>NZ_QJSR01000001.1:0-228817 GCF_003217095.1 Rhizobium sp. PP-CC-3A-592
AAGGACCAGCGGGTGACGCATGCGGCGATCACCGAGAACAAGCGGTTGGGTGATGTTCTGGCCTATATCAAGGAGCGCCAGGAGCAGCAGGACAAGCCGGTCGTCAAGAGCAACAGCGACAAAAACGGTTACGTGCGACGCGCTCGCGGCCCGGGACGTCGGAAGGATTTCATGGACGATCCGGCGGTGATTGCGCGGCGTGGGAAGGCGCTGTCGCGGCAGCAAACTGCCGAGTGAAGAGGCGATTGGATCGTCTCAAAGCTAAAGCCGAAGGGTGTATCTATCACCCGCCCCGATCTGATCTTGCAGTTGCGATCAGCCGCTCAGATCGGGGCTGACCGGTGTGCCGTACGGCGACCTCTCGGACATTTCTGCTTTGCAAACAGGCGGACATTCCAACTCCCCCGCCACAATCTGTGTAGCCGGGTGGGTTCAAGGATGAAGTGCGACATGCCAGTCTTCAGCTCGTGCATCTCCATCCTCGACTCGTGCATCTATAGCCCCTTACCTCTTTACCTCCCAGCGCAGCACTGATCGACGCGGCGTCACGGCTCTTCCCATCAGGCATATTCGGCGTAAGCTCAGGTCTACGGCTTCGGTTGATGGAGATGGTGATGGCGCGTGTGATGTTGGGCATTGGATTCGTGATGGCCTTGGTGATGTCGTCACCGGGACATGCCGCCGAACCGGTGGATACCGCAAGGTCCATTATCGGGCAGCAGATCGAGGCGTTCCTGAATGACGATGCGACGGCGGCGTATTCGTTTGCGTCGCCTCAGATCAAAGGGCTGTTTCCGAGCCAGGACCTGTTTTTCGGGATGGTGAAGCGCGGATACGGGCCTGTGTATCGGCCCGGGAATTTCGCCTTTGGCCGGAGCAAGGTCGATGGCTCGACGGTCGTGCAGGAAGTCCTGATCTCCGGGCCGGATGGCAAGGACTGGACGGCGCTTTACTCCCTGACGCTGCAGCCCGACGGGACATACAAGATCAACGGCGTGCAGATGCTGCAACAAACGCCGGGACCTGAAATCTAAAGTGGTAGATGTCATTGACCATGGGCGCACGCATTGGTTAGGTTTGCCTTTAAGGGGGACCGACGATGCCACTGTCTTTGCAAAAAGTCTGCGATATCCATGACTTCTTCGAGCCGGAGATCGACGCCATCATTCGGCGCGATCTTCGCTCCGTGCCGTTCGGCTCGCGTCGGGCGTGGGAATTCGCCATGATCTTCCGGGCTCTTGCGGCCAAGGGCAAGCTGCAGGGCAGCGCGCACGGGCTCGCGATGGGTGCCGGAACGGAAAAGCTGATCTATGCGATCGTTCCCCGCGTCGCCAAGACGGTCGTTACCGATCTCTATCTGCCCGATTCCGGCTGGATCGGCGTTCGCACGGAGAGCCCACGCGACCTCATTCGCAAGAAGGCGCCTTGGCCCGTCGATTTCGACAAGGTCGATGCGATGGCGATGGATATGCGCGACCTCAAATTCCCTGACGAGAGTTTCGACTTCTGCTGGTCGACGGGGTCTTTCGAACATATCGGGCATGACGAGGATTTCCTGCAGCACTTCCGGGAGGTCGAGCGCGTGCTGAAACCCGGCGGCGTCTATGCCTTCACGACGGCTGTCACGTTCGGCGGCGTCACCGAGCGCATCCCGCACAACTACTACTTCGACCCCAACCATCTGGTCGATCTGATCCACGCCTCGCCGCTTCATGCCGAACCGGTCTTCGACTGCTACGTTCAGGATCACCTGCTCAATCGCCCTCACCCCGAGCGCTATCAGAGCTATGGCTTTGCCGCCGGCAACCAGATCTCCAAGCCGATCGTGTCCTTCCGCCGCGGCGTGACGCTGACGGCGAATGTGATGGTGCTGACAAAAGCTCCCGAGAGCGCAAAGGTTCGGCCCCGCGTCGAGGGCCTCGAGCGATCGCGTGCACGCCTGACCGATCAGGCCAACCACCTCATTCGCGAAACCTGGGCTCGCCCGCAATATCTGGAGACCACGATCACGGGGCGAACGCTCAAGGTTCAGCCCCAGGTTTTCGCCGATGGCCACGCCGAGTTTGACGTGATCGTCCCGCAAGGGGCGCCAGCCAGGTACAAATGGGTCGTCAAGCGCAGACCCGTCACCTCGGTCTACACTTGGGAAACGCATGGAAAAGGCGACGTGACCGCACAGACAGGCACGTTCCGCTTCCCGACGCGTCGCGATTCTCTCTATTCGGTGAAGCTGGAGGCTGTCGGAGACGGCAGTCTCGACCGCGTCGTCATCCGCGCCAAGGCTGCGTAGGTCTCTGAGCAACGGGTGGCTACCGCCAGGCGGTTCACGCAACAGTCTGACCGCTCGGCGACACGCGGTCAGATCTCATTGCGTGGGAGAACCTCGGTCACAGCGGAGCGAGGTCACCCCTCGCCCATTCTTCCTGGGTCTCCGCCATGAAGTCGGCGTAGCGACCGTCCTCGATCGCCTTGCGGATACCTGCCATGAGGTCCTGGTAGTAGGAGAGGTTGTTCCACGTCAGGAGCATGCCACCGAGCGACTCGTTTGCCCGGACGAGATGATGGAGATAGGCGCGGGAATAGTCGCGTGCCGCGGGGCATGTGGATTGTTCGTCCAGCGGGCGCATGTCCTCGGCGTGACGGGCGTTGCGCAGGTTGACGCGTCCGCGGCGTGTGAAGGCCAGGCCGTGGCGGCCGGAGCGGGTCGGCATGACGCAGTCGAACATGTCGATACCGCGGGCGACCGATTTCAGGATGTCGTCCGGCGTTCCCACGCCCATCAGGTAGCGCGGCTTTTCGAAAGGCAGTTCCGGGCAGGTCGTGTCCAGCATATCGAGCATCACGGCCTGCGGCTCGCCGACGGCAAGGCCGCCGACCGCGTAGCCCTTGAGATCGAGGCCCGCCAGCGCCTGGGCGGATTTGACACGCAGCGCTGGGTTGTCGCCACCCTGCACGATGCCGAACATGGCCTTACCCGGCTGGCTGCCGAACGCGGTCTTGCAGCGCTCTGCCCAGCGCAGCGACATCTCCATCGCACGCTCGATTTCGTGCGGCTCGGCGGGCAGGCGAATGCATTCGTCGAGCTGCATCTGAATATCGCTGTCGAGCAGCCCCTGGATCTCGATGGAACGCTCCGGCGACATGTGGTGCAGGGCGCCATCGACATGGCTCTTGAAGGTCACGCCCTGCTCGTCCAGCTTGCGCAGGCCGGAGAGCGACATGACCTGGAAGCCGCCGCTATCGGTGAGGATCGGCCCCTGCCAGCGGATGAGGTCGTGCAGGCCGCCAAGGCGCGCAACGCGCTCCGGGCCGGGGCGCAGCATCAGGTGGTACGTGTTGCCGAGGATGATATCGGCGCCAAGGTCCTTCACCTGGTCGAGATACATCGCCTTGACCGTACCGACCGTTCCCACGGGCATGAAGGCCGGCGTGCGGATCGTACCGCGCGGCATGGAAACAGCACCGCGCCGCGCCTTGCCATCTGTGGCGGTCAGGTTGAACTGGAAAGTCTCTGTCATGGTTCGTTCCGGAAAAGCAGGCTGGCATCGCCATAGGAGTAGAAGCGGTAACCGTCCGCAATGGCGTTGGTGTAGGCGTCGCGCATGGTGTCGAGGCCTGAAAAGGCGGAAACGAGCATGAACAGCGTCGATTTCGGCAGATGAAAATTTGTCATCAGAATATCGACGGCGCGGAACTGGTAGCCGGGCGTGATGAAGATGCCGGTCGGTCCCGACCAAGGCTCTATGCGCCCGTCGTCTCTCGCGGCGCTTTCGATCAGGCGCAGCGAAGTGGTGCCGACGCAGACGATGCGCCCGCCCCTCGCCCGCACGGCGTTCAGCCGCTCGGCAACCTCGGCCGAGACATGGCCGATCTCCTGGTGCATCTTGTGGTCGTCGGTATCATCCGCCTTCACGGGCAGAAATGTCCCGGCGCCGACATGCAGCGTCACGAAATGCCGCTCGACGCCACGGGCATCCAGTGCGGCAAAGAGACGATCGGTGAAATGCAGACCGGCGGTGGGCGCGGCAACCGCACCTTCCTCCCGCGCATAGAGCGTCTGGTAATCCTGCCGGTCCTGCGCGTCTTCCGGCCGCTTGGAGGCGATATAAGGTGGCAGCGGGATGTGGCCGACGGTCGCGATGGCTTCATCGAGCGCGGGGCCGGAGAGATCGAAAACCAGCGTAACCTCGCCGCCTTCCGTCTTCGCCTCGACGGTCGCATCCAGCGTGCCAAGCAGACAAGCCTCGCCGCCATGGCCGAAACGAATGCGATCGCCGGGCTTGATACGCTTTCCGGGTCTCGCGAATGCCTTCCACCGGTCGGGTGCGATGCGCATGTGGAGCGTGGTCGAGACGGCCTGCTCGGTCGCACCTTCTCTCAGACGAACGCCTTCGAGTTGCGCGGGAATGACCTTGGTGTCGTTGAAGACAAGCGCATCGCCCGGCTGCAGCAGAGACGGAAGATCGATGACGCTGCGGTGTTCGAGCGGGCTGCCCGGGCGCACGATGAGCATGCGGGCGCTATCGCGCGGGCTGGCGGGCCGCAGGGCAATGTTGTCGTCGGGGAGATCGAAGTCGAAGAGATCGACGCGCATGAATGAGCATTTCTAAAAACGGATAAGGCCCGCCCGATGGCCTGAGCGGCGATCGGGCGGGCCTTGCCATAGCCTGAATCAGGCGTTGGCGGCAATCTTCATCGAAACGATGCTGTCGGGATCCTTGACCGGCTCGCCGCGCTTGATGTTGTCGATGTTGTCCATGCCTTCGATGACCTGGCCCCAGACCGTGTACTGCTTGTTCAGCCACGGGCTGTCGGTGAAGCAGATGAAGAACTGCGAGTTGGCCGAGTTCGGCATCTGGCTGCGGGCCATGGAGCACGTGCCACGCACATGGCTGGTGGCCGAGAATTCAGCCTTGAGGTCGGGCTTGGACGAGCCGCCCATGCCGGCACGGGCCGGGTTAAAGTCCTTGCCGCCCTGCTTGCCGAACTGCACGTCGCCGGTCTGCGCCATGAAGTCGTCGATGACGCGGTGGAACACGACGCCGTCATAGGCGCCTTCCGCGACCAGTTCCTTGATGCGGGCGACGTGGCCCGGCGCCAGATCGGGCTTCAGCTCGATCACGACCTGACCCTTGGTCGTTTCCATGATGATCGTGTTTTCCGGATCCTTGATCTCGGCCATGCTCTTCTCCTTCAAAGAAGTGTGGTGTTATTTGCCGACCTTGACGCTGATCATGCGGTCGGGATTGGTGACGGAGCCGCTGTCGCCCTCGCCTTTCTTGATCTTGTCGACATTTTCCATGCCGGACACGACCTGGCCGACGACGGTGTACTGGCCGTTGAGGAACGAGCCTTCGTCGAACATGATGAAGAACTGCGAATTTGCGGAGTCCGGGCTCTGCGAGCGGGCCATGCCGACGGTTCCGCGCTTGAACGGGGTCTTGGAGAACTCGGCCGGCAGATCGGCCTTCGAGGAGCCGCCCATGCCAGCACGACCGGCTTCGAAGTTCTTCTCGAGGTTGCCGTATTGAACGTCGCCCGTCTGGGCCATGAAGCCGGGGATGACGCGGTGGAAAGCGACGTTGTCGTAGGCGCCCTCTGCGGCCAGTTCCTTGATCCGCGCGACATGCTTCGGCGCGATCTCGGGAAGCAGTTCGATGACGACGGGGCCGCTTTTCAGCGTGATCGTCAGAAGGTCCTTGGCTTGGGCGACGGCTGCGCCGGTGAGCACCGCCAGGGATACTGCGCCTGCTAGGGCAAGCTTGAAGAAGGTCATGATGGCTCCGTGTTTCGTCTGCGGATTTGCGTGTGGCCGTGTCGATATAGCGCCCGAAGTACCGACGTCAGCGCTGCGCCTTGCGAATTGCAAGCGCCTGGACCACCACCTTCGGCACGAACGGGCCGACATCGCCGCCCATGGCGGCGATCTGACGGACCAATGTGGCCGTTATGGGCCGCGAGGCCGTTGCGGCGGGAATGAAAAGGGTCTGGATGTCGGGGGCCATTTCGCGGTTCATACCGGCCATCTGCATCTCATAGTCGAGATCCGTGCCGTCGCGCAGCCCGCGAATGAGGAGCGAGGCGCCGTGACGTCGGGCCGCGTTCACGACGAGATCGTCGAAGGACACCACCGAGACATCGGCGCTTCGCTCGGGCAACGCCTCGCCGATCGCGTGGCGGATCAGGGTGGCGCGCTCGTCGAAGGAGAAGAGCGGTGTCTTGCCGGGATGGACGCCGATGGCGACAATCAGGCTCTGCGCCGCGTTGAGCGACTGGGCGAGGATATCGAGATGTCCGTTCGTGATCGGATCGAAGGAGCCGGGGTAGAAAGCTGTCGTCATCGCACCGTGTTCCGTTTGGGCAGTCTTGTGTCACGCCCGGCAGGGCGGCGCAAGATGCGCGGCCTGTTCCCCGGAAGCCATTCCGCTCGCTCGAAGACAGTACACACAAGAATAGTCTCACAAGGTCTCTGGAACTTTTTTCCGTGATGCCTCGTTGAAGGTGCAGAAAGGATGACGGCCATGGGATTGATGCTGTTTTCGATGTTGATGTTTTTCACGATGATCTTTGCGACTGTGCATGCACTTCGCTCGGAAGTCGCTTCGAAGCCAAAGCCCGCCCGCCGGTTCGTCGTCACCAGATAAGGAAACGCGACATGGCCGTTATCATGATGATCGTGTCGGCAGTGATTAGTATCGTGTTCCTGTTCGACTTTACGAAGACCATTCTTCAGCTCAAGCGAGACCGCGAGGCTATCCGTGCCTCCCGCCGCCACAGCGAAGGGTTTTCGATCTAACATCCCCATCTATCCCAACGCGACCTCCAGCGCTGCGGGATACAAAAAAGCCGGACGGTCCCCTGCCCGTCCGGCTTTTCCTATTCTTGCTTTCCGTTCCGGTGTCTGCTCAACCGGAGACTTTATTCGGATGCCGTATCCGGATCCTCAGTCGTCTCACTGGTTGCCGCTGTGCCCTCCTGAGCGAGCTGCTCATCCAGGATTGCAACGGCTGCCTCGTCATCCTCAGGCTCGCTGATACGCTCGACGGACACGACCTTTTCGTCCTTCGCCGTCGAGAAGATCGTGACACCCTTCGTCGCACGGCTGGCGAGGCGAATGCCGCCGACAGGAACACGGATCAGCTGTCCGCCGTCGGAGACGAGCATGATCTGGTCGGCATCTTCCACCGGGAAGGCGGCAACGAGAACGCCGATCTCGGTGGTCTTCGACGTATCGGTGGCACGGATGCCCTTGCCGCCACGGCCAGACGTCCGGAAATCGTAGGTCGAAGACCGCTTCCCATAGCCCTTTTCCGAGACCGTCAGCACGAATTGCTCCTGTGCCTTCAGTGCGTCATAGCGCTCCTGCGAGAGTTCGCCGACGACGTCGGCCCCCTCTTCGCCGATCAGCGTGATCTCATCGTCTTCGCCTGCAACAGCTTCATCAGCGACGAGACGCCGTTCGACGGAAGCACGCTTGAGATAGGCGGCGCGTTCCCAAGGCTCGGCATCGACATGGCTGACGATGGTCATCGAGATGATGCGATCGTCCTTCCCGAGCGAAATGCCGCGGACGCCGATCGAATTGCGGCCGGCAAACACGCGGACGTCGTCCACGGGGAAACGGATGCACTGGCCGAGCGCCGTGGTGAGGAGAACGTCGTCGCGATCGGTGCAGGTTTCCACCGACAGGATCTCGTCGCCGTCTTCCTCCAGCTTCATCGCGATCTTGCCGTTGCGATTGACCTGAATGAAGTCCGACAGCTTGTTGCGGCGAACGGTGCCGCGCGTCGTGGAGAACATGACGTCGAGATTGGCCCAGCTGGCCTCGTCCTCGGGCAGCGGCATGATCGTGGTAATGCGTTCGCCCGCTTCGAGCGGCAGCATGTTGATCAGGGCCTTGCCACGCGATGTGGGGGTCCCGATCGGCAGGCGCCAGACCTTTTCCTTGTACACGATGCCGCGCGAAGAGAAGAACAGAACAGGCGTGTGCGTATTGGCGACGAACAGGCGCGTGACGAAATCCTCGTCGCGGGTCGACATGCCGGAGCGGCCCTTGCCGCCGCGGCGCTGCGCCCGGTAGGTCGTCAGCGGTACGCGCTTGATGTAGCCGAGATGCGACACGGTGACGACCATGTCCTCGCGGGAGATCAGGTCCTCATCGTCCATGTCGGGACCGCCTTCGACGATCTCGGTGCGGCGCGGGGTGCCGAACTCGTCGCGAATGGCCGACAATTCGTCCTTGACGATCGTCATGATCCGCAAGCGTGAGCCAAGGATTTCAAGGTAATCGCTGATCTCGCCGCCGATCTTGTTCAGCTCGTCGCCGATTTCGTCGCGACCCAGCGCCGTGAGGCGGGCAAGACGCAGTTCGAGGATGGCGCGGGCCTGTTCCTCGGAGAGGTTATAGGTGCCGTCATCGTTGATCTTGTGGCGGGGATCGTCGATCAGGCGGATGAGCGAGTCCACGTCATGGGCCGGCCAGCGGCGTGTCATCAACTGCTCGCGCGCGGTCGCCGGATCGGGGGCCTCGCGGATCAGCTTGATGATCTCATCGATATTGGCAACCGCGATGGCGAGACCGACGAGCACGTGGGCCCGCTCGCGCACCTTGCGCAGCAGATACTTGGTGCGGCGGCTGACGACGTCCTCGCGGAAGGCGACGAAGGCACGCAGCATGTCGAGCAGGGTCATCTGCTCGGGCTTGCCGCCGTTCAGCGCCACCATGTTGCAGCCGAAAGAGGTCTGCAGCGGCGTGTAGCGATACAGCTGGTTCAGGATGACTTCGGCATTGGCATCGCGCTTCAGCTCGATGACGACGCGGTAGCCCTGCCTGTCGCTCTCGTCGCGCAGGTCGGAGATGCCCTCGATACGCTTGTCGCGTACCAGTTCGGCCATCTTCTCGATCATCGTCGCCTTGTTCACCTGGAAGGGAACTTCGGTCACGATGATCATTTCGCGATCATTGCGCATCGGCTCGATATGCGCCTTGCCGCGCATGATGACCGAACCGCGGCCGGTCTCGTAGGCAGAACGAATGCCGGAGCGGCCCATGATCATGGCGCCGGTCGGGAAGTCCGGACCCGGAATGATCTCCATCAACTGCGGCAGTTCGAGCGCAGGATCTTCGATCAGCGCGATGCAGCCCGTGATGACTTCGGACAGGTTGTGCGGCGGGATGTTCGTCGCCATGCCGACTGCGATGCCGCCGGCGCCGTTGACGAGCAGGTTCGGAAACTTCGCCGGCATGACGACAGGCTCGGACAGCGTGCCGTCATAGTTGTCGCGGAAATCGACCGTTTCCTTGTCGAGGTCGTCGAGAAGCGCGTGCGCCGACTTCTGCAGGCGGCATTCGGTGTAACGTTCGGCCGCCGGCGGGTCGCCATCGATGGAACCGAAGTTGCCCTGCCCGTCGATCAGCGGCAGCCGCAGCGACCAGGGCTGTGCCATGCGCGCCAACGCGTCGTAGATCGCGAGGTTGCCATGCGGGTGATACTTACCCATCACGTCCCCGGTCACGCGGGCGCATTTAACGTATTTCTTATTCCAGTCGATCCCGAGCTCGCTCATGCCGAACAGGATGCGCCGATGTACCGGCTTCAGTCCGTCGCGAACATCGGGAAGCGCACGGCTGACGATGACGCTCATCGCGTAATCGAGGTAGGAGCGCTGCATTTCCTCGATGATGGAAATGGGCTCGATGCCTGGTGGGTTCTTGCCGCCGCCGGGAGGTGTTTGCTCAGTCAATTTGGGTCACGATCGTTGGTCAGAATCAGAGGGCTACATATAATCCATACAGCGCCCTTGCGCTAATTTGCGCAGGGGGTTTTGAACAGTCTTATGCCTTTCTGGCAGCAAAAGGGCGGCTTTCCAAGGTAAACTTGCAGCCTGTGCCCCCTGCCCCTTTACCCGAAACGTCGCTTGAGCCTAACTGGCCGCTCGCGCGAAACGGGCCCTGGAGAGCGGCATGACCGATACCGACCTTCTCATCAACGCGTTGACCACGATCCTCGTGACCATCGACCCGCCGGGCCTCGCGCCGATCTTTCTCAGCCTGACAGCCGGAATGAGCCGGAGCGAACGCAAGCAGGTGGCCTGGCGCGGCAGCCTCATCGCGTTCTGCATCCTCTCGGTCTTCGCGCTTTTTGGCGACAGCATTCTCGGGCTGCTCGGCATTTCCATGGGCGCGTTCCGCATCGCCGGCGGTCTTCTGTTGTTCTGGATCGCCTTCGAGATGATCTTCGAGAAGCGCAACGAGCGGAAGGAGAAGACCGGGGAAACGGCAACCCTCAGGGATCACATCGAGAATATCGCGGTCTTTCCGCTCGCCTTGCCGCTTATCGCGGGACCGGGCGCGATTTCGGCCACGATCCTGCTCGCCGGCTCCTATCCCGGCACCGTCGGGCGTCTCCAGCTAATCCTCGTCATCGCGGCGTGTGTGGCAATCCTGTTTGCAGCGCTCGTGATTGCCGAGCGCGTCGATCGATTTCTCGGGCAAACCGGGCGCGCGATTCTCACGCGCCTTCTCGGCGTCATCCTCGCCGCGCTGGCCGCCCAGTTCGTCGTGGATGGTGTAACCTCCGCATTCGCGCTGAAGGTTTGATATCTCCGGCAGGCAGCGTACCCACGGTCGGAAACGCTACTGGTAGAAGAAGCAGACGCAGTCGGCCTTCGCCGCATCCTCGGCAGCCCAGACGCGGGCCGCAAGGCGGCTCGCCTCGCCGCTATCGCCCAGGCGCAGCCCCAGAAGCGACGTTGCCGCCAGCTTGGCGTTGACGGCATCGATCTCCACCATCTTGCCGACCTGATGGACGCCGTCGCGCGGTGTCCAGGTGAAAAATTGAACATTGTAATGCATGGCGTTCCTCCCGCTCATACCGACGCGGTCGCTCCTTAACGGACCGCTTGAAGACCATACCACAAAATTGCGCAAATCCATATGGCTTAGGAGCTTGCATGCCCTTGGCGGAACTTACCGGTCTCCTGCCCGTTGCACCTGTCAAGAATACGAGGGGCGCATCGTCGCTCCGGACCCAAGGAGACGGATATGGCGAAAATTTTGGACGAACGCGGCGACGTGCGCTCGACGCAGGAACTGAACAAAAAGGTTACCGTCAGCCCGACGGAAGCGCGCCAGGGTGGCGCCGGCCGTCCGGTTTTGATGGTCCTGATCGGCGGCCTTTTTCTGGCACTGATCGCGTGGGGTGCGGCAGAAATGTTCGGCGAGAGCACGGACAATGATGCGGCGACCGATCGTCAGCAGACGGAGTCCACTCAGAACGGTCAGGCGACACCGGCCAATCAGGGCACGATCGACAACACGCCGGCGAATGGCGAGCAGATGCAGCCGGCACCTGCCGACCGCGATCCTACCCCGCAGACGGGTACGACAAACGGGTAAACTGCTTTCGAAGAATGAGAAAAGGCCGGGTCAAACCGGCCTTTTTCATATGCACTAAACGCGAGCGGCCTTCGCGGCGGCTTTCGCCTGCTTCCGGCGGCCCCACCAGACGGCCATGCGGCGGCGCTTGCGGCGGATGTAGGCGGAATCATGCGACAGCACGACGAGACCGAGGGGCACCATCCAGAATCCGAGAATCGGCAGGAAGCCGAGGATGCCGCAGACGACCAGCAGACAGCCGAGGAGGACACGAAGCCACTTCTGGCGGGGTAACGGCATATGCCACGAACCGATCGACAGCTGTGGGCCATGCGTGCGCGGCGGAGCCGTCTTCGTGTTCGTACCAGCACCATTCTCTCGGGTGCTGCCCGACGGGCGTCCGACTGCGTCAACCTCGTTCATCATCGTCCAATCCGGCCTTATCCACTCAGAACGACCCCTGTCGCCCATGTCCGCCCTGAGGTGTGCTTCGCATCCGAGTTTGTCCACAGCGAGACGCGCTTTTTTGAAAAAAGCGCTTGGCAAATCGAAAAAGCACCCGTATTAGCAGCCTCACTTCTGCAGCGCAGATGTTCCCTGGTAGCTCAGCGGTAGAGCATTCGACTGTTAATCGACAGGTCGCCGGTTCGAATCCGGCCCGGGGAGCCATTTTCTCACTTGAGATCATGGCACGTGGCTTAGGTCACACGACTACCGCACCATCCTTCATACTGTTCCGTTTCTCCGTCCAGGCCGGAACATTTGTCTTTACCTTGTGTTTTCCGGTCATCACGGAGAGTAAATCATGGGTAACAGCGACCATAACGGCACGTCCGAGCAGAAACGTCCGACCGATGTCAATCCGACGGCAGATGACTCCGCCGTGGATGAAAAAGATTCTATTGCTCCGACATTCGTCAAACCTGCAGACGAGAAGGACGTCAGCGAACGGCCAGTGGTCAATCCCGTGACAGGCGGAGCTTTTTAGGGATGCGGCCGATGGTGAAATTCGGGACACTGGTGATTGTCGGTGGTTTGGCCCTTACGGCATGCACACCGTACGAAGTGCAACCTATTCCCGGCAGCATCACCTACGGGGGACATCAGCCACGAACGAAGCTGACGAAGTCGCCGATTGGCAGTACGTTCACCAACCAAATTACTGATGAATACGGCTGTATGGCGATGGAGACCTACCGTATTGAACCGGACAGATCATTGAAACTCCTTCGCCGTTCACGCTTGGCCTCTTCTGGCGGATTCGGCTTTTCCTGCTGAGAGTTAAGCATGCCCACCGGGTCCGTGGCGGCTCGGTCGCGGCATTCATATGTTTTTGAAACCTTCTTGATCCACACCCCGTCCTTGATCGTAAGACCGGCAAAGGGAACAGACGGATCAAGATGGACGACGTGCATCAACGGGACCAGAGCCCGATCATTGTATGGTTTCGCAAGGACCTTCGGACGGACGATAACCGTGCGCTGGCATCTGCTTCCGAAACAGGCCGTCCGGTCCTTCCGCTTTACATTCGTGAAGACAATTCCGAGACCGGTCCCCTCGGCGAAGCGCAGGCCTGGTGGCTGCACCATTCGCTGACCGCGCTTTCCGCGCAGATCGAGACCTGCGGTTCACGCCTCATTCTGATGAGTGGTGAAGCAGAGGCGGTTCTCCGGCAGGTCATCAAGGACACCGGCGCCTCCGCTGTCTTCTGGAACCGTCGATATGATCCTGCCGGCATGAAGATCGATACGAAGCTGAAAGAGGTCCTCTCTAAAGATGGGCTGGAGACGGCGAGCTTTGCCGGAGCGCTCATGCATGAGCCGTCTCGCGTGAAGACAAAGACCGGCGGTCCTTACCGGGTCTACACACCGTTCTGGCGTGCCATAGAGGCCAGTGGCGAGCCGCCCGAGCCCGTGGACGCTCCGGAAAAATTGCCAGCGCCGAAGACGTTCCCGCGGTCGGAGACGCTCAAGGACTGGGGCCTGTTGCCGAAGCTCGAATGGGCTGCGGATTTTTCGCGGCGCTGGGAGCCGGGCGAAGCCTCCGCCCGGGAAAAGCTCAATGATTTCACAGACGGCACAATCGACGGATATCGCGAGTCGCGCGAGCGAACCTGGGAAGCGGGAACGTCGTGTCTCTCGCCGCATCTGGCCATGGGCGAGATTTCTCCGGCCCGTATCTGGCACGCGACGCGCGGCCTGTCGAAGGCCGACTCGGCGGACGTGATCACGTTCCGCAAGGAGCTGGTTTGGCGGGAGTTCGCCTATCATCTCCTGTTCCACAATCCTGACATGCCGACCGAGAGCCTGAACCGGAAATACGACAAGCTCGGCTGGACGAATGGCGACGACGATTTCGATCGTTGGAAGACGGGCTTGACGGGTTTTCCGATCGTTGACGCCGGCATGCGCGAACTCTGGCGCTTCGGGACGATGCACAATCGTGTCCGCATGATCGTCGGGTCATTTCTGGTGAAGGATCTGCTGATCGACTGGCGGCGGGGCGAGCGCTGGTTCCGCGACACGCTTGTGGATGCCGACCCTGCGAGCAATGCCATGAACTGGCAATGGGTTGCCGGTTGCGGCGCCGATGCCTCGCCCTTCTTCCGTGTCTTCAACCCGATCACGCAGGGCGAAAAGTTCGATACCGACGGGCTGTACGTCCGTGAGCACGTGCCGGAACTTGCCGACATGCCGAGCGACTGGATCCATCATCCGTTCGACGCACCGTCCACCGTCCTCACCAAGGCCGGTGTAACGCTGGGCGAAACCTACCCCAAACCGATCGTCGACCACGCCAAGGCGCGGGATCGCGCGCTTGCCGCCTACCGCAACATCAAGGATGCCGCATGACCTCCACTCTCTCCGCCGGCATCCCTTCCACGAACGGCCGACTCTCGATCGCCGTTGTCGGCTCGGGCATTTCCGGCAGTTCGGCGGCCTGGGCCCTGCGCGACGTTCACGACGTGACACTGTATGAGAAGGCCGAGCGGGCTGGCGGGCATACGGCGACGGTCGAGGTCGATTACGACGGGCAGCGGATTTCGGTCGATACGGGTTTCATCGTCTACAACGAGCCGAACTATCCGAACCTGAAAGCGCTTTTTGCCGAACTCGACGTCGAGACGCTACCGAGCAGCATGAGCTTTGCTCTGTCGCTCGACCATGGCGCGCTCGAATGGCGCGGCGGGCCTTTCACGGGTCTCTTCGCGCAGAAGCGGAACATGCTGCGTCCGTCCTTCCTCCTGATGTTGCGCGAGATCCTGCGCTTCAACAAGATCTGCCTCGTCGATCGCGATGCTGGCCGGCTTTCGGAAATGTCGATCGGGGACTATCTCGACTGGCGCCGTTTCTCGCCCGGCTTCACCAACAACTACCTGCTGCCGATGGCGGCCGCGATCTGGTCGGCGCCTGCCGCCAAGATGCTGGAGTTTCCGGCCGATCACTTCATCCAGTTCTTCGACAATCACCGCCTCGTCTACGCGACGCCCCATCCGTGGCGCACGGTGGCAGGTGGTAGCCGGGTCTATCTCGACAAGCTGCTGGGACCCCTCGGCAACCGGCTGAAGCTGAACTGCGGAATCCGCTCCATCCGCCGAGACGGTCGAAAGGTGCACGTGACGCAAGACGATGGCACGGTGCGGGTCTACGACAAGATCATCATCGCGTCTCATTCGGATCAGGCTCTCGCCATGCTAGCGGACACTACGCCGCAGGAGCGCGCCGTGCTGGAAGCCGTGCCTTACAAGCCGAATCGCGTTGTTCTACACCGGGATGTGGCCCTGATGCCGAAGCGGCAGAAGGTCTGGGCGTCGTGGAACTACCTTCGCTCGACACGCCCGGGCTCAGACAGCCAGGTGGCGGTGACCTATTGGATGAACAGCCTGCAAGCGATCGACCCTGCCTGCCCGCTGTTCGTCACATTGAACCCCGAACGCGAGCCCGATCCACGTCTGGTCTTTGCCGAGTACACCTACGACCATCCGCAGTTCGATGCCCGCTCCATCGACGCGCAGCGACGCCTGAAGACCATCCAGGGCAATAACAATACGTTCTTTGCCGGTGCGTGGACGGGTTACGGCTTCCATGAAGATGGCTTGTCGTCTGGCTTGGCAGCGGCGGAAACGCTTGGCGGCATCATACCGTGGCGGCTTGCTCCGGCCGCGATCTTCGCCGAAGCTGCGGAATGACCGATACGCCTCCCAATGTAGGACGCCTGCATGCACCGCCGTCGGAGCCGGCGTTGCTTTATGCCGGCGACGTCATGCACCAGCGCGTGAAGCCGCTCGGGCACAGGTTTTCCTACAGCGTCTTTTCGCTGATGGTGGATCTCGACCGACTTGATGCAGCAGACGCGCAAAGCCGTGTGTTTTCCGTCGATCGCTTCAATGTCCTGTCGTTCCACCAGAGCGACCATTCCGGACGCACGGACATTTCGCTGCGCGCCTATGTCGATGGCCTGCTTGCCGATGCTGGTGTTTCTGCGCCTGCGGCTCGGATCCTCCTTGTCTGCTATCCGCGCATTCTCGGCTGGGTCTTTAATCCCCTCGCCGTCTACTACGCCTATGACACGTCCGATGCGCTGGTGGCGCTGGTTTACGAGGTGCGCAATACGTTCGGCGAGCGGCATAGCTATGTCTGCCCGATCTCATCCGGGCAAGTGAGCGATGCCGGTGTTCGGCAGGAATGCGACAAGATCTTCCATGTGTCGCCCTTCATGCCCATGGCCATGCGCTACCGGTTTCGCATGGTCCCGCCAGGCAAGGATATCCGCTGGCGGATTCTGGAGACGGATGCCGAGGGACCTGTGCTTTCGGCAACCTTCTCCGGCCATGCGCAACCGCTGACGACGAGCACTATTCTGCGTCTCGTCGGCCGTATTCCCCACCTTACTTTGAAGATCGTGGCCGGCATTCATTGGGAGGCGGCGAAGCTGTGGTGGAGGGGAGCGCGATATATCTCCCGGCCCACACCACCCGCCCCGACCAGCGTCTGGACCGATGACCGCCGCCGTGACGAGCCGGCACCGCGCCGACTGTCGCCACAACCCACCTCCCACCGAGAGACTTGCAGCCCGGCCGAATAAGGCTATTTTGTGTAAGTCCGATGTTTGCCGAAAGGTTGTGCGATGCGTTCAGCTGAAACATGGCGCGATGAGAAGTCGCCCGCAGAGCGTCTGTCCAAGGACAATATTTCTCGTTTCATCAAAGGTTTGCCGGCGAAAGCTCAGATGGTGCTTCGCGGCCTCGTCAATATGGAGGCAGGCTGCCTGCAACTGACGCTGCCCGATGGCCGGACCTTCGTCATCAAGGGCCGGGCGCAGGGCCCCGAGGCAGCCGTGACGTTGCACAATTGGAACCTGCCCCAGCGTGCGCTGACCAACGGAACCATCGGCGTGGCCGAAAGCTACATGGATGGCGACTGGGACAGCCCTGATGTCGGGGCATTCCTCGAGCTCTTCCTCGTCAATGCGGAGATGGGTCGTCACTTCCCGAACGGGGCTCGCGGCATTTTGCGCTTCGTCGAGAAAATGCGTCACTGGATGAACGCCAACACGAAGGCAGGCTCCAAGCGCAACATCTCCGCCCATTACGACCTTGGCAACACGTTCTATGCGCAATGGCTCGACCCGTCGATGACCTACTCCTCGGCGCTCTACGCCACGGGCGCCAACGACCTTCAGTCGGCCCAGCGGGCGAAATACAAGGCGCTGGCGGATGCCGCGGGTATCAGGCCGGCCGACCATGTGCTCGAAATCGGCTGCGGCTGGGGTGGCTTTGCGGAATATGCGGCCGGCGAAATCGGATGCCGCGTGACGGGCCTGACGATCAGCCGCGAGCAGCTCGATTTCGCCCGCGCCCGGATGGAAAAGGCCGGCCTCTCCGACAAGGTCGACATCAAGTTCCAGGACTACCGCGACGAGGCGGGAACCTATGACAAGGTTGTCTCCATCGAGATGTTCGAGGCCGTCGGCGAAAAGTATTGGCCGACCTATTTCTCGCAGGTCCGCCGCTGCCTGAAGCCCGGCGGTCGCGCCGGCTTTCAGATCATCACCATCAAGCCGGAATCCTATCGCGAGTATCGTGCCAATCCGGACTTCATCCAAAAATATGTCTTCCCCGGCGGCATGTTGCCGACACGCGAGCATCTGGTTTCGCTCGGTTCCAAGGTCGGACTGAAAATGGTCGGGGATCTCGGCTTCGGCCTCGACTATGCTCGAACGCTCGCCGAATGGCGGGAGCGCTTCTGGTCGGTCTGGCCGAAGATCGAGCCGCTGGGCTTCGATATCCGCTTCAAGCGGCTCTGGGAGTTCTATCTGTTCTATTGCGAAGCCGGGTTCCGCGCGAAGAATATCGACGTCCGACAGGTCGTCTATGAATGATCTCCCGGACGGGACGCGCGAATCCGCCCGTCTTTCGGATGCGAAGCTCCCGGTACGCGTCCTCCTCGCCTACGCCCTGCCCGCCGCACCGCTGGCAGCGCTCGGCCTTCCCCTCTACTCGCTCGTGCCGACCTATTACACCGAGACGCTCAGTGTGCCGATCGCGACGGCCGGTTGGGTGATCCTGTTGATCCGCCTGTTCGACGCGATCTCGGACCCGCTGGTGGGTTATGCTGCCGACCGCATGGATCCCGCTTTCGGCCGCCGCCGGCTGCTGTTCCTGATGTCGCTTCCGGTCGCGGCCCTCGCCGCCGTCATGCTCTACTGGCCGGCAGAGACGGCGGGTGCCGGATGGTTCGGGTTCTGGGGATGCGTCGTGTCGCTCGGCTTCACCATGGCCATGGTGCCCTATTCCGCCTGGGGCGCGGAGCTCGTTGGCGACTATCATGGTCGAACCCGGCTCTCCGCCTTCCGCGAGACCTTCACGCTGATCGGCACGCTGATCGCCATCGTCCTGCCTTTTGCCATCGGCTTCGAGCAGAAAGGACTTTCCGGTCTGGCGGTGCTCGGCATCGTCGTCGGCCTCGGCCTGCTCATCCTCGGCGGGCTGACCGTCCGTATGGTGCCCGAACCTGAGAACCGCACGCAGGAGCGGCTGTCACTGCCGGATGCGCTGCGCTTTCTTGCGAGCAACAAACCGTTTCTGCGGCTGGTCCTTGCCTACTTCCTCAATGGGCTTGCAAACGGCATTCCGGCGACGCTGTTTCTCTACTTCGTCTCCGCGCGGCTTGGCCTGCCGGAGATGCGCGGGCCGCTGCTGTTTCTCTACTTCCTCTGCGCCATCGGCGGTGTGCCGCTTGCCAGTGTCTGTGCCGCCCGCTTCGGCAAGCACCGCGCCTGGTCGGTCGCCATGCTCGGCGCCTGTGCCGTTTTCCTGCTGGCACCGCTCCTGCCGCCGGGTAGCCTTTACGGCTTCGGCGCCATCTGCGTCGTCACGGGCATTCTCCTCGGGTTCGATCTGGCGCTCCCGCCATCCATCCAGGCCGATGTCATCGATGCGGATACGGCCGTCTCCGGCGAGCAGAGGGGCGGCTTCTACTTCGCGGCCTGGGGGCTGGCGACGAAGCTGTCGCTGGCGATCGGCGCCGGGCTGGTCTTTCCGATCCTGTCTGCGGCCGGGTTCGACCCCGCGGCAGGCGCCGATAACAGCGCCGATGCGCTGTTCGCGCTCGCCGCGCTCTATGCCTGGGTGCCGGTCGCGTTGAAACTCTGCGCCATCGCGCTGATGTGGACATTTCCGCTGGACGAACGCATGCAGCGTCAGCTACGCGAGGCGATCGCACCGACCGCCTGAGAGATCATGACACACGAACCGTCCCTGCCCGCCGGTCCGCGCCAAGACCGCCGGCTTGCCTGGCTCTTCCTTGCGCTCGCCATCGTCATCGAGGTGATCGGCCTCACCGTCATGAAAGCCGCCAGCGTTTCCGGTGGAATGGGCGGTTACATCGTGATGTATGTGGCGATCGCGCTTTCCTATGTCTGTCTGGCGAAGGCCGTGCGAACCCTGCCGGTCGGCGTCGCCTATGCCATCTGGGAAGGGTCGGGCATTGCGCTGATCACGCTTGTGTCAGTGTTCTTCTTCCACCACGACCTCAGCCTTCGGGAGTTCATCGGGCTCGCCATGGCCGTTCTCGGCATCATCCTCGTCAATGCGGGCGAGGACCATGGAACCGCGCCTGCGGAGGCCACCGATGAGCCTGCCTGAGCTGCCCTTCATCCTCGCCGTCCTCGCGGGCCTGTTCGATGTCGCCGCAAACCTTGCCTCCAGCAAATCCGAAGGCTTCTCCCGCAAGGGCTGGGGTTTTCTGTCGATCCTGCTGGTGCTCGTGGCCTTCGCGCTTCTGGCGGAAGCCGTGCGCGGCATGGATCTGGCCGTTGCCTACGGTATTCTCGGCGCGACCGGAATTTTCGGAACGGCTATCAGCGCGCGGTTGCTGTTCAAGCAGAAATTGAAGCCGATCGGCTGGGTCGGGCTGGCGCTCGTGTTCGGCGCCGTGCTCGTGCTTCACACGGCCTGAGGCTCTTCCGGCTTACCGCCTGGCAGCCGCGCCTTGACAGACGGCCGCTTCTTCCAGCCCGTTGCAGCATTGATGAGTGGGAAATACAGCCAATAGGGCAGGATGTTGATGAACTTCAGGACATAGGTGAAGCGCTTCGGAAAGGTGATCTCGAAGCCCGAGCCCTGAAGTCCCGCAACGATCGCGCCTGCCGCCTCTTCCGGCGAGACCAGTGCCGGCATGGGGAAGGCGTTTTCCTTGGTTGCCGGCGTATCCACGAAGCCCGGATTGACCACCTGAATGCGGATGCCCTGCTTGTCCAGATCGAACTTGAGACTTTCCGCCATATTGATCAGGGCGGCTTTCGTCGCACCATAAGCTCCGCTCGTCGGCAGACCGCCATAGCCGGTGACGGAGGAGACGACGGCGATCTGTCCCTGCCCGCGCGCCTTCATGTGGCGGATCGCGGGCAGCAGGCAATTCACCACGCCGTTCAGGTTGACCGAAAAGGTCTCCTGAAAGTCTTCGAGATGCAGATCCTCGCCATGGACCGGCTTGAAGACACCGGCATTGAGCGCCACCAGCGCCAGCGTGCCGTGATCATATTCGATCGAAGCGATCACCCGTTCCATGTCTTCAGGATCGGTCACGTCGCCATCGAGCACGATGATGCGACCGGGACCCGTCGCCTCGCGCTGCAGGGCCACCAGCTTGTCATGGCTGCGCGCGGTAACCACCACGCCGAAGCCTTCGGCCACCAGCTTCAGGGCCAGCGCCCGACCGATGCCCGAACTGGCACCCGTGACCCAGGCAAGACCATGTTCCGGGCGTGCGATGAAAGACGACATGTTCCGTTTCTCCCAGGCGCGCAATATGCCTGTTTCCAGTGATCTGGTGATGAAGTAGAGCGGCGGCGATATCCGGAAAGACGCGTTCCTTGCGGCGTTTCAGCCGATCAGGTCGCCAAGGCGACGGCTGAGAGAACCACGCAATTTGACCGGTGCATCGGTCACCGCGAAAACGATACAGTGTTCGCCGCCCTCGGCGATGGGACGATGGTCCAAACTGTCGTCGGCAACCGAGATGTCCCCCCGACCAAAGCGGCCCCTGACATCGCTGAACGCGCCGTGCAGCACCAGCGACAGCTCGAAACCCTCATGCGTATGCTCTGGAATGGCCCGGCCCGGCCGGATGCGATAGAACGAGACATCGCAGCCGTCGATCTTGCCCAGCGCATATTCTTTCAACCCGGGAAGCTTCCAGCGCCAAGGTACATCGTGCCTGTCAAAGCCGGCAAACGCCCGCAACACGCCTGGCCATGCCTCGTGATCAGCATCATGGGGCCTTGGCGCTGTGGCGAGCGATAAAGGAGAGCTGGAAAGGATGGCAGCGATGCTGCTTTCGGGATCGGATAGGGGTGAAGGTTCGAGCGTTTCGACAAGATCTCCGGCCACTGCCTCGAATGCCGCGACCGTTTGCCGATTGACAGATTGCAGTTCGAGATGCGCCGCAACGAGAACGCGGGCAGGCTCTGGCAGAATGCCAGCCGCGTAATGCGCCATCAGCGCATCGACCGTATCGAGTTCACTCGTCGTCATCACACTCTGTCCACTGCCCCCTCCCGAGGGCCTCCCTTAGACGATAATGATTTCTTACGATCCTGTCTTCGCCATGGATCACCGAATTGTGCTTTGTGCACTTCAAGACGAATATTGCGCCGGAGCGCCGCGCCGCAAAACCGTTTTCCTTGCGGCCGGCTCTTTGCAGCGGCAAAAGAAGCGAAGACCATCCCGCGGAATTCGGCCGCGTTCTCTGCCGGCCTTGCCGCCGCCTCGCGTCCGGCTATGTTGCGCTGAAGCCCGCCAACGCTTCCATTGCGATTCTCCTTCAAGAGGTCCCACACATGCCCGCACTGAATTCCGTTCTCGACGCCATCGGCAACACGCCTCTCATCCGCTTAAAGGCGGCGTCGGATGCGACCGGCTGCACGATTCTCGGAAAGGCCGAGTTTCTCAATCCCGGGCAGTCGGTCAAGGACCGCGCGGCGCTCTCGATCATTCGCGAAGCGGAGCGTCAGGGCACGCTGCGCCCGGGCGGCGTCATCGTCGAGGGAACGGCGGGCAATACGGGAATCGGTCTTGCCCTGGTCGCGCAGGCGCTCGGCTATCGCACCGTCATCGTCATCCCGGAAACGCAGAGCCAGGAAAAGAAGGACGCGCTGAAGCTGCTGGGGGCAGAGCTCGTCGAGGTTCCCGCCGTTCCCTACCGCAATCCGAACAATTACGTGAAGCTCTCCGGCCGCCTCGCCGAGCAGCTGGCGCGGACCGAGCCGAATGGCGCGATCTGGGCCAACCAGTTCGACAACACGGCCAACCGGGCAGCGCATATCGAGACGACAGCGCCGGAAATCTGGCGCGACACCGACGGCAAGGTCGATGGCTTCATCTGCGCGGTCGGCTCCGGCGGAACGCTTGCCGGCGTCGCGGAGGGCCTGCGCGGATTCAATCCGGATATCAAGATCGGACTGGCGGACCCGGAAGGGGCCGCCCTTTTCAGCTACTACACCGAGGGCGAGTTCTCGGCGCCGGGCAGTTCGATCACCGAAGGCATCGGTCAGGGCCGTATCACGGCGAACCTCGAAGGGTTCACGCCGGACTATTCCTACCGCATCCCCGACACAGAAGCGGTTCCGCTGGTGTTCGACCTCATCGAAAAGGAAGGCCTTTGCCTCGGTGGTTCGTCCGGCATCAACATCGCCGGCGCGATTCGGATGGCGCGGGATCTTGGACCGGGACATACGATCGTGACGATCCTCTGCGACTATGGCAATCGCTACCAGTCGAAGCTGTTCAATCCGGATTTCCTGAAGTCTAAGGGCCTGCCGGTTCCAGACTTCCTGACCCGGCACAGCAAGATCGATGTTCCCTACGAAGCTGCAAGCGCCTGACGTCATGACAGTGTCCACCACGCAAAAAACCGAAGCCCTGTTTCGAGACGACTTCTATCTCTCGACCTGCGAGGGACGGGTGATCGACGTTCTCGAAGACGGCGGCATCGTGCTCGATCGCACCCCCTTCTATGCAACATCCGGCGGGCAGCCCGGCGATCTGGGTTTTCTGGAACGTTCCGACGGCAGCCGGATCGAGATTACCACCACACGGACGGGTGCGACCAAGGACGTGATCGTGCATGTGCCCAGCGAAGGGCAGGCACGGCTGGAGGTCGGCGAAGACATCGTGACGCATATCGACTGGCCGCGCCGCTACAAGCTGATGCGGATGCATACGGCCTGCCATCTCCTCTCGGTCGTCTGCCCCTACCCGATCACAGGTGCAGCGGTGGGCGAGGACGAGAGCCGGGTCGATTTCGATATGAGCGAGACGATCGACAAAGACGCGGTGACCGCAAAGATGATGGCGCTCGTTCGCGAAAATCATCCGATCACGCTGCGATGGATTACGGATGACGAGCTTCTTGCCAATCCCGACATCGTCAAGTCGAAGAACGTCCGCCCGCCTGTCGGTCTCGGCCGCGTAAGCCTCGTCTGCATCGGCGAGGACGCCGCCATCGACAGCCAGCCCTGCGGTGGCACGCATGTGTCCGAGACGCAGGAGGTCGGCGACATCCACATCGCGAAGATCGAGAAGAAGGGCAAGGAGAACCGGCGCTTCCGCATCCGTTTCGGCCCTCCAGAGACCGCCGCCTGAACCCCTCCATCCCTGAACCGAGAACGGATTTGCCAGTATGCGTGAAGACAAAAGCCCCTTCGTCGTCAGCGGCGACTGGCTACAGGAGCGTCTCGGCGGCGCTACCCTGCGGATCGTCGATGCCTCCTGGTACCTGCCGGCGCACAAGCGCGACCCGAAAGCGGAATACGCAGCCGGTCATATTCCGGGAGCGATCTTCTTCGACCACGATGCGCTGTCAGACGCGACGAGCGGGCTGCCGCACACCCTGCCGGCACCGGAGTCTTTCGACGTATCCGTCGGCGCCTTGGGCATAGCCGATACGGACACGATCGTCGTCTATGACGGTCCCGGTTTCTTCTCCGCTCCCCGCGCTTGGTGGATGTTCCGCGTGATGGGCGCAAAAGAGGTGTACGTGCTCGACGGTGGGCTCGATGGCTGGAAAAGCGAAGGCCAGCCTGTGACGACCGAGACGTCCCCTATCTCTCCGGCCGTGTTCAACTCGACCTTCGATGCGCGCGCGGTGACGTCGTTTACAGAGATGACGGAGATCGTTGGCGAGGGTAGCCGACAGATCGCGGATGCCCGCAGCCTTGGCCGGTTTTCGGGCGAGGAAGCCGAGCCCCGCGCCGGCATGCGCTCTGGCCATATGCCGGGCGCCCGCAATCTGCCGGCCGGTGGCTTTGCAGCCAATGGCCACTTCAAGTCCCTGCCGGAGTTGCAGAAACTCGTTGCTGACGCCGGAATCGATCTCGACAAGCCTGTGGTGACCAGCTGCGGCTCCGGCATCACGGCGGCGATCATCACGCTGGCGCTGCAATCCCTTGGACATACCGATAATACGCTCTACGATGGTTCCTGGTCGGAATGGGGGAGTCGCGCTGATACCGCGATTGCAACCGGTAACCCTTAGACGGGAAGAGTGGAACACGCATGGAATTGGTAGACGCAGTCGCAGCAAATGGGACGGAAACCAACGCACCGGTGGATGCCGGGATCACTCTCGTGCCGGGACAGCCGGCCACGATCCACATCACCGAGCTGGAAATGACGGCAGCGCCGAAGCAGAGCCTGCCGTTTCCGGTCAACATCCAGACGGCGCTGATGCGGGTGGTGGATATCCCGCCGGCCTATTACCGGTTCCTCTATCTGCAGGTCGGCCGCCGCTGGCATTGGGTCGATCGCCTGCGTCTTGACGACGAGGCGCTGACTGCGGTTCTGCACGACAAACGCAATTGCGTGACCGTGCTCTATGTCAACGGCGCCCCGGCCGGCTTCTTCGAAGTCCTGCATGTGGATGACGACACTGTCGAGTTGACGCATTTCGGTCTCTTCGAGCGTGCTCTCGGCCTCGGCCTTGGCAAGTGGTTCCTGTTGCAGGCGCTCTATGGCTGTTGGAGCTATGGCCCGAAGGTGGTCAAGGTCCAGACGAACAATCTCGACCACCCTCGCGCCATTCAGCTCTACCAGCGATTCGGCTTCTCCCCCGTCGCGACGCGGGAGGGCGAACTCGTGCCCCTGACCGAAGACGAAATGCTCGATCTCGTTCGGAAGCTCTGACGGCAAACCGTCCGGAAACGGGTGTCGGCAGTGCGTCTGTCTCGTCACGATCCTTGCAACCAGCAAGGAGACCATCATGACGAAGATCCGCTTTACCGCCATGCCGACCGACGATGCGATGCATATCTGGAACGGCGGTGCCGACGCTTACGGCCTCACGCCGGAAGGTTTCATATCGGATGGTGACGGCAACCCGTGCCGGCATTGCCTTGAACATATCGCACGCGACGAGCCTGCCCTGCTCTTTGCCTACCGCGCCTTTCCAACGCCGCAGGCCTTTGCGGAGACAGGGCCGATCTTCCTGCATGCCGCGCCGTGCGCGCGCTCTGCCGCGGAGGAATGCCTGCCGCCGATCTTGAGTAGTCCGGATTATATCGTGAGAGGCTATGACCACGCCGATCGGATCGTCTACGGGTCAGGCGCAGTGACGCCGACGACCGACATCATCGACCGAGCGTCGCACATTCTGGAGCGGCCGGAGATCGCCTATGTGCATGTGCGCTCGTCGCGCAACAATTGCTATCACTGCCGGATAGACCGCGCGGCCTGACGGATCAGACCTGGCGGGCGGCAGCGCCGTCCGAGAACAGCGAGGGGCCGTTTTCGTCGATGATCTGGTGCGCCTTGCGTAGGGCCGCAGACGAGGCTTCGTCCATTGAGGAGAACATGTCGGCACGGATGAAGCTGCGCGACAGTTTTTGGCCGCCCACATCCTTCTCGATGACGCCGGACAGCCTGTACTGGCTGCCCTCCTTCATCGGCGTCGCCCGGATCAGGCAATCGCCATAGGCTTCGGTCGAGCCGGAGGCGGCTTCAGGAGCGGTGTCGGACGAGGAGCGGCCGAAGAGACGGGAGAAAAACGATGCCATGCAAAAGATTTAGCCTCCTCTCCCGTCGTTGTCAAAGTCCGTGAACCATCAGATGACGAGGTTCGACAGGATATCGTTGTCGGTGATGTCCTGATATTTGAGGCCTGCGGCATCGAAGGCCATCGTCAGCCTTGGGAAGTTTTCCGGCCGCTTGGTTTCGATACCGATGAGGATCGAGCCGAAGTTGCGGGCAGACTTCTTCAGATATTCGAAGCGGGCAATATCGTCCTCTTCACCGAGCAGGCCGAGAAAATCTTTCAGCGCGCCAGGCCGCTGCGCCATGCGCAGAATGTAGTATTTCTTCAGCCCGAGATGCCGCATCGCCCGTTCCTTGACGTCGGGCAGGCGCTCGAAGTCGAAATTGCCGCCGGAGACGACGGCCACGATGGTCTTGCCCGCAAGCTGAGCCGCGTCCAGTTCGGCAAGCGCGGTGATGGCCAGAGCGCCTGCCGGCTCCAGCACGACACCCTCCAGATTGAGCATCTCGGTGATGGTCACGCAGATCGCATTTTCGGGCAGAAGAAGCGTCTGGCTTGCTGAGAAGTGCTTCAGGCGCTCGAAGTTCAGGTCGCCGATGCGGCCGACAGCCGCGCCGTCAACGAAGTTATCGACCTGCTCCAGCGTCACCACGGCGCCCGTTTCCAGGCTGCGCTTGAGGCTCGGCGCGCCTTCCGGCTCGCAGAAGACGAAGCCGTTCGGATCGACTTTGCCGGCGAAATAGCCGGTCATGCCGGCGGAAAGGCCGCCACCGCCGACCGGCATGATCACCATGTCGGGCACGACGCCTTCGGGCAATTGAGTCGCCACTTCCGCGGCGACGGTCGCCTGCCCCTCGATGATATCGGCATGGTCGAAGGGCGGCACCATCATGCCGCCGGTCGCGTCCACATGATCTCGCGCCGCCTTGTAGCACTGGTCGAAAATGTCGCCGACGAGCTTGATGGTGATGAACGGCCCGCCGAACATGCGCGTTTTGTCGATCTTCTGCTGCGGTGTCGTCACGGGCATGAACACGATGCCTTCGACGCCGAAATGGCGGCAGACGAACGCGAAGCCCTGGGCGTGATTGCCGGCGGATGCGCAGACGAAGATCCGGTCCCGCACACCGGCCGCAATGGCCTTGCGGAAGAAATTGAACGCACCGCGGATCTTGTAGGAGCGGACGGGCGAGAGATCCTCGCGCTTGAGGTAGATCTTCGCGCCGTATCGGGCGCTCAGGTGATCGTTCAGCTGCAAGGGCGTTTCGGGAAAGAGATCGCGCAGCGCCAGCGCCGCCGTGTCCACATCCTGCGTGAAGCTCATCATTCTGTCCTTGCTGTTCCCGGCGCACTCGCGATGGAATCCCGCCCGACGACACCCGTCTCTGTGAAGGATGCTATGCCACAGACCGCTTGCGGATGCCATGCGGCGGAAAGGTCGCTCGACGAGGCTTGACTCGTTCCGGCAAATTGCGAAACTTCGTGCGAGGTCAGGCGGTTATGCCGGGCGGGATCGGTTGGATGATGCCGCTGAAGCTTTGGGAGAGTGGGGGAAATGCAGTCGATTTTCAAAACGGCGCGAGTGTTCGGTCTTGCGGCATTGGTTCTGGGCATCCTGCCCGTCGGCGGCGCTCTTGCCGGCCCGTTGGTGGAGGCCGCAACCCGTGCCGAGCAGATGGCCGTCTCCGGCGATGTTGCGGGTGCCCGCGCTGCCATCCGGAATGCCGTCAGCGACTTCTCGGCCGGCCTGCCTTTCGCCGTGGGCACGGCAACCTTCGTGGCGAGCGACCCCTCCGGCTTCGGCATGTTCGAGCCGCGCCCCAGCAGCGTCTTCAAGCCGGGCGAAAAGATCGTGGCCTATATCGAACCCATGGGGCTGACCTGGAAGCCGGCGCAAGTGCCCGACAAGATGGAGACACGCTTCACGGTCGATTTCGACCTGCTGGATGCCGGCGGCACCGTTCTCGGCAGCCAGAAGGCCTTCGGAAACTTCACCTTCACCGGCGTCAGCAAGAATGCGGAAATCTTCGCGACCCTGACGCTGGATGTCAGCGAAGCACCCGTCGGCAGCTACGTGCTGCGCTATCACCTTGATGACACGAATTCCGGAAGGACGGCGGCGGTCGATCTGCCCTTCTCGATCGCGGTCGCGCCTTGACGATCGTGGCAAGCTCGTCGCTGTCGGATACCGGCCCGCTGCTGGTCGGGTTCGATGCGGACGACACTCTTTGGCAAAACGAGCAGTTCTACCGCCTGACCGAGGAGGCTTTCGCCGCTCTGCTTGCCGATCACTGCGAGGCCGCCCATCTGTCGGAACGCCTGCTGGCGGCAGAGCGGCGCAATCTCGCGCTCTACGGCTTCGGCATCAAGGGCTTTACCCTGTCGATGATCGAGACGGCGCTTGAACTTACCGGCGGCGAACTGCCCGGGCATGTCGTCGGCCGTATTCTGGAGATCGGGCGCGAAATGCTGCGCCACCCAGTGGACCTCTTACCGTCGGCGCGCCAAACGCTGGAAGTGCTCGCCGGCCGGTACAGGCTGGTCCTCATAACAAAGGGCGACCTGTTCGATCAGGAGCGCAAGCTCGCCGCATCCGGCCTCGGGCCATTTTTCGACGGCATCGAGATCGTCAGTGACAAGACGGAAGGCATCTACAGGGGCATCTTTGCCCGGCACGGCACGGAGCCCGGCCGCTGCGTCATGATCGGAAACTCGCTGAAATCCGATATCCTGCCGGTTCTTGGCGCCGGCGCATCCGCCATCTTCATTCCGCACGACCTGACATGGATCCACGAACATGCGGAGACGCCCGACGGCGATCCGCGGTTCTTCCAGGCGGCGGATCTCTCCGCCGTGCCCGGAATTCTCGCGACCATGGGCTAAGCATTTCCAGGCGAAGCGTCTTCGCTTCGCCGTCGGACAATGCGGTCGTAACGGAGAGCTCTACGTCCGCCGGCTCGCCGCGATGCCGTCCAGCATGGCCCTCACATCGGCTTCCGCTGCGACCAGAATAGCCGCGTCTCGGGCGCGGATGACGAGTTCCGTCGAGAAGGACGTTCCGTCGAACTTCGGATAGGAGCCGATGCTCGTTTCCGGATGCGCCTTCTGGACCTCGCCCAGGGGGCCGCCGATATCGCCCTCGCCGAACGGCGACTGGACGGAGCGGGAGAGCACCGTGGCCCCGGTCTTCAGGGTTGGCAGGACAGCTTCGAGCATCGCCTGGAACACCTGCGGTACGCCGGCCATGACATGGACATTGCCGATGACGAAGCCCGGAGCCATGGAGACGGCATTCGGGATATGGGTCGAGCCGTTCGGCATGCGCGCCATGCGACGGCGCGCTTCGGTAAATTCCATGTTGCGGCGAGCATACATGTCGCCCAGCAGCGTCATAGCTTCGGGATCGTGGATGCACTCGACGCCGAAGGCGCGAGACACGGCATCGGCCGTGATGTCGTCGTGGGTCGGGCCGATGCCGCCGGATGTGAAGACGTAATCGTAATGGCCGCGAAGGCCGTTCAGCGCGGCAACGATCGCCTCCTCGTCATCGGCGACGATTCGCACCTCCTTCAGGTCTATGCCGGAGATCGTCAGGAGATCGGCGAGATGGCCGATGTTCTTGTCCTTGGTCCGGCCGGAAAGAAGCTCGTCGCCGATGGCCAGCATGGCGGCGGTTACAATCGTGTCCGTGGTCATCGTGCATGTCCTTGTCAAAACGTGCATCGTTCATCCCGAACGATGCATTGTCAATATTAGTGAACAGTCTGTTATCCCAAGCGTTTCTGACAGCGCCCGCTCGACGTGGTAAAGCGGCACTACGCAATGACGCCCATCCTTGAGGAGATCACGATGGCAAAAGTTCTGGTTCTCTACTACTCGGCCTATGGTCACATCGAAGCCATGGCCTATGCGGTCGCAGAAGGCGCGAAGGCAGAAGGCGCCGACGTCGTCGTGAAGCGCGTGCCGGAACTTGTTCCCGATGATGTCGCCAAGGCATCGCACTACAAGATGGATCAGGCTGCACCGATTGCAACGGCGGCGGAACTGGCCGATTACGACGCGATCATCTTCGGCTGCGGCACCCGTTACGGCGGCTTCGCCTCGCAGATGCGCAACTTCATCGATCAGACCGGCGGCCTGTGGTTCTCCGGCGCGCTGGTCGGCAAGGTCGGCTCGGCCTTTACCTCCTCGGCCACGCAGCATGGCGGCCAGGAATCGACGCTCCTCTCCTTCATCCCGACCCTTCTGCATCACGGCATGGTCGTCGTCGGCCTGCCCTATGCCTTCCAGGGCCAGATGGGCCTTGAGGAAATCAACGGCGGCACGCCTTATGGCGCCTCCACGATCACCGGCGGCGACGGCTCGCGCATGCCCTCCGAGGTCGAACTTGAAGGTGCGCGCTTCCAGGGCGCTCACGTCGCCAAGATCGCGGCCAAGCTGACCGCCTGATCGAACACCTCCCAAGGCCCATGCGAAGGCCGTCCGCAGTTTCCTGCGGGCGGCCTTTTGTGTTTTTGTCCGAAATCGGAATACCGATGATCGGGCTTGCGCGACTCTGAGGGATCGCAGACGTATGACGCATCCGCATCGCCTTTCCGGGACCGTCATGACATCCACCGCGCCCATCGACAATCCGCGTCCTCTCGTCTTCCTCGCCGCCTTTGCGACCGGCGGATTGCTGACGCTGATGGTGCATTTCAACGGCGAACTCGCCCGCTACGGCAACCCGCTCTTTTCCTCCTGGACGGCGCATGGCACTGGCACGGTCGCCGCCCTCGTCTTTCTCGGCCTTCTCTACCGGCGCGGCCGCGTGAAACCGGTGGGGCAGCCCCCGGCGCCGATATGGGCCTATCTCGGTGGCATCTCCGGCGCTGCAACGGTCATGCTGACCTCCACCGCCGTGAACTCGCCGCTGGCCCTTGCCGGTACGCTGGCGCTCGGCCTGTCGGGACAGGCGATCTTCAGCCTCGCTGCGGACCACTGGGGTCTGTTCGGGCTGGCGAAGCGGCGGTTGACGGTCCGTAATCTCGCGGCCCTCGCACTCATTCTGGCGGGAAGCGCGCTCATCATCCTCGAAGGTCGGAGTGCCACATGATCGTCGCGATCCTTCTTGCCTGCTCGGCCGGCGTCCTCATCGGCATCAGCCGCCAGATCAACGGGCGGCTGAGCCTGTCGACCTCTCCGCTGATCGCTTCCTTCTGGAACCACATCGTCGGACTTGTTTTCCTAACCGTTCTCGGCCTCCTTCTCGGCGACCTTCTGCCGGCCGGTGCCGCAAAGGTGCCGTGGTACGACTATCTCGGCGGGCCGATCGGCGTCGTCTTCGTCGCTGCGGGAAGCTGGGTCATCGCCCGGATCGGCGCTGTCAACACGGCGCTGATGATGATCGGCGGGCAGATGGTGTCGGGCGTCGTCCTCGACCTCGCTCTGTCGGTCCCGACGGCTCTCGGGCCGACGGCGCTTGGCGTCGTCCTGGTGCTGGCCGGCATCGCGCTGTCGCAGGGCAAGCGACGGGCGTAAGGGATGCGTCCGCTACTTATCCGCAAGGCTTTTCGAAAAGGCGGTCGTAAACGTCACGCCGCCCTGATCGTCTGACGCTTCCCCGAGGACCACGTCCATGGCCGTATCCGTCACTCTGATGACCGCGAAGCCACCCTTGAAAGCAGCCTTCGGCTTGAAGACATCGATGCCGCCAGCCTTGTAGGCCATCGGCGTATCGTGCTCATGCCCGTGGAAGATACCGATGACGTTGTATCCCTTGAGCGTTTCCAGAAGTGCGGCACGTTCGGCCTCGCTCCACCAGTGCGGGTCGCCCGTTCCCTGATCGTCGAAGGTCTCGTGACCGGCATCCCAGCGCTCGATGGAGAACGTGTCCCATCCGTAATGCTGGAACAGCACGACCGGACGCCCGTCCGCCGCGGCTGTCGCCAGATCCTTCTTCAACCAATCGAGCCCGCTGACGGCACCCTTCCGGTCGTCGCCGCCGAAGCGCTGGAGCTGCACGAGATGCAGCCGTCCCCAGTTCCAGGAGTAGTTGTCCGAATCCACATCGTAGTTGTCGGCGGGAATGGATGGCGTAAAGAAGACGCTCGGGCGATGGTTGACCTCGACGTAGTCGCGAAGCTCCCGCCGGTACCAGTCCGGATGGCTCGGCGGGCCATCCTGATCGAGATCGTGATTTCCCAGTCCGACATAGACCGGCATATGCACATGCTGCGCGTCCATGCCCTGCGCATAGCGCTGGCTGAACTGGCGCAGCTGCCACCCCTCGCCCGGCATCGCCACCTGCCCGCCGCCATCGTCGGTAATGTCTCCGCCCATGACGAGACCGGCGGGCTCGCCGAGCAGCCGGCCAGCGCCGGCAAGCCCGCTCGACGTTCCCGCGACCGTCGCAGGCCAGACCTGCATGGGAAGAGCGTTCAACGCCCAGATATGCCGCAGCAGCGCCGCATCCGTCTTGCCCTCTTGCTCGCAATCCGGCGACAGGCCTTCCGCCATGCGGCAGGCATGGACATCGGTGGCGAAGACGAAGGTCACATCCGTGGGTGCCTGCTGCGCCAGCGCCGGAGAGGAAACAAACAGGATCAGCGCCAAGGTGATACAAGGCAAACCGATCTGCCCGCCAAAACCATCTCCGCCGGAATACCGCATCGTCATCCCCTCCCCAGCCTTTCGCCATGCGCTGTGAAGCCATTGCTAGCATGAACCTTTACCGGTGCAAAAGCTGGAGGTCTTGTCGCACGGGAACGATCGCCGCCCGTTGCCCGTTACCCCGGCAGGCACGAACCGCCTCAACAGCAAGATAGGGAGACAAGCATGGTCAAGGTCGTTTACGAGATCGTCGAGCACGACGGCGGATGGGCCTACAAGGTCGGAGACGTCTTCTCGGAAAGCTTTCCGACGCATGAGCATGCCTTGCGCGCTGCAAAGGCTGCGGCCGCCGAGCAGCAGGTCGGCGGATCGGACGAAGAGATCAGCTTTCAGGACGCCTCCGGCGAGTGGCATGATGAACATGCCAGCGGAGGAGATCGCCCGGAAGCCGTCGTCGAGGATAAAGGATGACGTCGAAAAGAATGGCGCCTCTCTCCGTACCGGAGAGAGGCTAAAGGAATGGGTCATGAAAATGGTCGATGTGCGGATCGACAGTCTCTCTATCGCCCATGGGTTGCCTCCTTGCAACGAGAAGCTGTTATTAAGCTTTACGGGAACGGTTAATCCCGGGGATCCCCGGCTTGACGAACTCCTCCGGTTATCGGAAAGACTGTAGCCACTGCGGACGTGGCGAAATTGGTAGACGCAAGAGACTTAAAATCTCTCGAGGAGACTTGTACGGGTTCGACCCCCGTCGTCCGCACCAGTCTTTGCCGTGGGTGAACGTCATCCCCTTCTTGAAAATGTTCGGGCTTTGCCGCAAAACCGCTCTTTGCGTCAGATACGCCCAGACACGCTCGGAGCCCGCCATGTCCCTTCCTGAAAAAGCCTTTCCCGTTTCCTGGGACCAGTTCCACCGCGATGCGCGCGCGCTTGCCTGGCGCCTGGCGGATCAGGGAGTGGAATGGAAGGCGATCGTCTGCATCACGCGCGGTGGACTGGTACCGGCAGCGATCATTTCGCGGGAACTGAACATTCGGATGATCGAGACGGTCTGCGTCGCGTCCTATCATGACTATTCGTCTCAAGGGCAGATGGAGGTCATCAAGGCGATCTCCGAGGAGATCCGTGCCGATGGCGGCGAGCGCGTGCTGATCGTCGACGATCTCACGGACACCGGCAAGACCGCCGCCATCGTGCGGGCCATGCTGCCGAAGGCGCATTTTGCAGCCGTCTATGCCAAGCCGAAGGGTCGTCCGCAGGTCGATACCTTCGTGACCGAGGTCAGCCAGGATACATGGATCTATTTCCCATGGGACATGGGCTTTTCTTATCAGGAGCCGATTGCCAAGGGATCGCGCGGGTAAACAAACGCCGGTAACAGGCTTGCGGCTTGCTGGTATCGGCGGGGCCCGGGGGTGGTGCGTCCACCCTCGGCGCCCCGCTTTTCGTTAACGCTGCGCCTGGCAAAGCGTGGCTTTTATGACACCACGTTGACCGAGACGGGTGATCTCAACAAGTTTTTGTCCACAAGTTTTCATGGAACGAACGGCCCAATCGGTAAGTGCCGACCACAAGTGACTGATTTCCTTAGGTCACTCAGTTTCTTCCTATTTCCACAAGATATAGTCGGCAGTGGACGACAAGACGCAAGCCCTTGACGGTGCCACCGGACTCGCGGTTAATCATAATCGAGACTGGCATGAGGCCAGACGACGGCCCAGGCGGCGGCTTGCCCCGGACTGCGCCATCATCCTGAACTTGTTGGAGATCCTGCCTTCACGGCGGGAACGCGTGTTGAAAAATGAGCTGTCAAAACAAAATCACGCTTGCGGGACCAGCAAACAGCTCGATAATTTTATCTACAGCTGGTAGATTGAGAGCCTAGAGAACACCACATATCGGATTCCATGAGTGGCATCCATCGAAACGCACCACCGACCGGCAATGTCGCGGCTCGGAAGGACTTTTGCGTGCCTGAAAAGCGCATGCCACGGACAGAATAAGGATCGGGACAGATGCAGATCGAACGTCGCTTTACCAAGGCGGGCCAATCGGCCTATGCAGACATCGCATTCCGCAAGGCGGTGAGCGAGATCAAGAACCCGGACGGTTCCATCGTCTTCCGGCTTGCCGATATCGACGTGCCCACCCAGTTCAGCCAGGTCGCAGCCGACATTCTGGCTCAGAAGTATTTCCGCAAGGCCGGCGTTCCCGCGCGCTTGAAGAAGGTCGAGGAGAACTCGGTTCCCTCGTGGCTGTGGCGTTCGGTGGCCGACGAGGCTGCCCTGAAGGACCTCCCGAAAGACGAGCAATACGGCTCGGAAACCGATGCCCGGCAGGTCTTCGATCGCCTTGCCGGAACTTGGACCTATTGGGGCTGGAAGGGCAACTACTTCGCCTCCGAAGAAGCTGCCCTCGCCTTCCGCGACGAGCTCGCCTACATGCTGGCGACGCAGCGCGTGGCACCGAACTCGCCGCAGTGGTTCAACACCGGCCTGCATTGGGCCTATGGCATCGACGGCCCCGGCCAGGGCCATTTCTACGTCGATCCCTTCACGGGCAAGCTCGTCAAGTCGAAGTCGTCCTACGAGCATCCGCAGCCGCATGCCTGCTTCATCCAGTCGGTCGGTGACGATCTCGTCAACGAAGGTGGCATCATGGACCTGTGGGTGCGCGAAGCGCGCCTCTTCAAGTACGGTTCCGGCACCGGCTCCAACTTCTCCTACCTGCGCGGCGAAGGCGAAAAGCTCTCGGGTGGCGGCAAGTCCTCCGGCCTGATGAGCTTCCTCAAGATCGGCGACCGCGCGGCTGGCGCCATCAAGTCGGGCGGCACCACGCGCCGCGCCGCCAAGATGGTCGTCGTCGACATCGACCATCCCGATATCGAAGACTACATCAACTGGAAGGTGAAGGAGGAGCAGAAGGTCGCAGCGCTCGTCACCGGTTCCAAGATCGTCGCTCAGCACCTCAAGGCCATCATGAAGGCCTGCGTGAACTGCGAGGGTCCGGATGGCGCCTGCTACGACCCGAACGAGAACCCTGCCCTGAAGCGCGAAATCAAGGCTGCCAAGAAGAACCAGGTTCCGGAAAGCTACATTCAGCGCGTCATCCAGTTTGCCCGTCAGGGCTACAAGGATATCGACTTCAAGACCTATGACACGGACTGGGATTCGGAAGCCTACCTCACGGTCTCCGGCCAGAACTCCAACAACTCCGTTTCGCTGCGCGACGACTTCCTCAAGGCCGTCGAGGCCGACGGCGACTGGAACCTGACCGCCCGCAAGGACGGCCGCGTCATGAAGACGCTGAAGGCGCGCGACCTGTGGGAAAGCATCTCCTACGCCGCCTGGGCATCGGCCGATCCGGGCCTGCACTTCAACACGACCATGAACGACTGGCACACCTGCCCGGCCGCCGGCTCCATTCGTGCATCCAACCCGTGCTCGGAATACATGTTCCTGGACGACACGGCCTGCAACCTTGCCTCGCTCAACCTGTTGCAGTTCAAGGACCAGACCACCAAGAACATCGACATCGCCGACTACGAACATGCCGTCCGCCTCTGGACGATCGTGCTCGAAATCTCGGTGATGATGGCGCAGTTCCCGTCGAAGGAAATTGCAGAGCGCTCCTACGAATACCGCACGCTCGGGCTCGGCTATGCCAATATCGGCGGCCTGCTGATGTCGTCCGGCATTCCTTATGACAGCAAGGAAGGCCGCGCGATCGCCGGTGCCCTCACCGCCGTCATGACGGGCGTCTCCTATGCGACCTCGGCCGAAATCGCCGCCAAGCTCGGTCCGTTCCCCGGCTTCAAGCCGAACCGCGACAACATGCTGCGCGTCATCCGCAACCATGCCCGCGCCGCCCGTGGCGAAGCGAACGGCTATGAAGGCCTGTCGGTTGCGCCCGTGCCGCTGGTTCATTCCGAGTGCCCGGACCAGACGCTGATCACGCATGCCGTCGCCGCCTGGGAGAAGGCTCTGTCGCTCGGCGAGCAGCATGGCTACCGCAATGCCCAGGTTTCCGTCATCGCGCCGACCGGCACGATCGGTCTCGTCATGGATTGCGACACCACCGGCATCGAGCCCGATTTCGCGCTGGTGAAGTTCAAGAAGCTTGCCGGCGGCGGCTACTTCAAGATCATCAACCGTGCCGTTCCCGAGGCCCTGCGCACGCTCGGCTATTCGGAAAGCCAGATCGCCGAGATCGAGGCCTATGCCGTCGGTCACGGCAACATCAACCAGGCGCCGGCCGTCAACCCCGGCTCGCTGCGGGCCAAGGGCTTCACGGACGACAAGATCGAGGCGATCAACGGCGCGACGAAGGCAGCCTTCGACATCAAGTTCGTGTTCAACCAGTGGACGCTCGGCGTCGATTTCCTGAAGAACACGCTGAAGGTCAGCGACGAGCAACTCGCCGACATCAGCTTCAACCTGCTGGAGCACATTGGCTTCTCCCGCAAGGAGATCGAAGCGGCGAACGTGCATGTCTGCGGCGCGATGACGCTGGAAGGCGCACCGTTCCTGAAGGACGAGCACCTGCCGGTGTTCGACTGCGCCAACCCCTGCGGCAAGATCGGCAAGCGCTACCTCTCGGTCGATAGCCACATCCGCATGATGGCGGCGGCTCAGCCGTTCATCTCCGGGGCGATCTCCAAGACGATCAACATGCCGAACGAGGCGACCGTCGAGGACTGCAAGAACGCCTACATGCTGTCCTGGAAGCTCGCGCTGAAGGCCAACGCCCTCTACCGCGACGGCTCCAAGCTCTCGCAGCCGCTGAACGCCTCGCTGATCGAGGACGAAGAGGACGAGGACGCTCTGGAAACGCTGATCCAGCAGCCGGTGGCGGCACAGGCCGTGACGGTCACGGAAAAGATCATCGAGCGCGTGATCGAGCGGATCACCCGCGAGCGCGAAAAGCTGCCGAACCGCCGTCAGGGTTATACCCAGAAAGCGATCGTCGGCGGACACAAGGTCTATCTGCGCACCGGCGAATTTGGCGACGGCCGGATCGGCGAGATCTTCATCGACATGCACAAGGAAGGTGCTGCCTTCCGTGCGATGATGAACAACTTCGCCATCTCCATCTCGCTGGGTCTGCAGTACGGCGTGCCGCTCGAGGAGTTCGTGGAGGCCTTCACCTTTACGAAGTTCGAGCCGGCCGGCATGGTTCAAGGCAACGACGCGATCAAGAACGCGACGTCGATCCTCGACTACGTGTTCCGCGAACTTGCCGTCTCCTATCTCGGCCGTCACGATCTTGCGCATGTCGATACGTCCGACTTCGGCAACACGGCACTCGGCAAGGGCATTCAGGAAGGCAAGACCAACCTGCTCTCGACGGGCTGGACACGCGGCCACAAGCCGACGCTCGTCTCCGGTGCAACGACCGGTGCCGGCATCGACCGTGCAAACAGCGAGCCCAAGGGATCGGCAACAACGGCCCCTGCCCGCAGCGCGTCGCCAAGTGGCACAGTGACCCCGTTTGCAGGCTCCGCCGCCCGCAAGCTGGAGCCGGCAACGTCGATCTCCACGTCGGAAGTCGTCGCCTTCAAGCGCGACTACGAGGAACGGATCGCCGAAATCATCGAGGAGGTCACAACCGAAGTCGCCGAGCCGCCACGCGACGTCACCGCTCTCTTCTCCGACAAGGCCGCCGCGGAAGCTGCCGCTGCGAAGTCGGATGCCAAGAAGCGCGAAACCGAACGCCGCATGCGCTCGATCGCACAGGGCTATACCGGCAATATGTGCTCGGAATGCCAGAACTTCACGATGGTGCGCAACGGCACCTGCGAGAAGTGCGACACCTGCGGCGCGACCAGCGGCTGCAGCTGAGCATACCGGGCCGTTAGACGGCCCGGTCCGGTGAACACCGCGAAACAGGTAACCCGCCGATGGCAGCACCGGCGGGTTTTTTCCGTTGCGGCGGTTGGCTGTTTCCAGCCGATCGACTTGGGAACAGGCGAGGCCGGTGAGGGTTTCGTCAGGACCGAACGACGGAGCGACTCTTGACCACCTCCTATCCTCATACGCCGGATGGTCGATATTTCGTGGTCCGGGGCCGTCTGTGGCGGACGAGCAATCCCGACCTTGCCGAGGACGATCGCGCCAGGCTGGTGTCGGAGCTCATGTCTGCACGAAGGGCGGTTCGCGATGCGGGCGAGGATCGCGCAGCGATGGTTGAGGCGCGGCGTCGGGTCGAGGCGGCGAAGGTGGCGCTGGGTGAACGGGGCCCCGCCTGGTGGACAGATGGCGCGCCCGATTATAATCGCCATCTCGTTAAAAACACGCCGTACGCAGCCTGGTTCTCTGACTTGAAATAAATGCGGAGTACACCCATAGGCAGCGCTATCGGACGGTTCTGTGGCGTCGTCGGTTTCCAGCGGAAAGCCTCAGGGTGCAATCTTGCAAGAAACCCTAGAATTGGTGTTTTTACCTCTAAACGTTCACGAAGTTTTAGAGCGCGCGGCTCATGACTGGTCCAAAGCATGGATCGCGGCGGCTGGCGTCTGCGCATGCGCGATCTTGGAGATCACATGTCGAGCCTGACAATTTCTCGCTTGCTGGTGGTGTTCGGAGTCGTCGTCACGAGCGGTCTCGTTGCCTCTATCGGATTGCAGACGATGACCCTGCAGGAATTGAAGGTCGGTGGACCCGTCTATACGGGGATCGCCAATGGCAAGGATCTCGTGGCCGACATTCTCCCGCCCCCGCTCTACGCTTTGGAAGCCTACATGCTGGCGAATGAGACCATGGCGCACCCCGAACGCGCCGGTTCCAACCTCGAAAAGATGAAGGCGCTCCGCGCAGATTTCGACGCACGCAAGGCGTTCTGGGTTAAGGCGGATCTCGACAAGACGCTTCGGGCCGGCCTGGCCGATCAGGTCGTTGCCAGTGGCGAGGCGTTCTGGTCGATGGCCACGGTTTTCGAAGAGGCCAAGGTTCGCGGGGAAACGGCAGACCTCCAACCCGTCATGGACGCCTTCTATCTTCATGACGCAAAGGTTCGTGATCTGGCAAAGATGGCGACCGCAACCCTTGAAGCGGCCGTGGCGAAGGCCGACAGCGCCGGAACCGAATATACGATGATCGGCGCGCTCAGCAGCGCTGCATCCGTCCTTCTCTTTCTCGCCGGCCTCTGGTTCGTCCGGCGTCGGGCCATCACGCCGCTCGTCGAGATCGGCAGCGCCATGAACGTGCTTTCCGGCGGCGACTACACGGCAAAGGTTCCGTTTGCCAAGCGCACGGACGAGATCGGCGCCATGGCGCGCGCCCTCACCGTCTTCCGTGCGGGTGCGATCGAGCGCCAGCAGATGCGCGCGGCCGCCGAACAGGATCGGTCCCTGTCGGAAGCCCAGCGTCTCGAACAGCAGCGCCATCGCGAGCGGGAAGCCGAGGAGCTGCGCACCGTCGTGGAAACGCTGGGTGCCGGTCTCGGGCGGCTTGCCGATTGCAATATTCGCAGCCCGCTCGACCAGCCTTTCGCTGACCGCTTCGAGCCGCTTCGCCTCGATTTCAATCAGTCGCTCGCAACCTTCCAGCTGACGCTCGAGCAGGTTCTCGGCAAGACATCCGAGCTCTCCGGCAATGCGAGCGAGATGTACCAGGCGGCAGACGAGCTTTCCAAGCGTACCGAGCAGCAGGCGGCAGCGCTGGAACAGACATCCGCGGCCCTCGACGAAGTCACCGCCACCGTCAAATCCTCGGCCGACCGTGCTGCGGAAACGCGCAGCCTCGTCGGCGCCGCCAATCAAAGCGCGACATCCTCCGGCCAGATCGTGCGGGATGCGGTCGAGGCGATGCGGCGCATCGATGCGTCGTCGAACCAGATCGGACAGATCATCCATGTGATCGACGAGATCGCTTTCCAGACCAACCTGCTCGCCCTCAACGCCGGGGTCGAGGCGGCGCGCGCGGGGGATGCCGGCCGGGGATTTGCCGTCGTCGCACAGGAGGTTCGCGAACTCGCACAACGTTCCGCCGCCGCCGCCAAGGATATCAATGCGCTGATCCGAACATCATCGGGCGATGTCTCCGACGGCGTGCGACTGGTCGACCAGACGGGTCGCGCGCTCGCCGAGATTGCACGATATGTGATGGAGATCGACTCCAAGGTCGAAGCGATCACGACAGGCTCGAAAGAGCAGTCCGTGGGACTGCTGGAGATCAGCACAGCCGTGAACGCGATCGACCAGATGACCCAGAAGAACGCGGCCATGGTCGAGGAGACCACGGCCATCAGCAGCAACCTCGCCTCGGATGCGACGGCGCTGTCGGCGATCGTCAACCGGTTTCAGCTCAATCCCGGCAGACAGGGCGCAGCACCGGCGGTCGCCAGGCGGCATCGGGCCGCGTAGGCCGCTTTCAGCGCCCGAACCGGCGCGCGCCGAAGACACACAGGATGACGCAGACGGTGATGCCCAGCATCCCCGCCGTTACCGGCTCGTGCAGAAGGGCCGCCGCCAGTGCCAGCGCGAAAAAGGGTTGCAGCAACTGGAGTTGGCCGACGGCGGCGATGTCGCCTTGGGAGAGCCCGCGATACCAGAAAATGAACCCGATCAGCATGCTGAACAACGAGACATAGGCAAGCCCGAAGAGGGCCGGCGGCTCGATGCCGGCGAAGCTTGCGGGCATGGTAAACAAGGCCAGACCAAGCATCGGCGGGAGCGAGAGAACGAGCGCCCAGGAAATGACCTGCCAGCCGCCGAGCGTTCGCGACAACTTTCCGCCTTCGGCATAGCCAAGGCCGCAGACGATGATCGCCACAACCATCAGGAGGTCGCCGAGCGGGGACGCGCTGAGCCCTTGCACCAGCGCATAGCCGGCAACAAGCGTGCTTCCAAGGAGAGAGAAGATCCAGAAGGCGGGCTTCGGCCGTTCGCCACCCCGGATGACGCCGAAAACGGCGGTCGCCAGCGGCAGAAGCCCGATGAAGACGATCGAGTGCGCGGATGTAACATGCTGCAGCGCCAGCGCGGTCAAAAGGGGGAAACCGACGACGACGCCCAGTGCGACGATCACCAGGGAGGCGACGTCTCGCAGTGTCGGCCTTTTCTGGCGCAGCAGCAACAGGAGCCCGAGGGCCAGCAGGCCCGCGATCGCCGCACGGGCGACCGTGAGGAAGACGGGATCGAACTGCATCACGGCGAGGCGTGTGGCAGGCAGCGATCCGCTGAAGATCAACACGCCGATCATCCCATTCAGCCAGCCGGCCGTTCCCCGATCCATCACGCACTCCTTCGACAAACCTGCCCTGTTCGACACGCCCGTCCCGTTCGACAAGACGATCCTTATTGACCGGCTTGCGCGGCAGTGCCAGAAACGGTTCCGTACAGTTCGTCAAAACTGTTGTGGTAAATGAGCATTACAGATGGATCATATTGCACCTTCTCCGAGCCGCACGACGATGGTGATGGAGACGATCCGTCTGCGGATCGCCAGCCGTGCGCTGTTGCCGGGCGCGAAGCTGCCGTCGATCCGCAAGCTTGCGGCGGCCCTGAAGGTCTCAACATCCACCGTGGTGGAGGCCTATGAGCGACTGGTCGGGGATGGCACGATCCAGTCGAGACCGGGCTCGGGCTTCTATGTGACGCATCATGCGAGCGCGACCGCGATCCCCTTTTCGGTTGCCGATGCCGGGCCAAAGCGTGATCGGGCCATCGATCCCTTCTGGGTGTCCCGCCAATCGCTGGAGGCCGATGCGGAGGATGCAAAGCCCGGATGCGGCTGGCTGCCGCCGAGCTGGTTGCCGGAGGACGGGGTGCGGCGCGCGCTGCGCACCTTGTCGCGCGCCAAAAGCCCTGTGCTTGAGGAGTACGGCTCTCCCCTCGGCCTCGCGCCCCTTCGTCAGCTCATCGGCCGGCGCATGGGCGAACGCGGCATCGAGGCCTCACCGGACCAGATCCTGCTGGCGGAATCCGGCACGCAGGCGATCGACCTTCTCTGCCGCCTGCTGCTGGAGCCCGGGGATGCCGTGCTGGTGGACGATCCCTGCTACTTCAATTTCCACGCGCTGTTGCGCGCGCATCGCGCACAGATCGTCGGCGTTCCCTACACCCCGACCGGCCCGGATATCGACGCCTTCACGAAAGCGGTCGCGGATCACCGGCCCCGGCTCTACATTACCAATTCCGCCATCCACAATCCGACCGGCGCGATCCTCTCACCGGTTACCGCACATCGGGTCCTGAAGATCGCCGAGCAAGGCAACGTCGTCATCATAGAAGATGACATCTTGGCCGATTTCGAGCGCAGCCCTGCCCCGCGGCTGGCAGCCTTCGACGGGCTCGATCTTGTCATTCACATCGGCAGCTTTTCGAAGACGCTGTCCGCCTCGGGACGCTGCGGCTTCATCGCCGCAAAGCCCGAATGGATCGACAGCCTGACCGATCTGAAGATCGCGACGACCTTCGGCGGCGGTCGCATGACGGCCGAGCTTGTCTACGGCGTCCTTAGCGACGGCAGCTACCGAAAGCACCTGGAGACGCTGCGCCAGCGGCTGGCGACCGCGATGCAGACCGTCTCGACCCGGCTCCAGAACCTCGGCGTCACCCCGTGGCTCGACCCACAGGCGGGCATGTTCCTCTGGTGCCGGCTTCCGGAGGACAGGGATGCCGCCGACGTGGCGCGCAGCGCCCTGCAGCGCGGTCTCGTCCTTGCGCCCGGCAACGCCTTCAGCCTCTCGCAGAGCGCGACGACCTTCATGCGCTTCAACGTTTCGCAAATGCAGGAGCCGAAGGTTTTCGACGTCCTGCGCGATGTTCTGAAAGCGCCTCAAGGCCGGAGAGATAGCCTCTGAGCCATCATCTCTGGCGTGTCGCGCCCGGGATCACTTCCAGCTCGTGTAATCGCCGGCCGTGCATCCGAACGGTGCGCGCTGATCGCCGAAGCGCTTCTTCAGCTGGTCGCAGCCCCATTCGTTGACCGGTGCCGGCATCATATTGTTGATGTCCATGCCCGGCGACTGGAACTGCGTGTCCGAGGCAAGAACGTACCAGAGCCAGAAACCGACGACGCCGACCACGATGAGAAGCAGTACGCCGAGGACGATCTGCAGCCGCTTCCAGATCGACACCGTCTTTCGCGGGGTTTCCACGAGCAGAGGTCGACCGTCGTGCTCGTCGGCCGGTCTCTCGAAAGGCAGAAGGGCCTCTGCGCGCTCCGCATCCGTCAGCTCGATCCGCTTCAGGCGATCGTCGAGCAGCACGGGAAGAGCCGTGTTTCCGTGCCGGACGGCAAGAGCAACGGGCTTGGTCCCGCTCGCTCCGACGATCAGTGGCTCCTCGCCGTTCCGCATCCGCGTATAGGCCGAGCGCTTGGTCTTGTCGTCCGCGATCGTGTCGTTATAGGTGATCGAGAGGATGTTGCGCTTGCGATCGAACGCGGCGATTTCCACCGGCACCGGAACCAGCATGGCGGGATGCCGCAACTGCCGGCGAACGCGCCAGATCCGCAGGCTGAGGAAGATCATCCCAATGCCCAGACCTCCGAGGAAGAGAACGAAGAGCGTCAGCGTGATGATGCGGTTCCAGAGCTTGTCGAGGCCGAGGCTCATCGTTGCCAGTTCCGGATGATCGCCCGAGATGACGAGGCCCGTCTCGTAGTCCCCGACATGGAAATCGACGAACATGATCTCGACGTCCGACGCGTAGTCCTTGCCGCCATAGCTGTAGACGAGGCGGGCCTCGCAATCGGTGAAGATGGCCTTGCGGGTCGTGCAGCGCCCGTTCTGGACGTCGCCATCCTCGATCAGCACCGGATTCTGGCTGATGGTGAAATCCCGCAGCACGCCCGGCCCTTCCCAGACGAGCAAAAAGACGCACAGCGCCAGAATGATCGGCGTTGACCAGTAATAGGCCCGCGGTGTGGAAATGACATCGGGCGCCAGTCTCAACGGACGGCGGGGAAGCGAGAGTTCGGGCAAATCGAGACCTTTCCTTGTGCGTCGCTTTCAGCGTCCATGGCACAGACGAACCGTGCGGGGAAGCCGTAGTTTTTCACTTACGCACACCTGTGTCGCTCTTTGCCGACATCGGTATCCCCTGACGGATAAAGAGATGAGACTGGAAGATTTACCGCCATGGCGCTACATCGCCGGGGAAATCGTGCGCTTGCTGATGCTGGCGCCTGCTGAATGAGGACCCTTGATGTTTCCTGCCAATCCCGACTGCGGGAACCTGTTCGATGAGATGGACTGGTCACGGACACCGCTCGGGGCGCGGGAGGACTGGAGCGTCGAGCTGAAAACGCTGACCAACGTCATGCTCGGCTCGCTCCAACCGATGCTGATCGTCTGGGGGCCACAGCAGATCACGCTTTACAATGACGGCTATGCCGCCATGTGCGGGCACCGGCATCCTGCCGCCTTCGGACGGTCGTTCCGCGCATTGTGGCACGACATCTGGGACGCCGTTGAACCCATCATCACCGATGCCTATGAGGGGCGCGGCACGTCGATGGACGACATCGAGTTCACCATGCACCGCAACGGCTATCCGGAAGAGACGCACTTCGCCTTTTCCTACACGCCGGTGCGGGACCCCTGGGGCACGGTGCTCGGCATGTTCTGCGCCTGTACGGAAATCACCACGCAGGTCTTGGTACGCCGTGCGGAGCGGACGCAGCGGGAGCGTTTCCGGCAGGTGTTCGAACTCAGCCCCGGCGGCATCGCGATGCTCGTGGGTCCGAACCATGTCTTCGATTATGCGAACGAGGACTATTACACGATGATCGGCGTCGGCCGGGATATCATCGGAAAGACCGTGGCGGACGCCGTGAGCGAGGTCGTGCGCCAGGGGTTCATCGACATTCTCGACAACGTCTACCGAACCGGCGAGAGCTTTATCGCGCGCGATCTGCCGATCCAGCTCAATCGGGGCCCGGATGGCGAGATGCAGCGTCGGCTGATCGACCTCGTCTACCAGCCGATGCGGCAGGAGGACGGCGCGATCAACGGCATCCTCGTTCAGGCCCGCGATGTGACGGACCTCCGGGCGGAGGAGGCCAGCCGGGAGCTTCTCTCCCACGAACTCGGGCACAGGCTGAAGAACCAGCTCGCCATGGTCCAGGCGATCGCCTCGCAGACCCTTCGCAATGCGCCCGATATCGCCTCGGCACGCCAGCGGCTCTCCGAGCGGCTCGCCGTGCTCAGCGCCGCGCATGATACGATTCTCGAAGGCGGGCGCGGAACATCGACGGTGCGCCAGCTCGTCCAGCAAATGACGGATCTGCACGACGACCCCGCCGCGCCGCGCTTTGCGACGTCGGGCCCCAACCTCAAGATCGGCTCCCGCCCCTCGCTCTCTCTGTCGCTGATCCTGCATGAACTCGCGACGAATGCGGTGAAGCATGGTGCGCTCTCGGTACCGACGGGCAGCGTCGATCTACGCTGGCGCGTGGTGCTGCCGGAGGCCGACCGCTTCGAGATGATCTGGAGGGAACGGGGCGGCCCAACCGTCGCGGAGCCGCTCGTCAAAGGCTCAGGCTCCCGACTGATTTCAGCGGGCTTGAACGGCACGTCCGACGGGCATGTGGAGATGATCTACGCGCCGGACGGCCTGCGCTGCATCGTAACCGCCGACCTCGAGAGCTTCCAGAAAGAACATTGATGCCCGATCATCCGCGCTCCCCTCCCGTCCTCGTCGTCGAAGACGACGGCCTGATCCGGATGGATCTTGCCGATCTCCTCTCCGACATGGGTCTTGCCGTCATCGAGGCCGGAAATGCGGATCAGGCGCTGAAGGTCATGGACACCCTCCCCGCGATCTCCGCGCTGCTCACCGACATCGACATGCCCGGCTCGATGAACGGCATCGAGCTGGCGCATCTCACCGCAACCCGCCACCCCACCTGTCCTCTCGTCATCATCTCCGGCCGCTACAACCCGGCCGACGGCACGCTGCCCAATGGCGCGGTCTTCCTGTCGAAGCCGATTTCGGAGCCGATGTTGAAGCGCACGCTGGCAGCGATGAAGCTGATGACGGGGGATTGTGAGTAGTCTCCCGCCGCTTCAACCTGGTCGCGACAGCGTCACTTTTCCCGCGATACCGTATCGCGGGTAACGGAACGCGCCATCGTCGTGATAATTCGAAGGCCGTCCGCCTTTCGCCCTTGCGGCCCTGCCATCGAGCGTGTATTGCCCACCCATCGGCACGGAGTGTAGCGCAGCCTGGTAGCGCATCTGGTTTGGGACCAGAGGGTCGGGAGTTCGAATCTCTCCACTCCGACCATTTTCCCCCTTATAAAATTGTATCGCCTCGAATGTGAGGGCCTCTTCGTCCGCAGCATGGCTGCTGGTCGATTTGGACCACGCTACGGACGGAAAATTCGGTCGAGCTTGCATCAAGGTCATTCCGTTTTCAGCATTTGTGCGTTATGCCACAGGAAAGCCGGCTGAGCCGGCAATTGCCATGCTTGGAGTTTGAGGAATGTCCGCCAAGATTTATCGTCCCGCCAAGACCGCGATGCAGTCGGGCAAGGCCAAGACCAATCTCTGGGTGCTCGAATTCGATCAGGAGACGCCCCGCACGATCGATCCGATGATGGGCTATACCAGCTCGGCCGACACCCGCCAGCAAGTCAAGCTCACCTTTGAAAGCGCAGAAGCCGCCGTCGCCTACGCCGAGCGTAACGGCATCGAATATCGCGTCATCGCACCGAAGGACCCGACCCGGAAGAATGTCTCCTACAGCGACAACTTCCGCTACAGCCGCATGCAGCCCTGGACGCACTGACACCACCCGCGCCGCTGACAGCAGCGCCATCGGCCCCTTAGCTCAGCTGGATAGAGCACCTGCCTTCTAAGCAGGTTGTCGCAGGTTCGAGCCCTGCAGGGGTCGCCACATTTTTCAAAGAGAATTCTAAGGTCTGATACGCCGCATTCTCATATGCTGTGGAAGCGTGCGTTGCTTTACAAGTAGGCCGTCAAGCGATTCGGATCTGTCTCTCAACATGCGCTGAGAAACCCTCGATAAGCTCTACCCATCAGTCCGGCTTGGCCGCCGGAAGCTGCGATGGCAGTTCTACGCGAGCGCCGGGGGTGATCGATAGGGTTTTTGCCACGCCTGCGTTCAGTTCGACGACATAGGCGACGGGGACGCGGGAGTCGATAATGGATTCGGAGTGCGGGACGGCGTTTTCATGGATGGTTTCCACCTTGCCGTCTTTCGAAACGAACAGCATGTCCAGTGGAAGAAACGTGTTCTTCATCCACATCATCACCTGACGCGTCTGGCCGAAGTCGAAGAACATGCCGTGATCGGCTGGCATTTCGCGGCGGAACATCAGGCCCTGGGCGCGCTGGTTGCTGTCGAGCGCGAGCTCCACGGTGAAGGTATGCGTCTTGCCGTCGGTCGTGGCGATCCTCAGCGGCGCCTTTTCGAACGTTAGGTCCGCGGCATAGGAAGGCGCTGCCGACAGCAGCATACCGACCACGAGAATGGTGCGGCGTGCAGCTTGGCGCAGACTCAGCATCTGACGACCGTCAATGCGCGCGGCCGGCGGGTGCGGGCACGTCGGGGTGGATTTCCGCGGCCATCAGGCCCTTGTCGCCATCGCCGAAACGCACGAGCACGGTCTGGCCGGGGCGCAACTCGGTGAGGCCGAAGCGGCGCAGGGTTTCCATGTGGATGAAGATGTCCTCGGTGCCGTCGCCACGCGTCAGGAAGCCAAAGCCCTTGGTGCGGTTGAACCACTTCACGAGCACGCGCTCGAGGCCGCTGGTGGGCGTCACCTGAACGTGGGTCTTGACGGGCGGCAGTTGCGAGGGGTGGATCGCGGTCGATTGATCCATCGAGAGAATGCGGAAGGCCTGGTATCCCCGGTCGCGCTTCTGGATCAGCGCGACGATGCGCGCACCCTCCAGAACCGTCTGGTAGCCATCGCGGCGCAGGCAGGTCACATGCAGAAGAACGTCCTGCATGCCATTATCCGGAATGATGAATCCGAAGCCCTTGGCGACGTCGAACCACTTGATAACACCGGTGATCTCGATCAGATCGAGCGCGTCACCGCCGAAATCTTCATCTGGTGCGACATCTTTCGCCGAAATCCTGTCCACCATTATATGCCAGCCCCTCGAATACGCATCACGATTGCTGCGGTTAACTGATTCTTGAGCATCAGAATAACATCGTCCCGCCGCTTATGGGCAAGCCCTAAGGACGAAATTTGCCGCTTTCGGTAAGCTATGACTCAAGCCTTGTGTCTAGCTGGCGCAGCGCTAGATAGGAGGGACAACAACAGGAGAGAGGGCTTTCATGCGCTATCTGCACACCATGGTTCGGGTCAAGGACCTTGATCAGGCACTGCATTTTTACGGCACACTGTTCGGACTGCAAGAGGTGCGCCGCACGGAAAACGAAAAAGGGCGCTTTACGCTGGTCTTCCTCGCCGCGCCCGGCGACGTTGATCACGCGCAGTCGCGGCTGTCCCCATGCCTTGAACTGACCTACAACTGGGACACGGAGGACTATACGGGCGGTCGCAATTTCGGCCATCTCGCCTATGAGGTCGATGATATCTATGCCATCTGCCAGAAGCTGATGGATGCCGGCGTGACCATCAACCGTCCACCCCGCGACGGCAACATGGCCTTCGTCCGCTCCCCGGACGGCATCTCCATCGAGATTCTGCAGAAGGGCGAGCCGCTCGCGCCGCAGGAGCCGTGGTCGTCCATGGAAAACACCGGCGCGTGGTGATCGCTTCCGCGTAACCGCTGCATGTTGAACCACCCTGCGACGAGGGTCCCTTGCCGCAGGGTCATGGCGCAAGCTCCACGCAACGGGGCTGGCGCATAGCTCTCCCTTAAGATCTGCCCGGACATATGGTTTTCGGGCATCGGCCATGATGGCGCGGCCCTGCCCCTTGCGATGGATCGGGGTCGTCGCTCGGGAGATGCAGCGTTGCGATACGGCCCTTCGTCCAAACCCTTTCTCGCAAGCGTCGGCTGTGCAGTCTTCGCTGCGGTGCTTTTGACGGGCTGCGTAACGGGCAAGCCGGTTACGGATCAGTTGGTCGAGGGTGTCGTTGCACCCGACGTCGGCGAAACGGATGTGCCGGTCGTCGCGTCGGGCCCGGTTTCCGCCACCTCTCAGACTGAGCAAGCCTCAAGCCGTCCTGCCGCTGCGCAGCAGACTGCACAGCCGCAGGCGCCTGCACAGCCGGGTGCCATCGTCATGCAGGGAACGGGGTTGCAAGCAACGTCGAGCAGCATCTTTTCCGTCGGCGGCACGGCGGGTGCCTCGCCCGTCTCCGGCGGCGGGTCATCGCCCGCGAGCCTTTTCCGCGCGGCCCCACAGGGTCAGGCAATGCCACCCGTATCCCCCCAACCATTGCCGCTTCAGTCCACGGATGCCGGGTATCAGGTTCAGGGCGCGGCAGCGCCTGCATCAACAAAAAACGAGATGCCGGCCGAGGCTGCGCTGGCGAGCCTGAGGCCCGCGGCGGTACCGCCGGCGGTTGACGCAACGCGGGCGTCGTCGTCCCTGATCGGGCTGTTCGGCAAGTCCCAGGGGGGCGCTGACATGAGTGCATCCGGCAAGCCGGCTAACAACAAGACGGTCCCAGGCATGGCGCCGCAGCAGGTGGCGGCGCTCAGCTATACCGCCCTGCCCGGCATCCGCGCGCGTTCGATGTTCGCGACGGTGGACGATACGGCCGAGAATCACGACGACAACAGCCCCAAGGTCCAGATGGCCTCGCTCTCCGGTCTCGCCCGGCTGGCGCCCAGCGGCCTTCTCCTACAGACGGAAACGGTGGAGACCGGCTGCTTCAAACCGCAGCTGTTGAACATCCTGAAGTCGGTGGAGCGGCATTTCGGCAAGAAGGTGCTCGTCACGTCCGGTCGGCGCAGCCTCAGCCACAACATCAAGGTGGGCGGTCGGCCGCAGTCGCGGCACCTGACCTGCGAGGCAGCTGATATCCAGGTGGCGGGCGTCAGCAAGTGGGATGTCGCGACCTTCCTGCGCGCGTCCGAAGGGCGCGGCGGCGTGGGCACGTATTGCCACACCCAGTCCGTCCATATCGACATCGGACCGCGACGCGACTGGAACTGGGCCTGCGGCCCGCGGGATGCGTAAGCGGCTGATTTGACGCTGCTTTTTCGCACGCTTGCTATCGTCGTCCACAGCCATGATATTTTTACGACAAAATGACATTTGCGGCTTGCGGTCCCCAAAACCGCTGACTATAAGACGCCCACCGCAAAGCGACTGCGCCCTTCGTCTATCGGTTAGGACACCAGATTTTCATTCTGGGAAGAGGGGTTCGACTCCCCTAGGGCGTACCACTTTGCGGTTAAAACCTCTCCCCCTTTCCTCTTGATTGCAAGCTTTAGCGCTACTGCGCATCGCGTTGGTATTGCGTGAGAAATACGCCTGAGCGCAGGTCACGAAATTCTTGACTTGCCGCGTTTTTCCTCTTGCCTCCGGGTGATCCTCAGCCTATAAGCCGGCCACCAGCGAATGCGCCCTTCGTCTATCGGTTAGGACACCAGATTTTCATTCTGGGAAGAGGGGTTCGACTCCCCTAGGGCGTACCACCTGGCTTTCCCCCATATTTATGATCGACGCGATGACTGTGCTGCGGACGTGTCTGATGCGTTATCCTGGCATGTCGTTATGCGATATCGCGGCTTCCCGAGAGGCTGGATCGATCACTCCACCTTGAGCGTCACCGAGATCGTCCGGATGTCTCTGGTCTGCCTACAAGGCGCGTGCAGCATCGAGAATGCGCAGCTGGACCCGGCGTGTACCTTGCCAGATATCGGCCGAGAGGCTTCCAGCGAGATGGATGGTCATTCCCCGTGAGGCAAGAAGAAAGTCACCCAGAGGCGTCTGGAAAGCGCGGAAGGCAATGGCGTCGAGACGGGCGCCATCTTGCCCCTCGAGCGTTACCTTCACGTGGTCCGTTCCGATCTGCCGTACGTCGCGGACCCTGTGTGCGGGAATGGCGAAGATCGGCTGCGGATGGCCGGAGCCGTAGGGGCCGGCCTGCTCCAGCCGGTCGATCAGCTCGATGGTCGCGCCGGAGGCCGCAAGCGCACCATCGATCTTCACGGTTTCCGCGGCCACGAGATCGTGAACCGTGCGGGCAGCGCGCTCCTCGAGGAAGTGGCGCAGACGCCCGAGATTGGCGCGCTCGACGGTCAGGCCCGCTGCCATGGCGTGGCCGCCGCCCTTGACGAGAAGCCCCTCCTCGACCGCCGCACGAACGACCTTGCCGATATCGAAACCGGCAATCGAGCGGCCGGAACCGGTTCCACGGCCATTGAGGTCGAAGGAAATGGCGAAGGCAGGGCGGCGGAAGCTTTCCTTGAGGCGGGCCGCGAGCAGGCCGACGATGCCGGGATGCCAGTTTTCCCGCGCCGTGACGATCACGGAGGCACCGTCGCCATTGCCGTATTCCGCCAGCGCCTCGGCCTGGGCTTCCATCAGCATCACCTGCTCGATTGCCTGGCGTTCGCGGTTCAGTTCGTCAAGGCGGGCGGCAATGGCGTCGGCCTCGTTGCTGTCGTCCAGCGTCAGGAGACGGCTGCCGAGAGCCGCATCGCCGATGCGACCGCCGGCATTGATGCGCGGTCCCACGAGAAACCCGAAATGGTAGGGCGTGACGGGACCGCTGAGGCCAGCTTTGCGGAAGAGCGCGGCAAGACCGGGGTTCTTCATATGGCGCGCGGCGATCAGCCCCTTGACGACATAGGCCCGGTTCAGACCCTTCAGAGGCACCACGTCGCAGACGGTCGCGAGTGCTACGATATCGAGGTGGGACAGGAGATCGAAACTGCCGGCGCGGAGATCGCCCCGCTCGCGCAGGACACGGAGCAGGTTGACGAGCACCAGCATGACCACGCCGGCCGCGCAGAGATGCCCCTGCCCCGACAGATCGTCTTCCCGGTTGGGGTTCACCAGCGCCACCGTCGGCGGGAGTTCACCGGAGACCTGATGGTGGTCGATGACGACGACGTCGATGCCGCGCGTCCGCGCGCGTTGCAATGATTCATGGCTGGTCGAGCCGCAATCGACCGTGACGATCAGGCCGGCACCGTTGTCGATCAGCTTGTCGATGGCGCCTGGGTTTGGGCCGTATCCTTCGAAGATCCGGTCCGGAATGTAGATTTCCGCCGTCACGCCGAAATGGGTGAGCAGGCGATAGAGGATGGCGGATGACGCTGCGCCATCGACATCGTAGTCGCCGAAGATGGCGACGCGCTCTTGCCGTGCGATTGCATCGGCGATGCGGACCGCCGCCTTGCGGCAGTCGGTGAGCTTGTCGGGGTCCGGCATCAGGCTGCGAATGGTGGGATCGAGGAAGGCGATCGCATCTTCCTGCTGGACGCCACGACCGGCGAGGACACGCGAAATCAGATCGGGAAGCCCGTGGACCTGGCTGATCGCCAAGGCGCGGTTCTGGCCCGCCTGATCCAGCCGCGACACCCACCTCTGCCCTGTGACGGAGGTCTCGACGCCAAGAAAGGCCCGCGGAACCGGGTCCGGAAGCTCGCTCATGGGCGCGCGTCCCCGTCTGACAAGGAGCGCGCGGCCGACATTGCGGACGAGACAGCGCCGATCTCAGTAATCCTTCGGACGCTCGATGCGGATGACCTGCGGTTCGCCGACGAGATAGCCCTCGCCCTTGATGGCCGCCACCGCATCGCGAACCGAATGCTCGGCCGTCGCATGCGTGACGAGAATGATCGTCTGCGGTTTGCCGGTTTCCTGCGTGTGCTTGGAATGCTGCATGATCGACTCGAGCGAGATGCCGTTCTCGGCCATGCGGGATGCGACACTGGCAAAGACGCCGGCGCGGTCGATGACCTTCAGCCGGATGAAATAGCCGCCTTCATGGCTCTGGATCTGCGCGCGCGTGTAGGGGATGAGCGCCGCGACCGGGCGGCCGAAGGCCGGAACGTGCTGGGCGCCGGGGCGGCTCTTGGCGATGTCGGCGATATCGCCAAGCACGGCCGAGGCCGTCGCGTTGCCGCCGGCACCGGGACCGACCATCAGAAGCTCGCCGAGGATATCCGACTCGATCGCCACCGCATTGGTAACCCCATCGACCTGGGCGATGACGGAATCGAACGGCACCATGGTCGGGTGCACCCGCTGCTCAATGCCGCCGCTGTCGGTGCGCTGGGCGACGCCGAGAAGCTTGATCCGGTAGCCGAGATCGGACGCCGCCTGGATGTCCTCGATCGAGATATTGGTGATGCCTTCGAGGTAGATATCGTCAGCCGCGATGGCGGTGCCGAAGGCAAGGCTGGTAAGGATCGCCAGCTTGTGAGCCGTATCGTTGCCCTCGATGTCGAAGGCCGGGTCGGCTTCGGCATAGCCGAGGCGCTGCGCTTCCTTGAGGCACGCCTCGAAGCTCAGGCCTTCCTTCTCCATCTTGGTCAGGATGTAATTGCAGGTCCCGTTCATGATGCCGTAGACGCGGGCAATCGTGTTGCCGGTCATCGACTCGCGCAGCGCCTTGATGACGGGAATACCGCCGGCGACGGCAGCCTCGTAGTTCAGAAGCGCGCCATGCTTCTCGGCAATGCCGGCAAGCTCGATGCCGTGGCTCGCGAGCAGTGCCTTGTTGGCGGTCACGACATGGATGCCGCGGGCGAGCGCTGTCTTGACGGCGGAGTAAGCCGGATCGCCCGCGCCGCCCATGAGCTCGACGAACACGTCCATCTCAGCTTCTGCAGCGAGCGCTCCCGCGTCTGCGAACCAGATGTCATCGGCAAGCGCGATGCCGCGATCCTTGGCGCGATCGCGCGCTGTGACCGCGACGACCTCGATCGGGCGGCCGCAGGTCGTGGCAAGCGAGTCACGGCGTTCGGTGAGGATGCGGACCAGAGAGGCGCCCACGGTGCCCAAGCCCGCAATGCCGATTCTCAGCGCGTCTGCCATACTCATCATCCCTACTGTCTGAAAATTGTCCCGCCGACGCTGCGGCGGGAAGATGTGTCTTCGATTGTCAGTCGTGTCGCGAACGCCTAGCGACGGGCGTTGAGCGAAATCACGTTGTGCAGCGTGTCGTCGGCGGTGGACAGGAACTTCTTCAGGTTCCGTGCCGCCTGGCGGATGCGGTGCTCGTTTTCAACCAGCGCGATGCGGACGTAGTCGTCGCCCATCTCACCGAAGCCGATGCCGGGGGCGACCGCGATGTCGGCCTTCTCGACGAGCAGCTTGGAGAATTCGAGCGACCCGAGATGCCGGAATTTCTCCGGGATCTTGGCCCATGCAAACATCGTCGCTTCCGGCGGCGGCACCTCGAAGCCGGCCTTGCCGAAGCTCTCGACCAGCACGTCGCGGCGGCGCTTGTAGACGGCGCGAACTTCGGAGATATCGGAGCCGTCACCGTTCAACGCGTGCGTGGCTGCAACCTGGATCGGCGTGAAGGCGCCGTAGTCGAGATAGGACTTCACCCGCGTCAGCGCCGAGATCAGGCGCTCGTTGCCGACCGCGAAACCGATGCGCCAGCCGGGCATCGAGAAGGTCTTCGACATGGAGGTGAACTCGACGGTGCAATCCATCGCGCCGGGAACTTCCAGAACGGACGGCGGCGGCGTGTCGCCGAAGTAGATCTCGGAATAGGCGAGGTCCGACAGGATGACGATGTCGTTGCGCTTGGCGAAGGCGACGACTTCCTTGTAGAAATCGAGCGTCGCGACATGCGCCGTCGGGTTCGACGGATAGTTGATGATCAGCGCGATCGGCTTGGGGATCGAATGCTTGATCGCCCGTTCCAGCGGCGGGAAGAACGTATCGTCCGGTTCCACCGAGATGGAGCGGATGACGCCGCCGGTCATCAGGAAGCCGAAGGCGTGGATCGGGTAGGTCGGATTCGGGCAAAGCACGACGTCGCCGGGCGCCGTGATGGCCTGCGCCATGTTGGCGAAGCCTTCCTTGGAGCCGAGCGTGGCCACAACCTGGGTGTCGGGATTGAGCTTCACGCCGAAACGACGGGCGTAATAGGCGGCCTGCGCCCGGCGAAGACCGGGAATACCCTTGGACGAGGAATAGCGATGGGTGCGCGGATCGCGCACGACCTCGCAGAGCTTGTCGACAATGGCCTGGGGTGTCGGAAGGTCGGGATTGCCCATGCCGAGGTCGATAATGTCGGCGCCGCCCGCTCGCGCGCTCGCCTTCAGGCGATTGACCTGTTCGAAGACGTAGGGCGGCAGACGCCGGACTTTATGAAACTCTTCCATCTCTCTGACCTTGTCCAGAACGCCTGCATCCGGCCGGACGCGCGTGAGGGCGTTCACTTTGATGTAATGTAAACAGCGTATCGGCAAAATGATGACGCGTTCTTCTGCAGTATGCCCGTCGCACCCTTTCCGAAGCTGGCGTTTTCGACCGCACACCGGAAACGCTACGACAGGCGGGGGATCTGCAACATGGCAGGACGTGCCCTACCGCCTGCAACGCTGCAGCACGACCGGAAACGCCTCATGAAAAGGCCTGATCCACCCCTCGGTCGACGTTCTGGCTTTGCGTCCAAACGGCTCGAAAGGCAAGCCTTAATTGCGAATCTCGTTGAGCGTGTCGGCACCGTGATGCTCCGCAAGCGCGTTCAGTTCGGCAAGACGGCGGCGGTATTCGGCCTCCGAGATCGCGCCTGACGCCCGGCGTGCCGAGAGCGCGCTCAGCCGCGTCGAAACGCTCGTGGCCTCCTCGTTCGTCATTTGCGGCGCAGCGGCGGAGAGCTTGCCCTCGATGCGCGGATAGACATCCGTCGGCACCGGGCGCGCCATCGTGGAGGTATAGGCCGGCGTACGATCGGCCTCAGGGGTCGTGCAGCCGACGGCAGTGGCGCAGAGCGCGCTGATCGCCGCAGTGCGCAGCATCGAATGTCCCGACAGCAATTTCATGATAGCCCTCTAAAACTTAGATCGTCCGGTGGTTGCCGATGTGCGTGGCGCTTCCCTGCCCCGCATGGCAACATCCGCTGGCACTTGTAGTGATATTCCGGCAGAATGTAAAAAGCCAAAACAAAGAGATATGGCGGGAGGATCTGGTGGGAGACGATAAGACGACCGGCAACGGCGGACGCGCTTTTCCAGGCTTCGATCCGAAAGCCGTCGAAGCTTATCTGATCAAGGATCCTGAGGCCCTGACCGTCAACCTGGCCCGCTCGCTGGAGCATGTCGGCAAGGCCGCGTCCGCCTGGCTTGCGCCGCGCGAAAGCGGCGAGAAGGTCGATACGATCGCCGATCCGATGACGGATCTGGTGAAGACCCTCTCCAAGGTTTCCGAATACTGGATGTCGGATCCGCGCCGGTCGTTCGAGGCGCAGACGCATCTGATGACCAGCATGATGGGCATGTGGACGCGCAGCCTGCAGAAGGTCAGCGGCCTCGACATACCGCCAAGCGAGACGCCGGCAGCCGAGCCACTGCGCGACAAGCGCTTCGCCGACCCCGACTGGGTCGCCAACCCCTTCTTCGACATGCTGCGGCAGGCCTATCTCGTCCTCTCCGACTGGGCGGAGAAGATGGTGACGCAGACGGACGGGCTGGATGAGCATACGCGCCACAAGGCCGCGTTCTATGTGCGGCAGGTCACGGAGGCCCTCTCCCCATCCAACTTCATCGCGACCAATCCGCAGCTCTACCGCGAGACGGTCGCCGCCAATGGCGCCAATCTCGTCAATGGCATGCGGATGCTGGCCGAGGACATTCTCTCCGGCAAGGGCGATCTGCGCCTGCGCCAGAGCGACACGAGCAAGTTTGCAATCGGCGAGAACATCGCGCTGACGCCGGGCAAAGTGCTGGCGCAAAGCGACGTCTGTCAGGTCATTCAGTACGATGCGATGACGGAAACGGTGCTGAAGCGCCCTCTCCTCATCTGCCCGCCCTGGATCAACAAATTCTACGTTCTCGACCTTAATCCGCAGAAGTCCTTCATAAAATGGGCCGTGGACCAGGGCCACACGGTCTTCGTCATCTCCTGGGTGAACCCCGACGAGCGCCACGCGGCCAAGGACTGGGAATCCTATGCGCGCGAGGGCATCGGGTTCGCCCTCGACACAGTCAAGCAGGCGACCGGCGAAGACGAGGTCAACGCGGTGGGCTACTGCGTCGGCGGCACGCTGCTCGCGGCGACGCTCGCGCTGCATGCGCAGGAAGGCGACCGGCGCGTCCGGTCCGCAACACTCTTCACGACACAGGTCGATTTCACCCATGCCGGCGATCTGAAGGTGTTCGTCGATGAGGACCAGATCTCGCAGATCGAAAAGCGCATGAGCGAGAAAGGTTATCTCGAAGGGTCGAGCATGGCGCTTGCCTTCAACATGCTGCGCGCTTCCGAACTGATCTGGCCCTATTTCGTCAACAACTACCTGAAGGGCGTCGAGCCCTCGGCCTTCGACCTTCTCTACTGGAACGCCGATTCGACCCGCATGCCGGCGGCGAACCACTCGTTCTACCTGCGCAATTGCTACCTCGAGAACAAGCTCAGCCGCGGCGAGATGGTGCTGGCGGGCAAGACGCTGTCGCTGAAGGACGTGACGATACCCGTCTACAACCTCGCGACGCGGGAAGATCATATCGCGCCGGCGAAATCCGTCTTTCTCGGCAGCAGCGCCTTCGGCGGCGAGGTCACCTATGTCCTGTCCGGTTCCGGCCATATCGCCGGCGTGGTCAATCCGCCGGACAAGCGGAAGTACCAGTTCTGGACGGGCGGCCCGCCGGTCGGCGAGCTGGAAGACTGGATTGCGAGCGCCAAGGAAACATCAGGCTCGTGGTGGCCGAACTGGCATGACTGGGTGGCCTCGCTCGATGGCGAGCGGGTTCCTGCCCGACGAACGGGCGGCTCGATGAACTCGATCGAGGAAGCTCCAGGCTCCTATGTCCGGGTTCGCGCCTGAGCGAACGGCCGGTGCCCGAAGGCGGGCCAAATATTTCCAAGACTTCGACCGTTTGGACGTTGGTTTTGTGATCGCCTTCATTGCCGACATCCGTCCTTGCCTCTAGCATAGGCTTGAGGTCGGCCTAACGGTCGACATGCATCCCCAAGGGCATCACCCAGGCGGGATCTCCAGAACCGCAGAAGACGCAAGACAGGCAAGCAGGAAGAGTCGGGCTATGGTCAACTACATCGAAGCGGCGGCCGCGCCCACGCGAAACACCGGCGTCATCCGACTGCACACGGCAGAGGATTTCGAGGGCATGCGTCGGGCCTGCCTTATCACCGCGCGCTGTCTCGATGCGCTGGTCGATATCGTCAAGCCGGGCGTCACCACGGATGCGATCGACCGGTTCGTGTTCGACTTCGGCATGGAGAACGGCGTTCTCCCCGCGACGCTGAACTATCGCGGCTACACCAAATCGTCCTGCACCTCGATCAACCATGTCGTCTGCCACGGCATTCCCAACGACAAGCCGCTGCGCGAAGGCGACGTCGTCAATATCGACGTGACCTATGTGGTGGACGGCTGGCATGGCGATTCGAGCCGGATGTATCCGGTCGGAGAGATCAAGCGCGCGGCACAGCGGTTGCTGGAGGTGACGCATGAGTGCCTGATGCGCGGCATCGCCGCGGTGAAGCCCGGCGCCCGCATCGGCGCGATCGGCGAGGCCATCCAGACCTTTGCAGAAGCCGAACGCTGCTCCGTGGTGCGGGATTTTTGCGGCCACGGCGTCGGGCGGCTGTTTCATGATGCGCCGAACATTCTGCATTACGGCCGGGCCAGCGACGGGCCGGAAATGCGTGAAGGCATGATCTTCACCATCGAGCCGATGATCAATCTCGGCCGGCCGCATGTGAAGGTACTGGCGGATGGCTGGACGGCGGTCACGCGCGACCGGTCGCTTTCGGCCCAATACGAACATGCCGTCGGCGTCACCGCCGATGGCTGCGAGATCTTCACGCTCTCGCCCGCCGGTCTCGACCGACCCGGCCTACCGGCGGCGTGATGGGCACAAAACCTCCCTTCGATCTCGACGGCGACGCGCAGGAGCCTGCGGACGAGCGCGGCTTCTTCGCCGACCAGCCGGCGCGCCCCGCGTCACCGTCGAGACAGGGACGGTTTGCGCCGAAGCCGCCTGTGAAAGATGCCGACGAGGCGCACTATCACGGACATCGCGACAGGCTGAGAAGCCGTTACCGCGACAATGGCGACACGGCGCTTGCCGATTACGAACTCCTCGAACTTCTCTTGTTCCGCCTCATCCCGCGCCGCGATACCAAGCCGATCGCCAAGGCGCTTCTCGACCGGTTCGGCACCCTCTCCGGGGTCCTTGGTGCGCCGCCGGCGCTGCTGCAGGAGGTCAAGGGCATCGGAGAGGCCGTAGCCCTCGACCTGAAGCTCGTCTCGACCATTGCCCACCGCATGTTGAAAAGCGAGTTGCGGGGCAAGAAGGTGCTCTCCTCGTGGTCGCAGGTGATCGAATATTGCCACGCCGCCATGGCCAACGAGACGCGCGAGCAGTTCCGAATCCTGTTCCTCGACAAGCGCAATGCCCTGATTGCCGACGAAGTCCAGCAGACAGGCACCATCGACCATACGCCCGTCTATCCGCGCGAGGTCGTCAAGCGGGCGCTGGAACTTTCGGCGACCGCCGTCATCCTCGTGCACAACCACCCCTCGGGCGATCCGACGCCGTCGCGGGCGGATATCGACATGACGAAGACCATCATCGATACGGCAAAGCCGCTCGGCGTCATGGTCCACGACCACATCATCATCGGCCGCGACGGTCATGCGAGCCTCCGGGGACTGCGCCTCATCTAGAGACTTTCCTGCCCGCGGCCCCTCAGGCTCGCGCAGGGCTTGCCACCCTGTCGGTTTCTCGCCATTTTGCGTCGTTCATACAGTCTCCATGATTGACCTATAGGGCATTGACGCGCGACATTTGCCGCAACGCACAACGATTCATCATCCTATCGGAAACATTCCATGATGCAGTATGACCTCATCGTCGTCGGCAGCGGCCCCGCCGGCCGTCGCGCCGCCATCCAGGCCGCCAAGCTCGGCAAGAAAGTGGTGGTGATCGAGCAGGGCAAACGCGTCGGCGGCGTTTCCGTGCACACCGGCACCATTCCCTCGAAGACGATGCGCGAGACGGCGCTGAACCTCTCCGGCTGGCGCGAACGTGGCTTCTACGGGCGCGCCTATCGCGTCAAGGAACAGATCAGCGCCGAGGACCTGCGCCGCCGCCTGATCATCACCCTCGACCACGAGGTCGAGGTTCTGGAGCACCAGTTCGCCCGCAACCGCGTGCAGCATATCCGCGGACGCGCGAGCTTCGTCGATGTCAACACCATGCAGATCGTCAAGGAAGACGGCGAGGTGGTGCAGATCACCGGCACGAGCATCCTGCTTGCCGTCGGCACGAAGCCGTTCCGCCCCGACTATATTCCCTTCGACGGCAAGACCGTGCTGGACAGTGACGAGCTTCTCGACATCGAGGAACTCCCGCGCTCCATGGCCGTCATCGGCGCCGGCGTCATCGGCATCGAATATGCGACGATCTTCAGTGCGCTCGATACGGCCGTGACGATCATCGACCCGAAATCGACCATGCTCGACTTCATCGATAAGGAAATCGTCGAGGATTTCACCTATCAACTGCGCGACCGCAACATGAAGCTGCATCTCGGCCAGAAGGCCGACAAGGTGGAGCGGCTGCCGGATGGCAAATGCCAGATCACCCTCGACAGCGGCCGCGTCATCCTCTGCGAGATGGTGCTGTTTGCAGCCGGGCGCATGGGTGCGACCGAATCGCTCAACCTAGCGGCCGCCGGCCTGCAGGCCGATACGCGCGGACGGCTCAGCGTCAACCCCGAGACGTTCCAGACCTCCGTGCCCAACATCTACGCCGCCGGCGACGTCATCGGTTTCCCGAGCCTTGCCTCGACCTCCATGGAACAGGGCCGGATCGCGGCACGCGTGGCCGTCGGCGCGATCGCGAAGGAGCCGCCGAAGTTCTTCCCCTACGGCATCTACGCCGTCCCCGAGATCTCGACCTGCGGCCTGACCGAGGAAGAGGTCAAGACCCGTGGCATTCCCTATGAATGCGGCATCGCGCGCTTCCGCGAGACCTCGCGCGGGCACATCATGGGCCTTGATTCGGGCCTTCTGAAACTGATCTTCTCGCTCAAGACACGCCGCCTTCTCGGCATCCACATCGTCGGCGAAGGGGCGACCGAACTCGTCCATATCGGCCAGGCCGTCCTCAACCTCAAAGGCACGGTGGAATACTTCGTCGAGAACACCTTCAACTACCCGACGCTCGCCGAAGCCTACAAGATCGCCGGTCTCGACGCCTGGAACCGCATGGGCGACCTGAAGGGCAGCACGCCCTGAGAATGGGTGAAGCACCGGCCGCAGACGAAGAGCGAAGAACCCCTAATCCCGCTGCCGCGACCTTCTCCCCGCGCGCGGGGAGAAGGGACCTCAAGTTAGCATTCGTCGCCTGTAGCTGCCTGCTTAATCTCGGAAAGATACGAAAGCGCAACCGCGTCCCCTCTCCCCGCATGCGGGGAGAGGGCTAGGGTGAGGGGCAGCCGCACATGAGCGGGGCCGAATTCCGCGTCGCAAGCCAACGCTTACCGCCGCAAACAAAAAACCCCGCCGGCGAAACCGGCGGGGTTTTCAATATCCGGACTGCGTGCCGATTACTCGGCGGCGCTGTCGTCCGTGGCCTTCTTCTTGGAAGCGGCCTTCTTCTTCGGTGCGGCGGCTTCGGCGGTTTCCTCGCCTTCGGCAGCGTCGGCCTTGGCGGCCGACTTCTTCTTGCCAGACGTCTTGGCCGGCTTGTCGTTGCCGTCCTCGTCATCTGCCATCAGTTCTTCCTTGCTGACCGTCTTGTCGGTCACGCTGACCTCGGAAAGGAGATGATCGACGACCTTTTCTTCGAACAGCGGGGCGCGCAGAGAAGCGGCAGCACCCGGGGTCTTCTGGAAGTAGTCGATGATCTGCTTTTCCTGGCCGGGGAACTGGCGAAGCTGGTCGAACAGCGAACGCTGCATTTCTTCGTCGGTGACGGTGACGCCGGCCTTTTCGCCGATTTCCGAGAGAACGAGGCCGAGACGAACGCGGCGTTCCGCAAGCTTGCGGTATTCGACGCGGGCTTCTTCTTCCGTCGTTTCTTCATCGGCAAAGGTCTTGCCGGCCTGTTCCAGATCGGTGTTGATCTGGCGCCAGATGTTTTCGAACTCGGCATCGACGAGACGCTGCGGGGTGTCGAACTGGTACATTTCGTCCAGCTGGTCGAGCATCTGACGCTTGACCTTCTGGCGCGTCATCGAGCCGTACTGGCTTTCGATCTGACCGCGGACGATTTCCTTCAGCTTGTCAGCCGATTCGACGCCGAGCTTGGTGGCCAGTTCGTCGTTGATCTCGACAGCGCCGGGGGCGGCAACCGACTTGACCTTGATGTCGAAGGTGGCTTCCTTGCCGGCGAGGTTCGCAGCCGGATATTCTGCCGGAAACGTGACATTGATCGTCTTTTCGTCGCCGGTGGAAGCACCGACCAGCTGCTCTTCGAAGCCGGGGATGAAGCGGTTGGAGCCGAGAACCAGCTCCGCGTCTTCGTCTTTGCCGCCGTCGAAGGCTTCGCCGTCGACCTTGCCGAGGTAGTCGATCGTGACGCGGTCGCCATTCTCGGCTGCACCGGTCTTATCTTCGAAGGTGCGCGCGCTTTCAGCGATGCGCATGATCTGCTCGGTAACTTCGTCTTCGGCGATATCGACCACTTCGCGCGTGATCTTGATGCCGCTGACGTCCTTCAGTTCAATGGCCGGGATGACTTCATAGGCGAGCGTGAATTCGAAATCAGCTTCGGCGCTCAGGATCTTTTCGGCTTCCGCCTCGTCCTCGGTCATCGCCACTTCCGGCTGGGTCGCAGACTTTTCGCCGCGCTCCGACAGGATCTCGGTAGGCTTGTCGCGGACCAATTCGTTGACGAGTTCGGCCATGATCGACTTGCCGTACATCTTTTTGAGATGTGCAACCGGTACCTTGCCCGGACGGAAGCCGTTGATCTTGACCTTGTCCTTGGCATCGGCGAGGCGCTCGTTCATGCGCGCCTGCATGTCCTTTGCCGGGATGACGACCTTGAGTTCGCGCTTCAGCCCATCCGCGAGCGTTTCGATAACCTGCATGTTCCAACCTTCATTTCACGTTGACAGGGCTCTGCCGTTGAATGCTTCAGGCGAGCCGATCCGGGTGCCGGGAGTGGCTTTACGCAAATCGAACGCCATTTTGCAAGCAAAACAGCGTTGCCGCCGGATCTATACCGACCCATTCGTCTATCTGGTGCGGGTAGAGAGACTTGAACTCCCACGCCTTACGGCACCAGAACCTAAATCTGGCGTGTCTACCAATTTCACCATACCCGCGTTCAGAAGCGGCTGCCTGGTCTCTACGGATGGGCGGGAGATACACTATTCCTGCCGCAACCGGGTCCAGGCCTTCCCGAGCGCGGCGTCTCTATAACACCCGTTCCCTGGGGATCAAAGGGAAAATGCGGTTTTTCCGGCGATCGCGCGCAGGGATGTCACCATCTCCGTCCGGAGTCCTTGTCGCCACCTCCCGCCCCTTCCCCTTGGCGAGGCTTGCGCGGGCCGCATGGGTGCGATGCAGCAAACACCCTGCCTCTAATCGATTTGATTGGCTATATCAGCGTCATGACAACGCGCCGGTGCGATATGCCGGCACTTCCAAAAAGGAAACCGGACATGAACATCACCCGCTCTTTCTCCACATGGCGCAAGTATCGTCAGACCGTTTCGGAACTCGGCCGCATGAGCGATCGGGAACTGAGCGACCTCGGCATCGGCCGCAGCGAGATTCTCAGCGTCGCTCGCAAGGCTGTTCGCTAAGCGACATCAGCCGCAAAGCTTCGAAAATTCAAGCGCCCTTTGGTCCTGCCGGAGGGCGTTTTCGTTTGTGAGATCCAGCGTTTCGACGTCGCTTTTTCGACCCGTTCTGCGTTCCCTCCGCGATACGCTGCAAAATTGGTCAGACCGATTGGATGCTTGCCAAATGTGCAGGCATCTGCACAAATGCATGGCAGATGCATAGTCTTTGCACTCCACCTTCCCAAACCATGGGCGTATAAGCAGCGTCAACGAGATGGCTGAAATGAATGCCGCTCACCATGTTACCGAAGGATAAGACCATGAACCCCATTCGCATCGCCAAGAGCTGGATCAACTACCGCCGCACCGTTGCCGAACTCGGCAACCTGTCGAACCACGCCCTGTCCGACATCGGCATCACGCGTTTCGACATTCGCAACATCGCCTCGCGCTCCTACCGTTAATCGGCGGATTTTCGAGACTGTATGCCAGCGGCGCTCTTCGGGGCGCCGCTTTCGTTTGTGACGGCGCGCGCAGAGACGCCACGCGGCGACGTACCCGCCCTTCCGGGCCGATCCGTTTTGCTCTATGAACGCGCCATGACGAAGCACAGCTCCCATTCCCCCATTCATGTCATCGGCGGCGGCCTGGCCGGCAGCGAAGCCGCATGGCAGATCGCCCAGTCCGGTATTCCCGTCATCCTGCACGAGATGCGCGGCGTGCGCGAAACCGAGGCGCACAAGACGGACCATCTTGCCGAACTGGTCTGCTCCAACTCCTTCCGCTCCGACGACGCGACCAGCAATGCCGTCGGCGTACTGCATGCTGAAATGCGGCTTGCGGGCTCGCTGATCATGGCGTGCGCCGACCGCAATCAGGTGCCGGCTGGCGGCGCGCTTGCGGTCGATCGCGAAGGTTTCTCAGCGGCCGTCACGCAGGCGATCAGCGACCATCCGCTGATCGAGCTGACCCGCGAGGAAGTCTCCGCGCTGCCGCCCGAGGACTGGGATCTCGCCATCATCGCCACGGGGCCCTTGACCGCGCCGGCGCTCGCCGAGGCCATCGAGGCGCAGACGGGCGCGGACGCGCTTGCCTTCTTCGACGCCATTGCGCCGATCATCCATACCGAGACGATCGACATGGACGTCTGCTGGTTCCAATCGCGTTACGACAAGGTCGGCCCCGGCGGCACGGGCAAGGACTACATCAACTGCCCCATGGACGAGGCGCAATACAACGCGTTCGTCGATGCTTTGATCGCCGGCGACCGGATCGGCTTCAAGGAATGGGAGGGAACGCCTTATTTCGACGGCTGCCTACCAATCGAGGTGATGGCGGAGCGCGGACGCGAAACGCTTCGCCACGGCCCGATGAAGCCGATGGGCCTCACCAATGCGCACAACCCGACGGTCAAGGCCTATGCCGTCGTGCAACTCCGGCAGGACAACGCGCTCGGCACGCTCTACAATATGGTCGGGTTCCAGACAAAGCTGAAATACGGCGCGCAGGCCGACATCATCCGCATGATTCCCGGCCTGGAGCGGGCAGAGTTCGCGCGCCTCGGCGGCCTGCATCGCAACACCTACCTGAACTCGCCCGTCCTGCTCGATCACTCCCTGACGCTGAAATCACGTCCCGGCTTGCGTTTTGCCGGTCAGATCACCGGTTGCGAAGGCTATGTGGAGAGCGCCAGCATCGGGCTTCTCGCCGGTCGGTTCGCGGCAGCCGAGCGCAAGGGAGAGGCTCTGCATCTACCGCCGCCGACCACGGCCTTCGGCGCGCTTCTCGGTCACATCACGGGTGGGCACATCGTCTCGGACGAAGAGCCGGGCAAGCGCTCCTTCCAGCCGATGAATGTCAATTTCGGCCTGTTTCCGCCGCTCGATCCCGGCGCCATCGTCAAGCCGGAGGGCGTGAAGCGCTTTCGCGGCAAGGACAAGGCGATCGTCAAGAAGGGCCTCGTCGCGAACAGAGCCCTTGCGGATTGCGCCGCCTGGCTCGGGCAGGACAAAGGACTGCTTAAGTCCGCCTGAGTCTGGCCTGTCCGTCTGGTTCAGGAACTGAAGCTGCCGAGGATCCAGAGAGAGACCTCGGCGGCTGTTTCGGCATTGGAAAACTCGTAGGTTCCATCAAAGGTCGCCGTGTCGTTGAACGACAGGGCGAGGCCGCGGCCGCTTTGGGCATGGGTGATCCGTACCTTGCCGGGAACGATCAGGTGGCAGAGGTAGTGCCGCCCCTGCGACAGCACGATACCCGCCTTGCCGTCATGCAGCCTCACGAAGAAGGCATGGCCGTCGGCCGTCGGATGAATGGCCCGGATCGCCTCATCGGGGAAGGCGCGGCCGAAATCGAGAATGGCCTGTCCCTCGTCCGGTTCCGACAGCTCCTCGGCTTCCTGCCGCTTCATGCGCTGGTAGATGTAGGCCGCTGCAAACAGCGATGCGACGATGGCAAACCAGGATATCATCGCATCTTTCCATTCTCCGGCCGGGCGTATCACGGACCGGCTTCATCCCGATGTTGAAGCCGCACTTATGGTCTGCCGCAAAACAGCGGGCAATCTCCGGCAACCTGATGGAGAATTCCTGTAGCGCGCGTGGCTTGCGCGAATGTGCCGCGACCTACCAGCGACCACTTTGGGCTGCGCGCCACATCCACCATTGCCGCCGCCATTGCGGTGGAACGATGGAATGGTCGAAAATATCGGCGCCCGCCTTCTCCGCACGCACGAAAACCTTTTCGGCGAGCGCCATGGTCGCGAAGGCGGGCCGGTTCTGCCGCGAGATGGTCTGCGATGCCGCGCGCGCCTTGCCAAGGTGCTCCCGCCCGAGCCCGGTCAAAGCCTGCACCGCCCGTGTGACGGCCGCACGATCCGCTCCGTTCAGGAAAGACGTCCGGTCGAGCCCGGTGGCTGTCAGAAGGTCGGCCGGGAAATAGACTTGGCCGCGCTGTCGGTGAATGGGGGCGAGCATCAGGAGACCGGCAATCGTCTGGGCGACGCCCGCATGGCCGGCGGCATCGGCCGAGCCGCGCGCGGTTTCCGGATTGAGGATAAGGCAGGCGAGCTGGATCAGGGCCGAGGCAGTTTCGCCGGCATAGCCTTCCAATGCGCTCCGGCTCTCCATCGGGTCGTCGTAAAGATCGAATACGCGGGCGTCGATCATGTCGAGCAGCACGCCGATCGGCAGATGCGCGTCGCGGATGGCGTGCAACAGAGCCTCGGCGAGCGGATTGCCATCGGCCTTGGCACCGGTCGTATCCTCCAGCGCATCGCGCCACCATTGCAGGCGGATTTCGCCCGGAAGCGGTTCGCGCACCACATCGCGGACGCGGGCGATCTCGGCATGGAACGCGTAGAGTGCAGCCAAAGGCCCCTGCTTTTCCGGGGGCGCTAAAAGGCAGGCGAGATAGCGGTCGCGGTCGCTTTCGCGAAGTGCGGCGAGGCTTGCGGAAAAATCGGGCATGCCGGGTGCAATGTCAGGCGTTGATGTATCGGACATGGGGATCGTTCACGTCACACGGCAATGAGAGCGGCGGCGACGTTGCGCTCTTCGGCCAGCATGATGTTGTAGGTCCGAACCGCCGCACCCGTGCTCATTGGATCCGATGAGATGGACCGGCTGCGGAAGGCCGTTTTCACGTCACTCGACAGCGGCCGGATGTTGGCGCCGGTTCCGACAAGGATGACCTCGATGTCGCCGGCCTCGGCGATCACGCGATCGAAATCGGCAGAAGTCAATGTCTCCCCTTCTTCCTTTTCCCAGCCATAGATTCCCGAGGGAAGCAGGAGGAGTGAGCCGCGATGCGACATGCCGGCAAAGCGGAAACCGCCATTGCCGTAGGCGTCTATGGGCGCGCGGCCGGGGAAATGGGCATTGCGAACTTCGATCGGTCGGCGCATCACGCTGCTCCCTGCATGTCGCGCGCCCGGGCGCGGGCACGCTTCAGCCGGAAGAGGATGAGCACCGGCCCAGCGACATAGATGGAGGAGAAGGTCGCCACGGCCACCCCGAACATCAGGACGACGGCAAACGGCCGGATCGTATCGCTGCCGAAGAGGCTCAGCGCCGCCAGAGCGAGAAGCGTCGTCGCGCCCGTCAGCACGGTGCGCGACAGCGTCTGGTTGATGGCCGTATCGATCAGGATCGGCAGCGGCATGCGCGGGAAGCGATGGAGATTCTCACGGATGCGATCATAGACGATGACGGTGTCGTTCAGCGAATAGCCGACGATGGTCAGCAGCGCCGCCACGCTGGTGAGGTTGAACTCCATGCCGGTGACGACGAAAAGTCCCATCGTCAGGATGACGTCATGCAGCGTTGCGACGATGGCGCCGGCCGCGAACTGCCACTCATATCGCGCCCAGATGTAGAGAAGGATACCGAGCAGGGAGATGGCGACGCCAATGGTGGCGGAGCGGGTCAGGGTTTCCGACACCGTCGGACCGACGACCTCGACGCGGCGAAGCTCGTAGGCGCTGTCCAGCTCGTCGCGGATCAGGATCACCGCGGTCTGCTCGGCATTCTCCCCGCCATCGCGCGACTGGACGCGGATGACGGCATCGCGGGGCGAACCATAAGGCTCGACCGAGATGTCGCCGAGATTGAGCTGGTCGAGCCTTGCGCGGATATCCCCGATATTGGCGTTGCCCTCACGCGCCTGGACCTCGATGACCGAACCGCCCGAGAAATCGATGCCGAGATTGATGCCGAACAGGCCGAACAGCACGACGGTGAGGATAGACAGCGCGGCCGTGACGGAGAAGACGTAACGACGCGCTGCCATGAAGCGGAACGAGAGGTGGTCGAACATCGCCGTCTTGATGCCGCGCGGCAGGCGCTTGCGCGGGCGCCGACGCTGCCACGCCTCCAGCATCACGCGGGTGAGCGTGAAGGCGGTGAACAGCGTGGTGACGATACCGATGGCGAGCGTGACGGCGAAGCCGCGAATGGAGCCGCTGCCGAGATAGAGAAGAATGATCGCGGCGATCAGCGTCGTGATATTGGCATCCACGATGGCGCCGAAAGCGCGGGCGAAGCCGAGCTGGATCGCCTGACGGAAATCGCGGCCGGCGGCCGCCTCTTCGCGAAACCGCTCGAAGATCAACACGTTGGAATCCACGGCCATACCGATCGTCAGCACGATGCCGGCGAGCCCCGGAAGTGTCAGCGGCAGGCCTGTCGCGGTGAGGACGGCGACGATCATCACGACGTTGAGGACGACGGCAATGCTGGCGACGACGCCGAAGCGTCCGTAGAAGCCGACCATGAAGGCGATGATGACGACCGTGCCGACGGCGCCGGCAATCAACATGGAATCGATACTGTCGGAACCGCGGCCGGCGCCGATGGTGCGCTCCTCGGCAACGGAAATCGAGGCTGGCAGGGCGCCGGCGCGCAGGACGAGCGCCAGATCCTGAGCGCCCTCGGGCGTCATGTCGGCAACGACCCGCATGCGGCCGTCGGTAACAGCCTCGCGAATGAGAGGGGTCGCAATGACCGAGCCATCGAGAACGACGGCCATGGTGGTACCGGCAACCGCCTTGGTCGCCTCGGCGAATCGACGCGCACCGTCTTCGGTAAAGACCAGATCGACCACCGGAGCGCCATTTTGCGTGTCCGTCGTGGCCGTGGCATCCGCGATATCGGCCGTCGTCACCGCCGGCTGGCGCCGTACGAGGGTCGCAACCGGTGGATCTTCCGCCGAATAGAGAACCTCGGAGCCTGCTGGCGGCGAACCGGTCACGGCCTGCTCGACGGTCGTGGACATATCGACGATGCGGAACGAGAACGCGCCGCCCTGCCCCAGAACGGTCTTCAACTGCTCGGAATCATAGAGCCCGGGAACCTGCACCACGATCCGGTCGGCACCCTGGCGCCCCAGCCGCGGCGCCACCACGCCGAGCTCCACGAGGCGCCGCTCGAGAACGTCGATGCTGTCGGCAACCGCGTCGGCGAGACGCGCATCGATGCCTTCCGGCGTCAGGGCCAGCCGCGACTGGCCATCGGTGGTGCCGACGAAACGCAGCTCGCTGACGGCCTTGCCGCCGCGACCGCGATCAACGACGCCGGTCAAGGGCGCCAGGACCTGCGGCAGGGTCGCTGCCTGCGCGGCATCCTGAAGGGAGAAGATGACCTCCTCGCCGGTGCCCGAAAGATCGGTGTAGGCGAGGTTGGCATTGCGCAATTGCGCCGCGACGGCGTCCGTCGCGGCCTGCAGCCGGGTCCGGGCCACATCGTCGCGCTCAACCTTGAGCACGATGCGCGAGCCGCCGGAAAGATCGAGCCCGAGCGCAATCTGGCGAGCTGGAACCCAGTCCGGCAGGCTATCGAGAAGCGAACGTGGCAGCACGTTCGGCAGGGCCACGACGAGGCTCGCGAGAACGACGAGCCAGACGAGGACAGTTCCCCAGCGTGAGGTTTGCGGCATGACGCTCCCGGCGCTTCGCAGTGGATCGATCGGATCGTCGTCTTTGCCGCAGCGGCCCGTTATTCCTTGACGGGTTCGCCCTTGACGCGGACTTCGGTCACACCACTGCGTACCACACGAATCTTGATGCCGTCAGCAATTTCCACTTCGAGTTCACCGTCGTCGATGACCTTGGTGACCTTGCCGACGATGCCGCCGCCGGTGACGACCTGGTCGCCACGGCGGATGTTCTTCAGCAGTTCCTCGCGACGCTTCAGCGCCGTGCGCTGCGGACGGATGATCAGGAAGTACATCACGACGAAGATCAGCAGGAACGGCAGGATGGACATGAGAATGTCCGCGCTGCCGGCGCCGGTTGCACCTGGCGTCTGCGCGAAAGCTTCCGTAATGAACATCGATCACTCCTCAAATAATAACAATTGCGGCCGGATGGGCGGAACGCCCTTTCGCGGAATGGCCGCACTATAAGAATGGCCGCTGCGATTGCAACGCGCCGAACCCTGCCTCTCGCATAGTTTATCCCGGCGCAGAAGGACTTTTCAGCCGCCAAGTGACCTTTCCCCAGATCAAGACGCGTGTTAGCGCAGCCAGAGCAGGTGCAAGAGCACCTCAAAGCACAGCGGACCGGAGGAGACCGACATGAGCGAAGCGACACTCGAACGGCTGATGGACGAGGTTCGCCGACTGTCTGCAGCGGTGGAGCGTATTGCGGGCCCTGCCCCTGCGGTCAACGATCTCGATGCCGCGGAATGCTTCGTCTGGGCGCCGGTGCTGGCCCATCTGCAACCCGTCGCGCGGCCGAACCGGATCGATCTCTCTCTCATCCAGAGCGTCGATCACGTACGCGATATCCTTCTCGACAACACGCTTCGTTTTGCGGAAGGTTTTCCGGCGAACAACGTGCTTCTCTGGGGTGCGCGCGGCATGGGCAAGTCGTCGCTCGTGAAATCCGTGCACGCCGCCGTCCTCCAGCGGACGGGCGTTCCGCTCAAGCTGGTCGAGGTGCATCGCGAGGATATCGCCACCCTGCCGCAGCTCATGGAGATCCTGAAGGCGACGTCCGTTCCCTGCATCGTCTTTTGCGACGACCTGTCGTTCGATCATGACGACACCTCATACAAATCGCTGAAAGCCGTGCTGGACGGCGGCATCGAAGGGCGTCCGGGCAATGTGCTTCTCTACGCAACCTCGAACCGCCGCCACCTGCTGCCCCGCGATATGATGGAGAACGAGCGCTCGACCGCAATCAACCCTTCGGAGGCGGTGGAGGAAAAAGTCTCGCTGTCAGATCGATTCGGCCTATGGCTCGGCTTCTACAAGTGCAGCCAGGAGGACTATCTCGCGATGATCGACGCCTATGCCCGGCATTTCGACATCGCGATCTCCAGGGAAGCGCTGCATGCGCAGGCGCTCGAATGGAGTACGACGCGCGGCGGCCGGTCCGGTCGTGTGGCCTGGCAGTTCACTCAGGATCTCGCAGGCCGGACGCGCACGCGGATTGCCGACACGGGTTCGTCAGCGCAATAAGTGACACAAGTCCTGATATGCGAAATCCCCGGCAAGCCGGGGATTTTCTGTTTCCAGTCCGTAGAAAGAAACGCCCTATTCGAGGTAAGTCGCCGGGTTCACAGCCGTTGCGTTCTTGCGGACTTCGAAGTGCACCTGCGGCTGGGTCGCGGTGCCGCTCATGCCGGATGCTGCGAGTGTCTGGCCGCGCTGGATCTTCTGGCCGCGCTGCACCTTCAGCTCGGAAGCGTTGCCGTAGACGGTGACTGTGCCGTCGTCGTGACGCACGAGAACCGCGTTGCCGAGTTCCTTCAGGCTGCTGCCGGAGTAGATGACCACGCCGTTCTCGGCTGCCTTGATCGGGGTCCCCTCAGGCACCGAGATGTTGATGCCGTCATTGCGGTTGCCCTCGACATTGGCGCCGTAGCCGGCAACGACCGCACCGCGCACCGGCCAGCGATACTTGCTGATGCCGGTTGCCTTCGGCGCATCGGAACCATCATCCTTCGCGGCGACCTCATTGACCGACTGCTTGGCAACGGCCGGGGTATACTCCGTCGGCTTGGAAGCATCGGCCTTGGCCTGCTCGACCTTCGCCGTCTTCGGCTCGATCTTCGGGGCCGCAGCCTTCGGGGCGACGGATGCCGTGGTGACGTCGTCGGTACCGGGCTGGGCTGTGTTCCGGGCAACCGACGTCGTTTTCGGCAGCTTCAGAGCCTGGCCGACGCGGATCGCGCCATTCGTCAGGCCGTTTTCAGCACGCAGCTGATCGACGGAGACACCATTGGCCTTCGCGATGCGGTTCAGCGAATCGCCAGCCTTCACCGTGTACGTTCCGGCCTTGTCGCCTTCGCCGGCTACCGGCTGCTTACCGGACGTGGTCCCGTTCGCGGTCGAGCCCTTTTCGCGGCTCTGCGTCTGGGTCGGCAGGATGGCGACGTCGCGGTTTTCCGGCAGGACCGGCTTGTTCTTCTGCTTATCGACATCGAGGGCCGTCGCAGCCTGGGACGCCGACGCCTTGGCAGCGCTGCCAGCCGCACCGTAGGTGGGGATCAGAATGCGCTGACCCGGCTCGGCGTCGGAGCCGCGCTTCAGGCCGTTGGCCTTCAAGATTTCCTTTTCCGGCACGCCAAAGCGGGTTGCCAGCGATGCCGTCGTATCGCCCTGACGCATCAGTACAGCCGGAGCATTGACGGTGGACCAGCCGCTGGACGAACGAACGGTCGCGGTATTCACCGGATCGGGTGTCGCCAGTGCCGGCGCGCCGCGCTGTGCGGACGACGTTTCAGACGGGAAGGGCTGAGCGCTCGGACGACGTGTCGGCTCGGGGGTCGGTTCAGCAAGGGTCGTTCGCTGAACGTTCATCGGCGTCGAGGCGACGCGTGTGCGGGACACCGGCGTGGCGTTGACCGGATCCGGGAAAGACTGACTGACCGCCGCTTGGCGGGTGTTCGACATGGGCGGCATGTTGCCGCTGCCGTCGACGTCTCCACGCGGAACCGGCACGGAAGCGCTGGGAATGGAATTTGTCGTCAGGTCGGACGAGCGGGAAAACAGCCCTCCGAACCGGGACGAGTCCGAACTGCAGCCACTCGCCGCGCTCGCCAGGAGAACGGCCACTCCCAGACGGATGACCGATTTATGAACAGATGACGATACACTCAAACGCATGACGCTTACCTACTTGGAACATAGCCCCGATGTAGGTTTATTAAAGCGTATTAGAGTTACCGGCGGGTTAAGACCCGGTCATCCTTTGTGGTTTTAACCGCGTGCGTGCCAATCGCCATCGTCGAAATCCACAGAGAGATCAAAAGCTTTCTCGGTAGAAGCGCTCAATCTCGGAATGTTCGGCGCGGCTTTCGGTGACGTCCTCGTAGGAGACCGAGCCACTGTCCCAACCGAACATGTCGCCCGTGATCATCACGCCCGGCGCATCGCCGGCTTGATCCGACGCCGTGGGCTTCTCACCGTCCAAAAGCACATCGACCAGCGTCTGGAAACCACCTGCCGCATCGAGGCCCGACTCATCCTCATATTCCGTGGAACGCAGCCCTGCGACAGCGGCGTCGCGGGTGCCGAAATAGCGAAGGCTGTGCTGATCGTCCGGACGCAGATTGTCGTAATAGTCGATGAAGCCGCGGTAATAGGCTTTGTAGTCGCCGGTTTCCCCATACTTGCCGAAGGCCTGGTACTCGCGGGCGGCCAGCTGTGGCGAGAGCTTGTTGTTCCATTCGTCGCGCGTCAGCGGCGGATATTTTTCCTGGGCCCGCCGCGTTCGAGAGAGGAAAAGCAAGGTTTCAGCGGAAAGGGAGACGCGGGAAGACGGATCGTAATTGCCGCCGATGACGACCGCGGGCGCCGAGGCTTCACGGCTGTCCACATCCGGCCGAACCTGACCCTGGGGACGCACATTGCGCTGGCCGGTATCATTGGTCGCGGTGATCGTCTTGCCTGCAATCTGCATGGATACGCTCCTTGCGCCTCAACGCCTTGGGAGCCTGCACCTCTGCAAAGCTCTGTGAGGTCTCCCTCTGGGGTAGATCCCAAGGCTTGCGCGAGGCTGGATCACGTTAACGCTGCGTTAACCCGTTGAATTGCCAGACGACTGTTGAAGACGTTGCGAATGAATGCGGATGCCACGGCCCGTCATGCAACGAGAAACCTGCGTGATTCTAGAGGAATGCCGCCATTTTGGGGACGATCGGGAGGTATGGTGCCTCGAACAGATCCTCGCGATCGAAGCGGCTTCCGGTCCGGGTGAGGCGCACCATGCGGCATTCGGTTTCGCTGACCATGATGGGCACGAGCAGGACGCCGCCCGAGACGAGATGGTCGGAGAAGACACGCGGCAGACTGTCGAAAGCGGTGGTGACGAGGATACGGTCGAAGGTCCCCTCGCCCACCAAGCCGGCACTGCCATCGGCCTGCCGGACGATGACGTTGCGGATACTGGCCTTGTCGAGGCTCGCCTGTGCATTGGTCACCAGCGTCTTGTAGCGCTCGTAGCTCAGGACGCGCTCGGCGATCCGCCCCATGACGGCCGCCGTGAAGCCGCTGCCGGTGCCGATCTCGAGAATGCGCTGCCCGGGCTTTACGCCAAGGGCATGCAAGGTGCGCACCGCAAAGTCGAAGCCTTCCATGAAGGATCCGCAGTCGAGCGGGACGATGCGGGAGGAGAGCGCCTCCTTCTGGTAGGGGGCTGGTGCAAAAAGGGTGCGTGGCGTTTCCTCGACGGCGTTCAGCAGGCCCTTGTTGGTGATGCCTTCGGCACGCAGACGCAGCACCAGCGCGGCAAAGCCTTCCTGCTCCAGCAATCGTGTCGCCATGCGCCCGTCCTCCCCCTTCATCGGCAACGCGGCGCCCGGTCGGGGGCCGCGTTGCCACGCATCAACGCGCCGCTTCGATCCGCGTCAGCCCACCCATATAGGGCTGGAGAACGTCGGGCACGGTGACCGAACCATCCTCGTTCAGGTAGTTTTCCATAACGGCGATCAGCGCGCGGCCGACGGCGGTGCCCGAACCGTTCAGGGTGTGGACGAACTTCAGTGCCTTGTCGTCCTTCGAGCGATAGCGCGCATTCATACGCCGGCCCTGAAAATCGCCGCAGACGGAGCAGGAGGAGACCTCGCGGAAGGTGTTCTGGCCCGGCAGCCAGACTTCGAGATCGTAGGTCTTTCGGGCTCCGAAGCCCATGTCGCCGGTGCAGAGCGTGAGGACGCGGTAATGCAGGCCGAGGCGCTTCAGCACCTCTTCCGCACAAGCGGTCATCCGCTCATGCTCGTCGATCGACGTCTCGGCGTCCGTGATCGACACCAGCTCGCATTTCCAGAACTGGTGCTGGCGCAGCATGCCGCGGGTATCCCGACCGGCGGAACCGGCTTCCGAACGGAAAGACGGCGTCAGCGCCGTATAGCGCAGCGGCAGTTTTTCAGCCTCGACGATCTCCTCGCGCACGAGGTTGGTCAGCGTCACCTCGGCCGTCGGGATCAGCCAGCGGCCGTCCGTCGTGCGAAACAGATCCTCGGCGAATTTCGGAAGCTGGCCGGTGCCGAACATGGCATCGTCACGCACCATCAGCGGCGAGGACACCTCGGTGTAACCGTGTTCGCTCGTGTGAAGATCGATCATGAATTGGCCGAGCGCCCGTTCCATACGCGCCAGCGGGCCGGTCAGCACCGTGAAGCGGGAGCCGGACAGCTTGGCCGCACGTTCGAAATCCATGTAGCCGAGCGCTTCGCCGATTTCGAAATGCTCCAGTGCCTTGTGGTTCCAACCGGGACGCGCACCGATGGTGCGGGTAACGATGTTCGCGTGTTCGTCGGCGCCAACGGGGACATCGTCCAGAGGGATATTGGGGAGGCGGGAGAGGACGTCGAGAAGTTCCGCATCGACCGTGCGCGTCTGGTCCTCAAGCGCCGGCATCGCGGTCTTGAGCTCGGCCACCTCGGCCTTCAGCCGATCGGCAAGCTCGCCGTTCTTCTGCGCCATCGCCGCGCCGATTTCCTTCGATGCGGAATTACGACGGGACTGCATGTCTTGCAGCGCCTGCACTAGACCGCGCCGCTTCTCATCCAGCGCAATCAAGCTTGCCGCCTGCGCAGGGGCGCTGCGTTTCGCGAGTGCCGCGTCGAGCGCGTCGGGATTGTCCCGCACCCATTTGATATCGAGCATCGATCAGTCTCCGAACATGAAAGACCCGACATTCCGCAAATGACGCGGACGAAGACGCCGAGGACCTTCCGAGCCACGTGAAGACCGTCGGATCTCCTTATGCAGGATCAATCCGTCTTCTCGTCAGCTTCCGCAAGCTCCCGCGACGCCGCATCTTTGGCGCGCTGGCGCTCGATGAGTCGGGCCGTATAGATGGAAATCTCGTAGAGAAGGATCGCGGGGATCGCAAGGCCGATCTGGGAGACGGGATCCGGCGGCGTCAGGATGGCCGCGGCGATGAACGAGATCACGATCGCGTATTTGCGCTTGGCCGCCAGCGTATCGGCCGTGACGAACCCGACGCGCGCCAGAAGCGTGGTGATGACCGGCAGCTGGAAGACGAGACCGAAGGCAAAGATCAGCGACATGATCAGGCTCAGATATTCCGAGACCTTCGGCAGGAGCTGAATCGAAACCTCGCCCTGCCCGCCTTCCTGCTGCATGTTCAGGAAGAACCACATCACCATCGGCGTGAAAAAGAAGTAGACGAGCGCCGCACCGAGCAGGAACAGCAGCGGCGATGCGATCAGGAACGGCAGGAACGCGGCGCGCTCGTTCTTGTAGAGGCCGGGCGCGACGAACTTGTAGAGCTGCGTCGCGATCATCGGGAAGGCGATGACCAAGGCGCCGAACATCGCCACCTTGATCTGCGTGAAGAAGAATTCCTGCGGTGCCGTATAGATCAGGCCCGCCGCGCGGTGATCGAGCCCCGCCCAGGACACGGCCCATTTGTAGGGCTGCACGAGAATGTTGAAGATCTGTTTGGCGAAGAAGAAGCACACCAGGAAGGCGACGAAGAAGGCGCCGACGGCCCAGATCAGGCGGGTGCGCAGCTCGATGAGATGATCGAGAAGCGGCTGTGGCTTGTCTTCGATATCGGCGCTCATGCGTCGTCTCCGCTCTTCGGCGTCATCGGTGTATCAAGGGGCATGTCGGCTTTCACCGCCTTCTTCCGCTTGGCTAACTTTGCGCCGATCTCCGCAACATCGGCGTCGCCGATCGGCGCAGAGGCGCGCTTGCGAGGCTTGGCCGTGGTGGTCTCGCTCGAGGCCTTTGCCGCCTTCTTCCGCGGCAATGCCACTGCGACGCCACTGACCGCACCGGCTTCCGCTTTGTCAGCCTCTGCCTTTACGGAGCGCTTGCGGGGCTTGGGGCCCACGAGCGTGTCGGCGGCAAGGGGTGCTGACGTAACGGGAGTAACCGGGGCGGAGGCGACGATATCCGTTGCGCCTGCGGCCGCAACGACGCCGTTTGCCGCGACCGCGGGCTGTTCGGCTGGTATCGCAACCGATGCTGCCATCTCCGGGGCCGGCGGGATGTCCGAAGCGACGGCGGCCGGCTTCTCATCCGGGCGGGTCGCCTTCTGCAGATCGGCCTTGATGTCGTTGCCCATCTGGCGAAGCGGGTTCATCGCCTCGCGCAGGCTGTTTGCCGGGTTGAGTTTCTGCGCGTCGCTCAGCGTCTTGCGCACATCGTCGAGATCCGCCTCACGCAGAGCCTCGTCGAACTGATGGCGGAAATCGGTGGCCATGCCACGCATCTTCGACATCATCTTGCCGAAGGTCCGGAGCATCGGCGGCAGGTCCTTCGGGCCAACGACGATGATCAGGACGATGGCAATGACAACAAGCTCGGTCCAGCCGACGTCAAGCATACTCAGGAACTCCGCACATCATGATGGGACGCGCGGCATGTGCTGCGCGCCCGGACTGGCTGATCAGCGGACTTCGTCGGATTTATGTTCGACGGTCCGCGGGTCGATGGGGGCGCCCTTGTCATAAGGGGCCTTGTCGTAGCCGGGCTTGTCGTAACCCGGCTTGTCGGCGGCATCCGTCTCGTCGTCGGTCATGCCCTTCTTGAAGCTCTTGATGCCCTTGGCGACATCGCCCATCAATTCCGGGATCTTGCCGCGACCGAAGAGCAGCAGGACGACGACGAGCACGATGAGCCAGTGCCAGATGCTGAATGAACCCATTCTCTTAAAACTCCCTGCAAATCCGACAAACCCATCCGGGATGGCCTGCCTGCCCTGTTCCACGTTATTGGACTTTCAAGCCAGCGTCACCGCCATGCCCTCAGCCCTCGTCTTTGTCGGCCGACGCGATTCTCCTTGAGGAAACGCAATCCTGCTTTTCGGGCAAAGATCTAAAGGAAACGGTGATGTCACGCAATGCTCACGCCGTTCAATCCCGCGAGAGCGTCACACTGCCGATCATGCTGAATATCAGGCAGGCTCGTCGCCGCTCGGCGGCAGGAAGCCGAGTTCCTCCAGATCGAGGGCGGTGATCGGATCTTCGTCATCCGACAGGTCGTCGCCGCCGGATGGCAGGGGGACATGGAAGTTGGGCGGGATGCGGCCGGCCAGCAGGCCCGCACCTTTCAGCTCCTCCAGTCCGGGTAGGTCGCGCAGTTCCTCCAAGCCGAAATGATCGAGAAAATCGCGTGTCGTCGCAAACGTTACCGGCCGGCCGGGCGTCCGGCGACGCCCACGAAATCGCACCCATCCGGCTTCCATCAACACGTCGAGCGTACCCTTGGAGGTCTGCACGCCGCGGATGTCCTCGATCTCGGCGCGCGTAACGGGCTGGTGGTAGGCGATGACGGAGAGAATTTCGAGGGCGGCGCGCGAGAGTTTCCGCACCTCCTGCGCATCGGACGACAGGGCGAAGGAAAGATCGGCCGCCGTGCGGAACGCCCAGTGATCCTCGACCTGCAGGAGGTTGACGCCACGCGTCGCGTAAAAGGCCTTCAAGCGCAGCATGATGCTGCGAACATCCGTGCCGCTCGGCAAGCGCTGGGCGAGATAAGTTTCAGAGACGGGCTGGGCCGCGGCGAAAACCAGAGCCTCGGCGATCCGCTCCAGTTCGTCGGCCCGATGCGCGTCGTCTTTCTCGCGAACAAGGGCTTCGTCCCCGTGGACCTCAGCCATTGCGCGCTTCCAGTTCTGCGATCTCGTCCTCGGTCATCGGGTTATCCCCGAGCCGGACGTAGATGGGCGCGAAGGCTTCCTCCTGCCGGATCTCCAGCCGACCCTCGCGAACCATTTCCAGCGAGGCGGCAAAGGCGCTGGCGATGGCGCTGACGCGCTGGCGGGGATCGCCGACATAGCGCAGGAGAAAATCGTCGAGCACCGTCCAGTCCGACAGGCCACCCATCAGCCGCGCGAGAATGAGACGCGCATCGGCGAGCGACCAGACCTGTCGGCGCTCGATCGTCACCTGCAGCACCGCTTCACGCTGGCGCAGGCTCGCATAGGCCTGCAGGAGATCGTAGAGCGACGCCTCGAAAGCGGAGGTGCGCTCGACGGGGATGTGCTCCGGTGCGCCGCGCGCAAAGACGTCGCGCCCCAGCCGGTTGCGGTTGACGAGCCGGGTTGCGGCATCCCGCATAGCTTCCAGCCGTTTGAGCCGGAAGGCCAGTGCCGAGGCCATTTCCTCACCCGACGGCCCATCGTCCTTGTGCGGCTGCGGAATGAGAAGGCGGGACTTCAGGAAGGCGAGCCAAGCGGCCATGACGAGATAATCGGCGGCCAGTTCCAGCCGGATCGACCGGGCGCTCTCGATGAAGGCGATGTACTGCTCGGCGAGCGCAAGCACGGAAATGCGGGATAGATCCACCTTCTGGTTTCGTGCGAGGTGCAGCAAGAGATCCAGCGGACCTTCGAAGCCGGCGATATCCACCACCAGCTCCGCCTCGTGCAGCGCCCGCTCGTCCGCCTGCCAGTGCGCATCCATCGGCACGTCGCCGCGCGCGCGCTCGCGACCATCGCCCGGGCTCATCCGGCGACGTCCAGAACGGTTGCTTCTGACAGGGACGCGTCAGACACTTGGGATCATCTCCAGGAACTCGGCACGCAACGTAGCCTCGTCGGCATCGTCCGGCTCGCGGAAGCTTGAAGCAGCGATGTCTGCGCGGCGGAGGGAATCGCCCGAGAGGACAGGTACGACACGCGATACGGCCTGCATCTCCTCCATGATCCCGTGGCAGTGGAGGACGAGATCGAGCCCGGCCTCGACGATGCCCCTCGCCCGCGTTTCCATGTCGCCGGCAAGCGCGTTCATCGACACATCGTCTGACATCAAAAGTCCGTCGAAACCGATATGCCCGCGGATGACCTCATCGACCACCTTTCGGGATGTCGTTGCAGGACGATCGGGATCGATCGCCGTGAAGACGATATGGGCGGACATGGCCATGACTTCGGATTTCAGGGCGACGAACGGCAAGAAGTCGCTGACGGCGAGCTCCTCGAAGGTGCGGTCGACAACCGGCAACTTGTGATGCGAATCGACCAGCGCGCGGCCATGGCCGGGCATGTGCTTCATCACGGGCAACATGCCGCCGGCTTTCAGGCCTTCCGCCGCCGCGGCGCCAAGGGCTGCCACGGCCTGGGGATCGGAGGAATAAGCCCGATTGCCGATCGCCTCGCTCATGCCGTCGGCCGCCACGTCGAGCACCGGCAAGCAATCGACGTTGATACCGTAGCGCATCAGGTCAAAGGCATGAAGACGCGACATGAGCCATGCCGCCCGCAACCCCTTTTCCGGATCGGCGTGGAACAGGGCGCCGATCGCCGCCGCATTCGGATAGGTGCCGGCAAGCGGCGGGCGAATGCGCTGCACGCGGCCGCCCTCCTGGTCGATCAGCACGGGTGCTTGGGTATTGCCGATGCTGTCGCGAAGGCTGGCGACGAGATCCGAGATCTGCGCCGCTTCCCCGATATTGCGGGCGAACAGGATGAAGCCCCAGGGACGCTCGTCGGCGAAGAAGGCCTTCTCGTCGGCGGTCAGCGAGAGGCCCTTGCAGCCGGAAATGAATGCTTTCGATCCGCTCATGGCGTCACCCTCATGCCTTGTGTTTTCGACGTTCGCGTTCGGTTTAAGGACGGATCGCGCTGGAGAGCAAGAGGCTTGCGATTCGGCCTTGCTCCTCGCCGCCCCCAAACGCGCAAGGGCGCAGCCGAAGCCGCGCCCTTTTCTGAAAGCGTGGTGCGACCCTTAACGGGTGACCAGGCAGCTGCCGCCGGCACTTTTCAAGCGCGAGCAAAGAGCGTTCGCTTCATCGCGGCTGCCGGCCGGGATGCGGACGCGGTAGTAGGTGCCCTTGCCGGCGATGTCGGCCTTCTTGATATCGACGCCGCGGCCTGCGATGACGCTGCCATACTTGCCGGAAAGGCTCTTGTAGGACTTCTGCGCCTCGGCTTCGGACGGCAGGGATGCGACCTGCACGACATAGCTGCCGGGAGCGATCGACGCCGTCTGGACGGGCGAAGCGTCCGTCGGCACGGCGGTTGTCGCTGTTGCAGGCGTCGCGAAAGTATCGACCGGCTTACGTGTCGCCCTCGCCGTCTCGACCGGCTTTGCTTCCGGAAGGGGCTGGGTTTTAGCGATCTCGGCAGACGGCACAGCTGCATTGGCAGCGGCCGCCAGCGCACCGACATCGTCCTGTGCAGCCGACGCGAGCGCCGGTGTGTTCGGCTTCAGCGCGGTGGTCTTGACCGTCTTGATCGCCGGCTCCGCAGCGGCAACGACCGCGGCCTCTTCCGGGGCAAGATCTTCACGGGCAACGAGCGTTCCGTCCGGCCGAACGATCATGGTGCGGACCTTGCGCGGCGCGACGGCGGGTGCTGCATCCTCGTTCGAGGCACTTGCCTGCGTATCGCCATCGTCCGGCATCAAGCGGTCTGCGCCCTCGTCATCGGCCGGCGACATGCCGTCGAGTCCGTTCATCCCTTCGAGCGGCAGGCTTTCCGGCGTCAGCGTGCGCTGGACGACGTCGATCGGCTCTTCGGTGGAGGAAACCAACGTGCCCTGCTGCGGTGCATCTTCCTGCGCGCCGGCGACACGGTCGTAGACGGCCTTGTCCTGATTCGGCACGGTTTTGCCGCCCTTTTCGACAGGCACCATCTTGGTCGGCGTCTTGTCGGCGAGAATGATCTGGGGTTCGCCGCTGGTAAAGGACGATCCGACGTTGCCCATCAGGGTATAGGCACCCACGCCGCCGGCGATCAGCACGATGGCGGCCGCACTGGCGAGAAGGAACAGCTTGCCGCGCGGGCGGGCTTCATTGTCGTTGCCATAGGTCGGCTCGGCATAGCGGTCGCCCTGACCGATGACTTCCTGGCGCTGGCTGATCGAACGGCGGAAGTCCTCTTCCATCGCCCGCTCGAAATCGGCGAACTCTTCATGCGACGCACGGGCCGGGGCTGCAGCACCAGCGATGCTGGCAGCCGTTGCGGCCTGCATGCCACCATTGCCACGCTCCGACGCCTGACGACCGGCACTGAAGATCTGCGCCATCTCGGCGTCGATATCGAGATCGTAGTCGCCGGGATCGAGCGGATGGTTCTGCTCCTCGATGACGGGTAGTTGCGGCACATCGATCTCGCCGGTCGCCACGACGCCATAATCGGCTTCGGCAATGAGCGAGGGATCGAAGGGAAGTTCCGCTTCCATGAAGGGCTCGACCGGCTCTTCGATCGCGGCAACCTCTTCCGTCGCCATATCCAGTTCAAGCTCGATGTCGGAGAGGTCGATCTCGAAATCATCGAGGTCGAAGTCCGGCTCGGCTTCCGCGGCTGCAACTGGAGCCGGCTGCGGCACAGGTGGGGCGACCGGTGCCGGGGCGACGAATGCCTGGGGAGCGGGAGCCTGCATCACCGGCGCGGCAGCGACGGGCACCGGCGCAACGGGCGCCGGCACGACCGGGGCAACAGGCGCCAGCGGCGTTGCGAAGGTGCGTGGCGCACCGCCGTTCAGCGCGACGGGCGTCGCGCGGCTGAAATTCGGCGTGAACGGAAAATTGTTCTTCCGCGCGGCTTCCGCGGAAACGGCAGGGCGAACCGGCGTGCTCGGCACGGCGAAATGCTCGACCGTATCCAGCAACGGATCGGCCCGAGGACGCACAGGCTGCTGAACGGGCGTAACGGCTGCAACCGGCGCGGGGCGAACGGGCTCGACCGGCATCTGCTGCACGTGAACCGGCTCCGGCGCGGAGCCGAGCGACATTTCGAGTTCATGACCGAGGTCCAGCGACGGATCCGGCTCCGCGTGGAAAACGGCCTCCGGACGCGGCTCGAAGGCCGGCTCGGCCGGGCGGGGTGCCTGCTGCACGGGTGGCTGCGCCTGAACCGGCTGATGGTGCTGCTGCACGGGAGCGGCCGCGACGGGCTCCACAACAGGCTGCGGCTGCGAAACAGGCTCGGGTGCAAAAACCGGCTGGGGCGAGATTGCGGGCTGAGGCTCAGGGACCGCTGGCGTATCGAACGCCTCGAACTCCCGCATCAGCTCTTCTTCCAGATCGACGATCGGATCGTAGCGAACCGCTTCCCGATGACGCTCCAGCTCCTGGAGCTGTTGCAGGGCGGGACGATTGTCGTAGCCGACGATGCGGGCCAGCTCGCTCAACGGATCTTCATCCGGGAACAAGTTCGGGTCCACATCCGTGCTTCGTGCCAACTGTTTGTCTGCCATTCGCTCCACTCACATATACTGGGCCGGTCGTGCCAGTCCAATATGGGGAAATGGTGACATGCTATCGCATCTCGTTCGGGGCGTCCGTCCCTGTGATACCAAGGCCGGACCTCAAAACAGAGGCAACCGCATGCACCAGTCCTAGTCTGGCAAGGCTCAATTCTCTACTTTTATCGTTAATAAAGCGTAAGCCCGGAAAATCTTTGCCCTTGTTCCAATGCCCGTGGAACGCGCTGGCCAGATCATAGAGGTAAAATGCGATGCGATGCGGCTCTTGCGCCAGCGCCGCCGACTCGATCACCCGCGGATATTCTGCCAGCTTCGCGACCAACTGCAACTCGCTAGGATCCGCGATATGCGTTCCCAGGGCCTGTGTATAGTCGACGGCATCGAGGTCGAGATCCGGAAACGCCTCCGCAGCCTGCCGGAAGATCGAACGGCAACGCGCGTGGGCATATTGAACGTAGAAGACCGGGTTGTCCTTCGACTGCTCGGTGACCTTGGCGAAATCGAAATCGAGCGGCTCGGAATTCTTCCGGTAGATCATCATGAAGCGCACGGAATCGCGGCCGACCTCGTCCACGACGTCGCGCAGCGTGACGAAATCGCCGGACCGCTTCGACATCTTCACCGGCTCGCCGTTGCGATAGAGCTTGACGAGTTGGCAGAGGAGCACGGTCAGTTTGACCGAGCCGCCGGAGACCGCACGCGCGAGCGCCTCCAGCCGCTTGACGTAGCCGCCATGGTCCGCGCCCAGCACGTAGATCATCTCGTCGAAGTTACGGTCGAACTTGTCCTTGAAGTAGGCAACGTCGGCTGCGAAATAGGTGTAGGAGCCATCCGACTTGATCAGCGGTCGATCGATATCGTCGCCGACATCCGTCGAGCGGAACAGCGTCTGCTCGCGGTCTTCCCAGTCTTCCGGCACCTGCCCCTTCGGCGGCGGCAGGCTTCCCTTGTAGACATGGCCCTTGAACGTCAGGTCGTTGATGGCGGAGCGGATGCGCTGCGCGCCGTCGGCATGTAGCGTGCGCTCCGAGAAGAAGACGTCGTGATGGACGTTGAGCGCGGCCAGATCCTCGCGGATCATCGCCATCATCGCCGCGATGGTGCGCTCCTTGACGAGCGGCATCCAGGCGTCTTCCGGCATACCGAGCAGGGTCGCGCTGAACTCGTCCGCAAGCGCCTGCCCGACCGGCACGAGATAATCGCCGGGATAGAGACCCGCCGGGATCTCCCCGATCGCTTCGCCCAGGGCTTCGCGATACCGCAGCATGGCGGACTTCGCGAGGACGTCGATCTGCGAGCCCGCATCGTTGATGTAGTATTCCTTGGTCACGTCCCAGCCGGCAAAGCCGAGCAGGTTGGCCAGCGTGTCGCCCACCACCGCGCCGCGGCAGTGGCCGACATGCATGGGGCCGGTCGGGTTGGCCGAGACGTACTCGACATTGATCCTGCGTCCGGCGCCGACCTGGCTCCGGCCGTAAGTGTCGCCGGCGGTGACGATCGCCGCCAGAAGCTTCTGCCAATAGCCGACCGACAGGCGGATGTTGATGAAGCCCGGGCCGGCGACGGAGACCTCGGCGATATCGGCATCTTCCCGGAGCGCTGCGGCAATGGTTTCGGCGAGGGCACGGGGATTGGTGCCGAGAGGCTTTGCCAGCACCATGGCGGCATTGGTCGCGACGTCACCGTGGCTCGGGTCACGCGGAGTCTCGACTGCAACACGCTGGAAATCGACCTCTGAGCGCTTTTCCTTCACCAGAGCAATGGCTTCAAGGACGTTCTTCACTCTGGCTTCGAGGTCGGTGTAAATGTTCATGATATCCATCGTCCGGGAGGGCGCGCCTCATCAGGCCGCTGTCCGCATCAAGGTGGCCCGGCTCTGACAGACCAAGATCTGCGACCGGGCGGGTGGCTGGCGCTCTAGCGCAAATCCGGGGTGTGGTCAAACAAGCGCCGGTGCGTGGAAATCGCGTAGGTATCGGTCATTCCGGCGATATAATCGGCGACATGGCGAGCCTTTGCCGGCTCTGCGAGCCCGGCAATCTGATCGATCCAGTAATGCGTCTGCATCTCGCGCGGCTCGGCCATGAAGGCATGGTAGAGATCGACGACGATCCTTGCGGCGTTCTCGCGCACCCGCATGACGTCGGCGTGCCGATAGATACGGGTCATCAGCATGCGCTTGATCTGACGGTCGGTCTCCGCCATCTCGGGCGAAAAGGTTGAAATGACGCGTCCGGCCATGCGGATATCGGTGGCACTTTCAGGGCGGATGTCGCGCAGGTTGCCTTGCGCGACGCCGATGACATCCTCGACCATGGCGGTGATCTGCCGGCGCATGATTTCGTGCGTGAAGCGGGCAGCCTCCAGGCCTGGATATTTCGCCCGGACCTCCTGCATGAGATTGGCGAGAAACGGGATCTCTTCCAGCATGTCGAAGGTCAGATAACCGGAGCGCAGGCCATCGTCGATGTCATGCGTGTTGTAGGCGATATCGTCGGCGATGGCCGCCACTTGTGCCTCAAGGCTGGCGAATGTGCCGAGCTCCAGATCGTGCAAAGCGCAATAATCGAGAATCGGCTGCGGCACGACGGGATGGCGCGGGTCGGCTGCCGGGCCCGTCAGGGGTCCGTTGTGCTTGACCAGCCCCTCAAGGCTCTCCCATGTGAGGTTCAGCCCGTCGAACTCGGCGTAGCGCCGCTCCAGCTTGGTGACGATGCGCAGCGACTGCGCGTTGTGATCGAACCCTCCATGGCCCGAGAGCACGTCCTGAAGGGCATCCTCGCCCGTGTGACCGAAGGGGGTGTGGCCGAAATCGTGGACGAGCGCGACACCTTCCGCCAGATCCTCATCGAGACGCATCGCGCGCGCGAGTGCCCGCGCGATCTGCGCGACCTCGATCGTGTGGGTCAGCCGGGTGCGATAGTGATCGCCATCGGCGGCGATGAAGACCTGTGTTTTATGCTTCAGACGGCGGAAGGCCGTGGTATGGACGATGCGGTCGCGGTCGCGCTGGAAATCGGAGCGCGTCGTGCTGGTGCCCTCGGGGTGGAGGCGCCCCCTGTTCGTCCAGGGATCGGACGCGAAAATCGCCCGCTGTCCGGTGCCGAAACCCAGTGCATCCTTGTCCAAAGCCATTTGCATGCAGCATCCCATTGACGCGGTTTTAAAGCCTTCATACCTATAGTGTCGGCCGCATGAAAGCATGGACTATTACTCTACGGCATGATCCGTTCAGAATCATGACGTTGGCGGCCGCAGCGCAGACCATGGATACAGATTTCGCCGTAAGCAGCGACAAACTCTCCGGATCTTGACCCCGGCAGGAGACACCAGAATGACCGAGACCACCGTTACTCTCTCCGATTCCGCTGCAAAGCGCATCGGCACGATTCTCAAAGGTGATGCGGAGAAGCACGCCATGCGCGTATCCGTCGAAGGCGGCGGCTGCTCCGGATTCTCCTACAAGTTCGATCTGGTCGACGATGGATCGGACGACGATCTCGTTCTGGAAAAGGGCGAGGCGAAAGTGCTGATCGACAGCCTGTCGCTGGTCTATATGGAAGGGTCCGAGATCGACTTCGTCGACAATCTTCTCGGCCAGTCCTTCCAGATCCGCAACCCGAACGCGGTCGCCAGCTGCGGCTGCGGGACCAGCTTTTCGATCTAACGCCGGGCATCGCTGCATTCGGATCGAATGTTTCCGATCCGAAAACAGATGCAACTTACTGTAAAACCTCCCTTACAGATATGGCGATCCCAGCCAGAAGACGCGGTCGAGAAGTCGTGTCACGAACGGCCGGGCGCGGAGCGCGGCCAGAGTCACCTCGACTGATGCGCCACGCACGGCTTCGAAACGGCGCTCGAGATCGGCGGCGAACGTCGTATCGAGCACTTCGAGGTCGATCTCGAAATTGAGCCGCAGCGATCTCGGATCGATGTTCGATGAGCCGATATAGGACCAGCGTCCGTCGATGGTCAGCAGCTTGGAATGGTTGAAGGTGCCCTGCGCCCGCCAGACCCGGCAGCCGCCTTTCAGAACCTGATCGAACTGCGCGGTCATCGCCCGATCGACGAGCGTCAGATTGTTGACGGCAGGCACGATGATATCGACATCGACGCCGCGCAGCGCCGCCGTCACCAGGGCACTGACAAGTTCCCGATCCGGCAGGAAGTAAGGCGACATGATCCGTATGCTCTTTCGGGCAACCGAGATCGCCCCCATCAGCATCTTGTGATTGGCCTCGTTGGCGCGGTCCGGCCCGGTGGGTATGGCGCGCAGGATCATCGGCGACTTGCGCTCGCTGTCCGGCGGCGGATCGACGCCCCAGATGTCGCCTTCCAGCACCTCGCCAGTGGCGAACTGCCAGTCCTCGCAGGCGACATGCAGCAGATCGGCGACCACGGGACCCCGCACCTCGAAATGCGTGTCATGCGCTTCCTCGCCCGCGGCGAATTCCGATGTGAAGCCGGCGCGGATGTTCATACCGCCGGTATAGGCGACACTGCCATCGACCACGAGGATCTTCCGGTGTGTGCGGAGGTTCGCATAGGGCAGACGCAACCCCATGACGATATTGCCGTTGAAGGTTCGGGTGGTCACGCCGCCCTTGCGCAGATGGCCGACGATGCTCGGCACGGAATAGCGCGCACCGACCGCGTCGATCAGCACCCGTACCTCGACGCCACGCTCGGCGGCCGCAATGAGCGCATCGGCAAAGCGCAGGCCGATCGGGTCCCGATCGAAAATGTAGGTCTCCAGCAGGATGGAGCGCGTGGCACTGGCGATCGCTTCCAGCATGCGGGCATAGGCGATGTCGCCGCCTTCCAGCATAACGATCCTGTTGCCGGCCGACATGTGGTGACGGCTGACCTTGTCGCCGAGAACCTTCATCGAGCAGAAGCGCTGACCGAAGCGTTCGGCGACGAGGGCATCGTTGACATCGAAGCGCCGCAGCGCGTCGGCCGTCCGGTCCTTGAGAAGCGAACGCTGCAGGCCGATGGAGCTGCGCCGAATGCGGTTGATACCGGCGACGGCATAGATGATGGCGCCGAGGACTGGAGAGAGAACGATGACGCCGACCCAGCCGAGCGCCGCCCGCACCTCATCCTTGGTCATGGTGGCATGGATGGCAGCGGGAACGCCGATGACCACCGAGAGAACGGCGAGAATGTGCGGCCAGTAGGTGGCAAGCGTCTGGATCATGCTCCCCGGTCTATCCCTTCTCATCGACAGTGGCGTGACGTGTCTGTGACCTCGTCTGCTGACTTAGCGCATCGGAAGGTAAACGTGTATCTCAGGCCGGAGATTATTGGCGTTCTCCTCTCTTCTCACCCGCACGGGCATCGGATACCGGGAACAGCAATTTTCCCACCGACGCGTTTGTCAAAGCGTGCGGTGCGCTTTAAGACGAGGCGGCAGCCACGGGAGACAGAGACCATGAAGATCGCGACCTGGAACATCAACGGCGTCAGGGCCCGCATCGACGCTCTCCTTGCCTGGCTGCAGGAGTCCCGACCCGACATTGCCTGCCTGCAGGAGATCAAGACGGTCGATGAGGGCTTTCCCCGGGCCGAGATCGAGGCGCTCGGCTACCATGTCTTCACCCACGGCCAGAAGGGCTTCAACGGCGTCGCGCTGCTGACGCGCATCAAGCCGGACGAGATCACCAACGGCCTTGCCGGCGATGACGAGGATCTGCAGTCGCGCTTCATCGAAGGTGTCTTTTCCGTCGAAGGCGGGGTCATCCGGGTCTGCTCGCTCTATCTGCCGAACGGCAACCCGCCGGAAACGGAGAAATACACCTACAAGCTCGGCTGGATGGAGCGACTGCAGGCCTTCGCCGCATCACGGCTGGCGCTGGAAGAGCCGCTGATCCTTGCCGGCGACTACAATGTGATCGCGGAGCCGCATGACTGCTGGGACCCGCGCGTCTGGGAGAACGACGCCCTCTTCCTGCCGCGCACGCGGGCCGCCTTTCGCCGACTGGAACAGCTCGGCCTCACCGACGCCGTGCGCGCCACGACCGACGCGGCCTCGCACTATTCTTTCTGGGATTATCAGGCCGGCGCCTGGCCCAAGAACCACGGCATTCGTATCGACCATCTGATGCTGTCGCCGGAGGCGACCGACAAGCTCATCTCCACCGATATCGAGAAGCATGTCCGCGCCTGGGAAAAGCCGTCCGACCACGTACCCGTCATCGCGCATTTCGACTTCACGCCGATCGACGTCGTCGCTGCCTGACGACGTCTTGCGTCGAACGGTTATGATCGGAGGTCACGGAGGTGACGCCGTATCGGCGCTCGACAGCATTTTTCAGAATCCGTTGAGCGGCGACGGAGTGCTCAGTCCGCTTCGCCCGGACGGATGGCGTGGGACATGTTGATCGCGACGCGGCGATCGGACTCGGTGGCAAGCGAGAAGGCCTGCTCCTGCATCGGCTGCAGCCACTGACGGTCCTTCGGCGAGCACTGGTCGAGCGCTGCCGTCATGTAGGCGAGGCCGCGAACGGTCTGGCCTTCCTGGAAGATGACGTTGCCGAAGACGCCCATGGCGCCGGCATGGCCCTTCTTGCGGGCGCGGTTCAGCCACTTCTTGGCCTGCTGGACATTGACGCTGCCGCCATCACCGGACAGCAGCATCTTGGCCAGCTGGAACTGGGCTTCCGCGACACCGAAGGTCGAGGCGGCCTGGAAGTAGAGCTGACGCGCCTGGCTGAGGTCGGCGGAAACGGGTGTATCGGGAATGCCGCGGCGGTAATAGCCGGCGAGAGAGATCAGCGCGTTGACGAAATAGCCCGTATCCTGCGAGCCCGGCTCAACGCCATTCTCGGCGATCTCGCTGTAGATCTTGAAGGCTTCGAGATCGTTTTCGGTGACGCCGTCACCATCGGCATACATGTTGGCCAGAGCCCAGCGGGACGCCGTATGACCCTTTTCGGCGGCGTAGCGATAAGCCTCGACGGCCTCATCCTTGCGCCCGTTCTTGTAGGCGGAGAAGCCGAATTTGAAGAGTGCGAACGGGCCGGATTCCTTCGTGACGCCGGCGTTGGGGTCAAAGGCGCGAACCGCACCGCAAGACGCCCCAAGCGCTGCCGCCAAACTCAATACCACCAACGTCAACGACCTGCATTCGCGTAGCATATTCGTCAAAATCTTCCGTTCAACCCGGCTCGCCTCATGTTCGATCCGGCGCTTCCCCACTCGGTCCATGCCTGCCGAAATGCCGCAGCGACCCCTCGCCCGCATTCCCCTGTCGCAACCGCTTCCGGCTGCCGTCTCATCGAGTGCCCAAGCCAGGCTAGCGCCGATTTTCGGCGACACTGCGGCCCTGTCTCGATCCTCTGTAGATCCAGGGTTCCCCATACTGGTTCCACCCGTCGATGTTCTCGAAGATCGCCATGTAACATCATGAAACATCACTACTTCGTTTCACCTGCCGAAAATTGTTCCCCGTGGCGCCCTCTCGGCTCGCTCGGGGTTCATCTTCCTGCGGCAGGAGATCGATGCTCTCTGTTTGTGGCGGGAAATAGACTGAAACAAGGGCCTGCCGGGGCCGCCAAACCATTCAAACCGCGTGTTGCGGAATCGTCACAAAATGCGTGTGTCCGGAGGCGATTTCCCGTCGCACTCTTCGCTTTCCGGTTCAGCCGCCCCCTTCAGATCGCGCCCGACGGCAACATCCGCGAGACGGCGGTTGAACCCCTATCGATGTCGTGAGCAGCGAGCCCTGACGGTCAACACGGTACGCGGTCGGCGCCGCTGCGTCACCGTCCCCCCGCAGCGCGTCGCAGAGGCCGGCCCGCCGACATACCACCGCCCTACCCGAATAGGGGCTCGCCTCACGCGCCCGCGTCTCCAAACACAAAAGCGCCCGGCTTTGAACCGGGCGCTTTCATCACTTGCATCTGGTCACGATGAATCAGAAGCGAACCTTCAGCGACGTCGAGACGGCGGTGACGACGTCGTTGCCGTAATCGTAGCTGACATTGCTGCCAAACGGCACGCCATTGATGGTGGTCGAGCGGGACGAACCGCTGGTCAGGATGCCGACGGCACCAGCCAGACGGAACTCGACGTTTTCGACCGGCTTGTAGGCAACGCCCGTGCCGAGCGTCCAGGTGTCGCTCTGCGCATTGATGACCGTGCTCGTGCCGCGATCCCAAGTCAGGCTGACGGCGCCGCTCCACTGATCGTTGAACTTGTGACCGACACCCGCCGTGACGGTGAGGCCGTCGCGGTAGAGCAGGTCGAGGCTGGTGCAGGGGGTCAGCGGGCTTGCCGTCGCCGGGCAGAAGGCGACCGACTGCAACACGCTCCAGTCCGTCCACTTGATCGAGCCGAAGGCCAGCCAATCGGGCGCGATGCCGCTCTGGATCTTGTACTCCAGCGATTGCGGTACGGATGCCTCACCGCTCACGGCATACTTACCGAACTGGATCGGGCGGGTCGGTCCCAGCGGACCGGGTACGCGGACTTCGCTGAGGTCGATCGTGCCTTCGATATCGTCGAACTTGACTTCGCTGTTGTAAACAAGGCTCGTCAGGAAGGCATATTCCGGAATTTCATAGGCCAGGCCAACGCGACCGCCCCATCCGTTGTCCTCAAGATCCAGGCGGCCGATGCCGTTGCCTGTACCGTAGAAGTTCGGCGCGACCAGACGCTCCTTGAAGCCGTTGACCTCCTGGTAGAAGCCGCCACCGATGACCCGGATCTTACCCGGACCCATGGCCCACTTATAGGAACAGGTCACCGCGTAATTGTCGGTTTCGATCTTCGTTTTGGTGTTGTCGTTGGCACCGATCCAGTTGCGTCCCGGATTGGTGTAGGCCCCGAACGGCTGCGAATAGTCGGCCATGCAGTCGATGCCGCTATCGCCGAGCGCTGCCTTGATGCCGACACGCGGTACCCAGTAGCTTTCCGTGTCACGCGTCGAGGTCGAACCGCCGCCGCGACCGTCGGCGCCAAGGCCGTTCGCCGGATTGGTGTCGCGGCCGTTCTTCAGGTCGCGCTGCGGATTCACGTATGTCGTCGTGGCTTCGAGAGCATAGGCAGAGGGATCGAACAGAAGATCGATGTTGTAGCCGCCGCGCTCCAGACCACCTGCGTGAGCCGACGTTGCTGTCATCGCGGCGAGAACTGCCATGGCAACGACGGACCGTGTATGTTTGAAATTCATGTAACCTCCCACTCAACGTGACGACACGCCCTCGGATGCCGCCTTATTGAACATGAGGATATGCGAATACAAACCGAATGCAATTCCCATAAATTGATGGTCACATCTGGTTGCGTGCAGAAATTGACGTGAGAATTTCGTCTGCATGCCGAATATTGGGTGATTTGGAAATTTTTTTCTAGTGAAGTGAGGTTTTCCGATGGAGAGGGTATGAATTTGCTCCTCTCCCTGCACTGTCACCCACATGCCACAACCTGCCCTTTTTCAGACATGTTTCGCTCCCGATCTCGTATCGGACGGAACTTTCCTCGTGTGACACCGGCTCTCTCTCCAAGACGTCCTCGCGTCGCTGAGTCGCGGGATCCGAGAGCTTGGACGTGAAAAGGGCCGCGACGATGTCGCGGCCGTTTCGATGCTCATGTAATCCTATATGCGATAGCCCGGTAGCAAACCTCAGCTCGCATCCGCAATGCGTCCGAGGGCGACATCGAGCGCGGCCTTCTGGCCGTCGAGTTCGACCAGTCGTTCGCGTTCGGCCTCGACGACCTCCGGCTTGGCGTTGGACACGAACTTCTCGTTCGACAGCTTGCCGAGGATACGCTGGCGTTCGATCTCGACCTTGTCGATCGCCTTGCCCAGACGTGCCTTTTCGGCAACCAGATCGATCAGAGCACCAAGCGGCAGGCAGAATGTCGCCTCGCCGACCACGATCTGCGCGCTGCCCTTGGGCGCCATCGTTGCAATGTCGATGGCATCGACGCGGGCGAGCCGGCGGATGGCGGCGGCGTGACGCTCCAGCCGTTCGCGTGTGGGAATGCCGGCATCGACCACCACCAGCGGCGCAATCGCCGACGGGGGTACATTCATTTCCGAGCGAACCGAGCGGATGCCTGAGACGAGATCGATCAGCCAGTTGATCTCCGCCGCCGCATGCTCGTTCGCAAAGCCGGCAACAGGCCACGCCGCGTGGCAAAGCAAGCCGTCCCGCTGGGCGCCCTCGTCTGCCGTCCAGAGCTCCTCCGTCATGAAGGGCATGAACGGATGCAGTAGCTTGTAGGCTGCTTCGAGAACATAGGCGACGCAGGCCTGGGACTCGGCCTTGGCAGCTTCGTCATCGCCGGCAAAGACCGGCTTCAGCAGTTCCAGGTACCAGTCGCAGACCTGGTTCCAGACGAAACGATACAGGCTGCCGGCGGCTTCATTGAAGCGGTAGGTTTCGATGGAGGCCGTAACATCGCGAACCGTGCGCGACAGCTCGGTCAGGATCCACTGGTTGACCGGGAGAACGCAGGCCTCCGGCAGGAAGGACGGATCGCCCTTCACACCGTTCATCTCGGCAAAGCGCGTCGCATTCCAGAGCTTGGTGCCGAAATTGCGATAGCCGGCGATCCGCGCGGGATCGAGCTTCACGTCGCGCCCCTGCGCCGCCATGATGGCGAGTGTAAAGCGTAGAGCGTCGGCCCCGTACTCGTCGATCAGGTCGAGCGGATCGATGACGTTGCCCTTCGACTTCGACATCTTCTGCCCGTTCTTGTCGCGAACGAGGGCGTGAACATAGACGGTGTGGAACGGCTCGACCGGGTTACCGCTCTCGTCCTTCATGAAGTGAAGGCCCATCATCATCATTCGGGCGACCCAGAAGAAGATGATGTCGAAACCCGTAACCAGAACGTCCGTCTGGTAATATTTCGCCAGTTCCTTGGTCTGATCAGGCCAGCCGAGCGTGGAGAAGGGCCAAAGCGCGGAGGAAAACCACGTGTCGAGAACGTCTTCGTCACGCGTCAGGATCTCACCGACGGCGAAGTTCTCGATCCGGTCCTGAACGAAAGCCTTCATCGGGCCTTCATGCGACAGGTAATGCTGGATGGCGGCATGCAGCGCCTCTTCCTCGGACTTCTCAACGAAGACCTGGCCGTCCGGGCCGTACCATGCCGGAATCTGGTGTCCCCACCAGAGCTGACGGGAAACGCACCACGGCTGGATGTTTTCCATCCAGTCATAATAGGTTTTTTCCCAGTTCTTCGGGACGAAGTTGGTTCGGCCCTCGCGAACGGACGTGATGGCAGGCTTGGCGAGCGTCGCCGCATCGACATACCATTGCTCGGTCAGGCGCGGCTCGATCGGCACGCCACCACGGTCGCCATGGGGAACCATGTGCTTGTGCGGCTCGATCTTGTCGAGCAGGCCGCGTTCCTCGAAGAGAGACACGATGATCTTGCGGGCTGCGAAACGCTCGACGTTCTCGAGAATTTCGATCAGCGCATCGAGTTCGCCGGTCGCCGGCAGACCTTCGAGGAAGTCCTCGTTGTCCTTCAGCGTGACATGGCCATCGATCGTCAGAATGTTGATCTTGCGCAGATCATGACGGCGCGCGACTTCGAAGTCGTTGAAATCATGGGCCGGCGTCATCTTGACGGCGCCGGTGCCGGCGGTCGGATCGGCATAATCGTCGGCAACGATCGGAATGCGGCGGCCAACCAGCGGCAGCACGACGTGCTTGCCCACGATCGCGCGATAGCGCTCGTCTTCCGGATTGACCGCGATGCCAGTGTCGCCAAGCATGGTTTCCGGCCGCGTCGTCGCAACGACCAGATAGTCGCGCGTCTCGAACTCGGTGGGTTCGCCCTCTTCGTTGAAAGCAACGGGGTGCTGGTAGGTGACGCCCGGCTCAAGCGGATAGCGCAGATGCCAGAGATTGCCGGCAACCTCGATCTGCTCGACCTCGAGATCCGAAATCGCGGTCAGGAGCTTCGGATCCCAGTTGACGAGCCGGTTATCCTTGTAGATCAGGCCCTGCTTGTAGAGCGTGACAAAGACCTCGAGGACAGCCTTTGAAAGCCCCTCGTCCATGGTAAAGCGCTCGCGCGACCAGTCGCAGGAGGCGCCGAGGCGCTTCAGTTGGTTGAAGATCAGACCGCCCGATTCGTCCTTCCAATCCCAGATCCGGTCCACGAAGGCATCGCGGCCCATGTCGCGCCGGCCGGGAAGCTGGCGTTCCATCAACTGGCGCTCGACGACCATCTGGGTCGCGATGCCGGCATGGTCCATGCCCGGCTGCCACAGCACATCCTTGCCGCGCATCCGCTCGAAGCGGATCATGATGTCCTGCAGCGTGTTGTTGAGCGCATGCCCCATGTGCAGAGAGCCCGTCACGTTCGGCGGGGGAATGACGACGCAGAAGGGCTCGGCGCCGGGCTTGGCGCCCGCACCGGCGCGAAAGGCGTCGGCATCGTCCCAAAGCTTGGCGATACGCGGTTCGACCGCAGCGGAATCATAGGTTTTGTCAAGCATTTCGGAGCCAAACGTGCTGGTGGATGTGGGAGGCTTGTAAACCGGAACCGCGCAAGCACGCAACATTCCGCCCCGCGAATATGGGAGGCGTTGACCGAGAATGCCATGTCCGCGGTGTTGGGAGACGAGCAGCAGACGACCCGCCGCACCTGAAAGTCCTGCGGCACATGATCGAGCGTCGGCATGTCGAACGCGGAAGAATGCGTTCCTGCCGGACGCCGCTACAGAAGGGGGCTAGCGGCGCGGGCCGCGCGCCACGCGTTCGATTTCTTCGCGCACGAGGCGCTCCACCAGCGTCGGCAGATTGTCATCAAGCCATTCATGAAGCATCGGGCGCAGCATTTCTTCCGCGATCTCGTCGAAGGAACGGCGCGGGCTGCTGTCGATTGCCAGCGCCAGTTCGCCGAACGAGCGGGACACCTGCTCGCTGACCGCATCCGAAAGTATGGCGGTGACGTCCTTTTCCCGGGACTGCGACGATGCGTCGGACGACGCAATCGGCGCTTCGGCAGGCGTTTCCGTCTGTGCCGTCACGGTCGCTCCAGACTTGGCGGTCTCGGGGGCGGCAACCTCGTCTGTCACGACGTGCGGTGTGACGACATCGCGCGCCATGGCGCGAATGGATGCCTCCACCTCGGCCTGATGAGCAAGATCCTGCTCGCTCTGTGTCTCCACGACAGCCGGTTCGCGATAGGCTGTCACACGGGTCGGTTCGGGCTGGGAAGCCGCTGCGACGTTTGCCTGAGGCAGAGGTTGCTGCATGTCCTGACGCGGTGCGGTGGTCTGGGGTGCCCTCGCCTGCTGATCGCGGGGTGTGGCAACGGCTTCGCGCGGCATCGTCTGGCGCTCGGATGCGGCACGAACGCGTGCGGCAACATCTGCCAGCGAGAGCGGCGCAGAGGGCACGGCGCGGGGCGGCTCTTCCATGACGTAGGACGGGGACGGCACCTGCCGATGACCGGTATCGGCCTCGGATGCATCGAAATCCGGAAAGACGGTGTCGTCGATCGTCAGCTGGATGTCTTCGGCCTGTTCTTCGTCAAGGTAGGCTCGGTCGCTGGCGTAATAGCTGTCCGACATCGGACCGTGATCATTGGCAGGAAGACCGGGGCCGGTCGCCTCGTTGCTCTCGATGATCTTGCGGATCGAAGCGAGAATTTCGTCCATCGACGGTTCGCGCGCCAGGTTCGATTGTGCCATTGCAGATCCTCGTTTCATTCAACGCGCGCCGCCGCTTCGCGCAGAGCCTGATGACCCTTAAGCGACTTGTCCGTTAGGCGGAATGCCGCGAATCATCCTCCCGCGATGATGCACAGATTTGTTTCTCCCGTCATCCGGTCCTTGCAGGCAAACGAGACTTCGGCGGTCAACGCCCCTCCACAGGGCTCAAGCCGAACCATTTGTTCTTCACCGCCTCGTAGTGCTCTTCCGGGCGATATTCCGCAACGTTCAGGTTCTGGCCTCGGACGGTGAGCGCGCCCATGCTGGCGAGCAGAGAATAGCTGGCGACGACGGCGTTCCGCTGTGATGCCGCGAGGCTTTCGCGTGCCACGAGCACCGATTGCTGGGCGTCGAGGACGTCGAGCGTCGTGCGCTGCCCCACCTTGCGCTCCTCGATGACACCGGCCAGCGCCTGGTTCGCAGCCCGGATCTGCTCCTTGTTGGCCGTAATGGAGGCGCGGGCGGCATCCAGCTGGGCGTGGGCGCTGACGACCGTCTTCTCAACGTCGAGCCGGACACTGTCGACGACGATGCGTTGCTGGCCTGCCCGCTCCTTGGCCTGCCGCACCTGGCCGTATTCGGCGCCGCCTTGGTAGATGGGCACCTGAAGGCGCGCCGTGATCGACCCCGAGGTGTTGTCGATACCACCATTGTTGAAGGAATCGCCCGTGTTGCGGCTGACCGAGCCCTGGATCGTCACGCCGGGCAGCATAGTGCCCTCCGCCTGCTTCACCCGGTAGCCGGCAGCATCGACGGCATATTCCGCCGCGATGATCTGCGGATTGTCCCGAAGGCCTGCGGCGACAGCCTGGTCGAGCGTGCGCGGCATTCCGATCTTGGCGGGCGACGCCGCCTTGATATCGCGAGGCGCGCCGCCGACGATCTGGACATAGACGGCTTCGCTCTGCTTCAGCTGCGATACTGCCGTGGCAAGCAGCGCCTTGGCACTTGCGAGTTCCGCCTCGGCCTGACTGACATCCGTACGCGTGCCCTCGCCCACCGTCAGCCGCGCATTGGCGGCCTTCAGCTGTTCCTTGAGGAAGGCGAGGTTCTGGCGGCGAATGCCGACGACCTGCTGATCGCGGACGATGTTGGCATAGGCTTCCGCAGCCGAGAGCAAGATCGAGATCTCGTTGGCCTTCAGGCTTTCCCGATTGGAAAGGACGGTGGATTCGGACGCACGGACCTCGTTCAGGGTCTGGAAACCGTCGAAGATCTGCTGCGTGATCGTCAGCCCGGCGGCGCCCTGATGGAAGTCTCGCGGGCGCGTCTGCAACTCGCTATCGAAGCGCGTCTGCGTGCCGGTCGCCACCGCCGAAACCTGGGGCCGGTAACCGGACTTCGCGATCGTGACGGATTCGTCCACGGCCCGAAGACCGGCGCGCGCCGCGTTCAGGTCCGGATTGTTGGCATAGGCCTTCGCCATGGCGTCCGCGATCGTCTCGGCGGAGGCCGGCGAAACGAAAGCCAGTCCGAGTATGGCAGCGGTATGCAGCATTTTCATGCGATGCCTCCAGTATGACAGGACCCAGCAATCCGGCACCCGCACATCGACGTCAGTGTTTCCGCGGCAACAGCCATACCGACGGTGGGAACAGCTACGACCGCGGGATTATTCGATGCAAGCCCTGCAGCCACGTGCACAAGACGGAAACGGCTCTGCGTAACCTTACAGTGGCGTAGCGTTGCTGTCGCGCATCAGGTCGCCCTAAAGCCGGACCGGTATTCAAGCTAGACCTAATTGGCCAGCATGGCGCCGGGCTGACCATAGCAGGTTTGGGCGAGCCGCGGCGATTTGCGGGCGTACGACCGCACATGAAAAAGCCGGGCGCTTCTCAGCGGCCCGGCTTCTCGTATCCATCGAAGATTGGCCATCAGACGATCAGAACACGAATTCCTTGGCGACGCGAAAGCCCGGCAGCGGCTTGACGGCCGTGTTGAAAGCTTTGCGCTCGGATGCCTTGCCACCCTCGCGCATGAAAACCTTGGCGCGCGAAGCATTGCCGAAGCCGACGACGGCGATCAGGCGACCACCGTCCCTCAACTGGGACGTCAGGGCCGCGGGAACTGTTTCGATCGCGCCGTTGACGAAGATAACGTCATACGGTGCCTTGCTGGGGTAACCGGCTTCAAGAGGACCTGTCACGACATTGATGTTCGCGTAGCCGAGGCTGGACAGGTTGCCTTTCGCCTGTGCGGCCAGATCGGCGTCGCTTTCCAGCGCGATCACATCCTTGCCCAGCAGAGACAGGAGGGCCGAGGTATATCCGGTGGTGCAGCCGATCTCGAGAATGGAGTCGGTCACGGTGATCTCGCCGAGCTGCAGCAGCTTGGCCAACGGCGACGGCTCCATGACATAACGGCCGCCATCGGCCTGGGACACGGCGATATCCGTGTCGATATAGGCGAGTTGCTTGCGGTTTTCCGGAACGAACGCTTCGCGGGGAACCGCGAGGAAAGCGGAAAGGACCGTATGAGAGGTGACATCCGTGGTGCGAACCTGGTTGTCGACCATCTTGATACGTGCTGCTTCGAAATCCATCGCGCGTGCCTCTTCGATCCGCTTTGAACGCCGCCCTTGTGGACCATTGTCCGGACGGCCTGCGTCCGCCGCATTGGCGGGCTGCCTTGCAAAGCTCATAAATCGCCGCTTCGTGCGTTTCAAGCGGCGAATGCAGGGATCGGAAAATCGCTCTTCGTCTTGTGCGCTTGAAGCACTCAACGTGCGGCCGGTGCACCCTCGAGGCCGACCAGTGCGATCTTGCTGTAGCCTGCCTGCTGGATTCTGTTCATCAGATCCATCAACGCACCGTAATCGACCGTCTTGTCGGCCCGCAGGAGGATGCGCGTCTGTTTGTTGGCTTCGGTCATCGCGTCGAGATCCGCAGCAAAACGCGTTTCGTCCGTGGTCTCGTTGCCGAGCGCGAGCGTCAGGTCGGCCTTCAGGGTGATGAACACAGGCTTATCGTCGCTGCGCGGGGTCGGCTTTGCCGCCGATTGCGGAAGATCCACCTTCATATCGACGGTCGCCAGGGGCGCTGCGACCATGAAAATGATCAGAAGCACCAGCATGACATCGATGAAGGGGGTGACGTTGATCTCTGCGTTTTCCTCGAGATCGCCGCCACCGCTGTCGCCAAGTCGCGTTGCCATGGTCTACCTCGCCCGTGCGACGGGCGTTTCGCCCTGCTTGATCGTGTCGGCCAGCCGCGGCGCGGTGCGGCGGGCCAGGCGGAAATCGAGGTCGCGGCTGACGAGACGATCGACGGCTGCGGCGGTGTCCGCGAGAATTAGGCGGTAGCCGGCAATGGAGCGGGCGAAGTAATTGTAGATGACGACAGCCGGGATCGCCGCGACCAGACCGATCGCCGTTGCGAGAAGTGCCTCGGCGATCCCGGGCGCGACGATGGCAAGGTTGGTGGTCTGGGCCTGGCTGATGCCGATGAAAGAATTCATGATGCCCCAGACGGTGCCGAACAGGCCGACGAAGGGCGAGATGGAACCGACGGTGGCAAGGACACCTGTGCCGGACGCGATCTTCTTTCCAGCACCGGCTTCGATGCGCTGAAGGCGCGAAGCGACGCGTTCCTTGACGCCATCACCCGGCACGAGATCGAGGACCGGCTCGGATTTGGTCAGCTCCTGACCGGCCGCCGTCAGCATGGCCACCGCCGGTCCGCTGCGAACCGCACTGCTTTCGGACGCGTCACGCAGACCTGTCGCATCGGTAAGATGGGCGAGCGCCCGGCGCAGCCGCGCCTTGGCTGCCGAGAGTTCGAAGACCTTGAAGACGAGAATCGACCAGGTGGCGACCGAGGCGAGTGCCAGCGCGATCATCACGCCCTTCACCACATAGTCTGCCGCCAGGAACATGCCGACGGGCGACAGATCATGCGGGAGCGCCGGATCGGCGCCGTCTTCAGCGGTGAGTTCCTGAAGTTCCGTCGGGGGTTCATCGGACGCGGGCGTGGCCGGTGCCGTTTCGGATGCTGCCGGTGTCGTTGCCTGTGGCGCCGATGCCGAAGGGGCGGGATCGGTCGGCGCCGGCTGGGCCGAAGGCGCCGGTTCCGTGGCGGGTGTCGGAGGAGCGGCCGTCTGTGCGTAGCCCGGCAGCGACATCGCGAGGGCCCCCATCAGGGCGGCGGCGAAAAAGGGCGAGGAAAACTTGCGGTTCGACATGATCCGTCCATCTCAAGCGATCCATCCGTACCAAGTGTCGGAGGATGATCTCGGGCGCCGGCCGCAGCCGGTTTCGTCACCTCTGTGACGTCGTTCGCGCTCTCATATGCCAGAGACGGTGTGGAAGGCAAGATTTGTAGAGTGTTTTGATCATGATTATTCGCCGCCAGCAAACTCGAGGGCTTCGCCGCTGGCTGGCATGTCGTCCGGAAACGAATCGAGCCGCCAGTCATAGGCGCGGTGGCGCTGCCACGGACGGCTGAGCCCATCCATCGCTGGGACGATCCGTCTACCGTCCGGCGCGCCTGAGTCAGCGTAGATTTCGAGCGCGCCCGTTTTCCGAAGCATACGGGCACCGGCGAGGAATGCCCCCGACCGGCAGGTTTTGAAGGTAAGGCTCGCGGATGTCACGACGATATCGGCAAGATCGCAGGCCGCACCGACAAGCCTTCGATCCTCGACCGTGACGACGACCCAACCCTGACGCGACGTCGTGGCACACCATTGTTCGGGTACGCAGGAGAAAAGGCCCTTTTCGCCTTCGCCGATCAGCCGGCGCAGAGCAGCACGGGCTGAGGAGGGTTCGAAGGCCGGCCGGTTCCGCCTGTCGGTGGTCGGCGATGGCGGCTCGGGCAGAGCGAGATCGATCCGGGCAGTTGGTGCGTCATGCTTGTTTAAGCGAAGCGCCCGCGTCCACTGGCCATAGATGAAGGCGGGTGGCCGGGTTCGATTGCTGGCACCGGCCGTGCCGGCGATGATCGCGGCAAGCCGTCCGTCCTCGGCGATCACCACAGCCGGACGTTCGGACGGTGCAGCGATGGCAATGCAGAGGCCAAGGATGGCGAGCCCGAGGCCTGCGAGCGCAAGCCGCGTTCGCAGCAGGCAAAGAACCACACCTCCGATGGCGATCAGCGCGAAGGCCGCGTACGGCAGGCGCCCGGTCATGATCTGGCCGCCCAGCGACGAGACGAAGCGGGCGACCGCCAGCATAATCTCCAGCCCGTATCCCATGACGATCAGCGGCAGGGTATCGAGCCCAAGCGGCATCAGCAGCATCGCGATGAGCCCGGCCGGCATCACCACGATGCCGATGACCGGCATGGCCAGCATATTGCCAAGCAGGCCGTAGGCCGGCAGCTGGTTGAAGTGTGCCGCGGAGTAGATCATCGTCGAGACGCCACCGATCAGCGAGCTGAGAAATAGGCCCGTGAGGAAACCGCGAATGCCGGTGAGCATTTCGTTTCCCTCGCGCCGGCCGGTGGGCACCTCGCGCTCCCGCCAGCGTGCATAGCCGGCGACGAGCGCCAGCGTTGCGGCGAAAGACATCTGGAACCCGGGCCCGGACGCGGCGGACGGGTCCACCGAGAGAATCACGAGCGCTGCGATGGCGACATTGCGCAGGCTGATCGAAGAGCGATCGAAGAAGACGGCGACGAGCATGATGACGATCATGATCCACGACCGGACCGCGGAAACGGCACCTCCGGAAATCAGAATATAGAAGCACACCATCAGCAGAGCTCCGGCAGCGGCGATCTTCTTGATCGGCACGCGGTGCGCGAGGCCGGGCACGAGGCTGAGGCCCGTTCGCAGGCCGACCAGCAGGGTGCCCGCGGCCAGCACCATGTTGAGCCCGGAGATCGCCAGCACGTGGCCGAGGCCGGAATTTCGCAAAGCGGTGATGCTGTCGCGGCTGATCGCGCGCTCCTCCGCCGTCACCAGAGCCGCCGCGATGGCGCCCGCATCCCCGGGAATCGTCGCGCGGATCCGGGTGCCGATGGCTTCGCGCCAAACGGCCAGGCCGGCCCAGCCCCTGTCGATCAAGGACGCGCTGCCCGTCTCCCGCCTGCCGGCATCGGCAAGGATCTGCGGTTTTCCGTAGGCATAGCCCACAGCGCCAATGCCCTTGAAGAAGCTGTCGAAGCCGAAATCGTTGAGGCCGGCGAGTGCAGGCCCGGAGGGAGGCGACAGACGCGCCCTGCCCTTGATGACATCGCCGACCTTCGCCGCACCGCCATTGCGAACGATGAGCGTCAGGGTCGTCGGCGGCCGCCGCAGCGTTGGCGCCTCGGTGCGCTGAAGGGCGACGATGTAGCGATAGGCATTTCTTCCGGAGATCTCCCGGCTAAGGATTCTCCCGGTCATCGTCGTCGTCACCGGCGAGTCCAGCATGACGGTGACCGTCCGAGCTGTCTCGAAGGCCGCCGAGGTCGCGCCCAGCAGCAGGCCCGTCGCCATGAGCACGACGAGACGTAGCCATCCGGTCCGCAACAGGAGCGCGCCACTGGCTATGCAAAAAACACATGCCAGCACTGCAACATTGACGAGACCGGGTGGATCGCGTGCGGAAAACCAGAGAAGAGCCCCCAAAGCGATCAGCAGCGGCAGGAAGAGAAACGGATGCCCGAAAGCCGTCTCCTCTTCCCGGGCAGCGCGGCAACGATCCGGCCAGGTGGAAGGGCGCGGCCGCAGGGCGACGATCCGGCGACCTTGTGCGCGCATCGACAGCTGCGGAAATCGCGGGAAACTCCGGCTGGCCGGGGGCGAGACAACCAGCGGGCGTTCCCGAGGACCCGGCTCATGAAGAGCGCGATCGGCTTGCCGCGGGCGGATGTCCGTCATCGTTTCGGGCACCTTACGCATCACATGCATGCCCCCTCTCGCCCACGTCGGAAAATGTTGCAGAAAACAGGCCGATTTACAATTTCGAGTTCCTGCCTAATTCTTCATCATGTCGCCGATCAAGCGCGGAAAGCCGCGACTTTCCTATGCAGCTGCGATTGGAACTGCCGACAATCCATGCAACTATCGCGCCGCAAGATGTTTATGCTGCATCGCAAAACGGAAGCCCCCGAGCGCTTGGCAGGGGGTATCAAATGCGGTAGCACTGAGGCAACAACGATGAATTGCGGCACGCTTTCGTGCCGTTTCGGTGCAAATGGAGGATCGCTATATGGCAGGCAAAAGCGCAACGGTGACGGTCAACGATAAATCGGTCGAGCTGCCGGTGCGGTCCGGGTCCATCGGCCCAGAGGTCGTCGATATCGGCACGCTCTACAAGCAGACAGGCCAGTTCACCTACGATCCGGGATTCACATCAACCGCATCCTGCGAGTCCAAGATTACATATATCGATGGTGACGAAGGCATTCTTCTCCACCGCGGCTTTCCCATAGAGCAGCTCGCCGAACAGGGCGATTTCCTCGAGGTCTGCTACCTTCTTCTCTACGGCGAACTGCCAACGAAGACGCAGAAGATCGACTTCGATCACCGCGTCACGCACCACACCATGGTGCACGAGCAGATGTCGCGCTTCTTCACCGGTTTCCGCCGCGATGCCCACCCGATGGCCGTCATGTGCGGCTGTGTCGGCGCGCTCTCGGCCTTCTACCACGACTCGACGGATATCACCGATCCGCACCAGCGCATGGTCGCAAGTCTACGCATGATCGCCAAGATGCCGACGCTTGCCGCCATGGCTTACAAGTACCATATCGGCCAGCCCTTCGTTTACCCGAAGAACGATCTCGATTACGCATCGAACTTCCTGCACATGTGCTTTGCGGTTCCGTGTGAAGAGTACAAGGTCAACCCGGTGCTCGCACGCGCCATGGACCGGATCTTCATCCTCCATGCCGACCATGAGCAGAACGCATCAACCTCGACGGTTCGCCTCGCCGGCTCGTCGGGCGCAAACCCCTTCGCCTGTATCGCGGCCGGCATTGCCTGCCTCTGGGGCCCGGCTCACGGCGGCGCCAACGAAGCGGCTCTCAACATGCTGGCGGAAATCGGCACGGTCGATCGCATTCCGGAATATGTCGCCAAGGCCAAGGACAAGAACGATCCGTTCCGTCTCATGGGCTTCGGTCACCGCGTCTACAAGAACTACGATCCGCGCGCCAAGATCATGCAGAAGACCACGCATGAAGTTCTGGCCGAACTCGGCCACAAGGACGATCCGCTGCTGCAGGTCGCCATGGAACTCGAGCGTATCGCGCTGACCGATCCTTACTTCATCGAGAAGAAGCTCTACCCGAACATCGACTTCTACTCGGGCATCACGCTGAAGGCGCTGGGCTTCCCCACGACCATGTTCACCGTCCTGTTCGCGCTGGCCCGCACCGTCGGCTGGATCGCACAGTGGAACGAAATGATCGAGGATCCGGAACAGCGCATCGGCCGTCCGCGGCAGCTCTATGTCGGCGAACCGAAGCGTGACTACATCCCGGTTTCCAAGCGCTGACATTCAACATTTCGTTAAAGACAAGCCGCGGGTGCACAGCCCGCGGCTTTTTCGTGTCCGCCTTCGGATGAAGACTCACGCACAGGAAAAAGCCGGCCCGTTGAACGGGCCGGCTCGGGTCAGACCTGGCAGGGAGTGGCGGGATGCGAAGGCTCAGCCTTCGATGCGGCGGACCTCACGCGTCGCGTCGAACGCGCGGTTCATGTACATGTCGCGATCATAGACATCGTCGAAATAGGCGATGCGCCCATCCTTGTCCGGCCACGCGGTGAAGTAGGCGACGTAAACGGGGATGCGGCCCGGAACCGAGACGCCCTTGTTGCGGCCGCCAGCGATCTGCTTGGCAACATCGTCCACTGTCGTGCCGAGCACGGCAGCGGCCATACGGCGGGGGTCGGCGAGCCGGACGCAGCCATGGCTGAGCGCCCGCATGTCCTTCTTGAAGAAGCTCTTGGACGGTGTGTCATGCATGTAGATTGCATGTGCGTTGGGGAACAGGATCTTGAGTTCGCCCAGCGCATTGTCATCGGACGGTGGCTGACGCACGGAGACGCCCTTGGTGGAGCCGTACCAGTCGACGTCGTAGGACGACACGGCGCGGCCGGCGACTTCCACCTGATAGCCCAGACGATCGAGATAGCCGGGATCGCTGCGCAGCTTCGGCAGCATTTCGTTGATGATGATCGACTGCGGTACGCCCCAATAGGGGTTGAACTCGACGGTCTGGATCTGGTCTTCGAAGAAGTACGTCTGGTTCGTCTTCGAACCGACGACGACGCGCATATTGAACTGCTCGACGCCGGCATCATGATAGGACGCCGTGAAGGCCGGCTGGTTGATGAAGACGTAGCGGCTCCCGAGGTCGGCGGGAAGCCAGCGGGCCTGCTCCATGGCGATGCGGAGCTTGGCGATCTTGTCGGCATTGCTGTCACCGCCGCTCAGGATGCGGATCGAGGCGCGTCCGACGATGCCATCCGGCTTCAGGCCGTTTTCCTTCTGAAACCCCTCGACCAGCGCCACGAGATCGGGTGTGTAGTCCTCGCTGCCCTGATAGGCGGCGAGTGTCGCGGCATGGTCGGTTTTCAGCGCATCTGAGCCCTTTGCCTTGATGGCAGCGACGACGGCCGGCAAGCCGGGATCGGCGATACCCGGCTTCAGGAGCGTACCTTCCGGGATCTCGATGCGCGGCTGGCCGTCGGCAGTCGCCTCCAGCCGCTTCAGCTCATCGCGAAGGGCGGTGAATTCGCGGTTGGACGGCGTCTGCGTTGCCAGGAAGGCAGCGACATCGTGGCTGGCGGCGATGACGCGGAGCTTGCCAGCGAGATTGACGTCCTTGCGCTTGAAATCGTGATAGCCGGAGATCGCATTCGGATCGATACGACCGCGAACCGTATCCTGCACATAAGTCATCACGGCCGCGCTGAGGCGGATCTCGAAGGAGACGAGAGATTTTTCGCGGGCGGCCATGTCGGTCGCGTCCGGCGTTTCCGAGGGAAGCGTGACGGCGTAATCCTGCGGATCGAGGCCGATGCTGGCGGCATCCGCCAGCACGGCCATGGCGGCACGCGCGCGGTTGTTCACGCCGGCGGCGTCGATCCAGATCAGCGCATCCGTCCCGGCGTAATAGGCTTCGATCGTCTTGGCGACATCGGGAGCCGCATAGGCGGTGACGGACGGCATGTAAGGCCTGATATCGCTGAGCGGCGTCGTGTTGCCGGTCGATACCAGATCGGGGCGAAGCGAGCCGGTGACGACCGGATCGACCAGCCGATCGGTCTCGATGCGGCGCAGGGCTTCAGCCTTGTAGGTATAATATTTCGGGCCGACGACACGGGGTGCCGGCGATGACGAGGCACTCCGCCTGGCCGGTGCGGACTGTTCCTGCGCGGGAGCCGGAGCAATCTCCGGCAGCGTCTGAAGGGTCTCTGGCGCGCGGTTGCGACGGAACAGGTCCATCAGCGTCATGGCGTCGGCGTGACCGACGTGGAGCGTGGTCAGGGCGCACCCCGACATGAGGGTGACGATCGCTGCTGTCTTCTTCAATGTCATAGCCGAACTTTCCGTATCGCAGTGCCGCCTCATGGCGGGTGGCGCCCGATGCCGTTCATGTCACCAAGCATCCGACTTATAAGAAATGTTGGTGAATGAAAAGGAAACGCGTGCTGCGGAATCAGGCGGGTGCGCACGGAAAAAACCCGCCTCGACGAACGGTGGAATAGGTCAAGAAACTGATAGTCCTTGCTTTTCGCCTTGATGGATTCACAGCGCTGGACGGGATTTTTTTCGGCATGCGACCCGGGGTTTTCGAGAGACATTCAGCCTGTGTTACAAAAGGCACAGAAAGCCCCTCCGAGCCCTTGGTACCGAGACGTGTTGAGTCCTTCATTGCCCGGGATCTTTCAAACGATTGTACGGCCGACGCCCCTCTCCTGCCTCTTTACAACCGGGCGGCTCCTGGGCCACAGAAGACCCCAGCCCGGCCGGGCCTTGTCGCGGTCGGCTCCGAGGATCTTGCAGCGCTTGACGGTGCCGCATCAGACGAAGCAGGGAAGAGACGATGACAGCCACCCGCACGGAAACAGATACATTCGGCCCGATCGAGGTCCAGAACGACCGCTATTGGGGCGCGCAGGCGCAGCGTTCCCTCGGCAATTTCAAGATCGGTTGGGAAAAGCAGCCGCTGTCCATCGTGCGGGCCCTCGGCATCGTCAAGCAGGCGGCGGCCAAGGCCAATATGGCACTGGGACGCCTCGACCCCGCCGTCGGCGAACCCATCCTTCGCGCCGCGCAGGAAGTGATCGACGGCAAGCTCGACGATCATTTCCCGCTCGTCGTCTGGCAGACCGGTTCCGGCACGCAGTCGAACATGAACGCAAACGAGGTCATCTCAAACCGGGCGATCGAACTGCTCGGCGGCGTCATGGGCTCCAAGAAGCCGGTTCACCCGAACGACCACGTCAATATGAGCCAGTCGTCCAACGACACGTTCCCTACCGCCATGCACATTGCCTGCGCGGAACGCGTCGTGCACGACCTTCTCCCGGCGCTGAAGCATCTGCATGTGGCGCTGGAAGCCAAGGTAAAAGCCTTCGACCACATCATCAAGATCGGCCGCACTCACACGCAGGACGCAACCCCGCTGACGCTCGGCCAGGAATTCTCCGGCTATGCAGCGCAGGTCGCCTCCTCCATCAAGCGTATCGAGATGACGCTGCCCGGCCTGCAGGAACTTGCTCAGGGCGGCACGGCGGTCGGAACCGGGCTCAACGCACCGATCGGCTTTGCCGAAAAGGTCGCCGAAGAGATCGCCGCGATCACCGGCATCGCCTTCACCTCCGCGCCGAACAAGTTCGAGGCGCTGGCCGCACATGATTCCATGGTGTTCAGCCATGGCGCGATCAATTCGACGGCGGCCGCTCTCTTCAAGATCGCCAACGATATCCGGCTTCTCGGCTCCGGTCCGCGCTCGGGCCTCGGCGAGCTGTCGCTGCCGGAAAACGAGCCGGGCTCCTCGATCATGCCGGGCAAGGTCAATCCCACGCAGTGCGAAGCGCTGACGCAGGTCTGCGTCCAGGTCTTCGGCAACAACGCCTCGCTGACCTTCGCCGGCAGCCAGGGCCATTTCGAGCTGAACGTCTACAATCCGCTGATGGCCTACAACTTCCTGCAATCCGTCCAACTGCTGGCGGACGCCGCCGTATCCTTCACCGACAATTGCGTCATCGGCATCGAGGCACGTGAAGACAACATCAAGGCGGCCCTCGACCGTTCGCTGATGCTCGTCACGGCGCTGGCGCCGAAGATCGGCTACGACAACGCCGCCAAGATCGCCAAGACGGCTCACAAGAACGGGACGACGCTCCGCGAAGAAGCCGTCGGCGGCGGCTATGTGACCAACGAGGAGTTCGACGCCGTGGTTCGTCCGGAAACGATGATCAGCCCTTCGTGATGCCGATAACGGTCTGATCCGCTGAAACGAAGCACGCGGCCGCTTGCGGGCGAGCGGCCGAAACGATTGCTTCAATAGCCTTGCTGGTCTCCAGCAAGGCATTTTTGTACGTACGCGAAGCGCCGATCGTTGATGGGTTAACGAATGTTTTGAACAATCGTTAAGCTTTCTCTCATCTTTTCCTCCCTAGAATACGCCATTGCAGAACGCCTCCTCCGATCGATCGAGAGGCACACCTGCAGCCAAGTGCGTTCGCGGAGCGACAATGACGTCGTTCCCGATGCCAGGGTCCGGAAAACAGGAGGGCGTTCGTGCAGCCTGCGACATCACCCAAGGGGCAAGCTCCGGATATTGCGGCGCAGGTTACCTTTGCGATGCGGATCATGGGCATTGCCCCGATCCCGCGCAATTACGAGCTCTATTACGAAGCCTATATCGGCTCGAACCCGCGCCTGACGAAAGAGCTGGCCGCCCTCGGCAGCAAGGCAACGCAGGAAGAGCTGGACGAGATCGGCGCCCGCTACTTCGCCCATATCCATCATGCTGCCGGCGTCGAGCGCGCGCATAGCCGTCTTGCCGCGCAGTTGAACGATCTGCTGGCCCTGATGCGCGACGAGCAGTTCGCGCTCGAAAGCTACAATCGGGTCCTCGGGGAAGCCGCCGACAACATCAACAACAAGAGCGCTGCGAGCGTCGAAATCCTTCGCAGTGCGGTGACGCTTCTTTCCCGCGCCACCCAGGATACGATGAGCCAGGGCAAGGAACTGGCCGAGAACGTCTCTCTGAAATCGGTGGAGATGGATGTCATCCGGCAGGAGCTGGACGAGTACAAGCGGATCGCCAACACCGATTCCCTCACGCGCCTCGCCAACCGGCGGGCCTTCGACGAAAAGCTGTCGTCGGTCTACAATTCGGATCAGATCAAGACCTATACCGGGCTTCTGATCGCCGATATCGATCACTTCAAGAAGGTCAACGACACGTTCGGCCATCCGGTCGGCGACAAGATCCTTGCGACGGTCGGTACGGTCATCCGCTCGAACCTGCGCCGGGAAGCCTTCGTCGCGCGCACCGGCGGCGAAGAGTTCGCGATCATCCTCAACGACCAGACCGTCGAGGAATGCGTGCAGGTCGCCGACCGCATCCGCACGGCGCTGGCCAACACGCCGTTCAAGAATTCGAAGACAGGCGTCAACTACGGCCCGATCACGCTCTCTATCGGCGTCTGCCAGGCCTCCCTTGCGGAAGACCCGGTCGATCTCTACAACAAGGCCGACGTGGCGCTCTACTGCGCCAAGAATGCCGGGCGCAACCGGACCATGCTGTTCGAGGACGGCATGAAGAAGGACACCGGCCGCAACTGGCTTCTATATCGCCGCTGAGATTGATCGAAGACGGCGGTCAGGCCGTCGTGCCCTGCTGCTCGGCGAGCAGGCGAAGGCATTCCTCGAAAGCGGCGAGGTCCGTGTAGAGAGCATCTGCCGCCGCATTCCCCACCACCAGCGCGCCACCGCGGGCGGCAATGCCGCCATCCAGCATCAGATTGTCTGCCATGTCGAAATTCTCGATGGAGATGCCGTCTGGCCCGCGATGCCGGCCATCGGTCGTCTCGCGAATCTCGCCGCCATAATAGGCCGAGCAACGGTCGTAGTGAGATTGGGCAATGTTCGTATAGGCATAGACCAGCTTGCCCTGCGCGCACATGAAACCGACCTCGAAGGCCGTGCCGACGTCGGCGGCGATGCCGCGGAATGGGGTGAGGTTGGCGATGACGGCATCGGCCGCGCGCATCATCCCCTCATTGACCTGGCTGATCGCGAGCCCCATGCCGAACTTTGTCTCGGCCGGGGGAATGGCGAGATCGCCCGGGCTCAGCGGCTCGAAGCCTGCGGCCCTTGCCCGCTCCGCCTTGAGGTCGAGGATCTCCCGCGCGTTGGGCAGGAAGACTTCAGGGCCGGCGAGGTAGACTTTCAGGGGCATTGTTCTTCCAGTTCCAGATCGGTTCGATGCGGGTTCAACGCACGGATTTCAGCGTCAGGTATTCCCAGACGGCGACGATGACGAGAATGACGAAGGAGATGATCAGAAGGACGTGCGGCTCGACCACGAAGGCGAGCGGCGCCGCGAGCACTAACAGTCCGATGCCCGCGAGATGCGAAACGGACAGGCGCGGCGCGACCGAACTCTTGATCCAGACATTGCCGGCGAGAAAGACGATGGGGCCGCCGATGATGGCGCTGGCCGTCTTCAGGTCGATCGCGCCATGGGGATGGGCGAGGACGAATTCGTCGGCAACGGCGCAGAGAATGATGCCTGCGACCACCGGGATATGGGCGTAGGTGAAGATGGTGCGCGCGACTTCGCCAGGCGATTCGTCGCTCTCGATCTGCGCAGCCGCCCGCTCCTGCCCGAACCGGAAATAGATCCACCACATGGTGACGGTCGACCCGAAGCTGCTGACGGCAAGAACGAAGACGAGCGGCGTCACCTCCATTTCGGCAAGCGTGCGGCCCGTCACGAGAATCGTTTCGCCGAGACAAATCAGGACGAAGAGAGCGCAGCGCTCGGCCATGTGTGCGCCAAGCACATCCCAGTCGTCGAACTCGGAACGGCCCAATCCGGGCACACGGAAGCCGACGGCAGGCGAGACATATTCGATGGTCAGCGCGGCGATCCAGATGAAGAGTTGTGCTTCGCCGCCGATGAGCGCGCCCGCGATCCAGAACACGCCGGAGAGGATCAGCCAGCAGGTGATGCGCAGGAAATCGCGCGCGTTGTCGGGGCTGTGCCCGTGCATCGCATAGACCGTGAACAGCGACCGGCCAACCTGCATGGCGACATAGGAGATGGCGAACAGCAAAGCCTTGTCACCAAAGGCGTCGTTGATCGCGGTCGATAGCAGCAGGGCGCCGAACATCAGGGCGAACAGCATGGCGCGAACCGGCATCCGGTCTGGATCGAGCCAGTTCGTGACCCAGGTGGTGAAGATCCAGACCCACCAGACAGCGAGAATCATCAATAGCGCTTCGAGCGCGCCCATGAGGGAGTAATGACCGGCAAGCGTGTGCGACAACTGGATCAGCGAGAACACGAAGACCAGATCGAAGAACAGCTCGGGAAAAGCGACCTTGTCGTCCTCTCCCTCACGACGCTCCCGCATCCAGCCGGCCCGATCCCGCAGCGACTGGAAAAGCGTGCTCATCGCGCCGCGTCCTCCCTCGTGCCCTGCCCGCTGTGAACAGGGCCGCGGTCGAGGCCTTTGGCGCTCAGTTCCTGTTCGTAGGCCGCGAAGGGCGTGGCACCGTCGATGCTGAGTTCCCGCAGGTAGGTCCAGGTGAAGATGCCGGTGTCGTGGCCATCGTCGAAAGCGATCCGCACGGCGTAATTTCCCGTCGGCGTCATCGCCGCAATGGCGACGTTGCGCTTGCCGGGCACGGTGACCTTCTGGCCCGGACCATGGCCCTGGACTTCCGCGGATGGCGAGAGCACGCGCAGCATCTCGGCGGGAAGGACGCCGGCGACCCCGTCATTGAAGGTCACGGTCAGCGTCCTCCGGTCCTTGGAGACACGCAATTCCTTAGGCCAGATCTCGCTCGTCATGTCCGTCCCTCCGCGCCCGTTACGCCCGTGCGTCAGCCACCGCTTGATTTTTCAGAGACCTAGCGCAGTTTCCCCCTCAAGGAAACTGACACAGCCCGCATTGGAGGGCGTCATTGCAGGCCGCCGACCACAGCCGGCCTTGACGCATCCTGCCACAGGCACGATGTTTGTGGGCAGGACGACGGAGACGCTTGTGAACACCATCATTATCGACAGACGCCCGATCGACAAGCGCGGAGCCGTGGCGCTTGCGAACTCCACCGCGCCGATGATCGATCCGTTCGGCCGGGCGGTCACCTACCTGCGCGTCTCCGTCACCGACCGCTGCGATTTCCGCTGCACCTATTGCATGGCGGAGAACATGAATTTCCTGCCGAAGAAGGATCTCCTGACGCTGGAAGAGCTGGAACGCATCTGTTCCGCCTTTATCGAAAAGGGCGTGCGCAAGCTGCGGCTGACCGGCGGTGAACCTCTGGTGCGCAAGAACATCATGCATCTCGTACGGGCGCTGGGCAAAAAGATCGAAGAGGGAACGCTGGACGAGCTGACCCTGACCACCAACGGCTCGCAGCTCGCGCGCTATGCGCAGGAACTGGCAGACGCCGGCGTGAAGCGCATCAACGTGTCGATGGATACGCTCGACCCGGTGAAGTTCCGGGAGATCACGCGCTGGGGGGATCTGTCGAAAGTGCTTGAAGGGATCGATGCGGCGCAGGCGGCGGGCATCCATGTGAAGATCAATGCCGTCGCTCTCAAGGGCTTTAACGATCTTGAAATCCCCGACATGATTCGCTGGGCGCACGGCCGCGGCATGGACCTGACGCTGATCGAGACCATGCCGATGGGAGAGATCGAGGAGGATCGGACAGATCGCTACATGCCGCTGTCCGAGATGCGCGACCGGTTGGCGAAGATCTTCACCCTGACCGACAATGCCTATGCCACCGGTGGACCGGCGCGTTACATGACGGTCGTGGAAACCGGCGGGCGGCTCGGCCTCATCACACCGATGACGCATAATTTCTGTGAAAGCTGCAATCGGGTGCGGCTGACTTGCACGGGCACGCTGTATATGTGCCTCGGACAGAACGATGCCGCCGATCTGCGTGCCGCCGTCCGGGCATCCCCGGAAGACGCGCTTCTGTCGCAGGTGATCGACGAAGCCATCGGCCGCAAGCCGAAGGGGCACGACTTCATCATCGACCGCACACAGAACCGCCCGGCCGTTGCTCGGCATATGAGCGTGACGGGCGGCTGACGTGACCGCCGATGTACCGCGAGCCATCCTCGGCGTCGTGCTCGCCGGCGGCCTGTCGCGCCGCATGGGGCGTGACAAGGCCGCCCTGCCCCTTGGCGGCATACCGCTTGCCATACGCGCCCTTGAGCGGCTGCGGCCACAAGTCACCAGCCTCGCCTTCAACGGCGCTCCCGCCTTCCCCGGACTGTCCCCGGATATCGAAGCCATCCCCGACGCGGTGCCGGGGGCCTTCGGTCCGCTTGCGGGCGTTCTCGCCGGACTGCGGCTGGGGCAGTCCCGCAATATCCCGCTTGTCGTCAGCGTTCCCGTGGATGCTCCATTTTTCCCTCATGTGTTCGTACGCCGACTTCTCAGCGCTCTTGAAGAGACGAACAGCGTGATCGCCGTGGCTGCATCCGGGGATACCCTGCATCCCGTTTTCGCACTCTGGTCCTCTTCGCTTGCCGACGATCTCAAGCGCTTCATCGAAACCGATGCCAAGCGACGGGTCCGCGGTTTCATCGAGCAGCATGCGCATGTCGTCGTCGATTTCACGGCGACGGGAGACGCCTGCGGGGATATCGATCCCTTCATGAACATGAACAGGCCCGGGGATGTCGAGATGATCGAGCGGATGCTTTCCTGCGCAGGGACCGCAAAGCTATGACCAAACCGAAGATCTTCGGCATTGCCGGCTGGAAGAATTCCGGAAAGACGGGGCTTGCCGTCAGGCTGGTGACGGAACTTACGGCGCGGGGTCACAGGGTTTCCACCGTGAAGCATGCGCATCATGATTTCGACATCGACAAGATCGGCGCTGACAGCTGGCGGCATCGCGAGGCCGGTGCGCATGAGGTAACCATCGTCTCGGGTACCCGCTTTGCGATCATGCATGAGCTTCGCGGCGAACCGGAGCCGTCTTTCGAGGCCATTCTCGCGCGTCTCGCGCCGTGCGATCTCGTTCTCATCGAAGGCTACAAGCGCGAACCGATCCCGAAGATCGAGGCGCGACGGCTGGAGGCGAAGAACCGCGAGCCGTTGGCGCCCGGCGACCCGCACATTCTCGCCATCGCAGCCGATCACGCCGTTCCCGACGCGGGCCTTCCGGTGTTCGATCTCGATGATACCGGCGTCATCGCGGATTTCGTGGAGGCGACCTGCGGGCTCAGGCGGCAATGAAACGACGCATCAGTTGACGGTCGCGTTGCTGCCTTCCTCATGGACGGCATCGAGCCGCATGAACTCGTATCCCTTTGCCTTCAAGGCCAGGATACCCACCGCAACGCCCTCGCCGGCCGCATGGGTCGGCTGGTTGATATGCGAGATGATAACGTCGCCATCATGAGCGTTGGCAATCCGCCGCGTGGCCATCCTGGCGCCCAGCAGCGATCCGTCGTCACCATTCAGCGAGTAGCCCGCAACATCGAAGCCGAGGGCCCGGATCTGCGCGATCGAGGATGCCGTGTACTTCGCCGTGGCGCCGCGAAACCAATGGGGCTGTGGTGCGCCGCTGGCGACCAGCGCAGTCGCTCCGCCCATGACTTCGGCCTCGACAGCCTGCGCAGAGCCGGCCGAGGCAATGCCGTAGACCGGAACCGGACGATCGATTGCCGGCACGTGCATCGCACCGTGGTTTTCCAGCTCGAACAGATCGGCATGAGCCCGGAAGATCGCGAACGTCTCCGCGTTCCGCTTCAGCCAGCGCTCCGTGATGAAGATCGTCGCCGGGATGCGGTTTTCGATGAGGACGGAGATGATGCGCTGGTCTGCCAGCCCCATGCAGGCGTCGAAGGTCAGCGCCACGCGCGGTGCCTTGCTGCCTGCCGCGATATGCAGCTTCGGTTCCAGCAGGCCGTCGCGGGCCATGACCGGGGCAGCCAAGCCGAGGGCGGCGAGGAGCGGCAGGAGAAGAATCGTTTTCATGAGACGTCCAGACGAAAAGAACCCGGCGCGACGAGCACCGGGTTCTTCATCTTCATGGCCTTGAACGTGGCAAATTATGGGCGGGCGGCCATGTCTGGCCGCCCGCCTCTCAACCCAGACCCTTACTTCTGAGCGACAGGCCGGACCAGCGGGGTAACGCGTCGAATGGTGACGCGGCGGTTTTCCTGCTCGGCTTCCGACGTGCGGACCTTGAGGAATCGCTCGCCATAGCCCTGAGTAACCAGGTTTTCCGGCGGGATCTCGTATATGTCGGTCAGAAGTGCGGCGACCGATTCGGCCCGTTCGTCGGAGAGAACGAGGTTCGACTGGTCGGAGCCGACGGCGTCCGTGTGACCTTCGATCAGGAAGGTCTCGCCGGGATCCTTGTCGATCACCTCGATCATCGCGTCCGCGACCTTGCGCAGGGTCTTTGCCTGCGACGTCGGGACCTCGGCGCTGCCCGTGGCGAAGGTGATGGTATCGAGATCGATACGGCGCACCTTGTCGCGGATACGGGCGGAGTTCCGGACCTCATCCAGAGAATAGGTCCGCTCGACCCGTTCCACCGGCGGTTCGGCCAGGAAGTCGTAATAGTCGCGATCCGGATCCGTCGAGGTATCGATGATGTAGTCGCGCACCGGCACCGTCAGGCGCATCGGCGGCAGATCCTCACCGACATCGTAACGCGGCGGGCGCTTTTCTTCATCGACTTCCGGCGCGTAGACCATCAGGTACTCTTCGCCATCGCTATTGATGCGCGTGCGCTGGATGACATCGCCGTAGCGATTGTAGATCGTCACGACACGCATGCCGTTCGGACGCTCGATGACCTCGCGGGTTCTGCCACGCGGCAGTTCCTCGTAATAGGTCTCGCGGGCATCGCGGCGCAGGCGCGGACGATCGTCGCTGCGCACGACGATCTCGTCGCCGAAATCGAGCACGGTGCGGTTGTTGCGCTGCTCCTCGATCCGCGGACGTTGACCCGTCAGCGCGTCGATCAGATCGCCGGCATCGAATTCCGGCGCCCGATCGATGCGGCGGCCGCGTTCGTTGTTGGCAGCGTTCAGCTCTTCGCGATCCGGCCGGCGTTCGCGGTGCTCCGACTGGGCGTCGGCATCACTGCGCGGCGGCGGCTGGTTGTCGCGTTCCTGGCGAACCTGTTCACGCTCGCGACGGCGGCGGTCACGGGTGTCGTCATTGCCGCGGTTGTCGGCATCCTTGTCGCTGTCGAGCACGGCGGCACCGTTCTCGACCGGCAGAACGACCGTCTCATCGCTCTTCGACGGGTCGCGCGCCAGCTTCTCGCGCTCTTCGCGCGAACGCTTGTCCACGACGTCCCGCGCGGGACGATCCCGGTTGGCGCCGTTGTCGCCCGCCTGCGCGGGATCCGTGGCGTTCGGCTCGCTGCCCGGACGTGCCGGATCCTCCGCCTGCTGGCCTTCGGCCTCGCGCTGCTTGCGGCGCTCGGCGCGAATGCGAGCCCGCTCTTCGTCGGTCATGTCGCCGGCAGCGGGCTGCCGGTCGCTGGCAGCGGGCTGCTCGGCATTATCGCCGGGCTGGGCACCATCCTGTTGCCCGTTGAGGCGGTCCGCCTCACGCTTGCGGATGCGCTCTTCGCGCTGGCGCTTGCGTTCGGCGGCATCCGGTGCGTCGGCGTCCTGCCCCGTCTGGCGCGGCCGGGTCGCATCGAGATCGGACGGCCTGATCTGCTCTTGCGTGTCGGCGCCGTCCTGCTTCTTTTGCTGTTCAGCTTCGCGCTGCTTGCGACGCTCTTCACGGCTCTGGCGCGGCGCCTGACCATCGAGATCCGGCATCGGCTGGCCCTCGGGCTGTGCCTGCTCGCCGTTCTGCTTCTGCTGCTCGGCCTCGCGCTGCTTGCGACGTTCCTCGCGGCTCGGTCGCGGCGTTTCCTCGCCCGAAGGCTGGGCCTGCGGCTGTTCGCCGTTCTGCTGCTGCTCGGCTTCCCGCTGCTTGCGGCGCTCTTCACGGCTCGGTCGCGGCGCGTCCTCGCCGGCCGGCTGGGCATCGGGTGCCGCCTGCTCGTTGTTCTGCTGCTGCTCGGCCTCGCGCTGCTTGCGACGCTCCTCGCGGCTCGGACGGGGCGTGTCGTCGCCCGAAGGCTGGGCCTGCGGCTGCTCTTCACCCGATTTCTGCTCGGCGTCGCGCTGCTTGCGGCGCTCTTCGCGGCTTGGGCGGCCTTCGCCACTCTCAGACGGTTCCGCCTGCTGTTGCGGCGGCGCATCCTGCTGTCCTTCGGCAGGCCTGCGCTTCCTGGGCAATTCCTCTTCCGGATCGGCCTGCGCCACCTGGAACGGCTTCATCTGCGCGTCGGCCAAGGCCGGCTGCAAGCCTATCGTCATTGTGAGCAACGGCATCGCTACCGTTGCGAAAAGCTTGGATCGAATGGTCATGGTGTCTCCTCCTGAGAGAGATCCCGTTCTTGTTCTTGTCAACCTGCACCGATGATCCGGGCCGGTATACGTTTGAACGCCGCGTAACGGACGGTCGCAGCTGTGGCTGCGATCCATGGCCAGAGCGGTAGCAACAGGCGCATGAATTGGCGATGAATGCCGCGTTCACCCGGCGGACATAGGCTTTCCTCCTCTTCCCGCCAGAGCCTGTTCACGCTTTTCTCCCCGCGCGCTTTTCCTGTTGCATTTGCGAACGGGTGACGGAATATCGCAACCGAAGCGACCGTTCACCGTCGCTTGCGAATGGCCCCGGGACACAAAGAACAAGCCGGGCCTGCGCCAACAGAGAGGATCGACATGCCTATCGCCAAACGTTTCACCATGGCTGCCGCTGCGGCCGTTTTCGCCCTGACCGCGAGCACGGCGCTCGCCGCCGGCGAAAAGATCACCATCGGCACCGAAGGCGCCTACCCGCCCTTCAACGTGCTGGAAGCCGACGGCTCGCTGACCGGCTTCGACATCGACATCGCCAAGGCGCTCTGCGTCGAGATGAAGGCCGAATGCACCTTCGTCACCCAGGATTGGGATGGCGCCATTCCCGCCCTGATCGCCAAGAAGTACGACGCCTTCATCGCCTCCATGTCGATCACGGCCGAGCGCAAGCAGCAGGTGGACTTCTCGGAAAAGTACTACAACACCCCGCCGGCGATCGCCGTGCCCAAGGATAGCCCGATCACCGAGGCGACCGAAGCCGGTCTCGACGGCAAGACGCTCGGTGCGCAGTCCTCCACGACGCATTCCAACTATGCTGAAGCGCATATGAAGAAGGCCGAGCTGAAGCTCTACCCGACCTCCGACGAGTACAAGCTCGACATCGCCAACGGCCGCATCGACGCCGTCATCGACGACGTTGTCGTTCTCTCGGAATGGCTGAAGACCACCGATGGCGACTGCTGCAAGCTGCTCGGCACGCTGCCGATCGACCCCGTCATCAATGGCGAAGGCGCCGGCATCGCGCTGCGCAAGGGCGACAACGATCTGCGCGAAAAGTTCAACACGGCGATCAAGGCCATTCGTGCCAACGGCAAGTACAAGGAGATCAACGACAAGTACTTCTCCTTCGACGTTTACGGCGGCTAATTCCCAGGCTTGTCCGAAATCCTGCGGCGGGAGCTTGCCCTCCCGCCGTTTTTGTTTGACAAACGTCGGCATAAGAATGAGGCGCTCATCAAGAAGCGCCTCGAGGGGACAGACCAGACGATGAGCGCAATCATGGCCGCGCTTTCCTCCGCCGTGTCGTGGCTCGGCGCCACGCTCGATCCGTGGTGCGGACCGATCGGCATTTTCCGCCTTCTCGCCGGCAACACGTTGCTCGCGTGCGGCGATGCCGGCTGGGGCGATGAGATCGGCTACGGCTTTCTCATCACCGCATCGCTGGCGATCGCCACGCTGCCGGTCGGCCTCGCGCTTGGTTTCTGCGTCGCGCTGGGCAAGCAGTCGAGCGAAAAATCGCTCCGCCTGTCCTCCGACATCTACACCACCATCTTCCGCGGCCTGCCGGAACTGCTGACACTGTTCATCGTCTATTACGGTCTGCAGATCGTGGTGCAGCAGGTTCTCGCAAGCGTCGGCTACTCCGGCCCTGTGGAGATCAACGCGTTCTTCGCGGGTATCGTCGCGCTTGGTGTCGTCTTCTCGGCCTATTGCTCCGAGGTCCTGCAATCCGCCTTCAAAGCTATTCCCAGAGGACAATACGAGGCGGGCGACGCGCTCGGCTTCAGTCGCGGAAAGACCATGCGGCTGATCGTGCTGCCACAGCTTTTCCGCATCGCCCTGCCCGGTCTCGGCAATCTCTGGATGGCGCTTTTGAAAGATACCGCCCTCGTCTCCGTCATCGGCCTGCCGGATATCCTGCGCCAGACCGGCGTTGCCGCGCGCGTGACCAAGCAGGCGTTCGAATTCTTCGGGCTCGCCTGTATCCTGTTCCTGCTGCTCGCTGCAGCATCCTCGGTGGTCTTTTCCGCCCTGGAGCGCTGGGCGCACCGTTCGGAGGTGGCCCGATGAGCGCGACACCGCCTCTTCCGCCCGCCGGCGCGCCGCCAGCGCTCGATACGGATATGCCGGCTCCCGGCGTCCGCGCGGTGCAGGCCTTCGTCTCGACGGACCTGCTTCCGCCGCAGCCTGCGCCCCGCGAAGAGGCACGTCCCTACACTTTGTCACGCCTTTTCGGTCGCGTCCTTCTCGGCGTCTGGCTGGCGGTCTTCGTCGGCCTCGGAATGCTCATTGTCGGCGGGTTCGATCCGGAGAAATTCCAGCGTTACGGGCCCGGCTACATCTCCGGCCTCGGCGTCACGCTCGGTCTCGTCTCGACATCCATTGTGCTCGGCGCGCTTCTCTCGCTGCCGGTCGCGCTCGGGCGCATGTCGAAGAACAAGGTCGCGAACTGGATCGCCTACGTCTACGTTTACTTCTTCCGCGGCACGCCGGTCATCATGCAGCTCTTCCTGATCTATTACGGCCTCGGGAGCTTCCGGCCGCAATTGACGGAGATCGGGCTCTGGTGGTTCTTCCGCGAGGCCTGGTACTGCGCCCTACTGACCTTCGTGCTCAACACGGCGGCCTATCAGGCGGAAATCCTGCGCGGCGCGATCGAGAGCGTGCCGCGTGGCCAGCGCGAAGGTGCGGCCTCGCTCGGCCTGTCGCAGCGCGTCGCCTTCTTCAAGATCATCCTGCCGCAGGCGATGATCGTTGCGCTTCGACCCTACGGCAACGAGATCATTCTCATGATCAAGGCGTCGGCCATCGTCGCCATCGTCACCGTCTTCGACCTCATGGGCGAAACCCGCCGCGCCTTCTCCCGCACCTTCGATTACCAGACCTATCTCTGGGCCGCGATCTTCTACCTCATCATGGTGGAAGCGCTGCGCAATCTCTGGGTTTGGCTCGAGAACCGGCTGACCCGGCACCTGAAGCGCTAGCGGCCGGAGCGCTGGCAGCACTCTCGACCTTCTGCTGCCAACCTCTTGGTAAAACACGATTTTTTTCGTCACATCCCCGTCATTAAGACTTGCTTAACCATTCGGGCGCTTCATTCTAGAGACCGTCATTCAGCAAAGATGCGGTTTCGCATGGCATCTGACATGGAACTGCAGCTGAAAGGATACGGCCTCACCACGGCCGAGATCCTCTACCGAATGCCCGATCGCCAAGCGATCCTGCAGAGCTACCTCTGGCAGCATTACGACCTGGCGCCGCATTTCCCCGAAATGAAACGCTTCCTGAAATTCTGGCAGGAAACGCTCGATGGACCGCTCCACTCGGTGCGCTACGTCCATCGCAAGCTGATATCGGCCGGCGACTGGCGCGCCTTGCGAGGGGAATTCATCATCAACTGATGTCTCCTTGACGATCCTTTACATTGGTTTCCGGTCGATGGATCGGGATTGCCATTCGGCGGCACCCATCCTACAAAGCCGCCATGCAAAAGAAGATCGACGAAGAAGCTTTGGCCGAGGCCTATAACCGCGCTCTCGCGCTCGAAAAATCCGGCGATGTCGAGGCAGCGGTTGCCGCTTACAGGCAAGTCCTGACCCTCGATCCGGAAGATCATGGCGGCGCTGCCGTGCGCATCGCCTCCATGGGACGCGGCGAGACGCCCGACAAGGCGTCGGACGCCTACGTCACGACCCTGTTCGACCAGCATGCCGACGTATTCGAGGACGTGCTCGTGGAACAGCTCGGCTATTCCGTGCCGATGATGGTCCGCCAGCGGCTGCAGGCGCTTGGGCTCGGTCCCTTCAAGAGCCTGCTCGACCTTGGCTGCGGCACGGGCCTCACCGGCGGCGCGCTGCGCGACATGGCCGAAAATCTGACCGGCGTCGATCTCTCGGAAAACATGGTCGAGATTGCCCATGAGAAGGATCTCTACGACGCGCTGTATGTCGGCGAAGCGGTGGATTTTCTCGAGGACAACGACGACGGACCGTTCGATCTCGTAACCGCGACGGATGTCTTGCCCTATCTCGGCGGGCTTGAAGCGCTGTTCTTTGCAGCAGCCGAGACCATGGAGCCGGGTGGGCTGTTCATCTTCTCCAGCGAAACACTGCCGGACGATGTTTTTGCCGGCCGCCGCTTCATGGTCGGTCCGCACCAGCGCTTCGCCCATGCGCGGGACTACGTACTCGAACGGCTGGAGGCCACCGGGTTCGAGCTGGTCGATCTCACGGATATCACCGTGCGTATGGAAGATGGCGCGCCGATTGCCGGTCATCTGGTCGTGGCGCGGCTGCGCAATCCATCCTGAGCCGACGTCTGATTCCACTGATAGCCTTAAGGAGCATCCCATGGCCAAAGTCGCCTTCATCGGTCTCGGTGTCATGGGGTATCCCATGGCCCGCCATCTCGCCGTCAAGGGCGGCCATGACCTGACCGTCTACAACCGCACATCGGCGAAGGCCGACACATGGGTGTCGGAAAACGGCGGCACGTCGGCGGCGACCCCGGCTGAAGCTGCGCGCGATGCGGATTTCGTGTTCTGCTGCGTCGGCAACGATGATGACCTGCGGTCGGTCACCACGGGCAAGGACGGCGCCTTCGAGACGCTTCGCACGGGCGCGATCTTCATCGACAACACCACCGCTTCCGCCGAAGTCGCCCGCGAACTGGATGCGGCCGCCCGGGCGCGTGGCGCGCATTTCATCGATGCCCCGGTCTCCGGCGGCCAGGCGGGTGCGGAGAACGGCGTTCTCACCGTCATGTGCGGTGGCGATCCCGATGTGTTCGAACAAGCACGACCTGTCATCGACGCCTATGCACGCATGGTCGGGCTGATGGGGCCGGCCGGCAGCGGTCAGCTCACCAAGATGGTCAACCAGATCTGCATTGCAGGCCTCGTCCAGGGATTGGCGGAAGCGATGCATTTCGGCAAGAGCGCCGGGCTCGACATGGAGGCCGTCGTGGACGTGATCTCCAAGGGAGCGGCCGGTTCCTGGCAGATGGAAAACCGTCACAAGACGATGATCGCCGACACGTACGACTTCGGCTTTGCCGTCGACTGGATGCGCAAGGACCTCGACATCGTGCTGACCGAAGCCCGCCGCAATGGCGCGAAGCTTCCGGTCACCGCGCTGGTCGATCAGTTCTACGGCGACGTGCAGGCGATGGGCGGCAAGCGCTGGGATACGTCGTCGCTGCTGGCGCGGCTGGAAAGAAAGTAGGCGCGCCCCGCGCCTGCTTCCTCTTCCCTTTCCCAGAGAACCTCAGTCCTCCTGGGACTTCGCCTGCTCCAGGATCATGTAGTCGAGCGGCATCTGCGTCGTGTACTTAATCTGCTCCATGGCGAAAGCCGAGGACACGTCGCGGATCTCGATCTTGGCGATCAGGCGCTTGTAGAAGGCGTCATAGGCCGCGATATCCGGCACGACGACGCGCAGCAGGTAATCGACATCGCCGCTCATGCGGTAGAGTTCGACCACTTCGGGAAATTCTCCGACGACCTCGGAAAACCGCCGCAGCCATTCGATCGAGTGGGCATTGGTGCGGATCGACACGAAGACCGTGACCTTGGTGTTGATCTTTGCGGGATCGAGCAGGGCGACACGGCCACGGATGACGCCCTCTTCTTCCATCTTCTGGATACGGCGCCAGCACGGCGTCGTCGACAGGCCAACCTTCTTGGCCAGGTCGGCAACGGCGAGTGTCGAATCTTCCTGCAGAAGTCGCAGGATCTTGCGATCAAGACGATCCATTTCAGTAGCCCCCTTCGAATATTATTTCTTCTATAGCGTCAAAAGGGGCTAATGCCAGAGTGAATTCTTACGATATCCGCAATGCAATTTCAGCGCGGAGCACCGGCAGCAGTTCGGCTTCGAACCAGGGGTTCCGTTTCAGCCATGGCGTATTGCGCCAGCTGGGGTGCGGCAGAGGCAGCAGTTTCGGTCCTTCCGCCCGCTCGAACGTCCGCCGCCAGTCGGCCACCGTCGCCGTCATCGAGGCCTGCCGTTTCGTGCCGAGATGATAGGCCTGCGCATAGGCGCCGATGACGAGGATGAGGGAGGCGTTCGGGACAGCGGCGAGCGCCGTCTCCCGCCAGACGGGCGCGCATTCGCGCCGTGGCGGGATGTCGCCGCCATGCTTGTCGTAGCCGGGGAAGCAGAATCCCATGGGAACGATGGCGAAATTGTCGGGATCGTAGAAGGTCGGCCGGTCCACGCCGAGCCAGTCGCGCAACCGGTTTCCGGACGGGTCGTCGAAGGGGACGCCGCTGACATGCGCGCGCATGCCGGGGGCCTGGCTCGCGATAAGGATGCGCGCCTTCGCCGAGAGCACGAAGATGGGCCGGGGCTCATGCGGCAGCGGTGCACCGTAGACCGGCGCGTCGCGACAGATGCGGCAGGCGGAGATCGTTGCGGAGAGTTGATCGATGTCGTCTCTGGTCGGTGTCAGCGGGATGTCCATGCGGTCTCGATGCGGCGCAACAGCGCCTTGATCCAATCCATGTCGATATGGGGCGCCTCAGCCATTCCGCCATGGCGGGCGCGCCAGTCTCGCGGTTGATCGAAGGTGCCGGCCCACAGCCCTGCCCGGCGTGCACGCGCATCGGCCTCCTCCGCCTCATAGTTGCCGAAGGCGACGGCAAAGCCGTCCTCGACCATGCGGGCGTTGAGGTCCTCTCCTCCCGCCGCACAGATCGCAAGCCGCCGGCCGTAGCGGTCGTCCGCGCGGCCTTCGCACGCGACGCCGGCCTTGCCGATCAGCCGCGCCAGATGCCGTCGGGCCTCCTGCCCGCAATCCCAGTCCCTGCCGTTGCGCTCGCAGATCTGTGCGCTTTCCGGCGCGTCGATACCGATCAGGCGAATGCGATCTCGCCCGATGGCGAGCGTGTCGCCATCCACCACGCGCGGCTGGCCGGTCACCGTCTCGCCACCACCGGCAAGGCGGTTGGCGGCAAGCCAGACGAGCCCGAGGAAGAGGATCGTCAATAGACCGTCCCGGACAAGCGACCGTCGCCGGCTTAGCATGGAAAACACCGTAGAATTCGGCTGTCGAAGGACGGGCCAAGGGGTGCAGGAAGCAAGTTCTTAACAATTCTTACCTAGAATCTGTTGGGTATCCGTCAGACTTTCCGGACAAGATGAATCAGGGCGTCAGCACATCGACCGACAAGATCATTGTCGACAAATCGCGCAGCCATCGCAACAAGGCTGTGTCGAAAACCGTGCGCGCGAATCGCGAACGCCTGCAATCCGGCCCGTCGAACGGCGCCGGCTTCGACAAGGAAATGCTGGCTCTCTACGTCGCTTCCGTCCTGCAGGGCGCAGCAGCGATGCCGATTCTCCTGATGATGATCGCGGCCGGCGGGCTCTACTTGACGGAAAACGTGCAGATCGTCGGTTGGCTGATCCTGGCCCTCGTCATTCACGCCCTCGGCCTCCTTGCAGCACAGCGGGCCCGGCGAAAGGATTTGACGCCGGAGGCCGTCGTCTACTGGCGTCGGCGGTTCCTTGTCGTACAGGGGCTGATGGGCGTCGTTTGGGCGCTGTTCCTCTTGCAGGATTGCCAGTCCTGCGTGCCGCGCGATTTCGGGCTGTACAAGGGCGTGGCTCTTCTCGTGGCCCTTGCCGCCACGGCCATCGCCACCATTCTGCTCCGCTATGCGCTGATCGTCACGTTCGCACCCTGCGTCGCCCTTCTCACCGGCACCGCCATCATGGCCGGACGCGGGGATCTCGTCGCGCTCGCCATCGTGCTTTCGACATCCCTTGCCTTTCTCGTCTACATGACGACGCGGATGCGACGCGCCAATATTCAGATCCTCTCCGTGCAGGCGGAAAAGGACGATCTGATCGCGGAACTGGAAGTCGCGAAATCCATGTCGGACGAGGCGCGCCGGCGGGCGGAAGAGGCGAACCTCGCCAAATCCCGCTTTCTCGCCTCCATGTCGCACGAGTTGCGCACGCCGCTGAACGCCATTCTCGGCTTCTCCGAGGTCATGTTCACCGAGGTGATGGGCCCGCTGAACAACCCGACCTACAAGGAGTATACCGGCGACATCCACCGCTCCGGCAAGCACCTGCTCGACCTGATCAACGAAATCCTCGATCTCTCCCGCATCGAGGCGGGCCGCTACGACCTCAACGAAGAAGCGATCCTGCTTGCAGAGATTACCGAGGACTGCATCGGCATGGTGCAGCTGCGCGCCCGTACGAAGAGCATCACGATCACCGAACAGTTCGAGCAGGGCATGCCGGCCGTCTGGGTGGACGAGAAGGCCATGCGGCAGGTAACGCTGAACCTGCTGTCGAACGCCGTGAAGTTCACGCCGCAAGGCGGGCAGATCTCGGTCAAGGTCGGGTGGACGGCCGGCGGCGGACAGTATCTGTCCATCAAGGATGACGGCCCCGGCATCCCGGAAGAGGAAATCCCCGTTGTGCTCTCGGCCTTCGGCCAAGGGTCGATCGCCATCAAGAGCGCGGAACAGGGAACCGGCCTCGGCTTGCCGATCGTGCAGGCGATCCTTGCAAAGCACGATGGCGAGTTCATCCTGCGCTCGAAGCTGCGCGAAGGGACGGAGGTCATCGCCATCCTGCCGGCGCGCCGCGTGCTTCAGACGGTCCCCGCCGTGCAGGAAACCGCCGCCGTTGCACGGCGTCGCAAGAGCTTCGCCTGATCAAGAGCCTTGGATACTGTCAGGCGGGCAGGACGTGTCCCTGCCCCACGACCTCAATGGCCACAGTTTCGCCCGGTGCCGCGACATCGAAGCCGGAGACGCGCAGATCGAGAATGGTGCGCGCCGGGCCCTCGCCCACCTCCACCGTCAACCGGCAAAGGCCGCCGCCGAACTCGCTATCGAGCACGCGTGCCTGCACACCCTTCACCAAATCGGCCCCGCCGAGACCGAGCCAGCGGATGCGCAACTGCTCCGGGCGGAGCATCACGAGCGACATCGATGCGGGGTCGGAAGAGGCTTTGTCGGTCGGTCCGACAGGAATAGGACCGAGAACGGTTTCCGCCTGTCCTGCGATCACCGTCGCGTCCAAGAGCACCGCATCGCCGAGAAAGAGCGCCGTCTGCCGATCGGCGGGGCAGCGGTAGAGCGATTGCGGGCTACCGGCCTGAACCAGTCGTCCCTCCCGGAACACCGCGACATGATCGGCGAAGGACAGTGCCTCGCCCTGATCGTGCGTGACAAGAATGGACGTCGTTCCCGAAGCAGCCAGGATGCGCGAAACAGTACGGCGCATGGTGTCGCGCAAGCCGGTATCGAGAGCGGAGAACGGCTCGTCGAGCAGCATCAGCCGGGGTTCCAGCGCCAGGGCGCGGGCAAGCGCCACGCGTTGCTGCTGGCCGCCGGAGAGCTGGTGCGGACGCCGCGAGAGCATGTCCGCGTCGAGTTCCACCGTCTCCATCAACGCAGCGATACGCTTGTCACGGCCGTCCTGCCGTTTCGGCAGGCCGAAACCGATATTCTCACCGACAGTCAGATGCGGAAACAGTGCACCGTCCTGCGAGACGATGCCGATGCCGCGCTTATGGGCGGGCACATGAACGCCCTCGCCCGCGAGAACCGCGCCTTCCAGCGTGATGCGGCCGATATCGGGCCGCTCGAAACCGGCGATCAACTTCAGAAGCGTCGTCTTGCCGGAGCCCGAGGGACCGACAATCGCCGTTCGCGCACCGGCGGGTACGACGAGGGAGACGTCGATCAGGGCGCGGGCGTCGCGGCCATAGGTCTTGCTGACGGATGAGATGGAGAGAAAGCTCATGCGGCGCTCCCGCTTGCGCGACTGGATTGGCGGTGGAGGACCAGCGTCAGCGGCAGGGACAGAAGGACCATCATCAGCGCATAGGGAGCGGCAGCGACATAATCGATCTCGCTCGTCAGCGACCAGAACTTGGTCGCGAGCGTCTCGACGCCGGTCGGCGAGAGCATGAGCGTGGCGGTGAGTTCGTTGGTGATGCCGAGCGCCACGAGCGCGGTGCTGGCCGCCGCACCGGGCGCGGCAAGGCGCATCGTCGTGACGCGGACGGCCGCCAACGGCGCCCGCCCAAGCGCCATCGCGGCACGCTCCAGCTCCACCGGCGCCTGCGCGATGCTGGCCCGCAGCGCCACCAGGGCGCGCGGCAGGAACAGAAGGCCGTAGGCAAGGAGAAGCGTCGCGAATGTCTGGTAGAGCGGCAGAACCAGCCGGACGGTGATGGTGACCAGCGCCAGCGCCACGACGACGCCCGGCAGGGAGCCGACATAATAGTGGCAGGCTTCCAGAACCCGTTGCAGGCGGCCAGGTGCGCGCACCGAGAGCCAGGCCATGGGCGCGGCGGCAATCGTGGTCAGCATGCCACCCATGACGGCGAGGAGAACGGTCTGCAACACGGCATTGCCCACCGTCTGCAACGGCCAGATCTCCAGCCCGCCGATGGCCAGCCACCGCGTCAGCGTCGTGAACGGCACGCCGATGGCGAGCGCAGCGGTGGCAAGGTTCAGCGCCAGCGCCGGCCACACCCAGCCCCCGAGCGCGTGGCGCGTCACCATGCGCGGCGCGCCCGAACCGACGCGGGCGTAGCGCTCCCCACCCCGCGCCAGCGCTTCCGTACCCAGCAGCGCCAGGCAGCAAAGGACGAGGACGCCGGAGAGCATGTTGGCGGCCGGGCCGTTGAAAGCGGACTGGAACTGATCGACGATCGCCGTGGAAAACGTATCGAACCGGATCATGACGAAAAGGCCGTATTCGGCCAGGAGATGCAGGCCGACGAGCAGGCTTCCGCCGCAGATCGCGACCCGCAATTGCGGCAGGACGGCCCGGAAGAAGACCCGCCACGGGCTGAGACCGAGAGACGCCGCGGCATCCTCGATGGCCGGATCCAGCCTTCGCAGCTGTGCGGCTACCGGCAGATAGAGGAATGGAAAGTAGGCGAGCACCGAGACGAGGACGCCGCCGCTGAGGCCTTTCAGGCCGGGAACGAGGCTGATCCAGGCATAGGAATGCACGAAGGCGGGAACCGCGAGCGGCACGATGGCGAACCAGGCCCAGAGCCTTGCGAATGGCAGGTCCGTGCGCTCCGTCAGCCAGGCCAGCGCGACAGCCAGCACGATGGTCAGCGGCACGGTCGCCGCTTCGAGAAGCGCGGTGTTGATGAGGAGATCGCCGACACGGCCGCGAAAGACGAGCGCGACCACCTGATCCCACCCCGTCTGCACCGTCACGATCGCGACGAAACCGAGCGGAATGAGACTGACCAGAGCCACGAGCAGGGCCGGCAGCGTGACCAGGGGATAGGCAAGCCGCGCGCGCCCTCGCTGCCCGGGCATCAGACGGCCCGGCGTCACACCCGGGGAGACAGAGAAGGACTTGGCATCGGCATGCGGCACGTGTTGCGCCTCTACACGGAACGGAAAGATGCGCGCCTCCTGACCAGGAAGCGCGCACGGGTCGCGATGACCTATTGCGGCGATTGTGGATGAAATCAATCCAGAATCGTCACACAGACGTGATGTTGCGTCGGGATGACGCCGGACCAGCGATTAGAGAATGCCGGCCGCCGTCATCAGATCGGTGACCGACTTGCTGTTCAGCGACTGCGGATCGACCTTCGGGTAGTCCAGCGTGGAGAGTGCCGGAAGCGCCGCGTTGGATTCCGCATCCTTGGAAACGGAATATTCGAACGAGGTGCCGTCACGCAGGACGGCCTGTCCGCCCTTGCCCGTCAGCCACTTCAGGAAAGCCTGTGCCTCGGTCTTGTGCTGGCTGGAGGCGAGAATGCCGCCGCCGGAGATGCTGACGAAGGCGCCCGGATCCTGATTCTTGAAGAAATGCAGTGCGACGTTCTTGCTGTTCTCGCCGGTCTTCGCCTGATCGCCGAAGTAGTAGTAGTGGTAGATCACCGCGCCTTCGACTTCACCGGCGTTCACGGCCTTCATCGCCGTCGAATTGCCCTTGTAGGCGGTGAAGTTCGTCTTCATCGCGGCGAGCCATTCCTTGGTGGCGGCTTCGCCCTTCAGCGCCAGAAGCGCGCTGACGATCGCCTGGAAGTCGGCACCGGCCGGCGAAGCGGCCCAGCGGCCCTTCCATGCGGGATCGGCAAGGTCGAGCAGCGACTTCGGCAGCTTGTCCTCGGTCAGCTTGGTCTTGTCATAGGCAAAGACGGTGGAACGGGCGGCAACGCCGACCCAATGGCCGTTGGACGGCTGGAAAGTCTCGGGAACCTGCGCAAGCGTGTCCTTGGCAACGGGTTCGAACAGGCCGGCCTGATCGACCAGCGACATGGCAGGCGAATTCTCGGTGAGGAAGACGTCGGCGGGGGATGCGGCACCCTCCTGGACGATCTGGTTGGCAAACTCCATGTCGCTGCCCTTGCGCAGCGTCACTTTGATGCCGGTTTCCTTGGTGAAGGCTTCGGCCCAGGCAACGCCGAGGCTCTCGTGCTGCGCATTGTAGACGACGATGCCGGCGGATTCAGACTGGGCGAGCGCGGGGTTCATCCCGGTCAGAAGAGCAGCCGCGGCAACGAAGCCTGCGGCGCGAACGGAAATTTTCATGACGACCTCCTGAGAGTGCCCGGGCGACGCGCCCGGCAGAGGCGGTATAAATAAGCTGAACCTGAAGGTCAACTTTAGAAGCGCTTGCTTTCATACACAGTTTCGTAAGAAGCGTACCTTCCCGCAGCGAACGGTGATCACCTTTGCGCCATCAAAGTCCGGTCAACGGCATGTCGGTCACGACATGCGAGAGGAAGACGACATAGAACGCATAGCCTGCATTGGCGAGGATCAGGCAGAGGCAGGCGAGCGAGCCGAGATCCTTGGCGTTGCGGCCCATTTCCGAGATTTCGGGCGACACCCGATCGACGATTTCCTCGATCGCCGTGTTCAGCGCCTCGAACGCGATCATCAGCAGGAAGAGCAGCATCATCGCGACGTACTGGAACAGTGTTGCGCCGCTGATGGCGAAGGCCAGCATCGCCACGGCAAAGCCGATAAGCTCCTGCCGGAAGGCGGCTTCGCCGAGAAGACGCCGTGCGCCCCCTAGCGAGTAAGTCGCGGCGGCGAAAAAGTGCTGGAAGCCTGTGAGCTTTCGCGGCAGCTTCCGGGTCGGCTCTCGCTCCTGCATGCGCAGCGTATTCCTGTTCATCTCAGCTTCTTGCCACGCAGGGCGCGAAAGCGTCCAGTTCGCGATTATAGACATCCGTCTGGATGTTCATCATGCCGAGCACCGTGTGAAACAGGTTGTCGTGCGACATGGCCGCATCCGAATAGGCGAGAAGGCACTTCGTATCAAGCCCTATGGTCCGGGCGTAGGACGGCGAGAACCAGGAGATGAAGGGAACATGGGTCTGTTCCTTCGGCGCGATCGCATAAGGCGCGCCATGGAGATAGATGCCGTTTTCCCCGAGCGATTCGCCGTGGTCAGACATGTAGATCATGGCGCCGGATATCGTGTTTTCATGCTTTGCCAGCAGTTTGGCGACACTGGCGAGGATGTGGTCGGTGTAGAGGATCGTGTTGTCGTAGGCATTGACGATCTCGTCATGCGAGCAGTTCATCAGCTCGTCCGTGCGGCAGTCGGGCGTGAAGCGCCGGTACGCCTCGGGATAGCGGGCGAAGTAGCCGGGACCATGGCTGCCCAGTTGATGAAGCACGATCACCGAATCGTGTTTGGTCGTTGCAAGTTTGCTGTCGAGGCCATCGAGGAAGATGCCGTCCAGGCACTCGCCTTCGTGACAGAGCGGGCTGTTTTGCCGGCCGTTGATCGCGGCATAATCGATCAGCTTAGCGATGCCCTTGCTGCCGGTATTGTTGTCCCACCAGGAGACGTTCACGCCGGCATGGGTGAGAACATCGACGAGGTTCTGGCGGGTGTGCGCCTTGCTCTCGCTGTATTCGGTCCGCCGGTAGCCGGAAAACATGCAGGGTAAGGACACGGCGGTTGCCGTGCCGCAACTGGTCGTGTTGGTGAAGTTGACCACGCCGAGCGCTTTAAGCTCGGGATTGGTTTCGCGGGCATAGCCATCCAGAGAGAAGCTGGCGGCGCGTGCGGTTTCCCCCGCAACGACCACGACGACGACCGGCTTCTTCTCAGCCGTGAGCCGATCTCCCGCCCGAGCGTCCGTGCCGAAGGGAGCGACCACGGCATCGACCTCCTTATAGGCGGAGAGCGCGAACCGGACGGCTGACGACAGCGGTGCCGCAGGGTTGAAGACGTTCAGCACTTCCTTCCGCTCGCGGGCGACATAGGCGATGGCTGCATAGTTATAGCCGATGAGAACCAGCGCCACGGCGAAGGCCGGAAGGATCAGAGCGAGGTTTCGCAGGGCTTTTTGCAGAAACGGACGGTGGCGGATGCGCACGAAGCCGATCATGACGGCCGGCAGGACGGCGAAGACGAGGATATGAAGCAAGAAGTGCGGCGTCAGCAGGTGCCCTGCCTCCGCCCCCGTCGTAACAAAGGCGCTCTCCACCATCTCCTTGTCCACGACCACGCCGTAGGTGTCGGTGAAGTAGGACGCGACGCCGGCGACGAGAACGCAGAGGATCAGGACAGGCTTGATGATGTAGCGGACCGAGAGGGTCACGAGCGCGCAGATCGTCAGCAGCGATATCGCGACCGAGAAGGCTAGAAGGCTCGTTTTGTTGGAGGAGAACGCTGCAGCGGTGCGGCTCCAGAAGGTGATGTTGGTGACGACGAGCAGATAGGCCGACACGATGAGGGTCAGCGGAATGCTGCCGATCTCAGGTCGGGAAAACGTGGGAATTTTCAAGGGGTCACTCCCGTCAGAACGCCGGCGGGAACCCGTCAGGCTATGCTGAGGGTGTGGTAGAGCCGAAATCCTGTCGGGAAACTGTCAGGTCGCGATGCCCTGATATTAAGAGCGAGAACAGGTAAGGCGCCACGTGGCGTGGCGCCTCTTTTGCTATTCCCAGTCTTCTGTGGCTGGTTTCTGTCCCTGGCCGAGACGACGGTCGAGTTCCCCCGCCTCCGTTTCCGTCAGGCGCAGATCGAGCCGGATGGAGCCATCCTCAAGATCTTCGCGATGATCGACGATCGCATGCTCATAGAGCCAGGGCAGAAGCTGCAGGCGATCGACGGGCAGCGTGACCGTCGTCTCCATCATGACGCCGGATAGACGACGATTGATTTCCTGCATAAGGGCATCGACCCCCTCGCCTGTCACGGCTGAAACGGTGATCGTATTGGGCGTATGCACCGCTTTTTCGAGCATCGCCGCATGCGGCTCTTCCTCGAGCCGGTCGATCTTGTTCCAGACCTCCAGCAGGCGCTCGGTGCGCGCCTTCTCGTCGATGCCGAGATCTTCGAGAATACGCTCGACGTCTTCGGACTGTGCCGCGTGGTCCGGATCCGAGACATCGCGGACGTGCAGGATGAGATCGGCCTCCAGCACCTCTTCGAGCGTCGCCCGGAATGCCGCCACGAGGTGCGTCGGCAGGTCCGAGATGAAGCCGACGGTGTCGGAGAGGATGACGGTGCGGCCTTGCGGCAGCTTCATCCGGCGCAGCGTCGGATCGAGGGTCGCAAACAGCATGTCCTCGGCCAGCACGCCCGCGCCGGTGATCCGGTTGAACAGCGTCGATTTGCCGGCATTGGTATAGCCGACGAGGGCGACGATGGGATGCGGCACCTTGCGGCGCTTGGAGCGATGCAGCTGGCGCGTCCGACGCACCTGCTCCAGCTCCTTTTCCAGCTTGATGATCTTGTCCTGAAGCTGGCGGCGGTCGGCCTCGATCTGGGTTTCACCCGGACCACCCATGAAGCCCGCGCCCCCGCGCTGGCGTTCAAGGTGGGTCCAGCTGCGGACCAGACGGCCCTTCTGATAGTTCAGGTGCGCCAGATCGACCTGCAACGTGCCTTCCTTGGTTGAAGCGCGGCGGCCGAAGATCTCGAGAATGAGGCCCGTGCGGTCGATGACCTTGGCGTTCCATTCCTTCTCGAGATTGCGCTGCTGCACAGGTGTCAGCGGGTGGTCCACGATGACGAGACCGGCATCCTGGGTGTCCAGCAGATGGCCGATCTCTTCGATCTTGCCGCTGCCGAGCAGCGTTCCCGGCTTCGGCTGGGCGATAGGCACGACCAGCCCCTGGACGACGGACAAATCGATGGCACGCGCCAGACCGATCGTTTCCTCGAGACGCGCCTCGTCCGAGCGGATCGAATGCGGTTGCTCGGCGTGCTGTCGCCCGGTTTTCTTGACGACCGGGACGATGACCAGCGCCCGCATGTCGTCGCGGTGCTTCTCGGTCTCGGGGATGATGCTGTCTGGGGTATCGTTGTGTTTTGTGATGGCTTCAGTCCGGTGTTCAGGAGGCGGATTCTTCGCTCTCGAACATCTGCATGGGCTGGCCCGGCATGATGGTCGAGATGGCGTGCTTGTACACGAGCTGGGAATGCCCGTCGCGCCGCAGCAGCACGCAGAAATTATCGAACGAGGTAACGACGCCTGTCAGCTTGACGCCATTGATGAGGAAGATGGTGAGAGAGATCTTCTGTTTGCGAACCGTATTGAGAAAAAGGTCCTGCAGGTTCTGAGAACGTTCCGCCATAGCGCCGCTTCTTTCTTTATTGCCGGTTCGAAATCAACCGGTTGATACGTCTGTAATTCGAGAGTTGCCCCCGCGCGCCTGCCCCTCAGACGCTGCGGAATCTGGTATCGCATCAAGGTCTCTTTCGCAATGTCGAAAAAGCCTGCGCGACGTTTCCGTGACACCGTAGGGCCGGCGGCGTTCATCTGCTCTTACACACCGAGCGACTTCAGCTTGCGATGCAGGGCGGAGCGCTCCATGCCCACGAACTCCGCCGTGCGCGAGATGTTTCCACCGAAACGGTTGATCTGCGCGATCAGGTAGTCCCGTTCGAACATTTCGCGCGCTTCGCGCAGCGGCAGCGTCATGATGTGCTGGTCGCCCTGGGCGGAGATCTTCGGCAGGCTGTCGCCCACTTCCGTCGGCAGCATGTCGGCCGAGATCACTGTGTCCGGCCCATCGGAACGCGCGAGGATCATCAGGCGCTCGATATTGTTGCGAAGCTGGCGGATATTGCCCGGCCAGCCATGTGCCTGCAGAACGGCCAGCGCATCGTCGCCGATCTTGCGCGAGCGGATGCCCGCCTGTTCGCTGATCTGGCGCATAAACATATCGACCAGGAACGGAATGTCCTCCCGGCGATCGGCCAGCGCCGGCACGCGGACGGGAATGACCGCCAGACGGTGGTAGAGATCCTCGCGGAAGGCGCCCTCGGCAATCAGGCTTTCGAGATTGTAGGCGGTGGAGGAGATGATGCGGACATCGACCTTGACCCGCTTCGAACCGCCGACGCGCTCGAACTGCTGGTCCACGAGCACGCGTAGGATCTTGTTCTGCGTCTCGCGCGGCATCTCGCCGATCTCGTCGAGATAGAGCATGCCGCCATGTGCTTCCTCCAGCGCGCCGGTCTTGCGCGGCTGGCCCGGCGTTCCCTCCGTGCCGAACAGGGCGATTTCCATGCGGTCGGGCGTGATCGCCGCGGCGTTCAGCGCCACGAAAGGGCCGGCGGCGCGGGCGGACTTCTTGTGGATCATCCGCGCCACGAGTTCCTTGCCGGAGCCGGAGGGCCCGTGGATCATGATGCGGCTGTTGGTCGGCGCGACCTTTTCGATGGTCTGGCGCAGTTGCGAGACAGCAACGGAGGTGCCGATCAGCTCAACCGGATCACCGGAACGCTTCTTGAGCTCCGTCACTTCGCGCTTCAGCTTGGAGTTTTCCAGCGCCCGTTCCGCGATCAGGATGAGGCGATCCGCTTTGAAGGGCTTTTCGATGAAATCATAGGCACCGCGACGGATCGCCGAGACGGCGGTCTCGATGTTGCCGTGACCGGAGATCATGACGACCGGCAGGTCCGGATGCCGGCTCTTGATCTCGTCCAGCAGGGACAGACCGTCGAGGCGGCTGCCCTGCATCCAGATATCGAGGAAGACGAGGCGCGGCACGCGGTCGGAAATGGCGGCCAGCGCGCTGTCGCTGTCGAACGCCATGCGCGTCTCGTAGCCTTCGTCCGACAGGATGCCGGAGACGATCTCGCGAATGTCCTGTTCGTCGTCTACAACCAGAATATCAGCGGCCATCGGTCAGTTCCTTGCTTTGTCTGTCGTCGTCTTTGTGTTCCGCATCGGCGGAGCCCAATCGTTTCGGATCCGGCGCCAAGAGCTCTGCGGGCGGACCTGCGATACCCGGGCGGTTTCGCTCTGCCTCGGCGATGATCGCCGGCGGCAGGATGATGCGGATCATTGCGCCGTGGCCCTGGTCGAAATCGGCCGGTGCGTCGTGTAGTTCGAGGTGTCCGCCATGGTCCTCGATGATCTTCTTGACGATGGCGAGCCCGAGGCCGGTGCCCTTCTCGCGCATCGTCATATAGGGCTCGAGGATCCGATGACGGTTCTCGGTCGGCAGGCCTTTGCCGTTGTCGATGATATCGACCACGTAGGTGCCGCTCTTCTCGTTGAGACGGGAGCGGATCATGATCTTCAGCTCATCGCGTTCCGCATCGGCGGGCAGCGACTCGATCGATTCCACCGCATTCTTGATGATGTTCCCGAAGGCCTGCCCCAGCATGCGCCCGTCGAACGAGCCATCCAGAGCATCGTCGCCGAAATCGCGGATGAACTGGATGTCGCTCGTACCCATTTCCCGCAGGAAAACGGCATCCTTCAGGATCGCGCGGAGGTCGGAGCGCTCCTTCGTCGGCTTCGGCATGCGGGCAAAGGACGAGAATTCATCGACCATGCGGCCGATATCCTCGACCTGACGAACGATCGTGTCCGTGCACTGGTCGAAAACGGCCCGGTCGTCCGGGTTGATCTGCTTGCCGTAGCGGCGTTTCAGGCGCTCGGCCGAGAGCTGGATCGGCGTCAGCGGGTTCTTGATCTCGTGGGCAATGCGGCGGGCGACGTCGGCCCAGGCGGTCGAGCGCTGGGCGATGACGAGATCGGTGATGTCATCGAGCGTAATGACGTAGGACTCGGCCGTATCGGTCGCCTCCTCGCGGGTCACCTGAACGTTCAGCGTGCGCTCCTTGCCGTTGCGCATGATGTTGATCTGCTTGCGGAAGTCGTTCCTCGGCCTGGAGATCGCTTCGGTCAGGACATCATCGATCTCGGGGGCCACATCCGCCAGGCGCTCGCCGACAATGTCGAGGGTGGGACGGGAGAGGAAGACCTCCGTCGATGGGTTGGCGATGGTGATGCGGCGATCGTCCTCAACGCCGATGACGGCCGCCGTCACGCCCGACAGCACGGCCTCGATGAAGCGACGGCGGTTGTCCATCTCGTCTTTCGCTTCGAGCAACTGGTGCTGCTGGGTGCGGATCTCCACGATCATCTTGTTGAAGGTGCGCGAGAGACTGCCGACATCGCCGTCGACCGCGTGAACGGGTACGACGACGTTGAGGTTGCCGGAGGCAACGCTGTCGGCGGCACCGATCAACAGGCGGATGGGGCGCACGATCCGGTCTGCGACCGCGATCGCCGCCCAGATCGCCGCCAGCAGAACGATGAGCGCGAAGCCAAGATAGAGAACCCCGAAGGCGACCTGAAGCGAGGTCCGGCCGGCGGCGAGGTTGCGGTATTCCGCAACGTTCTCCTCCATCAGCCGCATCGAATTCATCACCTTGGGATCGACGGTGCGAACGGTATAGAGATAGGCACCGGCGATGTTGTCGAGCGGAATGATGGCGCCGACGAGATTGGTTATGCCGGGCGGGATGAGCGTCGGCTGGCCCGAGACCGTGCTTGCCAGAGCATCGACCGGGATGGCCGGCAAGGGCCGGTCGGTCGGGATGTTGGCCTGCAGGATCGCCGAGCCGTCCGCCCGCACGAGGAACGCACCGAGCATGCCGCGCGCCCGCGCCTGCCGTGTCATGAGATCCACGAAACCGGTGCGGTCGAGACTGTAGAGCTGGCGATTGCGCTCGAGGTCGGTCGCCATCGACGCCGTTTGCCCCTGAAGGTAGCTCGCGTTCTCCAGCACATAGGCCTGCGCGACGTCGATGGAGGACCGCACGATCGCCTGCGTCCGCAACGAGAACCAGCGATCGAGCCCGACATCGAGCGTGATCGAGGCGAAGATGGCAACGAGAATCGCGGGCGTGATAGCGACGATTGAGAAAAGCGCGACGATGCGGACATGCAGCCGTGCCGCAGCCCGGCCCTTGTTGCGAGCCCGCAGCAGCCGCATGATCTCGCGGCCGATCAGGTAGATCAGGCCGATGACGAACAGCGCGTTGATCGCCGCGGAGGCTATGACGATATTGGTTTCGGGCTTGATCGGCGTCAGGCCGAGCAGCACCAGCAAGGAAATCATCGCGCAGGCCAGTGCACCGGAGGCCAGCACGAGGCCCGGCAGAGCGAAGGCGGCGCGGCGATCCGTGCCGTTGCCCGCCTCGTCCTTTGCCAATGGCAGTATCAGCCCTTCGGCCATGCGTATTCCACCCATTGACGGTGTCCGGCAAGAACCGGTCCCGCTCGCCCAAGGATCTCAGCGACCCCGGACCTCGCCCGATGACCATGAGGCCGGACCCTGCCTTTCGGACGAGTCGGCTCCCATGTGTCATCCAAGCAACACAATGTGGCGTAAATGCAACGGTCGGTGAAGGGTGTCAAGCGTTCCGCGAACTGCGATAGACGGAGACGCCCAGTTCCCGGATCTTCTTGCGCAACGTATTGCGGTTGAGCCCAAGGAGATCGGCAGCCTTGATCTGGTTGCCGCGGGTTGCCGTCAGGGCTGCGAGGATCAGCGGATATTCCATTTCCGCCAGCACGCGGTCGTAGAGGCCGGAAGGTGGCAAGCCGTCGCCGAAGCCTGCGAAATACTGGCGCATGTTCTCCTCGACCGCCTGCGAGATCGACATCGGCCCGGACCGCCCGCTCGCCTTTTCGATCGGGCTGTCGGGGATGTCGGAGCGAAGTTCACTCTCGATGATCTCGCGGCTGATGACCTCCTGCGGATAGAGCGCCGTCAGGCGTCGCACGACGTTCTCCAGCTCGCGCACATTGCCCGGCCAGGGGTGGGACTTCATCAGTTCCAGTGCTTCCTGTTCGAAGCGCTTGACGTCGAGCCCTTCCTTCTCGGCCATCTGCACGAAATGGCGAACGAGATCGGGGATATCCTCCGCCCGATCGCGCAGCGGCGGCAGGCGCAGCGGCACGACGTTCAGGCGGTAGTAGAGATCCTCACGGAAGAGCCCCTGGTTGATCGACTGTTTCAGGTCCTTGTTGGTCGCCGCGACGATTCGGACGTCGGAACGGATCGGCGTGCGCCCGCCAACCGTCGTATATTCGCCCTGCTGCAGAACGCGCAGAAGCCGGGTCTGGGCGTCCATCGGCATGTCGCCGATTTCATCAAGGAACAGCGTCCCGCCCTCGGCCTGCTCGAAGCGGCCGGTGGACCGGTTCTGCGCGCCGGTGAAGGCGCCCTTCTCGTGGCCGAAGAGTTCCGACTCGATCAGGTCGCGGGGAATGGCGGCCATGTTGATTGCGACGAAGGGGCCGTTGCGGCGTTTGCCATAGTCATGCAGCGCCCGCGCCACCAGCTCCTTGCCGGTACCCGATTCGCCGGTGATCATCAGCGTCAGGTCCGTCTGCATGAGACGGGCGAGCACGCGGTAGATTTCCTGCATGGCGGCGGAGCGTCCGACCAGCGGCATGCCGTCCTGTGTGTCGTCGTCCATCTTCGCCGGCTTGCGCTTGGGTTCCGCCAGAGCGCGGCCGATGATGGCGACGAGTTCGGTCAGGTCGAAGGGCTTGGGCAAGTAGTCGTAGGCGCCCTTTTCCGACGCCTTGATGGCGGTCATGAAGGTGTTCTGCGCGCTCATGACGAGCACCGGCAGCTCCGGCCGGGCCTTTTTGATGCGCGGCAGCAGGTCGAACGCGTTTTCATCCGGCATGACGACATCGGTCAGCACCAGATCGCCATCGCCGGCTGAAATCCAGCGCCAGAGTGTCGCGGCATTGGAGGTGATGCGGACGTCATAGCCGGCGCGACTGAGCGCCTGGTTCAGCACGGTGCGGATGGCTGCGTCGTCGTCGGCAACGAGAATCGTGGCGCCAGTCATCGGGTCTTCCCTTTTACAGCAATGGGTTCGGGGTCCTCGGCGGTCGGTCCCTTCGACGCAGGCATGAGGACGCGGAATATCGTACGGTTGGTCTGGCTGTCACATTCGACGATGCCGCCGTGACCGCCGATGATCTTTGCCACCAGCGCAAGGCCGAGGCCCGAGCCGTTGGTCTTGGTGGTGATGAAGGGGTCGAAGAGGTGCGGCACGAGATCGGCGGGCACGCCCGGGCCATTGTCGTGCACACAGAATTCGAGCGGCAGCGAGATCTTCTCGCGCGTGCCGGCGACCGACAGGCGGATGCCGGGGCGATAGGCGGTGGTCAGCATGATCTCGCCATCCGGCTTGTCGCCGATCGCCTCTGCGGCGTTCTTCACGAGGTTCAGGAACACCTGCACCAGTTGGTCGCGATTGGCATAGACCGGAGGCAGCGAGGGGTCATAATTCTCGGTGATGCGGATGCGACGGGCAAAGCCTGCTCGCGCCACGGCCTTCACATGGTCGAGGATGGAGTGGATGTTGACCGGATGCCGGTCCACGGGGCGCTCGTCGGAGAACACTTCCATACGGTCGACCAGCGAGACGATGCGGTCGGTCTCGTCGCAGATCAGCCGGGTCAGCGCCCGGTCCTCGTCATTGACGGAGCTTTCCAGCAACTGGGCGGCGCCGCGAATACCGGACAGCGGGTTCTTGATCTCATGCGCCAGCATGGAGGCAAGCCCCGTGACCGATCGGGCTGCGGCGCGGTGCGTCAGCTGCCGGTCGATCTTGTCGGCCATGGAGCGTTCCTGGAAGACGATGACGACGCAGCCGGGTTCCGAAAGCACAGGCGCGACGTAGAGGTCCACCAGCTTGTCGGCCCCCAGTCGCGGCGACGACAGGTCGACCCGGTACTCGTTGACCGCTGCCTTGCGCTCCCGGACCTGCTCGATCAGCGTCAGCAGCGGGCTGCCGAAGGGAATGAAGGTGCTGATATCGTGGCGGGCCAGATAGTTGGCGCTGGCGCCGAAGAAGGCCTCGGCCTCCCAGTTGGCGAAGGTGACCAGCCCGCTCTCGTTGACGAGGACCACCGGGTTCTGGATCGCGTTCAGCACCGCCATCGGCAACACGCTCTTTGTGTCGTCGGTTATTTTGCCGCTCATGCCGCCATCGTCCTTTCAACCGCTGTCTCGCCATCCCGAAGAAGCTCGAGAAGACCCGATAGCGCCGCCTTGTGATCCGTCGCCGTCAACACGGACGCTTTGCGATGCCCGGAGGCATCGGGCGCGAACCGGTCGATATACCAGCCGAGATGTTTTCGCGCATGGCGAAGGCCCGTCTCCATACCGTAGAAGGCAAGCATCATCTCGTAATGCTCTGAAATGACATCAAGACGCGCCTGCCCTTCCGGCGCGGCGCAGGCACCGGCGAGAACGCCCGCATGCCATGGCCGCCCCTGGCACGCCCGTCCGGTCATGACCGCGTCGGCGCCCGAGCGCTGCAGAATTTCGGTCGCATCGTCGAGCGTCGCGACGTCGCCATTGGCAACCAGCGGCAGGGACACCGCATCGCGCACGGCGCGGATCGCGTCCCAGTCTGCATGCCCCTTGTAGAATTGCATGCGCGTGCGCCCATGGATCGTCACCATGCGGATGCCGACCGCCTCGGCGCGGCGGGCGATCTCGGGTGCGTTCATCGTCGTCTCGTCCCAGCCGAGTCGCATCTTCAACGTCACGGGAACATCGACGGCGCGGACCGTCGCCTCGATCAGCGAAAGCGCATGGTCCGGATCACGCATCAGTGCCGAACCGGAGTAGCCGCCGGTGACCTTCTTTGCGGGACATCCCATATTGATGTCGATAACATCGGCACCGTTTCCGGCTGCGATCTTCGCCGCCTCCGCCATCCAGTGCGCCTCGCGTCCGGCCAGCTGCACCATATGCGGCGTGATGCCTGCATTTTTCAGCCGCGCCCAACTCTCGCCCGCATTGCAAGCCAGCTCGCGGCTTGCTACCATTTCGGTCACGACGAGGCCTGCGCCATAGCGCCATGCCAGTTGCCGGAACGGCAGATCGGTCACGCCGGACATGGGCGCAAGCACCACGCGGTTTCGAAACGACATCCCCTCGATCGCGAAGGGCGATGACAATGTCGGAAGATGCAAGTGATTATCTTTCAGGCACATGAATTTTCTGCACTATTTTTAGACATAGATATCGCCATTGCCAAGCGCTTTCACGCGACATCCGTAAATTTCCTCATTCCCTTGCCCGCTTCGCTGGCAAAGCCCATCGGCGCGGGTTAAACGCGCTCAAACGGACCGGCGCGGCACCCTCTCGCCGAGCGGCAGTTCAGTGCAGGCAGGGAGGCGTCTTACAGCAGATGCAAAGAGAACGCGAACTTTCATGCGGCGTCGTCATCGTTGCGGCGGGACGCGGCGAGCGGGCCGGCGCCTCGACCGAGGGTCCGAAGCAGTATCGCCGGATCGGCGGACGCCCTGTCATCGCCTGGACCATTGATGCCTTTTCGGACTGGGGCAAAGCCGGCCCTGTCGTCGTCGTCATTCATCCTGACGACGCGGCTCTTCTCGATTCCGCGCTCGCGGCCTGCCGCCTTCGACCCGACATCACCATCGTCCATGGTGGCGCAACGCGACAGGCTTCGGTACTCGCGGGTCTGAGAGCCCTTGCCGATCTCGGGGCTGCCTATGCCCTCATTCAGGATGGGGTGCGGCCTTTCATCGAACCCGACCTTCTCAACAGATGCCTCGACAAACTCGCCGCCGGCTTCAATGCCGTGCTTCCGGCGATCCCGGTCACCGACACGCTCAAGCGCGCCTATGCCTCCGGGGATGTGTTGGAAACCGTGTCGCGCGATCGGCTGTTCGCCGCACAGACCCCTCAATGCTTTGCCCTTCCCGATATTCTGAAAGCCCACGAAGCGGCGGCCATTTCCGGACGCTCAGACTTTACCGATGACGCCTCGATCGCCGAATGGGCCGGGTTGCCGGTTGCCCTCGTCGAGGGTTCGGCGGACAATGTGAAACTGACGACCCGACAGGACCTTGCAATGGCGGACGAAAAACTGAACGGACGCACGATCGATGTGCGAACCGGCAACGGCTACGATGTGCACCAGTTGGTGCCCGGCGATGGCGTCACGCTCTGCGGCATCTTCCTGCCCCACGACCAATCGCTGCTCGGCCATTCCGATGCCGACGTCGCGCTGCATGCGCTGACGGATGCCCTGCTTGCCACCTGCGGCGCCGGCGATATCGGCGATCACTTCCCGCCCTCCGACAACAGGTGGAAGGGCGCGGCATCGCGGATCTTCCTCGAACACGCAGCAGGCATCGTGCGGCAGCATGGCGGCGTCGTCATGAATGCGGATATCTCGCTCATCGCCGAAGCACCGAAGATCGGTCCGCACCGCGAAGCCATGCGGCACGCACTGTCCGACATGCTCGGAATTTCGCTCGACCGCTGTTCGGTCAAGGCGACCACCAATGAGACGATCGGCTTCGTCGGTCGGCGCGAAGGGATCGCAGCGATCGCCACGGCGACGGTCAGCTTTCCCGGAGGTTTCCAATGAGCCTCTGGCCCGACGACATCCGGCAGTCTGCCGAAAACCTGCTCGAAAGCTTTGTCGCGAAGGGATGGCTGGTGGCGACCGCCGAATCCTGTACCGGCGGAATGATCGCCGGCGCGCTCACGGAAATTCCGGGCTCGTCCCGCGTGGTCGATCGCGGTTTCATCACCTATTCGAACGCTGCCAAGATAGACATGCTCGGCGTCAGCCCGGCCACGCTCGACCAGTTCGGCGCCGTCTCGCGGGAAACGGCGCTGGAGATGGTCCGCGGCGTCTTGATGCAATCGAAAGCGGAAGCAGCCGTGGCCGTGACCGGCGTTGCCGGACCGGGCGGCGGCTCGGCGGAAAAGCCGGTCGGCCTCGTGCACATCGTCGCTGCCACGCGCCGCGGCGTTATCCTGCACCGTGTCATGCACTATGGAGAGATCGGCCGTGAAGAGGTGCGGCTCGCGACCGTCAGGACGTCGCTGGACATGCTTCAGGCGCTTGCCGATCAGGCGGTAGCGCCGGCATAGACCGTGTCGGCGCGCTTCTCGAAGGCTTCGGCAAAAAGCCGGAACGCCCGGTCGAACATCGAGCCCATCAGCGCGCCGAGAATGCGGTTCTTGAACTCGTAGTCGATATAGAAATGGACCGAGCAGCCGCCGTCCGGTGCCGGTTCGAACGTCCATCGATTGTCGAGATAGCGGAATGGGCCGTCGATATACTTGACCTCGATCCGATGCTCCGCCTGGTTCAGCAGCACCTGCGTCGTGAAGGTCTCGCGGATCGCCTTGTAGCCGACCGTCATGTCGGCCAGAAGCAACTCCTTGCCATCACGCTCCTTGCGTGTCCGCACGGTCAGCGCTTCGCAGAGCGGAAGGAATTGCGGGTAGGACTCGACGTCGGCAACAAGGCCGAACATCTGGTCGGGGGAATGCTTCACCAAGCGTCTGGTTTCGAACTTCGGCATGAGACGCAGTTAGTCGGCGGCGGAGACAAGATCAAGAAGGCGGGCAACGTCGCGGCGTGTTTTCAGCGTGAAAATCGCCACATGCGGCCCGTGTAGCGCGATCTCGCGCGCGATCAGCGGAGCGACGTTTCGCTCGAACCTCCAGATATAGGCGAGGAATTCGCGGTCCGGGAACTGCTCCGGGCAGCCCGGTGCCATATCCGAGCGAACGCGGCCGAAACTCGTCATCACCCGGCGAAAGACGCTGAGCAGGCAGAGCCAGCGCGGCAGGCGCAGCCAGAGCACAACCTCGGTGCGTGGCATGCGCAGGTGGAAACTCGACGAGCCCGTACCGTCCATGATCCAGCGCTCGGCCGCCACGGCCTCAAGGATGAGGGCGCGCTCTTCGACCTTGTCGCGTTTCTTCCAGCCCGGAAGCCAGAAGAAGGCCTTGTCCATCGATATATGCGGAAGATCGAGCCGCTGACCGAGCGCCCGCGCAAGCGTCGCCTTGCCACCGCCCGAACAGCCGATGACGCAGATGCGGTTCGCGCGTGATACGGCCGCGGCGGCTTCCGCAACTGTCTGGAGGGCATGCGGCATTGCCTGTCTCCCGGCCCTGTCTCTCGCAACGTGACTGGTGTCAGTTGCCGGGCGGCCTCTCCCGGGCCTTGACGGCACCGACAGGCCGCCAGATCAGCCGCTGAAGCTTCAGCTTAACCAGCCAGTCCTCAAAATACCAGGAGATGACCTCCTTGCGACCGCTGACATAGGGGAGCTTCGCGCTGTCGAGGCCGATGAAGGGCAGAAAGGGGTTCGGCCGCTGCGAGGCATAGAGTTCGACGCGAATGGATCGGCGTGCGGAATGGCCGCGTGCGTGGAAGCCGAAGGTATCGCCCACCACCAGCGTATTGGCAGGCACCGCAAAACGCGTCGGCTGCGGCAAGCGGAGCCGCTTCAGGGCAGAGAGGGGAATGCGGAACGCCCCACCTCCCCGCCGCTCCGCTGCCAGCACGCTCTGCCGCTTGTGCCAGGCGAGACGACGCGGCGTCAGCTTGTGCGAGCCGGCGACATAGGTAAACGGCCCCTCGTCTTCCGGCACGTCGTAGAGAAAGTACCAGGCCTTGGCCGTCGAGTGGAACGTGTCCATATGCAGGTCGGTCTGCGGATCCTTGCCACCCTTGGAGACGGAGGGTTCGCCGAAGATCGTCTGGATGCTGAGAACGGGCTCGACGTCGAAACCGCCGACATAGCGGATGGGCCCGGTCCAGCGTTCGTCCTTGAGAAAGGCGGCAAGGGTAGGCGCGTGCTCGAGAACGTCGGGCGTCAGGGGAATGCGCCGTGTTATCGCGCCGCCTTCCCGCATCTCGCGCGCTGGTGCCTGCAAGGCCTCGACCTCCGCCACCAGGGTCCTGAACTGGCTGTCATCCAGCAGATTGCGGCGCTCGATGTAGCCGTTCTCCGCGAAGAAATCCCGCTCCACCGGCGTCACGAGGTGCGCCAGCCGCTTTCGCCGCCATTCCGTGACCCGAGCTGCGGCCTTTACCCGCCAGACATGCAAGCCCTTTCGGTTGAGGCGTTCGCTGCCGAGCACGTCGTTCTTGAAGTCCTTGCGACCGGTGACGATCTGAAGCGTATGAAGCGGCGCCAGTGCCATGCCGCCCAGGCGCTGGCCAAGACCTCGCATTCGGCCGGTTCCCGGCTTTCCCTTAACCGACATGTCCATCTGACTGACTCCGTGCCTCAAACGCTTACCGCGTAAGCCTACACGAACAACGTCAGCAGGGAAATGGACGAATGAAGGCTCATGCCAAACGGCATCGCTGCAGACGCGACCTTTACTCCGCGGCGAGCAGGACCTTCTTTTCGCGTGCGGCCCGCAGGCGGGCGAAATCGTCACCCGCATGGTGCGAGGAGCGGGTCAGCGGGCTCGAAGCCACCATGAGGAAGCCCTTGGTATAGGCGACGGTCTCGTAGGACTTGAACTCCTCCGGCGTGACGAAGGCTTCGACCTTGTGGTGCTTGCGGGTCGGCTGCAGGTACTGGCCGATGGTGAGGAAATCGACATCTGCCGTGCGCAGGTCGTCCATCAATTGCAGGACTTCGTTCCGCTCTTCGCCAAGGCCGACCATGATGCCGGACTTGGTGAACATGGTGGGGTCCAGCTCCTTCACGCGTTGCAGCAGGCGAACGGAGTGGAAGTAACGGGCGCCGGGGCGGACGGTCAGATAATTGCCCGGCACGGTTTCCATGTTGTGGTTGAAAACATCGGGCTTGGCCGCGACGACACGCTCCAGCGCGCCGGGCTTCTTCAGGAAGTCGGGCGTCAGGATCTCGATGGTCGTTTCCGGCGAGGCCGCACGAATCGCCCAGATGACCTTCTCGAAATGCTCGGCGCCGCCATCGGCGAGATCGTCGCGATCGACCGAGGTGATGACCACGTGCGACAGGCCCATCTGCCGGACCGCCTTGGCGACGTTTTCCGGCTCGGCCATGTCGAGCGCATTCGGCTTGCCTGTCGCGACGTTGCAGAAAGCACAGGCGCGGGTACAGATCTCGCCCATGATCATGAAGGTCGCGTGCTTCTTTTCCCAGCACTCGCCGATATTCGGGCAGCCTGCCTCTTCGCAGACCGTTACCAGCTTATGCGAGCGCACGAGATCGCGCGTCTCGTGATAGCCCTTGGAGGTCGGGGCTTTCACGCGAATCCATTCCGGCTTGCGCAGCATCTCCGTGTCGGGCTTGTGGGCCTTTTCGGGATGCCGCACGCGCGGCGCTTCATTCGCGTTCTGGGTCCGGTCGAGAATGGTGACCATAGGTCCGATCTTTCTTCCCGCTTGCGCCCGTCCGTGTGGCCGGACAAGCCATCAGCTTCTCGTGCTCGTCTTCCCGTCCACAAGCTTTCCGCCTGCCCGCAAAGACGTTCGAGCCGGCGACACCGCCCGCTCCTGCTGTCTGCCGGTCCGCCAAAATCGGACCGTTCCATGCGTCTAACCTCAGATGCGATCGCGCGCATCCGACGTCAAGTCACGATCAGGCGTTGAGGGCCCGACCATAGGCATCGAGCACGCTTTCCTTCATCGTTTCCGAAATGGTCGGATGCGGGAAGATGGTGTGCATCAGGTCTTCCTCGGTCGTCTCGAGGTTCATGGCGACGACGAAGCCTTGGATGAGCTCCGTCACTTCAGCGCCGACGAGGTGAGCACCGATCAGCTCGCCGGTATTCTTGTCGAAGATGGTCTTGACCATGCCCTGATCTTCGCCGAGCGCGATCGCCTTGCCGTTGGCGACGAAGGGGAAACGGCCGACGCGGATCTCGCGGCCTTCCGCCTTCGCCTTGGCTTCGGTCAGGCCGACGGAGGCGACCTGCGGGTTGCAATAGGTGCAGCCGGGGATCTTCAGCTTGTCCATCGGATGGACGTTCGGCAGGCCGGCAATCTTCTCGATGCAGATGACCGCTTCATGCTCGGCCTTGTGAGCAAGCATCGGCGGACCGGCAACGTCGCCGATCGCATAGAGGCCGGGTACGTTGGTCTTGCCGTAGCCATCGATGACGATGCAGCCGCGGTCGGTCTTCACGCCCAGCGCTTCGAGGCCGAGGTTCTCGATGTTGCCGACGACGCCGACGGCCGAGATCATGCGGTCGGCGGTGATCTTCTCGATCGTGCCATCCTTCTTCTCGACATGCGCGGTGATGCTGTCGGCGCCCTTCTCGACCTTGGAGACCTTGGCGTCGAGCAGGATCTTCATGCCCTGCTTGTCGAACTGTTTCTTGGCGAAGGCCGAGATCTCGGCATCCTCGACCGGCATAACCTGACCGAGCACTTCGACGACCGTCACATCGACACCCATCGTGCGGTAGAAGGAGGCGAACTCGATGCCGATGGCGCCGGAGCCCATGACCAGCAGCGACTTCGGCATCTGCTCGGGTTTCATCGCCTCGAAATAGGTCCAGATGAGCTTGCCGTCCGGCTCGATGCCGGGGAGTGCGCGGGGACGGGCGCCGGTGGCAACGATAATGTGCTTGGCGGTGTAGGTGCCCTCGCCCAGCGTGTTCTTCGGGATCGGGCCCTGCGGCTGGACGATCGGCTTGGTGATCGGGCCGACGACGATCTCGCCGGGCTTCGTCAGCTTCGCCTCGCCCCAGATGATATCGACCTTGTTCTTCTTGAACAGGAAGCCGACGCCGCCATTCATGCGCTCCGCGATACCGCGCGAGCGGGCGACGATGGCCTTGAGGTCCGGCGAGATCGTGCCTTCGAGCTTCAAGCCGTAATTCGCCGCATGCTGGGCGCTGTGGAGCACGTCGGCTGAGCGCAGAAGAGCCTTGGTGGGGATGCAGCCCCAGTTGGAGCAGATGCCAGCCAGATGCTCGCGCTCAACGACGGCCACCTTCATGCCCAGCTGTGCCGCGCGGATCGCCGCGATATAGCCACCCGGGCCGGAGCCGATGATGATGACGTCGTAGTTCTGAGCCATGCCTTGCGTTTCCTGTCTTTCGGGGCGCGCTTGAGCGCTGCCGTTCTGTATCTTTGTAACGACCGCATTGTCCTGCGGCGAAGCAAAGAGGCTTCGCCTGGAAATGCTTTAGAGGCCGAGCATCACGCGGACGATCGGCTCGAGGCCGCGTCCGATCGCTCTTGTATTTTCCGCATCGAGATGGATGCCGTCTATCGGCGTCGTCTTCGCCACAGATCCCGCATCGAAAAATCCGCAGCCCGTTTCATCGGCAAGATCCGCATAAAGCGAGGCGAGCATGGCCGACTGTTCGCGGGCACCGGCAAACATCGCCGCGAACGCCGCATTTGCTGTTTCGCAAGCCGCTGGCGGCGCGACGATCAAAATCTCCGGCGCCTCGGCCTTAAACGACCATGCGTGATGCCGGACGAGTTCGATCAGCCGTTCGACACCCTGTACCGCACCGAACGCCGTACCGTGCACGGCAGATTTCATGTCGTTTGTGCCGAGCAGGATGATCACGAGATCGATCGGATCATGGCTGTGCAGCACAGTCGGCAGGATGCGCGCGCCATTGCGGTCCGCATCCGCCAGATGATCGTCATAGGCGGTCGTGCGTCCGTTTAGCCCTTCGGCGATGACATGAACACCCTCGCCCAGCGCATTGCCGAGCACCGTCGGCCAGCGATCGGTCAAAGCATGTCGCCCGGGCGCGGCCGCATCGTAACCCCAGGTGAGGCTGTCGCCGTAGCAGAGGACTGTTCTGGTGTTACTCATCGTCCGTCATTCCTGCGCCGCCAGATGGCCTGTCGAACCGGAGCGGCAGACATGCCCGCCGCGAGTCCCTATTGGCCGTTCGTCAGTTTCTCGACCTTGCGTTCCAACTCGAAAATCCGTTCCTCGAAATCCCCGGTCACGAATTTCGACATCATCGTATCGGCGGTCAGAGCCTGCCGAATGGTTTTCTGGCCGCTTTCCAGCTTGTCCAGACGCTGCCGCATCTCAGTGAACTGTTCTTGTATCTCGCTGCGCATCTCACGCAGCAGAGGTATGATCATGCTTTCCGGTTCATTCGCCATCGACGATCTCCTTCGCACCCAATCCATTGTACCAGCATGCTCTGATATGGCGAGGCCATAGCCAAATGTCACGGGAATGCACGACGAAACAGGTGAGAAGGTCCTCCCCCTGAAGGGAGGACCAGACGCGTGGGTTACACCAGCATGCCCATCGGGTTCTCGATGTAGCGCTTGAAGGCGCCCAGCAGTTCGGCACCCAGCGCTCCGTCCACCGCACGGTGGTCGGTCGAGAGGGTGACCGTCATGACGGTGGCGATCTTCATTTCGCCCTTCTTTGCGACGACCCGCTCCTCGCCTGCACCGATCGCAAGGATCGTCGCATGCGGCGGGTTGACGACGGCGGCGAAGTTCTTGACGCCCATCATGCCCATGTTGGAGACAGCCGTGGTGCCGCCCTGGTATTCCTCGGGCTTCAGCTTGCGGCCCTTGGCGCGGGCACCCAGGTCCTTCATCTCGTTGGAGATGGCCGACAGGCTCTTCAACTCGGCAGAGCGGACGATGGGGGTGATGAGACCGCCCGGGATCGACACGGCAACGCCGACATCGGCATGCTTGTGCTTGACCATGTTGGTCTCGGTCCAGGAGACGTTCGCATCAGGCACGTCGCGAAGTGCCAGCGCCAGCGCCTTGATGACCATGTCGTTGACCGACAGCTTGTAGGCCGGCTTGCCGTCCTTTTCAGGGGAAGCGGCGTTCAGCTGCGCGCGCAGCGACAGGAGGGCATCCAGCTCGCAATCCACGGAAACGTAGAAGTGCGGGATGGTCTGCTTGGACTCCTGCAGTCGCTTGGCAATCGTCTTGCGCATGCCGTCATGCGGCACGAGGTCGTAGGAGCCCTCGGCAAAGTTTTTCAGAACCTGCTCGTCCGATAGGCCCTTCGGTGCAGCGGCCGTGGCCGGCGCAGCCGCTGTTGTCGGAGTTGCGGACGGCGCGGGAGCCGCCCTGCCGGTGCCGCCGGCAACGGCCTTTTCGACGTCGCTCTTGATGACGCGGCCTTTCGGACCCGTACCGGTGACGGCGGAAAGGTCCAGACCGGCTTCCTTGGCAAGGCGACGGGCGAGCGGCGAGGAGAAGACGCGCTTGTCGCCGTCCGTCTTCGCAGCCGCCGGGGCCTGTGCCTGGGGTGCGGATGCCGTCTTCTCGGCGGCAGGCGCTTCCGCCTTCGCGGGTTCGGCATCGGCCTTGGCAGGCTGAGCCTCGGCCTTCGGCGCGGACGCACCGCCACCCGAAGCAGCAGCGCCGACATCCTCGCCATCGACGGCGAGGATCGCGATCAGGGCATTGACCTTGACGCCTTCGGTGCCGGCGGGAACGACGAGCTTGGCGACGACGCCTTCATCGACGGCCTCGACTTCCATCGTCGCCTTGTCGGTCTCGATCTCGGCAATGACGTCGCCGGACTTGACGGTGTCGCCTTCCTTGACGAGCCATTTGGCAAGGTTGCCTTCCTCCATGGTCGGAGAAAGCGCGGGCATGGTGATGTTGATCGGCATGATCCCGCTTCCCTTACTTGTAGCAGACGGTCTTCACCGCCTCGATGACTTCACCGACATTCGGCAGAGCCAGCTTTTCGAGGTTTGCCGCGTAGGGCATCGGAACGTCCTTGCCGGCAATCGTCAGGACCGGCGCGTCGAGATAATCGAAGGCCTGCTGCATGACGCGGGTGGCAATCTCGGTGCCAACGGAGGACTGCGGATAGCCTTCCTCGACGGTGACGAGACGGCCGGTCTTCTTGACCGATTCGATGATCGTCGGCAGGTCCATCGGGCGGATCGTGCGCAGGTCGATCAGTTCGACATCGATGCCGTCCTTTTCGAGTTCGGCGATCGCCTTCAGCGAGTAGGTCATACCGATGCCGAAGGAGACGATGGTGACGTCCTTGCCGGTCTTGTGGATGCGCGCCTTGCCGATCGGCAGAACGAAATCGTCCATCTTCGGCACGTCGAAGGACTGACCGTAGAGGATCTCGTTTTCGAGGAAGATGATCGGGTTCGGATCGCGGATCGCGGCCTTCAGAAGACCCTTGGCATCGGCAGCGGAGTACGGTGCGATGACCTTGAGGCCGGGGATGTGGCTGTACCAGGCTGCGTAATCCTGGCTGTGCTGCGCGCCGACGCGGGCTGCCGCACCGTTCGGGCCGCGGAAGACGATCGGGGCACCCATCTGGCCGCCGGACATGTAGAGCGTCTTGGCAGCCGAGTTGATGATCTGGTCGATCGCCTGCATGGCGAAGTTGAACGTCATGAACTCGACGATCGGCTTCAGGCCGGCCATGGCGGCACCGACGCCGACGCCGGCAAAGCCGTGCTCGGTGATCGGCGTGTCGACCACGCGACGCGCGCCGAATTCCTGCAGCAGGCCCTGCGTGATCTTGTAGGCGCCCTGATATTCGGCAACTTCCTCACCCATGATGAAGACGTCGCCGTCGCGGCGCATTTCCTCGGCCATGGCGTCACGCAGCGCTTCGCGCACCGTCGTGGAGACCATTTCCGTGCCGGCCGGGATGTCCGGATCGGCGGCGACATCGACCTTGGGTGCTGCCGGCACCTTGCTGTCGGCCTTCGACGTCGGCTCGTCGCTCGATTCGCGGGCCTTGCCGCCGGCATCGTTCGACGTTGCGGTCGGCGTGTCGGCATCGGCCTTCGGCGCAGCAGGCTTGGCATCGGCAGCCGAATCGGCGCTTTCGCCTTCCTGCAGCAGAACGGCGATGGCCGTGTTGACCTTGACGTTTTCGGTGCCGGCTTCGATCAGGATCTTGCCGATCGTCCCTTCATCGACGGCTTCCACTTCCATGGTCGCCTTGTCGGTTTCGATTTCAGCGATCACGTCGCCGGAAGCGACGGTGTCGCCTTCCTTCTTCAACCATTTCGAGAGCGTGCCTTCTTCCATGGTCGGGGAAAGGGCGGGCATCAGAATTTCAATAGGCATGGATCAATCCCTCGTCCCGGATCACAGAAGAATGTCGGTGTAGAGCTCGGATACATCCGGCTCCGGATCGTTCTGGGCGAAATCGGCGCTGTCGGCGACGATGTCGCGGACGTCCTTGTCGATCGCCTTCAGTTCGTCCTCGGTGGCCCAGCCCTTCTCCAGCAGGCGAGCCTTCACCTGCTCGATCGGGTCGTGCTCGGACCGCATCTTCTGAACTTCGTCCTTGGAGCGATACTTCGCCGGGTCGGACATGGAGTGGCCGCGGTAGCGGTAGGTCTGCATTTCGAGAATGACCGGACCCTTGCCCTCGCGGCAATGGGCAACGGCTTCCTCACCGGCCGCCTTGACCGCACGAACGTCCATGCCGTCAACCTGATAGCCGGGGATGCCGATGGCGGCACCGCGCTGGGAAAAATCAACGCCGGCGGATGCGCGGGCGACGGATGTGCCCATGGCGTAGCGGTTGTTCTCGATGATGTAGATGCAGGGCAGCTTCCAGAGCGCCGCCATGTTGAAGCTCTCATAGACCTGGCCCTGGTTGGCCGCGCCGTCGCCGAAATAGGCGAGAGAGACGTTGTCGTTGCCGCGATAGCTATTGGCGAAGGCAAGGCCCGTGCCGAGCGAGACCTGTGCACCGACGATGCCGTGGCCGCCGTAGAAGTTCTTCTCTTTGGAGAACATGTGCATAGAGCCGCCCTTGCCCCGGGAGTAGCCACCCTGGCGCCCCGTGAGCTCGGCCATGACGCCGCGCGCGCTCATGCCCGTTGCGAGCATGTGGCCGTGGTCGCGGTAACCGGTGATGACCTGGTCACCCTGCTTCAGCGCCATCTGCATACCGACGACGACAGCTTCCTGACCGATGTAGAGATGACAGAAGCCGCCGATGAAGCCCATGCCGTAGAGCTGGCCGGCCTTTTCCTCGAAACGGCGAATGAGGAGCATTTCGCGATAGGCCTTCAGGTCCTGTTCGCGGTCAAATTCTACGATCGTGCCGTTGGCGAAATCCTTGCCTGCAGATTTGCCGGCTGACTTGCCGCGGCTGGATACGGACGCGTTCTGACGCGGAGCCATGCGATCCTCCCTATGGTTTGCGTTTTGCGGCTACCATAGGGAAAGACTGTGACAACAGCAATGCTATATTTGCATGGCTTATATTCGGCACAAGCAGCTGAAAAAACTGTACAAATTGTGATTAACGTCTTTTCAGTTAACCAGTGGACTCAGTGGAAGATGACGATCTCATCGGCGCGGGACATATTCAGTCCGAAACGCGCCTTTTCGTCCAGCATATCGCGCTCCATGGAGCCATCGCTGAGCAAAGCGACTTCCTTTTCAAGGATTTGACGCTTCTCCGTCAGCTCTTTCAATGTCGCCTGCCGCTCCACGCGCTGACGGTCGAAGACCTCCGTTGCCCGCAGGCCGAAGTCGCCGTGGATCGAGTGGTAGGAGAAATAGGAAAGGAAAGCGACGGTGATGAGCGGCATGGCAAACCGCCCGAGTTTCCGCTTCCGATGATGCTTGGTCCACATACGCTGACGCCCTGCTACGCTACTGGCCTTCAAGCTAACAGGCATGTGTTAATCGAGCGTTGACCATAACGAACATTGGGAAGGCGCCGCGCGGAAACGGAAAAAGCCCGGGCCTCCTTGCGGAAGCCCGGGCTCTGCGAATAGCCGCGTTCGAAAAATCAGCCGCGCAGGATGGAGCGACCCATGTACTGCGCCTGGGGGCCGAGCTGCTCTTCAATGCGGATCAGCTGGTTGTACTTCGCGGTCCGGTCGGAGCGGGCCAGCGAGCCGGTCTTGATCTGGCCGCAGTTGGTGGCAACGGCGAGGTCCGAGATCGTGCTGTCTTCCGTTTCGCCCGAGCGGTGCGACATGACGGCGGAGTAGCGGGCCTTGTGGGCGGTTTCCACGGCGTCGAGGGTTTCCGACAGCGAGCCGATCTGGTTGACCTTGACGAGGATCGAGTTGGCGACACCCATCTTGATACCGTCGCGCAGGCGCTTGGAGTTGGTGACGAAGAGATCGTCGCCGACGAGCTGGACCTTGGAGCCGATCTTGTCGGTCAGGTACTTCCAGCCGTCCCAGTCGTCTTCGCCCATGCCGTCCTCGATCGAGAAGATCGGATACTTGGCAGCGAGTTCCGCGAGGTAGTCGGCCATGGCTTCCGGCTCCAGCACGCGGCCTTCGCCTTCGAGGTGGTACTTGCCGTCCTTGAAGAACTCGGTCGAGGCGCAATCGAGCGCGATGAACATGTCTTCGCCGGGCTTGTAGCCGGCCTTTTCGATCGAGCTCATGATGAAGTCGAGGGCTGCCGGGGCCGATGCAAGACCCGGCGCAAAGCCGCCTTCGTCGCCGACATTGGTGTTGTGGCCATCGGCCGACAGCTGCTTCTTCAGTGTGTGGAAGACTTCCGAGCCCATGCGCACGGCATCGCGGATCGAGTCGGCGCCGACGGGAACAATCATGAACTCCTGGAAGTCGATCGGGTTGTCGGCATGCGCGCCGCCGTTGATGATGTTCATCATCGGCACCGGCAGGTAATGCGCGTTCGGACCGCCGATGTAGCGGTAAAGCGGCAGGCCGGCCGATTCGGCGGCAGCCTTGGCAACGGCGAGCGAGACGCCGAGGATGGCGTTGGCGCCGAGGCGCGACTTGTTCTCTGTGCCATCGAGCTCGATCATGACCTGGTCGATCTGGATCTGGTTCTCGGCATCAAGACCGCCGATGGCCTCGTAGATTTCGCCGTTGACGAATTCGACGGCGCGCTCGACGCCCTTGCCGAGGTAGCGCGAGCCACCATCGCGCAGTTCGACCGCCTCATGCGCACCCGTGGACGCGCCGGAGGGAACGGCCGCACGGCCAAAGCTTCCGTCTTCGAGATGCACGTCGACTTCGACCGTCGGATTGCCTCGGCTGTCCAGAATCTCGCGGCCGATGATGTCGATGATGGTTGTCATGGTCTCTTCCCTGTCCTTGGGTTTTGGGCGGATGGCCTGTCTTAATCGACGGCTATGAAATTACAATGGCAGCGGGTGCCGTCCGTCAGCGCTTCGCGATCGCGTCGAAGGCGAGCAGCGTTTCGAGCAAACGCGGCATGTCGTCGATGGCAACCATGTTCGGACCGTCCGACGGCGCATTGTCGGGATCCTCATGCGTCTCGATGAAGACACCGGCGACACCGACCGCAACGGCGGCGCGCGCCAGCGTCTCGACGAATTCGCGCTGGCCGCCGGAAGACGTGCCCTGCCCGCCCGGCTGCTGGACCGAATGCGTCGCATCGAACACCACAGGCGCGCCGAGACCCGCCATGATCGGCAGCGAGCGCATGTCGGAGACCAGCGTGTTGTAGCCGAAGGAAGCGCCGCGCTCACAGAGCAGGACGTTCGGATTGCCGCTCTCGGTGAACTTCGACAACACGTTCTTCATGTCCCAGGGCGCAAGGAACTGGCCCTTCTTCACGTTGATCGTGCGGCCGGTCTTGGCAGCGGCGACGAGCAGGTCCGTCTGGCGGCAGAGAAAGGCCGGGATCTGCAGGATATCCACCGTCGGCGCGACGAGCGCGCAGTGCTCTTCGGTATGAATGTCGGTGAGAACGGGAAAGCCGTATTCCGTCTTGAGATCGGCAAAGATCTCCATCGCCTTCTCGAGACCGATGCCGCGCTTGCCGGACAGCGATGTGCGGTTGGCCTTGTCGAAGGACGACTTGTAGACGAGGCCGAGGCCGAGCTTGTCGCACAGTTCCACCATGCGGCCGGCGATCATGAAGGCATGGTCGCGGCTCTCCATCTGGCAGGGACCGGCGATGAGCGACAGCTTCGATCCTTGCGAGAAGGTCACGGCGCGCGCGCCCTTGCCGACGACGACGGAATCATTGGTTTTCATGGTCATTCTCCAAATACGAAGATGGCGCCCTGTCCGGGTGCCGGAGGCACGATCAGGCGGTTGTCCCGTTTGACATGGTCGATGGCGTTGGCGGCCAGAAAGGCTTCGGTGGCGGCGATGGCTCCGACCGTGAAGACGATCGCACGGGCCTGGAGGCCGCGCTCTGTCAGCGGCTCGTCGACACCGAGGAAACCCCGCATACCGGCCTCGTTCAGGACGGAGATGTGGGCATTGGCGGCGGGAATGTCCATGCCGAACGAATGCGCCTCCGTTTCACGCTCATCCACGACCTCTTGAAGGAAATACTGGAAGTCGGTCGGATTGGGCTCGGACAGGATCACCTGCCGGATGCCGGTTACCCCGTTTGCGTGTGTTTCAAGAGCGGTGCGGTCGGCGGGGAGCGGCTGCACGCGCTGACAGGTGAAGCAGAACAGATCCGGGGCGCGCAGATCACTGGCGAAGGCCAGCCGGAACTGGCCGATCGCTTCCCCTCCGTCCGGACGTTTCATCGGACGGGAAAATTCGAGAATGTCGCCGCCGGACAGGCCATGGTCTTGAAACCGGGCATGGTCGGCAATGGCGTCGTCCGTGGAAAAGACGAGCGCGGAGAAGCCATCCTGGCCGCGGCGAAAGCGATAGGCGAGGTCTCGCGCAACGAAGGCATTGCCCTGCAAGGCGGCGGCTTCGCAGTCCTCGCGCTGGGCAACGGCGAGCGGTTCCAGATAGGTCTTGTCGGCGAGGAAGACGCAGGCATTCTCGGTGCCGAACGGGTGCAGGGCATCGCCGGCGACGGTAAAGCCGAGGCGCGACAAGCGCTGGCGTGCCGTGGCAAGCGCCGCGACGGGCAGGACGAGATGATCGAGATGGCGGCGGACATGGCCCGCGATTGCCGGTCGGTCGTCTCTCATCGTCCGCTTCTCCTCGTCACGCCGGCACGGACCAAGCGTTCCCCGGTGCTTGGCATCTTCGGGCCGACAATTCAAGGCTGGAGTTGGTGCGGCAGGACGGACCTGACGTTTCCGGTCTAGTCGCAGTTCCGCAACTGGCTGGCATAGGACGATGCGAGGGCGGCCGAACGCCGGGCTGTCGCCTGCAGGCCGGCATTGCCGCGCCAGGAGCCACGCGCATAGCCCGCATCGCCCGAGTAATAGGCGAGATAGAGATTGTAGGCATCGTTGAGGCCGATGCCGTTCTTGCGATGGTTGCGGGCGTGATACCAGCCGACGAAGTGGATGGCGTCGGAGAAGTTCGACCGCTTGGCCATCCAGCGTCCCGTCGAGGCGCGGTACTCGTCCCACGTGCCGTCGAGCGCCTGGGAATAGCCGTAGGCGCTGGAGACGCGCTTCCACGGGATGAAGCCCAGGAGTTTCGTGCGCGGCGGCTTGGCATGCGGGCGAAAGTTCGACTCGGTCTGGATCGTCGCCATCAGGATGGGCACGGGCACGCCATACTGCTTCTCGGCGTGCCGTGCGGCACGCTGCCAATTGTTGAACAACCCATCGCGCTGCTCGAAGATCGCGCAGGCGTTCCGGGTGTTCTTGGGCGCCGTTGCACAACCGGCAAGCGCCATCAGGGCGACGAAAATCAATACACGCATCGCTCTCGATCCAAGGTTCGAAAGAGATGAATGACAGGTAAATGTTAAAAGAAGGTTTTGATCGATTATCACCCGGCAACGAGCGGGAGCTTGCCGCTTACGAGGCGTTTCATCTCCTCTTAGAGATGCTCTCGCTACAGGCAGAGGTTACGGGGAGAAAACATGTCGACATCATCATTGAAGCAGTTTGAACAAAACCTACGCAACGTTATCGGCGGAGCGACAAACGCGCGCCCTTTTGTTTGCTCCGGCTCTCCCTTCGAAGCATCCATTTTTCTTGTGGGCTACAATCCAGCTACAGAAATGAGCAAGGATTTCTGGACATTCTGGAGTGAAGCACGAGGTTTCGACAAGAAAGCATGGATTGAGGAATACATACGGGAACGTCAGGCAAAACCCCTCAAGCCAGGCAAGTCATTTCGACCAAGACTTTCACCCACTCGCCGAAACATCGAAGCCTTCGTCAAAGCAGCGTTTCCCGCCGCAGTTCTAGAGACGAACATATTCGCGATCGCGTCTGAGACGAAGCCGGAACTTGCGCTGGCAAATCACGATACGACACCCTTTCGGTATCTCGTCAGCATTATCCGTCCGAAGGTCATCGTGGCGCATGGGAAAGATGCTTGCGAGGTTGTCTCCCGGTTGAAGACCGATGCGCATGTGATCGCGATCAAGCATTTGTCCCGCGGTTGGTCGACAGAAGCGATTGCCAGACTCGGCGTTGAAGCCTCCGCTGCATTGATGGCCTGAGCAATTTTGTCTCAAAGAAAGATCGCCATCCTGTTCAACAGGAGGCGATCTAAACAGGTGCAAAACGGTTAAACCGGATCTGAGACGACCTATAGATCGCTCTTATACAAGCCGCGTCTGCTCCACTGCGGCTTCGATGAAGCTCGCGAAAAGCGGATGAGGATCGAGCGGGCGGGACTTCAGTTCCGGATGATACTGGACGCCGATGAACCACGGATGATCCGCATATTCGATCGTTTCCGGCAGAACGCCGTCCGGCGACATGCCGGAAAAGACGAGGCCGCAATTTTCGAGGCGGTCCTTGTAGTCGATGTTCACCTCGTAGCGGTGGCGATGACGTTCGGAGATATCGGCGGAGCCGTAGATATCCGCGATCTTCGTGCCCTTCTTCAGCGAGGCCTTGTAGGCGCCGAGGCGCATGGTACCGCCGAGGTCGCCGGAGGCCGTCCGCTTCTGAAGCTCGTTGCCCTTGATCCACTCGGTCATCAGGCCGACCACGGGCTCAGCCGTGGGACCGAACTCGGTCGAAGACGCCTCCTCGATGCCGGCAAGATTTCTTGCTGCTTCGACGACGGCCATCTGCATGCCGAAACAGATGCCGAAATAGGGCACCTTGCGCTCGCGGGCGAAACGAGCGGCCAGGATCTTGCCTTCCGAACCACGCTCGCCGAAGCCGCCGGGCACGAGAATGCCGTTGACCTTCTCGAGGTAAGGCGCCGGATCTTCCTTCTCGAAGACCTCCGACTCGATCCATTCGAGCTTGACCTTCACCCGGTTGGCGATGCCACCGTGGTAGAGAGCCTCGATCAGGGATTTGTAAGCGTCCTTGAGGCCGGTATATTTGCCGACAATCGCAATCGTGACCTCGCCTTCCGGCGTGCGGATCCGGTCGTAGACGTTTTCCCAGCTGTCGAGGCGCGGCTTCGGCGCGGGCTCGATGCCGAAGGCAGCCAGCACTTCCGAATCGAGGCCTTCCTTATGGTAGGCGATCGGCACGTCGTAGATGCTGGCCACGTCCAACGCCTGGATGACGGCGGACGGACGGACGTTGCAAAACAGCGAGAGCTTGCGGCGCTCGGCTTCGGGGATCTCGCGGTCGGCGCGCACGAGCAGGATGTCCGGGTGGATGCCGAGCGCCTGCAGTTCCTTGACGGAATGCTGCGTCGGCTTGGTCTTCAGCTCGCCTGCGGCCGAAATATAGGGCATCAGCGTCAGGTGGACGTAGATGGCGGCGCCGCGCGGCAGATCGTTCTTCAGCTGGCGGATCGCCTCCATGAAGGGCATGGCCTCGATGTCGCCGACCGTGCCGCCGATCTCGCAGATGACGAAATCGTATTCCTCGTTGCCCTCGGTGACGAAATTCTTGATCTCGTTCGTGACGTGCGGGATCACCTGCACGGTCGCGCCGAGATAGTCGCCGCGGCGTTCCTTATCGATGATGTTCTTGTAGATGCGACCCGTGGTGATGTTGTCGGTCTTGGTGGCCGAGCGGCCGGTGAAGCGCTCGTAATGGCCAAGATCGAGGTCGGTCTCAGCGCCGTCGTCGGTGACGAACACCTCGCCGTGCTGGGTCGGGCTCATGGTGCCCGGATCGACGTTCAGATAGGGGTCGAGTTTGCGAAGCCGCACCCGATAACCACGGGCCTGCAGCAACGCGCCGAGAGCGGCTGCGGCAATCCCTTTTCCAAGGGACGAAACCACGCCGCCGGTGATGAATACATATCGCGCCATGGGCTTGACCGGATACCTTTTCGAGATCGATTCCGCCATCGAAAAATGCCGCACTCCCCAGATTTCGAGGCGCTGACATCGATGACGCACAAAAGAAAACCGGCGGAAAACAGGTTCCGCCGGTCGGATTTGGCTGCGCTCGGCTCACTGAGCGGTGGGCGCGCCCGTGCCTGTCGCTGCAGGCGGCGTGGCCGCAGGCGTGTCTGTCGCGGGTGCCGGTGCGACAGGTGCCATCGTGTTGGACGGCGCCATGGTGTTGTTGGCGGGCGCCATCGTGTTCGACGGAGCCGGTGCTGACGGCGTCGTTGCCGCAGGAGCGGGCGTCGCGGGTGCAGTGGCTGCCGGGGCCGTGCTGGCCGGAGCATCGCCACCCGTGGGAACACCGTTGCCGGGAGCGGCCGGTGCCGGGGTCGCGGGTGTCGCAGGCGCCGTGGTGGTGCCGCCGAGCGAATCGAGGACGCCGTTGCCGTTGTTGGTCGTTCCGGGGATACGGTCGAGGACGTCGGTCGCGTTCGGCTGGTAGCGAGCATAGATGCTCATGGCCAGAGCGAGGACGAAGAAGAGCGTTGCAAGGATCGCCGTCGTACGCGTCAGCGCGTTCGCCGTGCCGCGGGCGGACATGAAGCCCGAACCGCCGCCGACGCCGAGACCGCCGCCTTCCGAGCGCTGGATCAGCACGACGCCAATCAGCGCCAGCACGACCATGAGATAGATGACAAGCAATACTTCCTGCATTTCGTCCAGTCCTGGCTTGAAGCGCGCCGGACCCCGGCCGTGTCGCCGTTCGTCACCCGCACTTGACGTCTCTGTTGCCGCAAATCTTCACGAAAAAGCCGGGCACGGCACGGCCGCGTGTTCCCGGCCGCTTCCTCGAAGCGAATTTCGGTTTCGCGGGCTCAATATACCAAGCAGCCCGCTATTCCAAGCCCCGATGATCAGCCGAGCAATTGCTCGTATGCGCCGTAGATGGCGAGGAAGTCCTGCGCCTTCAAGCTCGCGCCGCCGATCAGTGCGCCGTCAACATTCGCGATACCCATCAGCTCGACGGCGTTGCCGGGCTTGACCGAGCCGCCATAGAGGATGCGCATGGCCGCGCCCTCGGCGCCGAACCGCGCCGTCAGTTCCTTCCGCATAAAGGCGTGAGCCTCCTCGATGTCGGTCACGGTCGGTGTCAGACCGGTGCCGATCGCCCAGACGGGCTCATAGGCGATGACGGTGTTATCAGCCGTGATGCCATCCGGCAGCGATCCGTCGAGCTGGCGCTTCAGGACATCCAGTGTCTGGCCTGCCTTGCGCTCGTCACCGGTTTCACCGATACAGACGATGGCGGCGAGATCGGCGGCCAGAACAGCTTCCGTCTTCGCGCGCACGATCGCATCCGTCTCTGCGTGATCGGTGCGGCGCTCGGAATGGCCGACGATGACGTAGGTGCCGAAACAGTCAGCGATCATTTCGGCGGAAATATCGCCCGTATGCGCGCCGGACACGGCGACGTGGCAATCCTGCGCGCCGATGGCGAGCGGGCTGTCGGTGCAGAGGGCCGTGGCGACGTAGAGAAGCGTTGCCGGCGGGCAGATGAGCGCCTCGACCTTTTCGGACAGCGGGCCGGTGACCCCCTCGGCCATCGCCTTGATCTGGTCGAGAGAGGCGCGCAGCCCGTTCATCTTCCAGTTCCCCGCAACAAGCGGACGCACATCAGGTGTCATTCGGCTTCTCTCCCGTTTTCCGACGATGGATCGGCCGTAGCAAATCCACCCGGTCGTGGAAAGCGTTCATCACGCATGGAACATCGGAATCCGAAACGCGGGCGGTTCCCCCGCCCGCGTCCCATGTTCGTAGTCTCGACTCAGCCCATCTGGCTGCCGACGAAATCCTTGACGATCCGAATGATGCCGCGGCCGAGGAGATCGTCGAGCGCATCGACGAACTGGTCGACATGGGCGCGTTCGCAGATCAGTGGCGGCTCCAGCCGGATGACGTTGCGGTTGTACTCGGTGAAGGCGACGAGTGTGTCGTAGTCCCGTAGCAGCAGCGCGCCGATGAAGCCGGAGAGCGAGCCCTTGAGCTTGTCGTCGAGCATGCCGATGACCGGGCGCAGCACCAGCGGCATCGTCTGGCTGAAGTCCTGGAACTCAAGCCCGACCATCAGGCCCTGCCCGCGAACCTCCTTGATGATCTTCGGGTATTTCTCGCGCAGTGCATCGAGGCGGGCGAGCAGGTAGGCGCCCTGCTCTGCCGCGTTGTCGATCAGGCCGTCGTCATACATGATGTTCAGCGCCTCGATGGCGGTGACGCAGGCCTCGCCCATGCCCCCGAACGTCGCCATCGCGTGGATCATCGCCGTCTTCGGCGTGCCATAGGCCTTCATGTAGATCTCGCGCCGGGCAATCATGGCGCCCACGGCCGCCTTGCCGCCGCCGAGCGACTTGGCGAGCGCCGTGATGTCGGGCACCACAGTCTCATGCTCGAAGGCGAAGAAGCGGCCCGAGCGGCCGTAACCGCACTGGACCTCGTCCGCGACCCACACGACGCCGTAGCGGTCGCAGAGCGCGCGGAGTTCCTTCCAGAAGCCATCGGGTGCGCGGATGATACCGCCGCCGCCCTGGATGGTTTCCAGAACGATCGCCCCGATCTGCGGATCGGCGCGGAAGGCGTTCTCGATCGCCTGGATATTGCCGAAGGGAACGCGGACGGTGTTTCCCGAGACCGAGAAATCGGCCCGGTAGAGAGCGCCGTCGGTGATGTTCAGCACGCCCTTCGTCTTGCCGTGGAAGGAGTTCTCGGCATAGACGACCTTCGGCCGCTTCGGGCCGGCAGCGCGCTCGGCAAGCTTGACGGCGGCTTCCATGACCTCGGAGCCGGACGAGCCGAGGAACACCATGTCGAGATCGCCGGGCGAGATGGTCGCGAGATTCTTCGCAAAAGCTGCCGCATATTGCGACATGAAGGCGATGGCGATCTCGTGGCGGTTCTCGTCCTGAAAACGCTTGCGGGCTTCCAGCAGACGCGGGTGGTTGTGGCCAAAGGCGAGCGAACCGAAACCGCCGAAGAAATCGAGGATCTTCCGGCCGTTCTGGTCGGTGTAATACATCCCCTCGGCGCTCTCGATCTTCACCTTGTGGAAGCCGAGCAGCTTCATGAAGTGGAGCTGGCCGGGATTGACGTGATCCTTGAACAGGGTCGTCATTTCCGGAACGGTCAGGGCCTTGGCGTCTTCGACCGTCAGGAGGTCGGGCTTGGCAACCGGTTTGCGCACGGGCTGGGGGGCGTCGATGGCGGTGGAGTCAACGAGGACACGGGCGGGCGTATCGAGCATCTTGATCGTTCCCTCTTATTCGGCCGGCAGGCCGGCGGGCGTGCCGACGGTGCCTGTGGATTTCTTCGCGCGATATTCGTCATAGGCGGCGATCAGCATGGCGCCGTCGTTGAACTGGGCCTTCCAGCCAAGCTCCTGCTTCAGCTTGCCGGTTTCGCGAACGCACATCTCGTCGGCGATCAGGTACTGTTCCGGGTCCATGATCGGCAGGTTGATCGCGTCGAAGGCAGCAAGCGTTGCCTTGACGGCGAAACCCGGCGTGGGGATCAGGATGGATTTGGAACCGGCATGCTTGATCAGCCCGCCCAGAAGCTGGCGCACGGAGGGCGGATTGTCGGAGCCCAGATTATAGGCTTCGTTCGGCACGCCGCCCTTCCAGGCGAGACGCGCGGCTTCGGCGCAATCGAACACAGAGATGAACTGGTAAGGCGCCTTGCCCGAGCCGATCATCGGCACAGGCAGGTTGGCGTCGATCAGCTTGAACAGCTTTTCCAAGATGCCGAGGCGGCCCGGGCCAATGATCAGGCGCGGGCGGAAGATCGAGATCCGCATGCCCTTTTCGCGATAGGCATGGCAGAGTTGCTCCGTCGCCCATTTCGACTTGCCATACTCGCCGAGCGGCTTGACCGGATGATCCTCCGCCTGCGGCGATTGCACCGTGTGGCCGTAGATCATGTCGGTCGTGAACTGGACGAGGCGATTGGCTCCCGAAGCCGCCGTCGCCTTCATGATGTTCTCGGCACCGTAGTAGTTGACCGGCCAGAAGAACTTCCAGCGCTTGGCGCGCACCTGCAACGGCGACAGCATCTTGGCAGCCATATTGTAGACCATGTCTTCGGGGCCGATATCGACCTTCATGACCTGGTCGAGATCCGTCACGTCGCAGTGGACGAAGCGGACGCGGCCATGGGCGTAATGCGGCAGGTCGGTCTTGACGATGTCGGCGATCAGAACCTGTTCGCCTTCGTTGACGAGGCGCTCGGCGAGGTGGCGACCGACGAAGCCGTCGCCTCCGAAAATGACGTGTTTCATGTCGGGCTCCCACTATGGATGGATTTTGCGGCCGAGGGTTCGATCGTCGCGGTTTCCGCGGGCGTCGAGCGGCCGGACTGGGCAATGAGGACGGTTCCCACGCAGATGAAGCCGATGCCGGCGATGCGCCAGGCGTTCAGATCCTCGCGGAAGATGAAGTAGGCAAAGATGGCCACGGCGACGTAGGCGAGGCTGAGGAAGGGATAGGCAAAGGACAGCTCGACCTTCGACAGCACGTAGAGATGCGACACCATGGAGATGGCGAAGGTGGCAAGCCCGGCAAAGACCCAGGGGTTGAACAGGATCTGAAAGAAACGCGCGATCGCGGTATCGGGCGTGAAGCTCAGAGGACCGAGGCTCAGCATGCCCTGCTTCAGCATCAGCTGTGCCGCCGCATTGGTCAGCACGGTAAACAATATGAAAGCCAAATATTTCATGTCGTATTCCCTTTTCGGGTGCCCTGTCCGGGCTCGTATCTCAGTGGAACCGACCTTAGGGAAGAGAGTCCACTATTCGGTGAAACTTGCTGATTTCTTTTATTAAAATTGATTCTATCTCGTCGTTCACAGTGCCATGGCGGTTCGCCGCCAGAAGTCCGACATCATCGCGGGATCCCGCATTGCCTCGAGCTTCCGCCATTCCGGGAAGGACGCCTCGAAGGTCTGCGGGCTCATCCGCGCATCCTTGTAGGGATTGACCGCACCGCCAGCCGACACGACGATCCGGTCGAGCGTATCGAGGAGCTTCAACGTGCCCTCGCCCTGGTTGGCGAAATCGAGGGTGAGCGTGAAGCCGGGGCGCGGGAAGGAAAACAGGCCGCGCGAACGGTGTTCGCCAAAGCGTTTGAGAACCGTCAGGAAGGAACCGTGCCCGGCGCTGCGGGCCGCTTCCATCAGCCGCGCGGTGACCGCAGGCGCGCCGTTAGCGGGATAAACGCTCTGGTGCTGATAGAGGCCCTTGCGCCCGTAGAGGCGATTCCAGTTCCTGATCGCATCAAGGGGATAGAAATAGCCGGACCACTTCACCGTCTCGACCGTCTCGCCGGCTTTCGCCTTGCGGATATAGGCGGCGTTGAAGGCCTTCAGGGTCAGGCGGTTGAGAAGGCTGAAGGGCGGCGTCGCGGGAATGCCGAGCGTGCGTCCGCGCGGCAGGTCGGGGAATTCGCAGGAGGCGTCGGCATGATCGCCGGCCAGGAGTATGCCCCTGCCCGCCTTGCGGCCCGTGGCCAGTTGATCGATCCAGGCAACGGAATATTCATGCTCGGCATCAACGCGGTCGATCATGCCGAAATAGTCGTCGAGGCTGTCGAAGCGGATGGCGTGCTGCTGGATGTGCGCCGAGGGCACCTTCATCATCTGCAGTTCGACATCAAGGATAAGGCCGGTCAGGCCCATGCCGCCGATCGTGGCGCTGAACATCTCCGGGTTCTCGGTTTCCGAGCATGTGAGAGTGCCGCCATCCGACCGCAGCAGTGTCAGCCGCCGGATATGGTTTCCGAACGTCCCGCGGGCGTGGTGGTTCTTGCCATGCACATCGTTGGCGATCGCGCCGCCGAGCGTGACATGGGCCGTGCCGGGGGTAACCGGCAGAAAGAAGCGATGCGGCACGGCGCGCGCGAGAATGGCCGACAGAGTGACGCCGGCTTCGGCGGAGAGAATACCGGTGCCGGGGTCGAAGGCGTGGATGCGACCGCGCTTGCGGTTGTCGATCAAGAGGCCCGGATCATTATGGCAGCTGTCGCCATAGGAGCGGCCGTTGCCGAAGGGGAGATATTCGCCCGGTGCGGCCGTATGGATATCGTCCTCAAAGGCGTCCGGGCTGATGGCATGGCGCGTGCGCGTGTCGAGACGGCCCCAGCTGTCGAAATTCGCGGCCATCGGTGTTTTCGTCGCGCCCGTCATTGAATACCGACCGCGCCGATCATCACCAGCACGCCGCCTGCGGCCATGGTGGCGATGCTGCGCCAGTCGCGCATGATGAAAACGACCGGATCCTCATGCAGCGCGCCACGTCGGGCGAGCATCCAGATGCGCAGCAGCATGTAGAGGACCATGGGGCAGAGCGGCCAGAGCGCGGCCGGCATGCTGTACATCTGCTGCATCTCGACGCTGTGGATGTAGAGCGCGAGAACGAGCGCGGAGGCGAAGGCCGAGGAGACGCCGGCCTGGCCGACCATCTCGAAATCGACCTGCATATAACCGCGTCCGGGAACCTGCGCACCGGCTTCGCCCCCATGCTCGTCTAGCTCGACATAGCGTTTCACCAGCGCAAGGCTGAGGAAGAAGAAGATCGAAAAGGCGAGCAGCCAGAAGGAAAGCTCCGTTCCGGTTGCCGTTGCACCTGCGACGATGCGGATCGTATAGAGGCCAGCCAGCGTGAAGACATCGACCAAGAGTTTCCGCTTGAGGAAAAATGTGTAAGCCGTCGTGATCGCGAGGTAAATGCCAAGTGTCAGGATGAAATCGCGCGGCATCGTGAGCGTCAGCGCGCCGGACGCGATGAGGAGACTTGCAGCGAGCGCAAGGCCGGTCGGGACAGACATGCGCCCGCTCGCCAAAGGCCGGAACCGCTTCTTCGGATGGCGGCGGTCATTCGTCAGGTCCGAGATGTCGTTGATGACGTAGACGGCAGAGGCGAGGAAGCTGAAGGCGAAGAAGGCGACGATCGTGTTGATCAGCGCCTCCTGCTGGAGGATGTCATGATCGAGCGCCATCGGCACGGCGATCAGGATGTTCTTCGCCCATTGGTGGACGCGAATGGATTTCAGCGTGTCCTTGATGCCGATCGTGCCGGTTTCGAGACGCTCGGCACCATGTCGGCGGCGCCATGTTTCCGCTGCGCGATCCGGTGCGACAACGATGGCCGTGCGGGCAGCATCGAACACGGCCACGTCATCCCGGCTGTTGCCCATGTAGTCGAACCCGGCCTCGCCATAGCGCGCGATCAGCTCCGCGCGCTTGCGATGGCTCGTGAGGTTGTGGGTGGGCGAGGAATGCAGCACTGCGGTGAAGATGCCGGCATGCGCTGCGACATCCAGCGCCACCCGTTCAGCGGCGCCGGTGACGAGGACGATATCGCGGCCGGTCGCCCGCTCCCGCTGCAGCCGCTCCATCACCTCGGGCCGATAGGGCCAGTCGCCACCCGTGCGCCCGGACCGGGCCGCCACCTCATGCTTCAGATGCGCTTTGCCCCGCAACGCCCAGAGGACGAGCGCGAACAGCATCAGCGGATTGCGGAACAGGACGACGGCGACGCCTTCCCACAGCGTATCGGCTGCGACAAGCGTACCATCCAAATCGACGCAAAGCGGAACAAGCCGTGTGTCGGTTCGCGCATCCATGATTGCACCCCGGTTTTTTCAATTGCCGGGAGACTGTCATGCCGTGCTTTCCGAAAGACAAACACGGCCTGCAAAAGGGTCGGGACTTCAATCGGTGGTTAATGAACGGAAAATCGCTCAGGTTGCATCTAAATTAGCGCGAAAGGATCCAGTTGATGGCATCCCGCCAGTCGGTCATCCTCACCGGCGTTCCATGCGTGCCGGTCTGGAACAGGACGAAGCGGGTGGGGTAGCCGCCCTTCCTCAAACGCCCGTAGAGTGCCTTCTGATCCTCCGCCTTGTACGTGCCATCCGCGCTGCCATGGCTGAAGAACATGGGCAACTTGCGAGCGAAGGCCGCGCTCTTGCCGAAGTCCGGATCGGTCGCCCCGCCCATGATCATCATCCCCGAGAGCTGCTTGACCGCCGCCGCATTTCGCGTGACGCCCCAGCAGAGGAAGCTGCCCATCGACGCGCAGGACAGGATGATCGGGCGACCGGGAGAACGGCGCGCCAGCACATCGATCAGCCCTGCAATATCCGCAGCGCCGTCGGTATCGAAGGAGCGGGCACTTGGCGCGTAATAGGCGCCGCCGTTCTCCACGGCGAGGTTCTTCAGGCGATTGAAGTTGCCGCCAAAGGAGTAGTCGTTTGCGCCCAGTCGCCGGTCGCCGCCGCGACCGTGAATGAAGATCACCGTGAAGGTGGCGTTCTCCGGTGCACCCACCCGGAACACATCGAGCCCGCGCCCGCCGATCTCGACGGTCTCGTTCGCCTGCACGCGCTTGATCCCGAGAGAGACATAGGGCCGCTTGACGCGCCGTTCGGGGATCTCGTCCCGGCCATTGATGTCACGCATCTCGTCGTAGTCTACCGCCAGCCAGTTTCCGTCGTCGCGTGATTCCAGAATGCGGCCGTAGCCGAAAAGATCGTCCTTGAACGGCTTCAACGTCGCAGCGCCCGCCTCGGTGAAGCCGATGGCGAGGGCGAAAACGAGGGCAAGAGCGCGCGAAGCGGCGATGCGTCTCAAAGAAAGTGTGGACCGGGCCATGTCGTGTTCCCTTTTTGATCTCTTTGGCGCGCTTGGCTCTTTCGCCGGACGGCCGGCCCTTGTATGAATAGGCGGGCAGACGACGGACAGGCGATGCCCGACCTACAGGATCAGCCGACACATCGAAAGACGTTTGACGCACCAGATGACGGACAGCAACGACCTTTTCGCGAACACACCGCCCGCTCCCCGGAAGCCCTCCGAGCCGAAGACGCTCGACCCGACGTCGTCTGCCGGCAAGGCAGCGGATGCCAAACCGGGCGTCCCGACGAAGGCAGAGGAACCGAAAGCGGCCACGCGTGCTCCGGGAACCCCCGCCTCTCAGCTGAAGGCCGACACGGGCGATTACAACGCGTCTGCGATCGAAGTTCTCGAAGGCCTCGAGCCGGTCCGCCGTCGCCCCGGCATGTATATCGGTGGCACGGACGAGAAGGCGCTGCACCATCTGTTTGCCGAAGTCATCGACAACTCGATGGACGAAGCCGTGGCGGGCCATGCCAATTTCATCGACGTTCATCTCGACGCGGAAGGGTGCCTCGCGGTGACCGACAATGGTCGCGGCATCCCGGTCGAGAACCATCCGAAATTTCCGGGCAAGTCGACGCTCGAAGTGATCATGACCGTGCTCCACGCCGGCGGCAAATTCGACAGCAAGGTCTACGAGACGTCTGGTGGTCTCCACGGCGTCGGTGTGTCGGTCGTCAACGCACTGTCCGACGTGCTGGAAGTGGAAGTCGCGCGCAACCGGCGCCTTTATCGCCAGCGTTTTTCCCGCGGCATCCCGCAGGGCGGCCTTGAGGAACTGGGCGACGTACAGAACCGGCGCGGCACCCGCGTGCGGTTCCATCCGGACCCGGAAATCTTCGGCCCTCACGCCAAGTTCGAGCCGGCACGCCTCTTCCGCATGGCCCGCTCCAAGGCCTATCTCTTCGGTGGCGTCGAAATCCGCTGGTCGTGCGATCCGGTACTGGTCGAGGGCACGGACACGCCGGACAAGGCTGTGTTCCATTTCCCCGGCGGCTTGAAGGATTACCTCAAGGCGACGATGGGCTCCGAGTTCACGGTGACGCGCGAGATCTTCTCCGGCAAGACGGAGAAGACCGGCGGCCATGGCGCGCTCGAATGGGCCGTGACGTGGTACGGTGGCGATTCGATCGTTCATTCCTATTGCAACACCATCCCGACGCCCGAGGGCGGGACGCATGAAGCGGGCCTGCGCATCGCGTTGACCAAAGGCCTGAAGGCCTATGCGGACCTGACGCAGAACAAGCGCGCGGCGATCGTCACCACAGACGACGTGATGATTTCGGCCGCCGGCATGCTGTCCGTGTTCATCCGCGAGCCGGAATTCGTCGGCCAGACCAAGGATAAGCTCGCCACCGTCGAGGCACAGCGCATCGTCGAGAACGCGATCCGCGATCCCTTCGACCATTTCCTCGCCGGCAATCCGCAGGAAGCGGCGAAGCTTCTGGAGTGGGTGATCGAGCGCGCCGACGAGCGTGTCCGCCGCCGCAAGGAAAAGGAAGTCACCCGCAAGAGCGCCGTGCGCAAGCTGCGCCTGCCGGGCAAGCTCGCCGACTGCTCGCAGAACTCGGCGCTGGGTGCCGAACTCTTCATCGTCGAAGGCGATTCGGCCGGTGGCTCGGCCAAGCAGGCGCGCAACCGCTCCAACCAGGCGATCCTGCCGCTGCGGGGCAAGATCCTCAACGTCGCCAGCGCGGGCCGCGAAAAGCTGGGCGCAAACCAGCAGATCTCGGATCTCGTGCAGGCGCTCGGTTGCGGGACACGGTCGAAATATCGTCAGGAAGATCTCCGCTACGACCGCGTCATCGTCATGACCGATGCCGACGTGGACGGTGCGCATATCGCCTCGCTGCTGATCACCTTCTTCTATCAGGAAATGCCGGAACTGATTCGTGGCGGTCATCTCTATCTCGCGGTGCCCCCGCTCTACCGCATGACGCAGGGGACGAGGACGCTTTATGCGCGTGACGACATCCACCGGGTCGAGCTGATGGAGAAGGAATTCACCGGGCGCGGCAAGGTCGAGATCGGACGCTTCAAGGGCCTCGGAGAGATGATGCCGGCGCAGTTGAAGGAAACGACGATGGATCCGGCAAAGCGCACGCTCCTCAAGGTCTCCATCGATGATGTCGACTTCGAGGGCACACGCGACGCGGTGGACAATCTGATGGGCACCAAGCCGGAAGCCCGCTTCCGCTTCATCCAGGAACGTGCCGTCTTCGCCGAGAACCTCGACATCTGATCGGCAACGCTGCGCCCGCCCAATTGTGGTCAGGCGACGATCTTCTCCATGAAAAGGCTGAGCGGATCGGGCTTGTAGCTTCCGAACGGCTTGATGTCGCGGTAGCCCGCTTTGCGGTAGAGGCTGATGGCTTCGGGCTGATAGATCCCGGTTTCGAGCCGGACCGTCGTCAGTCCGGTGTCCCGCGCCGTCTGCTCGATGGCGTCGAGGAGAGACCGTCCTGCGCGCATACCGCGCGCCTTCGGATCGACGAACATCCGCTTGATCTCGCCGCTGCCGTCACCAGCCGCCACCAGCGCGCAACAGCCAATAATGGCGCCGTCATGCCGTGCAACGAGAAACGAGACCTCGGGCTTTTCCAGCGTCTCGAGATCGACCAGATGGTTGCTCTCCGCCGGATAGAGCGACTGGGCGTAGGCGTCCGACTGGTTGAGGAGATCGATGACGTCAGGTTGGCGCGGGGGTTCTTTTCGTATGTCCAGAGTCACTTGGCTTAGTTTCCTGAGAAAGAGAATCTGCAAGGTGAAGAGCCGCAAAAGCTGCTTCAGCCGATTCTATACCGATTCTGGCAGTGATCCAGAGTGTACGGTCACGGCTTGCGAGTGCTGCGGCGAAACAGAAGTGAAATCGATAACAGCTTGGATGTTCGCGCCATAATTCCGAGCTACGATTTGTTTACCATCGTCTTCGAAACAGGAGACAGGACAGATCATGGTGACTGCAGCGCTCGTCGTAATGACGATTCTCGGATGTGACGACAGCGTCAGCCAGTGCCATTATGTCGATACGGTGAAAGGCTCATGGGAGACGGTGGCGGCCTGCGACGACCAATCCCAGCGAAAGCTCCCCGCCTATTCGAACGCCAGCTATCCCGTGATCGTCGCCATGTGCGAGAAGACGGTGGATGCATCGATCGCAACGGCAGCGGAGAACGGCACCGTTACTCCTCCCCCGCCACCGCTGGCCAACACTCCCTCGCCGGCCTCCCCCACGACAGCGGCGTCTACGAACGGACCCGCTTCACATCCGGCCGAGGTCGCCTCTGGAGCGCGTCAGCCCCTCCCCCAGCGGGCTTATGCAATGATCCGCGGCGTGTTGCCGGACACGCAGAAGATCCGCCACGCAATATCCGTTCCTGTTCACTATCTGGGTGACGGCTATTCCTGGGTTGCAACGCGAATCGCCCGCTGACGTCCGGCGAACGGCCGCCTCAACGTGCCTGCGGTCAAACGATCAAGCCGGCCGCGATCAGGCTCGCGGCGGTTGCCGCGACGGTCTCGCGCTCCGGCCGGGTCGTCCAGCCGAGCAGGCGTCGTGCCTTCTCGCTGTTCACGCGGTTGTCGCGTCCAAGCTCCTTCACGATCATGGCTAGGCCGGGATGCATGGAGGCTGCGGCCTTGGCCGTCCAGTTCGGAACGGTCATGCCGGGCAACTTGCCCGCTCTCTCCGGAACGGCCTCGCGGAGCATGGCGACGATCTCCGCGATACTCAGCGACTGCCCGGCGACGATCAACCGCTCGCCGATCGATGCCTCCGTCTGAAGCGCCAAGACATGCGCCGTCGCCACATCGCGGACATCGACGACCGGAACGGAAAACTTGGGCATGGCGGGATAGCGGCCGTTCAGCAGATTGCGCACGATCCCGACCGAGGTCGCAGCCGTCTTTCCGATCATGGGACCGAGAATCATACCCGGGCAGAGCACCGTGAGGTCGAGACCCAGCACTTCGGCCTCGGCCCAGGCGGCGCGCTCGGCAAGCGTCTTCGACGCGTAGTAGACGGTGGCGAACTTGCCGTCCGCGTCCGTCCAGTTCCGCTCGTCATAGGGGGCTACGCCATCGCCGTACATGACCGCGGCGATCGATGAGGTCAGCACGACGCGGCGAATGCCGGCATCGACCGCGGCCCGTAACACGCGCCGGGTGCCCTCGACAGCTGGCCGAATCACGTCCTGCGGATCGTCAGGCGTCTTGGCCGGAAAGGGCGAGGCTGTGTGGAACAGAACATCCGCGCCCTTCAGCGCCGCCGACCAACCGTTATCGGATTCCAGATCCGCGAGGGCGATGGTGAGATTGTCGGCGGGCTGCCCGTACATCTCTTCGAGAGCCATCTTCGCCTGCTTGCCGCGAACGGCCGAGCGAAAGGTTCCGCAGACAGCGTAGTCCTGCTGCAAAAGGGACAGCGTCAGATGGCGGCCGAGAAACCCGCCCGCACCGGTGACGACGACGCGCCGATTCGTTTCCGACATGAGCTTCTCCTTGGCATGCGATGACCTCCGCCATTTTCGGCGTGCCTCATGCCTTACAGGATCCCGTCAGCAATCGGAATTCTTTGCCGGACAAAAGCCCTTCGGCATGGGGCGTGGTCGAGCCGATGGGATGAGCCCGCCTGTGTCAGGCCGCCTGTCGTGCAGCCAATTGCGCGTAATCGCGGGCGAAGCGCCGCTGCTCGGCGATAGCGAGCTTTTCCACACATTCCGACAGGCCGGAGCTATCCGGCGTCTGGCGGAGGCGATGGACGAGGACCGCGGCGATGGACGCTGCGGGGAGATGGCTGCCCTGCCGTCGCTCTCTCCGCCAGATCAAGATGGCTTCTGCGAAGAGCGCGCCGATCTCGCGACCGAGACCGCCGGATTCGAACAGAGCCTGGAGCGCTTGCGTGCGTCCGTCGGAGAGAATGGAGCGCACCCGCTTTTCCCCTACATGGGTCAGGTCGACGATGGCGGCCGCGAAGAAGTCGATGCGGCCATGGCAGAGGGCATTGACCAGCAAGGCGGGCGTCAGGCGTCCGGTAACGCGGAGTTCCGCGATCAGGGCCTTGATATCCGCATCCGCAACCTCGCCCGCGATGTCGATGGCGGCGGTTTCGCAGGCCTGCCGGGCAATGCGTTGCAGGCGTTCGGTGCCGACCACGGCTTGAAGGAAGGCCGTGCCGTTGAGCGCGGTACCGACATGCTCGACCAGAACCTGCCGCGCATCTGCCGGAAGATCCTCGCGCTCCAGAAGCATGTTGCGCACCGCACAAACGTCTCCATGACGATCCGCGAGGCGCTTCAGGGTTCGACGCGACAGGTCGGCCGAGGGATTTTCGAGGAGGATCACGATCTCCGGCACGCCGCCGATTTCGCCGATGGCAGCCGCAACCGTGCGAGACACCGTTCTGCGGGAGGCAATGAAGGCGCGCAGCTCGGGCGTTCCGCGCGCCGCGAGATCGATCAGGTCGTCATCGGAGAGAACGGGGGAGCGGGTGGCGACAGCAAAGGCGATCTCCGGCTGGTCTTCGGCCAGCGACAGAATGATCGGACGCGGGGCGTCCCTCGCCGAAGCCAGCGCCTCGGCAAGGGCCAGACGCACCTTTGGCGAGGGATCGTCCAGAAGAAAGGTCATCGCCATATCGGCGGCATGCCGGTCGATCCGGTCGCCATTCTTCGCACAATAGGCGCGCGCCAGGGCGCTGGCGGCGCGGGCGCGGTCCGTTGCCTTGGCGGTTTCGACCCAGCGAAGAAATGCTTGTATGATCACCGACGCCCCACTACGCAAAACGGACAGATGCTGATGTCGTCACGTTAAATGCGAAACGTTTAAGATTGGTTCACCATGTCGATTAACGCCAGCGAAACCGGTCCGATCGTGCGACTGACCCGGGGCGACACGCCAGCTGACGCAGCCTTCGCCGTCGTGATCGGCCTGCAAGACCCTGTTCCCACACCGCGCCCGCAGCGTCTGCTCCTCGAGGCTAGCCTCGATGCGCTTGAGCGAGACGATGCCGCAGCCGTTTTCGAAACTCTCCGCCCGGATGGGATCTTGCTGCCAGACTGTCGGGGACGCGCCGATCTGCAGGCGGCAGACGTTGCGCTCGGCGTGATCGAGGCGGAAGCGGGACTTGCGGCCGGTCGTCTCTCGATCGTTGCCCTCTTCGGCACGTCACCAGCGAATTTCCTCGGTACCGAATACCTGTCCGGCGCGTCCGCGCGCCTGATCGCGCTGGTGCTGGACGAAGACGCACTTGCCGATGCCCTCCGCCTGCCGGCGAAGGCTGCTCGGTCCACATCTCCGGCCGTCATCATGGCGCGTGGCTACCTGATCCTGCAGGCTGCAGACGCAGGCGTACCCTGCTTTTGGTCCCTGCCCTCGAGCGAAACCGATGGGTATGCGCTGGTGCGCCTGCGCGATGCCGCGCTGGATCACGGGTTCCGGAACGTGCTCGTGCGGACGGCGGCGCAATGGGTGACGCTGGGGCAAGACAGCCGCCCGGACTGACATTTCCGAGTGGGTGCCCGACTCTACAGGTCAGCGCTTCGGGCGAACCAGTTCAAAGACATCGCCGGCGTCGGCATAATCCATATAGCCAAGCCGGCCGACCGGACGTGCCTTCGCCATGTCGAAGCGACCGTTTCGCAGGGCTTCCTCGCGGATGTGGATGCCGACCACCTGTCCGATGACCACATGGTTTTCGGCGGGTTCGCCGGACAAGGTCTTGGGCCGGAACATCTCCGTCATCCGGCATTCGAGCGCAGCATAGGCCTCGCCGACGAACGGCGCCTCGACGAGGTTTCCATCGACCGGCGTCAGGCCGGCGGCGGCGAACTCGCTTTCCCCGTGCGGCAACGGGGCCGACGAGCGGTTCATCGGCTCGATGAGGTCGCGGCTGACGAAGCTGGCGGTGAAGACGCCGGTCTCCTCGATATTGCGGACGGTATCCTTCCAGCCCGAAGACGAGAACATCACCATCTTCGGCACATCGCAGATGGCATTGAAGAAGGAATAGGGCGCGAGATTGAGGCTGCCATCCTTTGCCCGCGTGCCGATCCAGCCGATCGGTCGCGGCGAGACGATGGCCTTGAACGGATCGTGCGGCAGGCCGTGGGCGTTGGTGTCGGTCGGATAAAACATCATAGAGCCCTTACGCGTCGCTGCCGACCCAGGTGACGATATCGGAGAGTGCCGGACGCGGACGCTCCGTCGGCGGCACCTGCGGCGAGCCGATATGGATGAAGCCGGCGACCTTCTCATTGTCCCGAATGCCGAGAACCGAAAAGGCGCGCTGATCGAACGCGAACCATTCGCTCAACCAGTTCGAGCAGTAGCCAAGCGCATTGGCAGCCATCAGCAGGTTGAGGCAGACGGCACCGGCCGACATGACCTGCTCCCACTCCGGCACCTTGGCATGCGGCGCGGCCGTGCTGACGACGGCGATGACGACCGGCGCACGGGTCAATCGTGTGTTCTCGACCTTGATCATCTCCTCGGAGAGGTCCGGTTTCGCTTCCAGCGCCAGGCGGGCAAGGTCCGCACTGATCCGGCCACGTTCTTCGCCGCGATAGACGATGAAGCGCCACGGCGCGAGCTTGCCATGATCGGGGACGCGTGAAGCAAGCGTCAGCATCTCCTCGATCTCCGCCTGCTCGGGTCCGGGTTCGCACATCTGAAAGGCGGGGATGGAGCGGCGCGTTGCGAGGTAGTGCTTGAGGCCGGGAGCCGTCATCATGTCGGTCACTTTCACGGAAGCGGCCCTGCGACGGATGCCGTCGCATGCCGGAATGTCGTCTGCTGCCGACGTCATCCGCCGGCCGGAATGGCTTGGCACGAAGGCCCGAGCGTGGCGCCGCATATCGATATGCACAACGGAGATGCTTTAACCTTGCGCAACCCTGTACCGGTCCTGCACATTATGCAGTAGGTTGCCGCAGGTGAGGTCCATTGCCGGCAGCCACGAATTCGCCATACCGGCGTCTCAAGTGGAGCCACCTCGTCAGGAAGTCAACCGTATCATGCGTTACCCGGCTCTTCTTCGCTGCCTGCCCCCGGCCCCGCGCCCGGGCCTTGCCCTTGCTGCCCTGATTGCTTTCGGCGTGGCTGGCGGCATGGTTGGCAGCGCAGGGGCGCAGGACGTGCAGGACGATCCCTTCAAGAGCTTTCCGTCGATCTCCGCTCCACCGAAAATGCCCAAGCTGAACAGTTTCAGCCCCGTCATCCCGAGCGAAGCCGCGCACGGACCGACCACCCGCGACGTGCGGCTGGAGGCGCTCCTGAAGGACAAGGGCGGCGCCGTGGAGCAGGGTCTGACGTGGCGCGTGTTCAGCCCCATCCCCGGCTCCGACGGCAAGCTGCCGCTGGTTGCGACGTCACAGGGCGGCTCGGCCGCGTTCCTGCTGGTGCCCGGCGAATATTTCGTCAACGTCGCCTTCGGGCGCGCGGGCGCCACACGCAAGATTCGCGTTGCGGAAACCGGTACCTTCGAACGGCAGGTGCTGGTGCTCGACGCAGGCGGCGTCACGCTCAACGCCGTCTCCGGCGCGGATGTTCGTATCCCGCAGGGCGAGCTCTCCTTCTCGATCTTTTCTTCCGATGTGAAAGAGGATGGCGAGCGGGCGCTGGTGGTCGCGGATGTGAAGCCCAACACCGTCGTGCGACTGAACACCGGCACCTATCACGTCGTGTCGAATTACGGGTCCGTCAATGCGGTCATCCGCGCCGATATCCAGGTGGAAGCGGGCAAGCTGACCGAAGCGACGATCCAGCACCGGGCGGCGAAACTGACCTTGAAACTGGTCGCGGAACCGGGCGGCGAGGCGATCGCCGACACGGCCTGGTCAATCCTGACGGCATCCGGCGACGTGGTCAGCGAAAGCGTCGGCGCCTTTCCGACGCTCGTGCTCGCCGAAGGCGACTATAGCGCCGTGGCGCGCAACAATGAGAAAATCTACCAGCGCGACTTCACCGTGACGGCGGGCGTAAATGCCGATGTCGAGGTGCTGCTGTCGAACACGGCGGCGCAGCCGGGCGCCCAGTCCGCAGCCGTCGCGCCTGCCGGCGCTCAGGATTGAACGGGCAACACGTACCCTGTGAGATGAAAAAAGCCGGACCCTGCGGGCCCGGCTTTTTGTTCATTGTCCGTCGAGACGATCAGACCGCAGCCGCGGCGGCGCGTGCCTTCTTCGCCTCCGCCTTGCGGCGGAGGTCCGGCGGTGTCGCCTCGTCTACCAGGCTTGTGATGGCGTCATTGAGCGTCATCGGCGTCTGGGCTTGGCTGCCCAGACGGCGGATGTTGACGGTGCGCTCTTCCGCTTCCCGCTTGCCGCAGACGATGATGACCGGCACCTTGGTGACCGAGTGCTCGCGGACCTTGTAGTTGATCTTCTCATTGCGGAAGTCGGTCTCGACCGTGAGACCCGCCTCGCGCAGGAGTTCGGCCACTTCCTCGCCATAGGCATCGGCCTCGGACGTGATGGTGGCAACGACGATCTGCAGCGGCGAGACCCAGAGCGGCATGTGGCCGGCGAAGTTCTCGATGAGAATGCCGAGGAACCGCTCCATCGAGCCACAGATGGCCCGGTGGATCATGACGGGCTTCGTCTTTTCCGAGTTGCTGTCGATGTAGAAGGCGCCGAAGCGCTCCGGCAGGTTGAAGTCGACCTGCGTCGTGCCGCACTGCCATTCGCGGCCGATGGCGTCCTTCAGCGTATATTCGAACTTCGGACCGTAGAAAGCACCCTCGCCCGGCAGGATGCCGGTCTTGATGCGGCCTTCCGACTGTGCCTCGATGGTCTTCAGCACATCCATCATCACGCTTTCGGCGCGATCCCAGAGCTCGTCGGAACCGACGCGCTTTTCCGGGCGTGTGGAAAGCTTGACCACGACTTCGTCGAAGCCGAAATCCTCATAGACCGAGAGGATGAGGTCATTGATGCGCAGGCATTCGGCAGCCATCTGCTCGTCGGTGCAGAAGACATGCGCATCGTCCTGCGTGAAGCCGCGCACGCGCATCAGCCCGTGCAGCGCGCCCGAGGGCTCGTAGCGGTGGACGTTGCCGAATTCCGCAAGCCTGATCGGCAGTTCGCGGTAGGACTTCAGGCCGTGCTTGAAGATCTGCACGTGGCCCGGGCAGTTCATCGGCTTGAGCGCGAAGACGCGATCGTCATCCGTATCGTCGCCAGCGACCGTCACCTTGAACATGTTGTCGCGGTACCAGCCCCAGTGGCCGGACGTTTCCCACAGCGACTTGTCCAGCACCTGCGGTGCGTTGACCTCCTGATAGGTGCCGGCGAGACGGCGACGCATATAGGCGACGAGGGTCTGGAAGATGCGCCAGCCCTTGCCGTGCCAGAAAACGACGCCCGGTCCCTCTTCCTGGAAATGGAACAGGTCCATTTCGCGGCCGAGCTTGCGATGGTCGCGCTTTTCGGCTTCGGCGAGAACGTTCAGATAGTGGTCGAGATCTTCTTGGCTGTGCCAGGCCGTGCCGTAGATGCGGGTCAGCATGGGGTTGTTGCTGTCGCCACGCCAGTAAGCGCCGGCCACCTTCATCAGTTTGAAGGCCGTGCCGATCTGGCCCGTGGACGCCATATGCGGCCCGCGGCAGAGGTCGAACCAGTTGCCCTGATAGTAGATCTTCAGGTCCTGCCCTTCGGCGATCGCATCGACCAGCTCGACCTTGTAGGCTTCGCCCTTATCGGCGAAAACCTGGCGGGCTTTGTCGCGCGGCCAGACCTCCTTGGTGAAAGGCTTGTTGCGCTGGATGATCTCCTTCATCCGCTTTTCGATCTTCGGCAGATCGTCGGGCGTGAAGGGCTCGGCCTTGGCGAAGTCGTAATAGAAGCCGTTCTCGATGACCGGTCCGATCGTCACCTGCGTGCCGGGCCAGAGCTCCTGCACGGCTTCCGCCATGACGTGGGCGGCATCGTGACGGATCAGCTCCAGCGCGCGCGGGTCTTCGCGGGTGACGATTTCGAGGCGGCCGTTCTCGACCGGATCGGACAGGTCGCGCAGCGTGCCGTCGAGCGCGATGGCGACGGCCTTCTTGGCCAGCGACTTGGAAATCGACTCGGCGACCTCGCGGCCGGTCGTGCCGGGCGCGTATTCGCGAATGGAGCCATCGGGGAATGTGAGGGCAACGGACATGCTGTTTCTCCTATCCAGTCCCGCCAACGAATGCGGGTGGGGAATGCGACGAATGAGACCGGGTGCGGCCGGGGCGCGGGCACAAACGGACTTCTGTATGAACGCGCGCGGTATAAAGGCATTTTCGGCACGTGGAAAGAGGTGAGGATCGCGGCCTGACCTCAGGACGAGCGGCGCCAGGGCGCCAACCAGCGCAATCTCCCGGCAAGGTGTGGCGGCACCGGATCGAGGCCGCCCTTGCCGCCGGGGCCGCAACGGGCGATCCGGTAGAGCGTCATCCAGCTGCCGGGCCAGAGGCCGTGGCGTGCGATCGCCTCATAGCCATATTCCGAGCATGTCGGGATATGGCGGCAGCCATGACCGATAAAGCTCGACAGCGTCAGTTGATAAAGCCGGATCAGCGCCATGCCGGCAAGGCGTCCCGGCGTCCGTCGGAACGGCCCCCGCCAGTTGCGGCCGCGATACGGGCCCGGTTGCCTGGCCTCGTGTCGGCATTCGGCTTTGCCGTCGCACATCGTCAGACGTTCGCCTTTTCTCGTTCCAACGTTGCCGACCGGGCCGCTTCGACCTGGCCGATCGCATCCACGATAGCGTCGAAGGTCAGCATGGTCGAGGCGTGGCGGGCCTTGTAATCCTTGACCGGACGCAGGATGCGCATGTCGGCGAATCGGCCATCCGGCCCCTCGCCGTCGGCCTTCAGCATTAAGAGCATCGCCTCGCGCGCCGCCCGCACTTCCTCCACGCTCGCCCCAACGACGTTGCGCGCCATGATCGAGGAGGAGGCCTGTCCCAGTGCACAGGCTTTGACGTCATGGGCGAAATCCGTGATGTGGCCATCGGCCAAGCGGATAGTCACCTTGACCTTGGATCCGCAAAGCTTGGAATGCGCCGAGGCCTCGGCGTCCGCCGGATCGAGGCGCCCGCTGCGGGGAATGTTTCCGGCGAATTCGAGAATGCGGCTGTTGTAGATGTCATCCATGATACGGCCATCCCGCTGGCAGGTCCGTCCGCAGGTCGAACGGGCAATCGATATGATTTCGCGTGGATATAAGAAGCAGGCGGAGGATTTTCTCCACCATAGCGGAAAAAAGAACCCGGGCGTCGCGTCGGGCTCTTTTACACACCTTGGCATATATTATATGGTATCGACGGAGAAGGCGACAGGGCAGAACCGCTGCTGTCGCCTGTTGTTTGGGGAACCGTGCCGAACGGGAGAGAGCCTTGACCTCTCTTTCCGCAAAGCCCCGGAGCCCGCCAACGGCAACCGAAGCCTGGCGACATGCGCAGGCGACCGGTGAGTGGCGAGTTGTCCGTAAAGATCAACGTCAAGCTACGCGCCACGCAGCAGAGGCCATCATGGATGCCATCGTGAAGAATTTTCCGTCGCACACGGACGTCGACGGTCGGCCGTCGCAGAAGGAAGCCGAGGACGCCGTTCGTGTTCTCCTGCGTTGGGCCGGCGACGATCCGCAGCGCGAAGGCCTGATCGATACGCCGACGCGCGTGGTGAAAGCCTATAAGGAACTCTTCTCCGGCTACGATCTCGCTGCAGAGGACGTGCTGGGCCGCACCTTCGAGGAAGTCGCCGGCTTCGACGATATCGTGCTGGTGAAGGACATTCCTTTCCATTCGCATTGCGAGCATCACATGCTGCCGGTCGTCGGCCACGCGCATGTCGCCTACCTGCCGGAAGGCCGCGTTCTCGGCCTCTCCAAAATCGCCCGCGTCGTCGATATCTTCGGTCGCCGGCTGCAGACGCAGGAAACCATGACGGCGCAGATCGCCAGTGCGATCAACGAAACGCTGCGCCCGCGTGGCGTGGCCGTGATGATCGAGGCCGAGCACATGTGCATGGCCATGCGCGGCGTGCTGAAGCAAGGGTCGACCACCCTGACCACGACGTTCACCGGGGCGTTCAAGACGGATGCGGCCGAGCAGGCACGCTTCATGTCGATGGTGCGCGGGTTTCGCTGAGTCCTCATTGACGCGGAACGACGACAGGGCTGGCAACGCGATGCGGGCCGGCCCTTTTCATGTTCGATCCCGTCTTCGGAGAGTGCCATTGTCGCGCTCGCTGGCAGGCTGTAAAATCCCCGAATGACGCGCATCCACGGAGCGCGCTTGTTCGCTTCAGCCGGAGTTCCCGTCATGCCTTTCGTTTTTGCCCAGCCGTCGTCCGATCATAACAAGGTCGAAGAAGGGCTCGCCTTCACGCCCCGGTTCGATTCGCATGGGCTGGTGACGGCTGTCGTGACGGATGCGGAAGACGGGATGCTGCTGATGGTGGCGCATATGAATGCGGAAGCGCTAGCGCTCACCGTCGAGACCGGCATTGCGCATTACTATAGTCGCTCCCGCAAGACGCTCTGGAAGAAGGGCGAAACCTCGGGCAATCTTCAAACGGTGGTCGACCTGCGGACGGACTGCGATCAGGATGCCGTGTGGCTGAGGGTCAAGGTCGCAGGCCATGATGCGACGTGCCACACGGGACGGCGCTCGTGCTTCTACCGCTCCGTTGATATAGCGGATGGCGCGGTGACGCTCACCGTCCGCGACGATGTCAGGCACTTCGATCCCGATACGATCTACGACAAGAAATGAGCATCTGCTTTTATTTGAGACAGTTCTTGCCGCGTTAAACGAAGTTTCAACGCAGTTGGCGCTGTAATGAATCAGGATAGGCCAATGTCTTCGGTTAGGCTGGGCCGTTTTGGTGGACAGGTGCCCCATGCTGAACTGGACATTCTCTCGACATGGAACGGGTGCCGAAAATCCGGCACCCCATGACGGCATGGGCAGCGCGCCTGCCCGCCACAAGCAGGAAGGAACCGGCCAGGCCTTGACCGTCGCTCCGGAAAAAACACGGATCGCGCTTGCGCTAGGGGGCGGCGCTGCCCGTGGATGGGCGCATATCGGCGTGCTGCGCGCGCTGGACGAGGAAGGTATTCCCGTCGGCATGATCGCGGGCACCTCCATCGGCGCCCTTGTCGGCGGTTGCTATCTCGCGGGGAAGCTGGATGAACTGGAGACCTTCGCCCGCTCTCTGACGATGCGGCGCATTGCCGGCCTGCTCGACCTTGCCATCGGCGGCGGCGGGCTGTTCGGCGGATTGCGGCTGACCAAGCGCATGCAGGAGCATCTGGACGATGTGCTGATCGAAAATCTCGGCCGCCCCTTCGTCGCCATCGCCACCGACATCAAGTCCGGCCACGAAGTCTGGCTCACGGAAGGGTCGCTGATCACGGCCTTGCGGGCATCCTACGCCCTGCCAGGCATTTTCGAGCCGATCCGCTGCAACGGCCGGATGCTGGTCGATGGCGCACTGGTCAATCCGGTTCCGGTGTCGGTGTGCCGCGCCTACGAGCAGCCGCTCGTGGTGGCCGTCAATCTGCAGTATGATCTCTACGGTCGTTCGGCCGTCATCAAGCTGCGGGCCGGCGATCCCGTCGCCCATCCCGAACCCCAGCAGACAGCGACGCCCGTCGCGCGCCTCGGCATGACCAGCGTCATGGTCCAGGCCTTCAACGTCATCCAGGATCGCATCTCGCGTGCAAAGCTTGCCGGCGATCCACCAGACCTGTCGCTGCATCCAAAGCTCAGCGATATCGGGCTTTCGGAATTCCACCGTGCCGGCGAGGCGATCGATCGCGGCTATGTCGAGACCAAGAACCGCCTTACCGAACTCAAGCGCCTGCAGGAGACCGTTCTGCGCTGATGGCGTGCGACGGCCTCCCGTTCACGGAGTCAGCCGGCGATATAGGCCTTGATCTCGCGGGTCTCATGCTCGATCGCGCGGATGTGGCTGCGCACCGCATCGCCGATCGAGACGATGCCAACGAGGCGGCCATTGCGGGCGACAGGCAGGTGACGGGCGCGACGACTGTTCATGATCTCCATGACAGCCTCGATCTCCATCTCCTCTTCGCAGGTGTGGACATCGCGGCACATGACCTCTGCCACGGTTCGGTCGAGGCATTCGGCGCCATACCGCGCGACGGCGGCGACGACGTCGCGCTCTGCCAGCAGGCCGGTAATCGCTTGCGCGTCATCGAGTACCACGATGGCCCCGATCCGGTTTTCGGCAAGAAGCGCAACCGCGTCCCGCACCGCCATGTCCGGTGCGATGGTCACGACCTTGCGGCCCTTCTCGTCCAGTATCCTCTTCACCGTCATTCGAAACCTCCCGTTTCCGATGCGCCTGAGACAGTTTGACGCAGGTGGAGAATACCCCATCCGTCGTGAAAACGGAAACGCGGGTGACCGAAATTTCAGGGTGGGCTTTCAGTCCTGCTGCACGCGCTCGTCATATCTGGTCGGTGGGTCGATCAGGCCGAAGAACAGGAAGCCGAAGAGGAAGCCACCGATATGCGCTTCCCAGGCAATGCCGGCACCACCATCCAGTGTGAACAGGCCGAGCCCGATGAGAAGGTTCGTGGCAAACCAGACGCCGGCAAAGAAGAGGACCGATCGATTGGACAGAGCCTCCCTTATGCTGAGGCGCGGGTTGCGATGGGCGAACTGGCGGCTAATGCGGCCGCTTGGCGAGAAGACGAACCGAGCGGCCGCCCCCATCAGGCCGGCGACAACGCCGGAGGCGCCGATGACAACGGTCATGTCGCCCCAGTGAAGCGCGAGGTGCAGCCCGACAGCCGCGATGGCGGAAAGACACCAGAAGATCGCCAGTCTGCCGGCGCCGATGCGGCGAACGACCGGGGCGCCGAAAGCGAGCATCCAGAAGGCATTGAAGATGAGATGTTCCCAGGACCCGTGCAGGAAGGAGTAGGTGATGGGTGTCCAGAGCCAGGCCAGGCCCTGCTCCGTGAGCGCATGATCGTAGCGGGCGGGCAGGAAGGCGAAGTTGAAGATCAGCTCGTCATCCATCTCGACCGAGAGGAGATACATGCGCACGGCATGGATGACGACGAGAACCGTCAGGATCCAGACGAGGCTCGATGGCAGGTTGAAGGCCGGCTCACGAGCAACTGGTTCAAGGGCGGGTGGCACCGAATCATATCCGGCTTCGCTCGGATCGCTCGCGCCCAGCGCGCCGGGCTGCACCGCAGGGTCGGCCATTTCTCCTCCGTCGGTTGGGCGACCGTCATTCGTGTGAACGCCGGGATGTCGCGGCGTGCCGGGCGGTGGCACGTTGTCTTGGTCGGTCATGGCAATATGCTTTCGATCGTCGGATGCGAGCGGCGGTTATCCCCTGCCCGGCTGCGGCTGGCAAGCACTCCTCTCACGTGGACACGTCCTGACGGAAGACGACCTTTCCCGAGGCATTGGCTCCCTCTGCCAGCTCCCGCACCGCCCCTCGCTCGAACGATTCGTTATCCTTAACAGCCCTGTGGCACGGGACTTGCGAGGCTACAGCTGCAGAGCGCCAAGACGTCCCCCATCGCTCCGATGCGGGACGGTTGTGCACCAAAGCGGGACGATCCACATGAAGACGCGCACATCCGTCGACATTTTCCGGTACTGGCAGAGCCTTCGCAACAACGGCCGCATTCCGTGCCGCGATCAGCTCGATCCCGGCGCGATCCGTCATGCCCTGCCGGATGTCTTCATCCTTGAGGAGGCCGAGGCAACGCATGGCCGCGTGGATTCCCCCCAATTTCGACTGGCAGGTACGCGCCTCTGCTCCCTGTTCGTGCGCGAACTGCGTGGCGCCCGGCTCGACAGTCTCTGGTCTGCCTCCGACATGGAAGAGCTGTCCGCGGTCACGCGTCGGGTCATGCTCGCAGGTGAACCCGCCGTGATCGCCGCATCCGGCACGACGGCGCAGGGCGAGCAACTGGATATGGAACTCGTCCTTCTGCCGCTCCGTTCACGCGATGGCCGGACCGACCGGATCTTCGGCTCGCTGACACCCCTCTCGCAACCGGTCTGGATCGGCGCTCGCCCTTTGCCCTTCCTCTCGCTCGATCACATCAACTATCCGGATCGGGACGCGCCTGTGACCGAGGTCGCGGCGCGTGCGACGGTAGCGCGCAGCTTCGCGTCACAGACGCGCGATTCGGCGCTTCGGCAAGTGATCGCCCGAGTCATGCACCTCTCGGTCATGGACGGCGGCAGGAGTCGATAAGGTTGCATTCGAAGACTCTATTAACCCGTGTCTAGTATTCGTGATGACGCAAGGTCCATGGGCGCGTCGCGATGTTCAATTTCAATCAATCTCAAGCCGCGACGTCGAAGCCGCATGATGAAGGCGCGTTTCAGCGCGTCACCGTAAACCTCAGCGGCCGCCTGATGCTGGCCAGTCATGACGAATATGATTGTGTTGCTACGGAAATGTCGCCCGGCGACGTTTTCCTCACAACGACCGCGCGTCCGCGGATCGGCGAACGTGTGATCGCCTATGTCGATCACGTCGGCCGCATCGAAGGCTTGGTATCGCGGCTGGCCGACGGCTCCTTCACGGTGCGCATCAACGCAACCGAGCGCAAGCGCGACAAGCTCGCGGCCCAGCTGACCTGGATTGCCAACAAGCACGAACTCGGCCTGCCGGAAGACCGACGCCACGACCGACTGGCGCCGCGCAAGACCCATACGGACATCACTCTGGAAGACGGTACGCGTTACGCCTGCCGCATCATCGACCTTTCGCTCTCCGGCGCCGCCGTCGATACGGAATTCCGTTTCGAACTCGGCACGCCCGTGCTGCTCGGCAACATGCGCGGACGCATCGTGCGTCACTTCCAGGAAGGCGTCGCCATCGAGTTCCTGGGCGTCCAGTCCCGCGATACGCTGCGCGAATTTCTCTAAAACTCCCTCTCATCGACATCCGACGGATGTAGTCCGTCTTCGTATCGCGCGCGTTCGAACCACGCGCTGTGCGATCGCACGCCGTCTGTCGACCGATAGGGATCCGACACCCCGTTGCGGGTGGCTCTCATCGGTGCGGATGATGCGCCCGTGAAAAGGCAGAAAATGGCCTTTCCAGTTTATCCTAACCAGATCATGAACAAAAACGCGGCCTGTTTCCCGTTACTGGACGTGAGCTTTCTTTAGAAAGTACGCGCTTCCGTAGCATGGCCTCGGACGGCCGGCGGACAGAGGCCCTTCGGCATTTACCATTTTTCCTCATCCGATCAGCGGCTTAATTAAATACCGCCGGCTCCCGCTTACCTGGATGGCTCAAATTTTCGACAAAATCGCCTCAAACACCGCTCAAATACAGATCAAATTTTCTGCGTCTTTTATATTTAGTTGATCCGTATTTGTACTTTGTTTTACTTCGCATTTTTGGCTGAGGTCAAAAGGTCCGTGTCATTCTGTGCCTGTAACGGGGACACGGACAATGACAAGAACAAAAAGCTTCAAGGCAGGCATCTTCGGCGCACTCGGCTTTCTCGGCCTGGCGACCTCCGCATTCGCATTCCCAGCCAACATGGAAACCGAGGGCCCGACCAACCCGCCTGTCGGTCATTACGAATTCTGCCGCACGGCTCCGGACGAATGCCGTGCCAACCCGACAAAGGCCGCGCCGCTGACGCTGACGCGCGAGACATGGAAGACCATTCTCGAGGTCAATTACGACGTGAACGAACAGATCACGCCCATGACGGACAAGGAAATCTACGGTGTCGAAGAGCACTGGGCTTACCCGGATACCGTCGGCGACTGTGAGGATTACGTTCTCCTGAAGCGTCGCGAACTGATGCAGGCCGGCATCGCGCCGGGCAATCTCCTGATCACCGTCGTGCTCCAGCCGAATGGCGATGGCCATGCCGTGCTGACCGTCCGCACGGATCGTGGCGACTTCATTCTCGACAACATGCGCAGCAAGGTGCTGATCTGGTCGGACACCGAATACACCTACCTGAAGCGCCAGTCGGTGGACAATGCCGGCCGATGGGTCAAGCTTCAGGACGGCCGCGCTGTGGCGGTCGGCAGCGTCCGGACCCAGTAGGCACAACGCCGCGACAACGCTTACTCTCTACGACCCTGCGTTTGGGTCTGCATGGTGATCCCCGTCACCCGCGGCCCTCTCGGCCGGCTCCGCTGTCCCCGGAGCCGGCCTTTTCATGCCCGGTCCACGGCATATGGGATTTACGTAAAATTAACCTTCTTGCCCCAGCCTGATCCCGTATCGATTTGCGGTTCGTTCATCCGTGCCAGTCGATCCTGTGGAGGTCGATCCTGTGTCGACACGACACAGGCGCGCGCCGCGCCGGGAGGGATGCTGGAACGATCGGATGACCACTTCATCAGAGCTCGCTGCACCATCCAGAGCGTTCGGCCCAGCCCTCGGGCAGCCGGGCTCGCGCCTCCTCCTGCGCGCCGGCCTGATGCTCGGCCTGCTTGCCGGCCTGACGGTGGCGATCTGCGTCGGTGGTGAGCGCATGGGCACGACGCTCGCCCTCGGCGGCAACACCACCAGCACGGACGACCACAATATCGTGATCGGCACGGATCACCTGCGCCTGCCATCCAATCACATCCGCTTTGCCGAGCAACGCCAGACAGGCGCTGCCGAGCGTGTCGACATCTATGCGACGTGGCCGGAGATGCAGGGCTATAGCGACGCGACGCGGAACCGTTTCAACGATGTCACGCGCACGGACGGCCTGATCTTCCTGCAGATCTCGCAGAGCACCATGTCGCGCGATATGTCGGGCCGGATCGGGCCGATCTACAGCCATCTGTTCGAGGGAAATCCATCTGCGGGCCCTGCGGGACTGACGGCGCACCGCATGAAGGCGGGATCCGGCTACGGCGCGGAAATCTTCTTTACCGGACCTTCCGGCACCGCAGGGGCCGCCGGAGATTACGGCGTTCGCTGCATCCTGCCGGACCGTGCGGAGCTTGCGACCAGCGCCGACTGCCAGCGCGACGTTCACGCGGGCCAGGACCTTGTCGTGCTTTACCGGTTCTCCAGCCAATTGCTGCCACAATGGCGCGCCATCGACGAGGCTGTTCTCCGTTTCGTCGAGGCGAAGCTGGTTCGCTGACGGTGATCACCGCGGCATCTGTGCCGATTTCGAAACCAATCCTTCATCATAAACCGATTGGTAACGCTGTGAGGATAAAGTCTGGAGAACGGTCGTCCGTACGGGGGCGATGCCCGGACGACAATTTTTGATCTGAGAATGAAGAGAAGCGTAGTGTCCATGCCAACATTGAACGGTTCCACCGAGCGTCAGCCGACCCCATTCTTCAAAGCGGCTTCACGTATGATCGTTGCCTCCGTCGTGGCGGTCTGTGTTTTCGCAGCACCTGCCCTGGCAGCCAATTACGCCGGCATCGTCGTCGATGCGAAGACCGGCAAGGTGCTCTACAGCGAAGATGCCGATAGCCTGCGCTATCCCGCTTCGCTGACGAAGATGATGACCCTCTACCTCACCTTCGAAGCGCTGGAAGCTGGAAAGGTCCGTAAGGACACGCCCGTTCCCTTCTCCAAGAAGGCATCCGCCGAACCACCATCCAAGCTCGGCGTACGCGCCGGCCAGACGATCACCGTCGAGCAGGCCATCCAGGCGCTCGTGACGCGCTCCGCCAACGACGCCGCGACGGCACTCGGCGAGCTTCTCGGCGGCTCGGAAGATCGCTTCGCCCGGATCATGACCAGCAAAGCCCGTGCACTCGGCATGACGCGCACCACATATGGCAATGCCAACGGCCTGCCCAACGACCGGCAGATGACGACGGCACGCGACCAGGCACGCCTCGGCATGGCACTCCGCCAGCATTTTCCGCAGTATTACAGCTATTTCTCGACCCGCAGCTTCCGCTTCGGCAAACAGGTCATCGGCAACCACAACCGGCTGCTCGGCAATGTCCGCGGCGTCGACGGCATCAAGACGGGATATACCCGTGCGGCCGGCTTCAACCTCGTGACCTCGGCCCAGGCCGATGGCCGCAGCATCGTCGGCGTCGTGCTCGGCGGCAAGTCGGGCGGCGCCCGCGACGCCCAGATGCGGGCTCTTGTTGCCAAGTACATGCCGGCAGCCTCGCGCAGCGGCAGCGGCAATCTCGTTGCGGAAACGCAGGATGCACCGACCCTTTCGGAAACCGAACAGCGCCCCGTCTCGACCGCAGCCGCCACCGGCGGCAGCTTCAACCTGCCCAATAGCGGTCCTCTGCCTGGCGCACGCTACAGCGAAGAAACGACCCGAAGCGTCGAAGTCGCCTACGCCGCCGAACCCAAGGTCAGCGCCAACCCGGTTCTCGCCGCCAAGCCCAACACGCTGGAAGCCCAGAGCCAGAAGCTGGCCTCGCTCGGCACCAACGCCACGATCGACCGTCAGGTCACCAATTCCGTCGCTAAAAAGGTCTCCGAGACCGTCACCGAAGACGAGGTCGTTGCACCGTCTTCCGGCTGGATCATCCAGATCGGCGCAACGCCGGACAAGGGCCAGGCCATGACCCTTCTCGGCAATGCCAAGGAAAAGGGCGGCAAGGCATTGTCTGCCGCAAAGCCCTTCACCGTCGCTGTCTCCAGCGGCAGCAGCCAGCTTTACCGCGCCCGCTTCGGTGGCTTCTCCAGCCAGGACAAGGCGATCAATGCCTGCTCCGCCCTGAAAAAGAAGGGCTTCGCCTGCTGGGCTGCCGCTCAGTAAACGATCGCTCAAGGGCAGGCCGGCGTTGACGCCGACCTTCCCCCGTCTTTCGAGCATCGGCATCTCCCAGTTTTGCCGGTCTCCTCCTCGGATTTGTTTTGCGTAAACGGGGTCAGTCATGTCGATGAATGAGAATGGCTCGGGAGCACCTCTGGCTCCTGACAACAAGGTCCGCCGCGCGCCGCGCCGAGGACTTCATCCGCTCCACGAGGCGGCGATGCGGATTGCAGAACTCGGGGCCAAGCCCCGATCGAAAACCAAGGATCTGGTGGGAATGCTTCTCACCCATGGCGCCCGGGCCTGGCGCTCGACGCAGCCGGATGTGTCGATCCACCTCCACGTCACGGCGCCCTCCTCGCGCCGCCCGGTCCGGCTTCGGATCAAGTAGCATCAGGCTCAGAAGCCAACAAGAAACGCCCGCCGCGTGGTTCCCACCGGCGGGCTTTCTCGTTTAGGCGGTTTCGTTCAGAGAAGGCCGAGTTCGGTCAGTTCGCGGCGCAGTTCGCTCGGCATATCGGCCGTCTCGGAGGCGAGATCGCGCGGGGCGTCGGCTTCGGTCAGGTACCGCCAGCCCTGGAAGGGGCGCCTTGGCTGGAAATCCGTATCGATGACCTCGGGCCCGAGGATGAGATTGCAGCGCCCGATGCCTTCGCCGTCCGTGAAGGTGGTGATGTCGAGCAGGCGCTGGCGGGCCTGCACCTGCCCCTTGATGACCCAGTAGAGGGAGCCGCCGTCCAGCAGTTCCTCCATCCGCTTCGGCACCATGCGTGTGGTGTGGAAGGAGTGCGGCGCGTGACCGGCGGACATCGCGTTCAGCGCCCGCTGGGCGACCCAATCGCGCAGATCGTCGATCGAAGTTGCGCCGACGCAAAGCTTGAGAAGATGCAAGGCCATGATGGCGCGTTCAACACCGTTGCTGCAGCGCCGTCAAGAGGCGTGCTCCCTCAACACTCGACGACGTTGACCGCGAGACCGCCGGTCGAGGTCTCCTTGTACTTGTCGTGCATATCGACACCGGTCTGGCGCATGGTTTCGATGCACGCATCCAGCGGCACGAAATGGCTGCCGTCACCCTTCAGGGCCAGCGACGCGGCCGTCACCGCCTTGACGGCACCGAGTGCGTTGCGCTCAATGCAGGGCACCTGCACCAGCCCTCCGACCGGATCGCAGGTCATTCCCAGATGATGCTCCAGCGCGATTTCGGCCGCGTTCTCGATCTGCTCCGGCGTTGCACCCATGACGGCGGCAAGGCCGGCGGCAGCCATGGCCGAGGCGGAGCCCACCTCCCCCTGACAGCCGACTTCGGCACCGGAGATCGAGGCGTTGAACTTGATGATGCCACCGATCGCGGCGGCCGTCAGGAGATAGTCGCGAATGCCGTGATCATCCGCATCCTCGTGAAAGTGCAGGTAGTAGCGAATGGTCGCCGGCACGACGCCAGCCGCGCCGTTGGTGGGCGAGGTCACGACCCGGCCACCGGCCGCATTCTCCTCGTTGACAGCCATGGCGTAGACGCTCAGCCAATCGTTCGCCAGCAGCGGATTGACCTTGTTGGAGCGCCACTCCTGTTCCAGCTTGTCGTGGATCATGCCAGCGCGGCGACGAACCTTCAGCCCGCCCGGCAGAATGCCTTCCTGAGCCAGACCGCGCTCGATGCAGCTCTTCATCGCGGCCCAGATGCGGTCGAGGCCGTCATCCAGATCCTCGCGCGACATCGAACATTCCTCGTTCGCGCGCTTCATCTGGGCGATCGAGAGACCCGACCGCGCCGCCATCTCCAGCATCTGCTTCGCATTGGCGAAGGGATAAGGGACCTTGACGCCGCCGGGCTTGGTCTTGGAAGCACGCATGGCCTCGAGTTCCGTGTCCGTCACGACGAAGCCGCCGCCGATGGAATAGTATATCCGTTTCAGCAGCAGGCGACCGTCTTTGTCGAAGGCGGAGAAGGACATGCCGTTGGCGTGGCCCGGAAGAGGCACCTTCTTGTCGAAGACCAGATCGATCTTCGGCTGGAACCGGTAGGTCGGATGACCCGGCGGTGTGATCTCTCCGGTCCGCTCGACGGCCTCGATGATCCCGTCCATGCGGTCGGGATCCACCCTGTCGGGACGCTCGCCCATCAAACCCAGGACGACCGCCCTGCCCGAGCCGTGGCCGATACCGGTATAGGCGAGCGAGCCGTGCAGGCTTGCGGTGATGGAGGCCACAGCTGCACCAGCCGGACGTGGCCAGTCCGGGGACAGGATCAGCTCGAGAAAGCGGTTGGCCGCCGACATCGGCCCCATGGTGTGGGAGCTCGACGGGCCGATGCCAATCTTGAAGACGTCGAAAACCGAAAGAAACATCGAAACCCCGATCTGCGCCGGATCTGCGCATTCCTCATGGCCGACCATAGGCCATTGCCGACCTCTTCGGGCGGTGATCGACCGACATCCGGTGGGGCGCGCGCGACATGCAGATCCGCCCTGCTTTGCAGCATATTGCTTTTTCGGGCGAGCATGCCACAAGAGCCGCATGGTTCTGGTCGATTATATCGCACTTCTCGTGTTCGCGGCTCTATGGGGCGGCTATGTCTGGGTGACAGACCGACGGACCGTCTTCGGCCGGACGAGCCTGTCGCGGCTGATGATCGAGCGCCGGCGCCGCTGGATCCTCAATTCGCTCAATCGCGACCTGAAGATGATCGACACCCAGATCATCGCCGGCCTGCAGGCCGGCACCGCCTTCTTTGCATCCACCTGCATCTTCGCGCTCGGCGGCTGCTTTGCCTTGCTCGGCCGGGCGATGGAGGCGCAGGCGATCTTCAACGACCTTCCCTATGTCTTCCAGGGTGGCCGCACGGCCTTCGAGCTCAAGGTCGGCGGGCTCACCTGCATCTTTGGCTATGCCTTCTTCAAATTCGGATGGTCCTACCGCCTGTTCAACTATTGCTCGATCCTGATCGGCGGCATTCCCATGCTGTCGGAAACAAGGGTGGACCGGGCCGCTGCGGAACGGGCGGCCGAGCGGGCGATCCGGATGAACGTGGTCGCCGCCAAACACTTCAATGCGGGCCTGCGCAGCATTTTCCTGTCGATCGGTTATCTCGGCTGGTTCGTCAGCCCCTATATCCTGATGGGCGCCACCTGCGTCGTCATCGTCGTCCTCTTCCGCCGCCAGTTCTTTTCCGAAGCGCGGGATGCGCTGCTGGAGCCATGATTTCACAGGCCGACATCCACAAATCTTTCGTCCTGACGATCCTGCATGATCCGGTTCGCCACCGGTTCCACCGTCCGCCGAGCATGTTTTAGGGGAATTTCCGATGTCGCGTACCGAACTGATGTCACAGTCATCTCCCGAATCCTCGTCGTTGCCACCGACAGAGACGCGTCTCGCGCGCCGCCGCCTCGGCTGGCTGGACGTGGTTCGCGGCATCGCCATTCTCGCCATGGCGAGCTATCATTTCTCCTGGGATCTCGAATATTTCGGCTATCTCGCGCCGGGAACCGTCGGCACTGGGCTGTTCAAGTATTATGCGCGGGGTATCGCCAGCAGCTTCCTGCTGCTCGCCGGCTTCAGCCTCGTGCTCGGCCATTTCCCCCGCTTTCGGGGTCGACCGTTCCTGATCCGATTTGGGAAGATCGCTGCCGCCGCTGCCGTGATCAGCATCGCCACATGGTTCGCCTTTCCCTCGGGCTTCATCTTCTTCGGCATTCTTCATTCGATCGCCGCAGCCAGCCTCATCGGCCTCCTGTTTCTCCGCCTCCCGGTCGCGGTCACGCTCGTGGCGGCCGTCGCCGCCTTCGTCGCGCCGCTCTACCTCCGGTCGGCTTTCTTCGATACGCCGGCGCTTTGGTGGGTCGGGCTATCGGAAACGCTGCCGCGGTCGAACGACTACGTCCCGCTCCTGCCGTGGCTTTCCCCGTTCCTGACCGGCATCGCACTCGGCCGCATCGCGCTCGGCTCGAAATGGCTCGACCGGGCCGCGCCGTCAGAAGGTCAGTCCAACAGACTCGCGCGCGGCCTTGCCTTCGCCGGCCGGCACAGCCTGCCGATCTACCTCATCCATCAGCCGCTGCTGTTCTCGCTGGTTGCCCTCTTCGCCATGGTCTATCCGGCACCCCGGCCCGATCCGCGGCCGGCCTTCCAGTCCAGCTGCATGGCAACCTGCACCGGCGACCAGACACAGACCTTCTGCACACGCTTCTGCGGCTGCACGCTCGACAGGCTGGTGGAACAGAACCTGCTCGACCCACTGGACCGGGGTCTGATTGATGGGCGCACGGATGCGCGGGTCGCCGACATTGCGGGACAGTGCACGATGAAGGCCCAGGAGTAGCACCGCAAACGAGAACGCCGCGACAGACGGCTGTCACGGCGAAAATCATGTAACAATATTGGGCGGGATCAGGTGCCGACGCCGATTTCGGCCAGCCGTGTCAGGCAGGCTTCCTCGACATTGCTCATTTCCTCGAGCGTTTCCTCGATGTCGCGGCGCTTCTGGATGAGTTCCGTGCGCTTATCCTCAAGCCGCTTCATCATCAGGCGTAGCTGCCCGGCCTCGCCCGGCGGCTCCTTGTAGATCTGGATGATTTCCCGGATCTCCGCAATACTGAAGCCGATCCGCCGTCCGCGCAGGATCTCCTTGATCAGATGCCGGTCCGTCGAGCGGAAGAAGCGCGTGCGACCGCGCCGCTCGGGATGGATCAGCCCTTCGTCCTCATAAAAACGAAGCGTGCGCGTCGAGACACCGAATTCCCGTGTCAGTTCCGTGATGGTATAATACTTGTCCAAACCATGCCTCATCTGCCAGACGGAAATCCTGAGCGACATTTACGTAAAAGTCAATGCGTACGAACAGATCGACGTGTAACTGCAGCGACGGCGCCAGATCGGTTTGGGAAGAGCCGGCGCGCTCCCCTTCAGTGAATACCGAACCACCATGAGGCGAGGCCGAGAAACGCGAAGAAGCCGGTGACATCCGTCACGGTCGTCACGAAGACGGCCGAGGACACGGCAGGGTCCGCGCCGAACTTGTCGAGCAACAGGGGAATGAAGATCCCGGCCAGCGCTGCGGCGATCATGTTGATCAGCATGGCTGTGGCGATGATCCCGCCGATCTCGGGGCTTTGGAACCATGTGCCCGCGGCAAGGCCGATGAGGAGGCCGAACAGCGCGCCATTGATGAGGCCGACGCCCGCCTCGCGCCGGATAACGCGGAAGGCGTTGTGGATGTCGAGATCGCGTGTCGCAAGCGCGCGCACCGTTACCGTCATCGTCTGCGAACCCGCATTGCCGCCCATGCCGGCGACGATGGGCATGAGAACGGCGAGCGCGACGATGTGCTCGATCGCCTTGTCGAAGAGACCGATGACGGAGGCGGCCAGCATGGCTGTGAACAGGTTGACCATCAGCCAGACGACGCGCGAGCGCGACGTATCGAGAACCGTGTCGGACAGTTCTTCGTCACCGACGCCGCCGAGGCGCATGATGTCCTCCTCGGCCTCTTCCTGGATGACGTCGACGACGTCGTCGATGGTCAGCACGCCGACGAGGCGCTGATTCTCATCGACGACGGCGGCCGAAAGCAGGTTGTACTGCTCGAAAACCTGCGCCGCCTCTTCCTGGTCCATCTCGGCCGGCACCGGATGGTTGGTTTCGCGCATGATCGATTCGATCTTCACCGAGCGCTTGGTGCGCAGGATGCGGTCGAGGTCGATCGTGCCGAGCAGACGGAAGGTCGGGTCGATCACGAAAATCTGGGTGAAGCTTTCGGGAAGCTCCGTGTCCTCGCGCATATAGTCGATCGTCTGGCCGACCGTCCAGAACGGCGGCACCGCGACGAACTCCGTCTGCATGCGCCGACCAGCGGTCGATTCGGGATAATCGAGCGAGCGGCGCAGGCGCACGCGTTCCGTGAACGGCAGCTTGGCGAGGATCGCCTCCTGATCCTCCTGGTCCATATCCTCGAGAATGTAGACGGCATCGTCCGAATCCATCTCGCCGAGCGCCGCGGCGATCTGTTCGTTCGGCAGGTGCTCGACGATGTCCATACGGATCGCCTCGTCCACCTCCGTCAGGGCCGAGAGATCGAAATCGTCGCCCAGCAGCGAGACCATCGCGCGGCGCTGCTCGGGATTGATGGCTTCGAGAAGGTCGCCCATTTCGGACGCGTGCAGACGCGCCACGTGCTGGCGAAGATACAGCACATCGCGGTCGGCGATCGCGGCGCCGACATGCATCAGGTAATCGGAGCGAACCGATCCATCCTCAGCATAGATGTCAGCCCCATCATAGGCATCGTCCGCCTCGAGAACGCGCGTTTCCATGTCGTCGCCGGTGTTGCTCATCTGCCCGCCTCGCGATCGTTCAGCCGTTCCGGGCGCCGGAGCGATGCCCGGGGCTTGAGGGAAGGCTCTGCCAGTATCTCGATGGTTACAGGCCGGAAACCAGGGTCGGCCGCACTTCCTGCTAGACCATGGAAAGGCGCGGGTCTACCGAAGATGAGGCGCAGGCGCGCCATATCCGGCAGATTTGTTCAAGCTGTTGCAAGACTTCACAAATCACCTCCGAATTCGCCTTCGCGTCGTCGCAGGGCGAGGATACCGATACGCACCGGGTACCCAGGTGATATAGGGGCGAGAGGAAGCCGGCACACGTGCCCCATCCTCATGACTCCGGAGCCTTCGCATGACGATCAGACCGATCATCCCCTACCCCGACACCCGACTAAAAACGCCGGCAGAGCCTGCCACCGCCTTCGACAGCGACCTCGCCGCGCTCGCCACCGATCTGCTCGACACCATGCGCGCCGCGCCCGGCATTGGCATCACCGGCCCGCATATCGGCATCCTCAAGGCGATCACTGTCATCGAGACAGACGAGAAGACGGGTCCCCGGATCTTCATCAATCCGGAGATCGTCAGCGCCTCTACGGAAACGACGCGCCACATGGAAGGCAGCGTCTCCATGCCGGGCTTCACCGACGAGGTGGAGCGGCCCACAACCGTGACCGTGCGTTATCAAACCCTTGAGGGCCTCTGGCGCGAGGAGGAAGCGCAAGGCCTGCTCTCCGTCTGCCTGCAGCACGAAATCGACCAGATCAACGGCATCTTCTGGCTGCAGCGCCTGTCGCGGCTGAAGCGGGAGCGGCTGGTGAAGCGCTATGAGAAGGCATTGAAGACCGGATGATGAAGGTGCCAGCTAATGGCATGATTGGGTCTAACCCAATGACAAGGCACAAAAAAACCGGCACAAGCCGGTTTCTTTTGGTGCGGTCGAGAAGACTCGAACTTCCACGGGTTGCCCCACAGCGACCTCAACGCTGCGCGTCTACCAATTCCGCCACGACCGCATCGTGGTAGAGCCGAACTGCTCCGGCAGGGGTGCGTTTAGCAAAAGGATTTGGGGGGCACAAGGGCGTAATGCGGAAAAGTTGGCGGTGGTGAAAACTATTTCGGAGGTCTGTGGACAGAGCCCGGAAATCCGCCTTTAACCCTTGGTGAACACGCCCCATCTACAGGGCTGATCGGTTAGCCGGATCGCTTTTCGCAAGAGCCGTCGCTGATTTTCACTCCAATGAGCCTGCACGGCATGAGATCACCTCGCGCCGACCGCAGCATATTCAGGACAGACCATGCAGCGCGACGCTCTCGACAGTCGTTTTTTTGCCGGGGACGACTGTCCTCCGGTTCGGTGGCGGATCGCGGAGGGCCCTGTGCCCTATGAGGCGGCCGTGGAGACCATGGAGCGCGAGGTGGCGGCCATTGCTGCCGGCGAAGCCGACGAGCTCGTCTGGCTGGTCGAACATCCGCCGCTCTACACCGCCGGCACGAGTGCCGATGCGGCCGATCTCGTGATGCCCGACCGTTTCCCCGTCTACGCGACCGGGCGCGGCGGCGAATACACCTATCACGGGCCCGGGCAGCGTGTGGTCTATGTCATGCTCGACCTCAAGCGCCGGCGGCAGGACGTACGCGCCTTCGTGGCGGCGCTCGAGGATCTCGTCATCCGCACGCTCTCCAGCATGAACGTCACCGGCGAGCGGCGCGAGGATCGCGTCGGCGTCTGGGTGCGCCGGCCGGAAAAGGCGCCCCTGCCCGATGGCACGCCGGCGGAAGACAAAATCGCCGCAATCGGCATCCGGCTGCGCCGCTGGGTGAGCTTTCACGGGCTGTCGCTGAATGTCGATCCCGACCTCGACCATTTCGGCGGCATCGTGCCCTGCGGCATTCGCGGGCATGGCGTCACCAGCCTCGTCGATCTCGGCCTGCCGGTGATGATGGAGGATGCCGACATGCGGCTTCGGGATGCGTTCGAGGCCGTGTTCGGGCCGACGGTGACAGACACGACCGTCAGTGCGCCGGCTGGCGACGCTCCCGCCAGATCATGAACAGGCCGGACCCGACGATGATGGCGACGCCGAGCCATTTGGAAGCCGTCGGGAACTCGCCGAAGACGAGATAGCCAAGCACGGTTGCCGCGATGATCTCGAAATAATGCAGCGGCGCCAGCACCGAGGCAGGCGCGGCCTGAAAGGCCTTAACCACCATGAGGTGCCCGTAGCCCGAAATCGTGCCGAGCGCGATGACGAGCACCCAGCCGAGCGGCGTGTGCGGCAGCGACGGCACGAAATCCGCAGCACCCGTTCCATGGCCGATGCCAATCGTCGCCGTCATGAACAGCGTGCCGCCGACACCGGCGAAGGTCTGCATGGCGAGCGGGCTGTCGGCAGCGCCGGATGCGCGGTTCATCAGGAGATAGCACGCGAAGAGAAAGGCGCAGGCCACCGGCATCAGCGCGGTGAGGCCGAACACCTGAAAGCTCGGCTGGATGACGATCATCGCACCGAAGAAGCCGATCCCGATCGCCACCCACCGACGCCAGCCGACCTTCTCGCCGAGGATGAGGGCCGACAGGCAGGTGAGGATGAACGGCTCCACGAAATAGATCGCGAACACGTCAGCGAGCGGCATGTACTTCACCGACACGAAGAAGAACAGCGATGCGGCCGCGAGCAGAATGCCGCGCAGCATGTTGTACCACGGCCTCTGCGGCACGAGGGCCCTCGGACCGCCGAGCCGAAGCAGCATCGGCAGGGTTGCGACGAGCTGGAAGAAGAAGCGGTAGAACGTCACCTGCGCCGGCGACATGCCGAGTTCGACCGCCATATATTTGGCGACGGCATCCATGCAGGGCAGGATCATCATGGCGGTGAGCAGCAGCAGGACTCCCTGCATGACCGTGGCCGGCAGGACCGTAGCGGGCAGAGCGGACGGGGATGGACGTGTCATGCGAATCAGGCTCCAGGTCCGGTGTCGGACGTCCTTATGGCAATGCCCTCGCACGGTTTTCCGCAAGGCGTGTCTCGACAGATAATTGACGCTGCAGGCTCTTTTCTTTCCCGGTCGCGGCTGTAGGCTCAGACATATGGAAGGCTCCGGGCATTTGCGTTCAGGAACGCGTTTCGACGTGGTCAACGCGTCGTTCCAAGGTATCCGGCGCGGCACCGGAGCACGATCAGGGAGAACGCCATGCGCGTATCGACGGAAGCCATGATGGCAATGCTGCGGCAGCCGCGCGACACGGATACGCCCGGTGGGCGGCTCTTCCGCGCACGCGGCGCGCTCAACCTCAGCCTTGCCGATCTCGCGGAACGTCTTGCCGTTTCGCACGACATGGTTTCGGACTGGGAACGTGACCGGAGCGAGCCGGAGGGCGAAAAGCTGGCGCTGCTCGCCGACCTGCTGGGCGTCACGCCGAAATGGCTGATTGCCGGCATCGCGGAACCCTCCGGCGTCATGCTTTCACCATCGGCCGTGCAGTCCCTGCTCGATGAGCTGGCCAGCGCCAAGGCGCTGCATGCGCAGACCGGCAAGGCGATAGACGTGCTTGAGACCTCGCTTCGCCGCATCCTAAAGGGTATCTGAATCGCAAGCACCGAATCGTGGACTTTGGTCCGCGTGACGCCACGACCAACCAAGACCTTCAAATCCAGGAGACATTTCATGGACGTTCGCGCTGCTGTCGCCGTTCAGGCCGGCAAACCCCTCGAGATCATGACCGTACAACTGGAAGGCCCACGGGCCGGCGAAGTGCTGGTCGAGGTCAAGGCCACCGGCATCTGCCATACGGACGAGTTCACCCTCTCGGGTGCCGATCCGGAAGGCCTGTTTCCCGCCATCCTCGGCCATGAGGGTGCCGGCATCGTGGTCGATGTCGGCCCGGGCGTAACGTCGCTGAAGAAGGGCGACCACGTCATTCCGCTCTACACGCCGGAATGCCGCGAATGCTATTCGTGCCTGTCGCGCAAGACGAACCTCTGCACCTCCATCCGCGCAACGCAGGGCCAGGGCCTGATGCCGGACGGCACGTCGCGGTTCTCGATCGGCAAGGACAAGATCTTCCACTACATGGGCTGCTCCACCTTCGCGAACTTCACGGTCCTGCCGGAAATCGCGTTGGCCAAGGTCAACCCGGACGCGCCCTTCGACAAGATCTGCTACATCGGCTGCGGCGTGACGACCGGCATCGGTGCGGTCATCAACACGGCGAAGGTCGAGATCGGTTCGACCGCCATCGTCTTCGGCCTCGGCGGCATCGGCCTTAACGTGCTGCAGGGCCTGCGTCTTGCCGGCGCGGACATGATCGTCGGCGTCGACATCAACAACGACCGCAAGGCCTGGGGCGAAAAATTCGGCATGACGCATTTCGTCAATCCGAAGGAGGTCGGCGACGACATCGTGCCCTATCTGGTCAACCTGACGAAGCGCAACGGCGACACGATCGGCGGCGCCGATTACACCTTTGACTGCACCGGCAACACGAAGGTCATGCGACAGGCGCTCGAATCGTCGCATCGCGGCTGGGGCAAGTCCATCATCATCGGCGTTGCCGGCGCGGGCCAGGAAATCTCCACCCGCCCCTTCCAGCTGGTTACCGGCCGGAACTGGATGGGCACCGCCTTTGGCGGCGCGCGCGGCCGCACGGACGTGCCGAAGATTGTCGAATGGTACATGGAGGGCAAGATCCAGATCGACCCGATGATCACCCACACGATTCCGCTCGAGGACATCAACAAGGGCTTCGACCTGATGCATTCGGGCGAAAGCATCCGCGGCGTCGTGGTCTACTGATGCCCAAAACCGCCTATACGGTCGATCTGCGGACGATGGACGCTCTGTCCGCGGCCGACCTGTATGCGTTGTTGAAAATGCGGGTCGATGTCTTCGTGGTGGAGCAGGCATGCCCCTACCCGGAACTCGACGGTAAGGATCCGGCCGCTTTGCACCTGCGGCTGATCGAAGGCGACGCGCTCGTCGCGTCCGCCCGACTGATCAAACCGCGGCAGTCGGGCGACCCGGTCCGCATCGGCCGCGTCGTCGTCTCTCCGGATCATCGCGGCAGGCGGCTTGGGGACGCCTTGATGCACGAGGCCGTCTCTGCCTGCGAGCGCGCGTTTCCGGGCGTCCCGATCGCGCTTTCGGCGCAGAGCCATCTGCACGCGTTCTACACCGGTTTCGGCTTCGTCGTGACATCCGACGAATATCTCGAAGACGGCATTCCGCATGTCGACATGCTGCGGCCCGCCTCACCCCGATCCACGGACATCTCATGATCTACGTCGATGCCGATGCCTGCCCCGTCAAGCCCGAGATCCTGAAGGTCGCCGAGCGGCACGCTCTGCCGGTCACGCTGGTTGCCAATTCGGGGCTCAGGCCATCGCGCGATCCGATGGTGACGAATGTCATCGTGTCGGCCGGGTTCGATGCGGCGGACGACTGGATTGCGGAACGCGCGGGTCCGGGCGATGTCGTCATCACGGCCGACGTACCTCTGGCCGGGCGCTGCGTTGCCAAGGGTGCGCTGGTGACCGGACCGACGGGCCGCGTCTTCGATGTCGCGAATATCGGCATGGCGACTGCCATGCGGGATCTCGGCGCCCATCTTCGCGAGACCGGCGAGAGCCGCGGCTTCAATGCCGCCTTCACGGCCCGCGACCGCTCGGCTTTCCTCGAAACGCTCGACCGGCTCTGCCGGCGGGCGAAGCAGGCCTAAGGCGATGGCGCGCGCGAGCAGCGGGCTGATTCCCCGGCGGCACCTGCCCTTTACGCTCGGTGCGGTCGTTGCTGCCCTGTCGCTGCCGATCGGCTTCGTCGAAAGCGAGCGCTTCGCGATCGAGCTTGCCGCCGTTCTCTTCTTCCTCGTTTACCTCGTGATGATCGCGATCCGCATTCCGAAGCTCAGCGGCGCTTATCTGAAGGAAAACGCTGCCGGCACGGACGAGCCGGAGATCGTCATCCTCGGCGTCACGCTCGCCGCCGTCGTCATCTGCCTCGTCTCTCTGTTTCAGGCGTTGAACGAGAAGGACGGGGCGCCGCTCGTCGATCAGATCCTCGCCTTTGCCTCCGTGGCGCTCGGCTGGCTGACGGTGCATACGATGGCGGCCATCCATTATGCACACCGCTACTGGAGCCCGGAACTTTCCGATGTCAGTGCAGGAGAGAACGGCGATCGCCGCGGGCTCGATTTTCCGGGCACGGACATGCCGGGGATCTTCGATTTCCTCTATTTCTCCTTCGTCATCGGCATGACAGCGCAGACGTCGGATGTCGCCATCAACACGACGGCGATGCGCAAGATCAACCTGTTGCACGCCATCATCTCCTACTTCTTCAACACCGTGCTCATCGCCGTGGCGGTCAATGCTGCGGTCGCCCTGCTTTGACGCATCTTCCGGTTTGCCCTAAGGGAGTCTCCCATGAAAGTCCTGTCCCAGAACGTCGCCTTCGGTGGCATGCAAGGCGTCTATTCGCATCGCTCGGAAGTCTGCGACTGCGATATGACCTTTGCCGTCTTCGTACCGCCGCAGGCCGTCAGCCAGCCCTGCCCGGTCGTCTGGTACCTCTCAGGCCTGACCTGCAGCCATGCCAACGTAATGGATAAGGGCGAGTACCGGCGGCTTGCGGCCGAACTCGGCCTCTTCATCGTCTGCCCGGACACGAGCCCGCGTGGCGACGACGTTGCGGACGAAGCGGCGAACTGGCAGATGGGCAAGGGCGCCGGCTTTTATCTCGATGCGACGCAGGAACCCTGGGCGCGTCATTACCGGATGGAGACCTACATCACGCAGGAGCTGCCGGCGCTGATCGCCTCGCAGTTCCGCGCGGATATGAACCGTCAGGCGATCTTTGGCCACTCGATGGGTGGGCACGGTGCGATGACGATCGCCTTGAAGAACCCCGAGCGTTTCCGCAGTTGCTCAACCTTCGCCCCCATCGTCCACCCCTCGACGGCCGATTGGTCTATCGGTGCCTTCGAGAAATATCTCGGCGCGGACAAGGCCGCCTGGCGCGCTTACGATGCCTGTGCGCTGGTCGAAGACGGTGCGCGCTTCCCGGAATTCCTGATCGACCAGGGTACGGCCGACGGATTCCTCGAAAGCGGCCTGCGCCCGTGGCTGTTCGAGGAGGCGACCAAAGGAACCGGCATCTCCCTGACGCTGCGCATGCAGGAGCGGTACGATCACTCCTATTTCTTCATCTCCACCTTCATGGACGATCACCTGCGGTGGCATGCGGAGCGGCTGGCCTGATGCCGGACATGACAGTCCTCTCTCACGCGTCGGTCCATCAGCCCGGAGGATCCGGGCGATGCTGAACGTTCTCCTCGTCGCACTGGGCGGAGCGCTCGGCTCCGTTCTCCGTTATCTCTGCGGCGTCGCCAGCGTCCGGCTGATGGGTGCCGGCTTTCCCTGGGGCACGCTGTTCGTCAACGTCACCGGCTCGTTCCTCATCGGCGTGCTCTCCGAGGTCGTCGTTCGGCGGTTCGGGGCTTCGCCCGAGCTGCGCCTCTTCCTCGTCACCGGCATTCTTGGCGGCTACACCACCTTCTCCGCCTTCTCGCTCGATGCCGCCATGCTCGCCGAACAGGGGCAATTCGGCTCGGCGGCGCTCTATGTGGCCCTTAGCCTCGTGCTTTCCGGCCTCGGCGTCTTTGCAGGTCTGGCCCTGATGCGCGCAATCGTCTAAAGCGGGCGCTTGAAGACGATGATGGATGGCAGGCTTTTGGCCGCCGAGGACGAAAGACCACTGACATGGCGGGTATCGAGCACAAGACGGTGGAAGCCGACGAAAACGGCATGCGCCTCGATCGCTGGTTCAAGGTGCATTATCCAGGCCTCGGATTCGGACCGCTGCAAAAGCTGCTCCGCTCCGGTCAGGTCCGCGTGAACGGCGGCCGCGTGAAATCCGACTTTCGGGTGGAAGCCGGCCAGACGATCCGTATTCCGCCGATGGATGTCGATGAAAACCGCAAGTCGGGGCCCATCCCGAACCATGACCTGAAGCACTCCTCCGACCACGAGCTGCTGTCGCGAATGCTGCTGCACGAAGATGCCAAGGTGATCGTGCTGAACAAGCCACCGGGCATCGCCGTGCAGGGCGGCTCCGGCCTCAACCGGCATATCGACCAGATGCTGGAAGCCTGGACCAGTCCGAGGGGCGAGAAGCCGCGGCTGGTACACCGGCTCGATCGCGACACGTCCGGCGTGCTGGTCGTAGCGCGCACCCGTGGCGCTGCCCAGAAGCTGACGGCCGCGTTTCGCGAACGCGACACGAAGAAGACCTACTGGTCGCTGGTGAAGGGCGTTCCGCGCAAGCGCGAGGACAAGGTGTCCAGCTGGCTCGTCAAGGAACAGACGCCCGATGGCGACCGGATGCGCATCGCCCGTCATGGCGACGATGGCGCCGACCACGCGATTTCCTACTACCGGGTCTTGGAGCAGGCGGGCCAGAACTTCTCCTGGCTGGAGATGGAGCCGTACACTGGCCGCACCCACCAGCTGCGCGTCCACGCCCTCCATATCGGCAATCCGATTATTGGCGACCCCAAGTACTTCGACGACGCCCCCGGTTGGAATTTCCCCAGCGGCGTCCAGAACCGCCTTCACCTTCATGCGCGCAAGATCGACATTCCCCATCCCGATGGCGGACGTCTGATGATCACGGCGCCGATGCCCCAGCATATGGTCCAGACCTGGAACCTCTTCGGTTTCGACATGGCCAATGCCGGAGAGGAATGATGCGGCTCGTCCTGTTCGACTGCGACGGCACGCTGGTCGATAGCGCCGGCGTGATCCACGCGACGATGGCGCGGACATTCGAGGCCTTCGGCCTCACGCCGCCGGCGCTCGAGGACACGAAATCGATCATCGGCCTGACGCTCGACATCGCGATCGCCCGGCTGACCGGCGAACCGCATGTCAACGACCAGGCACTAGCGATGACCGCGCATTACAAGGACATCTATACGGACGTCCGCGCCGCCGGCATGTCCGAGCTTCCCTTCCCGGGCATCGCCACCATGATGGACACGCTCTCGCAACGCGACGATCTGGTGATCGGCGCCGTCACGGGAAAATCCCGGCGCGGATTGGACATGATCCGGACGTCGCACGGCTTCGACTTCGTGGTCTCGCGCACCGCGGACGACTGCCCGTCCAAGCCGCATCCCGCCATGGTGGCCGAATGCTGTGCGGAAGCCGGTTTTGACGCAAGCGACACGCTTGTCATCGGCGATGCGATTTACGATATGCAGATGGCAAAGAGTGCTGGCGCCACGGCCATCGGCGTGTCCTGGGGCTATGCGCCCACAAGTGCCCTCCTTGCCGCCGGCGCCGACCATATCGTCCAGACGCCGGACGATATTCTTGCTCTGCTGGAGACTTCGCATGTCTGATATCCGCGACGAATTCACGAACACCTTCAGCGATCCGGACCCGGTTCGCCGTGCGCAGATCCAGATGCTGAAGCCTTTGCCGAAGCGTTTCTACAAAGAGGTCTCGATCGGCCGCAGCGAGGGCGACAGCTTCGCGATCCTGCTCGACGGCCGTCCGGTGAAGACGCCTGCCAAGCAGGTACTGGCCGTGCCGACCGAGAGACTGGCCGAACTTCTGGCGGCGGAATGGGATGCACAGGTCGAAAACATCGATCCCGGTGTCATGCCTGTCACGCGTCTGGTCAACAGCGCGCTTGACGGCGTGGCGAAGGACATTCGCGGCGTTTTCGACGACATCCTCAATTTCGCAGGGACCGACATGCTCTGCTACCGCGCCGACCAGCCGGAGGGGCTCGTCGGCCGCCAGCAAGCGCAATGGGATCCCATCCTCGCCTGGATGTCAGAAACGTTCGGCGCCCGTTTCATCCTTGCAGAAGGCGTCATCCACCAGCGCCAGCCACAGGCGGCCATTTCCGCCTTTGCCGAGGCGCTGCGGGCCTATGCGACGCCGCTCGGGCTGTCTGCCATCCACGCCATGACCACCCTCACCGGCTCCGCCATCCTGCCGCTCGTCATTGCCGAGCGTCGCCTGAGCGTGGACGAGGCCTGGGCGCTCGCCCATCTCGACGAAGACTGGCAGATCGAGCATTGGGGTACGGACGACGAAGCCTTCCAGCGCCGCGAACTTCGCTGGCGCGACATGCAGGCAGCAAATGCCGTGCTCGATTCGCTCAGAACGGCCTGAGCCTCAGGCCGTCAGCTTCAGACCGGCGATACCCGCGACGATGAGGCCGATGCAGCCGAGTCGAAGCGCTGTCGCAGGCTCTGCAAACAACACGATACCGAGAATAACGGTTCCGACCGTGCCGATGCCGGTCCAGATCGCGTAGGCCGTTCCGAGCGGCAATGTGCGCAGTGCCATTCCAAGCAGCGCGATGCTCGCCACCATGGCGGCGATGGTCAGGATGGTGGGAAGCGGCCGGGAAAAGCCCTCGGTATATTTGAGGCCGATGGCCCAACCGATTTCGAACATTCCGGCGAGAAAAAGCAGAAACCAGGACATGGAGATCACTCCCGTGAGGAGCGAGGCCGTCCCCGCATTGGTGTGAATTCGCGGTCGTCCGCTGCGCGCTTTATGCCATATCCGGCGACATTGCGCAATCTTCAGCGGTCGCCGCCCCGCTCCTTGCGCAGCTTGTCCCACCATTCCAGCCGCTTGCGGATGTCGCGCTCGAAGCCGCGCTCGGGCGGATCGTAAAATTTCTGGCGGCCCATCTTCTCGGGGAAATAATCCTGACCGGAAAACGCGTCGGGCTCGTCATGATCGTAGCGGTAGCCATCTCCGTAGCCCTCGCCCTTCATGAGCTTGGTCGGGGCGTTGAGAATATGCTTGGGTGGCAGCAGCGAGCCGTTCTGCTTGGCCGCCCGCATCGCCGCCTTGTAGGCCATGTAGACGGCATTCGATTTCGGTGCGGTCGCGAGATAGACGCAGGCCTGCGCCAGCGCCAGTTCCCCCTCCGGGGAGCCGAGATAGTCATAGGCATCCTTGGCGGCATTGCAGACCACGAGCGCCTGCGGATCGGCCAGCCCGATATCCTCGACAGCCATCCGCACCAGACGCCGACCGAGATAGAGCGGGTCCTCCCCGGCATCGAACATGCGGCAGAGATAGTAGAGCGCCGCATCCGGATCCGAGCCGCGCACGGCCTTGTGGAGCGCGGAGATGAGATTGTAATGGCCGTCCTGGCCTTTGTCATAGACCGGAGCCCGGCGCTGGACCACGTCCTGCAGCCCCGCGACGTCGAAGGTCTCGCCCTTGCGCGCGGCGCGCCAGACCTCCTCCGCCAGCGTCAGCGCCGCACGCCCGTCGCCATCCGCCATCCGAATCAGGCTCGCCCGCGCGTCCCCGTCGAGCGGCAACGGTTTTCCCTCGGTCGCCTCCGCGCGGCCCAAGAGTTCCGCCAGGCTTTCCTCGTCATGAGAGCGGAAAGTCAGCACGCGGGCGCGCGACAGGAGAGCCGCGTTGAGCTCGAAAGACGGGTTCTCCGTGGTGGCGCCGACGAGAATGATCGTCCCGTCTTCCATGACCGGGAGGAAGCTATCTTGCTGCGCACGATTGAACCGATGGATCTCGTCCACGAAGAGCAGGGTCTGGCGGCCGGACATGCGGCGGGCGCGGGCCGTCTCGAAAACCTTCTTCAGATCGGCAACGCCGGAGAAGATCGCCGAAATCTGCTCGAAAGCCAACCCCGTCTCGCCGGACAGCAGCCGGGCAACGGTCGTCTTACCGGTGCCCGGCGGACCCCAGAAGATCATCGAGCCGAGCGAACCCGAATCGATCATGCGCCGCAGCGCGCCGTCTTCCCCCGTTAGATGAGCTTGGCCCGTCACATCAGCCAAAGTCTGCGGCCGCAGCCGGTCCGCCAGCGGCCGCTTCGCCTGCATTCCCTCCGGCTCGTGCGGCGCGAACAGATCGCTCATCGGAAGAACTGGCGGATCCGCTGCCCATCGCGCAGGATCTCGACCCGCCAGAATGCCGGATCATCCGCCGTCGCCTTGACCAGCGTCTCGGTCTTGTCGATCGGCACGCCATTGACGGCAAGGATGATGTCCTTCGGCGCAAAGCCGACGCGAGCGGCGGGCGAACCCCGGTTGATGGCCGTGATCACGACGCCTTCCGACGTCGCCGGCATGCGGAGCTCATCGGCGAGACGCGGCGAGAGGTTTCCGACGACGGCGCCGGCAAACGGCGTGCGGCCCTCGATCAGCCTCTCATCGCGTGGCGCCGTCTCCGGCGCCCGCTCGAGCCGCAGCATGACATCGCGCACCTTGCCGTTATCGGCGACGCTCAGCCGCGCATCCTTGCCGATGCCAACGGTGGTCAGGCGATAACCGAGCGCATCGGGATGTTCGACCGGAATGCCATTGACGGCGGTGACCACCTCGCCGGGGCGGATGCCGGCCTTCTCGGCCGGGCCGCCTTCAATGACGGAACTGACGAGAGCACCGCGCGCGCGATCAAGGCCCAGGGCGTCCGCGACTTCCGATGTCACGGGCTCGAAGCTCGCGCCGATGAACGGACGAACGAAGCTGCCGGTACCGCCCTTCGCCGATTCGATGAAGACTTTGACCAGATTGGCAGGAATGGCGAAGCCGACGCCATTCGATCCACCGCCGCGCGAGAAGATGGCGGTGTTGATGCCGATGAGTTCACCCTTCATGTCGATCAGGCCACCACCGGAGTTACCGGGATTGATCGCGGCATCCGTCTGGATGAAGAAGCCGAAATCGCTGCCCGGCGTCACTTGATTACGCGCAAGCGCAGACACGATACCGCTCGTCACCGTCTGCCCGACGCCGAAGGGGTTGCCGATCGCGAGCACGAGATCGCCGACCTCAACGCTATCCGAATCGCCTAAAGGGACCGTCTGGAATGGGGCACTTCCTTCAATCTTCAGGACCGCAAGATCCAGCCGGTCATCCTTTAGCACGACCTTCGATTCGAACTCGCGACCGTCCGCCAGCGCAACCTTGATGTCATCCGCGCCCTCGATGACGTGGTTGTTCGTGACCACAATGCCATCTGCCCCGACGATCACGCCGGACCCCAGCGACGACTGCTTCTCGGAACGGTTGGGCATGCGCTGGCCGAAGAACTGCTGCAGGAAGGGATCGTCGGCCAGTGGAGAGCGGCTCTCGACGAGCTTCTCTGCATAAACATTCACCACAGCATTCGCCGTCTGCTTGACGAGCGGCGAGAACGACATCTGCATGTCCGCCCGGCTTTCGGGCACCGTTTTCGTCGTACCGTCCGTTGTCGTGCTCGTGGCCGCGACCGGCGTCGTGACCGCACTGGTCTGCACCTGGTCCACCGTTGGATAGGACACGCTGAGATCGGTCGGCGCCACGAAATGCGCAAGGAACATGATGATGACGAGGCCGGCAATACCGGACAGGACGAGCGACAATGGCGAGCGACGCATGGAGAACCCTTGGTGAAACGAGGATTGGCCGGAGCGCTTCGGATGAACGTGTGTCCACCCGAAAACTCCGGGTCGTTGTTCTATGGCATTGTCCGACGGCGAAGCGAACACGCTCCGCCCGGAAATGCTGTCGGGATGAGAAATAGGATGAAGCGCCCGGAAAGCAAAGACATCGTGCGCGGCAAAAACAAGACGCACATCGTTGTGCCGGCCATCACCCGCAAGCAAGTGCCCAAACGAAAACAGCCGGACTTTCGCCCGGCTGTTTTCAAACTTGAAGACCTGAATAAATCAGGCTGCTTCAGCGGCGTCCGCTTCTGCGACAACACGGGCCTTGTCGGCCGCGCCCTTGGCATCGACGTCACGATCGACGAACTCGATGACGGCGATCGGTGCGTTGTCGCCCTGACGGTAGCCGGCCTTCATGATGCGAAGGTAGCCGCCATTGCGGGTGGCGTAGCGCGTTGCGATAGCATCGAACAGCTTGGCGACGACCGTGACGTCGCGGATCTGCGAGATGGCCTGACGACGGGCGTGCAGGTCGCCGCGCTTGCCGAGCGTGACGAGCTTTTCAACGATCGGACGGATTTCCTTGGCCTTCGGCAGCGTCGTGATGATCTGCTCGTGCTGGATCAGCGAAGCCGCCATGTTGGCGAACATCGCCTTGCGGTGGCTGGCGGTACGGTTCAGCTTGCGGCCGGCTTTCTTGTGGCGCATGGCTATTCTCCTTTATGCAGGTGTCACTCTCTCTGGAGGACCTGCCGTTTCCTGGCACATACAGGCACCAAACCGTCTCCGGCCGGGCCTGCTGTTTGACGGGGAAAGGCAGAGTTTGGACCTGCCTTGTCTATTGTTCAAATCGCGGAATGCGAGCGGAAAACCGCTTCACACGTTGCCTCATCCCGCGATCAATACTGGTCTTCGTAACGCTTTGCGAGATCTTCGATGTTCTCGGGCGGCCATGCGGGCACTTCCATGCCGAGATGCAGGCCCATGGAAGCGAGAACTTCCTTGATTTCGTTCAGCGACTTGCGACCGAAGTTCGGAGTCCGGAGCATTTCGGCTTCCGTCTTCTGAATGAGGTCGCCGATGTAGACGATGTTGTCGTTCTTCAGGCAGTTTGCCGAACGGACCGAAAGCTCGAGCTCGTCGACCTTCTTCAGCAGCGCCGGGTTGAACGCCAGTTCGGTAACGGCTTCTTCTTCGGCTTCCTTCTGCGGTTCGTCGAAGTTGACGAAGACGCCGAGCTGGTCCTGAAGGATGCGCGCCGCGAAAGCGACGGCATCTTCGCCCGTTACCGAGCCATCGGTTTCGATCTGCATGGACAGCTTGTCGTAGTCGAGAACCTGGCCTTCACGGGTGTTTTCCACCTTGTAGGACACTTTCTTGACCGGCGAGTAGAGGCTGTCGACCGGGATGAGGCCGATCGGCGCATCTTCCGAGCGGTTACGATCCGCCGGAACATAGCCCTTGCCGTTGTTGACCGTGAACTCCATGCGGATCTCCGCGCCCTCGTCGAGCGTGCAGATGACATGGTTCGGGTTCAGGATCTCGATGTCGCCGACCGTCTGGATGTCGCCAGCCGTGACCACACCCGGGCCCTGCTTGCGAACGACCATGCGCTTGGCATCGTCGCCGTCCATCTTGATGGCGATCTCCTTGATGTTCAGGACGATGTCGGTGACATCTTCGCGAACACCCGGGATCGACGAGAACTCATGCAGAACGCCATCGATCTGCACGGCCGTAACAGCGGCGCCGCGGAGCGACGAGAGAAGAACGCGGCGCAGCGCGTTGCCGAGGGTCAGACCGAAGCCACGTTCCAGCGGTTCCGCGACCAGGCTAACCTTGGTGCGACCGGAAGACGCGAACTCGACCTTGTTCGGCTTGATCAGTTCCTGCCAGTTTTTCTGAATCATATGTTTTGCCTTCCGTTCATTGCCACCATCCAGTCGTGGCAACGGAGCCCTGAAGCGCCGGCGAGAGCGATCTCCCGCCGGACCTGATGACGAGTGCGTATCAGACGCGGCGCTTCTTGCGCGGACGGCAACCATTGTGCGGGATCGGCGTCACGTCGCGGATGGACGTGATCATGAAGCCGGCGGCCTGCAGAGCACGCAGAGCCGATTCACGGCCGGAACCCGGGCCGGTGACTTCGACTTCGAGCGTCTTCATGCCGTGTTCCTGCGCCTTCTTGGCAGCATCTTCGGCGGCGATCTGGGCTGCGAACGGGGTCGACTTGCGCGAGCCCTTGAAGCCCTTCGAGCCGGCCGACGACCATGCAATGGCATTGCCCTGCGCATCGGTGATGGTGATCATCGTATTGTTGAACGACGAGTTCACGTGGGCGACGCCCGTCGAGATATTCTTGCGTTCGCGACGACGTACGCGTGTGGCTTCCTTGGCCATGTTTACCCTTTCACGGATCTCTGCACCGCCGTAATTCCAGCGGCTACACCGGGGAGCCGTGCTCCCCACTTTCATCAGCGATGCCGGAACCCTTCAGGGGCTCCCCGGCATCGCGGCGATATCAACGCTGCCGTATTTCCAGCAGCTCCACCGAACGATGGCCAAGCCATCCTCGACATACCAAAAAGAGGCCGGTGCTTCGCACCAGCCCCCTCACCCCCGTTTCCGGGAGATTATTTCTTCTTACCAGCAATCGCCTTTGCCGGGCCCTTGCGGGTGCGGGCATTGGTGTGCGTGCGCTGGCCGCGAACGGGCAGCGAGCGACGATGACGCAGGCCACGGTAGCAGCCGAGGTCCATCAGACGCTTGATGTTCATCGACGTCTCGCGACGCAGGTCACCTTCGACCTGGTATTCGCGGTCGATGGCTTCGCGGATCTGAAGAACTTCAGCATCCGTGAGCTGATGCACGCGGCGTTCAGCCGGAATACCGACCTTTGCGACGATTTCCTGTGCGAATTTCGGTCCAATCCCGTGAATATAGGTCAGCGCGATAACAACGCGCTTTGCCGTCGGGATGTTGACGCCAGCGATACGAGCCACGTCTGTTCTCCTTGCTTCCAGTTGCCATCCGGCAATAGGTGCTTCTATGCAGCCTTAAATAGCCGTCAGTTTCAATTTTCGTTCGGAACACGGGACAAATGCCGAGCCCAGACTTCACTTGTGAAATCCGCGCCATTCCCCTGCATGTTGCGAGTTAGCGCGGTCTTTAGACGGAATCGGCCGGAAAAGTCAACTCCCGGCCAGTCCTTTTCTTGTCCAACAAGGCTTTGCGCCCGGTATCGTCAGGCTTCGGCCGCAGCTAAAGCAAGAATCTCGTTGATCTGTCGCGTGACCGTTTCCACAGGCGCCATACCATCGAGCGTTTTCAGCTCGCCGGTTTCTGCGTAATGCTGCGAAAGCGGTGCTGTCTTCTCGCGATACTCGACAAGACGCTTCTTAACCGATTCTGGATTGTCGTCCGAGCGAACTTTGCCGCCGGCTGCCAAAGTTTCCGCGACTCGATTCTCGATCCGGCGCAAAAGCGCTGCTTCATCGACCTTGAGCTCGATAACGGCATCCAGCTTCAGCCCCTTGCCCTCAAGCATCTGCCCGAGTGCGACCGCCTGCGGAACCGTCCGCGGGTAGCCGTCGAGAATGAAGCCATTCGCACAGTCGGGAGCGTCGATGCGGTCCGAGACGATTTCGTTGACGATCTCGTCGGACACGAGCTGCCCCGCGTCCATGACCGCCTTCGCCCGCTTGCCGACGTCGCTCTCCTCCGCAACGGCAGCCCGCAGCATATCACCGGTCGACAACTGGGGAATGCCGAAGCGTTCCGTCAGAAGCTTGGCCTGCGTCCCCTTGCCTGCCCCGGGCGGTCCTAAAAATATCAGTCTCATCGGCCCCTCTTCCCTCCACGCAACTTCGACTTCTTGATCAGCCCCTCATACTGCTGGGCGATCAGATGACCCTGGATCTGTGCTACAGTATCAAGCGTCACGCTGACAACAATCAAAAGCGATGTACCACCAAGGTAGAAGGGCACACCCGTCTGCGCGATGACGAATTCCGGCAGGATACAGACGAAGATCAGATAGAGCGCGCCAACGACGGTGATGCGCGTCAGGACGTAGTCGATGTATTCGGCCGTGCGTTCGCCCGGACGGATACCGAGGATGAAGCCGCCGTGCTTTTTCAGGTTGTCGGCCGTATCCTTGGGATTGAACACGATCGCTGTGTAGAAGAAGGCGAAGAACGCGATCATAGCGGCATAGAGCACCATGTAGAGCGGCTGCCCGTGGGCGAGCGAGCCGACGATGGTCGTTGCCCAGCCCGGAAGCGTGGCGCTGTCTGCGAAGCCTGCAAGCGTTGCCGGAAGCAGAAGCAGCGACGATGCGAAGATCGCTGGGATGACGCCGGCCGTGTTCAGCTTCAGCGGCAGGTGCGACGTGTCGCCCTGGAACATGCGGTTGCCGACCTGGCGCTTCGGATACTGGATCAGCAGGCGACGCTGCGCGCGTTCGACGAAGACGATGAGCGCGATAACGCCGACGACCATGATGATGATGCCGAGAATCAGTGGCGTGGACAGAGCGCCTGTGCGGCCAAGTTCGAGCGTACCGGCAAGGGCCGTCGGCAGGTGCGCCACGATGCCGGCGAAGATGATCAGCGAGATGCCGTTGCCGATGCCGCGCGAGGTGATCTGTTCGCCGAGCCACATCAGGAACATCGTGCCGCCGAGCAGCGAGATGACGGTGGAGATGCGGAAAAACCAGCCCGGATCGTTCACGAGACCGTTGCCGCTCTCAAGGCCAACGGCGATGCCATAGGCCTGCAGCAGGCCGAGCAGCACCGTACCGTAGCGCGTGTACTGGTTGATGATCTTGCGGCCCTGCTCGCCTTCCTTCTTCAGCTGTTCCAACGAGGGAACGACGGAAGTCATGAGCTGGACGATGATCGAAGCGGAGATATAGGGCATGATCCCGAGCGCGAAAATCGCCATGCGCGAGACCGCGCCGCCGGAAAACATGTTGAAAAGACCGAGGATGCCGCCGCTCTGTCCCTGGAATGCCTGGGCGAACGCATCGGGGTTGAGACCCGGAAGCGGGATATAGGTGCCGAGCCGGTAGACCAGCAGCGCGCCGAGCGTAAACCAGAGGCGCTTCTTGAGGTCCTCCGCCTTCGCGAACGTTCTGAAATTGAGATTGGAGGCGAGCTGTTCCGCTGCAGAAGCCATGCGATTCTCCGCGTAGCCAGTTCCGAACCCGCGGCGTCAGACCCGGCCGACTCCGGAAAAGCTTGAATTACGTTTCTGCACGACGTCTTAGAACCAAATCGATTGAAAGAGCAATCATGCGCTTGTCGATATCTCCAGGCATATCGTCACATCCGCCAAGGGGATGTCGTCCGATCGCCTTTGGAGATCCGGCCCGGAGATGCTGGCCAACCGACCGACCTCCCCTGCCCTCTACGCCTCGCCCGCGCTTCTCGCGCGTCCTCCAGACGCAATAAACCGCCCGGTGTGTAACACCCCGGGCGGTCCGTCTTCAAGATTATTCGCTGGCAGCGACCGGCTTGGCAGACAGCAGCTTGATGGAGCCGCCGGCCTTTTCGATCTTCTCGACAGCGGACTGCGAGGCACCGGCCACTTCGATCGTGACCTTACCCGTGAGTTCGCCGTCCGAGAGAATGCGAACGCCGTCGCGCGCGCGGCGGATGATGCCGGCAGCCTTCAGGGCAGCAGCATCGATCGTGGCGGTCGCGTCGAGCTTCTTGGCGTCGATTGCGGTCTGGATACGGCCGAGCGACACGACAACAAAATCCGAACGGAAGATGTTGTTGAAGCCGCGCTTCGGCAGACGACGGTAGATAGGCATCTGACCGCCTTCAAAGCCGTTGATCGCGACGCCGGAACGGGCCTTCTGACCCTTGACACCGCGGCCAGCCGTCTTGCCGGAGCCGGAGCCGATACCACGACCCAGACGCTTGCGCGAATGGGTGGCACCTTCGTTGTCTCTGATTTCATTCAGCTTCATGATGGTATCTCCCTCACTTCTCGTCGATAACGCGGACGAGGTGCTGGACGGACCGGATCATGCCGCGAACGGAAGGCGTGTCTTCCAGCGTGCGCACCCGGTGCATCTTGTTGAGACCCAGGCCGATCAGCGTCGCACGCTGGCTGGCGGGGCGGCGGATGGGGCTGCCGATCTGCTCGACAGTAACCGTCTTACCGGTGGTTTCAGTGGCCATCGTACGGACTCCCTTATTCTTCCGACGTGACGCCAGCCGCTTCGCGACGGGCCTGCAGCGTGGCGAACTTGAGGCCGCGCTGTGCCGCGATATCCTTCGGGTGCATCTGGTTCTTCAGAGCATCGAAGGTGGCGCGGATCATGTTGTAGGGGTTGGACGAACCGGTCGACTTGGCAACGACGTCGTGCATGCCGAGCGTTTCGAAAACGGCGCGCATCGGGCCGCCGGCGATGATGCCGGTACCGGCCTTGGCCGAACGCAGCAGGACCTTGCCGGCGCCGTGGCGACCGTGAACGTCATGATGCAGGGTACGGCCGGAGCGCAGCGGAACGAAGATCAGTTCGCGCTTGGCAGCTTCCGTCGCCTTGCGGATGGCTTCCGGCACTTCACGTGCCTTGCCATGACCGAAGCCGACGCGGCCCTTCTGGTCGCCGACGACGACGAGAGCAGCGAAGCCGAAACGACGGCCGCCCTTTACCACCTTGGCGACGCGGTTGATAGCAACGAGCTTGTCAACGAATTCGCTGTCGCGCTCTTCGCGGTTCTGGCGGTCGTCGCGAGAACCTCTTCTTTCTTGTGCCATTGTCCTTTTCCTTTTTCTTTTCCGGGTGCAATCGGCAGATTGATCGGTGCCGCCCCTCGCTGTTGCGAGAGTACGGCGAATTCCCGACATGGCTTCGGCCCGGATGTACCGGGCCGGCCCGTCGTGGAAATGGGAGCCTTACTTCCGTTCGTCAGATTCGGAAAGCCGGTTCTCGACTTTCCGCATCAAACTTAGAAGTTGAGGCCACCTTCGCGGGCGGCTTCAGCCAGGGCCTTGATACGGCCATGATAGATGAAGGCGCCACGATCGAAGACGACGTCCTTGACGCCGGCTTCCGACGCACGCTCCGCGAGGAGCTTGCCAACGGCAGCTGCTGCTGCCGTGTCGGCGCCCGTCTTCAGAGACGTACGCAGACCGGTGTCGAGCGTCGAAGCGGACGCCAGCGTCGTGCCAGCGACATCGTCGATGACCTGTGCGTAGATGTTCTTCGACGAGCGATGAACCGACAGGCGCGGACGGCCGTTGGCGACCGCCTTGATTTGACGACGAACGCGCGAAGCGCGACGTACAAGATTATCTTTCCTGCTAGCCATTTCGCGTGATCCTTACTTCTTCTTGCCTTCTTTGCGGATGATCCGCTCGCCCGCGTACTTGACGCCCTTGCCCTTGTAGGGCTCGGGGCCGCGATATTCACGGATCTCTGCGGCCACCTGGCCGACCTGCTGCTTGTTGATACCCGTGACGACGATTTCCGTCGGCTTGGGAACAGCGATCGTGATGCCTTCCGGCGTCTGGTAGACGACGTCATGGCTGAAGCCGAGTGCCAGCTGCAGGTTCTTGCCCTGCAGGGCCGCACGGTAACCGACGCCGTTGATTTCGAGCTTGCGCTCGAAGCCGTCCTTGACGCCCTTCAGGATGTTCTCGACCATCGTGCGGGACATGCCCCACTTCGAACGAGCATCCTTGGACTGGCTGGCCGGTTCGACGACAACGGCGTTGTCTTCCAGCTTTACAGTGACTTCGTCGTTTGCGACGAAGAACAGTTCGCCCTTCGGGCCCTTTGCCGTCACCTTCTGTCCATCGACAGTCGCGGTGACACCAGCGGGAACCTGAACGGGCTTCTTACCGATACGAGACATGTTTCAATCCTGTCTGTTCGTTCTGGAGATCCCTGGTCCGTATTAGAATACGGAGCAGAGAACCTCGCCGCCGACGTTCTGTTCACGAGCCTGGTGATCGGCCATCACACCCTTCGGAGTCGAAAGGATGGTGATACCGAGACCGTTCGCGACCTGCGGAATGGACTTGACCGAGACATAGACCCGGCGGCCCGGCTTGGACACGCGGCCGATCTCACGGATCACCGACGCGCCTTCGTAGTACTTCAGCTCGATGTTGAGCTCGGACTTGCCGTTGTCGAAATCGACTTCGGAGTAGCCGCGGATGTAGCCTTCCGACTGCAGCACGTCGAGAACGCGGGCGCGCAGCTTGGAAGCCGGCGTCGTTACGTTCGTCTTGCGGCGTGCAGCGCCGTTACGGATACGGGTGAGCATATCGCCCAAGGGATCAGTCATTGTCATTTGCCCGTCTCCTTACCAGCTCGACTTCACGATACCCGGGATCTTGCCGAAATTGCCCAGTTCGCGCAGGGCGATACGGGACATTCCCAGCTTCCGGTAGTAGGCGCGCGGACGGCCGGTGACTTCGCAACGGTTGCGAACGCGGGTCTTCGACCCATCACGCGGCAGGCTTGCCAGTTTCAGAGTTGCCTTGAACCGCTCTTCGATCGGAAGAGACTGGTTCATGATGGTCGCCTTCAGCTCGGCCCGCTTGGAGGCCTGCTGGGTGACCAGCTTGCGGCGGCGCTTGTTCTTTTCAACTGCGCTCGTTTTCGCCATGAAACGTAATCCTTCTGCTTGTCGTTACGGCTTACTGGCGGAACGGGAAGTTGAACTCTGTGAGCAGAGCCCGCGCTTCGTCGTCCGTCGTGGCCGTCGTGCAAACGATGATGTCCATGCCCCACATCTGATCGACCTTGTCGTAGTTGATCTCAGGGAACACAATGTGTTCCTTCACGCCCATGGCGAAGTTGCCACGGCCGTCGAAGGATTTCGGGTTCAGTCCGCGGAAGTCGCGAACGCGTGGAAGCGCGATGTTGATCAGGCGGTCCAGAAATTCATACATGCGTGCGCCGCGCAGGGTAACCTTTGCGCCGATCGGCATGTCTTCGCGCAGCTTGAAGCCGGCGATGGAGGTGCGGGCCTTGGTGACGACCGGCTTCTGGCCAGCGATCGCTGCAAGGTCGGCAGCCGCGATCGTAGGCTTCTTCGAGTCTGCAGTCGCTTCGCCCACGCCCATGTTGATGACGATCTTGTCGAGCTTCGGGATCATCATGTCGTTGGCGTAGGAGAACTTCTCCCGCAGTGCCGGACGAATGCGAGCGTTGTACTCGCTCTTGAGCCGCGGCTCATAGGTCTTGGTGTCAGCCATCAGATAACATCTCCCGAACGCTTGGCCACGCGAACCTTCTTGTCGCCATCGATGCGGAAACCGACGCGGGTGGCCTTGCCGTCCGTGTCAGCGATCGCGATGTTCGACAGGTGGATCGGGGCTTCCTTGTTGATGATGCCGGCTTCCTGGCTCTGGGTCTGGCGCTGGTGACGCTTCACCATGTTGACGCCACGCACGACAGCCTTGTCGTCCTTCGGCATGACCTGGATAACTTCGCCGGTCCGGCCCTTGTCCTTGCCGGCGAGTACGACGACCTTGTCGCCCTTACGAATCTTGTTCATCTCTAATCGCCCCTTACAGTACTTCTGGAGCCAGCGAGATGATCTTCATGTGGTTCTTGGCGCGAAGCTCGCGCGGAACCGGTCCGAAGATACGGGTGCCGATCGGCTCTTTCTTGTTGTCGATAAGAACGGCTGCGTTGTTATCGAAGCGGATGACGCTGCCGTCCGGACGACGAATGTCCTTGGCGGTGCGTACGACGACCGCCTTCATCACATCGCCCTTCTTGACGCGGCCGCGCGGGATGGCTTCCTTGATGGAAACGACGATGACGTCGCCCACGGAAGCATACTTGCGCTTGGAGCCGCCCAGCACCTTGATGCACATGACACGACGTGCGCCGGAATTATCCGCCACGTCGAGGTTTGTTTGCATCTGAATCATGTCAGGTCGCCTTCTTGTTGTGACCGAACCGGTTGGGATCTCCTCATCGTGAAAGAGAGCCCCCTGTTCCGGCTTATGAAAATTTGCATGCGGCGCGCTGCACCCTCTTGCGAAGGGCGGCACGCCACAATGCTTTCAATGGCATTCCCAGTCCCTCGCCTCTCGGGAGAAGCAGGCGGGACATGATGCGACAGCGCGGGATCGATCTTGCCAGGGTGGTTTCCTGAAGACAGGACCTTCCGTGCGCTCAAAGCAAAAGAACGCTCGTAACCCCGAGCGTTCCGTGGCTGCTTCATACAGAGATTCTCGCCGATTACAAGGGGCGACGTCCCAAACCCGAGCCGAATTGGCCAGAAGCAGGACGACCCTTGATCTTACGAAGACGCCGCGCTTCCGTGTCTTGCGACACTGCGCGGCGCCATCGGCGTGACGTCTGGTAGAATTAGGCCTGGGCGGAAATGACCGTCCAGGTCTTGTCCTTGGAGATCGGCGCGCATTCCTGAATGGAAACAAGGTCGCCGACCTTGAACTGGTTCTTCTCGTCGTGCGCCTTGTACTTTTTGGAGCGACGGACGGTCTTCTGGAGGATCGGGTGCGCAAAGCGGCGCTCGACCCGTACGACGACGGTCTTCTCGTTCTTGTCGGAGACGACGGTGCCCTGCAGAATGCGTTTCGGCATTTTTCTTGGTCCTTAAGCCTTGGCTTCTGCCGCCTTCTGGCGGGCAATGGTTTTGATGCGCGCGATGTCCTTGCGGACCTCGTTGATGCGCGACGACTTTTCAAGCTGGCCGGTCGCCTTCTGGAAGCGCAGGTTGAACTGCTCCTTCTTCAGCTTGGCAAGCTCGTCGTTGAGCTGGTCGGCGCTGAGCGCCCGAACGTCATTGGTTTTCATGGGGCTTCTCCTTACTCCGCAATGCGCTGAACGAAGCGCGTCTTGACGGAGAGTTTCGCAGCACCAAGACGAAGGGCTTCGCGTGCGAGCTCCTCGTTGACGCCATCGATCTCGAACATCATACGACCAGGCTTGACCTTGCACGCCCAGTATTCGACGGAGCCCTTACCCTTACCCATGCGGACTTCGGTTGGCTTCGCGGTAACCGGAACGTCCGGGAATACGCGGATCCAAACGCGGCCGGCACGCTTCATGTGACGCGTGATCGCGCGGCGGGCCGCTTCGATCTCGCGCGCATTGACGCGGTTCGGTTCCAAGGACTTCAAGCCGAATTCGCCGAAAGCAAGATCAGATCCGCCCTTGGCTACGCCCTTGATGCGGCCCTTGAATTGCTTGCGATACTTCGTACGCTTTGGCTGCAACATTTTTTTAATTCTCCGATATTGGCTGCCAAACGCGACTTTTACGCGTTTTCACGACGGCGATCACGATCGCGATCGCGATCACGTCCACCACTACCCTGACTGTCACTCTCGCTCGCACGGCGCTCGGAGGCCATCGGATCGTGTTCAAGGATTTCGCCCTTGAAGATCCAGACCTTGATGCCGCAGATGCCGAATGCCGTCACAGCTTCGGCAACACCGTAGTCGATGTCGGCGCGCAGCGTGTGAAGCGGAACGCGACCTTCGCGATACCACTCGGTACGGGCGATTTCGGCGCCACCCAGGCGGCCGGCGCAGGTGATCTTGATGCCTTCGGCACCCAGACGCATGGCCGACTGAACCGAACGCTTCATCGCACGGCGGAAAGCCACGCGGCGCTCGAGCTGCTGAGCGATCGACTGCGCGACGAGCGTCGCATCGACTTCCGGCTTGCGCACTTCAACGATGTTGAGGTGCGTTTCCGAGTTCGTCATTTCCGACAGCTTGCGACGCAGCTTTTCGATGTCTGCGCCCTTCTTGCCGATGATCAGACCCGGGCGAGCCGAGTGGATCGTAACGCGGCACTTCTTGTGCGGACGCTCGATGACGACCTTCGAGATACCGGCCTGCTTCAGTTCATCCATCAGATACTTGCGGATCTTCAGGTCTTCGTGGAGCAGCTTGCCGTATTCGGCATTGTCAGCGAACCAACGGCTATCCCAGGTCCGGTTGATGCCGAGACGGAAACCGATTGGATTGATTTTCTGGCCCATTATGCGGCCTCCCCTTTGGCTTCCACTTCACGAACAACGATCGTCAAGTGTGCAAACGGCTTTTCGATCCGCGATGCACGACCGCGACCACGAGCGTGGAAGCGCTTCATCACCATCGACTTGCCAACAAAAGCTTCCGCAACGACGAGCGAGTCGACGTCGAGGTCGTGGTTGTTCTCGGCGTTTGCGATGGCCGATTCCAGGGTCTTCTTGACCGTGCCGGCGATACGCTTGCGGGAGAATTCAAGTTCGGCCAGAGCACGGTCGACCTTCTTGCCGCGGATCATCGCGGCAACGAGGTTGAGCTTCTGGGGGCTGACGCGGATCGTGCGCGCAACAGCCTGCGCTTCATTATCCGCCAGCCGACGTTCGGCTTTTGCCTTGCCCATCGTTACTTCCTCTTTGCCTTCTTGTCCGCACCGTGACCGTAATAGGTCCGGGTCGGAGAGAATTCACCGAACTTGTGACCGACCATGTCTTCATTGACATTGACGGGCACATGCTTGGAACCGTTGTAGACGCCAAAGGTCAGACCGACGAACTGCGGCAAGATGGTGGAGCGACGGCTCCACATCTTGATGACCTCATTGCGCCCGCCTTCGCGAACCTTCTCAGCCTTCTTGAGAAGATAGCCGTCGACGAACGGACCTTTCCATACTGAACGAGCCATTTGTGACTACCTCTTCTTACTTCTTGCGCTGATGGCGCGAACGCATGATGAACTTGTCGGTCGACTTGTTCGAACGCGTGCGCTTGCCCTTGGTCGGCTTGCCCCACGGTGTGACCGGGTGGCGGCCGCCCGAGGTGCGGCCTTCGCCGCCGCCGTGCGGGTGGTCGACCGGGTTCATAACGACGCCGCGGTTATGCGGGGTCTTGCCCCGCCAGCGGGTGCGACCAGCCTTGCCATCGTTGATGTTGCCGTGGTCCGGGTTGGACACGGCGCCGATCGATGCGAGGCAGCTCGCATGAACCAGGCGCTGTTCGCCGGAGTTGAGGCGCAGGATCGCCATGCCCTGGTCACGACCGACGAGCTGCACGTAGGTGCCTGCCGAGCGTGCCATCTGGCCACCCTTGCCGGGCTTCATTTCCACGTTGTGGATGATGGAGCCGACCGGGATGAACTGCAGCGGCATGGTGTTGCCGGGCTTTACGTCGACAGCCTTCTCGGAGGCGATGACCTTGTCACCGACGGCGAGGCGCTGCGGCGCAATGATGTAGGCCTGCGTGCCGTCTTCGTACTTGATCAGCGCGATGAACGCCGTACGGTTCGGGTCGTACTCCAGACGCTCGACCGTGCCATCAACGTCGAACTTGCGACGCTTGAAGTCGATCAGACGGTAGGTCCGCTTGTGACCGCCGCCGATGAAGCGAGCCGTGATACGGCCGAGGTTGTTACGACCACCGCTCTTGGTGAGACCCTGTGTCAGCGCCTTGACCGGCTTGCCCTTGTAGAGCGAAGAACGGTCGACGATGACCAGCTGACGCTGGCTTGGGGTCGTCGGATTGAAACTTTTCAATGCCATTTTCTTGTTCCCTTTTGGGTCTTTACCCGGGGGTTATGAAACCGCTCTGGGTTTAACCTTTAGAGTCCGGTGGAGACGTCGATGGACTGACCGTCAGCAAGTGTGACGATCGCCTTCTTGACATCCCGCTGCCGGCCAGCGAAGCCACGGAAGCGCTTGAGCTTGCCCTTGCGAAGAAGCGTGTTCACTGCCGTAACCTTGACGCCGAACAGAGCTTCGATCGCAGCCTTGATTTCCGGCTTCGATGCGTCCTTGGCGACGTTGAAGATGATCTGGTTCTGTTCAGAAACCAGCGTGGATTTTTCGGTGATCGACGGAGAGAGGATCACATCGTAATGGCGAAGATCCGTCACTTGAACCGCTCCTCCAGAGCCTCGATCGCATCCTTGGAAAGCACAAGCTTGCCGCGGCGCAGAATGTCGTAAACGTTGATGCCCTGGATCGGGAGAACGTCCACGTTCGGGATGTTCTTGGCAGCGAGCTTGAAGTTGTTGTCGAGCTCGGCGCCGCCGATGAACAGTGCGTTGGTCAGGCCCAGCGATGCGAATGCACCGGTCAGGGACTTCGTCTTGGCTTCCGTCGCAACCAGGCTGTCGATGATGATCAGCTCATCGGCCTTCAGCTTGGCAGAGAGGGCGTGACGCAGGCCGAGCGCGCGAACCTTCTTGGGAAGATCATGCTCGTGGCTGCGCGTGACCGGGCCGTGAGCCTTGCCACCGCCGCGGAACTGCGGAGCGCGTGCGGAATGGTGACGAGCGCGGCCCGTACCCTTCTGCTTGTACATCTTGGCGCCGGTGCGGGAGACTTCGCCGCGCGTCAGGGTCTTGTGCGTGCCCTGCTGCTTCTTGGCGAGCTGCCAGCGGATGACGCGGGCGATCAGGTCCTTGCGGACATCCAGGCCGAAGATGGCGTCGGACAGGGAAACCGTGCCTGCGTCCTTACCATCCAGTGTGGTGACGGTGAGATCCATTATTCGGCTCCCTCATGTGCTGCTGCGCGAACGCCGGCCGGACGCGGAGCGTTTTCCGGGATGCCGGCCTTGATGGCGTCGCGGACGACGATCCAGGAGCCCTTGGAGCCGGGTACGGCACCCTTGACGAGGATCAGACCGCGGTCTTCATCGGTGGATACGACTTCGAGGTTCTGGGTGGTGATGCGTGTCTGGCCCATGTGACCAGCCATGCGCTTGCCCTTCCAGACGCGGCCCGGATCCTGGTTGGAACCGGTCGAACCATGCGAACGGTGCGAGACCGAAACGCCGTGCGTTGCACGCAGACCGCCGAAGTTATGGCGCTTCATGGCGCCGGCAAAGCCCTTACCGATCGAAGTGCCGGTGACGTCTACCAGCTGGCCGGTGACGAAATGGCTTGCCGTCAGCTCGGAGCCGACGTCGATCAGGTTTTCCGAGGTCACCCGGAACTCGACGAGCTTGGCCTTCGGCTCGACGTTTGCAGCGGCGAAGTGGCCGCGCATCGCCTTCGGCGTGTTCTTGACCTTGGCCTGGCCTGCGCCGAGCTGCACGGCGACGTAGCCGTTCTTTTCTTCCGTGCGCTGGCCCACCACCTGGCAGTTTTCCATCCGCAACACGGTCACTGGAATGTGCTCGCCGGCGTCGTTGTAGACCCGGGTCATTCCCACTTTCTGTGCAATCACACCTGAACGCATCGGTTCATTCCTCTTCAGAGTCCCTGTCGGGGAAAACCCCTTCAGCCTCTTTGTTCAAGGCTTCCATCCGGCATTTTCGCCATTGGTCACCCGTTTCTGGAAGTCGTTGGACGGAATGTCCACGTACCTTCCTTGTTATATCCACCCGGTCCGAAGCGTTCCGGGAGGGGCCTTTAGAGCTTGATCTCGACGTCGACGCCGGCGGCCAGATCGAGCTTCATCAGGGCGTCGACCGTCTGGGGGGTTGGATCGACGATGTCGAGAAGACGCTTGTGCGTGCGCATCTCGAACTGTTCGCGGCTCTTCTTGTCGACGTGGGGCGACCGGTTGACCGTGAACTTTTCGATACGCGTGGGCAGCGGCACGGGACCACGGACGCTGGCGCCCGTACGCTTGGCCGTCGACACGATTTCACGCGTGGAGGCATCGAGGATCCGGTGATCAAACGCCTTCAGGCGGATGCGGATATTCTGGCCGTTCATTCGACTAGTCCTTTTTTTCGTATGGGCAACTGGCCATACGCCAAATCTTCAATTGTTACGGTCGGCCGCGTCTTGTCAAAAAGCGCAGGAACCGGGTTGTTAGCGCCCGGTCCCTGCTAGGTCAACGGCCTAGCCGCTGATTACTCGACGATCGAAGCCACGATGCCGGCGCCGACGGTGCGGCCGCCTTCGCGGATCGCGAAGCGCAGCTTTTCTTCCATCGCGATCGGAACGATCAGCTCGACGGCAACGGTGACGTTGTCGCCCGGCATGACCA
>NZ_QJSR01000001.1:228915-551615 GCF_003217095.1 Rhizobium sp. PP-CC-3A-592
CGGCCGCCTTCGCGGATCGCGAAGCGCAGCTTTTCTTCCATCGCGATCGGAACGATCAGCTCGACGGCAACGGTGACGTTGTCGCCCGGCATGACCATTTCCGTGCCTTCGGGAAGCGTCACGATGCCCGTAACGTCCGTCGTGCGGAAGTAGAACTGCGGACGGTAGTTGGTGAAGAACGGCGTATGACGGCCGCCTTCTTCCTTCGTCAGGATGTAGGCTTCGGCCATGAACTTCTTGTGCGGCTTGACAGAGCCCGGCTTGCACAGGATCTGACCACGCTCGACGCCGTCACGGGTCACGCCGCGGACGAGAGCACCGATGTTGTCGCCGGCCTGGCCCTGATCGAGCAGCTTGCGGAACATTTCGACGCCGGTGACCGTCGTCTTGGACGTCGCACGGATGCCGACGATCTCGACTTCTTCACCGACCTTGACGATGCCGCGCTCGACGCGACCGGTCACGACCGTACCACGGCCCGAGATCGAGAACACGTCTTCGATCGGCATCAGGAACGGCATGTTGATCGGACGCTCGGGCGTCGGGATGTACGCGTCGACCGCTGCCATCAGTTCGCGGATCGCGTCTTCGCCGATCTTCTTGTCGGAATCTTCCAGAGCAGCCAGAGCCGAGCCCTTGACGATCGGAATGTCGTCGCCGGGGAAGTCGTAGGACGACAGAAGCTCGCGCACTTCCAGCTCGACGAGCTCGAGAAGCTCGGCGTCATCGACCTGGTCGACCTTGTTGAGGAACACGACGATCGCGGGAACGCCGACCTGACGGGCGAGCAGGATGTGCTCGCGGGTCTGGGGCATCGGGCCATCGGCTGCCGAGCAGACGAGGATCGCGCCGTCCATCTGGGCCGCACCGGTGATCATGTTCTTGACGTAGTCGGCGTGGCCGGGGCAGTCGACGTGCGCGTAGTGGCGAGCCGGCGTCTCATATTCGACGTGTGCCGTCGAGATGGTGATGCCGCGGGCCTTTTCTTCCGGAGCAGCGTCGATCTGGTCGTACGCCTTGTATTCGCCGAAGTACTTCGTGATCGCTGCCGTCAGCGACGTCTTGCCATGGTCGACGTGACCGATCGTTCCGATGTTCACGTGCGGCTTGTTGCGTTCAAACTTGCTCTTTGCCATTTTCGGCTCTCCATCTGTGGCCCCTTGCGGGGTTCAATTCTGTTTTAACGGGCGTCAGTCAAGCTCCGGTCACTTCTGACCGGAGTACTTCGCCTGGATTTCGGTTGCGACGTTCGACGGAACCGGTGCGTAGTGATCGAAGACCATCGAGTACTGCGCGCGGCCCTGGCTCATGGAGCGCAGGTTGTCGACGTACTTGAACATGTTGGCCAGCGGCACGTTGGCAGCGATTACCACGGCGATACCGCGGCTTTCCTGGCCCTGGATCTGACCACGACGCGAGTTCAGGTCGCCGATGACGTCGCCGACGTAATCTTCCGGGGTAACGACTTCGACCTTCATCATCGGCTCGAGCAGCTGGGCGCCGGCTTTGCGCGACGCTTCACGGAAGCAGGCACGCGATGCGATTTCGAAGGCGAGGACCGAGGAGTCGACGTCGTGGAAGGCACCGTCGATGAGCGTCGCCTTGACGCCGAGCATCGGGAAGCCAGCCAGCGGGCCGGACGAGAGAACACTTTCGATGCCCTTCTGAACGCCGGGGATGTATTCCTTCGGAATGGAACCACCAACGATCTTGGACTCGAACTTGAACTCGTCGCCATCCGGGTTGGGTTCGAAGACGATCTTGACGCGCGCGAACTGGCCGGTACCACCGGACTGCTTCTTGTGCGTGTAGTCTTCCTCGTGCTTCTTCGTGATGGTTTCACGATAAGCAACCTGAGGCGCACCGACGTTGGCTTCGACCTTGAACTCGCGACGCATGCGGTCGACGAGAATGTCGAGGTGAAGTTCGCCCATGCCGGCAATGATCGTCTGGCCGGACTCTTCGTCCGTCTTGACGCGGAACGACGGGTCCTCGGCTGCGAGGCGATTGAGCGCGAGGCCCATCTTTTCCTGGTCGCCCTTGGACTTCGGCTCGATCGCGATCTGGATGACCGGTTCGGGGAATTCCATGCGCTCGAGGATGACCTGCTTCAGGGGATCGCAGAGCGTGTCACCCGTCGTCGTTTCCTTGAGGCCTGCGAGAGCAACGATGTCGCCAGCGAAGGCTTCTTCGATGTCTTCACGCGAGTTGGAATGCATCTGCAGCATGCGGCCGACGCGCTCGCGCTTTTCCTTGACCGTGTTCATGACCGACGTGCCCTTTTCGAGCTTGCCGGAATAGATGCGGGCGAAGGTGAGCGAACCGACGAAGGGGTCGTTCATGATCTTGAACGCGAGCATGGACAGCGGCTCTTCGTCCGTTGCATGACGCTCGATTTCGGCTTCCGTCTTGACGTCGATACCCTTGATGGCAGGGATGTCGGCCGGCGACGGCAGGTAGTCGCAGACAGCGTCGAGAAGGGGCTGAACGCCCTTGTTCTTGAAGGCCGTGCCACAGAACATCGGGTGGAACTTGACGTCGATGGTGCCGCGACGAACGAGCGCACGGATCTGATCGTTGTCAGGCATGACACCGTTCAGGTAGTTTTCCATGGCTTCTTCGTCGATATCGACAACCGTCTCGATCAGGAGCTCACGATATTCCAGAGCCTTGTCCTTCATATCGTCCGGAATTTCGACGACGTCCCACTGGGCGCCGAGCGATTCGTCGCGCCAGACGAGCGCGTTCATCTCGATCAGGTCGATGACGCCCTTGAATTCGGTTTCTGCGCCGATCGGGAGCTGCATGACGACCGGGATCGCACCGAGACGCGACTTGATCATGGACACCGAGCGATAGAAGTCGGCACCCGTCTTGTCCATCTTGTTGCAGAAGATCATGCGCGGAACGTTGTACTTCTCAGCCTGGCGCCAGACGGTTTCCGTCTGCGGCTCTACGCCGGCGTTGGCGTCGAGCAGAGCGATCGCACCGTCGAGAACGCGCAGCGAACGCTCGACTTCAATGGTGAAGTCGACGTGGCCGGGCGTGTCGATGATGTTGAAGCGACGCATGATGCCATCGCGACCCTTCCAGTAGGTCGTGGTCGCAGCGGACGTGATGGTGATGCCGCGTTCCTGCTCCTGCTCCATCCAGTCCATGGTGGCAGCGCCGTCGTGCACTTCGCCGATCTTGTGCGACTTGCCGGTGTAGTAAAGAATCCGCTCGGTCGTCGTGGTCTTGCCGGCGTCGATATGCGCCATGATCCCAAAATTGCGGTAGTCTTCGATTTTATATTCGCGAGCCATGAGGGACTGCCTTTCGAAAATGTACGTCGATTACCAGCGATAGTGCGAGAAAGCGCGATTGGCGTCGGCCATCTTGTGCGTGTCTTCGCGCTTCTTCACTGCGCTACCGCGATTGTTCGCGGCGTCCATGAGTTCGCCGCAGAGGCGATCGATCATGGTCGTTTCATTACGCTTGCGAGCTGCGGCGATGAGCCAGCGGATGGCGAGAGCCTGACGGCGCTCCGGACGAACATCAACCGGAACCTGGTACGTCGCACCACCAACGCGGCGCGAGCGGACTTCTACGTGCGGAGCGATGTTGTCGAGAGCCGAATGGAACACGGTGACCGGCTCCTGCTTCAGCTTGCCCTGGACGGCATCGAAAGCACCGTAAACGATGTTTTCAGCAACCGACTTCTTCCCATGAAGCATGATGGCGTTCATGAACTTGGTGACAACGAGATCGCCGAACTTGGGGTCCGGGTTGATCTCACGCTTTTCTGCACTATGGCGACGGGACATATGTTTCGTCTCTCAACTTTATCTTTGTTTACCCAGCGAAATGGCGCTGGTGATCGATTACTTCGGACGCTTTGCGCCGTACTTCGAGCGGCGCTGCTTACGGTTCTTGACACCCTGGGTATCGAGAACACCACGGATGATGTGGTAGCGAACGCCGGGCAAGTCCTTGACGCGGCCGCCGCGGATCATCACGACGGAGTGTTCCTGCAGGTTGTGGCCTTCGCCCGGGATATAGCCGATGACTTCGAAGCCATTGGTCAGACGGATCTTGGCAACCTTACGAAGCGCCGAGTTCGGCTTCTTCGGAGTCGTCGTGTAGACGCGTGTGCACACGCCGCGCTTCTGCGGATTTTCCTGAAGCGCCGGTACCTTGTTGCGCTTGACCTGTGCCTGACGCGGCTTGCGGATCAGCTGGTTTACGGTAGGCATATAACCATCCCTTGCAAAATCTTCGTTACCCTCTCGGGCGGATCAACGCCGTCTCCGGCTTTTGCGTACGCGTGAAAATGCGCGAACAAGGGCCGATCCGCGTTTCAGCAGATGCCCCATGAAAAGCAGAGGACGCCGTTTTCAGGCGTCTTGCGTGCAGCATTCTTGGTCTTCAGCGTGCGTTTGAACCTTGTTTGAGGCGAACTCCAGAACGTGTCGTTCCGAACCAGCCAGCCTCACATGGGCTCCGATGAGGCGGGGTGTACTGTTTTACCCCCCTTGCGTCAAGGGCAAATCCTAAAGATTCTCCCCGCCTCTGCGCCCGAAAGCCTGCAAATGCTGGGTTTCCGACGCTTCTCGATCGGATGCTCGGCAGAGTCCCGAGCTGCAAACCGAGGGCCATCATGAGAATCGGCAACAGCTTGCAGAAAGAATCGCTTCCGCTCGAAGATGCTGCGGGAACGAATTGTCGGGACTGCCGCTTTTGATATAGATCACTTCATCGGCGCTCAATGCCGCATTTTCAAAGACCCGACAAGAGGAGTCTCCATGACGGTCCTGCCCGACAACGACAACAATTCCGACGATCCCATGGTCTTCATCATCATCGGCAAGGCCTTCGAAGAGGACGGCGGTGGCGAGGGTGTCGACATTCATGTCGTGCTCCGCGCGGCCGACGACGACTCCGCTGTCCGCGAAGCTTTGAACGCCTTGGCCGAGGAAGGCTTCCTCGAGGCCGACCTCGACCAGATCGGCATGCTCGAAGGCGTGCCGGAAGACGAGCCGCATGCGTCCGCTTACAAGGGTGCGCTGGAAGGCGAAGTGGCGATCATCCGGTTCAACTGACCACGCCCGGAGGCGCAACCGCCCTCACCTTCTGAGACGTCTAAACGTCAAAAGCCGCCCGGATCGCTCCGGGCGGCTTTTTCATGTGGTCGCGTCTGCCGATTATTCGGCGGCCGCGTTCTCCGAAGCCATGTCGGCGAGCATCGGCGTTGCCGTGTCCGCGCCGGTCGACTTGCGGCGTTCCTCAAGGATCATCTCGTCGCGCGCCGTGGCGATGCGGCGGATCTGCGTCATCGTTCCACCGGTACCGGCCGGGATCAGACGGCCGACGATGACGTTTTCCTTAAGGCCCTGGAGACCGTCGGTCTTGCCGGCGATCGCAGCTTCCGTCAGCACCTTGGTCGTTTCCTGGAAGGACGCGGCCGAGATGAAGGACGGGGTCTGCAGCGACGCCTTGGTGATGCCGAGCAGGACGGGGTCGCCATAGGCCGGCTTCTTGCCCTGTTCGATCAGCTGGTCGTTGACGTCTTCCAGTTCGATCCGGTCCACGCTGTCGCCGACGATATAGGTGGAGTCGCCGGCGTCGGTGACTTCGACCTTCTGCAGCATCTGGCGAACGATCACCTCGATGTGCTTGTCGTTGATGACAACACCCTGCAGGCGGTAGACTTCCTGGATCTCGTTCACGAGGTAGGAAGCAAGTGCTTCCACGCCCTTGATCGCCAGAATGTCGTGCGGTGCCGGGTTACCGTCGAGGATGTAGTCACCCTTTTCGATATAGTCGCCGTCCTGAAGGTGGAAGGGCTTGCCCTTCGGGATCAGGTATTCGACCGGCTCAACACCGTCTTCCGCCGGCTCGATCAGCACGCGACGCTTGTTCTTGTAGTCGCGACCGAAACGGATCGTACCGTCGATCTCCGCGATGATCGCATGGTCCTTCGGACGACGCGCTTCGAAGAGTTCGGCAACACGCGGCAGACCGCCGGTGATGTCCTTGGTCTTGGCGCTTTCCAGCGGCGAACGTGCGAGCACGTCACCCTGGGAAACCTTCGTACCAGGCTCGACCGACAGGATCGCATCGACCGAGAGCAGGAACCGGGCTTCGCCGCCACGCGACAGCTTGGCAACGACGCCGTTCTTGTCCTTGATGACGATCGCCGGCTTCAGGTCGATACCCCTCGGCGTCGAACGCCAGTCGATAACCTGACGCTTGGTGATGCCGGTCGCTTCGTCGGTCGCTTCGAGAACCGAAATACCATCGACGATATCCTCGAAGTGAACCGTCCCTTCGACTTCCGTCATCATCGGACGCGTGTAGGGGTCCCACTCTGCGAAACGCTGACCGCGACGAACCTTGTCGCCATCATCCACGAAGATCTTCGAACCATAGGCGACGCGCTGCGAGGACCGTTCCACGCCGCGTTCGTCCAAGATCTGGATCGCCATGTTACGACCCATGGCAATGAGGATGCCATCGGAATTGCGCAGCATGTTGCGGTTCTTGATCTGAATCGTACCTTCGTACGATGCTTCCAGGAACGACTGGTCGACCACGTTGGCCGTACCACCAAGGTGGAACGTACGCATTGTGAGCTGCGTGCCCGGTTCGCCGATCGACTGGGCCGCGATGACGCCGACCGCTTCACCCATGTTGACAGGGGTACCGCGGGCAAGGTCGCGACCGTAGCAGACGCCGCAAACGCCGGTCTGGATTTCGCAGGTCAGAGCCGAACGGATCCGGATCGACTGGATGCCGGCCTTTTCGATCTCGACGACGTCGGCTTCCAAGATCATGCGGCCAGCATCGACGATGCGCTCACCCGTGACCGGATGATCGATGTTGTCGAGAGCCGTACGACCGAGAACGCGGACGCCGATGGAGGCAACGACCTGACCGGCATCGACGATGGCAGTCATGGTAAGGCCGTTTTCGGTACCGCAATCGACCGAGTTGACGATGCAGTCCTGCGCCACGTCAACGAGACGACGCGTCAGGTAACCGGAGTTGGCCGTCTTCAAGGCCGTGTCTGCGAGACCCTTACGGGCACCGTGGGTCGAGTTGAAGTACTCGTTAACGGTCAGACCTTCCTTGAAGTTCGAGATGATCGGGGTCTCGATGATTTCGCCCGAGGGCTTGGCCATCAGACCACGCATCCCGCCCAACTGGCGCATCTGGTTCGGAGAACCACGGGCGCCGGAGTGCGACATCATGTAGATCGCGTTCATCGGCTTCTGACGGCCGTTGTCGTCAAACTCGACAGCCTTAATGCGGGCCATCATGTCTTCGGCAACCTTTTCGGTGGCCTTGCCCCAGGCGTCTACGACCTTGTTGTACTTTTCGCCCTGGGTAATCAGGCCGTCATTGTACTGCTGTTCGTATTCCTTCACCAGCGACTCGGTGTCGCCGACGATCTTCGCCTTGGTTTCCGGAATGACCATGTCGTCCTTGCCGAACGAGATGCCGGCGCGGCAGGCATGGGCAAAGCCGAGCTGCATGATCCGGTCGCAGAAGATGACCGTGTCCTTCTGACCGCAGTGACGGTAGACCGTGTCGATCATCTTGGAGATGTTCTTCTTGGTCAGTTCCTGGTTGCAGACGTCGAACGGCACGTTGACGTTCTTCGGCAGGAGTTCGCCGATGAGCATGCGGCCGGGGGTCGTTTCGAAGATCTTGGAGACCGGCTTGCCGTTCTCGTCGACCGACTTGAAGCGACCGCGGATCTTGGCATGCAGCGTGACCGACTTGTTGTCGAGCGCGTGATGCAGTTCCCCGATGTCGGAGAAGGCCATGCCTTCACCCGGCTCGTTCTGGTTCATGATCGACAGGTAGTAGAGCCCGAGAACCATGTCCTGCGAAGGAACGATGATCGGTGCGCCGTTGGCCGGGTGCAGGATGTTATTGGTCGACATCATCAGCACGCGGGCTTCCAGCTGGGCTTCCAGCGACAGCGGCACGTGAACAGCCATCTGGTCGCCGTCGAAGTCGGCGTTGAAGGCCGTGCAGACGAGCGGATGCAGCTGGATGGCCTTGCCTTCGACCAGCGTGGGTTCGAAGGCCTGGATGCCCAGGCGGTGCAGCGTCGGCGCGCGGTTCAGGAGAACCGGGTGCTCGCGGATGACCTCGTCGAGGATATCCCAGACTTCCGGCTTTTCCTTCTCGACCAGCTTCTTGGCCTGTTTGACGGTGGACGAGAAGCCCTTGGCGTCGAGACGGGCGTAGATGAACGGCTTGAAGAGTTCCAGCGCCATTTTCTTCGGCAGGCCGCACTGGTGCAGCTTCAGTTCCGGACCCGTCACGATGACCGAACGGCCGGAATAGTCGACGCGCTTGCCGAGCAGGTTCTGGCGGAACCGGCCCTGCTTGCCCTTCAGCATGTCGGACAGCGACTTCAGCGGACGCTTGTTGGCACCCGTGATGACGCGACCGCGACGGCCGTTGTCGAACAGCGCATCGACGGATTCCTGCAGCATGCGCTTTTCGTTGCGGATGATGATGCCCGGCGCACGCAGCTCGATCAGCCGCTTCAGGCGGTTGTTACGGTTGATGACGCGGCGGTAGAGATCGTTCAGGTCGGAGGTCGCGAAACGGCCACCGTCCAGGGGAACGAGTGGACGCAGATCCGGCGGGATCACGGGAACGACCTTCATGATCATCCATTCCGGACGGTTGCCAGACTCCATGAAGTTCTCGACGATCTTCAGGCGCTTCATCAGCTTCTTCTGCTTCAGCTCGGACGTGGTGTCAGCCATGTCCTGGCGCAGATCGCCGGCGATCTTCTCGAGGTTCATCGAGGCGAGCATTTCGTAGATGGCTTCAGCACCGATCATCGCCGTGAACTGATCTTCGCCGAACTCGTCGACGGCGATCATGTACTCTTCTTCCGAGAGAAGCTGGTTCTCCTTCAGAGAGGTCAGGCCCGGCTCGGTGACGATGTAGTTTTCGAAGTAGAGAACGCGTTCGATATCCTTCAGCGTCATGTCGAGCAGCGTCGAGATGCGGCTCGGCAGGGACTTCAGGAACCAGATATGGGCAACCGGCGCAGCGAGCTCGATGTGGCCCATGCGCTCGCGGCGAACGCGCGACAGCGTGACTTCCACGCCGCACTTTTCGCAGATGATGCCCTTGTACTTCATGCGCTTGTACTTGCCGCACAGGCACTCATAGTCCTTGATCGGCCCGAAGATGCGCGCGCAGAAAAGGCCGTCGCGTTCCGGCTTGAACGTACGGTAGTTGATGGTTTCCGGCTTCTTGATCTCGCCGAACGACCACGAGAGAATCTTCTCCGGCGACGCGATCGAGATGCGGATCGAATCGAAGGTCTGTGCAGGCATCTGCGGATTGAAAAGGTTCATGACCTCTTGGTTCATGCCTATCTCCTTTGGGGCAAGGCCCCTTATCATGAGCGCGGGTGGCCGGCATTTCCCGGGGCGCCGGCCCCTCTGCTCGTCAAACGGATAAAACCGCATCGGGTGCGGCTCAGCGCCCTGCCCCGTCATCTCTTTTCGGAAGACGACCGGCAGGACCTGCGCGCGCCTGGTCGAGGCGCGCGCGTCAATCGCGTTTTATTCAGCGGCGTCCGGCAGCTGCGTCGGCTGGAGCTCGTCAAGCTTCGAGTTCTCGAGCTCGACGGACAGGCCGAGGGAGCGCATTTCCTTGACGAGAACGTTGAAGCTCTCCGGAATGCCTGCCTCGAATGTGTCGTCGCCGCGCACGATCGCCTCGTAGACCTTGGTTCGTCCGGCCACGTCGTCCGACTTCACCGTCAGCATTTCCTGCAGCGTGTAGGCGGCGCCGTAGGCTTCCAGCGCCCAGACTTCCATTTCCCCGAAGCGCTGACCGCCGAACTGGGCCTTGCCGCCGAGCGGTTGCTGGGTGACCAGCGAGTAAGGACCGATCGAACGCGCGTGGATCTTGTCGTCCACGAGGTGGTTCAGCTTCAGCATGTAGATGTAGCCGACGGTCACCTGACGGTCGAACTGATCGCCGGTACGGCCATCATAGAGCGTGGACTGACCCGAAACGTTCAGGCCTGCCTGCGCCAGCATCTCGTTGACGTCGGCTTCCACAGCGCCGTCGAACACCGGCGTTGCGATCGACACGCCGCGGCGCGTCTGCTCGGCCAGACGAACGATGCTGTCGTCGTCATAGTCCTTGATCGGCTCGCCCTTCGGACCAGATCCGATGACGCTGTCGATGGTGTCGCGCAGCGGCTGAATGTCGGCGCCTGCCTTGTAGGCGTCGAGCATGTCACCGATCTTGCGACCCATGCCGGCGCAAGCCCAGCCGAGGTGCGTCTCGAGGATCTGGCCGACGTTCATGCGCGATGGCACGCCCAGCGGGTTCAGAACCACGTCCACATGCGTACCGTCTTCCAGGAACGGCATGTCTTCGATCGGAACGATGCGCGACACGACACCCTTGTTGCCGTGACGGCCGGCCATCTTGTCGCCCGGCTGGATCTTGCGCTTCACAGCGACAAAGACCTTGACCATCTTCATGACGCCCGGAGGCATTTCGTCGCCGCGCTGGACCTTTTCGACCTTGTCCATGAAGCGATGCTCGAGCAGCGACTTCGACTCGTCGTACTGGCCCCGCAGAGCTTCGATCTCGCCCTGAGCCTTTTCGTCCTCGACAGCGAACATCCACCACTGCGAGCGGGGATATTCGGAGACGATCGCGTTGGTCAGCTCCGTGCCCTTCTTGAAGCTCTTCGGACCTGCAACGGCGGCGTGGCCGCGCAGCATGTCGATCAGGCGCGCATAGACGTTGCGGTCGAGAATCGCCTGCTCGTCGTCGCGGTCCTTTGCGAGACGTTCGATTTCCTCGCGCTCGATCGCCATCGCACGCTCGTCCTTCTCAACGCCGTGGCGATTGAAAACGCGAACTTCGACGATGGTCCCGAACGTGCCCGGGGGCATGCGCATGGACGTGTCGCGGACGTCGGAAGCCTTTTCGCCAAAGATGGCGCGCAGGAGCTTTTCTTCCGGCGTCATCGGGCTTTCACCCTTCGGCGTGATCTTGCCGACGAGGATGTCGCCCGGCTGCACTTCCGCACCGATATAGACGATGCCGGCTTCGTCGAGGTTCTTTAGCGCTTCTTCCGAAACGTTCGGAATGTCGCGCGTGATTTCTTCCGGACCCAGCTTCGTGTCGCGCGCCATCACTTCGAATTCTTCGATGTGGATGGAGGTGAACACGTCGTCGCGCACGATGCGCTCGGACAGCAGGATCGAGTCCTCGTAGTTGTAGCCGTTCCAGGGCATGAACGCGACGAGCGCGTTGCGGCCGAGTGCGAGGTCACCGAGGTCGGTCGAGGGACCGTCCGCGATGATGTCGCCCTTGTTCAGGATGTCACCGACGGTGACCAGCGGGCGCTGGTTGACGCAGGTGTTCTGGTTGGAGCGCTGGAACTTCTGCAGGCGATAGATATCGACGCCGGACTTGCCGGACTCCAGATCTTCCGTGGCGCGGATAACGATACGCGTCGCGTCGACCTGGTCGACGACGCCGCTGCGGCGAGCCGCGATGGCGGCGCCCGAGTCACGAGCGACGACAGGTTCCATGCCCGTGCCCACGAAGGGCGCTTCGGCGCGCAGCAGAGGCACGGCCTGACGCTGCATGTTCGAGCCCATGAGCGCGCGGTTCGCATCGTCGTTCTCAAGGAACGGGATGAGAGCGGCGGCAACGGACACGAGCTGCTTCGGCGAGACGTCCATCAGGTTGATCTGGTCGCGCGGCGTCAGCATGACTTCGCCCGAGTGACGGCAGACGACGAATTCTTCTTCGAATTCGTTCTCTGCGTTCAGCACGGAGTTCGCCTGTGCAACGTGGTACTTGGCCTCTTCCATGGCAGAGAGGTAGACCACTTCGCGCGTCACCTTGCCGTCCACGATCTTGCGGTACGGGCTTTCGATGAAGCCGTACTTGTTGACGCGGGCGAAGGTCGCAAGCGAGTTGATCAGACCGATGTTCGGGCCTTCCGGCGTCTCGATCGGGCAAATACGGCCGTAGTGAGTCGGGTGAACGTCGCGGACTTCGAAGCCTGCGCGCTCACGGGTCAGACCGCCCGGTCCAAGAGCCGAAAGACGGCGCTTGTGGGTGATTTCCGAGAGCGGGTTCACCTGGTCCATGAACTGCGACAGCTGCGAGGAACCGAAGAACTCGCGCACGGCGGCAGCCGCCGGCTTGGCGTTGATCAGGTCCTGCGGCATGACGGTGTCGATCTCGATCGACGACATGCGCTCCTTGATAGCGCGCTCCATGCGGAGCAGGCCGAGACGATACTGATTTTCCATCAGCTCGCCGACGGAACGAACGCGGCGGTTGCCGAGGTTGTCGATGTCGTCGATTTCGCCCTTGCCGTCACGCAGATCGACCAGCATCCGGACCACGGCAAGGATATCCTCCTTACGCAGAACGCGGACCGTATCGGCAGCGTCGACGTCGAGACGCATATTCATCTTCACGCGGCCGACGGCGGAGAGATCGTAACGCTCCGAATCGAAGAACAGCGTGTTGAACATGGCTTCGGCCGAATCCATGGTCGGCGGCTCGCCCGGGCGCATAACGCGGTAGATATCGAACAGGGCGTCCTGACGGTTTTCGTTCTTATCGACGGCGATCGTGTTGCGGATGTAGGCACCGACATTGATGTGGTCGATGTCGAGAACCGGGATCTCATCGAAGCCTGCAGCAAGGATGACGCCCAGGGTCTTCTCGTCGATCTCGTCGCCGGCTTCCAGGAAGATTTCACCGGTTTCCGTGTTGACGAGGTCCTCGGCTAGGTAGTTGCCGTAGAGATCGTCGTCGGACGCCTTGATAGCCTTCAGGCCCTTCTCGGTCAGCGAACGCAGCAGGCGCGGAGTCAGCTTCTTGCCGCTTTCCACGACGACTTCGCCGGTGTCGGCGTCGACCATCTCGGTGATGGCCTTCTGGCCCTTCAGGACCTCCGGCTGGAACGGAATCCGCCAGCCCTTGCCGTCACGCTTGTAGAAGGACTTGGTGTAGAACGTCTCGAGGATCTCCTCGCCGTCCATGCCGAGTGCCATCAGCAGGGAGGAGACGGGGATCTTGCGGCGACGGTCGATACGTGCGTGCACGATGTCCTTGGCGTCGAATTCGATATCGAGCCAGGAACCGCGATACGGAATGACGCGTGCGGCGAACAGCAGCTTGCCCGACGAGTGGCTCTTGCCCTTGTCGTGGTCGAAGAACACGCCCGGCGAACGGTGCATCTGCGAGACGATGACGCGCTCGGTGCCATTGACGATGAACGTGCCATTATTCGTCATGAGCGGCATGTCGCCCATGTAAACGTTCTGTTCCTTGATGTCCTTGACGGACTTCGCGCCCGTATCTTCATCGATATCGAACACGATGAGGCGCAACGTCACCTTGAGCGGCGCTGCGTAGGTCAGGTCGCGCTGACGGCATTCGTCGACGTCGAACTTCGGGGGCTCGAACTCGTAGGAAACGAACTCCAGCATGGAAGCGCCGGAGAAGTCGCTGATCGGGAAGACGGACTTGAAAACCGACTGCAGCCCCTCGTCAGGACGGCCGCCAGCCGGCTCCTTGACCATCAGGAACTGGTCGTAGGACGCCTTCTGAACCTCAATGAGGTTCGGCATTTCTGCGACTTCGGGGATTTTGCCGAAAAACTTGCGTACGCGCCTGCGACCGTTAAATGTAAGGGTCTGAGCCATCGTCGCTCCTTCAATATGTGCATCCGGGCCTGCAGCGGACGGGGACCGATGGCCAGTCGACCCCGTCTAAGATGGATTGTTCAATCTCGTCTCGCGGCCCTGGACACAAAGCGCGGAATGCCGTGTCGTCCAGGTGCCGGGACCATCCTCTTGAAGAACCCATTACCAAAAAGCCAATTATGTGGGGGCTTTTAGGTAATACGTTCGAAAAACGGTCAAAGAGAGGCAGCCCTTACGGGCCGCCTCTCTCTGTCGTAAAGCCAGATTACTTGACGTCAACCTTGGCGCCGGTGTCTTCAAGCTTCTTCTTGAGGTCAGCAGCTTCTGCCTTGGTGACGCCTTCCTTGACGGCCTTCGGAGCAGCTTCGACGAGATCCTTGGCTTCCTTGAGGCCCAGGCCGGTGATGGCGCGGACTTCCTTGATGACGTTGATCTTGTTTGCGCCGACTTCCGCGAGGATAACGTCGAACTCGGTCTTTTCTTCTTCGACGGGAGCAGCAGCGCCAGCGCCGCCGGCAGCAGCAACGGCTACCGGTGCAGCAGCGGAAACGCCCCACTTTTCTTCGAGAAGCTTCGACAGTTCTGCGGCTTCCAGAACGGTCAGCGAGGAGAGGTCTTCAACGATCTTAGAGAGATCAGCCATAGTCATAGTTCCTTTTGTTCAATTCGAACCGATGTTGATATAAACAGCGAAAAACCGCCTTATGCGGCTTCTTCGTCCTTCTTGGCGTAGGCCGCGAACACGCGGGCAAGCTGGCTTGCCGGTGCTGCAACAACGCTTGCGATCCGGGTAGCCGGCGTCTGGATCATGCCCAGCAGCCTTCCACGCAGTTCGTCCAGCGAAGGCAGGGTCGCAAGCGACTTGACGCCTTCCGCATTCAGCGTTGTGGTGCCCATGGAACCACCGAGAACAACGACCTTGTCGTTGGTCTTGGCGAAATCCACGACGACCTTGGGAGCCACGATCGGATCGACGCTGTATGCAATCAGCGTCTGACCCTTGAAGAGATCGATGATCCCTTCGGACTCCGTACCCTGAAGGGCAATCTTGGCCAGGCGGTTCTTCGCGACTTTGACGGTGCCGCCAGCTGCGCGCATCTTCGAACGAAAATCGTTCATTTGCGCAACGGTGACGCCGGCATAGTGGGCCACGACAACCGAACCAGAAGCCTTGAAGACTTCGTTCAGCTCCGTGACGAATTCGCGTTTTTCCGCTCTTTCCACTGCCTATCTCCAGTTGGCAGACCGCAATCCTGCAGGCCTGCCGGGTTTGCCTTTGCCGCGCGGGATAAAACGATCCCGTGCGACGCTCGAGGATCCTGTCCCCTGCGAAGCACCGCGAGGCGCTCACAAGGCAAGCCGAGGTTCGAACCGATGTTTCCCTTGGCCGGAGCCGCGGGACAAATTCGGGTCTCACCCGTCTCATGCAGGCATCAGTGATTAAGGGATAACCACCTGCAATCTCGGACAGGAGTTCCGGGCCGAAGCCCGGAGATCCGGTCCCGAAGGACCGGAATTCGTGTTCGGCAGAGCTTTCACCCCGCCGACGACATCAGGCGACGCTGAGCGTCGACAGATCGATCTTGACGCCCGGACCCATGGTCGAGGAAATCGCGACGCGCTTGACGTAGTTGCCCTTGGCACCTGCCGGCTTCGCCTTGATGACGGCATCTGCGAAGGCACGGATGTTTTCTTCCAGAGCGCCCGGAGCGAACGAGGCCTTGCCGATGCCGGCGTGGATGATACCAGCCTTCTCGACGCGGAACTCGACAGCGCCACCCTTGGAAGCCTTAACAGCGCCGGTGACGTCCATGGTCACGGTACCGACCTTCGGGTTCGGCATCATGCCGCGGGGGCCGAGAACCTTGCCGAGACGGCCGACGAGCGGCATCATGTCCGGGGTCGCGATGCAACGATCGAAGTCGATCTTGCCGCCCTGGACGATCTCGACGAGATCTTCAGCGCCAACGACGTCTGCACCAGCAGCGCGGGCTTCGTCAGCCTTGGCGCCACGTGCGAAAACAGCGACGCGAACGTCGCGGCCGGTGCCGTTCGGCAGGTTGACGACGCCACGGACCATCTGGTCAGCGTGACGCGGGTCAACGCCGAGGTTCATGGCCACTTCGATGGTTTCGTCGAACTTGGCGATCGCCCGTTCCTTGACCATGCCGATAGCGTCCGACAGGCTGTAGATCTTGGTGGGATCGACGCCTTCGCGGGTCTTCTGTACGCGCTTTGCAAGCTTTGTCATCTTACGCCACCACTTCCAGACCCATGGCGCGGGCGGAGCCCTCGATCATGGTCATCGCGCCTTCGATATCGGCTGCATTGAGGTCCTTCATCTTGGCTTCGGCGATCGAACGGATCTGAGCCTTGGTGAGGGTTGCGGCAGCGCCGCCCTTGCCCGGGGTCTTGGAGCCCGAGGTGATCTTTGCTTCCTTCTTGAGGAAGTAGCTGACCGGCGGCTTCTTCATCGCGAAGGTAAAGGACTTGTCCTGGAAGTAGGTGATGACGACCGGGATCGGCATGCCCTTTTCCATTTCCTGCGTGGCGGCATTGAACGCCTTGCAGAATTCCATGATGTTGATGCCGCGCTGACCAAGTGCAGGACCGATCGGCGGGGACGGATTTGCCGACCCTGCCTTCACCTGCAGCTTGAGCTGGCCCATAACTTTCTTAGCCATTACTCTCTGCCTTTTCTCTGCCCGACCCTCGGAAACACCATGAAGGCGCATCTTGGACCGGGCGTTCGACCGGTTTCCCGGTCACGGATGCCGTATCTCGATGAAATCCGGCGGCTGCGGTTGCGTGGTGCGGTTTCCGGGTCCGGCTAAGAGCCCTTCCCCTTCCACGCGGTGGCGGCGATGTCGCCGCCTGAAGATCCACCCTTGGGCGGATCGTCATTACGTCAGCTCAGACCTTCTCGACCTGAGCGAATTCGAGATCGACAGGCGTTGCACGACCGAAGATCGAAACTTCGACCTTGAGACGAGCCCGCTCTTCGTCGACATCCTGAACGATGCCGTTGAACGAGGCGAAGGGACCGTCAGAAACGCGGACCTGCTCGCCAACCTCAAACGAGATCGAGGGCTTCGGCCTGTCAACACCGTCCTGAACCTGACCGAGAATACGCTCGGCCTCATGGTCCGGGATCGGAACAGGCTTATTGTCGGAACCGAGGAACCCGGTGACCTTCGGTGTATTCTTGATGAGGTGATAGGCCTCATCCGTCAGGTTGGCGCGAACCATCACATAACCCGGGAAGAACTTGCGCTCGGCATCGACCTTGCGGCCGCGGCGGACTTCGACAACCTTTTCCGTCGGAACGAGGATCTTCTCAAACAGATGGCTCAAGCCCTTCTGCTTGGCCTTCTCTTCGATCGACTCGGCAACCTTCTTCTCGAAGTTCGAATAGGCGTGAACGATATACCAACGCGGAGCCATGTTCATTCCCACTCGATTAGATGCCGACATTGAGGACGAGGCCGATGAGCCAGCCCATCAATTGATCCGCAGCAAAGAAGAAAGCCGCAGAAATGATGACCATGATAAACACCATCAGCGTGGAGATCACGGTTTCCCGGCGGGAGGGCCATGTCACTTTTGCCGTCTCGGAGCGGACCTGCTTCAGAAACGTTACGGGGTTAGTCTTCACTGCCATTGATTGCTCACGCCTTGACGGCCCGTAAAGCTGAATGCTCAGCCCCACGCGCCGCGTGTCTGTTGGACCCTACATAAAGACCGAATCTGAAAATCACAAGGACTTTCCGATCTTTTAAGCGAATTATGCCACCCAACACCGGGGGCGCCAAACCGCCTTTCCGATATATAAAACGTCGTTGCTTCGACAGTCGCGACCAGATTTGTCGCTATGGAATGACACTATTACATATGAAAATGGCAGGGGCAGCCGGGCTTGAACCGACGACCTGCGGTTTTGGAGACCGCCGCTCTACCAACTGAGCTATACCCCTTCACGGCGCAGACGGAACAACTCCGGGGAGCGTATCGTCGTCATATCGACCGTGCGCTCCTTTAAGACGGGCGCGCCGGATTGGCAAGAGCCCTTTTCATCTTTTCGGCCGGGACCGCACCCTCCGTCCACGAATTGAACGCGCAGGCCTACCAGTTGAAGGCGTAGGACAGGCTGATGCTCGGCTGTCGATCATTCTTGAACGGCGCGGCAAGCGCGGCCGTCACATTCATCTTCCGCGTGACCCTCTGCTCGACGCGAACGACGTTGGAGAAATCGAGGGTCGCGGAGGAATAATTCCCTTCCGCGACGAGCGCCGTTCCCGTCGCCACGGCCGACAAACGGGCCGACTGGCTGAGAACGACATTCTCGCAGCGCTTGAGATGCGCGTTGCAAGAGACGTTGACGCTGCGGCCGCGCTCCAGATCGAAGCTTTCGCTCAGGATTCGCTTCCGATCCATGCCGACATCCAGATTGCCGTTCCCCGTCCGTGGGTCGAACACACCGTCAATGGTTCGGCTGGTGACCACGGCCGTTCTCGTGCCGCGGCGAACGGCAACGCGCGCCCAGACATCGACCGGCGTGTCCTCGACGCGGCCGGAACGGCTGGCGGCCACCGCCACGTCGGCGCCTGCGCTCGCCTCCCCGTTCACCGGAAGCTTGATACCCATCCGCAGATGCATGCCGTTTTCGCCCGACTTGGTGGGCTGCCAGATCAGGCGATCCTCTGCCTGTGCAGCAAGAGGGAGACTGAAGGCCGCAAGCGCATAGCAAGCGGCGGCAAGAGCCGTTCGGGACATCGTAATCATGCGTGTGTTCCACCGTTCGGGGCTGACAATCGATTTCCATCGATGGACACGCCCTGTCGAAAATCCATCACCTGGAACGCGGACCGCACAGGAGACATTGATACCGCTCGCTTCGGATGTGCCGGCGGCAGACGCTTCAGGACGCAATTGTGCGTCAAAGCTTTCCTAGGATAGTCTCCGCATCTCTATTGCGAAACCCCAAAAACTTGGGAGGTCATTCGCAGGATCGCGTGGCGCGATCGAACCGCGCCACGCGATCGTTAAAGTAAAGACATCAGCCGGAGACCGGTACGTATTTCCGCCAGTCGTGCTCCTGGCTGAAACCAAGGACGTCGCGGATTTTCCGGTTGGACAAGAGGCTCTCATAGGTCCCGAGTTCACGCGATACCGGCACATTCGGGAAGAAATCGCGAAGAAGATCCGCCGTCGGCGTGTTGGCGGACGTCGTATCGTTGGCGGCGTTGAACACTTGGAAACCAAGCCCGTCCTTCTCGATGCCGAGCTTGCAGATCTGCCCGAGATCCCGTGCGTCGATATAGCTCCAGGCGATGCGCTTGCGGATGGTCGGATCGGCAAACCATGCCGGGAACATCGCATACTCATGAGGCTCGATGACGTTGCCGATCCGGATCGCGTAGATATCGATCCCGAAGCGCTCGGCAAAGGCCCGTGCCGTCTTCTCGTTCAGCACCTTGGACAGGCCGTAGCTGTCCATGGGGCTGACATCGTCGTCTTCCTCCAAGGGGAACTTGCCGACGTCGCGATGTCCCTCGGCAAAGCAGATGCCGTAGGTCGTTTCGCTGGAGGCGACGAGGATCTTGCGGACGCCGAATTTCGCGGCGGCTTCGATGACGTTGTAGGTGCCGATCGTGTTGATGCGGAAGGTTTCGTTGTCAGGCTTGATCAGGATGCGCGGAATGGCCGCGAAGTGCACCACGGCATCGTAGGGCTGCATGCCCCTGCCCTTGCGGATCGGTGCGCGATCGAGATCGGGCATGTCGGCGTGCATGGACAATGCGTTAAAGACCTGCCCGCTATCCGTGATGTCGACGATGAGATTGGTAACGCCGGGATGGTCGAGCGGCACGAGGTCGAGATTGTGGACCTCGTAGCCGGCGTCCAGCAGATACGGCACGACATGCCGGCCGGCCTTGCCGGCGCCGCCGGTAAACAGAATGCGTTTCTTCACGGTATATCCTCCAGAATGGCAAGGCGGATCTAACGCATTGGCGGCGAAGAGCAAGCGGGAGGAGACAGAGGTATTCGAACATCCGCGTTTCCCGCTCTGAAACGAGAAAAGCGCCACCCGAAGGCGGCGCTTTCCATAATGTCATTCGTCGATCGATGGCACGGCACCGAAATGCCGTGACGTCGCCGTTCCGGATTACTCGACGATCGAAGCCACGATGCCGGCGCCGACGGTACGGCCGCCTTCGCGGATCGCGAAGCGCAGCTTTTCTTCCATCGCGATCGGAACGATCAGCTCGACGGCAACGGTGACGTTGTCGCCCGGCATGACCATTTCCGTGCCTTCGGGAAGCGTCACAATGCCCGTAACGTCCGTCGTGCGGAAGTAGAACTGCGGACGGTAGTTGGTGAAGAACGGCGTATGACGGCCGCCTTCTTCCTTCGTCAGGATATAGGCTTCGGCCATGAACTTCTTGTGCGGCTTGACAGAGCCCGGCTTGCACAGGATCTGACCACGCTCGACGCCGTCACGGGTCACGCCGCGGACGAGAGCACCGATGTTGTCGCCGGCCTGGCCCTGATCGAGCAGCTTGCGGAACATTTCGACGCCGGTGACCGTCGTCTTGGACGTCGCACGGATGCCGACGATCTCGACTTCTTCACCGACCTTGACGATGCCGCGCTCGACGCGACCGGTCACGACCGTACCACGGCCCGAGATCGAGAACACGTCTTCGATCGGCATCAGGAACGGCATGTTGATCGGACGCTCGGGCGTCGGGATGTACGCGTCGACCGCTGCCATCAGTTCGCGGATCGCGTCTTCGCCGATCTTCTTGTCGGAATCTTCCAGAGCAGCCAGAGCCGAGCCCTTGACGATCGGAATGTCGTCGCCGGGGAAGTCGTAGGACGACAGAAGCTCGCGCACTTCCAGCTCGACGAGCTCGAGAAGCTCGGCGTCATCGACCTGGTCGACCTTGTTGAGGAACACGACGATCGCGGGAACGCCGACCTGACGGGCGAGCAGGATGTGCTCGCGGGTCTGGGGCATCGGGCCATCGGCTGCCGAGCAGACGAGGATCGCGCCGTCCATCTGGGCCGCACCGGTGATCATGTTCTTGACGTAGTCGGCGTGGCCGGGGCAGTCGACGTGCGCGTAGTGGCGAGCCGGCGTCTCATATTCGACGTGTGCCGTCGAGATGGTGATGCCGCGGGCCTTTTCTTCCGGAGCAGCGTCGATCTGGTCGTACGCCTTGTATTCGCCGAAGTACTTCGTGATCGCTGCCGTCAGCGACGTCTTGCCATGGTCGACGTGACCGATCGTTCCGATGTTCACGTGCGGCTTGTTGCGTTCAAACTTGCTCTTTGCCATGGGTATGTTTTCCTGTGATCAATGAGATACGGCCCGGCAGGCCAGTATGCCGCCGGCCGGTTTGGGGAGGCGTTTAAGGGTTTCGAAAGAATTGCGCAAGGCCTATTTGCGCCGGTGGAAATGGCCGGAAGATCCCCATCGGGAACCGCCAACCGTCAGTCCCGCATGTGGGATGTGCACCGGTCGAATACAATGGAGGGGAGCCGCGCAGCAGGGCACGATATCGCGCGCACGCGCAAGGCAAAAAGGCGGACGTATTGGAGCGGGTAGCGGGAATCGAACCCGCGTATTCAGCTTGGAAGGCTGCTGCTCTACCATTGAGCTATACCCGCGGGGGTCTTGATCCGTGCGACAGAATGGTGGAGGGAGTTGGATTTGAACCAACGTAGGCTGAGCCAACGGATTTACAGTCCGTCCCCTTTAACCACTCGGGCATCCCTCCAGTATTCCGTCGGGATCAAGCGACCAGTGCGATCTTCGGAAGCGGCTGTTTGTGCCGCCCCTTGATCTGCGCCGGGTATATGACCGCCTCGTTTCCTCCTGTCAACACGACGTCACCAGTTTTTTCAAAAGTTGGAAATCTTCCACAGCCGATACCCGAAGCGTGCTGCCGATAGGTCGCGTGAGCTGCGGGAAAATGGTTTCCCTACCAGCCCTTGCCCGATATACATTCGGCATGAGCAAAGATCCTTCGGGCGACAAGAGCGCCAAAGACACCCATTATGCAACGCTGCGCCGGGCACATCGCGATCAGAAGCGCGAGCGCGGAGAAATTCCGACGCCGCCCGAAGATCGCCGCGGAAAAGGCGGAAAGGGAGAGTGGCAGGCGCCACCGCTTGCGCCCGATCAGGTCCAGCTTTACGGCATCCATACCGTCAAGGCGGCGTTAGCCAATCCCGAACGCAAGATCGTCAGCCTCTCGGCGACCCTGAACGCGCTCGTGCGCTTGGAAATCAAGAATACCGAGTCCCTGCCCTTTCCGGTGGAGATCGTCTCGCCACAGGATCTCGACAAGATCCTCGGCCCCGACGCCATCCACCAGGGCGTCATGCTGGAAACCAAGCCCCTGCCGGTGCGCCGGCTTTCCGCACTGAAGGACAGCCCGCTGATCCTCGTCCTCGATCAGATCACCGACCCGCACAATGTCGGCGCCGTGCTGCGCTCGGCCGTGGCGTTCGATGCCGGTGCCGTCATCACCACCATGCGCCATAGCCCGACCGAATCGGGCGTGATGGCGAAATCCGCCTCCGGCGCCATGGAGTTGATCCCCTACATCCAGATCACCAATCTTGCCGAGGCTCTCGAAGAGCTGCACAGCCTCGGCTTCCACTCGATCGGGCTTGATTCGGAAGGTCCGGCACCGCTGGAAAGCACTTTTGCTGGCGACCGTGTAGCACTTGTGCTCGGTGCCGAAGGAAAAGGGTTGCGCCAGAAGACGCGCGACACGGTCTCGGCCCTCGCCCGCCTCGACATGCCCGGCGCCATCAAATCCCTCAACGTCTCCAACGCCGCCGCCATCGCCCTCTACGCCGCACGCGCCCACCTGAAACGGTAGGCCAGCACGGCACCGGCAAACATTTCCCACTTTACACGCCGGAGGAATCTGCTAATTCCTCCGCAGCTGCCCTTATAGCTCAGTTGGTAGAGCACCTGATTTGTAATCAGGGGGTCCCGGGTTCGAGTCCTGGTGGGGGCACCACAATTTCTCATTTTCTGTTACGAAAAGAATGGTTAGCGCTCGTGCGCCAACTTCTGGTCCCTCTTCGACGCGATGTATTTTCAATTGCCTTTATCGGACCGGTGATGCCGATTGAGACAATTCCCATCGAACTGACTTATCCGCCACAAGAAATAGCGGCCTGATCACTGGCGGATAGCGCGGAGAGTATGTGCGGTCGGCAGACAGCTCACAATCCCGAAATATCCGGCCTTTGATCCCGTTCATGGTAGCGCATCTTCCAGTGAATGATGTCGCTGTTTTGATGCAGGACGACGAGAAACCATGAGATGGAAACCGCACCGACAGTGACGGAAACCACCGTGGCGGCGATGTCATTGAACTCCTTTACCAGGCACTTGGCGTCGGCTTCGTAGTCCACTCCGCCATCCACCTCATATGCGAAGAACGTGTCGTCCGGCGCTGCAACACCGAGCAAGGCACGGCTGAGCTGATCCGCCCCCACGAGCCGGGTCGGTCTTGTCTCGGACTGTCCGTACGCCTGAACCTGATGAAAGCTCCAGCCATAGGTGTCGATCGCGCCGTGGGCCTTCGGGTTCTTTCGCGAATAGGTGCGAAGCGTGACGGATGCCGTTCCTTTCGCAATATCGCCGACCATGGCAACGGCTTTCGGCCAATCCACTGTGCGCAGGAACATGCCTTCTCCATCTTTAAGCGTGTGCCGCAGGAAACTTCGCGGCATGGATGTTCAAGGTAACGCACTCCCTGCGGAATCATAGATGCGCTCACTCGACGCGCCGTCATACCCATGTGCCTGCGCTTGCACACAAGCTTCGCTTCAGCATGGCCGGGTAAGCTCTGCCGACAATGGGAGAGACCAGTGGCTTCAGACGATATCTGGCGGACGGCGTGGGCCATCGTTGCCGAGCATATGACGCGGGGCGAGACGGACCCGACGAAGATGGTCGCCGATGGCATTCAGCGAGAACGCGACAGCTGGCATCGCGCCAGACAAAATACGGTCTCAATTTGCGGCGAGGAAGCACGGCATGAAGAATGCCTCGTTGATCGCCACCGCCTTAGTGGCAACCGCAGCAATTAGTTATGTCGTCTTTCGGTTCGCGTTGGCGCTGGCGTAATCTCGCTTTGAGGGACAGCGGCATAGCGCTTGCCCGAACTGTCGCGCCGCGCCTTCGCAGGTCACATTGCCTGGAACGTTGTGGGGAGGTTCTCGTTAGCGTCGGAACGCTTAGAGGAGACACCCATGTCCGACGCCAGAAGACCGACGCCGCCCCATCCCGAACAGCAACAGGCCCCTCCCGGGCTGACGCGACTGATGGATCCTTTGCCGGATCACGGTGAGAAGACCTACAAGGGCAATCATCTTCTGGAGGGCAAGGTGGCCCTGATCACGGGTGGCGATTCGGGCATCGGCCGGGCCGTGGCCATCGCCTATGCCCGGGAAGGTGCCGATATCGTCATTTCGTATCTGAACGAGGATGAGGATGCGGAGGAAACGGCGAAGTGGGTTCGTGAAGCCGGCCGTAAGTGCGTCGTGGTCCGCGGCGACATCCAGTCGGAAGATCACTGCATCTCGCTGGTCGAGAAAACCGTTGGCGAACTCGGCCGCATCGATATCCTCGTGAACAATGCCGCCTTCCAGCGAACCTATGCGGATATTTCCGACATCACCGCGGAGGAATGGGACACCACCTTCCGAACCAATATCTATGCGTCGTTCTTCCTTTCGAAGGCGGCTGCACCGCACATGAAGCCGGGCAGCGCGATCGTCAATACGACGTCGATCCAGTCGCGGCAGCCCTCGCCGCAGCTTCTGGCCTATGCGTCCACCAAGGGTGCGATCTCCAATTTCACGGCGGGTCTTGCCGAGATGCTGGCCGAAAAGGGCATTCGCGTAAACGCCGTTGCGCCCGGGCCGATCTGGACGCCCCTCATTCCCTCGACCATGCCTGCCGAAAAGGCGGCAGAGTTCGGCAAGCAGACGCTGCTCGGTCGCGCGGGACAGCCGGCCGAACTTGCGGGCGCCTATGTGTTGCTCGCATCCGATCTCGGCAGCTACATGACCGGTGCCGTGGTACCGGTCACCGGCGGCGAGATCATGATATAGGCCGTCCCGGCACAATGGCTTTCCCTGACGATGCGACCGGGTTCGTTGCATCGTCAGGGAACCTCTGCATCAACACCGTACGTCCCGAAAGCGTGCGGTGTTTCTGTTTTTGCGCATGGGTGGAGACTGAAGTCGTCCGTGTCATCCTGCCGAACCCCTTGCCATATGACGTCCTTTCTTCTCGCTATCCCTTTCATACTGCGGGATTTTATGCATGATGGCCCTCGGCCGGCGTCGGCCCCGGCCGCCCTTGGCGGCTTGTCCAGGCAATGGCAAGGCACATCATGCTCCGCACCTTCGAGACGATCGCCTTTGCTCCATCCCCGGCGGAGGAAGCGCAGAAAGCGGCCGCGGAACTGACGGCCATCTACGGCAATGCCGATCCGGAAGCAGCCGACGTCATCGTCGCCCTTGGTGGTGACGGTTTCATGCTGCAGACGCTTCATAAGACGATGAACACCGGTAAGCTGGTCTACGGCATGAACCGCGGCTCCGTCGGCTTCCTGATGAACCGCTACAGCACCGAGAAGCTGCGCGAACGGCTGGAGAATGCCGTGGAGAACGCCTTCCGGCCGCTGGAGATGCAGACGCGCGACAGCGAGGGGCAGGTCTTCAGTGCGCTCGCGATCAACGAAGTCTACCTCTTCCGACAGTCCTATCAGGCTGCCAAACTCAAGATCACGGTCGATGGCCGCGTGCGGCTGGAAGAACTGATCTGCGACGGCATCCTCCTCTCCACCCCGGCCGGATCGACGGCCTACAATCTCTCCGCCCACGGCCCCATCCTGCCGCTCGAAGCACCGCTTCTCGCCCTGACGCCGGTCAGTCCCTTCCGGCCTCGCCGCTGGCGTGGCGCCCTGTTGCCCAACAAGGTCACGGTGGAGATCGAGATCCTCGAGACGGACAAGCGGCCGGTCAATGCGGTGGCCGACCATGTCGAAGTGAAATCCGTCGTCTCCGTGCGCATCGCCGAATCCGAGGAGATGACGGCGCGGATCTTGTCGGACCCGGATTATTCCTGGTCGGACCGCATTCTCGCGGAGCAATTCTCCAACTGATTCGATTCGAGATGAATTTTATGGCAGGCTTACGCAACCGAGTGGAATCGCCTGCGGGACAAGGTCGTCTGATGATGCGTATAGTTTGGATCGCCATGCTTGCCGGGACGGCGGCCTTCTGTCCGGTGGCCGTTCGGGCCGATGACGTGCTGCCGGCGAACGTCACCTTCGTGACAAGCTCCGGGTTCTGGGAGGACAGTGGCGATCCATCCGCGGTTCTCGATCCCCAGGGAAAATCACCGTCTGCACCTGCGAGCACTGCGCAGAAGGGCTATTACAAGCTGATCGCCCTCCGCCAGCCCGACGGTACGGCCCATATCGTGCTGCAACAGATCGCACTCGACCCGGCCGGACCGAAGATCGTGTCGTCCGCCGAACTGGACGAGTTTTCGAAAATGAAGGCTTTCGTGACCGACATCCGGCCGGAGACATCCGACGGCGTGACGCAGCAGCCGGGACTGTTTGCGACCGTCTATCTGCGCACGAACCCCGCGGCGAGCGATATCGAGACCTGGACGGTGCTGATCGATGAACTCGGCGACATCCGCATCGAGCGCGAATCGAATTAGCCCTGATGGAAGCAGACAGCGTGCCGCAGTCGGCCCAGAAAAGAGCGGCCGCGCTTTCACGCGACCGCTGGGTTATCAGCTGAGATCGTCGACCGCCGCGTCGGCACCGCCGTTCACACGGTGCGCGAGCGCTGCTTCCATGAAGTCGTTCAACTCGCCATCGAGCACGTCCGAGGGGGCTGTGCTTTCGACGCCGGTCCGAAGGTCCTTTACCAGCTGATAGGGCTGAAGGACGTAGGAGCGGATCTGGTGGCCCCAGCCGATCTCGGTCTTGGAGGCTGCTTCCGCATTGGCAGCTTCCTCACGCTTCTTCAGTTCCGACTCGTACAGACGGGCGCGCAGCATGTCCCAGGCCTTGGCCTTGTTCTTGTGCTGAGAGCGCTCCTGCTGGCACTGGACCACGATGCCCGAGGGCATGTGGGTGATGCGGACGGCGGAGTCGGTCGTGTTGACGTGCTGTCCACCGGCGCCGGACGACCGGTAGGTGTCGATGCGGCAGTCGCTCTCGTTGATGTCGATCTGGATCGAATCATCCACCACCGGGTAGACCCAGACGGAGGAGAACGACGTGTGACGGCGGGCATTGCTGTCGTAGGGCGAAATGCGCACGAGGCGGTGAACGCCCGACTCGGTCTTCATCCAGCCATAAGCGTTATGACCCTTGACGAGAAGCGTCGCGGACTTGATGCCCGCCTCTTCCCCGTCATGGATTTCCATGAGTTCGACCTTGTAGCCCTGACGCTCCGCCCAACGCGTGTACATGCGCAGAAGCATGTTCGCCCAGTCCTGGCTCTCGGTGCCGCCGGCGCCGGAGTGAACTTCGAGATAGGTGTCGTTGCTGTCGGCCTCGCCGGACAGCATGGCCTCCACCTGACGGCGGGCCGCTTCGGTGCGCAAGGTCTTCAGCGTGTCCTCGGCATCGCGGATGATGTCGGCATCACCCTCTTCCTCGCCGAGTTCGATGAGTTCGATGCAGTCCTTCAGTTGCTGCTCGAAGGCGCGCACGCTGTTGATGCCCTCGTCCAGGCCCTGGCGCTCGCGCATCAGCTTCTGTGCTTCCGCAGCATCGTTCCACAGGGTCGGATCTTCCGCCTTGTTGTTCAACCAGTCCAGTCGTCTTACCGCCTGATCCCAGTCAAAGATGCCTCCTCAGCAGGCTTACGGCCTGCTTGATCTCGTCGACGATATTCTCGATTTCGTTGCGCATTGTCTCTTTTTCTTGATCGTGCCGGATAACGTGCCCGTGAAATAGCGACGCCCGCCGCCGATGTAAAGGCAGCGGGCGCATCGCGATCCGGCGTTGGCTAGAACAGGCCGTTGGAGCCCGAGGTGACCGCCTGGTTGGCCTGCGGCGAGGTGCGCAGGATCTCCTCCGGCGGCACGTAGGCATCGGCGCCGCCGATGACCGAGAAGGTGGCCGCAGGGCCGGTGCCCGGCTTGAATGCCTCGATGATCGTATCCGGATCGCCTTCGGCTGCCGCCATACCGGTTTTCCGGTTGACGGGCACGAGGCTCATGCCTTCGGGCGGGATGAACTTGGTGGGGCGGGTTCCGGCGAGGGCTGCCTGCATGAACTCGTTGAAGACCGGGGCCGCGAGGCTGCCGCCGGTGCCGCCGCGCCCGAGCGGGGCCGGATTGTCGAAACCGAGATAGAGGCCGGCCACGAGGTCGGGCGTGTATCCGACGAACCAAGCATCCTTCTCGTCGTTCGTCGTGCCGGTCTTGCCGGCAACCGGACGATCGAGCGTGACCTTGCCGGCCGCGGTTCCCCGCTGAATGACGCCTTCCATCATGGACGTGATCTGATAGGCCGTCATCGGGTCGAGCACCTGCTCGCGATTGTCGGTCAAGGTCGGCTCGTCCTGCTCCTGCCAGTCGGGGGCGTTGCAGGTTTCGCACGTCCGCTCTTCGTGACGGAAGATGGTCTTGCCGTAGCGGTCCTGAATGCGGTCGATGAGAGACGGCTTGATCTGCTTGCCGCCATTGGCGAGAACCGAATAGGCCGAAACCATACGCATGACGGTGGTCTCACCGGAGCCGAGCGACATGGCGAGGACGGGGAGCATCTTGTCGTAGATGCCGAAGCGCTCGGCATATTCGGCGACGATCGGCATGCCGAGGTCGTTGGCAAGACGCACTGTCATCAGGTTGCGCGACTTTTCGATGCCGAGACGCAAGGTGGACGGGCCTGCCGAGCCGCCGCCATAGTTTTCGGGACGCCAGACCTGGCCGTTCTGTGCCAGTTCGAACGGCGCATCGAGAATGACGGATGCCGGCGTATAACCGGTGTCGAGCGCGGCCGCATAGACGAAGGGCTTGAAGGACGAACCCGGCTGGCGCATGGCCTGCGTCGCACGGTTGAATTCGGATTGGCCATAGGAGAAGCCGCCGACCATGGCGAGCACGCGGCCGGTCTGCGGGTCCATGGCGACGAGGCCGCCCTGAACCTTCGGCGGCTGGCGCAGGCGATACTCGCCATCCGTCTCCAGCGCCTCGACATAGACGACGTCGCCCGGACCGACCACACCTTCCGGCGAGCGCGCCGTACGGCGATTGCCCTCCGACGAGCGATAGGCCCACTGCATGTTCTTTGCCGAGATATGGCCGGTGACGCGGTCGGGACCGACCTTACCGGCGCCATCCTTGGACGGCTGGATGCCGATCTCGGCACCCTTTTCATCGACCGCAAGCACGACGGCGAGCTTCCACTCGGGCACGTCGGAGAGCGCGTCGAGCTTGCCGAGGGCAACGCCCCAATCGCCGCCGATCTCGATGCTCTTCAGCGGACCATGAAAACCCCGGCGCTCGTCATAGTTGACGAGGCCATCCTGCAGGGCCTTGCGGGCCTCCACCTGGATCTTCGGATCGAGCGAGGTGCGGACGGAGAGACCGCCTTCATACAGCGCATTGTCGCCATAGCGCTGGATGATCTGGCGGCGGACTTCCTCGGCGAAATAGTCGGACGCAAAGAGGTGCGAGCCACCACGGCGCACGGAAACGCCGAGCGGCTGGGTCTTTGCCTCGTCGCCATCTGCCCGCGTGACGTAACCGTTCTCGACCATCCGGTCGATGACCCAGTTGCGGCGCTCGAGCGCTGCGGCTTCATGTCGGAACGGGTGGTAATTCGACGGGCCCTTGGGCAGGGCTGCGAGATAGGCCGTTTCGGCGATGGTCAGTTCGGTCACCGACTTGTCGAAATAGGTCAGAGCCGCGCCGGCGATGCCATAGGAGTTCAGGCCGAAGAAGATCTCGTTGAGGTAAAGCTCGAGAATGCGGTCCTTCGAATAGGCCTGTTCGATGCGGAAGGAGAGGATCGCTTCCTTGATCTTGCGGTCGATCGTCTGGTCGGCGGAGAGAAGGAAGTTCTTGGCGACCTGCTGCGTGATGGTCGAGGCGCCCACGGGGCGACGGCCGGAGCCCATGTTCTGGACGTTGACGAGAATCGCACGGCCGAGACCCATGAGGTCGACGCCGGGATGCTGGTAGAAGTTCTTGTCTTCCGCCGAGATGAAGGCCGCCTTGACGCGGTCGGGGATGGCCTGGATCGGCAGGTAAAGGCGGCGCTCACGGGCGTATTCGGCCATAAGCTCGCCATTGCCGGCGTGGACGCGGGTGGTGACGGGGGGCGCATAGCTGGCCAGCACCTCGTAGTCCGGCAGGTCCTTGTTGAGGTTGCCGAGATAGAGGGCCGCTGCCGCCGCTGCGATAAGGACGAAAAAGGCGCCGGCGCCGAAGAAGTATCCAATCAGTCTGATCATCGGTTGGCTACCGGTCCCTTCGTCGTCGCTATCAAATGAAAGGCAGCGATCTCGCCGCATCCTTCCGCATGTCGTCACCCGCAGCGTCGCGCCCATGGGCTGCGATGTCGTTGCCGCAGAACTCAAGCTTGCCCCGCATCCCTGCGGACAAAAGGCAGCTGAACACCCAATCCGGATCGACATCGCGTCGATGCTATCCGTTCCGGTCTATCGGCCTGCGCCAGTCGAGCATTTCACACCCGTATGGCGATTCCCGGGCCGTCGATTTCGGCTTGAGGGATAGCGACGGGAATGTGAGGAAAATAGGGCTCTTGATCCAGTTTAGCCCGTTCGGCGTGCGGATGCCACCGCGCCTGTGGCCCGGGCGACACGAAATAATGTAAGTCATCCTTAATTTTAAGGCCACTTCCGGTAGAGCATCCGCATCCGGACGACGGCGGCCGTCGTCAGCGATCAGCCACCGTCGGCCTCGGCACCGCCCCGGTAGCGCCGGACGGCGACGGCGATGCGCTCGGAGACCTTCTTGCGCCAGGCCGGATCGACCAGCAGCTTCTCGTCCTCCTTGTTGGACATGAAGCCGAGTTCGAGCAGGATGGAGGGCACGTCGGCCGCCCGCAGGACCTGAAAGCCGGCGAAGCGGTGGGGATTGTTGATCAGGTTGATCTGCCCTTCGAAGGACGTAATGATGGAGCGGGCCAGATTGACCGAGAAGGCCTGCGTCTCGCGCCGCGTCAGGTCGATCAGGATGTCGGCGACCTCGGCCGGCTCGTCGGCCAGCGGCACGCCGGCCAGTTGATCCGAAAGGTTTTCGCGTTCAGCAAGGCTTGCCGCCAGGTGGTCGGAGGCCTTGTCCGAAATGGTGTAGACGGTGGCGCCGCGGATATCGTGCTGCTTCAGCGTGTCGGCATGCAGCGAGATGAACAGCTTCGCCTGCTTCTGCCGGGCGATGAGCACGCGCTCCGAAAGCGACAGGAATTCGTCGTCATCGCGCGTCAGCACGGCCTTGATGCCGGGCTCGCGGTTCAACGTCTCCGCCAATTCCTTGGCGAATGCCAGCGTGACGGCTTTCTCTTCCATCTTGGTATCGACGCCGATCGCGCCGGTATCGATGCCGCCATGGCCGGCATCCACCGCGATGATGAAGTCGCTGGAGGCGGGCGCCGGCTCATCGACCCGCGGCGCCTTGGTCAGCGCGACGCTGCCGGTCCAGGTCTGTTCGGTCAGAAGTTCGGCAAAACGTTTCTTCTCGATGCGCTCGGCATCCAGCACGAGGCGGAAGCTCTTGCCGCCATCGTCGGTCTTCACGTCGGCCACGGTAATCTCGACAGGCTTCGTTGCCGTGAGGACGATGCGGGCGCTGCTTGCGCCCATGGCGCCGAAGCGGATGTCCTTGAAGAGCCCCCTCGCCTGCGCGTCTTCCGGCTTCACGCCGAAGGAGGTCTCGGGCAGATCAACGATGACGCGGGGTGGATTATCGACATAGTGGACGAAGATGTCGGGCTTCCTGTCGAAATCGACGACGACGCGCGTGCGGGCATCGTCACCGGCGATGCGCATGCCGTAGGCCAGCAACGGGCCCTGCCCGGTTACAGGTTCCGCCTGAAGAGCACCGGCCGTTCCCAGCGCGATGACGACGTTAGCAAGAAGCGCCGCAAGCGATAACGACAGGCGCGAACGAAACCCGCGACCCGATGGGGCTCGCCCCGCCATCGGCTGTCCGCTTGTTTCCCGCCCCGTCTTCCGCTGCAAAACGCTCTCCTCGCGAACACCTCGTCCAAGCCTGCCCGGTCCAAGCCTGCCCGGTCCAAGCCTGCCGGGTCCAACCCTGCTGGCCGGCACACGCCGTCCGACGTGCAGCCTTTCCGCCCGCCCGATCCGCATCCTTGCCGCATCGAGGTTAATCAAGTCTTACCGAACGGTTTCGACCGGCTCGGCGTCCACCGACGAGCGCAACGCCACTGCGCCAAAACGAGACAAGCAATTCCATCAATATTAAGGCGCAAGGGCTTTTCTCTTGCCATTGTGACATGAAAACCATAAACGTAGCAGAGGTAAAAAGTGTTGACGGGATAGATTCCACGACCGGGCAGCCAAGGGGCAAAACCCTGGCGCCAGAGCATGATCGGGAAGCGGACTACGCGCTTCCGGCCGTCATGTCCTCGCAGCAAGCGTGTTTCATCCGCCGTCGCTTCACTTTTCATCGCATTCCGAATCGAGAACAATCCGGCGGTGGCCGGAAGATACGGTGTCTGACACCACGCCCCGCAAAGGGCACACTCATCGGGCCACAAGGCCTATGACTTTGGCATTCCTTGTTTGGTATCTCATGTTGACGCAGCAGGATCGGTCAGAAGCGGAAAGCACCGGAAACGGAACGCTTGCCTCTGCCGTCCGGCTGTTTGCCCATGACCGGTATCCTTCGGGAATTTATCTATCCGGCGAACGCCGTGACCTGCGTGGGGAACCGCCTCCGGGACGTCCTTTTCCTGCCCTGTCACGCTCACGCCGAGGAGCACAACTTACATGGCAGAGAAAATGCTTATCGACGCGTCTCACGCTGAGGAGACGCGGGTCGTTGTCGTACGTGGCAACCGCATAGAAGAATTCGACTTCGAGTCGGAACACAAGAAACAGATCCGCGGCAACATCTACCTGGCAAAGGTAACGCGCGTCGAACCGTCGCTTCAGGCCGCGTTCGTCGATTACGGCGGCAACCGTCACGGCTTCCTGGCCTTCGCCGAAATTCACCCCGACTACTATCAGATCCCGCTGGCCGACCGTCAGGCACTGCTGCGCGCCGAAGCTGAAGACGCCCGTCGCGACGACGATATCGAGCATGTCGAGACCGGCACGGACCTCGATTCGGATGACGACGTGTCGGAAGACGAGGCAGCAGACGACGCCGAAGAGCTTTCGCCCGCTGCTGCCATCGAAGCCGCGCCTGCCGACGCAGAAACGCACGACGAAGCGGAAGCACCGGCTGAAACGGCCGCTTCCGACTTTGCCGTTTCCGATATCGCCGATGGTGCTGCCGCCGATGCCGTCGAAGGTGTCGTTGAGAGCGAAGCCCCGGTCGACGCGATCACGGCCGAGCCAGCCGCCGTCGAAGAAGCGCCCAAAGCCAAGCCGAAGCGCGCGCGCCGCTCCAAGAAGGCCATCGCTGCTGAAGCCGCCGAGGCGGAAGCTGCTGCCGAAGGTGTTTCGACCGCCGACGGCCCAAATGCCGACAATGGGGACGCCGACGAGACCGACGAAGGCCGTGGCCCGAACGGCGAAATGGCCGCCATGGTCGATGCCGACACGATTTCCGAAGCGCCGAGCCGCCGTCGCGGGCACGACGACGATGATGACGATGGTCATCACGAGGAAAAGGAAGTCATCGAATCGGTTGGCGCCGAAGATGCGATGGAAGAAGTGCCGGACCGGAAGGAACGCCGCCCGCGCAAGCAGTACCGCATTCAGGAAGTCATCAAGCGTCGCCAGATCCTGCTCGTCCAGGTCGCCAAGGAAGAACGTGGCAACAAGGGCGCAGCGCTCACCACCTATCTGTCGCTGGCCGGCCGCTATTCGGTTCTGATGCCGAACACGGCACGTGGCGGCGGGATTTCCCGCAAGATCACCAACCTGCCGGACCGCAAGCGCCTGAAGGAAATCGCCCGCGCGCTCGACGTTCCCCAGGGCATGGGCGTCATCCTGCGCACGGCCGGTGCCAACCGCACCAAGGTCGAGGTCAAGCGCGACTTCGAATATCTGATGCGCCTCTGGGAAAACGTTCGCACGCTGACGCTGGCGTCCACCGCGCCGTGCCTCGTCTATGAAGAGGGATCGCTGATCAAGCGGTCGATCCGCGACCTCTACAACAAGGATATCAGTGAGATTGTCGTTTCCGGCGAAGAAGGCTATCGCGAAGCGAAGGCCTTCATGAAGATGCTGATGCCGAGCCACGCCAAGGTGGTTCAGCCGTATCGCGACGTGCATCCGATCTTCTCGCGCTCCGGCATCGAGGCGCAGCTCGACCGCATGCTGCAGCCGCAGGTGACGCTGAAGTCCGGTGGCTACATCATTATCAACCAGACCGAAGCGCTGGTCGCGATCGACGTCAACTCGGGCCGCTCGACCCGCGAACATTCGATCGAAGACACGGCGCTCCAGACGAACCTGGAGGCTGCCGAAGAGGTCGCCCGCCAGCTTCGCCTGCGCGACCTTGCCGGTCTCGTCGTCGTCGACTTCATCGACATGGAAGAGAAGCGCAACAACCGTTCGGTCGAAAAGCGCCTCAAGGACCATCTGAAGAACGATCGCGCCCGCATTCAGGTCGGCCGCATCTCGCATTTCGGTCTTCTGGAAATGTCGCGCCAGCGTATCCGGGCCTCGGTTCTCGAATCGACGACGCAGGTCTGCGCACATTGCGCCGGTACCGGTGTCGTGCGGTCGCAGTCCTCCGTTGCCTTGCATGTCCTGCGCGGCGTCGAGGAATATCTCCTCAAGAACACGACGCATGACATCACCGTGCGTGCGACGCCGGAGATCGCGCTCTACCTGCTCAACTACAAGCGCTCCACGATCACCGATTTCGAGGCCCGCTTCGGCGTCGCTATCGTCGTCGAGGCGGATGCGCATGTCGGCGCGCTGCACTTTGCGATCGATCGCGGCGAAGCCGTCGAGAACCCGGTCAAGATCGAGCAGATCCTCCAGTTCGAAGCCCCCGTCGAAGACGAGGACGACGACATCGTCATCGAGGACGAGATCGAGGACGACGAGGAACTGCTGGTCGAGGCGAAGCCTGAAAAGGCCGAGCGTGCGGACCGCGCCGAACGCGAGAATGGCGACGATCAGAACGGTCGCAAGCGCAAGCGCCGTCGCCGCCGTCGTGGTGGCCGTGATGGCGAAGCCGAGACGTCTGCCGACGCAGCGGGCTCCGATGTCGCTTCGGATGAAGACGCCGACGAGGGTGACGACGAGGACGAGGCAGATGATGCCGTGTCTGCCGATCAGACCGATGGTGTCAGCAGCGAAGACCGCCAGAAGCGCAAGCGCCGTCGTCGCGGCAAGCGTGGTGGTCGCCGCAACAAGGATGGCGAAATCGAAGCCGGTTCGGACGAAGCAGCAACGGCGGATGCCGGTGACGCCGGCGCCAGCACCGACGCCCTGTCGCTTGCCGATGCCGTCGACGACGCGGGAGACTCGGAAGAGGATGCCGTCGAGGATCAGGCGATTGCTGCGGAAGCAGACGGTCTGGCCGACGATGCGGTTGCCGAAACCGATGATCGCGGTGAAGCACCTGTTGCGCGCAAGCGGAGCCGCCGCCGCCGTTCGCCGCAGGACCTTGTAACGGATGTCGTTGTCCAGCCGGCGGCAGACACTGGCGAGGTTTCGACGGACGAAGCAGCCCAGGCTGCCGTCGAGGCCACACCGGACGCGGTTGCCAGCGAAACGGCCCCCTCCTCCGAGGAAGCCCGCACAGAAGAGGCATCCGCCTCTCTCGGCGAGAGCGACGAGGCCCATGTGGCGGTCGAGACGGCGGACGAAAGCCCTGCCGACGCACCGTCCGAAGCTTCGGACGACAAGCCGGCACGCAACAACCGCAACATCGAGACCATCGCCAGCGAACCGCTGGTCCGCTCCTCGGCAGCATCCACCGATGAAGCGACCGAAGAGACGAAGCCCAAGAAGGGCGGCTGGTGGCAGAAGCGCGGTTTCCTATAGGCGCTGATGTTTGCTGAATGAACACAAAGGCCAGCCGGAGCGATCCGGCTGGCCTTTTTCGTTCTGCACTCTCGGACTGCGTGAAACCGTTGAACGTTGGCACGCGCCTTTCGGTCCTGTGGTTCCATCGAGCGGGACAGTCACGGGCGCCTGCCACAAACCTCAGGCTCTGACCCAACTGGCTCCCGATCTGATTCCGCCGGTCCTTCGAAACCTTTGAACCCGCTATGTTTTCAACCAGCCCGCCATGCGCTCGATCGCGGTTTCGATATCTGCCGGCGCGCCCGCGTAGGAGAACCGCATGGCGCGGTGGCCTTCGACCGGATCGAAGTCGCGGCCGGGTGTGGCCGCCACGTTGATCTCGGCGAGCATGCGATGGGCGAAGGCCATGCTGTCATTGGTGAAGCGGCTGGCATCGACATAGGCGTAGAACGCGCCGTCCATCGGTGAGGCGATGGTGAAGCCGAGTTCCGGCAGGCGCTTGAGAAGAAGCGCGCGGTTGACCGCGTAGCTCTCCTTGTAGACTTCAAGTTCGGCCGATGCGCCCAGCGCAGCCTCGGCAGCGATCTGCGACAGCTCCGGCGGCGAGATGTAGAGGCTCTGCGCGATCCGCTCGAAGCCCCGCACCTTGTCCTCCGGCAGCACCATCCAGCCGATCCGCCATCCGGTCATGCAATAGTATTTGGAGAAGGAATTGATGACCACGGCGGCATCCGTCACGGCCAACGCCGTCGTCTCCTCGCCGACGAAAGTCAGGCCGTGATAGATCTCGTCGGAGATGAAGGTGATGTCCGTGGCGGCGCAGTAATCGGCGAGCGCCTGCAGTTGTGCCCGTCCCGTCACGGTTCCGGTCGGGTTCGCCGGGCTCGCCAGCAGCACACCGCGGATCGGCCCGCCCTCGCGCGCTTCGGCGTCCGCCAGCCCCTCCGGCGTCAGCGTGAAGCCGTTCGAGGCATCGGCATCGACCTCCACAACCTTGAGCCCCAGCGCCGCGAGGATGTTGCGATAGGCGGGATAGCCCGGCCGCGCGATCGCAACCCGGTCGCCCGGATCGAACAGCGCGAGAAAGGCGAGGTTGAAACCCGCCGACGAGCCGGTCGTCACCGCAATGCGTCTGGGATCGACCGCGATGCCGTAATGCCGCTGGTAATGATCCGATATCGCCGTGCGCAGCGAAAGCGTGCCGAGCGCATCGGTGTATCCGAGCCGCCCGTGTTCCAGCGCCGCGCGGGCCGCCTCAAGCGCTGCCTTCGGCGCGGGATGGCTCGGCTGTCCCACCGCCATGGAGATGACAGGGAAGCCGGCATCGCGCCGCCGTGTCGCCTCCGCCAGCACATCCATGGCATGGAAGGGTTCCACGGCGCTGCGGTGGGAAAGCGTGGTCATGGCGGCATCCTCGTTTCGCTCGGTGGATCAGGATGTCGATGACATCCCGGTCCCGGCAGATCGCCATGGATTGCCCCAAGCGCACGGGCTTCACAAGAGCAGCTTGTGACAAGGCGCCTGCTCTCGACGTTTTGTTGTCCCCGTGCGTTTGCATGTGCTATCGGACGGAGACCGTGCGCTGGCGTTCTCTCCGCGTCGGCAGCGCCATCTCAGCGAGGACCGCATGACCTTCCCCGTACGCCGACTGATCGCCGCATCGCTCCTGCTCGTCTCCACCATCGGCACCTTTGTCACCCCCGCACTGGCGCTGGATGACAAACAGAAAGCCGAGTTCGGCGCCTTTATCCGCGAATATCTGATCGCCAACCCGGAGGTCATGCTCGAGGTACAGGAGGCGTTAAAGGCAAAGCAGGCGCTAGCGCAGCAGCAGGTCGCCGAATCGGCCATCAGTGCCAACAAGGACACGATCTTCAACTCGAAATACGACGTGTCGCTCGGAAATCCCAAAGGCGACGTGACCGTCGTCGAGTTCTACGACTACAATTGCGGCTATTGCAAACGTGCGCTTCCGGATATGGAAGCCATTCTCGAAGCCGACAAGAACGTTCGCTTCGTCCTGAAGGAGCTGCCGATTCTCGGTCAGGAATCGCTCGATGCCCATCGGGTCAGTTCGGCCTTCCGGAAGCTCGCTCCCGAAAAATACGGCGATTTCCACCGGGCGCTTCTGGGTGGCGAAGACCGCGCGACGGAGGAAACGGCGATGGCCGTTGCGACACGTCTCGGCGTGAAGGAAGCGGATATCCGTGCCAAGATGGTCGATCCGAGCCATGACGACGAGGTTCGCGAATCCTACACGCTCGCCAATGCGCTTGGCGTTACCGGCACGCCGTCCTACATCATCGGCAACGAGGCTGTCTTCGGCGCCGTCGGTGCCGACGATCTGGCGACAAAGATCGCCAACATGCGCACGTGCGGCAAGACAGCCTGCTGACCTCGAGGCGACCTGCCTTGTGGACAAGGCCTTAGCGAAGCGCTCGCAGCCATGTGACGAGCCCAAAAGGCTTTTTTTCAACGGACCAAACGTCTATAGCTGACGGCACGACGATAGGATGCTCACGAAATGCCAACGATTTTCGTCCTGAACGGCCCCAACCTCAACATGCTGGGCAAGCGCGAGCCCGGCATCTATGGCGGCCAGACTCTTGCCGACATCGAGGCGATGTGCGTTGCGGAGGGCGAAAAGCTCGGCCTGACCATCGACTTCCGCCAGACCAACCACGAAGGCGTGCTGGTCGATTGGTTTCATGAGGCCAGCGACAGCGCTGCTGGCATTGCGGTCAACGCCGGTGCCTATACCCACACATCGGTCGCCCTGCACGACGCAACGCGCGCCATCGGCATCCCGGTGGTCGAGCTTCATCTGTCGAACGTTCACGCGCGCGAGGAATTTCGCCACAAATCCATGCTTGCCCCAGCGGCGAAAGGCGTCATCTGCGGCTTCGGCGCGCAGAGTTACATTCTGGCGCTCAATGCGCTAAACACTCTCCTTCAAACACCGAAATAAAAAGAACAAGAGGCTCTCATGGCTGACAAGAAGACCGGCATAGATCAGGCACTGATCCGCGATCTCGCCAATATCCTGAACGAGACCGACCTGACCGAGATCGAGATCGAGCAGGAAGACCTGCGTATCCGCGTCTCGCGCGCCGGCACGCCGCAATACGTCTCCGCACCGGTTCCGGTCGCAGCACCCGCAGCTGTCGCGGCCGCTGCCGCCGCACCGGATGCCGCAGCCCGGATTTCCAAGAACGCGCTGACGGCGCCGATGGTTGGCACGGCGTATCTCTCGCCCGCCCCCGGCTCGCGTCCCTTCATTGAAGTCGGTGCCACGGTGAAGGAAGGCCAGACCGTCCTCATCATCGAAGCCATGAAGACGATGAACCAGATCCCGGCGCCACGCTCCGGCAAGGTCGTGGAGATCCTCGTGGAAGACGGCGCACCGGTCGAGTACGGCGAAGCGCTCGTGGTCATCGAGTAAGCCCATGCCCATCATCTCCAAGGTTCTCATCGCCAATCGCGGCGAAATCGCGCTCCGTGTCCTTCGCGCCTGCAAGGAACTCGGCATCGCAACCGTTGCCGTGCACTCCACGGCCGACGCCGACGCCATGCATGTGCGCCTGGCGGATGAAAGCGTCTGCATCGGCCCGCCGCCCTCGCGCGACAGCTACCTGAACATCCACCAGATCGTCGCGGCCTGCGAGATCACTGGCGCGGACGCAGTCCATCCCGGCTACGGCTTTCTGTCGGAGAACGCGAAGTTCGCGGATATCCTCGACGCACATGGCATCACCTTCATCGGACCGACCGCCGACCATATCCGCATCATGGGCGACAAGATCACCGCGAAGGAAACGGCCAAGGCGCTCGGAATACCGGTTGTGCCCGGCTCGGTCGGCGAAGTGCTACCTGAAAACGCCTTGCAGATCGCCCGCGAGATCGGCTTCCCCGTGCTGATCAAGGCCACGGCCGGCGGCGGTGGTCGCGGCATGAAGGTTGCGCGCAACGAGGACGAGGTCGAGGAAGCCGTTTCCACAGCCCGCTCCGAGGCCGCCGCCGCTTTCGGCAACGATGCCGTCTACATGGAAAAATACCTCGGCAAGCCACGCCATATCGAGATCCAGGTCGTCGGCGATGGCGAGGGCAATGCCATCCATCTCGGCGAGCGCGACTGCTCGCTGCAGCGGCGCCACCAGAAGGTCTGGGAAGAGGCGAACTCTCCGGCTCTCAACGTCGAGCAGCGCATGAAGATCGGCGAGATTTGCGCCGATGCCATGCGCAAGCTGAAATATCGCGGTGCGGGAACTGTCGAGTTTCTCTACGAAAACGGCGAGTTCTATTTCATCGAGATGAACACGCGCCTGCAGGTGGAGCATCCGATCACCGAGGCGATCACCGGTATCGACCTCGTGCACGAGCAGATCCGCGTCGCTTCCGGCGCCGGCCTCTCCGTCACGCAGGATGAGATCGTCTTTCAGGGCCACGCCATCGAGTGCCGCATCAACGCCGAGGATCCGCGGACCTTCGTGCCTTCGCCCGGCACAATCACGCATTTCCACGCTCCGGGCGGTCTCGGCGTTCGCGTCGATTCGGGTGCCTATCAGGGCTACAAGATCCCCCCTTATTACGACAGCCTGATCGGCAAGCTGATCGTGCATGGGCGCACCCGGGTCGAATGCATGATGCGTCTGCGCCGGGTTCTCGACGAATTCGTCATCGACGGGATCAAGACGACGCTGCCGCTGTTCCAGGACCTGATCAACAATCAGGACATCGCAAATGGCGACTACGACATTCACTGGCTGGAAAACTATCTCGCCCAGCCCGCGGAATAAAACGTCGCCGGAGCGCACCCTCACCCGTCTCGGGTTGTGGCGCTCCGGCTTCCCAAACGCGCTTGCCCGATCCCCCAGCCTTTGACAGGCACTGGCCTTGGGTGAGCAAACAGAGGCCCAGCATGAGAGGCAGCCGCCGCAAGCAACCGGACATCACTCCCGACCTGCTGCTGCGCGCCTATTCGATCGGTCTCTTCCCCATGGCCGATTCGGCCGATGACCCCGAGATCTTCTGGGTCGAGCCCGAGATGCGCGGCGTCATCCCGCTCGACGACTTCCACACCCCCCGCAGCCTTGCCAAGACGATCCGGCGCTCGCCCTTCGTAATTCGGCGCAACACTGCCTTCGAAGCCGTCATGGATGGCTGTGCGGCGCCAGCGCCAGATCGGCCCACCACCTGGATCAACAGCACGATCCGAGAGCTGTACACGGCCCTGCACATGATGGGCCATGCGCACTCGGTCGAGGCTTGGGACGGCGACGAACTCGTCGGTGGGCTCTACGGCGTCTCGCTCGGTACTGCCTTCTTCGGCGAGAGCATGTTTTCCCGCCGCACCGATGCCTCCAAGATGTGTCTCGTCCACCTTGTCGAACACCTCCGCGACCGCGGCTTCATTCTGCTGGATACGCAGTTCACCACGGATCACCTGAAGACGTTCGGCGCGATCGACGTGCCAAAGGCCGAATATGCCGGCATGCTCGCCGAAGCCATTGCCCAGCCGCACGCGCGGTTCTGACGCACGCCCGACGATGCCCAGTGATGCGAATGGGGCTCAGCGACAAACGCTGGTGAGATGTCAGCCGTTCGATGAACGAATCGGGATTGCATTGATACACCGCGACCAAGCGATGCGCTGTCCGCAGTCGCGGGTCGCGTGCGACGTTACCCGTTACTGGCTGTTTGCGGCACTATCCGGGGGCGGAAGGTCGGACTTGCCTTTGCAGCTCTGGAGCCAGACGTCGTAGACGGGGTGCTCGACCGCGTTTAGCCCAGGGCTGTCGGCGAACATCCAGCCGGTGAAGATGCGGCGGATCTTGCGGTCGAGGGTGATTTCCTCGACTTCCACGAACGAGGTGGTCTTCTGGGCTTCCGTGTCGTCGCGGCTGTAGCACACGCGGGGCGTGACCTGAAGCGCGCCGAACTGGACGGTTTCGCCGATATAGACGTCGAAGGTGGTGATGCGGCCGGTGATCTTGTCGATGCCTGAGAAGACGGCGACGGGATTGGCCAGACGCGCGGCCTGCGTCGGAAGCGTGGTCATCGCAAAAGCGGCGGCTGCGGCGGAGAGCGACAGGACCATGCGGCCAGCGGACTTGCGGCAGATCACGACTTTGCGGTTTATCGACACGTTCCGGCTTTTCCTGTTCACTGCCATTTCAGTCCCTTGCCGGCGTCCGGATCTGGTCGCTACACCCCGACGTCGCCAGTGCAAGCCCGATTGATATGCACCGGTCGTTTCGGCCTGCTTTGGAGATCGAATCCACAGCTACCGTACGCCGCGCTCGGAGACGGTCCGGTCACCATGGAAAGACACGGTGAGCCTGCGTATGAAGCCGTCTCACGACCGGATGTAGATGCCAATCATGGCCGCGAGATGATGGTTCCGGCACATCCGCCGGAAACCGACAACGCTCTACGAGCGCGGTGTCCAGGCGTCGTAGTCGCCGGTGACGCGCGGGCGTTCGCCCGGCTGTGCGAGCGAGCCCTGCGGGCGATAGGCCTGTGCCGTGCCGGTCATGTTGAGGCGGTGCGGCTTCTGCCATTCACGGGCGGCATAGGTCTCGTCGGCCGGCGAAACATCCGTGCGGTGATGCATCCAACCGTGCCAGCCCGGCGGGATCGCCGATGCCTCGGCATAGCCATTGTACATGACCCAGCGGCGCGTCCGGCCTTCGGAGTCCTTGCCGCCTTCGTAGTAGGTGTTGCCGAGCTCGTCCTGCCCGACCTTCTTGCCGAAGCGCCAGGTGTGGAACCGCGTCCCGATCGTCGAGCCGTTCCACCAGGTGAAAATCTGCAGAAAAGTCTTCATCGAACCGTCCTTGGACCGGCGCACGAAAGCCGCGCGCGGATGCCTTATCATTTCTTCTGCTTATGGCCTGCCGGACCGGTCTTGTCCAGCCTGCCGCGTTTCTTGCAGCGTGTTTGCACCGGCTTGGCAAGCGCTCTCAGCGGGCGTCGTCCAGAACCTTCTCCATCTCAACCGTCGGCATGCCCCAGGCTTCCGATCCCGGGCCGATCTCGGTGAAACCATGCGCTGCGTAGAACGCAATGGCGGGCGCGTTGTCGGTGACGACCTCCACCCGCATGTGTCCGGCATAGGGAAAGCAGGTTTCGAGTTCGGCGAAGAGGTCGCGGGCGATCCCCTGCCGCTGGAATGCGGGAAGCACGTAGAGCTGGTGGAGGATGGCCGTCTCGTGCAGCGTCGGCGACATCGACGCATAAGCCATGCCGCCGATGCGCTTGCCGTCGTCGGCCACCACGAACTCGCTGCCCTTGCGCTGAAGGTTCGCTTTGAGCGCCGCCACAGAGTGCCACTTGGCCGTCATCTCCCTGACCTTCTCGGCACCATAAGTGGCATCATAGGTCGCGTGCGCGGTCTCGCCCAGAAGGACACTGATCGCGCCGAGATCGCGTTCCGTCGCCGTGCGGACGAAGAACATCGGCCTAATCCTCGAGCCCGAGCTTCGCCTTGACCAGCGCCTGCACCGCCTGCGGGTTCGCCTTGCCGCCGGTGGACTTCATCACCTGCCCCACGAACCAGCCGGCGAGCGAGGGCTTCGCCTTGACCTTCTCGACCTGAGCCGGGTTCGCGGCGATGATCTCGTCCACGGCCTTTTCGATGGCGCCGGTGTCCGTCACCTGCTTCATGCCGCGGGTCTCGACGATCTCGGCCGGGTCGCCGCCCTCGTTGAAGACGATCTCGAACAGTTCCTTGGCGAGCTTGCCGGAGATGACCTCCGACTTGATGAGGTCGAGGATGCCGCCGAGCTGGGCTGGGGAAACCGGAGTCTCTTCAATGCCTTTGCCGGCTTTGTTCAAGGCGCCCAGCAGGTCGTTGATAACCCAGTTGGCAGCCGCCTTGCCGTCGCGGCCGGCAGAGACGACCTCGAAATAATCGGCGATCGCCTTTTCCGACACCAGCACGGAAGCATCATAGATGGACAGGCCGAGGTCGCGCACGAAGCGCTCCTTCTTGTCGTCGGGCAGTTCCGGCAGATCGACCCTCAGCGCCTCGACGAAGGCCTCGTCGAATTCGAGCGGCAGGAGATCGGGATCCGGGAAGTAGCGATAATCATGCGCATCTTCCTTGGAGCGCATAGAGCGTGTCTCGCCCTTGTGCGGGTCGAACAGGCGCGTTTCCTGGTCGATCTCGCCACCGTCTTCCAGAATCGCAATCTGGCGACGGGCCTCGTATTCGATGGCCTGTCCGATGAAGCGGATCGAGTTGACGTTCTTGATTTCGCAACGTGTACCGAACGCCGCGCCGGGGCGGCGCACGGAGACGTTGACGTCGGCGCGCATGGAGCCCTCATCCATATTGCCGTCGCAGGTGCCGAGATAGCGCACGATGGAACGCAGCTTCGTCATATAGGCCTTGGCCTCGTCGGAGGAGCGCATGTCGGGCTTCGACACGATCTCCATCAGGGCGACGCCCGAGCGGTTGAGATCGACATAGGACATGGTGGGATGCTGGTCGTGCATCGACTTGCCGGCGTCCTGCTCCAAATGCAGGCGCTCGATGCCGATTTCGATATCCTCGAAATTGCCCTGACGATCGGGGCCGAGCGAGATGACGATCGTGCCTTCGCCGACGATCGGATCCTTGAACTGCGAGATCTGGTAGCCCTGCGGCAGGTCGGGATAGAAATAGTTCTTCCGGTCGAAGATCGAGCGATGGTTGATCTGCGCCTTGAGCCCGAGGCCGGTGCGCACCGCCTGGCGAACGCATTCCTCGTTGATGACGGGCAGCATGCCCGGCATGGCCGCATCGACCAGCGAGACGTTGGCGTTGGCGGCATTTCCGAAGGTCGTGGAGGCCCCGGAGAAAAGCTTCGAATTGCTCGTGACCTGCGCGTGCACCTCCAGGCCGACGATCACTTCCCAGTCGCCTGTGGCGCCTGGGATGAAGCGTTTCGGATCGGGCGTGCGAACGTCGACAAGGGTCATGGAAAGCTCTTCCTGCAGGCTTCTTTTGGGTAGGTCCGGGTTAGAACAAATGCTTGAGGGGTGCAAGACGCGCGAGAATGTCCGGCACCGGTTTCCAGCGGCTCAGGCGGTCGACAGCGTCATATGTCTCCGGCGCTTTCGACCTCGCGGAGCGTCCGGGCGAGGCCCACCTGCTCGACATCCCGATCCAGACGGGCGAGGTAGGCGGTGGAAAACCAGGCGATCCGAAAGCCGTGATGGCGGAAGAAAGCGATGGCCGGTGCGTTGCCTGCATGTGTCCGGGCCGTCATTTCCGGCAGCCCGGTGCCCTCCATATCGCCGCGGAGCGCCTCGATCAGCGCGCTGCCCAGTCCCTGGCGCTGGTGCTCCGGCATGATCCAGAGGTCGCTGACCTCGACATCGCCGTTCTCGCGCGCCGCCCAGCCGACGCTCGCGCCACCCGTCTCGACCACGAGGGTGCGGGGCCAGCTGTCGCGCAGGAACGAGCCGAAGGAGTATTCGGCCGTGGTGCGCATCTTGGTCACATCGGCAAAGCCGACCACCGCCTGCTCCCAAGCGGCAAGGCCGATCTTCACCAGCCGAGGCACTTCATCCTCGCGTGCACCGCGTACCAGCACCATACCGTGTCCAAGCCCCCACCGGTGCGACGATCACGCAGCCTACCACCACTTGGGCGGCGTGAAGCGTCCGGCTGCCTGCTCGATGACATGGGCGGTCTTGAACAGGGTTTCCTCCTCGAACGGCTTGCCGATCAGCTGAAGGCCGAGCGGCAGGCCCTTGGCATCGAGGCCGGCGGGAACGGCGATGCCCGGCAAGCCGGCCATGTTCACCGTCACCGTGAAAATGTCGTTGAGGTACATCTTCACCGGATCGGCCGCGAGCTCCTGGTCGGCAATGCCGAAGGCAGACGACGGCGTGGCGGGCGTCAGGATCGCATCGACGCCGGCATGGAAGGCCGTCTCGAAGTCGCGCTTGATCAGCGTGCGGACCTTCTGGGCGCGCAGGTAATAGGCGTCGTAGTAGCCGGCCGAAAGCACATAGGTGCCGATCATGATGCGGCGCTTGACCTCCTGGCCGAAGCCGGCGGCCCGCGTCTGCTCGTACATGTCGGCAATGTCCTTGCCGTCCACACGCAGGCCGTAGCGCACGCCGTCATAGCGGGCGAGGTTCGAGGACGCCTCGGCCGGCGCGACGATGTAGTAGGCCGGCAAAGCATATTTCGTGTGCGGCAGGGAGATATCAACGATCTCGGCACCGGCGTCCTTCAGCCAGGCGATGCCCTGGCGCCAGAGCGCCTCGATTTCTTCCGGCATGCCTTCGACGCGGTATTCCGCGGGAATACCGATCTTCATACCCTTCAGAGACTGTCCGATGGCCTTCTCGTAATCCGGCACGGCCAAATCGACGGAGGTCGTATCCTTCGCGTCGACGCTCGCCATCGACTTGAGCAGGATCGCCGCATCGCGAACGTCGCGGGCGATCGGCCCGGCCTGGTCCAGCGAGGAGGCAAAGGCGACGATGCCCCAGCGCGAGCAGCGGCCATAGGTCGGCTTGATGCCGACCGTGCCCGTGAAGGCCGCCGGCTGGCGGATGGAGCCGCCCGTGTCGGTGGCGGTGGCGCCGGCGCAGAGGAAAGCCGCGACGGCCGCCGCCGATCCGCCCGAGGAGCCGCCGGGCACGCGGTCGGCATTGGAACCGGTGGCGCGCCAGGGGTTCTTGACCGGGCCGTAATAGGAGCTTTCGTTGGAGGAGCCCATGGCGAACTCGTCCATGTTCAGCTTGCCGAGCATGACGGCACCGTCATTCCACAGGTTCTGCGTCACAGTCGATTCGTAACGCGGCGCGAACCCATCGAGAATGTGGCTGCAGGCCTGCGTGTGCACGCCTTCCGTGCCGAACAGGTCCTTGATCCCGAGCGGAATGCCTTCCAGCGCGCCGGCCTTGCCGGCTGCGAGGCGCTCGTCGGAGGCCTTGGCCATCGCACGCGCCTTCTCAGGCGTCACGGTGACATAAGCGTTCAAGGCGCCGTTCGCCGCGTCGATGGCGGAGAGATAGGCGTCGGTCAGTTCAACGGCCGTAATGTCGCGGGCGGTCAGCCGGTCGCGGGCTTCGGCGATGGTGAGGTGGGTGAGTTCGGTCATGGCGAACGGGACTTTCGTAAACGGCAGGCGGGCGAAACGGTCTTCGGTGCGTGTGCGGGTCGGTCTATTCGACGACCTTCGGCACGAGGAAGAAGTTCCGGTCGGAATTCGGCGCATTCGCAACGATGTCGTCGGCCTTGCCACCATCGGTGACGATGTCCTCACGCTTCTTCATGGCCATCGGCGTGACCGATGTCATCGGCTCGACGCCGGTGACATCGACTTCGCCAAGCTGTTCGACGAAGCCGAGGATCGCGTTCAGCTCGCCGGTCATGCGGTTGGCGTCGTCTTCGCTGACGGCGATGCGGGCGAGATGCGCGACGCGCTTGACGGTGGCGAGATCGACGGACATGGCGGACTCCGGGCCTGACGGGAAATGATCCCCCGCTATACTGACCACGACGGGAGCGCGCAACGGGGGATTAAGGCGAAGACCGGGTTCGTGAGGTTATCCGACCGTCACGACAGCGCCCACGGCGGGGACTTCGACCTTGGTGCTCGCCGGTTCCATGGCGGCGATGAAGAGGTCGGGTGTCTGGTCCACGATCGGGAAGGAGCCGTAGTGGCAGGGCAGCACGGTGTCGAACTTGAAGTAGCGCTGGCAGGCGAGCGCGGCCACGGCACCGCCCATCGTGAAGCGATCGCCGATCGGAATGAGGCCTATATCGGGCTGGTGAAGTTCCTGGATCAGCGCCATGTCCGAGAAGATGTCGGTGTCGCCCATGTGGTAGAGCGTCGGCGCATCGTCGAAATGCAGAACGAGGCCGTTGGCACTCCCGAGCGAGTGCGAAACGCCATCCTCGGTGATCTGCGCGGAGGAATGCAAGGCGTTGACGAAGGTCGAGGAGAAACCCTTGAGGTGGATCGTGCCGCCGGTATTGCCCATTTCGAGCGCGGAGACGCCCCGCGAACCGAGCCATGCCGCGAGATCGGCATTGGCGACGACGGTCGCGCCGGTCTCCTTGGCCAGCGCGATGGTGTCGCCGACATGGTCGCCGTGTCCATGTGTGAGCAGGATATAGTCGAGGCCGGCGGCCGCGTCCTTGCGGGTCGATTCGTCGAAGGACGGATTGCCCGAGAAGAACGGGTCGATCAGGATCTTCGCTTTGGTTGTCTCGATGTGGAAGGCGGAATGGCCGAGCCATTGGATCTTCATGACATATCTCCTGTCATCTGTGGCGGGCGCGCCTTAAATCCCAGCGGAAAAAGCACGCTGGCGAAATCGGTGCCCGCGGAGCATATGGAACATCGACAGGCAAAGACAAAGGCCAACGGAAAGGTTTAGCATGAGCGTGATGACCATCGAGGAGCTTGCGGGCGCACTGTTGCCGCGTCAGGCGGTTGCCGGGCTCGACTTGGGCACCAAGACGATCGGCCTCTCGGTATCCGACCTCGGCCGCGGACTGGCCACGCCGCGAACGGTGATCAAGCGGACGAAGTTCACGGCCGATGCGCAGGCGCTGCTGGCCTTTGCGGAGAAGGAAAAAATCGCTGCCTTCCTGATCGGGCTGCCGGTGAACATGGATGGGTCGCATGGGCCGCGGGCGCAGGCGACACGGGCCTTCGTGCGCAACATGGAGCAGAAGACCCCCCTGCCCTTCGTCTACTGGGACGAGCGGCTATCGACGGTGGCGGCTGAGCGGACGCTGATCGAGATGGACGTGTCCCGCGCCAAGCGGGCGGAGCGCATCGATTCGGCCGCCGCGTCCTTCATTCTTCAGGGCGCGCTGGACAGGCTGACATCGCTTGCACACGCCGCGGCTTCCACGGACGACTGATCTTTCCGGCGACGGTACCAGGCGACAATCGCTTTGCGCTTGCGCAGCGCTATGAGGCCGAAGACGATGAAGCTGTCGAAGATCATCGCGCGCGCGACGAGCGGCGGGATCGTCTCAGGGTCGATGCCGAGCACGTTGCCGTACATCTGGAACACGAGGTCGTTTGCTTCCCGCGACAGCATGAAGATGCCGAAGCTGATGTCGTTATAAGAGAGCGTGTACCAGCTCGTCAGGAACAGGACCGGCCCGCCCCAGAGGATCAGAAGCCACTTCATGTCCGGTTTCCTCTCATGTTCGCCACGCCGCGGGCTCCCCAGGCACCGACCGATGCCACGGCGCCGGTGGCAATGACGCAGACGAGAAGAACGAGCGCCGGCACCGCCACGTCCAGCGCGACGGCTGCGAAGATCGACATGGGAATGAACGTCAGGACTGCGCGCATCATGCGGGCTCCGTGCGGTTGCGATCCACAACACATGGCTCGTTAACCTTGAGGAGGCAACGTCAACCTTTTGTTAAGGTTAACGGGTGCGGAGCCGGCGCGAATTTTGCCGGGGGTGTCCTGACCATCTGGCCCGAACCCCTGCCCGACACGTCCGTGGCAGCTCAGCTGGAAGCGGGATAGAGAAGATCGACGATCATCGCGCTGTCGAAGCGCGAGTCGAGCATGCCGTAGGTGGAGCGCCAGCCGGCGGCAAGCCGCGATTCCATGAAGGCGTCTGCAATGCGGCCGGCACCGAGCCGGTAGAGTTCGGCGGCGGCGGCGGCGAGCGCGAGCTGCTCGACCAGCAGGCGAGCCGCCCCCTCGTCGCGCTCGCAAAGAGAAATGGCGGCGCGCAGCACGTCTATGGTTTTTCGAGCGGCCGGGCCAAGGTCGCGGCCGATGATTTCGAACAGGGCCTCGAACAGCTCGCGGCCGCGCTTCAGCACCCGCAGCACGTCGAGCGCCATCACATTGCCGGAGCCTTCCCAGATCGCGTTCACCGGCGCCTCGCGGTAGTGCCGGGCGATCGGTCGCTCCTCGACATAACCGTTCCCACCAAGGCACTCCATCGCCTCGGCGATGAGCGTGGGTGCGGTCTTGCAGACCCAGTATTTGACGACCGGCGTCATGATGCGGGCATAGGCCGCCTCCTCCGCGCTGTCGCGGGCGCGGTCGAAAGCATCGGCAAGCCGTAAGGAGAGAGCGCTCGCGGCGGCCACGTCCAGCGCCATATCGGCGAGCACGCGCGTCATCATCGGCTGCGCGACCAGCGGGCGGCCGAGGACGTTGCGTCCGCGGGTGTAGTGCACGGCTTCGGCAAGGCTCGCACGCATCATGCCGGCCGAGGACAGGGCGCAATCGAGCCGCGTCAGCGTGACCATGTCGAGAATCGTGGTGATGCCGGCATCCGGCGCGCCGAGGATGAAGCCGAAGGTTTCGGAAAACTCGACTTCGGACGACGCGTTCGAGCGGTTGCCGAGTTTGTCCTTCAGCCGCTGGAACCGCAGGCCGTTCGCCGATCCGTCCTCCAGCAGGCGGGGAACGAGGAAGCAGCCGAGGCCCTCGCGCGTCTGCGCCAGCATGACGAAGGCGTCGCTCATCGGCGCGGACATGAACCACTTGTGGCCAGAGAGACGATAGATGCCCTCGCCCACCCGCTCGGCGGTAGAAACGTTCGCGCGGACGTCCGTGCCGCCCTGCTTCTCCGTCATGCCCATGCCGATGGTGACGGCGGATTTCTGCATGAAAGGGCGGTTCGAGGCGTCGTATTTCCGCGACAGGACCTTCGGCGCCCATTCCTTCTGCACCATCGGCGTCGCGGCCATGGCGGCCAGCGAGGCGCTGGTCATCATCAGCGGGCAAAGATGGCCGCTTTCAAGCTGCGCGGTGAGATAGAACCGTATGGCGCGGCTCTTATGGGCATGGCCGCGCTCGTCAGGCACGTTTTCCCAGATCGAGGAATGCAGGCCCGCCGTCATGGAACGCCGCATCAGCGCATGCCAGGCGGGGTGGAAATCGACCACATCGAGCCGCTCGCCGCGCGGCCCGTGGGTGCGCAGTTGCGGCACGCCCTGGTTGGCCATGCGCGCGAGATCCTGCGCTTCCGGGGAGGTCACATAGCGGCCGAGCCCGTCGAAATCGTCGCGCAGCACCTTGGGCAGCCCGCTTGCGACGTCGGTCAGCAGGGGATCGGAACGATAGGCGTTGATGCCCGACCAGGGTTTCGGCTGGTTGAGGTCGTCAAGGGTCTGGTCGGGTCGAGTCATGGTCATGATCCGGTTCTAGCCGAAGTCCCGAACGTTAGGAACAGCACTGGCTGCGCCCTCCCGCAAAATCGATACGGCCATCCGGCAAGCCTCTGCGTCCCCTATGCGTCAGCGCCCGCGGGCTTTCTCCTCACCTGTTCTCACGCCCTGCCTTGCCGCTCACCCGCACAGGCTCTATAGAGCGCGGCAACGCGACCATTTGAGGCGGGCTTCCCATGGATTTCTTTCCGCATCGCCATCTTCTCGGCATCAAGGGCCTGAACGAGCGCGATATCACCGGACTTCTCGATCTTGCCGACGAGGCGGTCAAAATCTCCCGTCAGCGCGAGAAGAAAACCTCGACGCTCCGGGGCCTCACCCAGATCAACCTCTTCTTCGAAGCCTCCACCCGGACGCAGTCCTCCTTCGAGCTTGCCGGAAAGCGGCTCGGGGCCGACGTCATGAACATGTCGGTCGGCAATTCCTCGGTGAAGAAGGGCGAAACGCTGATCGATACCGCGATGACGCTGAACGCCATGCACCCCGACGTGCTGGTCGTGCGCCACTCCTCGGCCGGTGCCGCCGCCCTCCTGGCGCAGAAGGTTTCCTGCTCGGTCATCAATGCCGGCGACGGCCAGCACGAGCACCCCACCCAAGCGCTTCTCGATGCGCTGACCATAAGGCGGGCCAAGGGCAAGCTGTCGCGCATCATCGTCGCCATCTGCGGCGACGTGCTGCACTCACGCGTGGCCCGCTCCAACATCCTGCTTCTCAACCAGATGGGTGCCCGCGTGCGCGTCGTCGCACCGGCGACGCTGCTGCCGTCCGGCATCGCCGACATGGGCGCGGAGGTCTACCACTCGATGGAAGAAGGCCTGAAGGATGCCGACGTGGTGATGATGCTGCGACTGCAGCGCGAGCGCATGGCGGGCGCCTTCGTGCCGTCGGTGCGCGAATACTTCCGCTATTACGGTCTCGACGCGGAAAAACTGAAAGCCGCCAAGGAGGATGCGCTCGTGATGCATCCCGGCCCGATGAACCGCGGCGTCGAGATCGCCTCCGAGATTGCCGACGGACCGCAGAGCGTCATCGAGCAGCAGGTGGAAATGGGCGTTGCCGTTCGCATGGCCGTGATGGAAGCGCTGCTCGTCTCGCAACATCAGGGCGGCCTCAACAACCAGGGTTACGGCGCATGACCGATCTCGTTCTCACCAACCTGCGCATCATCGACCCGTCGCGCAACCTTGACGAAACGGGCACGATCCTTGTTCGCGACGGCGTGATCCTTGCCGCCGGCAGCGACGCGGTCCATCAGGGCTCGCCCGAAGGCGCGACCGTGCAGGATTGCCGCGGTCTGATCGCCGTTCCCGGCCTCGTCGATGCCCGCGTGTTCGTCGGCGAACCCGGTGCCGAGCACCGCGAGACGATCGCCTCGGCCGCGCAGGCTGCCGCCATCGGCGGTATCACGTCGTTCATCGCCATGCCGGATACCGATCCCGTCATCGACGACATCGCGCTGGTCGAGTTCGTCATGAAGACGGCGCGCGACAAGGCTGTCGTCAACGTCTATCCGGCTGCCGCGCTGACCAAGCGGCTGCACGGCACCGAGATGACCGAGTTCGGCCTTCTCAGCGAAGCCGGCGCCGTCTGCTTCACCAATGGGCGCGAGGCCCTGCACGATACGCTCGTGCTCCGCCGTGCGATGACCTATGCCCGCGAGTTCGGCATGGTGATCGCGCTGGAATCGCGCGACAAGTATCTGGGCGCCGGTGGCGTCATGAACGAGGGGCTGCTCGCGAGCTGGCTGGGCTTGTCCGGCGTGCCGCGCGAGGCGGAGATCATTCCGCTGGAGCGCGACCTGCGCGTCGCCGGTCTCACCCGCGCCGCCTATCACGCCGCCAAGATCTCGCTGCCGGAATCGGTCGACGCCATCGCGCTGGCGAAGTCGCGCGGCGTCAACGTCACCTCGGGCATCTCGATCAACCATCTGTCTCTGAACGAGAACGACATCGGCGAATACCGGACCTTCTTCAAGCTAACGCCGCCGCTGCGGGGCGAGGACGACCGCAAGGCCATGGTGCAGGCGCTGGCCGATGGCCGGATCGACATCATCGTTTCCTCGCATGATCCGCAGGACGTCGATACCAAACGCCTGCCATTTGCGGACGCCGCCGATGGCGCGATCGGTCTGGAGACGATGCTCGCCGCAGCCCTCCGGCTGCATCATAGCGGCGAAGTCTCGCTGATGCGCCTGATCGACGCGCTCTCCACCCGCCCGGCGCAGATCTTCGGGCTCGATGCGGGAACGCTGAAGCCGGGTGCGAAGGCGGATATCACGCTGATCGATCTCGACGAGCCATGGATCGTCTCCAAGGACGCCATCGTCTCGCGCTCGAAAAACACGCCGTTCGAAAATGCCCGCTTTACGGGCCGCGCCGTTCGCACCTATGTTGCGGGAAAGTGCGTGCACAGCCTGTAGGAGGCTGACGCGAGGGGGCATTCATGGACGTGTTCACGTGGCCGCTGCCGGCTCTGCCGACGCTCGGCTTCCTTCTATTCGGCTATCTGCTCGGCTCGATCCCGTTCGGCCTGATCCTGACGCGGGCGGCCGGACTCGGCGACGTGCGCAAGATCGGCTCCGGCAATATCGGCGCCACCAACGTGCTGCGCACCGGCAACAAGAAGCTCGCGGCCGCGACCCTGCTGCTGGACGCGCTGAAGGGCACGCTGGCAGCCGCCGTCGGTTATCATTTTCTCGGCCCGGAGGCCGGGATTGCCGCAGGTTTCGGCGCCTTTCTCGGGCATCTCTTTCCGGTCTGGCTCGGCTTCAAGGGCGGCAAGGGCATCGCGACCTATATCGGCGTGCTGCTCGGCCTTGCGCCCCCCGTCGTTCTTGTCTTTGCCGCCTGCTGGCTGATCGTCGCCAAGGTCACGCGCTATTCCTCGCTGTCAGCGCTCGTTGCCACCGTCGTCGTCCCGGTCGTGCTCCTGGTCGCCGGCTATGGCCGCATCGGCCTTCTCTTCGTGGTTTTGAGCGTGATCACCTGGATCAAGCACCGGGCGAATATCGAACGCTTGATCGCCGGGACCGAAGGCCGGATCGGACAGAAGGGATAAGCTGCGATGAGCGACAGCGCGAAGGGGCCGGCTGGTAAAGGCATCGCGCTGACGGATCGTCAAAGAATAGCCTGGCTGCGCCTCATCCGCTCCGACAATGTCGGCCCCGTCACCTTCCGCGACCTCATCAACCATGTCGGATCGGCCGAGACGGCCTTGGAGATGCTGCCGGAACTCTCCCGCCGCGGCGGTTCCACGCGCGCGATCCGCATCGCCACGGTCGCGGAAGCCGAGCGGGAACTGGCGATCGCCGCCCGCTGCGGCGCGCGATTCGTCGGTATCGGCGAACCGGACTATCCGGCGGCCCTTCGCCAGATCGACGGCGCGCCGCCGCTTCTCGCCGTCAAGGGACGTGCATCCACCGGCATCGCGCCTGCGCTCGGCATCGTCGGCGCCCGCAACGCCTCCATCAGCGGCGCCAAGTTCGCCGCCATGATCGCCCGCGATGTCGGTCGCGCCGGCTATACGATCATCTCCGGGCTTGCCCGCGGCATCGACACGGCCGCCCATCGCGCGAGCCTCGACACCGGCACGATCGCCGTTCTCGCCGGCGGCATCGACAAGCCCTACCCGCCCGAGAACGTCCACCTGCTCGACGAGATCACCGAGGGACAAGGACTTGCCATCACCGAGATGCCCTTCGGATGGGAGCCGCGGGCGCGCGACTTCCCGCGCCGCAACCGGCTGATTGCCGGCGTGGCGCTCGGGCTTGCCGTCGTGGAGGCCGCAAGCCGCTCCGGATCGCTGATCACGGCGCGCTATGCTGCCGATTTCGGGCGCCTCGTCTTTGCCGTGCCGGGGTCGCCTCTCGATCCGCGCTGCCACGGCACCAATGGTCTCCTGAAGGACGGCGCCGTGGTGACGACGGAAGCGCGCGACATTCTCGAGGCGCTGGCGCCGCTCAGCCGCATCGACCTGTTCGACCAGCCTCAGGCGCGCGAAGCGGAGAGCGACGTGGACATCGGCACCGAGCGGCGGCCCGTCGCTGCGCTACCTGGTGACCGGGAGCGCGAGGCGATCATCGATGCGCTGGGGCCGACACCGGTCGAGACCGACGACATCATCCGCCATACGGGCTTTGCCGCTTCGGCGGTCTATCTCGTGCTGCTAGAGCTTGATCTTGCCGGCCGGCTTCACCGCCACCCCGGCGGCCTCGTTTCTCTTGAGCCCCTTGGCTGACAGGGCGCGGCGGCCGGAAATGAGGTCGCCCGCCTCGACATAGGCCATCTCCAGGAGGTAGCAGAGCATGTCGGCACCCTTTTCGTCCGCGACACCACGCAGCTCTGCGAGCATCTGACGAATATAGGCAAGGCTCTCGTCGTCAGGTGTCGCGGGAACAGCAGCGTCTTTATGTACGGGCACCATGAATACGTCCTGTTGGGCTTGGCCTCGATCCCGAGCGGGCAACCGACAGCACGCGCGGCAACAACCTTTGCGGCCATCACCCCTGCCTGTGCGTCGGTACACTCTCTTTTCTCCGTCAGACGATAAAGCAAATATTCCTAATTGCAATAATAACATTATCCCTTAAAGGTTGTGGCGCGTTGTATTCCGGACTGGCGAGCCTTCTGGCGCAAGACCTTGGCGAAAGGTCGTCAAACGCCTGAAAATGAACAGGTTGCGGGTCTGTCGATCGTCCATGCAAACTGGCTAATTTCACGGTCGCCACTTGACCGCGACGAAATCCCCCTCCATGTCGGGGCTTCAAAAGTTCCCGGCGTGACGGCTGAGGGAAGTCCGTCACCCCTCTCTATGGTTGCTGAATCCTATGACCATGAATGTCGTCGTCGTTGAATCGCCGGCCAAAGCAAAGACCATCAACAAGTATCTCGGCCCCGGCTACACGGTTCTGGCCTCGTTCGGTCACGTCCGCGACCTTCCGGCCAAGGACGGCTCGGTCAAGCCCGACGAAGACTTCGCCATGCTCTGGGAAGTGGACAGCGCGTCCGCCAAGCGGATGAACGATATTGGCGCTGCCTTGAAGAACGCCGACGGCCTCATTCTCGCGACCGACCCGGATCGCGAAGGCGAAGCGATTTCGTGGCATGTGCTCGATCTGCTGCGCAAGAAGAAGCTGATCGGCGACAAGCCCGTGAGCCGAGTCGTCTTCAACGCCATCACCAAGAAGGCCGTGCTCGACGCGATGGCCAATCCACGCGACATCGACGTGCCGCTGGTGGATGCCTATCTGGCACGCCGCGCGCTCGACTATCTCGTCGGCTTCAACCTGTCGCCGGTCCTCTGGCGCAAGCTGCCCGGCGCCCGTTCGGCCGGCCGCGTGCAGTCCGTCGCGCTGCGTCTCGTCTGCGACCGCGAGTCGGAGATCGAGCGGTTCGTCTCGGAAGAATACTGGAACCTCTCGGCCATCCTGAAAACGCCGCGCGGCGACGACTTCGAAGCCCGCCTCGTGGCCGCCGACGGCAAGCGCCTGCAGGCGCGCTCGGTCGGCAACGGCGAACAGGCCAACGACCTGAAGGCCCTGCTCGAGGGCGCATCCTACATCGTGGATACCGTCGAGGCGAAGCCCGTCAAGCGCAACCCCTCGCCGCCCTTCACCACCTCGACGCTGCAGCAGGCGGCATCCTCGAAGCTCGGCTTCTCCGCATCGCGGACCATGCAGGTCGCCCAGCGGCTCTATGAAGGTCTCGACCTCGGCGGCGAGACCGTCGGTCTCATCACCTATATGCGGACCGACGGCGTGCAGATGGCCGGCGAAGCGATCGACGCTGCCCGCAGCGCCATCGGCGACCAGTTCGGCGCGCGCTACGTGCCTGAGAAGGCCCGTCTTTATTCGACCAAGGCGAAGAACGCGCAGGAAGCCCACGAGGCGATCCGCCCGACCGACTTCACCCGCACGCCGGACCAGCTGCGCCGTTTCCTCGATGCCGACCAGTTGCGTCTCTACGACCTGATCTGGAAGCGCGGCATCGCCAGCCAGATGGCCTCGGCCGAGATCGAGCGGACAACCGTCGAGATCCTCGCCGAGAACGGCGACCGCAAGGCCGGCCTGCGGGCCGTCGGATCCGTCATCCGCTTCGACGGCTTCATCGCCGCCTATACGGACCAGAAGGAAGACGGCGAGCAGAGCGACGATGGCGAGGACGAAGGCCGTCTGCCGGAGATCAAGGCGCGCGAGACCGTTGCCAAGCAGAAGATCAATGCGAGCCAGCATTTCACCGAGCCGCCGCCGCGCTACTCGGAAGCAAGCCTGATCAAGCGCATGGAAGAGCTCGGCATCGGCCGTCCCTCGACCTACGCTTCGACACTCGCCACGCTGCGCGATCGCGAATATGTCGTTATCGACAAGCGTAAACTGATCCCGGAGGCCAAGGGACGCCTCGTTACGGCGTTCCTCGAAAGCTTCTTCCACCGCTATGTCGAGTACGACTTCACGGCATCGCTCGAAGAGAAGCTCGACCGGATTTCTGCCGGCGAACTCAACTGGAAGGACGTGCTTCGCGACTTTTGGAAGGATTTTTTCGCGCAGATCGAAGACACCAAGGAACTGCGGGTCACCAACGTTCTCGATGCGTTGAACGAGGAGCTGGCACCGCTCGTCTTTCCGAAGCGCGAGGACGGGAGCGATCCCCGAATCTGTCAGGTCTGCGGCACCGGCAAGCTGTCGCTGAAGCTCGGCAAATACGGCGCGTTCGTCGGCTGCTCGAACTACCCCGAGTGCAATTTCACCCGCCAGCTGTCGTCCGATGGCGATGCGGAAGCGCAGGCGTCGAACGAGCCGCAGGCGCTGGGCAAGGACCCGCACACGGACGAGGAGATCACGCTGCGCAACGGCCGTTTCGGCCCTTACGTCCAGCGCGGCGAAGGCAAGGAGGCCAAGCGCTCCAGCCTGCCCAAGGGCTGGACGCCGGCGAGCATCGACCATGAGAAGGCCCTGGCGCTCCTGTCGCTCCCACGCGACATCGGACAGCACCCGGAATCCGGCAAGATGATCTCGTCCGGCCTCGGCCGCTACGGGCCGTTCATCCTGCATGACGGGAAATATGCGAATGTCGAGACCATCGAGGATGTGTTCTCGATCGGCCTCAACCGCGCCGTCTCTGTGCTGGCGGACAAGGCCTCCAAGGGCCCAGCCGGTCGCGGTGCAGCCGTAGCCGCTCTTAAGGACCTCGGCGAACATCCCGATGGCGGTGCGATTACCGTTCGCGATGGGCGCTACGGACCCTATGTCAACTGGGGCAAGGTGAACGCGACCCTGCCCAAGGGCAAGGATCCGACATCGGTGACACTCGAAGAGGCACTGCCGCTTCTCGCAGAACGTGCCGGCAAGGCGAAGCCCGTGAAGGCCAAGGCCGTTAAGGCGAAGGCTGCAAAGCCTGCCAAGGCCAAGGCTGCAGTGGACGGCGCTGAGAAGGTTGCCAAGCCTCGGGCCGCCGCCAAGGCCAAGCCTGCGGCGAAGACGACGACAAAGACGAAGGCTGCTGCAAAACCCAAGACTGCGGCCGCCGCCAAGGTACAGAAGGGATAGACCGTGAGCAAATCGCCCCGCATCGGCATGAGACGGACCGCAAAACCTTCGGTCCGGCTGGCCCGTGCGGGCACGGCCCTGCCGCCTGCCGATGACACACCGATCATCCACGGCGCCGTGCCACCGCGCGACGTGCTCATGCGCTTCATTGCGGAAAATCCGGACAAGGCCTCAAAGCGCGAAATCTCCAGGGCGTTCGGCCTCAAGGGCGACGCGCGCATCGAGCTGAAGGCGGCTCTGCGGGATCTCGAAGACGACGGTCTCGTGGAGAAGAAGCGCAACGCGCTCGTCCGGCCGGGCGCCTTGCCCCCGGTCACTGTCCTCGACATCACCACGCGCGACAAGGACGGCGAGCTTGTCGCCCGTCCGGCCGAGTGGCCCGACGATTCCGGTGTCGCACCGGCCGTTCTCATCCGCCAGTCGAGCGTTGCCAAAGCCAAGGGCAAGATGCCGGTCGGCGGCATCGGCGACCGGGTGCTGGCCAAGATCTTCCCCTCCAAGGAGCCGACGGGCCCAGCCTATACGGCCCGCATCATCAAGGTGCTCGACCGCCGCCGCAGCGCCAATGCAGCCCTTGGCGTCTTTCGGGAAATGCCGGCCGGCACCGGCCGCATCATGCCGATCGACAAGCGCGGCGAGGAAATGGACGTCGAGGCGAGCGGCGTCGGCGAGGCCAAGGACGGCGATCTGGTCGAGGTCGAAATCGTCCGCTCCGGCCGGTTCGGGCTTGCCAGGGCCGAAGTGAAGTCGATCATCGGTTCGGTCTCTTCGGAAAAGGCGATCTCGATGATCGCGATCCATGCGCACGGCATTCCCTATATCTTCCCCGACAGCGTCACGCGCGAAGCAGAAGCCGCCGGCCCCGCCACCATGTCGCATCGGGAGGACTGGCGCTCCATGCCGCTGATCACCATCGACCCGGCGGACGCCAAGGACCATGACGACGCGGTTCATGCGGAACCCGACACATCGCCGGAGAATGAGGGCGGCGTCATCGTCACCGTCGCAATCGCCGACGTCTCCTGGTACGTTCGCCCGAAATCCGCCCTCGACAACGAAGCGCTGAAGCGCGGCAACTCGGTCTACTTCCCGGACCGGGTCGTACCCATGCTGCCCGAGCGCATTTCCAATGAACTGTGCTCGCTGAAGGAAACAGTGGACCGGCCGGCGCTTGCCGTGCGCATGCGCTTCACGAGCGAAGGCCGGAAGATCGGGCACACATTTCATCGCATCATGATGAAGAGCGCGGCCAAGCTCTCCTACAACCAGGCCCAGGCAGCGATCGACGGTGCGCCCGATGATAAGACCGGCCCTCTGCTGGAGCCCATCCTCAAGCCGCTCTGGGACGCCTATCGCATCCTCACCATCGGGCGGAACCGGCGCCAGCCGCTTGAGCTCAACATGCCCGAGCGCAAGATCCTTCTAAAGCCGGATGGCACGGTCGATCGCGTCTTCGTGCCGGACAGGCTCGATGCGCACAAGCTGATCGAGGAGATGATGATCCAGGCGAACGTGGCCGCCGCCGAGACGCTGGAGATCAAGCGCCAGCCGCTCGTCTACCGCGTCCACGATGCGCCCTCGCTCGCCAAGCAGGAGACGCTGCGCGAGTTCCTCGCCACGCTCGACCTGACGCTGGTCAAGGGCGGCAACATGCGCGCCAACCATTTCAACGGCATTCTCGCGAAAGCCGAAGAGCAGCCCTACGAGACCATCGTCAACCAGATGGTGCTTCGCTCGCAGAGCCAGGCGGTCTACAGCCCCGAAAATATCGGCCATTTCGGCTTGAACCTGATGAAGTACGCCCACTTCACCTCGCCCATCCGGCGCTACGCCGATCTCATCGTGCATCGCGCGCTGGTCGGATCGCTCGGGCTCGGCGAAGGCGCCATCACACCGGCAGAAGAAGGCGCGCTGGAGGATATCGCTGCGGAAATCTCGACCTTCGAGCGGCGCGCGATGGCAGCCGAGCGTGACACGATCGACCGGCTGATCGCCCACCATCTGAGTGGTCGCATCAACGAGGAGTTCGACGGTCGCGTGTCCGGCGTTACCAAGTCCGGCCTGTTCATCTCCCTGCCGCAATATGGCGCTGACGGCTTCGTGCCGATTTCGACACTCGGGCGGGACTATTTCATCTTCGACGAAGCGCATATGGCGCTGGTCGGCGACAAGACCGGTCTTGGCTATCGCCTGGGCGATGAGGTGCGGGTAAAGCTGGTCGATGCCGTGCCGCTGGCCGGCGCCCTGCGCTTCGAGATGCTGGACGAGGGCCGCAAGATGCCGACGGCGACGCGCTCCTTCCACAAGGCGGGACGCCGGGACAAGGCCGGTGCCCGCAAAGCGCCCGGCACCCGTCCACCGCGTGGGCGGCGCTGACTCCGATGAATGGTGACGGCATGAGAGAGAGCGACGTAGGGCCGGGGGCAGAAACGCTGCACCTCGGTGATGCGCAGATCAACGACCGTCCTGTCGGGCGCTCGATCCGGCGCGGGCTTCTCAACCGATGCCCCAACTGCGGCCAGGGGCGCATGTTCGGTCGGTTCCTCAAGGTCAACGACACCTGCTCCGCCTGTGGAGAAGCGCTTCATCATCATCGAGCCGACGATTTTCCGCCGTATATCGTCGTCACGATTGTCGGCCATCTGGTGCTCGGAGGCTTCATGATGACGGAAATGCTGGTGACGCTGTCGAACTGGCAGCACCTCGCCATCTGGGTGCCGATCACGATTGCCGGCTCGATCGCGCTCATGCAGCCGGTCAAGGGCGGCGTCGTCGGGCTGCAATGGGCCTTGCGCATGCATGGCTTCGGCGGGCACGAGGATCGGCCGGAAGACGAATTGCCGTCGCAGGATCGCACCTGATGCGCATCGATGATGCCGCGACCGGCGGCACAACCGAGGCGGTCATTCCGCTGGCAAAGGCTCTGCGGCCGCGCCTCGCGGCCTCCATCCTCCTTCTCGACCGGAGCGACGGCGTTGTGCGCGTTCTGGTCGGCCGGCGCAGCAAGCAGCATGTGTTCATGCCGGACGTTCACGTCTTCCCCGGCGGGCGACGGGATCCCGGCGACCACAGAATCGCCTTTGCGAGCGATCTCCCGGCACCGCTGATCGACCGCCTTGTCGGCATCTATCGCGGACGTATGTCCGTGTCCGCCGTCCGAGCGCTCGCGCTTGCCGCCCTGCGGGAACTGCATGAGGAGACGAGCCTTGCCGTGGGGCCGCCCTGCGGGCCGTCCTGTTCAGGCAGCCTTCCCTTCCGCCCCGAGCTCGACCGCTTGCGTTACGTCGCCCGCGCACTGACGCCGCCCGGCCATGTGCGGCGATTCGACACCCATTTCTTCGCCCTCTTCACCGACGAAGTCGATCTCGACCTTGACGGACTGCAGGACAGCCGGGAGCTTGAGGACCTGCGCTGGGTTCCCGTCAGCGATCCTTCCGCGGTTTCCATCCCCGATATCACCGCGCGTATTCTCGAAGCCTTGCATACGAGACTTGACGCCGACCCTCTGCTCGGCTTTGACGGCACCGTGCCGTATTTCCACGTCCGGAATGGACGACCCATCCGCGATCTTCTGTGAGGACACCGAATGTCTCAGACGACCCCTGGCTCGTCTCGGCCGGTTGAGGATATCCATTGGCTGTCGCTGATCGCGGCCCTTGCCGCCGTCACCACGGTCGGCATCGCCATCGGCCTCGGCGTGCCTCTCCTCAGCTTCATCATGGAACGGCGCGGCGTCTCCTCGACGCTGATCGGCCTCAACTCCACCGTGGCGGGCCTTGCCTCCATGGTCGCCGCCTCCTTCACGACACGGCTTGCACACCGGTTCGGCGTGGCGCAGGTCATGGTGGCTGCCGTGGTGCTGGCCGCCGCGCCCGCGCTCGGCTTCTATTTCGTCGAGAATTTCTGGCTGTGGTTCCCGCTGCGAATCGTCTTCCAGAGCGGCATCACCATTCTCTTTGTCCTCTCGGAGTTCTGGATCAACGCCACGGCGCCCTCGCATCGTCGTGGGCTCGTGTTCGGCATCTATGGCACCGTTCTTTCGCTCGGGTTCGCCGCCGGGCCCCTGCTCTTCTCCCTGCTCGGCAGCGAGGGCATCCTGCCCTTCGCGGTCGGTGCCGGTATCATCCTGCTAGGCGCGATCCCGATCATCATCGCCCGCAAGGAAAGCCCCGATATCGACGAGATGCCGGAAATGCACTTCCTTCGCTACGTCTTCATGGTGCCGATGGCGACGGCCGCCGTCTTCGTGTTCGGCGCGGTCGAGTATGGGGGCCTGTCGCTCTTTCCGGTCTATGGCACCCGCGTCGGCTTCTCCGAATCGCAGGCGGCCCTGCTGCTGACCATCATGGGTGTGGGAAACCTCATCTTCCAGATCCCGCTCGGCCTCTTGTCGGACCGCATGAAGGACCGCCGCAAGCTGCTCGTGGCGCTGACCGTGATCGGCTTTGCCGGTGCGCTCTGCCTGCCGGCCCTGTCGACCAACTGGTACGCCCTGGCGGCCATCCTGCTGCTCTGGGGCGGCATCATCTCCGGGCTCTATACGATCGGGCTCAGCCATCTCGGTTCGCGGCTCCACGGGCCGGAGCTGGCCGCCGCCAATGCCGCCTTCGTGTTCTGTTACGCGCTGGGCACCGTGGCCGGCCCCCAAGTCATCGGCGCCTCAATGGATGTCTTCGGCAATCACGGCTTTGCGTGGTCGATCGCCGGATTCTTCGGCCTTTACATCGTGCTTTCCCTGGTTCGCCTGGTTTATAAACCGAAACAGGGTTGACTTTTCGAGCGCGATTTGTAGTTTCGCGCCAAGCTCGCCGGGACCTTCTTCGAAGTCCGGCTTTGTTATTTCAGAAGGCAGGACGACCATGGCGAAAGCTGCAAAAATCAAGATCAAGCTGCTGTCGACGGCCGACACGGGTTTCTTCTATGTGACCTCGAAGAACAGCCGCACCAAGACAGACAAGTTCAGCATGACGAAGTACGACCCGGTCGTACGCAAGCATGTCGAATTCAAGGAAACCAAGATCAAGTAAGATCTTGTTTCTCTCAATTCAAAAAAGGCGCCGACGGCTACGTCAGGCGCCTTTTTTGCGTCGGCAGACGTTGCTGCAGGAAGACGCTCGTCCTGTGCAGCAGCCGACATCGACATACGCAAACGAAAAACGCCGCTCCTGAAAACAGAAGCGGCGTTGAACGGATGCCGGCCGGCACGCAGAGCGGCACGAGGAACCGCTGATACGTACCGGCCGACGACCCCACGACCCAGGAGATGCGGCGGACCTGACATCATGGGGTAACTGATCGGCTTGGGAGCGTAAGACCTCCCCTGCATAAGAACATCGGCGAGATGCAGAAGAAAATCAATGAAATCTTAAAGCTTGGTTCGCTTTGATACAGTCATGGTTAACAAGATCCATGAAGTGCAGCCCGATTCGGGAGAAATTGCGGCGCTTTTCTGCCACAAGTTGCCAGATGTCGCTGCAGGACCGCACAAGCGCGTGATGACGTGCCGTAGCACTATGGCACGCCTTGATGTCAATTCCGCGACGGCCGACGTCCCCAATCTGCGATTCGCCGAAAAACGGACTCAGGCCGCGGCACCCACAACCTGGTTTCGCCCGTTGCGCTTGGCCTGGTAGAGCGCCGTATCCGCACGCTTGAGGAAGCTGTCGGCTGTTTCGCCGGCCGGGTCGAGCATCGCAATTCCCATGGACGCGGTGATCGTCAGCTCCTTGCTGCGATCCTGCAACAGGAAGGGCGTCGTCTCGATGCTCGCACGAAGGCGCTCAGCGATGGTGCTTGCCGTGGCTGCATCCGTGTCCGGCATGACCAGCACGAACTCCTCGCCGCCGAATCGGCAGGCGAGGTCGGCGCCGCGCACGGTGCTGCGAAGGCGTCGGGCGAATTCGCGCAGCACCTCGTCTCCCGCATCATGGCCATGCGTGTCGTTGACGATCTTGAAGCGGTCGATATCCGTCACGCAGATCGACAGGCTGCGGCCACGCTTCATGGCGCGCTCGATCAGAAGCTTGAGGTGGTTGTCGAGATAGCGGCGGTTGTGAAGCCCCGTCAGGCCATCGGTGATGGCCAGCTCGATGGTCTGGTGGACGCTGAGGCGCAGGCGATCGTTGCATTGCTTGCGGCGGATCTGCGTGAGGGATCGCGCGATCAGCTCGTTCGGGTCGATCGGCCGCATGATGTAGTCGGTGACACCGAGATCGAGCGCGCGCACCACGAGATCCTCCGCCCCCTGCTCGGCCACCAGGAGAATCGGGATGTAGCGCGTCCGTTCCAGCGAGCGCAGCTGCGAGCAGAGCCGCAGCGGGTCGTAGTCGTCGAAATTCGCATTGACGATGACGAGGTCGAAGGGCTGCTCCGCCGCTTCGAACAGGGCTGCCTGCGGGTCGCTCATGATCGTCAGGCCGGCCACGGGCTTGAGGGCGCGGGCGATGCGGTCCTGCGAGCTGGCACGGGCATCCACGAGCAGGACGTTTCCCGGCTCGTCGGGACGTTCGGCGTTCGAAAGATCCTCGAAGCCGACGCTCTTTGCCGTTTCGGCGCGCAGGCGCAGCTCGTCGCTGACGTTCTTCAAGCGGACGAGGCTTTTGACCCGCGACATCAGTTGAAGATCGTTGACGGGCTTGGTCAGGAAGTCGTCTGCGCCGGCTTTCAGGCCGCGCACCCGGTCGGACGGCTGGTCGAGCGCGGTGACCATGATGACGGGTATATGTGCGGTCTTCGGGTTCGCCTTCAGCCGCTCGCAGACCTCGAAGCCGTCGATGCCCGGCATCATGATGTCGAGAAGGATGATATCGACCGGGCGGCTGTCGCAGATGGCGAGCGCCTGATAGCCGTCGGAAGCCGTGAGGACGTCGAAATATTCCGCGACGAGCCTCGCCTCCAGCAGTTTGACGTTTGCCGGTATGTCGTCGACGACGAGAATGCGTGCGGTCATGCGGTCCGTCCTGTCCTATCGCCCCTCGCCCTGCTGGGCCCGAATCGCCCGGTGCGAGGGGTTACATGATCATTCAAGCGCACCATCATGGCGGCTCCGTCGCGGCAATTGCAGATGTCGGTCAACCATCGCCAAGATAGGTCTTGATGGTCTCGATGAATTTCGGCACGGAAATCGGCTTGGAGACATAGGCCTCGCAGCCACCCTGCCGGATCCGCTCTTCGTCGCCCTTCATGGCGAAGGCCGTGACGGCGATGACAGGTATGACGTGGAGTTCGTCGTCCTCCTTCAGCCATTTGGTCACCTCGAGGCCGGAGACTTCCGGCAGCTGGATATCCATGAGGATCAGGTCGGGCCGGTGCTTGCGCGCAAGGTCCAGTGCCTCCAGTCCGTTTCGGGTCTGGATGGTCGTGTAGCCCGATGCCTCGATCAGGTCGCGGAAGAGCTTCATGTTCAGCTCGTTGTCCTCGACGATCATTACCTGTTTCGGCATATCAGAACCTTCCCGCGTGTACGGCCGTGGCCGGGGGTCATTCCGCCAGCTGCAAGACGAGCATTCGCGCATGACTGGTGAAGAGTTAGGCCTATTTGGTTGAAAAAAAGGTAATCATAGGCCAGAAAAGCCGACGTGTTGCGGAATAGGGTGAAAACAGTGACGACAGCGGATGAGACCGCCATTGCCGTGCTCGGCTGGCTTGCGAGCGAGCCGGAGCTTCTCGGCCGCTTTCTGGCGCTGACGGGCACCGATCCGACCGGCCTGCGCGGCGCCGTCGGCGATCCGGGCTTCATGGCCGGGCTGCTCGATTTCGTCATGGATCACGAGCCGACGCTGATGCAGTTCTGCGAAGCCACGGGAACGAAGCCGGAAACGGTGGCGCGCGCGCATGCCGCCCTCTCCGGCTTTCGCGGCGATACGGGCAGCGCATGACCACTGAGACCCCTGATCCGCAGGCCCCTCTCTGCTTCGACCACATAGAGCTGACCGACCGTCCGCTGATCGTCTGCGATATCGACGAGGTGGTCCTCGAATTCGTGACGCCGTTTCAGAACTTCCTGAAATCCGGCGGACGGGAGCTTTTGCCCCGGTCGTTCCGCCTGCATGGCAATATCGTACACCTGGAGACCGGCGAACCCGTGCCGGACGCGATGGTGCCGACGTTGCTGGAGGACTTCTTCCTGACGCAGGACGTGTGGCAGACGCCCGCTTCTCAGGTGGCCGAGACGCTCGCCGATCTCTCAAACGAAGCCGACATTGTCTTCCTCACGGCCATGCCGCCCCGCCACACGGAGGTGCGTCGCCGGCTGCTCGACCGGCACGGGCTCTCGGCCTATCCGCTGCTGGCGACTGAGGCGCCAAAGGGTCCTGTCGTCAAGCAGCTTCATGACGCACGCGATGTCCCCGTGGCCTTCATCGACGACATTCTGCGCAATCTGGAATCCGTGCGCGAACATGCGCCGGATTGCCTGCTGATCCGACTGATGGCCAATGCGGAGTTCCTCGCGATGGCACCCGCACCGACCCAAGGCATCGAGAGCGCCAAGAACTGGGACGACGCCGCGCGGATCATCCGGCGGCATTTCCTGCGCTAGAGTTTGTCAGGGATAAGTGGAAACCGGTTATCCCAGCAAGACAAACGAAATCAAAGAAAACTAGACTCTGTCAGGTTCAGAATGAACCTCGCAGGGTCTAGGGGCAGCGGCGCGGCCGAAACCGCATCACATTTGCGTTCGGACGTTTTCCACAGTGTTCACGTTTTGGTGATCCGAATACCGGTTTCGTGTCTCATTCCGCACCAGTCGGCAAAGCTTCCTTAAATCTCTTTCCGTAGCCTTTGCCCTGTTCGAATGATCCGGATGGTGTCGATGGTTTTGCGTTCTACTCTCGGACTCGGGCTTCTGTTGCTCGCTCTCGCCAGCACGACGGCGGTCGCCGCTGATGGAACCTCGCCGCTACAGATCGTGGTGTCCAAGGACAAACAGTCTCTGGTCGTCTATGACGGCGACACGGTGGTCGCCACTTCGAAGGTCTCCTCCGGCAAGCGCGGCCATGAGACGCCGACAGGCATCTTCTCCATCCTCGAGAAGCGTCGCTATCACGAATCGAATATCTATTCGAACGCGCCCATGCCCTTCATGCAGCGGCTGACATGGTCCGGCATCGCGCTGCATGCCTCCAACAGTGTTCCCTCCTACCCTGCGTCCCATGGCTGCGTGCGGCTGCCGAATGCCTTTGCGAAATCGCTCTACCAGATGACGGAGCGCGGATTGCACGTCGTGATTTCCGATCGCCAGATCGCGCCACAGCCGGTGTCGCACAGCTTCCTCTTCCAGCCGTCCGAGCCGGAACCGCAACTGCTCTCGGATGCGACGCTGCGTCCCGCCATGTCGCAGATCCCGAGCGGCAATGTGGAAGTGGCGATGAGCGAGCCGGCCGTCCACACCCCAACGGCACCCGTCGCCCGCGCCGAAGACGATCGAGAGCCGATCCGCATCCTGATCACCCGCCGCGGTGCGCGCGAGCTCAACCTCGATGTGCAAGCGGCGCTGAACGGTCTCGGCTACGATGCCGGCGTGCCGGATGGCGCGCTGGGTAGCCGGTCGATCGCCGCCATCCGCGCATTCGAACTCGCGGAAAGCCGCGAGCCCAAAGGACGGATAACGCCGGAGCTGGTGGACGCGCTCTTCAAGAAAGCCAATCTGCCGCCGCCGGCCAACGGGCAGCTTCTGGTTCGCCGGGATTTCACGCCACTCTTCGAAGCACCCGTGACGATCACGGAGCCGGAGATTGCGCTCGGTGCGCATTTCTACCAGTTCCAGGATATCGATGCGACGACGGGAAAGGGCAACTGGTTCTCGCTGTCTCTCGACAATGTCATCCCCAAGTCTATGAAGACCCGGCTCGGGATCACCCTGGACGATGATGCGCTCGCCTACAACGCAGCGACACGCGTGCTCGATCGCATCCAGATGACCGCGGAGCTTCGCGAACAGGTCGAGGACGTCCTTGCGCCCGGCTCATCCCTCACCGTCTCCGACATGGGCCTCGGCCCGGAAACCGGCCGCGGCACGGACTTCGTGACGATCACGCATCCCGCGAAGGGTTGAGGTTCACGTCGCCTCCCGGACAACCGACACAGCGTAAAGGCAAACTGCACTTACCTCACCGAATCGTCAGATCGACAAGCTGCTACGAGATCAGCTCGACGTCGATGACGCCGGGGGCCGTTTTCAGGGCGGCGGCGATCTCGGCGGAGATGCGGTACTTGTCGCCCAGTTCCACCTCGATCTCGCGCTGGCCATTGTCCTTGACGATGATGAAGGACACCTGCCCGTCGCCCTTCGTGTTCAGATGCGTGGCGACGGAGCGCAAGGGGCCGCTGTCGCGGACATAGACGCGCAACGCCTTCTGCATCTGGAACGAGCGCTCCTCCAGCGATTGCAGCGTCTGGATCCGCAAGCCGATCCCTTCCGGGCGCTCCTCCGCCTGAACGGTCAGCACCAGCGACTTACCCGGCTCCAGCAGGTCGCGATATTGCTGCAGCATTTCCGAAAACAGAACGGCTTCGAACTGACCGGACGAATCCGAGAAGGTGACAATGCCCATCTTGTTGCCGGTGCGCGTCTTGCGCTCCTGCTTGGACGTCACTGTGCCCGCAAGACGCCCGGCCGTGTTGCCCTTTTTCACCGACAGAGCGAAGTCGGCGAAGGTCTGACACCGGATCTTCGCCAGCAGGTCGTTATAGGTGTCGAGCGGATGGGCCGAGAGGTAGAAGCCGAGCACCTGGAATTCCCGCTGGAGCTTCTCCGACGCCAGCCATGGTGTGAAATCCGGCAGGCCGATCTTTTCGGGTCCCGTCGCGGCACCTGCGCCGAACATGTCGTGCTGACCCTTGAGCCTGTTCTCGTTGGCAAACTGGGCAAACCCCAGGATCCGGTCCAGACCCGCGACCAGCGCGGCGCGGTCATAGCCGAAACCATCGAAGGCGCCGGCACAGATCAGGCTTTCGAACACGCGGCGGTTCAACAGCTTCGGGTCGATGCGCAGGCAGAAATCCTCGAGGCTTGCAAAGGGCGTGTCGCCCCGCACCGCCACGATATGCTCGACGGCCGCCTCGCCGACGCCCTTCAGCGCCGAGAGCGAATAGAAGATACGGTTGTCGCCCGTCTCGAAGCGGCGGAACGAGGTCTGCACCGACGGGGGAACCACCGTGATGCCGAGCCGTCCGGCATCCTGACGGAAATCGACCAGTTTTTCGGTGTTCGCCATGTCGAGCGTCATCGACGCTGCGAGGAACTCGACCGGATAATGCGCCTTGAGATAGGCCGTCTGGTAGGAGACGATGGCATAGGCTGCGGCGTGGCTCTTGTTGAAGCCGTAATTGGCGAATTTGGCCAGCAGGTCGAAGATCATGTCGGCCTGCGGCTTCGACACGCCGTTCTTCACGGCGCCGTCCACGAAGCGGGCGCGCTGCATGTCCATCTCGGCCTTGATCTTCTTGCCCATGGCGCGGCGCAGAAGATCGGCCTCGCCGAGCGAGTAGCCGGAGAGAACCTGGGCGATCTGCATCACCTGTTCCTGGTAGACGATGACGCCCTGCGTTTCCTTCAGCAGGTAGTCGATGGTCGGGTGGATCGATTCGATCTCCTCCTCGCCGTGCTTTCGCGCATTGTAGACGGGGATGTTTTCCATCGGGCCCGGGCGATAGAGCGCGACGAGGGCGATGATATCCTCGATGCAGTCGGGCCGCATGCCGATCAGCGCCTTGCGCATGCCGGCACTTTCCACCTGGAACACGCCGACCGTGTCGCCCTTGGAGAGCATCTCGTAGGTCTTGGCGTCGTCGAGCGGCAGCGCTTCCAGCGCCACATGGATGCCGCGCTTGGCGATGAAGTCCACGGCCGTCTTCAGAACGGTGAGCGTCTTCAGGCCGAGAAAGTCGAACTTGACGAGGCCGGCCTGCTCGACCCATTTCATGTTGAACTGCGTCACCGGCATGTCGGAGCGCGGATCGCGATACATCGGCACCAGCTTCGACAGTGGCCGGTCGCCGATGACGATGCCGGCGGCGTGGGTCGATGCGTGGCGGTAAAGCCCCTCGATCTTCTGGGCGATGTCGAGCAGGCGGCCGATCACCGGTTCCTTATCGACCTCTTCCTGAAAGCGCGGCTCGTCCTCGATCGCCTTGGCGAGCGTCACCGGGTTGGCCGGATTGTTCGGCACCATCTTGCAGATCTTGTCGACCTGACCGTAGGGCATTTCCAGCACGCGGCCGACGTCGCGAAGCGCGGCGCGTGCCTGCAGCGATCCGAACGTGATGATCTGCGCCACCTGCTCGCGGCCATACTTGGCCTGCACGTAGCGGATGACCTCTTCGCGCCGGTCCTGGCAGAAGTCGATATCGAAGTCGGGCATCGAGACGCGTTCCGGGTTGAGGAAGCGTTCGAACAGCAGCGAAAAGCGCAGAGGATCGACGTCGGTGATCGTCAGCGCATAGGCGACGAGCGAGCCCGCGCCCGAGCCGCGGCCGGGACCGACCGGGATGTCCTGCAGCTTTGCCCATTTGATGAAGTCGGCAACGATGAGGAAGTAGCCCGGAAACTTCATGCGCTCGATGACGCCGAGTTCGAAATCCAGCCGCTCGCGATAATCCGTCTCGCTATAGCCGGGCGACAGGCCGAGCTTCTGCATCCGCTCGTCCAGCCCTTCGATGGCCTGACGGCGCAGTTCGAGCGACTCCGCCCGTTCGGCCTCTGCCGGATCGTCGGAAGCACCCGTGAAGCGCGGCAGGATCGGTGCGCGCGTCTTCAGCACGAAGGTGCAGCGGCGGGCCACCTCAATCGTGTTGTCGAGCGCTTCCGGCAGGTCGGCAAAAAGCTTCGCCATTTCCTGCCGGCTCTTGAGGTAGTGGTCGGGCGTAAGCCGAAAACGGGTGTCATCGGAGACCATGGCATTGTGCGCCACCGCCATCAGGGCGTCATGCGCATCGTAGTCGCCGGGCGTCGGGAAAAAGGGTTCGTTGGTCGCGACCAGCGGCAGTTCCAGCCGGTAGGCAAGATCGATCATGCGGTTCTCGTGCCGCTTGTCGTAGCGCCCGTGGCGCTGCAATTCGATATAAAGCCGATCGTCGAAGAGTTCCATCAGGCAACGCGCCCGCGCCTCCGCGAGCGCGGTATGGCCTGAGCGGATCGCGATGTCGATCGGTCCGCCAGATGCCCCCGTCAGCGCAATCAGGCCGTTGGTCCCGATCTCCTTCAGCCAGGACAGGCAGATACGGACGCTCTGGTTGCCCTCCCCGCCGAGATAGGCGCGGCTGACGAGATCGACGAGATTGACATAGCCCGCATCCGTCGCGGCGATCAGAACGATGGCCGGCAGCTTGGCGAGGTGCTGGGCATGCCCGCGCTTCTCGCCCTCGACCTCATCCTCCATGTCGAGCGAGAGCTGGCAGCCGATCAGCGGCTGGATGCCGTCGTCCATGCATTTCAGAGAAAATTCCAGCGCCGCGAACAGATTGTTCGTGTCGGCGATCCCGATGGCCGGCTGGGCGTCAGACACGGCCTTGCCGATGATCTTCTTGATCGGCAGGGCGCCCTCAAGGAGCGAGAACGCCGAATGGGTTCTCAAATGGACGAATTGCGGCGCCGGCTTGTCGCCATTGCCCGTCCCGCCCGCAAAGCTTACGCCCGCATCCGCCATAGCTCACTCCGACTCTCGCATGAGATGAAAGCATACGCTCTTCAGGCTGGCGAAGCGACAACGGCATCGCGTTTCTCCCCCGGAACTTGCCGAGAGAGACCGGTGCCGTCTCAGAGACCGAGAAGAAGAATGGAGAAGCTGGCAATGAACATGGCGACGGAGGTCAGTGCGGCGAGATCACGAAGGAAGTCGGACATGGCGTGCTCCTTTTGGTTATGTTCTTTTTATGTACTCTTTTTGTTCCTTGATCAAGAGTGCATTTTCGGCCATGGTTAAGAAAATGCAGCCGACTCGGCACAGCATTCCAACAGGACACGGAGACCATCATGCTCGACCATATCGGCTTTCCCGTCCGCGATCTTGCGCGCGCCGCGGCCTTCTACGACGCAGCGTTGGCGCCTCTCGGCATTGCGCGGCAGATGGAGGTTACCGTAGAGATGAGCGGCAAAGAGGCGCATCTTGGCTACGGGAAGCCGGGCAGTCCCTTCTTCTGGATCAGCAGCGGCGAGGCGATTTCCGGCAGGCTGCACGTGGCCTTCGCGGCGCAAGATCGCGGCCTTGTGGATGCCTTTCACGCAGCAGCCATCGCGGCCGGCGGGCGCGACAATGGCGCGCCGGGTCTGCGGCCACATTATCATGCGGACTATTATGGCGCGTTCGTGCTCGATCCGGATGGGCACAACATTGAGGCCGTGTGCCACGAGGCGACGTAGGGCCGCGCGGAGCGCCTCACTCCAGTTCGACGACCTTGCCGTCCTGGAGCGTGATGCGGCGGTCCATCTTGGACGCCAGATCGTAATTGTGCGTGGCGATCATCGCGGCGAGGCCGGATTGCTTGACCAGGGCCTTCAGCGCTTCGAAGACATAGCCGGCCGTTTCGGGGTCGAGATTGCCGGTGGGCTCGTCGGCCAGGAGCACGAAGGGGGCGTTGGCGACGGCGCGGGCGATGGCCACGCGTTGCTGCTCGCCGCCCGAGAGTTCGGACGGCCGGTGTTCGGCGCGGTGGCCGATGCGCATGTAGTCGAGCAAAGCCGAGGCGCGCTCGCGCGCTTCTTTCTTGGAGAGGCCGGCGATCAGCTGCGGCATCATGATGTTCTCGACGGCTGTGAATTCCGGCAGCAGATGATGGAACTGGTAGACAAAGCCGATCTCGTTGCGACGGATGGCCGTGCGTTCCGGATCGCTCAGCGAGCCGCAGGCCCGGCCGTTGATCGAGACCTCACCGGCATCGGGCCGCTCCAGAAGGCCGGCCAGATGCAAAAGCGTCGATTTGCCGGTGCCCGAGGGCGCGACGAGCGCGACCGTCTGCCCGCCGAGCAGCCGGAAGTCCGCACCCTTCAGGATTGAGAGCGCCTGTTCGCCCTGGCTGTAATGGCGCTCGACGCCGGAAAGCTCTAGTGCCACACGAGGGGCCATCATATCGTTCCTGTCAGACGGTTTCCGGCTGATCGCGTTCCGCGAACCGGAAACAAGAACCATCGAAAATCTCTGGCCGGAGGGTCGGATTTTCGATGGAAGGAATACGGTTCTCGGCCTGATCGACCAAAAACCGTATCACTCGTAACGCAGCGCCTGGACGGGATCCAGTCGCGAGGCCCGCCAGGCGGGGAAGATGGTTGCCAGGAACGACAGTCCGATGGCCATGCCGACGACCGCAACGGTTTCGCCGAGGTTCATGTCGGCCGGCAACTGGCTGAGGAAGTAGAGTTCCGGATTGAAGATCGTCGTGCCCGAGATCCAGGAGAAGAACTGGCGGATCGACTCGATATTGAGACACACGACGACGCCGAGCGCGACGCCCGCCAGCGTGCCGACGATGCCAATGGCCGCGCCCGTCATGAAGAAGATGCGCATGACGGCGCCGGACGACGCCCCCATGGTGCGCAGGATAGCGATATCGCTGCCCTTGTCCTTCACCAGCATGATCAGGCCGGACACGATGTTGAGCGCCGCCACCAGCACGATCAGGGTGAGAATCATGAACATGACGTTCCGCTCGACCTGAAGGGCGGAGAAGAAGGTCTTGTTGCGGTCGCGCCAGTCGCTGATCAGAACCTGCCTCTGGGCCGCGTCTTCCACCGGCTGACGCAGGCTATCGACGAGATCGGGATTTTCCACGAACAGCTCAATCGACTGGGCAATGCCTTCGGCGTTGAAGTAGAGCTGGGCTTCCTCGAGCGGCATGAAGATGATCGACGCGTCATATTCCGACATGCCGATCTCGAAGATCGCAGACACCGTATAGGACTTCACACGTGGATTGACGCCCATCGGCGTCACGTCGCCTTCGGGTGCGACCAGCGTGATCGTACTGCCGGCCTGCAGGCCGAGCTGGTCGGCCATGCGCGAGCCGATCGCCACGCCCCCGCCGGCCGCATAGCCGGTGAGATCACCGGATTTCAGATGATCGGAGACCGACTTCATCTTCAGGAGATCATCGGCGCGTACACCGCGCACCAGCGCACCCGTGCCCGCCCCGCCGGGACCGGAGGCCAGCGTCTGCCCTTCGATCATGGGGATCGCCATAGTGACGCCCTTGATGCCGGAGAAGCGCGTGGCGAGATCGGCGTAGTTGTCGAGCGGGCCATCCAGAGGCTGCACGATCATGTGGCCGTTGATGCCGAGAATGCGGGAGATGAGTTCCGTACGAAATCCATTCATCACCGCCATGACGATGATCAGCGTAGCAACGCCGAGCATGATGCCAATGAAGGAGAAGCCGGCGATGACGGAGATGAAGGCTTCCTTGCGCCGCGAGCGCAGATAGCGCCAGGCGACCAGCCGCTCGAAGGTCGAGAACGGGCGGCTGGATGCGGATTTCGCCGGCTTGTCGCCCGACGGCGTTTCCTTCGGCGGCGCGCCCTTCGAGGCTGTCTTCAGTCCGGCCTTGGGCGGCGTTGCCGATGCCTTTGCCGGTTTCGGGTCCGTGGAAGCGGCGCTCATGCCTGGTCCTTATTTCGCAGCGGTCAGCTTGTTGATCGCAGCTTCGATGGTCATGGTCTCGCGCGCACCGGTCTTGCGATCCTTCAGCTCGACCTCGCCCGCCGCAACCGCCCGGGGTCCGGCGATGATCTGCGTGGGCACGCCAATGAGATCGGCCGTTGCGAACTTGGTGCCCGCGCGGTCGTCGGTGTCATCGTACAGCGTGTCGATGCCGGCCTTGGAAAGGGCCGCGTAGATCGTCTCGCAGGCCGCGTCGCAGGCGGCATCGCCAGCCTTCATATTGATGATGATGGCATCGAACGGCGCGACGGACGCCGGCCAGATGATGCCGTTCTCGTCGTGCGACGCCTCGATGATCGCCGGCACGAGGCGCGTCGGCCCGATGCCGTACGAGCCCATGTGAACGAGGTGTTCCTTGCCGTCGGGGCCCTGAACCTTGGCGCCCATGGGCTCGGAATATTTGGTGCCGAAGTAGAAGATGTGGCCGACCTCGATGCCACGGGCCGAAAGGCGCTCGCCTTCGGGAATCGCGTCGAAGGCTGCCTCGTCGTGCATTTCCGACGTTGCGGCATAGACCGACGTCCACTGGTCGAACACGGCCTGCAGGGCTGCGACATCATCGAAATCCGTGGTTTCCGCCGGGATGTCGAAGTTTACGAAATCGCGGTGGCTGAACACTTCGGACTCGCCGGTGTCGGCCAGGATGATGAATTCATGGCTGAGGTCGCCGCCGATCGGGCCGGTATCGGCCCGCATCGGAATGGCGCGCAGGCCGAGCCGCGAGAAGGTCCGCAGGTAGGCGGTGAACATCTTGCGATAGGAGTGCTCGGCGTCTTCCTTCGTCAGGTCGAAGGAGTAGGCGTCTTTCATGACGAATTCGCGCGAGCGCATGGTGCCGAAGCGCGGGCGGATCTCGTCGCGGAACTTCAGCTGGATATGGTAGAGGTTCAGCGGCAGGTTCTTGTAGGACTTGACCGACGAACGGAAGATATCGGTGATCATCTCCTCATTGGTCGGGCCGTAGAGCATCGGGCGCTCCTGCCGGTCCTTGATGCGCAGCATTTCCTTGCCATAATCGTCGTAGCGCCCGCTTTCCTGCCACAGCTCCGCCGACTGCAGGGTCGGCATGGAGAGCTCGATGGCGCCAGCGCGGTTCTGTTCCTGACGGATGATGCCGTTGACCTTGTCGAGCACGCGCTTGCCAAGCGGCAGCCAGGAATAGATGCCCTGGCTCTGCTGGCGGATCATGCCGGCACGCAGCATCAGGCGATGCGAGACGATCTCCGCTTCCTTGGGGTTTTCCTTCAGGATCGGCATGAAGTAGCGGGACAGACGCATGAACGGGTTCCGGAGTGGCGCCCTCCGTTTAAGCACGGATTCGGGCGAAATGAGGTTTGCTTACGGCTTGTGCCTTGCGCGGGGCCGTATGGACGAACGGCGGACGATGCGATCCGATTTTTCGAATCCCGCAACATCCACGCTGGAGGTCTTAAACGCTTCGTGGCGGGATGAAAACCCGTGTGGGGCCGAGTGGCGCGCAGAGCCTGCGGCACAGGCAACCCGCATGCTTTCTGCGACAGATCGAAGCAGGAAAAGGGAGAGCGAGTAACGGCAAATGACCTCTTCGTGTCAACGACTATTTTTTGCTGGACTGTAGCATAAATGCAAAAAAACCTGATGACACTCGACGGGATTTGAGGTAGTTTCAGCACACAAAACAGGCAGGAAGATTAAATTCTTGTCGACGTCGCGGAAAAAGTCTTGGGAGGATCAGATCTTAGGCGCGGTCATACGCAGCCACCGGCAACGGTTACGGGTCACGCGATTGCTTAGAAAACAAGGCTTTTAGCCTTGTTTTTTTTTGGCTTTTCGACACCGGTCCAAGAGAAGGATGGCGGCGATCATCATCTGGACGCCAATAAAGTGCCCTACCCTTGCGCCCGCCCGAGCATCTGCCAAACTATTGAGCAAATGCTTATCCACTAAAACTATAGTCAACCGATATAACGTTACTCTGTCTCGTCCGTCTGTCAGCCGCATTCTCAATAGAACTTCGGTGCGAATTGGGGGATGGCGTCGATCCCGTATCCGTAGCGAACGGAGAGGACATACCAGACGACATGGATCACGGCCGCGAGGATCGTCGTCAGTCCGAAGATGCGCAATGCGCGAAACCGGGCGGGGGCGCTTTCCACGCTTCCCGGTACCACATCGCTCTCCTCCGCCTGGGTGCGCAGACCGATCGGCAGAACGATGAAGAGCGTCATCCACCAGATGATGAAGTAGATGGCGAAGACGGAAAAGATCGGCATGACGACATCCCGGTTATGAGGCTGACCGCTCTTATACGCCGTGCCGGGCCGGGCCGGAAGCCGGACGGACATGAAAAGGCCTCCGGCGCGACAGCGATGGAGGCCTTAATCTTTGCTGAGAAAAGCGTGGCGTCAGGACATGCGGTTGATGAAGACGGTGACGACCGGCTTCTTGCCCCAGACATCGTTGGCCGTGCCGCGAATGGCGCGACGCACGGCTTCCTGCACCATGGCGAGATCCTTGCGACGCGCGCGCGGAATGCTCTCGACCGCGCCGAGAACCGCATCGTAGAGCGTGTCGTTCATGTCCTCGCCCTCGTCGTCAAACTCGGGCAGACCGATCGGCACGACGATCGGGTCGGAGGCGAAGTCGTAGCGCGCATCGAGCACGACATTCACAGAGACGTGGCCGGCAAAAGACAGCTTGCGGCGGTCGCCGATGCCCATTTCCTGGAAGTCGCCGATGAGGCCTCCATCCTTGAAGATGCGGCCATGCGGTGCTTCGCCGATGACCTGCGCCATGCCGGGCGCGAGCCGCAGGATATCGCCGTTGCGGACACGCGGCACGTTCGGGATGCCGGACTGGAGCGCAAGCTCCATCTGCCCGACAAGGTGTGCGGCTTCGCCATGGACCGGCACCAGCAGCTTCGGGCGGATCCACTGGTACATCTGCTTCAGCTCGTTGCGGCGGGGGTGGCCCGATACGTGCACCAGCGCATCGCTATCGGTAACGATCAGGATGCCCTGTTCGATCAGGCCGTTCTTGATCTCGTTGATGGCCTTCTCGTTGCCGGGAATGGCGCGCGAGGAGAAGACGACGGTGTCGCCGGCGGTGAAGGCCACATTGCGCATCTCGTCGCGGGCGATCTTGGCCAGCGCGGCGCGGGGCTCACCCTGGCTGCCGGTGAGGATGACCACGACCCGGTCGCGCGGGATGAAGCCGAACTCGTCTTCGCTGATGAACGGCGGAATGCCCTCCATCAACCCGACGTCGCGCGCGACCTGAACCACGCGCTTCATGGACGACCCCATGAGCAGAACTTCGCGCCCGGCGCCTGCTGCGGCCTTGGCGATCGAGCGGATGCGACCGACATTCGACGAGAAAGTCGTGATGGCAACGCGGCCCTCCGCAGCGCGGATGACCTTTTCGAGGCTGACGGACACTTCCTCCTCGGAGGGCGAGACGCCATCGCGCAGCGCGTTGGTCGAATCGCACATCAGCGCCAGCACGCCTTCGTCACCGACAGCGGTGAACCGGTCGCCATCCGTCAAGGGCCCGAGCGACGGCGCGTGGTCGATCTTCCAGTCGCCGGTGTGGACCAGATTGCCGAGCGGGGTGCGGATGACGAGCGCCATCGGTTCGGGGATCGAGTGGTTGACGCCGACGGCCTCGACCTCGAACGGGCCGATCTGCACACGGTCGCCCTGTTTGAAGATGGTGATCGGCACCTCGTTGCGGCTTCGCTCGTACTGGCGCTTGGCTTCCAGCATGCCGGCCGTGAAGGGCGAGGCATAGACGGGAACGTTCAGGCCCGGCCACAGGTCGGACAGCGCGCCGTAGTGATCCTCATGCGCATGCGTGATCACGATGCCCTTGAGGCTCTTGAGCTTGTCGGCAAGGAAGCGGATGTCGGGGAGCACGAGATCCACACCCGGAAGGTCCGGCCCCGGGAAGGTCACGCCGCAATCGACCATGATCCACTCGCGGTTGGCCGCGGGGCCGTAACCATAAAGTGCGAGGTTCATGCCGATTTCGCCTACGCCGCCGAGCGGCAGGAAAACCAGTTCGTTTTTCTCAGTCATCAGAGAATTATGCCTTGTTTCATCCGAAAAAGACATCGCCGGCGGCTATGTGCCGGCGCATGCCATTTTCATCCGTGAGAATTAATTGGCCGGAGCCGTCGATATCGTCAAAACGTCCATGGATGGACCGATCCGGAAGGTTGACCGTGATGGGGCGACCGATGCCCACGGCATGCTGCCGCCAGCGCGCGATGATGTCGCCGATCCCGAGACCGCCATTCCAGATGCCGAGCGTTTCGGCCATGGTCATGAAAAGATGTGCGAAGAGTTCCTCCGGCGATGCGGAAGACCCTTCGCTGCGCAGATGGGTCAGCGGATAAAGACCGTGGTCCGGCGCACTGACGACGTTGATGCCGCAGCCGATCACCAGAGCATATCGCCCATCCGTGAGACGTTCGCCTTCGAGCAGAATGCCGCAGGTCTTCTGCCCGCCGATCAGGATGTCGTTCGGCCACTTGATCTCCGCAGGCCGTGCGCCTGCTGGCAGGACGGCCTGCATCGCATCGCGAACGGCAACGGCGACCGCAAGCGGCAGCGACTGGATCATGTCCAGCGGCGCGGGGTCGATCAGGAGCAGCGAGGAATAGAGATTGCCGGGTTCCGAACTCCAGGCACGACAACGCCGGCCGCGACCATCGGTCTGCCGGCCGGCTGTGATCCAGAGGTTCCCCGGATCGCCCGCACGCGCACGCGCAAGGCACTCGGTGTTGGTGGAGCCCACCTCGTCCAAGGCGACGTGGCGGAAGTCGTCAACGGACATGCGGGTGAGTCGGCTCTGGCCGCTCAAAAGAATGTCCGGGCAGCAGCCTCGGCCGCTGCACCGATCGGACCGCCGACGATGACATAGCCGACGATGAAGAGTCCGGAGAGGCCATAAACCAGCTTCAGCGAACCGGACGGGCGGGCGAACTCGCCAGCCGGCTCATCGAACCACATCAGCTTGATGACGCGCAGGTAGTAGTAGGCACCAACGACGGAGGCGAGAACGCCAATGACCGCCAGCGCATAGAGCTTGGCTTCGATCGCCGCCATGAACACGAAGTACTTGGCGAAGAAGCCGGCCAGCGGCGGGATGCCGGCGAGCGAGAACATCAGGATCGTGAGAACGACCGCCATGAAGGGATTTGTCTGCGACAGGCCGGCAAGATCGTCAACCTGCTCGACGTGATGGCCTTCCTTGCGGCGCATGGCGAGGATGCAGGCGAAGGTGCCGAGCGTCATGACCATGTAGATCAGCATATAGAGAACGACGCCGCGCACGCCGGCCATGGAACCGGCGGAAAGGCCGACCAGCGCATAGCCCATGTGACCGATGGAGGAATAAGCCATCAGGCGCTTCAGGTTCTTCTGGCCGATGGCGGCAAAGGAGCCAAGCACCATGGAGGCGATCGAGATGAAGACGATGATCTGCTGCCAGTCGAGCTGGATGGGCTCGAAGGCGGTGATGACGACGCGGACCAGCATGGCGATGGCGGCGATCTTCGGGGCGCCGGCGAAGAAAGCTGTAACCGGGGTCGGCGCACCTTCGTAGACGTCCGGCGTCCACATGTGGAACGGCACGGCCGAGATCTTGAAGGCGACACCGGCGAGCACGAAGACGAGGCCGAAGACCAGGCCAAGCGAGCGGCCATCCGCCGTGAGTGCCGCTGCGATTTCCACGAAGCCGGTGTGGCCCGTGAAGCCGTAAACCAGCGACATGCCGTAGAGCAACATGCCGGAGGAGAGCGCGCCGAGGACGAAGTATTTCAGGCCGGCTTCCGTCGAACGCAGATCGTCCCGGTTCATGGCGGCGACAACATAGGCTGCGAGCGACTGCAGTTCCAGCGCCATGTAGAGCGACATCATGTCGTTGGCCGAGATCATCAGCAGCATGCCGAGGGTCGCGAGAACCACGAGGACCGGATATTCGAACCGGTCGAGACCGAAGATCTTCGCTTGCCCTGCCGACAGGAAGAGCGCGACGATAGACGCGAACAGCGTCAGCATCTTCATGAAGCGGGCGAAGGGATCGGCGACGAAGGCACCGTTATAGGCGACGCCGTCGCCGGTGTTCGCCAGCAGAACGCCCGCAACCACCAAGAGCGCAATCGCCAGCCAGGTGACGAGACCGGAGGACCGTTCTCCCGTGAAGACGCCGATCATCAGGAGCGCGAGCGCACCGATGGCAAGCGTCACTTCGGGAAGCGACAGATGGAGACTAGCGACCAGAATATCAGCGTTCATGTTTCTCTCGCCCCGTCGTCAGTTTGCCGAGAGCGCAAGGGACTGCGCTGCCTGAACGGCGGTCGTGTAATTATTGATCAGCACATCGACGGAAGCCGCCGTGGCATCGAAGACCGGCGCCGGATAGACGCCGAAGAAGATGGTGAGCACCGCGAGCGGGTAGAGGATCACCTTTTCGCGCGGCGACAGGTCGAGCAGAGCCTTCAGCTTCTCCTTCTCCAGCGCACCGAACATCACGCGGCGATAGAGCCACAGCGCGTAGCAGGCCGAGAGGATAACACCGGTCGTGGCGAAGAAGGCGACCCAGGTGTTCGCCTGGAAGGCGCCGAGCAGGGTCGTGATTTCCCCGACGAAGCCGGAGGTGCCGGGAAGGCCGACATTCGCCATGGTGAAGATCATGAAGATCACGGCGTATTTCGGCATGTTGTTGACGAGGCCGCCATAGGCCGAGATCTCGCGGGTGTGCAGACGATCATAGACCACGCCGACGCAGAGGAAGAGCGCGGAGGAAACGATGCCATGCGACAGCATCTGAAAGATCGCACCCTGCACGCCCTGCACATTGGCCGCAAAGATGCCCATGGTCACATAGCCCATGTGGGCGACCGAGGAGTAAGCAATCAGCTTCTTGATGTCCTGCTGCATCATCGCGACCAGCGAGGTGTAGATGATCGCGACGACCGACAGTGTGAAGACCAGCGGCGCGAACTGTTCGGATGCGAGCGGGAACATGCCGAGCGAGATGCGGACCATGCCGTAGCCGCCGAGCTTCAGCATGACGCCAGCAAGGATGACGGAGCCGGCCGTCGGTGCCTGAACGTGGGCATCGGGCAGCCATGTGTGGACGGGCCACATCGGCATCTTGACGGCGAAGGCCGCAAAGCAGGCGAGCCAGAGCCACGTCTGCATGCTTGCGGGGAAGCCGGCCTTCAGGAGTTCGACCATATCGGTCGTGCCGGTCTGCCAGTACATCGCCATGATGGCGAGCATCATCAGGACCGAGCCGAACAGGGTGTAGAGGAAGAATTTGTAGCTGGCGTAGACGCGCTCCTTGCCACCCCAGACGCCGATGATGACGAACATCGGGATCAGGGTCGCTTCGAAGAACACGTAGAAGAGCACGATGTCGAGCGAGACGAACACGCCCGTCATGACGACCTGCAGCAGAAGGAAGGCGATCATGTAGGACTTGATGCGCTTTTCGATCGAGTGCCAGCTGGCCAGCACGCAGAAGGGCATCAGGAACGTCGTGAGGATGACGAACAGCATGGAGATGCCGTCGACGCCGAGATGGTAGGAAATGCCGGTGCCGAGCCAGGCATGGCGCTCGACCATCTGGAAACCGGGGTTCGCATTGTCGAACCCAGCCCAGATGAACAGCGACAGCAGAAAGGTGACGACCGTCGTTGCGAGCGAGATGTTGAGCACGTTGCGGCGACCGGCGGCGCTGTCGTCGCGCATCAGAAGCAGGAGCACAACGCCGACCAGCGGCAGGAAGGTGACCGCCGAGAGAATGGGCCAATCGGTCATCAGAAGGAGCTCCCGAGCATCATCCAGGTAACGAGTGCGGCAATGCCGATCAGCATCACGAACGCATAGTGATAGAGGTAACCGGTCTGCAGACGCACGACGCCGCGCGTGACGTCCATGACCCGGGCGGCGACGCCGTTCGGACCGAAGCCGTCGATGACGCGACCGTCACCCTCCTTCCAGAGGAAGGTGCCAAGGCGCTTGGCGGGACGCACGAACAGGAAGTCGTAAAGCTCGTCGAAGTACCACTTGTTCAAAAGGAACTGGTAGAGGCCGCGATGCTGGCGCGCCAGCGCCTTCGGCGTTTCCGGCGACTTGATGTAGAAGTACCAGGCCGTGACAAAGCCGAGCACCATGGCGATGAATGGGCTGAGCGCCACCAGAGCCGGAACATGGTGGAACTCTTCCAGCAGTTCGTTTTCGGCCGAGGTGAACAGCGCACCCTGCCAGAACTCCGCATATTCGTGGCCGTAGAAGTAGCCTTCACCGAGGACGCCGGCGACGACGGCGCCGAAACCGAGGATGAAGAGCGGCACGAGCATGACCATCGGCGATTCATGCACATGATGCATGACCTCATGGCTCGCGCGCGGCTTGCCGAAGAAGGTCAGGAACATCAGGCGCCAGGAATAGAAGCTCGTGAACAGCGCGGCGATGACCAGCAGCGTGAAAGCGAAGCCCGAAAGCGGCGAGTGCGAAGCGTACGTCGCCTCGATGATCACGTCCTTGGAGAAGAAGCCGGCAAAGCCGACCGGCGTGAAGGGAATGCCGACGCCGGTGATGGCGAGCGTTCCGATCAGCATCATCGCGAAGGTGATCTTGATGTGCGGACGCAGGCCGCCCATGTGGCGCATGTCCTGCTCACCATCGACGGCATGGATGACCGAGCCGGCGCAGAGGAACAGGAGGGCCTTGAAGAAGGCATGCGTGAAGAGGTGGAACACGGCAGCACCATAGGCGCCGACGCCGAGCGCCACGAACATGTAACCGAGCTGAGAACAGGTCGAATAGGCGATGACGCGCTTGATGTCGTTCTGCACCAGACCGACGGTGGCTGCGAAGAAGGCGGTGATCGCACCGATCAGCGTGACCACCGTCAGGGCCGTCGGCGACAGCTCGAACACCGGCGACATACGGGCGACGAGGAAGACGCCGGCGGTGACCATGGTCGCCGCGTGAATAAGGGCCGAGACCGGAGTCGGGCCTTCCATCGCGTCCGGCAACCAGGTGTGCAGCAGGAACTGCGCCGATTTACCCATGGCGCCCATAAAGAGCAGCAATGCGACACCGGTGACGGCGTCGCCACGATCGAGATGCATGCCGAACAGCGTGATGACGGTGTCCGTGGCGTTGGCCGCACCCTCGGCCGGCAGATAGGTCGCTGCGGTCGCGAAAATCGTTTCGAACGAGATCGAGCCGAACAGGACGAAGACGCCGAAGATGCCGAGCGCGAAGCCGAAGTCGCCGACGCGGTTGACGATGAACGCCTTCATGGCCGCGGCACTCGCCGATGGCTTCTTGTACCAGAAGCCGATGAGCAGGTAGGACGCGAGACCCACGCCTTCCCAACCGAAGAACATCTGCAGCAGGTTGTCGGACGTCACCAGCATCAGCATGGCGAAGGTGAAGAGCGAGAGATAGGCGAAGAACCGCGGGCGATGCGGATCGTGGTGCATGTAGCCGATCGAATACAGGTGCACCAGGAACGACACGGTATTGACGACCACGAACATGACGGCCGTCAGCGTATCGACGCGGAAGGCCCATTCGGTGTCGAAACTGCCGGTCTGGATCCAGCGCATGACGAAGACCTTGATCATCTCCGTTTCGCCGAGGCCGACGTGGAAGAAGACGACCCAGGACAGGACGGCAACGACGGCCATGAGGCCGGTGGTCACGTATTCCGAAGCCTTCGCGCCGATCTTCGAGCCGAACAGGCCCGCGATCAGGAAGCCGATGAGCGGCAGGAAGACGACCGCTTTGATGATGGTATCCATGGCCGATCAGCCCTTCATCATGTTGACGTCTTCGACCGCGATGGAGCCGCGGTTACGATAGAAGACGACGAGAATTGCAAGACCGATGGCGGCTTCCGCCGCCGCAACCGTCAGAATGAACAGCGCGAACACCTGGCCGGTGATGTCGTTGAGGAACGACGAGAAGGCGACCATGTTGATGTTCACCGCGAGCAGGATGAGCTCTACCGACATCAGGATGACGATGATGTTCTTGCGGTTGAGGAAGATGCCGAAGACGCCCAGCGTAAACAGGATGGCGCTGACGGTCAGATAGTGGGAAATACCGATTTCCATGATGTCTTGTCCTTGACCTTCAGTACCGGCTCAGAGCCCCTGACCCGGCTTGACCTTCACCACCTCGACGGCGGTGGCGGGAACGCGGGCAACCTGCTGGGAAATGTTCTGGCGCTTGATGTTGGGGCGATGGCGCAGCGTGAGCACGATCGCGCCGATCATGGCAACGAACAGCACGAGGCCTGCAATCTGGAAGTAGTAGATGTAGTGGGTGTAGATGACGTCGCCGAGGGCGGCGGTATTGGTACGGTCGGTCACGGCCGGGATCGGCATCGACACGGTCTTGGCGATCTCCGGCGAGAAGGTGCTGCCGGCAACGACAATGATCAGCTCGGCCGCAAGGATCAAGCCGACGAGCGCGCCCACCGGCGCGTAATCGAGCACGCCGGAGCGCAGCTGACTGAAGTCGATGTCGAGCATCATCACGACGAAGAGGAAGAGGACCGCGACGGCGCCGATATAGACGACCAGCAGGATCATCGCGAGGAACTCGGCCCCCGTCAGCAGGAACAGGCCCGCCGAGTTGAAGAAGCACAGGATGAGGAACAGGACCGAATAGACCGGGTTCCTGGCCGAAATCACCATGAACGCCGATGCGACGGCGATGAAGGCGAAGAGATAGAAGAATAGAGTCTGCAGACCCATGACCGGTGCCTTTTTCGTCTTCCCCGGAACGATGTGCCTTTGCGCAAACCGTTCCTGGCCGACCGGAGAGGTCCGGTCGACACCCAAATTTCCAGTGTATCACCGCCCGGGCGGGCGGCGCTGCGCCGAGATGGCGCCGTCGTCTTAACGGTACGGCGAGTCGATGCCGATGTTGCGGGCGATTTCGCGCTCCCAACGATCGCCGTTCGAAAGAAGGCGGTCCTTGTCGTAGTAAAGCTCTTCGCGCGTCTCGGTGGCGAATTCGAAGTTCGGCCCCTCGACGATCGCGTCGACGGGGCAGGCTTCCTGGCAGAAGCCGCAATAGATGCACTTCACCATGTCGATGTCGTAGCGCACCGTGCGGCGGGTGCCGTCATTGCGACGCGGGCCGGCTTCGATGGTGATGGCCTGGGCGGGACAGATCGCCTCGCACAGCTTGCAGGCGATGCAACGCTCTTCGCCATTGGGATAGCGACGCAAAGCATGCTCGCCGCGGAAACGCGGGCTGATCGGACCTTTTTCGAACGGGTAGTTCAGCGTCGCCTTCGGCGCGAAAAAGTACCGCATCGACAGGAAGAACGCGCCGACGAACTCCTTGAGGAACAGCGATCTGACGGCTTGCGAAATGGCGGCCATCATTTACCTCCGAATGAGCTGGCCTGGGAGACGCCAGCGACTGTCGCGAAGCTGCGGACGGGCATCAGGCCCATCCACCAAGCTTCAGCGTGATTGCAACGATAAAGACCATGACGAGCGACAGGGGAAGGAAAACCTTCCAGCCAAGACGCATCAGCTGATCGTAGCGGTAGCGCGGCACGAACGCCTTGACCATCGCGAACATGAAGAACACCAGCGAGGCCTTCAGTACGAACCAGATGATGCCGGGAACCCAGTTCAGGAACCAGACATCCACCGGAGGCAGCCAGCCGCCGAGGAAGAGGATCGTGGTGAGCGCGCACATCAGGCAGATGGCAGCGTACTCGCCGAGCATGAACATCATGTAGGGGGTGGAGCCGTATTCGACCATGAAGCCCGCCACGAGTTCGGACTCCGCCTCTACGAGGTCGAAGGGCGGGCGGTTCGTTTCGGCCAGCGCCGAAATGAAGAACACGATGAACATCGGGAACAGCGGCAGCCAGTACCAGTCGAGGAACGAGCCCGGCAGGCCCATCATCGTGCCGAGACCGTCGCGCTGCGAATTGACGATGTCCGTCAGGTTCAGCGAGCCGACGCAGAGCAGCACGGTGACGATGACGAAGCCGATCGAGACTTCGTAGGAGACCATCTGCGCTGCAGACCGCAGGGCCGACAGGAAGGGGTACTTGGAGTTCGACGCCCAGCCGCCCATGATGACGCCGTAGACTTCGAGCGACGAAATGGCGAGAACGTAGAGGATGCCGACATTGATGTTCGCCATCACCCAGTTGTCGTTCAGGGGAACGACGGCCCAGGCGGCGAGCGCCAGCGTCACCGAGACCAGCGGCGCCAGCAGGAAGAGAACCTTGTTGGCACCGGCGGGAATCACCGGCTCCTTGACGACGAACTTCAAAAGATCGGCGAAGGACTGGAAAAGACCGAAGGGACCCACCACGTTGGGTCCACGGCGCAACTGCACCGCTGCCCAGATCTTGCGGTCGGCCAGCAGGATATAGGCGATGAAGATCAGGAGAGCGACCAGCAGCAGAAGCGACTGGCCGATCATGATGGCCGCCGGCCAGACGTAGGTCGAAAGAAAACCGTCCATGGTGCCTTATTCTCCCGCGCTCATTCCGCTGCCGCTTTGAAATTATTGCGAGCCAGCGCCGAACATTCGGCCATGACCGCGGAAGCGCGCGCTATCGGGTTCGTCAAATAGAAGTCTTTCACCGGAGACGCAAACGCGGATTTGGTCATCGCACCGGCTTTTTGTGCAAGTGCGGCAATTTCGCCGTCAACGGCCTCGGCGATCGTATCGACGTCACCGAAATGCGGGAACTCCGCGACCAGTTTGCGACGCAGATCCGTCAGCGAATCGAAGGGCAGTTTCTTACCCAGCACGTCGGACAGCGCCCGCAGGATCGCCCAGTCTTCACGGGCCTCGCCCGGTGCGAAGCCGGCACGATTGCCCATCTGGACGCGGCCTTCGGTGTTGACCCAGATGCCGGACTTCTCGGTATAGGTCGCGCCGGGAAGAATGACATCCGCGCCATGGGCGCCGTTGTCGCCATGCGAGCCGATATAGACCGTAAAGCCGCTCGTGCGGGCGTCGAGATCGATCTCATCGGCGCCGAGGAGGAACAGCACGTCCGTGCCCGTCACCATCTCCTGCGCCGTCTTGCCGTTCGCGCCCGGTACGAAGCCGAGGTCGAGGCCGCCGACGCGGGCTGCCGCCGTATGGAGCACCGCAAAGCCGTTCCAGCCTTCAGAGACCGAGCCGATCGCACCAGCAAGCTTTGCCGCAGATGCGAGAACCGAAGGGCCGCCTTCGCCGATCAGGGCGCCCTGCCCTATGATGATCATCGGACGCTCGGCCTTCGTCAGCACCTCATAGAAGCTCCCGCGACCGGCGAGCAGTTCGCCCAGCGTATCCGTACCGGCGCCGAGATAGTCGTAGGAATAGCGCAATTCGGCCGCTTCGCCGATGACGCCGATCGGGAACTTGCTCATCCGGAAGCGCTTGCGGATACGTGCGTTGAGCACGGAGGCTTCGAAGCGCGGGTTTGCGCCGATGATCAGGAGGGCGTCAGCGTTTTCAATGCCCTGGATGGTGGGATTGAAGAGATAGCTTGAACGGCCGAGCGACGGATCAAGCGCTGCACCGTCCTGGCGGCAATCGATGCTCGTCGAACCGAGCGCCGTCATCAGCCCCTTCAGCGCATACATTTCCTCGACGGATGCAAGGTCGCCGGCAATCGCGCCGATACGGTCACCGCTGGTTTTGGCCACGGCAGCCTTGATGGCGGCGAAGGCTTCGCCCCAGCTTGCGGGCTGCAGACGACCGTCCTTCTTCACATAGGGGCGGTCGAGACGCTGCGTCTTCAGGCCATCCCAGATGAAGCGGGTCTTGTCGGAGATCCACTCTTCGTTGATCTCTTCATTGATGCGGGGCATGACGCGCATGACTTCGCGGCCGCGCGTATCGACGCGGATGGCGGAGCCCACGGCGTCCATGACGTCGATCGATTCGGTCTTGCCGAGTTCCCAGGGGCGCGCGTTGAACGCATAGGGCTTGGAGGTCAGTGCGCCGACCGGGCAGAGATCGACCACGTTGCCCTGAAGCTCCGATGTCATCGCCTGCTCGAGATAGGTCGTGATTTCCGCATCTTCGCCGCGGCCGATGAGGCCGAGTTCGGCGATGCCCGCAACTTCGGTGGTGAAGCGGACGCAGCGCGTGCAGTGGATGCAGCGGTTCATGACCGTCTTGACCAGCGGGCCGATATACTTGTCTTCGACGGCGCGCTTGTTCTCGTTATAGCGCGTCGAGTCGACGCCGAAGGCCATGGCCTGATCCTGCAGGTCGCACTCGCCACCCTGGTCGCAGATCGGGCAGTCCAGCGGATGGTTGATCAGCAGGAATTCCATGACGCCTTCGCGGGCCTTCTTGACCATCGGCGTGGTCGTGAAGACTTCCGGCGTCTCGCCGTTCGGGCCCGGGCGCAGGTCGCGCACGCCCATGGCGCAGGAGGCCGCCGGCTTCGGCGGGCCACCCTTCACCTCGATCAGACACATGCGACAATTGCCGGCAACCGACAGCCGCTCGTGGAAACAGAAGCGCGGAACCTCGGCGCCGGCTTCCTCGCATGCCTGAAGCAGCGTGAAATGATCCGGGACTTCGATCTCTTTTCCGTCGACTTTCAGCTTTGCCATCTTCGCACTCAATCCTGTCCTCTTCCGCCGGTCTTCAAGCGACGGATCGATCGTCAAAGGGCCTTAGCGGCCCAATCTGTCCCGAGGCCATCGGCCTCGATCATCCCTGCGGGCCAAGGCCCCCTAAGCTTTGGCAGCCGTAGCCGAAGCATGTCGTTTCGGCGTCGGCTCTCCGCTCTTTGCGAGCACCTTGGCCTGTTCGACCCAGCGATCCCTAACGATACGACCGCTGGCGCTCAGTTCCCGGTCGAACCGGGCGATATCGTTCTCGTCCCAAGCCGCAATCTCGCTGAACTGCGTAACCTCGAGACTTTTCAGAACCTGCTCCAGCTTCGGGCCGATGCCGGAAATCCTCTTCAGATCGTCTGCGGCCTTGCCGCGGCGGGCGCGCGCAGGCTTTGGGGCCGGGCTTGCCCCCTTCGCGGCCCGCGGCGAAGCCTTGGCGACGGCGGCAGAGGCTCGTGCCACCGCGGCAGCCGTTGCTTCCGCAGCCTCGGCCACGAGATCGGCAACCGGCTTTTCTGCAGCCTCGATATCCGCTTTCGGCGCACCGACCTTAGCCGTTTCATCGGCGCTGGCAGGTTCGGCCGTCTCGGTTGCGGCAGATGCCGCCCCCTGCCCTGCCTGACGCTCCGCTTCGGCCGTGGCGGCTGCCTTTTGCGCCGCCTCCATGAACCCCTGCATCGCGCCGAGCATGAAACCGGCGAAGTGACTTGCCATTCCGAAGCCCATCGCCGCGGCTGCCGCGACCGAAGCTGTGGGATGCTGCATCAGCGGCGGCAAGGGCGGCCCGCCTTCTTTCGTCCAGCCGGCAAAGCCCGCGGGATCGCCCTTTGACGACGACGAAGAGCCCTGCGCGTCCGCGGGACCGGCCTGCTCATCGTCAAACGGCGACGTTGTCATTCCGTTACTCCGCGGCTTGCAGAACAGCGCCATGCGAGGAGGCGTTGCGGGTGTATTCATCGATCCGCGCTTCCATCTCGGGACGGAAGTTGCGGATCAGGCCCTGGATCGGCCAGGCGGCTGCGTCGCCGAGCGCGCAGATCGTATGACCTTCGACCTGCTTCGTCACGTCGAACAGCATGTCGATTTCACGCTTCTGCGCGCGGCCCTGAACCATGCGTTCCATGACGCGCATCATCCAGCCCGTGCCTTCTCGGCACGGCGTGCACTGGCCGCAGCTCTCATGCTTGTAGAAGGCTGCCAAGCGCCAGATGGCCTTGATGATGTCGGTCGAGCGATCCATCACGATGATCGCAGCGGTACCAAAGGACGACTTGACGTCGCGCATGCCGTCGAAATCCATCGGTGCATCGATGATATGCTCGGCTTTCACTACAGGACAGGACGAGCCGCCCGGAATGACGGCCAGAAGATTGTCCCAACCGCCGCGGACGCCGCCGCAATGGCGCTCGATCATCTCGCGGAACGGCGTTCCCATCGCGTCTTCGAAGGTGCAGGGCTTGTTGACATGGCCGGAGACCATGAACAGCTTCGTGCCGACATTGTTCGGACGGCCGATGGACGAGAACCAGCCGGCGCCGCGACGAAGGATCGTCGGTGCGACCGCGATCGATTCGACGTTGTTGACCGTCGTGGGGCAACCGTAGAGGCCCATATTGGCCGGGAATGGCGGCTTCAGGCGCGGCTGGCCCTTCTTGCCTTCCAGGCTTTCGAGCAGTGCGGTTTCCTCGCCGCAGATATAGGCGCCGGCGCCATGGTGGACGAAGATCTCCATGTCCCAGCCGAGCTTGTTGTTCGCGCCGAGAAGACCCGCATCGTAGCATTCGTCGATGGCGGCCTGCAGCGCTTCGCGTTCCCGCATGTATTCGCCGCGCACATAGATGTAGGCGGCATGTGCACCCATGGCGAAGCTGGCGATGACGCAGCCTTCGATCAGCGTGTGCGGATCGTGACGCATGATGTCCCGGTCCTTGCAGGTGCCGGGCTCCGATTCATCGGCATTGACGACGAGGTAATGCGGGCGTCCGTCGCTCTCCTTCGGCATGAAGGACCATTTGAGGCCCGTCGGGAAGCCGGCGCCGCCGCGGCCGCGCAGACCGGAGGCCTTCATCTCGTTGATGATCCAGTCGCGACCTTTTTCCAGGATCTGCTTGGTGCCGTCCCAGTGGCCGCGCGACATCGCGCCCTTCAGCGACTTGTCGTGAAGGCCGTAGAGATTGGTGAAGATGCGATCTTTATCGTCAAGCATGGCTCAGTCCGCCGATTCTTCGAGAATGTGGATCCGCCGTCAAAGCGGGTCAGTCCTTGCGTCCATTCGTCGGGCTGCCGTCGTCCGCCTCTTGGCACCCGTCGTCGGCGGCTGCCGATCCTTCCGGTGTACAAGGCTTCGCAGCCCGTGGCCAGAGCCACCGTGCGCCGAACCCGGCGCGACGGTGCCCCGCCGTTATATCATTTTGCCTCAGGCGCTGGTTTGCCGGCACCGGCCGTCAGGTCGGTCTTTTCGCCGCCCTCGGGCGTGTCCACGGATGCAGCATCCTTGGTCTCGCCGCCTTCCTTCTTGGCATTGGCGGCCGACTCACTCTTGGCGGTGGCCGGCGTCTTCATCGTCGGGTTTGTTTCGGCGTCCGTGCTCTTCGGGCGGCCAGCCTCCGACGGGGGAACCGAAGCCCCCTCCTGCGGCGCCGCCGGTGCCGGGGGCTCGGTGACCTGATTGCGCTGCGGCGTCGGCTCTTCGGTCAGCGTCGTCAGGCCGTCGATCGGTGCGGAGAAGATGCGGTCGATCTGCGGGCCCGGAACGATCTCTGCACCGCGTCCGGCCTCGAAAGTATCGATGATCTCTTCCAGGCGCTCGACCGTAAGGTCTTCATAGCTGTCCTTGAAGATCATCACCATCGGCGCGTTGACGCAGGCGCCCTGACACTCGACCTCTTCCCACGACAGCGTGCCGCTCTCGTTCTGGGTCAGCGGCTGGCCATGAATCTTGCGCTTGCAGAGCGCGATCAGCTCTTCCGAGCCGCGCAGCATGCAGGGCGTCGTGCCGCACACCTGGATATGCGCCCGGGTGCCGATCGGCTTCAGCTGGAACTGGGTGTAGAAGGTCGCGACTTCGAGAACGCGGATGTAGGGCATGTCGAGCATGTCGGCGATGCTCTCGATTGCGGCCTTGGTCACCCAGCCGTCCTGCTCCTGCGCCCGCATCAGAAGCGGGATGACAGCGGACTGCTGGCGGCCCTCCGGATACTTCCGGATCGTGGTCTGCGCCCAAGCAGCATTCGAATCGCTGAACGCGAACTGCTGCGGCTGGACGGCTACATCGGCTAGTCGACGAACGGACATTGTTACCGCACCCTATTTCAGTTTCTCGATCCGGCGAACATGCTGTTGAACAGCGGCTCAGGTCCGGAGGAATTTTGTTCGCGGCGATCAGCCGCAGCGGAAGACTGCCCGTTCGTGGCCGACTGGGCCAGGAGACGGTCGAGCGTCTGGATAACGAAGCGGCGGGCGGCGACGGAGCGGTCCAGCATCAGCGATCGACCTCCCCGAACACGATATCCAGCGAGCCAAGAATGGCCGAAACGTCGGCAAGCTGGTGGCCACGACAGATATAGTCCATCGCCTGAAGATGCGCGTAACCGGGAGCCCGGATTTTGCAGCGATACGGCTTGTTGGTGCCGTCCGACACGAGATAGACGCCGAACTCGCCCTTCGGTGCCTCGACCGAGGCGTAAACTTCGCCGGCCGGAACGTGGTAGCCCTCAGTGTAGAGCTTGAAGTGGTGGATCAGCGCTTCCATCGACCGCTTCATCTCGCCGCGCTTCGGCGGAACGACCTTGCCGTCGAGCGAGGAGACTGGGCCAACCTTGGCGTCGCCGAGCAGGCGATCGACGCACTGGCGCATGATCTTGGCCGATTCGCGCATTTCGATCATGCGAATGAGATAGCGATCGTAACAGTCGCCGTTCTTGCCGATCGGAATGTCGAAATCCATGTCGGCATAGCACTCATAGGGCTGCGACTTGCGCAGATCCCAGGCGGCGCCCGAACCGCGGACCATGACGCCCGAGAAACCCCAGGCCCAGCAATCCTCGAGGCTGACGACGCCGATGTCGACGTTGCGCTGCTTGAAGATGCGGTTACCGGTCAGAAGTTCGTCAATATCATCGACGGTCTTCAGGAACGGATCGATCCACTTGCCGATATCCTCGACCAGCTCGTGCGGCAGATCCTGATGAACCCCACCCGGACGGATGTAGGCCGCGTGCATGCGCGAGCCGGAGGCGCGCTCGTAGAACACCATCAGCTTTTCGCGCTCCTCGAAGCCCCAGAGCGGCGGCGTCAACGCGCCGACGTCCATGGCCTGCGTGGTCACGTTGAGGAGATGCGACAGGATGCGGCCGATTTCCGAATAGAGCACGCGGATCAACTGCCCGCGGATCGGCACCACCGTTCCGGTCAGCTTTTCCACGGCGAGCGAGAACCCGTGTTCCTGGTTCATCGGCGCGACGTAGTCGAGACGGTCGAAATACGGCAGAGCCTGCAGATAGGTCTTCGCCTCGATCAGCTTTTCGGTGCCGCGATGCAGAAGGCCGATATGCGGATCGACCCGCTCGACGATCTCCCCGTCAAGCTCCAGCACCAGACGCAAAACGCCATGCGCCGCCGGGTGCTGCGGGCCGAAATTGATGTTGAAGTTGCGGATGTTGTGTTCGTTCATTCGCTTCGCGCTCCGCGCTCTCTGCAATTAGCCAGTCGCCAGTCGGCAGTAGGGTCGTTCATATCACTCGTCGCGCTCATGCCGTCCATCTAGCAGAACTCGTATCAGGGCGCGCAGCATTTTTCCAATGTCCGTCGCAAGTTCCATCGACGTGGCTGCACGATCGCCGGTAATCATTCCCACCCTCACGGACAGGATCAGATGTGTCTCCAGTTCCTTCAAAGACCCCTGAGCGATCTTGAGATGATGGACATACGCGCCCGTCGAATCCCTTCCGTGTCCTTCGGCGATATTGGCTGCTATGGAAGCTGCCGACCGCCTGATTTGGGACACGAGCCCAAACGCCTCTTCTCGAGGAAACACCTTCGTCAGGTCATAACACTCGACAGCAAGATCCACGGCCCGCTGCCAAACTCTCAAATCCCGGTAAGAGGTGATCGCCGTACCACTTCTCCTTCAAAACGACTGCCGATTGGCGACTGCCGATTTCTTAAAGCTTCACTTCGCCTTCTCATCCCCCGGCAAAACGTAATCCGTCCCCTCCCACGGAGAGAGGAAGTCGAAGTTGCGAAATTCCTGCTTGAGTTCGACCGGCTCATAGACCACGCGCTTGGCTTCGTCGTTATACCGCACTTCGACATAGCCCGTCAGCGGGAAATCCTTGCGCAGCGGGTAGCCCTCGAAACCGTAGTCGGTGAGGATGCGGCGCAGGTCCGGGTGGCCGGTGAAGAGGATGCCGTACATGTCGTAGGCTTCGCGCTCGAACCAGTCGGCGCCGGGGAAGACGCTGCAGATCGAGGGAACGGGCTCTTCTTCCGACGTTGCGACCTTAACGCGGATGCGCAGGTTCTGCTTCGGCGACAGCAGGTGGTAGACCACGTCGAAACGCTGCGCGCGCGCGGGGTAATCCACGCCACAAACGTCGATGATGTTGATGAAACCGCATCGAGCATCATCGCGCAGGAATGTCAGGAGTTCGACGATACTCTCGCCGGTCGTCGTCAGCGTCAGATCGCCGAAAGCGATCGTCGCTTCGGCGAACAGGGCGCCCGTCGTTTCCCGAAGGTAGGTCGCGAGGCTGTTCAGAGCTTCACTCATTGCGTGTCCTTATCCGGATGACCATCGGGCGTCGGCCGCATGCGGCCTTGAACCCTTTGATCGAAGACCCCGAGGGCCTAGCGTTCGATCGTGCCCGTGCGGCGGATCTTCTTCTGCAGCAGGAGCACGCCGTAAAGCAGTGCTTCTGCCGTGGGAGGACAGCCCGGCACGTAGATATCGACAGGCACGACGCGATCGCATCCGCGCACCACCGAGTAGGAATAATGATAGTAGCCGCCGCCATTGGCGCAGGAGCCCATCGAGATGACGTAACGCGGCTCCGGCATCTGGTCATAGACCTTGCGGAGCGCCGGCGCCATCTTGTTGGTCAGCGTTCCCGCGACGATCATCACGTCGGACTGACGCGGCGAGGCGCGCGGCGCAAAGCCGAAACGCTCGGCGTCATAGCGCGGCATCGACATCTGCATCATTTCGACGGCGCAGCAGGCTAAGCCGAACGTCATCCACATCAGCGAGCCGGTGCGGGCCCAGTTGATCAGCTCGTCGGTCGAGGTGACGAGAAAACCCTTGTCGGCGAGCTCATTGTTGATTTCGCCGAAAAACGGATCGTTCGCGCCGACCGGCTTGCCGGTCGAGGGATCGATGATGCCCTTGGGGGCCTCAGCCACCATGGTGTTCGTGGTTGCTACTCCCATTCGAGTGCTCCCTTCTTCCATTCATAGATGAAGCCGATGGTCAGCACGCCGAGGAAGGCCATCATGGACCAGAAACCGAACCAGCCCATGCCCTTGAACGCAACGGCCCAGGGGAACAGGAAGGCGACTTCCAGATCGAAGATGATGAACAGGATCGACACGAGATAGAAGCGAATGTCGAACTTCATGCGTGCATCGTCGAACGCATTGAAGCCGCACTCATAGGCCGAAAGCTTTTCGTCGTCCGGCGCCTTGAAGGCGACCGCGAACGGCGCAGCAAGAAGCGCCAGGCCAATGACCAGCGAGATGCCGATGAAGATGGCGATCGGGATATAAGAACCGAGAAGGTCTGTCATTATTTTGTCCCTGCCCGCGGCCGCGCCGGTGAGGCGCGATTGGCGTCTGCCTGCAGGCCGAAAAATGTTGCAACGCCAAAGTCGTTAGCGCAGCCCGCGCCATGGCGCAAGCCTCGCATCCTGTTTTCATCCGCTCGTCCAAGCGAATGAAGAATCTGCATATTCTGTGGTTCCATCCCAGCCGTACGGATCACGTCCGAAGCAATACCGAGTTGCAACGTACATACCCTTTTCAGCGGAAATTACCAGTCTTGGGGAACCCTCGAAGGGTGGAAGGGCAAAATGTCGCGGTCCTCTTTCGAGGACCGCTGATCGACATTTTCATTTTACTGTGAAAGTAAAATGGCGCGAGTGACGGGGCTCGAACCCGCGACCTCCGGCGTGACAGGCCGGCACTCTAACCAACTGAGCTACACCCGCGCATTGTTTGGAAAACCGTTTTTTTCAGTCCGTCTTCCGTGACCGTTCAGCGTTGCGCCGTTCGATGAGCGGCTGTTTACGGGGGGTTTCGGGGAGTGTCAAGCGCGTTCAAATACAAAATCATGACAAACTCGAATTTCTTGGCGGCAGCCGTCCGGTGTCCGCTCGTCTCCCCCTTCCCAAACCCCTGCAAATCAGGGCTTGGCGGCGAAAAACCTCTCTTTTTCCGCGTCTTAGAAAAAGATGCGGCTTTTCCACAAGGTGGGTCTCTCTCCGTAAGGACCGGCAGGGAGACGCGAAAACGGGCGCTTCAACATGATGAAAATCCTCAGAATCCCTGAAAATAAACGCATCGGGACCCAGCCGGCAAAAAAGTTCGAAAAACCGCACCTGCGGCCTTGCGGTTTCCAGCAGTTCCGAATACATCACGCCCACCAACACGGCGGGCGATTAGCTCAGTTGGTAGAGCGCCTCGTTTACACCGAGGATGTCGGCGGTTCGAGTCCGTCATCGCCCACCATTCTCTCCCCCGCCTTGGTTTTACCCCACGTTATAGTATCGTCGTGTGCGCCGCATCGGTTCACGGCTCGCGGACGCGCGTATCCGGAACGTCCCCTCTTCTATGCGGTTCGTCAAGGGACAGACCGACGCGCGTGCGCGTCGGTCTTCTTGCGTCACACCGCCGTATAGGCGGCGCTGAGTAGCGTTTGCGTGTAGGCCTGTCGAGGCGCCGCGAACAGCGTTTCCGTCTCCCCCTCCTCCACGATCACCCCATCCTTCATCACGATGACGTAGTCGGCCATGGCCTTGATGACGGCGAGGTCGTGGCTGATGAAGACGTAGGAGAGCCCATGGGCATCCTGCAGGCTGCGTAAGAGGTCGATGACCTGTCCCTGCACCGAGCGGTCGAGCGCCGAGGTCGGCTCGTCGAGGATAACGAGGCGAGGTTTGAGAATCATCGCCCGCGCGATGGCGATGCGCTGTCGCTGGCCACCGGAGAACTCGTGCGGATAGCGGTTGCGCGCCTGCGGATCGAGACCGACCTCCTTCAGCGCTTCGATAGCGCGCTTGTCGCGATCGGCACGACTTAATTCCGGCTCGTGGACGTAGAGACCTTCGGTGATGATCTCGCCAACCGTCTGGCGCGGCGAGAGCGAACCGAACGGATCCTGGAACACCAGTTGCATCTCGCGCCGGAGCGGGCGCATCGCCTTCCGGTCGAAGCCGGAAATATCCTGCCCGTCGAAGCGGATGACGCCGGAGGCGGGAACGAGCTGCAGCAGCGCGCGCCCGAGTGTCGACTTCCCCGAGCCCGACTCGCCCACAACACCGATGGTCTGCCCCTGCCGCAGGCGAATGCTGACCTTGTCCACCGCGCGGAACGTGCCGGAGCGCTTGTAGAAGAGGCCGCCGCCGGTCGCGTAGTCGACGGAGACGCTCTGTCCGTCGAGAAGGATGGGTGCAGAGGTCGGAACCGGCGGCTTCTCGCCACGTGGCTCGGCGTCCAGCAGCATCTTCGTGTAGTCGGCCTGCGGGCGTTCGAAGATATCCGTCGTCAGCCCCTGCTCCACCACCTCGCCCCGCCGCATCACAACGACCCGATCGGCGACATGGCGCACCACGCCGAGGTCATGGGTGATCAGAACCACCGCCATGCCGAATCGCGTCTGCAGCGACTGGAGGAGATCGAGGATCTGCGCCTGGATCGTCACATCGAGGGCGGTCGTCGGCTCGTCGGCAATCAGGATGTCGGGATCGTTGGCGAGCGCCATCGCGATCATGACGCGCTGGCGCTGGCCGCCGGAGAGTTCGTGCGGGTAGCTGTCGATGCGCCGCTTCGGGTCGGGAATGCCGACGAGTTCGAGCAGTTCGAGGACGCGGGTCCGCGCCTGCCGGAAGCTGCCGCCGCGGTGGTGGACGATCGGTTCGCAGATCTGGCGGCCGATGGTGTAGAGCGGATCGAGCGAACTCATCGGCTCCTGGAAGATCATGGTGATCTTTGCGCCACGCACCGCATTCAGCGCCTTTATCGGCAGGCCGATCAGGTCCTGCCCGCGATAGGCCGCCCTGCCCGTCACGCGGCCGTTTGCTGCCAGCAGCCCCATGATGCCCATCATCGTCTGGCTCTTGCCGGAGCCGCTCTCGCCGACGACGGCAAGCGTTTCGCCGGCACGCACGTCGAGATCGATGCCCTTGACCGCCTCGACCGGCCCATCCGGCGTATCGAACGTCACCTTGAGATCGCGAACGTCGAGAATGATGTCTTTTGGTTCCGGCATATCAGCGGTCCCTCGGATCGAGTGCATCGCGCAGTCCGTCGCCGACGAAGTTCAGCGAGAACAGCGTGAGGACGAAAAAGATGGCGGGGAAGATGAGCAGCCAGGGCGCCGACTGGATGTTGTTCGCCCCTTCCGAGATCAGCGCACCCCAGCTTGTCAGCGGTGCCTGCACGCCGAGGCCGAGGAAGGAGAGGAAGCTTTCGAGCAGGATCACCTTGGGCACGACGACGGTAACGAAGACGACGACCGGCCCGATGGTGTTGGGCACCACGTGTCGGCGGATGATCTGCCAGTCGGTGAGCCCCAGCGCCTGGGCCGCCGCCACGAACTCCCGGCGCTTCAGCGCCAATGTCTGACCGCGCACGATTCGCGCCATATCCAGCCATTCCACCGCGCCGATGACAAGGAAGATGAGAATGAAGGAGCGGCCGAAGAAGACCACGAGCACGACGACGAGAAACACGAAGGGCAGCGAATAGAGAATCTCGACGAACCGCATCATGATATTGTCGACTCGACCGCCGAGATAGCCTGACGTCGCGCCGTAGAGGACGCCGATGCCGAGCGAGACGAGGCTGGCGAGCAGGCCGACGGCAAGCGAGATCTGGCCGCCCAGCATGACGCGCGCGACGAGGTCGCGGCCGTTCGAATCGGTGCCGAACAGGAAATATTCGCGTGATACGCGGCCCTCGACCACGATCGTCCGGCCGTCGTCCCGCGTTTCCGTCACCTTGGTGTCGTCGAACTCGTTAGCGCGATCGATATAGCGGGTCGTGCGGGGATCGATGGCTGCGTCGGAGGTGAAGGTCGCGATGAACGTCTGCCCCTCGACCTCGAAGGCCTGAAGCGTGACGCGCGCCCGCGTCGCTGCCGATGAGATCGCGCCCTGCAGGCTGTCGGCACCCGGCCGCGGCTCGAGGCTCGGCGGCACCGAGACGTAGGAGGGAAACACCTGATCGTAGCTGTGGCTGATGAACAGCGGCCCAAGAAACGAGAACAGCGCGACCAGTACCAGCGCGACGCTGCCGGCCATGGCCGCGCGATTGCGCCGGAAGCGCATTGCGGCGAGCTGGAACAGGCTGCGGCTGGCCGCTTCCGGCAGAACCGCCGGCATTTGGGCAAGATCACTCATGGCGAACCCTCGGATCGAGCAGGCCGTAGAGAATATCGACCACAAGGTTGAAGACGATGACGAAGACCGCGATCAGCACGACCGTGCCCATGACCAGCGTGTAATCGCGGTTGATGGCGCCGAGCACGAAGAAGCGGCCGACACCGGGAATGGTGAACAGCGTTTCGATGACAGCCGATCCGGTGAGAAGGGCTGCGGCGCAGGGTGCGAGGTAGGAGACGACCGGCAGCATGGCGGCCCGCATGGCATGCGTCACCACCACCGTTCGCGCCGGCAGGCCATAAGCGCGTGCGGTGCGGATATGGTCCGTATGCAGCGCCTCGATCATCGCGCCGCGCGTCAGCCGCGCGAAGACGGCCAGCTGCGGCAGCGCGAGCGCGATCATCGGCAGGATGAGATATCGCAGCGAGCCATCGCCCCAGCCGCCGGCCGGCAGCCAGGACAGGGTGACGGCGAAGACCAACGTCAGCACAGGGCCAACGACGAAGTTCGGCACCGTGACACCCACCGTCGACAGGGTCATGATGGCGACGTCGAGAAAGCTGTTCTGCCGCAAGGCCGCGAACGTGCCGGCGGCAACGCCGCCCACCAGCGCAACGCCCAGCGCCCAGAGGCCGAGCTCGATCGAATAGGGCAAACCCATGCCGATCAGCTGATCGACCGTATTGTCGCGGTAGATATAGCTCGGACCGAAATCGCCGCGCACGACATTGCCGAGATAGCGAAGATATTGCTGCCACAGCGGCAGATCCAGCCCATAGGCCTTGTTGAGATTGGCCATGGTCTGCGGCGAGAGCGGGCGTTCGAGGTTGAACGGACCGCCGGGTGCAAAGCGCATGAGGAAGAACGAGATCGTGACGACGATGAAAAGGGTCGGCACGGCGCTCGCAAGGCGGCGAAAAACGAAGGATAACATGGCCTTCTCCGATGGGAGGCATCTGGTTGAAGGAACCGACCGGCCCGCGAGTCTTCTCCCCCCTTGTGGTGGAGATGCCCGGCAGGGCAGAGAGGGTTGACTCAGCGTAGAGCGTTCCGAAATGCCCCGTATGGAAGGCTGACGCCCCAAATTGGTCCTTCACGCACGGCAAGTGAGGAAGGAAGACCCTCGCTGCCCTGCCGGGCATCTCCCCCACAACGGCGGAGAAGACCCGGGGCTTCGTCGGCATTCCCTAGAAGAGCACCTCGGGAAGCTGGCGCAATTATTCCGCAATGCTGAGGAATCGGCTCGGGTGTTCGTTATTGGCGTTGTCGACCCAGCCCTTGACCTTCTTGGAGACGAGCCACAGCTCGTTCTGGTAGAGGAGCGGCGCGACGGGCTGTTCTTGCATGAGGATCGTCTCGGCCTCGTGCAGCAGCTTGGCGCGGGCTGCCGGGTCCTTCTCGTCGTTGGATTTCGCCATCAACGCGTCGTAGTCGGCATTGCTCCACTTGGCATAGTTGAAGGTGACGTTGCTCGTCGTGTTCATGGCGAGGAAGTTTTCCGGATCGCCGTAATCTGCCGTCCAGCCGGCACGGGCGACGGAGAACTTGCCGCCTTCCTGCAGGTAGGCATAGTGCGAGGAGACGTCGAGATTGACCATCGTCACCTTGGCATTGAAGGCCGTCTTCCACATGTCGGCGACGGCGGTCGCGACTCGCTCGTGGTTGGGGTTGGTGTTGTAGCGGATCTCGATGTCGAGCGGCTTGCCGCCCTCGCCGTAGCCGGCCTCCTTCAGGAGCGCCAAGGCGTCATCCTCGCGGTCGAGCTGGCTCTTCGTCGCGAAGTCGGCAACCGATGGCGCACCATAATCCGGCAAGCCCGGGGGAACGAAGCCATAGGCCGGCTGCTGCGAGCCGCTGTAGATTTCCTTGGCGAGGAAGTCGCGGTCGATGCCCATGGAGAGCGCGCGGCGCACGCGGACGTCGTCCATCGGCGCAGTGCGTGTATCGAACACATAGTAATAGGTGGCGAGCGCCGGCGAGATATGCACCTCGTCGCCGACCAGGGTCTTCAGCCGCTCGATCTGATCAGCGGAGAAATTGTAGTTCACATGCAGCTCGCCGGCCTCGTAGCGACGCACGGCAGCGGCCTGATCCTCGAGCGGATAGAAGACCACCTTGTCGAGCTTGATGTTGGCGGCGTCCCAGTGTTGCTCGTTCTTGGTCAGTGTCAGGTGGTCGTTGGCGACGTGTTCGGTCAGCTTGAAGCCGCCGTTCGACACCATGATCCCCGGCTTGACGAAGTCCGTGCCGTTCTTCTCGAAGCTCGCGTTGGAGACCGGCAGTGCCGTCTGGTGGGCGAGCAGCTCCAGGAAGTAAGGCGTCGCGCGTTCGAGCGTGATCTCCAGCGTCTTCGCGTCGATGGCCTTTACGCCCAGCTGATCGAGAGCCAGGCCACTCTTGTTGATCTTCTCGGCATTCTTGATCGGGTAGAGGATGTTGGCATAGCCGGCCGCGGTCTTCGGATCCTCGATGCGCGACAGCGAGAAGACGAAGTCTTCCGCCGTCACCGGCGATCCGTCCGACCACTTTCCGTTTTCACGCAGCTTGAAGGTATAGACCGTCCCGTCGTCCGAAACCGTCCAGCTCTCGGCCGCACCCGGCACGATCTCGCCCTTGGCATCATGTGTCGTCAGGCCCTCGTAGAGGTCCTTGAGAATGAACGCCTCGATGTTGATCGACGTATGCGCCTGGTCGAGCGTCTGTGGCTCGCCAGCATTGCCACGGTTCAGCACGGCCTCGGCAAGCGCAGGGCTTGCGCCCAGCAGCAGCGAGCCGATCAGGGCAGCGCGTCGGAGGTGTCGTGTCACGGCAGTCAGGGGTGCGGTCATCGGTGATCTCCTTGCCCGTTTGCGCCATCAAGCTGGCGCCAAAGCGACAACAAAGGCGAAAAAACGCGTAAAGGCAACCCTCTTCCGGCGCTCGATCCCCACGTACGAGAAAAGCGAAATCTCCGGGTTACAGTCCGAGCGGTTGCAGGATCGTCTTCATGAAAGATATCCTCATCCTCTCCATGCCCTGTGCCCAAGCCGCACGAAGGCGCGCTGCACCTTACGTCAAAGGCAATCTCTTACTTCGTACGTGATGAGAAGAACGGATCTCGCCTCGCGCAGAAACAGAGATGCGACAGCCGGTGGTTGCTGCCGCATTTCTTCTGGTCTTCGATCGTCCTTGAAGAGTCGCGCCGAAGACGTTGTGGGCAAACGCCGTCCGACGATGCTCACACCGAAAGCGGCGGCGCGTCGTTTTCGTCGGGATTGGGATTCGGTGTTTCGTCGGGCAGCCGGTCCGGCTCCGGTTCGGTTATCGGCGGCATGGGCGTGGGGATCGGCGGATTGCCGGGGTTCGGCGTCGAGATGGGATCGGGCACGTTGGACATGATGTCTCCTGTCAAAAACGGATTTCACAGCCGGTCAGACGGCCTATCGGTGGATTTCGGCCTGCCGCATCGGCATGCTGTCGATTTCAGCGAAAAGCACATTTGGATCGACGACATCGTCGAAGCGGCTTTTCACGTGGCCATCTTTACCGACCAGCACGAGGGAAAAGGTGCCGGGCGCGCAGCCCAGTTCCTTGCGCAGCATATGCGCCTGCGGCACGACGTCCGAGCCAAACTCAGGACGAACGTCGTTGCCATCCACCGTGAAGATCGCCAGATCGCGCTGGCGAAGCGCATCCTTGTCTCCCATTAGGGCACGAAGCTGGCTATCCGACTTGGTGCCGGCAGGGTCGGAGAAGATCACGAGCACGCGCTTTTCCCACTGCAGATCATGCAAATTGCCGGATGTCTCCTCGGGATGCGGGCCGACGCCGAAGATCTCGGTCATCAGGGATTTCAGCATGGTCGTCTCCTTTGCATTCGCGTTTCAGTCGAAGGATGCACCGCGAGCGCCGAGCAGTTCGCGCGCCAACTGGCGGATCGTGTCCTCCGCCACGTCACGGTTCCAGCCGGATGCTTCAGCCTGCTTGATCAGTTCCTGCAGTTCGCCCGGGATCTCGGCGCCGGCCGCCGAGCCCATGCTGACCTCGCCACTCGTCATGACGGCCTGAAAGGCATCGCCAAGTGCTGCCTTGCACGCTTCGACGTCCCTGTTGCCCTCCATCGCTCCGTGCCCGAATGTCCTGGGTTCCACATTGCTGGTCATGACGTTCGTCCTCCCGCGCGCATGGGCGCACCACGCGCGCCTGCCTTCCCTCAGCAACACCCGGATCGGCGCGATTGTTCCGGATGGCGCCCAGATGGCGCCAAGAGTTGTCATGACGGCATCTTGCCAGATGAAGCCGGATTGCTATTTCGTCCTACCAATGAGACGAGCGCCAGTGCTGCCGCCGTCTCACCGAAAGACGGACGGACAAACGGTGGTGGGAATGGCCGAGAACAATCGCGCCGAAGGTGCTGGGGCCATAAGTGCGGCAGAAGCGTCCGCCGACGCGTTCGCCTTCCTGGGAAAAGGCGGGGAAATCCGCCAGTTGATCCGCGACTTCGACTGGGGTGCCACGCCGCTTGGACGGGTCGAGACGTGGCCCGGCAGCCTGCGCACCGCGACCGCCCTCCTTCTCCAGTCCCCTGTGCCGATCGTCATGCTCTGGGGCGAGCACGGCATTATGATCTATAACGATGCCTATTCCGGCTTTGCCGGCAAGCGCCACCCGCAGCTTCTGGGCTCCCGCGTGCGGGAGGGCTGGGCCGAGATCGCCGACTTCAACGACAATGTGATGAAGGTCGGGCTTTCCGGGGGAACGCTTGCCTATCGCGATCAGGAACTGACGCTGCATAGGCGCGGCGTGCCGGAACAGGTCTGGATGAACCTCGATTATTCCCCCGTGCTCGACGAGACAGGCACGCCGGCGGGCGTCATCGCCATCGTGGTGGAAACGACGCGGGAGGTTCTGGCGCGCCAACGGATCGATCGCGAGCACGAGCGGCTGCTCCAACTCTTCGCCCAGGCGCCAACCTTCATGGCCATGCTGCGGGGCGAGAACCACGTGTTCGAGCTGGTCAACCCGAACTACCAGGCGCTGATCGGCAACCGGGACGTGATCGGCAAGCCGGTCAGCGAAGCACTGCCGGAGCTTGCCGACCAGGGTTTTGGCGATCTCCTCGATGAGGCCTATCGCTCCGGCGAGCCTGTCAGCCGTTGGTCCGAGCGCCTCATTCTCGTCCGCGCGCCGGAAACGGGACCGGAAGAGCGCTTCGTGGATTTCGTCTATCAACCCATCACGGCCGACAGCGGCGAGGTTACGCATATCTTCGTGCAGGGATCCGATGTGACCGAGCGCGTGATCGCCGAGCATCGGCAGCGCCTGCTGGTCAACGAGCTCAATCACCGTGTGAAGAATACGCTCGCCTCCGTGCAGGCGATCACGTCGCAGACGCTTCGTGGCGCCATGTCGCTGAAAGAGGCTTCCGATTCGATCAACGGCCGCATTCTTGCGCTCTCACGCGCTCACAACATGCTGACCGCGCAGAACTGGACCGGTGCCGATCTCAACGAGGTGCTGGAGACGGCGCTTGCGACCCATGACGATCCCGATCGTCCACAGCTCGACGTCACCTTTCCGCCCCTGCGGTTGGAGCCGCACGCGGCGCTTTCCCTGGCGCTGGCGCTCCACGAACTCGCCATCAACGCGGCGAAGTTCGGCGCTCTGTCACGCACGGAGGGTCGCGTGCAGATCATTTGCGAGACGGCCATGGTGGACGACCGGGAAGTCTTTCGGATGACGTGGCGCGAGATCGGCGGACCGCCGGTGCATGCGCCGCAGCGGCGCGGTTTCGGGTCCCATCTCCTTGAGCGCGCCCTGCCTGCCGAGCTTTCCGGACAGGTGCGCATCCATCACAGGCCGGATGGCCTCGTCTTCGAACTTGCCGCTCCGCTCTCGGCCATCCGCGAAGGCGGCGGCCTTGGATAAGCTTGCCGGAAAACGCGTGCTGATCGTGGAGGACGAGATGCTGGTTGCGCTCCTCATCGAGGACTTCGTCCTCCAGCTCGGCTGCGAGATCGCCGGAATGGCCATGCGGCTGGAGCCGGCCCTCGACCTTGCCCGCACGATCGATATCGATGTGGCCATCCTCGACATCAATCTTGCGGGAAAACCGTCTCTCCCCGTCGCCGAAATGCTGCAAGGGCGTGGCATACCGTTCGTCTTTGCGAGCGGCTATGGCGCTGCGGGCCTCGATGGCTCCGGCCTCTCGGCGCCGGTCCTGCAAAAGCCGTTCGATGTCGGCGATGTCAGGCGCCTGCTGACGGCGGCACTCTGACGCCCTTCCTGCGTTGCGCTCCCGGCGCGCGCGCAATGTCACGAAACGGTCATTTCCGCGTCATCGCCGTCACGTAGTATCTTTCAGAACGCTTCGAAAAATTCAGCGGCTCTATGATGATTGATAGGCCAGTTCTGGGAATCGCCAAGGACGATCTGTCCTGTACAATCGCATGCCAGTTAAACTCGTGGAGATCATCATGCCCACCAGGGATTTCGGTCTTGGTGCCGACAGCCGCCCGGACGCTCGGCATGCCGCTCGCGGCGGTCATGCGCTGGAGCGCGTCTTCGAGGACCATTGCACGACCGGCGCCGAAACGGGCGACGTCGCCGCGGCGCGCAGAATCCACGTCTTCCAGTGCGGCATGATCAGCGAAGCCGCGCTGCAGGACCTCCTGCAGGATAGCGACCGCCGCAGGAGCGAACGCTAAGGCAGGAGCACGATATCCAGCTGGCAGAAGCCACCCGGGTCTCTCCAGCAGAGATGGCATGCGGCCCGGCGATAAGCGCGGACCGCGTCCTCCTCAGGTATCGATCTTTTCCTTTTCCCGCTTCGGCGCAGCGCGCTTCGGCTCCTCGGGGGCCGGCGGTGCATAGGGCGTTTCGCCCTTCGGCGTCGGAGCCAGCAGGTTCTTCAGCGTCGACAGGCGATCCTTGAGCAACGGGCGGAACCGCGTTGCGCGGTAGGGCATGTCGGCAGCGCCATAGCCTTCCGGGCCGTCGTCATTGCCGCGGTGGATTTCCTCCAGCTTCACGCCGATGAATTCGCCATCGATGTAATGGCTGTACGGGCCGACCCAGCGGATCGTGTAGATCTCGCCCTTGCGGATCAGCTGGTCGATCGAGACGTTCTTGAACTTGTCATCGATACAGACGACCTTCTGGCCGACATGGAAATTGTTCATCGCTGCCTCCGGCCCGAATGGCCACGCTCGAATGAGAAAAGCCCGCCACGCAAGCGTGCTCCGGCTTCCCCTTGCCGTCTCCGCCTCGTCGCCAATGCCGCAAGCGATAGCGTCGAAGCGGGAATATCGTCCACGGCAGCCATGGAGATGACAGCCGGCACGGTGCATCCCTATAGTGCCTGATGCCATCCGCCCGCAAGTCCGGCGCAGGACGGGACCTGCCGCCGGCGTCTGCATGTCCTCAAAGCCGGTGCAACACCACATCCGGGCAAGCCTTGCGGGCGATCTCGCAGAGGTGTTCGTGATGGGTCAGGTAGATGACCTGGCCGACACCCGCCATATCCGCCATCAGCCGGAAGGCGTGGAAGGCGCGGGCGTCATCAAAGGTCTCCATGATATCGTCGGCGATGAAGGGCAAGGCTTCCCGCTGGGCACTGATCTCGTGAAAGCCGGCCATGCGCAGCGCAAGATAGAGCTGAAAGCGCGTGCCTTTCGACAGGTCCTTCGCAAGCTTCGTTGCACCTGAAGCGGAGCGGACCAAAAGGAATTCCGCCCCTTTCTCCATCTCGGTCGAAAGGCCTTCATATTCTCCGCCGCTGATGGTGGCGAAGGCCGTGGAGGCCCGCTGCATCATCGCGCTGCGATGCCGCTCGCGGTAGAGACGCAGCGCCATGTCGGCGGCCAGCAGGCCGGAGCGCAGCCGGAGATAGGCGAGCGCCTGTTCCTCGATATCGGCAAGCACCGTGCGCCGGCGCTCCTCGATATGGGCGGCCGCGTCGTCGCCTGCGGCCTTTTCCAGCCCGCGCTCGGCGTCGCGCAGTTCGGCATGGCGGTCCTGCACCATCCGGTCGGCCTCGTCGTGGCGCGCTGCCATTTCGGCCGCCTCTTGGCGAAGTCCGTCTTCGTCCAGCGCGACGAGAACCATCTCGGCCTCCTCCGCTGTACCGACGCGCAGACGTGCCGCAAGGTCGGCCTCGGTTTCCGCGATGCGCTCGCGCAGCCGCGTCCGGGCCTTCGCTGTTTCCAGGTGGGCTGCGACATCGCCAAGTTCCGTGCAGCCGAAGAAGGCCAGCATGTCGCGCTTGCCGGCCTCGTGCCGCTCTCGGGCCTCGGCCAGTGCCTGCGCCTCGCGTTCGCGGTCTTCCAGCTCCTGCGACAGACGGTCGAACAGCGTCTCCACATGCTCGGCGCTTGCGACCCGCTGTTGCAGGGTGGTGAAGATCGCCAGCGGATCGTCGCCCATTGTCAGATCCAGCTGCGCGCAGCAGCTGGCGATGACGGTTGCGAACGCGGTCTGGTCGCGGCCCATGGCCTGGATGCGGTGGTCGAAATCGCTGCGGCGCTGCACCAAACGGTCGATCTCGGCGAGCACCGCCAGCGTCGGCATCACTTCGGCCGGGCCCGGCACTGCGCCGTCAGACGCAAGCCAGAGGCCGGCGAGGCATTCACCCCAGCTGTCCGCCCATGCTGCCATCGCGGCATCGGCCGCGTCCGCATCGACACGCCGCGATGCGAGCGCCGCTTCCATCCGCTTCAGGTTTTCCAGAAGCGTGCGCCCCTCGGCCGCCTCGGCCTGCGCCGCCGTCAACACGCGCTCGCCGAAGGCCAGTGCGGTCTCGAAATCGTGCGGCAGCGAAGTTATATCCCCGAACGCTGCGGCCAGCCGGCCCATGGCCCGCGCCTCGTCGGCATCCGCCTGGGCGAGTTTCTGCCGCATGGCACGCACGGCGGCGCGCGTTTCCAGCGCCTTCAGCCGGCGTTGCAGCCAGTCCTCCAGCCGCGCCAGCGACAGGTCTGACGGGAGATTGCAGGCCGCCGCCGCCGCGGCAATGGCGCCATCAAGCGTGCCGCGCTCCGCGAGCAGCTCGTTCCGCTGCTGGTCATGCGCCGTTTGTCGCGCCTTCAGATCGGCGAGCGTCACCGCCAGGGCGCGGCTGCGGGCGATGTGTTCGGTCTGGGTCAGCCGCAGGGCACTCGCCTGATCGTCCTTGTCAAGCGCGCTTGCAAAGTGGTCGGCCGTGTCCGGCGTCAGCGTGTCCCGATGCGCCCGCCAGGCTGCATCGCGCGCGAGGCGCAGCGCCGCAACCCGGGCATCATCGGCAAACTTCGCCTGTACCAGCAGCGTATCGCGCTCGGCTTGCGCGGTGGCCATTTGCAGAGCGATCTCCGCGCGGCGCTCGTCGAGCCGGCGCAGGCGCTCGCTCGACGTCTCGGTCTTGAACGACCAGTCGGCCAGATCGCCGTCCACCGGGACAGGCGCGAGCGCGAGGGTCTCGGCATCGTGTCGGCCCGGCAAGGCTGATAGCTGATCGGCCAGAAGATCCTCCAGTCGCGCCAGCTCCTCGCGCGCCGCCTTCTGCCGCAGCGGAAAATCCTCGCGCCGCAGAGCGCGCAGCAGGTCGGACAGCGCCTGCGGATCGCCCGTCGTCGGCATCGCGGACGCTTGCCCTGCCGTCTTATCGCCAAGCGTCTCGGCCCGCTCCAGCGCCTCGCGATGGGCGGCCTCGGTCGATGCGCGCTCCCGACGGGCCGCTTCCTGCCGCTCGGTCAGGCGTGCATGCGTCTCGGCGAGCGCCCGCAGCTTACCGACGGTCGCTGCCGGAATGAGCAGCGCCGCGGGGTCCTCGTCTGCCTTCCGGCCCAGTTGCAGCAGCCGCGCGGCGAGATCGGCGGAAACCGCCGCCCTCTCCTGCGTGCGAGAGGGCATGTCCTGCGCTGCGGTCCGGTAGCGGGCTTCCAGCCCCGAGCTTTCCAGTTGGTGCAGGTCGGCGCGCAGCGCGAGCACGACCTCGTCGCGCGCGAGCAGGTCGCGCTCCTGCGTGCGGCGGGCGATGTCCGCCGCGATCTGCGTCAGGCGCGTGCCGATCTCGGTTTCCGCCCGCATCAACTCGGGCAGCATCTGGTGCCAGACGGAAGGCGGGTCCGGCAGGTCGCTCAGCGTCGCCAGATCGCTGCGCAGCGCCCGCAGCCGCTGAAGGAGCGGCAGGCCGTCGAGCTTCGCCTTCGCGCCGTCCCACTGGACGCGCAGCCCGGCGCGGGCGGCAAGCGCCGCTGCGTGCCGCTCCGTCGCCAGATCCCGCGTCTTGCGCAGCGCCGTATATTCGCGCTGGCTGACATCGATGGCGGCGCGCTCGTCCTTCAGCGCATCCAGTTCGGCCTTCAACTCCGCCAGGCGGTGCTTGCGCGCCTGCGGACGGTAGAAAGCGTCCGTGCGGCCCTTGAGGTCGGCCATGACGCCGGTGAGGTCCGGCAGGCCCGAACTGGCGGAAAACAAGAGAGACCCAAGTTCGCCTTCGCTCCGAAGGATGCTCTCGCCGCCCTTCTCGATGCTGTCGTCGTCGAGCGAGAACATCAGCTGATAAGTGGCGCGATCCACCGTGCCGAAGGCGTTGGCCAGCAGCCCTTCCGGCAGCGGCTGATCGTTGACGTCGATCAGCGTGTTCTGCTGCCGCTTCACGCGGAACAGGGACTGGCTGCGGCCACCCGTTTCCACGGTCGCGCCGATGCGCATGGCCGGGTACGGATGCAGGAAATTATAGGTGCTCCGGCCTTCGATGCCGAAGAACAGGTCGAGCACGGCCGAAAACAGCGTCGATTTGCCTGCCTCATTCGGGCCGTAGACCAGATGCAGATCCGGCTTGCCCGGCCGGGCCGGGCCGAAATCGAGCTGCTTGCCGGTGAATTTGCCGTAGCGGACGAGATCGAGTGCGGAAAGACGCATCAGTGACCTTCCTCGCGGGCCCGCACATGCGCCAGCACCTCGTCGCTGCCGTCGCGCGCGATATCGGCCAGAAGCGCTGCAACGGTCGCCTCGTCCGTTCCGAAGGTTTCCCGCAACTCGCGCGGCAACTGGCCCAGAAGCTCGGCCATGAGATCGGCCGCCTGCTGTCGGAACCCATGCGAGGCGAGCACATCGCTATGGATCAGCGCCGACAATTCGGCGGCGGGATCGAGACCGGAATCCGCTCCTGCCCCCGCTGCCGTCTCCGGCGCATGGCAGTCGATCTCGATCTTCTCCACCCAACAGCCCGGCAAGGCGTTGGCAAGACCGGTCACCTCATCCATCAGAAAGGCCGGATCGCGCTTCAGGCGGAAAGCGAGCGGCGTGGCGCCTGTCAGGTGCAGGCGCAGGATCAGCTGTTCGGCACCGGACGCCGCCACGCGGCGCGCGAGATCGTCACTGATGCGGGCCAGAAGCTCGCGCCATTCTGCAATGCCTGTGAGGTCGATCGTCGCCCGCTCGAACACGGCGCCGCCGATCCGGCGCTCGGCATGGTGGATCTCCCCGCCGGCCTCGATGGTCACCAGCGTCACGCTCTTCGCGCCCGCTTCGTTGATATCCCTGCCCTGCGGCATGCCGGGCATGACGATCAGCGGCGTTTCGCTGTGCACGAGGCGATGATGGACATGGCCAAGCGCCCAGTAGTCGAAGCCATGTGCGGCAAGCTCCGCCACGCTGCAGGGCGCGTAGAGATCGTGCCCCGGCGCCCCGGCAAGGCTCGTGTGCAGCATGCCGATATTGACGCTGTCTGCCTGCGGGCCCGGGAAGGACGGAAGGAGACTGTCCGGCGCGTGCGGCTGGTCGAAGCCGATGCCGTGAATATAGACGGCGCGTCCATCCGGCAGCGTTGCCGCCTTCACCGATTTCGTGCGGTTGGAGAACACATGCACATTGTCGGGAAAGGTCAGCTCACGGCGGATGGCGGACTGGTTGTCGTGATTGCCGCGGATGACGAAGACGCGCACCCCGGCCACTTCCAGCCGGCGCATCTCGCTCATCAGGAACAGCGCCGTGTTCATCGAGGTCTGCGAACCGTCATAGAGATCGCCCGCGATTAGCAGCGCATCGACCGCCTCCGCGATACAGAGATCGACGATGGCCGTCAGCGCGGCACGGGTTGCGCCGCGGACATGCTCGGCGAGCTCGCCGTTGCGAAGCGCCAGACTGCGGAGGGGGGAATCGAGGTGAAGGTCTGCGGTGTGAACGAAGCGGAAAGCCATGCCCGACCATGGGCCCGCCAGTGCATCGACGTCAATCGTTTCGGCCTGAGCGGCCCCGTCTTTCCACGGCGTCGTGCAGCTAATACCAAGTGTCAAAGCGGAACCGATCAAGCGAGCCCCGTCCCAATGTCTGTGGCGCTTCCGACACCGCCACCGGGTTTCGCGCGACCTGCCCTGACATCCCCGTGATGGGATTTGACATGGGCCCTCAGAACGTCCATCTCCAATCTATGAAAACGACCTTCGACGTCTCCGACAAGCTGTTCGAGCTCTATCATCGCGTTCATCGGCTCATCAACCAGTCGATGACGGAAGAAGGCGTGTCGCTGGCCCGCAGCAAATTCCTGTTCTTTCTGAACAAGCTCGGTCCCTGCCGCTCGACGGATATCGCCTGTGCGCTCAATTTTGCGCCGCGCACCGTCACCGAGGCGATCGACGGGCTGGAGCGCGACAAGCTGGTGGCGCGCCAGCCGGACCCAGAGGATCGACGCGCGAAGATCGTTTCCATCACCGATGTCGGGCGTATCGCGCTGGAGGCGGCCGAGCACCCGCGCAAACAGCTGATCGAGGAAATCTTCTCGGCGCTCGATGACGAACAGCTCGACCAGTTGCATGAGATCGTCAGCAAGCTCGTCCGCCGCACCGACGAGATTCGCGAACGGCGCGAGCAGGAAGAGGCCGTCAGGCCGGCAGCGGCCGCAGAGGCCTGAGAGCCGCCAACAGACACCCTATCTCACCGGCCCCGGAAGGTCGGATCTGCTGCAAGCAGGCCCGACCTCGTAGACCCCGGCGTTGCCGGGGCACCTTTCGTTACATCGCGTCGATCTTGCCGATGCTCCAGAACATCGTCTCGCCCGAGCTGTCGTCCACGCCGTCATTGTCGGTGACGACGAAGCCGGTGCCGGTTTCATCGACCGCAAAGCCCTCGACCTTGTCGAGAACATAGCCGTTCAGCGTCTTCAGGTCGGGAAGCAGATCGCGGAACTCTTCCTTGGCGACGACAGGCAGCGGGCCGCCGAGCTTGGCGGGCTTCAACTCGGTCAGCGCCACGCGATAGATCTTTTTCAGCTTTGCCGCCTGGCCGACGAGGTTGTCGCGCTCGATGACATAGGCATAGTCGCCGTGAATGGTGATTTCGGAGAGGCCGACCCAGCCCTCGCCCTTCTTTTCCAGCGGATAGCGCACGGCACCCCATTCCTCGGACTTGGGCTTGTAGGAGACGAGCTTGACGAAGCCCTTCTCGTCGTCCTTCCATTCGCGCTGCACAGCCATCCACAGCGTCGTCTCGTCGCCCTCGCCCGTCACCGTAATGCCCTCGAAGCCGAAGCGGGTCTCGCCCGCCCGCAGGGCTTCCGGCAGGGCGATCTCCTTTTTGATCTGGCCCTTGGCATTCACCTGATAGAGCGCATGCGGCACCAGCTTGTCGGAATTGCCTTCGGAGGCGAGCCAGAAGCCGTCGCTTGTCGCGACGATGCCCTCGATGTCGAGCTTCTGCGCCGGGGCGCCATCGCGGGTGATCGTCAGGGCGTCGGTGATCTCGGCCGGGCTCTTGGTGGTGTCGATGGTGAAGATGCGCGCCTCGGCGCCGTAGACAGAGTCGCTTACCGCATAGAGCTTGCCGGGCTGGCCCGGAACGACCGACAGGCCCGACAGGGCGCCAAAGCCGATCGGCACGCCGTCCTTCTCCACGGAACGGATCTGCGGATAGGCCGGCTTGCCCTCCTTGCGCTCGTAGATCATCACATGCGAGCGCGCCGCACCGTCCTCCACCAGATCGGCCTCGTTGGCGGTCACCAGCAGATTGCGGCCGGGAATGGCGACGCCGCCTTCCGGCGAGATGCCCGAGGGCAGAAGCTGCAGCAGTTGCGGCTCGGCACCCGTATCCTTGTAGACGCCGACGAGCGAGGCGCGCTCGGCCAGTACGAAGAACAGCCGGTCTTCACCGAACGTCGCGGCTTCCAGACCCTCCGGCTCGATGCCCTTGGCAGCAGAGCGCTTCTCGGGGTAGTGCCCGATGGCGGCGGCGGCATGCTCGAAGCTTGCACCGGCCTCGTAGAGCACCTTGCCGCTGGTGTCGAAGATGGTGAAGCTGCGCGAGCCGCCCTTCCAGTCGCCCTCGTTCGCCACGACCAGTCGCTCGTCATCCAGCCACTTCACGGCGTCCGGCTCCCGGGGCACGCCCTTCAGCGATCCGGTGAAGGAGAGCTTGCCGTCGCGCTTGGTGTCGACCTTGTCGAGATCCACCGTTCCAGCCGAGAAATGCGAGACGATTGCGCCCGAGCGGCCGTCGAGAATGACGACATGGTTGTTCTCCTGCAGGGTCAGCGCGATCTGATCCTTGCCGTTGAAGGACACGAATTCCGGTTCCGGATCGTCTCCCCCGACAGCGGCAAGACCCGTCAGCGAGACGTGGCGGATCGTGGCGCAGTCAGGGACGCCGTCGTTGAGCTTCACGATGACGAGATCGCCGGCCGGCATCTGCGGCAGCGCGCCATCGTTCACCTTCTCGTCGCGCTCGTTCTCGATGGCGATGACTGCCAGCGTCCGGTCCTTGTTGACCGCGACCGAATCGGGCTGGCCGCCGAGTTCGCAGCTTGCGGTGACCGTGCGGCCAGCAATATCGACGGCGGCGAGCATGCCCGACGGGTTGGCACGGTCGGGGCTCGTGTTGACGGCGACGAGCGCCTTGGTGCCGGCCACCGTGACCGATGTCGGCTCGCCGTCGAAGGAGACGATGCCGCCGGCCTTGGGCGCCGCGGCATCCGTGATGTCGATGAAGCCGATCGCCTTCAGCGGGCTGTCGGAATAGATCAGCGTGTTGCCGTCCTCCGTCGCGGTGACGATCTCGGCCGAGGTCACGGTCTTGCGGTCGATGGCTGCCGGCAGATTGTCCGCGACGGCGAAGGACGAGATGCGGTTGAAGACAGGCTCGGCAGAAGCACTGCCGGCAACCAAGGTCGCAAGCAGGGCCGCGAGTGCGGCGGTGACGGATACGGTTTTCATGAGACATCCCCTCGGCGTTCAGGCGGCGGTCGAGCCGCGGGCCGCTTGCATCGACGCGCGCGGCACAATCCCGGAGTTTGTGAAGCGCCCGCATGACAGAGGAATGACAGAGACGAAAAAGGCCCGGGAAAACCCGGGCCTGAAGGTGAGGAGCGCGGCGTGAGCCGTCTCCTCTTGCGCCGCAGCGCTTTTTGGTGATCGAGCAGCCAGTCGGCATCCCCAAGAGGGATGCGCGGCGCTCGGCTGTGACCATAGCAAGGCGAAGCGAGCCGCTTCGTCCAGATACGCCTTAGGAGTTCACAGCGTCCTTGAGGCCCTTGCCGGCCGCAAACTTCGGAACGTTGCGAGCAGGGATATCGACTTCCGCGCCGGTGGAGGGGTTGCGGCCCTTGGAGGCTTCGCGGCGGCTCACGGTGAAGTTGCCGAAGCCGACGAGGCGAACGTCGCCGCCGTTCTTCAGTTCACCCTGGATCACGTCGAACAATGCTTCGACAGACGCAGCTGCCTCTTTGTTCGTGATGCCGGCCTTTTCGGCAACAGCCGATACGAGCTCATTCTTGTTCATGTTTCCACCCTTTCAACTTGGTCCGAAACGACTTGTTTTCGGGCGGCCGCGCCATCGTCGCAGCGGTCGCCTTGGCAACCCAATCGCGCCGAATGCCCGGAAATGCAAGGCTTTGCGGTGCATTTTACGAAAAAAGACCGGCACAAGGGCCGGTCTTCCACTGTTTAAGCGATGAACAACGGTGCGCGGACACTCTCATCAGGCTCGAGAATCAGTCACGCCGCCCGTTAAAGGGTCTCCGGGAAAGCGACGTTACCGCCCTCCCGGAAGGCGTCATCAATGAGCGAAGCCCGTCGTCGTTTCGTCCGTATCCGCCGCGACCTTCACTGGCGTAACGTTCTTTGCCGGATCCCATTCGATGGCTTCCGGCATGCGAACCAGAGCGTGCCTCAGAACCTCGCCGATCATCGACACCGGGATGATCTCCATGTTGTTCTTCACATTGTCCGGAATCTCCGCCAGATCCTTGGCGTTTTCTTCCGGAATGAGCACCTTCTTGATCCCGCCACGGAGCGCCGCAAGCAGTTTTTCCTTCAGACCGCCGATGGGCAGAACCCGACCGCGCAGGGTGATTTCACCCGTCATGGCCACGTTCTTGTCGACCGGAATGCCCGTCATGATCGAGACGATGGCGGTTGCCATCGCCACGCCGGCCGACGGACCGTCCTTCGGGGTTGCCCCTTCGGGAACGTGGACGTGGATGTCGCTCGTGTCGAAACGCGGCGGCTCGATGCCAAAGTCGATGGCGCGCGAGCGGACATAGGAGGCCGCCGCCGAAATCGATTCCTTCATCACGTCCTTCAGGTTGCCCGTCACCGTCATGCGGCCCTTGCCGGGCATCATCACGCCTTCGATCGTCAGCAGTTCGCCACCGACCTCCGTCCAGGCCAGACCCGTGACCACGCCCACCTGGTCGGTGCGCTCGGCTTCGCCATGGCGGAAACGCGGAACGCCCAGATAGTCGTTGATGTTCTCGGCCGTCACCTGGATGCTGGTGGCCTTGCCCTTGAGGATTTCGGTGACCGCCTTGCGGGCGAGCTTCATCAGCTCGCGCTCGAAGGAGCGGACGCCCGCCTCGCGGGTGTAGGTCTGGATCACCGCCATCAGCGCGCCGTCCGTCACCGAGAATTCGGCGGGCTTCAGGGCGTGATCGGCGATAGCCTTCGGCAGGAGGTGCCGCTTGGCGATCTCCAGCTTTTCCTCTTCCGTGTAGCCGGCGATACGGATGACTTCCATGCGGTCCATCAGGGGTGCCGGAATGTTCAGCGTGTTCGCCGTCGTGATGAACATCACGTTCGAGAGGTCGTATTCGACCTCCAGATAGTGGTCCATGAACGTTGCGTTCTGTTCCGGATCGAGCACCTCGAGCAGCGCTGACGACGGATCGCCGCGGAAGTCCTGACCCATCTTGTCGATTTCATCGAGCAGGAAGAGCGGGTTGGACTTCTTCGCCTTCTTCATCGACTGAATGACCTTGCCGGGCATCGAGCCGATATAGGTGCGGCGGTGGCCGCGGATCTCGGCCTCGTCACGAACGCCGCCCAGTGCCATGCGGATGTATTCGCGGCCTGTGGCCTTGGCGATCGAGCGGGCGAGCGAGGTCTTGCCGACGCCCGGAGGACCGACGAGGCACAGGATCGGACCCTTAATCTTCTGCGAACGCGCCTGCACGGCCAGATACTCGACGATGCGTTCCTTGACCTTGTCGAGGCCGAAGTGATCGAGTTCAAGCACCTTTTCGGCGGCATTGAGATCGGTCTTGACCTTCGACTTCTTGTTCCACGGAATGCCCGTCAGCCAGTCCAGATAGTTGCGCACGACAGTGGCTTCCGCCGACATCGGGCTCATCTGGCGCAGCTTCTTCATCTCGGCGTCGGCTTTTTCCCGCGCTTCCTTGGAGAGCTTGGCCTTGACAATCTTGTCTTCCAGTTCGGCCATCTCGTCGCGGCCTTCCTCGCCGTCGCCGAGCTCCTTCTGGATCGCCTTCATCTGTTCGTTCAGATAGTATTCGCGCTGGGTCTTCTCCATCTGGCGCTTGACGCGCGAGCGGATGCGCTTCTCGACCTGGAGAACCGAAATCTCGCCTTCCATGAAACCGAGCGCCTTTTCCAGACGCCCCTTCACGCTCGTCGTCTCCAGCATTTCCTGCTTTTCGACGATCTTGATGGAGAGATGCGACGCGACCGTATCGGCCAGCTTCGAGTAGTCCTCGATCTGGCTGGCGGCACCGACGACTTCCGGCGAAATCTTCTTGTTGAGCTTCACGTAGCTCTCGAACTCGGAGACGACCGAACGCGACAGCGCCTCGATCTCGACCGGGTCCTCGGCAGGCTCGGCCAGCGGATGCGCCATCGCCTCGTAGAATTCCTCACGGCGCGTATAGCCGTCGATTTCCGCGCGCGAACGGCCTTCGACCAGCACCTTCACGGTGCCGTCCGGCAGCTTCAGCAGTTGCAGGACGTTGGCGATGGTGCCGATCTGGTAGATCGCAGAGGGCTCCGGATCGTCGTCGCCGGCGTTGATCTGGGTCGCAAGCATGATCTGCTTATCGGTACCCATGACCTCTTCCAGGGCACGGATCGACTTTTCGCGACCCACGAAGAGGGGCACGATCATATGGGGGAACACCACGATGTCACGCAGGGGAAGGACTGGGAAGGTCCCGCTCTCCGCTGCCGGAGACGTTTTGTTCGTCATGTCATTTCCTTTCCGTCCCGTTTCCGGGAGCGTTACCCGAAGCACGTCAAGGGTGCTTCCGGTCATCACTTTTTCCACTGTCAGAAGTGGAGGTTGCGAGACCCGTTTTCAACCCTTCGATGGCCTGACCCAAACGGCAATCGAAGCGTATCGCACAGTAGAGGCTACGTGACTGTCGCGGACCTTGCCGCGCAACCACAGGCCCCATGATTCGAACCACCGGCCCCAAGACACGAAACCGTCATATCATCGCGCTGCCGGGGTGATTTAGCAATGGCGGAATGAGGGGATGGATGACGGGTTTGGAAGAGCATTTCGCTGTGCGATGATGAAAAGGAGGAGACGCCTCACGAACAAGGTCGCCCTGCGATGCGGGAAGGTTATGTGTATCTGCTGGCATCCAAGCGCAACGGCACGCTCTACCTTGGCATGACCAGCGATCTTTCGCGTCGCCTCTACGAACACCAGAACGAGCTCACGCCAGGCTTTACCACGCGATACGGCGTGAAAACACTCGTGTGGTTCGAAACGCATCCGCTCGTCACCGACGCAATCCGCCGCGAGAAGACCATCAAGGCATGGCCTCGCCGCTGGAAGATCGCGTTGATTGAGGCTGTCAATCCAGAGTGGGAGGATATCTCGGCTTGGCTGCTTTAGGGATTGGGCGAGCGGAGTCCTTGACCTGATGGACATCAGGTCGCTGGGTTCCGGCTCAAGGCCGGAAAGACGGAGGTCAGGATATCGGTCACAGAAACGGCATCAAGGATGCTGGCGGTAGCAGGGTGAAGGCACCTGCGCTGGTCATAGCAACGAACGGGTTTGACGACTGAATGAATAGGAGGCGTAGCTTGATACAAAGAGATAAGAGGGAAATTCGGTCGCCACGGGCAAAGTTCGGGCCACCTCATTCGCATCCGGTCTACCACCCTCCGTCATTCCGGCCTTGAGCCGGAATCTAGCCATCTCAAGTCCTTGAGATGAAGAAACTCTTTTCCGCACAGAATCGGCTCCAGCTAGAGGATTAGTGATGAGGTGTGCTTCGCTATCTCGCAGGTTTACCTGCCTTTGCCCGTCGCAGCTCTATCTTGCGGCTACATCCTTTCCCCCAACGAAAAAGGGCCCGCATCGCTGCGAGCCCTTCCTTCATTCTCCAAATCACATCAGGCCGAAACGTTGGCCTTTTCGTCCGTGCGCTCCGAGTAGATGTAGAGCGGGCGGGCGGAGCCTTTGACGACTTCGTCGGAGATGACGACTTCGCGGACGCCTTCGAGCGTTGGCAGTTCGAACATCGTGTCGAGCAGGATCTTCTCCATGATCGACCGAAGTCCGCGGGCGCCGGTCTTGCGGATGATGGCGCGCTTGGCGATTTCGCGCAGCGCGTCCTCATGGAAAGTTAGTTCCACGTCTTCCATCTCAAACAGGCGCTGATACTGCTTGATCAGGGCGTTCTTCGGCTCCGACAGGATCTGGATCAGCGCATATTCGTCGAGATCCTCGAGCGTCGCCAGCACGGGCAGACGGCCGATGAATTCGGGAATGAGGCCGAACTTCACCAGGTCTTCCGGCTCCAGCTCGCGAAGGACTTCACCCACACGACGGTCTTCGGGAGACTTGACCGAAGCACCGAAGCCGATCGACGTCTTCTCGCCGCGGGCGGAGATGATCTTGTCGAGGCCGGCAAAGGCGCCGCCGCAGATGAACAGGATGTTGGTGGTGTCCACCTGCAGGAATTCCTGCTGCGGGTGCTTGCGTCCGCCCTGCGGGGGAACGGAAGCGACCGTGCCTTCCATGATCTTCAGAAGCGCCTGCTGCACGCCCTCGCCCGAAACGTCCCTGGTGATCGAGGGATTGTCGGACTTGCGCGAGATCTTGTCGACTTCGTCGATATAGACGATGCCGCGCTGGGCGCGCTCGACATTGTAGTCGGCCGACTGAAGCAGCTTCAGAATGATGTTTTCGACGTCCTCGCCGACATAGCCGGCTTCGGTCAGCGTCGTCGCATCGGCCATGGTGAAAGGCACGTCGATGATACGGGCCAGCGTCTGGGCGAGATAGGTCTTGCCGCAGCCGGTGGGGCCGACGAGCATGATGTTCGACTTGGCCAGCTCGATGTCGCTGCCCTTGGCCGAATGCGCCAGGCGCTTGTAATGGTTGTGGACGGCGACCGACAGGATGCGCTTGGCCTGCTGCTGGCCGATCACGTACTCGTCGAGAACCTTGATGATTTCCTGCGGCGTGGGAACGCCATCGCGGGACTTCACCATCGAGGTCTTGTTCTCCTCGCGGATGATATCCATGCACAGCTCGACGCATTCATCGCAGATGAAAACGGTCGGTCCGGCAATCAACTTCCGGACTTCGTGCTGGCTCTTGCCGCAGAAGGAACAATAAAGGGTATTCTTGGAGTCACCGCCGCTGCTGCCGCTGACTTTGCTCATTTCACTTTCCTTCCAGCACGCCGCGCGTCCCCTGCGGGACGCAACGAACCACTCAAACCGCTCCGCAGACTGCCGCGCCGTTCAGCGTCAATGTGCTTTGCTTCCGGGAGTACGAACCGGCAGCGCTTTCGCGCGCACCGGCGGCAACTTATCTCCCACCGAAAAACCGGATGCTAGATTGCGAGAACTCAACATAGCATTAACGGTTGATAGTAACGGCTTTGGTCTCGGGATAAAGACCCTTGAAAGTTACAATTGTGTCACAAATGCATCATTTACGACACAAAAGCCATGATCAACTTTCGACGGCTGCTTCCATGGCCTCGCGAGACGTGATGACCTTGTCGATCACGCCCCATGCGAGTGCCTCATCAGAGGTCATAAAGTGGTCACGATCAAGCGTCTGTTCAACCTCCTCATAGGTCCGTCCGCAATGCTTGACGTAAACCTCGTTCAGGCGGCGCTTCATCTTCAGGATGTCGCGGGCATGACGCTCGATGTCGGAGGCCTGACCCTGGAACCCGCCGGAGGGCTGGTGCACCATGATGCGGGCGTTCGGCGTGGAGAAGCGCATGTCCTTGTGGCCGGCGGCCAGAAGCAGCGAGCCCATGGAGGCGGCCTGGCCGACGCAGAGCGTCGATACGGCCGGCTTGATGAACTGCATCGTATCGTAGATGGCCATGCCGGCCGTCACCACGCCGCCCGGCGAGTTGATGTAGATCGCGATTTCCTTCTTCGGGTTTTCAGCCTCGAGGAAGAGAAGCTGGGCGCAGACCAGCGTCGCCATATGATCTTCCACAGGGCCGGTGAGGAAGATGATGCGCTCCTTCAGGAGGCGCGAAAAAATGTCGTAGGAGCGTTCGCCACGGTTGGTCTGCTCGACGACCATCGGCACGAGCGCCATAGCGGTATCAACGGGATTTGTCATGTCAGCCCTTCGTCTCATGAATGCGCGAACACTTCGCGTATCGGAATCATTCGAATATCTCTGCCCCTTTACATAGAGTGTCAGAGGTAGGCACTTCAAGTCGGCTGCCATCTATAACGTTAACGAGAGCCGCTTGCCCGAAAGTGGCGTCAGAGCTGGGATTCGATGGGGAGATAGCCGATGACGGCGGCCGTCACCCGGCGCCAGAAACCGGCATCCGGCTCACGTTCGAGCATGCGCGAGCAGTGTTGCGCCTCGTCGTTCCAGCAGAGCTTGCCCTTCTCAAGCGAAAGCCGGAAACTCGTGCCCGGATGGGTCTCGAGCGCGAAGATCGCATCGACGTCGGCCACCAGCGACGGGCAGGTGAAAAGCACGCCCATCTCGGTGTTGAGCGAGGCCGAGCGCGGATCGAAATTCATGGAGCCGACGAAGGCACCCTTGCCGTCGATGGTGAAGGCCTTGGTGTGGAGGCTCGCGCCGCGCGATCCGAAGAGCGAGATGCGCTGCGTCTCCGTCGCCTCCTGCACCGCCTTCAGCTCATAAAGCGTAACGCCGCCCACCACGAGCTTGCGGCGGTAGTTGGCATAGGCACCGTGCACGGCGGCAACGTCGGTCGCGGCAAGCGAGTTGGTGAGGATCGCCACATCGACGCCCCTCGCCACCAGTCCGCACAGCTCCTTCACGCCATCGGCGCCGGGGATGAAATAAGGCGAGATGATCTTTACGCTTTGCCCGGCCGCCGTGATATGCGGCAGCAACTCCTGCATCAGCCAGTTCTGGCGGCGCTCCAGATGCGCCTTTTCCGGCGGGTCGGCCTTGATGGTGATATCGCCGGTGAACCGCAGCGCACCGCTGCCGTGAAAGAGCCCGGGCTCGGCTTCTGCCTGCTCCACATGGCCGAGATAGTGCCGGCCGCCCTTGCCGCGCGCGAGCTTGGCGAGCTTGCGGCGCAGGCGCGGCAGATAGTGGCGGTGCGGGGTGCGCAGGGAGCCGATCGGCAGCACCATGGAGCTGTTCCAGTAGTCGTCGAAGACGCTGGCTGCCTCCCGGGCGATCGGTCCGAGCATCCACATGTCGAGATCGCGGAAATTCGCCTGCTCGGCCGCGTCGAAATAGGCATCGCCGATATTGCGTCCGCCGGCGATGACGACGCGACCGTCGGCGATCCAGGTCTTGTTGTGCATGCGCCGCGTCGCCCGCAGCGGTCGCAGCATCATTTCGAGCCCGCGGCGGAAGCGGTCGTTGCGTGCCCGGCTGGGGTTGAACAGCCGCACCTGAATGTTCTCATGCGCGTCCAGCGCCAGGCAGAAGCGGTCATGCAGGCCGGCATTGATGTCGTCCAGCAGCAGGCGCACCTTCACGCCGCGGTCGGCCGCCGCCAGTACCTCGCCGGCCAGAAGCCGCCCGGTGAGGTCGCGCCGCCAATAGTAATATTGCAGGTCGAGGCTGCGCCCCGCTTTGCGGGCCGAGATGGCGCGAACGGAAAATGCATCCAGGTTGTCGGATACGAGCGTGACCGCGCTCTGCCCGTCTTTCCCTGCCAGCAGCGGCACGCTCTCCCGGTCGATCTCCGTCTGCCCCTCCACGGGCTCGATCGCCTTTGCCGGCTGGCCATAGAGATGCCGGCCGAAGCGGCCATAGACGTAGATGGTGCCGAGCGCTGCCAGCACCGCCAGGATCGCAAGGGAGATGATCAGCCATTTCATGGAGCGGACGCGGGCCTCTGGGTGGGTCTGGCAGTCGGGATCGTCACGGGTGCCTATCGGGCCTGCAACGTCGTGTCCGTCGAAATCGTCTCAGTCTGTGGTGCGGCCCCCTCAGCGAGGTCCTTCCGGGTCGAGAGTGCCGCCTGAAGATCGATATGCGCCTTCAGCGGCAGATGGTCGGATGCGACGCGCGAGAGGGTCGAGTTGTGCACCTCCACATGCGTCACCAGCGTATGCGGGCTACCCATCACCCGGTCAAGCGCCAGCAACGGGTAGCGCGAAGGGAAGCTGGGGACCGCCGAAATCGAATGGTCGAAGATGGGGCTGAGCAACGACAGCGCCGAGCGCTTGCCGATCCGCCATTCGTTGAGGTCGCCGATCAGCAGCGTCGGACGCTCCTCGGCTTCCTCGATGGCCGCGAGAATGGCACGCGCCTGCTGGCTACGGGAATGCCGCAACAGACCGAAATGGGCGGCGATGATGCGCAGCGGCCCGTGCTTCAGGTCGAGATCGACCACCAGCGCGCCGCGCGGCTCGACGCCCGGCAGCTTCAGCTGGCTGACCTTGGCGACGGCCCCTTCGCGCACCAGCAGCAGGTTTCCGTGCCAGCCATGGCCCTTCGGCGAGAACGCCGCGATCGGCACCGAGAGGAGGTGGCAATCGCGATGCAGCCGCTCGAGATCCAGAAGCCCTGCCCGTTCGCCGAAGCGCTGGTCGGCCTCCTGCAGCGCGATGATGTCCGCGTCGATCTCGCAGATCACATCCATGATGCGGCCCGGGTCGAAGCGCTTGTCGGTGCCGACGCATTTGTGAATGTTGTAGGAGGCGACCACCGTATCGCCCCGCGCACCGTCACCGCGCGCATTGGCCGAAGCCTCCCGGCCCGGCAGCGGCACGCGACGGGCCCGCAGGGCCGCAAGCAACCCACCGGCCGTCTTACCGGCTTTCAGGAATCGGGTGGGCTTGGCTGGCTTTTGCGACATGGCGGGGCTCACCTTCACTCTGGGATGCTTCGGGTCGGGGTGGTCGTGTCCGTGGAGATAGCGAGGACCTGGCGCAAGACAAGGCGGCGGCAGTGCGCGGAGAGCAGCATTCGAACATCACCGACCGCCGACGGATGCACCCGCATGACAAAACCAGTGACGCAGCAGGCCGCCCAGAGGTGGCCAGGAGAGTGCGAGCGGAAAGGCTGATCTTGACAAGCAAGCGATACGGACCGCCTTCTATCGCACGCACCAACATGCCGAGGGGTTCGGGGGGCGCGGGCTCAACCACGCATCCTTACCTTTCGATCGAGGTCTCCTCTACCGCATCCGACCGCGAACATTCCCGCGGTCCTCGCCCATACTGGACATGCCATGCCGACTGCCACGCTCTCTGACCCGTCCCCCGCCCTCATCGATGCCGCTACGCGGCGCGTGCGACTCGATATCCGCGATCCCGCCTTCTACCGCGATCCGCTGCCGACCTATGCCGCCCTGCACGCCGCCTGCCCCGCCTTCTACTGGGAAGAGCCCGGACAATGGTTCTTCACGGGCTACGATCAGGTGAATGCACTGTTGCGCGACCGTCGCTTCGGCCGCCAGATCCTGCATGTGGCGACGCGCGAGGAGCTCGGCCTGCCCGATCCGAAGCCGCATCTCGCCGATTTCGACCGGCTGGAGCATCATTCGCTGCTGGAGCTGGAGCCGCCGGCGCATACCCGCCTGCGCACGCTCGTCAACCGCGCATTCGTCACGCGGCATGTGGAGGCGCTGCGGCCGGAGATCGCCGCGCTCTGTCACCGGCTGATCGATGGCTTCGAGAAAAATGGACATGTCGAGCTCCTGAAGACCTATGCCGAGATCGTGCCCGTCACGGTGATCGCGCGCATGCTCGGCGTGCCGCTCGATATGGCACCGAGCCTGCTCGACTGGTCGCACCGCATGGTGAAAATGTACGTCTTCAACCCCTCGGAGGAGACCGAGCACGACGCCAACCGTGCATCGGCCGAGTTCGACGCCTATCTCCGCGGCATTATCGCCTGGAAGCGCGACAATCCCGCCGACGACCTCTTGACCCACATGATCACATCCGAAAAGGACGGTGAGCGGCTGACGGAGGACGAGCTGGTCTCGACCGCCGTTCTCCTGCTGAACGCGGGCCATGAAGCAACCGTGCACCAGCTCGGCAATGCCGTCGCCACCATCCTGCAGACGGGTGCCGACCCGGCCGCATTGTTTGCCGACGACACCGCCACGGAGCGGACGGTGGAGGAGTGCATGCGCTACGCCGCACCGCTTCACATCTTCCAGCGCCACGCTCTGTCCGATATCGAGCTCGAAGATGGCATCACCCTGAAGAAGGGCGACCGGATCGGCCTCATGCTGGCTGGCGCCAATGTCGATCCGCGCCGGTTCAGCGATCCCTCGACCTTTCGCCCGGACCGCAACGAAGGCCCCCACCTCTCCTTCGGCGCCGGCATCCACTTCTGCATCGGCGCGCCGCTCGCCCGTCTGGAACTCAAGCTGTCCCTGCCGATCCTCTTCGAACGACTGCCGACGCTGCGCCTTGCCGGGACGCCGGTCGTCAAGGACAGCTATCACTTCCACGGGCTGGAGCGGCTGGACCTGACGTGGGGATGACGCTTCTCAGACCCGGATCACGTAATCCTTGCGAGTCGTTTCAAGCACTTCCCAGGTTCCCTTGAAGCCGGGCCTGAGGATGAGGCTGTTTCCGGTCTTCAGGTCGAAGGTCTCGCCGTCGTCGCTGGTGACGATGGAGTGGCCGGAGAGGATGTGGAAGTATTCCCACTCCTCGTAGACGATCCGCCATTTGCCGGGCGTCGCTTCCCAGATGCCGGCGTAGAGGCCGCCCGGGGCTTCCTCGATGTTCCAGGTGCGGAATTCCGGGTCGCCGGAGATCAGGCGATCCTCGGCCGGAGCGCCGATATCCGGCTGGATGCCGGTGATGTCGAACGTGAGTGAAACGGCCATCGGCGTCAGACCTTTGCGAGCGATTGTTCGAGATCGGCGACGATATCCGCGGCGTCCTCGATGCCGATCGACAGGCGCACGACCTCGGGCCCCGCACCGGCCGACACCAGCTGCTCGTCGTTGAGCTGGCTGTGCGTGGTGGAGGCGGGGTGGATGACGAGCGAGCGGGTATCGCCGATATTGGCGAGATGCGACAGCATCGAGACGCCTTCCACGAAGGCCTTGCCCGCGGCATAACCGCCCTTCAGCCCGAAGGTGAAGACAGCGCCTGCCCCGCGCGGTGCGTATCGCTGCTGTAGCGCATGGTTCGGGTCGCTCTCGAGGCCGGCATAATTCACCCAGGCCACCTTGTCGTGCCCGGCGAGATAGCGCGCGACGACGAGCGCATTGTCGCAGTGGCGCTGCATACGCAGCGGCAGCGTCTCGATGCCGGTCAGCAGCATGAAGGCGTTGAAGGGGGAGATCGCGGGCCCGAGATCGCGCAGGCCAAGCACCCGGCCTGCAATCGCGAAGGCGATATTGCCGAAGGTCGTGTGCAGCACCATACCGTTATAGTCCGGCCGCGGATCCGACAGTGCGGGATACTTGCCCGACGCCGACCAGTCGAACGTGCCGCCATCGACCAGAATACCGCCCATGGAATTGCCATGGCCGCCCATGAATTTCGTCAGCGAATGCACGACGATATCGGCGCCATGCTCGATCGGCCGCACGAGATACGGCGTCGCCATCGTGTTATCGACGATCAGCGGCAGGCCGTTGCGATGGGCGATCTCGGCAATGGCTTCGATATCAACGAAGGTGCCGCCGGGATTGGCCAGGCTCTCGATGAAGATCGCCTTCGTCCGCCCGTCGATCTCCGCCTCGAAGCTCTCGGGCGTCGCCGTATCGGCCCACCGCACCTGCCAGTCGAAGGATTTGAAGGCCTGTCCGAACTGGTTGATGGAACCGCCGTAAAGCCTGCGTGCGGCAATAAAATTGTCGCCCGGCGACATCAGCGTATGAAACGCGATCAGCTGCGCGGCATGACCCGACGCCACCGCCAGCGCCGCCGTCCCGCCCTCCAGCGCCGCGACGCGTTCCTCCAGCACGGCCTGCGTCGGGTTGGTGATGCGGGTGTAGATATTGCCGAAGGACTGCAGGCCGAACAGCGACGCGGCATGATCGGCATCATCGAAGACGAAGCTGGTCGTCTGGTAGATCGGCGTGGCGCGCGCGCCCGTCGTCGGATCGGGCTGCGCACCGGCGTGTACGGCCAGCGTGTTGAACCCCGGTGCGTTCGTCATCTCTCGTCCTCCCTGTGGCGAGCGCGCCGTGGCAGCGCCCGATCCCGCATCGTATCGCCGGGCCCGCAACCTGCGCTGCGTTCCCGGCCTCGACGTTTTTCGTTCGGCACAGTACCGAGACCCGGGCGGGACAGGAAGAGGCAAAACAGGCGTTATGCGAAGGAGCGTGGCGGCTTTAGGCGAGCTTTGTCAGCAACGTCGAGGATGCCTGGATTCGGCCCTAAGCGGACGAAATGAGCAGCGCTTCTCAAATCGATAGGCGCTTTCGGTCCGCTGATGTCGTTATTTTTTCTTCTCTTGATCACGATGCCACTTGATGGCGAAGAACATGCCCGTGCCTAACACAAGAAGCTTGAGCGGAAAGAAGACGAAAGGGAACCAATCCCACATTTCAGATATTTCCAGATATTACTTGAGACTATTTATGGACGGGAGCAATACTTCAAAATTGAGGCACCCAACATCGGGCATGTTGACGCAGATGGGATCATAATATTCCCATCACACGGCGTGAGTGGGCTGGCGCCTGCTGGCTGACGGGTTGTTCATCCAGCAAGCTGGCGACAGATTTTGGTGTTTCCCAGCCGAAACCAACGTTCTGCAGCGACAGATCATCGCGCGCGCCATTCATCCGGCACGCGCGGCGTCATCACCCAACAAGCCGCGGATATTCGATGGCCGGGCAGCGATCCATCACCACCGTGATACCACGCGCCTCGGCCTTCGCAGCCGCCGCGTCGTCGCGGACGGAGAGTTGGCCCCACATGACCTTCGGCAGGGGATCGAGCGCGAGGATTTCGTCCACCAATGCCGGCAGAGCGTCGGCGGCGCGGAAGATGTCGATCATGTCGATCGGCTCTTCGATCTCGGCCAGACGACCATAGACAGTGCGGCCCTGAAGCTGGCTGCCGGCAAGCCCCGGATTGACCGGGTGGACGATGTAGCCCTTGCGCAGCAGGAAACCCATCACCCGGTAGCTCGGGCGCTCCGGATTGGCCGACGCTCCGACGAGCGCGATCGTCCGCGTCGAGCGCAGAATGTCCTTTATGTAGATGTCCGGGTACTGATCGTGATTCATGGTGCCTCCTGCATCTCTTTCTGGCGCGCATTTTCCATCTTTCCAACGGAAAAGATGGGAGCGATCTTCGCTGTTCCCGGGAAAATGTTTCTTTCCGTCGGAAAGACCCTTCCGGATCTGCCAAAAACGGTATCTCTGTCATAAAACTGTCGTGCCGACACCTGCCGGTGCTTGCGGTCCCGCCCCGGCCTTGCCACAACGGTCAGGCGCTTCCGCCTCCCTCGCCCTCCGGTGCCCCGTGCCGCTCGACGTCCTTCTCTTCGTTCTTTTCGGCGCCCTGCTGCATGCCGGGTGGAATGCGATGGTGAAGGCCGGAACGGACAAGTCGCTGGATGCGGCGATGATCGCGCTGGGTGCCGCCGTCATCGCCCTGCCGTTCCTGCCCTTCATGCCGCTGCCGGATGCACGGGCGGTGCCGTTTCTGCTCGCCTCCGCCGTGCTGCAGTTCGGCTATTTCCATCTCGTGGCCGCCGCCTACACCGCCGGCGATATCGGGCTCGTCTATCCGCTGATGCGCGGCGGCGCGCCTCTGCTCATTGCCGCAACCAGCAGCATGATCGTCGGGGAAAAGCTGACCCAGGGCGCCTCCCTCGGCATCCTCGCCATTTCCGCCGGCATCTTCACGCTCGCCTTCGAAGCGCGCCGCAGCGGCACGCGGGCCATCGTGCTTGCGCTCGTCAACGCGTTCTTCATCGCCGCCTATACCTATGTCGATGGCATCGGCGCGCGCATTTCCGGCAATGCCATTTCCTACACGCTGTGGATGGCGCTGCTGCCGCCTGTGCTGCTCTTCGGCTGGGCGATCTCGCGGCGGGGCGCAGCACCCGTACTGCATCACATCCGGCACAACGGGTGGCGCGGCCTTGTCGGCGGCGCCGGCTCCATCGGCTCCTACGGCATCGCGCTCTGGGCCATGACCAAGGCGCCGGTCGCAACGGTGGCTGCCCTGCGCGAAACCTCGATCCTCTTTGCCATCGTGATCTCCGTCACCGTGCTCAAGGAGCGCATCAGCCCCTTCCGCATCGCGGCCGCCTGCCTCATCGCGCTCGGCGCCCTGCTCCTGAAGCTCGCCTGAAGGTCGCTAAGAGCCGGGCCAGACAGGCGTGCGGTTCGCCAGAAACGCCCCCATCCCCTCGCCGGCATCCGGCGTCAGCGCACGTTCAGCTTCCGCGCTTGCGGCCTCGGCATAGGCCGCCTCGCGCGACATCGACGCCTGCCGGTCGAAGGCGGCCTTCACCCCACGCTGCGCATCCTGCGATTTCGAGGCGATGACGGCGGCGTATTTGTCCACCACCTGCCGCAGATACTGTTTCGGCACGATGCGGTTCACGAGGCCGAAATCCTTGGCCGTGGAGGCGTCGATCGTCTCGCCCGTCAGCAGCATTTCCATCGCCTGCTTGCGGCTTGCCGCACGGGCCAGCGCCACGACAGCGCCCATCGGCGCCACGCCGATATTGACGCCCGGCATGCAGAACGTCGCCGTATCCGTGCAGATGGCAAGATCGCACGCCGCCACCAGTTCGCACCCCGCCGCCGTCGCCAGCCCGTCGATCTCGGCGATGACAGGCTGCGGCAGCGCCGAGATCGTCGTCATCAGCCGCGCCGAAAGCGCAAACGCCGCTGCGAACGCATCACGGCCGGCATCCTCCCCGGCCCGGTGCCGGGTCAGTTCATCCAGATCGAGGCCCGCCGAGAACACCGCGCCGGTCGCCGCGAGAATGACGACGCGCAGCGAGGTGTCCGTGGCCGCTGCGTCGAGTTCATCCAGAAGCGCCTCGATGACCGCCGTCGAGAGCGCATTGAGCGGCGGATGGTTCAGCGTCAGGCGCAGCACGCTGCCCTCGCGTTCCCGCAGCACGAGGTCGCGGGGCTCCTGCCGGCGCAGGGAAACGATATCGGCCATGTCGGCTCCTCTTCAGGGGGCGGAAATTCGACCTTCAGCTACGCCGTCCACTTCCGGCTTTCAAGTCAAACGGCACCCGATGCGCTTTGAAGACGGCTCCACGCACGCAAAATACACCAGATTTATTGTGGTATTATAAAACCACACCAATAACCCATTGATTTTGCTCACCGCATCTCGCAAGCCACTCATCCGCACCTCTTGACGGGCAAACCGGCCTGACCTTATAAGCCACCCTGTTCGGGGACGGTCACGTCCGCGTTCTCTTTGCGGGTCTTCCCTTCGGGGCTGCCACCGCAAATCAAGCAACAAAAAACGCCCGGCGGCAAAGTATCGGGTCCCAAACGAAAGAGTTTCATCATGTCAACCTTCGTTCAGAAGCCTGCAGAGGTGGAGAAGAAGTGGATCCTCATCGACGCCGAAGGCCTCGTTGTGGGTCGCGTCGCGACCATCATCGCCAACATCCTGCGCGGCAAGCATAAGGTCACCTACACTCCGCATGTCGACGACGGCGACAACGTCATCGTCATCAATGCCGAGAAGGCCGTGCTCACCGGCAAGAAGTACACCGACAAGAAGTACTACTGGCACACCGGCTATCCCGGCGGCATCAAGGAGCGCACCGCGCGCCAGATCATCGAAGGCCGCTTCCCGGAGCGCGTTCTCGAGAAGGCTGTCGAGCGCATGGTTCCCCGCGGCCCGCTCGGCCGTCGCCAGATGAAGAACCTTCGCGTCTACGCAGGCACGAACCATCCGCATGAAGCGCAGCAGCCGACCGTCCTCGACGTCGCCAAGCTGAACACGAAGAACGTAAGGAGCGCCTGATCGTGGCCGACCTCTCCTCTCTGAAAGAACTTGGCACGGTCGTGGAAGCCAGCAACGCTGCTCCCGTTCATGTCAAGAAGATCGACGCCCAGGGCCGCTCCTATGCGACCGGCAAGCGCAAGAACGCCGTTGCCCGCGTCTGGATCAAGCCGGGCTCCGGCAAGATCACCGTCAACGGCAAGGCTTACCCCGAGTATTTCGCGCGTCCGGTTTTGCAGATGATTCTGCGCCAGCCGATCTTTGCAGCTGCTCGTGACGGCCAGTTCGATATCGACGCCACGGTTGCCGGTGGCGGTCTGTCCGGCCAGGCCGGTGCCGTTCGTCACGGTATCTCCAAGGCCCTCACCTACTACGAGCCGGGCCTGCGTCCGGTCCTCAAGAAGGGTGGCTTCCTGACCCGCGACAGCCGCGTCGTCGAGCGTAAGAAGTACGGCAAGGCGAAGGCCCGTCGTTCGTTCCAGTTCTCCAAGCGTTAATCGCTTCGATTTCAGGACTGCGTCAAAGGCGGGGCTTCGGCTCCGCCTTTTTCGTTTGTGTGGCTTTTTCGTTTGTCTGGCTTTTTCGTTTACAGGGCAAAGCCACCTTCGACATCCGAGATCTCCCTTCCCGACGACGGCGCTCATGCGGTAGCCTCTTGCAAAGAATCCCTTCGGAGTTTCCATGGCCGGCAAATCGATCGATCACGCCATCACAGCCGGCTCGCTGCTGAGCGCTGCCAGCGACCCGACCCATGCGGGCATTCTGTCCTTCATGCGCCGCCGCTACAGCAAGACGTTCACCGGCGTCGATGCCGTCGTGTGGGGCATTCCGTTCGATGCGGCGACGTCCAACCGGCCGGGTGCCCGCTTCGGGCCGCAGGCCATCCGTCGGGCGTCGGCCATCTTCGACAATGATCCGCAATATCCGTTCCAGCGCGACCTCTTTGCCGAGATGGCGGTGATCGACGCCGGCGATTGCCTGCTCGACTACGGGCATCATGAGAGGACGCCGGCGACGATCGCGCAGGAGGCGGCGCGGATCATCGCGTCCGTGCCCTATCTGCTGACGCTCGGCGGCGACCACTTCATCACGCTGCCGCTTCTGCGGGCACACGCCGCCAAGCACGGGCCGCTCGCCCTCGTCCAGTTCGATGCGCATCAGGATACCTGGCCCGACGCAGAAGGCCGGATCGATCACGGCTCCTTCGTCGGCCGCGCCGTGCGCGAGGGTCTCATCGATCCCGCACGCTCGATCCAGGTCGGCATCCGCACCCATGCGCCGGAGGATTTCGGCATTCGCATTCTCTACGGCGATGCGGTGGAGGAGATGAGCGCGTCCGCCATCGCCGCCGAGATCCTCGCACAGACCCCAGGTGCCGCTGCCTATCTCACGGTCGATATCGACTGCCTCGATCCGGCCTTTGCGCCGGGCACGGGTACGCCGGTCTCGGGCGGGCTGTCGAGCGCGAAGCTCCTCTCGGTCCTGCGCCGGCTGGCGCCGCTCGACATTCGCGGCTCCGACGTGGTCGAGGTGGCGCCGGCCTACGACCATGCCGATATCACCGCCATTGCCGCATCCACCGTCGCGATGTATATGCTCGGCCTGCGCGCGGAGCGGCTCGCGGCCGGCCGGTAACGATCGACGGCTGCTGTTATCAAACTGAATCAAGAGCATGACAGACTGAGTCCGACCACACGCGCAACCTCTTGAACCGACGGGACAAAGACATGACGGCTAAGATCTTCATCGATGGCGAACACGGCACCACGGGGCTGCAGATCCGCGCCCGCATGGCCGATCGCAAGGATGTCGAGCTCCTGTCGATCCCCGCGGCCGAACGGCGCAATGCGGCCTTGCGCGAAGACCTCCTGAACAGCGCCGACATTGCCATTCTCTGCCTTCCGGACGACGCCTCCAAAGAGGCCGTCGCCATGCTGGCCGGCAACAACAGCGTCCGCATCATCGATACCTCGACCGCCTATCGCGTGGCGCCCGACTGGGCCTATGGCTTTGCGGAAATGGATGCCGCTCAGGCCGACAAGATCCGCGCCTCGCGCCTCGTTGCCAATCCCGGTTGCTACCCGACCGGCGCCATCGGCCTCGTGCGGCCGTTGCGGCAGGCGGGCATTCTGCCGGAAAGCTATCCGGTCAGCGTCAACGCCATCTCCGGCTATACCGGCGGCGGCAAGCAGATGATCGCCCAGATCGAGGACCCGGCGAACCCCGATCCCATCACCTCCCCCGGTTTCCTCTACGGCCTGCCGCTGAAGCACAAGCATGTGGCCGAGATGAAGACGCATGGCATGCTGGGGCGCACCCCGCTGTTCTCGCCCTCCGTCGGCAAGTTCCCGCAGGGCATGATCGTGCAGGTTCCGCTGTTCCTCGAAGAGGTTGGTAACGGTGCGACGCTGGAGAGCATTCACGGCGCGCTCTTTGCGCATTATGCAGGCCAGTCGATCGTCGAGGTCGTGCCGCTGGAAACCAGTGCCGGCCTGCCGCGCGTCGATGCCGTGGAACTCGCGGGCACCGACCGCATGAAGCTCTTCGTCTTCGGCACGCCGGGTGGCGAGCATGTCAACCTCGTGGCGCTGCTCGACAATCTCGGCAAGGGCGCCTCGGGTGCCGCCGTGCAGAACATGGACCTGATGCTGTCGGCCTGAGCGGCGGCCGCCAATATTATACGATCCTCGTCGCCTCGGTGCCTCTTGCACCGGGGCGATTTTTTTTAGCGCGCAGATATTGAGGAGAAAGCCGAGCCCTGCACCACCTGCGCCTCCGCCGGATATTCCCCGACGAAGCCGCGCCAGTGGGCGATGGCGAAGCCGAGGACGACGAGTGCGCCCGCCTGGTGGGCGACGCCCCAGACGATCGGCACCTGCAGGATCAGCGTCATGATGCCGATCGACGCCTGCACCACGACCAGACAGGCGAGCACGACAGCGCGGCGGGCGTGGGTGGAGCGCGGCGCGAGGCGTAGATTGGCGATCATGTGGATCACGACCAGCGCCAGCAGGACATAAGCGCCGCAGCGGTGCACGAACTGCACGGTCTTCGGGTTTTCGAAGAGATTGCGCCAGCCGGGGCTCTGGATGAAGAGGTCGCCGGGGATCAGCGCGCCATCCATCAGCGGCCAGGTGTTGTAGCTCAGGCCCGCATCCAGACCGGCGACGAGAGCGCCGAGATAGATCTGAAACAGGGCCATCAGCGCGATGCCGGCGGCGACCAGAATGGAGTAGCGCGTCGGCGGCGCGTCGTTGCGGTGCGGCGAGAGGCCCCGCAGGATCCACAGACAGGCCGAAAAGATCAGACAGGCGATGATCAGATGGGTCGCCAGACGGTACTGGCTGACATCCGTGCGGTTGACGAGGCCGGACGAGACCATCCACCAGCCGATGAAGCCCTGGAAGCCGCCGAGCGCGAGAATGCCGAGAAGCGGCAGTTTCAGCCGCCGCTCGATGCGGCCCGTGAGCCAGAAGACGGCGAGCGGCAGAGCGAAGATGACGCCGATCGACCGGGCCAGCGCCCGATGCGCCCATTCCCACCAGAAGATGGTCTTGAACCCTTCGACTGTCATGTCGCTGTTCATCTGCGAATATTGCGGGATCTGCTTGTAGAGGGTGAACTCCTCTTCCCATTCCGCTTCCGACAGCGGCGGGATGACGCCGTGGATCGGCTTCCACTCGGTGATGGAGAGGCCCGATTCGGTCAGCCGCGTCGCACCGCCGACAAGGACCAGCGCAAACAGTGCGAACACGACGACGCCGAGCCAGATGCGGATCTGGCGACGGTTGCGCCGGGCGGTATCGATCTCCCGCGTCAGCCGTTCTTCTATCATGATGGGGTCGGCACTGGTCATCGCGCTGCTCCGTTCGCCTTGCTGGCGGTCGCCGGGGACGGAAAGAGGATGTCGTCCGGTACAGCGTTGATTTGCATCAGTCCGGCAGGCATGACAAGGAGTGGCTTTGCGGCATGCCGTCGCGGCCCTGCCTGCGCGCGTCATTGTGATCGTGTACAGGGCAGGACGAACGCTTCTGGAGGAGATTGAGACAATGCCGGTGCGCCTTCGCAAACTGATCGGGACGATTCTCATCATCGTGCTCGTCATTTCCTACGCGCTCATCGCCACCACCTTCGCCGAACTGCTGCTCGGCGCGTCGCCGTGGTGGGTGCATCTTCTCTACTTCTTCTTCACCGGCCTTCTCTGGGTGCTGCCGGCCATGCTCATCATCAAGTGGATGGAAAAGCCCGCAAAACCACGCTCGTGAGGTCGCGCCCATGAAGATCGCCGTCATCGCAGATATCCACGGCAATGCCCCGGCGCTCGAAGCCGTGCTTGCCGACATCGACAGCCAGGGCATCCGCGAGATCGTCAATCTCGGCGATCACCTCAGCGGCCCCATCGACCCGGCCCGCACAGCCGATCTCCTGATGGCGCGCGATATCGTCTCGATCCGAGGCAATCACGACCGTGCGCTGCTGACGCTGGAACCCGAGGCCATGATCTCGATCGACCGCTTCGCGCGTCAAGCGCTGGACGAAGGCCACCTCGCCTGGCTGCGAGCCCTGCCCCCGACGCTTCACATGGACGAGCACGGGCTCTTCCTCTGCCACGGCACGCCGCAGGACGATCTCGTCTACTGGCTCGAGGACCTGACCGCGGCGGGTGTCGTGCACCGTGCGGATGCCGCGCGCATCGAACGCTTTGCGGCCGGCATCAACGTGCCCGTGCTCCTTTGCGCGCACACGCATATTCCCCGCCTCGTCACGCTGTCCGACGGGCGGCTCGTGCTCAATCCCGGCAGCGTCGGCTGCCCGGCCTATGAGGACGATGAGCCCGTCGTCCACAAGGTGGAGACCGGAACGCCGCGCGCATCCTATGCCGTCATCGACCGGCGCGCGGACGGCAGTACCGAAGTTGCCTTCCGGCTGATCGCCTATGATCATGCCTCCGCCGCTCGTCTTGCGGCGGAAAACGGGCACCCGGACTGGGCCCGCGTGCTGTCCACCGGCTGGGTGTAACGAAGCGGCACGCCTTAACTCTGCGATAACCCCGTCATCGGATATCGCCACGAAGCCGCACAAATGCGCGCAGGCTTAAGCAAACGTCAGAGGCTTTCCGGGCTAGATGCCGCCAACGCGTTTCAGACGGAGGGCTCTTTCGTGATGAATGCCCATATCAGTGCTTTTTCGATCGACACCCCGCTCGCGGGCCTACGCAGCGAAGCCAATACCAACATGACCACCGGCATGCCTTCGGATCTCACCGTGTCGGTGCATGTCCTGATGTCTGCGCTGGAAGCGGACTGGCGTGCGCTGGAGGCTGCGAACACCGTTTCGCTCCACCAGAGCTTCGACTGGTGCGCAAGCTGGGTGGCGACACATGTCGAGCGGCCGCTTCTGCTGCGCGGCCGGCTTGGCGATCGCACCATCTTCATCCTGCCGCTCGAGCTGGTGCGCAACGGGCTGTTCCGCACGGCCCGCTTCATCGGCGCGCCGCACAGCAATATCAACACCGGCATCTTCGCCGAGGACCTGGGCGGCCTGCCGCGCGAGACACTGGCGGAATGGGTCCTGCAGGAACTCGTCACCAAGCTTGCCCATGTCGCCGACATCGTCACACTGGAGAAGATTCCGCTGGAATGGCGGGGCCAGCCCCATGCGCTCGCCTCCCTGCCCTCCATCCGCAACCAGAATGCCTCCTACCAGCTGCCACTGCTGCCGGATTTCGCAGCCACGCTCGCGCAGCTCAACGCCAAGCGCCGGCGCAAGAAGTTCCGCGTGTCCGAGCGGCGCATGGAGACCTATGGCGGCTATGACTACATCATCGCCGAAAGCCTCGACGAGCGCCGTGCGATTCTCGACGTTTTCCTGGCCCAGAAGGCCGCACGGTTCGAAACTCTGGGATTGCCGAACGTCTTCCGGGACGCGCCGACGCAGGCCTTCCTGCGCGCGGCGATTTCCCATGACGGAACGCCGGACAGCCGCCCGCTGGCGCTGCACGCGCTGCGCCTTCGCAGCGAAGCCGACAGCCGCATCGTGGCCATCGCCGGCGTCTCGCGCAAGGGCGACCACATGATCTGCCAGTTCGGGTCGATCGACGAGACGCTGGCGGCGGATGCGAGCCCGGGCGAGCTGCTGTTCCACAGGATCATCGAGCGGGCCTGCGGCGAAGGCGTCCGCCTGTTCGATTTCGGGATCGGCGACCAGCCCTACAAGCGTTCCTGGTGCACGGTCGAAACGACGCAATACGACATCGTCCTGCCTCTCACCCTTCGCGGCCGGGTCGCGGCCGGCGTCCACCGGCTGATCGTGCGCGCCAAGCGTGCCATCAAGGCGAACCGCCAGATCTATTGCGCCGTCCAGCGGTTCCGCCAGAGACAGCAGGGCAAGACGGCGCCGGTATCGGCGGACATCGACGTAGACTGAACGCGCCTTACGCGGCGCGGCGGTCCGGCTCCGGCAGTGGCTGGTCGGCAAGCCGTGCATCCATGATGTGGATGTGGTCGTAGCCCGCTTCCGCAAATTCCGTGATGATCTCGACGATGTCCTCGGCGGAAACCTCGGGCACCGAGAAGATGATCTCGACATCATGAGCGCGCGCGAGACGCGACACCGCGTCCGCGTCCGCGTCCGCACATTCGACCAGCACGAGGTCGTACGCATCCGTCAGGGCTTCGATGATGATCTGGAGACGGTCGATCGCCTGCATGGCCACCGCCGGATCGGCATCGCCGCGCGGAACGATATGCGCGTCCGAACCGCGGTCCGCATGGAGCGCATCCGCAAAGGCAATCTCGTCGGCGAGCAGATTGGTGATTCCGGGCAGGTTTGCGGACAGCGCCATCAAGGCCGTTGGGCAGCCGGATGCGGTGAGATCGACCAGCACGACGCGCCGCCCCTCCTCCGAAACCATCCGCGCCAGCGCCACCGTCTGACGGGAACCGGCATCGCCCGTCGGGGATACGATGAAGGCGAGCGGTACGCGATCAACGATCAATGCGGCCGCCACGTTCTCCACGAAGAAGCCGTCGAGTGGCACATCGGCCGCCAGTTCCTGTTCCCTAACATCTGCGGAGGATGCGGAGGAGGCGACAGTGGCAACGTCGCGGGCGACCGTGGGCTGCACCGTCCCGCGCGCACTCTCGACGGTCGCGGCATCCCGCCGAAAGCTCCAGCCGCGCTTCGTCCGTGGATCCGGCGTGTTCGGCGGCACAGGCGGCATGGGTTGCGCAGAGACCGCGACTGGCACCGGGACGGGCCCCCCGACCGGGCGCAGGGCGCGGCCGCTGAAAAGCTCCTGCAGCATGATGACGACGCAGCTCAGGAGAAAGGCCGCCAGTGCCGCGACGATGGTGATCGGAAGGATCTTCGGGAAGCTCGCTTCCGTCGGTTCGACAGCGCTGGAGATCACACGCGCATCCGCCGGCGCGGCGCTGGCGCCGGTGCGGGAGCTCGCCTCGCGGTAGCGCGACAGGTATGTTTCCAGCAATTGCCGCTGGGCCGCGGCCTCGCGTTCCAGCGCGCGCAGGCCGACCTCGTCTTCGCCGGCCTTGGCGGAAGAGGACTTGAGCGTGTTCATCTGCTGGGTGAGCTGGCGCTCGCGCAGTTCGCCGACCTTCGCCTCGTTTTCAAGGCTTGCCAAAATCTTCTGCGTTTCCTCGCGGATCTGCGCGCGGATGCCCGTCAGCTGCGAACGCAGAGCCTTGATTCGGGGATGACCGTCGAGCAGCGTGGTCGACAGGTCGGCCGTCTGGTTCTGGATCTGCGATTCGGACTCCTTCAGGCGCTGGATCATCGCGGAGCCCACGACCTCGTTCACGGTCTCGGCGCCGCGGCCGCTGGACAATGCAGCGCGCACATTTTCCGCCCGCGCCTCGGCCGTCGCCCGGTCACCGCGCACGCGGGCGAGTTCCGTCGAGATATCGGTCAGCTCGCGCGTGGCAAAGGTGCCGCTGTCGCCGGAGGGCAGCAGGTCGGAACTGGAGCGGTATTCGGCAATCTTCGCTTCCGCCGCCCGTACCTTCTCCCGCAGGTTCGCGATCTCCGGCTCCAGCCAGCGGCTGGCCTCCGTGTTGGAATCGAGCTTCGCGCCGGCCTTCAGCGAGAGATAGATCTTCGCCATCTCGTTGGGGATGGCCGCGGCAAGCGCCCGATCCTTCGAGGTGAACTGGATGCCGATGACGCGCGATTTCTCGACCTGGTAGACCTGCAGTTTTTCCTGATACTCCTTCAGCACCCGTTCTTCCGGCGGCATGTCGAGCGGATTGCGCTTGAGGCCGAGCATCACGAGGATATCGGAGATGGCGGACGGGTCGGCCGTCGGGTCGAACTCCTTCAACTCGTGCAGCCGCATGTTGCGCGCCACCTGCTTGATCAGATCGACCGAGCGCAGCAGTTGAACCTCGCTCGAAATACCCGGCTCGTCGAAGGATGTGGCGCTGGCGGCGGAGGGTTGCAGGGACGTCGAACTGAATTCCGGCTCGCGCGGCTCGATCAGCAGACGCGCCTCGCTGTCGTAGCGCGGCGAGATCATGTGTGCTGCGGTGAAAGCGAGTGCGGCCACGGCCACCGTGGTCAGGAGTACCCGCGTCCGGCGACGCCAGATCGCACGGACCAGACCCCCGAGGTCGATATCCACGTCCTGTTGACTGCCGCTAAAGCCTGACATCCACGCACCTGCACACGAGCATTGTTGGCGCACAGGGTAAAGAAAGATGGTAACCCGAGCGTTAACGCGTGGGTGGCATAAGCCTTCCATATACTATTTTAGCGATCTCCGATTTGCACCGACGTACCGGTTCCTTTACCGGCTGTTAACCCTAACAGATCGATAACAGCATCACGTTCGTCCTTGAAACGCGAGAATCGCATGACCTTCGCACGATTGAAGTCAGGTCTGGCTTTGGGTATCGCCCTGCTGTCGATCACGATGGCGGGGTGCAGCAGCTACGAGCCCGCGCCCCGCGCCTTCAGCGAAGCCACCATTCAGCCCTACCGGCTGGATAGCGGCGACCGTCTGCGCATCAGCGTCTTCGAGCAGGCAGGTCTCACCGGTTCCTACACCGTCGACCAGGCCGGCTACGTCGCCTTCCCGCTCATCGGCTCGGTCCCCTCGCGCGGCCATACGCTGAGCGAGATGGAGACCATGATCGCGCAGAAGCTGCGCGCCGGTTATCTGCGCGACCCCGACGTGACGATCGAGGTCGATCGTTATCGCTCCGTCTTCATCATGGGCGAAGTCGGGCAGTCGGGTCAGTATTCCTACGTGCCCGGCATGACGGTGCAGAACGCTATCGCGGTCGCTGGCGGCTTCTCGCCGCGCGCCAACCAGCGCACGGTGGATGTCACCCGCAAGATCAATGGCCGCATCATCACCGGCCGCGTCTCGATTTCCGATCCGATCATGGCGGGCGACACCGTCTATGTTCGTGAGCGGCTGTTCTGAGCCCATGCCGTCAACGACACAGCCCATCGAGCACCCATCGCAAGGAAGGCCCCTCCGGATCATCCATTGCTTCCGCTCGCCGGTCGGCGGCATCTTCCGGCATGTGCGCGATCTCGCGGCCGCCCATGCAGCCGAAGGCCATCATGTCGGCATTCTCTGCGACAGCTCCACGGGTGGCGCGCACGAGGAACGCCTCTTCGAGGAGATCCGGCCCCATCTGGCTCTCGGGCTCGTGCGCCTGCCGATTCGGCGCTCCATCGGTCCTTCGGATGCCAGGGCGCTCTGGACGAGCTACAAGGAACTGCGCCAGCTCCGGCCCGACATCCTTCACGGCCACGGTGCCAAGGGCGGTGCCCTCGCCCGCATGATCGGCACCGTCCTGCGGATCAACGGGTCGCGCGTCGCACGTCTCTACTCGCCCCATGGCGGCAGCCTGCACTACGATTGCAAGACCCTGAGGGGAAAGGGCATTCTCGCCCTCGAGCGCTTTCAGGAGCACGCGACGGACGCGCTCGTCTTCGTCTGCGACTTCGAGCGGCGCACCTACGAGGCAAAGGTCGGCCAGCCTCGCCCGCCGGCCGTGACGATCTACAACGGCGTCGAGGATGCCGAGTTCGTTTCGGTCGAACCGGGACCGGATGCCGTCGATTTCCTCTATATCGGCATGCTGCGCGACATGAAGGGTCCCGACATCTTCATCGATGCGCTGGGACGCACGGAGCGCCTTGCGGGCCGACCCTTGAGCGCCATGATGATCGGCGACGGTCCGCAGCAGGAAGACTACCTGCGCATGAAACTCCATCGCGGGCTCGGACAGCGGATCGGCATGGCGCCTGCGATGCCGGCCCGGGAGGCCTTTGCCCGAGCGCGCTTCGTGGTGGTGCCCTCGCGAGCGGAGTCGATGCCCTATATCGTGCTCGAGGCCGTTGCGGCCGGCCGGCCCGTCATCGCCGCGCGTGTCGGGGGGATGCCGGAGATCCTCGGGGCCGACAGCGCGGCCCTGGCCGAACCCAACGATGCGCAGTCGCTGGCCGGCATCATGCACCGCGCCCTGACGGAAGACGGCTGGGCGGAGCGCACCATGCCGGATCCCGATGCATTCAAGGCGACCTTCTCCTCGGCGACCATGGCCGCGTCGATGATGCAGCTCTACCGGCGACTGGCAAACGACGCCGACGGCTGAGCCTGCATGTCGGAACGACCGTTCTGCAACACCGGCGATGTCGTACGGCGTCTCACTGCACCGTGTTGAACCGACACGGTTATTTCCCTTAACCCATTTCAGAACGGGTCGCATTGCAGTCTCTGCCGTAAACGTTTCTTAGGTCCTCCCTGCTAAGTCTTTCCGAGCCAACGGCAGGATGGGCAGCGTCATGAACCAGATCGAGAAGCCGGAAACCTTCGACCCAGAGGCTTTGCGACGGCAGATCTCCGAAATCCGGACGATCTCGCGCGACGAGGTGCGCCCGGTCGAGCCGCGCAAGGAACTGAACCCGCTGGCGCGGCGGATTGCGGCACAGTTCCGCACCGACACCTACTCGCCCACCATGGTGCTCGGCTGTCTGCGTCTCTTCGAATTCGCAGCCCTCTTCATCATCGGCTACATCATCAACAGCCTCTATGTGGCGCCGGAGTTCGGCCGCTGGGTCGAATATTGCGTCATGCTTGCCGCCAGTTCGGCGCTGACGGTCGTCTTCCTGCAGTTTTCGGACGGCTACCAGATCCCCATCCTGCGCTCGGTACCGCGTGCCCTGCCGCGTCTGCTGGGCGCCTGGACCCTCGGCTTCGGCGTCATCACCATCGTCATGTTCTTCCTGAAGACCGGCGACGCCTATTCCCGCCTGTCCTTCGGCATCTGGTTTCTCGCCGGCACGACCTTCCTCCTGATCGAGCGGGCCGTCATCGCCTTCTCCATCCGGCGCTGGGCGCGCAACGGCATGATGGAGCGCCGCGTCGTCATCGTCGGCGGCGGCCAGCCGGCCAAGGACCTTATCCGCGTCCTCGAGCAGCAGACGGATAACGACATCCGCATCTGCGGCATCTTCGACGACCGCGACGAGCGCCGCTCGCCCAACATCATCGCCGGATATCCCAAGCTCGGCACCTTTGCCGAACTCATCGATTTCGCCCGCCTCGCCCGCATCGACATGCTGATCATCGCACTGCCGCTGTCGGCCGAGCGCCGTATTCTCGATCTTTTGAAGAAGCTCTGGATCCTGCCCGTGGACATCCGGCTGGCCGCCCATGCCGCCAACCTCCGCTTCCGCCCGCGCAGCTACTCCCATGTCGGCCAGGTGCCGATGCTCGACATCTTCGACAAGCCGATCGCCGACTGGGACTCGGTTGCCAAGCGCATCTTCGACGTCGTCTTCAGCATCGTCGCGCTCGCGCTCCTCTGGCCCGTCTTCATCGGCGCAGCACTGGCCGTCAAGCTGAGTTCACCCGGCCCGATCATCTTCAAGCAGATGCGCCACGGCTTCAACAACGAGCAGATCGAGGTCTACAAGTTCCGCTCCATGTACACCGATATGAGCGACCCCAGCGCCCGCAACGCCGTGACCAAGGGCGACCCGCGCGTCACGCCCGTCGGCCGCTTCCTGCGCAAGTCCTCCATCGACGAGCTTCCGCAGATCTTCAATGTGCTGCGCGGACAATTGTCGCTTGTCGGCCCCCGCCCCCATGCCGTCGCCGCGCAGACGGCCGACCGGAACTACAGCGATGTCGTCGAGGGCTACTTCGCCCGCCACCGCGTGAAGCCCGGCGTCACCGGCTGGGCGCAGATCAACGGCTGGCGCGGCGAGATCGACAATGACGAGAAGATCCGCTTCCGCACCGCCTTCGACCTGCACTACATCGAGAACTGGTCGCTCTGGTTCGATCTGAAAATCCTGTTCCTCACGCCCATCCGCCTTCTCAACACGGAAAACGCATATTGAGCGCGATCGTCGCCCCTGCCGGCGTGTTCCGGCCGCAGCTGGCCGCGTTCGGGCTCATCGGCTCGGCGGCGGTCGCCTTCGGCGTGTTTCTCCAGGGCTTCGTCATCGTCGAACCCGCGCCGCACGAGCTTTTCGTCGCCGGCCTCATCGGGGTCTGGGCGTTCTGCGGCCTGCGCATTTCGCGCTCCACGGCGCCGCTCTTCACGCTTCTGGTGCTCTTCATGACGGGCGGCCTGATGTCGCTGACGGTCATGGACGACCTCGACGTCGCGCCGATGTACATGGCGATCTCGGGCTTCCTCGCGATCACCTCGATCTTCTACGCCGCCATCATCGAGGCCCGCCACGAGCGGCTGAAGCTGATGTTCCGGGCCTGGGTCGGCGCCGGCGTCGGCACGGCCACGCTCGGCATCCTCGGTTATTTCGGCGCCATCCCCGGCAGCGAGGCCTTCACCCGCTACGACCGCGCCATGGGCGCCTTTCAGGACCCGAACGTCTTCGGTCCCTTCCTCGTCGCCCCGTCGCTCTTTCTCATTCACGGGGTGCTGAAGGGCCGGCTGATCGACCTGCCGCTGCGTGCGGTCGGCATTCTCATCATGGCGTTCGGCCTGTTCCTGTCCTTCTCACGCGCCGCCTGGGCGCTCTATCTCTTCTCCGCCTGCATGCTCGTCTTCATCATGCTCCTGAAGGAGCGGACCGGTGCCTTCCGCCTGAAGATCTTCGTCATCGCGCTCGGCGGTGTGATCCTCATGGTGACGTCGCTGGTGGTGGCGCTGCAGATCCCCCAGGTCGCCGACCTGTTTTCCAACCGCACGCAGCTCGTCCAGGATTATGATGGCGGCCATCTCGGTCGCTTCGAGCGCCACCGCATCGGCTTCCTGATGTCCATGGAAAAGCCGCTCGGCATCGGCCCTATGATGTTCTCTAAAATCTTTCCGGAGGACGAGCACAATATCTGGCTGAAGACCCTGACCTCCTACGGCTGGCTCGGCTTCGTCTCCTATGTGACGCTGATCGTCTGGACGCTGTCCATCGGTTTCCGATTCATGTTGCTGGAGCGGCCGTGGCAACCCTATATGATGATTGCCTGGATCGTGCTGCTCGGGCATGTCGGTATTGGAAATGTGATCGATACGGATCACTGGCGCCACTTCTTCCTGCTTCTCGGCATCATCTGGGGTTGCGGCGCGCTCGAATACCGCTACAGCAGACGGTCGCAGGCACAGGGCCTGTACAAGACGACTTCAGAAGGCGCAGCGGCCTGACACGCCACCGCGATCGAACCTCATGACCACCCCGACCTCGACGACGGAAACGAAGGCGCCCGACATGCAGGCTACCGACATGCAGGCGACCGACAGGCCAGAGGGATCGGCAACGCCGGCAACCGGTCATGCCGGACGGCCGGAGACCGACGCGGATCGCGCCTCGCTGTCGATCCTGCAGGTGCTGGAGCCGTCCGGCGGCGGTTCGGGTCGGCACTTTCTCGATCTCTGCCATGGCTTGTCGCGGCGCGGGCACCGCGTCGAAGCCGTCTTCTCCCCGCTTCGCGCCGAGGAAAGCTTCGTGCGCGAGCTGAAGTCGCTCGGCCTTCCCGCCATCCACAAGGTCGAGATGACCCGCTCGCCGGGCCGCGCCGATATCGCCTCGTGGAAGAAGCTCAATCGCATCATCTCCCGCGGCGGCTTCGATATCATCCATGGCCACAGCTCCAAGGCCGGAGCGCTGGCGCGCCTGCGCCTGCCCGGCCGGCACGTGCCGCGCATCTACACGCCGCATGCCTTCCGCACGATGGATCCGACGCTCGGCTCCAGCGGCCGCAAGCTGTTCGGCTCGGTCGAGACCTTTCTCGGCCGGTTCCTCACCGATCACCTCATCTGCGTCTCGGAGGACGAGTATCGCCATGCCGTGGCGCTCGGCATTCCGGAGAACCGGATGTCGGTGATCGTCAACGGCGTTTCGCAGCCCGTGAAGGACATGGCGATGACGGTGCGGGCGAGCTTCGGCATCACGCCGGAAACCTTCGTCTTCGGCTTCGTCGGCCGGCTGTCGCACCAGAAGGCGCCCGAGCGCCTGATCGAGGCCTTCCGTCACGCGGCGGCAAAGCTGCCGGAAGCCCATCTTATCATGATCGGCTTTGGCGAACAGGACGCGCCCGTGCGCGCCGCCATCGCCGCAAGCGGCCTGCAAAGCCGCATCCACCTCACCTCCGCCTTCTCGGGCCCGCAGGCCATCCCCGCCTTCGATTGCCTCGTCATGCCAAGCCGCTACGAGGCCATGTCCTATGTCATGCTGGAGGCCGCCGCTGCCGGCCGGCCGATCATTTCCACCGCCGTCGGCGGTGCGACGACGGCGGTGGAGGAAGGTGCGACCGGCATCATCGTTCCCAATGACGGCGACTCCACAAAGCTCGCCAGCGCCATGATAACGCTCGCCGAGCCCGCCAAATACCAGGCCTTCCGCGCTGCCGCCGACCATGCCCGCGCCCGCTTCGCCCTCGATGTCATGATCGACAAGACCGAAGCCGTCTACAAGATGCTCGGCACGCGCCGCTGACGGCTGCAGGAGGCCGAATGGGCCGCCTCTCCGGCTACACGCCGCTGACCTCTTGCCTCACAGAAACGCAAAACGCCTGCCGCACATGCGGCAGGCGTTTGCTGTTTTGACGATAGGCTCGCTCTCGCTCCCCATCAGCCTCAATAGGGCGAGTTGCACAGACGGCGCGGGCCGTTATAGGGCTGGTAGCTATTGTCATAGGCGCGATACGAACGGTAGCGCGCTTGGCACCATGCGACGTGCGAGTTGCCGCCATAGGTCCGCGTGTAACCCGGACGGACGTAACGCGGCTGGGCGTTGAGCGCACCGCCGATGATCGCGCCGGCAGCAAGGCCGCCCAGTGCGAGACCGACGCCACGATCCCGGTAGTAGCCATCGCGGTAACGGCGATCGTAGCGGTAACCGCGGTTGCCGCGCCAATCGCGGTGGCCGTTCAGCGTGCGAAACGCACGATCGCCCCGCCAATCGCCCCGGTTGCCCCGCCAATGGCCACGGTCACGGTTCCAGTTCCCACGCCCGTTGTGGCGGCGGATGATGACCCTGTCGCGGACCTGCTGAACGTCCGTTCTTGTCTGGACGGGCTCGATTTTCGCCAACGGCATGGCGCTGACGGGCCCGATGCCGGAAAACGCAGTGACGAGCGACACGAATGCAATGATGAGTTTCTTCATGGATGTCTCCTTCCGTAGCAGGGAAGTTAGAACGCGAAGGAAGCGAAACAATGCGTCGGTCGCCGCCAAGACCATCACAATAGCGCGACCGGCCCCCCTCGCACCCCTCCCCACCTCGTTAGCGGAGCCGGCATCCCCGCGATGCCGACCCCAATCCACCATTTTCTCAAGCCCAGCCCATTTTCCCCTTGCACCTGCCAGCCTGAGAATATAGGCCTTCCCTCGGAACGGAATGTAGCGCAGCCCGGTAGCGCACTTGACTGGGGGTCAAGGGGTCGTCGGTTCGAATCCGGCCATTCCGACCATTTTATCAAGGGGTTCCCCACCCCAAGCTGCTTTGGCGGCCTCAAATTTTACAGCTATCTTTCTTGAGATTCAGGCTTCGTCGATTGTGAGGCCTGCGTCACAGATGACTCGTGGCGCGCCGGGGCACTGCTGAGCGAGTATTCAAATGACGCGTGATATGATGGATCACAACATCATGACGCAGCAAAGAGGCCGAAAGTGGGATCACCACGACAGGCTCCTCGGGATGTGGCTTGGTTTCGCTGCCTTCGCATCCCTTATCGGGTTTGCCGCCTACGCGGGCTTGACCGGCAGGCCGTGTTTGGCCGCTATTTTCATGGGCACCTCTACGATTGGTCCCATCGGCCTCTTCATTTCCGCACACAGAAACAGGTAGCTGCAGCCGCTTCCGTCTACCGCACCTGATCCAACAGCCGCTTGCACTCCAACAAATCATACAGCGCCTCCTGCAGCAGCGCCCGGTCTTCCTTGTTGACGGACGTCTTGCCGACGGAGACTTCCGGCATATCGTCGGTGCCGTTGCCGAAGGAGAAGAAGCGGCGGCTGGTGGGGAGTTTGGCGCGGCCGACGATCTGGTCGTCGTCGGACATGCCGACCTTGGGCTGCTGCTGCGACGGCGCTTCGTCGTTGCTGGCGGCGGCCAGCGCCTCGACGGTGGCAAGATCGCCGCTGGCGATCGCCGCCACGAACTTGTTGCCGTTCATCTTCAGGAGTTTCTGCACGCCCTTGATGGTGTAGCCATGGTCGTAGAGCAGGTGGCGGATGCCCTTCAGCAGGTCCACGTCCTCGGGCCGGTAATAGCGTCGGCCCCCGCCCCGCTTCATCGGCTTGATCTGGATGAATCGCGTCTCCCAGAAGCGCAGCACGTGCTGCGGCAGGTCGAGATCGTCGGCGACTTCGCTGATCGTGCGAAACGCATCCGGGCTCTTGTCCATATCGTCCTCAATCACGCCAGGTGCGCCACGAGCCTTGAAAGCCGTGGCCGGGTGCCGCCGCGTCCCGATTCGGGACGACGATCCGCTCTAGGGGCCATGATCGCACAATCGGGCCGTCTTTCAACGGCTTAGGCGAGGGTTTTCAACCGGAAAAAACAGATGCGTCGGTTCGGTGCCGCGAAAGTCGCCGGCACGGTGCGCCCTCAAGGTGCCGGTGCGGCCGGCTTCTGCTTGGCCTTGCGGGCCAGATGCGCCTTAAGCACGCGCTGCTTCAGCACGTTGGAGGCCTTGAAGGTCATCACGCGGCGCGGCGAGATCGGCACTTCCTCGCCCGTCTTCGGGTTGCGGCCGATGCGCTCGTTCTTGTCGCGCACCTGAAAGGTCGCGAACGAAGACAGTTTGACGCTTTCCCCGCGAACGATGGCGTTGCAGATCTCGTCGATGACCGTCTCGACCAGTTCGGCGGATTCGGTGCGCGACAGGCCGACTTTGCGAAAAACAGCCTCTGCGAGGTCTGCTCTCGTTACCGTTTTACCGCTCATGATCCCCCACCGATGTTCTGGACTATCGATTGCCGGGAAGAGTATTGCCGTTGACCACGTGGGTCAAGGCCTTCATTCCCAACGCTTTTCATCTACCAGCGCCCGCTCGCTTTCGTCTACCAGCGAATAAGGACGGAGCCCCAGGTGAAACCGCCGCCCATGGCTTCGAGCAGAACGAGGTCGCCCTGCTTGATGCGCCCGTCCGACGCGGCTTGGTTCAACGCCAGGGGAATGGAGGCGGCCGAGGTGTTGCCATGAAGGTCGACGGTGATGACGACCTTTTCCGGGGGGATGCCGAGCTTCTTTGCCGAGCCGTCGATGATGCGGCGGTTGGCCTGGTGGGGCACCAGCCAGTCGATGTCGTCGGCCGTGGTGCCCGTGGCGTCGAAAGCCTGCTCGATCACGTCGGTGATCATGCCGACGGCATGCTTGAAGACCTCGCGGCCTTCCATGCGCAAATGGCCGACCGTTCCAGTGGAAGACGGGCCGCCATCGACATAGAGCTTTTCGCGGTGGGCGCCGTCGGAGCGCAGGTGAGCGGTCAGGATGCCCCGATCCGCGATCGTGCCGTCGCCCTCCCCGGCCTCTAGAACCACGGCGCCGGCACCATCGCCGAACAGCACGCAGGTGGTGCGATCGTTCCAGTCGATGATTCGGGAGAAGGTTTCCGCGCCGATGACGAGGATGCGGCGCGCAAGTCCGCCGCGAATATATGCGTCGGCCGTGGCCATGGCATAGACGAAGCCGGAACACACCGCCTGTATGTCGAAGGCGGCACCGTGATGCATGCCGAGCCGCGCCTGGATATTGACGGCGCTGGCCGGAAACGTGTTGTCCGGCGTCGAGGTCGCGAGAATGATGACGTCGATGTCGGCCGGCGTCAGGCCCGCGCGGTCGAGGGCTGCGCGTGCGGCAGCTTCGCCGAGCGATGCCGTCGTCTCGCCCTCGCCGGCGATGTAGCGCTGACGGATGCCGGTTCGCTGCACGATCCACTCGTCGGTCGTGTCGACCCTCGCCTCCAGGTCACGATTGGTCACCACTTGTTTCGGAAGCGCTGCCCCGAACCCGCGAACCACAGAACGGATCATGTCTTTGTCAAACCTCACCACCGGCACCCGTCGGCGTCCCTTCGGGGGCCCGGGTCGCGCGGTATTTGTCCAAGTCGGTCTCGATCTTGGCTTTCAAACCATTGCGGACCATGTCGTAGCCGACATCGATCGCTGCTGCAAAACCTTCGGCATCCGCGCCGCCATGGCTCTTGATCACCACACCGTTGAGGCCGAGAAAAACGCCGCCATTGACCTTGCGCGGGTCCATCTTCTCGCGCAGGCGGTCGAAGGCGCCTTTCGCCAGTATATAGCCGATCTTGGCCAAAAGAGTACGGGACATGGCTGCGCGCAAATATTCCGCGATCTGGCGAGCAGTGCCCTCGGCGGCCTTCAGCGCGATATTGCCGGAAAAGCCCTCGGTGACCACGACATCGACCGTGCCGCGGCCGATATCGTCGCCTTCCACAAAGCCGAAATAGTCGATGCCGTCGAGATTGGCCTCGCGGATCAGCCGGCCGGCTTCCTTGACGTCCTCCTGGCCCTTCATCTCTTCGACGCCGACATTCAGGAGGCCGATGGTGGGACGGTCCATCTCGAACAGCGCGCGCGCCATCGCGCCGCCCATCAGGGCAAAGTCCATCAGCTGCTGGGCGTCGGCGCCGATCGTCGCGCCGACATCGAGAACGATGCTCTCGCCCTTGAGCGTTGGCCAGATCGCCGCGATCGCCGGGCGCTGGATGCCGGCCATGGTGCGCAGGCAGAAGACGGACATGGCCATCAGCGCGCCGGTATTGCCGGCGGAGACGACGACGTCGGCCTCATTGCGGTTGATCGCATCGATCGCCTGCCACATAGAAGCCTTGCCGCGGCCTCGGCGCAGCGCCTGGCTCGGCTTCTCGTCCATGGCGATAGCGATCTCGCAGGCATGGAACGTGCTCGCCGCCTTGACCTTCGGGTACTTCTCCAGGATCGGCAGGCACTCCGCCTCCAGACCATAGAGCACGAATCGGATGTCCGGATGCCGCTCGAGCGCCTTGGCGGCGCCGGGGATGATGACCTGCGGACCATGATCGCCGCCCATCAGATCGAGGGAAATTCTGACCACGTGTTTCCTATCCTGCTGTCCGTTTCGTGCCCGCCTGCCCGCCCGCGCCGGATCGCGCTGGCGATCGCGCATGGCGACACGAAGTGGTCCTTAGCCGTTCACGCCGGGGAATGCGAGCCGATCCCGCGGTTCGGGCGGCCGGTTTTCCGCCAAAATGCCTGTTTTTCCATAAGTCATACCTGAAAAACCCATGAACAGGCGCAATTCGCCGTCGCTTTCAGAGTCTGTCAGGTTCATTCTGAACCAGCCAGACTCTGGATTTCCTTGCCGTCATTTGTCTCTTCGGGATAACCGGATTCCACTTATCCCTGCCAAACTCTAGTCTTTCTTCCAGTCCTTCAGGGCGGCAAACGGGTTCGGGCGCTTGTCGTCCTTCTCAGTGCTTTCGATGTGACCCGGAAAGGCCGCACCCGCCTTTTTCGGATAGGGGTCGATCGCCATTGCCGCGTGCTCGGCCACCGTCTGGCCGATGTCGATCGTATCGCCGACGAAGATGTCGGGCGCATCCGGACCATCGGGGTCGACCACCATCTCGGCGGTCTCGACGGTCAGCGCGCGGGCGAGCTTCGATCCGTCCGGCACGTAGGTCGCTTCCACCGGTTCGTCGATATGGCTTTCCACCGGCTCCAGCGTCACCACGCACTCCTGCACCAGATCCGCCATCACCCGGCCCTTCACCCGCACGCCGTCCTTCTTCCAGCGGGCGATCTGCAGGTCGGCCTTGAGGCTGCGGACCTCCGTCACGTTCCACTGTCGCGCCAGTGCTTCCAGCGCCTGCGCGTCGGCCTCGAGACGCAGGTTCGTCAGGCTGGCAGAAAGGGTGCTGACCTTGACCGGATGGGAATAGGCAGGGATTTCATCGGGCTTCACAGGTCATTCCTTTGTCTAGCGTCTTCTGCGGTCGAGGTTTCCGGCATCGGCAGAGCCTCCGGTGCGGGAATCGTGAGAGCTCCCGTCTCGACCTGGTCCTCGCCGGTCGCGGTCAGCGCGGCCTCGGCCGACATCATGTAGGCGGCAAGGGCTGCCATCGAGGGTACCTGCCCCTCGGGCTTGGGGTGAAAATTGCGCCGGAGCGCCGCCTCCAGCGCCGGCCGGTCGCCCTGGTCGAGCGCTGCGGAATAGCTCTCCAGCCGGCCATAGAACATGGACGCCAGCTTCTTCATGCGCTTGGGCACGCTGACATCGCCGACGCCGAGTTCGCGGATCGAGTGATCGACGTCCTCGAAGAAGGCATCCACGATCTCCTGCGCGATCTCCTGCCCTGCCCGGGCGGAGGCCCGTGTGCGGCGGAAGTAGAGAATCAGCACGGCCGAGACCATTTCGAACCGTCCCATGACGGTATCGGGCACATCCATGCTTTCATAGAGCACAGACTGGCGCGCTGCGGCCGTCAGGAGGTCGTACTGACGGGCGACGATGGCGGCATTGCCGTTTTTTTTGCCGAACAGCCCGAAAAACATCATTAAGCCCAACTTTCCCCGCTTCAAACACTCTGAAACACCGGGGGTACGCGCATCGTCTTGTTGCATGATCGCGGAAGCTGGTTTACCGAAGCAGGCACGAAAAGCAATGGCGCATCTGCCGGCGTATCTTCAAGGGAGATGTCGTTGACGAGACGTTTTTTCAAGTCCGACATGCAGTTTCTGAACCGAACGGGCCTCGCCGTCACCCTCTGCGCGGGCCTCTTGGCCGGCTGCCAGAGCTCGGGCGACCTGTTCACCGTGTCGCAGACCTATAACCAGGGCTATGTGGTGGATCAGGAGACGCTGGCGCTCGTGCCCGTCGGCTCCAGCCGCGAGCAGGTGCTGCTCTCGCTCGGCACGCCCTCGACCACGGCGACCTTCGACAACGAGGTGTTCTACTACATTTCGCAGAAGCGCCGCCGCCCGGTCGCCTTCATGAAGCCGAAGCTGATCGACCAGAGCATTCTCGCCGTCTACTTCGGCAAGGACGGCACCGTGTCCCAGCTCGCGCACTACACGCAGCAGGACGGCAAGGTTTTCGACATGATCTCCCGCACCACGCCGACAGGCGGCAAGGAACTCACCTTCCTCAGCCAGCTTCTGACCGGCAACGGCATCGGCAAGGGCATGGCGCGGTCCGTTCTCTCGGGCAGCGGCAACAGCGGCGGCCTGTAGGGCTACCTCGCCCCCCTTCGATAGACAGAGGGGACGACACGACAAAACCCGCAGTGCCGAGGGCACTGCGGGTTTCTTTTTGCCTGCACGCTGCTCATAGGGTTTCCGGTCTGATCGACCGGAAACCGTCTCAGGCGAGAACGGCGAGCAGCAGAAGCGCGACGATATTGGTGATCTTGATCGCCGGGTTCACGGCCGGGCCCGCGGTATCCTTGTAGGGATCGCCCACCGTATCGCCGGTGACGGAAGCCTTGTGGGCGTCCGAGCCCTTCAGGTGGCGTTGCCCGTCCTTGTCGACGAAGCCATCCTCGAAGCTCTTCTTGGCATTGTCCCAGGCGCCACCGCCCGATGTCATGGAGATCGCGACGAAGAGGCCGTTAACGATGACGCCGAGGAGCGACGCGCCGAGCGCGGCAAAGGCCGAGGCCTTGGAGCCCGAGATGGCGAGCACGCCGAAATAGACGACGACGGGTGCGAGAACCGGCAGCAAAGACGGCACGATCATCTCGCGAATCGCCGCTTTGGTCAGCATATCCACCGCCCGGCCGTAGTCGGGCTTGTCCGTGCCGGCCATGATGCCCGGCTTTTCGCGAAACTGCCGGCGCACCTCCTCCACCACCGAGCCCGCGGCACGGCCGACCGCCGTCATGGCGATCCCGCCGAAGAGATAGGGGATCATGCCGCCGAAGATCAGCCCGGCGACGACATAGGGGTTGGAGAGATCGAAGGAGATCACGCCGACATCGGCGTAGTAGGGATATTTGTCGCCATTGGCGGCGAAGTATTTCAGGTCGTTGGCATAGGCTGCGAACAGCACCAGCGCCCCGAGCCCGGCCGAGCCGATCGCATAGCCCTTGGTCACCGCCTTGGTCGTGTTGCCGACGGCATCCAGTGCGTCGGTGGACTTGCGGACTTCCGGCGGCAGATGCGCCATCTCGGCGATGCCGCCGGCATTGTCGGTGACGGGGCCGAAGGCATCGAGCGCCACGATCATGCCGGCGATGCCGAGCATGGCGGTGACGGCGATGCCGGTGCCGAACAGGCCGGCGAGCTGGTAGGTCGTGATGATGCCGCCGACGATGACGATGGCGGGCAGCGCTGTCGATTCGAGCGAGACGGCGAGCCCCTGGATGACGTTCGTCCCATGGCCGCTGACGGAAGCCTGGGCGATGGAATTGACCGGGCGCTTGTTGGTGCCGGTGTAGTATTCGGTGATGACGACGATCAGCGCGGTCACCACGAGACCGAGGATGCCGCAGCCAAACAGGCTCGCCCCGGTGATCTCCTTGCCATCGACGGTGCCGATGACGCCCCAGCCGACGGTGACCGTCGTCGCCAGAGCGAGCCCGACGATCGACAGCAGGCCAGTCACGATCAGGCCGCGATAGAGCGCGCCCATGATCGAGCCGTTGGAGCCGAGTTTAACGAAGAAGGTGCCGATGATCGAGGTGATGATGCAGGTACCGCAGATGGCGAGCGGATAGACCATGGTGGTGGCCAGCGCCGCGCTACCGGCAAAGAAGATGGCCGCCAGCACCATGGTCGCGACGATCGAGACGGCATAGGTCTCGAACAGGTCGGCCGCCATGCCGGCGCAGTCGCCGACGTTATCGCCGACATTGTCGGCAATGGTGGCGGGGTTGCGCGGATCGTCCTCGGGGATGCCGGCCTCGACCTTGCCGACGAGATCGCCGCCAACATCGGCCCCCTTGGTGAAGATGCCGCCGCCGAGCCGGGCGAAGATCGAGATCAGCGACGCGCCGAAGCCGAGCGAAACGAGCGCATCGATCACCTCGCGGTCGCCGGGGGCATGGCCGAGCCCGGCGGTCAGGATGAGGTAGTAGAGGGAAACGCCGAGCAGCGCGAGGCCCGCGACCAGCATGCCGGTGATGGCGCCGGACTTGAAGGCGATATCGAGGCCGGCCGAAAGGCTGACGGACGCTGCCTGCGCCGTGCGCACGTTTGCCCGCACGGAGACATGCATGCCGATAAAGCCGGCCGCGCCCGAGAGAACGGCACCGATCAGGAAGCCGATGGCAGCCGTGCCCGAGAGAAGCAGCCAGGCCGCGACGAAGACGATGGCGCCGACGATGGCGATGGTGAGATATTGCCGTGCGAGATAGGCCTGCGCGCCCTCGCGAATATAGCCTGCAATTTCCTGCATGCGGGCATTGCCCTGATCGGCAGCCAGCACGGACCCCGTTGCCCAGATGGCATAGGCCACCGAAACCAGTCCGCAAAGAATTACGCCCAGTAGAACAATCATGTCGTCTGTTTCCTCCTTTGGAGACCCGCGCCGCACACTGCTGCGCCGATCCCGTCCCCTCCCTGCACCGCCTCCTCGCGCCGCCGGGCAGAGGTGAAGAGTGCGGCGGAGAATCGGCAAGGTCAAGCGGGGATCGCGGGCGCGATGCTGGCGATGAAATCGGAACCGGCCGCGGAAGACCTTGAACATCTCCCGATGACCTCAGGCTCTGTCTTTCGGCTCAGGACAGCCCGCCTTTGACAACCGAAGATCTCGTGATAGATAGTTGCATGATGCAACTACCTTGGAGATTATCATGCTGTCCACAGGCTCCGACGAGATGATCCGCTCGATTCGTGATGCATCCCGTGGTCTCGTGCGGGAACTCGGCTTCCTCGAGCCGACGCTTGCCGGCACGGATCTGGCACCATCCGCCGTCCATGCTTTGATCGAGATCGAGGCACATCCGGCGATAACGGCTGGCATGCTCTGCACGTTGCTCAGGCTGGAAAAATCGAGCGTCAGCCGCCTCGTCCGCAAACTTGTCGATGCGGGCGAGGTCGAGGAGGAAAGCAGCAACGGCGACGGCCGCGCGAAGTTCCTGAGCCTGACGGCGAAGGGACAGGGCACCGTTGCCGCCATCCACGCCTTTGCCACATCGCAGGTTTCCGCCGCCCTCTCCCGGCTGCAGGTTACGGACCGCCAAATGGTGCTGACCGGCCTTCGCACTTACACCGACGCGCTTCACGTCGGCAGGACCGATACGGGGCGGATAGAGCGCCCCGCCGTTACGATCGAAAGCGGATATCGATCCGGCATGATCGGCAGATCGACCGAGATGCACGCAGCCTTCTATCGTCGCGTCGGCTTCGGCGCCTATTTCGAAGCCCAAATCGCTGCGGGACTGGCCGCGTTCGTCCAAAGGCTGGACAGGCCGGTCAACGGGCTCTGGTCGGCCGTGGAAAGCGGGAGGATCGTCGGCACCGTGGCGATCGATGGCGAGGATCTGAACGCGGGCCTAGCCCATTTGCGCTGGTTCATCGTCGATGACGGGCAACGCGGAGGCGGCACCGGCCGCCGCCTGCTCAGCGAAGCCCTGTCCTTCTGCGACCGCACGGGCTTTACCGAAACGCACCTCTGGACATTCAAAGGGCTGGACGCGGCACGGCACCTCTACGAGGCCAACGGCTTTACGCTTGATGACGAACAGCCCGGCCGGCAATGGGGCGAAGAGGTCACCGAACAGCGCTTCGTCCGCAAGGCGATCATGCCTACATCATAGGGGATATCGAGCCCACCTCACGCCGACATATCTAAAAACGTCAGCGGTATTCACGACCCGATGCATGCAACTTGGGAAAGCCAACAAGTTGGGTTAATGTATGTGCATGGTGACGGTTATAAGGCCGTTCGGCATGCGGTTCATCAGCTATACCGCCGACCATATCGGACAGGGACGTTTTCCGCGCGGTTGCCGTGATGGAAAGCAACCGGCCGCTCTTTCTCGACACATGGAGATCATTTCATGGCTGATGTCACGGACGCCGAACCGCAACGGCCAAGCGGCAATGGGAAGCGGAACGGGCGGAAAGATCAGTAGTGACGGCGGTCCGCTTCGACGTCCCGTCAGAACGGGTCGTTGTCGATTTTACGAACGGCGCGTCGTTCCTGTTCCCGGCCCGCGCCCTCGAAGGCCCGCAGGATGCAACCACAGAGCAACTGGCGGAGGTCGCGCTCCTCGGCGAAACCGGTCTGCACTGGGAAAGCCTGGACGCAGACTATACGATCTCCGGCCTGATGAGCGGTATCTTCGGCACGAAATCCTTCATGGACGCCCAACGCCGCGGCGGCCAGTCCCGCTCACCGACGAAAGTCTCTGCAAGCCGCGCAAACGGCGCCAAGGGCGGACGTCCGAAAACATCCGCCGGGAAGCTTGACAAGCCTGCTGTCGCAAGGCGCTCAGCACTGCTCGGCAATGTACCCTCTTGACTGTATCTCAAATGAGATACATTTTGAGGAAATAGGAGACGCCGCCATGACAGCCCGTACTTCGATGCTACACGTGCGAATCGACGATGAAACGAAAGAGAAGGCGACAGCCGCACTGGATGCCATGGGGATGTCGGTGTCGGATGCCGTGCGTCTGTTTCTTCGCCGGGTCGTCGCCGACCAGGCCTTTCCGTTGGAACTCAGAGTTCCGAACGCCGATACGCTCGCGGCCATGAAGGAGGCCGAGGAAATCGTTCGAACCCGCGCCGCGCGTTTCGCCACTGCCGACGACCTGGTGAACGACATTGAAAAAGCCAGCCGCCAGTAAGCGGGCGGGACCGCCGAGAACGTCCGATTATACCAAGGCTTTCCTGAAGGACTGGGAGCGCCTGTCGCGCTCGGGCCGCTATGACATGCCGCGACTGAAGGACGCCATGCTCCTGCTCATCGCCAATGACGAACCGCTCGGCCCGGAATGGCTGGACCACCCCTTGAAAGGGTCATGGTCTGGACACCGCGAATGCCATATCGGCGGCGACTTCCTTTTGATCTATCGGTGCGAGGACGCAGGAAAAGCCGGCATGGTGGTTTTCGTCCGTGCCGGGACCCATGCCGAGCTTTTCCAGGATTAAATACTACTTCCGCACGTCCGTCCTGAATTGCCGCGCGATGCGGTCGAGGACGGCGTTGACCAGCTTGGGCTCGTCTTCCTCGAAGAAGGCGCGGGCGATCTCGACATATTCGGTGACGATGACGGCCACGGGCACGTCCTTGCGCTCGGTCAGCTCGAAGGTGCCGGCGCGCAGGATGGCGCGCACGGTCGAATCGAGACGGGACAGGGCCCAGTCGTCCTGCAGTGCTGCGCCGATCAGCGGATCGAGCTTGCGCTGGTCGCGCACCACGCCGGAGACGATCGAGCGAAACCAGGAAGCATCGGCCTTCAGGTAGGTGTCGCCGTCGATCTCCTGGCCGAGGCGATGCGTCTCGTATTCCGCGACGATCTCCAGCACGCCGGTACCGCCGATATCCATCTGGTAGAGCGCCTGCACGGCGGCGAGACGGGCGGCGCCACGCTGGTTCGCCTGCTTGACGGGCGGCGTCTGTTCGTTCGGGGTGCTCACTGTTCGCCTCCGAGCTTGGCTTTCAGCGCAATCATCGTCAGGGCTGCGCGCGCGGCAAAGCCGCCCTTGTCGCCTTCGGACTTGCGGGCGCGGGTCCAGCCCTGCTCGTCGTTTTCGACCGTCAGGATGCCGTTGCCGATGGCGAGGCTCTCGCTCACGGTCAGGTCCATGAGCGCGCGGCAGCTCTCGTTGGCGACGATGTCGAAGTGGTAGGTTTCGCCACGGATGACCATGCCGAGCGCGACGAAGCCGTCATATTCGGTGGCGCCATTGTCGATGCCGTCGAGGGCCATGGCGATCGCGCCGGGAATTTCGAGCGCGCCGGGCACGGTCACGACGTCATAGGTCGCGCCGGCGTCCTTCAGCGCGGATGTTGCGCCGTCGAGCAGCGCATCTGCCATGTCGTCATAGAAGCGGGCCTCGACGATGAGGATATGGGGCTTGACGCTCTCGGCCATCGGTTCACCTGTCTGGAAATAGAGGCAATCTGGAATGTGGAAATCGCCGGTCGCATTGCCGGCAGAGGCACGGGTAAAACCATGGCAGGGCTGGAATGGCAAGCCTTTTCCGATTCGCGGCGCGCAGGGCAGCTTTGCGATACGCGCGATTCGCGTTTAAGGAAGGTGTCATGCACACAGTCCCCACCCTTGAGACAACGCGCCTCATTCTCCGCCCCTATCGCCGCGACGACTTCCCGGCCTATGCCAGCCTCTTTGCCGATGCGCAGGTCGTGCGCTTCATCGGCGGCGTGCCGTTCTCGCGGGAGCAGGCCTGGACGCGGTTTCTGCGGCAGGTCGGCATGTGGCATTATTTCGGTTTTGGCTTCTTCGCATTGCAGGACAGGGAGAGCGGCGCCTTCATCGGCGAGGCCGGCTTTCACGACCTGCACCGCGTCATCCAGCTCTCACTCGAAGGCACGATGGAGACCGGATGGGCGCTTTCGCCCGCGGCCCATGGCCGGGGCTATGCCACCGAGGCGGTGTCCGCCGCCCTGAAGTGGAGCGAGCGAACCTATCCCAAGGCCCGCCGCACCTGCCTTATCGATCTCGGCAACATCGCGTCGCTGCGCGTGGCCTCCAAGCTCGGCTTCCGCGAGACGGCCCGCACCGTCTATCACGGTGCGCAGGTCGTTCTCTGCGAGAGATAATCGCGTTTTACGACGGCGTCAGACGCCCTTTGCCGGGAAGTCGGCCAGCCGCGCGGCATAGCGCGCCATCGTGTCCACCTCGAAGTTGACGCGGTCGCCGGCCTGCCGGTCGCCCCAGGTGGTGACCTCCAGCGAGTGGCGGATCAGGAGCACGTCGAATTCCGTGCCATTGACGGCATTGACCGTGAGCGACGTCCCGTCGAGCGCGACGGAGCCCTTGGGCGCGACGAAGCGGGCGAGATGCTCGGGCGCATTGAGACGGAACCGCGTCGCCTCGCCTTCCGCCTCGACCGACAGAATTTCGGCCGTGCCGTCGATATGGCCGGACACGATATGACCGCCCAGTTCGTCGCCGATCTTCAGCGCCCGCTCCAGGTTGATGCGCGCGCCGGACGACCAGCCGGCGATCGTCGTCAGCCGCAGCGCCTCTTCCCAGGCTTCCACCTCGAACCAGCGTTCGTTGGCGCCTGCCTCCGGCAGCGCCGTCACGGTGAGGCAGACGCCGGAGTGGGAGATGGAGGCGCCGATGTCGATGGTGGCGGGATCATAGGCGGTCGCGACCCGCAGCCGAACGCCCTCATCGAGCGGCGTCACGCTCTCGACCTTGCCGATATCCGTCACGATGCCAGTGAACATCAGGGTGTCCTCTCGTAAATATCCAGGTGGTCGGCGCCAAAGGCTTCGCCAGACGTATGCACGAATGCTGCCGGTACAAGACCGGGGCGAACCGGCGATGCAATCCCATCTGCGCCGATGGTTGGCGATCCCGTGAAAAGCAGGAGGCGATCGACCATATTCACATCGAGGAACGAGGCTGCGGTGCGCGCGCCCCCTTCCACGAGAAGCGAAGACAGGCCGCGGCTGGCCAGCGCCGGCAGCAGCAGGTCGAGCCGGCGCGGATCCCATTCGAGCACTTCGACCCCCAGCGCCGACAGGGCATCGGCCCGGGTCTGCCACCCGTGCGCATCCACATCTCCATCATCCGGCGACAGCACGCCAGCCACCGCTATAACAGGAACTCGGGCGGCCGTGCGGGCGAGCTTGCTGTCGGGCGAAAGCCGCAGGTTTCCATCGAGCACGATACGAAGCGGCGAGCGATCCTCGAGCCCCGACAACCGCACGGTCAATTCCGGATCGTCGGCGACAGCTGTGCCGATGCCGACGAGGATGGCATCCGACCGGGCGCGCAGATGCTGCACATAGTTCCGGCTTTCCGGCCCGGTGATCGCGACCTGCCCCCGACGGGGCCCGAGGGCGCGGGAGCCGATCATGCCGTCGCGCGACACAGCGAGCTTCAGCGTCACATGCGGACGGCCGAGGCGCTTGCGCGTGAGGTAGGCTTCAAGCGCACGTTCGCCTCTCGCTTCCAGCACCCCCGTTTCCACGGCAATACCGGCCTCGCGCAGCATGGCGATGCCGCGGCCGGAGACGCGCGTGTCGGGATCCACCACCGAGACAACGACACGGGCGATGCCGGCCTTGATCAGGGCGTCGGCGCAGGGTGGGGTATGGCCGTGGTGCGAGCAGGGTTCGAGCGTGACATAGGCAGTGGCGCCGCGCGCGGCCTCGCCGGCTTGCGCCAGCGCCTGGCTTTCCGCATGCGGCCGCCCGCCGGGAGCGGTGACCGCCGCGGCGATGACGCGCGGCCCCGCCCCGTCATCCCGCACGATCAGGCAGCCGACCGAGGGGTTGCTGCCGGTGAGACCGAGATGGCCGGCCCCGACCGCGATCGCTTCCGACATCAGCCGGGCGTCCGCCTCCGCACCGCCGGCCGAGCCGGTTTCCACACCGCTTGAGCCTCTCGCATCAGCAGCGGCGGGATCGGCAGGCGTGTCGTTCGGGAGTGTCATGTCGGCGGCTTTCCCGTCAGGCGCCGGGGTCGCGGGCGATCTTGGCAGAGAGTTCCGCCATCACCTTTTCGAAGTCCTCCGCATGGGAGAAATCGCGATAGACGGAGGCGTAGCGCACGAAGGCGACGTCATCGAGGCCCTTCAGCGCTTCCAGCACCTGCAGGCCGATTTCCTCCGAGGCGATCTCGCTTTCGCCAGAGCTTTCCAGCCGCCGGACGATGCCGGACACGGCGCGCTCGATCCGCTCGCGTTCCACCGGCCGCTTGCGCAGCGCGATCTCGAACGAGCGCATCAGCTTTTCCCGGTCGAAAGGCGCCTTCCGACCGGTCTTCTTCAGCACCATGAGCTCGCGCAGTTGCACGCGCTCGAACGTCGTGAAACGCCCACCGCAATCCGGACAGATCCGGCGGCGGCGAATGGCCGCGCCGTCTTCCGCAGGTCTGGAATCCTTGACCTGGCTATCTTCCGATCCGCAAAAAGGGCAGCGCATGCCGTGCCAGCCTTACAGGTAGCCGTACATCGGGAAGCGGCCCGTCAGGCCTAAGACCTTCTCGCGCACGCCGGCCTCCACCACCGCGTTACCCTCGTCAGAGTTGGCGACCTTCAGGCCGTCGAGCGTCTCGACGATCAGGTTGCCGATCTCGCGGAACTCGGCTTCCTTGAAACCGCGCGTCGTGCCGGCCGGAGTGCCCAGGCGCACGCCGGATGTGACGAAGGGCTTTTCCGGATCGAAGGGGATGCCGTTCTTGTTGCAGGTGATGTAGGCGCGGCCGAGCGCGGCTTCCGCCCGCTTGCCCGTCGCGTTCTTCTTGCGAAGATCGACCAGCATCAGGTGGTTATCGGTGCCGCCGGAGACGATGTCGAGACCGCCATCGACCAGAGTCTGCGAGAGCGCCTTGGCGTTCTTGACGATCTGCGCCGCGTAGTCCTTGAACTCGGGCTTCAGCGCCTCGCCGAAGGCGACCGCCTTCGCCGCGATGACGTGCATCAGCGGGCCGCCTTGCAAGCCGGGGAAGACAGCCGAATTGAACTTCTTCGCCAGATCCTCGTCGTTCGTCAGGATCATGCCACCGCGGGGCCCGCGCAGCGACTTGTGCGTCGTCGTGGTGGCGACGTGGCAATGCGGGAACGGCGACGGGTGCTGGCCACCGGCAACCAGACCGGCAATGTGTGCCATATCGACCATCAGCCACGCGCCGACCTCGTCGGCGATCTCGCGGAAGCGCTTCCAGTCCCAGATGCGGGAATAGGCGGTGCCGCCGGCGATGATCAGCTTCGGCTTGTGCTTGCGCGCGCTCTCGGCCACCGCATCCATGTCGAGCAGATGGTCTTCCTCGCGCACGCCGTAGGAGACGACGTTGAACCACTTGCCGGACATGTTGACCGGCGACCCGTGCGTCAGGTGTCCACCGGAGTTGAGATCGAGACCCATGAAGGTATCACCCGGCTGCAGCAGCGCCAGGAACACGGCCTGGTTCATCTGCGAACCGGAATTGGGCTGCACATTGGCGAAGTTGACGCCGAACAGCTGCTTGGCGCGGTCGATCGCGAGTTCCTCGGCGATATCGACGAACTGGCAGCCGCCGTAATAGCGCTTGCCCGGATAGCCCTCGGCATATTTGTTGGTCATGATCGAGCCCTGGGCTTCGAGCACGGCGCGCGAGACGATGTTTTCGGAGGCGATCAGCTCGATCTCATGGCGCTGGCGACCCAGCTCCTTCTCGATCGCACCGAAAATATCCGGATCGCTATCGGCGAGAGACCGGTTGAAGAAGACGTCGTTGGCGGCTGCATCGCTCATGATCAGGCTCCTGTAGGGCGGTGGCACGGTGTTTATCTCCCTCGCATGCCAAGGGCAACCCGCGCCCCGCGTTTTGCGCCATTTGCCGCGGCGTCTGCGCTGTGGTGGGGAGGTCGTGTGATATCCGTGTCAGAACGCCTTTGGCAGGCCCGCCTGTTTCAACGTCTCGTTGGCCGTGTGACGGGATTTGACGCCGTGATCGACGGTGAAATAGCGCTTTGTGATTGGGCTGAACCAGATTTCATGATCGCCCTTTCCGGCACGGTGAAAGTGACAACCGGCGGCCGCCAGCATTGCCTTGAGATCCCGGAGATAGCCGCCCATCAGTAGAACGGGTTCGGTATCTTCGCGACATGCTCCGCCATGATGTGCACCGGTATCTCCGGCAGATCGGACGGCGAGCCGTTGAGTTCGATCAGGTCGGCAACGGCACTCAAAACTTTCGTTTCAAGCTCTTCGACCGAACCCGCCTCAACGGCCAGTCCATCGATATCGCTGCTCGTGGCAACCCAGACAGATGCCTCCTCGTCCCACAATGCCCGAACCAGGATCGACATTGCCTTCATCCGCGTTTCTCCTTGATGTGCTTTCGCAAGTATGCATGAAGCCGTGGCGGTTCAACAGCGCCGCCCACAAACAAAAACAGCCGCGCTCCCAAGAAGCGCGGCCGCCGAAATTCATCTCACCATCAAACCCTACTGCGCGATGCCGCCGTCCAGGCCGCCGGTGACCGGCTCGATGCCGGCGGTCGTCTGGAGCGCCAGTTCCTGTTCGCCATCCATCTGGTAGATGTCGTCGCGGAACTGGACGACACCGTCCTTGGCGGCCCAGGCGGTGATGTACTTGAAGTAAACCGGCACTTCGACCGCGAGCTTGATCGGGTTGTTCTGACCCGAACGGATGGTCGCCTCGATCTGCTGGCGGGTCCAGCCGGGGGTGTCCCGCAGGAGCCAGGTCGTGAGGTCGCGCACGTTCTGCACGCGCACGCAGCCGGAGCTTTCGAAGCGGGCGAGCTTGTTGAACAGGCCCTGCGACGGCGTGTCGTGCATGTATTCGTTGTTCGGGTTGTGGAAGTTGATCTTGGTCGATGCCATGGCGTTGATCTTGCCCGGGTCCTGGCGGAACGTCAGGTTCGGCGCCTTCTCGGCGTTCCAGTCGATCGTTTCCGGCGAGACCTCGTTGCCCTGCCCGTCGATCAGGCGGATGGCGTTCTTTTTGAGATATTCCGGGTCCTTGCGCATCAAGGGCACGATGTCCTTCTCGACGATCGAGCGCGGTGCCGTCCAGTACGGGTTGAGGATGACCTCGTAGATCTTCGAATTGATGATGTGCGTCGGGCGCGACAGGCGGCCGACGATGGCCGTGTGGCGCTGCACGACGCGGCCGTTTTCCACCGCCTCGATATAGGCCGCGGGAATGTTGACCACGACGTGGCGCATGCCCAGATCGCCCGACATGGACTGCAGGCGCACGAGATTGGTGTTCAGCTGCTGCAGGCGCACATTGGCCGAGATATTCAGAGCCTTCAGCGAGTATTCGCCGAGAACGCCATCCGGCGGCAGGCCGTGGCGGGCCTGGAAGCGCTTGACCGCGCCATCGACATAGCTGTCGAAGCTGTCGGACATGCCGGACGACTGATCGAGATCGCCGGCGGCGATCAGGTGTTGGCGCAGTGCCCGCACCGACGGGTCGGAAACGCCGAGTTCCAGACGCTGCGACGGATTGACCTCGGGCCAGCCGCCGGCCGACACGATCCGCTGATACTGGCCGATCGCCGTCTGCGTGTTGTAGATGGTCTCCATGCTGAAGATCGGATTGTTCGACGAGACCGCCAGCGCCGTGCGCGAAGCCTGTGCGTCGAACTGATCGTCCCACACGCCGCGGCGCGGCGCGTTGATGATGTCCACAAGCGCGTCCTGCGCGAACGCACCACCGGCCCAGGCTGCCGCGCCGAGCGTGGCGGCGGAGCGCAGGAAGGCGCGGCGGCTATGAGCATCGATTCCGTTTTTCTTCGACATGATCCCTACCATCAGATGCTGCGAGGCAAATTTCGCCTTCAGCGCTATCACGATTACGGTTAACAAAGGCAAACCTGCCCGGAGCGGAGTGGCGCTTCGGCGGATGAAGGGGCCTCGAAGACCCCGCGACTGCGGGCGCGCCAGCGCCGAAAACCGCTTCACCGACCCCACATTCCGGGCCGGTTTTTCAGCATTTTACGTCCCATACCAATATGGCCAAACGGTGTCACACAACCAGCGGGAAAGCGCGCGGAAATACCGGGAGACAAGGCACTGCGTCCTTCCTGCAACAGCCCCACCGGCCTTGATTTCCGGGCCGGATCGGTCCTCGTCGCAGCTCTGACAGGCGACATCCTCAAGCCCGGATCACGACCGTTGACAACATCGTGACGGTGCACGTTGCGGCTGCGATCTCCGGCTGTCGCTTCCGGCGGACATGCGAAAGGCCGGACGCCATCCCGCGCCCGGCCTTTTCAAGGAGGATCGTTATCCGCCGAGCCTTACATGCGATAGGCGATCGAGTCGTTCCAGAAGCGGTCGAGGCGCTGGAGCAGCTTGTTCATCTGGCCAAATTCGTCGGTGCCGATGCCGCCGACCTTGTGGATCGAGCCGATGTGGCGCTCATAGAGCTTGGCGACCGTCTCGGCGATGCCTTGGCCGTCTTCCGTCAGGCTGATGCGGACCGAGCGACGGTCGATGCGCGAGCGCTGGTGGTTGATGAAGCCGAGGTCGACCAGCTTCTTGACGTTGTAGGAGACGTTGGAGCCGAGGTAGTAGCCCCGCGAGCGCAGCTCGCCGGCCGTCAGTTCCGAGTTGCCGATGTTGAAGAGGAGAAGCGCCTGAACGGCGTTGACGTCGCTGCGGCCCTGCCGGTCGAATTCGTCCTTGATCACGTCGAGCAGGCGACGGTGCAGGCGCTCGACGAGGTGGAGCGATTCCATGTACAGGGAGCGGATCGCATCTTCCTGCGGGTCTTTGTGAGCAACGGTGTTGGCGGGAGCCTGTGCCTTGAGCTTGGTGTTCATGATGACGGTCTCTCTCTGTTTTGGTGGCGGTGGTTATGTTTTCCCGCCTTGAGGGAGACACTATCGAATACGTATAAAATTCTACTTAAACCGCAGCCTTAACATGAGCTTACGATTCACGTGACCTGTGTCAGGGTGAATCAAATCTTGCGACACGCCCTTGGCGCATGCGCTGGTAGAGGATGACACCGCGGAAAGCGACGAAGATCAGAGCCGCCCCGCCATGCAGCACAAGGATCAGCGGCTTGGTGCCGAAGAGGTCGGGATAGAAGCCGAACATGACGATTTCGGTCGCCGCCGCCACGACCCAGATGACCGGTCCCCAGGACACCAGAAGCCACAAGCCCAGCGCCGCGACGGGATAGGCAACCGCGAGCGTCGCCGCCGCCACGCGCCACGGCACGGTCAGGAGATCGAACCGGCCGGACCCGTTGAAGGAATAGCCGATCAGCAGCGCCCAGTAGTTCAGGCCGAACCAGAAGCACGAAATCGCCACCAGCCGCAGGAAGACGCCGAACAGCGTCTCCGTCAGCGAGACCTTGGGGACATGGACAGAATCATGGGACATGGCGGCGACCATAAGGGTGGATGGTGACAACCGCTAGGCTGGGATGGGAGCCCGTGGCAACGTGATCGATCATCAGGTCTGGCGAGGCATTGGCGGCAGGATTGCGGGAACCATGCCGCACGGCATGAATGACGATCTCGGCCTCGGTGATCTCGTAGAAAATCAGGTAGGGATAAGGCAACGCGATCAAACGACGAATCGTGGGATCTTGCGTACGGGCGCCGGCGAAAGGCTGATCCTGAAGCTGCTCGATCAAGGTCTTGATACGCTGCATGACCCGACGCGCGCCTTGCGGTGAACGCGCACCGATATAGGCGGCAACGTTCTCGAGGTCGATCATCGCCAATCTGGTGTAGCGAAGCCTCACAGACCGTGGGCAGCCCAGATAAGGCGCATGTCCTCGTCGGTTGCAAACTCTCCGCGGGCGGCTGCGCTTTTGGAAACGGCAATCGCTGCAAGCTCCCCCGCGCTCAATGGAACCGGCTCCGACTCCTCGCGGGCGAGGATCAGCATCGTGCGAGCGATCTCGTCCTGGACGACGGCAGGAAGAGCGCGGGCGGCCTCAACGGCTTTTTCTAGGAGCTCGGTCATGCCCCATTATGCAGGAAATACCGGCGCGGAAAAGCGGGCTCTCTCAAAATCTAAGATCTCTTGCTGAGGTCTTGGGTGCGACAGACCTGTCACCGATCGTCGGGTTGCGTCATGCTCCCTCAGTCGGACGCGCCAACACGCGCTTTATAGGCAGAACCAGGACGAGACGCCGCACCTGGGATGTTTTGCCTCCCTGCCCCATCGTGATAAATGTTCCCCAACTGCTGCATGGCGCGCGCTCGCGCAATTCCCGAAAGACACCCCTCATGACCGACAAGACCGACATCGTGGACCTCATCACCGGGCACCGCCGCATGCGCCGCAACCGCAAGGCGGATTGGACGCGGCGGATGGTGCGCGAGAACCAGCTGACGGTGGACGACCTGATCTGGCCGATCTTCCTCGTGCCCGGCACGAACGTGGTCGAGCCGATCGCCGCCATGCCCGGCGTGATGCGCCTCAGCGTCGACAAGGCGGTGGAGGCCGCGCGCGAGGCGGCCGATTTCGGCATTCCCGCACTGGCCACCTTCCCGAACGTCGATATGGCGCTGCGGGATGACACTGGCTCACACAGTCTGGATGCCGACAACCTGATCAACCGGGCGACCCGCGCCATCAAGACGGCGGTGCCCGGCATCGGCGTCATCACCGACGTCGCGCTCGACCCCTTCACCAGCCACGGCCATGACGGCATCCTGCGCGACGGGGAGATCGTCAATGACGAGACCGTTTCCCAGATCGCCCGCGCCGCCGTTGCGCAGGCGGATGCCGGCGCCGATATCATCGCCCCCTCCGACATGATGGACGGCCGCATCGGCGTCATCCGTCAGGCGCTGGATGCGGCCGGCCACCAGAATGTCGGCATCATGGCCTATGCCACCAAGTTCGCCTCGGCCTTCTACGGCCCCTATCGCGAAGCCATCGGCACCAGCGGCCTGCTGAAGGGCGACAAGAAGACCTATTATATCGACCCCGCCAATGCGACCGAAGCCCTGCGGGACGCCGCCCTCGACGTGGAGGAAGGCGCCGACATGATGATGGTGAAGCCCGGCTTGCCCTATCTCGACATCTGCTGGCGCATGAAGGACGCCTTCGGCCTGCCCGTCTTCGCCTATCAGGTCTCCGGCGAATATTCGATGATCAAGGCCGCCGGCGCGCAGGGCTGGATCGACGAGGAACGCGTCATGATGGAAACCCTGCTGGCCTTCAAACGCGCCGGCTGCGACGGCATCCTCAGCTATTTCGCACTGGATGTGGCGCGGCTTCTGGCCCGGAAAGGATAATCACTCATGCCGGACGCCCGCGATACCACGCTTGCCTTCTACGCGCAGGAAGCCGATGCCTATGCCGAATGGTCCGGCCAGGATCGTGACAGCGAGAACCTCGAAACATTCATGGGTCTCCTCGGCAGAGGTGCGCATGTGCTCGAACTCGGCTGCGGGGGCGGACATGACAGCCGGCGGCTTCTCGATCGCGGCTTCGAGGTGCTGCCGACAGACGGCTCCCCGGAGATGGCCCGGCAGGCGGAACGGCGGCTCGGACGACCGGTCCGGGTCATGCGTTTCATGGAGCTCGACGTCGAGGCGGCATTCGATGGCGTCTGGGCAAATGCCTCCCTGCTTCATGCACCCCGCGCCGAGCTAGCGGCGATCCTGCAGCGCGTTCATCGGGCCCTGAGATCCGGCGGCGTCTTTTTCTCGAGCTTCAAGGAGGGTGATGAGGAAGGCTCGGACAGTCTTGGGCGGCACTTCAACTTTCCGTCTATCGACTGGCTACGCGAGCAGTTCGAACAGGTCGCATGGACCCGCCTCGACATGGAGCGTCGATCATCGAATGGGTATGACGGGATCGGCGTCTCACTGATCACCGTCTGGGCCCGTCGATAGGCTGCATCCCATTGCAGAGAGACCGTCTTATTCCCATATCCGCCGTATCGAAATGGAGACCAAGATGACCATAAGCCAGGATGACGTTCGCTTTCCCAGTACCGATTGGCGCGCCTATCGCGGCGTTCTCAGCCGTCGGGTCATTGCGTTCTGCGTCGATTATCTCTTCGTCGCGCTTCTCTGGATTCCCGCAGCCGTGGTGGTGTTCTTCCTCGGCATCCTGACGCTCGGTTTCGGCTTCCTGCTCTATCCCGCTCTGTTTGCCATCGTCGCGATGCTCTACTTCGGCGTCACGGTCGGCGGTCGTTCGCAGGCCTCGCCCGGCATGGCCATGATGGGGCTGGCGATTGCGCGGACCGACGGGCGGTCGATGGACTTTATGACGGCGGTCGTGCACCTCGTGATTTTCTGGATCGCGAATGCCTTCCTCACGCCGTTCATCGTGCTCATCGGCCTGTTCACGGATCGCGGCCGTCTGCTGCACGATTTCCTCATCGGCACGGTGACGGTGCGCCGCGACAGCTACCCGCTCAGCGCGTAGCGCCTGCACGGACACACTGCCTCATCAATCCGACGTGTTTTCGACCGGTCGTGTTAACGGCCGGTTGACCTTTTTCATTCTTGAGCCATGCTACTGCATAATCCCTCAAATCGGAGTCGATTTCAGGATGAGATTATGCAGCAGGTATAAAAGTGCTACAGCGAACCTGAGTGCGTCATGCATGACGCACGGCGCTGGAGTGTGATCGTATGGTCATGAAGTGTGATCGCCGCCCCAGATGAACATGAACACCCACACCGCCCCGTCTCCGCAGTTCTACCTCACGGCACCGGCGGCTTGCCCCTACCTGCCGCATGAGATGGAGCGGAAGGTGTTCACCCATATGGTGGGCGAGCGGGCGCCTGAGCTCAACGACCTCCTGACCCAGGGTGGCTTTCGCCGCTCGCAGAACATCGCCTACCGCCCCGCCTGCGAAAGTTGCCGGGCCTGCGTCTCCGTGCGGATCGTCGCCGGCGAGTTCAAGCCGACGCGCTCGATGAAGCGGGTGCTCGCCGAAAACACCGATGTGGTGTCCACCGAATACCCGGCCGAACCGTCGAGCGAGCAATACGCCCTCTTCCGCCGCTACCTCGACAACCGCCACCAGAAGGGCGGCATGTCCGACATGTCGGTGCTCGACTATGCGATGATGGTCGAGGATACGCATGTGAACACCAAGATTATCGAATACCGCCTGCGCATCGAAGGCGACGGCATTGCCGGCCGGGCCAACGGCCCGCTGATCGCCGCCGCGCTGACCGACAAGATGGGCGACGGCCTCTCGATGGTCTATTCCTATTTCGACCCCGCCTTTTCCGACCGCTCCCTCGGCACCTTCATGATCCTCGATCACATCCGCAAAGCCCAGGACCGCGGCCTGCCCCACGTCTATCTCGGCTATTGGGTCAAGGGCTCGCGCAAGATGGACTACAAGACGAAGTTCCTGCCGCAGGAGCACCTGATGGCGCGGGGCTGGGAGCGGTATGCCGGGCCTGCAGGCGAGGAGGCGGCGGGCTGATCCCGCCTGTCATCGGGCAGCCGGCAAACCGTTACCTCGGGCTTCTTGTATGAGAATGTCCTTTTTGTTATAACGTCGGTTATAACAAGGAGAGCCACTATGAACGTCACTGTCCGTAAGATTGGAAATTCAGAAGGCGTCATCTTGCCGAAAGACGTGCTGGATCGCATGGGCGTGAAGGCGGGGGACGAGCTTGAAGTGCAGGTCGAGGCCAACAGTCTGACGCTCCGCGTTCCCGACGAGCAGTTCACGCGGCAGTTGGCCCATGCTGAGGCTTTTATGGAGCGTTACAAGGTCGCGCTAAAGAAGCTTGCGGAATGATGGACTTCATCTTCCTCGACCGTATGCTGGTCCAAGTCCTGCACTCCCGCCAGATCGAACGCTTCGGCGGGTCCTACGGGTTGCGGGATGAAGGAGCGTTGGAGTCCGCCCTCAGCAGGCCGCTCAACCGGGCGAACTACGGATGCGACGATATCGTCGAACTCGCCGCAACCTACCTGTTCGGCCTTGCCAAAAACCATGCTTTCATCGACGGAAACAAACGCATCGCCATCGTTGCCTGCGCCGTCTTCTTGATGGAAAACGGCTTTCAGATCGCAACCACCGACGCGGTCCTTTACACGTTCGTGCTGGGCATCGCTTCAGGCGACATAGACGAGGAAGGCGCTACCCGCTTCCTACGGGATGTCGTGCAGCCTCTGGAAGAGGCGCCTCTGTAGGCGATCGACACCAAGACGCCGACGGTCAAAGAGATCGCCTCTTACCCCCCGAACTTCCCGCTTCGCGGAAAGCCCTTTGGCACGACACGTCCGGCGGTGCCGCGGTCGGCGATCCATTCGGTGAGTTCGGCGGCGGTCTTGGTGAAGCTGCGGCCGGCGCTGTCGCTCCAGGTCAAGCCCTCGGCCAGCGTGAAGCAGCGGATGTCGGAGACGCCGCCGTCCTTGTAGCGCTGCAGGCGCACGCCCTTGCCGCGGGTCATTTCCGGGATCTGCGCCAGCGGGAAGACGAGGAGCTTGCGGTTTTCGCCGATGCTCGCGACCTGATCGCCCTTGACGGTCACGACCATCTTGGCCTCGTCCGGCATGGCGACGTTCATGATCTGCTTGCCCTTGCGGGTGTTGGCGACCATCTCGCTTTCGGAAATCACGAAGCCGTTGCCGGCAGCGGACGCGATCAGCACCTTGCGGGCGGGATCATGCACGAAGGCGGTCAGCACGTCCTGGTCGTTCTCCATATCGACCATGATGCGCAGCGGCTCGCCGTGGCCGCGCCCGCCGGGCAGCTTGTCGCCGCCGAGCGTATAGACCTTGCCGCCCGTGGTAACGATCAGGATGCGGTCGGTGGTGGAGGCCGGGAAGGCGAACTTCAGCGCATCGCCTTCCTTGAACTGGAGCGTCGCCGTATCGGAGATGTGCCCCTTCAGCGCGCGGATCCAGCCTTTTTGCGAGAGGACGACGGTAATCGGCTCCTTCTCGATCATCGCCTGGTGGATCGCCGCGTCGTCCGTGTCCGGCGCGTCGGCAAACACCGTGCGGCGGCGGCCGAGTTCGGTCGCCTTGGCGAACTTTTTCTTCACCTCGCCGATTTCGGAGGCAACCGTGTCCCATTGCTTTTCGTCGGAGGCGAGCAGCGCGTCGATCTCGGCCTTCTCCGCCGTCAGACCGTCGAACTCGGTACGGATCTCGAACTCCTCCAGCTTGCGCAGCGAGCGCAGGCGCATGTTGAGGATCGATTCGGCCTGCAGGTCGGTCAGCGTGAACCGCTTGATCAGAGACGGCTTCGGCTCGTCCTCCTCGCGGATGATGCGGATGACCTCGTCGAGGTTGAGATAGGCGATCAGATAGCCGCCGAGGATCTCCAGCCGGCGCTCGATGGCGGCCAGGCGAAAGCGCGACCGGCGCTGCAGGACCTCGCGGCGATGCTGCAGCCACTCCGTCAGGATATCGAAGATCGACATGACACGGGGCACGCGGCCCATCGACAGCACGTTCATGTTCAGCGGAAAGCGGTTTTCGAGGTCCGTCAGACGGAACAGCGATTCCATCATGATGGTGGGATCGACGCTGCGGCTCTTCGGCACCAGCACGACCCGCACGTCCTCAGCCGACTCGTCGCGCACGTCCTCGAGAAGCGGCAGCTTGCGGGCGATCAGCAGTTCGGCGATCTTTTCGATCAGCCGCGATTTCTGCACCTGATAGGGAATTTCCGTGACGACGATCTGCCAGACGCCGCGGCCAAGGTCCTCCACGACCCATTTCGCCCGCACGCGGAAACCGCCGCGGCCCGTCCGGTAGGCCTCGGTGATGCTGGCCTTGTTGTCGATGATAATGCCGCCGGTCGGAAAGTCCGGACCGGGCACGAGCTCGACCAGTTCCTCAATCGTTGCATCCGGCTTGCGGATCAAGAGCAGCGCGGCATCGCAAAGCTCATGTGCATTGTGCGGCGGAATGGAGGTCGCCATGCCCACCGCGATGCCGGATGAGCCGTTGGCCAGAAGGTTGGGGAACGCGCCCGGCATAACGACAGGCTCTTCGTCCTCCTCGTTATAGGTGGCGCGGAAGTCGACGGCGTCCTGGTCGATGCCCTCCAGAAGCAGCGCCGCGACCTCGGTCATGCGCGCTTCGGTGTACCGGTAGGCAGCGGCATTATCGCCGTCGATATTGCCGAAATTGCCCTGTCCATCGACCAGCGGATAGCGTTGGGAGAAATCCTGGGCGAGCCGCACCAGCGCGTCGTAGACCGACTGGTCGCCATGCGGGTGGAACTTACCGATGACGTCGCCGACGATGCGGGCGCATTTCTTGAACGCCGTGTTGGGGCGAATGCCCATCTCGCTCATGGCGTGGATGATGCGGCGATGCACCGGTTTCAGGCCGTCACGAACGTCCGGCAGCGCACGATGCATGATCGTGGAAAGCGCATAGGCAAGATAGCGCTCTTCCAGTGCCGCCTTGAGATCGACGGGCTGAATATGATCGTCTCCGCCCGACGGCGGCAAAAGGCTCTGTCCCATGGGTCGTAGCTACCTCAACAAACCGTGAACATCAAGTTGTCTCGCCGGCGCTATCCCCAGCAAACCGCCGCCCGTTAAAGCCCTCGTCAAATAAAGCACGGCGCTTACCTGACATTTCTCCACCAGCCGCATATATTTCCGCCCAAATCGCCTTGGAGACATCGACCCCGATATCACAGGCATTGCAAGGACCAAATGATGATGCAGTTTCCGAGACTTCGCTTCCTGCTGGCAGGCGTCGCCTTCGCCGGCCTCGCCTCGCCGGCCTTCGCGCTCGACGGCGCCGACTTCGTCACCAAGCTGAACGCCGCCTATGCCACCAACGGTGCGACGCTCGCCTACGAGGCGGTCGATGTCAACGACGACAGCGTGGTCCTCAAGGGCGCCAGCGTGCGGAGCACGGTGAAAACGGCGGACGAGCTCAAGATCGGCGACCTCACCTTCGACGGCGTCGAGGAGCTTTCGGACGGCGGCTACACCGTTGAGACGGTGGACTTCCCGGATATCGACCGGACGGCAGACGGCGCCCGCCTGACTGCCAAGGACATCGCGATCTCGGGCCTGCGCATTCCCGCCAAGACCGGGACGGGCAGCATCGACGACCTGCTCTACTACCAGTCGGCCGGAACCGGCCCGATCACCGTGGAGATCGGCGGCAAGACCGTGTTCGCCATCGACAAGTCGGAAAGCAACCTGACCCGCCAGGACGGCGACAAGGGCATCGATTTCGACGGCATCGTCAGTGGTGTGAAGGCCGACCTCTCGGACGTGAAGGACGCCAAGACCAAGATGGCGATCGACAAGCTCGGCCTGCAGAACCCGACCGGCGAGTTTACCGTAGAAGGTAGCTGGGACCTCGCCTCGGGCGTCTTTGCCGTGCGCGACAACTCGATCAACGTCGACAATGTCGGCCGCCTGTCGGTCGGCTTCAACGTTTCGGGCTACACGCTCCAGCTCCTGAATTCGCTGCAGGAAGCCTTCAAGGCGGCCGAGGCCAACCCCAACAAGGAGGCCGCCAATCAGGCGCTCGGCCTGTCGGCCATGGGCCTCATCCAGCAGCTGAACTTCAACTCCGCCTCGATCCGCTTCGAGGATGCCTCGATCACCAAGCGCCTGCTCGATTACTTCGGTGCGGAACAGGGCGTGACGGGCGAGCAGATGGCGCAGTCGATCAAGGGTCTCGCCCCGATCATGATTGCGCAGCTCAACCTTCCCGACCTGCAGAACCAGCTGACGGCGGCCATCACCGCCTATCTGGATGCGCCGAAGAACCTGACGATCACGGCGGAGCCGGCCAAGCCCGTTCCCTTCCCGATGATCGTGGGCGCCGGCATGGGCGCGCCGAACACGCTGCCGAGCGTGCTGGGCGTCAAGGTGACCGCGAACGACTGACGCAGCCTTGACCATCTGAAACGACGAAGCCCGCGGGTCTCCTCAAACAGGAGGCCGGCGGGCTTTTTCGTATCTCAGTGCGAGGCCTGCGGCAGGGCCGGCGCATCCGGCTTGTCGTGCACGGCAAAGCGGTCGAGCATCGTCGCGCTGGCCTCGTTGAGGCCGATGACCTCGACGGGAATGCCTGACCGGCGGAATTTCAGCACCACCTTGTCGAGTGCGCCGACGGCCGTAATATCCCAGAAATGCGCGGCAGAGACGTCGATCGTCACGCTGGCGGCCTTCTCGGTGAAGCCGAAGGCCGCGATGAAGGCATCGGCCGAGGCGAAGAACACCTGGCCTTCCACCCGGTAGGTTCGGGCAACGGCATCACCGAGCGATACGACGCGGAAGAGCTTCGCCACCTTGCCCGCAAAGAACACGCCCGAGAGCAGCACGCCGACGATGACGCCCTTGGCGAGATCATGCGTCGCGACGACCGTCACGACGGTTGCGAGCATCACCACCGAGGAGGACACCGGGTTGGTGCGGAGGTCGAGGATCGACCGCCAGGAGAAGGTGCCGATCGACACCATGATCATCACAGCGACGAGAGCGGCCATCGGGATGATGCGCACGATATCGTCGAGAACGAGGATGAGGAACAGCAGGAAGGCACCGGCAACGAAGGTCGAGAGCCGGCCGCGGCCGCCGGAGGAGACGTTGATGACCGACTGGCCAATCATGGCGCAGCCGCCCATGCCGCCGATCAGCGCCGAGGCGATGTTGCCTGCCCCCTGACCCACGCATTCCTGGCTCTTGTTGCTCGGCGTATCCGTCATGTCATCGACGATCTGCGCCGTCAGCAGCGATTCGAGCAGGCCGACGGCTGCCAGCGTCACGGAATAGGGGAAGATGATCCGCAGCGTTTCCCAGGTCAGCGGCACGTCCGGCAGGCCGAAGACCGGCAGGCTGGAGGGCAGCTCGCCAAGGTCGCCGACGGTGCGCAGGTCGAACCCGCCGAAGACCGCAACGGCCGTCAGTGCCGCAATGGCGACCAGCGGCGACGGGATGGCCTTCGTCACATAAGGGAAAAGGTAGATGATGCCGAGACCGATGGCGATCATCACATAGGTCAGCGCGGGAACGCCGATCAGTTCCGGCAGCTGCGCCATGAAGATGAGGATCGCCAGCGCGTTGACGAAGCCGGTGATGACCGAGCGCGAGACGAAGCGCATGAGCCGCCCGAGCTTCAGGAAGCCGCCCGCGATCTGCAGAAGCCCCATGAGGATGGTGGCGGCGAAGAGATATTGCAGGCCATGGTCGCGCACGAGGCTGACCATGACAACGGCCGTGGCCGCCGTGGCAGCCGAGATCATGCCGGGCCGGCCGCCGGTAAAGGCGGCGACGCAGGCGATGGCGAAGGAGGCAAACAGCCCCACCTTCGGATCGACCCCCGCAATGACCGAAAACCCGATCGCCTCGGGAATGAGCGCCAGCGCCACGACGACGCCGGAGAGAATATCGCCGCGAATGTTGGAAAACCATTCGTGGCGGTAGGTGGACAGTGAGATCATGGATTGAACGTTTCGCAAACAGGAACGCACCAGCCGGGACGACGTCCGAAGCGGTTATAAGGGCTGATGCTGTGCGTTGTCCGGCGGATCGGCGGCCGGAAGAGCCACCCGGGGATCGCACCCGGGTCCGTTGTGATGGCTTTCCATAAACCGGACACGCCTGTGACGCAACGCTAAAGTCCGCAGCGTCTTGGGAAGGCGCCAATGGAGAAACGGAAAAGGGCGACCCATGGCCGCCCTCCTATCCGTCGTGTGTCGATCCGCCCGTTGCGGATCAATCCTTCTTCGGCTGTGGCACGACCCGCAGTGCCAGTTCGCGCAACTGTGTCGGGGCGGCCTCGCTGGGGGCGTTCATCAGCAGGTCTTGGGCCTGCTGGTTCATCGGGAACAGCGAGATCTCACGCAGGTTCTTGGCGCCGACCAAGAGCATGACCACGCGGTCGATGCCGAAAGCGCAGCCGCCGTGCGGGGGGGCGCCGTACTGGAAGGCGCGGTACATGCCGCCGAAGCGGTCTTCCACGTCCTGCTTGGACAGGCCGACCAGTTCGAACGCCTTGACCATCAGTTCCGGCGACTGGTTCCGGATAGAGCCCGACGCGATCTCGAAGCCGTTGCAGACGGCATCGTACTGGTAGGCCTTGATCGTCAGCGGATCCTGCGTTTCCAGCGCCTCAAGCCCGCCCTGCGGCATGGAGAAGGGGTTGTGCGCGAAATCGACCTTCTTCTCTTCCTCGCTCCATTCGTAGAAGGGGAAGTCCACGATCCAGCAAAGCTCGAACCGGTCGCGATCGACGAGGTTCAGCTCTTCGCCGGCGCGCGTACGGGCTTCGCCTGCGAACTTGTAGAACTTGGCGGGATCACCGGCGACGAAGAAGCAGGCATCGCCCGCTTCAAGGCCGAGCTGGACGCGCAGCGCCTCGGTGCGCTCGGGGCCGATGTTCTTGGCGAGCGGGCCGGAGCCCTCCACGGTCTCGCCCTCGGCGCGCCAGAAGATATAGCCCAACCCCGGCTGGCCGGTGGACTGCGCCCAGGCGTTCATCCGGTCGCAGAAGGCGCGGGAGCCGCCGGTCTTGGCCGGGATCGCCCAGACCTCGACCTTCGGGTTGGAGGCGATCATGTTGGCGAAGACCTTGAAGCCGGAGCCGGCGAAGTGCTCGGTCACGGCCTGCATCTCGATCGGGTTGCGCAGGTCCGGCTTGTCGGAACCATATTTGCGGATCGCGACATCATAGGGGATGCGCGGCCAGTCCCTGGTGACGGGCTTGCCGTCGGCAAATTTTTCGAACACGCCTGATATGACGGGTGCCATCGTGTTCCACACGTCTTCCTGCTCGACAAAGCTCATTTCCATGTCGAGCTGGTAGAACTCGCCCGGCAGGCGGTCGGCGCGCGGGTCTTCGTCGCGGAAGCAGGGTGCGATCTGGAAGTAGCGGTCGAAGCCGGCCACCATCAGCAGCTGCTTGTACTGCTGCGGCGCCTGCGGCAGCGCGAAGAAGGTGCCGGGATGGATGCGCGACGGCACGAGGAAGTCGCGCGCGCCTTCCGGCGACGAGGCCGTGAGAATCGGCGTGGTGTATTCGGCAAAACCCTCGGCGTTCATGCGGTTGCGCATGTCGGCGACGATCTGGGTGCGCTTGACGATGTTGCGGTGAAGCGTCTCGCGGCGCAGGTCGAGGAAGCGGTACTTCAGGCGCACGTCCTCGGGATAATCCGGCTCGCCGAAGATCGGCAGCGGCAGTTCCTTGGCGGCGGAGAGAACTTCGATTTCCTGAGCGTAGAGCTCGATCTCGCCCGTCGGCATGGTCTTGTTGACCGTCTCGGCCGTGCGCGCCTTCACGCGTCCGTCGATGCGGATCACCCACTCGCCGCGCACGGCTTCGGCCGCCTTGAAGGCCGGGCTGTCGGGATCGACCACGACCTGGGTCAGGCCATAATGGTCGCGCAGATCGATGAACAGGACGCCGCCATGGTCGCGCACACGATGCACCCAGCCGGAGAGACGGACGTTCGCGCCGACATCGGTCTGGCGAAGGGCGGCGCAAGTGTGACTGCGGTAACGGTGCATGTGCGTTTCCTGGAACTGGCAAAATGCCGCACACGGGAAAACCATCGCTGTCCCGGCGGCGTCGAAATCGCGCGGAAAAGCGCATGGCAGGTCCGATTTGTCAAGGCGGAGCTCTGCCGGATGGGCCGATCTTACGCGTCTACGCGCCCTGCGACAACGCGGCAGGCGGGAAAGATCGCCGTCACAATTGCTGAACAGGGCGATCAAGTTTAAGGAGAAGCCACGTCAATATACCCGGACCGGATCATGCCCGCCCTCACCCGCCGAACGCTCCTCAAAGCCAGTGCCGCAACGGCTGCATCCTTCGCGCTGGGCGCAGGCCTTGCCGCGCGTCCGGGCACAGCCGCGCCGCTGACGCTCAAGGCACAGTTCGGTGCCGCGAGGATTGCCGAAGGCGGCGCGGAAACGCGGGTGATGAGCTGGGGGCTTGGCGACGCGCCAACACTATCGGGCGTGCCACCGGTGCTGCGGATGCGGCAGGGCCAGCCCTTCACGGCCCGGCTGGTCAACGGGCTCGACGAGCCGACCACCGTGCACTGGCACGGGCTGCGCATCCCCAACGCCATGGACGGCGTGCCGGAGATGACGCAACCTTACGTCTATCCGGGCGACGGCTTCGACTATGCCTTTACCCCGCCCGATGCCGGCACGTTCTGGTATCACCCCCATTGCAACACGCTGACCCAGATGGGCCACGGCATGACCGGCGTCATCGTCGTGGAAAACCCGGCCGATCCCGTGTTCGATGCCGAGATCGTTCTCAACCTCCGCGACTGGCGGCTGGGCGCCGATGGCGGCTTCATCGCCCCTTTCAAGCCCCGGGATGCGGCGCGCGGCGGCACCTATGGCACCGTGCGCACCGCCAACTGGCAGCGCGCGCCGCAGTTCGAGGCACCGGCCGGCGGGCTGGTGCGGCTGCGCATCGCGGCGACCGACGTCACGCGCATCTATACACTCGGCATCGATGCGCCCGCCGCCATTCTGGCGCTCGATTCGAACGCGCTTGCCCAGCCGATGCCGCTCGATACGCTCGATATCGGGCCGGGACAGCGCGCCGACCTCGTGGTGCGGATGCCGGATAGCGAAGGGCAGAGCGTGACGCTCGGCAACCTGCGCGGCTCCTCGCCCTGGACCATCGCGACGCTGGTCGCACGCGGATCCTCGCTCAAGCGCGACCTCGCGGACGCCAAGGCGCTGGCACCCAACCCGATCGCCCGTCCCGACATCGCCGGTGCCGAGCGCATTCCCCTCGATTTCACGGCGACGGCCGAGCACAAGGCGGGGACAAGTATCTGCGGCTCGCTCGGCTATACGTTCTGGGCGATCAACAAGGTGCCGTGGCCGGGCGATACGCCGGACCCGGTCGCGCCGCTGGCGGAGCTGAAGCTCGGTCGGAGCTACGTCTTTGAGATCGCCAACCGCACGCCGCATGCCCACCCGATCCACCTGCACGGTCTGACGTTCCACGTCCTCTCCTCCAACAAACGCACTGTGCTGCCGCCGCCGACGGATACGATCCTGCTGCAGCCGGACGAACAGGCCGAGCTGGCGCTGTTCGCCGACAATCTGGGCGACTGGATGCTTCACTGCCACATCATCGAGCACCAGAAGACGGGCATGTCGTCCTATCTCAGGATCGTCTGATAGACCGACTGCGGCGTGCCGAATCGCGGCTTTTTCATGTCGGTTGGTTGACATCCCCGCATCAAAAGAGAAGAGAGAGAAAACCCGCCTCCACATCCCGGAGATCCGATGGATATTATCGATACGACTGCGGCGCTACAGGCAGCCTGCGACACGCTGGCCACTGCGCCTTATCTGACGATCGACACGGAGTTTCTGCGTGAGACGACGTTCTGGCCGCAGCTCTGCCTGGTCCAGATGGCCGGTCCCGACATCGCCGTGATCGTCGATCCGCTTGCCAAGGGCCTCGACCTCGCCCCCTTTTTCGCGCTGATGGCCAATCCCGACATCATCAAGGTCTTCCATGCCGCGCGGCAGGACATCGAAATCATTTTCCATCTCGGCGGCCTCATCCCGCACCCGATCTTCGATACGCAGGTCGCGGCCATGGTGTGTGGCTTCGGCGACAGCGTCTCCTACGACCAGCTCGTCAGCCGCATCAAGGGCGAGCATATCGACAAGTCCTCGCGTTTCACCGACTGGAGCCGCCGGCCGCTGACCGACAAGCAGCTCGATTACGCGCTTGCCGACGTCACCCATCTGCGCGACGTCTACCATCACCTGAAGGCCGAGCTGGAGCGCGAAGGCCGCTCGCTGTGGCTGACGGAGGAGATGGCGGTTCTCGAATCGCGCGAGACCTACGACATGCATCCGGACGATGCCTGGCAGCGGCTGAAGATGCGCCTGAAGAAGCCGATCGAGCTGGCCGTCCTGCAGCGTATCGCCGCCTGGCGCGAGCGCGAGGCCCGGTCCCGCAACGTACCGCGCGGCCGCGTGCTGAAGGACGATGCGCTCTACGAGATCGCCCAGCAGCAGCCGAAGGACGCCGAGGCCATGTCGCGGCTGCGCACGGTGCCGAAGGGCTGGGAGCGCTCCAGCGCCGGCACCGCCATCATCGAGGCTGTCAACGAGGCGCTTGCCCTGCCCAAGGCCGACATGCCCCGCCTGCCCCGCCAGAACCAGACGAGCGAAGGGGCAGCCGCCGCCATCGAACTGCTCAAGGTTCTCCTGAAGCTCGTCGCCGAGAAGCAGGGCGTCGCCGCCAAGATCATCGCCAACAGCGACGATATCGAGCGCATCGCATCCGAAGGCGAGAAGGCCGATGTCGGCGCGCTCAAGGGCTGGCGTCGCGAGTTGTTCGGCGAGATCGCGCTGAAGCTGATCAATGGCGACGTGGCGCTGCGGTTCGTGGACCGGAAGATCGAGACGGTGGAATTGCCCGGTGCTCCGGCCTGAGGCCGGGTCACCGCTCCGGTTGGAAGCCGTACTTGCCTCTCGGCCCCAGACCCTTGTCGAAGGTCCCGAGCTTCGTGACGCAGACAGGTTCCACCTCAGGCGTCATGAAGGGTTTCGTCGTACCGTCGGGCGAAACCTCGACCGCAGAGACTGCCACCCGCCCGTGGACGGAACCGTCGGGATCTATAAGATAGTTGAAGATACGGTCTGAGAGCAGGATGCGTCCGTCGCCCGTCTTGCACACCGCGATGCGCTGCATGCCGCCGGTGTCCTGATCCATTTCGAACACGACCGGCGCGCGTCTTTTTGCCGTGACGGTGAGCGTCCGCCGGAATTCCGCGAGGAAAAGATGGTCTAGGTATCGTTCGAGCCGGAGATGAAGGCCATCGATGTCTGCCTCGGCGACATCGAACGGACCGCTCTCACCGCGGATCATCTTCCGCCGTTCGTTGATCTCCAAACCGATGGATACGGCTATGAGGGCCACGCCACCGACAAAAACGAGAAGCAGCAGAAACAGGGCGCGGCGCCAGCGAGAGCTCTTTTCTGTCACGCGAACCGGCCCTTCCTCATACGGGCCCTTACGCGAACCGGAACGCGATCCGCTTGCCCGTCAGTTTCGCCAGCTGCTGCAAGCGTCCATCCAGTCTCTCACCCGCGAACTCGCTGTAATCGGCGGGCACCACGAAATCGAGGTCGGTGTTTGCAGCGGAAGACGGGCGGAGGGCGAGGTTGCGGACGATGCCCGGCATGGAGGCTGAAAAGAGGTAGGCGACGCGCAGGAGCGCGCCGAGGATCTTCGCCTGTTCCAGCATGCGTGCCGGGGTGATGGTGGAGAGCGGGCTGGTGGCGCCGTTGTCGTTCAGGCCGTCGTGCCGGTAGTAATTGGCGAGCGCGATATAGGCGCGGCCGGCATGGGTGATGCCGGAGAAGGTGGAGTGGGCGATGATGTTGAGCGCCTGCAGGCCCCGGTAATCGGGATGCGCGCGCCAGGAGATGTCGGCAAGCAGGCAGGCGGCCCGCCGGTAGCGGGCTTCCTCATCGGTTTCGGTGATGCCGAGGGCCGGCAATACCCTGCCCGTCCAGTCCGCCAGTTCGCGGGCGTGCTCGGGAGACCGGGCCCGCAGGATGGCCAGTTCGGAGGCGGCGGTCAGCAGCGGATCGGCATTGCGTGCCTGTTCCGACAGCAGCGAGAACAGGTAACCCTCGCGCACGCCCAGCGCAGAAAACGAGATCCGCGCCGGCTTCAGGAGCGAGATCGTCTCCTGGAGGGCGATGGCGCCGTAGGGCAGAAGATTGCGGCGGCTGCGGGAGATCGCGGCGAAGGCGGGGATCTTCAGGTCCTTGGGCTCGATGACCTCCGGCAGGAAGCTCATCGCCTCCTCGAAGCTCATCTCGTAGCCCTGCATCATATGCAGCGGATAGTCGCGCAGTTCCATGTGCAGCTTGGCGATGGAGCGCCATGTGCCGCCGACAGCGTAGAAAGTGCGGCCGGCACCGCGTTTCAGCACATCAACGTTCTTCACCGTCTTGCGGACATAGGCACGCGCCCGCTCCAGCGAGCCGCCGGCATGTTCCGATAGGCGAATGCCGCCAAGCGGCAGCGTGATGCCCGTGCCGATGGTGCGGCCGACGACATCGACCAATTCCAGCGAGCCGCCGCCGAGATCGCCGACGACGCCATCAGGATCGTGATAGCCGCTGACGATGCCGAGCGCGGAGAAGTAGGCCTCCTCCTCGCCGGAGAGAACGCGGATCTTCTGGCCGAGAATGTGCTCGGCACGGCGAATGAAATCGGGACCGTTGGAGGCGTCGCGGGCGGCCGCCGTCGCCAGTACGAAGCCGGTGGAGGCGCGCGCCTGGGTCGCGAGGGCCTTGAAGCGGTGCAGCGCCTTCAGCGCACGCTCGACACTCTCAGCATCCATCTGCCCGGTGGCATCGATGCCCTTGCCGAGCCCGCACATGACCTTTTCGTTGAACAGCACCGCAGGCGAGCGATTCAGTCCCTCATAGATCACAAGCCGGATCGAGTTGGAGCCGATATCGACGACGGAAACAGGAGCGATGCCAGGCAAGCGCCCCTGAGCTTCGGATTCTACCATACGGGTCCAGCTTTACTTTCTGCGGTCGCTGTCCCAGCCGGCGATAACCTTGGGCGCACTCGATTTCAGGGCCTCGCCCCGGCCGGACAGGCTGGGGTTGGTCATGAAGTAGACTTGTGCGTTGAACGGTTCGCTGTCCTTGGACACCGAGATCCGTCGTGAGGTGCCGTCCTCGAGAATTTCGTAGCTCTGCTGGTTATCGATAAGATTTGCCAGCATGATCTGCGACAGGACCTGTTCGTGCACGGTCCGGTTGACGAGAGGTACGAGAGTCTCCACGCGCCGGTCCAGGTTGCGCGGCATCATATCCGCCGAGCCGATATACACAAGCGCATGCTCGGAGGGAAGAGCATGGCCGTTGCCGAAACAGAAGATCCGGCTGTGCTCGAGGAAGCGGCCGACGATCGACTTGACGCGGATGTTCTCCGACAGGCCCGGAACCTGCGGACGCAGGCAGCAGATGCCGCGAACGATGAGCTCGACCTCCACACCGGCGCGGCTCGCGCGGTAGAGCGCGTCGATGATCTCGGGATCGACCAGCGAGTTCATCTTCATCCAGATCGAGGCCGGGCGACCGGCACCGGCATGCACGATCTCCTCCTCGATATGCTTGAGGATGCGCGGGCGCAGCGTGTGGGGCGAGATTGCCAGCTTCATGCCGGCCTCTGGCTCGCCATAGCCGGTGATGAAGTTGAAGATGTTTGCCATGTCATGGCCCACGACCGGCGAGCAGGTGAAGAAGGACAGGTCGGTGTAGATCTTGGCGGTGACCGGGTGATAATTGCCGGTGCCGAGGTGGCAGTAGGTCCGCAGCTTGCCCTCCTCGCGCCGCACGACCATCGACATTTTGGCATGGGTCTTCAGCTCGATGAAGCCGAAGACGACCTGCACGCCGGCACGCTCCAGGTCGCGCGCCCAGCGGATGTTGGCCTCCTCGTCGAAGCGGGCCTTCAGCTCGACCAGCGCCGTCACCGATTTGCCGGCGTCGGCGGCATCGATCAGCGCACGCACGATGGGGCTGTCGTTGGAGGTGCGGTAGAGCGTCTGCTTTATCGCAAGGACGTCAGGATCGCGCGCAGCCTGATGGAGGAACTGGACAACGACGTCGAAGCTCTCATAGGGGTGGTGAACCACCATGTCTTTTTCGCGGATGGCGGCGAAGCAGTCTCCCATGTGCTCTCGGACTCGTTCGGGAAATCGCGCATTATACGGCGCGAAGCGCAGATCCTCCCGAGGCGCCTTGGTGATTTCCGACAGCGTGTTCAGCGCCAGCAGGCCGGGCAGCACGGCCACGCGGTTTTCCGGCACGGCAAGCTCGGAGATGACGAAGCGACGCAGCTCCAGCGGCATTTCCGAGTCGATCTCGATGCGGATGACCGAGCCGCGGCGGCGGCGCTTCAGCGCGGTCTCGAAAAAGCGGACGAGATCTTCCGCCTCTTCCTCGACCTCGATATCGCTGTCACGGATGATGCGGAAGGTACCGGCGCCCTTGACGTCGTAGCCGGGGAACAGGCGGCTGATGAACATGCCCACCACGTCTTCCAGCGTGATGTAACGGATGGTGGAGCGCACGTCCGGCAGGCGCACGAAGCGGTCGAGCGCCACCGGCAGGCGCAGGAGCGCCGTCATCGGATCACGCCCGGAGCGGCTGACGAGCTGCAGCCCCATGGTGAAGCCGAGATTGGGGATGAAGGGGAACGGATGCGCCGGATCGATCGACAGCGGGGTCAGCACCGGGAACATCGACTGGTCGAACGTCGTCTCCAGCCAGGTCCGGTCGTCGGCCGACAGCGAGACCGGGCGGACGATCAGGATGTCTTCCTTGGCGAGATACTGCTGCAGCACGGCGAGCGACGCCTGCTGCTCCATCTGCAACGTGTTGATCTCTTTCAGGATATCGCCCAGCTGCTCGGCCGGCGTCTTGCCATCGGGGCTTCGCACGACGACGCTCTGGCGCACCTGCGCCTCGAGGCCGGCGACGCGGACCATGAAGAACTCGTCGAGGTTGGCCGCGGAAATCGACAGGAAGCGGACGCGCTCCAAGAGCGGATGGGCGGTGTTGAGCGTTTCCTCGAGGACCCGGCGATTGAATTGCAGCCACGAGAACTCGCGGTTGATGAACCGTTCCGGGCTGTTCAGCAGGTCAATGCCCTTGTCGACCGCACCCTTGTCCACGGGGTTGGCCGCTGGGGTGGTCGTCTTTGCCGCAGCTGTCGTCGTGTCCATGTCCCGTTCCCTCATACGCTTTGCGAAAAGCTGCTAGACGAGTTTGACGACGGAACTGTGACAGTCAATCGTCTTGATCAGGGATTTCTTGAATGTCCCCTGCATTACCAATTTTTTCAAGCACTTCAGCCGCAAGCGAGCGGCTGATCCGCGTGCGGCGGGCGAGCGCCAGACGATCGATGTCCTCCACCACCCGATGGGCGCTTTCCAGCGAGCGCTCCATGCGGGCGACGAGGTAGGCGATCAGCCGTTCATCGGGAAAAAGCTGGCGGTCGGCAAAGAGCTTCATCAGCACCTGGCCGAGAAGATCGTCGTCCGGCTCGCTCGTCTCCACGACGGTGACCGCCTTCAGGCGTGAGGCGAGATCCGGCAGCGCCACGCCCCAGGCGGCAGGCCGGCTGCGGGCGGTGACGAGGAGGTAGGTTCCGTTTTCGCGCACGCTGTTGATGACGTGAAACAGCGTGGTCTCGTCGAAGCCGCGGCGGTCTGCGTCCTCGAACAGGACAGGGCCCCGAGCCGCGATGTCAGGCGCCTCGCTGCCCGCGTGAAGATCGATGGCGGTCGCGCCGCTTGTTCCCGCCCAGATGGCGGCCAGATGCGACTTGCCGGAGCCCGCCGGGCCGACAAGCACCACCACCGGGGTCGGCCATTGCGGCCAGCCATCCACGATCGCCACCGCGGCCTCCAGCGAGGGCGAGACGAGCAAATCGTCCCGGCTGATCTGCGGCGCGTGCCCCAGAGGCAGCGGCAACTGGTCGTCGCGGCGGGTCATGTCAGGCTGTGCGGTACGTTCGGCTGGGCTTCGATGGTCGTGTGGGTCGGGGGGCTGTGGTAGACGTCGCTTTCGAGGTAGCGCGCCAGCACGAAGCGCACGAGTACACCAAGGGCTGCGGCGGCCGGGACCGCAACCAGAAGCCCGACGAAGCCGAACAGCGAGCCGAAGGCAAGCAACGCGAACATGAGCCAGACCGGATGCAGGCCGACGCTGCTGCCGACCAGCTTGGGCTGCAGGATGTTGCCTTCTAGGAACTGGCCGGAGAAGAAGATGCAGGCGACCACGATGACCCAGAAGTAATCCGGCCAAAACTGCACCAACGCCACACCGACCGCCAGCACCAGGCCGACCATGGAGCCGACATAGGGAATGAAGCTGATGATGCCGGCGAAGAAGCCGATGAGCAGGCCGAAATTCAGCCCGGCGACGGTGAGGAAGATGCCGTAGTAAAGGCCGAGGATGATGCAGAGCGAGCCCTGCCCGCGCACGAAGCCGGCAATGGAGCTGTCCATGTCGGTCGCAATCTGGCGGACGGTTGAAAGCTGGCCACGCGGGATCCAGCTATCGACCTTGGCGACCATGCGGTCCCAGTCGAGCAGCAGATAGAAGGCGACGACCGGCGTAACGACGAAGAGCGAGATGATGTCGAGCAGCGCGACGCCGGAGTTCCACAGCTGCTGCACCAGCGTGCCGAGGAAACTTGCGCCCTGCGCCATGAGGCGGGACGAATTCTCGCGGATCGCGGGCAGCTGGCTTTGCAGCCAATCCGGCAGGATATCGGCCTGGGGGCTGGCGAGGAAATTCTGGAAGCTGGCCACGTAGTCCGGGATCTTGGTGATAAAATCCGACGCCTGCGTGAAGATGATCGGGATGATCAGCACCAGCGACAGGGCGAAGACGACGATGAAACCGATGAGGATGACGATCGTCGCCATCATCCGGCTCAAGCCCCATTTTTCCAGCCGGTCGGCGATGGGATCGAGGAAGTAGGCGAGCGCCATGCCGGCGAGAAACGGCAGGAGGATGGAGGAGAAGACCATCAGGAAGACGATGAAGAGGACGAAAAAGACAAGCCAGAAGATCGCCTGGCGGCGAAGTCCCTTCCCGCTGAACATGGTGGCCATCTGAGGCTCCGATCGTGTTGACATCGCGGCGGCCCATGGCGCGCTTCCAATGAGATAGGCGCGAGATAGGACGGTGCAAGGCGGCGGGTCAAGCGCCCATGATTCGCTATCCCCGAGGGATGACTCTCGGATGACTCTGGGATCGCGCCAAGATCCATGCGGGAAAAAGCCCCGCGAGAGCGCCTGCACGCTTGCACTTGCCCGCACCACATGCCAATCGCAGGGCTTGAACGGGTGCGTGGAGAGCCAAACATGAGCCAGTCGGGTAAGAATGGTCTGACCTACAGCGATGCGGGCGTCGATATCGATGCCGGAAACCTGATGGTCGAGAAGATCAAGCCGCATGTGCGCTCCACCCGCCGGCCCGGCGCCGATGGCGAGATCGGCGGCTTCGGTGGCCTGTTCGACCTGAAAGCCGCAGGCTTCACCGATCCGGTGCTGGTTGCGGCGAATGACGGCGTCGGCACCAAGCTGAAGATCGCCATCGACGCGGACAAGCACGACACCGTCGGCATCGATCTCGTGGCCATGTGCGTCAACGACCTCGTGGTGCAGGGCGCCGAGCCGCTGTTCTTCCTCGACTATTTCGCGACCGGCAAGCTCGATCCCGACCAGGGCGCGGCCATCGTCGCCGGCATCGCGGCGGGCTGCCGGGATGCCGGATGCGCGCTGATCGGCGGCGAGACGGCGGAAATGCCGGGCATGTATTCGGGCGGCGACTATGATCTTGCCGGCTTTGCCGTCGGTGCGGCCGAACGCGGCCGCCTGCTGCCGGCCGGCGATATCGCCGAGGGCGACGTGATCCTCGGCCTCGCCTCCTCCGGCGTCCACTCCAACGGCTACTCGCTGGTGCGCAAGATCGTCGGGCTCTCGGGCCTTGCCTGGGATGCGCCTGCGCCGTTCGATGCCGGCACCGACGGCGCGACGCTTGCCGACGTGCTGATGACGCCGACCCGCATCTATGTGAAGCCGCTGCTGAAGGTCATCCGCGAGACCGGCGGCATCAAGGCGCTGGCCCACATCACCGGCGGTGGCTTTCCGGAGAACATTCCGCGCGTGCTCCCCAAGCACCTCGCAGCCGAAATCGACCTTGCCGCCGTCAAGGCGCCACCTGTGTTCTCCTGGCTTGCCCGCACCGGCGGCGTGGCGGCGACCGAGATGCTGCGCACCTTCAACTGCGGCGTCGGCATGATCGCCGTCGTCCCGGCAGAGCTTGCCGACGGCGTGACGGCAGCGCTTGCCACGGAGGGCGAGACGGTGTTCCGCCTCGGCCGGATGATCGCCCGCGATGAGGGCGCGCCGGGCGTGGTCTACGAGGGAACGCTGGCACTGTGAACGAGACGATCTTGAGCGAGAGGGACATGAGCGAAACGGCGTCGCGCAAGCGCGTCGTCGTCTTCATCTCCGGCGGCGGCTCCAATATGCTGGCGCTCGCTGATGCCTGCGCAGCTGGAGACTATCCGGCCGACATCGTCGGCGTGATCTCCGACCGCGCGACCGCCGGCGGGCTCGAAAAGGCCGCCGCGCGCGGCATTCCCACCGCCGCCTTCGAGCGGCGCGACTATGCCGACAAGGCGGCGCACGAGGCTGCCATCCTCGACCATGTCGAGACGCTGCGCCCTGATCTGCTCTGCCTTGCCGGCTATATGCGGCTCCTCACCGGCGCCTTCATCAGCCGTTACGAAGGCCGTATCCTCAACATCCACCCGTCCCTCCTGCCCGAATTCCCCGGCCTGCATACGCACCAGCGCGCACTGGATGCGGGCCGCACGGAGGCCGGATGCACGGTGCATTTCGTCACCGAAGGCATGGACGAGGGCCCCGTCATCCTGCAGACGCGGGTGCCGGTGCTTGAAGGCGATACGGCGGAGACGCTGGCGGCGCGCGTGCTGACGGTGGAGCACAAGACCTACGCAGAGGCCCTGCGGATGGTGGCGAGCGGTGATGTTCGGATGGGCGTCTGAGGCTTGCATCCTGTTTACGTGACTGGCCGAGGTCAGCGGCGGCGCAGGGCGTTCAAGGCGCCACAGACGTCCCGGCCTTCAGGCTGTCGCGGTTCATCACCGCCCATTGCAGCAGCATGATCGTCTTGCCGTCGCAGATCTCGCCGGACGCGATCATCGCCATCGCATCGTCGAGCCCGAGTTCCACGACTTCGATATCCTCGTCTTCCGATGCGAGGCCACCGCCCTCCTCCACGCGGTCCTCGATATCGATGATGGCGGCGAAGCAGTGGACGATTTCGGTGACGGCGCCGGGAGACATATAGGCCTTGAAGAGCGAGCGGACGGCGCCGACGCGGTAGCCGGTTTCCTCCATCGCCTCGCGGCGGATCGCATCCTCGGGCGCATCGCCATCGAGCAGGCCGGCCGGCGTTTCCAGCATCCAGCCCGTGCCGCCATTGACATAGGTCGGCACGCGGAACTGGCGCACGAGCACCACGACATCGCGCCGGGGATCGTAGAGCAGGATCGTCGCGCCGTTGCCGCGATCATAGGTCTCGCGCTTCAACACCTTGGCGCGGCCGTCGGCATCCGTGTAGCGGAAGGTGATGTTGCGCAGGTGATACCAGTTCTTCGAGAGCGTCTCGTCCTTGAGGATCTCGATGGTCACGGTCTCGGACTTGCTCATGCGGGTTCTGCCATTCGAAGGGTCTCGTCGCGTCTCAGCCAGACGCGGTTGTCGTGGAAGGCGGCGCCGCCATAGGGCGCGACGCTGTCGGCACCGGTCAGCACGTTGATGCCTTCGCCGTCGAGATGGGCGCCGTTCGGCCACAAGCCCTCGGCGATCACCACCCCCGGCCGCGTGCCGCCGCCGAGGCGGGCGTGGAGGCGGATCTCGCCCCTGACATTGCCGAGCCTGACAACGTCACCATCCGCGATGCCGAGGTTTGCTGCATCGGCGGCATGGATCATCACCTCCGGACGGCCTTCCTTCTGCACCGAGCCCGGCGTTTCCGCAAAGCTCGAATTGAGGAAGGAGCGCGCCGGCGAGGTCGCCAGACGGAACGGATGGTCCGCGTCAGCCGACTCGATCAGATCCGCATGGTCGGGATAGACCGGGAGGCCTTCGACCGGGCCGAGCATGCCCATGGCAGCCGGCGGGCGATTGGGCGCGGGCGTGCCGGTCCAGTCGGCGCGGAAGCGGAAGCGGCCGTCGGCATGGGCGAAGCCCTCGATGAAATGGGCCGTGGCGAAGTCCGGCTGGACATCCAGCCATTTCGCCGCCTTCAGGTGCTCGTAGCCGCTGTCATAGTTGACGAGAATGCGGTCGATATGCTCACGCTCGCTAAGGCCGAAGCCCGCGCGGTCGGCGACGCCGAGGCGTTTTGCCAGTTCCTCGATGACGAAGAGGTTGGTGCGCACCGTTGCCGGCGGCTCCACGAGCTTCGGCCCGAGCAGGATGTGCTGGTGGCCACCGCCGCGGTAGAGGTCGTCATGCTCCAGGAACATGGTGGCCGGCAGCACGATATCGGCAAGCTTTGCCGTGTCGGTCATGAACTGCTCGTGCACCGCGACGAAGAGATCGTCGCGCAGGAAGCCACGCTTCACCAGCCGTTGTTCCGGGGCGACGTTCACGGGATTGGTGTTCTGGATGAGGAGCGCCGTCACCGGGCCGCGATGGCGCAGCGCCTCGGCATCGCCGGTCAGCACGCGGCCGATCTGCGACTGGTCGAGCATGCGGATGTCGGGGTCCACCATAGCGGTGCCCATCAGCTCGCGCTTGTCGAAACGGAAGATGTCGTTGTTGGAGTGGAACGCGCCGCCGCCCTCGTGCTTCCATGAACCGAGCACCGTGGCGATGCTCGCGGCCGCGTGGATCGCCACCGCGCCGTTGCGCTGGCGGGTGAAGCCGTAGCCGAGGCGAAAGTAGGTCTTCGGCGTCGTGCCGACGAGTTTCGCGAAGGCCTCGATCTCCTCGACGGAGAGGCCCGTGATGTCAGACGCCCAGGCGGCGTCGCGGCTCTGCAGATGGGCCTCCAGCCCGGCCGGATCATCCGAATGCGTGGCGAGGTAGGCGCGGTCGGCATAGCCATCACGAAAGGCAATGTGCATGACGGCGCAGGCGAGTGCCGCGTCCGTGCCGGGGCGCACGGTCAGCGCCATATCGGCCTGCTTCATCGTGGGATTGTCGTAGATGTCGATGACGACGATCTTCGCCTTGCGCTCCTTGCGGGCGCGGATGGCGTGAGTCATCACGTTGACCTGGGTGGAGACCGCATTGGTGCCCCAGATGACGACACAATCCGACAGCGCCATCTCGCGCGGATCGGGACCGCGCAGCGCGCCCGTGCCCATGGTGAAGCCGGTCCAGGCCGGGTTGGTGCAGATCGAGCCGAAGAAGCCGGAATAGCGCTTGGCATTGCGCAGGCGCTCGATGCTGTCGCGTTGCACCTGCCCCATCGTGCCGGCGTAGAAGTACGGCCAGACGGCTTCCGAGCCGTGCCGTGCCTCGGCCTTGAGGAACGCCTCGGCGATCTCGTCGAGGGCAGCGTCCCAGGAGATTTCCCGGAAATCGCCCTCGCCCTTGGCACCGACGCGGCGCTGCGGCACGAGCAGGCGGCCGGGATGATAGATGCGCTCGGAATAGCGCGCCACCTTGGCGCAGATGACGCCGGCGGTGTAGCTATTGGCCGAGGCACCACGCAGCCGGCCGATCCGGCCGTCGGGGGTCAGGTCCACCTCCAGCGCACAGGCCGAGGGACAGTCGTGCGGACAGACGGAGTGTCCGACAGCGTTTCCCGTTTTGATGGGGTTTTCCGCTTTGATGGGGGTCGCAAGGTTCATGTCTTTTCTATAGGACATCGCAAAAGCGGCTCAAAGCGCTTTGCCCTTTGCATCTCAACATTTCATCAAGGCGATCACCAGAGATCATGAATTATCGGCACATTTACCATGCGGGCAATTTCGCCGACGTGCTGAAGCATGCGGTGCTCGCCCGTCTCGTCACCTATCTGAAGCAGAAGGATAAGGCTTTTCGCGTGCTGGATACGCATGCCGGCATCGGGCTCTACGACCTTTCCAGCGAGGAAGCGCAGAAGACCGGGGAATGGCGCGACGGCATCGGCCGGCTGCTGGCAGACCCATTGCCGTCCGCGGTGGCGCCGATTCTTGCGCCCTATCTGGAGGCCATCGCGGCGCTGAACCCCGAAGGCGGGATGACGCACTATCCGGGTTCGCCAAAGCTGACGCGCCTGCTGATGCGGCCGCAGGACCGGCTGTCGGCCATGGAGCTTCACCCCGACGACTACGAGACCCTGCACCGGCTGTTTGACGGCGACTACCAGAGCCGCATCACCGAACTCGACGGCTGGCTGGCGCTCGGCGCGCATCTGCCGCCAAAGGAGAAGCGCGGGCTGGTGCTGGTCGATCCGCCTTTCGAAGAGCCCGGCGAATACGAGCGGCTGGAAAAGGGTCTCGCCAAGGCCTATCGCCGCTTTCCCGGCGGCACGTTCTGCCTCTGGTATCCGCTGAAGCAGGGTGCGCCGATCGCCGAATTTCACGAGAGCCTGACGGCGCTGAACATTCCCAAGATGCTCTGCTGCGAGTTGACGGTGAAGAGCGACCGCGGCACGACAGGCCTGACCGGCACGGGCCTTGTGATCGTCAACCCGCCCTTCACGCTGAAGGGCGAGCTGGACGTGCTGCTGCCCTTCCTCAAGGATCGCCTGAAGCAGGACCGCTTCGCCTCCGCCCGCGCGATCTGGCTGCGGGGCGAGGCGCGCGATCTTCCAGACGACGAGGACGAGGCCTGATCGGGCAACGACTTCGGCTCGCCCGGCTTGACGCGATGCACCCGACCGACGCAATCTCCCGCAGCGCAACGAAGCGCCAAGGGGCAGAAACGGGAGACGACGATGACGAAGGATCTCCCCATGCCTGCCCGTGCCCCCTTGTGCCGGCCCACGCATAGGGTCCCGGCGTGATCCACCTGCCTCTTTTCTCCCCAGCACGGGTCACGGCAGCGCTCGTCGCAAGCCTTCTGCTATCGGCCTGCGGCGAAGAGCCGCCAGAGAAGCAAGCCCCGGCCACACCGCCTATCCTTCAGCAGGTGCCAAAACCACAGGCAGAGTCATCGTCGCCAACATCGTCGCCGTCGCCCAAAAAGGCTCCGCCAGCCGCGTCTCGAAACGTGCCGATGGGCAGCGGATTCGATTTCTACGTTCTCTCCCTCTCCTGGTCGCCGACCTGGTGTGCGGAGAACGACCGCGCGGGCAACACGGCGCAGTGCAATGGCGACCGCAGTTACGGCTTCATCGTCCACGGCCTCTGGCCGCAGAACGAGCGGGGCTTTCCGTCCTTCTGCCCGTCGCGCGACAGCGACCGGGTTCCCGATGCGCTCGGCCGCGGCCTGTTCGACATCATCCCCTCCATGGGCCTGATCGGGCATCAGTGGCGCAAGCACGGCACGTGTTCGGGGCTCGATCAGCGTGCCTATTTCTCCGTGCTGCGGGCAGCGCGTGACCGTGTTCGCATTCCTGCAAGCATCGAGAATGCCGATGCACGGCGCCGGATGAGCCCGGCCGTCATCGAGACGGCACTTGCCGACGCCAATCCCGGCCTGACGCCACAGGGTGTCGCCGTGACCTGCGGCGACGACAAGCTCGACGAGATCCGCATCTGCTTCACCCGCGACCTTGCCTTCCGTGCCTGCAGCGAGGTCGATCGTGGCGGCTGCCGGGCGCGGGACCTGACCATCCCCGCTGTTGGCCAACCATGACGTTTCCGACAGCAATCCCTTTCCGAACCCGACACAGAAGACGAATGGTGCTCCCATGAAGATCCTCTATTCCCCCGCCTCACCCTACTCCACCAAGGTGCGCATGGCGGCGCATTATGCCGGCCTGCCGGCCGAGAGCGTGCTGACGGATACGAATTCCAACCCGCCGGACCTGATCGCCAGCAACCCGCTCGGCAAGATCCCGACGCTGGTGCTCGACAGCGGCCAAGCCATCTTCGACAGCAGTGTCATCATGCATTTCATCGACCGCGAGACGAAGGGCATTCTCTATCCGCGCAACCCGGAAAAACGGGTGCAGGCTGAGGTGCTGGAAGCGCTCTGCGACGGCATCTGCGACAGCCTGCTCGCCATCGTCTATGAGAAGCGCTTCCATCCGCCGGAAAAGGTGCATGAGCCGTGGATCGAACGCCAATGGCAGAAGGTCGAGCGGGCGCTCGACTATCTCGACGCCAACATGCCGAAGACCGGGACGAAGCTGCATGCGGGCCATTTCGCGCTCGCCGCCACGCTGCGCTACATCGAACTGCGCTTTGCCGGCGAATGGCAGAAAGGTCGCTCGAAGCTGAAGAATTGGCCGGAAAAGTTCGAGAAACACTTCCCGGATTACAAGCTTTTCAAGGCTTGATGCGGGTGTCGAGAAAGGCGCCGCCGTTGCCGGCGACGCCTTTCTCATTCCGATCGGGAGACGCGATCAGCTTTCTTCCTGGAACACCGCTTCACGCTTGGCCTTGATGCTCGGCAGGAAGACCACAACGAGGACGGCGGCGGCCAGAAGCAGAAGGCCGGCGCTGATGGGGCGGGTGACGAAGGTGGACGGGTCGCCGCGCGAGAGGATCATGGCGCGGCGCAGGTTTTCCTCCAGCAGCGGGCCGAGCACGAAGCCGAGCAGCAGAGGTGCCGGCTCGCAGCGCAGCTTGACGAGGAGATAGCCGGCGATGCCGAAGAAGGCGACGGCATAGAGGTCGTAGACGTTGGCATTGACGCTGTAGACCCCGATGGCACAGAAGGCCATGATGATCGGGAACAGCACGTAGTAGGGGACCGTCAGGAGCTTTACCCACAGGCCGATGAGCGGCAGGTTGAGCACCACCAGCATCAAGTTGCCGATCCACATGGAGGCGATGATACCCCAGAACAGAGCTGGCTGTTCGACGGCGACGTTCGGGCCGGGAACGATGCCCTGGATGATCATGGCGCCGACCATGAGCGCCATGACCGGGTTTGCCGGAATGCCGAGCGTGAGCAGCGGGATGAACGAGGTCTGGGCCCCGGCATTGTTGGCCGATTCCGGACCGGCGACGCCGGCGATGGCGCCCTTGCCGAACTCTTCCGGATGCTTGGAGATGCGTTTTTCGACCGTGTAGGAGGCGAACGCCGCGAGTATGGCGCCGCCGCCGGGCAGGATGCCGAGTGCGGAGCCGATGCCGGTGCCGCGCAGGACCGGGCCGACCATCTGGCGGAAATCGTCTCGCGTCGGCATGAGCCCGGTGACCTTGCTGATCAGCACGGTGCGCGTCATCTCGTTTTCGAGATTGCGCAGGATTTCGGCGACACCGAAGACGCCGACGGCCACGGCGACGAAGTTCAGCCCGTCGGCATATTCGCGGATGCCGAGCGTGAAGCGCGGCGTGCCGGTGTAAATGTCGGTGCCGACAAGGCCGAGCAGCAGGCCGAGCGAGACCATGGCCAGCGCCTTGACGATGGAGCCGTGGGCCAGCGCGATCGAGGACACGAGGCCGACGACCATCAGCGAGAAATATTCGGCGGCACCGAACTTCAGGGCGACGGCGGTCAGCGGCGGGGCGAAGATGGCAACGAGGAAAGTGGAGACGGTGCCGGCAAAGAAGGAGCCGAGCGCCGCGATGGCGAGCGCTGCGCCCGCCCTGCCCTTGCGCGCCATCTGGTAGCCATCGATGGCCGTGACGGCCGAGGAAGATTCACCCGGCATATTGATGAGGATGGCAGTGGTGGATCCGCCATATTGCGCGCCGTAATAGATGCCGGCAAGCATGATCAGCGAGGAGACCGGTTCCAGCTGGAAGGTGATCGGCAGGAGCATGGCGATGGTGGCCGTCGCACCGATGCCGGGGAGGACGCCGATGAGCGTGCCGAGGAGCACGCCGATAAGGCAGAAGAGAAGGTTTTCCGGCGTGCCGGCCGTCGCGAAACCCAGCGCGAGATTGCTGAAGAGATCCATGGTCGAAGATCCTTAAAACCGCAGCCAGGGGCCGAAGCGTTCGAACGGAAGGCCCAGCGCGTAGCTGAAGACGGCGACGGAAAAGAGCGTGATGGCGATCGACAGGATGATCGCGCCGACCAACTTCATGCGCTGCGAGGCGAAGGACGCGATGAAGGCGGCGAGAAACAGCGACGGCACGAAACCGAGCCCCCGGACCGTGAGGCCGAAGACGATGGGTGCGGTGAGAATGAAGAGCATGCCGCGCCACGCCAACGGCTCGATCGGCTCGCTCTGCGTGCGGGTCGCCTGAAAGAGGATGACGAGGCCGAGGCCCGTCAGGAACAGCGCGAGGACCAGCGGGAAATAGCCCGGCCCCATGCGAAACGTCGTGCCCAGTTCGAGCGACAGCGACTGCGCCACGAAGAAGAGGCCGAGGGCGATGAACAGGATGCCGCAAAGGGCATTCGTCCGGTCGAGACTGAGTGGTTTCATGATCGTTCCCCAATGAGCCGAAGCGCAGGCGGCCCTGCGGCTTCCTGCAGTCGTTGATGCTTGTGTTGGCCGGTCGGGGAGCGCCATCAGGCGTTTCCTCGGCTATTTCCCCCTTGCGGCAGCCCCTCACCCTAGCCCTCTCCCCGCCTGCGGGGAGAGGGGACGTGCCTCGCTCGACGAATACGCAAGGGGCTGTCGCACGTGCCCTTCGCCCCGCTTGCGGGGAGAAGAAGGTGCCGGCAGGCGGATGAGGGGCAGCCTGCATCCCGGTCCGTCGATATCAGAGCGGTCAGTCGGCGTACTGGCCGGCCTTTTCGATGATCGGCTTCCAGCGGGCGATCTCGCCTTCGAGCTTGGCCTTGAGGGCAGCGGGCGTCGCATCGGCGTCCGACGAGGGCTTGGTGCCGAGTTCGGCGAAGCGGGCAGAGACGTTCTCGTCCTTCAGGGCCTTCTGAAGCGCGCCTTCCAGCTTGGCGATGGCTTCCGGCGGCGTGCCCTTGGGCGTATAGACGCCGTGCCAGATGCCGACCTCGAAGCCCGGCAGACCGCCTTCGACGGCCGTCGGCAGGTCCGGGAAGATATCGAGGCGCGCCGGCGACGTCACGGCGAAGGCCTTGATCGTGCCGCCCTGGATCTGCTTCGTCGTGTTGGTGGTCTGGTCGCACATGATATCGACCTGGCCGCCGAGAAGATCGGTCATCGCCGGGCCGGTGCCCTTGTAGGGTACGGTGACGAGCGACGTTTCGATGGCGCTCATGAACAGCATGCCGCAGAGGTGGGAGGCCGCCCCGATGCCGGCATTGGCGACCGTCACGGTATCCTTGTTGGCCTTGGCGTAGTCGACGAGGCTCTTGAGGTCGGTCGGCTCCAGATCCTTGCGCGCGACGATGGTCATCGGTACTTCGGTGACAAGGCCGACGTAATCGAAGGCGTTCAGCGTGTCATAGGCAAGCTTGCGGTAGAGCGTGGCGCTGGTGGCCATGCCGATGTGGTGCAGGAGCACGGTGTAGCCATCGGCCTCGGCGCTGGCCACGCGGCCGGCACCGAGCGTGCCGCCGGCACCGCCGACATTTTCCACGATAACCTGCTGGCCGAGATCCTTCGACATGGATTCGGCGACAAGGCGCGCGACCGTATCCGTCGGGCCGCCGGCGGCGAAAGGCACGACCATGGTGATGGTCCGCTCCGGATAGTCCGCCTGCGCGGCGCCTGCAAAAACCGTTGCGGCAAGCGCTGTGGCTGCCAGAAGCGACGAGAAACGCGTCATGATGTCCTCCCGAGACGTGATCAGCATGCCGGCAGGGCTCCTCCTCTGCCGGTCATGGAATGGACGCGAGTGTCCCGTTCAGGCGGAGGTGTGCAACCGGTTATTGAAGGCGTCGCGCTGCGGGACGACGCTTTTGCGGCGCACCATGGGTGGAAACGGCCCCCTAACCATTTGCGATGGGTGGAAACCGACACATGAGCCCGTCATTCCGGTCCATCGTCGAAGGTTGCGCGCTTGTCGATGCCGTATTTCTGCATCTTTTCGTACAGCGTCTTGCGGGAGATTCCGAGCGCCTCATAAACCGGGCGGAGCGCGCCGCCATGCGCGGCGAGCGTTCGGGCAATCAGCCCCCGTTCGAAGGCGGCGACGCGGGGCGCGAGCTTGCTCTCCTCCTCGCGATCGTCCGTCGCCGGCTCGAGGCCGCGGGCGTCGAGGCCGAGCACGAGACGGTCGGCGGCGTTGCGCAGCTCGCGGACATTGCCCGGCCAGCGCCGGTGGGCGACCTCCGAGACGATGGCGGGCGGCACATCCATATCCTCGCGGCCGTAGCGAGCGGAGGCCTCGCGCACGAGCTGGAGGAAGAGCAGCGGAATATCGGCGGCGCGCTGGGCGAGCGACGGCACATGGAGCGTGACGACGTTCAGGCGATAGAACAGATCGGCGCGGAAACGGCCGGCCGCCACCTCCGCCTCCAGATCGACCTTGCTGGTGGCGACGAAGCGGACATCGAGCGGAACGGTCTCGTTGGAGCCGAGGCGCGTGATCGTGCGCTCCTGCAACACGCGCAGAAACTTCGCCTGAAGCTCGATCGGCATGGAGCCGATCTCGTCCAGCAGGATGGTGCCGCCGCGGGCATGCTCGAACTTGCCGTAGCGGGCGCGAATCGCACCCGGAAAGGCGCCGGCCTCGTGGCCGAAGAGTTCGCTTTCGATCAGCGTTTCCGGCAGGGCGGCGCAGTTTATGGCGATGAAGGGGCGGTTGGCGCGGGCGCTGATATCGTGCAGGGCGCGGGCGGCGACCTCCTTGCCGGCACCGGTCTCGCCGATGATCAGCGTATCCGCGTCGGTGGCGCCGATGGCGCGCAGGCGGTAGCGCAGATCGACCATCACCGGGGTGCGGCCGGGCATGCGCGCCTCGATGTCGTCGCGCTTGCCGGCGACCGCGCGCAGACGGCGGTTTTCGAGCACGAGGCCGCGCCGGTCACGGGCGCGGCGGATGATGCCGGCCAGCGCCTGCACGCCGAAGGGCTTCTCCATGAAATCATACGCCCCTTCCCGCATCGCCTTGACGGCCAGTTGCACGTCGCCATGGCCGGTGACGAGGATGACGGGGATTTCGTGGTCGATCTCGCGGATGCGCTGCAGCAGCGTCATGCCGTCCATGCCGCGCATGCGGATATCGCTGACGACGACGCCGGCAAAGCCGTAGCCGACGCGGGCGAGCACGTCTTCGGCGGCGGCGAAGGTCTCGACGGTCAGGTCCTGAAGCTCGAGCGCCTGCGCCGTCGAGCGACGCAGCTCCTCTTCGTCATCGACCAGAAGAACGGTTGCCGCTTCGCTCGTCATTCGGCTGCCTCGCGTCTGCTGTCCATGCGGTCGAGTTCGATGCGGAACATCGCGCCGCCCTCGGGGTGATTTTCCACGGAAAGGCGGCCGCCGAAGTCCTTGACGATATTGTAGGAAATGGAGAGCCCAAGGCCGAGCCCCTTGCCGACGCCCTTGGTGGTGAAGAATGGATCGAAGATGCGCTCGGCGATCGCCTTGGGAATGCCCGCCCCGGCATCGCGGATGGTGATCGCCACGCGGTCGCCCGTCGTCGTCGCGGTGACGGTGATGCGCCGGTCCTCAAGGCCCTCCACGGCATCCGCCGCATTGGAGATGATGTTGACCAGCACCTGCTGCAGGCGCACGGAACCGGCGCGCACGCGCGGCGCGGGCTCGCCGAGCGCCACGACCAGTTCGGCATCGGCGGAGGCAAGGCGCGCCGAGACGATCTCCAGCGTGTCGCGCAGCACGTCGTCCAGCGCCACCGGCCCCAGCTTCTCGTTGGGTTTGCGGGCGAAATTGCGCAGGTGGCGGCTGATGGAGGCCATGCGGTCGATGAGGTTGGAAATGCGCCGGAGATTGTCCTTGGCCTCGTCGATCCGGTTGCGCTCGATCAGCAGCGAGGCGCTGTCGGCATAGGTCTTGGCGGCGGCGAGCGGCTGGTTGAATTCGTGCGAGAGGGCCGCCGACATCTGTCCGAGGCCGGCGAGCTTGCCGGCCTGCACGAGGTCGGCCTGGGTGCTGCGCAGTTGGGCGTTGAGGTCGGCAAGGTCGGCCGTGCGCTCCTCGACGCGCCGTTCGAGTTCGGCCTTCGCCTCGACCTGCATCTGCATGCGCTCATTGCGGCGCGCGTGCCGCTGGAGGAGGACGGCGAAGCTGAGGCCGGCAAGGCAGAGGAACAGAAACACGGCGGCAACCGCGACATGGGTCTGCGAGCGCACCCAGCTCATGTCCATCAGCACCCGAACGGTCCAGTCGGCATCGCTGACATATTCGGAGAGGACGAGATAATCTCGCGTGGCGCCGCGTGTGGGGATCGACATCAACGTGTGGTCGCCGATGCGCGATCTGACGACGCCGAGGTCCTTGAGGTCGGCCTCGGCATAGCGCCGCGAGGCTTCGGTCCGGCGGAGGCGTTCGGGCGTCAGCGGCAGGATGCTGGCGTAGAGCCATTCCGGATTGCTGGTCATGAAGATCACGCCTTCCGGATCGGACACGAAGATCTCGTATTCGCCGCCCCGCCAGGACGCCTCGATCATGTCGATATCGACCTTGAAGACGATGACGCCGGCGACCCTGCCGTCGATGTCGATCGGCGCCGCGAAGAAATAGCCGCGTTTGAACGACGTCGTGCCGCGGGCGTAGAAGCGCGAGCGCTTGCCCTCCGCCGCCTGACGGAAATAGGGGCGGTAGCTGAAGTTCTCCCCGACGAAGCTCGTCGCCCGGTCGTAATTGCTGGCGGCGATGGTCTCCCCGTCGCGGGTCATGACGTAGATGTCGGAGGAGCGCAGGAGACCGTTGATCTCCTTCAGATAATGATTGGCGCTGTCGCGCAGGGTCTGATCCCCCGGGCTGGAGATGAGCCGGCGGATATCGTCGTGATCGGCAATCAGCGCCGGCAAGGCCTCATAGCGGCGGAGATGGCCCGACAAGGCAGCAACCGCGAGGCGCAGAGCCGTTCCCGCCTGCAGCGAGGCCTCGGCCATGAAGCGTCGGGTGGCATAGGCGTTGCCCCAGACGGCAAGGCCTGTGGCGGCGATGACGACCAGTACCACCGGCACGACCAGACTGCGGCGCAGGCTCCTCAGCATCTCCTCGCATTTCTCCCCAACGCGTCCCCCTCGCCGTGCTTGCAGTCCGGTCGCGGCGCTCTCCCCGCCGAACCGTGAACCTACAGAGACAGCCTATAGAGAAGGCAATGGCTTTCCAAGGTCTTGCGGATCGGCCGGTGCCACGCGCACAGCGCGAAAGCCGTCAGTTGCGATTCCGTCGCAGAGGCCCGACCATTCGCAGCCGGCACAGGCCGCCCGGATGCTGCCGGCGGCAAAGTGGGTCCGCAGGAGGGCGATCTCGGCTGCATCGATGACGAGCCGCACGCCGGCGTGGATGTCGCAGCCGAGCAGTGCCGCCACGTCCGCTGCGGCTCGACGGTCGCGGGCGATCACGCTGTCGTTGAAGCAATGCGGGTTCGGGGTCTCCAGCAGCGGGCGACAGATGTCGTCGGGTCCATCCACCACGTCGAGCGCCTCGCCGGCACCGATCCGCGCCGCGATGGCATCGTAGTTGCGAACGAAGGCGGGGCTGTAGCCCTTGCCGATATAGGTCAGCATGCAGAGGAGATGATGCGGGCGCAGGCGAATGGTCATCGGGCAGTTTTCCATAAGCAAGGTCTGGCATCGCAGCGTCTGGAGACGAGCCGTTGAACGCGCATACGAAAAAACCGCCTGCAGCGGAAGCTGCAAGCGGTTTCTTCATTCCGAATTCGACCTCTCGGTCTTATCCGTCGATCAGAACTTCACGCCCATACCAACCTTGACGCTGTGTTCGTCATAGCCGGAGGAGAAGTTGCGGCCGGGAACGCTGAAGCTTTCCTTGCCGTAGTCGGTGTAGCGGTATTCGACGCGGGCCGTGACGTTGTCGGTGACGAAGGCTTCGGCACCGGCACCGGCCGTCCAGCCGATCGCCGTGTTCTTGTCAGAACCGCCGAGCTGGCGGGCCTTCAGGCTCGAAGCAGCCACACCGGCCGTGCCGTAGAGCAGAACCGGGTTGACGTCGTAGCCGACGCGACCGCGGAGCGAGCCGTTGACGCCCTGTTCCATGCTGCGGCCGGGACGGCTTGCATCGTTGTCGCCGTAGTTGATGTCGGCTTCAGCACCGTAAACGATCTGGCCTTCCTGCATGTTGTAGCCGCCGTACAGACCGCCGCCGAAGCCGGCTGCGCTGTTGTCGCCAGTGCCCTTGAACTTGCCATGGCCCCAGTTGGCGGTACCACCGACGTAGGCGCCGGCCCAGTTCTTGACGGCCGGAGCCGTGTAGTCGGCAGCCGGTGCTGCGGGAACTTCGTCGATGGCGTCCGCTGCGTTGACAGCCGAGAAAGCGACGAGAGAAATGGCCGAAGCCATGAGAGTGGTGACGAGAGTACGCATACTAGATCTCCTTATCAGACCGGCGCTGGACCGATTTCCTTATCATCCGATGCGGCGCCGGTAATTTCGTTCAACCCCGCTCGGTTGAGATGAAATTGATGTCCAAATGCGGATTTCCAAGAGCCGAATTGTGAAATGATTGAGGCAGAGACGTGGCTGAAAAACGATGTTGTTTCAATGCAACAGGCATTTGGTTAACCATGCTCGCACTATACTGTCATCTCACCTTTGTTCCTTGCTTTTTCTTCAATTCAGCGCTTTTTCGTTCACTTTGCATTAACGGATGATCCGGCGATTTTGCCGTGCGTACGGTGTTCTTTTATGATCTGGCTCCGGCTGCGATCAGAATCGTGAAGGACGAACGCGCGTGAGACATCTTCTGAAAACGGCATTGGTGACGGGCGGGGCAAAGCGGATCGGCCGCGCGATCGTCGAGGATCTGGCACGTCACGGCTTTGCCGTCGCCATCCATGCCAATGGCTCGCTCGACGAGGCACATGCGCTCTGTGACAGCCTTCAGGCGGAAGGCGCTACGGCTGCGGTCGTGCAGGCGGATCTCTCCCATGCCGCGGATCTCGGCCGGCTGGTGCGCGACGCGGCGGACGCCATCGGCCCGCTCGGCCTGCTCGTCAACAATGCCTCCGTCTTTGCCAAGGACAGCCTCGATGCATTCGACGAAACCGTGTGGGACCGGCACTTCGCCCTGCACGTAAAAGCGCCCTCGATTCTCGCCGGCCATTTCGCTGCGCAGATGCCGGCGGATGCGACAGGGTTGATCGTCAACATGATCGACCAGCGCGTCTGGTCTCCAAACCCGCGATTTTATTCCTATATGTTATCGAAGTCGGCGCTGCTGACGGCGACGGTGACGATGGCGCAGTCCCTGGCGCCGGCGATCCGGGTGAACGGCATCGGACCGGGCCCGACGTTGCCGAACGATCGGCAGAACCAGGCTGACTTCAAGGCTCAGGTGGATTCGCTGATCCTGAAGGTCGGCCCGGGACTTGGGGATTTCGGGCGCACCATTCGCTATATGTTCGACACGCCGTCGATGACGGGGCAAATGATTGCGCTGGACGGCGGCCAGCATCTGGCGTGGCAAACGCCGGATCAAATGGAGATCGTGGAATGAACGGACGGGCGCCGCAGGATGGCGGCATCTTGTACGACGAGACAGTAAGCGACGACGACGAGGATGCGATCGAGACGGTCGAGGCCCCGTTGCCGGTGGCCGATATCGACTGGGCGGAAACCTCTGCCGTGCCCGACGGCCTGCGCGGTGCGGAGCTGATCCAGGCCTTTGTCAAGCTTTTGCCCAACAGCCCCGGCGTCTACCGCATGTTCAACGAGGCGGGTGACGTTCTTTATGTCGGCAAGGCACGCAGCCTGAAGAAGCGCGTCAGCAATTATGCGCAGGGGCGCGGCCATTCCAACCGCATCTCCCAGATGATCCGCCAGACGGCGAACATGGAGTTCGTGACGACGCGCACCGAGATCGAGGCGCTGCTGCTCGAAGCGAACCTGATCAAGCGGCTGCGGCCGCGCTACAACGTGCTTCTGCGCGACGACAAGTCGTTCCCCTATATTCTCGTCACCGGCGACTCGAGAGCGCCCGCGCTCTACAAGCATCGCGGCGCGCGCAGTCGGAAAGGCCAGTTTTTCGGCCCTTTCGCCTCGGCCGGTGCGGTGGGACGCACCATCAATTCTCTGCAGCGCGCCTTTCTCCTGCGCACCTGCACGGACAGCGTCTTCGAAAGCCGGACGCGGCCGTGCCTGCTGCACCAGATCAAGCGCTGTTCCGGCCCCTGCACGCGGGAGATCAGCGACGACGACTATGCGGAGCTGGTCACGGAGGCCAAGGATTTCCTGTCGGGCAAGAGCCAGGCCGTCAAGGCGACGATCGCGTCTGCCATGAGCGAGGCGTCCGACAATCTCGACTTCGAACGCGCAGCCCTCTACCGCGACCGGCTGGCGGCGCTGTCGCATGTGCAGAGCCATCAGGGCATCAACCCGTCGGGCGTCGAGGAAGCGGACGTTTTCGCCATCCACCACGAGGGCGGCGTCTCCTGCATTCAGGTGTTCTTCTTCCGCACCGGGCAGAACTGGGGCAACCGCGCCTACTTCCCCAAGGCCGACCCTTCGCTCGCGCCGGCCGAGGTGCTGGCGGCGTTCCTCGCACAGTTCTACGACGACAAGCCCTGCCCGAAGCAGATCCTGCTGTGCGAGACCGTGTTGGAGCAGGATCTTCTCGGCCAGGCGCTGTCGGAGAAATCCGGGTTCAAGGTAACGATTCTCGCGCCGCAGCGCGGCGAGAAGAAGGACCTCGTCGATCACGCCATGACCAATGCGCGCGAGGCCCATGGCCGGAAGCTGGCGGAAACCGCCTCACAGGGCCGCCTGCTGGAGGGCTTCATGCAGACCTTCAAGCTGGACCGCGTGCCGCGGCGCATCGAGATCTACGACAACTCCCACATCATGGGCACGAATGCCGTCGGCGGCATGGTGGTGGCGGGGCCGGAAGGTTTCGTGAAGGGGCAGTATCGAAAGTTCAACATCAAATCGACCGACATCACGCCGGGCGACGACTTCGGCATGATGCGCGAGGTGATGACGCGGCGTTTCTCGCGCCTCCTGAAGGAGGAAGGCAAACCGGACCGGAGCGTCGAGCCCGGCGAGGACGCCGGCTTCCCCGCTTGGCCGGACGTGATCCTGATCGACGGCGGACAGGGGCAGATGACCGCTGTTCGGACCATCCTGAAGGAGCTCGACATCGAGGACTGCGTGATCGCGATTGGCGTCGCCAAGGGCGTGGACCGGGAAGCCGGCCGCGAGCGGTTCTTCCCGCCGGTCGCCACGGCTGGCGGTCTGACGGTCGGGCGGGACGGCTTTACCCTGGCCCCGCGCGATCCGGTGCTCTACTTCATCCAGCGGATGCGGGACGAAGCGCACCGGTTCGCGATCGGCAGCCACCGGGCGCGGCGCAAGCGCGAGATGGTGAAAAACCCGCTCGACGAGATCGCGGGCATCGGCCCAACGCGCAAGCGCGCTTTGCTCCACCATTTCGGCACCGCGAAAGCCGTGTCGCGTGCGGGCATAAACGACCTCCTCGCCGTCGATGGCATATCGGAGGCCGTGGCAAAGCTGGTCTACGACCACTTCCACGAGGACGGCACGGCGGTGTCGCGGAACTGAACGATCAGCCCGCGCCATCTTCGCTGGCGGCGTGGCTGCTATCTTCGCTGGCGGCGTGCCCCCCATCTTCGCTGGCGGCGTGAAAGCGGGCCTCGAACTCGCGGCGCAGGGTACGGCGGATGTCGGCGGCCTTCTGGCGGCGGCGGGCCATGTCCGTCTTCGGCACCACGGCGGGAATGACGGTCGGGCGGCCCTCGTCATCCACCGCGACCATGGTGAAATAACAGGAATTGGTATGGCGGCGAACGCCGGAGCGGATGTCCTCGGCCTCGACGCGAATGCCGACCTCCATCGAGGTGCGGCCGGTCTGGTTGACGGAGGCGCGGAACGTCACGAGTTCGCCGACGAGAATCGGCTGGCGAAAAACGACCTGATCGACCGACAAGGTCACGGCATAGCGCTTGGAATAGCGCGAGGCACAGGAAAAGGCGACGCGGTCGAGAAGGTTGAGCAGCGCGCCGCCGTGGACCTTGCCGGAAAAATTGGCCATGTCGGGCGTCATCAGCACGACCATCTCCAACTCTCCCGCTTCATGCGTCGCGTTCGTCTCATCCATCCTGTTTCCTCTCACGGCTTGCCTGGATATCCGGGACACTACAGCGCCCGCCGGCTTTCGCAACGCGTCGTGGGCGTATAAGGTCGGCGTCATGCGCGCATCACCTTTTCTGGGGAAGGTCGCAGATCAGGGCGGGCGTGTCGCGGTGGTTCACGGCCTGTTCAGATGAATTCCGCCACAATTGCCGCTCATTCATCAAAAACCGGTTGACCTCCGGGTCACGACGTCTTTCATCCCGCCTGTACGAAATGCGTACCCAGTCCAGAGACCGAGTTGACATGCGAACCGTGCCCGTCGCCTACAATATTCCCAATCTCCTTACCTACGCGCGCATTCTCGCGGTTCCGCTGATCGTTCTGTGCTTCTTCATCGAGGGCAAGCTGCAAAGCTCCGACTTTGCCCGCTGGACAGCGCTCGGCCTGTTCGCGGTGGCCTCGATCACCGACTTCTTCGACGGCTACCTCGCGCGGATCTGGAAGCAGACCTCCAATATCGGCCGCATGCTCGACCCGATCGCCGACAAGCTGCTGGTCGCCTCCGTGCTGCTGCTGGTGGCCGCCGATGGCACCATTGCCGGCTGGTCGATCTGGGCTGCGATCATCATCCTCTGCCGCGAAATCCTCGTCTCGGGCCTGCGCGAATATCTGGCGGCGCTGAAAGTCAGCGTGCCGGTGACGCGGATCGCCAAGTGGAAGACGACGATCCAGATGGTGGCCATCGCCCTCCTGCTGGCGGGTCCTGCCGGCGACAAGGTTCTGCCCTACACGACCGAGACCGGCATCGCCATGCTCTGGCTCGCCGCCGCCATCACGCTTTACACCGGCTACGACTACTTCCGCGCCGGCCTGAAGCATCTGGTGGCCGAATGAGAGACGTCCGGCTCGTCTATTTCGCCTGGGTCCGCGAGCGCATCGGCCTCAATGACGAGATCGTCTCCCTGCCCGATACGGTCGTCACCGCCGGCGATCTCATCGCGTTCCTGAAAACCCGCGGCGAGGACTACGAAGCGGCGCTGCAGCACGAGAACGTCATTCGGGTGGCCATCGACCAGGAGCATGTTGAGCATGACGAACCGCTCGGCTCGGCCCGCGAGATCGCCCTCTTCCCGCCGATGACGGGCGGCTGAGGAGATGACGTTGGCTCCTGTGCCCCTGTCCGCGCCTGCGTCCGTCACCGTTCGGGTGCAGGCCGAGGATTTCGACACGGCAGCCGAAATCGAGGCATTGTCGACCGGGCGCACCGACATCGGCGCGGTCGTCACCTTCTCCGGCCTCTGCCGGGAGGAAAAAGGCCAGCTGGCGGCACTGGAGCTGGAGCATTATCCCGGCATGGCGGAAGCCGAGATCCGGCGGATCTGCGAAGAGGCCATCACGCGCTTCGACCTTCAGGGCGCAACCGCCATCCACCGCTTCGGCCGCATCGACCCCGGCGCCCACATCGTCCTCGTGATCGCGGCATCCACCCATCGCCAGGCGGCCTTCGACGGCGCATCCTTCATCATGGACTACCTGAAAACCGCAGCACCCTTCTGGAAGAAGGAGCATCTGAAGGACGGCACCGCCCGAGGCTGGGTCTCTGCGAAAGACGCCGACGATACGGCGCGGGAGCGGTGGGCGCGAGGCTGATACCGCCGTCACGACGGCCGTAAATCGGGCCGCTGCATTTTCCATGCGATACGTGACCGGACACCACCCATCACTCTTTCCGCGTGTATTTCAGGTTGGTAGGCAACCAAAAATGCCTATGCTTATATCAGCGCATGCCCAAGATCGAAGCTCTCCTCGCCGTTCTTCTCTTCCTGCCATGCGCTGAGCTTTACGCCCAGGACGCGCCTCCAGATATGGGCGCGATCATTCTGGAGAGGCGCTACAGCGCGCCGGTCTTCCAACCGCCTCCGAACCTCGGCTTCGGCGGCAACACCTTCGATCAGATCACTGTCCCGCGAACGGACGGCCCCACGAGATCGCTGGATACAACGTTTCCCGTGCCACGCTTACCCGCATGCAACGCCGTCCCGGACTGGTGTTCTGCCGTGTCCGACCCGCTGAAATATGCCTCCTGCATCTGCGGACAATGATCATGCGCTGTCTCAACCTGCTCCTCGTCGTGATCGCCGGTCTTCTGCTGAATACCCTGCCCGGTCGCGCCCAGTCGCCACAACCGCAAGGGGACCTTGCAGCGCTGCAGACGCTGTCGGATGAAAAAGATCGGGTGATTGCAGATCTCTCCCAGCAACTCCGCACGCTGCGCAGCCTCTCGGATACCGACAGGTCCAAGATCAATGACGCAAGCACACGGGCGCTGGCGAGCTATTACGAAGGTCTGATCTCGGTCAACGACAACGGCAACAGGTTGCGGCTGCACCAGCAGGCTGTTTTCGCCTGGCAGCTCCTCGCCGCCAATGTTCTGCTCGGTGTGGTCGTTCTCGTCTCGGTATCCGGCGTCTTGTTTGCCGGTTACGAAATGATCGTCTCCCGCCGGCTGATCGCAGGGAATGCTGCCGCTGCTACCGGCACGGTCACGCAGGGTGTCGTTGCCGCAGGGGCTGCCGATCCCCCTGCACCGGCTCCCGACCCAGGCGCAGCCTCGCCCTTGGGTGCGACGACGATCGTCCTGGAGCCGACCAAGATCCACATCACATCCGCCGTCATCGGCATCGTCATTCTCACGCTCTCGCTCGGCTTCCTCTACCTGTTCCTCAGGGAAGTCTACGCGATCAACGTCATCGACATTACCGACCGGGGCATCCCCCACGTGATCTCGACAAAGACCCCCGGAACGGCATCCGAGGCAACGCCGCCGCCCGCCCCCTGATCGATCGGCACCGTCGCGCGCCGACGATAACCACAACGCAAAAGGCCGAGGCATCGCTGCCTCGGCCTTTCGTCATTCCAGATCTTTCGATCAGTATCAGCCAACGATTTCGGTGGCCGAGAACCAGTACTTGATTTCCTCGGCAGCGGTTTCCGGGGCGTCGGAGCCGTGGACGGAATTTTCGCCGATCGACAGAGCATGCGTCTTGCGGATCGTGCCTTCGTCGGCGTTGGCCGGGTTGGTCGCACCCATGATTTCGCGGTTCTTCAGGATGGCGTTCTCGCCTTCCAGAACCTGAACGATCGTCGGGCCGGACGTCATGCCTTCGACCAGTTCGCCGAAGAAGGGGCGTTCCTTGTGAACGGCGTAGAAGCCTTCGGCCTCGCGCTGGCTCATCCAGACGCGCTTGGAGGCGACGACGCGCAGGCCGGCGTCTTCGATCATCTTGGTGATCGCGCCGGTGAGGTTGCGCTTCGTTGCGTCCGGCTTGATCATCGAAAAGGTGCGTTCAATCGCCATGGTGTCAAATCCCTAGGAGTTGCGTTCGTTTGGACGGTTCCTTAGCGAGCCGCCGCGTGCAAGACAAGGGGAATGGCGCTGCGCGGCCGTATTTCGGCAACGGCCCCGCGAAGATCTCGCCGCTCGTCAGGCGGCCTCGGAGACACCGGCGGACGCGATCGCGCGGCCAAGACCGTCGTGGAGATCGAGGCAGCGCTCGAACCATTCGGAGACGGCATCGCCTGGCTCGAGCAGCGTTTGCGGCGACATGATGCGGGCCCATTGCAGGGCCCCGAAGATGATGTAATCCGCAAACAGCGGCATCTCGCCGCCGATGAAGGGCTGCTTCTTCAGCATGAAGCGCAGCGGCGCGAGTTTTTCGGCAAAGGCTGCCCGCTCCACGGGCGCCGCGGCGACGACCTCCTCCAGCGTCTTTCCGAACGTGGCCTCGCGGCTCTTGCGGAAATAGGCGCGATCCTCGGGCGCGAGGCGATCATGGATATCGACGAGGATGATGCGGACGATGGCCGGATGCAGCACCGTTTGCGAGAAAGCCTCCACGAACCGCGCCGTCGCTTGTCCCCCTTCCCCGGCAAAGAGCGTTGGCCGGTCCGGATAGGTCGCATCCAGATGCCGCGCGATGGCGAAGCTGTCGACGACGGCCTGCTCGCCATCGATGAGATACGGCACCATCTTCGTCGCACCGGCTTCGACCTTGGGAATTTCGGTAAAGCCCAGCGGCACGAAGCGGCAGTCGAGCCCCTTGTGGGCAAGCGCCATCACGACCTTCCAGACATGCGGTGAAAAGGGCCTCTCCCGATCTTCGCCACACAGGCCGTAAAGCGTTCTCGTCATCGCAGGTCTCCGTAAGGGTTCATCTCCGAGCCATGTGTGCGCGGACGGCGGACGAAAGCAAATCAGCAAATTTCATGGATGCCATCATGCCCATTGAACCCCGGGCAGGGTAGGATCTGGTTTTCGGACGCGCCGGAGCCGCCATGATCGACCATTTCCGTATGTTTGCCGCCTATAACAGCTGGGCCAACGACCGCATCTATGCCGCCGCCGACGCGCTGGGCGACGAGGGACGCCGAAGGGAGACAGGCGCGGCCTTCGGCTCCCTGCATGGAACGCTGAACCATCTGCTTGCCACCGACCGGATCTGGATGAAGCGGTTTACGGGCAAGGGCGAGGCACCGACCACGCTCGACGCGATCCTTTTCGAAGATTTTGAGGCGCTGAAGGCCGCGCGTGCGGCGGAGGACCGGCGGCTGGCGGCGTGGATCGACAGTCTCGGCACCGAGGATCTTGCCGGCGTCTTCACCTACACGCCGATCAGCATTCCCGAACCGATCACCCAGGCGCTGAGCCCCTGCCTCGCTCACCTCTTCAACCACCAGACCCACCACCGCGGCCAGTGCCATATGATCCTGACCAGCCTGGGGCAGCCGAGCGTGGTGCTGGATCTCGCCTTCTTTCAGCGCAACCGCAAAAGCTGAGGCGTCAGAGCGTGTAGATGTGCAACTGGGTGCGGCGGCCGTCATCGACATCGAGGATGCGGTCGGCGGCGCGGCCGGGGACGGTAAAGCTGTTGCTGACGAAGAGCGTGCCCGGGCGCATTTCGCGCCGCGCCTTTTCGAAGAGACGGGCCATGGGCACCGGCGAGAGGAAGCAATAGACCACGTCGTAAGTGCCGAGCTCCGCCTCCCATAGGCTGCGATAGACGATGCGGGCATTGGGGAGGCGGCTGAGGGCGATGCGGAATTTGGACGCGGCCACAACCAAAGGTGCCGTCTCCAACCCACTGACGTCGACGCCGGGGTGGGCGCGGGCGAGAAACGTGACGACACCGCCCATGCCGCTGCCGAGATCGACCACGCTCTTTGCCCCCGAAGCGGCCACCAGATCGGCGAGCGCCTGCCAGGTCCGCCGGTTGGTGAGGTAGAGCGGCACCTGCTCGGAGGCGCTGTTCCAGTAGACCAGCGCGCAGAGCACAAAAGCCACAAGGTACGCCCAGGCGGGTACGGCATCACCATAGACCACCGCGACCGGCAGCAGGAATTGCACGACGAGCCAGATGCGCGGCATGCGCAGGAGAAACCCGAGGCCGGCGGCCGCTGCACCCTGCCCGAGCAGGACGGGAAGCGTGCCCGGCGTGATCCAGCGCGACAGAAAGAGGACGGCGACGAGGATGAGCGCCTGGCAGGCGAGGACCTTGATCCAGGGAAGAAGCTGGTTGCGCAGGACGCTCATGGCCGACGTTCCGTTTCATCTCAAGCGGCGCTCGTCCCATTCAAGCGCACCGGGGTAACGCGCCTGATTCGCATGTGGGGCGCCCGGCAAAGCTATGGCAGGATTTTCTTATGCACGAGCGACAAAAGGCGCGATCGGCGTTGGCGATCGCGTGCGAGGAGAAGGCTTGAGACGACGACGACGCCCGTCCGGGCGCTCACATCGGCGTCAACAGCGCAGCATCGCCTGCGAAGTATGCTGACAGAACGGGCAGAGATGTTTACGTAAGCTTATCGGGATATAGTGCCGGCAACGACCGGCGATCATGGCATGCGCAGAATGGGTAGACAGGTGGCAACGAGAGAACAGGTCGGCCGGAGCGGCACGGCAGCGAGGCCCGACAGGCATGTCGCGGAACAGTCCCATGGCGTGGTGCAGCGGGTGGCGCAGGCCATGGCGCAGCTCGGCGTGCAGCCCTTGCCGCGCAATTACGAGCTGTTCTACGAGGCGTTTTCCGGCGGACCCTCCGGACTCAGCCGCGATCTTGCAGCGCTGGGCGCCGTCCCATCGCAAAAGGCGCTCGACGCGATCGGCCTTCGGCGCAAGCTGCCGGGACATATGGGGCAGGCGCTTGGGCAGGCCCAGCAGGCGGCCATGGAAGCGATCCAGACCATGACGACGGCGATCTCGGGGGAAAGCCGGCCCAAGGCCGAAGCCTTCGACGCGCTCGATGCCTTCCTGCAGAGGCTCGATGCGGACCCTGTCATGTCGATGTCGAACTTCGCCGAGGAGGCACGCGCACTGCGCCAGACGCTGACCCAGCTGCGCAAGCGCGAGAAGCGGCTGGCGGAGACGCTGGAAACCACGGTCGCAGCGCTCGGCGATGCGCAGGGGCGGATCGCTGCGGACCAGCGGGCGGTGCTTCGCGACGCACTGACGGGTCTGCCGAACGGCACAGCCCTGTCGATGAAGATTGCAGACCTGTTCGATGAGGCCGACGTGACGACGAAGCCGGCCGCGCTGGTTCTGGTGATCGTGGAACGGCTGAAGATGCTCACCGAGCAGCATGGGCCGGAGACCGGCGAGAAGGCCGTGAAGAAATGCGCTGCGATCTTCCGCAAGTCGGTGAAGAAGAGCGATGTCGTGGCGCGCATCGGCTATGACGCCTTCGCCTTCCTGCTGAACGATGTCAGCGAGCAGAACGCCCAAGCCATCGCGACCCGCATCCGCGATGCCGTGCAGTCTCTCCAGATCCGCCTCGCCAGCCGCGAATTCACCACCGAGGCGCTGTCGCTCTCGGCCGGCATCGCGACGACGGCCACCGTCAACGGGCCGCAGGACCTGATGCATCATGCGGAAATGGCGCTGACCGTGGTGCGGGCGGACGGGCGGCAGGGCATTCTGCGCTGCACGCCGATGATGTGTGCGCAGATCGCCGGGCTGCAACGGGCGTAAAGGCATAACGGGAGTCCTGCGGCTTCTCTTGCCTTCCGGCCCTACATCGGCCAAAACGCCGGCATGATTACGATATCCAATCTCTCGGCCCGCATCGCCGGACGCCTCCTGATCGACCACGCCAGTATTTCGCTCCCCGAGGGCACGAAGGCCGGCCTCGTTGGGCGCAACGGCGCGGGCAAATCGACGCTGTTTCGCATCCTGACCGGGCAGATGGAGAGCGAGAGCGGTTTCGTCTCCATCCCTAAGAATTCGCGGATGGGCCAGGTGGCGCAGGAAGCGCCGGGCACGGAAGAGCCGCTGATCGAGATCGTGCTGAAGGCCGACAAGGAGCGCGAGGCGCTGCTATCGGAAGCCGAGACGGCCACCGACCCGAACCGGATCGCCGACATCCAGATGCGGCTTGCCGACATCCAGGCGCATTCGGCCGAAGCGCGCGCGGCGTCGATCCTCGCCGGCCTCGGCTTCGACCACGAGGCGCAGCTGCGCCCGGCCTCGTCCTTTTCCGGCGGCTGGCGAATGCGCGTGGCGCTGGCCGCCGTGCTCTTTTCCGAGCCCGACCTGCTGCTGCTCGACGAGCCAACCAACTATCTCGACCTCGAAGGCACGCTGTGGCTGGAGGATTACATCCGCCGCTACCCGCACACCGTCATCATCATCAGCCACGACCGCGACCTGCTCAACACCGCCGTCAACGCCATCATCCATCTCGACCAGCAGAAGCTGACCTTCTATCGCGGTTCCTACGACCAGTTCGAACGCCAGCGCGCCGAGGCGATGGAATTGCAGACGAAGGCCAAGGTGAAGAACGACGCGGCGCGCAAGCACCTGCAAACCTTCATCGACCGCTTCAAGGCCAAGGCCTCGAAGGCACGGCAGGCACAGAGCCGCGTCAAGGCGCTGGAGCGCATGGGCACGGTCGCCTCGGTGATCGAGGACCATGTGCAGCCGATCACCTTCCCGGTTCCCGAGAAGCAGCCGGCGTCGCCGATCATCCAGCTGCAGAACGCCTCCGTCGGCTACACCCCCGGCAATCCGATCCTGAAGAACATCACGCTGCGGATCGACAATGACGACCGCATCGCGCTGCTCGGCTCGAACGGCAACGGCAAGTCCACCTTCGCGAAGTTCGTCTCCGGGCGGCTCGATGCGGATGGCGGCGAGATCAAGCTGGCGCCGAACCTAAAGATCGGCTTCTTCGCGCAGCACCAGATGGACGACCTCGTGCCGGCCGACTCGCCGGTGGAGCATGTCCGCCGGCTGATGCCGGGCATTCCCGAAGCCAAGGTCCGCGCCCGCGTGGCGCAGATGGGGCTTGCGACCGAGAAGATGTCGACGGCGGCCAAGGATCTTTCCGGCGGCGAGAAGGCACGTCTGCTGATGGGTCTCGCGGCCTTCCACCACCCCAACCTGCTGATCCTCGACGAACCCACCAACCATCTCGACATCGACAGCCGGCGCGCGCTGATCGAGGCGCTGAACGATTACGACGGCGCCGTGATCCTGATCTCGCACGATCGTCACCTCATCGAGGCGACCGTCGATCGCCTGTGGCTGGTCAACAATGGCACGGTGTCGAATTTCGACGGCGATATGGAGGAATATCGGAGCCTCATCGTCTCCTCGGGCAAAAAAAAAGACGAAAAACCTGAAGTAATCGAGGATGCGACCTCAAAAGCCGATCAGCGCAAGGCGAACGCGGAAAAGCGTGCCGTCCTTGCGCCGCTGCGCAAGAAGATCAACGATATCGAGTCCTTGACGGCAAAGCTTGAGAAGCAGATTCAGGCGCTTGATGCAGAGCTTGCAGACCCCGTGCTTTACGAGAAATTCCCCGCGAAGGCCGCCGAGAAGGTGAAGCAGCGCGGCGAGACGGCGGCGAAGCTGAGCACGGCCGAAGAGCAGTGGCTGGACCTGTCCGCGCAATATGAGGAGGCGATGGCCGGCTGACGGTCCGCCGTCTCCCTCTTTACGGTTTCCGGCTGATCGCGTTCCGCGAACCGGAAACAAGAACCATCGAAAATCTCTGGCCGGAAGGCCAGATTTTCAATGGACGGAATACGGTTTCCGGTCTGATCAACCGGAAACCGTCTTATCCCTCGACCGGCTTCAACGGAAAGGCAGACGCCCCCATGCACCTTTACCTCGAGACCGACGACGATGCCCGCACGCTCGACTTCGTGGCGCACGAGAATGCGCTTTCGGACACCGCGCTGACGACGGACGCCTTCGCGGCGGATGCAGCGGCCTTCAAGGCGATGATGGAGCGCGACGACCGGCTGATCCATTTTTCCCGGCGCGGCGACTGGTTGAATACGTTCCGCAAGACGTCTGCAAACCCGATGGGCGTGTGGCAGAGGCTGCCTGCAACCCAGGCACCCGTGCCGGAAGCGGCGTGGGAGACGGTGTTCGATCTCGACGCCTATAACGCCGCCGAAGGCCGGACGTGGATCTGGCGCGGTGCCGTCACCTGTCCGTGGGATCCTTCGCGTGTTCTGTTGTCGCTGTCGGACGGCGGATCGGATCTGCGGATCTTCCGGGAGTTCGACTGCGACAGCCTCGCCTTCGTGGAAGGCGGCTTCTCGACGCCGCTCGCGCGCTCGCATGCCACTTGGGAAAGCCTCGACCACATCCTCTATTTCGGCTCGATCGACCGGGAATCATCCACGCAATCCAGCTGGCCGCGGGTCGGACGACGCGTGGCGCGCGGGCAGGATGTGGCAGCGGCGGCTCCCGTCTTTGCCGCAGAAGACGGCGACGTGACCGGCTACGGGACGGTCTACGGCCCCGAAATGGCCCGTCTTTCCGAGGGCGACCGCCTTTCCGGAGACGACCGGCTATCGATCTTCACGGCGGTCCACACGATCGGGACGGCTAGCCATGTCGTATCGAAGAACGGCGGAACGGCGGTGCCGCTCGATATCCCCAGGGAGAGCGACGCGGGCACCAACCATCGCTTCTGCCTGTGGCGGGCCAAGACGGACGAGCGTGTGCCAAGCGGTTCGCTGGTGCTGCAGGAGCTTCCCGTCCGGCTCGGAAGCGACCAGCCGCCGGCCCCGGCCCGTGTGCTGTTCACGCCCACCGGTCGCCGGTTCTGTACGGACTTCATGCTGCTGAGGGGCTGGTGCGTCTTCACCGTCGCCGACACCATGACGCCCCGCTTGTTTCTTCTCGATCTCGGCGTCGAGGGTGCCGAGCCGTTCGAGCTGACCCTGCCCGACGGGGTGGAGACCCTGTCCTACCACCCGCTCTATTCCGACCTGCATCTCGGCGACGACACGCTGATCGTTTCCGGACAGGGCTTCCTTCAGCCGCCGACCCTCTACCGGCTGGATCTCTCCGACCGGACCAAGCCGCTGGCGCTGCGGCCCGTTGCCGCCTCGCCCGCCTATTTCGACGCAAGCGGCATGTCGAGCCTACTGCTCGAAGCGACGTCGGAGGACGGAACGGCGGTGCCGTATCGGCTGGTGCTGCCTGCGACCTTCGACATGGGCGCCCTGCCCGTGCTCCTCTATGGCTATGGCGGCTTCGAAGTGCCGTTGCAGCCCTATTATTCCGGCGTCACCGGGCGCTGGCTGGAACAGGGCGGCGCTTATGTGCAGGCCTATATCCGGGGCGGCGGCGAATTCGGCGCCGCGTGGCACCGGGCGGCGAAGCGCGAGGGGCGGCACCGGGCGTTTGCCGATTTCGCCGCGATCGCCCGCGATCTCGTCGCGCGCGGCTACACGAAGCCGCAGCACATCGCCTGCAATGGCGGCAGCAATGGCGGGCTTCTGACCGGGGTGATGCTGACGCGCTATCCAGACCTCTTCGGCGCCGTCTGGTGCCAGGTGCCGGTGCTCGACATGCTGCGCTTCCACACCTTCCCCGCTGGGCGGGCGTGGATGGACGAGTACGGCGATCCCGACAATGCGCAGGACCGCGAGGCGATGCTGGCCTATTCGCCGCTGCAGGCCGTGCGTCCCGCAACGGAGGTCACCTACCCGCCGATCTACATCGAAAGCTCCAGCAATGACGACCGGGTGCATCCCTCGCATGCCCGGCGCTTCGCCGCGCGGTTGCGAGAGTTGGGGCACGATCCGCTGTTCCACGAATTCACATCCGGCGGCCATGGCGGCGAAGGCGACACGGCGGCCTCCGCTGCCCGAATCGCGACGGGGTACAGCTTCCTGCGGCAGACGATCATGAAACCGGCGCCAACGGAATGATGCAGGCCTCTCCCGGCTCGCCTAACCCAATTCGAACGTGGTGATGCCGAAGATGCGGGAGAGCGGCAGGTCGGGAACTTCGCCGCGATACATGCGGGCTGTCTCGAACACCGGTTTCAGATTGTAACGCTCGCACAGCGCCTTTGCGGCGCCGTTCGGCTCGGGGATGTCGAGGAAGATCTGTCCGTCGCCACCCATTTCGAGGCCGGTCGCGACCAGCTTGCGAAAAAGAAGGTCGGCGCCGGTTTCCGTATCGGCAAACAGCGGCCCGATCTTCTGGCCCTCGCGGCAGGTGCGAATCGTGCCGTAGCCCTGTACGTCCGCGCCGCGCAGCAGCGCGATGCTCTGCCGGGCCGGTTGGGTCTTCAGCCATTGCCCGAGGAAGGCCTCGCGTCGCGCGGGCGAGAAGCGGGCGTCGTAGTCGATGAGCAACGGCAGATGAACGGGGGCGACCTCGACGAGATCGGTGCCGGGCGGCGGCGTCACCTGCGGCGTGCCGCCATAACGCATGTTCGCATGCGCATAGGCGAAGCCGGAACGCTGGTAGCTCGCCTGCTGGGCGACGACGCCGTCGAGACCGATGATGCGCGTGCCTTGCGCGGCGAGCGCCGCCTGCCACAGGGCATAGCCGAGGCCCTGGCCGCGGAAATCCGGATGCGCCATGTAGAAGCCGAGAAAGGCGTAATCCGGTCCGAAGCGGACGACCGAGATCGCGGCCGCAAGCGCGCCGCCTTCCTCCACCACCCAAAAACCTTGCATGTCGGCCGCATAGAAGGCGCTCGCATCGTCGAGACCGGGGTTCCAGCCTTCGCACGCGGCCCATTCGATGATCTCATCGATTTCCGCGCGGGTGGCGTTGCGTATCGTCGGGGACATGCGATTTCCTTGGTTCGTTCTTTCGGGCCGTCATCATTGCAAGGCCTGACCGCCTTGCCCGCTCCGGCCTTTCTGGTACAAAGCCGGACATAAGTCATACAATCTGGCGGAACACCATGAACCCCATCTCTATCGCTGTCGTTGGCGTTGGCAAGATCGCGCGCGATCAGCATCTGCCGTCCATTCACAACAATCCCGGATACCGGCTGGTCGCGGCCGCAAGCCGGCACGGCAGCGTCGATGGCGTCGAGAATTTCACCGCCATCGAAGACATGCTGGCCGCCATGCCGGAGATCGAGGCGGTCTCGCTCTGTATGCCGCCACGCGTCCGGTTCGATGCCGCCTACAAGGCGCTGGAAGCCGGCAAGCACGTCTTCCTCGAAAAGCCGCCGGGCGCGACACTGAGCGAAGTCGCCATCCTCGAGGCGCTGGCTCAGAAACAGAACGTCACGCTGTTCACCAGCTGGCATTCGCGATTCGGACCCGCGGTCGAGCCCGCACGGGCGTTTCTTGCCGACAAGACCATTCGCCGCGTCGATATCATCTGGAACGAGGACGTGCGGCGCTGGCATCCGAACCAGGACTGGATCTGGGAAGCGGGCGGCCTCGGCGTGTTCGATCCCGGCATCAATGCCCTGTCGATCATGACGCATATCCTGCCCATGCCGGTGTTCGTCACCCGCTCGACGCTCGAAATCCCCGAGAATCGCGATGCGCCGATTGCCGCCCAGATCGACTTCCAAAGCGCCTCCGGCATTCCGGTGACCGCCGACATGGACTGGCGCCGCCAGTCGAGCGACGACCGCTGGGACATCATCGTGGAAACCGATGCGGGAACGATGATTCTCGGCAATGGCGGCGCCCGGCTCTCCGTCGATGGCGTGATGCGCGCCGACGAGCAGGAGACGGAATATCCGACGCTCTATGCCCGCTTCCACGATCTCGTGCGCGCCGGTCGCTCCGAGGTGGATGCCGCCCCGCTACGCCACATCGCCGACATCTTCATGCTCGGCAGCCGGAAGACGGTTGAGGCATTTTACGACTGAGTTTGAGGGTGTTGGACGTTCGGACGTTCGGCCGGCCGGACCGACGGCTTCCCGTTCATGATTCCGCATATGATACCGAAGAGCGTGACCTGAGGTCCGCCAGGTCAGAGACCAGCCATCTCGATGTTTTGGGGTGGCTTGCACACATGCGCATGCTGGCAGACGGCAAGAAGCGGATCCCTTAGGGTATCGACACCGCTCGGGCGAAAGCACCTCTACCGGCACCGCCGATCCCTCGAATGACCGTATCAGCAGAGGACGGACGCCGAAGCGTCCGTCCGTTGTTTCGCGGCGGATCAGCCGGCGAGCGGTGCGCCCCAGCCGCCCCAGATGTAGATGGAGAAGAAGAGGAACAGCCAGACGACGTCGACGAAGTGCCAGTACCAGGCGGCGGCTTCGAAGCCGAAGTGCTGCTGGGGGGTGAAGTCGCCCTTCAGCGCCCGGATGAGGCAGATGGCGAGGAAGATGGTGCCGACGAGGACGTGGAAGCCGTGGAAGCCGGTCGCCATGAAGAAAGTGGCGCCGTAGATCGAGTCCTTGAAGGCGAAGGGCGCGTGGGCATACTCGAACCCCTGCACGAAGGAGAAGAGCACGCCGAGGACCACGGTGAGGGCGAGGCCGTTGATGAGGCCCTTGCGGTCGCCGTGGAGCAACGCGTGGTGCGCCCAGGTGACCGTGGTGCCCGACAGCAGCAGGATGACGGTGTTGTAGAGCGGCAGGTGCCAGGGATCGAGAACCTCGATGCCCTTCGGCGGCCACTGGCCGCCGGTGAAGGCGGTGCGGGTGGCCTGGATGGCCTCGCCGGGGAACAGGCTGGCATCGAAATAGGCCCAGAACCAGGCGACGAAGAACATCACTTCCGACGCGATGAACATGATCATGCCGTAGCGCAGGTGCAGCGAGACGACGCGGGTGTGGTGGCCCTCATGGGCCTCCTTCACCGTATCCGCCCACCAGGCGTACATCGTGTAGAGCACGATCGCGAGGCCGATGAAGAGGATCCACGGATTGGCCCATTCCAGCCCGAACATCTTGAACGAGCCGCCCGAGAGATAGCGCATATAGGCGACGCCGCCGAAGGCCATGACGAAGGCGCCGATGGAGGCGAGCAACGGCCAGGGGCTGGGATCGATGATGTGATAGTCGTGATTCTTCTGATGCGTGTCGGCCATGTCGTTCTCCCCGTCGTCCCCTCGCCTGAAGCGGTCCGGTCTTGCCGTCCCACTCTTCCCGAACGCCCGCGAGATTACAAGCGTGCGATCGGTCTCCTGATGTCGTTCACGCCCCGCCGGTTCTGCCGGTGCGGCGCGTTAAAGTTTTCTGTCCGGCACGGCGCCATCCTTGGGCTTCAGTTCGGCGACCGGCTTGGAGGGCTGGCGCGCATAGAAGGTGTAGGACAGGGTGAGCGTGCCGATATCTTTCGTTTCCGCCGCCTTGACGATCTCCGGATCGACGAAGAAGACGACCGGCATCTCCAGTTCCTCGCCCGGCTGCAGCGTCGTCTCCGTAAAGCAGAAGCACTGGACCTTGTTGAAATAGGCGCCACCCTGCATGGGCGTGACGTTGAAGACGGCCTGTCCGGTGGTCGGAACATCCGCCATGTTCTTCGCCTTGAATTCCACCTGCACCGTCTCGCCGATCTTCGGCGAGATCTCGCGCACGACCGGCGTGAAGCGCCAGGGCAGATCGCCGGACGTATTGGCATCGAAGGTGACGCGAATGGTCTTGTCGAGGATCGTGTCGGAGGCCTGCTCGACGCGCTTCGTCGTGCCGTTGTATCCGGTAACCTTGCAGAACATGTCGTAGAGCGGCACGGCGGCATAGGCCATGCCGACCATGCCCACGACGAAGGCGACGCAGGCGCCGACGATCACGCCGTTGCGGCGTTCAGACGTTCCATTGGGTCTTGCAGGATGCGATACCATGGCCGTCCGTCTCCTAGTGCGTGAGGCCGTTGGAAAATTTGACGAGCGTGACGACGTAGAACAGCGCCACCAGGCCGAAGAGCACGAGGCCGAGCGCGATGTTGCGGCCGCGGCGGGCGCGCTTCTGGGCGGGGGTGAGCGTGATGAGATCCATCAGAAGCCCTTTCCGAAGGCGGAGAGCAGCGCCAGCACCGCGCGGTCGGCGAGCAGCGCCGAGAAGATCGCGAAGAGATAGACCAGCGAGAAGGCGAAGAGCTTCTTGGCGGGCAGCATCTTCTCGTCCGTCTCGGGCATGGACTGCACCTTGATGGCATACCAGACGAAGCCGAGGCCGAGAGCCAACGCGACGATGCCGTATCCGACGCTGGCAAAGCCAAGCAGTGTCGGACAGATGCCGGCGACCGCCGTCAGCACGGCATAGACGAGGATCTGCACCTTGGTCGCGGGGATGCCCTTGACGTTCGGCAGCATCGGCACGCCGACCGCGCCGTATTCGCCCATCTTGAACAGCGCCAGAGCCCAGAAATGGGCCGGGGTCCAGAGGAAGATGATGAGGAAGAGAACGACGCTCTCGATGGAGACGCCGCCGGTGACGCAGGCCCAGCCGATCATCGGCGGAAAGGCGCCGGCCGCACCGCCGATGACGATGTTCTGCGGCGTCGCCCGCTTCAGCCACATTGTGTAGACGACGGCATAGAAGAAGATGGTGAAGGCGAGGAAGCCGGCGGCGAACCAGCCGACCACGAGGCCGAGGATGCAGACCGAGAAGGCCGACAGTGTGAGGCCGAAGCCGAGCGCTTCTTGGCCGGTAATGCGGCCGGCTGGGATTGGCCGCGTCGCCGTGCGTTTCATCACTGCATCGATATCGGCATCGTACCACATGTTGAGCGCGCCGGACGCGCCGGCACCCACCGCGATGCAGAGGATGGCGACGAAGCCGATGAACGGGTTGATCTCGCCCGGCGCCAGCACCATGCCGGCAAAGGCCGTGAACACCACGAGGGACATGACGCGGGGTTTCAGGAGCGCCCAGTAATCGCGCGCCGAGGCCTCCGACAGGCGGATATCGCCGTCGTTGAGGTTTCCGGTGGTGTCGATGACGGTCATTCCGGTTGTGTTCCTTCATGCGTTTTCGGGTGGGGCTTTGGCCCCTGCCCCGGCGAGGCTGCGGGTTGCGGCGGCCCTCACCTTACGTCCGGTGAGGTTTCGCGTTGTGGCCGCCCCTCACCCTAGCCCTCTCCCCGCCTGCGGGGAGAGGGTACGTGCCCCAAGATTTGGGATGCGTCCCGATAGGTCAATATAGCACGAGCGGTTGCCGCATGCCCCTTCGCCCCGCGCGCGGGGAGACGGTGCCGGCAGGCGGATGAGGGGCAAGCCACAACTGCCCCTCGCCCAAAACCTTACCGAATGCGGGGCAGCTGCTCCCACTGGTGGAACGGCGGCGGAGATGACAGCTGCCATTCGAGCGTGTTGGCACCCTCGCCCCACGGATTGTCGCCGGCGACGCGTTTCTTGGAGAAGGCTTCCCAGACGCCGTAGAGGAAGATCAGCACGCCGACGGCCGAGATGTAGGAGCCGATCGAGGAGACGAAATTCCAGCCGGCGAACGCATCGGGATAATCGATGTAGCGGCGCGGCATGCCGGCGAGCCCAAGGAAATGCTGCGGGAAGAACACCAGATTGACGCCGATGAACATGACCCAGAAGTGCAGCTTGCCGATGAACTCGTTGTACATGTAGCCGCTCATCTTCGGGAACCAGTAGTACCAGCCGGCGAAGATGGCGAAGACGGCGCCCAGCGACAGGACGTAGTGGAAGTGCGCGACCACATAGTAGGTGTCGTGCAGGGCGCGGTCGAGGCCGGCATTGGCGAGCTGCACGCCCGTGACGCCGCCGACCGTGAACAGGAAGATGAAGCCGATCGCCCAGACCATGGGCGTCGCGAAGCGGATCGAGCCACCCCACATCGTCGCGATCCAAGAGAAGATCTTCACGCCCGTGGGAATGGCGATGACCATGGTGGCGAACACGAAGTAGCGCTGCGTGTCGAGCGACATGCCGACCGTGTACATGTGGTGCGCCCAGACGATGAAGCCGACGGCGCCGATTGCCACCATCGCATAGGCCATGCCGAGATAGCCGAAGATCGGCTTGCGCGAGAAGGTCGAGACGATGTGGCTGATGATGCCGAAGCCGGGCAGGATCAGGATGTAGACCTCGGGGTGGCCGAAGAACCAGAACAGATGCTGGAACAGGATCGGGTCGCCGCCGCCTTCGGGTGCGAAGAAGGAGGTGCCGAAGTTGCGGTCCGTCAGCAGCATGGTGATGCCGCCGGCCAGAACCGGCAGGGACAGCAGCAGCAGGAAGGCGGTGATCAGCACCGACCATGCAAACAGCGGCATCTTGTGCAGCGTCATACCCGGTGCGCGCATGTTGAGAATGGTGGTGATGAAGTTGATGGCGCCAAGGATTGAGGACGCACCGGCGATGTGCAGGCCGAGGATCACGAGATCCATCGCGGGCCCCGGTTGTCCAGATGTCGAGAACGGCGGATAGATCGTCCAGCCGCCGCCCGCACCGAAGCCGCCGGCCGGGCCCTCCACGAACATGGAGAGGAGGACGAGCAGGAAGGCCGGGATGATCAGCCAGAAGGAGATATTGTTCATGCGCGGGAAGGCCATGTCCGGCGCGCCGATCATGATCGGCACCATCCAGTTGGCAAATCCGCCGATCATCGCCGGCATGACCATGAAGAAGATCATGATGAGCGCGTGCGCGGTCGTGAACACATTGTACATATGTTTGCCGCCGTCGATGGCGGCATCGCCTTCGAAGCCGTAGACCATGGACGCCAGACCGTGGAAGATCTGGATGCCCGGCTCCTGCAGCTCGGCGCGCATGAACACCGACAGCGTGCCGCCGATGATGCCCGCGAAGATCGCGAAGATCAGGTAGAGCGTGCCGATGTCCTTGTGGTTGGTGGACAGGAACCAGCGCTGGAAGAAGGTCAGCGGCTTATGGGCGTGATCGTCATGCGCATGGTCGAGCGAATGATCGTGAAGGTGATCGGTGTGCGCGGTTGTTCCGGCCATTGTTCTCAAGCTCCCCGAATTACTGTGCGGCGGCGGTGGCGACGTCGGTCGTCTTCACCGCATCGACGGAGGCCATGAGGGCCTTGTTGGCATCGCCGACATTGGCGGCAGCGGCGGTCAGCCAGGTATCGTACTGCTGTTGGCTGACGACGCGGATGGCGATCGGCATATAGGCATGGTCCTTGCCGCAGAGCTCGGAACACTGGCCGTAGTAGAGGCCTTCGCGGTCGGCCTTGAACCAGGTCTCGTTGAGACGGCCGGGCACGGCATCGATCTTGACGCCGAAGGCCGGCATGGCGAAGGCGTGGATGACGTCGGCGGCGGTCACGAGAACGCGCACCGTCTTGCCGACGGGCACGACGACTTCGTTGTCGACGGCCAGCAGGCGCGGATAGGCGTTCTTGTCTTCCTTGCCGAGGGCCGCGCGGTCTTCTTCCTTCATCAGCAGGCTGTCGAAGGAGAGCGGGCTTTCGCCGACTTCATACTCGTAGGACCAGTACCACTGGTTCCCGGTCGCCTTGAGGGTAAGGTCCGGATTGGCGGGCGGGGTCAGCTGCGCGGTCAGAAGCTGGAACGAAGGAATGGCCAGGAACAGGAGGATCACGACGGGGCCGACGGTCCAGGCGATCTCGATGGCCGTGTTGTGGCTGGTGCGCGAGGGAACCGGGTTCACCTTTTCGCGGAACTTGACGACGACGACGACCAGCAGCGCCAGGACGAACAGCGTGATCGGAATGATGAACCACAGCGTGTAATGCTCGAACCAGGTAACCTCTTCCATGATGCCGGTTGCGGCCGCCTGGAAATTGGTCTGCCAGTTGACGGGCTTGTCCGCGAGCGCCGTGCCCGCGGAAAGCAGACAGCTTGCCGCCGTCACACATGCCGCGAGACCCGCAAAAGCCTTGTTTCTCACCATTCGTAATTCCCCTCTCCATCCCGCTTTCGCCGGATCGAACAATCTCCGCCCTCTACAGCGCTTCAAACCACAGTTTGACCAGTGCCGCAACATCTGTCCATGCGTCCCGGCAAACGGCCTGCTCCTCACTTACAGAATGCCACAGAACGACGGTTGCCGCCACCATGGCGCACACCGTCTCCATGCGGCATTTCGCGCAAGCGTCGGGCAGCATTTCGCGCGGAGGTGGACAGGGTGCATGTCCGCGGGATAGATGATGCCGCAGACGTGATGTGAGCGGAGAAAGGCCGGAAATCCGGGTCGTATTTCCGCCACACCACCCTTCGATAGAACGTCGCCTGCCTTTGACATGTGTCTTTGGTCTTCGATGGAACGGGTTCGGCCTTCGACGGGATACCGGAGAAGACGGACGGCACGAGACGTCACGCGCCCCTCCAGGGGTTTTCATTTCCGGGCCGGCCCTTCAAGAATAGCCGGACTGATTCGGTATTTTGAGGTTTTCATGGGCCTGTCCCTGTTTCTACGCCCGTCGATCATCGGAGCCGCCGCGGCTCTGGCCCTGGCAGTGCCTCTGGCGCTTCTGCCCGTCGCGGCTGTCGCACAGCAGCAGACGCCCGCTGCCCCCGGCACTGTGAAGTCCAATCATGGCGCGTGGTCCATCGTCTGCGACCAGCCGGCCGGGGCCTCTGCCGAACAATGCGCGCTGATGCAGAACGTGATCGCCGAGGACCGGCCGGAGGTCGGCCTATCGGTGGTGGTTCTGAAGACGGCGGACCGCAAGGCGAAGATCCTGCGCGTTCTCGCACCGCTCGGCGTGCTGCTGCCGAACGGTCTCGGGCTGAACGTCGACGGCAAGGATATAGGCCGCGCCTATTTCGTTCGCTGCTTCTCCGATGGCTGCTATGCCGAGGTGGTGCTGGAGGAAGAGCTGCTGAAGACCTTCCGCTCGGGCGCCACCGCGACCTTCATCGTGTTTCAGTCGCCGGAAGAGGGCATTGGCATTCCCGTCGATCTCAAGGGATTTGGCGAGGGGTATGACGCGCTGCCGTGAGGTTTCTGCGGGTTCGTGAAGAATTAAGAAAGACCCTCTCCATGAAGCATTGGAGAGAGGGCCCTTAACATCCGCCTTGCCCCGCCCCCGGCGCGTGCCTACATAGCGGCTTCACCCTTCTGACGGAGTGCCAGACATGAATACCGACCTCATCACCCTGTTCGACGGCGACGAGGCGGCGGTGCGGCGTATTCTTGCCGAGACGCTGCAGGGCGCCGACGATGGCGAGTTGTTCATGGAACACATCCAGTCGGAATCGCTGTCCTTCGACAATGGCCGCCTGAAGGGCGGCAGCTTCAATACGGACCAGGGTTTTGGCCTGCGGGCCGTGGCGGGTGAAGCGGTCGGTTACGCCCATTCCGGCGATCTGTCGCTCGCAGCGCTGAAGCGCGCGTCGGATGCGGTTTCCGCCGTCACGCGCGGCTATGCCGGCACCCACGCGGCCGCCCCCCAGAAGACCAACCGCAAGCTTTATGGCGACGAGAACCCGATCGGCGAGCCGAGCTTCGAGGCGAAGGTCGCGTTGCTGTCGGAGATCGACGCCTATGTCAGGGCGAAAGACCCGAAGGTCCGGCAGGTCACGGCGTCCATTGCCGCCAGCTGGCAGGTGGTCGATATCCTGCGCGCCGATGGCGAACATGTGCAGGACATCCGGCCGATGACGCGGGTCAATGTTTCCGTGGTCGTCGGCGACGGCGATAAACAGGAGAGCGGCTCCTACGGCTTCGGCGGGCGGCGCGGCTTCGGCGATCTGATCACCGGCGAGACCTGGCGCCACGGGGCCGACGAGGCGCTGCGGCAGGCGCTCGTCAATCTCGAGGCGATCGACACGCCGGCCGGCACCATGGATGTGGTGCTGTCGTCGGGATGGCCGGGCGTGATGCTGCATGAGGCCGTCGGCCATGGGCTCGAGGGCGACTTCAACCGCAAGAAGACCTCCGCCTTCGCCGGCCTGATCGGCGAGCAGGTGGCCGCAAAAGGCGTGACGGTGGTGGATGACGGGACGATCGAATCCCGCCGGGGATCACTGACCGTGGACGACGAAGGCACGCCGTCGGCCTACAACGTGCTGATCGACGACGGAAAGCTGGTCGGCTACATGCAGGACCGGCAGAATGCCCGCCTGATGGGCATGAAGGCCACCGGCAACGGGCGGCGCGAATCCTACTCCCACGTGCCGATGCCGCGCATGACCAACACCTATATGCTGGCCGGCGACAAGACGCCGGAGGAGATCATCGCATCGGTCAAACGAGGCATCTATGCCGTGTCGTTCGGCGGCGGCCAGGTGGATATCACCTCCGGCAAGTTCGTGTTCGGCTGCACCGAGGCCTATCTCATCGAGAACGGCAAGGTCGGCGCGCCGGTGAAGGGCGCCATGCTGATCGGCAATGGCCCGGACGCCATGAAGCGCATCACCATGATCGGCAACGATATGCAGCTCGACACCGGTATGGGCAATTGCGGCAAGGGCGGACAGTGGGTGCCCGTGGGCGTCGGCCAGCCGCATTTGCGCATGAACGACATGACGGTCGGCGGCACGCAGGCCTGATTCGGCCGCACCTTTCTCATCCGGCTAAAAAAGCGTTTCATTTCAGGCGGAAGGCGCGGCCTTCTCGCCCGATCTCGCGGAACTTTTCTCTCCTCGCCTCGTTGACGGTGGTCAAAGCCGGACCGTGCGTCCGGACATACAAGGAGAGACATTATGGGACGCGGAATTCTTCTCTGGCTGCTTGGGATTCCGATCCCGATCATCATCCTGATCATGCTGTTCGTGCGCTAGGAGATCCGGATGGCAAAGCCCCTCTCCGCCGCCATTCCCGCGGCGGCGGCCTCCGTGTCCGCGGCCGAATCCGCAAAATCCGCCGTTAGCTGGGGCGCCATCTTCGCGGGCGCCGTTGCTGCATCGGCGCTGACCCTGCTTCTCACCCTTCTCGGCTCTGGCCTCGGCCTCAGCCTCGCATCACCCTTCGGCGGCGAAGGCCCCTCGGTTACGACCTTCGCGGTCTCGGCTGCCGTCTGGCTCGTCATCGTGCAGTGGCTGTCCTCGGCCTTCGGTGGCTACATGACCGGTCGCCTGCGGACGAAGTGGAGCGGCATTCACAATGACGAGGCGTTCTTCCGCGACACCGCGCACGGCATTCTCGCCTGGGCGATCGCAACGCTGCTCGCTGCGGGTCTGCTCGGCTCCGTCGTCTCCTCGACCATCGGCACCGGCGTGCAGGCTGCAGCCTCGCTGACCGGAGCAGCGGCGGCCACGACGGCAGGGGCTGCGGCCACCTCCGACAGTGCCGGCAATGCGACGTCCTACTTCGTCGATACGCTGCTGCGCCCGGCCGATCCGCGCACCGCGCAGGCAGGCCCGAACGGCACGGATGCGACCTCCGAGGTCTCGCGCATCCTGATGAACGGCGCGACGACCGGCACGATCCCGGAAGGCGATCGGACGTATCTGTCGCAGCTGATCGCCGCCCGCACCGGCCTGTCGGAAGCGGACGCCAACAGCCGTGTCGATAGCGTGCTGAAGAGCATCGAAGACGCGAAGACCGCAGCGGCCGATGCCGCAGAGACCGCCCGCAAGGCCAGCGCCACCACCGCCCTTATCGGCGCCGTGTCGCTCCTCATCGGCGCCATCTGTGCCGGCATCGGTGCGGCACTTGGCGGTCGCCAGCGCGACGACGACAACCTCTATATCCGTCGCTGAAGTTTCGCGCGGAGATGACTATGGAGCGGGCCGCGAAAGCGGCCCGTTTTCGTGTCGGTGGTGTGGAGATGCGGAAGGTCCGGGCGGAAGACGCCGGAAGTCACGAATAAGCCTTGACGCTTAGTCCGCTACCCGAATGTCGAACAGCGCCTCACCTTGCAGCGTGTTGCTGACGGTGCAGATCTCTTCTGCCGCCTCCGCCAGATGCCGGCGCGTTTCTGCATCCAGATCGCCCGTAAACGTGAACACGATGTCGAAGCGGATGATTCTGCTCGGTTCATCCTTGGTTTTCTCTCCCGTGACCTCTGCCTGAATGTCGGTGATCCCAGCGAGGATGCCCATGCGGCTGGCGGCGATGCGCGCGCTGAGCACGAGGCAGGCGGAGAGCGAGGCGTAGAGGAGATCGATGGGGTTGAAGCCGGGCTGCGAGGCGCCGGTGACGATGTCGAGCGTGCCGCCCGTGACACTGGTCAGATGCGGAAAGCCCGTGCGGCCAACGGTTGCGGTCACGCCCGTCGGGCGGGTGCGGGCCTTCAGCGGCGGCGGTCCAGTCTCCCCGTCACCACCGCCCGTCATGCCTTTTTCTCCCACCGCCCCTCACTGCTCTGCTGCCAGTAGGTCAGCGCATGGCCCTCCCCCTTCAGCCGTTTCCACTGGGCGCGCGCGCCTTCGAGCTGCGGCTGGTCGTAGCCATCGAACATGAAGACGACGCGGTCGTAAGATGCGAGATCGGGGGGCACGGCGCCGTCCACGAGAAAGCGGACGGTCGCGTTGTTGGCATTGCCGGTGCCCGTGGTCAGCAGCACCGGCTGGTTTTCGGGCGATACGGCCGCATGCGGGCCGTCATCGGTGGCGTGCGGGAGAAAGCTGTCTTCCCGCCAGGTCCAGAGGTGATCGTCCAGCCTGTCGCGCCGTTCCTCGTCGGCCGTCTGGACGACGACCCGCCAGCCGCGTTCGACACTCTTGTCGACCAGCGGCGGCAGGGCATCCTCCAGCTTCGATTCGGTCAGGTGATAGAACAGGATGTCCGTCACGTCGGGCCCATGCCTTTCACAAGGTCGCCTCAGCTCTCGTAGCGCGCGCGCACGAGCTCGTTCAGCAGGCGAACGCCGTAGCCCGACGCCCAGGACTGGTTGATCTCGTCGTTCGGCGAGCCCATGGCCGTGCCGGCGATGTCGAGATGCGCCCAGGGCGTGTCCTTAACGAAGCGCTTGAGGAACTGTGCCGCGGTGATCGAGCCGGCATGCCGGCCGCCGGTGTTCTTCATATCGGCGAACTTGCTGTCGATCATCTTGTCGTATTCCGGACCGAGCGGCATGCGCCAGACGCGCTCCTGCGTGACGAGACCCGCCTGCGTGATCTCGCCGGCGAGCGTGTCGTCGTTGCAGAACAAGCCGGCCTGGTGGCCGCCGAGCGCCACGAGGATCGCCCCCGTCAGCGTGGCGAGGTTAATCATGAAGCGCGGCTGGAAACGCTCGTTGCAGTACCAGAGCGCATCGCAGAGCACGAGGCGGCCTTCGGCATCGGTGTTGATGATCTCGATCGTCTGCCCCGACATGGAGGTGACGATATCGCCCGGACGATAGGCATTGCCGTCCGGCATGTTTTCCACGAGGCCGATGATGCCGACGACGTTGGCCTTGGCCTTGCGCGCCGCAAGCACGTGCATGAGGCCGGTGACGGCGGCGGCTCCGCCCATGTCGCCCTTCATGTCCTCCATGCCGGCACCGGGCTTGATCGAGATGCCGCCCGAATCGAACACGACGCCCTTGCCGATGAAGGCAACGGGCTTGTCCTTCTTTGCGCCGCCGTTCCAGCGCATCACCACGAGGCGCGGCGGACGGGCGGAGCCTTGCGCGACGCTCAGAAGCGCGCCCATGCCCAAGTCCTTCATCTCGCTCTCGCCGAGGATCTCGACCTCGACGCCGAGGTCCTCGAGTGCCTTCGCCTTGGCGGCGAATTCGATCGGACCGAGCACGTTCGGCGGCTCGTTGACGAGATCGCGGGCGATGAACACGCCTTCGGAGACGGCTTCGGACAGCGCCAGTCCCTTCTTGGCCTCATCGGCGATCGCGGTGATGATCGTCACCTTCGTGCGCTGCGGCGTCGGCTCCTCATCCGGCTTCTTCTTGGTCTTGTAGCTGTCGAAGCGGTAGGCGTTCAGCTCCATGCCAAGCGCGAAATCGGCGGCCGCACGCGGCGTGATCTCGACGCCGGGCGCGTCCAGGAACACCGTGGCGTCGCCTGCGCCGCGCAACTTCGCCGCTGCGGTTCCCCCGGCCTTCAGCCAGTCATGCGCCGTCTGCGCCTTGGGATCGCCGAGGCCGAGGAGGAAGATGCGATCGGCCGGGGAGCCTTCGGGCGCGAGAATATCGAGCGTCGAGAGGGCGCGCGCCTTGAACTTTCCGGCCTTGGCCGCGCGGGCGATGACGCCTGAGGGGTCGACCGTCGCCGCACCTGCCGCCTCGTGCTCGGCAGCCACCAGGCACAGGACCGTGCCATCCGTCTTCTTACGCTGGGCCTTGAAGACAATCTCGAACATTCCGGCCATTTTCGCTCCGATCCTTCCGCCGCCCGGACGCTCGGCCGGGCACCGTCTTTAAAGCATGTTTTTCCACAGGCACGACGTCGTCAACCGTTCATCGCGTCTTCGCTACCGACGTAGCGTGACGGGACGCAAAGGCCAAGCAAAACCCGCGGGCGGTTCGCTTCTCTCATCGTCCGGGCGGGAAACATGGCCGTTAAGCTTGTGCCGTGCGATCGGATCGATGCGTCACCAAAAAGACACCAAATGGGAAAATCTAGGCGTCGATGACAGCCTGAGCGTTGCGGGCCCTCAGTAACTTGGCTACTGCGATACCGATGATGATCAAAGCCCAACAGCGCTCGTGCGCCAGAGCAGCCCGCCGGACGGACCCGTCCGCGCCCGCATGCGCCCGGAACAGGCTGCGATGACCATTCTCCAAAGCTATATTCTCCGGCGTGTCGTCCAGATGTTCCTGTCGGCACTGCTGCCGGTTCTCGGCATCATCTGGACGACGCAGGCGCTGCAGCGCATCAATCTGGTGACCGACACCGGTCAGTCGATCGGTGCTTTCGTGCAGCTTGCGACGCTCATTCTGCCGACCGTCATCCCGCTCGTTCTGCCGTTCGCGCTCGCCATCGGCATCACGCAGGCCTTGGCGACGATGAACAACGATTCGGAACTGACGGTGATCGAATCGGCGGGCGGCAGCCGCGGCATCATCCTGCGGCCGATTCTCGGCTTGGCCCTTGCCGTTAGTGCGGTGTCCTTCACCGTGGACAATTTCCTGGAGCCGGTGGTGCGCCAGGAAGTGCGCCAGATGATCGCGAGCGCCAATGCCGACCTTCTCTCCTCGGTCGTGCAGGAGAACACCTTCCGCAAGATCGCCGACGGCCTCTACATCCAGATCGGCGGCCGGCGCGGCGGTGGCGTTCTCACCGGCATCTTCGTCGGCGATTCGCGCGATCCGAACGTCGAGTTCGTCTATTATGCCCGCGAGGGTGCGGTGGATGAGCAAAGCTCCGCACTGGTGATGAAGGACGGCGAAGTGCACCGGAAGCTGCCGGACGGCGGCGTCTCCATCATCAAGTTCGACAGCTACGCCTTCGACCTGACCGAGATGACCCGCAAGGTGGGTGCTGCAACCCTGCGCGCCCAGGACCAGGATCTCTTCACGCTCCTCCACCCCGACCCGGAAGACAGCAATTACCAGCGCCGTCCGCAGACTTATGTCGCCGAGCTGCACCGCCGGCTGACGGAGTGGACGTTCCCCATCATCTTCGCGCTCATCGGTCTTGTCGTCAGCAGCGACGCGCGCTCGCACCGCGAAGCCCGCCTGCACCCGACGGCGACGGCCCTGCTGCTGATGCTGCTCTTCCGCTGGATGACCTTCTATGCGGCGAACGGGGCGGAGGAAGAACAGTTCTTCGTGCCGCTGATGTACGTCATTCCCGCCATCACGACGTTCCTGTGCATTCGCCAGCTCGCAAGCAACAAGCGGCTTGTCATTCCCAGAACCCTCCAGGAGAAGTTCGCCGACCTGACCGGCCGGATCCGCCTGCTGCGTTTCGGCAATTCCGACCGGGAGGCGCGCTGATCCGATGAGCACGCTCAAAATCTACTTCTTTCGCCGCTTCATGGTGACGATCGGCTGGTTCCTCATCGGCGTGTTCTCGCTCGTCTTCATCATCGATTTCAGCGAACTCTCCAACCGCATGTCGAACCTGCCGGGCTACTCGCTCGGCGGTGCGCTGCTGATGACCGCCATGCGCATTCCCATGATCATGCAGCAGACCGTGCCCTTCATCGCGCTGTTTGCCGGCATGGTGACGCTGATCGCGCTCAACCGCCGCTACGAGCTGGTGGTGACGCGGGCGGCGGGCATTTCGGCCTGGCAGTTTCTGCAGCCCTTCGTGCTCGGTGCCCTGCTGTTCGGCGCGCTTGCGGTCGCCATTCTCAACCCGATCGCCGCCTGGGGTTCGCGCAGTGCCGAGCTTCTGGAGACCAACTGGGGAAGCTCGTCGTCGCGCGGCTCCAAGACCATTCCCTGGCTGCGCCAGATCTATGGTGACGACGACAGCATCATCGGCGCGCGCGCCGTGCAGGACGATGGCCGGACGCTGGTCACCGTCACCGTGATCCACCTCGACAAGCAGGGCCGTATCGTCTTCCGACAGGATGCGCAGAACGCAAAACTCGAAGATGGTTACTGGTTGCTGAACGGGGTGACCGAGACCCGCAACGGTGTTCTGCCGAAGCGTTTCGAAACGGCACGGTTGCCGACCAATCTCCGTGCGGAATTCGTTCAGGAATCGCTCGACAAAGCTGAATCCATTCCGTTTTTCGAGCTTCCCCATAAAATTTCGATCGCGAAATCCTTCGGGTTTCCGACCTACGGCATGCAGACCCAGCTTCACTCGCTGTTGTCCCTGCCGCTTCTTCTCGTCGCCATGACGCTGATTGCCGCAAGCGTGTCGCTGAAATTCAGCCGCTTCCACCAATCGCGCTCGGTAATTCTCGGTGGAATCCTGGCAGGCTTCGTGCTTTATGTCGTGACCGTGCTGGTCAGAGCATTCGGGAGCAGCGGCATCTTGCCTCCGTTCGTTGCAGCCTGGTTGCCGGTTGTTGTCGCGATGGCGCTGGGGTCCACGATTTTGTTGCATCAGGAGGATGGCTAGTGGCGGGCTGTGACCGCAATCATACAAGGCTACTGGCGGCCATACTGCTTTCCAGCGTTGCATGCCTTTCCGTATCCCCCGGCGCGTCCGGTTCGGCCTTCGCTCAGTCGGCGCCGACGACGCTTGCGCCGAAACTGCCCGACGACGCCAAGATGGTGCTGTCGGCTAACGAGCTCGTGTACAATCGCGACGCCGAACGCGTCATCGTGCGCGGCGCCGTGCAGATCAATTATGGCGGCTATCAGATGGTCGCCCAGCAGGTCGAATACAGCCAGAAGACCGGCCGGATCGTCGCGACCGGCCAGATCGAGCTGATCGAGCCGACCGGCAACAAGATCTATGCCGAGAAGATGGACGTCACGGACAATTTCGCCGATGGCTTCATCGAGACGATGCGCGTCGAGACGACGGACCTGACCAAGCTTGCCGCCGTCAACGGCGAGCGGCGCAATGGCGACGAGATCATCCTGAACCAAGCGGTCTATACGGCCTGTACGCCGTGTGCGACCAATCCGGACTACCGCTCGCTCTGGCACATCAAGGCGCAGCGCATCATACAGAACGGCAAGACGCACACCGTGCGGCTGGAGAACGCCCGCTTCGAACTGTTCGGCAAGCCAATCCTGTACCTGCCCGTGCTGGAGGTTCCCGACGGTACGGTGAAGCGCAAGAGCGGCTTCCTGTTCCCGCGGTTCCGCTACACGCAGAAGCTGGGTGCCGGCGTCAGCGTTCCCTATTACTGGGCGATCTCGCCCACCATGGATGCGACCGTGACGGCGACCGGGCTCACGCGCCAGGGCTTCCTGCTGGAAGGCGAGTTCCGCCAGCGCTTCGAAACGGGGCAGCACGTCCTGCGCATGGCGGGCATCAGCCAGATGGATCGCAGCTCGTTTACGGACGGAACCGTGGACGCGCAGGAGACGGAACGCGGCCTCATCGGCTCGCGCGCCGACTTCAAGATCAATCCGCGCTGGTCGTTCGGCTGGGATGTCCTCGTCCAGAGCGACAACAACTTCGCAAAGACGTATGAGCTCTCGACGTTCGATGGCACGACGCATACAAACCAGGCCTATCTGACGGGTCTGGGCAAGCGCAATTATTTCGATCTGCGCGCCTTCTACTTCGATATTCAGGATGCCGATCCGGACAGCGTGGCCGAGAACAAGCAGGCTTACGCGCAGGTCCTCGACTATGACTATACGGCGCCGCAGGCGGTTGCCGGCGGTGAGCTTTCCGCGACCGTTAACCTGACCAACGTCAACCGCAACCGGGAAGACTCCGTCGACGTGTTCGGCGTCGACCGGTTCCGTGGTCTTGAAGGCACGGCGCATCGCCTGACGGCGGAAGCCGAGTGGAAGAAAACCTTCATCGTCCCCGGCGGCCTGTCGCTGACGCCGCTTCTGGCGGCGCGCGGCGATATTCTCGGCCTGACAATGGACAATCCCGGTCCCGCCTATACCGGGGACTATAACGGCGACGACACCTCGACGCGCGGCATGGCGACGGCCGGGCTCGAGGCGCGCTATCCGATCCTGATGGCGACCGCCAACAGCAGTCACATCTTCGAGCCGATCGCTCAGGTCTATGTTCGTCCGGATGAGAGCAATCCGGGCAGCCTGCCGAACGAGGACGCACAGAGCTTCGTGTTCGACGCGACCAACCTGTTCGAGCGGGACAAGTTTTCGGGCTTCGACCGCATCGAGGGCGGCTCGCGCGCCAATCTCGGCATGCGCTACACGGGCACGCTCGGCAATGGCTACGGCGTTCGCAGCATCGTCGGCCAGTCCTTTCATCTCGGCGGCGTCAATTCGTTCGCGACGGACGACCTCGTGAAGGTGGGTGCCGATTCGGGCCTTGAAAGCGACCGGTCCGACTATGTCGGCATGTTCGGCATCGATGCACCGTCCGGCCTGACGGCCAGCCTCAGCGGCCGGCTGGACGAAGAGGATTTCGACCTGCGCCGGACGGACTTCTCGGTCGGCTACGAAGGCATCGCCTGGCAGACGGCCATCACCTATACCAGCATTAAGGCGCAGCCGACCTATGGCTCGCCCTACGATCAGGACGAAATTCAGACGGCGGCCGCCTGGCGGTTCCGCGAGTACTGGTCGGTGTTCGGCTCGGTCACCTACGACATCAACAACAGCCTCGTGACCCGCAACGGCCTCGGCATCACCTATGACGACCAGGACACGCTGTTCTCGCTCGTCTACAAGAACGAACGCGACCCGGACCAGTCGCTCGCCAATGACTGGTCGATCGGTGCGCGGATCTCCTTCCGCACGCTGGGTGACATCAATGTCGGTGACAGCTCGTTCAACGCGCTGGACTGACCGCGGTCCTCGTGACGGAAAACAGGCTTGTGTGCGCGGTCTCGCGCCCATGCTCAGTGATATCGAGGGCTTGTCATCATTCGGCCGCATGGTTTATGCATCCAGCGGGAAACAGGCGCAGCCGCAGGCTTGGCGCTTCATGGAGCGTTGCGAGCCCCTTAAAATGTGCGGCTTGCTCTGAAGGGGATGTCTGATGGGCAACGGAACCGTGCAAAAACGATCTTCACTGCGAGTGGCAGCAGGTATTCTGCGCGCAGGCCTGCTGGCCGGCGCGCTCTGCCTGCCGACCACCCTGCCCGCTGCAGCAGCGGGTGCGGGCACCGGGGTCGCCGTCGTCGTCAACGGAACGCCGATCACGACCGGTGACATCGCCAAGCGTGCGGCCTTCCTCAAGCTGCAGCGGCAGAGTTCGGCCGGCGCGCGCGAGCAGATGATCGACGAAGTGCTGAAGCGCGCCGAAGTGCTGCGCCTCCAGCAGTCCGTGAGCACCGAAGAGGTGGATGCGGCCGTGGCGCGATTTGCGGCGGGAAACAAGCTGTCCGTGGCGCAGCTCACCCAGGTTCTGGCCCAGGCTGGCGTCGGCATCGACCATTTCAAATCCTATGTCGCGATTTCCATGAGTTGGCCGCGGGCCGTGCGCCTGCGCTTCGGCAGCGGCGGCGGGCGTCTCTCCAACGAAGAGCTGGTGCGCCGCATGCAGGAGAATGGCGGCAACAAGCCGGTGACGACCGAATACTTCCTTCAACAGGTGATCTTCGTCGTTCCCGCTGCCAAGCGCAATGCCATCATGGGCAAGCGCCAGGCCGAAGCCAATGCCTCGCGCTCGTCCTATCCGGGCTGCGACGATGCCAAGACCTTTGCCGCGACCATGCGTGACGTTTCCATCCGCAATCTCGGCCGCATGATGGTGCAGGAAATTCCCGAGGACTGGCGCCCGCTGGTCGAAAAGGCTGGCGACGGCACCACGACCACGACCCGCGTGACCGAACGGGGCGTCGAATATCTGGGCATCTGCAAGAAGCGGCAGGTTTCCGACGATCTGGCGGCCGAAGTCGTCTTCCGCGCCGAGGATCTCGGCAAGCAGAAGGGCGGCGAGGACCCGAACAGCGTGAAATACATGGAAGAACTGCGCAAGCGCGCGCAGATCCTGGCGAAGTAACCGGACCATCATGACAGACGAGACCCGGGCGCCGCTTGCCCTGACCATGGGCGACCCGGCCGGTATCGGGCTCGACGTCACGCTGGACGCCTGGATGCGCCGCGACGAGCTCGGGCTTGCTCCCTTTCTCTTCATCGGCGATCCCGCGGTTCTTGCCGAACGGGCACGCCTGCTCGGCCTCGACGTTCCGATTGCCGAGGCAGACAACCGCTCGGCCGCCGGCGTCTTCGCCCACAGCCTTCCCGTGCTCCCTATCGTCTGCCCGGCGCCCGTGATCGCGGGCCGTGCCGACAGCGCCAATGCACCGGCGGTCATCGGGGCAATCCAGACGGCCGTACAGATGACGCTGGCCTCCCAGACTGCCGCCGTCGTCACCAACCCGATCGCCAAATCCGTGCTCTATGCGGCGGGCTTTCGCTTTCCCGGACATACCGAGTTCCTGGCAGAACTTGGCAGCGTCGCGCGCAACAAGCCACTGCTGCCGATCATGATGCTGGCCGGCCCGAAGCTTCGAGCGGTGCCCGTGACGATCCATATTCCCCTGAAGGACGTGCCAGGTCTGCTGACCGCGGACCTCATCTACCGGACGGCCGTCATCACCGCAGCCGACCTCAAGGCCCGCTTCGGCATCGCCGCCCCACGGCTGGCGATCGCGGGGCTCAACCCGCATGCCGGCGAGAGCGGTGCGCTGGGACTTGAAGACGACGCCATCATTCGTCCCGTGGTCGAACGCTTGCAGGCCGAGGGTATCGACGCCGTCGGTCCCTTGCCCGCCGACACGATGTTTCACGACCGGGCGCGCGCCACTTACGACGTCGCGCTCTGCATGTATCACGATCAGGCGCTGATCCCGGCCAAGGCGCTGGGCTTCGACGACAGCGTCAACGTCACGCTCGGCCTGCCCTTCATCCGCACCTCGCCCGACCATGGTACCGCATTCGGCATCGCCGGGCAGCGGGTGGATGGGCGCACGATCGCGCGGGCGGACAGCCTCGTTGCGGCGCTGCGCATGGCGCGTGAGCTCGCCGATACCGAGCGCAGCGACATCGAAAACGCCGGCATCGAGAGCGCCTCCTGATGGCCGCCATCGACGGACTGCCGCCTCTGCGCGACGTGATCCAGCGCCATGGGCTGGATGCCAAAAAGGCGCTCGGCCAGAACTTCCTCCTCGACCTCAACCTCACGCAGAAGATCGCGCGAACGGCCGGTCCGCTTGAAGATGCGACCGTCATCGAGGTGGGCCCCGGTCCCGGTGGGCTGACGCGCGCAATTCTATCGCTCGGCGTCCGCAAGCTGATCGCCATCGAGCGCGACAGCCGCTGCCTGCCGGCGCTTGCCGAGATTTCCGATCATTATCCCGGCCGGCTCGAGGTCATCGAAGGGGACGCACTGAAGGTCGATTTCGTTGAACTGGCACGCCAGTCGGGCGCTAAAGGCCCGATCCGCATCATCGCCAACCTGCCTTACAACATCGGCACGCAGCTGCTCGTGAACTGGCTGACATCCGACACCTGGCCGCCCTTCTACGCCTCGATGACGCTGATGTTCCAGCGCGAGGTGGGCCTGCGGATCGTGGCGGACGAGACGAACGACCACTACGGTCGGCTCGGCGTGCTCGCCGGCTGGCGCACGGAGGCTCGCATGGCCTTCGACGTCCCCCCGCAAGCCTTCACGCCGCCACCCAAGGTCACCTCGACCGTCGTGCACCTGGAGCCGCGCGAAAACCCGATCCCCTGCCCGATCGCGGCACTGGAACGCGTGACGCAGGCCGCCTTCGGCCAGAGACGCAAGATGCTGCGCCAGAGCGTCAAATCGCTCGGCGGCGAGGCGCTGCTCGCCAAGGCGGACATCGATCCGCAGCGGCGGGCCGAGACATTGTCGGTCGAGGAATTCTGCCGGCTGGCGAACTGCCTTTAAGCGCGTTCGAGAAGCGCAATCCGCGCTCCTCCGGTAGAGCGTTTAGACGAGCTTCGGCGTTTCCGTCAGCAAGCCCTGCACATATTCGAACAGGCCGGGGCGGCGGTCGCGGCGGAGGCGTTCGGCTTCGACGATGGCGCGGACAGCGGCGAAGGCCGTGTCCAGATCCTCGTTGACGACGATGTAGTCGTATTCCAGCCAGTGCTCGATTTCGGCGCGGGAATTGGCGAGGCGCGTGGCGATGACCTCGTCCGTATCCTCGGCGCGGCGGTGCAGGCGGGACTGGAGTTCCGCCATGGTCGGCGGCAGAATGAAAATCGAGACGACGTCGCCGGACATCTTGTCCTGAAGCTGCTGGGCGCCCTGCCAGTCGATGTCGAACAGCATGTCGCGGCCTTCCGACATCGCTTCTTCCACCGCATCGCGCGGCGTGCCGTAGAAGTTGCCGTGGACCTCGGCCCATTCCAGCAGGGCTTCCGTCTGGCGCAGGCCCTCGAACTCGCGGATCGACTTGAAGTGATAGTGACGGCCGTCGATCTCGCTCGGGCGGCGCTTGCGCGTGGTGACGCTGACGGAGATGCTCATCTCCGGATCGGCCTCCAGCAGGTTGCGGGCGATGGTGGACTTGCCGGCGCCGGACGGCGAGGAGATGACAAGCATCAGGCCCCGGCGTGCAATCGTTGAAGCCTTCGTGGGTGTTTCGGCGGGTCTCATCATTACTCCAGATTCTGGACCTGTTCGCGGAACTGGTCGATGACGACCTTGAGGTCGACGCCTGCGGCCGTGACGGCGGCGGAGGTGGACTTCGAACAGATCGTATTGGTTTCCCGGTTAAATTCCTGGCAAAGAAAGTCGAGTTTGCGGCCAATCGGACCGCCTTTCGACAGAAGCGTGCGGGCGGCCGCGATATGCGCCCGCAGCCGGTCAAGCTCTTCGCGGACATCGGCCTTGGCAGCCAGCAGCGCCGTTTCCGCATACAGGCGGTCGCGGTCGAGCGCGGCGGCATGGCTCGTCAGCCAGTCGATCTGCTGGACGAGCCTTGCCGCGATGGCCGAGGGGGTGCGTGACGGATCGGCCTCGATCGCGCTCAACAGCGTTTCCATCTCGCCGATCTCTAGCAAGAGTACCTGTTCGAGCGCCGCGCCTTCGCTTTCGCGCATCGTGGCGAGATCGGCGAGTGCGAGGTCGAGGCCCTCAAGGACGGCCGCTTCCCGCGCCACCTTGTCGGCCTCGCTCTCTTCCGGCTCCTTGAAATCGATGACGCCGCGGATGGCGAGCAGTGTGTCGAGCTTCAGCGGCGCGGGGTCGATCACATCGCGCAACTGCTCGCGAAGCGACAGAACGGAGGCGAGCGCCGTCTGGTTGATGGTCGTCTGGATCTGCGTTTCCCCGGCATTGAGGCTGAGGCCGACCTGCATATTGCCGCGCGAGAAGCGAGCGGCGATCCGTCGCCGGATATCGGCGTCGAGCGCTTCGAGCCCACCGGGCAGGCGCAGCTTAACATCAAGGCCTTTGCCGTTGACCGAGCGCAATTCCCAGGCCCAGCGGCTGCGGCCGGACGTACCCTCGCGGCGGGCAAATCCCGTCATGGACTGCAAGGGCATGGGGGACTCCTGGGGAAACGCCGCGGGGACAAGCGAGCGTCCTGTTTAAGGCCGCAACGACGGCGCCCGCAAGGCCTATTGCGAAAGCGGGCCCGGCCCCGGCGCGTCATCCACAAGGTGACGTGCCGGGGCCGGGCCAATTGTAAGGCTTGGAAGGCCAAGCGGAGACTCAGTTCTGGACAGGCGCCTCTGCGGCGTCTGCGGGCGGAGCCGCGGCGCCGGCCGCCTTGGCGGCGCTGGCCTTCTCCGCTTCCAGCTTGCGCCAGCGGCGGACATTGGCGTTGTGATCGTCGAGCGTGGACGCAAAGACGTGGCCGCCCGTGCCGTCCGCTACGAAGTAGAGGTCGGCGGTGCGCGAGGGATTGGCGACGGCTTCGAGCGCGGCCCGGCCTGGATTGGCGATCGGCGTCGGGGGCAGGCCCTTGATGACGTAGGTGTTGTAAGGCGTCTTCTTTTCGAGATCGGAGCGCAGGATCGGGCGATCCGCCGGTTTCCCCTCGCCGCCGAAGATGCCGTAGATGATCGTCGGGTCGGACTGCAGCCGCATGCCCTTGTCGAGGCGGTTGAGGAAGACCGAGGCGACGCGCGAGCGCTCGTCGGCGATGCCAGTTTCCTTCTCCACAATCGAGGCAAGGGTGACGAACTCCTCCCGTGTCTTGATCGGCAGCTTCTCGTCGCGCTTCGCCCAGATCTGATCGACGATGGTCTTCTGCGCGGCCGTCGCCTGGGCGACGATCTCAGCGCGCTTGGTGCCACGCGAGAACTTGTAGGTATCGGGGCGCAACGTGCCCTCGGCCGGAAGGTTTGCCGGCAGGTCGCCTTCGAGAATCGGATCGTCCTGCAGCTTGCGGAACATCTGTTTGACGGTGAGGCCTTCGGGAAGAGACGCCGAATAGAGGATCGACTTGCCCGACTTCAGAAGCTCCATGATCTCCTGCATCGAGGCACCCGCCTTGATCTCGTACTCGCCGGCCTTCAGGGTCTCGTCATCCAGATAGGCTTCCGACATGAAGCGGAAGACGCGGCCGTCGGAGACGATCTGGTTGCGCTCCAGGCTCGAGGCGATCTCTGCAATGCCGGCGCCGTTGCGCACGATGAAATTGCTGTTGGCGACAAGCGGTCCCCGTGCCTCATAGGAGGTCATGGCGTAATAGGCCGTGCCGGCCGCCGCCAGCGTCAGCACGACGATGACGGTCATCAGGAAGTTGAGGAAAATGACCACCTGGCTGCGCGCCTTGCGCGAGCGCTTGGGGGGCTGCGGAACCTTTTCCGGTCGCAGAGCTTCGATCGGCGATTTCGGAATGATCGGCCCCTTGGTGCCACCCTCGTTCCGGCCGCTCGGAGCCGTGCTGTTTTCTTGTCCGTCGTTCACGCCTGTCCTGCATCCGGAGTTCGCAATCCTGCACGCCCCGCCTCCCGATGCGAACTCCGGAAGAGGTTCGGGACAGCGAAAAAACGATCGAGACAGGCCGCCAGCCTGACGTGGCCGCCTTGCGCGAGCGTGGCCACCCCTAGCATGTCTCTCGCCAAAAGACGACACCGACCTGCAGTGCGCCAACCTGACAACCTGTCGCTTTCAACCAAGTCCTTTATCGAGGTCGAAAGCGCTGGATCAGGGAGCTGTTTTGAGACGAGCAATGCGGCGAAAAACAGGACCGGATCGTGGGCACCGGACAATATCGTCCGGGGCCCGCCATGGGTCTGCGATCACGTCTGCGCGAGGAGCCTCAGGCGTAACGCTGGATGACCAGCGTGGCATTGGTGCCGCCGAAGCCGAAGGAGTTCGACAGCGCGACATCGATGGTCTTCTTGCGCGCCGTATGCGGCACGAGATCGATGGCCGTCTCGACGGAAGGGTTGTCGAGATTGAGCGTCGGCGGCGCGATATTGTCGCGAATGGCGAGTGCGCAGAAGATCGCCTCGACGGAGCCGGCAGCCCCCAGCAGGTGTCCGATCGCCGACTTGGTCGAGGACATGGCGATGCCCGAGGCGCTCTCGCCGACGACCCGCTCGACCGCGCCAAGCTCGATCGTGTCGGCCATGGTCGAGGTGCCGTGGGCATTGATGTAGTCGATATCGGAGGGTTGCAGGCCCGCGCGCTTCAGCGCCATCTTCATGCAGCGATAGGCCCCGTCACCGTCCTCGGACGGCGCGGTGATGTGGAAGGCATCGCCCGAGAGACCGTAGCCGACGATTTCGGCATAGATCTTTGCGCCGCGCGCCTTGGCGTGCTCGAGTTCTTCCAGAACGACGATGCCGGCGCCCTCACCCATGACGAAGCCGTCACGGTCCTTGTCATAAGGGCGCGAGGCCTTGGTCGGATCGTCGTTGTGCTGGGTCGAGAGCGCCTTGCAGGCGGCAAAGCCGGCAAGCGCGATGCGGGAGATCGGTGATTCCGTGCCGCCGGCCACCATGACGTCGGCATCGCCGAGCGCGATCAGCCGGGAGGCGTCGCCGATGGCGTGCGCGCCGGTCGAACAGGCGGTCACAACGGAGTGATTGGGGCCGCGCAGCTTGTGGCGGATCGATACCTGGCCCGAGGCGAGATTGATCAGGCGGCCGGGAATGAAGAAAGGGGAAACGCGGCGGGGGCCTTTGTCGCGCAGCGTGTAGCCGCCCTCGACGATGCCTTCGAGGCCGCCGATGCCGGACCCGATCATCACGCCCGTGGCAATCTGGTCGTCGTCGGTCTTGGGGTGCCAGCCCGCGTCGTCCAGCGCCATATCGGCCGCAGCCATGGCGTAGATGATGAAGGGGTCGACCTTGCGCTGTTCCTTCGGTTCCATCCAGTCATCGGCATTGAACGTGCCGTTGGAACCATCGCCGAAGGGAATGCGGCAGGCGATCTTGGCGGGGAGATCCGAAACGTCGAACTCGGTGACGGTGCGGGCGGCGTTGTCGCCGGCGATCAGTCTCGCCCAGCTGGCTTCCGTTCCGCAACCCAGCGGCGATACCATGCCGGTACCGGTGATAACGACACGTCTCATGAACCGCGATCCATCCTCGTAAGGTCTCGATATGCTCCGGCGCGAATGGTCGCTACCGGCCGACGGAGCCGGTCCCGCGGCGGGACCTCGTCGCGTCTGCCCCGATGGCTGAAGCCACATCTGGGCCGCCCGAGGGCTCTTCCAGGTCCGGATGAACAGACCGGTCTCTTGGCAGGACCAGAACCGGCGTCACCGGGAGTTAGCGGGCGGGCTGCTTTCGCGCCCGCCGCACCCGTTCGTTCAGGCTAGGCGATTAAGCCTGGGCCTTCTCGATGAACTTGACGGCATCGCCGACGGTCAGGATCGAATCGGCAGCGTCGTCCGGAATTTCAACGCCGAATTCTTCTTCGAAGGCCATGACCAGTTCGACCGTGTCGAGCGAGTCCGCGCCGAGATCGTCGATGAAGCTTGCGCCTTCAGTTACCTTTTCGGCATCGACGCCAAGATGATCAATGACAATTTTCTTTACGCGTTCTGCGATGTCGCTCATGTCGGATTCCTCGACCTTCGTTTTCTCTTTATCAGGGGCGCCCGAAAGCGTTCCCTTGCCAAAGCCTGTTAAACCACTGCGGTTCAACCGGCAATCCTTCAAACCGGGAGAGCTCGGACGGGCTCCAGCGAGCCGGCATCCGCGTCTTCTCCGTGATCCGTTCGGACCGTCCGGCGAAGGGCGAAAGCCCCGCACCGTCCAGACCACTACGGCCCGATTAACACGGTTTAACGGCCGCGCAAAGTCCGAATTTGGGACGCCAATCCTTGCTCAACAAGCATTTACGGGCAATTTCGCCGCCCGCGATCGGCCCTTCCCGCACTCGACTCAGATCATCGCCATGCCGCCATTGACGTGGATCGTCTGGCCCGTGACGTAAGCGGCCTCGTTGGACGCGAGATAGGCGACGGCGCTTGCCACCTCGGCACCGGTGCCCATGCGCTTCATCGGGATGGCCCCCATGATGGCGTCCTTCTGCTTGTCGTTCAGCTTGCCGGTCATCGCGCTTTCGATGAAGCCCGGGGCGACACAGTTGACCGTCACGTTGCGGGTCGCGATTTCCTGGGCGAGCGACTTGGAAAAGCCGATCATGCCGGCCTTGGCGGCGCAATAGTTCGCCTGCCCCGGATTGCCGGTGACGCCAACGATGGAAGTGATGTTGATGATGCGGCCATGGCGGCGGCGCATCATCGGGTGAGTCAGCTCGCGGGTCAGGCGGAACACGGCGGTCAGGTTGACCTCCAGCACGGCATCCCAGTCGGCATCGCTCATGCGGACGAACAAGCCGTCCTTGGTGATCCCGGCATTGTTGACGAGAATGTCGACGCCGCCGAGTTCGCTCTCGGCCTTTTCGCCGAGCGCCTTCACGGCGTCGCGGTCCGACAGGTTGGCCGGGAACAGGTGCACGCGCTCGCCGAGCGCGTTGCCGAGTTCCTCCAGCTTTTCGACGCGGGTACCGTGCAGACCGACGGTCGCGCCCTGCGCGTGCAGGATACGGGCAATCTCTTCGCCGATGCCGCCGGAGGCGCCGGTCACCAAGGCTTTACGGCCTGTCAGGTCGAGCATGATCATCTTCCTTTATCTTCGGTTCCCACGGCGGCGTCTCAGCCGACGTCAAGATCACCTGCCCGCAACCGCGGGCGTTCAGAGCACAGCCGCGAGAACGGCCTCGATATCGGCCGGCGAATTGACCGCAAGCCCGGTGACGGATTTGTCGATGCGACGGGCGAGCCCGGTCAGGACCTTGCCGGAACCGACCTCGTAGAGGGTCGTCACACTATTTGCGCCGAACCACTCCACCGTTTCGCGCCAGCGCACCTGCCCCGTCACCTGCTCGACCAGGAGATCAACGATCTCGTCGGCCGAGGTGACCGGAGCGGCGCGCACGTTGGCGATGAGCGGCACCACGGGATCGCGGCGCTCGACCTTCGCCAGCGCCTCGCGCATGGCATCCGCTGCCGGCGCCATCAGCGCCGAATGGAACGGAGCGGACACAGGCAGGATGATGGCGCGCTTCGCACCGTTCTCGCTCGCCTGCTTGGCAGCCTTTTCCACCGCATCCTTGTCGCCGGAAATCACGATTTGCCCGCCGCCATTGTCGTTGGCGATCTGGCACGGGCCGATCTCCGACATCTCGGCACAGAGCGCCTGGACGGCGTCATGATCGAGCCCGATGATCGCCGCCATCGCGCCCTTGCCCACGGGCACGGCCGCCTGCATGGCATTGCCGCGAATCCGCAGGAGGCGGGCGGTATCGCCCAGCGAGAAGGTGCCGGCGGCGCAGAGGGCCGAATATTCGCCGAGCGAGTGGCCGGCGACGAAATCGACGTGCTTTGCGAGATCGAGCCCGCGCGCTTCCAGAACCCGGATCGCCGCGACCGAGACGGCCATCAGTGCCGGCTGTGCATTCGCCGTCAGCGTCAGCTGATCCTCAGGCCCGTTCCACATCACATCCGACAGCTTCTCGCCCAGCGCATCGTCAACCTCGGCAAAAACCGCGGACGCTTCGGGAAAAGCCGAAGCCAGATCCCGCCCCATGCCAACCGCCTGGCTGCCCTGCCCCGGAAACGTAAACGCGATCGCCATGAGGAACCTCCTGAATTTTTGGCTTCTCCATTCACATTAAGGCTCCGGAAGTCAAGCAGCGAGGGGAAACGGCATTGCGGAAGCACGACGTCGTGAAGGCATCGCAAGGCCTCGACGGGGTTTTCCGAAGCGCTTGACCTTGTCTCCCTGCCGATTATGTTGCGTCGCAGCAGGGGCGCCAGCCTCTTTCGCGGATCACAAGGGGCCGGGTCTCCGGTCGCGTTCGACAAGGTCATTCCTTCATGCAGTACAAACAACTCGGCCGCACCGGCATCGAGGTTTCCACCATTTGCCTGGGGACCATGACGTGGGGATCGCAGAACACGCAAGACGAGGCTTTCGCCCAGCTCGACGCCTCGGTCGAGGCCGGGGTGAACTTCATCGACACGGCGGAGCTCTATCCGACGACGCCGCTGTCGGAAGAGACCTATGGCGGGACAGAGCGGATCATCGGGAACTGGATGGCGGAGCGTGGCAACCGCGACCGGGTCGTGCTCGCGACCAAGATCGCAGGGTCGGGCCGCAACTACATTCGCGGCGGCGGGCCGATGACGGCGGATGGCATCGTGACGGCGCTCGACGCCAGCCTGCAGCGGCTGCAGACGGACCATGTCGATCTTTACCAGCTGCATTGGCCGAACCGCGGACATTATCACTTCCGCAATGCCTGGAGCTACGATCCGAGCAAGCAGGACACCGGCAAGGTGGTCGAGGATCTCGGCGCGCTGCTGCATGCGCTGGATGCACAGGTGAAGGCGGGGAAGATCCGGGCGATCGGCGTCTCCAACGACACGGTGTGGGGCACGCAGAAGCTGCTCGATCTCGCCGAGCGCCACGGGCTGACGCGTGTCGCCTCCGTACAGAACGAGTACAATCTTCTCTATCGCCCGCATGATCTCGATTTTGCCGAGCTGTCGCATCACGAATCGGTCGGGCTTCTTGCCTACTCGCCGCTTGCTGCCGGCCTCCTGTCTGGCAAATATATCGGTGGATCGCGGCCGGATGGCAGCCGTCTGTCGATCAACGGCGATCTCGGCGGTCGTTTCACGCCGCATCAGGAGCCGGCCGTCGAGGCCTATGTGGCGCTCGCCCGCGACCACGGCATCGACCCCTCGCAGCTGGCGCTCGCCTTCGTTCTCTCGCGTCCTTTCACAACATCCGCCATCATCGGCGCGACGACGATGGAGCAGCTGGAGATCAATCTCGGCGCCGCCGATCTCGTGCTGACGCCGGAGCTGGTCAACGGCATTCGCCGGATCCACCGCCTCTACCCCATGCCGATCTGATCGGCATCCTGCGCCCATGTTAACAGCGCGCTCGTGATACGTGGATCTCCGGTCTTGCATTCCTGGGGAATCCGCGTATAAGCCGCCGTGTTCGAAACACCCGGTCCATCTGGCTGGTGGCTGAACGGAGGGCCGGCGCTCTTGTAGTGCCTGTCGGGATCCTGAAGGGATCCAGCCTCCCGTGTCTCCGCTCTCGACCGTCTCGAAACAACACTTTCTTGCCGGCGCTCGCGCGTCTTTAAGAACAGTCGTTGAGGCTTAGCGCCGTTACCGGGTGACGTTAAACGCAAGAAAGGTAAGCCAATCATGGCTCTCTATGAACATGTGTTCCTGGCCCGCCAGGACGTGTCCGCACAGCAGGTCGAAGCCCTCGTCGAACAGTACAAGGGTGTGATCGAAGCCAATGGCGGCAAGGTCGGCCGGGTGGAAAACTGGGGCCTCAAGTCCCTCACCTACCGTATCGCCAAGAACCGCAAGGCTCACTACGTCCTCATGGACATCGATGCTCCGGCACCGGCCGTCCACGAAGTCGAGCGCCAGATGCGCATCAACGAAGACGTTCTTCGCTACATGACCATCGCCGTCGAAAAGCATGAAGACGGCCCGTCCGCCATGATGCAGAAGCGCGACCGCGACGACCGTCCGCGCCGTGACGGCGACCGTCCGGACCGTGGCTTTGGCGACCGTCCGCGCCGCGATGGCGACCGTGAAGACCGTCCGCGCCGTCCGCGCGAAGACCGCGTTTAAGATCGAAGGGATTATAGACAATGGCTGACATCTCCTCCGCTCCGGCACGCCGCCCCTTCCATCGCCGCCGCAAGACCTGCCCCTTCTCGGGCGCAAACGCTCCGCGGATCGACTACAAGGACGTACGCCTCCTGCAGCGCTACATTTCCGAGCGCGGCAAGATCGTGCCTTCGCGCATCACCGCCGTTTCCCAGAAGAAGCAGCGCGAACTGGCCCAGGCCATCAAGCGCGCCCGCTTCCTCGGCCTCCTGCCCTACGTTCTCTCGTAAGTCAGGCTTTTATTGACGAAGGCGGCCAATCCCGGATCGGCCGCCTTCTCCCTTCCGCGATGGGCGCGGATCGGACTTGTGTGCTTTAAAAGCGCCAAAAACCCATGTTGGGGACATCTCGTCCTCTAACTGCCGAAGAGCAGGACAGCGACACGTGACAGCCATCGACAGGACATCGTTGCTCACCGGCATTCTGGCCGGCGTTACCGCCGCGTTCCTGTCGTTCGGCGCAACCACGCCCTCCTCGCTCGCCATCGTTCTCTATGCCGCCTCCGCGCTGCCGATCCTGATCGCCGGGCTCGGCTGGGGCAATGCGGCTGCCATCGTCGCCGTGGTCGTCGCCGGTTTCCTTGCGGCCATTGCCGTCTCACCCTATTTCGCGCTGCTCATCCTCGTCGTCACGCTCATCCCCGCCGCATGGCTGTCGCATCTGGCAAACCTTGCGCGACCCGCAAGCGAGATCGGCGGGCCCGATGACGCCATGGCGTGGTATCCGCTCTCCGATATCCTCACCCATCTTGCCGGGCTCGTTGCCGGGGGCATGCTGATCATCGGCGTCGTGCTCGGCTACAGCACGGAAACCGCGGCCGGCATGGTCGATATCGTGATCGAAGCGCTGAAGAGCCAGGAGCCGACCTACAACCCGGATCCCGCCGCTCTCGCGCAGATCAAAGCGGTGTTCAGCGTCGCGCTGCCGATGATCCAGGGCGCGCTCTGGGTGCTCATGCTGTTTGCGGCCTATTACACGGCAACCCGGATCGTGCAGATGTCCGGTCGCAGCCTGCGTCCCCGCGAGGATATTCCCTCGACGTTGCGGATGCATCGCTTCGCCATCTTCGCCTTTCTCGGCGGGCTGGTGCTGACCTTTGCCGGTGGTGCGGCGGGTGCCGTGGGCGCCCTCGTCTGCGGCACGTTCGGCGCCGGCTTCCTGCTCTCCGGCTTTGCCGTCTTCCACTTCCGCACCCGCGGCAAGTCCTGGCGGCTTCCGGTGCTGTGGCTCGGTTACCTCTCGGTGCTGCTCTTCACCATTCCCGCCTTCTTCTTCCTCCTGTCGGGCCTCATGGATACACGCCGAGCGATCGCGCTGTCTCCAACCCAGAAAAAAACTGGCGAGAAACCGACGGGAAAGACGCCTGAATAAACCATTCCAGACACAGACACCTGAAAGGACAAAACCATGGATGTCATTCTTCTCGAACGCGTAGCCAAGCTCGGCCAGATGGGCGAAACGGTCAAGGTCAAGGACGGCTTTGCCCGTAATTACCTGCTGCCGCTCGGCAAGGCTCTGCGCGCCAATGCCGGTAACAAGGCCCGTTTCGAAAGCGAGCGCGCAACGCTCGAAGCCCGCAACCTCGAGCGCAAGTCGGAAGCCCAGGCGGTTGCCGAACAGCTCGACGGCAAGAGCTTCAACGTCGTTCGCTCCGCCGGCGAAACCGGCCAGCTCTACGGTTCGGTCGCGGCTCGCGACGTTGCCGAAGTGGTTGCTGCCGAAGGCTTCAACGTCGGCCGTAACCAGGTCGACCTGAACAACCCGATCAAGTCGATCGGCCTGCACCCGGTGAAGATCCACCTGCATGCCGAAGTCGAGATCACGGTCACGATGAACGTTGCCCGTTCGGCCGACGAAGCCGAGCGTCAGGCCAAGGGTGAAAACCTCAACTCCGCCGATGCCATCTACGGCGTCGACGAAGATGCCCTGCGTCCGGAAGACTTCTTCAACCCGGAAGCCGAATTCGACAACGACGAAGAATAAGCCTTCGCGAATCGATCATGACAAAGGCCCCGGAGCGCTCGCCGCTCCGGGGCCCTTTTTATTTCAGCCATGCCGCTCACGCCCTGTCGCATCGGGCCAGCATCGCAACAACGCCAGAGACCAGCACTGAACCACCTTCGGCAGGCTTCTCTCATCGACACTTGGTATTATTCGGCGTCTGCGATCTTCGCGTCGGGATCGAGCGACTTGTCGATGCGCACGACGACCGACAGGCCGGGGGCGAGCCGTTCGGCCGCAGCCTGGCCCGGATCGATGGAGATGCGGACGCCGACGCGCTGGGCGATCTTGGTGAAGTTGCCCGTGGCGTTGTCGGGACGGATGACGCTGAACTCGGAGCCGGCGGCCGGCGAGAAGCGCTGCACATGGCCCGTCAGCGTCCGGTGCTCCAGCGCATCGACTGTGAAGGTGACGGGCTGGCCGACCTTCATGCCGTCGAGCTGGGTTTCCTTGTAATTGGCGACCACCCAGAGTTCGCTCGGCACCACCGACATCAGCTGCGTTCCGGCCGTCACATATTGTCCAAGACGAACGCCGACTTCGCCGAGATGCCCGTCGCGGGGCGCGCGGACAGCGGTGTTGGCGAGGTCGATCTCGGCAAGCTCGACGGCCGCCTCGGCGCCGACCACGGCGGCCTGCAGGGAACCGCGGTTGACGATGATGGTGGCGAGCGCCTGGCGGTTGACCTCGACCGCGGCCTCGGCCTGCGCCTCGGCAGCCTTAGCCTGCTCGAAGGTCGCCTGCGCCGATTCGACCTCGCTGGTGGAAGCGACGCTGCGGGCCGCGAGCTGGCTTACGCGCTCGGAGGCGAGTTCCGCCCTGCGCAAGGCGGCCTTGGCACCCAGCACCTGCGCATCGCTGGAAGCGATGCTGGCCTTGGCGGAGGCTTCCTGCTGGCGGGAATTGTCGAGTGCCGCCTTCTGCCCTGCGAGCGTCGCGCGGGCCTGCGCCACCTTCTGCTGGTAGATGCGCTCGTCGATGCGGGCAAGCACGTCGCCCTCCTTCACCGCCTGATAATCCCTGACCGGAACCTCGACCACATAGCCCGCGACCTGCGGGCTCATGATGGTGACGTAGCCTTTGACATAGGCGTTGTCCGTGGTTTCCACCGAGGTCACGAAGGGCGGCAACCGCCAAGCATAGAGCACCAGCAGGACACCGATAACGCCGGCGAGAAGGACGAGGATGGTAACGGGAGAGCGGGTGAGCTTGGACATGGCGGACTCTGTTTGATGGCGGCTTCAATGAAAGGTTTTTGAGATCAGGCCGGGACGGCTGCCGGGTCGGGAGAGGCGACCAGACGGCGCCAGATCAGGTGGCCAATGAGGATGGCCAGCGAGATCGCGCAGCCGATAAAGATGACGAAGAACGCATCGTTGTAGGCGAGCACATAGGCCTCGCGACTGACCTGTTGCGTCAGGAGCTGCAGCCCCTCGGCATTCAGCAGCGTCTTGTCGGTGATGACCTTGCCGTAGGAGCCTGCGAGCTGCGTCACGCGGTTGGCGACCAGCGGGTCGGACAGCATGATCTGCTCGGCCAGAAGATTGGAGTGGAATTTCTCGCGGATCGTGACGAAGGTGCCGAGCGCGGCCGAGGCCATCAGGCTGCCGAGGCTCTGGGTGAACAGGAAGATCACGATGAAATTGACCACATAGATCGGCCCCTTGGCGAGCGCTGCGCCGAAGCCCGTCGTCATCACCGGTGGCAGGAACATTGCCGCACCCGCTGCCACCAGCGCCTGGCTCAGATACATCTGCTCGGGTCGCGTAAGATTGGTCGACTGGCTGTCGAGCCAGGCGCCTGCGCCGATAAGAAGAAGCGCGATGACATGCGCGAGATCGAGCTGCTTCTGCACCATGAGGAAGGTGCAGAAAAGGCCGGCCGCGACCGAAGCCGCGAGCACGATCGCATAGAGCAGCATCGTCTGGTCGTTCAGCAGGCCGATCTGCTGGTAGAAGCCCGAGACCGTCGTCGTCTGCTCGGAGGAGACGGTGCGAAACAGGATGAGGACGCCGGCCATGTGGATGTTCGGCCAGGAGAAGATCCAGCGCAGGTCGAGCATTGGCTGTGACCGGTTGATCTCGATGGCAACGAAGACCGAGAGCAGGCCGATGGCGCAGGCAAGAAGCACGCCGAGCCAGGGTGCCTCGAACCACCAGTAAAAGCGGCCGAGCGACAGGATGATGGCGAGACAGCCAAAGCCGCCGGCGAGGATGAGGTAGCTGAAGATATCGAGCGTCTGGATGACTTTCGCGCGCGGCGGGGCTGTCACCGGCAGCAGGTAGATGAAGGGCAGCGCGATCAGCGCCAGCGCCACCTCGAACGTGTAGAGCGCGCGCCAGCCGCCATACTCCATCAAAGCCGGCGAGATGATGCGCGCGAGCGGCGCGGACAGGAGCGTATTCATGACCGCGAGGCTGAGGCCCATGGACAGCTTCTTCGCCGGCGGAAACGCCTCCAGCATGTAAAGAATGCCGATGGTGGAGAGAGGTGCTGCCGCGACGCCGTTGACGAAGCGGATGATCAGCGCGGAATGCAGGTCGGACACGAAGAGATTGGCAAAGGCGGCAAAGACGAAGCAGAGAATGCCGAGTTCGGCAAAACGGCGCAGGCCGTATTGCGTGCGGATCTTGAAGAGCGCCACCGACAGGCTGGCATAGGGCGCCATATAGGCCGCCGACAGCCAGGCGAGCTCGTTGACGGTCGCCGAGAAGGCGCCCTGCAGCTGGTAGAGATTGGCGTTCAAAAGGTTCATGCCGAGGCCCTGCGTCAGGAACATCAGCACGGATGTGAACATGTAGAGCGAGGCGCGCCCGCGCGAGATGTGCACGGCTGGCTGCGGTACGGTTGCCGGCTGGGTGGGCGCTGGCATGTCGGGCTCGGAAGCCGTCCGGTTCCCTCTCGAGGGCGCGATGGTGCTGGTCACGAGACGCTCTCCCGCCCGATCAGGATCATGTTGTCCGCCATCGCCGTCATCACCGCGAGCGCGGTCTCCTTGTCCTGAAGGCTGACGCCGGAGAGGAGGTCGGCGCGGATGCCGCAGGCGATGACCTCGATCTCCTCAGCCAGCGCCCGCCCCATCGGCGTCATGTGGATCTGCTTGGCGCGCCGGTCGGACTTTTCCACCCGGCGCTCGATGAAGCCCTGCGCCTCCATGCCGTCCAGAAGCCGCACGATCGTCGGCGTCTCGATCGCCAGCTCTTCGGCAAGCTCGCGCTGGTTCAGTCCGTCACGACGCGACAGTGCGAACAGCGCGCGGGCCCGCGACAGCGTCAGCCCACGTTCCTTGACCTTGGCATCGAAGACGGCGCGCAGCTTCCGGTTCACGGATTGCAGGGCATCGAACAAAGCGCGATTTGCGAGATCGGTCAATTGCTACTCTTTCCATAATAGTAGTGTACTAACTATGTGTGGTCGAAGTAATACAGAACGTCGGCCCTTTCAAGCCGTCATCGGTCCGTCCACCGCATTTCATGCCGCGGTCGTTTGGCGTATCCTGCCGAAACGATTCGCTGCCGTGACGTGTCCGGTGGTCGGTCAAGCAGAGATGGCGCAGACGGGACCGATTTCCACCGCACCCTCCCTGTGGCTGTGGAGAGCGGTAACAGGCCGTGCCCTCACCCCGACCCGGCACCAGCACCGCTTGACACCGTGTCCCGATCAGCCAATCACAGACCCCTCAAGCGGCACAGACGAGAGATCACGATGAATGAAGCAGCGCGCAGAGTGGCGGCGATGAGCCAACAGCCCATGGAACCCCAGTACCGGGAAGCTCCGAGCAATATCGAGGCGGAACAGGCCCTGCTCGGCGCGATCCTCGTCAACAACGACGCCTTCTACCGCGTCTCGGACTTCCTGAAGCCGGTGCACCTGCACGAGCCGCTGCACCGCAAGATCTACGAGGTCGCAGGCGACATCATCCGCATGGGCAAGACCGCCCATCCCGTGACCGTGAAGACCTTCCTTGCGCCCGACCAGAAGGTCGGCGACATGACGATCTCCCAGTATCTCGCGCAGCTCGCCGCCAATGCCGTGACGATCATCAATGCCGAGGATTACGGCCGGGCGATCTACGACCTGGCGCTTCGCCGCTCGCTGATCACCATCGGCGAGGACATGGTCAACATCGCCTTCGACGCGCCCTTGGACATGCCGCCGCAGGGGCAGATCGAGGATGCCGAGCGCCGCCTGTTCGAACTGGCCGAAACCGGCCGCTACGACGGCGGTTTCCAGGCGTTCAACGATGCCGTGGCGCTGGCGATCGACATGGCCGGTCAGGCCTTCGAGCGCGACGGCCACCTGTCGGGCATCTCCACCGGCATCCACTCGCTCGACGGCAAGATGGGCGGCCTGCAGCGCTCCGACTTGATCGTGCTCGCCGGACGCCCCGGCATGGGCAAGACGTCGCTCGCCACCAACATCGCCTACAACATCGCGGCCTCCTACGAGCCCGAGATCCAGGCGGACGGCTCGTACAAGGCGAAGAATGGCGGCGTCGTCGGGTTCTATTCGCTCGAAATGTCGTCCGAACAGCTGGCGACACGTATTATCTCCGAGCAGACGGAAGTCTCCTCCTCGAAGATCCGTCGCGGCGAAATCACCGAGCACGACTTCGAAAAGCTGGTCGCCTGCGCCCAGATGATGCAGAAGGTGCCGCTCTATATCGACCAGACCGGTGGTATCTCGATCGCGCAGCTTTCCGCGCGTGCGCGCCGCCTGAAGCGTCAGCGCGGGCTCGATTGCCTCGTGGTGGACTATATCCAGCTGATGACGGGTGCCGGCAAATCCGGCGAGAACCGCGTGCAGGAAATCACCCAGATCACGACGGGCCTGAAAGCGCTCGGCAAGGAGCTGAACGTTCCGATCATCGCGCTGTCCCAGCTCTCGCGTGCGGTGGAAAGCCGCGAGGACAAGCGCCCGCAGCTCTCCGACCTTCGCGAATCGGGCTCGATCGAGCAGGACGCCGACGTCGTGCTCTTCGTGTTCCGCGAGGAATACTATGTGAAGAACATGGAGCCGCGCGACGAGTTCGACCCGAAATACGAGGAATGGAAGCAGACCTTCGAAAAGGTGAAGGGCACGGCCGACGTCATCATCGCCAAGCAGCGCCACGGACCGACCGGCACGGTAAAACTCGCCTTCCAGTCCGAATTCACCCGCTTCACCGACCTCGCCGACCCCTCCTTCACGCAGTACGAGGAGCATTGATCGGCATCGGACGGCGTGCCGGCCTTTTCGCACCCGCGCTCTTCTAGATGCCGGCTGCCCGCAACATCGCGACGGTCAAGACCCCGGTCGCGACCGCGCCCAGCAGCGGCAGGCGGGTTGCGGCAAGGGCGGTGACGACGGTCGCCGCCGTTTCCGCGGGCCCGGTCGCCAGCGCCGTCGGCGTGATCACGGCCATGAGAACGGCGGGCGGAATGGCCCTCATGGCCCGGCGCAGACGGGACCCGAGCGCCACATGACGAATCAATACCAGCCCGGCAAGCCGCGTGAGCGCGGTGGCCCCGGCCATGGCGGCGATGGCCAAAAGCGTGCCCTGGCTGAGGGCGAAGAAGGGAACGCTTTCCAAAGCCGGCGTCATGACGCAACCGCCTCCTCGCTCGGCTCGGCAAAGGCCGTCACGGCCAGACCGGCGCCCGCGCCGGCAGCGATGTACCAGACGCCGGGAACGAACCGGTGCACCAGCAGGGCCGCCGCGGCGCTGGCTGCGAGCGTAAAGCCCGCCTGCCGGTCTTTCCAGAACCCCATAACCAAAACGACGAAGACGGCAGGAAAAGCGAAATCCAGCCCCACCGCCCTGGGATCGCCGAGGAACGCACCCACGGCTGCGCCGAGCAGTGTGGACAGCACCCATGCCGCATAGAATGGAGCGACCAGGCCGGCGAACCAGGTTGCGGTCAGTGGCGCATGCCGGCTGCGGACCTCGGCCATCGCCCAGATCTCATCGGCAAGGAACAGCATGGCAATGCCTCGGCTGCTCGGGGAAAAGCCCTGCATCTGGCGCCCGAGCGATGCGCTCATCAGCACATGCCGGATGTTGACGAGGAATGCAGCGGCGCCAACGGCGCTCCAGGATGCGGGATGGCTCCAGATATCCATGGCGACGAACTGCGATCCACCGGCAAAGACCAATGCGCTCATCAAGGTCGCCTCGAGCGGAGAAAGCCCCTTCGTCGCGGCAACCGACCCGAACACCAGCCCGATCGGGATCACGGCGACGATCAGCGGCGTGATCGTCCGCATGCCGCCCAGGAAGCCACCATCGTCATCTGTCCTCATGCTCGCCATCGCCCTGCACCTCCGTTGTTCCGGAAGCCTCTTACGGCCCCGGCCTGAGCACCGTCTTGAACGAAAGTAATGCAGACAGCTGGATACGTAAGCAGACCCGTCACCGGGCGCGAAATTGCCCTGGTGTCAGCCCGGTGCGCGCCTTGAAGTGACGTGTGAAGTGAGCCTGGTCCGCAAAACCGCAATCGAAAGCGACAGCAGCGGGTGTGGCACCGAGGCGCAGCAGCCGGCGTGCCTCGCGGATGCGGCAATCCGTGAGATAGGCATGCGGCGTCACATGGTAGGCCCGCCGGAAAGCGCGGATAAGATGTGCACGGCTGAGACCAGCAATGCGCGCCAGCTCAACCAGTCCGACATCCTGACGAAAATGCTCTCTGAGATAGTCGCGCGCGCGCGCAACAGCGGTCGCCTCCTGCGTGTCGATGGGCTGGAGGATGAGGCTGCCGTGACGGAGGAACATCGCGGCAAGAACCGTATAGATGCTTTCGTCGGCTTCCAGCGCCCCGACCCGCATCTCGAGTGTGCGGTGCGCACGGTGAAAGGCTCCGGCCAGCGGGGCGTCGTGCAGGATCTGCCGGGAGAATGCAGGCGACGGGTGAAGCGTGCGGCCGGTGACATCCTCCAGGATCTCGCGCAGGAGGGCGGCATCCGGGTAGATCATCCTGTAGCGGTAGCCCTCGCTTCCCGGCACGCCATCGTGAAACTCGCCCGGGTTGATCAGATAGAGATCGCCCGGCCCCGAGGCTTCGCGGCTGCCGCGGATCGTGGCGATCTGGCTGCCGTGTTCGATGGCGCCGATGCTGAACGTATCATGCGCATGCGGCGCAAAGGCATGGGTTACGAAGGTCGCGCTGAGGCACTCCATGCCCATCAGGCCCGGCTCGCGCCAGAACACCGTCCGCTCGACCTGCGAAAGCGGCATCATCTCTGCGGCCTGTTCCTGGGACACGTTCTGCATACGGCCAGGATAGCGCAGGACGTGAACCCGATCTTGAACAAAAGTGACGCTTTGCCATGGACCTTCAAAATCGCCTTCCGCTTGCCCCACTGGCCTGTCAGGACTATCTGGTTTCAAGCTCAACGCGCGATCTCAGAGGTATCATGGACGACGTCTTTTCCGCTGCGGCGAACCGCCTGACCATCGACCTGCAGGCGCTGGCCGACAACTGGCGCCAGATGAAGGCGCGGTCGGGAAGCGCGCGGGCGGCGGCCGTGCTGAAGGCGGATGCCTATGGAATCGGGATCGAGGCGGCGGCGGAGACGCTTTACCGGGCTGGAGCGCGCGATTTCTTCGTGGCGAATGCCGAAGAGGGTGTCGACCTGCGACCGCTGGTGCCCGAGGGCCGCATCTATGTGCTCGCCGGTATTTGGCCCGGGATCGAGCCGCTGTTCTTCGAAAACGGGCTGGTGCCCGTCATCAATTCCGAGGAGCAGCTCGCCTTCTTCATGGCAGCCCTTTCCGAGCATGGCGATCACCCTTGCGTGCTGCATGTGGACACCGGCATGAACCGGCTCGGCCTTTCCATGGAGGAGGCGATGGCGCTTGCCTCCGACCCGGCACGCCCGGCAAGCTTCTCGCCCATGCTGGTCATGAGCCACCTCGCCTGCGCCGACGACCCCGCGCATCCGCTGAACGCCCGGCAGCTGTCAGCCTTCCGCGAGGTCAGCGCCGCCTTCGAGGGCGTCGAGGCAAGCCTTGCCAATTCTGCAGGCGTCCATCTCGGGCCGGACTATCATTTCGACCTCACCCGCCCCGGCATCGCCACCTATGGCGGCGAGGCGGTCAACGGAATGGCCAACCCGATGACGCCGGTCGTGACCGCAGAGGCGCGGATCATCCAGGTGCGGTCGGTTGCGGAGGGCGGCTCGGCGAGCTACGGCGCCACCGCCGCCTTTGCCCGCGACAGCCGCATCGCCATCGCCTCGGTCGGCTATGCCGATGGATACCACCGCTCGGTTTCCGGCAGCGGCGTCGCCCTACGGCAGGCGGCACCCTCCGGCGCTTATGGCTTCCTGCATGGCCGCAGGGTTCCCCATGTCGGCAGGGTCACCATGGATCTCAGCCTGTTCGACGTGACGGACCTGCCGGAAAACGCCGTGCGTGCAGGCGATTACATCGAACTGTTCGGACGTAACATCGCACTCGACGATGTGGCGCGCGCAGGGGGAACCATCGGCTATGAGCTGCTGACAAGCCTCGGCCACCGCTACGACCGCGCCTATCGTGAGGCCGACGAGGAAGTTTGACGCGGCATCTTGGAATGCCGTTCGAGATGCGCTAGAAGAGAACAAAAGGGGATCAGCATGACTGACATCCATTTGAGCGACGAAGACCGCGCCTTCATCGAAGGGCAGCTGCAGATGGGTGCCTATCGCACCGCCGACGACGTGATCCGTGCCGGACTTCAGGTTCTGCGCGAGGAAGACGAAGAGTTGCGGCGCCTCATCAAGGTCGGCGAGGACGATATCAAGGCGGGGCGCTACGTCACGTTCGAGAAGGCCGGCGACCTGAAGAAACATATCCTCGCACTCGCACGGGAACGACAAGATGCTCGCTCGGCGCCTGAACATGAGCCGTCGCGCACTGAAAGACCTGGCGGACGCCTTTGAGTACAGTGCAGAAGAGAACCCGGTCATAGCCGACGCCTTCATAACCGACCTGACGGATCACATCGAAAGGTTGGCAGGCCTCGGCCTCATCGGCACCAGCCGCGATATCGTTCCCGGTCTGCAGTGTTTCGTCTATCGCCAGCGCTGCATCTATTTTTTTGTCACCGAAACAGACCTCAACGTCGTGCGCGTCCTTCACGGACGCCAGACCATCTCCGCATCCACTTTTACCGAAAGCGATACCGACTGAATGGCCAAGGCCAGAACGAATTTCATCTGCCAGAATTGCGGCACCGTCACCTCCCGCTGGGTGGGAAAGTGCGAGGGCTGCGGACAGTGGAACACCATCGTCGAGGAGGACCCGCTTGGCGGCATCGGCGGGGGACCGGGCAAGACGCCGAAGAAGGGGCGTCCCGTGGCGCTCACCACGCTCTCCGGCGAGGCGGAGGATGCGCCGCGCATCACGACCGGCATCTCGGAATTCGACCGGGCTCTCGGAGGCGGCTTCGTGCGCGGGTCGGCGGTGCTGATCGGCGGCGATCCGGGCATCGGCAAATCCACGGTTCTCATGCAGGCGGCGGCAGCCCTGTCGCGCAACGGCCATCGCATCATCTACGTCTCGGGCGAAGAGGCAGTGGCGCAGGTGCGGCTGCGGGCCCAGCGGCTCGGCGCTGCGGATACGGACGTGCTGCTGGCCGCCGAGACCAATGTCGAGGACATCCTCGCGACAGTGTCGGAGGGCAAGCGGCCCGATCTCTTCATCGTCGATTCCATCCAGACGCTGTGGAGCGACGTCGTCGATTCGGCGCCGGGCACCGTGACGCAGGTTCGCACCGGCGTGCAGGCGATGATCCGCTTTGCCAAGCAGACCGGCGCCACCGTCGTTCTCGTCGGTCACGTCACCAAGGAAGGCCAGATCGCCGGTCCGCGCGTGGTGGAGCACATGGTCGATGCCGTCCTCTATTTCGAGGGCGACCGCGGGCATCACTACCGCATCCTGCGCACCGTGAAGAACCGCTTCGGGCCGACCGACGAGATCGGCGTGTTCGAAATGTCGGACAAGGGACTGCGCGAGGTCACCAATCCGTCCGAGCTCTTCCTTGGCGAGCGTAACGCGAAATCGCCGGGTGCCGCCGTGTTTGCCGGCATGGAAGGCACGCGGCCGGTGCTGGTCGAAGTGCAGGCGCTGGTGGCACCGACCTCGCTCGGAACGCCACGGCGCGCCGTGGTGGGGTGGGATTCGGCGCGGCTGTCGATGATTCTCGCGGTGCTGGAGGCCCATTGCGGCGTGCGGCTCGGGCAACACGACGTCTACCTCAACGTGGCCGGCGGATACCGTATCGCGGAGCCCGCGGCGGACCTTGCCGTGGCTTCCGCACTGGTTTCCTCGCTTGCCGGACTTGCCCTTCCCACCGATTGCGTTTATTTCGGCGAAATCAGCCTGTCCGGGGCCATCCGGCCGGTTGCGCATACGGCCCAGCGCCTGAAGGAATCCGAGAAACTCGGCTTCTCGCAAGCTGTCCTGCCTTCCGCCTCCCCCGATCTGCCCAAGGGCTCGGGCATGGTGTGGAGCGAAATGGAGAGCCTGCCGGATCTGGTCGCGCGCATCGCCGGCGCCAAGGGTGCCCTGCGCCAGACGGATGAGGACGACTGACCGGACGGCGGGACACAGCAAGACGGTCGCTCGGCCACGGCCAGAGGTTATCGGGCCAAAGCATATTGCCCGAGGTTATCGGGCCAAAGCATATCGGGACACGGCCGCCGTTTCGGTATAGATGCTGCGTCCGGTTCCGCGAGAGAATGGAGCCGGGTTCACGTGCGGTGACTGCAGATGCCCCGGTGCGGACCCCGCCTGGCGCTTGTTCGGAGTAGGACGACCATGCCCATAACCATTCTCGACGGGATCGTGATCGGTGTCGCGCTGTTCTCGGCCGTCCTTGCGATGGTCCGCGGCTTCTCGCGCGAGGTGCTTTCGGTCGCCAGCTGGCTCGGTGCCGCAGCATCCGCCTATTTCCTCTATCCCTACCTGAAGCCCTATGCGGCGCAGTACACGACGAGCGATGCCATCGCCACGGCCGGTTCGGCCGGCGTCATCTTCCTCGTCGCCCTGATCATCATCTCCTTCATCACCATGCGGATTGCGGACTTCATCATCGACAGCCGCATCGGCGCGCTCGATCGCACGCTCGGCTTCCTGTTCGGTGCAGCACGCGGCGTTCTCCTGATCGTCGTCGCCATGCTGTTCTTCAACTGGATCGTGAAGCCCGAGCAGCAGCCGACCTGGGTCATCCAGGCGAAATCGAAGCCGCTGCTCGACAATCTCGGCACGAAACTCGTGGCGCTGCTTCCGGAAGATGTCGGCACGACCGTGGTGAACCGCCTGACCGGTAAGCCGACGCCCGAGGGCGAGCTGGACGGGACGACGCCGCCGAACGAGCCGGTGCCGTCCGACGATGCGCCGGCCCTTGCGCCCGCCGCACCGACGACCAACAACTGACGCGCTTGCGCCAGACATATGACAGCGCCGTGCGTCCTGTATGACGCACGGCGCTGTGGCGCTTTATACCTGCTGCATCATTTTATCCTGAAGTCGATTCCGATTTCAGGAATGATGCAGTCGCCCGCTTTGCGGGCTGTTGTCGTTTCATCGATCTTTCCGCCGGTATTGCTGGTTGAAGGCGCGATGACGCGCTACGATATGCCAACCGCACCCGCCGAGAAAAAGGTGATACCGCGATGACCCTGTCCCAGTCCCCCACTGCCGCCGCCAAAAACCTGCGTGCGACCGAGATCCATGACGAGATGGACGGCGATACGCTGCACGAAGAGTGCGGCGTTTTCGGCATTCTCGGACATGAGGACGCCGCCACGCTGACGGCGCTCGGCCTCCATGCGCTGCAGCATCGCGGACAGGAAGCGGCCGGCATCGTCACCTTCGACGGGCGACAGTTCTACACCGAAAAGCGGATGGGCCTCGTCGGCGACCACTACACGGATCCCGCGACGCTTGCCAAACTGCCGGGCTTCATCGGCATCGGACACACGCGCTACTCGACGACCGGCGAAGTGGCGCTGCGCAACGTGCAGCCGCTCTTTGCCGAACTCGAGGTCGGCGGCATCGCGATCGCGCATAACGGCAACCTGACCAACGGCCTGACGCTGCGCCGCCAGCTGATCGCCGATGGCGCCATCTGTCAGTCGACCTCGGATACCGAAGTCGTGCTGCACCTCATCGCCCGTTCCAAGCATGCCGGCTCCGGCGAGCGTTTCGTCGATGCGATCCGCCAGGTCGAGGGCGGCTACTCGATGCTCGCCGTCACCCGCACCAAGCTGATGGCCGCGCGCGATCCCTACGGCATCCGCCCGCTCGTGATGGGCGAGCTCGACGGCAAGCCGATCTTCGCGTCGGAAACCTGTGCGCTCGACATCATCGGCGCGAAGTTCGTCCGCGATGTCGAGAATGGCGAGGTCGTGATCTGCGAGATCCAGCCGGACGGTTCGATCAGCATCGAATCGCGCAAGGCGGACGCGCCGATGCCGGAGCGGCTCTGCCTGTTCGAATATGTCTATTTTGCGCGGCCCGATTCGGTCGTCGGCGGCCGCAACGTCTATGTCGCCCGCAAGAATATGGGCATCAACCTCGCCAAGGAAGCACCGGTCGAGGCGGATGTCGTCGTGCCGGTTCCCGATGGCGGCACCCCGGCGGCCATCGGCTTTGCGCAGGCAAGCGGCATTCCGTTCGAGCTCGGCATCATCCGCAACCATTATGTCGGCCGCACCTTCATCGAGCCGACGCAGTCGATCCGCGCCTTTGGCGTCAAGCTGAAGCACTCCGCCAACCGCGCGATGATCGAAGGCAAGCGGGTCGTTCTGATCGACGATTCGATCGTGCGCGGCACGACCTCGCTGAAGATCGTCCAGATGATCCGCGAGGCGGGCGCGCTGGAAGTGCATATCCGCGTCGCAAGCCCGATGATCTACCATCCGGATTTCTATGGGATCGATACGCCGGACGCCGAGAAGCTGCTGGCCAACCAGCATGCGGACCTCGCCTCCATGTGCGCCTTCATCGGCGCGGATTCGCTGGAATTCCTGTCGATCGACGGTCTCTACCGGGCTGTCGGCGGCGAGCCGCGCAACCCCAAGGCGCCGCAGTTCACCGACCATTACTTCACGGGCGACTATCCGACGCGCCTTCTCGATCGCGAGGGGACCAGCAATGTCCGCAAGCTGTCCGTCATGGCGAGCAACGGCTGACGCATGAACCCGATCGACCTGAAGGGGCGCATTGCCCTCGTCACCGGGGCCTCGCGCGGCATCGGCTATTTCACGGCCCTTGAGCTGGCACGTGCCGGCGCGCAGGTGGTCGCCTGTGCACGGACCGTCGGCGGCCTTGAGGAACTGGACGATGCGGTCAAGGCCGAGGGTGGCCTTCCGGTTACGCTCGTTCCGTTCGACCTGGCCGACATGGACGCGATCGACCGTCTTGGTGCAGCGATCCACGAGCGCTGGGGCCGGCTCGATATTCTCGTCGCCAATGCCGGCGTGCTCGGAACGATCTCGCCGATCGGCCATGTCGAGGCGAAGGTGTTCGAGAAGGTCATGACGATCAACGTCACCGCGACGTGGCGACTGATCCGCACGGTGGAGCCGCTGATGATCCAGTCGGATGCCGGGCGGGCGCTGATCCTCTCCTCGTCGGCCGCGCACACGTGCAAGCCGTTCTGGGGCCCCTACTCCGCCTCCAAGGCGGCCGTCGAGGCGCTGGCTCGCACTTGGGCCGGGGAAACCCAACGCCTGCCATTGCGCATCCTCTCGGTCGATCCGGGCGGCACGCGCACGGCCATGCGGGCGCAGGCCATGCCGGGCGAGGATCCGGAAACCGTCCCGCACCCGTCCGAGATCGCCCGCGCGCTTCTGCCGCTCGTCGGGCCGGACCAGACCGAGACCGGCAAGCTGTTCATGGTTCGCGAGAAGCGGATCGTGGATTATCGCCTGCCGGATTAGCCGCTACAGTCCCATCACGAGCCTGAGCGCGATCGCGAACATCACGATGCCGATGATGGCCTCCAGGATGCGCCATGCCGCCGGCTTCTCGAAGAGCGGCCGCAGGCGGCGGGCACCGTAGCCGAGCGAGAAGAAAAACAGGAACGAGGCGGACATCGCGCCGGCTGCAAACGCGCCCTGCGCACCGGGAAACCGCGTCGAGATGGTGCCGAGCAGGACGACCGTGTCGAGATAGACGTGCGGATTGAGCCAGGTGAGCGCGAGACAGGTGGCCAGCGTGACGCCGAGGCCGCGGCCCGTCTGCCCGGAAATATCGAGAGCACCCGAAGCGCGAATGGCCGACAGCAGGCTTCGTGCACCGTAAACGAACAGGAACGCGGCGCCGCCATAGCGCATGAACGGATCGATACCCGGCAGAATCTGCGCGATCTGGCGGAAGCTCGTGACACCCAGGGCGATCAGGGCAGCATCGGACATGGCACAGGCGAGGCAGACCGCGAAGATGTGCTCGTTGCGCAGCCCCTGCCGCAGCACGAAGGCGTTCTGTGCGCCGATGGCGACGATGAGGGTGAGGCCCATCGCGAGACCGGTCGTGAAAGCGCTCAGGGTGATGTCGTTGAGCAGTGAGGCAGGTGGCATCGATATCTCCCGAGTGCGTGAGCTTCGATAGCGTCGCATCTAGAATTAGGATAGTTAAAGATCCTAATCTTGATGAAGGACAGCTAATGGCGCTCGACTATGCCTCCCTTCGGGCGGTGTCTGCCGTCGTACAGACGGGAAGCTTTGAAAAGGCGGCGCGCTTGCTGAACGTCACGCCGTCCGCCGTCTCCCAGCGCGTGAAAGCATTGGAAGAGCGCCTGGGAACGGCGCTCGTCATCCGCAGCTCACCCTGCGTCGCGACCGAGAAGTGTGCGTGGCTCTGCCGGCACATGGAGACGGTGGGCATGCTGGAAAGCGAGCTCTTCAGCCACCTGCCCGCGCTTGCCGATCCGCTTTCGCCCAGCGCCCGCGTCACCCTTCACATCGCCACCAATGCCGACAGCCTTGCCACATGGTTCCTGACGGCGGCATCCGTCTTTTCACGCCACGCGCCGCATCTTCTCAACATTGCAGTGGACGATCAGGACCATACGGCTGAATGGCTGCAACAAGGGCGCGTGCTCGCGGCCGTCACATCGCTGGAAGCGCCGATTTCCGGCTGTCGCCGCACGCCTCTCGGCGCGTTGCGGTATCGGGCGACGGCGAGCCCGGATTTCGTGGAACGGTATTTTGCGGGCGGCATGACCCCGGTGGCGTTGGCCCAAGCGTCAGCGCTAACCTTCAACCAGAAGGACCGGCTTCAGAGCCGATGGCTGCGGCAGACGCTCGGCGAGGACCCGGTGTGCCCTACGCACTGGCTGCCCTCGACGCAGAGTTTCGTGGAGGCAAGCCTGTGCGGAATGGGGTGGGGCATGAATCCGGAAATCCTCATCGGCGAGCATCTGGCCCGCGGCCGGCTGGTCGAGCTTATTCCCGACACCCCGCTGGATGTCCCGTTGTTCTGGCAGATCAATCGGCTTGCGGCAGACCAGTTGGCCACGCTGACGCGGGCGGTGGTCGATACGGCGCGTGGGGTGCTTCACGCGCCATCCTGAGCGTGGCCGCCGAAGGATGGCGCCGCCCGGTCATCCGGAGACTGGCGTGCACAACTCCACCAGCAAACCATCAGGGCACCTGATATAGGAGACGAACTGACCCCAAGGCTGTTTCTTCGGCGCACTGATCTCCTGCGCACCGCACGTCAGCGCACGGGCATGGGCCATGGCCACATCGTCGGTGACGAGAGCGATCTCCATCCCCAGGGGATGTTTCGATGCGTGCGCGAGGACATAGCCCTCGGGAAAATGGGCAGAGGCGAGATGGGTCGAGGCGAAGGCCAGCGTCGTTTCGCCCGTCTCCAGTTCGCCGTAGTCGCCGCCCTCATGCAGAAACTTGATGGGGAAGCCGAAAGCCTTCTCGAAAAAGGCGAGAGAGGCTGCGACGTCGGGAACGTAGGTAATCGTGTAGCCGAACTTCATGGGCTTAATTCCCTCTTGCTGCCTCACCTCGGCCTGCCCGTTTACTGCCCCGGCAGGCCGTCGTCCCTGACGCCCTCAGGATGCTCCGGCCACTTGCTGCCGTATTTCTTTTTCCAGGCGCGGGCACCGAAGGGGAGTGTGGCGAGGTAGGCGATGGCGGTAATGACCATGGTTTCCCAGGTAAAGCTCATCAGGGTCGCGACATAGATGACCACGGCCAGAATGACCGGAAGAACGAGATCGCGGCGAACGCGGTTTTCCGACTTGCCGGACCATACGGGTAAGCGGCTGACGAGCAGGAAGGCGATCAGCAGCGTATAGGCCGAGAAGATCAGCCCCATGGTGCGGTTGGGCTCGACGCCGATGAGGCCGAGATAGACCGGCAAAAGCACCAGCATGGCACCCGCCGGCGCGGGAACGCCGACGAAATATTCCGACTGCCACTTCGCCTTGATGTCGCGCTCGGCCATCACGTTGAAGCGGGCCAGACGCAGGCCGGCGGCGATGACGTAGATGAGGGCGGCGATCCAGCCGATCGACTTGGCCTCATCCAGCACATAGGCGAACAGCACCAGTGCCGGGGCGACGCCGAAATTGACGATATCGGCGAGCGAATCCATCTGCACGCCGAATTTCGACGTAGCCTTCAGGAGGCGGGCGATGCGGCCATCGACGCCATCGAGAAAGGCCGCCACCAGCACCATGGCCACCGCCAGCTCGAACCGCCCTTCGAAGGCCAGCCGCACGCCGGTGAGGCCGGCGCAGATGGCCAGCACCGTGATCAGGTTGGGAATGAGCAGACGCAGCGGGATCTCCCGCAGGCGCGGGCCGCGGGCCTCGTCGTCTTTCGGCCCGTTCGGCTCGAAGGGGGGAAACGGCGTCGTATCCATGGCGCTTGGGTCCTCGGGAGCACGGCGGGACGGGTCGTCCCTGCGGAAGAATTGCAATTCAACATAGCGCGGCGGCGGAAGCGTTCCAGCGCGGCCTCACGTCATCCCCGATCAAAGCGGCTTGATCGGGGATCACCTCGACATCAGTCGCGGCGGCCAAGCGTCGGGCCCTTCTCGGAGCCGAACTCGGCCAGCACGGTCTCGCCGGCAATGGCGAGCTGGCCCAGGCTGACGCGCGGCTCGGCGCCGGCCGGCAGGAAGACGTCGAGGCGCGAGCCGAAGCGGATGAGGCCGAATCGCTGACCGGCCTGCAGCTGCTCGCCCTGCGACGACCAGCAGATGATGCGCCGGGCGACGAGGCCGGCGATCTGTACCGTGCCGATGGCGCCATGTGCGGTCTCGATGACGAGGCCGTTGCGCTCGTTGTCGCTGCTGGCCTTGTCGAGTTCAGCATTGACGAACTGTCCGGCGCGATAGGCGATGCGCGTGATGGTGCCGCGCATGGGCGCGCGGTTCACGTGACAATTGAAGACGTTCATGAAGACGGAGATGCGCAGCATCGGCTCGAAGCCGAGGCCCAGCTCTTCCGGCGGAACGATGTGGGCGATGGACGAGACGCGGCCATCGGCCGGGCTGATGACGAGATCGTCATCGACCGGCGTCACGCGCTCGGGGTCGCGAAAGAAGTAAGCGCACCAGGCGGTGAGGATGAAGCCGATCCACAGCAGCGGCTCCCACAGGAAACCGAGAAGCAGGGAGACGACGAAGAACCCGGCAATGAACGGGTAGCCGGCCTTGTTGATCGGCACCAGCGTGTTGCGAACGGACGTGATCAGGCTCATGAGGGCAGCGTCTCCATTAAACTCCGTTCCTGCACCTATAGGGAAACGTGTCCTGCGGCAACAATCGCGGTGATCAAGGGGATATGGGGCATGGCTGCGAAAACGGTAGCGTCTCCACATGCGAAAGCCCTCCGCATCAGCAGCATACCCTGGCGCGCGACGCTCTGAGCGACCCATAAAATCGCGTTCGAACAGTCGGGCCGACCCGATAGGCGTCTCAAACCGCCGGAGGGCGGCGGGTGACGATGCCGAGGTCGTCTTCGTCCTGCACCTTCTTCAGCTGCTCGGCCGCCTGGGTCGCCTCGCGCTGGCGGCTCCACATCGAGGCGTAGAGGCCATCGCGGTCGATCAGTTCGCCATGGGTGCCGCGTTCGGCTATCACGCCGTCCTTCAGCACGATGATCTCGTCGGCCTGGATGACGGTCGAGAGGCGGTGGGCGATGACCAGCGTCGTGCGGTTGCGCGAGACGATATCGAGGGCTGCCTGGATCTCCTGCTCGGTGCGCGTGTCGAGCGCCGAGGTCGCCTCGTCGAGGATGAGGATCGGCGGGCTTTTCAGCACGGTGCGGGCGATGGCCACGCGTTGCTTCTCGCCGCCGGACAGTTTCAGACCGCGCTCGCCGACCATGGCGTCGTAGCCCTCCGGCAGGGTCTCGATGAAGGTGCCGATCTGCGCGATGTCGGCGGCGGCCTCCACCTCGGCTTGCGAGGCGGACGTGCGGCCGTAGCGGATGTTGTAGGCGATGGTGTCGTTGAAGAGCACCGTATCCTGCGGGACCATGCCGATCGCCGCCCGCAGGCTCTTCTGCGTCAGGCTGCGGACGTCCTGTCCGTCGATGGTGATCGCCCCTTGCTGCACGTCGTAGAACCGGTAGAGCAGCCGCGACAGCGTGGACTTGCCGGCGCCCGAGGGACCGACCACGGCAACGGTCTTGCCGGCGGGAACCTCGAAGGTGATTCCCTTCAGGATCGGGCGTGCCGGATCATAGGCGAAATGCACGTCCTTGAAGACGATGGCACCCTTGTCGATCGCGAGTTCCCTCGCGCCGGGACAGTCGACCACCTCGGCCTGCACCTCGAGCAGATCGAACATCTGCTCGATATCCGTCAGGCCCTGGCGGATTTCGCGATAGACGAAGCCGATGAAATTGAGCGGGATCGACAGCTGCATCAGCATGGCGTTGATGAAGACGAAATCACCGATGGTCTGCTCGCCGCGCTGTACGGCCAGCGCCGACATGATCATCATGATGGCGGTGCCGAGACCGAAGATCACCGCCTGACCGAAGTTCAGCCAGCCGAGAGAGGTCCAGACCTGCGTCGCCGCCTTCTCGTAGCGCGCCATCGACTGGTCGAAGCGCGTCGCTTCCATCTGCTCGTTGCCGAAGTATTTGACGGTCTCGAAATTGAGCAGCGAATCGATCGCCTTGGTGTTGGCATCCGTGTCGCTGTCGTTCATCGAGCGGCGGATGGAAATGCGCCAGTCGCTCGCCTTGACCGTGAACCAGATATAGACCGCGACCGTGACGGCGGTGACCAGCAGGTAAGAAAAGCCGTAGCCCCACCAGAAGATCGCCGCGGTCAGCAGGAACTCGATCAGCGTGGGCACCGTGTTGAGAATGGTGAAACGGACGATCGTCTCGATGCCCTTCGTGCCACGCTCGATGATGCGCGACAGGCCGCCGGTGCGGCGCTCCAAGTGGAAGCGGAGCGACAGCTGATGCATGTGCACGAAGGTGCGATAGGCGAGCTGGCGCACCGCATGCTGGCCGACGCTGGCAAAGAGCGCATCGCGCAGCTGGTTGAGGCCTGCCTGCAGGAGCCGCGCCAGATTGTAGGCGACGACCAGCATCAGGGCGCCGGTCATCACCGTGGGGAGGACGCCGCTCATATCGGCGCGGCCGTTCAGCGCGTCGGTCGCCCATTTGAAGAAATAGGGCACGAGCAGCAGCACGACCTTGGCGATCAGCAGGATCACCGTCGCCCAGACCACACGCATTTTCAGGTCGGCCCGGTCGCTCGGCCACATATAGGGCCACAGGTTGAGGATGGTCCGGAGCGGATTGCCGGCATCGGCCGACACGGTCTTCTTCTGGTCCGTCATATGTCTTCGATTTCACGCCGGCATGGCTTTGCGGCCGACAAGGGAGTGCCGGTCAAACGTGCGAACGGCGCCCCCTTGAGGAAGGCACCGTTCGCGTCGAGCATCACATAGGCTTACCCGGCGGCCGCGGCAATGGCCTTGCGGCCGTGCCTTTGCGCGTTACCGTCTCACGCGCTGCCGTCAGGGTGTGTGCTGCATATGCCGGCGGTGGATTTCCTGCGATTGCGCATCCGGCAACGCCGTCTCGGGAACGCCGAAGACCTGACCCGGCAGGATGCGGTCGGGATCAAGGATCTGGTCCTCGTTGGCCACGTAGATCGTGGTGTAGCGCACGCCTGCCCCGTAGACGCGGCGCGAGATCTGCCACAGCGTATCGCCACGGCGGATGATCACCGAGCTCTTGCTCTGCTGCAACGGTGCCTGCTGCACCGTCTCCGGCTCGCCGCTGGCCGTCTGTGAAGACGGGGCGACGGTGGGCTGCGATGGGGCTGCGCCCGGCGCGGTCAAAGGCGTGCCGGCGTCGGTGTTCGGAGCTGGCTGGCCGGCTGTGGACTGGCTGGTGGTAGGCTGGCCCACAGGTGCAGGCGATGTTGCGACGGCCGGAGCCGTTTCCAGCACGCGGGCCATCGCGGTGTCGAGGCGGCCGATGACCGCGCCGACGGCCGCGGCATCGCGCGGCAGCGGCTTCAGGATCGCGAGCGCTTCGCCGGCTGCCTTCGTGGTGGCGTTGACGCGGTCGGTCACACTCGCCTGCATGCCGGCGACCGGCTTGACGCCGGCCAGCGACGTCAGGGCGATTTCCGTGGCGGACCGTGCGGCTGCGAGCTGGTCGAGACCGGGCAGCTTGCCGCCGGCATAGAGCCCCTTCAGCAGCGCGAAAGCCTTGGCCGCTTCCATGCGCGAGGCATCGAAAATGGCACCGTCGAAGGCCGGATCGGAGCCGCTGGCCGGTGTCTGGGCGACGGCCGAGATCTGGTCGCCTTCCGGACGTTCGAAGGGGACGGCGGCGCGCATCTGCACCTTGCCGTCGGCGCCGACCATATCGACCCGGATGACGTGCTGGCCGACGGACAGGCTGAGTTCACCATCGATGACGAAGCGGCCCTGTGCGTCCGCCTTGCCTTCGCCGACCAGCTGGTCGTCGGCATAGATCCGCACGGTCGAGCCCGGAGGGGCCGTGCCGGCGACAAACAGCTTACGGCCCTCGATTTCGACGGCGGAGACGGCAACCGGCGAGGCCGGTGTGCCCTGAGCCGAAGTGCCCTGAGCCGAGGTGCCCTGAGCCGAGGTGCCCGGAGACGGCGCGCCATTGGCAGGAGCGGGAACGGATGTCGTCGGCGCGGGCGTCTGAAGAGCTGCTTGGTCGCCGGCAGCCGGCGCGGCGCCCGACGGTGCAGCCGGGGCTGTCTCTGCCGGTGCAGCCAGCTCGCTCGGCGCGGTCAGGATCCGGCTCGCCTCCCCCGGCTTCGTCACCATGGCGAGAAGCTGGCCGTTGTCGACCTTGGGAATGGAAACGGTCGCCACTTCGTCGGACGCGGTGACGGCACCGGATGGCGTCGTGCTGCGCAGCGTCAGCTGATAGTCGCCGGGCGGAAGCGGCTTGTCGAAGACGGCCGCGAAATCGCCGGTGCCGCCGACATCGGCGGTTCCGACGACAGCATTGCCGTTGACGATCTCCAGCTTGCTGTTGGGCTCGGCCCGCCCGGCAATGACGGTCGAGCCATCGGGCTCGACGCGCAGCACGTCGAAGCTCGGCGTATCGGTGCCGTCAGCCGTTTCGGCCGGCGCAGCGGGTGTCGCGGTCGAAGACGGCGCGGCAGCCTCGCCCGACGGAGCCGGCTGGGCGGTGTTCGCCTGATCGCTATTGGCCTGGCTGGTGGGATTTGCGGCATCGCCGGCACCGGGGCGGCTGCCCTTGGCGTCGGCCGTGGTGGTATCGCCGCTGCCCGGGAGCGCGCCGGGCGCATCGTCCGCAGCTGTCGAGGGGCTTTTCGCACCCGTGCCTTCGGCAACCGTCGGTGCTGCCTCGTCACCGACATTGGGCAACACGACGAAGATCATCAAAAGCGTGGCGATTGCCAGCACGACGAGCGCGACCAGACCTGCCGTATTCTTCCTCATGCACCTCTCCACCACGGACGTTTCGGCTGACCGTGTTCGCCGAAAACGCTTGCCGTGTTCTGCAGCCCCAACCGGGAGCCATATCGTCTTGCGCGCAGGCGGCTCTGCACAACGCGCATCTCTTGAAATTGCTAGCGATATCCGGCCTTCTCCACAAGCAGCGATGCATGTTCTGAGGGCTTCGTGCGTGCCTTTTTACACGTTTTGCCTCTTCCGTACCTTGACGCGGTGCAGGACCGGATGTCTGCTTCCCCCATGAGTGATCAAACTGTTCCGATTCGATCCATCTGCGTCTATTGCGGTTCCCAGCCCGGACGTGAGCCCGAATTCATGGATGCGGGCCGCAGGCTTGGCAAATCCATCGCAGAGCATCACATGCATCTGGTCTATGGCGGCGGCACCAAGGGCATCATGGGGGCAGTCGCGAGCGGCGTCCTGTCCAATGGCGGGCGCGTGACCGGCATCATACCACAGTTCCTGATCGATATGGAGGCCACCCGGCACTCTCTCGGTCAGCTGAGCGAACTGGTGGTGACAGCCGACATGCACGAGCGCAAGCACAAGATGTTCGAGCGGGCCGATGCCTTCGTGACGCTGCCGGGCGGCATCGGCACGCTGGAGGAGATCGTCGAGATCATGACATGGGCGCAGCTCGGGCGGCACCGCAAGCCGATCGTTCTCGTCAACATCAACGGCTTCTGGAATCCGCTGATGAAGCTGATCCACCACATGGCCGATAGCGGCTTCATCCACACCGCGCATCTCGTGCAGCCGCTGGTCATCGATGATCCGGATGAAGTGGTGCCCGCGCTTAAGGCCCACTGGGCCGGTACGGTCGATCGCGGCGGCGAGAGCGATATCATCGACAAGCTGTAACGTGCAGCCGCTTTAAACAGGCGGCTCACATTGCGGCTAACCGTTGCCGAATCAGGCCTTCCGAACCGCTGCGGCCTGTCGGGCGTTCCGGCTTTCCACGAGCATCGAGCCCGTATAGATCACCAGTGCCATCCAGATCAGCCCGAATGCCATGAGCTTCACCATGCCGAACGGCTCGTGGAAGACGAACACCGCGATGAGGAACACCATGCTGGGCGCGATATACTGCATGATGCCGATGGTGGAGAGACGCAGCAGCTTGGCGCCGTTGGCATAAAACAGCAGCGGCACCGCGGTGACGACGCCGGAGGAAACGAGCCACACCACATCCGCGATGCCCGTGTCGGTAAAATGCCCCTGCCCCGAGCTTTCCAGATAGAAGATATAGGCGAGCGACGGTACGGAGAGCAGCATGACCTCCAGAAAGAAGCCCTGGTTCGGCCCGACCGGCAAGGTCTTGCGGAAAAAGGCGTAAAACCCCCAGGACACGCAGAGCCCGAGCGACACCCAGGGCAGCCCGCCGGCATCCACGGCGATGATCGCGACGGCGGCGACCGCAAAGCCTATGGCGACCAGTTGCGCCCGGTTCAGCTTTTCCTTCAGCAGCACGGCGCCGAGGAAGATGGAGAAGAGCGGATTGATATAGTAGCCGAGCGCCGCCTCCAGCGTTCGCCCGACGCTGATGGCCCAGACATAGATGCCCCAGTTGAACGTGACGAGCGTCGCCGTCAGCGCCGCCATGGCCAGCATGCGCGGCGAGCGCAGCGCGACCTTGAGATCCGCGGTGCGGCCGAGCCACAGGATGAAGGCGCCGACGAGCGGCACGGACCAGACGATACGATGCGCGACGACTTCGGCGGCCGGAATATGGCCGATGCCCTTCATGAACAGCGGCAGGAAGCCCCAGCAGGCATAGGCGATGGCGGCGAGCAGGAAGCCACGTGGGCTGTCGCCGTTGCCGGGAACGACGGCCGTCGGCACGGCGCCGGTCGTCGCCAGCGGCTCGTCTGTCATATCAGCCATGTCGCGGCCCTCCTCCGGCCTCTGCGCCCCTGCCTGCACTCTTCCCGTCGCGTGGAAGGTGAAGGCTGCGTGACGCATGTCGCTTCAAGGCGCGGCTTACGCGAAAAGGCGTTGCCGCTCCAATTCATTTCCCTGAACCATCGACGAATTCTGGTGACACACGACCGTCGCTTTTGCCTGCGAGATTTCCGATGGCGGTTCGCGCGTCCACGATGAGCCGATGCCGCCCGTCCGAAGGTCGCCAAGCCCGTCTTTTGGTATATGGTCCCTACGAAGTGATCCGGCACGAAAGGAACATCATGTCCTCCCCCTCAGCGCCCTTCCTCCCCACCGCCCGTCCTGCAGCCATGGCCGTAACCCGCCGCACCTTCCTCGGCGGGCTTGCATCGGCCTCCGGGCTCGTCATGCTGCATCCGTTCGCCGCGCATGCAAGCGCCAACCAGGCGCATCTGCGTCTCATGGAAACGACCGATATTCACGTCCACGTCTATCCTTACGACTATTATGGCGACAAGCCGAACGAGACGTTGGGCCTGTCGCGCACCGCCTCGATCATCGACGCCATCCGCGCCGAGGCGGGCAACACCCTGCTGGTCGACAATGGCGACTTTCTTCAGGGCAACCCGATGGGCGACTTCATGGCCTACCAGAAGGGCCTGAAGGAGGGCGACGTCCATCCGGTCATCAAGGCCATGAACCTGCTCGGCTACGAGGCAGGCACGCTCGGCAATCACGAGTTCAACTACGGGCTCGACTTCATGGCGAAGGCGCTGGCCGGCGCGAACTTCCCTTACGTCTGCGCCAACCTGACGAAGGGGACGCTGGCCGAAGACCCGACCAAGGACGCGCTGTTCTTCAAGCCCTATACGATCATCGAAAAGACCGTGACGGACGGCAGTGGCGCAACGAGCCCGCTGAAGATCGGGCTGATCGGCTTCGTGCCGCCACAGATCATGCTCTGGGACGTGAAGAACCTCGAAGGCAAGGCGCAGACGCGCGACATCGTGGAAGCCGCACGGGCCTGGGTGCCGGTGATGAAGGAGGACGGCGCCGACATCATCGTGGCACTGTCGCATTCCGGCATCGACGGCAGCGGCCAGTCCGACCGCATGGAAAATGCTTCCCTCTATCTCGCCGGCGTGGAAGGCATCGATGCCGTGCTGACCGGGCACCAGCATCTGGTGTTCCCCGGCCCGAAAAGCTTCGACGGCATTGCGGGCGTGGACCCGGTCAAGGGCACGCTGCAGGGCAAGCCGGCCGTCATGGCGGGCTTCTGGGGCTCGCATCTCGGGCTGATCGATCTGCTGCTGGAGAAGGACGGCAAGAGCTGGAAGGTCGTCGATTTCACCACGGAAGCCCGGCCGATCTACCACCGCGAGGACAAGAAGGTCGTGGCCGACGTCAACGACCGCGCCGACGTACTGACCGCCGCCAAGGCCGAACACGAGGCGACGCTCGCCTATGTCCGCACGCCCGTCGGCAAGACCTCGGCGCCGCTTTACTCCTACTTCGCACTGGTGGCCGACGATCCTTCGGTGCAGATCGTTTCACAGGCGCAGACCTGGTACATCAAGGACATGCTGAAGGAGACGGCGTGGAAGGACCTGTCCGTGCTCTCGGCTGCAGCCCCCTTCAAGGCCGGCGGTCGCGGCGGTGCGGACTACTATACCGACGTGTCCGCGGGCGACATCGCCATCAAGAACGTCGCCGATCTCTATCTCTATCCCAACACCGTGCAGGCCGTCATCATCACCGGCGCGCAAGTGAAGAACTGGCTGGAAATGTCGGCCGGCATGTTCAATCGCCTGACGCCCGGCCATAAGGACCAGCCACTGCTGAGCGCCAGCTTCCCGTCCTATAATTTCGATGTCATCGACGGCGTGACCTATGAGATCGACCTGTCGCAGCCGACCCGCTTCGACACGGACGGCAAGCTTTTCGATGAGGCTGCGCATCGGATAACGAACCTCAAATTCAACGGCCAACCCATCGATCCCGCACAAAACTTCGTGGTCGCCACCAACAATTACCGCGCCGGCGGCGGTGGAAAGTTCCCGGAGATCGCCAGCGACAAGGTCGTCTTCGCCGCCCCCGACACCAACCGCGACGTCATCGTCCGCTACATTCACGACCAGGGCACGATCAACCCCACGGCCGACGTCAACTGGCGTTTCAAGCCCCTGCCCGGCACCACGGCCCTGTTCGAGACGGGCCCGAAAGCGCGACCACTGCTTGGGCAGGTCAAGGCGGCTAAGATCGAGGATGCAGGGGATGGTGCGGACGGGTTCGCGCGGTTCCGGCTGGTGTTGTGAGGCTTAGCGAACCTCGACAAGACTCTCGCCCCGCTCCAATGCCGCGATGACCCTTGGCAGGACCTGTTCGAAACGTGCGAGCAGGTCGGCGCGCCGCCCGTTGGGCCATCGTAACCAGACGACCTGCGGGCCGGATGCCGTCAAGGTCTTTCGCTGAGCGAAATCCTCGTCCTTCGTGATGATAAGCCAGCCATCCTTCTCGGCCAGGTCCCAGATCGCTCGATCGGATGCAGACTGCATGCCGATGTCTGCAACGTGAAGGCTCTCGTGCCCCAGAGCCGACAGCCAGCGCGCGAGTGCAGGTGGTAATTGAGCATCGACCAAAAACCGCATCAGGCGACGTGAACGATCGGATGGTCGCTTTGGCGGGCCGCATACTCCAGGGCGGCGCGGATGTCACCCGTTTCAAGGAGCGGATAGTCTTCAAGGATCTCGGCTTCCGTCGCACCTGTGGCAAGAAGGTCAAGAACGTCCCGCACACGAATACGCAACGACCGGATCGTCGGCCGCCCTCCGCATCTTTCGGGGTCGATCGTGATCCTATGCAATTCGGTCATGACGAGCACTCCGATCTTCAAGCCGGCGCACCTTATCATGGCTATGAAAGCCGATCTACTCCGCCGCAGCCGCCACCGTGCCGTCGCGGTTCTTCAGCAGCTTGAACACGATGCTGTCCATCAAAGCCTGGAACGAAGCGTCTATGATGTTGTCGGAGACGCCGACGGTCCACCAGCGGGCGCCGGTGGCGTCGGTGGATTCGATGAGGACGCGGGTGATGGCTTCGGTGCCGCCGTTGAGGATGCGGACCTTGTAGTCCGCGAGTTCGAGATCGGCGATCTCGTGCTGGTACTTGCCGAGATCCTTGCGCAGGGCGAGATCGAGCGCGTTGACGGGGCCGTGCCCCTCCGCGACGGAGAGGGTCTCTTCGCCGTCGATCAGAACGCGGACGACGGCTTCCGACACGGTCTTCAGCTGACCATTGGCGTCGAAGCGGCGCTCGACCATGACCCGGAAACTTTCGACGTGGAAGAAATCGGGGACGTGGGCAAGGATGCGGCGGGCAAGGATGGCGAAGCTCGCATCGGCGCCTTCATAGGCATAGCCGGTCGCCTCGCGCTCCTTGACGATAGAGATCAACTTGTCGAGACGCGGGTCGTCCTTGCCGACCACGACGCCGCGGCGCTTGAGCGCATTGATGAAATTGGCCTTGCCGCCCTGGTCCGACACCATGACCTTGCGCAGATTGCCGACGCTTTCCGGGGTCACATGCTCGTAGGTGCGCGGGTCCTTCAACAGTGCGGAAGCATGGATGCCGGCCTTGGTGGCGAAGGCGGAGGCGCCGACATAGGGCATCTGGTGGTCGGGCGAGCGGTTCAGCAACTCGTCGAAGGCGTGGGAGAGTTTCGTCAGCTCCTGCAGCCTGTCGGTGTCGATGGCCGTCTCGAAGCGGCTGGCATAGACGTCCTTCAGCGCGAGCGTCGGGATGAGGGTGACGAGGTTGGCATTGCCGCAGCGCTCGCCGATCCCGTTCAGCGTGCCCTGGATCTGGCGAACGCCCGCCTCGACCGCGGCCAGAGAATTGGCAACCGCCTGCCCCGTGTCGTTGTGCGCGTGGATGCCGAGGCGGTCGCCGGGGATGCCGGCGGCGATCACCGACGCGACGATCATGCGGATCTCCTCCGGCTGCGTGCCGCCATTGGTGTCGCAGAGCACGACCCAGCGTGCGCCGGCATCATAAGCGGCCTTGGCACAGGCGAGCGCGTAATCGGGGTTCGCCTGGTAGCCGTCGAAGAAGTGCTCGCAATCGACCATGGCCTCGCGGCCGCTGATCACGACGGCATCCACGGAGGCTGCGATATTGTCGAGGTTTTCCTCGTTGGTGCAGCCGAGCGCGACCGCGACGTGATAGTCCCAGCTCTTCGCCACGAGACAGATCGCGTCGCTGGCCGACTGCAGCAGACCCGCAAGGCCCGGATCGTTGGCGGCGGACACGCCGGTGCGCTTGGTCATGCCAAAGGCGACGAAGCGGGCGTTGCGGGTGCGGCGTTTGGCGAAGAAGGCGGTATCGGTCGGGTTCGCCCCGGGATAGCCGCCCTCGACATAGTCGATGCCAAAATCGTCAAGCATAGAGGCGATCGCGATCTTGTCCTCGACGGAAAAATCGACGCCGGGCGTCTGCTGGCCGTCGCGCAGCGTGGTGTCGAAGAGAAAGATCCGCTCGCGTTTCATGAGTCAGGCTTCCTTGCCGGCGAAGGTGTCGGTGGCGCGGATCATCCGGTCGAGAATGCCGGGCTCGCTCATCGCGTGGCCGGCACCTTCGACCAGATGGAATTCCGCCTGCGGCCACGCCTTGTGCAGGGCATAGGCGTATTTTGCCGGGCACGGCATGTCGTAACGGCCCTGGATGATGACGCCGGGGATGCCGTGGAGACGGTGGGCATCGCGCACGAGCTGGCCCTCGTCCATCCAGCCGGCATGCACGAAGTAGTGCGTTTCCAGCCGGGCGAAGGCATCGGCGAAATCGTCTTCGGCGAACTTGCTGCTCGTGTCCGGCTGCGGCAGGAGCGTGATCGTCTCGCCCTCCCATGTGCTCCAGACCTTGGCCACCTCGCGGCGCAGCGCCATGTCGTCGCCCGTCAGGCGGCGGTAATAGGCCTGCATGATCTCGTGGCGCTCTTCTAGGGGAATCGGCGCGACGAAGCGTTCGTATTTGTCGGGGAACATCTCGGACACGCCGAACTGGTAGTACCAGTCGAGTTCGGCCTTGGTCAGCGTGTAGATGCCGCGAAGAACGAGTTCGGAAACGTGTTCCGGGTGAGTTTCGGCATAGGCGAGCGCCAGCGTCGAGCCCCAGGAGCCGCCGTTGACGAGCCATGTGTCGACACCGACCATTTCGCGCAGGCGCTCGATGTCGGCCACCAGATGCCAGGTCGTGTTCGCCTCGAGGCCCGCATGCGGCGTAGACTTGCCGCAGCCGCGCTGGTCGAAGAGGAGCACATCGTAAAGGGCGGGATCGAACAGGCGGCGGTGGTTGGGGCCGCTGGTGCCGCCGGGGCCGCCATGCAGGAACACGGCGGGCTTGGCGCCCGGTGTGCCGGAACGCTCCCAATAGATCGAATGCCCGTCCCCGACATCGAGATGGCCGGAGGCATAGGCTTCGATGGGCGGATAGAGGCCGCGCAGGCTGTCGGTATCGTGTGCGGAGGTCATAGGCTCAGTCCATGGGTCGGCCAGTCGGCCGTATCGTGATCGGGATGCTGGAAGGAAATGACGGCTTCCTGCTGGGCGTAATAGTCGGGATCGCCATGCACCGGCTGGTCGAAGATGGTGGTGACCCAGGGAATGCGGGCCTCGACATTGACCTGGATCTGCGGCGCGAGATCGGTGCGGTCGTCGAAGGCGCCGATGGCGATTTCGAGCCCGCCGGGATGGCGATAGGCCAGCGGCGTGCCGCAGGATGCGCAGAAGCCGCGGGAGATATTGATGGACGACTGGAACCAGGCGGGCTCGCCGCGGCTCCAGGTCAGGCCGTTTTCGGGGGTGGTGACCAGTGGCCCGAAGAAGCCGCCGAAGGCTTTCTGGCACATGCGGCAATGGCAGATCGACGGGCGGCCGAGCGTGCCCTTGATGCGGAAGCGCACGGCGCCGCACTGGCAGCCGCCTGTTCTTTCAGCATTTTGTCTTGCTTGATCGTTCATTGCACTCTCTTCTCCGGGGGCCATTGGTCCGTCTCGTGGTCGGGGTGCTGGTAGGAGACGAGACCATCGAGGAACGGTGCATCATCGAGGTCCTCTTCCGTAGGGTGACCCGGCAGCTCATGTAAATGATCAACAAATGCGATCTTCGCCTCGGTGCCGAACTGTGTGCTGGGGACAAAGGCGGAGGGATCATCGAAGGCTCCAGCCGCGATTGCCATGCCGTCCGGCGCCTCGTACGTCAGAGGTGTACCGCAATCGCCGCAGAAACCACGCGACACAACATTGCTGGAGCGGAAAGATTTTCGCTCGCCGCGCGTCCATCGAAAATCCAGTCCGCGCACGGAGACAAGCGGCGCGTAATACGCACCAAATGCCTTCTGACACATGCGGCAATGGCAGACGGAGGCGTCGTCGAGCGTGCCTTCCACCCGGAAGCGCACGGCACCGCACTGGCAGCCGCCGAAATGTACATCCATCGTCATGATGCGGTCCTCTTCTGGTCTGGAATGCTGGAAAGACCTGATGCGTCAAAGGTGTAACGCCGGTCGCTCACACTCTGAGTCTTCGTGCGCACGTATCGCATGAACAGACAGATCATCGCATTCTCCTCCCGTGCTAGACTTCAATGGTCGCCTCTCGCCGGCCGATCCGGCGATTCCACCCATTCCGCATTCCATGCCGATCGAGCGCTCAACGCAAGGCTGTTTGCCCAGCCGTCTCTAGCGCTTGACCTCCCAGGTCGTTACCCGCTCGCCGGTCTGCGGGTCCTTGCCGTCCTTCAGCTGGATGCCGTCCGCAAGAAGTTCATCCCGGATCCGGTCGGCGTCAGTGAAGTTCCGGGCCTTCAGGAGTTCCAGCCGCTCCTCGATCCGCTGCGTCACGCCGGCCCATTTGTCCTCGTCGGCAAGGCTGAGGTCGAGATCGGTCGCCTGCTGGCTCAGATGCTCGATCGCCTCGAACCCCATCAGATCCAGCAGTCCGAGGAAAGCGGCAGCAGCCGCCGGATCGCCCTTCACCGCGTCGGTGGCGAGCTGGTTCATGCCGGTGATGACGGGATAGAGGTTGAGATCGTCGAGGATCGGGCTGTCCTGCGGCAGGGTCCAAGCGGGCACCTGCGAGCTTTCGGCCAGAAGAGCGGCGACCCGAACCTTGGCGTCGGCCCAGCGGCGCACGATGCCCTGTGCTTCTTCCAGCCGCTTGAGACTGAAATCGATCGGTTGGCGATAATGCGTCATCAGCATGGCGAGGCGCAGGACCTCGCCCGGCCATGTCCGGCCACCGAAGTTTTCCGTGTGCAGCAGGTCGTGGATGGTGACGAAGTTGCCGTCCGACTTCGACATCTTGCGGCCTTCGATCTGCACGAAGCCATTGTGCATCCAGACGGTTGCCATGTTCGCCGTACCGTGAGCGCAGCGCGACTGGGCGATCTCGTTCTCGTGGTGGGGAAAGATGAGGTCGAGGCCGCCGCCGTGGATGTCGAAGGTTTCGCCGAGATAGCGGTGGCTCATGGCGGAGCATTCGATATGCCAGCCCGGACGGCCGCGGCCCCAGGGGCTTTCCCAGCCGGGCTCGTTGTCGGAGGATAGCTTCCACAACACGAAATCGCCGGGGCTCTTCTTGTGCGCGTCGACGGCGATGCGGGCGCCGGCCTGCTGTTCGTCGAGATTGCGATGCGAGAGCGCGCCGTAATCGGCCATCGAGGTCGTGTCGAACAGCACCTCGCCGGCCGCGACATAGGCGTGCCCCCGCGCGATCAGCGCCTCGATGATCGCGATCATCTCTGCGATGTTCTCCGTGGCGCGCGGCTGGACGGTCGGCTCCAGCGAACCGAGCGCGCGCGCATCGTCCCGGAACTGCGTCTCGGTCTTTTCCGTGACGGCCCGGATCGCCTCGTTCAACGGCAGATCAGGAAAGTCACGCAGCGCGCGCGCGTTGATCTTGTCGTCCACGTCAGTGATGTTGCGGACATAGGTGACGTTCGGCTCACCATAGAGATGGCGCAGCAGGCGGAACAGGACGTCGAACACGATGACCGGGCGCGCATTGCCGATATGCGCGAAATCGTAGACGGTCGGGCCGCAGACGTAGAGGCGGACATTGCCGGCATCGATCGGCGCGAAATCGGCCTTTTCGCGCGTCAGCGTATTGTAGAGCCTCAGTGCCGGCACGTCCGTCATGCGTATCGTCTCCCCTTTTGTCATCAATGCTTGTCGTCGTCCGTGTTCTCGAACGGTCGATCCGGCGAATGGCCGCCGCAGATCACGCGCGCCGGCCTGCCGGCCTTCGCGTTGTCATCTTGGTCTTGGGTAAGGAGACGAAACGGAAAGGGCCAGCGGCAAGCGCTAGCGAATAATCGAGCCGCAGAAAATGCAGGTGTCCGTTTTCATGGCGGCTTTATCGCTGTTCTCGCGCCTGGGGTCAAGGGGCCCACCCCTTGGGTCAAGGGGGGTCGCCCGTTGGGCCGAGGGGTCACATCAAGCCGACAAACTCGCCGCATCGCAGCATGCATCCGGTTGCATTGCAGCATGTTTTTGCTCGCAAAAAGCTCGCAGGATGGACATGAATTTGTCATGATTGAAACGTTTGAAAGCCGCAGAATTTCGGGAGATTCGAGCTTGCGGGGACAACGCGAGACGCTCGGTTCTCCGGGAACGAACGAGGTGCTGCAGGTTGTGATCGTCGAGCGACGGTTTCACCCAAGCAGGACCCGACCCGGGACGGAATCATTATCAGGAGAGAGTGACATGACGGAACGCAAGACGGACACGACTGACGCCGCTGCCAAGAACGAAACGCTGATCGACCGCTACCGCCCGCTGGGCCTGAAGGCCGTGGCTGCCGCAGCGCTGCACCAGAAGCCCAAGGCAGCGGCGCAGCCGGCAAAGGTTGCCGATCGCATTCGCGACTGGCGCGAGCACTGATCGTTTGCCACGGCAGGACTTGCCCGCGACACCGTGATCAGAACAGCGACAGTTGAGGGCCGTCGACATCGTCTGGCGGCCCTGCGGATGCAGCCTTCTTCCTGCCCGGTCCGGGTGGCGCGTGCGCGGGCTCGGCAACGCTGACAGGCGTCTGGATATCCGGCGTCGTGTTGGCGACCTTGTTGACCGCGTCGGAGACAGGCAAGAAATCGAACAGGTCGTCATCGGCCGGCACCATCAGATCGGCGACGTCCCGCGGCTCCTGCGTCTTGCAATCGAGCCAACGGGCGAAGTCTTCGGGCCGGATGATCACCGGCATGCGATCGTGGATGAAGGACATCGCCGCATTGGCGCGGGTCGTGAGAATCGCGCCCGTGTCCATTTCGGAGCCATCGGCAGAGGCCCAGGTTTCCATCAAGCCGCCGAAGGCGACAATGCCGCCGGATTTCGGCCTTATCCAGTAGGCTTGCGATGGAAGGCCGCTGTCCTTGGGATGGCGACGCCACTCGTAAAAACCCGATGCGGGCACGAGGACGCGACGGTGGCGCATGGCTGCGCGGAACGAAGCCTTCTCGATGGCCGTTTCGGCGCGCGCGTTCAGGAGCAGCGGGAAGTCGTTCGGGTCCTTGACCCAGCCCGGCAGGAAGCCCCAGCGCACGAGCGCTGTCCGGCGCGGCGGGGTATTGCTGCGCGGGTCGGTGCGGTCGGCGGCGGTGACGACGAGGATCGGCTGCGTCGGCGCGATATTGTAGCGCGGCGGGAAATCACCGGCGTCGATGACGGCCAGCGCCTCCTCCAGCTCCTCGGGCGTGACCGTCAGGGCATAGCGTCCGCACATGATGTCGATCCCCTGTTCTGGCCGTCCGCTATGACGCGACCGGCCGTCTTCGCTGAACTCTCGGGGCGTCACGTCCCGCATTCGATCGCGCTCGCCCCTCGGGCTGATGTAGGATCGATTCGCCCGCAACGCCATAACGGAACCGCCATGACTGCCTCTCCGCCACCTGCCCTCGCCTCTTCCGCCATCGTCGTGCGCAACGGTCGCTACCTGCTCGTGCGCCGCTCCAAGCCGCCATCTGCCGAAATGTTCGCCTTTCCCGGCGGGCGGGCAGAGCCCGGCGAGACGCCGGCGCAAACAGCAGTGCGGGAGCTGCTCGAGGAGACCGGCATCACGGGTTCGGCACCTGAGCTCTTCGCGACCTATGACCTGCCGGTGGACACAGCGGATGGCGCGGGCGGGCGGCACTTCTTCCTCTCGGTGTTTCGCGTCGAGGCGGATATCGACGCCGAAGCGGTCGCGGGGGACGATGCGGCGAGCCTTGGCTGGTACACCGCCGACGAAATCGCCGACCTGCCCGCTCCGCCGAGCGTGCGCGATTGCATCGCCCGGCTGGAAGCCACGAGGGCATAATGGGGAAGCCGGGACTTGCGAAATCGACGGAACCAGGCATTTTCGCCGGCATGACCTTCACGATTGACCTGCGCCCTGCCCTTGCCGGCCTTTTCCTGCTGCTCGGCCTGCCGCTGTCCTCAACGCAGGCACAGCCGGCCACGGAACGCCCGCCTGCAGCCGGCGCCGATGCACATGCGGCAAAGCCCGCGCCTTATGACGCAAGGCTTCTGCGGATGGCGGAAATCGTGGGGTCCGTCACCTATCTGCGCACGCTCTGCGCGGACGCGAAAGCCGGGGAATGGCGCGCCGACATGCAGGCGCTGATCGACCGGGAGGCCGGCGCGGAGCCGGATCGCAGGGCGCGGCTGACCGCCGCCTTCAACAGGGGCTATCGCAGTTTCGCCTCGGTCTATACAAGCTGTACCCCGAGCGCCGTGCTGGCCGACCAGCGTTACCGTGACGAAGGGGCAGCACTGGCCGCCGAAATCGTCTCGCGGTTCGGAAATTAGGGCTCCGTTAACCTTTTTTCGAACGGGCCGTGTCGTTTCGGTAAAAGACTGCTAGTCTTGTTAAGACCATGGTAACAAGTGCCGCCGCGATTCCGATGCGGCGTGATGTGAAAGCGTATAATTGCATGGAACGGTCGATGGAACAGAGCCTCAACGAGATCGACGACATGATCGTCCACGAGAAGATGCAGGCGGCGCTGGAACATCAGAACGAGGCTTGGGCAGATGGCATGGCCGATGGAATCGAGCCGGAAATCATCGCCGATGCCGCCATCGCGCTCGCCATGCGCGAGACGATCCGCCTGCATGGCGAAGACGGGGCCGAGGCCATGCTGAATTCGCTTCGCGAGCGCATGCTCGCCGGCGAGTTTTCCCCGCAGCGTTCGCTTCAATAGAAGCTGCCCGATCCGGACCCGTCCCTTCTAGCGCATCGCGTGAAAAGGGACCCACGCAACGCGCTTCAAGTCTCTGTTTTGATGCATGTCGCCGTTCCGAAACCGCTGTACACCTTCGGGCGATCTGCATGAGCCGACGCCCCAGCCGTAACGAGAGTGCCATGATACGTTCGTCGAACAGCCGGACTCCATCCGCTCTTCTTGGTGCGCTTGCGTTCACCGCCCTTCTTGCCTCGACATGCCTCGTGCCCGCAGCGCCGGCCCTCGCGCTGAGCCAGCTACGCACGATTCCGGGTGATGCGGCAGCGGAAGAGCCGAATGCACCAGCTGAGCCAAGCAAGGACGACGCGGTGTCTCCGAGCGCGCCCGGCGCCATTCCCATGCCCGACCCGCTGGTGAACAAGCCGACGGCGCAGCCGCGGCAGAGCAAGACCGATGACCAGACGCCAGGGCAGCATCCGGGCACAACGCCGGCCGCCGAGGCGGACGACGGGCCCGTCGAGGTGCTGACCGATATTTCGAAGATCCCGAAGCCCGTCGCCCGGATGCGCGAACTGATCGTGGAGGCCGCCGCCTCCGGCGATATCGAGCGCCTGCGCCCGCTGCTCGGCAAGGGCGAGACGGCAACCGCCATCGGCGACAGCGAGGAGGAAACCGATCCCGTCGCCGCCGTGAAGGGCTTGTCCGGCGATGCAGACGGACTCGAGATTCTCGCCATCATGCTCGACGTGCTCTCCACCGGCTTCACCGTGATCGACAAGGGAACGCCGGACGAGATGTATGTCTGGCCCTATTTCGCCGCCAAGTCTCTCGACAGCCTGACGCCGCCGGAAAAGGTGGACCTGATGCGCCTCGTCACGGCCGGCGACGTCGCATCCATGCAGGAATTCGGCAGCTACAACTTCTACCGCATCGGCATCACGCCCGACGGGCAATGGAAGTTCTTCATCGGCGGCGATTGACGGCTGGCACTGCCGCCGGATTGCGGCTGAGCACCGGGAGATGCTTGCAGGTCGGCAGGCGAAAGCCTACCTTTTGACGATCCGCAGCGTGTCTCCTTGCCACTCCGGTTGCTCGGGTTTCGAGGGTGCGCAGATCAGCGTTCGCAGAATGCCGGGGCGCGTTTCATTTTGCATTTGCCGGGCGTGTCAGCCCTTTCAGGATCGATCATGTCTTTCTTCGCTATCCCCGATCGCGCATTCGTCATTGTTTCCGGAGAGACGGCGGTCGAATTTCTGCAGGCGCTGATCACCACCGATGTCATCCAGCTGACCGCGGACGAGGTGCGCCCCGGCGCGCTGCTGACACCGCAGGGCAAGATTCTGTTCGATTTTCTGGTGAGCCGGACGGAAACGGGCCTGCGGCTGGAGACCAGCACCGAGCAAGCGCCCGCTCTTTTGAAGCGGCTGACGCTCTACAAGCTCCGCGCACCCATCACGCTCGCTCTGGACACCGAGATCGATGTCGCCGTGTCGTTCGACGCGGTCGAGGGGGCGCTGCTCGACGTGCGATTTGCAACATCGGGTTCTCCGGCCTACCGGGTCTATGGCACCATGGGCATTGCGGACACCGAGGGACGTGTGGATGCCGCGCGGATCGCGGCGGGCATTGCGGTGTCCGGCGCGGACTATGCGCTGCAGGATGCCTTTCCGCATGACATCCTTCTCGACAAGAACGGCGGGCTGTCGTTCCGCAAGGGCTGCTATGTCGGGCAGGAAGTCGTCTCCCGCATGCAGCACCGCGGCACGGCGCGGCGGCGGGTTGTGACGGTCGAGGGCGTGTCCGACCTGCCGGCGTCCGGCACGGCGATCACGGCCGGCGGCAAGCCGGTCGGCACGCTCGGCAGCGTGGCCGGGCGCTCGGGCCTTGCCATCGTTCGGATCGACAAGGCGGGCGACGCGCTGGCAAGCCAGACCGACATCCTGGCGGGCGATGTCAAGGTGGCGCTGGCGCTGCCCGCCTGGACCGGGCTCGCCTTTCCCGTACCCTCCCCCAACACCGAAATGTCCGAGGCTGGCGGCTGATGTCGACACGGGCCTGGCAGCGCATGCTTTCCGGCAGGCGGCTGGATCTGCTCGATCCCTCGCCGCTCGATGTCGAGCTTTCCGACATCGCGCACGGGCTTGCGCGCGTGGCACGGTGGAACGGGCAGACAGACGGGCCGCATGCTTTCTCGGTCGCCCAGCACTCGCTCGTGGTCGAGGAGATCTTTCGCCGCAACGGCCGGCCAAGTGCTGCGGAATGCCAGATGGCGCTGCTGCACGATGCACCGGAATATGTGATCGGCGACATGATCTCCCCGTTCAAGGCCGTCGTCGGCGGTGGCTACAAAGCGGTCGAGAAGCGGCTCGAAGGCGCGATCCACCTGCGGTTCGGCCTGCCGCCGATCACGCCGGAGGCCGTGAAGGAGCGGATCAAGAAGGCCGACCAGATCGCGGCCTTTTTCGAAGCGACCGTGCTGGCCGGTTTTACGCTGGAGGAAGCACGGCGTATTTTCGGGCAGCCGCGCGGCATCACCTGCGAGATGTTGACGATGGAACCCCTGCCCGCACTCGAGGCGCAGCGGCTTTTCATCGCGCGGTTCGAGGCGATCGAAGCGGAGCGCGCGGGCCTTCGCGTGTCGGAAAGAGCGGAATCATGAGCGTCATCATCGTCTCGCCGCTGGCCCGGATCGGCGAAATGGCCGTCCGGCACGGCTGTCTCGACATGCTGAGCCTGATGGCCGTCGGGCACACGTTTCACCGGCCGGGCATGATCGCCGCTACGCGTCACCTCACGCTCGGCCTGAACGACATCACCTTTGCCGGCAATGAAAAGCTCATCGCGCCCACCGAAGAGCATGTCGACGGTATCGTTACCTTTGCGCGTGGATGGCAGCGGGAGACGCCGTTGCTCGTCCATTGCTGGATGGGCGTCTCCCGCTCGCCCGCCGCCGCCGCCATCGCCGCGCTCGCCATTGCGCCCGACCAGGACGACGATGCGCTGGCCGACCGGCTGCGCGCGGCATCGCCCTTCGCCACGCCCAATGCGCGGCTGATCGCCATCGGCGACGCCATGCTCGGTCGCAACGGCCAGTTGATCGCCGCGATGAAACGTATCGGCCGCGGCAAGGATGCCGATGGCAACACGCCGTTCGTGTTCGATCCGCACCCGTCTGCTATCGTGGTGCCTGCCGATGCCGGGTGAGGCCGCGCAAGGCGGCATGACCGTCGAGATTGGGCTGAACGCGGCCATTGTCGCGATGGTCGAGCGGACACCGCGCATTCTCGTCGTCAGCGAGGGTGGCGATGGCGGGCGGGATGCCCTTCCCTTCGGCCCTTTCGACCCCGCCATACACCGCACCTTCGAAACCAGCCTGCGCGCGCGCGTCGAGGAACAGACGGCGCTCGACCTCGGCTATATCGAGCAGCTCTACACCTTCGGCGACCGCGGCCGGCAGCGGCTGGCGAATGAAGATCGCCTGCACATGGTCTCTGTCGGCTATCTCGCGCTGACCCGCAGCGATGCGGAGACGACCCTGCGCCTATCGCAGGCCGGAGCCGACTGGCGAGACTGGTATGTCTACCTGCCCTGGGAGGACTGGCGGCACGGGCGCCCCCCGGTGCTCGATCGCGTCATCCTGCCCGCGCTCGCTGCCTGGGAGCGAACGGACCCCGCCAACCGGCGCAGCCGCATCCGGCTCGCCTTCGGGCTCGACGACTTTCCTTTCGACGAGGAGCGCGTGCTGGAGCGCTACGAGCTGCTCTACGAGGCGGGACTGGTGGCGGAGGCGGCCAGCGACGCGCAGGGGCACGACGCCATAGAGGCAGGCCAGATTTACGAACGCGTCGGTCAGGCCATGCGTCACGACCATCGCCGGATCGTCGCCACCGCCGTGGCGCGGCTGCGGGGGAAGATCAAATACCGGCCGGTCATCTTCGAACTCATGCCGCCGGACTTCACCTTGACGGACCTGCAGAGCGCGGTGGAGGCGATCTCCGGGCGGCATCTGCACAAGCAGAACTTTCGGCGACTGGTGGAGGGCGCATCGCTGGTGGAGCCGACCGGCATGACGACCAGTGCGACGGGCGGACGCCCGGCCGCGCTCTTCCGGTTTCGCCGGCAGATCCTAGACGAGAGACCGGCGCCGGGTCTGAAGCTTGGCAGTCGCTGAAGCGTATGAAGGCGATCCAGCCGGTTGACCCTCAAGGCTTCCGCCCCATGTCCCCACCTTCCAACGAAGAGGGCCTTTCATGGAACCACAACAGCCAGACGTCATTCTTGCCACCCGAACGGCGCTTAGCCAGGCGTCCGCGCTAGCCGTGCAATATTCCTTCTCGATCGTGGGCGCGCTGGTACTGCTCTGCGCCGGCTGGCTCATCGCCCGGCTGCTGCACAACTGGGCCTATGCCGGCCTGAAGCGCGTGCATGGCATCGACGAGACACTGGCCCGGTTCTTCTCCAACATCATCCGCTATGCCCTGCTGGTACTGGTTTTCGTGACCGTGCTGGGGCAGTTCGGCGTGCAGACGGCCTCGATCATCGCGGCCCTCGGTGCCGCCGGCCTCGCCATCGGCCTCGCGCTGCAGGGCACGCTGCAGAACATCGCGGCCGGCATCATGCTGCTCGTTCTCCGGCCGTTCCGGGTGGGCGAATCCATCGAGACCTCCAGCGTGGCCGGCACGATCCGTGAGATCGGGCTCTTCGCGACGGAGCTGGTGGATTCCGACGGCGTCTACAGGCTGGCGCCCAATTCGACGCTGTGGAACACGCCGGTTCGCAATTTCAGCCGCCTGCCGACGCGCAAGCATGATTTGGCAATTTCCGTCGGGGCGGATCAGGATATCGACGATGCGATGCAGCGGCTGCTGGACATCGCCCGTGGCAACGACAACGTGCTGAAGAACCCTGCACCGGCGGTGTTCATCTCCGAGCTTGCAGGCGACGGCGCGACGGTGACGTTGCGCTACTGGGTCTCGACGCCGAACTGGTGGGCGACGACACGCAGCATGCTGAAGCAGGTGAAGGACGAGTTTGCCGTGAAGCCGGAGGCCGAGTCCCACACAAACGAAGACCGGGGCGATGACCCCGGTCCTCTCGATCCCTAAATCCGAAGCTCGGCCGGATTTACTTGATGACGGCGCAGGCGAGACGATCGCCCGCGTCGCCGGAAGGCTGGCTGCGGTTGTCGTCGGGCTTGGCGTGGATCATCAGCGCGCGTCCGCGAATGCCGTTGGTCTTGTCATCCAGCGTGACCATGCTGTTGAAGACCTGGGCGCGGAGCGTACCATCGGCGCCGACATACTGGTTGGGCATATCCCCGGCATGTGGGCCATTGGCGGCGAGAAAGCCGTGTTCCGTCTTGTCGGGATTGAAGTGTGCGCCGGCCGAGGCGTGAGCATGCGCCGGATCGCACTTCCCTGTCTCGTGGACGTGGAACGCGACCCACGTGCCGGCCGGAAGGCCCGTCACTTCGACTTCCATGAGCACACCGTGTTTGCCGGCGGTCAAGAGCGCGCGTCCGGTCTCCTTGTCATCCTTGCCGACGAAACTGGCGCTGGCGGTCTGGGACTGCATTTGCGCGGCAGCGGGCATGGCCGCGGCGACGGTGGCTGCAAGGGCGGCTGCAGCGAGCGTGAAGCGTGTTGAGGTCATGGTGGTCCTTCCCTGGTGTTCCCGGCCCCAGATTTGAGGACGCCGGGTTGCATTCATGACGGATCTGAAGACTGGCATGAACCCAACGTTCCCGGCTACGCGAGGTTCCCGCACAAGCGCGTGACGGCGGACGGAACGCGCTTGAAGATCAGAAGAAGCGGACGACGGACGTGGCGATGATAATGAGGGAGACCGCAACCATCAGCGGACGGACCGGCAGATGCTTGACGATGTAGGCACCGATGGGGGCTGCGAGGACGCCGCCGATGATGAGGCCGACCGCCGCGTCGAGCTGCGACCAGCCGAGCGTGATGATGAAGGTGGCGGAGATCGTCAGCGTCACGGCGAATTCGGTGAGACTGGTGGAGCCGATGACCTTCTTCGGGTCGTGGCCACGGCCAATGAGCGAGGTCGTGACGATCGGCCCCCAGCCGCCGCCACCGGCCGCATCGAGACCACCGCCTGCAAAACCGACCAGCGGCACGGTCCAGTCGTGCACGTCACGCTGGAACATCGGCCGGAACGCCTTGATGAGGATATAGATGCCGATGAGGATGAGATAGACGGAGATGAAGGGCTCGATGACCTTGCCGTCGATATTGGACAGGACATAGGCGCCGAGAATGCCGCCGATCATGCCGGCCGGTGCAAGCCGCATCACGAGCTTCCAGTCGACATTGCGCTGCCAGACATGGGACGCGCCGGAGGCTGCCGTGGTGAAGACCTCCGTGATGTGCGTCATGGCGCTTGCCACCGCCGGCGGCATGCCGAAGGCGAGCAGAGCGGTGGTACAGAGGACCCCGAAGGCCATGCCGAGCGCGCCATCGACCAGTTGCGCGAAAAAGCCGATGAGGATGAACATCCAGATATCGCTCAAATGCCGTCTCCGTTGTCGTTTATGCTGCGCAAACCCTTGTCGTGTCCGACAGGGTTTGCACCGTCAGGGGCTGCCGATCCCGATGTCGAGACCGATGTCGAGCGTCGGCGCCGCCATGGTGATCTTCGACGTGGAGATATAGTCCACGCCCGTCTCGGCAATGGCGGCGATGGTGGTGAGATCGACGTTTCCCGACGCTTCGAGGCGCGTGCGCCGCCGGTCGGTCGCGTAGACATCGGCAGAAAGTTGCCAATGCGCCGCATTCAGCGCCACGGCCTCGCGCAGACGGTCCGGGCCCATATTGTCGAGGAGGATGGCATCGGGCGTGGCCGTCAGCGCTTGCCCCATCTGCTCCAGCCCGTCCACCTCGACCTCCACCCTGACCAGATGGCCGGCATAGGCCTGGGCGGCACGGATGGCGGGGGCGACGCCGCCGGACACTGCGATGTGATTGTCCTTGATCAGGATCGCATCGTCGAGACCATAACGATGATTGGACCCGCCGCCGAGCCGGACGGCGTATTTCTCAACAGCGCGAAGGCCAGGCAGCGTCTTGCGCGTGCAGCAGACCTTGGCCGTCGTATGGGCGATGGCGTCGGCATAGCGGGCCGTCGTGCTGGCGACACCGCTCAGATGCATGAGGAAGTTCAGCGCCACCCGCTCCGCCGACAGAAGCCCGCGCGCCGGGCCGGAGATGCGGGCGATGGCGGTGCCGGCGGCGACACGATCGCCATCGTTCGCCAGAGCCTCGAAGGCGAGCGACGGATCCACGAGGCGGAAGGCGGCGCGGGCGAGATCGAGCCCGACGACGACGCCGGCTTCACGGACGTTCATCGTCGCCGTCGCCGTGAGATGCGGGGCGATGGTGGCGGCCGTGGTGATATCGCCGGCGCGGCCGAGATCTTCGAGGAGGGCGGCACGAACGATATCCTCGACCAGGAGCGTGGGGAGGTAGGGTGGAAGAGCGGTCATCGGGGGTCTCTCGAAAGGGTTCGGCGTGGTCACGACGTCGCGGTTTCCGTGGCGTCGGCGAAGATGCGATCGGCCTCGGCAAGCGTCATGAAGGTGCGGTGCTGCCATTGCACGCTGGGTTCGGGGAAATCGGAGCGGAAATGACCGCCGCGGCTTTCCTCGCGGATCAGGGCACCGGCGACGATCAGCTTGGCGGTCGTGACGATATTGGCGAAGCGCAGGCGCGGCGTGTCGCGCTCCAGCGCAGCGATGGTGCGGGCGGCGGTCAAGAGGCCCGCCCGGTCGCGAATGACGCCGGCATGGGCGGACATGGTGCGGCGGAGTTCGCGCAATTGCGGGCTGTCCTCGACCGTCACGAGGTCGTCGCTCTCGCCGGCATTGCCGGCCCAATTGCCTTGGCGCGGTGCCGGCAACATGCCCTGGATGTTCTCGGCGATACGGGCGGCGAAGACGACGGCTTCGAGCAGCGAGTTGGACGCGAGGCGGTTCGCGCCATGGACGCCTGTGGACGTCACCTCGCCGGCCGCCCAGAGGCCGTCGATCGAGGTGCGGCCCTCGGCGTCGGTGAGGATGCCGCCCATGTGGTAGTGGACGGCGGGCACCACCGGGATCGGCTGCGTCACCGGATCGATGCCCGCTGCCATGCAGGAAGCATAGACGGTGGGGAAGGCCTGCGGGAAATGGTCGCCCACCGCCTTGCGGCAATCGAGGAAGGCGCCGCGGCCGGCAGTCACCTCGGCGAAGACGCCGCGCGAGACGATGTCGCGGGGAGCAAGCTCGCCGTCGGGATGGATGTCGAGCATGAAGCGGTGGCCATCCCCGTTGATGAGCTGGGCGCCGTCGCCGCGAAGGGCTTCTGTCGCCAGCGGCGCGGGGTCGCGGCCGATATCGATGGCGGTCGGGTGGAACTGGACGAATTCGGGATCGGCGATGATGGCGCCGGCGCGGGCGGCCATGCCGACGCCCTGCCCGCTCGCCTCGCGCGGATTGGTGGTGACCGAAAAGAGGTGGCCGACGCCGCCCGAGCAGAGCACGACGGCGCGCGCCGGAAACGAGATGCGCTTTCGCGACTGACCGGCATCCGGCCGGGCGACGACGCCGGCGATGAAGCGGCCTTCGCGGATCAGCTCTTCAACGACATAGCCCTCCATCACCCGGATGGACGGCGTGGCGCGAACCGTGGCGATCAGCGCCTCCATGATGGCGCGCCCGGCCATGTCGCCCTTCACGCGCACGATGCGGCGCGCCGAATGGGCGGCCTCGCGCGAGAGCAGCAGGTGCCCTTCCAGATCGCGATCGAACGGCACGCCGTAGGCGAGCAGATCGTGGATACGGGCCGGGCCTTCCGACACCATCCGGCGCGCCATCTTCTCGTCCACGATACCGGCGCCGGCGGTGAGCGTGTCGGCCACGTGGGAATCGATCGAGTCGCCGGGGCTCATCGCCGCCGCGATGCCGCCCTGCGCCCAGGCGGAGGACGCGCCCTGGCCGATGGGTGCGGCCGCCAGCACCGTGACCGGGCGGGGGCTGAGCTTCAACGCGCAGAACAGGCCGGCGAGCCCGCCGCCGACGATGACGATATCGTCGATGCCGTTGAAGGATTGGGGACGAAAATGATCGGTCAGCATGGCAGTCTCCTCCGCCGGCTTTTCAGGCTCTCCAGAGTCTGTCCGGTTCATTCTGAACCAGCCGGACTCTGGATTCTATCGTCGTCGTTTGTCTCTTCGGGATAACCGGATTCCACTTATCCCTGGCAAACTATAGCTTTCCGCAGCCGCCCGCCTCCCACCTCAGAGACGACGGACTGGCTTCAGCCGCTACTGCTTGAGGTTGATCATCCGCTCGACGGCCAGCCGCGCGCGGTCGGCGATCTCGGGGTCGATCAGCACCTCGTCCGTCATGGTCAGCAGGCTGTCGAGGATCTTCGGCAGCGTGATGCGTTTCATATGCGGACAGAGGTTGCACGGCTTGATGAACTCGACGCCCTCGACCTCCGCCTGGATGTTGGAGGCCATGGAGCATTCGGTGACCAGCAGCACTTTTGGCGGGCGCTTGTCCTTGACGTAGTTGATCATGCCGGCGGTCGAGCCCGCGAAATCGCAGACGGCGATCACATCCGGATGGCATTCGGGATGGCCGATGATCTCGATGCCGGGATGGGCGGCCTTGTAGGCGAGCAATTCGCCGGCCGTGAAGCGCTCGTGCACCTCGCAGTGGCCCTTCCAGGTGAGGATCTTCTTGTTGGTCTGCTTGGCGACGTTCATGGCCAGATATTCGTCGGGAATGCAGAGCACGGTGTCGCTCTCCAGGCTCTCGACGATGGCGAGCACGTTGGACGAGGTGCAGCAGATGTCGGTCTCGGCCTTCACATCGGCGGAGGTGTTGACGTAGGTGACGACCGGCACGCCGGGATAGCGCTGCTTCAGCAGGCGGACATCGGCGCCGGTGATCGATTCCGACAGGGAGCAGCCGGCACGCGAATCGGGAATCAGCACCGTCTTCTGCGGGTTCAGGAGCTTCGACGTCTCGGCCATGAAGTGCACGCCGCACTGCACGATGATCTCGGCATCCACCCGTGTCGCGTCGCGGGCGAGCTGCAGCGAGTCACCGACGATATCGGCGACGCAGTGGAAGATTTCCGGTGTCTGGTAGTTGTGGGCGAGGATGACGGCGTTGCGATCGCGCTTCAGCCGGTTGATGGCCGCGACATAAGGCGCATAGACGGGCCATTCGAAGGCGGGGATGAAATCGCGGACTTTCTGGTAGAGGTGCTCCGTCTCCCGCGCCACCTCTGGTGTGAAGGTGAGGTCTGGCATGGGGATCACGCCGAAGCGCTCGGCGGCGGTCTGCGGACGCGCCAGCGTTGCGCCGTCCAACGACAGGCCTTCCGTCGCTAGAAATGCATCGGTCATGCCATCCTCGCTTTCCGCCGCTCCACCACGACAGCAAATATGCTCATAATGAGCATAAAGGGATCAAAACAAAACCGGCTTTGCCGGTCTTGCTGAATTAGAAAGTTTTGTGACGGATATCAAGCCATCCACGTCACCTTTTCGTCATATCGAGCATAAGCCCCATCATGCCATGGCGGGACGCGCGACCGGCTTCTCCTCAATCGGCCAATGCACGAGGGCTGCGAACAGGCCGAGCACAACGCCGATCCACCAGACCGGATCGTAGGAGCCAAAATGATCGTAGAGATAACCGCCCATCCAGACGCCCAGGAAGGAGCCGATCTGGTGCGACAGGAAGACGATGCCGCCGAGAAGGCCGAGATGGCGCGTGCCGAACATGATCGCCACCAGCGCATTGGTCGGCGGCACCGTCGACAGCCAGAGCAGGCCCATGGCGATGGCAAAAAGGATGACGGTGAGTGGCGACTGCGGCAGCAGCAGGAAGGCAGAGACCACGATCGAGCGGCCGATATAGATCAGCGAGAGGAAATAGGGCTTGGAGTAGCGCTGCCCGATCACGCCCGCCGAGAGCGAGCCGATGATGTTGAAGAAGCCGATCAAAGCGAGCGCGATGACCGCATAGCGCGCGTCGATGCCGATATCGCCGATATAGGCGGGAAAATGCGCGGTGATGAAGGCCACCTGATAGCCGCAGACGAAGAAGCCGGACACGAGCAGGAGGTAGCTCTTGTGGCCGAGCGCCTCCTTCAGCGCCTCCCCGATCGACTGCTTGTAGACCGACTGGCTTTGCGAGCCGGACGTGGCGTTGCCGCGCAGGGGAATGGCGACGAGCGGCACGACCAGCATCATCAGGCCGAGATAGACGAGGCTGTCGGACCAACCGAAGGCCGAAACAAGGCCCTGGCTGAGCGGCGCGAACAGGAACATGCCGGCCGAGCCCGCGGCCGTGCCGATGCCGAAGGCCATGGAGCGCTGTTCCGGCGTGACGTTGCGGGCGAAGGCGGAGAGAATGGTGCCGAAGGACCCGGCACCGACCGCAAGGCCGACCAGCACCCCGCCCCCGACATGCAGCCAGACAGGAGCCGTTGCGAAGGCCATGACGATCAACCCGGTCGCATAGAGCAGACCCGATATCGCCAGCACCCGCCAAGTGCCATACTTGTCGGCCATGGCGCCGAAAAACGGCTGGCTGAGCCCCCAGCACAGGTTCTGCAGGGCCATGGCGAGGCCGAACGTCGTGCGGTCCCAGCCGAGATCTGCCAGCATGGGCAGCTGGAAGAAGCCCATGGCCGAGCGCGGCCCGAAGGTGAGCATCGCCACCAGCGAGCCTGAGAGGATAATGAGCCACGGAAGTCCGCGACGCGGGGTGCTGGCAACAGCGGCGGGGATGGCGGCGGACATGATCGGGCTCCGGAAGATGTGCTGCTGAACGCAATGCGGCTTATTCAGATTAGGGGAGCAGGCCGCGCACCGAAAGTGAATTCGCGTGACGCCTGCATCAATGCCATTGATGCGGCATCAATGAATTGATGCGGCATCAACGGATTGATGCGACATCTCGGCGCAAGGGAACCTCACGGGTGTGTGCATTGCAACATAGACCCCCGGGTTCTATGACAGTTCGATGACACTCCGCTCCCTGTTCCGCTCTGCCGCCTGGGCCGCCCTCCTCGTGCTCGCTCTTGTGACGATCTCGCCCCTCGGCTGGCGGCCGCATACGGTGACGATGGTCGGTCTCGACCGGGCTGCGGCCTTTGCGCTGGCAGGCGCGATCTTCGCCATCGCCTATCCGCGACGGTGGATTTCGCTCGCGCTGTTTCTCATCGCCACAGCCTTCTTCATCGAGATGCTGCAATGGATCTCGCCGACCCGGCACGCGCGGTTTTCCGATGCGCTGGTGAAGTCGCTCGGCAGCGTCATCGGCCTTGCCCTCGGCAAGCTGGCGCTGGTCGCCCGCAGGCGGTGGCTCGCCTACCGGCAGGGTCCTGACATCGGATCAGGCGCGATGCTTCATCGGCCAGCGCTCGGTGCGGGTCGAGACGATGCGGACGGGATCACCGAGCGCAATGCGCCCGGTGCCGCGCGGTACCGCGTTCCAGCCGAATAGGACACCGGGAACCCTGCGGTCGGCCGACATGCGCTCCACCCGCAGCGCCTCGATCGGGTTTCCGCCGATGCGTTCGCCGGTCATCTGGTCCTGCGTGGTCATGATGCAGCGGGCACAGGGTTTGACGAGGTCGAACCGGATGCCGCCGATCTCGACCGCTTCCCACAGATCCTCCTCCCAGGCCGTGTCGTGATCGAGGAGAATATTGGTGCGGAAACGGTCCATGCCGACGATGGGCTGGCCCTTCGACGCGAGCGTCCGGTTGAGCGCGTCCAGCGAACCGATGGTCGTGATGAGGATCGGGAAGCCATCCGCAAACCCGACGGGTGCCGGCTCGCCGGCCCACTCAGCACCAACGGTGCGTTCGGCCTTGTCATCCATGTGCACCAACCCGACCGGGCGATCGAGCCAGCCGGACAGGGTGTCGTTTGTGGCATCGTCCGCGCAGGCCGCATCGACGCTGCTCGACCAGACACGCACCGTCATGCGCCGGTCGCCCGTAAACCGAGCGGACAGGTGGGCGCCGCCCATTTCCAGATCGAGTCCGCCATCTCGCGGCACGGCAGAGATCTGTGCCAGAGGTTGACACTCGCGCTGGGTGATGAAGGTGCCTTCGGGATCCACAAGCATGAAGCGGCGGTCGCCGGCAAAGCCATCCAACCGAACCTCGGCGTGATCGACGGGAATCGCCCGGCCGCTCTTCAGCGGGTGGATATTGAGTGCGACGACCTTGGGGTTCACGGGCATTCGGACGGTCCTTCAGCGGCAACGGGAAAGCTCCGTTGTAGCCGCCAACGGGTCACGCCGTCGATGCGATTCTTCCACGCAGTTCGCTCTGCGCGACGACGGCACTCCGCGCCCGATGCCGCTTCCAACGCTCCACCAGCCTGCGGCGTACCGGATCCTCGATGAGGTGGTACGAGTAGGTCGCGAAGACGACGGCGAGACAGACCGAGAGGACGACCGCGACGGGACCGGGGACAAAGAGGCCGAGCGTCTTCATCGATAGGAACATGACCGGCACATGAAAGAGGTACAGTGAAAAGCTGATCTTGCCGAGGAACCGCAAGGGCGGACTTGCGAGGAGCGCCCGCGACAGGACGTGCTCCTGCGCCGTCAGGAAGACGATCACCCCCGCCGTCACCGCCATGACAAGCCCCCAGCCATCCTGCTGGTCGCGCCACAACAGGATCTTCGACAGGAAAACGAAACCCAGCAGCCCCAGCGTCGCAACGCCGACGACCCAACCTCTGGGCCGCAGACGGCCGGACGCGTAGAGAAGACCGGCGGCGACACCGGCCATGAAGAAATGGATCTTCGACGGCAGCAGAATGCCCGGGCCGGGGAAGTCGAAAACGGCATCGACAGCCACGCAGGCTACCAGGAACAGCGCCAGGATACGGTACCTGCGGGGGTTGGACAGGCACAGCCAGACCAGCAGGAAGAAGAAATAGAACTGGATTTCCGGTGGGACCGACCAGAAGACGCCCGACGAGCCGAGGAGGACGACATGCCTGAGGATCTCGACCGGACCGTGGATCGGGTGGATGTAATCGAGGCCCGGCACCAGCGACAGGATCACGACGAACAGCACGGCCACGAGATAGACCGGGTAGATGCGGGCGAAGCGGTGCACCAGATAGTCGGTTGCCGCCACCCGGTCGAGCGGCCGCGCCGCGTAGAGGCTGGCCATGAGGAAACCGCTGAGCGCGAAGAAGATTTCGACCGCCTCCGCGCCGATGTTCAGCGAGAACCAGCCCGGCAGGTGCGGATAAAGAAGTGCGACATGCGACATCACCACGAGGAACGCGGCAATCCCTCTCAGGCCATCGAGGCTGGCAATGTGTCTGGTGGCGCGCATGGACATCCCGCTGGCTGCCGTTTTCGGTCACGTCGTGAAAGGTGAACGACGCAAGCAGAACACCACCGTAAAGCGACCAAGTCAAATATTCGGTTCTTCTTTCAGATGACGCGGTTAATGCTTGAATAGAAGATTGCAGACTGCGCACCGGCCGGGCGGATCAGCCGATTTCCTGCATCAGCATGTCCACAACGGTGCGCAGCCGATCCTGCCGTTCGCTCGCCATGCGTCGCCCGCTCTCCGTCTGGAAGTGTGCGGCGAGCTTGAAGAGTTTCACCTCGAAGTGGTCGAGCGCGAAGGCCTTGTCATTTAGCGGACGGCGCTGCGCCAAGGGGTCGAGCGGATCGTAAAGGCCGCTGCCGAGGCGACCGGCGATATAGAAGCAGCGTGCGGCGCCGATCATGCCGATCGCGTCGAGCCTGTCGGCATCCTGCAGGATTTTCGCCTCGATCGTCTCCGGGGGAATACCGGCCGAGAAGCTGTGGGTGAGGATGGCGTGGGCGACGGCATCCACATCCGCCGCGTTCCAGCCGAGACGCGCGAGAAGCCCGCGGGCTTTCTCTGCGGCAAGCCGCGAGGCACTCGCCCGGTTCGGCGCGTTCTTTTCGACCGCCACCCCGTCATGCAGCAGCACGGCGGCGCAGAGGAGCCGCAGGTCACCGCCCTCCTCTGCCTGAAGGCGGCAAACATTGCGCCAGACCCGGATGAGGTGGGCCGCATCATGCGACCCATCGTCTCCCGTCGCGCCCTCGGCAAGGAGCGCTTCCGCCAGATCCGCAAACGGAGCGAAGGCGGCTGCCAAGGCCGATGCCGCCTGCGTCATGCGCCTGGTCCGGGCAGGACATCGGCTGCGGGTTTCGGCCGCGCGGTCAGGACTTTCTGGTAGAACAGGCCGATGCCGATCAGCACGATGCCGAGGCCCATAAAGGACAGCGCGCGCAGCAGACCTTCCAGATTGGCCATGTCGAACAGGAAGACCTTGAGCACCGTGACGAAGACGAGAACGCCGGAGACGATGCGCATGCTGCGGCTATGGAAGCGAAGGCTGGCGACGAGCAGAAGCACGCCGAGGGCGAGCCAGACGACCGAATAGGTGTAGGTCTCGCCGGCGAGGAAACCCTTCCATTCGGCAATGCTCGGCCCCTGCCAGGCGCGGCGCACCGACAAGGTGGCCCAGGCGAAGACCAGCACGGCCGCAGCCGTTGCAAGCGCCGCGACGAAAGCGGGCGGACGCCGGCCGACGGCCATGCGCGCCAGCGCGGCGTAGGCGAGGCCCGGCAGCAGGTAGCCGATGAGGAGCAGGTCGAACAGCGGATAGGGTCCGAGCAGCTCGCCGGTAAGGTAGGGATTGAGGCCGACAAGGTGGGCGGAAAGCGTCATCAGCAGAGAGATCGCGCCGAGACCGATGCTGCCGTAGCGGAAGAACGAGCCGGGACGACTGAGATCGAGGCGCATGAGGATGGCAGAGGCGCCGATGACCAGCAGCGTATAGATCGACTGTTCCGACAGCGACGGCGCGCCGCCCTGCAGCTGCCCACCGTTCATGGCGTGCCGCACCAGAATGGCAAGCGTCAGCAAGCCGAACAGGCTGGCGATGGCCTGCAGCGTGTTCCGCAGACGGTCGGACGGCCAGTCGCGCAGTGTGTAGGCCGACCAGAGGGCAAAGAGCGCGGGAATGCCATAGCCCGGCAGCAGTGCGTTCAGCACCGGCGTCCGGCCGAGCGCGAGCGGCCCGACGATGGTCGGTTCCCAGCCGATGCGCACGAGGACGAAGACGAAGCCGAGCGCCCCGACCCAGGGCAGCGCCGCCCAGTTGCGCACCCGCGTGGCTGCGATGAAGGCGACCGCGAAAACGGCCATGGCGAGCACAGTCCAGAGACCATCCGACAGCGCATGGGCGGCAACGACCAGTTGGCCGAGCGCGCCGGCCAGCAGCAGGCCTTGGGCGACACTCGGGAAGGACGCATCGCGGCGGGCGAAGATGTCCGCAAGCGCGAGGAAGGCAAGGGCAGCGACCGCAGCGGCGAAGCCGTGCAGCGGATCGAACGAATAGGTACCGAGGATGAGGAAGGAGAGCCCGATACAGGCGATCGAGGTGACCGCGGCGAGACCCGACCAGAGGATGGCGAACCGGTGCCTGTCGCGATGACGATGCAGGGCGAAGGCGCAGAGCGCGATGAAGATGGCAGCGAGGCTCAAGGCCGCGACCGGCGATGTCGCGAACGACCTTTCGGCCACGACGCCGATGCTGGAGAGCTCCAGCAGCAGCGGAAGTGTCGCCAGCGTCGAGACGCCGAGGATGGCCATGAGACCGGCCGTCAGCGCTGCGGTGACAGCGCGCGCGCGAAATGCGCCGAGGAAGCCGAGAGCCGCGGTGACCGCTAGGAATTCGAAGGTCGGATTGCCGTCGGTCTCCGTCAGCGGGCCGATGAGCGACAGCCCCGTCATCAGCACGGCAAAGGCGCCGGTGAGGATGATGGGTGCATGACGCGGCAGCAGCAGGCGGCGCCAGTGCGCGGCGCGGCGCGGTGCCGGCACCGGTGTTGCCGAGGCGTCCCCTGCCCCCGTCGTCGCGTCGTCGGCAACTGGAAGCGTCCCCGCTGCGTCCTCGATTGCCTCCGATTCCGCGTCGTCGGCACCGGCCGGCCAGACATAGGCGTGGCCGGCGATGAGGACGAGCAGCGAGAGGGAGACCGGGAGGGTGACGGCCGGGTCTTCCGCAATCAGGTAGACAGTGCCCCAGAGGGCAAGGCCGATATTGGCGAAGGCCGGGACGATCCGCCAGCGGCCGATCCTCGCCGTCGCCATCGCGGCAAGCCAGACGAGCGACAGGAAGGCGAACAGGCTCCATGGCGAGGGATCTTCGGCGTCGATCAGAAGCGGCGTGACGAGCGACGCGGCAAGACCTAGGCCGGCCAGCGCCTGTCCATGACGCAGAGACAGTCCGAGGACGAGGAACGACACCAGCCCCATGAGGACGAAGGCCGTGGTCGGGCCGATGAAATCGTAGACCGTATGGGCCGCGAAGATCGCACCCAGCAGCGTCACCGCACCGGCTGCGGTCAGAATACCGGGGATCATGGCATTGGCGAACCGCTGTCCGCCATCTGCAGGACCGCGCCGGCGGATCATCTCGCCACCGACCATCAGCGCCGCGCCGAACAGCGCCGCCAGCACCAGCCGTACGGCGGGGCTCAGCAGCCCCGCATCGATCGACACCTTGACCAGGAAGATACCGCCAAGCGCCAGCGCGATGCCGCCGACCCAGACAGCCCAACGGGCGCCGAGCCAGCTCTCGAGGGATTCACGCGGCTTCTGCGGCTCTGCTTCCTCCAATGGTACGGAAGCGGGCTCGGCCTCGATCGTTTCCGGCTCGATGGCCGTCGCTGATCGCTCACCCTCCTCCACCTCGGTCGCCTGCGTTTCCACCACCGCGACATCCGTCGCCGGGCCTGCAACAAGCGTCCCGGGAAGGCGGGCAGCAGAAAGGCGGGCGATCTCCGACTGGAGGAAGGCGATGTCGCGCGTGAACCGCTCGTTTGCCTGCCGGGTGCGGGCAAAAGCCAGAAACGAGAAGATGAAGGCAGCGAGGACAAGAAGGTCGGTCATGGGTACCCGTCATGCAGACCCCTGCGGCCGCGGCCGACAGAGGCAATAAGGAAAGACGGCAACTTATCGTCATTGCAGCGGAAACCAAGACAGGAACCGCGTGATTCTCCTCAGGGGAGCAGGATGTCGATCGGCTTTTCCCCGGTCGAGGGTGCCTCAGCCACGGTCCGGGCAGCGCCGAGCGCTTTCATCGCCGCCTGGACGAAGCCGTTTCTCGCAGCGGAGATTTCGATGCCGCGTGGCTCGTAGACATGGCGATGCAGGAAATAGCCTGTCATGCGCAGCGCGTCCTCCAGGCTTTGCCTGTCGGCCGCCCTGCCCTCAAGCGCGAGGAAAGGCGGCAGCGCGAACATGCGATCGGCATAGGGCAGACCGGCCGTCCGGCTGACGGCGCGGCCGGATTTCGGAGAGATGAAAGCCAGATCCTCCCTTGCGCCCGTGGCGGCGCAGCGGGCGAGATCGAGGCCGAAGCCGAGATCCTCGAGCACAGCGATCTCGAACCGCACGAAGAGTTCGCCGGCGTCCTTCGGGTCGTGGAGATGGTCGAGGATGACGGACAGCGACGTATAGAGATGCGGATGCGGATCGCGCTCTGGCAGCAGCCGCAGGAGCGCCGCCATGGCCTGGACACCGTAGACCGCCGTTGCCGTCTCCATCAGGCGCGCGGCGCGCAGTTCCACCGGCTCCATGCGAAATTCGCCGAGATGCTCGTCCAGCCGCGCCCGCCAGGTGACCTCGACCGCATTGCCCGGCTGCAGCACGGGCTGGAGCGCCCGCGACCGGCCACCGCGCACGAGGCCGAGATGGCGCCCCCGCGCGCGCGTCATCACTTCGGCAACGACGGAGGTTTCCCCATGTCGCCGAATGCCGAGAATAATCGCCTCATCGGTCCATTGCATGGAAAACGGTCCAGAAAGCAGGAGGGGTGGCTCGTGTGAGCGGACGCGGCGGGCGCAGGGCTCACGTCGTTGGCACGAATGGTGATGTAAGACGCGAGCGCCGCTTTGGGAAGAGGCCCCGCCACATCGTCTACCGTCCACTGAGGGTGACCGCTTCGTCGGGGGCGCTTTGGCGGGCGAGGTTAACGATGTCTAAAGATATGACCGAAACGTCTAATGTAAACTCTTCAAAATAAGGATAGCCTGATGGGAATTCGATCCTGTTTTCCCGGAGTTTCCATGCATCCGACCATCAAACGCGTCGCCAAACCGATCTTTCGCGCCGTCCGACCGATCATCCCCGCGCCTCTCCTTCTCTGGTTCAAGGGATATTCGGAAATGCGTTTCTGGAAGGGTCTCTACGGTGAAGAGCGCAAGCTCGACAACGATCACTACGAATATTTCTATACCGAATTTTTCTCGCTCGATAAGGGCTGGTACAACGGCAAGACGCTGCTCGATGTCGGCTGCGGCCCTGCAGGCAGCCTCGAATGGGCCGACATGGCGGGCACGCGTACGGGTCTCGATCCACTCGTCGATCAGTACCGAACGCTCGGCATCGACAAGCACAAGATGGACTATGTCTGCGCACCGGTCGAAAAAATCCCGTTCGCCAGCGGATCGCGGGATGTCGTCTGCTCCTTCAATTCGCTCGACCATGTCGATCACCTCGACACCGCGATCGACGAGATCTTCCGCGTGCTCAAGGTCGGCGGTTCGTTTCTCATCATCGTCGAGGTGAACCACAAGGCGCGGCCGACGGAGCCGATCGAGATCTGGGAAGACGCTCTGCGCCAGACGCTGGCGCGGCATGGCACGATCGCCTCCTGGCGCGCTTTTCCCATACGCTACGACCACGACATCTATCGCAGCCTGCGCGAGGGATCGCCGATCAAGCGGATGCCGGACGGCAAGGAGGGCCTGATCGCCGCCCGGGTGATCAAGGGCGTCTGATCGACGTCGGAATCGGGTCGGGCTTGGCTGCCGTTCGATCGCCCGGCCTGCGCATCCCGAAAACCTCGCCAGTGGAGATATCGCCATGTCCAAGATCGGTTCCTACCAGTCCATCCAGTGCCTGCGTGCCGTCGCGGTGCTGATGGTGGCGCTCGTGCACCTCTCTCCGCAGCAGGTGGCAATCGGGGCTGCGGGCGTCGATATCTTCTTCGTCATCTCCGGTTTCATCATGGCGACCATCGGCGCACCGGAGACGCCCTCGACCTTCGCCGTGCGGCGCGTGGCGCGGATCGTGCCGCTCTACTGGGCGGTGACGCTCTTCATGTGCGCGCTGGCGCTGAAGCCCGGCTTCTTCTCCAACTTCACCTTCGACATCCCGCGCCTCGTGATGTCGCTGTTCTTCATTCCCTACCGGGATGTCGACGGCATCATCTGGCCGCTGGTGCAGGTCGGATGGACGCTCAACCTCGAAATCTTCTTCTATGCGGTCTTCATGCTCTGCCTGCTGACGGCACGGCCGGTGCTTGCGGCAATCGGCGCCATTCTCGTACTGATCGTCGTCGGTCTATTGCTCGACCCGCAGCAGGCCGCGCCCATCATCTGGACCTCCCCGCTGCTGGCGGAATTTCTCTTCGGCATGCTGATCGCGATCCTGCCGCGACCGCGGAACCGGGCTCTCGCACTTGCAGTCACCGCCGGGGGCATACTCTGGTTCGCCATCGCCGCCGCATCGCAGGTGACGCCTGATAACGAGGGCTGGCGCTTCGTCGTCTGGGGCGGGGGTGCCGCCCTCCTCGTGCTCGGTTGCCTCAGCCTGGAGGAATCCGGCGCCTGGCCCCAAGCCGCCCGTCCGCTCGCCCTTCTCGGCGACGCGTCCTATTCCTTCTACCTCCTGCACGGGCTGGTCATCGCGCTCGTCGTCAAGCTGCTCGGCCACGGACTTGCGGCCGGCATCGTCGTCCTCACCGTCTCGACGGTCGCCTCTTTCCTGTCGCTCCATCTCTTCGAGCGCCCAACTGCCCGCCTCGTCCGCGGCGCGCTGTCCCGAGGTCGCGGCCGAGGCCGTTCTATCCGGGTTCTCTTGTAATCGATGACGCGACCTGATCGCGCAATGCGGCACGCCCGCGTCCGACCCGACGGGTTCAGCTTTCCCTAACCAAGATCGCCAGCGACTTCACACCCGCGCCGCCAAATCCGCGGATGCGTAAAACTTGAATGATCGCAAACGGCTTATCTTCATTTGGGACAATTAGGTTTTGCTGCATCACCTGCTGGCAATCGACTGCCGCGCAGGCCTTCTTCCTCGGATTTTGGAGATGACAATGGCAAAATCGATCAAGAATGCTGCTGGCAAGACTTTGTATTACAGCAACGACTCCAATGCGTGGGCTGCCGCGACGGAGGCCAATACGTTCTTCAACAAGAGCGGGGGATGGTTCTCGGGTACGGCGAAAGACGACTCGATCTGGGGGAAGGCCGGCCTGAAGGTCACCCTGATGGGCGGCGCCGGCGATGACATCTACTATCTCGCATCCGCTGACAACCTGATCTACGAGGCCGCCGGACAGGGAACGGACACGGTCAGCACATACTTCAGCTACCAGCTGACCAACCCGAACCTCGAAAACCTGATCGTCAACGGCAACGATACCTTCGCGTTCGGCAACAGCCTCGACAACATCATCGCCGGGGGCAGCGGCAGCCAGACGCTCTGGGGCGCCCTCGGCAATGACGTGCTGACGGGCGGCGCGGGCGACGACACGTTCATCATCACCGGCGGCGGCGGTCACGACACGATCACGGACCTCGGCGCCACCGATACTGTCCGCATCGCCTACTACACCTTTACCTCCTTCGCAGACGTCCTGAAGAACGCCAAGCAAGTCGGCGGCGACACCGTCATCAAGATCACCGACAGCGCGTCGGTGACGCTCTCCAATACCAAGGTCGGCAGTCTGAAGGCCGACCAGTTCGACCTGAACATCTCCAAGGCCGGCATGAAGCTGACCTTCAGCGATGACTTCAACAAGCTCAGCCTGAACACCGGCAAGAACGGCGGCACCTGGGATTCGAAGTTCTGGTATGCCAGCGAAAAGGGCTCATCTCTCGGCGACGGCGAGCAGCAGTGGTATATCAACCCCTCCTACGCCCCGACCTCGAGCGTCAACCCGTTCTCGATCAAGGACGGCGTGCTGACGATCACGGCTGCAGAAACGCCGCCGGATCTGCTCAAGACCATCGGCTACGACTATACCTCCGGCGTACTGACCACGCATTCGAGCTTTGCCCAGACCTACGGCTACTTCGAGATCCGCGCCGATCTGCCGGACGACGTCGGCGCATGGCCTGCCTTCTGGCTGCTGCCGAAAGATGGTACCTGGCCGCCTGAACTCGACGTCTTCGAGGCGATCGGCGGCACGAACAGCTATTTCGCCACCGCGCATACCCAGGAAACCGGTGACCACACGAAGGTCTCCACCCAGGTTCATACCCAGAGCACCGAAGGCTTCCACACCTATGGCCTTCTGTGGACGAAGGACACGCTGACCTGGACCTTCGACGGCACCAAGGTTGCCTCGACGAAGACCCCGGACGATATGCATTCCGATATGTATCTTCTCGTCAACCAGTCCGTCGGCGGCTGGGCCGGCACGCCCTCGGACAAGGATTTCGCGGACGGATCGCAGTTCAATATAGATTACATCAAGGTGTACTCGCTGCCAGCCGATGGCTCGATCATGTAAGCAAACGCCAAGCGTTTTGATGGTCCATACAAAGGCCGCGCATGCGACATGCGCGGCCTTTGGCGTCTTTGTTTCGTGCGGACTTCCCGACGTCAACGACCGGTCACGGCCGTGTCGTCATCACCTTCGCGGGCGACCCCTTGATCGCCCCTCAGCCGCTCCACCTCGCTGCGCAGCCGGAGAACCTCGCGCTTCAACGCATCCAGTTCGATTCCGAGCACGTCGATCACGATCATCAACCCCTGTCCCTGCATCATCGTCTCCTTCACGCCAGCGCGACTTCGCCGGAAACCAGAACGCCGGCGGCGTTCTTGGCGGTAATCTTGAACTTCGCATTGGCCTCGTCGTACCAGAAGGTCAGTTCCGCGTTGACCACATCGACCGCGGCGGGTGCCGAGGTCTTTCTTGTCATGACGTAACCGCCGTAGTTGACGCGGCTGACGACCTGGTCCGCGAAATTCAGCATCTGGACGAAATCGCCGGTACCCGACGAGGTCTCCTGGCTGAACTGCGCAACCGGTAACGTGGCGGCATAGCCTGCAAGCTGCATGGCCGGCTGATCGGTTTTGCCGGCATTGGAGAAGAAGCTGGAATAGGCCGCCGTGATACGACCGCTCGACTGGACTCGGAAGAGTTGTGCATCGGCACTGTTGAGGATGTTGAGCACATCCGCCGTCTGACCGGCCGCGCCCTTCGCCGTCAGTGCCACCGTGCTCGTCGCGTTGCTCGTAACCTTCACCGGCGTGCGCCAGTCAAAAAACCCGTACAGGATCGCGCCGCGCAAGGTCGTGCCGTCGGCATCGAAGAGGCTCAGCACCGGCTGGTTCGCTGGCACGGCGCGACCGCCGACACGGAAGCGGATACCGGTGCCGGATGCGGAGGCGGCCTGCGAGAGCATGACCGTCTGGCTGTCCACGACGGCGCTGATGGTGGTGCTGGCGGGAATGCTGCCGATGGGGCTCGATGCCCCGACAGATGTCAGCTGCGCGATCGTTTGCCCGACATCGCCCGCCGTGAACGTGGCACTAGCCGAGGTGAAGGTGGTGGAACCGGCATTCGTCACACCGTCCTTGAAGCCGGCACCGGTCTTCGGTTGCAGCTTGATGCCGCCGGCACCGGCATAGAGGTCCATCTGCAGCGCAGGATTGGCGGTATATCCGGTGATGTAGGCGCCGAGGCCGGCACCGGGATTGTTGACGATGTTCAGGCCCCAGCTCGCATTCTTGTGGCTGATAAGCAAGCCGCCGCCCAAGCCCTCGTCCGTGCCGATTCCGATCGCTCCTGCCAGACCGCCGGAGTTGGGACCGGCGCGCAGATGGAAAATGTAACCTGTGGTGTCGTCGTACTTGGTGTCCATGATGCCGCCGCGGCCGTTGCCGAGGGGCTTGAGCGTGAAAGGCGCGTCGCCGAAGACGCTGAGGCGGAGCGCAGCCTCCACCTCCGTCTTCTCGGTCGAGGAGGCCGTGCCGAGATAGGTTGCGAAGTAGGTCATCAGGCCTCCGTGCCGGTGAGGCCGATTTGGGCTGTTGTGGTGAGGACGATGCCTGCGGCGGATGCCCAAGCAGCACGGCCTGTCAGCGTGTCGCCGGCTGAATCCGTAAGGACGGCGCCGTTCTTCGCCGTCAAGGCCATCATGCCTGCGAAAGCGGATGCACCGCCCCGGTCGAGGCTTAGGCCAAGGGAAATCTGATGCATGATCTGTCTCCTTTATGTGTCCAGATGCGCCGCCCTCGACGGGATGGCGATCGGACGGTGAATGAAGAAGTGTCAAGAGTGTCTGCCGTGGAAGCGGGTTCGCTTCTCCGTCGTAAAAATCTGCAATGACATGAGGTGGACCTGTACGCCGAAACCGGACTTGGCGGCCCAACTCTAGCCCGGTCGCGCCGAGAGGCGGTCGATCCGCCGGTTTCCGGCATCGGGCGGCAGCATGTACGGTCCGCGAATGCCGAAGACCTCCTGCGTGCTCGCATCCTCGTAGGTCAGAGCAATATTGTGAAGGCCGGGGGGAAGCGCGATGACGACGTCATCGGCCTCCCGCACGGCCGCCTGTCCGGTCGTGGGTATGATGGAAGACGGCGCAGACCCTTTTTCAAGCTGCGGCAAGCCGATCCGGAAGGCGAAGCGGTTTGCTTGGCCGACCAGGCAGGGGATGAAGAGATACGGGCGCAGATTTGTCGTGCCCGGTGCGGAAACGACTGCCGTGCAGGCTTGTCGCAAGAGGCTGCGTACCGCCACGACCTCGGTCGAATGACGCGCAAGCGGTTCGCCGGACGAAGCCAGCTCGGTCAGTCCGAGCATCGGCCTCAGCGCATCTCCGTCGCCGATTCGCGCAAGGAAACAGGAGAGCGTCCAGCCATCCTCCGCGGCATCCGGCGTCACCGCGATCTCGCCTTCCTCCTCGAAAAACAGCGTCACGGCATCCGTCTCGGGCACGCCGTCCCATGCAAGGTCGAGGAAGGAAATGCCGGCTTCCGTGCCGGTGCGCAGGACGGACAGCGTCAGCCCATCGCCACCAAGGATGCTCCAGTGCCCGGGCAGACCTCCGCTGGCCTCCGAGATATCGGTTAGGCCGCTATTGCGGATCAGGTTACGTGCGGAAGCCTCGACCAGCATTCCACCGCCGTCAGCACGTCTCGGGTGATGGGCGGTAACGGTCCGCCAGCCGGCACTGCCCTGTGCAAAGCCCGGCGTTTTCCGTTGGCAGGAAAGAAGGCTCGCGAGCGCCACGCGCGCACCGTCGATACGCGCGATAGCGTTGACGAAATCGATCTCAATGCCCCGCCGGCCGGACGATACCACGGCATCCGCCGCCATGCGCTGGAAAGCCGACGATGCGGCCGCGGCCATCGCAACGTGACCTGCCGCCTGCGGGTGGATGCCATCTGCAGAAAGCGTTGCGCGAACCGGCGTGCCGGCGTCATTGGCAGCGCCGGGTCCGCCGTTCAGGACCGCGGTGACGGGATGTGTTGCCGAGACCGTCGTCACATGCGGCCAGTTGAGCTCCGCGCCCTCGCTTGCTCCGTCAGGCGCGACCGGCAGGAAAACGAGATGATCGCCCGGCAGAGGCGCATCGCGCAGCACGAGCGCGCCGCCCCAGGCCGGAACTGGGGCAGAAAGCACGGTTTCGAAAAGGGGCACATGCCATCTGTGCTTCGTCTGCACGGCTCCGACGATATCGATGATGTCATCCGGGCCTTCGTGCCCTGCATCTTCGCCGGAAGCACGCGCCCCGGCAGCGGTCCCGATGGCGTCGTTGACCGCCGAGGCGACGCTGGCTGCGCCGAAGCCGAGCTGGCTTTCCTGGTCTTCGATGGTCGTGTTGGCGTCCGGAGAGATCGTTTCGGAGAGGATGTTTGCCTGTGCGATGTGGCGAACATCCGCTTCGCGCAGGGCGCTCCAGATCGTCATCAGGTCGCTCGATACCTGATCGGCCGTGCGACCGTCACGAATGTCGTTGGTACCAAGCGCCACGATGGCGGCCGTGGCGCCCGCCCGCCGGACGAGGGCCAGCGATTTTCGAGACCTGCCGCTCACGAACTGCGCCTTGTCGCCGGTGCGCGTCACCGAGAGGTAGGGCAGCCCGGCAGCGAAAGCGGCCCGCCGTCCCCAGCCGCCGCCCGCCTCGCCATCACCGGCCATGTCCACCGCCCCATCGAGGATGCTATCGCCAATGCCGGCGACGGAGGTGACGGGCTGCGCCGGTGTGCCGACCAGCATGACCGGGCACGGCGCGGGTACCCAGAGACCGGCGCCCTCCGGAATCTGCCAGCCTGTTCCATCGATATCGTCGCCGCCCTGCCTTGGATCGAACAGCAGCTGACTTTCGCCGGGGAGATAGGCGGCATTGCCCTGCACGGCGATGAGACCTTCGGCCTCAAGATCGACCAGCATGCGGATATGCACGACCGTTCCGGGCACAAACATTTTAAGACCGAACGCGTCGGCCGGCACCGCTTCCGGCAGCACCTCGACAGCGCCCGGCTCGACCACCCGGGACCGTTGCCCGTCGAAGACGAACGGCACCGTTCGCCCTGCTGCGGATGCCGCGACCTTGACGAGCGTATAGGCCACTTCGCCGTCGATCTCGCGCTCCGCTGCGTTGACGATACTGAAATTGGAAAAGACGGGTGCGATCGACAGGGCGCCGCCAGCGCCAACGATGAACCGGGTCGCGATCTTCATGCGGGTCATCGCGCCTTTGGCGCCGCCCATAGCGTTCAGCACCTGTCCCCGGTTGGCGATGTTCGAAAGGGGGATGGCGGGCGAACCCCACGCCGCACGGTGTCCGACTGCACTGGCCGCTGCGGCAAGGCCGGCGGCTGCGAGAAACTGTCGTCTGTCGATGGTCCACATGCCGCCGTTTCCCTTTTCCAGTGTCTTGTCCTCCGCGTTCCGTCCGGCCCACTCCTGTTGCGGTGTCCCGGTCGCTCGCATCCGTGTCGCGCGTCTACTATCGCTGGAGCCCTCAGCAGCCGACACTATCGGCCTCAGCCACAGCGCGGGGAGATGTCGACGGCGGACCGCGCGAGGGTCACATTGATATGGCTCGAAAATTTCGCATGCTTTCTCGAAAACAGACGGCTTTCCACCCGGATTTTCCCCGCGACCTGCACGTCACGGTGCCTTCACCTGCCAGGTCCGCGCTCCGGGGATAGCGCCGGTGCCGATAATGGCTTCGGCGAGGACCTTCGAGCCTTCCGCCGTCAGATGCCCGTAGTCCCACTGTAGAGGGACGTCGTCGACCATCGTCCTGCAGGCCGTATCCAGGTTCGGGCAGAGGAGCCGGTAGGGCGAAACGTAGATAACACCGGCGGCCTCGACCACGGCCTGAAGGTCACGGTCCCACTGCACCTGTTCGGTCGTTCGGCTGTCGACCAGAAGCGCATCGCTACGGCCGCCCGCGACCTGGGCGAGGAGACGCGCCAGGGGTCGCTGGTACTCCACGATCGGGCCGGAAACGACAACGGTACCCGCCTTGTCCTTTATCTGCCGGAGCGTTTCGGCCACCAGTGGCAGATCGTAGTCGGCCCAGCGTGCCGAGAGGATCAGCACGTCAGGCCTGTTCTCCGGCAGAAAGCGCTCGAACATCATCCGCATCAGGCCGACGCATTCCGGATCGCCGCCCACACCGATCAGCGGCTTGCATCCGCTAGAGGCCGCCAGCATCACATGCGCCTGCGGCAAGGCTGCCTCGAAGCCACTGCGGAGATGGGCGGCGTGACTGTCGCCCATGATCAGGACATTCGGCTTGACCTTGGAAGGAGACAGGCAGTCGGCAGCGGCAAAATCCGCTACGGTCTGCTGGTAGCCGATGAGGAAGCAGGTTCCACGCCGGTAGACATCCCGATCGTCGTAGGTGAGATAGGTGGCGAGGCGATCGCTTTCCGTCTGCGGCGACCCGGCCGCGAAATGCGAGATCCCGAGGCCGAGAAGGCAGCAGAGGCACCAGGCAGCACCGGCCTGCCGCCACAGCGAGCCTGCCGTTCGTCCGATCCGGCGTTGCCGGAAGGGCTGTTCCACGAAGCGCCAGGAGAGATAGGCGGCAACCACGCTTGCAAGGAGAAGGCCGATGGCCTCTGGTATCGTCGGCGCCCGAGCGGTCGTCAGCGCGACACCGACGAAGATCGGCCAGTGCCACAGGTAGAGCGAATACGAAATCTTTCCGATGCCGACGAAGGGCGGCAGCGCCAGAAACCGGGTGACGTGGGAGCCGCCGGTGCTGCCGATCGCGATCAGGAGAGCGGCGCCGGCGACGGGCACGACCGCAAAGACGCCGGGGAAGAACATGCCGCCATGGAACCGATAAGCACTGCCGAGAATCAATGCGAGGGCGAGGAGTGCCAGGCCATCGCGGATGCGCGTTGGCAGGCGGGGCAGCGGCGAGAAGACGAGCAGCCCGCCCGCGATCAACTCCCCGGCGCGCGACACGGGAACATAGTAGGCAAGATCGCGGTTGGCACCCGTCAGCCAGATACCGAAAAGAAAACTCGCAAAGGCAGTCGCCGCGACCACGGTGCCAGCACGCCAGCGCCCCAAGCCCGACACAGCCAAAAGGATCAACGGAAAAACGAGGTAAAACTGTTCCTCGACGCCAAGCGACCAAGTGTGGACGAGTGGCTGGCTGTAGACATCGGCGGCAAAATAGCCGGATTTCCCGAGCGTCTCCAAGGCGAGATAAAGGTTCGATACGGAGGTCAGGGCAGCCAGCCCCGTCCAGACCGTCGTCGCGCGCTCGCTCGCAAACAGGACCAGCGGCGCGCAGACAAGGGTGACCGCGACGGTGACAACCAAGGCCGGGAAGATCCGGCGTGTGCGGCGCTCATAGAAGGTTAGGAGCGAGAAGGTTCCCTGCTGCAACTCGTGCCAGATGGCTTTGGTGATCAGGTAGCCCGAAATGACGAAAAAGACATCGACCCCGACGAAACCGCCGCGTAGTGGACTGATCCCCGTGTGGAACAGCAGAACGATGAGAACCGCGACGGCGCGCAGTCCGTCGATATCCGCGCGATAGGCGCTTGGTTCGTGCCGGGCGATGCCCTGCTCCGGACGTCGCAACGTTCCCTTCGAAACGTCCTGATCCGAGAGCATAAGCCGTCTCCAGTGCAGAGGAAGTCGCGACAGCGTTTGTTTGTCGCTTGCCTCCCTTGGTGTATCGTGTCACTCAATTAGATACAGATGAAATTTAGTTTGTCGACGGAATTTGCGCTCGGACATGGAAGACGTTTGCGTGACATTTGGTAGAGACGCATGAGGACCGCGGTTCTCGTTGCCATACCGACCTACCGGCGTCCGGCCGAACTTGAGCGTCTGCTATCGCGGATCGCCCAGCTGGACATCGCCGTGCCTGTCACGGTGCTGGTGGCCGACAACGATCCCGAGGGGCGGCAGGGCGAAGAGGTCGTTGCGGCGCTTGCAGCCCGCTCCTATCGCTTCCCCCTGAAAGCGATCACGGTTTCAGCCAAGGGATTGGCGAACGTCCGCAACACGCTGTTTACGCATGCGCTCTCGCATCACGGCTTCACGCATATCGCGATGATCGATGACGACGAATGGCCGGACGCACCCTGGCTCGGCGAACTCCTGCGCGTCCAGAGGGTGACCGGAGCGGATATCGTCGGCGCTCCCGTCGCCTCCATTTTCGAAGGCGCCGGCGGGAGTTGGGTGCGTCGAGCGCGCCTGTTCCAGCCGGAGGCTCGGCCCGAGGGACCCTGCCCGATCATCTGGGCGAGCAACAACGTGCTTCTCACGCGCGACTGCATCGAGACCGCCGGACCGCCCTGGTTCGATCTCGCCTTCAACCTCACCGGTGGCGAGGATGTCGAGCTCTTCACCCGGCTGAAGGCGCAGGGCAAGCGTTTCGCCTGGGCGCCCGGCGCGCTGATCTTCGAGAGCGTGCCCCGGGAGCGCATACAAGCGCGGTGGCTTCTGCGGCGGGGATTGCGCATCGGTTCGACGGACGCCCGCATCCAGTTGCGCCACGGCACCGGCCGCCTTCATCGCGTGTGCACGATAGGCAAGGCCGTTCTCGGTCTCGTTGCCAGCCTGTCGCTTCTGCCGTTGCGGGCGCTAAGCGGCAAGCGCCGCGCCGACGGATTGTTCTCGGCCGCGCGTGCCGCCGGCAAGTTCTATGGTTTCTACGGAGGCACGGTCCATGAGTATCAGTAACGTCCCGGCCTATACGACATTGGCATTTGCGGGCGCGGTGCGGTCCAAGGAGCCTCTCTGGCTTCGCCGCGTCCTCGAATTCATGCTGTGCGCCTTTCTCGCCTACGTCTTTACCGACGGAACGCTGATTGCGGTCAATACCGGCGTCAGCGACATGACGAGCCTCGTGCTCGAAAGTGGCGAAGGCGACTCCAGCCGGCAGATCTTCTATATCGGCATCGCCATTCTGCTCTTCCTGATCGCTGCGCGCCACGGGCTGCGCAATGTCGTCTCTCCTTTTCCCACCTCTGTCTTCGTCGTCGTCTTCTGGTGCTTCTGCAGTGTTTCCTGGGCCATCGTTCCCGACATTTCACTGCGGCGCGCCATTCTCGCGACCATCATCATCTTCGCCACCATCACCATCGTCTCGGCGCTCGGGCCGTTACGCGTCACGCAATTGCTCTATCGAATCCTCGCCTTCTTCGTCGTCGCCAACATGCTGTCCGTCGTTCTTCTGCCCTCGTACGCGATCCACTCGGAGCATGAAATGGACACGGCCCTGATTGGGGCATGGCACGGTCTCATGCCGCACAAAAACGTCGCTTCCGCGGTGACCGCCCTTTCGGCCATCGTGTTCGGCTACCACGCCTTTCTCGCGCGCAGCTGGAAGTCGGCCGTGCTTCTGGTCCTCTCCGTCATCTTTCTCCTGGGAACGCGCGGCAAGACCTCGCTCGGCATCGTCGTGCCCTGCCTGTTTGCCGGCATCATGTACAACCACGCCTTCCGCACCCAGCGGCAGAGGTTTCTATTGTTCGCAACCACCTTCCTGTTCCTTGCGGGACTTGCCATGTTCGCCATGGTCTTTACGCCGCTGCTCGCACAGATTTTTGACGATCCGACCTCGTTCACCGGCCGCGTGGCCATCTGGGACATCGTGCTGCGCTATGTCGAGGAGTATCCGATGACCGGCGCCGGCTTCGGCTCGTTCTGGCTGATCGGGCAGGAGTCGCCCATCCTGCGCATCGGCGGCGACATGCCCTGGCTCTTCGGCATTGCGCATTCGCACAACGGCTACCTCGAAATGCTGGTGACCACCGGCGTGCCCGGGCTCGTGCTGACGGTCATCATGTTCGTCATCGTGCCCTTCTACTCCTTCGTCATGGCCGACCCCGTCTGGCGGAAGATCAATGGACTCTACTTCGGCATCTGGCTCTTCGCGGTCATCTACAATCTCCTGGAAACGCACATCATGAACCGCGACCGTCAGGTCTGGGTCATCATGCTCATCGCCATCCAGGTCGCGTTCCTCCACCGCAAGCGAAAGCCCGGCACCGGCCCGCGCATCGTTCTGGGCACCTAGGCGAATGTCCACGCGCACGGATCCGCAGGTCAGCGTCGTCATCCCGCTCTTCAACAGGGCGCACTTTATCGGCGCGACCCTGCAATCGGTGCTGGCGCAGTCGTTTCAGGACTTCGAGGTGATCGTGGTCGATGACGGATCCGGGGACGACCCCCGTGCCGCCATCGCCACCGTGGGCGATGCCCGAATCCGGCTCGTCCGGCAGGAAAACCAGGGTGCATCGGTCGCGCGCAATCTAGGCGTACAGGAGGCCCGGGGCGCACTCGTCGCCTTCCTCGATTCAGACGATCGCTTCCTTCCGCACCACCTCACCACCATGGTCGAGCTGCTCACCGGACGACCGGATACGGCAGCTTATGCACAGGTTATCGCCGATCGCGGGGAGAACCGGACATTTGTCAAACCGTCTCGTGGCATCCGGGACGACGAGACGATGGCCGATTATCTCGTCTGCCGCGGCGGCTTCGTGCAGACCAGCACGCTGGTCGTTCCCCGATCCTGGGCCCTAAGGGTGCCCTATCGCCCGGATGTCGGCTTCGGCGACGACACCGACATCGCCATCCGGCTTTCGCTGGCGGGATGCAGGTTCATCATGGCGTCGACGCCGGGCGCCATCTGGTCGGACGAGCGGGGGACCGATCGCTTGTCCTCATCATCCGCGGCGAGCCAAGCGCGCTTTACGTGGCTCGACGATCTGCGCGGACAGATCCCACACAGGGCCTATGCCGGCTATCGCGGTTGGCATGTGGCCAAGACGCTGGTCCGGGCGGAACCGCGCAAGGCCTGGGGGCTCTACGGAAAGGCGCTTATCAGCGGCGCCTATCCCCCAAAGCTTGCCCTGCGTGTCGCCCTGCAACTGCTCTTGAATGGCGATGGCTACCGGCGGCTGGCCGACCGGCTGGTGGCGCGCAGACGAAGGATACCCTCGTGACCGGATTTCTCAGACGGCAGTTTCTCGCAGGCGCGAGCCTCAGCATCGGGGCGAGCGTTGCAGGGAGGTTCGCGGGCGTTTCGCCTGTGAGCGCCGCACGGGCGACCAGTATCGCGCCCTCCGCTGCGGCCGGAAGCAAGGACAGCCTGCGCGACCTCGCCGCGCACCGCGGGCTCTTCTACGGCTGTGCCATGAAGAGCGGGCAGATCGCCGAGGACCCTGCCTTCACCGCGGCGGTCATCGCGGATTGCAGCGCCATCGTTCCGGAATACGAGCTGAAACGCGTTATCACCGAGCCGTCGCCCGGCCGCTTCGACTTCAGCGGTGCCGACCGACTGTCGCGCTTCGCGCAGGAGCACGACATGCTGATGCGCGGGCATACGCTGGTCTGGCATCTCGCCAACCCTGCTTGGCTCGAGGCGGCTCTCACGGAAGCGCCTTCCCTGAAGACGCATATGTTCGACTACATCGAGACGGCGATGCGACGCTATGGAAACCGCGTTCCCGTCTGGGACGTGGTGAACGAGGCCGTCGCGCCCGAGGAGGGCGATTTTCTCGGCCGCAGGATCGGCTCACCCTGGTTCAAGGCCTTCGGCGACAGCTATATCGACGACGCCTTCCACCATGCCCGCGCCGTCGCACCTGATGCCGTCCTCGCCTACAACGATTATGGCGTTGAGATGTCGGGAAGCTGGTACGGTGCCCGCCGCAGGGCCATGCTGCTTCTGCTCGAAGGTCTCCTGGCCCGCAACGTTCCCATCGACATGGTCGGCATCCAGGGACATCTCATCGCCTTCGACAAGGCGTTCGATGAAGATGTCTTTGCCGGATTTCTCGCCGAGATCGCCGGGATGGGGTTGAAGATCACGATCACCGAATTTGACATTACCGACCGGGATGGACCGGCCGATCCCGCCACACGCGATGCCGAAGTGGCGGCGCTCGGGCGCCGGTTTCTGGATGTCGCGCTCGACTGTAAAGCACTTGCCGGCGTTCTCAGCTGGGGGCTCAGTGACCGGTATTTCTGGGTTCCGGAAGATCCCGAGCAACAACCGCCGAAGGGTCAGAAACTCCGCCCGCTGCCGCTCGATGAGAACCTTGCGAAGAAGCCGCTCTGGGACGCGATCGCCGGTGCGCTTCGAGAGTCCTGATGGAGACGCGGCGCGACCGATGTCAGGTTGTGGGCGTCTCGTTCAGCGACGCTTCGTTCAGGCGGCTCTTCAACAGCTTTGCCGGCACGCCGCCGATGACCGAATAGGGCGGAAAGGTGCCGCGCACCACGGCGCCGGCGGCGACCACGCTGTGCGCGCCGACATGGGCGCCATCGAGAAACGTCACTTTCGAGCCGACCCAGACATCGTCATCGATGCGGATGCCGAGATCAGTGGAGGCCTGCATGCGGATCGGGATATCCGTGCGGTCGAAAACATGGCTCGCGGCATGGAACGAGACATATTGCCCCATAATCACGTTGTTACCAATCTCGATGCCGCCGAGGGCGCCGAAATAGGAATATTGCCCGACGCCGCTGTCGGAGCCGATGCGCAGCCCCTTGCCCAGCTGGCTCGGATGGTTGGTGATGCCGATGATCGTATAGTCGCCGATGTTGACGCGCTCGCCGAGCACGAGCCCCTCGCGCCCGTAGCCGTCGAGCTGGCAATGGGCACCGATGGTGGAAAACCGGCCGATCTTGATGCGGCTGCCGCCGCGCATCTTTACGCCCGGGCCGATGAAGACCTTGTAGCGCCCCCGAAGCAGCGCCCGCAAGAGCCAGACCAACCGTCGCACGAGCGTGTTCACCAGAAAGCCGGCGGGAAGCTCGGGCGACATCGCATAGGTCTTGCCGACCAACCGCAGGAGGGCTGCGAAGATGCGGTGCAGAAAAGCATCCACTGTCTGTTTCCTTTGTTGGCGCGGCCCTTACGAACCGTGAATCGTCTTGTATTCGTTATACCGGCGGCCGGCGAAAGCGTTCAGCATGCCGAGACCGCGGGCCGCGCGCGAGACGGCCTTGACCCTCGTCGCCGTGCCAAAGGGCAGCGCTGCCACGGACAGGGCAGCGCCTCCGCCAACACGTGCAAGACCCGACAGGAACAGGGAGACCTGCCGCTTGGTCGAGCATCCCGACAGCTTCTCGGAGAGCACATAGGTGTTGCCCTCGCGAAACTTGCGCGAGATCAGCCACTTCGACGACACGCGGGAAGCCGGTACGACCTCGCGAACCCGGGCGTTGCTTGCCCAGAGCATCCGCCCGCCCTTCTTGTGGATCATCATGCCCAGCAGCGTATCCGTTCCGCCCGTGTATTGCATGCGCGGGTCGAACTGAAGGCCGAAGGCCTTGAAAACTTTGAGGTCGATCAGGATATTGGCCGTGTTTCCGAAGGGAACCACACCGCCATCGGCAAAATCCTGCGCGACGAAGAAGCCGCCTTCGGAGACCCATTGCGGCGGGGTCCTTTCGAACTCCGAGATGACAGGCCCGAGGATCGCCTCGGCACCGGTGGCGCGGTATTTCGCCAGCAGCTGGTCCGCCCATTCGGGCTCCGGATATTCGTCATCATCAATGAAGAGAATGACCCCATCCGCGCCCTTCGTCTCCGCAAC
>NZ_QJSR01000001.1:551715-843911 GCF_003217095.1 Rhizobium sp. PP-CC-3A-592
TATTTCGCCAGCAGCTGGTCCGCCCATTCGGGCTCCGGATATTCGTCATCATCAATGAAGAGAATGACCCCATCCGCGCCCTTCGTCTCCGCAACCACACGATTGCGCGCGAAGGGAATGCCCGGTTCCGAGTGGACGGCATAGGTGATGGGAAAGGGAAACGACGGCCGCATCTCCTCGATCAGCCCGGCCATCAGACCATCCCGATCGTTATCGACGACGATCACCGTTATCGGCGGCGGGGTGGTTTCGAAGGTCAGCGCGGCGATGCCTTCCAGCGCCCGGCGAAGGCCTTTCGGGCGCCGGAAGGTAATCAATCCGATGAAGAGATTGTCGATATTCATGTCTGCTGTGCGCCTCTTGATGTGTCCGACCGGAAAGTGGCCACCGCGTTGGGCCATACGCTGGCAAGATGCGTTGTCGAACGGCATTCTCTCGGCACCTCTTTCCTTCTAGCGAAAGATTCACGATCCGTGGATCGTCTTGTATTCGTCGTACCGGCGACCGGCGAAAGCGTTCAGCATGCCGAGGCCGCGGGCCGTACGCGAGATGGCCTTGACCCGCCTCGCCGTGCCGAACGGCAGTGCCGCAAGACAGAGGACACCGCCGCCGCCGACACGTGCCACGGCCGACAGGAACAACGACACCTGCCGAATCATGGAACATCCCGACAGTTTTTCGGAAAGCACATAGGTGTTGCCCTCGCGGAACTTGCGGGAAACCAGCCATCTCGACGACACGCGCGACGCCGGAACGAGCTCGTGCACCCTGGCTTTGCTTGCCCAGAGCATCCGCCCGCCCTTCTTGTGGATCATCATGCCCAGCAGCGTATCTTCCCCGCCGGTAAACCGGAGCCGCGGATCGAACTGCAGGCCGAGAGCCTTGAAAACTTTGAGGTCGATCAGGATATTGGCCGTGTTTCCGAAAGGAACTACACCGCCATCCGCGAATCTCCGCGGAACGAAGAAGCCGCCTTCGGAGACCCATTGCGGCGGGGTCGTTTCGAACTCCGAGATGACAGGCCCGAGGATCGCCTCGGCACCGGTGGCGCGATATTTCGCCAGCAGCTGGTCCGCCCATTCGGGCTCCGGATATTCGTCATCATCAATGAAGAGAATGACCCCATCCGCGCCCTTCGTCTCCGCAACCACACGATTGCGCGCGAAGGGAATGCCCGGTTCCGGGTGGACGGCATAGGTGATGGGAAAGGGAAACGACGGCCGCATCTCCTCGATCAGCCCGGCCATCGGACCATCCCGATCGTTATCGACGACGATCACCGTTATCGGCGGCGGGGTGGTTTCGAAGGTCAGCGCGGCGATGCCTTCCAGCGCCCGGCGAAGGCCTTTCGGGCGCCGAAATGTAATCAAGCCGATGAACAGATTGTCGATGATCATGTCCGCGATCCGCTTCTTGGTGTGTCCAGTCCGAAGGCCGTCACCATGTTCCGGCCATAGGCTTCCTCGGAGAAAAGCGCCTCGAACCGCAAGAAACCACGATCCCCCATCGCCTTGCAGCGCACCCTGTCGACGACAAGCGCGGTCAGTGCTTCGGCCAGCGCGGTCTCGCTTCCCGGTGCCACCAGGAACCCGGTCTCGCCATGCTCGACAATCTCCGAGAGGCCGCCGTGGTCGGCGGCGATGACGGGGCGATGGTAACTCATCCCCTCGATTGCAACACGGCCGAAGGGCTCGGGAAGCGTCGAGGGAACGGCCACGATATCGCTCCAGAGGAAATGCTCGGACGGATCATCGACGAACGGATGGATGGTGACCGAGCGCTCCAGGCCGGACGCCGTAATCAGCGCCTTGACGTCGTCAACGAAGTGATCCTGGCCACCGTAAACGCCACCGACCAGACGAACCTCGACACGATCGCGGATTTCAGGCGCCAAGGCCGCCATCGCCCTGACCAGAACCTGCTGGCCTTTCCACGCGTTGAAGCGGCCGATCAGAAGAACCTTGAGCAGTCCGGAGGCGGGGATATTCGACTGTACCGCCGGTGCCGCGACCCCGTTATAGATGACCGACTGCCAGGTTTTTGCCGGTACGGCGAAGGCGTCGCTTGTGGCTTTGGAATTGAAGATGACCCGGCTTCGGCTGAAGGCGAGAACACGGGAAAAGATTGCCATCGTCTTGCCTGTCGGTATCTCATGTACATGGCAGATCGTCGGCCCTTTGAAAAACCGGGCAGCGACCAGATAGTCGAACGGCACGAGCGTGCTGATATAGAGCAGATCGCATCCCGATTCGCGGATCACCTTGCGGGCCCGTAGCACGGCAAGGGGGAAACTGATGGGCGCCGTCAGGACGATCCGTTTCAGGTCCGCCTTTCGTAGGACCCACATGGGCCCGTAGAGAATGCGGGTCGAGGCGCGCTCGACATGCGGTGTGATCGGCCCCTCACCCACGAGCCGTACATCGACAGATCCGTCGGGATCGGCAGCCCGCACCGCCTCAAGGACCTGGAGAAAGCTTCTGTCTGAACCATAAAGTTCGATGTTCGGATGGACGCAGAGAATTTTCAAGCGTGGCTCCCCGGCCTATCTTCGATCATGATCGACGCCGTCACGGTCACAGGCACGTCCGAAGCAGCGCCTCGTAGGCCGCGTTCACCTTCAGCCAGGTGAATTCCGCCTGATGACGTGCCGCGGCCGCAGCCCCTGCCTGTTTAAGGTCGAGGCCGGAGCCGATACGGTCGATGAGCGCTTCGAGCGCGCTCTGGCTGTCGAAATAGAATTGCTGCTCGCCGGCAACCCATCGATTGAAGCGGTTGTCATGGGCGATGATCGGGTTGCCGGCACCAAGCGCTTCGACCAGCGAGGGGTTCGTGCCGCCGACCTGATGGCCATGGAGGTAGGCCAGAGCATGGTAACGCAGGGCCGAGACGACCTCCGGTTCGTAGATGCCGCCCGGGAAGACGACGTCGTCCGACGCTGCAGCCCGAACCTTGCGGTGGTAGGCATTGTCAGGCGAGAAGTTGCCGAGCACCATGAGCTTGATGTCGCGCTTCTTGCTGGAAAAGGCGCTGACGATCTCCAGGATCGAGTTTTCCGGCTCGGCGCGGGCGATGGAGATGAGATACTGGCCGCTCTTCAGACCGTAGCGTTCGATCAGGTCCTCCGGTGCGGCCTCGATTCGGTCGGCGCCGTACGGGATCATCACGGCATTGCTGCAACCGTGGCGGCGCAGATGGCGCGCGATCTCGGGGTGATCGGCGATCGCGACATTGCTGATATTGGCCCCGATGAACTCATTGGCATAGAGCCAGATCTTCACAGGAAACGACCACTTGTCCCGGCGCCATTCCACGCCGTCCATGTTCATGAGAACCTTGCGGCCTCTGAGCCTCTGGAGCGTGTTGAAGACGGCGGTGTTGTAGCCGAGAACGAGATCGATCCCCGGCCGCTTGCAAACGTCGGCGACGCACTTCCTGTCGAAAACCACACTTCCCTTCGAGCCTGTGGCATCGCTGGAAATGTGGATGCGATGAATGCCGTTCCAATCGTCCTCGTAATCGGTTTTGCCGCTTTCCTGACAATAGACGTTCACCGTCCACCCATGCTCGACCAGATAGGGAGCGAGGCGACCCGCGAAGGTCTCGAATCCACCATGGGCCGCAGGAATGCCGCGAATACCAAGAATGTTCACCACCTTGCGGCTCGTATCGACAGTCTTCGACTGTTCGACCATGCGATTGCTCCCTGTCACACTTCGGACCCAGACAGATATGTTCGCCATGACGTCGGGAGCGGCGCGATAAGCCCTGCCACGACCTCAGGACGGGCCTGAGAAGACCATCCTCGACCGGACAGGCTCAATCCGTATGCCTGTATCCGAATATTCTAATCTCATTTAGTAGGAAGCTATCGCATAGTTTCGCTGCAATGCAAAAAAAATTTGCCTGCAAGGTTCATTTTTCAACGATTTCAATAGGTAATAACTGGCTTACGCTCTGCGCTTCGGCGCATTCACATGCCGCGTCTGCCGCAACGCAATATAAAGAGCAACCGGGTTCGTCGTGAGGTAGCGCCAGAAAAGCTGTCTGGGGCGCAGCACCATGCGGTGCAGCCATTCGAGGCCGATCTTCTGCAGGAACAGCGGTGCACGCTGGTAATGGCCCGCAGCAAAATCGAAACAACCACCGCATGTAATGATCCAGCGACCTTCGAAGTGGTCACGGATCGCCAGCGAGGCGAACTGCTCTTTCGGCTTGCCGAGGCCGACCCACAGGACGTCCGCCTTCGTGGCATTGATGTCCGCGACGACATCCGGCAAGGCAGCCTCATCGAAATAGCCGTCGCGATAACCGGCGATGATCAACTGGGGATAAAGGAACCTCATGCGGGCGACGCATTCCTCGATGACAGCGTCGGTCGCGCCGAGAAAATAGCAGGAAATGCCGTTTGCCTGGAAACCTTCGGCAAAATCGTAGAAGAGGTCGGTCGTTGCGCTGCGTCCTCGCACCGGCGTCGTCGTGAGCAGGCGCGACACCATGACCAGCGGTTCACTGTCGACATGCACGACGTCCGCCTTCACCAAACTCTCGGCATAACGCGGATCGGATCGGCAGAGGCTGACCGCATGTCCGTTGAGGTCGAACAGAAGGCGCGGTGCATGGGCTGTTGCGTCGAGCGTCGTCTGCACGACATGGTCGGTCAGTTCGGCGCGGCTCTTCCGCGTGACCTTGACCCCGGCAACGATTACCGAATCTTCGTTTTCTGCTTGTTTCGGCACGATGCGTTCTTTGGTCGGAGCTAGAAGGGTACTCACGCTTTCCCGCATTCCGCAACATTCGTGCCGTCGGTGCACGAATGAAGAGAGAGAACCTTTGGCGCAGCAAATCGGGCGGTGTTAACCCTTTGACGGATCGACCCTGACACGCATGCGTTCAGACAGTGCATTCCCAAAGCCCCTTCCTCCCAGGTGCCACGATACCTAATCTAAGTTAAGCTTCACTAAAAGATATTTTATGAATGGAAATTGCAATATCCGCCGTGATGAAGAGAACGGGCGCGCACTCCAATGTTTATGGCTGAAAACACATCTAACGAGCACGTTCTCGTGACGTCATACAACCATCGATGCTCGACGGCGACCGTCAGACGGGGTGGTCGAACAATTGCTTCTGACGCGTCAGGCGAAACACGAGCGCCGTCATCACCACCTCACCGGCAATGATGCCGACGATCGAGGCGATCGGGCTTACCGTGTAGATGATGACGGCCGCGATCATCATGGTGACGGGTGCGGCAATGAGGCTGGTCTGTGCGAGAGGTTTGAACTGCCGCGCCGCTTGGATGAGGCTGCTCGCGGGAATGCGCATCGACTGGATGAGGACCACGATGAACCAGAGGCCGCAGGCGACGTAGAGCGTGCTCGCCTCGTAGGGCAGGCTCGCGACCTTGTCATGAAAGATGAGGGCGACGGCGACCGCCAGGACGACATTGCCGGCAAGAATCGTCAGGACGATGCGGAGGAACGATCTCGCGGTGCCGCGCGCGCCCTCGACATCGCCCTGGGCAAGCTGCCGCGCCATGATCGGCCGCTCGATGAGCATCAGCGAGGGTAGGACGACCGTCAGCGGGCGCCAGAACAGTGCGGCGACGGCGATCGGTGCAAAGGCCTGCGGCCCTGCCATGAGCGTGACGAGATAGGCATGGCCGTTGGAGGTCATTTCCGTGGTGACGACGCCGAGAAGCGCCCATCGGGACTGGTCTTTCCAGACACCGGCATAGTGCGAAAGCCGACTCCTGCCATCGACTTTCTCCAGCGACAGCCAGAGATAGATCGCCGAGAGGCTGGCGGCCATCGCCACCGTGATGCTGGCCACCAGAAGCGTCTCGCCCAAGTGTCCAAAAAACATGACGACGCAGCCGACGACGACGACGGAGGCATAGATCAAGTCGGAAATACCGGTCGACTTCACCCGGTGACGCGCAAATTCCGCACAGCGAAAACCCCAGCGGAGCGCCGCCGCGAAGGTGAACAAACCCATGAAGAGCGTCACAGGCAGCGGCATGTCGAACAGAAAGCCGGACCCGATGGCTACCATGCCGGCGAGCACGGAGAGAATCGCATCCACCTTCATGATGGCCAGATACTCCGGTTGCCAGTCTGGGGTGCCCCTGTTCAGGGTGATCGAGAGCGGCGTTCCGCCCATGGCATTCACGATGCTGTAGCTGAAGGCCGTGAGCACCTGCCCGAAGATGAAGAAGCCGTAGTCGGCCGGCACGAGCAGCGGGATCAGCACCAGCGACAGAAGAAAGTTCGACCCGGCGATCGCCAGCGTTCCCGCCATCGACAGGCTGACACGGCTGGCTTTGGCCGCGACCGACCGCAGCAGTAAGACGGGCTTCGTCATGAAATCCTCAAGATCCGGAGATGGTTTGGAGCGGCAGGGTCGCCGGCTTCAGCGTTAGGGGTTGTTCAAACCGAGCGAGACGAGCATGTCCGCGTCCTGTTCGCCGCTGGCCTCGTCGAACAGGCCGAAATAACTGCCGTAACACCAATAGGACCAGGGAATACCGCTCGCCTCGGCCTGCTGGCGCACCGCAGACAGCCAGGCAAGGCGATCGGCATTATAATCGGACAGAAGACCCGATTTGGCCCTCGGCGCGCCGAACTCGCCGAGATACAGGCGTTCCCTAGGTATGTCGTAGCGTTCCGCCCAGGCAAGCGCGCGCTCGAAGTCCTGCTTGATATCACCGGCATCGTAGCCGCGGTCATAGTAGACGACGAGCTTCCAGAACCGAGAGCCGATATACCCCCAGGACGACGGCGTGCTCCAGAGATCGGCGACGCTATGACCGAATGCGAGGACCGATTCGCTTGCCCCCTCCGCGGTGGCCGGCCATCGAAACAAAGGCGGATACCGGGCGGCAAGATCCTGCGTCACCGGCGCATAGCCCTGGAAGATGAACTCGGGCGGCGAGTAATAATGCACGGAGTAGAGAAGATTCGGATCGTCAAAGCTTGAGGGGTCGAGCCGAAGCAGACCGAAGAGGCCTCCGCCACAGGCACCGGTGACCACGAGCGTATGATCCGGCGCAATACGACGCGCGACGGACACCAGCGTTTTCAGGTACCCTTCCCAAAGCCCGACCGTCTGGCATTCGACCTGCGGTTCGTTAAAGAGCTCCAACGCCACCCAATCTGCGGGACGGCTGGCCGTCCTCTCGGCAAACGCGGCAACGACGCGTGTCAGAGCATCGAACATCCCCGGCCCCTCGACCAGGGACTGGGCGTCGTAAGGGGAGTCGCGACCTCTGTCCGGCGTGTGAATATCGACGAGAACCTTGAGGCCGAGCGCGGAAATAGCATCCACCTGGGCAAAGACGTAGTCGGCGCGCGCCTGCAGTTCATCCGCACTGGCGAGCACCAAGGGACCGACATTGACCGGGAGACGGACATGGTCGAAGCCCATGGCCTTGATGCCCGAAAAGTTCGAGAGCGGGAAATAGGACCCGACGGGAACATAGCCTGCGCCAGGGAACCGGCCATTCTTCAGTGCCGTCGGCTTCCAGAGAAAGGGAAAGACATTCACGCCTTTCTTCACACGGAAGGTGGGCTGCGTGTCATCGGCTTTAGCAATGGGCGCCGTGAGCGGGGAGACGGCAACGACGAGGGCGAGAACAGCTGCAAGGAGACTGCGCCAGAAACCGTGACGTGCGGTGACGCGCTGGGGAGCATGCGGTCTGCCGATCACGGAGCCTGCACCGAAAGACGGCAACCACCCGCGTAGCGGGAATGCTCAAAGACGATTCGGATGGCTGGATCGTCCAAACTGCACTCCTTCGGAACCTTGTCGCATAGGTCATCGCCGTCGCATCCGCGCCAGATGGGCAGGCTGGCTGCATGAACCGGCCAGACATCAACTTTGCGAAATCTACATTAGATATTTTTCATCTTCAAGCCGCGTCAGGCCTTGTCCCATGTCGACAGGTCGCCTTGTGCGGGTTAAAGGCCCATGGCGTGGCAGACGATCGGCTCTTTCCGATCGGGCCACGGTCTCTTCGCAAGCCTTGATTGGATGAGCATGCGCTATTTTATTACCGGAACCGCTGGCTTCATCGGCTTTCACCTCGCTCACCGCCTCGTCGGTGAGGGCCATACGGTCGTCGGATTCGACGCCATGACGCCCTACTATGATGTGGAACTGAAGCGGAAGCGGCATGCTCTGCTCGAACGGTTCGAAGGCTTTACCGGTGTGATCGGCCGGCTGGAGGATCGCGCTGCGCTGGCGGCGGCCGTAGAGACGGCAAAGCCCGATATCATCCTTCATCTCGCCGCACAGGCCGGCGTTCGCTACAGCCTGAAGGAGCCCCGCTCCTACATCGATTCCAACCTTGTCGGCTCGTTCAACGTCATCGACATCGCGCGGGACATCCAGCCGCAGCACCTGCTCATCGCCTCGACCTCTTCGGTGTATGGTTCCAATGAAAAGGTGCCGTTCGAGGAAGACGATCGCGCGGACGAGCCGATGTCCCTCTACGCGGCCACCAAGAAATCCATGGAGCTGATGGCGCACAGCTATGCCCATCTTTTTGCCGTGCCGACGACGGCTTTCCGCTTCTTCACGGTCTACGGCCCGTGGGGACGGCCCGACATGGCCTTGTTCAAGTTCGTGGAAGCCATTCGTCAGGGACGCCCCATCGACGTCTATGGCGAAGGGCGCATGAGCCGCGACTTCACCTATATCGATGATCTGGTGGACGGTATTCTTCGGCTGTCGCAGGCCGTTCCCGCGGAAGCGTCCCGCCTCCGCGATGGCGCGGTCGCAGACAGCCTGTCCCACCATGCGCCCTTCCGCACCGTCAACATCGGCGGCGGTCAACCGATCGAACTCCTGACCTTCATCGAAACGATCGAGCAGCGTCTCGGCCTCAAAGCCATCAAGAACATGCTGCCGATGCAGCCCGGCGATATGCAGCGTACCTACGCGTCGCCCGATCTGCTCAAGGCGCTCACCAGCTTCCAGCCGAAGGTGACGCTCGCCGAAGGCGTCGGCCGGTTCGTCGACTGGTATGACGAACATTACCCGCAGGCTTGAGGCAGCATCATCCCTTAACCGGACGAGATGTGCATCGCCGACCATAAGCGTCGAGACGGCCGGGCCAGCGAGGCGTAAGACCCTCATGCCCACTGTCGTGTCGGTGGCTTCGGAGATGAAGCACGGCGCTTGAGACCCTCAAGCGCCCGAACCGGCGCTCCTTGAAAAGCGCCGGCCCGACATTGGCTATTTGGTTTCCAGATAATAATCGCCATAGCGACTGTTGTGGTAGAAGTTCTCGTCCTGGTGAAGGTAGAGCTTGACCTTGCTCAGATCGACCTTGTTCAGGATGACGCCCGCGCATTTGCGCATGATGCCGGGGTGCGTCTGGACGGCCGTCCGAACGATCCGGCGTGCCGTTGCCCCCCATTCGATGATCATCAGGAAGCTGTCGATCTTGCTGGATATGGCGCGCGCGTCGACCACGGGGCCGAGCGGCGGGAGATCGAGCACGATGTAATCGAAGGCCTTGGAGAACGAGGCCAGCAGGTCGTTCATCGCGTCCGACGAAAGCAGCTCGGCGGAGAACAGGATGCGCTGCTTGATAATGGTCGGCAGGAAGACGAGGCCGGTTTCGACATCGGTCAACAGAACGTCTTCCACCGCCTGGCTTTCACTGAGCACCTCGTAGAGGCCACTGCGGGCATTGGCACCGATGGCGCGCGTCGCGCCGGGATTGCGCAAGTCGGCGTCGATCAGCAGCGTCCGGGAACCTTGCTTGGCCAGATGCTGGGCGAAGTTCACGGCCACCGTGGACTTGCCCTCCCGTGGCAGGACCGAGACAATCCCGATGACCCGGCCGGACTTAGGCCCCGCCTTGAAGTCCGCTGCGATCTTGGCGCTGCGGATCGTTTCCGCAAAGGACGAGAGCGGATGATCGATGATGTAGCGATCGAGATTCGACTTGCTCAGCACGCCGCGGGGCCCGACCCGAGACGCATCCAGCTTTGAGCCGCCTGCTTCGTGCTTTTCCAGCGGGATCTGGCCGATGAACTCCATGGAGAGTTCCTTCTGGACCTGCTCGCCCGTGCGGAAAAACCGTTCCCCGAACTCGCGATAGGCACCGATGGCCGCGCCGACGCCACAGCCCATGACGAGAGCGAGCGCGAGGATCAGCGGCTTCTTCGGGTAGCTCGCATCCTGCGGAGGCTCTGCCCGTGTGACCACGCGGGCAGCGGTCACGGGGAAGCTTTCCCGTTGGCTCGCTTCCTGGAAGCGCTGGAGATAGGTCTCGTAGAGCGTCTTGTAGGTTTCCGCCGCGCGCTCGTATTCGCGCAGCTGGACGAGATCGTCGTTTGCGACGGCGGAGGTGCTCGTTGCCGCGGCGACCTGGCCTTCCAGGGCCTTCTGGCTCGCCGAGGCAACCTCGTATTCCTGCCGGTAGGTTCCGGCAATACGGCGAAGCTCCTTGAACATGACCTCGTCATATTCCTGAAGCTTGGCGCGCAGGAGAACGGCCTGATAGTGATCGCGGCCGAAGCGCTTGGAGATCTCGGCCTCGCGCCGGGACACGTCGAGCGCCTCCTGCTGAAGCTTGTTGATCACGGGGCTTTCGAGCGAGCCGACGACGGCCGAACGGATATCGCCGCTCGCAACGACGGCCTGAACGCTGTCGTATTTGGACTTGGCATCGGCTGCCGCGCTCTGTGCCTTGACGAGGTTGGTGTTGATCTGCGTCAGCTGCTGCTCGCTGACGAGTTCGCCGCCGGTCGCGATCAGGCCCTTTTCCGCCCGGAACTTCTGCACGAGCAGGTCACTGTCGAGCGACTTCTGACGAAGCGCCTCGATCCGCGTCTGCAGCCAGTCGCTGGCGCGCCGCGTCGCATCGAACTTCGAATTGTACTGGTCTTCCAGATAGGCATCGACAATGGCATTGGCGATCTTCGCCGCGGTTTCCGGCGATCGGGAGACGTAATCGACCTCCAGGATATAGGTCCGGCCGACGCGGGATGCGGAGGTGTTCCGCATCAGGGCTTCCTTTACGCTCTGCTTGAGAGCCTCGACATTCTCCGCCTTCGGCGACGTGTCCGAAGCGACCAGCGACTTCAGTGTCGTGACCACCCTGGACACGAGCGATGGCGTCCGCTTCTGGAATTCGGGGTCGTTCATGAGGTCGAGCCGTTCGACCACCAGGGTCGCAACGCGCTCGGAACGAAGAATCTCGACCTCGCTGAGCACCGTCGCATCATCGTCCCGCGTCGGGTAGCCGGAGTTCCGGTTGCCGTCGGAGAGAAGCTGATCGGCGATCTGCTTGTTGTCGCCATCGATGAAGAGCGTCGAGGAGGCCGTGTATTTCGGCGTCGCCGTGAAGGCAAACGCGGCGCCGAGAAACAGCATCAGGATGCCGCACAGCGCCACGATCCTCCACTGCCGCTTGATGGTGGAGACGATCTCGTTGAGATCGATCCCACTCTCGTTCTGAGAAGGAAGGAACTCGCTTGTCTGGGCCTTATCCAATTTCTGTACGCCTTAATGATGCAACGCCGGAACGACTGTTTCGCATCATCATGGCAGAGATCGACAATGTAAAACCAGATGTTTTTTTGCAACGCAGCAAGTTAATACTTGGTAGGTAAAGACTTACACTTAATCAAGCGACAGGATACCGCAGCCGCATGCGCTGACGTCTTGCGACTTGACCTTGCATTCTGCCGTTCACCCTCGCCCCGCCATAGATCAGAGCTTGAAATCGTCTCCCCGTCGTGGACAGGCGTCCGGTCTCTTCCAGACGCCCTGTGACATGCTGTTCCTACAGGTCCTTCACGGCATCGCGCGTTCTCACGACGTCGGTCGAAACGCCGGATGCCGTCGAGGACACCGAGTTCACCACGTCGAGGAACTTGATCAGCTCCGTTGCCTTGGAATTGGTGATGTAGACGATGTCCTTGTCCTGCATCGGGAACTTCTGGATCATGAACATCGCGGAGGGGTCGCGCAGGTTGGCGCGGAACACCACGGGGATCTGCTCGCTCGGGTAGCGGCTGACATCGACATGCAGCTGCTTCAGGAAGTTGCGATCGACGACGCGGTAGAGAAGCACCTGCTCGGGATCGGCACGATTGTCGAGAAGGCCGCCGGCCTTGCCGAGCGCCTCTCCGAGCGTCAGGTCCGCATCCTCGAAGTCGATGCGCCCGTTCTGGCCGGATGCGCCGAAGGCAAGGAAGGTGCGACGCTCGCGGTTGACGATCACCGTATCGCCGGGGACCATGAAGATATTCTCGGCCGGCGTGTTGATCAGATAGTCGTAGAGGACCGTGGCCGTCCGCGGGCCGCGCTGCAGCGTGACATAGGTCTCGAGACGGGGGGTGCTGAGACCGCCCGCCTGGGAGATGACGTCGAGAATACGGTCGCCGGCCTCCGTCAGTTCGACCTTCGCCGGATTGTTGACGTCACCGAGAACCGCGACCTGGGCCGAGCGGCTGGCAACCTTGGAGATGACCACCTGCGGCTCGATGGCGCGGTTGGCCAGAAGCTGCTGGAGCTCGTCCTGCACGGAACTCGTCGTCCGCCCGGCAACGCGGATGCGACCGGCATAGGGAATGGAGATTCGCCCGCTCTGGTCGATCGTCTGGTTGGGCATGGTGACGAAATTGCCGGAGCGCGAGCCGGCATCGGCCGGAATGAACAGACCGCCGGACTGGGACTCGAACACCGTGACGCTGATGATGTCACCGATGCCCAAGGGAAGGTTCGGCACGCCGCCGCGACGGTTGCCGAAGCTGCCCTGCAAGGTCGGCGTCGTCGCCTGCGCGACATTCGCAAGGACCGCCGCACTGATATCGACGAGCGCGTAGTCGACGCCCGGACGCTTCCGTGACGCGGACCGTGTGTTCACCACCTTGAGGGCAGCCTGTTGTTCGACCTGCTCCGAAGCGGGACCCGAACTCGGGAGGGAGGTGCAGCCGGCAACGAAGGTCGTCGCGGATAGGGCGATAGCGCTGATGCACAGACGGTATGACAAGAAACTCTCCTGCAATAGGTCGTGCAGACCAGCGACCTTCAATAGATTACGATGAGCGACTGCCGGATGCGGCGACTTGAGACCACCCAGCCATGCCCAAGGGCATTTCAAGAATCACACACTCCACAAGCGTCTTCTAACGCAAGAATGAAGAGGCGTGGTTAAGCAATCATTAAATTAACGCCGATGACTTTAGATCTTGAGATTTTAGTCATTTAACGCCTTGCCTACACGACTATCTTGACAGGCGTGAGATGTACAGTGATGCCTTAAATAATGTGGACGCCTTGGAAACAGAATTCACAGCGCAGAGAGAGGCAAGCCGCCCCTCGACAGCGACTGGACCTTCGACAGTGGGACATGGGTGGCAGCATCTATGTCGTCCCCGACATTCACGGCTGCCTGCATGCCCTCCATGATGCCGAACGGCGAATTGCGGCGGATCGCGAGGACATGGAGGGAACGGCGATCATCGTCTACCTCGGAGACTATGTGGACCGCGGGCCGGATTCGGCCGGCGTGATCGAGCACCTGATCGAGGGCTCCATCGAGAAGGCGCACCGGATCATGCTGTGCGGCAATCACGACCAGATCTTTCATGCCGTTCTCTCCACGCAGGCGGACCCGCGCGGCTGGCTGTCGCTGGGCGGACGCGAGACGTTGCGCTCCTACGGCATGTATGATGCGGACATCCATCGGCTCTCGGCATCGCCCCGCAAGCTGGCCGAGGCCGTGCGGTCGCACGTGCCCGACTCGCACAAGCTGTTCCTGAAACTGCTGCCGGTCGCAGCCAGCATCGGACCCCGGCATATCTTTGTTCATGCCGGGCTCTACCCTGGCCGGCCGCTCGACCTCCAGAAGGACGAGCACCTGATGTGGATCCGCGAGCCCTTCCTCACCGACGGCCCGCAGATGCCGGTAGTCGTCGTCCACGGGCACACGATCGTTCGGGAGCCCGAGTTTCGCGAGGATCGTATCGCTCTCGACACAGGGGCCTTCCGGAGCGGTCGACTGACCGTCCTCAAGATCGCCAACGGCGTTGCCAGCCTCATCTGATCGGCTGTGTGGCGGCCTCGCTCCAGACGCCGCCTATAGCATTTCTCCGTCAGGTGGAGGCACCTGACGGAGAAATGCTATAGATTCAAAGTGTAGAGCGACCTTTGCGCGTTCGATTGAACGCGCGGCGCTCTAGGGAACGCAGGTGCAGCAGAGCCATGGTAACGGGCCTTCGCTCGCTACGGCAAAAACGAAAAAGGGCGCCCGACCGGCGCCCGTTACAGACATCATCTTATGAAAATACGGGAGCGGGACACCAGGCGGTGCATCTCTGCGGGCGCGCGAAGAGGAGCCCGCCAAGCGCGCTTGCGTCTTTAGAACCCGCTGCCGCCGCGCAGTTCGGACATGACCGTCCGGCCGATGATGCTCATATCCATCCAGAACGAATAGTTGTGCATGTAGTAGATGTCGCAGGCGATGCGGGCGCGGGCCTTGGCAGCGTCCGTCGTCGGGCCGCGCAAGCCCCGGACCTGGGCGAGGCCCGTGAGGCCCGGCTTGATCCGGTGACGATCGTGATAATGCGGCACGAGGTCTTCGTAGAGACGGTCGGCCGCCAGCATGCCGACGGCGTGGCAGCGTGGGCCGACCAGCGACATATGCCCGAGAAGCACGTTCACAAGCTGCGGAAGTTCGTCGATGCTGGTCTTGCGGAGGATCGCCCCGAGACGTGTGATCCGCGGATCGTTCTTCGTCGTCTGCGCGACGCCGCTGGCGTCGCAGAGATCCGTCCGCATGCTCCGGAATTTGTAGATGCGGATGCGCGTGCAGTTCACGCCCCAGCGGACCTGACTGAAGATCGGCGAACCCTTGCTTTCCAGCCGGATCGCGATGCAGACGAGAACGAAGAACGGCAGCAGGATCGCCAGAGCCGTGAAGGAAACGGCAATATCCAGCGCGCGCTTCGCCGCCAGATGCGCCGTGCGGCTTCCGGAATGCCCGACGGTCGTCAGCGGACCGCGATAGGCGGCTGGCGAGGTCGGAACCGCGGTCACATATGTCATCGCACCAAACTCCTTCATGCCAACCTCCGGACGAACGCATCTTCATGCTGCATCGCAATATGCCTCACTCTAAATCAGGAGTCACTAAGGAATATACACTTGATTAACTATGGACGGCTGCTATGCACGAAACGCATGGCTGGCGGATCGCATTTCGCTACACGGCCAGGGAAAGCATGCGGATACCGCACGCCTCCAGCCGGAACGCACGAAAATGAACCGTTTTTTAGCTGTGTCTTCTGGAAGTCTCGGGTTTGGAGGCCGTTCGGGCTGGATTTAACGGCGTCATAAGATGCGGGCGCATAGGGTTCCGGAAACGACCTGGAGAGCCCGATGTCCCTTCGCCTCAAGAGCCTATCCGCTGCCTTCGGCTTGTCGATCGCAACCTGGAGCCTTATCCTGCACAGCGTCAGTTCGCTGTGATGGACGGTCCTCATGCGGCAAACGCAAAAAGCGCACGCCGTTTCCGACATGCGCCCTTTTATCTCACATGTCCCGTGCAGCGGACCTGATCCGGTTCAGTCGGAGCCGAACAGATCCCGCGTGTAGACCTTTGCCGCCACGTCCTTCAGTTCCGGCGTGTAGCGATTGGCGACGATGACGTCGCAGGTCTCCTTGAAGACCTCGAGATCGCGGATCAGGGGGGATTTGAAGAAATCCTCGCCTGGCAGCGCCGGCTCGAAGACCACGACCTCGATGCCCTTCGCCTTCAGCCGCTTCATGATGCCCTGAATGGACGAATCGCGGAAGTTGTCCGAGCCTGCCTTCATGACCAGGCGATAAATGCCCACCCGCTTCGGATTGCGGCGCAGAATGCTTTCCGCGACGAAATCCTTGCGCGTTGTGTTGGCGGTGACGATGGCGCTGATCAGGGCCTGGGGCACTTCGCTGTAGTTTGCCAGCAACTGCTTGGTATCCTTGGGCAGGCAATAGCCGCCATAGCCGAAGGACGGGTTGTTGTAGTGCGTGCCGATCCGCGGATCGAGGCCGACGCCGTTGATGATCTGGCGTGCGTTGAGGCCGTGAAGCTCCGCATAGGTATCGAGCTCGTTGAAATAGGCGACGCGCATGGCGAGATAGGTGTTGGAGAAGAGCTTGATGGCCTCCGCCTCGCTCGAATCCGTCAGGAGGATCTGCACGTCCTTCTTGATGGCGCCACCGAGCAGCATGTCCGCGAAGGTCTGCGCCCGCTCGGACTGCTCGCCGACCACGATGCGCGACGGGTGAAGGTTGTCGTAGAGCGCCTTGCCCTCGCGCAGGAACTCCGGCGAAAAGATGATGTTGTCACGTCCGAGGCTCGCGCGCAGGCGCTGCGTGTAGCCGACCGGGATCGTGGACTTGATGACGATGACAGCCGTCGGATTGACCGCGAACACGTCCGCGATCGCCGCCTCGACGGATCGCGTATCGAAGTGGTTGGTCACGGTGTCGTAGTTCGTCGGCGTCGCTACGATGACATAGTCGGCTCCGGCATAGGCATCGGCCGTGTCGCCGGTTGCGCGGAAGTTCAGGGAGCGGCCGAGATAATCCGAGACCTCGGGATCGACGATCGGCGATTTTCCCGCATTCAGCATGTTCACCTTGTCGATGTTGGTATCGTAGGCGACCACCTCGTTGTGCTGTGCCAGCAGCATCGCATTCGAAATGCCGACATAGCCCAGACCCGCAACTGCAACTTTCATCATCACTCACTTCCTAAAAAAGACGGACCTCCAACGACATATCCTAATATTCCGGGTGATGGACACCTTAAATATCTTCAGCGACAACTCATCGCGTTACGTCCAGCGTGTTGCAGAGAAGATCAGACCTCTCGCAGCACGGAAAATGCTGCGGACACCAGTGCGGAGGCCGGGGAAGGTCAAGACGCAACCGACTGTCCTAGTCGGTGGCGTTCCGGCGCGAGAGGTGGTCTTCCCACGCCAAAGCGTGGCGGACGATGACGTCGAGATCGTCATATTCCGGCACCCAGCCGAGTTCCTTCATGGCAAGCGCCGGGTTCGCAACGATCATCGCCGGGTCGCCTGCGCGGCGGGGGGCAAAATCGACCGTGAGATCCGCGCCGTTGACGCGCTTGACCGTGTCGAGAACCTCGAGCACCGAGAAGCCGTGGCCATAGCCGCAATTGGCAACCAGGGAGCCTCCCCCGGCGCGCATGCGCTGCAAGGCCTTGAGATGCGCCTGCACCAGATCCCAGACATGGATGTAGTCGCGCACGCAGGTGCCGTCCGGCGTCGGGTAATCGGTGCCGAAGACGCTCATGGAGGGGCGCTTGCCGAGCGCCACGGCGCAGGCGATCTTGATGAGGTGCGTCGATGTCTTCGACGACTGGCCGGAGCGTCCCTTCGGGTCGGCACCCGCCACATTGAAGTAGCGCAGCACCGTATAGGTCAGGTCATGCGCGGCGGCGGCGTCGCGCAACATGATTTCCGTCATCAGCTTCGAGGAGCCGTAGGGCGATTCCGGGCGAAGCTGGACGGTTTCCGAAACGGGCTCCAGCACCTCCGGCGTGCCGTAGACGGCAGCGGTGGAGGAGAACACGAAATGCGGGATGCCGGCCTCGACGACGCTGGCGATGAGCGCGCGCGACTTGACCGTGTTGTTCTCGTAATAGCCGAGCGGATCGCTGACGCTGTCGGGCACGACGATCGATCCGGCAAAGTGAATGACGGCATCGATGGCGTTCTCGGCGAAGATCCGCGACAGCAGTGCCGCATCCGCGATATCGCCCTCGTACATCCGCGCTTCCGGCGCGATCGCCCAGCGGAAACCGGTGGAGAGCCGGTCGATGACGACGACCTCCTCCCCTGCTTCCAGAAGCGCCCATACCATATGGCTGCCGATATAGCCGCCACCGCCCGTCACCAGTACTGCCATGCGTCCCTCACGTCGGTTCCTGCATCAGGTATGAAACGCCTGCCGGGAAATGACAAGCGTCACGCTTTACTTCCGCTTGGTCGCCCGCAACAGCGCCTCGCCCAGCGCCCCGGTGGCAGCCGGTGCCGGCTTCTCCTGCTTGATCGGTCGATGATCGCGCCGGGGCTCGGGCGGAGATGCAGGCCGCCCGCCCGCCTCGCCGCCATCCTTGCGCATGGTAAGGCCGATGCGCTTGCGCGGCACGTCCACCTCGGTCACGCGCACCTTCACCACGTCGCCGGCCTTTACCACCTCATGCGGGTCTTTCACGAACCGGTCCGCCAACTGGGAGACGTGCACGAGCCCGTCCTGGTGGACGCCGATATCCACGAAGGCGCCGAAGGCGGCGACATTGGTGACCGTGCCCTCCAGCAGCATGCCCGGCTTCAGGTCCTTGATGTCGTCGATGCCGTCGGCAAAGGTCGCGGTCTTGAAGCTCGGGCGCGGGTCGCGGCCGGGCTTTTCGAGTTCCGACAGGATGTCGCGGATGGTCGGCAGGCCGAAACGGTCGTCCACGAAGGCCTTCGGGTCGAGAGACTTCAGGAGCAGGGAATCGCCCATTACGGTGCGGACATCGCGGCCGCAGGCGGAAATGATCTTTTTGGCGACGCCATAGGCTTCCGGGTGGACCGAAGAGGCATCGAGCGGCTCCTTGCCGCCGGGAATGCGCAGGAACCCGGCGCATTGTTCGAAGGTGCGTGCGCCGAGGCGCGGCACCGTCTTCAGTTCCGTGCGCGTCTTGAACGGGCCGATCGCATCGCGGTGCGCGACGATCGCTTCCGCCGTCGAGCGGCTGAGGCCGGAGACGCGCGCGAGAAGCGGCGCGGATGCGGTGTTCAAGTCCACACCGACGGCGTTCACCGCATCTTCCACCACGGCATCGAGCGAGCGGCTCAAGCGGCCCTGATCGACATCGTGCTGATACTGCCCGACGCCGATCGACTTCGGCTCGATCTTCACGAGTTCGGCCAGGGGATCCTGCAGCCTGCGGGCGATGGAGACGGCGCCGCGCAGGGAAACGTCGAGTGTGGGGAACTCATCGGCGGCCGCCTGCGAGGCCGAGTAGATCGACGCGCCGGCTTCGGAGACGATGACCTTGGTGGGCTTCGTGCCCGGCAATGTGGCCAGCATGTCGGCGACCAGTCGCTCGGTCTCGCGGCTACCGGTGCCGTTGCCGATGGAGATCAGTTCCACCTTGTGGCGGGCGACGAGCTTGGCGATCTCGGCCTGCGCGCCGCGCACGTCGTTCTTCGGCGGAAAGGGATAGACCGTTGTGGTTTCCAAGAGCTTGCCGGTTCCATCGACGATGGCCACCTTCACACCGGTGCGGATGCCCGGGTCGAGACCCATCGTGGCGCGGGAGCCGGCGGGGGCTGCCAGCAGAAGGTCCTTGAGGTTTCGCGCGAAAACGTGGATCGCCTCCTCCTCGGCCCGCTCACGCAGTTCGCGCATCAGGTCGAGCGACAGCGACATGGAGAGCTTGACGCGCCATGTCCAGCGGATGACCTCCATCAGCCATTGATCACCCGGCAGGCTGCCGAGCTGGTAGGCGGCGGCGATGATGCTTTCGACCGGTTTGACGGGCGACAGATCGCCCTCGTCGACGATAATATCGACCGAGAGGATCTCTTCGTTCCAGCCGCGCAGCATGGCCAGCGCCCGGTGGCCGGGGGCTGTCGCCCAGCGTTCGGAATGGTCGAAATAATCGGAGAATTTCGCGCCGGCCGCTTCCTTGCCGGCCACGACCTTCGCACGGAGAAAGGCGCCGCTGCGCATATGGCCGCGCAGCCGGCCGAGCAGGTCGGCATTCTCCACGATGCCTTCGGCAACGATGTCGCGCGCGCCTTCAAGCGCCGCCTTCACGTCCGGCACCTCGGCAGAGAGGAACGAGGCGGCGCGGTCCGCGGGCGGAATGCGGCGATCGAGAAGGATGGCTTCGGCCAGCGGTCCGAGCCCTTTCTCACGCGCGATCTCGGCTTTCGTGCGCCGCTTCGGCTTGTAGGGGAGGTAGATGTCCTCGAGCTCAGCCTTCGTCGCAACAGCGGCGATCTTGCGCTCGAGGTCGTCGGTCAGCTTGCCCTGACCGCGGATCGACTCGACGATGGAGTTCCGCCGGGCTTCCAGCTCTCGCAGGTACACCAGTCGTTCGGCGAGCGTGCGCAGCTGCGTGTCATCGAGGCCGCCGGTAACTTCCTTGCGGTAGCGGGCGATGAACGGCACCGTGGCACCGCCATCCAGCAATTCGACGGCGGAGACGACCTGCGCCTGCGTCGCCTTGATCTCCTGCGCGATCAGGAGTGCAATCGGCGGAACCGTCCGCGGGGACGTCTGTGCTGGCTGCGACATGAGGCGCGATCTCCTGTTTCCGAATCGGGCGGACCATAGAGAGATCGGGCGGGAACGCCAAGCGCGAGAGCGGATGCTCAGATGCGCTGGACGATCCCCTCGCCCGCAAGCCCATCCCGGCCATGCGGGCTGGTGAAATCGAGATCGGGCCCGAGGGGCACGATGCCCGTCGGGTTGATGTGGGCGATGGAGTAATAGCCGCGCTTGATATGGTCGATCCGCACCGTCTCCGCGATGCCGGGCCATTGATAGATGTCGCGGAGATAGGCCTGAAGATGCGGGTCGTCGGCGATGCGGCGCAGATTGCACTTGAAGGCGCCGTGATAGGCCGCATCGAAGCGGACCAATGTCACGAACAGACGGATATCGGCTTCCGTCAGGTGACGACCGGCGACATAGCGGTTCCGTGACAGATGCTCCTCGAGCGTATCGAGGGTCGCGAAAACACCGGTGACGGCGTCTTCATAGGCGGCCTGCGTGCGGGCGAAGCCCGCGCGATAGACGCCGTTGTTGAGCGTGTCGTAGATCAACGCGTTCCATCGGTCGATGTCGGGGCGAAGAAGTTCGGGATAAAGATCGCCGCGGTTCCCGGTCAGCGCATCGAAGGCGCCGTTGAGGATGCGCAGGATGTCGGCCGACTCGTTGTTGACGATCCGGCCTTCCCTGCGGTCCCAGAGCACGGGCACGGAGACCTTGCCGGTGTAATGCGGATCAGACGCCGTATAGAGTTCATGCTGGTAGCGGATCCGGCCGACGCGCGGCCCGGCATCGGCGGGCGGATCGTAGGTCCAGCCGTTTTCGCCGAGTTCGGGCTCGGAGATAGCGACGGGTATGATGTCGGTCAGGCCCTTGATGCTGCGCATCATCAGCGTGCGGGACGCCCAGGGGCAGATATAGGCGACGAACAGCTGGAAACGCCCGGCCTCGGCCTTGAGCGACGGCTGGCCCTCCGGTCCCGGGCTGCCGTCCGGAGTGATCCAGCTGCGAAAGCTGGTCGGCTCGCGGTGGAAGGCGCCGGCCTTCATTTCGCCAGCGGCGACATCGCTCTTTTCCCAAACCCCATTCACGAGCTGCGGCATCGGCCGTCTCCTTGCACCTGATATGGATCATCAGGTGACATGACGGATCGGGGCGCACAAGACGGGCGGGACTGGACGGAGCGTTCACCGAATCACGGCGTCGCTCCGCCATTTTGCATCAGCGGGGGAATTCCAGCCCCATCTCGCGGAAGCGCTCGGGGTCGTCGCCCCAGTTTTCCCGCACCTTCACGAAGAGGAAGAGATGGACGGGCTGCTCCAGAATTTCGGCGATTTCCTTGCGGGCGGCCATGGAGATCGCCTTGATCGCGTCACCATTCTTGCCGAGTGCGATCTTCTTCTGGCTGTCGCGCTCGACATAGATCACCTGCTCGATCCGCACCGAGCCGTCCTTCTTTTCCTCCCAGCCCTCGGTTTCCACATGCGAGGAATAGGGAAGTTCCTGATGGAGACGCAGGAACAGCTTTTCGCGGGTGATCTCGGCGGCCAGCTGGCGCATGGGCAGGTCGGAAATCTGGTCTTCCGGGTAGTACCAGGGGCCTTCCGGCAGGGCTGCCGCCAGATAGTCCATGACGTCCTCGCAACCGGAGCCGGTCAGCGCCGAGATCATGAAGGTGCGCTCGAAGGGAACGACCTCATTGGCGGCGGAAGCCAGTTGCAGCAGGACGTCGCGGGAGACCTGATCGATCTTGTTGAGCACGAGGATCTTCGGCTGGTGGACCTCCTTCAGGCCCTCCAGGATCATCTGCGCATCGCCCTTCAGCCCGCGCTCGCTGTCGACCAGCAGCATGATGAAATCGGCATCCTTGGCGCCGCCCCAGGCGGTGGTGACCATGGCCCGGTCGAGCCGGCGACGCGGCTTGAAGATGCCGGGCGTGTCCATGAACACGATCTGCGCGCGGTCGTGGATGGCGATGCCGCGCACGATGGCGCGCGTCGTCTGCACCTTGTGGCTGACGATCGACACCTTGGCGCCCACCAGCCGGTTGACGAGCGTCGACTTGCCGGCATTCGTCGCACCGATCATGGCGACGAAACCGGAATGCGTCGGCCCGACATTCTCGGCGACGTCCGTTGCGCCTTCAGTTTCGACTGCTGCGTCCTGCCCGGTTTCGGTAGGATCCGTGTGATCTTCGGTCATCATATCCGTCAATTCGTTGAGGGCCGGCGTGTCTGCCGGCGTGAGTATGAACCGCAATCGCTTCCGCGACCAGAGGCTTGAAACAGGTTCGTTGCGCGCGGGATCAGGCGCCCATGATCAGGCGTCGGTGTTCAGGCATTGGGGGCGACCCAGACCCCTTCCCGCTCCAGAATGCGGGTCGCGGCGGTCTGTTCGGCGGCCCGCTTGGAGCGGTCCACGCCCGTCTCGGGCGCAACGCCGGGAATGATCACCGTCACCGTGAAGCGCGGATCATGGTCGGGACCGGAGCGGTCGTCCACGCGATACTGCGGGGCGACGCCGAACTTCGCATGCGACCATTCCTGCAATTCGGTCTTGGCATCCCGGCGGGCGCCGTCGGCACGCGTCGCACGCGCCTTCCAGTGCTTGAGCACGAAGCCGCGTGCGGCCTCCAGACCGCCATCGAGATAGATCGCGGCGATCAGGGCTTCCACCACGTCGGCACGAATATTCAGCACATGCTTGCCGGAGAGTTTCTTGACGTCGGCGCCGGCGCGGATGAAGCGGTGAAGCTCGATCTCGTCGGAAATCGCAGCGCAGCTTTCCGCGCTGACCAGCTGGTTCAGCCGCACCGACAATTCGCCCTCGTTCGCCGTTTTGAACGTCTGGAACAGAAGCTCCGCGACGCAGAGACCGAGCACGCGGTCGCCGAGGAACTCCAGCCGCTCATAATCGGAGCCGCCGGAATTGCGGGCGCTCGAATGGGTCAAAGCACGGTCGAGCCTGACCTTGTCGGTGAAGACGTAGCCGAGCGTTTCTTCCAGGCGCTCGCGCTCCTGCGGCCCCAGATCGCGCGGCTTCATTACTTCAGAACCTTGAACAGGCGGTCGTAGCGCAGGTTTGCCGGCCATTTCCAGATTTCCAGGAAGGAGGTGTCGTGCCCGAGCGAGAAGAAGATAAGGCTGGCGCGACCGACGAGATTTTCGGCCGGGACGTAACCGACGTCGAAACGGCTGTCGGCGGAATTGTCGCGGTTGTCGCCCATCATGAAGTAGTGACCTTCCGGCACCACGAACTCGCGGGTGTTGTCGCCGCGCGAATCCGGAAACTGGTCCAGCGTGTCGAAGCTGACGCCGTTGTCGAGCGTTTCCCGGAAGACCGGCACGTCGGCGCCGGTGTCGTACTGGTCGTCGGCCCGGAAGACGCCGTCCGGCGCGCGGGCGACTTCCGTGTCGTTGACGTAGAGAATGGAGTTGCGCACCTGCACCCGGTCGCCCGGCAGACCGATGACGCGCTTGATATAGTCGATCTCGGGATTGGGCGGGAAGCGGAAGACGGCGATGTCGCCACGCTTCGGCTCACTGCCGAAAATGCGGCCGCTGAAGAGGTCGGGCGAGCGCGGCAGCGAGTATTTCGAATAGCCGTAGGCGAACTTGTTGACGAAGATGTAATCGCCCACGAGCAGCGTCGGCATCATCGAGCCGGACGGAATCGTGAAGGGCTGGAAGAGTACGGTGCGGATCACCAGGGCCAGAAGCAAGGCCTGGATGATGACCTTCACATTCTCCCAGAGTCCGCTGTCCTTCTTTGCGATTTTTTCTGCCACGCCCGTCTATCCTTGTTTGCCGCTGACCGGCGCTTGTTATCGTCTGAATGCCGTTGGTCTGCAGGGGTCCATGGCGCTCGCATCGCGCTTGGGCCCATCGGGCTCAAGCGCCCTTGCGAACGCGCGCACCGTCAGGCGCAGCGGACCTCGACTTGGCCATCCTCTAGCCGCTAACGTCTTCCGGAGCAACGGGCAGCGCCTCTATTATGACGAAGGCCTGCGCCAAAGGATCGTCATCGGTGATCGTCAGGTGCACGACGGCGCGGTGGCCGTGCGGCAGCATGCTCGCCAGGCGTACGGCGGCACCGCCGGTCAGGACCATGGTCGGCTTGCCGCCGGGCAGGTTGACGACACCCATATCCTTCCAGAGGACACCCTGCCCGATCCCGGTTCCCAGAGCCTTGGAACAGGCCTCCTTCGCCGCGAAACGCTTGGCATAGGACGCCGACCGGTTCTTGCGGCCCTCGGATTTGGCGATCTCCACCTCGGTGAAGCAGCGCTGGATGAAACGCTCGCCGAAACGGTTCAGCGAGTTGTCGATGCGGCGGATGTCGATGAGGTCGCTGCCAAGTCCGATGATCATGAAAACCTGAGGGATCCGAAAGGTTGAGGGTTTAGGCCGCTTGCGAGGCCTTGAGCTTCTCCGCAAGACGCGACACGCGCCGCGACTGGAACAGCCGCGCCGCATAATAGGAGCCGATATAGAAGACAACCGCGCTACCGGCCGCGAGCGGCAGGCTGCCAAGCAGCAATGGCTTCAGCACAGGCCCCCAAAGCTCGGTCAGTTGCAGGTGCGTCAGCTTCTGCAGCATATCTTCGCCATCCATCGGCGCGTGGGCGCCCGAGCCGAGGATCGCCGTGCCGATCTCGTAGCTGCTCGCGAGAATGACCGGAATCGTCAACGGGTTGGCGAGCGTCGTCGCAATGCCGGCGGCGATCAGGTTGCCTGAGAAAAGATAGGCGGCCGCAAGTGCCAGGAGAATATGGAAGCCCACGAAGGGCGTGGCGGAGGACGCGGCTCCGGCTGCAACACCCATGGCGATGGAATGGGGCGACGACGACAGGCGCAGGATGCGCAAGGCCAGATAACGCAGGCCGCGGGTAAACCCCTTGCGCGGCCAGACCAGCTCGCGGAGCCGGGCCGAAAACGATGCGGGCTGACGACGTTTGAATACCATAGTGCCGTGATAGACGATGCCCGTGTGGCCGTACAATGGCAAACCGAGGCAAACTGGGGCAAGGCGAGGCAATCTCGACGCAGGTGCAGCATTTCAGCAGCACGGCATCGGCGCATGTTCTCGACCGTAGCGCGTGGCGAGGCAGGCTGCGACGGACGAGGTCATTTGCGATGCGGACAGCTATCGATCCATGACGTTTATCGCGCTCAGGCAACGCGTCGATGATACGAAGATCGCGGCGGACGCGGGCCCCGTAACGCGCACACCGCACGACGATCCCCGACCGCTCGTCGATATCGGCCCATCATGAACCGCTATCTCTCAAGCCTTTCCCGGTTGAGCCGCCACCATGGCCGCATCCTGCCGGGAAAATTGAAGGGACTGCTGGTATGACCAAGCTCCAATGAGCTTGCGCATGTCAGCCTTGCACGAGGTGCAAGGCTCGTATCTCTATTTGGTTCGAATGAGCCTGGCTCAGAAGCCGCTGCGGAACAGACCGCGGTCGATCTGGCGCTGGCGGTATTCGAGGTCGATGCGATCGGACGAGCCGTTGAGGTAGCTCAGTTCGCGTTCGGCTGCCGACAGGGGGCGCAGGGCGCCGGTGAGCTTCTTGATCTGCTTGAACATTGGTAAACCTTTCTTCGTTTACCTCCCGAGTCAGAACATAAGCGTATCGTTGCCTTTGCACCAGCGCCGGGTTCGGCGGGCAGCCATGCTGTCGGCGCATACCGCGTCCAGCAGCAGCCTATCTTGCAGGCAGACCTCTCAGAGGAAGACCCGCTTGACCGTGGAGACGACGGGCAAGTCCTTCAGCTGCGTCAGCATATGGTTCAGCTGGCGCAGGTCCCAGACCTCGAGATCGAGCATCAGCTCGCTGAAATCGGCGGCGATCGGCCCCATGGTGATGGCGCGGATGTTGATGTCGCCGGTGGCCAGCGACTGGGCGATATCGGCCAGCGTCCCCGGCTCGTTCAGTGCGTTGACCTGCACGCGCACCATGAAGCGGGTATTGTTGGCCTGGTCGAGATCCCAGCGCACGTCGATCCATCGCTCCGACTCGTCATCAAACTGCTGCAGGCTCGGCGACTGGATCGGGTAGATGGTGATCCCCTTGTCCTTCTCCATGATGCCGACGATGCGGTCGCCGGGCACGGCGCCGGATGCGCTGAAGTGAACGAAGGCATTGCCCGAGAGGCCACGGATCGGCAGGTCTTCCGGCCCGCCCGCATCGATGGCGGTGGCGCTTTCCTTGGAGTGACCCGGGATCTTGAATGCCATGCCGGCGGCCGAGCGCATCGCGAACCAGCCATCGTCCGTCGAGGGTTTCGGCGTCACGCGTTCGTCCTGATGGTCGGGATGCATGGCGCGCAGCACGTCGAGGGAGGAAAGCTCGCCGCGGCCGACGGCGGCGATGGCGTCCTCGACTTCCTTCTGGCCGAGCCGGTGCAGGATCGGCTTCATCGCTTCGCGCGTGAACGGCTTGCCGGCGCGCTCGAAGGTGCGCTCGAGGATGCGGAAGCCGAGGCCCGAATACTGCTTGCGGATGGCCGCCTTGGTCGCGCGGCGGATGGCGGCGCGCGCCTTGCCGGTGACGACGATCTCCTCCCAGGCCGCCGGCGGCACCTGTATCCCCGAACGGACAATCTCGACCTCGTCGCCATTGGCGAGCCGGGTGACCAGCGGCATGATCCGGCCGTTGATCTTCGCGCCGACGCAGGTGTCGCCGATATTGGTGTGGACCGCATAGGCGAAATCGATCGGCGTCGCGCCACGCGGCAAGGCGATCAGCTGGCCCTTGGGCGTGAAGCAGAAGACCTGATCCTGGAACAGCTCGAGCTTGGTATGCTCCAGAAACTCTTCGGGATTGTCGCCTTCCGCCAGTGCCTCGATGGTGCGGCGCAGCCAGGAATAGGCGTTGGAGGTCGGCGACAGCTTGACGTCACCCTGTGCCTCGGCGCCATCCTTGTAGAGCGTATGCGCGGCAATGCCGTATTCGGCGATTTCGTGCATGCGGCGCGTGCGAATCTGCAGCTCGATGCGCTGGCGCGACGGGCCGACGATGGTGGTGTGGATCGACTGATAGTCGTTCTGTTTCGGCGTCGAGATATAATCCTTGAACTTGCCCGGCACGACGCGCCAGCGGGTGTGGACGATGCCGAGCGCGCGGTAGCAGGCCGGGATATCCTCGACGATCACCCGGAAGCCCCAGACATCGGACAGCTGCTCGAAGGACAGGGACTTGGACTGCATCTTGCGGAAGACGGAATAGGGCTTCTTCTGCCGCCCCTTGACGGCGATGCCGGTGAGGCCCTTGGCGGCGAGCAACTCGCCCAGCTCATCCTCGATCTTCTTGATGAGCCCTTCGTTGCGGGCGGAAAGCTCGTCCAGCCGCTGCGTCACGGTTTCGAAGGCATCGGGATTGATGTGACGGAAGGAGAGGTTTTCCAGCTCCTCGCGCATGTCGTGCATGCCCATGCGGCCGGCCAGCGGCGCATAGATCTCCATCGTCTCCTCGGAGATCCGAGCGCGCTTCTCCGCCGACATATGATCCAGCGTGCGCATATTGTGCAGCCGGTCGGCAAGCTTGACGAGGAGCACGCGGACATCGTCGGAGATGGCCAGCAGCAGCTTGCGCAGATTTTCCGCCTGCTTGGCCTTGCGGCTGACGAGATCGAGCTTCTTGATCTTGGTCAGGCCCTCGACCAGCGCCCCGATGTCCTCGCCGAAGAGATCGTCGATCTCCGCCCGCGTCGCCGTCGTGTCCTCGATGGTGTCGTGCAGCAGCGCGACCGCGATCGTCGCCTCGTCGAGGTGCATTTCGGTCAGGATGGCCGCGACTTCCAGCGGATGCGAAATATAGGGATCGCCGCTGGCGCGCTTCTGCTGGCCATGCTTCTGCATGGCATAGACATAGGCCTTGTTGAGCAATGCCTCGTTGACGTCGGGCTTGTACTTCTGAACCCGTTCGACGAGTTCATATTGGCGCATCATGCGTGGGCGGCTCCGCGGGGGCTGTGTGTCTGCAGCATCACTCCTTTAATGGAAATCCATTTAAATCATGACGCCGCGGCAACGGAAAGCGCGTCCGGTGCAATCGGACGCGATTCTTCCGGTATATCATGGCGCTACCGTCGATTTCCCATCATCGGAATCACCGATGTGGCAATTTTTGACACTTTATCGCCGCAGCGAAGCTCCGGCAGCACGATGCAGGGGATGCGGGAGTTGAAGGGCGGCCAAAACGACGAAGCGCCGGACGATGCCGGCGCTTCGAGGATTGTCTGCCTGGTCGGGACGATCAGTAGTCGTCGCTCTTTTCCGGGGGAACGAGGCCCTCGATGCCGGCCAGCAGTTCTTCTTCCGTCATGCGGTCGAAGGTCACGGCTTCGGGCTGATCGTCGTCTTCGGAAGCGTCTGCGAAGTTTGCCGAGCTGCCCGTGATGGAGGCCGGATCCGCTTCGGGCTCGTCGACCTCGACGTGCTTCTGAAGCGAATGGATCAGATCTTCCTTGAGGTCGCCGGGAGACAGGGTCTCGTCGGCGATCTCGCGCAGGGCCACGACCGGGTTCTTGTCGTTGTCGCGATCGATGGTGATCGCCGCGCCCTGGGAGATCAGGCGCGCACGGTGGCTGGCGAGGAGCACGAGCTCAAAGCGGTTGTCGACCTTGTCGATGCAATCTTCGACCGTAACGCGGGCCATTGCGTATCCTTCGATGGTTTCAAGCGCCGGGCGCGGCCAAAAGCTGCCTGCCTGCGCAGATATTGATGACGAGAGCGACCGAGGCTGGCGCGGATTTCCGGCTCTCAGGAACGGATTGGTTGCCGGATACAGCCATTGGTCTGAAAATTCAAGTTTTTCATGCGAGGGCGAGCGATAAAGGGTAAGCGTTGCCGATAGTATTGTTTCCGGACCTTATCGTGGAAATTGCAAAAGCCCGGTTGCAACATTAGATCTGTGTGAAAAACGGACAGCTTACCACATATTTAGGGGTTCGTTTGTCATGTTGATGTATGCATCGCCGATCGAGACTAGTGAGCCGGGAAAAATTGTGCTCGAACGACGTTTGTCTTCTATCGAACTTTTCTCTCGATCACTGGTGCGATAAGGACAGTAATCATGATCCCCCCGGTCTGCACTTGTTTCGCGTCTGATAATGGACGGGAAAAATTGCGCTCCTCGCCGGACTGAAGGAATGCCGATGTTCGATCCTCGCGAAAAAATAGCTCTCTTTATCGATGGTGCGAACCTGTACGCCGCGTCGAAAAGCCTTGGCTTCGACATCGACTATCGTAAGCTTTTGAAAGCTTTTCAGAAGCGGGGCTATCTGCTGCGCGCCTATTATTACACGGCGCTGATCGAGGATCAGGAGTACTCCTCGATCCGCCCTCTGATCGACTGGCTGGACTACAACGGCTACAAGGTCGTGACGAAGCCTGCCAAGGAATTCACTGATTCGCTCGGCCGCCGGAAGATCAAGGGCAATATGGACATCGAGCTTGCCATCGATGCCATGGAGCAATCGGAAACCGTCGATCACCTCGTGATCTTCTCGGGCGACGGCGATTTCACCACGCTGGTGGAAGCGCTGCAGCGCAAGGGCCGGAAGGTGTCCGTGGTTTCCACCATGTCGACCCAGCCACCGATGATCGCCGACGACCTGCGGCGCCAGTCCGACCACTTCATCGACCTTCTCAGTCTCAAGGCCGAGATCGGACGTGACCCGTCTGAACGGCCCGCCCGCAATGTCGAGCCCGCCCATCCGGACGACGTCAACGGATAGTGTTGTTTCGGTATCGGCGCTAGAGTTTGTCGGGGATAATGGGAAACCGGTTATCCCGAAGAGACCAACGACGACAAGGGAATCCAGAGTTCGGCTGGTTCAGAATGAACCAGCCAGACCCTCAAGGCGCCGACCGACGTCGTCTGCGCGCCTCAGCCGTCCTTCAGGAGACGGCTTTTCTGGCGATTCCAGTCGCGCTCTTTTTCGCTTTCCCGCTTGTCGTGCAGCTTCTTGCCCTTGCCGAGCGCCAGCTCGAGCTTGGCGCGTCCCTGATCGTTGAAATAGATCTTCAGCGGGATCAGCGACATGCCCTCGCGGTTCACGGCACCCTGCAGCCGGTTCACCTCGCGCTTGGACAGCAGAAGCTTGCGGCGGCGGCGCGGCTCGTGATTGAAGCGGTTGGCCTGCAGATATTCCGGCAGATAGGAATTGATCAGCCAGATCTCACCGGCCTCGTCGGTCGCGTAGGACTCGGCGATATTGGCCTTGCCCTCGCGCAGCGACTTCACCTCGGTGCCGGTCAGCACGAGGCCTGCCTCGTAGGTGTCGAGGATCTCGTAATTGTAGCGCGCCTTGCGGTTTTCGGCGACGATCTTGCGAACGGTGCGCTCGCTGCCCTTCGGGGCCATCAGTTCAGCAGCCCTGCATGGACAAGCGCCGCCTTGATGGCGCTTTCGGTTGCGGTCTCAAGCGCGGGCATCAGCGGCGACCGGACGTGTCGGCTCATGCCGCGCAGCCGGTTCAGCGCGAACTTCGAGCCGCAGACGCCCGGCTCCATGAAAATGGCCTTGTGCAGCGGCATCAGCTGGTCCTGATAGGCCAGTGCCTTGGCGAAATCGCCGGCCAGCGTCGCTTCCTGGAACTCCGCACACAGACGCGGCGCGACATTGGCCGTGACGGAAATACAGCCGACGCCGCCATGGGCATTGAAGCCGAGCGCCGTCGCGTCTTCGCCCGAAAGCTGGACGAAATCCGCGCCACAGGTGATGCGCTGTTCGGATACGCGCTCGATCTTGCCGGTCGCGTCCTTCACACCCAGGATCGAGGGATAGGCCTTGCGCAGAGCGCCCATGGTTTCCGGCGACATGTCGATGACCGAGCGGCCGGGGATATTGTAGATGACGATCGGAAGCTTGACGGCCTCGGCAATCGCCGAAAAGTGGGCATAAAGACCCTTCTGCGTCGGCTTGTTATAATAAGGTGTCACGACGAGGATACCGTCGGCGCCAGCCTTCTCCGCATGCTGGGCAAGCTCGATGGCCTCGCGGGTGTTGTTGGACCCGGCACCGGCGATGACCGGCACGCGACCGCCGGCGGCCTCGATGCAGAGTTCGACGACGCGCTTGTGCTCGGCATGCGACAAGGTGGGGGATTCGCCCGTCGTTCCCACCGGAACGACACCGTGACTACCCTCGGAGATCACCCACTGGACGTGATCGACGAATGCGTCCTCATCCACGGCGCCGGCCGGTGTGAACGGGGTGACGAGAGCGGGAATGGATCCCTTGAACATGCACGACTCCTGACGGCGCGCGGGCATTGGAGACCCATGCTTCGGCCGTATTTCACGGTTAGAAAATTGCCGGCACCTTAATCGTCCCGATCTCCGGCGGCAAGCATTGACTGGCAGCGACGACGCAGAGCGGAACGGATGAGGCTGCTTGAGGGTTCAGGCGGTTCACGCTTATTTTTGAACACGAGACGATCACGGTTCGGGGCAATCTCAGGATCCGGGACCGGCTTAACCTTTCATTAGCGTCTCGCTTGCCAAATGCGGTAGGATTGCCAAACGGCGGGTTGATCATGGGCGGGAAAGTTTTCATGCGTGGTGCCATCCATCGAACACTGATCGCCGCCTTAGGTGTTTCCACGCTCGGGCTCGGTGCTCTCTTCGTCCCAAGTATCGCCGCACAGGCCGAACCCGCAGGCGTCCCCCTCCCCCTTTCGCGCCCGCCCCTTTCGCGCCCGACCGCCGTCGCATCCGCAGCGGAAGCCTTCGTGCCCGTTCCCAAGGCGCCGGCCGCCTTCAGCGGCATGACGGATGGCGGCATGACCGGCGCCATTCCGCGCAGCACCATCCCGGCCTCCGTTGCGGCCCTCAAAGACGGTTTGGACGCCCTGACGAATCGCGATCCCGTGCGCGCCATCGCCGTGCGCAACGCCATGGGCGACGATACGCTCGACCGGCACATCCTCACCTGGGCCATCGCGCAATCGACGCAGAAGGGCATTCCGTCCTACGAAATCGCACGCGCGCAGCAGGAACTCAAAGGCTGGCCGGGCCTCAGCGGGCTGCGCGCCAGTTCGGAACGCGCGCTCTACCGGGAGAACCCGGCGCCGAAGGATGTGCTTGCAGCCTTTGGCAGCACCGCGCCCGAGACGTCGGAAGGCACGCTGATCCTCGCGCGGGCGCTGGTTGCAAAAGGCGACACGCGTCAGGCGGCAACCCGGCTTCGCACGCTCTGGGCGACGAAAGCGCTGGACGCCGCGACGGAAACAAACGTGCTCGCGGAATTTCCGAGCCTGCTGACGACGGCAGATCACAAGCGCCGCATGGAAATGCTGCTCTATCGCGGCCGTTTCGAGCAGGCGACACGCTTCAGCGATCTCGGCAAGGCGCAGTCGCTCTATCGCGCCTGGATCGCCATGTCGAAGAAGGCCGCGAATGCGGATGCGCTGATCGCGGCCGTCGATCCGTCCTGGCGCAGCGATCCGGCCTTTCTGTTCGTGCGGATCGAGCAGTTGCGCAAGCAGGAGAAGTACGACGCCGCCGCAAAGCTCCTGTCGCAACTGCCCAAAGACCCCGAACGCCTGATCGACACAGGAGAGTGGTGGGTGGAGCAACGGATCATCAGCCGTGGGCTGGCCGATGCCGGAGATTTCCGCGGTGCCTACCGGGTTGCCGCTGGGCATGTGGCCACGGATGCCGCCGATGTGGTGGATGCGGAATTTCATGCCGGCTGGTATGCGCTGCGCGGTCTTCAGGACGGGCAAACGGCTGCCGCGCATTTCGAGCGCATTCTCAAGGCGTCCAACCGGCCGATCTCGGTATCGCGCGCCTATTACTGGCTCGGCCGCGCTGCCGAGAAAGGCGGCCCCGGACAGGCCAAGACCTATTATGCCAAGGCAGCCGCGCTTTCGGGCACATTCTATGGACAGCTGGCCAGCGCGAAGCTCGGCCGCAAGACGCTGAACGTCACCTATCCGAGCCCCACAGCCGACGACCGCACGCGGTTCGAAAGCCGCGAAGCCGTTCGCGCGATCGGCCGGCTTGAAGCAGCCGGTCACGGATGGCGGGCGGACGGGCTCTATCTGGCACTGGCCGACAACCTGACCAGTCCGGGTGAGCTCGCGATTCTCTCTGCCCGCTCGGAGAAGACACGGACGCATAGCCTTGCGCTCCAGGTCGGCAAGCTGGCCTTCGGCCGCGGGATCGATGTGGCGGCCCTCGCCTTCCCCTTGGGCGTCATCCCGGGCACGGCGAACATTTCGGGTTCCGGCAAGGCGCTCGCCTATGCCATCGCGCGGCAGGAAAGTGCTTTCAACCCGGCTGCGGTGTCGCCGGCCAATGCGCGCGGCCTGCTGCAGATCCTGCCGACGACGGCAAAGCTCGTCGCAAGCCGCCATGGCATCCCCTATTCCAAGGAGCGTCTGACGACGGATGCCGGATATAATGCGACGCTCGGCGCGCATTATCTCGGCGAGCAGATCAATGATTTCGGTGGCTCCTATATCCTGACCTTCATCGCCTACAATGCGGGTCCCCGCCGCGTGCCGGAATGGATCAGCCGCTATGGCGATCCGCGCGGCAAATCGATCGACGAGGTGGTGGACTGGATCGAGCGCATTCCTTTCGCCGAGACGCGCAATTACGTGCAGCGGGTCATGGAGAACTACCAGGTCTATAAATCGCGACTCGGACAAAGCGCCGATATCGTCGAGGACCTGCGGATGGGGCGGCAGTCGTCCTGATCAGGCCGGTTCCTCCTTTCTTCCTTTCGCTTTCGCCCTCTCTATAAAGAAGAGAGAACCGAGACGGCGGAGCGAAACGAACCTCCGCGAATGGAGGGGATATGGACAGGAACGGTATCGTCGAGCATTTCATCCGGGTTCGCGACGGCCTGACGCTGTTTGCGGCGGAGTATCCTGCCGCCCATCGTGCAGCAGATGGTGACGATCCCCTGCCCGTCGTCTGCCTCCCCGGACTCAGCCGCAATTCCCGCGACTTCCATGGCTTTGCGCAGGCCATCTCGAACGATCGGGAAAAACCGCGGCGGGTGATCGCTGTCGATTATCGCGGTCGTGGACGATCCGACTGGGACCCGGATGCGAGCCGCTACCAGCTCTCGGTCGAGGCGGGCGACGTTCTGGAGATCTGCAGCGCTCTCGACATCGATGCCGCCATCTTCGTGGGGACATCGCGCGGCGGCTTGATCCTCCACCTTCTACCCGGCATGGCTCCCGGACTTTCACGGGCCAACATCCTCAATGATATCGGGCCGGTAATCGAAATCGGCGGGCTGCTGGCCATCGCCCGCTATCTGAATGACGAAGGCCGCTACACATCCTGGCGTGCCGCAGCCATGGCGCTGAAGATGCTGCACGGGCCGGCCTTTCCCGCTCTTCAAGCGTCGGACTGGGACGAAATGGCACAAAGCCTCTATCGCGAGACGGACGGCGTCATCAGACCCGACTTCGACCCTGCTCTGGTCGCACCGCTCCTCGAACTCTCGGCGGAAACGCCCCTGGCCGACCTTTGGCCCCTCTTCGATCGGCTCCGGGATCAGCCCCTCATGGTGATCCGCGGCGAGACGTCGTCTCTTCTCTCGCAGAGGACGGTTTTGGACATGGCCCGGCGCCATCCCGGACTGCATCCGTTGACGGTGCCTGGCCAGGGGCACGCTCCCCTCCTCCACCTCCCCGGCGTCATCGATCCGATCGCGGACTTTCTCGCGACACTGGCTTAAGCGACGCGGCATATTCTGCGCAGGCATCAGGTTCCATCGTGCATCGTCTCGTCCAAAAACGAAAAAACCCGGCATCGCTGCCGGGTTTTCCATCAATGACCGTGAGGTCAAGTGATATTAGAAGTCGCGCTGCAGGCGGAGGAAGCCCGTCCACTGGTCGTCGGATACGAGCGTGTCAGCTGCGTCGCCGTCGAACTTCGTGTAGTTGACGGTTGCCAGCGTGCGCAGGCCTTCCGTAACCTGGTAGCCGGCCGTCAGACCAACCTTCCAAGCGTCGAGGTCGTTGTTGAACTGGCTGCCGGTGCGAACGTTGCCGAAGTACTGAGCGGCCGGGGTGATCGTCAGCTTGTCGGTTGCCTTGACAGCGTATTCAGCTGCAACGGTCCATTCAGCGCGGTCGTAGTAGTAGTTCGGGTTCGTGGCGTACTGGCCAGCGATGCCGAACGTGCCCGGGCCGATTTCAGCCGTAGCAAGCAGGCGGAACGCAGCTTCTTCGACGTCGACGTCGTAGGAAGCGAGACCGTAAACGTTGAAGCCGCCGATCGTTGCGCCGAGCTTACCGGTTACGCCAACGTCGTTGTTGCTGTCGCGGTCGGTGAAGTAGGTGTTCTCAACTTCTTCAACCGAAACGCTGGCGACGAAAGAGCCGGCGTCATAGGTGTAACGAGCCGAGTTCTGCAGAGCGCCGAACGAAGAGTCGAGCGAGTCGGTTTCGCCAGAGAGACCATCGTCCCAGTAGCTGTAGAAGTAACCGACGTCGAAACCAGCGATGTTGATCCATGCGCCGTCAAGGAATACGTCGCTTTCGGTATCAGCCTGAAGGTTGATGTAGGACGACAGCGTGCCGTATTCCGTGTCGTTCTTGGCAGCGAACGTCAGGTAGCCACGCGAGTAGCCGTCGTAGTCGCCACGGCCGTTTGCACCGTAGGAATTTTCGTTGAAGCGAAGTTCCGTACGAACGTAGCCGCCGATCTTGAGGCAGGTTTCCGTGCCCGGGATGTAGAAGTAGCCGGTGCCGAAAGCGTCGCAAACGCGAACGTATTCCATTGCTTCCGGTTCAGCAGCGACGATAGCGTCGGCAGCGTGTGCGCCGGATACTGCTGCGAGAGCGGCAGCGGAGCCGAGAAGAAGGCTCTTAATGTTCATTTCTGACCTCCAGTCAAAAGTTTAAAACGGGTCTGGGTATTTTGCTGAAGGACAGCGTTCCCTGCCCCATCCCCAACACTTCAGAAGTTGGCGATCAACCGCCCTTGCTTCTGGATTTGAAAATACCTGACCCGGCCGATGGCGCAATCACCAACTTGCTATCCCGCCTCCTTTCGCCCGCCCTTCCGCATGTCCTGTTGCTGAAACGACACAAAATGGCCATCCGGGCTCCGAAGTCTTAATGAGAGCTTAAGAAAATCGTTTGTTGCGAAGTGCTTAGCGGAGCGGAAGCTTGCGCGAAACTGGTGTTTAAGGTGTCAAAACGGTGGCTGCGCCGGTCACAAGGCCTCCCCGCCGCCACCATCCGCCGCTTGGGTGCCCTGGCACCGTGCCATTCGAGCGTGGCCGAGAATCGGTTGCCGCGCATGATTCCCTCCAGAGAATCGATGTCAGGAGGTTCGGAACCCCGATATTGCGAGAGCAAGGCGTCCGGACTGTCGAGCCGCGCGGATGGTGCCGCAGGACCGCGCAAGGCGCCGATTGCCTCAAAGCCCTGCTGGCCGGACGTTTGGTAAGTTCGGACTCATTTTTGACTGGAGGTCAGAAATGAACATTAAGAGCCTTCTTCTCGGCTCCGCTGCCGCTCTCGCAGCAGTATCCGGCGCACACGCTGCCGACGCCATCGTCGCTGCTGAACCGGAAGCGCTGGAATACGTTCGCGTTTGCGACGCCTTCGGCACCGGCTACTTCTACATCCCGGGCACGGAAACCTGCCTCAAGATCGGCGGCTACGTTCGTACGCAGTTCAAGTACGACGAAGACGCCTTCGGTATTGATCCTGTCGGCCCGCGCGGCAAGACGGGCGACTGGGACGCTCAGACGAAGGGCTACCTGACCATCGAAGCCAAGAGCGATACCGAATTCGGCGCGCTGACCGGCTACATCAACCTGGAAGCCAACGACACCAAGGACACGCTGCTCGACGGCGCTTGGATCAACATCGCTGGCTTTGACGTCGGTTACTTCTACGACTGGTGGGATGACGGCATTGCCGGCGAAGGCGATGAGATCGGCTCTGACAAAACCCTTCAGAACTCGGTTCGTTACACCTACGAAGGTGGTCCGGTCATTCTCGGCGTTGCCGTCGAAGAACTCGCAACGACCAACCTGAAGTCCAACGACGACGTCGGCGTCTCCGGCAAGCTCGGCTACACGCTGGGCGGCGTCTCGGCAAACGTCATCGGTTCCTACGACTTCAACGTTGACGAATCCGCGTTCCGCGCCATCGTTACCGCTGATATCGGTCCCGGCTCGCTTGCTGTCGCTGGCATCTACGCCACCGACCCGAACTACTACTGGTCCAAGTCCGAATGGGCTGTCGCTGCTTCCTACGCCCTCAAGGCAACGGACAAGCTGACGATCACCCCCGGCGCGCAGTATTTCGGCGACGTCAAGTTCGACAGCAACATCGATGCCTGGAAGGTCGGCGTAACCGCTCAGTACCAGATCACGACCGGCCTGAAGACCTTGGCAACCGTCAACTACTACGACGAAAACAACGACGCTGGCCCGGATACCGACAAGTGGACCGGCTTCCTTCGTCTGCAGCGCGACTTCTAAGTCACGCATCCGCGACGTCGTCAGACCTTCTGATGTGAAGGTCTGACATCAAAATCATAAAGCCTGCAGTTCTCACGAACTGCGGGCCTTGTGGTTTTGGAATTTTGAAAATAAGTATGCACTGTATAAGGCATATTCACTATGCTGGATCGCGGGCCTCCGGCGCCGGTCGAGCTCCCGAAACATCCGAAGCGATCTCGCTTCCCTCGTTCGCAAGGTCTGCATCGCATCGCGATGCCGTCACTGCTGGACTGCGTCCATCATGCTGCAGAGCCGTCCACGGCCGAGCAGAGAGTACCTGCATAGGCGCCCTCGCAGGGTGCATCATTGGAGACGGCATTCATGGATATGAACGGCAAACCCTTCGTAGCGGAGTCCTATGGCGCCGGCTCGTTTTCCGGGCTCTCCTACACGCTGCGCGCGGGGGGCGACTTCGAACCGCCGGCCACGCATACGCTCGTCACACTTCTCGATCGTTATGGCGACACCCTCTGGGAGGGCGGCAAGCACAAGGCCAATGTCGTCGCCTTCATCTACGATCTCTACGATATGATGCCCGAGAAGGAATTCACCGGCTTCTCCCAGGACATGCTCGACCGGCTGATGAACGCGCTGCGCAAGCGTGGCAACAGCAATGCCACGATCAACCGCAAGATGTCGGCGCTGAGCAAGCTTCTGCGCAAGGCGCACAAGATCGGCGACATCCATGTCCTGCCGGATTTCACCCGTCAGAAGGAACGCGCCGGGCGCGTCCGCTTCCTGGAGCATGACGAAGAGGTCAGGCTTTTCGAAGCGATCGGGGTGCGCAACGAGCTTTATCAACGCCTCTGCATCTTCCTGGTGGATAGCGGAGCGCGTCTTGGCGAGGCGCTCGGTCTTCGCTGGAATGACCTGCAGGGCTCCATGGCGACCTTCTGGATCACCAAATCCGGGCGCAGCCGCTCCGTACCCCTGACGACACGGGCGCGCAAAGCCATTGGCCATGCCACGGCGCGCGGTCTTGGGCCGTTCTCGGGCATCGACCAGCAGCAGTTCCGCACGGTGTGGAAGGCGGCGAAACAGGATGCCGGTTTTCTCGACGATCCGGATCTCGTGCCGCATGTGCTGCGGCACACCTGCGCCTCACGGCTCGTGCGCGGCGGCATCGATATTCGCCGCGTCCAGATGTGGCTCGGCCACCAGACGCTGCAGATGACGATGCGTTACGCCCACCTCGCCTCCCACGACCTCGATCTCTGCGTACCCGTGCTGGAGCGCGCCAGTCAGAAAGCCTCCATGTCCGCACGAACAAACCGGATGCCGCAACAGGCGCAGTCGGAACAGGCATGCTAAAAGCAAGCGAGCGCTGTCCGTGGAGCAGAGACTTCCCCTCCACGCCTGTCTTCTTGCCCCTCAGGCAAGGAACGCGCGTCCCTCACCCTGCTCTACGCAATGATCGGCGGCAGCATGAAGCCCTATGAAGCCGAATCATGCGGAATCTCGTCCGTCACCACGTCGAAACGCACGAGCGTGGCGGGTCCGAAGGCGGTGGAGAGCGCGACGTCCGTCGCATCGCGTCCGGTCGCCATGAGGATGCGGCCGATGCGGGGCTTGTTGTGGCGGGCGTCGGCCGTGTGCCAGTGTCCGCCGAGATAGACTTCGAACCAGGCGCTGAAGTCCATGGGATTGACGTCGACCGGCACGCCGATATCGCCGAGATAGCCCGTGCAGTAACGCGCCGGGATATTCATGGCGCGGCAAAGGGTGATGGCGAGATGGGCGAAGTCGCGGCAAACGCCCGTCTGATCGGTGAACCCGCCAAAGGCCGAGCGTGTCGCATCGGCGCGCTGATAGTCGAACCGGATGCGGTTATGGGTGAAGTCCATGATCGCCGCCACGCGCGGCCAGCCCGGAGGCACATGGGAGAAGGTCTGCCAGGCGAAGTTCGAAAGGCGGTCCGTATCGCAATAGCGGCTGCCGAGCAGGAAGACGAGCACGTCATCGGGCAGATCCTTGATCGAATGCTGCACGGCATCGTAGGGAATGATATCGGGCTGGCCGCTGTCGTAAATCTCGAAGGTGGTCGAGAGCGTCGTGATGCCAGCCGGCGCGACGATCCGGCTGCAGCTGTTGCCGAAGCCATCGACATATTCCCAGGCCTCGATCGGCCGGTCGAACTGCAAAACCTGATCCGTCAGCAGGTCCACGCGCCTGGAGGGATGAATGTTGAGCACCAGCAACATGGCGGTGTCCTGTTGGCATTCATAGCTGATGTGGAAACCGGCTTTGATCTTCAAATGCTCTATCCTTCGGTGGGAGGTGACGGGAGGGTCATGCTGGACAGGAAATGGTTTAGGATGCCGATTGTTTCGAGCGCGCGCGTTCCGGCGTCTCGATCTCTGCGGCTTGCGGAACGCCGGCTTGCGCATGAGGCTCGCTGGCGGATGTGTCACCGGCCGTCATCGGCGCCTCGCTGACCACATTGACCTGCACGGTCATGCTGTCGAAGTCGCCTTTCTTGCCGTCATAGCTCCCCGAAAGCGGCACCGCCTGCCGGGGCGTGCGGGCCACGCCGACGCGGATCAGATCGCGGTTGCCGACGATGCCGTTGGTCGGATCGAATTCCACCCACCCTGCCCCCGGCAGGTAGACCTGGCACCACGCATGGGTCGATCCGCCGCCCAGCGTGCGCTGCCCATCCCGGCTCGGCACGTAGATATAGCCGGTGACGAATCGTGCCGCGAGGCCGAGCGAGCGGGCGGCTTCCATCATCAACAGCGCGAAATCGCGGCAGGTCCCCTTGCGCAGGCGCAGTGTTTCCAAAGGCTGCTGGGTGCCGTGCTCCTGCCGCCGAGCGTAAACGAAGCCCTCGCGAATCGCATAGCAGAGGGTCATCAACAAATGTCCGGTCTCCGTCGGGCGGCCGACCCGCACGAACTGGCGCGCCCATTTGCCGACCTGGTCGTCCGGATCGGGACAATGTCGCTTCATCGTCCGTTCGAGGTCGAAAGCCTCTTCCGGATCGTAGGAGAACGGGTAGGTTCGCGCCTCCTCGTCGATCTCGAAATCGATCGGCACATGCGGCGTGTGTTCGAGCCGGATCAGCGTCTCGAAGGTCAGCTCCCGCGCCGGCTTTTCAAAGCCGACCAGGGCCACGCAGTTGCCGAACACATCATGGATCCAGCGAACGTAGCTCGGCTCTGGAGACACATGCAGAGATGCTTCCAGAAGCGTCTGATCGAAACTGTCGCGCGGTCGAAACATCAGCCGGTGCTCACCGAAGGCAACCGGCCGCTTGTATCGATAGGACGTCTTGTGGTGAACAGAGAAGAGAACCATTAGCCGACGTTAGCACCTCGCCTGCCGTTCGTCGCCGGGAAACCTTGGAAAAATCGCAAAATTGCAAGGTCGCCGAAGCCATCCGATCGGCCTCCCAGCCTCCATATGCGCATCGCAAATAAGCGCCCGGATCGCAGCTATTGATCGAAGAACCGCATCCAGGGGTTGTCCAAACGCTTCAGCCTATCGCCAAGCGCGGAGACCTTGCGGCGGATCACGACCTCGTATTCGCCCGCCGGCATTCCCTCATAAACGACATCGGGAACGATGATCGTAACGCTGCCATATTTCCGAGCCTTGCGATGCCGCGTTGCAACGCGATCGACAAGCTCTATCGCACCGGCCTCGATGGCATCCGGGAGAAGGCGGGGCTGTTTCATCACGATCATCCTTTCGCCCCATATGTGGCGCCAGCCGGGCAAACGATCAAGGGGTGGCATTCGGCACGCCGCTGTCAGGACCGAACGTCGACGACGGGCGAACGCGGCAGGCAAACGCAGGAAGATCGAGGGGCCGAAGAGCAAGCGCCATGCTGGACGTACCAGCACTGGCCGCATAACGTGAACCCATCCGTTTCAAACAGAGACCTTGATATCGACATGCTTCTGAATGATCTCAACAGCTTCATCGACACCGTTTCCCGCGATCGAGAAGCACAGCTTGTCGCCATCCGTCGCGATCTGCACATGCATCCCGAAGTCGGCTTCAATGTCGAGAGAACGGCAGCCGTCGTGGCGCGGGAACTGTCCGGGCTCGGGATCGAGCATGTGACGGGCGTCGGGCGAACAGGCGTGGTCGGTTCCATCAAGGGGGGAGCACCCGGCCCGACCCTCCTGATTCGCGCCGACATGGACGCTCTGCCGATCCGGGAGCAGACAGGGCTGCCCTTCGCGAGCGCCGTCGATGGGCGGATGCATGCCTGCGGACATGATCTTCACACCGCGACCCTGATCGGGATCGGTGCCGTCCTCAAGGAGATCGCACCGCAGCTTCGCGGCAATATCAAGCTGATGTTCCAGCCTGCGGAGGAGACACAGGAGAGCGGCGCGGCGGCGATGATCGCCGATGGCGTTCTCGACGATGTCGACTTCGCACTCGGCTTTCACAATCACCCCGACGAGCCGGTCGGCACCTTCAGCTTCGTCGAAGGCATCGCGAACGGTTCGTCCGACGAGTTCGATATCACCCTCCACGCGGCCTCGGGCCACGCCGCACGGCCGCATCTGGCCATCGACCCCGTCGTTGCCACCGCGCAACTGATCACGCAGCTCCAGACGATCATCTCGCGCGAAGTCGATCCCATGCAGCCGGCCGTGCTCACCATCGGCTCCATCCACGGCGGCGATACCCACAACATCATTCCCGACAGCGTGGCCATCATGGGAACCGTGCGTTGCCAGGATCCGGCGTCCCGCGACGTCATCGAGGCTGCGATCCGGCGCGTCTGTGCGGGTCTGGAAGCGTCGATGCGGGTGCGTTGCGCGATCAATTTCGTGCGCGGCGTTCCGTCTCTCGTCTCCGACGACCGTCTCTTGACAGTGACGATGTCGGCCATTCGCGATCATTTCGGCGATGTCGTCCATGCCCGTGCTTCAAACCTCGGCGCGGAAGATTTCGCACTGGTCGGAGCCCGGGTGCCGGCGTTCCAGCTGGGCGTGGGTGCCGGACAGGACGGGCGGAGCGATCAGCTTCACAATTCGGATTACCAGCCCGACGAAGGCTGCATCGTCAACGGGGTCGTCGCGCTCTCGCTTTCGGCCGCGAGATTGCTGTCCTGAGGCAAGAGTTCTCGGCCTTGAACAGAAGCCGCGTTGCATTTTCTTCTCTTTCAGAGAGCAAGTTTAGAACGATATTGCGGGATTGTGGCATTCGATACAGCTAAGTAGCTCTGAACGCCGTGGGCTGCCGCTTTCGGCCATGAAACGCATTTGCCAGAACGGATCACCGATGCCGGACCACACGACACCTTCCAGCTTCCTGCAGCCCACGCGTCGCCGGCTCCTGCAAAATGCGGGGCTGCTGTCCGCAACGCTCTCGGCCGGCGGCTTGCTCCTTCCCGGTGCAGCGCGCGCGCAACAGGCGGCACCGGTCAAGGGCGGGCATCTCGTTCTCGGTCTTGATACGGCTTCGAGCTCCGACAGGCTCGACCCGGCCTTCTATACCGAAGCCTATATGTACACGGTCGGCTTCCAGCTCTTCAACACGGTGCTGGAGCTTGGGCCGGATGGGAAGCTGATCGGCGCTCTGGCCGAAAGCTGGGACGCGGCGACGCCGGATGCCAGCACCTGGGTGTTCAAGCTGAAGAAGGGCATCCAGTTCCACAACGGCAAGGAGCTCGTGGCGCAGGACGTCGTCTACTCGCTCAATCACCACCGTGGCGAAAAGAGCAATTCCGGCGGCAAGGGCCAGCTTCTGGCCGTGACCGATATCAAGGCGACCGACACGCATGAGGTGACGGTGACGCTGAGCGCCGGCAATGCGGATTTCCCGGCGGCGCTGGTGGATTATCACATGGGCATCGGCCCGGATGGCGGCGATTTCGACAAGGGTGTCGGCACCGGCGCCTTCGTTCTCGAAGACTTCCAGCCCGGCGTTCGCGCGCTGACCAAGCGCAACCCGAACTACTGGGCCTCCGACCGCGCCTATGTCGATTCCGTCGAGACGATCGCCATGAGCGACGCGACGGCGCGCATGGCCGCGCTGCTCAGCGGGCAGGTGCACATCATCAACCGCGTCGAGCCGCGTGCCTTGAGCCGCCTGAGCGCGCGCCCCGGCGTGCAGATCCTGCGCTCGCAGGAAAACACGATGTTCTGCTTCCCCATGCGGGTGGACGCGGCGCCTTACGACAATGTCGATCTGCGGCTGGCGTTGAAATATGCGATCGATCGCGAGGAGTTGCAAAAGAGCCTTCTGGTCGGCACCGGCGCCATCGGCAACGACAACCCGATCGCGTCCTGGAACCCCTATTTCGCCAAGGACATTCCCCAGCGTCCCTATGATGCCGACAAGGCCGCCTTCCATTTCAAGAAGGCCGGTTCGCCCGGTGGCATCCAGCTCAGCGTGTCCGACAACGGTTTTCCGGGGTCGGTTGATGCGGCCCAGCTGTTCCAGGCGTCTGCCGCGAAGTCCGGCATCACCATCGATGTCGAGCGCGTGCCCTCCGACGGTTATTGGGACGAGGTCTGGCTGAAGAAGCCTTTCGTGGCGTCCAACTGGTCCGTTCGGCCGACGGCCGATGCGATGCTGTCGCTGATCTTCCAGTCGGATGCGCCCTGGAACGAGACGGCCTGGAAGGACGAAGCCTTCGACAAGCTGCTGGCAGCCGCCCGCGTCGAACTGGACGAGACGAAGCGCAAGCAGATCTACCACGACCTGCAGGTAAAACTGGTCGATGAAGGCGGCGAGCTGATTCCCCTTTTCGTCGACAACATCGCCGCTGCTTCCGACAAGATCGGCGGTTACGTGCCAGTGCCCGGCGGCGGCGACCTCAGCGGCTATCGCATCGCGGAGCGCGTCTGGCTCAACGCCTGAGCGGAAAGCGCCTCTGACATCAGCCACCTGGAGCATGCCCGGGTGGCTTTCCGGTCGAAACGTGCATCTCTCGTTGCATCGCGCACGGGATCGCGTTAGCGCCAGTGCTTCAACTCTTGCAACACAGGCGTCCTCTCCTTGGCTGATGGAATCGAAGCAGACATCAAGGTCATGTCCGTGCTCGCGGCACCGAAAGCCAGGGGTCTCAGCCTGTGGGCAATGCTCGGCAGGCGGCTTGCGCTCGGTCTGGTGCTGCTCTGGGCGGTGTCGCTCGTCATCTTTGCCGGCACGCAGATCCTGCCGGGCGATGTCGCAACCGCCATGCTTGGCCAGCAGGCGACGCCGGAGGCGGTTGCAAGTATTCGGCAGGAACTGGGTCTCGAGCAGCCTGCGGCCGTTCGCTACGTCAAGTGGCTGGGCGGCGCCGTCACCGGCGATTTCGGCCGCAGCTACAGCAACCGGCAGGATATCGCCAAAAGCATTGCACCGCGCCTGAAGAATACGCTGTTGCTGGCGGCGATGGCCGCCGTGATCGCCGTGCCTCTGTCCATCGGACTTGGCATTCTGTCCGCCCTTCACGCGGGAAGCTGGATCGATCGCACCATCGGCCTCGTCACGCTCAGCGCCGTTTCGCTTCCGGAGTTCTTTGCGGGCTACCTGTTGATCGCCTACTTCTCGGTGACGCATTTCTGGCTGCCGAGCAGCGCCACCGTTTCGGACGGCATGTCGCTGGGGCAGCGGTTCGTCGTGACGCTGCTCCCTTGCCTGACGCTGGTCCTTGCCGTGGTCGGCCATATGATGCGGATGACGCGCGTGGCGCTCCTCAACGTCATGGCGTCCCCCTACATCGAAACGGCGCTGCTCAAAGGGCTGCCATGGTCGCGCATCGTCTGGAAGCACGCGCTGCCCAATGCGGTGTCGCCCATCGTCAACGTCGTCGCGCTCAATCTCGCCTACCTCGTCGTCGGCGTCGTCGTGGTCGAGGTGATCTTCGTCTATCCCGGCATGGGACAGTACCTCGTCGATCACGTGGCAAAGCGCGACGTGCCCGTGGTGCAGGCCGCCGGCCTCGTCTTTGCGGCGATCTATATTCTTCTCAACATCGTCGCGGATATGATCTCCGTCATCGCCAATCCGCGGCTGAGGCATCCGCGATGAGCCGGCTGCCACCCCTGACGCCCATGGCGGTCATCGGTCTTCTCGGTGCTTCCGCCTTCGTCCTGCTCGCAGCTTTCGCGCCGTGGCTGGCGCCGCATCCCGTGTCCGACGTGGTGGGCGGCGTCTGGGACCCGCCATCGGCAAATGCGCTGCTCGGCACGGACAATATCGGTCGCGATCTCTTCTCCCGCCTCGTCTGGGGCGCGCGGGTCACCTTCGTCATCGCCGCTCTCTCGACCGCCATCGCATTTCTTCTCGGGGTCCTCCTCGGCTTCTACGCCGCCGTTCGCGGCGGGTGGATCGATCAGGTTCTTTCGCGCCTCAACGATCTGATGATGGCCATACCGACGCTGATCTTCGCCCTCGTCGTGCTCGCGGTGCTGCCGAAGACCATGGTGGTGCTGGTTCTCGTCATGGCGACGCTCGAAGCCACGCGCGTCTTCCGCGTCAGCCGGGCCATCGCCGCGGATCTCGTCGTTCTGGACTACGTCGAGGTCGCGCGGCTGCGCGGCGAGAGCTGGCGCTGGGTGATCCTGCGCGAAATCCTGCCGAATGCGCTTTCGCCGCTGCTCGCCGAACTCGGCCTTCGCTTCGCCTTCGCCATCCTGTTCCTGTCGACGCTGTCGTTCCTCGGCCTCGGCGTACAGCCGCCCATTGCCGACTGGGGCAGCCTCGTGAAGGAAAACAAGGACGGGCTGCTGTTCGGCGTCTTTGCCGCGCTCATTCCGGGCGCCGCCATCGCCATTCTGGTGATCTGCATCAACCTCGTCGTCGACTGGATGCTTCAGAAGACGACAAGCCTGAAGGGGACCCGCCGCAATGGCTGAGCTCCTGCTGAACGTGACCGACCTCGAGATCAAGGCCGGCGCGACTGTTATCGTCGACAAGGTGTCGTTCACGCTCGAAAAAGGCCGCGTGCTCGGCCTGATCGGCGAGTCCGGCGCCGGCAAGTCCACCATCGGGCTCGCCTCCCTCGGCCATGCGCGGCAGGGTCTGCGGATCACCGGCGGGCGCGCCGAACTGAACGGCCGCGACATCCTGAAGCCGGCACGACGGGATGCCCGGCTCTTGGCGGGTGCCTCCGTCACCTATGTCGCGCAATCGGCAGCGGCGGCCTTCAACCCGGCGCACCGGCTGATCGACCAGGTGATCGAAGCGACGCTCTGGCACCGATTGATGCCGCGCGCGGAGGCGACAGAACGCGCCAAAGCACTCTTTGCGCTGCTCGGATTGCCGGACCCGGCACATTTCGGCGACCGCTATCCGCACCAGGCATCCGGCGGACAGCTGCAGCGCGCCATGACCGCCATGGCGCTCTGCCCGAACCCGGAACTGATCGTCTTCGACGAGCCGACGACGGCGTTGGACGTGACGACGCAGATCGACGTCCTCGCGGCCATCAAGCATGCCATTTCGAAGACCGGCACCGCCGCCCTCTACATCTCGCACGATCTGGCCGTCGTCGCGCAGGTCGCCGACGAGATCCTCGTGCTGCGTAACGGCCGGATGGTCGAGCGTGGACCCGTCGAGCAGATCTTTCGTGCACCTGAGGAAGACTACACCAAGCGCCTCGTTTCGCTGCGCCGGGCAGAAAAGCCGTCGCAGGCTCGCGGCGGCGATGTCCTCCTCCGGGTCTCCGGCATCAAGGCGGGATATGCCAGGGGCGTCTCCATCCTCGACGATGTCAGCCTTGACCTCGTGCGTGGCGAAACGCTGGCCGTGGTCGGCGAGTCCGGATCGGGGAAATCGACGCTCGCGCGCGTGATCACGGGGCTTCTCCCCGCATGGTCGGGACAGTTGCAGTTCGACGGTACGGTGCTGGCGCCGGCGCTTTCCGCACGGAATGCCGAGACCCACCGCAACATCCAGATCGTCAACCAGATCCCCGACCTCGCGCTCAATCCGCGTCAAACGGTCGAGGCGATCCTGTCGCGGCCCCTCGCCTTCTATTTCGGGCTGAAGGGGCCGGCTTTAAGACAGCGCGTCGCAACGCTGCTCGACCAGATCGAGCTGCCGTCCACCCTCCGGGACCGGTATCCCGCCGAGCTTTCCGGCGGCCAGAAGCAGCGCGTCTGTATCGCCCGCGCGCTGGCGGCCGACCCGAAGCTCATCATCTGCGACGAGCCGACATCGGCGCTCGATCCGCTGGTGGCAGACGGCATCCTCGACCTGCTGATGCGCTTGCAAAGGGAGGCCGGAACCTCCTATCTGTTCATAACGCATGATCTTGCGATCGTGCGGTCCATTGCCGACAGCGTCGTTGTGATGCTCGGCGGCAAGGTGGTGCGCAGCGGTGGGAAAGCCGATGTGCTCGCACCGCCATTCGATCCCTATACGGAAAGGCTGATCGCATCGGTCCCCGAAATGCGCCCTGGCTGGCTCGACGATGCCATCGCGGGACGCAACCGATCCGAAACGCCCAAACCGTGACGCGGGACGTGAAGCAAAGGAATGATCGCATGACGAAGCAAGGGCTGATTCTGGACGGTGGTACGGGCCGCGAACTCGAGCGCATCGGGGCGCCGTTCCGGCAGCCGGAATGGTCCGCACTCGCGCTGATGGAAGCGCCGGACACTGTGCGGACGGTGCACGACAACTACATTGCGGCCGGTGCCGACGTCATCACCACCAACAGCTATGCCGTGGTCCCCTTCCATATCGGCGACGCGCGTTTCGAAGCGGATGGCGCCATGCTGGCTGCCCGTGCCGGCCGCCTCGCGCGCGACGCGGCGGACGCCAGCCGTGATCGCAAGATCCTCGTTGCCGGCTCCCTTCCGCCCGTGTTCGGCTCCTACCAGCCGGACCGCTTCAACCCCGCCCTTGCCGGCCGCTACCTCGATGTGCTCGTGGACGGCATGGCGCCGTCGGTCGATCTGTGGCTCGCCGAAACGCAGAGCAGCCTGGCCGAAGCCCGCGCCGCGCATCAGGCGACCAAAGAGACGGGCAAGCCGCTCTGGCTGTCGTTCACACTGCGTGACGATATCCCGGCCTCGCAGATGCCCGAGCCGCTTCTCCGCTCCAACGAGACGGTCAAGGCCGCAGCCGAACTGGCAGCGTCCGTCGGTGCGGAGGCCATGCTGTTCAATTGCAGCATGCCCGAGGTCATGGAGGCGGCCATTGCGGCGGCCCGCTCGACGTTCGAAGGCCTGGGCGTCGATATCCAGGTCGGCGTCTATGCCAACGCGTTCCCCTCCCAGCAGGACGACGAGGAGGCCAACGCCACGCTCACCGAGGTTCGCGAGGATCTGGGGCCCGCCGCTTATGGCGAATGGGCAAAGCGGTGGGCAGCATCGGGTGCCAGCATCATCGGCGGCTGCTGCGGAATCGGAGCGGACCATATCCACAGGCTGTCGACGGACTACCGCTGCTTTTGATGCCAAACAGGCTCCGCAGCGGGGGCGAATATGTTCGTCCCCGCTGACATTTGTCCGACACAGCCAACGCCCGGAAAGCGATCCAAGACCATGGCCCGTAAGAACAGAGATGACGCGTCTGCATGGGACATCGAAGCCTTGCCGCCCGTGCTGTGTCCGATCTGTGAGCGAATCATCCCGGATGATCAAACGGACGCGCATCATCTCGTTCCGAAGAGCAAAGGCGGCAAGAAAACCGTCGTCCTGCACCGGATCTGCCACGATCAGATACATGCGACCTTCACGGATTCCCAACTCGCAAAGACGTTCTCAACGATCGACGCCATCCTCGGGGACCCTGCCATGCAGAAATTCGTCGCATGGATCAAAGGCAAGCACCCGGGTTTTTCCGATACGGCCAAGCCATCCCGGCAAGCAGCCGGTTCCGGTCGAGGGCGCAAATCGTAACAACGTCGGCCTCAGAAAAGCCCGCGAACGACCGAATCCGTCGGCTGGTTCTGAGACGGGAAGGCAGGCCGACCAGCGGATCGGCGATGACGCGTTCGAAGACGGCCGGGCTCTGCGTCAAACTGTGCGGCAGCGGGTCCGCTTTCAAGGTCGTACAGCATGCGCGGCATCGATCTCGCATCGTGTTGTCGGTGGAAAGTACAGGCCGGCCGATACACCGTCGACGAAACGTGCCGCCATCGCGACGATTAAACTCGCCGTCAGGGCCGTAATCAGATTGGCGATAGCGAAACCGATGATGGCGCCAAGCAGGAGCGGTCGCCTGCGCCAGCTTCGCTCTCCGCGCCGTCCTCGTTTTCCAGCACCTCGTCCTAGGCCCGGATGAAGCCGCGCTCGATGCGGGCTTCTCCGTCATGGGAGAGGATGACGAATACGCCGCCACGGGCAATCTCGTCCGTATCATAGGCGTGACGCAAGGCGTCGATACGCTCGATCTCGGCTTCAAGCTCCCCGAACCGCTGGTCCACCTCGTCGGGCAGTTCGTCGGCGCTGTCATACTGCTCGGTCAGGGCGTCGTCTTCTCCCAGCGCGACGGCATAGGCCGCCTCGTCTTCTTCCGACTACGCCACCGGATGCGGATAGGTGCGGCAAAGGCCGTTGCCGTGCGGATAGTCGATATGGACAGCGGCCCACTTCCAACCTTCCTCGGTCTTCACGCTCTCCGCGATCCCCGCCAGCTTCTCGATGACAGGCCGGTCCAGCAAACCGGCATCCTCATAGAAGCCGCCGCGATCCGCCGGTACACGCTCGAATATTCAGTCAATCTTCGACGACGGGGATCGCTAAAAAGGACCGCGTGCGATGTTTATAAACGGCTTTCGATCCCAATTATTCGTCGCCGCCAGACATGTCCCTTCAGACCGACCGGGCAGACATAATCTCAACACGGTTGCGACCGGCGTTTTTCGCCGCGTACAGGCACCGGTCCGCGCTCCGAAGACCCTCGTCCAAATCCTTCAGCCCGTCGGGCGCAAAATGGACGCCGATGCTGATCGTGAACTTCAGCAGTTGATCTTCAACCTTAACGCCGCAGGCTGCGACGTGCAGCCTGACACGTTCGGCGATCTCGGTTGCGTCCTGCGCCGTCAGATCGTGTAGGATCGCGGCGAATTCCTCACCTCCGATCCGGGCGATGAAATCCTGCTTGCGCAACGCGCCGCGCATCGACTGGGCGCAATGCCGGAGGGTCTCGTCGCCGACATTATGGCCATGCTCGTCATTGACACGCTTGAAATGATCGATGTCGAAGATCATGAGGGCGCATGGCGTCTTGGAATGGAGGCCGCGCGCCTGAAGTTCGAAAGCGCGGCGATTGGGCAGGCCGGTCAGCTTGTCGGTCAGGGCCGCGTTTCGCAGATCGGACGAACTCTTCTCGTAGGCGAGCGACAGCGTGAAGGCCCCGGAACTCGTCGTATGGACGACGGCGTTCGATAAATGCGTCATCAATATGATATCATTGGGAACCCAGCCCGTCATGGCGTGACCCCATATCATGCCTTCGGTGCCCCGTACGAGGAATGCGGATCCGATAAGGCTATAGGACAGGATAAGGCCAATACGGGACGTCAGACCATCCTTCCGGTCCCTCCAGATTTCAAATATGATAAAACCGACTGTGACGGCGATCGCAAGGTTGGATATGTAATAGGCCTGCTCGTATGGGATCAGCGACGGCAGAGAGAATAACAAAGCGGCAGCCAGCGCAGGGAAGAGGACGGGAGCTGTCCACGTCGCGCCTCGGCCGGCGAACTGGCGGATGGCGCGCCAGCGTGTGCCGTATCCCGCAACGAGCAGGACGCTTGCCAAGGGACCGGCCATCGTCCACGGCCACGGCATCGACGTCGGAACCATGAACGAGACGAGGGAGGCCGCGATTAACAGATTGGCTATGATCCAATTGCGCCAGTAGACCACCTCGCGCTGCCTGATCCAGGCCGCAAGGAACGCGAAGTCCATGACGATCAAAATGGTCGCATTCGCCGCAAAAAGCGTTTGGGCAGCGATCTCCATGGAGTGGCCCAGCGAGTTCATCAGAAGTCCTCTCATGTTTGCTTAACGGCGGCGTTGTCGGAGAAGGCATTGGCGAACCAATCCGGCACTGAACTGGGGTCGAACTGAACTGGCGTCGACTGGCAACCGAGATACCTTCACGCATTCTCTTTTAGCAGCCGTGACCATCCCGTCAGCGGGGCGGTTACTTTAGATGGGCCGTAGCGGTGCCGGTTTGCCCACGTTCCCGATCTCGCGGTACCAGTCTGACATCTGCAAGTTCAGCCGTTTAGCCATACTTTTTGCCACAAGTCTTATTAAGATATTCGTAATGTAACGTCGTTAAAATGCATTCGACAGATGAAGAATTCGTGCAGAGGCTGATCTTGGAACAGCTGGAGCAGGCTTGCCGAGATCGTTGAGATATCGGAAACCCGATCGACGAACAGGCCCATGGTCATGCCGTGGAAGTCGCAGATGGTTATGCGGGGCAAGATCGAGACGCTACAGGCGGTCGTCTCGGTCATGGATCCTTACTGCAAAACGCTGCAACAGAACCTTGCTCCATTCCCCGATAGGGTGCTTTCGGAAGAATGAGGCTCATTCGGATCCTCTTCGCTTTCGGTCTTTTGCGCACGGCTCGAATCATGTTCGGCTGGGCTGAGGGCATCCTTGACGACATCGAAAAAAATGAATGACGTCGATGCCAGCGCCCCGGGGACCATTCTCCGGGGTGTGCTTAGAGGTGAAACCTCAAAAAATGCAATGAGACCAAGGGAATGGCGGAGAAGATGGGATTCGAACCCACGATACCCTTCCGGGTATACTCCCTTAGCAGGGGAGCGCCTTCGACCACTCGGCCACCTCTCCGTCGAGGCTCCTGATAGGATCAATCCTCGCGGGGATCAAGGGCTATTTGGTCTTTCCTGCAATGATATCGCTGATCGGCGGCAAAGATGAGATGGTTTGCGCGCGGGGGAGAGACGCGCGGGCGCGCAGCTCTCGTCATTGCGGCCTGTGCCGGCTGCGCATGTCCTCGGAGATGCGCGAATGGCCTGTCAGGGCTCGAGCCGGCGGCCTTCGGCGTATCCGCTTTCCTTGAAGTGCGCCTTGGCGCGTGCCTCCGGAGAGGGATCTTCGCGAAAATGCGCAAGGTCGGCATTGGCCTTGATGTAATCGTCCCACTTGAAGCCGTTGAAGCCGGGAAAGCGGCGTTCCATGTTGCCGCGCTCCTGGAAATGCGAAAATCCTGAGGGGAAGTCGCCTCTCTGGACGGCCTGGCGGACGTCGGGATTGGCACGGATATAGTCGGCCTCGTTGAAAAGGAGAAAGCCGTTCAGCAAATTCTGCAGGTCGGCCGTCGAAAGCTTGTCGCCCGAGGTCAATTCGTTCTTAAAGAGAAATTTTTTCATAGATCCTACCTGAAGTACAGCGCTAGCAAGCACCGTGCCCCTGTTGAAAACATCTCCTCCTGCGTATTTTCCTAGCGGAGAAACCCGAATAATGGAACCTCCAACTTACATTTCAGTATTTCGTTAAAGACGGAACCAAGAGGCCCTGTCGAAATCGCTGGCGCAAATCACCGCTCAGAAGGCGCGCGTTCCCGCAACCAAAAGGCAAGCTCGAAACAAGCTTGATGACCTAAGGCTTGGTGCAACCACCGACCGAGCGACCCTTTTTCCGGAGCAATCCCATGTCCATGATCATGCACAGGGCAGAGGCCCGTCCGGGTCAGACGAGTGCAACCTACAAGCACTTTTTCGTCGAGCGGCCGTGCCGGATCCTCGTCGTCGGTCAACATCTGAAGCCGAAGACGAAATATAATGGTTTGCTGCGCCATATCTCGATCGGCGGCGCGATGATCGACTTCAATCCCGCCGTATCCCTGCCCCAGCATTTCTTCGTGGAGATCGTCGGCTTTCCCGAAGAGATCGGCAGCACCGTCGTTCACCGGGTCGGCTCGGAGCTCGGCGTTCGCTTCAACATGCAGCTATCGCAGGAATTCATTCGGCAGCTGATCCGCATGGATTTCGCGCATAACAGCATCGCCAACCGTTAAAACACGGCTCCCCGGTCCTCTTCCCATCTTGGTGCCCCATCAATGACGCAGCATCCGGTAATCCGGTGCTGCCCGGCCTTCGTAGACGTGCGAAACAGGAGCGCGACGATGAAGACCTATCTGATTGCCTATGCCGGTACCCTTCTCTCCTTCCTCGTCGTCGACGCCGTATGGCTGGGTCTGGTGGCGCGGACCTTCTATCGCGACCAGCTTGGCGACTTGATGTCGCCACAGCCGAATCTGACCGTCGCTGCCGTTTTCTACCTGTTCTTCGCCGCCGCCATCGTCATCCTCGCCGTTCTCCCGGGCCTGCGCGCGGGATCGATGATGACCACCATCGGCTATGGCGCCGTGCTGGGTCTCGCAGCCTATGGCACCTACGATATCACCAACCTCTCGACTTTAAGAAACTGGCCGGCGATGCTGAGCGTGGTGGACATGATCTGGGGCACCTTCCTCACCGCTCTCGGCGCTGCATGTGGCCTCATGGCCGTGCGCTGGCTGGGTGGTGCCGCCGCTTGATCCTCGTCTGATCCGCGCATGAGGAGGTGTGGGAATAGCGGTTGATCACGGCGGCGGACCGTTTCCGGCGTCGCGGTTTCTGCTAGGGTGGCTGACCTTCGTGATCATCGGACCCGCCATGTCAGCCTCAGCCTTTGCCCGTTTTACGCCCCTTGCCCGTTCCCTGCCCGCGACCGTGCCTTTCGTCGGACCTGAAGCCATCGAGCGGCAGCGGCATGCGCGATTGACGGCACGGATCGGGGCGAATGAAAGCGGTTTCGGGCCAGCGCCGAGCGTGATCGAGGCCATGACGGCGGCGCTCTCCGGCGTCTGGAAATACAACGATCCGGAGAATTTCGATCTGAAGCAGGCGCTTGCCGGTCATCTTGGCGTGCAGCCGGACAATCTGGCGATCGGCGAGGGGATCGACGGGCTCTTGGGCCAGATCGTGCGGCTGGTCATCGAGCCCGGCATGCCGGTGGTGACATCGCTCGGCGGCTATCCCACGTTCAATTTCCACGTTGCGGGCCATGGCGGCCGGCTGGTGACCGTGCCTTACGATGGCAACGACCGGGAAAATCTCGAAGGCCTGCTGGAGGCCGTCCGGCGCGAGGATGCGCCGCTCGTCTACCTCGCCAATCCCGACAATCCCATGGGCAGTTGGTGGGATGCCGGGAGCATCGTGGAATTCGCGCTGGCGCTGCCGGAAACGACGTTGCTGGTGCTGGACGAGGCCTATGGCGAAACGGCGCCGGCGGGCACGCTGCCCGACCTCGCCTCCCTCATCGACCGGCCGAACATCATCCGGACGCGGACATTCTCGAAGGCCTACGGCCTTGCCGGGGCGCGGGTCGGCTATGCGATTTCCACGCCGGGAACGGCGGCCGCTTTCGACAAGATCCGCAACCATTTCGGAATGAACCGAATCGGCACGGCGGCCGCTGAAGCGGCGTTGAACGATCATGCCTATCTGCAGACCGTCATTGCGCGCATCGCCGCCTCCCGCGCGACTATCGCGGACATTGCCGGCCGCGCGGGCCTCAAGGCTTTGCCATCGGCCACGAATTTCGTCACCATCGACTGCGGTCGGGATGCGGCATTTGCCCGTGCCATCGTGGATGGGCTGATGGATGAGGCCGGTGTGTTCATCCGCATGCCGGGTGCGGCACCCCTCCATAGATGCATCCGGGTGAGTGCCGGACCCGAGGCGGAAATGGCCGCTTTTGCGGGCGCCCTGCCGCGTGTCCTCGACCGGCTTTCCAAGGCCTGAGGCGACACATCATCGGTCACCGGAAACGAAAAGAGCGCGCGGCCTGAGGCCACGCGCTCTTTTCTGTTCGACGTATTCGACGATCAGTTGACCGAGGTCAGCGTCATCGACGTGCCCGCAGCGGCGATGTTCAGGCCGACCTGACCCTGCAGGCTCAGGAGCTGCAGGTGGATCGAGCCCGAGGTGCCGCCGGCGAGAACGTTGGCGCCGACGCCAAGGCCGACCGTGGCTTCAGCCGATGCGCCCTGATAGAGGCCGGCGAGCGAACCATGGTGGTAACCGGCTGTCGGGGCGAGAACGGCCCAGATCAGGCGACCTTCCGTGGTGAAGCCGAGATCGACGCCCAGCTTGCGCATGGCGCCGGAATAGTCGTCAACAGGCTCGCCGTCGATGGTCGACTTGAAGGCGCAATTGACCTCCTTGGACGAGCCGAGAATGTAACCGGCACCGCCGGCGATGGTGCAATCGAGGTAACCGATCTTTACGCCGTTGCGGGCGCCGGAATCGGAATAGGATTGTGCAGGGGCGAGGTCGGCGGCCACGACCGGCAGGGTGCCGGAAGCGATGGCTGCAGCGCAGACGATGCTGGCGAGGGATTTGTTCATGATTTTCTCCTGTCAGAACGAGATACGGACATCGACCCGAGTTAGGGCGGAAATGCGTTTGGCCGGTCATAACGCGCGAGAGGCGGAAACGATCCCCTGCCGCCTGTGACCGGGATGTCACAAAGAATGACAGTCCGTCACGTTTCGCCAAGGCATGCGGCGATGACAACGCCCGGTGGCGCATCTTTACCCGCTGTTAACCATAAACTCCGCATTTTGGTCTCCACAGAATCACCACAATCGAGGCCAGTCCATGTCCATCTCCCGCCGCGGCCTGCTGCTCGGCTTTTCCGCTCTTCTCGCCGGCTGTGCCGATACCGGGTCCCTCGCCCGGCTGAACTATGCGGCGCTTCCCGAAGAACGGTTCCCCCTGCCCGCCGTGCCGCTGGACCAGATCGAGCCGGAGCTGCGCCGGCAGGAGGTCGCCTATGCCTCGGCTTACGCGCCGGGCACCATCGTGGTCGATACGCCGGCGCGGCGGCTCTACTACGTTCTCGAGAACGGCCGTGCCATGCGCTACGGCATCGGCGTCGGCCGCGAAGGCTATGCGCTGGCCGGCAATGCCTATATCGGCCGCAAGGCGGAATGGCCGAGCTGGACACCGACGCCCAACATGATCCGGCGCGATCCCGGCCGGAACCTGAAATATGCCGGCGGCCTGCCGGGCGGGCCCAACAATCCGCTGGGTGCCCGCGCGATCTATCTCTATCGCGGCGGCAACGACACGATGTTCCGCATTCACGGCACGAACCAGCCGCGGTCGATCGGCCATGCGATGTCGAGCGGCTGTGTGCGCATGCTCAATCACGACGTGGTCGATCTTTACGCGCGGGTGAAGGCCGGCGGCCAAGTCGTGGTGCTGCAGGCCTCGGCCTGAGCATTCGGCCTTTATGCGCGGATGCGAAATAAGCAGGGCTCGTCCGCCTGCCGTCATCTTGAACCCGGTGACGGACGCCGCATATACGATCCGGCAAGAGGGACAGGCCGGGGTTTGCCCGATTTCGCCCAGCATTGTGCTCAGACAAAGCCAGGATCCGCATGAAGCTCAAAGCCATACTGAACAGCGACGGCGGCACCTTTCGCACCACCGACATGGGCCTTTACACGAAGGCGATGGACGAGACCTTCCGGTCGGCCGGCCACGAGATCGAGATCGCCGTCGTGTCGGGCAGCGACATGGAAGCCGAGCTGAAAAGGGCGGCGAACCGCGACGATCTGGATGCGATGATCGCCGGTGGCGGAGACGGGACGATTTCGGCTGCGGCCGGCGTCGCGTGGAAAAGCGGGCTGCCGCTCGGCGTCGTGCCCGCGGGAACCATGAACCTGTTTGCGCGCTCGCTGAAGCTGCCGCTCGATATCTGGAAGGTTCTCGACGTGCTCGCCAATGGCGAGGTCATCGACGGCGACATCGGCAGTGCCAATGGTCGCGCCTTCGTGCACCAGTTCTCCATGGGCCTGCATGCGCGCATGGTGCGCTATCGCGAATCCTACAGCTTCGCCTCACGCCTCGGCAAGATTTCCGCCAGCACCCGCGCGGCGATCGGCGTGGTCTTCAACCCGCCGCAGTTCAAGATCGAGTTTCGCGCGGATGGCGTGACGGAGCGTCGGAAGGTCTCGGCCCTGTCCGTCTCCAACAATCACTTCGGCGCCAATTCGCTGATGTATGCAGACGATCTGACCGGTGGTCATCTCGGCTTCTACACCGCCCCGCCCCTCACCCCGCCGGGCGTCGGACGCCTCGTCTTCGACATCCTGCGCGGCAAGTTTCGCGAGAGCACGCTGATCACCGAGATGAGCGTCAAGCAGGTCGAGCTCTATTTTCCGGATGCCCGCACGCACAAGATCAATTGCGTCATCGACGGCGAACTCCTGCGGCTTCGCGGCGACGTGGAGATCAAGATCCACGCCGGTGAACTGAAGCTGCTGGTCGGAAGACCGGTGGCACCCCAGGCAGCCGCCGTGGAGCCAGCACCCGGTATGACGGCCTGAACCCGGGGTAACCTCAACGCCGACACGCCGACCGGCCTGTCGGCGTCCCCATTGGGGACTACTGGAAGGCCGTTTCGAAGAAGCTGCGCAGCTTGCGGGAATGCAGCTTTTCCGGCGGCATGGCGGCCAGCTTTTCCAGCGCGCGAATGCCGATCTGCAAATGCTGGCTGACCTGGTTCTTGTAGAACGCCGTGGCCATGCCCGGCAGTTTCAGTTCGCCATGCAGCGGCTTGTCGGAGACGCAGAGCAGCGTTCCATACGGCACGCGGAAACGGAAGCCGTTTGCGGCGATGGTGGCCGATTCCATGTCGAGCGCGATGGCGCGGGACTGCGAGAGCCGCTTGACCGGGCCGCGCTGGTCGCGAAGCTCCCAGTTGCGGTTGTCGATGGTGGCGACCGTGCCGGTGCGCATGATGCGCTTCAGATCGTAGCCCTCATACCCTGTGGTTTCCGCAACGGCTTCCTGCAGCGCCATCTGCACTTCGGCGAGTGCCGGAATCGGCACCCAGACCGGCAGATCGTCGTCCAGCACGTGGTCCTCGCGGACATAGGCATGCGCCAAGACGTAATCGCCGAGCGCCTGGCTGTTGCGCAGACCGGCGCAGTGGCCGAGCATCAGCCAGGCATGCGGACGCAGCACGGCGATGTGGTCGGTGATCGTCTTGGCATTGGAGGGGCCGACGCCGATATTGACGACGGTGATACCGCCATGGCCCTTCTTCTTCAGGTGATAGGCCGGCATCTGCGGCAGGCGGGCGAGCGTCAGGTCGCTATCCGGCTCATCGGAGCCGGCTTGCGTCACGATGTTTCCCGGCTCGACGAAGGCCGTATAGCCATTGCCGCCTTCCGCCATCTGCTTGCGCGCCCAGACGCAGAACTCGTCGATATAAAACTGGTAATTGGTGAAGAGCACGAAATTCTGGAAATGCGCCGCACTGGTCGCGGTGTAGTGGCTGAGGCGCGCGAGCGAGTAATCGATGCGCTGCGCCGTGAACGGGGCCAGCGGAAACGGCTCGCCGGGGCCAGGCTCATAGGCGCCGTTGGCGATCTCGTCGTCGGTGGTCGAGAGGTCGGGCGTATCGAACAGGTCGCGCAGCGGCACATCGATGTTTTCGGCCAGCGATGCCTCGACATGCGCGCCTTCACCGAAGGCGAAGTGCAGCGGAATGGGCGTCGAGGATTCCGAGACCGTGATGCCTGTACCGTGGTTGCGGATCAACAGGCCGAGCTGTTCCTTCAGATAGTGTCGGAAGAGTTTTGGACGCGTGACCGTGGTCGTGTAGACGCCCGGTGCCGTGACATGGCCGTATGACAGGCGCGAATCGACATGGCCAAAGCTGGAGGTTTCCATGCTGACCTGCGGATAGCAGGCGCGGAACCGGCTTGCGGCAACACCCTTGCCGAGCGCTGTGAAGCCATCCACGAGGAAATTGGTGTTGCGCTCGTAGAGCGCCGTCAGCGCATCGACGGCCTTGACCGGATCATCGAATGTCTGGGGGTCGAAGGCCTCCGGCATTGCGGTGGGAAGGGCTTGGATGGAAGAGATTCGTGCGCTCATGCGGCATTATAGGACGCCGCAATTGACAAGCAAACGACAAGTGAAGACGAACTGGAGCATTTCCGGTGAACACGGGTTCACCGGAAATGCTCCATTCTCCTGTTTTTGCCGCATTGTCCGACGCCGAAGTGATTTCGCTTCGGTTGGAAATGCTCTCGCGCAATTGCTTGGTCCCTTCGCGGCTATCCGCGCGCAGGTGCGATGATGACGAGTGTCCCGGCAAGCGCCAGCAGCACGCCCGCGAGATCGAAGCGATCCGGGCGAACGCCTTCCGCCAGCCACATCCACAGGACCGACGCCGCGATATAGATACCGCCATAGGCCGCAAAACTGCGCCCCGCCGCCGGCTGCGGGCTGAATGTCAGAAGCCAGGCAAAGGCGACCAGACTGGCAATGCCGGGAAGGAGCCAGAGCGCGGACCGCCCGAGACGCAGCCACGCCCAGAGACTGAAACAGCCTGCGATCTCGAACAGAGCCGCAAGCGCATAGAGGAGGATGGTGGAGAAAGGGAGCGCGAACATTCCGCTAGATGACCGGAATGCGGGAGCGGACACAAGCCGATTTGCGCACGAAGGCACCCCGACAGGACGGTGCGTCCAGATTGCAACCCGCCGACCTGTGGCGGGTCCCGTCTCATCGTCGCGCTGGATCGGGCCCTCTCACGTCAGCAAGCGTCAGAGCTTGGCCTGGCAGAACTGGGCGGTGTGGGCGGTGCAGTCTGCAAGCGTCGTGGTGTAATCGTGCTGGCGGCGGCGCTCGGTGTCGGCGCTGACGGCGGCGGCCAGGCTCATGGCGAAGACGACCATGAGAGCGCTGATGATTGTGAGGCGGCGGGCAAGAATATCCATGACAGTCGATCCGTTCGAAGCAATTGGGTTGGTGTTGGTTCGATGACCGTCTTTTCGCACAGGCAAACTGAATTCTAGCTGAGAGGTCGGTTCATGTGCCGTTCAGGTTGAATGCTGCATTGCAGCGATTCTCCTCCTCCTCGGACTCTCCCCTCGCCCACATTCCGCCCTGCCGTTCCGGCATGGGCGGAACCGATCGTGCTGCGCAGATGGTTTGGATTCGCCGGTTTCTGCGCTCGTCCGTTTGTTTGCCGCATCGTCCGACGCCGAAGCGATTCCGCTTCGGCTGGAAATGCTTTAGGCTGGTGCCGAACCCGATGCATGCAAGAGACCGGAGACCATGATGTCCGCACCCATAGACCTCTACTACTGGCCGACCCCCAATGGCTGGAAGATCACCATCATGCTGGAAGAACTCGGCCTTCCCTATGCGGTCAAATATATCAACATCTCCAAGGGCGAGCAGTTCGCGCCGGACTTCCTGAAGATCGCGCCGAACAATCGCATGCCGGCCATCGTCGATCCCGATGGTCCGGGTGGCGCGCCGATCTCCGTGTTCGAGTCCGGTGCCATCCTGCAATATCTTGGCCGCAAGACCGGGAAATTCTACCCAAGCGACGAGCGGGCGCGCATCGATGTCGATCAGTGGCTGTTCTGGCAGATGGGCGGGTTGGGCCCGATGGCCGGACAGGCCAACCACTTCCGCCACTACGCCCCGGAAAAGATCGCCTATGGCATCGACCGCTATACGAATGAGGTCAATCGCCTCTACGGCGTCATGAACCGGCGCCTTGCGGATCGCGAATTTCTCGCTACCGAGTATTCGATCGCCGACATGGCCTGCTTGGGCTGGGTGCGCCAGTATGAAAGCGGCGGACAGGACCTCAACGACTTCCCGCACCTGAAGCGCTGGTTCGAAACCCTTTCGGCCCGCCCCGCCGTCATCGCCGGCTTCGATGTCGGCCGTGAGGAGCGCGAGCGGCAGAAGCATCTGTCGGAAGACAAAGATGCGCAGAAGATTCTGTTCGGCCAGCGCGCGCAGTAGAGGGGATCGAGAGGGTCACTCTCTCTTCGTCCAGATCCCGACTTTCCCGGTAAACCGGGAAAGCTCCGTTTCTCAATCGTAGCCGCATTGCGCGGCAGCGACGCCAACCGGCGTCGCCTCGGATAGGCCTAGAGACGGCTCCAGGTCTGGCTCTTGCAGAGGACCTTCAGCACGCAGCCCTTCAGCTTCAGCTGGTTGCCGACGACGGCGGCCGAGCCGCTATAGGTCTTGTCGTTGTCGGGGTCCGTCACTTCGCCGGAATAGTCCTCGCCTGCGCCCGACAGGGTGCCGATCTTCTTTCCCGCATGCTTGCCGGTCTTCACCGTGATGCAGAAGCTGCCGCCGCAGGTGGCGATCACGGCCGTTTCGCCGCTCGCCGTCTTCCAGTTGCCGACGATCGGCTCCGCCGCCAGAACGGGCAGTGCGAGAAGAGCCGACCCCAGGATAGCGGCCGACATGATCCGTGTGATCTTCATGAAATCTCCCTCCATAGGACGCCTCCCGAGCGTCTCCCTGCTAAATTACGTGAACGTAAAAGGAATGTCAAAAGGCAGATTCGAAAAGATCGCGCATCTCGATATTTTTCGGTCGCGAAAGGCGCTCAGCGTTTCGTGGTAAACGAAGCGTTGAAATCGAGATGTAAAAGATACGTAAAATTCGAGACGAAAGCCCGGCTTCGCAGGGGGCCGGATGTTTAACAAAAACCCAAGTTTACCAATCGTTTGAACTTTGTTTGTCGCGAATTAAGCATGCATTTTAAGCGGGAATTGAAGGCCGTGCCGCATACTCCAACCCATAAGACGAGCGGAGACGAACACTCCGCCGACAGTCTCCGGAAGATCAAGAGCCACGCAGAGGGCCGGGCTTTCAGGGGTCGAAACAGGGACTGCACGAAGAAACGCTTTAACGAAACAGGGACAACGACAATGGCACGCTTCGACCTCCAGAATTTCACCTACGCAACGATCGCCGGCGAAAACCGCGCGGAAGCCTTCTGCAACATGGGCCTGATGTATGCCACAGGCCGCGGCTGCGACATCGACGTCGTCGCCGCCCACAAGTGGCTGAACATCGCCGCCATCAAGGGCTCCGAGCGGGCAGCCGAGCTGCGCGCCGAACTTGCCGCCACCATGTCGAAGGCCGATCTCGCCATCGCGCTGCGCTCGGCCCGCGAATGGATGACCGTGCATTGATCGATCCTCACGAAGAAAAACCCTCCCTTCCCGCTGGCCCGACGTTCCGTCAGGCCGGGGAGTGGAGGGTTTTCGTTTTCTAAAGACGCCGCAAATGCGTCTTCCCGGCTCGCATAAGCCTGACATATTCGGGTAAACTTACATATTCGGGTAGACAGGACCCTCGCCGCCCTGCGGCGGAACCCAGGTGATGTTGCCGTTCGGATCCTTGATGTCGCAGGTCTTGCAGTGCACGCAGTTCTGCGCGTTGATCACGAAGACCTCCTCGCCATCCTTCTCCACCCATTCATAGACGCCGGCCGGGCAATAGCGCGTGGACGGGCCGGCATAAATGTCGTGCTCGGAGCGCTTCTGCAGCTCCATGTCCTTCACCTTCAGGTGGACCGGCTGGTCCTCCTCGTGGTTGGTGTTGGAGAGAAACACCGAGGACAGCCGATCAAAGGTCAGCACGCCATCCGGCTTCGGATAGGCAATCTTCTTGTGCTTTGCCGCCGGCTCCAGGCTTTGCGCATCCGTTTTGCCGTGCTTCAGCGTACCGAAGAACGAGAAGCCGAAAAGCTGGTTGGTCCACATGTCGAGACCACCGAGCGCGACGCCGGCCACCGTGCCGAGCTTCGACCAGAGCGGCTTGACGTTGCGCACGCGCTTGAGGTCCTGCCCGATCGGGCCGGCCCGCCATTCGTTCTCGATCTCGACCACCTCGTCGTTCGCCCGACCGGCCGCAATCGCCGCGGCGATCTTCTCGGCCGCCATCTTGCCCGAGAGGACGGCGTTGTGGCTGCCCTTGATGCGGGGGACGTTGACGAGGCCGGCGGAACAGCCGATCAGCGCGCCGCCGGGGAAGGTCAGCTTCGGCACCGACTGGTAGCCGCCCTCGGTGATGGCGCGCGCGCCGTAGGACAGGCGCTTGCCGCCTTCGAAGGTACCGCGGATGGCCGGATGCGTCTTGAAGCGCTGGAACTCCTCGAACGGATAGAGATAGGGGTTCTTGTAGTTGAGGTGCACGACGAAGCCGACGGCGACCGTGTTGTCCTCGAGATGATAGAGGAACGAGCCGCCACCGGTGCTGAGACCCAGCGGCCAGCCGAAGGAATGCTGCACGAGTCCCTGTTTGTGGTTCTCCGGCTTCACCTGCCAGAGCTCCTTGATGCCGATGCCGTATTTCTGCGGCTCGCGATCCTTCTGAAGGTCATAGCGGGCGATCAGCTGCTTGGCGAGCGAGCCGCGCACGCCTTCGCCGATCAGCACGTACTTGCCGCGAAGCTCCATGCCGCGGGCGAAGCTCGGGCCGGGCTCGCCGTTCTTCTCGATGCCCATGTCGCCGGTGGCGACGCCAACGACCGCGCCTTCCTCGTTATAAAGCACTTCGGTCGCGGCAAAGCCGGGATAGATCTCGACGCCGAGCTCCTCCGCCTTGCCGGCCAGCCACCGACAGACGTTGCCGAGCGAGACGATATAGTTGCCGTGATTGCTCATGAGCGGCGGCATGGCGAAATTCGGCAGACGCACCGAGCCAGCGGGGCCGAGCAGCAGGAACTGATCCTCCGTCACTTCCGTTTTGAAGGGATGGTCAGCCTCCTCGCGCCAGCCGGGCAGAAGGGCATCCATGCCGCAGGGATCGACCACGGCGCCCGAAAGGATATGCGCGCCGACTTCACCGCCCTTTTCGAGAACGACAACGGTCAGTTCCGGATCGATCTGCTTCAGACGGATCGCGGCGGAGAGGCCTGCCGGGCCGGCTCCCACCACGACCACGTCGAAATCCATGCTTTCGCGCTCCGGCATTTCCTGTATTTCGCTCATGACCAGCCTCCGCTCCGACGGCCTCTGCCGCGCCCGTCTCCATGGGTCGTCATGTCAAATAAGAGCAAGCTTGTCGAGCCGATGTGCGTCACGAAGCGGCGTGATGCCGCCTCTCCTTCCTGTTTTCGAAGGCGGGCCTTCCTGTTTTCGAAGGCGGGCCATCCCGTTTTCGAAAGGGGGCGCTCTTGTTTTTGAGGGCGGGCCATGCGAGGGAGCGGCATCCCCACAGCCGATAACGGCGACCATTTCCATTCCCGCAGGCCCACCGCGAAGGGCCGGCCCATGCTCGCGATCGACAGCCGTTGCGGCGACCGGACCCCCCGGCGCTCGACCTGCCGTTGCTGAGCGATCCGCACGAGGAGAGACATCATGACCCAGTCGCTCGGCTTTGATTTCGGCACCACGAACTCCGTTCTGGCCGCCGTCGAACACGGAAAAACACGCGCAATCGACTTCGACAGTCCTGCCGGACGATACGATACGATGCGGACGGCCCTGTCGTTCATGAAGCATCCGAACCTCGGCGCGCAGGCTCTGCAGATCGAAGCCGGACAGGCCGCCATTCGCACCTTCATCGACAATCCGGGCGACGTGCGCTTCCTGCAATCGATCAAGACCTTCGCCGCGAGCCCGCTGTTCCAGGGAACGCTGATCTTTGCACGGCGAAATGGATTCGAAGACCTGATGCGCGCTTTCGTCGCACGTCTGAAAGACTATGCCGGTGACGCCTGGCCTGTCGACGGCACCCGCATCGTCGTCGGCCGGCCGGTGCGCTATGCGGGGGCAAACCCGGACGACAACCTAGCGCTGGAGCGCTACCAGACGGCGCTCGGCAGTTTCGGCTTTTCGGATATCCGCTATGTCTACGAGCCGGTGGCCGCCGCCTTCTACTTCGCCCAGACATTGAAGCAGGATGCGACGGTGCTGGTCGCGGACTTCGGCGGCGGCACCACCGACTATTCGCTCATCCGCTTCGAAACCCATGCCGGCGTGCTGTCGGCAACGCCGATCGGCCATTCCGGCGTCGGGATCGCGGGCGATCATTTCGACTTCCGCATCATCGACAACCTCGTGTCGCCGTTGATCGGCAAGGGCACCCAGTTCCGCTCGTTCGACAAGGTCCTGGATGTGCCCTCCGGCTACTACGCGAATTTCGGGCGCTGGAACCAGCTGTCGATCTTCAAGACGCTCAAGGACTTCGCGGATCTGAAGCAGCTCGTCCGCTCCTCGCTGGAGCCGGAAAAGCTGGAAGCCTTTATCGACCTCATCGAGCATGACGAGGGCTATCCGCTGTATCAGGCCGTGTCCGCGGCCAAGATGCGGCTTTCGGCCGAGGAGGAGACCGAGTTCTTCTTCGCGCCGCTCGGCGAGCGCAGCCGCAAGATCGTGCGCCGCTCGGACTTCGAACAGTGGATCGCGCCGGAACTCGGACGGATCGAGAGTGCGCTGGACGAGGTGCTGGAAAAGACGAACACGGCCACCGGCACGGTGGACAAGGTGTTTCTCACCGGCGGCACGTCCTTCGTGCCAGCCGTGCGGCGCATGTTCGAGCGGCGGTTCGATGCCGGACGCATCGAGAGCGGTGGCGAACTCCTCTCCATCGCCCATGGTCTCGCGCTCATCGGCGCGCGGGACGACATCGATCTGTGGACAGCGGAGGCGAACTGACGCTTGGTGCCTGCGGCGAGCCCGTTCGCACCATTTGCCGCTTTCATGCGCGGCGGCGCTTCTGTAAACCTTCTGCCATGACCTCCCCCGACGAGACACGGTTTTCCGACGGACCGATCCTGGATGCGATGACGCCGCACGAGCTGGCGGCGCTTTTGCATTTCCATGCGGATTCGGGCGTGGAGTGGCTGCTGGAAGACGACCCGATCGACAGGATCGCCGCCTTTGCCGCCAGCCAGACGGCGCGCGGCGAAGCCGGGTCGGGCTCTGGTCGTGGGAGCCCTGCAGGAGCCCTGCAGACCGCGCAAAGCTACAGGGCGCCAGCGCCCAAAAATGAAGCGGATGGTCGCGCTCAACCCCCCGCTGCGGAAAAGCCGCAGACGAGAGGGAAGTCCGAGCCCGCACCACGCCCTGTCTCCACCCGCGTCGCCATACCCGATGAGCAGGCCGTGGCCGAGGCGCGGATCGCCGCCGGTTCGGCACAGACGCTTGCCGACCTGAAACGTGCGCTCGACGGCTTTACCGGCTGCAATCTGCGCAACAGCGCCCGCAATCTGGTCTTTGCCGAGGGCGATCCGGCCGCTGGACTGATGATCGTCGGGCCGGGACCGAACGGCGACGACGACCGCGAGGGACGACCCTTCGCCGGCCGGCAGGGCGACCTTCTGGACAAGATGCTGGCAGCCATCGGGCTCGACCGGGCGGGTGTCTTGATCACCAACGTCATTCCCTGGCGTCCGCCCGGCAACCGCATGCCGTCCGCGCGGGAGATGGAGATCTGCCGGCCGTTCCTCGACAGGCAGTTCGCGCTCGCCAAGCCGCGGCGCGTGCTGGTTCTCGGCAATTTTGCGGCACGATTCTTCTTCGGCGGCACCGATACGATCCACGAAATGCGCGGCGACTGGCGGACGATCACGACCGCCGGGGAGACTTTCCGGGCGCTGGCGACATTGCATCCGCAGGACCTGATGTCCGCGCCGATCTGCAAGCGCCTTGCCTGGCAGGATTTGCAGATGTTTGCCGCCGGCAACGATTCCTGACGCTCGTGCGTCACGCGCCTCTTTCCAATTGCGAAGAAACTATGAATGGCAAAGGGAAAAAGCCATGCAAGTTGCGCATGGCAGCAACCCGACATCGCGGCTTGTGAAAAACATGGTGCAGCGCAATATATGATCACGGGGGGAATGGAATCTAAGGAACTGACAATGAACACCCGTCCGCGCCCTCTGCATTGCGGCTTCGAAACGCTCCGTCGCAGTGGCTCTGCCCTCCGCACGCCGTTCAACGGCTTCGGCTCGGCAGCAAACGAACAGATGACGGCTGCCGGCTACGCCCGCGCCGCACGTCCTGCCAACATCTACGCCGAATTCATCCAGCGCTGATCGCTGGCTCGCTCGCGAGCTTCAAGCGCTGACGCCGGCATGATCGCCGGCAGACACGATCTCGAAACCGTCCATCCGGGCAACTGTTCCGGACGAGATGGAAAGGACAACACCATGGCCATCCGCGCTTTGAACGCTTTTGTTTCCGATATCCGGATCGCCGTGCGTGCATCCCAGACCTTTTCTGACCTGAGCCGCGATGCACGCGCATCGTCGGATGCGAACCGCGGTTCGTTCGGCCTGCTGCCGCGCTAAGGTTTTCGGCATCTCGCTCTCCTTGCCGCACGGATCGGTGGGGGATGGTGACGTTGCCGACAGGACTTCGGGTGAAACACCGCCCATGCCATCGGTTCGTCCGCATCCGGTCGGATGGTCGCGAGCGTCTATGACGCCGAAGCTGACAATGGCGCTGGCCTGATGCGCCCCCACATCGAGGCTCACCTCAAACACCTCCCCCCACCGTTCCTCCCCTCGCCCGTTCCACGTCACCCCTGCGGCGTCACATGCTTGCGGGCGGCCCTTCGCTCCAGGCCCAGCCGGTGTTCGCGCAGGATGATGAAGATACCGGCGCTGATGACGATGGCGGTGCCGATCAGCATGGTGACCGTGGGCACGTCGTCGAAGAGCCAGTAGCCGATCACCAGTCCCAGAACGATCGAGGTATATTCGAACGGCGCGATGGTCGACATATCGGCATAGCGATAGCTTTGCGTGAGCAGCAATTGCGCGACACCCCCGCAAAAACCCGCCGCCATCAGAAAGAGGAAGGCGCGCCACGTCAGCGGCTCCCATCCGAAAGGCAGCGTCAGCAGCGAGAACAGGGAGGCGGACAGGGAGAAATAGAGGACGATGGTGTGCGTCCGCTCGTTCATCACCAGCTTGCGCACGAGCACCATGGCCGTTGCACCCAGCGCCGCCGAGAGCAGCACCGCCAGGGCGCCATAGGCCGCCCCCGCCTCCCCGCCGCCGCCGGCAAACAGCGTCAGGCGCGGATAGGTGATGATCATCACGCCGACGAGGCCGACGATGACGGCCGACCAGCGATAGATGCGCACGACCTCTTTCAGGAACACGGCGGCAAAGACGACGGCCAGAAGCGGCATGGCGTAGCCGATGGCGATGGCCTCGGGCAGCGGCAGATGCGTCAGGCCGTAAAAGCCGCAGCTCATGGCGAGAATGCCGATGAAGCCGCGAATGAGGTGGCCGAACGGATCGCGCGTCTTGAAGGCGGTGGCGAGATCGCCCTTGATCGCGAGGTATCCGAGGATCGGCACCATGGCGAAAGCCGAGCGGTAGAAGGTGATCTGACCTGTCGCGATACCGTCGCCGGCCGACTTGATGAAAGTCGACATCGCCACGAAAACGAGAACGGAAGAAACTTTGAGAGCAATGCCCAGAAGCGGGTTGGGCTCGTCGCGATCCATAAGATCGGTCCTGCATGCACGAGGAGGAAAAGGCAGCTTGAGGCGGCGCGGAGAATCGTAAGCCTACTGCATAAATTCCCAGACCGGAATCAGCCGAGGCGGAAATTTGCGAATATCCGCCGAACCAACGGTTCCTGCGTCCCCGTTGCTCGTGGTGGCTTATGCATTCTCCGTAGCGGACGACAGGTTGCGCCGCACGGTTTGATCATCGTTACTCGAAAAGAATGAAGTCTGTTCCAAAATGGCTTATTGCTTAAAATCTTGTTAGGCCGAAGCGCGTAATTGTTCAGGTCTTTTATCGGCACTGGCCTTCGCATCGTCGCGACCGGCTTTTGAGGGTGCCCCGGGGAGCAAAACGACACATGCGGACGGACACGGGCGAGATCATCCACCTCGAAGACTATCAGCCGACAGACTTCGTGCTTGAACGCGTCGATCTGACCTTCGAACTGGATCCGCTGGAAACCAAGGTCGAAGCCCGTCTGATCTTCCATCGCCGCGAAGGCGTGGCGGCCGACCGCCCATTGGTGCTGGATGGCGACGAGCTGAAGATGACCGGCCTGCTGCTCGATCAGGAGCCGATCGCCGCCGAAGACTACACCGAGACCGGGGAGACGCTGACCATTCGCGGCCTGCCGGACAGCGCGCCCTTCGAGATCACCGTCACGACCGAGCTTTCGCCGCAGACCAACACCAAGCTGATGGGCCTCTACCGGACGAACGACGTCTACTGCACCCAGTGCGAGGCCGAAGGCTTCCGCCGCATCACCTTCTTCCCCGACAGGCCGGATGTTCTCGCCGTCTACACGGTCAACATTATCGCGGACAAGGCGACCGTTCCGCTGCTGCTCTCCAATGGCAACTTCCTCGGCGGCGCCGGCATGGGCGACGGCCGGCACTTCGCCGCCTGGTTCGATCCGCATCCGAAGCCCAGCTACCTCTTCGCGCTGGTGGCCGGCGATCTCGGCGTGGTCGAGGACAGCTTCACCACCCTGTCCGGCCGCGAGGTCGTGCTGAAGATCTACGTCGAGCACGGCAAGGAGCCGCGCGCGGCCTATGCCATGGACGCGCTGAAGCGCTCGATGCGCTGGGACGAGGAGGTCTTCGGGCGCGAATACGATCTCGATATCTTCATGATCGTCGCCGTCTCCGACTTCAACATGGGCGCCATGGAGAACAAGGGGCTCAACGTCTTCAACGACAAATACGTGCTGGCCGACCCGGAAACCGCGACCGATCAGGACTACGCGAATATCGAGGCGATCATCGCGCACGAGTATTTCCACAACTGGACCGGCAACCGCATCACCTGCCGCGACTGGTTCCAGCTCTGCCTCAAGGAAGGCCTGACGGTCTATCGCGACCACCAGTTCTCCGCCGACCAGCGCTCGCGCGCCGTCAAGCGCATCGCCGAGGTTCGCCATCTCAAGGCTGAGCAGTTCCCCGAAGACGGCGGCCCGCTGGCCCACCCCGTCCGGCCGACGCGCTACCGCGAGATCAACAACTTCTACACGACGACCGTCTACGAGAAGGGCTCGGAAGTCACCGGCATGATCGCGACCCTGCTCGGCCCCGATCTCTTCAAGGCCGGCATGGATCTCTATTTCGATCGCCATGACGGACAGGCCGTCACCATCGAGGACTTCATCCGCTGCTTCGAGGAGGCAAGCGGCCGGGACCTGACGCAGTTTTCGCTCTGGTACCACCAGGCCGGCACGCCGCTCGTCAGCGCATCGGGCACCTACGACGCGAGCCGGCAGACCTTCACGCTTCAGCTCGAACAGACCGTGCCGCCGACGCCGGGCCAGAGCACCAAGCAGCCGGTGCACATCCCGCTTCGCTTCGCGCTCATCTCCGAAGACGGCACGATCACGGAAGCCTCAAGCGTCTCGGGCGCGGAAGTGACCGGCGACGTGCTCCATCTCGTCGAGCGCAGCCAGAGCGTGACGTTCGAGGGCATCGCCTCTCGTCCCGTCGTGTCGCTCAACCGCGGCTTCTCCGCCCCCATCAATCTGCACTTCGAAAAGTCCTCGGCCGACCGCGCCCAGATCGCCCGTTTCGAGACCGATCTCTTCGCGCGCTGGCAGGCGTTGAACGACATGGCGCTCGATGCGCTGGTCGCGGCCACGGCAAGCGTCCGGGCCGGCACGCCGGTCGTCTGCGACCAGGCTCTCATCGACGCGCTGATGGCGACCGTTTCCGACGACGCCCTGGAGCCGGCCTTCCGGGCTCAGGCGCTGGCCTTGCCGAGCGAGTCGGACATCGCGCGGGAAATCGGACGGGATAACGACCCGGACGCCATCTTTGCCGCCCGTCGCGAGATCATGACGGCGATCGCCACGGCCGGTCGGGAACCGTTTGTCGGTTTGTTCGAGACCATGCGCTCGACGGAGGCGTTTTCCCCGGATGCCGCGAGTGCCGGCCGTCGCGCTTTGCGCAACAGTGCGCTTGCCTACCTCGTGCTGGCCGAAAACGCGCCGACACGCGCCGTCGAGGCCTTCTCGGCCGCCGACAACATGACCGACCTCAGCCAGGCGCTCACCATTCTCATCCACCGCTTCCCCGACACGCCGGAGGCCACGGCGGCGCTCGAAAGCTTCCAGACGCGGTTTGCGGACAACGCGCTCGTTCTCGACAAGTGGTTCACCGTGCAGGCGACCATTCCGGGTGCGGCGACGCTGGAGCGCGTCGAGGCCTTGATGGTGCATCCGCTCTTCAACGGCCTCAACCCGAACCGTGTCCGTGCGCTCGTCGGCACCTTCGCCTTCTCCAACCCGACCGGCTTCAACCGGGCGGACGGCAAGGGCTACCGCTTCCTCGCGCGCCAGATCCTCGATATCGACCCGCGCAACCCGCAGCTTGCCGCCCGCATCCTCACCTCGATGCGGTCCTGGCGTTCGCTGGAATCCGGACGGGCCGAGCATGCCCGCGCGGCTCTGAGCGAGATCGCAGCCGGTGCGAAGCTTTCTCCTGACGTCAGCGACATCGTGGAGCGCACGCTGAAGGGCTGATCCGTGTCATCGGAACCTTTAAATTGTTGATTCCTTTCAGCGTCTTACGCTGAAAAGCGGGTTCGCGGCGCGGCAAGCTGCGAATTCGCACCAGTGAGAACTGGTTAACGTCCCGTTACCCTTTTCGCTGGACAAGAAGAATCTGAATTGATTCATTGAGCCAGATTCGGGCGAGCGGCGCGTCGAATCAAGCGAGGTTCAAAGATTTGACGAAGATGGCGGAAGCGCAGCAGATGCGCGCGGCCGGGGATCGGCTGCGTCCACGATTCCCGGGCCTTGCGGGCCTTGAGCAGGGTTTCCTGCGGCATGTGCGCAGCCTTGCCGCACCGGCCTCCCTCCGGCTGAACCAGGCGGAACCGCTCCTGAAGCGCTCCATCCCGGTGCTGATCACGGCCTTTCTGATCGTGGTCGCCATTTCCCGCATCAGCGGCATCGTCAACGAATATGCCCGCATGGAAAACAGCGCCCGCCAAACGACCGTGATGGCGGCAACGGCAGCGGAAGCCACGCTTGCCCCGCAGGCGCATCTTCTTTTCGATCAGGCGGAACGCGCGCCCGTCGAACAGACGCTGAACGACCTCCTTTCCCCAGACATGCTGGAACCCGGCGCCTTCGCGCTCGCGGTGCGCAATGACGGGCGCATCTTCGCCTCCTCGTCGGAGGGCAAGCCCTTCACGGGCCGAGCGCTGTCGGCGATCTCGCCCGAAGTCGCGGCCTTCCAGTATTTCGGCGAGCGTTCCACCGTCATGAACGCCTTCATCGGCGGCGACGAGTACCTCGTCGCCTTGATGCAGGTGGGTGACAAGGCGGGCACGCTGATGGTCGCAACGCCGCTCGCGCATATGGACCGGCTCTGGCGCGACGAGGTCTCGCTGAACGTTACGCTGTTTGCCGGCATTTCGGCGATCCTGCTCGTCGTGCTCTATGCCTATTACATCCAGGCCAAGCGCGCGCGCGACGCCGACCAGATCTTTGCCGAGTCGAACCTCCGCGTCGAGACCGCGCTGTCGCGCGGCCGATGCGGGCTGTGGGATTTCGACATGCCGAACCGCCGGCTGTTCTGGTCGCGCTCCATGTATGAAATGCTGGGCATGACGCCGCAGGGCAGCGTTCTCTCTTTCGGCGACGCCGCCCGGCTGATGCATCCCGACGATACCGGCCTCTACAAGGTCGCACGCTCCATTGCCCGCGGCGACATCCGCCACATCGACCATGTGTTCCGCATGCGCCATGCCGATGGCCATTATGTCTGGCTGCGCGCCCGTGCGCAGGTCATCCGCACTAGCGGCGACCGGGTACACCTCATCGGCATCGCCATGGACGTGACCGAGCAGCACCGTCTCGCCCAGCGCTATGCCGAAGCCGACCAGCGGCTGGCGGATGCGATCGAATGCACGTCGGAGGCCTTCGTGCTCTGGGACAAGAACGACCGGCTGGTCATGTGCAACACGCACTATCAGCAGGCCTACCAGCTCCCCGACAGCGTGCTCGTGCCCGGCACCGAGCGCTCGGCCGTCAATGCCGCCTCCGCCCGCCCGATCATCGAGCGGCGCATCGCCGATCCGGATCGCGCCAATCATTCCTCCACGTCGGAAGTCCAGTTGGCCGACCAGCGATGGCTGCAGATCAACGATCGCCGGACGCGCGATGGTGGCCTCGTTTCCGTCGGCACCGACATCACCCTCCTCAAGCGCCATCAGGTGCGCCTGCGCGAATCTGAGCGCCGGCTGATGGCAACCATCGGCGATCTCTCGACGTCCCGCATGACGCTGGAGCACCAGAAATCAGAACTGTCGATCGCCAACGCGAACTATCTGGCGGAAAAGCAGCGCGCCGAAGCCGCCAACCGGGCGAAGTCCGAGTTCCTCGCCAACATGAGCCACGAGTTGCGCACGCCGCTCAACGCGATCCTCGGTTTCTCGGAGATCCTGAAGCACCGCATGTTCGGTCCGCTCGGCTCCGACAAATACGGCGAATACGCCCTCGACATCCACGACAGCGGCAAGCATCTCCTGAACGTCATCAACGATATTCTCGACATGTCGAAGATCGAGGCCGGGCAGATGCGGATCGACCGCGAGCGGATCGACCTTGCGCCGTTGATCGAGGAAACGCTGCGCCTCACCACCATCCCCGCCACGCAGAAGAACATCAGCGTTATCCATCAGGTTTCCTCGGGCCTGACGATGGTCGCGGACCGCCGGGCGATGAAGCAGGTGCTGCTCAATCTGCTCTCGAATGCCGTGAAGTTCACCAATGAAGGCGGGCGCATTTCGCTCCGGGCGCGCAAGGTCTCCGGCGCGGTCATGCTGACGATCGCCGATACCGGCATCGGCATTCCCCGCTCCGCCATGCGCAAGATCGGCCTTCCCTTCGAGCAGGTTCAGAGCCAATACGCCAAGAGCAAGGGTGGCTCCGGCCTCGGGCTTGCCATCTCCCGCTCGCTGACCACGCTGCATGGCGGCCGGATGAAGATCCATTCGGCCGAAAATGTCGGCACGATCATTTCCGTGCGCATCCCCGACTCGGTCTGATCGCTCAGGCCGGTTCCGAAACGAGCGCGAGGAATATGCGGCGCACGGCCTTTGTCAGCCGCCGCAGTTCGGCCTCCAGCACCTTGATGTCGGGCGCATCGCCTGCCCGGCAGAGCCGCTCGATCAGGCCGGCCGGAGCTTGCTTCGGATCGAACGGGCCGTCGATGCAGAGGCGGATGATCTGCGAGAGATCGGTCATCAAAGCCAGCGCCCGCGTCATCAGCGTGAGATCCGCATCCGACAGAAAGCGCGGGCCCAGTTGCTCCAGCACGCCCGCTGTCGGCAGACCGCAGGCCGGCAGGGTCTTGCCCTCCGCAGAGGCCAGCAGAAACATCAGTTGCGCCGAGAACTCGATATCCACGAGGCCGCCGGGGATGAGCTTGAAATCCCAGCCGTTTTCCGGCGGCTTTTCCGCCTCCACCAGCAGGCGCATCTCGCGCACGTCCTTCCGCAGCACCTTCGCATCCCCCGGTTCCGCGATGATCGCCTGGATCGCGTCCGCCGTCGCCTGCATCATATTCCTGTCACCGGCGATCGGGCGGGCGCGGGTCAGGGCCATGTGCTCCCAGGTCCAGGCCTCCTCGCGCTGATATTTGACGAAGGCCGGCAGACGGGTGGCCACGGGGCCCTTGTTGCCCGAAGGGCGCAGCCGCATGTCGACCTCATACAGCACGCCCTCGGCCGTCGGCGCGGACAAAGCCGCGATCAGCCTCTGTGTCAGGCGGGCATGGTAGCGGGCGGCGTCGAGCGGGCGGGGACCGTCGGAATCCGCCGCGTCGCCATCATGATCGTAGATGAGGATCAGGTCGATGTCGGAGCCTGCCGTCAGCTCCCGGCTGCCGGCTTTTCCCATCGCAACCAGCGACGCGCTGCTGCCGGCGATCTCGCCATGCGCCTCGGCAATCTCCAGGCGCACGGCCTTGAAGGTCGCGGCAACCAGAATCTCGGCGAGATCGGTCAGCGCGCGTCCCGTGGCCGGGCCATCGATCACACCGGTCAGGAGCCGGATGCCGATGAGGAAGCGCTGCTCGGAGGCAAAGATCCGCAGGCGGTCGAGCCGGTCCTCGTAATGGCGGGCCGTCGAGAGGAAGTCGTCCAGCCGGTGCGCAAGGTCCGCCCGCTCCGGCATCTCGTCGAGCACGCGCCGGTCGAGCATACCGTCGAAGACATGCGGCTTGCCCGCAATGATATCGGCAAGCCGGGGGGCGGCCGACATGATGGTGACGATCAGGGAGAGAAGGGCCGGATTGTTGCCGAGCAGCGAGAAGAGCTGGATGCCGGCCGGCAGCTTGGACAGAAAGGCATCGAACCGCAGCAGCGCCTCGTCCGCCCGCCGGCTCTCGCCGAACACCTTCAACAGCCGCGGCGTCAGCTCCGTCAGCCGCTCGCGCGCCTCGACGGACTGGGTCGCCCGGTAGCGGCCATTGTGCCAGGTGCGCATCACGCGGGCGATGTCCTTCGGCCGCTCGAAGCCGAGGCCGTGAATGGTCTCAAGCGTGTCGGGATCGTCCTTCTGGCCGGTGAAGACGAGGTTGCCCAGCTCCGAGGAGAGTTCGGCCTCCCGCTCGAACAGCTGCACATAGCGCCGCTCCACCGTCCGCATGACGCGCGAAAGCGCCTCAGCAAAGGTCTTGGTGTCGGCAAAGCCCGCCATCAGCGCGATGCGCTTCAGCTCACCTTCCGTGGTCGGAAGCATGTGGCTCTGCTCGTCGCGGACCATCTGTATCCGGTGCTCGATATCGCGCAGGAACCAGTAGGCCTGCGTCAGCTCGTCCCGCGTCCCCGCGTCGATCCAGCCGGCCTCGGCCAGCGCGGCCAGCATCGCCTCCGTCTCGCGTCCGCGCAAGGCCGCAGCACGGCCGCCGGCGATCAGTTGCTGGGTCTGCACGAAGAACTCGATCTCGCGGATGCCGCCGCGGCCGAGCTTGACGTTGTGCCCCTTCACCGCGATTTCGCCATGGCCCTTATGCGCGTGGATCTGCCGCTTGATCGAGTGGATATCGGCGATCGCCGCGTAATCGAGATATTTCCGGAAGACGAAGGGGCGGAGCGCCTTCAGAAACCGCTCGCCAGCCTCCAGATCGCCCGCGACGGGCCGCGCCTTGATATAGGCCGCCCGCTCCCAGTTCTGCCCGCGTCCCTCGTAGTAGATCAGCGCCGCCTCGACCGGAATGGCAAGCGGCGTCGCGCCCGGATCGGGCCGCAGGCGCAGGTCCGTGCGGAAGACATAGCCGTCGCCCGTGCGCTCCTGCAGGATCCGCACCAGCCGGCGCAGCAGGCGCGCAAAAATGTCGGAGGCGTCGAGGATATCGGCAAAACCGAGCGCTTCCGGCTCGTAGAACACCACGAGATCGATATCGGAGGAATAGTTCAGCTCGTCGGCACCGAGCTTGCCCATGCCGAGAACGATGACGCCCGAGCCGGCACTCGGCCGGTCTTCATCGCCGAGCCGGATCTTACCCTGGCGATGCGCGCCGAGAAGCAGATGGTCGATCGTGGCGGAGGTCGCTGCCGCCGCAAACAGGCTGAGCAGCCGGGCGCTATCGCGCGCCGCCGTCAACCGCGCCAGATCGTGCAGCGCCAGCGCGAACGCCGCTGTTCGCTTGGCCCGGCGCAAACGCTCCATGAGCACGCCGTCTGTCACGTCGAGCCCCCGCCAGCTTTCGCGCGCCTGTCCGATGGTTTCATCGAGAAGAGAACCGAGGGGTTCCGTCACCACTCTCAGGAGCAGTGCCGGATGGGCGACTGCGATATCGCGCAGGTAGGGCGACAGGGAGAAAGCCGCAACGAGGAAATCGCGCAGCACGGGCGCCTCCTCCAGAAGCGGCTGAAGCAGCGGTTCGACCTTCGCCATCGCCTTCAGATCGGCATTGACACTCCGCGCCTCGCTCTGGCTCATCGGCTTCAGCGCGCATGTCACCAATGCCGCCAGCCGTGTCGGCTGCTCCTGCCCGGTCATGAAACCTCCCGATCACGACGTTTTCCAACGTCTCTTACAGCATGCCGCCCGAAAGTGTGTAGCGGTTTCGGGAGAACGACATGCGGCAGGGAAAGCGTCAGCTCGGACCTTGCGGGAAAACCATCTCCGTCGTCAAACCCTTCGCGCCGTCTGCCTCAGGCAAGGTGCTGCCAAGCACAAGGCTGCCGTGATGCAGCTCCATGACGGCCTCGACCAGCGATAGGCCGAGCCCCGTCCCCGGCTTCGACCGGCTCTGGTCGAGCCGCACGAACCGCTGCACCACCACCTCCCGCTTGTCGTCGGGAACGCCGGGGCCGAAATCCGCAACCGACACGACGGCGCCGCCATCGCGCCGAACCAGCCGGACGAGAATGCGCGGGTCGGCGGCACCTTCGGAATATTTGATGGCATTGTCGATGAGATTGCCGAGCGCCTGCCCGATCAGCTCGCGGTTGCCCGTGATCGAGATGCCCGGTTCGAGCTCGGCCTCCAGCGCCAGCGCGTGCTCGTCCGCCAGCGGCTCGTAGAGTTCGACGCAATCGGCCACGCTCTGCGACAGATCGACCTCGCTCATCTCGGCGGCCGAGGAGCCGGCCTCGACACGCGAGATCATCAGCAGTGCATTGAACGTGCGGATCAACTGGTCGGATTCGTTGATGATCTCGTCCATCGAGCCACGATAGCCGTCGATGGACGTGTTATGAGACAGAGCCGCTTCCGCCTTGTTGCGCAGGCGCGTCAGCGGCGTCTTCAGGTCGTGGGCGATGTTGTCGGAGACCTGCCGCAGGCCCTCGTTCAGCTTCTCGATACGGCCGAGCATGGCGTTCAGCGATTCCGATAGCCGGTCGAACTCGTCGCCGGAACCGCTCATCGGCAGGCGCTGCGACAGGTCCCCGGCCATGATGCGCGTGCTGGCATCCGACATGCGGTCGATGCGCTTCAGCGCGTTGCGGCCGATGGCAAACCAGATGATCAGCGCGCCGATGCCCATGACGCCGAGCGCGACCATCAGCGCCTGGCGGACAAGAACGCGAAATTTCTCCGGCTCCTGCAGGTCGCGGCCGACCAGCACGCGCAGGCCGTTGTCGAGAAAGAGGACATGGGCCAGCGCCACATGGCGGTCCTTGCCGTTTTCGTCCGTATAGCGCTGATAGGCAAAAGCCTCGTCGGTCCAGCCCTCCTTGTCGAGCAGGCCCGGCTGCAGCGAGGCGACGTTGCCCGCGAAGATCTCGCCGGTCGGTCCGGCGATCACATAGAGCGCGGCACCCGGCTGGCGCGCGCGGCGCTCCAGCGTCCGCAGCAGCCCGTTGATGCCGGCACGCCCGTAGATCGCCTCGATCTGCGAGACCTCGACGCTTACCGCATCCTTGGTCTGCTGGTCGAGCAGCCGCTGCGACATGCCGGTCACGTAAAAGACGAGGAAGGCGGCGCAGAGCGAGAACAGCACGAGATACAGCGCCGACAGCCGCACGGCCGTCGTGCGCATCAGAATGCCGACGCGGCTCATGCCTCGGCGCGCCCCTCGACCTTGGGTTCGTCCTTGATCATGTAGCCGGCACCGCGAACCGTGCGCAGCAGCGGCTGGTCGAAGTCCTTCTCGATCTTGGCGCGCAGCCGCGACACATGCACGTCGATGACGTTGGTCTGCGGATCGAAATGATAGTCCCAGACATTTTCGAGCAGCATGGTGCGCGTCACCACCTGCCCCGCATTCTTCATCAGATATTCGAGCAGCCGAAATTCGCGCGGCTGCAGCAGCAGCTCCCGTCCCTGCCGCTTGACGGTGTGCGACAGCCGGTCGAGCTCGAGATCGCCGACCCGGTAGATCATGTCCTGTTCGGGCGCGCCCTTGCGCCGGCCGAGGACCTCGATGCGGGCCAGAAGCTCGTTGAAAGCATAGGGCTTCGGCAGGTAGTCGTCGCCGCCCGCCCGCAGGCCCGTCACCCGGTCGTCCACCTGGCCGAGCGCGGAGAGAATGAGCACCGGCGTATGGATGCCGCGAGCGCGCAGTTCGGTGATGACGGAGAGGCCGTCGCGGCGCGGCAGCATGCGGTCGATCACCAGCACGTCGTAGCTGTTCTCGCTCGCCATGAACAAGCCGCTCTCGCCGTCGCTGGCGTGATCGCTGACGATACCCGCCTCGCGGAACGCCTTGGAGAGATAGGCTGCGGCCTCGAGGTCGTCCTCGACAATCAATATCTTCATGTGGCTGACCATACTGCCGGTCCCGTCACTTTCACAGTGTTTCCTTGAAAACAGAACAGGTCTGAAAACGGCAACGCCGCGAAACCTCGTCGATTTCGCGGCGCGCCGTCACGCTATCGCGGCGTGATCGACCTTGGTCGATCGCGCGGCGTGATCAACCCTGGTCGATCGGCAGCGCGATGAAGCGGCTGGCATTGTCGGCCTGGATCTGGAACAGCGCCTTGGAGCGGCCGTCCTTCTTGGCCTGGCTGATCACCTTCAGGATGTCGTCGGCGGACTTCACTTCCTGATTGTTGACCGAGACGATCTTCTCGCCCTGCTTCAGGCCGCGATCGCTCGCGTCGCTGTCCGGATCGACCTGCGAGATCGTCACGCCCTGTCCATCCTCGGAAGGTGCCACCGTCACGCCGAGATCCGCCAGTGCCTTTTCACTTGCAGGCTGCGCAGGCTCGTCCGGCTGGATCGTTTCAGCCGCCGCTTCCTGCTTGTCGTCCGGCAGGGTGCCGATCACCAGCTTGACGCTCTGCGACTTGCCGTCACGCCACAGCGAGACATCGACCGTGCTGCCCGGCTTCATCGCGCCGATCTTGCGGGCCAGTTCGCGCGGTCCCTTGATCGGATCGCCATCGACCGCAGTCACGACGTCGCCCTTCTTGATCCCGGCCTTTTCGCCCGGGGAACCCGGCTGCGGCTCGACCACCAGCGCACCGCTGGCCTCCGCAAGGCCGAGGCTGTCGGCGATGTCCTTGTTGACGGGCTGGATCTGCACGCCGAGCCAGCCACGCGAAACGCTGCCGTCCTTCATCAGGTCCTCGACCACATCCTTCGCCACCGAGGCGGGAATGGCGAAGGCGATGCCGACATTGCCGCCCGAGGGCGAGAAGATCGCGGTGTTGATGCCGACGACCTGGCCTTCGAGGTTGAAGGTCGGCCCACCGGAGTTGCCGCGGTTCACCGCTGCATCCACCTGCAGATAGTCGTCATAGGGGCCGGAGCCGATGTCGCGTCCGCGTGCCGAAACGATGCCGGACGTCACCGTGCCGCCAAGGCCGAACGGATTGCCGACGGCCACGACCCAGTCGCCGACACGCACCTTGCTGTCGTCGGCAAAGCCCACATAGGTGAACTTGCGCTTGTCATCGACCTTGAGCACCGCGAGATCGGTGCGGCTGTCCTTGCCGACCAGCTTGGCATCGAGTTCTGTGCCGTCATTCAGCACGACCGTGAAGGCCGAGCCATCGCTGACGACGTGGTTGTTGGTGACGAGATAGCCGTCTTCGGTGATGAAGAAGCCGGAGCCCTGCGAGGTCGGACGAAGGCGACCTTCGCCACCCTTGCCGTGTGGGCCGCGTTCGGCGCGCGGGCCGTTCGGCCCATGCTGCGGACCACCGTTCGGGCCGCCGAATTCACGGAACAGACGCTTCAGCGGGTGATCCTCGGGAAGATCGTCGAAACCGCGACCGCCGAAATCGAACGAGAAGCCGTTGGAGGCATCCTCGGACACGGGATTGGCGCGGCTCTGCACGCGAACGGACACGACGGCCGGGGAGACGGCATCGACCACATTGGCAAAGCTCGGAACCTGCTGCGGCGCCGTGACCCGGACGGGCTCTGCAAAGGAGTTGGTGACGGCTGCCGGGATGCCCGTCGAGAGCATGACGGCGGCCAGACCCGCGACGCCGGACGTCTTCAGGACGGTCTTGAGGGAGGGACGGAAAGAACGTGTCGATGTCATCCTGATGTGCCTTTTCTTCTCTGCTCTGGCTGTGACTGGAGGGAAACAACCGATGACGACAGAGATAGGCTCCCCCACCTTACGAGGGAATGTCTGGGGCATGAACATTTGGTAATGTTGGCCTTTTCGCCAGCCATCAGGCGCCGCGATCGATCTCCCGGGTCCGATGCAGATAGTCTGCAAAGAGGGGAACCGTAAAATCGATATCCCCATGGGACGGGCTGTAGATCATGCCCTTGCGTATGATGCTGGACCGCGTCGGTCCAAGGCTCGTAACCTTCTCGCCCATACGCTCGGCCACGTCGCCCGATCGGTAAGGGCCGCTCCCCAGCTCCGCCATGCAGATGACGTAGTCTCGCTCCTTCGGCGTCAGCCGATCGAAACGAACCCTGAAGAAGCCTTCGTCCAGCCGGCGTATCGCACCAACCGAGGCCGCATCGACATCATCGCCCGAAATCGGCGACGCGTCGGCGGTATTCCATACCTGATAGCCCCATTCCTGAAGAAAGTAGGGATAGCCCTGTGTCTTCACCACGATGTTACGGATGGCATCATCGGTGATCGTCTCACCCTCTTCCTCGACCGGACCTCTGATGGCGGCCTGTGCATCGGCTGCGTTTAGGGCACCCACGGTGGGATAGGTGAAAAGCCGCTCTGCATAGGACTTGGCTTCGCCGGACAGCGCCGCTGCCTGCGGGAGGCCTGCACCGAAGAAAAGAATAGGCAGCGCCTTCTGGTTTGCCCTGTGAAGAGCGACGATCAGCGCCGAGAGGTCGTCGGAACTCAGGTACTGGACCTCGTCGATCAGCAGCGTCCAGGCGCGGCCGGCCGATTTCGCCGCCTCCCCGATCTTGAGAAACAGGTCGGACAGATCGAATTCGAGATTGCCGCTATCCGCCGTTCCGCTTTCCGGATCGACGGACAGGGAGATATCGCCGATCTCGATCTTGAAAGCGCTTGCAAAACTGCGCAGAGCACGCATTCCCGAATGCGCCGAGGCCCGTGCACGCTCCGTCGTGGACAGCTTGCGAAGCACCTGAACGAGCCTTGGATACAAGAGATCGACAATCCGATTGCTTTCGGGCGCCTCGATGAAGGACGTCAGATGATCCTCATCCTCCGCCATTTCCTGAATACGGTTGAGAAGAACGGTCTTGCCGACACCACGCAGGCCGAGCAGCATCTGAGATCGGCTGCTGCGCCCCCTTACGGCACGCTGCAAGGCGATGCGGGCCTCGCTGATGATACCGTCACGTCCAGCAAGCTCAGGAGGCTGCGTCCCTGCGCCGGGAGCAAACGGGTTTCGGACCTCATCCATGATATACCGACTTTACAGAGTTTATCGCCATAATGGCCGTAAACAGATATGATGATATAACTTCATATAAGCCCATATAATTTGGTAAACCAGATGCAGAGAAGGCTCATTTTAGGAGCTGATCCAGCCGCGCCTCTTCCTCCGCAGACAGCGGCACCCCCGCCACCCGCGACTGCCGGCGGCCACGGGCGGCGAGCAGCATGGCTGCGCCACCGGCGACCAGCAGCAGGATCGGCGTTCCCCAGAGGATCAGGGTCTTGCCCTCGAAGCGCGGCTTCAGCAGCACGAATTCGCCGTAGCGCGAGACCACGTAGTCGATCACGGCGGTGTCGGTATCTCCGCGTGCGAGCCGCTCGCGCACGATCAGCCGCAGGTCCTTGGCGAGCTCCGCATTGCTGTCGTCGATCGACTGGTTCTGGCAGACCATGCAGCGCAGCTCGGCCGAAAGGGCGCGCGCCCGCGCCTCCAGCGCCGGATCGGGCAGCACCTCGTCCGGGTTGACCGCCCGTGCCGGCCCGAGCGTGAGAAGTCCGAGCATCAGGGCAACGAGCATCGTCCCCGCCATCTGCATGCCCTTGCGCGCCCGTCGAGACATCGTCATTCCGCGGCCTCGGGCAGTCCGCGGACCGGCTTTCGCGCCCGCGAAGGGGCGCCGATGCGCAGGCGCCGGTCGCTGAGCGACACTGCACCGCCGAGCATCATCAGGATGGTCCCGCCCCAGATGCAGAGGATCAGCGGTTTCCACCAGATGCGCACCACGACGCCGCCGTTCGACTGGTCGTCGCCGAGGGAAACGTAGAGCTGGCTCATCCCGAAGGTCAGGATGCCCGCTTCCGTCGTCGGCATGCGCCGCGCGGTGTAGAGGCGGCGGGCCGACCAGACGTCGGCAACGACGATGCCGGCGCGGCTGATGGTGAAGTGCCCGCGTTCCTCGGTATAGTTGGGTCCTTGGGCCGCCTTCACGCCATCGAAGCGCAGCGCATATCCGCCCGCCTCCGTCGATTGCCCCGGCGTCATCGCCAGAATATGCTCGCTCTGGAACGCCGTCACGGCGACGATGCCGATGACCGTCACGCCGACGCCGGCATGGGCGAGCGCCGTGCCGAAGCTCGAGCGCGGAAGGCCGGACAGCCGCCGCCAGGCAGTGCCGAGCGGCACCTTGCCGAGGCCGGAGCGGAGCACGAGATCCGTCGCCGCGCCGCCGATCATATAGGCGCCGAGCGCGATCCCGAGCAGCGCCAGAACCGGACCCCCGCCCTGCGCATAGGCAACGCCGGCGCCGACCAGCAGACCGAAAGCGACGGCGGCAAACAGCCGCTGCCCGGCCGCCAGCACATCGCCACGCTTCCAGGCGAGCAGCGGGCCGAAGGGCACGGCAAACAGCAGCGGCAGCATCAGGAGACCGAAGGTCATATTGAAGAAGGGTGGGCCGACCGAAATTTTGTCGCCGGTCAGAGCCTCCAGCGCCAGCGGATAGAGCGTGCCGGTCAGCACGGTCGCGGCCGCCGTCGTCAGGATGAGATTGTTGAAGACCAGCGCGCCCTCGCGCGAGATCGGCGCGAACAGCCCGCCCGCCTTCAGCCGCGCGGCACGGATCGCAAACAGCGTCAGGGCGCCGCCGATGAAGAGAATGAGGATGACGAGGATGAAGATGCCGCGCCGCGGATCGGTCGCAAAGGCATGCACCGAGGTGAGCACGCCGGAGCGGACGAGAAAGGTGCCGAGCAGCGACAGCGAGAAGGTCATCAGCGCCAGCAGCACCGTCCAGATCTTCAGCGCCTCGCGCTTTTCCATCACCAGCGCCGAATGCAGCAGCGCCGTGCCGGCAAGCCAGGGCATGAAGGAGGCATTCTCGACCGGATCCCAGAACCACCAGCCGCCCCAGCCGAGTTCGTAATAGGCCCAGTAGGAGCCCATGGCGATGCCGGCCGTCAGGAAGCTCCAGGCGGCCAGCGTCCACGGCCGCACCCAGCGCGCCCAGGCCGCGTCCAGCCGGCCCTCGATCAGCGCGGCCACCGCGAAGGAGAAGCAGACGGAGAAGCCGACATAGCCGAGATAGAGCAGCGGCGGATGGATCGCGAGCCCGATATCCTGCAGCACAGGGTTGAGGTCCTGCCCCTCGCCCGGCGCCGGCACCAGCCGGGCGAACGGGTTGGAGGTCAGGAGCACAAAGAGCGCGAAAGCTGTGGCGATCAGTGCCTGGATCGACAGAACATGCGCCTTGAGGGTGGCGGGCAGATTGCCGCCGAAGAAGGCGACCAGCGCCGAGAAGAAGGTGAGGATCAGCATCCACAAGAGCATGGAGCCCTCGTGATTGCCCCAGACGCCGGAGAATTTGTAGAGGTGCGGGATCGCCGAATGCGAATTGGCCCAGACGTTCTCGACGGAGAAGTCGGACGTCACATGCGCATGCGTCAGTGCCGCAAAGGAGAGCGCCACGAGGATGAAGGTCGCGTAGGCGGCCGACGTGCCGCTCACCATCAGCGCCGCATCGCGCCGGAAGGCGCCGATGGATGGCAGCGCGGCCTGCAGCAGGCTGGTCGCGAGCGCCAGCACCAACGCGTAATGTCCGAGTTCGGCAATCATCGGATCGTCTCCTGCCCGCCGAGCGAGACGCCCTGCGCCTTCAGCCGGTCGGCCACGTCCTTCGGCATATAGGTCTCGTCGTGCTTGGCCAACACCGTATCGGCCACGAACACGCCGGCCTCGTTCATCGCGCCTTCCGCCACCACGCCCTGCCCCTCGCGAAACAGGTCGGGCAGCATGCCGGTATAGGTCACCGGCACCTTGGCCAGCGTATCCGTCACGGTAAAGGTCACCGTCGTGCCCGCGCTCCGCTCCACCGAGCCGGCCGCGACCAGCCCGCCCAGCCGGATGCGCGTGCCCGGCGCAACATGCGCCTTTTCGAGATCGCCTGGAACGTAGAAGTATGCGACCGCCTGGCTGAAGGCGAAGAGCACGAGCAGCACGGCCATGGTCAGGAAGCCGACGCCGCCGGCAATCAGCGTCAGGCGCTTCTGCTTGCGCGTCATGGTGCCATCCCCGTGTCGATGCCGAGTTCCGCCGCCAGTGCCAGCAATTGCCGGCCGCCGTCTCCCGCGCGCGGAAAGGCCGCAAGCCCCTCGCGCAGCGCGCCTTCCGCCTTCGCGGTCTCGCCCAGCACCGTGTAGGAGCGGATGATCCGCTGCCAGCCCTCGAGGTTGGCGGGGTCCTCCTTCAGCTTGGCGGCAAGGCTCGACACCATGCCTTCGATCATCTGCCGTCGATCGTCCGTGCTCATGGCTTCGGCATTGGCGATCGTCGCCGCATCCGGCCCGCCGAGCCTGGCCTCGCCGGCTGCGGGTGCGGCATCGGCCGGCGCCAGCGCCGCGATATGCTCGTTGACGAGCGGCAGCCAGGGCGCGCCGGCCGGTGATGTCTTCACGATTTCGCGAAACGCCGTCAGCGCCTCGGCCGCCTTGCCGTCCTGCTCCAGCCCCAGCGCGAGGTAGAAGCGCGCGCGGGGATCGCGCGGCTGCAGCGCCAGCGATTGCTCCAGCGCCTTGCGCGCCTCGGCCGCCACCCGTCCTCCCGACCGCGCAATCAGGCTTTCGGCATAGCCACCGAGCCGCTGCGGCGATGGGCCGTTGAGGCGGATCGCGTCGGAGAACGCGGAGATGGCATCGTCGAAGCGGCCACTGCGGTAGTAGATCGGCGCCAGCACGTCATAGCCGGCACCGTCGTCCGGATTGGCGGCCAGTTGCTTCTCGGCCTGCGCGATAAGGAGTTCGATGTCGTCGCCGGGGTCGGCCAGACGCGCGACCAGCGGCGCATCGGGCAGCTCCGGGCTGCCGGTCGTCAAGTAAAGACAGAGCCCGACCACAGGCAGCACGACGATGACAGCCGCCTGCGCCAGCCGGTTGGCCCTGCCGGCCGAAGACGCCCCGTTCGGCACCCTGTCCTTCTCCGCCGTGGCGCTGGCGGCGAGCAGCCTCCGGGCAATCTCGGCGCGGGCAAGCTCGGCCTCTTCGGGCGCGATCAGCCCGTTCCGCGCATCCCGTTTCAGCTCTTCCAGCTGGTCGCGATAGACTTCGGCGTCATGCTGTCCGGCTACAGTGCTTGGCCCACCGGCCCGCAACAGCGGCAGAAGCAGCAGCGCTGAGACGGTGGCCGTCATCACGGCAACGATGATCCAGAACAGCATGTCCAGTCTTTCAAGCCCTCACAGCGCGCCCGACAGGACGCTCCGTCATCGAGCCCTTCCATGATGCCGCGGCGGCACATGGGGTAAGGCTCACCTGGCAGCCATACTATGCGGACAGCCGGGTTCCAATCGGCAAAGCGGGCATGACGGAAAATTGAGGCATCGGCTGGAGACGATAGGCCGCCCGCAGTCGGCCGGCCGTGAAAACCGGCGTCAGGTCAGCGGCGTCCAGGTGCCGTTGGCGTTGCGGCAGGCGACGCCGCGCGCGACGTTGTCGGCGGTGCCCGCGGTCACCGTATGGCTGTACTGCCGGCAGTTCTGCGAACCCACCTGATAGGGCGCCGCCGCGACGACCGAGCCGCGCATGCCACTGCCCTGCCAGACGACCGGCTGGCCGCCGGGTGCGGCCTCGAGCGCCCGATATTCCGCTTCCAGCGCCCGCTGGCGATCCGCACCCGACAGCTTCACATTGGCGTTCTGCCCGATGATGCCGTTGCCGAGCGCCGCGATAAAGGAGGACGAGGCGCTCCCCCGCGTCGCCACGCCGCCGAGTGCCGCCGTCGTCGGCGCGGCGGACTTGGAGGCACAGCCGCTCGCAACGCCCAGCGCGACGAGAAGTCCCGTGGTTGCGAGCCTGATCATGCGGGGAAAACGGTGTCTGTCTGTCATGCGCGAAGCGGATCCGGGTTTCATCAGGAAGCGTTGATGGGCTTATTTTGCATTGCCGCAAAATGCGGGCAACAGCTCATCGCGAAATAAGCAAGGACATCCGTTCATTTCCCGCCGATCCGTGTCGAAAAAGCACGCAGCAACGTGTGCCGCCCTTCACGAAGCGGCCGGCAGCACCAGCGTCGCTCTCAGGCCGCCGATCTCGGCGCGGTCCATGGCCAGCGTGCCGTGATATTCGCCGGCGATCTCCCGCACGATCGAAAGGCCGAGGCCGGTGCCCGGCTTGCTCTCGTCCAGCCGCCGCCCGCGCTTCATCGCCATGGCGATCTGTGCGGGCTCGATGCCCGGCCCGTCGTCCTCCACATCCACCGTGATCCAGGCCCGCCGTCCGGGGTCGAGCCCCTGCACGCCTTCGCCCGAGAGATGCGCGGTGATCCGGACTTCGCTCAGCGCATAGCGCGCGGCATTGTCGAGCAGGTTGCCGACGGTCTCCTCCACGTCCTGCTGCTCCATCGCCAGCACGAGGTTGGGCGGCGAGATCGTCAGGAGGAAGGTCTTTTCCGAATGCAGGCGGCGCATCACGCGCACCAGCCGCTCCAGGGCCTGCTCCACCTCGGTGCGTGCCAGCACGGATTCGCGCTGCGCGGCGATGCGTGCCCGGTTGAGGTAGGATTGCACCTGCACCTGCATGGCGTCGGCCTGGCTGCGCACGAGCTCGCCATGCGGCGCTTCCAGCACACGCGCCTCGTTGATCAGCACGGCGAGCGGCGTCTTCAGCGAATGCGCGAGGTTGCCCACCTGCATGCGCGCCCGCTCGATGATGCGCCGGTTGCTGTCGATCAGCGCATTGACCTCGCTCGCCAAAGGCTGGATCTCGCGCGGAAACACCCCGTCCAGTCGCTCGCTCTCGCCCGCCCGGATCTTTTCGAGCGAACGCCGCGCCTGATCCAGCGGACGCAGGCCGAAGAGGATGGCGAGCGCGTTCATGCCCAGCCCGCCAAAGCCGAAGATCGCCAGCGCCAGATAGAGATTGCGGTTGAAATCGTTGATATCGGCCTCGAGAACGTCGCGGTTGCCGGCGATGCGAAACCGCGCGGTGCGGCCCTGAATGTCGAGCACCACTTCGGTCTCGGCCACCTCCACCTCGTTGCCGAAGCTGTCGAGCGTCGTGTAGAAACGCTCGTAGCGAATGTCGAACGGCACGTCGTCGACGCTGACGATCGGCAGCTTGCCGGAGCCGAGCGAGGTCGAGACCAGCGGCGGCGTGTTGAATTCTCCGATCGGCTCGACGATCCAGTACCAGCCCGTCTGCGGCTGCGAAAACCGCAGGTCGCCCAGTTGCGGGCTGCCGGCGAGCACGCCCTTGTCGTTGACGACGATCGAGTTGATGACGTTGTAGAGCTGCGCCCGCAGAAGGTCCTGAAAGCCGCGCTCCGACCCCTGCCGGTAGAGCGTCGAGATGACGACGCCGATCACCACGAGCGCCGCCGCCGCCCAGATGGTGGAGACGAGGAGAACGCGGGCGGTGAGCGATTGCAGCCGCAGCATCAGCCGCGCCTCAAGACTTCGCGTCCTTGTCCGCCATGCCCTTTTCCGCGACGCCCTTTTCAGCGACACCCGGCGCCTGCATGCGGTAGCCGAGCCCGCGCACGGTCTCGATCAGGTCGTTGCCGATCTTCTTGCGCAGCCGCCCGACGAACACCTCGATCGTGTTACTGTCCCGGTCGAAATCCTGGTCGTACATATGCTCGACCAGCTCGGTGCGCGACACCACCTGCCCCATATGGTGCATCAGGTAGGAGAGCAGCCGGAACTCGTGCGAGGTGAGCTTCAGCGCGATGCCGTTGACCGTCGCCTTGGAGCCCTTGGTGTCGAGCCGCACCGGGCCGCAGACGATCTCGGACGTCGCGTGGCCCGCCGCGCGGCGGATGAGCGCGCGGATGCGGGCGAGCACTTCCTCGACATGGAACGGCTTCGTCACATAGTCGTCGGCGCCGGCGTCGATGCCGGCGACCTTGTCGCTCCAGCGGTCGCGGGCGGTGAGGATCAGCACCGGCATGCGCCGGCCGGCGCCACGCCATTTCTCCAGCACGGTGATGCCGTCCATCTCGGGCAGGCCGATGTCGAGGATGATGGCGTCGTAGGGCTCGCCCTCGCCGAGATAGTGCCCCTCCTCGCCGTCGAAGGCCTGGTCCACGACATAGCCGGCTTCCTTCAGCGTGTCGGTCAGCTGCCGGTTGAGGTTCACGTCGTCTTCGACCACCAGAATGCGCATCAGATACCACTCTCCGTCTGTCCGTCGTCACGGACCTTACCGGGCAAGCCCGGCAGCATTGCGTTCAGTGCCCGCCCCCGCCATCCGATGGAAGAGGCACAGTCCACCCAGGGCCGATCTACATCGGCACCCGCATCGTCACTTTCTTCGGCCGTCCGCCATTGCCGGGAATGAGCACCGTCACCACGCATTGTCCGTCCGAGGTCATCTGCACCGACAGGAGGTCGCCGCCGGTTTCCTCGACCACCTGCGAGGCCGCCGAGCTGCAATCGCCGGAAACGGGCGCGACCTGCAGGGCTTCCACGTCCGCCACGGCGGCACCGGCCCCGAAGGGCGCCGCCGCCGTCGGCAGCGGAAGCACCATCAGGCTTCCGGCCAGGCTTCCGGCGAGCATCGCGATGATCAGCGGTGACGGCATGAACGCACTTTCGCATTTCCGAGGTGTTGCGTGTGTATTAGGGGTCCCTGCCTGAATGGCGAATGAATGCGCGAGTTACGCCACTTTCTCCGCTCCGGATCAAGCCCTGATCCGCCGTCCGGTGGCAGCTTCCGGCGTGTCTTGCTGCAATTCACAGCGGCGATCCGCCCTCCCTGTCTCAGACCGCCAGCAGCGCCTCACCCGGAAGCCCCAGCGCCACCACCTGCCCCCGCTGCCGCACCCGCAGCGACACCTGGCTCTGCCGCGCCCCGAAATCCGCGATCTCCTGCGCCAGCGGATAGGCGAGCGCGTTCGTGGTCGTGTCGCTTGCACGCACCACCTGCGTCCCCGAAAGGATCTCGACACGATAGGACTCGACAGGTTCGTCGAGCGGCGTTTCCCCGTCGAGCCAGGCATCGGCGGAGGCACGCGCGCAGCGGATCCACCGGAGCGTCAGGTTGCCCCCGGCATCCCGCCGGGCGCTCAGATGCACCGGCGCAAGCGGCGTTTCCGCGCGCAGGCCACCGGCAAAGCTGTAGGTCTCCGCCGCACCGGCCGGCATGCCCTGCGCCTCCACGATCCAGTTGAGCGTCTGCCCGGCTTCCGCACCGCTCAGGCCCAGCGGCTGCACGGCCGCATCGAGGATCACGATCGTGGCACCGGCATCCGCACCCGCCCCCTGCGCATCGGTCGATCCGGCAAGCCCGCGCAGCAGCCGCGACAGCCGCCAGCGTCCGGGCGCGATCTCCTCGGCCAGACCGAAGCCGAGGATTTCCCAGGCGCCGTTGCGCGACAGCACGGCCATCCGGTTTTCACCCTGAAACAGCGCGAGATCGCTGATCGACGTCAGCTCCCCCGCATGCAGGTCGAGCGTCACGGCATTCGCATGGTCGAACCGCCCGGAAACGCCGACACCGAGATCCGCGACGAGCGTCCCCGTCCGCGCCGGCCGCGCCAGTGACAGCCGCGCCGCATAGCCTTCACGCGTCGGCGAGGCCGACAGCGTCACCGACGTCCAGGGCCGCGCAAACACCGCCGCCCGCGCGAAACTGGCCGCGTCCCCGTCCGTGTAGCGCGGCAGGTCCATCAGATGCACCAGCGGCGCGAAGGCGGCAGAGGCGCTATGGCCGTTCGCGGCCACGCGCGCCTGCGGCACGAAACGGCTGGCACCGCCCAGGACGATGCCCCGCGCCTCCACCCGGCGCACCTCGCCATCGTCGATCCGCTCGATGACGAAAGTCCCCGCCGGTCCTTCAGGGACGGTCACGATATCCCCCGGCATCGGCCCGAGCGCATTCGGCGGCAGCGCGAAGCTCAGCTGCCGGCGCCCGGCCTGATGGTCGCGCAGCGCCGCGTCCACGGCATCGGTCGCCGCCGCCTCGTGCAGCGTACCGGCCAGCGACAGCCGCAGGATGCGCTCGTTGCCGGGGGCTGCCCTGCGCGAGCGGGCCGTCGTCCGCCCATAGTCGCTTGTGGGATCGAGATGGTCGAGGATCGCCTCGCGGGCATAGTCGCCGGCATCGCCGCGCAGGTCCTGTGTCAGGGCTGCATCCTTCACCTCCGCCAGCGTTTCGAGCCGGGTCGGCGGGCCCGCCTGCAGCAGGCGCGAGCGGAAAACGAGCCGCCCGCCCCGCTCGACCGCATCGATGCCCGCCGCCGTCATCAGCGGCTCCAGCAAATCCCGCGCCGACATCTGCTCGGCCTGCACATAGCCGCCGAGATCGCCGCAGACGAGGTCGGTGTCGCCGTCCGCAAACCGGTGATCCGCCAGAATGGCGGCGATCGTATCGGCCATCGTCGCCGTGCCCAGCCGGCCGTTCAGCCAGTGTCCCACCTGCCAGTTGCGGCCGTCCGCCCAGACGTCGAGGGCTGCGGGAAAGGCCGGCTGCGGCCGCGCGTCCCAGGTCCAGACGAACATATGGTCGGGATCGACGCCCGCAGGTGCATCCGCGCCCTGCCAGAAATCATGGCTCGCCTCCAGAAACCGCCGCTGCACCGCATCGCTGCGCCCGCCGCCCGAAAAATACGGAACCGCACTTTCAGACGATTTCGGATCGGAGAAGACGTTCGGCTGGTTGCCCCCCTTGTCGATCGCCGGGCAGCCCGTCTCGGTGAACCAGACCGGCTTCATGCCCGGCACCCAGGCCGTCGCCACCGCCTGCTCGACGCCGCCGATGCGCTCGTGATGCGCATTCGCCCACCATGCGCCGATGTCCTTGACGCGAAACACCCACGGCTTGCCCGCAAGCCCGTCGGTGATCGCCGAGCGGCGGCGCGTCGTCCGGTCCGCCGGGCTGGCATAGTACCAGTCGAAGCCCTCGCCGCCCGCGCTCATGGCCCGCAACACCGCCCCGTCCTCGGGCGTCCGCTGCCCGTCCGGGTTGCCCTCGGCAATGTCGCCGTCCCGCCAGTCCGACAGCGGCATGTAATTGTCGATCCCCACCGCATCGATCGCCGGCGACGCCCAGAGCGGATCGAGGTGGAAGTGGACGTCTCCCGATCCGTCGTCCGGGTGATAGCCGAAATACTCGCTCCAGTCGGCCGCATAGGTCAGCCGCGTCGCCGCCCCCACGGTCGCGCGCACATCCTGCGCCAGCGCCGTCAGCGCTTCGACGAAGGGAAACCGCCGCGCCCCGTCGCGCAGCGTCGTCAGACCGCGCAGCTCCGAGCCGATGACGAAGCCGTCCACCCCGCCCGCATCCCGCACTAGTCGCGCATAATGCAGCACGAAAGCGCGATACCGCCCGTCCGCGCCCCCAGCCCCCCCGTTGTCGGATACCGTGGCCGTACCGCAAAACGCCGAAATCTCGCCGCGCACGGCCGGCGTTTTATCAGTGCTTCCCGGCAGACCCGGCGCCACGGCCGCCGTGATCCGCCCGCGCCAGGGATAGGCTGCCTGACGCACCCCGCCATAGGGGTCCGGCAGGGTATTGGCAGCAGAAATATCCATCATCACGAAGGGATAGAGAAACACCTCCAGCCCGCGCGCCTTGCAATCGGCGATGGCCGCCACGACGCTCCGGTCGGAGGGCGTGCCCCCATAGGCCGGGCCACCCCTATTTTGGCTGACGAGGTGCGCCCCCTCGCGCTCCACACCTGCGACCGACCATTCGCTGCTCTCCCGCCCACGTTCGCGCGTCTCCACGCCCGGCAGGATTTGGCACTGCCCGGCGCGCAGATCGGTGCCGAACCAGGAGACGACCAGCGCCACGCGCTTGAGGTTCGGGCACAGCGCCTGCAGCTCGTCCAGCGAGGCCTGCCAGTCCGTCTCGCCGTGAAAGACGTTGCGGTTGACGATGCGGGCCTCCCCCGGCCCGGTCTTCTCCTGCACCGGCGCCGGGTCGTAGCCATGCTCCGTCGCACCGGGAATGATCGTCACCGCGCGGATCTGCGTCTCAAGCCGGCCGACGGGGCGGATGACCTCGACATGCAGCAGCGGAATCCGGTTGCCGTAAGGCCCGAGCGGCAGCCGCTCGAAGACCACATAGGCCAGCCCGCGATAGGCCGGCGTCTCGCCCAACGCCTGCTTCGCCGATATCAGCGGATCGAGCGCCTGGCTCTCGGCTCCGGTATGGAGCCGCATCTCGACGGTCGAGAGATCGAGTTCGCGCCCGTCGGCCCAGACGCGCCGGATCCCGGCGATTGGCCCTTCGCAAAGGCCGAGCGCGATGTTCGCGAAATAGCGGAAGGTCTCGACGCGCGGCCCGCTCGCCTTGCCACCCTGCCGCTCGCGATGCACCTGCTCCTCGAAACGCGTCGCCCAGATCAGCGTCCCCCCGATCCGCATCGTCCCGTAGACGCGCGGAATGGCCGTGCCTTCCTCCGCGCCGGGCACGCGGGCATCGCCCAGCCGCGCGCCGGTCACGGTCGTCATGCCGTTGAGGATCGAGCGGTCGATGGCAGAGCCCGCCAGCGCGCCGGCCGCCCGCCCGACGATCGCGCCCAGCGGCCCGAACACGCTGCCGAGCGCTGCCCCCGCCGCCTGCAGAAGAATGGTCGCCATCTCTCTCAAACCTTCTCGGGAAAGCGGAAGACGCCGGCAATCCGCCGCCGCCAGGAAGGCACCAGCGCCGATTCCACGACGCTCGCCTGCTCATAGGCGTGGATGAAGCGCGCTGTGCCGGGATCTTCAGACGCGCTAAAGATCCCCGCATGCTTGGCCGGCATGCCCAGCCGCCAGCGGAAGAGCAGGAGGTCGCCCGGCAGCATCGCGCAGAGGTCGATGGGCGGCCCCATGGCCCGCGTCGCCGCGTCCCACAGCCGGTCCTCCCCGCTCCGCTCCGCCCAGTCCGGCCGGTAGGGCGGCGGCGTCTCCGGTTCCGCGCCATGGATATCGCGCCAGATACCGCGCACCAGCCCCAGGCAATCGCAGCCCACACCCTTTAGGCTCGCCTGATGCCGGTAGGGCGTGCCCAGCCAGTCCCGCGCCGTGGCCAGCACCTGAAGGCGCATGGACTCGTCATGCAAACAACGGTCGTCCGTCATGCACCGTCTCCCCATCCGCATAGCCATAGGAAAAGTCGCTGCCCGGCATGTGCGGGAAGCCGCGAAAGTTGAGCGCGTTGGCAAACCGGTCGCGGCAGGTGGCAAAGCTCTTGTCGCACCCCATGGTCACCGTGAGCGTATCGCCCGCCGACAGCGGCACCGGCGGCGGCAGCCACAGGGTGAGCCGCACCGTTGCTCCATCAAGCTCGACAACGTGATCCTCGACATCGCAGGTCCAACCAACATTCGCCCCGCTCGTCATGCGGATGAGGCCGTAGCGATAGGCCCCGACGGCGGCCGAAAGACCGGACACGACCAGCCCGACATCGCCGGCAACCTCGAGGATCACGCCCGTCTCGCTCCGTCCGGCAAGGCTCGCGCCGCATCGGGCATCGCCGAAAGCGGCATCGCATCGCCGCCCGTAACTGCGGCCCTGCACTTCGCTGAGCCGGTGCGTCAGGCTGCGAAGCTCGGCGCGAAAGGCGCCGCCCGCCCGCATCACCTCGCCGATATCCTGCACGGTCAAAAGCATATGCTGCTCGGGCGCCTGCCAGTTGACCACAAACTGCTCGACCCGCGCGCCGTCATAGCGCCCCGCCGCCACATCGGCCTCGCTGATGGCAGCGCTCGAAAAGCCGCCCGTCACCTCGCCCGCATCCGCCGCCAGCCCCGCCGCCGCTTCCGTCTCGCTCGCGCGAAAACCGCTTGCGGCCAGAAAGTCGGTGCCAGTGAAGCGGAGATCGCGGTCATGCTCGGTAAAGCCGATGACCACGCCATCGCGCCGCGTCACCCGCCAGCCATGGCACACCGTCGTCGCATCGCCGGCCAGATGTGCCGCCAGCGTGTCCGGAATCTCTCTCATGGCCGGATCTCCACCAGCGGAATGGTCGGAATGCGCCCGGCCTGAAACTGCGCCAGATCCACGTCGATCCGGTCGGTGTCGAAGCGCACCGGCACGTCGAATTCGAAACCCGCCCGCACCAAAGCCCCCGCAGGCGGCACATGCCCGGCCGCAAACGTCACCATCCCCGTGGTCGCATCCAGCGCCAGATGCTCGCCCGCCACATCAGCGCCGTTCACGGTTACCAGCAGCGTCCCCGCCACCGGCTTCACGATATCGCGCACCGTGCCGCCGCCCGCATCCGCATAGGTCTTGGTCAGTTGAAAGCGATCCGTCGTCCCGTTGCCGGTCCCGATCGCCTGATCGCTCGCCGTCACCGCCCGTCCCGGCGGCCCGGAGCGGAAATCCACCGGATCGCGGAAGCGAAACCCGTGCAACTGTCCGGACCGTGCCTCGAAGAAAGCGAGAACCGCATAGAGATCGTCGATCTCGCGGAGGCCGGACCCCGCATCATAGTGCCGCCGCGCGTCCCGCCAGCGGTTGTTGCGGTTCTCCCGCCCGTTTGACAGGCTGACGATATCCGTTCGGCGCACCGGCCCACCGCTGGTCCCCAGCGCCAGCCGCATCGGAAACCGCACCTCGTGAAATCCCTGATCCATATCAAGTCCTCTTCAAACACCCCGCCGCCCGCGCCCGACGGTGCGGGTCAGCATGGCCGCGATCTGCCCTTCCGAGCGGCGAAAACTGTCGGCGTCGCTCGCCGTCACGTTGAACACCACGTTCGGCACAATGCCTGCCGTCACGCCCGCGCCCGGCATGGGCGCGGCCGCATTCCCGGCAACGGACGAACCCCCGCCACCCGCTGCACCGCCCGCCGAAAGCCCCGACAGAAACCGCGGCGTCGCAAGGCTTCCACTGCCCGTGAACGGCGCCGCGCCACCCGCGCCCGCCCCCTGCGCCAACCCATCGAACACCGCCCCGATCCCGGTGGACACCGCATCCTGCAACGGCTTCAGCCCCGCGGACAGCGCGATATCGACCAGCCGAAGCCCGGTGCTCTTCAGGATATCGTCGAGCCCCTTTCCACCGCGCACGGCGCTCGAAAGCGCGCTCGTCATCGCCGAACCGAACCGGCCGGCACTGCGCTCAAGATCGGCGAGCACCGCATCCAGCGCTTTACCCTCTGCAATCATCGCGGGGAAATCGCCGCCACTGTCCGCCTCATCCGCCATATCCGCCTCCTGTGCCGTCATCGTCTGGAAATTGCATCATCATCCGGGAAAGCCCGGCGCGGTCGGGGGCCGCGCCCTTTCGCACACCAAGGCCCAGAGCTGCCGCCAATTCCCTCGGGGTCATCCGCCAGAAATCACGCGCCGGCAGCCGCAGACGGGAAAGGCCAGCCTCCATGGCCGCCTCCCAGGGAAAGGGCGCCGGTGCCGCCCCGTCCTCGCCGTCCACGGCGCTCAGGGGTCCGGCCGCGCGCCATCCTCGGGTTCACCGCCGAAGGCTGCGGTCAGAAGCTCGCCCACCAGCCGCGCCAGACCCGCCAGCCCGCCCTCGACGGACATGCCTGCGACGTCCTCGTCGGACACGATATTGCCGCCCCCGCGCAGGCCGATCGCGAGGATCGCGATCAGATCCTCCGCCTTCAGCCCGCCGGCCAGAAAACGCCGCGCCAAGGCGGCAAGGCTATCGGCGGCAAAGGCGGTTTCCAGTTCCGCAAGGCTGCCGAGCGTCAGGCAGAGGATACGGCGCTCGCCGTCGATCACGGCCTCCACCTCGCCGCGATGCCGGTTCGCGCGCCCGGTCACGCGTCTCTCACGCGGCCGCATCACGCCACCACGAAGCTGAGCGGACCGGCCGATTCCAGCGCCGCCTCGAACTGGACTTCGCCATTGTGCTGGCCGCTATATTCCAGAGTCGTCAGCTGGAAGAGGCCGCTCACCGTGCCGAAATCCGGGATGATCACCTGCCAGATCAGGATCGCGCCCGAAAAGAACGTCGAGCGCACCAGCGCGTCGGACGCCTGATCCTTGAAAATGCCGGCACCGGCGATCGATGCGCGCTGCACGCCCGCCCCGCCCAGCAGTTCGCGCCAGCGCCCGCCGGATTCCGCGTCGGTCACGTCGACCGTCTCCGCATTGAACGCCAGCCGCTTCGACCGCAGCCCGGCCACGGTCGTAAACCCGCCGCCGGTCTCGATCTTCAGCAGAATATCCTTGCCCTTCTGCGCCACCATCGGCTCGTCCCTTTCCGTGTGCATTCGGTTGGTTACATCAGGCCCGGCGCTCGCTCAGCCCATCGGCTCGGTCACGGCGCGAAACCGCATCACCGCCACATGCCCCCGCGCCGCGCCGTCGCGCGCCGTGCGGGTGCCCTCATGCCGCAGGTTGACAAGATGATGGTCGGCAAGCGAGAGGCCCGCATCGTGCAGCAGCGCCCGCACGCGGCCCGCAATGTCCTGCACCACCCGGTTGCCGCCCTCTGCCCCGCGCACCTCGATCGTCATCGCGTGCTCCTCGCCCGGCTCGCTCGCCGTCGACCAGTCGCTGCTCTCGATCCCGGCAAGGCGCAGATACGGGTGCTCCGCCCGCTCCAGCAGCCGATCATGAATGCCGCCATCCCCCAGCAACGCCAAAAGGGCCGCATCGCCCGAAAGCGTTGCAAACACGGCCGCCTGCAGCGCATTCCCCGCACTCATGACCCCGCTCATATCAAGGTCTCCCGGCAGCGGCACACGAGGTAGCGCCGGCTCTCATCCGGATCGAACGCCGACAAGACGACAAACAGCCGCGCCCCCTTGCGAAAGCGCATGCCGGCGGACACGTCCGTGCGATGCCGGATCCACACGTCATGCTCGACATCGCAAACCCCCTCGTCGCGCCGCTCGCCGGTCAGCGCCCCGCGCGGCTCGATCAGCGTCCACAGCGCGCCGGCGCTCGCAAAGGTCCGCGAAATGCCGCCCTGCCCGTCCGGCGTCTCCACCGGCCTTTCCAGTTCCATCCGTGCCGTCATGCGGCCTGGGTCGATCGTGTCGGTGCGCATGGTCAGAGCTTCATCCGACGGAAGGGTGCGACCAGCCGATCGTAGCCGGCCGGCACGTCCGCCGGCTGATCGCCGGGGGCAACGGCACCGCGATAGGCGTAGAGCAGCGCCAGATGCAGGAGCAACGCCCGCTTCAGCGAGGCCGGCACCTCTGCCCCCGTCGTGCCGAAGCCGGCGGTGAAGTCGATCTCGATGCCGTTCACCGCCCGCGCTGTTTCCAGCGCCACCGGCAGGAACAGGCGTGCCGGAAGCGCCGCGCCATCCAGCACGAACCCCGTCATATCCGCCTCGAACGGCGCCCCCAGCGCGTCATAGCCGGTGATCGTCTCGATGCTGACGATGGGCCCCCGCCCGATCTCCAGCACGGAGGCATCCGGCCATGCATCGAGGTAGAGGCGGAAGCTGCGGGCGATCAGCACGAGGCCGGTCGTCCGTTCCAGATGGTCGCGCACGGTGGTGATGAGGTCGGCGATCACGGCATCGTCGGCCGTGTCGTCGACGCGCAGATGCGCCCGCGCTTCGGCAAGCGTCAACGGCTCGCCCACCGGCGGCGCCAGTTCGGCAATGGTCATGGATATCTCCGGTCTGGATAAGGGATGTGGTACGGGCGGCGGGCTCCGTCCGCCGCCCTAAAGCGCCTGATCGATCAGTTGACGGCGAACTTCACCAGCTTGATCGCCTCGAAGTTCTGCACCCCGCCGCCGACGCGCTTGGTCGTGTAGAACAGCACGTAGGGCTTGGCGGAGTAGGGATCGCGCAGGATGCGCACGCCCGTCCGGTCCACCACGAGGTAGCCCGCCTGGAAGTCGCCAAAGGCGATGGCCATGCCGCCGGTGGCCACATCCGGCATGTCCTCGGCTTCCGCCACCGGAAAGCCCATCAGAGACGCCGCCTGGCCGACGTTCGACGGCGGCTGCCACAGGTAGTTGCCGTCGGCATCCTTGAACTTGCGGATGTCGGCCTGCGTCTTGCGGTTCATCACAAAGCTCGCCTTCTGCCGGTGGCCGGCCTTCAGCGCGTAGATCGTGTCGATCAGCACGTCGGAGGGCCCGCTCGGGCGAAACCCGTTCGCGGCGCCGGTCGCGATATAGCCGAGGCTGCCCCAGGCCCAGCTGGCCTCAGCCACATTGCCATAGCTCAGGAACCCCTTCGGCTTGTTGACGCCGTCGCCGGTCACGAAGGCCGTGCCCTCCTGCTCGCTAAAGGCAATGTCCACCTCGTCGGCGATCCAGCTCTCCACGTCGACAGCGGCATCGTCCAGCAGCGCCGCGGTCGCCGCCGGCATGGCATAGAGCTCCATGGTCGGGAAGGTCAGCTCGGAGAGCTGCGGCGTCGATGTCTGCGGCCGTGCCGCCGTTTCCGAGACCCAGCCGGAGGCAAGGCCCGACACCGCGAACGGCTTCTTCAGAACGCTGCCCGACACCTGCCGCACGGTCGACAGCGCCCGGATCGGCGAGATCACCTGCAGCCGCCGGCCGATTTCCGTGTCGGTCTGCGCCGGCACGAGATAGCCGCCGTCGCTCGCCGAGCCGATGGAGAACGCCTTTTCCTCCAGCGCCCGCAGCGCCCCTTCGTCACCCCGGCGGATATAGCTGTCGAAGGCCGCCTTGTGCTCGGCCGCCTCGAAGCTCATCGCCTCCGCCTTGCCGCCCAGCGCCGGACGCGCCTTCTTCAGGAGCATCTGGTCGAGCGCCCGCTTCTGCTCGTCCATCCCGCGCGAAATCCGGTCCACCTTGTCGCGCGTCACCACGTCGGAAGAAAGCTTGGCTTCGATCTCGCCCAGCCGCTGGTCGTTCGCCTCCTTGAACACCTCGAAGGCGCCCATGAAGTCCTCGAAGGCCGTGGCCATCGTGTCCGGTATCGTCTTGATCTCCGGGGCCGTCTTCAGAGCACCCGCGGTCTGTGTATTCGTCATCTCAAGAAATCCTTTCGTTCCACCATCATCCGGGTCGCCCGCCGCATCGTGCGCACGAGCTCCGTTTCCCTGTCGCGGAAGAACCGCGCATGCTTGACGTTCGAGACCCGCGCCGATGGCAGCATCGGAAAGGTCACGACCGAAATCTCCCAGAGGTCCGCTTCCAGCACGCGGCGGATGCCGCTCTTGGCGTCGGTGCGCGCCTTCACCGTCTGAAAACCGATGGAGAGCCCGTCGAGCGCGCCGCCCTTCATCAGCTGGTGCACCTCGCGGGCCCGCGCCACGCCGGTCGAGAGCCGCCCCTCGACGAACAGCCCCCGCCCGTCCTCCCGGATCGTCGTCCAGGTGCCGATCGGCTCGTTCGGATCGTGCTGGAACAGCATCCGCACGCCGCCCGCCCCGCGCTTGGCAAGCGAGTGCAGGAAAGCCCCGCGCTCGATCGTGTCCTTGCCGAGATCGATCTCGCCGAACACGCTGGCATAACCCGAAAACCGCCCCTCGCCCGTCACCCCCGCCAGCGTCAGCCCGGCAACCGCCGTCGTCCGCCGGACCGCATATCGGTCTGTCGCCATGGAAATCTCCCCGTGTGTATCGTGAAAAGCCGCTTCGCTTGGCGGAAGGGGCCGCCTATTTCTGCCCGTACCGCCGCGAAATCCGCACGGCCGCGCCCAGCGCCCACCAGGCCATGAGGCTCGCCGCCGCCGATCCCGTCAGCAGGACTTCGGCACCGGACACGAGCCCCGAGATCCCCAGCCGCTCGACGACCCACAACCCCGTCGGCCCGCCGAACACCAGCCCGCAGACGGTGCCGGTCAGAAACCGCGACGCCGCCTCATGCCGGCTTTTCGGCAGGAGATAGATCAGCGACACGGCAGCCCCCGCCACCGCGCCGATCCCCCGCGCCGCCCACAGCACCGGGTCCGGCTGAATCTCGGCCATATGTTTCGTCCTTATGAATGGGAGAGAGGAGGCGAACGCTCACGCCACACCCGCATAGGTCAATTGAAAGATGATATCGTATGTGATATCGCCTTCTTATGATCGTTGCGGATACAAACGTGATCCTGCGCGGCATTCGCTCGCGCTCGAGTGCTTCCGGCTTCGTGCTGCGCGGCATGCTGGATGCGTCCATTGCCTTCGCGCTGACACCGGCAATGGTGCTGGAATACGAAGACGTCCTGAAGCGGCCGGGCATCGTTCCGGGTGTCAGCTCGGAGGATCTCGATGTCATTCTGGATGCCCTGTGTTTCAGGGCGAGAAGGACGACACCCTTCTTCCGCTTTCGTCCGGTGCTGGATGATCCGAAGGACGATCTGGTGATCGAATGCGCCGTGACGGCCGGCGCCTACGCGATCGTCACGCATGATCGGCATTTCTCGCACCCGTCCGTCGCCGCCTTCGGCCTGATCGCCCTGACGGCTCAAGACTTCGTCATTCGCCACAGATCAGAAAGGTCATCCCCATGAGCCAGTACCCCCTGCGCGTTCCCGACTATCTCCTCGATCAGGCCCGTGAAGCGGCCAAGGAGGAGAATGTGTCGATCAACCAGCTCTTTCTCGCCTTCATCTCCGATGGCATGGGCCAGCGCCGCGCCCTGCGTTCGTTGCAGGAGCGAGCCGCCCGGGGCGATCCTGCGCGCGCCCTCGCCCTTCTCGAATCCCTGCCGGATCAAGGCCCGGAGCCGGACGACCGCATGCCCGAGGCGTTACAAAGCGAAAAGCGGCGCTGACGAACCTCAATACCCCACCGCCGCCCGCTTCTCCGCGTCGGTCAGAAAATCCGCCGCCCCCACGCGCGCCCAGAGTTCGCTCCGTTCGCCCGAAAGCCCGTTCACCTGATCGAGGTCGGCCTTGAGCTGCAGCGGCGCGTCGAAGCGGTCGGACAGCCAGGCGGAAAGCGCCGTCGCCGTGCGGTTGATCAGCGGCAGCACGGTCAGCCGGTAGAAGGCCCGGTGCGCCTCCTGATAGTTCGCATAGGTATTGTCGCCGGGAATGCCGAGCAGCATCGGCGGCACGCCGAAGGCGAGCGCGATGTCGCGCGCCGCGCCGTTCTTCGCCTCGACGAAATCCATGTCCTTCGGCGAAAGGCCCATCGCCTTCCAGTCGAGCCCGCCCTCCAGAAGCAGCGGCCGCCCGGCGCGCATCGGCCCGCTATAGCCCTCGTCCAGCTCGCTCTTCAGCCGGTCGTACTGGTCGGGCGAGAGGTTGCCGCCCTCCTTCGGCTGGTAGACGAGCGCGCCCGAGGGACGGGCGGAATTGTCGAGCAGCGCCTTGTTCCAGGTCGCCGCCGCATTGGAAAGGTCGAGCGCCGTCTGGGCTGCCGCCAGCGGCGGAAACCCCAGATGGTCGTCCAGCGGATGGAACAGTTTGAGATGCAGCAGTGCCGTTCCCGCCGCATAGCGCCGCACGGCACTGCCCGCGCGATATTCGTAGCCCTCCGGCCACCCGTCCCGCCCTTCCAGAACCCGCACCCGGTCCGGCCGCAGCAGATGCAGCTCGCGCGTCTCGGTGCCGATCGTCACCGCCTCCACGAAGGCATTGCCCGAAAGCAGCAGGTGGCCGTAGAGCGTTTCGAGAAAGTCCGCCGCCGCCATCTGTCCGTTCGGCCGCGCCATGAGCTGCAGCACCGGATGGTCGGTCAGCTCGTGTCCGCCGCGATAGACCAGCAGCGGCACGGCGGCAGAGGCCTCCGCGATCATCCGCACCGTGCGATAGGCGACCGGGTTGCGCAAAAAGCCCTCCCGCGCCAGCGCCGCATAGGATCGCCCCGTCCAGTGCGCCCGCCCCTCCTGCGCGATAGCGACGAAACCGGCCGCCTTGTTTTCGCGCCCCGGCCCGGACGCCGTTCCCGATGGCTTGGGAACACTCCCGGCAAAACCCGGCATTTTCAAACCGAACGGCATCTTCATGAGCATTTTCACGACAAGGATATCCTTCTGATGGAGGGCAGCCCCGCAGCGCGCAGCGCCGCATGATAGGCCCGGGCTTGCGCTGCAATATCGACGGCACGGTCCCGCCCGTTGATGATCCGTCGCGCGCCGACCCAGTCGGTCCGGCCGGCACTGAAAACATCCGTCAGCGACACCCCGGTAAAGGCACCCGTCTCCATGCCCACGAAAAGGATCTCGACGGCCGTCGCACCGTCCATGGCGCGGGCGGGATCGGCGACGAGGTCGATTCCGACAAGGCCCGACACTCTCTCGTAATTGCGCCGGTGCGTCAGTTGCACCAGGCCGCGGCCGAGCCACGACTTGCCCTCGGCATCGCGCCGCCAGTAGGGCGTGCGCACGGTCGGCAGCTGTCCGGCCGCAAAAGCCTTGTCCAGCCGGGCGATCGCCTGCGCATCGCTCGCCGCCATCGTCTCCCGCACAGGCTGCATCTTTCGCCCGGTTTCGTGATGCACGGTCGCGAGCATATAGGCGAGCCACCGCCCGTCATAGGACCCGGCAACGCCGCCCGGCCCCGCCCGCGCCCGCTCGACGATCGCGCTCATCCCCGCCACCTGCCCGCTCGTCAGCCGCCCGCCAAACAGCGTCCGGCGAACGTTGCCGAAGAATACAGCCTTGTCCATCTGCTGATCCCCTGTCCACCGGCGTCCGCAGACGCCCGGTTGTCACAAAAAATGCGCAATACAATCGATTTAAGAAAACTAAATCGTTTAAACCTCTTAAGGCACTGATTTACTTTTCGTTTAGGCTCTGCCAGCGTAAAACCAGCAGGCGGGACCGGCCACTCAGGGTCGAATTTAAAAAAACCGATAGGGAGAGACAGCATGACCTCGACGGAAAAGACGCAGACCACGGTGCGCGAAACCATTCCGCCGCATCTCCTCAGCCGTATCGAAAACGAATGGCAGCAAATGCGCGCCGTCACTGTGGCCACCCCGCGCGCAGACGTCCGGCCGGAGGCCCGCCCCGCCGCGACCCTGCGCGACTGACCGTCCGCCCCGCGGCTTAATCCGCGGAACCTTTGTGCCCCTTAAGCGTTTTCGCCGCACTCAACCGTCGCGTTAAGGAGAGACCATGACCGTCAAGACGATTTCCCAGAGCCTTTTCGAACGCTTCGAAAACGAATGGCGCCAAATCCGCACCACCACCCCCGCCCCCGCCAAGCCCGTTCCGGCCAGCGCGAAGTAGGCGATCGAGGTTGGTTTGAGAATGACGAGAGGCGCACATCGGGTGCGCCTCTTTTCGTTTGTGGGACGGGTTTGGGGGGACAAAAAGAAAGACCCTCTCTGGCCTGCCGGCCATCTCCCCCACAAGGGGGGAGAAGAGTTGGGGCACCCGCTCGCTCGCTACGAAAACCTTGAAGACTCGGGCTGAGGGCGTCCCGCGAGTCCTCTCCCCCCTTGTGGGGGAGATGCCCGGCAGGGCAGAGAGGGCCTTCCTTCCTTCCTCAGACACCAAAACCACCACCATCAGCCCCTCATCCGCCTGCCGGCACCTTCTCCCGCCAAGCGGGGCGAAGGGACACGCGGCGTGGCTCCCGCCCCTATCATCAGCCTTCGAGACAAAAGCGAGCGCTTGCCCCAGGTCCCTTCGCCCCGCTTGGCGGGAGACGGTGGCGGCAGCCGGATAAGGGGCCGCCCCGCCCGCAAATACCCCATATACCCGACACCATCACACCATCCGCAACCGCGGCTCACCCCCGCCCTCCAGCATCAGCGCCGTCAGCGCCCAGACCAGCGCATCCAGCCGGTCCGGCGAACGACCCGACGAGAGCCCGTCGGCACCGAAGTCGCACATCTGGTCCTCCAGCGCCGGAAACGCCCCGGCATGCACCACGCGGCCCTGCTCGTAGAGGGCCGCCACCGGTTCGGCACGCAGCCATTTTCCGCGGCTGGCGCGGACGGTGGTGATCGGCAGACGCGCGTCGATGCCGCGCAGGACCGCCGCCACCATGTCGCCGCCCTGGTTGATCTCGGCAATGATGCGGTCGGCGTCGAAGCGGCGGAAGGCGCGCACCACGGCCGCCGCCCAGCCGGCGGGGCTTGCCCCCTCCACCGAGCAGTCCGCCAGCACCACCGCACGTCCCCGCCCGTCGATGCCCGCCACCACTATGCCGCAGCAACTGTCGGCACCGGAGCCCGCCGGCGGATCGACCGCCACGACGATGCGGCTCAGCGGCCCGGTCTCGCGCAGGGTCAGCGCCTCGATCGCCGCCCGGCTCCAGAGCGCATCCTCCCGGTCGGCGATCATCTCGCCGTCGAGTTCCTGCCGCCCGAGCCGCGTCCCGCCATAGCGGCCGTCCATCGCCTTCAGGAAGCCCGGCGCCAGATTGCCGGCATTGTCCACCGTGCGGATGCGGCGCAGCACCGTCGCCGGGTCGGCGGCCAGCGCCTTCAGGATCGGGATCGGCCGCGGCGTCGTCGTCACCAGAATGCGCGGGTCCGATCCCAGCCGCAGCGCGAACTGCAGCATGTCGAAGGTCGCCTGCGCATGTTTCCACTTCCCCAGCTCGTCGCACCAGGCATAGTCGAATTGCGGTCCGCGCAGGCTTTCGGGGTCCTCCGAGGAAAAAATCTGGGCGATCGTGCCGTTCGGCCAGACCAGCCGGCGGCGCGAAACCTCGAAGTCCGGCCGATGCCGCGTCGCCACCCGGCAGATGCCGGAGACGCCGTCGATCATCACCTCGCGCGCATCCCCCAGCGTTTCCGCCACCAGCGCGATCCGCAGGCCCGGCCGTGCGCCGGGGGCGGTCGCGAGATCATGCACCCAGTGCGATCCCGCCCGCGTCTTGCCGGAGCCGCGGCCACCCATCAGCAGCCACACCCGCCAGTCCCCGGGCGGCGGTCGCTGCTCGGGCCGCCCGGTCAGCCGCCAATCGGACGCCAGCCGTGCGAGAAGCACCGGCGAAAGGTCTCCCGCCGCGGCCGCCAGCCAGTCCGCGAAACCGTTGGGCTGCGTTTGCCCGTCCCCTTGCGGAACAGAGCCCGCCCCGATCGGCCGAACCGAACCATCTCCCGCCGTTACCGGCCTCTGCACCGCATGTGCCCGACCCGCCAGGCTTCCAGAGTCAACAGCCGTGGAAACCGGGGCTGGCGCGGGAGGCTTGGCAACGGCACCCCCGGCGATCATCGCGGCCATTCCGGCTCTGGCGGAACCACCGGCAGCACCGGCATCCGCCATCCCCCGCCCCACGCGGCCCAATTGTGCCAGCGAGCGTTCCCAACTTCCACCGATCCGCGCCACGCCATCCTCGAAATCCGAAACGATCCCCGCAAACCGCGCCGCATGTGCCGCGTCGATCCGCCGACGCCGCGCGGCCTCCGCCGCATCCGGCTCATCCGTAGGGTGCGAGGGGATTTCCGCTTCGGGAGACGGCGGGCACGGAACCGTCGCCAGCCAGAGCGACAAACCCTGCAGCACATCCGGCTCCAGCCGTTCCGTCTCGTTCTCCACCATCCTGCGCCAGCACCACGTCGCGTTCCCGGCAACGCTCGACAGCGCGCTGCTCGACCAGAGCCTCGAGCGTGTCGAGAAGAGATTGGTACCCCGCATCGTCCAGTGCCTCCGCGTCCCGCCGTTCCCGGTCCTGCGCCAGCGTCCGCTGCAGGCTGTCGATCTTTTCCAGCGTCCGCACGATCAGCGACATCGCCTCGATCGAGGCCTTGGCGTCGGCCTGGGCGGCCTTGCGGTCGATCTCCTCGCCGGCCTCCGTCTGCCTGCGGTCGGTCTGCTGGCGCAGCATCTGGAACATCTGCATCTGCTCGCGCAGCTCCCGCGTCATGCCGTTCAGCATGTCCGTGAGCTCTTCGCCAGCGGGCATATCGGCCGATTTTCGGTCGAGTATCAGGTGGAACGCGTCATCGAAAGGCTCGGTGTCCGCAGCCTGCGCCAGATCATCGGCGCCCAGACCATAGGCAGATGTCGGCGTCCACGCGCCGAACAGCGCCGGATCATAGGTCCCGTCGGTCATCGCATCGTCCTGTCGTGAGATAGGGAAATCTTTGAATGAAAAAGGCCGGCTGCGCGCCCGCGGCCCCGCCGCATCCGCACATCTCCGACCATACGTAAAACCTACCGGAGGACCGTCACGCCGTCAAGGACTATTTTCCTAGTTCGGGAAAATAATCAGTATTCCGTCGTTCTGTTCCCATCCGTCGGCCAGTCCGCCAGATAGTCCTCGAAGTCGTCGATATCGACATCATCCTCGCTGACCGTGCGTCCGCGCGCGGAAATGCCGGCGGCGTGCACCGTTTCCGGGTCGCCGGACACCAGCGGATGCCACCAGTAGAGGTCCTCGCCGTCGCGCACGAGGCGGTAGCCGCAGGTGGGCGGCAGCCAAGGGAGTTCGCGCACCTCTTGGGGCGTCAGCTGGATACAGTCCGGCACGGTCGCCTGCCGGTTCGGATAGTCGCGACAGCGACAGGTGTCGCCGTCGAGCAGCGTGCAGCGGATCGAGGTCCAGGCGATCTCGCCCGTATCCCAGTCTTCCAGTTTGTTCAGACAGCACAAGCCGCAGCCGTCGCAGAGGCTTTCCCACTCCGCGCCGTTCATCGTCTCCAGTGTCTTGGTCTTCCAGAAAGGCATGTCGCCCATGGATTCGTCCTGCCATCCGTACCGGCTTCATCTATACCCAGCCGCCGTCCTGCGCTAGGTAAGTCTGCGTTTCCGGAATTTTAAGGCTGTTGCAACATATCCTCGTGGAAGGGAAAGTCGCTGCGTGGCAGTATAGCGCCATCCCGCGCGAAAAAAGCCTGCTTTCGCCAGCAGCCTGTGCGACATCGAAACACCGCGCGAGATTGAGGACGGTCCGAAGCGTTGACAAGCCCGAGCGACGACATTCCCGACACGACACCGCGCCCGGCGCCACCGGAGAGCGCAGCGTCTCCGACGACGCCTGCGGCGCTTCCAAAGAAGCGCCACATCCTCCTGCGCGTCGACGCCTTCATCGATTCGACCGTCTGGCACACCGGTTTCCGTCTCGCCGAATGGTGGGAAGACATCACCATCTTCTTCCGCCGTTTTCGCGTGCGCGGCTGGAAACGCGTCGTGTTCGAGGTTCTCGGCGAAGGCATGACCTGGGGCACCGTCGGGGCCGTGCTTCTGCTGGCGCTGGCGCTGCCCGCCTTCCAGGAGACCAAGGGCAACTGGCTGGCCCAGAGCGATTTCGCGGTCACGTTCCTCGATCGCTACGGCAACGAGATCGGCCATCGCGGCATCATCCACGAGGACAGCGTTCCCGTGGACGAGCTGCCGGATACGCTGGTGAAGGCCGTGCTTGCCACCGAGGACCGCCGCTTTTTCGACCATTGGGGCATCGACTTCCTCGGCCTCACCCGCGCCATGACCGTCAACGCGCGCGCCGGCGGCGTCGTCCAGGGCGGCTCCACGCTGACGCAGCAGCTCGCCAAGAACCTGTTCCTCTCCAACGAGCGCACCTTCGAGCGCAAGATCAAGGAAGCCTTCCTGTCCGTCTGGCTGGAGTGCAACCTGTCGAAGAAGGAGATCCTGCGCCTCTATCTCGACCGCGCCTATATGGGCGGCGGCACGTTTGGCGCGGCGGCGGCGTCGCAGTTCTATTTCGGCAAGGCCATCACCGATATCAACTTGGCCGAAAGCGCCATGCTCGCCGGCCTGTTCAAGGCCCCGGCCCGCTACGCGCCGCACGTCAACCTGCCGGCCGCCCGCGCCCGCGCCAACGAGGTGCTGACCAATCTCGTCCAGGGCGGGCTGATGACCGAGGGCCAGGTGGTCGCAGCAAGGCTTCATCCGGCATCCGTGGTCGATCGCGCCGAGGTCACCGCACCCGATTTCTTCCTCGACTGGGCCTTCGACGAGGTCCAGCGCATCGCCGCCCCCTTCGCCCAGCATTCCCTCATCGTGCGCACCACCATCGACATGGGCCTGCAGCAGGCGGCCGAAGATGCCATCGAATCCAGCCTGCGCCAGTATGGCGAGAGCTACCGCGTCAAGCAGGGCGCGCTGGTCATGATCGAGAACGGCGGCGCCGTGCGCGCCATGGTCGGCGGGCGGGATTACGGCGAGAGCCAGTTCAACCGCGCCACCAAGGCGCTCCGCCAGCCGGGCTCCTCCTTCAAGGCCTATACCTACGCCGCGGCCATGGAAAAGGGCATGACGCCGGAGACGACGATCAGTGATGCGCCGATCACCTGGGGCCGCTGGTCGCCGCAGAATTACGGCCGCAGTTTTTCCGGCAAGGTTACGCTGCTCAGCGCCATCGCCCGCTCCATCAACACCGTGCCGGTGCGGCTTGCCAAGGATACGCTCGGCATTCCCCGCATCGTCGAGCTCGCCAAGGCCTTCGGCGTGGAAACGCCGATCCGCCCGGACAAGACCATTCCGCTCGGCACCTCCGAACTGACCGTGATGGATCAGGCGACGGGTTACGCCGTCTTCCCGGCCGGCGGCCTGCAGTCGCGCCGCCACGGCCTCAGTCAGATCCTCAATTACGACGGCGATGTGCTCTACGATTTCAACCGCGATGCGCCCCCGGCCCAGCGCGTGCTCAGCGAAAAGGCCACGGCCTCGATGAACTACATGCTGACGCAGATCCCGATCATCGGCACGGCCCGCAAGGCCGCCCTCGACAACGGCGTCGTCGCCGGCGGCAAGACCGGCACCACGCAGTCCTACCGCGATGCCTGGTTCGTCGGCTTCACCGGGGATTACACGGCCGCCGTCTGGTTCGGAAACGACGACTACACCTCGACCAACAACATGACCGGCGGCTCCCTGCCCGCCATCGCCTTCAAGCGCCTGATGGACTATGCCGAGACCGGCATCGACCACCGCCCCATCCCCGGCATCGCCCCGCCACCACCCGCCCCGTCCAAAAAGGACAAGCCCCCCGTCGTCGCGAAAACCGACGAAAACGCCCTCCCCCCTCTCGTGCGCCCCCGCATGCTGTCGGGCGACGTCACCCGCCTGCTGAAATCGCTTGGCACCCGCTTCGAAACCACCCCACCCCTCGTCAGCACCCCCGCCATCCCCGGCAAAATCGCCAACGCCGCCCCCGACCCGGCGCTCGACGCCGCCGCCAGCAACTGACGCGACGGTGACGTGTTCTGCCATCCAGACGTTGCCGGTCACTGGCCAATAGGGTATATAGAAATGACGTGTTTCTATAGGAGCCTGCGATGTCCTCCACGATTTCGGCAAATGTCGATGGCAGAACGGCCACGAAATTGAAGATGGTCGCGTCGATGGAAAACAGGTCCGTTTCGAATGCGGTTTCCAGCGCGATCACGGTCTTTGTCGGGCTTCCCAAGGGTGTTCGAGATTTTCTGCTCGAGCTGAACGCTCAGAACGATCAGGATACGATTGTCAGGCTCGGCCGCGAAATGATGGCCGCGGCGGCGCGGGTTCGACTTGAGAAGGCGACCATGGACCTGGCATCCGAGCACCGTTTCGGAGGATCGGACGACGCGTCCAGCGAGATCGACATGATGGAAGAGGCAACGGCTTTCAGCCGTGCTGCGGCGCACAGGACGTAGTCATGGACCGTCCCGTCCGCGTGTTGCTGGATGTCAACATTTTCGTGGGCAACATCATGGCGCACGACCGTGGTCGCAAAGGCACGGCAACGCAGACCCTGTTGTCGATGGTCAGCAACCAGACATGGGGCATGGTTGACAGAGCGCAGCTGGTCATCTCGTTCGATATGATCGACACTCTCGAAACGGTGCTCCGTCGGCTGGATTTCACGGAAGATAGAATTAAGGCATATTCCGGTTCCATCATCGACATCATGAAATATGGTCCGGAAGCGCTCGATCCCTATCTCATTTTGGGTGGAGAAGAGCGCTTTGCCATGCCGGATGTCGAGGATGCCGGCGTGTTGGCGACGGCCATCGGCACCGAAGCCGACATTCTCGTGACGGACAATTTGAAGGATTTCGCAACCAAGGATGCTTCCGTGATCGACACGCAAGTGGTGAACACGACGGCGTCAGGCCAGCGAACCCTGCAGGCTCTCCGGTACGAGATCGGCGGTGCGGATCTCATTGTCGCGCATCCGTTCGATGTGATGCAATGGATGCGCCTTGGCTATGATTTTACGCCGGAGACTCTCTGGAACGCCATTCAGAATCCCGGAAATGAAGGCGTCCAATGACGGTGGAAAGCGGCCAGCCCTGATGTTTCGCGTGCCCTTCCTCGTCGCACTCGCCTTGTGCGTCGCCTTCGGCGGCGGCATTGCCGTGAGCATTTCCGCACTCAAGGCCTCCACCGGCTTCGGCTCCATCCGCCTCGGGCCGTGGGTCGCCTATCCCAATGCCCAGACCGCCGATACCGACCCTTACGCCAAGGCGCACCGGGCGCGGGCCGGGCGGCTGCTCTATGGCAAGGCCGAGGGCATGCGCTTCACGGCGGAAACGGACGAGACGGGCCGGCCGCTCTCCGGCGCCTGCCGCTACGACATCGCCGGCAACACGCCCCCGGCCCGCTTCTGGACCCTCTTTGCGACAGACACCGCCGACCGGCCGCTGACGGCGTCGGAGACGCTGCCGGTCGCGCTCAATGCCTGGAGCGTGCTGCGCGAGGCGGATACGTCCTTCGTCATCCACGTGGCACCGGACGCCCAGGCGGACAACTGGCTGGCGATCACGCAGCCTGGGAGATTCCGCCTGGTCCTGACGCTTCTCGATGCGCCGACCGCCAATTCCTCCGGCGCGATCGAGCTGGTCATGCCGAAGATCACGGCGCGGGGATGCGGCCATGCGTAGCCTTCTCTATGCCGTCCTCGTCGGGCTCATCGGTGCCGCCCTGCTGCACATCGTCATCATCCTCGCTCTGCCACGTTTCACGGCGGAGGATGCCTATAGCCGGGTGCTCGGGCTCTACGAGATGGACAGCTTCTTCCCGCTGACCTCGGCGCCGGGGCCGACGGGTCTTGCCAACGACGATCCCTATCTCCGGGTCGCCGTCTGCGGTTTTTCGGTGCTCGGGGGGCCGGTCCGGTTCACGGCGTCGGGCGATGTGCCGTTCTGGTCGCTCGCGATCTATGATTCCGGATCGAACGAAATCTTCAGTATGAGCGATGCGACGGCGGTCAACGACCGGGTCGATGTCGTCGCGGCGACGCCGCTGCAACTGGTGGAGCTCCGCAAACAGCCGGCAGAAACCATCGGACAGACCATTACGGTCGAGATGCCGGAAGACGAAGGCTATGCCGTTCTCAGAGCCCTTGCGCCGCTCGGCAGCTATGAGGCGGCGGCCAGCAAGTTTCTCGGTGAGGCGGGTTGTGAGCCCATGTCTCGGTAAGGCCCATGTCTCGGTGAAAGATGTCTCGGTGAAAGATGTCTCGGTAAAAGATGTCTCGGTAAGAAAGTCGCACTCAGCCAGGGCGCACATACGCCTCAAGACCTGCAAGACAGCCTTGGATCGTCCGGAAAAAATCAGTGTTTCTGGGTCGAGCCGTTCAGCGGCTTGATTGTGGAAACCCCGGGGGAAACCTTGGGAAGGGTCACGCCGTCCATCCGCTCGTAGCGAATACCGGTGAACAGCAGGATCGTCGCGTCGTGACGGGCTCCATCGGGGCTCATCTTGCGGCCGCCGCGGTGCTGGCGGTCTTGAAGTCTGATAACATCGGCCATTCTCGTCTCCAATGAACGGGATGAGACGGATGAACTTGAAACAGATTTCATCCTGCCCTCGTCGGGCTGACGCTTCACCGACCCGTTAGGGCCAGCCATGAGCGCCGTTCTCGTTGCTCCTTCTTCCGGATGATTCCGGATGTATTTAGGCTCATACTGCGATGTCGGTGGTACGTCCTGAGCGTGCCGGCCCGCAGGATGATTGGGCCACAGCTTAGTAAACAAGCTCTTAACTTTGGATACCCCAAACCTAGCGATGGAAAACATCCCGAAAACCTGTCGTCCGCCCGTTGAAACCCGTGATTCGCATGCGAGAATGTCTGTTTTCGACCGAGCTGCCGACAGCGCCGTACGTCATATATGACGCACGCAGGTTCGCTATGGCACTTATATTCGCTGCATGATTTTATCCTGACGTCGAAATCCGTTTCGATGTCAGGATAAAATCATGCAGTGCGCTCCAGTCGCCGAAAGCCGCAATATCCCTTAGGACATTGCGGCTGAATGGCTTTGTGTCGTCACGACGGGCAGTTGGCCTTAGCGGCGGGCGAGAAGGCCCAGCACAAAGGATACGCCGGCGATCGTCAAAAGCGTGGTGACGGGCTCTTCGCGAACGCGGTCACGCAGGCGCTCGGTCAGCACTTCGGCTTCGGACTGGACGACGGCCTTCGCGCCGCTGCCGATTGCGGAGACCGAGTCGGTCAGACGGGCGATTTCGGCACGCAGATCGGAGATCTGGCTGTCGAGTTCGCTCTTGGCAACGCTGGCTTCGACTTCGGCTTCCGTGCTGGAAACGGTGGCGAATTTCTTATCGATCATTGTCCGGGGCTCCTGTTCGAACTGACGCCTAAACGGGAGATCGTCCATTTTGTTCCGCGCTCCGCCGCAAGACGCCGTATTTCCGGGCGATGCTGCGCCTGGATCTCTGGACGCCGAAGACGTGCTTCCTACCCGTTCAGGATCCGTTCAGGCCAGTCCACCTAGGAACAAAAACAGGCAGAAGCTGTTTTCTGCTTCGCCACTTCTCGTGTGACGGCGTTCATCCGTGCCTTGCCTGCTTCCCGTGCGCTTGAAGGCCTCCCCGAGGAAAGGGCTTTTCCCGGCGCCGTCGATCGACACAATCTCTCTCGTGTCGAAGCACGAACAGGAAGGGACAGCAGCCGGACGATGCCATCATGTGGACGTGTTTTACCTTGCTCATAACGTTCGGCACGGTCTGCCAGCGCCCCGCCCGCAGACCCGAAACCGGATAAGCTTCTGGAGGACCCTAGAGTGTATTCCGTCAAATCCATCCTGTCCGGCATAGCGCTGGCTGCCACGCTGCTGGCACCGGCCGTGGCCAGCGCTGCGGAGGGCTTTGCCACCGCCAATGTCAACATGCGCTCCGGCCCCAGCACCCGCTACCCCGCCGTCGTCGTCATTCCTGTCGGCGCGCCTGTCGAAATCCACGGCTGCCTTGCGGATGCCAACTGGTGCGACGTTTCCTTCTCGCGCGGTCGCGGCTGGGTCTCCGGCTCCTATGTCCAGGCGGAGTATCAGCGCAGCCGCGTCTATGTCGCGCCGCGCTACTATCGCCCGCTCGGCATTCCCACCGTCACCTTCGAACTCGGTAACTACTGGGATCGCAACTACCGGAACCGCGACTTCTATCGCGACCGCGAATACTGGCGCGGCGGCCCGGATCGCTTCGAGCGCGATCGCGATCGTCCCCGTTTCGACCGTGACCGGGATCGGGATCGCCCCCGCGTCGAGCGGGACCGCGACCGGGAGCGCTTCGAGCGTGATCGGGATCGTAACCGCTTCGACAATGACGGCCCGCGTTTCGACCGTGACCGCCCAGACCGTGACCGCCCCGACTTCGAACGCGATCGCAACCGGGATCGGGATCGGGATCGGGATGGCAATCGTGACCGTCCCCGGTTCGACCGCGACAATGACGGCAACCGCGATCGCCCGCAGTTCGACCGGGATCGTCGGGACAATGATCGGCGGGACAATGACCGTCCCAACGGCGACCGTCGCGATAATGGTGACCGCCGGGACAATGACCGCCGCAACGCCGATCGGCCCACCCTGGAACGCCCCGATCTGGACGGCACCAACGACAACCGTGGGAACCGCGACCGCGACCGCCGCCGCGCCTGCGAGATCGGCGAACCGGGCTGCACGCTGTAAGCAGCACGTCGTCACAACATGAGACAACAGGCGGCGCCGGCGACGGCGCCGCCTGTTGCGTTCAAAGAGAGCACCTCCCTCTCCGCCGTCATCCTCGGCCTTGTGTCGAGCATCTGCTGTCGTCCCCGCAAACACCATGGTCCTTCAGATCGCGGGCCGTGCAGCGGATGCTCGGCACAAGACCGAGCATGACGACAGGGGGGTGGCGTCGCTCGACACCAGAACCTGGCATCGCGCAACCGGAAACGGTCTCACGGCGGCGGCACCCGTCAAGCCTCCCCGGCGTGCAACCACGCCTTGCGGGACCCGCCCACACAGCACGCCATCGCCTGCCCCATTGCCGGACGCCCTTAAGCCGATGTTAACCACGTCGGCATAATCTCCGTCTCATGGCGCGCTCGTTGCCATCGCCGGGACACCTGCATCATGGATTCCAGAGACGTCAACGCGTTGCGCGGAGACGTTCGGAAGACGCGTGAGCTGGAGCCGGCGGCACGAGGCCTGCGCCCGGAAGAGGGCAAGGGGTGCCTTGCCGAGGGATGCGTCGGTGTTTTGCGTATGAGGTGGACGTGTGGCGGACCGGTTTCGTGATTTGGAAAGACCTCAGAACGGCCGCGTGAAAGACGCGGTGCTGATGGCAACGGTGTCGAGTTTCGAAGGGCTTCGCCAGCCGCGGTCCTCGGATCTCAAGCAGTTCTGCGAGCTGTTCGAGCCGCTGTTTGCGGCCTCCAGCGATGAGGCGCGCCGGCAGGCGGCGGCAGCCCTTGCCAGAAGCCCCCATGTGCCCCCATCCGTCGCCCTGCAGATCGGCAGCGCGCCCATCGCCATCGCCGCCCTGTTTCTCACGCGCGCCATTTCGATCGAGGAGCGCGTCCTCCTCGACATCATCCGCCACCAGAGCCCCTCCCACGCCAATGCCATCGCCCGCCGCGACAATCTGAGCGTCCGGGTGGTCGATGCCCTTGTCGAGCGGCGCGACAGCACCTCCCGCCCGGCGGCCTCCGTGACGGAGCCTGCCAAGCCCGCAACCGCCCCCACCCCTGCCCCAGCGACGGCCTCGCTGGAGCGCGAGGAGCGTCTGCGCGCGGAGCTGAAAGCGCTTGCCCGCACCGCCGGCCAGCCGCTTGCCGCGCCTGCGACACCACCCCGCCGTCCCCTTCTGGCGCTCGACCCCACGCATGAAGCGCTGCTCGTGCGCTTTTCCCGCTCGGGCGAGGTCAATCTTTTCGCCGCGACCCTGTCGCATGCGCTCGACTGCTCGGCCGTCTTTGGGGAACGCCTCGTTCTCGACGTGTCCGGCTGGCAGCTCGCCGTCACCCTGTCGGCGCTGGGCACCCCCCGCGCGGAAATGGTGCGCATGCTCACCACGCTCTACCCCTATCTCGGGGAAAGAAGCGGCGCGGGAACACGCTGCGATGCGCTGCTCGACGGTATCGATCCGGTCGATGCGAAAACCCGCGTGGAAGGCTGGATTGCCGCTGACGATGCGCGCCGTAATGGGACTCAGCGCCATGCGCCGATGCTCGGCCCGGAGCGCGCGGAAGACCCGCGCCAGCCGGCCGCCTATCCCGCCCCCGCCAACCAGACGCAGCAGGTCGCCTCCACCTTCTACCGCCGCAACCTGACGCGCAGCGCGCGCTGATCGGCGTTCAACCGTCCGGCCTGATGGTTTCGAAGAGATCGGAAACGTCCTGCGTTTCCAGTTCGACGACCCAGCAATCCGGATCGAACCGGATTTCGCGGGCGAGCGCCGCGTCGATGGCATCTGCATCGGACGACGAGAGGCGGCACTCGAACAGCCGCCCGCCCTCTTCCTCGGCCGTCATCAGGCTCTGCGGCGCCGGCCCGAACAACCTCTCCTGCCCGTCCCGCGTCCGCTGGCGGATGAAGATCGCACCGGCCGCCTCGGATCCCTTGCGCAGCACGGCCGCAGTGTCCCCGCGCGAAAAGACGCGACGGGTGATGGCGGAAACGAAGATATCGGAACGAAGGCGCATGGCCCTGCATAGCGCGGACGAAGGACCGCGTCTATCGATGCCGGCTCAGGTGGTTAGGTGCGGAATTCTCCACCGGTTCGCGAAGCGTTTCGCACGTTGATTCCGAAAACACGGAGAATCCGCTGGAGCAACTGCGTTTTCCACGCTCTCCTCCGTCATGCTCGGGCTTGTCCCGAGCATCTGCTGTCGTCCCCGCAAACACCAAGGTCCTTCAGATCGCGGGCCGTGCAGCAGATGCTCGGCACAAGACCGAGCATGACGGCAGGGGGTGGTGTCGCTCGACACTAGAACAATGCCATTCGGAGGCAATCAGCCGGACACCACCTCAGATCGCGCCGATTTCCTTCATTTTCTTCAGCACCGCCGCACTCGGCTCGCCGGTTTCCGGCAGGCGATAGTGTTTTTCGAAATGGCGGATGGCCATGCGGGTCTGGTCGCCCACCACGCCATCGACCGACACGTCGGCGTAAGCGAGGTTCGACAACCCCCGCTGGATCGACATGACCATGCCGGCGCCGCTCGTCCCTGACGAGCTTGACTCGGCAGAGGCCGTTTCGGTCGCCTTGGCGTGAACGGGCTTCGGCTTCACCTGCGCACCACCCTCGGCTGCGCGGATCGCAGCGGCGATCGGGTCGATCTCGGTTGGCGTCTTCGGGGCCGGCGGGATCGCCGTCGGGCGCGGGGCCGGCGTTATCGTGGCGATGCCGGGGGAGGCCCCCGTGCCGCCCTGGAGAGCGGCGAGAAGACCCTGGCTGACCATGCCGGTTTGCGGAAGGCCGCTGGCCTGCTCGAAGCGGCGGATGGCCGCCGTGGTCTTCGGCCCCAGGCGCCCGTCTGCCTCTCCGTCATAAAAGCCGTGCCGCGCGAGTTCGGCCTGCACTGTGCGCACGAGGCTCGTCGGGTCGAGGTCCGCGGTCGTGTCCTGCCGGGGTGTCGGCTCGCCCGGCAGCGTCGCGAACGTGTCGGACCCGGGAACACTGGCGGTGCGCTCGCCGGTCGGCAGGGCTTCGGCCGGAACCTGTCCGGGCTCCGCCTCCCCGGCTTCGTCTTCCCTGCGGATGACGAAGGTCGTGACCTTGCTCGGGTCCGGCACGTCCTGCGGTTCGCTCAATGACACGCGCGCCGGGTCGGGATGGGTGAAGGGCAGCCGGGTGCGCATCAGCGGCGACGGGTGGTGGCCCGGCTGATACCAGAGCGCATTGGCGGCGACGAAGCCGAACACGACGGCAAACGCCGCGGTCCCGCCGAAGATGGCGGGATTGCGCAGCGCCAGACGCAACATGCCGGATGCAGCACGCAGAACGATGTTTGGTCGGGACGTTCCCTTGCGCTTCAGCGCGGTCGCGCCCCTGGCGGCGCCCGTCTTCCCCTTTGCCGTGGTGGCGGGGGCCGTGGTTGCGGGGACTTTGCGTCGGTCAGGCTGTTTTCGCGTAGGCTTCGCCATCTGCCGCACCTCCTTTCTCAACCCCTGGTATCTGGATGCCGGGGTTCAGGGACGTGGAGCCGGCCTGGGTCTTCAGGCGCGGCGGAAATTCTGCAATGCTGTCGGCGTCGGCAAGGTGATCGGCGCTGCTGATGCCGGAGCCGTCGAGCGGCAGGCTGATCCGGATCGCCGTGCCTTCGCGCGGGCGGCTGGAGATCTCGAAGCGGCCGCCATGCAGCGCCACCAGTCCCTTGACGAGCGCGAGGCCGAGGCCAGTGCCCTCGTATTTGCGGGTATATTCGTTTTCGACCTGCATGAAGGCCTGCCCGAGAAAAGCGAGCTTGTCCGCGGGAATGCCGATGCCGGTATCGCTGACGGTCAGCCGCAGGTCCTCATCCACGATCTCCGCGTCGATGGTGACGATGCCGCCGGCGTCGGTGAACTTGATGGCGTTGCCGACGAGGTTGATGAGGATCTGCTGCACGGCGCGACGGTCGGCATGGACTTCGCCCACGCCGCGCATGACGCGGCTCGCCAGCTTGACACCCTTGGCCTCGGCCTGCAGGCCCAGCATCGCCTCGCAGGCGGACACGGCGTCCGTCACGACGAAGGGCTCGGCGATCAGCTCGTAGCGCCCGGCCTCGATCTTGCTCATGTCCAGCATCGTGTTGACGACGGAGAGGAGATGGGCGCCGGACTGGTTGATCAAGGCGACATATTCGCGCTGGCGGTCGTTCTCCAGCCGGCCGAAATATTCGCCGGAGAGAATATCGGAAAAGCCGAGAATGGCGTTGAGCGGCGTGCGCAGCTCATGGCTGACGGCCGCGAGGAACCGGGTCTTCGCCTCGTTGGCGCTCTCCGCGGCTTGCGCCTTCGCGGCGGCATCGGTCTTAAGGGCGACTTCGGCCGAGATATCGCGCGACTGGACGAGAATGCCCGACAGCATGCCGTCTTCGACGATGGCCGCGAGTTCGCAACGCATATGCAGGAGCTGGGCGCCGCCTTCCGTCATGGAGCCGCGTTCCAGCCGCAGCTCGACGGTCTCGCTGTCGGCGCCGAGCCGGATCGTGTCGATGGCGCGCAGGAAGGCGATGCGGTCGGAGACGTGGATCTGCTCGATGAAACCGCGACCGGTCGGGTCGCGCATCCAGGTAAGGAAGCCGGACGCATCGCGGCCGTGCACGGATGTCACGGAGCCGCGCAGGTCGTGCAGCGTCACGAGGCCGGAAAAGAGATCATAGGCGAGCGCTGCCGGAGCGACGGGCGCTGCGAGGGCCATGACCGGGCTCGTATTGCGGCCAGCGAGGCCGACGGCGGCGAGACCGCCGACCAGCGTCAGCGCGCCGACGAGGCCGGCACCGACCGGCAGGGCCAGCGACAGCGGCAACACGGCGGCAAGGGCCAGCGGGGCGATCGGGAAGGCGATGAGGGCGGAGGCTGCAACGGTGCGGATGGCGGAAAGCTCGCGCTCCGTCGGTGCCGGGCGGGGCAACCAGAGCCTGGCGGCATCGTCCACGCGGGACGCAAACCTTCCAGCGATGTTCCGCACAATTGTCACGCCCGACCCTGCATTTTTCGTTGCCCGGAACGTCCTGCCCCGGTTGTTTATAAAGTGCCGCGCGGTCGTTTCCGGCCCGTCGAAAAGGGCGGAACGATCGTCATCGGACAAGGGCGAATGTCTCACCGGCGGCTTAATGAAACTCTAAGTGAACACCCCCGATGTGTTGCAAAACGGCTTCACCAGCCTTCCTGAGCCAGATTCGGACGCCCTTCGTTTGTTGTGGTTAACGTGGCGTAACCGTTGAAATCATGGTATTTTTCGAGTTAATTTAACCACTGTGGCATCTAGCTCCACTGCCGGAAGCCGCATTTGCAGGGGGCTTCGGTCCGGCCGCCGCCTTGACCCTTAACGCGATTGCCTCAAATGCCCTTCAAATGCGGATCAAATGCAGATCGATCGAATTTTACGAAAAGACGCCTCAAATACAGGTCTCGTTTTCAAGGCCGTGTTGGAAGAGGTGCCCTAGTTTGACCTTCGACCGAGCTGCTTCCCATCATCGGTAACCGGCACAGACCGGCCATATCGGTGAGGACACGGAACAGCAGGCGGTCGGGACAGTTGCGTGAACGTGAAGAACGGGGTCGACCATGTGGTTTCTGATCAAGGCAGCATTCTGGTTTTCGCTGGTGCTCGTGCTCCTGCCGATCTTCGGCACGGAAGACGCAGCGCAGCCGGAGGCTGCGGCCGGTGCCAGAATGGATATCGGCCAGACGGTTTCTGCCGCGAGCGAGGCGATCGGCTATATCAGCGCCATCTGCCTTGAGAAGCCCGATGTCTGCACCAAGGGCGCCGAGACCTTCAATGCGCTCGGCCACCGCGCGAAAGATGGCGCCCGCATCGCCTATCAGCTGCTCGAAACCCAGTTCGGCGACGAGAAGACTGCCTCGGCAGGCGACGCCGTAACACCGGGTGATGCCGTGACCACGGGTACCGTGCCGGAGCAGGCCCTGCCTCCGGTCGCCCGGACGGATGCTGCACAGCCGGTCGCCGCTGCCGCCGAACCTGCGCTTTTAGAACCGGAGACAATCGAGGATCTCGGCTTCACGCACATTCCCGTGCCGGAAAAGCGCATCCCGCCGAAGCCGCATCGCGCGTCCTGACCGGCCCGGCGCTTGCCGCCAAAACCCCTGCGAAAGCCTCGCCGACCCAGCCAATCCACCTTCTCAACGCGCGCCCGATCCCTTATAGAGACGGCATGACCGATGCCGCCGCCTTCACCCCGACGCCCCTTTCCGAAATCCTCGAGAACTGCGCCTATCTCGACGATTGGCAGGACCGGATGAGCTATGTGATCGAGCTCGGGCGCACCCTGCCGGACCTGCCGGAAGAGAAGCGCACGGCTGACAACAAGGTGCAGGGCTGTGCCAGTCAGGTCTGGCTGGTGACCCACGCCGCAGAGGGCGCCGATCCCGTTCTGACCTTCGAGGGCGAATCCGACGCCCATATCGTGCGCGGCCTCGTTGCCATCGTGCTCTCGATTTTTTCGGGCAAAAAAGCCTCCGAGATCGCGGCGACCGATGCGCTGGACCTGTTCGGACAGATGGGCCTCATCGAGTTCCTGACGGCCCAGCGCGCCAACGGCCTGCGCTCCATGGTCAAACGCATCCAGGACCAGGCGGCGGTGCGGCTGAAAAGCTGAGACGGAAGAAGGTTGATGGATTCGGGCTTCGGGGGCGCGCGATAGCGAAAATCGCAAACGTCCCTTGCCGCCACAGTGCAATTTTGAAATGCAAGCCACCCTCCCCGTCATTCCGGGCTTGACCCGGAATCCAGCCATCTCACGTCCGTGAGATGAGACGAGCCTTTTGACCTGACGGACGTCAGGTCGCTGGATTCCGGCTCAGGGCCGGAATGACGGAGGATGGTTGGCATCCTGTCAGAGATTGGCGCGGTTTCAACTTCCATTCGCGCGGCGCCGCCGCCCACTACCCGCCACGCTCTCGGCCTCCATCCATATCCGGGCGATAGCCCTCCGCGCCCCAGGCATGGGTGCGGCGTGGCGGTGATGCCGGTGGGGGTGGTGCGTAGTGGCGGGCGAGTGCCATGAGAGCGGCGCGCAACAGAAGTTTTGCCGAGCGTGCCGGCCACTGGCGTTCGCGCTCCACCGTTTCCAGCCCCTTCTCGAAGCCGCAGACGTCGATGGCGACGCCGCAGAGTTCCGGGCCGATCGCCGCCATGGCGCGCGACACGCGGGTTCTGGCCGTCATGGCGCTGTCGGCGATCTCAGGACCGCCGCCGCCTCCCTTCGTGCGGGTTGACAGCCGGGGTTCGTAGGACATGGTCATGCGCGGCTGCAGTTGCGCGCGGGTGAAATCCCGGTGCAGCCGCTGCCCGGCCTCCAGCGCTTCGACTGGGAGAAACGGCTTGCCGGATTTCTCCTTCAGCCGGCTGATATGGGCGAGCGGCGATTCCGCGAGATTGACCTGTACCGTCTGCCGGCCGACTGCGGTTTCCACCGTGCTCGGCGCGATGTGCCGATGCTGGCCCGCAAACGCCGCCTCCGGATCGGACAGCGCGCGCTTGAGGAACGGCACGGCCGGCGAGAGCACGTGCCAGCGACCGGACGCCTCCGGCCCTCCGGCATCGATCCTGGCGACGAGGCCGAGGGAGACGGCCTCGCGCATCGCCGCTGGCGGCAGGGTGCGCTTGGCACCGTCCGCGCGTGTGACGATCACGTCGTCGCCCTCCTCCGTCACCGTGAAGGTGGCCACGACGGCGTCGTCGTCTGCTGTGTCCGGCCGGGCTTCGCCGGATCTCGCCCGCCGGCCGCCGACGAGATGACGGACCAGCCGGACGAGGTCGGCGCGCGCGGCAGCCTCCGGAGGCCTCGTGTCACGCATGGGCGGCATCTCCGGCCGGCGGGAAGACGGCCGTGATGACGCGCTCGATGGCGGAGACGAAGGCATCGAAATCGGCATCGTCGCGGCGATCCTCCACCACATGGCAGGAATAGCTGACCGTGGAGCGATCCCGGCCGAAGGCGACGCCGATATCGGTCAGCGAGACCTGCAGCACGACATGGCTGACATACATGGCGATCTGGCGGACATGCGTCATCATCCGCCGGCGGTCGCGCCGCAACTGCTGGCGATCGCCGACCATCATGGTGAGTTCCTCGACCACATCGGCCACCATGCGGCAACGGGCCTGCGCCAGCGGGTCGGGCGCTGCCGTATCGGGAAGCTCGGAAACCCGGGATGTCGCGGGAGCGGCGGACGGCGGCCATACGGATTTGCATTCGGGCGCACGGGCAAGCGTAGGACGGGGCGCACGACCAAGCGCATGACCAAATGCAGCCGTCCCGTAAGACGCGGCCCGGACCGAGAAAGCTGTCGTGGCCATAGAAGACCGTGCGACTGTGGGACGGAGATCGTCCGGATAACGGCCAAGGAGGCCCAGTGGGCCCATCGTCGTCAGAGCGCTTTCGGCATGTGCATGCGGCATGGTCATCGCGGATCTCCGTCATAGGAATAGTTTCACATATCCTACGCCGAAGACGAAACGAGCGCTACAACCGACTCACAACCTTCTGTTGAATTCCTTCATCTTTCCGATAGCGCCCTGAATCATATAGGCATTTTTTCCTTATTCTGATTCCTGAGTTTGGGCTTTCGCTCGCCGGACATGAAAAAGCCGGACCGGATGAGGATCCGGTCCGGCGCGATAGGACGTTTCGCTTTACAAGGCTTGATAAAAACCTTGCCGAGCGTGCTGGTAGCTTACTTGGCGGCGCGCTTGCGGCGCTGGCCGAGGCCCATTTCGCGGGCGAGGCGCGAGCGCGCTTCGGCATAGGCCGGGGCGACCATCGGATAATCTGACGGCAGTTCCCACTTTTCGCGGTAGTCTTCCGGCGACAAAGCGTGGTGCGTCATCAGGTGGCGCTTCAGCGACTTGAAGTTACCACCGCATTCCAGGCAGGTGATCTGTCCGTCCTGAACCGACTTGCGCACCGATACGGCAGGCTTCGGCTTTTCCACGGCGGCGACGACGGGAGCCGGTGCGCCGGTGTTGTTCAGCGCCGTGTGCACATCGCCGATGAGAGTCGACAACTCCGAGACGGGCACGACATGATTGCTGACATAGGCGGCGACGATTTCTGCGGTCAGTTCCACGAGCAACTCGTTGCCATGTCCTGCCAGGCTCAGTCCGGCCGTGCCATGTCCTGCCATCTGTTCACTCATTTTGTTCTCCTTTCGGGCGATTGTCTCGTTTTCGCCCGCAGATTCGCAGGCTTTTCCATGAAAGCGTCATTTATCCCATGGAAATGCGATCGATTGCGGTAAAAACCGGCACGATTGCATCACAATGGAACGACCGAATTACTTGATGAATGCACTTGCATTGGCCGCCGCATATCTTTCCCCTACCCCGAAAAGACAACCGAATTCTGTAGAGATATTTCGGTAACGACAACCTGCAGTATTTTCAGTCTCAGACACTTTGCCGTTACTCGAATAACATTCACCCCAAAAATGTCAAACACGTTTTTCAATAGATGCAAGACTTGGCGGGTGAAATGATGCGTCCCGGAACAGTTTTCACAAGCAATCCCGATAGAAATGTGCGCGTTCATCTATCGAGAAACCCCTTTCGGGGCAACATCCGTGCGTGCACCACCGGCGCGGGCTGCGATTCTCTGCAACCTGCGATTCTCACCTCGGTCGCATGCGTTTGCATGAGCAGACATTACTATAAAGCCGCGCGGCACGAGGGCTTGCGTTGGCTTTGCTTGCGCGCTGCGCGTTCCTATATGACGTGCAGTCTCAAAGATGAGGAGAACGATATGACCGAACATCGCATGAATGCTGCCGAAGACGGCGCAAACACCCCTCTGAAGGTCGTGAAGAGCGATGCGGAATGGCGCGAGCAGCTGACGCCGGACCAGTATCGCGTCACCCGCCAGCATGGCACGGAACGGGCGTTTTCGAGCCCCGATTTCGCGCTCGGCAAGGCCGGCACCTATCGCTGCATCTGCTGCGGCAATGCGCTGTATGACGCAGGCGCGAAGTTCGATTCGGGAACGGGCTGGCCGAGCTTCTTCCAGCCGCTCGAGCCTGAAGCCGTGACGCAGGTCACCGACCGCTCCTACGGCATGACGCGGACGGAAGTGAAATGCGCCGATTGCGACGCGCATCTGGGCCACGTCTTTCCGGACGGACCGGCCCCGACCGGGCTTCGCTACTGCATGAACGGGGTGGCGCTGACGTTCGAGCCGGCCTAGGCGACCCGGCCTGAGCGACCGGGCTTAGGCAACGCGGCTCAGGTGAGCCCGCTTGAGCCGCCGCGAAGCGCGCGGGGCCTCAAGCGGGGGTGTTGCCGATGACCGAGAACACGGCCGAGAAGTGGACGGCGGCGGCGGTCACGACGAAGCCGTGCCAGATGGCGTTCTGGAAGCGCAGCCGCTCCCACACGTGGAAGATGACGCCGGCGGAGTAGATGATGCCGCCGGCGAGAATGAGCAGCATGGTGGCGCCGTTCAGCGTCGTCAGCAGCGGCCCGACAGCCAGCACGCCGCTCCAGCCCATGGCGAGATAGAGCACGATGGCGAGCTTGTCGTAGCGCCCGGGAAAGACGCATTTCAGCGCGATGCCGAAAGCCGCGATCAGCCAGATGCCGACGAGCATGACGGCCAGGAACGGATCGTTCCAGCCGCTTTGCAGGAAGGGCGTGTAGGTCGCCGCGATCAGGATGAAGATCGAGGAATGATCGAACCGGCGCAGCAGCCATTTGGTGCGCGACACCGGCCACATATTGTAGACGAAGGAGATCGACAGCGTGGCGACGAGGCCGGCGCCGTAGATCGCGGCGGCCGCGATCTGCCCCGCGGTGCTGGCCGCACTTGCATGCGCCAGCAGGATGGTGACGCCAATGAGCGCGAAGGCGAGACCGATGCCATGGACGATGCCGTCCGCGATCATTTCGGTCCGGTCGTAGTTCCACTTGATGCCCTCGATCTCCACGCGCGCTTCGTCTCCAGATCCGTTTCAGCTCAGGCTACGCATCCGCCGCCCGTTTGGCGAGCCCCGATGGGCGCGCGTCCGTCACTTTCGATGACGAATCGATCATCGGCGAGGATGCGGGCGGGAGGATGACAGAACAGGCCCGGCGGAGGGAAATTTGCTGCGGGTGCGAAAAAATTTTGGCGCTGGTGCAAACAGGTTCGCGCCGGGGCGACGAACTTTTCATGCAAAGCACGAAAAGTTCGCAGCGGGATTGTCAACGCATCCGAGACGATCCATCGCCGATCCCGGGGATTTCGCATGGCGCCCAAGCGGTGCATAGTCAATCCTCTTCGGGGACCCTGCCATGGACGATTTGCGCCGACGCCGCCTGCTGCACATGACGGGTATGGCGCTCGTCCTGCCCGGCATCTTCCCGAACACCCTCGCAGGAGCGACCGAGATGACCCTTTCCGACATGATGCGCACCCCTTCGACGGATCGTCCGCCCGCGACCGAACATCCTGCCCCCGAACATCCCGCCCCTGAACATCCCTTGGCTATGCCGGCCTTTATCGATCACGCCCGGCTGGTGGTGCGCGATCTGCCGCTCGTCTCGTCCTGGTACCAGTCCGTGATGGGGCTGAGCCTGATGGAGCGGTTGCCAAGCGGCGAGACGCTCGGCGCCGGCGGACGGCCGCTGCTGACGCTCACGACCTCCGGCCATGCGACAACGGCGCCGCGCAACGCGCCGGGCCTGTTCCACACGGCCTTCCTCGTGCCGGACCGGCCGGCGCTTGCCCGCTGGCTGGCCCATGCCGCCGGCCTTCAGGTGCCGCTGCAGGGCGCATCCGACCATCTGGTCAGCGAGGCGATCTATCTGGCCGACCCCGAGGGCAACGGCATCGAGGTCTATCGCGACCGGCCCCGCGCCGACTGGACCACCCTGCCCGACGGCACGTTGAAGATGGCCACCCTGCCGCTCGATCTCCAGACGCTCTACGACGAGGGCGTGGCGCTCGCCCGGGGACACGCCAATTGGGGCGGCATGGCGGCGGGCACGGCGCTCGGCCATCTCCACCTGCAGGTGTCGGACCTGCCGCAGGCCAACGGCTTCTTCCGCGACGTGCTCGGCCTCGATCTGATCTCCACCTATCCCGGCGCCAGCTTCTTCTCGACCGGCCGCTATCACCATCACCTCGCCGCCAATATCTGGAACACGCGCAACGCACCCCGGCGCGTCGCCGAGATGACGGGGCTCGGCACCTACGCCCTCCGCTTCAACGACGCGGCAGCGCTTCAGACGGCGCTTGCCGCGCTGGACCGGCTGGAAATCCCCACCGCCCGCACCGGCGACACCGTCTCCCTTACCGACCCGTTCGGCATCGGGCTGACGCTGTCGGCGTGAGATGGCCGAGGACCCTCAGCCCGGGCGGCGCACCACGAGGGATGTGAGCTTCAGCGCGATCGGGCGCACGATCAGCACGCTGACGAAGGCGGCGGGCATGGCAATGAGGTAGGCGGCGGCGACGCGCATCGGCAGGCCGCTGTCGACGCCGCTGTTCACCGAAACGATGATCCAGCACATCACGAAGGCCATGATGCCGGCCATGAAGAAGGCGAAGACGTAAGGTGTCGCCGCAGAGGGGAGGCCGGTCTTCACAGACCGGGCAGCGGGGGATGTGGGTGTTGCGTTCGTGGGCATGGTCGCTCCGAAATGTTGAATGTCGATACTCTTTCCTAGCCGCAAATGCCGCTCTCGATTAGAGGCTTGCAGGCTCCATCAATCTGAAGCAAAACTTTCGAATGATCGGGATCGGGAGTGCGCGCAGCTATGGACAGCCTTCGCGGGATCGAGAGTTTCGTGCGCAGCGTCGAGATGGGCAGCATTGCCGCCGCCGCCCGGCAGCTCGGCATCAGCCCTGCGGCCGCCAGCCAGAACATCGCCCGGCTGGAGCGCGACCTCGGCGTGCGCCTGATGCAGCGCACGACGCGCCGGCTGGGGCTGACGGATAGCGGGCAGGTCTATTTCGAGCGCGTCCGCCATGTCGTCCACGCGCTGGAGGCAGCGGCCACCGCCGTTTCCGCGCTCAACGACGCGCCACGGGGAAGGCTCACCGTTTCCGCCTCGGTCGCGTTCGGCCGCCATGTCATCGCGCCGCTCATTCCGGGCTTCGCCAGCCTCTACCCGCAGCTTTCCGTCGAGCTCGTCGTCACCGACAGGGCCGTCGACCATATCGCCGAGGGCATCGACATCAGCGTGCGGTTCGCCGAGCAGCTGGAGCCCTCGCTGATCGCCCGCCGGCTCGTCACCGTGCCGATGATGATCTGCGCCTCGCCCGACTATCTCGCCCGCCGCGGCCATCCCAAGTCGCCGGAGGACCTCGTGCATCATGATTGCCTGCTCTACCGGCTGGCGACGCATGGCCGCCTGTTCCGCTGGACCTTCCTCAAGGACGGCACATTGTACGAGCCCGACATCAAGCCGAAGATCATCAGCAACGATATCGACACCCTGACCTCCATGGTCCTTGCCGGCGCCGGCATCGCCCGTCTCGGCGCGTTCATCGCCGACGCGCTGATCGCCAAGGGTTCCGTCGTGCCTCTGTTCGGCGGCACCGCGGCCGGCAGCGACACGGTCGCGGCGCATACGCCCTTCACCTTCTATGCCTGCACGCTCGACCGCCACAGCGCCACGCCGAAGATCCGCGCCTTCATCGATTACGCGGTCGCGGCCTTATCCTCGCGCTGAGGCAACGCGCTTTGCCGCTTGAATGCGCCGGCTGCGGCATCTATGTGCTCGATATCCCAGAGCATCGTCCTGCGGCCATAACGAAGAGATGGAGCGTTCCCGGTGATCCGGAAAAGCTTCAGCGAACCCCCGGAGATCGCATTGTCCGACCAAGCCCCCGTCTTTTCCAGCCTGCCCGTTCCGCCTGCAGCACACAAGAAGCCGCTGAGCGACACCCGCCATGGCATCACGCGCACCGACGACTATGCCTGGTTCCGGGCCGACAACTGGCAGCAGATGTTCAAGGACACCTCCATTCTCGACTCCGAGATCCGCGCGCATCTGGAGGCCGAGAACGCCTATATGAAGGCGGCGATGGCGGATACCGAGGCGCTGCAGAAGACGCTTTTCGCCGAGATGAAGGGCCGCATCAAGGAAGACGACAGCTCCGTGCCGATGAAGGACGGGCCGTTCGCCTATGGCACCGCCTTCGTCACCGGTGGTGAGCAGCCGCGCTACTTTCGCCAACCGCGCGACGGCGGCGAGCGTGTGGTGCTGCTCGACGGCGACAAGGAGGCTGCGGGCAAGGACTATTTCCGCCTCTCCGGCATCGACCATTGCACCGATCATTCGCTCGGCATCTGGGGCTATGACGACAAGGGATCGGAATATTTCACGCTGCGCATCCGCGATCTGGCGACCGGCGACGACCTCGAAGACGTGATCGCCAACACCGGCGGCGATGGCGCCTGGGCGCCCGACGGCCGCAGCTTCTTCTACACCGTGCTCGACGAGAACCACCGTCCGTCGAAGATCTTCCACCATGTCATCGGCACGCCGCAGGCCGACGACCGGCTGGTCTACGAGGAGGAAGATCCGGGCTTCTTCATGGGCGTCGGCGCCTCCATGCTCGACGACGTCATCTATATCGACATCCACGACCACGAGACCAGCGAATACCTGCTGATCCCGACCTCCGACCTCCATGCGATACCGAAGCTGGTGGCCGCGCGCGAGACCGGGCTCGAATATTCCATGACCGAGGGCGGCGACGTCTTCTACATCCTGACGAATGCCGATGGCGCCAAGGATTTCAAGATCATGGAAACGCCGTTCGACCGGCCGGAGCGGGAGAACTGGCGCGAGCTCGTGCCCCACACGCCGGGCCGGCTGATCCTCAACCACATGGCGTTTGCCCGCCACCTCGTCTGGCTGGAGCGCGAGAACGGCCTGCCGCAGATCAAGATCCGCGACCGGCGCACCGGCGAGGAGCACGCGATCGCCTTTGCCGAGGAAGCCTTCTCGCTCGGTCTGTCGGGTGCCGCCGAATACGACACCGACGTCATCCGCTTCTCCTATTCCTCGATGACGACGCCGAGCCAGCTCTTCGACTACGACATGACGACGCGCGCGCGTACGCTGCTGAAGACGCAGGAAGTGCCCTCCGGCCACAATCCGGACGACTACGTCACGCGCCGCGTGTTTGCGCCCTCGCATGACGGGGCCTCCGTGCCGGTGACGCTGCTCTATCGCCGCGATACGCCCCTGGACGGCTCCGCACCCTGCCTGATCTATGGCTACGGCGCCTACGGCATATCCATTCCCGCCTCGTTCAACACCAATTGCCTGTCGCTGGTCGATCGCGGCTTCGTCTATGCCATCGCCCATATCCGCGGCGGCAAGGACAAGGGCTTTGCCTGGTACGAAGACGGCAAGATGGAAAAGAAGACCAACACGTTCAAGGACTTCATCGCAGCGGCCGACCACTTGAACGAGGAACGCTTCACGTCCTACGCAAACATCGTCGCCGAAGGCGGCTCGGCCGGCGGCATGCTGATGGGCGCCGTCGCCAACATGGCACCGGAGAAATTCGGCGGCATCATCGCGGCCGTGCCCTTCGTGGACGTGCTGAACACCATGCTCGACGACACGCTGCCGCTGACCCCGCCCGAATGGCCGGAATGGGGCAACCCGATCGACGACGAAGCGGCCTATCACCACATCGCCAGCTATTCGCCCTACGACAATGTGGCGGAAAAACCCTACCCCGCCCTCCTCGCCCTCTCCGGCCTCACCGACCCGCGCGTGACCTACTGGGAGCCGACCAAATGGGTGGCGAAGCTGCGCGACAAGACCACGGGCAACCAGCCGATCCTGCTCAAAACCAACATGGGCGCCGGCCACGGCGGCGCGTCCGGGCGGTTCCAGCGGCTGGAGGAGATCGCGTTCGAATATGCGTTTGCGATCAAGGTGGCGCGAAAGATGTGAGGGGTAAGGAAGACAGGCCCTCTCTGCCCTGCCGGGCATCTCCCCCACAAGGGGGGAGAGGACTTGCGGCACCCGCTTGCTTTAAAACAGACGTTCAAGATTGTAGCTGAGGGCGTCCCCCGAGTCTTCTCCCCCCTTGTGGGGGAGATGGCCGGCAGGGCAGAGAGGGTCTTTCTTTCTTTCTTTCTTTCTTTCTTTCTTTCTTTCTTCCTTCCTTTCTTCCTTTCTTCCTTTCTACCTTTCTACCCCCCTCACCCCACCCTCCACATGCACATGCGCCACCTCGAAAATACACCCCCGCGCCCTATAACTCCCGCTGCGGCCGCCATCCGGCAGTCCGGTTCGGGAGGTCTCATGCTCAGGTCGAAACGTCTCTGGCAGGTGGTGCGGCTGTCGCGGCGGCTGTGGGTTCGGGCGACGCTCTATTGTCTTGCCGGGGTTGCGACGGCGCTCGTCGCCATCCTTCTCGGGCCCTTCATTCCGCAAGAGATGACGCAGGCCTTCGGGGCGGATGCGGTGGATCCGATCCTCTCCATCATCGCCTCCAGCATGCTCGCCGTCACCACATTCTCGCTGTCGACGCTGGTGGCCGCCAGCGCGGCGGCGGCCAGCGGTGCGACACCGCGGGCGACGAGCCTGCTGCTTGAGGACACCACCGCCCAGCGGGCGCTCTCGACCTTTCTCGGCACCTTCCTGTTTTCGCTGGTCGGGCTGATCGCGCTGCATGCCGGGCTCTATGGCGGCGGCGGGCGGCTTGTCCTGTTCATCGTCACGCTCGGCGTCATCGCCGTGATCGTGCTGACGCTGTTGCGCTGGATCGACCATCTCTCGACCCTCGGCCGGATCAGCGAGACCATCGACCGGGTGAAGACCGTGGCGATGACAGGCATGCGCGATCATCTCGAAGATCCGCTTCTCGGCGGCGCGCCGCTCGGGCCCCTTCCGTCCGGTGCCGTTCCGGTCTCGCCCGCCAAGGTCGGCTACATCAAGCATATCGACATGCCGCAGCTGCAGGCGCTGGCCAAGGCGGACGATCTCGAACTGCATCTGGTCGCGCGGGCCGGCGCCTTCTGCGCGCCGGGCACGCCGATGCTCTTCGTTCGGACCCGGGCGACAGGTGGGCTCGACCCCAAGGTGCAACAGGCCATTCTCGACGCCCTGACCATCGGCCCGCGCCGCACCTTCGAGCAGGACCCCCGCTTCGGCCTGATCGTGCTGGCCGAGATCGCCTCGCGCTCCCTGTCCTCCGCCATCAACGATCCCGGCACGACCATCGACGTCATGACGGCGATGGTCGAGGTGCTCGCCGTGGAGCCGAGAGCGGACCATCTGCGCGGCGCGCCCGCGTTCCCGCGCGTGCATGTGCCGCCTGTGACGCTTCGGGATATGTTCGAGGACGCCTTCCTGCCGATCGCCCGTGACGGCGCCGGCAACCTCGACATCGGCATCCGTCTGCAAAAAAGCCTGCGGGCGCTGGCGGGCCTGCCCGGCGGACGCCTGCACACCATCGCCCGCGAGACCGCGGTGGCCAGCCTCACCCGCGGGCTGGCAAGCCTCACCTTCGAGGCGGACCGGGAACGGCTGCAGAAGGAGGCTTTCGTGGAGGCTTGAGCTTCGCCTATCGAGAGAATGATCATGGCGCACCGCCGCCGGCACGGGACGCCCGATCACCCTTTCATGCCCATATCGCCCACCCTATCTAACATGGATGACACCGGTCTTCCGACCGGATCGACTCGTAACAGACAAGGCACGGAGCGGAGACGATGATGGAGGCGACGAACAGGACCGAGGCCGAGAGACCGCCCATTCCCTTCGACAACAGCTATGCCCGGCTGCCGGACGGCTTCTTCTCGCGCGTCGATCCGACGCCGGTCGAAGCGCCGGTGCTGATCCGCTTCAACCGGGAATTGGCGGAAGAACTGGGGCTCGACATCGCGCAGCTGGAGGCCGACGGTGCCGCCATCTTTTCCGGCAATACTCTTCTTGCCGGTGCCGAGCCGCTGGCCATGGCCTATTCCGGTCACCAGTTCGGCGGGTTCAACCCGCAGCTCGGCGATGGCCGGGCCATTCTGCTTGGCGAAGTGGTGGACATCAACGGCCGCCGCCGCGACATCCAGCTGAAGGGTGCCGGTCCCACGCCCTATTCGCGACGCGGCGACGGGCGTGCGGCGCTTGGGCCCGTGTTGCGCGAATATATCGTCAGCGAGGCAATGCAGGCGCTCGGCCTGCCGGCGACGCGGGCGCTGGCCGCCGTCGTCACGGGCGAGCCGGTCTACCGCGAGACGGTGCAGCCCGGCGCGGTGCTGACGCGGGTGGCCGCCAGCCATATCAGGGTGGGTACGTTCCAGTTCCACGCCGCGCGCGACGATCGGGCCGGCGTCAAGGCACTCGCCGACCACGCCATCTCCAGGCATTACCCCGAGCTTACGAACGACCCGCAGCCCTATCTCGCCTTCCTCTCCGCCTTTGCCGACCGGCAGGCGTCGCTGATCGCCCGCTGGCTCTCGATCGGCTTCATCCATGGCGTGATGAACACCGACAATGTCGCGATCTCCGGCGAAACCATCGATTTCGGGCCCTGCGCCTTCCTCGATGCCTATGATCCGGCCAAGGTCTTCTCCTCCATCGACCGCAACGGCCGATACGCCTATGCCGCCCAGCCAGGCATCGGGCAGTGGAACCTCGCGCGCCTGGCCGAAACGCTGCTGCCGCTGCTCGACACAGACGAGGAGGCCGCCGTCACCGCCGCCAACGGCGTGCTGAAAGCCTATGGCGAGCGCTTCCAGCACCACTGGCTCGCCGCCATGCGGGGCAAGCTCGGGCTCTCGATAACGGAGGACGGCGATCTCGATCTCGTGCAGGATCTGCTGACGCATATGCATGAGGAAGAGGCGGATTTCACGCTGACCTTCCGCCGGCTGTCGGATCTTGCGGCCGACCCCTCGGTGGAAACCGCGTTCACCGCTTTGTTCCGCAACCCCGCCAGCACCAGCCTCTGGCTCGACCGCTGGCGCCGCCGTGTGGAGGCCGAGGGGCGGAGCGCCAAGGACACCGCCGCCGCCATGCGCACTGTGAACCCCGCCTTCATCCCCCGCAACCACCGGATCGAGCAGGCCATCGTTGCAGCCCAGACGAACGCGGATTTTTCGCCGTTCGATGCCCTGATGCGCGTGCTCGCCCACCCCTATGACGACCAGCCCGACGTGGCCGCCTTCGCCGCGCCACCGGCGCCGGGCGAGGAAGTGCTGCGGACGTTCTGCGGGACGTGAGGGACGTGAGGGACGTGAGGGACGTGAGGGACGTGAGGGATGTGAGAGGGCGGCACTTCGGCCACATCGTGCTTGCGGCTGCCCCTCACCCTAACCCTCTCCCCGCTTGCGGGGCGAGGGGACGTGCCCTGCTCGGCACTTTGACGTGAGGTGAAGCGGCGCCACGAGTCCCTTCGCCCCGCGCGCGGGGAGAAGGTGCCGGCAGGCGGATGAGCGGCTCGGCAGCAGGTCAAGGCGCCGCTGCGATGACACGACGGCTCCGACACAACGCCCGCCAACGGCCGTCATAGTCGAGCACCAAGCCACCTCCCCCAAGGATTGTCCATTGCGGCCCGCGAGAGGGCCAGCATCTCGGCCACGTCGTGCTTGCAGCTAGCCCCTCACCCTAACCCTCTCCCCGCTTGCGGGGCGAGGGGACGTGGCATGCTCGGTGTTTCGATATGTGGCGGAAGCGGTGCCTCAAGGTCCCTTCTCCCCGCGCGCGGGGAGAAGGTGGCGGCAGCCGGATGAGGGGCTCGGGAGCGGGTCAAGGCGCACCTGCGATGACACAACGGCTCCAGCACAACGCCTGCCAACGTCCGTCACAACCATATGCCAGGCGCCCTCCCGCCACGGATTGTGCATTGCGGCATTGACCCGCGCGAGGCCTGCCCTAATTTCGCCATAACGAAGCCTGGATCTCCATCCGGCTTCGGCTGCATCATTCCCGAAACCGGGATCGGTTGACGACGGGAATAATGCCGCAACTGCAAAGTGTTGGAACGACCTCAACGCGTCATGCATGACGCGCGGCGCTCCGATGTCGATATTGACGGGGCGCGCATCGCTGCGCCAGGAGTCTCTTCCATGATCATCTTTACGTCTGTCCTTTTTGCGCTGATAGGACTGGGGCTGACCGGCTTCGGGGCCTGGCTCGCCGTTCTCGGCGGCAGCTGGTACTATGTGCTGGCGGGTCTGGCCTTTCTCGCAACGGCCATCCTGCTCTCGCGCCACCGGTCGTCGGCGCTCACCGTCTATGCGGTGTTCATCCTTGCCACGCTCGCCTGGGCGCTGTGGGAAGTCGGCTTCGACTGGTGGCAGCTCGGCCCCCGTGGCGGCGTCGTCATTCTGCTCGGGCTCTGGCTGCTTCTGCCCTCCGTGCGCAAGCCGCTCGGCTTCACCAGCCCCACGGGCCATGTCTACCGCGCCAGCGGCTGGCCGCTTGGCATTGCCGTCGTGCTGTCGGTCGCGGTTGCGGTCTATTCCATGACGCAGGACCCGCTCGACATGGCCGGCGCGCTGCCGACCACGGTTGCCAATGCGACGCCCGCGCTCGGCGGCAACGTCCCGGACGGCGAATGGCACCAGTATGGCCGCACGCCATATGGCCAGCGCTATTCGCCGCTGACGCAGATCACCACGGCCAACGTCTCGGATCTCAAGGAAGTCTGGCGCTACCAGACCGGTGACGTGAAGCTGCCGGAAGATGTGGGCGAGACGACCTATCAGGTGACCCCGCTGAAGATCGGCGACACGCTCTATGTCTGCACGCCGCACAACTGGGCGATCGCCATCGATGCCGCCACCGGCAAGGAAAAGTGGAAGTTCGACAGCAATTCCGGCATGAACCGCGACCGGCAGCACCAGACCTGCCGCGGCGTCACCTATTATGCGGATGCGGCGGCTGCACCCGGAAGCGCCTGCGCCACCCGCGTCTACCTGCCGACCTCGGATGCCCGCCTGATCGCGCTGGATGCGCAGACCGGTCAGGTCTGCACCGGCTTTGCCGAGCAGGGCACGCTGCGTCTGGAGCAGGGCATGCGCTACCAGCCGGCCGGTTACTATTACTCCACCTCGCCGCCCGTCATCACCGGCAACAAGATCATCATCGGCGGCGCCGTCAACGACAACTACTCGACGCAGTCGCAGTCGGGCGTCATCCGTGCCTTCGACGTCAACACCGGCGCCCTTGTCTGGAACTGGGACAGTGGCAATCCCGACGTCACCACGCCGCTTCCCGAGGGCCAGACCTACACGACCAATTCGCCCAACAGCTGGTCGGTGTTCTCCTATGACGAAGCCCTCGGCCTCGTCTATATCCCGCTCGGCAACCAGGTGCCCGACCAGCTCGGCATGGGCCGCAGCGAGAATGTGGAGCGGTTCTCCTCCTCCATCGTCGCGCTCGACATCAATTCGGGACAGCTGCGCTGGGTTCGCCAGACCGTGCATCACGATCTCTGGGACATGGACGTTCCCGCCCAGCCCGTGCTGCTCGACATCGACGGCCGCCCGGCGCTCGTCGGCCCGACCAAGCAGGGCGATCTCTATGTGCTCGACCGGCGCACCGGCGAGCCGATCATCCCCGTGAAGGAAATCCCCGCGCCGACCGGGGCAATCCCCGAGGACTTCACCTCGCCCACCCAGCCGATCTCCGATCTCACCTTCTCGCCGCCGCCGCTGACGGATAAGAACATGTGGGGCGTCAGCATGTTCGACCAGCTGGCCTGCCGCATCGCATTCGAGCGACTGCGATATGACGGACGCTATACCCCGCCGTCGCTTGAGGGCTCGCTGATCTATCCCGGCAATTTCGGCACCTTCAACTGGGGTTCCGTCGCGGTCGATCCGGAAAAGCAGCTGATGTTCGGCATGCCGACCTATCTCGCCTTCACCTCGCAGCTCGTGCCGCGCGACCAGATCCCGCCGAAGGGGCAGGACCAGAAAGGCAGCGAACAGGGCTTGAACCGCAATGACGGCGCGCCCTATGGCGTGCTGATGGGGCCGTTTCTCGGTCCGCTCGGCATTCCCTGCCAGGCGCCGCCATGGGGCTATGTCGCCGGCGTGGACCTGAAGACCGGCGAAATCGCCTACAAGCACCGCAACGGCACCGTCTATGACATGACGCCGCTGCCCCTGCCCTTCAAGGTCGGCGTGCCCGGCATCGGCGGCCCGATGATCACCAAGGGCGGCGTCGCCTTCCTCGGTGCGGCCGTCGACAACTACCTGCGCGCCTATGACCTGACGACCGGCCGCGAACTCTGGCGCGGCCGCCTGCCCGCCGGCGGCCAGTCCACCCCCATGACCTACAGCACGGATGACGGCACCCAATACGTCGTCATCGTCGCCGGCGGCCACGGCTCGGTCGGCACCAAGCCGGGGGATTACATCATCGCCTATACGCTGCCGAAGTAAGGGTCGCGTAGCGCGAGACGATCGAGCCCGGCGGCGAAAGCGCGCCGGGCTTTTTCGTGGGGCGAGGCACAACTGCCGACGGCACCGATCAGGAAAGCCACAGCGCGATCTGCTGCTCGGTGAGATTGCCGCCGCAGAGCATGGTTGCGACCCGGCGGCCTTCAAGAGAGGAGGCTTGCGTCAGGATCGCCGCCAGCCCTGCCGCGCCGGCCGGCTCGATCATGCGCCCCCAGGTCCGATGCGCGAACCGCATCGCCTCCACGATCCGATCATCATCGACGAGAACGACCTCGTCGATCGTGTCCTGCAGCCAGTCGACAGCCGCCGGCACGGGGATGCGCACGGCGATGCCGTCGGCAATCGTATGACCCTCCGGCGTCGAGATCGCCTTACGGGCTCTGTGGGACAGGGCCATGCAGGGCGCGCCCGTGGCTGCGACGGCGATGACGCGGGTTTTCGGCGATTGCGCCTTGAACCAGCACCCGACGCCGGCAGCCAGAGCGCCGTTGCCCAAGGGAATGAAGACGGCATCGAGCGCTCCGACCTCCTCCGTCAGCTCCGCCGCCATCGTGCCGGCCCCTTCCGCGATCGCGGCACTCGCTCCGTCCTCGACGAAGGACAGACCGCGTTCGTCCGCGTACTGCCGTGCCACCGCCTTCGCGGCATCGAAATCGTCTCCTGCAAGAACAACCTCGGCACCCAGCCGGCGCATGGCGTCGATCTTGAGGGGATTGGCGTTCACGCTGGCAAAGACGGTCAGGGGTCGCCCGCGCCGCACGGCATTGTAGGCAAGCCCCTGCCCGAAATTCCCGGCAGAGGCCGTGACAAGAGGACCTTCGCCGTCCCTGTTTTCAGAGAGATAATAGCCCGTACCGCGGCCCTTGAAGCTGCGGATCGGATTGTCGGTTTCGTCCTTGGCAAAGAGCGACAGCCCGAGCGTGTCGCAGGTGAGGACGGGGCTTTGCAGGAAAACCGGATCGATGACCTGCCGGGCTGCGCTGATATTGTGATGGGAGAGTTTTGGTTGTTTTGTCATAAGCTCATGATAAAGGGTTCCAGCGCAGCAGATCCGCGATGATTACAGAATACAAGCCGATTTTCCGCTTCTGAAGGAGATTTGACGCCATGGATGATGTGGACAGAACGCTGCTGTCGGCGCTTCAGGAGAATGCCGACGTTCCCGGCAAGACGCTTGCGGACAGGGTCCATCTCTCGACCTCCGCCGTCGAACGCCGCATCACCAAGCTCAAGCAGGACGGCATCATCGAAAAGGTCGTCGCCGTCGTCAATCCAAAGGCGGTCGGCCGTCCCCTGTCGATCCTGGTGGAACTGGAGATCCAGAACGAGCATCGCCACACGCTGGACCAGTTTCAGCGATGGCTCGATCGCGCGCCGGAAATTCAATCCTGCTGGTACGTGACCGGCGATATGGACTATGTCCTCCTCGTCGCCGTGCGCGACCTCGACGAATACAATGCCTTCATCGAGCGGCTCATGACCGAGCAGCAAGCGCTGGTGCGCAAGTACAAGAGCATCATCGCCCTGAAGACCATCAAACACAGTCTGGCCCTGACTGTTGACGATTAGACGTATCTCTCCCGCGAGGCAGGCTGTGCTTCCCCATCATCAAACACCGAGAGCCGTTTGACACGCGTCGCGACGCAACGAGCGCAAGGCGCATTCTCATCTCTAAACTTTAAAGTGGATCGGAACGTTGCCGATGGCTGACCGGGCACCGTGTCCTCTGTGCGGAGGGTTGCGCCCAAGGCTGGAAAGCCCGCCTCCGTTCGCTTATCTCTGAGACCAAGCGGCCCTCACCTGCCGCACGGAGAACAGCCTCATGTATTCGATCGGCGATCTGTCGCGGCGCACCGGCGTGAAGGTGCCCACCATCCGCTATTACGAGCAGGCGGGGCTGATCGCGCCGGCCGAGCGGACGGAGGGCAACCAGCGGCGCTATGAGCGCCAGGCGCTCGACCGTCTCGCCTTCATCCGCCACGGTCGCGATCTCGGCCTGTCGATCGAGGCGATCCGCGACCTGATCGACCTCAGCGACCACCCGGAAAAGCCGTGTGCCCGTGCGGATGCCATCGCCGTCGAGCATCTCGCTGCCGTGCGGGCAAAGATCGCACAGCTGCAGCGGCTGGAGCACGAGCTGGAGCGGATCGTCTCCCATTGCGCCGGCCATACGGTGGAGGATTGCTATGTCATCCGCGCGCTTTCCGACCACACGCTCTGCGACGGCGACCATGCGCGGCCGCTGGAGGATATGCTGGTTCCCGGGCGGTCATGATCGCCGTTGCCTGGAAAACCGGCCGGTTGACATGCCTCTCAAAAGGGATCATGCATTGGACATGATCACGACCGCAACCCGTGCCCGCTGGTATTTTACGCTGCATTCATAGATGCGGCTGTCTGATCACGTTCAACAAGCCGCCGCCAGGCGGCTTTTGTTTTGGACGGTGCCTGGGGCGGATCAGCTTCAGGAAACCTCGATGCCGACCTTGTCTTCTCCGCTTGTCTCCCCTCTGGCCACATCATCGGCCTCCCCGCTTGCCGGCGGCGCGCGGCACCTGCCCGACGGGCTGGACATGCCCGCCGTTGCCCCCAACCGGGCGCCGCTGGTGACGATCCGTTCCGCGCGGCCGAGCGATATCGCCGCGCTCTGCGAGATGATCACCGAGCTTGCCGCGCATCATGGCGATGCCGCGCCGCTCGACGCGGACACGCTGGAGCGCGACCTGTTCGGCCCCGTGCCGTGGATCACAGCGCTCGTCGCCGAGGCCGGCGGCCTGTTGATCGGATACGCCATTCTCGTGCCGCTCTACAGGGCGCAACTCGGCGTGCGCGGCATGGATCTGCATCATCTCTTCGTGCGCGACGCCCATCGCGGCACCGGCATCGGCCGCCATCTCGTGACCAAGGCCCGCGAAGAAGCCCACCGCGCCGGCTGCACCTACCTCTCCGTCAGCGCCGCCACCGGCAATGTCAAGGCGCACCGGTTCTACGAGCAGCAGGACTTCACGGCGGGTCCGGTGACGGGGATGCGGTATGTGCAGGCTTTGCGGTAGGGGGTGAGAGGAGACCGTTCCCCTATATGTTCAGCGATGCGATTTCACGAGCAGCCAACCACCCTCCGTCATTCCGGACGTGATCCGGAATCCGGTGACCTGACGTCCGTCAGGTCACAAGACTGGCCTCATCTCACGGACGTGAGATGGCTGGATTCCGGGTCAAGCCCGGAATGACGGGGAGGTGGATGGTCGGTCCTTCAAAATCGCACCGTTGCAGAACGAGACTTTTGTGGTTTTCGCTTTTGCCCGTCGCGGCAGCCATCAGCCGTATCAGGCATCTTCCGTCGCCGCCTCCGCCAGCACTTCGGCGGCCCACTGGTTGAGGCTCTTGCCGGCGAGTGCCGCCGCGCGGGCGGCCTTGGCGTGGATCTCGGGATCGACGCGGAACATCATGCGGCCGGAATAGGGTTTTTGCGGGTCCTTGCCGGCCTTGGCGCAGGTCTCGATGTAATCGTCCACAGCCTCGTGGAAGGCGGCTTTCAGGTCGGAGACCGTTTCCGCGTGGAACCCGACGCCATCCGTGATGCCGGCGAGACGGCCGAAGAAGATCTCGTCCTCGGCGTCATATTCCACCCGCGCGAAATAGCCCTTGTGCGACATGACGTTCATGGTTGACCTCCCATACGCTTGATAAAATCACGCGCCGCTCGAACCTGATAGCGCTTGGCTTCCTTCTCCGGATGCGGGCGGTGAAAGCTCTCGATCTCGGACCCGCAGACGAACCTTACACGGGACCCCGACCCTTCCAGAACCTCGCAGCCGAGCGCGATCAGCAACGCTTCGATATCCGCCCACGCGATCGTTCCGGACACCGGGTCCGCAAAAACAGCCATCAGGATCTTGCGATGCCGATTGTTCATGCGGCACTCTACGTTGCGCTTGCACTTTCTGCAAGCACTACCGCGCCGGCACCGCCTTCAGATAGGCGGCGATCGCCTCACGGTCGGCTACGGTGAGTTTGGCGATGTTCTGCTGGACCTCGACCATGGAGCCGCCGGCGCTGTCGAAGTCCGGGGTGAAGCCGGTTTCAAGGTAGTTGGCGATGTCGGCTTCCGTCCAGTCGCCGATGGTCTTCGAGCCGGGCGTGATGTTGGGGATCTGGCCCTCGCCTTCCGGGTTCGGCGCGCCGGCGAGCCAGAGGTCGGTCTGGAAGCCGCCGAGCGCGTTGCGCGGCGTGTGGCATTCGCCGCAATGGCCCGGGCCTTCCACCAGATACTGGCCGCGCACCAGCGTCGCATTCCCTTGGTCGACCGGCACGCGCGGCTTGTCGCTGTAGAACAGCAGCTTCCAGCCGCCGAGCGACGCCCTGATATTATAGGGGAACGGGAGATCGTGCGGCGGCGCGACATTGGGGCTCTTCGGCAGGGTCTTGATGTAGCCGTAGAGGTCGTTGACGTCCTTCGGCGTCAGCCGGGCGTAGGAGCCATAGGGGAAGGACGGATAGAGATGCTGGCCATCCGGGCCGACGCCGCGCGTCATGGCATCGCCGAACTGGGCGAGCGTCCACCGGCCGATGCCGGCGGTGTCGTCGGGGGAGATATTGGGGACGTGGAAGGTGCCGAAGGGGCTTTTCAGCGGCAGTCCGCCGGTCAGCACCAGCTTGGCCTCGCCCTGCGCGCCGGGAGCCGCGTGACAGCTGGTGCAGCCACCGGCCCAGAACACCTGTTCGCCGTGGCTGAGATCCGGCGGACGCAGGCCTTCCCAATGCCCGGCCGGCCAGGGCTCGGGCTTGGTGGCAAACCACACGCCGCCCGCCACCACGATGCCGAGGAAAAGGACGGTCGAGACGAATTTGCGCGCGCGACGGGCCATGCGGCAGGTCCTTGTTGTCAGCGGCTGTCAGGTTCACTCTCAACCGGAAAAGCGCTCGTTTTGTCTGTCTTCATCGGTCTTTTCGGGGTAACCGGTTCCGACTTGCCCTGACAAACTCCAGGGCGCCGGGCGGTAGGGATCGACCCTGACCACCAAGGCGGTGGCGTCCCGCGCGGGCGCGGAATGCCGTGGTCTGCGGGGCATGGCTGAAGCTGGTCCCGGTCTACCGCTTACTTCTTGACGCGGTAGACCTGATGACAGTCGCCGCAATGGGGTCCGAGCTTGCCGAGCGCGGCACCCACGCCTGCCGGATCGGCCGGCAGCTGCGCCAGCAGCATATCGGCATCCGCACCGAGGCTCGCGGCCTTGGCGTCGAAGTCGGCCTTGTTGTCCCAGATCTTCGGGCTCGCCTCGGAATTGGCCTCCGATCCCGCCGGGAACTGATCCGGAAATGCCTTGATGCTGGTGCTGATCGCGGTCAGCGATGTCTTGACCACCTCGGCATCGTAAGGCTTCTGGCCCTTGGCGATGGCCGAGAGCGCGCCCATGGAGCCGCCGATCTTCTTCATCAGGCCTTCGCGCACCTCTTGCGGCTCGGCCGCCGTCACCGCACCGGCGGCAAGGCCTGCCAGCGCTGCGGCGAGAAACAGGGTTCTCAGTTTCATGGGAGTCCTCTCTGGTGGCGACGCCCGTTGCGGGCGCCCGTTCCGACATGCGTGTCCGACAGACATGGCTGATTCCTGGCCGACCGATTTCAGGCCGAAAATCCGGTCATTTCGTCGCAGGCATCTTGGCATCTTCCGGTCGCGTTGAAAGTAAAATTTTCGCGACATCTCGGGGGCGGAACAGGCGATGGACAGGTTGTCAGGGGCGCAGGGTTTTCGACAGCGCGGGCCACTCCGCCATCAGCGCATCGCGCGTCAGCACGCCCGGCGAGGTCTTCGTCTTTTCCCGCGTGCGGATCAGCCGGGCAAAGACCACGGTCTTGTCCTTCGCCTCATTCGGCTCGGCCCAGCCGACATACCAGCCCCAGCCATGGGCATAGTCGAAGCTACGATCGGCGTTGCGCGGAAAGGCAGCCCCGGTCTTGCCGTGGATCGTCCAGTCGCCGACGGCGCGGCTTTCCACGATGCGCTTCGTCTTCTCGATGGCCTCGGGCCCGACCGGCAGCGTGGCATTGACGAGGCCGCGCAGGAACGCGACCTGCTCGCGCGGCGAGACCTGCAGCGACGAGGCGATCCAGGCACGCTCCAGCCCGTTGTCGAAACCCGGATCGCCGGAGAGGTCGGCATTGCCGTATTTGAAGCTCGCGAGATAGCGCTCCGGCGTCTCGCGGCCGAGATCGCGTGTGATGCGCTGAGAGTACCAGACGACGGAATAGCGCATCCAGTCGGCCGGGTTCGTATCCCGCAGCCAGTTGGCGCCGCCCCAGTCCGGGTCGCCCTTTTTGTAAGAAAGCACCGGAGTCGCTTCGTCCTTGAGGAAGCCGGTGTCGTAGCCGATCAGCGCCAGCGGGATCTTGAAGGTGGAGGCGGGCGTCGTGCGGGCGGCGCAGTCGCCCTCCTCGATCAGCACCTTGCCGGTGGCGGCATCGAGCATGATGGTGCAGGTGACATCGACATCATCAGCGGCGAAAGAGGCGGTGGAGGAGAGCGCGAGCAGGCCGAAGGCGAGAGCAAGATGACGCAAGCCGGTTTTCCTTTCAGGATAGGACGGTGCCTGCACCATCCGGGGAAACAGGGCATCATTGCGGCGGGACCAGCGGTGCATTCCGCAGGCTCTCGAGAATCCCGGCTTACTTTCCCGTCCTTAGAACCCGGCTTTCCTCCCGCCCGAAACCCTCGATCTCCAGCCGGTCGTCGTAGAGGCTGACAATCGCGAAGGCATTCTGGTCGGGCGTATCGACCATGCCGCAGAAGGTGATGTAGTGCGTGCCGGCGCGTGTGACGGTGTTGCCGGCGTGGTTGTGGCCGCAGAGCCAGGCGCGCACGTTCGGATAGGTCTTGAGCATGTCGAGCAGGCGCTGCGCGTCCCAGAGGTCATGCGCGTTTTCAGGGGCAACCGGGTAGTGGCAGAGAATGACGACCGGCTCGCCATCGTCGCGGGCCTGGTCCAGCACCTCGGCAAGCCAGGTGAACTGCGCCTCGCTGAAGCCCCCATTCCAGCGCTGGGCATTGATGGCGCCCGCCTCGGTCAGCGCCTGCAACCGGGCCTTTGCCTGCGCGCGGCGCGGATGATCCTTCGGCACGGCAAACAGGCTGACCTCGCTGCCATCGAGGATGACGAGGCGATGCCCGGCGACGAGAAAATCGTAATACTGCGCCGGCATGCCGAGGCGTCGATGCACATCGCCCAGATATTCCGGCGCCACCGCAAAATCGTGATTGCCGGGCAGGAACACGGCCTTGTGCCGCAGACGCCGATAGACCGCCAGCGCCGGATCGAAGCTTTCCCAGTCCCGGTCGATCAGATCGCCGAGCGTGATGACGGCATCGAGCGCGCGCCCATTGAACACCGCGATCGCCTCCTCCAGCTTGCCGAGCGACTGGCGGAAATGGCGGTTAAGCGCGAGGTTCGGCTCGAGATCGGCATATTGCGGATCGGCGATGATGCCGAGGCGGAGGACGGGGTTTTGGGTCATGGGGGGCGACGTAGCGAAGGTGGATGACGTAGGGATGACAGGCTGTCGGCTGATCGAATGGGCCGAACGCTCTACAACAACATCGGCGTGCAGGAATAGGGAGCCGGAAGGTCCATGGCGTCTGCCGATCGAGATCCCTCTTTACGCGACGTCATCGTCGGAGAGGATTGCGCACTTTGTCAGACAGTAAAAAAGCGGGACCCGAAGGCCCCGCTTTTCCCAATTCCGAGCCTGATCAGGCTGCCTTTTCGTAAAGCTCCAGGACGTAGTCCCAGTTGATCAGGTTGTCGATGAAGGCTTCGAGGTACTTGGGGCGGGCGTTGCGGTAGTCGATGTAGTAGGAGTGTTCCCACACGTCGACGCCGAGCACCGGGGTCGCGCCGTGGACCAGCGGGTTTTCGCCGTTCGGGGTCTTGGCGATCTGCAGCTTGCCGTCCTTGACGGCGAGCCAGGCCCAGCCCGAGCCGAACTGGCCGACGCCGGCCGCGATGAAGTCGGCCTTGAACTTGTCGTAGCCGCCGAGGTCGGACTTGATGGCCGCTTCGAGCTTGCCCGGCAGCGACGTGCCGCCGCCGCCCTTCTTCATCCACTTCCAGAAGTGGAGGTGGTTGTAATGCTGGCCGGCATTGTTGAAGAGCGGCTGGTTGGTACCGTAGGACTTCTTGACGATCTCTTCGAGCGAGAGATCGGCAAGGCCTGCCTCTTCCGCCAGCTTGTTGCCGGCCGTCACATAGGCCTGATGGTGCTTGTCGTGATGATATTCCAGCGTTTCGCGCGACATGAAGGGCGCAAGTGCATCGTAGTCATACGGCAGCGGGGGAAGTTCGAAAGCCATGGCGGTTCTCCTCTTGGCATCGGAATTCATTCACGAAATCGTCAGGGGAACATAGGCACCCCGACCACGCGAGGCAACCGGCGCCATCGCTAAATTCACCTCGCCTTGCGAAATGGTTTTCTCTCGGGCCCGCTTCACGATGGCGTCATCGGGCAGCCGGCGGCACGATGGAGGCCATGTTCGCCCGGGGTCCGGCCTTCATTTCGCCCGTTTCTTAAGCCCCTGTTAAGACTTTCGAAACCAAGGGAATCCTCCATGGCGCTTGGCGCTTCGCATCGATTGCAGGACGGCATCGAGGCCGTCGAAACCATGACGCGTTTCGCGCTGGCCGTGCTGGCGCTCGCCTCCGGCGTCTATACCTATCTGGGCGTCCGCTCGATCCTCGACGGGTCGGCGACGGCGGTGTTCTTCGCCGCGATGATCTATTCCTGCGCCGTATCCGTCGCGATCTACGCCTTCTGGACCTATATGGCGCGGTTCTACCCGCATGTGACCAGCCGTTCGGGCCGCACCGGCATGCTCGGCATCATGGCGCTCGGCTGCGTCATGATCATCGCCATGGCGAGTTGGCTGAATGCGGCGGCCCTCGCAGGCTCTGCCGCCGTCGAGCAGCATCTGGCCGAGACGATCGAGGACTATACGGCCGATCTCGACAAGGCGCACCAGAACGCGCTCGCCGCCCAGAGCCTGCTGCCCGATATCCAGCGCACCTCCGAGCGGTTCCAGCGCCTTTCGGATCAGGAACAGCAGAGCGGCGCGCTGACGGGAACGACCGGGGCCGGCAGCGTCGTACAGCTGCTGGCGCAGATGGCGGCGCAGTTGCGCGAGCTGCAGGCCGGCATCGCGGCCTCTCGCGACCGGGTGGAAACCCTCTTCACCGAGGGTCAGGGCCGCATCTCCACCATGCGGGGGCTCGTCTCCTCCCCCGGCGCCATCGAGCCGCGGGCGGATGCGTTTTCCACCGAGGCCGTGGCGCTGACGGGCACGATCACCGCTCTCGAGCAGACCTCCATCGCCGGCTCGGTCAAGCGCGCCGCCGACGACCTGTCGCTCGGCTTCATCGCGCCGGTGGCAAGCGGGCTGGAGCCCGACCTCATCAACCGGCAGGATCAGGTGATCGCGACGATCCGCACCTCGGTCGCCGCCCAGTCGAAGGTGCTCTCGGATGCCGCAGCCGAAATCCTGAAGCGTCCGCCGGTGGAAGAGCGCCGCTTCGTGCCGCTGTCGGCGGCGGCTGCCGTGCTCGTCTATGCCTCCGATTTCATTCCGAGCTGGGCCGGGGCGATCTCCATCGACCTCTTGCCGGCGGTTCTGGTGTTCATGCTGGCGATCGCGCATGCATCGCTCCGCCGTCAGGAGGAAAGCATGCCCTTTGCCGCCCGCATCACCGCAGCCGAGCTGCTGGCGGCGATGGAGGTGCAGCAGGCACTGGCGCGCAGCGGCGTCGATATCGCGGCACTGGCGCACCGGGAGGCCGCGCCGGGTGCGGACGGCGTTGCCGACGAGCCCTCCAACATCACCAGCCTCGATCTTCCGTCAAAGGGAACGCGCATAGGGCCCCAGAGCATAGGACCGCAGGGGAAGGCACCCCAGGCATGAGGCCGACAGCCGGCAGCGCCATACATGCCCTGACGCGCTTTTCCGCGAAAGTGGACGACGGCCAGATGATGCGCGCCTTCTTCTACGTGTTGCTGGCGGCGGCCCTCATCTTCGTCGTCATCGATTTTCGCGAGATCGCGGTAGAGAACGCGGCCGCCGCGCTCGATCCGGCAAACCCGATGAGCGAGCCGGTCCTGCCCCCGGCGCTGACCACCGGCGAGCCGGAGGATGCACCGGGCGAGGTGACGACCGACGCGGAAACCCTAAAGCAGGCCATCCGCTTCGAACTGCAGCCGGGCGGCGTGATGCTCGCCAAGGGCGCGATCGACGCCGGGGCCGCCGCACGCTTTGCCGCGGAGATCGAGGCGCGGGGGGAATATGTGAAGGTGGTGCAGCTGGATTCGCCCGGCGGCTCCGTCGGCGATGCGCTGGCCATGTCGAAGCTGATCCGCGATCGGCAGCTGAACACGATCGTGGAAAAAGGCGCGCTCTGCGCCTCCTCCTGCCCCATCGTGCTTTCGGGCGGGGTGGAGCGGACGGTGGCCGAAGGTGCCGTCGTCGGCGTGCACCAGATCTTCAACGGCACGCGCGAAAAGCTCTCGCCCGAAATGGCGATGTCCGAAGCCCAGCGCACCACCGCCACCATCACCCGCCACCTCGACGCCATGGGCATCAAGCCGGGCCTCTGGCAGCGCGCGATGGAAACGCCGCCGGATCGGCTGGCGTATCTGAGCGTCAAGGAGATGCGGGAGGTTGGGTTGACGCGTGGACCTTGAAGGAGCGGGTTGCGGAGGGTGTGGGGGTTGCGCCTTAAGGGCTGATGGGGTGCGTCGGTGGGTGTGGCTGCCCCTCATCCGGCTGCCGCCACCTTCTCCCCGCGCGCAGGGAGAAGGGACCTGGGGCGCGGCGTCTGCCCCGATCATCAACCTTCAAGAAACAAGCGAGCGCTCGCCGCGTGTCCCTTCGCCCCGCCTGGCGGGGAGAAGGTGGCGGCAGCCGGATGAGGGGCCGCTCCGCGCTAGAGGCGACACATCGCCTTAAAAATCCGACCCGTTCCCATGCGCCCAGTCCATATAGACCTCCAGCGCCTTCTTCGCCACGGGCCCCACCTGAAGGTGGCGGTCGTCGAGCCTGACGACGGGGACGATCTTGGAGTAGTTGCCGGAGGTGAAGATCTCGTCAGCGGACAGGAAATCCTCGACCGTGAGCGTCGTTTCCCGCACGTCGAGGCCGGCGCGGCGCAGGAGGTGGAGGACGCGGGAGCGGGTGATGCCGGCGAGGAAGGTGCCGTTGGCGAGCGGGGTGAAGACGACGCCGTCCTTGACCATGAAGATGTTGGACGAGGCGGTTTCCGCGACGTTGCCGTTCATGTCCTTCGCCAGCGCATTGTCGAAGCCGCGGGCGCGGGCCTCCAAAATCATGCGGCCGGAATTGGGGTAGAGGCTGCCGGTCTTGGCCGTGGTCACCGCGACCTCCGGGCTCGGGCGGCGATAGGGCGAGACGGTGAGCGAGGATGGCTCGGCCGTGTTCATCGGCGCCTCGAACAGGCAGAGCGCAAAGCGCGTGGAGGCGGGATCGGCAGCGACCACGGAGCCCGGCATGCCGTGCTCGGCCCAGTACATCGGCTTGATGTAGATGGCGGTCTGCCCGTCGAACTTCTTCACGCCCTCCCAGGCGAGACCCTCGATATCGTCCGCCGCCACGACCGGCTCCAGGCCGAGCGCCAGGGCCGAACGGTTGACGCGCTGGCAGTGAAGGTCGAGATCCGGCGCGATGCCGTCGAACCAGCGGGCGCCGTCGAACACGGTGGTGCCGAGCCACATGGCGTGCGAGGTCGGCCCGATCAGCGGCGGATTGCCCGTCACCCATTCGCCATCGACGAAGGTCCAGGTGGTGCTGCGCGGTGACGTGTCGACGGCCATGATGCTTTCCTTGCTATCGTCTTGTGATGTGATCGTCTCGTGATGGATGCCGCGCCCGGCCTGTCGGTCCGCGCCGGCATGTTCGACCTGTCTTGTCGCATAGCCGGAAAACGGAGAACAGGGGTGAATGGATCGATCAAAACTTCTGATCGACCGGATTTCAGGGCTTTGCCGGGTTACCCTGTTTGCGCTAGGCACACTGGAACACGACCCTCCAAACCTGCGGAGACCACCATGCGCGCCATGTATTTCGACACGTTCGGGAAGACGCCGGAAATCCGCGATGTGCCCGACGCGGAACCGAGCGATGGCGGCGTGGTGGTGAAGGTGGAGGCGACGGGGCTGTGCCGGAGCGACTGGCACGGCTGGATGGGCCACGACGCCGACATCCGCCTGCCGCACGTGCCCGGCCACGAGCTTGCGGGAACGGTGGTGGCCACGGGCCGCCGCGTGATGCGCACCAAGACGGGGGACCGCGTGACGGTACCGTTCGTTTCCGGCTGCGGGCGCTGCTCGGAGTGCCATTCGGGCAACCAGCAGGTCTGCCCCAACCAGTTCCAGCCGGGCTTTACCCATTGGGGCTCGTTTGCCGAATATGTCGCGATCGACTTTGCCGACGAGAACCTCGTGCGCCTGCCCGAAGAGATCGATGCGGCGACGGCGGCGAGCCTTGGCTGCCGGTTTGCGACCGCCTTCCGGGCGATCGTCGATCAGGGCCGGGTGCGCGGCGGCGAGTGGGTGGCCGTGCATGGCGCGGGCGGCGTCGGGCTCTCCGCCGTCATGATCGCCTCGGCCATGGGCGCGAACGTGATCGCGATCGACATTGCCGACACCAAGCTGTCGTTTGCCCGCGAGATCGGCGCGGTTCACACCATCAACGCCACGCAGACGGGCGATGTCGCCGAGGCCGTGCGTGAGATCACCGGCGGCGGCGCGCATCTCTCGATCGACGCGCTCGGCTCGCCCGTCACCTGCTTCAACTCCATCCGCAACCTGCGCCGGCGCGGCCGCCACGTGCAGGTGGGGCTGATGCTGGGCGACCATGCCGCCCCGCAGATCCCCATGGCGCAGGTCATCGGGCACGAACTGGAGATCTATGGCAGCCACGGCATGCAGGCCTGGCGCTACGAGGCGATGCTGGCGCTGGTGGCGTCGGGCAAGCTCAGCCCCCAGAAGCTGATCGGACGGCATCTGTCGCTGGAGGAGGCCGTGCCCGCGCTCATCACCATGGACACCGCCACCGATCTCGGCATCAGCGTCATCACGACGTTCTGAGGCGACCTCGTCAACCCGGCCTGTCCATGGTTTCGGCGGGAACACTTTGCTCGATCCCGTTTCGGCTGCTAATTTCGCGGGCGGGGCAGACAGAGAATCACGAGGTGGACCATGGCACGCGCAGCGCAGAAGCCGGACGAGGACGTCGTTTTTTCGCCGGTGCTGCTTCCCAATCCCGGCCATGCCAATGGCTGGCCGCTGGCGCTGATGGTGAGCTCGCAGACGGAGGCGCGGCACAATCGCGCCACCTGGGCGCCGACCCATCTCATCTCCATCCGCGCGCCGGACACCAAGCTCCTGTCGATGATCGACCTGCCGGACGACAGGCACCTGCAGCTGATCTTCGGCGACACGATGGATCCGGAAGAGCGTGACGCGGCACGACCCCAGGCGATTGCGGAGGCCTTCGCCTTCATCGACGGCCTGCCGGCCGACGCGCGGCTGCTCGTCCACTGCCTGCGCGGCATCGGCCGCTCGACGGCGCTGACGCTCGGCATTCTCGCCCGCTACATGGACCCCGACTCCGCTGCCGCCGCGCTGCATGCCCTGCGGCCGGATGCCAAGCCGAACCGGCATGTCGTCGGCCTTTGCGATGCCGCGCTCGGGCTGAAGGGCAAGCTGGCCAAACAGGCGCTGCGCTTTCCGGCAAAGGTCTGGAAACCGGCCAAGGGGTGAGCGCAAAGGGGTAGATATGGCCTGGTCGGCGGCGCAATATGTGAAGTTCGAGGACGAGCGGACGCGGCCTGCCCGCGATCTGCTGGCGCAGGTGCCAGACGTGCGGCAAGGCCCGCTGTTCGACATCGGTTGCGGGCCCGGCAATTCGACCGAACTGGTGGCCGCGCGGTTCTCAGACGCGCCGCTGACGGGCGTCGACAGCGATGCGGACATGCTGGCTGCGGCCCGGCGGCGCCTGCCGGGCATTCCCTTCGTTCAGGGCGACCTCACGGAGTGGCATCCGGGCGAAGCGCCGGCGCTGCTCTTTGCCAATGCCGTGCTGCAATGGATGCCCGACCCGGCGGCGAGCATCGCCCAGTTGGCCGGCATGCTCGCGCCCGGCGGGGTGCTGGCCGTGCAGATGCCGGACAATCTGGACGAGCCGACGCACCGGGCCATGCGCGAGATCGCGGCCGACCCGGACTTTGCCGATGCCTATGCAGCGGGCCTGCCGAACCGGAACAGCCTTCCCGCGCCTTTCCGCCTGATCGACCTCCTGTCGCCGCTCTGCGCCCGCGTGGATGTGTGGCACACGATCTATTATCACCGGCTCGAAGGGCCCGAGGCCATCGTCGAATGGGTGAAGGGCACAGGCCTGCGTCCCTATCTCGCGCCGCTGCCGGAGGAACGCCGGCAGGCTTTTCTCGGCCGCTATCTGGAGCGCATCCGCGCCGAGCACCCGCCGCTGGCCGACGGGCAGGTGCTGTTGCGCTTCCCCAGGTTGTTTCTGATTGCGGTGCGCAAGGTTACCGTGCCGGCATGAGCGGCAGAGCGATCGGGCCCTGCCCTCATACAGAACCCGGGCATGAAAAAGACCGCTGGAATGCGAAAGCGCTTGCTTGCCCTGTCGGCGCGCTTCACAACAGAACAACTCAATTTTTCCATAACGCATCCTGATCCATGATGGCATGTCTCGTCTTTCCCCTTTTTCCGCACGGCGCCCCGGCACCGGTCGCGGACGTGTGCCGGGGAGGCTGAGGCATGGGACAGTCCAGACAACCGGATTCCCCCTCCGTCGTCCTGGTGGTGGAGGATGAGCCTCTGCTGCGGATGATGGCGGTGGACCTGATCGAGGACGCCGGCTTCACGGTGGTGGAGGCCAGCAGTGCCGACGAGGCCGTGCATCTTCTGGAGACCCGCCTCGACATCCGCATCGTCTTTACCGACATCGACATGCCCGGCAGCATGGACGGGCTGAAGCTCGCCGCCGCCATCCGCGACCGCTGGCCGCCGATCGAGATCATCATCACCTCCGGCGCCGTGACCAATGCGGCAGCCCAATTGCCGGACCGGGCCGTCTTCTTCCCCAAGCCCTACGACCACACCCGGCTGATCACGACGCTGCAGGGTTTTGCGGACCTGCCGTCGCTGCCGGGGTTGTGACCGCGGGCAGACGCTCGCCCGGCACCACCTGAAGTCGATTCCGATCCAAGGAATTATGCCGTATCATGAGGCGGAAGTCCGATGCGGTGCCGCGCGCAAAGCTGCGTGTGGCATTCGGGATCGCAATGGGAGATGACGATCATGCCCAGACGTCAAATATGGCTTTCGATCGCACTGTGGGCAACATTGGCTCTCGCCTTCAGCATCGGCGTGTCGCTGCTGCTGAACGTGCTCTATCCTACGCTGGATATGGCGCTGCGTGGTCTTGCTGCGTTTCTGTCCGTCAATGTCGTGTATATGGTCCGCGCCGGTTTGCGCCGCCGCGGATGGGCCATCACCTCCTACGCACAGCCTGAGCGATAAGGGGCGGGATACCTTGCCGGACGGGGCCGTCTTCTTCCCCAAGCCCTACGACCACACCCGGCTGATCACGACGCTGCAGGGTTTTGCGGACCTGCCGTCGCTGCCGGGGTTGTAACGGGCAAGCCCTGCCCGGACGGCCGGCAAACTGCCGACACCTGTCTGACGATCCAGCTCCTCCCCCACCGTCATCCTCGGGCCTTGTCCCGAGGATCCGGGACGTGAAAGACGGGTTTACGCCAATGGCATGTGCAGCAGATCCTAGGGACAAGCCCTAGGATGACGGTGGGTGGGGTGGCCGCTGCGGGTGACGGTCAAGGTCCCTCATGTCCCTCATGATCCTGCAGTCTGATGGTCTTACGGCACAGGCAACGACTGCCGACACGTGTCATAAAGAGGCGGTATCCCGGCCTTCTTCCCCTCTCGCAGACGCCCATCGACATGCCGCGATCAAACCGGATCGCGAGCCTTTTCGCCACTGATCTTCACCACAGGCGCCGCCTCCAGCGCGGCCTTCGTTTCCCCGGACAAAGTTTGCGGCGTGGAATGGTCGCCGTGGAGCTTGCGGATCTCGTCGGCGACCAGGGCCTGAAGGCGCCAGAGGTTGCGGTCGCGGATGCCGACGGCTTCGAGGTGGAGGACGGTGTTGTAGAGATATTCGGCGCAGGAGCCGACATGGCCGCAGGCGCGGGCGAGGATGCGGGCGACCTCTTCCAGCGGCAGGCGGGAAACGGCATCGTGGCCGGTCGATCCGAGCCAGAAGCCGAGCACGTTGACCGGGCCTTCCGGCGTGCGGACCGGCATCCAGCGGACGGTGGAGATGGTTTCGCGGGAGGACAGCTCGCGGCGCAGCAGGCGCTCGATCTGGGCGATGCGGTCGCCGTCGGCCAGCCGGTAGATGACGCCGTCGCAGCGCCCGCCCCGCTCCAGCGCCATCATCAGCCCCGGCGCCTCGCGCGAGCCGCGCCAGCGGTCGATCTTCAATGAGAAGGCGCGGTGCCAGCCATAGGCGGTGGCGCGGCGGCTTTCGACCGAACAGAATTCCGGCTTCCAGATCAGCGAGCCATAGGCGAAGACCCAGAGCGGCGCGCCGCCCGACCGCGCATCGAGATCGAGCGCCAGTGCGCGATAATCCTCGTCCTCCATCGGCGTCCACCGCGCATTCAGACCGGGATCGACCTCTTCGCGATAGCAGAGCGCCACCAGCTCCGGCGTCAGCGACATCCGGCGCGGATTGGCGCGGGGGGATGCGAGGCGCGGGGCCGGTGCGGGAGGTGTTGCGGACGGGATTTCGGACATGGAAGCACGTTTCCTATCGGACATCGAAACCACCTCCTGCCCTGTATCGGAGGCCGAAGCGGTTCGTCTGTCAAGACGGCGAGGGATGGTCTTCACGTAAGGCGTCGGATTGCGGGTCTCAAGGGATCGTCTCTTCCTCCGGCAATGCACCCCCGACCGGATCGATGCGGGCGACCAGAAAATCGATGAAGGCGCGGATGCGGGCAGCGAGGTGTTCGTGGCTGGCAAAGACGGCGTGGATGGTTTCGCGATCGGCCGGGCGGTGCGCCTGCAGCAGCGGCACGAGGCGGCCGGCATCGACATCCGGCTGGATGTGGAAGGCGCCGATGCGGCCGATGCCGACGCCATCGAGGCAGAGCCGCCGCATGATGAAGCCGGCATTGACGAGGACCGCCGGCTCGAACGGCCGCTGGATCGTCGCGCCCGTTGCCGGGTCGAGAAACGGCCATTCCGCGCGCATGCCCGGAATGTTGAAGCCGAGGCAGGTATGCCGGGCGAGATCGGCCGGCACCTGCGGCGTGCCGTTCCGGGCGAGATAGCCCGGCGAGGCCACGAGCAGGCGGTGGCTGTCGAGCAGTTTTCGTGTTTTCAAGGAGGAATCCCGCAGCGCGCCGGAGGACCGGATGGCGATATCCGTGCGGTCGCCGACGAGATCGACCACGTCGTCGCTCAGCGAGAGATCGATGAGGACATGCGGATAGAGGCTGCGGAACTCGCCGATCAGCGGCAGGATGAAACGCTCGGCAAAGGCCATGAGCGCGCTGACCCGCAACACGCCGCGCGGCACCGCCTGCGCGCCGCTGGCGATCAGGCGCTCCGTTTCATTGATATCGGTCAGGATGGCGCGGGCCCGCGCCAGGTAGAGTTCCCCCTCCGGCGTCGGCTGCAGCGTACGCGTGGTGCGCACCAGAAGCCGCGTTCCCAGCCGGTCCTCCAGCCGGGCGACGAGTTTGCTGACGGCGGACGGCGACAGGCCGAGCCTGCGCCCGGCCGCCGAAAAACCACCGCCATCCACGGCCGCCACGAAGACCTCCATCTCGCCTGCCCGGTTGTCCATAGGACGTCTCTCATGAATTCAAATCACAGGTGATTATCCGATATGCCGGATTATCGCACAAGCGGGCTGGGCCTATATCTCGGTCACGTCAGCGGCAGGGCGTCGACGCCACCGCCGCACGACCCTTCTCGCACCTCATGGAGGCCTCGATGCCCCTCGCCCTTCTTGCCCTGACGATCGCGGCCTACGCGATCGGAACCACCGAATTCGTCATCGTCGGCCTGTTGCCGACGGTCGCGCGGGATCTCGACATCACCTTGCCGATGGCCGGCATCATCGTCTCGATCTATGCGCTCGGCGTCACCTTCGGCGCGCCCATCCTGACCGCGCTGACCGGGCGCATCGGGCGCAAACCGCTGCTGCTCGGGCTGATGGCGCTGTTCATCGTCGGCAACGGGCTGGCGGCGGTGTCGCCCGGCTATGGTCTCCTCCTCGTCGCCCGCGTCCTCTCGGCCTTTGCGCATGGCGTGTTCTTCTCCGTCGGCGCGACGATTGCGGCGGGGCTGGTGCCGGAGAACCGGCGGGCCTCGGCCATCGCCATGATGTTCATGGGCCTGACGGTGGCGATCGTCACCGGCGTGCCGCTCGGCACGCTGATCGGGCAGACCTTCGGCTGGCGCGCCACCTTCGTGGCCGTCGCGGGCCTCGGTGCCATCGCTCTTGCCGCCATCGCGCTGCTGCTGCCGGCCCATCTGCCCTCCAGCCCGCCGGCCCGGATCATCGATCAGGTGAAGGTTCTCGGCAGCGGCCGCCTGCTCCTCGTCTTCGGCATGACGGCGCTCGGCTATGGCGGGACCTTCGTCACCTTCACCTATCTCGCGCCGCTGCTCGAAGAGATCACCGGCCTGTCCGCCTCCGCCGTCAGCCTCGTGCTGGTGCTCTATGGGCTGGCGATCGCGGCCGGCAACCTGGCCGGCGGGCGGCTGGCCAACCGCAATCCGGTGAAGGCGCTCGCCTTTCTCTTTGCGGCCCAGTCGCTGGTTCTGCTGCTCCTCACCTTCACGGCCAGCGCCACCGTTCCCGCCCTCGTCACGCTGACCGCGCTCGGCTTCCTCTCCTTCGCCACCGTGCCCGGCCTCCAGCTCTATGTGGTGGAACTGGCACGCCAGCACCGTCCGGCCGCCGTCGATGTCGCCTCGGCGCTGAATATCGCCGCCTTCAACCTCGGCATCGCCGCCGGGGCCTGGATCGGCGGCCTCACCGTCGCCTCCGCGCTCGGCCTCGGCGCCACGCCCTGGGTCGGTGCGCTGATGGTGCTCGGCGCGCTGGGACTGACGGTGGTCAGCGGCACCCTCGATGGTCGCGGCAAAAAGACAGAGGCCGTTCACGCATGACATCCCCCTTCGACATGACATCCCCCTTCGAAAGGACACCGTCCATGGAACACCGCACACTCGGCCGATCCGGCCTGAAAGTCCCTGTCTTAAGCTTCGGCGCCGGCACCTTCGGCGGCTCCGGCCCGCTGTTCGGCGCCTGGGGCACGGCGGGGGAAAACGAAGCGCGCCGGATGGTCGATATCTGCATCGATGCCGGCGTCACGCTGTTCGACACGGCCGATGTCTACTCGAACGGAGCCTCCGAGACGGTTCTCGGCGCGGCCATCAAGGGACGCCGCGACAAGGTGCTGATCTCGACCAAGGCCGGCCTGCCGATGGGCGATGGCACAAACGAGGCGGGGACATCCCGCAGCCGGCTGATCCACAGCGTGGAATCGGCTCTGCAACGGCTCGGGACCGACGTGATCGACATTTTCCAGCTGCACGCCTTCGACGCGTCGACGCCGGTCGAGGAGGTTCTGGCCACGCTCGACATGCTCGTGCGGGCGGGCAAGCTGCGCTATGTCGGCATCTCCAACTTTGCCGGCTGGCAGATCATGAAGTCTCTTGCCATCGCCGACCGGCACGGCTGGCCGCGCTACGTTGCAAACCAGGTCTACTACTCCCTCATCGGCCGCGACTACGAGTGGGATCTGATGCCGCTCGGCAAGGATCAGGGGCTCGGCGCACTCGTCTGGAGCCCGCTCGGCTGGGGTCGGCTGACAGGCAAGATCGGCCGCGACAGGCCGGTGCCGGAGACGAGCCGCCTGCATGCCACCGCGGAGTTCGGCCCGCCGGTCGAGGACGAGCATCTTTACCGCGTCATCGATGCGCTGGACGCGGTGGCGAAGGAGACGGACAGGACCGTGCCGCAGGTGGCGATCAACTGGCTGCTGCAACGCCCGACGGTCGCCTCCGTCATCCTCGGCGCCCGCAACGAGGCGCAGCTTCTCGACAATCTCGGCGCCATCGGCTGGCAGCTGAGTGCTGAGCAGATCCGGGTTCTGGATGCGGCGAGCACGGTGACGGCACCCTATCCGCATTTCCCCTATCGCAGGCAGGCCGGCTTCGCCCGGCTGGATCCGCCGCTGACCGCCTGATACGGTCTCCGGTTCATCGATGCCAGGTTCTGGTGTCCGGGCAACCGTTCGCCCTCTCCGCCGTCATGCTCGGGCTTGTCCCGAGCATTATGGCAGGGGGGTGGCATCGCTCAGCACCAGAACGGTGCCATCCGGAAGCCGTATGACGTCACGGCTTCCCATGGGCCGGGCTTTACGGGAACCTTCCGCGGCCCGGTCCCATTACCTCTGTCTCCGGACGGCGCGTTTGCCAGCCGACCGGAAAACCAGCGCGGAGAATCCCTTGGCGGGATTTCAGCATCCTCTTGTAGAGGATCAGCGCCGCCCCCTTCCCCGCCCGGCCGCAGGACGGCCGCGCCATGTCGACCCAGGAGATACGCCTATGAACATCGTCAAAGCCAACGGCGCCGAGATCCCAGCACTCGGTTTCGGAACCTTCCGCATGCCGGGACCGGAGGTTCTGGAGATCGTGCCGAAAGCCATCCGGCTCGGCTTCCGCCATGTGGACACGGCCCAGATCTACGGCAACGAGGCGGAGGTGGGGACGGCGATCCAGCAGTCCGGCGTTGCCCGCAACGAGATCTTTCTAACGACCAAGGTCTGGCCGGAGAAATATGCCCGGTCGAGCTTTGCGCAGTCGGTGGACGAGAGCCTGCAGAAGCTGAAGACCGACCATGTCGATCTGTTGCTGCTGCACTGGCCGCGCGGAAGCTCGGTGCCGCTCGAAGAACAGATCGAGGGCCTGAACGCTGCCGTGAAGGCCGGCAAGACGCGGCATATCGGCATCAGCAATTTCAATACGGAAGACATGCGCGCGGCGAGCCGCCTGTCGGAGGCGCCGCTGGTGACCAACCAGATCGAGTATCACCCCTATATCGACCAGTCGAAAGTGCTGCAGACGGCCCGCGCGCTGGGTCAGTCGATCACCGCCTACTATGCCATGGCCGACGGCCGGGTGCCGAAGGAAGCGCTGCTGAACGACATCGGCAGCCGTCATGGCAAGACCGCCGCACAGGTGGTGCTGCGCTGGCTGATCCAGCAGGACGGCGTCATCACGCTGTCGAAGACCTCGACGGAAGCCCGGCTGGCGGAAAATTTCGGCATCTTCGATTTCGCGCTGTCGGCGCCGGAGATGGCGGCGATCCATGCACTCGCCCGCCCCGACGGCCGGATCGTCAACCCCGGGCACCTCGCGCCGACGTGGGATGTGGCGGCGTAAGGTCGTGTTTAACTGATGGGGATTGAGCCGCGAGCGTCTTGGCCCGCGGCGATGGGGCCGGAACGTTCCCGTCCGTCATGCTCGGGCTTGTCCCGAGCATCTGCAACGCTTTGATTATGTTGACGTTATCAGATCCTCGGGACAAGCCCGAGGATGACGGAGGGTGGCGTGGGCCGCTACGGGTGACCGCCATGGGTCCAGATGCATCGTCATACGGCCGAACCGCGTGCATCGCTGCCCGAGGCGTTAGAGACGGATGAGGACCGCCGGAAGCAGCCGCTCCTCTCCCTCAGACGAACCGGCCCTCAAACGAACTGGCGAAGACCCGGAACCGAGTTGATCACCGCATCGACCGTTTCGTCGCCGGCGTGTTCGCGGGCGTAGGCCAGCGTTTCCTTGGCGAGGCCGGTGATTTCGCCCATGGAGAGGCCCTGGCCCATCAGCTGCTGGCCGAGCGCCATGACGCCGCCGCCGACGGCACCGATGACCTTGCCGAGAAGGCCGGTCTTGGCGCCTTCGCCGTTGAAGCGGGCGACCAGATCCGGTGCGCCGGGCACGGCTTCGATCATGCGGGCGACGGGGCCGGCATCGGCTTCGCGCTGCAGGAAGCCCAACATCATGCCGATCGCCTTTTCCGCCTTGTCCGGCTCGATGCCGACATTATCGGATACGCGGGTGACCAGTTCGCTCATGCTTTTCTCCTCGGCAAGCGTTCTAACGTTCACGTCAACGTAAAGGGATGGCGGGAGAAATCAAGCCGTCTCACGGCGCTTTTCAACCGGTCTCGACGAAAGCGTGCCGCATGGTAAAGCGCGCGCCGGCCAACCGCAATGCCGGCATCTGCGTGCCCGGTCTGCTTGCCCGTCGGCTTGCTTGGCTGCGTGCCGGCTTGTCTGCCGGCTTGTCTGCCTCCGGGCAACGTATAGTATCGCGCACAAACAAGCGAATGGATCCCGACATGGCAATGCTGCAGCCCGGAATGCTCTACCTCGGTACGAGCCGCAAGCCGGACGACACGCTCGACAAGGGCGAATATCTGACGCTCAAATACGGCAATCGCCACGGGCTGGTGACGGGCGCGACGGGCACCGGCAAGACGGTGACGCTGCAGGTGCTGGCCGAGGGCTTTGCGAGCGCCGGCGTGCCGGTGTTCTGTGCCGATATCAAGGGCGACCTCTCCGGCATCGCCGCCCGGGGGGAGCCCAAGGATTTCCTGCTCAAGCGCGCCGCCGAGATCGGGCTCGACCCTTATGAATTCGCCCAGTTTCCGGTGATCTTCTGGGATCTCTACGGCGAGAAGGGCCACCGCGTGCGCACCACCCTGTCGGAGATGGGGCCTCTCCTCCTTTCGCGCCTGATGAATGCGACGGATGCGCAGGAAGGCGTGCTCAACATCGCCTTCAAGATCGCCGACGAGGGCGGCCTGCCGCTTCTCGACCTCAAGGATCTGCGCGCGCTCCTCACCTATATGAGCGAGAATGCGAGTGCGCTGTCGGCCACCGTCGGCCTGATTTCCAAGGCCTCCGTCGGCTCGATCCAGCGGGAGCTGCTGATCCTCGAGCAGCAGGGCGCCGAGCACTTCTTCGGCGAGCCGGCGCTGAAGGTCACCGACATCATGCGCGTGACGCCGGACGGGCGCGGCACGATCTCGGTGCTCGCCGCCGACAAACTGATGATGAACCCGCGGCTCTACGGCACTTTCCTTCTCTGGCTGCTGTCGGAGCTGTTCGAGGAGCTGCCGGAGGTGGGCGACCCGGAAAAGCCCCGGCTCGTCTTCTTCTTCGACGAGGCGCATCTTCTCTTCAAGGACGCGCCGAAGGTGCTGCTGGAGCGCATCGAGCAGGTGGTGCGCCTGATCCGCTCCAAGGGCGTCGGCGTCTATTTCGTCACGCAGAACCCGCTCGACGTGCCGGAAACCGTGCTGGCGCAGCTGGGCAACCGGGTGCAGCACGCGCTGCGCGCCTATACGCCGCGCGAGCAGAAGGCGGTGAAGACCGCTGCCGAAACCTTCCGCCCGAACCCGGATTTCGACTGCGCCGAGGTGATCACCACGCTTTCGACCGGGGAAGCGCTGATCTCGACGCTCGAGGGCAAGGGCGCGCCCTCCATGGTGGAACGCACGCTGATCCGCCCGCCATCCGCCCGTGTCGGCCCCCTGACAGACGCGGAACGGGCGCAGGTGATGGCACTGAGCCCGGTCGCCGGCCTTTACGACACCGATATCGACCGCGAATCGGCCTACGAGATCCTCGCCGCCCGCGCCGCGCGTGCGAGCCAGCAGGCGGAGGCCGCGCGCGAGGCGGAAACCGGCACCGCGACGAAGCCGAGCCGCTGGACGCTGCCGGGCTTCGGCGACGATGCCGAGCCTATGCAGACGGGGCCTGTGGGGAAGCCCACGCGCGCCGGCACGGCCGCCAAACCGCGCAGTTCCGGCTATCAGCGGGAAACGGTGGTGGAAGCCGCCATGAAGACCGTGGCGCGAACGGTCGCCTCCTCGCTCGGCCGGGCTTTGGTGCGCGGCATTCTCGGCAGCCTGAAGCGCTAGAGTATCCGGTGAACACGGGTTCACCGGAAATGCTCTCGTCTGTTGTTTTGCCGCATTGTCCGACGCCGAAGCGATTCCGCTTCTACTGGAAATGCTTTAGGCCGAGAGGCTTGATCCGTCAGTGGTACGGTTTCCAGCCTGATCAACCGGAAACCGCAGTAAACGGCACCATCCGGCATTTTCCAGCCTTTCCAAGGCCTTGCCGGCCGGCCATCGCCAGAAGATCGTGCAAATGAACGGAGATGACTTGCAATTGTCGAGGTGATCGACTATCTAGTGCCTATCGATCTTGCATTTTGAGCTTTGCTCCCGCGCAACGCGCCGTTCAATCTTCTCTTTCAACGTCGATCTATCACCGCCCGCACACTGCGAGCGAAACTTCATCACGATTGAAAAGGAATCACGTCGTGGCAACAGGTACCGTAAAGTTCTTCAACGCAACCAAGGGCTTCGGCTTCATCGCTCCGGACAACGGCGCAAGCGACGTTTTCGTGCACATCTCGGCCGTTGAGCGCGCCGGCATGCGTTCGCTGAACGAAGGCCAGAAGGTCAACTTCGAAATCGTTCAGGATCGTCGTAGTGGCAAGAGCGCTGCCGACAACCTGTCCGCAGCCTAATAGACAGAATTTCGTTTCCGGCGCCTGACCACGGATGTACTGGCAGAAACCGTCGAGACGATATCGAGAAGGTCGGGAATTTCCCGGCCTTTTTTTGTGCCTGTGTATGGGCGCGCGGGTGGCCGTTCCGTTCGCTGCCCCTTGCGACATCGGGCTCCCGCAGGACACGATCGAGCTGAACCCGCCTGCTCGGAAAAGGTTGTCGCACAGTCCCGTCGGCACGCTTTGCGGTCAGCCTGTCCTTCTCGACGAATTGCCGCAGCCGTCCGGCCGGCATGCTTCGACCGCCTGTTTCGCCCTGTATTTCCTGTCCCCGGCGCTTTCGATTTTCGGCGCAATGCAGTAAACTCTTCATAACATTGCATATGCCGGCCCTTTGCATCCGGAACCAGCCTTTGAGCGACGACGGGACAGGCATCGGAGAGCGGGCGGGAACGACAGACACCAGACTGCGCGATCGTGGCCGACCGGCCTTCGACGCCTCACCGATACTCCCGAAGGAGAACGCCTTGGTTCCCGCTGACCGCCTGTTCAAGACCGAAACCCGCCCGGCGAACGCCAAAGCCACGCAGACCGATTCGGCCTCCAGATCCATTATCGAGGTGGAAGCCGCCCAGCGCCGCGCCAAGACCGAGCGCCTGAAGCAGGCCCGCATCGCCCAGGAAGCCAACCAGCCCGTGCCCGAAGCGCCGGTAAAGAAAGTCGCCAAGTCCCGCAAAAAGGACTGATACGGGAGCGCGTCGCGCCACGTGGCTATCCTCGCCGGTCGCGGTTTGCGCCGTCCCGGATGTAGCTAGAGACGTTGGGCATACGCCTTGCCGGCTCGGCCGTCTCTCCTTACATTGTCTGTGACCCACCTCCCCTCCGTCATTCCGGGCTTGACCCGGAATCCAGACAGCCCAAGTCCTTGGGCTGAAAAGGGGTTTTTCGACCTGACAGACGTCAGGTCACTGGATTCCGGCTCAAGGCCGGAATGACGGAGATCGAGGTTATGCTTCCGTTCAGCCGTTGCAGTCATGTGCAGTGACGTTATCCATCACGCACTTCGCTACTTATCGTAATGGAAGCGGCACTGGATGATCTCCAGTTGCCGGGCGTCTCCCTTGCCCGACACGCGATATACAAATCGATGCTCCCCAAGGATCCGCCGCGACCAAAATCCCGAGAGGTCGCCCTTCAGCGGCTCAGGTTTCCCGAGACCCTTGAACGGCGATCTCTTCGTATCCCTGATCAGGGTATTGATCTTTTCCACCATCGCCGGATCGAGGCGTTGCCAATCTTCGTACTCTTCCCACGCATATGCCGCCCAGAGGAGGTTCATGTTACAAGGTCGGGTCTTTCTCGATGACCTCTCCCTTGCGAAGTTGCGCCAGACTTGCTCGCAGTCGATCGGCGTTCGCTGGCGTGGAAAGAAGATGCAGCGTTTCCTGCATGCTCTCGTACTCGCCCTCGGCAATGAGAACCAACGCCTCCGACCCCTGACGGGTCACAAGCAGAGGTGCACGTGATTCGATCACGGCGTCGAAGTGTGTCGCTATGTTCTGTCGGAACTCGGTCAAGCGCACATGGGCCATTTAGATCTCCCTTGCTAGAGCGTACATATATCTGTACGGATTTTCCGAAATTGTCAATGTCGAACGATGGGAACGGTCGCCATCGGCAGAGGACAGGACCCCGCAGGAATTCGGCTCACGAGAGCGCCCCGCCTCTCCTTGTATCCGCAATATGCGTAACCATCTATGGACTCTCGACAGGAGACCAGATTGTCCGACTTCATCAGCTACCTCTTCGCCATCTTCGTCGTCACGCCGCTCCAGGCCGAACTGACCGACCGCCTGCAGGGCATGCCCTCCGCCGAACTGATCCAGGCCGGACGCGCCTGCATCTCGGCCGAAGGCCCTCGCCTGCTGCAGATGGCGCAGGACAACTGGGGCTGGGCTGCCGCCAACGCGCTCGGCGTCAGTGCCGGCCTGGTCGATCCGGTCACCCTGCTCTCGACGCAGAACGGCCATTGCGGCCTGGTGCGCAACGCCTTGATGAACGAGGCCGGCGAGGACGCGTGAGCGGCCGGCGCGCCTCCTTCACCTGATCATTTGCGATCCGGCGTAAGATAGCCGCAACCTTACACTCGTGTCGGGCTGGCATTCGGGACGGTCTCCCGGATGCTGATCGATGCCGTCGGCACGGTGCCGGTGCGGGGCTTTCTCGCCCGGTCTGGACGTCGCGAACCACCTATGGTCTGGCGCGAACCGTCGAGGACGTCCCTTCCAGCTTCGTACAAGTTCCGCCTCATAAACTCTCGCGTGTACAGCACCGACAAGAAACCCTTCGTGCCGTCGACGAGAAACCTATGAAGATCCTAGCGCATCGCGGCTGGTGGCATGTTCCGGCCGAGAAGAATACGGAAGCAGCCTTTCGCCGTGCCTTCGAGCATGGCTTCGGCGTCGAGACCGACGTTCGCGACCAGAATGGTCTTTTGAAGATATCGCACGACATGCCGATCGGCGATAGCGCCATGGATCTGGACGGGTTTCTGGACCTGCACAAGGCGCACGCGCATGCCGGCACGATCGCGCTCAACATCAAGGCCGACGGCCTTCAGGCAATGATCCGGTCGGCCCTCGACCGCTCCGGAGTTTCCGATCTCTTCTGCTTCGACATGGCCGTTCCCGACGCGCTCGGTTATCTGCGCGGCGGCTTTTCGAGCTATACGCGGCATTCCGAGATCGAACCGGTTCCGGCCTTCTACGACCGGGCGGACGGTGTCTGGCTGGACGCCTTCTTCGACGACTGGATCACGCCCGACATCATCGAGCGGCACCTCGCCGCCGGCAAGACTGTGGCGCTCGTCTCGCCGGAACTGCACGGACGCGACCCGGCGGCGGCCTGGGCGATGTGGCGCGGGCTGCGGGGAGACGGCCTTTCGATCTGTACGGACCTGCCCGACAGGGCTGCGGAATTTTGGACATAGCGCCCGGGGGGCCTAACGGTGGGAAGTCATGATCAAGGCAATTCTTTTCGACATGGACGGCGTTCTCATCGATGCCAAGGAGTGGCACTACGAGACGCTGAACGACGCGCTGGCCGTCTTCGGCCTGAACATCAGCCGCACGGAGCACCTAGCGGTCTATGACGGTCTGCCGACGCGCAGGAAGCTCGAAATGCTGTCGCGTACGCGGGGCATGTCGCCCAAGCTGCACGACCTTCTCAACACCCTGAAGCAGCAGAAGACCTACCGGGTCATCGTGGAAAAGTGCCGGCCCGTCTTCCACCACGAATATGCGCTCGGCCGTCTGCAGCGGGAGGGCAAGCGCCTCGTCGTCTGCTCGAACTCGGTGCGCTCCACGGTCGAAGCCATGATGCAGCAGTCCAACCTTGTCAAATATCTCGACTTCCTGCTCTCCAGCCAGGACGTGGCCAAGCCCAAGCCGCACCCGGAAATCTACCTCACGGCCATCGAGCGGCTGAAGCTGCAACCCCATGAGTGCCTGATCCTCGAGGACAACGAGCACGGCATTCAGGCGGCGCGCGCATCCGGCGCGCATGTCATGGTCGTCGGCTCCGTCAACGACGTCAATTACGACCGCATCGGCAAAGAAATCGCAGCAATAGAGGCCGTCCACTGATGAGATATCTTATTCCGATCGCGTCGAAGGACGATCTGTTTCCCAAGGAAGACTTTCATTTTCCCAAGCCGCTGATCGAGGTGGACGGGCTTCCGATGATCGCGCTGGTCGTCGGAAGCATTCGCAAGCGCGATCCCTCGGCACGCTTCATCTTCATCGTCCTGCGGCAGGACGTGCTCGAATACAGCCTCGACTCGATCCTGAAGCTGATCGCCGGGGACGGCTGCACCGTGATCGAGCTCGGCAACCCGACGATGGGCGCCATCTGCTCGGCGCTGATGGCCATCGACCATATCGACGACGACGAACCTCTCGTCATCTGCAACGGCGACCAGATCATCAATGCCGATCTCGGTGCCATCGCCGATTCCTTCTACCATTCGGACGCCGATGCCGGCGTGGTGACGTTTCCGTCCGTCCATCCACGCTGGTCCTATGTGCGCGAGGATGCCGACGGCCGCGTCGTGGAAACCGCGGAAAAGCGCGTGCTCAGCCGCAAGGCGATTGCCGGCTACTACTACTTCCGCAAGGGACGTCAATTCGTGGCCCTCGCGCACGATTGCCTGCTGAAGTCGGACCCGATCGGCGGGAAATATTATCTGTCTCCCGTCCTCAACGAGGTCGTCCTCTCCGGCGGACGCATCGTCCAGTTCGAAATTTCCGCGGAAAGCTACGTCTCGTTCTACTCTCCGAAGCGCGTCGAACTTTACCAGGCCGAGAACCAGGGCCGCATCGCGCCGCTCTCGCAGCCGAGCCCGGCCGTTCAGGTCGTCATTCCCATGGCGGGCCTCGGCAGCCGGTTTTCGCAGGCGGGCTACAGCAAGCCGAAGCCCTTCATCGATGTCGATGGCGCGACGATGATCGAGCGGGTCATGGACAATCTGCGGGTCGAGAACGGACGCTTCGTGCTGATTGCCCGGCGTGACCATCTGGTGGCCGAACCGCTGGTGGTCGAGGGTCTCCTGCGCCGCGGCGATCTGGTGTTCTCGCCCATCGATTTTACCACCGAGGGCGCCGCCTGCACGGTGCTGACGGCGCGGACGCATCTCGATCCCGACGCCCCGCTGATGATCGCCAATTGCGACCAGATCGTCGATTTCGACTGCGGTGCCTTCCTGGAAGACGCCAGGAGACGCGATCTCGACGGCTCCATCCTTTGCTTCCGCGACGTCCATCGGGATCCGAAATGGTCTTTCGCACGCACCAACGACCAGGGATATGTCGAGGAGGTTCGCGAGAAGGTGGCGATCTCCGATCTGGCGACCGTCGGCATCTACTACTTCCGGCGCGCCCAGGCCTTCATCGATGCGTCAATCGATATGATCACCGCCAACGACCGCTCGAACAACGAGTTCTACGTTTGCCCGGTCTACAACTATCTCCAGCGCCGCGGGGCCAAGATCGGCGTCTATGAAATCGCCGCGACGGCGATGCACGGGATCGGGACGCCCAGTGATCTGGACGCCTATCTCGGGCTCCGCAAGATCGCATGAAGTGCATCGTGCCGCTCGCCGGCCCGGATCTTTGGACCGAGAAACACGGCCTGCGGCCGCTTGTGAACCATGAGGGAACGCCCCTGATCGAGGCCGCCTTGCGGCCTCGCGCCTGGGCTTCCAGGCTGTCGCCGAGCGACTATGTCTTCGTCGTCCGCGAGACGACCGGGCTCCTCGATCTCGTGGCCTTTCTGAAAGAGGCCTGGCCCGGCTGCCGGATCGTCACGCTGTCGCATCTCAGCGCCGGCGCCCTGTTTTCCTGTCTCGCCGCAACGGCCCTCGTGCCGGCGGATGAACCGCTCATCATCGACCTTGCCGACGTTCTTTTCCACGAAGGCCCGGACGATCCCGCAGCCCTGTTCGCGCAAGGCCCTTACGGCGCCATCGTGCCCGTCTTCGCCTCGAGCGAACCGTGCTACAGCTACCTGACGATCATCGATGGGCTGGTGACCAGGGCACGCGAAAAACAGGTGATCTCGAGCCATGCCTCGGCCGGCGTCTACCTGTTCCGAAATCTCGAAGTCTTCCTCAGCGCCAGCGCCCACAGCATCGCGCATCGCGACGAACTCGCCCACAAGGGCAGCCTGTTCATCTGCCCGATGATCAACGGCGTCATCGCGGACGGACACGCAGTCATCGCGCCGCACATTCTGGACTGCCAGCCCGTGGGCAAGATCTTTCACGACGCATGAGAGCGTGGCGAGAGCCATCCGAATGTTTGCAGACCGGACGGCGGCGCAACTGTTACGCGGTTTCCGGTTGATCGATGCCAGGTTCCGGTGCCAGGCAACCGTTCGCCCTTTCCTCCGTGATGCTCGGGCTTGTGCCGAGCATCACGGAGGAAAGGGTGGCGTCGCTCGACACCGGACCAATGCCATCGGGAAGCACTCAGCCGGACGCCGTATTACACCATGAGACCGTTGATATAGTCGCGGAGTTCGCACGCTTCCCGCGGAACGCGCTTGACGCTGAAGACGGCGTCGAGGACCGATGCGCCGATATGCGGCGACCGCAGTGCCCGCGGAATGCGGCGCGCAAAGACGGTACCTTTGCCCGCCCGCACGAGATCGACGACATCCGCGTTCATGTCGAGATTGTTGCAATAGTTGCACAGCGTGATCGGCTGGCCGACGGTCACGCCGGTCATGGCGAGGCGTGCGGCGAAGGTCGGAAGAATGACCTCCTCGACCGGGAAGCCGACCGAGGCCATCGGAAAATGTTCGATGAACGCCCGGGAAAGCTGGGAAAAGATATGCCGGCTGGCAAACTGACCTTCCGCCTGTCCCCCGAAAAACAGCGGCAGGCTCAAGGCCGAGAGAAACCCCTGCATGGATGGGCTGTGGAGAAAGTTTTCGCGAAAAACGCCCCAGTCGTTCGCCGAATCATAGACCTCCATCTGGGACCCGATGTCGTATTTTCCGACATAGTCGGCGAGCCCCGGCTTCACGAGCATTTCGTTGGAGGAGATCAGGACGATCTTGTCGAACGCGACATTCATCTCCGTCGCATGGAGAAAGTTGCTGACATGGGTGTGCATGATCCCGGCCGACCACTGCGTTTCGTAGGAGCTCGGATTGATCAGAACATTCTCCGCCGCGCACAGCGCCCGAAACGCCTCCTTCTCCGCCAAAGCGCCCGCAGAGACATGCAGGCAGATGACCGAGCCGGGGCAGAAATAGTCGATATTCCTGATCTGATCGAGGACGATGTCGGGCCGCTCGTGAACCGGAAGAGAGAAAAGAAGCCTGCTCATAACGCACCATTCCCATCGATCATCATCACACCGGCCACACGAACGGGAACGAATATCGCGCAGTGTGGACGTCTTACGTATCGTGGCAATCTGTCGTCAGACTGGAAGCGCCCCTTTGTCGAAACCGTCATGGCTCAAGGGAGCTAAAGCTCGCGGCCTGATGCTACACTGTGTGATCGAAATATCAGTGGCTAAGGCGCCAGCATTCCCAGCTAGGAAATCCGCCTCTTTTCAAACCTCTGAGAAGGTTGATAAATCCTGATCACCTAAGCCTCAAGCATTTTCGATCATATAGATATCGATCGGCGTCACGAGGGATACCGGGGGATGGTCGTTCCTGCCGAAATAGGACGCCAGTGCCTGGACGGCGGTTTGCACTTCGAGTTCGGGTCGTTGGTCGATGATGACATCGATGAGGCCGTGGCGAATGAGCTGGCGGCGGTCGTCGGTCAGTTCATGCGTAATGAAGACGACCTCTTCGGCGCGACCGAGTGTCTTGAGCGCCGTCACGACCGTCTGGGCGCCAGCGGAGGCATTGTAGATGCCACGGATCTGAGGATTTCTGCGCAGAGCATCGAAGACGAGATCGCCCGCCGTTTCCGCGCGTTCCAGGCTCTCCAGAACGTCCGTTACCCGGCAATGCGGATAGCGTTCGCGCAACACGGCGCGGAAGCCCATCTCGCGCTCCTCATGGCCGATCATGCTCAGCATGCCGGAGATGATCACGATCTCGCCGCCTTGCCTGCCCATCAGGCGCGCCATCAAATCTCCGGCGACCCGTCCTGCCTTCCGGTTGTCGGGCCCGATATAGGCGATGCGATCCGCGTTGCGAATGTCGGTGGCAAGCGTCATGACGGGTTTCCCCTGCCCGCCCCAGGCTCGAAGGGCGGTCGCGACATCCTCGTTCTGGGAACTCACGATGATCAGTGCATCGCAATGCCCGCCCAAGGCCTGAATGAGCGCGACGGTGGCGGCGGGTCGAACCGGGTCGATGTGATGAACCTGAAACTGCAGGTTATACTGAGGGTAGAGCCGCGTCGCTCCCTCGAAACCATCCTGCACGGCCGCATGGAACGGATTTGCGCGCGACTGAAGGAGAACGGCGACACGCAGCGTCCGGGCAGCGCGTGGGTCGATCACGCGGTTGATCTTCAGCCTTCTCGCCTGTTCGAGAACACGCCGCTCCTTGTCCGGGCTCACGCCGCCACGGCCGTTGAGGACACGATCGACCGTTGCCAGCGATACCCCGGCTGCGATGGCAAGATCTCGCGATGTCGGCTTGCCCACGGCACACTCCGTTTGAGGAGATCTCATCAAGATCGACGTATCCCCTCAATAGCACCGCGCTAGACTGCCGACAACGAACGAGGCCGAAAACGGCGCGCGTGGATCGGGAGGATCGTCATGATACATCTCGCCGTCTTCGGTGCAGGGCGCATCGGGCATGTGCATGCGACGAACGCCGCAAGCCTGCCCTCTGTTCGGGTACGCTATCTTGTCGATCCCATCGAGAGTGAGGCCCGGTCGGAGCTTGCGGCAAACGTCGGCGCCGACATCGTCGAGGCTGCGCAGGTCTTTGCCGATCCGTCGGTCGATGGTGTCGTCATCGCGAGTTCGACGGACACGCATGCCGCTCTGCTGATCGAGGCCGCGCGTGCCGGCAAGGCCATCTTCTGCGAAAAGCCTGTGAGCCTCGATTTCGCGACGGTCGAGACGGTTACGGATGCGGTGGAGCGCTCGGGTGTGCCGTGCCTGCTTGCCTTCCAGCGCCGCTACGATCCCGATTTCCGCTTCGTGCGGGATCGGATTGCAGAGGGCAATGCGGGACCGCTGGAACACATCGTGATGCACACGCGCGATCCCGCACCCCCTCCCCGTGCCTATGTCGAGCGGTCCGGCGGCATGTTCCGGGATCAGGCGATCCATGACTTCGACATGGCGCGCTACCTGCTGGGTGAGGAGATCGTGACGGTCTACGCCGTGGGGAATTGCCTCATCGACCCCGAGATCGGCGCAGCTGGCGACATCGATACGGCCATGGTCACGCTGACATCCGCATCCGGGCGCTTCGTCCAGATGATCAACTGCCGCCGCGCACCGTTCGGCTACGACCAGCGCCTCGAAGCGCTCTGTGCCCATGAAGTGCTCTATGTCGAGAACCGCCCGCAGCGCGGGGTCCTCATCGCCGATGCCGATGGATTCAGGGCCTCCCCGCCGATGAACTATTTCATCGAGCGCTTCTCGACGGCCTATCGCGCCGAGATGTCCGCGTTCATCGACCTGATCCGGACCGGCGCAAAACCGCTGGCGACGATCCGCGACGGTCTGGAAGCGCAACGGATCGCGGAAGCCGCGGTGAAATCCGTCGCCACCGGCCTGCCCGTCCGGATCGGCTCCGACTGGCGGCCCTGACACAGTCCTTCATACCGGAGACCATGATGAGATCTGAAACCCTATCGGCGCTTCCCTCTGCAGTCCGCCTCGCCGTGAGCCCTTTGTCCTGGGCCAATGATGTCCTGGAGGATCTTGGCGCCGATATCCCGGTCGAGACCTGTCTCGATGAGGCCGCCCGTGCGGGCTACGACGGTGTGGAGCTTGGCCGCAAACTTCCGCGCACAAAAGACTTGCTGGCGCCCCTGCTCGACAGCCGGAAGCTGTCGCTTGCCTCCGGCTGGCATTCCGGTCAACTCGCCGAAGGGAGCGTCGAGGACGAAATGGCCGCCGTCGCGGCCCATGCCGATCTGTTGCGCGCCATGGGCTCGACGGTCATGGTCTATGGCGAAACGGCCATGATGACGCCGGGCGCACCTCTCGATGCGCCGATGTCGCAGAGGCGCCAACTTCCCGGAATGGATGTCGCAGCCTATGCGGCAAGACTCACCGACTTCGGCACGAGGCTCGCCGGCGAGTATGGTCTGACGCTCGCCTATCATCATCATCTCATGATGGTCGCTGAAACGTTCGATGAGATTTCGATGATCTTCGACGCGGCGGGGCCATCGGTCGGGCTTCTTCTGGACACAGGTCATGCGGCGGCTGCGGGATTTGCCTACACCCAGCTGATCGAGCGCTTCGGCGACCGCATCGTCCATATTCACCTGAAGGATGTCCGCGCGCCGATTCTCGACCGGGTTCGTGCCCGTGACCTGAGCTTCAATGACGGCGTGCGGAGCGGCATGTTCACGGTGCCGGGCGATGGCAGCCTCGATTTTGCGCCACTGGCGCGCTTCGTCCGGGAGAGCGGCTATCGCGGATGGCTTGTGGTCGAGGCGGAGCAGGATCCGGCGATCGTGCCGCCCCTGCCGGCCGTCACTGCGGCCTTTCACCATATCCTGGCGCAATTTTCGGCCTGATGGCCCCCTTGAGGACAACGACGATGCCAAAAAAGACGCTGAATATCGGTCTGATCGGCTCCGGCTTCATGGGGCAGGCCCATGCCGACGCCTATCGTCGCGCGGGCATGCTGTACCGGGATCTGCCGGCGATCCCTCATCTGAGCATGCTCGCCGATGTCACGAGCGAGCTTGCGGCCGATGCCGCCAACCGTTTCGGGTTTGAGCGGAGCACCGGCGACTGGCGGACGCTCGTGACCGATCCCGACATCGACGTGGTCGACATCACTTCGCCCAACGCGATGCACCACGAGATGGCGCTCGCCGCCATTGCCGCGGGCAAGCATGTCTATTGCGAAAAACCGCTCTCTGTGACGCTGGCGCAGGCCGAAGAGATGGCCGAGGCGGCACGGAGGCAGGGCGTGAAGACCATGGTCGCCTTCAACAATATCAAGACCCCTGCTGCGATGCTCGCCAAAATCATGATCGACCGCGGCGATATCGGCACGCCGATGCGGTTCCGCGGATGGTTCGATCAAGGCTTCTTCAACGATCCGGACCTGCCGTTTTCCTGGCGGTGCACACGAAAAGATGCGGGCTCGGGAGCGCTCGGGGATCTGGGAAGCCATGTGATCTCGGTGGCGCAATATCTGGTCGGCGATATCGACCAGGTCATCGCGCAGACGCAGACCTTCTTTCCGACGCGGCCCGTGCCGCAAAGCGGTTCCGGCTATAGGGCGACGTCGGACACGGATGCGCCGCGCGCGACTGTGGAGAATGAGGACCAGATCCAGACGCTGATACGCTTCAGGAATGGTGCGGGCGGTACGATCGAGGCATCGCGCGTCGCTGCCGGCAAGGTCTTCGGCATCTACTGGGAGGTTTCCGGCACCGAGGGCACGATCATCATGGATGGCGAGCGCTTCAACGAGCTGAAGATCTCGCGCTTCACCGATCCGAAACCGGACCGCGGTTTCAAGACCATCCTTGCCGGAAGTCAGGTGCCGCAGTTCGGCGCCTTCTTCGGGTTCGATTTTGCAGGCGGCGGTCTCGGCTATTTCGACGTCAAGGTTATCGAGGTCCGCGATCTCATCGAGGGCATCTGCAACAGCGCGGACTGTTTTCCGAACTTCGACTTCGGTCTGGCCAACGAACGCATCATCGACGCGATGGAACGCTCCGTCGAGACCGGGTCCTGGCAGAAGACCGCCGGCTGACGCGCTATTGACGAGAAGGAGGAGCCCTCATGTCTTTCCCAGAAACACTGCCCCTGCCCCGGACCCGGCCGCCGATGGAGGCACCCCCGCTTCGCTGGGGTATTCTCGGCTCGGGATGGATCGCGGCGAAGTTTGTCGAGTCGGTTCAGGCGCATACGCGCCAGACGATCGCGGCGGTCGGCTCCCGATCGCCTGAGGCCGCCGAAAGGTTTGCGGCGACCTGGCAGGTTCCTCGCGCTTACGGCAGTTACGAGGCACTCGTCGCCGCGGACGATATCGACATTATCTATGTCGCCACACCGCACAACAGGCACCATGAGCATGCCATGCTGGCAATCGCGGCGGGAAAGCATGTTCTCGTCGAGAAGCCGGTGGCACTCAATCACGCGCAGGCAGCGGACATGGTGGCGGCCGCGCGGGCGAAGGGTGTGTTCTTCGCCGAAGCGCTCTGGACCTATTTTCTCCCGAAATTCGATGTGATCAGCCAAGTCCTCGACGCCGGCGTCATCGGCGACATCCTGTCCGTCTACACGGACTATGGCGAGTACCTGCCGCGCGAGCATCGGATCTTCGACGCGACGCTTGCAGGCGGGCCCCTTCTCGATCTCGGGACATATCCCGTCTCGCTTCTCGCCAAGCTTCTGGGCACGCACGAGCGCATCGTCGGCCTCGCCACGCCGGACCCGGCCGGTGTCAACGGACAACTCTCCGTCGTCGTCTCCAATAAGCGCGGCGCTCTCGGCACTATGTCGACCTCGCCTTACGGTTTCAGCCCGACAAACGCGGCGATCATAGGCAGCCGAGGCACGATCCGGTTCGAGACGGAGTTTCACCTGCCCGGCAGCTTCGAGGTCTGGTCCCTCGATGGCTCCCGCCGCCTCCGCTACGAAGAGCCAAGAGGCGCGCATTTCGAGGGGCTTTTCCATGAGGCCGCCGAGATCGCCTGGGCTCTTGCGGAAGGAAAATTGGAGACCGCCTGCCGACCAGCCGAGGCATCGCTTGCCACCATGCGGCTGCTCGACGGCATACGGCACGCGCTTGGTATCGACTTCATGCAGGCAGGGCTGTTGGAATAGGCCTCCGTCACCCGTTACGGCGTCTGCAACGACGCACGAATGCCGTTGGCCAGGGCGTTGCCGAGCACGATGCCGGCTGTCACGCGTGACAAGGCGTCTCTGCCGGCACCGGCGAGATCGAAACGAACGCTGGCGAGTGCTGCCGTGGGCGATAAGGGCGTGTCGGTCATACAGACAATCGGCATCTGCAGCTCTTTGATGGCCACGACATGAGCGGCGAGCGCGCTGCTGACCGGGGCGGTCTCCAGGATGACGGCCGCATCTCCGCGTCTTGCAAGAGCGAGGATATCGGTTGCGGAGGCCATGTCGGTCAGCAGAATCGCTCGGATGCTCATCTCGACAAGACGCCGGTGGAAGAAGCTCGCGAACGGCAGAGCGTCTTTGCCTGCGAGAATGAAGATGCTATCCGCCGTCGACAGCATGTCCGACGCAGCCCTCATATCGGCAAGCGGGATGGTCTCGCCCATCACGTCGATCGACATGCGGCAGGCCTCGACCGTCTCGTGAATGGCATTCCTGTGGCCGCAGGCGGGGCCAACCTTCAATGCGACATGAGATGTGGCTTTGGCAACGATTCTCGTGCGTCCCGCCTGCTGGAACACCGACTGAAGATCGCTGAACCCACTATATCCGAAAAACTGCCCAAAGCGGACGAGCGCCGACGGCGAAACCTGCGCAGCTTTTGCAATCGATGCGACGGTGCCGAACGCGATGTCATCAGGATGGTCAAGGGCAAAGTGCGCAAGCGTTGCGATCCGCTTGGGAAAGTCTGCGTGCCGCGCCAGCATCACGGCTTTCAGCGTATCGAGATCCGGCGGACGGTGGTCCCTGTCACCCGATAGGGGTGTCCGAAACGAACGTGCGGAGGCAGACGCCCGACGACCTCGCGGGACGGGGTCCAGGCAACCGGTCATAGATCACCCGTCACGAATTGGGCGACACCCGCACCGAACGACCAGTCCTCGTCACTGTTCTCAACGAACGACACCATGAGATCGGACGCCGGGATGCCACATCCTTCGGACAACTGAACACCAAGGTTCTTATAGAATGCGAGTTTTTCGTTTCGCGGTCTCGGCCGCGAGACGACCTCGATCAGGACGAAACGATCCGTTCGCGTGAAGCCGAGGCCTGTGTCCAGCGCGCGAAAATGCGTGTCCTCGTGTTCGAACACGATCTGGTAGCGATCCCGCTCCGGCACATGAAACGCGTCGAGCATGACCGCATGCACCGTGTCGAGAAGCCGTGTGATGTCGGCCTCCGACCGGCCCTTGCGAATGTGCAGCTTGATCAGCGGCATGATACGTCCTTTCGGCAGCGGTTACGCCTTGGTGTCGCGATCGATAATCCACTGGACGGCCGGGTCAGGGACGAAACGCCAGTTCCGCAACGGACCTGCCATGACGTTGAGATAGTACATCTCGAAGCCATAGGGCGCGCCGCAGGGATGATGGCCACGCGGCACGAGGACGACATCGTGCGACTTCACGGCGATCGTCTCGTCCAGCGCGCCATCTTCCGTGTAAACCCGCTGGACGCCAAAACCCTGGTCGGGATTGAGCCTGTGGTAATAGGTCTCTTCCAGATAGGTGATCCGCGGAAAATCGTCCTCGTCGTGCCGATGACTTGGATAGGACGACCAGTTGCCGGCGGGCGTGAAGACTTCGGTGACCAGCAGGCTGTCGCAGTCGTCGTCGGCTTCCATCGCGATATTGTTGATGAAGCGCTGGTTTGCGCCGACCCCGCGCGGGGTGAGCGTGATCCGGTCCGGCCCGATGCGGTGGGCCTTGTGGCCGCCCTTTCCCGGAGCCAGGCAGACGGCGATGGTGCAGTCCGTGGTCGCCTGCGCCTGCCATGTCTCATTATTCGGCACATAGAGGCAGTGCGGCGGCGTGCGCTCGAAGACGTTCATGCGATCGCCGAGTTCGTCCCAATCCGTGCCCGCCGCCTGAAACCGTGCCTTGCCCTCGACCATCACCAGAATGGCCTCCATCGCACCGGTCGCCTCGCCGATCGTGTCGCCCGCGCGCAGGCGGTAGAGGCTGAAGCCGACATAGCGCCAGCCGGCCAATTGCGGCGTGATCTCGTGGACCTTGCCGTGCCCGCCAAAGGGCCGGCGTCGAAGCATGCTCATCGCTCTTGCCTTCCTTATTCGGCTGCCGTTGCGGAGGATGTGTCGAGCCCGGCGTTGCGAGACATCGCCTTTAGAGCCGTCAGGCCCATGTTCTGGTAGAGGAACGGCTCCCGAACGGCACTGTCCTGCTCGGCTTCGATGACGAGCCAACCGGTATAGCCGTGCTCAGCTGCGATCTTCAGGACAGGCTCGAAGGCGACGCAGCCTTCCGGATCACCCGGCACGGTGAAGACGCCGAGGCGCACGCCATCGAGAAACGACAGGTTCTCCGAGCGAACGCGCGCCATGATCTCGGGCCGGATGTTCTTGGCGTGAATGTGCGTAACGCGGTCCATGTATTTCCGAGCGACGTCCTGCGGATCGGCACCGCCGAAGGTGCAGTGGCCCGTGTCGAGGAGAAGCCGCGTGTGGGGCCCGGCCATGCTCATGAAGCGATCGATATCGGCAGCGCTCTCGATGATCGTGCCCATGTGATGGTGGTAGCCCATCTTGACGCCCTGATCGGCGGCATGCCGGGAGAGCGCCTCATACCCTTGCGAAAACCGTGTCCATTCGGCATCGGTCATGATGGGTCGGTCGTTGACCGGCGTGCCCTCGCTGCCATGCACGGTGTTGGAGCATTCGCAGGCATTGATATGGTCGCCGCCGGCGGCCTTGGTCATGTCGATGAAGGTCTGCAGCGCTGCCTTCTCGGTCTCCACGTCGTTGACGAGGAGATTGGTGGAGTGCCACCCGCCGACGAAGCGCAGGCCGAACGCACCGAGCGCGTCCTTCAATGCACCGCCCTCGTTCGGCATCTTGTGGCCCTTCTCGATGCCATCGAAGCCGATCTTGCGGCAGTCCGACAGGCAGTCCTCGAGGGTCAGATGCGCGCCGATCGTCTGATCGTCGTCATTCGACCAGGCAATGGGGTTGGTTCCGTAGAGTATCATGGTCGTTCCTTCCGGCCTGTCGAAGTGTCAGTTGATGCGTTGTCGGGCGGTGTTGGCCTCGTAGTGGGCGCGGGCCTGCCTGAGCTTGTCCGTATCGCCGACCGCGGGAACGGCGACATCCCACCAGGCGCCGCCGATACCCGGACCGGTTTCCGCTTCCGTATCGATGACGATCACGGTGGGGATCTGGCGATCCCGCGCCAGAACGATCTCGCTTTCGAGGGCAGCGATGCCATCGACCTTGACCGCATGTGCGCCCATCGAGCCGGCATGCGCCACGAAGTCGATCTCGGGCTGCACCTCGATGTTGCTGTCCTTGTACATGTTGTTGAACTCGGCACCGCCGCACTCCTGCTGGAGCCGGTTGATGCAGCCGTAACCGCGATTGTCGGTGAGAACGATCGTGAAAGGCACCCGCATCATGACGGCGGTGGCCAGTTCGGAATTCGCCATCATGTAGGAGCCGTCGCCGACGAAGCAGACGACCTCCTTTTCCGGTGCCGCCAGCTTGATGCCGAAAGCGCCTGCTACCTCGTAGCCCATGCAGGAGAAGCCGTATTCCATATGGTAGCCGCCCGCTGCGGACCGCCACAGGATCTGCAAGGCGCCCGGCATGGTGCCGGCCGCGCACATGGCAACCGTCTGTGGTCCGGCAACCCGCTGCACCGCCCCGATGACCTGGGCATCCGAGGGCAGGACATTGGCGCTCGCAGCCTCCGGTGCAGCCGTCACCTGGTCCGTCGCCTTGAACCAGGCGTCACGCGCTGCGAAATCCGGATCGGCAAAGCGGTGCTCGCCGAGACCCTTCGAAATCCGCTCCAGCGCCACTTTCGCGTCAGAGACCAACGGGATCGCGCCATGCTTGGCCGCGTCGTAGCCTGTGAGGTTGATGGAGACGAGCTTGCGGTCCGCCTTGCCGAAAATCGTCCAGCTTCCCGTCGTGAAGTCCTGGAAGCGCGTTCCGACACCCAGAATGAGGTCGGCCTTCGCCGCGATCGCATTGCCGCAATCCGTGCCCGTCACCCCCGGAGACCCGAAGTTGAGGCGCTCCTGCCAGTCGATCGCCCCTTTGCCCGCCTGCGTCTCGACGACGGGGATATTGTGCTTTCGGGCAAAGGCGAGAAGGTCTGCGTCAGCACCCGAATAGAGCACGCCGCCGCCAGCAACGATCACGGGGTTCTCGGCTCCCTTCAGCGCCGCCACCACGTCCTCGACCTCCCGCAGGTCGGGCTCCGGGCGCCGGATGCGCCATGTCTTCGTGTCGAAGAAGGACAGAGGATAGTCGTAGGCCTCCGCCTGAACATCCTGGCAGAAGGCCAGCGTGACGGGACCGCAGGTGGCCGGGTCCGTCATCACCTGAAGGGCGCGCGGCAGTGCGGTCAGAAGATGCTCGGGCCGGGTGATCCGGTCGAAATAGCGGCTGACCGGACGGAAGCAGTCGGTGACGCTCATCGTGCCGTCGTCGAAATCCTCGATCTGCTGGAGAACCGGATCCGGCCGGCGATTGGCAAAGACGTCTCCGGGGATGAAGAGGACCGGCAGGCGGTTGACATGGGCGAGCGCCGCCGCCGTGACGAGATTGGTCGAGCCGGGACCGATGGACGACGTCACCGCCATGGCTTTCCGGCGGCGCTTCGTCTTGGCATAGGCGATTGCCGCATGCGCCATCGTCTGCTCGTTCTGTCCGCGCCATGTCGGCAACTTTGCGCCGATGCCATGCAGGGCCTCGCCGATGCCGGCGACGTTGCCATGGCCGAAGATCGCCCAGACCCCTTCGATAAAGCGGTCACCGTCCTCGGTCATCTGCACGGAAAGCCAGCGGAACATGGCTTGTGCCGCGGTCAGGCGAATGGTGTCGGTCATGTCAAAGTCCTCCCTGCGACGGAACCGTCGCTTCGTTATCCTGCGCCACCGCCCGCGCCGTCTCCCAGAGGACGCAGAGGCGGCGGTAGCGGGCCTGCATATCCTGCACGGCGTCCGCATCCGTGATCTCGCCGGCAAGCCAGTCTCGGGCCGCCTGGGCGAAGATCGTTCGCCCCACCGCAAAGCCCTTGACCAGCGGGAAGCTGGCGGCGACCTTGAAGCTGGCCGCCAGTTCGTCCTCCGGCGCATCGAGGCCAAGGACGACGATGCCGCGTGTGTTCGGATCGTTGTCCGTGATGGCGGTGCAGGCCTTCTCCCAGGCGACGCGGCTCGCCATCGGCTCGAGCTTCCACCAGTCGGGATAGATGCCGATCTCGTAGAAGCGGCGGATCAGCGTGGCGTTCGTGTCGTCATCGACCGGGCCGACCTTCGACGGAATGATCTCCAGCAGAAACTCCAGCCGATTGCGCCGCGCGGCGGCAAAAAGTCGCCTGACCGTTTCCTCCTGCCCATCCCTGAGATCGGGGGCATCGTCCGGATGGCAGAAGCACAGCACCTTGACGACATTGTCGAGCGGCCACTCGTCGAGGCCGCCGAAGTCGGGGCCGAGTTCCGGCTCGAGCGTCAGCGGACGCGACCCCGGCCATTCCACCGGGCGGCCGATCCAGAGGCCGGTGCCGGATGCCGCATGCAGAGCGCGCTTGCCGAGACGGTTGTCGCAGAGAATGCCGTATCCCGACCGACCGTCCTGCACGTCGAGCGCCGCCTCAAGGCAGAGCGCCTTGAACCGGCCGATCTTGTCGGGGGTTGCCCCCGGCATGGCTTCCAGCTGCATACGGTGATCGAAGGCGAAAACACGCATGGTCGACCAGTCCGCGTGGCGGTTGGTCGCCCAGTGGATCTGCTCAAGTTCCTGATCCTGACGCAGAGCCTTGGTCTTCACGCCTCGCTCGAGGAAGAATGTGAGTTCCTCCAGCGAGGGATAGGCCGGCGTGCAGCCGTGGCGGCTGACGGCAAAGGCGCCGCAGGCATTGGCATATTGAAGGGCACGCGGCCAAGCGGCATCCTCGAGCCAACCCTTGATGAGACCGGACATGAACCCGTCGCCGGCGCCCAGCACGTTGAAGACCTCGATGGGATAGCCGGGCCCGGTTTCTCCTTCGTCGAGATCGCCGGGAATATCGCCCGTGAAGGCGACGGCCCCTGCCGCACCGCGCTTGCAGACGAGCGTCGCGCGCGAGACGGCGCGCACCGCACGCAACGCCGCGATGGTGTCCGTGGAGCCGCCCGCGATGTGGAATTCCTCTTCCGTCCCCACGATGAGGTCGAAGAGATGCAGTGTCGATTGCAGCTTGGATGTGACGGCCGCGCTCTCGACGAACCGGCTTTCGCCGTCGCCATGACCGGCAAGGCCCCAGAGGTTGGGACGGTAATCGATATCGAGCGCGGTTCGGGCCCCGTGCTTGCGGGCAAGCTCCAGCGCCTTCAGAACGGCCTTTTCGGTGTCGGGGTGGCTCAGATGCGTGCCGGTGGCAACGACCGAGCGCGCGCGGGCGATCAGGGCTTCGTCGATATCATCCTCGCAAAGGGCCATATCGGCGCAGTTCTCGCGATAGAAGATCAGCGGGAATGTCTCCTCGTCGCGGATACCGAGAAGAACGAGCGCCGTCAGCCGCTCCGGATCGGTCTTCACGCCCGTGACATCGACGCCTTCGCGCGCGAGTTCCTCGCGAATGAAGCGCCCCATATGCTCGTTGCCGACCCGCGTGATCAGGGCAGACCGGAGGCCGAGCCGCGCCGTTCCCGCAGCCATATTGGTCGGCGAGCCGCCGATATATTTGCGGAAGGACCCCATATCCTCCAGACGTCCCCCGATCTGTGCGCCGTAGAGATCGACGGATGATCGACCGATCGTGATGACATCCAGTGACTTGTTCATTTCATCCTCCGGCATGAGCCGTGGTTCCAAGGTTGGACCATGCCTGCGCGGAAACGCAGACACGGGATTTCCAGGCATCAGAGCTGAGCCGACACGTAGGTGATGCTGTCGCGGACGGCCGTTTCCGGATCGGTCAGCGCGTGGACCTCTTCGGCGAAGGGCTCAAAGCTGAAGGGCCCATCGAAACCGGCGGCGATCAGCGCCTTGATCTGCGCCACGTTCTCCAGGCGGTCTGCGCCATCCACCAGCACGCGGTGCGCGTCGAGCATGTCGTCCACGGCAACCGCCGGATCGACCACGCCCGAAATATGGACGAGGCCCGTGCGGCTCGGAAAGAGCTCGGTTTCCCCGGCAAGGTGATGATGGAAGGTGTCGTGCACCAGTCTGTAGACATCGCCGCCACCTGCCGCGTCGATGGCGCGCAGGGCTTCCGCCTTCGTTCTCAGGGAGGAGATCGGGAACCCCAGAGGCTCCACGAGGCCTGTCAGACCGCGCTCTTGAAGGATCGGCTTCATGGCGGTCAGCGCCGCCACGAGATCATCGAACGAAACCTTTGTCCCGTCGTTCAGCGGGCACATGACCAGCGCCTTTGCACCGCTTGCCGCAGCGTAGTCGGCAAGGGCTAAAGCCTTAGCCGGCAGGTCCCCCGACCAGACGTTGAACGGGTAGAGCGCGTTGATCGAAACGATCTCGACGCCGGCCTTTTCCGCCGCCGCCTTGACGTCGGCGGGATCCATCGTGTTGACGACATCTGGAATGTCGTTGCGGATCTCGACCTCCGTCAGCCCGAGACGGCGGGCTGCGGAAAAGAAGTCCTCGAGAGACAGGTTCGGGGCCGTGATGTGGTTGATGGCAAAGCGCATGGGAGACCTCAGTTGTAAAGCGCCGGACGGGCGGGAAGGTTGATGGCGACGGCGGCCCCTTCGGCATCCTGCGCGCTGACGCAGGCATCCGACGTGATCGCGGCGACATAGCCGTCCCAGGAACTCGGGCCGGAGGCGGTGCCCCTGGCGGCGGCATGGATGAAGTCCTGCAGCTCGACGTCGTAGCTGGCGATGAAGCGGTCCTTCCAGTCGGTCAGGATCTCGCTTTGCTGGCGCGCACCGAGCCGCATGGGGATCGCCATGGGATCGGGCAGGTTCGCGATCCCGTCCTCGCCGACGACCTGGCACTGGATGTCGTAGCCGTAGTGGCAGTTCACGAAGATCTCGACGTCGATGATCGTGCCCTTGGCGGTTTCGAGAATGACGATCTGGGGATCGCGCAGCTTGGCATGGCTGCGGGCGGAGGCCCGCGGAAAGAGAACGCGGGCGGAGACGTAGTCGTCGTCGAGCAGCCAGCGCAGCACGTCGATCTCGTGGATCATCGTGTCGTGGATCGCCATCGGGGTGACGTATTGCTCGGGAACGGCGGGGTTGCGGTGGGCGGCATGCACCATGATCGGCGCGCCGATCTGGCTGTCGACCACCTTCTTCAAAGCGACGTAGCCCGCATCGTAGCGGCGCATGAAGCCGACCTGCACGAGGCGTTTTCCATGGGCAACCTCCGCATCGACGATGCGCTTGCCGCCGTCCGCCGTGGTGGCCAGCGGCTTCTCGCAGAAGCACGGCTTGCCGGCAGCGATCGCTGCGAGAACATATTGCTCGTGTGTCGCGCCCCAGGAGGTCACGAGAACGGCATCGACATCCGGCGACGCGATCAGCGCCTCGCCCGTCTCGAAGATGGCGGCATCCGGTGCGACGTCTGCCTTGACCGCTTCGGCCGAGTCCCGGTTGACGTCGCTCAGAGCGACGATCTTCGCGCCGCCGAGGACGTGGTTGATGCGGCGCGCATGATCGCGCCCGATGGCGCCTGTACCGATAACGCCAATTCTCACAGTCATTTCAGACCTCATTCCAGTATTTGGCGACATAGCGCCTGGTTTCGTTGAGCATGAAGCGCGCGCTTTCGTCGACGCGGTCTTCCCAGGCGAACACGCAGTTCGAGAGGACACCGTCGAATTTCATGTCTGCGAGCGTCGCGAAGAACGTATCGAAATCGATCTCGCCCTGGCCGAAGTCGGTGTGCTGATGGACGCGCACCTTGGAACCGGGAGGGTTGACGATGTAGCGGAGTTCCGACGACTTATTGTGGTCGTAGGTGTCGGCCAGCCGGACATGCACCAGATGCCCCTCCGTGGCGCGCAGATTGGCGACCATGTCCGGACCGTAGAAGAACGTGTGCGGCGCGATGAACGACGCTTTGACGGACGGCGAGTTGATCGTCTTGATGATGTCGACGGCCGGCGCGATCTGTTCGATCCAGTCTTCCGGGTGCGCTTCCAGCGACAGGACGAGGCCCTCCTTCTCGAGGAGCGGCACGAGAATATCCATCGCGCGGAAGAACTGGGCCTCGCAGGTTTCGGGACGATGGAGGCCGGAACGATCGTTCACGCTGCGCTCCGGCGATCCGCCACGGCCGAACTCCGAGACGAGCATCGGGCCATCCATCTCGACCGCGATCTCGATCACGCGTTTCCAGTTGTCGATCGCATTGTCCCATTCATCCTGATAGGGGCTCGCCCAGCGATACATTGGCTGGAGCGTGGCGAGGCCGACGCCATGATCCTTCAGCGCCTTCTTGAAGCTGGCGACGCGCTCCGGATAGACTTTCGGCCTCGTCCACCAGGAGAGAAAATCCGGACGCGGGGACAGTTCGACGTAATCGTAGCCAAGATCGGCAACCTTGCGGCAGGTGTCCTCCAGCGACAGGTGCCGGAACATGTGCGGGTCGAGTGTGTGTTTCATGGGCTTCTTCTCCGGGGCCGCTGTCGTTTCACTTGTAGGTCGCCATGGTGTCCGGCGTGACGAGTTCGAAGGGCACCCAAAGGGCCTTCTCGGTCGGCTTGCCCGAGGCCATCGCGACGGCCGTCTCGACCGCGACCTCCCCCTGCCTGGTCGCATTCTGGAAGACCGTCAGGTCGAGGTCGCCCGAGGTCATGGCGGCAAGGCCGTCCGGTGTGGCATCGATGCCGGCGATCACGATGCTCTTCATGTCGACGCCGGCGGACTTCAGAGCCTGGGCGGCACCGATGGCCATCTCGTCATTATTGGCAATGACGGCATCGAACTGCACGCCTGCGGTCAGCCAGGACGCGGTGAGATCCTGTGCCTGGGTCCGGTTCCAGTTGGCCGTCTGCTTCTCGATGATCTCGATCTTGCAGTCGGGCCGCGCGAACACGGCCTCGACATCCTTGGTGCGGGTCAAGGCAGCGTGGTTCTCGAGAGGGCCCATCAGAATGACGGCGCGACCTTTGCCGCCCATCAGCTTGCAGGCTGCCTCTGCTTCCATGGTCCCGGAATCAAGCTCGTTGGAGCCGACGAAAGCGGTGCCATCCGGCAGGCCGCTCTCGAGCTCGGCCGGCGGATGGTTGACGTAGACGAGCGGAATCTTGGCGTTTCGCGCCGCCTGCGTAATCGCGGCCGTCGCGTCTCCATCGACGGCATTGACGATGATGGCGTCGACGCCGTTGGCGATGAAATTCTCGACCTGGCTCAGCTGCTTGGCCGGATCGAGCTGGGCGTCTTCGGTGAGAAGCTCGATGGTCGTATCTTTCGCTGCGCCGGCGCGAATGCCGTTCAGCAGGATCGTCAGGAACGGATTGTCGAAGGACGTCATGGACACCGCAACCTTCGTCTCGGCGAATGCCGGCGATGCAAGAAGGCCAGGTGCTGCAAAAAGGCAAAGTGCGGTCGTGATCAGGAGCTGTCTCATCGGAGGTCTCGCTAATTGAAGGTCGTTTGGTGGTGATGTCGGACGCTGGGAGGCCGGCCCCCTTGGAAGACGTGCCTGGGTTTCAGGCCGTCTTCACGCGCTTTCGCTGTCGGTAAACGTCGGCCACGACGGCGGCGACGATGATGATGCCCTTGAGCATTTCCTGGTAATAGGCATCGAGCCGGAGGAACGTGAACCCGGAAATGATGACTCCGAAGATGACCATGCCGATCATGGTGCCGAGGATGGAGCCGCGACCGCCCGAAAGGGAAACGCCACCGATGACGGCCATGGCAATCGCATCGAGCTCATAGCTCGTGCCCATGCCGGCCTGGGCGGTCAGGCCGCGGGAGGCAACGACGATGCCGGCCAGAGCCGAGAGAAGGCCTGCCACTGCATAGACCTTGACCGTATGACGCTCGACATCGATGCCGGAGACGCGGGCCGCCTGCTTGTTTGCGCCAATCGCATAGGTGAACTTGCCGTAACGGGTGTAGCGCAGGACCACATGCATGATGGCGGCAACGATGAGGAAGATCAGGACGGGCGCAAGCCCCTTGCCGATCGCGGCGAAGCTGTCTGTGGGAAAGCTGATTGGCTGACCTTTGGTGTACCACTTCGCAAAGCCCCGTGCGGTCACCATCATACCGAGCGTCGCGATGAACGGCGGAATGCGCGAGTAAGCGATGAGGAGCCCGTTGATCGCGCCGCAGACGACGCCGACCAGAAGCCCGGCGAGAACCGGCACGATGACCGGAAGATCCGTCAGGCCGGGATAGAGCGCCCGCTCAAAGGTGCCGACCTGGGCCAGGCTCATGGCGATCATCGCCGTTGCCCCGACGATCGATCCGGAGCTGAGGTCGATGCCGTCGGAGATGATGACCTGCGTGACGCCGATCGCGATGATCCCGATGACCGAGACCTGCAGGATCATGATGGAAAGCCGCTGCGTGTTGCCGAGGAAGCTCTGCCCCTGCAGGATCCAGCCGAGAATTTCGAATGTCAGCGAGATGCCGACGAGCACCAGAAGGATCGTCAGTTCCGGCGGAACGCGCCGTCGCGTCTGCTGCAGCTGGGGAACGGGTTGCGTGATGGTGTTCATGTTCGCTGTCTCCTCCCGCGGTGCACGACTAGCGCGCAGCGAGGTCCATGATCTTGACTTGAGTGGCGTCGGCGCGGTCGAGGACGCCGGACACGCGACCTTCATGCATGACGACGATGCGGTCGCTCATCCCCAGCACTTCCGGCAGTTCTGACGAAATCATCAGCACCGCGACCCCCTCCGCCGCGAGACCGGTGATAAGCCGATGGATTTCCGACTTGGCGCCGACGTCGATGCCACGGGTGGGTTCGTCGAGGATGAGAATGCGCGGCTTGGTCAGGAGCCAGCGGGCGATCAGCAGCTTCTGCTGGTTGCCGCCCGAGAGGTTCTCGACAGTCTCGTAGAGGTTCGGTGTTTTCACCCTCAACTGGCGCGCCATGTCCTCTGCAAGCTTGGTCACGGTGGACTGATCGACGAAACCGCCCTTGACGTGCGACCGTGTGATCAGCGCCGACTGTATGTTTTCCAGGCAATTGAGGCTCAGAAAGCAGCCCGTCTCCTTGCGATCCTCGGTGAGGAAGGCAAAGCCCTGCGCCATGGCGGCGCTCGGGCTCCCGATGGTCACCGCCGTGCCGTTGACCAGGATCTCGCCAGATGTGGCAGGCGTGACCCCGAAGATCGCTTCGGCGACGTTCGACCGTTTCGACCCGACAAGCCCTGCAAGCCCCAGGATCTCCCCGCGCCGGAGCGAGAACGAGATGTCGTGGAAAACGCCGGGAATGGTGAGGTTGCGAACCTCGAGGATGACCTCGCCGATCGGGCATTCGATCTTCGGAAACATGTCGGTGATATCGCGCCCGACCATCATGCGGATGATGTCGTCGCGGTTGACGTCCGTCGACAGATGGGAGCCGACATATTTGCCGTCGCGAAACACCGTGAACTCGTCGGCGATCTCGAAAAGCTCGTTCATCTTGTGGGTGATGTAGACGATGCCGATCCCGCGTTCGCGCAGGTCGCGGATGATCGAGAACAGGCCTTCGACCTCGCGATCGGTCAGGGCGGATGTCGGCTCGTCCATGATGAGGATCGAGCTATCGTAGCTAACGGCGCGAGCGATCTCGACCATCTGCTTCTGAGCGACCGTCAGCTCCGACACCTGCGCGCGCGGATCGAGCTTGATGCGGAGGCGGGCGAAAAGATCAGCCGTCATTTCGGCCATCCGGCCGTGATCGATGAGACCGAAGCGATTTTTCGGTTCGCGCCGGATCCAGATATTCTCGGCGACCGTCATCCAGTTCATCAGGGCAAGCTCCTGATGGATCATCGCGATGCCCTGTTCGAGCGCATCGAGCGGCGACTTCAACGTGACGAGCTCACCGCGAAGGCGGATTTCGCCGGCATCCGGCTGATAGATCCCGGCGATGATTTTCATCAATGTCGATTTGCCGGCACCGTTTTCTCCCATGAGGGCGTGAACGGTGCCACGGCGAACGCGCAGCTGGACGTTATCGAGCGCGACGACGCCTGGGAACTCCTTGCGGATACCCTCGATGGCGAGAAGTCCGTGGCGTTCCGTCTCTTCGATGACGTGCTTGATCGCTTCGGCAGTGCGGGGACTGACCATGTGCAAACCCTCCAGGATGGGGTTGGGGGAGGCGCGCGTCGCCTCGCCCCATTGTGGCAAAGAGGGTTAGTTCTTCGCCTGATAGTCCTTGAGGTTTGCAGGCGTCACGAGCTCGAAGGGAACGTAGCCCTTCTTCTCGACCGTCTCGCCGCGTGCGATCTTCAGCGCGGCATCCACGGCACCACGGCCCTGGCCGGCCGCATTCTGGAACACCGATACGTCGAGCTCGCCAGCGGCCATCGATGCCAAGGCATCCTGGGTGGCATCGATACCGGCGACGATGACATCGTCCATGGCGCGCCCGGACGACTTCAGGGCCTGGATCGCGCCGATGGCCATTTCATCGTTGTTGGCAATCACGGCGTCGAACTGCACACCGGCCGAAAGCCAGTTCGTCATCAGGTCGGAGCCCTGTGTCCGCGACCAGTTGGCCGTCTGTTCCTCGACGATCTTGATGAAGCTGCAGTCGGGTGTCGCGAGGACGTCCTTGATATCCTGCGTGCGCATGCGCGCCGCCTGATTGGACAACTCGCCCATCATCACGACCGCGTTCGCTTGGGTCTTGCCCGCCGCCTTCAGGATCCGGCAGACTTCCTTCGTTTCGAGCGTGCCCGACTCCTTTTCATCGGATGCCACAAAGGCCTGCTTCTCGGGAAGGTCGTCCACATTTACCGGCTGCCGGTTGACATAGACCAGCGGGATGCCGGCAGCCGCCGCCGCCTGCGAGAGCGCGACGGTCGCATCGGTATCGACCGGGTTGACGATGATCGCATCGACGCCGGACGCCACGAAATTCTGCACCTGGCTCAGCTGCTTGCCGACATCGTTCTGCGCGTCCTCGATCTGGAGCGTGACGTCCTTCAGATCCTTCGAGTAGTCCGTCATGCCGTTGCGAAGAACGGTCAGGAAGTTGTCGTCGAACAGCGCCATCGAGACGCCGATGGTCTCGGCCGAGGCCGTTGTTGCGAGCATCGTTGCGAGCGCTGTCGCCAGGAAATATTTCTTCATCGGGTTCTCCTCCACTTTATTCGTGTTGCCGCCGTTGCGCGGCTGTTTATGGGCATGCGTGTCCGATGCCGCTGGCGAACCAGCGGCGGGAAACAAGGATCTTGTTGCGTAAGCGGTGAGCTCCTACCTCGTCACCGCAGGGGGACAATTCCGCAGTCGGCCCGGCGGGTCAACACGTCATGAGAGGGTCGAGCCGTCATTCCTGATAGAAACGTTCTCGCGAGGCTGACGTTTTTCTATCATTCCCTCATAGACTTTCAGGAACCCAGAGAAGGGCCGGAAAGAAGCGCTGCCCAGGGCTTTCGGCCATGCCGTGCTCGATCGTGTGCACCATTGTCGCAATCAGGTCGGCACAGAGTTCGACCAGCGGCGTCTGGAAAACGCCCGAGATTCGGCGCTCGAGCAGGGCCTGCCGGGATTCCGGCGTGAGTTCGTTGACGAGGCAGGCGATCTTCTCCGAGCGCTTGCTCTCCTTCAGCGCCTCGATGGCACCCTCCATACCACCGCCCATGCAGTAGACGCCGACGAGATCGGGATGGTGCGACAGCGTATCCATCAGGAGTTCATAGGTCAGCCGCCGGGTTTCGAGATTGATATGGGCATCGAGAACCTGAAACTGCGGTGCGAACTCGCGCATGTAAGCGCGAAAACCCATCTCACGGAGCGAATGTCCGTGAAACCGGTGGCCGCCGAGAAACAGGACCACCTTTCCCGGCGAAGGCGACAGTTTGGAGATCATCCAGGCCGCACTTCGGCCGACCTTCATATTGTTGGTCCCGAGATAGGCCTCGCGCACGCCTTGCGCCAGATCGGTCAGGAGGGCAAACGTCGGGATGCCCTTGGCTTTCAGCGTCGAGACCGCGGCCGTCACATCATAATGATCCGGCCCGGTCACCGCGATGGCCGAAACCTTAGCGGCCATGCCGTGCATCAGTTCCGACAGCTCGCTCGGCTCGCCTGAAATGGCGTAAGCGATCGTCAGGCTGACATGACGATCCTTTACGGCCGCCGCCGCCGCATTCAACTGTTCGGCAAAAGCCTGATAGAATGGCTGTCGCTCCTTCCGCAGAATAATGCCGAACCGATAAGACGGCAGATCGGCCATCATGCGCTGACGGATGATTTTAGCGCCGTGAAAGCCCAGCTTCTCCGCCGCTTCGTAGACCTTTCGCGCAGTCTCCTCGCGAACAGGAAGACGACCGTTCAAAACCCGATCGACCGTAGCAACACTCAAGCTGGCCGCGTGGGCGACATCGGCGATGGTAGGACGCTTCATTGGGCTACTCGTATTGGAAGATATCACCAGCATGACAGCTTTACGGCAGCAATCCAATCATTGTTGATAGGCCATCACGGCCGCAGCCTGCGCGCCGACAGCGACCCGAAGAACGGCGTCGTTGGGCGCCAGGATCCCTCGCTTTAAAGAAGCCACCGCTTTTCAGGCCCTAAGAATGCTCATAAAATCCGCTCATCTTATAATGACAGCACCTATGAGCGAACTTGGCTCTGATGCAAAAGCAGAGCGTCAATAACGAGCGTTATTCATTTTATACGGGAAACTTAAACTTACCTGCACGCAGGACTAGACACCCCTCACGCTTTGTCTCATCAAATATGACGGGTGGACGGAGGGGATAGACGATGGACGAGCTGAGCATTGACGGGTCGAATGCGGTCGAGGCGTCCGTTTTCGCGAGCAGCCTGTCCGTCGAGGCCATCGACATTGTCGAGGAACGCGCGTCCGAGGTTTTTCGTATCCTCGTGACGGAAGGCAAGGCGATGACCTTTCTCGCCGGCGCGAAGGGGCGCGAGGTCAAGTCCGAAGATGGCACGGAAGAAGAGCTGATCGAGCTGGCGCTGCCCGACGATGACGATCGGGACGAGAGCGGCCGGCTCGTGCGCCATGCGGATACGAAGCTCCAGACGCGCATGACACCGGCAGCGTTGCAGAAGAGGCTGCTCGATCTCTACTTCGACGCCCGGACGCTCGAGGAGGAACAGGGCGTCAACATTCTCTTCCTTGGTCTCGGTACGCTGAAATGGATCGATCCGAAGAACCCGGCAACGCCATCATCGTCGCCGTCAACTCCGGTGTCATCCAGCGTGATGGAGATTTCCTGCTCTGGCCTGGCGCGTCTGTCCCTCTTCGCGACAGAAGCGTGGTCACCTCGCCCGGCCTGCGTCGTATCGAGATGCTGCCGCCGATGGAAATCGACGAGGGCCTGAAAACCATCCTCCGCCAGAGCTTCGGCGCGACAAGCGAAGAAGCGGTCAACGCGGTCTCCAGAGCGCTCGGCTTCACGTCGACCAGCGGGCAGCTGCGGGACCTTATTCTCTCACGGATCAGCCAGCTTCGAGAGGATCAGGTTCTGGTGGACGGGAATGGTGTGTTGAGCGTTCGGGAGGACTAGCGCCCGTCTGCCGCCCTCGGAGGCATCAGCTGGATGCCCTTGCCAGAATGTCTCCGTCTCGGCGCGGCTGCCCGATGGAAAACGCCCCGGCAGTGTCGCGCCCGAGGCGCAGGAGCAGACCGACAATGTCCTGCGGGGAAACCTTCAACTGCTGACCGATCTCGGACAGGTGTGTCTCTGGGAGAAGATTGGCGACGGCCATGCTTTCATAGAAGATCGTGGTCATGACGGCGGCCGTTCAGGAGAAGCGGGGCAGATAGCCGAGATCGTCATCGGCTGCCGCAGGAGCGCTCTGGACAGCCGCTTTCAGGTCGCCCAGATCGATGCCGACCGTCCGGGCGGCAATCAGCGCTTTTTCAAGCTGACAGCTGGACTTGCCGTTCTCCAGATCGAACTTACCGTACGGGAAGGATAGCCGCGAATCCTCATTGACTTCCCGATGAGGAAGAAATGCGCAAGACACCCTCCTTCATCCCGATCGGTAAGCGCGCCAAAGCTTGGTCGATGATCTCAGGCGCCTCATCCGCCCTGCCGCGCCTCGTGACCGGCTACGCTTTCCAGCACGCGAACAGGATGCGGCGTCAGATGCGATGTGGGGGGAGGAAGGTGGCTGAGCGCATCCGCCATGAGACCCAAGCGAGCCATCTCAGGGAGCGTGTGGCTGGGGCGCCAGGATTCGAACCTGGGAATGCCGGTACCAAAAACCGGTGCCTTACCGCTTGGCGACGCCCCATTGCCGGCCCGGGTGCGGTGATGTCCGGGTGTTGGGCTGATAGCAAAGCGTGAGGGCGGGGACAACGGGTAAGTTTGGCCGGGCGTAAGTTTGTCTTGCGGGGGACGTTGGACGGGGAGCCATGTTTGACCGGGCGTTCCGTTTGCGCGGGCGGCGATTTCGGTTCGGGAATTTTTGGGCTAGGGTCGGCCTTGAAGCGCCCGCGCAGTGCGGGCGTCTTCGCAAGGAGAGACGGATGGTGGGATTTCGGGCTCGGATGCCGGCGCGGCCGACGGTGATCGGCGACGATGCCGTCGTGGAGCACACTGTGGTCGATGCCGGCACCGCCCCCATGCGCTTCATCGAGATCGAACGGACATGAGCGGCGCGCCCTTGGAGACCGAGGAAGAGCCGCATTTCGAGCGCGCTTTCGAGCCTGCGCACGGGCAGGCCATCGTCGTTGCCGATGGTGTGCGGCGGTTGACGGTCGATAATCCCGGGCCGTTCACCTTTCACGGCACCAACAGCTATATCGTGGGGGAGCGCACGCTGGCGGTGATCGATCCCGGTCCGCTGGACGATGCGCATCTGGCCGCCCTCCTGCGGGCGATCGACGGGCGGCCGGTCAGCCATATCCTCGTCAGCCACACGCATCGCGATCATGCGCCGCTGGCCCGGGTTCTGCAGGCAAAGGTGGGCGGGGTGATCGCGGCGGAGGGCCCGCATCGGCCGTCCCGGACGCTTCACGACGGCGAGGTCAATCCGTTTTCGGAAAGCGCCGACATGGATTTCGCGCCCGATCTGGCGCTTGCCGACGGCGCGACCGTCGAGGGCGACGGCTGGGCGCTGACGGCGCTGGCGACGCCCGGGCATACGGCGAACCATCTCTCCTTCGCGCTCGAGGACACCGGCATCGTCTTTTCCGCCGATCACGTGATGGCCTGGGCGACGAGCATCGTCGCGCCGCCGGATGGCGCGATGCGCGACTACATGGCCTCGCTCGACAAGATGCTGGCGCGCGGCGACCGGCTCTATCTGCCGGGCCATGGCGGACCGGTGAGCGAGCCCGCGAAATTCCTGCGCGGCCTGCGCGCCCACCGGCGCATGCGCGAGCGCGGCGTGCTGGAGCGCATCCGCCGCGGCGACCGGGCGATTTCCGAGATCGTGCAGGCGCTCTATGCTTCCACCGATCCGCGGCTGCATGGGGCGGCGGCGCTGTCCGTGCTGGCACATCTGGAGGATCTGGTGGAGCGCGGCCTCGTGGTCACCGACGGGCCGCCCGCGCTGATGGGGCAGTACCGGCTGGCGGGGGATCTGCCGTAGCGCGTCGTTTCTCCGGCCATGCGGCGTCCATAACCGTGCCTTATACCAAGTGTCGATGATAGAAACCTATAGGTTCCTATCATCGACACTTGGTATCAGTCCCCCGCGATCCCCAGCAGCTCCGCGTCGAGCGCGTGGAGGAAGCGTTCGGCCGTGGCGGCGTCGAGGCCGAGGTCGTGGTGGCCGAGGCGGGAGGCGACGCGGATATCGACGAAGGTGGTTTCGGATTCCTCGCGAAGGCGGATGACGAGATCGAAGCGGAAGCCGGCGATGCGGCTGCGGCTTTCGCCCTGCAGGAGGATGTCGCCGGCTTTTCGGCCGGGCGGCAGGGGGCCCGCATCCTGCTTCGGCCGCGAGAGCGGAATGGGGACCGGTCCCGGATCCCGCGCGGCGGGGACGTTGCGTCCGCCTTTTCCCGTCGCCGTTTTGCCCGTGGCCTTACTTGTGGCCTTGCCGGGCGTATCGCGCAGGGCGTCGGCCGGGGGCTCCGGCCGCAAAGCGAGATCCTCGAAGTCCGGCTCGGCATTCTCAAGGCCCTCTTCCGCGACGATGGCGATGCCCGACTGGTCGGCCACCGTGCGCACGCCGGTCAGCACCCGGTCGAGCGCGCCGTCGTAGCGACGCCCGGTGAGGGCGGGATAGGCGCGCGCCTGGGCCTGCCGGTCGGCAACGACGGGGGCAGCCGGGGTCAGCCAGCCCGTCTCGATCGGACGGTCGCGGATGAACGGCGGCGGTGTTGCGAGGTCGGTGGAGACATCGGTGATCGCAGGCTTCGCCATGACCTGCGAGAGAACGAGCCCGGCGGCGGCCAGCGGGAGAGACGCATAGAGCAAAGCCATGGTGGACGCGATGCCGCCGACCGCCGCCACCTGCCACAGGCGGACGAAGCCAACCATGGAGAGGAGGACGGCCACCAGCGCCAGCCCGGCACTGACGAGGGCGAACGTCACGAAGAGCGTGCTGGAGAGCGAGCCGAAGCGATGAGCCGCAAGCGACAGGACGAACAGGACGAAGGCAAGCCGCGCGACGTGGCGCGCCCAGCGGGCGGCGTAGGATATCGGGCGCTGATAGGTGATCATTGTCGGCCGAACCTCTGTCTCTGCCTTTAGAGCGTTTCCGCGTTTCTCCGAATCGCGAAAACCCTCTATCTCATTGTTTTAACGCAATTCCGGACGCAAAACCGCTGCGCACATTTGCTGGAATTGCTCTCGTCGGCCGGTGCGCCGTCGCCTTGTCCTCATAGCAAGTCTCGATGATAGGACCTACGGAGTTCTGTCATCGAGACGTGCTATCGGCTATCCAAGGCTGATTCCCGCAACGGCGCAACAGAACGGCAAGAGGTTTCGGTACGCCTCTGCTTTCGCATGTCTGACTGTCGAGGAACATTTGCGGGGACGCGGCGTTTACCAGCGCTTCATAATCTTCCGCAACCGGGAGACGCGTTGCCACGGAATTGCCATTCTTGTTAACAAAATTATCGATGAGCTTGGGCCTGCAAGACAATGACTGGGCCCTGTTCCACCGGATCGGGCCGGTTGCGAAGGGATGACGACCATGCGTTCTCAGAATATCGAAACCCACGCCGCTGCGGGCACGCCGGAGGGCATCGAGCTCGAATTCACCATGGAGATGCTGGAGCTGGAACTGTCGCTCGACGGCACGGCACCGGACGGCGACGACTTTTCCGACAGGGTGCGCGCCGCTGCGGCCGACCTCAAGGGGGCGTTCCTGTTCGAACTCCCCGCCTCCGGCCTCGTGGAGAATTGCGAGCGGATCGCCGTGCTGCGGATCCCGCGCGACCGCGGCACGGGCAGCGAGACGATCTTCGCCTGCCTGGAAGCCGACGGCACCTCGATCCGGATCGAGAAGCCGGACGAGCGCACCATGGGCCTTGCCAATTTTGCACAAGCCTTCGTGGATGTGTTCCAGCGGATGTAAGCAGTGGGCGTAGCGCTAAAGCGCGTCGCGATCTTTCAGATTCGCTCCCAGCGCTTTAGGTCCTTGTTTTTGCGCATGTCGTTATCGCAAAACCGCGGCACACGTTTGCGCGGCATGCTTTAGCCCGCCAGCGCCCGGCGTTCGGGCATGGGCCGTTCCACCGCGCCGCCGAAGATGCGGTAGGTGTTCCGGCCGCCTCGCTTGGCGTCATAAAGCGCGATGTCCGCATTGCAGCAAAGCTGCGAGAAGGATGAAGCTCCGGCCTCCTTCTCGTCCCCGTCCGTCATCAGGGCGAGCCCGATGCTCGCGCCGACCCGGATTGGTATGCCGTTGATATCAATCGGCTTGTTGAACTGCAGGAGGATGTGGCGTGCGAAGGCTTCAAGCCCGGCTGCATTCGGCGCGCTTGTGCAAATGGCAAATTCGTCGCCGCCCAGACGCGCGAGCAGGCTTTCCGGGCCGACAGCATTCGAAAGACGGACGGCGATGTCGCGCAGAAGCTGGTCGCCCGCGAAGTGCCCGAGCGTATCGTTGACGGTTTTGAATCCGTCGAGATCGATATAGAGCACGCCGATGCGGCTCTCGGCCTCCAGCGTGTCCGTCACTGCCGTGTCGGCCGTGGCCGTGTCGGCCCGGGCAGTGTCGGCCGTGGCAGTGTCGGCGATGGCGGCGGAGAACCGGGTATCGCCGAGGCCGAGAAACCGGGCGCGATTAAGAAGGCCGGTCAGCGGATCGGTTTCCGCCCGGACGCGCAGCCGCTCGGTCAGCTCGCGCCGTTCGGCAAGCTGGCCTTCCAGCCGGGCGATGGCATCAAAGAGATCGTTGAGTTCACGCGTATCCGCCTCGAAGCGCGGGCGCCCGACCGGCTTTTCCTCGGCCAGCCCGACGATCATCTCATGGGCCGTCAGCAGCGGGCGAAGCACCGAGAGGAACAGGCGGCGCATGACGACGACCAGCAGGATCAGGAGCAGCACGGTTGCCGCCGCCATGCCGATGAGCCGGATGAAGGCGATATCGCGGCTGCGGACGATATCGGTCACCATCTGGTGGATGGCCGCCTTGCGCAGGTCTTCAAGCGGAACGAGCGTCGGAACGTAAAGGCCGGTCAGCCCTGCCGGGGCGATGCTGTAGTGCCCGCCGGCGCGTCCCTCCAGCGTCAGCTTTTCGATAAGGCGGACGCCGCGCCCGATGAAGAGCCGGCGCACCTCACCCATCAGCGCGCGCAGGTTCGCATCCGACACGTCGAGACGCACGCCGAGCATCTGCATCAGCTGGTCGATACGGCCCTGCGTGCGGTCGACCCTGCCGGCAGCAGTGGGCGAAAGCGGAAGCGCGCGGGATACGCTGGGCACGACATAGCTCGCCAGCCGGCCGGCCTGCTCACGCAGATTGGTCACGATGAGGGCGGTGAACACGCTGCCGGCCAAAGCCGGGTTCTTCTTTTCCAGCGTTTCCGCCGCCAGATCGACGGTCGGCTGGATCTCGTCCGCGATCCCGAACATGGCAGCGATCGCCTCGGTCATCATATCGAGGGTGCGCTCCGCGTACGGCATCTGCGCAATGCCGTCGATGCGGTCGCGGGCAAGACCCAGTGCCTCGCGCAGGCTGCGGACGATGCCCGGCGCAAGCGGCAGGTTCCGCGTCCGGTCCACCACCGACAGGGCGATATCGGTTGCGCGGCGGGCTTCCGCCAAGCGGGTCACGGCCGAGGGATCGGCGCCGACCTCGACCGACATGAGAACATTGGACGGACCACGCTCGGCCGACAGCGCGCGCGACGCAATCAGCAGCGCTTCATATTCCTGGACGGAGACAAGGCTTCTTTCCGCATCGACATAGGCCGTGACCGATGGCGCGACGATCCAGACCGCCATGCCGATGAGGGCTGCCCCGACGACGAGGGAGGTGTTGCGCCACGTGCAGTAGAGCGATCGAGCGCCGCGCTTTCCCTGGTTCATCCGTTAAGTCCTTGAGCGTTGTCTGCTTAATTTCTTACTGATGAACCTTTAAGCGGTCGTGAAGAGCCCGGTTGCGCGTCCCAAAATGGGGGTTGCGTTCCCAGGATCAGACCCCTGAAATTTTGCCGTTGATGGCGGCCTGCGCGGCGGCGAGACGGGCGATGGGGACGCGAAACGGCGAGCAGGAGACGTAGTCCAGGCCCGTTTCCTCGCAAAAACGGATGGAAGCGGGGTCGCCGCCATGCTCGCCGCAGATGCCGAGCTTCAGCCCGTTCTTCGTGCGCCGGCCGCGCTCGGCGGCGATCTGGATGAGTTCGCCGACGCCGTCATAATCGATCGACACGAAAGGGTCGCGGTCGATGATGCCCTTCATGCGGTAGGTGTTGAGGAACTGCGCCGCATCGTCACGCGATATACCGAAGGTTGTCTGCGTCAGGTCGTTGGTGCCGAAGGAAAAGAAGTCGGCGGACTCGGCGATGACATGGGCGCGAAGGGCCGCGCGCGGCAGCTCGATCATGGTTCCCACGAGATATTCGATGCCGACACCGGCCTCATCGAGGATATCGGCGGCGACCGCATCGATGCGGGCTTTGACGTAATCGAGTTCGGCCTTCAGCCCCACCAGCGGCACCATGATTTCCGGCACCACGGGTGCGCCGGTCTCATGGGCCGCGAGCACCGCGGCCTCGAAGATCGCGCGAGCCTGCATTTCCACGATCTCGGGATAGGAAATGGCCAGCCGGCAGCCGCGATGGCCGAGCATGGGGTTGAACTCGTGCAGCGCATCCACGCGCTGGCGCAGCTCCAGCGGCTTCATGCCGAGTGCTGCGGCGACATCGGCGATTTCCTCGTCGGTCTTCGGCAGGAACTCGTGCAGCGGCGGATCGAGCAGGCGGATGGTCACCGGCAGGCCGTGCATGATGGAGAACAGCTCGGTGAAATCGGCCCGCTGCATCGGCAGGAGTTTTGCCAGCGACGCGCGCCGGCCGGCCTCGTCGGCGGCAAGAATCATCTCGCGCATGACATTGATGCGCTCGCCCTCGAAGAACATGTGCTCGGTGCGGCAGAGGCCGATGCCCTCGGCACCGAAGGAGCGCGCGGCGCGGGCGTCGGCCGGTGTGTCCGCATTGGTGCGCACGGTCATGCGCCGGCTGGCATCGGCCCATTCCATGATGCGGCCGAAATCGCCGGAGAGTTCCGGCTGGACCATGGAGACGCGGCCTTTGAGCACCTGTCCCGAGGAGCCGTCGATGGTGATGACGTCGCCCCGGGCAAAGGTGGCGCCGGCGGCGATGAGCTTTTCGTTGCGCAGATCGACCCGGATGCTGCCGGCTCCGGAGACGCAGGGGATGCCCATGCCGCGCGCGACCACGGCGGCGTGGCTCGTCATGCCGCCTCGCGTCGTGAGGATTCCCTCGGCCGCGTGCATGCCGTGGATGTCCTCCGGGCTCGTCTCGACCCTGACCAGAATGACGGCGCGGCCCTCCTTCTTGGCCTGCACGGCCTCTTCCGAGGTGAAGACGATCTCGCCGGTCGCAGCCCCCGGCGAAGCGGGCAGACCCGCGCCGATGATGTCGCGGCGGGCGGACGGATCGATGGTCGGGTGCAGCAGCTGGTCGAGCGCGGCGGGATCGATGCGGGTCACCGCCTCCTCGCGCGAGATCAGCCGTTCGTCGGCCATGTCGACCGCGACCTTCATCGCCGCGCGCGCCGTGCGCTTGCCGGAGCGGGTTTGCAGCATCCACAGCTTGCCCTGCTCGATGGTGAACTCGATGTCCTGCATGTCGCGGTAATGCGCTTCCAGCCGGTCGCAGATGGCACAGAGATCCGCAAACGCGTCCGGCATCACCTTTTCGAGCGAGGGCCGGTCGGAGCCGGAGGCGATGCGGGCGATTTCGGTGATGTTCTGCGGCGTGCGGATGCCGGCGACCACGTCCTCGCCCTGCGCATTGACCAGGAACTCGCCATAGAGGGCCTTTTCGCCGGTCGAGGGATTGCGCGTGAAGGCGACGCCGGTGGCGGAATCATTGCCGAGATTGCCGAACACCATGGTCTGGACGTTGACGGCGGTGCCCCAGTCGGCCGGGATGTCGTGCAGATGGCGATAAGTGACGGCGCGCGGGTTCATCCAGCTGGCGAAAACCGCGCCGATGGCGCCCCAGAGCTGCACCGCGGGATCCTGCGGAAACCCCTCGCCCGTTTCCTCTCCGATGACCTCCTTGTAGCGATCGACCAGGCGGCGCCATTCGTCGACCGTGAATTCGGTCTCCTGCTCCTTGCCGATCCGGCCCTTCTCGTCCTCCAGCAGTTCGGCGAAGACCTCGTGGTCGAGGCCCATGACGACATCGCCATACATCTGGATGAAGCGGCGATAGCTGTCCCAGGCAAAGCGGGCATCGCCGCTGTCGCGCGCCAGCGCCTCGACCGTCTCGTCGTTGAGGCCGAGATTGAGCACCGTATCCATCATGCCGGGCATGGAGGCGCGCGCGCCGGAGCGCACCGACAGGAGCAGCGGCCGTTCCGCATCGCCGAAGCGGCGGCCGGCCATGCCCTCGACGATGGAAATGCCGGCGAGCACCTCGGTCTTCAGGCTGTCGGGAATGGAGCGGCCGTTTTCGGAATAGAGCGCGCAGGCGCGCGTGACGATGGTGAGGCCCGGCGGCACCGGCAGGCCGAGGCTGCACATCTCGGCGAGATTGGCACCCTTGCCACCCAAGAGGTCGTGATCCAGCGCCCGCCCCTCGGCCTTGCCCCCGCCGAAGGTGTAAACCCACTTCTTCATGTCCGTCTCCACCCTGAGACTACAGCGCCGTTCGTCCTACATGACGCACTCAGTTTCGCTGTAGCATTTTGAACCTGCTGCATGATTTTTTCCGGACATCGGTCGCGATTTCCGGAATCATGCAGTGGCCGTCCGCACGCCGCATTCCCGCAACCTCCGGTCCGTCCCGCCTCGTCTCCCCCTTCACGCTACAACATCAGTCCCCGATTAGGAATGCTGCGGATGCGGGATTATTGTTGCATTGCAGCAAAATTATTGCGGGGTGGGTGCGTGGTGTCCACACATCTTGCAGTCCTTGTCTTTTTTGATTTTTCCACTGTTTCCTGATAGGAATGATGCATGGCGCAACGTTGTGCGTATCAGATTGTACCCGCGGAATTCCCCGAGCTTCGAACCCTCGTCTGGAACAGGGATCCCTTGCGCCCCATCGATGCCGAGGAAGTCTTTGCCCTCTACGAGCGAAACTGGCGCTTCGTCGATCGCGATCGCCTGTCGGACAAGGAAGCGATGCTGATCCGGGAACTGACCGATACGTTCGGTCACGGCCGCATGCTGGCGTGATGAGCTATCTCCGCGCCGAACATCAGGCCATCGCGGACGTGCTGTCTTCGATGAACCATGGTGTTCTCCGTTCTGCCGAATGCTGGTTCGGCGGTGGAACGGCGATCGTTTTGCGCTTTGGCGAGTATAGACAGTCTCTCGATCTGGACTTCCTCTGCTCGAGCGCGGAGGGCTACAGGGATCTGCGAAACGCCGTCATCGAAAATGGTCCGGGTGCGCTCTTTTCGGATGAGGTGTCTTTGCTACGGGATGTCAGGGCGGATGCCTACGGGATCCGCATGCTTCTCGAATATCGAGGCCAGCCCATCAAGTTCGAGATCGTCCGGGAGACACGAATCGCGTTGACGGGAGAGAGAGACCCGGTTCTCGGTGTTCCCACTCTGTCGATCGAGGACATGTTTGCCGAAAAGCTGCTTGCGAATGCCGATCGTTGCTACGATCGCGCTGTCGGCTACCGTGACGCCATCGATCTCGGCGTTCTCGTTCAGTTTCATGGAGCGCTTCCAGAAGTGGCCGTGGCCAAATCCGAGGAAGCTTATGGGCGGGATATCGCCCGGAAGCTTGCCGGTATTCTCAACCACCTTCTGAATCCCGATGCTGTACGCCATGCCGCATCCACCCTCGACATGGGAGAGGACGCGGTCATATCCGCGGTGTCGGCGCTGCGTTCGGCAGGCGCTCAGACATTTCCGCAGGCTGGCATTCGGGCGGAAGGCAGCACCTTCGACTGACCGTTCCCTCCACTTTCCATACCTGCTCTCAAACCGCCTCCCGCAACTGCTCCGCCGTCTGCAGATCCACCGACACAAGCTGGCTCACCCCCTGCTCCGCCATGGTGACGCCGAACAGGCGGTTCATGCGGGCCATGGTGATGGGGTTGTGGGTGATGATGACGAAGCGGGTCTCCGTGGAGGCGGCCATTTCGTCCATGAGGTTGCAGTAGCGCTCGACATTGTGGTCGTCGAGCGGGGCGTCCACTTCGTCCAGCACGCAGATCGGCGCGGGATTGGTGAGGAACACGGAGAAGATCAGGGCCATGGCGGTCAAAGCCTGCTCGCCGCCCGACAACAGCGTCATGGTCTGCGGCTTCTTGCCCGGCGGGCGAGCGAGGATTTCGAGGCCGGCATCCAGCGGGTCGTCGCTCTCGATCAGTTGCAGCTCGGCCGTACCGCCGCCGAAGAGGTGGGTGAACAGGCGCTGGAACTGGGCGTTGACGATGTCGAACGCCGCCAGCAGGCGCTCGCGGCCTTCGCGGTTGAGGCTCTGGATGGCGCTGCGCAGCTTGCGGATCGCGTCGATCACGTCCTCGCGCTCCTTGAGCAGCGCCGCGAGCCGGTCCGCAAGTTCCGTCTGCTCTTCCTCCGCGCGCAGGTTGACGGCGCCCAGCCGCTCGCGCTCGATCTTCAGGCGTTCGAGATCGCGCTCGACGGTGCGCGGGTCGGCCGGCAGGGCATCGACCGCGCGACCGGTGAGGCGCAGCACATCCTGGGGGCCGATGGACAAAGCCTGGCGGATCGCGGCCTCCACCTCGACGCGCTTTTCACGCGCCGACATCAGCCGTTCCTCGGCGCGGCCGCGCTTCTCGCGGGTCTCCGCCAGTTCGGAGAGAGCGGTCGCGGCAAGGCGATCGGCATCCCGCTGGCGGGTTTCGGCCTCGACCAGCCGGTCGGCCGCCGCGCGGCGGGCCGCTTCCATGTCCGAGAGGGCGCTCATCAGCGCGCGGCGCTTCTCGTCGAATTCGTCGGGCGCGTCGAGAATGGCCTCGATCTCGTCGCGGGCTTCAGTCTCGCGGTCGCGCAGCGTGGCGATATGGTCGTCCGCGCTGGCCGCACGGCTCGCCCATGTCTCGCGCTCGGCGGCGATCGCCCGCAGACGGCGCTCTCGCGCCTCGGTCTCGCGGTTGAGGCCATCCGAGAGAGCGCGGGCCTCGGCAAGCGCCGCACGATCGGCCGCAACGGCTGAGCCTTGCGCGGCGAGGCGCTGGTCGAGGCCGGCCATGTCGGGCGCATCCTCGAGCGCCGCGACGGCATCCTCCAGCGTGACCACCGCCTCCTCGTGGCTCTCTGCGATGCGGGCGGCGGTCTCAGTCAGCACCGCGCGGCGGCGGGCGAGATCGCCCTGGGCGCGCTCGGCCAAGGCCAGCGCATCGCGCGCCTCCGACAGGTGGCGGATCGCCTGCCGCTCGGCCTCGCGCGTCATCCGCACTGCGTCGTCGCAGGCGCGGATCGCGTCCGTCGCTGCCTTCAGGGTGCGTTCGCAATGCTCCAGACCGTCGGCGGCTTCCGCGATCTCGGCGTCCAGTTCGCTCAGGCGGTTGCGGTTCTCAAGCCGGAGGGTGGCGGCACTCGGCGCGTCGGCACCGGTGACATGGCCATCCCAGCGCCAGAGGGCGCCGGACCGGGTCACGAGCCGCTGCCCGGGGTTAAGCACCGGGAGCAGCCGCGCCGCCTCGGTATCGTCGGCAACGATGCCGACCTGCGACAGGCCGCGCTGGAGGGCATCCGGCACTGTCATATGATCGATCAGCGGGGCGACGCCCTGCGGCAAGGCGGGGTCGGCCTCCCCCAATCCGGGATCGCGCCAGTGCACGGGGGCGGACGGGTCGAGCGGCGATTCGAGGTCGTCGCCCAGCGCCGCACCCAGCAGCGCCTCGAAACCGCGCTCGACGGTGATGGCATCGACCACGGGGCTCGCGCCGCCGGCAAGCGTTGCAGCTTCGAGCAGGCGGCGGATGGTGCGCGCTTCGGTTTCCGCCGCGCTCAGCCGCGCCCGCGCGGCCTCCAGCGGTCCGCGCGCCTCCGCTTCGCGGGCCCGCGCCTCGCCCAGAGCGTCCTCGGCCTCGGCAACGGCCTCTGTCCGCGCCTCGATGTCGGCCTCCGCCGCGTCCACGGCCTCGCGGCGGATATCGGGGTCTTCGAGGCTTGCGATCTCGCGGTCGAGCGTGTCGATTTCGCCGGCCTGCTCGGACATCTGGCGGGAGAGGCGCATGCGGCGGTCGCCGAGATCGCGGATCGTGCGCTCCAGCTGGGCGCGGGAGGCAGACGCCTCGGCGCGCTCGGCCGTCAGCGTGGAGAGTGTCCGTTCGCTCGCGGCCAGCACGTCCTGCGCATCTGCAAGGCGCTCGCGCGCGTCTTCTGCCCGCTCGCCGGCATCCTCGGCGTCTTCCCGCAGGGCTTCGGCTTCCTCCTCCAGCCGCGCCATCGCGCCGGCATTTTCCAGCGCCAGCCGCTCCTCGCGGGCGATGTCTTCGCCCAGCTGCGTCAGGCGGCGCTGCAGCTCGTCGCGGCGGCGCAGCGTGCGGCTCATATCCTCGTCGAGCTGGGTGCGGGCGATCTGCAGCCGCTGGAGCCCGGCGGCCGTGCGGGCCTCCTCCTCGCGCAGGTCCGGCAGCTTCAGGCTTGCGATCGCCTGGGTCTTCGCCGCCTCCATCTGGGCCTGCGCCTTTTCGGCCACCAGCGAGGTCGCCTGGTTCAGCAGGCTGTCGGCTTCCGCCTCGGCCTGCTTGGCCTGCACCCAGCGGATGTGGAAGAGCATGGCGTCGTGGGCGCGGATCTCGGCCGAGAGCATCTTGAAACGATTGGCCTGTCGCGACTGCCGCTTGAGGCTTTCGATGCGGTTTTCCAGCTCGCCCGTCACCTCGTCCAGCCGTTCGAGGTTGGTTTCTGCACCGCGCAGGCGCAGCTCCGCCTCGTGGCGGCGGGAGTGGAGGCCGGAAATGCCGGCGGCTTCCTCGAGCAGTTGCCGGCGGGCCTGGGGCTTGGCGGCGATCAGCTCACCGATGCGGCCCTGCCCGACCATGGAGGGCGAGCGGGCGCCGGTCGAGGCATCCGCAAAGAGCAGCTGCACGTCCTTGGCGCGGGCCTCGCGGCCGTTGATGCGGTAGACGGAGCCGTTCTCGCGCTCGATGCGGCGCGTGACCTGAATTTCGTCGCTGTCGTTGAAGGCGGCGGGCGCGGTGCGGTCGGTGTTGTCGAGATAGAGGCCGACCTCAGCGGTGTTGCGCGCCGGGCGTTTGCCGGAACCGGAGAAGATCACATCGTCCATGCCGGACGCGCGCATGTTCTTGTAGGAATTCTCGCCCATCACCCAGCGAAGCGCTTCGACGAGGTTCGACTTGCCACAGCCGTTCGGCCCGACGACACCGGTCAGGCCGCGCTCGATGACGAACTCGGACGGCTCCACGAAGGATTTGAAGCCGACCACGCGCAGCTTGGTGAATTTCATGACGGCGTGCCCGTCTTGAACGGGAAGGAGGTCATGAGAGCGGAAAGTGGCACGGTTTCCCGTGCCGCCTGTGTGAAGGCGAACGTTTTCGTTCGCGAAGCGTCATCCTCGGCCTTGTGCCGAGGATCCGCCGACGTCGGGGCAACCGGGCCGTTGCAGATACTCGGGACAAGCCCAAGCATGACGGAGGAGCGGGCTGCGGACGTTCCGAACGGCACGGTTTCCCGTGCCGCAACCGGAAGCGACTTAGAGCAGAGGGTCGATAAGGGCCGACATGGTGTCAACCGACATGTCTCCGGAATAGCGCTTGCCGTTGATGAAGAAGGTCGGCGTCGAAGCAACCTGGTACTCCTTCATGCCCTTCTGCATCACGGCGTTCACATCATCCAGAAGCTTCTGGTTCGTCAAGCACGCCTCGAAGCTCTCCTGTGAAAAACCGGCGAGCTTGGACATCTGCAGCAGCGCATCGCGGCCGTTCTGGGCGGCGGCCCACTGTTCCTGCTGCTTGAAGAGCATGGAGACCATCGGGAAATACTGGCCTTCCGGAGCGCAGCGCGCCAGCATGAAGGCGGCAGCGGCACGCGGATCGAACGGGAACTCGCGCAGCACGAAGCGCACCTTGCCCGATTCCACATATTTCGCCTTGATGGCGTCGAAGGTCTTGTTGTGGAAGTTGGCGCAATGCGGGCAGGTCATCGACATGTATTCGACGACCGTGACCGGCGCGTCGGCCTTGCCGATGGCCATTTCCGGCAGCGCACCGGGTTCCATCAGCTTGGAAAGCTCGATCTCGCCCTCGGCCTGGGGCAGCTCTGCTGCCGCCGGAGATGCAGCGGGCGCTGCCGCCTGAGCCATCTGGGTCTGGGCAGCAGCCGGCGTCGTTGCCGGGGTAGCGGCAGTGGACGACGTCGTCATCGTATCCGCGGGCTTCATCTCCGTCTTGGTCGCGGTATCGACCGTTTCGACAGGAGCCGCCGCATTCGCCGTCTCCTTCTTCTCGTCGCTGCAGGCGACAAGCGCGAGCGCCAGCGTGGCGATGGCCACACCGCTCGAAAGGCGTTTCAGCAAGGTCATTTCGGAAAGGGACATGGTTCACCTGTTCAAGCGGAGACGGGACCTTTGCGATATCGCGCCCGTCGGGACCGGACAAGGGGGCCCCAGAGCCCATCGTTCAAAGAATTGTGAGGCATTTGTGGCGTGAGGGGGTGGATGGTGGGATATTCCGGCTCGCTGTTGATCGGGCGGGCTCGCTGCTGGTAGACTGCAAAGGGTCTGGTAGTAGCTTCGAAGGCGAGAGGACAGACGCACCATGTCGGCCATCATGATCAGGAACCTTCCCGAAAAAACCCATCAGGCGCTGGAAGCCCGCGCCCGCCGGAACGGGCGCACCACCGAGGCGGAAATCCGCGCTATTCTGCAAACCGCCGCTGCGAGCGAGGAGCCGCTTGGTATCGGTTCCTATCTCAAGGCCATCGGGCAATCGATCGGCGGTATCGATCTCGACGATGGGCGGGACAGACAAGCTTACGAACCGCCTTCATTCAAATGATCATTCTCGACACGAATGTCGTTTCGGAACCTCTTCGCAAGATGCCGAGCGAACGCGTGCTTGCGTGGCTCGATGCACAGCACAGCAAGCGTAGAAAGGAGTTCGGCTCACCGCTCGCTTGTTCTGCGGATTTTGTGTGTGAAAAGGCATTGCGGCGGTATTGGAGAAGAAAGGCCCTCTCTGCCCTGCCGGGCATCTCCCCCACAAGGGGGGAGAAGACTCGGGATCGGCCGCTCGCTCTTTTCCGGGAAGGAGAGCCCTGAGTGAGCCTTTATCGAGAGGGGTTATCGGGGAGCGAGCGCGTGCCACAAGTCTTCTCCCCCCTTGTGGGGGAGATGCCCGGCAGGGCAGAGAGGGTCTTTCTTCCCCCAAACTCGACTCCTACCGCTTCTGCCCCAGCACCGCCGTCCCCAGCCGCGTCAGCGCAGCCTTCAGGCCCTCGTCCTCGATCTCGGCGGTCAGGGCTTCGAGATGCCGGGCGGGTTGGCCGGTCAGGGGGCGTGGGGGGCGGCGGGTGCGGGTTACGGGGGTGACGGGTTTCTGGACGATGCGGACGCGGTCGATGGCGGGGAAGCCGAAGAAGCCGTTGATGCGCTGGACGAGTTCGCCCTCGGCATGGGCGAGGAACAACGCGCGGGCGCCGTCGCAGGCGATGGTGAGGACGCCCGGCTGGTGGCGGCTTTCGCCCGCCATTTCCGACACGCGGCGCGGCCAGGCGATCTTTTCCGGACGGGTGCAATCGGCGAAGGCCTCGCCGGCGATCTCATCCCAGGAGCCGAGCAGCAGCGTGCTGATGCCGGCGCGCTTGGCCAGAACCGGATCGAGCAGGCCGTTGGCGACCTCGCTGATCTGCCTGACGCCTTTCGGGGTATAAGCGCCCTTCGGGGTATAAGGCTTGGAAGGCGCCATGCTGTTGCTCCCGTGGGTGGTGAGTGGGGGTGGTGATGGTGTTGCGGCTCTACCCCACCGGCGCCGTTTCAGCTATGACGCACGAGACGATACCGGCTTCAGCAAGACTGCTTGCGACGATCTATAAGGGAAGTCGGGCCCGAGGACCATGATGCAACGTTCCACGTCCACGGCGGAGGCCCTGCCCCCGCCAGATTCTCTCTCGACGCAATCTCCCGCAGCCCTGCTGCTCGACTGGTACGACCGCAGCCACCGTGTGCTGCCGTGGCGCATCACGCCGCCGATGGCGAAAGCCGGCAAGCGGGCCGACCCCTACCATATCTGGCTGTCGGAAGTGATGCTGCAGCAGACGACAGTGCAGGCGGTGAAAGCCTATTTCGCCAAGTTCCTGACGCTGTGGCCGACGGTCGGCGATCTCGCGGCCGCCGATACCGAGGAGGTGATGAAGGCCTGGGCCGGGCTGGGCTATTACGCCCGCGCCCGGAACCTGAAGAAATGCGCCGAAGCGGTGGCGAGCCAGCATGGCGGGCGCTTTCCCGATACCGAGGAGGGCCTGAAGGCGCTGCCGGGCATCGGTGACTATACCGCGGCCGCCATTGCCGCCATCGCCTTCAACCGGCAGAGCGCGGTGCTCGACGGCAATGTCGAGCGGGTGATTTCGCGGCTCTACCAGGTGGAAACGCCAGTGCCGGCGGCGCGGCCCGAGATGCGCCGACTGGTCGCCGCCCTCACCCCCACTGAGCGACCGGGCGATTTCGCGCAAGCCATGATGGATCTCGGCTCGACCATCTGCACGCCGCGCCGGCCGGTCTGCGCGCTCTGTCCGATCAATGCCGACTGCCGCGCCTTCGCGGCCGGCGACCCCGAGCGCTTTCCGGTGAAGCTGGCGAAGAAGGCAAAGCCGGTGCGATACGGCACCGCCTATGTCGCGACCGACGCTGCGGGTGCGGTCTATCTCTGCAAGCGGGGCGACAAGGGCCTGCTCGGCGGCATGACCGAGGTACCAGGCACCGACTGGACGACCGATCCACAGGCGGCACAGGCGCCGCCCTTCGCAGGCAAGACCACGCCCCACTGGCGCGACTGCGGCGGCATCGTGCATGTGTTCACCCATTTCGAGCTGCGCCTCACGGTTTGCCATGCCGAGGTCGAACAAGACGCGATCATAGCGAACGGCTGGTGGGAGCCGCGCGAGACGCTCGCCGCGCAGGCGCTGCCCACCGTGATGAAGAAGGCGATCGAAAAGGCCCTGCCCGGCTGTTTCGCAAAAACGTCATAAATCCGGTGACGTCCTGAGATAGGAACCGTCCGGAGACGACCAATGCCCGGATCGATCATAAGAGGAGAGAGACCATGACCGACGCGACGACACCCATCCGCCATATCGTTTTCGACATCGGCAAGGTGCTGATCCACTACGATCCGCATATTCCGTTCAGCCGGCTCATTCCCGACGAAGCCGAGCGCAACACCTTCTTCGCGACCGTATGCACCCATGAATGGAACCTGGAGCAGGACCGCGGCCGCAGCTGGGCGGAGGCCGAGGATCTGCTCGTGGCGCAATATCCCGAGCAGGAGGCGAACATCCGCGCCTTCCGCACCCACTGGGGCGAGATGGTGCCGCATGCCTATGAGGAGAGCGTCGCCATTCTCGAAGGTCTCGTGGCGAAGGGCTACGACGTGACGATGCTGACCAATTTCGCGGAGGACACCTTTGCCGAGGCGCGGGCGCGCTTTGCCTTCCTCAACCTGCCGCGCGGCGTCACCGTATCCGGCGAGAAGCGGCAGATCAAGCCGGACCTCGACATCTACGAGACGCATCAGGCGGCATTCGACCTCGAACCCGCAGCCACGCTGTTCATCGACGACAGCCTCGCCAATGTCGAGGGTGCGCGGGCGGCCGGCTGGCAGGCCGTGCAGTTCATCGACGGCCGGACGCTGAAGGCGGATCTCGCGAAGCTCGGGCTGCCGGTTTAAGGCTGGCTTGTTTCAAGGTCGGCCTGTCTGAGGCCGCCCTCTTTGCGCCTGATTTTCATATCACTGAAAAGCCACATTCGGTTCAGCCGGCATTCACACCGCTCCTCGCATGATGGGCGTGTCATCTTGACCGATCATTCTGCGAGGACGCATTCATGGCGAATTATTACGGCACCAACAGGAACGACATCCTGACCCAGAACAAGCTGTCCGAGGTGTCGATCTACGGTTACGGCGGCAACGACACGATCAACCTCAACCGCACCGACAGCCTCGGCGGCTTCAATTATGTGGATGCGGGTTCGGGCAACGACCGGGTGGTGAACTATTACGAGGGTGGCAACGACATCTTCCTCGGCACCGGCAACGACCTCTACATCGCCGACATCCGCGCCGAAGACGGCAAGGCCTATGACGTCGTCTCCGGCGGCGACGGCAACGATATCTTCCAGGTCAATTCGGAAGCCAGCGTCTACAAGGGCGACAGCGGCAACGACACCTTCCTCTCCGTCGGCTACAACAACAGCTTCAACGGCGGCACGGGCATCGACACGATCAGCTACGAGCTGCAGGACGCCTACGCCTCGCAGCGCGGCAAGGGCGTCGATATCGACCTCGACAAGGGCACCGCGACCATCGACAGCGACCAGATCGAGGTTCTCGTCAACATCGAGAACGCCACGGGCACGAATTCCGCCGACGACATCACCGGTTCTGCCGGCCGCAACGTGCTGAAGGGCTTCGGCGGCGCCGACAATCTCTACGGCCTCGAAGGCAATGACGGGCTCTATGGCGGCGCCGGCAACGACGTCCTCTCTGGCGGCTCGGGCGCCGACGACCTCACCGGCGGTATCGGCAGGGACTATCTGAACGGCGGCACGGGCGCGGACATCTTCTACTTCGATACGGTCAGCGACAGCCGGGTCGGCAGCGGCCGCGACGTGATCGCCGACTTCACGCCCGGGGACGGCGACCTTATCGACCTCTCCGGCATCGACGCCAGCACGCGCGCCAGTGGCAACCAGACATTCGACTATATCGGCAATGACGGGTTCAGCCGCCATGCCGGCGAACTGCGCTTCTCGAACGGCATCCTCTCCGGCGACGTCAATGGCGACGGCCGCGCCGATTTCGAGGTGAGCGTGTCGGGCGTCACCAAGATGTATGCGGACGATTTCATTCTCTGACGGTCTCTCGCAGACCCCTTGAAACAGCAACGCCCGGCCGCTTTTTCAAGCGGCCGGGCGTTCCAGATTCCTCCGGGACTGAAGGTACGAAACCGGAGGAAAGACGACTGTCGGCGGGCTTTCCCGTCGATTTATCGCAGTCCCGCTTCGTCTTGGGGCACAAGCTCCGGCAACACCCGGAACCCCCACCCGCATCGCGGTCTGCCGGTGGTTGATCACGCGGCGGTATCGCAGGCATGAGACTAGCGGCGGAGAGGTTAAATTCTCTTAAACATTGCGGGGGGATTTTTGGCGGGTGGGCGCGCTGGGTGAGGACTGTGCTTCAGGGAATGAAGGAAGGCCCTCTCTGCCCTGCCGGGCATCTCCCCCACAAGGGGGGAGAGGACTCGTGGCACGCCCTCAGTACGAATCTTCAAGGTTTGCGGAAAGAACGAGCGGCCCGCCCCAAGTTTTCTCCCCCCTTGTGGGGGAGATGCCCGGCAGGGCAGAGAGGGCCTTCCTTGTCAACGTCGCAAACCTGCCCTCACCCCAAACGCGCCATATCCGCCCGAATAACGGTGCGCAGGTCGTCGATCGGCCGCAGCACGCCGCCGTCGTCGTAGTGCCAGAAGGTCCAGCCGTTGCAGGCGTCGAGGCCCTGGACCTTGGCGCCCAGGCGGTGGATGGAGCCGGCCTCTCCCCCCGAGGCGAGCGTGCCGTCGGCGCGCACGATGGCGCTGTGACGGCGGCGGGCATCGGTGAGGATGGCGCCGGGCTTGATGAGGCCGCTTTCCACCAGCACGTTGAAGGCGACGCGGGGCTCGGCGCGCTTGCCGGTCATGACCGACAATGTGGCACCGCCCAAGGGCTCGACCGCCTCGATGCGGGCACGGGCCGCGTCGATATAGGTCTGTTCGCGCTCGACGCCGACATAATGCCGGCCGAGGCGCTTGGCGACGGCGCCCGTGGTGCCCGAGCCGAAGAACGGGTCGAGCACGACATCGCCCGGCCGGGTGGAAGCCATCATGATACGGGCGAGCAGCGCTTCCGGCTTCTGGGTCGGGTGGACCTTGTCGCCGTTCTCGTCCTTCAGGCGCTCGCCGCCGGAGCAGATCGGGAACACCCAGTCGGAGCGCATCTGCACGTCGTCGTTCGCCGCCTTCAGGGCGTCGTAGTTGAAGGTGTAACCCTTGCCCTTGGCGCTCGGGCTCGCCCAGATCAGCGTCTCATGCGCGTTCTGGAACCGGCGCCCCTTGAAGTTCGGCATCGGGTTGGTCTTGCGCCAGACGATGTCGTTGAGGATCCAGAAGTTCAGGTCCTGCAGGATCGCGCCGACGCGGAAGATGTTGTGGTAGGAGCCGATGACCCACAGCGTGCCGTTGGGCTTCAGCACGCGGCGGCAGGCCAGCAGCCAGGCGCGGGTGAAGGCATCGTAAGCCTCGAAGGAAGCGAACTGGTCCCACGCGTCATCGACGGCATCGACCAGCGACTGATCCGGCCGGTGCAGCGCACCGCCGAGCTGCAGGTTGTAGGGCGGATCGGCAAAGACGACATCCACCGAATTGTCGGGCAGCTTTTCAAGGGCGGAGACGCAATCGCCCTTGATGATGGTGTCGAGCCACCCACCAGCAGCGGCGGGGGAGATTTCAGCAGACAAAACGACGGAAGACTTCAGGGACACCATGACTACTCGCTGATACGCTGACTCTGGGACACATATTCTGCTGCTATGGTTACCGAGTTTGGTTACCAAAGGCTGAAGAGGCGGAAAACTTGCGCGAAAAACCGACGGATGGAGGCAATCAACGTTTAGCGACGGGGTCGCATATGGCCCGGCCGCCACTTGCTCGGGCTGATGTCATCGACCGTTTGCTTGCGCTTGCGGAAGAGATGCGCAGTCGCGGTGCGACGGGGCTTTTCGTTTACGGTTCGGTTGCGCGCGACGAAGCCCGGGCATCAAGCGATATCGATCTGTTTCTCGACTATGATCGGGCAAGCCGCTTCAATGCCTTCGACCTGATCGGCATTCAGCATTTCCTGCACGAGCGCCTGCCGTTCACCATCGACATCACCACCCGAGACGGCCTTCATCCGACACTGCGGCCGGGTATCGAGGCGTCGGCCGTGAAGGTTTTCTGACCCCTTTTCCATGCCGGGTACATGGCGCGCGGACACAAATCTTAGCCGCCGCATTGTCCCCCGCCGCCCCCTCGTGTAAAGCGCGGGCATTCCCATGCATCAGAGATTTTCCCCATGTCCGGTATCGACCTCATCATTTTCGATTGCGACGGCGTGCTCGTCGATTCAGAGATCATCGCGTCTGAGGTCGAGGCGGCGCTGCTGACGGAAGCGGGGTATCCGATTTCCACCGAGGAGATGGCCGAGCGCTATGCCGGGATGACGTGGCAGAACACGCTCCTGGCCATCGAGCGCGAGGCGACGATCCCGCTATCGGCGAGCCTGCTCTCGCGCCACACCGAGATCCTCGAACAGCGGCTGAAGGACGACGTCGAGATCATCGAGGGCGTCAAGGCGGCGCTGTCGCAGATCCGGCTGAAAAAGTGCGTCTGCTCGAACTCCACCTCCGAGCGGCTGGCGATGATGCTCGGCAAGGTCGGCCTGAAGGACCTCTTCGGCCGCAATATCTTTTCCGCGCGCGACCTCGGCGACGACCGGGTGAAGCCGAAGCCGGATATTTTTCTGCATGGCGCAGCGCAGATGGGCATCGACCCGTCGCGGGTGATCGTGGTGGAAGATTCGGTGCACGGCGTCCACGGCGCCCGCTCGGCCGGCATGCGCGTCATCGGCTTCACCGGCGCCTCCCACAGCTACCCCTCGCATGCCGACGCGCTGACCGAAGCCGGCGCCGAAACCGTCATCTCCCGCATGACCGCCCTGCCCGCCACGATCGAGGCGCTGGCGGAATGGTCGGAGGAGCTTGGGGACTGATCGGTCGTCTACGGTACGTCCAAATGGACGCCACCATAGATGGCGATGAAAATGCGCATTGCCCGCGTGACCGCCGCCCGGTAGTTGATCGGCGACTAACCTTCTCTTCCGTCATCCCGCACTTGATGCGGGATCCAGCCAGCACACGTCTGTGGGCTGAAAAGACTCTTCTGACCTGACCGACGTCAGGTCGCTGGATTCCGGGTCAAGCCCGGAATGACGGAAGTTGTCGGGTGTTCGCCCGGTCATTAGTGGGCGTCGCATGAGGGATGATCGGCGTTCCTGCAAAAAACCATGCCCAAGATCGAGGTCATGGTTTTTCACCAGTCCGGTGGGCTGACACCGGCCGCGCAGCGCGATCTCCCGCCTACTTCCGCTTCTTCGGCGCAGCCGGGGCCGTGTCGAAGCCGACATAGACCTTGGCGAAGTCGCCGGCGCCGCCGTTGATGGGGGCGGATTTGGTGAAGATGAACTGCTGGGCGCCGGTGCCGGCCTGGACGGTGACGGGCAGCTGCGTCACTTCGGAGAACAGCGTGTTGTTCTCGTCGCTCGCGGTGACGCGGATGGGCAGGTTGATCGTGCCGGGGCCGCCGGCCGGACCCGAGGTGACGCGGCCCTGCACCACGACATTGACCGTCAGGGTCGTATCGCTCTGCACGCACTGGCGCGTCGAGTCGGCAAGCGAGGCCTGGTAGATGATCTGCGACGGGTCGTCCTTCGCGCCCTTGGCGTAGGTACGGTAGACCGACGTCGCATCGCGCATGACGATCTGCGGGCACTTTGCCTGGATGACGGCCGGCGTGGCGGATGCCGCGCTGGCGCCCGCGTCGATCGCGCCGCCCGTTTCCGGCGTATTGCAGCCGGCAAGCGCCATGAGACCCGCAAATGCCGCGATGCGGCTGACTGTATGACCCACCATTCGATCCGACCCCCTGTCGCTCTTCCCGCGCTCTCGCGGCGCGTGTCCGTCGCTGCCTGTATAGCCGGTTTCGACCGGCGCATACGGCGAAATTTCCACCGCCCAACTGCGAGCGGCCGTTGCGCAGACCCGGTCGCGCTTGCCGAAAGGCAGGCTTTCCAGTGCTGCGGCGATGGTCTATAGCAGCGGCGCGCCGGAAAATCGATTGGACTCGCGCGCGTCCCTGTCGTTTTTTGCCGATCTTTTTTGTAAGCCCCGCCCGAACGTGAGCGTCACGTGCTGCGCTCGCATTCAGGCCTGAACACCGTCGCCGCGCGGCACGAAACGAGGATGACGAACGTGAAGTATGTTTCGACCCGGGGCGAGGCCCCTGCGCTCGGTTTCAGCGACGCCCTGATGGCGGGCCTTGCGCGCGATGGCGGGCTCTATGTGCCGGAGACGTGGCCGACCCTGTCGAAGCGCGAGATCCGGGACCTGCGCGGCCTCTCCTACCAGGAGGTCGCGTTTCGGATTCTCCAGCTGTTCGTCGATGGCGAGATCGAGGATGCGACGCTGCGCAGCATGATCGACGAGGCCTATGCCACCTTCCGGCATCCGGCCGTGGTGCCGATCGTGCAGACCGGGCCGAATGCCTTCGTGATGGAGCTGTTCCACGGCTCGACGCTGGCCTTCAAGGACGTGGCGATGCAGCTGCTGGCGCGGCTGATGGACCATGTGCTGGCCACCCGCAACACCCGCGCCACCATCGTCGGCGCGACCTCGGGCGATACGGGGGGTGCTGCGATCGACGCCTTTGCCGGGCGCGACCGCACCGATATCTTCATCCTGTTTCCCCACGGCAAGGTCTCGCCGGTGCAGCAGCACCAGATGACCACGTCCAAGGCCGCGAACGTGCATGCGATCGCGATCCGCGGCAATTTCGACGATTGCCAGACGCTGGTCAAAGACATGTTCAACGACGGGCCTTTCCGCGACCGCGTGCATCTCTCGGGCGTCAATTCGATCAACTGGGCGCGTATCATGTCCCAGATCGTCTATTATTTCACGACGGCGGTGGCGCTCGGCGGGCCGGACCGGAAAGTGGCCTTCACGGTGCCCACCGGCAATTTCGGCGATATTTTCGCGGGCTATGTCGCCATGAAGATGGGGCTGCCGATCGCCCGCCTCGTGGTCGCCACCAACGAGAACGACATTCTCGCCCGCACGCTGAAGACCGGACGCTACGAGATGCGCGACGTGCGCGCGACGACCTCGCCGTCGATGGACATCCAGATCTCCTCCAACTTCGAACGCCTGCTGTTCGAGGCCTTCGACCGGGATGCGGGCAAGGTGCGCGCCGCCATGGGCGGGCTGAAGCAGTCGGGTGCTTTCGAGATCGAGGAAAAGGCGCTGAAGATGATCCGCGGTCTCTTCCGCGCCGGACGCGCGACGGAAAAGCAGGTGGCGGAAACCATCCGCACCACGCTGGAGGAAACCGGGTATCTCCTCGATCCGCACAGCGCCATCGGCGCCTTCGTTGCCGCCAAGCATATGAAACCCAACGCACCTATGGTGACGCTGGCCACCGCGCACCCCGCGAAATTCCCCGCCGCAGTAAAATCGGCGAGCGGTATTGACCCGGCGCTTCCGACGTGGCTTGCTGACCTGATGGACAGGGAGGAGCGCTTCGACATTCTGGATCCCGAGCTGAAAGCCGTCGAGGCCTATATCGGCGAGCACGCCCGTATCCGGAACTAGTGCGCAGAAAGACCGATGATGAAAGTTGAGTGCACCCGGCTCGCCTCCGGGCTGACGGTCGTTACCGAAACCATGCCGCATCTGGAAAGCGTCGCGCTCGGCACGTGGATCAAGTCCGGTTCCCGCGACGAGACCACGGACGAGCACGGCATCGCGCATCTGCTGGAGCACATGGCCTTCAAGGGAACGGCCTCGCGGTCGGCCCGCGATATCGCCGAGCAGATCGAGAATGTCGGCGGCGAGGTCAATGCCGCGACATCGACCGAGACGACCTCCTATTACGCCCGCGTGCTGAAGGACGACACGGCGCTGGCCATCGACATCCTCGCCGACATCCTGACGGAATCGTCCTTCGACGAGGAAGAGCTGGAGCGCGAGAAGAACGTCATCCTGCAGGAAATCGGCGCGGCGAACGATATGCCCGACGACGTGGTGTTCGACCGCTTCGCCGAAACCGCCTTTGCCGACCAGATCGTCGGCCGGCCGATCCTCGGCACGCCGGAAACGGTCATGTCGTTTTCCGCCGACCAGATCCGCACCTATCTCGGGCGCAACTACACCACCGACCGCATGTTCGTCGTGGGCGCCGGTGCGGTCGATCACGATGCCTTCGTGGCGCAGGTGGAGGAACGCTTCGCCAGCCTGCCGCAGCAGCCGGCGGAAGCGCCGCTGATCGAAAAGGCCCGCTACACCGGCGGCGACACCCGCGAAAACCGCGACCTGATGGACGCGCAGGTCCTGCTCGGCTTCGAGGGCAAGGCCTATCATGGCCGCGACTTCTACTGCTCGCAGATCCTCGCCAATATTCTCGGCGGCGGCATGTCCTCGCGGCTCTTCCAGGAAGTGCGCGAGCATCGCGGCCTCTGCTATTCGGTCTATGCGTTCCATTGGGGCTTTTCCGATACCGGCATTTTCGGCGTTCACGCCGCGACCGGCGGTGAGAACCTGCCGGAACTGATGCCCGTCATCATCGAGGAGCTGCGCAAGTCGGCCGATCATATCGAGCAGCAGGAAATCGACCGCGCCCGCGCGCAGATCCGCGCGCAGCTGCTGATGGGGCAGGAAAGCCCCGCCGCACGCGCCGGCCAGATCGCCCGGCAGATGATGCTCTACGGCCGCCCCATCCCCAACGAGGAGCTGATGGACCGGCTGTCCGGCATCACCGTCGAGCGGCTGACCGATCTTGCCGGACGCCTGTTCTTCGAGACCGTGCCGACGCTCTCGGCCATCGGCCCCGTCGACAAGCTGGCGCCCATGGCGGATATTCTCGGCGGGCTGACCCGCGACACGGCCCTGCCGCGGGCGGCGAACGGCTGAACCCCGGTCCGGCGTCTTCTCGCCGGCACCGTCCTTATTTTACGATCCCGGCGGAGGCTTTCATGACACGATCGGTGTTTCGGTTTCTGTCACGGCAGCCGGACCCGGTCAGGATCGAGAGCGACACGCATCTGCTGCGCCTGCCGCGCGGCGCCGACTATCGGCAGTGGTTCGCGCTGCGCCGGGAAAGCCGCCCCTTCCTCGAGCCGTGGGAGCCGACCTGGCGGGCGGAGGAGATGACCGAGAGCGCCTTTCGCGCGCGCGCCATCCGCAGCGAGCAGGAATTCCACTCCGGCCAGGCCATTCCCCTCTTCGTCTTTGCGCGCGACACCGAGACGCTGCTGGGTGGCCTCACCATCGGCTATATCAGGCGCGGGGCCGCGCAGTGCTGCATGATCGGCTACTGGATGGGCGAGCGCTTCGCCGGCCAGGGGCACATGTCGGCGGCGGTCAGGCTCTCCATCCCCTACATCTTTTCGACCCTTCAGTTGCACCGTATCGAGGCAGCCTGTATTCCGGAAAACGACAGGAGCATCCGGCTCCTTGAAAAGGTCGGCTTTCATCGCGAAGGCTATCTGCGTGAGTATCTCAAGATCAATGGGCAGTGGCGCGACCACCTGATCTTCTCCCTTCTTTCGCGTGACATCGCGCCCAACAGGACTGCTAGCGAGTGACCCATCCCTTCCGTCCGACGCTTTTGCCGTCGATCCGCAGGCTGCCCGGGCTGATGCTGGCGCTGGTGCTTGCGATGATGTGGCTCGGCGGGAGCCAAGCCCAGGCCATCGAGCCCGTGAAGATCTCGCGCGAGGACACCGCGCTCGACCTGACCGCGACGACCGAGATCTATACCGGCCGGGGCGAGGCCTTTCAGGTCTCCACCGCGCCCGGCACCGACGGCATCGTGCGGCGCATCGAGGTGCGCTCCAGTGCCGACAACCATCAGGGCGACTGGGCGGTCTTCGCGCTCGCAAATGTTTCGGAAGAGCAGCTGGAGCGCGTGATCGTCGCGCCGCATTTCCGGCTGGTGAATTCCAAAATCTTCTGGCCCGACCTCGGCTCGCAGCGCATCCTTTCCATCACCCCGTCGGAGGGCTTTGCGCTCGACCGGCAGCCGAGCGAGGAGGCCGACGTCTTCCGCATCACGCTCAATCCCGGTTCGGTCATCACCTTCGTCGCGGAGCTCGCAACGCCCGACCTGCCGCAGATGTATCTCTGGGAGCCGGACGCCTACAAGGACACGGTCAACGCCTTCACGCTCTATCGCGGCATCGTGCTCGGCATTGCCGGCCTGCTGGCGGTGTTCCTGACCATTCTGTTCGTCGTCAAGGGCACCTCCATGCTGCCGGCGACGGCTGCACTCGCCTGGGCGGTGCTGGCCTATATCTGCGTCGATTTCGGCTTCCTGTCAAAGCTGATCGCGATCACGGCCGGCGACGAGCGCATATGGCGGGCGGGGACCGAAGTGTTTCTGGCGGCCGGCCTCGTGATCTTTCTCTTCACCTATCTCAACCTCAACCGATGGCACCAGCACCTGTCCTATGCGACGCTCGCCTGGATTCTCGGCCTCGGCTTGCTCTTCGGCGTGGCGATCTACGACCCGGCGATTGCGGCCGGCATCGCGCGCATCTCGTTCGCGCTGACGGGCACGGCCGGCATCATCCTCATCGCCTATCTCGGCCTCAACCGCTACGACCGCGCCATTCTGCTGGTTCCCGCCTGGCTGCTGACGCTCGTCTGGCTGTTCGGCGCCTGGCTGACGGTGACGGGGCGGCTTTCCAACGACATCGTCCAGCCGGCGCTCGGCGGCGGGCTGGTGCTGATCGTGCTGCTCATCGGCTTCACGGTGATGCAGCACGCCTTTGCCGGCGGCGCCTATAGCCAGGGCCTGTTCTCCGACCTCGAACGCCAGTCGCTGGCGCTGACCGGCTCGGGCGATACCGTGTGGGACTGGGACGTGGCGCGCGACCGGGTGGTGACCATTCCCGATGTCTCGCAGCAGCTGGGCCTCACGCCCGGCGCCATGCACGGGCCCGCCCGCAACTGGCTGCCGCGGCTGCACCCCGACGACCGCGACCGCTTCCGCGCGACGCTCGACATCCTGCTCGAACACCGCCGCGGCCGGCTCAACCATGATTTCCGCATTCGCGCCGAGGACGGGCATTATCACTGGCTGTCGATCCGCGCGCGGCCGGTGCTGGGCTCGAACGGCGAGATCATCCGCTGCGTCGGCACGCTGGTGGATATCACCGAGCAGCGCAATTCGCTCGACCGGCTGCTGCACGATGCGCTCCACGACAACCTGACCGGCCTGCCCAACCGCCAGATCTTCCTCGACCGGCTGCAATCGATCCTGGCGCTGGCGCCCGGTTCGAACGGCGTGCGCCCGACCGTCATCGCCATCGACATCGACCGCTACAAGCAGAACGTCAATGACGTGCTGGGGATCGCGGCCGGCGACAACATCCTGATCGCGCTGACGCGGCGGCTACGGCGGCTGCTGAAGCCGCAGGATACGCTGGCGCGGCTCGGTGGCGACCAGTTCGGCCTGATCCTGATCTCGGAACGCGACCCTGCCAAGGTCGCGGATTTCGCCGAGGCCGTCAGCCGCGCGATCATGGTGCCGATCAGCTTCGGCAATCGCGAGATCAGCCTCACCGCCTCCGTCGGCCTCGTCTCCTGGGTGGACCAGAGCCAGAGCGCGGCCGGCCTGCTGGACGACGCCGAACTGGCCATGTTCCGCGCCAAGAAGGCCGGCGGCAACCGCGTCGAGCCCTATCGCCCGGCCTTCCGCACCTCCGGCACGGACCGTCTGCAGCTCGAAACCGACCTCCGCCGCGCCATCGAGCGCAACGAGCTCAGCCTCGTCTACCAGCCGATCGTGCGGCTGAACGATGCGGAAATCGCCGGTTTCGAAGCCTTGATGCGCTGGGACCATCCGAAGCGCGGCAGCATTCCGCCCTCCGAGTTCATCCCCATTGCGGAGAGCTCCGAGGTCATCAACCAGCTCGGCCTCTTCGCCTTCGAGCGGGCGACGAGCGATCTCGGGGAATGGCAGATCCAGACCGGTCAGCTGCCGATCTTCGTCTCGGTCAACCTGTCGAGCGGCCAGCTGCTCAACAACGATCTCCACGACGACATCCGCGCCATCCTCCACAAGAACCGCTGCAACCCGTCGCAGGTGATGGTGGAACTGACCGAGTCCCTGATGATGGAGAACCCGGAACAGGCGCGTCTGGTGCTGCAGAAGCTGCGCGACAGCGGGCTGAAGCTGGCGCTGGACGACTTCGGCACCGGCCACTCCTCGCTCGCCTATCTCACGCGCTTTCCGTTCGACACGATCAAGATGGACAAGGCGCTGGTGAAGGACGAGAGCGACAAGCGCACCATCCTGCTCCGCTCCGTCATCGGCATGGCGCGCGAACTCGAGATGCAGGTGGTGGCCGAGGGTATCGAGTCCGAAGAAGACGCGATCCAGCTCGGCCAGATGGGCTGCCATTACGGCCAGAGCTTCCTCTTCGGCCCGCCGATTTCGTCGGATCTGATCCAGCGGTTGTTGAAGGAGCGGTTTCCGTTGATGAAGCGGGCGTAAGGGGAGAACGACCGAGGAAGACCCTCTCTGCCCTGCCGGGCATCTCCCCCACAAGGGGGGAGAAGACCTGGCGCGAACGCTCGCTCACTCTCAGCGCTTCATGGAGGCAGGCGGTTGCCAAGGAGTCTTCTCCCCCCTTGTGGGGGAGATGGCTGGCAAGCCAGAGAGGGCCTTTCTTCATCACCCAACCCACAAACCCGCACCCCAAAACAAAAACGCTCCTCCTTTTCCAAGGAAGAGCGCTCCGTATCTCAAACCTGAAACCCTCAGGCCGCAGCCGGCGTCTGCATCGGCGGCTGGGACATCGTCAGCAGTCCCTGCCCGGCCTTGTGGATCAGGCGGTTGAGGAAATCCAGCTTCTGGACCACTGGGATCGACAGCACGAAGGGGTAGCTGTCGGTCTGGCCCATGGAGCGCTGGATGCTGTTCAGCGCGACGCTGAGTGGCACCCAGGCATCGACCAGTGTCTGCGAATCCTGAGCGTTGTAGGGGTCGAAATCGACTTCGGCGGCCATCTCGTGGTGGCGGCGGGGATCGGTGGAGAGGCCGAAGGCGCGGGCGGTTTCGAGCGTGTCGACGATGTGGAAGAAGTGCGCCCAGCATTCGGCGAAGTCTTCAGACGGGTGGCAGCTGGCATAAGTCGAGATGAAGCGGTTCTGCCAGTCGGCGGGCGGGCCCTGCTCATAGTTTCGCTGCAGGGCTGCGGCATAGTCCTCGCGCTCGTCGCCAAAGAGGGCGCGGGCTTCGGCCAGCGTTTCCTCGTCGCGGCAGAGCTGGGCGAAGTAGAAATGGCCGATCTCGTGGCGGAAATGGCCGAGCAGCGTGCGATAGGGTTCGCCCATGGAGACGCGGATGCTTTCGCGCGTGGCGTCATCGGCTTCGGCGGCGCGCAGGCTGATCAGACCGTCTTCGTGGCCGGTCATCGCGGCCTGAATGACGTTGCCATTGGCATCGACCTCATCGGCGAGAAAATCGAAAACCAGACCGCCCTGCGGATCGGCATCGCGGCCAGGGCGCGGCAGGTTCCAGCGCAGGATCGAATAGAACAGGTGACGCTGCGCCTGGCTGATCTTCTGCCAGCGCTGAACGCCTTCCGGATTGTCGGTGACGGGCACGATGTGGTTATAGCTGCAGGCCACGCAATAGGTGTTCTGGCTACCGGCGGGGACGAGCCAGTTGCAGATGTCGTTCATCGCATTGGCGCAGAAGCGCACGGCCGTATCGGTCTTGTCGATCACGGTCCACTGGTCACCACCGGCCGGGGCCAGCGCCTTCATGCTCAGAGACTCCGTTTCGAAACCGAGGCGCGATCCGCAATTCACGCAGGTTCGATTGTCGAAATGCACGGAATTTCCGCAATTGCTGCACGTAAAGAGCTTCATGGTCGTTTCGTCCCTGGGGCCATCCCTGCGGATGGCATCTGATGGTTGTGGCTCCGCAGCGCCGGCGTCTTTTAGATCGTCCTGTTTTCGCTGCCCTACATATTACGTCGCCGGAAGCGATCGCCAGACGAGGAAATGCCCGCCGGCACGAGGCACAGCGGGCATTCGGCGCACGTCGCCATCCAGTTGAACCCGTCAGGACGGCAACGGTTGCGCACCTGATCGCTACGGGCAAAGCCGTAGCAAAACTTTGTTACAGGCGATCGACGGCACCCTTGACGGTGTCCTTGGCCTTGCCGGATGCCTGCTGGACTTCGCCCTTGACTTCCTGTGCCTTGCCTTCGGCCTGCAGACGCTCGTTGTCGGTCATCTTGCCGACGCCCTGCTTGACGTTGCCTGCTGCCTCGTTGGCGAGACCGGATACCTTATCGGAAATGCTACCCATGTGCGTAACTCCCTGTCACTGAGGCGGCTGCTTTATTGCTGTGCCGCTTGCCTTCAAAACGGGGTGTCGGACAAAATGTTCCGCGATTTGTTCATGAGGAATCGAGAAAGCAACGCCTTGCTCAGGGTAGAAAGCAGACAGGCCGTTACGCGTGGCCGGCCGTCATCGACAGCATGGCGGGGGCGACGCCCATCGCGGCAAGGGTGCGATCGTACTTGTCGCCGAGGTCGCGATCGAAGATCAGGTCCTCGTTGGCCGCGCAGGTCAGCCAGCCATTGTTGGCGATCTCGGCCTCCAGCTGGCCGGCGCCCCAGCCGGCATAGCCGAGCATCATCATGGCGCGGGACGGGCCCGCGCCGCGGGAGATGGCGCGCACGATATCGAGCGTCGCCGTCAGGCAGATGTCGTCGCTGACGGGAATGCTCGATTCGCTGAGATAGTCGTCGGAGTGGAGCACGAAGCCGCGGCCGGTTTCGACGGGACCACCGGTCTGGATCTGGAACTCCCGCGTCCGCTCCGGCAGCCGGATCGCCTGAAGGCGATCGACGATCTCCAGGTGCAGGAGCACATCCGGAAAGGTGAGCTGCTGCGGGCGGTTCAGGATGAAGCCCATCGCGCCGTCGTCGGAATGCGCGCAGACGAAAATGACCGTACGGGCGAAGTTGCTATCGACTATGCCGGGCATGGCAATCAGGAACTGCCCGTCCAACATGCCCCGTTCACGGTTTTTCTGGAATGTCGCCATCATGGTGCCTTGCCCTTGTTCCGGTTGAGGTCTGTCCCGCCTTTTCGATGCCTGCCGTTTTCTGGTTTTCCGAATGCCGGCGCTGCGGGTGCCCTTGGGGATGACAGCTCGGCCGTCACACCTGTCGAAGCCGATGTCCCGCCAATCGTTCCATCGACCCGGGTCGATTATTGCATCGCGCATTCAAGAAAAGTTGCACGACATTCCGAGCCGCCGCATCATGCCGATCTTCTCCGACCCTGCCAAAACCGCTATGGCTTTGCCCATGATCGAACGCCTCACACCGCAGAGTTTGACGTTTTCGGCACGCGTGGCAACCCTGGCCACCGTGTTTTTTTTCGCGATCGCAGCATCAGGCGGCACGGCCTTTGCGGCGCGCAGCGCCTGGGTGGAGACCGTCGGTGGCGGCATCCGGCTGGTCACCGGCGCGCAGCAAGCGGACGGAACGCTGCCGGCCATGCTGGAAATCCGGCTGGAACCGGGCTGGCGAACCTACTGGACGGACCCGGGCGCAAGCGGCATTCCGCCGGAGGTGACCATTACCGGCAAAGGTCCGGGCGCGGGCAGCCTCGTCTATTCCGGCCTGCGGCTGCCGCCGCCCAAACGGTTTGCGGAGGGCGATCTCGACTATACCGGCTACGACCGGCCCGTCTCCTTCCCGCTTCTGCTCCGGAGCGATGCCGGCAAGGATCTGACGCTGGAAGCGTCCGTTTTCCTCGGCATCTGCAAGAGCATCTGCATTCCCGTGCAGGCGGAGCTCGACCTTGCGCTTGCCGCCGATGCTGCCGACAACCCGCTGGACACCGCGCGCGTGCGCGCCGCCTTCGCCGCCCTGCCGGCCGCACCCCTGCCGGATTTCGACGTGGTGCATGCCGCCTTCGATGCGCAGACGCATGAGATCGCGCTGGCCATGAGGCTGCCGGAGGGTGCCGAACTTTTGGACGTGTTCCTCGCGGCACCCTCCGGCTATGTCTTCCATCCCGTAGACAGCCGGAACATGGACAGCCGGACCATGGACAGCCGGAGAGGGGCGGACGGCCTGACACACATGCGCATCGCCGCGAAACTGCCACTGACAAGCGCAGGCGTGCCAGCGGACGGCGCGATCCGGGCGACGGTCAGCGTGCGGATGGGGTCCGAGAACAGGGCCATCGAAACGCCGCTTGTCTTCAAGCCGTGAAAATCTATATCTTTCCTTTGCGCCTGTCCGGTGCACGGATTTTCCACGGGGCGCGCTGCTTGCGATCAGAGCCCATTCCCTGAAGCCCCCATTCCCTGAGCGAGGATATTCCCTTTGACCATTTCGATCGGCGACAAGATTCCATCTGCGACCTTCAAGGAAAAGACCGTTGACGGCCCTGTGGAAGTGACCACGGACGCCCTCTTCTCCGGCAAGCGCGTCGTGATCTTCGGCGTCCCCGGCGCCTTCACGCCCACCTGCTCGCTCAACCACCTGCCCGGCTATCTCGAAAACCGCGACGCGATCCTCGCCAGGGGGATCGACGACATCGCCGTCGTCGCCGTCAACGACATCCACGTCATGGGCGCTTGGGCAACGGCCTCCGGCGGCATGGACAAGATCCACTTCCTCTCCGACTGGGACGCCGGCTTCACCAAGGCGCTCGGGCTGGATATCGACCTCTCGGCCGGCACGCTCGGCGTGCGGTCGAAGCGCTATTCGATGCTGGTGGACGATGGCGTGGTGAAGACCGTGAACATCGAGGAAAGCCCGGGACAGGCGACGGTGTCGTCGGCAGCGACCATGCTGGAGCAGATCTGAGGGGGTGTGGAGGGGGTTTAAAAAGACCCTCTCTGGCCTGCCGGCCATCTCCCCCACAAGGGGGGAGAGGACCCGCGGGAAGCACCCAGCTTTATCCGCACACCTTTTTTAAGGTAGCCAGCGGCCAGCCCCAAGTCTTCTCCCCCCTTGTGGGGGAGATGCCCGGCAGGGCAGAGAGGGTCTTTCTTCCTGCTATTTCATCAATATAGCGCCGCGCCAGCCCCTCATCCGGCTGCCGCCACCTTCTCCCCGCGCGCGGGGAGAAGAGACTTGGAACGCTGCTTGAGACCCGACCATTGATCTTCGAGAGGAAGGCGAGCGCTCTCGGCATGTCCCTTCGCCCCGCCTGCGGGGAGAAGGTGCCGGCAGGCGGATGAGGGGCTTGCCGCACATTCGGCGGTGACGCGTCACCTCACCCCAGCTTCACCGCCCGCTTCCCCTTGAACGGTTCCATGCCCTTGCGGGCCAGTTCGTCCGCGCGCTCGTTTTCCGGGTGGCCGGCGTGGCCCTTGACCCAGTGCCAGGTGACCTTGTGGGTGCTGTTGGCGGCGTCGAGCGCCTGCCAGAGTTCGCCGTTCTTCACCGGCTTGCGGTCGGCCGTCTTCCAGCCGTTCTTCTTCCAGCCGTGGATCCATTTCATGATCCCGTCCATGACGTATTTGCTGTCGGTGTGCAGATCGACCTCGCAGGGCTCCTTCAGCGACGTCAGCGCGGTGATGGCGGCCAGCAGTTCCATGCGGTTGTTGGTGGTTTCGGCCTCGCCGCCGCAGAGGTCCTTTTCGGTCTCGCCGTAGCGCAGCACCGCGCCCCAGCCGCCGGGGCCCGGATTGCCCGAGCAGGCGCCGTCCGTGAAGATGTCGATGTGTTTCATGCGTCGGGTTCCGAAATCGTCAGGCCATATTCGAGCGCCGTGTTCACCGAGCGGTGGAACTGGAGCTTGCGGAGATATTCGAGCGGATCCTTCTTGACCACCAGGGCGCCTGCCGGCGTCGTCAGCCAGTCGTAGAGCCGCGTCAGGAAGAAGCGCAGCGCCGAGCCGCGGGCGAGAAGCGGCAGGGCCGCGATTTCGCCGGCCGTCAGCGGGCGCACCGACTGGTAGCCGGACAGAAGCGCCATGCCCTTGGTCATGTTGAACGAACCATCCTTCTCGAAGCACCAGGCATTGAGGCAGATCGAGACGTCATAGGCCAAGAGATCGTTGCAGGCGAAGTAGAAGTCGATCAGGCCCGAAAGGCTCTCGCCGAGGAAGAAGACGTTGTCGGGGAAGAGATCGGCATGGATGACGCCTGCGGGCAGATCGGACGGCCAGTTGGCTTCGAGATGGTCGAGTTCGGCGGCGATCTCCGCGGCCACGCCCGGCTGCACCTCGTCGGCACGGTCCTTGGCCTTGTCCCAGAGCGGACGCCAGCCGGAGACGGACAGGGCATTTTCCCGCGTCAGAGCGAACCCCTCGCCCGCAACATGCATTTCGGCGAGCGCCCGGCCGACCTCGCGGCAATGGGCGGCGTCCGGCTTGCGCAGCCACATGCCCTCAAGAAAGGTGATCATGGCGGCCGGGCGGCCCGACAGCATGCCGAGCAGGGCGCCGTCCTTGCGCGCGAGTGGCAGGGGGCAGTTGAGACCGCGATCGGCCAGGTGCTGCATCAGGCCGAGGAAGAACGGGAGATCGGCGGGATCGACGCGCTTTTCATAGAGCGTGAGGATGAAGGCGCCCGTGGTGGTGTGGAGCAGGAAATTGCTGTTCTCGACGCCTTCGGCGATGCCCTTGTAGGAGGTGAGCTCCCCTACGTCATAGGCGCTCAGGAACGTCTTGAGGTCGTCCTCGGAGATATCGGTATAGACGGCCATATCGGTGAACCTTGTGGGTGACGATTCTGAAGGAAGGCCCTCTCTGCCCTGCCGGGCATCTTCCCCACAAGGGGGCAGAGGACGCGTGGTTCGGCCGCTCGGCCGTCAGTCGCCGTTGACGAAGGCCATGTCGGCCTGGGTCAGGGGCACGTGGCGCAGTTCGCGGTTGACGAGGAAGTTTTCGGTTTCCTCCACCGTATCCGCCAGTTCCACCACCGCATCATAGCGCGCGCGAAAAGCCTCGATGATCTCGTTGACGATCACCTCCGGTGCCGAAGCGCCGGCCGACAGGCCGACGGTGCGGATCTCGCCGAGCGTGTCCCATTCGATATCGCTGGCGCGCTGGACAAGGATCGACTGGCGGGCGCCGGAGCGGAACGCCACTTCGACCAGACGTTTGGAATTGGAGGAATTGGGCGCGCCGACGATGAGGAACAGATCGCAGCCGGGGGCGGCCTGCTTCACGGCTTCCTGCCGGTTGGTGGTGGCATAGCAGATGCTGTCGGCCGCGGGTGCCGTGAGGTTGGGAAAGCGCTCGTGCAGGCGCTTGATGACGCCGGCGGTATCGTCCACCGACAGGGTCGTCTGGGTGACGAAGCCGAGATTGTCGGGATCGGGCGGCGTGTAGGTATCGACGTCATCGATGGTTTCGACCAGCGAGACGCTGCCCTCGGGGAGCTGCCCCATGGTGCCGATGACTTCGGGGTGGCCGGCATGGCCGATGAGCACGACGTGGCGGCCCATGCGGTTGTGGCGCATGGCCTGCTTGTGCACCTTTGAGACCAGCGGGCAGGTCGCATCGAGATAGAAGAGATTGCGCTGGTCGGCGTCCGCAGGCACGGATTTCGGCACGCCATGGGCCGAGAAGACCACCGGCTGCTTGCGGTGCTCCGGCGGGATCTCGTCGAGTTCCTCCACGAAGATCGCGCCCTTGGCCTCCAGCCCTTCCACGACATAGCGATTGTGCACGATCTCGTGGCGGACATAGACGGGAGCGCCGAACTCCTTCAGCGCGAGCACCACGATCTGGATCGCGCGATCGACCCCGGCGCAGAAGCCGCGCGGGCCGCAGAGTCTAATCGTGAGCGCCGATTTCTGCGAAACGGTCTCGAACGCAGCGGGCTTTTCAGCGGGACGAAATTCCATGGGATCAGAACGCCAAGACTGTGAACAGGAGTGCGAGCATCGCCGGACCGCCCTGCACCAGAAGAATGCGCGCACTGACCGACCACGCGCCATATATAGCGGCGATAACAACGCACACAAGAAAGAACAGCTGTACCTGCACGGCAAAGGCGGGCGGCGACGCCACGAGCGACCAGCCGAGACCGGCGGCGAGAAAGCCGTTGTAGAGGCCCTGATTGGCCGCGAGCACCCGCGTCGCGTCTGCCTGCTCTTGCGTCATGCGGAAGATCCGGCGACCCGCCGGCTTGGTCCAGAGGACCATTTCCAGCACGAGGAAGCCGACGTGGAGAAGCGCGGTGAGGCCTGTGAAGATCTGGGCGAGCAGTGTCATTCCGGCGTCTCCTGTTGCGCGTGCGCGTGGCCGGCGCGCGCTTCGGCTCTTTTTCGGAACATGAACAGGCCGCTAACCCCGACCAGCGCAGCGGCCAGGCCGTACCAGGTGAGCGCATATTGGAGGTGATTGTTCGGCAGATCGAACTGGGTGACGCCGCCGACCGGCAAACTGCCTAAATTGGGGCCGCCGGGATTGGGGGTCGCATCGGCATCGATGAAGAAAGGCAGCGTGCGCGCCGGCGACAGGCCGGATGCCGCTGTCATCGCGGTCCAGTCCTTCCAGTAGAAGATGTTCTTGGCCATGTCGTTCTCCGGCACCACCCAGGAGGGTTTGGCATCGAGCCGGGCGCGGGCAAGGCCTGATATGGTGACGGGGCCTTCACGCTGGCTCTCCGGCCGGGTCGCCGGTTCCTTGCGCTCGTAAGGCACGAAGCCGCGATTGATCAGGACAGTGCGGCCGTCCGCCAGTGTCAGCGGGGTATAGACGTAGAAGCCGGTCTGGCCGTTATAGGTCGCGAAGAAATGGCGCTCGCCCGCGTTCTGGAACGTACCCGAGACGCGGACGGTGCGGTATTCGATATCGCCGCCGCTCGCCACCATCGCGGCGATGGCATCGATATCCACTGGGGGTGCGTTGCGGCGCTCGGCGATGGCCGCGAGCAGGCTCTCCTTCCAGTGCAGCCGCTGCATCTGCCAGGTGCCGAGCGCGACGAGGGCCGCGAAGAGGGCGAACAGGATCACGACCGATAGAATACGCGCGACGGGTCCGCCCCGGCGGGGTGTCGTGCCGGCCGGTCGGACAGGCTCAGCCACGGTCGATTTCGCCGGGCCTGGCATTGTTGCGATATTGCAGGTCGATCAGCACGCCCTTGAGCATGCGGGTGAGCGCGAGCGACAGGACGATGGCGAGCGGGATCCAGAGCAGGAAATGCAGCCAGAGCGGCGGGCTGTAATTGACCTCGGCCCAGAGCGCTGCACCGACCGTGATGAAGCCGATGATGAGGATGACGAAGACCACGGGCCCATCGCCCGCATCGGCGAAATCATAGTCCAGCCCGCAGGCGGCGCAGCGGGGGCGCAGCGCGAGGTAGCCCTGAAACAGCTTGCCCTCACCGCAGCGCGGGCAACGGCCGCGCAGGCCCGCCTTGATGGGATCGACCGGCGGATAATGCGCGCTGTCTTCGGTCATGATTGTCTCTCGATCGCCCGTGTTCGGCGGCACGAGCATGGTCCTCTCGTCCCTGCCGGACCTTGTATCGGCAATGCGGGGCTTCGTCCAATCGAACATCTGCGACAAAGGCGACAGGCGGGTGGGGATGCCGCCCTGAGGTCGATGATGTCCGTCGTTCAGGGAGCCTTTACCCCCTGCGCCCTACAGTCGCTTCACCCATCGAACGGGCCATCCAGCAGGAGTATCGGCAGGTCGTGAAGCGGTTGATCAAGAGGGGCGTCATTGCCGGCGGGCTGGCGGTTGCGCGCGGCCTGTCCGCGGCGGGGCTGATGCGGGGCGCGCGCGGGCGCGGGGCGATCTTTACGCTGCATCATGTGCGGCCGTTCGCGGCCGCGATGTTTTCGCCGAATGCGCATCTGGAGATCACGCCGCAGTCCCTCGATACGGCCATCGTCCGGCTGAAGCGGGACGGATACCGGTTCATCGCGCTTGCCGACCTGCCGGCGCATCTTGCCGGCGACGACCGGAACCCGGTTGCCGTCTTCACGCTCGACGATGCCTATCGCGACAATCTCGACCATGCCGCTCCGGTCTTTGCCCATCACGGCGTCCCGTTCACCGTGTTTGCGACGGAGGGCTTCGTGACGCGCACGCGGAGCCTATGGTGGGAGACGCTGGCGGAGCTGCTGCAGGCCAAGCCCCGGCTGACCTTCGACTTCGGTGCCGGGCCGGAGCGCCTGCACCTGCAGACACCGCAGCAGATGCAGGCGGCGTTCACGCGCTTTGCCGATTTCGTGCATGCGGTGGACGAGGCGACGGCGGTTGCCGATATCGACCGGCTGGCCCGCGCGGAAGGGCTCGATCCGCTGTCGCTCACCGACCGGCTGACGCTGGATGCGGCGGGGCTTGGCGTGCTGTCCCGCCTGCCGGGGGCGGCGATCGGGGCACATACTTTGACCCACAGGGCGCTGGCGCGGCTGTCGGATGTGGACGCCGAAGACGAGATCGTACGGTCCGTCGATGCCGTGGCCGCCATCACCGGCGTTCGTCCGACGACGTTTGCCTACCCCTATGGCGACGGGCGGGCGGTATCGCCCCGCGACATGCGGCTTGCCGGCCGGCACGGCCTTGTCGCCGTGACGACGCAGCCGGGCACGCTTGCAAGCGATGCCGACCTGACCGCCCTGCCCCGGATCTCGCTCAATGGGCATTTCCAGACGCCGGGCCATGTCTCGGCCTTGGCCTCCGGCATTCCCTTCCGCCTGATGAAGGGTCGTTGAAGCCTCAAGGGTACATGCGCACCTTTGACCAATCGCCGGTGGTTTCGGGCCGGCGGAACTCGATGCGGTCGTGGAGGCGGAAGGCGCCGTCCTTCCAGAACTCGATCGACACCGGACGGATGCGGAAGCCGGACCAGTAAGGCGGGCGCTTGATCTCGCCGATCGGGTGGCGTGCGGTGAACTCGGCGACCGCCTTTTCCAGCGCGAAACGGCTTTCGAGCGGGCGGGACTGCTTGGAGGCCCAGGCGCCGATGCGGCTGCCGCGGGCGCGCGACTGGTAATAGGCGTCGGCTTCCGCGTCGCTGACGATCTCGACCGTGCCGCGCAGGCGGACCTGCCGGCGCAGGCTCTTCCAGTGGAAGCACATCGCGGCCTTGCGGGTCGCCAGGATCTCGCGGCCCTTCTGGCTTTCGAAATTTGTGTAGAAGACGAAACCGTCGGCGTCGAAGTCCTTCAGCAGCACCATGCGGACATTGGGCAAGCCATCCGGATCGACCGTGGCGAGCGCAACGGCGTTGGGGTCGTTGATCTCGGTTTCCTGCGCCTCCTTCAGCCAGGTGCCGAACAGCGTAAAGGGTTCGTTTTCCTCGGTGAAGTCACCAGTTGTTAACCGGGTTTCCGTCATATTCCGTTTCCAATGCAGGCTGCCGATGCTGACCTCACATGTAGGCCGCGGACATGCCGTTTCGAGCGACACCGTAGCCATTTCCAGTCCGACAGGGTGACCGTGAAAGACATAGCAAAACGCGTCTGCGACACCAAGCTCTTCTCGCGCCTTGCGGGAGCGATGACGCTCGGGCTCTGCGTGGCCGGGCTCTCCGGCTGCATGGGCAACGGGATCGGCCTCGGCGACGCCGCCGGCGTCGACAGTGTCCGCACCGGCTCCATACCGGCTCCGCCCAGCCCCGCGATGATCGATGCGGCGGCCGTGCAGACCGCGGTTTCCACCGCCGACGTGTCCGAGGTCGCCGGTAACCCCATTCCCTGGGCCAATGCGCAATCCGGCAGCGCTGGCGTCATCTCCAGCATTCAGGAGCAGACCGTCGGAGGCATGGTGTGCCGCCGCTTCACGACGACGCGCCATTCCTATCAGGGCATCGCCAAGTTCGACGGCAATACCTGCCGGACGGGCGACGGCGAATGGACCCTGACCAGCTTTGCTCCGCGCAGCTGACCCTTTCGCAAACGCTTTCTTAACCCTCTGCGCACATATGCGCCCGGGTTCAGCCGCAATAAACCTGTCCTTAAGGCACTTCTTTTCATCATCCCCGCCGGCAATGGCGACCCGGCCAACGCTGGACGAGGATGAACGATGAAGATGTCGATGCAGGACCCCTATGCCGTCCTCGGTGTGCGCCGCAATGCCGGCCCCGACGAGATCAAGGCCGCATGGCGCGCCGTGGCGAAGGCCGTGCATCCCGACCAGAACCGTGAAGATCCGAATGCCACCGCACGCTTTGCCGAGGCCGGCCGCGCCTATGAGGTCCTGAAGGACCCGCAGATGCGCAACCGCTACGACCAGGCCCGCCGCAATGCGGAGCTGCGCCGCATGGAGGAAATGAAGCGCCGCGCCAACCCCTTTGCGCCCGAACAGGCCGTCGGCCCGGAAACGGCCGAGGAGGCGGTGTCGCGCATCTTCGGGACGGACAGTGGCAAGCCGGAGGCGGCGAAAGCCGCTGCTCCGAAGCCTGCGGCGCCACGCCCCGCACCGCCGAGAACCGAAGCGCCGACGGAGGCGAAGGTTGCGGACGAGGCTTCGGCCGAGACTACCGCCGAGGCTCCGTCGAGCCATGCGCCCTTCGGCCCCGGCATCCTTGCCCGCGCTGCGGCACCGGCGGCCGAGATCGTCTCCAGCCTCTTCCGCCGGATCTTGCCGGCATCATCGCTCGAGGGCGGGGAAAAGGCATCCGACAAGGCGCATGAAAAGGCCGGCGAAAAACCTGCTGCCGACCGCGTTCCGGATCTCGTCTGCGAGGCCGTGGCGACGGTGGAAGACCTGTTCCGGCGGCGTCGCGTGACGGCGACGCTGCCCGACGGACAGCTGCTGAAGGTGGCGCTGCCGGCCGGCACGACCGATGGCAGCCTGATTCGCCTGCGGGAACAGGGTTATCGGCAGGGCACCGCGCGCGGCGATGCGCTCGTCAGCATCCGTGTCGCGCGGCATGAGCAGTTCCGCGTCGATGGCACGGACGTGCACACCACCCTCTCCCTATCGCTGCACGACGCCGTGCTCGGCTGCACCACGACGGTCGCGACCGTCACCGGACAGGCATCGCTCGTCGTGCCCCCGTGGTCGGGCCCGGACAGGCCGCTGCGCATCCCGGACCAGGGCCTGCCGACGGCCGATGGCCGGCGTGGCGCCCTGATCGTCGAACTCAGCCTGACCCTGAGCGCGCGTCCCGACCAGAAGCTGATGGACCTCATGCGCAGCCAGCGCGACGGGCTGGTGCTCTGAGGCGTTTTCCGTTCGATGCTTGTTGATGAGCAAAAGCGAAAGTGGCAAAAGCCTCTTTCTGTAGCGGCGTGATTTTGCAGGCAGTCCACCCCACACTCCGTCATTCCGGGCTTGACCCGGAATCTAGCCAGCCCAAGTCCTTGGGCTGAGGGGAGTCTTTCGACCTGACGGACGTCAGGTCGCTAGATTCCGGGTCAAGCCCGGAATGACGGAGTGTGTGGCTGGCCGCTCGCCAAACGTCACCCTTCACGCACCGTGTGCATGAAAATTGCCCCCCTTCGTGACGGACATGCGACATTCACAGTGGACACTGACCGTTTGTTACCGGTCCTAACAGTTCCTGATCCTCCCCAAGCTTGAACGCCTTGTGAGCCTATGCCATAGCGAGGCCTCGCGAACCGGAGCGCCCCTCGCTGATGAGCGGGTGCGGCCGCGATCCGGGCACTATATTTTCGACCAAGATTCCGGCTGGCGCCTGGCCGGTCCGATCCAAAAGGCATTCGGGGACAGACACGATGGCGCAGACATCCGGTTTGATGAGTGGAAAGCGCGGCGTAATCATGGGCGTCGCCAATAACAGGTCGATCGCCTGGGGCATCGCCAAGGCGATCCATGCGCAGGGTGCGGAAATCGCCTTCACCTACCAGGGCGATGCCCTGAAGAAGCGCGTCGAGCCGCTCGCGGCCGAACTCGGCGGCATTCTCGCCGGCCATTGCGACGTGTCCGACGAAGCCAGCATCGATGCCGTCTTCGACCACATCGAAAAGACCTGGGGCAAGATCGACTTCGTCGTCCACGCCATCGGCTTTTCCGACAAGGACGAACTGACCGGCCGCTACGTCGACACCTCGCCCGACAACTTCGCCAAGACCATGCAGATCTCGGTCTACTCCTTCACCTCGGTCGCGCGCCGCGCGGAAAAGCTGATGACGGATGGCGGATCGCTGCTGACCATGACCTATTACGGCGCTGAAAAGGTGATGCCGAACTACAACGTCATGGGCGTTGCAAAGGCAGCACTCGAAGCCAGCGTGAAGTATCTCGCGGTCGATCTCGGCCCGAAGAACATCCGCGTCAATGCCATCTCGGCCGGCCCGATCAAGACGCTGGCCGCCTCCGGCATCGGCGACTTCCGCTACATCCTCAAGTGGAACGAATACAACGCGCCGCTGCGCCGCACCGTGACGATCGAGGAGGTCGGCGATGTCGGCCTTTACATGCTGTCCGACCTGTCGCGGTCTGTGACCGGCGAAGTGCACCATGCCGACAGCGGCTACCATGTCGTCGGCATGAAGGCGGTTGACGCGCCGGATATCGCCGTCATCAAGGACTGACGTCCTCTCTTCGAGCGCGCATCGCCACGGGGTCGGCCGGATCCGGTCTTTTCGTGGGATGCGCGTCGCGCCCTCCCCCACAGCCAGGCAATTTCCTATGTTGATCTATATGATCCGTCACGGCCAGACCAATTGGAACGCGGAAATCCGCCTCCAGGGCCAGAAGGACATTCCGCTCAACGATACGGGGCGTGAACAGGCGCGCGGCAATGGCCGGGCACTGGCCGACATCCTCGGCACGCAAGCCACCGCGTTCGACTATGTGGCAAGCCCGCTCGGGCGGACGCGCGAGACGATGGAGTTGCTGCGCGGCGCGATGGGGCTCGCGCCTGAGGCCTACCGGACCGACGACCGTCTGAGAGAGGTTTCCTTCGGCGACTGGGAAGGATTCACGCTGGAAGAGCTGGAGGCGAGCGTGCCGGAGCGGGTCGCCGAGCGCGAGGCCTCCAAGTGGGACTTCATTCCCCCCGGCGACGACGCGGAAAGCTACGAAATCCTCTCCTGGCGCATCGCATCCTGGATGAAGGACGTCACGGTTCCAACCGTCTGCGTCAGCCATGGCGGCGTCATTCGCAGCGTCTTCAAGCTTCTGGGCGCCATGGCGCCCGAGGAGGCCTCGATGGGGGCCATTCCACAGGACCGGATCTTGAAGATCGAGAATGGGACGGTCGGCTGGGTCTGAAAGACCCTCCGTCTATGCCGCGCGTGTCTTACTGAACGACTTCGAGATCGTTGATGACGCGCTTGCCGTCGACTTCGGTGTAGAACACGACGACCTTGACGCCGGCCTTCAGGCCTTCGAAATTGAACTCTTCCGGCGCCTGATAGCTCTTGCCGTCATCCAGCGAGAGGCTGAGCCGCTCGGTGTCGATGCCCGTGATCGTGGCTTCGATATCGGCGCTATCGGCAAAGGCCGCGAGCGGCGAGAAGAAACTGGCGGTCGCCATCAATGTCGCAACGACGAAACGCATCCCAAGTCTCCCTCTTGACCGTTTGATTCACTGTTCGAATATGATGCAGTTTTTGGGCGCCGATTGTGGCAAAAATTCACCAAGCTTGTGACAATCCGATGAGCATGTGACGGCGAACGAGGTTAGCGCAAACATGGTTAGCAAAGTCTTGACGTCGCTCCAGGCCGCTTTGCACCCCGCTGGCCACCCGCGAGCACCCCCCAGGCATCCCCCGGGCATCCCCCCAGGCATCCCCCCCGGCATCCCCGATGCATAAGAGGATCTTAATCTTCGGGCACTACCTTCGGGCGAGTTCACACGGTGGACGAGTGCACAGGGAACGGGTCACATGGCGGGAATTGGGGACGCTGTTCGCGCCAGGGCGTCGATCTTCGTGCGCTTCATCCGTTCCTCCATCATCCCGTCGCTCCTGGCGACGCTGATCCTGCTCATCGTCGGGCATTTCTACCAGGCACAAAACAGCACGAACTTCCGCGAAGCGCTGCGAAGCGACGTCCAGAGCACGCTGCGCCTTGCCGAGGCGCAGATCCAGGCGAATATCGACAGCAATACCGCCGCCCTTTCCGGTCTTGCGAACGATATCGCCCTCGACGGCGACATCTCGTCCGCCCGGTTCGCCGCGCTCGCCACGAAAATCATGGAGCGCAATCCCGGCATCCGCCGGATCAGCCTTGCGCCCCACGGTGTCATCTCCCGGGTCATGCCATCCATGGAGCACGCCCGGATGGCGGGCATGCGGCTCGACAGGTTCTATTCCCAACGCACCGCATCGCAGCGAGCGCAGGCCCATGGGCGCGCCGCCATCGGCAGCCTGCTGGTGCTTCCCGACGGTTCCACCGGTTTCGACGTCTATACCCCCGTCTTCTACAGCCCCGGCGGCGTGTCCGCTCTGTGGGGCTTCGTGGAGGCGGTGATCGACGAAAACGCCGTCTATCTCGGCGCCAATCTGACGACCGGGGCCGGACGCGCCGTGGTGGCCGCCGGCAGGAGCACGCCGGTGACGCTCGGCATTCGCGACATTTCCGATCCCGCCAATATCGGCGATGCCTTTTTCGGCACGAATGCGACGTTTCAGGCCGGCGCGGTGCTGCAGGACGTGTTCCTGCCCGGAGGCGCATGGCAGCTTGCCGGCGTGCCCGTCGGCGGCTTCGACCAACGGCCCGACAACCAGCAAAAGATCGCGCTGATGATCATGGTCTGCGCCATGATCGTGATCGTGCCGATCGTGCTGACATTCGGGCTGATCGGCGAACGCCGGCGCGCCATCACCGCGCTCGACCGCCGCAACCAGGAGTTCCTGGCCATGTCGCAGCGGCTCAATCTGGCGCTCGAATGTTCCAGCTTCGGGGTGTGGGAGATCGACCTGGAGACGCGGCTGCGCACCTGGGACGACCGGATGTACAACCTTCACGGCCTCACATCGCGCAACGGCGCACCGGGACCGACCTGCTGGAAGGCGAACATTCATCCCGACGACCTGCCGCACGCGGAAGAGGTGCTGAACAATACGGTGATGTTTCTCGAGAGCTACCAGACCGACTATCGCGTCGTCCTGCCGACGGGCACGCGGCATATCCGCCACATCGGCTCGGTCAATATGGGGGCCGACCGCCGCAAGACGGTGACCGGCCTCAGCTGGGACATTACCGAGGACGTGCGCCTGACGAACGCGATGATGGAGGCCAAGGCCTTTGCCGAGGCGCAGACGGCGGAACTGGCCGCGGCCAAGGACCGGATCGAGCACAATGCGCTTCACGACCCGCTGACCGGGCTCGGCAACCGGCGCATGCTCGACGCCGCGCTCGCCGCCCTTCTGGATCGGGATGCCGAACGTGCCACCGACGTGGCCCTGCTGCATCTCGACCTCGACCGCTTCAAGCAGATCAACGACACGCTCGGCCATGCCGCAGGCGACGCCATGCTGGTGCACGCCTCGCAGGTGCTGAAGACGGAGGCCGGGCCGGACGATCTGGTCGCGCGGATCGGCGGCGACGAATTCGTCGTTCTCGTGCCGAACCCCGTTCCGGGGCAGCTGGAAGCGCTCTCCGACAGGATCATCACCCGGATGCGCCAGCCCGTCGATTACTTGGGCTTTTCCTGTCGCTTCGGCGTCAGCGTCGGCATTGCCGTCGGCCGCGGTGCGGACGCCGATCTCGGCCGGCTGCTGGTCAACGCCGATATCGCGCTCTACCGCGCGAAGGAGAAAGGCCGCAATCGCTACGAATTCTTCAGCGAGGCGCTCCAGTCCGAAATCTTCAACAGCAAGCGCATCGGCGACGAAATCCTCGAAGGCATCGAGCGCGGCGAATTCACGGCCTGGTATCAGCCGCAGTTCGACGCGGAAACGCTGCAGCTCTGCGGGGTCGAGGCGCTGATCCGCTGGAACCACCCGCGCGACGGCGTGCTGACGCCCGACCGGTTCCTGTCGATCGCCGAGGACCTGAACGTCGTGGCCACGCTCGATCAGATCGTGATGGAGCGCGCGCTGATCGACCTCATGCACTGGACCGCCGCCGGCATCTCCATCCCCAGAATCTCCGTCAACGTTTCGGCGCGGCGGCTGCGGGACGAGACGCTGCTCGACACGCTCTCCAACCTCGCATTCGCGCCGGGACAGCTTTGTTTCGAACTCGTGGAGGCGATTTTTCTGGATGGCGACGACGAGATCATCACCGCCAACATCGCCGGCATCGTCGCGCTCGGCATCGATATCGAGCTCGACGATTTCGGCACCGGCCACACCTCGATCGTCAGCCTCTTGAAGATCAAGCCGAAGCGGCTGAAGATCGACCGGCAGCTGGTCTCCCCCATCACCCACGCGCCCCGCGAGCAGGCGCTGGTGCGGGCGATCATCGAGATCGGCCGGTCGCTGGGCATCGGGACGGTGGCCGAAGGCGTGGAGACGCTGGCGCATGCCGAAATGCTCGCCGTCCTCGGCTGCGACATTCTGCAGGGCTATGCCTTCTCCAAGCCGCTGCCGGCCGACCGGCTCGCGGATCTCGCGGCGGCGAAGTGGCAGCTCGCCTCGTAACGGACCTCTAGGCCGGCATCCCCTGTTTTTCTGCGCAAAGCGTTTCCGCCTTGCGACTTATGCAGTAAGAGTGTCCGCCAGAGAACGGGTGCTGCCAGTGAAGGCCGCCCGCATCACAGCAGACAATGGTTGCCGCAGCATGTCGCATAATACGTTCGGTCATCTCTTCCGCGTCACCACATGGGGCGAAAGCCATGGTACGGCGCTCGGTTGCGTCGTGGATGGCTGCCCTCCGGGCATCCGCTTCACTTTGGCCGAGCTGCAGGCCTGGATGGACAAGCGCAAGCCGGGCCAGTCGCGCTTCGTCACCCAGCGGCGCGAGGACGATCTGGTGCGCGTGCTCTCCGGCGTGATGCCGGATGCGGACGGCGAGACGCTGATCACCACGGGCACGCCGATCTCCATGCTGATCGAGAACACCGACCAGCGCTCCAAGGACTATGGCGAAATCGCCCGGCGCTACCGCCCGGGCCATGCCGACTACACCTACGACCTGAAATACGGCATTCGCGACTATCGCGGCGGCGGGCGCTCCTCCGCCCGCGAGACGGCCGCAAGGGTGGCCGCCGGCGGGCTGGCGCGGCGCGTGGTGCCGGGCCTCACCGTGCGCGCAGCGCTGGTGCAGATCGGCCAGCACAGAATCGACCGGGCGAACTGGGACTGGTCGGAGGTGGGCAACAACCCGTTCTTCGCGCCCGACCCGGCCATCGTTCCGGTCTGGGAAGACTACCTCGACGGCATCCGCAAGGCCGGCTCCTCGGTCGGCGCCATCATCGAAGTGGTGGCCGAAGGCGTGCCTGCCGGCATCGGCGCGCCGATCTATGCCAAGCTCGACCAGGATATCGCCTCGAACCTGATGTCGATCAATGCGGTCAAGGGCGTGGAGATCGGCAACGGCTTTGCGGCTGCCGGCATCACCGGCGAGGAAAATGCCGACGAGATGCGGATCGGGCCGGACGGCAAGCCGGTGTTCCTTTCCAATCACGCCGGCGGCATTCTCGGCGGCATTGCCACCGGAGAGCCTGTCGTCGCGCGTTTCGCCATCAAGCCGACCTCCTCGATCCTCACCGAGCGTCGCTCCATCGACGCCGACGGCCAGGAGGTGGACGTGCGCACCAAGGGCCGCCACGACCCCTGCGTCGGCATCCGCGCCGTGCCGATCGGCGAAGCCATGGTCGCCTGCGCGATCGCCGACCACTACCTGCGCGACCGCGGCCAGACCGGTCGCCTCGATTAGTCAAACGGTCGGGCCAGCCGACAAGACCCTGCGGCCCGAGCGGCCGTGCGAAACGAGAGGATCCCATCCATGTCCTTCGACCAGAAGCGCGTCGTCGATGCCATCCGGGCCTTCGAGGCCGGCGAAATCGTCGTCGTCACCGATGATGACGGCCGGGAGAACGAGGGCGACCTGATCGTCGCCGCCGTCCACTGCACGGCCGAGAAGATGGCCTTCATCGTGCGCCACACCTCCGGCATCGTCTGCGCGCCCATGCCCAAGGAAGAAGCCAAGCGGCTGAACCTCAACGCCATGGTGGCCGACAATGACAGCGCCCACACCACGGCCTTCACCGTCAGCGTCGACTTCAAACATGGCACGACGACCGGCATTTCGGCCGACGACCGGACGTTGACCGTGCGCAATCTCGCCAATCCCAATGCGGGTGCCGCCGATTTCGTCCGGCCGGGCCATATTTTCCCGCTGGTGTCGCGCGAAGGCGGCGTGCTGATGCGCTCCGGCCATACGGAAGCCGCCGTCGATCTCTGCAAGCTCGCCAGCCTGCCGCTGATCGGGGTGATTTCCGAACTCGTCAACGACAACGGCACGGTCATGCGCGGGCCCGAAGTTTCGGCCTTCGCCGAAGCGCATGGCCTGAAGCAGCTCTCCGTCGCCGATCTCATCGCCTATCGCCAGCGCAAGGAAACGCTGATCGACCGCGGTGATGTCTTCGACATCGAGACGCCGTTCGGCATGGCCAAGGGCCACGCCTTCTCCCTGCCTTGGGACCCGATGCAGCACCTCGCCGTCGTCTTCGGCGATATCCGCGACGGCGTCGACATCCCGGTGCGGCTGCACCTCGAAAACGTCGGTGCCGATGTCTTCGGCAAGCAGGGCCAGCTCGACCGCATTCTCCAGCGCATCTCCGACTACGGCCGCGGCGTCATCGTCTATCTCCGCGAAGGCTCCGTCGGCGTTGGGGCGTCGCAGACCGCGCGCAAGGGCATGCAGGACCGCGAAGGCCACAGCGAGGCCCAGGCCCGCGACAGCGAATGGCTCGAGATCGGCCTCGGCGCCCAGATCCTGAAAGACCTCGGCATCTCCTCGATCAAGCTCCTCTCCACCCGCGAGCGGCATTATGTCGGGCTGGAAGGGTTCGGGATCGAGATTTCGGAGACGGTGATTTTGTGAGGTCTTGCCAGCTGTATCGAATTTGATACAGTTAAGCCATGAAGCGCGTTTCGTTTCTTGGAGATAGCCGGGATATGCTGCGGCATTTCCCGGAAGCGGTACGCTACCGTGCCGGCGTCGCGCTTCGAACGCTGCAACACGGCCTCGACCCCGCGGACTGGAAACCGATGAAGGCGATTGGCCCCGGTGTGCGGGAGATCCGAATCCGGGACGAAACGGGCGCCTTTCGGATCATTTACCTCGCGACGCTTGCGGATCGTGTTCTCGTGCTGCACGCGTTCCAGAAGAAGACACAGGCAACCTCGCAGTGCGATCTCGATCTGGCAGCGGCACGTCTCAGGAACTGGCAGGCATCTCATGGATGAAACGTTCGACAATGTCTTCGACGCCCTTTCGGACAATGCTGCGGAAGCTGCCAATCTGACGGCCCGCGCCGACCTGATGATTGGCATCCGGCAGAAGGTGACAAGCTGGGACATCCCTCAGGAACAAGCCGCCGTGCGGCTCGGCCTGACACGTCCGCGTCTGAACGACCTGATGCGCGGCAAGGTCGATAAGTTCTCACTCGACGCCCTCGTCAATATCGCGACGGCTGCCGGCTTTAAGCTGCGCATCGCGCTAGACGAGCCGCATGTGGCCTGACAGGCGTGCGGCCCCAGCCCCGTGGTTCATCAAGGATTTCGGTAAGACCTCCAGTAATGGCGAGGACCGGCTTCGGCTGATTGGGACACGTCAGGCGCCGCGGTGGTCCTCTGCGGCGGCCTCTATCACGTCGGGGAGCATCGTGATCAACGCAGGAACCGCCTGTTCCAGAGTCGCCCAGATCGTATCGAAATTGAGCGTCGAGAAGCCATGGGCGATGTGGTTCCTCATTCCCTTCATATTCGGCCAAGGCATATGCGGAAACCGGTCGGCGAAAAGACGGTGATCCTGAAGGATGCGGGCCGAGCACTCACCGATGATGAGAAGATTGAAAAGGCACGCCTGGCGTGTCTTCTGGTCTGCAAGAAATTGCTCGCGGCTCATGCCATCACAAAATCGGGATGCCCAGAGAGCCATGTCTTGCATTTCACGCAGATGCAGAACGGCCCGTCTTGAACTCATACAGGCACGGCCTCGTCCAGCACCTTCGCCCGGAGACCCTCCGGCAAACCGCCCGGCGTCAGCACATAGACCTGCGTGCCGAAAAGCTCCTCCAGCTCGACCTGAAGTCCGCCGAGATCGAGGAGCGTGGTGCCGGGGCGATCGTCGACGAGGAATTCGAGTTCGTCGCCCTCCGCCTCTCCGTTCTCTCCTGCAGCACCCACGATCCGGGGGTTGGAGAGGTGAAAGCGGCGGACGAGCGCGTGAACGGCTTCGCGGTGTTTCTCAACGGCGGCGGACGGCTTCATCGTCGATCCTCGGCTTGTATCCTCGGCTTGGACCCATCATACGCGCTCCTCGATATCGTACAACAGATGCCGCTGAAATAAAACATCCCTACCCTCTTGCCCCCTCCAGCCACACCACCTGCTCGACACCGGCAAAGCGGGCGATGCGGGCGAGTTCGGCGTCGAGCCGCGCAGCGCGTCCCGCCGACGGGCGGAGGCCGGGTTCCCACCAGAGGCGCTTGACCTCCAGCAAGCCCGCCTTGCGGTTGGCCTTCATGTCGATGCGGCCGATGAGACGGTCGCCTTCGAGGAGCGGGAAGACGTAGTAGCCATATTGGCGCTTCGGCTCGGGTACGAAGATCTCGATGCGATAGGTGAAGCCGAACAGGCGCTCGGTGCGGGCGCGATCCCGCAGGAGCGGATCGAACGGGCTGAGGACGCGCAGGCGCGCCGGCGGGTCTTCGAGGTCGCCGAGGGTATCGGGGAAGCCGGCCAGCGCATGGGCGGCGCGCGGACGGCTGCCGTCGGCGGGCTCGATCACCACGGATTGCAGCTCGTGCGCATGGGACAGCACCCATCGCCGCGCGTCTTCCGGCGAGATCAGCGCGAAGAAGGCGGCGAGTTCGCCGTGGGTGGCAAAGCCCAGACGCTCGAGCGCCGCCCGGCAGCACCAGTCGATGAAGGCCTCGCGGTCCACCTCGCCCGATCGATAGGTCTCCGGGATCACACGTTCGGTCAGATCGTAGATCTTCTGGAAGCTGTCGCGGCCGGCGATCGCCAGTCTGCCGGTGCGCCAGAGATATTCGAGCGCGGTCTTCGACGGGTGCCAGTTCCACCAGCCGCCGGAGGTGCGGTCCTCGTATTTGAAGTCGCGCGCGAGCACGCGGCCGGTCTCGGTGATTTGCTTCAGCGTGTCGTCGAACACATCCTCGAACCCCGCCTCCCGCCATTTCCGCCAGCGCTCCACCAGCGTCTCGCTCTCGCGGGCGAAGCGGTGCTTCCAGTAGACGAAGAAGGCGCTGGGGATGATCGAGGCGTCATGCGTCCAGTGCTCGAACAGCGCGCCGTCCTTCTCCAGAAGGGCGGTCAGGTGCTCCGGCCGATAAGTCTGGCTGCGGGCGTGGAGAATCATATGGTGGGCGCGCTCCACCGTCGAGATGCTGTCCACCTGCACGAAGCCGATCTTCGTGATGAGTTCGAGCAGGCCGGCCTTCGTCAGCGCCCGGTTGGGGGGCGACGCCAAGCCCTGGCGGTTGAGAAAGATGCGGCGGGCATCGCGATTGGATACGAGAATCGTCATGTTTTTGATCATGCTTTGTTCTGACGAAGAATCAACTCCCGCTTTGCCTTTCGCCCGTGTTCGCCTATGAACCGGCGATCCACCGACACACCCAAGGAGACGGGATTGGAGATCCGCTTTGCCGATTGCAGCATTCACTATGGCGAGACCGTCGCGCTGCATCCGCTCGACTTGGTGCTGACCGAGCGGCGGATCGGGGTGATCGGGCTCAATGGGTCGGGCAAGACGACCTTTGCGCGAGCCATCAACGGCCTCGTCAAGCCGAGCCGGGGCCACGTGACGGTGAACGGGCTTGATACGAGCGAGGATGGCCCGGCGGTTCTCGGCACCGTTGGCTTCATCTTCCAGAACCCGCAGAACCAGCTGATCCTGCCGATCGTCGCCGACGATATCGCGCTCGGCCTGAAGAGCCGGGGTGTCGCGAAAGCGGAGGTCGCGGCGCGGGTCGAGGGCATTCTCATGCGGTTCGGCATCGAGCATCTGGCGCGGCGGCGGGTGCATGCGCTGTCGGGCGGGGAGACGCAGCTGGTCGCCATGGCGAGCGTGCTCGTGACCGAACCCGACATCCTCATTCTCGACGAGCCGACCAACCAGCTCGATCTGAAAAACCGGAAACGGGTGATCGACACGCTGGCGGGCTTGGACGAGGCGGCCATCGTCGTTAGTCACGACCTGTCGCTGATCGAGAGCTTCGAGCGCGTGCTTCTCTTTCACGAAGGCCGCCTGATCGCCGATGGGATGCCGGGCGATGTCGTGAAGGCCTATGAGGCGGTGGCGCTGTGCTGAAGAGCCTGCATGTCGAGGGCACGACGCTGCTGCACCGGCTGTCCGTGCGCACCAAGCTCGCGGTCCTGTTCGCCGCCAGCCTTGCGGTCTTTCTCACGGTCGATCCGTTCGTTCTCGGCGGGGCGGTTCTGCTCTCGGCGCTCGTCTTCGCCACGGTGGGCGTATCGTTCTCTCAAGCCGTGTCGCGGCTTGCCTGGCCACTGGTCTCCATCGGGCTGGTGGCGGGGGCGACGGCTTTCTTCGAGACGCCGGTTCACGGTCTCGTCGTCCTCTTCCGGTTCGCCACGCTTATTCTCCTTGCCGCCACTGTGACGGCCTCGACGGAGGTGGGCGACTTTATGGAGGAGATCACCCGGCTGATGATGCCGTTCGAGCGGCTGGGGCTCGTCAATGCCGCCGATATCGGGCTGGCGCTGGGGCTGGTGCTGCGCTTCGTGCCGGAGATCGCGACGCGTTACGAGAGCCTGCGGGAAGCGCATGCAGCACGGGGCCTGCCCGTGCGCCCGCTGAAAATGCTGGCGCCGCTGATCATCCTCACGCTGAAAGATGCCGACATGATTGCCATGGCCATTGACGCACGGGGCCTGCGGCGTCACTAATCGGGCTCCATCAGCAACTCGTGAAAGGAGAGGCGAATGTCGACGCGCGACCTGGTTCTGACCGCCCTGTTTACCGCCATCATCATCGTCCTCGGCATCATCCCGCCGATCACGCTCGCCTTCGTGCCGGTGCCGATCACCGCGCAGTCGATGGGCGTCATGCTGGCCGGCTGCATCATCGGTGCCAAGCGCGGCGCGCTCGCCTATCTCCTCCTCATCCTCATGGTGGCCGTCGGCCTGCCGGTCCTGTCGGGCGGCCGCGGCGGGCTCGCCGTCCTTGCCGGCCCGACCGGCGGTTACATCGCGGGCTGGGTCGTCGGCACCTTCGTCACCGGCCTCGTCGCCGAACGGATCGTTCGCGAAACCCAGGGCGGCGCACGCCAGATCGCCGGCTTCTTCCTCGCCTCGATCATCGGCGGCATCGGCGTCGTCTACCTCATGGGCACGATCTGGCTGGCCATCAACACCGGCATGGGCTTCGTGGCCGCTCTCTCGGCAAACGCGGTCTTCCTGCCGGGTGACATCCTCAAGGCCGGCATCGCAGCACTTGCCGCACGCGCAGTGCTCGTCGGCTATCCCCTGCTGCCGCAGCGGAGCTGACGGGAACCAAGCGTGAAGCGGGAACGGGCGGGGAAAAGCCGGCAAGGTGCTGGACCCTGCCCCTTTAGCGCTCTAGCTTGGCGCCCATGACAACCATCCTCTACGAAAACCCCATCTTCCTCGAGCATCAGGTGCCCGAGGGCCACCCGGAGCGGCCGGATCGGCTGCGGGCGCTCAATCTGGCGCTGGAGCACGAGCGGTTTTCCGATCTCGTCCGCAAACAAGCACCGCAGGGCAACGAGGATCTCGTGCTGCTCGCCCATCCGGAAGAGCACCTGCGGGCCGTGATGTCGGTGATCCCCGAAGAGGGCATCAACAGTTTCGAGGCCGATACGCATGCGAGCCCCGCCAGCCTTCAGGCGGCGCTGACCGGCATTGGTGGCGCGGTGGCTGCGGTGGACGCGGTTTTCACCGGCAAGGCCGACAATGTCTTCGTCGCCTCCCGCCCGCCCGGGCACCATGCCGAGAAGATGAAGGCCATGGGCTTCTGCTTCTTCAACAATGCCGCCATCGCTGCGCGGCATGCCCAGCGTGTGCACGGGGCCGAGCGGGTGGCGATCGTCGATTGGGACGTGCACCACGGCAACGGCACGCAGGACATCTTCTACGACGACGCCTCCGTCCTCTTCTGTTCGACGCACCAGATGCCGCTTTATCCCGGCACCGGCGCCAAGGACGAGACCGGCACCCACAACACCATCGTCAACGCGCCGCTGTCTCCCGATACGGGCAGCGAGCATTTTCGCGAGGCGTTCAAGTCGCGCGTGCTGCCGGCGCTCGAGCGTTTCCAGCCGGATCTCATCATCATCTCGGCCGGGTTCGATGCCCATCACCGCGATCCGCTGGCACAGATCAACCTCGTCGGCGACGATTTCGACTGGGCGACGGGCCGGCTGCTCGACGTGGCGGGCAAGCATGCCAGCAACCGGATCGTCAGCCTGCTCGAAGGCGGCTATGACCTCGTGGGGCTCGCCGAATCGGCAGGCCTTCATATCCAGCGCCTGATGAGGGGATGACCGCCATGGCAAACGAGACACGCACGCAATCACCAGCCGCTGGCCCGGCCGAGCCTTCCGGCCCGACCGATGTCGCCTCGCTGTCCTTCGAGCGGGCCGTCGAGGAACTGGAATCGATCGTCTCGGCGCTGGAGCGCGGCGATGTCGCCCTCGACCGCTCGATCGAGTTCTACGAGCGCGGCGAAGCGCTGAAGAAGCATTGCGAGGCCCTGCTCAACGCGGCCGAAAACCGCATCGAGAAGATCCGCCTCGACCGCGCCGGCAAGCCGCAGGGCGTGGAGCCGCTGGACGGCAACTGACGTCGGTCAGGCGGTTGCGCTTTTCCCGGGCGCGGATGTTGCCGATGCCGATATCGGTGCGGGCCGCAGATGCATGTCCATCACGGCGGCAAGCTTGCGGGCGTTTCTGGCGACGATCATGCTGAGATGGTTGCCCGACACCGAGACCCACCTCGCCTCCGGCAAGTAGGTCTTCCAGATGCGCTTGGCATTGCAATCGATCGGTGAGCCGGAGGTCGAGGCAAAGAAAACGAGCGGTCCATCATAGACGCTCGGCCTGTAGAGGCCCTTCATCTGCAGCAATTGACGGGCACAGGCATCGTAGACGGGGGTGTAGCCGCCTGCCCATTGCGGCGCGTAGAGCGGGTAATCGGGCTGACGCGGATGGCGAAAGCGGAAGAAGAGCTGGTGGCCCCGGCGGGACGGGCTGTGATGCGAGGCGGAGGCCGTGAAACGGTTTCCGGCTGATGGCCTGCTGATGACATCGTTCTGGTGTGGAGCGACGCCATCCCCCCTGCCGTCATGCTCGGCCTTGTGCCGAGTATCTGCTGCACTGCCCGCGATCTGGAGGACCATGCTGTTTGCGGGGACGACAGCAGATGCTCGGGACAAGCCCACGCATGACGGGGGAGAGGGCGAACGGTTGCTCGACGCCAGAACCCCGCATTGATCAACCGGCGACGGTATGAGACCCGGACGCAGCGCTTCGACGCCGACATCGCCTTGACGCTCCGCCGACGGCTTGCCGCGGCGCAGGGCGCGGCCCGCCAGTTTCCCGAGCACCGACGTCACCTGTCGCGTGATCGTCCGGCGCATCAGCCCGGCCCAGAGCAGGAGCGGCCAGCTGTGATCGTTCTGCGGCGGGTCGAGCAGCATCAGCGCCTCGATCATGTCGCCGTCCACCCTTGCCCGGCGGGCAAGCTCCAGCGCCAGCACGCCGCCGAAGGAGTAGCCCGCGAGGCGGTAAGGCCCTTCCGGCTGGATGGTCTTCATGGCGCGATAGGCGCGTTCGACTTCGTCGGCGACCTCAGGCGGAGAGTCGCCCGGCCGGCCGAAATCCGTCAGCGTGATGCCGTAGATCGCGCCGGCGAAGGTCAAGGCATCGACAAGGTCCTGCGTCTCCAGGAAGCAGTTCACGCCCCCGGCAAAGAGGAAGAGCGGGCGCGCGCGGTCGCCCTCGCGCAGAAGCAGAATCTTGTCGGTCGGCTGCACGCAACCCTGACCGATCGCCGCGACGATCGCGCGCGGCGTGCGGTGGAGGTAGAACACGTTGACATCGAGCTCGATCCCGGTCCGCATCCAGAACAGCTTGATGAGCGCGAGCGCCTTGTTGGCGTTCAGACCCTTGGCCACCAGATCGTCATCGGCGGCGATGGCGGCTCGCATCGTTTGCTGGCACAGGCCTGTCAGTGTCGCGAGCATCCCGTTCATCCCATGTTCGAATGCCGGAGGTCCGACCACCCGTTCGCGCCTGTCGCCGCGTCATGATCTGGATATAGACGCTTCAAATTACCAAAGCGTTGAATGACGATGTGCTCCGTGCGTGTCCTTTCGACACCGTACCCGCCGCGTGCCAGCCGTAATTATGCAACCCTGAGACGATTTCGGAATCCCTCATGGTCTTGCGGGATGCATCTTTCCTTCGCGGCCGGCAGATCTATGTCATTGCGAACAACATCCATGGGAGAAGGGGTTTCCGATGACGGGGCAGGAGAAACAGACGACACAACCCGAACTGAAGCGCGTAATGGGGCCGGGGCTCCTGCTGCTCTTCATCATCGGCGATATCCTCGGCACCGGCATCTATGCGCTGACCGGACAGGTCGCAGCCAAGGTCGGCGGCATCGTCTGGCTGCCCTTCCTCATCGCCTTCGCCGTCGCGCTGCTCACCGCCTTCAGCTATCTCGAACTCGTGACGAAATATCCGAAAGCTGCGGGCGCCGCGCTCTACACGCACAAGGCCTTCGGCGTGCATTTCCTCACCTTCATCGTCGCCTTCGCGGTGATGTCGTCGGGCATCACCTCGGCCTCCACGGCGGCGCGGGCGTTTTCCGCCAACTTCACCGCGGCGCTCGGGCTCGACGTGGGCAATGGCATGGTGGTGCTGATCGCGGTCCTGTTTCTCGCGCTCGTCGCCGCCATCAACTTTCGCGGCGTCGGGGAGAGCGTGAAGCTCAATGTCGGGCTGACGATGATCGAGCTGACGGGCCTGCTGATCATCATCGGCATCGGCTTCTGGGCGATCTTTCACGGCCAGGGCGACGTGTCGCGCGTCACGACCTTTACGCCTGCGGGGGATAGCGGCGTGTTCTGGTCGGTCATCGCCGCCACCACGCTTGCCTTTTTCGCCATGGTGGGCTTCGAGGATTCGGTCAACATGGCCGAGGAGTGCAAGGATCCGAGCCGGATCTTTCCGAAGGTTCTCCTGACCGGCCTGCTTATCACCGGCGTCATCTATGTGCTCGTGTCCATCGCCGCGATCACGCTCGTGCCGGCCGGCGAACTCAGCGAAGGCGAGACGCCGCTCTTGAAGGTCGTGCAGGCCGGCGCGCCCGGCTTTCCCATCAGCATCTTCGGCGTCATCACCATGCTCGCGGTCGCCAACTCCGCACTGATCAATATGATGATGGCGAGCAGGCTGCTCTATGGCATGGCGCGGGAAGACGTCATTCCCGCCATTCTCGGCCGCGTGCATCACGGGCGGCAGACGCCCTACATCGCCATCGGCTTCACCACGCTGCTGGCCGTCGGTCTGCTGATCTTTGCCGGCGGCGTTCCCCAGCTCGGGGGAACGACGGCGCTGCTGCTGCTCTGCGTCTTTGCCATCGTCAACATCGCCGTGCTGGTGCTGCGCAAGGACACGGTGGAGCACAAGCACTTCCGCATTCCCACGGTCTTCCCGGTGCTGGGCGCGCTGACCTGCACCTTCCTCGCCGGCCCGTGGACCGGGCGCGATCCCGTCCAGTACGTCATCGCCGGCGCGCTTCTCGGCATTGGCGTCGTGCTCTGGCTTGCCACCGTCACCATCATGCGCCGGACGAATGCCGTGCGCGCCTGATGCGCCCGGCGCCGAACGTGGAAGACCGAACATTTAGGGCCGAACTTTGTTGTAGGATCGAGACGGGGGTTCCGGTATCCTGACCGGCGCCCCTTGACGCAGATTCGGGAGCGGATCGTCCTTACCGACCGATCCGCCGCATGGCCTTTTTCGGACACTGCACCATCGTGCGGATGTTGCAGCGACGGGCTTTTGCAATTCCGGCGAATTGCGATTAAGACGCCTTTTTGCGAATGATTTCTATCGCGGCCTACCAACGACCGCGGGTATGAGGACAGCGTGACCCAACCGAACTCCCCGCCGTCGACGCCGCTTCTGGACAAGGTCCACCTGCCCCGGGATCTGAAAGCGATCGACGACAAGGACCTGCCGCAGCTTGCCGGAGAACTGCGCGCCGAGATGATCGACGCTGTATCGCGCACCGGCGGCCACCTGGGCGCCGGCCTCGGCGTGGTCGAGCTGACCATCGCCATCCACAAGGTGTTCGACACGCCGCACGACCGGCTGATCTTCGACGTCGGCCACCAGTGCTATCCCCACAAGATCCTGACCGGCCGCCGCGACCGCATCCGCACCCTGCGCCAGGAAAACGGCCTCTCCGGCTTCACCCGCCGGGCGGAAAGCGAATACGATCCCTTCGGTGCCGCGCACTCCTCCACGTCGATCTCGGCCGGCCTCGGCATGGCGGTCGCGTCCGAGTTGCAGGGCGTGAAGCGCAACGTTATCTCCGTCATCGGCGACGGGGCGATGTCGGCCGGCATGGCCTATGAGGCCCTAAACAATGCCGGCGCGCTCGATGCCCGGCTGATCGTGATCCTCAACGACAACGACATGTCGATCGCGCCGCCGACCGGCGCCATGAGCGCCTATCTGGCGCGGCTTGCCTCCGGGCGGACCTATATGGGCTTCCGCGAACTCGGCAAGAAGCTCACGGCCTATCTCGGCAAGTCGGTCGATCGCGCCATCACCCGCGCGGTGGAGCATGCCCGCGGCTATGTGACCGGCGGCACGCTGTTCGAGGAACTGGGGTTCTACCATATCGGGCCGATCGACGGACACTCCTTCGAGCACCTGCTGCCGGTGCTGCGCAATGTGCGCGACAATGCGCATGGGCCGGTGCTGATCCATGTCGTGACGCAGAAGGGCAAGGGCTACGCGCCGGCCGAGGCTGCCGCCGATAAATATCACGGCGTCAACACCTTCGACGTCATCACCGGGGCGCAGGCCAAGGCCAAGCCGAATGCGCCATCCTACACCGCCGTCTTTGCCGAGACGCTGGTGCAGGAGGCCAACGAGGACGAGCGGATCGTTGCCGTGACCGCCGCCATGCCGAACGGCACCGGGCTCGACAAGTTCGCGCTGGCGCATCCGACACGCATCTTCGACGTCGGCATTGCCGAGCAGCATGCCGTGACCTTTGCGGCGGGCCTTGCGACCGAAGGGCTGAAGCCGTTTGCGGCGCTCTACTCCACCTTCCTGCAACGCGGTTACGATCAGGTCGTCCATGACGTAGCGATCCAGGGGCTGCCGGTGCGCTTTCCCATCGACCGCGCCGGTTTCGTCGGTGCGGATGGCCCGACGCATGCGGGCTCCTTCGACACGACCTACCTTGCCGCCCTGCCCGGCTTCGTGGTGATGGCCGCGGCCGACGAGGCCGAGCTGAAGCACATGGTGCGCACCGCCGCTGCCTATGACGAGGGTCCGATTTCCTTCCGCTACCCGCGCGGCGAAGGCGTGGGCATCGACATGCCGGTTCGTGGCGAGATCCTCGAGATCGGCCGCGGCCGCATCGTCAAGGAGGGCACGAAGGTCGCCCTGCTCTCCTTCGGCACGCGGCTCGCGGATTGTCTGCTGGCAGCGGAAGACCTCGATGCTTCTGGGCTTTCCACCACGGTTGCCGATGCGCGCTTTGCCAAGCCCTTGGATCACGACCTCATCCGCCGCCTTGCCCGCGAGCACGAGGTGCTGATCACCATCGAGGAAGGCTCGGTCGGCGGCTTCGGTAGCCATGTGCTGCAGTTTCTGGCGCTGGAAGGCCTAATGGATTCGGGCCTGAAGGTGCGACCGATGGTGCTGCCGGACATCTGGATGGAACAGAGCAAGCAGGACGCCATGTATGCCCAGGCAGGGCTCGACCGCGCCGGCATCGTCTCCACCGTCTTCCGTGCGCTCGGGCAGAAGCGCGTCGGCCGCGACGCCGCGGGCTGACATCGTCTTCTTGCGATCGGGCGCCATGACGCCGAGATCCAATCGATATGACGCAAAAGGCTTGTCAGCCGGGCCCTGACACGCCATGACATGCGCCATGTCAAACGAACCGAAAACCACCGTCCGCCTCGACCAGCTCGTTCTCAACCTCGGGCTCGTCGCCAGCCGGTCTCGCGCGCGCGATGCCGTGCAGCGTGGGACCGTGCGGGTCAACGGCCGCGTCGTCACCAAGCCGAGCTCCACCTTTCCCGACGATGTTACGATCGAGATCGACGATCCGGTCCAGGCCTATGTCTCGCGCGCGGCGCTGAAGCTGAAAGCCGGGCTCGATCATTTCGCGCTGTCGCCGGAAGGGCTCGACTGCCTCGATATCGGCGCCTCCACCGGCGGCTTTACCGAAGTGCTGCTGCATGCGGGTGCTGCGCACGTCATTTCCGTCGATGTCGGCCACGGGCAGTTCCATCCCCGGCTCGAAGCCGATCCGCGCGTCACCAATATCGAGGGCCTGAACGCGCGCGTGCTCGACGAAGAGCATCTGGAAGACCGCGAGATCGGCATGGTCGTCTCCGACGTTTCCTTCATCTCGCTGAAGCTCGCTCTGCCCCCCGCGCTCGATCTTGCCGTGCCCGGCGCGCTTTGCATTCTTCTCGTGAAGCCGCAATTCGAGGCCGGCCGCGATTTCGTCAGCAAGGCGGGACTGCTGAAAGACCCCTCGACCGCGCCCGAGGTGGCGGCAGAGCTGGAGCGCTGGCTCGTGGAAGAGATGGGCTGGGAAAGCCTTGGCCTCATCCCCTCCCCCATCGCGGGCGGTGACGGCAACGAGGAGTTTCTTCTCGCCGGCCGCAAGCCTCTGGACGAGGACAAAGACGATCTGGATGCAGGCCCGGACGAGGACGCGGCATGAGCGCGGAAACCGCAACGATCGAACGGCTCGGCCTGCAGGGAGACGGCATCGTCTCCTCCCCGTCCGGGCCCGTCTTCGTGCCGTTCACGCTTCCCGGCGAACGGGTGACGCTGGCCGTCAACAAGCAGCAGGGCACCGTGATGTCCCTGCTTGCGCCCTCGCCCGACCGTGTCGCGCCCGCCTGCCGGCATTTCGGACCGGAAGGCGAGAACGGTACCTGCGGCGGCTGCACGCTGCAGCATGCCGGCGATGACCTTTACCATGCGTTCAAGCGGCAGATCGTCATTGACGCCCTGCGGTCGCGCGGCATCGAGACGGAGGTGGCGCCGCTCGTCATCGCCCGACCGGGCGAGCGCCGGCGCACGGTCTTCACCGCACGCCGCACCGAGAAGGATCTGCTGCTCGGGTACAATCAGGCGGAAAGCCACCACATCGTTTCCATAACCGAGTGTCCCATCGCGAGCCCCGGCATCGTGTCGCGGCTCGCAGCCATCCGCATCATCGCAGCGGCGCTCGCCGCCAATGCCGAGCCGTTCCGCATCACCGTGCTGGAGACGACGACCGGGCTCGATCTGGCCGCCGAGGGCATCAAGGCCCTGTCGGACCGGCACCGGCAGCAGGCGATCGAGGCCGTGCTGAAACTGCGCGGTATCGCGCGGCTGGCCGTCAATGGCGAGACGATCGTCGAGCCGCTGAAGCCTCTCATCACCTTCGACGGCATCGCGGTCTCGCCGCCGCCCGGCGGCTTTGCGCAGGCAAGCGCCGTTGCGGAAGCCGCGATGGCGGAGCTCGTCATGACGCATCTCGGCAAGGCCAAGCGGATCGCCGACCTCTTCGCCGGCACCGGCACCTTCGCCCTGCGCATGGCCCGCAAGGGCCGCGTGCACGCCGTGGAAAGCGAAGAGAAGGCGCTGAAAGCGCTCGATCTCGCCGCCCGCAACACGCAAGGCCTGAAGCCCGTCAGCATCGAAAAGCGCGACCTGTTCCGCCGGCCGATGATGACCTCGGAACTGAAGGTCTACGACGCCGTCGTCTTCGACCCGCCCCGCGCCGGCGCGGAAGCGCAGTGTCGCGAGCTGGTGCGCTCGACGGTCAAGACCATCGTCGCCGTATCCTGCAACCCGCAGACGCTGGCACGCGATCTCTCGATCCTCATCGAGGGCGGCTACCGCGTCACCAAGGTCACCCCGGTCGACCAATTCCTCTGGTCGTCCCACGTCGAAGCGGTGGCGACGCTGACGCGCTGACAGTCCATCGTTTTTTTCTAATATTCTGAAAAAGCCCGTGCTACGCTTCGGTCGTTCGCAGCTGAAGCAGAAAGCGCTGTGCCAGCCAGCGCGTCGGGGACGATGAGCCTCCCCGACCTTGGCATAGGCTTTGCTGTCGAACAGGCGTGAGGCAAATGGGGTATCTACCCGTGAGCATCACGCTCGAGATAAGGAAAACCCGCACCGGCTGGCAAGTCCAGGTGCGAGTCATATTCCTAGTCTGAGCGAAAGGCAGTCGGAGTTCACGCTTCGGCTGCCACTCCGCTAATATACAGCGTTGTCTGTCGCGTGCAAGACACGTCGAACGACCTTGTCGCCCGCTCCGACGATATAAAAGAAATATCTTATATAAAGAATTTCGTTCTGCTACGCTTCGGCCGTTCGCAGCTGAAGCAGAAAGCGCTGTGCCAGCCAGCGCGTCGGGGACGATGAGCCTCCCCGACCTTGGCATAGGCTTTGCTGTCGAACAGGAGTGAGGCAAATGGGGTATCTACCCGTGAGCATCACGCTTGAGATATGGAAAACCCGCACGGGCTGGCGAATGCGCGTGCGGGTAACATTCCAAGTCTGAGCGAAAGGCAGCCGGAGTTCGAGCTTCGGCTGCCACTCCGCTAATATACATCCGACAGTTTTTCGCCGCAAGATGTCGCTGGACATTTCGATCTCCGTCAGCGCTTGGAGAGGAAGGCCATGAAGGCGGCTTGGGCCTCTGTGCTTTTGAGGCGGGCGGCGAAATGGTCCGCTTCGAGGTCGATGCGGGCCAGGGTTTCCGTGGTGTCGCCGCGCAGGAGCTGCCGGGCGATGCGCAGCGCCTGTGGCGGCTTGGCGGCGAGCATGGCGGCAGCGGCCAGCGTTTCCTCCTCCAGCGCCTCGGGTGCGACCGCTTTCCAGACGAGCCCAACGGCGACGGCGTCTTCGGCAGCGATCGGCAGACCGGCGGCGAGCAGCGCGAAGGCGCGCTGATGGCCGATGATGCGGGGGACGATGAGGCTGGAGGCGGCCTCCGGCACCAGCGCGAGGTCCACGAACGGCGTTCGCAGCTGGGTGCGGGTGGAGATGACGGTGAGATCGCAATGCAGGTTCAGCGTCGTGCCGATGCCGATCGCCAAGCCATCGACGCCGGAGACGAGCGGCTTGGTGGCCGTCGCGAGCGCATGGAGAAAGCCAAGGACCTCCGTTCCCAGCGTTTCGCTCATCGCCATCTGGGCGAAGTCGGCCATGTCGTTGCCGGCGGAAAAGCAGCCGGGCGTGCCGAGGAAGACGATGACGCGAACGTCGTCTTCCGCCTCGGCCGCTGCCAGAGCTTCCGTCATCGCCACATACATGGCGCGGGTAATGGCGTTCTTCTTTTCCGGGCGGTTCAGCCGGATGACGCGGATCGCGGCATCCGGCTTTTCGATGAGGATCGTCTCGTCGGTCATATCAGGGTCTCAGTTCAGCGCGATGCGCGCAGCCTCGAGGCTGTCGGCGCCGTGGAGGATGGCGTCGGCAAGGGCGGCCGTTTCGCCGAGCAGGTTCTCGGCGAAGAAGCGCGCGAGAGCGATGCGCTGCGGCTGACGGCCATCGTCCACCACCACCGCCGCACCCTTGGCGAGAAGCACGCCACAGAGGACGAGGCCGAAGAGACGCTGGTAGGCCGTGGCACCGGCAAGCGCTGCTGCCAGACGTCCGCCTCCCAGTTCGGACTGGAGCCAGTCGGTCGCCGTGGTCAGTTCGACGATCGCCTTGTCGAGACGCGCGGCGGTTTCGCCCCATGCGCCTTTGTCCCCTTCGGCTGCGGTCACGGCCTTGACGATCGCGGAGAGTTCGGCAATCAGGCCGCGCACATGGGCGCCGTCGCCGAGGGGCAGCTTGCGGGTGACGAGATCGATGGCCTGGATGCCGTTCGTGCCTTCATAGATCGGCGCGATGCGGGCATCCCGCAACAGGCGAGCGGCACCCGTTTCCTCCACGAAGCCCATGCCGCCATGGACCTGAATGCCGAGCGAGGCAACCTCGACGCCGACATCCGTCGGGAAGGATTTGGCGATCGGGGTCAGGAGCGCCGCACGATCCTGCCAATGACGCTTCTCGTCGCCTTCAGCCTCGTGGGCGCGATCGACCGCCTCCGCGCAGAGATAGGTGATGGCCCGCGACCCCTGCGTCAGTGCTTTCATGGTCAGAAGCGTGCGGGCGATATCGGGATGATCGATGATCGGGCTGGCCGTGGCGGCACCGGGGGCCTTGCCCTGCCGACGCTCCCGCGCATAGGCAAGCGCGCCCTGCGTGGCAGCTTCCGCCATGGCAACGCCCTGGGCGCCGACCGCGAGGCGGGCATTGTTCATCATGGTGAACATGCAGGCAAGCCCGCGATTTTCCTCGCCGATCAGGTAACCGACGGCGCCCGCCTCCGCGCCGAAGCGGCCGTCGCCATAGATCATGGTGCAGGTGGGCGAGGCATGAATGCCCAGCTTCTCCTCGATCGAGTGACAGAAGAGATCGTTGCGCGCCCCAAGCGTCTCGTCTTCATTGACGATGAACTTGGGCACGAGGAACAGGGAGATGCCGCGCGTGCCCTCGGGCGCATCGGCCAGGCGCGCGAGAACGAGGTGGACGATATTGTCCGTAAAGTCGTGTTCGCCCCAGGTGATGTAGATCTTCTGGCCGAAAATCCGGTAGGTGCCGTCATCGCGGCGTTCTGCCCGGGTGCGCAGCGTTCCCAGATCCGAGCCGGCATGGGGTTCGGTCAGGTTCATGGTGCCGGTCCACTCACCGGAGACCATCTTCGGCAGGAAGCGGGCCTTCAGGGCATCGGAACCGTGCGCGGCAAGCGCTTCTGCGGCACCGGCCGTCAGCATGGGCGCCAGCGCGAACGCCATCGATCCGCCGTTCCAGATTTCCATGGCGGCGATCTGCAGGCGGTGCGGCAGGCCCTGCCCGCCCGCCTCCATCGGCGCGGCGAGGCCATTCCAGCCGGCCGCAGCCCAGGCACGATAGATCTCCGGCCAGCCTGTCGGCGAGCGGACCTCGCCATTGGCAAGCTTTGAGCCCTCCTTGTCCCCGCGCGCCGCCGCAGGCGCGATCGTCGCGTCACAGAAGCGGCCCGCCTCCCAGATCACGGCCTCCACGATATCCGCATCGACGGACGCGTCGCCATCGAGACCTGCGATATGATTGAGCGTGAACAGAATGTCGTCCACAGGGGATGTGTACATAAGGTTCTCCTGCCTTTGCCGGCGCCCACCCGTCTTCTCCTGCGCCCCCGGTCAAATTATTGATTTTTACGTAAACGTCAACTGGGAGATGCGCGATTGATCCCCGATGTTCCCGATCTCCCGGCCCGGTTCGCGAGGCTTCGTTTTGCCTTGCAACGAAACTGTCATAGAACGTCGATACAGCACGACTCTGACTGCCGGACATTCTGTCATGAACCTCGTTTCGCCCGAAATTCCCGGCCTCGTCTGGGCCTATCGCTTCCGCCCGGGACAGGGCCGCGGCGAGCGCATTTCCGCGGACGCGCCATTGGAGGTGCTGACGGAGGCCGAAGGCTGGCTCTGGCTGCATCTGGCGCTGAGCGACGCGCGCACGCCGGCGCTGATCCAGAAGATCTGCGACCTGCCGGCCGACGCGCTGGCCACCCTGTCGAGCCATGATACGCAAGCCGCCATCACGACCGACGAAGCCATGGTGCACGGCACGCTGGTGGATTTCGAGCGCACCTTCGACCAGATGACGAAGACCATCGGCTGGCTGCATTTCGTCGTGACGGACAAGGTCATCGTGACGACGCGGCTGCATCCGCTGCGCAGCATCGACCGGGTGAAGGCGGCGATCGAGAAGAATCCGCGCTGCCTGCGGCCGATTGACCTTTTCGAGATGATGGTGATCGAGTTCCAGCGCACGCTGATCGGCCTCGTGCTGGAACTGACCGAGGAACTGAACGTCATCGAGGACGAGGTCTATGGCGAGGCGGGGCACAACGACCAGCCCCGGCTGGCGCCGCTCCGCCGCACCGCCGTCCGCCTGCACCGGCATCTGCGGACGCTGCTGGCTCTTCTCAGACGCGCCGCGGCATCGGACGATGACGAGGTTCCCGCGGGCTTCATCGACGTCGCCGAACGCCTGACCGACCGGCTGGAGACGGTGGACCGCGACGTCTTCGCGCTGCAGGAACGGGCGCGGCTGCTGCACGAGGAAATCGACAGCAAGCTCTCCTCGGAGACCAACCGCCACCTCTACATCCTCTCGCTGATGACCGCCTTCCTGCTGCCGCCCACGCTCGTCACCGGCTTCTTCGGCATGAACACCAGCGACCTGCCGCTGGCCGGCGGCGTCCACGGCACCCTCATCGCCGGCGTCTTCATCGTGATGTCAATGGCCTTTGCCTGGACGATCCTGAAACGGATTGGGATTCTCTGACGCAGAGGCCTTAACGCGCGAAAGGCACCGGGGAACCGGTGCCTGTAGAGTGCGGACAACGCGTCACTATCGGCTCTTCCGTCATGCTCGGGCTTGTCCCGATCATCTGTAACGTATTGATCGCGTTGAGCTTAACAGATCCTCGGGACAAGCCCGAGGGTGACGATCGCGGATGCGTGGATCAATAGGGCGAGTTGCACTGGCGGCGGGGGCCATTGTTGGGCTGGTAGGTGTTGTCGTAGGCGCGATAGGAGCGATAACGATCCTGGCACCAGGCGACATGGCTGCCACCGACGCGAGCCGGGCGGTCGTTGTTGATGGCGCCGCCAATGATCGCGCCGGTCGCGAAAGCAGCGAGCGGGAACCAGACCCCATTGTGTTCACGGTAGCCGCGGCGGCGTTCGCGATAGCCGCGATGGCCATTGTAGTAGTAGGCATCGCCACGGCGATGCATGCCGCGACGGCGCCAGTCATCGCGGTCGCGATCTCTGTACTGCACGGGCTCGGCCGCGTTTGCCGTCTGGACGGGCTTCTGGACCGGAATCGGAACCATGGCCTGGACGGGGACGAACGACGTGATGAAAAGCGCGGCCGAAAGGCTGGCTGCCGAAAGGAGCTTGGCGTTGAAGAGACCCATTGTTTCCTCCGTGGATTTTTATCGTGAATTTTTATCGAACGACCGTGCGGTGCACGGCATTCCCTGGTCCGACAACGGACGGAATCGTCGTTGGTTCCCTCTGTGACGGAGGCATGACGGGCCCAGGCGGCCAAAATTAACGGCGCGTTAACCATGTGGGCGCAGCATTGTGCGCATGCGAAACATCGCCCGAACCATTGCCGGCGCGTTCACTCCCTCCCCTTTCGGGCGATGGCCAGTCGTGGCGCTGGGCCTCCTCGTGGCGCTGAGCGCCGTGTGCTCGCCGCAGCCAAGCCTCGCCGTCGATCTGGAGCCCTGGAAGACGCCGGAGCCTGCTCTGGTCGTCGATGCCTATGAGCTGAATATCGTCGACTGGCAGGAGATGCTGAAGGACAAGCGGATCGCCGGTTTCGTCTCGAAAGCCTCCGACGGACTGCCGGAAAGCTTTTCCTGCACCGGCGACCACAAGGGCGATACGTTCGCGCACTGCAAGACGATGTGGCGGAAATACGCGGTCAGCCGCGAGCTCTACCAGACCCGGCGCATGGTGGCGCGGGCAAGCGGGCTGCTGTGGGGTGCCTATCACCTAGCGCGGCCCGGCAACCCGATCGAGCAGGCGAACCACTTCCTCGACTATGCCGAACCTGCGGCCGACGAGCTGATGGTGCTCGACATCGAGGGCATCGACCCTGACAATTTCATGTCGCTCGAAGATGGCGAAATCTTCGCGCAGCATATCAAGACGCGCACGGGTCGGTATCCGATGCTCTACACCAACCACTCCACCGCCCGCCACATCGCCGACAACCGCGCGCTCTATCCGATCCTCTCGCGCCTGCCGCTCTGGTACGCCCGCTACAAGCCGGGCATCCGCAACGTCTTCCCGATGGGCAACTGGGACAGCTACGCGCTCTGGCAGTTTTCCTCCGGCGCCAACTGCAACAAGCGGCGCTGTCCCTACCGCATCAATGGAACGCTGCCCGATATCGACGTCAACGTGGCGCCGATGGATGCCGCGCGGCTGAAGGTGGAATGGGCGAAGGGCGATCTGCTGCCGGAAAAGCCGCTGCCACCGGAGCCCGCACCAACCCTCGGCCCGCCGGTCATCATGCTCGTCTCAGCCAACGGCAACCGCCCGGCCTGCATCGGCACGCAAGCGACCGGCGTGGACGCGATGACGACCTCCTCCATCGGCGTTCGGGGCGCGCGGATCGCCTTGCGCTAGAATGCTGTCAAGCTGCGGCACGTTATCTGACGGCGCCGTTTCCCCACCCGCCGTCTCGCCGTCAAGCCTCGATCTGCACATCCGTCAGCGGGCGGGAGCAGCAGGCGAGGATGTAGCCTTCTTCGATGTCCTCGTCGAGGATGCCGCCATTGTGGTTCATGTCGACCTCGCCTGAGATCTTCATGACGCGACAGGTGCCGCAGAGGCCGCTTTCGCAGGCGGCGCCGATGCGCACGCCGGCGGCGCGGGCGGTCTGGAGGACGGTCTGGCCGGGGATGCATTTCGCCTCCTTGCCGGCCATGGTGAAGGTGACGGTGGGGGCGACGATCGGCTGGTCGGTATCGGCTTCGCCGGAAGCATCGCCAGGACCGGCGCGGACGGCGAGTTCGTCGACATTGGGGGCGGCCGCCGGCTGGAAGCTTTCCTCGTGGTAGCGGGCCATGTCGAAGCCGGATGCCTGCAGCATCTCGCGCACGCCGCGCATGAACGGTTCGGGACCGCAGCAGAACACCGTACGGCTCATGAAATCGGGCGTCAGCAGCGCCACCTTGGCGGCATCGATGCGGCCGCGCAGGCCGTGCCAGCCATGGCGGGGCTCGTGGCCTTCCACGACGAAGCCGAGCGACAGGTTCGGCATGCCGGGGCTGAGCGTTTCCAGTTCTGCCCGGAAGAGCAGATCGTCCGGTTGCCGAGCGCAGGAGACGAAGGCGATGTCGGTCTGCGGCGCGCAGTCGGAAAACCAGCGCGTCATCGACATCATCGGCGTGATGCCGGAGCCGGCGGAGACGAACAGATATTTCTCGCCGGGATAGCGCACGAAGGAGAAGTCGCCGAGAGGGCCGAAGGCCTTCAGCGTCATGCCCGGGCGCAGGTTCTGAAACATCCAGCGGGTGCCGATCGACGTTGCCTGCGCCTTCACCGTGACGGCGATGGAAAACGGGCGCGACGGCGTCGAGGACAGCGTGTAGGTCCGCATCACCGGATCGTCGGCCGTCACCGGGATTTCGAGCGTGACGAACTGGCCCGGCAGGTATCGGAACCAGCCGTCGCGATCCGACTTGAACACGAAGGTCATGACGTCGGGCGCCTCGAGCGTCACCGCGATGCATTCGAGCAGGTGCTGGCGATCGTTCCAGGGCTGGAGTTCGTCGAAGTGACGGAACGGCGATACGATACCGGTTCCCTGACCCATGCCCTGGCCCATGCCCTGGCCCATGCTTGTCTGGCTCATGTCAGGCCACGCGCACGAGCGGCGCGCGGACGCCGGTCAGGCGCTCCTGCATGAAATTCGTGTACCATTCGACGAACTGCATGACGCCGCCTTCGTGCTCGGGCGAATAAGGACCGGGCTCATAGGCCGGCGAGCGGATGCCGAAGGCGTTTTCCTCGACGATCTGGCGGTCCTGGTCGTTGGTCTCGGTCCAGACATGCGTCAGTTCCTCGAGATTGTAGTCGACGCCTTCGACGGCATCCTTGTGGACCAGCCACTTGGTGGTGACCTGCGTCAGTTCGGGGCCGAGCGGCAGCACGCGGAAGGTGATGGCGTGGTCGGCCAGCACATGGTTCCATGTGCTCGGGTAATGGAACATCAGCAGCGTGCCGATATGGCTCTGGGGCACGGCGTCGGACAGGCGGCGCTTGACGGCGCGGGCGCCGGACATGGTGTAGCTTTCGGCATCCTGAATGAGCGGCATGCGGGCGACGCGGAACTGGCCCGTCGCATCGATGCGGAATTCGCTCGGCAGGCCGGAGGCCTCGCAGCGGCTCCAGTGCTCGGAGATGACGGGATCGTCCTTGGCACCCTGCACGCCGGTGGCCGACGGGGCCTCGGGATAGGTGCGGCAGAGCTCCGGGTGGTTGCTGGCGCAGTGGTAGCACTCGCGGTTGTTTTCCCAGACGAGCTTCCAGTTGCCCTTCTCCACGATGGTGCTCTCATAAGCGACCTTCGTGTCCTTGAGATTGTGCGGCGCGAGGTAGGACGTGACCATGTCGCGCACGGGCGCGAAGTCCAGCGGCTCGGCGGCAAGGCTGATGAAGATGTAGCCGGCAATGGTCTCGCAGGCGACGGGCTTCAGGCCGTGCGCGGATTTGTCGAAGTCCTCTCCCATCTGGCGGGCGAACATCAGCTTGCCGTCGAGCTCATAGGTCCAGTTGTGATAGGGACAGACAAGCCTCGCCGAGGCGCCCTTGGCCTGGGTGCAGACGCGCGAGCCGCGGTGGCGGCAGGCATTGTGCAGGGCATGGATGGCGCCCTGGCGGTCGCGGGTGATGACGACGGGATAGTCGCCGATCTGGACCGTGAAATAGTTGCCGGCCTTGGGGATCTCGCAGTCATGGCCGATGAAGAGCCAGTCCTTGTACCAGATCTCCTGCAGGTCGAGCTGGTAGAGATCGGGATCGGTGTAGAATGCCTGCTCGAGGCTGTGGGTCTCGCGCCGGTTCCGGAGCGTGCGGAGCACTTCGCTGCGAAAATCCATGTTCCCGTTCCTTTATACCACGGACCTCGCCAAGAGGTCGCAATCCCAAGGCCCGCTACAGGCCAACTTCAGGGCTGGTATGGCCGGGAAAGCCCTTCGAAGCTCACACCCGGCAACCCGCCGCACCAAGACATTCACATCAAAGACAGTAACATTGGCACATCAAAGTCCGTCACATCGGCCCCAAGACAGGTGTCCGGGCTCAGGGGCATCTCGCCATGCCGACCCTGGGGATGCTTAACCCCTGACAAGGATCTGCCGGCTTCATGCTCCACCACCGTTGCGGGCGCAGCGCCGGGTTTCGACCGGCTTCCCAATGTGTCCGGATCCCTTTGAAACCGGCGCCTTGAGCCTCTCTATCTAACGCCGCGCCGGCCGATTTCAGAGGCCAAGAAGCGACACGCGATTTGAGAAAGACGACACGCGCATTTGCGGACCATTTTTACGGCTTCGTGCGTCGATCCTTCAAGATAAACAATGAGATGTACGAAATTTCGGCAGATGTCGCTTTTCCGGTCAGGCCGATGCCTCGCTGCCGAGTGCACATTTGCGACATCGAGGAGCGCGCCCTTGCCGCCATCCCCGGGGCGAATGGCCGGATGACGCAAGCCTCGCGCCATGGCGGGCCCGTAAGACCATGCAAAAGGAAGATCATCCATGCTGGACCAGACCATGGCCAACCTGCGCTACTTCGATGATGCCAAGGCTCCCAAGGAACCACGCGGGGGCGTGTACACGGATTACCTCCGCACCGGGCGGATCAACCGCCAGACGTCCGAGGCGCGCGCCGCAAAGCGCTACCTGACGCACAAGGAAGTGGCCGAGCGCACGGGCCGCAAGCTGGAGGCCGCCGGCACGCTCGCCTACGACCGCATCAACGGCTTCCACGCCTCCATCCGCTTTCCCAAGATGATTTTCCACCGCACGCTCGATGGCAGCCCGCATCTCGGCTACTGTCATGTGACGGCGGCGCGCACCAAATTCGCGGACTATGACGATGTCCGCTGGTCGTTCTACATGGCCAACTTCTTCTGCGAAATCGGCAAGGACGAACATTTCTTCGACGATGTCCGCCGCGGATATTCGCGCATGTATTTCGCCGTCGCGATGGACCTCGACCGCGAGCAGGGCAAGCTCGTGATCAACAGGACCGTCCGCGACGGCGGCCTCCTCTTCCGCACGCAGGACCCGAAGACGGCCCTGAAGAACGTGCTGATGCTGGGCGCCCGCAACGACGCCCTGCGCACGATCATCCGCGCGCTCTGAGAGAGGTCCGGAAAGCTCTTCATTTGAACGGAGTCTTCGCAGCGAACGGCACTGTCTCAACGATTGCTTCACGCCCGATGCCATCCGCTATGACGAAGGCGGAACCGCGTTCAACACCTACCGATGCGAACCGACGGCCCGCATCCGCACGACCGAGTGAGGATGAGGCGTGGGAGCGCGACTCTGCTCTGAGGACTTCCCTGCGCGGGGTCTCCCCTGCTTCGTCTGGAAATTGCTGACCAACCCTGCCAACTGCTCGGTCTCGCCCAGAAGGCTTTGCGTCGCGGCTGTGGTTTCCTCGACCATCGCCGCATTTCTTTGCGTGACCTTGTCCATCTGGTCGGCGGCTGTCGCGACCTCCTTCAAGCTCAAGGACTGCTCGCGAGCAGAGTCGGCCATTTTTGCGATCATTCCGGTGACGCCACCCACCTGGGTTACGATCTGGGCCAGGTTGTGGCCGGAGGCCGACACGAGTCCGACGCCATGCGCGACCTGCGCCGTCGAGGTGGAGATCAGGGTTTTAATCTCCTTTGCCGCCTCTGCCGATCTTTGGGCGAGGCCCCGCACTTCTTGGGCGACCACTGCAAAGCCACGTCCCGCGTCTCCCGCGCGCGCCGCTTCGACCCCGGCATTCAACGCCAGAAGATTGGTCTGGAAGGCTATCTGATCGATAACGCCGATGATGCGCTCGATATTTTCGGACGACTGCTTGATTTCCGCCATTGCAGAGACCGCCTGCGACACAACGCCCTCCCCTTTTTTGGCCTCTGTCTGAGCAATCAGAGCAGCGGCGCGGGCGTCGTCTGCATAGTGCGCGGTAAGGTTGACGCCTTTGACGACTTCCGACAAGGCCGACACCGTCTCCTCCAACGACGCTGCCTGCTGTTCCGTTCGCTGCGATAGTTCGCCGGCGGCGGCCGTGATTTGATTCAGCCCACCCTGCATCGAATTCACCGCGCCGATCACAGAACCGATGGTCACGTCGAGTTGCGTCACGGCTTGGTTGAACTTCGTGCGAATGGGTTCGAATTCCGCCGCGATGGGCTGCTCCATACTGCCCGTCAGGTCGCCTGCAGCCAGATTTTCCAGACAGTCTCCAACGGCTCTGATAAATCCGTTCAAATCTTCCGTTCGCGCATTGTCGATCGCCGCCTGACGGTCTCTCTCAGTCGAGATGTCCGTATTCAGTCCTTCTATGTAGCTGTGCATCACGACGGTCAGGTCTGCAAAGATGGAGCGTATCAGGCTCTCGACCAAGGCCGGCCGGTTTCGCGCCAGCATGGATGTTTCATCGAGAAGCGAATTGACAATTGACGCCGAAAATTCCGAGTATGCTTTCATATAGGAAATATAGTCGAGTTGGCTCCGGACGTTTTTGACGATCGGGACCATGAGATCAAAATAGTCTTTGTTAAAATCGCCCTTCGCTATGTAGTCGAATTTTTTAGACTCCATTTCAAGGACGTCTCTGGGTACTGAAGTCAAATTTTGATCAATTAATCTGTAAGCGGCAAGAAGGGCGACATCGAGGTGTTTCTCAACTTTTTTGTGAACGATGGCGCCGGTCTTCTTGTCGTCAATACTCCACTCGACAATTCGCTCGTTTATTTTGAACATCCGCGTCTCCCCCTATCCGATTAATCGTTCGTGAGAGTATCATAAAAAACTAATGAAAATTATTCCTTAATTTCGCGCCATTGATACATTATTTTACTGGTCCGGGCCGATCGTGCGAAAGCTTTTATCGGGCAATATTAGACAAGCGAGACAATTTTTCCTCAATACATGCTCGGCACCTCTGATCCCGAGAATCGTTTTCTCGATAAACGTGACAAGAGACGATCCGAATCCATTCCCGAATTCCGTGAGAACGATGGTTCATCAGGTCATTGCGTCTCATCTTTTTCGCATGTCGTTCCCGCAAAGCGGCTGCATAGTTTTGCGCGACTTGGTATAAGACCACCGCCTCAATGGGCGGAAGCGTGGAACGGCATGGCAGAGATCATCGAGACGACCTTGGACCGGGTGCGGGCGCTGGAACGCGCCGTGGACGTGCTGGGCCGAGGCCGGCCGATCGCGCTGCCGACGGAGACCGTCTACGGGCTTGCGGCCGATGCGACGCGGGCCGATGCGATCGCCTCGATCTATGAGGTGAAGGGCCGGCCACGTTTCAACCCGCTGATTTCGCACGTGTCCGACATGGAGATGGCCGAAAGCCACGGCCTGTTCGATCCCCTATCGCGTCGGCTGGCGGAGGCCTTCTGGCCGGGGCCGCTGACGCTGGTGGTCGCGCGGGCGCCCGGCAGCGCCGTGCACGCGCTGGCGACGGCCGGGCTCGACACGCTCGGCCTGCGGATGCCGGCGGGTTTCGCGCGCGAGGTCATCGCCGCCTTCGGCAAGCCGCTGGCAGCGCCCAGCGCCAACACGTCGGGGCGGATCAGTCCGACGACGGCGGCGCATGTAGCCGACGATCTTGGTTCCGCCATCGACCTCATTCTCGACGCCGGACCGGCGGGCATCGGGCTCGAATCGACCATCGTCAAAGTGGAGAACGGGCAGCTTCGCCTGCTGCGGCCGGGCGGGCTGGAGGCGGCCGACATCGAGGCCGTCGCCGGGCAGCGGCTTTTGCGACCGGAGGCCGCGGGTGCAGCCATAAAGGCGGCCGGTGCCGCCCTGGAGGCGCCGGGCATGCTCGCCTCGCATTATGCGCCGGGTGCCGCCGTGCGGCTGGATGCGACGGATGTGCGGCCGGGGGAAGCCCTGATCCGCTTCGGGGGGATGGCCCTTCCCGGCGAGGCGGCGGCGGTGATCGTGCTCGATCTCAGCCCATCCGGCCATCTGCGGGAAGCCGCCGCCAACCTCTTTTCCTATATGAAGCAGGCGGACGCCACGGGCGCCCGGACGATCGCCTTTTCCGCTATTCCGAGCCAAGGCCTCGGCGAGGCCATCCGCGACCGGCTGGAGCGCGCGGCGGCCCCCCGCTGATCCTGCCATCTTGAGAGCACCGTCATGACCAACACCGTCCCCTCTCCCGATCTTGTCCAGCGCTTCGTCGATCTCGTCGGCGGCCATGCGGAGGTGGGGGCCGATGTCGAGGATCGCTATCTGGTGGAAACCCGCGGGCTCTATCGCGGCACGACGCCGGCGGTCTTGAAGCCTGCAAACGTCGCGGAGGTCGCCGCGATCCTGAAGCTTGCCAGCGAAACCGGCGTCGCCATCGTGCCGCAGGCGGGCAATACCGGCCATGTCGCCGGGCAGATCCCACGGACAGGTGCGGCCGACATTCTCCTGTCGCTGGAGCGGATGAACCGCATTCGCGACGTCGATCCGGTCGGCAATGTCATCGTGGCGGATGCCGGCTGCATTCTCGCCGACATCCAGACGGCGGCCGACCGGGTGGACCGGCTGTTTCCGCTGTCGCTCGGCTCGGAGGGCTCCTGCCGGATCGGCGGCAACCTTTCGACCAATGCCGGGGGAACGGCGGTGCTCGCCTATGGCAATATGCGCCAGCTGTGCCTGGGCCTCGAAGTGGTGCTGCCGACCGGCGAGATCTGGGACGGGCTGCGCCGCCTGAAGAAGGACAATACGGGATACGATCTGCGCGACCTCTTCATCGGCGCGGAAGGCACGCTGGGCGTCATCACCGGTGCGGTGCTGCGGCTGTTCCCCAAGCCCCTCGGCCATGAGGTGGCCCTTGCCGGCCTGCGCACGGTCGAAGATGCGCTGGCCCTGTTCGAGCGGGCGTCCACGCTCTGCGGTCAGACCTTGACCGGGTTCGAGCTGATGCCGCGCATCGGCATCGACTTTTCGGTGCGCAACATTCCCGGCGTCACGGACCCGATGGCGACGGTGCATCCCTGGTACGTGCTGATCGATATTTCGAGCTCCGACAGTGCGGAAAGTGCTGGGCGCACGATGGAAGCGCTGCTCTCCGGCGCCCTCGAGGACGGGCTCGTGGACGATGCGATCGTCGCCTCCAGCGAGGCGCAGCGAAAGGCGCTCTGGCACATGCGCGAGAGCCTGTCGCTGGCGCAGCGGCCGGAAGGCGGGTCGATCAAGCATGATGTGTCGGTGCCGATCGCCAGCATCCCCGCCTTCATGGCGCAGGCCGATGCGGCCGTGATGGCGGCGATACCCGGCGCGCGGATCTGCTCCTTCGGCCATATGGGCGACGGCAACATCCACTACAACATCTCCCAGCCGGTCGGCGCCGACAAGCAGGCATTCCTCGAACGCTGGCGGGAGATGAACGCGATCGTGCACGGCCTCGTGCTCGCCCATGGCGGCTCGATCTCCGCCGAGCATGGCATCGGCCAGCTGAAGCGCGACGAGCTGGCGGAGGTGCGCCATGGCATCGAGATCGACCTGATGCAGCGGATCAAGCATGCCTTCGACCCGGCCGGGATCATGAACCCGGACAAGGTGTTGCAGATCAAGCCATAAAGCCGCAGCGGCCGTCGTCCTCAGCCACCCATGCGCAATTGCGAAATGGCGAGCAGCGATTCGCTGCTGATGCCGCCGCTTCCGGCCGTGGAGTTGAAGATCGCCAGCGCCGGAGACGTGTCCGTGTTGTTCTCGACATCATAGAGTGCGGTAAACCGCTTCATCAGCTTTTCGAGTTTTTCCGGATCGCGCAGATCCTTCACGTCCAGGACACGCTTGATGTATTCCGACTGTACATCGACGTTGGCACTGCTCATCTCTTCGGGAATGCTGTAGGCCGTCCGCACCACCTGCATCAGGGCAGTGTCGGCGAGAATATCGAAGGTGGAGCCGATACCGGGCGCCATGCGGCGGAAGTAGAGCGCGAGACGGACGCCGGCATTGTCCTCGCCCTTCTGCTCTTCGAGCGTCTGATTGTAATAGAGGTCCTGCGTTTCCAGAAGACCACGGCGGGTCTGGATCTGGTTTTCCTGCGGGCGCACCGTCTTGCCGGTCGCATCGAAGTTGAAGGAGGCGACGAGCGCGTGGTAGCGCGGGTCGGCTTCCGTGTTGATGAAGCTCTTCGGGTCGGAGACATCCGATGTGAAGACCTTCTTCAGCTCGTCCTTCTTCACCGTCGTCGGATCGATGCCGGTTGCGACCAGTATGAAGTTCGTCATGCGCGGATCTTTCAGGAGATCGTCGAGCGTTTTGACCTTCTCCATCTGCGCCGCGTAGTATTTGGCCTCGGTCGTCGCGTCGGTCTTGTCCTTCTCCGTGCCGAACTGGCTCTTGGCCACCACATAGGCCTTGGAGATCTGCAGGATTTCGGACTCCGACTGCGCAAGCTTCGGCGCACCGACCTTGCCGTCGGCCTTGAAGTTGAAGGCGTTGGTCAATTGGACGTAGCGGTCGTCCTTCAGCGTGTTGACGTAGCTTTTCGGATCGTTCACGTCGCTGGTCAGGATCCTGCGCAGCTCGCGCGCGGTCTTGCCTTCGTTCTCCAAGCCGAAAGCCGAGAGCGCAACCTGCACGCCCTTCGGGTTGCTCAGCAGGGCATCGACGGTGGTGATCGTGCCGATCAGCGTCTTGTAGGCGGAGATCAGGGACTCGTCCGTCGCATCCGCCGCATCATTGTAGCGGTTCATGTAGTTTGCCGAGGCCGCACTTTTCTGCGCCGCCGTCTGGGGTACGTCGCCGGCCGCCAGCGTTCCGTCCGGCTTGAAGTTGAAGCCGGCGGCCAGCGCCTTGTAGGCGGCGTTGTTTTCCGCACCCGTCGTGTTGGCATAGCTGGCGGGATCGTTGAGGTCGCTGGTGATGATGGCGTTGAGCACGCTCGATCCCGTTCCGCGCGGAATGCCGTAGGCCGTGATGATGAAGGAGCGCATGCGGCTGTCGGCAAGCAGGTCCGTCGCGGTCGTGAAATCGTTGACGTGCGCCTCGAAATAATCCTTGTTGATCAGCGCACCGGTGCCCGTGAGGCGCGGCGCGGAGGCGAAGTAAAGCTCGCGCATCGAGGCCTTGTCGGCATCGCCCACGAGCGGGGTCGCGGTCGGCGCGGTGCCGTCGGCGTTGAATTTGAAGGCCGTCGCCATGGCCTTCAGATTGATGGCGAGGGTGCCCGCATATTCCAGCTGCGCATATTCCGACGAGAGCGCCGAGACGTTGGCCGCCGTCTGGGAAAAGGGCGGCAGTTCGGCGTTGCGGGCATCATAGATCGCCTGCTGTTCATTGATCTTCGCCTGGATGGCCGGCTGGTCGGCGCCAGGCTGCGACAGGCTCGCGGTCAGCGACGCGATCTGCGCGGACGCGCTGGAGCGCTCGTCGTATTTGACGAGCGTCGTCCGGATCTCCGCTCCGCGAACGGACAGCGCGTCGGCGGCGGTCTGTTGCAGCGTATTGACGTAGCTCGCGGGGTCGTTGATGTCGCTTGTCAGGGCCTGGCGCACCTGCGTAAAATCGAAACTGTCGGGCTTCAGCCCGAAAAGCGGGAAGGCATAGTCGCGCAAACGCTCGTTCTGCAGGAACTGATCGACGGTCTGGATGTTGCCGCCCGCGGTCATTGCGTTGAAATAGTTCACTTCCGTGTTCATCGCGCTGTCGGCATTGGCGATATTGGCATTGTAGAGACCGATCAGCGCATCTTCCTGCGCGCCGGTCTGTGCCACCGTGGTCGACTTGTCGAAGCTGAAGGCCATCGCGAAATTGCGATAGCGATCGTCGCTCAGCTTGTTGGCATAGCTGGCATCGTCGTTGAGGTCGCTTTCCAGCACCTTGCGCATGAACGCCTTGGCATAGGTCATGTCCTCGAGGCCGTGAGCCTTCATGGCGTAGGAATAGAGCCGGTAGTCGTCGAGGAAGGCATCGACGGTCGTGACCTTGCCGATGTTCTCCTTGTAATACTGGGTATCGCGCTCGACCATCTTCTGCTGGGAGATGCGATTGATGCTCTCCTTCATGTCTCGGACGACGAGATTATAGTCGAGATAGGTCGATGCCATTTGCCGCCCCGTTGCCTTGACGTCTGCTGCTTGCCGCCGCCGCGCGCACGCGCCGAAGGGCACGCGCCGGCAAGCTGCGGCCATGTCGCTTCACCATGACCGCTGCTGCTTGCGCGAGGCTTTTTGCGGAGAATGCGCGGCTGCGCGTTGACGTCTTCTAAACCGTAAAGCGTCGAGCTTTGCTAACCATCGGGGAATGCAAAGTTTTTTAACCGCGAATTTTAAGCGGTCTCAAACAGGCGCCGCCTATGTTGACCTCCATAGAAGACGAAAACGTCTCGATGAGAAAAGACCGGAAACCGGCTCTCAAGGGTAAAACAAGGGCGAAATGACATGCTGAAAACCGTTTCTCAACCTGCATGGGTCGATACCGAACTGCGGCTCGATCCGAAGCGTTTCCCGCAACATGCCAGCTTTGCGCTGCCAGGCGCCCGGAGCAATGTGACGATCAGCCTCGACGAACGCGGTGCCGTGATGCGTAAGGTTCTGCCATCGAGCGGCCTGCCGCTGTCCATCGCGCTGCCGGCGCGGGCCTTCAAGGGCGTTGCCGCCCGTGCCATCGACCATGGCGACGGCGAGGTGACGGTGACGCTGGAACTGCACCACGACGATCCGGACCTGTGCGTGCCCCTTCTCGTCGCACACGACCTGTCCGACATTGCCGCCGACTGGCGCGCCTGGTCGGAAGCCTACCGCATTCCGATGCTGATGGTGGAAGCCGACGGGGTCGCCCGGCCGCTCGACAACCATCTCGGCGATGTGAAGACCCATGCGATCGTCCCGCGCCGCCGCCATTCGCTTCACGCCAAGCGCCGCCCGCGCTTCCTGATGCGCCGGGCCACCGGCAGCCTCGGCGTGGCGATGAAGATCGACGGCTCCGAGATCATCGCCCGTCGCTGATCTGTCCTATCTCTCCTCCAGTGCAAGAAGTCGGTCGTCCCTGCGGCCGGCTTTTTGTTTGTGGAGATAGCTTGTTTCGTAAGCCCCTTCCGGAACAATCAAGATGCCGTTCCTGTTGCTTTGGTGAAACCGCCAAGGAGGATGCCATGACAGCGGACAAGCCGACGACGACAGACGATCCCGCCTCGACAACCCCGAAGACGGAGGCCGAGCGCGAACGGTTGCTGAAGGACGCGGACCAGAACCGGGTCGATAGCGATGATGGCGAGGACGAGGTCGTGCCCGATCCGGCCAACGACTGGCCGGCTGCCTGAACGGGTATGTTTTTTTGCGGGAGCGGGTCGGACGGTGGTTTGGGCTAGGAAAAAAGACCCTCTCTGGCCTGCCGGCCATCTCCCCCACAAGGGGGGAGAGGACTCGTGGGACGCCCTGAGCTTTAATCTTGAACGTTTCTTATGAAGCGAGCGGTTGCCCCGAGTCTTCTCCCCCCTTGTGGGGGAGATGCCCGGCAGGGCAGAGAGGGCCTTCCTTTTAGACCAAGCAAACCCACACCACTTCTGCGAAAAAAGCCCCCTAAACCAGCCGAACCAGAAACGCTGCCGCCAGTCCTGCAAACACGATGAACCCGACCATGCCGTTGAAGCGGAAGAGCATCAGGCATTGTCCGGCATCGTGGATGTCGAGGACGAGGATCTGGTAGAACAGCATGATGGCGGCGGCAGCGAGCGCGAGGTAGGCGAGCGCGCCAGCACCGGCGAGGGCGAAGGACAGGACAAGCAGGACGATGGTGAGGCCGTAGAGTGCGACCAGCCAGGGTTTGGGGCGCTCTCCGAAGCGGCGGGCGGTGGAGCGGACGCCGACGAGTTCGTCGTCCTCCCGGTCCTGATAGGCATAGATCGTGTCATAGCCGACCGTCCAGGCGATGGCGGCGAGGTAGAGCACCACGGGTGCGGCCGAAAGGCTGCCGAACTCCGCTGCCCAGCCCATGACCGCACCCCATGAGAAGGCCATGCCGAGAAAGAACTGGGGCCAGTCGGTAAAGCGCTTGGCGAAGGGGTAGATGGCGACGAAGCCGAGCGAGAGGATGCCGAGCACGATCGAGAAGCCGTTAAACTGCAGCAGCACAACGAGGCCAACCAGTGCCTGCAGGCCCATGAAGAGCTTGGCGTTGCGGCGCGACACCCGGCCGGACGGCAGGGGGCGCGAGCGCGTGCGGGCGACGGCCATGTCGATCCGCTCGTCGACGATGTCATTATAGGTGCAGCCTGCACCGCGCATGGCGATCGACCCGATGAGAAACAAAGCGAGATGCAGGACGAGGCGCCCGACCGAGGCCGTGCCGTCCAAAGCCGCCGCATTGGCCGCCAGTGCTGCCGACCAGAAGCACGGCCACATCAGGAGCTCCCAGCCGATCGGCCTATCCCACCGGGCAAGCTGCGCATAGGGCCAGAGCGGCCGCGGCAGGATGCGGTAGACCCAGTTGGTCGACGGCGCATCGAAGACGCGCCCGCTCTCGGAAGGCATGGTGTTCATGCCCTCCTGTTTGCCGTCTCGTCCCCGACCGGTCAAGCCGCTTGATCGGACCGATCAAGCCGCCTCACTCGCTTGGTCAGAAGGGCTTGACGACGACGAGAAGCACGATGACCAGCATGGTCGCGAGCACGATGGTGCCGGCATGGCGGGCAAAGGGCGGCGGCAGGCGGCTCGGATCGGCGGCGGTGCGGCGCAGCGCGCCGGAGAGCATGCCGTGCAGCGCCGAGAGAAGGACGACCAGCAGCAGCTTTGCGTGCAGCCACGGCGCCGTGAACCAGGCGCCCTGCCAGGCGGCGATGAGGCCGAACAGCCAGGTCAGGCCCATGGCCGGCGAGGTCACGCGCCCGTCCCAGCGCCGGACGGCTGTGATGACCGCGGTCTCGCGGTCGGTGCGCGGACACTGCGCCCGCGCCAGCCAGAGATGGATCGCCGACAGGAGAACCATGCCGCCCATCCAGGCAACCATGGTGGCGACGTGGAGGGATTTGATCAGAAGATAACTCAAGGCGACGTCTCCTATGCGCCATCCTCGACCCGGATCGGTCGGATGGCCCTGTGCAATGTCTCGATAGGGTGCGTCGGCCGTTGCCGTAAACACCCGATATCGCCCATACCGTGCCCTGTGATGGACGTCTTCCGCAAGGTGTTTTCGTAAGTGCGGCGAGACCTTTCTCAAGGCTTTACCGCGCCTGTTCTCCCGGTAAAGCGCCGTAAAGTTTCAGCAAGTTTTACAGTCTATTCTGCCGTACGACGATGGAAGGGAAGCCGGATGCGACAGGGACTTGCGGCGACAGCGCTTTTGCTGGGGCTTTTCAGCTGCACGACACTGGCGCGGGCGGAAACACTGAACCTTCTGATCTGGGAAGCCTATATCGACCAGGCCATTCTCGATGCCTGGACGGCCTCGACCGGCGTCAAGGTTCGACAGATCTATTTCGATAGCGGCGACGCCCGCGACGAGATCCTCGCCGACCCCAACAGCAATATCGACCTGACCGTCGTCGGCGAGAACGGCAGCGCCCTTTTCGGCAAGCGCGGCGTCCTCGCGCCCCTTACGACGGCGGACGTGCCGTCGCTGACGGATTATGCGACGCCGTGGACGTCGCGCTGCGGCGGGTATGGTGCGCCCTACCTCTGGGGAACGATGGGGATCGTTTACCGTTCCGACAAGGTAACAACCACACCGACCTCCTGGAAGGATCTCATGCAACCGGCACCTGCGCTGAAAAAGCACATCGCCATGTATGACGACCACAACGAGGCCTTCATCGCGCCGCTGATCCTGCTCGGCAAATCGATCAATGCCAATGACAGCGACACGCTGAAGCAGGCCTTCGAACTGATGAAGGGACAGGCACCGTCCGTACTGACCTACACCTACGTCATCACCTCCATCGACAATCCGGATTACGGGCGCGACATCTATATGGCGCTGGCCTATAGCGGCGACCAGAAGGTGCTGAACGATAAGGCGGGCACGCCCGATCTCTGGCGCTATTCCGTACCGCAGGAGGGTACGCTGTCCTGGCTCGACTGCCTGGCCGTCACCGCGGCCTCGCCGCGCAAGGCGCAGGCGATGAAGCTGGTCGACCATATCCTGTCGGCCAAGAGCGCTGCCCTGAATGCGCAGACGCTCGGCATGCCCACGGCCAGCACCGCGGCGCTCGCGCTCATTCCCGAGGCGATGAAGAACGATCCCGCTATCTATACGCCCGCCGACATCATGGAGAGGAGCCAGTACCAGACGGAGCTTTCGGTTTCCTCGATCCAGACCCGACGACGGATCATCAGCGCGATGGCGAATTTCCAGTGACCCTCGGCAAGCGCGCAGTCTTCCTGATCTTTCCCATCGTGCTTGCCGGATATCTTCTGGCGGCCTGCCTCGTCTATGTCGTGGAAAGCAAGGCCCTGCTGTCGCTCGAACGGGCGCGGATCTTCCAGCAGCTCGACCATGCCGAGGCGCTGTTCCGCGCCGACGCCAACCAGAGCCGCAGCTTCCTCTACTCTCTTCTGGAGGGCAACGCGGTCCGGCTGTTCATGTCCGAGCCGGATGCCAGCTATCGCAACAATGCGCTGTCGCTGCGCATTCAGGAATCCATCCGCATGCTGTCGGACGATATGCGGGCCTATGTTTCGTTCTCGATCCTCCAGCCGGATCTCTCGATCGGCTACTACTTCGAGAACAGCGACGACCCGTTCGCCGAGATCAGCCCGGCGCAGATGACGCTGGCGCGGACCCTGTTCAAAGGCGAGCGCCTGCGAAACTGGACGTATCTGAACGAGGGCACGAGCCGGCCGCTCATCGTCTATTCCGAGTTCATCGACCCCACGACCTTCAGCCGCGCGCTGCCGAGCAACAAGGACCGGGCGCTCCTCGTCCAGGTCGCCGTCCAGCCGGACCAGTTTCTGGCGATGCTCCAGTCGCTGCAAAGCGAATATGCCACCGAGCCTCAGTTCACGAGCGACGCGCCGAAGACGGCGGCACCGGGCGAACTCTCGGCTTCCGTCGAACTGATCCCGGCGCTGCACCTGACGCTGCGCGTTCCAGAGGCCTATGCGTCGGCGGCGCTCTGGCAGCTGAAATTGGTGCTGGGCGTCGGCACCATCGGCATGAGCCTCATTTCCATCGGCCTGATGATCACCCTCATCCGCCGCTTCATCACCGATCCCATCGCCGCCCTCGACCAGCAGGTGACCGCCGTCATGGACGAGCGGAGCGAGCAGATCGTCGAGGCCGGCGGCGATGGCGAGATCGGGCGGCTGACCGGCAATATCAAGAAATTGCACGACCAGTCGTCGAGCGCGCTTCGCCGCGTGCAGGAGGCCTCCTGGACCGACGCGCTGACCGGCATGCAGAACCGCAGCCGGTTCAACGTGCTGGCCGGGCGGATCGTGCAGGATGCCGTCGCCGGCCGTGGCAGCGCCGCCCTTCTGTTCATCGACATCGACCACTTCAAGTTCGTCAACGACAAGCATGGCCACGAGGTCGGCGACGAGCTGCTGCGGGTCTTTGCAACGCGGGTGCGCGATGCCGTGGCACCCATCATGCAGCAGCGCGCTCTGCCGGAGCCCATGCTCGCGCGCCTGTCGGGCGACGAGTTCGCCGTGCTCATCCAGGCGGAACCGGGCACCGGCGCGATCCGCGAGGCGTGCGACGCGATCCTCGCGCTGTTCACGAACGGCTTCGAGGTTCAGGGCAAGATCTATCCCGTGACCGCCAGCATCGGCGTCGCCCTCTGCCCGCGCGATGCGGACAGCGTTGCCGCGCTGATTTCCAATGCCGACGCGGCGATGTACCAGGCCAAGACCAGCGGCAAGAACCAGTCCTCGCGCTTTTCGCGCAACCTGCAGGACAAGCGCGACCGGGTTCGCCAGATCCAGGAGGAGCTGCGCGTGCTCGATCCGGACGAGCAGTTCCACCTCGTCTACATGCCGATCGTCGATCAGGCAGGCGCCGTCACCGGCTGCGAGGCACTTCTGCGCTGGACGTCGCCGACGCTCGGCCGGGTGACGCCGGACGAGTTCGTGCCGATTGCGGAAAGCTCCGGCCAGTTCACCAAGATCGACTGGTGGGTGGTCTCCCGCGCCATGGCCGACTACGGCAAGATCCGCGACATGTTCGGGCCGCAGGCGGTGCTGGCCATCAACATTTCCTCCGCCGAGCTGCACTCCCGCAGCATCGGCGACCACTTTTCGCGGGAAGCTGCCCGTTACGGCATCGCGCCGGACCGGATCGAGATCGAGCTGACCGAGACCTATGCGGTGAAACTCGGCGACCAGTTGCATCGCAATATCGAGGCGCTGCGCAGCCGCGGCTTCCGCATTTCCATCGACGATTTCGGCGCGGGCTATACCTCCGTGCAGCAGATTATCGAATATACCGCCGACACGATCAAGCTCGACCGGGCGATCGTCGAGACCATGGCGACGCCGGATCTTTCCCCTGCCTTGACGGCGCTGATCGCGCTCTGCCACGCGCGCGGCATGGCGGTCATCGGCGAGGGCGTCGACAATGAGCGGAAAGTCGCGTTCCTCACCCGTGCGGGCTGCGACTTCTTCCAGGGCTACCTCATCTCCAAACCGCTGGCGCTGGACGAACTCGGCATCTGGGCGCTGCACCGGCTGGGCGGGACGGCACTGGGACCGCATGACGAGCATGGGGCGATGATCGGTCCGCGCAAGCAGGGAACGCTGCGGCTCCTGTAAAGACGGCCGACATCCCCGCAGGACATCCCGGGGCAGCCGGAGCGGTACGGGATAGCGGGCGTTTTTCCTTGACCCGGGGGGAGCGCCGCCTTAACCGCAACAGCACGGTTGCTTCCCCGGTTGCTTCCCCCATTGTTTCAAGGACGAGACACGATGAAGGTATTGCTGATCGGTTCGGGCGGGCGCGAACATGCCCTGGCTTGGAAACTGGCCCAGTCGCCTCGCCTCACCCAACTTTTCGCCGCCCCCGGCAATCCCGGCATTGCGGACGTGGCGACGCTGATCGAGATCGACGTCGAGAACCACGAGGCGGTCCTGTCCTTCTGCCTCAGCGCCGGCATCGAATTCGTCGTCGTCGGCCCCGAAGCGCCGCTGGTCGCGGGCCTTGCCGACATGCTGCGCGCGGAGAACATCCTCGTCTTCGGCCCCTCCCAGGCGGCGGCCCAGCTCGAGGGCTCCAAGGGCTTCACCAAGGATATCTGCGCCCGCTACGGCATTCCGACCGGCGCCTATCGCCGGTTCACGGACGCGGCCCCGGCGATCGCCTATATCCACGCGCAGGGCGCGCCGATCGTCATCAAGGCCGACGGGCTTGCGGCCGGCAAGGGTGTGACCGTCGCCATGACGATCGAGGACGCCGTGGCCGCCGTCGAGGACTGCTTCTCCGGCGCGTTCGGGGCGGCCGGTGCCGAAGTCGTGGTCGAGGCGTTTCTCGATGGCGAGGAAGCGAGCTTCTTCTGCCTCTGCGACGGGACCAACGCGCTGCCGCTCGGCTCGGCGCAGGATCACAAGCGCGTCGGCGAAGGCGATACCGGCCCGAACACCGGCGGCATGGGCGCCTACTCCCCCGCCCCCGTGATGAGCGCCGAAATGGTCGAGCGCACGATGCGCGAGATCATCGAGCCGACGCTCGCCGGCATGGCCGAGAGCGGGCACCCCTTCGAAGGCGTGCTCTTTGCCGGGCTGATGATCACCGAAAAGGGGCCGGAACTGATCGAATACAATGTGCGCTTCGGCGATCCGGAATGCCAGGTGCTGATGATGCGGCTGAAGAGCGATCTGCTGCCGCTGCTGCTGGCATCCGCGACCGGCAAGCTGGCGGGGCTTCAGGCCGAGTGGCGCGACGACACGGCGCTGACCGTGGTGATGGCCTCCAAGGGATATCCCGCAGCCTACGACAAGGGCACGCCCATCGCCGCACTGCCCGCGGAAGAGCCTGCGATGAAGGTGTTTCACGCGGGCACCGCGCTGAAGAACGGCGCGCTGGTTGCGACCGGCGGGCGCGTGCTCAACGTGACGGCCATCGGCGACACGGTGGAGGCCGCCCGCGACGCCGCCTATGCCGCCGTGGACAAAGTTTCGTGGGAGAACGGCTTCTGCCGGCGCGACATCGGCTGGCGCGCGATCGGGCGCAACGTCTGACACGCGCTTTCGCGCGGTTCATTCAAACTTTACCAATTCTCCTGACGGGACCGTAACGGCCGGCCGGTAGTGTGCTTCCAAACCTGTGGGAGAAGACTATGCGCGGATTTCTGCTGGCGGGCCTCGCCTTTGCCTCGGCCATCCCGGCCCTGACGCCGTCGTCGGTGCTCGCCTCTTCGATCGAGTATGTGCGCACACCGCCGGCATCCGCGCCGAGCGTGACGGTGCTGCACTGCACGGATTGCCCGGCCCTCAAGCCCGATGCGCGGGCAGTGACCTATGTCGTGCCCGATCTCGCGCCCGGCACGGACCGGACCGAGGTCAAGGATATCAACGGCGAAATGAAGCTCGTCCGGGCGGAAGCCTGGCTCGGCGGCTCGCCGGTGACGTTCGTGAGCAAGGCGTCCGACGAGCAGATCCGGATCGCGCGCGGGGAACCGGCCATGGCGCCCCTGACCATTCTCGCAACAGCGGCAGGCGATGCCGGCGGCGGCGCAGCCGCGGCAACCAGCATGAACGTGGCGGTGGATGCGACGGCGACGACGGCCTCGCTCAGCCCCACGTCGGCAGCCTCGATCAGCGCGGCCTCGGTGGTTCCCGACATGCCCTCCGAGGCAAGCCGATCATCTTCACACGATTTTGATGGGCAAAGCCTTCAGCTTCGGCTAAACTGATCCCGACTTCCAGTCCATGCCCTCTCCGGCCCCAAAGGCCTGACGGGCAAGTGCCTTACATCAAGGCGGAAAATTGCGTCCCTGAGAGAAGCAGGGGCGCAATTTTTTTGACGGCTGTTCTTTCCTGACATCAAGCGCCGTCGATCTCTGCGGCCAGCGCCTCGATCTCGTGATCGGCGAAGACACGGATGCCGTTGCGGCGCAGGAGTGCGGCGGCAACGCCCTCGCCTTCATGGCGGCGCCCGGAAAACCCGCCATCATAGATCCTGCGCGAGCCGCAGGACGGGCTGCCGTCGATCAATAAAGCATGGGTGCAGCCGGTTTCGAGCGCAAGCTTCAGCGCATTTTCCGCCGCCTGCCGGAAGCCTTCGGTGATATCGCCGCCGGTCGCCTCGACGACGCGGGCCGCGCCCGACAGCACGTCTCCGCCGCTCCAGCCGCCTTCGATTTCGGCAGGAGGACGCGGCACCGGCATGCCGGCCGACATTTCCGGACAGATCGTCACCAGCCGGCCTTCGGCCTGCCAGCGGTCGAGGCTGGCATGCCGCAGGGGCTTGGCCTTGCCGTCATAGCGAACGGCATGGCCCATGAGGCAGGCGCTGACGAGAATCTTGGCCCTCGCGCCCACCGCCCGCTCAGCCGGCGATGCGGGAGAAGTCGGCGACCGTACCGGTGGCGGCGCGGATGCGGCCGAGCAGCGCGAGACGGTTTGCCCGGATCGCCGGGTTCTCGTCATTGACGAGGACATCGGCGAAGAACCGGTCGATCGGGGCGCGCAGCGTCGAGAGCGCTTCCATGGCGGAGCGGAAATCCTCGCGGGCGACGGCTTCGGCAGCGTCCGATGTCGCGGTGCTGACGGCCGCGTAAAGCTCGCCTTCGGCCGGCAGTGCAAACAAAGCCGGATCGACAGCGTCGGTGATAACAGCGCCCTTCTTTTCCTCGGCCGCCAGAAGCTGCGTCGCGCGCTTGGTGCCGGCCAGCAGGTTCAGTCCCTCCTGCGACGTCACGAACGCCGTCAGCGCCTCGACGCGGCGAGCGACCATCAGGAGGTCGTCGTTGGCGGCGGCGGCGTGCCCCTCATCCGACCCTTCGGGCCACCTTCTCCCCGCCTGCGGGGAGAAGGACGCGGCACCCTCAGCACTCTCCTCTCCTTCTCCCCGCCTGCGGGGAGAAGGTGCCCGGAGGGCGGATGAGGGGCCGGCCGCAAGCACGGCATCGATCAGGTCGTGACGGGCACCGAGATCGCGGAGATAGACTTTAAGGCGGTCGTGGAAGAAGGAGAGGAGGTCGGATGCCTGCTCTTCACCGAAAGCGCGCGCATCTCCCGACTTGATATCCGCGACGACACGCGGGCCATGAGACTTGAAAACCGACGTCAGCGCCACACGGATCTTCCGCTCCAGCAGCATCCGGTTGACGCCGAGCGCCGCCCGCCGCAGCGCAAACGGATCCTTCGAACCCGTCGGCTTTTCATCAATGATCCAAAACCCCACCAGCGTGTCCAGCTTGTCGGCGAGCGCCACCGTCAGCGAGACCGGGTCGGTCGGCACGACGTCGGTCGGGCCCTGGGGCTTGCGGTGTTCGGCAATCGCCGTCGCTACGGCTTCGTCCTCGCCCTGCAACAGAGCGTACTTGCGGCCCATGATGCCCTGAAGTTCGGGGAACTCGCCGACGGCTTCGGTGCGCAGGTCGGCTTTCGAAAGGACCACGGCGCGGTCGACCAGCTTGGGGTTCGCACCGGTGACGGCACAGAGGTCGGCGGCGAGTGCGCGGATACGCTGCACGCGTTCGCCCTCGGTGCCGAGCTTGGCATGGAACGTCACGTTCAGCGCGTCGAGCTTCGCCATGCGCTGGTCGAGCGGTTTTGCGAGATCGAGGCCGAATTTTTCGGCGGAGGCGCGGAGCGTCTCCAAGTCCGGCAGGGCGCGCTGGTCGCGGGTCCAGAAGTGGCGGGCGTCGGACAGGCGGGCGCGCACGACCTTGCCGTTGCCGTGCACGATTTCCTTGCCACCGTCCTTCGCCTCGATGTTGGAGACAAGGATGAAGTGGTTGGAAAGGGTCTCCTCCCCCGGGCGGCGGGTGACGAAGCACTTCTGGTTGGTCTTGATGGTCAGGCGGATGATTTCGGAGGGAATCGAGAGGTCGCCCTCATCGAAGGTGCCCATGAGCACGACCGGCCATTCGACGAGGCCCGCAACCTCTTCCAGCAGGCCTGCATCCTCGACCAGTTCCAGCCCGCTGGCAAAAGCCAGATTGCCGGCGTCGGCGGCGATGATCTCCTTGCGCCGCTCGGCGTCGAGCACGACCTTGGCCTTTTCCAGCTTCTCGATATAGTCGGCGAAGCGGCGGACCGTGATCGGGTCCGGCGCGTGAAAGCGGTGACCATAGGTGACATTGCCGGCGACCAGACCGTCAACCTCGAAGGCGATGACCTGGGTCTCCTCGTTCTCGGGGCCGAAGGTGCAGACGATGGATTGCAGCGGACGCACCCAGCGCAGCGCGCCGGGACGGGTGGAGGCGACGCCCGAGCGCATGGAGCGGGGCCAGGGGAAATTGCGGATGATGCCGGGCATCACGTCGGCGACGATCTCCTCGGCGGCGCGGCCGGGCTTCACCAGATGCGCGACGTAGAAATCGCCCTTCTTCGGATCGGAATGGACATGCGCGTCGCTGATGGAGGCGAGGCCCGCCGCGCGCAAAAAGCCTTCGATGGCCTTTTCGTTGGCGTCGGTGCGCGGTCCCTTCTTTTCCTCGCGCACATCGGCGGAGCGGGCGGTGACGCCGCGAATGTCGAGCGTCAGGCGGCGCGGCGTCCAGTATTCGCGGGCGCCCTCATAGGTCAGGCCCGCCTCGACCATCGCGTCCGTCAACAGCTTCTTGAGGTCGCCGGCAGCCTTGCGCTGCATGCCGGCAGGGATTTCCTCGGAGCGGAGTTCAAGCAGAAGATCGGGCATGGCACTCAGACTTTTCGGTAAAGCGAACGGATGCCCGTCGCCTTAGCAATCCCGCTGCGAAAAGTCACCATGATAGGCGCGGTTTGGCAGCGTTGTTTCCCAGCGACAGAGGCAAGCTACCAGCCGCCGCCGCCGCCGCCGCCGCCACCGCCGCCAGAAAAGCCGCCGCCGGAGGAAAAGCCGGAGCTGGAGCTCTTGGGCGGTGGCGGAAGCGACGACTGCATGGCGCCCGCCATGGAGCCGGCAAAGCCGCCCATGCGATCGCCGAATCCACCATAGCCCCCGGCGCCCGCATACCAGCCCGGCGCATAGGCAGCAGCCCCGGCGGCCGCGGTGGCAAGCCAGGCGTCGAAGGTCTTCGACCAGGGCTTTTCCACACCCAGCGCCACCGCATAGGGCAGCAGGGTTTCATAATGTTTGGGCGACATGGTCGGCGCGCCGGCCATGTTCATGCGCTCCTGCTCGGCCAGCGTGAGATACTGCCGCAGACCCGCGATATGCGCCGACATCTTCGCGCCGACCGGCGTCGGGGCGCCCATCAGGAACAGGAAGACGAGATTGACCAGCACGATGCCACCGATGCCGGCGAGCAGCGGCAGCTGGTGCGTCTCGACGGCCTCGAAGGCGATGGAGGCGATGAGGCCGCCGAAGACGGTGACGCCGATGAAGCCGAAGACCGAGAGGGCGACGATGCCGGCAATGCGCCCGGCAAGGCCCGATTTGCGGCGGATGGAGCGGCCGAAGACGGCAATGAAGATGGCGACGAACACGGCGATGACGACGGGCACGATGACGATGGCCGCACCGGCATCGTCGAGCGTTCCGAGCACCAGGATCGCCAGGATGAAGGCGACGGACAGCGCGATGCCGGCGATGATGGCGCCGATATTCGCCTTGTAATATTTGCCGCGATGCTCGCTTTCCATCGCCTTGCGGAAGGCTTCGCCCGCCTTCTGGACGGCGGGGCCGTTTTCGCGGTCGATGACCAGACGGCCATCGGCATCCTCGACGGCGCGCAGCAGGGCGGCTTCGCCGGTGGGCAGCTTGTCGGTTGCCGCCTTCTTGCCGGTGGCGGCGATGACGAGCGCCTTTTCGAGATCCTCCAGCACGACGCGGCCAGTGACGGCGAGGTTGAGCGCTGCGGCGGAAATCGCGGTCCAGCCGCCATCGGCAAAGCCGCGATTGTCGATATAGTTGACGAGTGCCGGCGAGGCGTTTTCGGGCGGGTCCCATCGCGGCACGACGACGCCGCCATCCGGATCGCGCCCGGCACGCCGCCAGATCCAGCCGTAATAGGCGGCGACGACGAGGAGGCCGACGCCGGCGAGGATCGCGGCCATGTTCTCCTGCCACCAGGCCGCCCGCAACTGCGCCTCGCTCGGCGGCGCGATCACGCCCTTCTTCAGGCTCATGACGATGGTCAGGCCTTCCTGGGGCCCGAGCGGTCGCGTGGTGCGGAACGTCGCGCCGTTGCCGGCGGTGGCGCCGCGCGCGAACTTGTCCTTGGAGCCATAGGCACCGGTAAAGACATTCAACGCCTGCGGCCGCGCGCCGCCCGGCAGGAGCACGGTGGCGCTCGCCTCGTCGATCGGAAAGGCCCAGCCGGTGCCCGTGACGCCCCAGTAAAGCTCGTCGTGATCCTCGAAATAGCGGATCTGGCGGTCGGTCGTGTAGGTCAGCGCAAAGGTGTGGACGCCGTTCGACAGGAAGACATCCTTGTCGCCGGTATAGATACGGATGCCGCCATCGATGGTTTCGGTGCGCGACGGCTCCGCTTCGCCATCGCGCTCGACCGAGATCAGCTGGAAACCGACGCGGTGCGTGCGGCCATCGTCGTCGGTGAAGGTCAGCGGAAAATCGCGATAGATGCCGCGCTTGATCAGGTCGCCCTCGGCCATCGCGCGGATCGTCTCGGTGACCGTCAGGGTGCCGTCCCGGGCGACCTCGATCTGCGAATCATAGGAGAGGATACGCTCTTCAGCCCGTGCGAGACCCGCGGTGATGCCGGCGAGGAGAAAGAGGGCGGTGAGAACCGCGATCAGCGGCGATGCACCTTCCCTCTGCGCCTTCTGCGCCGTCCATGCCAGCAAGCCCTGCCAGATCGTGGTTCCCGCGCGCTTCATCGGATCACGCCGACCGGACGGTCATATCGACGCCCAGCGAGGCGAGCGCATCCCAGTAATCCGGATAGGTCTTGCCGACGCAATCCGGATCGAGAATGGCGATGCCGCCGATCTTCAGGCCCGCCAGCGCAAAGCTCATGGCGATACGGTGATCGGCAAAGGTGTCGATCTCGGCCGGCAGGGTCTGCCCGGCAAGGCCGGGATCCGAGGCGACCAGCAGGTCGTCGCCCTCTTCCGTGGCAAGCCCGGCGCGGATGTTCGTCAGGCCGAGCGAGAGCGCGCGCACGCGGTCGCATTCCTTGACGCGCAGGTTGGCGATGCCGGTGAAGCGGACCGGCGTTTCGTTGAAGGCGGCGAGCACGGCGAGCGTCGGCACGGCATCCTGCATCTGCGACCCGTCGATGACGGCGGGGAGATGCGGAAACTGGGCGATGACATGGTAAGCGCGGGCATCCGGCTGCGAGAAATCTGCCGTGGGGACGCCCAGATCGATGCGGCCGCCGGTCAGCTTTTCCATTGCCCAGAGATAGGTGGCGGCCGACGCGTCGGGCTCGATGCGGAAGTCGGTCGCGGTGTAGCCCGTCGGCCAGACGCGCCAGACGGAGGACGAGGCCTGCTCGACGCGGGCGCCGAAGGCGCGCATGGCGGCAAGCGTCAGGTCGATATAGCCGCGTGCACCGATCTCGTCGCCGGCCAGTACGATTTCGAGCGGCTCGACGGTCTCATCGGATGGCGCAGCACCGGCCGCAGCCATCAGCAGCGCGGAGACATACTGGCTGGAGAGGCCGGCATCGATCTCGACGCGGCGTCCCGGAATGCGGCCTGTGCCGGTGACGGTGACCGGCGGGCAGCCGGTTTCGGCAGAGAGCACGACGCCGAGGGAGCGCAGCGCTTCGACCAGCGGCGCGATCGGCCGCTTGCGCATGTGCTGGTCGCCATCCACGACCACGGTGCCATCGACGAGGGCGGCGGCAGCCGTGAGGAAGCGGGTGGCCGTGCCGGCATTGCCGAGGAAGAGCGGTGCGGCCGGTGCCGTCAGCCGGCCCGTGCCGGTGACGACGAAGGTGGTCGGGTCGGGCTCGCGCACCTCGACGCCCATGGCGCGCAGGGCCTCGGCCATATAGCGCGTATCGTCGCTGCGCAGCGCGCCCGTCAACCGGCTGGTGCCATTGGCAAGGCCCGCGAGCAGCAGCGCGCGATTGGTGATCGACTTCGAGCCGGGCGGGCTGACGGCACCCTCAAGCGGGTGCGACGGCGGCGTGATGGTCACGGATTTCTGGGTCGAGGTCTTCTGGGCATGGATCATGCGACTGTCTCTTGTGATCTTTTCGGCGCGGCTCAGAACTTGATCGCGGGAACCGCGCGGTCGGCTTCGCTGGTGATCTCGAAATAGGGTGCCTTGGAAAAGCCGAGCGGACCGGCGACGAGGTTCGACGGAAAACTCTCGACCTTGACGTTCAGGTCGCGCGCGGCACCATTGTAATAGCGGCGCGACATCTGGATCTCGTCTTCGGTGCCCTCGATCGAGGCCTGCAACTCGGAGAAATTCTGGTTGGCCTTGAGGTCGGGATAGGCTTCCGCCAGGGCGAACAGCTTGCCGAGCGCCTGGCCGAGCATGCCTTCCGCCTGCGCGCGCCCCGCGACATCGCCGGCCGGCACGGCCTGGGCGCGGTTGCGCAGGTTGACGATTTCTTCGAGCGTGCCGCGCTCGTGCGCCGCATAGCCCTTGACGGTTTCGAGCAGGTTGGGGATCAGGTCGGCGCGGCGCTTCAGCTGCACGTCGATGCCCGACCAGGCCTCTTCCTTGACGTTCCGCGCTTTGACCAGCCCGTTATAGACCAGGACGAGATAGCCGGCGACGACGGCCAGAATGACGAGACCTGCGATCATTTTCTCTCTCCCCAGATGCCGCGCATCTCACTGCACGCGACGAATGACACGGAACACACGGGCCGGTGCGCGGCCGGCAAGCCGAACCGGACCTTACGCCCTGCCGGCCCGCATCTCCATAGCGTGCTTTTACCCCGCTGCCCACTGCCTTACGGGCCGGGAAGAGGCTCTTGAAGGCTGGTTTCACCGGAAATGATGGGCGATTTGTCAGGATTGGCGTCAGCCTCGATCCGGCTTAACCTGCCATGATGGATGTCACGATGACGACGCACTGCCGATCGATGGCGCGCGACATCTTCCGATTTCCAACGCCGGACCTTGGCGGATACCTCGATCGAGGAGACCGCTCGTTCGGCACACGTCCGACGTTGCAGCGCGTTCGCGCTGCCGGGTGTCATGGATGTATCGCTGTCGCGATGTATCGGGCACCGACCTGTCGGCAATGACGGCCTGACAAACCTCATTCGGAAGCTATGGCTTCCTCAAGACAAGGAGACCGTGACCATGACGCTTCTCGCCATCATCGCCCTGTCCGCCGTGATGCTCACCGGCATCAGTCATCTCGTCGCGCTGCGCGGCGAACGCAACCGCTTTACGCCCCGCCTGCTCGACAGCGCGCCGCTCAACATTCACCGCCCCATCCACCGTTCCTGGCAGGACTGACCGTTCAGGCAGCGGCTGACGCTGCCTCAAGGTTGACGCCGCCGGCATCGGTCATCAGGAAGGCTTCGCCGCAGGCCTTGGCCAGCGTGCGCACCCGCAGGATGTAGCTCTGGCGCTCCGTCACCGAGATGACGCCGCGGGCATCCAGCAGGTTGAAGACGTGGCTCGCCTTGATGCACTGGTCGTAGGCCGGGAACACGCATTTGTGCAGAGCGAGGTTGGCGTTGTCTCCCGGTGCGCCATCCCCAGGTGCGCCGGCCTTCAGCAAGGCCAGGCACTCGGCTTCCGCATCGATGAAATGCTGGTGCAGCATCGTGGTGTTGGCATATTCGAAATTGTGACGCGAATATTCCTGCTCGGCCTGCAGGAAGACGTCGCCATAGCTGATCTTCTCCGCACCCTCGCGGCCGTTGAAATTGAGGTCGTAGACATTGTCGACGCCCTGGACATACATGGCCAGCCGCTCGAGGCCATAGGTCAGCTCGCCGGACACGGGCGAGCATTCGATGCCGCAGACCTGCTGGAAATAGGTGAACTGCGAGACCTCCATACCGTCGCACCAGCACTCCCAGCCGAGACCCCAGGCGCCGAGCGTCGGGCTTTCCCAGTCGTCCTCGACGAAGCGGATATCGTGCAGCAGCGGATCGAGGCCGATGGCGGCAAGCGAGCCGAGATAGAGCTCCTGCAGGTTCGACGGGTTCGGCTTCAGGATGACCTGATACTGATAATAATGCTGCAACCGGTTGGGGTTTTCGCCGTAGCGCCCGTCTGTCGGGCGACGCGAGGGCTGCACATAGGCGGCCCGCCAGGGCTTTGGCCCCAGCGCCCGCAGCGTGGTTGCCGGATGAAACGTGCCCGCGCCCACTTCCATGTCGTAGGGCTGCAGCACCGCGCAACCCTTGTCGGCCCAGTAGGCGTGCAGGGTCAGGATCAGAGCCTGGAACGAGCGCTTCGGGTTCATGTGGTCGGGCAGGTCGGGCAAATCGGTCAGAGCAGACATGGCAGATCAATCACCGGTGACGTATTATGGAGACCGGACGAGTGCCACGGGCGGCGACAGGGGTCAATGTTTAAGGTATGTTGGCTGCGGTTTTGCGATGGAGACACCGATGAATGTCAAGACGACCATCAGCCTGCCGGAAGATCTGATGCGATATGCGGAGAAAATGGTCGAAGACGGACAGTTCCCATCCGTTGATACGGTGCTTGCGGCGAGCCTCGAAAATATGATGATCCGCCAGGATCAGGCGGCTGTCGATGAGGTCCTCCACCTCAATGCGGATGCGTTGCGTCGGCGGTTGGACACGCCCATCGAAGAGACCATCGCGATGGATGAAGACGACCTCTTCGATCGCGTTCGCGCGCGCATCGCTGCCCCCGAAAGGCAATGAACACACGCTACCGGGTGCGCTATCATCGGAAAGCCGAGCAGGATCTCGTTGATATCTACGTCCTCGTCGCAAACTACGCCGGAAAACAGGCAGCCCAACGAAAACTGCGCGAGATCGAAACCGTGGTGAAGGCCTTGGCTGCTTTTCCCTATCGCGGCTCGATCCGCGCCGACTTTCCCGACAACTTTCGCGTCGTACCGGCAGCCGAAAAGGCGGTCCTCTGCATCACCGTTCACGAAGACATCAAGACCGTCGTCGTGCGGCACGTCGGTTATGCGGGCTCAGACTGGACGGTTTCCGTGCAAGGCCGCCTGACATGATACCGCGACCTCGTTCCGCTGCCGTCAATCCTGCTTGAGCCGATACTCCCCCGTCGCCGGGTCCTTTACCAGCGTGCCCTGCGACCCCGTCTGCTGCTGCTTGCGGACGCGTTCGCGCTGGCGGGCGAGGCGTTCGGCGTCGAGCACGAACTTGCGGTAGCCGAACCAGGCGATGGCGGCGACGATCAGGAAGAGGATGAGTTGGGGCATCGTGGGTTCCAGCGGGAGACGGGGCCCGACCTTGTTGCGATGGAGAAACAGCATCCCGCGCTTCGACCGATCGTGGTCCCACGCGGGTGCGGTCTGTCCCTAGAGACCGAACCGGCCCCATAATGCCTTTTCTTCTGCCGCTTCGGCAAGACCGGCGACGGCGGAAAGGGCGAGGCCGCTGCCGATGCCTGTCGCAAGGCCCACCCCGGGCTGGCGACGTCCGAGCAGGCCGCGCGATGCGCTGACCAGCCGCAACTCCGTCTTTTCGCCGTAGCGGCGCTTGAGTTCGCCGCGCATGTCGCCGAGGCCATCGACGAGGCCGAGGGCGCGGGCGCGTTCGCCGGTCCAGAACAGGCCGGAGAAGATCTCGGCGTCATCGGTCAGCAGATGCCCGCGCCGGGCTTTCACCATGCCGGTGAAGACGCCGTGGATTTCCTGCTGCAGGCTTTTGAGATAGGCGACGTCCTTTTCCTTCTCGGGCTGGAACGGATCGAGCATCACCTTGTTTTCACCGGCCGTGTAGACGCGGCGCTCGATGCCGACCTTTTCCAGCAATTCGGTGAAGCCGAAGCCGCCGGAGACGACGCCGATGGAGCCGACGATGGAGGTGGGGTCGGCGATGATCTCGTCACCGGCGAGCGCGATCATGTAGCCGCCGGAGGCCGCGACATCTTCCACAAAGACGAGGACGCGCTTGTTCTTTTCCACCGCGAGATCGCGGATGCGCTGGTAGATCAGCCGCGACTGGACGGGCGAGCCGCCCGGCGAATTGATGGCGATGGCCACCGCCGGGGCGTCCTTGTCGGCAAAGGCGCGCTCGAGAAGCGGGCCGACGGCGGAAATGTTGAGCATCGGCCGGAACGCGCTGCCGCCCGCCATGATGGCGCCGTGCAGGCGCACGACGGGAATCGTCACACCCTGCTTGCGAAAGCGCTTCGGCAGCAACCTCTTCATGAAACCGGCCAAGTCCGTCTCCTTATCGTGAACATTCTCTGCCGGATGTAGGAATTGCCGCTGCGGACACAATGGCATGCGGGGGGCATCACGGTAAATTCAGCGCCGGGCGTGGAAGGCGCGGCCGTTGTTGAGGTCATCGACCTCCTTGAGAAAGGCGTGAGAGCCCTCCCCGTGCATGACGAGCGGCGCCCGCAGGGTGAGGCGCGCGCGCGACTGCTTGATGCCGGTCAGGAGGATGCGCACCGCATTTTCGCCGGCCCGCGGCAGGAGCGGCGTGATCTCCAGACCGCCGAACCGGCGCCCGCAGGCCGCCATGATCTCGCCGATCGATTCCGGCCGCGCGATCAGCGACAGCTGGCCGCCGGGCCGCAGGATCGCACCGGCCGTGCGGATCCAGGCGTCGAAGAGCCCGTCGCTCATGGCATGCGCCTCGGCTTTCAGCGCGTCCGGCGTCCGGCGGTCGGCGCCGTTGTTGAAGGGCGGGTTCATGACGACATGGTCGAAGACGTCGCTCGGCAGGCCGGCCGCGATTCGGGCGCGACCGGTCAGCGCGACATCGGCCTCCAGCACATCGAGGCGATCCGCAAACGCGGCGTTTTGCGGAAGAGCAATGCTGCGGCGGGCGAACGTCGCCATTTCCGGCGCGCGCTCCACGAGCAGGACCTGCGCGGAGGGCACGCGGACGGCCACCGCCATGCCGGCCGCGCCGGCGCCGGCACCGAGATCGGCAACTTTCACGCCCCCCCGGTTCGTGTCGGGCACCAGTGCAGCGAGCAGCATAGCATCCATGCCGGCCCGATGGCCGCGGCCGAGCGGCTGAACGAGGTGGAAGCGTCCGCGGTGGAAACTGTCGACGGTCTCACCGGCGGCATCCCGATCCATGGTCATCTCAGGCGTCATACGTGGTCCGCCCCATCATACGGTTTCCGGCTGATCGCGTTCCGCGAACCGGAAACAAGAACCATCGAAAATCTCTGGCCGGAGGGCCGGATTTTCAATGGACGGAATACGGTT
>NZ_QJSR01000001.1:844008-1657399 GCF_003217095.1 Rhizobium sp. PP-CC-3A-592
CATACGGTTTCCGGCTGATCGCGTTCCGCGAACCGGAAACAAGAACCATCGAAAATCTCTGGCCGGAGGGCCGGATTTTCAATGGACGGAATACGGTTTCCGGTCTGATCGACCGGAAACCATATCACTGGTCCCGCAGTTCCGCCGCAAGGCCGGCATCCGACAGGATGCCCCTCGCCTCGTCGGCGCGCTCGCCCTGCACCATGAGGCGGCGCGGCAGCAGGCCGAGCGAACCGTCGAGAATGCTCATGCCCTGGTCGGCAATGAAGCAGATAATGCCGGCGTCGCGCATCAGACTTTCGGCGAAAGAGAGCACGACGGCATCGTTGGTACGGATCAATTCTTTCATCTGTCTCGCTTTTTCCCCATTCGTCAGTGGCTTGGGACAAATCGCCACTTGCCGCGAAAGCCACCCCTTTCTATTCTCAGAGGAGTAGCTTGAACAGGAGTGCTTCGCCTTGGGCGTCGTGATACCGCTGGAAGACGGCAAGAACAAACAGGCCTCGGTGCAGCCGCTGGTCGATCTGACCAAAGCCGACATGGAGCGGGTGAACCAGCTGATCCTGGCAAAGGCCGGATCGGATGTCGAGATGATCCCCGAGGTTGCCAACCATCTGATCTCGTCAGGCGGCAAACGGCTCCGGCCCATGCTGACGCTCGCGTCGGCCGCCATGTTCGACTTCAAGGGCGATGCGCATGTGAAGCTGGCGACCAGCGTCGAGTTCATGCACACGGCAACACTGCTGCACGACGATGTGGTGGACGAGAGCGACCTGCGGCGCGGCAAGTCCACGGCACGGATGATCTGGGGAAACCAGGCGAGCGTGCTCGTCGGCGACTTCCTGCTCGGCCAGGCCTTCCGGATGATGGTCGAGGTCGGCTCGCTTGATGCGCTGGACGTTCTCTCGACCGCCGCCTCCGTCATCGCCGAGGGCGAGGTGCTGCAGCTCTCCGTCGCCAAGAACATGGAAACGACGGAGGACGACTATCTCTCCGTCATCCGCGCAAAGACCGCGGCGCTGTTTGCGGCGGCCGCCGAAGTCGGCCCGATCGTCGCCAAGACGGATCGCTCCTCGCGCAATGCGCTGAAGTCCTACGGCATGAATCTCGGCCTCGCCTTCCAGCTGGTCGACGACGTTCTCGACTATGGCGGCAAATCGGCCGATCTCGGCAAGAATGTCGGCGACGATTTTCGCGAGGGCAAGATCACCCTGCCGGTCATCCTGTCCTATCGCCGGGGAACGGCGGAGGAGCGCAGCTTCTGGAAGGACGCGATCGAGGGCGGCAATGCCACCGACGAGAACCTGGAACACGCCATGGGGCTCATCACGCGCTATGGTGGCCTGACCGACACGATCGCCCGGGCCCGGCATTACGGCATGATCGCGCGCGATGCGCTGGCGCCCCTGCCCGCCTCGCCGTGGAAGGATGCGCTGCTGGAGGTCATCGACTTCTGCATCGACCGGGTGAACTGACGCCGGCGGCCGGCTTTGGGAGATCGGGCCGGGACAGGCAGTTTTGTGAGGCCTTGCGCCAAAAAAGCCATTCTGTCTTGCCAAGCCTGCCGCAACCAAGGGTGATCCTTTTCGAGGCTCGGCAAACCCGGGTTTACTGATAGGCAAACCCGGGTGGACGCAATTCCGGTTCTGCGCGGACTGCGTTATCACTACAGAACTGATTCCGGTTAGGCGCTTGCGCGGCGCATCCGAAACGAAAGGCTTGTCATGCGGCAAAAACATATTCTTCGGATGCTCACCAGCGTGGCGTTTCTGACGCTTGCCGGCATCGTTTCGGGCCCGGCATTCGCCCAGGAAACCACGGCTCCGGCCGCCAAGGCCGAAGCGGAGACCGCCAAGCCCTTCGACGTGAACTCCGTCAACAGCTTCTCCGGATCGTTCCTTGCGGCCCGCACCGCGGACGTCGATCACGATCTCGACACCGCGACCAAGCTCTACCGCACGGCACTGGAGTTCGAGCCCGACAATGTCGAGGTCAAGCAGCGGCTGATGATCACCTCGCTGATGAACGGCGATTTCGCCGAGGGCGTGAAGATCGCGACGCAGCTGAAGGACGATGATTCCGTCGAGCGGATCACCACCGTCGTGCGCGGCGTCGATGCGATCCGCAAAAAGGAATTCCGCAATGCGGAGAAGATCCTGAAATATTCCGGGCCGAACGATCTGGACCGGATGATGAACGGCCTGCTGCTGGCCTGGGCGAAGGCCGGACAGGGCAAGCCCAAGGACGCCATCGCCATGATCCAGGAGATGAAGGGACCGGAATGGTTCGCCATCTTCAAGACCTACCAGCAGGGTGCGATCGCGCTCGCTGCCGGCGACAAGCAGACCGCGCGCACCAAATTCAACGAGGCCGTGACGGACCGCAATGGCGGCGGTGCTGCTCCCGACACGTTCATCCGCTCGGTGATCGCGCTGGCGCGGCTGGAAGCGACGGACGGCAACAAGCAGAAGGCGCTCGACACGATTTCGCTCGGGCAGAGCTTCGTCAACAATTACGCGCCGCTCGACGCCCTTCGCAAGAGCATCGAGGATGGCAAGCCGCAGGAACAGCAGGTCCGCAATGCGAGCCAGGGTGCGGCCGCCGTGCTGTTTTCCGTGGGTGCCGCCCTCAACCGCGAGGGTGCGGAAGATATCGTCTCGCTCTACCTGCAGACGGCGCGGGCGCTCGATCCCGACAGTGCCGACATCCTCGTGATGCTCGGCGGCATTGCCGAGACGCTGAAGAAGCCGGAGCGCGCCATCGCACTCTACCAACAGGTGCCGCAGGGTTCGCCCATGCGCCGCCTGTCGGAAATGCAGCTGGGGCTGGCGCTGGCCGAAGTCGGCAAGGTGGATGAAGCAAAGAACCACCTGCGCGAGCTGATCGACCTCGATCCGAAGGACATCCGAAGCTATGTCGCCTATGGCAGCGTGCTTTCGGATGCCAAGGACTACAAGGAGATGGCCGTCACCTACGACAAGGCGATCGAGGTCCTGGGTCCCATGCCCAAGCGGACCGACTGGTCGATCTACTTCCAGCGCGGCATCGCCTATGAGCGGCTGAAGGAATGGGAAAAGGCCGAGCCGAGCTTCAAGAAGGCGCTGGAGCTGAACCCCGACCAGCCGCAGGTGCTGAACTATCTCGGCTATTCCTGGGTGGACAAGAACATCAACCTCGACGAGGGGCTGAACATGATCCGCCGCGCCGTCGAGCTGAAGCCGGATGACGGCTACATCGTCGATTCGCTCGGCTGGGCCTATTTCCGGCTGGGACAGTTCGACGAGGCCGTGGCCGAACTCGAACGCGCCGCCGAGCTGATGGCCGGCGATCCCACGATCAACGACCATCTGGGCGACGCCTACTGGCGCGTCGGCCGCAAGCTTGAGGCCGTGTTCCAGTGGAACCAGACGCTGGAGCTGAAGCCCGAGGAAGACGAGATCCCGAAGATCAAGGCGAAGATCGAGAACGGCCTGCCGGCTCTGGAGACAAAGGCTCCCGCGGCGGCCGACGCCGAGGGCAAGCCGAAGCCACCGGAAGTGGCCGTGCCCGGCAAGAAGTCCTGATGTCGGCCCGTGCCTGACACCCTTGTCATGCCGGAGGTCTTGAGCGCATCTGCTCCGGCGGATCAGGGTGCTGACGTGCCGCTGGTGCTGATGGCACCGGCGAAGATCAATCTCGCGCTGCATGTCGTCGGCCAGCGTGCCGACGGCCATCATTTGCTCGAAAGCCTCGTGACCTTTGCGGATGAAGGCGACAGGCTCTCGCTGGCTTTCTCCGAAACCGACAGCTTCACCGTCTCCGGCCCCTATGCAGGCGACGTGCCGCTGGGTGCCGAGGGCGGGCACGCCAATCTCGTGCTAAAGGCGCGCGATCTGCTGCGCACGCGGCTGACCATGCTCGGTCTGCCCTGCGCGCCGGTCGCCCTGCATCTGACCAAGAACCTGCCCATCGCCTCCGGCATCGGCGGCGGCTCGGCGGATGCCGCCGCGGCCCTCACCGGGCTTCTGCACCTCTGGGGCGCGTCGCTAGACACCGATGTGGATATCGACCTCGCTGCACTGGGCCTCTCGCTCGGCGCGGACCTGCCGATGTGCCTGACCGGTCGGCCGCTGGTCGCGCGCGGGATCGGCGAGGCGATCAGGCCGGTCATCGGTCTGCCGGCCTTTCCGACCCTGCTGGTCAATCCCGGTGCTGCGGTTTCCACGCCCGCCGTGTTCCGCGCGCTGACCGACAAGACCAACCCGCCGCTGACACTCCCCGAACGGCTTGCCTCACCGGAAGACTGGATTGCGGCGATTGCCGCGACACGCAACGATCTGGAGCCGCCGGCGCTCTCGCTTGCGCCCGTCATCGGCGCGGCGCGGGCGGCGCTCGTCGAGGCCGGCGCGGCGTTTGCCCGCATGTCCGGCTCAGGCGCCACGTGCTTCGGGCTCTTCCTCGACATCGAGGCGCGAGACCGGGCGGCGGCGCGCATCCGCGAGGCTCATCCCGACTGGTATCTTCTGCCCTGCAACACGCTGGGAAGCTAAGGACAAACGGCTATGACGATCGACACGACGCGCACCTTCGTGCCCGTTTCCATCGCGGTGCTCACCGTTTCCGACACCCGCACACCGGAGACGGACACATCCGGCGACACGCTGGTGGCACGACTGACGGAGGCCGGCCATGTGCTGGCCGCACGCGGCATCGTGCCCGACGACCGCGCCGCCATCGCCGGTCAGGTAACGGCCTGGAGCCTCGACCCCGAGATCGACGTTATCATCACCACCGGCGGCACGGGCTTTACCGGGCGCGATGTCACGCCGGAGGCGCTGGAGCCCTTGTTCGAGAAGAAAATGGACGGATTCTCCGCCATCTTCCATCGCATTTCGTATGAGAAGATCGGCACCTCGACCATCCAGTCGCGCGCCACCGGCGGCGTCATGAACGCCACCTTCGTCTTCGTGCTGCCCGGCTCGCCCGGAGCCTGCCGCGATGCCTGGGACGGCATCCTCAGCCAGCAACTCGACCTGCGCCACCGGCCCTGCAATTTCGTGGAGATCATGCCGCGGCTGGACGAGCATCTGAAGCGGTGAGTGGGTGGGTGGATTCGTAAGCGGACCGAAGTTGTTCTGGGGATAAAAAAGGCCCTCTCTGCCCTGCCGGGCATCTCCCCCACAAGGGGGGAGAAGACCCGGGGCGCGCCCTCAGCACTATCTCTGACGTTTTTTATAGGGTTGTGTCGGCAGCCCAGGATCTTCTCCCCCCTTGTGGGGGAGATGCCCGGCAGGGCAGAGAGGGCCTTCCTTCTTTAAACCCTCACCGACCCGAAGCCCAAGCCGGCATAAGCTCGCTCGACAGGCGGTGCACACCGCGACGGGAGACGAAATCGGCGAGCATCATACCCGTTCTCGTCATACCCGCGGCCTGCGTGCGCTTGAGGAGGAACCCCTGCTCCAGCGGCGGGCGGCGCAATGCGAGACGTGACAGAAGGGACCGGCGGTGCCGGCGGGAGGCCGAGAAGCAGGCGGGGCCGCGGCCGATGGCCATATGCTCGGCGATCTCATCCACCCAGCGCCCGAGCGGCCGGGCGCCCGGCTCGATCAGAAGCAGCCATTCGCCGCGTGCCGAGCGGATGACATCGGCCATCTCCCAGCTCGTGAGGAACCGCGCGCCCGCGGCATCGGCCACGCGGCCGGAGGCATCCTGCGAGCCGTGATCGAGGATGATCACGTCGCTGACGAGACCCTCCACCGCGCCGGCCACCAGCGCGGCCAGCGATTGCGCCAGCCTCGTCTCGCTATCGCGGGTTTCCATCAGGATCGTCAGCATGGCCGGTCGTACCGCATTGCCCGCGGGAATGCCATAAAACCTGTGCAGAACGGAACAGTATCCCGTCATTCATGATGAATCCGGGGGCGCCGGGAATGCCCTGAAGACATTGCCCGTGTATTTGTTCTTGCATTGTTCTCATTTTATGGTTACGACGAACCGAAGAGAGAACGACATGACGGCTCGGCGAAAACCGCACCGTCCATGTTCCCCGGAGTGTCCCATGAACGATCTGTCCCATGTGAGGCAGGGCGCATTTGCGCCCGGCAATCGGGCCGATGTGGCCGACGCACTGATGGTCGAAAGCGGCCTTCGCATCGAGGTGGACCGCCGTCGCGGCCGTGGCGCCGGGATCAACACCTCGGGAAGGTTCGAGCCTGTGACGCGCAGCACCGAGGACGATGGCTGGAACTCGCTGGAGGACCTGCCGCCGTTCAAGACCGAGGTGCAGGTGGAGAAGCCGCGCACGATCATCGCCCGCAACGATTCGCCCGACATTCCCTTCGACCGCTCGGTCAATCCCTATCGCGGCTGCGAGCATGGCTGCATCTACTGCTTCGCCCGGCCGACGCACGCCTATATGGGCCTGTCCGCGGGGCTCGATTTCGAGGCACGGCTGTTTGCCAAGCCCGATGCCGCCAAGCTTCTGGAGCGCGAACTGGCCAAGCCCGGCTACAAGGTGAAGCCGATCGCCATCGGCACGAATACGGATCCTTACCAGCCGATCGAGAAGGAATGGCGGATCATGCGCCAGATCCTGGAGGTGCTGAAGGCGGCGGATCACCCGGTCATGATCGTCACCAAATCGGCAATGGTCCTGCGCGATATCGACATTCTCGCGCCGATGGCGGAGAAGGGCCTTGCCCGGGTCGGCCTTTCGGTGACGACACTCGACCGCAAGCTGGCGCGGCTGATGGAACCGCGCGCCTCGACGCCGGAGAAGCGGCTGGACGCGATCCGCAAGCTGTCGGAGGCCGGCATTCCCACCGGCGTGCTGATGGCGCCCGTCATCCCGGCGTTGAACGACCACGAGATCGAGCGCGTGCTGGACTCCGCCAAGGCGGCCGGTGCGAGCGAGGCGAGCTACGTAATCCTGCGCCTGCCGCTGGAGGTCAGCCCCCTCTTCCGCGACTGGCTGCTGCAACATTATCCGGATCGCTACCGGCACGTCATGTCGCTCGTGCGCTCGATGCGCGACGGCAAGGACTACGATGCCGACTTCACCAAGCGGATGAAGGGTGCGGGACCCTATGCCTGGCAGATCGGCCGCCGCTTCGACCTTGCCGCCAAGCGGCTGGAGCTGAACACCAACCGGCGGGCGCTGAACTGCGATATCTTCGTTCCCCCGCTCGGGACCGGAGTGCAGCTCTCGCTGCTCTGAGGCTGTCATCTTCGACCGGCAAATGCCGGACATCGAATGGGATCGCATGTCCCTCGTACCATGCGATCGCTCGCGGCAGGTGTCTTCCGCAAAGCCACCTGCCCTCTGCCCCCGGCGCTGCCGCATCCGCCTGGGGGTCTTGCGGGGAATCGGTCTCCCGTGCGAGTTTGCCGCCATGGCACGCCGCACCACGACCGATTCCCCGCTCCTCTTCGACATTCGCCTGAGCCCCGATTTCCGTCTGGAAGAGGCGGCGAAGCGCGAAGGTCTGTGGCCGGTCGCCGGCACGGACGAGGCTGGTCGCGGTCCGCTGGCCGGCCCTGTGGTCGCCGCCGCCGTCATCCTCGACCCGCAGCGCATTCCCGATGGCCTGAACGACAGCAAGCAGCTGACGGCGCAGCGGCGGGAGGTCCTGTTTACCGAGATCCTCGCGACCGCCACTGTCTCGATCGCATCGTCGGGCGCGGGCCGCATCGACGGCACGGATATCCGCAAGGCGAGCCTCGACGCGATGCGGCGCGCGGTCTGCGGTCTCCATCGGCGGCCGGCTCTCGTGCTTGCGGACGGACGGGACGTGCCGCCGGGGCTGGCCTGCGAGGGCCGGGCCGTCATCAAGGGCGATGCCCGTTCCCTCTCCATCGCCGCGGCCTCCATCGTCGCCAAGGTCGCCCGCGACCGGATGATGACCCGGGCGGACGGCGTCTTTCCCGGCTACGGCTTTGCCATGCATGCCGGCTACGCCACCGCGCATCACCGCAGCGCCATCGTTCTCCACGGCCCCTGCCGGCTGCACAGGATGACGTTTCGGCCGCTTCGGGTCGACGACGCCGAGATCGACGCACTCCCGGCCGAGCTGCCCGCGTCCCGCTGACACCTGCCGCTAAAACTCATTCCGCGCCCAGTGGACCAGCACATTGCTGAGGGAGATCGTCGCAAGAGAGAGATGAACCGGTGCTTTTACCCTTGTCGTTCACCCGAAACCACGGCACACTTTCGGGCGGCAGGCTTTCGGCTCGGCTCCAATGCCGCCCCCTCGCCCGCCGGAGGAGATCGATATGGATGCCGTGACGCTTCTTGCTTTCGCTCTGACCTTCTTCGTTTTCGCCGCGAGTCCCGGGCCGGACAATATGACGATCGTGTTGCGCACGATCTCGCATGGCCCCGCCTCGGGCCTTGCCTATGGTGCCGGTACGGTGTTCGGCATTCTCGTCTTCCTGTCGCTCGCCGGCTTCGGTCTCTCGGTGCTTGCCACGGAGATGGGAACGCTGATGACGGTGCTGCGGTTCGCGGGTGCCGCCTATCTCGTCTGGATGGGCATCCGGCTCTGGACGGCGCCGCCCGTGCTTCCGGAGATGCAGTCGATTTCCGAGCGCGGCAGCCTCCTCGGCGTCTTCTGCACCGGCATCGCGCTCAACCTCGGCAACCCGAAAATGCCGCTCTTCTACATCGCGCTTCTGCCGAACGTCGTCGGCACGACATTCACGATCACGACGCTTCTCGAACTCGCCGCGATCATTCTCGCGGTCGAAGCCGTCGTCATCGGCGGGCATGTGCTGCTCGCCGTGCGCGCACGTCGCCTGTTACGGACCACCAAAGCCATCCGCCGCATCAACCGCGCCGCCGGCGGGTTGATGATCGGCACTGCCGTGGGGATCGTCGCGACACGGTGAGGCTTGCGGATGGTGGTGTGGGTTCGGCGTCAGCATCTGTGGCTCGCCCCTCATCCGGCTGCCGCCACCTTCTCCCCGCGTGCGGGGCGAAGGGACTTGAGGCACCGGGCTACCTCCCTCGAAAGCGTCGAGTGGGGCACGTCCCCTCGCCCCGCAGGCGGGGAGAGGGTGAGGGTGAGGGGCAGCCTCGACGCGAGGCCTTGCTGGTCGGGCAGACGAAAAAGGCCGGCACGATGGCCAGCCTTTCGATCGTTTCAATGCGACTTACCGGATGTCCACTCGCCTTGCGGCGTATCCGACATTCGGGCACCCAAAACCCTCGATGAAGGGGCTTCGGTGCCGGTAACGCCTCAGTTGAGGCGCGTCTTGACCTCGTTGACCGAGCTGGCGAAGAGGGCCTGCTGGGTCGAGGCGTCGGCCTTGGCGGTGATGACGCGTTCGGCGGCGGCGATGGCGATATCCACGGCCGTGGCGCGGACGGCGTTGATGGCGTCGGTTTCGGCCTGGCGGATCTTCTGTTCCGACAGCGTGGTGCGGCGGGCGACGAATTCTTCCGTCTTCAGCTTGGCATCGGCGGTCAGGGCTTCGGCTTCGCGCTCGGCGGCTGCCACGATGTGGGCGGCTTCCGCTTCGGCTTCCTTACGCTTCTGCTGGTATTCCACCAGCAGGGCCTGGGCTTCTTCCCGCAGGCGCTTGGCTTCGGCCAGCTCGTTGCGAATGCGCGTCGCGCGCTCGTCGAGCTGCTTGCCCATCATGCCGGGTACCTTGAGGTACACGATAAGAGCCAGGAAAAGAACGAGGCCGACGGTGGCCCAGAATGTCGCCAGAGAGGTCAAATCCATCTGTCTTCTCCCTTACTCTGCCGCAGCCTTGACGGCGGATGCGATTTCGGTGCGCGGCACATCGCGGCCGAGCAGCTGCTCGACGATGGCGGACGCGGTTTCCTCGGCGATGGCGCCGACATCGGCAAGCGCGCTCGCCTTGATGTCCGCGATGCGGCTTTCGGCGGCGACGATCTTGTCGTTCAGGGCGGCCTCGATGGCAGCGCGGTCGGCAGCAGCCTTCACCTTGGCCGCCTCACGGGCGCTGGCGGCGATGGCGTTACCCTTGGCGCGGGCGGCGGCCAGCTCCTGCTCGTAGGACGCGATGGCGGCGTCGGCTTCGGCCTTGGAGCGCGAGGCGGCGTCGAGATCGCGGGCGATGGCATCATGGCGCTCGCCAAGAATAGCGGCAATCCGCGGCATGATCACCTTCTGCATCAGCAGATAGAACAGGCCGAACGTGATCGCCAGCCACACGAGCTGCGATGCGAATGTCGATTGGTCGAAAGGCGGAAACACGCCGGAGCCGTGGCCGCCTTCTGATGCGACACCGGTCTCGGTGTGCACGTCGCCAGGCGCGGCATGGGGTGTCTCGCCCTCGGGAGGTGTGGTTGACTGGGCATAGGCCGCGGTCACGAACATGCTCATCTCCAGGGGCAACTCAAAAGGCCACGCTCATATCCCCCTCGATACGCGAGAAAGAATGGCGGCACTGTAAAAGGATGACGGGCCGCGATGGTGTCGCGGCCCGGCGAGCTCGACCGTCTTAGACGGCGAACAGGAGGAGCAGAGCTACGAGCAGCGAGAAGATGCCCAGAGCTTCCGTAACGGCGAAGCCGAATACGAGGCGGCCGAACTGGCTGTCGGCTGCCGACGGGTTGCGAAGTGCGCCCGAAAGGTAGCTGCCGAAGATGTTGCCGAGGCCGAGAGCCGTGCCGGCCATGCCGAGGCATGCCAGACCCGCGCCGATGTACTTTGCTGCTTCCGCTTCCATGTTGATCTCCTTGAGAAGGGTTGTTGCGGCTTTTCTTGGCAGGCGCGACGGTGGTTTGCCGGCCTGCGTGACTTATTCCTCAGTGACCGCCCGGATGGACCGCGTCGTTCAGGTACATGCAGGTGAGTACCGCGAAGACGTAGGCCTGAAGGAAGGCGACGAGGAATTCGAGACCCGTGAGCGCCACGGTCATGATGAGAGGCAGGATGGCGCCGCCGATGCCGAGCGCACCCATGGTGCCGAGCGATGCGACGAAGCCTGCGAAGACCTTCAGCGTGATGTGTCCGGCCAGCATGTTGGCGAAGAGACGGACCGACAGGCTGATGGGGCGCGACAGGAACGAGATGATTTCGATGGCGACGACCAGCGGCAGCAGGATGCCGGGAACGCCGGAGGGCACGAAGACCTTCAGGAAGCCGAAGCCGTGCTTGTAGAAACCGTAAACCAGCACCGTGCCGATGACGAAGAGCGCCAGCGCGAAGGTGACGATGATCTGGCTGGTGATGGTGAAGAAGTAAGGCACCATGCCCAGCAGGTTTGCCGTCAGGATGAACATGAACAGCGAGAAGACCATCGGGAAGAAGTGCATGCCGTGGCTGCCGGCGCCTTCGCGCAGCATCGAGGCGATGAATTCGTAGGACAGTTCCGACACCGACTGCATGCGGCCGGGAACGACCGAGCGCGGCGTGGTGGTGAAATAGAGGAAGCCGATCGCCACGACCAGCGTCGCGACCATGAACAGGGATGCGTTGGTGAAGGAGAGATTCAGGCCGCCGATATGGATCGGCACGATCTCGTTGATCATAAACTGGTGGGTCGGATCTACCTTATCGCCTGCCACTGTCGTTCTCTTTCGCTCTCAGCCGCTTGAAGCGGTTGTTTCCCGTTGCCGCACCTGTCAGGCGCCGCCATCCTTGTTGTCGTCGCCGGCACCGCCCTGTCCCTGCCCCGGATTATAGGGGGCACTGCGATCGGCCGGATGGGGCGAAGCCACCATACCTGCAGATCGCATGACGTTCAGCACGCCGGCGCAAAAGCCGAGGAGGAGAAGCACGATCATCCCCCAGGGCGCTGTACCCGCAAAAGTATCCAGAAGATAGCCCAGAAGCGCCCCGACAATGACGGCCGCCACGAATTCGCTCGAAAGCTTGATCGCGACTTGATAGCCCTTGCGGTTGCTGGCAGCCCTCGCCTCGTCCGCCGCGTCGCGGCTGTCATTGCCGCGCCGTTCCGACAGTTGAGCATCGAGGCGTTTGCGCCGTTCCTCCAGACCTTCGTTCCGGTCGTCCGTCATGTGGCCCCTCCCCCGCATCTCCGACCCCACCGATAAACCATGGGAGCGGTCACACAAAGGCCCGATTTGAAGCCACTCTGGCCCGTTTGAAGTCGGCCGCACCATAGTTTTGGCGCCGCGCATAGTCAAGGCGAAGACACGCCTTGGTGGACGACAATATTCGACTGACAAATCAACGAGTTGTGATCGAAAATTCCGCGCCTGGCGGAATCTGTCCCCAGCTGTTGCAGGGAATGGCCGTCTGCCCACGGGCAGTGAGGAGACCGCCGGGGCAGACGCGCCGTTCTCAACAGCGATTCCGGGCGATGCGGCGCGGTGGGCGATTCTCAAGCCCTGTGCGCGGCAGGCCCTGTGCGCGGCAGATCATGGGCGCGGTCAGCTCCAGCCGCCGCCATAGGTGCGGTAGAAGATGTGCTTGCCGATCTGGGTCACTCGTTTCATCGTCGGACCCCAGTCGGGGCGGACATAGGTCGCGTGGTAATGCGTGGCGGAGCCGACTTCGGGCAGCCAGATCTTGCCGGCGGTGACGGCCAACGCGATTTCCTTGGCGGTCTGCCAATGGGCCGGTGACCAGACGATATCCGGGATGCGGTCGCAGGCAAACGAGAACTGGCAGCGATTGTAGAGCGCCTTGTTCTGGTAGACGACGCCGCAGATGGAGCCGGGATAGGACGGGTTGCGCACGCGGTTGAGGATGACCTGCGCGACGGCGGCCTGTCCCTTCACCGATTCGCCGCGGGATTCGAAATAGATGCCGGCCGTCAGGCATTTCTGCTCGGCCTCGCTGAAGGCGTCGGCCGGCAGCGGATTGGCGGCCCAGGCGTGATCCTCGGGCGAAATATCGGGGATGAAGCGTCCGCTGGCCGTGTCGTCCTTCAGGATCGAGTCGAAGGGCGATTCGCGGGCGTAATCAGGAGCGGCTGGTGCATAGGCGGTGGCCAGAATATCGGCGCGGTTGTTGGTGACGAGGCTCGCGATCATCGGCGACATGGTGTCGTCGCGCTTCGGCGGCGCCTTTTTGTAGAAGGCCATGGCGATCTCGATTTCCTGGCCGCGGATCTTCGGCCGGGCGAAGACCATGCGCTCCTGCGTGTCGAACAGCGGCTGCGTCAGCGCGCTGGTGCGCTGCAGGATGGAGCCGGCCGAGAAATCCTTCGGCGGCGTGACCGGCGCGACGGTGACGATGCGGCCCTTCTTGTCCTTGCGGTTGACGCGCTCTTCGTCGGTGCGCGGATCGGACTGCTTGTCGGCGGAGGCGAGCGAAACCTTGCCCCCATCCGGCAGCGTTATGCCGGCGCCGTCACCGAGCGCCGCCGTGGTGATCGGATCGTTGAAGACCATCTCCGCCTCGTGCAGGGAGCCGGCCGGCGACGCCGTCATATGCATCCGCCACCGCTCGCCGCCCCGGTTGATGCCGGAGATGAACGTCGCGAGGTCGGCATGGGCCGAGACGCTGGGGAAGCCGACGAAGAGGCCGAGGGCGACGAGGAGCGGCGTGGACCAGCGCCGGGAAGGGCTTGGCGAAGCGGATGCCGAAGACCGGCCCTTGGAACGAACTCTCTGACGCACCGGCAACTCCACGCCCACTCTGGCAACGCACACGCGCAAGACCGCCTGCCCGGCCGAGCGGATCGGCCGGAACGCGTTTTTCCGCGAACATCCAACGAAATTGCAGGTTTGGCGCGATTCATCCGAAGCGTTACCGGGTGCCTGCTCTACGGGTGACAATGAAGCATTAACCTTAATGCGGGGTAAATGCGGCGTGACGGATGGGGGGTAGCCAAAGAGGAGAAAAGGAAGGAAGGCCCTCTCTGGCTTGCCAGCCATCTCGTCCACAAGGGGGAGAAAACTTGGGGCGGGCCGCTCGCTCCGACCGCAAACTTTGAAGACTCGAGCTGAGGGCGTCCGGCGAGTCTTCTCCCCCCTTGTGGGGGAGATGGCCGGCAGGCCAGAGAGGGTTTTTCTTCTTCCCTCCCCCCACCACCTTCAGATGATCACATGCGACCCCAGCTCCACCACCCGGTTCGTCGGCAGGCGGAAGTAATCCGAGGGGTCGATGGCGGCGTTGGCCATGGCGATGAAGAGGCGGTCCTGCCATTCGGGCATGCCGGACTGGGCGTCGGGCACCAGCTTGCGGCGGCCAAGGTAGAAGGAGGTCGACATGATGTCGAACTTCAGGCCGCTTTTGCGGAACAGGCCGAGGGTCTGGGAGACGTTCTGCGTTTCCATGAAGCCGAAGCGCATTTCGAGCAGGCTGAAACGGTCCGAGAGTTTTGTCGCGCTGACGCGGTGCTCCTTGGAGACGACCGGGGTGTTTGTCGTGCGGATGGTCAAGATGAAGTTCTGCGCGTGCAGAACGTGATTGTGCTTGATGTTGTGCAGGAGGGCGGCGGGGGCGGATTCCGGGTCGCTCGTCAGGAAGATCGCGGTGCCGGGAACCTCCACGGGCGCATGCTCGCTCTTGCGCTCGATCGACTTGATGAAGGCGGCAAGCGGAATGTTGGTGTGGTGCGTCTTGTCCTGCAGGATCTTGGTGCCGCGCCGCCACGTCCACATGACCAGCACGAAGCTGGCGGCGATCATGACGGGGACGTAGCCGCCATCGTGGATCTTCAACAGGTTGGCGCCGAGGAAGACCGATTCGAGCGCCAGCAGCGGCATCAGGAGGCCGATGGCGAGCGCGAGCGGCCAACGCCAGCGCATGCGGACGAACTGGAAGGCGAGCAGCGTATCCACCACCATGGCGCCCGTGACCGAGATGCCATAGGCGGTGGCGAGCGATTCCGACGAGCCGAAGATGAAGACCAGCGCCATGACGCCGAACATCAGAATGATGTTGACGTTGGGTACGTAGATCTGCCCGGTATTGGTTTCCGACGTGTGGAGGATCGCCATGCGCGGCAGGAAGCCGAGATTGATGGCCTGCCGGGTGAGCGAGAAGGCGCCGGTGATGACCGCCTGGGCGGCGATGATGGTGGCGGCCGTCGCAAGGATGACGATCGGCAGCAGCGCCCATTCCGGGAACATCAGATAGAAGGGATCGGACATCGCCTCCGGGTGCTTCAGCACCATGGCGCCCTGCCCCAGATAGTTCAGCGCCAGCGCCGGGAAGACGAGGCACATCCACGCGCCCTGGATCGGCCGGCGGCCGAAATGGCCGAGATCGGCATAGAGCGCCTCGGCACCGGTGACGGTGAGGAAGACGGCGCCGAGCACGACGATGCCGACGAAGCCCGCATGGATGAGGAAGCGCACGGCGTGGTAGGGATTGAACGCGGCGAGGATGCCGTAATCGTCGTGGATATGGCTGAAGCCGATGACGGCGAGGACGACGAACCAGACCAGCATGATCGGCCCGAAGAACTTCGACACGGCCTCCGTGCCGCGCGACTGGACGGCAAACAGCGCTAGCAGGATGACCACCGAGATCGGCACGACGTAATCGCTGAAGGACGGCGCGACGAGCTTGAGGCCTTCGACGGCGGAGAGCACGGAGAGCGCCGGGGCGATGATCGCATCGCCCATGAAGAGCGCGGCGCCGGCGATGCCCATGAAGAAGAGATAAGTGGAGTGCCCGCGCGTGAACTTCATGAGAAGCGCCAGCAGCGACAGCGTGCCACCCTCCCCGTTATTGTCGGCGCGCAGCAGGAAGATGACGTATTTCAGCGTGACGATGATCGTCAGCGTCCAGATCATCAGCGAGACCAGGCCGATGATCTCCCCGCGCGTCACGCCATCCACGGCCACCGGGCGCAGGGCCTCGCGAAACGCATAGAGCGGGCTCGTGCCGATATCGCCGTAGACGACACCGATCGAGCCGATGGCGAGGCCGAGATAGCCCTTCTTGCCGCCATGCGCCTGATCGTGACCATGCCCATGTCCCTCTCCATGACCTTGGCCATGGAATTGCCCGGACGCCTGCCCGCTGCCGGTTGCCGTTCCCAAGCTCTCGGGAGCCTTGATATCCTTGTGCGCCATGAGAGATGATCCGGCTCGTCAGAGCCAGCCTTTCCAGCGGAAGATATAGAACGGGACGATGGCCGAGACCACCATGGCGATGAGCGCCATCGGATAGCCGTAGGTCCAGTGAAGTTCAGGCATGATCTCGAAGTTCATGCCGTAGAGCGAGGCGACCAGCGTCGGCGGCAGGAAGACCACCGAAGCGATGGAGAAGATCTTGATGATCGCGTTTTGCTCGACGCTGATGAGGCCGAGCGAGGCATCGAGAAGGAAGGTGATGTTGCCGAAGATGAAGGAGGCATGCTCCGTCAGCGACTGCACGTCGCGGCTGACGGTGCGGCAAAGCTCCTTGGCCTCGCGCGTCTCCTGCAGGGCGGGCACGGTGTAGAGGAAGGTCAGCACGCGGGAGAGCGAGGCGAGGCTGTCGCGGGTCTTGGCCACCAGCCGGTGATGCGAGGCGACATCGAGCAGCCGGGCTTCCAGATAATGCGGCGGGCGACGCTTGTTCTGGGTGCGATCGCCGAAGACCTGCTGGGACAGATTGTCGAGGCTGGCGACGGCGTGCTCCAGGATCTCGGCCGTGCGGTCGGAGATGGTCTCGAACAGGCGGGCGAGCATCATTGCGCCGTTGGAGCAGCCGCCGACGATGCGCGGCAGGCCGGCGCGGAAGAGATCGAATGCCTTCGGCTCGTCGTAGCGCACGGTGATGAGCTTGCCGCGCGCCAGCACGAAGGCGACGTCGGTGATGTCGGGATGGCCGCTATCGGCGCGACAGACGAGCGAGGCCGTCATGAACACGGCATCCGGCGTCGTGTACATGCGGCTCGACGGCTCGATGTCCTTGAGATCGTCGCGCGTGGGAATCTCGATCTGGAGAAAGCGCTCGATCAGGTGGTCCTCGGCACGATCCGGGCGCAGCATGTCGATCCAGACGATATCCTCAGGCATGGCCGCCGCCGGAGAGGCGGCGTCGATGACCATCGCCTCGCCCCGGGCGTCATAGACAGTGATCATGGTGTGAACCTCGTGCCGCGGGCCGTGGTGACGCAGGGTCACGGGCGCATGCGGATCTATCCCTGGGAGTGAACGGCGAAAGGAACGGCTGAACTGTAAACCCTGACGAGCGGACCTGCGTTGACCAGACACGAGACCCCGGAACTGCGGCTGAAGCCTGCGCCTCGAGGACCGGCCAACCGCACCGGGATCGCGACCGACCGGCGTGCGGACAGGCATATGACGCAAGGTCCTTCCAAAATCAACCGTCATCCGGTCCCCGCGCCATCCTTTAGCCACAGGACTTAACAGCCGCAGCTGAGAGAAAGTCAATCGGCATCGGTGCGGGACCGGCCGCCCTCCTGTCCGAAGACGTCGGGCGCTGGTTCGGGGGGGTCTTCGCCTAGTCGAAGACGATCGACGGCATCTCGCGGGAGGTATCCGCCTTGGCGGCCGCGACCTGCTCCCAGACCTTGGTGGCGATGTCGCGGTAGACGGCGGCGACCGGGCCGTCCGGCTCCAGTGCGACCAGCGGCGTTCCCGCGTCGGACGTTTCGCGGATGGCGATGGTCAGGGGGACTTCGCCGAGGAAGGGCACGCCGATGCGCTCCGCCTCGTTGCGGGCGCCGCCATGGCCGAAGATGTCGTAGCGGGCGCCGGTATCGGGCGCGATGAAATAGCTCATGTTCTCGACGATGCCGAGCACGGGCACCTCGACCTTGCGGAACATGGCCAGCCCCTTGCGCGCGTCGATCAGCGCGAGGTCCTGCGGCGTCGAGACGATAACGGCGCCGGCGAGCGGCACCTGCTGCGCCATCGTCAGCTGCGCGTCGCCGGTGCCGGGCGGCATGTCGACCACGAGCACGTCGAGCTCGCCCCAGGCGACTTCGCGCAGCATCTGCAGCAGCGCCGACTGGATCATCGGGCCGCGCCAGATCATCGCGACCTCCTCGTCCACCAGAAAGCCCATCGACATGACCTTGAGGCCGTAATTCTCCATCGGCTTGATCATCTTGCCGCCGATCTGCTCCGGCCGGCCGGAGATCTTCAGGAGCCTCGGCATGGAGGGGCCGTAGATATCCGCGTCGAGGATGCCGACCTTCAGGCCGTTTGCGTGCAGCGCGAGCGCGAGATTGGCAGAGGTGGTGGACTTGCCGACGCCACCCTTGCCCGAGGCGACCGCGATGATGGCGCCGACGCCGGGAATGCCGGCCTTGACGGGCCCGCGCGGTGCGGGATGGGCGTGTGCGGGGGCCGCCGGGCCGGGTTTCCGACCGGCCGGACCACCGGAAACGGGCGGAGCGGCTGGACGCGAGGCCGGTGTCCCGGCCTTACGATCGGCGGTCAGGGCGACCATCGCGCCCTTGACGCCGGGGATGTCCTTGACGACGCGTTCGGCCGCGGCGCGCAAGGGGTCGAGTTCGCGGGCGCGCTCGGCCGGTACGGTGATCGAGAAATAGACCTTGGCGTCCGAGATGAACACGTCGGACACGAGGCCGAGATCGACGATATTGCCTTCCAGCTCCGGGCCGCGCACCGCCCTCAGGGCGTCGAGCACCCTCTCCTTGGTTACGTCGGCGTGATCAGCGGCCATACTCGTTTTCCCTACGCGACGACGCGCGAGCCGCGCATCTCCTGGCAGGTAGATAATCGAGCCGGGCCACTTCGCCAATGGAACGATGGGAAAAGATATCTGCCCCCGAGACCTCAAGCGCGTCGCGATCTTTCCGATTCGCTCCCAGCGCTTTCGGTCCTTGTTTCTACGCATGTCGTTATCGCAGAACCGCGGACACTTTTGCGCGACATGCTTTCGGCGCTCGAGAATGACAAAGGCCGCCTTTTGCGTCCGTGTCCGTTCATCCGGGATCACGTGAGCAAAAGACGGCCTTGTTCGCGACCTTCTGGGGCGCAGTTTTTGTAGAGTGGTCCCCTCTGGACCTTGCTTGGAGAGATGCAGGAAGCGTGCCAGTTGGCGGATCCCTGCGTCTTCGGGGACGTTCGCCCAATAATTGTTGGCACTTGCTCATTTCGCGAGCAGATTTTCACGCCGTGCATCTTATTCAGACGCTTGCCCAGAGGAACTCAGCTGATCAGGCCGAGCCGCATGGCTTTGACGACAGCCTGAACGCGATTGGCGGCGTCGAGCTTCTTGGCCACATGGTTGAGGTAGTGATTGACCGTGTGCTCGGAGAGGCCAAGGATATCGGCGATTTCCGAGCTCGTCTTGCCGGCGGCCGTCCAGTTCAAACACTGGATCTCGCGATCGGACAAATCGACCTTCTCGTTTTCCTGGCCCATGCCGCCGATGTCGACCAGCCGATTATAGACATGCAGGCAGATCATGTGCACATCGGTCATGACCTCAATGGCGAGATCGGCCTCTCGGCTGAGAAGGATGAACACGGCCCGCCCACCGGCGGCGTCGTGAACGGGGAAAAAATAGGCTTCGCAGAAATCCATCTCCTGCACGAGCGTCTCCCGCTCCAGCGGGAACGCCCCGCCCGCGCCCTGCCGGCACTCGTCCACGGACATTCGAAACGGCGTGGTCGTCGTGCGCAGCATGACGAAGGCCTGGTTCTCGTGCACCGAGCCGCTGTCGTCGTAGCGCCAAATGATATCGTCAGGGACGTTGGAGAGGATGACAATCTCGGAATATTTCGTCTGATCGACCGTCGGCAGCGTACACAGAAGAAAGAACGGGAAGCCGCGCGCAGCCGTCATACGCGTCATATGGGCAAGGACGTCGTCTCGACTTTTCAGCTGCTCAAGCTCGGCAAGATCGTTTTCGGACGCATCTCCCGCCCATCCGCCTTTCATCATGGCGGCATTCGGCTTCGTGTCAGGCATGGAGTGCCTCCATCCACCTGCCGCTTCTGCCGTGTGGGCGTGCCGGCATGGGCTCCGCCGCCTGCATCTTGGTCCCGTCCTTGAACGGCACTCGGTTCACGTGATCAGTCCAGCCCGAAGGGCCTTGGCGATCGTCTGGACGCGGTTGACCGAATCCAGCTTTCGGGTCGCGCGGTTGAGATAGTGGTTGACGGTATATTCCGACAGGTTGAGCAGGCGTGCCATTTCGACGGTGGTCTTCCCGCCTGCGGCCAGACGAAGGCATTCGATCTCGCGGCGGGACAGGGAGCCGGGCGCACGCCTCGAGCCCGACCAGATCTCGCTCAGGCGATTGAAGGCATGCCCCGCCACGAAGGTCACCACGTTCAGCTCCTGTCGGTTCAACTCCGGCCGGTCGCCGCCGAACGCAATGGCGCTGCGACGACCATCGGCATCGTGAACAGGCACGAACACCATGCGCCCGAAGCCCGAACGCGCAAACAGGCCCTTGGCAATCTTGACCGTCCTGACGAAGGCCAGCGGAGAGGTATTGTCGACCGTGAAGGGCACGGTGCTCAGCCGCAACTGCTCGAAAACCGGACTGGTCTTCAACAGGCCCAGCGCATCGTATTGCTTGACGATATCCATCGGCCAGTTCGTCATCATCACCAGCTTGCGAAGCGACGAGACGGACCGGGATGGCAGGGACAGAACGGCGTATCCCTGGAACTCATAAAGCTCGCAGATGCTCTCGAACAAGCTTCGGACATCGCCTTCCTGATCCAGGTCGCCGATCGTCCAGCTGTTGCCGGAAACGACAATCTCGGGCGAGACGCTCCTCGAACCCATGAACATTCCTTTGAGTGATTATGATTGCTGCAGCGAATTCCAACAACGTGGCATGCACCAAATTCCATCATCTGAAACGATTCCGGTGGGCTTTTTTGCCCGATCCGCTGCCGTTCCACTATAAATAAAGTCCATGTGGCGTCTAGCACCACTTAGCAATTGGTCTGATAATTACACAAGACCAAGCTTCCGAACGTCCGCTTTACCAGTCGGGCGCAGACACCGGACAGAGACCGACACCCGCATCGTGAGAGATGGAATTCGCCACGTCCCTGACAAGTCCCGACCATGCCTCCAATTGACGGATTGTCACGCGATAAGCCGGTCCTGTCACCGAAATGCCTCCGACGATCCCGTGGGTCTCGCATGCCTTGTCTCCGGAGGAGACCGGCGCGGCGACACAGTGGATCTCGACTTCATGTTCCTCCGCATCGATCGCATATCCTCGTCCGCGGATCCGGTCGAGGTCGGCCATCAGCGCGCCTCGCGACCGGTGCGTGTTGGCCGTGAAGGGGTGATAGGAGATGCGCGCGAGGCTGGCATCCAGTCGCGCAGGCGGCAAAACGGAAAGGGCGGCCTTACCCAATCCCGTGCAATAGGCCGGCGAAACCCGGCCGATCTGGCTCTCCATCCGCACCGTCTGGCGACTTTCCACCTTGTCCAGGTAAACGATATCGGTCGTGCGAAGGACGCCCAGATGCACCGTTTCGCCCGTTTCCGCGTGAAGACGATCGAGATGCGGCCGGGCGATTCGTCTGAGATCGTTACGCGACCATGCCCGGTGCGCAAACGACAACAGCCTCAGGCCCGGCTCGTAGGTGAGGTCTGCACGCTGAAACAGCAGGCCTTCCTCGACCAGATGCGACAGATGCCGATGCAGCGTCCCGCGTGGCTGGCGCGAGAGCGCGTGGATGTCGGTAAAGCGAAGCGGCATGTCGGCATTGACCACAAGTTCGAGCACGGCCATCGCCTTTCCCAGCGTTCCCGTATCCAGAGCGGACGACACCTCCACGCGGTCGCCCGCATGGTCTGCCGTCCTGCCGTCGCTGGTCGATGTCCTCACTCTGCCGTCTTTCGCCCGCAAGACCCAACGGGGGTTTCGTAGCTTGTTTTGTGCCCTGCCGCGCGTCCGGTGGCCTGGTGCCCCGCACCTTTCCGCCTTGACACCCGACCGAGATTTGGCCGATATTCCACATAATAAACGATTGTTCCGAATATTGGAACACAAATATGAAATGTCTGCCTTGAGGGAGGGCGTCGACAGCATGCCCGGCCCTTCTGCAACGTTTCCGGATCTCGCAGATCGTGGCGTACTCATCACAGGCGGAGCCTCCGGCATTGGTGCGGCATTGGTCGAAGGTTTCGTGCGCCAGGGGGCGCGGGTCGCGTATATCGACATCAACGCAGATACGGCAGCGGAAGTTTCAGCCCGCCTCAAAGACGTCGGACCGCATGCGCCGCTCTTCATAGAAGCGGATCTGCGGGACATCGCCGGCATACCCGCGATCATCGATCGCGCAGCGGAAGCGCTGGGCGGCCTGAAGGTGCTCGTCAACAATGCAGCCCGCGACGACCGGCAGATTTTCGGCGCGATCTCTGAGGCCGACTGGGACCAAAACCTCGGCATCAACCTGAAGCCGGTCTTTTTCATGAGCCAGGCGGCAGCGCCCTATCTCACAGCCGGCACCGGGTCCTCTCTTTCGGGCGGTTCCATCATCAATTTCTCCTCGATCGCCTATCTCCTCAACATGGGCGAGGTGCCGGCCTATGCGACCGCGAAAGCCGGGATCGTCGGCCTGACGAAGTCGCTCGCCGGGGCGCTCGGCCCCTCCGGCGTGCGGGTCAATGCGCTGCTGCCGGGCATGGTGGTGACCGAGCGGCAGAAGGCGCTGTGGCTGACCGAGGACAGCATCGAGGCGATGCGCCAGCGGCAGTGCCTTCCCAAAACGCTTTATGCCGACGACCTTGTCGGCCCCTGCCTCTTCCTCGCCTCCGACTGTTCGGCGCGGATGACGGCCCAGACGATGATCATCGACGGAGGTGTCTTGTGACGACAACGATAAGCCAGGCGGCAGCGGCGAGTTATGCGGCAGCGGCCAGCTATGCGGCAGCGGATTGGGGAACGTCGAGTTTCCGGATCTGGCTGATCGGCGAAGCGGGCGAGGCCCTTTGCGAGCGCCGCAGTGCCGAGGGCATGACGACGGCGGCGAAAACAGGGTTTTCGGCCATTCTGGAAACGCATCTGGCGGCGATGGGCACCAGCGCCACGCTGCCGGTCGTGATCTGCGGCATGGCCGGGGCGCGACAGGGCTGGGTGGAGGCGGGCTATCTCGACACGCCGGCCGCCCTCTCCGACATTGTCCGCCATGCCGTCGTCGTGCCCGACGATCGTCGCGACATCCGCATCCTGCCGGGGCTCGCCCAGCGCGATGCGGTGAGGCCCGACGTGATGCGCGGCGAGGAAACGCAGCTGCTCGGCAGCGTCGGCGCGCTTTCGGGCACGCGGCTCGTCTGCATGCCGGGCACGCACAGCAAATGGGTGCGGGTGACGGATGGCAAGGTCGAGCGGTTCTCGACCTTCATGAGCGGCGAACTGTTCGACGTCGTGTCGCGTCAGTCGATCCTCAGCCATGCGGTGGCCGATGCCGGCGCCTTCGACGGCACGCATCCGGCTTTCGTCGCCGCCGTCGCCGAAGCGATGGCAAACCCTGCCATGGCGACCAATCTCCTCTTCACCGTCCGCTCCGGCCAGTTGCTGCACGGGCATGGCGCGACGGAGGCGAAGGCCCGGCTGTCCGGGCTGATGATTGGCCTGGAGATCGCGGGCGCGACCACCATGACGGCCGACGCCCAAACGCCGGTCAGCCTCGTCGCCTCCGGCCCGCTTGCCGGGCTCTATACGCAGGCGCTCACGGCTGCCGGGCTTCAGAGCGAGCTCATCGATGCCGACGAGGCCGTTCGCGACGGGCTTGCGGCTGCGGCCAAAGCGCTCTGGCCGGCCTGAGATCATTCCCTATTTGCCGCTTTCAAGCCCATTCTTCGCTGATTTCAAGAAAGACGAGATCATGACACGCGTTCCCTTCCCCACCATGAAATATCCGCTGATCGCCATCCTGCGCGGGCTGAAGCCCGAGGAGACGGAGGCGGCGATTTCGGCGCTCGTCGAGGCCGAATTCACAGCCATCGAGATCCCGCTGAACTCGCCGGATCCGTTCCGTTCCATCGAGATCGCCGTGAAGACGGCGCCGGCCAACTGCCTGATCGGCGCCGGCACCGTGCTGACCAAGGACCAGGTGGAGCGGCTGGAGCAGGCCGGCGGCCGGCTGTTCGTCAGCCCGAATGTCGATGTGGACGTCATCGCGCATGCCGCATCGAAGGGCATGGTGACCATGCCGGGCGTCTTCACGCCGACGGAAGCGCTGGCGGCGGCTGGCGCAGGGGCAACCGGGCTCAAGTTCTTTCCGGCGAGCGTGCTCGGCGCCTCCGGCATTTCGGCCATCCGCGCCGTGCTGCCGACCGATCTGGAGATCGCGGCCGTCGGCGGCGTGTCCGAAGCCAATTTCGCGGAATATGCCAAGATCGGCATCAAAAGCTTCGGGCTGGGGTCGAGCATCTACAAGGTCGGCATGAGTGCCGCCGAGATCGGCGCCCGCGCCCGCATCACCACCCAGGCCTATGACGCCGTTTATGGAGCGTCCGCATGAGTGCCAACGCGAAAATCGTCAGCGACAATCCCTCGGAACTCGGCGAAGGCCCGGTCTACGATCCCTCCACCGGCACTGTCTGGTGGTTCAACATCGTCGGGCGCGAGCTGCACGGGCTGCATCTCGAAAGCCAGGCCAAGAGCGTCCAGCCGCTGAACTTTCTCGCCAGCGTCATGGCGCTGGTGGATGGGGAGCGGCAGCTGATCGCCAGCGACCAGGGCCTCTTCCTGCGCGATGCCGAGACGGGCGCCTTCGAGACCTATGCCGATATCGAGGACAAGCCGGGCAACCGCACGAATGACGGTCGGGTGCATGCCTCGGGCGCGCTCTGGATCAGCACGATGGGCCGGAGCGCGGAGAAGAATGCCGGCGCGATCTACCACGTCGCCAAGGGCAAGGTGACGCGCATCGTCAGCGACATCACCATCCCGAACGGCATCTGTTTCTCGCCGGACGGCCGCACCGGCTATTACTCCGACACCGGTCTCAATCGCTTCATGCGCGTGGCGCTCGATCCTGCAACGGGCCTGCCGACCGGCGAACCTGCGCTGATGGTCGAGGAGCCGGAAAGCGAAGGCGGGTTCGACGGCGCGGTGTGCGATGCCGAAGGGCTGATCTGGGCCGCCCGCTGGGGCGCCTCCGCCATCGACGTCTATTCGCCCGATGGCAAGCGCCTGGCGCGGCATACCGTGCCGGTGTCGCAGCCGAGCTGCCCGGCCTTCGTCGGACGCAGCGCCGACCGGCTGCTCTTCACCTCGGCCTGGCAGGGACTGGACGAGGCAGGGCGCTCGAAAGACCCGGATGCCGGCAAGACCTTCCTGCTCGACATCGACGTCAAAGGCCGTTTCGAGCCCGTCTACGTGCTCTGATCGCCGCTGCCGATCGCGCGCGCCGGGAGGAGAGCGTCATCGGCGATTTACAGTCGAGGCGGTAAAAAGTATGATTATTGGTGAATGGCCGAAGCGCCGCGCCAAAGGGAGGCATTCATGAGCGACGAGAAGAAACGGGAACTGAGAAGCCGTCACTGGTACGGCGGCACCGACAAGGACGGGTTCATTCACCGATCTTGGATGAAGAACCAGGGCTTTCCGGACCATGCCTTCGACGGTCGCCCGATCATCGGCATCTGCAACACCTGGTCGGAACTCACCCCCTGCAACAGCCATCTGCGGATTCTCGCCGAAGGCGTGAAGCGCGGCGTCTGGGAGGCCGGCGGCTTTCCGGTCGAATTCCCGGTCTCCTCGCTCGGCGAAACCCAGATGCGCCCGACGGCCATGCTGTTCCGCAACCTGCTCGCCATGGACGTCGAAGAGGCCATCCGCGCCTATGGCATCGACGGCGTCGTGCTGCTCGGCGGCTGCGACAAGACCACGCCCGGCCAGCTGATGGGGGCGGCATCCGTCGATCTGCCGACCATCGTCGTCTCCTCCGGCCCGATGCTGAACGGCAAATGGCGCGGCAAGGACATCGGCTCGGGCACCGACGTCTGGAAGTTCTCCGAGGATGTGCGCGCCGGCAAGATGAGCCTGGCGGAGTTCATGGCGGCGGAAAGCGGCATGTCGCGCTCGCCCGGCGTCTGCATGACGATGGGCACGGCGACGACCATGGCGTCGGTGGTGGAGGCCATGGGCCTGTCGCTGCCGCTGAACGCTGCTCTGCCCGCGGTGGACGCACGCCGGATGGCGCTCAGCCATATGACCGGCAAGCGGATCGTCGACATGGTACATGAGGACCTGCGGCTGTCGAAGATCCTGACCAAGAAGAACTTCGAGAACGGCATCGTCGCCAATGCCGCCGTCGGCGGCTCGACCAATGCCGTCGTGCACCTCCTCGCCATCGCCGGACGTGCCGGCGTCGATCTGACGCTCGACGATTTCGACCGGGTCGGCGCGCAGGTTCCCTGCATCGTCAACTGTATGCCCTCCGGCCAGTATCTGATCGAGGATCTGGCCTATGCCGGGGGCCTGCCGGCCGTGATGAACAGCATTCAGGACCTGCTGCATGCCGACGCGCCGACCGTCTACGGCTGTCCCATCTCGGACTATTACAAGGATGCCGAGGTCTTCAACGACGACGTCATCCGGCCGCTCGACAACCCGCTCCGCAAGGCCGGCGGCATCCGCATCCTGCGCGGCAATCTGTCGCCCAACGGCGCCGTGATCAAGCCGTCGGCCGCCAGCGAGCACCTGCTGGTGCACGAGGGACCGGCGCATGTGTTCGAAACCATCGAGGACATGAAGGCGCAGATCGACGATCCCGACCTCGATGTGACCGAAGACACGATCCTCGTGCTGAAGGGCTGCGGCCCCAAGGGCTATCCCGGCATGGCCGAGGTCGGCAACATGCCGATCCCGCGGCGGCTGGTGGAAAAGGGCGTGCGCGACATGGTGCGCATCTCCGACGCCCGCATGTCCGGCACGGCCTTCGGCACCGTCGTGCTGCATGTCAGCCCCGAGGCCAATGCCGGCGGCCCGCTTGCCATCGTGAAGACCGGCGACCGGATCCGCCTCGATACGCTGAAGGGCGAACTGAACCTGATGATATCAGAGGCCGAGTTCGCCCAGCGCATGGCGGCCTGGGTGCCGCCGGAGCCGAAATGGACGCGTGGCTACTACAAGCTCTATCAGGACACGGTGTTGCAGGCGGACAAGGGCGCAGATCTCGACTTCCTCGTCGGCGGCAGCGGCAGCGAGGTCTTCCGCGAAAGCCACTGATATGGCTTCCGACTGATTGCCTCCTGATGGCATTGCTCCAGTGTCGAGCGACGCCGCCCCGTGCCGTCATGCTCGGGCTCGTCCCGAGCATCTGCTGCACGACCCGCGATCTGAAGGACCATGGTCTTTGCGGCGACGACAGCAGATGCTCGGGACAAGCCCGAGCATGACGGCGGAGAGGGCGAACGGTTCGCTCGACACCAGAACCTGACATCGATCAACCGGCAACCCTATGACATCATTCTGAAACAACGGTGAAGGTACTTGGTCGGTCGAAGGTTACCTTATGGCCTGCGGAAAGTTCCCCTTTCGGCAGGCCATTTTTTTTCGGAACCACTTTCCGGGACAGGCCGTTCTCCCAGCATCACCGGTGCGGCGTGTTTGAACCCCGCGCCACGATCCGAGAAGAAACCGAAACAGGAAGGTTACATCATGACCAACAAGCTCGTTACTTCCGTCGCCGCCGGCGCCCTCTTTGCCGGTATCGTTGCTTTCGCACCCTTCGCCTCCGCACAGGACGCCGCACAGCCGGCACCGGCTGCGCCGATGGCAACAACCGCGGCTGCGGCCGGCAGCTACATCACCGAGCAGGGCGCGGATCAGATCGCTGCCAGCACCTATCTCGGCCAGTCGGTCTACAACTCTTCGGATGAAAGCATCGGCGAAATCAACGATGTGATCTTTTCCAAGGACGGCTCCGTCGAAGCAGCCGTGATTGGCGTCGGCGGCTTCCTCGGCATCGGCGAAAAGAATGTCGCCGTACCACTCGACACGGTGATGGTCACCGAAGTGCCGAACTCCGACGACCTGAAGCTGACCACGACCGAAACGGCCGACACGCTGAAGGCTGCACCGGAGTTCAAGACGAAGGCCGCACAGGTCGCCGAACGGAACGCGACAACGCCGGTTGACGGCTCGACGACCTCGTCGACGACCCCGATGGCACCTGCCGGCAACAACACCATGGCTCCGGCCGGTGGCGCCGCCCCTGCTGGCCAGCCGGCCACGACGACCCCGTAATCCGTGACATAGGGATTACCGAGCGGCGGTGCGAAAGCACCGCCGTTTTCGTTCGTGCAGACGACGTCAGGGATCAGATGGCGATGGGTCGCTTGGTGTCCGTGTCGCGGTAGCGATCGCGGAGATATCGCAGGGTTGCCGTGGCATCGGCCGGCTTTCCGTAGAAATACCCCTGCCCCATACCGCAACCCAGCCCCTTGAGCATCAGCGCTTCGGCGAAATCCTCGATGCCTTCCGCGACGACCTCGAGACCCAAACCATCGCACATGGTGACGATCGCCCTGACGATGTGCTCGGAGGCGCGATCGTTGACGATGCGGCAGACGAAGGAGCGGTCGATCTTCACCTTGTCGAAGGTGAAGTCGCGAAGACGGCCGAGGCTGGACTGTCCGGTTCCGAAATCATCGAGCGAAATCCGCACGCCGGCGTCGCGCAGTTCCTGCACGATCTTCTGCGCCATATCGGCATCGCGCATCATCGCCGTTTCGGTGATCTCGAGTTCCAGGCGGCGCGGATCGAGCCCGACCCGGTGGATGATGGCGAGCACCGTGCTGCTGGTCGCAAGGTCCATGAGCTGGGCCGAGGACAGGTTGAACGACAGAAACAGCTCCTTCGGCCAGAGCAAGGCCGCCTCGGCCGCCTTGCGCAACAAGGTCTCCGACAGGGCATCGATGAAACCGCGCTCTTCGGCGAGCGGCACGAAGACGGCCGGCGAAACATAGCCGAGATCGCTGTCGCACCAGCGCGCCAGCGCTTCGAATCCGACCACCATGTCGGTGTCGAGGCTGACGATTGGCTGGAAATGCACGTCGATCTCATCGGCGATGATGGCGTTGCGCAGCGCCTGCTCCAGCAGCGTCGCGCGGCGCATTTCCTGAGCGATTTCCTGGGAATAGACGGTGATCTGCCCGCGTCCGCGACGCTTCGAGCGATAGAGCGCGGTATCCGCACTCTTCAAGAGGTCGTCATAGGCTTCCCCGGCGAAGGGATAGACCGCGAAGCCGAAAGAGGCGGAGAGACGCACCGTGCGCTCCGCCAGTTCGAACGGCGCCTGCAGCACCTCCTTCAGCATATGGCCGATCTTCTCGGCGCCCTTGCGCTCGAAGACGAGCGGCAGCACGAAGGCGAACTCGTCATTGCCCATGCGGATGACCGTCGCGCCATCGGGCATGCAGGCTTCCAGCCGGCGCGCGACCTGATAGAGGATCTCGTTGCCCGCCGCATGGCCGAAGAGATCGTTGAGCGGCTTGAAGCCGTCGAGGTTGGCAAGACCGATCGTGAACGGTGCCGGATCGGCAGCGCGCTCCGTCGCGATTTCGCGCACTTTTTCCCGCAGCCGGTGGGAATTGCCAAGGTCCGTCAGAGAATCGATGAAGGCCAAGGCATGGAGATCGCGAGCGTGGCGGTCGAGCGCAGGACTGCCGATGTCGTGCGGATCGCGTTCCGGGGAGACTTCATGACGGCGCTGAGGCATCGCAGCCTGCCGCTCTCGCTGGCTCGTCTCCGTAAGGCGTGACCGACCTTTCTGGCGCGAAGCTGTTTCGTCCTGATCCATTGCGGAGGTCCTGCATATTTTGGTCGGCACGCTGACTGCATGGACCATGGGACCACATCGTTAAGAAAATACAACAGTCTATATCCCTAATTCTCGTATCACTTGCAAGAACGCGAAGGAAAGAATGCATTCTATACCTGCGGATGCAGGAATCTCTCCACTATCGTGGAAGACGTATCAGCGCTGCTGGCGATGATCGCTGCTGTCCTGAAGATAGCGGTTCCGCACGCGCTCGATCATGTCGGGGCTGATCGGCTTGACGATATGGTCATCCATGCCGGCAGCGTGCGCATGCTCCAGGTCGATGTCGAGGGCCTGCGTCGTCACCGCGACGATCGGCGTGCGGGACGACAGGTGCGCTTCTGCCGCCCGGATGGCCCGTGTCGCGTCGAAGCCGTTCATGACCGGCATGGAGACGTCCATGAAGATGAGCTGCGGGCGGAACTGCTGCCAGAAGCGGACGGCTTCCTCGCCATTGGCGGCGATCCGGTAGGACAGGCCGAGACCTTCGAGGATCTGGGAGAAGACGAACTGGTTGATATCATTGTCTTCGGCAACGAGGACGTCGATATCGGAGGTCGGGCGCTCGGTGACCGGCAGGACGATGTCCCAGTCGGCGGGAGATTGCAGGATGGCGGCGGGCTCGTCGGCTATCGGCGAGCCCATTGCCGTTTCCCCTATCGTGAGCGACGCAAGAACCTGGGCCGCCAGCGCCTCTTCCGACCAGGATGGATCGAAAACGATGCCCGGCGGACCGGCAGCCGTCTTCAATGTCGCCTTGAGGTCGCCAAGGGCGGGATCGAGAAGAACGAGGTCGAGCGAGAGGTTCGCCTCGCGGATGGCGTCGAGAAACGCCGTCATCTCCGGCGCGGAGCGCAGGGCGCAGACCTCGTGGCCGCGCTTTGACAGGACCGAGAGCAGACGCGCCTCGACGGTCGCATCCGGCGTCATGACGAGGATGCGACCGGTGACGACAGGCTCGGCGGCCTGGGTTGCCGATTGCGGAGCCACCATGCCCTGCGGGGTCGGCGCCTGAGCAGTCTGGGCGAGGACGTGCAGGTCCAGCGCCTGGTAGGGGTCGTGGCAGTTCTGTGCCGGCTCGAACGCATCATATCGCGCGACAGCAAGGTTTTTCGCCATGTCCGGCGAGACCACGCCATCGTCGTAGCCCACGACGACATCCGTGACGTCATTCATGCAGGTCACGAGAAGGCCGCGATGCGCGTCGCCGACGCGGAATTTATGTGTCACCACCCAGCAATCGTCGCCGTTTGCCCGTACGATCTGTTCCGGCAGGCGGTGTTCGCGCCCGGTTTCCAGCACCATGCGGTCGGAGGTCTCGAATTTCTCGGCAAGCTCCGGTTCGATGAGATCCCAGACGGAGCGCCCGAGAATCTGGTCGGGCGTCATGCCATGCAGGTCGCAGAAGGCCTTGTTGACACCGATGTAATTGAGGCTTCGATCCTTCACGCAGATCGGGTTGGGCAGGCCGTCGAGAATGCCTTCCGTCATCTCCATGCGCTCGACATCGAGCTGCATCTGCTCCTCCTTCTTCTTCTGCTCGGAGACTTCGGTCAGGGAGACGACGCAGAGGCCGCTGGCCAGCCGGCGCTTGCGCACATTGATCCAGCGCTGGCGGGCGATGCGCTCGACCACCTCGTAGCGCTCGCGCCAGTGCAGGGAGACGCGTGCGGAAATCCATTCGTCGCGGTTCACCCGCCGGTGGCTGCGTTCCGTCGCCGTTCCCGAACGCACGCCGAGATCGAAGACGGCCCCGAGGAAATCGCGCAGCCGCGTGCCGCGTGCGAGAAAGCGATCCTCGACGGGATAGAACTGTTGAATCGGCTTGCTGGCAAAGATCAATTCGTCGTTGCGGTCGCACACGAAAATCGCCAGGCCCAGCGCATCCGAAACCGCTTCCAGCAGAGAGAGCTGGACAGCTGCGCCAGATGACGCGACATCATTCATTCACGGCCTCACATTTCTGGCGAGCATTGACGGGTCTGGCGAGCATTGATGGGAACATGCCGACGTCATCACCCTTTACCGGGCATGGCGTTTTCTCCGGGAGCGCGCGGTCAGCATCGCGATCGCTCCGGCGCAGCACCCGCCCGGAAAAGGGCCTGGCTGCGACATCTTTTCGTCCGTCGCGTCGGGTCATGTTCGCCGGCAACGCCGACGCGGCTTGTCCCTCCGGCGGCAGCACCCGGTGTCCTGTCGACCGTTCCGGCTGCCTTGGCCCAACGTCAACCATGCCACAGCGGGCTTAATGCACCCTTAAACCCTCCAGAACCCATGCTCGTTACAGCCCGCCTCCCGCCCTTTTTCGGATATCAAAGGGGATATCCCGACCGAGCCGCGATCCGGTCCTTGGCGGGGGAGCGGGAATGGCGGAGAATGCAGCATGACCATTACCCTCCTTTCCGAAACGCTCATCAACCAGATCGCTGCCGGCGAAGTCATCGAGCGGCCGGCGAGCGCTGCCAAGGAGCTGATCGAGAATGCGCTCGACGCCGGCGCCACCCGCATCGAGATCGCGACCGCCGGCGGCGGCAAGACGCTGCTGCGCGTGGTCGACAATGGCTGCGGCATGGGGCCGGACGATCTCGCGCTCGCCGTGCGGCGGCACTGCACCTCCAAGCTCGACGGCGGCCTGTTCGACATCCGCACGCTCGGCTTTCGCGGCGAGGCGCTGCCCTCGATCGGGTCCGTCGCGCGGCTGACGATCGCGAGCCGGCCGCCCGGCAGCGATCATGGCGCCGAAATCGCCGTGCATGGCGGGGTGGTGCAGGCCGTGCGGCCGACGCCGGCCAACCACGGCACGGTGGTGGAGGTGCGCGACCTGTTCTTCGCGACCCCCGCCCGGTTGAAATTCATGAAGACGGAGCGGGCCGAGGCGGCGGCGATTTCCGAGGTGGTGCGGCGCATGGCGATCGCGTTTCCCGGCGTCCGCTTCCTGCTATCGGGCCCCGACCGCACGACGCTCGAATTTCCCGCGACCGGGGACGACCGTCTGGCACGCATCGCGCAGGTGCTCGGCCGCGACTTCCGCGACAATGCGATCGAGATCGATGCGGAGCGCGACGAGGTGCGGCTGACCGGCTTTGCCGGCGTGCCCACCTTCAACCGGGGCAATTCGCTGCACCAATATGTATTCGTCAACGGCCGGCCCGTGCAGGACAAGCTGATCTTCTCGGCCCTGCGCGGCGCCTATGCCGAAACTATTCCGCATGGGCGTTATCCCGTCGCGGTCCTGTCGATCACGATCGACCCGGCGCTGGTGGATGTGAACGTGCATCCGGCGAAGTCTGACGTCCGCTTCCGTGATCCGGGCCTCGTGCGCGGCCTCCTCGTCGGCGCGATCCGGCAGGCGCTCGCCGCAGATGGCGACCGCTCCTCGACGCTCGGCGCGCGGGGCCTGATGGATGCGTTCCGGCCGGAGGGTGCGGGCGGCGGAGCTTCGGCCTTTGCGTCCGGTTCAGGTTTCGCCTCTGCCGCCCGTTCCCCCGGCGGTTATGGTGGCCAGACCGGGTATGGACAGGCGCCCTCGGCCCCCTGGGCGGCGGAGCGTTCGCCCTACCGGCCGCTGGAGACGGGCGGTCGCGGTTTCGGGGAAGCCGCGCAGGTCGCCTTCGGATCATTCGCGCCGGCCGCAAGGATGGCGCCGGAGCCCGCGGGATCGCAGCCGATGGCGTCCGAGACGGCACTGCCGGAGCATCCACTGGGCGCGGCGCGGGCGCAGTTGCACGAGACCTACATCGTCGCGCAGACGGACGACGGGCTCGTGATCGTCGATCAGCACGCCGCGCATGAACGGCTTGTCTATGAAAACCTGCGCAAGGGGCTTTCGACGAAGGCCCTGCCGGCGCAGGCGCTGCTGATCCCCGATATCGTCGATCTCGCGGAGGACGATTGCGACCGGCTGATGGTGCATGCCGAAGAGCTTTCGCGGCTGGGGCTCACCATCGAGCGCTTCGGCCCGGGGGCCGTCGCTGTGCGCGAGACGCCAGCCATGCTCGGCGAGATCGATGCGGCGGGGCTCATCCGGCAGCTGGCCGACGAGCTGGCGGAATGGGACACGGCCAACGGCCTGGCCGGCCGGCTGGAAGCGCTGGCAGCAACCATGGCCTGCCACGGCTCGGTGCGCTCGGGCCGCCGGCTGCGACCGGAGGAGATGAACGCGCTCTTGCGCCAGATGGAGGCGACGCCCGGCTCCGGCCAGTGCAATCACGGGCGGCCGACCTATATCGAGATCAAGCTTGCCGATATCGAGCGTCTGTTCGGACGCAGCTGATGGCGAGAAGCGCCGGCCAGACGGCTCCATGCGGCGGCTGGCAAAACGGGCGGCGAAGGTTTACAGCGGCGGGACAGGGTTCGGCCGCTTGGGCGAGACGATCAGTCAGGGGATGAGACACGATGAACCGGTTCGAAGGCAGCGGCAACAGGATTGCGAAAATCCGGTATCTCGACGGCGATTTCAACGTCATCCTGCCGGGATCCTTCGTCATCTGCGCCATCACCGGACGCGAGATCCCGGTGGAGGAGCTGCGCTACTGGAGCGTGGCGCGGCAGGAGCCGTATGTCGACGCGCAGGCCGCCTTCGATGCGGACAAGCGTGCGGGGATCCTGCCCGGGCAGACGGCAGACGCGGGCTCGTCGGTTACGCCGTAGCATTCGTTATGCGTCAGCGTTTGTGACTGCCATCACGAGCGTTTGCGATAGCCCCTCACCCTAGCCCTCTCCCCGCCTGCGGGGAGAGGGGACGTGCCCTGCTTGGGGTTTCGATGGGAGGTGAAAGCGGTGCCTCGAGGTCCCTTCGCCCCGCGCGCGGGGAGAAGGTGGCGGCAGCCGGATGAGGGGCCGACGCAACCGCAAGCCGACGCAAGCACCCGCTTTACGATCCGCTCCGGCGCAGCAGCCGATGGCGGGCGGCGGACAGAGCGGCGTCGATCATCTTGTCGGGGGCTGCGGGATCGTCGAAGACGATCTCCACATTGATGACGCGGACTTCGCGCGCGAGTTCGGCCATGCGATCCCCGTGATGACCGGAACCGTGGCTGGCGTCGAGACGAACCCGATCCTTGGCAGTCGTCACCAGAAGCAGGCCGGATACGTCGGCATCGTCGAGCAGACCGGCGATCTCGTCGGCTTCCAGATGATGGTGATCCGGGAAATTGCGCGTCGTCACGATCTCCGCGCCGGTCTCGCGCACCGTCCGGTAGAACTTTTCAGGATCCGCGATCCCGGCGAAGGCGAGCACGCGCTGGCCGTTCAGCGAGCCGTCATCCTCGTGCACGATATCGGCCACGAAGACCGGCCGTCCGGCCCGCGCCGCGGTGCGGATGACCGGGTCGGCCGCCGTCTCCCGGCCGATCTTCAGGACGGCGGAGGCGTGGCGCAACTGGTGGCCGAGCGGCGCGCGCACCGGGCCCGCCGGCACGAGGCGGCCGTTGCCGATGCCGCGGCGGCTGTCGATGACGAGCAGCGCATAGTCGAACACGAGGCGCGCGCTCTGGAAACCGTCATCCATGATGATCAGATCGATGCCTTCCGCCACCAGCCGCTGCGCGCCTTCGACCCGCTTTCTCGATATGACCGTCGGTGCGGCGCGGGCCAGCAGCAGCGGCTCGTCGCCGACCTCCAGCGCCCGGTGATGGTGGGGATCGACCAGCGTGGTCACATCCAGCGATCCGCCATAGCCGCGGCTGAGAAAGCCGGGCTTCAGGCCGCGGCGGCTCGCGGCCCTGGCGATGGCGATCGCGGTCGGCGTCTTGCCGGCGCCACCGACGGTGAAGTTGCCGACGCAGATCACGGGAACGGGGGCGGCCCAGCGGCGGGCGCGGTCCATGCGGCGGCCGGCGATCCGCCCATAAACCCAGGCGACGGGGCTGAGCGCGCGCGCGGCCCAGCCGGGTTTTTCCCACCAGAAGGGCGGTGCTTCCGATGCCATCAGGAGGCCGCATCGTTCATCGGGAGGTCTTGGGTCGCCCCTGCGGCCGGGCGATCCTCGAGCAGCGCCAGAAGCTCGGTGATGTCGGCAAGGCAGTGGTCGCTGGCGGCGGCAAGCGACTGGCGGGAGCCGGTGCCGGTGAGCACGGCGACGGTGAGGCCGGCGCCGGCATTCCGCCCCATGTGCATATCGTGATTGTTGTCGCCGACCACCACGACCTGATCCGGGATGAGGCCCGTCGTCGCGCAGAAGCCGTGGACCATGCCCGGCTCCGGCTTCACGCCGTAGCCGCTGTCATAGCCCGCGACATAGTCGAGGCATTCGGCAAAGCCGAAGCGTTCGGCCGTGCGGCGGATGGAGGCCTCGTTGTCGCTGGAGGCGACGCCGAGCTTGTAGCCGCGTGTCCGCAATGTCGTAAACAGAGCGGAGAGATCCGTGACCGGGACGGCATAGGCGGCGGAGCGGGAAAAGAGGTCGTCGAGGGCCTCCGTCAATGCCGCGCGCGTCCACGGTGCGCCGGCCTCCACCATGCCTTGCGCGATCTCCGCCGTGTTGCCGGCCGCAAGCAGGCTGTCGGGGGCAACGAAACCGGTCTCAGGATCCATGCCGCCGGCGCGCAGCAACGTGGCACCGAGGTCCGCATCGTCGCGCGAGGCGATGCGGGCGACCTCGTAATTCACCGGCACCCAGCTTTTGGCATAGTCGAGCAGCGTGCCGTCCTTGTCGAAGAGGATGCCGGCGATCGGTATCGGAAGCGGTGCCTTGCTCATCTCGACGGTCTCTTTGGGATTTGAAACGTGCAGTATGGCGCCTGCCGGACTGCGCTAGACATCGTCGCGCGGCAACAGGCGGGCCTTCACCGTCAGCGGGTTGATATAGGGCTCAAGCCCCCGGATCGTCGCCGACAGGGCGCCCCGCATCTCATGCACGGCCTCCTGCCCCGCCTCGATCATCTTGCGGCGCACCTCGTCATTGGTCAGCAGGTAGTGCACGCCCTTGGCCAGCATCTCGGTATCGCGCACGATCTTGGCGCTGCCGTTCTTGGCGAGCGTCTGGTAGGTCTCGCGGAAATTCTGGACGTTGCCGCCCGACAGGATGGCGCAGCCGAGCATGGCCGGCTCGATCGGGTTCTGCCCGCCCTCCCCGAACAGCGACCGGCCGACGAAGGCGACATCGGTCAGGCGGAGATAGAGGCCCATTTCGCCGACGGTATCGCCGAGCAGGATATCGGTTTCCGGGGTGACGGGATCGTTGCGGGTGCGGCGCGCGACGGTCAGCCCCTTGGCGACCAGCATGGCCTCGATCGCGTCGCAGCGCTCGGGGTGCCGGGGCACGATGATGGTCAGAAGCGCGTTGCGCTCTTTCAGGGCCAGATGCACCGAACCGGCCGCGGCCTCCTCCCCTTCAAAGGTGGAGATCGCCGCCCAGGTCTTGCGGTTCTCGATCTGCTGTCGGTACTGGCGCAGCACGGCGTTATCGACCGGCGGCGCATCCGTATCGACCTTCAGATTGCCCGACACCATGACCGGCAGCGCGCCGAGCGCGCTGAACCGCTCGGCATCGGCCTCCGACTGCGCAATGACGAGCGCAAGGTTTTCGAAGATGGCGTCGGCAAGGTTCGGGCGCTTCTTCCAGCGGGCGAAGCTGCGGTCGGACAGGCGGCCGTTGACGAGGATCTGCGGGATATGGCGCTTGCCAAGCTCCATGATGGTCATCGGCCAGATCTCGCTTTCGGCGATGATCGCAAGGTCCGGTTCCCAATAATCGAGGAAGCGGGAGACGGCCGGCTTGAAGTCGAGCGGCACATATTGGTGGGTGGCGATATCGCCCAGCCGCTCGGCGACGACCCGCGCCGAGGTGGTGGTGCCGCTGGTGAGCACGACGGCGATGCCGCGGCGGTGGATTTCCTTGATCAGCGGGATGACGGACATGGTCTCGCCGACGCTGGCCGCATGAAACCAGACCAGCGGCCCCTGCGGGCGGGCAGCACTCGGAAAGCCGTAGCGTTCCTGCCGGCGTGCGCGATCTTCCTTGCCGCGCGCGGCGCGCAAGGCAAGGTAGGACCAGACGAGCGGATAGACCGCGGTTCCGACCCAGCGATAGCCGGACAGGGCCGCGCGCGCGAGGAGGCGCGTCATCTGGCGCTCCCCGCGCGCGCCCTGCCTGGCATGACGCTACGGGCAAGACGCGATGGCCCGGACACGCGCATGCCGCATCCGCCCAAGTTCATCAGAGCTGGCCCGGATCGAGCAGGCGGTGCATGTGGACGATGAAGTAGCGCATATGGGCGTTGTCGACCGTCGCCTGCGCCTTGCCGCGCCAGGCGTGCAGCGCGCTCTCGTAGTCCGGGAAGATGCCGACCACATCCAGCTTGTCGAGATCGCGGAACTCGACGTCCTTGAGGGTCTTCAGTTCACCACCGAAGACCATGTGCAGCAGCTGCTTCTTTTCCGTCATTTTCGCCTCTTTTCGTCAGTTTTCGTCGTCTTATCGTGCTGTTTTCGACTGGTGATGTGCGGCATCCAGCCGGAAAGGTCAATGCCCGTGCAGGCCGGCCGAAGCGTCCAGCAGCGCCGGCAGAGCGGGCAGCGCCGCCGCGCACAAAACGTCGTGGCGCACGCTGGGGCGGTTGTAGGTCAGGGGCTCGCCGTCGAGACCGGTGAGCACGCCGCCCGCCTGCTGCAGGATCAGATCGGCGGCGGCGAGATCCCAGTCATGGGCGTTCTTCTTCACCACCGTGCCGTCGATCTGACCATCGGCGATCATCGCGATGCGATAGGCGAGCGAAGGAACGTGGGAAACGCGCGCGACATCCTTGCCGTAGCCGGCTTTCAGCTTCGGCAGGAGGTCCTCGGCAATGGCGAACCGCAGCGACTGGCCCGCGACCGGCTTGGCAACATGGATGGTGACGCCGTTGCGCCGGGCTTCCGCGCCGTGCCTTGCCTGATAGAGTTCGATGAGGGCCGGCGCGTAGAGCACGCCGGCGACCGGGCGGCCCTTGTGGACGACGGCGACGCTGACGCACCAGACGTCCTTGCCGGCGATGAAGCCGCGCGTGCCATCGATCGGATCGACCACGAACACCGTGTCGCAGCCAAGCCGCGCCTCGTCGTCGTCCGTCTCCTCCGACAGCCAGCCGTAATTGGGACGGGCCGAGAGCAGGCGCTCCTTGAGGATGTCGTTTGCCGCGTAATCCGCCTCGCTGACCGGCGAGCGGTCCTCGTTCTTGTAGCGGAATTCGGGGTTCTTGCGGAAATAGGTCAAGGCCTTCTCGCCGGCGGCCATCGCTGCCGTGGTGATCAGGTCCAGATCCCTGGTCCACTGATCCGGCGGGTGATGGTCGGCGCTCATGGGCTTCCTTTCCGTATGGTCGTGCGGTGCGTCACAGCACGCTTCAGGCAACGTCCGCGTCAGACAGGCGAAGTGCGGCCAAAACATGGTGGCCGCTCCGTCATCCCAGCCTTTCGGTTTTCGCCGAAGCTGCCGTCAGGCCGGTCTTTATTTTCCGGCGAGCGTCATGCCTTCCACGGCGATCGTCGGCGCGGCGACCGAGTAGCTGCGGTCGATGTCGTTTGCGAGCGTTAGGGCCATGAACATCTGCTTCAGGTTGGAGGCGATGGTGACCTCGGAGACGGGAAAAGCGATCTCGCCGTTTTCGATCCAGTAGCCGGAGGCACCACGGGAATATTCGCCCGTCAGCATGTTGACGCCATGGCCGATCAGCTCGGTGACGTAGAAGCCGGTGCCGACGCTGCGGATCAGATCCTCGCGCGAAATGTCGCCCGGTTCCAACGCGAAATTGGTGGAGGACGGATTGACCGCCGTGCCGCTGCGCGCGCCGCGACCGTTGGTTTCAAGGCCGAGTTCCCGCGCCGTGGCGGTGGAGAGGAACCAGTTCCGCAAGATCCCATCCTCGATCATGGTCATCTTCTGCCCGGTCACGCCTTCGCCATCGAAGGGCCGGGAGCCGGAGCCGCGCACGATCAGCGGGTCATCCGTCAGGTTGACGCCGGCTTTGAGGATGCGCTCGCCCATCTTGTCCTTGAGGAACGTCGTCTTGCGGGCGACGGAGGCGCCGTTGATGGCGCCGGCGATGTGGCCGGCAAAGCCGCGGGAGACGCGCGGATCGAAGACGACGGTGACGTTCTTCTGCGTATCGACCTGGCGCGGATTGACGCGGGCGGCGGCGCGCTCGCCGGCATGGCGGCCGATATCGGCGGCACCGCGCAGGTCGGACAGGAAGAGCGCACTGTCGAAATCGTAGTCGCGCTCCATCTTCGTGCCCTCGCCGGCAATGGCGCTGACGGAAAGGCTGAAGCGGGTGCCCATATAGGCGCCGGAAAAGCCGTTGGACGTGACGAGCACGAGGCCGCCCATGCCGGTGGAGCCACCGGCACCGCTGGTCTTGGTAACGCCGGGCACGGCAAGCGCCGCGGCCTCCGCCTCGAGCGCGCGTTCGGTCAGCTCTTCGGTGGAAATCTCGCTGGAATCGAACAGGTCGAGATCGGGGAAATCGCGGGCGATGCGGGTTTCGTCGGCGAGCGTCGCGTAAGGGTCTTCCGGAGAGGCCTTGGCCATGGCGACGGCACGCTCGGCCAGCACCTTCAGGTCGAAGCCCGGATTGGCGGAAACGCTGGCGACGCGACGGCCGACGAAGACCCGGAGCGAAAAGTCGTCGCTCTCGGAACTGTCGGTCGCCTCGACCTTGCCGAGGCGTACAGACACGGAGCGCGAGCGGCCCCGGAGCACGACGGCGTCGGCCTGATCGGCTCCCGCCTTTCTCGCAAGGTCCACGAGCTCTGCGGCCCGCGTTTCGAGTGCGGCGGAATCAATCGTCTGGGGCATGAATTGGCCTTTCATTCCCGTCCCATTTATTGTGCACTGGCCCGGGCATCAAGGGCGTGGCACGATTCTCCCGGAACACGCGCCTTATTTCCGTCTTGCCACCCGGCAAGAAGGCGGGTGGGGCCCGGTGGGTCCGGCACGAAACGGCAAAGCCACAGGAAACCGTCACGATGTCGACAACGCCCGTCATGACCTCCCAGGCGCTTTTGCTGCTCGGCGGCGCCGTCGTGGCCGCGCCGATCTTCAAGAAACTCGGGCTCGGCACCGTGCTCGGCTATCTCGCGGCCGGCGTCATCATCGGCCCGGTGTTCCACCAGATCACGGATGGGGAAGCGATCCTCGGTTTTGCCGAGCTCGGCGTCGTTTTCCTGCTGTTCGTGATCGGACTGGAGCTGAAGATGTCGCGGCTCTGGGCCATGCGGCGCGATATCTTCGGGCTGGGGTCCGCCCAGGTGCTCGTCACCGGCGGGCTGCTCTCCGCCATCGTCTACGAACTCGGTCTTCTCGACGCTGCCGGCAGCCTCATCACCGGCTTCGGCCTTGCTCTGTCCTCCACCGCGTTCGCGCTGCAGATCCTCGACGAGAAGGGCGACACCAATACGCGCTACGGCCAGCGCGCCTTCTCCATTCTCCTGCTGCAGGATCTCGCGATCGTGCCGCTGCTGGCGCTGATCCCGCTGATCGCGCTGCAGGCGCCGGAGGATACGACGCCACCGATCGAGGATTTCTCGGTCGCCGTCGGCGCGATCCTCGTGATGGTGCTGGCCGGGCGATACCTGATCAATCCGCTCTTCCGGATCCTCGCGCGCACCGGTGCGCGCGAAATCATGATCGCCGCCGCGCTGCTGATCGTGCTTGGAGCGGCCACCCTGATGCAGATGGCGCAGCTTTCCATGGCCATGGGTGCGTTTCTGGCCGGCGTGCTGCTGGCGGAATCAAGCTATCGCCATGAGCTGGAAGCCGACATCGAGCCGTTTCGCGGCCTGCTGCTGGCGCTGTTCTTCATGGCCGTTGGGCTGTCGCTGCAGATCGACGTGATCTTTTCCAACTGGCTCACGGTGCTGATCGCCGTTCCCATGCTGGTGGTCATCAAGGCGGTGACGCTCTATGCCGTCTGCCGGCTGTTCGGCTCGGCCCATAACGAGGCGGTGCGCATCGCGCTTCTGCTGCCGCAGGGCGGCGAGTTTGGTTTCGTGCTCTTCAGCGCGGCGGCTGCCGCGGGCGTGTTTCCGGCCGCGACCGGTTCGCTGCTCGTCGTGATCGTCACGCTCTCCATGGCGCTGACGCCGGCCGCCTCCGCCTTGTCGCGCTTTCTCGTGCGGGACGAGGAGGAAGAGGCGGAGGACGACATGGAGGAGGATTTCGAGGGGGCGGGCGCCGATGTGCTGATGATCGGCTTCTCGCGCTTCGGGCAGATCGCCGCACAGATTTTGCTGGCCGGCGGACGCGACGTCACCATCATCGACCATTCCGCCGCGCGCGTGGAACAGGCCGCGACCTTCGGCTTCCGCATCTATTTCGGCGACGGCACACGGCTCGACGTGCTGCGCGCCGCCGGCATCGAGCGGGCGAAGATCGTGGCGATCTGTACGCACCGGAAGGAGACGACCGACCGGATCGTCGATCTCGTCCAGTCGGAATTCCCCAATGCCCGCATCTTCGCGCGCTCCTACGACCGCCAGCATACGCTGCAATTGCGGGCGCGCGGCGTGGACTACGAACTGCGGGAAACGCTGGAATCCGGACTGCTCTTCGGCCAGCGCACGCTGGAGGAGCTTGGCGTTACCGACGCGCAGGCGATCGCGATCACCACCGACATCCGCCGGCGCGACGAGGCGCGGCTGGAGGTGCAGGCCGTGGACGGGCTGGCGGCCGGCCGCGACATGCTGCATTTCCGGCCCGTGAAGCCCGAGCCGCTGATGAAGCCGAAGCGGGAGCCGGTCGCCCCGCTGGGGCCGGACGAGGAGATCGCCGAGGCCGGGAGGACGCAGGTGGTGAAGTAGCGGCTGCGTTCCCTTCGAATGACCTACCGTGAGAGAAGCTTGTTGAGCGCGGCCTTCACCTCGTCCTTCACGCCGGCGCTGACCGTCAGCACCTCCTGCGCGCGCAGGAAATCCATGACGCGGAAGCGTCCGACATCCGGGCGCACCAGAAGATCGGGCGCATGGGCCTTCATCTTCATAGCCGTGATCGTCTGCATCATCAGCTGGCTCGCACCGAACATCGCGTCCATCCGCGTCGGCAGGGTCGTGCCGTCCCCCTCCGGGCCGCCGACGACATCGACGGCCAGCACGATATCGGTGAGACCTTCGAGATGATCGAAGGGAACCGGATTGACGAAGCCGCCGTCGATCATGACCCGCGCGCCGAGCCGCACCGGCTGGAACATGCCGGGAATGGCGGCGGACGCGGCGATGGCGCCGCGCAGGTCGCCCGCCTCCAGCACCGTTTCGCACTGCGCGTAATAGTCGGTGGCGATGACCTTCAGGGGAATGGACAGCGCTTCGAACGTGTCCGGAATGGCTTCCGGCAGGAAGGCGGAGAGCACGCGTTCGAGATTGAACGGGCCGAAGCGCAGGCTGCCGCCGATGGCCTGCAAGGTCGAGGGACGCAGCCGCCAGAGGCGGTTGGCGATCTCCTTGCGCCGGCCGACCGTGGAGAGCGCGAAGTCGCGGATGTCGCTGCCGCGCATGCCGGCCGCCATGCCGGCGCCCATGATGGCGCCGATCGAGGTGCCGGCGATCACGCGCGGGCGGATTCCGAGGTCGTCCAGCGCTTCGATGACATGGATATGGGCGAGACCGCGGGCACCGCCACCGCCCAGTGCCAAGGCCACCGATGGGGCGACGGATGGGCCGCTCGATGCTGTGCTGGCGGACGTCATCTCCGACATCGCCAGGTCAGCCGCGCTTGCGGAAGCGATAGAAATGCATGCGGGTGTCGCCGAACTGGCGGATGTCGAGCGTCTCGAAATCGGGGCCCGCCATCGGCGCCACGTCGGCGCGCTCTTCGAGGATCACGAGCGCATCGGGCAGGATCCAGCCGCCGGCCGAGGCCGCGGCCAGCGCCCGCTCGCCGAGACCCTTACCATAGGGCGGATCGGCGAAGACGAGGTGGAAGGGCTCGACGGTGCCGACGGTGCCGAGATCGGTCGCGTCGCGCCGGAAGATCCTGGCGCGACCGGTGAGGCCCAGCGTCTCGATATTGGTGCGCAGCAGGCCCCGGCCCTCCGCGCTGTTTTCGACGAACAGCGCCTGCCGGCAACCGCGCGACAGGGCTTCGAGACCGACGGCACCGGTTCCGGCGAAAAGGTCGAGGATGCGGGTCTCCTCCAGCCGGTCGGGATAGGCGTGGCTGAGGATGTTGAACAGGCTTTCGCGCGTTCTGTCGGATGTCGGCCGGATGTCGGCCGTTGCCGGGCTCGCGAGAGCCCGGCCGCGAAATTCTCCGCCGACGATGCGCACCGGGTGCTACTTCCCGCCGCGTGGCTTGGAACCGCCCGGCTTGCCGCCCGTTGGGCGACCACCCGAAGGCTTGCCGCCGAAGGCGGGCTTGCCAGCGGATTTCGCGCCGGGCTTGGCAAACGATTTGCCAGCCGGGCGATCGCCGCCGAAGCTCTTCTTTTCGCCAAAGCTTTTCTTGGGGTCGCCAAAGCTCTTCTTGGCACCGAAAGACCGTTCGCCATCGGGACGGTCGCCCCGCGGCTTGCGGTCACCGAAGCTCTTTGTTTCGCGGTCGCCGCCATCGCGGGACTTGAAGCCGCCGCGTTCCTCGCGAACCGGGGGCTCGCTGGCCTTGATCCAGTCGCGGTCCTGCGAATCCCGCTCGACGATCACGCGCGGGCCGGTGTCGGGACGGGCAAAGCTCGCGTTACTCTTGCGATCCGGATCGAAACGCTGCTTGCCGACAATCGCCTGGCCATCCTTGGTACGACCGTAGCGCTTGACCTTGGGCGCGCCTTCGGGACGCTCGCGACGAACCGGCTTCTCGGCAGAGGCCGCCTCGGGACCGGTCTTCTTTTCGGCCAGGGGACGGGCGCCGGGCGCCATCCAGACATTGGCCTTGCGCGGACGGCCGAGCGGCTCGCGCTTCGGCCCGTCGCCACGCGCTGCCGGCGCGCTGTCGCGGCCCCCTTGTTTCGTGGCGCCACGCTTGTTGTCTGCGGGACGCGTGTCGAGACGGCCGCGCAGGCGCTCGTTGCGGTCGGCCGTCTTCTCGCGGAAAGCCGGCTTCTCGTAAGCGCCCTGCCCGCGGTCGCCAGAACGCTCGTTTCCACGCTCGGCACTGCGCTCGGTCGAGACCAGCGGCCCCTCGTCGTCGGCATCCGGATTGTTGAAGAGCGGCGCATCGAAATTCGCCTTGGCGTCTTCGATCAGACGCGGACCCAGCTGGTCGCGCAGCGTGCGGCCGCGGATTTCCTGGGCAGCACCCTCCGGCAGTTCGCCGAGCTGGAACGGACCGTAGGAAATACGGATCAGGCGGTTGACGTCGAGGCCGAGCGCGCCGAGCACGTTCTTGATCTCGCGGTTCTTGCCTTCGCGCAGGCCCATGGTGATCCAGACGTTGGCACCCTGAACCTTGTCCAGCGTCGCATCGATCGCGCCATAGAGCACGCCATCGACGGCGATGCCGTCCTTGAGCTTGTCGAGGTCGGCCTGTTCGATCTTGCCATGCGCGCGGACGCGGTAGCGGCGCAGCCAGCCGGTGGCTGGCAGTTCCAGCACGCGGGCGAGACCGCCGTCATTGGTCAGAAGCAGCAGGCCTTCGGTGTTGATATCGAGACGACCGATGGAGAGCACGCGCGGCAGGTCTTCCGGCAGGCGGTCGAACACCGTCGCACGACCTTCCGGATCGTTGTTCGTGGTCACCAGCCCGGTCGGCTTGTGGTAGAGCCAGAGACGGGTGCGCTCGATGCCGCGGATCTGCTGGCCATCGACCTCGATCTTGTCGGACAGGGTGACGTTGACGACCGGCGTGTCCAGCTTGGTCCCGTTGACGCTGACGCGGCCTTCCATGATCATTCGCTCGATGTCGCGACGCGAGGCGATGCCGGCGCGGGCGAGAATCTTGGAGATACGCTGGGGCGCTTCGTCGGACACGGCCGTCGCCGCTGCGGCACGCGCGCGGGCAGGACGCTCGTCGGCGGCACGATCGGCCGTGCGCTCGCCACGCGGCTTATCGAATTTGGGTTTGTCGAACTTGGCTTTGTCGAATGGGGGCTTGTCGAATTTCGGCTTGTCGGAACGGGCCGTCTCGGCGCCAGCCTTCTCGAAACGAGGCCTGTCTGAACGGGGCTTGTCGGACCGCGGCCTGTCTGAGCGGGGCTTGTCCAAGCGGGGCTTGTCGAAACGCGGCTGTTCGCCCCAGGGCTTGTCGGAGCGGGCCTGTTCGGTCCGCGGCCTGTCGAATGCCGGGCGCTCTGTCGCGCGCGTTTCATTCGGCGTTGCGTCGTCGCGCTTGGCAAAGGCGGGCTTGGCCCGCGGAGGTCCGCTGGTTTTTCCGAAGGCCGGCTTGCCGAAGGCGGGCTTTCCGCCCTCCCTCTTTTCAAACGGCTTCTTGTCGCCTGCGTTTTTACCGAATGCAGGCTTGCCGAATTTGGCCTTGCCGTCGGCTGCCGCTGCGCGCGGCGCGCGGTCTGTCGTCTTGCCGCCGCTTGCGGGCTTGCCGCGCGGCCGCTGGGGCTTGTCATTGGATGTCATTTGTGTTGCCTGCCTTTTCAGGCTCTCCTATCAGGTCGGAGCCGATGGGTTAAGAGAAATAATGACGCGAATGGCCGCATCACCGGGGTTCATGGATCTGGCGCTGGCAGAAGCACGGGCAGCGCAAGTGCGCGGCGAGGTGCCGATCGGTGCCGTGGTCGTGCTCGACGGCACTGTCATCGGCGCCGGCGGCAACCGGACGCGCGAGCGCCGCGACGTGACGGCCCATGCCGAAATCGAGGCGATCCGCGATGCTGCGCGACGGCTCAATGCGGAACGACTGGCCGGCGCCGACCTCTATGTCACGCTCGAACCCTGCGCCATGTGCGCCGCCGCCATCTCCTTTGCCCGCATCCGCCGCCTCTATTATGGCGCCGGCGACCCGAAGGGCGGCGGGGTGGATCATGGCGGGCGCTTCTACGCCCAGCCGACCTGCCACCATGCGCCCGATGTCTATTCGGGGCTCGGAGAAACGGAAGCAGCGGGGTTGTTGCGCGCCTTCTTCGAGGCGCGGCGGTAGGTTTTCAGCCGGCGGCGAAATCCTGCAAGGCTCGGCCAGTCAGGCGGTAGCGGGTCCAGCCGTCCATTGGTTGCGCGCCGATGGCGCGATAGGCGCGGATGGCCGGTTCGTTCCAGTCCAGCACGCTCCACTCGAAACGACCGCAGTTCTTGTCGACGGCAATTCTGGCCAGATGCCGCAACAGGCTGCGCCCGGCGCCCGTGCCGCGCGCTTCCGGGGTGACGTAGAGATCTTCGAGATAGAGCCCGTTGCGGGCCTGCCAGGTGGAATAGATCAGGAACCAGACGGCGAAGCCGATGGGCGCGCCATCACGCTCGCAGATCACCGCCTTGGAGACGCTGTCCGGGCCGAAGAGGGCCTGCGCTGTGGTGTCCACCGTCGCTTCCACCTCGTGCTCGAGCTTTTCGTAGGCTGCCAGTTCCCGCACGAAGCGCAGGATGACGGCGGCATCCTCGACGGTTGCCTCGCGGATGGTGACGCTCATGACCGGATCAGAAAACCTGCCACCACTTCTTGCCGCTGCCCTGCACCTGCGCTTCCTTCTTGCGACGACGTTCCTTGATGGTTTCGTCCTCGCCGAGGTCGGTCAGAGCTTCCTCGGGCGCCTTGCGGTAGGCGAGCGGGGGATCGCTGAGGAAACGGCGCTTGTCGGCATAGGCCCCCATCTGCACCTTGCGGGCTTCGCGATAGGCTTCCTGCTGTTCCTTGGCGGTGAGCTTACGGCCATTGGCCGAGGCTTTCGCGAGCGGCGAGACGTAGCCCGGCCGGTCCGCGTTCTCGTCGGCTTCCTCGCGCAGACGCTGGCGCGTTTCCTCGGGCGATTCGACCCAGGCTGGATTATCCTTGTTGGCCAGCGAGGCCTGCGGCTGGACGAGGGCCGTGCGCTCAGCCGATGGCGGCAGGACGAGACCCGGGCGCGGCTGGTACTTCACGTTGGCGGCCTTGTCGCCGCCCATGCTGACCGTGCTGCCGAGGTCGTCCATCAGGTGCTCGCCGGCCGTTTTGTCCGTCCCGTAGGTCGGACCGCCGATGCAACCGGTCAGCACGAAGCTTGCGGCCATGATCGAGAGCACGCCGGCGCCCGCACCATACTGTCGCGTCATTGTCATTCAAACCCTTCCAGCGCGTGCGGCCTGCCCCGCCAGCTCCCAGCGCTCCCGGACCCCCCGGGATGCGCTTGGGCCGATCTGCCCGCCAATTCCTGCCCCATGACGGATAAATCCGCCCATTTTCAGGCAGGGTTCTACCGGATGAACGGCGCGAGCGCAATTCATCCGGTTCTCATGACGTCCACCCTTTAGTGAAGATGGCCCTTCAAAGTGAAATGCCGAGCTCCCGCAAGGCCGCCGCATCGCGGGCAGTGACATCGGGATAGGCCGGGTCGGAACCGACATCCGTCGTCACCTTCCACGAGCGGGCGCATTTGCGGCCTTCGGCCAGACGCGGCTCGACGGAGACCTTGCCCTCGCCTTCCAGGCGGAACGCGTTTTCCGGCCCCTTGCCGACGACCACCTCGATGGCCGAGGTGATGCAGATCTCGGCAAAATCCTCACCATCCAGCGCTTCCGCCGTCGTGGCATCCGCGATGTAGACGACGGGGGCAGCCTCCAGCGAAGCGCCGATCCGCTTTTCCCGGCGCTCGACTTCCAGCGCGCCGGTGACGACGCGGCGGATGTCCCGGATGACACGCCACTTCTCGGCAACGGCTTCATTGCGCCATTCGGCCGGCAGGTCCGGGAACTGCTCCAGATGGATCGAGACGGCATCGGGCTTCAGCGACAGCCAGGCTTCTTCCGTTGTGAAGGGCAGCATGGGTGCCAGCCAGGTGACGAGGCACTCGAAGAGGCGGCGGATGACGCAGAGGCTGGCGCGGCGGCGCAGGCTCGATGGCGCGTCGCAATAGAGCGCGTCCTTGCGGATATCGAAGTAGAAGGCCGACAGCTCGACATTGGAGAAATCGATGAGCGCGCGCGTCACCTTCTTGAAGTCGAAGGCATCGTAACCGCTGCGCACCACCTCGTCGAGTTCGGCCAGCCGGTGCAGCATCAGCCGCTCAAGCGAGGGCATGTCGGCAAGGGCGACGTCTTCGCCGGGATCATGCGCCAGCGTGCCGAGCATCCAGCGGATGGTGTTGCGGAGCTTGCGATAGGCATCGATGTTGGTCTGGATGATCGCCTTGCCGACGCGCAGATCGTCGGCATAGTCGGATGTCATGACCCAGAGGCGCAGGATATCGGCGCCGGCATCCTTCATGACCTCCTGAGGAGCCGTGACGTTGCCCTTCGACTTCGACATCTTCTCCCCCTTCTCATCCATGATGAAGCCGTGGGTGACGACGGTGTCGTAAGGCGCGCGGCCGCGCGTCGCCGCACTTTCGAGCAGGGACGAGTGGAACCAGCCGCGATGCTGGTCGGAGCCTTCCAGATAGACGTCGGCCGGCCATTTGAGATCCGGCCGGTCCTCCAGCGTGAAGACGTGGGTGGAGCCACTGTCGAACCAGACGTCGAGGATGTCCATGACCTGGGTCCATTCGGCGGGGTCGTGGTCGTTGCCGAGGAAGCGCTCCTTGGCGCCGGCCGCAAACCAGGCGTCCGCGCCTTCCGCCTCGAAGGCTTCGAGAATGCGGGCATTGACGGCCTCGTCGTTCAGCACCGTGCCGTCCTCGCGGGCGAAGACGCAGATGGGGACGCCCCAGGCGCGCTGGCGGGACAGCACCCAGTCCGGGCGGCCTTCGATCATGGCGCGCAGGCGGTTCTGGCCGGCGGCCGGCACGAAGCGCGTGTCGTCGATGGCGGTGAGCGCGCGGGTGCGCAGCGTCGTGCCGTCGGCAAGGTCCTTGTCCATGTAGACGAACCATTGCGGCGTGTTGCGGAAGATGACCGGCTTCTTGGAACGCCAGGAATGCGGATAGGAATGCTTCAGCCGGCCGCGGGCAAAGAGTGTGTTGGTGGCGATCAGCGCCTTGATGACCCGCTCGTTCGCATCGCCCTTCTTGCCATTGTCGTCCATGACGCGCGCGGGGCCACCCTCGGCCTCCGGGCCGAAACCCGGCGCGTCCTTGGTGTAGTAACCGGCGTCATCCACCGGGAAGGGGATGGCGGTGTCGATGCCGCGGGCTTCGAGCGCGCGGCCATTCTCCATCCAGACGTCGAAGTCCTCGCGGCCATGGCTGGGGGCCGTGTGCACGAAGCCCGTGCCGGCGTCGTCGGTGATGTGGTCGCCGGCGATGAGGGGGACGGGGAAGGTGTAGCCGAGATCCGCCAGTGGGTGGGCGCAGGTGATGGCGACGAGTTCGTCGGAAGCGACATCGCGCAGACGATTTGCCTGCAGCTTGGCCTTGGCGAAGGATTCGGCTGCCAGCTTGTCGGCGAAGATCAGCTTTTCACCCGGACGCGGACCGAAATCGTTTTCAGCTTCCGTGAGCTCGTAAAGGCCGTAGGCGACGCGGTTCGAGAAGGCAATGGCGCGGTTGCCAGGGATGGTCCAGGGGGTCGTGGTCCAGATGACGACGAAGGCGTCTTCGAGAAGATTCAAATTATTCACAACCGGCATTTGCCAGTTCGTATCGGACATGAACTCGGCTTTGGCAGCACCCTTAACGGAGGTCACCGGAAACTTTACCCAGATCATGTCGCTATCGACGTCGTGATACTCGACCTCCGCCTCGGCCAGCGCCGTGCGTTCCACCACCGACCACATGATCGGCTTCGAGCCGCGATAGAGCTGGCCGCTCTTGGCGATCTTCAGCAACTCCCCGGCGATGCGGGCTTCGGCGTGAAAATTCATCGTGAGGTAGGGATTGTCGAAATCGCCGGTGATACCCAGGCGCTTGAACTCGTCGGCCTGCACCTTGATCCACTTTTCGGCATAGGCGCGGCATTCGCGGCGGAACTCGATCATGGCGGCGGGTTCGCGCAGGTCGGGCTTGCCCTTCCCCTTGGCGCGATAGTTCTCCTCCTCGATCTTCCACTCGATCGGCAGGCCGTGGCAGTCCCAGCCGGGCACGTAATTGCTGTCGAAGCCGCGCATCTGGAACGAGCGGGTGATGACGTCCTTCAGGATCTTGTTGAGCGCGTGGCCGATGTGGATGTTGCCGTTTGCATAGGGCGGGCCGTCATGCAGCACGAATTTTGTCCGGCCGGCGGCGGAGGCGCGCAGCTTCTTGTAGAGATCCATCTGCTGCCAGCGCGCCACCATCTCCGGCTCCTTCTGCGGCAGGCCGGCGCGCATGGGAAACGCGGTTTCGGGCAGATAGAGGGTCTTGGAATAGTCGAAGGTTTGGGCGGTCTCGGTCATATCGGGCAATCATTCTCTGGCGCTGCGGGAGCGCAATGTCGGGGCAGGAAACAGACGCGCAGGGCGTTGAGCCCTGCGGCGGCGCAAATGCTTGAAACCCGGACCTTCCGGCCGCTTAGCGCGCGCGGAAGGCCGGGCCGATAATTCGCAGGGAAGATGCAAGCCGCATATGTGTCATGATGGCCCGTTGTCTAAGTGTTTTTGCAGCGGAATGGAAGGGGGCGTCCGCACGCAGCGAATGGACTTTACGGGTCGGCTCCGCTATGCTGACCATCTGACTAGATGGGAGTTTTCTATGGCCAAGAATCTCGTCAAACCCCCGACCTGGAAACTGGAGGACGCAAAAGCGCGCTTCAGCGAAGTCGTCCGGCGCGCGCGAAGCGAAGGTCCGCAACGCGTTACGGTACGGGGCCGCGACAGCGTCGTCGTCATCAGCGTCGAGGAGCACGAGCGGCTGACGGGATCTCAACCGCGGCAAAGCTTCGTGGAGTTCATGGAAAGCCTCCCGTTCTTTCCATTGGAACTGGATCGCGACGACACTGGCGAGAGGGACATCGAGCTTTGATCGGCTGGTTGCTCGACACGAACGTCATTTCCGCTTTGGTCAATCCGAACGGCGCGCCTTCCGTGAAATCCTGGTCCGCTACGCAGCGTGAGGACAGGCTCTTCATCAGCATTCTGGCACTTGCTGAATTGGATAAAGGCGTTGAACACCTGCCGGAGCATGATGAGAACCGGTATCGGATTATCGGCATGCGCGACGGAGTAGAGGAACGCTTTTCAGGACGTATACTGCCGGTCGACAATGACGTTGTCCGACGATGGGGCAGAATATCAGGGCGCGTGAAGCGCGTGACAGGTCACCCTCCAGCGGTTATCGACAGCATGCTTGCGGCAACCGCCATCGAACACAATCTCTACCTGGTCACCCGAAACGTCAGAGATGTCAGGGAATGCGGAGCCATCCTTTTTGACCCTTGGAACGATGACGTCGCGCAATTCCCTCTCCGCAGCCGCTAGTCGAGATCAAAAACACAGCCCCATATCGATCCCGCTGAGCGGCGTAACGCCTGCAAGAAGCGCGCGGGCTTCCGCATCGTCCCGCTTCATCTGGACGATCAGCGGGTCGAGGCCGTCGAATTTCAGTTCGTCGCGCAGGTGGCCGAAGAAGGAGACGGAGGCGATTTCGCCGTAGAGGTCGCCGGAGAAGTCGAACAGGAAGGTCTCGAGCAGGGCCTCGCCATCGCTGGTCACCGTCGGGCGGCGGCCGAAGCTGGCGACGGCATCGTGCAGGGAACCGTCGGCGCGGCGGAAGCGGACGGCGTAGATGCCGTTCCTCAGGCAGACGCCGGGGTCGAGGCGCATGTTGGCGGTGGGATAGCCGAGCGTGCGGCCGAGCCGCTTGCCACCGATGACCTCCGCCTCAACGGTATAGCGATAGCCGAGCAGGCCCGCCGCCTGCGCCACGTCGCCTTCGACCAGAAGGCTGCGGACGCGGCTCGACGAAATGACGTCGGCGTTCTCGTCGCGGTAGGCATCGACCAGCGTGACGCCGAAGCCGTTGTCGGTGCCGGCCTTCATCAGGAAGGCGGGGCCGCCTTCCCGGCCCTTGCCGAAATGGAAGTCGAAGCCGGTAACGACATGGCCGGCCTTCAGCCAGTCCATCAGCACGTCGCGGATAAAATCATGCGCCGACATCTGCGAGAAGCTGCGATCGAACGGATATTCGATGACGGCGGCAAAGCCCATGCCTTCGAGGATGCGCGCCTTCAGCGGCGCCGGCGTCAGGCGGAAGACGGGCTCGTCGGGCCGGAAGATGGCGCGGGGGTGCGGCTCGAAGGTCAGCACGAGCGCGGGCACGCCCAGCGCGTGGGCCTCGACCAGCGCCCGATCCAGCACCGACTGGTGACCGCGATGCACGCCGTCGAAATTGCCGATGGCGATGACGCCGCCGTGGAGGGTGGCCGGCAAGGGATTTTTCGTCTCGTTGCGGTGAAAGACTGTCATGTCACGCGAGCCGGGGCATCCACCATTTCGGCGTCGCGCCCTCCTTTTTCAGGAAGGCGGCGAGTTTCGCCTCATCGGTCTTTTCGCCGGTCATGTACTCGGCTCCATGAATGCCCGCGCTGATGTAGAGAACGTCGATGCCGCTGTCCTGCGCGCCGCGAACGTCGGTCGGCATGCCATCGCCGATGGCGATGACGCGGGCGCCTTCCAGCGTGCCGCGGACACCCTTGGCTTCGGCAAGCGCCGCACGATAGATCGGCTTGTGCGGCTTGCCGGCGATGCGGGCCTCGCCGCCCAGGTCCTCATAGAGCTTGGCGATGGCGCCGGCACAGGGGATCAGCCGGTCGCCCCGCTCGACCACGAGGTCCGGGTTGGCGCAGATGAAGGGCAGCTTGCGCTTGGCCAGAACCGAGAGCGTGGCACGGTAATCGTCCGGCGTCTCGGTCTCGTCGTCGAAGAACCCGGCGCAGACGACGATTTCGGCATCTTCGGAGGCGACGATATCGACGCCCAGGCCAGCCAGCAGCGGGAAATCGCGATCGGAGCCGATGAAGTAGATCTTCTTCGGGCCGGCGGCGATCAGCGCGCGGGTGACGTCGCCCGAGGTGACGATGCGGTCATAGGCGGTATCGGGCACGCCGAGCCCGCGGATCTGGACGATGACGCCGGGATGCGGGCGGGGGGAATTGGTGACGAGAACGACCGTGACGCCGCGGCTGCGCGCTTCCGTCAGCGCTTCGCAGGCCGAACGGAAGGCCGCAACGCCATTGTGAAGGACGCCCCAGACGTCACACAGCACCACGTCATAGCGGCTCGCGATGTCACGAAAGCTGTTGATGCGAACGGCCATGCAGGCTTCCCGTTGAGACTTCTCCCGGCTGACATCGCAAGGACGTCGCCAAAAGACAAGCCTAAACGCGGCAATCGCATCGCTTATCCGCCGCATTCCTCTGTAAATTGCGCGCCCCGGCGCCTCAGAGCAGCGAGAGCATGAGCCCGCCGGCGGCGCAAACGGCGAGCGTGCCGACCACGCCAAGCCGCGCGACGAAGAGCAGGCTGCCTGCCAGCAGCGCGAGAAGCGCTGCCGCGACGTTGAAACTCGCCAGTTCGGGAACGGACAGGACCAGCGGCCCGAACCGGCTCTGCTGCACGTTCGCAAACAGCACGTGCAGGGCGAACCAGACGGCGAGGTTGAGGATGACGCCGACCACGGCGGCCGAGATCGCGCTCATGGCCGCGACCGCCATCCGGTTGCCCCGCAGCCGCTCGACGGAGGGCGCACCGAGGAAGATGAGGGCGAAGCACGGCACGAACGTGACCCAGGTGGCGACGAGGCCGCCGATGAGGCCTGCGACGACGGGATCGAGCCCGGCCGGCGGCAGGCGGAACGCCGCCATGAAGGCGACGAAGGTCAGCACCAGAACCAGCGGTCCCGGCGTGGTTTCCGCCAGCGCCAGCCCGTCAAGCATTTCGCCGGGCCGCAGCCAGTGGTGGGTTTCCACCGCCTGCTGGGCGACATAGGCGAGCACCGCATAGGCACCGCCGAAGGTGACCACCGCCATCTTGGAAAAGAAGATGTGGAGGGCGAAGAAGACGTTTCCGACGCCCCAGAGGAGAACGATGAGGCCGAGCGGGGCGACCCAGAGGCACGACCAGAGGCCGGCGAGCGCCAGCGTCTGCGGCCAGGTTCTCGACCTATCCGTTGCCCCTGCCACCCATCCGGCTTCCGCCTTCCGCTTGGCTGTGAGCAGGCCGAACAGGCCGGCGGCGAGGATGACCAGCGGAAACGGGACGGAAAAAAAGAACAGGGCCGCGAAGGCCAGCGCGGCGATGGCGCGCGACGAGACCGTCTTCAACGCGCGCCGGGCGAGACGCAGGAGCGCTTCGACCACGATGGCGAGCACCGCAGCCTTCAGGCCGAAGAACACCGCCGAGAGCATGCCCGTCTGGTGGTAGAGCGCGTAAAGCGTCGAAAGACCTAGCAGAATGCAGAGACCGGGCGCCACGAAGAGGATGCCGGCCACGAGCCCGCCGCGCGTGCCGTGCAGCAGCCAGCCGATATAGATGGCGAGCTGCTGCGCTTCCGGACCCGGCAGCAGCATGCAGTAGTTCAACGCGTGCAGGAAGCGGTCTTCCGGCACCCAGCGTCGCGTTTCCACCACCTCGCGGTGCATCAGCGCGATCTGCCCGGCCGGCCCGCCGAAGCCGAGAAGACCGATGCGGGCCCAGACGCGCGCGGCTTGTGCGAAAGACGGCTTCGGACCGCTACCCGCCTCTGTGGAAACATCGCGCGGATGGCCGGAAACGGCGCCCGTCTCATTCGTGCCGTGTTGATCGTTCATCGTCCGCCCCGCGCCTTATCCCGTCCGAATCGTTCCGACAACGATCGACCGACCCCTTGCGACGCGCGTCTCACCCGTGTCGCAGACCGTCTCTACGATGGTCATGTGACAGACGGCGGACAGAAATGCCGCTGGACATAAATGATGGCCGCCAATCTTGACTCCGGCACAAACCGTGCTTATCTCAGCCTTGCTAGCACTCGACCTACCGGAGTGCTAACAGACCGATGGATCCTATGAGATCCCAGCGTCATTTGATCGAGGGAAAAGACAATGACAAGCACTACCTTCCGCCCCCTGCACGACCGCGTCGTCGTACGTCGCGTCGAGTCCGAAGCCAAGACCAAGGGCGGCATCATCATTCCCGACACCGCCAAGGAAAAGCCGCAGGAAGGCGAAATCGTCGCCGTCGGTTCCGGCGCGCGTGACGACAGCGGCAAGATCGTTCCTTTGGACGTCAAGGCCGGCGACCGTATCCTGTTCGGCAAGTGGTCGGGCACCGAAGTCAAGCTCAACGGCGAAGACCTGTTGATCATGAAGGAATCCGACATCATGGGCGTTATCGCCTGATATCGGCTCTGCCTTCGGCAGGTCCTTCGCACAATCCGACGACACTTAAAATTTGGGCTTATGCCCGGGAGTTTTCAAAATGGCAGCTAAAGAAGTAAAATTCGGCCGCACCGCGCGCGAAAAAATGCTGCGCGGCGTCGATGTCCTCGCTGATGCCGTCAAGGTCACGCTGGGCCCCAAGGGCCGCAACGTCGTCATCGACAAGTCCTTCGGCGCACCGCGCATCACCAAGGACGGCGTTTCCGTCGCCAAGGAAATCGAACTGGAAGACAAGTTCGAGAACATGGGCGCACAGCTCGTTCGCGAAGTCGCTTCCAAGACCAACGACATCGCCGGTGACGGCACGACGACCGCAACCGTTCTTGCCCAGGCCATCGTTCGCGAAGGCAACAAGGCCGTTGCAGCCGGCATGAACCCGATGGACCTGAAGCGCGGTATCGACCTCGCCGTTCTCGCCGTCGTCAAGGACCTGCAGGCCAAGGCAAAGCCGATCTCCACATCGGAAGAAGTCGCTCAGGTCGGCACGATCTCGGCAAACGGCGACAAGCAGGTCGGTCTCGACATTGCTGAAGCCATGCAGAAGGTCGGCAACGAGGGTGTCATCACCGTCGAGGAAGCCAAGACCGCCGAAACCGAACTCGAAGTCGTCGAAGGCATGCAGTTCGACCGCGGCTACCTCTCGCCCTACTTCGTGACCAACCCGGAAAAGATGCTGGCCGAGCTCGAGGACGTCTACGTTCTCCTGCACGAGAAGAAGCTTTCGAACCTGCAGGCCATGCTTCCGGTTCTCGAAGCTGTCGTCCAGACCGGCAAGCCGCTCCTCATCATCGCTGAAGACGTCGAAGGCGAAGCTCTTGCAACGCTCGTCGTCAACAAGCTGCGTGGCGGCCTCAAGATCGCTGCCGTCAAGGCTCCGGGCTTCGGCGACCGCCGCAAGGCCATGCTGGAAGACATCGCCGTCCTGACGGGTGGTACGGTCATCTCCGAAGACATCGGCATCAAGCTCGAGAACGTCACGCTCGAAATGCTCGGCCGTACCAAGAAGGTCTCGATCTCCAAGGAGAACACGACCATCGTCGACGGTGCCGGCGCCAAGAACGAGATCGAAGGCCGCGTTGCCCAGATCAAGGCGCAGATCGAAGAAACCTCTTCGGACTACGACCGCGAAAAGCTTCAGGAACGTCTGGCCAAGCTCGCTGGTGGCGTTGCCGTCATCCGCGTCGGCGGCTCGACGGAAATCGAAGTGAAGGAACGCAAGGACCGCATCGACGACGCGCTGAACGCAACCCGTGCAGCCGTTCAGGAAGGCATCGTCCCCGGCGGCGGCGTGGCCCTGCTGCGTTGCTCGGCCGTTCTCGACGTCAAGGGCGAGAATGCCGACCAGGACGCCGGCGTCGCCATCGTTCGCAAGGCTCTCCAGTCGCTCGTTCGCCAGATCGCCGACAATGCCGGTGACGAAGCTTCGATCGTCGTTGGCAAGATCCTCGACAAGAACGACGACAACTACGGCTACAACGCCCAGACGAGCGAATATGGCGACATGATCGCCATGGGCATCGTCGACCCGGTCAAGGTCGTGCGCACCGCGCTGCAGAACGCAGCTTCGGTCGCCTCGCTCCTGATCACCACCGAAGCCATGATCGCCGAACTTCCCAAGAAGGACAGCGGCGCCGGCGGCGGCATGCCCGACATGGGCGGCATGGGCGGCATGATGTAATCAATCCGAAAAGGATTGATGGAATGGAGGGCGGTCCGAAAGGGCCGCCCTTTTCTTGTTTCGCGGCCAAGGCTGAAGCCGTTTGGAACTGTGAGGTCGAAGGAAGTCTGCTAGGATCTAGCGATCGGATAAACGTTCCAACCGTCGGCGCAGTTCATGGTGCACCTCTTCGGAAACAACGTAGAATTGCGCCCTGCGATCAGGAGGGATGCCAAGGCTCGCCTTGCTTTGGGAAATGACCCCGATATCATGAGAATGTTCGGCGTGAGCCACATTGATGTGAGGTCTTTTTTAAAAAATGATGCCGATCTGTGGCTGCATGATATCGCTAGGCATCAGCATGCGTGGGTCATCGAGATTGAGCATCGCTTGGTCGGTGAAATCAGATTGGACAATTTCAATCTTGCAGACCGCCGCGCCTCAATGGCAATCGGAATTTTCGATCGGGACATGTTGGGGAAAGGCTTGGGAAGCGAAGCCATTCGGCTCGTGCTGATGCATGCCTTCACGGATTTGCATTTACATCGGATAGGAATCCGAGTTCTTGAATTCAATACACGGGCAGTCAGAGCTTATGAAAAGTGCGGGTTCGTGATTGAAGGGCGGGAACGCGAGACCGCCTTCGTCGATGGGCGCTGGCATGACGATATTATTATGGGACTTTTGGCGAGAGAGTTTAACGGTCAGCACATGTAGTCGATGCCAGACAGAAATGAAGTACACTCCTGCATAGCCCGCCAAGACAACTATGACGACACGTATATTTACGCGAAAACAGCACGGCTCACGCGATTCCGAGAAAAACAGCGAGCGAGCGTGTAACAGCGATCATGTTCTCGGTCTCCAGCCGGCCAAAGACCGGGCCAAGTCTGTCTCGCCTTACCGACATCGTCTTGTCGATCATGATCTGGGATGGCTTGCGAAGACCGTTCTCCGGTGACGGAAGAACCGTCGTCCGGATGAGCGGGGCATCGATCAGCGTGCTGGATATGAGCATGATGGTGACCGTGCCCGTTTCCGCGAAACGATCCGACTGGATGATAAGGGCGGGCCTTGGTTTGCCAAAGTCGCCCGGCATTGCGACCGTGACGATGTCACCCCTCGTCACGCATCCGCCTCGTCTCCGAGATCAGCCAGAGCAGCATCGATGAAGGCATCCGTATCGGTATCCATAGCATCTGCGGCTGCGACGATCCGTGCCTGACGCCGGCACTCTTCAAGGAAACCGGGGCTACGCGTGTCCGGCAACCATATCTGCACCGGCCGCAGACCGGATGCGCGCATGGCATCGCGGTGCTTCTGAACCCGTTGTGTCAAAGGCGTGCGCATGATCTGCCTCCCTCGTTACATGTAACATGATCGAACGTGACAAAACTGTCAAGTTTGGCAGACAGCGTCACTCATCTCGCGGAACCTCCTCTTCGCATGAACGTTTAGCGAACATAGCCACCTGAGGAGCACTTCATGTCCGACAAGACCATCGCCAACGACACGTCTTCCAACACCGAAAAGAACCCCGACGACTGGGTCAGCGGCGATGAGCCGATGACAGGGGCGCAGCGGTCTTATCTGCAGACGCTGTCGGAACAGGCGCATCAGCCGGATCAGTTTGCCGAGGATATCACCAAGGCCGAGGCATCGAAGCGGATCGATGCGTTGCGCAGCAAGCTCGATCTCGGCGAATAGCCTGATCAGGAGGCGAGGAGCGCCTTGAGGTCGGTGGCGGGGTTTTCGATGGCGGCCTTGTCCGGCGTCGTCCCCGTTTCGATCAACTTTTTCCCCACCACATAAGCCTTGGCGTCGTTGATCGCATCCACCGCGATCAGCGTGCCTTGGCGGTAGTACCAGACGGAGGCGCTGCCCTCCCTCTGCCCCGCTCGCGTTACCGTCTCGTCGTGACCGAGACCGAAGCCGGCGATCTGTAGTTTGACGTCGTATTGATCCGACCAGAACCATGGTTTCGGGTGGTAGGGCGTCGGCGTGCCCGCGATGTTTGCCGCAATGGTTTCCGCCTGATCGACGGCGTTTTGCACGGATTCCAGACGGATCAGCATGTCGGCGAAGGGCAGCACGGCGCAATCGCCCATGGCGAAGACAGCCGGGTCGCTTGAGCGGCCGTTGATATCCGCGATAATGCCGTTTGCCGTCTGGATGCCGGCATCGTGGGCAATGCGGTCATTGGCGGAGACGCCGATGCCGACGATCACGAGGTCCACGCGGATCGTCGTGCCATCCGACAATTCCGCCCCGGTCACCCGGCCATCGTGTTCCAGCAGATGCGTGAGGCCGGTGCCTTCGCGCAGGTCCACGCCGCGGGAGAGGTGCAGGTTCCGCAGAATGTCGGACGTTGCCGATGCGGCGACGCGCTGGACGATGCGGTTGGCCGCCTCGATGAGGGTGACCTCGAGCCCCAGCGTGCGGGCGATGGCTGCCGCCTCCAGCCCGATATAGCCGCCGCCGATGATGAGGGCGTGGCGGCCCGGGCGCATCTCCTCCGCAAGGCGGTCCGCATCGCGGTAGTCGCGCAGGGTGAAGACACCGTCGAGCGTCCCGCCAAGGCTGTCCGGCAGGCGCCGAGGTGTGGCGCCGGTCGCCAGCGCCAGCGTGTCGTAGGCGAGCGTGGTGCTATCATCGAGCGTCACGGACTTTGTCGCACGATCGATCGCGGTCACGCTACGGCCGAGCCGGACGTCGATGGCGTGCTCCGCGTACCAGCTTTCCGGCCGATAGAGCAGCCGGTCGAGCGTCATTTCGCGCAGGAGATATTTCTTCGACAGCGGCGGGCGCTGGTATGGCAGGCTCTGCTCGGCCGAGATCAGCGTGATCGGGCGCGTATCCTTCAGCGCGCGAAGCCTGGCGATCAGGGCGAAGGCCGCCTGCCCGCCGCCCACCACGACCAGCCGGTCGTCCTGCCCAGTCTCCCGCTCTTCCGCCACGCCGTCGTCCCTTCGCATGATTCCGCCCGAGACCTATCCCGTCGCGAGCGGAACCGTCAATGTGGTAGAAAAGCGCCTGCGATCAATCCCGCTTTGGGATGTCCATGCCCGCCTTGACGGCCGGACGCTCCAGCGCGCGGGCGACCCAGGCCATGACGTTCGGGAAGCTTGCATAGTCGAGCACCTGATCCCCGCCGTAGAATTTTCGCGCGCCCTCGATCCACGGGAACGTGGCGATGTCGGCGATGGTGTAGTCGTCGCCCATCAGCCATTGGCGGCCTTCCAGGCGGGCTTCGAGCACGGAGAGCAGCCGCTTGGATTCGTCGCGGTAGCGCTCCATCGGGTAGGCATTGTTGGCGACCTTGTCGGCGGCGAACTTGAAGAAGTGGCCGAACTGACCGAACATCGGTCCGACGCCGCCCATCTGGAACATGACCCAGGCCAGCGTCTCGTAGCGCCCGGCAGCGGACGCCGGTAGGAGCTTGCCGGTCTTCTCGGCGAGGTAGACGAGGATCGCGCCGGACTCGAACAGGCCGATCGGCTTTCCCTCGGGGCCGTTCGGATCGATGATCGCGGGAATGCGGCCGTTGGGGTTGAGCGAGACAAATTCCGGCGATTTCTGATCGTTGGTGCCGAAGGAGATGAGGTGCGGCTCGTAGTCGAGGCTGAGTTCTTCGAGCGCAATCGAGATCTTCACGCCATTCGGCGTCGGCAGCGAATAAAGCTGAATGGCATCCGGCCGGGTGGCGGGCCAGCGGGTGGTGATGGGGAAGGAAGAGAGATCGGCCATGCGGGACGGGTTCCTTGGGAAGGGTTGCGGTTTCACATAGGGGCGATGGCGCGGGATGTCAGTGGGGCCTGCGGCGATTTTCGTCGCCGTTCTACATTCGAGCCCGTGCTAGACCCGCAACGCCGCCTGCACCCGCTCTACGATCTCCCTCACCCGGATGTCGCCCTCGTGCCCCGGCTTGCGGGCGCGCACGAGGCAGGCTTGGCTGCGCAAGATGATGCCGTCGGAGAGGATCTTCAGGTGGTTGGCCTTGAGCGTCGAGCCGGTGGAGGTGATATCGACGATGATGTCGGCGGAGCCCGAGGCAGGTGCGCCTTCGGTGGCGCCGAGGCTTTCGACGATGCGGTAGAGCTGGATGCCGTGGCTGCCGGAGAAGTGCTGCTGGGTCAGGCGCCAGTATTTGGTGGCGATGGCGAGGCGGCGGCCGTGGCGGGTGCGGAAATCGGCGGCGACATCGCCGAGGTCGGCCATGGTATCGACGTCGAGCCAGATGTCCGGCACGGCGACGACGACGTCGGCATGGCCGAAGCCGAGGCGGGCGCAGAACTCGACACGCTCGTCCGCATCCGCCAAGCCTTCGCGCACGAGGTCTTCGCCCGTGACGCCGAAATCGACGGAACCGGCGCCGATTTCGCGCGAGATTTCGGACGCCGACAGGAAGGCGATCTCGACATCGTCGATGCCCTCGACGCGGCCGCGATAGGAGCGGTCGTTGCCGACGCTCGATATCTTCAGGCCGGCGCGCTCGAAGATGGCCGAGGCCTCGTCCTTCATGCGGCCCTTGGAGGGGAGCGCGATGGTGATGGTCATGCGGGCTCTCCCGTTTTACCCCGTGCGGCGTCGCGCAGCGCCTCGATGCGGTCGAGCCACAGCGAGAAGCCGACGGCCGGGATGTGGCTTTGCGCACCGAGCAGCGTCATCAGCCGGTCGAACCGGCCGCCGCCGGCCAGCACCTCGGCACCGCCGGAGGCGACGATTTCGAAGACCATGCCGGTGTAATAGTCGAGCGGGCGGCCGAAGGCAGCGCGATAGGTCATGGCGGAGAGATCGGCACCGGCATTGGAAAGTGCTGCAAGACGCGCATCGAAGGCTGCGATAGCAGGACCAAGTTTCAGGTCGGCGGCATCGGCGAAACCGGCGAGGGCTGCGGAGGCCTCGGCCAGCGGCAGGCGCAGCGTCAGGAACTCGCGCAGCAGCAGGAGCGCCGAACCATCGAGGCGGGTTTCGGCGAGCGAGCGCTTTTCCTTGAGGCGGCGGGCGATTTCGGTGGGTGAGCGGCTGGCATTGGTGGAGTAGCCGGTCTCCTCCATGCGGCTTTCCAGACGGACGATCAGGTCATCCTGCCGGTCGGCCGACAGCAGGGCCTCGATCTCGGGGTCGAGCCCGGTCACGGGCTGGGGGCGGGCCAGGCGGTCGAGAAGGGCTTCGAGCTGGCCGACGTCGCCGAAGGCATGGATCAGCCGCTTCTGCCAGCCGACCGGCAGGCCGAGAGCTGCGACCACGGCCTCGAACACGGCCTGATCGCCCAGCGTCAGCGAGAGGGTCTGAGCCTGGGTCTGGCCGGGCAGCACGACGCGCAGCAGGTCCATCGCATCGATGATGGCGCGGGCATCGGCACTCGCAACGTCCCGCTCTCCCAGATCCTCGATACCGGCCTGATAGAACTCCTCCGCGCCGCCGCGGCGCTGGCGAAAAACCTCGCCGAGATAGGCATAGCGCTTCGGCGTGCCGGTGGCGGTCTCGATATGGCGCAGGCAGACGGGAATGGTGAACTCCGGCCGCAGGCAGAGGCTCGTCCCCGTCTCGCTCGCGGTGAGAAAAATGCGCCGGCGCAGATCCTCGCCCGCCATGTCGAGAAAGGGATCGGCCGGCTGGATGACGGGCGTATGCACCCGCTCGGCCCGCCGCGTGGCGAAGGCTGCAAGCAGGTCCGGGGCGAAATCGGGGAGGTCGTAGCGGGTCATGGGTGTGCGGTTCCCAAGGGCGTGCGGGCGGGGGTGAGGAGAAGAACCGATACCGTCGCGGGGAGGCTGCCCCTCATCCGCCTGCCGGCACCTTCTCCCCGCTTGCGGGGCGAAGGGTGGGTGTGGCGACCGCTTTGCTTACCAAACGTAGCCAGGGTGTGGCGAGTGGTTGCCGGCATCTTAAGGGGCGCATGAGGCACGTCCCCTCGCCCCGCGTGCGGGGAGAGGGTTAGGGTGAGGGGCTGCGCTGTCGGCGATATCGAGGACACGCGCGTCAGCCTGCTGCCCGGTCGCGGTCCTGCCTCTGGGCGTCCAGCATCTCGCGGACTTTTTCCACAAGTTCGGCTTCGGGCACGGAGACCTGCGCCACGCGGGCCTCGCGCCAGGTGGCGTTGTCCTCGATCTCGCCGGAAAGGCGCTTGCCTTCGATCAGGTCCTTGATCTGGACGAGGCCTTGTTCGCGCTCGTCGCCGCCCTGGATGATGGCGAGAGGGGCGCCGCGGCGGTCGGCGTATTTCAGCTGGTCGCCGAAATTCTTCTTGTTGCCCTGGTACATTTCGGCGCGGATGCCGGCGTGGCGGAGCGCCTGGGTGAAGCGCTGGTATCGGCCGAGCGCTTCGATGTCGCGATCCATGACGCAGACGACGACCGGGGCAAGAACCTCGTCGTCGCCGAGCTTGCCGAGGTTCTTCAGCGCCGTCATCAGGCGGGAGACGCCGATCGAGAAGCCGGTGGCGGGCACGGGCTGGCCCATGAAGCGGGAAACGAGGCCATCGTAACGGCCGCCGCCGCCGACCGAGCCGAAGACGACGCTTTCGCCCTTTTCGTTGGTAACGGGGAAGGTCAGCTCGGCTTCGAAGACAGGGCCGGTGTAGTATTCGAGGCCGCGGATGACGGAGGGGTCGATCTTGATCCGGTCCTCGCCGTAGCCGCCGGCACGCACCAGTGCCTCGATCTGGTCAAGTTCGCTCATGCCCTGCGTGTAAAGGTCACTCGTCGGCTCGTAGCCGTCCTGCGCGAGATAGGCGAGCACGCTGGCGATCTGGTCGGAGCCGAGGCCGGCGCCCTTCGTGAAGTCGCCGCTCTCGTCCTTGCGGCCTTCGCCGAGCAAGAGCTTCACGCCGTCGAGGCCGAACTTGTCGAGCTTGTCGATGGCACGGAGCACCGTCAGACGGCGGCCGGCATTGTCGTCGCCGGCAAGGCCGATGCCGTCGAGAACACCGTCGAAGACCTTGCGATTGTTCACCCGCACGACGAACTGGCCCTTGAGGCCCAGCGCCTCCATCGTATCCGCCATCATCATGCACATCTCGGCATCCGCCTGAACGCCGGCGGCGCCCACCGTGTCGGCGTCGAACTGCATGAACTGGCGGAAGCGGCCGGGGCCGGGTTTTTCGTTGCGGAAGACCCAGCCGGCGCGGAAGGTGCGGTAGGGGAGCTGGATCTCGTTGAAATTCTCCGCGACGTGGCGGGCGAGCGGCGCGGTGAGGTCGTAGCGCAGCGACATCCACTGATCGTCGTCGTCCTTCAGCGAGAAGACGCCCTCGTTCGGGCGGTCGCTGTCGGGCAGGAACTTGCCGAGCGCGTCGGTATATTCGAACAGCGGCGTTTCCACGGGGTCGAAGCCGTAGCGCTCGTAGACCTCGCGGATTTTCGCCACCATGCCATCGACGGCGCGGATGTCGGCGGCGGAGCGATCGACGAAGCCACGCGGCAGGCGGGCCTTGAGCTTCTGAGGCTTCTTCTTCTTGTCGTTCATGGCGTCTCGACCGTCTCGTTTGCGGCTGGAAGGGCTCGTTCAAGAGCGTGGCGCCTTCCCTATCCGATCGCGGCCGGAGCGGCAAGGCTGGGCGGGAAGGCTGGGCGACAAGGCTGGGCGGCGCGAGGGGCACGGAACAGGCGGGCTTCCCTTCGCGCGGATCCTGCTTATGTTGAGAGAATGCGCCCCTTCATCCTCGCCCTCGCCGTGCTCTGTGCCATCCTGTCGGGATGGACCTCGGCCGTTGCGCAGGCGCAGGGTCTCGCGCATCGGGACACCATCGCTATCGCCCATGCCGCGCATGACGCGGTGAGCAGCCATTCCGAAGCGCCCGCGTGCGCCAGCGGCTGCCCGCATCCGGCAAAGGGCGCGCATCCCATGCTCTGCTCGGCCTGTTTCGCGCTGGAGGTTGCAGCCGGCGATCTTGGTCGGCTGCCAGTCCTGGTGCAGCGCGTGCGGCCGGCGGCGGAGCGTCCGTTGGTGGCCTCCGCCCCGCAACCCGCAGCGCCGCCGCCCAAGGCGGCTCTTTCGACCTGATAGCGTTCATCATCATTTCGAAAGGACAGACCATGTTTCGACAACAGGCCGTATGCGCCGCAACGATCGCCCTTCTCTCCCTCTCCGTCCCGTTTGCCGTGGCGCAGGACGCGGCCAAACCCATGGATCACAGCCAGATGAACCATGAGGGCATGACAAAGCCCGAGGGCGACCAGGGACCATCGAGCCAAGCCTTTGCGAAGGCCAATGCCCGGATGCACGAGGGCATGGCCATCACGTACACCGGCAAGGCCGATGTGGACTTTGCCAAAGGCATGATCGCGCATCATCAGGGCGCGATCGACATGGCGAAGGTGGAGCTGGAATTCGGCACCGACCCGAACCTGCGCGCATTGGCGCAGGAGGTGATCGCGGCGCAGGAAACCGAGATCGCCCGCATGAAGGACTGGCTCGCCAAGAACGGCGGCTGAGGCCTGAGACATAGAGGCGCGGGGCGGGCCATGGCTTGCCCCCACGCCGCACGACAAGAAGATTTGGAGGAGAAGGCTATGAAGCGTTTCAAGACGATTGCGGGTGTGCTCTGTCTGCTGGTGGGGCTGATCTGGACGCTGCAGGGCGCCAATCTGATGGGCGGGAGCTTCATGACCGGGCAGACGCAGTGGCTGGTCATCGGCCTGATCGTCGCCGTCATCGGCGTCGTGCTTCTGGTCAGCGGGCGGCAGGGCCGTAAGCTGTAGCGGTTACGGCCGCACGAAACGGGCGCGAAGATCCTCGACCGGCTGCCGGCAGATACAGCCCTCGATATGGTCGTTGACGAGGCCCATGGCCTGCATGAAGGCATAGACGGTGGTCGGGCCGACGAAGGTCCAGCCGCGCTTTTTCAGGTCCTTGGAGATCCGTACGGAGACGGGCGTCGTGGGATTGGCGGCGATCTCCGCGAAGGTGACAGTGGCAGGCCGCTCGTGTAGGGCCGGCTCGAAGCTCCAGAAATAGCGGGCGAGCGTGCCGAATTCGGCGCGCAATTCCTGCGCGCGCCGCGCATTGTTGATGGTCGAGACGATCTTGCCGCGATGACGCACGATGCCGGCGTCCGCAACGCAGCGGGCGATGTCGTCATCGCCGAACGCCGCAACGGCATCGATGTCGAAGCCGGCAAAGGCGGCGCGGAAGGATTCGCGCTTCCTGAGGATCGTCAGCCAGGAGAGGCCGGACTGGAAGCCTTCCAGGCAAATCTTCTCGAACAGCCTGATGTCGTCGGTGACAGGGCGGCCCCATTCCTCGTCGTGATAGCGCAGGTAATCCGGCAGTTGGCCCGGCCAGAAGCAGCGGGTCAGGCCGTCCGTGCCGGTGATCAGGCCCTTGGGTGCCTCGGTCTCGCTCATCGCTCTCGCCTTCCCTACATCGAACATCTCGGCGCTTCATGCTTCGTCAACCATTTTTCGAAAGCACGCAATAACCCTACCGAAGACTTTCACGGGTCCGCCACCCGTTCCGCGACGGCCGTTTACGTTTCCTATCCCGCTGCGGTGTCAGGCTCCCTCCCACCTGCCGGATGCACCGGCTGAGCCTCCGCCGACCGTCAGATCGAGAACGAGCCCGTCATGAAGACATTGTTGATCCTCACCACCCTCCTGTCCGTCGCCCTCACCGATATCGGGTCCGGATACGCGCAGGCCGCCGAGCGCTACGGCAACCGCCCGCCGGTGATCGTCAGCCCGGATCTGACCGCGCCTTGGCTGATGCAGCTCGGCGCCGGCAATGCGCCCGTCGATCAGAGGGGCGTGCGCCGGCAGCGGGCCGCAGGCGACCAGCCGCGCATCGTCTACCGCGAGCGCCCGGCAGCCTATGCTCCGCGCCAGCAGGTAATCTACCAGCGCCCTTACCAGCGTCCGGCCCCTCAGCGGGCGGCACCGCTGGTCCGCTCGGCCGGGATGGTGGCGCCGCAGCGTCCCGTGCGGCCGATCGATCCGCAGTTCCTGCCGCAGATGGTGGCCTACGAGACCCGCGAGCGTCCCGGCACGATCGTCATCGATACCAACAGCCGCTTCCTCTATCTCGTCACCGGCAATGGCGAAGCCCGGCGCTATGGCGTCGGCGTCGGCAAGCCGGGCTTCGAGTGGGCCGGCGCTCACAAGGTGACGCGCAAGGCGGAATGGCCGACCTGGCGCCCGCCATCCGAAATGATCGCCCGCGAGGCCGCCAAGGGGCATTATCTCCCCGCCAGCATGGAGGGCGGCCCCGCCAACCCGCTCGGCGCCCGCGCCCTCTATCTCGGCTCCACGCTCTACCGCATCCACGGCACCAATGCGCCCTGGACCATCGGCTATGCCGTCTCCTCCGGCTGCATCCGGATGCGCAACGAGGACGTCACCGACCTCTACGAACGGGTGAATGTGGGAACACGCGTCATCGTGTTGTGAGGCGAGGAGCGCGTGAGCGCGTAAGCCGGTTTCGACGCAGTATCGTGCTTTTTCGGCAACAGCCGTTCCCGAGGTGACATCGGGGACGGTCACATTCGGTCGATGTTGCAACCGATGATCTTGCGGGATGCGTGCGATCGAATAGCGTTTCCCCGATGCGTTGCGCAGGGCGCGACTGAACGGCGCGACTGGCGGGCTCGAGTGGGAGAGACACAAATGACAATGACAGCGAGAAGACTGGCAGGGGCCGCCCTGTCGGTCGCGATCTTGATCGGCGGCGCCGGCGTGGCATCGGCGACGATGATCGAGCGACCGGCCGCGACCATCGGGCAGAGCGACGTGACGACCGTTGCCGCCCCGCAGCGCAAGCCGGCGCGCGAATTCTGGCGCACCAAGGTGCGGCTGCGCACCGACGAGGCGCCGGGCACCATCATCGTCGATACCAACCACAAATATCTCTACTACGTCGAAGGCAACAACAAGGCGACGCGCTACGGCATCGGCGTCGGGCGCGAGGGTTTTGGCTGGTCGGGCGTGGTGAAGGTGCAGCGCAAGGCCGAATGGCCCGGCTGGACGCCGCCCGCCGAAATGATCGTGCGCGAGCGCAAGAACGGCCATATCCTGCCGGCTTACATGGAAGGCGGGGTCAACAACCCGCTCGGCGCCCGCGCCCTCTATCTCTACAAGGGCAAGAGCGACAGCGGCTTCCGCATCCACGGCACCAACCAGCCCTGGACCATCGGGCAGAACATGTCGTCCGGCTGCATCCGCATGATGAACCAGGACGTCGAGCACCTCTACGAGCGCGCCTCGATCGGCGCCAAGGTGATCGTGGTCGGCCCCGGCAACAGGCAGGGCGAGGTCTCCTACGACGATCGCGGCATCGATCTGCTGCGCACCATCTTCGGCGGCTGATCGTTTGGGTGTAAACTTTGAGGACCGGTCGGCTTGATGCCGGCCGGTCCTTTTTTCGTCTCTTGTTTTGTCGCATGATCCGACGCCGAAGCGATCTCGCTTGGGCTGGACATGCTGTGGGGGGAAGCGCGTGGCGGACGAGCCTGTCGAAATGTTCTCCGCCATCCCTCACAGCCGGGCGGCCGACGAGATCGTGCAGCGGATCGAGACGCTGATTCTCGACGGTGTGCTGCGCGACGGCGACCGGCTGCCGGGAGAGCGCGACCTTGCCGCCCGCTTCGACGTCTCCAGGCCGATCCTGCGGGAGGCACTGAAGGAACTGGAGGCGCGCGGACTGCTCGTCAGCCGCCATGGCGGCGGTACCTTCGTCGCGGATATCATCGGCGAGATCTTTTCCGAGCCCATGCGCGCCCTGATCGTTCGCCACGAAAAGGCGGCGCGGGACTATCTGGACTATCGCCGCGAGATCGAGGGGCTGACCGCCGAGCGGGCCGCGCGCCATGCGACGCCTGCCGATCGCGAGAGCCTGACACGGATCGTGGCGCGGATGCGGGCCGCTCGGGATGCGGACGACCGCGACAGCGGTCTGCGCGCCGATATCGACTTCCACATGACGGTGGGCGAAAGCGCTCACAACATCATCCTGCTGCACACGCTGCGGTCGTGTTACCGGCTGCTGGAGCAGGACATCTTCTTCAGCCGCACCACGGTGTTTGCGGCGCCGGGGGCGGCCGACCGGCTGCTGGAGCAGCACGAGGCCATCCATGCGGCCATCCTTGGCGCCGATGGCAATGCCGCGCGCCGGGCCGCCGAAAGCCATATCGATTTCGTGATCGGCGCAAGCCTCGATGCACACCGGGCCGAGGACCGCGCGCGGATTGCGCGTCTGCGCCTGCAGGAACGGCAGCAGGATTGAATTGCGCCATTGGCTGTCGCATCCGCGATAGGCAATGGCGGTGCGCGACCATATCTGTGCAAGATTGCAGGCATAGTGAGAATCACGGTCAGAGACATATTTTTCATGGACTGTGCCAGCGTCTCCGGCCATTCGGATCATTCGAACTTGCGGGAAGTGCGCGAGTCGTATCTTTTTTACAGGATCATGGATCGACCTCCCGTTTCAGGAGTTAGACCGGGTATTCCCCCCAGCGCCGTTTTCGGCGACCGCGATTGTTCTCCCGGATATCGCGTCCGGTGAAAGGGCCACACGTCATTGACCATCCTCGACAGCATCGTTTCCGAAGTCCGCCTGATGTTCCGCCGTCCCGAGCGCATGCAGTTCGCTGCCCTGTGCTACCGGTTCCGGAAGAAGAGTGCCGTGCCGGAAATGCTGCTGATCACCAGCCGTGATACCGGGCGTTGGGTCATTCCCAAGGGTTGGCCCATGGAAGGCAAGGCCTCGCACGAGGTCGCCGCGCGAGAGGCCTGGGAAGAGGCCGGCGTGAAGGGCGAACCCTCCTCCGATTCCATCGGCAGCTTCATCTATGAAAAGGGCATGAGCAAAGGCCTGAAGATCACCTGCCGGGTTCATGTCTATCCGGTCGTGGTGTTCGACATGGCCAAGCGCTTTCCCGAAAAGGGCTCGCGCACGCTGGAATGGGTCACCTTCACCGAGGCTGCCGGCCGCGTTGCGGAACCGGGCCTGCGCGCACTCATCCTCGACTTCCAGACGCAGCTTCTCGCGACCATGCAGCCCGACGAGCCCCGCAGCGCCGCGCAATAGCGCATCTTATTTTCGCGCCGATCCTGCAGCGCCATTCGTTGGCGGCCTGCTTTCGGCCGCTTTCGAGCGGCATGCAGGGCGATCGTAAGACTGTCAGGCTTGTGGGATACCCTCAATCTGACAAAAGCTCGCCGGCGGTGATGTGGCGACGTTTGCACTCTTGGCAAGCGTCGCGCGAGACTTCCCGTATAAGAGGACGACACGATACGGACGGCGCCTGCCCTGCCGCGCGACTCAACCGTCGCGCGGGGCTCTCGCGGCAGCGCGCCGGTGCGACGAGGAATGACATGGGGAAGACGACACCCGCTCTGGAGAAATCGACACTCGACAAGGACCTCGACAAGCTGACGCTGAACGAGGAAGCGTCGCTCTTCGTCCTCAAAAGCTCCGTCGGCCTCGGTCTCGGCTTCATTTTTCTCATCTTCGTCATGATCATCGCGGCGAGCGCCGTCTCCGAAGCACCCGGCGCGATCATCGTCGTCGCGGCGGCGGCCATCGCCGGCTATATGGCGATGAATATCGGCGCCAACGACGTGACGAACAATGTCGGCGCGGCCGTCGGCGCGCGGGCGATGACGATGACCGGCGCGCTCGTGATCGCCGCGATCTTCGAGATTGCCGGCGCGCTGTTTGCCGGTGGGCGGGTGGTCTCGACCATCGAGGGCGGGCTCGTGGACGCCACGGCCTTCACCGACAGTGCGACGCTGGTCTGGGTCATGATGTCGGCACTGATATCGGCTGCCGTCTGGATCAACATCGCGACATGGTGCAGCGCGCCGATTTCCACAACGCATGCCATCGTCGGGAGCATTCTGGGCGGCGGCATTGCGGCCGTCGGGTTCTCGTCGGTGCAATGGCTGTCGCTCGGCGGTATCACGCTCAGCTGGATGCTGTCGCCGTTCATCGGTGGCGGAGTGGCGGCCGGCCTTTTGTTCTTCATCAAGACGTTCATCATCTACCGGGAGGACAAGATCGCCGGAGCGGTGTTCTGGATTCCGATCCTGCTCGCCTGCATGGGCGGCGTCTTTACCGCCTACTTCGCGCTGATCGGGTTGGAGCGTGTCTATGAGATCCCCCTTGTCGAAGGGCTGGCGGTAGGCCTTGTCGTCGGTATCCTGATCTATCTCGTTTCGCGCCGCAGCGTGGCGCGCCGGGCGGTCGGGCTCGAGAACCGCAACCAGTCGCTGCGGCCGCTGTTCCATCTGCCGCTCGTCGTCTCCGCGGCCCTTCTCTCGTTTGCGCACGGGTCCAACGATGTCTCGAATGCGGTCGGGCCGCTGTCGGCCATCGTTGCCAATGTCGGCACGCTGGTGCCGGCGGACACCGCGGACGTCGCGTTCTGGGTTCTCCTGATCGGCGCGCTCGGCATTTCCGCCGGGCTGCTGCTCTACGGACCGAAGCTTATCCGCGTGGTCGGCGAGGAGATCACCAAGCTCAATCCGGTGCGCGCCTTCTGCGTCGCGCTCGCCACGGCCATCACCGTCATCTTCGCCTCGACCTTCGGTCTGCCGGTCAGCACGACCCATATCGCCGTCGGCGCCGTCTTCGGCATCGGCTTCTTCCGCGAATGGTACACGCGCAATTCCAAGCTGCGGCTGGACTATGTGCGGCGGAAGACGGGACAGTCCGAGTTCCAGCTGCGGGCCGAGCATGGCGCGGACGAGACGCGGCGGCGGCAGCTGGTGCGGCGCTCGCATTTCATGACCATCGTCGGCGCCTGGATCATCACCGTCCCCGCTTCCGCCTTGCTTTCGGCGCTCCTCTACATTCTCTTCTCCGCGATCTTTCTGTAGAACCGCATCATGAGAGCCAATTTTCGCATGCAGCGCCTGTTCGTCGAGCCGGATCTCGTCTCCGACAGCGCGGTGGAGACGTCGAAGGACCAGTTCAACTATCTCGCCAATGTGCTGCGCATGGAGGAGGGCCGCGATCTCCTCCTGTTCAACGGGCGTGACGGCGAGTGGCGGGCGGAGATTTCCATGCCCACCCGCAAGCGCATGGCGCTGATCCCGCGGGAGCAGACGCGGCCGCAGTCTCCCCTGCCCGATCTCCACTATCTCTTCGCGCCGCTAAAGGTGGGACGGCTCGACTATCTCGTGCAGAAGGCGGTGGAGATGGGTGCCGGCCTCTTGCAACCCGTGATGACACAGCATGTGCAGGGGCGGATCACCAGCCTCGAACGGCTGCAGGCCAATGTCATCGAGGCCGCCGAGCAATGCGGCGTGCTGGCGGTGCCGCAGGTGTGCGAGCCGGTGCGGCTGGAGGCGCTGCTGGAGACGTGGCCGCGCGACCGCCGCATCCTTTTCTGCGACGAGGGCGATGCCGGCGACAACCCGCTGCCGGTGCTGCGCGGGCTGACGGATGACCGGTTCGCGCTGCTGGTCGGTCCGGAAGGCGGGTTTTCCGAGGCGGAACGCAATACCTTGCGCGGGCTCGACTTCGTGACGGCGATCCCGCTCGGGCCGCGCATCCTGCGGGCCGACACGGCGGCCGTCGCCGCCATGGCGATCATTCAGGCGACGCTGGGCGACTGGCGCTGAAACGCCACAGGGCTTGCTAAATTTTGGAACCAAGGTTGAAATATTTTTGCTTGCACCGCATCTGAAAGCGGTTCAATCAGCCCATCATAGCTGCTCTCATACCCTGCTATCCGGCCGGGTTTCTCCGTTACCGAGACGATACCCATGGCCCGCGATACGACCGACCAGACACCGGTGACCTCCGTTTCCGAGTTGACCGAATATCTGGCGGACGGCAACAAGCCGAAAGAGGCCTTCCGCATCGGCACCGAGCACGAAAAATTCGTGTTCTACACCGCCGACAACAGCCCCGTGCCCTATGCCGGCGGTGCCGGGATTTTGGCGCTTCTGGAAGGCATGCAGCGGAAGACCGGCTGGGAGCCGATCATCGATGCCGGCCACCTGATCGGCCTCGTGGAACCGACGGGCCGCGGCGCGATCTCGCTGGAGCCGGGCGGGCAGTTCGAGCTCTCCGGCGCGCCGGTCGAGACGCTGCACGAGACCTGCAAGGAATCCAACACGCATCTGGCGGTGCTGCGCGATATCGCCGAACCGCTCGGCATCCGCTTTCTCGGCATCGGCGGCAGCCCGACATGGACGCTGGCGGACACGCCGCGCATGCCGAAGTCGCGCTACGACATCATGACCCGCTACATGCCGAAGGTCGGCCGCCAAGGCCTCGACATGATGTACCGGACCTGCACGATCCAGGTGAACCTCGATTTCTCGTCCGAAGCCGACATGGCGGCGAAGATGCAGGTGTCGCTGAAGCTGCAGCCGCTGGCGACCGCGCTGTTTGCCAGCTCGCCCTTCACCGAGGGCAAGCCGAACGGCCTGCAATCGTGGCGCGGTGAGATCTGGCGGGATACCGACAACCAGCGCGCCGGCGTGCTGCCCGCAGCCCTCACCGGCCATTTCCGCTTCGAGGAATATGTCGAGTGGGCGCTGGATGCGCCGATGTATTTCGTCGTGCGCGACGGGCGCTACCACGACTGTACCCATGTGACCTTCCGCCAGTTCATGGCCGGCGCGCTGAGGGGCGAGCTTGTCGACTGGGAGCCGAACATGGGCGACTGGACCAACCATCTCTCGACGCTGTTTCCCGATGTGCGGCTGAAGCGGTTCCTCGAAATGCGCGGCGCGGATGGCGGCCCCTGGCGGCGCATCTGTGCCCTGCCCGCCTTCTGGGTCGGCCTGCTCTACGACGATGCCGCTCTTGCGAGTGCCGCCGAGCTGGTGAAGGACTGGACCTATGAGGACGTCATCGCACTGCGCGATGCCGTGCCCGCGCAAGGCCTGGACGCGACGGTGCGAGGCCGCAAGCTCGGCGAGATCGCCCGCGACGTGCTCTCGGTCTCGCGCGCCGGCCTGAAGGCGCGCAACCGGCTGAACGGCGAAGGCGTGGACGAGACCCATTTCCTCGCGCCGCTCGACGAGGTCGTCGCCCGCGGCACCACGCTCGCGCAGGAAATGCTGTCGCTCTACAAGGGTCGCTGGAACGGCTCGGTCGAACCGGTGTTCAAGGACTACGCCTACTGAGCGGCGCGGTAACCGGCGGCCTGGGTTAGAAAGCAATTTCCTATCGTCTTTTTCCCGTTATAGTGCAGCAGAGAGCGCTGCCTGCAACAAGGATGAGACGATGATCCCCCTATTCGACATGATGATGCAGGCACAGAACGGGCGTGCCATGGATGTCATGGCGCAGCAATTCGGGCTGGCGCAGGAGCAGATGGCCAAGGCGACGGCCGCGCTGATGCCGGCCTTCTCCGCCGGGCTGAAGACCAACGCCGCCAACCCCTATGACTTCGGCACGTTTCTCGCGTCGATGAGCAGCGGCGGCTATGCCAAATATTTCGAGGACATGACCAAGGCCTTCACCCCGCAGGGGCTGGCCGACGGGCAGGCAGCGCTCGGGCAGATCTTCGGCTCGAAGGACATGTCGGGCGCCGTCGCGGCGCAGGCCGCGCAGCTGACCGGGATCGGGCAGGATATCTACCGGCAGATGCTGCCGGTGGTGGCGAGCGCCATCATGGGCGGGCTGTTCAAGCAGGCGACGGGGCAGATGAGTGCGCCGCCCTCCTTTGGCGACAACCCGTTCGGCCCGGCGATGCAGACCTGGCTGGAGACGATCGGCCTTGCTCGCAAGAAGGAGCCGCCGGCCATGCCGAACCCCTTCGACAATCCGTTCACGCAGGCGATGCAGGCCTTCTTCACCCCGCCGAAGTCGCCGGAAAAGCCGCAGGCCGCACCGGACATGTTTGCCGGCAACCCGTTCATGAAGGCCTTTCAGGACATGATGAGCATGGCCGTGCCCCAAGGTCAGGGCCAAGGTCAGGGCCAGGCAAAGCCGGCCGAGGCCCCACCGATGCCGAAGGCTCCTGCCGTCGATATGTTCAACACCATGTTCGACAGCGGCATCGAGGCGCAGAAGGAATATCAGAAGGCGATCGACAGCCTGTTCAAGCCGTTCCCGCCCAAGGGCTGAAGAGCTTGGTTCTCCGTATAAAAAAGCCCGGCGCCGAACGGATCGGAGCGCCGGGCAAGCGGCAGGGTCGTTGGCTGTAACCCTGCGGGGAACGCGGATGATGCGAGCGGCCGCACCATCCGGGCGCCGCCTGCCCGGGGAGAGCACGCGGCGCCAAAGAGGCTTGCCTCGCCGTCACCTGCCTTCGATCGGGGCGGGCTCACGGCGGCGGCGTCGGGTGTCAGCGGGTGCGGGCATCCCGGTAATAGTGGTTGACGCGCTCGCGGGCGGCCCTGGTCAGATGCCGGCTCGGATCCTCGAAGAAGGCCGACATGGTGGCGTCGCGCACATCGTTCCGGCTAAGGCCGATATCGGCGAGTTGCCGGTCGTCGAGGTCGTGCAGATGGCCTGTGGCGCGGCGGTTCTTCAGCAGGCGCCAAACCGTCATGAGACCCTGCGTCAGCGCGGACATGCGCAGCACGGCCGGCTTTCCGGCGAGGGTGATATCAAGGGCGGTATCTGGCGTGCGCATTGGCTTTGCTCCTGAAAAGGCACGGGTCGGACATCCCACGTCTTCGAGCGGACGCAGGTTGGATGGAGGTTGACCGAAGCATTGGCGCCGCGGGAGGTGGGAAGACGTTGTTTGCAGCCCGACAGTCGCAAATCGATATTGATCAGTCCAACGAATGTTTCTAATGGTATTCATCAAACAAACTTATAGGCACCGCCATGGCCTCTCCTCTCGACCTCGATCAGCTCCAGACTTTCGTCGCCATCGCCGACACGGGAAGCTTTACCCGGGCAGCCGAACGGGTGTTCAAGACGCAATCGGCCGTGTCGATGCAGATGCGTCGGCTGGAAGAGCGGATCGGCAAGGCGCTGTTTGCCAAGGACGGGCGCGGCAACCGGCTGACGACCGAGGGCGAAAAGCTGCTCAACTATGCCCGCCGCATGATCCGCCTCAACAACGAGGCCGTCGCCGCCTTCGACGACAACCGGCTGGAGGGCACGCTGCGCATCGGCACGCCGGACGACTATGCCGACCGCTACATGCCGGAAATCATCGTCCGCTTTGCCAAGACCCATCCGAATGTCGAGCTTTTCATCGTCTGCGAACCCTCGGTGGACCTTGCCGAAAAGATAGCGCGCGGTGAACTCGATATCGCGCTCGTCACCCACAATCCGCGTATTCGCGCGTCCGACGTCGTGCGCACGGAGCCGCTCTGCTGGGTGAGTTCGGCCAATCATCCCCTGTCGGAAAATGCCTCGGTGCCGCTGGCCGTGGGAAAGCGCGACTGCCAATGGCGCCAAGCCGCCTGCTCGGCGCTGGATGCGACCGGCAAGGAATACAACATTCTGTTCACGAGCTGGTCCTCGACGGTGGTCGCGGCCGCCGTCCTTGCCGGCATGGCCGTTTCCGTGCTGCCGGAATCCGCACTTCGCAGCGGCATGAAGGTGCTGAGCCAGGCCGACGGCTTTCCCGCGCTCGCCCCCGTGCAGATCGGCATCATGAAGCGGCCGGGGCTCTCGCCGTCGCTCTCCACCGCCATCAGCAACCACATCACCGCCTGCCTCGACAACATCACGCCGCAGGTGACAGGCGACGATCTGGACGGCGACCTCAAGGGCCTCACGCGCATTCCCCGGGCCCGGCAGAGCCAGCTTCTCTCCGGCTGGTAGGGCGCCCGAAGCCGCCCTTTCAAAGATATCCACATCCCGACATCAACCTCTGGACGCATTCTTCGGCCTGCGCCATACTGATCTTCAACGGGGACTGGCAGCGGTTCCCGGCATCATTCTGGGCCCCGATGCGCGGCATATGCCGCACATCGGGGGTTCAGCAGACATGGAATCGGGAAGACGGGAGTGACGGCATTTTCGGGTGCATCGGCGTTTACAGCCGATGAGCCTCGAGGATATCGGGACCGGCGTGGCCGAAGGGCGGCGCAGGCGCTGATAAAGCCGGACAGTCGAACCCTGATCGCATATTCGAGCCTGCCTGCAGCACGCGGTGTCCCTCGTCAGGGCATTCCTGCTGCGGATCTTGAAACCGGTGCATGGCTTTCTCGTGGGCGTTCCAGCGTTTGCAAGCGGGCAATGCCGTAGCGGAGCGATCCATGACCGCCTCAGTCCATCCCGTCGACCAGAAGCTTGCCCCCACCCTTCTTGCGCCGCTGGCGCTGCAGCATGTGCTCGTGATGTATGCGGGCGCCGTCGCCGTGCCGCTGATCGTCGGCCGCGCGCTCAATCTCGCGCCGGAGGAGGTCGCCTTCCTCATCAGCGCGGACCTCTTCGCCTGCGGCATCGCCACCCTCATCCAGTGCTTCGGCTTTCCCGGCGTCGGCATTCGCCTGCCGGTGATGATGGGCGTGACCTTCGCCTCGCTCGGGCCGATGCTGTCCATGGCGAACGCGCCGGATGTGGGGCTTCTCGGCATCTTCGGCTCGGTCATCGTCGCCGGCCTCTTCGGCCTTCTGGTCGCGCCGTTCATCTCGCGGCTGCTGCCGCTGTTTCCCCCCGTCGTCACCGGCACCATCATCCTCGTCATCGGGCTCTCGCTGATGCGGGTCGGCATCAACTGGGCCGGCGGCGGGCAGCCGACGATGATGAAGGTGGTCGATGGCGTGCCCGGCGCCTTTCCGAACCCGAATTACGCGCAGCTACCAGGGCTGGCGGTCGCCTTCTTCGTGCTCCTCGTCATCCTCGCTTTGCTGCGCTGGACCACAGGTTTTGCCCGCAACATCGCGGTTCTCCTCGGCATCGTCGCCGGCTGCGTGCTGGCTGGCCTGCTCGGCATGATGCATTTCGACAAGGTCGGCCAGGCGGCCTGGGTCGGCATCATTCTGCCGTTTCACTTCGGCATGCCGCAGTTCCACCTCGTCCCCTCGATCACCATGTGCATCGTCATGATCGTGGTGATGATCGAATCGCTCGGCATGTTCCTGGCGCTCGGCGACATCACCGGCCGCAAGATCACCCGCGAAGCCCTGACACGCGGCCTGCGCGCCGATGGCCTGGGCACGCTGATCGGCGGGATCTTCAACACCTTCCCCTACACCTCGTTCTCCCAGAACGTCGGGCTCGTCGGCGTCACCGGCGTGCGCAGCCGGTGGGTCACGGTCGCGGGCGGCGGCATCCTCATCGTGCTCGGCCTCCTGCCGAAGATGGCGGCGCTGGTGGAGGCCGTGCCGCAGGTGGTGCTCGGCGGCGCCGGCCTCGTGATGTTCGGCATGGTCGCCGCCACCGGCACCCGCATCCTCGCGACCGTCGATTTCCGCACCAACGCCAACAACCTCTTCGTCGTCGCCATCTCCGTCGGCTTCGGCATGATCCCGATCGTCGCCCCCACCTTCTTCAAGGCCCTGCCGCATGACCTGCACCCGCTGCTGGAGTCCGGCATCCTGCTGGCGGCGATCGTTTCGGTTTCGCTGAATGCGTTTTTCAATGGGGTGAAGAGCGAGGCGGAGGCCAGCGCGGAGGCGGCCGGTGCGGCGGCGGCGGTGGAGCATGCCTGAAGTGGGTTGAGGTATTGGAAGAAGGAAGAAAGTAAAAAAGGAAGGCCCTCTCTGCCCTGCCGGGCATCTCCCCCACAAGGGGGGAGAGGACTCGCGGCTCGCTCACCACTTCACAATGCTACACCAACTATTGGAATGGGAGGCCAACCCCAAGTCTTCTCCCCCCTTGTGGGGGAGATGGCCGGCAGGCCAGAGAGGGTCTTTCTTCCTACTTCCTACTTCCTACTTCCTACTTCCTACTTCCTACTTCCTACTTCCTACTCCCACCCCACAGCAAAAAACCGGAAGCGTCTCCGCTCCCGGTTCCTTGATATCAAAACCCTGACGCCGATTATTCAGCGGCGGCGGGCTGGTCGGCGCTGATGGTGTCGGCCTGGTAGCCGTGCGCCTTGTTGAGGGCGGCGCGGACGCCGGCTTCGTAGTCGGGGTGGACCAGTTTGAAGTGGGCGAGCTGGCGCTCGACGATCTCGCCGGGAACGCCGCCCATCGCGGCCGCGATGTTGGAGAACAGGCGGGCCTTCTGGTCGGCGTCGAACAGGTTGAACAGCGCCGTCACCTGGACGTAGTCGTTGTTGCCGTCGCGGTGGTTGAAGCGGGCCATGTCGCCATCGATCCGCAGCGGCGGTTCGACGGCTGCGGGCTGCTCGACCGGGCCGTTGAACGAGTTGGGCTCGTAGTAAGCATCCGGGTTACCGGTGCGGATACCGCCGAACGTGTTCATCTGGCCATCGCGATGGTAGTGATGGACCGGGTTCTTCGGCTGGTTGACCGGGATGTGCTCGTAATGGGTGCCGAGGCGATGACGGTGTGCGTCGGCATAGGAGAACACCCGCGCCTGCAGCATCTTGTCCGGCGAGAACGCGATGCCGGGAACGATGTTCGACGGCGAGAAGGCGGCGTTCTCGACTTCCGCGAAGTAGTTTTCCGGGTTGCGGTTCAGCTCCATCGTGCCGATTTCGATCGGCGGATATTCGCTGTGCGGCCAGACCTTGGTGAGGTCGAACGGGTTGTACGAGGTCTTGTCGGCATCCAGTTCCGGCATGATCTGAACCTGAACGGTCCAGCGCGGGTAGTTGCCTTCCTCGATCGAGCCGAACAGCGCTTCCTGGTAGGATTCGCGCGTCTTGCCGATGACCTGCTCGGACTCTTCGTTCGTGTAGAACTTGTGGCCGTGCTGGGTCTTGAAGTGGAATTTTACCCAGTAGCGTTCGCCGGCATCGTTCCAGAACGAGAAGGTGTGCGAGCCGTAGCCGTTCATGTGCAACGGTGAGGTCGGACAGCCGCGGTCGGACATCAGGATGGTGACCTGGTGCAGGCTTTCCGGCGAGAGCGACCAGAAGTCCCACATGGCGGTTGCCGAACGCAGGTTGGTCTTCGGGTGGCGCTTCTGGGTGTGGATGAAGTCGGGGAACTTGTAGGGGTCGCGGACGAAGAACACAGGCGTGTTGTTGCCGACGAGGTCCCAGTTGCCTTCGGACGTGTAGAACTTCAGTGCGAAGCCGCGCACGTCGCGCTCAGCGTCGGCTGCACCCTGCTCACCGGCAACGGTGGAGAAGCGGGCAAGCATCGGGGTTTCCGCACCCGGCTGCAGAACGGCGGCCTTGGTGTATTTGGAGATATCGCCGGTGATCTTCAGCGTGCCATAGGCACCCCAGCCCTTGGCATGCACGGCGCGTTCCGGAATACGCTCGCGGTTCTGGTGCGCCAGCTTTTCGATCAGCTGGTAGTCCTGCAGCATGATGCCGCCCTTGGGGCCGGCCGTCAGCGAGTTCTGGTTGTCCGGCACGGGCGCGCCGGCGGTCGTCGTCATTGTCGGGCGATCAGTCATTTCGTCCTCCTGTCTGGACATGTCGGGCCCGGTCATGCCGGTCCCGCTCGTTCATCGCCGGGGCACATGGGCGCTCCGGCACGTTCGGCTTGCAAGTCTCTCATCGAGCTTGCTCCCCCAATTCCGCTTGCAAGGCCTCTGGAGCCCTTCCAGCCCTTAGGCCTGAGGCTCATCTTGATCGTCCAACATGCCGAAAATGCGACATGCGTCAGATATCAGAAGCCAGATCTTCTTCTCGCACCCGGGATCGATAATTTCCAATTGTATTTCTTGTAATGTTCGATAGGAAATTCCGATCATGCTTACCGTCCGACAAATGCGCTATTTCGATGCCCTTGCCACCACGCGCCATTTCGGCCGCGCGGCCGAGATGGTCAATGTCAGCCAGCCGGCGCTTTCGGCGCAGATCGCGGAGATGGAGAAGGACCTTAACGTCGCCCTCTTTGAGCGCAACCGCGCAGGCGCGCTGCTGACGCGGCAGGGAGAGGCGCTGCTGCCGGAGGTACAGGCGATCCTGCGGGCGGTCGATGCCCTCTACGACCGGGCGCGGCAGGTTACCGGCATTCTCGAAGGGCGGTTGCGGCTCGGCATCATCCCCACGGTCGCACCCTATCTGGTGCCGGTGCTGATCCCCATGCTGCGGGAGCGTTTTCCCAAGCTCGAGATCGAGCTGCGCGAGCTGCTCACCTCGGGCTGCGTCGACGATGTGAAGGCCGGGCGGCTCGACTGCGCCATCGTGGCGCTGCCGCAGAACGAGGAGACTCTGGAAACGCTGCTGCTGTTCCAGGACCGGTTTCTCATCGCCACGGCGGACGACGAGAGCACCGTGCTGATGTCGCCGATGACGGAGGCGCAGGTGGATGTCGATCGGCTGCTGCTGCTGGAGGAAGGCCACTGCCTGCGCGACCAGGCGCTGGCCGTCTGCGGCGCCTCGGCCGGGCGGCGGGTGGCGAATTACGGTGCGACCTCCATGGCAACGCTTTTACAGATGGTGAGCCATGGCATGGGCATCACGCTCATTCCGGAGATTGCGGTGAAGGAAGAGCGCGGGCGCAGCCGCATGCGCATCGTGCCCTTTGCCGAACCGCAGCCATCGCGGCAGATCGGGCTCGTCTGGCGTGGCCGGTCGCGCCGGACCGCCGATCACCGGGCGCTCGCCGAGGTCGTCATCGATGCCTCGGCGAAATTGCTCGAATAGGCTGATATCGGCTTTATCGCATGCCCCAGCCGTGGCTGACCATCAGCGACTGGCCGGTGAGGGCATTGGTTTCGAAGCCTGCGAGGAACAGCGCGACATTCGCCACATCCTCGATGGTGGTGAATTCGGTATCGACCGTGCCGCCCAGCATGACGCGCTTGACGACCTCTTCCTCCGAAATGCCGAGGGCGTTGGCCTGTTCCGGGATCTGCTTTTCCACCAGCGGCGTCTTGACGAAGCCGGGGCAGATGACGTTGGAGCGCACCCCATGCGGGCCGCCTTCCTTGGCGACCACGCGCGCGAGACCGAGCAGGCCGTGCTTGGCGGTGACATAGGCGGATTTCAGCGGCGAGGCTTCATGGGAGTGGACGGAGCCCATATAGATCAGCGCGCCGCCGCCCTGGCGCTTCATGTGTGGCATGCAGGCCTTGGTGGTGAGGAAGGCGCCGTCGAGGTGGATGGACAGCATCTTCTTCCAGTCCTCGAACGGGAAATCCTCGATTTTGTGGACGATCTGGACGCCCGCGTTGGAGACGAGCACATCGACGCGGCCCCATTTGTCCATGACAGCGGCAACGCCAGTGTTGACCGCCGCCTCCGACGTCACGTCCATCGCAAGGCCGATCGCTTCGCCGGGACCGGAGGCGGTGAGGTCCGCGGCGGTGGCATCCGATGCCTCCAGCTTCAGGTCGGCGATGGCGACACGGGCGCCTTCGGCGACGTATCGCGCGGCGATGGCCCGGCCGATGCCGCTGGCGGAGCCGGTGACGATGCAGACCTTGTCTTTCAGTTTCATGTTGCTCTCCCTCAGTGCCCGGTGGTCGTGGCCGCGGCTCGGACGATAATCGCTTCGCACGCCGGGTAAAGCCGGGCCGCGCAGGAAAATTCCGGAACGATCAGACGATGTGGATCGCGAGCAGCAGCCAGAGCAGCGCGTTCAAGAAAAAACCGGCGACGAACAGCCTGTGGCGCAGCATCAGCCGGTTGGAGGTGACATGCACGAAGGCATGACCGTAGCGGGAGAGGACGAAGAGCCATGCCGCGGAGACCGTCAGGATGGACACGCCGTCCGTAACATAGAGAAGCGTGCAGACGAGGGTGAAGAGGACGGGAAGCTCGAACTGGTTGGTGAGATTGCGCGCCACCGTCGCGCTCGTTTCCGGCTCGACCGACGGGATCAGGAAATCTCGGGCACGGGCCGTTCCCTGCCGCACGGCGCCGAAGCGCCGTTTTCCCATCAGGCCATAGACGATGTAGACGAGCAGAACCTGCGCGATCACGGGCCAGATCATGGCGGTATTGGTCATGCGGCTTGTTCTCCTCGCCTGATGATCGGTTCGATATGTCCGGGAGAAGTAGGTGAGGTCCTGCTAAAGGAAAGGGAGCCGCGCGGCTTGCGTGCGGCTCCCTCCGGAATTCAGCAGATTCTCACAATCACGCGCCGGGATAGTTGGGGCTTTCGCGGGTGATCGTCACGTCGTGGGCATGGCTTTCGCGCAAGCCCGCACCCGAAATGCGGACGAAGGTGGCGCGATCCTGAAAATCCTTCAGCGTCTTGCCGCCGACATAGCCCATGGAGGCCCTGAGACCGCCGGCGAGCTGGTGGAGGACGCCCGAGACCGGGCCCTTGTACGGCACCTGGCCCTCGATGCCTTCCGGCACGAGCTTCAGCGTGTCGCGCACTTCCGCCTGGAAGTAGCGGTCCGCGGAGCCGCGCGCCATGGCGCCGACCGAGCCCATGCCGCGATAGGCCTTGAAAGAGCGGCCCTGGTGAAGGAAGACTTCGCCCGGGCTTTCATCCGTGCCGGCCAGCAGCGAGCCGATCATGACGGCGGAAGCGCCGGCTGCGATGGCCTTGGCAAGGTCGCCCGAGAACTTGATGCCGCCATCGGCGATGACGGGAATATCGGCTGCGCGCGCGGCCTCGACGGCCGACATGATGGCGGCTAGCTGCGGCACGCCGACGCCGGCGACGATGCGCGTGGTGCAGATGGAGCCCGGGCCGATGCCGACCTTGACGGCGTCGGCGCCCGCGTCGATCAGCGCCTTGGTGCCATCGGCGGTGGCCACGTTGCCGGCCATGATGCGGACCGAATTCGACATGGTCTTGACGCGCGTGACGGCATCCAGAACGCGCTGGGAGTGGCCATGCGCCGTGTCGATGACGATGAGATCGATGCCGGCATCGATCAGGCGCTCGGCACGCTCGACGCCGTCATCGCCGACCGAAATGGCGGCTGCGGCCCGCAGACGGCCCTGCGCATCCTTGGAGGCATTGGGGTTCAGCTGCGACTTCTCGATGTCCTTGACCGTGATCAGGCCGACGCAGCGGCCGTCGGGATCCACCACCAGCAGCTTCTCGATACGGTGGGTGTGCAGCAGGCGCTTGGCTTCCTGCTGGTCGACGTTTTCCTTCACCGTGATGAGGTTTTCGCGCGTCATCAGCTCATAGATGCGCTGGCCGGGATCGGAGGCGAAGCGGACGTCGCGATTGGTGACGATGCCGACGAGGCGGCCGGGCTTGTTACCCTTGCCGGCATTCTCGACGACCGGAATGCCGGAGATGCCGTAGGTCTTCATGAGGCCGAGCGCGTCGGCAAGCGTTGCCTCCGGGCCGATCGTCACGGGGTTGACGACCATGCCGCTTTCGAATTTCTTGACCTGCCGCACTTGCTCGGCCTGTTCGACCGGCGAGAGATTGCGGTGGATGACGCCGATGCCGCCGGCCTGGGCCATGGCAATGGCAAGACGGCCTTCCGTCACCGTATCCATGGCGGAGGACAGGATCGGCAGGTTGAGCTCGATATCCTGGGCGATGCGGGTGGCGATGTTCGTCTGGCCCGGCATGACCTCGGAATGACCGGGCTGCAGGAGGACGTCGTCGAAGGTCAGAGCCTCCAGACCGGTAGCCGTTTCGATGATGCGCGCCATGGGCCAATTCCTTTAAAAATGTGAAAGGCGCCCGGACGGACGGGGTTCCGGCGGGAGCGTCGCCTGCCGGTCATCCTGGGAGGGGAATGACGGCAAGTGTTTCATGGAAGTTGGCGAGGGCACGTAACACGGATGTGACGGGATGGAAACAGAAAAAGCCCGGCGACGTCGGCGCTGCAACCGAAGACCGGTGGAGAAGCATTTTCAGTTTTTATTAGCCGTGCCTTTTGGATCGGAATTAAGCTGCGTCCGGTAGACCTCTCCTCACGGCGCCTCGGAAGAAGGGCGACCGGTGAAACAGAGAAAAACGGGGACCGACAAGATGACCGCACTGCGCAAGCGAGCCCATGCTCAGGAAATACGTTTTGTACGTGAAGAAGAACTGACCTTTCGCGCCGAAGCGCGCCGTAACGCGCTGATCGGCCTGTGGGCCGCCGTCATGATCGACACGCCGGATGCCGAAGCCTATGCCCGTGGCATTGTGGAGGCCGGTGTGGAGAATCCGGACGGCGTCATCGACCGGCTGCACAGCGACTTCGAAGCCGCTGGCGTGATCTTTCTGGAAGACGACATTCGCGACCGCATGACCGGCATGCTGCGCTCGCTGCGCGACGAGATGTACGCCGCCTGACGGGCCGCCTGCGTCAAAGGACGCAGGCCAAAACCGTCAGAGATACAGCTGATACGACGCCGGCACGAAGCGGTAGCCGGCGTCCAGCTTTTCGGCATAGCCCACGGCCGGGAACGGCATGTGGTAGCCGATGAAGGGCAGCCGTTCGGAAGCCACCATGTCGAACACCTTGCGGCGCGACGCGGCCGCCTTTTCCTTGTCCATGTCGAACTTCACCTGCCAGTCCGGCTGCTGGAGCGACAGGACATAGTGATTGGCCGTATCGGCCGTCAGCATGAGATCCTTGCCCTGCGAGGAGACGCGGAAGACCATGTGGCCGGGCGAGTGGCCGAAGGCGGCGATGGCCGTGATTCCAGATGCGACATCGGCGCCATCGCCGATCAGCGTCGCCTTTTCCACCAGCGGCACGACATTCTTCAGCACCGCCTTGTGCCCGCCCTCCGCTGGCGACCCCACGCGGGCCGGATCCTTCCAGAAGGCGAGCTCCGTCTCGCCCATGACATAGCGCGCATTGGGGAAGGCCGGCTTGCCGCCGTCCATGAGGCCGTTGATATGATCGCCATGCATGTGGGTGAGTACCACGAGCGTGATGCTTTCCGGCGGATAGCCAGCCGTCCGCAAGCCCTCCAGCAGCAGGCCGGTGCCGGCGGCACGCCCCGCCTCGCCATTGCCGGTGTCGAACAACACGACCTCCGACCCGGTATCGACGACCACGGGCGAGAAGCCGTTGGCAAAGCGATCGGTCGGCAGGAAGTTCTTTTCCAGAAGTGCGGCCACGGCCTCCGGCGGCTGGTCGATGCCGAAGGTTTCGCTCGGCTTGTCGGCGAGCCGCAGACCGTCGCTGACGACGGTGACGGTGAAATCGCCGAGCTTGAAGCTCGAGCTCTTGCCGCCCGGCGTGGCCTTCGGCGTTTCCTTCGCACCCTTCCCCGCCGCATCCTGCGCAAAGGCGGCGCGCTTCATAATGAGGGGCGCGGCCAGCGCGCCGATGGCGGTTGCAGCGAAGAGGGCGCGTCGGCCGAGGGAAAATCCGTGCATCGATCGTTTCCTTTGTCTTTAAACCTCAAGGCCCGGCCACGGAGCGTGGTCACCCGTATCCGACCATGAAGCGCAGCCATGAGCCGCCCTGCATCGTGCGTGACCGCGCAGGCAGAAGCGCCCTAGGTAGCGCAAGACGCACGCCTTGACAGAACGCGCATTACGCCTTCACAGGAAGTTGACTATCGCGTGAGACGGGACACGGGACTTTCGTGTTTCCGTTTCTATCTCCCTCGCCATACAACCTCGCCTCGCCATACAACCTCGCAAGGCCGCGTGGCCCCCGCGCACCGGCACCTGCTCCCTACCGTACCGGCCATCCCCGGCATTCCCCGCCGGGCGCCCGAGAGGCCGTCGAAAGGCTTGCCTTCGCATGAACCGCATCGTTCCGCTGATCCTCGCCGTCGCTCTCTTCATGGAGCAGATGGACTCCACGGTCATCGCGACCTCCCTGCCCGCCATTGCCCGCGACCTCGGCGTCGGTCCGATCACGCTCAAGCTGGCGCTGACGTCCTACATGGTGTCGCTCGCGATCTTCATTCCCTTAAGCGGCTGGATGGCCGACAGGTTCGGCGCCAAGCGCATCTTCCGCTCGGCCATCCTCGTGTTCATCGTCGGCTCCATTCTCTGCGCCATCTCCGGCGATCTCGTCTCCTTCGTCGGCGCGCGCTTCCTGCAGGGCATGGGCGGCGCGATGATGACGCCCGTGGCGCGGCTGGTGCTGGTGCGCAGCACGCAACGCAGCGAACTGGTAAGCGCGATGGCGCTGCTCAGCATTCCCGCGCTGACCGGGCCGCTGGCCGGGCCGCCGCTGGGTGGCTTCATCACCACCTATTTCTCCTGGCACTGGATCTTCATCATCAACGTGCCGGTCGGTATCCTCGGCTACATCCTCTCCGGCATCTACCTGCCCGAGGTCGTCAGCGACCGTCCGCCACCGATCGACGTCACCGGCTTCTTCCTCAGCGCCATTGCCGCCTCCGGCACCATGTTCGGCCTGTCGGTCATGAGCCTGCCCGCTTTGCCGCCGAGCGTCGGCGCTATCGCCGCCGGCATCGGCATTCTCTGCGGCTTTCTCTACGTCCGCCACGCCCGGCACCACCCGGCACCGCTGCTCGATCTTAACCTTTTCAAAGACAGCGCCTTTCGCGCTGCGGCCATCGGCGGCACGCTTTTCCGCATTTCCATCGGCGCCATTCCCTTCCTCATGCCGCTGATGCTGCAGGTGGGCTTCGGCCTGTCGCCGTTCCAATCCGGCATGATCACCTTCGTCGGCGCCATCGGTGCGCTGACGACGAAGTTCTTCGCCAAGCGCGTGCTCGTTTTCGCCGGCTTTCGCACCACGCTGATCATCGCGGCGCTGATCGGCACCGTGCTGACCTTCGTCAACGGGCTCTTCACACCGGCCACGCCCTATATCGTCATGTGCCTCGTGCTGCTGATCGCCGGCTTTGCCCGCTCGTTCTTCTTCACCAGCATCAACGCGCTTTCCTTCGCGGACATTCCCGACGCCATGGCCAGCAAGGCGACCGCGATGAGCGCCGTTCTGCAACAGATGAGCCTGGCGCTCGGCGTCGCCGTGGCCGGCGCCATTCTGGAAGTGGAAAACCGCTGGACCGGCACCCAGCTGGAACTCGGCGATTTCCAGCTCGCCTTCATGCTGATCTCCGCCATCACCCTCACCTCCGTCATCCCCTTCATCGGCATGGCGAAAACCGCCGGCGCCGAAGTGTCCGGCCACGGCGCCGCAGCGCGGGAGAAGGGTGAGGCACAGCTGGAGTCGCTTGGGGGGAAGTAATACGGTTGATCACGTCCTGAAAAGAAAAAACAGAACCGTAAACGTCTCGCCGCGAGGCTGCGTTTTTGAAGGACGGGCCACCTTGCTCTCCGTCATTCTGGGCCTGACCCGGAATCCATTCAGCCCAAGTCCTTGGGCTGAGAAGCGTTTTTTGACCTGACGGACGTCAGGTCGCTCGATTCCGGGTCAAGCCCGGAATGACGGAGCTTCGGGCCGTTCAGCCCTCGTCGTCGTGTTCCGTCACATCCTCGCGCTCGTCCCGAAAGGTCTGACCTTCCGCCCGAAGATCGTCGTGATCCGAGATGCCCTCGCGCCGGCCCTTGAAGTCCTTTGCCAGCAGGAACATCTCGACCGATTCGGCGCGGGAGGAGGCCGGCTTGATGTGCAGGACCTGACGGAAATTCTGCTTCAGCAGGTTGAGAAGCTCGCGCTCCGTGCCGCCCTGGAAGGTCTTGGCGAGAAAGTGCCCGCCGGGGCCGAGCACATCGATGGCGAAGTGGGCGGCGACCTCGCAGAGGTGCATGGTGCGGATATGGTCGGTCTGGCGGTGGCCCGTGGTGGGGGCCGCCATGTCGGAGAGCACGAGATCCGGCGTGCCGCCCAGCGCATCCATAATGGCGTCGGGAGCGGAGGGATCGAGGAAATCGAGCTTCAGGATGATGACGCCGGGCAGCGGATCGACATCGAGAAAATCGATCGCCACCACGCGCGGGTCCGTATCCGTCGAGCTCGTGACCTTGGCAGCGATCTGCGACCAGCTGCCGGGTGCGGCACCCAGATCGATGATGCGCTTGGCGCCGGTCAGGATCTTGTGCTTCTCGTCGATCTCCAAGAGCTTGAAGGCCGCGCGGGCGCGATAGCCTTCCAACTGGGCGCGCTGCACATAGGGGTCGTTGATGTGGCGCTCGATCCAGCGCCGCGACGACGCCTTCAGCTTGCCCTTCTTCACCCTCTGCCCGAGTTTGCGTCCGGTCCGATTGCCGCCGATGGGGGGCTTGGTCATGAGTTTCGGCCCTCCTCGGAGCCAGTTTGCGGGCCGGGACGCGACAGGCGGCGGCCTCGACCGCGGCGCCAGACGCCGTCATCGGCCATCATATCCGTCAAAAGGCCTTCGCGCAGCCCACGATCGGCAACCCGCATGCGGGTCGACGGCCAGCGCCGGCGAATGGCTTCCAGAATGGCACAGCCGGCGAGAACGAGATCCGCCCGATCCGGCCCGATGCAGGGATTGGCCGCGCGCGCCGCGAAATCCCAGGAGAGCAGGCGTGCCTGCATGGCGGAGACCTCGTCATCCGACAGCCAGAGCCCATCCACCCGGCGGCGGTCGTAGCGCGGCAGGTCGAGATGCACGCCGGCGAGCGTGGTAACCGTGCCGGACGTGCCGATGAGGTGGAAATCATCGGCCGCGCGAACGGCCTCGATCTCCGGGCAGTCGAAGCGATCGAGCATGCCGGAGACTTCGCGGATCATGCCCTCAAAACTTTCCGGCGTGACGTCGCGGCCGCCATGGCGCTCCGACAGCGTGACGACGCCGACCGGCAGCGACGTCCAGTGGGTGATGTGATTGGCAAGCCGGCTCGACCTGGTGTCGCCGATATGCAGCACGGCGATTTCCGACGAGCCGCCGCCGATATCGAACAGCACCACGGAGCGCGCCTCGCGCCCGACCAGCGATGCGCAACCGGACACGGCCAGACGCGCCTCGGTTTCCCGGTCGATGATCTCAAGCTCGAGCCCGGTTTCCGCAGACACGCGCTCCATGAAGATCACGCCGTTTTCGGCAGCGCGGGCCGCTTCGGTCGCGATCAGCCGGGCACGCCGGATGTTGCGGTGCCCAAGCTTCGCCGCGCAGATCTTCAGCGCCTCGACCGAGCGGTTCATGGCATCCTCGGACAGGCGGCCGCTGGCCGCAAGGCCTTCGCCGAGCCGCACGATCCGGGAGAAGCCATCCACGACCCGGAACTGCCCCGGCCGCGTCGGCTGCGCGATCAGGAGACGGCAATTGTTGGTCCCGAGATCGAGCGCGGCATAAAGCGGCGGCGGGCCGGAATCTTCGCTCTCGAACGTATCCGTGCGCCAGCTGGAGGCTGCGGCACGGTTTCCGGCGTTGGAGCCGGGCCGCGCGGCGTACCCGCCCTCCGCAACCGATCCATGATGCGCGCCCTGCCCTGCGCCGTTGGCGCCGCGCCCGTGGCCGGCATGACCGGATGTCTTGTTGATCGCAGCACTTGCGTGCGGCCCGCTGCGGGCCCCGCCCTGATTGGTGCCCTGTTCGAAGCGCTGATGCCCGGAATGGCCGCTTTGCTGCGACACCGGGCGACCGGAGGCGCCAGCCTGTGAACCGGCACCCTGTGCTTCCGAATGCGGCGCGGCGGCACCGCCCTGGACGCCCGGATTACGGCCCGGCCTCTGCCCCGCCGACGCGCGACCGTCGCTGCCGGCTCCGCCAACACGATCCCGCCCGGACCTTACGACATCCGTGCCCTGCAGCGGACGCGCCTGGGCATTGCGGCGATGACGATGCTTGTGATTGCGGTGGCCTTTGCCGGCCGATTCCGCCCCGCGTCCCTGCGCAGGCTTCGAACCGTTGCCACTGGACGCACCCTGTGCCGCCGATCCGCCATCGGGATGGCTTCGCGAAGCGCCGGCCGCACCACCTGCATCCTGTGCCGCAGCACCAGCACCGCCACCTGCATGACCATAACTGCCCGCTTCGTCCCGCCGCTCGCCCGACCGGCGACCGGAAGCGTGACGCGAGCCGTCGAACGCACCGCTACGATGTGCATCCCCATCGCGTGCATCACGGGACGGGAGATTACGTGCTGGGCCATCCTGTGTTCCGGCATCCTGCGGTTGAGCGCCGCGGACATGCGGGTCCGAGCCGGACGCCTTGATGTCGGCGCAGTGAACCGCACCATCACCATGCAAAGCGCCACGCCCCTGCGCAGAACCTGACGACGCGGACTTCGTGCGCCGCCGCCGCTTGCGTTTGCGCGCAGGTTCGCCATCCAGAACGGTCTGTCCGGAATGGCCGGCTCCGGATACGGAGGGGCCTTGGGAACTGTCATGTGGGGAGCTGGCATGTGCGGAGCCCTTGCGCGCCGCCTTACGACGCCTGCGCTTGGCTTTGCCGGACCCGGGGATGGATTGCCCCTGGTTTCCGGCCGCTGCCGACGCCCCGCTCTCATACGGCGTATCGCCGTGCTCGGGGTCTTTCACTGATCTTACCACCGCGTCGCGCGAAGCCTTACCGGTCGCTCAAGACGCTCTCTCGATTTTCGTTGCCCCGACTCTACCAGCGCGCCCGCCTTTCGCCAACTGCTTTTTCCCGAACGACAATCCGCCCCGCCAAACCGCGCCATTTCCCCCGAAACCTCCCGGTTCCCCAGACAAAAACCCCGCCATTCGACCATCCCGCAAAGTTTTTCAAAAACCCCCTTTGCATCCCGCCTCCTTTTGTCTATAAGCCCGGCACACCGACGGGCACAGCCCGCGCGTTGGGGAATAGGTTAACGGTAGACCCACGGACTCTGACTCCGTTAGTCCTGGTTCGAATCCAGGTTCCCCAGCCAATCTTCCCGTGGAAATTCAATAGTTTAGCTTCATGTCGCCAGTGTTGGGAACACCCCCACGCTGCACCCCCACAAGGTGCTTTTGGCGATGTCAAACTTTCTGCGGCGCGAAGCCGATTCTTTCTTCTTCAGGCGACGAGTTCCTGCACCTCTCCAGGCTCGTCTTGGCCAGCGCGAAATATACCGGTCCTTAAACACAACGGTGCGAAGGATAGCCAAGGCGCGAGCGGCGCACCTTTTCATTGGCACAGATCGGCTGTTCCTGATGCTTGAAGACGATGAATTCCCTTTAACGGATGACGACATCCGCGTTGCCGTGCGCACTTGGCTGGACACAAGCCAGTGGAGAGGACGGCTCAAGATCGTCGATGAAATGTCGCCCGGAAGCCTCCGAGCATACCATGAATCCCTACCGAACACTCTCCTCGACATGAGCGCCGAAGAAGGTGTTTCCTACGGCGACAACCTCAGCCAGGAAGCGAACGCTGCTCTCGAATATTCAGAATATTTCGACGTTCGAAGCGGCGACCGTCTCCGTAGGACGACGGCGGCACTTCAGGATCAACTACTTGAGTATGTCGATCGTCGAATGGAAACCGTTTTCGGACAGAAAACCACTATAGCTGCCCCGGTGCAGACTGTAGCTGGAGCAGCTCCCCTAGAACAACCCGCGAACATGATGAAGCTCTCGAGCTACATCAAGGGTTGGCAAAAGGACATCATCGCCGGCTACAACCACAACAAAGGTCTCAGCGACGAGACAACCGATCAGTACCTCAAGACCGTGCTGATGTTCATCGCGTTGATGGGCGACCTTCCGGTCGGAAAGATCACCTTCGACATCGCCGCGGAGTTTCGAGAACTCGTACTTCAGATGCCTGCCTCCCACGGCAAAGGCTCGACGGGATCGCCGAAGAAGGAGCTTGCTCGCGCCAAGGCCGACAAGACCTTACGTCGCGTGACTATGAAGACGGCGAAGCGGCACTTTTCCGGTATCAACTCGATCTGGAAATGGCTCGTTCACAACAAGCACGTTCCCGTAACTACTCAACCCTTTTCCGATCATTCGTTTCCGGGAACGAAAGGGAAGAAATCCGCTCGCGACGATTGGTCCCGCGAAGACCTGCAATGCCTCTTCACCTCGCGCGAATATCGCGACGCATCCGAGTCCAGCGCCCTGCACTGGCTGCCCCTCATCTCTCTACACTCAGGCATGCGACTGGAGGAGATATGCCGTCTGCGACCGGCAATCGACATCATCGTGAAGGACGGCGTGACATGCTTCGACATCGTCGCGCGCGACGGATGGGACCCCAAGACCGAGGCAGGAACGCGCATCATCCCCGTGCATTCATGGCTGATCCGACACGGTTTTATGAACTTCGTTACGCAGCAGCGCGCTAGAGGCGCAGAGCACTTATTCTCTCCCGAACTGACGCTGCACAAGGGCACGATAAGCTCAGGATTCAGCCGTGAGTTTTCCAGGCTCAAGATTTATCTCGGAGTCGGCGAGAAGACCGCATTCCACTCGTTCCGGCATAGCTTCCGTACTGTTCTGGAATCGACGGACCTTAAGGAATCCCACATCGATGCCGTGATGGGTCACGAGGGCGGAGGTGGTCAAGGGCGCACCTATACCAAGCGCGTCACAACGGCCAAACTCAAGCAGGTAGTGGAAGCCTTCGAGCCGCCTCTTGAACTTGACTTTCTCCGAGCGGCGACGGCATGCTCTCCATCACCAGTGCTCAAGGTCGCCGTAAAAAAGCGGAAACTAACGCCACCTGTTCTTGATGCGAATGGCAGGATCGTTCGGGGGCGGAAGCCTTAGCCCAGGGCAGACCCATGGAATGCCTCGACGGGGGCAGAAGGTCCCGCGTCCCGCCCCCGGCGGCGCTTTGCTGACGCTCCTGCTACTACCCCGAGAACCGCCGACACATGCGCGAATTCCCGCCGTCCCGCTTGCAGCGCCGCTATGCTGACGGCTCCGATATGCTCATCGTTTTGTTTCTCCTCGCGGGGGTTTCGGCCCCCTGACGCGGCCTGCCGGCCTTGTCCACCCCTACGCTCATTGGCGCGCGCCTAGTCCAGACCAGCGCATTGCGGCCTCTGGCCTCCTTTTCCTGCTCTGGGGGCGGTAGGGTTGGGTCGCTCCGGTCCGTCAAGCACAATCAGCCGGACCGTGTCCTCGCTCGCCTACGGCGATCTGCGGGCCGCACTAACCGTCAGATTCTCCCTGACATCCCTTCCTCTCCGCGGTGCCGATCTGATCCACATTAATAACTCCGACGCCTCGTTCGAAGAACTCCGGACCATATATGCGACAGGCCTGGGCTCCGGTCGTAATCATGCCTATAAAATCAATTTTTCCAATGGTTTGTGAGACATCTCGATGAAGACCATCACCACTGTAATTCGCGGCATCGCAACAGATGTCCTCGTCATAGAGACAGTGCAAACGGATGCCGTTGGCACTCTTTTCTATCGCGCTGAAATTCTCGTTCTACATCGAAAAACTGGAGCACAGAAGCTCGTTCGACGGACCAGAATTCCGAACACTGCCCGAATCCTTGCCCGCGAGTTGCACCTCAGAGGTCTGCGAGCTTTAGAAGCTTTTTCGACCGTAGAGTGAAATATTTTTCCAAGGACTCGTTCCGGCAAATGAAGGATTCAATGTCCCTCGAATCCTTTGTGGCAAGGACTCAAAACGCTCGCAACGACACTGAATGCTCCCCTCAAGGATATGAAATACCTCGCTTTTTTTCTCGGAAGCGGCAACCCTGTGTCGGTCATCAGGGCTCGCAGGGCGGGTCGAGAAGGCCGCTGCGCCTGACAACCGGAAAGGACAAACACATGCAGAATACGGACATCATCATAGAGTCTTGGGACGGCGACCTCGCCTTCACTACAGAAGCAACAGCATCTGACGGCCGTTTCCTCAGCCTCTATGCGGCTCCGCTCCCGGCATGCGTATGGGGTAGGTGGATGTACACCGTGGACACTAGCGAAGAAGCCGGCGACCATGAGCTACGGCCCATCGCAATGGAAATTGCGTACACAAAAGAAGACGCATTCGCCGCTGCCGAGGAAGCCGCCCGACAGTGGCTGCGTCCTACCCTCCGACTCGAATTAGTTGCTTTGAAAGGAACGACAATGGACTTCAATACCTGGAAACATCTCTCCCCGGTCCAAAGCATGGCAGAACGGCTTGGCTTCCAGGCCTTGGCAATGTGCCGCGACTGGGACGACTACAGAAACCGCTTCATCAGCGCGAATGGTGACGCGGGCAGAATGGTCAAAGCGACAGAAAGTCTCTGGGACTACCTCTCGACGGGTGAACGGCCGGTCTTGGCCGCGATGTTGCATGCGGCTGACTTCTCAAGGCTTGCAGATCGTTTTTCCGGGGATGAAACCTGGACGACATTGGATCGCACGGAGGGAGACCATGCATTGGCAGTCGCCCTCGCGGTCCTGCGACGTTGAACGCGTATGGGCGCATTCCAAAACCCAGACAGAGGCCTACATTGCGCTCCACGGCCTTCGAAACCAACGAACATCGACAGCGGGGCAGATTGGCCCCGATGAAGTTGACCAGCGCGATTTGATTGGCCAAATAAGTCCGTCAGTCGAGATCCAAAGCCCCATTCTCAAGCTCTTCGGCAACATTTACTTCAACGTCCCGGTTTCCGAGCGATTGGAATCGATGCTAGTGATCGGGGAGGTCAGCGAGGCTAGTGCCGAAGAGTTTGATGCCGTCGATCATGGTTTCAACCCCGTTCCTGACGCTGGTTCGCCAGAACCGTCCTGTCCGGGATCAGGGGGCGTGTCTGGCAATTTCTGCTGCGCGGCCTCCCAACGCTTCGCCTCAGCGAGTACAGCGGCGGCAATTTCATCCTCGCTGGTTCCGTTGCGGCCCAGCATCTGCAATGACATCCAGTCTTCGATCAAAATGAGGCTGCGGAGCCAATCAACCGCCGCCGGCGGCACTCTGTATTCGAGTAGTTCGCTCGCCCTTTTCCTAGCCCGAGGACGTTTCAGATCTTTAACCAGCCGAGACCAGGTAGGTGCTGCACGACTGCTCGTCCTATTGAACGGAGGATCGATGCCACGCTCCATTGCAAATGCGGTAGGACCGCGATCCTCATCATCCAGATGATTGAACTCAGCTTTCCGAAGGGAGCGGGTCTCCGATGCGCGGAACCAAGCCTGCGGATTCGCCTCATGGTCATCGCACAGGCGCGAGGTCGCTCTGCTCCGACGCAACGAGATGCCTACGGGCAACCGTAGGCAACGGGACTTAGGTACGAATGAGAACGACGGCATCGACGGCAAGATTGCCAGCGTGGCAGAAATCATTGCGAGTAGCTTGAGCAACATCTTTCCTGCCGGATCGCCTGTACGTTGGCGTTGGCGTCCGGTGAGATCATGACGCATCCGATCAGCGCAGTTCCGGTGCCTCTTTTTCGAGTTCGACTTCATCGGCGGCTACCTTCCCATTGCGTGCAACACTGCAAGAAGGATGCGTTTCGGCTTGTGCCGGCGCAATCGTAGTTTGACCGATTACCATGCGCGTAGGTCGTTCATGCTTCCGGTGGTCCTTTGTTTCCGGTTTGGTAGGGAGGCATGGTCCATATTCCGTCACTTAATTCTACGTGATGCCACGGCGGACATTATGCGGGTAGTTGAATTGTTTTGCGGAGCTGGGGGAATGTCTCTTGGGCTCAAAGAAGCGGGATGCGATATCCTAGCGGCATACGATGCATGGCCCGTCGCCGTAAGAAATTACAATCTCAATCTCGGCGATCATGCCCAGGTCTGCGACCTCGCAGATATTCTCGGTATTGTTCCGGACCTGTTGCGTCTGGCACCTGATCTTATCGCGGGTGGGCCGCCGTGTCAGGACTATTCAAGCGCCGGTCGTCGTGAGGAATCAAAGAACGCTCGACTAACGCTTGCATTCGCCATCCTCGTTGCAACTGTGCGGCCTGCCTGGTTCCTTATGGAGAACGTTATCACCGCTCAGAAGTCAGCGACATGGCAGGAATCGCGGCGGGTCCTAAAATCGGCTGGGTACGGCCTGACTGAAAGCAAGATCGACGCGAGCCACTACGGCGTTCCCCAGAGTCGTCGACGCTTCTTCGTCATTGGACGACTGGGGGAGCGTGATGGTTTCCTCTCTTCGGCAATCGCCGCAGCGGCAGCACCCCGGCCGATGACCATCCGTGATCTTTTCGGAGGCGATACACCCCTTGCCGTGTTTCTCCCTGGTACATCGGAGTCCCGGCGCTCGGTCTGGACAGGGGACGAACCCGCCCCAACTATCCGTGAGCGTAGTATCCGACCGCTCCCTGCCTCGTATCGGCCCCATCCCGACGATGCCATGGTGATCGAGAGAGGCTTCTTGTATTCACGGCCCGTGCGCGCCGGCCGCGGTGTCCGTTCGATCGACGAGCCCTATCCGACAGTGACACGGACCGCGTGGGAACGTCCGACATCACGCTATCTCTCGTCGCCTCATCCTCGTGACCCCGTAGCCGCGGCATCCTCCGCGGTCTTGACCATTCCACAGATTTCGCAAATTCAAGGATTCCCGAGCTGGTGGAAATGGGAGACCACGGCGAAACGGGACATGCTACAGATGATCGCCAATGCCGTTCCAAGCCCGGTTTCAGCCGCGCTCGGTCGCGTCATCCTCGACCGTGAAGCGGGCAAGACCGCACCAGACATTTCCGGCGGGTTCTTGCAATGGCTTCACAAGCGGGGTCGATCTAAGGCATCCGCACGCAACGCGAAGGCATCCGCTGGCCGTGCGCGTCGGCTGCTCGGCGGGCGCACATTCGAGAACCCAGCGTTGGAGATCGCCGCCCTCGAGGGCATCGCGGAGTTTCAGAGGATGACGAAGCCGACCCAATCCGATCTTCGTCAAGCCTTGCGGTTATTGACGGAATACCAGATCAATCGCGTCCAGCGCCGAAAGAAGACGCAGCAGAGCATCGCGCAGCCGATCGATAGGTTTGCCGCAGCGGCCTAAGGATGATGTTCGTTGTACTTGGGTATCCTTGGATGCCGTATCGAGTATCCAGTATCGAACTCCGACGTACCTGAAAGTGCCAGACATCGTTAAACTCGCTGTACGGCCTTGTACGACGCACAAATTTTGGGCAAATCGAGATTTCTAAGCGTTTTGATGTCTATTGCAAGGAGATGAGGCCTATGGCTCCCGCCAAGAACTCTGATGAAAGATCACGGGCGTCGAACAGTGGGTTTCGAAATGTCGGGTTCCGACGGACGCAGTGTCGCGAGTTCCTGTCGGGCCGCTGCCAATTGCCGCCCGGTGTCGGTGAGACTGTCGCGTAAGGTCTTCGCCCGCGCCTCCGCCTCCTTACGCCTGGCATCGGAGGTGCGGGCACGGTCGGTGGCATCGGATACGGCACGTCGGAGCGCTTCCATTTCGGTATCGACAGCAGCGCGGAAGCGGGCCGCCACCTTCGACTTTTTGAAGCCATCGAACGCGCTGCGCAGCGCGCTCGGTAGTCGTTGGAGCCGTGCCGTCGCCTCGCGGACGCGAGCGGCCTCCTCGCGGACGCGGGACATCATCGATCGGGCTTTACGCTGTTCTTGCACGGCCTTGTCCTGAGCCGCTAACGCGGCTTCCGTCGCGGCCCTCGCGGCGGCAAGCTGGCGATCCGCTTCGGCCCTCATGGCAGCGGCCGCGGTCGCGATCTGGGCGGCCTCGTCCTTCGTTGCCGCAATCATGGATTCGCCTCGCACCTTCACAGCCATCGCACGTTCTATAGTCGTGCGTAGGGCATTGGCTTGAACCTGTTCTGCTTGCCATTCCGCCCGTGTCAGACGCCGCCGCTGCGGGCCGAGGCGGGTCAGGCCGCACGGGATAGCGACGGTCTCGTGATAAGCATCTTGCCATGCCCGCATCGCGGCCCGATATGCCGCATCACCGCGCTTGTTCAGGGCCTTGGTATCTTCACCGTCAACGGGACCGGTCGCCATCACAGCGGCCTTGGCGCACTGCCCTGGATGAAGGGCCGAGGCACGCATGGCCGGATCGTCTGGCAGGATGTAGGCATGCAGATGGTAGTGAGCCTCGTCCTCATGTCTGATCACAGAAACCAGCTTGTCGCCGTGCTGGGACCTCAACCACGCTATAGTTCGTTGTCCCCATTCCTCCGCCTCACGTTGCTTTTCCAGATCGGCGCGAACTTCTTCAATTGTATGCGGGTGACTGGCAACGACGGTCATGAGCGTGTGCTGGGTCTTCTGGACGCGCCGGGGCTTGCCGCCATTCGGCGTTGTCATGGCGGCATCGACGGCGGCATCGTGCAGCCGTTCCACCTCGTCCACGCCGATGCCGAAAACGACGACGGGCGGAGATGGATTCGCAACGTGGACGGACGCGCCGGAATCGCGTCGGGCTTCGGCGAACACGAAACCCGTGGAGCGGCCCTTGCCGTCGCCCTTGCGCGAGAACGCTTCGAGATGGACGAATTGGAAACTCATCAGTGCTTCCGGGAGGTCGCCCCGCCTTCCGCATGGACATCTCGAATAAGCCGTTCGAGGAGATCAACGTTGCTACACACCATGCCGAGCGTCTTGGCTTCGAGGATCATGGATTCCTCGTATGTAGCCTTGTGCTCGGTATAGAGCGGTCCGAACCTCGGATCATTCTTGATCTGGGTCAGCAGAGCGATGCCAAGGCCATCCGCGCGAGCCTTGGCATAGACCATGCGGCGAACGCGATTACGCAGCGTGTAAGTGATACTCAGGACCATCACAGAGCCTCCGCATAGTCGTAGTCGATGCCTTGGGTGAAACTGACGACAAGTCGGACGCGATTGAGGAATGCTTCATCGCCCAGATGCTCATAGCAGCCGTTCAGTTCTGTCCGGCCCTGCGAGAAGCTGGCATATCGTTCTGGGTTCTCCCAGACTACCGCGTACCACGACGTTGGCAGCCGAATGACCTTGAGCAGCGCCGACGTAGGCAGGCTATGGTTCGTGACAATGATTGGCAGATCGTATTGCCGCATGTGATCCTCCCGGAGAATGCTGGTGGAAGAATCTTCAGCGCCGGCGGAGCCGGGAACAAGTCTTTAGTGACCGACTAATGGCTTTCCCTGCGGTCAAGCCGTCGGCCCTTCGGGGAGGCTTCCGCCAGACTCTTCCGAGGCACCTGGCAAGGGCCTTGTCACCAACCTTCGGACGAATAGCATCACGTAGTTTTACGTGATGCTATGGTGACGACCATTATCGTCGTCACGTCGCTTCGCGATAGCGTCCGTGTCGTACAACGATGGACGCTAGATGACGCGGTAGGAGGTGTATTTCTGGTATGGCCGAGGGATGCTGCTACCTTTTTATCTATACACCTATCTTCACCGTCAAATAGTTGTGGTCACCGCGCCTACACAACTTCTCTCCATCGAGCTGTTGCTGTACGGACGGAAACGCCTGCTTCAGCGGCAAGCGCCGCCCGCGTCACGACCTTGCCTGACGAGATGAGCCGTTGGTGGCCTTCTCGTAGCCGCTGGAGCGTATTTACGCCTTTTGCCTTCCCTGAATACCGTCCGCCCGCCGACTGTCGCTCAGTGACCGTCTTAAGACTATCCACGACATCGAGAATGCGGCCACGGTTCACAGCCTTTCCTTCGAGTTTCATCGGATCAAAGTTCGCGACCAGATAGTCGGAAACCTTGGCCGTGACATAGCTGACGGTCTTGTCTTCATGACCGACCTTGTCGGCGTAGTCGGCAAGCGCCTCATGGAGATGATCGGCCAACGCGGCGGGGCTACCATGCATGCGTGCATCGGCTCCGAAATGCCATTCGGCAAGGAGTCGTTGGCCCTCCATGCGCAACGCGTCGAAGATCGCGTTCGATGCCGTGAGACCCAGCCCGGATTGCGCCGCCGCAGCCTTGCGAACGAGAACCGCCCGTCCGACGCTGGTGTCCACGTAGTCAGTGTATTCCGACAGTGTGGGCCATATGCCTTCGTTCGGCGTCAGCGTGTGCCAGTACGGACTAGTCGGGCATTTCATTCGTCCGGTCATCGTCGGTGCTGCCGGATCGGCTCCTATATCCAGGAGCGCCGCCGCAAGGCCACGCGCTACCGCATCGAACAACTGGATGGGCTTCTGGCGGCATCGCTTGTCGTCGCTCCGCCAGACCGCCGATCCTTGCGGCAGCAGCCAGATGAAGTGCGGACGGGAATAGCGACCATCTTTCAGCAAGTCGCCGACGATGATATGCGGAAGGCAAGGAACCCGACCGTCCCGCACCTGTTCCGTTAAAGCGGCAAGGCATGCGGCCGGACTCAGAAATACGCCGTCGCAGTCCACGCGTAGCGCAGCCATGAACTCCCGGTTTAACTCGATGTACGGATAGTCGAGAGTCAAAATCTTTTGCGGACATTGAACGTCGAGATTCGCCTTGTCCCAAGACGCTCGTGCCCGGCTACCCTTCGGGACAAGCGTGACGAAATATTTGAGCACCGCGTTGTCTTCTGATCGTAGGCCCATTTCATGGACCCCGCTCCGCCACCGGCCGCCGATGTGGCGTTCGCCTGACTGGATATAGCCACGCGACAGCCGCTTCCTCACGAGTTCTCGCTGTTCCGCTGCCTGCCGCGCGAAGAATGCGGTGTCGTAGTCGGTAGTGCGCTCGGCGCGATTATCGCGCTGTTCCGCCTTGCGAAGGCGCTCACGGCGCGTAAGCCGCTGAGCTTCCTCGTACCGGGTTTCGAAGCCAGTCATGGCGTTCGTCGACACCGGGAGTAATTGTTGACAATGATTTTGGGTGTGCGTGGGCGTCGTTGCGGCTGGGGTAAGATCCAGCCGGCGGGTCAACGACCCGTGTGAAGGGTCTTTACATCAATGTCGCCGTAAGCAATCATGTGAATACATTCCTAAAAGCCGCCGAGGGTTCCAGCCCGATGACAGCGGCTTTTATCATGCTCTTTCTACGGCGCACGTGTGTCAAGCCGATGAGGCTCAATCCCATACAACTTCAGTTGCCAGGTACTCGGCAACGACTGCCCGAACCCGTATGCCGCCGTCATGGTCTAAGTGGTAGCGATAGTGTCCTCGCTGAACCACGATCCAACCATCTTCAAAGTCATCACCGGTCACCAAACGGCTCATCAATCGACTGCCCGCCTCCGGCCAACCTGAGATCCCTTGTAGCGAAAAGAAATCTTCCCGTTCTTCGTCGGTCATCGACGCCAACGGAATTGCCTTGACGAAGATCGGATCGTCCAGCATCGGCTCGCCTAGTTCGTAGTACGCGTGTCCGCGCGCATTCTTGACGACGACCCGCTTTATGCGTTCGTCATCAGGCATCCACAATATCCGGGTCTCGCCCCCAAGAGTAAGATATTCCTTCTTCGCAGCTTCAATCCTTGCCTGCAGGGCGGGGTTACCCGCCAAGGTCCGGGCAGCGACCTCCGACCTCTGCAATTCAGGATCGGTAGAACCAGAAAGGACAGCTCCAAGGAAGGCGACGAAATACTGTTCGTCCAAGGAGAATCCGACGTTGCACTCCGTGCAGATTTCCACGACGGGAAGCTGGGTAGGAAAAGGGCGCGAAAGTAGGCTCTGACTCGGCACATGGTCTCGATTGGTGCTTCTGCCGTGCAGCGTTCTGCTGCAGTGAATGCACCACGACTTGTGGCGAAGGTCGGATGCATCCTCAATGCTTTTCAAGGAACGGGCCATCCGGTTTCACAGATGACAGGATTTCATGGAGCCTCTGGCGAAGCTCGGCATCGGTCTTGGTCTCGCACTCCCAGATAGTGGCTACATTCCACCCTCTCGCTTCGAGCTCGATGCGCATGCGTTCATCCCTTTCAACATTCGCCGAAAATTTGGAGTGCCAATATTCTTGCCGACTCTTGGGGAGCGATGCTTTCCTGCAACCGAGGTGTCGGTGCCAGAAGCAACCGTGAACGAACAATGCCAAACGCTTCTTCGCGAACACGATGTCGGGTGTACCTGGAAGATCCTTGCGATGTAGACGAAACCGAAAGCCCAGCGCGTGGGCCGCCTTCCTGACTCGCATCTCTGGAGTCGTGTTCTTGCCCCTGACACGGGACATCAGCCATGACCGTCGTTCCGGAGTGAGCCGATCTACCAAATCTATTCCGCCGCTACCTGCCTCTTTCCATCGATATCAAGCCGCTCGTAGACCTTTTCAAGGACTGCTTTTGCCATGATCGGAGAGACGCTGTTTCCTATCATCCTGAAACTATGCCAAGTGGTCGGATGAAATTTGAAGGAGTCGGGAAAGCCTTGTAGTCGAGCCGCTTCGCGGACTGTGATAACTCGCGGCTCTACAGGATGGAGCGGTCGTACCGCTTGGTAGGACCCTCGGTCGCTTCCCGTGCCGGCGCGTAACGTCGGGCACTGACCATCCCAAGCGAGCCGTGGGTGACGACCGACCTTATCCACCGTTCCAGGTTGAACCATCCGGAACCTTTCCACGACATTCGGGGTGTGCTCCGTACGGCGATTTCCGGTGAAGAGGCGATCCTCGCTTCCGAGGGATCGAGCGTAGGGACTTAGGTCAATGCGTTTGACCCTTTCCCAGACATCGAAGCCATCTGGATCCTCTTCGACATGCCTCGCCGACGATAGATCCATGATGGCATCCGACACGGTTGCCGGGGCGGTCTTTGCCGCCAGGATGTCTTGAAGCGACAGAGGATCACAGCGTCGTCGATCAGTGCCGATTACAAACAGCCGCGGGCGTCGTGTGGCTGCCCCGAAGTCGGCCGCATCTAGGATTATTGGCCCGAGTAGATCGTATGCACCTTCAAGCAAATCAATAGCTTTGTTGAGCACCGGAAGCGCATCTGCGTATGCTAGACCTTGAACATTCTCCATCACGAAAAAGGCTGGTTTCAACTCGTTGACGAGGCGGAAATAGTGGCCCAAAAGATCGCGACGGGGGTCATCCTCCCTACGATGCCCCATCGCACTGAACCCTTGGCAAGGCGGCCCGCCGAAGAGCCCGTCAATCTGACCGCCCGCCGCTACCTCGATGTCGCCGCCGGTCAACACGCCCAGATCAGCAAGAGCGAGCTTCGTGCCGGGAAAATTGGTCGAAACGGAGGATGTCAGAATGGGATCAATGTCGAACGAGACGGTCGGAGCGAGCCCTGCGCTGTGAGCACCCAGGGAAAAGCCCCCGCAGCCGCAAAAAAGGTCCACAATACGTGGTTGCATTTTAACTTTTTCCCGCCCAAAACTTCTGTTTGAATTCCACATACATCATCTGCAGCGATTTTGGATACGCAATCTTTGGGGGATACAGAATGTCAACCGACCAAAAAGTCATCGGCGAGGCTACGTCGTCCCCAACAAAGCTTTTCTTTGTAGCGATGCTAACTCGTGACATCGAACTCCAAGACGCGTTGCTCGACCTGCTCGACAACTGCGTTGACGGGATCCTACGATCCGGTGGGGCTAAACATAATGCCGCCAAGCCGTATCAAGACTTTCACGCGATGATCGAACTGTCCAAGGACGGCTTCATCATCGAGGACAACTGTGGAGGAATACCGTTCGAGATCGCCGAGAAATACGCGTTCGCCATGGGGCGTCCGCCTGGCAATGCCGAAGGGGAAGGTACCGTCGGGATGTATGGGATCGGCATGAAGCGCGCGATCTTCAAGATGGGTTCTGAGGCTCGGGTGGAATCCCGCAGCGATAAGGGCTTTGTCGTCGATATAACGTCGGAATGGATGCAGGACGATAAATGGGCCGACTTGCCGATGTTCGAGCTGAGCGACGACGAAATTCCGGCCGGCGGAACGAAGATTATTGTGACATCGCTTCACCCGGACATCGCCAAGAATTTTGGAGACCCAGAATGGGTCGACGAGTTCCGAAAAGCCGTCGCCAGGCACTATGCTATTATTATTGCCAAAGGCTTCGAGGTGAAGATCGGCTCCCCTGAGGAGCTCGCAGCAGGAATAGGCCCAGTTCATGCCGAGGGGTTTCAACTGCTCGCCAGCAAATCTGAAGACGGTGGTAGTGTTATCGAACCCTATATCTACAAGGGAACGTTACATGACGTGTCGGTCGAGATTTATGCAGGTCTATACCGCCAACTCCTGAATGCGGAGGAATTGGAGGACGAGGATGAGACCAGAGGCAGTACGGACGATGCAGGATGGACCGTTGCTTGCAACGACCGGATCGTGATCTGGAAAGACAAGTCGAAACTCACCGGCTGGGGCGAAGGTACCGTGCCCAACTACCATGGACAGTTCATTGCAATCACTGGACTAGTGCTGCTGTCGGCCAATGATCCGCACAAATTGCCATTGACGACAACCAAGCGAGGGATTGACGGCGCTTCCAACGTGTATCTCGATGCCAAGGATTTGATGCGGGAAGCTACGAAGGCCCTGACGAGTTTCACCAATAAGTGGAAGAAATTTCCAGAGCAGCTTGAAACCCTTTATAAGGAAAGCGGATACGTCGATCTGCCAGCATTGCAAGCGATTTCTGCCGGCGCAAAGATGGACGTTGTCCGAAAATACCCGGACGTTCGCAAGATTGAGCCTCGACTACCAGTCCCTCCACAAGAGAAAACCAGTACACGGATCAGTTTCGTCGCGGAAAAGGCCGATGTCGGCCTGCTGGCAACAAAGTTTTTCGACGACATTCGGACGAAACCTGGGATTGTCGGCGAGGAGGCGTTCCGACGTGCTGTGACCGAGGCGAAGCGATGAGCGGCGCCTCTATACCTTATCACCTACGGCCACACAAAGCGGTTGACCGACGACTTTTCCTCGATCTGCTTGGTCGGCTCGAACGTTGGATGCCTTTAAACGACTACGCTTACGTGAGCATGGGGGCCTATCCTCTCGAGGACCATCGTCTTGTTCACCGAGTGCTCGGCATCACTCGACTACTTGCATTCGACTTCGACGGCGAAGTTGTGGCAAGACAGGAATTCAACCGACCGCTGGATTCATGTCGCTGCGTCGAACTGAGCGCGCAAAAGTTGGTGGATGATTTCGACCGCATATTAAGTGACCAAGGTTTCGGTGATGCCCGAGGCGCGATCGTGTGGCTGGACTACACGGATCCTAAGCAACATGCGCAGCAGCTACGGGAGTTTCAAACCCTTCTCGACAAGCTGACAGAAGGCGACATAGTTCGCGTCACGGTCAACGCTCACATCAACCTCCAGGTCGACAGTGCCGTCGGCTCCAAACCACTGACGAAGGATGAGAAGAGAGCTAAGATGCTCCAAATCATCAAGAGCAAAATGGGTGAGTATCTTCCTTCGAACACGACTGTCGACGACATGACCCAGGATAGGCTTCCCTCGGTGATCTCCAGGTCGTTCGGCGCTGCTGCTCACAAGGCATTCCAGTCGACCGGAACGAATACGTTCAAGCCGCTGTCGATCACCAGATACTCGGACGGCACACAAATGCTCTCAATGACGGGCATGGTCATTGCTCGGACTAAGGTTGAGGAGTTCGATGCCCGTATGCAGTGGCCTTCGTGGCCATTTGCTTCGGCGGACTGGGGAGCTGTACATCATCTCGTGGTCCCAAGTCTTACGTTAAGAGAGCGGCTTTTCCTCGAAAAGGGCATTGGCCGCACCACCGATGAGCTGATCAGCGAGCTCGGCTTCATATCTGCGGCCGACGTTCCACTCCAGGAATTTTTAGCGAGTTATCGGAACTACTACCGCTTTTACCCGACCCTGCTTTCGGCGGACGTGTGACGAATTAGGCGATCAAGCATCTGACAAAAGTCATCGACGATGGCAAGATCGTCGATGATTGAAGTTGCTTCTATTTAGGATCATCGAAGCTCCGGATACGAATGGTCATATGGGTATGGGAATGCCGATGAAATCGTGGAAAGCAGAGTGGAAACCAAGACAGAAGCGAAACAGCACGTCAAGGCAAAAATTAAAGGCGTTCCTATCCTTCCGATGGATCGGTCGGATAGTACGCTCGCAGTTTTTTTGGGAAAAGTTCGCGATCCTGGTCTCAACATCGGCTCTTATCGCGACGGCTATGCAGACAGCCGCCTCACGACAGCAAGTGGAACTGATGCAAGCTCAATTGACCGCCGCCGACGTGAACGCGACAAGGATCAAACTCGGCACCGCCATATATAGTGCATGTAATAAGCTCGCAGCCGGCCCTGTCAGGGCCTTCAAATACGATAACTTCCGCGTCGCGGGAAACGAGAGTGCTCCCCCCTTCACACTCCCCGTTATCGAGGGAAAGCCCTACGAAATCACTCCGAAAGACCGCGAAATCTTCGGTATGGCAATAGAGGATACAAAAAACGAAATTGGTCTACTTTTCATGCAAGCGAGTATGTTCGGCTCCATGGATTCTCTTAGTTTAATCGGCGAGATGAATAATGCTGTAGAAAATTATTTGACGCGAGCTCAAGACCTCGCCTCAGACTATAGATCGCAGCGCGTGGATATTCGGTCTATCAACCGACTCGGTCATGAGTGCATGGGAGCCCTCCAAACGATTATTAATCGGTCATCGAAGTCGAGAGACTCGGCCGAGCATCTTAGGAAGATCGATCCGGACAACCAATTTCCTGCGCTTCATACCTCCGTCACCCCATAAGGCCGCGTTTCCGGGATCCCACAATTGCGTTAGATTCGGAGATCGGCATTGAGATTATAAAATTCCTGTCGATCGGCTGGCTGATATGCCAGCCCCCGGCTCAAAGACCCGTTCTACGGGTCTTTGCAAACCTTACGCCGTTGTTCACCATTATTGAACATTCTCCAGAAAAAGCCGCCGAGGATTCCAGTCCTGTTACAGCGGCTTTTTTCATGCTCGATCGTCGGCGCGAAAGCGTCAAGGACCTCCAGTTACATCTCTTACAACGAGTGATGGAAATTGAGCTTGTGGCTCACTACATTCACAATTCGATGGTGTGGGGGATTCGATGTCAGGACTGATTGAAGAGATACAGCGCGACGCGTTGAATAAAAACGTTCCGGTAGACGCGCTTCTTCGGAAAGTAAAACTCGCCGCCGCGAAGCTTCAGCTTGAATCCCTTGAGACGTGGATTGAACAGGAGCTGAACGGCTACAGTGGCGAGCTGCCACACTATAGAAAGATCACTGGGCAGCCGGCAGGCTGGAATCCATACAACGGCTGGATACCCATTTACTCGGGCGACGAAAGGTTCATGGAGCTGATCAGCGAAGCTCCATTGGGACAGTCTGTGGCAACCCTACAAGACCTCATCGACAACAATTCTGGCGGGTTACTTCACTTTCCTCTCCCGCCGGGCATGGTGGCATCACTCAATGAGCTCATGAGTTTCCAGACGCCGCGTATTGTGATCCAGTTCGGGCGAGGGAGCGTCATCTCTGTCTTGGACTCAGTTCGGAACATGGTTCTCGATTGGGCGATCGAGATGGAGAAGAAGGGTGTGCTCGGAGATGGGATGTCCTTTGATCCGCAAGAGAAGATACAGGCGAAACAGGCTATGACTACGTTCCACATCGGCAGTATCGGAAACTTTGTTGGAAACATGGGGGCGGGCAACACGTCCGGAGACATTGTCGCCTCCATAGAAGCCATTCAGAAAATCAAGGACGTCATCGACCAGATAAAGTCCTCTCAAAACGAACTGGTGAGGAGCGGGGTCGATGGCAACCAACTTTCATCCAAGATCGAGGAGATCGAGGATGCCGTGAACGCCCCGCAGCCCGAGAGAGGGCGGCTGAGAGGGCTTCTGGAAGATACCCGGACTATATTAACCGGGGCTGCTGGAAACCTAACCGCAGAAGGCGCAATCGCGTTAATTACGGCGCTTGCGAGTTCACTGGGATAGCCGATGAACGACAAGCCAGAGCACAACAAGCTGGATGGTGATGATTGCGTTCTACCGCCCGACCACCCGCTACCGGCCGACCAACTTGGCCGATACAGTCCGGAACGAGACTTTTACGCCGAGCGAGACATTGCAGACTATGTCGAAGGCCAGGCTCGTGGCGAAGAAACTGTGCTGAACGTGGAGCGTGTGAAGACCGAATACGTCCTGGGTGATGCATACGAAATTTGGGATGTCCATACCGACATAGACCGTTGGTGGGTCATTACTCACCCGACCAACCTCTACTCTCAACGACATTTCCCGAGCCTTGATTACACGTTGTCGTTTCACATCGGGCTCATGATGAGGGTGATGAGCCGATCTGAGAAGGACGGTGATGACGAGGGCTCGCCATTCGATGAAGTGACGCGCCGTCAGGTGCAAGCGGCAAAACTACTTGAAAGAGCGATCGAGGCCGTCGACTTCCAATCTGTCGGGATGCAGCTTCGCGAATGCCTGATCTCACTGGTCAGTGCTGTGAGAAGGAGAGTGGAACTTGAGGCGGAAGCTGAGCAGCCAAAGGACGCAGATGTTATCGGCTGGAACCGCCTTTTGACCAGCAAGCTGTGTCCTGGTGAGAGGAACGACGAACTCCGCAACTACATGCGAGCAGTTGTCGAAAAGGCTTGGCCCCTGGTCAACTGGCTTACTCACCATCGGAATGCGAACAAGACCTCCGCACTGATTGCGCTGGATGCCGTGGATGCCATCGGCAAGCACTATATGCGACTGCTCAGTCGAGAACGGCATGACCGAACCGATCAGTGCCCAAGGTGCGCCTCTCGAAATTTGCGGACGTTCTTCGACATAGCGATCGCCCCCGAGGGAACCTACTTCGAATCCTGCGCCGAATGCGGCTGGGATAGCCATCCGGGTTATCCCGATGACGAAGAAGTCGAGTCGCTGTAGCTTTCAAGGCAGAGTTCGCTGTCGCCGCGATGCCCCCTTTTAATTGTTGACACCCCCACAAACTACCCCCACATTGTTGACGCGACATTGAGCAACGCGTTGAAAATTAATGGGATTCCAGAGCGCCCGTCCGGCTCCAGGTTCCCCAGCCAAATCTTGCTAAATCCCGATTTTTGCTAATATTTTCGTCATTCCGGACCCCTTTTTGGCATCATCGGCGACCTGATGCCATGCGGCGCTGAGCGGCTTGCATCTCCCGGGCTCCCTCTTTGCTGGCTACCTGGCGATGGGGCGAAGCGGCCGTTCCCTTCCCGGAACATTGGCTCCCGGCCGGCGTTTTCGATCAGGAAACCAAGGAGAAGCGACATGGCCGACAAAGACCGGGCTGGCGAAAAGGCTCATACGGACCGCAATCTCGATATTCATGACGAGGATGTGACGCCGATCGGGAGTGAGGCGGAGTTGAGAGGCAAGGATGGGGATGATGTGGAGCCGGATGATGTGATGTCGGCGGCTGCGCGTCGGGAGGCGGTTCGGTTGAAGGGCGACGTTTTTCTGGTGCGTTCCGATCTGGAAGATGCAGATCAGCGGGAAGCAACGCCGGGTGTGCGTGAGCAGGACTGACGTTCTCTCAACAGGGATATCGAACGGTGAAAAGCGAGCGGCGGGGTGAAGCTCTGCCGCTCTTTTTTCGTGTTTGCCGCGCTTGGCGAACGGGCCCGGGGCACCTCACAGGAACTTAAGCTTCGACGGTGCGTTTTCTCTGCATGTGCCGATATTCGGCGAAACCACAAGGAGGAAGCTGTCATGAACCAGCGTTTTGATCCGAACGAAAAACGCCCCGCAAATCCCACATCCTGGCCCGCAGATGATGCGGCGAGAGCCGAGCAGGCTGCTCGCACGGACGCGGCGACGATGCGCCCGACCGCCGGGATTGACCCGGTGACGGCGGCACCGATGGGTGATCCCTCGGCCCAGCGTCCGCTGGATCCGGCAGCACCGACCGCGCGGGCCCGTCGCAGCAACTGGCCGGTTCTGATCATTCTGCTTGCCGGTCTCGTACTGGCACTGCTGGTGTGGCTCCCGGCGGAAATGTCGAATGACACGTCCGACACGGCGATACAGCCCGCACCTGCCAGCCAGACGGCGACGCCACCGGCCGCAGACGCTCCTGTTGCCACCGGTACGCAGGCCCCTGCAACGGCGCCGACCCCGACCCCGCCAGCGGCAACTGCCCCGGCTGAGACGGCTCCGGTCACCCCGGCAACGCCGCCGGCTGCAACGGATACCGCTCCGGCAACCGGCACGGCTCCGGCAACCGGTACTGCGCCGAGCACGGCTCCGTAAGTCAGGCGTGAAGCTCGGTAAGTGCGTTTTAAGAATAATGAAAGCGAGGCCGGAAGGTCTCGCTTTTTTATTGGCGCGTTCCTTCGCCACGCTGACGCATTGCCCGGGTCGGTAAGGATGCAAAGAGACTCGCTTATCCGAGTGAGATGCTGGACGGCATCTCGACGGTGGCGTCGGCTCCTCGCCCACCCCATGCTGAGCAACCGTTATCGTCTGGACGTGGCGCGCGTGCGGTACCGATGGCGTGACATAATCAGCCGCCCGGTCGAACCAAAGCCTCGCTCAGCGGTTTACCCACGTGAAACGACCAGATCGAGGATCAGACGATGATCGAGAAAACCACACGCCGTGAAGAAGACTATCGTGATTATGAAGACCGAGACCTGAAGGACGGGTGGCCTTATGCCGATGACGTCTCCGGTTCGCCGACCGATGTCGCCAACCGGTCTTATGGCGAGACGCCGGAGAGCTTCGACGAGTCGGGCAACCCGGGCTTTGAGACATCGGACGAGACGGTTCGGATCGGCCATGGAGGCCCGGATATCCTGCGTGACGATCCGGAAGCCGATACTGACGATGATGGCATGGAAGAAGCGCTGTCCAACGCGCTCGAAGAACATGAGATCGACACCTCCGCCGTCGAGATTAAAGTTCTGCGCGGCGTTGCCGAACTGTCTGGTGAGGTCGAGACGGCAGCCGATCGTCGCGCTGTCGAGGAACTCGCATACCGCATTCCCGGCATCTCCAAGGTCCGTAACGACCTGACGACGATTGCCGTCGATGCGGCATTCCCGAGCGGGTTGAACGATTGAGATCTTACCTGCGCGTGGGCGGCTTATGTGGCGTCGGTGCATCGGCATTTGCCTAAGCTTGATGACTAGGACTATGAATCTTGGATAGTCTGTCTGCGCGGTCCTTCGGGCCGCGCAGTTTCGTGTTTGGCGCGTTGGGGGTGACGATGGGGGATGTGGACGAGGCGCGCGGGGCGCCGTTTCATACGACGGCGTTCGTAACTGGGCTCGGCCGCGGTATTGCGGGCGCCCTCCTCTTTGCCCTGCCCATGCAGATGACGATGGAGATGTGGGATCTGGGCTTTGCCATGGATCGCTTCCGGCTCGCTCTGCTTCTTGTGATTACCGTGCCCCTGCTCGTGGGCATCGCCCATCGCATCGGTTTCGAGAAGACGTTTTCCTGGCGCGAGGATATTCGCGATGCCATGATCGCCTATGCGATCGGCATTCTCGCCAGCGCGATGATCCTCACCTTGTTCAAGCTTCTGACGCCGGAGACGGCCGAGCAGGATTTCCTCGGCAAGATCGCGCTGCAGGCCGTTCCCGCCGGCATCGGCGCGCTTCTCGGCCGCAGCCAGCTCGGCACCGACCCTGACGATGCGGAGGATGAGCCGGACAGCGGCTATGGCGCCGAGCTTTTCATGATGGCGGTGGGTGCGCTGTTTCTCAACCTCAATATGGCGCCGACGGAAGAGATGATCCTGATCTCCTACAAGATGACGCCGTGGCATGCGCTGGCCACCATCGCCCTGTCGATCCTCGTCATGCACGCCTTCGTCTATGCCGTCTCGTTCAAGGGTGGGCACGAGCTGGAGGATACGCCGGGATGGCACGCGCTGATCCGGTTCACCCTGCCGGGCTACGTCATCGCGCTGCTCGTCAGCCTTTATTGCCTGTGGAGTTTCGGCAGGCTGGACGGATCAGGCTCCATGCCGGCCTTGATGTCCACCATCGTGCTCGGCTTTCCCGGCGCGATTGGCGCTGCCGCCGCACGGCTGATCCTGTGAGGTTCTGATGGCACGTTCCCGCCGCAAGATCGTTCGCCGCCACCCGCACTGGATCGAGTGGACCACCGGTCTTCTCTCCACCGCGCTCGTCGCCACCATGACCGGCATGATCCTTTACCACGGCCTGACCGCCAAAGATGCGGCACCGGCGCTCAGCGTCACCATCACCACACAAAGGCCGACGGTGCAGGGCTTCGAAGTTTCCTTTATCGTTTCGAACGCCGGCAAGAAGACGGCTGCCGGCGTGCCCGTGACGGGACGGCTGCTGGATGGTGAGCGGCAAGAGGTGGAGACGCGGGAGGTGACGATCGACTACGTGCCCGCACAGTCTCAGGTGGAAGGTGCCCTTATGTTTTCTGCGGATCCCGGCACCTATCGGCTTGATATTCATGCCTCTGGTTACAGCGACCCCTGACCTCTTGTTCCGCTGATCTCGCCATCAGTGAACGCGGTCGGCCATGGCCTCGCGGGTCGCGGCGATGTGGGCGGTCACGGCCTGATGCGCGGTGGCGGGATCGGCATAGACTTCGCCATCGAGCGGCCAGACGTGGAACTTGACGGCCATGAAGCGCAAGCCGCGCGCGTGCGGCATCAAGGTGCCGACGGCTTCGCCGGCAATCTCAACGATCTGTTTCTGCATGTCTATCTCCCGCTGCCGTGCCGCGGCAACCCATCTCTTCGCAGCCACGACGGCCTGTCGTGTGCAGCGACGGGGAAACTGCAGGAGAGACCTATCGTTCCGTGTCCGACATCAAACAAACTTGTCCGCATCGCGAGGTTCATTTGATGGGACCGGGCGTTGCGAAGGCGTGGGCTCAGGCGACGAAGCGTTCCGGACGATAGGGGCCGAGATCGACGATGGTCGTGCGTTCGCCGGTCATCTTTTCGGCCAGCGCACGGCCGGTGACGGGGCCGAGGGTCATGCCGTGATGGGCGTGGCCGAAGGCAAACCACAGGCCTTCATGCCGCGGCGCCTTGCCGATGATGGGCATCATGTCCGGGGTGCAGGGCCGCGCACCCATCCAGGGCTCCTCGTCGCGACGCTCGGCGAGCGGGAAGAAGTCGCGGGCGACGCGCTCCGCGCGGGCGAGCTGCACCGGCGTCTTCGGCGCATCACGGGTCGCGAACTCAGCGCCGGTCGTGAGCCGGATTCCGCGCAGCATGGGCGCGAGAAAGTATCCCTTCTCGGCGTCGAGCACCCAGTTGTTCAGCCGTTCGCCCTCCTGCGTGCCGTAATGCATGTGGTAGCCACGCTTGACCGCGAGCGGGTACCGGTAACCGAGCTTGCGGGTGACGGTGTCCGCCCAGGGACCAAGGGCCACGACGACCTCCGCCGCCTCAATCGGTCCATCCGGCGAAGCGATACGCCAGCCGGGACCTTCCAGAACGTGCTCGAGCGTTGCGGCATCGCCCGCGACCAGGCGCCCGCCCAGGGACTGGAAATAGGTGAGGTAGGCCTTGTTCAGGCTATGGGGATCGCGGATCGACCACGGATCGGTCCATCGCAGACCGCCGGCAAGGTCGATGCGGATCGAGGGTTCCAGTGCCTTGACATCGCTCGGCGACAGCTTCTGGTGATTGACGCCGAAGCCGGCCGACAGGCGCTCGGCCTCCTTATAGGCAGCATCGCGGGCGGCATCCGTGCGGAAAACCTTCATCCAGCCATCGCGCTGGATAAGGTTGTCGGCACCGGACGCCTTGATGAGGTCGGCATGCTCGGTGATCGAGTTCTCGATCAGCGGGGCATAGAGCCTTGCGATATGCTGGTGCTGGGTAAAGCCCGAATTCCACCAGTAGCGCACCAGAAACGGCACCAGACCCGGCAGGGCCTTCAGGTGATAGTGGGCGTCGATCGTGTTGTTCAGGGCATAGCGGAACAAGGCGCCGAAATCATGCGGGAAGCCGTAGGGCACGACGCCCTCGCGCTGGATGAGGCCGGCATTGCCGAAGGAGGTCTCCTCCCCCGCCCCGCGGCGGTCGACGAGCAAAACCGATTTTCCGCGCCGTGCGAGATGGATCGCCGTGGACAGGCCGACAATCCCTGCACCCAGAACCGCCACATCCGTCTTCATCGTGCTCAACTCCATATTCCCAGTGCGTCGCGTCGTTGTGCCTATGTCAGCATTTTCCAGACGTTCCGCAACAGGTCTGATCAGGAATTCGCTGTTCAGCCGTCCTCTCCGCACAACGAAAAAGGGAGTGGCGAACCACTCCCTTTCCGATGATATCCGTACGTCGTTTCCGTCAACACTCAGGTGCGGCGACGCATCACGCTGGCGACGAGCGAAATGACGAGGAACGCAAGGAACAGGAAGAACAGGATCTGCGCAATACCGGCAGATGCGCCAGCAATACCGCCGAAACCGAGAACACCTGCAATGATGGCAACGACGAGAAAAACAAGTGCGTAGTACAGCATGGCTTCTTCCTCCGATTAATTCATGCTCACCAACGCATCACAATATCGTTTGTTCCCCCAGTGCGTGTGATGCGAAGGCAGCTATCAGGATTGATGTGATGGCTGCGCGGTACGAGGCCATAGGTAACAGCTGGAAAAATCGGGATCTTTTACCGGCGCATTCGCCCCATTATCGCGGCCACAAAGCGTCTCCCCGCCAACCGCTTCGGGCAATGACCTTTAAGTATTCATTTACCATAACCGGAGCGCTGGTTCATTTTGACACGACGTTGCCACAGGATGAGCGGAACTTCACCGTGCACGAGGCGTTGAGTTCACGATTCATTGAGGCGAGACACCAACATGACCGTATCGAACGCACATATCTGGAAGTCCGTTGCGGCCTCGGCGCGGCCCGCATCGCGCTCGAGCGAGAAGAACCTTCACATCGGTCAGACGCTGAAGGATCTCTACTTCAACGGTCAGATGCCGGCGACGGATGGGCGGTTCGAGCAGTTGCTGGGTGAACTGGATTCGTCGGAAGACCGCAGCGAGCGGCATTGATTTTCATCAGGCAGAGATCGTAAGGGCGGCCCCGTGGGTCGCCTTTTTTGTTGTCTGGGAGATGGGTGATGACAATCGGCGAACATGAAAAAGGCGGCCGAGCGATCGGCCGCCTTGTCCTTACGAGATCAGGGCTTCGGGTTGGCGAGCACGATGCTGCCGGGGTCGGCCTTGTAGGCGGCAGCATCGTAGGCGGGCTGGGTTTCCAGCTGCTCCTTGGTGTAGGGCGAGTAGATCGTCATCGCGCCCTTGGCATCGGCCATCACCTGAATATTGGCAGCACTCATCGCCACTGGCTTCTGCGCGATGCCGAGAAAGCCGCCGACGTCGATGATATAGGCTTCGAGCTTGCCGTCCTTCGCCAGGATCACATCGCCGACCTCGCCGATCTTCGTGTCGTCGGCCACCTTCACCGGCGTGCCGATCAGCTTGTCGGCCGACAGCATGGCGGCATCGACCGGCTTCAGCTCGTCCGTGGGTTCGACGGTCGCGGTGGTTGCGGCGTCAGGCGCCAGATCCGGATCGGTCATCTCCGGTGTGGTGCCGGTCTGCGGAACGATCGGTTCGGCGCCGGCGGCGTCCATCGGAACCTCCGTATTCTCCGGCGTTGCGAGCGGCTTGGCGGCGGTGTCCGTGGATGCTGCGGGCATCGTGGCTGCGGTGTCCTTGGTGACGGCACCATCCATGACAGCCTTGCGCTGGAAGGCGGGCGCTGCTTCGAGGTCCTGCTTGGTCATGGAGACCACGAGGATCTTGGAGCCATCACGCTCCGACCACGAGGCGCGATCGAAATTGACGGCCACATCCTTTTCGCCGATGCCGAGGAAGCCGCCGACGCCGACGACGAGCGCCTCGGTGGCGCCGGCCGCGTTGATCACGACATCCTTGACCTCGCCGATTGCTTCGCCCTCCTCGTCAACGCCCGTATAGACCGTCTTGCCGATGACGTTGGACGCGAGCATGTCGTCGCCTGCTGCGACGGCTGCGGGTGATGCCGCAGGGGCAGAGGCTGCCGGTACTGCTGCGGGTGCTGCCGGCGTCTGCTGCGCCAGTGCGGTACCGGCGAGAGCGGCAGCAAGAACTGTGCTTGCCAGAAGGGTTTTCAGCATCGGATTGCTCCTTGGAACGTGAGACGATGGGACGGAATGAAATGACGGGTCGGGGTGGCGAGGCGCGTGCGACAGTGTTTCGGGATACGCGCTCTCGGAAAGCATTATGGAACGGAGAGAACATGTGGGAGGCGGAACGCAGCTTTGAGCGCGTGCCGGCGGCCATCATGGCCGACTTCGTGTTGCAGAGGCGATCGCATCACCCCTTTGGTGACGCCGGATACGTCGCTGATTTCGCGCCGGTCACCTGCCACACCACACTATCCCTTCATCCACACAGCCCCCACAACGCAGGCAGGGCAGGATTTGTTCCCATGGCGAGGCAGCAGTCCGCGATAGAAGCAGGTCGGTGAACGGCTCCTAGATGCGGGTATCAAAGTGGTATGATCAGTGCTTGGAACAAAAGGGACAAACGCGCGTTATAGCTCCGCATTCCGAATGAACCCAAAGAGGAACCGCCAATGCTCGGCACAATTCTCGTGATCGTCCTTGTACTCCTGCTCATCGGCGCTCTGCCGACGTGGGGCCACAGCCGCAGCTGGGGCTACGGACCTTCCGGTGGCCTGGGCTTGGTGGTTGTTATCCTTCTTGTGTTGGTCCTTATGGGACGCATATAAAACCTCGGCTTTCCCAGAGGGCCATCCACATCACGTTGAACCGGAGGATATCACCATGAAAAAAGCTCTTCTCGCCGTCGCCCTGATCATGCCACTCGCAGCCTGCACCCAGACGGAACGCGGCGCCGGCATCGGTGCCGCATCGGGTGCCATCATCGGCGGCGTGGCAACCGGCAACGTCCGTGGCGCAGCGATCGGCGCTGGCGTGGGCGGCCTTGCCGGCGCGCTGATCGGCCAGGCAAACGAGCCGGGTCGCTGCATCTACCGCGACCGCAACGGCCGTCGCTACACCGCATCCTGCTGATTGGTTCGATCCATCATCGACTGACACGGAAAAACGGGCCTCGGCCCGTTTTTTTGTGTCCGCAGTCTGGCACTTCGTTCTTTCGTCAGCCCTTGCGCGCGTTCTCGACGCTGTCGAGTTGCTGCAGGAGATCGAGGAACGTGTCGGGAAGAGGTTCCCGCTCCACGGCGCTGTAAACGGCTCTCAGTTTCGAGACGATCTGGCTGTTCGGGTCCAAGGTCTCCGCGTGTTGCAGAACCGCGCGAGGTTTGGGGTCTGTCATATCCGCCATGCGTTCAGGTCCGTTTCGTCCGAAATCCGATCGTGCTCATCCCGGTGCGGCCCGTCGGCATCCTCAAATTGATCACGTCACCCTCATGCTTTGTAATTCTTGCCGATCAAACTTTCCACACGACGGGAAACATGGTCAAACGTCCCTGTTTCGACTCGTCGAACGATCAAACTCTGTCCGGTTTCGGCGCCAATATATCGAAGGACGTCTTTCATGTCACTTTCCATGCGGATCGCCGCACACCTTCCCTATGTCCGCCGCTTCTCCCGCGCCATCACGGGCTCGCAAACGTCGGGCGATGCCTATGTCGCAGCCGTCCTCGAAGCATTGATTGCCGATATCGACCTGTTCCCCAAGGCGTCGAGCGACCGGGTCAGCGTCTTCAAACTCTATTGCTCGCTGTTCGATACGATCACCATCAAGATCGACGAAGAGGCGGTGAACTCGCCTTACGCATGGGAACAGAGGGCCGCCGCCAATCTGGCGCGGATCTCGCCCGATGCGCGCAAGGCGTTCCTGCTCGTCTCCGTCGAAGGCTTTAGCCCGGATGAAACCGCGGAAATCCTGAGCGTTACGCCGGATGCGGTGGCCGGACTGATCCAGCAGGCGTCGACGGACATTGCCCGTCAGGTCGTGACCGACATCCTCATCATCGAGGACGAGCCGCTGATCGCCATGGATATCGAGGATATGGTGCGCAGCCTCGGGCACGGCGTGGCCGGCATCGCCCGCACGCATAGCGAAGCGGTCGAGCTGTTCAAGCAGACATCGCCGAAGATGGTTCTGGCCGACATCCAGCTTGCCGATGGCAGCTCGGGTATCGATGCGGTGAACGAGATTCTCTCGACGGCAACCGTACCGGTGATCTTCATCACGGCGTTTCCGGAGCGCCTGCTGACGGGCGAAAAGCCGGAACCGGCCTTCCTCGTCACCAAGCCGTTCAACCCCGACATGGTGAAGGCGCTGATCAGCCAGGCGCTGTTCTTCAACGAAAATGCCCCTGCCGGCGAGGCCTGAGAGGCTCCTCAGCCCGGCAGCTGGCGTTCCGGCGGCCGGGTGCGGACCTCGTTGAAAATGGTGAGGCCGATCAGCGCGAGCGGCATGGCCAGCATCGCGCCGACGGCACCCCACATCCATGTCCAGAAGATGATGGCGATGAAGATCAGGAACGGGTTGATCTCCAGGCGATGGCCGAGGATCGCCGGCGTTACCAGATTTTCCATGACCAGATGCAGCAGGAAAAAACAGGCAGCCGGCAGCAGTGCCATGATCATGCTGTCATGCGTCATCAGGCCGGCGCAGGTGAGCGCAATCGTCATGGCGGTAACGCCGAGATAGGGAATGAAGCTCGAGACGAAGGCGAAGAGACCCCAGAGAACCGCGCCCGAGAGCCCGCCGGCAAAGGCGATGAGCGCCGTGATCGTGCCGAGCGAGATATAGATCAGGCTTGCGGTGGAGAAATAGAAGCCGACCGCACTCTCCGTGGCGTTCATGACGCGGATGGCCGTCAGGCGGCGCTCATGCGTGGCGAAGGCGAGGATGATGGTCTTGCGCAGATGCGCGCGGCCGATGAGGAACAGGCCAAGGGCGGCGAGAAAGATCAGCGTCTGGACGAAGGCGGGTGTGAGACCCGTGGCGACCAGCCCCAGCATGGAACCGGCATTCGCCATAACCATGTCGGAGATCGCCTTCTCGTTCGCGCCGTTGATGGCGCGCTTCACCCATTCGAACCGCTCAAAGAAGGGCAGGAACCGCTGGACCGCGTCTTCCATCATCGCCGGCGCCTTGGCGGTCAGCGTGGAGATCGGCTCGATCAAGGCATTGACGAGGAAAAAGACCAGCACCACGAAGACGATGCCGAAGAACAGGCCGCCAAGCATGGGCGGCAGGCCGAAGCGCGAGAGCCGGTCGGCGGCAACGCCAAGCACCATGCCGACGACGATAGCCAGCGTCACCGGCATCAGGATAGATTCGAGCGTGTAGATGACGCCGGACATCAGGATGATGAATGTGCCGACAATGCTCCAGGCGACGACAAGATCGAGGCCGGTCTTCGGATCGGCCAGTGCCGTTGCCTCGGACGGCGGCGGGTTCTCGATATGCGCTTTCTTCTTCGCCTTGAACAAGGCTCGCTCCGGTATGGCAGAATTCATCTTGGACCTCCACTCGCAATGAGCGCGGGCCGAAAGCTGCCGCGGTATCTTGCCTGGCGCCCGACACTTGTGGTCTTGCAACGCTCAACGAGCATGACCTGACAGCCGGGACGTCCGTCAATTCGAAGACGGGAGAAAAGTTCCCGTAACGCTCTGAATGCTCGCTATTTTCCACCAAAAATGGTGTTTTCAGCGGGCTCTTTTACATCCGAAGGGATCAAAATTTTTCCGGCGGAAAGATTCGGAGGGTCAGCGAGAAGAGGCCGAGACCGAGGAGGACGACGAGCAGCGTGTTCGCCACGTCGTCGGAGGTTGCAGAGACGACGCCGACGGCAAGTGCGGCGCAGACGAGCAGAATCAGGCCGAGCCTGGGCAGCCAGTAAAGCATAGGGGCGTCCTTCGATGTTCGGAAACGTTAATTCTGGCCTAACAACGGACCGATTTGCCAAATTGTTCCCAAGCTTTCGCGAAGCCTGTGATCCGGGGCATTTCCGGCGGCGTACGTCTCGACGAACAAAGAACCGAGAGCGCGCGCCATGCACAGATTCCTTCTCTCCCTCAGCCTCCTCTTGGCCTCCGGCAGCACCGTAGCCTTTGCGGCCGGCATGACCGAGGCCGATATCCGCGAAAGGATCATCGGGCGCACGATCTATCTCGAAGCGCCGATGGGCGGAGAGTTTCCGCTGAACTACCGGACGTCGGGCGTGGTGGATGGGGATGGCAAGGCGCTTGGGATTGGCAAGCTGATCCAGCCGAGCGACACCGGCAAATGGTGGATCGCCGACGACAAGCTCTGCCAGCAGTTCACCACCTGGTACAAGGGCGCGAAGATGTGCTTCGACCTGACCGTAACCGGCGCCGACAAGGTAAAGTGGGTGCGCGACAATGGCGAGAGCGGCATGGCGCGGATCGGCAACTAGGATTGCTTTCAATGCCGCAGGCGTAACCGGGCGACGGTGTCGCCGCCCGGTGCTTTCGCCCTAGAGCGCAGCGATGACGATGACTTCGACCAGATATTCCGGGGTCGCGAGCTTGGCTTCGCCCGTGGCGCGAGCCGGCGTGTTGCCCTGCGGTGCCCATTTGTCCCAGACAGCGTTCATCTTGGGGAAATCGGCCATGTCGGCCAGCCAGATGGTAGCGTTGAGGATGCGCGTCTTGTCGGTGCCGGCCTGTTCCAGCAGGCGATCGACCGAGGCCAGAGCCTGGCTCGTCTGGGTTGCGACGTCGTCGCCGGCATTGCCGACCTGGCCGGCGAGATAGACCGTGCCGTTGTGAACGACGGCCTGGCTCATGCGCGGGCCGGTCTCGAAGCGTGTGATATCCATGGTGAAATTCCTCTTGCTCGAATGCGTTGACGCCGAAGCGCAGACGCATCGGGGCTTACAGGAGAACAGGCTTCAGGAAAACCTTCCGGCTGAAAAGTTCGTCGCGGTCCCGGGTTTAAACCGGCGCAGGTGACGGGGGGAATTCGAGCTGTACGCGCGTCCCCTCCCCGGGCCGCGAATCCACCGTCAGCGCGGCATCGTGCAGTTCGGCGATGCGCTCCACGATCTTCAGGCCGACGCCGAGTGCGTCCGAACTCTTGATCCGCCCGCCGTCGAGGATGTGGCTGGGGGAGCGTCCGAAGCCGGGGCCGTCGTCGGCCACCTCCAGCAGGCCCGTCTCCGCCGTGCGCACCGAGATGCGCGTGCCCTTCGGCGTGTGCTTGACCGCGTTCTCGACGAGGTTGCTGATGGTGTTTTCGACCAGCGCCGGCACGGCGCGGATCTCGCCACCGCCCTCCTCCACGAATTCGAGCGTGCGGCCGCTGTTGAAGACGAAGGGCGCGAGCTGGGCGACGACATCGCTCGCAAGCCCCGCCAGCGACACCGGCTTGAACGAGGCGGCATCGACCACGTCGAGCCTCGCGAGCGAGGTCAGCTGCTCCAGCATGTGGGTCAACGCCTCCAGGTCCTTTTCGGCCTTGCGCGCACGGGGGTCGTCGATCCGCTCCAGTTCCATGCGGACGACGGCGACGGGCGTTCGGATTTCATGAGCGATCGATGTGGAGAAGATTTTCTGCGCCTGGATGAGGTCGGCGACCCGCACCAAGAGCCGGTTGACCGCATTGGCGAAATTGGCGATCTCGCGCGGCATGCCCTCCGTCGAGAGCGGATTGAAGGCCGCACGCGGATCGATGGCGTCTGCCGCCTTGCCGGCTTCCACCACCGGCTTCAGCGCGCGCCGGACGGAGAGAATGGTGGCGCCGGCAACGAGGCCGAACATCAGCGGCATGGGGATGATCAGATGATCCCGCAGCTCGTGCAACAGCACGCTGGTGACGAACCCATGGGGATCGCGCAGGACCGCAAGCTCGACGAACACCTCCTGTGTCCCGAACCGGAACGAGCGCCCGCCGGCGACGCTCAGCGGCTTTCCGGGCGCGATCTCGCGCTGCCAGAAGGTCGGCGGGTTGATTTCGATCGGCAGGAAGTGGCGCTGGCAGAGCGCCTCGCAGTTGGAAAACAGGACTTCGCCGGCGGAGGTGCGGACCCGGACGAAGATGTCGCCGTCGGTCTCATCCTCGCGCATCGTGTAGCGTTCGGCGAGCGCCGGCGGCATCTGGAAGGAGATGCGGTCCTTGGCGACGACGATGCCTTCGGCCAGCGTTTCCGCCTCCTGCCCGATGAGAAAGCCGCCGAGATCGGCATCGTTCGACCAGTATTCGGCGAGCACGATGCCGAACTCCAGCATCATGGCGAGCACCGTGAAGGTGACGATGCGCAGGGAGACGATGCCGATCAGGGAACGATCCCGCACGGCGTTCATGGCGTGGCCTGCAGCATGTAGCCGACGCCCCGCACGGTCACGAGATCTGCACCTGTTTCGAGCGGCAGCAGCTTCTTGCGCAGGCGCGACACGGCAAGCTCCAGCGCGTTGGCGGTCATCTCCTCGCCGAATTCCGACAGCGCCAGCTCCAGCTTGCGCTTCTGCACCACGCGGCCGGCATCGCGCATCAGCAGTTCGGCCAGCGCCCGCTCGCGCGGCGGCAGCGCGACGATGGTACCGCTGCAGGAAAGCTCCGCCATGGCGGGATCGTAGCGCAGATGGCCGCATTCGAGCACCGGCTGCAACGATGTCGGGCTGCGCCGCAGCATGGCGCGGCAGCGCGCCAGGAACTCGCGGTGGTGGAACGGCTTGACGAGATAATCGTCTGCGCCTGCATCCAGCCCCTCGATCCGCTCCTCGATCGAGCCGCGCGCGGTGATGACGAGGACCGGCAGGTCCTTGTAGGTCTTGCGGATCTGGCGCAGCAGTTCGAGCCCGTTGCCATCGGGCAGGCCGAGATCGAGCAGGATGAGGTCGTGCTCGCGCAGCGTCAGCGTCACCGTGGCGTCGGCGATCGTCGTCACGACATCGAGCCGCCAGCCGGCCTCGCGGACGGTTTCGCCCAGAAGCTCGGCGAGCCGGGGACTGTCTTCAACCAGCAGCAGCCGCATGCATCTGTCTCACATGTTGGAAAAGCGGATCTGGAAACATGCCGACCGTATCAGCTTTCGCAGTCGACGACAGCGCCTCCCGCATCATCGTTGCGGGCCGTTGCTCATGGAGGCCGCGACGACGTCGCCGGTCATCGGGTCCATGACGACATCGGCCTGCAGGCGGCGCGCCGTCAGGGCCTCGATCTCGTAGCAGGAACCGATGACAATGATATGCCGGATATCAGGATAGCCCGCGGCCACGGCCTTGCGGGAGATCGCCTCGCGGCTCATCCAGTGCGCCTGCGGTTCCCGCGTGCAGTCCACAGAACGCTCGCCGGCCAGCGCCGTGCCCTCGGGAAGTGCGAGGTGCAGAAGAGGAAGCACAAGACGGAGCAGGCGGCGCATCGGCAATCTCCAGGGGCGGACCATTGGAGATATGCCGATGTCTTGCCGTCATCCGCCTGTCAGCCGACAACCGAAAGGCGCGTCAATCTGCCGGGGCCGAGGGCGGGACGTCGTCGAGCGGGTGGTAGCAGGCGAAGCGATGATCGACCGCACCGTCGAGCGCCGGCATCTTTTCGCGACAGAGATCCGTCGCACGCCAGCAGCGCGGATTGAACGGGCAGCCGCTCGGGGGATTGAGCGGCGACGGCAGCTCGCCCTGCAACTGGATGCGCTGGCGCTTGCCTTCCGGATTGGCGACCGGGGTCGCCGACAGGAGGGCTGCGGTATAGGGATGCTGCGGGTTGGTGAACACGCTTTCCGCCGTCCCCGTTTCCACCGGGCGGCCGAGATACATGACCATGATGTCGTCTGCGATATGGCGCACCACGGACAGGCCGTGCGAGATGAAGAGGTAGGCAAGGCCCATCTCCTTCTGCAAGTCCATCAACAGGTTGAGCACCTGCGCCTGGATCGACAGGTCGAGCGCCGACACCGGCTCGTCCAGCACCAGCACCTTCGGCCGGAGCATGAGAGCGCGGGCAATGGCAATGCGCTGGCGCTGGCCGCCGGAGAACATATGCGGGTAGCGGTCGTAATGCTCCGGCCGCAGGCCGACCTTGCGCATCATCTCCTCCACCTTAGCCCGCCGCGTGGCTGCGTCGTCGGTGGTATTGATCTTCAACGGCTCTTCCAGCAAGGACCCGACCTTCTGGCGCGGATTGAGCGAGCCATAGGGGTTCTGGAAGACGATCTGCACGAGGCTGCGCAGCGAGGCATCGCCGACGCGGGCCGGCTTGCCGTCGATCAGCAGTTCGCCGCCGCTCGGATCCTCGATCATGGTGACGAGGCGGGCGAGCGTGGACTTGCCGCAGCCGCTTTCGCCGACGACCGCCAGCGTGCGCCCGGAATGCAGCGAGAAGGACACGCCATTCAAGGCGCGCACGGTGGCCGCCGGTTTGAACATGCCACGGGAGACGGAATAGAAGCGCTGGAGGTCGTGGCCTTCGAGGACGGGTCTGGATGCGGTCTCGCTCATCGCGTGCCCTCCCCTGCAAGCTCGACGGTCATCGTCGGATGGTTCTGCGGAATGCCGTCGATCAGCGGGTAGTTGCACAGCGCGCGGCCGAACTCGGGGCCTTGTCGCATAACGGAGCGCGAACAGAGATCGGTGGCGAAGGCGCAGCGCGGCGAGAACAGACAGCCTTGCGGGCGATCATGCTGGCCCGGCACGACGCCGAGAATGGAGGGTAGACGCTCGCCGATCTGCGCGCGTTCGGGAAGCGAGGCGAGAAGGGCCGCGGTATAGGGGTGATGCGGATCGCGGAAGAGCGCCTTGACCGGCTGCTCCTCGACCTTCTGGCCGGCATACTGCACCTGCACACGCTCGGCGGTTTCCGCGACCACGCCCATATCATGGGTGATCAGCACCAGCGCCATGCCGTTTTCCTTCTGCAGGCGAACGAGCAGGTCGAGGATCTGGGCCTGGATGGTGACGTCGAGCGCCGTCGTCGGCTCGTCGGCGATGAGGAGCTTCGGATTGCAGGAGAGCGCCATGGCGATCATGACGCGCTGGCTCATGCCGCCCGACATCTGGTGCGGGAAGTTCGACAAGCGGTCTTCCGGCGAGGGAATGCCGACGAGCTTCAGGAGTTCGATGGAGCGGGCGCGCCGCGCGGCGCGGTCGAGGCCCATGTGGATGCGCAGGCTTTCGCCCAGCTGGAAGCCGACCGTAAAGCACGGATTGAGGCTCGACATCGGCTCCTGGAAGATCATCGCCATGTCCTTGCCGATGATCTTGCGCCGGTTGCGGGGCGAAAGCTTCAGCAGGTCCTGGCCGTTGAAGGCCATGCGGTCGGCGGTGATCTTCGCCGTCCAGGGCAGAAGGCCCATGACGGCGAGCATGGAGACGGACTTGCCGGAGCCGCTTTCGCCGACGATCGACAGGATTTCGCCGGTGTCGCAGGTGAGCGAGACGCCATCCACCGCGCGGAAGGTGCCGGTGGAGGTCTGGAACTCGACGGTGAGGTTCTGGATATCGAGAAGCGGCATCAGGACCTCTTCAGTTTGGGATCGAGCGCATCGCGCAGGCCGTCACCCATCAGGTTGATGGCAAGAACGGTGATGAGAATGGCAAGGCCGGGGAAGGTGACGACCCACCAGGCGCGCTGGATGAATTCGCGCGCTTCGGCGAGCATCGTGCCCCATTCCGGCGTCGGTGGTTGGGCGCCCATGCCGAGGAAGCCCAGCGCCGCAGCGTCGAGGATGGCGGCGGAAAAGGCGAGCGTCGCCTGCACGATGAGCGGCGCCAGACAGTTCGGCAGGATGGTGACGAACATGATGCGCAGCGTGCCGGCACCGGCGACCTGACTGCCGATGACGTAGTCTTTGTTGCGCTCCGTCATGACGGAGGCGCGCGTCAGGCGCACGAAATGCGGCAGGTTGACGAGCGCGATGGCGATCATGGCGTTGACGAGGCCCGGACCGAGCACGGCGACGAGCACAAGCGCTAGAAGCAGCGACGGAAAGGCGAGGATGATATCCATCAGCCGCATGATGATGGTGTCGGTGGTGCCGCGGAAGAAGCCGGCGACGAGGCCGATCAGCACGCCCGCGACCACCGAGAGGGTGACGACGATGAGACCAACGAACAGCGAGAAGCGCGCGCCGTACATCAGACGGGTCAGGATATCGCGACCAACAGGATCCGTGCCGAGAAGATATTCGGCGCGGCCGCCTTCGGCAAAGACCGGCGGCAGCAACAGGACGTCGCGGTTCTGGATGATCGGATCATGAGAGGTCAGCAGCGGCGCGAAGATCGCCATCAGCAGGATGATCACGAAGATGCCGAGCCCGAGCACGGCGCCGCGATTGCTGGAAAAGTAGAACCAGAACTCGGCAAAGCCGGAGGGCGGCGCCGATGGGGTGGCGGCGGCTGCCGCTGCGGGGGATACGGATTTTGTTTCGACAGATGACATCGGTCGCGTCTCCTATCGCCGGATGCGGGGATTCGCCCAACCGTAGAGAAGGTCGACGATCAGATTGACGAACATGATCACGAGCGTGATCATCATGAGGCCGCCCTGCACGACGGCATAGTCGCGCTTGAACACGCTATCGACCATCCACTTGCCGATGCCCGGCCAGGAGAAGATGCTCTCGGTCAGGATCGCGCCGCCGAGCAGCACGCCGATCTGCAGGCCGATGGTGGTGATGACCGGGATCATGGCATTTCGCAGCGCATGCACGCCGATGATGCGGAAGGGCGACATGCCCTTGGAGCGGGCGGTGCGCACGTAGTCTTCGCTCAGCACTTCGAGCATGGCAGAGCGCGTCTGACGGGCGATGACGGCGAGCGGAATGGTGGCGAGCACGATCGTCGGCAGGATCATGTGACTGACGGCGGAGCCGAACGCGCCCTTCTGGCCCGACAGCAGGCTGTCGATCAGCATGAAGCCGGTGACGGGCGGGAAGAAATAGAGGAACGAGATACGTCCGGAGACGGGCGTCCAGCCGAGCGTTCCTGAAAAGAAGATGATGAGCAGCAAGCCCCACCAGAAGATCGGCATGGAGTAGCCGACGAGCGCCGTGCCCATGATGGTCTGGTCGAGCCAGGTGCCGCGCTTGACCGCCGCCACCACGCCTGCCGGGATCCCAAGACAGACCGCGAGGATGATGGCACAGATCGCAAGCTCCATGGTCGCCGGAAACAGCGTCATGAAATCATCGATGACAGGGCGCTTGGAAATGATGGAGCGTCCGAAATCGCCCTGCAGCAAGCCGGTGAGATAGTCGAAATACTGGACGTACATCGGCCGGTCGAGGCCAAGCTCCGCCATGATCTGCGCATGCCGTTCCGGCGCCATGACGCGCTCGCCGGAGAGCAGCATGACGGGATCGCCGGGAAGCAGGCGGATGAAGGAGAAGGCGATGATGGAAACCCCGATGAAGGTCGGGATGAGGACGGCGAGCCGCCCGAAAATGAAGCGCAGCATGAGCGTTCCGTAAGATTGCAAAACCGGCGGCCCGATAAACATCGGACCGCCGGAGACACCGCGGATGCGGCGGACGTGGCGATTTTATTCGGCGATATCAACGCCGTCGAAGCGGTGGATGCCGAGCGGATCCTGAACGTAGCCCGAGACCTTCTTGTTCATCGGCATGAAGACCAGGGAATGGTCGATCGTGTTCCAGGGCGCTTCCTTTTTGAAGACGAGCTGGGCCTGCTGGTAGAGCTTGGTACGCTCTGCCTGGTCCGGCGTCAGCTTGGCCTTCTTGACGAGGTCGTCGAACTCCTTGTTGCACCACTGTGCACGATTGTTGCCGCCAACCGCGGTGCAGCCGAGCAGCGTGTCGAGGAAGTTGTCCGGATCGCCATTGTCGCCGGTCCAGCCGAGGATGACGGCGCCGTCGCGGGCCTTGTCGGAGGAGAGCTTCAGGTATTCGGCCCATTCGTAGGAGACGATTTCGACCTCGACGCCGATCTTGGCAAGGTCGGCCTGCATGAGTTCGGCTGCACGGCGGGCGTTCAGCATGTAGGGACGCGACACGGGCATGGCCCAGATCTTCATCTTGAGGTTGGAGACGCCGGCGGCCTCGAGCGCCTTCTTGGCGGCTTCCGGATCGTACTTGTCGTCCTCGACGGCGTCGTTATAGGACCACATCGTCGGCGGGATCGGGTTCTTGGCAACGGTCGCGGCGCCCTGGAAGACGGCATCGACGATGGCCTGCTTGTTGACGGCCATGTTGAGCGCCTTGCGCACTTCCGGCTTGTCGAACGGGGCAACCAGCGTGTTGTAGGCGAGGTAGGAGACGTTCAGGCCTTCTTCCTTGAGGACCGTCAGGGTCTCATCCTTCTGCAGCTCGGAAACGTCGGCTGCATTCGGATACGGCATGATGTGGCATTCGCCGGCCTTCAGCTTCTGCGCGCGCACGGCGGCATCCGTCGTGATGGCGAAGACGAGGTCGTCGATCTTCTGCTTGCCGCCCCAGTAGTCGGGGTTCGCCTTGTAGCGGATGGCAGCGTCGGCCTGGTAGGCGACGAAGGTGTAGGGACCGGTGCCGAGTGGCTGCTGGTTCATCATCTCCATCTTGCCGTCGGCCTGCAGCTTGTCGGCATATTCCTTGGAATAGATGGAGGCGAAATCCATGCCGAGATTGGCGAGGAACGGCGCTTCGGACTTGTTGAGAACGAACTTGACGGTGAGGTCATCGACCTTCTCGATGGACTTGATCAGCTCGGGAAAGCCCATGCCGCTGAAGTATTCGTAGGTCGCGCCGGCGACATACTTGTTCCACGGATTGTCGGCCTTGTACTGGCGCTCGAACGAGAAGATGACGTCGTCGGCATTCAGCTCGCGGGTCGGCGTAAAGAAGTCGGTGGTCTGGAACTTGACGCCCGGGCGCAGCTTGAACGTATATTGCGTGCCGTCAGCCGACATTTCCCAGCTTGCGGCCAGACCCGGCTCGATTTCCGTGCTGCCTTTCTTGAACTCGACGAGACGGTTGTAGACCGTACGCGAGGAGGCATCGAACGTGGTGCCGGCCGTGTAGAGCGCGGAGTCGAAACCTTCGGGCGAGCCCTCGGAGCAATAAACCAGCGTCTTCGACCAGGCACTGCCGGCCATCAGCGTCACGACAGCCGTCGCCGCGAGAAGAGTAGAGAGCTTTTTCATCACCGTTTTTCCCAGTTTTCTTGTGTTCTCTTGAAACATTCTTATTCGCAAATGATCCGGATCGCAGCCGCAACCGGTCAGACCGGAAAGGAACGACATTTGCTGCGGCAATGCAATAACCCGCTCCATTCTTTTGTCCAGTTGGAAAATTTATCCAAGATATAAGACAACTACGCTATGTCATTCCAGATTTCCAACCTCGCGATGCGCGCATTTTGCTGTCCGAGCCGTCATGCCGCCGTGGCGCAGGAACGGTCACCTTGTCGGCCGTGGGAAGGGTCGGCGTGCCAAGCGGGCGACATGCGATGCGTCCGTTTCATGTCCGGAAAGCGCACGGCGTTTCCCATTTCGAGCGGGTTCCACCTTTTTTAGGGGAGTTGCCAAGCGCGAATTGCCCGTTAAGCTAGCATTCCGGGAGCCAGGGGGGCATCATCGCCGTGGGCGCGTTGCTGGAAAGTTGCAGACGCTACGATTTTCAGAAGGATCTTGAGAAAGCGCTCAACCGCGTCGATTTCTTCCGGATTTTCCACATGCTGGCACTCGGGGCCGGGTTCGATCACTTCGGCGTGTTGCAGCTCGGCCAGGAGGCCGAACCTGCTCTTCTAACGACGCGGCTGGTGCTGCACGACCTGCCGCCCGGGCTGACAGAGGAGTATGACAGGCGCTACAGGCTTTCCGATTGCCTGCTTCTCAAGAGCCTCCACGCATCCACCGTGCCCTCCGTATGGTCGGCCTCCATGGACGATGCGGCGGCTTTGAATGCCGGGACGGATTTCCTGGCCCAGATCGGCTTCGACCTTGTGGCCTGCGTGCCTGTCCACAGCATCGTCGGCACGCGCTATGTCGTGGTGTATTTCGGGGATAACGAAGACATCGATCGTACCTGCCATGTCGAGCTCTGTTACAACTCGATCACGGCGTTCGACTATTTCTATCGGTTCGTGCTGGCAACGCGGGCGGGAATGGGGCTGACGGCGCGGGAGACGGAAATTCTCCGGTGGATTTCACATGGAAAGACGGCGAGCGAAATTGCCCTCATCGTCTCGGTTTCCGAACACACGATCAACTCGCATACGGCGACGATCCTGAAAAAACTGGATGTCGTCAATCGGACGCAAATGGTTGCCAAGGCCATCAGGGAACAAATTATACAATGATCGTATTTGGGGCGATCGAACCCCGAAAGACATAAAACGACAATTATTTTAGATATTTAGAGATAACGGAACATTCATGTCGATGCCCACACCTGTCCAAATTCTTCTGATCGACGACGAACCCGCCGAGCATGTGATCCTCCGGCGACTGATGAGCAAGGTTCAGGCCTTCGCCGTCCAGCTGCATTACTGCGAGACGATCGAAGCGGCCCTCCCCCTGCTCGAGCGGGGAACACCCGTATCCATGGTGCTGGTCGACAACCGGCTTCCACCGCATGGCGACTTCCGCGATACGGTGCCGCAGATCCGACAGAAGGGCTTCATCGGCCCCGTTGGCGTGATTTCCGGCTCGCTGGACGACGCGTATTTTCAGTCGTTCCAGGAATTCGGGGTGGATTTCCGCCTCGACAAGGCGGAGCTCGACCCGACCGCCATCGAATTTCTGCTGCAGGAATATCTTGTGAAGTCCTGAAACGAAAACGACGCGTCTGCTGGAGACGCGTCGTTCCTTACTCGAAGTCTGCCGACATTCCGGACAGGCCGCCCTCAGGCCGCCGTCTGGGGCTGGGCCGCCGGAGCGACGTAGGGAAGCGGGTCGATGCCGAGCAGGAAGTTGATCTGCGGGCGTGACTTGACCAGATCGTCGATCGAATATTGCGAGAGCACGTCGAAGAAGGCGTTCAGCGCCTTGCGCAGGGCGGTATTCAGGCCGCAGCTGTCGACCAGCGGGCAATCCACTTCGCCGGCATCAAAACATTCCGCCATCGAGAAGCTGTCTTCGGTCACTTTGACGACATCGAACAGCGTGATCTGCGAAGCGGGCTTGGGCAGGCGCACGCCGCCATTGCGGCCGCGAACCGTTTCCACGAGGCCGGCCTTGTTCAGCGGCTGGAGAATCTTGAACAGAAACAGCTCGGACACGCCATAGGCCCTGGCGATTTCCGGGATGCGGCTCAGATGCCCTTCGTTTGCAGCACAATACATCAGGATGCGAACGGCATAATTGGTCTGCTTGGTCAGGCGCATTCTTCACTCCGATGCTCGGACGCAGGCGAATCCCACATCGCCACTCCCTGTCTTGCCTACATATAGAACGCCTGCCAGTTTGGAACAATTCCAAAAAGAAGAAATGTCGAGAAAGATGCTCATGAAAAAAGGGCCCCTTGCGAGGGCCCTTTCACCACAGTCATAAACGACTGAATTACTTCATCGTCGGCATGACGAACTCGGCGCCGTCCTTGATGCCGGAGGGCCAGCGGCTGGTGATGGTCTTGGTGCGCGTCCAGAACCGGATCGAGTCCGTGCCGTGCTGGTTGAGGTCGCCGAAGGACGAGGACTTCCAGCCGCCGAAGGAGTGGTAGGCGAGCGGAACGGGGATCGGAACGTTGACGCCGACCATGCCGATATTGATGCGCGAGGCGAAGTCCCGGGCCGCATCGCCATCGCGGGTGTAGATCGCGACGCCATTGCCGTATTCGTGCCTCATCGGCAGATCGAGCGCTTCCTCGTAGGTCTTGGCGCGGACGACGGAGAGAACGGGGCCGAAGATCTCGGTCTTGTAGATGTCCATGTCCGGCGTGACGTTGTCGAACAGGCAGCCGCCGACGAAATATCCGTCCTCATAACCCTGCAGCTTGAACCCGCGGCCATCGACAACGAGATCGGCACCGGCTTCCACGCCCTTGTCGATCAGGCCGAGAATGCGGTCGCGCGCTTCCTTGGTGACGACGGGGCCGAGGTCGGCCTTGTCGTCGGTATAGGGGCCGATGCGCAAGCTCTCGACCATGGGCGTCAGCTTCTCGATCAGCCGGTTGGCGGTTTCCTCGCCAACGGGGACGGCAACGGAGATCGCCATGCAGCGCTCGCCGGCCGAGCCGTAGCCGGCGCCCATCAGGGCGTTCGCAGCCTGGTCGAGGTCGGCATCCGGCATGATGATCATGTGGTTCTTGGCGCCGCCGAAGCACTGGGCGCGCTTGCCGTTCATGGCCGCGGTGCCATAGACGTAGCGGGCAATCGGCGTGGAACCGACGAAGGAGACGGCGGAGATATCGGGATGCGTCAGGATCGCATCGACCGCACCCCTGTCGCCATTGACGACGTTGAGGATGCCGGCGGGCAGGCCTGCCTCGATCATCAGTTCGGCCAGGCGGATCGGCACGGAGGGATCGCGCTCCGACGGCTTCAGGATGAAGGCGTTGCCGCAGGCGATGGCCGGGGCGAACATCCACATCGGGATCATGCCCGGGAAGTTGAACGGCGTGATGCCGGCGCCGATGCCGACCGGCTGACGGATCGAGTACATATCGATGTTCGGGCCGGCGCCTTCGGTGAACTCGCTCTTCGACAGATGCGGGATGCCGATGACGAATTCGCAAACCTCGAGGCCGCGGACGATATCGCCCTTGGCGTCGTCGATGGTCTTGCCATGTTCGCGCGAGAGCATTTCCGCAAGCTCGTTCATGTTGTCGTTCAGGAGCTGGACGAACTTCATGAAGACGCGGGCGCGGCGCTGCGGGTTGGTGGCCGCCCATTTCGGCTGCGCGGCCTTGGCGTTCTCGACCGCTGCCGCCAGTTCGGCGTCGCTGGCCAGCGCCACCGTGCCCTGCACTTCGCCCGTTGCCGGATTGAAGATGTTGCTCGTGCGGCCGCTGGTGCCGGCAACCGTCTTGCCGCCGATGAAATGACCGATCTCGTACATGGCTGTCTCCTCCAGATTGTCATTGCTGTTGGCGCGACGATCGCACTACAGTCTGCACAAATCAACGTGCGAAATTCAGGAACTGTTGTGCAGAAATCGACACAAGACGGGCTGAGGCCGTGAACTGGGACGATGTGCGGATGTTTCTTGCCGTCGCCCGAACGGGGCAGATCCTCTCTGCATCCAAGCGGGTGGGCGTCAACCATGCGACGCTCAGCCGACGGGTGACGGCGCTGGAGGAGGCGCTGAAGACCCGGCTGCTCGTGCGGCGGACCAATGGCTGCGAGCTGACGGCAGAGGGCGAGGTCTTCTTTCACGCCGCCGAGCGGATGGAGACGGAGATGCTGGCGGCGCAGGCGCATGTCGGCCGGGTCGATACGGCCGTCGCCGGCACGGTGCGCATCGGGGCGCCGGACGGTTTCGGCGTGTCGTTCCTCGCGCCGCGTCTCGGGCGGCTGACGGCCCGCTTTCCGGCCCTGCGCATCCAGCTGGTGCCGGTGCCCCGCTCCTTCTCGCTGTCGCAGCGCGAGGCGGATATCGCCATCACGCTCGAGCGGCCGGAGCAGGGTCGGCTCGTCTCGTCCAAGCTCACCGATTACACGCTCGGCATCTACGCGTCCGACGTCTATCTGAGCGAGAACGGCACGCCCGAGAGCATCGAGGCGCTGAAGCGGCATCGGCGGATCGGCTATGTCGAGGATCTTCTCTGGACGGCCTCGCTCGACTTCACCGGCGAAGTGATGCGCAACTGGGATGCGGGCTTCGAGATTTCGAGTGCGACGGGGCAGACGGAGGCCGTGCGATCCGGCGCCGGCATCGGTATCCTGCACAATTACATCGCGCGTCAGCATGGCGAATTATGCCGTATCCTGCCCGATGCGACGATCCGGCGGGCCTACTGGACGACCTATCACGAAAGTGCGCGGGACCTGCTGCGGGTGCGGACCGTGGTCAATTTCTTGCAGGAACTCGTCGCCGCGGAGCATGCGATCTTCATCTGAGGGGTTCGGGGATCAGCGGAGAACGAGGGTCATCATGGCAATTCCGACCTTGCCGGCCGGAATTGCCAGATTAGCTTCGCACGTCATGCACTTCATCCACCATCGTTTTCGAGCTGCGCATCATGCGCCTCGGTTCTCCATCGAACAGGACGACTTTACCGGCGGAAACGTGAACGGGATCTTAACACGGCCGCTCTCCGGCGTGCAGCGCGACGAGAAAGGTTAATACCTGTTTAACGCGCTGCTGTGATATCTCGGGAGAACGTTCCCGATCTTCATCCGGGTTCTACGCCGAGAGTTCTTTCATCACCCGCCGGAATCGATCCGAGATCCGGTCGCGCGCATGGTGGCGCCCTGACGTCACCTGCCGCTTGCCGGCGACCCAGACGCTGTCGGGCCGGGTGCCGTTGGCAAACAGCCAGGCATCGAGCACGGCATCGTGGCGCGCGCCGCTGTCGGGCATCGACAGTGAAACGAAATCGGCCGGAGCGCCCGCCACGAGCCCGAGCGGAGACGCCGCACTGAGGGCGATGGCACCGCCGGCCCCCGCAGCATCGAACAGGGCCCGTCCCGTCGATTGCCCGGCGGACGCCATGACGTTGCGCGAGCGGTGCAGGAGGCGCTGGGAATATTCCAGCTGACGCAGTTCGTCGGGCAGGCCGATCAGGAAGTTGCTGTCCGAGCCGATGCCGAAGCGGCCGCCAGCCGTGCCGAAGACAGTAGCATTGAACGTGCCGTCGCCGAGATTGGCCTCGGTGATCGGGCAAAGGCCGGCAATCGCGCCGCTCTTCGCCATGCGCTTCGTCTCGTCATCGGTCATATGCGTCGCGTGGATGAGGCACCAGCGTGGATCGAGCCCGACATGGTCGAGGAGCCATTCGACCGGGCGGGCGCCGGACCAGGCGATGCAGTCCTCGACCTCCTTCACCTGCTCGGCGACATGGATGTGGATCGGCCCCTCCCCGGCCATGGCCGTGACCGCCGCGATCTCCTGCGGCGTTGCCGCACGCAGGCTGTGCGGGGCGACGCCGACGCGTGAGGACGGCAGGCCGGCCACCGCCGCGCGGCACCCCTCCAGCAGGCGGGCGAAGCTGTCGAGCGTGTTGATGAAACGCCGCTGGCCGTCGCTCGGCGCCGCACCGCCGAAGGTGGAATGAGCGTAGAACACCGGCAGAAGCGTCAGGCCGATCCCGGTTTCGGATGCAGCGGCCGCGATGCGCACGGCCATCTCGGCGATATCGGCATAGGGACTGCCGTCGATCGCATGGTGCAGATAGTGAAACTCGCCGACGCGGGAGAAGCCCTGTTCGAGCATTTCCATATAAAGCTGGGCCGCGACCGCCTCGACCTGCTCGGGCGTCATGGTCAGCGCGAAGCGATACATGACGGTGCGCCAGCTCCAGAAGCTGTCGGCGCCGGGGCCGCGCACTTCGGCGAGCCCCGCCATACCGCGCTGAAAGGCGTGGCTGTGGAGGTTCGGCATGCCGGGGACGAGGACGGCGTGGCGCTCCTCGCCGGCATCCGGCTTGGCATCGGCTTCGACGGAGACGATGCGACCGTCGGCAAGCGAGATCCGGATATTGTCATGCCAGCCGTCCGGCAGGAGGGCCGATGCCGCGAAGATCGTGTCCGTCGTTCCCGTTACCTGTCCCGTCACTGCCTGGCTTTCCATCGTCCTGCTCCCGATATTGGCCGCGCCGCAGCTTCAGAATGAGGCTTGCGCTCCGTTGCCATTTGTATATACATAATGACGAGCGAAGGAAAGGCGGGAAAAGCGATGTCTTCCATGAAGTCCCCATCGGCAGCGTCGGGCATATCGGCCTGCGACACGCTCTGGCACAACGCCCAGCTTGCCACGCTCGACCCCACCTTGCCCGGCCTTGGCCTTGTCGACCAGGGTGCGATTGCCGTTTCGAATGGCCGGATCGTCTATGCCGGGCCGGAAGCGGATCTTCCTTTTCCGCACGAGGCTGCCGGCCATGTCGTCGATTGCGGCGGGCGGCTGATCACGCCGGGGCTGATCGATTGCCATACGCACCTCGTCCATGCCGGCGACCGGGCGAACGAATTCGAGATGCGGCTGGCCGGCGCAACTTACGAAGAGGTCGCGCGTGCCGGCGGTGGCATCGTTTCCTCCGTGCGGTCGCTGCGGGAGGCGAGCGAGGAGGATCTCGTCGCGCAGTCCCTGCCCCGCCTCGATGCGCTGATGGCCGAGGGTGTGACGACCGTCGAGATCAAGTCTGGCTATGGGCTGGACCTTTCCCATGAGCGCAAGACGCTGCGGGCCGCACGCCGGCTCGGCGCGCTTCGCGACGTCACCGTGCGCACCACCTTTCTCGGCGCCCATGCCCTGCCGCCGGAGTTCAAGGGCGACAGCGCGGGCTATATCGCCAAGGTTGCCGACGAGATGCTGCCGGCGCTTGCTGCGGATGGCCTTGCCGATGCGGTGGATGGGTTCTGCGAGGGCATCGCTTTTTCGCCCATCGAGATGCGGCGCGTGTTCGATGCGGCAAAGGCCCATGGCCTGCCGGTCAAGCTGCATGCGGACCAACTGTCCAACCTGCATGGCGCGGCACTTGCCGCAGAATATAGCGCGCTGTCGGCCGATCATCTGGAATATACCGATGCGGCCGGGGCGCAGGCCATGGCGGCGAGCGGCACAGTGGCCGTCATCCTTCCCGGCGCCTTCTACTTCATCCGCGAAACAAAGAAGCCGCCGATCGAGCTCTTCCGGCAGGCCGGCGTCGCGATGGCGATCGCGACCGACAACAATCCGGGCACATCGCCGTTGACCTCCCTGCTCCTGACCATGAACATGGCTGCGACCCTGTTCGGCATGACCGTGACCGAGTGCATTGCCGGCGTGACGCGGGAAGCGGCACGCGCGTTGGGGCTGGTCGACGAGGTGGGAACGCTGGAGGTTGGCAAGCGGGCCGATCTCGCCATCTGGTCGGTGACCCGCCCGGCCGAACTCGTCTATCGCATGGGGTTCAACCCGCTCCATGCCCGCATTTACAACGGACACTGATGGCGCGGGCAAAGCCCCCGCCAGACCTTTAGGACTTCGCCATGACGCTTGTTCTGCAGCCGGGCTCCGTGCCCCTTTCGACCCTTGAAACGCTCTACTGGACCGGCGAGCCCGCCCGGCTCGATCCGTCCTTCGATGCCGGCATCGAGAAGGCTGCGGCGCGCATCGCGGAAATCGCCGGTGGCAATGCTCCGGTCTACGGCATCAATACGGGCTTCGGGAAACTGGCGAGCATTCGTATCGACGCCGCCGATGTCGCGACGCTGCAGCGCAACCTCATCCTGTCGCATTGCTGCGGCGTCGGCGAGCCGCTGGCCGACAACATCGTCCGGCTGATCATGGCGCTGAAGCTCGTCTCGCTCGGCCGCGGTGCCTCCGGCGTGCGGCTGGCGCTGGTGCGGCTGATCGAGGCCATGCTGGAGAGAGGCGTCATTCCCGTCATTCCAGAAAAAGGCTCCGTCGGCGCATCCGGCGATCTCGCGCCGCTCGCCCATATGGCGGCGGTGATGATGGGCGAAGGCGAAGCCTTCTTCGAGGGCGTGCGGCTCGACGGGCGCACCGCGCTGGAACGGGCCGGCCTTGCTCCCGTCATTCTCGCGGCCAAGGAAGGGCTAGCGCTGATCAACGGCACGCAGGTTTCGACCGCACTGGCGCTCGCCGGCCTCTTCCGTGCGCATCGCGCGGCGCAGTCCGCGCTGATCACCGGCGCGCTTTCGACCGATGCGGCCATGGGCTCCTCGGCACCGTTCCATCCCGATATCCATACGCTGCGCGGCCATCGGGGCCAGATTGATGCGGCGGCATCGCTGCGCGGCCTGCTTGCGGGCTCGGTGATCCGCGAAAGCCATATCGAGGGCGACGAGCGGGTGCAGGACCCCTATTGCATCCGCTGCCAGCCGCAGGTGGACGGCGCCTGCCTCGACCTGTTGCGCTCCGTCGCCCGCACGCTGGAGATCGAAGCCAATGCGGTGACGGACAATCCGCTGGTGCTTTCCGACAATTCCGTCGTCTCCGGCGGCAATTTCCATGCCGAACCCGTGGCGTTCGCCGCCGACCAGATCGCGCTGGCGGTCTGCGAGATCGGGGCCATCGCGCAGCGGCGCATCGCACTTCTGGTCGATCCCGCCCTCTCCTACGGCCTGCCGGCCTTCCTCGCGAAAACGCCGGGCCTGAACTCCGGCCTGATGATCGCCGAGGTGACGTCGGCGGCGCTGATGAGCGAGAACAAGCAGATGTCGCACCCGGCCTCGGTCGATTCGACGCCGACCTCCGCCAATCAGGAGGACCATGTGTCTATGGCCTGCCATGGCGCACGCCGGCTGCTGCAGATGACGGACAACCTTTTCTCCATCATCGGCATCGAGGCGCTGACGGCGGCGCAGGGCATCGATTTTCGCGCGCCGCTGGTGTCGAGCCCGGAGCTGTCCAACGTCATCGCGACCATCCGCACCGTCGTGGCGACGCTCGAAACCGACCGCTACATGGCGACCGACCTCAAGGCTGCGCGCGACATCGTCGCCGACGGCCGGTTGAACGCTGCGGTATCAGACGGCATCCTGCCGGTTCTGGAGGTCTGACATGTCCGTTTTCGAGATCACACGGGGCAACTCGCCGGTCATCCTCGCCTTCCCGCACACGGGAACCGATGTCCCCGCCGAGATCGCCGAGCGGCTGAACGACAATGGTCGTATCCTTGCCGACACCGACTGGCACATCCATACGCTCTATGACGGGCTGCTTCAGGATGTGACCACCGTGCGCGCCACGTTCCACCGCTATGTAATCGACGCCAATCGCGACCCCGATGGCGGAAGCCTCTATCCTGGACAGAACACGACGGGGCTTGTGCCGGAGACCGATTTCGACGGGGCGTCGATCTGGAGGCAAGGTGCTGCGCCGACGGCCGAGGACATTTCGGCACGTCTGCAAGCCTTCCACCAGCCCTATCATGCCGCCCTTGCCGCCGAGATCGCGCGGGTGAAGGCGCTGCATGGCGTGGCCATTCTCTACGATTGCCACTCGATCCGCTCGCACATCCCCTTCCTGTTCGAAGGCAAGCTGCCGGACTTCAACATCGGCACCGACAATGGCCGGACCTGCGCGCCTGAGATCGAGGCGGCTGCCGTTACCGTCTCGGCTGCTGCCGCCGGCTATGACAGCGTGCTCAACGGCCGCTTCAAGGGCGGCTGGACGACGCGGCATTACGGCCGGCCGAATGAGGGCGTCCACGTCATCCAGATGGAGCTGGCGCAATCCACCCATCTGGCGACCGAAGCGCCGCCCTTCGCCTATGATCCTGCCAAGGCCGAGCCGCTTCGCCGCCATCTCAGGGACATTCTGGAGCGCATCGCGACGATCGCGCCCACGCTCGCACACTCATAAAAGGGGAAACCGATGACCAACCCGCGCCACAATATCCGCGACGTCCGCGCTGCCCGCGGCACCGAGCTGACCGCGAAATCCTGGATGACCGAAGCGCCGCTGCGCATGCTGATGAACAATCTCGACCCCGAGGTCGCCGAGAACCCGCACGAGCTGGTCGTTTATGGCGGCATCGGCCGGGCGGCGCGCACCTGGGCGGATTTCGACAAGATCGTTGCATCTCTGCGGGACCTTGAGGAAGACGAGACGCTGATGGTGCAGTCCGGCAAGCCGGTCGGCATTTTCCGCACGCACAAGGACGCGCCGCGCGTGCTGATCGCAAACTCCAACCTCGTTCCGCATTGGGCGACGTGGGATCACTTCAACGAGCTCGATAAGAAAGGCCTGGCCATGTACGGCCAGATGACCGCGGGCTCGTGGATCTATATCGGCAGCCAGGGCATCGTGCAGGGCACCTACGAGACCTTCGTGGAAGCCGGGCGCCAGCATTACGACGGCAATCTCACCGGGCGCTGGGTGCTGACCGGCGGGCTCGGCGGCATGGGCGGCGCGCAGCCGCTGGCGGCCGTCATGGCCGGCGCCTGCTGCCTTGCGGTCGAGTGCAACCCCGACAGCATCGATTTCCGCATCCGCACCCGCTATGTCGATGCGCGCGCGGAAACACTCGACGAGGCGATGGAGATGATCGAGCGGTGGACGGCTGCCGGCGAGGCGAAGTCCGTCGGCCTGCTCGGCAATGCCGCCGATATCTTCCCCGAAATGGTTCGCCGCGGCATCCGGCCCGACATGGTGACCGACCAGACGTCGGCCCACGATCCGATCAACGGCTACCTGCCGAAGGGCTGGACGATGGCCGAATGGCGCCAGAAGCGCGAGAGCGACCCGAAGGCCGTGGAAAAGGCCGCGCGCGCCTCGATGCGCGACCATGTGGAGGCCATGCTCGCCTTCCAGCAGGCCGGCATTCCGACCTTCGACTACGGCAACAATATCCGCCAGGTCGCCAAGGACGAGGGGCTGGAGAACGCCTTCGACTTCCCGGGCTTCGTGCCGGCCTATATCCGCCCGCTGTTCTGCCGCGGCATCGGCCCGTTCCGCTGGGCGGCGCTGTCCGGCGATCCGGAGGATATCCGCAAGACCGACGCGAAGGTGAAGGAACTGCTGCCTGACAACAAGCACCTGCACAACTGGCTGGACATGGCCGCCGAGCGCATCGCCTTCCAGGGCCTGCCCGCACGCATCTGCTGGGTGGGCCTGGGCGATCGCCATCGGCTGGGCCTTGCCTTCAACGAGATGGTGCGCACCGGCGAGCTTGCAGCACCGATCGTCATCGGTCGCGACCATCTCGACAGCGGCTCCGTCGCCTCGCCGAACCGCGAGACCGAAGCCATGAAGGATGGCTCCGACGCCGTGTCGGACTGGCCGCTCCTCAACGCGCTGCTCAACACCGCCTCGGGCGCGACCTGGGTGTCGCTGCATCATGGTGGCGGCGTCGGCATGGGCTTCTCCCAGCATTCGGGCGTCGTGATCTGCTGCGATGGCTCTGAAGATGCCGACCGTCGCATCGAACGCGTGTTGTGGAACGATCCGGCCACCGGCGTCATGCGCCATGCGGATGCCGGCTACGACATCGCGCTCGATTGCGCCCGCGACAAGGGCCTGCGCCTGCCGGGCATTCTCGGCAATTGATAGCGCAAACGGCAGGCGTCCCGCGCCTGCCGTCGCTCTCGGCTCTTTTCTCCGGAGACACCTCATGACGGTCTTTCGCAACAGCGACCACCGCCGCATGCCGTGGAAGAACGGCGGCGGTGAGACGGTGGAGATCGCCGTCTTTCCGGCAGACGCCTCCATGGAGACGTTCGGCTGGCGGATCAGCATGGCCTCGGTGGCGACGGACGGCCCGTTCTCCGTCTTTCCGGGCGTAGACCGGACGCTGTCGATCCTCGACGGTCACGGCATGGTGCTGGATATATCAGGCCGGACGCCGGTGACGCTGACGGCGCGCGATGCGCCGTATGCGTTTCCTGCGGATGCCGCGACGGAGGCGACGCTCGTCGATGGGGCCATCACCGATCTCAACGTGATGACCCGCCGTGGGGCCTTCGTGCACGTTGTCGAGCGGCGCGTGATCGACGGGGCGACGGAGGTGAAGAGGCATGGCGGGACGCAGATACTGTTGTCGCTTGGCGAGGTCAGCGTGGGTTCGGTCCAGCTCGGTCGTCTCGATGCCATGCTGCTGGACGGCGACGTAACGCTGGAAGCGGAGCGGGCCGTGACCGTCTATCTCATCCGGATCGATGCGGTTTAACCGCCAGTCCCCCGCGCCCTTCCGGATTTGAGCGCCAAGCTCAAAGCGTCGGGTTTTCGAGGTCTGCGCTCGCGCCTTTCGCGGCGATGAAACGGTCCATGGCGGCAAACGAAAAAGCGTCGATCGGCAGGCGCGTGCCGCCGTCGAGGGCGAGGTCGGCCAGGATTTCGCCGACGACGCTCGTGAACTTGAAGCCGTGGCCGGAACAGGGTGAGGCGACGACGATGCGTGGATCGGACGGCAGGAGGTCGATCAGGAAATCCTCGCTCGGCAGCATGGTGTAACGGCAGGTCGTCGCGCGCACGCGTCTGCCAGCGGCCGTCGGCAGGCGGTGGCGGACGAAGGCGTCGAGCAGATCCGTATCGCGCTCATTGACCGGCGGATTGGGCGCATGCGGGTCGATCGGCTCCATGAAATGCGCGTGGCGCCCGACCTTGATACCATCGACGCCGATGGCCGGGAAACCGAAATACGACCCCTCGTCGCCCTCATCGCGGATGAAGGCCGGCATGCGGTGCGGCGTGGTGATGAAGCCGTCCGTCGGCTGGTACCACGCGACCACCTGCTTGATGGGCACGGCCTTGCCGGCGAGATCCGGCACGAGGTCTGCGATCCAGGAGCCGGTGGCGACGATGACCTTGCCGGCGCTGGTGCGGCCGGTGGCTGTTTCGATCGAGATGCCATCGGCCTCAGGCTGGATGGCGGTGACCTTCTCCCCGAAATGCAGGGCCGCACCATCGGTCGCGGCGAGCTTCACGTAGCCCATGACGGCGGCTTCCGGGCGGAGGTATCCGCCTTGCGGATCGAGCACGGCGATCTCGTCGTCATCGATTGCGAAAGCGGGATGGCGCACGCGCAGGGCCTTCGCGTCGATCGTCTCCGACGCCAGCCCGTGCATCTCGCTGCTCTTGCGGGTGCCGCTGACGATCTTGCTGTCCGGCAAGCCGATCTGCAGCACGCCGGTGATGGTCAGGATGTCCTCGCGCAGCCGGCTTTCCATCGCCCGCCAATTGGCATAGGCGCGCTGCAGCAGCGGCACGTAGGACGGATCCTCGAAGTAGCCAAGGCGGATGAGGCGGCTGTCGCCATGGGAAGAACTAAGCCCGTGGGCGGGATAATAGGCATCGAAGCCGACGACCGACACGCCACGTGCGGCGAGATGGGCTGCCGCCGCGCTGCCCATGGCACCGAGACCGATAATGGCGACATCGAAGCGGGCGGTCATGGGGCATCCTTCTCGTGGTCGAGGCCGTCTTCATGGCCTTCAGAGAAGGATAAACCATATCGCGCTGCACCGCGCGAGAGAGAAATGGCCGGGCGTCTACCCAGCCTGCCCGCGAACCGTCGGACCTTCGGAACCCGGGGCGTCAATGACCGGGATCTCCGGCATCGCGGCTTGCGAGAAGGATGCGAAGGCGAAGGCCGGCAGGGGGCCCGAGGTCATGAGGGTGAAATCGAACGAGGATTTCCGGTCTGGGCCCAGCACATATTGCCGGTGCACGCGCAGGAAATCGAGCTTGATGCGCTTGTAGCGCTCCGCGGACAGAATGTGCTTCAGCCGGATCGTAACGATGCGCGCCGGCGGTGCATCCCCATGGCCGCACAGGGTCACCACGGGCGCCTTGTAGAAATGGATGGAGTCCGTCAGACACTGGACTTCCAGCCAGTCGATCCCGCGCGCGCGCGCCAGAAGCCCGACGCGGGCGCGCAGGCGGGTGGCGGGTCGCAGCAGCGCGCATTGCAGGATGGCCCCGCCCAGCGTGACGAACACGATGTGGCGGCCCTGCATCAGGTCCGGCTCCCGCTCCAAGAGCGCGCCGATGACATGGGCGGCGATGGTGGAGCCCATGCTGTGGGACGTTACGAGCACCTCGTCGCAGCCGGTGTCCCGGGCTTCAAGGAGAACCTTGCGGGCGGCCTCGATCGCCGTCTCCAGCCAGACATCGACCTCGGGCCGATCGAGCGCCGCCATGGCGACGGCGAGCTCCCAGTCGGCAAAGAGATGCAGGGTGTGGAAGCGTTCGGCCTGAGGTATCAACACGAACCGGAAGAGCGCAGCAGCGGCCGGCGTGCTCCAGAGCAGGTTCCAGACGGGCAACCCGAGGAGAAGGGGTGCGAGCGCAATGCCGATCGAGGCGAGAAACGCGAGCGCAACCAGCAGGAACGGGAAGACAAAGAAGAGCCCGAAGCGCCAGGCATGACGGAAATAGCCGATCAGACCGCCGTGGCGAACCACCTGCACGGCGCTTGCATAACCGGCCACGAGACGGCGATGGAGCGGCTTGTCCGTGAGCAGCGCCACCAGTCGATGATGGTCGAAGATGTGGACGCGGCTTTCCGTGTGGTGGCCCTGGCCGGTGGCCGTGACGTCGAAGCAGGGAACCTCCGTGGCTTCCACCAGCGGACCGACATGGAAGTACAGGCCCCAGACATGCGTGCTCTGCACGGCGGCGCGCGCAAAACGCGCCAGGTGCGCATGGGCATCCAGCGGCTCGAAGCCCGGAAAATGCAGGACGATCCGCTTGCGGACGGTAGACGCGTCGCTATCTGTCATGGACGTCCTTTCTTGGCTTCTCCGGCCTGGTTCTGACCGATGCCCGAATGCGTGCCTGTCTTGACCCGAACCGCCGCGAGGCATGATCGCCGGGGCAGCGCATTCCCTGGCACAGCCGGATTGCATGAGGGAGCGGGGCATTTTGCCGGACCCGAAGTCCCGCTTTCCCCATCCCCTGTCCGCAGACTTGTTCTTTACAAGGACTGATGCATATCCGTGTTCGGACGCTCCATGCATCAGCCTGGAGGGTTTGGCAATCCTGCCGCGTCCGGAGAGGGCGATGTTCGGCTGCCGTTCATGTTTGAGAGCGCAGATAGCATGACGACATCTCTCTCCTGCGTCGCTCTGGCGCGTCTCTCTGGCGCTCCGGGCTGCGACGTGTATCGTGGTTTTGGCGCTTGTCGTTTTGCAGATTGCCCCCTTGAAAGGTTGACCCCATGCGTGCCGTCCTGTCGGTTCTTCTTCTCTCTTCCACCGCCCTCCTCGCCGGCTGCGTCGATGACGGTGCTCGCTACGATAGCGGCCCCCGCTATTCGGCCAGCGGCGTCTATATCCGGGAATCGCGACCCGACATCTACCGCGTGCCGGTCTATACCGAACGCGACCGCCGTCCGCGCTATGATCGCGACAACCGTTACGACCGCGACGACCGTGCGCGGGACGACCGGCGCGACCGCGATAGCGACGACCGCCGCGTGCGACGCGAACAGGCCGACCGGGATGCCGGCGACAACGGCTATCGTCGCGATCGCGATGACGACCGGCGTGGCCCGGCACGGCCCGGCTACGTTTGCGAATATCCCTGCATTCGCTGATATCGATCGTTCCAGAACAGGACGGGCGGGGTGGAACACCCCGCGCCGTTTCCCTGCTTCACGCAGAACGCCCTCATGGTCCTCGCGATGCATGTCGTGGGGAACACCGCTCATGCGCGGTTCTTTCGTGCCGGGTTGAAGCGCGTGCGCGCTTCCCCGAGACCACGCCCGCTTTCGGGTTCCCGGATCTACACGCGCCCCATATGCCGATCCGTCATTGCACCCCAGCGATAAAGCGCTGCACACCCTGTATATTAGGGATTTAAAATTCAAACTTTGTTTAGACTACCACAATAGAACCACACCGGTCGGTTGCAGGCATGATGCCCGTACGATCCCGTCCAGCACGTGACGTATCGCTTGTACCGCCGGCTTTTCAGGTCGGCCGGGCGCTTTCGCACGTCACTGGCGTCGGATCACACTGCCATTCCCCAGATTTGCCCCCAACACACGTTGAGAGAGCCTATGTCCATGTTTCAGAATGCCAAGGTCGGCACCAAATTGATGATCACGTCCGGGATCAGTATCCTGCTCGTCCTTGGCATCATTTCCAACCAGCTGATCAGCGATGCGAGGACAGCAGAAGCCAATGCCATACTCGAGCGGGAACAGATCGTTCTCGACGGCGTCGTCAATGCGAAGCTCGCGCTGAGCAATATGCGCTTTGCCTCGCGCGGCCTGCGCCTCGTCAACAGCGAGGCCGAAACCCGGAAGGCGACGGCCGATGTGAGGACCTATTTCGACAACGGCATGGCCGGCATGCAGAAGCCCATCCAGGTCGCGCCGGAGCGCGATACGCTGAAGCAGATCGCAGCGCGGCTGACGGACTACGAGACGATTTCGGAAAAGCGCTCCGCAGATCTCCTTCTGGCGTTCCAGAAGGTCGGCGGGCGCAAGCTGACGGCCGAGGAAATGTCGGCCGCCGTCGCCACCACCGCCGCCGATAACACGAAGGTCGCGGAAACCACCAGCAAGCTCATCAACGACGCGGTGGAAGACGCAACCGGGATCACGGCCGAGGCGAAAGCATCGCTGAAAGCGGTGGTCGCACAGGCCCGCACCGTTTCCCTCACCATCAATGCCGCGATCATCCTCATCCTGATCGCATCCGCCATCGTTCTCGTGCGCAGCGTCGGCCGTCCGATCCGCGTGATGACGCAGGCCATGCGCCAGCTGGCCGCCGGGCAGACCGACATCGATCCCGGCAATACCGAACGGAAGGACGAAATCGGCGACATGGCCGGCGCGGTCGAGGTGTTCCGCCAGTCCGCCATCAGCAACAAGCGGCTCGAACAGGAGGCGGAAGCCGCCCGCGCCCATGCGGAAGCCGAGCGCGAGCGCCTGACGGCCGAAGCCGAAGCATCCGCCCGCGAGCGCATGCAACAGGCGACATCGGGCCTTGCCACCGGCCTGCGCCGTCTGGCCTCCGGCGATCTCGGCTTCCAGCTCGATCAGGCATTCGCCCCGGATTTCGAGGCGCTTCGTCACGACCTGAACGGCGCGATCGGCCAGCTGTCCGAGACGCTTCTCTCCGTCGCCCAGGCGACCACGCAGATCGACACCGGAACCCGGGAGATCAGCCAGAGCGCCGACGACCTTTCGCGCCGGACGGAACAGCAGGCCGCTTCGCTCGAGGAAACCGCCGCGGCCCTCGATGAAATCACCGCCAATGTCACCAACTCCTCCAAGCGTGCCGAGGAAGCCCGTTCCATCGCCGTACAGGCCAATGCCAGCGCCGGCCAGTCCGGCAAGGTTGTCGCCAATGCCGTCGATGCCATGCAGAAGATCGAACAGTCTTCCGATCAGGTTTCCAACATTATCGGCGTCATCGACGAGATCGCGTTCCAGACCAACCTTCTCGCGCTGAATGCCGGGGTGGAAGCCGCCCGCGCCGGTGACGCCGGCAAGGGTTTTGCCGTGGTCGCCCAGGAAGTGCGCGAACTCGCACAGCGCTCGGCCAAGGCCGCCAAGGAGATCAAGGACCTCATCCGCAATTCCTCGGTCGAGGTGCAGAGCGGCGTCAAGCTCGTCAGCCAGACCGGCGAAGCCCTGAAGACCATCGAGGACTACATCGTCACCATCAACCAGCACATGGACGCGATCGCGACTTCGGCGCGCGAGCAGTCGGTCGGCCTGTCCGAGGTCAATACGGCCGTGAACCAGATGGATCAGGTGACGCAGCAGAACGCGGCCATGGTGGAAGAAAGCAATGCCGCCAGCGCAGCACTCGCTGGCGAAGCCGAACGCTTGCGCGACCTCATCAGCCGCTTCCAGTTCGGCGACGCCAAACGTTCGTCCGCAAGGACCACGACCCCGGTCGCCGCCGCCAATGCCAGCCACCGCCCGGCAGCCTCCCCTGCCCGCAAGATGACCGCCCAGATCGCCCGCTCCTTCTCCGGCAACGCCGCCGTGCAGCAGACCTGGGAAGATTTCTGATCGGTTGGAACGGACGTCGAGACGTGAGGAAAACGCCATCCGCAGAAGTTTGCGGATGGCGTTTTTCGTTGGTGCGCCGAATCTGTCGGGTGCACGCGGGCAAAAGCCAAGAAAAGCAGGTTGAGGATGGTTCGGAGACAGCAGGCCGGAAATATGCGCTGCAGGAGCGTCGTGAGAGCAATGTCGCCACCATGCCTCCGCCGACGGGGAGAAGCGTACATTCGACGCAGCCGATCGGCGTCATGTCGCCTTGGGAAATCCGTTGCGCAGATTTTTCAAGGGCGTAGCCGTGCTCAAGCTCGATGCAGTGCACGAGGCTGAATGATCAGCTGTTTTCATATCATTGTGGAAAAATGGTACGGTTGGGGGGTCTCGAACCTCCGACCTCAGGTGCCACAAACCTGCGCTCTAACCAACTGAGCTACAACCGCACGAACAAGCATGTCGCTTGGTCGCGTCATTACGGCCATGGGTTCGGTTTGGCAAGTCCGAACTTCGACTTTTGGCCAAAAAACCGGGCGGTTTCCCGTCCGGTTCTGGATTTATAGAGCTTTTCCGGCGGCAGGATCAGGCGCGCGGGATGCTGGACATGGCCTTTTCGGCGGCGTCCTTGGTCGGCTTGACCAGATTTTCAGCGACCTTGCGGGTGGTTTCCTGCATGCCGCGGGCCTGTTCCATGGCAAGCTCAGCCTGCTTGCGGATGAAGGCCGTCTGAAGTTCGAAGACCTCCGACAGGGATTTGCAGGCGATCAGCGCTTCCATGTGGGACAGCGACGTTTCGGCATTGGTGCGCAGCGCGTCGATCGCCTTCAGGCTCAGTTCGACCGTGCCGGACTGGGCGCTCTCGACCGTAGCTTCGATGGTCTTGCCGGCCTCTTCGGCGGCCGTCTTCATCTTCGCATAGGCTTCGCGCGATTGCGTCGCGCCCTTCTCGGCAAAGTCGCGGAAGGTTTCGGTGACCTTGTTCGGGTCGAAATTCGAGATGGAGAAGATGTCCTGAGTCATCGGAATGTCCTGGTTGGCGTCGGCTCGTCGCGGCGGATTTCGGGTTCTCACTGCCTTCTACGGCATTTTATGGTGCACTGCAACATATTTTTGCACTGCACCATGTGCCGTTTCGTTACATTAACCTTGCATTAGGAAAGAGGGCGGTTTTCACTGCGAAAACGATGCTCAAGCTAGACCCTTTCGGGGGTCACGGATATTAATAGTCTATTAACGCATCCGGAGACCCGAGACCTCCGCCAGAGCCGGATAGAAGAATGCCCGTGAAATCCTACCCCTTCATCGACATTGCCGTTCATGAACGTGTGCGGGATCATTTCGCGCGTGGCGATGCGGCCATTCTGTTTGCGCCGGATCTGTCGCGGGTGCTCTGGTCGAATGGCGAGGGTGCGGCTCTCTTCGGGCTGGGTTCGATCTATGACTTTCTGGATGGGGGGCCCAGCGCTGCAAGCGTCGCCTTTCGCCAGCTGCAATCGACCGCGCGCCAGTTGCGCGAGGCGGGGGAGACGCGCCGCTTTCTGATGCGCATGTCCGCCGGGTTCCAGAGCGTGACCGTGAATGCCGAACTCGCACTGATCGACGTGCGCGCCGGCGAACGGGCGATCCTCTTCACCGCCCCGCGCCTTGCGCCATCCCGTGGCGGCCGTCCCGTGCCGGTGGCGGAGATGGCCGCGCGGATGATTTCGGGTTTCGACGATCCGGATACCCACATGGCGGTGCTCGATGGCGCGGGGGCGGTGCTCGCCTCGTCGCCGCAGTTTCAGGCGCTCGGCATGACGCAGCAGACGCTGCTGTCGCTGGTAGACGCCGTCGGTCGCGATAGCGACTGGCTGCTGAAGCGGCCCGTACCCACGGGCAAGGGAACGCTGCCGGCAGCCATCGGCAAGGTTTCGGCCGATCCGGCGCTGCACCTGCTTTTCGCCGTGGAGACGATTCTCGGTCACATGGATGCGACGAGCGACGTCGGCGTGCCGGTGGAAGCGGCCATTGCCGCGGAGCCGCCGGCGAGCGCTGAAGCCGCGGATCTGGACGTGCCGGCAGCGGTTGATATCGCCGATGTCGAGGCGCGCGACAGCCATGTGGAGGCTGAAGAGGTCGCGGCCGATGTTTTCGAGCCTGTCGATCACTTGGATGTCGCGCCTGATGGTTCGTCGAGGGACATCGAGCAGGATGCCGAGGCGATCGTCACGGCGGCGTCGGGCGACGAGGCGCTGGATCTGGCCGATGACACCCCCGTGGCGGCCGAGCCTGCGGATGTACTGCCTGTTGCCGATGAGGCCGCTGACGTCGATGTAACGGACGTGGACGCGGATGTCCCGGCTTCGGACGCGCACAATGGCCTTGCCGATGTCGTTGAGGAGGCTGAGCCGGTTGGCGTGGACGTTGAGGAAACCTCTTCCGAGGTTATCGACGCTGCCGGCGACGAGGTCGCCGCGTCCGATGACCTGACCGCGAAGACCCATGCCGAGGGCGATGCGAGCGGCGGTGACGATGTTGCCATTGGGGAGCCCGCGGCTTTCGCCTTCGATCCCGCCATGCGGTCCATCCGGTTCGTCTGGAAGATCGGGGCGGACGGGCGTTTCAGCGAGATCTCGCGCGAGTTCGCGCTGGCGGTCGGGCCGCAGGCCGCCGATGTTCTGGGGCAGAGCTTTGCCGATCTCGCCGCGCGCTTCGCGCTCGATCCCGATGGAACCATCGTGGAGCTGTTGAACCGGCGCGACACATGGTCGGGCAAGACGGTGCTGTGGCCGGTCGAAGGCGAAGCACTCTGCGTTCCCGTCGATCTCGCCGCCTTGCCGACCTACTCGCGCAACCGGGAATTCGACGGCTTCCGTGGCTTCGGCATCGTGCGGGTGTCCGATGCGGTCGCGGACCCGTCGGCGCGTGGGCTCAATCTTGCCGGTCTGCCGACCGTCGGAGATGATGTGGAGCCGGCGCAGGACGCGGAGGTTCTCGGCGAGGCTTTGGACGAGACCCCTGCCCTGCCGGACGAGGACTTTGCCTCCGATGCGCAGCGTGAGACGCTGGAGGATGATGGCTCGTTCTTCGTTGCGGCGGATGAAGACGTGTCCTCGTTAAACGAGGCTGGCGCAACCGATCCCGTTGACGATGACCTCGCCCCCCTTGAGGATGGCCTTCCGCGCGACCCCTTCATGGGCGAGCGTCCGGCGTTGAAGCTGGTGGAGACGCCATCGCGGCGCCATTCGGACAAGATCGTTCCGATAGACGGTGCCCGCCCGACAAGCACCGAGACGCTGACGCGAAGCGAACAGGCAGCCTTTCGCGAGATTGCGCGTCAGTTGACGACGACCTTCGGCAAGCGCGCGGAGCCGGCAGGACCACCGGTCGAAGGCGAAGCGGATGCCGAACAGGCTGCGGCGGATCCGGCGACAGGTGCAGAGGTCGGTCAGAACGATGTGCAGGCCGAGGACGCGATCACGGAAGAAGCGGTCGCCGGCGCGCCTGACGAGGTCGAGGCAGCGGGCGACGCCACCTCGGACGCGGATGAGACCGTGGCGGCGGGTGACGATGCCGTCGCTACACCCGAACCCGGGCATGGCGATGAGGACAAGCCCGTTGACATCGTCGCTGCCGAGGACGTTGCGGATGCCGACGATCATGGGCCAGCCGCGGACGCTGAAGCCAATGCTACTTTGACTGCGGATGACGAGACGCGAGCGGCGGAAGCTGCCGACATGCCTGCGGAAGAGGCTCTCGAACCTGTTGCCGTTGGCGAGCCTGTGGCCGACGACGAGGCTGGCGACAAGGATGCCGTGCTGAGCCCGGCGATGATCGATCGCCTCGAAAGCGCGGTGCTGATCCATAGCGGCGATGAACTCTATCATGCGAATGCCGCCTTCCTCGAACTGACCGGCTACCACACGCTGCAGGAGCTGCGCGTGGAGGGCGGGATCGACGCTCTGTTCGTCGGCGAAGACGAAGGTATTCTCGACGTGCCCCCGGGCGCGATGATGATGATCCGCAATGACGGCCGCCTGGTGCCGGTGACGGCGCGGCTGCAGGCCATTCCGTTCGACGACAAGGGCGTGGCGCTGATGATGTCGCTGGTTCTGGTCGAGACGCCGCCGGCCGATGCCTTACCCGTCGAGGACGAGGGGCTGCCCGAAGGCGAGTATGTCGGGGACATCGCTGAGAGCCATGTGGACACGCCCGAAACGGTCGAGGCAGGTTCGTCATCGATTGCGGATCAGGCTGCGATTGCCGAGGCCGAGGCGCGGGTGGAGGCGTTTCGGATCGAGACCGAGGAGCTGCGCGCGATCCTGGAAACGGCAACGGACGGCGTCGTGGTGATGGGTGCGGACGGCGATATCCGGTCGCTGAACCGCTCCGCCAATGCCCTGTTCAACTATAATGATGCCGATGTTATCGGTAAGCCGTTTGCCACCCTGTTTGCGCATGAGAGCCAGCGTGCGGTCATGGATTATCTCGCGGGGCTTGCCGGCCACGGGGTTGCCAGCGTGCTCAACGATGGACGCGAAGTGATCGGCCGGGAGGCGTCCGGCGGGTTCATTCCGCTGTTCATGACCATGGGTCGCCTGTCCTCCTCCAGCGGCTATTGCGCCGTCATTCGCGACATCACGCAGTGGAAGCGCACGGAGGAAGAACTGCGCAGCGCCAAGCGGGCGGCGGAAACGGCGAACGCGCACAAGACGGATTTTCTGGCGCGCGTCAGCCATGAGATCCGCACACCGCTCAACGCCATCATCGGCTTTTCCGACATGATGGCGAGCGAGCATTTCGGGCCGATCGGCAGCGCCCGCTATATCGAATATGCGAGCGACATCGGCCGGTCCGGTCGCCATGTGCTGGATATCGTCAACGATCTCCTCGACATATCGAAGATCGAAGCCGGTGAAATGGAGCTGGACTTTGCCGCCGTCGAGATCAACGAGGCGGTTTCGGAAGCCGTTTCGCTGGTGCAGCCTCAGGCCAACGCACAACGCGTTATCATCCGCACGTCGCTGTCGACCTCGGTTCCCAACGTCGTTGCCGACAACCGGTCGATCAAACAGATCGCGCTGAACATCCTTGCCAATGCCATTCGCTTCACCCCGGCCGGCGGGCAGATCGTGGTCTCCACAGCTTACGAAGCAAATGGCAGCGTGATGCTGCGCATCCGCGACACGGGCGTCGGAATGACGCGGACCGAGCTTGAACAGGCCATGAAACCCTTCCGGCAGGTGACGACCGGCACGCGCATGCGTGGCGAGGGTACGGGGCTCGGCTTGCCGCTGACGAAGGCGATGGCGGAAGCCAACCGCGCATTGTTCGCCATCAATTCGGCGCCGAACGAGGGCACACTGGTGGAAATCACGTTCCCGTCGCAGCGGGTTCTGGCCAACTGATTCCTTTTGCTGAAACCGAGGTTCGAAAGGGAGGCAGCCATAGGGCTGCCTCAAGTTGAGTGCTTTCGAACACGGTCGATCGACATCATGTCGGAGATCCGGCTTTACCGGCGCAAGGTCTATCATGGACCTGCGAGAGCCCGATCATGACGGCGCGGACGATAAGGAAGACTTAACAACCGCTCCCTGCAATCTTGTCGTTGAAACACACGATGCAACCTCTATGGCAGGATTTCCGGCGGAAAGCGCATGTGTCCGGCCGTCGTTCTTTATTCGAAGACTACCATCACAGCGGGATTTCTGAGGCTCGACGCTCGCGCTTGTCTCAGGCCTTGAGATCCTCAAGATCGGCATAGAGATCCAGCGCTTCCGGATTGGCCAACGCTTCTTTGTTCTTCACCGGCCGGCCGTGCACCACGTCGCGAACGGCGAGCTCAACGATCTTGCCGGACTTGGTTCGCGGGATGTCGGCGACGGCGATGATCTTGGCGGGGACGTGGCGGGGTGAGGCGCCGGTGCGGATGCGGGTGCGGATCGCCTTGACCAGATCGTCATCGAGCGCGACGCCGCTGGCAAGCCGCACGAACAGCACGACGCGCACGTCGTCGTCCCAATCCTGCCCGATGCACAGCGCCTCGGTGACTTCCTCCATCTGCTCGACCTGATTGTAGATCTCCGCCGTGCCGATGCGGACGCCGCCGGGGTTGAGCGTGGCATCCGAACGGCCGTGGATGATGATGCCGCCATGCGCGGTCCACTCGGCAAAATCGCCATGGCACCAGATATTGTCGAAGCGATCGAAATAGGCGGCGTGGTATCGGGCGCCGTCAGGGTCGTTCCAGAACAGGATCGGCATGCTCGGAAACGCCTTGGTACAGACCAACTCCCCCTTCTCGCCCCTGATCGGGCGTCCCTCGTCGTCCCAGACATCCATGGCGAGCGCCAGTCCCGGCCCTTGGATCTCGCCGCGCCAGACGGGCTTTAGCGGATTGCCGAGCACGAAGCAGGCGACGATATCGGTGCCGCCGGAGATGGAGGCGAGCTGGATATCGGACTTGATACCGTCATAGACGAAACTGAAGCCCTCCGGCGACAGAGGCGATCCCGTCGAGGTCATGACGCGGAGGGCCGAGAGATCGTGGGTCTCCTTGGGCGTCAGCCCGGACTTCCTGACGGCATCGATATATTTCGCCGAGGTGCCGAAGACGGTGAAGCGTTCGGCCTCCGCAAAGTCGAACAGGACCGAGCCATCGGGATAGAAGGGCGACCCGTCATAGAGGCACACGGTGACGCCTGCGGCGAGACCGGTGGCGAGCCAGTTCCACATCATCCAGCCGCAGGTGGTGAAGTAGAACAGCCGGTCGCCGTCCTTCAGCCCGCAATGCAGAACGTGTTCCTTCAGATGCTGGACCAATGTGCCCCCGGCCGAATGCACGATGCATTTCGGAACGCCCGTGGTGCCGGAGGAAAAGAGGATATAGAGCGGATGGGAAAACGGTAGCCGGCGAAATGACAGGGCCTGCACCTCGAACGGGGCGATGAAATCCGTCAGCGTGCGGCCGTCGCCGAGCTTGGAGACCAGCGCATCGGCCTCTCCCGCATAGGGAATGACGAGCACGGGAATACCGAGCCGATCGGACACGGCCGTGACCTTCTCCGACACGTCCTGGCGCTTGCCATTGTACCAGTAGCCATCGCAGACGATGAACAGCTTTGGCGAGATCTGGCCGAAGCGGTCGAGCACGCCCTGTTCGCCGAAATCGGGTGAGCAGGACGACCAGATGGCGCCGAGCGACGCGGTCGCCAGCATCAGGGCAACGGTCTCCGGCAGGTTCGGCATCATGGCGGCAACACGGTCGCCCTCGCCGATACCGAGCGCGACCAGCGCCTGCTGCAGGCGGGACACCAGCGCAGCCAGCGCATCCCAAGAGAGGCGGGACGAGACCTTGTCCTCGCCGCGAAACACGATGGCGTCGTCGCTGCCGGTTTTCCGCAGCAGGTTTTCGGCGAAGTTGAGGCTCGCATCGGGAAAGAAACGGGCTTGCGTCATATGGCCGTCATCGACCAGCGCGCGGGCGCCCTTGTCTCCGACGACGCCGCAAAAATCCCAGAGATCGCTCCAGAAACTGGCACGGTCGGCCACGGACCAAGCGTGAAACGCATCGACATCGGCAAAATGCACGCGGTGCCGCTTGCTGCAGAGTGCCATGAAGGCCGTGAGCGGCTGCGCATCGATGGAGGTTTGCGACGGTGTCCAGAGCGGCTGGTCGGAATGCATCATCTTCCCCTCATACGCGGCACTCGATCTATAACACGTCGTCGCGCGGGGTAAACGGACCTTGGCGCACCCTTGCCGATTTCACGCCGAGCCGCTCGTTGTGCATGTCGAACCCGCATGAGACGCAGTGGCCGCACGTTATGAAGACGAAGGCTTGGCATGATGAAGGATGGGCATGATGAAGGATGGGCATGACGAAGACCCGGCAGAGGTCTTGCCGGGCCTTCGATCACAGCCGGTGGCGGTATCAGCCACGGCTCTGGGTAACGATGACAGGGATCATCAGGTCACCCCAGTTGCCTTCGCCGGCGTGATGGCGGGCGGAGCGGACGAGCTCGACCGAAACACCTGCCTCGACGGCCTTCATGATGGTGTGGTTCAGGCGGTGCAGGTCGTTGGCGACCATGCGGATCGCGGCCTGCTGGTCGGTGGTCATGCTGGATGCCTGCTCGTCTGCGCGTTCCTTGACGCGGGTCTGGATCGTCATTGTGGTCGTCCTTTCCTGAGGAATTACGGGTCTTTGGGAATTACGGGCCCTGGTTTGGATAGGGTGTGCCGACGTCTAGCCGTCGATGGGAAGGCGGGCGCGAACCACCTGCTTTGCCTGGTTGCCGGACAGGACGTCCAGGCCTGTGAAGGAGGCTTCCTCGCGGAGGCGCTTCCAGAGGCGGTTCGCGCCGTTCCTTGCCAGCGTCGAGCGATCGGCGACGGCGCCATGACGGCGCGCCACATCGCGCACCGGAGTGATCCGGACGACCTTGTCAAAGCCGCCGGTCGAAGCGGAAAGCACCGTCGTGTCAATTTTCGTCATGAGATCCTCCTCTCGCATCGATCACCGGGGGAACAGTCTCCAGTTCCTCCGTGATCCCTGCAGAGAGATGTACCGGACGATCGAATTTTTCACCAATGGTTTCAGGGTATTGCGACTGTGAAAGAGGTCATGCTGTCTTGTCTTTTACATCACGGGTCTGTAATATTGTAAAAGTGGTCAAAGACCGAAACGTCCGGCGCGGTGTAAATTTTGTCATGAGCGAGAACAAGATCTTTGCCGGACCGCGCGTCCGCCGTATCCGCAACGGGCTGTCGCTGACGCAGACGGCCATGGCCGAGGCGCTGGGCATCTCGCCGTCCTATCTCAACCTGATCGAGCGCAACCAGCGCCCGCTAACGGTGCAGCTGCTCCTGAAGCTGGCTGCCGTCTACCAGATCGACCTTGCGGAGCTGCGCGGGCAGGCCTCCGACAGCCTCGGCGAGCTGCGCGCCGTGTTCGCCGATCCGTTGCTGTCAGGAGAGCTGCCAGGGGACCAGGAGCTGATCGAGATCGCGGAAGCGGCGCCGAATGCGGCGATGGGGCTGATCAAGCTTTACCGGGCCTACAAGGAGCAGGGTTCCCGGCTGAAGGATCTGACGAGCCTGCTGTCCGGTCAGGATCAGGCCGCAGCCCTCAGCGGCGCCCGCCTGCCGATGGACGAGGTGCGCGAGATCTTCGAGACCCGGCCCTATCATTTCGCGCGGCTCGATGCGGCGGCCGAGGCGTTCCACCAGCGGCTGGCGCCCGGAGACGACCTGCAGACGGCGCTGAAGGACTGGCTGCGGCGCGACCATGGGCTCGCGGTGCGCACCCTGCCGATCCACGTCATGCCGGATCTTCGCCGCCGGTTCGATCGGCATTCGCTGCGCCTGTTCCTGTCCGAACGCCTGTCGGCCGAGGACCAGCTTTGCGAAATCGCCATGGAGGCTGCGCATTTCGCCATGCCGGAGGCGCTTGCCGAAGAGCTGGCGGCGCTGCCGCTCACCTCCGGCGAGGCGCGGCGCATCGCCCGGTTCGAGCTGGCCCGTTATGCCGCGCTGGCGCTGATGATGCCTTACGGCACCTTCCTCGACATCTGTCGGCGCGTGCAGTTCGATATCGACCTCGTGCGGGTGCGCATGCGGGTAAGTTTCGAGCAGGCGGCCAGCCGCATGGTGACGTTGCAGCGAAGCGGCGCGCTCGGACCTCCCTTCTTCCTTCTGGAAATCGACCATGCCGGCAACCGGCTGCGCGCGCGCGGCGCGACGGGCTTTCCGCATCGGGCCTTTGGCGGCGGGTGCGTGAAGCTGAGCCTGCATGCGACCTTCGCCCAGCCGGGGCAGATCCTGGTGGAGCGTGCCGAGATGCCGGCTGGCGCCAGCTTCCTTCTCGTCGCGCGAACGACGGACGGGCCACGCTCGGGCTTCAACGAGCGCGTGCGGCGCACCGCGCTTCTTCTCGGCTGCGAGGCGGGACAGGCCGGCGAGACGGTCTATGCCGCCGTGCCCGCGCCACCGCTTGCCGCGGGCACCGCCTGTCGCCTCTGCGAGCGCCAGGGCTGTCTTGCACGCGCCGAACCGCCGGTGACGCGTCCCCTCGGGCTCGATGAAATGGTGGCTGGGCTGAGCGTCTTCGACTTCCAGTAACGAAAGGCGAACACTGTCGGCGGCGGTTCTCGTGGATGTCCCTCGCGGGCGTCGTTCGCGGGTGCGAAAGGTCTTGAGCTTCGGTGGAAAGCTGCTTAACCTTTCGTTACGCGGCCGAGGCCGCGAACAATAAAGGGGAATAGCATGTCGTTGAAGTTCGTCAGCCTGGTCACTGGCCTCGTCCTGGCCGGATCCGCAGGGTTTGCGAGCGCGCAGGAGCGCGTCGTCAATGTCTACAACTGGTCCGACTATATCGATGCCAGCATCCTTGAGGACTTCACCAAGGAAACGGGCATCAAGGTCGTCTACGACGTGTTCGATTCCAACGAGATCGTGGAGACGAAACTTCTGGCCGGCGGCACCGGCTATGACGTCGTGGTGCCCACGGCCGACTTCCTGCAGCGCCAGATCAAGGCCGGCGTGTTCCAGAAGCTCGACAAGTCGAAGCTCCCGAACATCGCCAATATGTGGGACATGGTGATGGAGCGCACCGCCCGCTACGACCCCGGCAACGAATATGCCGTGGACTATATGTGGGGCACCAACGGCATCGGCTACAATGTGGCCAAAGCCAAGGAAATCCTCGGCTCCGACGCGCGGCCCGGCCTTGAAGTCCTGTTCGATCCGGCGATTGCCGCGAAGTTCAAGGATTGCGGCATCTATGTGCTCGACGCGCCGAAGGACGTGCTGCCGTCCGCCCTCACCTATCTCGGCCTCGACCCCGACAGCCACGACCCGGCGGATCTGGACAAGGCCGGCGAGCTGATGCTGAAGGCACGCCCCTTCATCCGCAAGTTCCACTCGTCCGAATACATCAACGCGCTGGCCAACGGCGATATCTGCATCGCCTTCGGCTATTCCGGCGACCTGCTGCAGGCCCGCTCGCGCGCCGAGGAAGCCAAGGCCGGCGTCGAGGTGAACTATTCCATCCCGTCGCAGGGCGCGCAGATGTGGTTCGACATGATGGCCATCCCCGCCGATGCGCCGCATCTGGAGGAAGCCCATGCCTTCATCAACTACATGATGAAGCCGGAGGTGATCGCAAAGGCCTCCGATTACGTCTTCTACGCCAACGGCAACAAGGCCTCCCAGAAGTTCGTCTCCAAGGACATTCTCGAGGATCCCGCGGTCTACCCGGACGAGGCGACGATGGCCAAGCTCTACACCATCTCTCCCTGGGACCCGAAAACGCAACGCGTGGCGACACGCCTCTGGACCCGGGTTCTCACAGGTCAGTAAGTCCTTCCTTCAATGCCCGGTTCTCCTAAGTTCCGGGCATTTTCCATCCTGCGGCGTCCTCTCTTCAGCTCACGCGGCCTTGCGGCCCATCGGGAACCCTTTCATGAAGTCTCTTGGCAGCATTCGCCGCTCCTTTTCGCCCTGGACCGATCCCTCGTCCAAACCGTTCATCTCCTTTCGCAACGTGACCAAGCGCTTCGGCGATTTCGTCGCGGTCGACGATCTCTCGCTCGATATCTATACGCGCGAATTCCACGCCCTGCTCGGCGCGTCCGGCTGCGGAAAATCGACGCTGTTGCGGATGCTCGCCGGCTTCGAGCAGCCGACATCGGGCGAGATCATCCTCGACGGGCAGAACCTGGCAGGCATTCCGCCGTATCGCCGCCCCGTCAACATGATGTTCCAGTCCTATGCCCTGTTTCCGCACATGACGGTGGAGACCAACATCGCCTTCGGACTGAAACAGGACGGCATGCCGAAGCCTGATATCGCCGAGCGCGTGACGCAGATGCTGAAGCTCGTGAAGATGGAGCAGTTCGCCAAGCGCAAACCGCATCAGCTGTCCGGCGGCCAGCGGCAGCGCGTGGCACTGGCCCGGTCGCTTGCCAAGCAGCCAAAGGTGCTGCTGCTCGATGAACCGCTCGGCGCGCTCGACAAGAAGCTGCGCGAGGAAACCCAGTTCGAGCTGATGGACCTGCAGCAGGATCTCGGCCTCACCTTCGTCGTCGTGACGCACGACCAGGAAGAGGCGATGACCATGGCCGACCGCATCGCCGTGATGGCGCATGGCAAGGTCATCCAAGTCGCGACGCCGGCCGAAATCTACGAGGCGCCGAACTGCCGCTTCGTGGCCGACTTCATCGGCGACGTGAACATTTTCGACGGCACGGTCTCCCGGGCACAGGCGTCCGAGATCCGCATCGAGGCGGATGCGGGCTTTGCCATCGAGGCGGCCAGCAGCGAACATCCGAGCGAAGGTGCCAAAGCCGGCTTTGCCATCCGCCCGGAAAAAATCCGCGTCGGGCGGCAGGTGCCGGCCGGAAGCCCTGTCAACGCGGCGGAAGGCGAGCTTTGGGACATCGCCTATCTCGGCGACATGACGGTCTATCACGTCAAGCTGAACAGCGGCAAAGTCGTCAAGGCGTCGTCGCTGAATGCGGTGCGTGCCGTCGAGGACCCGCTCGGCTACGACCAGAAAGTCTGGATCTCGTTCGACCGGGATGCCGGCGTCGTGCTGAAGGATTGAGCCGATGAACAGGCTGCTCCCCGCCATCGTCAACCGTCTCGTGATCATCATCCCCTATGCGTGGCTGCTGGTCTTCTTCCTCATCCCCTTCGTCATCGTGCTCCGGATCTCGCTGTCGGAAGCCGCCGTCGCCATGCCGCCCTACCTTCCCGTCTTCGCCTGGGCGGACGGCTTTTCCGGCTTCATCGACAATATCCGGCAGTTCTCCTTCGACAACTATGTCTGGCTGACGGAGGACGCGCTCTACACGAACGCCTATCTTTCCAGCCTCACCATCGCGCTGATCTCGACCGCGCTGACCCTGCTCATCGCCTATCCCATCGCCTACGGCATGGCGAAGGCGCCCGCGACGCTGCGGCCGACGCTGCTGATGCTGGTGATCCTGCCGTTCTGGACGAGCTTCCTCATCCGCGTCTATGCCTGGATCGCCATCCTGAAACCGGAAGGCCTGCTCAACCAGCTTCTTCTCTCAACGGGGCTGATCAGCGAGCCGCTGATCATCCTCAACACCAATACCGCGATCTATATCGGCATCGTCTACTCCTACCTGCCGTTCATGGTGCTGCCGCTCTATTCGGCGCTCGAAAAGATGGACCACAGCCTGACGGAAGCGGCGCAGGATCTTGGCTGCACGCCGATCTCCGCCTTCTGGCGGATCACGTTTCCGCTGTCGCTGCCGGGCGTCGTCGCCGGCTGCCTGCTGGTGTTCATTCCCGCCGTCGGCGAGTTCGTCATTCCCGATCTTCTCGGCGGCTCGGAAACGCTGATGATCGGCAAGACGCTCTGGAACGAGTTCAATGCCAACCGCGACTGGCCCGTCTCCTCGGCCGTCGCCGCCATCCTGCTGATGATCCTCGTGGTGCCGATCATGTTCTTTCAGAACGCGCAATCGCGCCTCGATCGCGAGGGCCGATAGAGATGAACCGCTGGTCCCGCTTCAACATCGCCTCCATCGTCATCGGCTTTGCGTTCCTCTATCTGCCGATCGTGCTGCTCGTCATCTTCTCCTTCAACGCATCGAAGCTCGTCACCGTCTGGGCCGGGTTTTCGACGCAATGGTACGGGCAGCTCTTCCGCAACCAGGCTTTGATGGATGCCGCCTGGGTTACTGTGCGCGTCGGCCTGCTCTCGGCGACGGTCGCAACCGTGCTCGGCACGCTTGCGGCTCTTGCCATGACGCGCTACCAGCGCTTTCACGGCCGGGTGCTGTTTTCGGGCATGATCTATGCGCCGCTCGTCATGCCGGAGGTGATCACGGGCCTGTCGATGCTGCTGCTCTTCGTCGCCATCGGCTTCGATCGCGGCTTCTGGACGCTGACGATCGCGCACATCACCTTCACCATGTGCTTCGTCGCGGTCGTCATCCAGTCGCGGCTGGCAAGCTTCGACCGGTCGATCGAGGAGGCTGCCCTCGATCTCGGCGCAACGCCCACCGCGACCTTCTTTCAGGTGACGCTGCCGGTCATCGCGCCGGCCGTCTTCTCCGGCTGGGTGCTGGCCTTCACCCTCTCGCTCGACGATCTCGTGATCTCCAGCTTCACCTCCGGCCCCGGCGCAACGACGCTTCCGATGAAGATCTACAGCCAGGTACGCCTCGGCGTCACGCCCGAGATCAACGCCGCCTGCACCATCCTCATCGGCATCGTCGCCACCGGCGTCCTCATCGCCTCCATCGTCTCCCGCCGCCAGCAGATCCAGCGGGAACGGGACGAGCGCGCGGCGTTTGCGGCGGGGTGAGCGGGGGCATCGTGAGGATGCGTAGGATCCGCTGACAAGAGGGTCTTGTTTCGTAAACTCTCAAACAGTTATCGGGAAGCAGATGCCCTGACGAAGAACGCCGGGACTGAGCCCGGCGTTCTTCCTATCAAACTGTGGTCCATCGCTACCCTCAGGCAGCACGGCCCATGCGGTGGCCTGTTGCGGGTTCCAGGCGGAACTGTTCCACCAGTTGCATCAGGGTATCAGCCTGCTCAGCGAGGTTGCGGCTGGCTGTGGTGGCTTCGTCGACCATGGTGGCGTTCTGCTGGGTCATCTGGTCCATCTGGTTGACGGAGCCGTTGACCTCGTGGAGGGCGGAAGCTTGGTCGCGGCTGGCCGTGGCGATCATGTCGACGTGCTGGCTGACGGTGACGATCTGCTGGCTGATGGAGGCGAGCACGGCGCCCGTTTCCTTCACGGCCTGCGAACCCGCCGTCACTTCGAGCGTGGACTTGTTGATCAGCCCCTTGATTTCGCGCGCCGCACCGGCCGAGCGCTGGGCGAGTTCGCGCACTTCCTGCGCGACCACCGCAAAGCCCTTGCCCGCCTCCCCTGCCCGCGCCGCCTCGATGCCGGCATTGAGCGCGAGGAGGTTGGTCTGGAAGGCGATTTCGTCGATGACCTCGATGATCTGCTCGATCTGGCGCGAGGCATCCTCGATGCGGCTCATGGCGGAGATGGCATTGGTGACCACGACGCCCGAGCCGTCGGCGCTCTTCTTGGTGTGCGACACGGCGACATTGGCTTCATGGGCCCGCTCGGCCGAGGAGCGCACGGTGACCGTGATCTGATCGACGGCAGCGGCGGTTTCCTCGAGCGATGCGGCCTGCGCTTCGGTGCGACGCGACAGGCTGTCGGCGGAGGCGTGCATGTCGTTGCCGCTGCGCTGGATCAGGACGGCATTGTTGCGGATCTGCAGGAGCGTATCCTGCAGGCGGACAAGCGAGCCGTTGAAATCGACGCGCAGCTGTTCGAGGCGGCCGTTGAACGGCGTCTCGATCTGCTGCGACAGATCCCCCTGGGCAAGGCGCCCGAGGCCGGCGGCGAGCTGGCTGACCGCGAAATCGATCTGGCTGTCCATCGATTGCTTCTCGGCATCGTTGCGGCTGCGCTCGGCATCGGCCTGCAACCGCTGCTCCTCGCTCTGCGCCTCGATCCGCACTTTCGACAGAGCATTTTCCTTGAAGACGCCCAGCGCGCGGGCCATGTCGCCGATCTCGTCCTGACGGGCGTCGCCGTCGATGCGCGTGTCGAGCGCCCCTTCGGCCAGCCGGCGCATGGCGGCGGTGATCTGGCCGATCGGACCTTTCAGCGTCAGCACCAGCGCGATGCCGGCGAGAAGGGCGATGACGACCCCGCCGGCGGTCGCGAAGACGGAGACCTGATTGGCCTTCTCGCGCTCGATCGCCGCATTGGTCTTCTGGTCCTCGGCAAAGCCGACAAGCTGCTGCCAGATCCGGTCGATATCAGCTGCCGCTTCGGCGAATTCCTTATGCCGGCCCGCGCTGACGCCGATCAGCGACATGCTGTCCGACTTGATCTTGCCGGCGACCGGCTGGACGGTTGCCGCAAGGCCCGCGAAGAAGGGCATTTCGGGTGCGGTGTATGCGATGTTGAGGACTTCCTGATTGAGCACGTTGACCTCGCGGGCAAGGCGCGCCTGGTCCGTCTGCTGAGACGTTTCGAGGAAGCTGCTGGCAGCAAGCCGGATTCCGGAAACGGCGGTGACGATGGCGCGTGCGTTTTCGAGGATCTTGTTGGCTTTGATCAGCGGCGCATCGAGCTTGCCGAAGGTCGCCGTCGCATTGCGCATCGTCGCGGTGGCCGCGGTCTGGAACTGGATGCTGGCCTGGCGGAAGCGCGCGACCAGCCGGCCGATCGCCTTGGCGTTTTCGTCGCTCAGGTCGCCATTGTTGGTCAGCGTGCGGATCTCGCCGATGGTCGCCTTGAACGTGTCGGCCACGGCCTTCTGGTTGGCCGGAAGCGCCGTGCCGATCTGGGCGAGAACCTGTTCGAGCGCGGCCTGGCCGTCGCGCGCCACCTTGATCTTGGCTTCAGGCGTCGGCGCGCGGGCGAAATCGGAGGTGAGGCCGGTGAGGATGTCGCTGGAGGCGGTCAGCCGCTCGGCTTCGCGCAGAAGGGATTTTGCCTTGGTCTCGTCGTCGCGGACTCGCTGCTCGACGGCGGTTGCCTCCTCGATCAGCTTGCCCTGCGTCGAGAGGAGAAGACGGATGCTCTTGGTGATGGAGGTGCGCAGCGCGACTTCCGTCTCATGCAGCTTCCAGAGTTCGCCGACGCGCTCGCGGATCTTCGCGGTGCCGGCGATGGCGCTGTCGAGCTGGCTGGCGCCCTCGCTGTTTTCCATCTGGGCGCGCGTCGCGTTAAGGACGGCCTCCTGGCTGGTGATCTTGAGGACGACGTCGTCGCGCGTCTGTTCGCTCGCGTCCGTCAGGAACGCGTTCATGCCGGCATAGACGTCGCGGAAGCCGGACAGCGACTGGAGCACGCTATTGGAGATTTCCATGCGCCCCTGCAGCAAGCCGGATGCGTAGAGCCCGGTCAGGCCCACGGCGCAGATACTGACGACGAAGGGCAGGATGAAGAAGAGAACCTTCGTCTGAATCTTGAAGCGGGCAAGGATCTTGTCGATGAACATAGGCGGGTCCTGGCTTTCAGGCCTTGCATCCGCCTCCCCCCAAGCCGCCATCGGCTTCTTCGGTGCGCTTCATGTCAGGCCGTCATCATGGTCTGATAGAATGCGGGGATACCGCCAGCCGCTTCGCAATCATTGCAGGACGCCGCAGCCCTCCGGTCGCGTCGTCCAAGCCTGCTCCTCAATGGGTGCAGCTTGGACGAGATGCGTTAATTTCATGTAAGCAGCGGAAGACATTGTCACGCACCTGCCATGTCGGCATGGCAAACAGGCGAGACGCACCTCGACGGCCTCACGGCCAGACGGACCTCAAAGAAATGGCCCCTAAGGGGCCGCCGGTTCTCGAGATGTACGAATGCACCCATAGGTGGGCGGCCTCACGTGGGGAAACGACCAACGCGCGTCATTGTCCGCGCAGGATGCCAAGCTGCAGCTCTCGATGCAGCCAGAAGCATGTTCGCCCGTTTGCGACCGCTTTAGAACGATCCGAGGGCGGAGAGACCGATAATGGCGGCGGCTGTCAGAACGGCAGCGGCGGTATAGGTCAGCGCCAGTATTTTCTGCGTACGGCTATCATCGGCCTTTGCGATGGCGATGGCACGGGCATTGCGTCGGCTATGCTGGTTCATGATATCATGTCCTTCCGTCCGAAGAGAATAGACCCGGTTGAGACGATCCACCAGCCACTTTCTGTCGCACCCGTTAAAAATGCGAAAACGTGCCGCTGCGGGACAATCCGTTCCCATCCGTCAGGTAGGGTCGGACAGTTTCGTTAACAAGGGCTGAAGCCCCTTCACGCTTTCGGCATCATGGGCACGTACCGGATCAGACGGCCTGGCCGCAGGAGAAGCCGGAGGCCCAGGCCCACTGGAAATTATAACCGCCGAGCCAGCCAGTGACGTCGACGCATTCACCGATGAAGAAAAGGCCGGGAACGGCCTTTGCCATCATGGTGCGGGAATCCAGATGGCGGGTGTCCACGCCGCCGAGCGTGACCTCCGCCGTGCGGTAGCCTTCCGACCCTGCGGGTTTCAGCGACCAGCCGGACACGATCGCCACCAGCCCGTCGATCGCCTTGTCGGAGAGGTCGGCCAGCGGGCGGTCGAGAAGCCCCGCCTCCGTCGCCAGATGCTGCGCGAGGCGCTTGGGCAGGTGTTCGCCAAGCACGGTCTGCACCGCCTGTCGGCCTTGCGTACGGCGGGCCGCCTTCATCAGGGCGCCCAGATCGGTACCCGGCTCGAAGGCCACGCGGATCTCCTCGCCTTCGCGCCAGTAGGACGAGATCTGCAGGATCGCCGGTCCGCTCAGACCCCGATGGGTGAAGAGCATGGCTTCGTTGAACGCCGTCTTGCCGCAGGCAGCGCGCACATCCACCGCGAGACCCGCGAGCGCTCCGAGGCTCTCTTTCGCTGCATCGGCCACCGTCAGCGGCACGAGACCGGGACGCGTTTCGACCAGCGCCAGGCCGAACTGCTCGGCGATGCGATAGGCAAAGCCGGTGGCACCCATCTTCGGGATCGACTTGCCGCCGGTCGCGATGACGAGCGTGCGGGCGTCGATGGTCTCTTCGGCAAGACCGACGCGAAAGCCCGTGGCCGAGGCTTCGACGCCTGCGATCTCGGTTGCCAGTCGGAGCACGACACCGGCCGCCTTCATCTCCTCCATGAGCATGCGGACGATGTCGCGGGCGGTATCGTCGCAAAACAGTTGGCCCAGCGTCTTTTCATGCCAGCCGATGCCGTGTCGCTCGACGAGGGCGACGAAATCGCGCGGCGTGTAGCGGGCGAGCGCAGATTTGGCAAAATGCGGGTTCTGCGAGAGGAAGTTGGCGGGTGCCGTATGAAGATTGGTGAAGTTACAGCGACCACCGCCGGAGATGCGGATCTTTTCGCCCGGCGCTTTCGCGTGATCGACAACGAGCACGCTGCGGCCCCGGCGGCCGGCTTCTGCCGCGCACATCATTCCCGCCGCACCCGCGCCGATGATCACCACGTCGAAGCTCTTTGCCACGTCGCGTCTCCTTTTGGTTCAAGATGCCGCGATAACGTCAACGGCATTCAATCTCCAGCATTTTCGCGCTCTGCAAGCTGGCCAATCGTCAAACACCGTCTATGATAAGCAATATCCGAAAGAACCCCGGTGATTTATGCCTGCGAAGAAAACGATCGCTAACACAACGACGAAATCTGGTAAAAGCAACAAGATCCCGTCCGCCCTTCAGGCGCCGCGCGGGGTGAAGACCTGGAAGGAAGCCGCCGACTGGCTGAAGGTCCGGGGTATCGAAGACGTGGAGTGCATCACGCCCGATATTGCCGGCGTTCCCCGCGGCAAGATGATGCCGTCTTCCAAGTTCACCTCCAACACCTCGCTCGCTTTGCCCTCTGCCATCTACCGGCACACGATTTCGGGCGAGTATCCGGAGGAAACGGGCGACTTCCGCTATGACAGCCGCGACAGCGACATCAAGCTCGTGCCGGACCTCTCCACGCTCTCCATCGTTCCGTGGGAGACCGACCCGACCGCGCAGGTGATCTGCGATATCGCCGGCTCCAAGGGCGAGAACGTGCCCTATACGCCGCGCAACGTGCTGAAGCATGTGCTGGAACTCTACCGGCTGAAGGGCTGGAAGCCGGTCGTCGCCCCCGAGATCGAGTTCTACCTCGTCGCCAAGAACGACGATCCCGACTATCCGCTGCATCCGCCGAAGGGCCGTTCCGGTCGGTCGATCCAGGGTGGGCAGGCCTATTCGATCGCGGGCGTCAACGAGTTCGACGAACTGATCGACGACATCTACCACTTCTCCGAAAAGCAGGGCCTGGAGATCGACACGCTGATCCACGAAGAGGGACCGGCGCAGCTCGAGATCAACCTGCGGCATGGCGACCCGATCGAGCTTGCCGACCAGGTGTTTCTTTTCAAGCGCACGATCCGCGAAGCTGCGCTGAAGCACGGGATCTATGCGACCTTCATGGCGAAGCCGATGCAGAGCCAGGCGGGCTCGGCCATGCACATCCACCAGTCGATCGTGGAGGTGAACACCGGCCGCAACCTGTTTTCGAACGCGGACGGCTCGCCCTCCAAGGAGTTCTTCCACTTCATCGGGGGCATGCAGACCTATATTCCGAAGGCGCTGTCGATGATGGCACCCTATGTGAACTCCTATCGCCGGCTGACGCCGGACATGTCGGCACCGGTCAACAATGCCTGGGGCTACGACAACCGGACGACGGCGTTTCGTGTGCCGGATTCCGAACCGGCCGCACGGCGCGTGGAAAACCGGCTGCCGAGTTCGGACGCCAACCCCTATCTGGCGCTCGCGGCCTCGCTCGGCTGCGGCTATCTCGGCCTGACGCAGGCGCTGGAGCCGACGGCACCGGCCGACGACAGTGTCAACACCAAGGCGATCGAGCTGCCGCGCGGTCTCCTGGAGGCCGTCGCAGCACTGGAAGCGGAACCCGCCTTCCACGACGTGTTCTCGGCCGAGTTCATCGCCATTTATGCCGGCGTGAAGCGCGGGGAGTTCGAGACGTTCATGCAGGTGATCAGCCCCTGGGAGCGGGAATATCTGCTTCTCAACGTGTGAGCCTTGCCATGACCTCCGAGGCAGAGTGGCAGAGCCCGATCTCGCCGGGCATCTCCTGGTACGAGGATGCCGTCGGCGAGCGCCCGGCCTATCCGACGCTCGATGGCGACATGACGGCCGATGTCGCCGTCATTGGCGGCGGCTTCACCGGCCTTCAGGCGGCCTATAACCTCGCCGCCGGCGGGGTACGGGTCGTGCTGATCGACGCATACCGGTTCGGCGACGGGGCGTCCGGGCGCAATGGCGGGCAGTTCGGCACCGGCCAGCGTGCCGAAGTGGACGAGCTTGAAAAGCAGTACGGCCGGGAGCGGGCCAAAGCGCTCTTCGACATGGCGGAGGATGCAAAGCGCGGTCTCCTCGCCTTCGCCGCGCGCCACGACATCGACATGGAGTACCAGCCGGGCCACCTCTCGGTGACGCACAAGGCTTCCTCCGAGAGAGACTACCGGGCCTATGTCGAGAGCATGGCGCGCGATTACGGCTATCCGCACATGCAGATGATGGACGCCGCGGAGACGGCCAAACGCGTGGGATCGCGGCATTACGTTCTCGGCATCCGCGACACCGGCACCGGCCATATCCAGCCGATGAAGCTGCTGGTGGGGCTTGCCCGCGCCGCGCAGGCGGCAGGCGCGCAGCTGTTCGAGAACAGCAACGCCACGAACATCCGGCTGTCCCAGGGCAAAGTGCTCGTGGAAACCGCGCGCGGCACGATCCGCGCCGACCGGGCGCTGATCGCCTGCAACGCCCATATCGGCACGCTGGAGCCGGTAACCGCTTCGCATGTCATGCCGATCCGCTCCTTCATCGGGGCCACCGAGCCGCTGGGCGACACATCGCCGGTTTTGCCGGGTAGCGAGAGCGTTGCCGACAGCCGCTTCGTGGTGCGCTACTTTCGCCGGTCGCGCGACGGGCGGCTGCTCTTCGGCGGTCGTGAGGCCTATACGGCCGACAATCCGCGTGACATTTCCACCCATATCCGGCGGCAGATCGCGGAGATCTACCCGGACCTTGCCGACGTGCAGATGACCCATGCCTGGGGCGGGTCCGTCGGCATCACCATGCCGCGTCAGCCCTTCGTGCGCGAGGTCATGCCCGGCGTCACCACCATTGGCGGGTTTTCCGGCCATGGCGTCATGCTGTCCAATCATTGCGGAAAGCTCTATGCCGATCTCGTGCTCGGACGCGGTGGCGATCTCGACCTTTTGAAGGAACTGCGCGTCCCCGCCTTCCCCGGCGGTCGCCGTTTCCGATCGCCGCTTTTGTTCCTGGCACTCACTTGGTATGCTCTGCGCGACAAGCTCTGACCCACCTCCCGGCGCATTTTTTGCAACGCAGCACTAGCGCCTTTAAATCGATTAGATTATAAAACGCCCGACCCGAGAGAGATCGATATCCCATGAGCAGCCAGATCATTCCCGTCGAACCCTTTGACTATGTCGTCTTCGGCGGCACCGGCGATCTTGCCGAGCGAAAGCTCCTTCCTGCCCTCTATCACCGCCAGCTCGATGGCCAGCTGACCGACCCGACCCGCATCATCGGCGCCTCGCGCACCGCGATGACGCACGAGGAATACCGCCAGTTCGGCCGCGCGGCGCTGAAGGAACACCTGAAGGCCGGCGAGTATGACGAGGCGCAGGTCAAGACGTTCACCGACCGCCTTTTCTACATCTCCGTCGATGCCAAGACCGACCAGGGCTGGGACAAGCTGAAGGCGCTGCTGGACGAGGCCAAGGACCGCGTCCGCGCCTTCTACCTCGCCGTCGCCCCCGGCATCTTCGGCGCCATTTCCGAGAAGATCCGCGACCACAAGCTGATCACCAAGACCACGCGCATCGTGGTGGAAAAGCCGATCGGCCGCGACCTCGCTTCCGCACTGGAGCTGAACGACACGATCGGCAAGGTGTTCAAGGAAGAACAGATCTTCCGCATCGACCATTACCTCGGCAAGGAAACCGTGCAGAACCTGATGGCGCTGCGCTTTGCCAACACGCTGTACGAGCCGCTGTGGAATTCGTCCTATATCGACCACATCCAGATCACGGTGGCTGAAGCCGTGGGGCTGGAAAGCCGCGCCGGGTACTACGACACGGCCGGTGCGCTACGCGACATGGTGCAGAACCACATTCTCCAGCTGCTTTGCCTCGTCGCGATGGAGGTTCCGCCATCCATGAATGCGGAGGCCGTGCGCGACGAGAAGCTGAAAGTGCTGCGCGCGCTGAAGCCGATTACCGCAGCCAATGTCGAGAAGATGACGGTGCGTGGCCAGTACAAGGCCGGTGCGTCTGCCGGCGGCCCGGTCAAAGGCTACCTCGAAGAGCTCGAGGGGGGCGTGTCCAACACCGAGACCTTCGTCGGCATCAAGGCCGAGATCAACAACTGGCGCTGGGCGGGCGTTCCCTTCTACATCCGCACCGGCAAGCGCATGGCGACCCGCATGTCGGAAATCGTCATTTCCTTCAAGCCGATCCCGCACTCGATCTTCGACGACGCGGCCGGCCGCGTGGAAGCCAACCAGTTGATCATCCGCCTGCAGCCGGACGAAGGCGTCAAGCAGTCGCTGATGATCAAGGATCCGGGCCCGGGCGGCATGCGCCTGCGCAACGTGTCTCTGGACATGACCTTTGCCGAATCCTTCAACGCCCGCAGCGCCGACGCATACGAGCGGCTGCTGCTCGACGTGATCCGCAACAACCAGACCCTGTTCATGCGTCGCGACGAGGTGGAAGCCGCATGGCGCTGGGTGGATCCGATCCTCAAGGCCTGGGACGAAGTGGGCCAGAAGCCGCAGTCCTACACGGCCGGCACCTGGGGCCCGAGCCAGGCGATCGCGCTGATCGAGCGTGACGGCCGCACATGGCATGAAGTGGTCTGAGCCATGACTGCGAAGCTCCACACCTTCGAGACCTCGGCAGAGCTTGCCGAAAACCTGGCGAAGGCCGTTGCCGACGCTCTTTCCGCCGGCATTGCCAGAGACGGATCGGCCTCCATCGCCGTTTCCGGCGGCTCGACGCCCAAGGCGTTCTTCAAGGCGCTTTCGAACGCGCCGCTCGACTGGACCAAGGTCACCGTGACGCTGGTGGACGAGCGGTTCGTCGAGCCCGACAGCGATCGTTCCAACGAAAAGCTGGTGCGCGACAACCTTCTGACGGGCGCGGCTTCCGCCGCCGCCTTCCAGCCGCTCTACTACCCCACGGCCACGGCCGAGGAATCCGCGGCGACCGCAACCAAGGAAACGGCCGGGATCGGCCGGCCTTTCGACGTCGTGGTGCTGGGCATGGGCGGCGATGGGCACACGGCCTCGTTCTTTCCGGGCGGATCGCGCCTTGCCGAGGCGCTCGACCCGCAGACACCGCGCGGCGTGATGACCATGCAGGCGGACGGGGCCGGCGAGCCGCGACTGACCTACACGTTTACGAGCCTCGAGGATGCGCGGCTTCTGGTGCTGCATATCGAGTGTAACGCCAAGAAGACGGTGCTGGAGACGGCGCAAGGGGACGGCCCGGAAACGGACATGCCGATCCGCGCCATTCTGCGCCGCGCCGCCTCGCCGGTCGCGATCTACTGGGCGCCGTAACAGAGGGCACCTCAACAGGGGTGTCGTCACGGTCACCGGCCCGTCGCGCGAGACTTGACACAACCGGCGCTCAATTTGCGCCGATACCGATGATCCACATCTGAGACAGGGGCCGAGCGGCCCCGGAAGGATAGGCCATGACCGTCGATCCCCGCATCGCAGCCATCACCGCCCGCATCGTCGAGCGCTCCAAGCCATCGCGCGAACTGTACCTGCACCGGGTGCGCAACGCCGCCGCCAAGGGCGTGCACCGCTCCGTGCTCGGCTGCGGCAATCTCGCGCACGGCTTCGCCGTCTGTTCCCCCTCCGAGAAGGTCGCGCTGTCGGGAGACACCGTGCCCAATCTCGGGATCATCACCTCCTATAACGACATGCTGTCGGCGCATCAGCCGTTCGAGACTTACCCGGCGATGATCCGCGAAGCGGCGGCGCAAGCCGGCGGCATCGCGCAGGTGGCGGGCGGCGTTCCGGCCATGTGCGATGGCGTGACGCAGGGGCAGCCCGGCATGGAGCTGTCGCTGTTTTCGCGCGACCTCATCGCCATGGCCGCCGGCATCGGCTTGTCGCACAATATGTTCGACAGCACCGTCTATCTCGGCGTCTGCGACAAGATCGTGCCCGGCCTGATGATCGCAGCCATGACCTTCGGCCACCTCCCCGCCGTCTTCATTCCCGCCGGTCCGATGACGACCGGCCTGCCGAACGACGAGAAGGCCCGCGTGCGCCAGCTCTATGCGGAAGGCAAGATCGGCCGCGACGAACTGCTCGATGCCGAATCCAAGTCCTATCACGGCCCTGGCACCTGCACCTTCTACGGCACGGCCAACTCCAACCAGATGGTCATGGAGATCATGGGCTTCCACATGCCCGGCGCCTCCTTCATCAATCCCGGCACGCCGTTGCGCGACGCGCTGACGCGCGAGGCGACCAAGCGGGCGCTGGCGATCACCGCGCTCGGCAACGAGTTCACGCCGGCCGGCGAGATGATCGACGAGCGCTCCATCGTCAACGGCGTCATCGGCCTGCATGCGACGGGTGGTTCGACCAACCACACGATGCACCTCGTCGCCATGGCGCGCGCCGCTGGCATCATGCTCACCTGGCAGGATATTTCGGAGCTCTCCGACATCATTCCGCTGCTCGCCCGCGTCTACCCCAACGGCCTTGCGGATGTGAACCATTTCCACGCCGCCGGCGGCATCGGCTACCTCATCGGCCAGTTGCTGAAGACCGGCATGATCCACGAGGACGTGCGCACCGTCTTTGGCCATGGACTTCAGGCCTATGCGATCGACGTGAAGCTCGGCGAGAACGGCACGGTCGCCCGCGAGCGCGCGCCTGACGTCAGCCACGACCCGAAGGTGCTCGCCACCATCGACAAGCCTTTCCAGGCGACCGGCGGCCTCAAGATGCTCACCGGCAACCTCGGCAAGGCCGTCATCAAGATCTCGGCCGTCAAGCCGGAGCGCCACATCATCGAAGCGCCGGCGAAGATCTTCCACGATCAGGCTGGCCTCAACGACGCCTTCAAGGAGGGCAAGCTCGAGGGCAATTTCGTCGCCGTCGTGCGCTTCCAGGGCCCAAAGGCGAACGGCATGCCCGAACTCCACAAGCTGACGACCGTGCTCGGCATCCTTCAGGATCGCGGCCAGATGGTCGCCCTCATCACCGACGGCCGCATGTCCGGCGCCTCCGGCAAAGTCCCCTCCGCCATCCACATGACCCCCGAAGCCAAGGACGGCGGCCCGATCTCCAAGATCCGCGAAGGTGACATCGTCCGCCTCGATGCCACGACCGGCGAGATCAACGTACTGGTATCGGACGCGGAACTGGCCGCGCGCGCGCCGGCAGAAGCCGACCTCTCCGGCAACGAATTCGGCATGGGCCGAGAGCTGTTTGCGCCGTTCCGGGCGATGACGGGTGCTGCGGAACACGGGGCGAGCGTGTTTTTTCATTAATTTTCACTGATGCAGCTTTCACGAATATACGGTGCCTTGTATATTTAACGAATGAAGGTTCTCACGTTCTGCGGCAACAGTCTTCGAGATCTGCGGGCCTTCCCGGATGCGGTCAGGCGTGAAGCTGGCTATCAACTTGAGAAGGTGCAGAACGCCCAGCCACCCTCCGAATGGAAGCCCATGCTATCCATTGGCAAGGGCGTCCAGGAAATCAGGGTGAGGGATGAATTTGGGGCTTTCCGTGTCATCTATGTCGCCCGGTTTGCCGATGCGGTTTACGTGCTACATTGCTTCCAGAAAAAGACGCAGAAGACAGGCAAGACAGATCTGGACCTCGCGACGCAGCGCTATCGCGATCTGGTCAAGGGACTCGACCCATGAGTGATGAAACATTTGTAAGTGTCTGGGATGCAATCGAGGATAACGCCGCTCAAGCTGAGAACCTGAAGCTCCGGTCAAAACTGATGGGAGCCCTTGAGCAGCATATCCGCACGGAAGGCTGGACAGAGGCCGAAGCTGCGAACCGATTGGCCGTTCCCCAGCCGAGCATCTCAGATCTTATGCGTGGGAGAATTACCCTGTTCTCGATCGACACGCTGGTGACCCTGCTTGCAAGAGCCGGGCTTCATGTCGATATTCTGGTTCGAGAGGCGGCTTAGAGGCGGCATCTCGATGGAAACCTCATTCCGTTCGGACGATACGCCTTGGGAACGACGACATTCATCGTCCAGATAGACTTTTGTCATTCGCATGAGAAAAGAGCGCGCCGACATCATCGGCGCGCTCTTTTTTGTCTCATGCCAGAAACTCCAGCAGATCCTTGTTCAACCGGTCCGGTACGGTTGCAAACAGACCGTGGGGTTCGCCGTCATACTCGATCAGTCGCGCACCAGAGATGCCGTTTGCGGCCGCACGGCCGGAGGAATCGATGGGAACCGTCTTGTCTGCCGTGCCGTGAATGACGAGCGTCGGGATGGTAAAGGACGCGAGATCCGGACGAAAATCGGTTGTTCCGAAGGCCGTGACGCAGTCGATCGTCGCCTTCGGGCTGGCCATGACGCCGAGCACGAAGGACCAGTCGAGCACGCCCTGGCTGACGGGACGGCTGACCAGTCCCACACCATAGAACGTTTTTGCAAAGCTCTGCAGGAAGGCGAAACGATCCTCGCGGATCTGCGTCTTCATATCCTCGAACACGCTGGCATCGACGCCATCCGGGTTGCTTTCGTCCTTGAGAAGATACGGAGCGACGGAGGCCACGAGCACGGCCTTTGCGATGCGCGATGCGCCATGACGGGAGAGATAGCGCGCGATTTCGCCGCCGCCCATGGAGAAGCCGACCAACGAAACATCCTGCAGATCTAGACCCTCGATGACGCTCGCCAGATCGTCGGCGAAGGTATCGTAATTATAGCCGGTCGCTGGATGGCCCGACTGGCCGAAGCCGCGACGGTCATAGGTGATGACGCGATAGCCTGCCTCAAGCAGGGCCACGGTCTGATATTCGAACATGTCGCCGGTCAGAGGCCAGCCATGAATGAGGACGACAGGACGGCCCTGCCCCATATCCTTGACGTGAAGTTTCGTGCCGTCTTTTGCGTCGATATACGCCATGCGAAGCTCCTTTGCGTTTTCGCACAGCACAATTCGGAGATGGCTTGTTTAGTTCCGCGGGAACCGTGGTTCTCCGCATGGCCGGACGTTACCGCCGATACGTCTTCCCCTCCCCGTCGAACAGATGCAGCTTGGCGCGGTCTGCGGTGAAGCGGACGCGCTCTCCGCGCTTGATCGGCTGGATGCCGGCGAGTTTCGCGATGATCGGCTCGTCGGGGACGAGGCCTTCGATGTAGAGCAGGGTGACTTCGCCCAGCGCCTCGACGATGGAGACGGTGCCTTCGAAGAGAAAGCTGTCGCCGGTGGTGATCTGGAGGTCTTCGGGGCGCACGCCGAAGCTCGCCTGGCGGCCGCTTTCGGTATCGGGCGTCGGGATATCGAGGATGTCGCGCTTGCCGCCGACGAGTTCGACCGTCGTCTGGGCGCCGGTGGCGACGATCCTGGCGGGGATGATGTTCATGGCGGGCGAGCCGATGAACTGGGCAACGAAGAGATTGGCGGGGCGCTCGTAGAGTTCGAGCGGCGGGCCGACCTGCTCGATATGGCCGCCGGAGAGCACGACGATGCGGTCCGCGAGCGTCATCGCCTCCACCTGATCGTGGGTCACGTAGATCATGGTCGTGTCAGCCATCTGCTCGTTCAGCCGGGCGATCTCGATACGGGTCGCGACGCGCAGCGCCGCATCGAGGTTCGACAGGGGCTCGTCGAACAGGAAGACCTTGGGGTCGCGGCAGATGGCGCGGCCGATGGCGACGCGCTGACGCTGGCCGCCCGAAAGCGCCTTCGGCAGGCGGTCGAGATATTGCGTGAGTTGCAGGATATCGGCGGCGGCGCGGACGCGGCGGTCGATCTCCTCCTTGCTCTCCTTGGCTATGCGCATGCCGAAGGCCATGTTGTCGTAGACCGTCATATGCGGGTAGAGCGCATAGGACTGGAACACCATGGCGATGCCGCGCTTCGACGGCGGGGTGTCGTTGACCTTCTCGCCCTCGATGAACATCTCACCGCCGGTGATCTCCTCGAGCCCGGCGATCATGCGCAGCAGCGTCGACTTTCCGCAGCCGGACGGGCCGACGAAGACGATGAACTCGCCCTTCTCGATCGTCAGATCGATGCCGTGGATGACGTCCACGGCACCATAGGATTTGCGGATCTTGCGTAGTTCCAGTCCGGACATGGGTCCCTCCCCGTTCACTTCAATCGTGGTCGTCAGACGATCCGCGCGAAAAATCCGCTCCAGGCGGGCAGTGTAATGCTGTTGTCGCCGAGTTCCGAGGCGAAGCCGTGGCCGGTCAGCACCTCGAGCCGCTCGGCTGGCCGTTCGACCGATGCCGTCTCGCCGCTCATGTTGAATAGGCACAGCAGCGTCTCGTTGCCATGGCTCCGCTCGAAGCCGAGGATCGGCGCTGCATACGGCTGAAGGCGATCTCGCCCTTGGCCAATGCCGTGTACTGGCGACGGAAGGCGAGAAAACGGCGGTAGTGGTGGAGGACGGAGCGCATGTCCTGTTCCTGCACCGAAACGGCGCGGGGCAGATGCTCCGGCGGCACCGGCAGCCAGGGCCGGCCGTCGCCGAAGCCGCCGTTCTGCGCGTCGGCCTCCCAGACCATCGGCGTGCGGCAGCCGTCGCGGCCCTTGAAGTCGGGCCAGAACTGGATGCCGTAGGGGTCCTGCAGATCCTCGAAGGCGAGGTCGGCCTCGGTCAGCGCCAGTTCCTCACCCTGATAGATGCAGACGGAACCGCGCAGCGACATCAGCATGCTGGCGAGGAATTTCGCGTGGGCGTCATGATCCGCGATGCCCTGCCCCCATCGGGAGACATGGCGCACGACGTCATGGTTGGAAAACGCCCAGCAGGCCCAGCCTTCAGGCGCCGCCCGCTCGAAGGCATGCTGCACCTCGGCGACACGCGCCGGCGTCAGCGGATCGGGCGCGAGGAACTCGAAGGCGTAGCACATGTGCATCTTGTCGCCGCCTGACGTGTACTGGCCGGCGATTTCGAGGCCGATCTGGCTGTCGCCCACCTCACCCACCGCGGCGATCGCCGGATACTCGTCCATGACGGCGCGGAAGCGCTGGAGGAAGGCGATGTTTTCAGGCCGGTTCTTGTCGTAGAGATGTTCCTGGTAGTTGTAGGGGTTCACGGCCGGGGCCGTGTTCGCGTTGCGCCGCTCGGGTGCCAGCGCCGGGTTGTCGCGCAGTTGCAGGTCGTGGAAGTAGAAATTGATCGTGTCGAGGCGGAAGCCATCGACGCCGCGTTCCAGCCAGAAGCGCTCGACGGATATCAGCGCGTCCTGCACCTCGGTGTTATGAAGGTTCAGGTCCGGCTGCGAGGTCAGGAAGTTGTGCATGTAATATTGCAGGCGCGTCGGGTCCCAAGCCCAAGCCGAGCCGCCGAAGATCGACATCCAGTTGTTGGGTGGTGTGCCATCCGGCTTGGAGTCCGACCAGACGTACCAGTCGGCCCTAGGGTTGAAGCGGCTGGAGCGGCTTTCGGCAAACCAGGGGTGCTGGTCCGATGTGTGGGAGAGCACGAGGTCAATCATGACCCGGATTCCCAGGCGATGCGCCTCGGCGATCAGATCGTCGAAATCCGACAGCAGGCCGAAGATCGGATCCACGCCGTTATAGTTCGAGACGTCGTAGCCAAAGTCCTTCATCGGTGAGGTGAAGAAGGGCGAGATCCAGATGGCATCGACATTCAGCGAGGCGATGTAGGGTAGCCGGCGCGTGATCCCCCTGAGATCGCCGATGCCGTCGTCGTTGCTGTCCTGATAGGAACGCGGATAGATCTGGTAGATCACGGCGCCCCGCCACCAGTCGCGGTCGGCGGGCAGCAGGGCGGAGGTCTGTTCGTTCACGCTCTTGGAAAGGGGCAGGCTCATGGGAAGGGGCAGGTCCTTGGACGGTGGGTTCGGGAGACGATGGTTCAGGTCGCCTGTGGGATCAACCGCCCTTGACGGATCCCGCCAGCAGGCCGCGCACGAGATAGCGCTGCAGGCTGAAGAAGACGAGAAGCGGAATGATGATGGTGATGAAGGCCGACGCCGTCAGGATTTCCCAGTTGCCGCCGCGCGAGCCGAGCAGGTTGACGAGGCGGCCGGTCAGCACGAGCTCGTTATTGCCGGTGCCGAGGAAGACCATGGCAACGAGGAGGTCGTTCCATGTCCAGAGGAACTGGAAGATGGCGAAGGAGGCGAGTGCGGGGAAGGACAGCGGTAGGATGATCTTGACGAAGATGTCGAAATCGCTGGCGCCATCGACCCGGGCGGACTCCATGATCTCGCGCGGCAGGCCGGCCATGTAGTTGCGCAGCAGATAGATGGCGAGCGGCAGGCCGAAGCCCATATGCGCCAGCCAGATGCCGACATAGGTCTTGGCGGGAACGCCGAGGAACGCGCCGACGCCGTTATAGAGCTTGAGCAGCGGGATCAGCGACATCTGCAGGGGCACGACCAGCAGGCCGACGACGATGGCGATGAGAACGGTGCGGCCGGGAAAGGGCATCCAGGCGAGGGCGTAGGCCGCAAAGGCTGCGACGAGGATGGGGATGATGGTGGAGGGAATGGAGACGGTCAGCGAGTTGATGAAGGACGCGCCGATGCCTTCCGCATTCAGCACTTCACGATAGTTGTCGAAGGTGAAGCGCGAGGGGACGGCGGCTTGGACGAAGATACGCTGGCCGCGCGAGCCTTCCATGGCGACGTCGGAGACGATCTCGTATGTGCCGTCCTCCTGCACGGTCAGCCGCTCGCCGTCATTGAGCGTCGCGGTCTGGCCGGGCTCGAAGGCGGCCGGTTCCTGCGTGCGGAAGCCGAAGGCGGAGACCTTAGCGCCGGGATTGTCGAGCGCGTTGCCGGATATGACGAACTTGCCGTCGCGCTGCTGCTGCGCTTCCGGGCCCGGTGCGCGCACCGTCAGGTTCTGGCTGGAGGTGGACAACGCCGTCCACCAGCCGGAGACGGCCAGCTGGTCCTTGTCGCGCAGCGACGAGATGAGGAGACCGGCCGTCGGGATCGTCCAGAGGATGACCAGCAGCAGCACCGAGAGGTGGACGAAGAGGACGAGCGGGGAGCGTTTCGATGCGATCATCTCAGTGTCCCTTCATCTCTTTGGCGGCATTGCGAATGTTCCAGATCATGATCGGCACGACGAGGAGCATGATGACGACGGCGATCGCCGCGCCGCGGCCGAAATCGCCGCCGCCGCGGAACATCCAGTCGAACATGAGATTGGCCAGAACCTGCGTCTGCCACTGTCCGTTGGTCATCGCCAGCACGATGTCGAACACCTTGAGGACGAGAATGGTGATGGTGGTCCAGACCACGGCGATCGTGCCCCAGATCTGCGGGATCATGATCTTGAAGAAGATCTGGAAGCCGTTCGCCCCGTCGATCACCGCCGCCTCGACCGTTTCCTCCGGAATGCCGCGCAGGGCCGCAGACAGGATGACCATGGCAAAGCCGGTCTGGATCCAGACGAGGATCGCCATCAGAAAGAAGTTGTTCCAGAGCGGGATGGTGACCCAGGCCTGCGGCTCGAAGCCGAGCGATGTGACGATGGCATTGAGCAGGCCGATCTGTTCGGTGCCGGCAGCGCGATAGTCGTAGATGAACTTCCAGATGACGGAGGCGCCGACGAAGGAGATGGCCATGGGCATGAAGATCAGCGTCTTGGCGATATTGCCCCACCAGATGCGATCGGTCAGGGCCGCGATGATCAGGCCGAAGAAGGTGGCGAGCGCCGGGACGACGAGCAGCCAGAGGAAATTGTTGAAGATCGACTGGCGGAACTCGCCGTCATTGATCATCCAGACATAATTGGCGCCGCCGACGAAATTCTGCCCGGCCTTGTCGTGGAAGGAGAGCCAGACGGAGGAGATCACCGGATAGATCAGGTAGATCGTCATGGCGAAGAGCGCGGGAAACAGGAAGAGCCAGGGGCGGATGGCGTTGCTGATGCGCAGATTGCGCGATGCCTTGGCGCCCGATCGACCCTTCGACGGGAAGATGAGATCGAGGATCAGGTTCGTTCCGTAGAAATAGGCAGCGCAGGCGAGAACGCCGGCCACCATCGTTACCACAGCCATCAACAATTGCTGCATGTTCCCCCCTCTACAGCGCCGGGCGTCATACATGACGCGCTCAGCTTCGCTGTAACGCTCTCTACCTGCTGCATAATGTCATCCGGAAATCGATTCCGATCTCAGGAATTGTGCAGTAGCCGCGGCGCGGCCGACCGTCGTCCACCCACAAAATCCAACCCGCGCGCGCCACCTGCCATGGTGGCAGGCGGCGCGCGACGTCGCGAAACGGTCGTTACTTGATGCTGTCCCAGGACTTCTGGATGTCGGTCGCCACATCGGCTGCCGGCTTGCCGCCGACATAGTCGATCATGGCGGTCCAGAAGGCGCCGGCGCCGATCTTGCCGGGCATCAGGTCGGAGCCATCGAAGCGGAAGGTGGTCGCATTGAGGAGAATATCCCCCTGCTTCTTCATCGGCGCATTGGCGTAGGTATCGAGGTTCACGCCCTTGTAGGGGGTGAGGAAGCTCGACTGGGCCATCCACACCTCATGCGCGATCGGCGTCTTCAGGAAGTCGAGGAAGGCGCGCGAAGCCGGCGTGTCCTTGGTTATCATGGCGAGCGTGCCGGCACCGAGGACCGGGTTTCCGAGTTCCGGCTTGCTGGCATAAGGCGGCATGTAGAAGAAATCCGCGTCTTCACCGACCTTCGTGCCTTCCGGGAAGAAGGATGGAATGAAAGACGCCTGGTGATGCAGGTAGCACTTCGGCGGCGAGGCGAAGAGGCCCTTCGGGCTGTCGCGGAAGTCGGTGGACGAGACCGCCTGCGTGCCGCCATCGACATATTTCGGGTTCTTGGCAAAGAAGCCGAACTCGTCGATAGCGCCGACGACGGCCGGGTCGTTGAAGGGAATGGCGTTCGAGACCCACTTGTCATAGGTGTCGGCCGGCTGCGTGCGCAGCATCATGTCCTCGACCCAGTCGGTCGCAGGCCAGCCGGTCGCGCCGCCCGAACCGAGACCGATGCACCACGGCGTGCCGCCGTCCGCGACGATCTTGTCGGTCAGGGCCTTCAGCTCTTCCATGGTCTTGGGCACTTCATAGCCCGCATCCTCGAAGTTCTCGGGCACGTACCAGACGAGCGACTTGACGTCGATCTTGTAGGGGAACGCGTAGAGCGCCTTCTGGCCGTCCTTGCCGGCATAGGTCGACAGATCGACCCAGGACTGGCCGGCCGCATAATTGTCGAGCAGCCACTTGTCCGTGCCTTCGCTGAGCGGCGTCAGGTAGCCCTTGGAGGCGAGGTCGGCGATGAGACCCGGCTGGGGCAGGATCGCGACATCCGGCGGCGAGCCCGCCTGCGTGTCGATGACGATCTGCTGCTCGTAGTTCTCGGACGACGAGTATTTTACGTCGGCGCCGGTGACGTCGCGGAAATAGTCGAGCACGGCTTCGAACAGGACCTGGTCTTCGCCGCGCCAAGGGCCGAAGATGGTCAGCGACTGACCCTTGAGGTCATGCCCGGACTTGAAGTCCTCGTAGCTTTTCCAGTTGAACTTGGCGTCTTCGCCCGGCTTGAACTTCAGCTCCGCCGCCGAAGCGGTTCCTGCGATAAGAGCAAGCGCAGCTGCGCCCAGGATCAGTTTGGTCTTCACGTGTTTCCTCCCGAAAAACCGCTGCACCTTGCCGGCATCTTTCCTTGATGGCCGCTTTCAAAGCGCTTTGAGAAGCGTAAGAAATCATTGGTCGAGGCGGCAAGTCAAGAGGTTTTGCGTGCCTGTCCATCGTAAGTTGTTAATTTGCAGTGCAGCGAAGGTTTGCGGTGCGGCAAGGCGAGAACCGTTTTGCGCAGCCACGCCTTTGATGGTAATGAGCAATCGTACCGCTTTGAGGAGGGTATCAAAGCGCTTTGGCGGGAGTTCTGGAGGATGGTCGTCAATCTCAGACAGTTGGCCGAGATGCTCGGCCTGTCGCAGACGACGGTCAGCCGGGCGCTGAACGGCTATCCGGAGGTGAATGCGGAAACGCGCGAGCGCGTGCTGCAGGCCGTGCGCGACACCGGATATCGGCCGAACCGCGCCGCGCAGCGGCTGGCCACCGGCCGTGCCGCCTCGATCGGCCTCGTGATGACGGTCGCTCCCGATATCGATACCGACGTGCATTTCAGCGCCTTCCTGACCGGTCTCGGGGAGGCTTCCGTTCGTCACGACTTTCACTTCGTCATCAATCCCAGTGCGCCGGAGGAGGAAGAGACGACCTTTCGTCGGCTGGCGGCCAGCGGTAATGTCGATGCGCTGTTCATCGCCTCCGTGCGTCGCGACGATCCGCGGATCGAGATGCTGCGCTCGCTGCCGATCCCGTATCTGGTGCACGGCCGGGCGATCGGTCAGGGCGAAGACTATCCTTTCCTCGACATCGACAATGACGGGGCCTTCTACGAGGCGACGCAGCTGCTGATCTCGCTCGGGCACCGCCGCATCGCGCTGATCAACGGGCAGGAACACCTGACCTTCGCCATGCGCCGGAAGGCAGGAATGCTGGCGGCTCTTCGGGAAGCGGGGCTGGAAACGCAGGATGTTCTGATCGCCCATGACTTCATGACGGACGAATACGGGTTTCGGGCGACGACGGCATTCCTGGCGGATGCCCGGCCGCCGACCGCCATTCTCTGTTCCAGCACGGTCATGGCGCTGGGCGTGGTCCGGGCGCTGAACCGCGCCGGGCTGAAGGTCGGCGACGACGTGTCGCTGATCGCGCATGACGACGTTCTACCGCTGCTGAAGCCGGAACATTTCAACGTGCCGCTGACGACGACGCAGTCCTCGCTGCGGGCAGCGGGTGCCCGCGTCGCCGAACGGCTGATCACCCACGTGCTAAGCCCGGAAGACGCACTGGAACACGAGGTGTGGCAGGCGGAACTGATCATCCGGGACTCGACCAAGCCGGCGCCGGGGGGCTGACATCAAAAATTAGAAGCTCGGCGCTTCCACGCCGGCCGCGCGGTGGGCGGCGATGACGGTGTTGGCCATCAGCATGGCGATGGTCATCGGCCCGACGCCGCCGGGGACGGGCGTGATGGTTGCGGCGATATCCTTGCACTCGGCGAAGGCGACGTCGCCGACGAGGCGGGTCTTGCCCTCCCCGCGCTCGGGCGCCGCAATGCGGTTGATGCCGACATCGATGACGGTGGCACCCGGCTTGACCCAATCCGCCTTCACCATTTCCGGCCGACCGACGGCGGCAACGAGAATATCCGCATTGCGGCAGACGGCGGGCAGATCCCGGGTGCGCGAATGGGCGACCGTCACGGTCGCATTGGCGGCCAGCAGCAGGGCTGCCATCGGCTTGCCGAACAGGTTGGAGCGCCCGATGACGACCGCATTGAGGCCCGAAAGATCGGCGCCATGGGTCTGGCGAACGAAGACCATCGCGCCGGCCGGTGTGCAGGAGACGAGACCGCCCTTCAGGTCGCCGGTCGCGAGCTTTCCGGCATTGACAACATTCAGTCCGTCCACGTCCTTTTCCGGCCGGATCGACTGGATGATCGGGTCGGCATCGAAATGCGGCGGCAGGGGCAATTGCACGAGAATGCCGTGGATCGCGGGATCGGCATTGAGGCGATCGACGATGGCGGCGAGGTCTTGCTGGGTGGTCTCTTCCGGCAGCGTGTGCTGCACGGACACGAAACCGCATTCCTTGGCCATCCGGCTCTTGGAGGAGACGTAGGTGTGGCTGGCCGGATCATTGCCGACGATGACGACGGCAAGCCCCGTCTTGATGCCGTGGCTTTCTTCCAGCGTGCTGGCCGCTGTCTTCACGCGGTCGAGAACAGAGGCGGCTACGGTCTTTCCATCGATAACGGTGCTCATCAGGCCCTCGCGGATGTGGTTCGTCCAGAGGGACATATAGGGCGCGAACGCCGGCAGATCGCCTCAATGCGTCCTAAGCTGTTCTTCGCGAGGATTTCAAGGCCGACATGGGCCTGCACCGGAAGATCGCTCTCCGGTGCACCGTTTTTGCTCGAACCGGCCCGATGTGCCGGACTTTACCGCGACGCGACCCGCCGGGCCGGCAGGGTGCGTGCCGTGCGCGGTCCGGTCAGCTTGCGCCAGAGAACGAAGCGCAGGAAGACCGGGATGCCGATGACGTAGCGCTTCCACAGGCGTTGCGGCTCGATGGTCATGCGGTACAGCCATTCCAAGCGCATGCGACGAATGGATTCGGGTGCACGCGGCACCTCGCCGGCGATGAAGTCGAACAGTGCGCCCACACCGAGCACGAGCCGGGCATGTCCCGGGCCGACATAGCGGTCGATCCACTTTTCCTGGCGCGGCGTGCCCATGGCGATCAAGAGAATGTCGGGTCTGGCCTTGCGCACCTTCGCCATGACGGCATCGGATTCGGACGGATCGAAGTAGCCGTCCGATACCGGAATGAACGTATGCCAGGGCGTGTGCTTGGCGAAATTCTCGGCGGCCCGCTGCAGGACCTCGGGGCGCGCGCCAACCATGGCGACCCGGCGGGGCGTGCGCATATAGGTGAGCATGGCCGGCACGAAATCGGTACCGTTCAGATTGGCAGGAAACGGCTTGCCATGAAAGATCTTGGAGGCGATATCGACGCCATGGCCATCCGGCAGCACAACATGCCGCTCGAGGATCGCGCGGTAATCAGGGTCTTCCATCATGTAGTTGGCATTGTTGGCATTCAGGAAGGAAATGATCGTCTGGCCGATCGGCAACGAGGCGACCTCGTCCACGAAGGTGAAGGCTTCCTCCCATTCGAAATCGCAGACCGCGAGGTCGAGGATGTCGCGGTGGGAAGGCTGGATCGAGACGGGCGGAAAATATTTCATGCGGGCAATCCTCCATCAAGGAGCATCGCGCCGCACGAGCACCGTCCTCGTTTCCTGTCCCTGCTCTCGCCCGTCGTCGCGGTCAAGCGGAGACGGAGCGGGCTGTGACGAGAACGGATATTCCCGGATGCCTGTGCGGTCACGATCCTCGGATCAATTGACGGCACAATAGCAAAGCGATCTGAAATCGCGTTTAAACCATTCAATCAAAAGCCTTTTCCGGAATTCAGGATCCGTTTACGACGATCCTGCGAAAAGGCGAGCAAGAGCAAGGATAACAACCTGGGAAACGATGTTTCCCGCTCGGCGATGGCCCAGCGATCGTTTCAAGGCGATACAGGCCCGTGACGGGAGATGCTTTCCGCTCTCCACCGACTCAATGGCCGGCGGCTGCCTTTTCGGCTGCACCGGGGATGACGTCGTGTGCGGTGTTGCCGTTGCGGTCGACGATGGCAACGGGCTCCGGCTGCTTGCGGCTTTCGCGATTTGCGACGCGCGCGACATCGGCCTTGGAAAGATATTCGAGCTGTTCGACCAGCACCTCGAAAATCACCTCTTCCTTCATCTGCTCGTTCAGACCGGCCTTCACGACGGACTTGAAGTTGGCGAGATCGAAGGATTTGCTGTCCTCGACATTGATCAGCTGCTTGCCGACGAGAATATCGAACAGCGCGTTGGTGACGGTCTCCTTCAAGGGAACCGGCAGCGTCTTCACCTTCGTCTTGTCCACGGCGAAAGAGAGCTTCGTCAGGAAGTACCCCTGCACGCCGCCATCGCGCAGCACGGGGACCGTGATCAGCTCGCCGGGAACGTATTCCTGGACGGCGAGCCGGGCCTGCTCCTCACTGGATTCCACCGGTGCGGAGGCGTGACGCATCGAGACATAGACCGATCCGAGCGTGATGCCTGCGACCCAGACGCCGGTGAGAAGAAGCTTGATCATACCATCGCGCCGTAACGGAACTGTTCTTCGGAGTAGATGCCATCGGCATCGGCATCCTGCGCCGCGGTCTTCAGCAGCTCGACCACCGAGCGGCAGGCCTCCAGATGGGCCTCGACCTTCTCGGAATTGGTCGCCAGCTTGTTGCGGATATGCTTGGCCTGCGACAGGTAGGACGGGGATACGTCGGTCGGCGCCGCCTGCCGGCGGTTAAGCATGGTCAGCTCATAGAGGCACCGGCTCTTGCGCAGGTTGGACGCCTTGAGGTCGAAGGTGGGATCGACGCCGATCCGGGCGTTCTCGTTGTCGAGGATCATCTCGAGCCGACCCAGAATGTTGCGGACCCGCACATCGCCCGAAGCCTGAATTTCCATAGAACGTCTCCCGTCTTGGCACGGCACTCGGGTGGATTTCGCCGCTCACCCTGCGCCTGCATTCCTGATTTTCCGCACGTCTCGACGTCTGGGGCCAGCCCTCTGACATCACGTACGAAACATGAACCTCTGCCGGCGGCCGGGGCATCTGGACGATGCCGGCAGCCGGTCCGCGTCGCTGCGCCGGCCCCCTCAGGGCCGGGCGTCCCTTATACGGTTTCCGGCTGATCGCGTTCCGCGAACCGGAAACAAGAACCATCGAAAATCTCTGGCCGGAGGGCCGGATTTTCAATGGACGGAATACGGTTTCCGGTCTGATCGACCGGAAGCCGTATCATTCCATGCTGCCTGTCGAGGACAGTGCGTCGCTCGCCCGGAAGCCGTCCAGCGCCTTGCGCTGATATTCCTGCACCATGCTCTGGGCGATGTTGGCGCTGTTGCCATCGAGCTGCGCGCTGACGCGATTGGTCATGCTCGTGCCACCGGCGCCATCGGCCACCATGCTCGCGGCAATGCCGACGCCGTCGCCCTTGGCCATGACGTTGCCGATCTGCTCGGCCATCATGCTCTTCCAGATGTCGCCGGCCGTGCCCTTGCCGTAGACGTCCTCGCTGTTGCTCGGCATCATCGACTTGACGAAGTTCTGGAGCACCATGGCCTCGAACTTGCGATAGGTTTCCGGGACCTTCTTCGGCTCGGCGCGGTTGTCGATATTCCCCAGGCCGGAACCGCCCTGGTTCTGGTTGAGGATCGCGACCGTATTGGAAAAGCCGTTGCCGGTCTCCGCGAGGCTCGACGCGCGGAAGGCTGCCCGGTTGGACTGCAGACGCGCCTGCGCTTCCTTGACCTGCGTCGGATCGGCCGCCCGCAGGACATCCATCACCAGATCGGTCGGAGGAGAAATGGCCATCCGGGTGCTTCCTTCGTCATGCGGCCTGCAGCCCGCTGAACAGAGGCTGAAAATCCGCGATGAAAATCAGATATTCGGCTGGACGAAACGAGACCGTCGCATCCTGCCGACCGGGGCCACTATGAGTGGTCAAGCTTACCGGAAGCTGGCGCGCCATGCATTATACCAATGATCGATGATAGGAACCCATAGGATCGGCTCGATCTTCGTTTCCGGCTAGGAGAGGTTTGCAGCCACGATGCCGTCGCATCGTGCAAGAGCCTCGACGCCGCCAGAGACGAAGAGAAGCCGGCCGAAGGTGGCGCAGACAGGCCTGTCTGCGTCATCCTATGGGTTCCTACCATCGATCATTGGTAGTACGTGCTGGTCGATGAGATCGTAGATCGCATCGTCCGCTTCGGCGCGCTCTTCGAGCGCACGGGCATCCTTCATATGCTCGGCCAGCCGGTCGCCCTTCGCCCGCTCCTTGAGCACGCGCGCTTCGTGCACCTGCTGGATACCCTCGAGCATCTGGTCCTTCTGGGCGAGGCGGCCAAGCTGGGATGCGTAGTGGCCGGAAAACATGGCGTGGAGCGGCTTCGCCGAGCCCATGGCGTCGGCCACGACGTCGATCGTGGTCGCGAGTTCGCGGCGCTGGCGGGCGGTTTCGGAAAGCTCGTTTTCCGCCATCTGTTCGAGATGGCGCTGGACGGCGACGAGGCGCTTCAGCTTGTCCGAGCGGTTTCCGGCCATGTCTATATTCCCTGCATGACGACGGCGAAGCCATCGGCGAACAGCCGCAGCATGGCGGCGATGCCCAGATAGAGAAGGAACAACCCGCCCATGATGAGGTAGGGCGCGGAGATGAAGTAGAGCGGCATCTGCGGCGCCAGCTTGTTGACCATGCCGAGCGCGACGTTGAAGAGCAGGCCATAGATGATGAACGGGCTCGACAGGCGCAGCATGATCATGAAGGTCATTTCCAGCGCATTGGTCATCGTGATCAGGATGCCCTGCGGATCGAACCCGACGCCGAGCGGCATGACCCTGTAGCTGTCGAAGATCGACTCGAAGATCACATGATGGAAATCGAGCATGAAGAGCACCATGAGCCCGGCAAAGGAGATCATGTTCGTCACCTGGTTTTCCGAGGAGTCTTCCAGCACGTCGCTGGCCGGCGGCGCGGTGAAACCGATCATCATGGTGAGCACCGTGCCGACGAACTGGAGGCCGAGCGCGTAAAAGCGGGCGATGAGGCCGATCACGCTGCCGATGACGATCTCGGTGGTGATGATGTAAATATAGGTGTGACCCTTGCCGGAGATCTGCGGATAGATGTCGTTCCACATCAGCGGCAGGATGGACATCGAGATCGCGACCGCCGCAAAGAGGCGGATCTGGACCGAGACGCGGGCCGACGAGAAACCCGGCATGACCATGATGCAGGCCCCGATACGGCAGAACGCCGCAAACAGCGCCAGCACCGTGCCTTCCGGGTCTGTTATCATGAAATGGAGCCGATGATCTTGATCTCGAGCCCCTTTGCGAGCTCGACATGGCTGAGGACCGGCAGCGTGGCAAACAGGCGTTCGATGATCATGCGGACATAAGAGCGGGATTCGGGCGAAGATACCAGTACGAACGGCATGCCGCGATCCAGATGTTCGCGGATGACCCGGGTCGCCTCCTCGCTGAATTCCTCGAGGTGGCGCGGATCGATGTCGAACTCGACGATATCGCCCTTGGCGTCGCGCTTGAGCGCCTGGTGGAACACCATGTCCCACTTGTTGCCGAGGCGCAGCACGCGCAGCGTGCCGTTGTCGGAGAGATCGCCGCAGAGCTGCTGCGACATGCGGACACGGACGTGCTCGACGATATGTTCGGTCTTGCGGACATGCGGGGCAAGCTCGGCGACCGCTTCGAGGATCAGGTGCAGGTTGCGGATCGAGACGCGCTCGGCGAGCAGCAGCTTCAGCACGGCCTGCAGGCCCGAATAGGACATATGCGATGTGCAGATCTCGTCCGCGAGCTTGCGATATTCCGGATCGAGACGCTCGATGAGGATCTTGACGTCCTTGTAGGACAGCAGCTGCGGCAGGTTGTTGCGGATGACTTCCGATAGGTGCGTGAGCACGACGGAGACGTTGTCGATCGGGTGGAAGCCTTCGCGCTTCAGGTCTTCGGTGAAGGTTTCGAGGATCGAGACGGCGGGCATGCCGAAGGCGGGCTCGCGGATATCGTCGCCGGGAACCGTCGGGCGCCGACCACCGCCGGTGACGACGATGACTTCACCGACACGCACCGTGTTCGATGCGATCGTCGTGCCGTGGACGCGGATATGGTAGGCCTTGTCGGGCACGGCGATGTCGTCGGAGACCTTGATCTCGGGAACGATGAGCCCGTACTGGCTGGCGAACTTGCGGCGCATCTTGCCGACGCGGAAGGCGAGTTCCTGGTGGGCGCCGAGCAGTCGGGTCGAGACCTGCTTGCCGAGCAGCAGCTCGATTTCCGCGGTCTTGAGGACGGACTTGACGCTGTCCTTCTCGCTGTCCTTGACCTGGGCTGCCGTCTGCAGATCCTGCTCGCGCTTCAGCTGGCTTGCGGCTGCCGCACGGCGCGGGATGATGTAGGCCATGGCGGCCATGCCGATACCGAGCGTGGCGAAGGGAATGAAGGGCAGACCGGGCACGATGGACAGCATGCCCAGCAGGCCGGCCGCCACCATCAACGCGCGGGGATAGTTGCTGAGCTGGCCGACGACCGCCTGGTCGGTGGAGCCCGAGGTGCCGCCGCGCGACACGAGAAGGCCGGCTGCGAGCGAGACGATCAGGGCCGGGATCTGGGACACCAGACCGTCACCGACCGAGAGCTTGACGAACACGTCCGCCGCTTCGCCGATCGACATGCCATGGCGGAAATAGCCGATGATGATGCCGCCGAACACGTTGATGCCGGTGATGAGAAGGCCGGCGACCGCATCGCCGCGCACGAACTTCGAGGCACCGTCCATGGAGCCGAAGAAGGAGCTTTCCTCTTCCAGCTCGCGCCGGCGATGCTGCGCTTCCTTCTCGTTGATCAGGCCCGCCGACAGGTCGGCGTCGATCGACATCTGCTTGCCGGGAATGGCATCGAGGGTGAAGCGGGCGCCGACTTCCGCGATACGGGTGGCGCCCTTGGTGATGACGATGAAGTTCACCGTGATGAGGATGAGGAAGACGATCAGACCGATGACGAAGTCGCCGGACATGACGAGGCTGGCGAAGCCCGCAATGACGCTGCCGGCCGCATCGTGCCCCTGGTGCCCGTGCGAGAGAATGACGCGCGTCGTCGCGATGTTCAGCGCGAGGCGGATCATGGTCGAGATCAGCAGGATGACCGGGAAGGACGAGAAATCGAGCGGCCGCTGGATCCAGAGCGACACCATCAGGATGAGGATGGAGAAGGCGATGGAAAAGGCCAGTCCCATGTCGATCAGGAAGGGCGGGATCGGCAGGAAGAGGATCGACAGGATCGCAACGATGCCGAGCGCGAAGCCGACATCGCGCCCGTTCGGGGCGATCTTGGGGATTACAATTGCAGGAGGTTGTGCCATCGGAATGTCCGTCTCGTCATGAGAGGCGGGCGACATTCATACCTGTCGCCCCATATGCCGACAGTTCTAGGTGTCCAAGCTTGCGCGGGGATGGCTGGCGAGGCGACATGGAAGGCGCCGTCGATGGCCGGCGTGGTCCCGAAGAGGGATCAGAAGCCGGTCTGGATGCGGGAGAAGACGATGTCGGTGAAGATCGAGACCTGCGAGCCGATGAACGGCGCGGCGATGGCGACGGTCACGAGGACCGCCAGGATCTTCGGAACGAAGGTCAGCGTCATTTCCTGAACCTGCGTCAGCGCCTGGATCAGGGCGACGACAAGGCCGACGACCATGGCGGCAAGAACGGGCGGGCCCGATGCCACGACCACCGTCCACATTGCCGTCTGAACCATGTCGAGAGCGTCGGCCTCATTCATTGCAGTATCACTTCACCACGGAGGATCGGACCAATTCCTTGACCGAGACCGCTACTTTACCGAAACCCCAGGACCGATGGGAAGCTTGGTGCCGTTTTCGAGCAGCGCAACGATTCCGTCGGAGTATAGCGTGACCTCCTTGACCACGCCAGTCGTCTTGCCGTCCGCACTCGTCACCGTCTTGCCGATGACGGCATTGGCTTCCGAGAGCGAGGTGCGCTGCAGCAGGCTTTCCAGGTTGGTGTTCGTCTGGATGGTCTGCTCGACCTGGGAGAAGGTGGCGAGCTGGGCGATCTGCTGGGTCGAATCCATCGGCTGCGTCGGATCCTGATTCTTCATCTGGGCGACGAGCAGCTTGAGGAAGCTGTCATAGTTAAGGCTCGCCTTGGTGGACGCGGTTGCCGCATCCTTGGCCGTGGTGTTCGTCGTCGTGGTGGTCGCTGCCGCAGCGCCGACCGGAATAGCTACCGCCATGGTGCAATCTCCTTGCGGATGTGTTCAATCATCGCCGGCGCCATTTCCTGGGCGTTGAGGATCTTGTCCTCGATCGGGTAGAGACCGCGGATCGCCTTCAGGGCGTCGAAGGCACGACCCTGCATCACGAGACCGTCGACGCGCTTCAGTTCCGACAGAATCTCGTCGTTCTTGAAGCAATTTAGCAGCATGACGATCGACTTGCGGAACATGATGGTCGACTGCTCGGCACCTTCCGGATTGATCAGGATCATCTGGGCGATGAAATAGAGCTGACGCAACGGGGTGGTCGCGTCCTCCGGCTGGAGGACGTGATTTTCGAGCAGGAAGGTGACATCGTTCAGGAATTCGACCGCCACCTTGCGATCGACCCGCAGAACGGCGCCATTCACAAAGATCCGTTCGCCCGACTTCAGCGAGATACGCAGTGTGCTTTTCATTTCAGTCCATCCCTGATGATGGTTGTGATGTCGATGATGCCCTGGAAGTTCGAGGATTCGCGTTTGCGGATCTTCTCGGTTTCGCTCAGAATCCAGATGGCGATGGAGATGAGATTGGCACGCAGCTCTTCGTTCAGCTGATTGTCGGGCGCGCGCAGATCCTCGATGAAACGGATCCAGAGACGCCGCGTGTAGTAGACCGCTTCGATCGCTTCTCGGGAGTACCCCTTCTGCAGGCTGGCAGATGCGAGAAGTGCGATCGAACGGTCGAGGACTTGCCGCTCACGATCCTTGGAGTCGGCAACGCCGTCCTCCATGATCTCGGCATACGAAAACTGATACATTCAGACATCCCTCATGTTTGTCTAAGGCCTCTTCGCATCAGAGGAAATTGATCAAGCTCAACTGCTGCATTCGCGACGTGAGCGTGTAAGACGTCTCGATCTGCGTCATCAGGGCCTTCATCCGCGTGGTCGCCTCATAGGGATCGACACCCTCGAGGTCGCTGACATGGGTGGTGAGCAGCTTCGTCTGGGAGTCCAGCAACGTATTGGCCTTGGCGACGCGCCCCTCGGACGTACCGAGATCGCTTCCCATGCTGATCAAACCGGAAATCGCCTGCTGGGTATAGTTCTGCGCCGTCTGGTTGACGACCTGGCGCGCCTGGCTGGAGAGATCCTCGGCGAGCAGCTGGGAGGCGATCACGGAGGCCAGCACCATCTTACGGACACCCGCCTCGTTGGCGTTCGTCGTCGTCGATACGACTTCGGATCCGGAAATGCGGCTCTGGACATTCTTGTCCGAGGCCTGCGACCAATCCGTCATCCACTGATCGGGAACCGCGTTTTCACCGGCGCTCGTATCGCCCACGTAGAGAGGCACGATCTTGCGATCGATGAAGTCCTTCATCTGCTCGGCGGAGAGGTCGCGGTAGCCCGTGATCGTCGCGTTGGCGGGATTGCTGTTGTTCTCCAGCTTGAAGCTTTCGAACGCATCGGCAAAGGTTTGCTTGGCGGCCGCGTTCTCGGCGTAAGGCGTCAGCGGCCTGGCGTCGGAATTGAGGCCGGAAAGAAGGTATTCTCCGTTCGACTGGGAGTTTGCCGCCACGAAGAACGCGTTGAACGTCGAGGTGAGCGCCGTCTTCGTGTTGGCAAGCCGCGAGGCGTCGTCGACGCCCATGCTCCCCACCAGCGTCGTGTTCATTTCCTCGCCCGCCTTGCGCATCGATTCGACCGCAAGCTGCGATGTCGAGAGACGCTGGGTTACGAGTGCGTTCGTGTCCTTGATGTTGGCCAGACGCTGCAGCTCGTCCTTCAGGCTGACAAGCCGCGCCGCGCTGGAACCGAGAGCCGCACCCGGATCGGCATGAATGCCGGTCGTTACTTCCTGCTGGAGCTTCACGACTTCGGACTGGCCGCGCTGGACGCTGAGCCGCATGGCGTTTTGAACGGCCAGGTTGGAAATGAATGACGTCTTCATCTTATCTCACCATGTCCAGCAGGGATTTGAGCATCTCGTCCACCGTGGTCATCAGCTTTGCCGACGCTTTGTAGGACTGCTCGAGATCGAGCATCAGCGACAATTCCTCGTCGAGACTGACGCCGGTTTCGTTGCTCAGCGTCTGCTGCATCTGGGCCAGCATGGCGCCCTTGGTCTCGTCGGCCGACGTTGCTGCCTTGCGCAGCTGCTCGATCCAGCCGATCGAGTTGGAGGCATAGCCCATGACGGTTGCGCTTCCGCCGATATCCGCCGTGGCGTCGAACGCCTGCGGCGTTCCCATCTGCTCGATGAGGCCGTCGAGGCGACCGGTATAGGCCGCAACGCTGTCTCTATTGTATGTGTAGTTCGTCGAGGTGGACGTATTGTTGAAACCGCCGTCCCGCAGCAGCATGGGATTGTCATCGACCGCAGCGTTGATCCTGATGCGTCCGGCGAGACCTGTGGATATCGCGCCCGCCGTCGGCATGTCCGTGCTGTTCGAGTCGATGAACAGACCCGGCAGTCCCGGCTCCCGGTTTTCCACGGGAATCGTCTGGTCCGTCTCGCGGAAGGAGACGATGAGACCGCGGGCGATCTCGTCCAGCTGGTTCTGCATCATGGGTGCGATATCGTCACGCAGCTGGAAGAGAGCCGCGAGCGTTCCCTGCGCCGAGGTGTTGCCACCGGTGCCCGGCTTCAGCTCTTCATTGTCGACCTCCACATGAAACGGCGGAGACGAAGACCCGTCCTTGCCGACCAGTTCGACCTTGCGTGCCGACGTTTCGAAGAGCACGCTGCCATCGCTCGTATAGATGACGGTGTCCATGCTCTGGCGCATGGTGGTCGAGATCCCAACGATGCCGGCGATCGATTTCAGGAGCGAGTCCCGCTTGTCGAGCGCATCGCTCGCATCCTTGCCATTGGCCAGCATTCCGATGACGGTATAGTTCACCTTCTCGAAGGCCGAAAGATATTCGTTGAGCTGCACGACCTGCTCGCCGATCTCCTTGTCCGTCGTCGCCTTGACCTGATCGATGACCGTGGAGGCGGAGTTCAAGGCGTTTGCAACGTCTCGTGCGTCCGCAACGGCGGATCTTGCGATCGTGATGCTGCTGGGCGATGCAGCGAACGTCTGAAGGCTGCTGCGGAAGGCGGTCATGTAGGTCGACGGCGACGTCGGATAATCCGAGCCGCCGAAGGCCGACTGTATCTGCTGGAGACCGAACAACAATCGCGACTGCCCCGCATTGTCCGAGATGCTGGCAACGGTCTGCTTGAACAGCGCGTCGTTCTGGGCGCGCTGCACCTTGAGATAAGGCTGTCCGTCGTTGTCTACGCCCATCATGGCGAGACGACGCGAGTAGTCGGCACTGCCGACATTCGCGATGTTCTGCGATACGACGGCCGTCTGCTTGCCGGTATTGCTGAAGATCGTCTGAGCCGTGGTAATGGCAGAAGCGAGAGACATGACGGAGCCCGTCCTTTTCTAGATCAGCGCTTGAGGTTGACCAGGACGTCCAGAAGGTCGGCGCCTGTCTGGAAGACCTTGGAATTTGCCGTGTAGCTGCGCTGGGATTCGATCATCGCCGTCAATTCGTCGGCGATATCGACGTTGGACCCTTCGAGAGCATTGTCCTGGACGCCGCCGAACTGGCCGGTCCCTGCGTAACCGACGGAAACCTCACCTGAGGAGGCCCCTGCCAGGTAGACGTTACCGGTCTGCGGCTCGAGGTTGTTGACGCTCTGAACCGTTGCGAGGGCCAGGCGATAACGGGGATCCAGATCGTTGTTTTCGTATCTGACGTAAACGATCCCTTCCTTGTCGATCTCGAAGCCGGCAACGGCGCTCGGCGCGTTTCCGTCCTTGTCTCCGGGTACGGGCGTGAAGGCGGAACCCAGCTGGGTCGTCTTGGACAGATCGAGCGTGATCTCGTTGAGCTTGGCGCCGGCATATGTCTTCTCGGTCGTCGTGACCGTGACGGGCGACGTCGTCAGGCTGCCGTCTTCTCCGAAGGCCATCGTGGTCGTACCGAGCGAGTCACCGCTGGCGCGATCCGTCACGGCGACGTTCCAGGCGTTGGTTCCGCTCTTCGTGTAGGAGATGTCGAGAACGCGCGCATTGCCCTGCGTGTCGTAGACGCTCAACGAGGTCGTGGATGCATCAGCACCTGCCGTTGTCCGTGAGTCCAGGTTGGCACCAAAGGCTGCAACCGTCGTTCCTGTTGCCGTCAGGCCCCCGGACGAGAGATTGATGTTCGTCAGACCATCGAAGCTGTTGGCGATGGCCGTCGGCGGCTCGCCGTTGACATAGGCATAGCCCTGAAGGGCGTAGCCACCCGAATTGACCAGGTTGCCGGATTCGTCCTTGGTGAAGGCGCCGGCGCGGGTCATGAAGGGGCTGCCGGTCGCGTCCGATACGACGAAGAAGCCCTCGCCGTTGATCCGCAGGTCGGAACCGGAGGTCGTCGTGGTCGTTGCGCCTTCGTTGTCGATGCTTCGGCGAACCTTCGTCTCGACGCCACCCGAATTGTAGCTTCCGCCCGTGGAGGGCAGGATCAACGAAGAGAATTCCGTCGATGAGCGCTTGTAGCCGGTGGTGCTGGCATTCGCGATGTTTTCCGCGACGGTGCTCAGACGATTGGCCTGTGCATTCATGCCGGATCCGCCGGTCCGCATCATTCCGTAGAGACTCATGTCCAATCCTCGTTTCGTTCGTCTTGGTGACACTAGGAAGCAAGCCTTGCGTGAACCTGTTCAGGCTGCCCGTCCCGGCTGAAGAGACGAAAGATCGAGCGCTATTTCTTGAGGAAAATCAGCAGCCTGAAATGAAAAGGAGCCATGGCGTCTCCCGATTGCGAACCCTCGTCGTTCGCTTTCGAAAGACCCCATGGCTCCTAAAGAAACCGGGGTAGACGTTGGAGGCTCAGCTCCAGTCGATGCAGTAGCCCAGGAAGCGCTTGCTATCGATCGGGTCGAAGCCCAGCTTCTTGCGCAGCTTCTTGCGCAGCTTGCTGATGTGGCTCTCGACGACGTTCTCTTCGACGTCTTCGTCGAAGATGCCGTAGATCGCATTGAAGATCTGCGACTTGGAGACGCGACGGCCGCGGTTGGCGACCAGATATTCCAGGATGCGGCGCTCGCGGCGCGGCAGGGCGAAGGTATCGCCTTCGATCTCGGGATCGCGACCGTCCGAGAAGACGCGGATCGCACCGATATCGGTGTAGTTGGACAGGGACTTGAGGCGGCGGCGGATGGCCGCTGCCCGGGCGAGAATCTCGCGGGGATGGACCGGTTTGCGCACGACGTCATCGACTCCGCAGTCGAAGAAGGCGAGCGTGGCTTCCAGCGACGGCGTGTCGCTGATGGCGATGACCGGGGCCGTGGAACGATCGCGGATGGCGCGGGGCAGCGTCATGGCCCGTTCGCCCTGGCCGATCAGGAACACCTCGACAGCATCGATATCGCTGTCGGCGGCGGTGGAGACCCAGTCGCCGAATTCCTTGGGATCAAACCCGGTGGAGGGTACGCCTTCCCGTCCGAAGAGAGAGGTGTATCCATCTTTTACAAGTTCACGTTCATCAACCACTACGATCATTCGTCCGCTCCGAATCAGTATGGTGTTTTCCAATACGTCATTGGTACGAATCGTGGCGCCTCGTCACAATTAGAGGCTTTTGGTGGGTAGAAATGGTACTAGCTCAGGCTCCCCGCACCGATTTGATCAAGATGTAGTGGTTCATTTCGATACATCGACTATTAATTCTGTGGAAAGGTTAACGCGTGTTAATGGACGCCATTGCACGTGCCTTATTTCTGCGACTCAAACCACGCGCGTGCACTGCAACAAATCATCGATTTAAAATCGTATAGGTTGTGATTAACGAACGTTTAACGACAGAAGGACGCGGCGTTCGGCGTCCATTTTCCGTAACCTGTCGCGACCAGATTTGCGATCACGCGGCAGACATATCGCTTCTGGGCAGGATCGTTGTTCGGACCGGCATGATACCGCGCGACAGCCATGGTCCAGGTCTCGTGGCGGGCATGGAGATTTGCAAGGAAGCGGGCGGCATATTCGACGTTTGCACGTGGATCGAGCATCGCTTCGGGCGACGTGAAATTCTCTCCATGGTAGCGATAATTGATCTGCATGCAACCCAGATCGATGAGCTTGGCACCCCCTGCCCGAGCTGTTTCGAACCTCTGAAGCAGCTCGCCCGCGCTCGACGCGAACACAGCCTTGCCATCGATGTTCAAGGCATAGGGCTGCAGCGAGCCCTTGCGGCCCGTTTCCGTCAATCCGACCGAATAGAGGATGCCTTCGGGAATGCCGTATTTGGCGGCTGCAGCGACGATCTGGCTTTCGCACAGGCCGGCATCCGAGCCGGACGCGGCGTGTGCGACCATGGGAGCACTAGAAATAAAGCTCGTCAGACAGGCCAGGCTGAGGTGCCGCAGGCGTTTCACGAAGCCTGTCTTGTCTGGTCCGCCCGTCATCTGCACTCCGCTGTCCTGAGCCGCCATTACGGCCTTCTCCGCCATTGCCTGCCGCAAGGCCGCCCTGGCTGTCCCGTCCGTTCTGCGACGGCTGCTGCTGGTTGCTCTGTGGTTGCCCCGAGCCATCATTTCCACCGGCGCTGTCCGACGGGGTGAAGATCACATTGACCTGATCGACCTGGAAGCCCTGCGCGCGAAGCGCCTTGATCATTGCATCCTGGTCGTTGGTGAGCTGCCGGTAGGCATCGCCCGTCTGGACACGAAGATCGATCTGCAACTCGTCGTCGCGCAACCGCAGCGTGGCCGTGACGAGACCGAGGTCGATCGGATGCATCTGGATCTTGAGCGTATTGACCACCTTGCCGGTGGCGCCCTGCGACCCTGCGATGCCGGTGTTTGCCTGGAGGCCCTGCGTCGGATCGCCATTGCCCGTGATCGCGGCGGCAACCGCCTGGGCGTTGGCCGTCATCGGCAACTGGTTGCCGAGCGTCGGTGCGATGCCGAGATAGCGCCGGGCATCCAGCACGGTGACGGTCTCGGCCTTGGTGTTCGCCTGATCGTTCGATGCCGTGGAAACGGGCCGGTCGGCATCCGCTCGCAGAGAGACCGGGCTCACTTTGCCATCCGCCCGCGCGAAGCGGAAGACCTGGTCGCTGCCATCCGCCGATGTCGGCAATGTCGATGACTCGGCTGCGGCCATCGTAGCCATGGGCATGCTTGCCTTGTCACCCGTCACCTTGAAGCCCGGCATCCTCGCCTCGGACTCGTTGCTTTCCCCCTTGGTGGACGCATCCACCGCCGGCTGTGCCGTGACCGGGCCGAGAATGGCCATGAGGCTGCGAATATCCATCTCTGCAGCCGGTGCGGCCGGTGCCGCCGGTGCGGCCTCCTCCGCAGGTTCCGGCGTTGTCTCGGTCGTCACCTGTTTTGTCTGGCGCGGGAGAGACGATGCTGCGACGTGCGGAATTGGTGTCGAGACCTCCTCGGTAAAGACAGCTTGCAATTGCGGAGGCGTTGCCCGTTCCGGCGTCAAAACGTTGATGCGCGGCGGCTGTGTCAGAACCGACCCGCGTGGATCGGTGACGGGTGATGATGCCGGCTCTCGAGTGACTGCAGCGGACAGCGGGGCACGGGACGTCAGGTCCGATTCGGTCAAGCCGGGTTCGGTGCCTGCCGGTGCCGGACCCGTATCAGCAGCCTCCTCGATTTTCGTTGCCTGCTCGACGAGTGCGGCCTGAGCGGTCCGTTCAGGCGTGTTGGTGCGAGGCCTCGCTTCCGCCGACACCTGCGTTTCAAGGTCGCGATTGGCCAGCGGTGCGCCGGTATTTTCCTTCGTCTTCCAGATAAGCTTCGAGGGTATCTCAACCGTGTTCGGCCTCTTGTCCGCCGAGGACTTGCTCTTAGCGTCCGCAGGCAAAGTCGCAGCATCCGCAGCCGTTCCGGCATCAGACGCTTCGGGGTCGGCCTTGATGGATTTCAGAGCGAGAGTGGCGGACAGGGTTGCGGCAGCCGAGGACCTGGTGGCGGCGGTTGTCACCGCAGGAGCCTTCTCCGCGTTTCCGGTCCACACAGACGTGCCTTCGATATGCTCGCTGTCGGCCGCAGCCAGTGTCGTCTTCGGGAGCGCCGTATGGCTCTCGATAGGTTCATCGGCCGACGGAGATAGAAGAGCGCTCGTTTCGCTGTCTGCGTCCGGACGCTGGGCGGCCGTTACGAGAGACAGGAGAGCAAGTGTGTCGGTTTTGCCGTCAAGAGCCTCAGACGACACCCGCGATTGTGGGCCCGTCAATGCTCTTGCGTTGTGGGCGGCAGCCGTATGTGGCGTTTGGTCGGACTTTCCCTCTGTTTCCGTGGATGTCGGAACCGAGGCGCTGGATACGCGCGGTTCCGCAGCACCAGCCTTGCTAGCCTGTGTGGCAGGCATAGACGGACCGGTTGTCGTGATTTGCGCCGGCTCATCCGGCTGAGCCTTGGCTTGACTGGCCGGTGTATGACTGGCCGGCGCATGCGTCTTCGCGTTCGTATCCCGTGCGTGCCCGAGATCGGCGAACGTCTTGCGGAAGGCTGCGCCACCCTCGGCTTCGCCAGGGCGATTCTTGACGGCAGAAACACCCGCGCGGGCAGCTTTGGCTGCCGGCAGCGCGTCATCAAGGGATCTCATGTCTACATATCCTCCCGCAGCAGCGCGTCGATCTCGCCCAGCTTGCTCTTCCCGCTCGTTAGAAACGTCGCCAGCGCCGGATCGATATCCGTCGAAGCCGATGTCTCGGGCTCGGCGGGCGCAGCCTCGGATGCCGTTGGCGTCGCGGGGGCTGCAAAGGGGCTGTCACTGCTGCCGGATCCCGACAGGGCTTCGGGAGATGGCGTTTGTGAAGCGAGTATGTCAGCGCTGGCTTGTGCTGAACTGTCGGCACTGGCCTGTATATCTGCAACCGGAGCACGCAGCACCTCCCGTGCAACGGCCTGGGCTGCCTCCCTCAAGCTGCGATCGCGCGCAGAAAGATCGGCATCGGGAATGGCTTCGATAGTCTTGACGGCGTCGAGGATGCCGGTCGATGGCACATTGACGAGACCGGAATAGAACGTCGCGAGCGCGTTCGGCTCCATATCCGCAGCAGCGGACAAGGCCGCCGCGCGTTCGGACGCAAGCTTCGTCAGGGGTTTCAGCCCCGCAATGGCGGCATTTCGCGCAATCCGCAGGAAGATCTCACGCTGGCGCGGCTTGTCCATGAAGGACAGGATCTCCTCGATCTTCTGGCGCTTTGCATCACCGTAATTGGCGACCGCAAGCTCCACGAAGATATCCGCGAACTGGCCCGCATAAGGCGACGTCATGAAGCGGCGGGTATAGGCAAGCGAGTACCCCAGCGCCCGATCGACATTGCCGGCACGGGTGGTGAGCATGAGGGAACGGCGCAGGGCGGCTTCCTCGATATTGGTGCCGGGTGCAACAAGCCTTGCCCAGTCATAGGCTTTCACAGCCTTGCCGGGATCCTGCTGGGCGACCGCATTGCCATAGACGAGGTAGAGATACGGCCCGATCGGCGCATTCTTGTACTCGTCGATCATCTTCGACAGGGTCTCCACGATCAGGCCGCCCTTGCCGTTCAGGTAATGGCTCAGGGCATCGGTGACGCGATTGTCGAAATTGCCGTCGATGTCGCGGCTGGCGAGGTAGGCCAGCGTCTTCGGGTTGCCCCCGCTCATGGCGTAGATCAGCGCCGCGTCCACATTGCGGGGATCCGCAAAGACGCTCCGATCGGCCGTCATCAGGCGCTTTTCGATGGCGCCGAGCATGAATTGCTGCATATCGGCCGAAGAGAGATCGCCATGCACCACGCTGTCTTGAACGTGCTGCAGCGAGCGGATCATCTTATAGGGCGGCAGGTTGTCGTCTTCGCTGCCTGCGGCGTAAACGGCCGACAGCGAGACGAGCGATGCGCATGCGCCGAGCAGAACGGAGCGGAGAGCCTTCTTCATGGCCTAGCCCTGGTTCGTCTGGACGAGGATCTCGATGCGCCGGTTTGCAGCCGCGTTCGGATCCGTCGGAACCTGCAGGCGCCGGTCGGCAAAACCGCTGATCTGGCTGACGCGGTTTTCGGCAAGGCCGCCATGGACCAGCATGTAATAGGCGCTCTGCGCGCGATCGGCCGACAGGCGCCAGTTGTCGTAGCCACCCGACTTGAACGGCCGTCCGTCGGTATGGCCGCGAATGGCGATCGCGCCGGTCCGGGTCGAGAGCAGCTTGCCGATCTTCTCCATGGCGAGAACCGTCGCGCGCTCCGGAACGGCCGAACCCAGGCCGAACATCGGAGTATCGCTCTGCTCGCTGATCGAGACCAGCAGCCCGCCTTCGGTCGGCGTCACGATGAGGCCTTCGGCCAGCTTGCCGGCGGCGCCGCCGATCTCCTTCTCGATGGCCTGCTTCAGATCCGTCGCAGCCTTGGTCTCGGCGACCGACGGCGCGGCCTTCGGGGTTGCGGGATCGTTCGCAGCCGCCATGGCATCGCTCTTGCCGTCGCCGATATTTTCCGCAGCACCGTTGCCCGCCTTGTCGGCGGCACTCGAACCGGCGTCGGCGATCTTCTTCAGTTCGACCTGCTTCGTCCAGAAATCCGGATCGAAGGGATCGCGATAGGCTTCTCCGCCATCGGCCCCGGTTGCCGGGCCGGAGGTCGAGGCTCCGCCGTCGCCTTTCGAGCTGATATTGGTTTCGCGGCCGACCTCGTTGGCGATCTCGGACAGCACCGAGTAGGGATTCTCGAAGAAATCGGCGTCGGAATATTTGGTTTCCTCGCCCGATGTCGCAGCCTCATCCTCGCCGGACTTGGCCGATCCGCCGCTTTTCGGCTGGTCGCCATCGACCTTGGATCGCGACTGCGTCTCCTCGCCCTTCGCGTCTTTCGCCGGCGCCTTGACGCCCTTTTCAGCCGGCTCCTGCTGGGTCAGCTGGACCGGGTTGAAGTAGGAGGCGATGGCGGCCTTGGTCTTCGGGTTGGAGGCGTTGATCAGCCACATGACCAGGAAGAAGGCCATCATGGCGGTCATGAAGTCGGCATAAGCGATCTTCCAGGCGCCCCCATGGCTGCCGCCATGGGCGGGGGCATGCCGCTTGATGATGATGATTTCATTCTTGCCGTGATGGCTGTTGCTCTCGCTCATGCTATCACTTTCCGCACGGTATCAGCCCAGGCCGATAGCCGGGTCATCAGAATCGAATCGCCGAATTCGGCAGAGAGGTCGATGTCGTCGGTCTCGACGTGGCGGAAGGTCACCTCCGTGTCGGAGAGACGAGCCTCGAGCGCCTGGAACATCCGGGACGGGCCGCGCACCGTGATCTTCACGGCATCGCCATCGACGGAATGCCGGATCGCGATGGCGAGCGACTCGATGGCCTTTTCGGTCAGCTGCTCCTGCAGGATCGGGGCGAGAACCTGGGCCGTCTGCTCGGAGATCATGTCGGCGAGCAGCGAGCCGATCTCGCTGAAGCGCTGGTGGATCATCGCGGCAGCCTCGTTTTCCAGGCGCTCACGAATTGTCTCGCACTCGGCTTCATGTTCGGCCCGCAAGGCGGCGATCTCGGCCTGATGGCGGACGCGCATTTCCATTTCGGCATGCTCGCGGCCGCGCCCATAGGCGCTCTGGCGTTCGGCCTCGATATCGATAACCGGCTCCGGCGGCTGCTTCGCGACCGGGCGCGTATCGCGGGAGATCGGCTCTTCGAGTTCGTGGAAATACGTCTTGGGCACGCGCGTCAGGTCCACTTTGGGCGCGCTGAAATCTTTGAGATATCGGGAAAGCGGCGCCGTCATTGTTGCATCTCCGGCATCGGCCGCTGCGCATCGGTGCGCATGGGGGCGGTGCAGGCTGGGGACAACAGGCTTTCGGGGCCGAAACAACGGGTCATGGGCACGTCCGACCGTCTCCTTCTGGGCCCGTGCCGTGTCAGCAGAGCCCGGACATCTCGTTGAGCAGACAGGCGGAACGGGATCCGGAAGGCTGCAAGCGGCAGTGCAAGGACAGGATGCACCGGCAGCCCCTTCCCGCGACAAGCGGGATCTTCTGCCTCGACCGCGCGCCTGAAAAAGGGCACGGCCAGAGACGGGGCTGCGAGAGGAGACTAGCGGGTCAAACTTGTGCGAGGGTTGAAGGGTGTTGGACCGCGCTCGGGCAATAGCGCGGTCCAACCGATCCACCGAAGCCGATGACCGCGGCTCCGGCGAATGACGGCCTCCCCCTGAAGGAAGGCCTTGTCTCGGCTTACTGCTGGAAGAGGCGCAGGATGTTTTCGGAATTGGTGTTGGCAATCGAGAGAGACTGGACACCGAGCTGCTGCTGCGTCTGCAGCGCCTTCAGGCGGGTCGATTCCTCGTTCATGTCGGCATCCACCAGACGGCCGACACCCTTGTCGATCACGTCGATCAGGTTGGCGACGAAGCCTTCCTGCAGGTCGATGCGCTTGGTGATGGCGCCGAGCGTGGAGGCCGCGTCCGTCAGGCCGGACAGGATCGAATTGACCGCGGAAAGCATCCCCGCAATTTCCTGCGGCGTCGTCGAGGTCTTCAGTTCGATCACGGTGCCAGGCGCAGCGACGCCGCCCTGAGCAGCGATCAGGTGGTAGGTGGCAGACGTCGTTCCGCCCACACCGTCCGGCTGATCGACCGTGATGTCCTTGGTCAACTGACCGCGCGACGGATCTTTCAGGTCGATCATGATCGACGTGGCTGTATCGTAGTCGAGCGTCGTGACGGAAACCGAGCCATCCGACGAGCGGTTGAAGGAACCAACGATCGACTTGACGCCCACAGCGGCCGTGTTGGCGTTGTAGAGCCAGTTTTCGCCGGAGAACGAGGCGGACTGCGAGGCGGCGGCGAGCTGGTTCTTCAGCTCGGTTAGTTCCTTGTTGATCTTGGACTTGTCGACACCCGGCTCGCTGGCCGCGACGAGCTTCGACTGGATCTCGCTGATGACGTCGATCGAGGAGCTCATGGCCGAATAGGAGGTATCGACCTTTGCGGCACCGAGGCCCAGCGCGTCCTGCACGGTCGAAAGCGCCATGTTGTCCGAGCGCATGGTCGTTGCGATGGACCAATAGGCGGCATTGTCGGCTGCGGTTTCGACGCGGTAGCCCGAGGAGACACGCGCCTGCGTTTCTTCCATCGAGGTATTGATCGTCCGCAGGGTCTGCAGAGCCGCCATTGCGGCGGCGTTGGTCATGATGCTGGTCATTGGGGTTTGCCCTTTTGTCAAACGTCGGGAACATGCGGCCAGAGGCCTGCTGCGACGGAACGGCGTCATGCACACTGCCCAATTTACCCGATCGGCAGTTCGTCGTCTTAAGGATGATTTAATCCCGTTATGGTTAACAAAGGTTTAAATGACGAGCCGGTGCGTCAATCTTCATGAACAGATTTAAACGAAGATGACGAATTCGTTAAGCCACTGTTCGACAACGAAAAAAGCCGCCCTCTTGCGAGAGCGGCTTTTGCCTGGTCGGATGGAACGGCGCCGGAGCGCCGTATCCTCGGTCTCTTAACGGAAGAGCGAGAGGATGTTTTCCGAGTTGGAGTTGGCGATCGAGAGCGACTGGACGCCGAGCTGCTGCTGGGTCTGCAGAGCCTTGAGGCGGGTCGATTCTTCGTTCATGTCGGCGTCAACCAGACGGCCGATGCCCTTTTCGAAGGACGAGCTGAGATCGTTGACAAAGTTCACCTGCAGGTCGATGCGCTTATTGAGGGCACCGAGATCGGCACCCGCATCGGTCATCGACTGCAGTACGGAGTCAACACCGGAAAGTGCCTTTGCGAGGTCAGCAGGCGTCATCGTCTTGATGTCGAGGTTCAGGACGCTGTAGGTCAGAGTAACGTCCGTTGTACCGTCGACGTCCTTGTATGTGATATCCGACGACAGCTTACCACCCGTGGTATCGACTGCGCCCGTGGCATCGACCTTGATCAACAGGCTGTTGCTCGTGTCAAAGGCAAGCGTCGTGAGGCTCACATTGTTGTTGCCGTCACGGTTAAAGCCGCCAACAACGTTCTTCGTTGCGCCCGCAGTACCCTGGACCCAGTTTTCACCAGAGAAGGCGGCCGACTTCGAGATCGACTTCAGCTGGTTCTGGAGTTCCGTGATTTCCTTCTGAACCTTGGCCTTGTCGACACCCGGCTCGCTGGCCGCGACCAGCTTGGCCTTGATTTCATCGACGACCTTGATGGAAGAATCCATGGCGGTGTAGGCAACGTCGGTCTTAGCAGCGCCCAGGCCGAGCGCGTCCTGAACGGTTCCGAGTGCCTTGTTGTCGGACTTCATGGTCGTCGCGATCGACCAGTATGCGGCGTTATCGGCTGCAACGCCGACCTTGAGGCCGGAGGAAACCCGACCCTGCGTCGTCTCCATGTCTGAGCCGATCTGGCGCAGCGTGGAGAGTGCGGCCATTGCAGAAGAATTCGTCAGAATGCTCGTCATTGTAATCTGCCCCTCTTGAACAGGAAATAATGGAAGGGACATTCCGGCCTTTACCGGGAAACAGCAGCCAGCTTCATGCCTGCTAACGTGTTAAATCTCTTGGTTAACCCGCTGTTTCGATGACCACAGAAAACACCATCAGGGTTAAGGAACAGCTAAAGCGGAAAAAATTTGATCAAGGCAAAAGAAAAAGCCGCGTCTCTTGCGAGACGCGGCCTGTGGTATCTTTTTCTCAGTCGCGGCCTATGGTGCGCCCTGATCCGATTAACGGAAGAGCGACAGGATGTTCTGCGATTCCGAGTTGGCGATCGAGAGCGACTGGATGCCGAGCTGCTGCTGCGTCTGCAGGGCCTTCAGGCGGGTCGATTCTTCGTTCATGTCAGCGTCCACCAGACGACCGATGCCCTTGTCGAAGGACGACGTCAGGTCGCTGATAAAATCCGACTGCATGTCGATGCGCTTGTTGAGGGCACCGAGGTCAGCGCCGGTATCCGTCATCTTCTGAAGAACGGAATCCACACCCGAAATTGCCTTCGAGAGGTCAGCAGGCGTCATCGTCTTGATGTCCATGGACAGGACGCTGAAGCCCAGCGTAACGTCCGTTGTACCGTCAACGTCCTTGTAAGTGATGTTCTCAGACAGCTTGCCGCCCGTGTTGTCGACTGCGCCCGTGGCATCGACCTTGACCAACAGGCTGTTGCTCGTGTCAAAGGAAAGCGTCGTGAGGCTCACATTGTTGTTGTTGTCGCGGTTGAAGCCGCCAACGACGTTCTTCGTCGAGCCCGCAGTACCCTGGACCCAGTTCTCGCCGGAGAAGGCAGCCGACTTCGCGATCGACTTCAGCTGGTTCTGAAGTTCGGTGAGGTCCTTCTGAACCTTGGCCTTGTCGACGCCCGGCTCGCTGGCAGCGACCAGCTTGGCCTTGATTTCATCGACGACCTTGATCGAAGAATCGATTGCGGTGTAGGCGACGTCGGTCTTTGCAGCGCCGAGGCCGAGGGCGTCCTGAACCGTTGCAAGTGCCTTGTTGTCGGACTTCATGGTCGTGGAGATCGACCAGTAAGCGGCGTTGTCGGCAGCCGAACCGACCTTGAGACCGGAGGAGATGCGCGACTGCGTCGTCTCCATGTCGTTGTTGATGGTGCGCAGCGTGGAGAGTGCTGCCATTGCGGAAACGTTGGTATTGATGCTCGTCATTAGACTGTCCCTCTAAGGTACAAAAAACAAAAAACTTAGGGACATACCGGACTAACTTACCGGTGATAACGGTTCGGCATCATGCCACTCGGTACCTGTTATTCCTCAGGAGAACCAAACCCGTCATGTAGGGTGAATATCGCAGTCAAAGCTTGCGATTTGCTTAAATCCACCTTTTGGGGGTATGCGCTCGACGGGCCGCAGAACGACGCGATCTCGGAAAATTATTCAATGAAAACAGTAATTTGAAAAAGGCCTTAAGACTAAATACACCGTGCCAGGCAATACTTGGTTAACCACGCCGCAAAGGTCAGTTAAACGAGCGCACCAAACTGCCCACGAGCAGGTTCCAGCCGTCGATCAGGACGAAGAAGAGAATCTTGAAGGGCAAGGAAATGGAGGTCGGCGGCAGCATCATCATGCCCATCGCCATCGTAATGGTCGCCACGATCAGATCGATGACGAGGAAGGGCAGCATGATCAGGAAGCCGATCTCGAAGCCACGCCGGATCTCGGAGATCATGAAGGCGGGGATGACGGCACGCAGGTCGACGCGGCCGTCCACGACCACGGTCTGGTTCTTCTCCTGGGCAATATCGACGAAGAGCTGAAGGTCCCGGTCGCGGGTATTGGCCAGCATGAACTCGCGGAAGGGCTCGCTGATGCGGGTGAGCGCTTCGGTCTCGGTGATCTGGTTCTGGATCAGCGGATCGACGCCCTCGCGCCACGCGCGGTCGAAGGTGGGCGCCATGACGTAGAAGGTCATGAACAGCGCGAGGCTGACCATGATCATGTTCGAGGGCGTCGTCGCAAGGCCCATGCCGGTGCGCAGGATCGCGAACGCGATGACGAAGCGCGGGAAGCTCGTGACCATGATGAGGATGCCGGGCGCAACCGACAGGATCGTCAGGAGCCCGAACGTGCGGATGATCCACGAGGCCGCGGAGCCGTCGATCGGCTGATTGAAGATCTGCGAGGGAAACCCTTGAGCCCCCGCGATCCCCGTCATGGCAACCATGGCGGCTATGAATGCGACCAGACGAATCATTGGACCACGAATGTTCTGAAGATCACATTCGTTACGCGCCCTTCGGAGCGCAGGTCAACCCGTTCCTGGATATCGTCCTTCAGATACTGAAACCCGCGGGGGCCCTCGATTTGCTGGAGGGAGACGGTGCGCAGATAGGCGGCGACATCTTCGTGGATCTGCTGCGCCATGGCGACGTCGGGTGTGCCCTTGAAGAGGAGCGCCAGCTCCAGCCGGATCCAGTTTTCCGTGGGATAGGACAGGTTGGTGGTGATCGGGTCGAGCTGGAGAACGCCATTGGCCTCCGTCGAGGCCTTCGGGAGACCTTCCTCGTCCTCCTTCTTGGCCTTGCCGTGCTCGCCGCCGGCCGGGGCTGCCTCGTTGGCCGCCTCCGCCGCTTCGCGGGCCTTGATGGTGGCCTTTGCCTCTTCCAGCACCCGCGCCTCGTCCGAGGTCAGTGGTTCGGGCGCCAGCATGCCGCCGAGGAACCAGCCGCCGCCGGCGCCGAGCACCGAGACGATGGCGATCGCCGCGATGGTCATGACCATGCCGCTTTTCTTTTTCGGCGGTGCGCCGCCTTCGATCTCGTCCATCAGAGCCTCGCTTGTGCCTTCCAGATATCCGTCCGATCCGCTTCCTGCTCACCTTTGCGGGTCTGCGCAGCGGCGATCAGAGCGGCGATATGATGTCCATGACCTGCTGGCCCCAGGGCGGCTGCTGCACTTCGGTCAGGCGACCACGGCCGCCATAGGAAATACGGGCCTCGGCGATCTTGTCGTAGGAGATCATGTTCTTCGCATCGACGTCCTGCGGCCGGACGATACCGGCGACATTGAGGATGCGGAGTTCGTGGTTGACGCGGACCTCCTGCGAGCCGCTGATCAGCAGGTTGCCGTTCTCCAGCACCCCGGTGACCACAGCGGCAACGAGAAGGACGAGCTTTTCGGATCGCTCCGTCGTCCCCTCCCCCTTCGTCGAGGTATTGGAACCGTAATCGAGATTGCCCTTCCAGGCGAAATCGCTCGTCTGGGAATTGCCGCCCGCGCCGACATTGTAGCCGCTGTCGTTGGTGCGCTTGCGGTCGGTCTTGTTGTCGAAGCTCGCCTTGTCGTCGATGCGGATGTCGACGGTGATGATGTCGCCGATCTTCATGGCGCGGGCATCCTTGAAGAGCGCCGATTGCTGGTCGCTCCACAGGGAGTATCCGCTCGCCACCTGGTGCGGCTCCTTGGGATACATCGCGAGCTGCGGCGTCTGCGTATATTGCAGACCGCTGCCGATCGGGCTCATGGCCGGGGCACGACCGACGTCGTGGAGCGACGACTGGCAACCGGTCAGAAGACTTGCGGCCAGGGCGGCCGAAAGGCGAATGTTCATGACGGTTCCTTCGATGTGTTCGGATCGGCGGCGCTGGAAATGATGTTGGTCAAGATGGCCGCCTTTTCATCGCTCATTTCGCTGAGGATGAGGCTCGACTGGCGGGGCGGCAGCTTCATGATGACGGCGGCCGCGATTTCGGAGCGCACCAGAGTGAGCTTGCTCGCCGCTGCATCCGGCTTCATCGTCTTGTAGATATCGACAAGGTTGAGCTCGGCCTGCTTCAGGAATTCGTCGCGACGCTTGCGCCAGTCCTCATATTCCGCACGCTTCTTTTCCAAAAGCGCGATGCGCTCATCGACGCCCGCCTGCAACTGTTCGATCTGCTGCTTCTGCAGGAGGTAGCGCTGGTCGCGGGCGGCATCCGCGATGTTGGTGCAGAATTGCTGGATCTCGCCGCCCTGTGGGGCGCCCGTGCCGGCCGGTGCGGCGACCTCCTGGGCGAAGGCGCCCGGGATCGTCAGGACGAGCGTGACGGCGGCACCGGTGAACAACTGGCGCAGGCGTGGGGAAAGCGTGTGTGTTGCGGTCATTGCAGAACGAGCTCCGCCTGGAGGGCACCGGCCGATTTGATGCCCTGGAGAATGGAAATGATGCCGTCCGGCTTCACGCCGATCGAATTCAGGCCCGAGACGAGCGTGCGCAGATTGGATCCGTTGAGGATGGCGACCTTGCCGCCAGCCTCTGTGGCGTCGATCCGCGTATTCGGCTCGACGGCGGTTTCTCCGCGCGAGAAGGGTTCGGGCTGGACGACCGTCGGCGTCTCGGTGACCTGCACCGTCAGCGTGCCGAAGCTCACCGCCACCGGCGAGATCTGCACGTCCTGCCCGATGACGATCGTGCCGGTCCGCTCGTTGACGACGACCCGGGCGGGGACATCCGTCTCGATGACGAGGTTCTCGACATCCGCCATCAGGCGGGCGAGGTCGGCCATCTTGGGCTTGTCGATGACCACCGTCTGGCTGTCGCGGGCTTCGGCGATCTGGCCGCCGAACTGCTCGCGCCCATAGCGGTTGATGGCCGCGGCCATGCCGACGGCGGTCGAGAAGTCGGGGTTGCGGAGCTGAAGGACGAGATTGACCCCGTCCTTGAACTTCGCCGGCAGCTCGCGCTCGATGATGGCGCCGTTCGGCACGCGGCCGGCGGTGGTGATGCCCTGCTGCAAAGTCGCGGCATCGCCTTCGGCGCTGAAACCGGTGACGACGACGGACCCCTGGGCCACCGCGTAGATCTGTCCATCGGCGCCCGACAGAGACGTCATGACCAGCGTGCCACCGCGCAGCGAGGTGCTGTCACCGAGCGACCCCACGGTCACGTCGATACGGCTGCCGGGGCTTGCGAACGGCGGCAGGTTGGCGGTGACGAGGACGGCTGCGATGTTCTTCGATCGCGACTCGCCACCCTGCGTGGAGATGCCGAGGTTCTGCAGCATGGCGCGCAGCGACTGCTCGGTGAAGGGCGAGGAGCGCAGGCTGTCGCCCGTGCCCTGCAGGCCGACCACGAGACCGTAGCCGATCAGCTGGTTGTCGCGGCCCGACTGCAGCGAGGCCACATCCTTGATGCGCGCCGCGGCGGATGCAGTATCGACGCCGAGGGTGAGGTTGAGCGGCAGGCTGAGAGCCAGCGCCGCAACCACCGCGATGAGGCGTCGTGCCATGGAAACGATCATTTTGCCACCACATGTACTGTGCCGTCGGCCATGACGGTGCCCGAGACGATCATGCCGGAATCGGTGTTGCGGATACGGATGAGGTCGCCGACCGAAGCATTGTCGAGCGGCGAGCCGCCGGCCGTGATGGTCAGCGAGCCGTTCGAATAGACGATCCGCACGGCCTTGCCGCGTTCCACGGCATAGGGCTCGCGCAGTCCGGCAACGAAGATGACGCGGCCGGCGAGAAGCGTGCGGTTGGTGACCTTGCCGACGACCTGATCGAGACCGGAGGCATAGTCGCCCGACAGGTCCGGATTGGTGACGGCGACCACCTGCAGGTGCGTCTCCTCTATGGTCTGGCCGGGATAGATGGTTTCCGTGGGGATGACGGCCGTCTTGGAGGCGGTCCGGGCGCCGCTCTGGCTGCTGCTCTGGCTGCTACTCTGGCTTCCGGCCTGACCGCTTGCGCCGGTCATCGTCATCGTGGAAAAGGCGGCGGCACACAGCATCGTGGCTAGGAGGCGCCGGGTGGCGGGCTGCATGAAGCGCGCCGTCGACCTTTCCTTCCCCAGCCTGTTCATCGGGCGAAACATCATGTCTGCCGCTCCTTCCGCGTTTTCGCCGCTTATCTCAGGTTCTTGCTGACCGTGGAGGCCATCTCGTCGGCCGCCTGGATGATCTTCGAGTTCATCTCATAGGCGCGCTGCGCCGAGATGAGGTCGGTGATTTCCTTGACCGGATCGACGTTCGACGCCTCAAGATACTTCTGCTTGATCTGGGCGTAGCCCGGATCGGCCGGCGAGCCGACGACGGCGGCCCCCGATGCCGGCGTTTCCTTGAAGAGGTTGTCGCCCTGCGGCGCGAGACCGGCTTCGTTGATGAAGTTGGCAATCGTCAGCTGGCCCACCGTCTGGGGAATGCTGCTGCCGTCGATGAGCGCCATGACCTGCCCGGACGTGCTGACCGTGACCTGTGCTGCGCCCTGCGGAATGGTGATACCGGGCACGACCGTGTAGCCGTCGATGGTGACGAGCTGCCCCGTGTCGTTGGTGTTGAAGGCGCCGGCGCGGGTATAGGCCGTCTCGCCGTCGGGCGTTTCGACCTGAAACCAGCCGCGGCCGACGAGCGCCATGTCGAGATCGTTGCCGGTGGAAACGAGGCTGCCCTGGATGTGCAGGTTGCGCACGGCCGAGGTCTGGACGCCGAGGCCGACATTGGCCCCTTCCGGAACGACCGCCTGGTTCGCCCGGTTGGGCACGCCGGCGGCACGCTCGGTCTGGTAGAGAAGGTCGGAGAACTCGGCGCGCGCCCGCTTGTAGCCCGTCGTGTTGATGTTCGCGATGTTGTTCGCGATCACTTCGAGGTTCAGCTGCTGGGCGTTCATGCCGGTGGCGGCAATGGAGAGAGCCTTCATGGTACTATTCCTTTAGATCCGCGCCTCAGATCGGTGTACGGGCGATTTCGAGATAGGCGGTGACGATCTTGTCGCGGATGGCGATGGCGGTCTGAAGCGACTGTTCGGCGCTCATGACGGCATCGATGACTTCGCGGGTGTTGGCCTTGCCGCTGATGCCTTGGATGGACGAGGTTTCGGCGGAGCGCAGCGAATTGGTCATCTCCGATGCCATGCCGCTGAAGACGTCCGAGAAGCTCTGCCCGGCCGGTGACGTGCTGCCGAGCGCCTGCGAGGCCATGGAGGCTGCGGAGCTGGTGGCGTTCGTGGTGCTCTCGGTGGCGGAAGAGAGCGCGGCACTGATGGTCTTGATTGAGTCGATCATTATTGCGAAGCCCTCAGCAGGTCGATTGTCTGGGAAATGAGGTCGCGCGCCTGCTTGGTGGTCTGCAGGTTGGCCTCGTAGGAACGGTTGGCTTCGCGCATGTCGGCCATTTCGATCAGCACGTTGACGTTGGGCAGCTTGACCATGCCCTTGTCGTCGGCGGCCGGGTTGCCCGGGTCGAATTCGACGCTGAAGTCGGACTGGTCGACGCCGAGCTTCTGGACCTCGACGCTCGAAGCCCCGCTGACGCGGTCCACTTCGGCGGCAAAGCTCACCGTCTTGCGGCGGTAGGGATCGGCACCGGCGGTGTCGCCGGTCGAGCGGGCGTTGGCGATGTTTTCGGACACGATGCGCAGGCGGGTGGACTCGGCTTCGAGACCGGAGGCGGCGACTTTGAGAGCGGAGACGAGAGGATCCATGGCCATTACTTCCTGACGACCATCAGCATCATGCGATGGAAGGACTTCACGAGACCGGTGTTGAGTTCATAATCCCGCTTCACTTCGCCGGACTTCATGAGCTCCTTCTCGATCTCGACGCTGTTGCCCGACTGCTGGACTTCGCCATCGTCGATCAGCGAGGTCTCGGTGATCTGGTTGCTCATGGGGCCGCTGGAAAAATGCGCGGGATTGGTGGCCGCCAGCTGAAAGCCGGTTTCCTTCATGACGCTATCGAACGGCTTGATGTCCTTCGATGCGTAATGCGGCGTATTGGCGTTGGCGATGTTGCCTGCGACGACATTCTGGCGGACGGCGAGCCACTGCGCTTGCCTCGATGCCAGTTCGAACAGCTGAATAGGTTGCATCATGCGACTCCATGCTTGTTGCTGGAGACACTAGGCTTGTAAACTTGCGTGGGACTGGCGCGGATTTGCAGGCTTTCGGCGCGTGAGAGCGCACGAAAACGGCCTTCGACCAAACTGTGAAAAGGCCGTCATGGCGGGGCTCCGGGCGAGCGCCAAGCTGTTTGCGAGAACGCAAATGGCGCTGCAAGCCATCGATGGCGATGGCGGAGCCTGTGCAAGCATCATGCAAGCGGAAGATGAGGAAGGGCGGAACGTGTCATTCCGCCTTGAAGACGTCTCCCCGGGACGTGATCATCACCCAGCTGCCATCGCGCTCCTCGAGCGTGGCAAGCCGGCTGTTGTCCGGCAAGGGCGAGCCCACCCGGACGATGTACATGCCGCTGACATCCTCGATCAGGGCGCGACCGCCGGCGACGTGGACGAGCTTGAACGTGATCGATCCCGGCAAAGGCTGGTCGAGCATGGGCTCGGCGGGCTCTCCCGCTTTCGGCGCGGGTACCGTTGCCGTGACGAGCTGATCGACCGCCGCCTGCGTTTCCGCAGCCAGTGTCTGCGCCGGTTCGGACGGAGACGTCTCCGGGGCGGACGCCATGCCCGGCGTGCCGATCTTTTCGGGGAGATCCCGGGTGGCGCCGTTCCAGAGGGCGGGAAGCGCGAATTTCTCCTGATTGAGGAAGGCATACCACGGGAAGAACATGGCAAGGCCCGCAAGGGCGATGCCCGTGCCGACGAGCGCCTTGTCGAAGATGGGCATGCGATCGCTCTGCTTGCGCTGCCTGACGATTTCGTCTGCGTCCATGTCGTTCATGCCGGCCTCCTTCCCGTCGTCAGCGCCGCGCCTGCTGTCCACCCGCTCCGGCCTTCAGCGCATTGGCGAGGTCGGTAAAGGCGTCGAAAGCAGGGCGTTCGCCCGGTGTCTGCTTCAAGATGTCGTAGATGACCGGCACCTGTTTGATGGCCATGTCGAGATCGGGATCCGAGCCGGCGCGGTAGCCGCCGATGAGGCGGAGATCGCGGGTTTCCTCGTAGCGGTGGATCAGCGACTTCAGCCGCGAGACCAGCATTTCCTGATCCGGCGTCCAGGCCTTGCGCGCGAGACGCGAGACGGAGGACAGCGGGTTGATCGGGGGATAGCGGCCCTCTTCGGCCAGGCTGCGGTCCATGACGATGTGACCGTCGAGGATGCCGCGCGTGGAGTCGGCGATCGGGTCGTTGTGGTTGTCGCCGTCGACGAGGATCGAAATGATCGCCGTGATGGTGCCCGTGCCTTCGGGGCCAGGGCCGGCGCGTTCGAGGAGACGAGGCAATTCCGTGAAGACGGAGGCGGGATAGCCACGCGCGATCGGCGGCTCGCCGGACGCCGTCGCCACTTCGCGGATGGCGTGGGCGAAGCGGGTCACGCTGTCGATGATCAGGAGAACGTTGTCGCCCTGATCGCGGAAATGCTCGGCGATGGTGATGGCCGTCAGCGGCGCCATCTTGCGCAGCATCGGGCTCTCGTCGCTGGTGGCGACCACCGCGACCGACTTCTTCAGATTGTCGCCGAGCGTATCCTCGATGAATTCGCGTACTTCGCGGCCACGTTCGCCGACCAGCGCGATGACGACGCGGTCGAAGGCATCCGCACGGGCGAGCATGGAGAGAAGCGTCGACTTGCCGACGCCGGAGCCGGCGAAGACGCCGAGACGCTGGCCGAGGCAGAGCGGCGAGAAGATATCGACGGCACGAACGCCGGTGCGGAAGCCGTGCTCGACGCGCTGGCGCGTCATGGAGGGCGGCGCAGAGGTGGAAATGGCCCGGCGGACGTCGCCCTGCATCATCGGCCCGCGACCATCGATCGGCTCGCCGAGCGAATTGATGGTGCGGCCGCACCAGCTGGCCGTCGGGGCGACGCGGAAGGCGCCCTTGCGGATGACCGTATCGTGAATGCCGATCGGCTCGCCCGGCTCGATCGGGCAGACGACGACGGTTTCCGGCTCGACCTTGACGACTTCGCCGAGATGAATGCCGGTCGCGCTCTTGTGGGCGACGAACTCGCCGAGACGAACATGGCGGGACAGGCCGCTGACGGTGTAGTGACCGGGTGAAATGGTCTGGACATGGCCGCCGGGCGCAACGGCATGTTCGGCCTTGGAGTACCGATCGACGAGACCGGCGAGCGCCGACAATGCGGTCGATGCCTGCCGGACGTCGAGCGGCTGGTCGCTGATGACGGTCACTTGCTGCCACCGAGCGTCTTGATCGCCTCATCCAGCGAGGTCTCGCTGTCGCGCAGCAGCGAGGCGATGCTCTCGAAGGCGCGCGAGACGGTGATCAGCTGCGACATCTCCTGGACGGGATTGACGTTGGATTCCTCGACATAGCCCTGCATCACGCCGACATCCATGCGATCGACGACCGGCTCCGGAGCGGTCGTCGGAATCACGGAGGAATTGTCGTAGCGACGGAAACCGTTGGCGAAGTTGGCCTCGGAGAGGCCGAGGGCCGCTACCTGGGTGCCGTTCTGGCGGATGGAGCCGTCGTTGCCGATGACGACCTCGCCAGCATTGGCGTTCAGCTGGATGGGAGCGCCGCCCGCGTCGAGAACCGGGTAACCCCGCATGGTGACGAGATCGCCGGTTTCGGTCAGGGAAAAACGTCCGTCGCGCGTCAGCGCCGGGCCGGCCGGTGTTTCGATGGACAGCCACGCATCGCCCTTGATAGCGACATCGAGCGTATTGCCCGTATGGGACAGACCACCCGACGAGGTGTTCAGGAACTCCGCGCCCTCGCCGACGAAGGCGACCTTTGTCGGCCGGGTATCGCCGAGCACGGTGTTGAACTTCACTTCCGTGGCACGAAAGCCGACGGTGGTGGCATTGGCGACATTGTCGGCCAGGGTATTCATGCGCTTTTCAAGCGCAATCTGCGAGGAAACGCCGACGTACAGACCGGTTTGCATGCTCATCGACCTCCGAGCTTCAAAGTGTTGATGGACAGGAGCAGATCGGACGAAATGCCGAAGCCGCTCTGCGTGCCGAAAAGCGCCAGGGGATCGTAGTTGCTCGTGGCATGGTCCAGCTCCCAGAGCGCCGTGAAGCGCTCCATCAGCTTCGACATCTTCTGCGGATCCTGCAGATCCTTGAGGTCGATCGCCTTGGAGACGGCGTCGGCCTGCTTGTCGATATCGGCGGCGGCAAAGGCGTCGGGGACCTGCATGATCGTGCGCACGACCTGCGCCAGCGCCTCGTCGGCCAGGAGGCCGAAGGCATTGGTGACGCCGGGCGCCATGCGTTCGAAATAGAGTGCCAGGCGAACGCCGGCATTGTCCTCGCCCGCATCCTGCTCCAGCGTCTGGCGCGCATATTTCTCCGTCACACCCTTGCGGGCCTTGTCGGAGGCGGTGGCGGCAGCGCCGTCCGCGGCGAAGTTCAGCGACTTGACGAGTTCGGTGTAGCGGCTGTCGGAAAGCTTGTTGGCGAAGGCATCGTCGCTGGCAACGCCTTCGGTCAGCACCTTGCGCATGAAGGCCTTGGCATAGCCCATATCTTCGAGACCGTGAGCCTTCATGGCATAATCGTAAAGGCGAGTGTCGGCGAAGAAGTCGTCGATCGATTTCACATTGCCGATATGGGCGAGATAATATTCGGTCTCCCGCGCCACGTCGGGCTTCTCCGTGACGCGCTTCAGCGACGTCGTCAGGTCGGCCGTTATCTGCCTGTAGCTGGTGAAGGTGGTGGTCACGGCATGTCCCCGAAGGCGAAGCGCACGGCTTGGGCCCGGCTTCTGTTCACCGCCAAGCTGGACCATGCTCCTTGCGCGAACCTGTCGGGGCTCCTTGCGCGAACCCGTCGGACTTTCCGCGGGTTGCAACCAGCCTCACGCAAGCATCGGACCCTAGGGATGGACCCCACAATCCACCACTGCGGCAGGTAGAGACATGAACATCATCATCGGACTCGTCATGACAATGGGCTGTATTCTCGGCGGCTTCATTGCGATGGGCGGGCACATGGCCGTTCTCAACCAGCCGTTCGAGCTCGTCATCATCGGCGGTGCCGGCATCGGCGGCTTCATCATGGGCAACTCCATGAAGACGGTGAAGGACGCCGGCAAGGCGCTCGTGGAAGCCTTCAAGCACAAGGTGCCCAAGCAGCGCGAATATCTCGATACGCTCGGCGTGCTTTACAGCCTCATGCGCGACCTGCGTACCAAGTCGCGCAACGAGATCGAAAGCCATATCGACAACCCGGACGAATCCGCGATCTTCCAGTCGGCACCGACCGTTCTGAAGAACAAGGACCTGACGGCCTTCATCTGCGACTACGTCCGCCTCATCATCATCGGCAATGCCCGCAGCCACGAGATCGAGGCGCTGATGGACGAGGAAATCAACACCATCACCCACGACAAGATGCATTCGTACAATTCGCTGGCAACGATGGGCGACGCCTTCCCCGCCATCGGCATCGTCGCGGCCGTTCTCGGCGTCATCAAGGCCATGGGCGCCATCACAGAGAGCCCGGAGGTTCTCGGCGGCAAGATCGCGGCCGCCCTCGTCGGCACCATGCTCGGCATCTTCCTGTCCTACTGCATCGTCAGCCCGCTGATCGCCAACGTCAAGCATGTGCGCGAAAAGCAGAACCGCCTCTACATCATCGTCAAGCAGACACTGCTCGCCTACATGAACGGCTCCGTGCCGCAGGTGGCGCTCGAATACGGCCGCAAGACGATTTCCTCCTACGAACGTCCGTCGATCGACGCGGTCGAGCAGGAAATGATGAACCCCGGCGGTGGCGGCGAGAGCAAGGCGGCCTGATCCATGACCAGCGAGAACATCTACTCCTTCGATCGCAGACTGCTGGCGCGCATGACCGGCGCGCTCGGCGACGACAAGACCATTGGCAAGATCTGCGCCGATCTCGGCCAGGTCTTCGGCGAGTTCCTGCCGGACCTGCTGCAAAGCGAAACCGGGCTCGACCTGACCATCGGCTATGCCGGGTTCGACACGGGCCTGAAGAGCGCGCTGATCCGCAAGCTCGGCGACGGGGTGGCACTTTCGGATTGTCTGTTGCGCAACTGGTGCAGCGACTTCACCATCAGCTGCGACAGCCCGGCCATCATCACCATGATGGAAATGCTGCTGGGTTCGCCGGCCGAGTCCATCGAGGAGCCGAAGCCGCGCAACCTGTCGGGCATCGAGCTCGACGTGGCGGCCATCGTCTTCGAAAAGGTCGCGGGCGTGCTGAAATCCGCGGTGAATGCAGCCGGCGGCTTCGAGCCGATCGTCGGCAAGGCCTATAATGCCGAGAGCCGGCCGGCGGCCGACAAGGATGCCGAGGATGTCTACGCGGCCTGCGTGAACATCACCCTTGGCGTCGGGCCCGTCCTGTCCACATTCTCGATCCTCGTGCCGCAGCAGACGTTGCTGAAAACCACGATCGTGTTTCCCAAGGGCATCGGACAGGCGCGCCGCCAGAAGACCGCCTGGGCCGAACAGGTCGAGCAACAGGTTCGCCGCTCCATGGTCGAGCTGCAGGCGCATATCAAGCTCGAGGAGCTAACGCTCGCCGCGATCACCCAGCTCAAGCCCGGCGACGTCATCCCCTTCCACGACCCGAAGGACGTCCGCGTCGATGTGAAGGCGAACGGTCGCGATCTCTATGTCTGCGAATTCGGACGCTCGGGCGCCCGCTATACCGTGCGGGTCAAGGACACGTACGGCACGGAAGACGAACTTCTTCAGCATCTCACGCGCTAATCCACGGGTCCCCCACGCCACGACAGGCTTGGGGCAAGTTTCAACTGGAATACTCTCGACATGGCACCCAAGACAGCACCACTGACAGAAGACCAGAGCGCGGTCACCGGCGATGCCGAGCTCGATCAGGCCATCGACGATCTGCGCGGCGTCCTGAAAACGGATGCCGAGGGCGGCATTGCGGAGACGGACTTCGACATGGACTTCGGCGCGGCCCCGGCGGCGGCTCCCGACTTCATGAGCGATTTCGGCGCGATCGGCGACGACGACGACCCGTTTGCCGGCAGCTTTGCCGAGCCTGCACCGAGTGCCGCGACGGCCTTTGGCGACACCTCGTTCGACGACAGCTTCGCAACGCCTTCGGCAACGGCCGGCGCCACGATGCATGGCAATCTCGATCTGATCATGGACATCCCGATCGATGTACAGATCGTGCTCGGATCCAGCCGGATGCAGGTTTCCGGCCTGATGGGTCTGACGGAAGGCGCAACGATCGCTCTTGATCGCAAGATCGGCGAGCCGGTCGAAATCATGGTCAACGGCCGGGTCATCGGCCGCGGCGAGATCACGGTTCTCGAGGAGGACGATACCCGGTTCGGCGTCAGGCTGATCGAGGTCAACAGCGGAAAGAAGGCCTGAGGGCCGGATAAGACTGGAGAAAGGCGGTCATGATGGCCGGCTTTCACATCCCGCAAGGGCACTGCATTCCTTCCGGGCCATCAGGGCCTGGAGACAACCGCAGCAGATGAATAGCGTTTCGGCGGCGTGACCAAGTGCGACGCCGTCCAGGAAGGATCCATGATGGATTACGACGATTTCGAAGCATCGGCGCTGACGCGCCCCCTGACCCAGATGGACAAGGCCGCGGCCGTGCTGTTGAGCATGGGCAAGCCGATTGCCGGGAAATTGTTGAAATTCTTCACGCAGAGCGAGCTGCAGGGCATCATCGCCTCCGCGCAGACGCTGCGATCCATCGAGCCGCACGAACTCGAAATCCTCGTCAACGAATTCGAAGACCTGTTCACCGAAGGTGCAGGCCTGATGGACAATGCCAAGGCGATCGAGGCCATCCTCGAAGAGGGCCTGACACCCGACGAGGTCGATGGCCTTCTCGGCCGCCGCACGGCGTTCCAATCCTACGAAACCAGCATCTGGGACCGGCTGCAGGATGCCGATCCGGTCTTCGTCTCGCAGCATCTTTCCAAAGAGCACCCCCAGACGATCGCCTACATCCTGTCGATGATGCCCTCCACCTTCGGCGCCAAGGTGCTGCTGCAGCTGCCGGAAGCCGGACGTGCCGACATCATCAACCGAACCGTCAACATGAAGAACGTGGCGCCGAAGGCGGCTGCGATCATCGAGACGCGCGTCATCGAGCTGCTGCGCCAAATGGATTCCGAGCGCAACTCGGTCGGCTCGGTCAAGATCGCCGAAGTCATGAACGAGATGGAGAAGAGCGACGTCGATACGCTGCTCGCCTCGCTCGAATCGATCAGCACGGACTCGGTCAAGAAGGTTCGCCCGAAGATCTTCCTGTTCGACGACATCCTGCTCATGCCGCAGAAGAGCCGCGTGGCTCTGTTCAACGATATCGCCGGCGACATCATCACCATGGCGCTCCGCGGTTCGAGCATGGAGATGCGCGAAAGCGTGCTCGCCTCGATCGGCGCCCGCCAGCGCCGCATGATCGAGTCGGATCTGAGTTCGGGCGACGCCGGGATCAATCCGCGCGACATCGCCGTTGCGCGCCGCTCGGTCACGCAGGAAGCCATTCGCCTCGCCGCCAGCGGCCAGATCGAACTTAAGCCGAAGGAAGCCGTCGCCGCTTAACCTGGACGACCCCGAGATCTCCAAAGCCCGCCTGCAACATGCGTTGCGGCGGGCTTTCGCCTTTCGGAATACGTTTACTTTCCGAAAGGCCGGCTGGACCGACCTTTGCAGGACGGGGAAAAGGCGAGGCTCTTGCCAGACGGCGCCCATCAGCCCACAACATCGGCGACAATGCCAGCCGGCACGCGACGATCGGCCCCGGCACAGGCGCGATATCGTGAAGGGCCGTTTTCATGTCGGACGATCAGGATAAAGACAGCAAAACCGAATTGCCGTCCGAGAAAAAGATCAGCGATGCCCTCGAGAAGGGAAACGTGCCGTTTTCCCGCGAGGTCACGATGTTCGCCTCGACGCTCGCCATCTACATCTATGTGGTCTTCTTCCTGCCGGACGGGTTCCGCACCATGGCCGAAGCGCTGAAGGATGTGTTCGAGCAGCCGGACGCCTGGCGAATCACCACGTCGAACGACGCGTCCGCCCTGATATCGAAGCTGCTCTGGGCCTCCGGCGCGCTGGTCGTGCCGGTGTTCGTGCTGATGATCGCGTTCGGTGTGGGATCGTCGATCCTGCAGAACCTGCCGAGCCCCGTCTTCGACCGGATCGCCCCGAAGCTGAACCGGATTTCGCCGATCGCCGGGGTGGGCCGGATCTACAGCCTGCCCGGCCTCGTGGAATTCGCGAAGTCCTTCTTCAAGATCGCCGTCATCTCCGGCATCGTCGCGCTGACACTCTGGGACGATTTCTACGCGACGCTCGACGCGATGTTCTCGGACCCGATCACGATTTTCGAGATCATGGGCCGCGACTTCAACAAGATCATGAACGTCGTCCTCTTTTCGACGGCGGCGATCGCCATCGCCGACTTTTTCTGGACGCGGCATCACTGGCACAGCGAACTGCGCATGACGAAGCAGGAGGTGAAGGAGGAAATGAAGCAGACGCAGGGCGATCCTATTGTAAAGGCTCGCTTACGCTCCATCGCACGCGACCGTGCGCGGCGTCGAATGATTTCCTCCGTTCCCCGCGCAACACTGGTGATTGCGAACCCAACCCACTTTGCCGTGGCGCTACGCTATGTCCGGGAAGAAGGCGACGCTCCGGTCGTGGTTGCCAAGGGGCAGGACCTCGTGGCGCTGCGCATTCGCGCCCTTGCGGAAGAAAACAACATCCCCGTCTTCGAGGACCCGCCCCTCGCACGCTCAATGTTTGCGCAAGTCTCGGTGGATAGTGTCATTCCACCGGTGTTTTACAAGGCGGTCGCCGAACTCATCCACCGGGTCTACGCAACGAAATCGAACCCGACACGGATGAACTGATTGCGATGAAAAAATGCGAATATTCCGAACAGCGCGAAAAGATCGTTGCGGATGCCATCCGTCCGGTCGCGACCGAACTTCGTCTCATCGATGCCGCCGACTTCATTGCGCTCCTGCGCTATGAATCGCACGGCAGCCTCGCCGACCTGGTGTCGTCGGCGGCCGAGCTCTACTTCGTTCCGGGTACCGTCAATTTCGGCATTGGCGGCAATTACATGCTGGATTGGAATCGCAATCCGGAAATCGTGCTCGATCTCGAACTGAAGCCCGATGGCGTCACCGTCTATGCGCAACTCGCGCTGCGCGACAACTCGGCTGCCATCGAGATCAACCATATCGCCTTCAAGAAGCCGTCCGTCGATCCGGAAGAGAACACGGCGTTCCTCGCCCGCAGCCTGGATGCGGCCAAGTTCATCAAATCCTATCCCACGGCGATGGCCAGCTAAAAGCGGGCCGGAACCGGCGGTTCAGCTGATATAGCCGAGGCGGATCGCCTTGGCGATCGCCTGGATGCGGTTGACGGAATCGAGCTTGGCGGTGGCCGCACCCAGATAGGCGTTCACGGTGTGCACCGACAGGCCCATCTTTTCCGCGATCTCTTCGCTGATGTACCCGTCCCCGGCCATCTGCAGGCAGCCGATCTCGCGTTCGCTCAGCGCCTCGGCCGGCTGAAGGCGGCGCTCGTCGGCGGCAAACAGATCGGTCATGACATGGCAGCTGCGGCCGTGGAGATCGAGAATGACCTCGCTGGTCAGATCGAGCGACGGCGCCATGAAGGCGACGTAGCCATTGCCCTGCGCGCCGAGACGCACGGGAAAGGCGATACCGGCATAGGGAAGCGTGCGCGGCTTCATGCGGAGCACGAAGCGGTCGAAATCGATCGTCTCCGCCGTCTGCCGATTGTCTGCGCCGTTCCACAGGAGGGGCAGAAGCGAGATATCGAGGTGCTGCTTCATCTCGTCGCCATAGGTCGAGACGACGTCTTGCGTCATCTCTTCCGCCGCCGTTCCCCAGTTGTCGAGAACGCATGTCAGCTTGCGCGACGCCGGCAGGCCGTTTCCGTTCATTCGGAAGACGGCGAAGTTGCGGGCTTCGATATCCTTCTGCATCACCTGCAGACGGGCGACCAGGGTGGCTGTGCGCGAGGCCCGGGTCTGGCGGCCGTTGCGGCTGTCATCGCCGCTTCGACCCCCTGGGATATAGATGACCATCGGCGTTCCTATACCAGGTTGTTTCGGACCGCGCAGGCAATCGCTTCCGAGCGCGTCTTGGTCGCCGTCTTACGCATGACACTGGTGATGTAGTTGTTGATGGTATTGCGCGAGATGCCGAGAATAAGGGCGATCTCCTCGCTGGTCTTGCCTTCCGCGATCCACGAGAGGCATTCGAGTTCGCGATCCGTCAGGTCGAAATCGCGTTCCGAGCGCAGCGACGTTTCGCGCGCGAGGCTGGCGAAATAGCCGGTGAGCAGACCGATGTCGCGCAGGCCTTCCCGCGACAGGATCAGGTCCTGCGGGAAGAGCAGCATCAGCGACAGCCGTAGCCGGCCGATCGAAAAGGTGATGGCGCAATATTCGCGGCTGATGCCGCGGCCAAGGACGGCCTCTTCGGGAAGGCGCATGAAGACGGGATGCAGCAGCGACAGGCACTTTTCCTGTTCGTTGGTCTTGGCATGAAGCCCCTGCATCACCTGGCCCAGCCGCTTGACCACGTCGAAGGGCCAGTCCGAGACCATGACGAAGTCGAGGCCGCTATCCTGCGACAGGTCGTAGCGCGCGAGAAGATAATGGCTGGCGCCGACATAATCCGTCAGGGCCGCAAGCGCCTTGTTGAGCTGGCCGCGCGCCGCGTAATCGCCGAGCTTCTCTAGAAGCTGGCGCTTTGCAGCGGGATGACCGGTCGGGCTTGCCGGCGCCGGCTGGCCCGCGTGAACAGCCAGGCTCGATCCGCCCATCGCCGTTCGCATCGAGGCGACCGGCACAGGTCGACCCGCAATCTCCGTCTGAAGAGCTTCCATGACATTTTCCCCGTGTGGATCCGGTCATGCGATCTGCGCACGCGCGCTGCCGGGGCAGCGACACGGCCGGGGATCCGCATTCCCCGGCGAGCACACATCATCATGCGAATCACTGTTAAAACTATACAGGCCCGAACTCAAAAAACTACTGCCAGCTTATCGGGATTTACTTTTTGTTAATAACCTGAAGTGATTCGTAAATGCAGCATCACAGAACCGTCGCCGACCGTGAACAAACGAGAACAAACATATTATCGCATTGTTAATATTCATTTTTCTCAACGGTATTGTAGGCTCTCAGAGCCGGAACCGGAGAGAAATCGCGTTTTTCAGAGCCGCCAGCATGCTGAAAATGCGCGCCCAATGAAACAAGTGGCGAATCGGATTTGTATTTGAGGGGATCATGTTGCGCAATTGCACCAAAACGATTTCGAGCACAATAGGGAGAACCCGCAAGCACATATCCAACAACTTTGACAACTATACCAGTTTCTGGAAGAAATTTTCTTGAAGTGACACAATCAATTTTCTCACGCCCGGAGTCGAAGGGCATCCGCAAGCAAGCAAAGTCGCCTTTCCACATAAAAAAATAACCAAATGGTTAAATAGAGGAATCCCCGGTGCGCCGCGGCGACTCTGGCGACGCAGACAGGACACTGCGGAAACGATGTGAAGACTCCGGCCATCGTCGCCCGAACCTTTCCAGGCCCGTGGACGGGCAGACGAGCCACCGCCGTTTCTTTGTCATGCCACTGTCAGGTCCGAACGAAAAAAAATCCGCCGAAGGGGCGGATTTTTTCGTCTGCTTTGTTTTTTGGCCTCAGGCGGCTTTTTCTGCGACCCATTTGCGCAGGATCTTGGCCGCGCGTTCCTCGTTGATCTCGACCATACGCGCCAGCCGCCGTTCCGGGCCCTCCTTGACGCGGCGGTTGAAGTCGCCGCCGTCTTCGCCGAGGCTGAGCAGGTCGTCCGTGCTGTCGAAGCCGAAATCCGAACCGAAACCTTCCATGAGCGCACCGCCTGCAGCACCCCCCGGGGCCGGTGAGAAGTCGGGGAGTTCGAGGCCGACGGCCTCGGTTTCCGTGAGGGTGCCCGGTCCGCCGAAGCCCATGGAGCGGGCCAGAGGACGCAGGCCCATCCAGACCACGAGGACGGCGACGGTGATGAAGGCGAGGGCGTTGATGATGCCGCCGAGATTGCGCGTCAGCGTTTCCATAATGCTCGGGCCTTCGATCGGCGTGTCGAGCAGCTGGTTGTTGACGAAGTCCATGGCGGTCAGCGTCACCACGTCGCCGCGGGCCGCGTCGATGCCGACGGCGGATGCCACGATCTTCTGCATGTCGGCGAGATAGGTGTCGATCTTCGCCTGGTCCGCACCTTCGCCGACCATGGCGGCGACACGGCCGCGATTGACGACGACGGCGACGGAGAGCTTTTCGACCTTGTAGCTGTTCTTGGTGGTGGCGACCGTCTTCGAATTGATCTCGTAGTTGGTCTGCTCTTCCTTCTTCTCAGCCTGGTCGTTCGACTGCGGGCCGGCGCCACCGCTCTTGGGGGCTGCCTGCGGCACGTTCTGCTGAACGGTCGCCGCATTGTCCGCCTGCTGCTGGCTCGACTTCTGCTCTTCCTTGGTGACCCGTGTCGAACGTTCGACACGCGATTCCGGATCGAAGGTGGTTTCCTGAACCTGCTGCGTATCGGTGTTGAGCTGCGCTGTGACGCTGGAGCGGAAGTTGTCGACGCCGAGGAAGGGCGAGAGGGCCTTGTCGATGTTCTTCTCGATTTCGCCCTGTACGGACTGGACGATGGAGAGCGACTGGCTCATCGCACCGTTCTGCGGATCGTCGCCGGAGGCGAGCAGCTGGCCGGCGCTGTCGAGAATGGTCACATCGTCGATGGACAGGCCGGGGACCGACGAGCCGACGAGATGGCGGATGGAGGCGGCAGCGTTGCGACCGATGGTCGAGCTGGCGCGGATCATGACGGAGGCGGTCGGCTTCTGCTCGGTCTTGCGAAAGCTGCCGCGGTCGGCCATCACGATGTGAACGCGGGCCGAGGCGATGCCGGAGATCTGCTGGATGGTGCGGGCGATTTCGCCTTCCAGGGCGCGGACCCGGGTGACTTCCTGCATGAACGACGTCAGGCCGAGCGAGCCGACATTGTCGAACAGTTCGTAACCGGCATTGGCGCTGTTGGGCAGGCCGCGCTCGGCGAGAAACAGGCGGGCCTTGCCCGTGGTGCCGACCGGAACCTGAACGCTCTTGCCATCCGTGCCGACGTCGAAGGGGATACCGCCCTCGGCCAGCGCCATGCTGACCTGGTTCAGGTCGCCCGATTCAAGGTTGACGTAGAGCGTCTCGTAGGCCGGTTTGTTGACGTAGAGCCCGGCTGCCAGAACGAGCCCGACCGTTACGAAGGCTGCTGCCGCCAGCGCGATCAGCTTGCCCTGCCCCAGGCTCTTCAAATTTTTCGTGACCGACGAAAGTTGTTCTAACAGATTCATTCTGTTTCGCACCCAGTAGCGCACTTCACCGTGCGAGATTGCACGGACCAAGCTTCATTGCGCAGTCCCAACATTGAGATCCGATCCAGCCGCATCTGGCGAAAACTCTCGCAAATGCGGACATAGATCCATCTGACCCGTTTGGAGAATAGGATGCGAAGCTTGCGCGAACTTGTCGCTCGGCCCCGCGAGCGCCAGTATCTCAAGAGATTCTAAAACGGCAAAACGCACCTTCGGCTGAAACCGGAGGTGCGTTTTGCCGCTGTTTTCCGCCTGGAGACGGCTGTTTCTGCTAGAAGGCTTCGAAATCGCCAGCGGCTTCCGTCAGCGGCTGGGAATGGCCGTGGCGCAGGCCGTTTGCGAGCGACTTCTGCATATCCGCCAGCTTCACCAGGTTCAGCGCCGTGGAGATATCGACCAGCCAGGATTCCGGAAGCGCCGCGGTGATGGTGTCGATGAACTCGGCCAGCCCGCGCGTCTTCTGGACCGCAAGGTCGATGCCCTGCAGCACCTGGATGCGGTGCGCCGCGTTGGCCTGCGGATCGCCGGCGATCTCACCGAGCATCGGCTCGATCCGCTCGATGAGATAGGCGACGTCGTGCAGTTCCGAGACGACACGCATCATCACGTCCGGCAGGGCCTCGTCCATGTCGCCGGGGTGCTCTTTTCGCTCGCTCTGCATATGATGTCCCCTGACCGCGCGCCGGACGGCGCGGTTGCTGATTAAAAGAATTCGATCGAATTGTCTGCGGGCTTGGGAGCCGGGACCGGGCGCTGCTCCTGGGCCACGGTCTTCTGCGTCTCGACGCCGGTCAGGGCGTATTGACGTGCCCGGCCGGTGACCGGCCAGTATTCCAGCTTGCGGCCGTGCTCGCCGCCCGTGCTCTCGCCGACGATGGGGATACCTTCGTCTTGCAGGAAGCGGCGGGCGAACAGGGCGTTCTGCTCACCGACATTGGAAAAGCGTGCAATGGTTTTGGCGCCGCCGAAGATCTTGGCCTCGAGACGGTCGCGCCGCGCGCCTTTCTTGAGAAGTCCGTTGATCAGCAACTCCATGAGATGGACGCCATATCGCGTGGCGTCTCCTCCCGATGACATCGCTTCGGCGGAACCGGGCAGCAGAAAATGGTTGATGCCGCCCACGCCTGCCACGGGATCACGCATGCAGGCAGCCACACAGGAGCCGAGAATCGTCGAGAGAACCACGTCCGGGTCCGTGACGACTTTGTACTCGCCCTGGATGACATGCACGCGCTTAACCGCAGCGTCTATGGTCATTTGAGTGCTCCGAACACGGCTTCGATCGCCGCCCGCATCTTTTCGATGGTGAAGGGTTTGGCCAGGACGTTGTTGGCGCCCAGTGCTGCCGCCTTGGTGACGAGGGCACGGTCGCCCTGAGCCGTCAACATGATGAAGGCGGCCTTCTTGGTTGCCGGATTGGTGCGAACGGCCTGCAGCAGGCCGAGACCGTCCATCTTCGGCATGTTGAAGTCCGAGATCACGAGATGGTGTGGCTGCTGCGCCATGATCTTGGCCCCCTGCTCGCCATCGGCGGCAACGGTGATCTGCTTGAAGCCGAGCTGCTGGAGCGCTTCGCCCAACAGAAGCCGGCTGGTAACCTGATCGTCGACGATCAGCACTTTGATTTTTTCGGCGATAGACATTTATTCAGTTCCTTCCCTTCGGGTCGCGGCGCATTTCAGAACTTCCTCCCCGATGGAGTTGAGGGGCAGTTGCATTTCGACGGCGCCTATTTCGTAGGCCACCCTCGGCATTCCATAGACCACACAGGTCTTTTCATTCTGGCCGAACGTCCGGGCCCCGGCCTGGCGCATCCGCAGAAGGCCGGAAGCGCCATCGCGCCCCATGCCCGTCAGGATGACGCCAATGCCGTTGCGTCCGGCGAGGTCCGCCACAGAATCGAACAGAACGTCCACGGACGGGCGATGTCCGTTGACAGGCTCCCGGTCGAGCAGCCGGCAGGTCGGCGCCGACGGATTGACCACCTGGAGGTGACGATCGCCCCCGGGGGCGAGGTAGATCTTGCCGATCTCGAGCTTGGCACCGTCGAAGGCCTCTTCGACCGTCGGGGCGCAGAGCCGGTTGAGACGTTCCGAAAAGCTCTTCGTGAAGGTGACCGGCATATGCTGGGTGATCACCGTCGGCGGGCAGTTCTTCGGAAACTTCTGCAAGACGTTGATCAGGGCCTCCACCCCCCCGGTGGAGGACCCGATGGCGATGATCCGGCGTGCGGCCCGGTAGTCGACCGCCGTCGCATTGGTGTTCGCGGCACTCGGTGCTGCGACCTTGTTGCCGGATATGATGAACTTGCGCTGCGAGCGCGCCGCTGCCTTCACCTTTTCGGCAAGGTCGGCGAAGGGGTGCAGATCGCCCGGCAGGGGCTTGCCGACGCAGTCGAAAGCGCCGATCTCGAGCGCCGCGACCGAGGCTTCCGCGCCCTTGTGCGTCAGCGTGGAGACCATGATGACGGGCATCGGGCGCAGCCGCATGATCTTCTCGAGGAATTCGAGACCGTTCATGTTGGGCATCTCGATGTCGAGCGTGACGACGTCGGGATCGAGATCCTTGATGGCCTGGCGCGCCTGCATGGCATCGGCCGCCTGGCCGACCACGTTGACGGCGGGATCGGCATTCAGGATGGCCGTGATGAGACCGCGCATGGTGGCGCTGTCATCGACGACGAGGACGCGAGCGGGCGCGGTCATGAGCGGCCTCCCCCGTGCTTGCCGGTGTAGCGGTAGGCGGTGATGCCGATATTGTCGAACACGGCCTTGGCATCGCCGGAGACGCGCTCGGAGTGGCCGATATAGAGGTGCCCGCCCCCATCCAGCATCGTCGAGAACCGCGACCAGATCTTCATCTGCGTCGGCTCGTCGAAGTAGATGACGACATTGCGGCAGAAGATCACGTCGAACGGACCCTTGAACGGCCACTGCGCCATCAGGTTCAGCTCGTTGAAGGTGATGAGCCGCTTGACCTTGTCATCGATCTGCCATTTCTCGCGGCCGTTGATCGAGGTCTGCTGGAAGAACTGCTTGCGCATCTGCGGTGTGACCGTTTCCAGCGCGTTGATGTCGTAGGCACCGGCCCGGGCGATCGCGAGGATCTTCGGGTCGATATCGGTCGCCAACACGCGGATGTCGTATTCCGCCGCGTTGGGCAGGACCGACAGGATGGTCAGCGCGATCGAATAGGGCTCCTGCCCGTCGGAACAGGCGGCAGACCAGATGCGCACGCGGCCGCCGGCCTTGGCACGCGCGATCAGTGCCGGCAGGACCGTGTCGCGCAGATGCTCGAAATGGTGGTTCTCGCGGAAGAACCGCGTGAAATTGGTGGTGAGGTGCGAGAGCATGTCCCGGCGCTCGGCGGCACCGGCTGGGGACGACACGAGGTTGCAGTACTCGCGGAAGCCACCGAGCCCAAGATTGCGGATGTGTTTCGACAGGCGCGAATAGACGAGCGAGGCCTTGGTCTCGTTCAGATAGATGCCGGCATCCGCATAGATCATCGCTGCGATCTCGGAAAGATCGCGGCGCGTCAGCGGATATTCGCCGCTGGCCAGGCACTCGTCGGGCGACGCTTTCGTGTCGAAGGCGGCCATTCTGCTCATGCGGCTTCGCTTTCGGTGTGAGGGAAGACGGCGTCCAGTTCGATCAGGCAGATCATGCGCTTTTCGATGGGAAGGACCCCGCGGGCAAAGGTTCGCTCGAAGTCGGAACTGACATCGGGCGTCGGCTGTATGTTGTCGTTCGTCACGCTCAGTATGTCGGACACCGCCTCGACCAGCAGCCCGACGATCCTCTGTCCGGACTGAGCGACGATGATGACATGCCGAACGGTCGGTTCGGCCGGGTTCATTCCGAGGCGCGCTGCCAGATCGATGATCGGCAGGACCGCGCCCCGCAGGTTGATGACGCCGAGCATGTAGCCCGGCGCATGTGGCATCGACGTCGCAGGCGTCCAGCCACGGATCTCGCGCACCGACATGATATCGACGCAGAACTCCTGGTCGCCGATCCTGAAGGCGATCAGTTCGCGGGCACCGCTGGTCATGGTGTTTGCGAGCGTCGTCATGGCTTTATCCCACAGCGGACAGGGCTGATTCCAGCCTGAGGGGCTGGCCGCGGGAGGCGGCGACCACAGCGTCCACATCCAGGATCAGCGCCACGCGGCCGTCACCGAGAATGGTCGCCGCGGCGATGCCGGGCACGTGTGTGTAGTTCGCCTCCAGGCTCTTGATGACGACCTGGCGCTGGCCCTGGATCGCGTCGACCATCAGCGCGCGCTGACCGCCACCTTCCGATTCCACCAGCAGCGCCACGCCCTCGACGGGATTGGCCTGGGTGGCACGGAAGTTGAGGATCCGGCCGACATCGACCAGCGGGCAGAAGGAGTTGCGGATCGAAATCAGACGCTGTGTCGCACCGAAGGAATGGATCGAGGCGGCATCCGGCTGCAGCGTTTCGACGATGGCCGTCAGCGGCACGACCAGCGTCTGGCTGGCGACCGTGACCACCATGCCGTCGAGCACGGCCAGCGTCAGCGGCAGGCTCATGGTGAAGACGGAGCCCTGGCCGGGCTTCGACGAGATGTTGATGCGTCCGCCGAGCGCCTGGATGGAGCGCTTGACGACGTCCATGCCGACGCCGCGGCCGGAAAGGTCGGACACCTTCTCGGCGGTCGAGAAGCCGGCGTGGAAGATCAGGTTGTCGATTTCCTCGTCCGACAGGTTGGCATCGGCCGCGATCAGGTCGTTGTCGATCGCCTTCTGGCGGACGCGTTCGCGGTTGATGCCGGCGCCGTCGTCGGCGAGCTCGATGATGATGCGGCCCGAGCGGTGCTTGGCGGTCAGGCGAACGGTGCCTTCCGGGTTCTTGCCGAGCGCGATGCGCTTCTCCGGCATTTCCAGGCCGTGATCGACCGCGTTGCGGATCATGTGCGTCAGCGGTTCGGCGAGCTTGTCGATGACGGTCTTGTCGACTTCGGTGTTCTCGCCCTCGGTAACCAGGCGCACCGACTTGCCGGTGATGTCGGCGATTTCGCGCACGGTACGGGCCATGCGCTGGAAGACGGGCTTCACCGGCTGGGCGCGGATGGCCATGACCGAGTCCTGGATCTCGCGGGTGAGCTGCTGCAGCTCTTCGAGGCCCATATTGATCGACGACGTGCCGTTGGCGTCGTTCTCGATGACGCTCTGCGACAGCATCGCCTGGTTGATGACGAGCTCGCCCACGAGGTTGATCAGGCGGTCGACGCGATCGAGATCGACGCGGATCGTCTGACCGGCGGCTGCGGCCTGCTGCGCATTGGCGGCGTTTGAAGCGGGCGCCTGCTTCGCATCGGCAGCCTTGGCGGCAGCGCTGGCAAGGTTGAGGACGTTGCTGGCCGTTTCGAGAGCCGTGATCGTGGCTTCGCGCTCGCCGGCGGCGATCTGTTCTTCTTCCTCGACCACGCCGAGGGGATGTTCATGCTCCTCGTCGAGGATCGACAGATCGAAGGGAACGGCCTGCATCGGGGCGTCGCCTTCGACCGCTACCGGCTGCTCGCCTTCGGCAAGCTCGGCCACAGAGAGTTCGCAGTCCCATTCGGCAAATTCGAACACGCCGCGGATCGCATCTTCGCCCTTGTCGGTGCGAAGCGAGATCTTCCACGAGAAGTAGGCGTCTTCCGGGTTCAGGCCATCAAGCGACGGCAGGCTGTCCATGTCGCAAAGAATGCTCATCTCGCCGAGACGGGAGAGATCGCGCAGGAGCAGCGTCGACTCGTTGCCCTTGCGATAGAGATCGGCGTTCGGCCTGAAGGAGATCTCGAAGGTCGGCATCGCGGCCGGTTCGGCAGCGGCGTCGTCACCGAAATCGTCGAACGAGAAGGCGACGGGCACGAAGCCCTGGTCATTGGGTGCGGCCGGAGCCGGAGCCGGAGCGGCAGGCGCCGGCTTGGCGGCTGCGGGCTTGGCGGCAGCCTTGGCAACGGGAGCCTCTGCGGCTCCCGGGAGGGGCGTGCCATGGGCCAGTGCTTCGAGTTCGCGGATCAGCTGCTTGGAGCGCGCTTCATCCACACTGCCGCCGTCACGGGCACAGTTGGTCAGGTCGGCCAGGACGTCGGCCGACTTGAGCATGACTTTCAGAACCTCCTGCGTGGGTTCGAGCTTGTTGGAGCGAACGCAATCCAGTGTCGTTTCAAACACGTGAGCGAACGAGACCAGATCATCCAGCCCGAAGGCGCCCGCGCCACCCTTGATAGAGTGAACGGCACGAAAGACCGCATTAACCGTCTCCGGATCGCGATCCCCGTCATTTAAACGAAGGAGACCGGATTCCAGTTCTGCGAGCTGTTCTTCACATTCCTGGAAGAAGATCTCTTTGATTTCATTCATATCCATAGCTGGAATCCTGGCGAGGGTTTTTTTAAGCGGTTACGCGCTCGATGGCGTCGATCAGCTTTGTCGGATCGAAGGGCTTGACGATCCAGCCCGTCGCTCCGGCCTGACGGGCGCGGTTCTTCTTTTCCGCGTCGCTTTCCGTGGTCAGGACCAGGATCGGGATGGCGCGGTACTTCTCGTTGCGGCGGACGCCTTCGATGAAACCGAAGCCGTCGAGGCGGGGCATGTTGATGTCGGTGACGATGACATCGGGATTACAGTCTTCGAGGACTTCGAGACCTTCGATGCCGTCTTCGGCCTGAATGGTTTCGAAACCGGCATTGTTGAGCGTCACGAGGAGCATATTCCGGATCGTCCGGCTATCGTCCACGGTGAGAACCTTCTTCTTCATTTTCAGATCTCCTTAGCCATCAGATGGTCGACATTGACCCCGATGAGCTGCGTCGTTTTGGTGAAAGCGTCCGACACCTTGGAAATGGTGAAGGCGTGTTTGTCCTCATCCCAGCTTTTGGCACCCGCCATCAGCACCTGCACGCAGAGCGCTCCGACCCGCTCCACGGCCGAGGCGTCGATCACGATGTTGCTGCCGCGCATCTCCGTCAGCTTGCGATGAAGGACGCTGGCCTCGTTGAGGTCGAGGACCGGCGCGAGATTGAGCGTCTTCGATGCGGCTTTCTTTGGGGCCATCACGGCGCCTTTCCTTGTGTCACCTGGAGGAGATTGACCTGTCGAACGAAACCGTCCGCGTTGCGATGGCCGGAAGGACCGGTGTCACACAGGCGGAACGGGCATGGACGCAGAGCCGGGAGCATCGTCATGATCGCCCCCATGCCGACACGCGCCCGAAGGCGATGTCGTCCTCGTCATCGAGAAAAGCCTCCGCCCTCGCCACCTGCGCAGGCAGAGCCTGTCGCGGCGGCGTGGCGGCGGCCATCATCTTGTCTGCCGCGCGTGCGCCCGTGTTTGCGGGGCGCAGCGTGAAGCGGCGAATGGTTTCGCCAAGCTCGACCGTCACCATGCGCGCCGTCTGACCGGCAGCCGCCGTGCGTTCGGCATCGCTGGTGAGACCTGCAAGCGCGCGGCCGGAGCGGCCGATCTCGGTGCGAAGGTCTTCGAGGCTGGACAGATCCTCGCCCGACTGACGGGCAATGCCGGTGATGGCGGACTGAATGCCGTGGACCTGCTCGACGATGTTGCCGATGGCCGCCTGCGTGCGGCCGACGCGTTCGACGCCGGCATCGACCTGGGCCTTGGTGCCCGTGACGAGCTGCTTGATCTCGCGGGCCGCATCGCCGGAACGCTGGGCGAGCGCCCGGACTTCCTGGGCGACGACTGCGAAACCACGACCGCTTTCGCCTGCGCGTGCAGCTTCGATACCGGCATTCAGCGCGAGGAGATTGGTCTGGAAGGCGATCTCGTCGATCACGCCGATGATCTGGCCAATCTTCTCGGCGGAGGATTCGATGTCTGCCATGGCCGCAATCGCAAGACCGGCGATCTCGCCGCTGCGCTCGACGGAATGTCCCGTCGCCGCGACGGCCTTTTCAGCCGCGGAGCTTTCCCGTGCACTGTCGCGAACCCTGATAACGAGGGCTTCCAGCCGTTCCGCAACCGAATCCAGCGCCGCCGCTTCGGATTGCGCGGCTGATCCCAGACGCTCGGTTCCCGCGGTCATCGTCTCGCTGGCCGCAGCCGAGGAGGAGATCCCGGTGTCCAGATTGCGCAGGTTCGCCTCGATTGTGTCGAGGGCGGCATCCAGCGAGCGGGCAAGCGGCACGGCCGCTTCCGGCACGTCGGCCGGGGTGCGCGTAGAGACGTCGCCCGCTGCGAGCGCCTCGGCGATACCGGTGAAGGCTGCGAGCAACTCGGCTTCCGACGTCGCGCGCGTTTCCGCCAGCTGGCGCTGGTGGGTCTGGCGCTGTTCGTTGAAGCGAAGGGTCACGCCGATTTCCGTGTCGACGAAGACGGTGCGGACGAGGGCGGAGATAAGGTCCGTCAGTTCCTGCTGCTTGCCCTTGCCGGTCGCCAGCATGGATTTCGGCCAGAACGCCTCGATGGCGGAGACGATCAGCCGCTCGAGGATGACGCCATGACCGGCGATCTGCCAGCGGGGATCGAGGCCCATGCGGCTCTCCGCATCGGCCAGCACCTTGACGCGCTCGGCATAGAGACTGTCGAACCGCGCATCCGTCAACACGCCCCAATGAGAGGCGTGGAGGTCGTGCAGCCGGTCGATCTGACGGTCGCTGGAGAAATGGCGCGCGGCTTCGGGGAAGGTCTGAAGACGCTGGAAAAGATCGCGCAGAGCGAGATCGACCTGGGGCTGGAGGGCCTGGCGGTGACGGCGCAGGATGTCGGTTTCGCTGGAATCCAGCCCGGCAAACCGCAGGCGCTCGACCAGGCTTCCTGCCTGCGCCCTCCGGTTCTGGTCTGCCACGGCTTCCTGTCCCACGTTTGTCCCCGGTCCCGGTATGTCTCCCGTCAGGGCCGGTGACCATCACCGCCTGCCGAATGAAATGAGAATGTGCGCCCGATGGCGCCAGATGATGCCTGCTTGTCCGACAACGGAGCATAGGCCCCGTTAACGTCACATACCGGGTTGGGACCGGCTCGTCGGATCGGCATCATGCCCGGGAGGGGACAAGGGGTCCCCGCTTCGACGTGTAGGGACCATGTTTATGGTTAATTCCTTGCTTGAAAGTTAACGCCACCTCCCTAATCCACAGAACGCTGAAAGATCGTGCCGGAAAGGGCGCAAACGCCTGTCGGCACAGGTTTTCATCCCCCATTCCTCGCAATTGTGGCCGTGGTCTCGCGCGCATAAAAAGAGGACACTTCCGGCGCGACACCCAGCTGCCCGGCGACCGCGTCTTGGACGGCGCGATGAGGTCGTTCCGGCATCGTGCGCGTCTTCCAGGGAGGGATCCAGCGGACATCATGATGATGACGCGAAAAGGAAACGGGCAATGATTGTTCTCGGACTGAGCGCCACCCTCATCGCATGCCTGACGCTCGTTGCCATCTCCGTCCTTCTCAACATCGACGACGGCCGCGTCGCGCTTCCCTCGCGCATCCTCTGAGCCGTCTTCGGGACAGTCTTCATCGTAACATTTCCTGTTGCTGAAGATCTAACCCGGCGCTCGCGCTGCCCTATCTCCTGGTTCATCCATTCGGAAAGGAACCATCCATGGGTATCGAAAGCATTCTCATCTTCCTCCTGATCGGCGCAGTGGCCGGTTGGCTTGCCGGCCTCATCGTGTCCGGCTTCGGCTTCGGCCTGTTCGGCAATATCATCGTCGGCATCATCGGCGCCTTCATCGCAGGCTGGCTGTTCCCGCGTCTCGGTTTCGTGATCGGCGGCGGCATTCTCGCGGCCATCATCCATGCGACGCTCGGCGCGATCATCCTGCTGGTGCTCATCCGCGTGATCAAGCGAGCCTGAGGAAGAGGCATCATGTCCAGCACGACAGACCCCAAGATCGAAGCCGCCCTCGCGTCGTTCATTTCCGACCATCCGGAAATCAACAGCCGGGACGCGGCCATCGCCGCCATTCTCGAGAACTGGTTTACGAGCCACGGCTACCTGCCACATGGTCAGGAGGGCACGCGCCCGGAAGACCTTGACGCAACCAACGACGACTGAAAAAATCGGCGACAGCAATGCTGGAGGCGGGCTTAACGGCCCGCCTTTTCGTGTCAGCGCGTGGCACGGGCTGGCAACCGACGAACCTTTCAGACAGCGGACAGCCTCATGAGCCTTTCCTCCGTGACCGCCTTCCTGGCCGAGAAGGCGCCCGACCTTGAGGTCATCGTTCTCGACGAGAGCACGGCGACGGTCGCCATGGCGGCGGCGGCACATCGCGTCGTGCCGGCGCAGATCGCCAAGACCCTGGCGCTCCGGGTCGCAGACGCGGTGATCCTGATCGTCACGGGCGGTGAAGCGCGTATCGACAACAAGAAGTTCAAGGCGCGGTTCGGCACCAAAGCCCGGATGCTCGACCTTTCCGACGTGGAAGCAGAGACGAGCCATCCGGTGGGCGGTGTCTGCCCTTTCGGTCTGCCAAAGCCGCTTGCGGTCTATTGCGACGTCTCGCTGCGCGCCTTCGACATCGTCGTGCCGGCAGCAGGCGCCACCAATGCTGCCGTGCGGATTTCGCCCGAGCGCATGGCCGACATCACCGGAGCAGAGTGGATCGACGTGACCGCCTCGACATAAATCGGTCGGTCTACAGATGCTCGTGAAAAAGCCTTTCGAAACAAAGGGTAACGCCATTCCGTGTGCGTCATTTCATACGCACATTCGAGCCAGCCGGTGACATCGCCTTGTTTCAGCCATCGAATGGCCAAGAAAATTGCCTTGAAGCGGCGGTTCCGACCGATAGTGAGAGAATCAATGCATGAACAGGATTGCCTTGTCGGCTCTGCTGGCGGCATGCACCGCCACCTCGGCTGCCGCCATGGATCAGACGCTCGTTCGCCAGTTCCAGAAACTCGATCCCGCCACACGGCTGGAGCAGCGCTGCGATACGGAAGCGATGGAGCGCATCAACAAGGACAAGACGCAGTACCGGCCCGACAAGGTCATCGCCTACGCGTTCGGCGATCCGGTGACGGGCACCAACACCATCACTGCGCCCGGCGCCGTCTTCCGCAGTCAGGGAGAATGGTATCGGCTGAAATTCCGCTGTACCACCGGTCCTGATCACATCGATGTGCGATCGTTCAAATATGAGATCGGCAGCCAGATTCCGCATGACGCCTGGGAGAGGCACTATCTCTATCCCTGATGTCAGCTGATCTCTCGTCTCGGGATGCCCTCGACAGAATCCTAAAGGACAGCCCAGAGACCGAGAACGGTCAGGACGGCGAGGAACGCCATGGTGTTCAACAGCGTGCGCATCATATGTGTAGCCATGTTCAACTCCTCCCTCAGCGCGGCCGATGCCTCTGCATGCCGCGCTATTTCTCCCGATCGACCTATCGCGTTTTCGGAACGGCCTCCTCCAAGGCCTCTCCATCCCCAAGTGCCGAGGCCCCTGATTTCGTGAGCATATCATCGATGCGTTAATAAACCTCATGACAGAGGTGTGAACCGCTGTCCATTAGCGGATGCGAAGATTCCTTCGTGGACTCTCGCGCTTGCTAGAAATATTTCGGGAAGCGTGGAATAGAGTGCTGTCGCCATGCGTATATCTCACATGGACGACAGGAAAAGCCCCTTCGATGTCATCGGCCAGCTCGGCGCTCTCCGGCGCTATGCCCGTTCGCTCGTGCGCAATCCCGACGATGCCGAGGATCTGGTGCAGGACGCGCTGATGCGCGCCTATGAGCGCCGGCCAAGCTTTCGTCAGGGCGCGAACCTGCGGACATGGCTGATGTCCGTCCTTCACAACACGCATATCGACAGCCTGCGCCGCAAGCGCTCGCAGACGCGGCGCGTGGAGGAAGCGGCCCTGCTTTCGCAAGGCCTGCATCATAGCGGAGCGGAAGATGTCGTTCGTCTCGGGCAGTTGCGCGAGGCGTTCTTCAGCCTTCCCGAAGAGCAGCGCGCCGCCCTTCACCTCGTCGCCATCGACGAGATGTCCTACCAGGACGCCGCGCGCGTTCTCGATATTCCCGTGGGGACGCTGATGTCGCGCCTTTCCCGCGCGCGGGCCCGCCTGCGCGCTTTCGAGGAAGACCGCACGCCGACCCACCTCAAGATCGTTGGAGGCACCGACAATGACCATGGCTGACCCGATCCTCGACAGCGACCTCGATGCCTATGTGGACAACCAGCTGACGCCGCAGCGCCGGCTTCAGGTCGAGGCGCATCTGGCGCGGAACCCGGAGTCCGCTGCGCGCGTGATGGGTGATCTGCATCTGCGTGGCGAGCTGCGTCTGTCGCTGCAGGCGACCGTCGATCCCGGCGGCACGCGGCAGACCCGGGATGCGGCGCGGCGGCTGGAAAGCGGTCTGCGCTTTCCCCGTATCGGCCAGCAGCTGCAGAAGGTGGCGGCCGTCGGTCTTCTCGTGGGTGCCGGCTGGGTTGCCAGCACGAGCTTCGGCCCGTTCCAGGTGACCGAGGTCGTGGCATCCGAGCCGCCGCCCGCGCATGTGGAAGAGGCCGTTCGCGCCCACCGCACGGCGGAGATCCGCGAGACCATGACGTCGCAGCCGGAGGTGCAGACCTACGACCGCGAGGACATTCGCGCGGCGACGGCGATCATCATGCCGGCTCTGCCCGAAAGCTGGACCGTGGTGGACGTTCAGGTGTTCCCCTCGCGCTTCGGGCCGAGCGTCGAGCTTGCGATCCGCACGCCCGACAAGGAGCAGATGTCGCTCTTTGCCGTGCGCCCCGGCGCGTTCTCGGTACGGCCGGTCAAGACCTACGCGATCGACGGCATCGAGGCGGCGGACTGGCAGATCGGCGACGTGGCCTATGCGCTGGTGGCGGCGCCCGGTGGCACCACAGGTGAGGCCAAGCTGGCGCAGACGGCGGAGCGCCTGTCCAAAACCCTTTACTGACCTCTGGCCCGCCCGGCGCCAGAGCCCTTCACACTTTCTCATCTATCAAGGAGAACCTCGATGAGCTTCAGCAATCCCGGCCCCCGTTACGGCGCAACGGCGCAAAGCGGCGCCTTCCTCGACCAGGCCCTGCGCCAGCACATGCTGCGGGTGTACAACTATATGGGCCTCGGCCTCGTGGTCACCGGCCTTGTCGCCTTCATCGTCGGCACGACGCCGGCGCTCTACGTGCCGATCTTCCAGACGCCCCTGAAGTGGGTCGTCATGCTGGCACCGCTCGGCTTCGTGCTGTTCCTGTCGTTCCGCCTGCAGACCATGTCGGCCGGCGCGGCACAGGCGATGTTCTGGGCGTTCTGCGCCGTGATGGGCCTGTCGCTCGCGTCCGTGTTCCTCGTGTTCACCGGAACGAGCATCGCGCGCACCTTCTTCATCGCCGCGACCATGTTCGGCGCGACGAGCCTTTACGGCTACGTGACCAAGGCCGACCTGTCGAAGATGGGCTCGTTCCTGATGATGGGCCTGATCGGCGTCGTCATCGCCTCGGTCGTCAACATCTTCCTCGGCTCGTCCGCCCTGCAGTTCGCCATCTCGGTGATCGGCATCGTCGTCTTCGTCGGCCTGACCGCCTACGACACGCAGAACATCAAGGCACAGTTCGCCGAGAACATGGACCAGGAATCGCAGCAGAAGCTCGCCGTCTTCGGCGCCCTGTCGCTGTACCTGAACTTCGTCAACATCTTCCAGCTCCTGCTGAACTTCACCGGCGAGCGCGAGTAGTCGACATATCTTCCCTTCCGGCCTTGTTGGCCGGGAGGGCCCTATCCGACCAGACCCCTGCAACAACCCTGTTGCGCATGAGATCACGGAGACACATCACCATGGACAGCAATGACCGCCAGGCGATCGACGGGCTTTTCTCCCGCATTGCCGAGGTCGAGCGCCAATCCGGCCAGCTCGATCAGGAGGCCAATGCCTTCATCGGCCAGAAGATCGCGGCCCAGCCGACGGCCCCCTACCTGATGGCGCAGACCATCGTGGTGCAGGACCAGGCCCTTGCCGCAGCCGAGCAGCGCATTCAGGAACTGGAGCGCCAATCCTCGAGCCGCTCCTCCGGCGGGCTGTTTTCCAGCCTGTTCGGCGGCGGAAGCCAGGCCGCCCCTGCCCGCCGCGCGGCACCCGCTGCTGCTGCCTATGGACAGCAAGCGCCGCAGCAAGGCGCCTACGGCCAAACCGGCACGGCCATGGGCCAGCCGCCGGCAGGCCAGCCCAGCGGCCAGCCGAATAGCCCCTGGGGCAACCAGGGTGCCGCCCAGCAGGGCCAGCGCAGCGGCGGCGGCTTCCTGCAGGGTGCCGCCCAGACCGCCATGGGCGTCGCCGGCGGCATGCTCCTCGGCAGCGCCATCGGCAGCATGTTCTCCGGCAACGAAGCCAACGCGGCGGAAACGCCCGCTGAAGCGGAAGCACCAGCGGAGGATGTCGGTGCGGATATGGGCGACGACATGGGCGATATGGATTTCTGATCGCCTGAAACAGTTCGTGAAGCCTGAGAAGGAGCCGGTCAAAAGCCGGCTCCTTTTTTTGCGCGATCACCGTCGTCGGTGAGGCCGCAGAGGTGTCCAGGGACTGACTCGACACCTGAAATTGTGGGATCGTATGCCGCACGCGGCTTCGGCAGGCCTGGATTTTATTTGATCAGTTCGTCGGGGAGAATGGTGCTGCTAGAGAGATTTGAACTCTCGGCCTCTCCCTTACCAAGGGAGTGCTCTACCCCTGAGCTATAGCAGCACTGAAGACAGCGGCGGCGTGTTGGCGACCGTGTCGGAGCGAGGGCCTATTGCCATAGGTTTTCGGGGAGCGCAAGGCGGATGGTGCGGTTTTCTTGTGTTTGGTCGGATTTGAATGACGGCAAAGCCTGACGCGGGTTTCGCGAGGCGTGGTGATTTCGTAGGAAGGCTGCCTGGTAAAGCGGTGATGGGCAGCCTTGGTGCCATTGATCGTTCAGTGCAGGCGATAGCGTGAGGAAAAGGGGAGCGACGGGATGAGTGAGGCGGAGCGGCAGGCGCAGGCTCGGCGGGAACGGGCGGCGCGGACGTTGCGGGAAAACCTTCAGCGCCGCAAGCAGCAGGGGCGTGCCCGGCGGGCGGGCGATGCCGATGAGGCCGTGGGGCTGCCGGCGGCCGGCGGTGAGGCATCCAGTGATGCAGCTTCGACGACCGACGGCGACCTTCCTGTCGGAGACATTGGTTCGGCCGATGACACGGCTGGAAAGTAGACGGGAAGCCATTCTCGACGCAAACCGAATCGGGTCGCGTTGCCGATATCGCGTGCGAAACGGCGAGCGATGCTGATCGCGATTGTTGAGCAAACCGGTATCCTGCCGTAAATCCGGACGAATCCTTGAGATAATGGCGCGCGGCACCCTTCTTTTAGGGCTCCAGCACTGGCGATACACACGCTCGCGCCTCGGCGTCCTGCGGGTCGCTTCTCATTTGCCGTGGCTTGCTTTATGGAAGCCGTCTTTCCTGCCGACGAACGGCACATCTATTATTCAGGGGCTCCATAGCCCTGACGAGGACCGATCATGGATCGCATCAGAATTACCGGTGGCAACGAGCTTCACGGGATCATCCCGATTTCCGGCGCCAAAAACGCCGCCTTGCCGCTGATGATCGCATCGCTCCTGACGGACGACACGCTGACGCTGGAGAATGTGCCGCATCTGGCCGATGTCGAGCAGTTGATCCGCATCCTCGGCAATCACGGTGCCGACATTTCGGTCAATGGCCGGCGCGAGCGGCAGGGCGAAAGCTATGCCCGCACGATCCACTTCACCTGCCGCAACATCGTCGATACCACAGCACCCTACGAGCTGGTCTCCAAGATGCGCGCGAGCTTCTGGGTCATCGGCCCGCTTCTGGCGCGCGAAGGCAGAGCCCGCGTCTCGCTGCCGGGCGGCTGCGCCATCGGCACGCGGCCGGTCGATCTGTTCATCGAGGGCCTAGCAGCGCTTGGCGCGAACATCGAGATCGACAGCGGCTACATCAATGCGACGGCACCGACCGGTGGGCTCATCGGCGCACGCTACGTGTTTCCGAAGGTCTCCGTCGGCGCGACGCATGTCATGATGATGGCGGCGACGCTTGCCAATGGCACGACGACGATCGGCAATGCCGCGCGCGAGCCGGAAGTGGTCGATCTCGCGAACTGCCTCAATGCCATGGGCGCGAAGGTTACCGGCGCCGGCACCTCCACCATCACCATCGAAGGCGTCACCTCCCTTTCGGGCGCGCGCCACCGGGTCCTGCCCGACCGCATCGAAACCGGTACCTATGCCATGGCCGTGGCCATGACCGGCGGCGACGTGATCCTCGAAGGGACCGATGCGAGCCTGCTCGATACGGCACTGGAAGCGATCCGCCGCGCGGGCGCGGAAATCACGCCGACCGAAACCGGCATCCGGGTCTACCGCAATGGCGGCGGCATCAAACCGGTCGATGTGGTCACAGATCCCTTCCCGGGCTTCCCGACCGATCTGCAGGCGCAGTTCATGGGCCTGATGACGCGCTCCAGCGGCGTTTCGCACATCACCGAAACGATCTTCGAGAACCGCTTCATGCATGTGCAGGAACTCGCCCGCCTCGGCGCGCGCATCACGCTGTCCGGGCAGACGGCGAAGATTGAGGGCGTGCCGCGCCTCAAGGGAGCGCCGGTCATGGCGACCGACCTTCGCGCCTCGGTATCGCTCGTCATCGCGGGCCTCGTGGCCGAAGGCGATACGACCGTTTCGCGCGTTTACCATCTCGATCGCGGCTTCGAGCGGCTGGAAGAAAAGCTGACCCGTTGCGGCGCCATCGTCGAGCGCGTCACCGACTGATGCGATGTCGGTCGCGGCCCATTGCGCAAGCACCCGTTGCGCAAGGCCCTGTTGCGCAAGGATGAGCCGCGACCTATCTCTGCTAAAGGACCACGGAACCCGATGGCCCGACAGGCAAAATCGCACAGGTAGGATCGCATGGACACATTGAAGCTCATGGCGCTGGACGCGCAGGACCTCGAGATCGTCTCTGCCCATGTGCAGGATGCGGTTTTCAAGGTCGAGGGCATCTCCTATGCGCCGCGAACCGGCACCTTTGCCCTGGTGGTGAACCGCTTCGTCTGGGAAAAGACGGTTGATGGGAAAACCGGCACCGCAGACAAGAAGACGAATGAGCGCCGCCGCGCCGTGATCGGTTTTCACCGGGTAACATCGGTGCGCTCCATCGGCTTTTCGCGCACGGACACGGATGCCGTGCTCTCGCTGCTTGCGCTGCGGTTCGAGCCGAAGGGCGAAGGCCCGGATGGCGTGCTGGAACTGGTGCTGGCCGGCGACGCGACGATCGCGCTGAATGTGGAATGTATCGAGGTACAGCTTGCGGATACCGGCGGGGCGTGGGAAACCGCTTTCAGGCCCCACCATCCGGAAAGCTGAGCCGGAAAGCCGAGACGGTGTGGGCCTGCGCCTGACGGGGAGCGGCCGGTGCGGCCGACGACCCGAACGGTGCCGGTTCGCTTGATAGGCCCGCATTTCAACGACGTCCGCCGACACGAAGGATCCAGACCCAGTGGCCATTCGCCTCGATCATCGCGCTTCCGATTTCGAGGCCGCTTTTGCGGCTTTTCTCACCACCAAGCGGGAGGTGTCAGAAGATGTCGACCTCGCCGTGCGCCGGATCATCGCCGATGTGCGCGCGCGGGGCGATGTGGCACTCGCCGAATATACGCTGAACTGGGACAAGCTCGACCTCTCCACCACGCCCATGACCGTGACAGCCGAAGAGGTTGATGCCGCCATCGAGGCCGTGCCCTCCGAAGTGCTGGGCGCACTCAAGGTCGCCGCCGTGCGCATCGAGGCGCATCATGCCCGCCAGCTGCCGAAAGACGACATCTATACCGATGCCATGGGCGTCGGTCTTGGCTCGCGCTGGACGCCGATCGACGCCGTCGGCCTCTATGTCCCCGGGGGAACCGCGAGCTATCCGAGTTCCGTGCTGATGAACGCGCTGCCGGCCAAGGTCGCGGGCGTACCGCGCGTGGTCATGGTGGTGCCGGCACTGGCCGGCAACATCAATCCCGCCGTGCTGGCTGCGGCCCGCATGGCCGGCGTGTCGGAGATCTACCGGATCGGCGGCGCCCAGGCGATCGCGGCGCTTGCCTACGGCACGGCCACCATCGCGCCGGTTGCCAAGATCATGGGCCCCGGCAATGCCTATGTTGCGGCCGCCAAGCGGCAGGTGTTCGGCACCGTCGGCATCGACATGATCGCCGGTCCTTCCGAAGTCCTCGTCATCGCGGATAAGGACAACGACCCGGACTGGATAGCCGCCGATCTGCTCGCGCAGGCCGAGCATGATCCGGGCGCGCAGTCGATCCTCATCACCGACAACGTCGATTTCGCCGATGCCGTGGAGCGCGCGGTCGAGCGGCAGCTCGTCACGCTTCCCCGGGCGGAGACGGCGCGCAGCAGCTGGCGCGACTTCGGCGCGATCATCTTGGTCGAGGACCTCACTACCGCGCCGGATCTCGCCAACCGGATCGCCGCCGAGCACCTGGAGCTGGCGCTGGCTGACGCCGATGCGATGATCCCGCAGATCCGCAATGCCGGGGCGATTTTCGTGGGGCGCTATACGCCGGAGGTCATCGGCGATTATGTCGGCGGCTCCAACCATGTTCTGCCAACGGCCCGTTCGGCACGCTTTTCCTCCGGCCTCGGCGTGCTCGACTATATGAAGCGCATCTCGATCCTCCGGCTCGGGCCCGACGAGCTGCGCGACCTCGGCCCCGCCGCCATCGCGCTTGCCCGCGCGGAAGGTCTGGAGGCCCATGCGCGCTCCGTCGCGATCCGGCTCAACCTCGGAGAGGCGGGATGAGCCAGCTGCCCGCCTTTCGCCTGTGCGACGTGGTGCTGGACGAGACGATCGGCCGCTCGACGCCCGATGTGGAGCATGAGCGGGCGGTTGCGATCTTCGACCTAATCGAGGAGAACAGTTTCGAGCCGATCGGTCATAATGGCGGCCCCTACCGGCTGAAACTGTCGCTGATGGACAGCAAGCTCGTGCTCGTCGTGACCACGGAAGCCGGTGACGACGTCATCACCCATATTCTGTCGCTGACGCCGTTCCGGCGGATCGTGCGCGATTACTTCATGATCTGCGAGAGCTATTACGAGGCGATCCGCAGCTCCACGCCGAGCCAGATCGAGGCGATCGACATGGGGCGGCGCGGCATCCACAACGAGGGCTCGCAGACGCTGATGGATCGCCTTTCGGGCAAGATCAAGCTCGACTTCGATACGGCGCGCCGGCTCTTCACCCTCGTTTGCGTGCTCTACTGGCGGGGATAGGCGATGGCGCCGGGGCTTGAACCGCGAGACGACGGCGCCAGTCCACCCCGGTCGGTGCTGTTCATGTGCGGCATGAATGCCATCCGCTCGCCCATGGCCGAGGTGCTTGCGAAGGCGCTGCTGCCGCCCGGCACCTATATCGCATCCGCCGGCGTGAAAACCGGCGAACGCGACCCCTTCGTCGATGTCGTGCTGGACGAGCTGGGCCTAACCGCCGGACGCCACGAGCCGCACACGCTGGACCAGCTCGAGGACGATTATTTCGACATGATCGTTACCCTCGCCCCGGAAGCCCATCACACGGCGCTGGAGCTCACCCGCTCCATGGCCGTGGATGTGGAATACTGGCCGACGGCGGACCCGACGGCCACCCGCGGCACGCGCGACCAGATCCTTGCGGCCTATCGCGATGTCCGCGACCATCTGGAAACGCTCATCCGGCATCGTTTGCTTGGACAATCGCCGCGCAAGATGCCATAGAGCGGGTCACGCGCAGCCGCGCATGTGAGGACAACCGTTCTCCAGCGGCCGCACGGACCCTCGTCGACGCCTTCGTGCCCGGCCTGCAGCGTCGAAAGACGCCGTTTTGCCGTTGCCGAACCCCGGTTGCTGACGGAAAGATCGAAAACCGGAACGCCGCTGTTCACAAACGGACGGTGATTGTGTAGTTTCCGGCAAATTTTTTAAAGAGGCCCAGTGCCTTCATGAAACTCGGAAAGACAAATCGTCAATGGCGAAAGAAGAAGTCCTCGAATTCCCGGGCGTCGTAACCGAACTGCTCCCCAATGCGACGTTCCGCGTCAAGCTGGAGAACGAACACGAGATCATCGCCCACACGGCCGGCCGCATGCGCAAGAACCGCATCCGCGTTCTCGCCGGCGACAAGGTGCTGGTGGAAATGACCCCCTACGACCTGACCAAGGGCCGCATCACCTACCGCTTCAAGTAAAGCGGGCAGCACGGGCAGGGCAAGCACCGCTGGCCGCGGAACGGCTGCCGTTTACGGCGGTTCGGTGGCAATCGAGCGGTCGCCCGGCTTTCCATGGCACCCGCGGGAGGATGCCTCGAAGACGCACCGTTTCCTTGCGAACGCCGTTTCGACGCAAATGCGGACCCGCACCACACCGCTCCGCAACGTAACCTGCCGCAGGTGCTCGTGCCTGGAAACCGGTTCCGGTCGAGATCCTTGCGGAGAGATCCGGGAAACGACAGACGATGGCACACGATCAGACGCTTATCCTGGCATCCGGCTCGCCGCGCCGCGTCGAGCTGCTCGCCCAAGTGGGCATCGAACCCAAACGCCTGATGCCGATGGATCTCGACGAGACCCCGCGGCGCACCGAGCATCCGCGCTCGCTTGCCTGGCGGCTTTCCGCCGAAAAAGCCCGCGCGGCCACAGCGGCGCTGAAGGGCATGGACGAGGCACGCGGCGCTTATCTGCTGGCGGCCGATACCGTCGTCAGCGTCGGCCGGCGTATCCTCCAGAAGCCCGAGAGCGTCAGTGAGGCCACGGCGGCGCTGACCCTTCTCTCCGGCCGCAGCCATCGCGTCTATACCGGCATCTGCCTCATCACGCCGGATGGTTCCGTGCGTCAGAAGGTTGTCGATACGAAGGTCCGCTTTCGCCGCCTGACTTCGCACGACATCGAAAGCTACCTCGCCTCCGGCCAGTGGCGCGGCAAGGCGGGCGGTTATGCGATCCAGGGCATTGCCGGCAGCTTTGTCGTGAAACTCGTCGGCTCCTACACCAATGTCGTCGGCCTGCCCCTGACCGAAACCGTTGCCCTCCTCTCCGGCGAGGGCTTCAACGTGCATGACGCCTGGCTCGAAGGATGACACAATGAGCAACGATATCCGCAAGTCCCCCGGCGGCTCCAAGCCTGCCAACGACACCGCCAGCGCCACATCGGCCAAACCCGCCTCCAACGTTGCCCCGCTGCGCAAGACCGTGCCCTGCCCCGAATGCGGCCGCCCGTCCCACCGCGAGCACTACCCCTTCTGCTCGAACCGCTGCCGCGACCTCGACCTCAGCCGCTGGCTGACCGGCGCCTACGCCATCCCCGTCTCGCAGGACGAGGACAATCCCGACGACACGCTCCAGAACGATGCGCGCGACGACGAATAGGTCGTGGCGCCTGACAGACAGGGGCGCGGCGTTGTGATCAGCCACTCAGGCGGCGATGGCCGTCATCACATTCAGAATGCCCGGCTATCATCCTTCGCGCGCCACTCTCTCCCAATGCGATCTTGCAATACCGCCTCCTTGGCCTTGCCGAACGGGCCCTCCGCATCCCGAAGCCCATCAAGAACCTGAATTCTATCAACACGTTGATCCCGAAACGCATTTTCTGTCAGAAAAACGCCATCTGGCGCTGGACACCTCCGAACAAGATGTTATAACCCCGCTCGCTTCCCGGGGAAAACCAAAGCCCCACGGTCTGCAAGGACCTTCGAAGCCGGTATGCCCGGATAGCTCAGTTGGTAGAGCAGCGGATTGAAAATCCGCGTGTCGGTGGTTCAAATCCGCCTCCGGGCACCATTAATTTGCTGAAATTGCTTAGTTTTTAAGGTGCTCTTGATCCCGCTTGCGCTGGACATACACGAGCGCACGTCTAGCACAGCCTGCAAAATTGCTCTTTTCCTTCAAAGCCCATCATGCCTGCTTCGGTTGCAGGTTAGCGCAGCTTTAACGCAGGCGTGCTAGCAACGTAACCGATTTTTGGTATCGGCTACATGACCGCCGAGCGCTACAAATGGCTTGCAGAGGAGCTGATAAGTGCGAAACTGCGCAAGCCGGATCCGATTACACTGGGGCCTTCGATATCCGGTTTTCCTGCAAGGACGTGGGGCTGAGCTTGAAGACATCGTAGTCAGCGCCGAGATGCATCACAGAAGCCGGTCGCGAAACTCAAATTTTGCGACCGGATTTCACGAACAGGCATGGGGGTGTAGGTTTCCTGCAGCTACCTGGATCAGTTTATAGTCATTGAGCCGTTCCTGCGTCGTCTTTATTATCGGGACCCAATTTTAATGGACAGGATACTTTTCTCTCTTCCGGTGCATGATCGGCCGGATATCGTTCGCGATCAGATCGAGAACATCAATTATTTCTGCCCCGGATCTCTAATCTGCCTGCATGTGGCCGAGGGCGCCGCTGCAAGCCGTGATGAATTCGCGCGTGCCTGCGATTTCGAAAACGTCGTTTGCAACCCTCATTCTCTTGGTTTCAGCCTGTCCGATGGGCTCATGCACACGCATATCAGCAATTTCCTGCATATGCTCGATACGGGGCTGCCGTTCGACAAGGTCGTGCTGATCTCTTCTGATGAGATGCTCGTCAAAGACGGTCTTGGTGACTATGTTTCCAGATACCCGCTTGGCGTACATGCCGAGGTTCTCGATCTCGCCACCGACTGGGGCGTGTTCAGTCCGGAGCTCTTGCAGACTGCCGCAATGCAGGGGTTTTTGAAGACACTCGGGCTTCCCCTTTTTTTCGGCGGTCAGGCAGAAGGGCAGTTTTTCAGCAAAAGCATCTTCGGCCTGTTGACGAAGCTCTTCATGGAAAACTTCCCGATGAAGCCTTGTGGCTTTCCAACCGAACAGGTGATCGGGCCAACCATGGCCGCCCGATATTTCGTGACCCATACCAATGGCGTACCGCCGATCACGCTCTCAAACAAGTCCAACACCCTGATCATCTCGGACGAGGTCATCGCACAGGTCCGGAGCGGCAAGGGTACCATTTTTGCGAAACGACGCCCGGGCGCGCTGCGGTCTCCTCATATAGGTGCATCTGTGCTGAAAGGCGTTTTCAGCGTCACGCATGTTCCCGTGAGGATTGCGATCTTCGCCGACATATTCGCAGTCTGATGATCCAGGACGCAGCGCAATGATATTATTTTCTCTTCCCGTCCATGAGAAGCCTGAAATCGTCCGGGATCAGGTCGAAAATATCCGCTATTTTTGCCCTGAGGCTATCATTTGCATCCACGTTTCCTCCGGTGCAACGGTCGACAAGGATGAATTCCGCCGTCAGTGCGATCTGGAAAACGTTTTCGTCAATCCCAGTTCCTATGAGACCATCTGGTGTGAAGGACTGATGCATACGCATGTCAGTAACTTCCTCTATGCTCTCGAACAGGGACGCCGCTTCGACAAGATCGTGCTGCTCTCCTCCAACGAATTGCTGGTGAAACCCGGACTTGCCGCTTATGTGGCAGACTATTCGATCGGCAGCCAGACCGAGATCTATGACACAGCCACTGACTGGGGATCGTTCCGTTCGGACGTGCTCAGTGCGATCCCGATGCGCAAGTTCCTGTCAAGGCTCGATATGAAGGGTTATTTTGGCGGGCAAGCGGAAGGGCAGTTCTACGATACGAAGATCTTTGCTCATATCACCAGGATGTTCATCGATCACTTTCCAATGGCACCGTGCGGCTTCCCCAGCGAGGAAGTCATTCCGCCGACCATTGCAGCCCATTATGCCATGAATGGTATGGACGCAGCCTTACCGATAACGTTCTGCGACTACTGTACGAACCTCGTCATCTCGACTGAGATCATCGATCAGATCAGAGCGGGTGCAGGGACAGTTTACGCCCGCCGTTATCTCAAGGCCTTGCGATCCCCTCACATGGGCATCTGCTCGATGCCAAGCGTCTTCAGCGTCAAGCGCATTCCCCGTGAAGACTGCGATCTGCGCCGCTATGTGCGCAGCCTGATGGTTTGATGGCCATCTTACCAACCAGCGCCATCTGCTGCGCCGGGTTGGGCGCAAGCCGTGCAGTCCGGCCTGTAGCGCGCTGCCCACAAGTTCAACTCCGGTACCTGCGACGACGGCGATGTCAAAGGAAGCTTCAACGGCCACCAAGACCGAAAAATTGAAACCGTTTGAGCCGTGTCGCGGCTACACACTGGAAGACTTGGATGCGGTCGATTTTCCCGCGTTGACTGACGAAGAGCTTGCCAACATGCGCCCTGCAAAAGAGGTGCTGCCGCCTGAGTTTTCAAAGCCACGGAAGAGCATCGCAAATCGCGGAGCGCCCATCGCTGGAGCATCCGAAGAAGCAAGTCACCCTCCGGTTGGACGAAGACGTGATCGCCACGTTTCGGGCGAGTGGCAAAGGCTGGCAGGGCCGGATGAATGCGGTGCTACGAAAAGCTGCAGGACGATAGAGCTTTCGCGAATTCGGGTATGTCTATCACCTCGACAAAGAGGTTCGTCGGCGCCGCCAGCCCGCTCACCAAGCCCCCACATGCAACGCCCCAGCTTCCTCCTCCAGGCACGGGCCCACCACCGCAATCGTCTTTTGCCCCGCGGCGAAGACGGTGCGGGAGGGGAGGTCCATGGTGGGGTTGTCGGGGTGGTCTCCGGTGAGGGTTTTCAGGGTGTGTTCGGACAGGCCGTAGACGACGCGGCCGATGCCGGTCCAGTAGATGGCGCCGGCGCACATGGCGCAGGGTTCGGCCGAGGAATAGAGGGTGCACGTGGCGAGGAAGGGCTCGCGATAGCGTTTGGAGGCTTCGGTCGCGAGCAGACGTTCGGCATGGGCGGTTGCGTCGAGGTCGGGGAAGTAGCCGTTTTCCATTTCGATCAGCACGTCGCCTTCGGGGCCGGTGAGAAGAGCGCCGAAGGGCATGTTCCCGTGGGTCTGGGCGCGGCGGGCGATGTCGAAGGTTTGTCGCAGGAGGCGGGCGTCGGCTTCGGTAAGAGGCGGGCTTGCAAAGGGCGGGTTGCCTGGGGCTTCTGTGGCCTGCGTGCTCGCCTCAGGTGGCCGCGAGGGAACGCGGTCGATTACGGCCGGGTTCGTCGATGTCTGGTCGGCTGTCGTCTTGTCGCTCATGGCGTGCTCCTTGTTGTCCCGTTGGGACATGGATCTCTCGTGGGACGTTTGCGCTTTCAGGGGCGTCAGGCTGTCGAGATATGGCGGAAGAGTTGGGGTGGCGGGCGCTCGAAGGTCTGGCGGCCAATCTTCCAGGCGGCCGTGGCCGTTGCCGGGCCGCCTATGGCCTGCGCGGCGGAGGGGGCCGACAGGAGAACGAGGGTGGCGGGATCGCCGATGGCGGGCGTGAGGGCGTTCAGGCCGAGCAGGCGTTCCGCGTTGAACGTGATCATATCGAAAACGGCTGCAAGAGCCTGCTCCGTGCCCAGTTGCGCGACATTCGCGTAGAGATTGGCCATGCGCAGCAGCGAGACGTCACCGAACGGGGTGAACGGGTTCAGCACATTGTTGGTGGAAATGGTGGTGAGCACGCCGAAGCTTGCAAGGCGGTGAGCCGGCGTGACGCCGCGGGGAACGAGATGCGTTGCCGCGCGACCGGTGAGGAAAAGATCGGTCGCCGGGAGAACAGTGACGGCGATGCCGGCTTCCGCGATCTTCCGGGCGATCTCCGCAAAGGCCTCCGGCGGCAGCGCGGAGAGCTTGGTGACATGGCCGACGGAGACCCGGCCCTGGGACCCGCGCCGGAGCGTCTCGGCGATGACCGTCGGCAGGTTAGACCTTTCGGGGTCGAGATCGAAATCCAGATGAAAATCGACGGGCACGCCGTGGCGTTCGGCAAGGTCGAAGATCGCGGCGATATGCGCCTGCGGATCGGGGTCGGTATAGGGGCAGCCGCCGACGAGATCGGCGCCGGACCGCAGCGCCGCATCCAGCATCTCCAGCGTGCCCGGATCGTTGGTCAGACCCTCCTGCGCGAAGGCGCAGATCTCGATGTCGATCAGGGCGCGATAGTCGGCCCGGAGCTGCTTGATGGCCTCGAAGGAACGGAAGCCGGCGCGTCCGTCGATTTCCACGAAGGTGCGGATGCGGTTCGTGCCGTTGACGATCGCCTGCTCCACGACATCCGCGGCCCTCGCGTAGACGTCCGCCTGCGTAAAGGCGGCTTTGGCGCGCGAGGTTTCGGCGACGGCTTCGGCCAGCGTGCCGGTGCAGAGCGTGCAACGGCCGATGATGCCGGCCTTGTCGAGATGCAGGTGGGTTTCGACAAGGCCACGGCAGAGGAGATGGCCCTCGGCATCGCGTTCCGGCGCGTCGCAGACGAAGGATCGCGTTGCGCTGTCGGCGATGCCGGCTATGACGCCGTTTTCGAACGCAATATCGGTTACGCCTTCCCTTCCCTGCAGGCGGGCATTGCGGATCACGAAATCGATGGTCATTGTTGCCTCGCGATCGCTCGGGTGCAGACCCTATAGCATTTCTTGTTCAGGCCGATTCACCGGAACGAGAAATGCTATAGATTCAAAGTGGAGAGCGACCTTTGCGCGTTCACATGAACGCGGTGGCGCTCTACGGGTCGGCGAAGTTGAAACGGGTTTTCGCGGGAACGCAAGGCCGGAGATGGCGATGAATCGATGAGCAGGCAGCAATCCACGGAAACGTCTGGGATGGCGGCCAAGGAACCTGCGCGCGGGCGCGGCGGCATGGTCACCAGTCCGCATGTTCAGGCGAGCGAAGCCGGTGCACGGGTGTTGCGGGAGGGGGGCAATGCGCTGGAAGCCTGTATCGCAACCGGCGCTGCCATCGCCGTGCTCTACCCGCACTTCTGCGGTCTCGGCGGCGATGCCGTGTGGATCGTTGCAGACCCCGATGGGCGGCGGACCTGCTTTCTCGGTATCGGGCAGGCGGCGCGGCAATTGCCCGAGCGAAGTGGAAATGAGGCCGGCATTCCCCTTCGCGGTGCAGGCTCGGCGCTGACCAGCGCCTGCGTGGTGGATAGCTGGGGGCATGCGCATGCCTACTCCGTGCGGCACTGGGGCGGAACACGGACCTTCGCCAGCCTGCTGGACGATGCCATCGGCTTTGCGAAAGACGGATTTCCGGTTACGGCGTCGCAGGCCTTCTGGCTCGACTTCCGCGAGGCGGAGGCGGTGCGCTGGCCGGGTTTTGCCGAGGTGTTCATGCCCGGCGGTACGGCTCCGGAGGTCGGCGCGATCTTTCGCCAGCCGCAGCTCGCCCGAACGCTCGAACGGCTGGCGGCAGATGGACCGCGCGCCTTCTACGAGGGGCCGCTGGCGCAGGCGATCGCAGACGGGTTGCGCGCGGCCGGGTCTCCGCTGACAGCAGTGGATCTGGCAGAGACGCGAACGCGGGAGGAGGCACCGGCAAGCCTCGTCTATCGCGGCGTGGAGCTGCTGGCGCCACCGCCGCCGACGCAGGGCGTGACGACGCTCGCCATCATGGGCATTCTCGCGCATTTCGACCTTACAGCGCTGGACGCTGGAAGCGCCGATCATCTGCATCTTTGCGTCGAAGCAGTGAAGCAGGCCTTTCTCGACCGGCACGGGCTTGCCGATCCCGACGTCAGCGAGCAGCAGGTCGATGCGCTTCTCGATCCCGCCCATCTCGCCGCCCGGGCGCAGGCTATCGATATCGCGCAGGCGCAGGCCTGGCCGCATGTGTTTCGTACCGGCGACACCGTGTTCTTCGGCGCGACGGATGCCGAGGGACGCAGCGTCAGCGTGCTCCAGAGCACCTATTTCGACTGGGGAAGCGGTGTCGTCGTGGGCGATACCGGCATTCTCTGGCAAAACCGCGGTGCCGCCTTCTCGCTCGACCCCGGCCATCCCAATGTGCTGGCGCCGGGCAAGCGGCCCTTCTACACGCTCAACCCCGGCATGGGCCTGCGCGACGGGCGCCCGGCGCTGATCTACGGAACGCAAGGGGCCGACGGGCAGCCGCAAACGCTGGCCATGCTTCTCACCCGGCTGATCGATTTCGGCGAAGATCCGGCACAGGCGCTTGCCGGCCCGCGGTTTCTTCTCGGCAAGACCTTTTCCGACAGCCGCGACAGCCTGAAGCTCGAAGCGGATGCAGGCGAGGCGGTTTTCGAAACGCTTGCCGAGCGCGGCCATTTGCTGTCGCCCCTGACCGCGCAAAGCCCGATCGCCGGACAGGCGGGCATCATCCGGGTGAACGCGGACGGCACGCTCGATGGTGCGCATGATCCGCGTGGGGATGGCACCGCCATCGCCGTCGACGCGGATATGTCGCCGGCTAAATAGCGATCCGCTGCGGCTGGAAATCCGCACTGTCGTCCGGGGCGACCATATGGCTCTCGGCGGAGGCCTTGGGAAAGACGCTGCCGACGCCGATGAGGACCGGATCGTCGTAGCCGACCTCGGCGATGCCGATATGCATCGTCGATACCGTGCCGTGCCAGCGCCGTTCCTCCGCGCGGCTGATGTTGGAGGCGATGACCACCGGCATGTCACCGGACATGCCTTCGGCCATCAGGCGCTCGGCAATGGCGGGGGCCGTGCGGCCGCCCATATAGAAGACGGTCGTGGTGCGCGGGTCGGCGCAGGCGCGCCAGTCGACATCGGTCGGCAGGCAGCCCTTGCGCGAATGGCCGGTGATGAAGCGGACGGCGTGGGTATGGTCGCGGTGGGTCAGGGACACGCCGAGGCGGGAGGCGAGTGCGCTGGCGGCGGTGATGCCGGGGACGACGTCCACCGGAACGCCATGCGCCTCCAGGCAGGCGATCTCTTCCCCTGCCCGACCGAACACCATGGGGTCGCCGCTCTTCAGGCGCACCACGGTCTTGCCGGCCTTGGCGAAGGTGACCATCATCGCGTTGATGTCTTCCTGCTTGCAACTGGTGCGGCCGCCCCGCTTGCCGACCAGCATGCGCTTGGCTTCCCGGCGGGCAAGCTCCAGCACGTCGCCGGAGACGAGGTCGTCGAACAGGATGACGTCTGCGGCCTGCAGCGCGCGGACGGCCTTCAAGGTCAGCAACTCCGCATCACCCGGACCGGCGCCAACCAGCGTGACCTTGCCAAGGCCCGGTCCATCGCGCGTCTCCCCGCGCCCGGCGGCCAGACGATCGGCTTCGGCCACGAGGTCAGCAGCACTTTCGGGTGTCGGCACGCTGGTGAAAGCCTGATCAACGAAGCGCTCCCAGAACGCGCGCCGCTCTGCGCCCGGGTGCAGACGCACGGCGATAACGTCACGCAATGATTGCGCCAGCATCGACCAGCCCTTGATGCTCTGCGGCAGCAGCGTCTCGATGCGGCGGCGGATGGCCTGCGCCAGGATCGGCGCGGCGCCATCGGTGGAGATCGCGACAACGACCGGTGAGCGGTTGACGATGGAGCCGAACTGGAACTGGCAGAAAGCTGGCTTATCGATGACATTGACCGGCACGCCGGCAGCGACAGCGGCATCGTAAAAGGCGTGCGCCTCGTCTTCCTCGTCGCAATCGGCAATGGCGAGGGCGGCACCGGGCATGATGTCGGCCGTCCAATCCTGTGGGTGGTGGACGAAGGCGCCTCGCGCATGCCCTGCCGCGCTGTCGTCCGCATGACGCAGGAGCATATCGGTAAAGACGTCGCAAAGCGCGTCGTCGGGTGCGTAGACGTGAACCTCGGCGCCGCAGGCCGCGAGAAGTTCGGCCTTCCAGCAGGCGCCTTCCGTGCCGCCGGCGAGGACGACGCGCTTGCCTTCCAGACCCCAGAAGACGGGGAGCTTTGCCAGCGCCTCGACGCGGGCAGCCGTTCTTGAGGGCGAACCCTCGCAGGAGGCGGTGGCGTCATTCGGCAGCAGCGATACGCGTTCCATTGAGGATCTCCCTGATCTCTGCGCGGCAGGAGCCGCAATTGGTGCCTGCGTTAAGGGTCTTGCCGATGGCCTCGACCGTGCAGCATCCGCCGGCCGCCGCGATGACGATCTGGTTGATGCCGACGTTGAAGCAGGAACAGACTGTCGCGCCGGGATCGACCGCCTCGGCGCCCGGGCGACCCGCGACGACCGCAAAGCGACGCCGCAGATCGGCGTGGACGGCGCCGAGCTGGGCGATGGCCCAGTTTCTGGCGACGGCCACGGGGCGCGGGCTGAGGAAGACGGCGCCGAGCAGCCGCTCGCCGTCGAAGAAGGCCAGCCGGATATGGCCGGTGACGGCATCGCGGTAGCCGAGGGGTTCAAGTCCGGGGGGAATGCCGAGCGTTTCGACACTCCACCCGGTCCAGTCGCGATCCTGCACCCCGCCCTCCTCCCCGAGAGGCAGGGGTGCAGCCGCAAACTCCATCCGCCAGCCACCGCCCGCCCGGGCAAAGGCGTGATAGGCGAGTGGATGAGAGGAGGATTTGGAGATCTCCGGCTTTTCGACCGAGATGGCAAAGCCGTAGAGCCCGACATCGAGCTTGGCGGCAGCGACGGCCACATGCTTGGAGGCGGGCTGGCCGGACACGGGATCCACCAGCCCCGGCACCAGGACATCGATGCGGGCGGCGGAGGCGAACTGGTCGTTCCAGTGCATGGGCGCAAACAGGTGCCCCGGCTTCTGCCGCGGGGTTACGAGAGCGCGCAGCACCGCCCGTCCCTGCGGGCTTTCCAGCACCACGAGGTCGGCCGGCGTCAGACCGAGCGACCGCGCGTCGTCCGGGTGGATCTCCACGAAGGGCTCTGCGAAATGGGCGGTCAGGCGCGCTGTCTTGCCGGTGCGCGTCATCGTGTGCCACTGGTCGCGGATGCGGCCGGTATTGAGCGCGAAGGGATGTGCCGCCGTTGTCCGTTGATCCCGAGCGGGAACGACGGGCACGAAGCGCGCCCGGCCATCCGGATGGTAAAAGCGACCGTCTGCGAAGAAACGGCTGTCGGCCGCATTCGGGGCCGTGCCGGCCGGCTGCGGCCACTGGAAGGGCGCGAGCGCGTCGTAGGCATCCGTCGTGATATCGGCATGGGCGCCGATGTCGAAATCGCGGTTCCCCTTGTTTTCGAAGGCGGAGAGCGCGGCGTGTTCGGCAAAGACGGCGGCCGGGCCGGCAAAATCGAAGGCTGTATCAAAGCCCATGCGTCGGGCGACCTCAGCCATCTGCCACCAGTCGGCTTTCGACTCGCCCGGTGCCCTCAGAAACGCCCGCTGGCGCGAGATGCGGCGCTCGGAATTCGTGACCGTCCCATGCTTTTCGCCCCAGCCGAGCGATGGCAGCAGGACATGGGCGTGCGCCGTCGTGTCGGTCTCGGCCATAACGTCGGAGACGACGACGAAGGGACAGGATATCAGCGCCGCCCGTACGAGATCGGCTTCGGGCATGGAGACGACGGGGTTGGTCGCCATGATCCAGATCGCCTTCACCCGACCATCCGCGACGGCGCGGAAGAGATCGACGGCTTTCAGTCCCTGCTTGTCGGCGATGGCAGGCGACTGCCAGAAGCGCTGAACCGTGTCGCGATCCTTCGTGCTTTCGATCGCCATGTGGGCGGCGAGCATGTTGGCAAGGCCCCCGACCTCGCGTCCGCCCATGGCATTTGGCTGGCCGGTCAGCGAGAACGGCCCCATGCCCGGCCTGCCGATGCGGCCGGTGGCAAGGTGACAGTTGATGATGACGTTGACCTTGTCGCTGCCGGAAGAGGACTGATTGACCCCCTGACTGTAGCAGGTGACGACGCGCTCGCTGGCCGCAAACAGCGCGTAGAAGGCTTCGATATCCGCGGCATCGAGCCCCGTGCTTTCCGCCACGTCGGCGATGCCGAGATCTGCGACGCGGGAGAGGGCCGCTTCGAAACCTTGCGTGTGATCGTCGATGAAAGCCCGGTCGAGCATGCCTCTCGTGGCAAGATCGGCGAGCAGACCGCCGAACAAGGCCGTGTCGCCATCGGGCAGGATCGACAGGTGCAGGTCGGCGATCTCGCTTGTGGCGGTGCGCCGCGGATCGATGACGACCACCTTCATCTGCGGTCGCGCCGACTTTGCGGCGGCAAGGCGCTGGTAGATGACCGGGTGGCACCAGGCGAGATTGGAGCCGGTGAGCACCACGAGATCGGCAAGCTCCATATCCGCATAGGTGCCCGGCACCGTATCCGACCCGAAGGCGCGTCGGTGGCCCGCAACCGAGGAGGACATGCAGAGGCGGGAATTGGTGTCGATGTTCGCCGAGCCGATGAACCCCTTCATCAGCTTGTTGGCGACGTAATAATCCTCGGTGAGGAGCTGGCCCGAGACATAGAAGGCGACCGAATCCGGTCCGTGCTGTCGGATGGTGTCGGCGAATGTCGTGGCAACGAGATTCAGCGCCACACCCCAGGACGCAGGCGCGCCTGATATGTGGGGCGTTAGCAGGCGACCGTCGAGATCAATGGTTTCGGCGAGCGCCGAGCCCTTGGAGCAGAGCCGGACGAAGTTCGCCGGATGATCGGGATCGCCGCGTACCGAAACGGCACCGGTCTCCTCGACGCGAGCGATCACGCCGCAACCGACGCCGCAATAGGGACAGGTGGTCTTCGTTTCAAAGGGCATGAGGTGCGCTCCCCGCAACAGCCACACGACAGGGCTTGACACCTTGTAACGCCCGTCGAAAGTGTGTATATATATGCGCATTGACGAGGTGACCCATGGAGCGCGACAGCCGGAGGATCATCCAGCGCCTGAGGGAAGACGGTTTCGATCTTGTGAAGGTGTCGGGTTCGCACCACAAATTCCGTAAGGGCGACAGGACGGTCATCGTACCCCATCCGAAAAAGGACCTGCCGCTGGGCACGGCGCGGAATATCGCTCGCCAGGCAGGCTGGCGCATTTGATGAAAGGCAGATCTCCCATGCGTTCTTATCTGGCGATCGTCCACAAGGATCCGGACAGCGCCTTTGGCGTGTCGTTTCCCGATATGCCGAGCGTTTTTTCGGCTGCGGATGCGGAAGAGGACCTGATCATTCACGCCATTGAGGCTTTGCGCCTCTTTGCCGAGGACGAGCCGCTGCCTGAGCCCTCTACCGTCGAGGCGATCCTCAAACGCGAGGATATCAGGACCGAACTTGCAGAAGGCGCATTTCTCATTCGCGTGCCGCTGATTGAGGACGATACGCGGGTGGTGCGCGCCAACGTTACGTTCGAGGCGGGCACCTTGCGCGCTATCGATGAGACGGCTGCAAGAAGAGGACTGAGCCGCTCGGCCTTTCTGGCGAGTTGCGCGCGCAAGGAGATCGAGGCTATCGGCTGACATCGTCCTACTCCGCCGCGACCATTAGCATCAGACTGTCCAGCGCGATCGAAAGCATGCCGTCGCGGTTGCGAACGGCCACGCTGCGTACCTCGCCCTCGTCGGCACCGAGCGCCCTGCCGGTTTCCAGCGAGATGACCATGTTGTGCAGTGGACAGGTAACCGAGGTACCGTGGACAATGCCTTGAGAGAGCGGGCCACCTTTGTGGGGGCAGCGGTCTTCCATGGCATAAACATGATCCTCCGCCGTGCGGAACACGGCAATGCGGCCGTGCGGGGTCTTGACGCAACGCGCGCCCCGCACCGGGATATCGTGAATATCACCGATCTCGATCCAGTTTTTGTCCGGCCAGTTTGTTTCCATGCCCATCACTCCGCCGCTTCCGCCATGCCGACGACGGCCATGGGCTTGAACTCGTGCTTGTCCTTGCCGGAAACGCGCTCCGACCAGGGATCGACCTGTGCGAATGTCTGGGAGAAGACGAAGCGGTCGAAATAGCCCTTGCGCTTTTCCGCGTCCCCCATGATCTGGCGGCGGATTTCGTCCAGCCCGACGCGCTTTGCCCATTTGTAGATGCGCTCGAGGTAGCGGCCCTGCTCGCGGTACATCTGCGCCAGCGCCACGATGTGTTCGAGGGCTTCGTCTTCGGTGGCGACGAGGCCCAGCACTTCGGTGCCCTTGATGTCGAGGCCGGCAGCGCCTGCAAAGTGGATCTCGTAGCCGCTGTCCACACAGATGACGCCGATGTCCTTGCAGGTGGCTTCCGCGCAGTTTCGCGGACAGCCGGACACGGCAAGCTTCAGCTTGGCCGGCGTCCAGGAGCCCCACATGAATTTCTCCAGCCGGATTCCGAACCCGGTCGAATCCTGCGTGCCGAAGCGGCACCAGTCCGTGCCGACGCAGGTCTTCACCGTGCGCAGGCCCTTGGCATAAGCCTGGCCCGAAACGAAACCGGCCTTGCCGAGATCCGCCCAGACGGCCGGGAGGTCTTCCTTGTGGATGCCCAGAAGGTCGATGCGCTGGCCGCCGGTGACCTTGACCATGGGGATCTCGAACTTGTCCACCACGTCGGCGATGGCGCGCAGTTCGCCTGCATTGGTAACGCCGCCCCACATTCTGGGAACGACGGAATAGGTGCCGTCCTTCTGGATGTTGGCGTGGACGCGTTCGTTGATGAAGCGCGACTGGTAGTCGTCGGCATACTCGTCCGGCCAGTCGCAGACGAGGTAGTAGTTGAGCGCCGGCCGGCACTTGGCGCAGCCGCAGGAGGTCTTCCACTCCAGTTCCTGCATGACGGCCGGAATGGTCTTCAGCCCCTTGGCGACGATCAGGCGGCGCACGTCGTCATGGCCAAGCTCGGTGCACTTGCACATGGGCTGGACGACCGCCGGGTTGTAGCTGTCGCCGAGCGTCAGCACCATCAGCTGCTCGACGAGGCCGGTGCAGGAGCCGCAGGAGGCGGAGGCCTTGGTGTGGGCGCGCACGTCGTCGAGCGACGTCAGGCCCTTGGCCGTGATCTTGCCGACGATCTTGCTCTTGCAGACGCCGTTGCAGCCGCAGATTTCCGCATCATCCGGCAAGGCTGCAACGGCCGCCGTAGGGTCCAGCGGGCTGCCCCCCTGATAGGCCTGGCCGAAAATAAGGGTGTCGCGCATCTCCGAGATGTCGGTTCCCCGTTTGATCATGTCGAAGAACCAGGCTCCGTCTGCGGTCTCCCCGTAAAGCACGGCGCCGACGATGCGGTTGTCCTTCAGCACGAGCCGCTTATAGACGCCGGCGGTGGCGTCGCGCAGCACGATCTCCTCGCGGTCCTCGCCTTCGGCGAAGTCGCCGGCCGAGAACAGGTTGATACCGGTGACCTTCAGCTTGGTGTTGACGACGGAGCCCCGGTACTCCGAGGCGCCGCCGATCAGGCGATCGGCCAGCGTCTTTGCGCTTTCGTAGAGCGGCGCGACGAGGCCGTAGCAGACGCCGCGGTGCTCGGCGCATTCGCCGAGCGCGTAGATCGAGCCGTCCGACGTCATCATGCCGTCGTCCACCACGATGCCGCGATTGGTGACGACGCCCGCCTCCTTGGCGAGCTGGGCTGCCGGGCGAATGCCGACGGCCATCACGACGATGGTGCCTTCGATCACCCGGCCATCTTCAAGCTCGATGCCCTCGACCTTGTCCTCGCCGACGATGCGCTTGGTGTTCGCCTTGGTGATGATCTCGATGCCGCGATCGTTGAGGGCCTTTTCGAGCAGGTAGGCCGCCGGCGGATCGAGCTGGCGCTCCATGATGGTGGGCATGATGTGGATGACGGTGACATCCATGCCCTGGCGCTTGAGGCCATAGGCAGCCTCAAGCCCGAGCAGGCCGGCGCCGATGACGATGGCCCGGCCGCCGCGTTTGGTGGCGTCGAGCATCTTCTCGACGTCGTCCAGATCGCGATAGGCCAGCACGCCAGGCAGCGTGTGTCCCGGCACGGGGATGATGAAGGGCAGCGAGCCGGTGGCGATGACCAACTTGTCGTAAGCTTCGGTGACGCCGTTCGCCGAGGTCACGGTCTTGGCGGTGCGGTCAATGCCGGTGACCTTCGCGCCCTTGTGCAGCGTTACGCCGTGGCGGGCGTACCAGTCGTCGCCATGGATGACGATGTCTTCGTAGAGCTTCTCGCCGGAGAGGACCGGCGATAGCATGATGCGGTCGTAGTTGACGCGCGGCTCGGCGTTGAAAATCACGACGTCGTAGAGGCCGGGGGCCTGTTCGAAGAGTTCTTCCAGCATGCGGCCGGGCGCCATGCCGTTGCCGATGATGACCAGTTTCTGTTTCATGTCATCCTCTCCTTCAAGCGGCTTCCACGAGGCGGTGGCGCTCGTAGAGGAACTTCAGGACGGCTTCCCGGCACTTCAGGTAGCTGCGGTCGGTGGCCAGCTCGATGCGGTTGCGCGGGCGGGCGATCGGCACGTCGAGGATCTCGCCGATGCGGGCCGCCGGACCGTTGGTCATCATGACGATGCGGTCGGAGAGCAGCACGGCCTCGTCAACGTCGTGGGTGATCATCAGCACGGTGTTGCCGAGTTTCGCATGGATCTGCATGACCTGGTCCTGCAGGTGGGCGCGGGTGAGCGCATCGAGCGCGCCGAAGGGCTCGTCGAGCAGCAGGACCTTCGGCTCCATGGCGAGCGCACGGGCGATGCCGACGCGCTGCTTCATGCCGCCGGACACTTCGGAGGGCTTCTTGTCCTTCGCGTGCGTCATCTGGACGAGATCGAGATTGCGCATGACCCAGTCATGGCGTTCCGCCTTCGACTTCTTGCGGGAGAAGACCTTGTCGACGGCGAGCGACACGTTTTCGTAGACGGTGAGCCAGGGAAGAAGCGAGTGGTTCTGGAAGACCACGGCGCGCTCCGGGCCGGGCTCGGAGACTTCCTTGTCCTCGAGCAGCACGGCGCCGCTGGTGACCTTGGTCAGGCCGGCCACGAGGTTGAGCAGCGTGGACTTGCCGCAGCCGGAATGGCCGATGATCGAGATGAACTCGCCCTTCTCGACGCCGAGCGAGACCTGCTTGAGAACTTCGGAAACCTGGCCGTTGCGCTCGAACGACTTGTCGACCAGTTCGATGGAGAGATAGCTTTTTGCCATGGGAACGTCCTCCTTCAGGCCGTTGCGGTGCCGCGGGTGACCAGGCGGCCGATGAATGCGATGAAGCGATCGAGGAAGAAGCCGACAACGCCGACGTAGATGAGGGCGACGATGATGTCGCTGATGAGCGACGAATTCCACGCATCCCAGATGAAGAAGCCGATGCCGACGCCGCCGATGAGCATTTCGGCCGCGACGATGGCAAGCCAGGAGAGGCCGATGCCGATGCGCAGGCCCGTGAAGATGTAGGGGGCGGCGGCCGGCAGCATGATCTTGGCGAAATATTCGAACTGGTTGAGGCGCAGCACCTTGGCGACGTTCTGGTAGTCCTGCGGGATATTGCGGATGCCGACGGCGGTGTTGATGATGACCGGCCAGACCGCGGTGATGAAGATGACGAAGATCGCCGAGGGATTGCCATCCCGGAAGGCGGCGAGCGACAGCGGCAGCCAGGCAAGCGGCGGCACGGTGCGCAGGATCTGGAAGATCGGGTCGAGGCCCTTCATCGCCCACTGGCTCTGCCCGACGAGCACGCCCATGGCGATGCCGACGACGGCGGCGATGGCATAGCCGACCGCCACGCGCTGAAGGCTGGCCATGATGTGCCAGGCCATGCCCTGATCGGTGCCCTGGCCGATGTAGAAGGGATGCACGATGAGATCCCAGCTCTCGGCCATCACCCGGGTCGGGGATGGTAGGCTCGATGTCGGGGAGGAACAGATGAGCTCCCAGGCGGCCAGCAGGACGAGCAGCGTGACGAGCGGCGGCACGAGATCACCTGCAATGACCGAGAGGCGCCGCATGAGCTGCGATGGGGCCGGACGCTTGGCCGGCGCGGAGAAGGTGACGACCTGGGCGCTCGGCTTTTCCTTGGCGGTGGCCGGATTGAGATTGGTGACGGACATGCCGGTCTCCTGAGAATGAGGGTTGCGGCCGGAGCACAAGGCGCCGGCCGATCGGGTCCGGTCAGGCGAAGCGCTTGATCGAGAGGCTCTGCAGGTAGGCTTCCGGGTTGGCCGGATCGAAGGTCTTGCCGTCGAAAAAGGTCTCGACGCCACGCGATGTGGAGGCGGGTACGTCGGTGATACCGAGATCCTTGGCGGCGGCGCGCCAGATGTCTTCGCGGTTGACCTTGGAGATCAGCGCCTTGATATCCGTATCCGCCGCATACTTGCCCCAGCGCATGTCCTCGGTCAGGAACCAGGCGTCATGGCTCTGGTAGGGGTAGGAGGCGTGGTCGGCCCAGAACTTCATGAGGTGCGGGCTCTGATCGACCACCTTGCCGTTGCCGTAGTCGTACTGACCCTTCAGGCGGCCGACGATGTCCTTGGCCGGCACGTTGAACCAGGCACGCTTGCCGATGATGGCGGCCAGCTCTTCCTTGTTGGCCATGTCGTCGCACCACTGCTGGGCTTCCATGATGGCCATGGTCAGCGCCTTCGCGGCATTCGGGTTGGCTTCGACCCAATCGCTGCGCATCGCAAAGGATTTTTCGGGGTGCTTGTCCCAGATCTCGGCCGTATTGACCGCGGTGTAGCCGATGCCCTGATTGACCAGCTGCGCATTCCACGGCTCGCCGACGCAGAAACAGTCCATGGTCCCGACCTTCATGTTGGCGACCATCTGCGGCGGGGGAACGACGATGGTTTCGACATCCGTGTCCGGATCGATGCCACCGGCCGCCAGCCAGTAGCGGATCCAGAGATCGTGTGTGCCACCGGGGAAGGTCATGGCGACCTTGGCAGCCGTGCCCTCGGCCTTCTTCTTGGCGAAGACCTCCTTCAGCGCGCCCGAGTCGATACCGACCTTCAGGTCCGCATAGGCCGAGCCGACGGAGATCGCCTGCGCATCGAGGTTTAGCCGAGCAAGGATCGACATGGGTAGCGGCTGGTTGTTCTGGGTCACCTTGCCGGCCGAGATGAGGTAGGGCATGGGGGTCAGGATATGCGCGCCGTCGATTCCGTTGCCGGCCGAGCCAAGCACCAGATTGTCGCGCGTCGTACCCCAGGACGCCTGCTTGACGACATTGACTTCGGTCATGCCGTGCTTGTCGAAGAAGCCCTTCTCCTTGGCGATGATCAGCGGCGAGCTGTCCGTCAGCGCGATGAAGCCGAGTGTTGCCTTGATGGTCTCCGGCCCTGCCCCTTGCGCAAAGGCGCCGCTGGGGAAAGCAGCCTTCATGGCCGTGAGGAGCGCTGCGGTGGCCGTGGTCTTGAGGATCGAGCGGCGGCTCAGGGACGGGGTCGGAATGCGGGTCATCGAAGGATATCCTCTGGTGAAACGGGCGGAAGCGGGGAAATTTCGGCACAAAAAAACGCCGCTCGGAAAATGCATCTCAAGGAGCCTGGGCTCCGGAGCAAAAACCTTGCGACGTCGGTGTCATTGGGTGAGCGCGCCTTGCGCTCTTTCGCTTCAATCGCCGTTGACTGAGCAATTCCTTACAAGCAAGTGGCGTGCCAAATGCCGGAAACTCGGCCAATGGATTGTTTCAAATGAAAAATCACGTCCGTGCTTGAAATATAACCAATCTCCTTATTGCTTATCTTCTAGCCACATGCCCGCAATGCGGCGAAAAGCATGCATCGCAAAACGGCATCCTCACCATCAGGCATCGTCGCTGAGGGAACCTGCAACCTGCTCGTAGCGGACGGGAAAGGCGGCGACATAATCCGGGACGGCCTGGGGATCGAAGGTGAAGCCATCCATGAAGCGGTCGCCAAAGGACGTCCCTTCCGCCCGGAGATCGGCATCGGCAGGCCCTGTACCCAGAGCGGCGCGATAGAGATCGGGCCGGTAGGCCGACAGGGCCTTTTCCGCCAGCACCGGCGACCACTCGGCCTGCCCCCAGCGGAGCATCTGGCTATAGGTCCAGAGCGCGTGGCTCGGCCGGGGATAGTTCGCAAAGCCGCCATGGAAAGTGAAGTAATCCGGGATCACGCGACGCTCGCCGGTGTCATCGAGGCTGAACTCGCCGGCCAGCACCCGGCGGATGATATCGACCGGAGCGGCGATGTAGTTCGGCTGCGCGAGAAGCGTTGCGAGTTCGTCGTGGTTTTCGCCCCTGTCGCACCAGCGGGCGGCCGCATCCAGCGCGACCAGCAGGCGCGAGACGGTTTCGGAATGGCTCTCCGCCCAGTCCGGCCGCATGCCGATGACCTTTTCGGGCGCGGACGGCCAGATATCCTGTTTGGCGGCGACGATGCGGCCGACGCCGCGTTCCGACGCCACCATATTCCACGGCGCACCGACGCAGAAGCCATCGATGGCGCCCGCAGCCAGCGCATCGGAGGTCAGCGGCGGGGGCACGACGACGAGCTTGACATCCCGATCCGGATCGATACCGCCGGCGGCGAGCCAGTAGCGGAACTCGTAATTGTGGGACGAGAACGGATAGGTCATGCCGAAGGTCGGCGGCGCCTCGCCGGCATCCCGCATCCCGTCGAGAACGCGGCGGAGCACCCTTGCATGCGCAAGCGCATCGGCGCCCTCCGGCGCGCCTGCGTCGCGCATGCGGGCAAAAAGCCGGGTCGAGAGCGTAATCGCATTGCCGCCCCGCCCGAGCGAAAACGGCGTGATCGTCGGCGACGGATTGGAGCCGAGCCCCAGCATCGAGGCAACGGGCATCGGCGACAGCATATGGGCAATGTCGAACTGACGGAATGCCAGGCGGTCGCGGACATTGGCCCAGGACACGTCGCGCACGAGGTCGAGCGCCAGTCCCTCGCGGGCCGCGAAACCGAACTCGGCCGCCGCAATCAGCACGGAAGCATCGACAAGCGGAATGAAGCCGGCCCTGAGAACGCGTGCACCCTCGCTCTTCGCGCCGCGTGCCGGTGCCACAAGGGCAGCGCCGGGCGCCGCAGACGCTGCGCCGGGGGAGATCAGCGTTGTCGTCATGGGCGTATCCTCCGGTCTGTGGGGCGGCAGCGGAACGCAGCGATCATGTCAGCAGACCTGCCGCCGTTACCACGCTTTGCGCGATATCGGCGATCTTCTTCTTCTCGTTCATGGCGGTCTGCCGCAACAGGGTGAATGCCTCCTCCTCGGAGAGACCGCGCATCTTCATCATGATGCCCTTGGCACGTTCCACGACCTTGCGCTCCTCAAGCGCGGATCTCGCTTCCGCCAACTCCCGCTGCAGCCTGGAGAAGGCGTTGAAGCGGCTGACGGCCATGTCGAGGATGGGCTTCACCCGTTCCTTGCGCAGCCCATCGACGATATAGGCGGAAACGCCGGCATCGACGGCAGCCTCGATCGAGGCCGTATCGGAACGGTCGACGAACATGGCGATCGGGCGGCTGACGGTGCGGGTCAGCTGGAAGAGATGCTCCATCATGTCGCGCCCCGGGTTTTCGAGGTCGATAATGATGACGTCCGGCTTCAGCGTCTCGATGATACGGGCGACGCCGTTCATTTCATGGATCACCGTAACCTTGAGATGCCCGGCCTCGCGCAGGCCCTCCTCGATGATCGAGGAGCGGATGGCATTTTCATCGATGACGAGGATCGTAAGATCGGCGTGGCGCATGCGCCTATTCTTGTGCAGCGCAACAGAATGCGCAAGCTGTCTCCTGCGGCAACATGTCAATACACCGACGGGCGGTCCGTCTTGGGGCTTGCTCGCGACCGGGCAATGATTGTAACGGTGTGTTCGAAACGGCCACGATCCCGCATATCCGGCAGAGGCCGCAGGCGCTGGACGCCTCCCGCGAAGCGGCACTGCCCGAGGGGCTGTTCCGTGCCATCAACGTGTTTCGCCTGCGTGCGAGACGTGAAGGAAAGTCAGACCTCCCATGACCGCATCCGCCGGTCCTGCCCAGCAGGACACCGCAGGCACGAAGAAGTTCCTCGTCCTGCTCATGGGATCCATCGGCGTCGTCTATGGCGATATCGGGACCAGCCCACTTTACGCGTTCCGCGAAGCGCTCCGTCCGTTTTCGCATGACGGCATCAGCCATAACGAGGTGATCGGGCTGATATCGCTGATGGTCTGGACGCTGACGATCATCGTCACTTTCAAATACGTGCTCTTCCTCTTGCGCGCCGACAATGACGGCGAAGGCGGCACCCTGTCGCTTCTCGCCCTTCTGATGAAGAAGACGGGCCGCTACATGCCAGTCCTGTTCTTTGCAGGCATCATCGGCGCCGCACTGTTCATCGGGGATGCCATGATCACGCCGGCGCTATCGGTGATGTCCGCCGTCGAGGGGCTGAAGCTCGTGACGCCGGCGCTGAGCGGCTACGTCCTGCCGATCTCGGCCGCCATGATGGTTGGCCTCTTCGCCGTCCAGTCGCGCGGCACCGCCGCCGTCTCCAATTTCTTCGGGCCGATCACCGTTCTCTGGTTCCTGGCCATGGCCTGGGGCGGCATCCTGCATATCGGCGACGACTACACGATCCTCGAAGCGCTCAATCCGATCAACGCCGTCTGGTTCATCACCCATGCCGGCTTCGTCGGGCTGATCGTGCTCGGCGCCGTGTTCCTCACCGTCACCGGGGCCGAAGCGCTCTACGCCGATCTCGGCCATTTCGGCCGCAAGCCGATCCAGGTCGCGTGGTTCATCCTCGTCTTTCCGTCGCTGGCCCTCAACTATCTTGGCCAGGGCGCCTTCGTGCTGGCGCATCCGGAGGCGGCGGAAAACCCGTTCTACCTGATGTATCCGGACTGGGCGCTGCTGCCGGTCGTGCTTCTGGCGACGGCTGCCACCATCATCGCCAGCCAGGCGGTCATCACGGGCGCCTTTTCGCTCGCGCGTCAGGCTGTCCATCTCGGCTTCCTCCCGCGCCTGCAGATCACCTTCACCTCCGAGACGAATACGGGGCAGATCTACGTTCCCGCCGTCAACACGCTGCTCTTCGTCGGCGTTCTCGTGCTTATCTTCACCTTCGGGGACTCTGAGTCGCTGGCGACCGCCTATGGCATCTCGGTCACCGGCGCCATGGTGGTGACAACGCTGATGGCGTTCCAGTTCCTCCGCTCGGTGTGGAAATGGAGCGCCGTTGCCGCCGGTGCCGTTCTCCTGCCGCTTCTGCTTCTCGAAACGGTCTTCCTCGCCGCCAACCTCCTCAAGATCCATGATGGCGGCTGGGTGCCCGTCCTTCTGGCGGCGACCATCATGGTCATCATGTGGACATGGCGGAAGGGCTCGATGATCCTGCGCGAGAAGACAGCGCGCAACGACATCCCGCTCGAAACCTTCATCCGGTCGATTGAGAAGAAGTCCGATCACGCCCCGGTCGCCGTTCCCGGCACGGCCGTGTTCCTGACCAGCGTGCCCGACAAGACGCCGGCGGTGCTGCTGCACAATATCAAGCACAACCACGTCCTGCACGAGCAGAACGTCATCCTGACCGTTCGCACCGCCGACACGCCCTATGTGCCGCCTGCATCGCGCATCGAACTCGTCCGGATTTCCGATCGCTTCCTCCGCCTCCAGATCACATTCGGATTCATGGACGACCAGAACGTGTCCAAGGCGCTGGGTCTCTGCAAGAAGGCAGGCTTCAAGTTCGAGATCATGCAAACATCGTTTTATGTCGGACGGCGCAACCTGATCAGCGACCCGAACTCCGGCCTGCCCAAGTGGCAGGATCGCCTCTACATCGCGCTCGCCGGCATCGGCATCGACCCTTCCGACTACTTCCGCCTGCCGGCAAACCGGGTGGTGGAGCTCGGCGAACAGGTGACGATCTGATCGCGGAGCATGCGTGCCGCGCCCCGCGCTCGATCCTGCATCTCGCATTGCAGCATTTGGCTTGGGGAAGGCCTTCATCCTATGGCATTGTGGGAGGTCTTCTGCTAACCACCGCCTCGTAGAGCCTTGGCAGGGGTGCGGATTCCCGGGCCATACGTATGAGGCCCCTGTCGGTCGGCGCCATCCAGCAAGCCTTAAAACCTGCACATTTTCGGGTCATCCGCTGCCTGTTTGAAGTACATTCAGCCCCCATTCATGCAAGGAAGGTCTTTCTTCTTTTATGGCCGGTAGAAAACGAAATGAATCACTCGACAAACGTGCTCGCTTGTTGCTGTACTCATCAAGGCGCTGGCTGTTGCGCCGTAAAGTTGAAAATTTAGACGCACATATCCGAGATATTTGTTTTAGTTATACCTCACATAAACACAGCCATTGTGTCCAAGTCCCAAGGCAGGGACTGCCATCCAGGAGAAGTTCTGATTGATTTTTTGGGACCCAAGTGCAATCAGCAAGTCACACCGCAGACAGTTCAGAGCGTTCGATAAAAGATGACAGCAGAAATCATAGGGCGCGCCTGCGTCGCTCCGGGAGCTGATTCGCCTCAAGCGCTTTTCCGGCTTCTGCGGCAGGGCAAATGTGCGGTAACGCAGATTCCATCGGATCGGTGGGACCTTGCTCGCTTCTGGCATCCCGAGATGGGCAACCCCGGCAAGACCTATTCGTTTGCCGCTGGAGTGATCGACGACATCTACGGTTTCGATCCTGCCGCCTTCGGCATGTCGCAGCGCGAAGCCATGTATATGGATCCGCAGCAGCGCGTTCTCCTGCAGCTGGCATGGCGCGCGGTCGAAGACGCCAACATCTCGCTCACCTCGCTCCAGGGCGAAAATGTCGGCGTCTATGTCGGTGCGTCAAGCCTCGACCATGCCAACCTGACGGTCGAAGACCCGGCGGCTGCCGGCCCCTATTTCATGACCGGCAATACGCTGTCCGTCATTTCCAACCGGATCTCCCACATCTTCGGGCTCAGCGGCCCGTCCATGACCATCGATACGGCCTGTTCGTCCTCCATCGTCGCGCTCGATCAGGCGATGCGGGCGCTGAATGCCGGAGAGATCGACACCGCCATCGTCGGCGGCATCAACATTCTCGCCCATCCCCTGCCCTTCGTCGGCTTTGCGCAGGCGCGCATGCTGTCGCCCGAAGGCCTGTGCCGCGCCTATGACAACGACGGCGCTGGCTATGTGCGTGCCGAAGGCGGCGTCGTGTTCGTCCTACGCCGCTCCGACCGGGCCCGGCAGGAAAAGGATCGCAGCTACGCGCGCATCGTCGCAACGGGTACGAACTCGGCCGGCCGCACGAACGGCATTTCGCTGCCGTCGCGCGAGTCCCAGGCAGCCCTGCTGCGGTCGATCTACGAAGGCAACAATATCGACGCCAACCAGGTCGCCTTCGTCGAGGGCCACGGGACCGGCACGAAGGTCGGCGACCCGGCGGAAGTCTGGTCGATCGGCACGGTCATCGGCACCAACCGGCGCGCGCCGGTACCGATCGGCTCAATCAAGTCGAATATCGGGCACACCGAGCCTGCATCCGGCCTCTTCGGCATGCTGAAGGCCGTCATGGCGCTCGAGAACAATTATCTCCCGGCATCGCTGCATTTCGATACGCCAAACGAGAACATCGACTTCGACGGATTGAACGTGCGCGTCACGGCGAACCCGATCGAGCTTCTGCGCGGCAAGCGCGCGCGCCTTGCCGGCATCAACTCTTTCGGCTTCGGCGGCGCCAATGCGCATGTCGTGATTTCCGATCCCGAGCCCGTATCCGAAGACCGCCAGCGCAACGCGGCTTCCGGTCATATGTTCATGGCGAGCGCCCATACGGCGAGCAGCCTCGAAGAGCTTCTGCGCGCCTATAAATCGTCCTTCGCCAAGGCCTCCCGCGAGGAGGCCCGTGCCATCATCGCCGCGTCCGGTGCCAACCGCACGGCCATGCGCCACCGCTTTGCGGCACGCAGCGAGAACCCCGAAGACATCATCCGCGCCATTTCGAGCCATATCGAAGCTCCGGCGTCCGATCTCGGCGAGACCGGTGAGGCCGTGACGCGGGATGCGAAGGTCGCCTTCGTGTTTTCCGGAAACGGCTCTCAGTGGGCCGGCATGGGTGCGGACGCCTTCCGCGAGAACCTGCATTTCCGCCAGTGCTTCACCTCGATCAGCGCTCTGTTCAAGTTCCATGCCGACCTCGATCTTGCAGCGCTGCTGACCGATCCGGACCTTGCCCATAAGCTGGCCGACACCAAGATCGCCCAGCCGCTGCTCTTTGCGGTGCAGGCAGCCCTGTCGGATTCGCTGGTTGCCATGGGAATCAAGCCGACGGCCGTCTTCGGCCATTCCGTCGGCGAAATCGCTGCCGCCTATGCAGCCGGCGCCCTGTCGCTGGTCGATGCGGTGGCGATCGTCGCAAAACGCTCGCTGCATCAGGACCTGCTGGCCGGCAAGGGCACCATGGCCGCCGTCATGCTGGGCGACGAGGCCGCACAGGCCTTCGCGGAGAAGCACGGCATCGCCAATGTCTGCGTCGCCGCCATCAATGCCCGCAACTCCGTGACCATCTCGGGGCCCGTGGCCGAAGTGACCGCGTTCCGGGATGCCGCCCGCAAGGCGAAGATCCCGGTCCAGATCCTCGACATCAACTATCCGTTCCACCACCCGATCATCGACCAGGCCAAAAAGGCCTTCATGGGCGATATTCCGGACCTGGCGCCGCGCACCACCGAGATCGCCTATCTTTCCACCGTCACAGGCGAGCGCCTCGACGGGTCTCAGCTGGATGTCGACTACTGGTGGAAGAACGTGCGCGAGCCAGTTCGCTTCCAGGCCGCGACGGAAGCGGCCATCGCGCTCGGCTGCACGCTGTTCCTCGAGATCTCGCCACGCCCGATCCTGTCGTCCTACGTCAAGGAAACGATCAAGGCGGCGACCGCGCCGGGCATCGTGGTGCCCACATTGCTGAAGGAGATTGCGGGCAAGGGGATCGACCCGGTTTCGCGCGCCATGGCCCGCGCCATCGCGCATGGTGCCGACTGCAATCCGGCACGCCTCTTCGGCAAACGGAACGCGTCCGTACGCCTGCCGTTGCTGCCATTCGAGCCGACTGAACTCCGGCCGGCCGTCACAAGCGACAGCGCCGACCTCTTCGGCCGCGGCTCCCGCGTCCCCTATACGCTTGCCGGCTGGCGCGCGGATCTGAACGGTGGCAGCTGGAAGAACCATATCGACGGGCATCTTTTTCCGGATCTCGCCGAACACGTCGTCGATGGAAAATCCATCCTGCCGGGCAGCGGCTTCATCGAGATCGCGATCTCCGCAGCGCAGCAGTTCTATGGCACGAGTGAGGTCGAGATCACCAATCTTGAAATCGTGCGGCCGCTGGAACTCGGCGATACCAGGATCATGGAGCTTTCGACGATTCTGTCGCCGGAGACCGGCGACATCGAGATCCGCTCGCGCGAGCGCCTGACGGAAGACGACTGGGCGGTGCATGCGGTTGCCCGCTGCCGCAAGCCGATCGCGCGCAACGACCACATCCGGCCCGACTTCAAGGGCCTTGAGAAGACGGAAACCGTTCTTGCGGCAAAGGCCTACGAGACGGCGCGGCAGTTCGGGCTGGATTACGGTCCGAGATTCCAGCTGCTGTCGAAGGCCGTCGCGTTCGGCGAGCGGTTCATCGATGTCGAGCTGAAGACGCCGTCCGAGGCCGGGCACCCCTTCGTGTCCTACAGCCTCAATCCGATCTCCGTCGATGCGACCTTCCACGGCATGGTGGCGCTGTTCGGCCGGTTTACCGGCGAAGCCGGCGGCGCGCCATACATTCCCGTTCGTTTCGGTTCGGTTCGGCTTGCAGCCTCTGGACAGGTGATCAAGCGGGCGATCGCCGAGGTGGAGCGTGTCAGCGCGAACTCGATCAAGGCGAAGTTCCGTTTTTACGGCGAGGACGGCAAGCTCGTCGCTGCGTTCGACGACTGCCGCTTCCGCCGGACCTATCTGCGCCAGCACAAGACGCTGGACATGCTGTCCTACCACTACGAGGCCGTGCCCTCCGATACGCTGGCGGCCATGCGGCCCGCGCAGCCGAAGCCGCTGCCGGCTATTCTTCTGCCGGCCGATGGCGGCGACGGGATCGACAACACGACGCTGCTCTTCAACGCGGCCATCTACCGGGCCTGCCACGAAATCGCGCTGAAGCTTGCGCGCGGCGGCAACCAGGTGGACATGCGGCTTCTGCCCGGCGATGTCGGCTTCCGCTGCTTCCTCAGCAACTGCCTCGTCGTTCTCGGAGATGCAGGCCTTGCAGAGCATACCGACAATCGCTGGACAGTGGCGGCGGACTTCGCGCTGCCTCCGGTCAGCGAAATCCTGAAGGAACTCTACGCCGAAAATGCCGCACGTGCCGTCGAGGCCGTGCTGATCAACGATGCCTACACGGAAGCGCTCGATCGCCTGTCGGCACTCTATGCTACGGAACTCTCCGGCCAGAGCGTCGAAGAAGCCGTCGTTCGGACGACCGGTTTCATCAGCGAGGCTACGCTCGATCATCAGGCCGTCCACTCGCTGGCCACTCGCCAGCGGACCGACATGGTCTACGCGGCACTGGAACAGGCCCTCTCGTCGGCTGAAAACGGCCTTCGCATCATCGAGCTTGGCACCGTGTCGGCCAGTTTCACGCGGCGCCTTGCGGCTCTTGCCGTGCGCCATGGCGCAAGCCTTGCCGTGATCGAGCCGCGCGACAATGCGCAGCGCAACCTCGAAATCGCGTTCGAAGACGATGCGCGCGTATCCGTCCTGAAGAAGGACGCGTTCACGTCGGTCAAGACGGTCGATATCGTCGTCAGTGCATCCGAGATGCTGTTTGCCCTGGCGGACGAAGATCCGTCGCTTCGTGGCATTCTCGGTCACGCCCTGCGCCCGGGCGGCGCCTTCATCGCCGTGACGACCGCGCCGACCGTGTTCAGCGATTTCGCCTATGGCCTGACGGACGGATGGTTTGCCCGAAGCCAGTCTCCGGAATTCCCGATCGGTCGGTTTGCAACCGCACCGCAGTGGGAAAAATGTCTTTCCGACCTGAGGCTCGCCGATATCGTTGTCGATGATCGCGAAGGAGCCTATGGCGCGCTGATCACCCTGGAGGCGAGAGCCGGCCGATTTTCACTCGACGCAGCCTCGCAGGACGTTGCGGCACCCGTATCGCACCATCCGATCCTTGTGCTCGGAACAGCGGCGGCGACCGCCGCTTTGCCGGCATCCATTTCCGACTGTGCGATCGTGCCCGTGACGCTGACTGGCGAAGAGACCGACAAGGTGCAGCTCCTCGAAGCGTTCAAGGCGCTTCAGGGTCGCGCCATCCGGGCGGTCTACCTGTCGCCTGCGCCGTCCGCAGACACGCTCGAGGATTCCGAGCACCTGCAGACCATCGTCCTGTCGCTCAGTGCCTTCGGCGAAGCTGTCCGCGTGCATCATGCGGATCGTGAACCCACGGGCGACGAGCGTCCGCACCTGGCACTGGTTGCCCCGGGCGGATCGCCGGTCGCCGCAAAGTCGGCGCTGAACAGCGGCGTCTGGACCTTCTGCCGCGTTCTCCAGAACGAGTACGACCTGATCGATCTCCACGCGGTCGATGCTCCCGCTGCGACCCTGTCCGAGGTCGAAACGGTGCTCGCTCTTGCTGCAACGCTTATCGAGAGTGAACACGAGAACCGCGAATGGGCCGTCATCGACGGTCATGCGCAGGAGATCCGTGCCGTTCCCGGCCCGGTCGAAGGCACCCTTCGTCAGACGCAGTCGTTCGAGGCGGCGACCATCCGCCAGCGGGTGGCCTCGCAGGTCGGCAGCATCGCATGGGAGGCCACCAGCCTGCCGGAACCCGGCCCGACGGATGTCGTTGTCGAAGTCGCGGCCACCGGCCTCAACTTCCGTGACGTGATGTGGGCCATGGGCCTTCTTCCGGAAGAAGCGCTCGAGGACGGATTTGCCGGTGCCACGATCGGCATGGAGCTTTCCGGCCACGTGGTCGCGCTCGGAACCGAGATCACGGACCTTACCATCGGCGATCCCGTCATGGCCATGGCCTCGGCTGCCTTCTCGACGCATGCCGTGGTCGCGCGCGCCGGCATCGCCCGGCTGCCGGAAACGGTCAGCCCGGTGGCTGCAGCCACGGTTCCGGTCGCCTTCCTCACGGCCTATTACGCGATGATCGAACTCGGCCGCATCCGCGCCGGCGAGACCATCCTCATCCATGGCGCGGCCGGCGGTGTCGGTCTTGCCGCGCTGCAGGTGGCAAAGCATGCCGGTGCCAAGGTGATCGCCACCGCCGGCACCCGCGAAAAGCGCCACTTCCTGACGATGCTGGGTGCCGATCACGTCTTCGATTCGCGTTCGCTGTCCTTCGTGGAGGACATCCGCGCCGTGACCCATGGCGAGGGCGTCGATCTCGTTCTGAACTCGCTCTTTGCCGAGGCGATGGAGCAGAGCCTGTCGCTGGTCAAACCCTTCGGGCGGTTCCTGGAACTCGGTAAGCGCGACTACTTTGCCGACAGCAAGATCGGGCTTCGCCCGTTCCGCCGCAACATCAGCTATTTCGGCATCGATGCCGACCAGCTGCTCGTCAACCAGCCGGACCTGACCAAGCGGATCTTCGCCGAAGTCGGACAGCTGTTCGAAGAGGGCAAGTTCGTGCCGCTGCCCTATCGTGCCTTCGCGCATGACGAGATCGGCAACGCCTTCCGCCTGATGCAGAATGCCGGGCATATCGGCAAGATTGTTGTGCTTCCGCCTGTTGCCGGCCGGGATTCCGTTTCGGCAGCCGCTGGCACGCGGATGACGGTGTCCGGCGACGGCGTGCATCTGGTGGTCGGCGGTATCGGCGGCTTCGGCCTTGCAGCCGCCAACTGGCTCGTGGAGAAGGGTGCCCGCAGGATCGCGCTTACCACCCGTCGCGGTGTGGCCGATGCGGACACGCTGGATGCGATCCAGCGCTGGGAAGCCAAGGGCGTCGTTGCCAGCGTTCACGCCTGCGATATCACCAATGTCGATGCGACGGCCGCAATGCTCGCAACGCTGCGGCGCGAAGGTCCGCTGAAGGGCGTCATTCATGCTGCCATGGTGCTTGACGATGCGCTGATCTCCAATCTCGACCGGGCGCGCAACCGCCCCGTCATCGACACCAAGGCGAAGGGCGCTGCCGTGCTCGACAGCCTGACGCGGAAGGACGATCTCGACCTCTTCCTGCTGTTCTCGTCGGCAACGACCTTGGTCGGCAATCCCGGCCAGGGCAATTACGTCGCGGCCAACGGCTATCTCGAGGGACTGGCGCGGGCGCGGCGGGCAGCGGGGCTGAAGGGTCTCGCCATCGGCTTCGGCGCGATCGCCGATACCGGCTATCTGGCTGAGAATACCGAGGTCAACGACATCCTGTCGAAGCGCATCGGCAAGACCGCGCTGAAGGCACAGGCGGCGCTCGACCAAGTGGAAGCCTATATCGTTGCCGACCCCGGCACGGTAAATGCCGCGACCGCCATGATTGCCGAGTTCGACTGGGCGGCCGCGCGCAATCTGCCGGTTGTTCGCCAGCCCCTGTTCGAGGTGGTGATGCGCACCGCCGACCAGCACACCGGCAGCAGCGACGGCAGCACGCTCGATCTCGTCGCCATGATCGAGGGCAAATCGCCGCAGGAGGGCGAAGATCTGCTTTATGAGCTTGTGGCCAACGAAATCGCCGCAATTCTGCGGGTTTCCAAGGATACGATCTCCCGGAACAAGGTCTTGAAGGAAATCGGGCTGGACAGTTTGATGGCCGTTGAACTCGGCATCAGCTTTCAGCAGAATACGGGCTTCGACATGCCGCTCTCGGGCGTCGCCGACAACACGACCGTCGGTGACGTCGCGCACAAGCTGTACGAAAAGGTCAGCAAGCGCGACCAGGGAAGCGACGAGGAAGAGCCGCCGACGGAAGACAAGATCCTGAGCGAACTGACCCAGCGCCATAAGGCGACGTCTCCGGAGAAAGCTGCAAGCCAATGAGCGACGACCGGCAACCTGCCGCATCGAAGATGAACACCAGCATCCGGGAGAACCTGCTCGACCGGATGCGCAACACGCATCAGTCGTCCGAGCGCAACCGCATGGCCCGGTCCGAACGCGAGGTTCCGACGCCGGTGCGCCGGACGCAGATGCGGTTCGAGGACCTGCCGGAATTCAAGCAGGTGCAGACGCAGGAGGCGGCGAGCGCGCAGCTCGGCATCGACAATCCCTTCTACCGTGCCCATGCGACGGCAGCGGGCGCGACGACCATCATCAATGGTCGCGAGCTGATCAACTTCGCCTCCTACGACTATCTCGGCCTCAACCGGCACCCGCATGTGCTGGAGAAGGCGAACCACGCCATCGGCACCTATGGCATTTCGGCGTCGGCCAGCCGCCTCGTGGCCGGGGAGCGTCCGGTGCATGGCGAGCTGGAAGAGCGGATCGCCCGCTTTTACGGCGTGGATGCCGCGGTTTGCTTTGTCAGCGGTTACCTGACCAATGTCGCGGCGATCAGCTGCCTGCTCGGCCCGAAGGATCTCGTCGTCCATGACGAGTTCATCCACAACAGCGCTCTTGCCGGCATCAAGCTTTCGGGTGCCACGCGTCGTCTGTTCAAGCACAACGACGCGCAGGACCTCGAAACGGTGTTGCGGACGGTGTCCGGCGATTACCGGCGCATCCTCGTGGTCGTTGAAGGCATCTATTCGATGGATGGCGATGTGGCGAACCTGCCGGCCATCCTCAAGCTCAAGGCGGAATACGGCTTCTGGCTGATGGTAGACGAGGCCCATTCCCTCGGCATTCTCGGACGCCGGGGTCGCGGTACGTTCGAGCATTACGGCATCGACCCGAAAGAGGTCGATATCTGGATGGGCACGCTGTCGAAGACGACGGCAAGCTGCGGTGGCTATATCGCCGGCAACGCGGCGCTCGCGTCCGTTCTCAAGGCAACGGCGGGCGGCTTCGTCTACAGCGTCGGCCTTGCACCGGCGCTGACGGCCGCGGCCATCGGCAGCCTCGATATTCTGGAAAGCGAACCGCAGCGTGCCGCAGCCCTCCGGCGCAACGGAACGCTGTTTTTGAAGCTTGCGCAGGAAGCAGGTCTCGACACTGGGCTCAGTGCGGGTTTCTCCGTCGTACCGGTTCTCGTCGGCGACAGCCTGCGGGCGGTGCAGCTTTCGAACGACCTGCTGGCGGCCGGCGTCAATGCGCTGCCGATCATTCACCCTGCCGTGCCCGAAGGCCTGGCGCGCCTGCGCTTCTTCATCACCAGCGAGCACACCGAAGAGCAGATCCGCAAGACGGTGGCGCTGACGGCGGAGAAGCTCAAAGACCTCACCGACCGCAATTTCGGGCTGGCCTCCATCGACATCCAGCAGATGATGAAACTGCTGGCGGCCCGGTGAAACCGGCGCGACGGCCTTCGGTGACGCACGCTTCCAGAACGCTGGGCGCTGCATGACACATGTGGTCATCACCGGTGGATCAAGCGGTATCGGCCTTGCCGTGGCACGGATCTACGTGCGTCGCGGTTATCGCGTCTCTCTCATCGCGCGCGGCGCAGCAGCGCTCGAAGCGGCGCAAATCGCACTGCGCGAGGGAAACGAAGGGCGCGTTCACATCGCCGCAGCAGATGTCGCGGATGCGGACGCCGTGGGCGCGGCGATCCGCGCCTGCGAGGCGGAAGCCGGTCCCTGCGACATCCTGATCTGCTCGGCCGGTATTGTGGAGCCCTCCCCTTTCGACGACCAGACGGAGGCCGACTTCGATCGCCAGATCGCCGTCAACCTCTCCGGCTCCGTCCATGCGGTTCGTGCCGTCTATGCGCAGATGTGCGCCCGCGGACGGGGGCGTATCATGCTCGTCTCATCCGGCGCGGGGCTGATCGGCATTCCCGGATATGCCGCCTATTGTGCATCGAAATTTGCGCTGCGGGGTTTTGCCGAAGCCTTGCGATCGGAAGCAAAGCCGAAGGGCGTCACGGTCTCCATCTGCTTCCCGCCCGATACCCACACGCCACAACTGGAGCGGGAACGCATCGCACGTCCGGCGGAAGCCGAGGTGATCATGGGTCAGGTCAAGCCCTGGAGCGCAGAGCATGTGGCGACCCGCATGGTTCTGGCACTCGATCGCGGACGCTTCGACGTCTATTTCGGGCTGACGCTCCTCGCGCTCGGGAGGCTCGCTCCACTCGTTCGCCCCCTCATAGACTGGCACTTCGACCGGCAGATTCGCCGCCTACAGAGAGTAACGGAACCGTGACAACGCTTGTCACCCCTCGTGATTGCCTCTAGAACTCGGGCGCGACGTGATAGCGCTCACGCCGCGATATTGAAGGGTTTCGTTTGCCGTCGACATCGCTCCAGCTTCACGATCATCCGGTCTCGTTGATCCTCGTCTGCTTCACGCTCTCGTTCCTCGTTGCGTGGTTCACCGACAGGTTCGCTCTGCCGGCGCGCGAGCGCCGCCGCAACATGCCGGCAAACAGGACCGTATGGCGCGCCCTGCGCGACGGCATCGCCCGCATGCCGGTCGTCGCCATCATCTATGCGTTCTTCTTCGCCATCTCCTGGCGCCCGCTGTATGGTGCCGCTGGTTGCATGAGCTTCTTCATCATCTTCACCGCGATCTCGCGCGCCAAGTTCCGGTTCATCCGCGAACCGCTGGTGTTTTCCGACATCGCGCTGGTGGCGGATGTCTTCAAATACAAGTCGATCTTCTATGCGAACTCCCTGAACATCGTCTTCTGGTTCGTCGCCTTCGGCTATGTCTTCGGCGTGTCCGGCCTCTACATGTATTTCGAGCCGAACGTGCTCCCGAACCATGCCGAGCCGTTCTATGTCGTGGTGATGGTCATCGCCGCCGCTCTGCCCTGGATCTCGCTCTTCTGGGGCCCGGTCAACACGCCGACGGCGGACCTCGTGCAGCGGCTCGTCGGCAAGCCGGACGCCAAGGTCAGCACCGTCCGTTTCGGTACCTTCTCCTCCGTCGTGTTCCACTTCATCATCTGGCTCGGCGTCCGCCGGGAGAAGATCGTGAACGAGCTTTCCGGCGCCTTCTTCGCCGCCGTCAACGACCTGATCGGGCATGATGCGGAGAACAAGGCGCCGCTGGTCGTCGTCTGGCAGTCGGAGTCCTTCCTCGACATGCGCCATTACGGCGTCAACTCCATCCGCCTCCCGACGATCGACCGGTTGCAGAAGCTCTCGACGCAGTGGGGACGCATCGCGACGGTGTTCGAAGGTGGGTACACGCTGCGCACCGAATTTGCCGTTCTGAGCGGGCTGCAGCCCGACGATATTCATGTGGATGCCAGCTACCCCTATCTCCGGGCGCGGCACTACACCGACGTCGTGTGGCCGACGAAGCTCAAGAAGGCAGGCTGGCGGACGCACTTCATCCACCCCTACGACCGCACGTTCTTCCTGCGCCACAAGGCGATGCCGCTGCTCGGCTTCGAGGAAATGACGATGCTTGACGCGTTCGATCACGATCCGGCGCGCGACGGTCCCTATGTTTCCGACACCGCGCTGACGCGCAAGGTGATCGAGGCGGTGGACAAGCAAAAGGACGACAAGGGCAGCTTCATCTTCGTCGCCTCCATGGCCAATCACGGCCCGTGGGAGCCCGGGCGCGTCCCCGGCTACAGCGATCCCGTCAGTATCTATCTGGAGATCCTGCAGCAGTCGGACAGGGCGCTCGGCCAGCTGGTCGATCATCTGAACAAGCTCGACCGGCCGGTCTGGCTCGTGTTCTACGGCGACCATGCGCCGCTGCTGAAATCTTTCGCCGACCCCTTCCCAGACCCGCGCACCGATTATTTCATCACGCCGCTGGCGGCGGCCCGCACGCTGCAGCAGGGGCCCGTGTTCCCGCGCAACGAAGAGCCCTGGAACCTGCTGAAGGCCATGCTGAAGCATGCGAACCTTCACAAGGACGAGCTGGACTAGGCGGCGATGACCCTTGGCGGCATGCACGCATCCGGCACGGCACAGCGGGTTTTCCTGTTTCTCGAAGGGCCGTCGTCGCCGCTTTTCATGAAGATCGCCGGCCGGCTGGAAGCTGAGGGGCATGCCTGCCTCCGGGTCAACCTCAATATCGGCGACCGGATCTTCTGGCGCCGGCGCGGCGGATGCGCGTTTCGGGGGCGCCCGGAGGCATGGGCCGGCTGGATTGCCGATTTTCTGACGCGCCACCGCGTGACCGATCTGATCCTTCTGGGCGAGGAACGCCCCTACCACCGGGTCGCGACGCAGGCTGCGAAGCGGCTCTCGATCGACATCTACGTGATAGAGATGGGGTATCTGCGCCCGGACTGGCTGACGCTCGAGCGCGATGGCATGTCCACCAACTCGCACTTCCCGGATGATCCCGATCACATCCTGCGGGCAGCCCGCGACGTGCCCGAACCCGACTGGACGCGGAGGTATTCCCAGACGTTTCTGGCGGAAGCCGCCTACGACCTTCTCTACAATCTGCCCAATGCGTTTCTGTGGTTCCTCTACCCGCATTATCGCCGCCACGCGCTCTACCATCCGCTGGTGGAATATGGCGGGTGGGTCCTCAGGCTCGTTCAGGAGAAGCGGCGCTTGCGGGAAGCGCAGGCGACGATATCCGCTCTTGAGGCGGGACACGGTCCCCTGTTCGTCTTTCCCCTGCAGCTGCAGACGGATTTCCAGCTTCGGGCGCATTCGCCCTATCACGACCAGCAGCAGGCGATCGACGAGGTCCTGACGTCGTTTTCGCGTTTTGCCGCACCTGACGCGCGGCTCGTGGTGAAGATCCATCCGCTCGACAATGGCCTTGTCGACTGGGCCGGAACGATTGCGCGAAAGGCTGCGGCCCTCGGGCTCGGTTCCCGCGTCTCGTTTCTCGATGGCGGGGATCTCGCCGCGCTGATCGGCCTCAGCGCAGGCATCGTGACCGTCAATTCCACCGTCGGGCTGCATGCGCTGCAGCAACGCATGCCGGTGAAGGTGCTAGGAGTCGCGATGTTCGACATCGACAGGCTGACGGATCAACAGCCGCTTGATGCCTTCTGGCGCGCGCCGCGCCTGCCGGATGCGGACGTCTGCACGGCCTTCTTCCGGCTCGTCGCGGCCGCCATCCAGGTTCGGGGAAATTTCTATTCGAAGACCGGGACGGATGCCGGCGCGGAGGCGATCGCCGCACGTCTTCTCGCGCGCGATGTCAACCAGCCCGATGCGTTCGTGGATCCGCCGCCGCGCAAGCGCCCAGTGAAACAACCGCGACCTTAATCGCGTAGCCGTTATGCGACGCCAGCGCGTAGCAGGTCGTGAATGTGCAGAATGCCGACCGGCATTTCAGTTTCATCGACCAAGAAGAGCACCGTGACCTTGCTCGACTGCATGACCTGCATGGCAGCGCTCGCCAGCAGCTGCGGCGAGATCACGCGCGGCTTGACCGACATGATCGCCTCGACCGTCTGTTGCAGGAGACCGTCCGACATATGGCGGCGCAAGTCGCCATCGGTGATGACGCCCGCAAGCTTGCCGTCCTTGCCAACGACGCCGACGACGCCGAAGCCCTTGGAGGACATCTCGATCAGGGCCTGCCCCATCTGCGCGCCGAGCGGCAGAAGCGGCATGGCATCGCTGCGATGCGCGAGTTCGCCGACGAGCAGAAGCTGCGCGCCGAGCTTGCCGCCGGGATGGAAGGTCTTGAAATCCTCGGCCGAGAAGCCCCGACGCTCCAGGAGCGCGATCGCCAGAGCGTCTCCGACAGCGAGCTGCAGGAGCGCCGAAGTGGTTGGCGCCAGTCCGTGCGGGCAGGCTTCATTGACCTTGGGAATGACGATCGGCACGGTGGAATGGCGGGCGAGCAGGCTGTCGCGGTTCGACGTCAGCGAGATCACCGGCACCTTGAAGCGCTGGGCATAGGCCAGCATGTTGCCGAGCTCGACCGTTTCGCCCGACCACGACAGCAGGATGAGCAGATCGTCCGAGGTGATCATGCCGAGATCACCGTGGCTGGCTTCCGTCGGATGCACGAAATAGGCTGACGTTCCCGTGGATGCCATGGTGGCTGCGATCTTGCGGCCGATATGCCCGCTCTTACCGACACCGGAGACGACGACGCGGCCGTTGCGATCGGCAATCAGCGTCACGGCATCGGCCAGATTGCGCGCGAAGACCGCATCATTGGCAAAGCTGGTGGCGAGCGCATTGACGCCATCGACCGTGGTGGCAAGCGAGCGTCCGATGGAATCGAGAATCGCGCTGTCCTCGGTCAAGCTGGCATCGATCGATCTAAGGCTCATTGTGTCTCTCCCGGCAATCTCAACGCGGGTTACTCCCTGCGCGGGGAAAGATCAACGCGTAAACCTCAACGTACCAAGTCAGCCACACAGCTGCGTCCCGGTAAAAGCGCCCATGTCCGGCGCCGTGCAAAGAGCTCAGCTGACGCGCTGGACCGCCGTTTGGTCCGGCAGCGCCACGCGGTGCTTTTCGGGGTTGGCGATGAAATCCTCGAGCGTCATCGAATCCAGAATATCGGCCATCGCATCCCGCACGATGGTCATCGAGCGGCGCACTTCGCAGGTTTCGGGATCGTTGCAATCGTCGCAGACCTCGTAGGCCGTGCGGCTGGCACAGCGGATCGGCGCCAGCGGACCGTCCAGCGTGCGCACCACCTGCCCGATGCGGATCTGGGCTGCGGGACGCGACAGCGAATAGCCACCACCCGGCCCCTTCTTCGACTTCAGGAAGCCGGCATTGCGCAGTTCGAGCAGGATCGCGTCGAGAAACTTCTTCGGAATATTGTTGCGGGTCGCAATTTCGGTGATGAACGCCGTCTCACCCGGATCCAGATGCGCCAGATCAACCAGCGCCTTCAATCCGTACTTACCCTTTTTCGTCAACATTCCGCGTGCTCGTCCTGAGAGGCTTACACCCGACAATTCAGGCGTGCTGCCACGCCACACTATCACGTTTGGCGCATTCCAGACATAGGCACGGCACCCCGGAGCGAGGTTTTTACCGGGAAAGCAGCAAGAATATGGATCATGGGCATGGCAGCCCGTATCAGGCTGCCATTTCCGCCAGTCGGCCGGGCCGTGTACGAGCACCGGCGAGATGGGCGACGACCGCATGGCGTGCGGCGTCTGCGGTGGCGAAGCGCTGCGCGTCGAGTTCCCAGACATGATACTTCACGGCGACGAACTTCAGCGTGCCGGCATCGGGGACAACCACGCCAACAGCTTCGCCGTTGATCTCGATGACCTGCCGGTTGGCGGTCGCATTCGCGTTGATGGTGTTCTTTTCCATAGTGAACGCTCCTTCCGCGCCAAAGGCGGGAGTGTCTGTCAGTTTCGCAAGTCTTGATGGTTTATGCCGGGGTCACATTCGCGAAAGCGAACACATCCACTGGTCTGCCACTGCTTTACGACACAGGGAACGAGAGCCGCGGAGGGAAGCGGTACGGTCAATGTCGAACATGCCTTCTCCTCTGGCTCTACCCGTTCCAAACGGGCCTTCTGGAATATACCGCCGACCTTGGTCTCTGCGGATGATTTGAAACTAATGCAGTCTACATCTGAAGTCAATTACAAAATCATGTCTGGCGCAATCTCATTCCAAAATAACTCTCAAAGGCGCCATTATCGATAGTCTCATTCCATATTTCGACATTATTCGGAAATCTATGCTGATTCGAAGACACCGGCCGAAACTCCCCGAGGGCATGACAGATCTAATGTCTTCTTCGCACGAAAAAAGGGCGGCCCGATGGGCCGCCCTGTGAAATTTTCATGACATTTTCATTGCCGGGCGGACGGCCCGCAGCCGCAGCGATCCCGCTACGGCCGGAAATGCCTCAGCCCTTGACCGGCTCTCCCGGGAGGCCAGCCGCGCGGGCCGTTTCCCGGTCCTTCCACCAGCGGCTGAGGAACAGCAGGATCGGGCCGCCGATATAGATCGACGAGGTGGTCGCGACGATGACGCCGAAGATCATCGGCCAGGCGAAGCTCTTCACCGCATCGCCGCCCCAGATGGCCATGGGGACCAGCGAGAAGGCCGTTGCCATGGAGGTAAAGATGCATCGCGCGAGAACCTGGTTGATCGACATGTCGATCAGCTCGGAGAACGGCATCGACTTGTATTTGCGCAGGTTTTCTCGCATGCGGTCGTAGACCACGACCTTGTCGTTGACGGAGTAGCCGATCATCGTCAGCACGGCGGCGATGGCCGTGAGGTTGAAGTCGATCCCCGTCAGCGCGAAGAAGCCGATGGTCTTGGTGATGTCGAGCAGCAGAACCGCAATGGCGCCCACGGCGAAGTGCCATTCGAACCGCCACCAGATGTAGATCAGGATGGCGAGCATGGCGAGCGATACGGCGAGGAAGCCGGAACGTGCAAGCTCCGCACTGATCGTCGGACCCACCACTTCCGTACGCTCGAACGAGGCATCCGGAATGGAGCTCGCGACGGCGCCCTTGATGGCGTTCAGCGCGACCGTCTGTTCCTGCTCGCCGCCCGGCTGACGCTGGACGCGGATGAGAACGGAGGTGCCCTGGCCGAATTCCTGCAGCGCGACTTCGCCGAGGTTCAGGCCTTCGAGGTTTTCGCGCAGCTTGGGCAGGTCGAGCGTCGTCTTCGACGTGGTTTCCACCTGAATACCGCCGACGAAATCGATCCCGTAGTTCAGGCCGGGCGTGAAGAACAGGATGATGGAGCTGATCGACAGGAAGGCCGACGTCGCGATGGCGATGTAGCGGCCGCGCATGAAGGAGAAGTGCGGCAGATGCCGGACCTTGCCGAACAGCGAGGGGATTTCCAGCTTCTTCATCTTCCGGCGCACCACCACCTCGCGCATCATCAGGCGGACGACGGTAATGGAGGTGAACATGGAGATGACGATGCCGAGCATCATGGTGACGGCAAAGCCGCGCACCGGGCCGGAGCCGAAGGCAAACAGCAGCACGGTGCCCGAAAGCGTCGTGACGTTGCTGTCGATAATGGTGGCATAGGCCTTGTTGAAGCCGATATCGAGCGCCTTCATGGCGCCGGCACCAGCTGCGGTTTCTTCCCGGATACGGGCGTTGATGAGGATGTTGGCGTCGACGGCCATGCCGATGCCGAGAATGATACCGGCGATGCCGGGCAGCGTCAGCGTGGAGCCGAGCATGCCGAGCACGCCGATCGTCAGGATCGTGTGCAGCAGCAGGCCGATATTGGCGATCATGCCCCAGGAGCCGTAGAGAACGACCATGAGCGTGACGACCAGGATGAAACCGGCGACGCCGGTGTAGATGCCCATGCGGATCGAGTCGGAGCCGAGGTTCGGGCCGACGGAGCGTTCCTCGATGATGGTGAGCGGCGCCGGCAGAGCGCCCGAGCGCAGGAGTGCGGAGAGAACGGTGGCTTCCTGGGCGGTGAAGTTGCCCGAGATCTGGCCCTGTCCACCGAGGATCGGCTCGCGGATGACGGGCGCCGTCAGCACCTTGCCGTCGAGCACGATGGCGAAGGGCTTGCCGACATTGTCGCGGGTGATTTCGGCGAACTGGCGTGCGCCCTGCGCGTCGAAGGAGAAGGAGACGATCGGCTCGTTGGTCTGCTGGTTGAAGCCGGCCTTGGCGTCGGCAAGACGCTCGCCGGAAATGGCGACGCGGGTCTCGACGGCATATTTCGCCGGATCATTGGCGCCGACGAGAATATCGACGCCGCGCGGCGCGACACCGTTCGGATCGACCGTCTGGTCGACCATGTGGAAGCTCATCTGTGCCGTGGAGCCGAGAAGCTGGCGCAGGCGCGTCGGGTCCTGCAGACCCGGCAGCTGGACGAGGATGCGGTCCGAGCCAACGCGCTGGATGAGCGGTTCGGCGACGCCGACCTGGTCGACGCGGCGGCGGATGATCTCGAGGCTCTGATCGACGGCGGCGGTCATGCGCTCGTCGAGGCCGGCCTGGGTCAGGCGCACGGTGATGGCGGCGTCGGCGCTGGTGACGTCTATATCGGAGGATGACGAGCCGAAGCCGAGCGGGCTTGCCGGCGCGGCGAGCGCGTTGATTTTCGGAGCCACGCGGCCGCGGGCGTCTACATCGGCGATCGTGACGACGATGGCGTCGCCGGCGATGCGGGCGGAGGAGACGGGCACGCGCTCCGTGCGCAGCACGCCGCGAATGTCATCCAGGAGCGTGTTCAGCCGCGCCTGCCGCAGGCCGGCGGCATCGACTTCGAGCACGAGATGAGAGCCGCCCTTGAGGTCGAGACCGAGGGTGACCGGCTTGACCGGGAGATAGGCGGCATAACGCTGCTGCGTTTCCACCGAGAGAACGTTGGGAAGCGCCGCGATGATCCCGAAGAGGGTGATCGCGACATAGGCCAGAATGGCCCATTTCGATGTGCGCATGAAGGGTTTCCAATATCGTCCGCCCTGAACCCCTGATGGGTGCGGCGGGTCGTGAAGGCAAAGGGTATGACGCGCAAGGCGCCGGCGCGTCAGCGGCCGAACGACGCCCGAACCGGTGGCGCCCGGGCCTCGGCGGCCTCGGACACACCGCCGTCAAGACGATGGCTGCGGCCTGAAGCGGCGTTGACGGTGACCGGATGGAGAAGCGTTGGCGCGCGGAAGACCGGGAGGAAGAACGGGTCGGGACCGCCGGGAACGGGCTTTGCGTCCACGCGCTCGGCGGTGAACCGGATGTCTGCCGGCTGGGCTGCCCGCAGAGCCTGACGGGAGAGCGCGGTATCGGCCGCGCGGCCATCCCTGTTCTCACGGTCGGAGACGTCACCCGGTCGCAAGGATGCGCCGGTTCCCGACGCGACGATCTGGGCAGATGCGACGAGCGGCATCGCCAGCACGGCGGCAAACAGCCAGAGCAGCGCCAGAAGCCTGGTCGAGGCTCCCCACACTGCCCGGCGCCATTCCTGGCGGCCCTGTCGCCATGGCTGGCGGCGGCTTGTTCTGCCGATCCCGTCGTTCACGGGCCTGTCCTTCCCTGCGGGTCGCATCCCGGCGCTTGTTCAACGTGGTCGCGTCCCGGCGCTCCGTTGATTTGGTCGCGTCGCGGCGCTCCGTCGATGCGGGCCTTACAACCATTCCCGGCAACCAAAGTCAAATCACGCTCTATCCGTGGACGTGGCCGGAAGGCCGATGGACGGCCTTTCGACCTTAGCCGGCGCTGCGAAGGATTGGACAAACGAGCCCGGTCGGGCCGCCTTCGCACGGCACGCAGAGCGCGTCGCCCTCGAAGATCTGAACCGTGCAGCCAGCCGCCTCGAGCGCGGCCTGCGTCTTCGGATAGCCTGAAAGCATCACCAGTTCACCCGGCTTCAGCGCGAGAACCTGCAGGCTGACACCGTTGCTGGCATGAAATTCGTCGGCGGGAGCCTCGATGAGGCTGATGCCCCACTCCTGCAGGATCTGGTAGAGCGCGACGGGAAGAAGCGGCGCGAAGACCAGCGCCAGATCGCGCCTCAAGGGGCTGACGATCGAGGACAGGTGGAAGCAGGCCTCGTCGCCAATCCAGAGCGGCAGGTCGTAGCTGAGGGCGTCGACGCCTTGTGCGGCAAGAATCGTCGCAAGCTGGGCGATGCCTTCGTCATTGGTGCGCAATCCGCGGCCGATGAGCAGCGTTTCCGCATCCAGCCAGACGACATCGCCGCCCTCGACCGTCCCAAAGCCATCGATGCGGCCGAGAATCGCAATGCCCGCCTTCTTGCAGGCGGCTTCGTGCAGCGCGACTTCCTTGCGTCGCTCGACCTTGCCCGGCCGCAGAAGGACCACACCATGCGGCGTCATCAACAGCGGATCCCGTGTGAACATCGCATCGGCAAGACCATCGCCTCTGTCCTCGATCCAGAGGATCTCGGCGCCGGATTGCTCCACGAGGTTTGCAAAGGCACCATATTGTCGGATGGCTTTTTCAGCGTCGAAAGCCGCACCATAATGCCACGTGGCGGCGTCGGCATCGATGAGGCTTTTCGCAGGGCGGCGCATGAGGACGCGCTTGAGGGCCCCCGACATATCCCGAACGCCGAATTCCGCCATGGTCTCTCCTGTCCGAGCACAGCACCCGACAGTGCGGCATGCATCATATGGCGCATCATAGGCAGGATATGGACGGCAGCAAGGCCGACGAAAAAGGGCCGCAGGACGGGACGATCCTGCGGCTCGAAATCGGGACAGTCTATCAGACGACACCGCAAGCACGGTGTCGATGGCTGACCATAGCCGGCAGCCCTCAGCATCGGCTTAAGCGGTTCGGGACAATTTTACCGATCGTGGTATTTTCATCCCTTGGTCTTTCGCTTCCCGGCTGCAGCTTCGCTCAAGATTGCGACGATATCTCTTGGCACATGCCGGCGGGCATACGGCATCCAGCATGTCCGCACCCATGCGGATCCCCGGTCCGCCCGCCGGCATTCCCCTCCCTCATCATCAGCGGCTGGCACGCGTCGCCAGCGACGGGATCATTTTCTCCTTGCCTCGGTTCATGTGTCGGGCGACATGCGTTACTGCATTTGCGATCACGCGGTGAGACGACGGCATCCGGCGCGGCGGTCGTTTCGGCGGATGGCGAGAAGGATGGTAGGGATGAAGACGGCGGCAGAATGCCAATCGATGGCGGATATCCGGACGGAGATCGACCGGCTCGACGAGACCCTCATGCAGCTTCTGGCAGAACGCTGGAGCTATATCGGCAGGGCGGGCGAGATCAAGACGAAGGCCGGCCTTCCCGCCGACATCCCAAGCCGCGTCGATGAAGTCCGCGCCAATGTCCGCCGCCATGCCGCCGATCTCGGCCTCGATCCGGCATTCTACGATGCGATCTGGGCGCAGCTGATCCGCCACAGCATCGTGCGGGAGGAAAAGATTCTCGCGCCGCAGGGGCCCCATTCAGGGGCCTGACCCGACCTCGAGCCCATCCGGGGCATTCGGCTTCGCCGGATGGCTCTGTCTCTCGTGATGGCCGTCGACGATCAGAGCGCGGCGATATAGCTCGCGAGCCTGTCGGCCGCCGTACGGATGTGCAGCGGATCACGCAGGAAACAGGCGCGCATGAAGCCCGCCCCGCCGGCACCGAACGCCGTGCCGGGCGCAAGGCCGACCAGCGTCCGATCGACGATATCGAGCGCTGCCGCGCGCACGTCGGTGATGCCGTCGATCTTCAGGAAGGCGTAGATGGCGCCATCCGGGCGCAGCGTTTCCACGCGGTTCGTCGCGATCAGCGCATCGCACAGAATATCGCGCGACATCGTTGCCTTGACGACGTTCTGCCGGGCGAATTCGTCGCCGTGATCAAGCGCCGCGCAGGCGCCGGCCTGGATGAACGGGGCGACACCGGATGTCGAATACTGGATAAGGTTCTCGAGCGCCTGACCGATCTCTGCCGGAGCGACGATCCACCCTGCCCGCCAACCGGTCATCGACCAGTTCTTGGAGAAGGAATTGACGAAGATGATGCGGTCTTCGTCGTCCATCACGTCGAGAAAGGACGGCGCGCGGGCATCGGCGTAGAAGTAGAGCGCGTAGATTTCGTCGGCGATGATCCACAGCCCATGGCGGCGGGCGAGATCGAGAAGGGCGACGAGATCGGACTGCGTTGCCGTCCAGCCGGTCGGGTTCGATGGCGTGTTGACGAAGATCGCCTTGGTGCGCGGCGTGATCGCAGCCTCAATACGGCCGAGGTCCAGCTGCCACTTGCCATCCGTAAACGACAGGGGCACGCCGATGGCGCGGGCGCCCGAAAGCTCGGCAGAGGCCGCGAAATTCGGCCAGGCCGGCGTGAGGTAGAGAAGCTCGTCGCCCGGAGAGGCCACGGCCTCGACCGAGAGCTTGATCGACTGCATGCCGGAGCCGGTGACAAAGACATTGTCCATGCCGAGCGTTTTGTTGAAGTGCCGATCGTAGTAGCGGACGATCGCCTGGCGCAGCTCGGGGATGCCACGCTGCCAGGTATAGAAGGTCTCGCCGGCCGTCAGCGAAGCCCTCGCCGCCTGCGAGATGAAGTCCGGCGTCGGCAGATCGCCCTCGCCCACCCAGAGCGGAATGAGCCCTTCGCGACCGCGCGCATAGTTCACGACCTCGACGATGCCGCTCTGCGGCGCGGCAAGCGCCCGGGCACTGAGGCCGGGTGCGGTATCGGAAGACGGGGGAAGCGACGAGGATGACGACATGGCTGCTGCGGTCCGGTTGACGACGACCCGGACGTCCTAGACCCTTTCGACCGGACGATCACGCGATAATCGCTGGCCGTCCGATCGATTTTCGTGATGGATCGGCTTAAACGCGCGGTGCGCGCAGCAGGTCGCGGATTTCGGTCAGCAGCTGGACGTCTGCGGGCGGCGGAGCCTGCTCTTCCTTGCCCTCGCGCTTGTCGCGCTCGACGGAAGCCCGCAGCTTGTTCACGCCCTTGATCATCATGAAGATGATCCAGGCGAGGATGAGGAAGTTGATGAAAACGGTGATAAAATTGCCGTAGGCGAAGATGGCGCCCTGCTCGCGCGCCTGTGCCAGCGTCGTCGCCGTCACATTGCCGCTGAGGACGAGGAAATAGTTGGAGAAATCGAAGCCGCCGCCCGTCAGCGCGCCGACGACCGGCATGACCAGATCGTTGACGACACTATCGACGATCTTGCTGAAGGCCGCGCCGATGATCACGCCGACGGCCAGATCCATCACGTTGCCGCGGGCTATAAATTGCTTGAACTCGTTCAACATCCCAACTCTCCTTTAACGTGCACCGGACATTCCGGACCCCGGTACACAACCTATCGCCATCTCCGCGAAAGAAAAGCCGTCACCGCACGCTTTCGTGATCCCTGTCTTTCGATCCGAGCCGGGCTTCGACTTTAGACGAAAGCCAAGGCAATTCTCTTGAGCGTGCCTTTGGCCTATGCTCGACATGAGGGACGCAAGCAGAGGGAGGGACCCATGCTATCCGGCACGGTCGTCTTTGCGGCCGCATTCACCTATCTGCTGCTTCTTTTTGCCGTTGCCACCTATGGCGACCGGAAGGCGGCGTCCAGCGGTTTTGCCGCCCGTGGCCGGCCCCTCGTCTATGCCTTCAGCCTGGCGATCTACTGCACCAGCTGGACCTATTTCGGCGGCATCGGCCTTGCAGCAGAGCGGGGGCTGGAATTCACCGGCATCTATATCGGCCCGATCCTGATGTTCACCGTGGGCCTGCCGATCATCCGTCGCATCACCACGCTGGCCAAATCGCAGAAGCTGACATCGGTCGCCGATTTCATGGCGGCGCGCTATGGCAAGAACCCCACGGTCGCCGGCATCGTGGCGCTGATTTCGCTGGTCGGCGCCATTCCCTATATCGCCTTGCAGCTGAAGGCCGTGTCGAGCTCCATGGCGGTGCTGGTCGACACGCGGCCCTACGGGCTCGACAGCGGAACGGCGTTCATCGACCTGCCGCTGCTCGTCACGCTGTTTCTCGCCTGCTTTGCCATCGTCTTCGGCACCCGCCATACCGATGCCACGGAGCATCAGGACGGGCTGATCCTTGCCATCGCCATGGAATCGGTCGTCAAGCTCGTGGCGCTGGTCACTGTCGGGCTCTACGTCGTCTTCTTCCTGTTCGATGGCCCGGCCGACATGCTGGCCCGCGCCCGGGAAAACAGCGCCGTCATGGAGGCCCTGACCTACAGCACGCCGGTGGCACGGTGGATCGTGCTCACCCTCCTCTCGGCCATCGCCATCATCATGCTGCCGCGGCAGTTCCATGTGACGGTGGTGGAGAACCGGACGCCGGGCGAGCTGCGGATGGCGGGCATCCTGTTTCCGCTCTATCTCGTCGGCATCAATCTCTTCGTGCTGCCGGTCGCCGTCGCGGGCATGCTGACGTTCCAGGGCAACGGCGTTGCCGATCTCTACCTGCTGACGCTGCCGCTGTCGCACGATCTGCCGGTTCTCACGCTCGTCGCCTTCATCGGTGGCTTTTCGGCCGCCACCGCCATGGTTATCGTCGCCTCGGTCGCACTGTCGATCATGCTGTCGAACGACATCGTCATGCCGATCTTCCTGCGGCGAAACCTCACGGGGCGCGGGCGCTCCAAGGATGTCGGCGCCACGCTGCTCAACGTTCGCCGGACGGCGATCTTCGCGGTGCTGCTGCTCGGCTACGGCTATTATCGCGCCGCCGACATGAGCGCCGGTCTCGCCTCGCTCGGCCTGCTGTCCTTCGCCGCCATCGCCCAGATGGCGCCGGCCATGTTCGGCGGGCTGGTCTGGCGACAGGCGAACGCGCGCGGCGCCATTGCCGGCATGACCATCGGTTTCTTCGTCTGGGCCTACCTGCTCTTCCTGCCGAGCCTTGGCGGTCCCGACAATTCGCAGGTCGCAGCCACCATTCTCGGCTTCCTGTTTCCCTTTGCCGAGATGTTCACCGCGCAGATCGCCGATCCGCTGGTCAACGCCACGGCGCTCAGCCTCCTTTTCAACACCACGGCCTATGTGCTCTTCTCGCTGTCGCGGTCGCCGAAACCGCTGGAACGGCTGCAAGCGGGGTTCTTCATCCACCGGGCGTCGCGCACGGAACGCGCCTTTCGCGGTCGAAAGACCAAGATCACCGTGCTCGACCTGAAAAGCACCATCGCGCGCTATCTCGGCGAGGAGCGCATGCAGCGGTCGTTCGAGACCTATGCGAAGAAGAGCGGGCGGCGGCTCGAAGACGGGCAGCCGGCCGACATGGCGCTCATCCATTTCTCCGAGCAGATCCTCGGCAGTGCCATCGGCTCGTCCTCGGCCCGCCTCGTGCTGTCGCTCGTCCTGCAAAGGCTGGACGATACCTCGCCGGACACCGCCATCCTGCTCGATCAGGCCAGCGAAGCGCTGCAATACAATCAGGACATGCTGCAGACGGCGCTCTCGCAGATGGACCAAGGCATCGCCGTCTTCGACAGTTCCAACCACCTGATCATTTGGAACCGACGGTTTCGCCAACTGCTCGACCTGCCGGAGGCCTCGGGACAGGTGGGCTTTCCGCTGTCGGAGATCGTCGCGATCCTGACGCAGCGGGGAGACCGGGTGCGCGATGGCGAACCGGCCTTGCTGACGAGCTTTCTGGTCCTCGACAAGCCGTTTCAATTGGTGCTTTCGGGCGGGGAGCGGATCATCGAGGTACGCAGCAATGCGATGCCGGACAAAGGGCTGGTGACCACCTATACCGATATCACCCAGCGGGTCGCGGCCGATATGGCGTTGCTGCAGGCCAACGAAACGCTGGAAGCGCGCGTGGCCGAGCGCACGGCGGAGCTGACACGGGTGAACCGCGAGGTTGCGGAAGCGCGCGCGGCGGCCGAAGAGGCCAACAACGGCAAGACGCGCTTCTTTGCCGCGGCAGGCCACGACATCCTGCAGCCGCTAAACGCCGCACGGCTCTATTCCTCCTCGCTGGTCGAGCGGCTGGGCACGTCCGAGAACCGGCTTCTGGTTGAGAATATTGATTCCTCGCTGGAGTCCGTCGAAGCCATTCTCGGTGCCGTGCTCGATATTTCCCGGCTCGACACGGGCGCCATGAAGGCGCGGCTGCAGACCGTGCCGCTCGACGATTTCCTCCGGCGGATCGGGACGGATTTTGCGCCCGTGGCCAAGGCGAAGGGACTGACGCTCACCGTCATGCCGACCTCGCTCAGCGTTCGCACCGACCCGAATCTCCTGCGCAGGCTGGTCCAGAACCTCGTGTCGAACGCCGTGAAATACACGCCGAGCGGTCGCGTGCTGGTGGGTGTGCGACGCCGCGGCGCGGAGGCGGTGATCGAGGTCATCGACTCCGGCATCGGCATTCCCGCCTCGAAATTCCGCACGGTGTTCAAGGAGTTCGCGCGACTGGAGGAAGGCGCGCGGACGGCCTCCGGCCTCGGGCTCGGCCTGTCGATCGTGGACCGCATCTCGCGCGTCCTCCATCACGGTGTCGATCTGCAGTCGGTTCCCGGCAAGGGCACGCGGTTCCGGGTGACGCTGCCGATCGAGGCGGGCGCGGTGCGGCCAGTGGGGACCGTTGCGGATATCGCAGCCTCCGGTCCTGCCGCGCCGATGAACGGGCTTACCGTTCTCTGCATCGACAACGAGCCGCGGATCCTCGAAGGGATGCGCAGCCTTCTGGAAAACTGGGGATGCCGCGTGATGACCGCGGCGTCTGCGGATGCGTGGCTCTCGGGCGATACGCGTGACATGCCGGAGACGATCATCGCCGATTACCATCTCGATCATGCGACGGGGATCGACGCCATCCGCGACATCCGGGCTGCGTGCGGTCGCGAGGTGCCGGCGCTCCTGATCACGGCGGACCGATCGGTCGAGGTGCGGGCGGCGGCCGAGCGCGACGGGATCGCGCTGCAGAACAAGCCGGTGCGGCCGGCCGCACTACGGGCCTGGCTGACGCGCTCGGCAGCGATGCCGAAGGCGGCGGCCGAATGATCCCGCCGCCACGGCGTGGTTACGCCGCGACTGCGTGGTTACGCAGCGACGGCGGTAACCTTGCCGAGCTGGATGACGGCCTGGGTGCGGCTGTCGACGTTGAGCTTCAGGAGAATGGCCGAGACATGCGCCTTGATCGTCGCCTCGGACACGCTGAGCTCATAGGCGATCTGTTTGTTGAGCAACCCTTCCGCCAGCATGGCGAGCACCCGCGACTGCTGCGGTGTCAGTGTGTTCAGACGCTGGATGAGATCGGCCACATCGGGCTCGTGGCTCATGCCGCGCCGGAAACCGTCCGGCGTGTAGAGATTGCCGGCGATCACCGTATCGATCGCGCCCCGGATATCCTCGATACCAGCCGATTTCGACAGAAAGCCGCAAGCGCCGAGATCGATCGCCCGGGTGATGGTGGCGGGCTCGTCGTGGGCGGAGACGATGAGAATCGGCAACGAGGGAAATTCCGTGCGCAGGACCATCAGGCCGGAAAAGCCGCTGACGCCGGGCATGGTGAGATCGAGCATCAGGAGATCGGCATCGGGATGACGCGCGGCGGCCTCGCGCACGGCTCCGAAGTCGCCGGCCTCGACGATATCGGGGGCGCCCGGCATGGCGGCAAGCGCCTGGCGCATCGCCCCGCGAAAGAGCGGGTGGTCGTCTGCAACGATGATGGTCATTCCCATTGCCATGATGCTCCCTCCTCGAGCGACCGGCCGTCAGGTCCTCCAACCCGCCAGCCGGCATCATGCCTTGTCGCTCCGGAGATCGTCCGGATCACGTCTTGCGGAGATCGCCCTCGGGCTCGGTCGCCGGCGGGGTTTTCTCCTCCCCCTGCCACTCGCGCCCGAAATCTCTGGCGATCCCCATGAAGCTGCGCATCATTCTATCCATAATGCCCATGGTCTGGTCAATCTCTTCCTGCGTCGGCAGTCGCGGGGAAAAACCGGCTGGCGCGTCCTTCACGGCCTTTTCCAGCGTTTCCACACGCTTTTCGAGAAGATCGAATTCCAGATCATAGGCCGTCCGCTCATCGGCGGCCATGCGGCAGACGAGATCGCCAGCCTTTTCCTGGCAGAGCGTGACCTCGCCCGTCTGCGTGTCCAGCCGGGCGATGCCGGTATCGGTCTTCTGCATGCTGTAGCGGCCGGGCGCCGGCTCCTGCGCGAGGGCCGGTGCGATGCCTGCCAGCATCGCGAGGACGGCAAGGGACAAGCTTTGTGGTGGAAGGCGACGGTTCGGCATGGCGGCAAATCTCCCTTGGGCCGTTTGTTGGTCGAGCACATCCTGCGACACTTGGTATTACACGAGTGGTGGACTTTTCCGGCGCTTTGCGGCAAGTCCACGGCATCCGGGCCTGGCCGGTGTGTCCGGGCCTGCACCGTCAGTCCAGCGTCGCAGACCCCTGAGCCCGCACGACGCCATGGGACGAACCAGAGAGACGAGGAGCGAGCACCATGTCCGGCATCATCTACAAAATCGTGCCATCGTCCCTGTGGCGAAACGCGCAGGCAGCCGGAACGTTCGATGGCGCGCCGGTCGATCTTGCCGATGGCTTCATTCACTTCTCCACGTCTGAACAGGTGCAGGAAACCGCGCGGCGGCATTTTGCCGGGCAGGACGATCTGCTGCTGGTCGCGATCGACGGCGAGGCGCTGGGTGAGGCGCTCGTCTATGAGACATCGCGCGGCGGGGCGCTGTTTCCCCATCTCTACGGCCCTCTTCCCCTGACGGCCGTGATCTCCGAGCAGCCCTTGCCGCTGTCGTCGGATGGCACCCACGTCTTTCCGGAGCTTGCCGCATGAGGGTCAATCTGGAAGCGCTGGCGCGACGCGCGCTGTTTCTCGCCGATCCGGAAACGGCCCATGGGCTCTCCATCAAGGCCCTGCGGTCCGGCCTCGTGCCGTCCCATGCGGCTCCGGCCGATCCGCGGCTGCGCCAGTCGGTGGCCGGCATCAGCTTTCCCAACCCGGTCGGCATGGCTGCCGGCTACGACAAGAATGCCGAAGTGCCGGAAGCGCTGCTGCGCCTCGGTTTCGGCTTCACCGAAATCGGCACCGTAACGCCGCGCCCGCAGGCGGGCAACGACCGGCCGCGCATCTTCCGGCTTGTGCGCGACGAGGCCGTCATCAACCGGCTGGGCTTCAACAATGAGGGCCATGCCGCAGCGCTGGAGCGCTTGAAGGCCTGCCGGGCCGATCAGCTGATCGGCGTCAATATCGGCGCGAACAAGGACAGCACCGACCGGGTGAACGACTATGTGCTCGGCATTCGCTGCTTTGCGCCCGTTGCCCGCTACTTCACCGCCAACATCTCCTCCCCCAACACGCCCGGCCTGCGCGACCTGCAGGCGCGCGGAAGCCTGTCGGCGCTGCTGACCGCCGTGCTGGAGGCGCGGGATATCGAGGTGCGCAAGCTGAAGCGTAAGCTGCCGGTGTTCCTGAAGATCGCGCCAGACCTCAGCGACGAGGGCATGGACGATATCGCCGCGGAAGCGCTCGCCCATCCACTCGACGGGTTGATCGTCTCCAACACGACGCTCTCGCGCGCCGGGCTTAGCGAGGGGCCCCAAGCGGCGGAGGCCGGCGGCCTCTCCGGCAAGCCGCTCTTCGATCCCTCGACCGTCGTGCTCGCGAAAATGCGCCAGCGCGTCGGGCCCAACCTGCCGATCATCGGCGTCGGCGGCATTCATTCGGCTGAAACGGCTGCGGAGAAGATCCGGGCCGGGGCTGATCTGGTCCAGCTCTATTCCGGCATGATCTACGAGGGCCCGGCGCTGCCCGGCCGGATCGTACGCGGCCTGTCGCGCATCTGCGACCGCGAGGGCCTGGCCTCGATCCGCGACATCCGGGATTCGCGAACCGACTACTGGGCCGCGAAGGTCTGAGCCGACCGCTGGGGCACGCGCGACAGCAGCAGCAAGCCCCGGCAGAGCAGGAACAGGTTCAGCGCCGCCCAGAGGCCGTGATTGCCGAAAACCGGCACGAAGGCGCAGAGCGCCGCGATATAGATCGCGAACGCCGCCAGCATCATGTTTCTCATATCGCGCGACCACGTCGCGCCGATGAAGACGCCATCCATGAGGAAGGCGAGCGCGCCGGTCATCGCGGTCAGCGCCGCCCAGGGCGTGTAGTCATAAGCGATGGCGCGCACATCCGGAGCCGTGGTCAGGAGATCGACGAGGTCGTTTCCGAACAGGAAGAAGCCGAGCGTGGTCAGCGCGGCGAGCCCGAAGCACCAGAGGGCCGTCATCTTCAGCGCGCGCTCGAAGGCCGGACGGTACCCCGCGCCAATGGCGCGGCCGATCAGCTGCTCGGCCGCATTGGCAAGGCCGTCGAGGTAATAGCCGGCCACGAGGAAGATCGTCATCAGCACGGCATTGGCCGCCAATGTTACCGGGCCGAAAGCCGTGCCGACCCGCGTCATCACCAGGAAGACCGCGAGGAGCACGAAGGACCGGATCATGATGTCGCGGTTGAGCGCGAAGAGGCGCGTCAGACCGGCGCGCTCGGCGATCCCCCGCCACGTTGGCCGTGCCGTGGAGTCAAAACGGGAGACGACGAGCGCGAAGCCGACGAGGGCACCCACCAGTTCGCCGGTCAGCGTGGCGATGGCAACGCCCGCCACGCCCCAGCCGATGTAAAGACCGAGCGTGATCGACAGGACGATGTTGACGCCGTTGATCAGCGTCTGCAGCAGGAGGCCGAGCGTCGCTTGGCCTCGCCCGAGCACGTAGCCGAGGATGGCGTAATTGGCGAGGGATGCGGGCGCGGCGAGGATGCGCCAGAGGAAATAGGTGCGCGTGACCTCGGCCACGGCATCGCCGGGATCGAGCAGCTTCAGACCGGCCCAGAGGAGGAGCGGCGACACAGCGATGGTCGCGACGCCGGCCGTCAGCGCGATGATCATCGAGCGCCAGAACACCGTCTGCTCTTCCCGCCGGTCGCCGCGGCCATAGGCCTGCGCCACGAGCCCGGTCGTTGCCGAGCGCAGGAAGTTGAACGTGACGAAGATGAGGTCGAAGACGACGGCCCCGACCGCAAGGCCCGCGAGCAGCGTGGCGTCGCCAAGCCGCCCGACCACCGCGGTATCGACGAGGCCGAGAAGCGGCGTCGTGAGGAAGCCGAGCGTCATGGGGACGGCGATGGAGAGAATGAGCCGGTTGGTGACGTGGAAGGCGCCCGCCCCTTGCCGGTCGAGGCCGCTCACGTCATGATCGATGCTGCCTGCCTGCATATGCTCGTCTCCCGACGTCATGCAGTGGCGTTTCCCAAGGCCCTCAGGTGCCGGAGGAGAGCACCATCGCCCAATAGGGCCGGTTGCCGGAGGCGGGGTTGCGCATGACGGCAACGCCCAGACCTGAATAGCCGGGTCCGAGCATATTTTCGAGATGTTTCGGCGAGTTCAGCCAGGCAAGATAGGCCTTTTGCGCATCGGCCTGACCGACTGCGATGTTCTCGGCCGCCGGCAGGGAGACCGACTGGCTTTTCATGCGGCCGCCGAAGCTGTCCGTGATGCCGATCAAATGCGCCATCTTGCCCGCCTTCGCCATGCGGCCGGCCTGGGAGAGGGCGGCGCTCGCGGCTGCCGGATCGCGCGACAGAGGCCCCAGGCCACGCTCCTTGCGCAGACCGTTGATCAGGCCGAGCGTCGCCTCGGTCTGGTCGCTGCCGTCTCCGGGCGGTGCCAGCACGGCGGTGGTGCTGCAGCCGGCAAGACCGGCCAGCATAAGGATGGCCGCCGTCTTCAGGAGCGTGCGGCGGTTCTGCGCGGAGGAAACGGGCATATTATCGGCGGAAACTCAGGAGCCTGAGGACGATGAAGATCGGAATGACCACGGCGGCGCCGATCAGCAGATATTCGCCGACATCGCCCAGCGCATCGAAGCCGGTGTACCAGAGCTCGACGAAGAAATCGCGGATGCTGCGGAAGATGCCATAGGGCGTCCAGCCGAAAACGGTCATGAGGAAGCCGACGACCAGCGACAGGACCAGAAGCTTTACGATCACCCGGCCGGGCGTATCGCCAAGAAACCTGTTCACACCATCCGCCATGTCTATCCGTCTCCCTGACTGTCTCACGCATCTGCGCCGGGCTCAAACGTCCCTGCCCAGCATGTAGCGGTCACGGTCTCCTGTCGCAAGGATTGTGGGCGGAATCGCGGCGCATCCGAGCAACCCTGCGAATTTGCTTTTCACGCATCCAGCGACCGCCTATGTCATCGCTCGCCATCCGGCATCCGGCGCAGGAGCTCCGTCATGAACCCGCATCAACTGTCCTCCGGCGACCTTATCGCCGACCGGCGCGCCGAATATGCCCAGATGCTGGCGGCAAGCGGCGATCATGCGGAAGCGGCGGACCTGATGCGGCAGGCGCTGGAGATTGTGCCCGACTGGGCGGCCGGCTGGTTTCGCCTTGCCGATCACGAGGAGAAGGCGGGAGAACACGAAGCGGCCGTGGCGTCGCTTGCCCGCGTGCTCGACCTCAATCCCGAAGACATTTTCGGCGCCCGCCTGAAGCGCGCCGTTCTCGGTGCCGGTGAAGTGCCCGGACAGGCGCCCAGCGCCTATGTCGCGCGGCTGTTCAACGACTATGCGGACCGGTTCGATGCGGCTTTGGTGGAGCGGTTGGCATACACGGTGCCCGGGCGGCTGGCGGGGATGGTGGAGCGCTTTACGGGCGGCGCGACACTTGAGCACGCCATCGACCTCGGCTGCGGCACAGGCCTCTTCGGCGCGGAAATCCGGCATCGGGTGGGCACGCTGGAGGGGTATGATCTCTCGTCCAACATGCTGGCGAAAGCGGCCGAGAAGCATCTCTACGATCACCTCGGGGAAGCCGATCTTTCCAAGTCGCTTATTGCCTCCGGCCTGATCGCTCCAGACTGCCCCAAATATCGCGCGGATCTTGCGGCTGCGGCCGACGTGCTGATGTATCTCGGCGATCTTGTGGCCGTCTTTGCCATCGTCCCGCATCTGTTGAAGGCGAGAGGGCTCTTCGCCTTCTCCGTCGAGGACGCGGAGAACGGCGCGGGGAACGGCTCCGGTGAGGGTTTCATCCTGCGCCCGTCGCTGCGCTATGCGCATACAGAGACCTATGTTCGCAGTCTCTGCGAGGCGGCCGGGCTCGAGGTGCTTGACGTGACGCGCGCGACCATTCGCAAAGATGGCGCGCGAGACATCGCCGGCATTCTGTTTCTTTCGCGCAAGAGCGTCTGAACGACGCTTTATTGCGAAGATGAAATAGGTCAGCATTCCTTACGTATTTGCCTTGCAAAGCACCTGGAAACGCCGATGATATCCGTGTTCCCAAGGCATGCGGCCGCCTGCGCTGCTGACGTCTTGGACATCCGTATCTTCTGAGCCTTTCGGGCGCCACGCCTGTCGATATCGACCTCAACGCCTTTTCGGAGCGAATGCCATGTCCTTGATTTCGGCCCTCGGCTTCTGGAACACCAATGCGGCGCGCCATACGCCGATCGAGGATGTGCAGGGTGTCTTCACCGGCAGTGTCGTCTCGGCGCTCGGGCTGTATATTCTCGCCAGTGCGGGGCTTCTCACGGGCAGCACCGCCGGCGTCGCATTTCTTCTACATTATGCGCTGGACGTGAACTTCGGCCTCGCCTTCTTCCTGCTCAACCTGCCGTTCTTCTATCTCTCGCTCAAGCGGCTGGGATGGGCCTTCACCATCAAGACCTTCATCGCCATCGGTCTGACATCCGTCATTGCCGATATGCAGTCGCGCTTCTTCGTGATTTCGAGCATCCATCCGGCCTGGGCGGCCCTTCTTGGCGGGCTCCTGCTCGGCTATGGCCTGCTGGCGCTCTATCGCCACCGCGCCAGCCTCGGCGGCGTCGGCATTCTCGGGATCTATCTGCAAGAGCGTTTCGGCATCCGCGCCGGTCTCGTGCAGCTTGTCATCGATCTCTGCGTGCTCACCGCGGCCTTCTTCGTCACGCTTCCCTCGGTCGTCTTCTACTCCGTCCTTGGCGCCGTCGCGCTCAATCTTTTCGTGACGATCAACCATCGGTCCGATCGCTACATCGCCCTTTAGGCGGGCACTGCCGAACCGGCATCCCGCGGGCGTCACTTCATCATATTGAAGCCTTCGATCCAGGCCTCGCGCTTTGCGCGGCTCGACACTGCATAGGGGCAGGACCTGAGTGCCCTACCCTCGAAGGCGGCATTCCGGCCCTCGCATCGCAGGCGTGCCACTTCTTCCGGCATCAGAGGCAGCTCAACGTCGTCGAGGTCGTCGGACGACGGCGGCCTTTCCCGCTTCAGCCTCGCTTCGATGCTCCGTAACGTGGCAAGGACCGGTGCTGTCGCATCGGCGGTCCGTGCGGTGGTGTTCTCTCCTCTTTGTCCTGGCATGATGAAGGTCATCTGCTGTCTCCTCCTACTGTTGATCCTCTTCTATCATAAAAACATGAAATACGCTTTCGCTTCATGGGCCCGGACGGACGCCTGTCTGGGGTGCTGCCTCGTCCATCGCCTTGCGGACAGTCTCGTGGATGTCATGATCCTTGTCATCCTCACGGTACGCCGCATTGCCGCCGTCCTTGCGTTCCAGCTCGCGGTCGATCGTTGCGCGGTCGCCTTCGGCGGGTTCCTGAAGGATCTTGTTGTCGGTCGGTGCCGTATCTTTCTCGTCCATGATGTCGTCCTTTCGTTTTTGCGAAGACTGACTTTTACCAACGAGAGGAAACGAGCAGCCACATCGATGGTTCCTTGAACCGTTCCACACCTTTCCGTTTCCACTGCAAAGCCCTATGCCTGTCTTTTACCGAGCAAAGAGGCAAGACATGACGGCGGTCAGGGGAGCATTCACGGCGCTGATCCATTCGCGGGCGGAGCGGCATTCGCTGCTGGAGGATGCGCAGGGCATCGTGGCCGGCAGCATGCTGGCCGTGCTCGGCGTCGCGCTGCTGCAGGGCGCCGGTCTTTTCACAGGCGGCACGGCCGGCGCTGCGTTTCTGCTGCACTATGCGACGGGGCTATCCTTTGGTGCCTGCTTCTTCGTCATCAACCTGCCGTTCGCCTATCTCGCCTATCGCCGGCTGGGCGTGGCCTTCACGCTGAAGACCTTTGCGGCGATCGCGCTGACGGCGCTCCTGTCCGAGCTCGTGCCGGCGCAGCTCGGTCTCGCGAGCGTCGATCCGCTCGTGGGTGGCCTTTTCGGCGGGCTGGCGATCGGGGCGGGCATGCTGGCGCTGTTCCGGCACCGGGCCAGCCTTGGCGGCATCGGCATCCTCGCCATCTATATCCAGGATCGCTTCGGTTTTCGGGCGGGCCTCGTGCAGCTCGGCTTCGATGCCGTGATCCTCGCCTTCGCCGTTTTTCTGGCCAGCCCCTTCATCATCCTCTGCTCCATCCTCGGCGCGCTGGTGCTCAACCTCACCATCGCCGTGAACCACCGCAAGGACCGCTACATCGCGTTTTGACGGCGCAAGCCGCGCGTCGATTTGCAAGGCTTGCGCGCCCCGGCGTCTGGAAAGAGCAGGGTCTGCGTTCTACATTCGTACCCGTGAAACAGATCCCGTCCGTTCAGCCCGCATCGCCGGCCTTCGCCCTGCCCGAACCGTTCCTGCGCTGGTTCTCGCGCAAGGGCTGGCAGCCGCGTGCACATCAACTCGATCTGCTTGCGCGGATTCGCGGGGATGAGAGCATGTTGCTGATCGCGCCGACCGGGGCCGGCAAGACGCTCGCGGGCTTCCTGCCCTCGCTAGTGTCGCTTACCGAGCGCGGCCGGATACCGCCCGGCACCGGGTTCCACGGCATCCACACCCTCTACATCTCGCCGCTGAAGGCACTGGCCGTCGATATCGAGCGCAACCTGATGACGCCTGTCGGCGAGATGGGGCTGCCGATCCGGGTGGAGAACCGCACCGGTGACACCCCCCAATCCAAGCGCCAGCGCCAGAAGCTCGATCCGCCGGATATTCTCCTGACGACGCCGGAGCAAGTGGCGCTGCTGATCGCCAACGGCGAAGCCGAGCGCTTCTTCAAGAACCTTGAATATGTCATCTTCGACGAGCTGCACTCGCTGGTCACCTCCAAGCGCGGTCATCTGCTGGCGCTCGGGCTTGCGCGCCTGAGGCGGCTTGCGCCCGGGCTGAAGACCATCGGCCTTTCCGCGACGGTCGCCGACCCCATGGACCTTCAGCGCTGGCTGGTGGCGCAAGCGCCGGATCAGGATCAGGCTGCTGGCCTCATCACGGTTTCGGGCGGGGCAAAGCCCGACATCTCCATTCTCGCCAGCGAAGTTCGCGTGCCCTGGTCCGGGCATACGGCGAGCTATGCCATGCCGGAGGTCTACGAGGCGATCAAGCGGCACCGCACCGCCCTCCTTTTCGTCAATACGCGCAATCAGGCGGAGCGGCTGTTCCAGGCGCTCTGGACCATCAACGACGACAACCTGCCGATCGCCCTGCATCACGGCTCGCTCGACGTGGGTCAGCGGCGAAAGGTGGAGGCGGCCATGGCGGAAAACCGCCTGCGCGCCGTGGTCGCGACCTCCACGCTCGATCTCGGCATCGACTGGGGCGATGTCGATCTCGTCATCCATGTCGGCGCGCCGAAGGGGGCGAGCCGCCTCGCCCAGCGCATCGGCCGCTCCAACCACCGCATGGACGAGCCGAGCCAGGCGATCCTCGTGCCGGCGAACCGCTTCGAGGTGATGGAATGCCAGGCGGCGCTCGATGCCAATTATCTCGGGGCGCAGGACACCCCGCCGGTCGGCCGGGGTGCGCTCGACGTGCTTGCCCAGCACGTGCTCGGCATGGCCTGCGCCGCACCGTTCGATCCGCTCGCGCTTTACGACGAGATCACCAGCGCCTCGCCCTATGCCGAGCTGACGTGGGAAACCTTCGAGCGCATCGTCGATTTCGTGGCGACAGGCGGCTATGCGCTGCGCACCTACGAGCGATATGCCCGTATCCGCAAGACGGAGGACGGGCTGTGGCGCGTGTCGAACGGCAAGGTCGCGCAGCAGTACCGGCTGAACATCGGCACCATCATCGAATCGCCGACGCTGAACGTGCGGCTGGTCGGCAAGATGGCCAGCAAGGTGCGCATGGGGCGCGGCGGCCTGTCGCTCGGCAAGGTGGAGGAGTTCTTCCTGGAGATGCTGTCGCCCGGCGATACGTTTCTTTTCGGCGGCAAGGTCATCCGCTTCGAGGGCATCCATGAGAACGAGTGTCTGGTGACGCAGGGGTATAAGCTCGATCCGAAGATCCCTTCCTATGCCGGCGGCAAGTTCCCGCTCTCGACCTATCTCGCGGCACAGGTGCGCCGGATGCTCGCCGACCCCGAGGCTCATGCCGACCTGCCGGAGCAGGTGCGCGACTGGCTGGCGATCCAGCGTGACCTGTCCATGCTGCCGCGCGAGGACGAGCTGCTGATCGAGACGTTCCCCTATGGCAACCGCCACTTCATGGTTGCCTATGCCTTCGAGGGGCGGCTTGCCCACCAGACACTCGGCATGCTGCTGACGCGCCGGCTCGACCGGGCAGGACTGAACCCGATGGGCTTCGTCGCCACCGATTACTCGCTGGCCATCTGGGGCATGGAGGACATGACGCAGGCGTTCGAAGCCGGCCACCCGTCGCTTGCCGAGCTTTTCGACGAGGACATGCTGGGCGACGATCTTGAGGCATGGCTGGACGAGAGCTATCTCCTGAAACGCACCTTCCGCAACTGCGCCATCATCGCCGGGCTCATCGAGCCCCGGCATCCCGGCAAGGAGAAGACGGGCCGGCAAGTCACGGTCTCCAGCGACCTGATCTACGACGTGCTGCGCAGCCACGAGCCGGACCACATCCTGCTCGAGGCGACACGCAACGATGCGGCAACGGGGCTTTTGGATATCGGGCGCCTTGGCGATATGCTGGTGCGAATCAAGAGCCACATCGTCCACCGGCCGCTCGAAAAGGTTTCGCCGCTCGCCGTCCCGATCATGCTGGAAATCGGCCGGGAATCCGTGCCGGGTCAGGCACCGGACGCGCTGCTGGCGGAAGCCGCCGACGAGCTGATCTTCGAGGCGATGGGCGAACACGCCGACATGCCGGGCTTTTCGCAAGGGCATGGCGTGCAGGCTCTTTCGGAAGACTCTGACAAGCCGGTGGATCGACCGGTGGGAATAACGCGCTGATGCACCGCCTCTACCATGCCAGCCGCACCGCGGCCGATGCCTACCCTGCCCTCTCCGAGCGCATCGCCGTCAACGGTGTCGCCGCCGTCTGCGATCCGCTCGGCGGCCTGCACCTGCCGGATCACGACGTGCTCGTCGTCTCCGATCTGCACCTTGAAAAAGGCTCGGCCTTCGCCCGGCGCGGCATGATGCTGCCGCCCTACGACACCCTCTCGACGCTGAAGATCCTGCAGGCCATCATCGCCCGCCATAACCCGAAGACCGTCATCAGCCTCGGCGACAATTTCCACGATCGCGTCGGCTCCGCTTTGATGCCGGAGATGTTTCGCCAGATGATCGTCGATATGGCGCGCGGCCGCGAATGGATCTGGATCAACGGTAACCACGACCCGGATGGTGCCGCGACCCTGCCGGGCGCCTCTCTCGACGAGCTGCGGCTCGGCGGCCTCACCTTCCGGCACGAGCCGAGCGTCGATGCAATCCCCGGCGAGATCGCCGGCCACCTTCACCCCGCCGCCATCGTCCGCCGCCGCGAGAAGTCCGTGCGCCGCGCCTGTTTCGCCACCGACGGCACCCGCCTCGTCATGCCCGCCTTCGGCGTCACCACCGGCGGCATGGACCTCGCCCACCCCAACATCTGCCGCCTGTTCGACCAGACGAGACTGACCGCCCACATGCTGGGCCGGGATCGGATCTATTCGGTGCGGTTTGCGAATTTGCGGGGGTAAGTGGGGTGGCTGCGCGGCGGGTGTCGCCTCCCCTCATCCCGCTGCCGCGACCTTCTCCCCGCGAGCGGGGCGAAGGGACGCGTTGTACCCTTTGCACGCCAACAAAAGTCAGATCGAGCGGTTGCCACGTGTCTCTTCTCCCCGTCAAAACGGGAAGCAGATGCCGGTAGGCAAATGAGGGGCCGCTCCAGGGTACAATCTAGAACGCGTTGAACGTCAGCGTGGTCAGCGAGCGGGTGATGCCGGGAACGGTGGCGATGTGGTCGTTGATGAACTTGCCGATATCCTGGCCCTCCTCGATGTAGACCTTGATGATCAGGTCGTAATCGCCGGAGGTGGAGTACATTTCCGAGACGATTTCCTTGCGGTAGATCGCGTCGGCGACCTCATAGGTCTTGCCGGGGGCGCATTGGAGCTGAACGAAGATCGGCTTCATGACGGTTGGTCCTTATATGTTTCCGCACGACATAGGGCAGAATTGCGGTCTGTGGAACCGTACCGTTCTGGAAGATAACGGGGCTTTTCCTCTAGTCGCGTCGGAAAGCAACGCTGGCGGCCCACCCGGTGATGACGGCGAGGAGGACGGCGAAGAGGCCGTAGAAGAAGGGGTGCTTGTGGGCGGCCTCGGTGATGGCGGCTTCGAGGCCGGTCTTGATGACCCGGAGCGGCAGGGCCTTGGCGGCCACGAACACGCCATCGCGGAAGAGATAGGCGCGCACGACATGGACGCCGTTGGGCACGTCGGCCGGCAGGCGCACGGAGGCCTTGAAGAGGCTGGCGGAGATGAACTGCACCCCGCCGGGATCGCGCTGATAGACGCCGCTCGTTTCGCGCAGGCGCCGGAAGGCGCTGCGAAACTCGGTAACGCTGCTGCCATCGCCGATATAACCGATCGGGCTCAGCGTCATGTGCGCGACGCCGATGCCCATATTGTTCATCTCGTTGGCAGGGGCGATGGCATCGATGTCGCGCGTGCTCGACAGGGAATAGGATTCCGGCACGAGTTCGAACGTCATCGACTGGGTGTTGACCCAGATGCCGAACACGCGGCGCTTCTTGCGCACGGTGGCACTTTCCTTCGGGCCTTCCAGCGACACGACGATGTTGTATTTGCCCTGCGCCAGAAGGTCGGGCGCGAAACCGTCGATCGCGCCGAAAATCGTGAGGTCGGCGCCGCGGAAGTCGGAGGTGATGGCGATTTCGTCGGTGGAGATGCCGATGTCGAGCTTTTCGGTGAACTCGTCCACGCGGCTCTGTGCCGCGGCGGAAGCCGCGAGAGCGAGAACCACGAGGAGGCTTGCGAGAAGGCTGGGTACAAGACGGGGCATCAGAAGCCGGACCCCGACGAGATGACCGAATAGATGTCGGCGGGCGGCAGCACGAGCTCGACCGCAAGCCGAATGCCGACGGCGAGCACCAGCAGGGCCAGCAGCGCCCGCAATTGCTCGCCGCGCAGCTTCTGCCCGACGCGTACGCCATATTGCGCCCCGATGACGCCGGCGATCATCAGCACGAAGGCAAGGACGATATCGACGGTGTAATTCGCCGTCGCCTGGACGATGACGGTGTAGGCGGAGACGAAGATGATCTGAAACAGCGACGTCCCCACGACGACATTGGTGGGGATGCGCAGGAGATAGATCATGGCGGGCACCATGATGAAGCCGCCGCCGACCCCCATGACGGAGGTGAGGATGCCGATGCAGAAGCCGAGGCCTGCGACCGGGATGACGCTGAGATAGATCTTCGACTTCTTGAATCGCACCTTGAGCGGCAGGCGGTGGATCCAGCCGTGATGGCCGGGACGGCGCAACGGCATGGTCTCATTGCGCTTGGCACGCCGCAGCGCGCTGATGCTTTCGGCCAGCATCAGCGAGCCGACGGAGCCGAGCAGCAGGACGTAAGCGAGCGAGATCACCAGATCGAGCTGGCCGATGCGGCGCAGGGCGGCAAAGATCCAGATGCCGAGCGTCGCGCCCGCCAGGCCCCCGAGGAGGAGGACGGTGCCGAGCTTGATATCGATGGTGCCGCGGCGGAAATGGGTGATGGCGCCGGAGATGGAGGAGGCGACGACCTGGTTGGCGCCCGTGGCGACGGCGACGACCGGCGGGATGTTGTAAAAGATCAGCAGCGGCGTGATGAGGAACCCGCCACCGACGCCGAACATGCCGGAGAGAAAGCCGACGGCCGCCCCCATGCCGAGGATGATCAGCACGTTCACCGACAGTTCCGCAATGGGCAGGTAGATCGTCACGGCCGGACCTCAAGCGTCGAACAGAGCGGCGCATCTGACGGACGCTCTCAAACGAAGGCAGCGCGAACCGCGAGAGACCGCGCCCTTTGCCTCAGTATGCACCGGGCTGCTGCATAATGTCTAAACGACGTCCGGCTTTTTGGAACTTTGGCCCCGGACGCGGCAGAACGCGCGTCCGATTGCGTCACGCGGAGGTCAGCCGTTGCGCTTCAGCAGTTCCTTGACGAGGGCGTCGGTGATGCGGCCGTTCGGCTCCTGGCCAATCGAGGTCTGGAAGGCCTTGATGGCGTTGACGGTCTTGGCGCCGAGCGCGCCGTCCGGCGTACCTGCATCGAAGCCGTTATTGTTGAGGATGGCCTGAATGTTGCGGACGGCCTTCTTCATGTCGACGGAGGACGTCTTGGTGCCCTTGCCGACCCAGGTGTCCGGAACCGTCGTGTCGTTACCCTTCGGATCGAGCGTTGCCGGCTTCCAGGCGGCGACCTTGGCCTTGGCGGCCGTCAGCTGATCCGGAGACAGTTCCTTTTCCACCTGATCGCGCTTCTGGGCCGCATCCGTATCGCCATCGGCTGCCGCGACCGAGAACCACTTGTAGGATTCCGCGAGGTCCTTCGCGACGCCGTTGCCGCGGGCATAGAGAATGGCGAGGTTGAACTGGCTGTCGCGCAGGCCGAGGTCTGCAGCCTTCGCAAACCACATGCTGGCGAGCGTGAAGTCCGGATTGGCGCCGCTGCCGCCGGCCAGCATGACCGCGAGGTTGTGCATGGCATTGGCATTGCCGCTCTCGGCCGCCTGCTGGTAGAGCGCACGGGCCCGGGCGGGATCGCGCGGAACGCCGGTGCCCTTTTCATAGAGGCTGCCCAGGCGATACTGCGCGGGAACCACGCCGGCATCCGCCGCGCGCTGGTACCATTCGGCAGCCTTGGCGAAGTCGGCCTTGACGCCGCGGCCTTCGGTATAGACCGCGCCGATTTCGAAGTAGGCCTTGGGATCGCCGGCACGGGCTGCATCGGCAAGCGCTGCGGGCACGATTTCCGCCGGCACGTCGACGGGAGCGGCGGACGCCGGTGCCTCTGCCACGGATGCCTGCGCAACGGGTGTTTCGGCCGGAGCATTCTCCGCTGCAGGTGCTGTCGCCTGCGGCTCCGGCTGCGATGCCGCGGCACTTTCACCACCGGTCGCCTCGCCTTGCGGCTGCAGCGAGCTCAACGGCGTAACGCCTTCGTCCGACGCCTGCGGCGCGGGTTCGCTCGTGGGCGCAGCCAGGGCCGGCGCCGCGTCCGAGGGGATGTCCGATGCGGCATCGGCGGGGGCCGTTTCGGTCACCGCCGGCGTTTCAATGGTCGTGACGGGTGCTGCCGCCTGCTCGTGCTTCATCAGCGTGCTGACGAGCGGATAGGAGAGGATGGCGAGGAGCACCGCGCCGACGGCCATGAGGATCGGGCGGCGATGACGGGCAAGGGCGCTCGGGGCGGCACCCGGACGTGCGGCTATACGGTTGCCGGTGTCCACTTCCTGGGCTGCCTGCTGGGCTGCACGGCGGGCCGCCGCGATGAAATCGGACTTGTCGCCGTCTCCCGCAACAGCCGGATATGCGACCTGTCCCGCGCGGACGCGCTCCAGGATCCGCTTGACATCGGGCGTGCCGGAGCCCGGCTCCAGCAGCTGGTTGGCGGCGTCCGGATTGATGGTTTCCAGCGCATCGATCGACGGCGTCGGCTCGACGAACTGGCGCTCCACGGGGGCCGCCTGCTTGCCGCGCTTGGCCGAAAAGCGGCTGGTGAGGCCGGAGAGAAGGCCAGCGCGGGCGGCGGGGGCATCGACCGGCGCCGATGTTGCGGGCTCGCGGCGTTCGGCGTCGGCGGCATGCGGGGCATTGATGCCGATGTCCTCGGCGACCCGGTGGTCGCGTTCCTCAGGCATCGCGACGGTGGCGCGCATGTTGCGCGTCAAGTCGTCATAGCTGCTACCGACCTCTTCGCGCTCCAGAAAGGCGGGCGTTTCGGCACGCGGCATCGGTGCCGCCGTATCGCGGCGACCGAAGGCGGGGGCGGGCTCGTCACGGAGCATGTCATCACGGAGGATGGGCGCGGAGGCGCGCTCCTCGATGCGCTCCAGCTTGTCGGCGATGTGCACGAGCGTTTCGTGCAGCGCCTCGAAGGTTCGAGCGGTGCGCTCGTCGCTCGAGCGGCTGAGATCTTCCAGCGTCTTCAGGTCGTCGGCGAGCGCCGAGATGGCGGCGATATCGGCAATGGCCGGGGATGCCGACTGCGTCATGCCGTTGCGCGTATAGGCTTCCATCACGGCTTCGGCGGCCTGACGGGCAGCTTCGATGATGTATTCGTCGCTGGAGGCGAGATAATCCTCCAGCGCGTTCATGCGGCCCTCGACGTCGGCGGGCACGGCGGCTGCGGCCTCCCGCGGCTCGCTGATGAGGAAGGAGAGATTGGCGATCTGGTCCTGCAGGCTGCGCAGCACCTGACCGTCGTCGTAAGGTGCGGCATGCGTCTCGTCGAGACGCTGGGCGATGCCCGACAGCTGGTCTTCGAGCCGCAGGAAGCGATCGTCGACCAGCGGTGCGGGGCTGTCGAGGCCATCGATGCGACGGGCGAGATCGTCGAAGCGGCGAGCAAGCGTGTCGCTCACATCACCGGTATCGAGTGCGTCGATCTTGGCGGAGATTTCCGCAAGGTGACCGCTGAGATCGGGCTGCGGCGAGGCGCGCTCGGCGCGCTCCATCATGGCGGAGAGATGATCGAGGCGCTCTTCGAGGCGGGCGGCGGCTTCCGCGTTGACTAGATCTTCCACGCGCGCGGACAGCGCTTCGATGCGAGAAGCGAGGCCATTGTCGGCAGGAAAGGCGAGATCGTCGATCTGGCGCGACAGATCGACGAGCCGGCTTTCGACGCGGGTGACGCCCGGGCTGTCGGAGGTGGACGCCGTGCGGCCACTGGCAACGATGGCGCGGCTGATCTCGTCAAGGCGCGCATCGAGATCGGCGAACTGCTCCTGGAAACGGCGGTCGTCCGGCTGCATGTGGCGGCCGATCAGGTCGATGGCCTGTGCGACGGCCACGAGCTTGTCCTCCAGCGCATAGAGCGCCGGGCCATTGTTCATGGTGCCGAGCTGCGATTTTATCTCGTCGAGGCGATAGGCCAGCGCAACGAGTTCGTCGTCGCGGGCGGCATCGAACACGTTCAGCCGGTCCTCGACGCCGGTCCAGCGGCTCTCCATACGGCGCACGCTTTCCTCGCGTGCGAGACCGTCGATCATGGCACGCATCTCGTCGAGATCGGCGCGCAGGGCATCGCTGTCGGAGGTCGTCGGCTGGCGGCCGAGATCGGCCAGCGAGAGCGAGAGACGCTGCAGGTCCTGGCGGATGTCGTGCGCGAGCGCATCGCCCTGCGTGGCGGCGGCGGCGATGCCGTGCATCTCGCTGCGCAGCGACGACATTTCGCGGGAAAGACCCTGCTCGATGTCGCGCTTCAGGTCCTGGCGAAGGCCGACCAGAGCCGTGGCGATGTCGCGAACGGCGGCATCCGACATGGCGGCGGGTGCAGCCTGCGGAACGGGACGGGATACGGTGCGCACCGGCTCGGCCGCGCTCCGCGCGGAACGGTCGTCGTCCAGCGAGCGGCGCGGGGGCTGGCGGTCGTCATAGGGGGGCATGACGTAGCGGTCGGGCGAACGGGAGACGGCGGGGGCCGGTGCCGTGGCTGGCGTGGAGGGGGCGCGCGTCTGGATCTGATGGCGCTCGGTCGCCTTTTCCAGACGGGTGGCGCTCAGCGCGCGCTGCCGCTGCAGGATTTCGGAAATGGCATCGGCGCGGGAAACGGGACGTTCGGCAATAGCGGGACGTGACTCGACTCGGGCCTCGATGCGGGCGGCTTCCGGCGGACGGGCCTCGCGCTTGGCGGGCGCGATCAGGCCTTCGATCCGGGCTTCCAGGCCTTCGATCGTGCGGTTGAGGGCTTCCAGCGAGGAGCGCTCGCCGTGCCGACCGTCAAGACGCTCGTCGGCCGGCATGCCCATCCGAGGAGGAGTTGATCGCGATCCGTTCATGTTTGCTTTCGCCTCTTCGCCTGGCATTCCCCGAACACGACTGAAGGATCAGGCCCCTTGAGCCGGTGGACAAGGCTGCGGACGACTCGGAACGGAACAAGCAGCATTGACCTCTCGCGCCACTTTCCCGGAACGTGGTAAACAAGCCGTTAACCCGTGGGAGGATTTTGGAATAGGCCTTCGAAAATCCCGCACGACGCCGCGCCTCCGGGTGCCATTCACGCCAGATTGTTCGGGCAAAATGCCGCGGACGTGAATTTTGACGTTTACGCGCACGTCAGTTTTTAATAGAGTACCCTCATGAATGGCCTTATGAGGTTAGGCCGCAGGGAGGAAGACAGTCGATGCCCATCTACAAGGCTCCGGTCGAGGATACGCTTTTTATTCTGAACGACGTGCTCGGCATCGAGCGCTACAACAATATTCCCGGTTTTTCGGACGTGACGCCCGACATGCTGGACGCCATCGTCGGCGAAGCCGCAAAGCTTGCCGAGGAAGTGCTTTTCCCGCTGAACCTCTCCGGCGACCAGGAAGGCTGCGTGCGCCATCCGGACGGCTCGGTCACGACACCGAAAGGCTTCAAAGAAGCCTATGATCTCTACCGCGAAAGCGGCTGGCTCGGCCTTGCCGCACCGGAAGAATTCGGCGGCCAGGGTCTGCCCTACACGCTGCACACGGCGATCGGCGAATACATGTCGTCCGCCAACATGTCGCTGACCATGTATCCCGGCCTGACGCAGGGCGCGATCGCCGCCATCATCGAGCATGGCACGGACGAGCAGCGGGCCACCTACCTGCCGAAGATGATCGCCGGCGAATGGACGGGCACGATGAACCTGACGGAGCCGCATTGTGGCACCGATCTCGGGCTTCTGCGCTCCAAGGCGGTGCCGCAGCCGGACGGCAGCTATAAGATCTCCGGCCAGAAGATCTTCATCTCCGCCGGCGAACACGACATGGCCGACAACATCATTCATCTCGTTCTCGCCCGCATCGAAGGCGCGCCGGAGGGGACAAAGGGCATCTCGCTCTTCATCGTGCCGAAGTTCATCGTGGAAGCCGACGGCACGCCGGGCACGCGCAACGGTGCGACCTGCGGCGCCATCGAGCACAAGATGGGCATCCACGGCAACTCGACCTGCGTCATGAACTATGACGATGCGACGGGCTACCTGATCGGCACGGCCAATCGCGGCCTGAACGCCATGTTCGTCATGATGAACGAGGCCCGCCTCGGCGTCGGCCTTCAGGGTCTCTCCGTCTCGGAAATCGCCTATCAGAACGCCGTCGCCTACGCCCGCGAGCGCCTTCAGGGCCGCTCGCTGTCGGGCATCAAGGCGCCGGACAAGAAGGCCGATCCGCTGATCGTCCACCCCGACATCCGCCGCGTGCTGATGACCATCCGCGCCTTCAACGAGTCCAGCCGCGCCTTCACGCTGTGGACCGCGCTGAAGTCGGACGTCGCGCATCGCTCTGAGGACGAGGCCGAACGCCAGACGGCGGACGACCTGCTCGGCTTGGTGACCCCGATCCTCAAGGGCGTGCTGACCGACCGCGGCTTCGACCACGCCGTCATGGCGCAGCAGGTCTTCGGCGGGCACGGCTATATCGAAGAGCACGGCATGAGCCAGTATGTGCGCGATGCGCGCATCGCCATGATCTATGAAGGTGCGAACGGCATCCAGGCGCTCGACCTCGTCGGCCGCAAGCTGGGCCTCAACGGCGGTCGCGCCGTGATGGCGCTGTTCAAGGAGATCGGCGACTTCTGCGACGAGAACCGCGGCGACGAGCAGATGACCGCCTATACCAAGGCGCTCAAGAAGAGCCTCAACGACCTGCAGTCCGCCTCCATGTGGTTCATGTCGAACGCCATGGCGAAACCTGACAATGCCGGTGCCGGCTCGACCGACTACATGCATCTGAGCGGCCTGGTCGTGCTCGGCTACATGTGGGCCAAGATGGCCAAGACCGCACAGGGGCTGCTTGCCTCGGGCGCCGGCGACCGCGAGGATTTCCTGAAGAACAAGCTGGTGACGGCGACCTTCTACATGGACCGCATCCTGCCCGAGACGGCCCTTCGCCGCTCGCGCATCGAAGCGGGATCGGATACGCTGATGGCGCTCGACGCCGCCGCGTTCTGAAACTCAAGGCTGCACCTTACATTTCATCGCCTCCACGGATAGATCGACGGCTTTGAGCCGATTGGGAGAACGGGATCATGACTGACGTCTTCATTTACGACCATGTGCGCACGCCACGCGGTCGCGGCAAGAAGGACGGCGCCCTCCACGAGGTGCCGACGCCCCGCCTTGCCGCACGCATGCTCGAAGCGCTGCGCGACCGCAACGAACTCGACACGAATACCGTCGATGACATCATCATGGGCTGCGTCGATCCGGTGTTCGAAGCCGGCGCCGTGATCCCGAAGGCTGCCGCCTTCGAGGCGGGCTATTCCAACCGCGCGCCGGGGATCCAGATCTCCCGCTTCTGCGCGTCAGCGCTCGATGCCATCAATCTGGCAGCCGGCAAGATCGCGCAGGGTGCAGACGACATCGTCATCGCCGGCGGCGTCGAGAGCATGTCGCGCGTCGGCATGGGCATGTCGGGCGGCGCCTGGTACATGGACCCCTCGGTCAGCTTCCCCGGCTATTTCATGCCGCAGGGCGTGTCGGCCGATCTGATCGCGACGAAGTACGGCTTCTCGCGCGATGACGTCGACAGCTACGCCGTCGAAAGCCAGCGCCGTGCCGGTGTTTCCTGGGAAAAGGGCTATTTCGACCGGTCGGTCGTTCCGGTGAAGGACCAGAACGGCATCGTCATCCTCGCCAAGGACGAGCATATGCGTCCGACGACGACGATGCAGAACCTCGCCGGCCTCAACCCCTCCTTCCAGATGCCGGGTGAGATGGGCGGCTTCGAGTCCGTCGGCATCCAGGCGCATCCGGAAATCGAGAAGATCAATTACGTCCACCATGCCGGCAATTCGTCGGGTATCGTGGATGGCGCCGGCCTCGTTCTGCTCGGCTCCAAGGCCGGCGGCGAGAGCCTCGGCCGCAAGCCCCGCGCCCGCATCAAGGCCTTCGCGAACATCGGCTCCGACCCGGCACTGATGCTGACCGGCCCTGTGGACGTGACGGAAAAGCTTCTGAAGCGTGCCGGCATGACGATCGGCGATATCGACCTATTCGAGCTGAACGAGGCCTTTGCCGCCGTGGTGCTGCGCTACCTCCAGGCTTTCGACATCTCGCACGACATTATGAACGTCAATGGCGGCGCCATCGCGCTCGGCCATCCGCTCGGCGCCACCGGCGCGATGATCCTTGGCACGGTGCTCGACGAACTGGAACGCCGTGACCTCAACACCGCCCTCGTCACGCTCTGCATCGGCGCGGGCATGGGCACCGCTACGATCATCGAACGCGTCTGAGGGGGAGAGAACCATGACCTACACCAATTTCACCATCGAAACGGACGCCGACGGCATCGCTCTCGTGACCTGGGACATGCCGGACAAGTCGATGAACGTGTTCACGGCCGAGGTTCTGCGGGAACTCGCCGCCGTCAACGACGCGGTCGTGAAGGACGAGGCCGTCAAGGGCGTCGTCTTTACCTCGGGCAAGGCGACCTTTTCGGGCGGCGCCGATCTCTCGATGATCAAGGGCATGTTCACCTTCCAGGCGGAAGAGAAGAAGAAGAACCCGGACACCGCAGCGCAGAAGCTGTTCGAGCTGTGCGGCGAGATGACCGGCCTGTTCCGCAAGATCGAGACCTCCGGCAAGCCGTGGGTTTCCGCCATCAACGGCACCTGCATGGGCGGCGCCTTCGAGCTGTCGCTTGCCTGCCATGGTCGCGTCGCTTCCAATTCCAAGGCCGTCAAGATCGCCCTGCCCGAAGTCAAGGTCGGGATCTTCCCCGGCGCCGGTGGCACGCAGCGCGTGCCGCGTCTCACCAATGCGCAGGATGCGCTGCAGATGATGACGACCGGGCAGACGCTGACGCCCCAGCGCGCAAAGGCACTCGGCCTCGTGCACGAGCTTGCCGCTCCCGAGGCGTTGATCGATGCTGCCAAGGCCATGATCAAGAACGGCCTGAAGGCTGTCCAGCCTTGGGACGAAAAGGGCTTCAAGGCGCCCGGCGGTTCCATGTGGAGCGCGGCCGGTGCCCAGCTCTGGCCGGCGGCCTCCGGCATCCTGCGCCGCGAGACCTATGGCAACTATCCCGGCGCGCTGGCCATCGTGAAGTGCGTCTATGAAGGCCTTCAGGTTCCCTTCGACACGGCCCTGAAGATCGAACAGCGCTACTTCACGCAGATCCTGCAGACCACCGAGGCCTTCTCGATGATCCGCTCGCTGTTCGTCTCCATGCAGGAACTCGGCAAGGGCGCGCGCCGGCCGGCCGGCGTTCCGAAGTCGGATTTCAAGCATGTCGGCGTCGTCGGCGCAGGCTTCATGGGCGCCTCCATCGCCTACGTCACAGCCGCCGCCGGCATTCCCGTCACCCTCATCGACCGCGACATCGAGGCGGCCACCAAGGGCAAGGCGCATTCCGAAGGCTTGGTGAAGGACAGCGTGACCAAGGGCCGCATGACGCAGGAGAAGGGCGAACAGCTGCTCGCGCTGATCACCCCGTCCGCCGATTATGCCGACCTGAAGACCGCTGATTTCGTGGTCGAGGCCGTGTTCGAGGATCGCAAGGTCAAGAAGGACGTGATCGAAGCCGTCGAAGCCGTGCTGTCTCCCGACGCGATCTTCGCATCCAACACCTCGACGCTGCCGATCACCGGCCTTGCCGAGAACTCCAAGCGTCCGGCCCAGTTCATCGGCGTCCACTTCTTCTCGCCGGTCGAGAAGATGATGCTGACCGAGGTCATCCTCGGCAAGGAAACCGGCGACGCGGCGCTTGCCCGGGCGCTCGACTATGTCGCCGCGATCAAGAAGACCCCGATCGTCGTCAACGACACGCGCGGCTTCTACGTCAACCGTTGCGTCTTCCGCTACATCCACGAAGCCTATGACATGCTGATCGAAGGCGTGCCGGCGGTGATGATCGAAAATGTGGCCAAGATGGCCGGCATGCCGGTCGGCCCCCTCTCGCTCAACGACGAGGTCGCCATCGACCTGTCGCAGAAGATCCTCAAGGCGACCGTTGCCGATCTCGGCGAACAGGCGGTCGATCCGGCGCATCTCGAACTGGTCAACAAGCTCGTCGATAATCTCGACCGGCGCGGACGCAAGAATGGCAAGGGTTTCTACGACTATCCGGAGAAGCCTGCGAAGAAGCATATCTGGGCGGGCCTGAAGGATCTCTACCCTCAGAAGCCAGCAGACGAACTCGACGTCCAGACGCTCAAGCAGCGCTTCCTCGTCACCATCGCCCTGGAAGCTGCCCGCACCATCGAAGAGGGCATCGTCACCGATCCGCGCGAGGCCGATGTCGGCTCCATCCTCGGCTTCGGCTTTGCGCCCTATACCGGCGGCACGCTGTCCTACATCGACGGCATGGGCGCCAAGGCCTTCGTCGCCCTCTGCGAGAAGCTGGCGCTAAGCTATGGCGACCACTTCGCGCCGACGCCGCTGCTCAAGGACATGGCAGCCAAGGGCGAAACCTTCTACGGCCGCTTTGACCCCTACGCAAAGGTCGCTGCCGCTGCGTGATCGAGGCTGTCAGCGGGCTTGCCGATGGAACACGGCCCGGACGAAGTCGATAATGAAAAAGGCCGGCGCATTGTGCGCCGGCCTTCTCTTTTGGGACCCATATCTCTGGGGGCAGAGCCGCCTCAACGGGATCAGGATGCCTGGATGGCCGAGACCTGCCACTGGGTGGAAGGCCGGCGGAAGAAGGTCCAGACTTCGGTCGCTTCGGTCGGGCGATCCGGATCGCCTTCGACGACCTTGCCGGTGTCGCGGTCGCGGGTCACGTCGATGCTCTCGTAGCGCATGGCAACCGTTGCGAATTCTCCGGCGTCCTCGCGCCAGGATTCGGCCAGGTCACCCTGGAGAAGCTTGACGTCGTGGACTTCGTTGCGGACGCCCTTGGTCGCGTTTTCGCTCAGTTCCTCGGCGAGCCACGACATGGCTTCCGGCGTCGTCAGGCGACGCAGGGCACCGTAGTCTTCCGCGCCGTAGGCTGTCTGCACCTCCTTCAGCATGGTCTCGAAGCGTTCAAGATCGGCCGGACCGATGCCGAGCTCATCCGAAACGGCGGCGGAGCGTGCAGGCTGGGCCTGCGGTGCAGGGCCGCCGCCGATGCGGGGGATGGAGAAGCCCGGGCCGCGCGAAGCTTGCGCATTTGCCTGTGCCGGCCCCTGCGCCGGCGAATTTGCCGCCTCGCGGGCGTAACCATTATAAGGATTGCCGGCGCCGCCAGCTCCTGCACGACCCGTCGCGGGCTGTTGTTGGCGATTGCGCAGGAAGCGCATCAGCAGCATTGCAGCACCGGCGATCAGCGCGAGCTGAAGCAGCATGCCGAGGAAGCCGGCAGCGCCGCCGAAGCCGTTGCCCATCATCATGCCGAGCAGGCCACCAAGCGCGAGGCCGCCAAGCAGCGAACCGCCAAAGCCGCCGAAGAAGCCACCTGGACGGCGCGCGGGCGCGGTCTGGGCGGCACCCGGCTGGTTCTGTGCCGCGTTCGGGCGGGTCGATTGCGGGGTCATCGTCCGGTCGATCGGCGCCGTGGTGTTCGGGGCCGTACGCGTCACGGGCGGTGCGGAGAAGGTGCGCGTGCCGCGGCTACCGAAGCCACCGCCTGCACGGCGTGCTTCCGCGAAATCCGTCGCCGTGATGACGAGCGTCATCGCGACCGCCGACAATACTGCAAATTTCTTCAATCCTGACATGCCTCATCCCCGTTATCATTCAACCGGGTCGCTAGACCCTTACGCTGATATATGGGCACGGATGTAGCGCGTTGAAAGGCTTTTAAGCGTCGTTCACGAAAACGGCATCGGCCGTGACGGAACAGCCATAGGCAATCCGCCTGCGCGCATCCTCGGGCAGCGCTCTCGCCGTTCGGTCAGTTCGTCAGGTCGTAGGGAATGCGATAGCCGGTCTTTTCCAGCCAGGCGATCAGAGCCTTCGGCTCGTCGGTCTGGATGATCGTCGCGCCGCGGTCGATCCAGAAGCCCCAGCTTTCGAGTGGCTTGCCGTCGATGACGGCGCGCTCATCCCCGCGTCCGCCTGCCTGCATGCCCGGTGCGCGGTTGATGATCGTGTAGGTGTTGACCCACTGGTGCCAGTTGCCCCGGATGGCGGCGGCGCGGGCCTTGGCGGAGAACAGCACACCGCCATCCATCGTTTGCGGTGCACCATCGGCGTGCCAGTGGACGAGTTCCGCAGCCGGTGCACTGAAGCTCGACGTTGCCTTCGCCATGAAATCCGGATCGTGTACAGCATCGTCGGCGAGGATGGGCAGGAAGGTGACGTCGGGACCGATCGCTGTCATCAGCGCCCTGGCGTCGGCGATGCGCCTGTCGTTCCAGAGGTTTTCCTTGACGAGGATCTGCTCCGCCATCCCCAGGCGACGCGCGAGCGTGGCGACCTCCGGCAGGATGTCCGGCGTCAGCTTGTTGTCGATGTTGACGAGGATGCGGCCGCGGGTCTCAATGAGGGTTTGCTCCAGCGTCGGCACCGTCTCATCCGTCGCATGACCGTCAGCCTCGACCACGAGGCGGCAGGTTTTCAGCGTGGCCAATGGTGTCGTGCGGGTTTCGCCGCGGCAGGTCGTGGTCCGATCCAGAAAATCGTCATGCATGAGGATCAGCGTGCCGTCGGACGACTTGCGGACATCGAGTTCGATCATCTCGGCGCCGAGCGCGATGGCGTTGCGGATCGCATCGAGCGAATTCTCCGCGCGGATCATGCGGCCGTTTTCCTTCCAGCCCGTCCGGTGCGCGACGACCATGATGTGGCTGCGCCAGGCATTGGCGTTCTTCAACCGGTCGAGGATGCGGGCGGTCCGCGTGTTGTCGACCGCCTGAGCGGGAAAGGTCGAGACCATAGCGACGCAGAAGGCGAATGCGGAGATGAGAAGACCGGTCCGGCGCATCGTGCAAGCCCTTTGGACGGTTGCGGGTCCGCTGGGCTTAGAATCCGGCCGTGACAGCGCCGTGAAGCTGCGATGACGGGAGCATGAAGTGTGATGTGGCCTTAGCGGGAAGCCTCGTTCGCGCGCATCGGCATGCTGTCGATCAGGCCGAAGAGCTGAACCGGCGCCACGGGCTCGGTCGCCCGCAGCTTGATGCCGCCGTCCTTGCCGACGAGAATCGCCGTGAAACGGCTGCCCTCCTCGATGCCGGCATCCTTGCGAAGCTCTTGCTCCGTGACCGCAGTCGCCTTGCCGTAGATCGGCTTTACCGTGTCGCCCACAACTTCGAGGACCACCATGTTGCGATCTGCGAGGGCTTTCGTGTCGTCGACAAGAAGCCGCCGCTGCTCTACCACGTCGGGATCTCCGGAGTTTGCAAAGACAATCAGCACGCGGTTCTTCCAGCCGAAGGCATCGAGGCCAGCGGCACTGGCGGCCGATATGCCGCTGGCGACGAAAAGGGCGAGTGCGACCGTCTTGAGACTGCGGATCATCGGGGATCTCCTTCACGCGACAAACGCCGCGTGTCGGCGCGGCGTTCCTTCACATCCCCGTCAGCGCGGGGCGGTCAGGCGATGAACGTGTCGTAGAGCAGCTTGACGTTGAGCACGACGATGATCATGGCGACCAGCCAGGCAAGCACGCCGACCCAGCGGGCAACCACGAAGGTGCCCATCTTTTCCCGGTTGGTGACGAAGCTGACGAGCGGGATGACCGCGAAGGGAAGCTGCATGGAGAGCACGACCTGGCTCAGCACCAGAAGCTCGGCCGTACCGCGCTCGCCATAGAGATAGGTGATGACGACGACGGGCACGATGGCGATGCCACGGGTGATGAGACGGCGTGCCCAATTGGGGATCGTCAGCCGCAGGAAGCCTTCCATGACGATCTGGCCGGCAAGGGTCGCCGTGACGGTGGAGTTGAGGCCGGAGGCGAGAAGCGCCACGGCGAAGAGCGTCGAGGCGATGCCGAGGCCCAGCAAAGGCGAGAGAAGCTCGTAGGCCTGCTCGATTTCCGCGACGTCGGTGCGGCCATTGGCATGGAAGACGGAGGCTGCGACGATGAGGATGGCGGCATTGATGAACAGTGCCAGCATGAGCGCGATCGTGCTGTCGAGGGTTGCCCATTTGATGGCCTCGCGCTTGCCCGGCTCGGTCCGCTCGAACTGGCGCGTCTGAACGATGGACGAGTGGAGATAGAGATTGTGCGGCATGACCGTGGCACCGATGATGCCGATGGCGATGTAGAGCATGGCCGGATTGGTGACGACCTCCGTCGAGGGCAGGAAGCCCTGAAGCACAGCGGCGACCGGCGGAGCCGCAGCCGCAATCTGCACGATGAAACAGAGGGCGATGATGCCAAGCAGCGCCATGACGAAGGCCTCCAGGAACCGGAAGCCCTTCTGCATGAGATAAAGCAGCAGAATGGCATCGAGCGCGGTGATCAGCGCGCCGGCGATCAGGGGAATACCGAACAGCAGCTTCAGCGCGATCGCCGTACCGATGACCTCCGCAAGGTCGCAGGCGATAATGGCGAGTTCGCAGGCGATCCAGAGCACGAAACCGACGGGCTTCGGGTAGGCATCGCGACAGGCCTGCGCCAGATCCCGGCCGGTGGCGATGCCGAGGCGCGCGGCCAGCGCCTGCAGCAGAATGGCCATGAGGTTGGAGAGCAGAATGACGGTCAGCAGCGTGTAGCCGAACTGGGCGCCACCGGCGATGTCGGTTGCCCAGTTGCCGGGGTCCATGTAGCCGACCGACACCATGTAACCCGGGCCGACGAAGGCGAGGAACCGCCGGAACCACGTGCCGCCGGTGGGGACCGCGATGGTCGAATGCACATCGGCAAGACTCTGGCGTCCCTCCTCTTCCGAATGGTTGAACCGCCAGCTGGAGCGGGTCTCGCGCTGGTTCAGTGAAACGTCGGGGGTGGCCATCGGGGCAGTCTCCGGATGCGGAAAGGCGTCAAGGGCAGAAAATTAGGGCAGGCCCCAACATTATGCAATATGCTATATTTCATCGATCTTGCTTTTTTCCGCAGTGCGGTGTCATTGTGGCGGTGCGCGCATTGTGGCGGTGGAAGAGCGGATAAAGCCATTCGGCAAATCCGGCGCGCATGCTAGACACGCAAAACCCGATGCCATGCCCATTCAGGCATGCGAACTGGAAGGATCAGGAATACGTGGCGCGCCGAACCATTCCCCGCGCGGATCCCCTTCCGGACGCCGACATTCACTCCGAGGGCTTTCGCCAGACACGGGAAGCGCGGCGCGGCGCTCTGGTCGAGGACTATGTCGAGCTCATCGCCGACCTGATCGATGACGGCAACGAGGCGCGCCAGGTGGATATCGCCGCCCGTCTCGGCGTGGCGCAGCCGACCGTCGCCAAGATGCTGGCACGGCTCGCAGCCGATGGCCTCGTCTCGCGCAAGCCCTATCGCGGCGTGTTCCTGACGGAGGCCGGGCAGAAGATGGCAGCCGAAAGCCGCGAGCGACACCAGACCGTGGAGCAATTTTTGCGTTGTCTCGGCGTCAGCCCGGAGACGGCCCGCATCGATGCCGAAGGCATCGAGCACCATGTCAGCGACGAGACCCTCGCCGCCTTCCGCCGTCTGATTGCCGACAGGTCTTAGAGCCCGAGGCAGGACAGCATGATGAAGGTGGCGAACAGCACGAAATGGGTCATGCCTTCGATGGCGTTGGTCTCGCCGTCGTTGAGGTTGATGGCGGCGACGATCAGCGTGATGGTGATCATGACCGTCTGCACCGGCGTCATTGCCATGATGAACGGCTGGCCGGTGTAAAGTGCAATGGCCTCCATGACGGGCACGGTGAGGATGACCGTCGACAGCGAGGCACCCAGAGCGATGTTGACCACCGATTGCATATGATTGGCGAGCGCCGAGCGCATGGCCGTCATGATCTCGGGCGCGGCCGAGATGGCAGCGACGACGATGGCGGCGAGAACCGGAGGCGCGCCGGTACCCTCCAGGCCCGTATTGAGCAGCGTCGACATGATTTCCGCGAGAACGCCGATGACGACGATGCCGAAAACCAGAACGCCGATCGAGAGCGTCGTGCTCTGGGGCTCCTCGACATGACCGCCAGCACTTTCGCGACGCGTCTTCGGATAGCTGTAGCTGAAGAAATAGCTGTGTGCACCGACCTGCATGCGCAGGAACACGGCGTAGAGCATGATCATGGCGACGATGGTGAAGGCGGAATAGAAGTGCCACTTCGCCTGCGGAATGAATTCCGGCACGATCATGGAAATGCTCATGGCCGTCAGGATCATGACGCAATAGGTGCGGCTGGAATCATCGTTATAGGGCTGCTCGCCATGCTTCAGCCCACCCAGAAGCGCCGCGATGCCGAGAATGCCATTGATATCCAGCATGACGGCGGAATAGATCGTGTCGCGCACCAGCGTCGGCGAACTCTCGGGCGAACTCATCATGATCGCGAGGATGACCACCTCGACCAGTACGGCCGACAGTGTCAGGATCATGGTGCCATAGGGATCGCCGACCTTGGTCGCGAGGATTTCCGCATGGTGCGCCACCCGCATGGAGGCGAGGATGATGGCGGCGATGAGGAACACGGCGCCGGCGAGCGACGCCACCTGCCCCATGCCGATCAGCGTGTGCTCTGCGGAAAAACCGGCGATACCGGCAGCAATGGCAACGAGGATGAGCCGCTCTGAGCGGATGAGGGTGGAGAGCACGGCGCCTCGCTCGTCTGGATGCTGGAATGCGGCTTGGTCGGCCTGAAGTCGTCGGGAAATGCAAGTATAGGTGCCGGCAGACGCATTTCAAACAAAAGCGCTGCGCGTGGACGGACAAGGATTATTTTCCTCGCATTCTTTACTTGATGCTGCTTTTTGGCTAGTCTCCTGCCGGATAGAGGAGAGGTTCCGCTTCCCCGGACATGTCATCCGGACACCTTGACCAGGACACCAAGATTACCAGGACCCGGGACGATGCTGTCACATGAGCGTATCTGGCATGCGATAGACGCCTTGGCGGAGCGGCACCAGATGTCGCCGTCGGGACTTGCCCGGCGTGCCGGCCTCGATCCGACGTCGTTCAACAAATCCAAGCGCCAGTCCGCCGATGGGCGTGAGCGCTGGCCATCCACGGAATCCATCGCCAAGGTTCTCGACGCGACAGGCTCGACCATCGGGCAGTTCATGGAATTCCTGCGGCCGGACGGCGGCAAGGGCTACGACAGCGCGGAAACGCTGGCTCCGTCCAGTGCTATTCCGCTCCTCGGCTTTGCGCAGGCGGGCGCCGGCGGCTTTTTCGACGATGGCGGCTTTCCCGCGGGCCAGGGCTGGGATGTGGTCGATTTTCCCACGGCCGGCACGAAAACGGGGGTCTACGCGCTGGAGATTCAGGGCGACAGCATGCAGCCGCTCTACCGGGATGGCGATGTGCTGATCGTGGAGCCCGGCGCGCAGGTTCGCCGTGGCGACCGTGTCGTCGTCAAGACCACCGAAGGCGAGGTCATGGCCAAGGTGCTGATGCGGCAAAGCGCGCGCGGCATCGATCTTCACTCCCTCAATCCCGAACATCCGAACCGCAGCTTCGACCTTTCCGAGGTGGAGTGGATCGCCCGGATCATCTGGGCGAGCCAGTAGGACCGTTTTCCTCATGCAACGTTCCCTGCTTCGTATCGGCGGCCCCACGCTTTGCGTCGTCCTGACCCTCGGCCTGCTGATGGCGGGCAAGTCGGCGATCACGGGTGCGGAGAGCACGGCCGTACCGGAGATGACGCTGGAGACACCCGATCTCAGCGATGTCCCGACGATCGGCGAAGATCCTGCCGTCAGTGCTGATGTCCCCGCCGATCCCGACACGGAGGCGATGCCGTTTTCTCCCGACGTGCAGAAGCCGGAGGGTGATGTGACGCCAGTTCCCGTTCCCGAGCCACCGGCGGTGGATTCGGAATCCCTGGCGCCGCCAGGCGAGGTACCGGTCGATCCGGCCGCGCTGGAGGAGACCATTCTCCGGCATCCGGTTGCTCTGTCGGCCGGTCTTGTCCAGTTCGAGGGACGAACGATCCAGATCGCGGGCGTCAAGCCGCAGTCGGCCGACCGGATCTGCCGGGCGACGACGGGTGACTGGCCGTGCGGCACCATTGCCCGCACCGCCTTCCGCAATTTCATTCGCGCCCGGGCTTTTACCTGTCAGACGCCGAAAGGCGGATGGAGCGGAACGGTGACGGCGCGCTGCACGGTCGGCACCGATGATCCCGCCCTCTGGCTTGCTCACAATGGCTGGGCCGAGGTGGACGGAGACGATACCGCTTTGACCGCAGCGGTGGCATCCGCGAAGACCACGGCAAAGGGTTTCTACCGCGCCGGCACGGAGCCTTCTCCGCCTTCTCAGGGTCTTGCGCCTTGATGTCTCGAACGAGGTGACGCCTGCGGTGGGCCTTCCAAAGGCTCGGCGTCTCCCGCGGATGTCTTGCAACAGGCCTTCAGCGACTATACGTGCGGGGCGGATGAACCCCGGAGATCACATGTCCCAAACTTTGACCCACCAGGAAGCCCTGATCCACGTCATGGTCATGATGTCCGCGGTGGACAGCGCCATGAGCGACGAGGAGCTGGAGCGGATCGGCAAGCTCTCCCGCATCCTGCCCGTCTTCGACGACTTCGAGGCAGACGACCTCGTGCCCGTGGCACAGCGCTGCGCGACCCTGCTGTCGGCACCCGAGGGGCTGGATATTCTGCTGGAGCTGGTGCGGGAAGCCCTGCCGCCGCGGCTGTTCGAGACGGCCTATGCGCTGGCCGTCGATATCGCGGCCGTCGATCTCAATATCCGCACCGAGGAGCTACGGCTCCTCGCTTTGCTGCGCGACCGTCTCGGCCTCGACAAGCTCGTCTGCGCCGCCATCGAGCGTGGCGCGCAGGCCCGCATGCGCCACTGAACGGACGCCCGAAAACGCGATCAGTAGATACCGGTCGGGAAATACCGCAGGTAGATTTCGTTGAGGCGGCCGCTGCGGGATAGCTCCAGAAGCGCGTGATCCAGCGCCTGCGTCAGGGCCGGATCGCCCTTCCGGTTCATGATCGCCAAGCCTTCGCCGAGGAAGTGCTCGGAGACGTAAGCGCCTCCGACGAGCGTGCAGCAAGCTGCCGCATCAGCCGAAGCTGCCCAGAAGGACAGCTGCATGCCGTCCGAGAAGACCGCATTCACCGTGCCCGCCTTCAGTGCCTGCAGCATGGCCGCACGATCGGGAAAGGCCTGCGCGGTGGCTGCCGGAAAGAACGCCTTGAACATGGCCTCATGCGTCGTGCCCGCGACGACGCCGACCGGCTTTGCAAGGATTGCCGACAATTCGACTTTGGCTGCCGCGCTGGGTGATGTCCGAGCGGCAAAGCGGGCGGGGAGACGTAGGAACGGGCGCGTGAAGGCGAAGCGCTGGCGAAGTTCGTCCGTCATATCAACGCCGGCAAGGACCGCCTCGCCCTGCCCCTCCTCCAGCGCCGGCTGCAGTTCCTCGAAGGTCACGGCCTGAATCTGGCACTTCGCCTCGATCTCCAGAACCCGGCAGATCTCGCGGGCGAGATCGACGTGGAAGCCGGACAGCTTTTGCGATTGATCGATGAAGTTGAACGGCGGGAAATCGACGGTGGTCAGGAACCGCAAGCGTGCAAGCCCGCTGAGATCCGGCTTTGCGATCCGCTCGCGGGCGTCGAAGGACAAAGGCAGCTCGCGCAGGGGCTCTGCCGCGTGCACTGCGATACCCCCTATCCAAGCCGTCGCAAAGATGATTAAGATTGCCCTAATGATCGGTTGGATTGAGAAAATCCGTATCATTCTCATCAAATTCCGGCTTCAGGTCTTCAAGGGCCGACGCTGTTTGCGACGAGGTGTTCATGCGTGTCCTAGACTATCCGTCGCTGCCGGGAATGGCTACTCGAAGAGCGCGTGCCGTTTCGGAAAACACGCCTCTACCCGCCTTTTCGGTCGATCTGTTGCGCGAAGGACGCCTGCTTCTCAAGCTCGGCATCGGCAAGCCGACGATCGCCCGGATGATGCTTCGGGCACAAGAGAACGGGACAACCGCCGAGGAAGAGCTTCTGGCCTCCGGCGAGATTGTCGATACGCTGTACTTCGAAGCGCTGGCGGATCTGCTGGGACTGCCGTTCATGGCGGAGATCGATGCGGATCAGGTTCATGACGCCGAGACGCTGGATGCGCAGCTCATCTCACCAGATATGCTGCGCCTCTACCATTCCAGCCGTCCGGCGATCACCGTCATCGTGCCGAAACTCAGCCAGATCCACGACCTCGCGCTGACGCTTGATCGACGGCCGGCGCTGGCCGAGATCCTGGCCGTGTCGACGCCGCGTGCGGTGCGGACGGCTGCCTGGACGGCGGGCCGGGAGCGGCGCGTCCGCGACACGGTCAGCCTCCTCTTCGAGGCAGCGCCGCTGCATAGTGCCCGCATCGTCTTCTGGGGCAAGCAGGGATTTTATACCGGGCTCGGGCTTTCGATTTTCGTTTTCTCTGCTTTTCTCGCGCCTCTCGTCTGGCTGCTGGTCACGCACCTCCTGTTGACCAGCCTCTATTTCTGCCAGCTTTTCCTGCGCGCGCGGGCCCTGCTCCATGTGAAGAAAGCCGTGACGAAGCTGCCGTCCGTCGAGAGGCTTAAGGCGCAGCAGGCGGGGCCTCTTCCGGTCTACTCGATCTTCGTCGCCCTCTACCGGGAGACGGAGGTCGTAGCGCAACTGGTCGGAGCCCTCGACCGTCTCGACTGGCCCCGGTCGCGCCTCGACATCAAGCTGATCTGCGAGGCCGACGATGGCGAAACGCTCGCGGCGCTGGAAGCCCTGTCGCTATCCTCCGAATACGAGATCGTGCGCGTTCCCCCGGCCGGGCCGCGTACGAAGCCGAAGGCGCTGAGCTATGCCCTGCCCGGTGCGAGCGGCGCGTTTCTGACCATCTATGACGCGGAGGACCGGCCGGACCCGGGGCAGTTGCGGGAGGCTCATGCCGTTTTTCTTGCCGCGGACCCACGCGTCGCGTGCCTCCAGTCGCCTCTGGTCGTCACGAATGCCAAAGCGGGCTGGCTCAGCGCGATGTTCGCGCTCGAATATGCCGCGCTGTTTCGCGGGCTTCTGCCGTTCCTGTCATCGGCCGGCCTGCCACTTCCGCTCGGCGGCACCTCGAACCATTTTCGTGTGGATGTGCTCAAGGCGGTCGGGGGCTGGGATCCCTTCAATACGACGGAGGACGCGGATCTCGGCATGCGGCTCTATCGCCTCGGCTACCGGTCACAGGTGATCCTCCGCCCGACGCTCGAGGACGCGCCGACGGACACGGTAGCCTGGTTTGCGCAGCGGACGCGGTGGTACAAGGGCTGGCTGCAGACATGGCTCGTGATGATGCGCGACCCCGAACATCTCCATCGACAGATGGGATGGAAGGCGTTCGCAACCGCGCAGATCCTCGTGGCCGGCATGATCCTGTCGGCACTCGCGCATCCGCTGACCCTTGCCTTCCTGCTCTATCTCGGCTGGACGCTGCTGGCCGGAAACCTCTCGAGCGGAGACACAGTCCTTGCGTCCTGCCTGATGCATCTCGACATCCTCAACATCATCGGCAGCTACGCCATCGTGATCCAGCTCGGCCGCAAGTCGATGAGCGCCGACGAGTGGCGGGCTGTGGGTGGACGATGGCGGGCCGTGCCCGCCTATTGGCTGATGATTTCCGGCGCGGCCTGGGCCGCCATCATCGAGCTCTATCGCAAGCCGTTCGTCTGGAACAAGACGCCGCACCGGCCGACGGTGCCCTAACACATTTCCAGCCGAAGCGGACTCACTTCGGCGTCGGACAATGCGGCAAAACAAGGGACGAGAGCCGGCTGTCAGCGTCTCCGATTGGCCGCAGCGCGGCTGTAATAGGCCTGCTTCTGCTTGTACATGTCAATATCGGCGCGCTTGACCAAGGCTTCCATGCTTTCCGCGGCCAAGCTGGTTGCGCGGCCCATGGAGACGCTGAGCGTGCCCGTGGGATAGAACTGGTTGTTGATCTTCAGGAGATCGTCGATGCTCTCGATCATCGCGGCCACCGCCATCTCGTCGGCACCGGGCATGAGCAAGGCGAACTCGTCGCCGCCGATGCGTGCGGCGCGATTGGGACCGCTCACCGCCTCGTTCAACACCTCGCCCAGACGCCGCAGCAACGCATCGCCGGCATCGTGGCCGCGCTGATCGTTTGCCTCCTTCAGACCGTTGAGATCGAGAATAACGACGGACACCGGGCGTAGCGACTTCCGCTCGATCCGGTTCAGTTCCTCCATGTAGAAGGCACGGTTGTGCAGCTTGGTCAGAACGTCGTGCTTGCCGAGATATTCGAGATAGGCTTCGGCCTTCTTGCGGGCGGTGATGTCTGTCAGGGCGACCTGCACCAGCGACCAGTCGTCCTCGTGCCCCGGCAGCACGGAAAACTGCAACAGCACGAACCGCTCGGACCCGTCGAGCGCATAGTTGACGACTTCGCGATGGTGAAACAGATTGCCGTTCCAGAGCTCGATGAGCTGCTCGCGAAAATGCTGCTGCATGTTGCCGCGGAAGATATCGGCGAGCCGATGGAGCAGCGTCCGGCGGTCGGGCGCAACGAAAAGATCGAGCGTCGCCTGATTGACGTCGATCACCCGGATCTCGCTCATGCACTGCGTGACGAACTCCGGATGCACGTCGGTGAACACGCGGAAGTCCACGATGCCGCGCCGGCGCACGTCGTCCAGCAAGATCTTGATCCGGCTGAAATCTTCCACCCAGAGCGAGACCGGGGAGTGTTCGAAGATCCCTTCCGCATATTGGCGGCTTTCCCGCTCCGCGCGAGCTGCTGTTTCGCGCGCCGTTACGTCTTCCGTGGTCAGAAGGACCCGGGCCAGCGTCCCTTCGTGCCCCGGAAGCACGTTGCCTCTCAGCTGGATGTCGAGCCTGCGGCCGCCCAATGTGTAATTGATGGCATTGCTGGAAAAGGCAGATTTGCCGTCGAAGAGCTGCGAGAGTTCGCTGATATGGCTGGTCAGCATGTCGTCGCGGAAGACGAGGCCGAGGTTTTCGACCAGATGATCGAGGTCGCGAGCCTCGAACAGGTCCAGCGTCCGTCTGTTGACCTTCAGCACCTTAATGCGGCTGGAGCAGGCTGCGACACGCGCGGGATCTTCGGCAAGGAAGGCGGAGATATTCTCGACGCCCTCCCCACGCCATGTCTCGAACAAGGCGTGGACGCCGCTGAAATCCTCGATCCACATGGCGACCGGCGCCAGATCGAACGTTTGGGCTACATCGTCTTCCATCGTCACGAAATCATGGATCCTTGTTGAATCGATGCGTCATTTTTGACTGACCCTTAAAGCCCTAGCCAAGAAAAGATGATCTTGCAACGCAACCGATGCTGCGCCGCACGCAAAACCAGCCTTTCGCGGTATTGCCTCGGGAGACTTGCGTGACATCGCCTTTGGGGTCACGGCCGTGTCACGCCAATTGACGGGATTATCACACATCCGTATGTTACCCCTTGCCGAAGGCTGCAGCTTTCGGGTGGGGATGGGAGGATGATACGATGGATTGCCTGCTCGGCATCGACAACGGGCTGACGGTAACGAAGGCCGTCGTCTTCCGGCCGGATGGAACGCCGATTTCCGTGGCGCGGCGCCGGGTCGCGCAGTCCCTTCCGCATCCGCGCTGGGTGGAACGCGATATGGACGGGCTCTGGGCTGCCACAGCCGAGGCGATCCGCGAAGCGATCACGACAGCCGGCTGCCGTCCGTCCGACATCAAGGCGGTCGCTGCGACTGCGCATGGCGATGGTGTCTACGTGCTTGGTCGCGACAGCCGGCCGCTCGGGCCGGGCATCCTGTCGCTCGACAGCCGCGCGGGTGCATTGTCCGATGCGTGGAACGCGACGGAGATCGCCGCGCGGGCGCTCGAACTCACCGGCCAGTCTCCGCATGCTTCCGCACCCTCGGCCATTCTTGCCTGGATTCGCGACAACCAACCGGAACGGTTCGCCGGCATCGGCCATGTGCTGGCCTGCAAGGACTGGCTCCGCTTCTGCCTGACCGGCACGATCGGCACGGACCGGACGGAGGCGAGCATTTCCTTCACGAATGTTGCGACGCAGGCCTTCGACCGCGAGGCGCTGTCGCTTTTCGGTCTGGATTCCTTATGGAACGCGCTTCCCGACATGGCGCCTTCGGCCGCAATCGTCGGCGGCGTCACGGCCGCGGCCTCCGCGCTGACGGGGCTTCTGGAGGGAACGCCCGTCGCTGCCGGGCTGCACGACGTGACGGCCTCCGCTCTGGGGATCGGCGGTCATGAGACGGGATTGCTGTCGATCGTTGCCGGCACCTATTCGATCAACGAGGTGGTGACGGACCGACCGGTGACCGATCCGCGCTGGCACTGCCGAAGCGCCATCGAGCCCGGACAGTGGAACAACATGGCCGTTTCCCCCGCATCCACTGCGAATTACGACTGGTTCCTCGACCAGTTCTGCCGCGCCGAGCAGAGCGAAGCTGCCAAAAGCGGGGCTGGCGTTCACGAGCTTCTGAAGCCGGAACTGGATGCCGCCTTCGGTCGTCCGTCCGATATCCTGTTCCACCCCTACCTGTTCGGTTCGCCCTATGGCAGCACGGCGAGCGCCGGCTTCTTTGGCGTTCACGGCTGGCACGATCGCGGCGACATGCTGAAGGCCGTGCTCGAAGGCATCGTCTTCAACCACAAGGCTCATGTGGACGACCTGCGGAGCGTCATGCCGATCACGGAGGCGCGGATTTCGGGCGGCGGCGCGCGGAACCCGGCGCTGTCGCAGATGTTTGCCGACGCGCTCGACCTGCCGGTGCATGTGACCTCGGCGGATGAGGCCGCAGCCTGGGGTGCGGCACTCACGGCAGGGGCAGCCATCGGCCTCTACAACAGCCCGCAGGCCGGCGCGCGCAAGACGACGACGATCCTGCGCAGCCACACGCCGGACCCTGAGCGAAGGGCAGCCCTCGCGGCACGCTACACCCTTTACCGGGAGATGGCCGAAGCGATGCAGCCGCACTGGCGGGCCATCGAACGGCTGGCGGAAGGCTCGCGGAAGGCGATCACGACATGAAGGCCGATGCGCGCCGGGACGAGATCGCCGACTATATCATGCAGGCCGGACAGGCGCGCATCGAGGATCTCGTCGCGCATTTCGGCGTGTCGCGCATGACGATCCATCGCCATGTCGATCGCCTCGCTCATCAGGGCGTGCTGCGCAAGCTGCACGGCACCGTCACCGTCCAACCATCCGGCCTTTACGAGAGCGCCTTCCGCTACCGCGAGACCGTCGGCAAGGCGGAGAAGGCAGCGCTGGCGCGCGCCGCCCTTGCCCATGTGGAGCCGGGACAGGCGGTGATGCTCGACGACAGCACCACCGGTGCCGCCCTTGCCGACCTTCTGGCAGGCGTGCGGCCACTGACCGTGATCACCAACGGGCTCGTCTCCACCAACCGACTGATCGACAACGACGAAATCGAGGTGCTTTGCCTTGGCGGCACCTATCACCGCACGTTCAACGCTTTCATCGGCCTGACGACCGAGCGCGCCGTGGCGGCGTTGCGGGCCAACGTGTTCTTCTGCTCGGCCTCGGCGGTGGACGGGGGCACGGCGTTCATCCAGGATGCGCAGGTGACCAAGGTCAAGCAGGCGATGATGGCCGCGGCCTCGCGCCGCATCCTGCTGCTCGACTCCTCCAAATTCGGCAAGGTAGCCCTGAACGTCTTTGCCGACCTCACGGCTTTCGATGCCGTACTGGCGACGGACCGGCTCGCAGACGCCGTCGGCGCCGATCTTCTTGCACGCGGCGTTCCCCTCAGCATCACCAAGACAGGCAGGACATCATGAGCGATACCGTCAACGAGACGCGCTGGCCGGGCGGCATGGCCGAGCGCATGGAAGCGATCGCCAGAACCAGCAGCGTCGATGTCGTCATCATCGGCGCCGGCGTCAACGGCGCCGGTCTGTTTCGCGATCTCTGCGCGCAAGGCCTCACCTGCCTCATCCTCGACAAGTCGGATTACGGCTCCGGCACGAGTGCCGCACCTTCCAGGCTGATCCATGGCGGCCTGAAATATCTGGAAACGGGCGAACTGCGGCTGGTCGCGCAATCCACCTACGAGCGCAACCTGCTGCTGCGCAACGCACCGCATTACGTGAAGCCGCTCGCGACCGTCATTCCGATCTTCTCCTGGACGAAAGGCGTCTGGTCGGCCGTGCGCACGCTCTTCGGCGCCAAGGGAACGCCGCGCAGCCGCGGTGCGCTTCTGATCAAGACAGGCCTTTCGATGTATGACGCCTACGGCGCCCGCCAGCGGGTAATGCCGCGGCACACGATGGCGGGCAAGGCCGCATCGCTGCGCAGCCTGCCGGCGCTGACGCCGCGCATCGTGGCCACCGGCACCTATTACGACGCGACCGTGACGCATCCCGAGCGACTGGTGGCCGAACTGGTACGCGACGGCCTTGCGGCGAGCCCCACCTCTGCCGCCGTCAACCATGCGCGTCTGGAAAGCCGCGCCGGCGAAACGCTGGTTATCTCCAGCCTGCTCAACGGTGCGCAGTTGCGCGTGAAGCCGAAGCTCGTGGTCAATGCCGGCGGGCCCTGGATCGACACGGTCAATGCGACGCTCGGCGAGACCTCCCGCATGATCGGCGGCACCAAGGGCTCGCACATCCTGCTGCGACACGACGCGCTGCTGAAGGAGCTCGCCGGCCGGATGATCTACTTCGAGGCGGATGACGGCCGTATCTGCCTCGTCTTCGACTATCTCGGCCGTGCGATGGTCGGCTCGACCGACATTAAGGCCGACCAGCCGGACAGCGTGCGCTGCGAGGACGACGAGATCGACTATCTGCTGGACAGCCTCGGCAAGCTCCTACCGAAGATGCAATTCGACCGCAGCCAAATCGTCTACACCTATAGCGGCATCCGCCCTTTGCCGGCTAACAATGCGAGTGATCCCGGCCTGATCAGCCGCGATCACGTGACGCCGGTTCTGGAGCCGACGGGCGACCGTCCGTTCCCCGTGCTGTCGTTGGTCGGCGGCAAGTGGACGACGTTTCGCGGTTACGCGGAAGAGGTGGCGGACACCGTGCTGATGCGTCTTGGTCGGGCGCGCACGGTTTCGACCGAGGCCATGCCCATCGGCGGTGGCCGCGACTATCCGGGTGACGATGCTGCAGGCCACCGGCTGGTGGCCAACATTGCTGCGACGTCAGGGCTTTCCCAGGCGCAAACGGAGGCGCTGTTTGCCCGCTACGGGACGACGGCCCGCACTGTCGCTCTGCACATCGCCGCGTCGAGCGCAGCGTCCCTTCCCGACGCTGCGGACCATTTCGAGGGCGAGATCGATTATCTCATACGTCATGAGCAGGTGGGACGGCTCACCGATATCGTGCTTCGCCGCACGGCGCTCGCCGTCACGGGAACGCTGACACTCCGCCTCCTTCGCCGTATCGCGGAAATTTCCGGGCAGGCGCTCGATTGGAATGCGGCGAGGATAGAGCAGGAGATCGAGAGCGTCAGAGACGAACTCTCGCGACTGCATGGCGTGACCCTGGCGTAATCGCCGGGGTTCATCGCCTGATGTGTGTCACTATTTCGGGTTACCTCAGACAATAAAAAAGGCCGGGGCGAAACCGCACCGACCTTCCTCATTCGCTTTTATCAAGTTGCCAGTACATCCGTGGTCAAATCGACGAAAGCTTGCATCGGACCCGAGAACATCTCTTTTCGAAACGCTCGACCGGTTGCCGATGAGAGAGATATAGGAGCCGAATGTGACGACTTCAAGTCGAAGCCAAATTTTCTTCGCAGAATCATTCTCATCGAGATTTTGGTCCAGGAACCGGCTCAGTGACACGCGGGTGACACGAGTGACACGCCAATTTTCTCAAACCCCTGGGTTTTCTGGAGCGGGTGAAGGGAATCGAACCCTCGTATTCAGCTTGGGAAGCTGCTGCTCTACCATTGAGCTACACCCGCCGATGCGCCAGACATCCAACAGATGTGGCGGCGTGTCAATCCTCAAGCGCGGATGGGACGCTTCAAAACGCGCTTCTCAGCCGCGAAAATGCTTGGAAAGCTTCAAGCCCTGCGCCTGATAGTTCGAGCCGACGCCAAGGCCGTAGAGCCCTTTCGGGCGCTCCATCATGTGTTCGTAGACGAGGCGGCCGACGATCTGGCCGTGTTCGAGAATGAAAGGCACCTCGTGGCTGCGCACTTCGAGCACGGCGCGGCTGCCGGTGCCGCCGGCCTGCGCATGGCCGAAGCCGGGGTCGAAGAAGCCTGCATAGTGGACGCGGAACTCGCCGACCAGCGGGTCGAACGGCGTCATCTCCGCGGCAAAAAGCGGTGGCACGTGCACGGCCTCGCGCGAGACGAGAATGTAGAACTCATCGGGATCGAGGATGAGTTCGTCAGCACCACGGCTGTAGAGCGGCTCCCAGAAATCGTAGATCCCGTGGGCGCCCTTGCGGTCCACGTCCACCACGGCGGTGTGGTGCTTGCCGCGATAGCCGATCAGCCCGTCCTCGCCGGTCCCCTTCAGGTCGATCGACAGCGCGATGCCGGCGCCGGAGACGTTCGGCGTATCGCTGGCCACGAGCGTGTCCGTTCGGTGAAGCTCGAGAACCTCGGTCTCGGTGAGCAGTGCATGGCCGACCCGGAAGCGGATCTGCGACAAGCGCGAGCCGCGCCGCACGATGACGGGAAAGGTGCGCGGGCTGATTTCGAGGTAGAGCGGGCCGCGATAGCCAGCGGGGATCTTGTCGAACTCCTGCGCACGATCGGTGATGACGCGGGTGAAGATATCCAGCCGGCCGGTCGAGCTCTTCGGGTTGGCCGAGGCCGACATGGATGGTGGCAGGTCGAGGCTTTCCATCAGGGGCACAATGTAGACGCAGCCCGTTTCGAGCACCGCGCCTTCGCTCAGATCGATCACGTGAAGCTTGAGGCGATCGAGCTTGTCGGCGACGAGATGTCCCGGACCCGGCATGAAGCTCGCACGCACGCGGAAGGCCCGGGCGCCGAGCCGCAGGTCGAGGCTCGCCGGCTGGATCTGGTCGTCGTCCAGCGGCCCTTCGCTGAGAAGACGGCCGTGCTCGAACAGCGAAGCGATTGCGCTATCCGCCAGAATGCCCGTTTCGCGCGCCATGCCATCATCCTTTTTTGAAGGCCGACAAAACCAAATACGGCCGATTGACGCAAGCGGGGCGAAGACGTATGGGAACTTATCCCGTGGTGATTTGGCCGGTCGGCTTGCAGCCACGTTAAACAAATGGCTAAAAAGACCGGGCTCGAACCGGTCTGCTTTACGCGACCGGTTTTTTTGTTTCTGGAAGGAGACAATTGATGAGCACGGCAAACAACACCTGGCGCCCGGCGACACAGCTCGTTCACGGCGGCACCACCCGCTCCAGCCACGGCGAAACCTCCGAAGCGATCTTCCTGACGCAGGGCTTCGTCTACGAGACGTCGGAGGCCGCGGAAGCGCGCTTCAAGGGCGAAACGGACGGCTTCATCTATGCCCGCTACGGCAGCCCCACCAACGACATGTTCGAGAAGCGCATGTGCCTGCTGGAAGGCGCCGAAGATGCGCGCGCCACGGCCTCGGGCATGGCGGCGGTCTCGGCGGCCATCCTCTGCCAGCTGAAGGCCGGCGATCATATCGTCGCAGCCCGTGCGCTCTTCGGCTCGTGCCGCTGGGTCGTGGAAACGCTGGCGCCGACCTACGGCATCGAATGCACGCTGGTCGATGGCCGCTTCATCGAGAACTGGGAAAAGGCGATCCGCCCGAATACCAAGGTCTTCTTCCTGGAAAGCCCGACCAACCCGACGCTGGAAGTGGTCGATATTGCGGCCGTGGCCAAGCTTGCCGATGCGGCGGGTGCCAAGCTGGTGGTGGACAACGTCTTTGCGACGCCGCTTCTGCAGAAGCCGCTCGAACTCGGCGCGCATGTGGTCGTCTATTCCGCCACCAAGCATATCGACGGCCAGGGCCGGTGCCTCGGCGGCGTCATCCTGTCGTCGAAGGACTGGATCGACGAGCATCTGCACGACTACTTCCGCCACACGGGCCCGGCCCTGTCGCCGTTCAACGCCTGGACGCTGCTGAAGGGTATCGAAACCCTGCCGCTGCGCGTGCGCCAGCAGAGCGAGAACGCGGCGAAGGTTGCCGATTTCCTGGTCGAGCAGAGCCAGGTCGCCCGCGTGATCTATCCCGGCCGGAAAGATCACCCGCAGGCCGACATCATCGCCAAGCAGATGAAGGGCGGCTCCACGCTGGTCTGCTTCGAGATGAAGGGTGGCAAGGACGCCGCGTTCGCGCTGCAGAACGCGCTCGAGATCGTCAAGATCTCCAACAATCTCGGCGATGCCAAGAGCCTGATCACGCATCCGGCGACGACGACGCACAAGAACCTCGCCGAAGACGCCCGCGCCGAGCTCGGTATTTCCGACGGCACCGTGCGGCTGTCCGCCGGGATCGAGGACAGTGCCGACCTGATCGAGGATTTCGCCCGGGCACTCAAAACCGTTTCGGCTTGAGCCACCTCTTCTGCCATCGCTAAACGCTTGAAAATCGCGCCTCATGGGCGCGATTTTTCTTTGTGCCGCGCTGCAACACACTTTCCGCGGGCGTTATTCTTCGGGAAACCATCTGGCTCTAGAATAGGCTCAGCGACTGGAAAGGTTTTGCATCATGTATCGCGCGCTGACACGGGACATCGAGGTCACCGTAGAGCCCTACTATCTGGAGGATCAGTCCGATCCCGAAGACGGGCGCTACGTTTGGGGCTACCGGATCCTGATCTCCAACCGTTCCGTCAAGACGGTGCGGCTGATGACGCGCTACTGGCACATTACCGACGAAAACGGACAGGTGGACGAGGTGAACGGCCCCGGCGTGATCGGTGAGCAGCCGGTGCTCAATCCCGGTGACACGTTCGAATACTCCTCCGGCTGCCCGCTCGACACGCCATCCGGCGTTATGTTCGGCCACTACGCGATGGAGACGCCCGAAGGCGAGACCTTCACGGTGGATATTCCCGCCTTCTCTCTCGATCTGCCCGGCCTCAGCCGCACGCTGAACTGACCTCCGGCTACAGAAGCCGGGAGCCTATACGGCGAAGTCTCGCCTGGTCTGATTACTGCGGACGGACTTCTGTCGCCTCGAAGGTATAGGTGGTCGAGCAGAACTCGCAGGTCACCGAAATGACGCCATCCTCCACGGTGCTTTCGATCTCCTCCTGGCTGAAGCTGGCGAGGACATCGCGAAGCTTTTCGCGCGAGCAGGCGCACTGGTCGTAGACCGCCTGCGGCGGATAGACCCGCACCCCGCGCTCATGAAACAGGCGAAAGAGCAGCCGTTCGGTACCGACCATGGGGTCGGTCAGTTCGTCGGCATCGATCGTCTCCACCATCACACGGGCTTCGTCCCACAGATCGTCCACGCTGCCATCGAAGCTCTCGGCACCATCGCCACCATGCAGGTCCTGCTGGCGCATGCGGTCCGGTGCTTCCGGCAGAAACTGCGCGACCATGCCGCCGGCACGCCAGCGGTGACGTGGCTTGCCGTTCTCGTCGCGATCCAGAAGCTCGGCCACGCCGAGGCGCACCTTGGTCGGGATCTGCTCCGACTGGCGGAAGTAGACGCCGGCGATCTCCTCCAGCGAGGCGCCGTCGAGCGGTACGATACCCTGATAGCGCTGGGTGAACTCGCCCTGATCGATGGTGAAGGCGAGAACGCCCTGTCCGAGAAGAGCCTGTGAATCGGTCTCGCCCTTCTCGATGGCGCTGGCCAAGGCCTCCTCGTCGTAGCGGGCATAAGCCCGCACACGGTCAGGCGTCGAGAAATCGGCAACGACGAGGTCGACAGGACCGTCGCTCTTCGTCTGGATGATCAGCTTGCCGTCGAACTTCAGCGAGGTGCCGAGCAGCACCGTCAGCACCACCGTTTCGGCCACGAGACGCGCGACCGGAAGCGGATAATTGTGACGTTCGAGGATCGCGTCCAGCATCGGCCCGAGCTGGACGGCGCGGCCGCGCACATCGAGACCTTCCACCTGGAAAGGCACGACGCGGTCATCGCCCGCATAGCCGAATTCGCCGAGATCTGGTCCCTTGTCCACCATGTCCATACTCCTGATGCAAGACCCGCCGCGGCGAGCCCGAACGCAGATGACGGCTCCCCGGACAGGTCCGGGAATCGCAAGCCGCAACTCCATTCTATTGGATTGATATGAAATGCCAGCAAAAAACCGTGGCATCCCGCTTGGCCACTACAGCGCCGTGCGTCAAATATGACGCACTCTGTTTCACTGTAGCGGTTTATACTTGCTGCATAATTTTATCCTGCAATCGACTCCGACTGAAGGAATTACGCAGTAGATCGGGAGCCGGATGCCGGTTTTCAAGGTTTCGGCGCTGCAAGCCGACGGGAAGCGCTCAAAGCGCCCCGAGGCACCAGGCAAGGATCGACTTCTGCGCGTGCAGGCGGTTCTCGGCCTCGTCGAACACGACCGACTGGCGGCCGTCGATCACCTCGTCGGTCACTTCCTCGCCACGATGTGCCGGCAGGCAGTGCATGAACAATGCGTTCTCATCCGCCTTCGACATCAAGGCGGCATTGACCTGATACGGCTGGAAGACATTGTGGCCGCGGGCGCGGTGTTCCTGGTTCATCGACACCCAGGTGTCCGTCACCACGCAGTCGGCACCGGCCACCGTCTTTTCCGGATCGTGTGACAGGACGACATTGCCGCCATTGTTGCGCGCCCAGTTGAGGATCTTGTCGTCGGGCTCGGAGCCGAGCGGCACGGCCATCTTCATCGTGTAGCCGAAACGGGCGGAGCCCTCGATGAAGGAGTGCAGCACATTGTTGCCGTCGCCGGTCCAGGCGATGGTCTTGCCCTTTACGGGGCCGTTATGCTCCTCGAAGGTCATGATGTCGGCCATGATCTGGCAGGGATGCGTCGTATCCGTCAGCGCGTTGATGACGGGCACGGTGGCGTGTTCGGCAAGTTCGAGCAGGCGGCTGTGATCCGTCGTGCGGATCATGATCGCGTCGACATAGCGCGAGAGGACCTTGGCGGTATCGCCGATGGTCTCGGCGCGACCGAGCTGCATTTCCGTGCCCGACAGGAACAGCGTCTCGCCGCCGAGCTGCCGCATGCCGACATCGAAGGACACGCGGGTCCGCGTCGAGGGCTTTTCGAAGATCATGGCGAGCATCTTGCCGGCCAGCGGCTTCTCGGCTGTCCCGGCCTTGGTCGCTGCCTTTCGCACCCGCGCATCATCGATGATGGAGCGCAGGTTCTCGGCCGACATGGCGGAGAGATCGAGGAAGTGCCGGGTATCAGCCATGGAAATGCGTGTCCTGTCCTTGTCCCATCGGGGCTTCAGCCCCTGTCCGGGCCTGGGTGTCGGTAATCCTGGATGTGGGGGCCGCGCGGCCTTAAGCGGTCGCGCGCTGCTTCACGGCCGTCAGCGTCTCGCTGGCGCGCTCGATGCGGGCGAGGCCCTCGCGGGCTTCCTCCGCGGTGGTGATCAGCGGCGGCAGCAGGCGGATGACGTTTTCGCCGGCGGGAACGGCCAGCATCTTTTCCGCCCGGATCGCCTTCAGCAGGTCCGCGGAGGGGACCACCGCCTTGATGCCGAGCATGAGGCCTTCGCCGCGGATCTCCTCGATCACGTCGGGGAAGCGGTCGGCAAGCGACGCCAAACCCTGGCGGAAAACAAGCGCAACGTCGCGGACGTGCTCAAGGAAGCCGTCACCCAGAACCACGTCGAGCACGGCATTGCCGACGGCCATGGCGAGCGGATTGCCGCCATAGGTGGAACCATGCGTGCCGGCAACCATGCCGGAGGCGGCCTCTTCCGTCGCAAGGCAGGCGCCGAGCGGGAAGCCGCCGCCGATGCCCTTGGCGGCCGCCAGAATATCCGGCGCAATGCCAGACCATTCATAAGCGAAGAGCTTGCCGGTCCGGCCGACGCCGCACTGGACTTCGTCGAAAATCAGCATCAGGCCGTATTCGTCGCAGAGGTCGCGCAGCGCCTGCAGGAAGGCCTTGGGCGCCGGGCGGATGCCGCCCTCGCCCTGGATCGGCTCGATCAGGATCGCAGCGGTTTCCTCGGTGATCGCATCCTTGACGGCATCGAGATCGCCGAAGGGGACCTGCACGAAGCCGGGCGCCTTGGGGCCGAAGCCTTCGAGATACTTCGCCTGCCCGCCGGCCGCGATCGTCGCAAGCGTGCGGCCGTGAAACGCGCCTTCGAAGGTGATGACGTGGAAACGCTCCGTCCGGCCCTTGGCGAACTGGTAGCGGCGCGCGGTCTTGATGGCGCATTCCAGCGCTTCCGCGCCGGAATTGGTGAAGAAGACCTTGTCGGCGAACGTGTTGTCGGTCAGGCGCTTGGCAAGCTTTTCCTGGCCGGGAATCTCGTAGAGGTTCGACAGATGCCAGACCTTTTCGGCCTGATCCTTCAGCGCCGCCACCAGATGCGGATGGGCGTGGCCGAGCGAATTGACTGCGACGCCGGCAGCGAAATCGAGATAGCGCGAGCCATCTTCCGCCACCAGCCAGACACCTTCGCCGCGCTCGAAGCGCAGCGGCGCGCGCATGTAGGTCTCGTAAAGCGGGGTTGCCTCGGCCATCGTGCCAATCTCCTCGTCCTGTCCGCGCGGGCTGCGGGAAGGTTCGATCTGTTTTGCAGAGACCGGCAGTGCCGGCCCGAAATTAAAAATACCGCCCTGACGGCGGCGAGCGCACTATCGGTATTTCAGGTGCCGCTGTCAACAAAAGTCCCGGAATTACAGCCTTGTCGCGCGTTTTTCGGGCGCGATGCTTTCTGAAGAAAAGGTCTTGCAAATATATCACGCGGTGACAGCAAGTTGGGGAAAACCCAAAAATCGATTCGGGTCGATTCCCCGGACTCTTGTCAGGGAGTCACCCCGTCTCTAGGTTAGCAAATAATTGCTAGACGCATGCGGCGGACCTAGTCACCAAAAGAGTCAAGGCGTTGCAGCTTCGGAGCCATCCGGGGCGCGGTGAGGGATTCGTCCTTCATGAACGGCCTGGAACGGAGACGACAATGAATTGGACTGACGAGCGGGTTGAAAGACTGAAGAAGCTCTGGGCCGAGGGGTTGAGCGCGAGCCAGATCGCAGCACAGCTCGGCGGCGTCAGCCGTAACGCCGTTATCGGCAAGGTTCATCGCCTGTCGCTTCCCGGTCGTGCCAAGGCCGGTGGTGCCGCTCCGAGCGCAAACCGCCCGAAGCGTCCCGTCGTCGCCGCACGCCCGGCAGCCCCGGAAGCCGTCGTCGCCAACGCCGCCCCGCGCGCAGCACCGCTGCGCCCCATGGCGCGCCCGGTCAGCACGATGAACGTGATCGAGGATTCCGAAAGCGCCTTCGCACCGGAAACCGCACTGACGGTGACCGGCAGCGGGACGAGCGGCGCAACGGGCAGCAATGTCGTCGTGCCGATGTCGCGCAAGCTCGTTCTGACGCAACTCACCGACCGCACCTGCAAGTGGCCGATCGGCGACCCGATGAAGGACGAATTTCACTTCTGCGGCAACGACTCTCCGGATAGCTCGCCCTACTGCACCTTCCACGCCAAGCTGGCCTATCAGCCCTCGGCCGAGCGTCGCCGCGCGCGATAAGCGCACGGGGGCCAGGAGCAGAAAACAATCGCCCGAGGCATATTTAAAGAATGGCTACTGTTAAGTACTTCGTGATTGAGGACGACACTGCCATTCTTTTCGGTGCGAATGGGACAGCCCTTACAGCCGCCTTAGCAGCAATTGCGGGGATGATTTCAGATATAAAATTTAGTCTGCCCATCTACCCGTTGTGGTTCTACTTCTTGGGTTTGATTTTCGCGTTTGTATCAAAATCCATCATTGCGCTCGTGAACAGCGATACCCGTGAACGCGAGCGTAGCCAGTCCGTAAGAGATTTTCTGATGGAAGTCAGAAGTGACCCAAATACTCCAGACGACTTCATGCCTGAGTGGGATAAGCTGTGGTCGCAGATGGAGGCACAGCGACGCCTTCTTTTGACACCTGAATTTGCTCAACGCCTGCCATATTGGCGGGCGTACTCTTTTTGGGCATCGGCATTCTGCTTTCTGGTCGGAACAGCTTCGATAATTATATTCGTCGGCTCGAAAACGAATAGCCTTTAGCGAAACGTAATATCATCAGCTTTCCAGCGAGTAGCCCGCGCCGCGGACCGTGCGGATGACGTCCTGCATGTTCGAGAAGTTGAGGGCTTTGCGCAGGCGGCCGACATGGACGTCGACGGTGCGCTCGTCCACGTAGATGTCATGTCCCCAGACGCCGTCAAGAAGCTGCGAGCGCGAGAAGACGCGACCGGGCGAGGCCATGAAGAATTCGAGCAGGCGAAACTCCGTCGGCCCCAAGCGGACTTCGCGGGTCTTGCGGTGAACGCGGTGGGTTTCGCGGTCCAGCTCGATATCGCCGCATTTCAGAAGCGAGGACAGGACTTCGGGACGCGCACGGCGCAGCATGGCTTTCACGCGTGCGATCAGCTCGGGCGTCGAGAATGGCTTCACGACATAATCGTCGGCGCCGGTGGCAAGGCCGCGAACCCGCTCGCTCTCCTCGCCCCGCGCCGTCAGCATGATGATCGGCAGGCGCTCCGTTTCGCTGCGCTGGCGCAGGCGACGGCAGAGCTCGATGCCGGAAACGCCGGGCAGCATCCAGTCGAGGATCAAGAGATCGGGCAGCCGCTCCTGCAGCCGCACCTCCGCCTCGTCACCCCGGTTGATGGTGTCGACATCGAAGCCTTCGGCCTCGAGATTGTAACGCAGGAGGACGCTCAGCGCTTCTTCATCTTCGACAACGGCAATTTTCGGCTGCATTTCTGGACTCCGTAGTGCCCTTGTCGCGCGACAAGGCTTTCGCCAGAACCCGAGGGCGGCGATCATCGTTGACAGTTTATGCGTGGCGCAGAGGCCACCGGATGGCTGCATATCCTTCAGCCGAACGTCCGCCGGCCCCAAGACCGGAGGCGATGGCGCAGGAGCATTTCGGCTCCCGCGCCATCGCTCAGGTCGCGAGTGCGCCGACGGTGTTCGACGAGTCGTCCTTCGGACGTTCGCCCAGCGGCTGCGCACCGGTCGTCATGTAGTAGATCGTCTCGGCGATGTTGGTCGCGTGGTCGCCGATGCGCTCGATGTTCTTGGCGCAGAACAGGAGATGCGTGCAGGGCGTAATGTTGCGCGGATCTTCCATCATGTAGGTCAGAAGCTCGCGGAACAGCGAGGTATAGATCGCGTCGATCTCGCCGTCGCGCTCACGGATGGCCTTTGCCTTTTCGGCCGAGCGGGATGCGTAGACATCCAGCACTTCCTTCAGCTGCATCAGCGTCAGTTCGGCGAGATGCTCGATCCCGCGGGACAGCTGCCGCGGCAGGCTGGCGCTGGAGACGGCGATGACACGCTTGGCCGTGTTCTTGCCGAGGTCGCCCACGCGCTCGAGATCGGCCGCGATGCGGATCGACCCCATGATTTCGCGCAGGTCGGCCGCCATCGGCTGGCGCTTGGCGATCGTCACGATCGCCTTCTCGCCGATCTGGCGCTCGGCGTCGTCCAGCACGACGTCGTCGGAGATGACCTTCTGGGCAAGGCCCAGATCGGCATTGACGAGGGCGCGAACGGATTCGGCCACCATCTGCTCGGCAAGCCCACCCATTTCAGAGATACGGCGGCTTAGGTACTTCAGGTCTTCGTCATAGACGGATGCGATATGGGTTGCCATGGATCCTGTCCTTGGAGTTCGGTCACGGGCGCAAAGCTGTCGGTCGGGCGACCGATCAGCCGAAGCGGCCCATGATGTAATCCTGGGTGCGCTGGTCATCCGGATTGGTGAACATCTTGTCGGTATCGTTCTCCTCGACGAGATTGCCGAGGTGGAACATGGCGGTGCGCTGCGATACGCGGGCTGCCTGCTGCATGGAGTGGGTGACGATCACGATCGTGTAATTGGCGCGCAGCTCGTGGATCAGCTCCTCGACCTTGGCGGTGGCGATCGGGTCGAGCGCCGAACACGGCTCGTCCATGAGGATGACCTCGGGGCTGACGGCAACGGCGCGCGCGATGCAGAGACGCTGCTGCTGGCCGCCGGAGAGGCCGGTGCCGGACTCGTGCAGGCGGTCCTTGACCTCGTTCCACAGACCGGCCTTCTGCAGGCTCTGCTCGACGACGGCGTCGAGTTCGGCCTTGGTGCGGGCGAGACCGTGGATCTTCGGGCCGTAGGTCACGTTTTCGTAGATGGACTTCGGAAACGGGTTCGGCTTCTGGAAAACCATGCCGACGCGGGCCCGCAGTTCGACGACGTCGATCGCGGGATCGTAGATATCACCGCCGTCAAGCGTGATCTTGCCCGTGACCTTGCAGTGGTCGATCGTGTCGTTCATGCGGTTGAGCGTCCGCAGGAAAGTCGACTTGCCGCAGCCCGAGGGGCCGATCAGCGCCGTGACTGTGTTTTCGCGGATGTTGAGGTTCACGTCGAACAGCGCACGCTTTTCGCCGTAGTAGACCGACACATCCTTGCCGATCATCTTGTGAGGGACAGCATTCATCTTCTGATCGACCGCCTTTTCGAGAGTCGCTTCTGACATCATGTTCATTGTTTTCTACCTCACTACCAGCGTCGTTCAAAGCGGCGCCGCAACAGGATTGCGCCAAGGTTCATGACCACCAGGAAGATCAGGAGCACGATGATCGCGCCGGAGGTCCGTTCGACAAATGCACGTTCGGCTTCGTTGGCCCACATGTAGATCTGGACCGGCAGTGCCGTGGAAGGTTCGAGCGGCGAGCCCGGGAAATCGACCACGAAGGCCACCATGCCGATGAGAAGCAGCGGCGCGGTTTCGCCGAGCGCATGCGCCAGGCCGATGATGGTGCCCGTGAGGATACCCGGCATGGCAAGCGGCAGGACGTGGTGGAAGATGGTCTGCATCTTCGAGGCACCGAGACCGAGGGCTGCGGCCCGGATGGACGGCGGAACGGCCTTCAGCGCCGCACGCGTGGCGATGATGATGGTGGGCAGCGTCATCAGCGTGAGGACGAGACCACCGACGAGGGCCGCCGAGCGCGGCATGCCGGCGAAGTTGATGAAGATCGACAGGCCGAGCAGACCGTAGACGATGGAGGGAACGGCCGCGAGATTGTTGATGTTGACCTCGATGAGGTCCGTCAGCTTGTTCTTCGGCGCGAACTCTTCGAGATAGATCGAGGCGGAGACACCGATCGGCAGCGCGAGCGCCAGCACGATCAACATCATGTAGAGCGAGCCGAGCGCTGCGACGCCGATGCCGGCAGCTTCGGGACGCGAGGATGCGCCGGAGGTGAAGAGGCCCGTATTGAACGACTTCGTCATCGCGCCGTCCTGCGCAAGGGTCTGCATCCAGCCGAGCTGCTTGTCCTTCACCTTGCGGTTGGCTTCATCCACCGTCACGTCGATCTGGCCCTTGTTGGCCGAGTCGATGTTGCCTTCCGCCAGAAGCGCCACCGACACCGTCTGGCCGATGATCGCAGGGTTGGCGACGACGACGTCGCGAAGCTGCGTGCGGGCGCTGGCCGAAACCATGTCGGTCGCCAGCTTGACCTCCGCACGGTTTGCCGGGTCCAGCCCCAGCTTCTGCACCAGCGCATCGCGCACCAGCAGCGGATAGTTCGCCGTCATCAGCTTGGCTGGGTTGGTCGCCCGTTCATTTTTCGGGTCGATGACCTGTTCGCTGAAGGTGATCGGCAGGACGATCTCGGTCTGCAGGAAGGCCGTGTAGCCCTTGGACACGACCGTCCAGAGCAGGAGACCGAGGAAGAAGATGCCGATGGAGATGGCGCCGATGCCATAGGCCCGGAAGCGGCGTTCTGCGGCGTAGCGGCGCTTGATGCCGATATCGCGACGGGTGGATGCGGGACGCTGCGACGCACCGGCGAGCGATGAGGTCATGTCGGTCATTCGTACTGTTCCCGGTATTTGCGCACGATGTAGAGCGCGTAAATGTTGAGGCAGAGCGTGATGGCAAAGAGCGTGATGCCGAGCGCGAAGGCGACGAGCGTCTGCGGAGAGGTGAACTCGAGATCGCCCGTCAGCTGGTTGACGATCTTCACCGTGACGGTCGTCATCGGCTCGAAGGGGTTGATCTGCATGCGGGCGGCGACACCGGCCGCAAGCACCACGATCATCGTCTCGCCGACGGCGCGGGATGCCGTGAGCAGAAGCGCGCCGACGATGCCCGGAAGAGCGGCAGGCAGGACGACGCGCTTGATGGTTTCCGACCGCGTGGCACCGAGGCCGAGCGAACCGTCGCGCAGCGAGCCGGGAACCTGCGTGATGATGTCATCCGACAGCGAGGACACGAAGGGGATCAGCATGATGCCCATGACGAGGCCGGCGGTGAGAACGCTCTGCGCCTGGATGAAGCTGGCATAATTGCCGGTGACGAGGCCGTTCAGCTGGCCCGAGATATCGCGCAGGAACGGGCCGACCGTGACGAGGGCGAAGAAGCCGTAGACGATGGTCGGGATGCCGGCGAGGATTTCGAGCAGCGGCTTGGCGATAGAGCGCACCGTGCTGTTGGCATATTCCGCCATGTAGATGGCGGCGAACAGGCCGATCGGCACGGCAAAGAGCATGGCAACGAAGGCGATGTAGAGCGTGCCGGCGAGAAGCGGCAGGAGGCCGAACTGCCCGGCCTGACCCGCCTGGCCGGCTGCAGCGAAGCGCGGATCCCAGACGGTGCCGAAGAAGAACTCCATCGGCGACACCGAGGCGAAGAAGCGCAGGGCTTCCGACAGCATGGAGCCGATGATGCCGACGGTGGTGAGGATGGCGATGGAGGAAGCGAGGATCAGGCCGCCGAGAATGACCTGCTCGACACGGTTGCGGGCCCGGAAGCGCTGCGAGATGCCGCGGAGCGCAAGGAGCGTTCCGCCAATGGCCAGCAGCAGCACGACACCGGCCATGGCAAGATGGCTGTTTGCCGTCATCCTGTTGAAGGTCGTGGCGGACTCGATCATCCAGGGCTCGCCGGCGCCGGCCAGCGGAATGCCCTTGGCGCCCATGGCGTCGCGAAGATTGATGGAACCGCTGTCAAGCGCGCTGCGCTCGGCGTCCGAGAGAAGGGCGAGACCGCGCGCGACCGACTTGACCTGGCCGAGCGCAAGCTGGGCGGGCGCGTTGCCCTGGTTCAGGACCTCGGTCGGCAGATGGAAGAGCACGCTGCGATCGATCATCGGCGGTGCGGCGACGAGCCAGACGGCGAGCACGACGAGCGAAGGAAGCAGAGCCCAGATGGCGGCGTAGCTGCCGTGGTAGCCGGGCAGAGAATGCAGCGAGGAAAGCTTGCCACCGGCCGTGGCCATGGCCCGCGAACGACCCATCACGAAGGCGGATGCGCCGACGAGCAGGACGAGGAGAAAGAGGAGAGAAGCGCTCATGGTCTGGGTCCCCCGGTCGTTTCACGACATCGCATGCTGCAAGATCGGACGCCGGCCATTCGAACGTTGGGGCTCCCGCACGGCGCTAGCGCGCCGTGCGGGGTGATCCTTAAGAGACCGGGTCTCCGGATCGGCTCCTATTACAGTTGCGTGCCGTCGGCGAAGGCCTTGCGGTCGGCTTCGCGCTCTGCATCCGGTGCGGACACGAGGCCATAGGCCGACAGCGGGCTTTCCGGGCCAACCATCTGGTCGTCGAGGAAGAATTCAACGAATTCCTTCAGGCCGGGGATGACGCCGAGATGCGCCTTCTTGACGTAGAAGAACAGCGGGCGCGAAACCGGGTATTCGCCGGACGCGATCGTTTCCGTGGAGGGGACGACGCCGTTGACGGTCGCAACCTTCAGCTTGTCGGCGTTGTTTTCATAGAAAGCGAGACCGAAGACGCCGATGCCGTTCTTGTTGGCAGCGATGCGGGCCAGGGTTTCCGTGTAGTCGCCGTCGATGTCGATAGCCTTGCCATCCTTGCGAACGGCAACGCAGGTGCGGGCCTGTTCCTTGGCGTCGGCAACGGCCGCCTTGATGACCTCTTCAGCACCGGAAGCCTTGCAGCCTGCATGAAGGATCTTCTCTTCGAAGACTTCGCGCGTGCCGTGCTTTTCGCCCGGGATGTAGGCGGCGATTTCGGCGTCCGGCAGGTTCTTGTTGACCTCGGACCACTTCGTGTAGGGGTTGGCAACGACCTTGCCGTCGACAACGACTTGGGCTGCGAGGCCGAGGTAGAGGTCCTTCGGCTCGAGCTTCAGGTCGGCATTGCCGCTGTCGGTGGCGAACACGATGCCGTCATAGCCGATCTTGACTTCCTGCACTTCGGTCACGCCAGCCGACTTGCATTCGGCCAGTTCGCTGTCCTTGATCTTGCGCGAAGCATTGGCGATGTCGATGGTGTCAGGGCCGACGCCCTTGCAGAATTCCTTGAGGCCAGCGCCCGTGCCGCCGGATTCGACGACCGGCGTCTTGAAGTCAGGGAAGGTCTCGCCGAAGGTTTCGGCAACGATCTTGGCATAGGGAAGAACGGTGGACGAACCAGCGATCTGGATCTGGTCGCGGGCAGCAGCAGCGCCAGCAAAGGCGACGGAAGCCACCAGGGCTGCGGCAGTCAGTTTCAGGGCGTTCATGGAATTCTCCCGGATGGGCTTGTGTGGGTGCGCTAGAGTGTCAGCGCTCGCTTTCGCCGTTTATTCTCATCGGCTGCCCTTCATTAGCGGCCGATGCCACAAGCTTTTATGTCAAGTTGACGAAAGATTTATGACAGTCCATCTTTCTGATTTTCATAAGCTTTTTGTTGGCAACCCAAATTCCGTCGATATTCCGTCAAAAACGGACCGTGAAAACGGTTCCCTCGCCCAGCACCGAGCGGACGATCAGGCGGGCGCGGTGCCGGGTGAGGATGTGTTTGACGATCGCAAGCCCCAGCCCGGTGCCTTTCTTCGAGCGGCTGGCCTCGACATTCACCCGGTAAAAACGCTCGGTGATGCGCGGCACATGCTCGGCGGGGATGCCCGGCCCGTGATCGCGCACAGAGACCTCGACCGGATCACCGCCGCCGCCGCCGCCGGACAGGGTCACCTCCACGGTCTTGCCTTCCTGCCCATACTTGCAGGCATTTTCCACGAGGTTCTCGAACACTTCGATCAGTTCGTCGCGATCCCCCTGAACGACGACGGGAAATGACGGAACGGCGAGCGAGATGGTGATGCCCACATCCTGGGCGAGCGGCCCCAGCGTGTCGCAGACATGGCCGAGCAAGGGTGCAAGCGCGACTTCCTGCTCGGGCGCGATATGGGATTTCAGCTCGAGGCGGGAGAGCGACAGCAGGTCGTCGACAAGGCGGCTCATCCGGTTCGCCTGCTCCAGCATGATGCCGAGGAACCGCTCATGCGCCTTCACATCGTTGCGCGCCGGCCCCTGCAGCGTCTCGATGAAGCCGCGCAGGGAGGCGAGCGGGGTACGCAGTTCGTGGCTGGCATTGGCGACGAAATCCGAGCGCATGCGATCGATACGGCGCGCCTGCGAGATATCGCGGTAGGAGACGACGTAGACGGTATCGATGCCTTCCGGCGCCGACACCTGCTTGGGCCCACCAGCAGCCAGCGCAGCAGGCGCCACGCGCACGATGTAGACGGCCTCGGACGGCAGACGTTCAGAATGTTCGATCTGGTTGATGCGGCCGGTCGCGATGGTCTCGCGCACCATGTCGAGGATGCCCGGCGAACGGACGCGACCGGAAAGGTCGGAATTGGCGGGAATGACGCCGAAGGCCTTTTCGGCCGCCTGGTTCTGGAAGAGCACGCGCTCGTCCGGTCCGATGACGAGCACCGGCATATCCAAGGCGTCGAAGCCGGCTTCGAGCGTCGCCAGTTCAGCCTCGCCGGTCGAGGGCAGCGGCTCGACGGCAGCGGGGGGTGCCGGCATCGCCGGTTGCCGCAGAAGCGCCAGAACGAGAACGATCCAGAATGCGGCGGCAAGGGCGGCGTGGCCACTGGTCGCGATCAATCCGACGCAGCCGGCAAGGGTGAGGCCGATGAGCCACTTCTCCGCCCAGATGCGGGTGGCCATCGTCCGCCAATATGTCGTTTCCTGCACACGTCCTCCCGACTGTCGCTGCCTGCCCGAACGAGCCTGCGCCAACAGGCACATACCATCACACCTGCCGGCCGATGCGGCGACATCCAGCATGTAATACCAAGTGTCGATGATAGGGACCTATAGGACAGGCTTCTCGGGTTTTCTGGCTAGGAGAGGTTCGCAGATCGATGCTGTCGCATCGGTCAAGAGCCTCGACAACGCCAGAAAGCCCGAGAAGCCTGCCGAAGGTGGTTCAGTGCTGATCTCTGGCGGTGTTGCGATGCTTGCCCGATGCGACAGCATCGCGCTGCGCACCGCGCCTAGCCAGAGATCAGCACTGAACCATCCTATAGGTTCCTATCATCGACACTTGGTATAACCCGGCTTCATGACATGATTTTCACGGTGCGCTTGAAATCGCAATGGACTTATGGCCTGCTCCCCAGCCACGGCGGCAACCGGCCCTTCAGGCTCGGCCCGCCCGGCACACCCCGCCGGGCACACCCCGCTTGGCACACCCGCTTGGCACACACGGAGATAAGCAGCATGGACGACATCAAGCCGGTCGAGATCGTCATCAACGGGAAGACGCGCCTGTTCGACGTCGACACGCCGGACCTGCCGGACTGGATCACCAAATCCGCCATGGCCTCCGGCGGCTACCCCTATGAAAAGAAGCTGAACAAGGACGTCTTCAAGGCCGAGCTGGAGAAGCTGCAGATCGAGCTCGTGAAGGTGCAGACCTGGCAGCAGGCGAGCGGCAAGCGCGTCATCGTGCTGTTCGAGGGGCGCGACGCGGCCGGCAAGGGCGGCGCGATCCACGAAACCCGCGCCTATATGAACCCGCGTACAGCACGGATCGTCGCGCTGACCAAGCCGACCGAGACGGAAAGCGGGCAATGGTATTTTCAGCGCTACATCTCGCATTTCCCGACGAAGGGCGAGTTCGTGCTGTTCGACCGGTCCTGGTACAATCGCGCCGGCGTCGAGCCGGTCATGGGCTTCTGCACGCCGGCCGAGTACGAGCATTTCCTCAAGCAGGTCCCGGCATTCGAGAAGCTGATCGTCGACGAGGGTATCGTGCTCTTCAAGATCTGGCTGGAAATCGGACAGGAAATGCAGCTGATGCAGTTCCATCAGCGCCGCCACGATCCGCTGAAGGTGTGGAAGCTCTCACCCATGGACATCGAGGCTTTGTCGCGCTGGAACGACTATACCGAGAAACGCAACCGAATGCTGAAGGAAACCCACAAGGGCAAGGCGCCCTGGACCGTGATCCTCGGCAACGACCGCCGTCGCGCCCGGCTGAACCTCATCCGCCACATCCTGACCGGACTGGACTATACCGGCAAGGACGAGAAGGCGATCGGCGAGATCGACGGCAAGATCCTGAACTCAGAGCACCATTTTCTCAAGTCGTGATGTCCTGATGGGGTCAACGACGGGGGCGGCGCCGGGATCCGGTGCCGCCGTTCGTCTCACTGTCCGGGCAAGAGCCGGATGGCGTAGAGGTCGAGGCTGCCGCCATTGGCGGTGACGTCGCTGTTCACAAGGATACGGCCAGGGCCGTTTGGCGACATCGTCCGGTCGAAACTGATCTTGAACAGCATGTCGCTCTTCTCGTCATTGACCGTAAACCGATGACGGCCGCAATCGCCGAGGGATGCGAAGTCGCATTCCACCGAGAACTGGGTCGGCTTGCCGTTTGCCGATTGCACGCTGAGGGCGATGGTCGAGGTCTGCCCCGACATGCGCTGCAATGCCGACGCCGGCACCTCGATGGCGACGTTGCCGCTGGCATCGCCGGCACCCGACGCGATGCGCAGGCGTGCCCCACCCTCGTCGCGCACCACCTCGGTACGAACGCGCGCGCCTGGCGTAACGCCGCTCGCGGCGGTCGGCAGATAGAGATCGACCCAATCCGCCGTGAAGCCGGCCTGGGCACCGAGCGTTCGCAGGCCTGCGCCGCCATCGAAATCCTCCGCGGCCACGGTCGGCGGCGGCGCGGGCTGTCCCTGCGGGCGCTCGAGGAGACCCGTGCTCATCACCCACCACGTTGCGCTGCCGATGGCTGCCACGAGCACGGCTGCCACCATGAGAATAGAGGCGATACGCCCGCCGCGGCCGCGGCGCCTGCGCGGCACGAGCGGCTCCGCACCGGGAAGGCCGAGATCGTTGACGGCATCGCGCGCCTGCGCACCCGGCCGCTTGGAATCGCGAACCGGCGCGACCATCGGCGTCGGCGTTTCCGTGAACGGTGCATCATCGCGATCGCGGTGCCGGTCACCGCGCTCCACCCTGCCATCTCCGCGTGGTCCATCCACGTCAGGGGCATCGAACGAGGGGCCGTCACGCCGGGACGACGGGCGCTCGGCGCTCACCTCGGCAAACCCGGGCTCCTGCCGCTCGGCATCGCGGACGCCAGCACGCTGCTCCGCACGCGGAGCCTCGGCAATGGTCACGTGGGGCTCAGCAGAGCATGCAGGCTCTGCGGGATTTTGCGGAGGAACTGTGGAAGGAGAGACCGGGGAATGAACGGCCGAGAGATCGCGAAGAGCTGCCCGCTCCTGCTGCTCGATCGCGTGAATGGTGACTTCCAGCCGGTGCCGCTGCTGCGCCACGACGGTTTCGTCAAGGACGTTCTGCTTGCGCAGGCCGGCTTCGAGCGCATTTCGTGCCGACTGGTAGATCCGCGCGCGCGTTTCCGCACTTGCCCGGTCGGAGCGCTCCAGCGCCTGCTTGATGGCCGTTTCCAGTCCGCTCACGGTAATCCCTTGCCACCTTGGGCCTGCGCTTCGGGCATCCGTGAAGATGCCGGTGCCGAAACGCAGGAAAGCACGTTCACTTTTCGGTAACGATTGACGTCTCGTTACGCAAGTCCGCGCAATGCACATAGGCTGGTATGAGCACCTTTCCAGCCTCTTCCGCCAGGGTTCGGATCGTGAACCCCGGTTCAACCATCTGAAAAGCAACGGATCTGGGGATCGAACACACGCGTCGCAGGACGCCATGATGTCCTCCCCCAAGTCCCCTGCCGCATCTCTCGATACCCCTCTTGTCAGACCCGCCATCCCGCGGCTATCTTCCGTTTACGCAAACGTCAATCAAGAGAGAGCACCATGGCCCTGCCGCCGATCCTGTCCCGTCTTCGCATTCCCGTCGTGTCGGCGCCGCTGTTCATCATATCGCATCCGGCGCTGACCATTGCCCAGTGCAAGGCCGGCGTGGTCGGCTCCTTCCCGGCGCTCAATGCCCGGCCGGAGGCGCAGCTCGACGAATGGCTGGCCATGATCACGGAGGAACTGGCCGCCCATGACAAGGCGAACCCGGACCACCCCTCTGCCCCCTTCGCCGTCAACCAGATCGTCCACCGCTCCAACCGACGGCTGGAACACGACCTGATGCTCTGTGCGAAGTACAAGGTGCCGATCGTCATCTCCTCGCTCGGCGCCGTGCCGGAGGTGAATGCGGCCGTGCACAGCTATGGCGGCATTGTGCTGCATGACGTGATCCATGATCGCCATGCGCGCTCCGCCATCAACAAGGGCGCAGACGGGCTGATCGCCGTTGCGGCCGGCGCCGGCGGCCATACCGGGGCACTGTCGCCCTTTGCGCTTATTCAGGAGATCCGCAGCTGGTTCTCCGGCCCGCTCCTCCTGTCCGGCGCGATTGCCAATGGCGGTGCGGTGCTGGCGGCGCAAGCCATGGGCGCGGACCTCGCCTATATCGGCTCGGCCTTCATCGCGACCGAAGAAGCCCGGGCAAGCGACGGCTACAAACAGATGATCGTCGACAGCAAAGCGAAGGACATCGTGGAAACGCCGCACTTCACCGGCGTCAACGGCAACTACCTCCGCCCCTCCATTGCCGCAGCCGGACTGGACGCCGACAACCTGCCCGTTGCCGATGCCGCCACCATGGACCTCGAGGCCGCCGTCGGCACCGGCGCAAAAGCCTGGCGCGACATCTGGGGCTCTGGCCAGGGCATCGGCGCCATCACAGCCGTCACCCCGGTCGCAACACTCGTGGAGCGTCTGGAAACGGAATACAACGCGGCCCGCGCCCGCCTCTCGCTGTAGCGGCTCCACCATATTCAAGCGGGCAGCCTTCACCTCCACGCTGCCCGCGTCAGTTTTTCCCTTAACAGACGAAGAGACCGCTTGAATTCCCTGAACTTTGCAGGTATCAGCCCCTCACAACACCGGCTGAACCTTTGGTTCGCCCGGTGAGCCGCTTTAGCTCAGGTGGTAGAGCACATCATTCGTAATGATGGGGTCGCAGGTTCGAGTCCTGCAAGCGGCACCACTTCCTTTTATCACCTGTTATCGCCACCTTAGCATTCTGCTGAGCTCAATCGCGCATCTGCTCGCTTGCACAGCCGATTGGCTTCTCACCAAGTGGCCATCCGGACGCACTTAAGCTGACGCGTCTGTCAACACTCAAGAGACGATTAGACCTGCGAGCCAAAACGAGCAAAGGCAGAGCCGCGTGAGTGCGGCTCTGCCTTTAACGGTTATTCTCAGGCTGTAACGGCGGCGTCAGGCTGCGGCGATGGCTTTTTCGATGTCCTGAATCGAGTGCCCGGTGAGATCCTTGTCCAGTTCTCCGACGAGCGCGTCGGAGAGGGCCTTGTGATAACCCTTTCGAAGCTCACCGAGCGTGCGCGGCGCCGCGATGATCACGAGCTTTTTGATCTTGCCGTCGAGGACGCGCTTGTTCAGAAGATCGACCACACCCGCGGTGAAACCATCTTCATCCTGCTGACCATCGCTCGGGTTGGCGGAGCTGCTGGAATGGCGGCCTCCAGAGGGGATTTTCGAGTCATCGACCTCGGCGTCGGGCAAAGCCTTGAGCTGGATGTCGGATGCCTGGCCCTCGTTCTTGAAAAGGACGAGCTTTTTGCCATCGGCAACGGCGACGACTGCATTTTGGGGAAGGTCCATGATAATCTCCGTTGTCACGACGCAGAGGCATGGCGGTCTTGCCGTGCTCTGCGCATAGTCGATAGAAGCCTCCCAATCCGCTTTTCGTTCCGCTCCCATTGAACGAAACGATCGCTTGTATCCTTCGACGATCCCTCAGTGACCCCGAACACACGCGTAAGATATCGATGAAAAGGAGGCCGTAGACGAGCGGCACGCGTCTGAAATCGGGGCCGATACCGACAATCGTTTCTCACAGGTTGCCGGCTCTGGACATCATCGCGAAGGAGGGGATCAGCTGATGCAGTCCTGTTGCATCGCCCGGGATACCCCTTTACTCGACCCACTCATTGCTGAACGTCAGGCGGGCGACGGTGATCGTTCTGCCTGTATCGTCGCGGACGGTGAGGGCGATGGTGCCGTTGCAGGTTTCCGGCATTTCGTCCCGGGCTATATCCCCGAGAATGCGGGCGACCTCCATGGCGACGGACTTGCGCGAGGCCATTTCCTGGCCTTCCTCGTCCAGCACCGGACCATCTCCATTGTGAAGATCGAAGAAGTAGCGGCTCATCACATGTCTCTACGTTCTCTGTGCGTTTGCGCCACGCTAAGCCGGATGCGAACCTTTTGTTCCGGCGCGATCAGGCGCCCGGCCGTAAAACATGAGCACGGTGATGCCGTCGTGCGTTTTGCGCTTGCCGTCTTTCAAACACCGTTGTTTAAAATGCGCCGCGGCCCCGGCCTGCGCGCAGCTTGTCTCTACCGGTTCATTCTCGAAGGCCTTCATCGTGATCGACATTCTTATTCAGAACCTCGCCAATCACGACATCGTGTCGGAGGATGAACGAAGCCTTGTGAGATCCCTTGCCACCCGCGAGCGGTCGTACGAGATCGATGAAGACCTCGTGTCGGAGAATAGTCGGCCCTCCTACAGCACGCTGCTGACCGCAGGCTTCGCGGCACGCTACAAGCTGACGCCGGATGGCACGCGGCAGATCACGGCGCTACATGTCCCCGGCGATTTCGTCGATCTGCATGCTTTCCTGCTGAAAACGATGGACCACGGAATCATCGCGCTTTCACCCTGCCGCGTCATGCAGATCGATCATACCGAACTGGAAACCGTGACACGGAAGGCCCCGCACCTGACGCGGCTGCTCTGGCTGAAGACGATCATCGACGGCGCGATCCACCGCGAATGGATCGTTGCCATGGGCCGTCGCTCAAAGCGCGCGCATCTCGCTCATCTTCTCTGCGAACTGCATATGCGCCTCCAGGCTATGGGGCTGACGCAGGAGTTGAGCTTCCACTTCCCCCTGTCGCAGGGAGAGATGGCGGACGTGCTCGGGCTGTCGCTCGTCCATATGAACCGCACCATCCAGAACTTGCGCAAGGACGGGCTGATCAGCTGGGTCAATCACACGGTGACGATCCTCGACTGGGACGAACTTCGTGACATCGCGGATTTCGATCCGACCTATCTCAGCCTGACCGTGGAGCCGCGCTGAGGCGGCTCACTTTGGCCAGTAGACATCCGAGCGATAATCGTCGGGGATGCTTTCGAGGCTCGAGAGCGCCAGCGCGATCGCCATGATCTGCAGATGCTTGATATGGATCTCGCGCGGCACGTCGATGCCGATTGCGAGCGAACGCGCGCGATAGCGCTCATGGCCGAGCACGGACAGTCTCCGGCGCGCCTCCGCCTCGACATCGCGGACGCCGACCGGTGCCTCGCCGCGATCGGCATCATCCTTTCCGACAAGTCTCAATCCCATTCTCTGCCCCAGAAAACGAACCCGCCACCATGATGACGGAAACGGTTCGTTTCTCAAGTCGCAGAAGTAAGGAGCGAAACCTTGGATCGTGCGGAGTTCCCGCTGCTTAAGCCTGCTCGTTCTCCGGAACATTGCGTCGCAGTTCCTCCAGCCATAGGCGTGCATTGCCGTCGGAGGGTGCCCGCCAGTCGCCGCGCGGCGAGAGAGATCCCCCGGAGGTGACCTTCGGGCCGTTCGGCGAGGCGGAGCGCTTGAACTGGCTGGTCGTGAAGAAACGGAACAGGAACGCTTCCAGCCATTTGCGGATGGTGGCAAGATCGTAGGCGTTCCGGCTCTCCTCGGGGAAGCCCGTGGGCCAGGCGCCGGCCTTCGCATCATGCCAGGCATGCCAGGCAAGGAACGCGACCTTGGAGGGCTTCAGACCAAAGCGGGTGATGTAATAGAGCGCGAAATCATGCAGCGCATAAGGGCCGATCTTGTCCTCCGTGCTCTGGATCGCACCCGTCTCGTCGGCCGGCACCAGCTCGGGCGAGATGACGGTGTCGAGAACGTCGGCGAGCGTCGCATTCGTCTCGGGATCGAAGAGGTTCTTGGCGATGATCCAGCGGATAAGGTGCTGGATGAGGGTCTTCGGCACGGAGGCGTTGACGTTGTAATGGCTCATGTGGTCGCCCACGCCATAGGTGGACCAGCCGAGCGCGATCTCCGAGAGATCGCCGGTGCCGAGCACCAGCGCGTCATAGCGGTTGGCGGCGCGGAACAGGAAATCGGTGCGCAGGCCTGCCTGTACGTTTTCGAAGGTGATGTCGTAGACCGGCGTCCCCTCGGCGTAAGGATGCTTCAGGTCCTTCAGCAGTTGCTCTGCCAGCGGCTTGATGTCGATCTCGTCGGCGGTGATGCCGAGCGACCGCATCAGCTTCCAGGCGTTCGTCCTGGTCACGTCGCCGGTGGCAAAGCCCGGCATGGTGAAGCCGAGAATGCCGGAGCGCGGCAGGCCCAGCTGATCGAAGGCGCGTGCGGCCACGACAAGGGCATGGGTGCTGTCGAGGCCGCCGGAGACGCCGATGCAGATCTTCTTGATGCCGGTCGCCTGCAGCCGCTTCATCAGGCCCTGAACCTGGATGTTATAGGTCTCGTAGCAATCCTGATCGAGCCGGGCGGGATCGGCCGGCACGAAGGGATAGCGCGAGATGCCGCGCTCGAGCCCGATATCGCCCCGGTCCGGTTCGAAAAAGAATTCGACCGTGCGGAAGGTGCGATCCTCGCGGTGCTGGTGGTTGGCGGCGTCATTGAAGGTGCCGGTGCGCAGGCGCTCGAGCAGCAGGCGATCGACGTCGATGTCGGCGACGCACATTTGCGGGCCGCTCGGGAACCGTTCGGTCTCGGCCAGGAAATTGCCGAGTTCGTAGATGCAGGCCTGCCCGTCCCACGCGAGATCGGTGGTGGATTCTCCGGGGCCGGCCGCAGCATAGACATAGGCGGCAAAGCAGCGGCTGGACTGGGAGCCCGCAAGCTGGCGGCGCGTCTCGGCCTTGCCGACGGTGACATTGCTGGCCGAGAGATTGGTGAGGATCAGCGCGCCGGCGAGGGCACCGAAATCGCTCGGCGAGGCGGCGATCCAGACGTCCTCGCAGATTTCAATGTGGAAGACGAAGCCGCGCACGTCGGATGCCGAAAACAGCAGATCCACGCCGAACGGGGCGACCTGCCCCGCAACCGCGATGGTCTCGCCGCGAATGTCGCGGCCTGCCGCGCACCAGCGCTTCTCGTAGAACTCGCGGTAGTTCGGCAGATAGCTCTTCGGAACGACGCCAAGGATGCGGCCGCGGTGGATGGCAAGCGCGCAATTGTAGAGCCGGCCGTTCTTCGGGATCGGCGCGCCGACGAGGAGGACGGGCGAAAGCGTGCGGCTTTCCTCCACAACGCGGGCGAGCGCCATGTCCACCGCCTCGTGCAGCGCCGCCTGGCCCAGCAGGTCATCGAGCGTGTAGCTGGAAATGCAGAGTTCGGGAAACACCATCAAACCCACGGAGCGGGCATGGCCGTCCCGTGCGAGCGCGATCACCTGTTCGGCGTTGAACGCAGGATCGGCAACCTCGCAGCGCGGCGTGCAGGCCGCAACGCGAACAAAACCCTGATCATAGGCTGAAAAGAAATTCACCGGCACGCATCCCGTTTCGATCGCTGTCGTAGCCAACCTTACGGCAGGCGGCGGTTCGGGAAAAGGCTTTGTGCCCTGCTTTGCAGGCCTATCAGGCCTGCTTGATCAGCTTGGCAGTCTGCTCCGGCGCCGGCGTCGTCACCTCGTGCAGCCATTCGCGCCAGATGGCGACGATCAGCGCCATGAGCACCGGGCCGACGAAGAGGCCGAGGAACCCCATGGTCTTCACGCCACCCACGAGGCCGAAGAAGGTCGGCAGGAACGGCAGCTTGATCGGCCCGCCGACAAGGCGCGGGCGGAGCGTCTTGTCGACGATGAAGAGCTCGATCGTGCCCCAAGCAAAGAGCGCGAAACCGGCGACCGGCGCGCCGCTGGCCAGCAGATAGACGGAGACGAGCGTGAAACAGAGCGGGGCGCCGCCGGGGATGAGCGCCATGAAGCCGGTGATGATGCCGAGGGTGACCGGCGACGGCACACCGGCGATCCAGTAGGCGACGCCGAGCACGATGCCCTCGCCGATGGCGATGAGGCCCATGCCGGTGACGGTGGAGGAGATGGTGAGCGGCACGATGCGCGACACGCGCTCCCACCGCATGGGGAGAATACGCTCGCCGAGCTTGTCGAGCTGCGCCACGAATTTCTCGCCGTCGCGATAGACGAAGAACAGGGTAATGAGCATGAAGAGCAGCGTCAGCAGCGAGCGTGCAGCCCCTGCCCCGACCACGAGCGCACCGCGATAGATGCTGCCGATATTGGAGCCGCTGACCAGCTGCACGAGTTCGCCGAGCGCGCCGGGATGCCCGACATATTTGGCCCATTGCACACCGAGCCAGGCCCCGCCGAGCGGCAGTTGCAGCACCCAGGCAGGCACATCGGCACCGACGGAATTGGCCTCGACCGCCCAACCGACCCAGCCGCGGAACTCATCGACCGCGTAGATGGCGGCGAAAGTCACGGGCGTCACGATGAAGGCGACGACGAGGATGATAGCAATCGTGGCGCCGATGGTGCGATTGCCGTTCACGGCCACCAGCAGGCGGCGGTAGAGCGGCCAGCTGGCAAAGCCGATGACGACCGCGGCCAGAACGGGCACGAGAAACCCGTGAAAGAAATAGGCGCCGGCAAGGAGGATGAACACGAGCAGCCAGCGTGCGGCCGATGCGGGCCCGACCAGCGCGGAACGATCATAGGCTGGACGGCCGAACAGCCGCGGCTCTGCAGGCTGGTTTTCCAATTCGCGATGGCGCACCCGGTACCTCCGTCAGGCTTCTGCCTGCAATTGCCTTATCCACTCTCTATAGCAGCCGAATGGCAAGCGCGGGATGACAATTCCACAAACCGAGCCAAAATATGGCGACACCTGGAATGGGTTTCCGTGCGAAATCGCTCAAATACGGCGCGATGAACGCTCGACGGCAACGGAAATCGCGAAGATTCCGATGCCGAACACGGCCATGACAGCGCCGACGAGGCCGGTGGAGGTCCAGCCGTAACCGGCTGCAATCGCCACGCCGCCGAGCCAGGCGCCGAGCGCGTTGGCGAGATTGAAGGCCGAATGCATCAGGGCTGCGGCGAGCGTCTGCGCGTCGCCGGCCACATCCATCAGGCGGGTCTGCATGGCCGGCACCATGAGGAAGCCAAAGCCGATGGAGAGGATGTTGAACATCGCCATAACAGGCGAATGCATCGTGGCGTAGAACAACAGGAGTGCGGCGAGATTGAAGACGAGACCGATGCCGATCGCCTTGAGGAGCGACCAGTCGGCGAGCCGCGCGCCGATGATGTTGCCGAGGATCATGCCGGCACCGAAGACGGACAGCATCAGCGGCACGCTGGACAGCGACAGGCCCGCCACCTCCGTCAGGGCCGGCGTGATATAGCTGAAGGTCGCGAACATTCCGCCACACCCGATCGCGCAGATGCCGAGGGTCAACCAGACCTGCAGCTTCTTCAGCGCGCCGAGTTCGCGCAGCGGCGACGATGCGGCATTGCCTCGGTCTTTGGGTACGAAGACCATGATCAGTCCGATGGTCAGCAGGCTGATGCCGCCGACGATGGCGAAGGCCGCGCGCCAGCCGAGCGCCTGGCCGAACCATGCGGCGAGCGGCGTGCCGAGCAACGTGGCGATGGTGAGGCCCATCATGACGCGGCCGATGGCGCGGCCCCGCTGGTGCGGCGCGACCATGCCGGCGGCAACGAGCGCGGCAACACCGAAATAGGCCCCGTGCGGCAGACCGGCGAGAAACCGGGCCGTGACCAGCAGACCGAAGGACGGCACGAGCGCGCTGGCGATATTGCCGAGCGCGAACAGCGCCATGAGCGTCAGGAGCACGGTGTGGCGGGCGTATCTCGCGGCGACCACGGCGATGAGCGGCGCACCGACCACGACACCGAGCGCATAGGCGCTGATGACGATGCCGGCCCGCGGCACGGACACCGTGAGATCCTCAGCAACCTGGGGCAGCAGGCCCATGATGGCGAACTCGCCCGTGCCGATGCCGAACCCGCCGACGGCCAGCGCGACTTCTGCCATGGACACGCCGCCGAAGCGGGCGACGGGGTGAGACGGAAGCGCGGTATCGGACATGGCTTTAACCTTGCGTCGAGACCGCATGGGGCCTCAGGGAGGAGTGCGGCAGCCGGCGCGGAAACGCAGCCGGGCAGATGCCGTCACGGGCTGGCGTAAACCTTATCCCGCGCCGCCGCAAAGGCTTGGTGATTAGCCATGCACTTACGGAAGAGGACCCATGCTTTTGCGACATGACTTATTGACGCTTACGTGTAGGTCATATAATTCGAAAGACACTTGAAGACGCTGCTGAAGAGCATAGACTTCGACACCGGCCCACTCGGGAGACGTGGGCATCTGGAGGATTGCCGGGCGACACAAACACCGGCATAGGGAGGACGAACATGCCCGATACGGCCAGCCGGACACAATCGATGTTGCCTGACAGGCCCTGGCTTGCGTCCTACCCCGTCGGCATGCCGACGGAAATCGCCGCCAGCCCCTACCCCTCCCTTGGCCATATGTTCGAGATGTCGTGTACCAAACACGCGGATCGTCCGGCCTATACCTGCATGGGCACGACGATCACATTCGGCGCCCTGGCGAAAACCGTCGATGCCTTTGCCGCCTACTTGCAGTCGACAGGGCTGAAACAGGGCGACCGCGTCGCGGTAATGATGCCGAACGTGCTGCAGAACCCGGTGACGATCTTTGCGATCCTGCGGGCAGGCCTCGTGGTCGTCAACGTCAACCCGCTCTATACCCCTAGGGAACTCGAGCACCAGCTGAGGGACAGCGGCGCCAAGGCGATCGTCGTGCTCGAAAACTTCGCCCACACCGTGGAGCAGGTCGCTTCCAAGACCGCGCTCCAGCACATCGTCGTCGCGTCGATGGGCGACCTGCTCGGTGCCAAGGGGCTGCTCGTCAATTTCATCGTCCGCCGGGTGAAGAAGCTGGTGCCGGCCTGGTCGCTGCACGGTCATGTCACGTTCAACACGGCCATCGCCAAGGGCAAGCGGCTGACGCTGGCCAAACCCGACGTCAACGCCGGCGATATCGCATTCCTGCAGTATACCGGCGGCACCACCGGCGTTTCCAAGGGTGCCGTGCTGACGCATGCCAACCTTCTGGCGAATGCGGCGCAGATGAGCCTCTGGATCGAGACGGCCTTCGTCAACAAGCCGAAGCCCGACACGCTCGTCTTCCTCTGTGCGCTGCCGCTCTATCATATCTTCGCGCTGACCGTGAACGGCCTGATGGGGCTGGTGCTCGGCGGCCACAATATCCTCATCCCCAATCCGCGTGACATCCCGTCGCTGGTCAAGGAATTCGGCAGCCACAAGGTCACGATCTTCCCGGGCCTCAACACGCTGTTCAACGCGCTGCTGAACAACGGTCCGTTCCGCGCGCTCGACTTCTCGTCGCTGGTGCTCACCTTCGGCGGCGGCATGGCCGTGCAGCGGCCGGTGGCGGAGCGCTGGGAAAAGGTGACGGGCTGCCCGATCAAGGAAGGTTACGGCCTGTCGGAGACCTCGCCGGTCGCAACGGCCAACCGCCTCGACCTGCCGGACTTTACCGGGACCATCGGCCTGCCTTTGCCTTCGACCGATATCGAAATCCGCAACGAGGCCGACGAGAACGTGCCGATCGGCGATGTCGGTGAGATCTGCATTCGCGGACCGCAGGTCATGCCCGGCTACTGGAACAAGCCGGAGGAAACCGCGCAGGCGATTTCCAAGGACGGCTTCTTCCGCACCGGCGACATCGGCCGCATGAGCGCCGACGGGCTGATCAAGATCGTGGACCGCAAGAAGGACATGATCCTCGTCTCCGGCTTCAACGTCTTCCCGAACGAGATCGAGGAAGTGGTGATGTCCTATCCCGGCGTTCTGGAATGTGCCGCCATCGGTATTCCGGATGCGCATTCCGGCGAAGCGGTAAAGCTGTTCGTCGTCCGTCGCGACCCCAACGTTACAGAGGCCGAGATCCGCGCGCATTGCAACGACGGCCTGACCAACTACAAACGCCCGCGCATCATCGAATTCCGCGACGACCTGCCGAAATCCAATGTCGGCAAGATCCTGCGCAAGGAATTGCGCAGCTGAGAGATCAAGCGGGGGCATGTCCTTGAATATCCTGGCCCTCCACGAATATCCGAGCGCCCGTGAAAATCGGGCGCCGAGGCTTGATTTGCAGTGACCAAACGCACTAGCTATCGCGGCTGATAAAAACCATTGAAAGCATGCCCGGACGGCCTGAGGCCTTCGCCGGAACTGCCCGAGGAGCCGATGATGAAAGCGCTGGTCGAAGAGCTGAAGAGCACCGCCACCGAAACAGACGCCACCGATATCCGTGCAGCATTTGCTGCCGATCCGGAGCGCTTCCAGCGCTTCTCCGTCACGCTCGACGACATTCTGTTCGACTATTCGAAATGCGCCGTGAACGAACGGGTGCTTGATGGCCTTGAGGCCATCGCCAAGACTGCGCGCGTGGCCGAAAAGCGCGACGAGATGTTTGCCGGCAAGCCAATCAACTTCACCGAAGGCCGCGCCGTTCTCCATACTGCGCTGCGCAACCGGTCGAACACGCCGGTTCTGGTCGATGGCCGCGATGTGATGCCGGACGTCAATGCCGTGCTCGACGCCATGGGTATCTTTTCCGACAAGGTCCGCAGCGGCGAGTTGACGGGGGCGACCGGCAAGAAAATCACCGACATCGTCAATATCGGCATCGGCGGCTCGGATCTCGGCCCTGTCATGGCGACGCTGGCGCTGGCGCCGGAGCATGACGGCCCGCGCACCCATTTCGTCTCCAATATCGACGGCGCCCATATCGCCGATACGTTGAAGCTGCTCGATCCGGAAACGTCCCTGTTCATCGTCGCATCGAAGACGTTCACGACGATCGAGACGATGACCAATGCCCAGACGGCACGCGCCTTCATTGCGAAAGCCTTGGGCGAAGAGGCCGTCGGCCACCATTTCTGCGCCGTCTCCACGGCGCTCGACAAGGTCGCCGCCTTCGGCATCGCCAGCGACCGCATCTTCGGTTTCTGGGATTGGGTCGGCGGACGCTACTCCATCTGGTCGGCCATCGGCTTGCCGCTGATGATCGCCATCGGCAAGGACAAGTTCGGCGAGTTCCTGGCCGGCGCGCATGCGATCGACGAGCATTTCAAGACCGCGCCGCTGCGGCAGAACCTGCCGATGCTGCTCGGCCTCATCGGCTACTACCACCGCAACGTGCTCGGCTACCCCTCGCGCGCCATCCTGCCCTACGACCAGCGCCTGTCGCGCTTTCCGGCCTATCTGCAGCAGCTCGATATGGAATCGAACGGCAAGGGCGTGACGCTCGACGGCACGCCGGTCGAGGGCAATTCCGGGCCGGTGGTCTGGGGCGAGCCGGGCACCAACGGGCAGCACGCGTTCTACCAGCTGATCCATCAGGGCACGACGGTCATTCCGGCCGAGTTCATGATCGCGGCCAATGCGCATGAGACGACGCTGCGCCACCAGCACGATCTCTTGATCGCCAATTGCCTTGCGCAGTCGGAAGCCCTGATGAAGGGTCGCACGCTGGAAGAGGCGAAGGCCCAGCTGACCGACAAGGGCATGGACGACGCCAAGGCCGACCACATCGCGCCACACCGCGTCTTCACCGGCAACCGGCCGTCGCTGACGATCGTCTACGACAAGCTGACCCCCTTCGCACTCGGTCGCCTGATCGCACTCTACGAACACCGCGTCTTCGTCGAAGGTGCGCTCTTCAACATCAACTCCTTCGACCAGTGGGGCGTGGAGCTCGGCAAGGAACTGGCGACGGGCCTGCTTCCTGTGGTTGAAGGCAAAGAAAGCGCGGAAGGGCACGACAGTTCGACCGTCGGCCTCGTGAAGGCGCTGCTCGCAGCCAAGAAATAGGCCCCGCCTTCAAATTCGACCCATCCGACAACGATCTTCCCCTGCGGGGGAAGATTTCTCTGCCGAATGCTTGCCCGCAAGCCCTCTTCTTCGGCGCCATTGACGCGGACAAAACTGTTGCCGCTCGGCGACACCGGCGGGGTTTCCGCTGTCTCGCCTTTGTTTCCGGGAAACGTGATCGGATCACGCCTTGTGCCTGTACGGGCGGCGGATAGAGATCAGGTCTCACCGGGGCACTGCTTATGACACCGACCGATATCGCCGATCCATTCTCGCGCCGCACCTTCCTGCTCGGCGCGCTGTCTGCTGCCGCCACGGTGGCGGGTTGCACGACCTCGACGGGCGTGCGCAGCCCGCCGGTCCCGCCTGTCATCAGCCGCCCGATCCTGCCGCCGACAGAGGAAGAGCTCGCCGTGATGTATGGCGCGGTGGAAGATGACGGCATTCTCATTCCCGCCATCCCCTATCGCGAGATCGATCCGCGCTTCTATCGCCAGCGTGTGGCCAACACGACCGGCGAGCCCGACAATACGGTCATCGTGGACACACCCGGCCGGTTCCTCTACATCACCGAACCCGGCGGCACGGCGATGCGCTATGGCGTCGGCATCGGGCGCGAAGGCTTTGCCTGGCAGGGCGAAGGCACCATTCACTGGCGCCAGCACTGGCCGCGCTGGAAGCCGCCGAACGAGATGGTCGCCCGTCAGCCGGAACTCGCCCGCTACTCCATCGAAAACGGCGGCATGGAGCCGGGCCTCAAGAACCCGCTCGGCGCGCGTGCGCTTTATATCTTCCAGAATGGACAGGACACGCTGTACCGGCTGCATGGCAGCCCCGAATGGCGCTCCATCGGCAAGGCCGTGTCCTCCGGCTGCGTGCGCCTGATGAACCAGGATATTATCGACCTTTACACGCGTGTTCCCTATCACGCGCGCATCGTCGTACATCAATAGGACCATCGTCGGCGCGCCTCAGGATTGGCGCGCCGCATTCTCAAACGTTACAGGCCGATCTCGTAGGCCCAGGGCGGATTGGCGCCGGCGCGCGACACCGTGACGGAAGCGGCCTTTGCGCCGAGTGCGAGGGCCGCCTGAATGGCGTCGTCGCTCAGGGTCGCGATGGCATCCTTCGTGAGCAGGTTGTTCATCTTCAGCGACGCGAGAATGCCGGCATCAAACGTATCGCCGGCACCGACCGTATCGACAACCGTCACCTTTTCGCCGGGTACGGACACCTTACCGCGCACCGTATAGGCATCCGCGCCGTCGGCACCCTTGGTGATGACGACGAGCTTTGGCCCACGGGCGAGCCAATGCCCGACCAGCGTTTCATGGTCCCCCTTCTCGCCGAACCAGTCGAGATCCTCGTCCGAAAACTTGACGATATCCGACATGGCGGCCATGCGCAGCATGCGCGCCTTGTGAGCCTCGGCATCCTTGATGAAGCCGGGGCGGATGTTCGGATCGAAGGAGATCACGCGCTTCTTGTGCTCGCGCGTCATCAGCGCCTCATAGGTCGAGCCGCAGGGCTCCGGAATGAGGCTGATGGCGCCGAAATGCAGGGCTTCACAGAAATCGCCGAGTGCCGGCAGATCCGCTTCCGTGATCATGCGGCCGGCGCTGTTCTCGTCAAAGAAGGCGTAGGTGGCCGAGCCGTTGACGAGCTTGACCACGGCGAGCGTCGTGTGCAGATCGGATGTCGCCGACGGGGCGAAATCCACATTGCTGCTCTTCAGCGTGTCGCGGAGGATATCGCCGAACATATCGGTCGACAGGCCCGTGAAGAAGCCGGTGGGAATGCCAAGCCGACCGAGCGCGATCGCGGTGTTGAAGATCGCACCGCCCGCGTAAGGCGCAAAAGCGGGTTCGCCGAGCGTGGATTCGCGCGGCAGCATATCGATCAGGGCTTCGCCGCAGCAGATGATCATGGGTCTTCCTCTTGGGATACTAAGCGTTGCGGTAAATTGGCTTGTCGGGCGATCGGCCTTCTGAAGGGTTCAGCTCGCCAAAGCGGAGATGCCGCCATGACGGGCCGACCATTCGAGCGGCGCATCGAGAAAGGCCTCGACGCTTGCCAGCGTCTCCGCATCGAAAAGCTTGTCTTCGCGGGCGACAGCCAGCACGTTGCGCCATGTGGCGATGTTGTGGAGTGTGATGCCCTTCCGGGCCATGTTGGCGCGGCCTTCGGGAAAGATATCATAGTAGAACAGCGCCATGCCGTGATCGACCACGCCGCCGGCGGCGCGGATGGCGTCGATGAAGGTGAACATGGACACCCCGGCCGTCGTCAGGTCCTCGATGACGAGGACGCGGGCGCCTTCGGGCATGTGGCCCTCGATCTGGTTCGTGCGACCATGGCCCTTCGGCGCCTTGCGCACGTAGATCATCGGCAGCGCCAGGCGCTCGGCCAGCATCGCGGCAAAGGGAATGCCCGCCGTCTCGCCACCGGCAATCACGTCGAATTTTTCAAAACCCGCCTCGCGCATGACGGTAACGGCTGCGAAATCCATGACGGCGGAGCGGATGCGCGGATAGGAAATCAACTTGCGGCAGTCGATATAGACCGGGCTCGCCATGCCGGAGGCAAGCTTGTAGGGCTGGTCGGCCCGGAAGTGCACAGCCTTGATCTCCCACAGCATTTTCGCCAGCAGTTCGGCCATCACGGCCTTATCGGGGAAGGATGTGGGGATCATGGTGCGGTTCCTCTTGATCGAAGGCTCAAAGCGTGTCGGCAGGCGGCGGCGGTTCCCGCGTCAGGACCTCTGCTCGCAGAAGGTGATGCGGTTGGCGAAGGGATCGGTGACCGTGACTTGCAATCCCCAGGGTGCGGTGTCGAGGCCGGGCTTCATATAGGCATAGTTGCGGCCGGAAAGCTCGGCCTGCAGCGCCGTCGCATCCGCAACGGGCACGAAGATGCGGGTGCCAGGCGTCGTGTCGCCGGCATGTTCGCTCAGATGCAGCGTCAACGCATCGCGCGAGACCTGTGCGTAGAGCGGCATGTTCTCGGCAAAACGATGCTCCCAATCCAGCGTGAAGCCGAGAAAGCCAAGATAGAACTCCATCGCCTTCTCCACCGAGAAGATCCGGAAGATCGGGATGGCCGGCTTGATCCCGGCCTCGGCGCGCTCGTCAGCCATGCGTTTCCTCCACGGCCCAGTGCAGCGGGAACATCGGATCGAACACCGTCACAGGACCGGCGCCCGTCTCGATCTTTGCGGGATAATCCACCGGTTCGCTGCGGCGGGTGAGCGTGATCGTCTCGTCATTGACCGGCAGACCGTACCAGGCGGGGCCATTGCGGGAGGCGAAGGCTTCGAGACTGTGAAGCGCGTCTTCCTGCTCAAACACGTGGGCAAGGCAGCTCATCGTGTTGACCGAGGTATAGATGCCCGCACAGCCGCAGGCGCATTCCTTCAGCGGATCCACATGCGGGGCGCTGTCGGTACCGAGGAAGAACCTGGCGTTACCGGATGTCGCGGCCTTGCGCAGCGCCTGCCGGTGGACCTCGCGCTTGGCGACGGGCAGGCAGTAATAATGTGGACGGATGCCGCCGACGAGGAGCGCGTTGCGGTTGATGATCAGGTGGTGCGTGGTGATCGAGCCGGCGAGGTTCTTCGCGGCGCTCTTGATGTAATCGACGCCGTCCTGCGTCGTCACGTGCTCCATCGTCACCTTCAGCTCCGGCAGGCGACGGCGAAGTGGGTCGAGGACAGTCTCGATGAAGACGGCCTCGCGGTCGAAGATATCGACCTCGGGCGTCGTCACCTCGCCATGGACGCAGAGCGGCAGGCCGATCTCGGCCATTTTTTCGAGCACCGGCATGACCTTTTCGAGGTCGCGCACGCCGCCATGGGAGTTGGTCGTGGCACCGGCGGGATAGAGCTTGACCGCGTGGATGAGGCCGCTTGCCTTACCGTGCGCGACGTCTGCTGCCTCCGTGTGCTCGGTCAGATAGAGCGTCATCAGGGGTTCGAAACGGTCGCCTTCAGGCAATGCGGCGAGGATGCGGGCGCGATAGGCCTCGGCATCTGCCGTGGTTACGACCGGCGGCACGAGATTGGGCATGATGATGGCGCGGGCGAAGTGGCGACTGGTGTCAGGCAGCACGCCCTTCAGCATGTCGCCGTCGCGCAGGTGCAGGTGCCAATCGTCAGGCCGGCGGATGGTGAGGGTTGTCGTCTGGTGGTCGCTCATCGTCTGCCTCTCCTCCTGCGGATATCAGCGGACCCGTGAGGGGTCCGAGACGATCTGCATCGCTTCCGTGGCCGCACGCCCTGCTGCAGGCTCGGGCTGTCGGTTCCCGTTTGCCTCATCAGGCCCCGGATGACAATGGCCTGATGGCCTCTGCGATCACGGCTGCTCGAAAACCTCGAGCGTGATATCGGCCAACCTGGAACCGTTGCAGATGCGCTCGCCGTTCGGCAGGTCGTTGCCGTAGAGTTTCCATTGGATGGCCTCTTCGTCGAGACCGTAATGGATCCAGCGCTGGCGCAGGCGCTCTTCGAGCACGGCATAGGCCGGGCCGACGAAGATCGTGAGGTCGAAGAGCGGTGCGAGCCGGGTCCAGGGGGCCTCGTCGAGCAGCAGGTAATTGCCTTCGGCCAGGATGAAGCGGGTTTCCGGTGCGATCGGTCGGGCCGATGCGATGGCGATCTCGCGGGCGCGGTCGAAGACCGGCACCAGAACCTCCTCGTCGCTGCGGCGCACCGCCGTGACGATATCGAGGAAACCGCGCACGTCGAAGGTTTCCGGCGCGCCCTTGCGCTTCAGGAGGCCGCGTTCCTCGAGGATGCCATTGTCCATGTGGAAGCCGTCCATCGGCAGCACAACGGACATCTCGCCGCGGGCGACAAGCTCGGCGTGCAGCGCATCGGCCAGCGTCGACTTGCCGGCGCCCGGAGGGCCGGCAATGGCGATGATGAAACGGGCGGCACCGGCCGCCCGATCGAGAACGAGATCGGCGATCTCGCCAACGGTCCGTGTCATGCCGCCAGCGCCTCGCTTGGGGGTTCCTTGGCGCCGGTCATGAAGGCCACGGCATCCGACATCGTATAGTCCTTCGGATTGATGACGCAGAGACGCTTGCCGAGGCGGTGGATGTGGATGCGGTCGGCGACTTCGAAGACATGCGGCATGTTGTGCGAGATGAGCACGATCGGCATGCCACGCGAGCGCACATCAAGGATCAACTCCAGCACGCGCCGGCTTTCCTTGACGCCGAGGGCCGCCGTGGGTTCGTCGAGGATGACGACCTTCGAGCCGAAGGCTGCGGCGCGGGCCACGGCCACGCCCTGACGCTGGCCGCCGGAGAGCGTTTCCACCGCCTGGTTGATGTTCTGAATGGTCATCAGGCCGAGCTCGGACAGCTTGTCGCGCGCGAACTTCTCCATCGCGCTCTTGTCGAGCATGCGGAACACCGAGCCGAGAACGCCGGGTTTGCGGATCTCGCGGCCGAGGAACATGTTGTCGGCGATCGACAGTGCCGGAGACACCGCGAGGTTCTGGTAGACGGTCTCGATGCCGGCCTTCTGCGCCTCGATCGGCGATTTGAAGCTGATCAGCTGGCCGTCGAGGCGGATCTCGCCCTCATCGGGCTTGATCGCGCCGGAGATCGCCTTGATCAGCGAGGACTTGCCGGCACCGTTGTCGCCGATGACGGCGAGGATCTCGCCCTTGTGCAGATCGAAATCCGCGTGATCGAGGGCGGTGACGCGGCCGTAGCGCTTGACGAGACCGCGGCCGGTGAGGAGGGGTGCCTCATTATAGGCGGGAGCGTTCATCAGCCTGCTACCTTTCTGATCCACTGGTCGATGGCGACGGCGGCGATGATGAGAACGCCGATCATGAAATAGGTCCATTGCGGGTCGGTGCCGATGAGGCGCAGGCCAAGCTGGAAGACGCCGACGATGAGCGCTCCGAACAGCATGCCCATGATCGAACCGCGTCCGCCGAAGAGCGAGATGCCGCCGATCACGACGGCCGTGATGGATTCGATGTTGGCGAACTGGCCGGCAGTCGGGGAAACCGACCCGATACGGCCGATGAGAGCCCAGCCGGCAAGGGCACAGATGATGCCGGAAAGCGTGTAGACCGAGAGGAGCATGCGCTTGACGTTGACGCCTGCGAGTTCGGCTGCGACCGGATCGTCGCCGACGGCGTAGAGATGGCGTCCCCAGGCGGTCTTGTTCAGGACGTACCAGAGAAGGGCGACGACCAGGATCATGGCGACGACGCCATAGGTGAACACGGCGCCGCCGATGCGGAACGTGTAGCCGAACAGCTTGAGAAGCGGCGCGGTCGCCTCGATATCCTGGCTGCGGATCGTCTCGTTGGCGGAATAGAGGAAGTTGGAGGCGAGGATGATCTGCCACATGCCGAGCGTGACGATGAAGGGCGGCAGCTTCATGCGGGCAATCAGCCAGCCATTGATGGCGCCGCAGAGCGCGCCAACGCCAAAGCCGGACAGGATCGCGACTTCGACAGGCAGGCCGTAGCGGAAGACGAACTGGCCCATAACGACGGAGGAGAGCACCATGATGGCGCCGACCGAGAGATCGATGCCTGCCGTCATGATGACCAGCGTCTGCGCCGCACCGACGATGCCGACGATCGCCACCTGCTGCAGGATCAGCGTCATCGAGAAGGCGGAGAAGAATTTCGATCCGAGGATCGAGCCGAAGATGATCAGCGACAGCACGAGCACGATCAGCGGAACCGCAGAGGGCCGCGAGTGCAGGAAATGCTGGAAGTGCTGGACGGGTGTCTTGCGGTCGGTGTCGAAAGACGCAACCGTCTTGGAACTGCCGGACAGGACGGACTCGAAGTCCTGCGAGGGCCGCGCAGCGGCTGTTGGCTCGCTCATCAATATATCCTCCGCTTGGCGGCCGGTGCAGATGACCTCGAACGGGAGGTCATGCCCGGCCGGGCGCTTCGTCGGGATGACGGGTCAAGATGGACGTATTTTGAAAAAAGGGCGGCCGAAGCCGCCCCTCGCATGGTGCATGGAAATGCGCAGATCAGCCCCAGCACTTGTCCGTGCCGGCCTTGATGTCGATCGATTCGACGCCTGCAGCAGGCTTGCCGGTGACCAGCGAGACGCCTGTGTCGAAGAAGGTCTTGCCGGGGGTCGGCTGCGGCTTTTCGCCGGTGTCGGCGAACTTCTTGATGGCTTCGACGCCCAGCGCCGCCATCTGCAGCGGGTACTGCTGCGAGGTCGCACCGATAACGCCTTCCTCGACGTTCTTGATACCCGGGCAACCGCCGTCGACGGAGACGATCAATACGTCCTTCTCGCGGCCGACGGCCTTGAGCGCTTCGTAAGCACCGGCCGCGGCCGGTTCGTTGATCGTGTGGACGACGTTGATGGTCGGATCCTTCTGGAGAAGATTTTCCATGGCGGTACGGCCGCCTTCTTCATTGCCGTTGGTGATGTCGTGGCCGACGATGCGGGCGTCGTCCTCGTCACCGATCTTGTTCGGGTCCTTCGGGTCGATGCCGAAGCCCATCATGAAGCCCTGGTCGCGCATGACGTCGACGGAAGGCTGCGAGGGGGTAAGATCGAGGAAGGCGACCTTGGCGTCCTTGGCGGCATCGCCGAGGGTGGCAGCAGCCCACTGGCCGATCAGCTTGCCGGCAAGAAGGTTATCGGTCGCAAACGTCGCATCGGCGCTGTCGGCCGGTTCCAGCGGGGTGTCGAGCGCGATGACGAGAAGACCGGCGTCGCGGGCCTGCTTGACGGTGGGCACGATGCCCTTGGTGTCGGACGCGGCGATCAGGATACCCTTGGCGCCATCGGCGATGCAGGTTTCGATGGCGGCAACCTGGCTTTCGCTATCGCCGTCGATCTTGCCGGCATAGGCCTTGAGCGTCACGCCCAGTTCCTTGGCCTTGGCTTCGGCGCCTTCCTTCATCTTGACGAAGAAGGGGTTCGTATCGGTCTTGGTGATGAGGCAGGCGGTCACGTCGGCAGACTGTGCCGAGCCCGCGAAAACGACGCCGAGCGCCAGCGCGCCGAGACCGGCGGTTACGAGATTCTTCATGGATATCCTCCCAAGGATCAAATGGTGAGCCGGGTTCCCGGCCCGTCAGGCTTCGCGATCGTTACGTCCTCCGCAATGAAACCGCGCTTCCGTTAGCGAGCAAACACTAAACGTTTTTGCCTGTCAATAACTAAATCAAATTGATTTATTAAAAACCTGTGGCATTCTCTGCCTGTCGATTGTGCAGCCGCATGCCTAACATGCAGAGAAAAAGCGCAGGGACGGTTCCGGCACTGCGCCGGGACGGGAGGACTTGGAATGACGGACTTTATCGAACAGGAGACGCTGCCTGTCATGCCCGACGTCGTGGATCCCGCGGGCGGGGCAAACCAGACGCGCGTGCGTGCTCACAACGAGCGCCTCGTCATGTCGCTCGTTCGTCGCCACGATGGCCTGTCGAAGGCGGATATCGCGCGCCGCTCGGGTCTTTCGGCGCAGACGGTGTCGGTGATCATGCGCGCGCTGGAGAAGGACGGGCTCCTGATCCGCGGCGAGCCGACGCGCGGTCGCGTCGGGCAGCCATCGGTGCCGATGCATCTCAATCCGTCCGCCGTCTACTCCTTCGGCGTCAAGATCGGCCGGCGCAGCGCCGACCTTATCCTGATGGATTTCGTCGGCACGATCCGGCTCAACCTTCACCAGCCTTACCCCTACCCCATGCCGGACGACATCCTCGCCTTCATCACCGAGGGGGTGACGAAGCTTGAGCGGATGCTGAGCGCCGACGAGCGCTCGCGCATCGCCGGCATCGGCATCGCCACGCCGTTCGAGCTGTGGAACTGGGCGCCCGAAGTCGGCGCACCGAGCGAGGCCATGGAGCGCTGGCGGCATTTCGATCTGCAGGCTGCGGTGTCGGAGCGCACGTCCTACCCGGTCTATCTGCAGAACGACGCGACGAGCGCCTGCGGTGCGGAGCTCGTGTTCGGCGTCGGCGCGAACTATCCGGATTTCATCTATTTCTACATCGGCTCCTTCATCGGCGGCGGCATCGTGCTGAACTCCGCGCTGTTCTCCGGCCGCACGGGGACCGCGGGGGCGCTCGGCCCCTTGCAGGTGCCCGGGCCGGACGGGCGCACGCAGCCGCTCCTCAAGGTCGCCTCGATCTTCGTGCTGGAAAACATGCTGCGGGACCGCGGCATCGATGCGCGGCCGCTCTGGTACACGGCCGAGGAGTGGATCGATTTCGGCGCAGCGCTGGAGGACTGGATCGTCCAGACGGCCGAGGCGCTCGCCCGCGCCATCATCTCCGCCGCCTCGATCATCGATTTTGCCGCAGCCGTCATCGATGGCGGCTTTCCCGGCTGGGTGCGCGCGCGCATCGTCGCCGCCACGCGCACGGCCGTGCAGGATCTCGACCTGCAGGGTGTCATCGTGCCCGATATCATCGAGGGCGCGGTCGGCTCCGAGGCGCGTGCCATCGGCGGGGCGAGCCTGCCGCTCTTCTCGCGCTATCTTCTCGACACCAATGTCCTCTTCAAGGAACCTGCCTGATGCTGAAAGGTCTTTCCCCTCTCCTGAGCCCCGACCTGCTCGCAACGCTCCGCGCCATGGGCCATGGCGACGAGATCGCCATCGTCGATGGCAACTATCCCGCGCTCGAACATGCCCGCCGCCTGATCCGTCTCGATGGCCACGGCGTGGTGCCGGTGGTCGATGCCATCCTCAGCGTCATGCCGATCGACGATTTCGTGGACGAGGCGATCTTTCGCGCGACGGTGAAGCAGGACCGGGACCTTCTCGATCCCGTACACGCGGAGCTGATCGCCTGCTGCGCCCGGCATGAGCCGGAGAGGACCGTGGTGCCGCTGCTCGGCCCCGACTTCTATCCGCGGGTCAAGGCGGCGCACACAGTGGTGCAGACCAGCGAGCCACGCCTCTACGGCAACATGATCCTGCGCAAGGGGGTCATCTACCCCGTAGCGTGACGCGCCATCCGAGAAACGCAAAAACCCGCCGGATGTCGATCCGGCGGGTTTTCATTGGGCGAAAGAGAGGCGATCAGGCGCGGCGTGCGTCGACCGAAAGGGCGCCGGGGCCGAAGGCTGCGAGCACGAGGAAGCCGCCAGCCATGGCGAAGTTCTTCTGGAAGTTGATCATCTGGTTCATGTCGGCAAAGTTGAAATGCGCGATGAACGCCGTGGCGATGCAGAAGGCCGCGAGAACATAGGCCGTCGGGCGCGTGAAGAAGCCGACGAGAATGAAGATGCCGCCGACGAGTTCAACGAGCGAGACGATCACCGCGGTGACCATCGGCACCGGCAGGCCGGCGCCGGCGAAATAGCCGGCGGTTCCCGACAGGTTGGTGATTTTGCCGAAACCGGCGACGATGAAGATGATGGAGAGGAGAATGCGTCCGACGAGGACGATGGCGCTGGTGGACATGGGTGCGGGCTCCGTTGAGGAAGAAGATGCCTCAGCTTTAGCAACAATGCATGACAAACATAGCCCACACGCCGACGACACATCGTTCACAACGGGTGAACGACATCGGTCAATCGTCAACTTCGACTGCCCGTCGCAACCGTGCCGGACAGGATGCAGGCTAGCGGATCTCGCCGGCCTGCGGGCCCCAGGTATCGGTCAGGGCGAACCCGTCGGCCAGGGGATCGAACGGATCGAGGGCGACCTGGTGGAGGCCGAACGTCCAGCCCCGGCCGGAGATGGTGGGAATGATGGCCGGGCGGCCGGCGACCTCGGTGACGCTTTCGAGCCCGACCTCGAACTCCGAACCGATGATCGAGCGGGACTTGAATACATCGCCGGGCTTTGCCAGACCGCGGGCGTGCAGCGTGGCGAGGTTGGCGGAGCTGCCGGTGCCGCAGGGAGAGCGGTCGACACGGCCCGGCCACATGGTCGTGCAGGTGCGCACCGTGCCATCGGCTTCCGTGCTGCGGAACATGACATAGGCGACACCGGAAATCTCCGGGATCTCTGGATGAACCGTCGGGATGGTGCGGTTGACGATATCCTTGATGATCATGCCGGCCTCCACGATCGCGCGGGCATTGGCCTTCTCGATCGTCGTGCCGATCTGGTGAACATCCACCAGCGCATAAAAGATGCCGCCATAGCAGAGATCGACCTTGATCGTGCCCCATTGCGGCGTTTCCACCGCGACATCCAGCGCCTGGACGAAGGACGGGGTCATGGTCAGCTTGACGCGCTCGCAGCGGCCGTCGCGGCATGTCGCCGTCGCCTTGACGAGGCCGGCGGCGGTGTCGAGCATGACGACCGTTTCCGGCTCCTTCATCTCGACGATGCCGGATTCGAGCAGCGCCGTGGTGACGCAGATCGAATTGGAGCCGGACATGGCATGCGCCTGATCGGCCTGCAGAATGATGAAGCCGGCATCGGCTTCCGGACGCTTGGCCGGCAGCAGCAGATTGACCGAGCCGATGGAGGCCGCGCGCGGCTCCAGGCAGAGGAACCGCCTGAGGCTGTCATCCACGGTATTGATGTGATGAAGCTGCTCGGCGATGGTGTTGCCCGGAATTTTCGGCACGCCGCCAATCGCGACCTTGCCGATTTCGCCCTCGCAATGAACATCCAGCAGCTGGATCGTGCGCTTCCATCTCATCGGTCGAACTCCTCTTGTGCCGTCATGTCGCGCAAGCTGGCGACAAAATGTGTACAGAGGCATTTACGCTCGTTCTCAGCTTTTGCCTAGGGACCTCGTTCGATCGCTTGCGCATTTCGGACACCGCGCGCGGCATGGCGCGACCTGGCTTTGCGTGGTAGGTTTCGCGCATGATGCCTGCCGTTCCCACCGATGATTTCGACTGCCAAAGCTGCGGCGCCTGCTGTTCCTACTCCGCCAACTGGCCGCGCTTCTCGATGGAGAGCGAGGAGGAACTGGCACGGATTCCCGAAGAGCTGGTGTCCGTCGATCTCGGCGGCATGCGGTGCGAGAACGATAGGTGCGCGGCATTGTCCGGCGTGTTGGGTCAGCATGTCGGCTGCGGCATCTACGATGTCAGGCCGATCGTTTGTCGCACCTGTATGCCGGGCGACGACGAGTGTCTGACGGCGCGACAGGCTTTGTCGGCGCATGTCCTGCTCTAGGCGATCCGACGGCGTATTTTCTTAAGCGCCGCATGAACCACGCCCGAAAGGGGTTCCAAGCGTGGATCGTAAGGCGTTCTGCCATTTTTTCCGGATGGAGATGCGGCGCGAGCGGCCGTATTCTGCGCATCGTGTTCGACATGACGCATCTCCCTGTTTCCACACCTGAAAAGGCCTCCCGATGAGCCAGACGTCGCCGAAGTCCACCCTCGACACGATGCCGCTGCCCTTTAAGGCCTTTGCACCGCCGCTCGCTGCCCCGACGCCGCTTCGGGCTGCCGTCACACGCGCCTATCGCCAGTCGGAAGCGCATTGCGTTGCTGCCCTTCTGGAAGAGGCGATGTTGCCGGAGGACGTACGGGGACAGGCCGCCAAGACCGCGCGCGGGCTCATCACTGCGCTGCGTGCCAAACACAAGGGCTCGGGCGTCGAGGGGCTGGTGCATGAATACTCGCTGTCGAGCCAGGAGGGCGTGGCGCTGATGTGCCTTGCCGAGGCTCTGCTGCGCATTCCCGATACGGCCACGCGCGACGCGCTGATCCGCGACAAGATCGCCACGGGCGACTGGCGCTCGCATGTCGGCGGCGGACGTTCGCTCTTCGTCAACGCGGCCACCTGGGGCCTCGTCGTTACCGGCAAGCTGACTTCGACCGTCAATGACCGCGGGCTTTCGGCAGCGCTCACGCGTCTCATCGCGCGGGCCGGCGAGCCGGTCATCCGCCGCGGCGTCGATATGGCCATGCGGATGATGGGGGAGCAATTCGTCACCGGCGAAACCATCGAAGAGGCGCTGAAGCGTGCCCGCTCGCTGGAAGCGCGCGGCTTCCGCTATTCCTACGACATGCTCGGCGAGGCTGCGACGACGGCGGCCGATGCGAAGCGCTATTACGCCGACTACGAAAACGCCATTCATGCCATCGGCAAGGCCGCAGCCGGCCGAGGGATCTATGAGGGTCCCGGCATTTCCATCAAACTCTCGGCGCTGCATCCCCGCTATGTCAGGGCGCAGTCGGCGCGCGTCATGCGCGAACTTCTGCCCCGCGTGAAGGCGCTGGCGCTGATCGCCAAGGGCTACGATATCGGGCTCAATATCGACGCCGAGGAAGCCGACCGGCTGGAACTGTCGCTCGACCTTCTCGAAGCCCTGCGGCTCGATCCGGATCTTTCCGGCTGGCACGGCGTCGGCTTCGTCGTCCAAGCCTACGGCAAGCGCTGCCCCATGGTGCTTGACGTCGTCATCGACCTTGCCCGCCGCTCCGGCCACCGCGTGATGGTGCGCCTCGTCAAGGGCGCCTATTGGGATGCGGAGATCAAGCGGGCGCAGGTGGACGGGCTCGAAGACTTCCCGGTCTTCACGCGCAAGATCCACACCGACGTGTCCTATATCGCCTGCGCACGCAAGCTGCTGGCGGCGAAAGACGTGATCTTCCCCCAGTTCGCCACCCACAACGCGCAGAGCCTCGCCACCATCCATGCCATGGCCGGCCCGGACTTCACCGTCGGCGACTATGAGTTCCAGTGCCTGCACGGCATGGGCGAGCCGCTGTACGACGAGGTTGTCGGTGCGGACAAGCTCAACCGGCCCTGCCGCATCTATGCGCCCGTGGGCACGCATGAAACCTTGCTCGCCTATCTCGTCCGCCGCCTGCTGGAGAATGGCGCCAACTCGTCCTTCGTCAACCGGATCGCCGATCCCGCCGTGTCCGTGGACGAACTGATCGCAGATCCGGTGGAGATCGTGCGCAACATGCCCTCCCCCGGCGCGCCGCACGAGAAGATCCGCCTGCCCTCAGCGCTCTATCCCGGCCGCAGCAACTCGGCTGGCCTCGACCTCTCCTCGGAAACGACGCTCTCGATGCTCTCGGAGACTTTCTCCAAGGGTGCGACCGCCGACTGGACCGCTGCCCCCATGCTCGCGGGCGACACGCCGGCCGGGCCATCGCGGCCTGTCGAGAACCCGGGCGACCGGCGCGATCGCGTCGGCACCGTGACCGAGGCGTCGGACGCCGATGCCGCGCGGGCCGTGACGCTTGCCGCCAATGCCAGCGCTCGATGGGGCGCAACGGCGCCGGCCGAGCGGGCCGCGTGCCTGTCGCGTGCGGCCGACCTGATGCAGGCGCAGATGCCCGACCTCCTTGGCCTCATCATCCGCGAGGCCGGCAAATCCGCACCGAACGCGATTGCCGAAGTGCGCGAAGCGATCGACTTCCTGCGCTACTATGCCGAACAGGCCGGCCGGACGCTGGGTCCGGCGCATGGGGCTCTTGGCCCGATCGTCTGCATCAGCCCCTGGAATTTCCCGCTGGCGATCTTCACGGGACAGATCGCCGCCGCTTTGGTCGCCGGCAATCCGGTGCTCGCCAAGCCCGCCGAGGAAACGCCGCTGATCGCCGCCGAAGGCGTGCGCCTGCTGCATGAGGCCGGCATCCCCAGGGATGTGCTGCAATTCCTGCCCGGCGACGGGCGCGTGGGGGCGGCGCTGGTCGGGGCGGACGGCGTCGCCGGCGTGATGTTCACAGGATCGACGGAAGTGGCGCGGCTCATCCAGGCCCAGCTTGCCGGCCGGCTCTCGCCCGAGGGCAAGCCGATCCCGCTGATTGCCGAGACGGGCGGGCAGAACGCCATGATCGTCGACAGTTCGGCGCTTGCCGAACAGGTGGTGGCCGACGTCATCGCGTCCGCCTTCGACAGCGCCGGGCAGCGCTGCTCGGCACTGCGCGTCCTCTGCCTGCAGACGGATGTGGCCGACCGCGTGCTGACCATGCTGAAGGGCGCTCTGCACGAACTGGATATCGGCCGCACCGACCGGCTGGCCGTCGATGTCGGGCCGGTGATCTCGGCTGAGGCGAAAGAGACGATCGACAAGCACATCGCCGCCATGCGCGGCATCGGCGCGCGTGTCGAGCAGATCGCCATGCCGGATGCCACCGCGCATGGAACCTTCGTCGCACCGACCATCATCGAGATCGCCAAGCTCTCGGACCTCGCCCGCGAGGTGTTCGGGCCGGTGCTGCATGTCCTGCGCTACGAGCGGGACGATCTCGACCGACTGATCGACGACATCAACGCCACCGGCTACGGCCTGACCTTCGGCCTGCACACGCGCCTCGATGAGACCATTGCGCATGTGACAAGCCGGGTGAAGGCCGGCAATCTCTACGTCAACCGCAACATCATCGGCGCGGTCGTCGGCGTGCAGCCCTTTGGCGGGCGCGGACTGTCGGGCACGGGGCCGAAGGCCGGCGGCCCGCTCTATCTTGGCCGCCTCGTCCGCGTCGCCCCGGTTCCGCCGCAGGTCAGTTCCGTGCACACGGATCCGGCGCTGCTCGACTTCGCCAAGTGGCTCGACGGCTGCGGCCTGAAAGCGGAGGCGTCCGCTGCCCGCGACACCGGCAGCCTGTCGCCGCTCGGCCTCGTCAGCGAGATGCCGGGGCCGGTTGGCGAGCGCAATCTCTACGCGCTGCATCCGCGCGGCCAGATCCTTCTGGTACCGCAGACGATGGAGGGCCTGATCCGTCAGATCTCGGCCGTTCTCGCGACCGGCAATACGGGCGTCATCGATGCCGCTTCAGGGCTCGAAGGCGATCTCACCGCGCTGCCGGCAAGCGTTGCGGCGCGCCTGTCGTTTGCCAGCGATTGGGCCTCTGCCGGTCCCTTTTCCGGCGCACTCATCGAAGGGGATGCAGACCGGGTGAAGGCGGCCAGCCAGACCATCGCAGGCCTGACGGGTCCGCTCGTCCTCGTGCAGGCGGCAGCAGCCAAGGAGCTTGCGGTCAATCCGGAAGCCTATTGCCTCAACTGGCTGCTGGAAGAGGTCTCCACCAGCGTCAACACGGCTGCGGCCGGCGGCAATGCCAGCCTGATGTCGATCGGCTGACGAGCGACGCCATCCATGAGCCGGGACGAATCATGGCGTCGTCCCGGCGCTCCGTCCTCGCCTCGATGCGGATTTCAACGCTCCGGAATTTGCCGTATGAGACGGCATGCTCACGCTTGCCCGACCGCACAGTTTTCCTCAGGAGATCCGGAAGAGCCGGTTTCTGGCGCATTGCGCGCCGGTCACCGACGAGGCGGAGGCGCGCGCATTTCTAGCCACCCAGTCGGACCCTACGGCCACGCACAATTGCTGGGCCTGGCGGATCGGGCAGACCTATCGTTTCAGCGACGATGGCGAACCGGGCGGCACCGCGGGCAAGCCCATCCTGCAAGCGATCGACGGGCAAGGGCTCGATCATGTCGTCGTTCTCGTCATCCGCTGGTTCGGCGGCATCCTGCTCGGCAGCGGTGGCCTGATGCGGGCCTATGGCGGCACGGCGGCCATGGCGCTGCACGGCGCGGAGCGCATCGAGCATATCGCGATGGCGCGCGGCACCCTGCGTGTCGTCTTCGCAGACCTTGCCCTGCTCAGGGCCCGCATGACAAGCCTCGGCGCCCTGATCATCGAGGAGACCTTCATCGCGACCGGCGCCGATCTCACCGTCGACGTACCGGAGGGCTTGCGCGATCCGGCAAGGTTGCTGGCGAGCGATGTGACCAGCGGACGCTCCGCGCTGCGCTTCGACGGCGATCCCCCGGTTTAGTTTCCGCACAGCCTACGCAGCGTCAACGTGCCGAACAAACAGGGTGCGGGATGGTTTGGCATACCTGACATTCAGGAGACGGCCATGAAAGACACCTTCCATCTTACCCGCTTCATCGAAGCGCAATCGCGCATCTATCAACAGGCGCTGAGCGAGCTGGCGGCGGGGGAAAAGCGGACGCACTGGATGTGGTTCGTCTTTCCGCAGATCGGGGGCCTGGGGTCCTCACCCACCGCACGGCACTTCGCGATCTCCGGGCTGGCGGAAGCACAAGCCTATCTCCAGCATCCCCTTCTCGGCAAAAGGCTTATGGAGTGCACATCGACCGTCAACGGGCTGGACGATACGCTGACGGCCCGCGCGATCTTCTCCAGCCCTGACGACCTGAAGTTCCGCTCGTCGATGACGCTCTTTTCCTATGCAGCAACCCATGGGGGTAGCGATCCCGCACCATTCGAGACGGCCTTGAAGCGCTATTTCGTCGGCAAGCCGGACCTGCGCACCCTCGACCTGCTCAAACCCGCCCTTGGCCGTCCTGCAGGCTCGCACGCCGCGACAGGCGGACGATGAGGAGGGAAAGAGCGGCAGGACGACACTGCCGGAAACCTATCCGTCAAGCGGTAAAGGAGTGTCCGTATCGTGATGTTTTACGTGGTAAAAGAAATGGCGCACCCGGAACGATTCGAACGTCCGACCCTCAGATTCGTAGTCTGATGCTCTATCCAGCTGAGCTACGGGTGCGTGCAACAGCGTCTGCTGTGTGCGTGGCGATCCTCTAAAGCCTGGGAGAAATGAATGCAAGCCAAATTCGGGAAATTTCCTGATTTTTGCAGCAGCCATTTCTCATCACCTTGAAATCATTGTCATTTTCCATGACGAAGAGATGACGGTAGATTTCGGGTTCAGGTTCGCCCCTGCGAACGGAACGCGTCGAGGGGGACCGGACGGTCGGGAAGTTCGATGCGGAACAGCGTGCCGGGCGTCGCTTTTTCCACCAGCGCGATGGTGCCGCCATGGGCGAGCACCAGTTCGCGGGCAATCGCCAGACCGAGGCCGGTGCCGCCCGAGCGGGCCGAGCCGCGGAAGGCTGCAAACAGGTTCTCCCGCGCTTTGCGCGGCATGCCAGGGCCAGTGTCATCGACGGTGATGCTGACGACGCTGCCGGTGCGCATGGCGGAGACCGTGACGTTGCGCGCGGGGTTGCCGGGATCGTTCTCGTTCACCAGTGCCTGAACGGCATTGCGGCAGATATTGTGCACCACGCGGAACAGCTGCTCGCCATCCGCATCGACCTCCAGATCGTCGGGAACCGCTATGACGAAGCCGATGCCGGACTTCGGGTCGATCGCGAGCACGTCGCCGACATCCTCCACCACCGGGCGCAGGGCAATAAAGCGGCGACGCGGCTCCGGCTCGGTCGTGCGGCCATATTCCAGCACTTCGCTGGTGTACCCGACCGCACGGTCGATCGTGCGCAGCAAGGTCGGCGCGAATCGCTTGACCACGGGGTCGTCCACATCGGCCAGGCGGTCGGACAGCAGCTGCGCGGACGACAGGATGTTGCGCATGTCGTGGTTGATCTTGGAAACGGCCAGACCGAGATCGGCGAGGTTCTTCTGCTGCTTCAGGGTTTTTTGCAGCTGGGTCTGCATCGCGGCAAGGTGCCGGCCGGCCATGGCGAGCTCATCGTGACCCGGCAAGGGCTCCATCACGCGGCGGGGGTCGGCGGGGTCGGCGGCAAAGTCCCGCATGCTCGCCGTCATGCGGCGGATCGGGGCGATCATCACGCGGTTGATGACGAGGAAGATCAGGGTTGCCGTGAACAGCGAGATACCGATGGAGACGAGGAAGACGGAGCGCGCGTAGACGAGCATGGCCTTGCGCAGGCTGCGTTCGTCCATGACCAGTTCGATCAGCGTGTCGCTCTCGCCGATCGGCCCGTAGAAGCGGATGGTGCGATCGCCGCCGAAAAGCAGCGTGTCGAAGGCATCACGGATGGCACCGCCAGCGCCGGTATTGGCCACGTCGAACTTCGCATCCACTTCCGGCGGCATTTCGGTCGCGGCGATCAGGCGCGATTCCTCGGCGCGGCGAAGGGCGATCGCCTTCGTTCCCGTCGCCATCAACGTATCCTCGCGCACCGGGCCGGAGAGCTGCATGTTCTGCAGGCCATCCACCACGACGGCGGCAGCCGCCGCCGTGTTCAGCCTGTCCTGCATCCAGCGCAGCCGCATATTGGCCACCGACGGCACGAAGATCAGGATTTCGGCGATCATGACGAACAGGATCGTCAGCAGCAGGAGCTTGCCGGAAAGGCCGCGCAGGAACCCCGAGCGCAGCTGCGGCTCGTCCAGAGCCGTCTCGTTGATGGCGTCCATCGACATTCAGCGTTCCCATGGCGCCGACCTGCCGGACACGACCGGCCGTTCACCGGCGCATCGCGCCAATTATAGGTCACACCTGCCGAATGTCCAAGCCGGGCGCCTGAGGCTTACGGATACCAGGGCCGGGCGGCTCAGAACTCCTCCCAGTTGTCCTGCGAGGCCGCAGGGACGGGTGCGGCATGGGTGGACGGGCCCGCGGAGAAGGCGCGAGCGACGGATCCCATCATCTTGCGGGCCGGCGATGCCACGGGACGGGCGGTGGCGGAAACGGGCCTGGGCGCACCTGCACGCGGCGCGACGGCTTTCAGGGGCGCCGGGCGGACCGGCAGGGCCGTGGTGCCTGGTCGCGTGTTCGACGTGGCGTAGGCGACGGCCGGCTTGGACTGATCCAGCCGGAAATGGCCGATCATCTGCGCGAGGTTTTCCGCTTCCGTCGAGAGCCTGTGGGTGGCGGCGTTCGCCTCTTCCACCATGGCAGCGTTCTGCTGGGTCACCTTGTCCATCTGGTTGACGGCCGTGGAGACCTCGCCGAGGCCCGTGGCCTGCTCGCGCGCAGCCGTGGCGATCGAGTGGATGTGATCCGTGATCGAGAGGACCCGGCTTTCGATCTCGCCGAGAACCTGCCCCGTTTCCTGCACCAGCTGCACGCCGGTGGACACTTCGGCACCGGATTTGGCGATGAGCACCTTGATGTCCTTGGCGGCGCGCGCCGCACGCTGGGCCAGCTCGCGCACTTCCTGGGCGACGACCGCAAAGCCCTTGCCCGCCTCGCCTGCTCGCGCGGCCTCTACACCGGCATTGAGGGCGAGCAGGTTCGTCTGGAAGGCGATTTCGTCGATGACGTTGGTGATCTTGCCGATTTCGCTCGACGCCTGCTCGATGCGGCCCATGGCGTCGACCGCGCTGCGCACGACGGTGCCGGACTGGGCGGCCGCTTCCTTGGCCTGCGTCACGATGAAGGTAGCTTCCTGGGCACGCTCCGTCGATGTCTGGACGGCAACCGTGATCTGGCCGAGCGAGGCCGAGGTCTGCTCGAGGGATGCGGCCTGCTGTTCGGTGCGCTTGGCAAGGTCATCCGTGGCCGAGCGCAGCTCGCCCGAAGCGCCGGTGATCTCGAGCGTCGTCGAGCGGACTTCGCCGAGCGTCTTCTGAAGGACCGAAAGCGTTTCGTTCACATTGCGCTGGAGTTCGGCAAAGGCGCCCTGGAAATCGCCGGTCATGGGCTGCGTCAGATCGCCTTGGGCAAGGCTTGCGATGACGCGACCGGTCTCCCCGATCCCGCGATCGACGCCTGCCACGAGTTCGTTCACATTTCCGGCAAAGCGATCGAGGCTCGGTTCGTCATAGGTCCGGGTGATGCGGCGGGAGAAATCGCCGGCGGCAGCGGCCTCCACGACATGCGCCATGCTGACCTGCAGGTCGGCGGTCTTTTCGCGCAGAACGCCGTCTTCGCTGCTCGTGCGGCGGGCGGCAAGACCATTGCTCCTGAAGACCTCGACGGCACGCGCCATCTCGCCGATCTCGTCGGACCGCTTGGCCTCGGGAAGATCGACGTCGAGATCGCCCCCGGCCAGTGCCGTCATCGACCGGGTGAGGTCGGATATGGGCCGGCTGAGTTCGCGGCGGGCGATGGAGACGGCAACCAGCAGGCCAGCGGCGAGACCGATGAGAGCGGTCGCCGCGATCATGATGGTCATCTGCCATCCGATGCCGTCGATTTCCGTCTGGATCGCGGTAAGATCGGCCTTGTCCTTGGTCACGACGGCGTCGATCTCGGCCTGGAAGGCCTTGCGGTTGGCGCGGTTCTGGTCGGTGTTGCCCTGCTCGTTGGCGGCTTTCAGGGAGACGGAGCGGGCGAGGCGCGCGGTTTCCGTGCGGAAGGTGCGGAATTCGGCGGCGCGGCCGACGACGGCCTCGAACGCCGGCAGATCCGCCTGCGGCACCAGCGGGCGCCATTCGGCGGTGAGGACATCGATCTTGTCGAGCGTCTTCAAGAGTCCCTCGGCGAAAGGCTCGGCTTTTTCCAGCGTGGGCGCGGCGTAGATGCCGCGGGACTCCATGACGACGGCTGTCACCAGGCGGTTGAGCTTCTCGCCATTATAGGCGCGCTCGGAAGCCCCCTTGTAAGCAGCGAGCTGGCTGTCGTAGCGGGCGACGACGGCAAACGCCATCCCGGCCACGACGAGCGTGACCACGCTCATGACGATGACGATCAACGAAATCTTACCGCGTATGCGCATGGCCCGCGTTCCCTCCAACGGCTGTCCCCGCAGGAGATTGTTCCCACCTCCCGCGCTCTTCCGGGCAAATTATCGGTAACTGGTTAATAACATAGTAGCGGACACCTGCCGATTTCCCCGGACAGCCGTCGTTTCGCTCAAGGCGACGCTGGGCGGGATGAGGATCGGGGAAGACGTGTTTTCGCATGAAAAGCGCCTTGAAACCGGGCTGGCGATTGACTTTGACACTTTTATTCTTATAAGCCGCCGCACGTCTGGGAACTGAATGGCGGGCAAGCTCCGTGCTTGCCGGCTCTGCCGTGCCTGGACAGAAACGCTGCTTGCTTAAGGAAGCAAACCAAGAAGGGCCGCACACCGCGGTATTAAAATAAATGCCAAAGCGTACCTACCAACCCTCCAAGCTTGTTCGCAAGCGTCGCCACGGTTTCCGTGCACGTATTGCTACCAAGGGCGGCCGCAAGGTTATCGTTGCCCGTCGCGCCCGCGGCCGCAAGCGTCTTTCGGCCTAATGGCATACGGCGTCCGCGCCGTCGCCACAGCCGGCACTCCTGCCCTGCAGGAGGCTGCCGGTGACAAGAGATCCCAGACGCATGACGTCAGGTAATCCCAAACCAACTGTCGGGCGGCTGAAAAGCCGGCCGCAGTTTCTTGCCGTGCGCGCAGGCGAGAAGCGGAAGGGCTCCGTTTTCCTGCTCGAAGTGCTCGACAGACAAGCGGCGGACGAGCCCGCCCGCGTCGGTTTCACGGTGACGAAGAAGCATGGCAATGCGGTGGAACGGAACCGCATGCGCCGCCGCTTGCGCGAGGCCGTCAGGCTCCAAGCCGCGTTTGCAATGAAACCCGGCCACGATTATGTGATTGTCGCCCGCCGCGAGGTGCTTGGCGTCCCCTTCGACAGGCTGGCAAAAATGCTCGGTGCCCGAATCGAAGGCCCACTCGAAGGCAGGCAGAAACAGGCACGGCCGCCGGCCGGCTCCAGGAAAGAATGATGGACAAGAACCGCAACTATTTCATCGCGATCGGCCTGTCGGTGCTGATCCTCATCGCCTGGCAGTTTCTCTATATCAATCCGAAGATGGAGCGCGAACGCATCGCGCAGGAAGCCGTGCAGGCCCAGCAGGCCCAGACACCGGCCAACACGACCGGCGGCTCGATCCCCGGCGCTATTCCCGGCACTGCGACGACCGCCGTTCCCGGCGCCGTGCCGCAGGGTGCCGCGCGTGAGGAGGCCATCGCCCGCTCTGCCCGCGTCGTCATCGACACGCAGGCCCTCTCCGGCTCGATCAACCTCACCGGCGCCCGTCTCGACGACCTGAAGCTGCGCGAGTATCACGAGACCGTCGACGACAAGAGCCCGATCATCACGCTTTTCAGCCCGGCCGAAACGCCGGAAGGCTACTTCACCGAAATCGGCTATGTCGGCGATGCCTCGACCGGTGCGGTTCCCGGCCCGTCCACTGTCTGGACGGCGCCCGAAGGCGCGAAGCTGACGACCGCGACGCCGGTCACGCTGACCTTCGCCAACGAAAAGGGCGTGGTCTTCACGCGCGTCATCTCGATCGACGAGCATTTCATGTTCAAGATCGACGACACGATCCAGAACGCGACCGGCGCACCGATCGCACTGTCCACCTATGGCCGCGTGACCCGCTTCAACAAGCCGGTGACGCCCAGCGTCTACGTTCTGCATGAAGGCTTCATCGGCGTCATCGGCGAGCATGGACTCGAAGAGGTCAGCTACAGCAAGGTCGAGGACAATGCGCCGGCACAGCCCGGCAAGACGACCGGCGGCTGGCTTGGCATCACCGACAAGTATTGGGCGGCGACCATCGTCCCGCCGCAGGCGACGCCCTACGAGACGCGTTTCGCGCATTTCACGGACGGCCGCCCGCGCTACCAAGCCGACTACAAGCAGGATGCCATCACCGTGGCACCCGGCCAGACGACGACGCTGAACAACCTCGTCTTTGCCGGCGCCAAGCAGGTGCCGCTCGTCGATGGGTATGAAGCGAGCTACAACATTCCGAAGTTCGACCTGTTGATCGACTGGGGCTGGTTCTATTTCATCACCAAGCCGATGTTCAAGCTGATGGATTTCTTCTTCCGCTTCTTCGGCAATTTCGGCGTCGCCATCCTTCTGACAACCATCGTCGTCAAGGCGCTCTTCTTCCCGCTTGCCAGCAAGCAGTATGCCTCCATGGCGAACATGAAGAAGATCCAGCCGAAGATGGAGGAGATGAAGAAGAAGTTCGGCGACGACCGGATGGGCATGCAGCAGGCCATGATGGCGCTGTACAAGGAGGAGAAGATCAACCCGATCGCGGGTTGCTGGCCGATCCTCCTGCAGATCCCGGTGTTCTTCGCGCTCTACAAGGTCATCTACGTCACGATCGAAATGCGGCACGCGCCGTTCTTCGGCTGGATCCAGGATCTGTCCGCGCCGGACCCGACCTCGCTCTTCAACCTGTTCGGCCTCCTGCCCTTCGCCGTTCCCCACGCCCTGATGATCGGCGTCTGGCCGTTGATCATGGGTGTCACCATGTTCCTGCAGATGCGCATGAACCCGACGCCGCCCGATCCGACGCAGGCGATGCTCTTCACCTGGATGCCGGTGGTGTTCACCTTCATGCTGTCGAGCTTCCCGGCCGGTCTCGTGATCTACTGGGCCTGGAACAACACGCTTTCGGTCATCCAGCAGGCCTTCATCATGAAGCGTCACGGCGTCAAGATCGAGCTGTTCGACAACATCAAGAACCTGTTCTCGCGAAAACCGAAGCCCGCGGAATAGCGAACGACCTTCCCGCCCCGGGCCGCAAGCCCGGGGTTTTCTTTTTCAGCCCCTGAGGGACCTGCCGATGACCGACACCGCCCTGAACGACGAAAAGCCGATGTTCGGCAATCCCTGGATCTTCATTCGCGGCGTTCCCTCCATGGAGTTCCTACCGCCCGAGGGGCCGACGGAAATCGCCTTCGCCGGGCGCTCGAACGTCGGCAAGTCCTCGCTGATCAATGCGCTCGTGGGGCAGAAGGGGCTGGCGCGCACGTCCAACACGCCCGGGCGGACGCAAGAGCTCAACTACTTCGTGCCGGACGGATATTCGGGTGCTGCCGGCGACCTGCCGCCGATGGCGCTGATCGACATGCCGGGCTACGGCTATGCGCAGGCACCGAAGGCGCATGTGGATGCCTGGACGAAGCTGGTGTTCGACTATCTGCGCGGCCGTGCCACGCTGAAGCGTGTCTATGTGCTGATCGACAGCCGACACGGCATCAAGACAAATGACGACGACGTGCTGTCGCTGCTCGACAAGGCCGCCGTTTCCTACCAGGTGGTGCTGACGAAGACGGACAAGATCAAGGCGGGCGCCGTGCCGCATCTGATGGCGGAGACGCTGGAGAAGATCCGCAAGCGCCCGGCCGCCTTCCCGGAGATCGTTGCGACATCGTCTGAAAAGGGCGAAGGCATCGAAGAGCTGCGCTCGGCCATCCTCACCGCGATCCGGAACTGACATCCTATCCGAACACACCCGGCGCAGCCGCCTGCCGCGCCTGGGTTCTGCCGCGCCCGTTATCAGGCGGGTGCTGCACCCGGCACGAAGGTCATCGACAGGCCGTTGATACAGTGACGCTTGCCGGTCGGCTTCGGGCCGTCGTCGAAGATGTGCCCGAGATGACCGCCGCAGCGGCTGCAGTGACATTCGGTCCGCACCATCAGGAACGAGGTGTCAGTGCGCGTTCCCACGGCATCGGGCAGCGCCTGCCAGAAGCTCGGCCAACCCGTGCCGCTGTCGAATTTCGTTTCCGAGGAATAAACCGGAAGGGCGCAGCCGGCGCACTGGAAGGTGCCCTTGCGCTTCTCCTCGTTGAGGGCGCTCGTGAACGGGCGCTCCGTGTCTTCATGCCGCAGGATGCGGTACGGCTCGTCACCGAGCATCGCCTTCCATTCGGCGTCCGTCTTCGTCACCGCGAATGTTTCGGCAGCGGCGAAGGGGGCAATCTGGTTTTTCAAAGCAAAAGCGGCAAGACCGGCCGTGCCGGTCAGGAGAAAGAAGCGGCGGCTGAGCATGGGACCTCCTTGCGGGCGATATCAAGCCCGCGCCGGTGTTCTACGCCTGTCCGGTCCGTTCAGAAAGAAGCCCGCCGATCAAACCCGCGTGAGCATGGCCGCCCTCGGATACGCCAGCTCAGCGACCGGCAATGCCGCTGCTGAGGATCTTGCCCGTCGGGGCGCCCGTCGGCGAACCGCCTGCCGGCTCGAGGCTGACCGTGATCGGAGCGCCCTCGCGCAGGCGGCTCCGCACGGCCTTGGGCACCACGATTTCGCCATGGCTGTTCGCGTTGACGACGCCGAGCGACACGGGGGCGGCACCTTCCGGCGTCAGCCAGACTTCGAGCGACTTCGCATCCGCCACGCCCGGTGCGCTGGCAGCGGCTGCGACAGGGGCGAGCCGGAGACGGCCGCTGTCGTTATCGTAACGTGCCGTCAACGCCAGATCAGACCCTGCGAGATTAAGGCTCGTCGTCAGGCCACGCGTCGGCGAGGCTGCGAAGAGGCCGGACTGGGAGACGCCCGTTGCGACGAGGCCGATGGTCGCGATGCAGGCGACGCCGCGCCAGAAGGCGGCGGAGTTCCAGATGGCCACGTTGAAGACCGGCACGCGTTCGCGCTGGGGGCGGGCCCGCGCAGCCATCGGCTCGGCGAAGGGAGATGCGCGGCGCGGAGCGCGGCGGGTGGGTCGCGGCGTCTGGTCGACGGTCAGCATGTTGCTGCGCCAGTGATCGACCATGGCTGCGAAGTTGCGGTCGAGCGTCATGCGCGCCTCGACCTTCTGCCGGTCTTCCGGGGAGAGAACGCCGAGGACGTATTCTCCGGCAATAACCTGATCGAGGCGGGAATCGCCACTCTTCGCGTTTTCTGTCGTCATGATGTCAATGTGCTCGCCTAGAACCGCGGCCATGCCAAGCGGATGATGGACGGGATCATACGCATGGTTCGGCGCATTTTCCACGGCTTTTACGCCGCAGGCCTCATGTTCGGCCGAAGGCGGCGCGAAGCGCTGCCATTTCCGGCTGTCATCATGCCGTTATATTACCTTCCGATCATTCCCCCGAGAAAAAACTTGCGCTAAACAGCATCCGCATCGATCCCGAAGGTTTCCGACATGTCCCCATCCGAAAGCGAAATCCAGGCCCGTCTTCTCGCGCAGGCCCTGCCCTATATGCAGCGTTACGAGAACAAGACGATCGTCGTGAAATATGGCGGGCATGCCATGGGCGATCCGGAACTCGGCAAGGCGTTCGCCGCCGATATCGCGCTTCTCAAGCAGTCCGGCGTCAACCCGATCGTCGTGCATGGCGGCGGCCCGCAGATCGGCGCCATGCTGACCAAGATGGGCATCGAATCGAAGTTCGAAGGCGGCCTGCGCGTCACGGATGCCAAGACCGTCGAGATCGTCGAAATGGTTCTGGCCGGCTCGATCAACAAGGAGATCGTGGCGCTCATCAACCAGACCGGCGAATGGGCGATCGGGCTTTGCGGCAAGGACGGCAATATGGTCTTTGCCGAAAAGGCCAAGAAGACCATCATCGATCCCGACAGCAATATCGAGCGCGTGCTCGATCTCGGCTTCGTCGGCGAGGTGGTCGAGGTCGACCGCACGCTGCTCGACCTCCTGGCCCGCTCCGAGATGATTCCCGTCATCGCACCGGTCGCACCCGGCCGTGATGGCGCGACCTACAACATCAATGCCGATACGTTTGCAGGCGCCATCGCCGGAGCGCTCAATGCCACGCGCCTCCTGTTCCTGACCGACGTTCCCGGCGTGCTCGACAAGAACAAGGAACTCATCAAGGAACTCTCCGTCGCAGAAGCCCTGGCGCTGATCGCCGACGGCACGATTTCCGGCGGTATGATTCCCAAGGTCGAAACCTGCATCGAGGCCATCAAGGCCGGCGTTCAGGGCGTCGTCATCCTCAACGGCAAGACGGCCCATTCGGTGCTGCTCGAGATCTTCACCGAGCACGGCGCGGGAACGCTGATCGTTCCGTAAGCGGTCAGTCCGCACCGGTATCGAGGTGGGCGATATCGCCGAGCGACACGACCGCCTGGCTGTGCCACAGGTCGTCCTGCTCGAGATGGGTGATGCTGCCCGACGCCACCTTGAAAGCGACCCAGCCAGCAGCATGGATCGGCATGCCGATCCACTTCGCCACGACGAAGGTCAAGGCGAAGCCGTGGGTGACGACGATCTGACAGTCGCAGGGACGGGCCATGATCGCATCCATCGCCCCATAGATCCGGGTCGCCAGTTCCCGCCGGGTCTCGCCGCCGGTCAGGCTGTTGCGATAGTCGAGCCGGTCGTCTTCCGGAATCGATTCGTGCCTGAGGTCGAGCCATTCCTGCGGCCGTCCTTCGGCGGCACCATAACTGATTTCCCGCAGGTCGCGGTTTACGGTGATGCCCGTTCGGAACAGATCGGCGATCGTATCGGCCGTTTCGGACGCGCGCAGCAGATCGGAGCTGACGATCTCGACCGGCCGGTTGCCGATACGTGCAAAGAGGGCCTGCGCAATGGCGCCCGCCTGCGCCTGACCCCGTTTCGTCAGACCCGTATCGAACCATCCGCCGACGCGCTTCTCGACATGGTGGACGGATTCCGGGTGCGTGACGACGAAAATCGTTCTCATGGCTGTTTCCTTATCGCAGCACACTTATAGTTTGTCAGCTTGCGTATCATTCTTCTCTGCCGCTCTTTTCTGGCGCCCGACTTCGCATTCTTGGAACAGGCCCTCATGACCTCGATCGACCGACTGCCGACCATCGACGATTTCGCCCATGTCACCGAATGGGTGTTCGACATGGACAACACGCTCTACCCGCATCGCGTCAACCTGTTCTCGCAGATCGACCGCAACATGACGGCCTTTGTGGCCGACCTGCTGCAGATGGAGCCGGCCGATGCGAAGCTGCTGCAGAAGCGGTATTACCGCGACCACGGCACGACGCTGAAGGGCCTGATGGTCAATCACGGTATCGACCCGAACGACTTCCTGCAGAAGGCGCATGCGATCGACTACAACGTCATCCCGCCCGATCCGGGGCTGGGCGATGCGATCAAGGCGCTGCCGGGGCGAAAGTTCATCTTTACCAACGGCACGGTGGTGCATGCGCAGATGGCGGCGCGGGCGCTCGGCATTCTCGATCATTTCGACGATATCTTCGACATCGTCGCGGCCGACTACGTGCCGAAGCCGGCGGGCGCGACCTATGACAAGTTCGCGAGCCTCAACCGCGTCGATACCCGCAATGCCGCCATGTTCGAGGACCTGCCGCGCAACCTGACGGTGCCCAAGGCGCTCGGCATGAAGACGGTTCTCCTGGTGCCGCAGAATTTCGAGTACGAATTCGCGGAGGCCTGGGAGCAGAGCGAAGATGGGAACGCGGATATCGACTTCGTGACAGAAGACCTTGCCGGCTTCCTGCGCAGGCTCGTACGCTCCGCTTGAGCCAGCGCCCTGCCTTCATTACCGAAGTTTAACTGGTGCCGGGCGGCGTCTCCTCTATCATTGTGCTCAGGGACGAACATGCTGCGGTCAGCCCTGCGATAAAGCGGCACCGCATCCCCAAGCACAGCAAGCGGCCACATCCTGCCTGTCGGGATGATGGCGCATGTTTCTAGACAAGGACGACTTATGACCAAGAAAACCCTCATCCTCGGCCTTTCCGCCGTCGCCATCGCCGCCTCGGCCTTGGCAACACCGTCCTTCGCCGCCAAGCACAATGGCCCGACGCGCGAGCAGCGCGCCGAGTGGATGATCAAGCAGCTGGATACGGACAAGGACGGCAAGGTTTCGCGCAGCGAAGCCGATGCCGCGGCATCGCGCGCCTTTGCCGCCTTCGATACCGACAAGAACGGGCAGGTCACACCCGACGAGGTGAAGGCCAAGCGCGAAGCCTTCAAGGCGGCGCGTGCCGAGATGCGCAAGGCGGACAAGGGCCCGGAGCGCCAGGAAGCCCGCGCCAAGCTGCAGGAACTGCGCCCGGCCATGATCCCCGCCATGGGCCCGCGCATGTTCAAGCAGGCGGATAGTGACAAGAACGGCTCGCTCTCGCTGGCCGAGGTGACGGCAGCTGCCGGCGAACGCTTCCAGAAGCGGGACGCGAACGGCGACGGCTTCATCGATGCGGCCGATCTGACCCGGAAGATCTGATCCCGGAAACGAAGCCTGCACTTCACATAGAAATGCCCCGGAGACGGGGCATTTTTCGTTTCGACAGGGCTCTGCTTTCAGATGGTCACAGCGTGACTTCGCCTTCGTCCTCGCCGTCCCAATAGTGCGCGCGCTCGGCAACGACCTTGATCATCACCAGACCTTCGGTGTCGATGCCGTCGGCAAACCACTTGTCGATATCGGCAGACCAGTGTTCCTGGAAGGCTTGCCTGTCACGGATGAGGTCGGCCTTGCCTTCCACGGCTACCAGAAAGGCCTTGGCCCCCTGAAAGGCGAGAGCGACCTTGGGGTCGGCCTTGATGTCGTCCACCATGCGGGTATCGTCGAGCGTGAAGTAGTAGGAGCTGCCGTCGTAATCGACGTTGCGGTTGTTGCTCATTGGCCGGCCGGCGATCGCGCCGGCATCCGTGTGCGTCGAGAGCATGCAGATGTCGATGTCGCGCATCTTTTCGGCGAGGTCGGCAAGGGTCTTGTTGGTCATAGCTTCAGTCTCCTCTTCGTGACCGAGGAGAACGCAGGCCAGACCAACTTGTTGCCTGCCGCTTCCGGGCGAAAGGACGCTCTATCTCTCGCCGGACGCGAGCGGCAGGGATGCGGGATCGACGCTGCCGTAGAAGCGGGCGATGATGTCCCAGGCCTCGTCGGCGGTATCCACGAACTGGATCAGATCGACATCCCCCGGCGCGATGGTGCCGAAGGCGGCGAGAGCGTCGAAATCGACGATGGAGCGCCAGAACGTTTCACCGAACAGAATGAGCGGCACCAGCGCCATGCGCCCCGTCTGCATCAGCGTGATCGTCTCGAACAGTTCGTCCAGCGTGCCGAAGCCGCCCGGGAAGACCGTCACGGCCTTGGCGCGCACGAGGAAGTGCATCTTGCGGATCGCGAAATAGTGGAAGTTGAAGCTGAGGTCCGGCGTGACGTAGGGATTGGGCGCCTGCTCGTGCGGCAGTACGATGTTCAGCCCGATCGACGGCGCGCCGACATCGGCCGCGCCGCGATTGCCCGCCTCCATGACGCCCGGCCCGCCGCCCGTGACGACGACGAACTCCTTGTAGCCGGATTGCGCCGAATGCTCCGCGCAGAGCCGCGCGAACTTGCGGGCCTCGTCGTAATAGACGGAGGCTGCCGTCAGGTTCTCGCGCTGCGTCTCGTTCTTGGCCGCCCAGGCATCCTTGCCGGGCTCGGGAATACGGGCGCCGCCGAACATGACGACGGTGGAGGTGATGCCGCGCTCGGCCAGCGCCATCTCGGTCTTCAGCAGTTCGAGCTGAAGGCGGATCGGCCGCAGTTCCTCGCGGCAGAGAAAGTCCTCGTCGGCATAGGCCAGACGATAGGACGGCGAGAGCGATTGCGGGGTTTTTTCGACACTGGCGGCACGGGTCCGTGCCTGCGCGCTGTCTGCAAGGGGATCCCAGACCCCGTCCTTACGCCGCAAATTCCGCTTCTTCATCCGTGTCATGGGGTCTCGTCTCCAACGCAGGCCGCGGCAACGGCCGGCGAATCTCATCACTTACGTTCCCGTGACATAGACCGTGCCTCCCGGTGCGCCGCAACCGAAAAACGCTTCAAATCTCGGGCATCATGCTCTACAGCGTTGGAAATCAGCCCGGATTTTTAGGATTTGCGATGACCTCCCACGATCTTGCCTTTCTCGCTTCCACGATCGAGACCGCCTTCGACAACCGCGATGCGGTGACGACTGGCACGAAGGGCGAGGTGCGCGACGCCGTTGAAACGGCGCTGAACCTGCTGGACAGCGGCAAGGTCCGCGTGGCGGAGCGCGCATCGGACGGCAACTGGACGGTCAACCAGTGGCTCAAGAAGGCGGTTCTCCTCTCCTTCCGCCTCAACCCGATGGAAATCGTCAAGGGCGGCCCCGGTGGCTCGACCTGGTGGGACAAGGTGCCCTCCAAGTTCGACGGCTGGAGCGCGAACGAATTCGAGAATGCCGGCTTCCGCGCCGTGCCGAACTGCGTCGTACGCCGCTCGGCCTATATCGCGCCGAACGCCATCCTGATGCCGTCCTTCGTCAACCTCGGCGCCTATGTCGGCGAGGGCACGATGGTGGATACCTGGGCCACCGTCGGCTCCTGCGCCCAGATCGGCGCTCATGTGCACCTGTCCGGCGGCGTCGGTATCGGCGGCGTGCTGGAGCCCATGCAGGCCGGCCCGACCATCATCGAGGACAATTGCTTCATCGGTGCGCGTTCGGAAGTCGTGGAAGGCTGCATCGTCCGGGAAGGCTCCGTCCTCGGCATGGGCGTCTTCATCGGAAAATCCACCCGCATCGTGGATCGCGCCACCGGCGAGATCACCTATGGCGAAGTCCCACCCTACTCCGTCGTCGTGGCCGGTGCTCTGGCATCTGACAAGGTGATGGGCAACGGCCAGCCGGCACCGGCGCTCTATTGCGCCGTGATCGTCAAGCGTGTGGATGAGAAGACCCGCTCGAAGACGGGGATCAACGAGCTGCTGCGCGACTGAGGTCGACTTGCATAAAGCGCCTCAGCGAAGCGGGATCCGGCAGGTAAAGCAGGTTTCCGCGTCGTTCGACGTGACGTCGATCGTGCCGCCATGCGCCTTGACGATCTCCGAGGCGATATAGAGCCCGAGGCCCAATCCTTCGCGACCATGCTCGACGGTGGCGCGGACGAAGGGCTTGAACAGGTCGCGTCGGACGGCCTGTGGGATCTGCTTGCCCGAATTGGTGACGCTGACGATGAACTCGCGTCCGACCTCCGCCGTTCTCACCCGGATCGGGCTATCGGCGTTGCCATGAGTCAGTGCATTTGCCACGAGATTGGATACGAGCTGGCCCATGCGGCCTTCGTCGCAGCGCACGAGGCAATCGCTGAAGTCGGTCTCGATCGACCGGCCGGGATTGGCGATGCTGAGTTCGGCAACCACATGCTCCAGCACCGGGCGCAGCGGCACGCGCTCGGCCTGCTCCACCGCCAGCCCGCCGCCCAGGCGCCCGCGCGCAAAATCCAGGACATTGTCGATGAGCCCCGACATGCGGACGACACTGGCACGCATGAGCTCCACCACGGTCTTCGATTTGTCGCTGAGGTCGGTGCGGGCGAGCATGCGCGTACCGGCATCGATCGAGGCCAGGGGATTGCGCAGGTCGTGGCCGAGAACGGCGATGAACTGTTCGCGCAGTTCGTTCGCATGCCGGTCCTGCTCCATCTTGCGACGGGCATCGACGTGGAAGGCGATCAGTTCGGCGAACAGCCTGAACATATCGACGATCTCAGGCGTGTTCAGCTTGTTGGGTGCGGGATCGATGGCGCAGAGCGTACCGAAGAAGGAGCCGTCCGAGAGAAGGATCGGGGCGGAGATGTAGCTCTGGAAGCCGTATTGCGCCGGCGTGTGGTGACAGGCGAATTCCGGGTCCTCGGCCACATGCTCGATGATGACGACCTCGCGATGATCGCGGATCTCGTTGCAGATGGTCGTCTCGATGGCGAGTTCATTGCCGGGGGTGAGGCCGAAGTCGATCTTGTCGAGAACGCCGCAAGCGATCCACCGGCTTTCCGTGACGCGGGCGACGGCTGCAAAGCCCATCCCGGTGACGCGGCAGACGACATCCAGAACTTTCGGTACGGCATCGATCCTGGAGACGATATCGACGGATTCGGCGGCCAGATCGGGCAACGGTACACTCTCGGAACAGAACATTAGACGTGGTTGATAGGGTAACCTTTCGCACACCCACAAGCAATGGGCGCAACGGAGCATCTTCCCTGATGACGCTCCGTTGATGTAGGAATATCTAACGTTTGAAAGGCTCGGGACGCCGGTTGGCGGCCTGCCGCGCCAGCATCCAGCCGGGATACTCCGGGGTAAGCGCGCTGACCGTGTCGAGCCGATCAAGATCCTCGGCATCCAGCCGAACCTCGGTGGCCTTCAGGTTCTGCTCCAGCTGTTCCAGCCGTTTGGCGCCAATGATGACAGTGCTGACGAAGGGCTTGGCGAGAATATAGGCGAGCGCGATCTCGGCGACGCTGACACCATGCTTTTCACCGACCTCGCGCATGGCGGCGACACAGGCCCAGGCACGATCCTTGTCGACGGGCGGAAAGTCGAAGATGGCGCGGCGGCCCTCGCCGTTTCCGGGTGCGCCCGGGCCATACTTGCCGGACAGGAGCCCGCCGGCCAGCGGCGACCAGACCATAAGGCCGAGCTTTTCCTCCAGCAGCAAGGGAGCAAGATCCCGCTCCAGATCACGCCCGGCAATCGAATAATAGGCCTGAAGACTATCGAAGCGGGCGTAGCCCTTGCGTTCGGAAATGCCGAGCGCCTTCGCGATCCGCCATGCCTGCCAGTTGGAAACGCCGATGTAACGCACGAGCCCGCGGGAGACGAGGTCGTCGAGCGCGCGCAGAGTCTCGTCGATCGGCGTGACGGGATCGGTGGCATGGATTTGGTAGAGGTCGATATGGTCGGTCTGCAGGCGATCGAGGCTCGCCTCGACCGAGTCCATGATATGGCCACGGGAGGCGCCCCGGTCGTTCGGCTTGTCGCTCATCACGCCGTAAACCTTGGTGGCGATGATCACGTCCTTGCGCGCGACCGCGTTGTTCTTCAGCGCCTGCCCCAGCAGCCGCTCCGACTGGCCGAAGGAATAGACGTCGGCGGTGTCGATGAAATTGATGCCGGCGGCCAGCGAGCGCTCGACGATGCGGTCGGCTGCGTCCTGGTCCACATCCGCGATCGGTCCCCATCGCGGATCGTCCGGCGAGCCGAAGGTCATCGTTCCCAGGCAGAGTTCGGAGACGAAGAGGCCGGTATTGCCAAGCTGGTTGTAGCGCATGGTCTGTTCCCATCCTGTCGATATGGATCGTTTGGGTGCGTTCGGACCTACTAGCTAGAGGAGAGTACGCGCAGGTCCAGCGTCATTCTCCGTACGCTCAAGCCGCTTCGGTTCCTGCCGCCTCGACCTCGATCGTCACATGCGAAAGCTCGGTGATATGCGCGAGTTTCGCGCGGTAGAAGGCCGGGGGCTTCGGGCTTGCTGCCTGCAGCGCGACGATGGCGCCGTGATGGCCGGGGCCGAGCTGCCAGACGTGCAGGTCGGTGATCCTGACATCGCCATCCTGGACGGCGTGGCGGATTTCGTCCGGCAGGTCTTCGCCTGCGGGACCGTAATCGAGCAGAACTGCGCCACTGTCGCGCAGGAGGCCGAACGACCAGCGGGCGATGACGAGCGCACCGACGATGCCGATGGCGGGATCGAGCCAGAGCCAGCCGTAAAGGCTGCCGAGAACCAGCGCGGCGATGGCCAGGACCGAGGTCAGGGCATCGGCGAGCACATGAAGATAGGCGCCGCGCAGATTGTTATCCGTGTGGTGCGGGGCTTGCGAATGATGATCGTGGTGGGGGTGATCGTGACCATGGGTGTGGTCATGATGGTGCCCGCCGTGACTGTGCCCGCCATGGTGATGATCGCCGCCGAGCAGCCAGGCGCAGAGGAGATTGACGGCTAGGCCGAGGGCTGCGACGGCGATCGCCTGATGAAAGTCGATCGACACCGGCGACCACAGCCGCAGCGCGCTTTCCCAGGCGATGAACAAAGCGACGAGGGCCAGAACGATGGCGCTGGCAAAGCCTGCGAGATCGCCAAGCTTGCCCGTACCGAAGGTGAAGCGCGGGTTACGGGCATTGCGCCGGGCATAGACATAGGCAAGGGCCGTGATCAGCATGGCGGCGGCATGCGTGGACATGTGCCAGCCATCCGCGACCAGCGCCATGGATCCGAAGGCGGTTCCGGCAACGATTTCCGCGACCATCATGGCGGCGGTCAGCGCGATGACAATCCATGTGCGGCGCTCGTTGCGCGCGTGGTCGCGGCCAAGGAAGACGTGCTCGTGCGGGCTCGAAAGGCGGTTCTCGGTCATTTCAGGTAGGTCCTCATCACCTCGATCAGATCTGCGGCGCCCCTCGCCCGCTCGGGATCGTCATCCGTATCCGGATCGGCCACATGGTTGCGGATGTGGTCCTCGATCAGCTCGGCCGTCAGTCCGGTGACCGCACCGCGAACGGAGGCGACCTGGTTGAGGATGGTGCCACAGGGCTCATCCGCCTCCAGCGCGCGTTCGATTGCCTCCAGCTGCCCCTTGAGGCGGCGGACGCGGGCGATCAGCTTGGTCTTGTTCTCCGACATATGCGACATAGCATAGGGGGATACCCTATATCATTGTCTCGGGCAATCCGTTGCTGCATCAGCGAACTGCCGTGACAGCCGGAGAGCGATCGGCTACATCTTTGCGGAATCAACAGGCTGCCTTCATGTCCCTTGCCGATCCCGCATCCTCCGCTCATTCCTCTTTCGCGCCTTCTTCCAGCGATCCGGTGGCCAATCTGGCCGCCCTCATCCGCTGCCCATCCGTGACGCCTGCAGAAGGCGGCGCGCTCGGGGTGCTCGATGCCATGCTGGCGCCGCTCGGCTTCTCAGTGAACCGCGTGCTCGCGCAGGAAGAGGGGACGCCCGATATCGAGAACCTCTATGCCCGGCTCGGCAGCCCCGGCGATCATCCCGGCGGTCCGCACCTGCTGTTTGCCGGCCACACCGACGTCGTGCCTGTCGGCGACGCGGCGGCGTGGACGCACCCGCCTTTTTCCGCCGCCATCGAAAATGGCATGATGTATGGCCGCGGTGCGGTCGACATGAAGGGCGGCATTGCCTGCTTCATCGCCGCCGTCGCCCGTTACGTCGACCGGCACGGAGTGCCGAAGGGGGCGATCTCCCTTCTCATCACCGGTGACGAGGAAGGCCCCGCCATCAATGGCACCATCAAGCTGCTCGACTGGGCGAAGGCCCGCGGCGAGCGCTGGGACGCCTGCATCGTCGGCGAGCCGACCAATCCCGACCGGCTCGGCGACATGATCAAGATCGGCCGGCGCGGCTCGCTGTCGGGCACCGTCATGGTTCACGGCGTGCAGGGCCATGCCGCCTATCCGCATCTGGCAGACAGCCCGGTGCGGGGCGCGCTGCAGCTTGCAACCGCCCTCATGGATCCGCCCTTCGACGCGGGCACGGAAAACTTCCAGCCGTCGAACCTCGAGGTCACCAGCCTCGACGTCGGCAATCCCGCCGTCAACGTCATCCCGGCACGCGCGACCTTCCGCTTCAACATCCGCTTCAACGATACGTGGGACGCCGACAGCCTCAAGGCGGAGATCATCGCGCGGCTCGACCGGGCAGCCGCGGATGGCCCGCTCCGGCCGGGTCGCGATCCCGTTCGCTACGATCTCGTGTGGAACGAGCGGCCGAGCCACGTCTTCCTGACGCGCAGCAACCAGCTCATCTCGTCGCTCTCGTCCGCCGTCGAGGCTGTGACCGGCCGGCAGCCGGCGCTTTCGACCACGGGCGGCACCTCGGATGCGCGCTTCATCAAGGACCATTGCCCGGTGGTGGAATTCGGGCTTGTAGGCCAGACGATGCATATGGTGGACGAGCGGGTCTCCGTTGCCGATCTGGAAACGCTGACCGGCATCTATCTCGCCTTTCTCGAACGCTGGTTCGACAATGCCGCAGCTTGACGAGATCGGCATCTACCTCAAGGGCGTCTGGATGCTGGTGCTGGGCAAGCCGGAAGGCTTCGACTTCCTGGATCTCAGCGCCTCCGGCGTCTGGCGCTCCTTTGCCGCCATTCTCTGGTGCCTGCCGGCGATGGCCGTCAGCTGGTCGGCCTGGCGCATGTTCTACCTTGCCAACATGCCCGATGGCTCGACGGCGGGTCTCGCCTTCATCGCCAAGCTTTTCATCGTGGATGTCGCGACCTGGATCCTGCCGATCCTGCTGATCATCATGCTCGCCCGGCCGCTCGGCTACGGGCCGGCACTGAGCGCGATCATCGTCGTCACCAACTGGCTGTCGATCCCGACCTTCTACGGCATGGCGTTTCCGGCGGCCATCCGGCTGGTCGTCCCCGGCAGCGAAGGGCTGACGGGCATGCTCTCGCTGATCGCCCTCATCGCCATCATCATCGCGATCTTCCGGGTGCTGAAACTCATCACGGGCGGCGACCAGACGCTCCTTGCGGCAACGCTCTCCGCTTTGTTCATCCTGCCATCGCTGATGATCGGCGAGCTGCTGCAGCGCAGCTTCGGCCTGCTGCCGGCGTAAAGCCGGTCAGTAATCCACCTGCATGAAATAGAGCCCATCCGGCGGGGCGACCGGGCCGCAGGCCTTGCGGTCGCGGGCGTCGAGGGCAGCGCGCACCCGTTCGACCGGCCACTTCCCCTCGCCCACCATCTTCAGCGTTCCCGCCAACGAGCGGATCTGATTGTGGAGGAAACTCTGGGCCGTGGCGCGGATCTCGATCACGTCTCCGTCCCGCGTCACATCCAGACAATCGAGCGTGCGCACGGGGCTGTTGGCCTGGCAATGGACGGAGCGAAACGTGGTGAAATCATGCCGGCCGACCAGCGTCTGCGCCGCCTCGTGCATCAGCCCCGCATCGAGCGGCTTCACCACCCACCAAGCCCGCTTGGCTTCGAGCGCCAGAGGCGAGCGGCGGCAGATGATGCGGTAGAGGTAGTGGCGGCGAAGGGCCGAGAAGCGCGCGTCGAACGTCTCCGGCACGGGTTCGGCGTCGAGGATCGCGACCCGCTCGCCATGCTGGCCGAGATGGGCGTTCAGCGCATTGCGCAGCGTTTCCGCCGGCCAGTCGCGGGTCAGATCGGTATGCGCCACCTGCCCACGGGCGTGGACGCCGGAATCGGTTCGCCCCGCGCCGCGGACCGACACTGTTTCCCCCGTCAGCCGCAGGATGGCGCCTTCGATGGCGCCCTGTACGGAGCGGCCATTGTCCTGGCGCTGCCAGCCGACATAGGACGTTCCGTCATATTCCACCAGAAGCCGGAAGCGCGGCATTCAGAACAGCCTCGTGCCGGCGGGAACCGGCGTACCGCGCCGGAACTCGTCAGCGGGCAGAACCTTGCCGCCTGCCTTCTGCAGCCGCGTCAGGCGGATAGAGCCATCACCGCAGGCAATCGTCAGGTCGTCGAAGAGGGCCGTGCCCGTCTCTCCGCCGGCCGTCTCCACCGTGGAGGCGAGAACCTTGACCCGCTCGCGCTTGCCCGCGATGTCGAGCTCGAACCAGGCGCCCGGAAAGGGCGACAGGCCGCGAATGTGGTCGTGAACTTCCTGCGCCGGCCTGGCGAAATCGATATGGGTTTCGCCCTTGGCGATCTTCGTCGCGTAGAGGACACCCTCCTCGCGCTGTGGGGTCAGGGGCAGGTCGTCCGCTTCCAGCTTTTCCATGGCCTCGCGCATCAGGGCCGCACCACGCACCATGAGCCTGTCGTGCAGCTCGCCCGCCGTCATGTCGGGGCCGATGGTGACGAGGCTGGTCAGGGCCACAGGACCGGTGTCGAGCCCCTTCTCCATCTTCATGACCATCATGCCGGTTTCCCGATCGCCCGCCATGATCGCCCGCTGGATAGGCGCCGCACCGCGCCAGCGCGGCAGCAGGGAGGCATGGCCGTTGTAGCAGCCCAGCCGCGTGCCCGACAGAATCGATTCCGGCAGAAGCAGGCCATAGGCCACGACCACCGCCACGTCGGCATCCAGCGCGCGAAACGCGTCGCGGTCCTCGTCCATCTTGAAATTCAGCGGCGTGCGAACCTCGATGCCGAGCAGTTCTGCGGCCTGATGCACGGGAGATTTCTGCAGATCGAGCCCGCGTCGGCCGCCGGGGCGCGGCGGCTGGGTGTAGACGGCGACGATCCTGTGGCCAGACTGCGCCAGTGCGGCAAGCGTCGGCACGGAGAACTCCGGCGTTCCCATGAAAATGATGCGCAGCGGCATGATGGCCTCCCTCGATAGTGCGGTCGCGCCGGCAGCTGACGGCGGCCCGCCCCGATCAGATCGCCTTCGAACCGCGGGTCTTGGCGGCCTTGGTGAATTTGCGCACGACCATCTCGCGCTTCAGCTTGGAGATATGGTCGATGAACAGCACACCGTTCAAGTGGTCGATCTCGTGCTGCAGACAAGTGGCGAGCAGCCCATCCGCCGCGATTTCCTGCTGGCGACCCTCCCGATCGAGATAGCGCAGGGTGATGCCGGCGGGGCGCTCGACCTCGGCGTAATAGTCGGGGATCGACAGGCAGCCTTCCTCGTAGACCGAACGCTCGTCCGTCGACGTCAGAATTTCCGGATTGATGAAGACCTGCGGCGCGGCGTCGTCACCCTCCTTGGCAAGGTCGATCACCAGCAAGCGGCGGGGAAGGCCGATCTGGATCGCCGCCAGCCCAATGCCCGGCGCGTCGTACATGGTTTCCAGCATGTCGTCGGCGACCCGGCGCACGTCGTCGTCGACACGCTCGACGGGCGCGGAGATCTGGCGAAGCAGGGGATCGGGCAGGATGATAAGAGGCTTGATCGTCATGGCGTCGTGATAGCCGATCTTTTCTGGCGATGGAATTCGGGCACGGAGAATTTGCGCTGATTTTCACGCGGAAATTGACTCCGATCAAGATGATGTTCACGATTTGATCTGGTCTTGGCGATAAATTTCGGTACAGTCCGGCCATGAACGCTTTCTCGCTTACCGATATCGTGCTCGCAGCCGCCAACGCGACGGGCCTTTCCGCGTCCGTTCTCGCGTGGCTTCTGATCGGCGCAGTGGTTCCCGTCGCTCTCGCCATCCTCGCTGCCTTTCGCCGCCGGGGCGCGGCCAATGCCGATACGGCGCAGGAGCAAATGGCCGCGCTGATCCAGTCGCAGACCGAGATGCAGGGGCGGATCGCCGCTATCGCCGACATCTTCGGGACGCGGCAATACGAGCTGAACCAGTCGATCAACCAGCGGATCGATGGCATGACGCAGCGCATCGGCGCCTCGATCACCGAGCAGACGCGGCAGACGCATGAGAACCTGCGCACGCTGCAGGAGCGGCTGGCCGTGATCGACACGGCCCAGACGAACATCCAGTCGCTTGCCAAGGACATGGCCGGGCTGCAGCAGATCCTCGCCAACAAGCAGACCCGCGGCGCCTTCGGCCAGGGGCGCATGGAAACGATCATCGCCGACGGCCTGCCACAGGGCGCCTATGCGTTTCAGGCGACACTGTCCAACGCCTCGCGGCCGGACTGCATCATCCGCATGCCGAACGGCCAGCCGGGACTGGCGATCGATGCGAAGTTTCCGCTGGAGGCGTGGAACGCCATGCGGGCGGCACAAACGCCGGAGCTGAAACGACAGGCATCGCTCCTCTTCCGGCGCGACATCGAGGTCCATATCAAGGACATCGCGGGGAAATACCTGATCCCCGGCGAGACCCAGGACACGGCCTTCCTGTTCGTGCCCTCCGAGTCGATCTTCGCCGACATTCACGAGCATTTCGAAAGCATCGTCCAGAAGGCGCACCGGTCGCGCGTCGTCATCGTCTCGCCCTCGCTGCTGCTGCTCTCCATTCAGGTCATCCAGGCGATCCTGCGCGACCATCGCATGCGCGAGCAGGCCCATCTGATCCAGGACGAAGTCGTGCGGCTGATGGAGGACCTCTCGCGGCTGGACGAGCGCGTGCGCAAGCTGCACGGGCACTTCACCACCACGCAGAAGGACGTTGACGACATCCTGATCTCGTCCGACAAGCTCAAGCGCCGGGGTGCGAAGATCGAGGCTCTGGATCTGCAGGAGGGCGGTGGCGTCGCGTCTGCGGACCCCGCGTCACCCATCCCGGCCAGTTCGCAGCCTGGACAAACGTCTGCCCCCGGCAGCCGCATCGGTTCGCTAAAGCTGAGAGTGGTTGACGAGGACTGAGAGCGTCGGGCAGTGTCCGGCTTACACACACCGCTCAACGCGGCGCATTCGGGAGGCATTGCATGATCACCGTTTTCGGTTCCATCAATATGGACCTTATCGCCACCACGGCGCGCCTGCCGAAACCGGGCGAAACGGTGACGGGCAACAGCTTCACCACGGCAGCCGGCGGCAAGGGCGCAAACCAGGCGCTGGCCGCAACCCGCGCCGGCGCTTCCGTGCGCATGGCCGGCGCCGTCGGCTGGGATGCCTTCGCCGAATCCGCCCTCGGCCTCATGAAGGAGGCGGGGACGGACCTGTCTCTGGTGAAGACCGCAAGCGAGCCGACGGGCACCGCGCATATTCTGGTCGGCGGCGATGGCGAAAACGTGATCGTGGTCGTCGCCAGCGCCAACGGCACCGTCAACGAGGCGGATGCTTTAGCCGCCATCGAAACGATGACGCCGCAGGATACGCTGGTGCTGCAGCTCGAAATACCGCCCGAGGCCGTCGAAGGCGCGCTTCTCGCCGCCCGCGAGCGCGGCGTCCGCTCGATCATCAACATCGCGCCTTTGACCGAATATGCCGCAGCGCTCGGCCGCATGGCAGATATCGTGGTGGCCAACGAAACCGAGTTCGAGCGCCTCGCCGGCCGAGACCGGCTGTCGTCGGAAGAGCGCCAGTCGGCGATCCGCGCACTCAGCGCCGAAACGGGCCAGACGGTCATCGTCACGCTGGGTGCGGACGGCGTCATCGCCATGCATGAGGGTGAAATATATACCGCCGACGGCCTCGTGATCGAGCCTGTCGATACGGTCGGCGCCGGCGATACGTTCTGCGGGTATCTCGCAGCCGGGCTCGATGCCGGACTGCCGTTCGAGACGGCCCTGCGGCGCGCGGCCGTGGCAGGCTCGCTCGCCTGCCTCAAGCCCGGCGCCCAGCCCGCCATTCCGCTCGCGAGCGCGGTGGATGCTGCCCTTTAAGGGCTGTCGCTATATCCCGAGTTCCGGCAGCGTCTGCCTGACCGGAACCAATCCTTGCCCGAGGGAGTTTAGCGTTCGGTAGACAAGGAGAACCCGAAATGTCTTTCAATTCCTCCACTGAAGATGTCAGCGCTCTTCGTGACGAAGTCGCGCGCCTGACAAAGATCGTTTCCTCGCAGGGCGCCCGCGCCTATAGCGACACGCGCGAAAAGGCGGCAGAGGCCTATGATGCGGCAGCGCCCTACGCGAAGAAGGCTGTGGCTCAGGTAAAGGCCGAGAGCCGCGCCGTGGCGGATGTCGCTCGTGAACACCCGACCGGCATCGCTGGCGTCGTCGTTCTCGCAACGGCGATCGGCATTGCCGTTGGCTACATTCTCGGTTCGTCAAGTGAGCCCGAGCCCCGGTCCTGGTGGCGTTAAGCGCCAGCTACGGGATAGAAATCCAGAACCGCGCGTCCGCAAGGATCGCGCGGTTTTTCGTTGACTGTACCCTGCTCAAAGGCGCGCGAGCCGCTCCGTCAGAAGATCGAAGAAGCCGTCGGCATCGACATCCTTCATGACTTTCGCATTGTGCGGGCGGCCCGTGACCTGCCACCAGTCCACGACCGTCATACCCACCGTCAGCTCCGACGTCGTCTCGATCTCGACGTTGCAGTCCCGACCGGAAAAAAGCGCAGGGCGAAGCAGGTAGGCGATCACGGTCGGGTCGTGCAGCGGGCCGCCATCGCTGCCGTATTTCTCGATATCGAAGCGTTCGAAGAAATCGAGCATTTCCGCCATGGCGACGGCGGCCGGGCGGCCGATGGCGCGAATGCGATCGACGCGCGCTTTGAGCGTCAGGACCTTGTGCGTCACGTCGAGCGGCATCATGACGATGGGCATGCCGGACTTGAAGACGATGTCGGCCGCTTCCGGATCGACATAGATATTGAACTCGGCCGCCGGCGTGATGTTGCCGCCCTCGAAGAAGCCACCGCCCATCATCACCAGTTCCTTGACGCGGCCTGCGATCTCCGGCGCCTTTTGCAGTGCCAGCGCGATATTAGTGAGAGCGCCCAGCGTGCAGAGGGTCACGGTTCCCTCCGGCTCGGCGCGCAGCGTCTCGATGATGAAATCCACGGCGTGCGTGTCCTGCAGCGGCATGGTCGGCTCGGCGAGGTCGGTGCCGTCGAGACCGGTCGAGCCGTGGACGTGCTCCGCCGTTACGAGCGTGCGCGAGAGCGGTTTGTCAGCACCGGCATAGACCTTTACGTCCGGACGGCCCGAGAGCTCGCAGATGATGCGGGCGTTGCGGGCGGTGAGGCTCAGCGGCACGTTGCCGGCAACGGTCGTGATGCCGATAACGTCGAGCGCTTCCGGGCTTGCGAGCGCCAGCATGATGGCAGCCGCGTCGTCCTGTCCGGGATCCGTGTCGATGATGATCTTGGCGGGTGCAGTCACGGCGATATCCTTCTCCTGCTGTCGATACCTCCTCCATAGAACGATTCCCCAGGCGCTGTCAGGCGTCGTTGCAGGGCCGCGGTGATTCGTACGAAGAGAGGTGCAAGGCGGCTTGCGCGTCTCGGAGGTTCACCCCATATATCCAGCGCGGACGCCGCCTCGCGGGTTCGCGCATCGGTCGCTTGAGGTTTGCAAGGACGAGATATGAGCCGCCTGACGCCTTTTACGAGCCCGCTGATGCTGGGCTTCGACGCCATGGAAAAGACGCTGGAACGCGTCGCCAAGGGCAATGACGGCTATCCTCCCTACAATATCGAACGTGTGCGCGGCGGGATGGCGGAAGAGCCGGAGCGCCTGCGAATCACGCTCGCTGTCGCCGGCTTTGCCGAAGACGATCTCGACGTCATGATCGAGGAAAACCAGCTCGTCATTCGCGGACGCCAGACCGACACGGAAGAGCGCGACTATCTCCATCGCGGGATCGCGGCACGTCAGTTCCAGCGCATGTTCGTGCTTGCCGAAGGCATGGAGGTGCTGAAGGCGGAATTGCGCAACGGACTGCTTTCCGTCGATCTCATTCGCCCAGAACCTGCTCGTATGGTAAAGAAAATTAACATTTTGGTCTCAGAGTGATCTCACCGGCAAGGGTCACCTCGCCGGCTGCAAGGCTGGCGACCCTGGTTGCGAATTTCGCCAATCCTCGCATGAAAACATAATCTTATGTCGCGTGACCTTTCCGAGGAAAGACTCGTGCGGCAACGAGGAGAGAGTTCATGGGATTGAAGCACGTCAGCAGCCATTTGTCGAAAACCGACCTGGCACATCTTGGTGCAGGTGAAGTCGGTTACATCCGGAAAATGCGGTCTGACGAAGTCTCGCGCTGCTTTCCCGAGGCTCCCAGCATGGAGCCGGGTCTTGACCTCTGGGCCCTCTTCGGCGCCGATGGCACCCCAATTCTCCTCACCGACAACCGTTCCAGCACCTTCTTCAAGGCTGCCGAGGACGACCTGAAGACGGTCACGCTTCACTGATTCGCAGCCCTTCCCGAACGACGCCGCCCGCCATGAAATCCGGCCGTAGCGGCGTCCATATCTTCCCCACAAAAGTCTTTGCCGTCCTGCCTGCCTTCGGATAACCGGAGGGCATGAAAAAGCAGGACGTTGCCGCCTATCTGTTCCTCGCCTTCGCCTGGGGGCTCTCGTTCCTCGTGCTCCTGCACGTGGTCGATGCCTTCGGCTGGGTCGGCGCGGTCACGTTGCGCAGTCTTGTCGCCGGCGGCACGCTTCTCGCCTTCGCGGCCTTGCGTCGCCGTGCGCTTCATTTCGGCGCACGCCGACTGCCCTTCGTCATCGTCGGTGCGACCACGGTGGCCGGGCAGCTGATCGGCCTTTCCTATGCAACGCCGCGCATCGGAACGGCGATGGCCGCGATTCTGGTCGCCGCAATCCCGCTCTTCTCCATGGTGATCGCGCATCTCTGGAAGCTGGAGCGCATGCGGGCGCAGGGGCTGCTCGGGCTCGTCACCGGCACGATCGGGATCGTGCTGCTGGTCGGCTTTCCCGCAGTCCCCATCACTGCGGACTTCCTGCTCGGCTGTGCGGCGTCGCTCTTCAGTGCGTTTTGCGCCGCCTTCGGCAGCAATTATGCGAGCCACCGCCTACGCGGCATCGGGTCGCTGGAGGTCACGATCGGCGCATTTCTCTCGGGCGGGATCATGACGCTGCCGCTTCTGCTGGCGGTCCCGGTGCCCGGCCTGCCCTCATGGACGGATGTCGGTGCGCTTCTGGTGCTTGCCTGCGTCATGAGCGCGCTGACCTACGTCACCTATTTCCGGCTCGTCGCCTCCATCGGCGCCACGCGCACCATCAGCGTCGAATTCGCCGTAACGGTCGTTGCCGTTCTCGTCGGCGCCGTCGTGCTCGACGAGCCGATCGCTCCCATACAGATCGCCGGTGCCGCCGTCATTATCGCCGGCTGCGCGCTGGTGCTCGGCCTCGTGCCCTTCGGGCGCAAACCGAAGTTCAAGCCCGTCCCCTGACGATCCAAGGCCTCAGGCCTCTTTGCGCCGAAAGGTGAGATAGGCGGAGCTGCGCCCCTCGCGCCGCGCCTTTGCCTCGTAGCGCGTGCTCGGCCAGGTGTCGTAGGGCGTCAGCCAGTCGCTGGCGTTGCGGGCAGGCCAGTCGAACGCGGCGTGATCCCGGCAGTGCAGCAGCGTCCAGTTCACATAGGTGTCGATGTCGGAGGCAAAGCAGAACAGGCCGCCTGGCTTCAGCACGCGGGCGAAACGGTCGAGATTGACGGGCGAGACGAACCGGCGCTTCCAGTGCTTCCGCTTCGGCCAGGGATCGGGATAGAGCAGGTCGATCTGGTCGATGCTTGCGGCCGGCAGCCAGTCAAGAACCTGCGTCGCATCGTCGTCATGCAGGCGGATGTTGCGCGCGCCGACCTCTTCGATGCGGCCGACCAGCTTTGCCATGGAGTTGACGAAGGGCTCGACACCGATGAAGCCGGTCGAGGGCTGCTCGACGGCGCGGTGGATCAGATGCTCGCCGCCGCCGAAGCCGATCTCCAGCCGCACGCGCTCAACGGCATCCGGGAAGAGGCTCTTCAGATCGTCCGGCGCGGGCGCATCGAGGTCGAGGCGAAACGTCGGCAGGCCGTGCTCCAGCTGCGCTGCCTGGCTCGCCCGCAGCGGCTTTCCCTTGCGGCGGCCGAAAAAGGCCTCTGTGGCCCGGGTGGGGGACCCGGAGGGGCGCTTGTCTGTCATGCGCTGACGTCTCCAAAAGCAAAAACGGATGCCGGTGAAGGCATCCGTTCTCTTGTCACACATTCACGCAAACCGAAACGGTTCAGGCGGTTTTCAGCGCATCCTTCAGCGGCTTGACGAGGTCGAGACGCTCCCAGGAGAACGAACCATCGCGACCGGCCTTGCGACCGAAATGGCCATAGGCCGATGTCTTGGCGTATATCGGCTTGTTCAGGTCGAGATGGCGGCGGATGCCGGAGGGCGAAAGGTCGATCGTCTTGCGGATCGCGGCTTCGACCTCATCTTCGCTGATCTTTCCCGTGCCATGCAGATCGACATAGATCGAGAGCGGCTGAGCAACGCCGATGGCGTAGGACAGCTGGATCGTGCAGCGATCGGCCAGCCCCGCCGCCACGACGTTCTTTGCGAGGTAGCGGGCGACATAGGCTGCGGAACGATCGACCTTGGTCGTGTCCTTGCCAGAGAAGGCACCGCCGCCATGCGGCGCGGCGCCGCCATAGGTGTCCACGATGATCTTGCGGCCCGTAAGGCCGGCATCGCCATCCGGTCCGCCGATGACGAACTTGCCGGTGGGGTTGATGTACCAGTTGCAGTCGGCCGCAATCTCGATGTCGTGCAGGGCTTCGCGGATATAAGGCTCGACGACGGCGCGCACTTTGGCGGAATCCCAGCTTTCGTCGAGATGCTGGGTCGACAGGACGATGGAGGCGACCTCCTTCGGCTGACCGTCGACATAGCGCACGGTGACCTGGCTCTTTGCGTCCGGTCCCAGCTTGCCGGCATCGCCCTCGCCCTTCTTGCGGGCGGCGGCGAGCAAATGAAGAATACGGTGCGAGTAATAGATCGGGGCGGGCATGAGGTCGGCAGTTTCGCGGCAGGCGTAACCGAACATGATGCCCTGGTCGCCGGCGCCTTCGTCACCCTGCTTGTCGGCTGCGTTATCGACGCCCTGGGCGATATCGGCCGACTGCGAGTGCAGCAGCACGTCGATCTTCGCCGTCTTCCAGTGGAAGCCGTCCTGCTCGTATCCGATTTCGCGGATAGCCTTGCGGGCAGCCGTCTTGAACTTGGCCGGGTTGATGACGTCCTTGCCGTTCTTGTCCTTCTTCATCAGGCTCGGCGGCAGGCGCACTTCACCGGCGATCACCACGCGGTTCGTGGTGGCCAGCGTTTCGCAGGCGATGCGCACGCCCCAGGGATCGACACCCGTCTTTGCAGCTTCGCGATAAACCAGATCGACGATCTCGTCCGAAATCCGGTCGCAAACCTTATCGGGATGTCCCTCGGCCACGGACTCGGAAGTAAACAGGTAGTTAGCACGCATGCGGGACGTCCCCTCAGTGAAAACAGGCTTCGACGGTGTAGTAAGTATGCCCGTAAAAGACAAGCGCACAAGGACATAAATATATCTTTATATCAACAATTGGGGTTGTTTATTGCCGAATTTCGGCTTGCTATGGCTTGAAGCCGATTTTTCGAAGCGTCCTATCCGACATGAAAAAAGCGGCCCGTAAGCCGCTCTTTTCATACGAAACCTGATGCACTATTCGGAATCGACGTCTGCCGCGAGCGCCTTGACCAGATCGACGATCTTGCGCCGGACCTTGGGGTCACCGATCTTGACGAAAGCCCGGTTCAACTGGAGGCCTTCGGAAGACGACAGGAAGTCGACGACATAGTTGGAGCTCGAGGCTTCGGCCATGCCGGACGCACCGCTGCCGGACCCGGAATCGCCAGGCGCATCTTCGAAGAAGAAGGACACCGGAACATTGAGAATCGCGGAGATGTTCTGAAGACGGCTCGCACCGACACGGTTGGTGCCCTTCTCGTATTTCTGAATTTGCTGAAAGGTAATGCCGAGTGCTTCACCCAGCTTCTCCTGGCTCATTCCAAGCATTGTCCGGCGAAGCCTGATCCGACTTCCGACATGGATGTCGATCGGATTCGGCTTCTTTTTGTTCTCAATCATAGCGGGTTCCTATTATTCGAATTTACTTCAGCCCGTACGTCGGCCGTTGCAAAGAGCAGACCACATGCCATGCCACGTAGTCCGGGTCATTCCCCTCCGAGCATAGGTGCGTTTGACAGCAGCGGCACTATGCAACTTCGCGCGTTTTGGGTCAATTCTGCCGAAAAACAAAACCAAAACGAGAAAGTATCGCGGACACCATCATAAACAGCACCAGAACGAGAGCGTGCCTCCGCTGCTGCTCGGGCGCGGCGACCAAAGCCGCACGACCGGGCAGAATTGTGTCGAAAAAGCCACGTTCGCCAAGAGAAAGGCCGGAGACGACATTTCCTCGCGCATCAATGACCGCTGAAATGCCGGAATTGGCCGCGCGGATCATCGGGACGCCATTTTCGACCGCGCGCAGGCGCGCCTGCTGGAAGTGCTGGTAGGGGCCCGGCGTGTCGCCGAACCAGGCGTCATTGGTGATGTTGAGCAGCGCACCTGTGGAACGCGCGTCGCTGCCGATCTCGTTCGGGAAAATCGCCTCGTAGCAGATCAGGGGATAAAGCGTGCGCCCGCCCGGCAGCGTCAGGATGGTGCGGGTTGCTGCCGATGAGAAGCCGCCCGGCATCGAGGCGGCGATCGCATTCAGCCCCATGCGCGACAGCAGATCCTCGAACGGCAGATATTCGCCAAAGGGCACGAGGTGGACTTTGTCGGCCGCACCGACGATCTGGCCACGGTCGTCGATGACATAGACGGAATTGTAGTAGCGCGGCGGCAGGCCGGCGCCCGCATCTTCCGTGCGGACGGCGCCGGTGACGAGGATTTGCCCGTCCTGCAGCACGTCGGCGATCCGCGTCAGGGCATCCGGATTGTCCGTGAGGATGAAGGGGACAGCCGTTTCCGGCCAGACGATGATATCCGGCCGCTTGCCGCCCGTCTCGGGCGGTGCTGCGCTCAGCGCCAGATGAGCCTCGAAGACGGAGGCGCGCTCACTGTCGTCGAGTTTGCGGGCCTGATCGATGACGGGCTGGACGATCCTCACCGTTGTCTGCGGCTCGGCTGCGGGCGGCTGGGGCTCGTGCAGACGATAGGCGCCATAGCCGACATGGGCCGCGACCAGACCGGCCGCGAGCGTCAGCCCGACGCCCATGCCCTTGCGGGTGCCGATCAGAGCAGGTGCCGCATAGACGAAGACGGCGAGCAGGTTCATTCCGACCATGCCGACCAGCGAGACCGACTGCATGAGGAGCGGCACCGGCATGGCGGCCATTCCAATCGCGTTCCACGGGAAGCCCGTGAACAGAACGCCGCGCAGCCATTCGGCTCCCGAAAAAGCGACGGCGAGCGCCGCGATGCGCCCTGCTCCGTCGGACCAGAGCAGACGGGCGACGAAGGCCGCCAAGCCGTAATAGATCGCGAGCACGGCCGGCAGGCCGACGACGGCGAGCGGCAGCGCCCAGGCAAAGGTTTCTGCCTCCACCAGAAGCGCATTGCCGAGCCACCAGAGACTGCCGAGGAGATAGCCAAAGCCGAAGCACCAGCCGAGCGAAAAGGCAGGCAGCGCCCGACGAAGCGGACCGTGCTCCGGCTGGCCGGACGTCCCGTCGAGCAACCAGACGAGAATGGGAAAGGTCAGAAACGGAACGGCGAAAATGTTGAAGGGCGGCAAGGCGAGGACCGTGACCAGCCCAGCCAGAAACGCGAGGGATGCCCGCCGAAGACCCGACGACAGCATGATCCTGCCGGCCAAACGTTCCATTCGCAATCCTATCCGCCTGCTGCGATCCGGGCACCCCGCATCATGCGCCACGATGATCCCGTGGCGCCGGTCGACGTCCCACGCTCTTCATGATGCATCAGGCATGCCCAGACCATGTGTCCTGTTGCTGATCGACGCGCCGGAGAAGGCCATGCCACGACCCGACGTGCGGAACGGCGTCGGAGCCGTCAGCGGCCCGCGCGGCCGGACGGCTCTTCGGTGGAGGTCGCTTCGGTCCGTGGAGGCTCGACACCGACGTCTTCCTCGCCCTTCACGGCCGTGCGGCGGCGGGCCGGTGGGCGCTTGCGGACGATCCGGACCTTCTTCACGCGCCGGGGGTCGGCATCCAGGACCTGGAATTCGAACCCCGGAAGCGCCTGCACGACCTCGCCTCGGGCAGGAATGCGCCCGAGGGAGGCGAACACCAGTCCACCCAGCGTATCCACCTCTTCCAGCTGCTCGCGCACGTCGAAGTCGGGACCGATCGCAGCCGCGATCACCTCGAGCTCGACGCGGGCATCGGCCACGAAGATGTCGTCCGACGTGCGGGAGAACATGACCTCGCTGTCGTCATGCTCGTCCTCGATATCGCCGACGACCATCTCGACGATGTCCTCCAGCGACGCCAGCCCATCGGTGCCGCCATATTCATCGATGACGAGCGCCATCTGGATGCGCGCGGCCTGCATGCGCTGCATGAGGTCGGAGGCATGCATGGACGGCGGCACGAACAGAACCTGACGGATGATGCCGGCCTCTTCCACCGTCTTGTCGAGATCGATACGGGCGAGGTCGATGCCGGCGCGCGGCTGGCGCTGCACCTTCTGCGGACGGTCCGCAGCGAGGGCCGCAACGGCCGGCGATGCCGCCACGCGCGGCGGGCCGCGGCGGCGGGCGCGCGCCTGCTTCGTCACATAGGTGAGGAGGTCGCGGATGTGGACCATCCCGCGGGGATCATCGAGGCTTTCGCTGTAGACCGGCATGCGCGAGCGCCCGGACTCCTCGAAGATGATCATGAGTTCGCCGATGGTGATGCTCTGGTCGACGGCCTCGATATCGGCACGCGGCACCATCACATCCTCCACGCGCACTTCACGAAAACGCAGGATGTTGTTGAGCATGGCGCGCTCGGCCGGCGAGAAGACCTCGTCGGCCCCCGGATCCGCCATCAGGGCGTCGGCAAGATCCTCGCGGATCGTGGCGCCATTCGGACTGCGGAACAGGCGGGCCGCACGGGCCCAGAAAGAAGTATGGTGCCGGTGGCCTTCCGGCTTGTGGGCCTCGGGCTTGAGGGCCTCGGCGGCTTCGGCCTCATAGGCCTGAACCGCGCTACTACTGCCCGGTTCGTCCTGACTGGAGGCGTCGGCATCGTCTGTGCCAGCCGCGGCAGGCTGTGATCTGAAGTCGCTCATCGTTCCAAACTGTCAAACGGGATCGCTGTCCCCATAAGGATCAGATACCCCAAGACCTGAGAGAATGCGAGTCTCCAGCTGTTCCATTCGCTCCGCTTCCGCCGTTTCCAGGTGGTCGTAGCCGAAAAGATGCAGGAAACCATGCACCAGAAGATGTGTCAGATGGTCATCGAAGGACTTTCCCAGGTCTTCTGATTCGCGCAGCAGCGTCTCGTAAGCGAGCACGATATCGCCCAGCATCGGGCCCGGCATGCCGCCCGGCACCACGGGAAAGGCCGGGAAGGACAGGACGTTCGTCGGCTTGTCCTGGCTGCGCCATTCCGCATTGATGCTGCGGATTTCCGCGTCGCTGGTGAAGACGAGGGACAGTTCCGGCGTCATCTTGGGGAAGGGCTGGCTTTCCTCGCGCGCGAGAAAGGCGGCGGCATGTTCGAGAATGCGCGTGCTCGATGCCTCGAGCACGGCCTCATCCGGCCAGTCGCCGTCCTCGACGCTGACCTGAAGGTCCAGAAAGGATGTATGCGACATGCTTTACAGGCTTTCGTCCGGCACAGCCGTCTGCGCCTCGTAGGCCCGCACGATCCGCGCGACCATCGGATGCCGCACGACATCAACATCCTTGAAGCGCACGACGGAGACGCCCTCGACCTCTTTCAGGATCTGCAGCGCTTCCACAAGACCCGATTTGGTGCCGCGCGGCAGATCGACCTGGCTCGGGTCGCCGGTGACGATCATGCGACCGTTTTCGCCGAGACGGGTCAGAAACATCTTCATCTGCATGGTCGTGGTGTTCTGCGCCTCGTCGAGAATAACGACGGCATTGCCGAGCGTGCGGCCGCGCATGAAGGCGAGCGGGGCGATTTCGATGACGCCGGCGGTGATCGCCCGCTCCACCTTGTCGCCGGGCATCATGTCGTAGAGCGCATCGTAAAGCGGGCGGAGATAGGGATCGACCTTCTCCTTCATGTCGCCGGGCAGGAAGCCCAGGCGTTCGCCGGCCTCGACGGCCGGACGCGAGAGGATGATGCGATCGACCGCGCCGCGCTCCAGAAGCTGGGCGGCATAGGCCACAGCGAGGTAAGTCTTGCCGGTCCCGGCCGGACCAACACCGAAGACGAGCTCGGAGCGTTCCAGCGCGCGGATATAGGCATCCTGCGTCGGTGTGCGGGCGGCGATGGTCTTCTTGCGGGTCGAGATCTGCGCGAGGTTCAACTTGGCCTTCTTCTCCATGGTGGGAAGCTGCAACTGGTCGTCGGCGGCAACCGCCATGCGGATCGCGCCCTCCACGTCGGAGGTCTCGACCGTGCTGCCCTTTTGCAGGCGACCATAGAGATAATCCAGTGCCCGGCGCGCCTGATTGGTCGCCGTCACCTCGCCCGAGATCGCCACGGAATTGCCGCGCGGGCGGGCATCCACATGCAGGCGCTGCTCAATCAGCTTGAGGTTCTGATCGTATTGTCCGAACAGCTCGCTCGCAAAGCGGTTGTTCTCGAATGTGAGCACGAAGTGATTGGCGTCTGTCGTAGGCGTTGTCTTTGACTGGCGCGGCGGGGTTGAAACCAATTCGTGTCCGTTCAAGCGGCAGGGCTCCCGAGGATGTCGTCAGGCCCTCATTGTATCAGTCGTCGACCACGTCGGCAAACAAACTGTTAGGACCCGCGGCGGTGATTCGTACCTTGATAATGTCACCGATTTCCACGCCCTTTGCATCAACATTCACCGACTGCAGCCAGGGCGATCGGCCGATGAGTTGGCCGGGCATGCGGCCGGGCTTTTCCAGAAGCAGGTCGATCGTGCGGCCGATGCAGCTTTCGTTGAAGGCGCGCTGCTGCTCGAGAAGCAAAGCCTGTAGCGTTTCCAAACGCTTGGCCTTGACATCCTCCGGCACCTGATCCTTGAGGTCCGCGCCGGGTGTACCGGGACGGGTTGAATATTTGAACGAAAATGCCTGTGCATAACCAACGGTGCGCACGAGGCTCAGCGTGTCCTCGAAATCCGCATCGGTCTCACCGGGGAAGCCGACGATGAAATCACCCGACAAAGCGAGGTTCGGCTGGGCGCGGCGGATCCGCTCGACCAGCGCCACATATTCGGCCGCCGTGTGACGCCGGTTCATGGCCTTGAGGATACGGTCCGAGCCGGACTGGACCGGCAAATGCAGGTAGGGCATCAGGGCCGGCAGGGTCCGGTGCGCCTCGATCAGGCTGTCGTCCATGTCGCGCGGATGGCTGGTGGTGTAGCGCAGGCGCGCAAGGCCATCGATTTCCGACAGCCGTTGCAGGAGAGCGCCGAGGCCTTCGCCGCCCGCGGTGACGGTACCGTGCCAGGCGTTGACGTTCTGACCGAGCAGCGTGATCTCGCGAACGCCGGCCGACACAAGCCTTTCGGCTTCCGCAACGATCTGCGCCATGGGGCGGGAGACTTCCGAACCGCGCGTATAGGGCACGACGCAGAAGGTACAGAACTTGTCACAGCCTTCCTGCACGGTGAGGAAGGCGGTGACGCCGCGGGCGCGGGTCTTTGCCTTGTCGGGTGCCGGCAGGTGCTCGAACTTGTCTTCGATCGCGTAGTCCGTTTCCAGCACGCGCTCGCCGCGGCTGACGCGCTTCAGCGCCTCCGGCAGGCGGTGATAGGTCTGCGGCCCGATGACGAGATCGACGGCGGGCGCCCGGCGGAGGATCTCGTCGCCTTCGGCCTGTGCTACGCAGCCAGCCACGCCGATCATCATCTCGCGCCCTTCGCCTGCCTTGCGCTTCTTCAGGTCGCGCAGTCGGCCAAGGGCGGAATAGACCTTTTCGGCTGCCTTCTCCCGGATGTGACAGGTGTTTAGAAGAACGAGATCCGCATCCTCCGCATTGTCGGTCGCGACATAGCCGTCCTTCGCCAGCGCGTCCGTCATCCTGTCGGAATCATAGACGTTCATCTGGCAGCCGTAGGTCTTCACGAAGACCTTTTTCGTCGGGGCCGGGGCAAGGCCGGATGGGGGAGCGAGGAGCGTTTGGTCGGTCATGTCTGGTGCATACCGCAAATCAAGCTGGAAATGAAGCGATGTGGGTTTGGGAAGGTGTCGGGATGGGAGATAGGAAGAAAGCCCCCTCACCGCCCCCGAAGCCGCGCCAGCAGCATGCCTTTCAGCTGCCTCTCCACATCCCGGCTGACCTGCTTGCGGTTGCTGTCGGCGCGGTAGGCGATGGTGGCGCCGAAGACGAGGTCGACGTCGACGGCGCCTTCGCGCAGGATGCCCATGAGGTGCGGCACGAGTTCGATGTCGCCCGGCCAGGCGGCGATGGGGCGGTGGTAGCGGCCCATCGGCATGCCGTGGACTTTTGTGTAGGCGATGGCGACCGGCTGGACGTGGACGGTTCCCTCGGGCGCCAGCGGTACGGCGGCAGCGGCGGCGCCGAAGAGCGAGGTCTTGATTTCCAGCAGCCGGTTGCCGTCAGAGGTCGTGCCTTCGGGGAAGAGCACGACGATCTCGCCCGCGGCAAGGCGCGCGCCGATCTCGTTGACCTGGTTTCCGGTCGTGCGCTTCTGCTCGCGCGCGACGAAGATGGTTGCCTGCAGGCGGGCGAGCAGGCCGAAGACGGGCCATGCCTTCACCTCTGCTTTCGCGATGAAGACAACATCGGCGACGGAGCCGAGGGCGAGGATGTCCTTCCAGCTGACATGGTTGGACACGAGCAGCAGAGGCCGGCTTATATCGGGCGCACCATGGACATGCACCCGAAGCCCGATCATGCGGCAGGCGATGCGATGCCAGAGGCGCGGCAGGGTTCGCCTTGCCGGTCCGTCGCGCCAGAGCAGAAAGAGCTGCACCGGGGCGAGCAGAAGCGTCGCCAGGATGAGGAGCGAGACGCAGACGACGATCCGGAGCCAGACGATCATCATGCTGCTCAAAGATCGAGGCGGAAAACGTCGGCACCGCCGGGGGTGGCATCCGGGCCGGACGGCTTGTAATAGGCCTTGCGCTCGCCGACCTTGCGGAAGCCCAGCCGGCGGTAGAGCGCCAATGCGGCCACATTGGCCTGATCGACCTCGAGGAACATCGCCTCTGCGCCATCCTGCCGGGCACGGCCGAGCGCGGCTTGCATCAGGCGCCATCCGAGGCTCACTCTGACATAGCGGGGATCAACGCCAATGGTCAGGATTTCCGCTTCGCCGCCGGCGGATCGTGTCAGCACGAAGCCGCCCATCGCCGATCCACTGGCCGCATTGTTTTGGCGGGCGACGAAGCCGAAGACGCTCTCCTGCAGAAGCAGCGCGTGAAACTCGCTCGCGCTCCAGGCGGGCTTGAAGAGAGCGGCGTGAATACGCGCGACGCCCGGGAGATGATCGACATTCATGTCGAAGATATCGAACTCCGGGCGGCGGATGAAATAGTCGATCAGGGCCATCTCAAGCGCGTGCCACGGCAAAGCCCGCCTGAGAGCGGACGTCGGGGCCTCGGAGGTAAAGCGGTTTCGGCAGGGCGATCGCGGGATCGGCGGTCGCGCCGAGCTTTGCCACGACCGCGATATCGGCGGTATCGGACGGCCTCTCGCTCGCGTCCACCGCTGCGTCTTCCCGCAACAGGGGCGCGCCGGAGCCGCTGATCGTGCCGGCAAATGTCGCGAATGTGGCTCGGGCAGAGCCGACGTCGAGCGCTTCGGCATCTGCCATCGGCTGTCCCGCGGCGTCGAACGTCTGGAGATAGACTTCCTCGCGCTTCGCATCGGTAACGATGAGGACGGGATGGCCGGGTGCGGCTGCGAGAGCGGATGTGGCCAGCGCCTGCAGGACGGAAATGCCGACGACAGGGCGGCCCAGAGCCAGACCGAGGCCCCGGGCTGTGGCCACGCCGACACGGATGCCGGTAAACGAGCCCGGACCGATGGTGACGGCGACGCGATCGACCTTGTCCATCTCGACGCCGGCCTTCTCAAGGGCTTCGTCGATGAACCCCATCAAGCGCTCGGCATGGCCGCGGCCGATATCGGCGCCGGCGGTGCTCAGCGTCGCGTCGCGTGCGGCATCGTAGAGCGCGACGTTGCAGGCCGTGCCGGCGGTGTCGATGGCAAGAACGATCATGCGGAAGGATAGCCCCGTCTCAGGATGCCCGTCCCCCGGGCGGTCGTTGATCCCTCCGGAAAGCGCCGCCCCGGCGCCTTCTGAAGGGCAGTCTCATTGGTTACGGATCAGACCGCTTCGACGGCCTGCACCTCTGGCACGAAGTGATGCAGCAGGTTCTGCACGCCATGTTTCAGCGTCGCCGTCGAGGAGGGGCAGCCCGAACAGGCGCCCTTCATGTTGAGGAAGACGGTGCCATCGCGAAAACCCTTGAAGGTGATGTCGCCGCCATCCTGCGCGACGGCCGGGCGGACGCGGGTTTCCAGCAGTTCCTTGATGGTCGCGACGATGGTCTCGTCGCCCTTTTCGAAGAACTCGCCTTCCTGATCGACCTCTTCCGCACGGCCCTGCCCCGCCATGATCGGCTGGCCGGACATGAAGTGCTCCATGATGGAGCCGAGGATGGCGGGCTTCAGGTGCTGCCATTCGGCATCCGCCTTGGTGACGGTGATGAAGTCGTAGCCGAAATAGACGCCGGTGACGCCGGGAATGTCGAAGATGCGGGCGGCAAGCGAAGAACTCGCGCGGGCCTCGGTCTCGTCGCGAAACTCGGCGGTGCCGGTTTCCAGCACGACCTTGCCCGGGAGGAACTTCAGCGTTGCGGGGTTCGGGGTCGATTCGGTCTGAATGAACATGATGTGCTCCCTGTCGGGTCAAGGCCGACGGTCAAAGAATGCCGGATGAGCATAGGCGTCTCGCGCCTCGCCATCAAGCCTGCGCTCCGACCGTGAAATGGTGATTGCGGAGCCTGCATACCAGAGGTGCAGGTCGTTGGACAGAAAGATCCGTCGCCGACAGGCTGCGTCCGATCAGCTCAGCGCGTCAATCTCTTCGTCCGTCAGCAAATCCGGGATGACGGTGACGGGGATCGGGAAGACCGCCGTCTTGCCGGCGATGGAGGCGACCAGCGGGCCCGGGCCGTCCTTGTAGGAGCCGGCGGCGAGCACGAGAATGGCGATATCCCGGTCTTCTTCGATAAGGCCGTAGATCTGCTCGGTCGGAAGCCCCTCGCGGATGATCATTTCCGGCTCGATGCCGATCTTCTCGCGCACGTCATGGGCGACCTTTGCAAGTGTCGCTTCCGCTTCGGCACGGGCCTCGGCCCGCATGATTCCCTCGACGCCAAGCCATTGCTGGAAATCGCCATCGGGAATGACATAGAGCAGAGCGAGGGCGCCGGAGGAATGCTTGGCGCGCATGCCGGCATAGTGGACGGCGCGGCCGCATTCCGGGGTGTCGTCGATCACCGCCAGAAACTTGCGGCGGTGACCTTCCATGCGTGAGAGACGTGTCGAGACCATGTGGGAACTCTGACATTCGCGCCGGCCCTTCGCAAGGCCGTTTTCGTCTCGTCCCCGTCCGGTGACGGAAGCCGCCTACTGAAGGAAGCCGATGATCTCGCGGACCTCGCGCATCGTGGTTTCCGCCCGCGCCCGCGCCTGCTCGCCGCCATCACGCAGGATGGCATCGATGTGGCTGGTGTCGCCCATCAGCCGCGACATTTCGCCGGTGATGGGCGCGAGCACGTTGACCGCGAGATCGACCAGCGCCGGCTTGAAGACGGAGAACTGCTGTCCGCCGAACTCGGCGAGGATGTCTGCCTTGGTGCGGTCGGCAAGGGCTGCGTAGATGCCGACGAGATTGTCGGCCTCCGGGCGTCCGGCAAGGCCTTCGATCTCCGACGGCAAGCCATCCGGATCGGTCTTCGCCTTGCGGATCTTCTTCGAGATCGTTTCGGCGTCATCCACCAGGTTGATGCGCGAGAGATCGGACGGGTCGGATTTCGACATCTTTTTCGTACCGTCGCGCAGGCTCATGACGCGCGGTGCCGGTCCGTCGATCATCGGCTCGACCATCGGGAAATAGGCATGCACCGGCTCTTCGCCCACCGTGATGTCGATGCCCCTGCCACCCTTGCGGATATGGGTCTGATAATCGAGGTTGAACTTCATGGCGATGTCGCGCGTCAGTTCCAGATGCTGCTTCTGGTCGTCGCCGACCGGCACATGCGTCGCGCGGTAGACGAGGATGTCGGCGGCCATCAGGCTGGGATAAGCAAGCAGGCCGAGCGAGGCATTCTCGCGGTCCTTGCCGGCCTTGTCCTTGAACTGCGTCATGCGATTCATCCAGCCGATGCGCGCGACGCAATTGAAGATCCAGGCAAGCTCTGCATGCTGCGGCACGGCCGACTGGTTGAAGACGATATGGGCCTTGGGGTCGATGCCGGAGGCGATGAAGGCTGCGGCGATCGAGCGGATCTGACCCGGCAGGTCGTCATGCACCAGCTGCGCCGTGATCGAATGCAGGTCCACCACACAATACATGCAGTCGTTGTTGTCCTGCAGCGCCACGAACTTGCGGATCGCGCCAAGATAGTTGCCGAGGTGGAGATTGCCTGTCGGCTGAACACCGGAGAAGACGAGCGGCGGAAAATTTGACATGGAGACCTCGATCGGGCGCGGGAAATCATGCGTTCCGCCGCGGAAACGGCCGGCGGAATTTTCCGGGCTTATGCACGGGCGGTGCCAGACAATCAAGGTGGTTCTCTGTCGCCGGCGTGTTCTCGCCGGTGCGTCCGCTTCAACCGCCCGGCTGCAGGAGATCCCAGAGATTGCCGAAGGGATCGGCAAAGACCGCAACGGTGCCATAAGGCTCATGCCGCGGCGCTTCCCGGAAGGCGACGCCCTTGGCGAGCATGGCCGCGTGGTCGCGCGCGAAATCGTCGGTGTGCAGGAAGAACGCGACGCGCCCGCCGGTCTGGTTGCCGATCGCGGCCGCTTGCGCCGCGCCGTCCGCCTTGGCGATGAGCAGCGCTGTTTCGCGCGCGCCGCGGGGCTGCAACACCACCCAGCGTTTGCCATCCCCCATGTCGAGGTCTTCCAGAAGCTCGAAGCCGAGGCTGTCGCGGTAGAAGGCGATGGCGTCGTCGTAATCGGGCACCACGAGGGTGATGCTGGCGATGGTCTGTTGCATCGGTTGCCTCGTGGGTCACATTTGTGGCGGAGGCAGGACGCTGGTGTCCGCCTCCTCCTTTGCGGTTTCGGGGCGCGGCTTGCGCTTCAGGTTGCGGCGGAGCATTGAGGCGTCGGCGCCGCCGATGGCGAAGGCGAGCGCGAAATAGACGATCATCGCCATGCCGATCAGGAGCATCAGAGCCGTCAACTGCGTGATGAGACGCGCCTGCGGGGTCAGCCAGTCGGCAAGGTAGCCGGAGGCGTAATGCAGCGCGACGGCCATGACGACCGTTGCCGCGACGAGACGCAGGACGCGCGAAAAGAGCGCCGCCTCCCATTCCCAGTGGCCGCGGCGGACGAGCGTCACGAAGAGCAGCACCGTCGTCAGCCAGCCGGAGGCGGCTTCGGCCGTGGCGATGCCGCGTTCGCCGTAGATCGGGAACAGCGACACGGCGAGCAGGCAGTTGAAGGCGACAGAAATGCCGGTAAACCGCATCGGCGTCTTGGTGTCCTCGCGCGCGAAGAAGCCGGGATTGAGCGCCTTGATCATGACGAAGGCGGGAAGGCCGAGGCCGTAGATTGCCAGCGTCGAGGCGACCGTGGCCGTGGTGGTCGGCGAGAAGGCGCCGCGCTCGTAGAGCACGCGCACGATCTCGTCGGAGATGACCCAGATGGCGCCGGCGGCGGGCAGCGTGAGAAACAGGACGAATTCGAGCGAACGGTTCTGCAGGTTCGCCGCTTCCTTCACCGCACCGCCGCGAAGGGCGCGCGACAGTTCGGGCAGGAGCACCACGCCGACGGCGATGCCGACGACGCCGAGCGGCAGCTGGTAGACCCGGTCGGCATATTGCAGCACGGCAATGGCGCCGTCCTTGGTGGAGGCGATCATCTGCCCGATGAGCTGGTTGATCTGGGTGATGCCGCCGGTGATTGCGGCGGGAAAGGCGAGCACCAGCAGGCGCTTGACATTGGGCGTATAACGCGGCCGGCGCAGGCCGAACCGCATGCCGGCATGGCGCACGCCTGCGTAAAGCACCGCCATCTGCAGGATGCCGGCAACGAGCACGCCCCAGGAGAGATACCAGGCCGTCATCAGCGGGTCGGCGCCTGTCCAAAGACCATAGGCGAGTGCTGCGATCAGGGTCAGGTTGAGAAAGACGGGGGCGATGGCGGCAGCGAAATAATGATGCAGCGAGTTCAGCATGCCCGACAGCATCGCCGTCAGCGACATGCACATCAGATAGGGAAACATCACGATAGCGAGCTTGACCGTGACGTCGAACTTCTCGGGGTCGTTGACGAAACCCGGCGCGATGATCGTCGAGACGATCAGCGGCATGGCCAGTTCCATGGCGATGGTGATGACGAGCAGCACCGTGAAGAGGACGCCGAGAACCTCCTCGGAAAAGCGCTTCGCGCCGTCGATGCCGTTCGCCTCGATCTCCTTGGCAAACAGCGGCACGAAGGCGGCGTTGAACGCGCCTTCGGCAAAGAGGCGGCGGAAAAGATTGGGGAAGCGGAAGGCGGCGTAGAAGGCATCGGCCATGGGGCCGGTGCCGAGCGCCGCGGCCATCAGCGTTTCGCGGCCGAAGCCGAGCAGCCGGCTGCCGAGCGTGGCTCCGCCGACGGTTGCAAACTTGCGGGCAAGGCTCATCCGTCAGCTTTCATCTTGCGGGGCCCTGCGGACCGCGTGTTCGACGGGGCCGCGGCACCTTGTAATGCGGCACTGCCTTCCGGCGAATGGCCCGAGGGTGCATGGCCGAGGGGCGCAATCCCTTGCGCGATGATGCCGGCCGGCATGCGGTCGCGCACCTCGTCGGCCTGTTCCGCCATCACGGCCTTGAGGCGGGCGGTGATATGGCCGTGCCGCGTCTCGTTGGTGATCTTCGCGCCCACGAGGTCGGTCACGTAGAAGGTGTCGATGACCTTCTCGCCGAAGGTGGTGATGTGGGCGGAATGGATGTCGAGCGACAGATCCGCCAGCACCGCCGTGATCTCCGACAGAAGGCCCGTCCGGTCGAGGCATTCGACCTCGACCACCGTGAACTTGTTCGACAGCGAATTGCTGATCGTGACGGCAGGCGGCACGGTGAAGGTCTTGTTGCGCTTGCGGCCCTTGGTGCGGCTGGCGATGACGCCCGGCAGGTCCTTCTTGCCCGAAAGCACGTCCTCGATCATGCGGCCGATGCTGGCTGCGCGCCGCGTCTCGTCGTCATCGACGGTGAATTCGCGGTTGATGAGGATGGTGTCGAGCGCGCGACCGTCCGATGTCGTGAAGATCTGCGCATCGACGATGTTGGCGCCGGCGGCGGCACAGGCTCCGGCGATGATGGCGAGCAGGCGCGGATGGTCGGGCGCAAGAACCGTGATCTCGGTAATGGCGTGGAACTGGTGCGTCCGCACCATGGTGGCGAGAGTCCGCTCGGCCTTGTCCGTTTCGCGGATGAAGCGGGCATGGCGGACCTGATCGTCAAGCGACACGGACAGCAGATAGGGCTGGTAGTGCAGCCGCGAATAGGTCTTGCGGTCCTTGCTGCTGAAATCCTCGAGCGCATCGAACAGCAGCGAGGCAGCGTGCGCGGCGCGCTCCTTGCGCGGCACATCCGAAAACCCGCCGGACAGCAGAAGCTCGGTCTCGTAGTAGAGCGTGCGGAGCAGTTGGCCTTTCCAGCCATTCCAGACGCCAGGGCCGACGGCGCGGATGTCGCAGACGGTGAGGATCATCAGCATCTTCAGCCGGTCGAGCGACTGGACGCGTTCGGCGAAGTCGAGGATCGTCTTGCGATCGTTGAGGTCGCGGGTCTGCGCGACCATCGACATGGTCAGGTGTTCCTCGATCAGCCAGGACACCGTTTCGGTCTGCTTGGGCGTCAGGCGGAAGCGGGGCGCGAGACGGCGGGCGAGCCGGGCACCGGCCTGCGAGTGATCCTCCGGGCGACCCTTGGCGACATCGTGCAGGAGCACGGCAACGTAGAGCGCGGTGCGCTCCTCCACCTGCGGCATGAGCTTGGCGGCAAGCGGGTGGATATCCTGATCGAGCCCGCGATCGATGCGCGACAGCATGTCCACGGCCCGCAGCAGGTGCTCGTCTACCGTGTAGTGGTGGTACATGTTGAACTGCATCAGCGAGACGATGCGGCCGAACTCGGGGATGAAGCGGCCGAGCACGCCGGCCTCATTCATGCGGCGCAGCACCAGTTCCGGGTCGCGGCGCGATGTGAGGATGGATATGAAGAGGCGGTTGGCCTCCTCGTTCTCGCGCAGGGCCGGCGTGATGAGGCCGAGCGACCGGGTCAGCTGCTTGAGAGCGGCCGGGTGGAACTCCAGACCGTTGACGTCGGCGATGTGGAAGAAACGGATGAGGTTGACCGGATCGCGGCGGAAGATGTCGGGGCTTGCCAGCGCAATACGGCCGCCATCGTCGACGAATTCGAGCGAGCCGGGGATCTTGCGGACACGGCGGCGGAAACGGTTGATGACGGCGGAAAAGCCCGGCAGTTCCTTGGCCTGCTGGTCTTCCAGCGCCGCGCAGAAGATGCGCGTGAGGTCGCCGACATTCTTGGCGACCAGGAAGTAGTGCTTCATGAAGCGCTCGACCGAGGTCATGCCGGGATGATCCTGATAGCCGAGGCTCTCGGCAATCTCGCGCTGGATGTCGAACGACAGGCGCTCCTCGGCCTTGCCCGTCAGGAAGTGCATATGGCAGCGCACGGCCCAGAGGAAATCGTCGGACTTGCGGAACAGATGGTATTCGGAGCGCGAGAGCACGCCGAGCTTGACGAGATCGGAAGACTCGCGGACGCGGTAGTAATATTTGGCGATCCAGAACAGCGTATGCAGGTCGCGCAGGCCGCCCTTGCCTTCCTTGACGTTGGGCTCGACGAGGTAGCGCGTGTCGCCGGCCTTGCGGTGGCGCTCGTTGCGCTCGGCCAGCTTGGCAGCGATAAATTGCGGACCGGTATTGCGGACGATCTCGTCGTCGAAGCGGGCCTCCAGATCGTCCACCAGCCCGGCGCAGCCGCAGATCAGGCGCGCTTCGAGAATGGCGGTGCGGATCGTCATGTCCTCTTCCGACAGGCGGATACACTCTTCCACCGTGCGGGTGGCATGGCCGACCTTGAAGCCCATGTCCCAGAGGAGATAGAGCATGTACTCGATCGCCGGCTCGCAGAAGGGCAGCTTTCGCGCTGGCAGCAGGAACAGGAGATCGATGTCGGAGCCGGGGGCGAGCGTGCCGCGACCATAGCCGCCGACGGCCGCCACCGCGATCTGCATGGAGGGCGGCATGCTGGCGGCGTTGAAGACGTGATTCAGCACGAAATCGTGCAGGATGGCGATCAGCCGGTCCTGCAGCCAGGAAATGCGGGCCGCACAGGCAAGCCCGCCGCCGTCCTCCTTCAGGAGTTCGTAGGCTTTTGCGCGGCCACGGGCATTGGCGTCTTTCAGCGCGGCCAGCAGGGCCTGACGCATCGGGTCGCGCTGTTCGGCATGTGCCGACGCGATGAAATCCACCTTGGCCTTGAGGGCTGCGATGTCCAGGATGTCGCTGAAGTCGATGTCCTGTCTCCTTGGCGCCGGCCGGATGTACTCCGGGCGCGCGATAGTTGCGAGCCGCTGTTTTGGCATCACATTCGAACCTTCCGCCCTTCCGGCGTCAACGGGCCACCGGTCGCAGCGCGATCGTCGCTTGCACCCCGACCCCCATTTCCCGCCAGGGTCTGAAGGGTATAGGGCAAAACGATTGCCAAGACGTTTCCGACCCGGCCGATGCATCGTTTCCAACGGGCAATTGCGCCCTTTCGAGGGCGTCCTTAGGCTGCTCGCCTGACCCAGAGCTGGATATGGTGGAGGCGAGGCGGGAAGGTCAAGCCCCACGTCCCTTCGCCCCGCGTGCGGGGAGAAGGTGGCGGCAGCCGGATGAGGGGCTTGCTGCGCGTTCAGCGGGTGCGGTAGCCCCCACCCTAACCCTCTCCCCGCAAGCGGGGAGAGGGGGTTTGGTTGGCGGATTTGCCTGCCGCTGAAGGCTCAAGAGAGTGTACTGCGAAATGAGGATCTCGTTGAGGAGAAGCGTCAGGAGAGCTGTTTCTTCAGGGCGTAGAGCGCATCCATCGCCTCGCGCGGCGTCATGTCGTCCGGGTTGAGGCGCTTCAGCGCATCTTCCACCGCGGACGGCTTGGCGCGGGAGACCTCCTCGCGGCGGATGGCCACCTGGAACAGGGGGAGATCGTCGATCAGCTGGCTGGCCGGGTTCTTCCGGTCGGCGTCCTCGAGTTTCGCCAGCACGTCCTTTGCGCGGGCGACGACGGCTGCGGGCAGGCCCGCAAGACGGGCGACCTGGATGCCGTAGGAGCGATCGGCCGAACCGGGGCCGACCTCGTGCAGGAAGATCACGTCGCCGTCCCATTCCTTGACGCGCATGGTGACGTTGGACAGGCGTTTGAGCTTTTCCGAGAGGACGGTCAGCTCGTGGAAGTGCGTGGCGAACAGGCCGCGGCAGCGATTGGCCTCGTGCAGGTGCTCGACGGCAGCCCAGGCGATCGACAGGCCATCGAAGGTCGCGGTTCCCCGGCCGATCTCATCCAGAATCACGAGCGATCGGTCCGTCGCCTGGTTGAGGATGGCCGCCGTCTCGACCATCTCGACCATGAAGGTGGACCGGCCGCGCGCGAGGTCGTCGGACGCGCCGACGCGGGAAAACAAGCGGTCGACCACGCCGATATGGGCGCTGGCGGCGGGCACGTAGGAGCCCATCTGCGCCATGATGGCGATCAGCGCGTTCTGGCGCAGAAACGTCGATTTACCGCCCATATTGGGGCCGGTCAGCAGCCACAAGGCGCCGTCGCCCTCCGGCGAGAGGGGCGAAAGATCGCAGGTATTGGCGACAAAGGCCGCGGAGGCCTGGCGGCGCAGCGCCTGCTCGACCACCGGATGCCGGCCGCCGTCGATCGCGAACATCTTCGAGGTGTCGACCGTCGGGCGACGGTAATCCTGCTCCTCGGCCAGCACGGCGAGGCCGGCGGAAACGTCGAGGACGGCGAGTGCGAGCGCTGCCGCCTTGATCCGGTCTGCCGCGGCAATGACAGCCTCGACCATGCTGTCGAAGGCGGCAAGCTCAAGGCCAAGCGCCCGGTCGGCGGCATTGGCGATCTTGGTTTCGAGATCCGCAAGCTCTGTGGTGGTGAACCGCATGGCGTTCGCCATGGTCTGGCGGTGGATGAAGCGGGCCTTGGCGCCCTCCCCCTCCGTCATCGGCCCGGCATTTCCCGCGGTCACCTCGATGAAATAGCCGAGCACGTTGTTGTATTTGATCTTCAGCGAGCGGATGCCGGTTTCCTCGGCGTAGCTCAGCTGCAGCGCGGCGATGACCCGGCGGGACTGGTCGCGCAGCGCGCGCATCTCGTCGAGCTCGGCGTGACAGCCATCCCGCAGAAAGCCGCCATCGCGCTTAAGAAGCGGGAGATCATCGGCCAGCATGCCGGCGAGCTTTTCGGAAAGCTCGGAAGGCAACGCGGTGAGCGCGGTGCGTGCAGCCTCCAGCTCCGGCGGCAGATCGGGCTGATCGATCAGCCGGGCGATGTCGGCACCGGTGCGGATGCCGATGAGCACCGCGCCGAGATCGCGCGGGCCGCCGCGGCCGAGGGAGAGGCGCGACAGCGCGCGCGGCATGTCCGGCACGTGCTTCAGCGCTGCGCGCAGATCGGCACACAGAGCGGGCTGTGCGAGGACGGTGGCGATGGAATCGAGACGGGTGCGAATGCGTTCCGGATCGGTCAGCGGCGACATCAGCCGCTCGGCAAGAAGCCGCCCGCCGCCGCCGGTCACCGTCCGGTCGAGCGCCCGCAGCAGGGACCCATCCCGACTACCGGAGAGGGTCTTGACCAGTTCGAGGTTCGCCCGTGTGGCGGGATCGATGAAGAGCGTCGAGGCGGCACTTTCACGCTCGGGAATGTCGAGTGGCGGACGCTCGGCAAGCTGGGTCTTTTCCACATAGCCGACGGCCGCCGAAGCGGCGGCGAGCTCGGCGCGCGAGAACTGGCCGAAGCCATCGAGCGTCTTCACGCCGTAATAGCGGGCCAGGCGGTTTTCGGCGGTGGCGCTGTCGAACAGAATGGCCGGCTGCGGCACGGCGACGCGACCGATGACGTCGAGCACGGGCCGCATGTCGGGATCGTGGAACAGCGTGTCGGCGAGAATGAGTTCGCGCGGTTCGATGCGCAGGATATCGGCGAGAAGCCGCGTTTCCGTCGTTTCCGACAGCCGGAAGATGCCTGTGGAAATGTCGATCCAGGCAAGCGCGAAGGCGGGCTCGGCGCTGCCGCGCAGGCGGGCCATCGCCATGAGGTAGTTGCTCTCGGAGGCGACGAGCAGCTTTTCTTCCGTGATCGTGCCGGGCGTGACGAGACGCACGACGTCGCGCTTGACGACGGACTTGGAGCCGCGCTTGCGGGCTTCCGCCGGATCCTCGGTCTGTTCGCACACGGCGACGCGGAAGCCGAGGCCGATGAGCTTCTGCAGGTAATCGTCGGCGGCGTGGATGGGCACGCCGCACATGGGAATGTCCTGACCGAGATGCTGCCCGCGTTTCGTCAGAACGATCCCGAGCGCGCGCGAGGCTTCCAGAGCATCATCGAAGAACAGCTCATAGAAATCGCCCATCCGGTAGAACAGGAGAGATCCGGGATTGTTGGCCTTGATCTCGATATACTGTTCCATCATCGGCGTTGCCTGCACGCGCACCTCCGTCGGCGTGGAGGATGGCGCCGTCGTTGCTTCGGCCGGTGATGAAAAATGTGTCGTCAAGATATACCAGTTTTTGCTAAAAAAGCCGCGAGCCGGCCAGAAAGACAGTGTCACCCTAGCGAACGGCGTCTATAGAAGACAACAAGAAAGCGCGGCCGGGGGTGGCCGCCCACAGAAGCTTGAGGGATCCGAGGGAGCATCATCATGGCAAACGAACGCAAGGCCCGCGCAGGCGGAACGGCCGTCACGGATCAGGAAGCGCTGGATTTTCACTCGCAGGGACGCCCCGGCAAGCTGGAGATCACGCCGACGAAGCCCATGGCGACACAGCGCGATCTTTCGCTGGCCTATTCGCCCGGCGTTGCCGTTCCCGTGAAGGCCATCGCGGCCGATCCGGCCACGGCTTACGACTATACGACGCGCGGCAACATGGTCGCCGTCATCTCCAACGGTACCGCCATTCTCGGCCTCGGCAACCTTGGCGCGCTGGCCTCCAAGCCGGTCATGGAAGGCAAGTCGGTCCTCTTCAAGCGGTTCGCGGACGTCGATTCCATCGACCTCGAGGTCGATACGGAAGATGCCGATACCTTCATCAACTGCGTGCGCTATCTCGGCCCGTCCTTCGGCGGCATCAACCTCGAGGATATCAAGGCGCCGGAATGCTTCATCATCGAGCAGAAGCTGCGCGAGATCATGGACATTCCGGTGTTCCACGACGACCAGCACGGCACCGCGATCATCGCGACGGCCGGCCTGATCAACGCGCTGGAACTGACCGGCCGTGACCTGAAGACAACGCGGCTCGTCTGCAACGGCGCAGGTGCTGCGGCCATCGCCTGCGTCGAACTGATCAAGTCGCTCGGCTTCGCGCCCGAAAACATCATCATGTGCGACACCAAGGGCGTGATTTACCAGGGCCGTACCGAGGGCATGAACCAGTGGAAGTCGGCCCACGCCGCCAAGACCGACCGGCGGACGCTGGAAGAGGCGATGGACGGCGCGGATGTCGTGCTCGGCCTGTCGCAGAAGGGCGCCTTCTCGGAAGGTATGATCCGCTCGATGGCACCCCGGCCGATCATCTTCGCCATGGCCAATCCCGATCCGGAAATCACGCCGGAAGAGGTGGCCTCCATTCGTGACGACGCGATCATGGCGACCGGGCGCTCAGACTATCCGAACCAGGTCAACAACGTGCTCTGTTTCCCCTACATGTTCCGTGGCGCGCTCGACGTGCGGGCCACCACGATCAACGAGGAAATGAAGATCGCCGCGGCTCGGGCGCTGGCGAGCCTTGCCAAGGAAGACGTGCCGGACGATGTCGCGGCGGCCTATCAGGGCAACCGTCCGCGCTTCGGGGCGCAGTATATCATTCCTGTCCCCTTCGATCCGCGCCTGATCTCATCCATTCCGGTCGCCGTCGCCAAGGCGGCGATGGAGAGCGGCGTGGCGCAGAAGCCGATTACCGACCTCGCAGCCTATGGCCACCAGCTCTCGATGCGCCGCGACCCGATCGCCTCGACGCTGGCGCGGATCTACGAGCGCGTGCGGCTCGCGCCGAAGCGGATCGTCTTCACCGAGGGTGAGGAAGTGCCGATGATGCGCTCGGCGCTGGCCTATGCCAACCAGAAGCTCGGCACCGCGCTGCTGCTCGGCCGCGAGGATCGCATGCGCGAGACGGCGGCACGCGAGGGCATCGACCTCGACCGCCCCGGCATCAAGCTCGTCAATGCGCGTATTTCCGATCGCACCGGCGCCTATACGGATTATCTTTATGCCCGCCTGCAGCGGGAGGGGTTCCTCTTCCGCGATGCACAGCGGCTGATCAACAACGACCGCAATCACTTTGCCGCCTGCATGGTCGCGCTGGGGGACGCCGACGGTATGGTGACGGGCATCACCCGCAACTATTCGACCGCGCTCGATGACGTCCGGCGCTGCATCGACGCCAAGCCCGGCCACCGGGTCATCGGCGTGTCGATTGCACTCTGCCGGGGCCGCACGGTTCTGGTGGCGGATACGGCCGTTCACGACATGCCGTCGTCGGAAGAGCTTGCCGACATCGCCGTGGAGGCCGCAGGCCTTGCGCGACGCCTCGGCTATGTGCCGCGCGTGGCGATGCTTGCCTACTCCACCTTCGGACATCCGCAGGGCGAACGTTCGGAGCGGGTCCGCGAGGCGGTCAAGATCCTCGACCGGCGACGCGTCGATTTCGAATATGACGGCGAAATGGCGGCCGATGTCGCGCTGAACATGAAGGTGATGGAGCAGTACCCGTTCTGCCGCCTCTCCGGCCCGGCAACCGTGCTCGTCATGCCGGCGTTCCACTCCGCGTCCATCTCGACCAAGATGCTGCAGGAACTCGGCGGCGCCACGATCATCGGTCCGCTGCTGGTCGGCCTCGACAAGTCCGTGCAGATCGTCTCGCTGACCGCCAAGGACTCCGAGATCGTCAACATGGCGGCACTGGCGGCCTACAACGCCGGGTAAAGGGCGATCGGGTTCGCCCGATATCCGCGAAAACCGCCCTTCCCGATATGGGGAGGGCGTGAGTGTTTTATGCTTCGGGCCTCGTGTGGAGGTTCATCGTCCCCCGGCATGCCGCGGCTCACATGAGCAACCCGTCAAGTTCGCGACCGTCTCGGAGCGACCTTTTCGCCGTTTAGAGAGCGAAGCGGGTGGCGTCGGCGCCGTAGTAGTTGAGGTAGCGGCCGGCGATGTTGGTGATCGGCAGGACGACGAGAACGTCCGTGGTGCGGAAGGCCTCGTCCACAACGGCGCCGTCGCCGACCATGGCGCCGATGCGCAGATATCCCTTGATCAAAGGCGGCATGGCCGAGAGGGCGGCGCGGGCCTGGATCGCCTCGACCGGCATCAGGTCCATGACGCGGTAGAGTTCCGGCCGCGCCTTCACCTGCCACTCGCCGCTGGCCGGCACCGTGTGGTGCAGGAAGGACAGGGCCAGCGCGTGATGTTCGGGGACGGTACCGGGAAACGAGGCGCAGCCGAACATGGCGTCGATGCCGTGCTTCAGCGCATAGGCCCAGTTGCCCTGCCAGAGAAGCTCCACCGTGCGCTTGGTACGATAGGAGGGCAGCACGCAGGAGCGGCCGAGCTCCATGAAGCGCTTGCCGGGGTGACGGGCGATCAGCGGGTCTACGAGAAATTCGGAGGCGGAGTAGAAGCCATCGGCAGCCGCCGCCACGTCCTGGCGCAGCAGCCGGTAGGTTCCCACGATCTGCGCCTCGGACTGGCCCGGCAGCGATGTGTCGAGCACCAGAAGATGGTCGCAGACGGCATCCCAGCCGTCGATATCGCGGCCGATCAAGGCGGCACCGGCCGGCACGCGGGCGCCCATCTCCTCGACGAACACCTTGTAGCGCAACGCCTGTGCGGCATCGATTTCGGAGGCCGTGCGGGCGATCCGGGTTTCGAGCGGCCCGATGCGGCCGAGCACGTCGCTGGCCGGCGCCGTTTCGCGCGGCGGACGCGAACGGACGATGGTCGGGCTCGGTACGGGCACGGACATGGTGCGGAGAGCCGAAACGGATTCCAGAATTTCGATCGTCATCGCAGATTACCCCTAATCGCGAGCATGCGCCTGCACGTTGACCGCGAACGCCTGGGAAAGACGACGGGCATTTTCCCGACATTTTCCGAATCGCGCTCGGGCCGCTGTGGCAGTCCGCTTCCTGCAGGCCTTTAAGCATGTCACTGCAACAAGACCGTGACAAGGCTTATGGACAGGTCCTTAGCCGGCGATCAATCGAGCAACCAGTTCGATCAGGGATTTGGGATCTGCGGGCTTTGCAAGGACGGCGTCCGCACCCGCCTCCAGCAGATCGCGGTGCGTTTCGGGGCGGCGATCCGACGTCTGCACGATGACGGGGAACCGCGATGCGCCGTCCGTCAACCGTTCCGAGAGACGCAGGCGGCGCAGCATCGTCAGGCCGTCGCCATGGGGCATATTGAGGTCGGTGATCAGGATCTTCGGCGCCTGCCCCTCGCCTGCGGCATTCGACAATCCCTGATCGAGGATATCGCCCATGGCGGCGAAATCGACGACGTGCCGCACGGCGTAGCCTGCGCGCTCCAGCGTGCTGCGCAGGATCGCGGTATTGACCGGATCGTCCTCGCCGAGCAGCACCGTTTGCACGGCAAGAGGTACGGGCGCGGGTGTGGCGTCCACCACATCCCGCAGGACCGGACGATTGTCGTTGATCGCGTCGCGAACCTCAATGCCCTTCAGCTGCCCCTTGAGCACCGCCACCAGCGAGCGCTCCCGCAGGGGGCGGATCAGCCAGGCGTGGAAGCCATCGGTCTGGTGCAGCGGCTGCTGGATGCGTTCTTCCGGATTGACCAGATAGGTTCGCCGCAGGGGCATGGTTTCGAGGTCCGGCCTGTCGTCGCAGATCCGCCGGAAGAGGGCAGCACAGCGGTGATCGACGATGATGTCGGTGAGATGCTCCTCGCTACCCGCATCCATTGCGATCTTCAGAAAATGACCGGCCTGCTCGATGGTCGAGACGATGCGGCAGCGGCCGCCGAGCGTCTCGATCGTCGCGGCCAGCGCTTCGGAGGCCGGGCCCTTCGGCGCGACGAGAAGGACGCGGGAGGTGGCAAGCGTTCGCGTGCGGGCAGTGGCAAGCGGTGTGACGGATGCCTTCAGGGGAAAGCGGATCTCGAAGAGGCTGCCGATGCCGAGACGGCTGGAGACGGTGATATCGCCCCCGAAGGCCCTGACGATACGACGCGATATGGCAAGGCCGAGACCCGTTCCGCCGGCTTTCGAGGCGGTATCGCCGACCTGCTCGAAAGCGTCGAAGATGCGGGACTGGTCGTCAAGGGTCATGCCCGGTCCCGTGTCGGTCACGCGCAGCACGAGTGCGCCCTGCTGTTCGGCACAGCTGACGAGAACGCCGCCGGTCGTCGTGAACTTGACGGCGTTGCCCACCACGTTGAACAGGACCTGCTTCAGCCGGGGACAGTCGATCTGCAGCGTGTCCGGCACATCGGCGGCGATCGTCGAGGCGATCTCGATGCCCTTTGCATGAGCGCGATGCGATAGCATTTCCACGACGCTCTCGATCAGCGGACGCAGGCTCTGGCGCGTCGGCCGCAGGGCAAACCGCCCGGCTTCCATCGAGGCGCAATCGAGGAGGTCGTCGACGAGCTGCACGAGGTCGTGGCCGGACTGGCGCATGCCGGCGAGATAGTTCGCCTGCTGAGCGCTCAGCCGGGTCTGGTCGAGGAGGTCGCTCATGCCGAGAATGCCGGACAGCGGCGTGCGGATCTCGTGGCTGACGGTTGCCAGCAGGTGGGATTTCGCCTGGCTTTCGGCCTCGACCCTCCGGAGCGCCGCTTCACTGCTGCGCGCCGCGCTGACATTGTCGGTGATATCCCGCCCGACGCTGACGATACGCAGCGTGCCCGTGTCCGCCTCGCGTATCAGCACGTCATGCCAGTCGAAAGAGCGCAGGCCATCTGCGGTCGTGACCTCGACCGTGTAGCGACCGGAGGTGCCGGCGGGCCGGAGTTCGAGCCCCAGCGCCTCGCAACGCTGGCCCTCGGGCGCGGGCGCGCCGGCCAAGGCCCGGAAGGTCTCGTTTGCCTCGAGAATAACGCCCTTGGCGTCTCGCAGGATCGCCATATCGCCGAGAGCATCATGGATTGCGAACCGCGACATGCTGGCTTCGCGGGCTTCCCAGGCCCGGTCGCCGGACCGTTCGGATGTTGCGCCCGAGCCGCGTAGGCTGCGGCGCCAGTCGCCGAAGAGAAGGGCCGTGCCAGCGATGCCCGCGATGGCAAGCCCGATGGGGAGAAGGAGAAGATTTTCTTCCAGACCGACAGCGACGATGGCAGCGGAAGCAAGCAGGCCGGCGCCGGCAATGGCCGGGCGAAAGGCGGAGACGCGGGTGGTGCCGGCGTTCGTTTCAGCGGCATCATGCTCCGGAAAAGGCGTGCGTGGCGGGAGAACATCCGGCGCTGCGGTGTGCTGCGACAGTTTCCGGATAATCTCGCGCTGCAGTTTCGACGGCTCGCTCATGCGCGTTGTGTATCACGCAGCCGTTGGAAATGATTTCAGCCGATCGCTCGCATTCTAACGATCGCGTTTTTTTGCCTGCAGGATTTCGTCCAGCACGATGGCGCCGGCCCCGACCGTGATGAAGGCATCGGCCAGGTTGAAGACGGCGAAGGACCATGTCTCGGTGTAGAACAGGATATAGTCGATCACATACCCATAGAGAAACCGGTCGACCAGATTTCCGAGCGCGCCGGCGATGATCATCGCGTAGCCGAGATGGGCGAAGAACCGATCCTTCGGTGTCTTGCGCCAGAGCCAGAGCACGAAGCAGACCACCACAAGGCGCATGCCGACGATGAACCAGCCCTCCATGCCCGACAGCATGGAGAAGGCGACGCCGTAATTATAGACCCGATAGAGCGCCAGCATGGGGATAACGTGAACAGCCTCCTCCATCGGCAGGTAAGCCTCGACCGCCTGCTTGATCGCCTGATCGAGCAGGAGAGCGATAATGATGAAGATCGCGATCGGCCAGGGTCGTGAAAACAGGGTCGGGCGACGGTCAGGCGCGGCCGGCGAGAGAGGCATCTGGCTTTCGGTCATCCGCGGTCGTCCAGTGTCAGCAGGTGTCGGCGGGCCTCGAAAAGCATGACGCCGGTGGCGATGGCGAGGTTGAGCGAATCCGCGCGTCCTGCCTGCGGAATGCGGGCAAGCTTGTCGGCCTTCGCTGCAAGTTCGTCCGGCAGACCGGCCTGCTCGTTGCCCATGAGGACGACGACCGGGCGGGGGCGGTAATCGATCGTGCGATAATCGACGGCACCGGCGAGATGCGTTCCCACGACCATGACGCCCGCCTGCTTCTGCCAGCCAAGGAACTCGGCCACGCTGGCGCGGAACACCGGCACGGCAAAGACCGAGCCCATGGTCGCGCGCACGGTTTCGAGCGAGAAGGGATCCGTCGTTTCGCCGATCAGGATAACGCCGGAGACGCCGGCCGCATCCGCCGTGCGGATGATGGTGCCGAGATTGCCGGGATCGCGCACCCTGTCGAGCGCCACATAGGTCTCGTTCGCGCGCGGCTTGATATCCTTCAAGGTTCCATAGCGCTGCTCGAACACGCCGACGACCATCTGCGGATTGTCGCGGCGGGTGACGGTGGCGATGACCTTTTCGCTGACCTCCAGCACGAGGCCACCGCGGGCCACGGTGCGCGCGGCGATGTCGTCAACCGGCTTCTTGCCCTTGGCGGCCTTGGCATAGACCAGCGTGCGGATGGTCCAGCCGAGTTCGACCGCATCGATGACGAGCTTCAGGCCCTCGGCGATGAAGGTGCCGCTCTCGTCGCGCGCCTTCTTCTGCGTCAGCGCGCGGATGTCCTTGATGATCGGATTGGCGAGGCTCGTCACCTCCTTCACCTGTCCAACCCGGCCCTCGCCGCGTCCCACCTGTCCGCGCGGATTGCCGTCGCTGTGATCGCTCGTCATTTCGGCACCCATCGGCTGAAGAGAGAGGTGGACAGCGCCCGGCCGGAGCCGGCCTCGCCATCCTGTTTCGACCCGGCGGTTTCGCGCAGGATCAGTTCGCCGGATTCGACGACGCCACCGCGGCCGCGCATGACTTCGCGCATCAACTCATGGATCGAATAGAAGCTTGCCCGGATGGAATAGGCCGTCAGCACGAGGCCACGCGCGTCGTCGGACAGGAGTTCACGGCAAATATCGAGCATGCCTGCGAGATGATCGAAGAGGTGCCAGACCTCGCCATTCGGACCACGGCCGAACTTCGGCGGGTCGGTGAGGATGATGTCGTAGCGGCTGCCGCGGCGCTCCTCGCGCTGGATGAACTTCATGGCGTCGTCGCAGATCCAGCGGATCGGCAGGCTTTCGCCCCGGCCCAGCGCCTGGTTTTCGCGTCCCCAGCCGATCGCCTTCTTCGAGGCATCGACGTGTGTCACCTCCGCCCCGGCCTTCGCCGCGATCAGCGAGGCGACGCCGGTATAGCCGAAGAGGTTCAGCACCTTCAGCGGCCGGCCGGCCTCCTCGACCTGTGTCTTCATCCAGCGCCAATGCGCCAACTGCTCGGGGAAAACGCCGACATGACGGAAGGAGGTGAAACGGCCGTAGAATTCGGCGTCGAGCAGGCGCATCGGCCAGGTTTCACCCAGCATTTCGCGTGGGAAACGCCAGCGGCCCATGCCATCTTCATCGGTATCGCCGGTAAAAATCGCATCCGCGCGCTCCCACAGCGGGGCTTGCGACTTCGGCCACAGGGCCTGCGCCTCGGGGCGGACGATCGTGTAGGGGCCGTACTGCTCGAGCTTGAGGGCGTCACCGCTGTCGATCAGGCGATAATCGGCCTCGCCTGCGGTTTCCAGAATGACGGGCACGCGCTCGGCGGGCTTGTCTCCGGTGCGTGGGCGCATGGTCACGGGCGCAGGCGCTTCCTGCCGGGGCTCAGACGGGGATGGACGCGGCGAGGCCGGCTGCGGGCGGCTTGAGGAGCGCTGTCCGTGCGGCTCCTGTGTAGCAGGCTTCGCTTGCGCCTTGAAAGGCGGCACGACGGCCGCATCCGACCGGGCGGGCCCGGCGGGCGGGGCGCTCTTGCGGGAGGGACCGGATTTCGGCGGTGCCTTGCCGGGCGATCGTCTCTGCTTGTCCTTCAAGGGGCGTCGTTTCCCGTTTCTTCAGCGTGTCGCGTGCAAATAGCACCGCAACTGCTCTTGGCAAAGCAGTTTCCACCCGTAGATTCCGGAGCACCCTGCGGCAGGGCTCGGTGCCTGTGGTCACAGCGCATAAGATCGAGGAGGATATCCATGGACATGACCGGTGAAGAGCGGATCTCCGCACCGCGCGACGCCGTCTGGGCGGCGCTCAACGATCCCGAGGTGCTCAAAGACTGCATTCCCGGCTGCACGCGCCTCGAATGGACCTCACCGACGACGCTCGATGCGGTGGTCACCGTGAAGTTCGGCTTCATGTCGATGGCATTTTCGGGCGTCATCACGCTGTCGAACATGAACCCGCCCGAGAGCTATACGATTTCGGGTGAGGGCAAAGGCGGCCTTGCCGGATACGCGAAAGGCGGCGCGGATGTGCAGCTGGTGGAGGACGGCGACGAGACCATTCTGCATTACGCCATCGTCGCGGATGTGTCCGGCAAGATCGCGTCGCTCGGATCGAAACTCGTGCAATCCGGCGCAAACCGGATCGCAAGCCGCTTCTTTTCCGATTTCACTGCGGCCGCCAATGCAAAGGCGGCGGCCTGAGGATTATTTTTGCTGGGCAGCGATCATCGTCGGGGTCGAGCCCTGGAAGGCCGGGCGATCGGCCACGGGGTTTGCTGCCTGAGCGGAAACGATCGCCTCCTGCTGCAGGCGGCGCTTTTCAGCTTCCGTATGCCACTTCAGCGCTTCCTTCGCCTCGATGCGCGAACGCTTGCGATACTTGCCCTGGCTGAACCAGACGGCAAAGGCGCCGATGACGAGGCCGAGGATGACGGCCAGGAACAGGAAGACGAAGAAGGGGCCGGAAATCGCCAGGACCGTGTCGGATGGATCGAACGGATTGAAGCCCAGCGTGACCTGCTGCCGGTTGGCGACACAGAGAACGACGAGCACGATCCCGAGTGGAACGAGGACGACGATGTTCAGAATTTTACGCAGCATGCGAGCCGGTCTCCGCGTCTATCAAGGCTTGACGACAACATGGGCGGCAAACGTGCCGGGTCAAGATCAGATCGCCATGGACAAGGACGGCGACCGCGAGATCAGTCTTCGTCTTCCTCGTCCACATCCGCGTCGGAGCCGGGGTTCAGCCGCTCGCGCAGCTCTTTGCCGGTCTTGAAGAACGGCACCCATTTTTCCTCGACGAAGACGCTGTCGCCGGTGCGCGGGTTGCGACCCGAGCGGGACGGACGATTCTTGACGGAGAAGGCGCCGAAGCCGCGCAGCTCGACGCGGTTGCCCGCCGCCAGCGCATCCGTAATCTCGTCGAGAACGGCATTGACGATATTCTCGACATCGCGGTGGTAGAGGTGCGGATTTCGCGCCGCCACGATCTGCACCAGTTCCGACTTGATCACCCTCTGCCCCCTTTGACGACGTTCTTCGCGATACGCCCGTCATCCGCGGGCAAAGATCGAGATCCATTCGCGAAACGGACACGCCTCAGGGCGGTTTGCCCCGCGCCCGGCGTCTCTCAATCGCGGCCAACCTGCCAAACGGAAACGAGACCGTCAAGAAACAACTTGTCCTGCGGCAGATTTCCCGAAAACGGAAAACCGTCAAATCCCAACGATTTGGCGAAGATTGCGGCCAGCGAGCCCAGCCCGAAGGGCAACGTGGTCTGCGGCTTTTCCCAATCGACGATCGGAAGGGTATCAGCCACGTCCCGGCTCTTGAAATAGTCCCGGATCTCGCGCTCGCCGCCAAGTTCGTCGATAAGGTTCAGGCCGATCGCCTGCCGCCCCGTGAAAATGCGGCCATCGCCGAGGCGAAGCGCTTCGTCGCGCGAGATCTCCCGGCGTTCGGCCACGAGATCGACGAACCAGGCATAGCTGTCGTCGATCATCGACTGGATCACGGCCTTCGCCGCGTCGCTCGGCGGATGGAACGGCGACGGCTCGGCCTTGAGCGGTGCAGACTTGATTTCCTCAAGCGACACGCCGAGCTTGTCGAGCAGCGTCTTGACCTGCGGATACTGGAAGAGGACGCCGATGGAGCCGGTGATGGAGGTGTCGCCGGCGATGATCCGGTCACCGGCCAGCGCCACCATGTAGCCAGCGGACGCGGCCAGCGTGCGGACGTCGGACACGACCGGCTTCTTCTCCGCGACCTTGCGAATCGCATCGTAGAGCGTCTCGCCACCGAAGGTGGAACCGCCGGGCGAATTGATGCTGACGATCAGGCCCTTGACCTGATCGGCCTTGGCGATGCGGTCGAGCCTGTCGATCAGCTCGCGATCATCGAGAATGACGCCGGAGATGGTGACGCGCGCGACCTGGCTTGCACCAAGCACGCCCGAGCGCGACTGCGCGATGGCGACATAGGCGCCGATGGCGACGAGCACGATGAGGCCGAGCGCCACGAGGCGCCAGAAGCCAAGCTTGCGACGAAGCTGCCGCCGATCGACGAATGCGAGAGGATCCATTCCACATTTCCCTGTTCAGCGCGCAGCAGGACAAGCCGGCACCGTCTGTTCTAACGATGACTCCTACTGCATAAACGCGCAAACCGGTATCGGCACGCGCGCAAAAATTCGACAGGCAACAACAGGCACCATGACGCTTTCGACAGGATCGACCGACGCTCGGCCCCTGCCGCGACAAAGAATTTCAAGCCTCCATTGTACGGCGACATAAAAATCTCCATATTCGCTCTTCTTGACACCATAGGCTGACGCAGCACGGACCTCGGCTTCGTCATCGCCCCTGGATTTACGGAACCGCTCATGGCGAACGATGTGCATTTTCCCGGCGCCCTGCCGCATACGGGGCCGACGGTCAACGACGCCTATGAACGGGCGGCGCGGCATTCGCGCCGGGTCAAGCGTCTGAAGATCGTCTTGCCGATCGTCGCCGTCGTCATCGCCGTAATCTTCGCTGCCGTCTCCATCGTGCGCACCATGCTGCCGGAGGAACTGCATATCGAGAACGCGACGATCGAGAACGGCAAGATCGTCATGCAGAATCCTGCGATATCAGGGCGCAACAAGCAGGATATCAGCTATTCGATGAAGGCCGAACGGGCGCTGCAGGACATCGCCAATCCGGATCTCATCACGCTTGAGAAGATCCATGCGGAAATGCCGGTCAACGACAAGACGGTCGCGACCGTGGATGCGACCAGCGGGCTTTACGACCGCGGCGGCAATACGCTCGATATGAACGCGCCCTTTACCATCTCCATGAACAATGGCGTCATCGCCGATTTCCAGTCCGCCTATCTGGATATCAATGCGGGCGAGATGCAGAGCAAGAAGCCGATCGCCATCCGGATGTCCGGTGGGTCGATTGTTGCGCAAGAGATGAGAATGACGGATAAAGGGCGGGTTATTTCCTTTGAAGGCATGGTGAAGGTTGTCGTCGAGCCGAGCACCATACGCAAGAACGCAAATTAGGACCCGGTGCCATCCATGTCGACCCTTCATGCCTCCTTCCCCCGCCGCAGCCTTTCCATCGCCGGCATCCTCGCATCGTCGCTGGCCTGTCTCTGCCTGACCATGGCCCCGGCGTCTGCCCAGCAGAAAAGCCGGATGAACGGCATGAAGCTGTCCAACGACCAGCCGATCCAGATCGAGAGCGACAAACTGGAGATCAAGGATCCCGAGAGCAAAGCGATCTTCACCGGCAACGTGAAGGTGGTGCAGGGCGCGACGACGCTGCAGGCGGGCAGCATGGTCGTCTACTACAAGTCCGGCGGCGGCTCGATTTCGGGCGGCAATGCCGAGATCGACCGGATCGAGGTCGACAACAAGGTCTTCCTGCAGTCCGGCACGCAGCAGGCGACGGCCGATAGCGGCCAGTTCAACATGGCGGCGCAGACGCTGGTGTTGAAGGGCAAGCAGGTCGTGCTCTCGGAAGGCAAGAACGTCTTCAGCGGGTGCCAGCTCAACGTGCAGATGGAAACCGGAGAGGCACAGCTGGACTCCTGTGGCGGCCGCGTCCAGATCCAGCTCGATCCGAAATCCCAGAAGACCAACTGACGCAGCCCCAGATCGTGAACATTCCCTTCAAGCGCAAGCGCGGCGCCGAGCCAGCCGACACCTCCCATGCCAAGGATCCCGGCACCGCCGTCTTCGATGACCGGTCGCCCGAGGACAAGGCCCGCTACGACGGCACGCTGATCGCGCGTGGCCTGACCAAGAGCTATCGCGACCGCAGGGTGGTGAACGGCGTTTCGCTCGTCGTGCGACGTGGCGAGGCCGTCGGCCTGCTGGGGCCGAACGGCGCCGGCAAGACCACCTGTTTCTACATGATCACCGGCCTCGTTCCCGTCGACGAGGGCTCCATCGAGATCAACGGCAACGACGTCACGTCCATGCCGATGTATCGACGGGCGCGGCTCGGCGTCGGCTACCTGCCGCAGGAAGCCTCGATTTTCCGCGGGCTTTCGGTCGAGGACAATATCCGCGCCGTGTTGGAGCTGCACGAGCCCAAGCGCGCGACGCAGGACGCCAAGCTGAATGCACTGCTCGACGAATTCAACATCACGCATCTGCGCAAGGCTGCGGCGATCTCGCTTTCGGGCGGCGAACGGCGGCGGCTGGAAATCGCACGCGCGCTGGCGACGGACCCGACCTTCATGCTGCTCGACGAGCCGTTTGCGGGCGTCGATCCCATTTCGGTCGCCGACATCCAGGCGCTGGTGCGCCATCTCACCTCGCGCGGCATCGGCGTGCTCATCACGGACCACAATGTCCGGGAGACGCTGGGTCTCATCGACCGTGCCTACATCATCCATGCGGGCGAGGTGCTGACCCACGGGCGGGCCAACGATATCGTCAACAATCCGGACGTGCGCCGGCTCTATCTTGGCGATAATTTCAGCCTGTAGGACATTTCAGCCTGTAGGACCGGGAGCGCCGCGAAGGCCGGGCATGTATCATGAGCCGACCGGACGCGCGGTGCATCTCTCCCCTTGACGTTGTCGGGGGATTGCGCGACGTTCGACCATCGATGCCGCGGGGGGCCGCGCCACCGGAAAGATGCGTTTCCATCACCTGGCGATGCCCTGACATCCTTACCGGTTTGTAAGCGGCACCGAAGGTCGTGGAGCATGGCGGATCATGTTGCCTCTCTCATCTGCCGTTTCATCCGGCATCATGCTTTCCCCAGTGGCAATCTTATCAAATTTACGACAGCCGCTTGACCAAACCTCTGTAATAAGCAATTTTCGGGCCAGTTGACAAAGCGGGCTGAAATTTCGCGTCAGAGCGAGCAGTGTACCGGATATCCGGAACTTTGCGCGTCGTCCTTCACGACACCGAGATGGCTCCGCAGCTTTGAGCTGATGCAGTGGTCGCGACGCCGTTTCCGGTCTTGAGATGTCTGCGGTAGGGGAGTTTTGCGTTCATGGCACTTTCGGCCAGCCTGTATCTGCGCCAGTCCCAGACCCTGGCTATGACGCCGCAGCTGATGCAGTCGATCCAGCTGCTGCAGATGACGCATTTCGAGCTGACGCAGTTCATCGAACAGGAGGTCGAGAAGAACCCCCTCCTCGAATTCGTCTCCGAGGCCGACCAGCCGGGCGAAAGCGCCCGCGAGGACATGCCGTCCGAAAGCCGTGACGGCGAGGATTTTTCCGGCCTGACCGACGTCTATGACGGCACGACGCGCGACGATTCCCTGCGCATGAGCGAGACGCTGGACGCCAATTTCGAGAACGTCTTCCCGGACGACACCTCCCCCCAGCGCGCCGATGCGCCGGAACTGCTCAGCCAGTGGAAATCCATGTCCGGCGGGGGCGACGGGGAGACCAGCGAAGGCTACGATCTTGAGGATTTCGTCGCCAACCGGCTGACCTTGCGCGACGTGCTGAACGAGCAGCTGATCCTCAGCATTCACGGCGCCCGCGACCGGCTGATCGCCCAGGCGCTGATCGACCAGCTCGATGATGCGGGCTATCTGCACGCCGACACGACGGAAACGGCCGACCAGCTCGGCTGCACGGTGCGCGATGTCGAGGCGGTGCTCGCCACCCTGCAACGCTTCGATCCCCCCGGCGTTTTCGCCCGGAGCCTCAGCGAATGTCTCGCGATCCAGCTGCGGCAGAAGAACCGGCTGGACCCGGCGATGTCGGCCCTGATCGGCAATCTGGAACTGCTCGCGCGGCGGGATTTCGCGACGCTGAAGAAGCTCTGCGGCGTCGATGAAGAAGACCTGATCGATATGCTGGGCGAGATCCGCAAGCTCGATCCGAAACCGGGCACGAGCTTCGAGTTGACGCCCTGCGAGGCGATCGTGCCGGATATCGTCGTGCGCGCCGCGCCGGACGGCACCTGGGCCGTGGAGCTCAATCCGGAGACGCTGCCACGCGTGCTCGTCAATCAGGTCTACTACACGACGGTTTCGCGTCATGCGCCGAAGAACAGCGGCGACCACGCCTTCCTGTCGGAGTGCCTGCAGACCGCCAACTGGCTGACCCGCAGCCTCGACCAGCGCGCAAAGACCATCATGAAGGTGGCGACCGAGATCGTGCGCCAGCAGGATGCGTTTCTGGTCAACGGCGTCGATCACCTGCGGCCGCTCAACCTCAAGACCATCGCTGATGCGATCAAGATGCACGAATCGACCGTCAGCCGCGTGACCTCCAACAAGTACATGCTGACGCCGCGCGGCCTGTTCGAGCTGAAATATTTCTTCACCGTCTCGATCGGCTCGGCCGAGGGTGGAGACGGGCATTCGGCGGAATCGGTTCGCCACCGTATCCGCAACATGATCGTGCTCGAAAGCCCGGAGGCCGTGCTGTCGGACGACGACATCGTGGAGATCCTGAAGAAGGGCGGCGTCGATCTGGCGCGCCGGACGGTCGCAAAATATCGTGAAGCAATGAACATCCCCTCATCCGTGCAGCGCCGGCGCGAAAAACGCGCCATGGCAAAGGTTTCCGCCTGATATATGAGACCGGCCGGGTGCACTGCAGCACCGACAACACGCAATGGATGTTAAGCTTTCATTGACATTTGACGGCAGCCCGCTTATAGGGCGCGCCGACAGTCATGAACGATGGGCTCCTTTTTCTCCTCCCCTGACATCGCCGATCATGTGCAAAGTGAAAACGGCTGCGTGAAAGGCTTGGAGGTAGAAGGCGCTTGGAATAAACTGGACACGCAAATCATGAAAGAGAGGAAACTCCATGAGTGTGCGTGTATCCGGTAAACATATGGAAATCGGCGAGAGCTTTCGTCTTCGAATCGAGGACCAGATCACTCAGGCGGTCACCAAGTATTTCGACGGAGGGTATTCGAGCCAGGTCACGGTGGTGAAGTCGGGACCGCGTTTCAGCGCGGACTGCATGATCCATCTCGACACGGGCGCTACGTTGCATGCAAACGGCGAGGCTTCGGAGCCACAGGCCGCATTCGACGCAGCATCGGAACGGATCTCAAAGCGCATTCGGCGGTACAAGCGCAGGCTGAAGGATCACCACAACGGCAGTGGTCATGCCGGCCTCGAAGTCGCCTACACCGTGATGGACTCGGTGCCGGACGAAGAGGACGAACTGCCGGAGGATTACGCACCGACGATCGTTGCGGAAAGCTCCAAGCAGATTCGGACCATGTCGGTGGCGAATGCCGTCATGGCGCTCGACATGACGGACAATCCGGTGCTGATGTTCCGCAATCCCGGCAATGACGAACTCAACATCGTCTATCGCCGGACGGACGGAAATATCGGCTGGATCGACGCCGCCAGCATGAAGAGCTGACGCATACGGACGGAACGCCGCTTCGGAATCGCCTTTCTTAGGCGACCGGATGGCGCATGAAACAGAGACCGAGCCTGCCCGGGACGCGTCGTCCCGAGGCAGAAGGTCAAGACAAGCGAGGCGGCGCGCGAGGAGCGGCCGCCTCGTTGATCGACGGTGGACGGCAGGCACGGGGATGAAGCTTGTCGAGCATCGAGGGAAATGGGCCGCAGGGCCGGCACGTCGTGCCGCCCGACGCGACCCTGTCAACAAGGTAAGACAAAATGGCATTGGCAGGTTTGCTGCAGCAAGATGCGATATTTCCGACCCTTCGGGTCCAGTCCAAGAAGCAACTGCTTCAGGAACTGGCCATCAAGGCTTCCAAGCTGACCGGCTTGGCCGAGCGCGAGATCTTCGACGTCATTCTGCAGCGCGAGCGGCTGGGCTCGACGGGCGTCGGTAACGGTATCGCCATTCCGCACGGCAAGCTGCCCGGCGTCACCGCCATCGTCGGCATTTTCGCACGGCTGGAAACGCCGGTGGACTTCGAAGCGCTGGACGACCAGCCGGTCGATCTCGTCTTCCTGCTGCTCGCCCCGGAAGGTGCTGGTGCCGACCATCTGAAGGCGCTGTCGCGCATTGCCCGCGTGCTGCGCGACCCCGACATGGTCGCCCGCCTGCGCGGCACCGAGTCCGCCTCGGCCATCTACACCTTCCTCAGCGACGACCAGACCTCCAACGCGGCCTGATCATCGACGCGGCTTGAGCGGATCTTTTCCGTCAATCCTGCGCGTTGATATCGACAGCGCCCGGCTCCGGGTGAATACTCCCGTTCGACAAACGGGGGACGAGAGCGGATGACGGGAACGGGTTCGGGACGATTGACGGGCAAGATTGCCCTGATCAGCGGCGGTGCCGGCGGCTGCGGCCTTGCGGCATCGGAGCTTTTTGCTCAGGAGGGCGCGAAGGTCGGCATCGTCGATCTGCCGTCGAGCCGCGGTGAAGAGGTTGCCGCGGGCATTCGTGCCGCCGGTGGCGAGGCGATCTTCGCGCCCGCCGATGTTTCCGTCTCGCGCGACGTGACGGCAGCCGTCAAAGCTGTGGAAGCTGCCTTCGGGGCTATTACCGTCCTCTTCAATCACGCCGGTATTCTGGCCGTCGGGCCGTTTCTCGAAACGGAAGAGGACGAGTGGGACCGGCTGATGGCCGTCAACGTCCGCTCCATGTTCCTGATGACCAAGGCCGTGCTGCCGGGCATGATCGCGGCCGGCGGCGGCAGCATCGTCTCGACCTCCTCGATTTCGGCCGTGGCAGCGACGCCGATGGAGGTGCTCTACGACACGACGAAGGGCGCCTGCCACATGTTCGCGCGCGCCATCGCGGTGGAGTTCCGCGACCGCAATATCCGCTCCAACGCCGTCTGCCCGGGCTTCATCGCCACGGACCATGGCAAGCGCGAACTGGTGGGCCTTGCCAAATACGGTATCGACGTCTCGGACGCAGCCATCGCCGCGCAACAAGGGCGCCTCTGCGAGCCGATCGAGGTGGCGCGTGCCGCCCTGTTTCTCGCCAGCGATGAGGCGAGCTTCATCAACGGCACCCACTTGTTCGTCGACAATGGCTTTACCGCCGTCTGAGGGGATCCTTCATGGACACGACGATTTCACGGCAGGCCGGTGGCCTCTGGCGCAACTGGGTCGGAAACCAGGCCTGCATCGTACGAGCCCGCGGTGCGCCCAGAAGCGAGGCGGACCTGTCGGAGATGGTGCGGGCGGCAGCGGCCGAGGGGATGGCCGTTCGTTGTGCGGGCTCCGGTCACTCCTTCACGCCCGTGGCGCTCACCAGCGGCCTGCACCTGACGCTATCGGGCATGCAGGGCGTGACCGGCATCGACCGGACGCGCAAACGGGTTTCCGTTTCGGCGGGGACCACCATCAATGCGCTCGGCAAGGTGCTGAAGGAGAACGGCCTCTCGCTGATCAACCAAGGCGACATCGACAGCCAGGCGCTGGCCGGCGCCCTGACGACCGGCACGCATGGCACGGGCGCGACGCTCGGCAACATGGCCTCGCAGATCGTCGGAATGCGGATCGTCCAGCCGGATGGCAGCATCCTGATCGCGGACGAAAGCAATCCGGATCTGTTGAACGCCGCGCGCGTCTCCATCGGCATGCTGGGCGTGATCTCGGAGATCACCTTGCAGGCGATGGACAGCTACCGCCTGCATGAGACGCTCTGGCGCTGCAGTTTCGACGAGTGCATGGAGAGCCATGACGAGCTCGCGGCCCGCCACCGGCATTTCGGCTTCTTCTGGTGCCCTGTGCCCGAAAGCCGGCACTGCTACTGCCTGCCGGACACCGCCTCGGTCTCGACCACGCAAAGCCTCTCCGACGTCTGCGAGATGAAGGTCATCGACATCACGGACGCTGAACCGATGGAGCGGGGGTTCGAAAAGATCGCCTATTCCTCGGAAATCTATCCGATCGAATATGTGCCGAACTTTCACGAGCTGGAATATGCCGTGCCCGTACGGCATGGCAAGGAGGCCTGCCGGGCGGTGCGCGAGCTGATGCTCACCAAGCACCCGACCTGCATCTACCCGATCGAATACCGTTTCACGGCGGGCGATCCCGGCTGGATCAGCCCGTTCTTCGAGCAGGATTCCATCACCCTCTCCGTCTCCGGCGAGCCGGGCACGGATTACTGGGCGTATCTATCGGATGTCGACGCGATCCTGAGGCAGTTCGGTTCGCGGCCGCATTGGGGAAAGCTGCATTTTCTGACGGGTGACGACGTGACGGCGCTCTATCCCCGTGCCGGGGACTTCCGCGCCTTGCGGGAGAAACTCGATCCCGGTGGCGTGTTTCTGAACGACCACCTGCGGCAGCTGTTCGGGTAGACCAAACAGCGGCAAGGAGGCGCTATCTCGGTAGCGCGGGCAGACCGGAAGCCGGAGAGGTTGCTCGCCCTCCCCGGCCTCCGTCACTGTTCAGCTGGCCGAGGCTTCGCCTTCGGCCACGACGACCTTCGGGCCGCCCTTGGCGACGCCGACCATGGCGGGACGCAGGACGCGCTCGCCGATGGTGAAGCCGGCCTGGACGACCTGGACGACCGTGTTGTGGGGCACGTCCGGGTTCGGGATTTCGAACATGGCCTGATGGAAGTTCGGGTCAAACTTCTGGCCTTCGGGCTCCAGCTTGCGAACGCCGTGGCGCTCGAGTGCCGAGAGCATGGACCGCTCGGTCAGCTCGACACCTTCGATCAGGGTGTTGAGGCCCGCATCGGCGCCGGCCCGCACGTCGGCAGGAATGGCATCCAGCGCACGACGGAGATTGTCGGACACGGCCAGCATGTCGCGGGCAAAGCCTGCGACGGAGTAGGACTTGGCGTCCTTGACTTCGCGCTCCGTACGACGGCGCAGATTGTCCATGTCGGCAGCGAGCCGCATGTAGCGGTCACGGAAATCGGCCGCTTCGGCGCGCGCAGCCTCCAGTTCCTCGGCTTCGGCCTGAGACGCCTCATCGGCGTCTTCAAACATGTCGTGCACATCTGCCTCGGCCGGCGTGACGATGTCTTCCGCCGGCTTGCTGGCTTCGGCACCGTGTTTGTTTGTTTCGTCGGTCATGACGTCTCCGCATTCAGGATCGTTTCAGCAATTTGATGCCGATATCGAGGTTCGGGCGCCAAAAATCAAGGGTTGTTGCGCCCGATCGCCCGCCGCCCCGGGCATCGTCGGGGTCGGCTATCGTGAAAGGCGCGACATGAGCTGTGCCGTATAGTCCACCATCGGCACGATCCGCGCGTAATTCAGCCGGGTCGGGCCGATGACGCCGACAGCGCCGATGATCCGGTCGTCACCATCCTTATAGGGCGCGACGATCAGGGACGAGCCGGACAGCGAGAACAGCTTGTTCTCCGATCCGATGAAAATCCGCACGCCCGGCCCCGTCTCCGCAAGACTGAGAAGCTCGATCATGCTGTCCTTCTTCTCGAGGTCATCGAACAGCATGCGCAGCCGGTCGATATCCTCCGCGCCGGCAAGCCCTTCGAGCAGATTGGCTCGGCCGCGCACGATCAGCTGGGTCGGGCTCTTGTCGTCGGCATCGCCGCCGGACCAGCTGGCAAGGCCACGCTCGACCAGATCCTGCGACAGGACGTCGAGTTCGGTGCGAACCGTTTCCTTGACCTTCTGCAGCTGTCCGCGCACCTCGGCGAGCGTCTGGCCGGCCAGATGCGCATTCAGGAAATTCGCCGCTTCCGTCAGCTGCGAACTCGTGACGCCGGCGGGAAGCTCGATGATGCGGTTTTCCACCTGATCGTGCTCGCCGACCAGCACCGCCAGAGCCTTGGTGGGGGCAAGACGCATGAATTCGACATGCTTGAGCACGGGATCGTTCTTCGCCGTGATGACGAGGCCGGCACCGCGCGACATGCCGGACAGGACCTGGCTCGCCACGTTGAACAATTGCTCCACCGGCTGGTCCCGGTCGCTCCGCCGCACCTGCCGGTCGATCGAAGCGCGGTCTTCGGCCGAGAGATTGCCGACCTGCATGAAGGCGTCCACGAAGAAGCGCAGCCCGATCTGCGTCGGCAGGCGCCCGGCGCTGACATGCGGCGAATAGATGAGGCCCAGCTCCTCAAGGTCGCTCATGACGTTGCGCACCGAGGCCGGCGAAAGCGACATCGGCAGAAGCCGCGACAGGCTGCGAGAGCCCAGCGGCTCGCCGCTGTCCAGATAGCTTTCGACGATGCGGCGGAAGACCTCGCCGGAGCGCTCATCGAGGGCTGAGAGCCTGTCGCGCATTGCCGATGTCAGCGCCGCCGTGTCGGCGGATCGTTCCTTTTGTACCATAACCGAAATATAGTGAGAGGCCGTCGGATCGACAAAGGGAAAATTGGCATTCCGGCACCCCGGAGTGACTTTGACGACCCTATTTCGCTCCTCGTATTTCCTTTGCGCGACAACATAGGCTAGAAGGCACGCAACCTTAAGACCTAGGAGTCCACGATGCGGCCGTCCGGCAGAAAAACAGATCAGATGCGCAAGGTCACCTTCGAGCGCAACGTCTCCAAGCATGCCGAAGGCTCCTGCCTGGTAAAATTTGGCGATACGCATGTGCTGTGCACGGCAAGCCTCGAAGAAAAGACGCCGCCATGGCTGCGCAACAGCGGCAAGGGCTGGGTGACCGCGGAATACGGCATGCTGCCGCGCGCGACCGGCGACCGCATGAAGCGCGAAGCCGCAACCGGCAAGCAGAGTGGCCGCACGCAGGAAATCCAGCGTCTCATCGGCCGCTCGCTCCGCTCGGTCGTCGATCTGCAGGCGCTCGGCGAACGCCAGATCTCGCTCGATTGCGACGTGATCCAGGCCGATGGCGGCACCCGCACGGCGTCCATCACGGGCGCATGGATCGCGCTCCACGACTGCCTGAAGTGGATGGAAGCGCGCAACATGACGAAGGTCGAGCGTGTGCTGAAGGATCACGTCGCGGCGATTTCCTGTGGCATCTTCGCCGATCAGGCCGTGATCGATCTCGATTATCTCGAAGACAGCGCCGCCGAGACGGATGCAAACTTCGTCATGACCGGCTCCGGCGGTATCGTCGAAATTCAGGGCACGGCCGAAGGCAAGCCTTTCTCGGAGGCAGAATTCGCGAGCCTGATGGGTCTGGCGAAGAACGGCATCTCCGAACTGGTCGCCCTGCAGAAGCAGACGATCGCTTAAGAACGGAGGCGGGTGGTGGCGGGAAAGACGCAGGCTCTCGAAGGCATTCTCGAAACGGCGCTTTACGCGTCGGATCTGGATGCGGCCGACCGCTTTTACGGCGAGGTGCTCGGACTGGAGCGCATCGCCCGCGTCGATGGTCGTCACCTGTTCTTTCGTTGCGGACAGGGTGTTCTCCTGATCTTCAACCCGACCGAGACTCTGAAGCCTACGGAGGCCCCTGCTTTGCCTGTCCCGGTGCATGGGACAACCGGCCCCGGCCATGCCTGCTTCCGCGTTTCACGCGACAATCTGACATCCCTGCGGGAGAGACTTGCGGCGGATGGCGTGATGATCGAAAGTGAGATCACCTGGCCGACGGGCGCGCGATCCTTTTATTTTCGCGACCCGGCCGGCAACAGCCTGGAATGCGCCGAACCGGGCCTCTGGTCCATCGGCTGAACCGATCTTCTCCATGCCGTGCGTCAACCGTTCGCTTTCATGCGGATCGGACGACCCATTTACCGACCCACGTTTCCGCGGCGTTTCAACGTCCTCCGGTTCACACTTCGAGACCCACCATGACACGCACGCTTGACGACAAGACCCTGATCGTCGCCAGCCACAATGCCGGCAAGATCCGCGAAATCCGCGACCTGATCGGCCCGCTCGGCTTTTCCGCGAAATCCGCCGCCGACCTCAATTTCATCGAGCCCGACGAGACCGGGACGACGTTCGAGGAAAACGCAACCATCAAGGCGCTCGCCTCCGCACAGGCCTCCGGCCTGCCGGCCCTCTCCGACGATTCCGGACTGGTCGTGGACGCCCTGAACGGCGATCCGGGTGTCTATACCGCAAACTGGGCCGAGACGCCCGACGGGACGCGCGACTTTGCCATGGCCATGCATAAGGTGGAAGTCGCCCTGCAGGCGGCCGGCGCGACGGCGCCGGAGACACGCTCCGCCCGCTTCGTCTCCGTGCTCTGCCTTGCCTGGCCGGACGGGCATGTGGAGCTTTTCCGCGGCGAAGTGGAAGGCACGGTGGTGTGGCCGCCGCGCGGCAGCCAAGGTTTTGGCTATGATCCGGTCTTCCAGCCGGAAGGCCATGAGCGCACCTTCGGCGAAATGAGTGCCGACGAGAAGCACGGCTGGAGGCCGGGCGATGTCAACGCCCTTTCCCATCGCGCCCGCGCCTTCAAGGTGTTTGCCGAGACCTGCCTCGGCGCCTGACGGATATGGCTGACTTCTCCTTCATCGGCGACAAGACGGACCCCGGCTTCGGGGTCTATGTCCATTGGCCGTTCTGCGCGGCCAAGTGCCCCTATTGCGACTTCAACAGTCATGTGCGCCATCAGGGCGTCGATCAAGCGCGCTATGTCTCCGCCTTCCTGAATGAGATGGAGGAAGCGCGCCGGCTGTCGGGCCCGCGCACCGTGACCAGCATCTTCCTCGGCGGCGGTACGCCTTCGTTGATGGACCCTGCGACGGTCGATGCCATCATGAACGGCATTGCGCGCTTCTGGCATGTACCGGATGGCATCGAGATCACGCTGGAGGCCAATCCTTCCAGCGTGGAGGCGACGCGGTTTCGTGGTTATCGTGCTGCCGGCGTCAACCGCGTGTCCCTCGGCGTGCAGGCGCTGAACGATCGCGACCTCAAGTTCCTCGGGCGGCTTCACAATGTGGAGGATGCGCTGAAGGCGATCGGGCTCGCCCGCGATATCTTTCCGCGCATGTCCTTCGACCTGATCTATGCACGGCCGAACCAGACCGTCGAGGACTGGGAAGCGGAGCTGAAACAGGCCGTCTCCTATGCCGTCGATCATCTGTCGCTCTACCAGCTGACGATCGAGGAGGGCACGCCCTTCTATGGCCTCCACAAGGCAGGCAAGCTCGTCGTGCCCGATGGCGACCAGTCGGCGCTTCTCTACGAGGCGACGCAGGACATTACGGCTGCGATCGGAATGCCGGCCTACGAGGTTTCCAACCACGCGGTGCCCGGGGCGGAGAGCCGGCATAACCTGACCTATTGGCGCTATGGCGACTATGCAGGCATCGGCCCCGGCGCCCATGGCCGGCTGATGATCGGCCGGGAGAAGCTGGCGACAGCGACCGAGCGCAAGCCGGAGACTTGGCTCGACCTCGTCGAGGCCAATGGTCATGGAATGATCGATCAGGAGGTGCTCGGCTATGACGAGCAGTCCGACGAATTGCTGCTGATGGGCCTGCGCCTCAAGGAAGGCATCGACCTCGTGCGTTGGGAAGCGCTATCCGGTCGCGCGCTCGATCCGGAAAAGGAACGCTTCCTGATCGAGCACGGGTTCATCGAGCGGATCGGAAATTCCCGGCTGCGCTGTACCCCCTCCGGCATGTTGATCCTCGACGCCGTCGTTGCGGATCTCGCCTGCTGAAAACGTCAGTGGAGATGTGACCGGCTCTAACATCTGTCAGGTTCATTCTGAACCCGACAGATGCTCGTTTTCTTTAATTTCGTTTGCCTTTTGGGGATAACCGGTTTCCACTTAACCCTGACAAACTCTGAGGCCGGTCACGGGACGATTAGGCCCACTCGCCGCCGCGCATCACGGGCACCGTCGTGCCATCCTCACGAACACCGTCGATATCGACCTTGTCGGAACCGATCATCCAGTCGATGTGGATGAGGCTGGAATTGCCGCCCTGTGCGGCGATCTGCTCCTGGCTGAGGGACGCGCCGTCAAGGAAGCATTTCGAGTAGCACTGGCCGAGCGCGATATGGCACGAAGCGTTCTCGTCGAAGAGCGTGTTGTAGAACAGGATGCCGCTGGCAGAAATCGGCGAGGAATGCGGCACGAGGGCAACCTCACCCAAACGCCGGGCGCCTTCATCCGTATCCAGAACCTTGTTCAGAACCGATTCGCCTTTCGACGCCTTCGCCTCGACGATCCGACCGCCTTCGAAACGAACCTGGATATCGTCGATCAGCGTTCCCTGATGCGACAGCGGCTTGGTGCTGGAAACATGGCCGTCGACACGCAAGGCATGTGGCGTGGTGAAGACCTCTTCCGTCGGGATATTCGGATTGCAGGTGATACCGTTTTTGGCCGTGGATGCGCCGCCGTGCCACTCATGCCCGTCTGCAAGGCCGACCGTCAGATCCGTTCCCGGACCGGTGAAATGGAGCGCCGAGAAACGTTCGCCGTTGAGCCAGGTCGAGCGCTTGCGCAGGTTGGCGTTGTGCTCCTTCCAGGCTGCGACCGGATCCTCGACATCGACGCGGGACGCCGCGAAGATGGCGTTGGCCAATTTCTCTACTGCCACGTTCTCGGGATCGTTAGGAAACATCTGCCGCGCCCATGACGGATTGGGATAGGAGACGATGTTCCAGTTGATATCGAAGTTCGAGATCTTTTCCAGCGCCGGCTTGTAAGCGATGGACATGGCCTTGTTCGCCCGCGCGACCTTCGACGGGTCTTGCGTCGCCAGCATCATGGGATTGTCGCCGGAAATCGCCAAGCGCGCCGCGTTGCCGGCATAGGCCTTCGCCATGCCCTCATAGAGCCAGTTGCTGGCGCGGTCGAAGCTCTCGTCCGGCGCATGTTCGTAGCGCGCGAGCGTGCTTTCCTCATCGGAATAGAACGTCGTGACCAGACCGGCACCGGCGAGGTAAGCGTGCTTGGTGATCAAGCGAACCATCGGCAGAGCCGCGATGGGCGCTGTGATCACCAGATCCTGGCCTCGTTCGAGACCAAGGCCGATCTTGACGGCCACCTCGGCCAGTTTCTCGAGTTTCCGGGCGTCGATCGGCTGGGTGTCTGTCGCAGGTGCTGGCATGTCGAACATCTTTCACTGGGAAACGAGGTTCGAAGTTAGGGCATGAGAGCAGCTATTTGAAGAGGGATCTGGCGGGATCAGTGACCTGCGCGGTGGTTGCGAAGAACCCGCTCCAAGGCCAGTCCAAGGATCAGCACGGCCGCCGTCCAGCAACCGATATAGGTCACGGACAGAAGATGGGTCGGATAGGTCGGATAGAAGCCAGTGCGAAACAGCGAAACGAAGTGCATCATCGGATTATAGGCAACGATGTTCCGCAACTCAGGCGGCATGTATTCGGGAATGAAGAACACGGCGCTCAGGAAAATCTGAACACGCGAAAAGAAGCCCCAAAACAGCTTCCAGGGATGAAACAGGAACGTGATGAAGGAATTCACCAGACCGATCCCGAAGGAGAAAACGGTCAGCATCAAAATGCAGACGATGATGGGTGTGAAATCGTAGGGAATTGCAAAGCGCGATAACCCGAGCGCGTAGATCATCACAAAGCCCAGTCCGAACATCATCGTGAAGGATAGAAACTCCACGAAACTGCGCGCGAGCGAATAATCCAGCGCTTCGACATAGGGGATACTGGTGACCGACTTCGCCGCCTCCAGCGCCGTCGCTGTCTTGACGCTGATGGTTCGGAAAAACAGAACAGGCAGAATGCCCGTGCTGATGAACAGAAGCAGACTGTCTCCGATAAGGAGATGCCGGTGCATGAACGTGAAGATCGCCCAGTGGATGATGATAAAAACAATCGCTTCCAGCAGATCGAAGAGCTGGCCGAAGGCGTGTTTGCTGTTGCGCAGGCGAACTTCACGTATCGTCAATGCACTCACGATACGCAACTGCCGCGAGATCCCGACGGGAATAACACCCATGCTCATTGGCAGCTCTCCCGTCGCGCCAAACTACGCGTGGTCTCTGATGCTGTAATAGACGAGAGTCATAACGATCCACAGACCAAGCGCCGACAAGAAGACGAGGAACGTATCGAAAACGACCTTGGGATAGGCAGCGATCTGCGCGATACCGGGCTGAACATATGTCGCCAGGTAGATCTGGTTGTTGCTGGCGAGCATGCGCGCATTTTCGTAATTTGTCAGCGACGAGGTGTAGAGCTTGGTCGCGATATCGAGATCGCTCTGGATCTTGTCATACTGCGTCATCAGCTGCGCGTCTGCCAGCATGGCTTTGTTCGAAACGCCATCACCCGACGAGCGAACCTGAGACTGGAGACGATCAAGCTCCTGCTGCGTCGCGTTGATCTGGGATTTCAGCACGGTCAGCCGCGGCGACTTGGCATCCATGTAGCTTCCCAGCGCCGTGTACTGCGCCTGAAGGTCGGCAAGGCTACCGTGAAGCTTGGTGATCAACTGGATCTTGCCGTCGGCTTCCTTGCGCGCGTCGATGCTCTTCTGGCCGGTGCGCAGTTCCGTTTCCTGGCTGCGAACATTCGTCAGCCGCGCTTCGGAGCGATCGAGCTCCGCCTTGGCGAATGCGAGCTGGCTCTGGCGCGCCTTTTCGGACAGATCGTTGACCAGCTTTTCGCAAAGGTCCTTCAGCGCCGTCGAAATACGAAAGGCATCCTGCGGCGAGAATGCCGCCACTTCGATCGTGTTGATCCCGGTGGTCAGGTCGTAGCTGGTCGAAAGCCGCTTGTTCCAGTAGTTGACCAAGCCTTCGAGAGACACATCGGAGCTGAGCCGGGACAGAAAATCGACGTCGGGACGCGAGTAGATTTCCCGCAAGCCGACATCTTTTTCCAGCGACTCCACCGCATCGCGGCTCATGGCGTAATCGGACACGATATAGCTGTTCGACATGGTCAATGCGAGTTCGGCAGCGCTCGAGCCACCTCCACCTTCGCCCGGACGAACCGAGAAGCGAAACTCCGAGACGTAACGCGGCGAGGCGACGGCGGCGTAATAAAGGCCGCCGATAATGGTGGGGATGATGACGACCAGAAGAAAGGCGAGCTTTGCGCCCGAAAATCCACTCTTCGCCTTCGTGACGAAGCCGGTCATCTTTTCGGATTTATACGTAACCGTTGTCTTGCGAACCGGCTTTGCCGGCAGATCCGGCATGCGCTTCGGCACCGCCGCCATCTGACGGTTCGGTCGAACCTCATCCAGCCTCAGAACAAGTGCGCCATCCTCCTGCCGTGATTTCAGCTTGTCGGCTCTCGCGGTCTTGGACGCGTCGCTCATTGGCACTCCTGAAGGGGTCTTCGGCCTGTTTCGCAGCATGTATACCATGACTTACGGCCATTCGGAAGATCACCGCGACAAAGCGTGGCGATCCTGTCCTGAAACAGCTTTTGCCCTGAGATGAAGGCATTATTGCGGCGCAACAATGCCTTCTGTTTTTCGCTACTTGAAGGTGTTCAGCGTGCTGCCGACAGACGCGGCCTGCGCGACGGGCGCTGCGGTCGAGCTGACCAGGGTTGCGAACTTGCGCACCTCGGCGAGCGAGGAGTTGGCGATATAGATCAGGTCGCGGTTTCGCAGGCTGAAGCCCTTGAGGAGGAAGAAGCCGTTCGGATCCTTCAGGTCGATCTGGTAGATGACGTTCGTCGTCGCACCGGATGATGCGACCTTGCCCGGCACCATGCGCTGCACAAGCGATGTCGGCTCTGTGCGGTAGATGAAGACGCCGCGCGCATTGGCCCGCTCGTCGTTCAGACCGCCTACCTTGGCAAGTGCCTGGTTGAGGAAAAGCTGCGATTCGTCGAACTGGATGGACGCATTGGCCGTCGCGGCACCGAATACGGTGAAGCTTCTTGGCTGGCGAATGAGCGCAATGACGTCGTCCGACTGGACGTAGATGTTCTCGCTCGGGTCCGAGATCAGCCGCTCCATCGGAACGGTTTCCGTGCGCCGGCCGCGCGTGATCTGGACGGAGAGCTGATGCGATTCGATGCGCGGTCCGCCTGCCATGGCGATGACGTCGAGCAGCTTCTCGCCGCGGGGCGAAAGAGCGATGCGGCCACTGCTGGCGACTTCGCCGGTGACGGTGACCGTGTTGGAAACGTTCTTGACGACGCTGACGAGAACCTGCGGCTGGATGGCGATGCGTGCGAGCGCATTCTCGATAGCGGCCTTGACCTGCTGCGGCGTGCGGTTGGCGGCTTGCACGGTGCCGGCATAGGGCACGGAGATCGTGCCGGATTCGGAGACCGGCTGTTCCGGTATCTGCGTCGCGCCCTTGGCGGAACCGCCGGAGAAGAGACCGTCAGGCGACGCTTCCCAAATGGAGACGACGACCGTGTCGCCGACACCGATGATGGACGAGCTTCGCTTGCGCGTATTGCCCAGTGTTTCGGCGAGTTGCGTGTCGAGGCTGCTGGAGAGAAGCGAGACGATGCCCTGGGTGACCGGAATCACCGTGTAGGGGGAATAGCTATCCTTGGCTTCCTGGAGAATCTGCCCGGAGCTCGGTCCGGAGCTCGGCATAACCGTGCAGGACGTTGTGCTCAGGCAGATGGCAGCCAGCGACAGACTGGTGAATTTGGTCAAGAACGGCATGGGCACCCTCAAGCGCAGATCCTTCAGACGAAGATGATCTGCTCCCCCGAAATAGCGGTGTCGTTTTGGTTATCTCAACACCAACTGGTAAACAATGACTTCAAGGTCGCACCAGATAAAAACAAACAGGCCTCTGCAAAAAGGGCACAGTACCTGAGGTCAGTATCGGTTGGACTCCAGGATGTCAGGTGGACAGGTCCACACGGAATCCTTGAATTTTACGGCCTTGCGCAGCGGAAATGCCTTGAACAGCGCTTCTCCGGTATAGGTCAGTCCCTTCCAGTTTCGATCGATGAAGCCGATGGCATCGGCCCAATCGGTTGGTTCCATCAATGGCTGAAGATAGCTCAGCACGGTCTCGCGATCGGCACCGCCATAAAAGTCGATCATACGATGATCGATCGGCTGCGGGCCGTCGAAAGGTAAGGCCGCAGCCTCGCCGCGACCGGTCGAAAACCAGGCGCAAGGGATGTTGTAAGTTTCAGCTATGACCAAACCGTGAAGACTGGTGGAGAGAATCCGGCGGCAGGCGGCGATCTCGCGCACCTTCCGCTCGAAACCCTCCATGGTCGCATCCGTGTATGTGTTGATGATCGTAATGTCGTCCGCCAGTTCCGGGGGAATGGCATATCGGGTCAGCTGCGCCTTGACGGTTGCCGCCGCCGTCGCCGCGTCGAGCTCGGAAATATGAACGATCACGCCCAGCTCAAAGCGCTTCTCAAGGTCGGGAAAGGGAAAAATGCGCGGCAGGAACCAGACGGGATCGCCGAAGACATCGGGTACATCGAGACCCAGAGCCCGCAGGCCGGTGGCCGTTTGCCGTCCACGAACCGCGTGCACGACGAGTTCCGTTTCCGGCGGCACGGCGTAAGGCGAGAGGGCGCCGGATGGCCCGCGGTTCAGGTCGAACCCCGTGCCCCATAGATGCACGCGCGCACCTTGCTGGGCATGCCCGATGGTGCCGACGGCTGCCAGTCTCTCTCTCGGTTGATCAAAGGCTGCCGGCTCGATGCGGAGGCCGGACATGACGGAAACGACCACCGCGCTCAGGGCATCGCCGAGATTGGCGTCGGGATGCCGGTCGGTCGTCCAGACCCAGGAGAGACGCACGGCTTCGGCCGCACCCCGGTCGCCTGTCACCAAGGCACCGGAGGCTGCCGATCTGTCGGCGGAGACGGAACGACGGAAAAGTCTTTTGGCTGCTTTTAGAGGCACGTCAAACTCCGCTCAGGCCACGGGCATGCGCCGCCAGTTTCGAAAGCCAGCCGCGCGATGGCGGCACGCCTTCGGTTGGCGGCCGATGACGCTCCATGGGAAGCGAAGCAATGAGAGGGTGATCGAAGGCGCTGCCGGTCGGACCCTTGTCGAGCATCGTCCCCGGCAAGGGGAAGGCATCGATCAGATCCTCTCCGGTAAACGTCTTCTGATACCAGATGTCGTCGATCGCCCGGATCAGCGCCCCCCAGTCCGTCGCCGTGCGGCGGGGCTGGTACCAGACATCGAGACTTTCCTGGCCGATGCCCTGGTAGAGATCGACGAAGCGAAGGTCGAGCCCTTCTTCCTCCATCAGGTCGATCTTCCCCGGACCTGCCTGTGCAGCGCGGGGGGAAAAGTAAAGACAGGGGATGCCATAGGATTCGGCAAAGACCATGCCGTGAAGGCTGGTGGAGACGATGCGCTTGCACGAAAGAATTTCGTCGAGCCGCTCCCGCAGCGCGCCAACGGAAATCGGGGTGACCGTGTTGATCAGGCGGACGCTCGACCGGTCGGCGTCCGATACATGGTGGCGCAGCGATTCCGGCTTGGGGTGCGCTTCGTAAGCGCGATCTTCCAGCTCGGACAGATGCAGGATAACGCCGAGTTCACAGGTCTTTTCGACCGGTGCGGTGTGAAACCGCGGCAACAGCCAGAGCGGATCGCCGAACACGCCGGCCCCTTGTGCGTCCGGCGCCAGCAGGCGGCGACTGAACGGACCGCGCGTCGCATAGGTCGTGATCCGGGTGTCCGCCGGCGTCTGATAGGCGATCTTCGGCTTGTCGCCCTGATGCGGATTGAGGTTGGGCGAGGTGCCTGTTCCCCAGAACGAAACGTCGCCGCCCGCAAACATGTGACCGATCGTGCCGACCGCAGCCAGCCGCGTGGCCTGGGACTTGGCAGCCATGTGATGCACCGGCAGGCCCGACATCATCGAAACGATAACGGCGGACAGGGCGTCACCAAGGTTGAGATAGGATTCCTTACCCGTCGTGGTCACCCAGGAGAGCGGAATGGTGCCCTCCGATTTAACAATATCAATGAGTTTTTGAGACAAATTCCACCATCGCGGCATTACTGAAATGGGCTTACCGGCCGCCCGGTATCGCCTTGGCCCTTTGGCCGAGCGTATACCATAGGCGAATAGTGTGCGAAAGTGGCGCGAGTAAGCCTATCCTTGCGGGACGATCCCGCGCTTTTCCTACCGGCTTTGCGCGACCTGCAGGCGCGCAGCCGCAACGCCTGACGAGTTTTCATGTATCGCCTTTCCATGACGCCGCTGACGATCGAGACGCCGAGCGTGCTCTTCGATCTTTCGCGACTGGTGCGCAGTCGCCACAAGCCTTTCGGCACCGGCGTCGATCGCATCGACCTCGCCATCGGCCTCGACCTCGTCGCCCGCTTCGGCACCAATTGCCATTTCCTGCATGCAGGCATCCACGGCATCTGCCGGCTCGATCATTCACTCGGCCGTGCCGTCCTCAGCCATCTCGATGCCGCCTGGAACGGCAGCCCCGGCAAACGCCTGGAGAAAAGCACCGACTGGCGGCTCTCGGTCATGCCCTTCGTCGATCGCATGGCGCATCGTTTGCCCCGCTCGATCATCAACCGGCAGACCACTTATGTCGTTGCCTCCCATTCCGGCCTCGGCAAGGTGAAGGGCGGCATGAAGCGGCTCGATCCCAAGGCCGAGATGAAGCGGGTCGTCTATATCCACGATCTCATTCCGATCGATTTTCCGGAGTACCAGCGGCCGCAGACCTACAAGCAGTTCACCGCCTATCTCGATGAACTTTTCGATGCACCGGTCCAGGTCGTCGCAAATTCGAAGGATACGGCGCTGCGCATGCAGGCCTATGCCGCAGCGCAGGGCATGAGGCTGTCGGGCACGGAGGTGATCATTCCGACCCTGACATTCGGTGCCGCGGCTTTAGCGCCGGTCGTCCCCGCCGTTCGCGCCGTCATCGAGGATCCCAGCCCCTATTTCGTGACGCTCGGCACCATCGAACCCAGAAAAAACCATCTTCTGCTGCTGGAGATCTGGCGCATGATGGCGGATCGACAACAGATCCCGCGCCTTTGCATCATCGGCAAGCGCGGATGGGAGAACGAGAACGTCATCGACATGCTGGAGCGGTCACCGATGATCCGGGAGCATGTGCTGGAGTTCGGCGGTCTCGGCGATCACGAGGTTCAGTTGCTGCTCAAGGGCGCGAGAGCCCTGCTCTTTCCCTCCTTCGCGGAAGGGCTCGGCATTCCTCTTCTGGAAGCGGGAGCGCTGGGCGTTCCCGCCATCGTGTCGGACATTCCCGTGTTTCACGAGATTGCGCCTTCGGATACTGTCTTTCTCAACCCGATCGACGGTTTGGGATGGATGCGCGAGATCCTTGCCCGAAGCGGGGAAGGCACAACAAACGAGACGGAAGGCCAGGCGTGAGCGTTACCTTTACCAATGTGCACAAGACGCTTCGTCAGAAGAACGAGAAGACGAAGGTGCTGGAAGATGCCAGCGCTCTGTTCCCCGGCGACAAGATCACCGGAATCCTGTCGCCGCCCGGCGGCGGGAAGACGAGCACCGTGCAGCTGACCACAGGCAAGCTTCGTCCGGATCTCGGCAGCGTGCGCCGGGAGTCGCTCGTTTCTTTTCCGGTCGCCGGTGGCGGTGTCTTCAACAATGCCCTGACAGGACGGGAAAACCTCGCCTTTCTCTGCCGCGTCTTCGGTTTCGACCCCCTGCCGATCATCCGTTTCGTGATCGACTTTGCCGAGGTGGGTAAGGCGATCGACAAGCCGATGAAGCTGCTCAACCGCGACGAACGCACGCGCCTGCTGTTCACCTCGTGCTATGCGATTCCGTTCGAGACCTATATCGTCGACGAGACGCTTCTGGGTGGCCGTGGTGCGTTTCGCGAGCGGTGCGTGGAACTGGTCGAGGAACGGATGCAGACGTCGGGCTTCCTGATCTTCACATCGTCACCTGTCTTGTTGCGCCGCTATTGCAACGCATTCTTCACCATAGACCGCATGAAAATCACGCCGATGGACAGCACCGATGATGCCATTGCCGCCATCGGCGAGGATCGCCTGAAGTTCGGCGCCGGCGATATCGAAGGCATCGACGAGAGCAGCGACGATACGTCCGTGATCAACCCGGCATGAGTTCGGCCGGAGTGCCACAGAGAACAGGCGGCATCGCCACCGACAGACTGCCTGTCCTCACCTATGCCTTTCATATGCAGGCCTGGAAGCGAGAGGTGCTGCGCCGCTATTTTCCGGATCGGAGCTTCGTCTTCGTTCCCTTCTTTCTGAGCGAAACGCAGCTTCGGAAGGATTGGCTGGACCGGATCGATCTCACAGCCTCGCCCGAGATTTTCGTCTGGAGCCTGAACCTGCCGGAAACGGTCCGGGCATTCGCGCATCTCAACGCGATCCCGGTCCATGTCGTGGAGGATGGCTTCATCCGTTCGGCCGTTCCGCATGCCGGTCGCACGCCGCCGCTGTCGCTGATCGTGGACAGGCAGACGGCCTATTTCGACAGCCGGACAGCCTCAGATCTCGAAGACATCCTGCAACATCACGATTTCGAGGAAGATCCCCTGTTGATGGAGCGGGCGCGTCAAGCGATGGCGCTGCTTCTATCGACAGGAATCAGCAAGTACAACGCGCCCTTGCGTGAGGTCGCCTTGCCATACGGACCCAAGCGCAAGCGACGGGTACTGGCGCTGGGCCAGGTGGATGGCGATGCATCGATCCGTTTCGGCTGCCCGCGGCCCGTGACCAATGAGGACATGGTGCGGCAAGCCGTTGCCGAGAACCCCGACGCGGAGGTCATCTACAAGCCGCACCCCGACGTGCTGAGCGGTGTTCGAAGCTCGTCCGCAGACCTCTCCGAACTCGCGCGCATCTGCACGGTCCTCACAGACCGCATCCCCCTGTCCCGTGCCTTCGAGACGATCGACCATGTCTACGCCATCACGTCCCTTGCCGGGTTCGAGGCGCTGCTGCGAGGGCTGCCCGTCACCGTTCTGGGTCTGCCCTTCTATGCCGGATGGGGTCTGACGGAGGATCGGCAGACAACGGCGCGCCGGCAGCGGCGCCTGACCATCGAGCAGGTGTTCGCCGCGACATATCTGCTGTATCCCCGCTATTTCGAGCCGGAGACGGGTGAGAACACGACGTTCGAGGCCGTCATCGGCGATCTCCGCCGCCCTGTTGCGCCGGCCTTCGCCTATCGGAAGCCGCCTTCGTGGCGCGCCTCTGGCCCTTACGGGGTTATGGGTTGGCGCCACGCATTGGCGCCGATCATCGCCGCTGCCGTCAGACAGGTCGCAACGGCCGAAGATGCGGATTACTACCGGCACTACCCGATCGACTTCTTTCGCGAGCGGCCCGAACCTGCCTTCCGCACCATCGGACGCCTCCTTTATCCTTTCAACGAAAGGCCCGACCAACAGAGCGATGCACCCTTCCGGTTGCTTCCGGAAGGTCAATCGCCTAGATAACCAACGCAGTTTCGCTTCAGGACGCGGTCTTCCCATCCTTACAGACACATCTCCCCCTCGAGATGTGGGCTCGCCGCCCGCACCGCATTCGAGGGGACGAAGACAGGACGATAAGCATTCGATGACCAAGCCCCGCGTGATGATCGACGGTTACAATCTGGCACTGGAAAAGGGGACGGGCATCGCCACCTATGCCCGCAATCTCAGCGGCCACCTGTCCGAACTCGGCTACCCCATCGACCTTCTCTACGGCGTTCGCGCTTCGGTCGGCAAAAATGCCCTGCTTTCGGAAGTCGGGTTCTTCGACCCGTCGACGCGAGCGCTGAAACCGACCGAGGTCATCAAGCGGCTGGCGACGTCGCCGCTCGGCACCACGGCGCGCCAGGTGCCGATCACCGGCAAAGTCATCGCGCGGCATGTGCCGGGCGGACTGCCGAAGCATGAGCGCATCTTCAACTTCCGCAACCTCTATACGATTTCGCGCTGGCACTTCCGCACCTACGGCCAGTTCATGCAGACGAGCTACGACCAGTCCGCCGACATCGCCCACTGGACGTATCCGCTGCCGATCAAGCTCAAGAATGCGGCGAACATCTACACGATCCACGACCTCGTGCCGCTGCGCCTGCCCTATGCCACGCTCGACAACAAGCGCGAGTTCCTGAAGACCGTCCGAAAGATCGCCGACAAGGCCGATCACATCGTCACGGTCTCGGAGGTCTCGAAGCGCGATATCGTCGAACTTCTCGGCGTGGACGAACGCCGGGTGACCAACACCTACCAGGCGGTCAATCTGCCGAGCCATATCCTTAACCGCGACGAGGACGAGGTGCGCAACGAGGTCGCGTCGATCTTCGGACTGGAGCACAAGAAGTTCTTCCTGTTCTTCGGCGCGATCGAACCGAAGAAAAACATCGGCCGGATCATCGAGGCCTATCTGGCGAGCCAGGTCAGCTACCCCCTCGTCATCGTCGGCCAGCTGGTTTGGAAGAACGCCAACGACCTTCGGCTTCTCGGCGTTCCCGGCGGCGGCAAGAAGACGGACGTCTATGACCCGACGATCGGTCACGTGACGCGCTCCTCCTCGATCGTACGCCTCGAATATCTGCCGCTGAGCCTGCTGATGTCCCTGATCCGCTGCGCCCGCTCCGTCGTCTTTCCGTCGCTCTACGAAGGGTTCGGCCTGCCGATCCTCGAAGCCATGCAGTTGGGAACGGCCGTCATTACCGGCAGCGAAGGCGCCAATCCGGAAATTGCCGGCGACAGCGCCATCGTGGTCGATCCCTATGACGTCAATGCGATCGCGCGGGCCATTCGCGATGTCGCCCATGACGATGCCCTGATGCGGTATTACGAGGCAGAGGGCCTCGAGCGGGCGAAATTGTTTTCGCCGGAGCGCTATGCAGAGCGGCTCGATTCGCTCTACACCACATTGAAGTGACACCTTGATGCAGTCGATACGGAAAAACAGCGATGAGTGACGAAAAGGCTCGGCTGGACGGTCTCGTGGCCCGTGCGCGCGAGACGGCAATTTCGGGTACCAGCCCGGAGATCTCGGCCGTTCTCCTTGATATGGCGGCAGCGCTCGATGCGGCGCACAGCGCCGAGGAGACCGTTCGTCGCGAGGCTTTCCGCGAGGGTATTCGTGGTGCCGCCAAGGTCATCCGCAATCGCCAGGCCACCCCCGGCTCTCCCCTCGGCGACCTTCTCTCCTCGGCCAATGCCGATCCAGAAGCCTTTGCAAACGAGGTGCTCAAGGTCGCGGGCGGGGAACCCGTGACGGTGGCCGATCTGCGGCGCCTGCGCCAGAAGGTCAATACGGCGACCGAAGGCTCCGACGATATCGATGACGATCTGAAGCGGATCTATTATTCCGTGATGAACGAGCGCAATCCGACGGCCGCCGACATCCTGCCGCCGGGCTCTCCGTCCCGCTCGCTCGATGTGACCACCTTCATTCTGGAGCGCATCCTGCGGGATGGCTGGTGGACGCTCGGCAATAGCGGCATCAATGCCAGTGATCAGCCGGTGGGCAAGGTCGGGCTGTCGCCGGCGCAGAGCTCGAAGCCCCAGACGGCACCGACCCCGCCGCTCGCACTCCTGTCCGCCCTCGTTCTGACACTGATCGAGACCAGCAAAGGGCGCTGACGTCGCGTAGCATAGCGCTTGCGCGCTCAGGCCTTGTTGCGCAGCCTGTCGGCGAGGTTCAGTTCCTTCACGTCATGCTGCAGCACCAGCCCCTGAAGCACCGGGTGCTCCCAGATGGTTTCGCCCGGAGGGGCTTCCAGCGGCGCGACATCGAGCGGGAAGGCGGCGATCAGCGCTTCCGCATCGAACGCCTTCGGCGTCCAGGCGCGGTCGATGGCGGAGATGAGATCCTCCCAGTTGGTCGGCTCCGTGCGGGGCAAAGCATAGACGGGCAGTTCGGTGAGGCCGAGACCGCGGTAGAGATCGATAACCCGGGGATCGAGGTCGCAGGTCTCGTCGAGCTTTCGCATGTGCAGCCCGTTCACCGGACCATGCGTAGCGAAATGCAGACAGGGAATATTGTAGCTTTCGGCAAACACCATGCCGTGCAGGCTGGTGGAGACGATGCGTTCGCAGGCGAGGATCTCGTCGATCCGGATTTTCATGGCACCCATCCCGATGGGCGTGACCGTGTTGATCAGGCGGACATGCGGAGCGAACGCCTCCGGTATTTTGTAACGCAGCAGCGTTTCCTTCAGGTGCGCTTCCGGATCACGATCGGCCAGTTCCGACAGGTGGACGATGACACCGAGCTTCCAGGTTTTTTCGACCGGCGGCGCATAGAACCGCGGCAGCAGCCAGACGGGATCGCCATAGATGCCGACCGTGCCTTCCGCCGCACCGGTGATCAGCGCCTCCGACAGGGGTCCCCGCGTTGCCGTAACGTGAAACGTTGAGTCGTCGGAAGGCGCGAACGGGATCAACTCTTCCTTTGCCGCCGATGGATTGGTCCAGCGCGAGGACCCCGTGCCCCAGAACCAGACCTCCCCGCCGGAAACGCCATGCGCGATGGTGCCGACGCAGGCCATGCGCATCGTCTTCGAGCGGGAGGGAACCCGATGGACCGGCTTTCCGCTGAGGAGCGCCACCATGACCGGGCTCAGGGCATCACCGATATTGAGGTAATCCATGGCCATCGTCGATCCCGCCCAGGAGAGCGGCACGGAGCCTGTCTTGCGGACCTGCTCGGCGAGCCTGTTCATCTTCATCTGTCGACCTTCCCTGTTCCGAGCCCGAGCGGCCCGGCGGATCATACGTAAGTCATAAGGCGGAAATCGGAAGGCTGTCTGCGGCGGTTTCAGGTGTCGGCACCTTCCGTCTTCGCCTTCCGTCTCGTGTTCACGCGTCCGTTTCCGGCACCGGCATGAGGGTGAAAAGTTCCTGTGCCAGCTTCACGCCGCGCAAGGCATAGCGGCCGATGGAAACGACCTCCCTGTCACCGGGCGGCGGTGCCGCGGCCACGAAGGGCGAGGACATGACGACCGTGCGATCGACGAAACGGCAGAGCGAGGCGATGCGGCTGACCTCGTTGACGGCGGGTCCGATGACCGTGAAATCGAGGCGATCGGCGCTGCCGATATTGCCGTAGAAGACGTCCCCGATATGCAGCCCGAGATAGACTTCGGTGGTCGGGCGGCCTTCCATGGCGCGGCGTGCGTTGAGATCGGCGAGCTTGCCGCGCAGGCGCCGTTCGGCGTCCAGCGCCCGACGACAGGCATCTTCCCGCTCCTCCGCTTTGAAGATCGCGAGCGTACCGTCGCCGATCAGCTTCAGCACATTGCCCCCGGCCTCGTGGATGGAGGTGATGACCGCATCGGCGTAATCATTGAGGAAGGGAATGATTTCGTCCGGGGCGAGGCTTTCGGTGATGCGGGTATAGTTCTGCAGGTCGGAAAACCAGAGCACCGCCGAAATCCGCTCGGCCTTGCCCCGGGTGATGCGGCCTTCCAGCACGTGACTTGCAGCGTCTTCGCCGAGATAGACCTCGGCGATCGTGCGCGTGACACGATTGAGCGACCCGGCCTTGATGGCAAGGGCAAGGACGGGCACCAGCGAACGCAACGCATCGACACCCTGATCCGTGAAACCACCTTCGTCGGCCGTCGTCCAGTGCGAGTAGAAGCAGTCCATGTCGCCGATATGGGCGTCCGGCGAGAAGCGATGGATCATGGCGATATAGTCGCGATGCCCGGCCGCCAGCAGCGTATCCAGCGCATAGAAATCGGTGGGATCGCCGAAGCCGATCCGGCGACGCAGCTCGTTGCCGTTGGTTTCGCGCAGGTGGTAGAACGGCGAGCGCTTCCAGTTTTCCTCCGAGACGCCCTCGTTCGTCGGGCCGTATTCGAACATGCCCTTGCCCGGCTCGCGGCTGTCCCACTGGAAGGCGCGCCCTTCATAGACCGGGTGGAGCGTGTCGATGAGCGCGAGCCCTCTGTCGAGCGGCAGCCCGGCCTCGCGCAGATGCTCGCAGAAGCCGCGCATGATCTCCATCTCATCGGAGCCCTTGAGACCCTGCGTCGTCAACCATGCGGAGATGCGTGCGATTTCGCCTGAGTCCATGTCCGCCATTCCCTGTACCCGTCGTCATAATGCTGCGGTTCCCGGCCCCTCGGCTTCGAAATGGAACGGCAAGAAATTGTTCGAGGGTGTCGGGTTCTACTGCATATTCCGCCAAACCGGAATCGTTTTCAGTCCGATTTCCGAAAGGTCAGACGAACGTTAAGATGCGTCTGGGTTTATGCGTCCTTCGACGTGTAGAGCGCGCGGGAGCGTTCGAGGTGGCGCAGCATGGCCTGCTCCGTGGCATCGGCGTCGCGGGCGACGATGCAGTCGATGATGGATTGGTGCTCGGAGAGCGTCACGGTTTCCTTGCCGGTCCAGATCAGCATGTGCGTGTGGTAGCCGCGCAACCAGGCCAGCATGGCTTCGCTGACGGCGATATAGATGGGATTGCCGGAGATGCGGGCGATGCGGCTATGAAATTCCATGTCGGCCGCGATGAAGGCGGCGGCATCGTCCAGTGCCGCCTCCTGCCGACCGAGGATCGCCTTGAGGTCGGCGATATCGGCGTCGGTGGCCTTCACTGCGGCTTCCCGCGCCATGCCCCGCTCGAAGAAGATGCGAGCGCTCTTCAGGTGCTCCAGCGTGTCAGAGGATTTCGCGAGCATCATCTGGGCCGTCGTATCCACCTGACGCAGGATCGACCGGGCCGTAAGCTCCAGCACCCGGGCGCGTTCCCCATGCGAGATGACGACGAGGCCCATATTGGCGAGTGCCTGCATCGCCTCGCGGATCGCGGGCCGGCCAACGCCAAAGCGCTCCATCAGCTCCCGTTCGGAGGGCATTTCGTCGCCCGGGTTCAGCTCGCCGGACGTGATCATGGCCTGCAGGCGGGAAAAGACCTCGTCGGACAGTTTTCGGCGCGTGATGGTTTCGGTCGGCTGGCTCATGAGGTTCCGGATATTCCTTCGATCCTGCATCTTCGCATGCCGCAACGCGCTTGGAAAAGGGAAACGCGTCCGCGCCTCGCTTTCTCCCCTGTCGCAACGGCTGCTGCTTCTCGCATTTTCCGAGCATCGATACTTGCGTCATTGCTATACTCATTATACCAGTTCATCAACGACGATCTACCGGAGCCGGCAGGTCGAGACGCGGAGGAGAAGCCGATGATCACCGTGACCTATCGCATCGAGACGACGGGAAGCGTCGAGGCCATGGCCGCCAAAATCGCCAGCGACCAGTCTACGGGGACCTTCGTGCCAGTTCCGGGTGAAACGGAAGAACTGAAGGCACGGGTTGCCGCACGGGTGATCGGGATCCGGCCGCTTGAGCCCGCGACGACGCCGAGCTGGCCGGAGGCGCCATCGGATCACGGAACCATTCACCGGGCCGATGTGGACATCGCCTTTCCGCTCGACGCCGTGGGCACGGACCTCTCAGCGCTGATGACGATCGCCATCGGCGGCATCTTCTCCATCAAGGGCATGACGGGGCTTCGCGTCGTGGATCTCAAGCTGCCAGCAGAATATGGTGCCGCCTATCCCGGGCCCCAGTTCGGCATGCCGGGCAGCCGGCGGCTCACGGGCGTCGAGGGCCGGCCGATCATCGGCACGATCGTCAAGCCGGCGCTGGGCCTGCGACCGATGGAAACAGCCGAACTGGTCGGCGAACTGATCGGCTCCGGCGTCGATTTCATCAAGGACGACGAGAAACTGATGAGCCCGGCTTATTCGCCGCTGAAGGAGCGCGTCGCCGCCATCATGCCGCTGATCCTCGATCACGAGCAGAAGACCGGCAAGAAGGTGATGTACGCCTTCGGTATCTCGCATACGGACCCCGACGAGATGATGCGCAACCACGATATGGTGCTCAGCGCCGGTGGTAATTGCGCCGTTGTCAACATCAACTCGATCGGCATGGGCGGCATGGCATTCCTCCGCAAGCGCTCCGGCCTCGTGCTGCATGCGCACCGCAACGGCTGGGACGTTCTGACCCGGCATCCCGGCATCGGCTTCGACTTCAAGGTCTGGCAGCAGTTCTGGCGGCTGCTCGGTGTCGATCAGTTCCAGATCAACGGCATTGGCGTAAAATACTGGGAGCCGGACGAGAGCTTCGTCGAATCCTTCAAGGCCGTGTCTACCCCGCTCTTTTCGCCGGCGGATTGCCCGCTTCCCGTTGCCGGGTCCGGGCAGTGGGGCGGGCAGGCGCCGGAAACCTACCGGCGCACGGGGCGGACGACCGATCTTCTCTACCTCTGCGGCGGCGGCATCGTCAGCCATCCCGGCGGACCGGCCGCGGGCGTGCATGCCGTGCAGCAGGCCTGGGAGGCCGCCGTTGCCGACATCCCGCTCGAAACCTACGCGCTTGACCACCCCGAGCTTGCGGCCTCCTTGAAGACCTTCGGCGGAAAGGATGCCTGACATGGCGGCGCCCCTGCTTCTCGCCTATTACGGCGATGATTTCACCGGCTCGACCGACGTCATGGAGGCGCTGGCCTCCCATGACGTGGAGACCGTGCTCTTCCTGCGCATACCCGATGACGCGCTGCTGCAGCGCTTTGCCCATTGCCGCGCCATCGGCCTTGCCGGCACCAGCCGCAGCGAGACACCCGACTGGATGGATGAACACCTGACGCCGGTCTTTCGATGGCTGAAAGTGCTGGAGGCGACCGTCTCTCACTACAAAGTCTGCTCGACCTTCGATTCCGCCCCTGCGGTGGGCAATATCGGCCGGGCGATCGAGATCGGGCTCGATGTCTTCGCGCAGGGTCTCGCACCCCTTGTCGTCGGCGCGCCGCAGCTCAAGCGTTACACGGCCTTCGGCCATTTGTTCGCCGGCTACCAAGGCGACGTCTATCGTATCGACCGCCACCCGGTCATGAGCCGGCATCCGGTGACACCGATGAACGAGGCGGATCTCACGCAGCATCTCGGGTGCCAGACGGAACTGCCGGTCGCGCTGGCCGATCTCACCATGCTGACGGATGCGCAGGTCGATGCGCGCGCAGCAACGCTTGCCGGCAAGGGCATTCTAATGCTGGACGTGGACGGACCGGAGACGCAGAAGGCGGCGGGCGCGCAACTTCTGCGGCTTGCGGACCGTGGTTCGCGGTTCATGGCGGGATCGTCGGGCGTCGAATATGCGCTTCTCCAGGCTTGGCGCGCCGCAGGGCTGGTCGAGGGCGCACGGGACTTTCCGTCTCCGGGTAAGGCCGACCGGATGGCGGTCGTCTCCGGCAGCGTCTCTCCGACCACGGAGCGGCAGATCCGGCAGGCGACCGGGGCGGACGGCTTCGACGGCGTGCCACTTGATCCTCTGGCTCTCCTCGGGGAGGACGGAGAAAGCGTCATCGACCGCGCGATCCGGGATGCGCAGACGAGCCTTGCAGCGGGCCGCAGCGTCATCCTGCATACCGCGCTCGGTCCGCAGGCCGATCGTGGCGGCGAGATCGACCGGGTCGCCGGCAGCCGGCATCGGCTGGGTCAGATGCTTGGCCGGATTCTCCTGCACCTCATCGAAACGCAAGGTCTTGGCCGGGCTGTCATCGCAGGCGGCGACACGTCGAGCCATGCGCTCGGCGCCCTGAAGATCGATGCCCTCACGACCCTGCTGCCGCTGCCGGAAACGCCGGGATCGCCGCTTTGCACCGCCCATGGCCTGCATGCACCGACCAACGGATTGCAGATTGCGTTGAAGGGCGGACAGGTGGGACGCGATGGCTACTTCGCCCAGATCCTCGACGGGCGTGCGACATCGGCTGGTTGACTCATTATACCAGTCGCCTTTACATGGCCTGATCTGATTGGCCGGGCTGGACCCTGAACGACACTTTTCAAGGACATTGACCATGCCGAGTTTTCGAGGAGCGCTGATCGGTTGCGGCTTCTTTGCCGTCAACCAGATGCATGCCTGGCAGGATGTGGAGGGCGCAGAGATCATCGCCATCTGCGACCGCGACCCGGAGCGCCTGCGGATCGTCGGCGACCAGTTCGGGATCGCGCGCCGCTATAACGACGCCGCGCAGATGATGGCGGATGGCGGCTTCGACTTTGTGGATATCGCCACCACGGTCAACAGCCACCGCGCGCTGGTGGAGATGGCGGCTTCGCACCGGCTGCCGGTCATCTGCCAGAAGCCTTTCGCGCCGACGCTCGGCGATGCCAAAGCCATGGTCGCCGCCTGCGCTGCGACGGGCGTTCCTCTGATGATCCACGAGAATTTTCGGTGGCAGACGCCCATCCAGGCGGTGCGCAAGGCGCTGGATGCTGCGCAGATCGGCACGCCGTTCTGGGGTCGCTTCTCGTTCCGCTCCGGCTATGATGTGTTCTCGGGCCAGCCCTATCTGGCCGAAGGCGCGCGCTTCATCATCGAGGATCTGGGTATCCACACGCTCGACATCGCCCGCTACATTCTGGGCGACGTCACGACGCTCACTGCCCGCACCAAGCGCGTCAATCCTGCGATCAAGGGCGAGGATGTCGCGACCATCCTGCTCGATCACGAGAACGGCGCGACTTCGGTCGTCGATGTCAGCTATGCGACGAAGGCCTCCGTCGAGCCCTTCCCCGAGACGCTGATCGAACTGGACGGGACCGAAGGCTCGCTGCGGCTGATGCAAGGGTACCGGCTGGAGATCACGAATGCGTCCGGCACGGAGATCCACGACGTATCGCCAACCCTCCTCCCCTGGGCATCGCACCCGTGGCACAATATTCAGGAGAGCGTCCTCGCCATCCAGCAGCACTGGACGGAGAAACTGGCAAGTGGTGCGGAGACCTCAACCTCGGGCGCCGACAATCTGAAGACCTTCGCGCTTGTAGAAGCGGCCTATGAAAGTGCGGCGACGCTGCAGCCCGTTGCGATCGGGCCGCTGATCGCATGACGGACGATGCGCTTGCTTTCCGCCTGACCGGCACCGTTCGCACTGAGCCGGATTCCCGCGTGCTCGCGACTGGAGGACTTTCGGCGGAGCTTTCCGGCGGCGCACTGCGCAACATCCGCTTTGACGGTGTGGAGGTGCTTCGCGCTGTTTCCTTCCTCGTGCGCGATCGCGACTGGGGTACCTACGATCCCGAGATCGAAGATCTTGTCGTGGATCAGCGCGCGGACGGCTTCACCGTCACCTACCGCGCGACATGCCATGGCCCGGATGGGACGCAGCTCGTGCTTCAGGCCCGGATCGAAGGCGACGACCAGGGTCGGCTCGGTTTTTCCGGCATGGCTCGATCCGACACCGGCTTTGAAACAAATCGCTGCGGCTTCTGTGTGCTCCACCCGATCGTCGGTGTCGCGGGAACGCCAGTTCAGATCGAGCATGTCGACGGGACCCTCGAGGCGACCGTCCTGCCGGATCTCATCGAACCTTGGCAGCCCTTCAAGGAGATGCGCGCCATTACCCATCAGGCTCTGCCAGGCGTGACGGTCGAATGCCGGATGGAGGGCGATACGTTCGAGATGGAGGATCAGCGCAACTGGTCGGATGCCTCCTACAAGACCTATGTCCGTCCGCTTGCTCTGCCCTGGCCCTACCGGATAGAGGCGGGTGTCGATGTTGCACAGCAGGTCGCGTTGCAGATCGTAGATGACCGACTCTCTCGCCGTGCTGGTTCACCCTCGGCGCCACAGACCACCCCTGTAAAGCTGACGCTTCAGGACGGCTCCGCACAACCGCTACCGCCCATCGGGCTGGTCGTCACGCCTGAGGAGGCCGCGGCGACGCAAGCCTTGCTTGACGCCGGCCTTGGCCCGCAGACGCAGGCGTTGCTTTTCCATTTCGATCCGCTCGTGGGCCACGATGGCTCCGCATTTGATGCGTTCGCGGCTCTTGCGGCCAAACACCCGGGATCGACCACGCTGGAGATCGCGCTGCCTTGCCGGGAGCCCTTCAGCGACGAACTCCGTGCGATGGCCGCGGCGATGGACAAAGCGGGCTTTACTCCGGATGCCGTCATGGTGTCTCCCGCCGTCGATCGGCAGTCGACACCGCCCGGCAGCGCCTGGCCGGACTGCCCGCCGCTTGAAGACATCTATGCCGCAGCGCGGGCTGCGTTCTCGAGCCGAGCGCTCGGTGGCGGCATGCTCAGCTACTTCACCGAGCTGAACCGCAAGCGCGTACCAGCAACAACACTTGATTTCATCAGCCATTGCACCAACCCGATCGTGCATGCCGCAGACGACCGCAGCGTCATGCAGACGCTGGAGGCGTTGCCCTTCATTACACGCTCGGTGCGCGCGATCTATGGCGACCGGCGCTATCGCATCGGGCCCTCCACCATCCCCATGCGCCAGAACCCCTATGGCAGCCGGACGATGGACAATCCGGATGGCAGCCGGATTCCGATGGCGAACCGGGACCCGCGCCAGAACGGTCTTTTCGCCGCCGCCTACGCCATCGGCTATGCCATCTCGGTCACGCCGACCGGGCTCGACCAGTTGACGCTCTCGGCCCTCACGGGCTCGTTCGGCCTGATCGCCGGCGCAAACGAACCCGTCCCCGAAGGTGGGCGGCGACCGCTGTTTCATGCCGTCGCCATGCTCGCGGATCTTGCCGGCGCGGAGGCCACCACCATTGCATCCAACCGGCCGGATGCGGTTCTCGCAATGTGCGCGCAGAGAAAGGATGGCCGGACGATCCTTGCCGTCAACTTGACGCCACGGCCGCAGACGCTCGATCTGTCCGCGCTCGGCATCCCTCCGGATGCATCGGCCTATCGGCTGGATGCGGAAACGATGATCGATGCTGCGGTCGGTACGCTGAAGGCCGAACGGCTCGGCACCGGGGATGTTCGGCTTGGCGCCTATGGCGTGTTGCGGATCGACGGCTGAGCGCGCATTTTTCCGAAGCGGCGGCGTGCCGTTTGGGCTATCCTCCCCGCTCGCGACTGTGATCGCCGCCCCGGAGGAGCCCCGCTCATGACCCTCATCCGCACCCCTCTCGTGCATCTGACCACCCTGATCGGCCTTGCCGTATCCCCTGCGCAGGCGGCCTCCCCGCAGCCGGTTGCGGGCGAGAACGGCATGGTCGTCACGGCCCAGCATCTGGCGTCGGATGTCGGTGTGGAGATCCTGAAGCAGGGCGGCAATGCGGTGGATGCGGCAGTTGCGGTCGGCTATGCGCTGGCCGTCGTCTATCCCACGGCCGGCAATATCGGCGGCGGCGGGTTCATGACAGTGCGCCTTGCCGATGGCCGTACCAGCTTCCTCGATTTTCGCGAGCGGGCGCCACTTGCCGCGACCAAGACGATGTATCTCGACGACAAGGGCGAGATCGCCAAGGGCCGCAGCACGGATGGTTATCTCGCCGTCGGCGTGCCCGGTTCGGTGGCCGGATTCGAGGCCGCGCGCACCCGCTTCGGCACCCTGTCGCGCGAGGCACTTCTGGCACCGGCGGTCAAACTCGCTGAGCAGGGCTTTACCCTCGATGGCGGCGATGTCGCTTCGCTCGGCAACAGCCTGAAGAAGCTCGGCCGCGACCCCGCCGCCGCCGCGATCTTCCTGACCCCAGATGGCAAGGCGCCGAAAATCGGCGCGACGCTGGTCCAGCCGGACCTTGCGCGCAGCCTGACTGCGATCTCGAAGACGGGGCCGGACGCGTTCTACAAGGGCGCGATCGCGGACGATATCGTCAAGGCAAGCGCTGAGAAGGGCGGCATCCTGACGAAGGCGGATTTCGAGCGCTACGCGGTGCGCGAATTGAAGCCGGTCACCTGCACCTATCGCGGCTACGAGATCATCTCCTCCCCTCCGCCGAGCTCCGGCGGCGTCATCCTCTGCGAGATCCTCAATATTCTCGAAGGCTATCCGCTCGGTGAACTCGGCTCCGGCTCAGCGGCAACGGCGCATGTGATGATCGAGGCCATGCGCTACGCCTATGTCGATCGCAACTCGGCGCTCGGCGATCCCGACTTCGTCGAGAACCCGGTGGAGAAGCTGCTCGACAAGGCCTATGCGCAGGAGATCCGCGGCAAGATCGACCTGGAGAAGGCCGGCGTTTCCGCCGAGCTTACACCCAAGGGGCTCGGGGAAAGCCACGAGACCACGCATTACTCGATCATGGACAGCGCCGGCAACGCGGTCTCGGTGACCTATACGCTCAACGGCTCCTTCGGCGCCGGGGTCGTCGCGCCCGGCACCGGCATCCTGCTCAACAACGAGATGGACGACTTCACCTCCAAGCCCGGTGCGCCGAACCTTTACGGGCTCGTGCAGGGGGAAGCCAATGCGATCGCGCCGGGCAAGACGCCGCTCTCCTCCATGAGCCCGACCATCGTGACGAAAGACGGCAAGCCGTTCATGGTCATCGGCAGCCCCGGCGGCGCCCGCATCATCACCATCACGCTCGAAGCCATCCTTAACGTCATCGACCATGGCATGACGCTGCAGGAGGCAATCGATGCGCCGCGGCTGCACCACCAGTGGATGCCGGATACGGTGGCCATCGAGCCCTTCGCCCTGTCCGCCGATACGCTGAAGGAGCTTCAGGGCATGGGGCATGATGTCGGCCCGGACAAGAACTGGCCGGTCTGGGGTCAGGCCGCGGGCATCCTTATTGGCGGCAGGACGGCGGCGGAGGCGGACGAAGGTTCGAAAGGCGCTCGCTACTACGGCGCTATGGACAGCCGCGCCGCCTCGGGCGCGGCGCGGGGATATTGAGCGATCACGCAAACAGCGTGCCCATCGCCTCGATTTCGTTCTCGCGAATATCATGGCCGCCATTGTGCCAGGCGAGCTGCGTGGTTGCGCCCTGCGCCGTGAAGTAATCGGCCAGCGCGATGGTCAGCGGTGTCGGGCAGATGGGGTCGCGCTCGCCAGCGGTGACGAGAATGCGACGGCCGGCCAACCCCGGCGCGGGTTTCGGCTGAAACGGGATCAGCGGATGCAGGAGTGCTGCGCGGTCGAAGAGCTCGGGAAACTCCACCAGCACGTTTGCCAGAATGTTGGCGCCGTTGGAGAAGCCGAGGCCGAAGATCTCCGACGCCCCGACCGTTTCGGCCGTCTTCCGCACGAAATCGGCAAGCTTCTGCGTGCCGCGTGCGAGATCCGCCATATCGTAGACGCCTTCGCCGGTGCGGCGGAAGAAACGGGCCGCCCCATGTTCCGGGACATCGCCGCGCGGCGACAGGATGGTTGCGTCGGGACGCAGCTGGCTGGCGAAGGTGAAGAACTGGTTCTCGTCTCCGCCCGTGCCGTGCAACGTCACGAGAAGCGGCGCGCCGGTCGCGCCCTTTTTGATGAGGTGCTTATAGTCCGTGTCAGTCATGACAAAACTCCTCCGGTATTTCCGCCGCATGTCCTGCGACGGCTCCGGTTCTGTGTGATTTCCTGATCGTTGACGGTGGAAGCGCTTAGTCGAGCTTTTCCAGCTGCTGCTCGAGGATCGGCCGCAGATGCTTGTGCTGCTGCGGCAGCTTGAGCGCCTCACCCAGATGCGCCCGTTCCTCGTCGCGCTCGAAGCCCGGCTCGTTGGTGGCGACTTCGAACAGGACGCCGCCGGGCGTGCGGAAATAGATCGCCCAGAAGTAATCGCGGTCGATGACCGGGGTGACCTGATAGCCCGTATCCATCAGCGCCTTGCGCACCTCCAGCTGGGCCGCACGGTTGTCGACGGCGAAGGCGACATGGTGGACGGAGCCTGCGCCCTGCCGGCTGCCGGGTGCATCGGCCACAGTCTCGATGTCGATGACGCCTGCGGCCTGCGCACCGGGCATGAGGAGGCGGGTAACGCCATCGCGCGTCTCCAGCGTGTCATAGCCCATGAAGCCGAGCAGTTCCGAGGTTGCACCGGCATCCCGCAGCCGCAGGGCGACCGAGTGGAAGCCGCGAATGGCATGATCCGCGCTGATGCCGCCCTCCGTCCACGGCATGCGCGGATCGTCGGCCGTCTCTACCAGCGCGAAGCCATCGCCATCCGGCCCGTTGAAGGACAGACGCTTCTCGCCGAAGGTCTCGCTCGGCGTCACGCCGGTCACACCCTTCTTCGTCAATCGATCGGCCCAGTAGGGAAGCGAGCCCTGTGGCACCGCGAAGACGGTCGTGCCGACTTCACCGGTTCCGGGACGGCCACGTGCGATGTGGGGGAACGGGAAATAGGTCATGACGGTGCCAGGCGTGCCGATCTCGTCGCCGTAATAGAGGTGGTAGACGTCGGGCGCGTCGAAGTTGACGGTCTTCTTGATCCGGCGGAGGCCGAGAACATCCGTGAAGAACGCGTTGTTGACGCGGGCGTTTGCAGCCATCGACGTGACGTGATGGAGGCCCTTGATTTGGTCGATCATGATCTCATCCTTTCCTGCCCGAAGGTTTTGCCATTGTGGCGGCGACCGGGCGTTTGATGAGGTCAAGATGGTGCAGGACGGCCGGTCGCGATAGAGGATCGATGCAGGACGGATTGTTCTCAAATCGAGAACGATCACGTTTCGTTGTTCACTTCTCAGGCATTGGCGGCGAAGGTCTCTCCGCCGCCAATGCCCTCCGTTTTCTAGGCGCGGTCGAGGGCGAACAGGACCGAGAGGGGCGCCATGCCCTGTGTGCTGTGCGTGCCGTAGAGCGTTTCGCCGGTTGCCGGCGGCAGGTCCGCTGCCACATCGCCGAAATTGGCGCGCAGCTGCAGGCGGCGATCCCCGAGCTGCCAGTCGATGGCAAGCAGCCTGCCTTCCGCCATAAGGACCGTGCCGGCCGAGAGCGTGTTTGGAGCGGCAATCAGCAGGGGGATGATGGCCCGTTTGCGGATGGCAATCAGCTCACGATAGAGGGCACGCCATTTCTGGCCTTCGTCTGCTTCGGATTTGGCCCAGTCGAGGCGCGTGTTCTCCATCGTTTCGATGGCGTTGGGGTCGGCCACGTCCTCGACGGATTTGCCGTCCGGAAGGCCGCCGAAATTGTCCATGTCGGTGCGCCGGCCTTCGCGCACGGCCTTGCCAAGCTCGCCGTCATAGTCGGTGAAGAACAGGAAGGGACGCGTCTCGCCATATTCCTCGCCCATGAACAGCATGGGGATATGCGGCGCCAGCATGGTAACGACGGTGAGGGCCTGAAGCATCTCTTTCGACGTCAAAGTGATCAGCCGATCGCCGAAGGCCCGGTTGCCGATCTGGTCGTGGTTCTGAAGAAAGCCGACGAACGCTTCCATCGGCACCGGCTCGCTCATTTCCACAGGCTTCTGCCCGGGATAGATATAGCCTTCGGTCAGCGCGCGGGCGAAGTTCTCCACCGGCTTGTCGATGAACTTGCCGTAGTAGCCGTTCTTCTCACCCGTCGCGACCACATGCGCCGCATGGTGATAGTCGTCGTTCCAGTCGGCGTCATAGAGCAGTGCCTCATTGTCGTCGCTGCGGCGCAGTTCGATGTGGTTTTCCGGATCCTCGGTGACGAGGTGGATGTGGCGGCCTTCGAACTCCGAGCGGGCGCGGCGTGCGATCTCGGTGAGAACATGCGTTTCCGCATCGTCGAAGATCATGTCGATCGCATCAAAGCGCAAGCCGTCGAGACGGAACTCGCGCAGCCAGTAAAGCGCGTTTTCGACGAAGAAATCGCGCACCGGCTGCTTGTTATAGGCGATGGCGGCACCCCAAGGGGTCTTCTTCCCCTCGCGGAAGAAATCCGGCGCATAGGCGCTGAGATAGTTCCCGTCGGGTCCGAAGTGATTGTAGACGACATCCATGTAGACCATGAGGCCGAGCCCGTGCGCGGCATCGATGAAGGCCTTGAGATCGTCCGGCGAGCCATAGGCATTGTGCGGCGCGTAAGGATAGACGCCGTCATAACCCCAGCCCCGCGTGCCGCCGAAGTGCGAGACCGGCATGATCTCGACGGCGGTGATACCGGTTTCCGCGATATCCGCCAGCTTGTCGATGGCCGCCCGGAAGGTGCCTTCCGGCGTAAAGGTGCCGACATGGAATTCATAGAGGATCGTTTCGGCCCAGGGCATGCCGGTCCAGCCGGCATGTTTCCACTGGTAGGCGTCGGGATCGAGCAGCACGGCGGGGCCATGAACGTCTTGCGCCAGCGCGCGCGCTGCCGGGTCCGGCACGACCTTTCCGTCCGGCAGGACGAAGGCATAGATGGCGCCGGGCTTTGCCTCGGAAATGACGGCCTCGAACCAGCCCTCGCCCGCCTTGCGCATCTCGTGGTCCTGGCCGTCGAGCCTTAGCGTCAGCGTGTCTTCGCCCGGCGCCCAAAGGCGGAACCGGGCGCCACCCTCGGCCAGAAGCTCGGGTCCCCAGGCTGTCGTCTGCCGGTTTGCGGAAGGTCGTACGCTCTCGGTTGTCATCAGGGAGTTCATCCTGTCCTCGTATCGGTTCTGGGTTCGGCGCACTGTCTGCGCCCGCCCGGCTGGCCTGCGATCCGCCCTTCAACAAGCGGATCCGGGCAAAGGTTCCGGGCGCACTCGCGTGTTTGCTGCATTGCGAAGGAAATGCGTCGCGCGGCGTCGAAATCCAGTCCGCACGACAGCGGAAACGCAATGTTTCTCGCAAATTGAACTTGTTTACCCCCCGTTCGTTAGCATGCGCGTATCAGAACTCTCCGGCTCCGGGCAGGCCATCGCCACGTCGCCGAAAAACAAGATTCCCTCTTCGAGAGGGAACAAAATGATGCGACGCACAATTTCTGATCCGATCAACACAGGGGACGTTTCATGGACGCCAAAGTCAATCAATACGCGGTCGAGCCGGGATCGTGGCATACGCTCGGGGCAACGCCCGACAAGGACGGCGTCAATTTCGCGATCTTCTCGGCACATGCCGAACGCATCGAACTTTGCCTCTTCGATGACAGTGGTGCCGTCGAGGTCGCCCGCATCGAACTCCCCGAATACACGAACGAGATTTGGCACGGCTACATCCCCGGCCTGAAGCCCGGCGCTCTCTATGCCTATCGCGTCCACGGACCGTTTGATCCTGAGCGAGGGCATCGCTTCAATCCGAACAAGCTTCTCGTGGACCCCTACGCGCGCGAACTGGTCGGTGATGTGGACTGGTCGAAGGCGCATTTCGCCTATGACATGGACGCCGAGACCGACAAGGACCTGACCTTCAACACGCTCGACAGCGCGTCGGTGACGCCGAAGGGTCGCGTCATCGATCCGAAGACCTATGACTGGAAGGGCGATCGGGGCCCGATCATCCCCTGGTCGAAAACGATCTTCTACGAAACGCACGTGAAGGGCTTTACCAAGCTGCACCCGGCCATTCCGGAAAACATGCGTGGCACCTTCGACGGCATGGGCCACAAGGCGGCCGTCGATTATCTGAAGAGCCTCGGCATCACCTCGGTCGAACTGTTGCCGACCCACTTCTTCCCCGACGACAGCATGCTGGTCGATAAGGGCCTCCACAATTACTGGGGCTACAATACGCTCGGCTTCTTCGCACCCGCCACGCGCTACTACGGTCCCCGCGCTCTGGATGGCTTCCGGGACATGGTTCGGGCCCTGCATGATGGCGGGCTCGAGGTCATTCTCGACGTGGTCTACAACCACACGGCGGAAGGCAACGAGCTCGGGCCGACGCTGTCCTTCAAGGGCATCGACAACTTCTCCTACTACCGCACCCTGCCCGACAATCACCGCTACTACATCAACGACACCGGCACCGGGAATACGGTCAACACGTCGCACCCCCGCGTGCTGCAGATGGTGACGGATTCTTTGCGCTACTGGGTCGAGGAGATGCATGTCGATGGTTTCCGCTTCGACCTCGGCACCATTCTCGGCCGCGAGCCGGAAGGTTTCGACGAGCGCGGCGGCTTCTTCGATGCGGTCTCGCAGGATCCGGTTCTCTCCAAGGTCAAGCTCGTCGGCGAACCCTGGGACATCGGTCCCGGCGGCTATCAAGTCGGTGGATTCCCGCCCGGATGGGCCGAGTGGAACGATAAATATCGCGACACGGTCCGCGATTACTGGATGGACACGGACGGCACGGCGCCGGATTTTGCCGCGCGCCTGTTCGGCTCGGGCGATATCTACGACCTTCGCGGCCGGCGCCCCTGGGCGAGCGTCAACTTCGTTGCCGCGCATGATGGCTTCACCATCAACGATCTCGTTTCCTACAACGAGAAGCACAACGATGCGAACGGCGAAGACAACAAGGACGGCCACGGCGACAACCGCAGCTTCAACTACGGCGCCGAGGGTCCGACCGAAGACGAGACCATCAACGCCACGCGCGAACGCCAGAAGCGGAACTTCCTCGCCACGCTGCTGCTGTCGCACGGCACGCCGATGATCCTTGGCGGCGACGAGTTCGGCCGCAGCCAGATGGGCAACAATAACGGCTACTGCCAGGACAGCGATATCAGCTGGATTCACTGGGAGAACCTGCCGCCAAGCGCCGACGTGCTGCGCGACTTCGTTCGCCGGCTGACGACGCTGCGCGCAACCCAGCCGCTGCTGCACCGCGAGAACTGGCGTGACGGCATGGTCATCACCTGGCTGAATGCCGGCGGCGGCGAGCAGACCGACGAGCAGTGGCAGGATGGCGGCGGCACCACCATCGGCGCCCTGATCTCGCGCGACGATCTGGTCGGCAAGGACGGCGTCTGGTCGCATATTCTGATGATCTTCAACCCGCATGATGGCGTCGTTCCCTTCGCCCTTCCCGAGTCGCCCAGCGGCAACTGGGCTCTCGAACTGACGACCGACGATCCGGCTGTCGAAGCGCAGCCTGTGGATGCGGCAGAAGCGTTCGACATGCAGGCCCGCAGCCTTGCGGTCTTCCGCCCGGCCTGATCATCTGAAACCGGCCTGCACTTCGCAGGCCGGTTCACTTACCGAACAAGAAAAAAGCCGGTTTGACAGAAGGTCAGGCCGGCTTCTTTCGTTCGATGCGATGGTCTCTTAGGATCAGGCGGTCGCCTTTTGCGCCTTTGCGATCACCTTGCCATACAGTTCCACATATTGCTCGGCGCTGCGCTCCCAGGAGAAGTTGGCCTTCATGCCCTGGTTCTGCAGGCGGGCCCATTTCTTCGGGTCGCGATAGGCGTGGAAGGCCCGGTGGATGGCGAGGCGGAGATTGTCGCTGGTCGCAGGATGGAACTGGAAACCGGTGGCAACGCGCGCGGACATGGCGGCGTCGTTGGCGTCGATGATCGTCTCAGACAGGCCGCCCGTGCGGGAAACGACGGGTACGGCACCATAGCGCAGGGCATAGAGCTGCGTCAGGCCGCAGGGCTCGAAGCGGGAGGGCTGGATGATGATATCCGTGCCGCCATGCACGAGATGCGCCGTTTCCTCGTCATAGCCGATGCGGACACCGATTTTGCCGGGATGCCGCCCGGCAGTGAGCAGAAGCTGGGTTTCGATGTCCTTCGAGCCCTTGCCGAGCACGATCAGCTTGCCGCCAAGCGCCGCAATCTCCTCCGCGACCTCGGCCAGCATGTCGCCGCCCTTCTGCCAGGTGAGGCGGGTGACGGCGGCGAGAACAGGTCCGGGGGTCGCGTCCAGCCGGAATGTCTCAAGCAGCCGGGCCCGGTTGATGCCCCGGTTGCGGATGTGACGGACGTCGTATCGTGCCGGCAGATAGGGGTCGGTTGCAGGATCCCAGATCTCGCTGTCGATGCCGTTGACGATGCCGGTAAAGGTATCGAGACGCGAGAGAAGCGCGCCTTCCATGCCCATTCCGAGCTCCGGCGAAACGATCTCGCGCGCATAGGTCGGGCTGACGGTGGTGATCGCGCTCGCGGTGCGGATGCCGCCCTTGAGATAGCTCATGTCGCCGTAATATTCGAGGCAATCGATCGACAGCGCCGCAGGCGGAAGACCGATATCCTTCAGGTGGGTGGCGGAATACTGGCCCTGAAATGCGAGGTTATGGATGGTGAGAACCGACGGGATCGCCCGCGCATTGGCGGAGTAGTGCATGTAGACGGAGGTCAGCGCCGTCTGCCAGTCATGGGTGTGCACGAGATCGGGCGTCCAGTCCGGCAGAAGCCCGCCTGCGACGGCCGAGGCCACGTAGGAGAGAACGGCAAAACGCTTCCAGTTGTCGGGATGATCGATGCCATCCTCGCCGACATAGGGGCCGCCGGGACGATCATAGAGCGACGGTGCGTTCAGCACGAGAAGATCGAGACCCTGGCATTCCGCTTCGAGCAACCAGGCGGGATTACCGAAGAGATCCGGGAAGAAATGCACCGGTCGCGCATCGCGCACTTCGGCGAGAACGGAGGTATAGCCGGGGATCAGGCTGCGGGTGCGATACCCGTGCGCAGAGAGCACTTTCGGCAGTGCCCCGGTCACGTCGGCAAGGCCGCCGGTCTTGATGAGGGGGAAGATTTCCGACGTCACAGACAGTACGTTCACGCAGGTCACGTTCCTCTTTGCAATCCGGTGGGATTGCCGGCTGAAATGGAGGTCGGGAGAAAAGCGAAACACCTCTTGCTCCGATGATGGAGGAAAGCGGACCCCGTGTCCGCACAAATATTGCAGAGCAGGTGAGAAACTTGTGCAGTGCGAATGGGAGGCGCACCGCGTGCGCGGAATATCGGACGGAAGCCGTCGCCGCGAGAAGAATCAGGCACCGGGCAAGGCCGGCGCCTGTGCGGTCTCAGACCGTCTTTCGCTTGCGCTTGGCGCCGGGATTTCCGGCAGCGCCGCCGTCCACAACCGACAGCGGAGGCTTTGCCTTATCGGCATTTACAGGCTTGTCGACAGGTGCGGCTTCGTCCTCAGGCTCACCGAGCACGGAGGTGTTTTCGGCATTGGCAAGCTCCTGATAGGCTTGGCCCCAATGCTCGTCATGCCGACCTTCCGGCCGGCCTTCGGATTCCCACAAGGCATAAGCCCGCTTCTTGATCAGGTCTTCGTCTTTCTCGGTCATGGCCTTCTCCCTTTGATAATCGGACTACCGCCACTCCCAAATCAGGGAGGGTCAATTTGGTTCCAGATCAGACAGAAATTTTCCGTATTCCGGCGCTCTTTCAGAGGGAGCGACGAAGGTCCTTGGAGACAGAGTGTCCGCGTGGCCGTTGCGGTCGACACGACGGCTGGATGACGGTCGAAACCGCCCTATCTAGCGCTCACGGATCGTCTCGGCGCAGGCCCTTATCGCCGACGCGAAGAATCCGCCAAGTCACTGCCGCAACATGCGGCTTTCCGGAGTGTGTCATGAGAAAACGGATTGTTCTAGCTATTGCTGCCGCATCGGCTTTTGCCGGCCTGTCGCCAGCCGCCGCGCAAACGCCCAAGATCGAGGACGTTTGCGTCCAGGTCGCAAAGCACCTGCTTCTTGCCGAGACCTTCCAGACCGGCGTCGTCCAGTCCTTTCCGGAACTGAAGCCGCCGGGCGCCCGCCTCACCTTCTCCACCCGCGAAGGCGTCGAGAAGAAGGATATGGTGGATTCCATCGAGTGCGAATTCCAGAACACCGCCGCACCGTTCGACCTGCAGCGCTTCTGCGTGTCCAGCACCTGCTATGGCCCGAACGAGCGCAACGAGGCCAACAAGCGCCGCTTCGAAGAGGTTCGCGCGCTTCTGAAACGCGACGACCTTTAGTTCAACGCAAAGCGCTATCGCGACCCCGCCGCGATGGCGCTTTCTTTCGAACGATATCTAGGGATGAGGCGGCGACCGCTTCAGGACGTGCCGACGCCGAAAGCCGTCAGCGTGTTGCGGCAGGCGCGCTGGAAACACTGGGCGGGGCCTTCGAGGCCTGAGGCCTGACGGCTGACGCGGGCGCCTTCCAGCAAGAGGAGCAAGGTATCGGCAAGGGTCTCGGGCTCCTCGATGCCCGTCCGCCGGCAGAGATCCGTCAGCTTTTCGCGCTGCAGGATCTTGAAGGTCTCGATGACGGCATGGGCCGGATGGCCCGCCTCCTTGAGTTCCACCGCGGCATTGGCAATGTCGCAACCGAACTGGTCGCGCTGGAGACAATCCGAAAGGGCCGTCACCCAGGCACCAAGCTGGGCTTTCGCATCATCGGGAAACCGCGTCTCGATGTCCGCCCACATCGCGCCGCTCTTTTCGGAGGTCACGCGCAGCGTCTCGCAGACGAGGTCGTCCTTGGAGCCGAAATGCCGGTAGAGCGTCATCTTGTTGGTCGAAGCCGCCTCGGCGATCGCATCGACGCCGATGCCGCGGATGCCGTGCTGGCGAAACAGTTCGCAGGCCGTCGTGACGATACGGTCACGCGGAGCGACCTTTGCGGAGGACAGACCGGGGGGCGATGTCGATTCCTGGTCCGGCTTCACAGTAGAGCCACGTTTGGCGTTTTTATTCACGACAGCGATTGACATGGGTGTGACCGTTCGGTAACAAATGACGTGTTACTTACCGGTAACACACTAAAGCATTTCGGTCAAGGACAGGTCCAACCCCTGCCTGGCCTCGACTGTGGACGACACGAAGGAGAAGGCCATGAACATGGCACATGACGATCTGACCCTGAACGAGGTGCTGACCGATCCGATGATCCGCGCCGTGATGCGGGCCGATGGCGTGACCTCCTCGCAGTTCAAGACGCTGCTCTATTCGGCAGCGAACGCGCTGGAGCATGCCAAGCCCGAACCGGGCGGCGCCCGCACCCATGCGGCCAAGCTTCTGGCGGCGCCGAAACGCCGCTTGCTCGCCATGGTGCATCCGCTGGCGGTGCGCTCCGGCTCCGCCTGCGCTGCCTGCTACTAAACTGCACCCGATCCACGGGTTTGGCTTCGATCGAGCCGGTCTGTGAGACGCGCCCCGTTCCCGGGCGACACGAAAACGCGACCGGAAGGACCTCCTCCGGTCGGGTTTTTCGTGTCTGCTGCAGGGTGATGCCGTCAGACGCGGACGGCGAGTTCCTCGAAGTCCTGCGTTCCGAAGAATTTCAGATAGCGTTCCACCTCGGCCGGGTCGCCCGTCGCCTTGCGGGGGTTATCGGACAGTTTAACGGCCGGGCGGCCATTGGCGTCGATGACCTTGCAGACGATGGAGATCGGGTTCAGCCCGCTGACCTCCGTCGGCGCGCAATCGGCAAAGTCGTTGGTGAGGTTGGTACCCCAGCCGAAGCTCATGCGCACCCTCCCCTCGAAATGCCGGTAGGTCTTGACGATCATCTCGACATCGAGCCCGTCGGAGAAGATCAGCAGCTTTTCCCTCGGGTCGCGGCCATGGGCTCGCCACCAGTCGAGGATGCGCTCGCCACCCTCGATCGGCGGGGCGCTGTCGGGGCGGAAGCCGGTCCAGTCCGCGACCCAGTCGGGCGCATTCTTGAGGAAAGCCGCCGTTCCGAAGGCATCCGGCAGGACGATCAGCAGGTTGCCGCCATAAAGACGGTTCCAGTCCTGCAGGACCTTGTAGGGTGCATCCGCAAGTTCGGCATCGGTCTTGGCAAGGGCTGCCGCCACCATCGGCAGTTCATGGGCATTGGTGCCGAGCGCCTCGAGATCGGTATCCATGGCGAGGAGCACGTTGCTGGTGCCGGAGAAAGACTCGCCGATACCTTCCTTCAACGCCTCGACGCACCAGCGCTGCCACAGAAACGAATGACGACGGCGTGTGCCGAAATCGGAGATACGCAGGTCGGGAACGGCCCGCAGCTGCTCCACCTTCGACCACATCTTCGCCTTGGCGCGGGCATAGAGCACGTCGAGTGCAAAGGGGCCCATGCCCTTCATGGCCGTGCGCGAGCGCAGCTCGTTGACGATGGCGAGAGCCGGGATTTCCCACATGCTCGTATGCGTCCACTTGCCGGGAAAGGTCAGCTCGTACTGGCCGTGGCGGCGCGAGAGCTCGTAGTCCGGCAGCTGGAAATCGGCGAGCCAGGCGAGGAAGTCGGGCGAAAAGATCTGCTTGCGACCATAGAAGGTGTTACCGGCGAGCCAGATCATCTCCTTCTTGGTGAAGCGAATCGTGCGGACGTGATCCAGCTGCTCGCGCAGTTCCTGCTCGTCGATCTCCTCCGTCAGAAGCACCGTCTTGGTGCGGTTGATCAGCGAGAAGGTCGCATCGACATCCGGGTAAAGACGCCAGATCATCTGCAACATCAGGAGCTTGTAGAAGTCGGTATCCAGGAGGCTGCGCACGACCGGGTCGAGCTTCCAGGCATTGTCGTAGACGCGCCGCGCAATATCCGTCTTCGTCATGCCGTATCCTCGCATCCGCGCGAACGGTAAAACCGCAGCGGATATTCCTCCGGCGTTGCACTCTTGATGGCGCAACGAACTGCATCTTCATGCCACGCCAAACCGCTGCCTGCAACACGTGCGGGCCATCGAATTCTCCCAACAATGTAACATTCAATCATCACATAATATCATCTATCATGTTGTATTTCTGCACGAGACTGTTTATATCGAAGTGAGGATGGAGATCGCAGTGGCTTTGAAACCGGACGATCGGCGGCAGGAGATCATGGATATTCTGATGGAGGCAGGCTCTGCGTCCGTCGAGGATCTGGCCTCACGCTTTTCCGTCAGCAAGATGACCGTCCATCGCGATCTCGACGATCTCGAGCAGGCGGGCCTCTTGCGCAAGGTGCATGGCGGGGCGTCCATCCAGTCGAGCGCGCAGTTCGAGAGCGATTTTCGCTACCGCGAGAAGATGGCGGCCGAGGAGAAGCGGCAGCTCGCATCCCACGCCGCGACACTGGTGGAGCCCGGGCAGATCATCATCATCGACGACGGATCGACGGCCGGCGGGCTTGCCGACCATCTCGCGACCATCCGGCCGCTGACGGTGATCACCAACAACCTCTCCGTCATCGTCAAGCTCACCGCCATTCCCGGCATCGAGGTCATCTCGCTCGGGGGGCAGTACAGCCGCAAGTTCAACGGTTTCTTCGGCATCGTCACGGAGGAAACGCTGTCGTCGCTGCGGGCCGACATCGCCTTTCTCTCCTCATCCGCCATTCAGGGAGCGGCCGCCTACCACCAGGATCAGGAAGTGGTGAAGACCAAGCGGCAGATGATGCGCTCGGCAAGCCGCAGCTACCTGCTGGTGGACCACGCGAAATTCGGCAAGCCGGCCCTGCACTTCCTGACGGGACTGGACGGTTTCAGCGCCGTTATCACCAGCGACCGCATCGACGCCGGCCACGAGGCCGCGCTGAGCGATGCCGGCATTTCGATCATCAAGGTCTGACGACCGAGACTTCACGACGAGGAGCATGCAGTGAAAACGAACGGCATCTGGGTTGGAACGAGCTGGAAGATGAACAAGACGCTCAGCGAGGCCATGGCCTTCGCCGACGGTCTGGGGACGAGCGATGCCGCGCGCGATCCGCGCATCCAGCGCTTCGTCATCCCGCCCTTCACCGCCGCGCGGCAGGTCAAGCAGCGGCTGTCCGGCACCAGCGTCAAGGTGGGCGCGCAGAACATGCACTGGGACGATGCCGGCGCCTGGACCGGCGAAATCTCCGCACCGATGCTGACCGATTGCGGGCTCGATCTCGTGGAGCTCGGCCATAGCGAGCGGCGCGAGCATTTCGGCGAGACCGACCGGACCGTCGGCCTGAAGACGGCCGCCGCCGTCCGTCACGGCCTGACGCCGCTGATCTGCATCGGTGAGACGCTGTCCGAGCGCGAGGCCGGCGAGGCCGATGCGGTTCTCAAGCGGCAGGTCGAAGGTGCGCTTTCGGGCCTTAAGGACGCTGACCGGGAAAAGCCGGTGCTTCTCGCCTACGAGCCCGTCTGGGCCATCGGCGTCAACGGCATTCCGGCTTCGGCCGACTATGCCGACGACCGCCATGCCCGCATCGCCGAGGTGGCGAAGGCCTGTCTCGGCGTCTCCGTGCCCGTTCTCTATGGCGGCAGCGTCAATCCCGGCAATTGCGCGGAGCTGATCGCCAAACCCCATATCGACGGTCTCTTCATCGGCCGTTCCGCCTGGGACGTCGGCGGTTACCTCGACATCCTGGCCCGCGTTTCATCCGCTCTCTGACATCAACAAAAGCCTGAAAGGAAACAGCCATGAAAATCGCCATCGGAGCCGACAGCGCCGGCAAGCCGCTTCTCGACGTCATCGCCAAGCATCTCGCGACCCGCAATGATATCGAGGTCACCGATCTCAGCCAGCAGGGATTTTATGCAGACCTATCGCAGAAGCTCGCCCAGACCATCGTCGACGGCGAAAACGAGCGCGGCATCCTCTTCTGCGGCACCGGCATCGGCGTCAGCATTTCGGCCAACAAGGTGCCCGGCATCCGGGCGGCGCTGACGCACGACACCTATTCGGCGGAACGCGCCGCAAAGTCGAACAATGCCCAGATCATCACCATGGGCGCCCGCGTCATCGGACCGGAACTCGCCAAGGCGATCGTCGATACCTGGCTTGCCTCCGAGTTCGATCCGAGCGGCTCGTCGGCCGACAACGTCAAGGCGATCGATCGTCTCGACACCGTGAAATAATTTCTTTTCCGCCGGTCGCGCAGATCCTCCCTCGCGATCCCGGAGACAGACGCCCGGCAGCAATGCCGGGCGTTTTTCGTTGCACATCGATCAGGCGCGGACGCGCAGGAGGCGTAAAGCGTTGATGGTGACGAGCACCGTCGCTCCGGTATCCGCCAGGATGGCCGGCCACAGGCCTGTGATGCCGACCACGGTCGTCACGAGGAACACGGCCTTCAAACCAAGCGCGACGGCGATGTTCTGGCGAATGTTCGCCATGCAGCGCTTCGACAGATCGATCAGCGCCGCGACATCCGCGATGCGCCCGTGGAGAATGGCGGCATCCGCGGTTTCGAGCGCCACATCCGTACCGCCGCCGATGGCAATGCCGATATCGGCCGCGGCCAGCGCCGGCGCATCGTTGATGCCGTCTCCGACCTTGGCGACCGTCGCTCCCTGCGCCTTCAGTTCGCGCACGATGGTCTGCTTGTCCTGAGGCATCAGTTCGGCGCGCACCTCGATACCGAGGTCACGCCCGACGGCCTCCGCCACGCGGCGGTTGTCACCGGTGAGCATGACGGTGCGGATGCCGGATGCCTTCAGTGTCGCAAGTGCCTGCCGTGCGTCCTTGCGCGGCTCGTCACGCATGGCGATGGCGCCGGCCACCTGACCGTCGATGACGAGCACCGACACGGTCTTGCCGTCGTCGTTGAGCGCCTGGATGGCGTCTGCCTGCTCCGCGGAGAGCGGCGCGATCTCGCCTGCGGCACGCGGCGAGCCGAGGAACAGCTTTTGCTGGCCGACCGTACCGGTAACGCCCTTGCCGCCTAGCGCTGCTGAACCTTCGGCTGCGGGATAAGCGATGCCGTCCGCCTCCGCCCGGGCGAGGATGGCGAGCGCCAGGGGATGGCTCGACCCCGCATCGAGCGCGGCCGAGAGCCGGAGGATGTCACTCTCTTTGGCCGTAAAAGTGAGGATATCGGTGACGACGGGACGGCCCTCGGTGAGCGTTCCCGTCTTGTCGAAGGCGACGGTATCGACCGTGCCGAGCTTTTCGAGGACGGCGCCGCCCTTGACCAGCAGTCCCCGACGGGCGCCAGCGGACAGGGAGGCAGCGATGGCGGCGGGCGTCGAGATGACCAGCGCACAGGGGCAGCCGATGAGCAGGATGGCGAGACCCTTGTAGACCCATTCCGACCAGGACCCTCCCGCCAGAAGCGGCGGCAGGATGGCGACCAGCGCGGCGACGACGACCACGCCCGGCGTGTAATAACGCGAGAAACGATCGATGAAGCGCTCGGTCGGCGCCTTTGCCTCCTGCGCTTCCTCCACAAGGCGCACGACGCGGGCAATGGTATTGTCGGCCGCTGCCGCCGTGACGGTGACCCGCAGCACGCCTTCGCCATTGACGGTGCCGGCAAAGACGGGGTCGCCCGAGGTCTTGCGAACGGGCACGCTTTCGCCCGTCACGGGCGCTTCGTCGATCGCGCTTTCGCCGGAAATGATATCGCCATCGGCCGGAATGCGGTCGCCGGGGCGGATACGGATGATGTTTCCGGGAAGGAGCGTTTCTGCCGGCACCTCGCGCGTGGTGCCGTTGTCATCGAGGAAGGCCGTCTTCGGCACGAGATCCGACAGGGCCTGAATGCTGCGCCGCGCCCGGCTGGCGGCTACACCCTCCAGCAGTTCGCCGACGAGAAACAGGAAGACAACGGCTGCCGCCTCCTCGCCCGCATCGATGACAACGGCGCCGATCGCCGCGATGGTCATCAGCATTTCGATCGAGAAGGGCGTTCCCGCCAGCGCCGCCATGATGGCGCGCCGGCCGATGGGCACAAGGCCGACGAGCAGCGCGATGAGGAAGGCGTTCGAGGCAAACGGGGGAAAGAGGTGCCCGACGGCATAGGCGGCCACGAGGGCACCGCCGCAGAGAAGTGTCAGCCGGCCCTTGTCGGAGGCCCACCAGGGGCCGGACATGGGTCCGTGGTCGTGACCATGCAGGCCCGAGGGCGGAGCGGCCGCCGCGTTTGGCGGATTCGGATCGTGGCCATGACCTTGATGCTTGTGGTCACCAGCGCCTTGGCCGTGGCCTTCATGATCATGGTCGTCATGGGCGTGCCCTCCGCAGCAGGCCGCGGTCTGCAGAGCCGGTTTTGCCGGCGTCCGGTTTGCGGGCACGGTTTTGTAACCGAGGCCCGAGACCTTTCGCGCCAGAGCGGGCAGGTCCGTCGTCTCGTCATGGTGAACGGTCATGGCTTGCGTTGTCACCGAGACCGCGACATCGGCGACGCCGGCCAAGCGCCGGACGGCTGTGTCGATCTTGGATGCGCAGGAGGCGCAGTCCATGCCTGAAACTTCAAATCGCGTCTGTCGCATCTCGCCCATCATCATCTCCGTCACGTGATGGACCCCTTGTAAAGGCTCTAGCGACTAGAGCTACAAGGCCGAAAATGATGGGACGTGCATTTCATGCATCCGAGCCAGACGCGCAGGCGTAAGACGGGCAGCATAGGGATACGAGGGTCATGGCAGAGAGCGAGGACGAACAACGCGACGAGGCGCGCTCAGCGGATGTCGACCGTCGGCCCCTGATTGTTACGGTCGAGATGGAGGCGGCGGCGCAGGCGTACTTCGATCATCTCCGGAGCCGGTATTTCCCGCCGGAGCGAAACTGGCTTTCCGCACATATTACGCTGTTTCATGCTCTGCCAGGGGACGAACGAGAGGCCATCGCGCAGCATCTCGCGCAGGCCGTTGCCGAACGATCGCCGATCACGGTGACGGTCGAGCGTGTGCGCTTCCTTGGAAACGGTGTTGCCTTTGCGCTGTCGAGCCCTGCATTACAGGGCCTGCGAGCCTCGCTCGCCCAGCGTTTTCAGCCATGGCTGACGCGGCAGGACCAGCAGGGCTTCCGGCCGCATGTGACGGTGCAGAACAAGGTTTCGGCGGAGACGGCGCGGACGCTTCAGGCCACCTTGTCCGAAGACTTCACACCGTGGGATTTTACCGTCACCGGCCTTTCCCTCTGGCACTATGACGGTGGCCCTTGGGAGAAGGCGGCCCGCTTTCCGCTCTGCTGACGGCGTCAGGTGCGGGCGCGCTGACCGGTCTCCGGGTCGGCATCGGCGCCGGCTTCCAGGCGCTCGGTGTAGCGGCGCATCATTTCGAGCTGAACTTCGGTCTGAAAATCCATGACCTGATGGTGGATATCGTCCTCGTCACAGCCGAGTGCGCCGAGATCATCGGCGAGGCCGCGGCAGGCCGTGCGCCAGTAGGCAATAGCAGCCTCACCGTGGATGGCCTCGAGTTCGGCCGCGCAACGGCGGATCAGGTTTGTCCGTCCGGACAGCGGAAAGGCGATGATCCCGCCATGCGTTTCCCGGGCGCCGTGTCCTGCCTTCATATTCACACCGATTCTCCTTCTGTCACACCGATGTAAGGAGATTTTGGTTAACGCTTCGTTTCCAACGTCTTATTGCTGTTCCCTTATGTGACCAGCGGCACGGCGATGGCGCCGAGAACATCGAGCGCATCGGCGGGCGACAGACGGACCTGCAAGCCGCGCTGCCCGCCATTGATATAGACCAGAGGCTCTGCAAGTGCCGTCTCCTCGATGAAGGTCGGTACCGTCTTTTTTTGCCCGAAAGGGCTGATGCCGCCGACATAGTAACCGGTGAGCCGTTCGGCGGCCGCCGGCTTCATCATCGCGGCGGACTTGCCAGCAGCGGCCGTGGCGAGCCTCTTCATGCTCACCTCGCGATCGGACGGCACGACCACGCAGACCGGCCTGCCATCGACCTCCGCCATCAGCGTCTTCAGCACGCGTTGCGGCGCCTCCCCCATGGCTTCGGCGGCAGCCATACCGATCCGGTCCACCGAGGGGTCGTAATCGTAGCTATGGGTGGTGAACGCGGTTCCCGCCTTGGTGAGCATCTGCGTCGCACGCGTCGTCTTCGACATCGTCTGTTTCCCTTAGCTCAGTTCCCGAAAAGCGTGTCGTAGATTTCCGGCCGGAAACCTGCCGTCACCGCGCCATCGCGATCGAGGATCGGCCGCTTGATCATGGAAGGGTTGGCCAGCATCAAGGCGATCGCCTTTTCCGCGTCGAGATCCTGCTTTTCCGTGTCCGGCAGCTTGCGAAAGGTCGTTCCTGCCCTGTTCAGCACCGTCTCCCAGCCCAAGGCAGCACACCAGCCCGCCAGATGTGCACGGTCGATGCCTTCGATCTTGTAGTCGTGAAAACGGTATTCGACGGCGTGACCGTCGAGCCACGTGCGGGCCTTCTTCATCGTGTCACAGTTGCGGATGCCATAAAGGGTCGTGGTCACGGGTCAGTCCTCCAATGTTCCGGCCCTGCGGCCCGCTCCGGTAATCTCGGCACAGCCGATCTTCATCAGGTCATCCCGGCGGCGGGCAAAGCGAGCCGACGACCGCGTGACGACCAGCCCCGCCTGCGGTGCACGCACTTCCACGTCGTCTTCCGGAAAGCCGGGACGCGGGACGAGCACGGCCAGAAGATCGCCGGCCTCCACGCGATCTCCGATGTCGCGATGAAAAAGAATCGTGCCGGGAACAGGGGCCTTGATCATTTCGATCGTGTCGAGTGCGAAAGCGGGGCCGCCATAGGGCTGAAGTGCCGGAGATCCGCCGTCCACGACGCCGCGGGCCGCGAGAAACCCCCAAAGTCCATCGGCATCGCGCTGCGCCACATCAGGCCCGACATCCCGACGCCCGCGCAGTTCCACTGTGACGGAGAGACGCCCGGGCAACGAGACGCCCCGGCCGCCCTGCTCCTGCTTCCAGGCGTAGGAAACGGCCTCCTCGAAGGCCGAACTTTCGCCATCGGAGAGAAACACGGCATCCATCTGCAAAGCAGACGCGAGATCGGAGGCCTCGGGCCAGAAGGCGCTGTCGATATAGGCATAGGGTAGCGATTCGTCGTCGCAATGCAGGTCGAGCACGAGATCGGCGCCGAGCGCACGGTACAGCAACGCCCGCTTCAGCCGCTCCGGCGCGGTAAAACGATCGAGATCGACCAGCAGGTCGCTGCGAACGGAAGCAGAGATCAACGGGAAATCGCGATTGTAGTTGCCGCGCGAGCCCAAGTCGAAGCGGCCCTGCATATCACCGAAATGCGACTGGGCCGCACCGATCGGGTTGGCCTGCGGAACGATGGTGATATCACCCCGGATCGCCCCTACTGCTTCCGCCGCGCGAAGGCGCGCGCAGAGATGATGAAGCGTGGCGACGCCCGGACGTTCGTTGGCGTGCAAGGCCGCCTGAATATAGACCTTCGGTGCGGAGCCAGCCCCCGTGCCGGAAAATTCGAGCACCGGAACCCGCCAGCTCACCTCCGGCGTATCTCCGGGAATGACGATCACGTCCTGCTTCACCCTGGCCTCCATCCTGTCACGCAACAATAGCCGAACCGTTGCCTCACTCAAGAACGAAAAGGGAACAAATATTCCTTGAGTGACGCGGTCATATGGTGGAATGGCGGAAAAGGCAGGGATGTTCAAGCAACGTCGGCAGCTTACAGTGCAGGATCCTGCAGACGCACATCTGCGTACGACGTCCGTCGCGGCGAGAGCACATGCAAGAGCCGGCGCGTCACCCTTTCGGGTCGCACCGGCCTGTTTCGTTTATTCCCACTCGATCGTGCCCGGCGGCTTCGACGTTACGTCATAAACCACGCGGTTGATGCCGCGGACTTCGTTGATGATGCGGGTTGCCGTGCGGCCGAGGAAGTTCATGTCGTAGGGGTAGAAGTCGGCTGTCATACCGTCGACCGAGGTCACGGCACGCAGCGCGCAGACGAAGTCGTAGGTGCGATAATCGCCCATGACGCCGACGGTCTGCACTGGGAGCAGCACGGCGAAGGCCTGCCAGATGACGTCGTACAGGCCGGCCTTGCGGATCTCGTCGAGATAGACGGCATCGGCCTTGCGCAGGATGTCAAGCTTTTCGCGCGTCACGCCGCCGGGGCAGCGGATGGCGAGGCCCGGGCCCGGGAACGGATGGCGACCAACGAAGCGCTCGGGCAGGCCGAGTTCGCGGCCGAGCACGCGCACTTCGTCCTTGAAGAGCTCGCGCAGCGGCTCGACCAGCTTCATGTTCATGCGGGCCGGCAGGCCGCCGACATTGTGGTGGCTCTTGATCGTGACGGACGGGCCGCCCGAGAAGGACACACTTTCGATGACGTCGGGATAAAGCGTGCCCTGTGCGAGGAAGGCCGGAGCGCCCTTGCCATCCGAGGCGATCTTGGCGGCTTCCGCCTCGAACACCTCGATGAACAGGCGGCCGATGATCTTGCGCTTGACCTCGGGATCGACCTCGCCGGCAAGCTCGGTCAGGAACAGGTCCGACGCATCCACATGGACGAGCGGGATATTGTAGTGATCGCGGAACATCTTGATCACTTCGTCCGCCTCGTTGAGGCGCATCATGCCGTGATCGACGAAGACGCAGGTCAGCTGGGCGCCGATCGCCTCGTGGATCAGCACGGCGGCAACCGAGCTGTCGACGCCGCCGGAAAGGCCGCAGATCACACGGCCATCGCCCACGTCTTCGCGGATCTTGCGGATCATTTCGGCGCGGTAGGCGGCCATCGTCCAGTCCGACTTGAGGCCGACGATCTTGTGCACGAAGTTGGAGAGGAGCTTGGCGCCATCCGGCGTGTGCACGACTTCGGGATGGAACATGGTGGTGTAGTAACGGCGGCTCTCATCGGCCGCGATCGCGAACGGCGCGTTTTCGGAGGTCGCGATGACCTCGAAACCGTGCGGCAGCTGCGTCACGCGGTCGCCGTGGCTCATCCACACCGGATAGCGGCCGCCGACCTCCCAGAGGCCTTCGAACAGCGGGCTCGCCGCCTTGATCTCGACATCGGCACGGCCGAATTCGGCAGCATGCCCACCCTCGACGGTACCGCCGAGCTGGGTGCACATCGTCTGCTGACCGTAGCAGATGCCGAGCAGCGGAATGCCGCTGTCGAACACCGCCTGCGGCGCGCGCGGGCTGCCTTCCGCCGTCACGGAGGCGGGTCCGCCGGAGAAAATCACGCCCTTCGGGCCCATGCGAGCGAAGGCTTCCTCGGCATTGTTGAAGGGATGGATCTCGCAATAGACACCGGCTTCACGAACACGGCGCGCGATGAGCTGCGTTACCTGGCTGCCGAAATCGATGATGAGGATGCTGTCGGGATGGGCTATCTCGGTCATGCCTGGCCTTTTCACGCGCGGGATCATTCCGAGCCTTTAAATAAACAGGCCGGCAAGTGCAACGTCTAACCCGCTCTTGCGCCGTTCAAAGGCCGAGTGCACCCTGCGCCATCGCCGTTTCCAGCCTGTCCACAACGTCTGCAAGCTTCTCGTCGATGACATGGAGATAGGCCGTCCAGTCGGAGACATGGCGAAGCTCGGCCTTGCCATCGGAAATGCCGCGCAGTGCCAGAAGCGGCACCCCGAAGGCCTGGCAAGCGCGCAGCACGGCAAAGGTTTCCATATCCACCATGTCGGCGACGATGTCGGCATAGGCAGATCCGGAAACGATATTGCCGCCGGTGGAGAGGCTCGCTCCCGCAAGATCCGGGATGCGCAGGGGCAAGGGAACCGTGACGGCCAAATCGAGGAAGGGCGTCGCACCCTTCTCGAAACCGAGCGGTGAAGCGTCCATATCGCGATAGGCAACCGAGGTGGCCTGATAGATGTCCGCCTGCTCCAGCGTGGCGGAGCCGGCCGAGCCGAGGGAGACGACGAGCGCCGGGAGACGGTTTATGGCCGAAAGCCGCGACAGCGCGCGCGTGACGGAGACGGCCGCCTCCACCGGACCGACGCCGGTCATCAGCGGTGTCATCCGCGTCTTCAGATGTGGGCCGTATTCGGCCTCCGCCGCCATGACATAGAGGATGGCTTGCCCGCCCACCGGCTTCAGCAGGGTTTCGGGCGTCACGTCGGGTTTCTCGCTCACTCTGCAAATCCTTCGCGGCCGCGCACAACCATCTTGGTGGCCGTCATCGAGGCGATCAGCTTGGGTGGAGCGTCCTGCGACATGGCGTAGGCGCGGCCGTCTGAGACGATGATGGTGGTGCCGGGCTTGGTGACTTCGCCGCGAAACAGAAAACGCTCGCCCCGGCCGGGCGAGAGAAGGTTGACCTTGAACTCGATGGTCAGCAGCCCCGCATCCGGTTCCAGCACAGAGTAACCGGCATAGGTGCCCGCCGTTTCCAGCGCGGACGAGATGATGCCGGCATGGAGAATGCCGTGCTGCTGCGTCATCATTTCATCGAAGGGCAGTTCGATTTCCACCATGCCCTGCTCGACGCGCGTCAGTTCCGCGCCGATCATGCGCATGAAGGCCTGCCGGTCGAAACTCCGGCGGACACGGGCGCGAAAGTCCGGTTCAGTCGTCTCAGCCATGCCCAACACCCTTCTGCTACAGCTCCTGACCGGTCCTTGTGCCGGCAACGCGTTTGGAACGGGCGGAGACTGGCACGCAGTTCCCCTTCCCCGCAAGGGCTTGGGGTTTAGGATCCTCAGTTCAGGAGCAGAATAGAGCCGTTGAGAAGTGTCGCAAACGAGACCCACGCGGCATAGGGCATGAAGAGCCACGCTGACAGGCGATCCTGCCGCCAGGAGACGGCGATGAAGGCGTAGACCGAGATCAGCAGCGCGAGGATGACGATCAGCGCCAGGGCGATCTCGTGAAAGCCGAAGAACAGCGGCGACCATGCGAAGTTGAACAGCATCTGGGCGCCCCAGAAGCGCATGGCACGCGAGCGCCGATCTTGTAGGAAGGTGCGGGCGCCGACATATCCGATGATGACGTAAAGCGTGGTCCAGACCGGCGCGAAAATCCAGTTCGGCGGGTTGAACGGCGGCTTCTGCAGCGACTGGTACCATTCGCCCGGAATGTTGTTGATGCCGATGAGAAGGCCGCAGGCGACGACGGCGACGATGAAGAGAGCATAGGTCGGGAGTGGGCGCATGAGGGTCCGATCAAGGGAATGTCCAGCCGGAGCGCGAATGCTTCGGGACCGGACAGCTGCGAAACTGGGCTTGGGATTTCGGCAAGCGCGGTAGACGGAAAATTAGGGCAGCGCCCAGCGGTTTACAGTGAGGTGTTGAGGCATCGCTCAGGTCGGGCGGGTGCGGACGATATGCTGGTCCCAGGCGATGGGGGTGCTCCTTCTCGCAAAACGGCCGTCATAGGAGGAGACCGCAAAACCCGGGCCCTGCGCCGGCGCGATGCCGGCGGCATCGGCAAGCCGGTCCAGCCGGACGAAGGCGCCGGTGCGCGCATCCACGGTGACGACCGCCCCGCCTTTCGGGGAGGCGAGCCCGACCAGACCCTGCCCGCGATGGACCGCGATGGCGCCGACATAATTGGCGAGCGCCGCCGAGGCTTCCTCCGGCAGGTCGAGAAAGCGAATGTCCTCGCCGGGCGCGAACACGCCGGCGACGGGCGGGCGTGCGTTGCGAGGCCCCTCGTACTGGCAGGCAAACCAGATCCGGCCTTTCGCATCGATGTCCACATGCCGGGTCGAGAGCTGCCGGAGATGCGGCGGCATGACATGACGCTCCACCAGACGGCCGGTCGCCGTTTCGATGAGCGCCAGTGACGGCTCCATGTGATCGAGGTTCAGCTTGGTCCGCCCGAAATCCGGATGCGTTTCGATACCGCCATTGGCGACCACCAGCAGTCGCCCATCCGGCGACAGCGTCATATCATGCGGACCGATGCCGTGGGTCGGGAATTCGGCAATGCGGCGGAAGCCGTCCGTGCCGTCATAGACGCCGATCATGCCGCGATTGGCTGCGAAGTCGTTCTCCGTCGCGTAGAGCAACCGGCCATCCGCCGAGAAGCAGCCATGCCCGAAGAAATGGCGTCCCTCGCTGGCGGTGATGACGACGGGTTCGCTCAGCGCGGTGTCGTCGAGGATTATCGCGAAGGTTCCCGGGCGACGGGCAAAGGCGACTGTGCGGCCGGATACCGGCGAATGCGCCAGTCCATGGGCGCGATCCGGCAGGGCATGACGGTCGATGACCTCGCCTTCCTCGGAGACGGTCGCGATGCCATAGGAACCGTCTCGATCTCTGAAGGCGGAGGCAAAGACGGCGTCCGTCCGGGTAAGGGCCATGGTGGACGCAGGCGAGAGGGACGCCGCCCAGGCGGCGCCGGCCATGGAGAGGAAGGCTCGTCTGTCGAGAAGCGTCCGTCGCGCCGGTCTGCGGGAAAGCGTCATGACTTAGCCCCGTCAGTCGCCATCGGCAAAGGAGAAACCGGCACCGAGCCCGATGGCCGCGCCGAAATCCATGTTCAGCCGTTGCAGCAGATCGTTGGCATTGCGCAGGACGAGAAGCAGTTTCACGCGTTCGGCCGGGTCCATCAGTGCCTTGTCGATTGGCTGATCGACGGCATCGGCCGACGCGATGAGACCGTTGAAGACGATGTCGATCGAGTCGGCGATCGATTGTCTGTCGGCCGGCAGAAGCGCGCGCAAGCCGGCGGTGTCGAACAGAGCCTTGAGGCCACGCGCATTGCCGGCAACGGACTCCATCGTCTCGCCGGAGCGCCAGTAGACGGCAAGCCTTGGGTGGCCGGGCGAAGGCTTAGGCGTGATCGCGCCGGCGAAGACCGGACGCAGGCGCTGGTCGCGCAGGCTCTCCACGCCATGGACGAGGATGCCGAGAAGTTCGGTCGCGGCCTCTCCCTCCGTCCGGTAGAGCGGATTGTCCGGCCCCGGCGCCTTCCAGGCGGCCTGTACGCCCCGCGGGTTTTCCCAGGCGGCGCTCAGTTCTGCGGCGACGCTGGTGAGGTTTTCGGCGATGGCGCGCGCATAGCGGCAACGGAAGCCGTCGGGCGCGTCGAGCAGCTCGTCGGCATCGGTGCCGAACAGCACGTATTCCAGTGCGCCGAGCCCCTGCACCGCGACGCTCTTGCCGCGCAGCGAGGTGGCGATCGTGGCGGTCTCGTCGTTCTCGGCGAGGATCCGCTGAACCTGTTTCAGGCCCGTGCTCTTGCGATCGGGAAAGAACAGGACGCGCTCGAACCGGTTGTCATCGAGAACGGGTCCGACGCGGACGATCTCGATGCGCGACCAGGCGGCGGTGACCTCGGAGAACGCGCGCTTGGCGCGGGCGAGCGACTGCGGCGATGGCCGGTGGCAGAGCGGGCGAAGATGATCGGCCAGCGCGCCCGTGCGCTCCACCAGATCGCGATAGCCGGGGCGGATGAAGCCATCGACGGCGCGCGCCATGGCCGTCGGCACGGCGTCTGCCACCAGTCCGCTCGATGGCGTTGCGCCGACATCGTCATCCGCTTCTTGCGCAAAGGCGGGCGTGGCGGAAACAAGTGCCGCGGTGAGCAGGAAGGCTGTCCATAGACGCATCAGAGCGACTCCAGAAAGGCGAGCAACGCCCGGCGATCCGCGGCGTCGAGGGAAACGAAACGATCGCGCGCGGCCTGCGCCTCACCGCCGTGCCAGAGAACGGCCTCGGTCAGCGTCCGCGCGCGGCCGTCATGCAGGAAGCCCGCCGGCGCATCGACAGTTTGTGCAAGACCGATACCCCAAAGCGGCGGCGTGCGCCATTCCCCCGGCAACGGCTTCGCCCCATCCGTGTTCCCCGGATCGGACGGCGAGACGGCATCGGACAGGCCTTCCCCCATGTCGTGCAGGAGCAGGTCGGAATAGGGCCAAATGAGCTGGAAAGCCGTGGACGGCGACGTCGGATCGCGGCGGGTGACGAATTTCGGGACATGGCACGAGGCGCAGCCCGCGTCGGAGAAGAGCCGCTTGCCCTCGAGAACGGCGGGTGCCGCGACGTTCCGCCGCGCCGGGACGGCGAGGTGGCGAGCATAGAAGGCGACGAGATCAAGCACGGGATCGGGCGCCTCGCTCGATCCCAACCGGGCCTGCACGCCATCCTCCATGGCAAGGCATCGCGGCTGCCGGGCGGTGCAATCGCCATGGCTTCTCAGGTCGTCGGGTGTGGAGATCCCGATATCGGTCGCAAAGGCGTCCGCCGCCTGGGCCCGAACGGTCGGAGCCTGCGCCTTCCAGCCGAAACGGCCGAGCACGGGCGCCCCCCCGGCGCTCGTCGTCAACCAAGACGGCCGACCGCGGATGCCGTCGCCATCGCGATCATCCGGGTCCGCATGGGCAAGGATATCGGCAACGTCGATCGCCTCCAGCAGGCCGAGGCCGGTCATCGGAGGCGCGAGACGCGGCGACAGGCGGGTGGCGCTGTCGAGAGGACCATAGGCGGGGTCTTCGATGCCGTAGACCGGCCGGCGCAGGATGACGCGTTCGCCGCCGGCCAGCGTGACCGGCCGCTCGTCGTAGCGGAGCGCCAGATGCCCCTCGGCCGGCAGGCCGGGAACGCCGCTGTCCTGCAACTGCCGGCCATAGACAGGGTCGCCTCCCGCACCGGATCTCGAGGCATCGGGGAACGAGAACTTCAGAACCAGCGAGGGGCTTCCTGCAACCCCGGCAGGCGGGCGTCCTCGCCCGTCCCTGACATGGCAGGTTTCGCAGGAGCGGGCATTGTAGAGCGGACCGAGGCCGTCAGATGCTTGCGTCGAGGATGGCGAGGACACCCAGAGCTTTTCAAACAGGGCGCTGCCGAGGCGGAAGCTCTCCTCGCCACCACCATCGAGATTGCCTGCGGGATGGGTGAGCCCGGCCCGGTCGGGCTTTGCGGTCGAGGTTCCAGCACCACCGGCCATGGCCTCGAAAGGCTCGGGTCGGGAGAAGTCATGCGTCGGGCTGACAACGTCGGCGACGCGGCGTCTGTCCTTTTCCGACAGGTCGGTTCTCTGAGGCACCTTCTCGCTGTGCGGGACGGCAAGCACAGGCACGGGGTTATCGGCCGCGACATCGGCTGCGAGGGGACGCCAGCCGGCCCATGCCACGACGACAGCCGCCGCGAGGGTCGCGGCGGTGATGGGCATGAGAAAACGAGGTGTGGTCCGGGCGGTCATCGCGGATCAGGCTCCGCTGCGTCCGGACGCGGCTCTCACTTGAAGACGGCGTTCGGGTTGTCGAGGCTGTCGGAGCCTTCGAGTTCGATCTTGCCGAGATCCAGTGCGGTCAGCACCCGCTCGACGGTCTTCGACTGGGCGATGAGCCCGTCGATGGCCTTCTGGACGACGGCGTTGCCTTCGGTGTTGCCTTCCCCGATCATCTGGTCGTAGGCCTCGACCGTCTGACCGCGCTTGGCCATCGCCTGCATGGCCGAAACCGTTGCGGCGAGCTTTTCCTTCATCTCGGCATCGACGGCCGGATCCTTGGCGGCGACGAGTTCGGAGAGGGACGGCCCGGTCAGCTTCGTGCCGTCGGTGCGGGTATAGGTGCCGAGATAGGCCTGCTCGATGCCGATCGCGTCGTGAAGGTGCGAGTTGTAGGTGTTGTCCGAGAAGCAGTCATGCTCTTCTTCCGGATCGTGCAGCAGCAGGCCGAGCTTCATGCGCTCGCCGGCAAGCTCGCCATAGGACAGCGAACCCATGCCGGTCAGGATGGCGGTGAGGCCAGCCTTCGGATCGGCTTCGACATGCTTGGTGGCGGCACCATCCGGCGTCCAGTTGGCGACCATTTCCTTCAGGTCGGAAACGAGCAGATCGGTCGCGGCCTTCAGATAGGCGGCGCGGCGATCGCAATTGCCGTTGGTGCAGGCCTTGGTGTCGTAGTCGGTGTAGGAACGATTGCCCGCACCCGGGCCGGTGCCGTTCAGGTCCTGGCCCCAGAGAAGAAACTCGATGGCGTGATAGCCGGTCGCGACGTTTGCCTCGATACCGTCGGCTTCCTGCAGGGTGCCCGACAGGAACTCCGGCGTGATCTTCGAGGCGTCGATCTCCTTGCCGTCGATCGATATCGTCTTGTTGGCGATGACGTTCGCGGTGAAGAGCGCGTTCTCGTCGCTCTCACTGCCGTAGCTGGCATCGACATAGTCGATCAGGCCCTCGTCGAGCGGCCAGGCGTTGACCTTGCCTTCCCACTCATCGACGATCGGGTTGCCAAAACGGTAGACTTCCGTTTCCTGATAGGGGTTGCGTGCGACCAGCCAGGCTTCGCGGGCGGCCTTGAGCGTTGCTTCGCTCGGCGTCGCAATCAGCGCGTCCACGGTCTTGTCGAGCGCTTGCGCGGTCGTCAGGGCGTCCTCGAACTTGGCATGGGCCACTTCGGAATAATGCTTGAGCACTGCAGCGGCATCGGTCGCGGCATGGGCCGGCTGAATTGCCAGCACGGAGGTGGCGGTCGCCAGTGCCAGAGCGGCGGTACGAAGGAATGATACGGTCATGACCTCTCCTCGGCGGAGCCCGGCCGGGGTCCGGACAGGGGGTACCGCACGCGTGAAACGGATCCGGGATCGGGCGCGCCCTCGAGCACTGCCCTGTCCCGTTCGCTCCTCATGAACCAAAACGAAACTTGTGTCAAAGCGTATAGTTTAGAATGCTTTGAACCTGTCACGCCTGCCGTTGCAGCATGGCGAAGAAGAAGCCGTCGGTCGCGGTGGATGCCGGCGACAGCGTCAGCGTGCGACCATCGCGCGTAACCGGGCGGCGACCACCCGTTCCGAACAGGGCGTTCCAGCTATCGAGCGCAGCCATGGGTGCGAAGGCGGGGTTCTGGCCAAGAAAGCGATCGACCTGCTGGTCGTTTTCTTCCGGCAGGACGGAACAGGTGACATAGACGAGACGCCCGCCGGGACGGACGTAGCGCGCGGCTTCCGCCAGCGCCTCGCGCTGCTGGCCCTGACGCTCCTCGATGTTGCGCTCGTTCAGGCGCCATTTCGTATCCGGGCGGCGGCGCCATGTCCCCGTGCCCGTGCAGGGCGCATCCACCAGCACGGCATCGCAGCGGTCCGTCAGATTGGCGAGCGCCTGCGGCCGGTCGTGAACCTGAACGTTGCGAGTGCCCGCCCGCTTCAGGCGCTCGATGATCGGTGCCAGGCGCTTGCGGTCAGTGTCGAAGGCGTGGACCTGGCCCTTGTTGTCCATGGTCGCGGATAGAGCCAGCGTCTTGCCGCCGCCGCCGGCGCAGTAATCGAGGATCTGCTCGCCACCGGTCGCACCGACCAGATCGGCGACGATCTGCGAACCTTCGTCCTGAACCTCGAACCAGCCCTTCTGGAAGGATAGCTCGGCGGTCACATTCGGAAGTCTCGAGGGGCCTTCACCGGGTGCGACACGCAGGCCCTGCCGCGCGATTTCGGTCGGCTGCACGCCTGCCTCGTCGAGCGCCTTCAGCACTTTCGCGCGATCCGCCTTTAGCGTGTTGACGCGCAGGTCGAGGGCCGGGCGTTCGGCCAGTGCCGCGGCTTCCTCCAGCCAGCGATCACCGAAGACCGCCTGAAAAGACGGCACCACCCATTCGGGAACATCCCCCTGAACATGCGCGGGTGCGTCCTTAAGAGCGCGGCTGCGGAAGGCGGCCAAAGCGGCTTCCGGTAGCGGGGGCGGCGCGAAACGGTCGCCCTCCAGGCTTGCCGCCAGCGTTTCCGGCGTCTGGCTCCACTGGCGCAGCATGACGGCGTAGCCGAGCGCGGTCGCGCTATCGTCGTCCATCAGGTAGGCGTGGGAAAGTTTCTGGCGGAGCGCGTCGTAGACGATATTGCCGATCGCGGCGCGGTCGCCGGAGCCGGCGAACCGATGGGCAAGGCCCCAGTCCTTCAGCGCATCCGCAACAGGGCGCTTTCGCGTCTCGATGTCGGAGAGAACATCGATCGCACCGGCAAGTCGTCCACCCAGTCGCATCGGTCACACTCCATCGGTCCGCAGCATAAATCCAACTTCTATCGTGGCGCGTGTACCGGCGATGAAGGCGAAGAGCAAGCGGGAAGGCCTTTTGCGGCCTTTGTCCTGTCCTCCACATTCCCGTGCCGTGCCCAGGCCGTGGAGGAGGTCTATCCATCAGCCCCGATCTTTTGCGGAACCTTTTTCAGCGTCGGGCTTTAACCAACGACGCGATAACAGATGCTGGCGTGACCCGAACTCACCATGCCCACCTGCGAAGCGGCAGCCTTGGAGAGGTCGAGGACACGGCCGCGAATGAACGGGCCGCGGTCATTGATGCGAACGACGACGCTCTTGCCGTTGCGCTTATTGGTCACTTCGACCCGTGTTCCGAACTTCAGGCTGCGATGCGCCGCGGTGAGATAGGAAGCGTTCATTCTCTCGCCGGAAGCTGTCCGGGATGAGAGGGCGTACCATGATGCGCCGCCGCAGCCGGCACCGGCTGCCTGTGATGGTGTGATGGATGTGAAAGTTGCCCCCAAAGCAACGCATGCCGCCAGTGCGACATTGGCAAGTTTCATACTCGTCAACAAGGTACCCCTTCGTCGTATCGTCTTGCTTTTCAGCGAACGAGACGGCTTGTCCGGGGCAAAAATGGCGGAAACGTGCTTCAACCGTTAAGCAACGGTTAGGATTTACTGCTTTTGCTGTCGGTTGAATTTTCTTAAAATTTTGAAAAATTATCCTTGGACTGAAAAAAATCCATAGAATCAAATCGATTCATAAAATGCGGCTTTTTGTGGAATGATTTTTCCACAGGCTGGATAAAATGAGATTAAAATTTTGAAATCGCGAAAAACAGGTCGCTCTCCAGTGTTCTCGGAATCGCATTCTCTCGACATGGTTGCATTGCCGGCAAAAGGAAATTCAGCTCTTACATCAGGATTTCCAGCAATCCTCGTTCCACATCTGACGAAGAGACTGACGGTAATCGGGATGAAGGAAGGTATATCCGGCGGCGCGTAGCTTTGCGTTCGAAACGCGCTTGTTCTCGCCGTAGAAGGTGCGCGCCATCGGGGAGAGTTCGGCGGTCTCGAAAGCGATTTCCGGCGGGGGCGTCACGCCCATCAGGCGCGCGGCTTCCAGCACGACATCCTGCGGCGGGGCGGGCTCGTCATCCGTGACGTTGAAGATACCGCCCGCGCCTTTCTCAATGAGGAACGCGACGGAGCCTGCGATATCCTCGACGCGGATGCGGTTGAAAACCTGTCCGGGCTTCACCAGAGGCCGTGCCGTTCCATTCGCCAGATTGCAGAAGCCGTTGCGGCCCGGTCCGTATATGCCCGAGAGCCTGAGAACGGCGACAGGGATGCTTGCGGCCTCCCCCAGATCCAGCCATGCCTGCTCCGCCTCCACGCGCTCTTTAGACCGGTCGGATACGGGATCGAGCGGTGCATCCTCAGTCACCCAGGCGCCTTTGTGATCGCCATAGACGCCGACGGTCGAGAGATAGGCGGCCCAACGGAGGTTCGGCATAAGGGTGGTGATATCGGGCATTCCCGGCCGCATCAGAGGGTCGCCGGCCTTGCCGGGCGCGATAGACTGCACGAGATGCGTCGTCTGCTCCATTACGACACGAAGCTCGGGAGAGATCGTTTCGCCGTCATAGATGAGAGCCTCAAGGCCCATGTTGGCAAGTACCTGCCGCCGCTCCGGCGAACGGGTGGTACCAGCCACCGAGCGTGACTCCGGCAGGAGACGGCGCGCGATGGCTGCGCCGGAAAAACCGGCACCCAGAATGAGAACGTCCATCATGCGGCTCCTGCTCGTATCCATTCGTCCAAGACCTCGCTGTCATCTTCCGGCCCGCGATGAAAGGCAAGCTCGCGAAAGGCATCGGGCGACAGCAGCCGGGACAATGCCCAGACGGCCATGCCGCGCACCACGGGTGCGGCATCCGTGAGGCGCGCGCGACATGGGCCGACCAGCGCAGGATCGCCGGAATTGCCGGCGGCGATCAGACAGTTGCGCACGAAACGGTCGCGCCCGATGCGCTTGACCGGAGAGCCGGAGAACAGCGCGCGGAAACCGGCATCGTCGAGCGCGAGGAGAAGGGCAAGCGATGGCGCGGCGAGATCGGCGCGGGCCTTGAGCTTCATCTCGCTTGCCGCAGCGGCGAACTTGTTCCAGGGACAGGCCGAGAGACAGTCGTCACAGCCATAGATTCGATTGCCGATGGCCGGGCGCAACGCGGGATCGATCGGCCCCTTGTGCTCGATCGTGAGGTAGGAGATGCAGCGGCGCGCGTCGATCTTGTAAGGTGCTGGAAAGGCATCCGTCGGGCAGGCATCGAGGCACGCGCGACAGGAGCCGCAATGATCCCGCTCGGGCGCGTCGATCTCGAGATCTTCCGTCGTGAACAGGCTGCCGAGGAACAGCCAAGAGCCGAAGCTGCGGCTGACGAGATTGGTGTGCTTGCCCTGCCAGCCGAGCCCCGCTTGCTCGGCCAGCGGCTTTTCCATCACCGGCGCGGTATCCACGAAAACCTTGACCTCGGCGCCTGCTCGCGCGGCAAAGCGTGTCGCGACCTCTTTCAGGCGGCCCTTGATGACATCGTGATAGTCGCGGTTCTGGGCATAGACGGAAATGGCGCCACGGTCCTTCAGGTCGAGCACGGCGCGGGGGTCGTGGTCGGGCCCGTAATTCATGCCGAACATGACGACGGAACGCACCTCGCTCCAGAGCGTGCGGGGATCTGCACGCCGCTCGGCGGTCTCGGCCATCCAGTCCATGGTGCCGTGGTAGTTATGATCGAGGAAATCCGCGAGGCGGGCCGGTGCGTCCGGTATCGTGTCGGGCGTCGTGATGCGGCAGACGTCGAAGCCCTTGTCGCGCGCTTCGGCCTTCAGGAAGGCCGTGAGGCTCGCACGGCGGCGCAGGGTTGCGCCGTCCGCGCGGCGTTGCGGATCAGAAGTCGAGGTCCGCATAATGCGATACCGGGGTCAGACCGCGCACGCGCTCGGCCAGCAGCGGGCGAAAGGAGGGGCGCGACTTCAAGCGCTGGTACCAGTCCTTGGCGGCCGGCGCCTCCGTCCAGTCGATCTCGCCCATGTAGTCGAGAACGGAGAGGGCGGCAGCGGCAGCGAGATCGGCATAGGACAAGCGGTCGCCCGCCAGATAGGTGCGCGACCCTGCAAGCCAGGACAGGTACTTCATATGCTGGCGGATATTGGCGCGCGACAGACGCAGCATCTTCGAGTCCGGCGCGCCGCCGCCCTGCTCTGCTGTCATCTGCAGCTTGAAGATCCGCTCGCGCACCAGAGGGCGCGTCACATCCGCCTCCATCTTGAGGAGGAACCATTCGGTCAGGCGGCGGATTTCCGCGCGCTGAAACGGGTCTTCCGCCAGAAGCCGGCGCTCGCGTTTCAGGACACCATTGGTCTCGTCGAGATATTCGGAGATGACGGCGGCGCCGCAGAGAGCCCGCATGCTGTCATCGACATAGACTGGCAGCGTCGCAGCCGGATTGAGCGCCAGAAAATCGCGCCGCTTTTCCCAGGGCTGCTCTTCCGTCAGATCCGTCTGGTAGCCGTATTCCGACAGGATGAGCCGGACGAAACGGGACGCTGTGGACATGGGGTGATGATAGAGTGTGGGCATCGATGCGTCTGTCTCGGAACAGGTTTTCAAGGTTGGATCGCGGGGCGCGGTTTCGTCTGGCAATGGCAGAGAGAAGGCAGCTATAAGACAGCGCTCGTCGCAGCTATAGAAGCAAGCTTTCCCGAACTCAAGCGAATCGGCCCTCCCCCGGTTCTTGAACCCTTAAACTCCTTTGCTTAAAGGAAACTTTACCTCATGCCCGAACATTCGATCTTCAGTGCGCTCATTCTGGGCCTTATCGAAGGCCTGACCGAGTTCATTCCCGTGTCCTCCACAGCGCATATCCTGCTGGCAGGCCATTTTCTGGGCTTTGAGTCGAAGGGAAAGACCTTCGAGATCATCATCCAGCTCGGTGCGATCCTCGCCATCCTCACCGTCTATTTCCAGCGGCTCTGGTCGATCCTGATCGCGCTGCCCAGCGATCCCAAGGCGCGGCGCTTCGTGCTTCTCATCCTGCTCGCCTTCCTGCCGGCGGCGGTGATCGGGTTTCTGGCTCATGACTTCATCAAGAACGTGCTGTTCGAGACGCCGAAGCTGATCTGCGTCATGCTGATCGTCGGCGGCATCATTCTCTACGCGATCGATCGCATGCCGATGAAGCCGCGCTATCACGATATGATGGACTACACGCCGGCGCTCGCGCTGAAGATCGGGCTGTTCCAGTGCCTCGCCATGATCCCCGGCACGTCCCGCTCGGGCGCGACCATTGCCGGCTCGCTCCTGATGGGCACCGACAAGCGCTCGGCAGCCGAGTTCTCGTTCTTCCTCGCCATCCCCACCATGCTCGGTGCGACGGTTCTCGATCTCTACAAGAATCGCGACGTGCTGGATTTCAACGATGCCTCGCTGATCGCGGTCGGCTTCATTGCCGCCTTCGTCTCGGCGCTGCTCGTGGTGCGCTCGCTGCTCGCCTTCGTGTCCAGCCGCGGCTTTGCCCCGTTCGCCATCTGGCGCATCCTCGTCGGCACGGTCGGCCTCATCGGCCTCACCGTTTTCGGCTGACGCTTAACAAGAAAAAACCGCATGCAGCCGGATCACGGTCTGCATGCGGTTTCCTGGCCCCCGCCATACCCTCAGAAATTCATATCGCCAGCCGATGAAACATCACGGCTGCAAGACGACGTCAGCGACCGGAAACGAGACCGATCGACGAGGTCGTGCAAGGATCGACGCCATAAGCCGGCGCACAGTTATCGTGGCTGCCTGCCACGGTCTTCGGAGCGGCGAACGAGCCTGCAACGATGACCAATGCCGCGCACGCAAAGAAGATTGCGATCGACTTACCCATTTACTCTCTAGCCTTTCGAGATGTCGGAATGGCGTGCCCTGACCCTGACAAAGGCACGCGGCTGCTGTCTATGCTCCAGCACCGGCACAAGCAATAACGCAACATGTTGAATCGACGGTAAAGGCCGACGGCAAATGTGCAGTGCGGCAGAACTGCAACGCCGCCCCGTCCGGACAAACGAAAGCCGCCGGTGATGAGCCGGCGGCTGGTTCATTCCGTCGTTCGTCAGCGCTCAGGCCGCCTTGCCGGAGCGGGTGTACTGGCCCTGCGGCCGGTAGCGGACGAGGTAGCTCGGGATGATCGCTTCGACCAGCGTCGGCTCGATGCCGAAGGCCTTGAAGGTGCGTCCCTCCGCTTCGGCAGTCGGCGAGACGACGTTGTCGCTCTTCAGCAGCGTCACCTGGTCCGACGTCAGCGGCGGCGCGATGAGCGGCACCATGGAGGCGATGCTGCCGATGAGGGATGCGGCGCCGAAGGGCAGCGTGATGAGCGCGCGCTTGCGGTCGATCGCCTTCAGCATGATTTCCAGACACTGGCGGAAGGTCAGCACTTCCGGGCCACCGAGTTCGTAGATCCGGCCCTTCTCGACCTTGCCTTCGACGGCCTTGGCGACGGCTTCCGCGACATCCGCGACATAGACCGGCTGGAACGCGGTCTTGCCGCCGCCGACCAGCGGCAGGGCCGGCGAGAAGCGTGACATCTGCGCGAACTTGTTGAAGAAGCCGTCTTCCGGCCCGAAGACGATCGAGGGACGCAGGATGACCGCGTCCGGCGTGATCTCCATCACCGCCTTTTCGGCCTTCGCCTTGGACTGGGCGTAGATGGACTCGCTGCCGGCATCCGCACCGATTGCGGAGATGTGGGTGAGCGACGCACCGACGCTGCGGGCGGCCTCGGCCACGGCGCGCGCGCCGAAATCCTGCACGGCATCGAACGTGTTGCGGCCGGCCTCGAACAGGATGCCAACGCAGTTGACGACGTGATCGCTGCCCTGAACGGCCGCATCGACCGACTGGCGGTAGCGCAGGTTCGCCTGGACGAAGGAGATCTGGCCGACATTGCCGAGCGGCTGCAGGAAGCCCGCCAGATCCGGGCGGCGCACGGCGACCCGGATACGGAAACCGCGCCGAGCGAGCGCGCGCACCACGTGCCTCCCGACGAATCCCGATCCGCCGAAGACGGTGACGAGCGGGGGAAGATTGGACAGGGTCATGGAACAGCGCTCCGGTGTTTTTCAGGCATGATCAGACATGCGATATAGCTTACCTCGCCTCCTACGGGAAGGTATCATGCGGCGCAACATGTTGCAGACGGGAAGCGCGGCTCAGACGCCTTCAACCACCAGCATGTCGGCATCCGCGACCTCCTGGCGGATGGCCGCCGCGATCTGGTATTCCGGCGAATTGTAGCAGGCGACGGCGGCCTCCATCGAAGGGAACTCGATGATCACATTGCGCGCCCGGATGTCGCCTTCGAGCTTTTCCACCGGTCCGCCACGCGCGAGGAAAATGGCGCCATATTTCTCGAAGGCGGGCTTTGCCGCCGAGACGTAATCCTTGTAGCGCTCGGCATCGCGAACATCGACGCGGGCGATCCAGTATCCCTTGGCCATCGCGCTCTCCTTCTTGAAACGTTCGGTGTTGAAACGGTCAGTCGTTGCGCGGCCAGGCCGCGCGGCGCATATCGTCGAGGATGGCGCGCGTTGCCGCCCGCGGGTCTTCCGCCTTCACGATCGGCCGCCCGACGACGAGGTGGCTCGCACCGGCCGAGATCGCATCGAACGGGGTCATCACCCGCTTCTGGTCGCCCTTGTCTGCCCCCGCGGGCCGGATGCCGGGCGTGACCACGGCGAGATCCGGACCCACGACCTCGCGGACGATCGCGGCCTCCTCGGCGGAACAGACGATGCCGCCCATCCCGGCTTCGCGGGCCTGCGCTGCGCGGCGCAGCACGAGCGCGCGGGGATCATCGGCATAGCCGGCGGCCGTCAGATCGTCCGCATCCATCGAGGTCAGCACGGTCACGCCGAGCAGGCAGAGGCCGGAGCCCTTCGCCGCTTCGACCGCAGCGGCCATGGCTTTCGGATAGGCGTGCAGCGTCAGCATGGTCATGCCCATGCGCGCGATGTTTTCCACGCCCTTGGCGACCGTGTTGTCGATGTCGAGAAGCTTCATGTCGAGGAAGATCTTCTTGCCCGACGCGGCAAGGTCTCGTGCAAAGTCGAGACCGCCGGCAAAGACCAGCTGGTAGCCGATCTTGTAGAACTGGCCGTCGTCACCGATGGCATCGACGATGCCTTGCGCCTCGGCGATCGTGGGAACGTCGAGACCGATGATCAACCTGTCGCGCGCTGCCTCAGCCATCCGTCCACCCCTGCCAGTCCTCGATGCGGGTCCACTTGCACACCGGACGCCTGCGGGCAAGGGAAAAAGCCGTGTCGCCGGCATCGCCAAGTCCGGTGCCGAGAGGAAACGCGAAGAGATTGCCGCCACCGCCCGGACCCTGGTCGTGCGCCCGCGAAATGGGGATGCCGGAGAGATGACAGTAGAGCAGTGTACCGACGCCGCCATGACCGATGAAGGCGATCGGGATCGAGGGATCATGCACGTCGAGCACGGCCGTGACCGTGCGAACGATGCGGGCCTGCGCGTCATCGGCCGTTTCCCAGCCGCGGAAGCTCAGAGCCGGCTCGGCAAAGAAGCTGTCCGCTGCCGCCTCGAACTCTGCCGGCGGCAGGAAACCCGTCGCCGAGCGGTCGTTCTCACCGGCGTTCGCCAGCACCTCGACCGACACGCCCGACGCTTCGGCAAAAATGGCTGCCGTCTCCAGCGCCTTCGTCTCGTCCGAGGAGACGATACGACCGATGCGGCGCGCCCAGCCGGAGGCGGCTGCGGCCCGGGCCCGCTGGTGACCCTTTTCGGAGAGCCCCCAGTGCGGGATCGGCACGTCCGGATCGATCGCGACCTCAGGGTGGCTGATATAGAGACCGAACATGAGGGCCTCAGTGGGTCTTGCGGTAGATCCAGAGCCGTGCCGGCGGGATGTTGCGCATGATGAAGTCGAGCTGTTCCGTGCGGAACCGGTCCGGCATATTGGCAACCGGCGAGCGCGGGCCGTAGGAAATCTGCACCACGGGGCGGCCGACGGGCACCCGCGTCAGTAGATCCTCGATCAGCGCGACGCGACGGTGCATCGGGATGGTGAGGAGCGGTACGGCGCAGATGACGCAATCGAACTGATCGCCGGCACGGCGGCCGAGCGTCGTTCCGAGATTGAAGGCATCGCCGTTGATGAACTCCACCGTGGGAAAGCGCTTTAGGAGCTGATTGTAGAAATCGCTCGAATATTCGACCGAAACGAGCTGCTCGGGCGCCACGCCATGATCGAGGATCGCCTTGGTGATCACGCCCGTGCCGGGCCCAAGTTCGAGGACCGGAAGACCGGAGCCCGTATCGATGACGCTCGCCATCCGCCGTGCCGCAATCGACGAGGTCGGCGTGATCGCACCGACGGCCTTCATGTTGCTGCGCCAGCCCTTGAAGAACCGGATTTCCTCATCGAATTTCTTGCCGAAACGCTCTTTCAAACGCAAATTCATACTCGTCTCCACTCCGACTCGCTGCTTGAGCGTTCGCTGTCATACCGCATTCAAAAACCCTAGGCGACAAAAACCATTCTCTTTGCGTCATTTTCGTTGCTCTTTGGACTGCAGGAGCATCGTGCCCGTTCAGGGTTAGGCTGCCGGTTTACCGGAGACGTGCAGGCTCTTGCCGGAGACGCCCTTCAGCGTTATTCTCACTCTAAGGCTTAGCCCACGCCTCCTCCCTCCATCGGGAAGCATGACACATGCAGGGTTTTGAGATCTTCGAACCATCTGTTCGGGCATCGCATGAGGAGGGATTGCGCGTCTGCTCGGAATGGAGGTTCCTCGATGAAACTTTCGATGCCGATTCATTCGTTGAAACGCCGGGCAAAAAGTCTGGCGCGCGACGAGGATATTGCCCTGCATGCAGCCCTAGACAAGATCGCACGTGAGGAGGGATTCCCAAGATGGGGCCTGCTCTCCGCTCGGCTCGGCGCAAGCGGACCAGCCAGGAAAATACTGCCGGCCCTACGAGGCGGCGATCTGCTTCTTCTCGGGGCTCGACCGGGGCAAGGCAAAACAAGTCTCGGACTTCAGCTTCTGCTCGAAGCATCCAAAGTCGGACGGAGAAGCGTGTTCTTTACGCTTGAGTATACGGCGGGCGAAACCCGTGAGCGCCTCGCATCTCTTCAAGGTCCTGAATCAGAACCCCGGCAGGATGCTGAAGTGTTTGCATCGGACGACATTTGTGCCGATTTCATCATAGGTCACTTGAGAAATGCGGCATCCGGAACGATTGCGGTTATCGACTACCTTCAGATCCTCGATCAGAACCGCAGCTCGCCCGAGATATCGATACAAATGCGCCTCTTGCAGTCCTTCGCAAGCGGCGCAGGGGTGACTTTGGCCTTCATCTCCCAGATTGATCGTTCGTACGATCCAAAGCTCAAGCCTCTGCCGGACATACAAGATATCCGCCTACCGAATCCCTTCGATACCGGCATTTTCTCCAAGACTTGCTTTCTTAACGGGGGCAATGCGCTTTTCAGAGACAACCTGTAGGTAAAGCTCGGCGTGATCCGGTTGGAATGACCGTAGGATCGACCTAGCCTCCCGAGAAAAAAGCCGCAGACATAAAAAAACGCCCAAGAGCTGTGGATCTCATGGGCGTTTTTTTTGCAGAGCTGCAAGAACGGGCATGCGGCAATCTTGCCGTCAGAGTTTGTCAGGGAAGTGGAAACCAATTCCCCGAAAAGGCAAGCGAAAACAAGGCAGTATAGAGTGTGCCTTGTTCAGAATAAACCTGACACACTCCAAGTTACCTGACGATCCGTACCCTACACCCGCATCGGCATCAGCACATACAGCGCATCTTCACCGGCAAGGTCGCGCACGAGAGTGGGCGAACCCGCATCCGCAAGCATGAAGACGGCTTCCGTACCGGAGAGCTGGGCCGTGATGTCGAGGAGATATTTGGCGTTGAAGCCGATTTCGAGCGGCTCGTTGTCGTAACCGACCGGCAGTTCTTCCGTCGCGCTGCCGCTGTCGGGATTGTTGACGGTCAGCGTCAGCTGTCCGTCGGCGAGCGCCAGCTTCACGGCGCGGCCGCGCTCGGAGGAGATCGTGGAGACGCGATCCACGGCCTGCGCGAAGGACTGGCAGTCGATCCGCAGTTCCTTCTCATTGTTGGCCGGGATGACGCGCTGGTAATCCGGGAACGTGCCGTCGATCAGCTTCGACGTCATGACGATCGAGCCGATGCTCATCCGGATCTTGGCGTCGGAGATTTCGAGCGTCACGGTTGCGTCCGGCTGGTCCACCAGCTTCTGCAGCTCGCCCACCGTCTTGCGGGGAATGATGATGCCCGGCATGCCTTCGGAGCCGGACGGCGCTTCCAGATCGGCGCGCGCGAGACGGTGGCCGTCGGTCGCCACGGCGCGCAGCTTCAGGTCGCCCTTGCTTTCGATCGTATGAATGTAGATGCCGTTCAGGTAGTAGCGCGTCTCTTCCGTGGAGATCGCGAACTGCGTGCGATCGATCAGCATCTTCAGATCGGTCGCCTTCATCGTGAACTTGTGCGTGAAGGTGCCGGCATTCAGATCCGGGAAATCCGACTGCGGCAGGCACTGAAGCGAGAATTTCGACCGGCCGGAGGCAACAGTCATTGCCGTGCCCTCGGCATTGGTCGAAAGCCGCACTTCCGAACCGTCCGACAGCTTGCGCACGATGTCATAGAGAAGGTGGGCCGGCACGGTGGTGGCGCCCGGCTGTTCGACCTGGGCGGGCGTCGCCTCGGTGATTTCGAGATCGAGATCGGTCGCCTTCATGTCGAGGCTTTCGCCTTCGGCCCGCAGCAGCACGTTCGACAGGATCGGAATGGTGTTCCGGCGCTCGACGACCCGGTGAACATGGTTCAGCGATTTGAGAAGATTGGACCGCTCGATCGTAATGCGCATGTGATGCTGTCGCTTTCCATCAGGACCGGAAGACGCTTCCCGGCATGAACTCTTGAACGCCTCGGCCACCGGGCCGCGGGCGGCCGAAGGGCGGCGTGGATATGGACGCGCAAAATGGCACTACACTGTGGCGAAGTGCAAGAGCCAAGCCGACCCTGAAGCCGAACTACCCACCATTATCGTTCAGCGCACCGGCTTGCAGGCAGGAGCCGGCTCGCCCATAAAGACCGCATGAAGGACAAGACAACAGAACGGGAAGCGGCACCGGATGCCGGCACACGGCCGCGCAGCTACCGCGTCCACGACACGATCGTGGAAGCGCGGCCGATCGAGCCGGCGCTCTATCTGGTGGCAACGCCCATCGGCAATCTCGGCGACATCACCCTGCGGGCGCTGGAAACGCTGGCAGGCGCCGATGTGCTGGCCTGCGAGGACACCCGCGTCACCCGCGTTCTGCTGAATCGCTACGGCATTACCAACCGGCCCTATGCCTATCACGAGCACAATGCCAACGAGGCCGGCCCCCGGCTGATTGCCGCGCTCGATGCGGGCCGTTCGGTCGCGCTCGTCTCGGATGCGGGCACGCCGCTGGTTTCCGATCCCGGCTACCGGCTTGCCCAGACGGCCATCGAGGCGGGGCACCGCGTGGTGCCGCTTCCCGGACCGTCCGCGCCGCTGGCCGCCCTGGTCGGCTCCGGCCTTTCCAACGAGGCTTTCCTGTTTGCCGGATTCCTGCCCTCGAAGGACAAGGCGCGCCGCGACAGGCTTGCCGAACTCGCCCGCGTACCGGCAACGCTCATCTTCTTCGAATCACCGCACCGGATCGGCGCGACGCTGGTGGGGGCGGCAGAAACGCTCGGCCGGGAACGCGCCGCCGTCGTCTGTCGCGAACTGACCAAGACCTACGAAGAGTTCCGGCGGGGAACGCTCGGCGCGCTCGCCGATCACTATGGCGGCGATATCGTTGTCAAGGGCGAGATCGTGCTGGTCATCGGCCCGCCACCGGAAGAGGCGGCACCGGACGAGCGGGATGTGGACGCACTGCTGACGCGTCTCTCTGCCGAATTGCCGGCCGGGAAGGCCGCGACCGAAGCGGCTAAAGTGACGGGCCTCAACCGGCGAACGCTTTACGACCGGCTTCTGACGCTGAAGGAGCAGCCGTGACGGGAACGGCGGACAGGCGGCGCTTGCAGGCGGTTCGAAAGGGCGCGCTTGCGGAATATCTCGCTGCCTTGGCGCTCATGGTGCGCGGCTACCGGATCATCGCCTTCCGCTACCGCACGAAGCTCGGAGAAATCGATATCATCGCCCGGCGTGGCAATCTCATCGCCTGCGTCGAGGTCAAGGCACGCGCGTCGGTCGATGCCGCAATCTTTGCGGTCAGCGAGCACGCGAAAACGCGCATTCGCGGGGCGAGCGACCTCTGGCTTCAAAAGCAGAGAGACGCGGATCGCCTTTCCATTCGCTACGACATCATGGCCGTCCGGCCCTGGCGATGGCCGGTCCATGTCCGGGATGCGTTCTAGCCATACTTGGAGAGCTTGGGGAACGCTCAGTGGCGCCGGATAGTGACGTTGTTCTCGATGAGATGAACACCGATCACGGACGCTGCGGCCTGCTCGACGCAACCGACTTCGGCTTCGTTGGCAACGGAGCCAGAGAGGATGATGGTTCGTCCGATGGCGATGACGTTGAGGTGGGCCGTATCCACCAGCGAGACGTACTGAATGTACCGGGCAACCTTGCCCGCGAGATCGTCGTCCCGCAGGTGTGGCTCGTCGTCGCGTCGGCAATACATTTGCTTGTCCATCGGCATGCCCGCATCCCTCGTTGCTTGCTGGCCGCTTCCCGCTTTTGGCCCTTGCCAGAGCCTATTGCCGATCAGCGGTTTGGTCGACGTGCAAACGCGGGGTACCTTTGGATGTTCCATATATGCCGTATGGTCGGCTGGGTGCCAACACCGGCGCGGCAGCAAGCGTCAAGAGGCTGAAGGACGGCTCTCATCGACATGAATATAGGCCTCGACCGCAGCGGCGATGAAATCCTCGCGCGCGTAATCGGCGGGTTGCTCGCCGTTGAGCACATAGCGGCACATCCGGATGGCTGCCTTGTAGGCAACGCCCTCGTGGGTCGGCCATCTGTCGAGCAGGACCTCCGCCGCCTCCCGCGTATTGCGAACGGCGCGATAATCTCCGATGCCGTCCAGTTCGAGCAAAACGGGCTGTTGCCACCATTTTTCGCTGACCGCCATGTCCAATCCCTCCACTGCGGGTACCGGTCCGTATTATGACAGCTGAAACTTACGCTGGCATTGCGTCGCAAACGGAAAGGTTGCGGAGCGCGTGCGAAGCAGTCTATGCGGTAGAGGCACGGAGCGCCTCATGTCCGACGTCCTGATCAATGTCCTTCCCCTCTTCGTTCTCATCTTTGCCGGCTGGGTGATCGTGCGCACGGGCTATCTGAAGCCGGCCGTGGGCGATGCGCTCGGCGACTTCGTCTTCAAGGTTTCCGTGCCTATCCTGCTGTTTCGCACCATCGCGACGGCGGATTTCACCGGGGGCTCGCCCTGGCCGCTGTGGGTCGCCTATTTCTCCGGCGTCGCGGTCGTCTGGACGCTTGGCCATCTCGTCGCCACACTCGGCTTCGGGCGAGACCGGCGCATCGGCGTCCTCGCCGGTGTCTCCTCGGCCTTCGCCAACACGATCTTCATCGGCCTGCCGCTCGTCTCGCGCAATGTGGGCGATGCCGGCGTCGTGGCGCTGTCCATTCTCATTTCGGTTCATCTTCCGGTAATGATGATCGCCGGCACGATCCTCATGGAGCGTGCGGAGCGCAAGACCAATGGCGGCGTGGCGCAGAGCCCGCTGGCGCTCGCCCGCGGCATCCTGCGGAACCTCGTGCGCAACCCTCTGGTGATCGGGCTGGTCTGCGGTGCACTGATGCACGTGGCGAACCTGCCGCTGTCGGGACCGCTCAAGATCGCCATCGACCAGACCGCGGCGGTCGCCGGCCCCGCCGCGCTGATCTCCATCGGAATGGCGCTCGACAAATACGGCCTCTCGGGCAATCTCGGCCTTGCAGCCTTCACCAGCGCGCTGAAGCTCGTGGTGCTGCCCGCCTGCGTCTTCGGAGCCAGCCATCTGCTCGGCCTCGACCGGGACTGGACGGCAGCGCTGGTGCTGACCTCGGCCGTTCCCACCGGCGTCAATGCCTGGCTGATCGCAAACCACTTCAACGTGGGCCACGGCCTTGCATCCTCGACCATCACGCTGACCACCGCGCTCGGCGTCGTCACCGTCTCCGCCTGGGCCTACGTGCTTCTCTGAACCCCAACGAAACGTTCGCCATCGAGACATGAAAAAGCCCGGCGCGAGCCGGGCTTCGAAAGGATCTGCCTGGAATATTCCGGCTCAGTTCGCCGGTGCAGCAGGCGCCGGAGCAGCCGGTGCGGCCCCTTCAACGGGGGCAGCAGGAGCAGCGGGTGCGGCACCTTCGGCCGGAGCGGCTGCAGGCGCTGCGGACGCCGAAGCCTCGGGAAGGGCGACCGGGGCATCGGCCTGGCCACGCAGCCAGGCGATGAGGTTTGCGCGCTCATCCGGCTTCTTCACGCCGGCAAATCCCATGGCGGTGCCGGGCACATGCTTCTTCGGCGCTTCGATGAAATAGCTCAGATGGTCATAGGTCCACGTCTTGTTGGCTTCGGCGAAGGTCTTCATGCCGGCCGAATAGGCGAAGCCCTCATGCGAGGCGATCGGCCGTTCGACGACACCCCAGAGATTGGGGCCGACCTTGTTCGGCCCGCCCTTCTCGATGGTGTGACAGGCAGCACACTTCTTGAACACGGCTGCGCCGGCGTTCGCATCGGCGCTGGCCAGCAGCGGCTTGATGTCGACCTCGGCTTCGGCCGCAGCACCCGCTCCGGCTTCGCCCGTCGTCTCCTCGGCGATGATGGCGAAGCCCGGCTTTTCCGGTGCTTCGGAATGGAAAATGCCTTCGGAGGCGATCGATACGGACATCAGCACGAAGACCGTTCCGAGAAAGGCTCCCACGGCCATGTTTACATGCGAGTTCATCAACACACCTCCCCTTGCGTCCGGCTTCAAGCATATGCGCGCGCCGCCGATATGAACAATCTGCCCCGGCACCTTGAAATCGTGCGGAAGCTATGTCTTTTGACCAAGCGTTGCAACAGCGATATCCGTGCCGGACGAACCACTTCTGGCACTTTTCGCGTGCGTTTTGAAGGGCTCGGCATGAAAAGCGACAATTTGGCCAGAACACTCGTGCTGATCCCGGCGCGGATGGCCTCCACGCGGCTTCCCGGCAAGCCGCTGGCCGACATCTGCGGGCTGCCGATGATCGTGCAGGTGGCCCTGCGTGCGCGCGATGCCGAGGTCGGACGCATCGTCGTCGCCGTCGATCACCAGGATACGTTCGTTGCCGTGACGGCTGCCGGTTTCGAGGCCGTGATGACGCGCACCGACCACCCGTCCGGCTCCGACCGCATCTACGAAGCCCTGACCCTGTGCGACCCGGACGGCGCGATCGAGACCGTCATCAACGTGCAGGGCGACCTGCCGACGATCGAGCCGGAGACCATCCGCGCAGCCCTGCGGCCGCTGGAAGATCCCGCCGTGGATATCGCGACGCTGACCGTCGAGATCGTACACGAGGCAGAAAAGACCAACCCCAATGTCGTGAAGGTCGTCGGCGCGCCGCTGTCGGACAGCCGGATGCGGGCGCTGTATTTCACCCGCGCGACCGCACCCCACGGGGCCGGGCCGCTCTATCACCATATCGGCCTCTATGCCTACCGCCGTTCCGCTCTCGAACGGTTCGTCGCCCTGCCGCCCTCGGCGCTCGAAAAGCGCGAATCGCTCGAACAGCTGCGGGCGCTGGAGGCGGGCATGCGCATCGACGTGGAAATCGTCAGCTCCATTCCGCTCGGCGTCGATACGCCCGACGATCTCGAGGCCGCGCGCCGGCTGCTTTCGACCAGCACCGGAGCCGCATCATGATGCCCGTCACGAACCGCATCTCGTTCCAGGGCGAATACGGCGCCAACTCCGACATGGCCTCGCGGGACATGTTCCCGACGATGGATCCCCTGCCCTGCCAGACCTTCGAAGATGCGTTTCTCGCCGTCGAGAACGGCGAGGCAGACCTTGCGATGATCCCGATCGAGAACACGATCGCCGGCCGGGTTGCCGATATCCACCACCTCCTGCCGGAATCGCGCCTGCACATCATCGGCGAATATTTCATGCCGATCCGGTTCCAGCTGATGGTGCTGCCGGGCGTGTCGCGCAGTGAGATCCGAACGGTGCACAGCCACATCCATGCGCTCGGCCAATGCCGCAAGATCGTGCGGTCCAATGGCTGGAAGCCAATCGTGGCCGGGGATACCGCCGGTGCCGCCAAGCTCGTGGCCGAGACCGGCGACCGCTCCATGGCCGCCCTTGCGCCACGGCTCGCGGCAAACCTCTACAAGCTCGACATCGTTGCCGAGAACGTCGAGGACACCGAAAACAACGTGACCCGCTTCGTCGTGCTCTCGCGCGACGAGAAGCCCATCCGGCGCGATGCGCCGAGCGACCTCATCGTCACCACCTTCGTCTTCAACGTGCGCAACATCCCCGCCGCCCTCTACAAGGCGCTCGGAGGCTTTGCCACGAACGGCATCAACATGACGAAGCTGGAAAGCTACCAGATCGGCGGAAAATTCATCGCGACGCAATTCTACGCCGATATCGACGGACATCCGGATGATGCGAACGTCAAGCGGGCGCTGGAGGAGCTGCGGTTCTTCTCCGAGAAGGTCCGGATCCTCGGCTCGTATCCGGCGCACCCGATGCGGCGCGTGTTATAAAAGTCGCGCCGCTCTGAAATCCTTCGCGCACGGACGGAGCGACCGGAGTTCCAGGGTAGTGTTTATGGCGCAAAAGTGATTGCGTACGGCAAAGAGGTGACTGATTTGCGGCCAGGCCGTGCTCGCCTCTCGTTTCGACAGCCGCGGAAATGGCGGCATCCGGAGGACGCCTACCATGATCATGAGAACGCTTTTCCTGGCCTCGACGGCCGCCCTTTCCATCACCGCCGGCGCGCAGGCGGCCGATGCGATCGTTGCAGCAGAACCGGAAGCCATGGAATATGTCCGTGTCTGCGACGCCTTCGGCGAAGGCTTCTTCTACATTCCGGGTACGGAAACCTGCCTGAAAATCGGCGGTTACGTCCGCTTCGACAACAATGTCGGCGACAGCCCTTATAACGGCGAAGACCAGGCCTGGTCGCCGTTCACACGCGGCACCCTGACGCTCGACGCCCGCAGCGATACCGAGTACGGCCAGCTGCGCTCCTTCATCGAAATGCGGTCGGAAGCCAGCGGCGGCGAGACGACGAGCTACATCAATTCCGGTTTCATCACGCTCGGCGGCTTCATGGCCGGCGTCAATGATTCGCGCTACGACCTGTTCCTGAATTCGGCCGGCAACATCATCAACGACGACGTCATCGACTATACCGGCAGCCGGACCAATCAGGTCAGCTACCAGTGGGGCGGCGACAAGGGCTTTTCGGCGTTCATCGGCCTCGAAGAAGGCGGCGGCACCTACGACACCGGCTTCGCCGGCCGTCCGACCGAAGACTACAAGGGCGCGCATCCCTTGGCCGGCGCCCGTATTCAGGAAGACTGGGGCGGCCTGTTCGTCATCGGCGGCTACGATACGGAAGCCGATGCCTTCGGCGGCAAGATCCGCGCCGATGTCGTCTTCAACGACGTGTTCAAGATCTTCATCATGGCCGGCTACCAGTCCGACTGGGACAACGACAAGGGCCTGGGCAACACGCGCCAGCGCAATTACTACGGCCCCTGGAACGGCGACTGGGCAGCCTGGGGCGGCTTCACGGCAACGGTCAACGACAAGACCTCCATCAACGGCCAGGTCGCCTATGAAGAGGACGGCACGCTCGCGACGGCCCTCAACATGGAATATATGATCGTCGATAACTTCAAGGTGCAGCCGGAATTCAACTACACCAAGTTCGACGGCGAGCGCGGCGATGGCGATGCCTTCGGCGGCACGATCCGCTTCCAGCGCGACTTCTGATCACGCATCTCTTCAAAGCGATATCGACAGATGAGAACCGGCGCCCGCGCCGGTTCTTTCGTTTGCCGCTCTGGCACTTCTGTCAGGCCGGCCAGTCCAGCCAGTCGCGCATCAGCTGGTGGGCGATGGCGCCCTTGGGCGGGGTGGAGTGGTGGCTCGCGTCCTGCCCCGTATTGCGGGCGAGCATGGCGCGCGTTTCCTCACGGGTGAACCAGCGGCAGTCTTCCAGTTCCAGATGGTCCATGCGGATGTCGGTCGACTGCGCTTCCGCGTAGCAGCCGATCATCAGGCTGTGCGGCATGGGCCAAGGCTGCGAGGCATGGTAGCGCACGCGGCCGGTGCGGATGCCGGATTCCTCCAGCGTCTCGCGGCGCACGGCATTCTCGATCGTCTCCCCCGGCTCCAGGAAGCCGGCAAGACAGGAATACATGCCTTCGGGGAAGTGCGGGCTGCGGCCAAGCAGGCAGAGATCGCGCTCAACGTCGATCGTCAGCATGATGACGACGGGGTCGGTGCGCGGGAACGCCAGATGGCCGCAGGCCGTGCACACCCGCCGATATCCGCCGCCCTTTGCTTCCATGGAGCCGCCGCACTTGCCGCAGAAGCGGTTGGCGGCGTTCCAGGCGATCAGGCTCGCGGCTTGCGCGAACTGCCCGAGGAGTTCGTCGGGCAGCATCGCCTGCCGGTACAGGCTGCGGCCGTCGGCAAGCTTGAAGGGCTCCTCCAGCGTCGCTTCCGTCCGGTTGACCGGCACGGCGATCCGCGGCTCGCCCGAGGGCAGCCGGCCGAGAAGGATGGCGGCATCGAGATCGGGCTGAAGAGCGGCGATCTCGTAGGGTGCAAACAGCGGGTCGATGACGTTCTCGTCATGCTTGACGACCAGCTTGCCCTCCGCGAACGCGAAAAGATGCGCGCCTTCGGTCTTCAGCGCCTCTTCCAGGCAATCGTCGCTTCGGTGTTCGCTGTCACGCACGAGATGGTTTTCGGCGAAGGCAACGAGCGAGCTCGGTTCGGGATGGGGTCCCTTGAGGTCGAAAATGGCGTGGGTCATGTCAGGGATTCCGTCAGACGGTTGAGAAAATCGTCGCGCTTGCCCTTGTCCCAGGCGTCCGCGGTGCCGAAGCCCCAGATCGGGCCCGGCCAGTTCGCATCGCTCTCGGTGCGGGCAACGATATGGACATGGAGCTGCCGGACGATATTGCCCAGCGCGCCGATATTGATCTTGGTCGCCCCCGTCACCTGTTTCAGCGCGGCGGCGACGCGGTTGGTTTCGTGCGAAAGCATCGCCTGCTCCTTGGGCAACAGCTCGAACGTCTCGCTGATGGCGTTCCGCTCTGGGATGAGGATGAGCCAGGGCCAGCGGGCGTCCCGGCTCAGCCGGAGCTGGCAGAGATCGAGATGGGCCACGAGGTCGCTGTCGCGCGCCAGGCGCGGGTCGAGATCGAACGGGGTCACGGTTCCTCCTTCCGGCATGCGTCGTCCCGGCATGCGTCGTCTTTGTCCGAGTTCTGACAGGGATGCCAGATTCTTCCAAGGGCCGACTTGCATTCCGTTTCGATATTGCCGATATGAAGGTCGGGAGGTTGGTGGTGGACGAGCCACTCGCCAACCGGGTCAGGTCCGGAAGGAAGCAGCCCCAACGAGCCCGGCACGGGTCATCGTGCCAGCCTCCCACCCTCAGGGTCTTCACGAGAGACCTTGAACCATCAGACCAGGCCGCCCGTTCGCAAGCTCGCTGCCGCGTCTAAAGCTTGCCGACTGTCCGGACAGACGGAACCAGCGGCGGGGCGCATGAACGACATCATCACTACATCTCCTGACGCAGCGCCCGCCCCGGCCGAGAAGCCGGCGGCCTATCGCGTGCTTGCCCGCAAGTACCGGCCGAAGGACTTCTCCGACCTGATGGTGGGTCAGGAGCCGATGGTGCGGACGCTGACCAATGCGTTCGAGACCGGACGCATCGCCCAGGCCTATATGCTGACCGGCGTGCGCGGCGTCGGCAAGACGACCACCGCGCGTATCCTCGCGCGTGCCCTGAACTACAAGACGGACGAGATCGACAAGCCGACGATCGACCTTCGCACGCCCGGCGAACACTGCCAGGCGATCATGGAAGGCCGGCATGTCGATGTGATCGAGATGGACGCCGCGTCCCACACCGGCATCGACGACATCCGCGAGATTATCGAGCAGGTGCGCTATCGGCCCGTTTCCGCCCGCTACAAAGTCTATATCATCGACGAAGTGCACATGCTCTCGACGCAGGCCTTCAACGGGCTCTTGAAGACGCTCGAAGAGCCGCCGGAGCATGTGAAGTTCATCTTCGCGACGACCGAAATCCGCAAGGTCCCGATCACCGTCCTGTCACGGTGCCAGCGGTTCGATCTGCGGCGGATTGCGGCGACCGATCTGGTCGGCCTGTTCTCCACCATTCTCGGCAAGGAAGGCATCACGGCACAGGCCGAGGCGCTGGCGATGATCGCACGCGCCGCCGAAGGCTCGGCCCGTGACGGCCTGTCGCTGCTCGACCAGGCGATCGCCCATGGCGGCGGCATCGTGGAAGCCGACGCGGTGCGCAGCATGCTCGGCCTTGCCGATCGCGCCCGTATCGTCGATCTCTTCGGCCATGTGGTGCGCGGCGACGTGAAGGCGGCGCTGGAGGAGTTTGCCTGGCAGTACGAAGCGGGCGCCAGCCCGGCGGTCGTGCTGACCGATCTTGCCGATTTCACACATCTCGTGACCAAGCTGAAATTTTCGGCGGAAGCTGCCAACGACCAGTCGCTAAGCGAGGTCGAGCGGGTGCGCGGCGCAGAATTCTCCGCAGCCGTTGCCGTCTCCACGCTGTCGCGGATCTGGCAGATGCTCTTGAAGGGCATACCGGAAACGGAGAATGCCGCCCGTCCGGCAGGTGCGGCCGAAATGGTGCTGATCCGGCTGACGCATGCGGCCCACCTCCCCTCCCCCGAAGACGCCGCGCGCCGGCTCCTGGAGATGTCGGGCAGCGATGCCGGTCGTCCCGCGCCGCGCGGGGCTACACCCGGCAATGGCGGTGGCAACGGCACGACGTCATCCGTGGCGTCGCAGGGCCAGAGCAGCATTCAGGCGCGCGCCGGCGAACCGGTCATGCCCTCGCGGATGACGGCCAATGGCGCGGCCATGCTGCGCGCCGTGCCCGAAGCCGAGCTTCCCGTGCAGGAGCGGGGACAGGTCGACATCAAACCGGAACCGGCACCGGCCGAACCGGTCGTGCCGCTGCGCTCCGTCGCCGATCTCGTCGATCTCTGCCAGAAGAACCGGGACATTCTCCTGAAGACGCTGGTGCGCAATTTCGTGCGGCTGGTGCGGCTCGAACCCGGCCGGCTCGAGTTGAATATCCCGGACGATGCGCCGAAGACGCTGGTGACCGACCTGCAACGGCGGTTGGAAGAATGGACCGGCATCCGCTGGATGGTGACGGTCAGCCGCGAGCCCGGCCAGCCGACAATGGTCGAGACCGAGGCCGCGGCGAAGGAGCAGCGCTTCAACGATGCGCGCCAGGACCCCGATGTCGCGGCCATCCTCGCCCGCTTTCCCGGATCGAAGATGGTCGATGTCCGCATCAAGGTGTCGGAGATCGAGCTGGACGAAACGCCCGAGGTCGCTGCCGTGGCCGAGTCCGAAGAGGGCGATATCCTTCCCGGCGACGATATCGAACATTAACTGATCAGCAGAGGAGACGGACGATGCGCGACATCATGGGTATGATGGGCAAGGTCAAGGAAATGCAGGCCAAGATGGAGAAGCTGCAAGAGGAAATCGCCCTCCTCGAAGTGGATGGCACCTCCGGCGGCGGCCTCGTCACTGTCCGGCTGGATGGCAAGGGTGCTCTGAAGAGCATCAAGATCGACCCGTCCCTCTTCAAGGAAGACGATGTCGAGATCCTCGAAGACCTGATCGTTGCCGCGCATAAGGACGGCAGAGACAAGGCCGAGGCGATCACCGCGGAAAAGACCCGCGAACTGACCGCCGGCCTGCCGATCCCGCCCGGCATGAAGCTGCCGTTCTAGGGACTGTCAGGTTCCTTCTGAACCAGCCAGACTCTGGATTCCCGTGTCGTCCTCTGTCTCTTCGGGATAACCGGATTCCCCTTATCCCTGATAAACTCTCGGGTCAGAGCTCCGGTAGAAATGCCGGACCGACCATGCGCACCTTGCGCGGAAACCTTGGAATATCCGTCTTCGTGCCGCGCAGGCTGACATTCATGAAAAGCCCAGTCGTCGGCTTGTTGTCGAGGACCGTGACAACCGTCGGCTTGATTGCCGGCATTGTCTCGGGCGCCACCACCGTCACGGCCGGCAGCGTGGCCACGGCTTCGGTCGTGGTCTTGATCGGCTTCCGGACGACGCGTTTCGGCTTCGGCTTGCTCTCTTCACGCACAGTGCGGATGACGGGCTTGCATGCGGAAGGCAAGGCGGCAAGTTCCGTGCGCGCCTGCGCGATGCGACCGGCGATTTCCCGGCAGGCAAAGCCGCCGCTTCCGACGGTGCAGGCGTGATTGCGCGCCATGGCCATGTTGGATGCGATCTGGCGCTGAAGCCGCGACGCTTCGGTGCCGGACGGCGTGCAGGTCTTGGCGAGGCTATGGCTTGCGGGGACCGCAACGAGAAGAAGGAGCGCGAGACATCCGGCCTGCCGTCTGATCCTGTCTGCCCAAGCCATCGCATCTCTCCATCGCCAGCCACCCATGGGCATGCCGACGACATAGCCGAGAGACATGCGCGCGAGAAGCGGATCCTTAAGAAATGGTTAAGGCGCGAAGGCATCCAGCTGTGCGCGGACGCGCTCGCTGATCGGGGCCGCACGGTAGCGGGCCCGCTCCTCGTCCGACAGGTTTTTGACCGAGGCCCTGAGCATGTCTGGCATCGTGATCCTGGGGCCTTGGAAAGCCCGATAGGTAATGGCGTCGCCCACGCTGAGCATGCCCGGCCGCAGCACGCGGCAGTAGAAGCCAGGCCGGGCCACCGTGCGGAACCTTCGGGCGAAACCGGGATCGTTCAGCCGCAGCGACAGCGTCGAGCAGGGGATGCGGGTCGAGGTGACCTCCAGCGTCACGCCGTCCGTCTCGAAGCGGTCACCGACCGCGATTGTCCGGCTATCGATCTCTGAAATGACAATGTTTTCGCCGAACAGGCCCGGCTCGACGGTGTGGCCGAGTTCGTCCGCCCATGCCGCCAGATCCAGAGAGCCGAGACCATAGACGGCCTGATCCGGTCCGCCATGATGTTTCCGATTGCAGACGGCATCGCCGGCGAGCCCCACGGCATCGACGATGACGGTGCCGCCCTGCTGATGCTTGACGATGCCGGTCTTCGCCTTCTTGCCGTCGATCACGGTGGCATGGCCGATGCAGACGGCGTCGATCTTCATGGCCTACCTCTTTTCGTCCGTCATCGCGGAACATACCTTCACGCTGGTCATCAGGCGCGGTGCAAAGCATTTTCACTCCGACGGCATATGGGATAGAACGCGCCTCATGGCAAAGCGAGTCACCGGCCCCGAAATCGAAAAACTCATCCAGCTTCTGGCAAAGGTGCCGGGCCTCGGGCCGCGCTCGGCGCGCAGGGCCGCGCTGCACCTCGTCAAGAAGAAGGATCAGCTGCTCGGACCGCTCGCCGATGCGATGGTCGAGGCGCACCGGAAGGTCCGGATCTGCTCCTGCTGCGGCAATGTGGATACGAGCGATCCATGCAGCGTCTGCACCGACGAGCGGCGCGACCACAGCTGCATCATCGTGGTCGAGGATGTCGCCGATCTCTGGGCGCTGGAACGCACCGGTGCCATGAACACGGCCTATCATGTGCTCGGCGGCACGCTGTCGCCGCTCGATGGCGTCGGGCCTGACGATCTCAACATCCGCGGACTGGTCGATCGCGTCGTCAAAGGCGAGGTGCGCGAACTGATCATCGCCGTCAACGCCACCGTCGAGGGCCAGACCACGGCGCACTACATCACCGACCAGCTCGACGGGCTGGACGTTCGCATCACCCGGCTTGCCCATGGCGTTCCCGTCGGGGGCGAGCTCGATTATCTCGACGACGGTACACTGACCGCGGCTTTGCGGGCGAGAACGGTTATCTGACATGACATGCCTGAGACATCTCCGACGCGCTGCACTCGCCGCCCTCCTCTGCACGTCCGCCGCCATTCCCGCGCTCGCCGCCTCCAAGACCGAGACCGAAGCGCAGTTCCGCCGCTGGCTGCAGACCGATCTCTGGCCGCAGGCGCAGAAGGGCGGCATTTCCAAGGGGGCCTTCGACAAGGCCTTCGCGGAGGTGAAGCTCGACTGGGACTTGCCCGACCTCGTGCCGCCGGGCTCCAAGCCGCAGGGTGAGCAGAAGCAGAGCCAGGCGGAGTTCGCCTCTCCCGGCGCCTACTTCTCGGAAAAACGCCTGCAGGGACTCGCCGCGACCGGCCGGAGCCTTGCCTCGACGCATGCCGCCACGCTGCGGCGGATCGAGAAGACCTATGGCGTGCCCGGGCCGATCGTGCTGGCGATCTGGGGACGCGAATCGGGGTTCGGCCGGGCGAAGATCCCGCATCCGGTGCTGGATGTGCTCGCGACCAAGGCCTTCATGTCGACCCGCGGCGAGCTCTTTACCCGCGAGCTGATCTCCGCCCTGCACATCCTCGAAAGCGGAGACGTTGATGAGGCCGACATGCGCGGCTCCTGGGCCGGCGCCATGGGCCAGCCGCAGTTTCTGCCCTCGAGCTTCCTCTCCTATGCCGTTGATTTCGACGGCGACGGGCGGCGCGATATCTGGAATTCCGTGCCGGACGTGCTCGGCTCCATCGCGCATTACCTGTCGGAAAAAGGCTGGCAGCGCGGACGCGACTGGGGTTTCGAGGTCTCAATCCCGCAGACTGTTTCCTGCGCGCAGGAAGGGCCCGATCTCGCAAAGCCCCTCGGTCAGTGGGCCGCGACCGGCATCACCCGTATCTCCGGCCAGGCATTTCCCCGCAACGAGGCGAAGGCCAGCGGCATGATGCTGGTGCCGGCCGGGCGCCACGGGCCAGAATTTCTGGTGACGCCGAATTTCTACGTGATCAAGGAATACAACAATTCCGACCTCTACGCCCTCTTCATCGGCAATCTCGCCGACCGGATCGGCGCGAATGGCGGGTCCTTCCAGGGCAACTGGGGCGATGTCGGCAAGATGCTGCGCTCGGACGTGCTGACCATGCAGAAGCGGCTGGAAGCACAAGGCTACGACATCGGCAAGGCCGACGGCCTCGCCGGCTACAAGACCCGGCGCTCGCTCGGGCAGTGGCAGGAGAAGAACGGCCTTGCGGCGACGTGTTTTCCGGATGCGGGGCTGAAAGCAAAACTGCGGTAGATCACAGGCTCAATGGCCGATATCGACCTGCCGTTTGAACTGCTCGTATTCGTGCGGCAGGATGGTCTGACGCTCGATCATCCGGTGCACATAGGGCGGGTTTTCGCCGCGGTGGAGCGCGCGGAGCTGTTCGTGGATCGCCGCGTCGTCCTGGGTGCGCCGCTGGTTGTGGCGAACATATTCGACCCATGTCGGCACGTGATAGGTCTCCGTCCAGATCTCCGGCCGCTCCAGATCGCGCATCAGCGTCCACTGGCCGGCACCGTCGCGAATACGGACCCGACGGCGCTCGGTCATGATCGACAGGAACGCCTCGACATCGGCTGGATCGATCTCGTAGTCGATCATCACGACGATCGGCCCGCTTCTCGGCTTCAGGTCGAGCTTCAGCATCGGCTCGGTGAAACTGCCGAGAGGATCGAGGTTGAGCGCCTTGAACTCCGGCAGAGCAAAGCGCAAGCCGACGGCCGCCCCGACCAGCATGACAACGGCCGAGGCGACGAGGGCCGTTGAGGGACCGTATTCCTCCGCGGCAACACCCCAGACCCAGCTGCCGAGCGCCATGCCGCCGAAGGTGGTGGTCTGGTAGAGCGACAGCGCGCGGGCAACCACCCATCGCGGCGTGGAAAGCTGCACCGTCGTGTTGAACAGCGACAGGGCCAGCACCCAGCCGGCACCCGACATGAGCATGGCCAGGCCCGTTATGATCTCCGACCGGCTGAGCGCAGCCATGACGGCGGACAGGGCAAAGCCGAGGAAGGCGATGCGCACGACCGCTTCGCCGGCCAGACGCTCGCGCAGCCGGGCGCTGAGCAGCGCGCCGCCGATCGCACCGATGCCGAAGGCGCCGAGCAGGACGCCATAGGTCAGGGGCCCGCCCGCCACGAGATCGCGCGCGACCAGCGGCAGAAGGGCGAGGATGGCGCTGGCGGAGAGGCCGAAGAGAAAGCCGCGCAGCATGACCTTGAGGATGTTCGGCGACATCGCGACATAGCGCAGGCCCGCCCCGACCGCACGCGCCAGCGGCTCGCGCGGCAGGGCGTTCAACGCCGGCGTCCGCTTCCAGCGCAGCAATGCGGTAATGAGCGCGAAATAGGTGAGCGTGTTCACCGCGAAAGCTGCCGCCGCCCCCGCCGCCGCCACAATGACGCCGCCGATGGCCGGGCCGACGCTGCGCGTCATGTTGAAGCCCATGCTGTTCAGCGACACGGCGCCCGGTAGATCCTCGCGCGGAACCATGTCGCCGACGGAAGCCTGCCAGGCCGGGTTGTTCAGCGCCGTTCCGCAGCCGATGAGAAAGGTGAACATCAGGAGCAGCCAGGGCGTGATCAACCCGAACCAGGCGAAAGCCGTCAGCAGCGCGGACACGGTCAGCATGAAGAACTGCGCGACCAGCATGATCCGCCGCCGGTCGAAACTGTCGGCCAGCGCGCCGGAGATCAGCGAAAACAGCATGATCGGCAGCGTCACCGATGCCTGCACCAGGGCGACCATGTTCACCGAGGTGGAAATCGAGGTCATCATCCACGCTGCCCCGACGGACTGGATGAGACCACCGAAATTGGAGGCAAGGCTTGCGATCCAGATGATGCGGAAGGTGTCGTGACGGAAAGGTGCCAAGGGCGATGTTCGATCTGGCACGGCAGTCTCCTTCTTCACGCACACGGCCCTCGCGCACCAAACGGCGGAATGACCGCAACGCGGGAAAGGCATCGTCAGGCTGTCTAAGGTCCTCGAGTGCAATGTAGCCCGGTCGTCCCGCGTGACAACCCGCCGCGATACGCGAAATTCGCCGTGGAGTACCCATCGGCGCGGCGCTTGCAATTGCGGCCGATGCGGCGTATATGACGCTCAAATTCTTGATCGGTTGATGAAGAGTGGGCCCGTCAGGACCCGCTCTTTTTTATTACCATCATGACAGAACATGCATGACGGGAGACATCGCTTGTCCGACATCGACACGGCAGACATCCAGCAGGAACCGCGCCTGATCACCGAGACCGGGATCGATCGCCGCGTTGCCGACATCATCGAACCTGTGCTGATGCCCATGGGATACCAGCTGGTGCGCGTGCGGCTTTCGGCCCAGAACGGTGCGACGCTGCAGATCATGGCCGAGCGGACCGACGGCACGATGACGGTCGAAGACTGCGAAGCGGTTTCCTCCGCGATCTCGCCGGTGCTCGACGTGGACGATCCGATCGGCAAGGCGTATCATCTGGAAGTGTCTTCGCCGGGTATCGACCGGCCGATGGTGCGCAAGGGCGATTTCGTCCGCTGGATCGGCCATCTCGTCAAGTGCGAGACCTCGGTCCTCGTGGAAAACCGCAAGCGCTTCCGCGGCGTTATCCTAGGTGCGGATGCGGACGGCTTCACCATCGAGCGCGACCAGCCCGGTCCGGACGAGGCGCCGACCGTGGTCGTGCCGTTCTCGGCGCTGGCCGAAGCCAAGCTGATCCTGACGGACGAGCTGATCCGCGATGCACTGACGGCCGACAAGAAGGCCAAGGCCGCCCGCGAGGCGGCAAACGAGAATTTCGAAGAGCTCGACGGCGACGACGAGACCCCTTCGCAGGAATGACACGCGCCCGGCCGGCGCTTCTCCTCTGGAGCGCTGACCGAGAGGCACCACCCGGACTATTCGACCTACGGAGACCTACCCCATGGCAGTCAGTGCTAACCGGCTCGAACTTCTGCAGATCGCGGACGCCGTCGCGCGCGAAAAGGTGATCGACCGCGAAATCGTGCTGGCCGCCATGGCCGACGCGATCCAGAAGGCGGCGCGCTCGCGCTACGGCTCGGAAAGCAACATCCGCGCCGACATCAATTCCAAGACCGGCGAGATCCGCCTGCAGCGTCTCCTGGAAGTGGTCGAGGTTGCCGAAGACTACGGCACGCAGATCCCGCTGGAACTGGCGCGCGACCGCAACCCGGACGCCAAGCTCGGCGACTTCATCGCCGATCCGCTGCCGCCGATGGATTTCGGCCGTATCGCCGCACAGTCCGCCAAGCAGGTCATCGTCCAGAAGGTTCGCGAAGCCGAGCGTGACCGCCAGTTCGACGAATACAAGGACCGCATCGGCGAGATCGTCAACGGCACGGTCAAGCGTGTCGAATACGGCAACGTCATCGTGGATCTCGGCCGCGGCGAAGGCATCATCCGTCGTGACGAAATGATCCCGCGCGAAAACATGCGCTACGGCGACCGCGTCCGCTCCTACGTCTACGACGTGCGCCGCGAACAGCGCGGTCCGCAGATCTTCCTGTCTCGCACGCATCCGCAGTTCATGGTCAAGCTCTTCACCATGGAAGTGCCAGAAATCTACGACGGCATCATCCAGATCCGCTCGGTTGCCCGTGATCCGGGTTCGCGCGCCAAGATCGCCGTCATCTCCAACGATTCGTCGATCGATCCGGTCGGCGCCTGCGTCGGTATGCGCGGCAGCCGCGTCCAGGCCGTCGTCGGCGAGCTTCAGGGCGAGAAGATCGACATCATTCCGTGGAGCCAGGATCCGGCATCCTTCATCGTCAACGCCCTGCAGCCGGCCGAAGTGTCCAAGGTCGTTCTCGATGAGGATGCAGAACGCATCGAAGTGGTCGTGCCCGACGAGCAGCTGTCGCTCGCCATCGGCCGTCGCGGCCAGAACGTCCGTCTCGCATCGCAGCTGACCGGCTGGGATATCGACATCATGACGGAAGCCGAAGAGTCCGAGCGCCGCCAGAAGGAATTCAACGAGCGTACGAACCTCTTCATGGAATCGCTCGACGTGGACGAAATGGTCGGCCAGGTGCTAGCATCCGAAGGCTTCGCGCAGGTCGAGGAACTCGCCTATGCCGAGCTTGACGAGATCGCCTCGATCGAAGGCTTCGACGAGGAGACCGCAAGCGAGATCCAGACCCGTGCCCGCGAATATCTCGACAAGCTCGAAGCCGAGATGGACGAGAAGCGCAAGGCGCTCGGCGTCGGCGACGAGCTGCGCACGATCAACGGCATGACCGGTCAGATGCTAGTGGCGCTCGGCCAGGACGGCATCAAGACCATGGAAGACTTCGCAGGCTGCGCCGCCGACGACCTCGTCGGCTGGTCGGAGCGCAAGGACGGCGAGACCAAGCGTTTCGAAGGCCTGTTCTCCAAGCTGGAAGTTTCGCGTACGGAAGCGGAAACCATGATCCTTCAAGCACGCCTGGCTGCGGGCTGGATTACGGAAGAAGACCTTGCACGCGAGACCGAGGCACTCCAAATAGTGGAAGCGAGTGAGGAGGACGAGGCGGAAGCCGCGTCCTGATCCCTCATGAATTCCGTAACCAACCAGCCAGACATGGCACCGGACGATGTGAACGTCCCCGCAGAGGATGACGACTTGCCGCTCAACGGGCGCATGTGCATCGTCACCCGCACGAGCGGTCCGGCCGATGACGGCCTGATCCGCTTCGTTGCGGGGCCGGACGGCCGGGTGGTTGCAGACCTGAAACGCCAGCTGCCGGGACGCGGCTGCTGGGTCACCGCCGAACGGGCGGTTCTGGAAACGGCGATCAAGCGCAAGCTTTTTGCGCGGGCGCTGAAGACGGCGGAGGCCAAGCCCGGCCCCGAGCTTCTGGACGAGGTCGACAGGCTTCTGATCCAGCAGCTGATCGGCATGATGAACATGGCGCGCAAGGCCGCGCAGTTCATCACCGGGGCTTCGAAGGTGGAACAGGCGGTTCGCGGAATGGCGGCCATCGCCACGTTCCACGCGTCCACGGCCGCACCCGACGGTGTGCGGAAAATTGACCAGGCGCGCAAGGCCATGAGCTTTGTCGCCGATGACGGCGAGCAGATACCCACCTTCCGCTTCTTCACCGGAGAGGAATTGGATACGCTGCTCGGAAGTAATTCTTTTATCCATGCCGCAGCGCTTGCAGGGCAGGCGGGTGAGGGTGTAGTGAAGCGCGCAAACATGCTGGAAAGATACCGGGGCGAAATGTCCCCCCGTGCCTTCGGCGACGCTTCCCAGCCGACATTATGACGCGGGACACCGGCCACGGCCGTGACGACCGCAATACGGTAAGACGACAATCGAACGACGGGGTCTGGTGATACGCATCCGGCTTCGATCTTAGGAACGGAACGGAATGACCGATAACAACGACGACAAGACCCTGAGCGGAGCCGGCAAGAAGACTCTGACGCTGCGCCCCTCCGGCGTGAGCCAGGGCACAGTCCGCCAGGACATGGGCCGCGGCCGCACGAAGGCTGTCGTGGTCGAAACCCGCAAACGCCGCCCCACTCGGCCCGAAGACGAGAAGCCGGTCGCCCCGATCGCCTCGGTTGCGGCCCCCGTGCGTGCGCCGCAGCCGCGCCCGCCGGAAACCCGCCCCATGCAGCAGACGACGGTTCGCCCGCAGCCCCAGGCTCCGCGGCCCGATCCGGCGCGTCCGCGCACCGGCGTCGTCCTGAACCAGCTGTCGGCCGGCGAAATCGATGCGCGCCGCCGCGCCCTCGCCGAAGCCCAGATCCGCGATGCCGAGGAAGCCAAGGCACGCGTCATCGCCGAAGAGAAGCGCAAGATCGAGGAAGCCGAGCGCCTGAAGCGCGAAGCTGAGGAAGCCGCACGCCGCGAGGCGGAAGAAGCTGCCCGTCCCGCTGCCGAACGCGAAGCCGAGAAGGTCGCGCTTGCCGCTGCTGCCGAAGCCGAAAAGGTTGCCGCTGCCGCAGCCGCTGCTGCTCCCCCCGTCGTTGAGCGCCCTGCCCCCGTCATCACGACGGATGCGAATGGCGTGCGCACGCGCCGCACCAATGAAGCCGAGGACACGCGCCCTGCCCGTCCCGGCGCCGTGCCGGTTCGCGGCAAGCCGGTTCGCCCCGAGCCTGCCAAGGCTCCAGCGCGTCCCAAGACCGAAGAAGAACGCCGCAAGGGCAAGCTGACGCTGACGGCAGCGCTCGACGACGACGGCAATGCCCGTGGTCGTTCGCTCGCCGCCATGCGTCGCCGGCAAGAGAAGTTCCGCCGCAGCCAGATGCAGGAAACGCGCGAAAAGGTCATGCGCGAAGTCGTTCTGCCGGAAACCATCACCATTCAGGAACTGTCGCAGCGCATGTCCGAACGTGCCGTCGACGTCATCAAGTACCTGATGAAGGACGGCCAGATGATGAAGCCCGGCGACGTCATCGACGCCGACCTGGCCGAGATCATCGCTGCCGAATTCGGCCACACGGTCAAGCGCGTATCGGAATCCGACGTTGAAGAAGGCATCTTCAACCAGGCCGACGATGCTGGTGAGATGGTGTCGCGTCCTCCGGTCGTGACCATCATGGGCCACGTCGACCACGGCAAGACCTCGCTGCTCGACGCCATCCGCCAGACGAGCGTCGTCTCGGGCGAAGCCGGCGGCATCACGCAGCACATCGGTGCCTATCAGGTCGAGAAGAACGGCCAGAAGATCACCTTCATCGACACGCCCGGCCACGCCGCCTTTACGGCCATGCGTGCCCGTGGTGCGCAGGCCACCGACATCGCGATCCTCGTGGTTGCGGCCGACGACAGCGTCATGCCGCAGACGATCGAGTCGATCAGCCACGCAAAGGCTGCCAACGTTCCGATCATCGTGGCGATCAACAAGATCGACAAGCATGAAGCCAACCCGGAGAAGGTGCGCCAGCAGCTTCTGCAGCACGAAGTGTTCGTGGAATCGCTCGGCGGTGAAGTTCTCGACGTCGAAGTGTCGGCCAAGAACAAGCTCAACCTCGACAAGCTGCTCGAGGCGATCCTGCTGCAGGCCGAAATCCTCGACCTCAAGGCCGATCCGAGCCGGACGGCCGAAGGTATCGTCATCGAAGCCCAGCTCGACCGCGGTCGTGGCTCGGTTGCCACCGTCCTCGTCCAGAAGGGCACGCTGAAGCCTGGCCAGATCATCGTTGCCGGCGACCAGTGGGGCCGCGTGCGCGCGCTCGTCACCGACAAGGGGGACCATGTCAAGGAAGCCGGCCCGGCGACCCCGGTTGAAGTGTTGGGCTTGTCGGGAACACCCGCTGCTGGCGATCGCTTCGCCGTCGTCGAGAACGAAGGACGTGCCCGCGAGATCTCCGAGTATCGTCAGCGCCTGACGCGCGACAAGGCGGTTGCCCGCCAGTCCGGCCAGCGCGGTTCGCTCGAACAGATGATGAGCAAGCTGCAGAACACCGGGTTCAAGGAGTTCCCGCTGGTCATCAAGGGCGACGTGCAGGGTTCGGTCGAAGCCATCATCGGTGCGCTCGATCGTCTTGGCACCGACGAAGTTCGTGCCCGCATCGTTCATTCGGGTGCCGGTGCGATCACGGAGTCCGATATCGCGCTGGCGGAATCGTCGGATGCCGCGATCATCGGCTTCAACGTTCGTGCCAACGTCCAGGCACGCCAGGCGTCCGAGCGTTCGGGCATCGAGATCCGCTACTACAACATCATCTACGACCTGGTGGATGACGTGAAGGCAGCGATGTCGGGCCTGCTCTCGCCGGAGCGGCGCGAGACCTTCCTCGGCAACGCCGAAATCCTGGAAGTGTTCAACATCACCAAGACCGGCAAGGTCGCTGGTTGCCGCGTGGTCGAAGGCAAGGTCGAGCGTGGTGCGGGCGTCCGCCTGCTGCGCGACAACGTCGTCATCCACGAAGGCAAGCTCAAGACCCTCAAGCGCTTCAAGGATGAAGTCTCCGAAGTGCCAGTCGGTCAGGAATGCGGTATGGCCTTCGAGAACTATGAAGACATCCGTGCCGGCGACACGATCGAATGCTTCCGCGTGGAGCACATCACCCGCACGCTGTAAGGCGACGGTGGATCACGGATTTGAAAATGGCGGCTTCGGCCGCCATTTTTGTGTTTGGTCGGCTTAGATCTGGCGACCGAGCTTCGCATCGACCGACTGGGCGTTCGAGCCGCGCACGGCGAAGTAGAGGAAGATCGCCGCCCACAGGATCGACTTTTCCGCGCCGGCCAGCCCCTCGGCCTTGACGATGCCGTGGAAGTAGACGGTGACCAGAAGCACGATCATCGAGGCGAAGGCCGCAGGCCGCGTGAACAGGCCGATGGCAACGAGAATGCCGCCAAAGAACTCGGTGGCGGCGAGCAGCGGCGACCAGAAGACACCGGGATAAAAGCCCAGACCCTCGACCATGCCGACGGCACCGAAGGGGTTGGTGATCTTGCCGAAGCCGTGGGTGACGAGAAGAGCGCCGGCGACGACGCGCAGAACGGTCTCTGCCGTCGTATCGAACGGGCGGTAGAGGCGCTGGAGGGCCGGGAAGATCGGCCGCGGGCGGGCGGTAACGATATCGGTCATGGGAATGGCTCCTGGGTTCGGGGCAAAAGAGTTGCCTTCCCCGTCTTCCCGCAGTTGCCCGCCATCGCAAGATGATCCTGCCAAAAACATGATGACTTTTGTTAACATTTACGTGAAAGCTGTCATGAGAAACGAAACCGACCGACCGCGAACCGTTTCGGTGTCGTCGAGAATGCAGTAAGCCTCATCCGCAACCGTCACGCCGAAGGAGCAGGGTCATGAGCCAGGAAAAACCCCGTGTCAGCATTCTCTATTGCACGCAGTGCAACTGGCTTCTGCGCTCCGGCTGGATGGCGCAGGAGCTGCTGCAGACCTTCCCGGACGCGCTCGGCGAAGTCGCGCTGATCCCGGGAACGGGCGGAAACTTCGAGATCCGCGTCGATGAGACGCTGATCTGGGAGCGCAAGCGCGATGGCGGCTTCCCCGGCCCGAAGGAGCTGAAGCAGCGGGTGCGGGACATCATTGCGCCCGAGCGTGATCTCGGACATACGGATCGGCCTGCCTCTTGAGCCTTGCAGCCCTCGCCGGCGTCTTTGCCGCCGCCTTCCTGTCGGCCACGCTTCTCTTCGGCCTGTCGGAGGCGGCCGTCATCGCAGCCCTTCAGGATCCCGCCCTGCCCCGCGGTCTCGTCTTCTTTCTGGCAACCGCCGGCAACGTCCTCGGTGCCGTCGTCAACTTCGTCCTCGGGCGCTTTTTCCTGCGGTTCGAAGGACGGCGCTGGTTTCCGGTCTCGCAGAAAGGTCGCGCGCGGGCGGAGGCGATCTTTCGGAAATACGGCCAGCCCGTGTTGCTTCTCTCCTGGGTACCCGTGATCGGCGACCCGCTGACGCTGGCAGCCGGCCTGTTGCGCATGCCGTGGCTGCCGTTTCTGGTCTATGTCACCATCGGCAAGGCTGCGCGCTATGCCGTGCTGGTCTGGGCTTTCGGATGAGACGGCCTCGGCAACAGCCTTTCCATTTCTCCGCCGCGCAATGCTCTCATGCCTATGATGCGTCATGAGTTTGCGATATTCCTGCCTTCAGCACCGCATCGAAGACACGATAAGCCGCAGGAGAGACGCGACATGAGCCTGAAATTCGGAACCAGCGGGCTTCGTGGCCTGTCCGTCGATCTCGAAGGTCCGGCTGCCGCACTCTACGCCACGGCCTTTGCGCACTATCTGCTCTCCACAGGCCAGGCAAAGCCCCGCGATACCGTCCTCATCGCCCGGGATTTCCGTGCGTCCAGCCCGGCGATCTCTGCTATCGCCGCAGGTGCCCTTCTGCGGGCCGGCTTGAGCGTTCTTGACTGTGGCACCGTGCCGACGCCGGCCCTCGCGCTGCATGCGCTGGCCACCCGGTCGGCGGCCTTGATGGTCACCGGTTCGCATATCCCCGCCGACCGCAACGGCATCAAATTCTACCGCCCGGATGGCGAGATCGCCAAGGCGGACGAGCAGGCAATCACGCAAGCCGCGGATGCGCTGCGTGCCAGCCAGACCGCGATCGATGCGAAACCGGCCGAGGTGCCGACCATCGAGGTGACGGTGCGCGATCTCTTCGTCGCCCGCAACGTAAGCCTTCTGCCCGACCGCGCGCTCTCCGGCCTCAGGGTCGGCGTCTACCAGCACTCCACGGTCGCGCGCGATCTCTTCGTCGATATTCTCACGCATTACGGTGCCGACGTCGTGCCGCTCGGGCGCTCGGAAACCTTCATTCCGGTGGATACCGAAGCGGTCTCCCCGGAGACGATTACGGCCTTGCGCGGCTGGGCCAGCGAACATCGCCTCGACGCGATCGTTTCTGCCGACGGCGACGGCGACCGGCCGCTCGTCAGCAACGAAGCCGGCGAACCGATCCGCGGGGATCTTCTCGGCCTGATCGCAGCCGAGTTCTTCGGCGCCACCGTTGCCGTGACGCCGGTGACGTCGAATTCCGGGCTGGAGCGCCGGGGTACGACCGACATCCTGCGGACACGCGTCGGCTCCCCTTTCGTCATCGCCGGCATGCAGGACGCGGCGAAAGCCGGACATGACCGCGTGGTCGGCTTCGAGGCCAATGGCGGAACGCTGACGGGGAGCGCCGTGACGGTGAATGGCACCACGCTTGCAGCCCTTCCGACCCGCGACTGCTTCCTGCCTGTTCTGGCCGTCCTCCAACAGGCCGCTCAGCGTCGCCAGCCTCTTTCGGCCATCGTGAGCGGTTACAACCTCCCAATCGCCCTCAGCGACCGTCTGGAGCGGTTTCCGGTGGAAACGAGCCAGGCCTTGATGGATCACCTTCGGAGCAGCCCCGCCGCACTTGCAGCCTTCGTGGAGCCGCTCGGCGTGCCCACGTCCGTCAGCGATATCGACGGCCTCAGGATAACGCTTGCCGACGATAGCATCGTCCACCTTCGCCCCTCCGGCAACGCGCCGGAAATGCGCTGCTACGTCGAAGCGGAAAGGGAAGAGAAGGCTATCGCCCTGCTGACAGCCGGCCTTGCCCGCATTCGCGCCTGGGCTGAACAGGCCAGCACCGGACAGGCGACAGACCCCGGCAAAGCGGCAGAATGAAAAGACAACGAATACAAGGCTTTGTCTAAGGTGTCGTGAAATCTTCAAAATCGCTGTTGACACCGGACGCCCGGCCTTTTACATCCCCGCTCGTCGCCCAGATGGCGGAATTGGTAGACGCGCCAGCTTCAGGTGCTGGTACCCGAAAGGGTGTGGAGGTTCGAGTCCTCTTCTGGGCACCAAATTCCCAAAGACCACCCATAAAGCCCTGCTTACGCAGGGCTTTTGGCGTTCTGGGACACTGTTGGCGACAGCGCCGCCTTGAGCGATCGACGTGCTGTAGGTGCATCGAGCTCATCCAGGGACGTCGGTCTGAGAGAACGCCTCCGGTCTGCCCGAAGGCCTGCAAAGCGTCGTTGGAACGCCGCTTCCGAACCGCCCTCACAAAACCCTTACTTTTCATCGTGCAGAAGTCACGCTTCTCAGGAGGCGAGATTTCGCATCTTCTTGAACATGTTTCCATGATTCGCGGCGCGTCCGTTTTGCACCTCGGAGGGAACGCGTCGAGCTTATGATCAAGCGAAGGGGGTGTCGTGATGGGGAAGAACGATAACGTTGAAAACTGGGCCGTGCTGCGGGCGCAGCAGATCCTGATGCGGGAAGGCATGGACCTTGCCGTATCGGCACGCGATCCGAATACGGGGGCGGTTCGCGCGAAGGGCAAGCTTCTGGCCATGGCGATCGCCGCATCGCTGATGGAGGCGTCCGCCGCCTCCGTGCGGGCGGAGGCGGCCTCCTAAAGCGTGTCGCGATCTTTTCAGATTCGCTTGGCACGCTTTACGTTTTTGTTTTTACCCATGTCGTTATCGCAAAACCTCGGAGCGTTTTTGCGCGACATGCACTAGATCTAGCGATGTCGAGACCGGCATCATGCAGCTACAGTCCGCCCTCCTGCAGAGGAAGGGAGCCTTCATGTCGTTTCTATCGGATATGGCGCTCGAGCAGACGGAGATCGATGTCGTCTATCGGGCGCTTACGCTCTGGTGTCAGGAAATCGGCGCGCCCATCGACAGCGCGGACGGCCGCGATGTCGCGACCGTGCTGCTCGCTCTCTACAAGACAGGCCATACGAGCGAGACGGCGCTGCTGGCGGCGATGCGCAGGATCAATCCCGAGGCACCGATCCCTGCATCTCCTTAAAGCATGTCGGACTCCCGAAGCCGCGGTACAGTTTCGGGCGACATGCCTCAGTTATTGGTGACAGGCTTGGAGCGCATGCGCGACACGGTCTCGCGTTCCGCGCGCTTGCAGCGCATGGGCGGCAGTCCGCGATCCATCAGGTCCATATCCTCCAGCACCATGTCGCCCATTTTCTTGAACGCGCTGTCGAGGGCCCCTGCCCGGTGCGCGGACCGCAGGAAGCCGGGCAGGCTGCGGACCTTGTGGTCGAGCGGCAGCGGCTCTTCCGGGAAGACATCGCTGGCAGCAAAGATGTGGCCCGCCTCGACGGCGGCCATCAGATCGTCGAAATCCACCACATTGGCGCGGCTCAGCAGAATGAAAGCGGCGCCCTTTTTCATCTTTGCAAAGGCCTGAGCATCGAGGAAATTCTGGTTCTCGCTGGTCACGGCCGCCACGACGAAAATGAAATCACTCTCGGACAGCACGGTGTCGAGATCCGCCGGAATGACGCCGTTGTCCTTCAGGATCGAAGCGGGCAGCCAGGGGTCGAACACGCGCGTGACCGTCCGGAAGCCGGTGAGAACGCGGTTCAGCGCCTTGCCGAGATCGCCGAAGCCGATGATGCCGACGTTGGAGCCGCTGAGAAGCCTTGCCGTCCGGTTGCCGTCTCCACCCCAGAGCTCACGCCCCTGGCGGAAATCGAGATCGGCGTCGACAAGCCCGCGCGCGATCCCGAGTGCCATGGCGAGGCCCATTTCCGCGACCGGCTCGGCAAACACCTGCCCGGTTGTGACGACATGGATGCCGCGCTCGAACAGCACATCATAGGGCATGTTGTTGATCAGGTTGCTTTCCACGTTGAGGACGCAGCGCAGCTCCGGCATGCGTGCAAGCGTCGCGGAATCGAGCGGCGGCTGGCCGAGCACGTAGCGCGCTGTCCCCAGAATATCACCGTCCAGGCTTGCGACCGTATCGGCCTCCACCTCCACGACCCGGTATCGGTCGTGCAAGACGCCGAGGGCTTCCGGCGTGAAAATCAGATCGAGCGTTCGCGGCTCGGGCGCGCTGATCACCAGCGGCTTTTCGTTTTCGGACATTCGCATTCCTCCCGCATCCTTCCAGCCATATCCCACAGAGCGGAGACATGGCCCTCTGCTCCAACCTCTCGCGATTGAAGACGGTCTTCAGTACCAGACGGAACGCGTGCAGGACATCCGGAGGTTACGTCAATAATTGAAGCCGCGAAGCTGCCGATAGTTCGATGGTGGCAGGCGGGGAGAAACGAACTCGGGGCCGCCATCGCGGCTGCAGACATTGACCGTGTGGTAGCGCGGCCCACGATTGGGCAGAATATTGCCCTGCGCGCGGTCGATGAGGGCCTGCTCGCAGCGCAGATTGCTGCTGGTGCCGATCGGATCCAGCGGCACGACGCCGGGCAGGCTGTCGAACGTCGCGACCGGCTGTTGCGGTTGTGCAGCAACCGGCATCGTCATCGCGCCCAGCGCCGCCAGGATGCCGAGAAGGACGATCGACCCGTTCCGCATGCTCGTTCGTCCCATGGCTCACGCCCCACTTTCGCCCATCACCTAGTCTTTGAGCGAACGCTATCGCATCGAAGCCGGTTCCGCGTTATACCGCCTGCGCTTTCCACCGGTCGAGGGCAACACTGTCGTGACAGCCCTGGCCGCCGATGTGGCCGGCAGCCTGCCCATCGGGCAGGATGATGATGTGGGGAATTTCATGCCGAATACAATACGGTTTCACGAAGGTGATATCGCCGCTGAAGATGCTGCCCGCTACAATGGTGCGATCGCGGTCGATACCGAGACGCTCGGCCTCGTGCCGCGTCGCGATCGGCTCTGCCTCGTGCAGCTTTCGCCGGGCGACGGGACGGCCGATATCGTGCAGATCGCGGCAGGGCAGACGTCGGCGCCCAATCTCGTGAGAATGCTCGCCGATCCCGCGCGGCAGAAGATTTTCCATTACGGCCGTTTCGATATCGCCGTGCTCTTCCACACCTTCGGCGTCACCACGACGCCGGTGTTCTGTACGAAGATCGCCTCGCGCCTCGCCCGCACCTATACGGACCGCCATGGCCTGAAGGACAATCTGAAGGAAATGCTGGAGATCGACATCTCCAAGCAACAGCAGTCGTCCGACTGGGCCGCACCGACCCTGACGCCGGCACAGCTGGACTACGCCGCCTCCGACGTGCTGCACCTGCATGCGCTGCGCGACACGCTGAACCAGCGCCTGATGCGCGACGGGCGGATCGACCACGCGGAAGCATGTTTCGCCTTCCTGCCCACCCGCGCGAAACTCGACCTGCTCGGCTGGAACGACACGGATATTTTCGCGCACAGCTGAGCGGGTGTCGTTATGTCCGTGGTGGCTTTTGCACCGCCCGGCGCGGCGATGGCTTGACGTCACCGTGCCTGCGCACGGACCTCCTCGAACGACCAGTCCTTCAGCAGGCGGCCGTCCTGCCAGACGGGCCGCAGGTGGTTTTCGCGGCCGGCCAGCGCATCGAGCCGCACGGCCTCGAGGCCTGCCATTCCGGAAACGACGGCCTGGCGACCGGCTTTCGAGGCTTTGACGTTCATCGTGGCCGGGCGCTTCCACACATCGTGCCAGCGGCCGCTCGTGTCCTGTCGCGCATTGGCCTTCATGGCGAAGGCATAGGTATCGCGGTTGACCTTCTGGAGGATGCCGCCGCCCATGGCGAAGGTCATGTTCTCCGCCGAGTAGCCGAACGCCTCCAGCCGGTTCAGGATCTGGTTCATGTCGGCCAGCGTAATGCCGTCGCCCTGAATCACCCGGACGCACCGGTCGAGAACCTTGAACCCCTTGCGATTCTGGGTCGCGCCGAAGCGGTAGTCGAGCTGCTGTACCACCTGCACCGGCGTTTCGATCGGATCGCCGCTGTCGGGGCGGATATAGACGGTGGCGCCAGCGGCCTTGACCGTGTCGCGCAACTGCTTGCCCCAGATGAAGGAAACCGCCTGATTGATGTCGTAGCTGTCGGACACCACGGCGAAGGCGCCGGAGGGTGCGAAGCGGGAGACCATGTTGGCATAGGCATCCGCTTCGCGGTCGCCGCCCCAGGCGGTCATGGTCGAGTGCTCGGAGGCGGGCATGGAGCGCCCGGCCATGGCTGCGCCGTAGCAGCGGCGTGCCGTGAGGACGCCGGACAGCGTGTCGGTGCCCGTAAAGTGGACGAGATGGGCGGCACCGCCGATGCCGGCCTGCTCGAAGGCGCCGACGCCGCGGGCGCCGTAATCGAGCAAGCGCGATGGCAGCAGCAGCTCGGGCTCGTCGGCGGTGCGCTCCAGCGCGTCGCGCAGCGCCAGCTTGACCTTGCGGACATTGCTGGCCACCGAGGAGGGATACCAGACGGCGCGCAGCAGGGCCGTCTCGATATGCGATGTCAGCCACCAGCAGGCAGGATCCGTGTTGACGACCTGAACCAACGGCACGCCCCGGCGCGTCAGGGTGCCCTCCGGCAGCGCCTCGATCCTCAGCGGCAGGTAGCCGCCATGCGCGTTGACGATATGCGTCCAGCCGGCGCGGTCGAACGGCAGGCCGTGCGCCTGCGCGACCTCCTCGGCCTCGGCAACGTCGCTCATGGTCACCGGGCGGCTCAGCACATCCTTCAGGAAGATCTGAAGACCGAAGAACACCACGTCGATAAGATCGCTCCCGCCGCGCGTTTCGATGTAGGATGAAATTGCGGCTGTTTCCGGCGGATATTGCAGGAAATGGCTGAGCTTGTAGCTGTCGGTGTTGAGGATAAGATTTGCCCAGTTCATGGCGTTCGGCCTTCCGTCCATCGCGCGGCATGTGATCCGCAGTCCGGTAACGATATCGTAACCATGTTGCGCTAATCTGGAGACATTCATGCCAAGCCGGCTCTTTTCCCGGCACGTGCTGCCTCCAGGTGTATCCTGTCGGGCATGCGCATGACGCGCCCATCGACATCATGACGCCGGCACTTTTGCCGCACCTGAACCCGCCGGCCGGCAGGGCACACCGTTCCCTGCGTCGCTTCTCAGCAACTGCACCCGGCCGTGGCCGGATTATGGACGGAGACTGCCATGCAGACATCGGCCGCCATTTCCCGGAGTGCCGCCGCAGCGTTGACCGATGGCGGTACGGCAAAGGACCGGCACGCGCTGCCGTCTGCGGCAACGAAGCGGTTCGATGCCATCCTCCATGTCATCGAGATCGTGCTGCGCGACATGGCGAATGCCGATCCGGCAACCCGCGTTGCGCTGGCGCGCCTGACCGAAGCCCTTGCCCGGATCGTCGATTTTCCGCCGCAGCCGCAGGAGAGCCTGCGCGACTTCACGCGCCGGTTGGCCGCCCATATGGACGTTCTGCCGTCCGCTGCCCGTGCGCTGCTCGAAAAGCAGCTCAACCAGCAACCGCTCCTCGCGGCCCTGAAGATGCTGGTGGAAACGCTGCGGCCGGCGCTGACGCTCGATCTGCGGATCGACCTGCCGCTGACGCGCGACGGTCGCTGGCATCCCGATCCCGTCTCCGCCCTCTTCCCGGACGAGGATGAGCAGCCTGTCTTCCGCCAGCCGACCATCCAGGCGCCGCTCCCGACCCGCATGGCCTTCTCGCAGGCGCCCGGCGTCGCGCCCGGTGCGCCGCATCTGCAGCAGGCATTGGGGCAGGCCTTCTCTCCCGAGACGACGGCGCGGGCGCCCGCTGCCCCTCCGTCCAGCGCCATCCCGCAGACCGCAGACGAACCCGTGCCGCCATTGCGGGAAGTCGCAGCGTTCCTCGCCTCCGACGCCCACGCGCTCGCACAGGCCGTGGCCATCGCCAGGGGATATGCCGTCGATGTCCGGCTCGACCTCATTACGGATCATCCGCCGGCCGAAGTCGATCCGTCCGGTGCGGATATGGCTGTGGCCGATGTGGAAACGGGTAATACCGGATCGCCGCCGGAGATCGGGGATGACGAAACAACCAACGCGCGCCTGACCGCCGTCGCGATGCCGGAAGAGACGCCCGAACTGCCGAGGCCCCTCGTACCCGAGCGCCGTTCTGTGTCACCTGACATCGCAGCCGCCGCGGACATGCAGCCTGCAACGGAAGACCAGCCACACCGCGCGGCGCCTGCGGCTTCCTTGCCCGCCACGTCCACGACAAGCGATGTGATCTCCGAGGGTGAGGCACCCGTTCTCGCAAGGCATGGCATTGCCAATGTCGGCAGGCAGACGCCGACAGGGGCTGAAGCGGCAACCGCCCTTCTGCAACCGGATGAGACCGGCACGGGCGAGCAGATGGTGTCCCTTTCGCTGCGTCCGATATCTCAAACCGATCCGCTAACCAGGGGCTCCATGGCGGTGCCGGCCCTGCCGACGACCGGAGCCGACGAAGCGCGGGCGGCGGCACACCCCACCACGCCGTCCGCGGTTCACGCGTCCGCACCGCAGGCGTCTTCCGGGTCGCAACACACGCTCCGCAGCACGACGCCGATACCGATGGATCAGACGGCCGCTGCTTCGCCACCCCCCGTGCAAGACGGTGAACCTGCACCGAAGACGGTGCCGGCTCCCGCGACGGCAAACCGCCTGGCCCCGCAACAGGCAGATAATAAGCCGCGTCCCTCAGGACTTCGTCCCATCGAGGAGACGATCACCTTTCGGGGTCGCCCGATCGTATCCGACATGCCTGCTGCACGTTCGCAACAGGAAGGCGGATCGCCTTCCACGTCGCCATCGGCCGGAGACATTCCGGACCGTTCAGCCGTGGCGGAGCATAACGGGCAACGGGTGCGACGAACCGATGCCTCCCTTGATGAGGATCGCAGCGGGAGCGCGCTTCGTTCGACCGAATCTGGTGCCCGAGGGCTCGATCATCTCCTGCCCAAAGTCGAAATCGCCCTGATGACGACGGGTGTCCGCGAGGTCGCGAATACGATCGGGCAACTCGATGAATGGGAGACGCTGTTCTACATGCTGTCCGGCAGCCTCGGCGAGACCTCCGAAGCGCCCGCACCGCAGGAGACCCATGTCTCTCCAGAGAAACAGGACGAGACCACCGTTCCCCGTCCGTCCACACACCACGGCGTCGAGTCCGACCTGCTGACGGGCATCGACGAGGATCGCGCCACGCAGGCGCCTGCTCCTCAGCACCCGGGCGAAGATGCCCTTCCCGTGCCGCTTCTGGCGCGCGGAATGGAGGCCGTCATTGCCCGTGAAACGATCGGCTATCCCTTCGTGCCCTACCTCCCGGTCGCCGATGCCGGCAGTGTACAGGTCGAGGACGAAGAGCCTCGTCGCCAGCGCCGGGAGAACGAGGCGGGCTTTGCCGGGGGTGAGGATGGCGAGAGCGGCTCGTCCTCAGAGCATGACGAAGCGCCTGCAGCCGAACCGGCCGAAGAAGACGACGGCGAGCGTCACGACGCCTACGACCTCTACCAGCGCCTTTCGGACCTTCCCTGACCCCTCTGGACGGCCCTGACCGCCGACGTGACGTCAGGTCCCGCACCGATCTCATGCAAAAGGCCCGCGGCGATGTCTCGCCGCGGGCCTTTCGTTTCAAACCATGGTCGACAGGACTGTCGAACCCGGCAACGATTACTCGTTGCCGCCGCGGTTCTTGAGGGCTGCACCCAGGATGTCGCCGAGCGACGCGCCGCTGTCGGACGAACCGAACTGTGCGACGGCTTCCTTCTCTTCGGCGATTTCCAGCGCCTTGATCGAAAGCATGACCTTGCGGTCCTTCTTGGAGAAGTTCGTGACGCGGGCGTCTACGGTCTGGCCGACCGAGAAACGCTCAGGACGCTGCTCGTCACGGTCGCGCGACAGGTCGGCACGACGGATGAACGAGGTGATGTCCTCGTGGTTGACGAGACGAACTTCGAGGCCACCGTCGTTGACGGCAATGACTTCGCACGAAACGACGGCGTTCTTGCGCAGTTCGCCGGACGTGGCGGCTTCGCCGACCGCATCCTTGCCGAGCTGCTTGATGCCGAGCGAGATGCGCTCCTTGTCGACGTCCACATCGAGAACGACGGCCTTGACCATATCGCCCTTGTTGTATTCCTCGATGACCTGCTCGCCCGGACGGTTCCAGTCGAGATCCGACAGGTGCACCATGCCATCAACGTCGCCGTCGAGGCCGATGAACAGGCCGAATTCGGTCTTGTTCTTGACTTCGCCTTCAACTTCCGTGCCAGCCGGATGGCTGTGCGCGAAGGCCTGCCACGGGTTCTCGAGCGTCTGCTTGAGGCCGAGCGAGATGCGGCGCTTGGTCGGGTCGACTTCGAGAACGACAACGTCGACTTCCTGCGTCGTGGACAGGATCTTGCCGGGGTGTACGTTCTTCTTGGTCCAGGACATTTCCGAGATGTGGATCAGGCCTTCGATGCCCGGCTCCAGCTCGACGAATGCACCGTAGTCGGTGATGTTGGTGACGGTACCGGAGATCTTCTTGCCGACCGGGTACTTCGCACCGATGCCATCCCAGGGATCCGACTCGAGCTGCTTCATGCCGAGCGAGATACGGTGGGTTTCCTGGTTGATGCGGATGATCTGAACCTTGACCTGCTGGCCGATGTTCAGGATTTCCGACGGATGGTTGACGCGGCGCCATGCCATGTCGGTCACGTGCAGCAGACCATCGATGCCGCCGAGGTCGACGAACGCACCGTAATCGGTGATGTTCTTGACGACGCCGTCAACGACCTGGCCTTCTTCGAGGTTCTGAACGATTTCAGAACGCTGCTCGGCACGGGACTCTTCCAGAACGGTCCGGCGCGAAACCACGATGTTGCCGCGGCGCTTGTCCATCTTGAGGATTTCGAAGGGCTGCGGGTTGTGCATCAGCGGCGTGACGTCGCGGATCGGGCGGATATCGACCTGGCTGCGCGGCAGGAAGGCAACGGCACCATCCAGATCGACGGTGAAACCGCCCTTGACCTGGTTGAAGATGACGCCTTCGACGCGTTCGCCGGCTTCGAACTTCACTTCCAGGCGCATCCAGCTTTCTTCGCGGCGAGCCTTCTCGCGCGACAGAACGGCTTCGCCCAGAGCGTTTTCGATGCGCTCGACATAGACTTCGACTTCATCGCCGACCTTCAGCGTGCCGTCCTTGGCCTTCGCGCCGAATTCCTTCAGAGCGACGCGGCCTTCGACCTTGAGACCGACGTCAACGATAGCGACGTCCTTCTCGATGGCCGTGATCACACCCTTTGTGACGTAGCCTTCGGCCAGATCCTGCTGGGCGAAGGATTCCTGCAGCAACGCTGCGAAATCGTCGCGGGTGGGTTGTGCTTCAGACATGAATACTCCTGGTCGTGCCGCAAGGCACGGGCGCCGGGGGTTTGCGTTGATCATATCCGATGACCCTCCGCTCCCGATTGCCCCATAGGGCATCGTATCGGGAACAATTCCGGCGCGGGGACGGTCGGTTCGGACTGCTAGTGCGCTAACGCGGCGTCGATCACTGACTTCGCCGCTGAAAACGCCGCCTCTATACCCATTTCCGAGGTATCGATCAAGTGCGCGTCTTCGGCGGGGCGCAAGGGGCTGTCGGCGCGGCCCATGTCGCGCTCGTCGCGCTTGATGATATCGGCGAGTACGGCGAGATAATCGGCGGGCACACCGTGTCCCGTCATCTCGTCGAAGCGCCGCCGCGCGCGCACTTCGGGCGAGGCCGTGACGAACAGCTTGACCTGCGCCTGCGGGCAGACGACGGTCCCGATATCGCGCCCGTCGAGCACCGTGCCGGGGATGCGGCCGGAAAATGCCTTCTGCGCCTCGACCAGCGCCCGCCGGACGGCCGGCATGACCGCGATCTTCGACGCGGCTTCGCCGATCTCGTGGGCTGCAAGGACAGAACGGTCGAGCCCGGCCAGATCGACCTTGAACGCCATGGCCTCCGCAACCGCCTCGTCATCGAGCGGCAGGGCGGCATCGAGCAGCGCCTTGGCGGTCGCGCGATAGGTCAGTCCGGTATCCAGATGGTGAAACCCATAGGTTTCGGCGATCCGGCGCGAAAGCGTGCCCTTGCCCGCTGCAGCCGGTCCGTCGATGGCAATAATGAATGTCATGCTTCACCTGAAATTAGGGGTCTCACCTGAAAATGAATATGGTCGTCGTGGCGCGCTGCGCGGCATCCCTGAAACCGGACGATCTCGTTCTCCACGCCGAGCGTCTTGGCAAGATGGGGCTCGATGAAGATCTTTTCCACACCGAGATCCTGCCCACGCGTCGAAAGCCAGGAAACGGCGCCAGCGGTTCGGGCCTCGTCGAGCGGCAGACGCTTGAACATCGGCTGCAGCACATCGAGATCCCAGCGGAAGCTCAACAGGTCGTGCCGCCCGGCGCAGCGAAGCACATCGCCGGGCTGCGGCTGTTCGAACGCGAAATAACCGAGCGGCGAGCGCGTGACGCCATTCAGCGGCTCGCCGTCGGGTGCCCTATAGTAGAAGGCCACATCGAGCTTTCTGCCGTCATTGTGCGAGAGATGGGGAAGAAGCGGGAAGCCGCTGAGAAACGGAAAGTTCGCATCGAGCGCCAGCGTGACGGTGCCGGGATAGGTCATCTCCATGTGGCGCGCGAGCGCGATCGCAGCCGTCTTCATGGCCGGCGTCACGTAGTTGCGATTGAGCGCGCAGAAGAGCGGCGACCGGACCGCCAGCGGCATATCCGCCTGCCCGCAGGACAGCGGCACCCGTCCGAAGACCGGCGCTATAGACTGCGTGAGGACTGTTGCTCCGGCATAGACGACAAGGAACACAAAAAAAGTCGCCACGCCCTTGCGCCACCCGCCAAGACGCGCCAGCCCCAGCGAGACGAGATAGGCAAGGCCTCCGATCTGCGTCAGGGCAGTGAGGATAAGAACCAGCAGGAAGCGCCAGAGGAAGATCATCGTGATTCCAGGGTATGATATCTTGCGTCGCCCGGCAGGCTGGCCGCCATCCGGCAACGCCTTACAACCCCTTCCCGCGCATGGAAACCGTCGCCATTCACGTTTTGGCTTTGACAGGTTCCGCCCTTACGATTAAGGGGACCGGCTAATTCATCTTAGGTTTACCGCCGGCATTCCGGCTGACGCCGGTTCGTCCGGCCGTTCAAGAGGCATCGACAGTGGCAAAAGCGGAACTCGGAACCAAGCGCATCGACCCGGAAACGGGACGCAAGTTCTATGACCTGAACAAGGACCCGATCGTGTCTCCGTACACCGGCAAGTCCTATCCGCTCTCCTTCTTCGAGGAGACGTCCGTCGCCAAGGTCATGGAAAAGGCTGCAGCCGAGGAAGAGGACGTCGCCGAAGTCGACACCGAGAACCCGGAAGTCGAACTCGTCTCCCTGGAAGAGGCCGACGAGGGCGCGAACGGCGACGACATCCCTGATCTGGGCGATGACGAAGTCGAGATCGACAATGACGACGACGACACCTTCCTCGAGGAAGACGAAGACGACGACAATGACGGCCTGTCCGACCTGATCGGCGTCAACGACGACGACGACGAAGTCTGATCGTTTCCGTCATCAAACATTTCAAGGCCTGCCTTTCCCCGCGAGAGGCAGGCCTTTCTTTTGGCCTACAGCAGAGCTTTTTCGTCGAGAATTCAACAAAATATCGATGCCACCGATTTTATGGCTTGCCATCTCCGGGAAGCGGAAGTAATAAGCCGCACCTGCCCGGCACGAAGCGCCCGGCGGTACCCGGAACCGGCATTGCCGGACCCTTTATGGGGCTATAGCTCAGCTGGGAGAGCGCTTGCATGGCATGCAAGAGGTCAGCGGTTCGATCCCGCTTAGCTCCACCAAATCCTTTTTCGACGCGAATATGCTCTCACTCTCCAGCGTTGCACCGCGCACTCACAGCGATAGCTCGATCCAGACCGGTGCGTGGTCGCTGGTCTTGTCCCATCCCCTGACGTGACGGTCGACGCCGCAAGCAGTAAGATGGGGTGCGAGATCGGGGCTGAGGAGGCAATGGTCGATGCGCAGGCCGGCATTGCGGGCGAAGGCGTTGCGGAGATATTTCCAGAAGGTGAAGATCTGCTCGTCGGGGTGCAGCGCGCGGACGGCATCTGTCCAGCCGGTTTCGACGAGGTCGCGATAGGCCTTGCGAACCTCGGGACGGAAGAGCGCGTCGTCCTGCCAGCGGGCTGGATTGTAGACGTCGAGATCCGTGGGCATGACGTTGAAGTCGCCGATAAGTGCCGCCGGCATGCCGAACTCCAGAAGCGTTTCGCCATAGCGTGTCAGGGATCTGAACCAGTCCAGCTTTCGGGCGAATTTTGGTCCGGGATACGGATTGCCATTCGGTGCGTAGAGGCAACCGACGATCACACCGCCGGCGATGGCTTCGATGTAGCGGCTTTCGTCGTCATCCGTTCGGTCGGGAAGGCTGCGTCGCGTAAGAATGGGCACGGTATCACGCGCAAGAATGGCCACGCCGTTCCACGCTTTCTGGCCATGCCAGACGGCACCGTAGCCCGCTTTTTCCAAAGCCTGTTTGGGAAACCTGGCCTGTGGGGCTTTCAGTTCCTGCAGGCAGACGATGTCCGGGCGGCTTTCCTTCAGCCAGCGCAAAAGAATGTCAAGCCGACCGTTGATGCCGTTGACGTTGTAGGTCGCAATCCGCATGTGCGGCTCCGCTCCAGAGCCGATGTGGCCTGTCCGTGAGAATGCAGGCGATCGAGCCGACGGCGTCAGTCGCCGTGCCGGTCGCCCTTGTCGCCCTCTCCGGGCTTCGCCGTCGTCTTCGCATCATGGCGTGCGTCGGCTGACAGCGAGCGGCTGACATCGACACTCTCCTTGAAACGGCCTTCCTCGTCGCGGCGGACATAGCGTTTGTCCGTTCCCGTATCGATCAATTCCCGCTTGGACATGGCCTTCTCCTCTTGGCGAACGATACCGGGATAACGCGATATCCAGCAAAAGGATGCATCTCGGGCTCTGGCGCGGGACGAGCGTCGCCATGGCTCCGCATCAGGAGTGGACTGATACGCTTGGGCCAGGAAGACACACGGCGCAGGACGAAGAGGATCAGACGTGAGGACTTGGAAAATCTCCTCCAGAAACTGAAAAGCCTGCCGCGGGAGGAGGTGCGGCAGGCTTTCCAAAAGAACCGAACAGCGGCTGGGAGGAGGAGTGCCGCTATTCCTACAGGGGTCCGGGGAGGAGGATCGGAGCCCTGAAACTCGAAGGACGCGGGAGGAGGTGCGTGCTTCGATGAGGACCATCATACGGAAAAACCGAAGATCCGAAAGTCGTGATATTGCAGTGCAGCTATGCAGCTGGAGCATATCTCTCGAAATGAGCCGACGATATTGACCAAATCTTCATCGTTTCCAAAGCGGCTCTCGCACCTCCGGATATCGGAGTCTAAGTGTAGCCGGAGCAATGTTGGCGGTGCCTGCATATTCGCACGCTTTTGACATTCAACGGCGCGTGTCAATCCTCGAACATGACGATCTGCTTGTTTGCCAAAAAGAGTAGCGGATCGAGGCGGAAAACGTTATCGCTTGCTAACCAGAAGTGCCGTGAGCGCGCAGCCGCAACCCTGCGGGAAACTCATTGCTCTTTCTGAAAAATCATACATTCTCGCGCAAACGAGAATTCAGCCGGTATTTCTGCAGGAGCGACTATGAACGCGAAGGCCCCCCATGCGATCGATATTTACGTCGGAGGTCGTGTTCGTGCGCGCCGGCTTATCCTCGGGATGAGCCAGACGGCGCTGGGCGACCGGCTGGGCATTACCTTCCAGCAGATCCAGAAGTATGAGAAGGGCGTGAACCGGATGGGTGCGAGCCGGCTGCAGGCCGCCGCCGACATTCTGAGCGTGCCGATCAGCTACTTCTTTCAGGACAATCCGAGCGACCAGACCCGGCCGGAGGCCGCGGATTTCGACGCGGTCAATGCGTTTCTGTCCACGCGCGAAGGCCTGTCGCTCAACAAGGCGTTCTCCTCCATCAAGAGCCCCGACATCCGCAAGACGGTCGTCGCGCTCGTGACGTCGCTGGCGCAGGGCGAAGAGGCTGCCGCCCGGCAGCCGGCGGATGCTCCCGCCGTGCAGGCTTCCGCCAACGCCTCCTGATGTCACCGCTGCGGCTGCAGACCTTCGGCAACCTGGCCCTGAAAACGGGGAGCGGCGAAGACCTGGCCTTTCCGCAGAAGGCCCTGTTGCTCGTCTGCATGCTGCGCCTGGGAGACCGTCCCGTCCTGCGACGGGACGAAGCCTCGGCCCTTCTCTGGCCGGAGGCCGACCGGGAGGCGCAGCACATCAACCTGCGCAAGATGGTCTCCCGCATCCGCAAGGCGCAGCTTGCCTATAACAGCGTGATTCTCGATATCGACGACACATCCATCACGCTGGGTGATGACGGACAGCACCTGCTCATAGACGCCGCCGGCTTCCGGCGAGACGACACGCCGCTCGAAACCATGCTGGCGCTGCTTCGGGAACGCTTCCTCGGCGGCAAGCTGCCGGACGGCCCCCTGCGCCGCTGGGCCGACCTGCAGATCGATACGCATCATCACTGTCTGCGCGAGCGGCTGCTTTCCCTGCCAGGCGAAGCCTCTGCCCGCCCGGATACCGCAGCGATGCGGGAAGCGGCCTTTCTGCTCCTTGAGCGCAATGTGCATGACGAGCCGGTGCGGGCCCTTCTCGAGGACAATGCTCCGTCAGCACGACAGGCAATGCTCTCGGCCGCCGACGGCTATACCTTGCCGCCGACCCAGAGAGTGACAGCCGGGCCCGGAAGCACGCCATCGGACACCCGCCTGCCCGTCTATGCCCAGGTCGTGCCGCGCGTGCAACGCGCGCTGACGGTGACGGCATCGCTGCCGAGACTGGCGCTATTGCCGCCGGCCTTGCGGGCCGGCGCATCGCGGACACTCACCGGGACGGTCGCCGCACTGATCGATGACATCGCCATCAGCCTCTGCACCCTGCGCAACATCTCGATCGTCGCGCCCCACACCGCCAAGCGGATCCAGGAAAGCAACGACAAGATCGCCATGCTGGAAACGCATGCCGTCTCCTATCTCGTGGATACGACACTTTGCGTGGAAGGCCTGATGGTGCAGATCATCTTCGTTCCGCTTGATCGGGTCATCTGGGCCCAGCGCTTCGACCTCGACATTCCCTTTTCCTCGCACCGCAAGGTGATCGCCACGATCATCGCGGACAGCATCGCTACGGAACTGCAGCGCAATCAGAATCCTCTGGTCGAATACGAACATCATCCCGATGCGTATCGCGCCTATCTCTCCGGCGCCCGCCAGACGAAGGATCTCTCCCTGCCCTCCATTCGCGGTGCACGCCGCGGCTTTCGCGAGGCGCTTCAGTATCGGCGGGACTTCGCACCGAGCTTTGTCGGGCTCGCGCGCACCTATTCGCTGGAGTGGGTGCTGACGGCGCGCGGTGACAAGGGCCTTCTTCACAAGGCAGAAGACCATGCCCGGCTTGCGATCGAGCAGGATCCCGAAAGTGCTGCCGGATACAAGGAACTCGGCGTTGCCAAGCTCTATCTCGGCGACCTCGACGAGAGCCTCGAGGCCCTGGCGCGCGCGGAAGCCCTCAGCCCGCATTACGCGGATGCGATCTACAGCTATGCCGACTCGCTCGTTCATGCCTCGCGGCCCGACGAGGGCCTGCGCAAGATAAAGCGGGCGATCGAGCTCAATCCGCTGAGCCCCGACGATTACTTCTGGAGTGCGGCGGGTGCGAGCTACTTCGTCGGCCATTATCAGGATGCCATCGACTATATCGGCAGAATGGCCCACCAGTCCTCCGCCGACCGCCTGAGAGCGGCCGCCTTCGCCATGCTCGGAGACATCGCGACGGCGCGGCGATACCGGCGCAAGGACCGCGAAGCCAACCCGCATTTCGACCTCGACCGTTGGCTGTCGGTTCTACCGATACGCGAAACCTGGCAGAAAGAGCTTTACCGTGAAGGTCTTTCAAGGGCAGGATATTAACGGCAGAATCGCCTGTCGATCCTGTCGGGATCGCCGCTGCTGCCTTCAACCTCAGGCCGCAGCCGGTTGTCTTTTCATTCTCGCCATGAAGGAAATCGCATGTCCAAAACTGTTGTTTTCGGCTTTCCCGGGGATAGCCAGCTCTATGTCGCCGATGTCGAGGCGGGCACTGTAAAGCCGCTTGAAGACACGGACGGTCGAGCCGGCGAACTGCGCTCGTCCCGTGCGCCGTTTATCCGCGGCGTGGACTTCGCCGTCGCGCTCGAGCCGGCCGACAAGGCCTTCTCCGGCCTCTTCGACTGACGCCATTGCGCCTTCAAAGCTTCGCCAGACAGTGCACCGCGGCCGAGACCTTCGACCGCGTTGCACCTCTTCTTGCCGATTTCGGCATTACACGGGTCGCGCGGCATACATCGCTCGACCGCATCGGCATTCCCGTCTGGTGCGCCTACACGCCCAATGCCAAATCCATCGTCGTGGCGCAGGGCAAGGGTGCGACGGATGCGGATGCGCGGACATCCGCCGTCATGGAAGCGCTGGAACGGGCGGTGGCCTGCGATCCCGCTGTCGCGGTGCTCAAAGCGAGCACGGCGGACCTGACGCGTCGCGGACAGGCCTTTCATGCGCTGGCGGGATTGGTGGCATCCGGCCATGATCCGCTTTCGGCTGACGAGGAACCGGATTGGGTCGCGGGGCAGGATCTCGTGACCGGCGAGACCATCTTCGTGCCCTGGCAGGCCGTCGTCCTCGACCGAACGATCCACGACAGCCGTTACTGGCAATCCTCCGATGGGCTTGCCTCCGGCAATACGCTGGAGGAGGCGATCCTTCATGGGCTGATGGAGCGCGTGGAACGCGATGCGCATGCGCTCTGGCAGTTGCGCGCCCAGGCGGCGCGACAGGCGACCTGCGTGGACCCTGCCGGTTTCGATTGCCCTGCCATCCACCAACTGGAACGCCAAATCGCGGATGCGGGGCTGACGCTGCGTCTGTTCGACGTGACCGGCGACCTCGACATTCCCTGCTTCGCCGCGTTCCTGGGCCCGGGCGGAGCGTCTTTCTCGGGGCGACTGCGGCATGTGGACGTGACCTTCGGATGCGGTGCGCACCCCCTGCCCCGGCAGGCAGCCATCCGGGCCATTACGGAAAGCGCCCAGTCGCGCCTGACCTATATCAGCGGTGCGCGGGACGACGTGTTTCCTGGCGACTACGACCGACCCTTGGCGGAGAGCACCCGACAGGCCATGATGGCGGTGCCCGGCACACGGAACGTCCCCGACCGGCCTGCGTGCACGCCCGAAACCCTGATCGACCATCTCCAGGCGCGGCGTGCAGGCCCGATGATCGCGGTGCGGCTCTCCCGTCCCGACCTTCCCTTTGCCGTCGTCAAGGTTCTCGCACCCGCGCTCGAAAATCCCGAAGGAAAGCGCCGGCAGCGATACGGGACACGCGCGCTCCGCCAGGCACTGACGCAATGATGATGAGGCGTCTATGAAGGTTCTGTTCATCGGGCCGACGCTGCCGGATGCCGCGCGGGTCGCGCCCGGCCTCGACATCCGGCCGCCAGCGATCCAGGGCGATCTCTATCGCGCCGTGCGCGATGGCGCCGCCGCGATTGGTCTGGTCGATGGCGGGTTCGAATACACGGCGCCGGTCTGGCACAAGGAGATCCTCTACGCATTGTCGAAGGGCGTCGCTGTCTTCGGTGCCGCCAGCATGGGCGCGCTCCGGGCTGCGGAGTGCCGTGCCTTCGGGATGGTCGGCGTCGGAACCATTGCGCAGGCCTATGCCGATGGCACGCTGGTGGACGATGCCGATGTAGCGCAGCTTCACGCGCCCGCGGAGCTGGGATGGGCGAGCCTCACCGAACCTCTGGTCAATATCCTCGCCACGCTGCAGCAGCCCGATCTGCCGGCCAGCCTCACGCCCGACCTCTGCAACCGGATCGCGGCGGCGGCACGACAGCTGCATTTCAAGGACCGGACTTGGGCGACCATCTCCGATCGCGTCGCGCTGCCGGACGAGGCGCTTCGCACGAGGCTCGAAGCGGAACTGAAGGCCTGCGCGCGCAACAGGAAGCGTGAGGACGCCCTGCTTCTGATCGCCGCGATGACAAGGCACGACGCCGGACGGCCGCATGAAAAGCCCGATTGGGTTTTTCAGGAGACGACCCTCTGGCGGGACCTCGTGGACCGCGAAAATGCGAAACTGCTTATGTTTTGAAGGACCTTTACGGGCTTGTGACAAGTCACGCTTTGCATGTCACGGCTGTGTCACGCGCGATTTCCTGCGTCAGTCGCTACAGTCATTCCGGGACAACGGAACGGCTTGGAACATGACACTCAGCAACCCGCACGCGGAACATATCGACGTCGCTCACGCAGAGCGAGACCCTCAGGAAGTCCGGGCCCTCGCCCGACTGATCGTGTTCGCCCGGCAGAATGCGATCGATCTCAATATGGAAAATGCGGTGCATTGCCTCGATCTCGCTTTGCGCTCGGTTCTGCAGGAAGGCGACAGCACCTTCGATGGTCTCGCCTTCCCCGATTCGAGCCTGCAGAGGCTCCGCGCGCACTAATTGCCACCATGACATTGCCTTCGGCCGGTGCCGAGCGGACGATGTTGCCTCGGCCTCCGGCCGGGGCTTTCTTGTCTGGGCAGGTCAGAGGCCGGCGCGGCGGCGCAGGCGGGCTTCCAGCGCCGAGAGACCGTCGTAGATCAGAACCGCGAGCGCCCCGACGATGAGGCCGCCTTGCAGAATGAACGCAAGGTTGTTGGACTGAAGGCCGGCGATGATGACCTCGCCAAGGGTCCGCGCCGCAACGGTCGAGCCGATCGTCGCCGTGGCGAGGCTGACGGTGATCGACAGCCGGATCCCGGCGAGAATGACGGGGGCTGCCAGCGGAAGCTCCACCCGGAACAGGCGCTGCCTGTCCGTCATGCCGGCACCCCGCGCGGCCTCCATCACGGCTGGCGGCAGAGTGGTCAGCGCCGTCAGGGTGTTTTCGAAAATCGGCAGCAAACCATAGAGAAAGAGCGCCACCAGCGTCGGCTTCTCCCCGAAGCCGAGGGCGGGCACCGAAAGGGCGAGGACCGCGACCGGTGGAAAGGTCTGCCCGACATTCACGAGGCTGCGCGACAGGGCGAGAAACTCCGCCCCGAACGGCCGCGTCACGAGAATGGCCAGGGTGACCGCAACCAGAATAGCCGCCGTCGTGGCGATGGCGACGATGCGCAGGTGCAGCAGCGTCAGGGTGAAGAGGCTTCCCTGATTGTAGATGGCCGGCGCATTGTCCTGCACCAGCGGCTTCAGGATCGGCTCGAAGATCGTGGGCGCGATGAGGAAGGTGAGAAGTGTGCCGAGCAGCAGAGCCCGCAGGGCCAGTGGCATCCACGCTCTTGCCCGCGGACGTGCCGCTGCACGGTCGGCCGTCGTGGGAGAACCCGTCATCGGCGCCTCGCGGCACGCCGGACCAGCCCGTCGAGCGTGATCCGGCCGATCGGCTGACCATCGGCGCCTACGATCGGTGCGGCGTCCCGGCCGCTCCACAGAAGTTCGGCAAGCGCATCCCGCTGGGTCGTCGCGGCGGCGATAGCGGCGCCTTGGGCATCTCCGGGTTCGACAGCGGCACCCGCCGTCTCGATCGACAGCATGCGGAACGGACGCTCCGTGGCGCCGATCAGGGTCTCGACGAAATCAGTCGCGGGGCGCTCGACCAGCTCGGCCGGCGGGCCGTACTGGACGAGTTCGCCCTTGTCCATGACGGCGATACGGTCTGCGAGGTGGAACGCCTCCTCCATGTCATGCGTCACGAGAATGATCGTCGTGCCGAGCAGACGCTGGATCGCCAGGAGATCCTCCTGCGCCTTGGCGCGGATGATGGGATCGAGGGCGCCGAAGGGCTCGTCCATGAGGAGCACGTTCGGCTCTGCCGCGAGCGCGCGCGCCACGCCGACACGCTGCTGCTGTCCGCCCGAGAGTTCATGCGGAAAGCGGTCGGCGAAGGTCTCCGGATCGAGCTGGAACAGCGCCAGCAGCTCCGCCACCTTGGCCTTGACGCGCACTGTCTCCCAGCCGAGCAGCACCGGAACCGTCGCGATGTTTTCGGCCACCGTGCGATGCGGGAACAGGCCGTGGCCCTGGATGGCGTAGCCGATGCGGCGGCGCAGCTCGAAGCCGGGAACGGCGCGGTTGTCCTCGCCGTCGAGGCGGATCGTGCCCGAGGTCGGCTCGACGAGACGGTTGATCATGCGCAAGAGCGTCGTCTTGCCGGAGCCCGACGTGCCGACGATCACCGTGACGGTGCGCGGGTTGATGGTCATCGTGACATTGTTGACGACGATGTTGTCGCCATAGCGCTTGGTGATGCCGTCGATCTCGATCATGCGGTCCTGCCTGCGCGGTTGAGCGGCGCGTTGATTTCGATGAGGGCGTCGAGGATGATGGCGGCGGCAAAGGCAAGCAGCACGGTCGGCACCGCGCCGAGCAGCACCAGATCCATGGCCGTCTGGCCGATGCCCTGAAAGACGAAGACGCCGAAGCCGCCGCCGCCGATCAGCGCCGCGATTGTGGCCAGTCCGATATTCTGGACGAGGACGATGCGGATGCCGGTGAGGATGACCGGTAGGGCGAGCGGAAACTCGACCCGCAGCAGGCGCTGCGCCCCCGTCATGCCGATGCCGCGTGCCGCCTCGTTCGCCTCGCGGGGCACGCCCGCGAGGCCCACCACCGTGTTGGCGACGACGGGCAGCAGCGAATAGAGGAACAGCGCCACGAAGGCGGGTGCCGCGCCGATACCGCGCACGCCGATCGCATAGGCGCCGGGAACGTTGACCGCGATCCAGCCAAGCGGCGCGATAAGAATGCCGAAAAGCGCGATGGAGGGGATCGTCTGGATGAGATTGAGGACGTTCAGCACGCCGGCCCGCAGCGGCCGCACCCGGTGACAGAGGATGCCGAGCGGCAGGCCGACGACGACCGCGGCAACGAGCGAGCCGATGGCAAGCGTCACATGCTTGGCCGCTTCGTTCCAGAAGACATCCGCCCGACCGGAATATTCCTTGAGGAGCGACAGCGCGTCCCACCGACCGGAGGCAAGGATGGCGGCGAGCGCACCGAGCGTCACACCAAGCAGGAGCACCCGGACCGTGGGCTTCGGCTTCATGCGCGTAATGGCATCGGCCGCGAGCAGCAGGAAGGCGAAGAGCAGCGTCCAGAAACCGGATGCCGGGGAGACCCGCGCATAGGTATTGCCCTCCGGCGTCAGGAAGCTTCCCGCCGTGCCGATCAGCAGCATCAGCGAAAGCAGGCCGAGGGCGGCGACAGTGAGCCTGGCTGCCGCCGATGTCCTGAGTATGGCGAGCACGGCCGCCACGCCGAGGGCGATCAACAGAGCCGTTCCCCAGGCGGGCGGCAGGGATTCGAGGATGGAGCGCGGGCTGCCGGGAACAATCCGGTTGGCGCGGAACGTCGCGAACGGCGCAAGAAGCGTGCCGAGGCCAAGGAGGATGGCGATCAGGACGCCGAGTTTGTCGAAGCGGATGCGCATGCCTCTCCTGACGTTTCGGAAGGATTGCCCGGTGCTGCAAGCGGCTACAGGCGCCGGGACTTTTCATTCTGGTGCAGGCTGCATCGTGAGGGCATCGTCCGAGATCGATGCGCTCGGCGTCCGCCATCATCGTTCGATGTCAGAGAGAAGGCCGGGAGACCAATGCCGCCCGGCCCATTCGCTTATTTCAGAAAGCCGTTCTTCTTCAGGAAGTCTTCGGCCACGGCCTTGGCCGGCTCGCCACCCACCTGCACGCGACCGTTCAGGTCCTGCAGGGTGACGAGATCGAGCTTCTCGAAGACGGGCTTCAGAAGCGTCTCGATCTGCGGATTTTCCTTCAGCACGGCTTCGCGGATGATCGGAGCAGGCTGGTAGACCGGCTGGACGCCCTTGTCGTCTTCCAGCACCACGAGGCCGGACGGTGCGATACCACCGTCCGTGCCGTAGACCATGGCCGCATTGGCGCCGTTCGTCTGGTTGGCAGCGGCTGCGATGGTGGCTGCCGTGTCGCCGCCCGAAAGCGTGATCAGCTGTTCGGGCTTCAGGGTGAAGCCGTAGGTGGTCTGGAAGGCCGGCAGGGCGGCGGCGGAATTCACGAATTCCGAGGAGGCCGCGAGCTTTACCGTGCCGCCATCCGTGACGTATTTGCCGAAGTCGGAGAAGGTCTTGACCTTGGCGCTGTCGGCGACATCCTTGCGGATCGCCACGGCCCAGGTGTTGTTGGCCGGCGACGGTGTCAGCCAGACGATCTTGTTGGCGTCGTAGTCAAGCTTCTTGGCTTCCTCATAGGCCTTGGCCGCATCCTTCCAGGCGGGGTCTTCGGCCTTCTCGAAGAAGAATGCGGCATTGCCCGTATATTCCGGATAGATGTCGATCTCGCCGGCGGTGATCGCCTTGCGCACGACCGGCGTCGCGCCGAGTTGCACGCGGTCCGTCGTCTTGATGCCGTTCGCATTCAGGACGGACAGGATGATGTTGCCGAGAACGCCGCCTTCGGTATCGATCTTGGAGGACACGACGACCTGGGCCTGGGCTGCGGCGGCAAACGATATGGCCGCGGCAGCAGCCGCGATGAGTGTAGATTTGAGACGCACGTGAATTCTCCCCTGATGATAGACTATCGTCCACGCGATGACGGCGATCGTCGCGGCATAGGCTGCCATATGTGGCGACATCGGAGGAAAAACAGAGCGGTTCCGGGGCAAATCGCGACCGGTTCGTTTCAATGCATCCTAAACGTGTATGCCGGGAGCCTCCTGCCCCGTTCGCTCGACATATTCGATATATCCGCCACCATACTGATGAATGCCGTCCGGCGTCAGCTCCAGCACGCGGTTGGACAGAGCCGCGAGAAAATGACGATCGTGCGAGACGAACAGCATCGTGCCCTCATAGGCCGACAGTGCCTTGATCAGCATTTCCTTGGTATCGAGGTCGAGGTGGTTGGTCGGCTCGTCGAGCACGAGGAAATTCGGCGGATCGAACAGCATGGCCGCCATGACGAGGCGCGCCTTTTCACCGCCCGAGAGAACCCGGCAGCGCTTGTCGACGTCATCTCCGGAAAAGCCGAAGCAGCCTGATAGCGCCCGCAGCGGCGCCTGGCCGGCCTTGGGGAACTGTTCCTCCAGCCACTGCAGAACCGTGCTCTCGCCATCGAGCAGATCCATCGCATGCTGTGCGAAATAGCCAACCTTGACACTGGCCCCGACGGTAACCGTGCCCTTGTCGGGTGTCGTCGTGCCCGTCACGAGCTTCAGCAGCGTCGATTTTCCGGCACCGTTGATGCCCATGATGCACCAGCGCTCGCGGCGGCGCACCATGAAGTCGAGCCCGTCGTAGATCGTCTTGGAGCCATAGGCTTTGTGGACCTGCCTGATGTTGACCACGTCTTCGCCGGAGCGCGGTGCCGGCAGGAAGTCGAAGGCGACCGTCTGGCGGCGCTTCGGCGGCTCGACGCGGTCGATCTTTTCGAGCTTTTTGACGCGGCTCTGCACCTGCGAGGCATGCGAGGCGCGCGCCTTGAAGCGCTCGATGAACTTGATTTCCTTGGCAAGCATCGCCTGCTGACGCTCGAACTGCGCCTGCTGGTGCTTTTCGCTCAGCGCCCGCTGCTGCTCGTAGAAGCCATAATCGCCGGAATAGCTGGTGAGCGAACCGCCATCGATCTCGATGATCTTGGTGACGATGCGGTTCATGAATTCGCGGTCGTGCGACGTCATCAGCAGCGCGCCGTCATAGGTCTTCAGGAAGCTTTCGAGCCAGATCAGGCTTTCGAGATCCAGATGGTTGCTCGGTTCGTCGAGCAGCATGACATCGGGCCGCATCAGGAGGATCCGGGCGAGCGCCACGCGCATCTTCCAGCCGCCGGAGAGCTTGCCGACGTCACCATCCATCATCTCCTGGCTGAAGGACAGGCCGTCGAGCACTTCGCGGGCGCGGCCTTCCAGCGCATAGCCGTCGAGTTCCTCGTAGCGGCCCTGCACTTCGCCGTAGCGCTCGATGATCGCGTCCATCTCGTCCAGGCGGTCGGGATCGGACATGGCCGCTTCGAGCTCGCGCAGCTCGGCCGCCACGATGCTCACCGGCCCCGCGCCCTCCATGACCTCGGCGACGGCGCTGCGGCCGGACATCTCGCCGACATCCTGGTTGAAGTAGCCGATCGTCACGTTCTTCTCGGTGGCGACCTGGCCTTCGTCGGGCAGTTCCGATCCGGTGATCATGCGGAACAGGGTGGTCTTGCCCGCACCGTTCGGGCCGACGAGGCCGATCTTCTCGCCCTTGTTGAGGGCGGCCGAGGCCTCGATGAAGAGGAGGCGGTGGCTGTTCTGCTTGGAGATGTTTTCGATGCGGATCATGATCGGTCGGGCCCGGCTGCGTTGCGGGTCGCCTTATGGCACGGGATCGCCCCGATGTCCCGGCTTTTTGCTGCAGCGCACGCCTGCCATAACCTCAGGTGTCACAGCAGGGATGCGCCGATCAGGGTGGCGATGGAGAGGAGGAGCGCCGGGATCATCACCACCGTCCCGAGCTTCAGGAAGGCCCACGTGCCGACCTCGATGCCCTCGCGGCGCAGGGCGGTGAGCCAGAGGATGGTGGCGAGCGAGCCGGTGACGGAAAGATTGGGCCCGAGATCGACGCCGATGAGGATGGCGGCCGCAACAAGGCTCGGCGCACCCGCGGCCTGAACGGCGCTGCCGGCAAAGAGCCCGGCCGGCAGGTTGTTGACGAGGTTCGCCGCAAAGCCGACACCGATACCGGCGACGCCCGCCGTCCACGCAGGCGAGGTCGCCGCGTTGCGGGCGAGGAGATCACTGAACATGCCGACGAGCCCGGTGCCGCTCAAGGCCTCCACGATGACGAAGAGGCCGGCAACCAGCGGCAGGACGCTCCAGGAAATGCCCTTGACGACGTCGATGGGCGGCTCGCGGTTGACGACGACGATCAGGAGCGTCGTGGCGATGCCGGCAACCAAGGTGGGCAGGCCGAGATCGAGATCGAGCGCGGAGACGATGACGAGGCCGATGGCCGTCAGGGCAAGGCCGATGCCGGCAACGCGGGCGGCGGGCGACAAGGTGGGCGTCGGCACGTCGGCGGCGACCGTTTCCGAGGCGATGGCGCGGCGCTGGGTGAAGGCGAGTGCCGCATAGGTGGCGACGATCGCCACGATGGACGGCAGCGTGAAGGTGCGCAGCCATTCACCGAGCGGCGGCATCTCGCCGCCCCCGAAGATGACGAGATTGGCGGGGTTGGAGATCGGCAGCACGAAGCTCGCGGCATTGGCAATGAAGGCGCAGATCAGCAGGTAGGGCAGCGGATTTGCGACCTTCGCCGCCCGCGTGGCGGCATAGACGGCCGGCGTCAGCACCACGGCCGTGGCATCGTTGGAGAGGAACACGGTGACGAGCACGCCGACCGCATAGATCAGGAAGAACAACCGTTTCGGCGACCCCTTGGCATGCCGCGTCGCGATGGCGGCCAGCCAGTCGAACAGGCCTTCCTTGCGCGCAAGCTCCGACAACAGCATCATGCCGATCAGGAACAGATAGACATCATAGCCGCGGGCAATGCCGCTCCAGACGGCCGACAGCGGCATGAGGCCGAGCGCTGCGATGACCGCAGCACCAGCCAAGGCCCACACGGCCTCCGGCAGACGGAACGGCCGGGTGATGACGCCGGCGACGGCAAGGGCTGAGATGCCCCAGGTGAGCATGACGGGAGAAAGAATCGTCGGCATGGGCTTTCCGGCTGTGTTGACGCTTAAGAGACGGCGGGGAAGCGGGTTGTCTGGACCGGCCTTCTACACGGCCTGAGCCCGCACGCGAAAGGCGCTGATCGGCTGGGCGATGTTCTTCACATGCTGGAAGCCGAGGTCGTCGAAGGTCAGGGGGCGCTGCTTGCGGACATGATCGCGCACCGCGCGGGAAATGCAGATCGCGCCCGGTTCGGCGAGCGCTTCCAGCCTTGCTGCCACATTGACCGTATCGCCGAAGACATCGCCATCCTGCACGACGACATCGCCGACATTGATGCCGATCCGGAACATCAGCCGCGCATCGTCATCGAGCTGCGCATTAGCCTGCGCCATCGCCTGCTGAATCTCGATCGCGCAATCGATGGCGGAGAGAGCGCTGGCGAAGGCGGCGAGAACGCTGTCGCCAGCGGTATTGACGATCGAGCCACTGTGATGCTCGATGATCGGATCGATGCGGTCGCGCACGATCTTCAGGCTTGCCAGCGTCCGTGTCTCGTCGCCCTCCATCAGCCGGGAGTAACCGACGACATCGGCCGCCATGATCGCAAGAAGCCGCCGGTCGAGCCGCGAGAGCAGCTCGTCGCGCGTCAGTTCGGCGGAACGGGCGCGGCGGGCGGTAGCGCGGACCGCAACCAGCGCGAAGACGGCGGTGAGCAGCGCCAGCGCAAAGACCACCATCTCCATGCGGGCGCTGGCCTGCTGCGCGTCGGCCACGCGCTGCATGCGCTGGTTGCTTTCCTCGGCCCGCATGGTCTTCAGCGCATTGCGCACGCCGTCCATCAGCATTTTGCCCTGGCCGGTTCTCATGATGGCCAGCGCCCCTGCCGCATCGCCCTCGCGCTGGCGGTCGATGCTCTGGCGCAGCTCCGACAGTTTTTGGACGATCAGCGAGCGGAGGACGGCGACGTTGGCATCCTGACGCGCATTGTCGGAAAGCCCTGTGGCCAGCTCTTCCATCATGCGGCCGATCTCTTCGATCGAGGCTTCATAGGGCTCAAGATAGGTCCGGTCCTGCGTGATCAAATAGCCACGCTGCCCGATCTCGGCATCCTGCAGCAGCGATTGCAGGGTCGAGATCCGGCGCTCGTTGCCGATCGTGTGGGCGATGGCCTCCTGCGCCTCACGCTCGCGCTGCGACAGAAGCACCGAAGCGCCGATGGAGGCGAAGGCGACGAAAAGCATGGCGACGATGATCATCCCCGCGCTCTGGCGCACCTCGTTGCGCGCCTGCAGCAGAAACTTGTTCACCGTCGGTCTGGCCATGGTCCCTCGCGCAGGAGCGTCACGGGCGTGCCGTGCGGCCCCGCGTGACTGATACATGTGTTCGTCTTGTCGAATGGAAAGCATCGTCCGCGCATTTATGATGCACGGCTTTTCCACCGTTTCCTTACGTGCCGATCGATAGAGTTTGTCAGGGATAAATGGAACCCGGTTATCCCGAAGGGACAAACGACAACAAAGGAATCGAGAATCTGGCTGGTTCAGAATGAACCTGGCAGATTCTAGGGTCATTCCAGGTCGAGCAGGGCCTGCGCGGTGCGCTCGTCGGTGATGAGGCCGGACAGGCGGCGGCTGGTGAGCACGGCGCGGATGGCCTCCACCTTGCCCGGGCCGCCGGCGATGGCAACGATACGATCGGCTTTCGCGGAGTGGAACGAAACCGACAGCGTGCGGGCGGTCAGCATGGTTTCGAGCAGGCGGCCGCGGGCATCGAAGAAATGGCCGAGCAGTTCGCCGACCGCACCGTTGCCGGAGATCTCGCGGATCTCGCGCGGCTCGATCATGCCGGAGGCGACCAGCTGGGCTGCGGGCTCCACCGTGCCGATCCCGACGAATTTGAGGTCGGCGCCTTCGGCGAGCGCGAACACCTCGCCGACGCCGCGCTGGGAAAGCAGAACCTCGCGATCCTCCGCCGTATTGGCAAAGAAGGGAACCGGCATGACATAGGCCGTCGCCCCGGTCTTCTCGGCGATCTGGTGCATCACGTCATGCGGGTTGATGGCATAGTTGCGGGTGACGCCGCCCAAGAGGGACACGAAGGACACCGTGCTGGCGCCGAGGCGCGGCATGTGGCGCACGGCGGCCGCCAGCGTGCGGCCATGGCCGAGGCCGATCATCCGGTGCTCGCCGCGCTCGATCTCCCGCCGGAGATAGGCGGCGCCGGCATAGGCGAGCGCGCGCAGCGGCAGGCCCTCCTCGCGCATGTCGGGCGCGACTTCGCAATATTCCAGGCCGTAGCGTTCGGCGAGGCGCGCCTCCAGATCGACGCATTCGATGATGTCGCCGTCGATGGTAACCTTGACCATGCCGTCCGCCACGGCACGGGCAATCATCCGATGGGTCTTGACGGAGGGCAGGCCGAGCATCTTGGCGACGGCCGCCTGGGTCATGCCGCCGACGTAATGCAGCCAGGCGGCGCGGGTCGCAAGCGACTCTTCGGGATCGATGGGGCGTCGGGTTCCTGCCATGCGTCCTGTCATGCGTCCTATATTGGCCTCTCGCTGCGACCATCCTGCCGCGGACCGATCCGCTTCACCCTGACCTTCGGCATACACCCCGCGCCGCATGCTGGCACCTCTTTTTCCGCTGCCGGCACGATGACAAGCAGCGCGTCAGATGTTCAGGTCGGCCGCGCCCGTGTCGATATGCGGTGCCCAGAAGGCGACGCTCTCGGCGATCTGTTCGATCACCTGGCGGTCGTTCGGGTCGCGTTCCTTGAAGGACAGCTCGAGGCAGATCTCGTTGTCCTCGGCGCCTCCCTCTGCGAGCGCCGTCAACAACGGCTCGGGATGCACCCGGCCGCGGGCGTTGAATTCGGCAGTGAACGGGCGGTGGCCGCCCTTGTCCATCAGGCTCTGCTTGATGTGGATGATCGGCGAGAGCTTCGGCACCGCCCGTGCCCAGGCATAGGGATCGACATCGTCGGGATTGGGCGAGGTCACGTCGCCATGGTCGATGTCGGCCATCATCCACAGGGGGATGGCCATGTCGGCGGCCGTCAGCCGCTCCTGCAGGCGAAGGCATTCGGAGATGGTCTCGCCGAACTCGCGCCCGACGCTCATCGGCTCCCAGAAGATATAGTCGAGCCCGGCCGCCTTGCCGTGCTCGGCAACCTCGGCCCAGCAGTCGATGGCGATGCTGATGAGGTCTTCGCGCCGGGCGGGATCGTCGAAATCCTTATAGGTGAAGATCGCGAACTGGGTGCCGACGGAGACGCCGCCGAGATCGGCGGTGATATCCGCAAAGGTCTTGAACCAGTCGACATAATAGCGCCGCACGTCGCGGTCGGGATGGCCGAAATGGTTGAGGCGGCCGTAGGGGCCCGTCATGCCGGAGGTCACGCGCACGCCGGTGCGCGTGAGAGCCGCCTGCATGTCCCGCGTCAGGCGGCGGATAACGGGTGCGGGCCAGCTCGGATTGATGAACTCGTGCGTCAGCTGCAAATCGCGGATCTTCAACTCGTGCGCCACGGTATCGATCAGGTCGTCCGGCTCGGCGAAGCGGTTGACCAGCGGATTGGTGTTGAGCGAGAGGGTCAGGTTCATGATCGCTTCCTCAGGCGGCCCGTATGACATGCGCGCCGAACCAGTCGGCAAACGCGGCCCGCTCCGTCTCCGTCAGGTGCAGGTTCTGCTTGGTGCGGCGGACGAGCACGTCCTCGGCGGTCTCGGCCCATTCGTTGGCGACGAGATAGCGCACCTCCGCCTCGTAGAGCTGCCCGCCGAAGTGCCGGCCGAGGCCATCGAGCGAGGTCACGCCCTTGACGATGCGGTTGACGCGGGCGCCGTAGAGGCGGCCATAGTGATTGACCAGTGCGCGCGGCATCCAAGGATAGTCGCTGCGCATGCGGTCAGTGAACTGCACGTAGTCGGCATTGGGGATCTCGCCGCCAGGCAGCGTCGCGCCGCGCGTCCAGTCGCCCTTCATGTTCGGGAAGAAGCCGGCGATCTTCTGGATGGCGTGCTCGGAGAGCTTGCGGAACGTCGTGATCTTGCCGCCGTAGATGTTGAGCATCGGGGCGCCGCCGGTCTCATCGAGGTCGAAGACGTAGTCGCGCGTGACGGCAGACGGGTTGCCCTTGCCGTCGTCAAAGAGCGGGCGCACGCCGGAGAAGCTGTGCAGCACATCGCTGCGGCGCAGCTTCTCCTTGAAGTAGCGGTTCACGGCGGCGAGCAGGTAATCGATTTCCTTCTCCTCGGCCTGCACCTCTTCCGGACGGCCTTCATAGGGGATGTCGGTCGTGCCGATCAGCGCCTTGTCGCCCTCGTAGGGGTTGATGAAGATCACGCGCTTGTCGTGGTTCTGCACCAGATAGGCTTGGTTACCCTCCCAGAACTTCGGCACGATGATGTGGCTGCCCTTGACGAGGCGCACGTTGCGGCTGCTGTTGGAGCCGGCGACCCGGCCGACAATGTCGTTGACCCAGGGGCCGCCGGCATTGACGAGCACCTTCGCGCGGAACGACGTGATGTCGCCGGTGCGCTCGTTGCGCGTCTCCACGCGCCAGCCGCCGTCTTCGCGGCGCGCGCTGACACAGGCGGTGCGCGTCAGCACCGTTGCGCCGCGCTCACGGGCGTCGAGCGCGTTCAGCACCACGAGGCGGGCATCGTCCACCCAACAGTCGGAATACTCGAATCCTTTGGTGTATTTATCGAGAATGGGCGCACCCTCGGGATCGCGGTGCAGATCGAGCGAGCGGGTGCCGGGCAGGCGCTTGCGGCCGCCGAGGTGGTCATAGAGGAAGAGACCGAGCCGGACGAGCCAGGCGGGGCGGTCGTCCGGGCTGTGGGGCAGCACGAAGCGCATGGGCCAGATGATGTGGCTTGCAGAATTGAGGAGAACCTCGCGCTCGATCAGTGCCTCGCGCACCAGGCGGAACTCGTAATATTCGAGGTAGCGCAAGCCGCCATGGACGAGCTTGCCGGAGCGCGACGAGGTGCCTTCGGCCAGATCGCCTTTTTCGCAGAGGATGACCGAAAGGCCACGGCCTGCGGCATCCCGCGCGATGCCGGCGCCGTTGATGCCGCCGCCGATCACGAACAGATCGACCGTCTTTGCTTCTGTCATGTCAGGCTCCTGAAAGGTGGGATGCGTCGTCGCGCGTCGTCGTGTCGGCAAGGCCCAAAGCGGCCGTCGTCTTGTCTTTCTCGGGGCTCGCATGCCCATTCTCGTCGGCCAGCGTTTCCCAGACGGGCATAAGCGACTGGCGGGCCTCGACATAGGCCGGGTACAGCCGGTCGTAGTGGCGGGCGAGATCGGGATCGGGCGCTTCGGCCTGCCCCAAGAGCGGGCTCACCCATTCGTCGATGCAGGCATCCATGGTGGGGTAGACGCCGAGGGCCACGGCCGCCATCATCGCGGCACCGGCGGCACCGGCCTCCTCGCGGTCGGAAATGCGGACCGGGGCATCGACCGAGGCGGCAAGGACCCCGCGCAGCGCGCGCGATCGGGCAGCACCGCCGGTCAGCCGCAGCTCGTCCGGCATGGCGCCCATCGCCGCGTAGCAATCGCGCGTCGCCATGCCCAGCCCCTCGACCACGGCGCGCAGCATGTCGGGAAAGCCATGGCGGGTGGAAAGGCCGATGAAGCCGGCACGGGCATTGGCATTGACGAAGGGCCCGCGTTCGCCGGCCTCGGAAATATAGGGATGATAGAGCAGCGCGCCGGGACGCGTCGTTTCCAGCCAGTGCTCGATCCGCCCGACGAGATCGGAGAACGCGACCTGCCGGCCCGCATCCGCCATGAGGTCTGCGGCTAGACGCAGGATCCAGTCGATGTTCAGGGTCGCACCCATGTTCGTCTGAACCTGGGTGACGATGCCGGGTACGGGCAGCGCGATGACATAGCCGGTGCCCTCGGCGTTCAGATGCACCGCGTCCACGGGCTTGGCGCGCATGTGGACGCCGGTGGAGCCGACGGTGGAGCAGGCGGCATTCGTCGAGCGCGTGCGCACGCCGGCACCAAGCGCGGTCATGACCATGTCGACATAGCCGAGCGACACCGGCGTTCCCGCCAGCAGTCCGGTCGCCCGGGCAGCGTCAGCGGACAGCGGATGCATGACCTCAGTGCCGTCGATGATCTCCGGCAGGAGGTTGCGGCGATGCGCAAGGCCGAGGCTGTCGATCGCCACGTCGTCGTAGCGTCGGGTGCGGAAATTGCCGAAGGTGAAGCTCGCCTCCGAGGGGTCCGTGGCGCGGATGCCGGTGAGGTTCAGGTAGAGCCAGTCCTTGCAGTGCAGGGCGACATCGGCACCGTCCAGAAGCTCGGGGCGGTGCCGGTCCATATGCGCCATCTGTGCGCCCTGCTGGCAGGTGTTGAGCCCGGTGCCCGTCGCCTCGAAACGGGCGCGGTCCTCGCTGCGGCCAGCAATGCGGCGCACGGTCGGCGCAGCGCGGGCATCGAGCCACAGCCAGGCATCGCCGACGGGACGGTTGTCCGCCCCGACGAGCCAGGTTCCGTCACCCTGTGCCGTGACGGCCAGTGCCGCGGTTCTTGCCGCAAGGCCGTCGATCTTTTCGGAAAGGCCCTTCAGCGCGGAGACGCAATCCGCCCAGGTCTGCGTCAGGGACTGGGTGGCGGAGCCATCGTCGCCGGTGACATAGACATTGCGCACCGAGGCACAGGCGAGCTGTCGTCCGCCCAGATCGAAGGCCACGGCTTTGATGACCGACGTTCCCGCGTCGATGCCGATGATGATGTCACGCATGACGCCGGCTCCTGCGCGCCAACATGCGTCGCGGTCGCGCTCCTGCCCATGGCGTCATCGAAACTCCTCCCATCCTCGCAAAACTCTTCCTCCGAAGAGTGTCCGGCGCCGGCGCCTCTAAGAGGCTAACCGGGAAAGCAGAACTCTGAAACGTCCGGCCAGCCGAAACGATCGATATCTCACAAACATAACATTGTCATCGAAATATCTTTCTGCGTCCGCATTTTTTTTCACAAAGATTGCGATTTGTCAAGATCGCCCGGAGGCAATCCCAGCTGGTCACCTTTGTGATTCCATCGACCATCTCTCCTATGATGACACGTACAAGCGCTGCTCCGGGAAGCGTTGCCGATCATCTCGATATCACTGGTTCTCGATTATTTACAAATATTTTCAACATGATAAATCTCCATTCGCGTGGGTTCGACGCCGCATTCGCTCCCGATGACCCCTCCTGATCCTGAAGTCTGATGAGAATGCCCTCCCCCGTATCCGAGCGCGCCACGCGTCCGCGACCTGAAACTCACAGACTGACGAACATGCCCTTCCGAAAGCCGTAGCCGTTGACACCTCAAATTTTTTCTATCATTGTTCGCCTCGTTGATAACACAGACCTACCATGTGTAATCACCGAGCATGAAGGCCGACGGGAGGAGATCGTCGGCGGATGCGTGAAGGAGGAGACGCCATGACCAGAACCGCAATCCCGTTCCGCCGATCGGCCCTGCTCCCGCGGCAGGCGCTGCCATCGGGCACGCGCATCCCTGCCATCCTTCTCCAGAGCTGACACCCGACCCGACCGATCGTCCGTCGCGGGAAGCTGCGGCGTCCATTCGACCCTTGCGCCTCTTTCGAGAGGCGGTTCCAGATTTGAGGCTTTCGTCATGAGCACCGTTGCCGACACGAAATCGCTGAATACCCCTCTCCTGACCCGCGGACGCGTGATCGCGGCGGCACTCGCCGTGATCCTCGTCGGCGCCATGGTCTATGACACCAGAGTGGTGCAAATCGGCTCTGAGCATGACGTGCGCGCCGATGTGTTCTCGCCCGAGGCCTTCGGGACGGAGAATTTCCCCAAGGTCCGCGACAGCGTGGTCAGCCGCGCGGTCGATGCGGCCGAACTCGGCGGCGCGATCGCCGCCGACAAGGCTGCGGCCGGCACGAAATACGGCGTCGCCACCAGCACCGGCCCGGTCATTCCGGTCAAGTTCACTGGCACGGTCGGCGAGCGGAAGTCGAGCACCAACACCATTGCCGTTCCGGGCCTGCCTGAGGGCACCGTGGTACGGGTGCAGACCGGCCCGGCCATCAACGGCACGGATCTGCGCGACGCGACCGGCGAGATCGAGTTCGGCCAGTTCACCAACCAGATCGAGTACCAGAACGCCGGCTCTGCGCTGAACAACGCCATGAAGAAAGAGACGCTCGGGAGCATCGACCCGGCAGCGCTCGACGGCAAGACGGTCGAGATCACCGGCGTCTTCAAGCTGATCAACCCCAAGAACTGGCTGGTGACGCCCGTGACGGTGACCGTGAAATGAGCGCCGTCGCCGATAGCACAGCCCGCAAGATGTCCGGCGACCATGGCGCCGTCGTCATGGAAGCGCGCAACATCGCCAAGTCCTATGGCAGCATCCATGCGCTGAAAGGCGTGAATTTCGAGATCCGTCGCGGCCAGGTCACCACGCTGTTCGGCGAGAACGGGGCCGGCAAGTCGACGTTGATGAAGATCCTGTCGGGCGTGGTGCAGCCGACCTCCGGCGAGATCATGCTGGATGGCGCGCCCGTCACCTTCTCCTCTTCGTCGCATGCCCGCGACAGCGGCGTCTCGATCATCCACCAAGAACTGTCGCTGGCGCTGAACATGAACGTTCGCGACAACATTTTCATGGGCCGCGAGATCATGGGCCCGACCGGCGTGAACTATGCCGAGGAAGAACGGCAGACGCGGCTGCTGATGGAGGAACTGGAAGAAGAGATCGACCCGCTGACCCCGGTCGAGGCGCTTCGCCTCGGGCAGCAGCAGATCGTGGAAATCGCTCGCGCGCTGTCGGTCAACTCCCGCATCCTCATCATGGACGAGCCGACATCGGCGCTGAGCGCCTCCGAGGTCGAGGTGCTGTTCAAGGTCATCCGCGACCTCACGGCGCGCGGCGTGTCGATCGTCTATATCTCGCACCATCTCGAGGAAGCGCTGCAGATCACCCACCACGCCGTGGTGCTGCGCGACGGCACGATGACGGCCTATGCGGCGCGTGGCGATATCGATCTCGAATGGATCGTGCGCAACATGGTTGGCGAGAATTTCGATCTCGGTGCTCCGCCGACAGGCTATGCCTTCGGGCCGGTCGCCCTGTCGATCGAGAACCTTTCGGTGCCGGATGCTTCGGGCGCCGGCTATTCCGTTGTCGACAACCTCTCGCTCGACGTTCACGCCGGCGAGGTCGTCTGCATCTACGGGCTGATGGGCGCCGGGCGCACCGAGCTTCTGGAATGCGTCGCCGGGCGGCTGCAGCCCTCCGCCGGCCGCGTCATGCTGCACGGGCAGGACGTCTCCAGGCTCTCCATCGCCCAGCGTATCGACAACGGTCTCGTCCTCGTGCCGGAAGACCGGCAGCGCGACGGGCTGGTGCAGACGATGACGGTCGGCAGCAACCTGTCGCTCGCCAGCATCGGCGCTTTCACCAAAGGTATCTTCACCTCGCGGCGGAGCGAAGCCGGCCTCGTGACCGATGCGATCGCCAAGGTTCACATCAAGACGAATGGCGGCGCGGCACCGATCGGCTCGCTGTCGGGCGGCAACCAGCAGAAGGTGGTCATCGGCAAGATGCTGGCGACCAACCCTGAAGTCATGCTGCTCGACGAGCCCAGCCGCGGCATCGATATCGGCGCGAAGTCCGAGGTATTCAAGCTGCTCGCCGAGCGGGCTCGCCAGGGCCTCGCCGTCATCTATTCCACATCGGAAGTGGGCGAGTGCCTGAGCATCGCGCACCGCATCGTCGTTATGCGCCGCGGCCGGATCTCCGCCGAATTCGGCTCCGACGTCACCAAGGAACGCATCATGGCGGCATCCGGCGAAAAGGCCGGCGGCCATGGATCAGATGGGCACGAGCCCGAAACGAGGACGCAGTGATCATGTCGGCAACCAACTCATCCGCGCGCCCGACCCCGCAGAAGAAGACGATGAATATCGGTCAGCTCCTGCTCGAGGGCCGCGCCTTCTTCGCATTGATCGCGATCATCGTCGTGTTCTCGCTGCTGTCGCCCTATTATTTCTCGGTCGCCAACTTCCTGATCATGGCGTCGCATGTGGCGATCTTCGGGCTGCTCGCCATCGGCATGCTGCTCGTCATCCTCAATGGCGGTATCGACCTCTCCGTCGGCTCGACTCTTGGCCTGTCGGGCGTGGTTGCCGGCTACCTCATGCAAGGGGTCACGCTCACCCAGTTCGGCGTGGTGCTTTACCCGCCTGTCTGGGTCGTGGTCATCCTCACCTGCGCGCTCGGCGCCTTCGTCGGTGCCGTCAATGGTGTGCTGATCGCCTATTTCCGCGTTCCCGCCTTCGTGGCGACGCTCGGCGTGCTCTATGTCGCGCGCGGCGTGGCGCTGCTGATGACCAATGGCCTGACCTTCAACAATCTCGGCGGACGGCCGGAGCTCGGCAATACCGGCTTCGACTGGCTGGGCTTCAACCGGCTGTTCGGTGTGCCGATCGGCGTTCTCGTGCTCGCCCTGCTCGCCATCCTCTGCTTCGTCATGCTCAGCCGTTCGGCCTTCGGCCGCTGGCTCTATGCGTCGGGCGGCAATGAGCGTGCGGCCGAGCTTTCCGGCGTGCCGGTCAAGCGGGTCAAGATCATCGTCTACGTACTTTCGGGCGTCTGCGCGGCCATTGCCGGCCTCGTCCTCTCGTCGCAGCTGACCTCCGCCGGCCCGACGGCCGGCACGACCTACGAGCTGACGGCGATTGCCGCCGTCGTCATCGGCGGGGCGGCGCTGACCGGCGGACGCGGCACGATCGGCGGCACCATGCTCGGCGCCTTCGTCATCGGCTTCCTGTCGGACGGTCTCGTCATCATCGGCGTGTCCTCCTACTGGCAGACCGTCTTTACCGGCGCGGTCATCGTGCTCGCCGTTCTGCTCAACAGCATCCAGTACGGCCGCCGCCCGAAGTAAGGGGGCGACCGACACACGACCTTCTCCGCATCACCGGCCCCTGCCTTTCCAGGAGAGACAGCGCCGGGCACGGACAAGCACCGCCGGGTGACCGGCACAACCGAACCGCATTTTGAAAACCGGGAGAGAGACCATGATGAGACAAGCAACCCGCCTGCTGATGGCGGCCGCCGCTGCCGCGACCATGTTTGCCAGCACCGCCTATGCCGAGGGCCTGATGACGGTGATCGTCAACGATCCGTCGAACCCCTACTGGCTGACGGAAGGCAATGTCGCCAAGGCCACGGCCGAAAAGCTCGGCTATACCGCGACCGTCGGCGCGCACAAGGGCGACACCAACACCGAAAGCAACCTGATCGACACCGCGATCACCAACAAGTCGGTCGCGATCATCCTCGATCCGGCCAATGCCGACGGCTCCGTCGGTGCGGTGAAGAAGGCCGTTGCCGCCGGCATCCCGGTCATCCTCGTCAATGCCGAGATCAACCAGGAAGGCCTTGCCAAGGCGCAGCTCGTTTCCAACAATGCGCAGGGTGCAGCGCTGGGTGCCACCCAGTGGGTGGAAGCCGTCGGCGACAAGGGCAAGTATGTCGAGCTCTTCGGCGCCCCCTCCGACAACAATGCCGCGACCCGCTCCAACGGCTACGAGACGGTGCTGACGCAGTATCCGGACCTTGAGAAGGCCGCTTCCGAAGTGGCCGACTGGGACCGCACCAAGGGCCACGACAAGATGCAGTCCATGCTGCAGGCCAATCCGGATATCAACGGCGTGATCTCGGGCAATGACGAAATGGCGCTCGGTGCCATCGCTGCGCTCAAGGAAGCCGGCAAGATCGCCAACGTCAAGGTCGGCGGCTTCGACGGCTCGCCGGATGCGGTCGCCGCCATCAAGGCCGGCGAACTGCAGTACACCGTGCTCCAGCCCGTTGCCGTCTTCTCGGAAGAAGCGGTGAAGCAGGCCGACAGCTTCATCAAGACGGGCGCGACTGGCGCCAAGTCCGAAAAGCAGCTGTTCGATTGCTTGCTCATCACCAAGGACAATGTCGACAAGTATTCGGCACCCTTCGTGCTCGACAACTAAGCCTTCGACATCAGGGAGGGTGCCGCCCGCGGCGCCCTCTTTTTCTTGACAGTCCCTCCCTGCGCCACGCCCGACGGTCGCAGTCTCGCGAACGGGTTTTCCGTCAGAGGTTTTATGCGCTAGGACGCATGCAGAGCAGCACGGCACTGCGAGGCGAACAGAGGAGGCCACAGGATGACGAACAAGACAACCGTCGGTCAGTTCATGTCCGAGCTTCCCAGCGACAGCCGCCACGCCCGCCAGATCGTGCGCCGGCAGCTGATCGCCGAGGCCGTGATGGCCGAGGGCTCCATGCGGATCGAGGACCTGACCGACCGTTTCGGCATCAGCCTGATGACCGCGCACCGCGACGTCGACGAACTCGTCAGCCGCGGCCTTTTCCGCAAGACGCGCGGCATCGTGACCGCCGCCCCGACAAGCCTCATCGAATCCAGCGACGTCTACCGTTCGAGCCGTCAGGCCCGGGAGAAAGCCGCGATCGCGCAGGCGGCGATGACCTTCATCGAGCCGGGACAGGCGATCTTCTTCGACGACAGCACGACCGTGCTGCAAATGGCCCGTCACCTGCCCGAAAAAGTGCCGCTGACGGTCATCACCAATTCGCTCAATCTCATGAACGACCTGAAGGCCGTGCCGGATGTGACGCTGCTCGGGCTCGGCGGGCAATTCTACAACTGGTGCAACGCCTTCATGGGGCGCATGACCATCCGCGAGATCGAGAAGCTCCGGGCCGATACCGTCTTCATGTCGATGTCGGCCATTCTCGACGACGTCGCCTTTCACCAGTCGCCGGAGATGGTGGAGACCAAGCGGGCGATGTTCGACAGCGCCGCCATGCGCATCCTCCTGGCCGACCACACGAAATTCGAGCGCCGGGCGCTCTATTCCTTCGCTGCACTCACCGAGTTCGACCTCGTGATCGTGGACGACAATATCGCGCCGGAGCATCTGGAGCGCATGCGCTCCAAGGGGATCAACCTGATGGTCGCACCGGTGGACCGCCCGAAGACGGCACGATAGCAAGCGGTCTCGTTGGCTCAGGCACTTTCCGGATTGACAAAGACCAGTTCCATGCGGTCGGCGAGGAAGCGGGTGCGGATCGCCTGCACCGGCCGGTCCTTAAGATCCACATCCACGGCATTGGTGACCAGCACGATCGCATCGCTGGGGCAGGAGAGCGCGTCGGCATCCCCCGGCGAGACCCGTTCCGCCGTCAGCCGCGTCTCGCGCCTGCGATAATCCGTAAGGCCGCAACGGCTGAGCGCCTGGGTGATCGAGCCTTCCTGCGCATAGGCCGCGATGATGCCGGGGAAGCGTTCGGCTGAGAAATGCGAGGTGGAGCGGGACAAAGGCACACCGTCCACCACGGCCATATGGTCCAGCCGGTGAAGCGGGGCTCCGAGCGCGAGACCAAGCAGCCGCGCCATGGCCATGTCGGCCGATACCTTCTGCGATCCGACAAGCCGGCCCGAGGGCTCCAGCGACTGGCGCATCATATTCTCGGAAAAACGCGCCCGTGTGCCGATCGGATAGGAAATGCGCGGCTCGACAGGATTGACGAAGGTGCCGCGCCCCCGCTCGGCCCTGACGATCCCCTCCGCCGCGAGAGCCGCGATCGCGCGGCGCACCGTATGGCGGTTGACGCCGTAGTCGGCCGCAAGCTCGGTTTCCGGCGGCAGCCGATCGGTGACGACAGCGTCCATGATCGAGGCGCGGATGCCGTCGGCGACGCGCCGCCAGCGTGAGATGCCGTCATCCTGTCCGTCCAATGTCGGCTCCTTCTCATCGTATCGCACCGTCGTGTCATAGCGGCGTCATGATTTCCGGGTTATAAATCGGATCAAGATTAATTGTCTACACAAATAGACAAATAGGATCCGAAATGACCAGAGAACACGAGACATCGGGCCGCAAGCGCGCCCTCGACGCCATGGCGTCCATGCCGGCCGATCTTCTTGGCGAACGCTATGGCGTGATCGCGAAGACGGCACCGCAGGCCATTCCCGTGCGCGGGCCGGAGATCGGCGCCGTGATGGTGCGCGGGCGGATCGGCGGCGGCGGGGCTCCGTTCAACCTCGGCGAGACGAGCGTGACGCGGGCGACCGTGAAGCTCGGCAGCGGCGAGGTCGGCCATTCGATCATTCTCGGCCGCGACACCGAAAAGGCCCGCATGGTCGCGCATCTCGATGCGCTCGGACAGCTCGCCGCCTGGCAGGCCGTGATCGAGACGGATGTCGTGGCACCGGCGCTGGCGCTCGACGCCGAAGCGCGCAAGCAGCGCGCGGAAGAAACGGAAGCGACGCGTGTCGATTTCTTCACGCTGGTCCGGGGAGAAGACCGATGAGCCTCACAATCGTCGATGGCGGTTTTGCCGAGCCCGTGTTCGGATCGCAGCGCGCCTTTCGCGCCTTGATGGATGCCTTCGCGCGACCGGGGAGCGTTGCCGATCTCTCGGACCTTGCCGTGCCCCCGGCGCCGATGTCGCCTGCGGCGGGCGCGATCCTTCTGGCGCTTGCCGATGCGGACACGCCCGTCTTCTTCGAGATGGACATGCTAGGCGCAAAAGCCTGGGTCGGCTTCCACACCGGTGCGACGGCGACCACCGACACGCAATCGGCCCGCTTCGTTGTTCTCGCCGAAGGTAGCGATTGCGCGGGCTGGAGCCGTTTCGCGGTGGGCACGGCGGAATATCCAGATCGCTCGGCGACACTGCTCCTGCCCGTCGCAGCGCTTCATGGAGGCCAACGCCTCACTCTCAGCGGGCCGGGCATCGAGACCACGACCGACATTGCGCCGCAGGGTCTGCCGTCAGGCTTTGCCCACGTCATGGCCGCCAACCGTGCGGGCTTTCCGCTCGGCTTCGATCTCGTCCTCGTCGCAGGCAGCGAGGCGCTGGCCCTGCCGCGCACCACACGCATTCAGGAGGCGTGAGCCATGTATGTAGCCGTCAAAGGCGGGGAAGCCGCTATCGAAAAGGCGCACCGGCTGCTCGCCGACCGGCGCCGCGGCGACCGCTCCGTTCCCGCGCTTTCGCTCGAACAGATCGCCGGACAATTGTCGCTCGCCGTGGACCGCGTGATGGCCGAGGGATCGCTCTACGATCCGGAGCTTGCCGCCATGGCCGTGCGCCAGTCGCGCGGCGACATGATCGAGGCGATCTTCCTCATCCGCGCCTATCGCACGACGCTGCCGCGCTTCGGTGCGACGCGGCCGGTGGAGACGGCGGCGATGCGGATCGAACGGCGCGTGTCGGCCACCTATAAGGACATTCCCGGAGGACAGCTGCTCGGGCCGACCTTCGACTACACCCACCGCCTGATCGACCCCGAGATGGCCGGCGACCATCCCGTCGAGCCCGGTGCCCGGCGTGACGTGACGGAGGATGCGGCCTACCCGCGCGTGACCGATATCCTCAATGGCGAAGGCCTGATCGAGCCGGATATCGCGTCCGACGCCGAGCCCGGCGACCTCACCCGCGACCCGACCGGTTTTCCGGCGGGCCGCGACCTCCGGCTGCAGGCGCTGGCACGCGGCGACGAAGGTTTCCTTCTGTCGCTCGGCTATTCGACCCAGCGCGGCTACGGCCGCACGCATCCCTTCGTCGGCGAAGTGCGCATCGGCCTCGTCGATCTGGAGATCGACCTGCCGGAACTCGGCTTTGCCGTGAATATAGGCGCGATCCGTGTCACCGAGTGCCAGATGGTGTCGCAGTTCAAGGGTGGCGGCGAGGACGGCCCGCGCTTTACCCGCGGCTACGGCCTCGTCTTCGGCCAGTCGGAACGCAAGGCCATGTCGATGAGCCTTGTCGATCGGGCGCTGCGCGCGGACGAGTTCGACGAGAACCGCGCGGCACCGGCGCAGGACGAGGAGTTCGTCCTCTCCCACTGCGACAATGTCGAAGCCACCGGCTTCGTCGAGCATCTGAAACTGCCGCATTACGTGGACTTCCAGGCAGAACTCGACCTGCTGCGCATGCTGCGGCGGGAACACGCGGCGGACAAGACCGCCGAGACGGACCGACAGGAGGCCGCGGAATGACCTTGCCCGCCTATAACTTCGCCTATCTGGACGAACAGACCAAGCGCATGATCCGCCGCGCGATCCTCAAGGGCATCGCCATTCCCGGCTATCAGGTGCCGTTCGCCTCCCGCGAGATGCCGATGCCCTATGGCTGGGGCACGGGCGGCGTACAGGTGACGGCCGCCATTCTCGGGCCGGACGACGTTCTCAAGGTGATCGATCAGGGCGCCGACGACACAACGAATGCCGTCTCGATCCGCGCTTTCTTCGCCAAGACCGCCAATGTGGCGACGACCACGAAGACGGCGGAGGCGACGATCATCCAGACCCGCCACCGCATTCCGGAAGAACGGCTGCAGGCGCACCAGACGATCGTTTTCCAGGTGCCGATCCCCGAGCCGCTGCGCTTTCTCGAGCCGCGCGAGACCGAGACGCGGGTGATGCACGGGCTGGAAGAATACGGTCTGGTGCATGTGAAGCTCTACGAGGACATTGCCCAGCACGGCCACATCGCCACCACCTATGCCTATCCGGTGAAGGTGGAGGGCCGCTATGTCATGGACCCCTCGCCCATTCCGAAATTCGACAATCCGAAGCTCGATCGCTCCCCCGCCTTGCAGCTCTTCGGCGCTGGCCGCGAGAAGCGCATCTATGCGCTGCCGCCGTTCACACAGGTCACGAGCCTCGATTTCGAAGATCACCCCTTCACCGTCCAGACCTTCAGCCGCCCCTGCGCGCTCTGCAATGCGACCGGCGTCTATATGGACGAGGTGGTGACCGACGACCGAGGCGGACGGATGTTCGTCTGCTCGGACACCGACCATTGCGAGACGCGGCAACTGCACGGCCATACGGGTCCCGGCCTGCCGCAGCTCGGCGAACACGCATCAACCGAGCAGGAGACCACGCGATGACCGATCCCATCCTCTCCGTCCGCGGGCTCCAAAAGCGCTACGGCGCCTTCATCGGCTGCACGGATGTCTCCTTCGACGTCTGGCCTGGCGAGGTTGTCGCCATCGTCGGCGAGTCCGGCTCCGGCAAGACGACGCTGCTCAACTGCATTTCCGGCCGGCTGGAGCGGTCGGCCGGCGAGATCCGCTACAGGATGCGCGACGGGCGTTTTCCCGATCTTGGCGATCTCTCGGAAGCCGAACGCCGCTTCCTGATGCGCACCGACTGGGGCTTCGTGCACCAGAACCCGGCCGACGGGTTGCGCATGCGCGTTTCGGCCGGCGCCAATGTCGGCGAGCGGCTGATGGCGGTCGGCGAGCGTCACTATGGCGACATCCGCCGCACGGCCGGCGACTGGCTGTCGCGCGTGGAGATCGCCGCCGAGCGGATTGACGACCAGCCGATCGCCTTTTCCGGGGGCATGCGCCAGCGCCTGCAGATCGCCCGCAATCTCGTCACCCATCCCCGGCTGATCTTCATGGACGAGCCGACCGGGGGCCTCGACGTCTCCGTGCAGGCCCGCGTGCTCGATCTTCTGCGCGGGCTCGTCACCGACCTGTCGCTCGCCGTCGTCATCGTCACCCACGATCTCGCCGTCGCGCGGCTCCTGTCGCAGCGCATGATCGTCATGAAGGGCGGACATATCGTGGAGGCCGGGCTGACGGACCGGGTGCTGGACGATCCGCGCCATGCCTATACCCAGCTTCTCGTCGCCTCCATCCCCGAATCCTGAGCCGGAGTCCGCCGATGTCCCTCTCTTTTTCCCCATCGCCAGTGTCTACTATGTCGGAAGGCGCGCTGCTCAGCGTGCACGATGTCGCCAAGTCCTTCGTCATGCACCTGCGCGATGGCGTCGTGCTGCCTGTGGTCGCCAATGTCCGTTTCGATCTCTTTCCCGGCGAATGCGTCGTTCTCGGCGGCCCCTCGGGCGTCGGCAAGTCGTCCATCCTGCGGATGGTCTATGGCAACTACGCCATCGATAAGGGCTCCGTTCTGGTGCGGGACCCTGAAAGCGGCGAGGTTCGCGATCTCGGTGCCGGCGATCCGCGCCTCGTTCTGGCCATCCGGCACAACGGCATCGGCTATGTCAGCCAGTTCCTGCGCGCCGTGCCGCGCGTTTCCGCGGTTGAGATCGTCGCCGAGCCGCTGGTTTCACGCGGCATCGACCGCACAGAGGCGACCGCGCGCGCGCGCGACATGCTCTCCCGGCTGAACCTGCCGGAAACGCTGCACGGGCTTCCCCCCGCCACCTTCTCGGGCGGCGAGAAGCAGCGCGTCAACATCGCCCGCGGCTTCATCACCGATCATCCCGTCCTCCTCCTCGATGAGCCCACCGCCTCGCTCGATGCGGAGAACCGGGACGTGGTGACCGCGATGATCGGCGAGAAGCTCGCACGCGGCACGGCCATTCTCGGCATCTTCCACGACCAGCCGGTGCGTGAGGCCGTGGCGACCCGCACCATCGACGTCTCTGCATTTTCCGCCCGAAAGGCTGCGTGATGGCCAAGCTTTCCGAATTTCATCCTGCGATCCACGAGACGGCGAAGGTGACCGACTGCCGGCTTGGCCGCTATGTCGAGATCGCCGAGAGATCGCGCCTCGGCGAGGTCGAACTCGACGACTACTCCTATGTCATGGAAGATTGCGCCCTCTGGTGTGCGACCGTCGGCAAGTTCGTCAACATCGCATCGATGGTGCGCCTCAACGCCACCAACCACCCGATGGACCGCGCCAGCCTGCATCATTTCACCTACAGGGCCGGCGACTATTTCGACGGCGCCGGGGACGAGGCGGACTTCTTTGCCGCGCGGCGGGCCCGTCGCGTCACCATCGGCCACGATGTCTGGATCGGCCACGGCGCGACGGTCCTGCCGGGCGTGACGGTGGGCAATGGTGCCGTCGTCGGCGCGGGCGCCGTGGTGTCGCACGATGTGGCGCCCTACACGATCGTCGGCGGCGTGCCGGCCCGGCTGATCCGCGAGCGCTTTTCGAGCGCAACGGCCAAGGGCATGGAGCGGCTCGCCTGGTGGGACTGGCCGCATGACAGATTGTTCGCGGCACTTGAGGATTTCCGCACGCTGACGGGCGAGGCGTTCGTCGAGCGCTACGGCGCCTAATGTCAGCGGTTGACGCAAAAGTTTCATGCAACCGTCACGCAACCATCATCGCTTGCCGCTCACAGTCCTTGGACGTGCAGCCGGCATGAGGTCGGCTTTCGCGCCGCTGTCCGGGATACCATCATGACCGAGATTACCCCCATCGCGCTGTCCGTGACCCATCTTTCCAAACGCTATGGCGAGACGCGGGCGCTGAACGGCGTCAGCCTGATGCTGGAGCAGGGCGAGATGGTGGCGCTGATCGGCGCATCCGGTTCCGGCAAGAGCACGCTCATCCGCCATATCGCCGGCCTTGAGATCGGCGATGGCGATAGCGGGCGCGTGGAGATCCTCGGCGCGGTGTCGCAGGCCGGCGGCCGGATGAACCGGGAAGCGGCCCGCGGCCGCGTCGCCGTGATCTTCCAGCAGTTCAATCTCGTCGGGCGGCTTTCCGTGCTGACCAATGTGCTGATCGGCCATCTCGGCCGCATACCGCGCTGGCGGGGCACGCTCGGCCTGTTCAACCGACAAGAGAAGGACAAGGCGCAGGCGGCGCTCGCCCGCGTCGGCATTCCGCAAGTTGCCGCGCAGCGCGCCTCGACGCTTTCGGGCGGCCAGCAGCAGCGCGCGGCGATCGCCCGCACCCTCGTGCAGGAAGCGCGCATCCTGATTGCCGACGAGCCGATCTCGGCGCTCGATCCGTCGGCCGCCCGCCGGGTGATGGACGTGCTGGCCGCCATCTCCCGCGAGGACGGCATCACCGTGCTCGTGTCGCTTCATCAGGTCGAATATGCGCGGCGTTATTGCCGCCGCACGATCGCCATGCGCGACGGCGCCATCGTCTATGACGGCCCGTCCACCGCCCTTTCCAACGATTTCCTCGCCGAACTCTACGGAGCGGCATCGGAAGAACTCGTCCTGCCGGATGCTGCCCCGAGCGGCCCGGCCGACCCCATGGCGCCATCCGGCGTCGAGCTTCACACACGTCAGGCGGCGCTCGCCACCGTCTGATCGCACGATAACTGCCAACCGGAGACCACCATGAACGCGATCTTCAAGAGCATTGCGGCGCTTTCGCTCGCCGCTTCCCTGAGCCAGCAGGCGCTGGCCACCGAGACCATCAACTTCGGCATCATCTCGACCGAGTCCCAGCAGAACCTGAAGACGGCCTGGGAGCCGCTTCTGGCCGACCTCAAGACCAAGACCGGTCTCGACGTGAAGCCCTTCTTCGCCTCGGACTATGCCGGCATCATCGAAGGCATGCGCTTCAACAAGGTGCAGGTCGCCTGGTACGGCAACAAGTCGGCCATGGAAGCCGTCGATCGCGCCGATGGCGAAGTCTTCGTGCAGAGCGTCGCCAAGAACGGCGATCCGGGCTACTGGTCGGTCGTCATCGTTCCCAAGGACAGCCCGATCCAGACGATCGACGAGCTGCTGACCTGCGACAAGTCCAAGAGCTTCGGCCTTGGCGATCCGAACTCCACCTCCGGCTATCTCGTGCCCATGACCTTCGTGTTCGGCGCCCGCGGCATCGACCCGAAGGATTGCTTCAAGACGGTGACCAACGCCAACCACGAGACCAATGCCATGGCGGTTGCCATGAAACAGGTCGATGCGGCGGCCAACAACACCGAGAACATGGCGCTGATCCAGCAGAACAAGCCGGATGCCTTTGCCAACATCCGCGAAATCTGGCGCTCGCCGCTGATCCCGTCCGACCCGATCGTCTGGCGCAAGGACCTGCCGGAAGAGGCAAAGACCAAGCTGCGCGACTTCTTCCTCGCCTACGGCACCGCCAACTCCACGGGCGACGTCGCCCATGAGAAGGAGGTTCTCGCCGGCCTGAAATGGGCGCCGTTCAAGGCCTCGACCGACAAGCAGCTCCTGCCGATCCGCGTGATGGAACTGTCGAAGTCGATCGCCAAGATCGAAGCCGACGCCTCGCTGTCGGCTGACGCCAAGGCCGAAAAGGTCAAGCCGCTGACCGAGCAGAAGGCGAAGTTCGAAGCCGAGCTCGGCACGGCATCCAACGGCTGATGCCGAGAGCCGGAGCGGGCGGTGTCGCCCGCTCCGGTTTCCTTATCGCTTCTCACTGCCCAATCTTACCGCCTGATCCATCAAGGACGACGCCCATGACCGACGTCATCGCCTCTACAGGCGCAACCCATGCCCGCCCGATGACCAGCCCCGCTGTCGTAAAGCCTGCGCGGAGCGGCATGCGCAGCTGGCTTGTCGCGCTCGTCTTGGTGGGCGCGCTTGCCGCCAGCTGGGGGCCGGCCGAAATAGGGCGTTGGACCTATCTCTTTTCGGACGCCGGCAACATGGCGACCTATGCCCAGGATTTCCTGAAGCCCGATTTCAAGGAGTGGGCTTCCTATCTCCGCGAGATGATCGTCACGATCCAGATCGCGCTCTGGGGCACCTTCCTCGCCGTGCTTCTCTCCATTCCCTTCGGCATTCTCTCGGCCCACAACATGGCGCCCTGGTGGGTGCTGCACCCCGTTCGCCGGCTGATGGACCTGTTCCGGGCGATCCACGAGATCGTCTTTGCCGTGCTCTTCGTCGTGGCTGTCGGCCTCGGGCCCTTTGCCGGCGTCATGGCGCTGTTCGTGCATACGACAGGTATTCTGGCGAAGCTGTTTTCCGAAGCCGTCGAAGCGATCGATCCGCGGCCGGTCGAGGCGATCCGCACCACCGGCGCTTCCCGGCTGCAGCAGGTCATCTTCGGCGTCATCCCGCAGGTCCTGCCGCTCTGGATCTCCTTCTCACTCTATCGCCTCGAATCCAACATCCGCTCCGCCACCGTGCTCGGCCTCATCGGTGCCGGCGGCATCGGGCAGATCCTGTTCGAGAGCATTCGCGGCTTCTACTATCCGCAGGCCTCCGCTATCCTCCTCATCATCGTCGCAACCGTGACACTGATGGATATCCTCTCCCAGCAACTGCGCAAGCTGGTCATATAAGGCGGCCCTTGCCGCCCATTTTCACCTCTCACCTGAAAAGCTGCAGCCAGGCGCTGCGGAACGGCAGACCATGACCCGCGAACAGATCTTCACCCACTGCGCCATCATCCTCCCGACCGAGATCGTCGAGGGCACCGTCGTCGTGCGCGACGGCGTGATTGCCGACATCTCCACCGGGACGACAGCGCCGGGCATCGACATGCAAGGCGATTACCTGATGCCGGGCTGCGTCGAGCTGCACACCGACCATCTGGAAACGCACATCCAGCCACGGCCGAAGGTCCGCTGGAACCTTGCCGCGGCCCTCCAGGCGCATGACGGGCAGATCGCCACGGCCGGCATCACCACGGTGTTCGACGCGCTTCGCGTCGGGCTCGATGGCGATACGGATCTCGGGACCGGCGATATGGCCGACATGGCGGCAACCATCTCGGCGGCGACCGCCGCCAACCGCCTGCGCGCCGAGCACTTCATCCACCTGCGCTGCGAAGTCTCCATGCCCGATGTGGTCGAGCAGTTCGATGCGATGAAGCGCAATGACCGGGTGCGGCTGGCATCCCTCATGGATCATGCGCCCGGACAGCGCCAGTTCGTGAGCCTCGAGGCCTACCGGATCTATTATCAGGGCAAGAAGAAGATTTCGGATGCGGATTTCGAGGCGTTCAGCGCCCGGCGCATCGCCCAGTCGGTGGAGAATGCCGACCGCAACCGCCTGGCCCTTGCGACGCGCTGCCGCGAGGCCGGCATCCCCATGGCCTCGCATGATGATGCGACGGCCGCGCATGTGCGCGAGAGCGTCGATCTCGGCATCGCACTCGCCGAATTCCCGACCACGATCGAGGCTGCGACGCTTTCCAAGGCGTCCGACCTGCAGGTGTTGATGGGTGCGCCGAACGTCGTCCGCGGCGGGTCGCACTCCGGCAACGTGTCAGCGCTCGATCTTCTGGAGCGCGATGCGCTCGACATTCTCTCGTCGGATTATGTGCCGTTCAGCCTGCTGCAGGCGGCATTCTTGCTGGCCGAGCGCGGGCAGACGGATTTGCCGCATGCGGTGCGCATGATCACCGCCAATCCGGCGCGGGCCGCAGGCCTTGCCGACCGCGGCCGGATCGAGACCGGCCTTCGGGCCGATCTCGTTCGCGTGCGGGCCGAAGCCGGGGCGCCGCCTCTGGTGGCCGGCGTCTGGCGGGCCGGCGACCGCGTCGCCTGACTCGCCGCCAGCTTTGGACCTCAGGCGGTCGGCTGCTTCGTCTTGCGCAGGTAGGGCAGCACCGTGTCGAAGCTGCCGAAGCGCGCGAGCGCGTCCTCGTTGGAAACGGCAGCGGTGATGATGACGTCCTCGCCCTGCTTCCAGTTGGCGGGCGTTGCCACTTGATGCTTGGCGGTCAGCTGGATCGAGTCGATCGCGCGCAGGATCTCGTCGAAGTTGCGGCCGGTCGTCATGGGATAGGTGAGGATCAGCTTGATCTTCTTGTCCGGCCCGACCACGAAGACCGAACGAACGGTCGCGTTGTCGGCGGGCGTGCGGCCTTCCGAACTTTCGCCGGCACCGGCCGGCAGCATGTCGTAGAGCTTGGCGACGGCAAGGTCCTTGTCGCCGATCAGCGGGTATTCGACATCGAAACCGGTGGCCGTGAGAATGTCGTTCTTCCAGCGCTCATGGCTTTCGACCGGATCGACCGAGATGCCGATGACCTTGACCCCACGCTTGGCGAACTCGTCCTGAAGGCCGGCCATGGCGCCGAGCTCCGTCGTGCAGACGGGCGTGAAATTCTTCGGATGCGAGAACAGGACGCCCCAGCCGCTGCCGATCCAGTCATGGAATGAGATCGTTCCCTGACTGGTTTCCGCGGTAAAATCAGGGGCGATATCGTTGATGCGCAGGCTCATGGATCGGTCCTCTTTTCAGCTTGCCGGAAAGTGGCATCATCGCGGCCCCGGTTCAAGGCTGCGCCGGCCGGCACGCCCCGGAGCCGACCATCAATTTTTCCACGGACCGCCGGAAAAACGAATGCCATGCCTTGACGGACGACCCGCGGTCCGTTGCAGGGCGGCCGGCTCTCAAGGCCCGTTGACCAGCGCCAGAATAAGCGTGTGGACCGCGCCGCCCTCCGTGAACTCCGCTTGGTCGAAGGCGCGGTCGAGATTGCGCCGTTCATTCGAAATCGCACCGAGGCGGCGGTTCATTTCCGTCTTGATCTTCGTGCAGCCGGGATCGTCAGGCTGCTTGAGCCCGATGGTCGCCGTCTCGATCTTTGCCACGAGGTCGCGGACATATTGTCCATGCACCGCCTCGTGCCGGCGAACACCGTCGATGAAGGTCGTCCAGCTCGCGCGGACGGGCGCCGACAGCTTGGCCGTCGGCTTTGGCAGGGTGGTGGTGATGGTCAGCCGCGGGATCGCCGTTGCAAGAAGGCAGTCGTTGCCCTGCCTCTGATAGTCCCGCCGCCAGGTCAGCTTGAAACGCGTATGGGCAATGACGCGGTTTGCACCGAGGAGCGGCCCGCGCTCGCCGATCGATGCGTAGAGTTCCGCACCCGTCTTGCCCGAGATTGTGTAGGTTTCGACCGTCTCCGTCGCCTTCACCTCGGCGGTCGCGGATAATGGCATGGCGAGCGTCAGATTGATGGCCGCTGCCGTGAAACCCCAGATCGTCTTTGTCAGCGTCACCGTCATCCGCCCTTGCTTGCGGGCCGGACCCTAGGCGGAATGGCGGTGCGTTGCAATTCGCCTCGAGGATCAGACCCGCACGGTGCTCGCATAGATCAGGATGCCCAGATACAGCAGGAAGGCGCCGATGGCGAAAGCTGCGATGAAAATGACGATGCCTTTGCCGGCTTTCGACTTGCGCGCCGTCTGTTCCGGCGAGTCGGCCGAAGGGGCGATATAGGGTTCGCGGCTTCGATCCCCGGTCAAGACGTTTTCTCCCGTTCGAGCGTCGTCTCGCGGCGATCCCGACGACCGGACGATGCCATGGCGGCATTGCGCCGCCGGCTGCGCAGCGTCCAGACGCCCACGGCGCCGCAGACGATCACGAGCACGACCGCCATTATGATCAGGGATGTCAAATTCTCAGGCATTTCGACCTCACGCTCTGCACGCCGGGCGCGCCTTGGATGCGCCTGCCGCGGCAGAACCGGCGACAGGGGGAGCCGGCGCAGCCGCGACAGGCATGCCGGCACGAGGCCGGATGAAAGGATGGCAGAATGTTCCCGCGCATCGACTGTCGGTGATCGAACCAGTCGGGACGCCGAAGGTTCCGCAAACGGAGGTGGGAAAGCCCGTGCGTTTCATGCGCCGTATGCCGGCACCGCCGATATCAACGAATGATAGCGGGTGCCACGTCTTCCTTGTCGTTCTCGTCGATCAGCCGCGCGCCACGCTGGCGGGTCAGGTATCGCCAGATCCACTGGACGGTCACCAGCATCCGTTTTTCGAAGTTGACGAGAAGATAGACGTGGACGATCGCCCAGAGGATCCAGGCGAAATAGCCCTTCAGCGTCCAGCGGCCGAAATCGAAGATCGCGGCATTGCGGCCGATGACCGCCGTGTTGCCGCGGTTGGCGAAGTGAAACGGCTTGGCCGTCTCGATCGCACCGGGCCTGGCCAGAAGCTTGCCGAGATAGCGGCCCTGCTGTTTTGCCACCTGGGCAAGGGCCGGCAGCGGCGCACCGTTCTTGTCCGGCTGGAACGAGGTATCGCCCAGCGAAAAGATATCCTTGAAGCCTTCGACCCGAAGCCTGGCATCGACCGGGATGCGGCCGCTCGCCTTGCCCTCGATGCCGAGCCAACGGAAGGCCGGCGATGCCTTGACGCCCGCCCCCCAGACGACGCTGCCGGCGGGAACCATATGTCCGGCAATGACCGCACCTTCCGCGGTGATATCCGATACCTGCGCGCCCAGACGCACCTCGACGCCCATCGTCTCGAGATGGCGGATGGCATAGGCCTGCAGGTGTTCCGGAAAGGCGGAAAGGATGCGCGGCCCAGCCTCGACCAGGATGACCCTGAGATCGCTTGCCGGAATGGAGCGGAAGTCACGGTGCGCCATGGAGCGGCCGAGTTCGGAAATGGCACCCGCCATCTCGACGCCGGTCGGCCCGCCTCCGACGACGATGCTGGTGAGCAGAGCCTTCCGCTCCGCCGGATCCTTCGTCCGCTCGGCCTTTTCGAACGACAGAAGCAGGCGGTGACGGATGCGACGGGCTTCGTGAAGGGTCTTCAGGCCGGGCGCGAAATGCTGCCACGCGTCATGGCCGAAGTAATTATAGTCCGAGCCAGTGGCGATCACCAACTGGTCGTAGAAGACCGTGCCGCCATCCTTGAGCGTCACCTGCTTCGTCTCGACGTCGATGCCATTGGCCTCGGCCAGCATGATGTGGACGTTGCGGTAGCGCCCGAGCGTCCGGCGGATCGGCTCGGCGATATCGGCCGGAGACAGGGCCGCGGTTGCGACCTGATAGAGCAGCGGCTGGAACAGATTGTGGTTGCGGCGGTCGATGACGATCACGTCGACATCCGTGTCTCCAAGCGCGCCGGCACATGCAAGACCGCCAAAGCCGGCTCCGATGATGACGACACGGCGGCGTGGCGTTGCGACGACGGTGTCTGCAGGTTCCAGATCATTCATCACCGTGAGCTCCTTGCAGATTATTCAGAGACGTCTATGCGCAATCCTGCACATGAAGCATGAACGGGGTATGTAAAACAAGAAGAACAGGCTGGGGCATGCAAACCGCCTTGGGTCCGTGACGGTTCCGAGAGACGGCCGCCTGGATGCACGTTCCAAAGCGCGGAACCGTGATGCTGCCATCTCAGGAAAAATCGTCCGTCGGGCGGAACCAAGCGTGGTTCACATACTTCCCTCAGCAGATCGCAGGCCGTGTCAGGCGGACGCGATGGGGATGAAGAACATAGGGATTTTTCCGCTTTCTTCCTATGGCCAACGAAACGGCAGACGAGCTTCCCACCCATCCGGCCAGCGATCACCTTACCGCAACATTCAACGGCGCTACCGCGGGAAAAGCGGGGGTGTTTCGGTCCGGGAGGCCGCTCAGCGAGCGACCTCGCCCTGCTGCGCTTCGCGCTGCTGGCGAAGCCGTTTCAAGCGCTCCGTTTTCTCACGGGCAGCATTCAGCTGCGTGTCGATGATTGCCTGGGCCACCACCTTGGTTTCATCGATATTCCCGAGCGCCGGCCCCGCTTTCGGACGACGCTTCTTCTTCTCTTCGATCATAGAGGGTCTCCGTCTTTATCAAGACAAGCGTTTTCCTCCTCGGTGCGCGTCGCGTCATTCAACTATTTTAATGCCGGCCGGCATTCACCCGGACCTCTATCAGGAACAAATATCGGACGAATGCGTTTGCCAACGAACCCGTTCGTAAAGGAACTACCATGCTCAAATGGGCGCTGATCTTCTTCGTCGTTTCCCTCGTCACCGGCTTTCTGGGCTTCTCGGGCGTTTCCGCTGCGACAGCAACGATCGCGCGCGTACTGTTTGCCATCGCCGTCGTCGTCTTCCTGATCTTCGTGGTCCTCGCCTTCATGGCGGGTAGCGCCGTTCTCTAAACCTCGCCGCTGACGCCGGGTCGGCTGGAAATTGAACCTTCCGGCCGCCCGCTCGTTTGACCACCACAGTTTTTCAAGAAAGAGACCTCCATGGATGTCGTCCGCATTCTGCTTGCCATTCTCGTACCGCCCGTCGGCGTGTTTCTTCAGGTCGGTATCGGCCTGCATTTCTGGCTGAACATCCTGCTCACGATCTTCGGCTACATCCCCGGCATCATCCATGCCATCTGGGTTATTCTGAAGAAGTAAGCCAAGCGACCGATCTCCCCCGATCTAAGCGACAAAAACGCATCCGCGATGGAACCATTCCCGTCGCGGATTGTTTGCTATCCGCCAGTCGAAGGGGACAGATCGTGAGCGAGCATATCGATGTTGCCAAAGTGGAAAACAGCCCATTGCGCCGGGTGCGCAGCGTGGAGGATTTCTGCTGGCGCTATCGGCTTGGCGATGACGAGAAAATCCGTCTGATGCGGCTTTTTGGGCAGTTCGCGACCGAGCAGGAATTGCTGACGAACGCCACGCGGGCGCCGGTCTTCCGCTAGACACCGCCCCTGTCGGCAAGCCAATCCAACAGACCTGACGCCGCAGACCGGCCCGTCGCAAGACAGGCCGTCAGCAGATATCCGCCGGTCGGCGCTTCCCAATCCGTCATTTCGCCCGCCACGAACACGCCGGGCATTTGCCGGATCATTCCAGCAGCGTCCATCGAAGCAAGCGGGATGCCGCCGGCAGACGAAATCGCCTCCGCAATCGGCCTTGGGCGACTCAAGGGAATACGCAGCATTTTCAAGGCTGAAGCCAAATCTCTCGCCGGCAAACGATCTGCATCGCGAACGATTTCCCGCAGCAATGCCAGCTTCACACCGTCGATCCTTGCAGCCTTGCGCAGACGATTGCTGAAGCTCGCCTTGCGGGGTGCTGCCTCCAGCGCCGATGTCAAAGCCTCCAGCGAGCGGCCCGGCAGAAGATCGAGAGTGAAGTCTGCCTGCCCCTCCGCCTCCAGCCTGTCCCGCAGCGCCGCCGAGTGGCTATAGACGAGGCTTCCCTCGATCCCGTGACGCGTGATGACGAACTCGCCTTGTGTGCGGCCACCCTCCGACGTCGCCACGACCGACTTCAACGGGACCCCTGCAAACCGCGTCGCAAAATCCTCGCTCCAGGCGACATCGAAGCCGCAATTGGCCGGACGGAACGGCGCAACGGCAATCCCCCTCGCTTCCAGAATCGGCACCCACCGCGCGTCGGACCCGAGCCGCGGCCAGCTTGCCCCGCCCAGCGCCAGCAGCGTCGCATCGCTGGCGATGGTCTGGACACCCTCCGGCGTTTCGAACACGAGCTCCTCGTTTTCACCACCATCATCGAAGCCGATCCAGCGCCAGCGGGTCTGGATGGCGACACCGCGCGTCTCCAGTCGCTGGCGCCATGCGCGCAGCAGGGGCGATGCCTTCATGGCTTTGGGAAACACGCGCCCCGACGAGCCGACGAAGGTCTCGACCCCTAAACTTTCCGCCCAGCGCCGCACGTCTTCCGGGTCGAAGGCATCGAGAGCCGGACGGAGGCTGGCATTGGCGGCGCCGAAGCGGCTGGCGAAGTTGTCATAGGGCTCGGCATGCGTCAGGTTGAGGCCCGACTTGCCGGCGAGCAGGAACTTCCGGCCGATCGTCGGCATGGCGTCATAGACCGTGACGCGATAATGCGTTTCCGACAGGACTTCGGCAGCCGCCAGTCCCGCCGGTCCGCCGCCGATGATCGCGATCGTCTTTGCCATGGTGTCCGCTGTCGTCATGGTTCGCTTCATGCGGCAAAGGTCGCTCGCGTGCAAGACGAGAGCCAAGACCGGCGATCACGCGGCGGTCACGACAGCGCCTTGCATGACACGGCCGGTTGCTTCCGGCCAAGGCTGACGTCTATGGTCGCCCATCGACATCCAAACCGCGCGTGCCCACATCCATGTTTCTCGTCTCCAAGATCTTCTGGCTGCTCGCCCAGCCCCTGTCGCTCGCCTTTGCGCTCGTGCTCTCCGGCTTCATCTCCGTCGTCGCCGGCTACCAGCGGCTGGGGCTCCTTCTGTCGGGCTTCGCCGCGCTCCTCCTCTTCGTGGCCCTGTTCACGACGACGGGCAGCGTGCTCCTGCAGCGGCTGGAAGACCGGTTTCCGCGTCCGCCAGCCCTCCCCGACGATCTCTCCTGCATGATCATTCTCGGCGGCGCTTTCGAGAACGAGGTGATGGCATCGCGCGGCGGGATCGAGTTCAACCAGGCGGCCGACCGCTTCGTCGAGGCATTGCGCATCGCCCGCCTCGTGCCCACGGCGCGCATTCTCGTGTCGGGCGGCGATGGCTCGCTCAGCGGCACCTATGAGGGCGACGCCGATGCCGCCGAGCGGTTCTTTCCCCTCTTCGGCGTGCCCGTCGAGCGCCTGATCCGCGAGGACGCCTCACGCACGACGTTCGAGAACGCTGCGAATACGCAGGCGATCCTGTCGCAGAACGGATTGTCGAACTGCCTGCTGATCACCTCGGCCTTCCACATGCCGCGCGCCGTCGGGCTGTTCCGCAAGCTCGGGATCGCCGTCACGCCCTGGCCGACGGATTACCGGACGACCGGCAAGGCGCGCCCCGGCTTCGACTTCAGCCAGCCGGCGCTCAACGCTCAGCTGACGACGACGGCGGTGCGGGAGTGGATCGGCCTTGCAGCCTATTCCTTCACGGGCCGCACCTCCGCTCTCTTTCCCTCGGTGGAAAGCCCATGAGCGTACTCGATCTTCTCGATTATGCCGGCGTCGCTGTCTTCGCCGCCACCGGCGCGCTGTCGGCCTCGCGCAAGCAGCTCGATATCATCGGCTACATCTTCCTCGCCTCCATCACCGGCATCGGCGGGGGCACGCTGCGGGACGTCATCCTCGGGGCGACGCCGGTCTTCTGGGTGAAGAACCCGCTCTACCTCGTCATCTGCGCGAGCGTCGGCGTCATTCTCTTCTTATCCTCGCACCGGCTCGATTCGCGCTATCGTGCGCTCGTCTGGCTCGACGCGATCGGGCTGTCCGCCTATTGCGTCATGGGGGCCGCCAAGGGCCTTTCGGCCACGGGATCACCCGTCGTCGCCCTGGTCACGGGCATGCTGACGGCCACCTTCGGCGGCATCCTGCGCGATCTTCTCGCGGGGGAACCCTCGGTGCTCCTGCGTCCGGAAATCTATGTAACGGCGGCTCTGACGGGCTCCGCCGTCTTCACGCTCGCGACGCTTGTCGGCCTGCCGCTGATCGCCGCATCGGGGCTCGGCATCGTCTGCGCCTTCATCGTGCGGGGCGGCGCGCTCAAATTCGGCTGGACGCTGCCCACGGGCAAAGCCGGCCCGGGCCGGAACCCTGACGACGTTCTCTGACGATGAGACGATAAATCAGCGCTGCTTCGGCTTCAGCCGGATCACCACGTCGACATGGGAAATCTCCATGCCTTCGGGCGGCTCGGGAAGATTGCCGATGGTGATGTTGTTGACCGGGATATCGAGCACCTCGTTTGCACCCTCCACGAAGAAGTGGTGGTGATCGGAGACGTTGGTGTCGAAATAGGTCCGTGCGCCCTCAACCGAGAGAACGCGGATCATGCCGGCCTCGGTGAACTGGTGCAGCGTGTTGTAAACGGTCGCCAGCGACACGGGCACGCCGACGGTCACGGCTTCCTCGTGCAGTTCCTCCACCGTCAGGTGACGGTCGCCCTTTGCAAACAGAAGATCGGCCAGCGCCATGCGCTGACGCGTCGGCCTGAGGCCGAAGCGGCGCAAACGGTCGTCAGGCCTTATCTCTGTTTCCATCGTCATGCAGACTTGTCCGGGCGGCTCTTGTTAAGTGGAGTCATCGTGTCGATATAACTTTGGTGAGCGTGGCTTTCAATACACATAACGGTGCCGGACCGGCCCATCGGGATAAAACGGCCCGAAAAGTTGCAGATATGGCAATTGCTACTGGTTGTTTCCGGTATCATGCGCTATGCGACTGCGGATATGGGCCAGAGCCGGCACCTCCCGGACGGCATCGAACGACGGGCGGAACGGCTCGGCAAAGATAAGACCCGGTGTGCGATCGGGCTCACGAGACACCTTGGCGGAGACACCAGACGTTCATGACGACCAGACAATCCAGCTACGGCTACGACGACATCCTGCGTTGCGCGCGGGGCGAACTGTTCGGCCCCGGCAATGCGCAGTTGCCGCTTCCGCCGATGCTGATGGTCCATCGCATAACGGACATTTCCGAAACCGGCGGCACCTTCGACAAGGGCTATATCCGGGCCGCGTATGACGTGAAGCCGGACGACTGGTATTTTCCCTGCCACTTCCCCGGCAATCCCATCATGCCCGGCTGCCTCGGCCTTGACGGCATGTGGCAGCTGACGGGCTTCTTCCTCGGCTGGCTCGGCGAGCCCGGCCGCGGCATGGCGCTGTCCACCGGCGAGGTGAAGTTCAAAGGCATGGTTCTTCCCGATACCAAGCTGCTCGAATACGGCATCGACTTCAAGCGCGTGATGCGCGGACGGCTGGTGCTCGGCATTGCGGACGGCTGGCTGAAGGCCGATGGCGAAACCATCTACCAGGCAACGGACCTTCGCGTCGGCCTGTCGAAGGAGAAGGCCGCCTGATCCTTGACGGGGTCAAAGGCGCTTTGTCCAGTTCACTTCAAGAAAAGGTCATCGAGATGAGACGGGTTGTTGTCACGGGTCTTGGTATCGTTTCCTCCATCGGGAACGACGCCGAAGCAGTTACGGCATCGCTGCGCGATGCGAGCTCCGGTATCAGCTTTTCCAACGATTTCGCTGAACACGGATTCCGCTGCCAGGTCTGGGGCTCGCCCGATCTGGACACGACGGACCTCGTCGATCGCCGCGCGGCGCGCTTCTTGTCGCAGGGCGGCGCCTGGAACCACGTGGCGATGAAGCAGGCGATCGCGGACTCGGGCCTGGAAGAAAGCGACATCTCCGGCAACGAGCGCACCGGCATCATCATGGGTTCGGGCGGACCGTCCACCAAGACGCTGATCGAAGCCGCCGACATCACCCGCAAGAACAACAGCCCGAAGCGCATCGGCCCGTTCGCGGTTCCCAAGGCCATGTCCTCGACCGCCTCGGCGACGCTCGCCACCTGGTTCAAGATCCACGGCGTCAACTATTCGATCTCGTCGGCCTGTTCGACGTCTGCGCATTGCATCGGCAATGCCGCGGAAATGATCCAGTGGGGCAAGCAGGACATCATGTTCGCCGGCGGCCACGAAGATCTCGACTGGACGATGTCGAACCTGTTCGACGCGATGGGTGCCATGTCCTCGAAATTCAACGACACGCCCTCCACGGCCTCGCGCGCCTATGACGTTTCGCGCGACGGCTTCGTCATCGCCGGCGGCGCCGGCGTGCTGGTGCTCGAAGAGCTGGAACATGCCAAGGCCCGCGGTGCGAAGATCTATGCAGAACTCACCGGCTACGGCGCGACGTCGGACGGCTACGACATGGTCGCTCCCTCCGGCGAAGGCGCCATCCGCTGCATGCGGCAGGCGCTGGCGACCGTGAAGACGGAAATCGATTACATCAACACGCACGGCACCTCGACGCCGGTCGGCGACAGCAAGGAGATCGGCGCGATCCGCGAGGTCTTCGGCAACAAGATCCCGCCGGTCCAGTCGACCAAATCGCTGACGGGCCATTCGCTGGGTGCCGCCGGCGTGCAGGAATCGATCTACGCGCTGCTCATGATGCAGGAACGCTTCATCGGCGAAAGCGCGCATATCACCGAGATGGACCCGGAATTCGACGGCGTGCCGATCGTTCGCAAGCGCATCGACGATGCGAAGATTGACACTGTGCTTTCGAACTCGTTCGGCTTCGGCGGCACCAATGCCACGCTCGTTTTCCAGCGCCATAACGGGTAAGTTGCCATGACCGGTCTCATGTCGGGTAAGCGCGGGCTCATCATGGGCGTCGCCAACAGTCACTCGATCGCCTGGGGCATTTCCCAGGCGCTTTCGCGCCAAGGGGCCGAGCTTGCCTTCACCTATCAGGGCGAAGCGCTCGGCAAGCGCGTCAAGCCGCTGGCAGCCCAGCTGAATTCGGACCTGCTGCTGCCCTGCGACGTCGAGGACCTCGCCTCCGTCGATACCGTCATCGAGACCTTGAGGGAACGCTGGGGCACCCTGGATTTCATCGTCCACGCCATCGGCTTTTCCGACAAGAACGAGCTGAAGGGCCTCTACGCCGATACGAGCCGCGACAATTTCAGCCGGACCATGGTCATCTCCTGCTTCTCCTTCACCGAGATCGCGCGCCGCGCGGCCGCGATGATGACGAACGGCGGCTCGATGCTGACCCTGACCTATGGCGGCTCCGTGCGCGTCATGCCGAACTACAACGTCATGGGCGTCGCCAAGGCGGCGCTTGAAGCCTCCGTGCGCTATCTCGCCGCCGATTACGGCCCGCGCGGCATCCGCGTCAACGCGATTTCCGCCGGCCCCATCCGCACGCTCGCCGGTGCAGGCATCTCCGACGCGCGCGCCATGCTCTCCTGGAACCAGAAGAACGCCCCCCTTCGCCGCACCGTCACCATCGACGACGTCGGCAACTCCGCCCTCTACCTCCTCTCCGACCTTGCCTCCGGCGTGACCGGCGAGATCCACTACGTGGATTCCGGCTACAACATCACGTCGATGCCGGTGCTGGAGACGTTGCGGAATGCGGACGGGGAGTGACCCGACACAACCCGCTGCAGTTCCAGGTAGCCGTTTCGGCAGGGGCGGTTTATTGCAACCTGAAATTTAACTTGTAGTCTCTCACGCTGGTTCAGCGCAGGGGGAATTCATGGTTATCGGAAACGGACATAGCGGTAAGGTCGGGCCAGAAGACAGTGCCTTGGCAGACAGCGGGCCTCTGCTGGACAGCCTGCTGCCTCGCCTGACGGGGTCGATTCTCGTCACACTCGATGACGGGGCCTCTGTCGGAGAGAGCGTCGATCTCCTGACAGCGCGTACACAATCTCAGGTTCATATTATCCAGTCCTTCGAAGGTTCGCGCTCGATCAAAGGCGAACATACCCTCCTTTTCGAAGATATCGGCGTTGCCCTCTTTACCCCGGCCAGGTCTGGTCGGTCTGCTGGCGTCATGGCTGAATTGCTAAGGGATGACATTGTCCTCGAAGCGCGTCCGGAATTCTTTCTCTTCTCTCAGCAAGAGTATCGGGACACGACGGAACACACATGGGGTGTGGGCGCAACGAAAGCATGGGAGTCGTCCTACACCGGGCTTGGCATTCGCATTGCCATTCTGGACACCGGCATCGACCTTGACCATCCAGACTTCAAGGGACGGTCGATCGTCACGCGCTCTTTCGTAAACGGTGAAGATATCATGGACGCCCAGGGGCACGGAACGCACTGTGCCGGGACGGCAGCCGGACGAGCCCGCTCCCCGGGCGTACCGCGATACGGCGTGGCGCCGGATGCCTCCCTTTATATCGGGAAGGTTCTGAATAATCGTGGTTTCGGTGCGGAGCGCGACATCATTGCGGGCATACGTTGGGCCATCGAACAGCGGTGCGAGATCATTTCGATGTCTTTGGGAGGTCCGGTTCAACCTGGCATCTCCTACAGTCGCGCCCATGAGAGACTCGCAAAGATAGCGCTCGACAACAGCTGCCTGATCATGGCTGCGGCAGGAAACGAGAGCAACCGGACCTTCAATGCCATCGCGCCGGTTGGCTGGCCGGCCAATGTTCCGTCGATTCTGGCGGTCGGCGCGGTTGACCCGCTTTACAAGCCTGCCAGCTTCTCGAACGGCGGGATCAATCCGGATGGTGGCGAACTCGATCTCGTTGCACCGGGCGTGAACATCTTTTCGAGCGTTCCGCGTCCCCGTCTCTACAACACCAACAGCGGCACGAGCATGGCATGTCCCCATGCAGCGGGAGTGGCGGCATTGTGGGCCGAGAGCGATCCAAGCCTGCGCGGAAGAGCGCTCTGGAAAGCTTTAAAAGCTCATTCACGAAAGCTGACGTATAATGTCAGGGATGTAGGAGCGGGGCTCGTAACGGCGCCACCTGCACCGTGAGTTGATTTTCTCTACCCATATTCCTACTTATTGTGTCACATATGCACATCAGATGCAGAAGAGGTAGACTATGAGCAAGCTTAGCTATGCCGTCGTGGTCGACGATCATCACATAGATGCCACCCGAGCGATTGCAGACACGATGTCCAGCCAGGGATTCGTCGTGGTGTCTGTCATGCCGGATATCGGCGCTATTTACGGTGAGGCGGAAGAGACTGTCGCCTCCCGCATCCGGAAGATGGAGGGTATCGAGGAGGTTCGCCTGTCGATGGATGTTCAGCTGCCTCCATTCTCAAGCGCCCTACCGCAGTAACAGATCTGCAGGGCCTCTTGATCGATGCCTACAGCCGATTTCGAAATTGAATGAGAAAAGGCGCCGCGATCATCTCGCAGCGCCTTTTGCATAATGGACGTGACCCGAAGCAGGCCTACTTCCGCCCCCACAGCACCTTGAACCGCGCATTCCGGCAGGTTTCGCCCCATTCCTTGAAGGTCGCGTTCATGGTCGGCTCGTAGGGGAGGCCGCGGTTGGCGACCAGCATGAGGCGGCCGCCGGCTTTGAGGGATTTGGCGGCCATGGCGATCATGGCGGCGCCGAGAGCCGGATCGGCGGCCTGGGTCTCGTGGAAGGGCGGGTTCATGACGACGAGGTCGTAGTGATCGCGCGGTGCTTCCTGCGTCAGGTCCTGCCAGTGGAAGCGCGTGGGCACCTTCGGTGCATTGGCCTTCAGGTTGCCGCGGGCGGCCTCCAGCGCGTGATAGTCGGCCTCGAACAGGTCGATGCCTTTAACGCCCGGTGCGCGTTCGGCAAGCATCACCGAGAGGTAGCCCCAGCCGGCGCCGAAATCGGCGGCGTGGCCGGCGAAGTCCGTCGGCAGGCGCGAGGCCAGCAGTTCCGAGCCGCCGTCGATCCGGTCGTGCGAGAACATGCCGGGGGCTGCATCGAACCGGCCTTCAACGCGAACCGGGCTGGAGGCGAAGCGTTCGATTTCGGCTGCCGGGTCCTCGGGACGCGCGAACCAGAAGGCGACGCCGTGATATTTCGGCATGCTGTCGCCGCCCCACTCCAGCGCACCGATGCGCTTGCGCAGCGACTGGATGCCGTCTTCCTTGGTGCCGGCAACGACGATGACGCCGCCGATGCGCGTGCGCTTCAGCGCCTCGGCAATGCGGTTCTCGTTCTCGCCGCGGTGCTTGCCGCAGAGGATCAGCGTCGCGGCATAGTCGTCGCCCTCGACGAAGGGCGTGACGGTGGCGCCGGCAGACACCAGCGCGCGGTAGGCCGGGCGGTTCGGTTGGACGCAGACGAGCTCCGCATCAAAGCCTTCCGGCAGTCGGTAGCCGGTTTCGGCCGCCAGGAAGAGGACGCGTTCGCCTTCGCCCGGCGGCGACAGCACGCCGCTGTCGAAGGGATGAAACAGGGTCTTGACCTTGTCGCTCGTCATTGCGTCTTGCCTCTTCGGCGGCCTCTTGCGGCTGCCCGTCATGCCGTATCCCTTGCGAAACCGGCGGTGTTCGTACCGACACTGCCTCGTGGCAGCATCCTTGATCATGCAAGAAGGGCGCGGAGCGATCAACGCCCCGCGCCCTTCCTGTCAAAATTCGGCGGTTCGCCTTATTCGGCGGCTTCGCCACCCTTTTCGCTGACTTCCTTGCCGGTGGCCTGATCGACGACCTTCATGGACAGGCGCACCTTGCCGCGCTCGTCGAAGCCCATCAGCTTGACCCAGACCTTGTCGCCTTCCTTGACGACGTCGGAGGTCTTGGCAACGCGGTCGGTCGCCAGCTGCGAGATGTGCACGAGGCCGTCACGCGGGCCGAAGAAGTTGACGAAGGCGCCGAAATCGGCGGTCTTCACAACGGTGCCTTCGTAGATCTGGCCGACTTCCGGTTCTGCAACGATCGAGTGGATCCACTTGCGGGCCGCTTCGATCTCCTTGCCGGAAGACGATGCGATCTTGATCGTGCCGTCGTCCTCGATGTTGACCTTGGCGCCGGTCTTCTCGACGATTTCGCGGATGACCTTGCCGCCGGAGCCGATGACTTCCCGGATCTTGTCGACCGGGATCTGCATGACTTCGATGCGCGGTGCGAATTCGCCGAGCTGGCTGCGGCCTTCGGTGATGGCGTTGGCCATTTCCTGCAGGATGTGCTTGCGGCCACCCTGTGCCTGGCTCAGAGCGACCTTCATGATCTCTTCGGTGATACCGGCGATCTTGATGTCCATCTGCAGCGAGGTGATGCCGGCGTCCGTGCCCGCTACCTTGAAGTCCATGTCGCCGAGGTGGTCTTCGTCACCCAGAATGTCGGAGAGAACCGCAAAGCGGTCGCCTTCGAGGATCAGGCCCATGGCGATGCCGGCAACCGGCTTGGCAAGCGGAACGCCCGCATCCATCAGCGCCAGCGAAGTGCCGCAGACGGTGGCCATCGAGGACGAGCCGTTCGACTCGGTGATCTCGGAGACGACACGCAGCGTGTAGGGGAACTGGTCCGGGCTCGGGAGCATCGGACGGATGGCGCGCCAGGCGAGCTTGCCGTGGCCGATTTCGCGGCGGCCCGGGGAGCCCATGCGACCGGTTTCGCCGACCGAGTAGGGCGGGAAGTTGTAATGGAGCAGGAAGCGCTCCTTGTACATGCCCGTCAGGCTGTCGACGTACTGTTCGTCTTCGCCGGTGCCGAGCGTGGCGACGACGATCGCCTGCGTTTCGCCACGGGTGAAGAGGGCCGAACCGTGGGTGCGCGGCAGGATGCCGACTTCCGAGACGATCTTGCGGACCGTGTCGAGATCGCGGCCGTCGATACGGCTCTTGGTGTCGAGGATGTTCCAGCGAACGATCTTGGCCTGCAGGTACTTGAAGACGGCACCGATGACTTCGCTCGTGTACTTGGGCTCAGCGCCTTCCGGGAAGAAGTGTGCCTTCACCTTGGCCTTGACGGCATCGACAGCTGCATAGCGCTCTGCCTTCTGGGTGTTCTTGTAGGCGGTGCGCAGCTCGGCTTCGAAATGCTGAAGCATTTCGGCTTCGAGGGCGGAATGATCTTCCGGCGTGAAATCGCGCGGCTCCTTGGCGGCCACTTCGGCAAGCTTGATGATCGCGTCGATCACCGGCTGGAAGCCCTTGTGGCCGAACATGACGGCGCCGAGCATGATCTCTTCGTTCAGTTCCTTGGCTTCGGACTCGACCATCAGGACGGCGTCCTGCGTGCCGGCGACGACGAGGTCGAGAACCGATTCGTCCATCTCGTCGAGATGCGGGTTCAAGACGTATTCGCCGTTGATGTAGCCGACGCGCGCGCCGCCGACCGGGCCCATGAAGGGGATGCCGGAGAGCGTCAGCGCAGCCGAGGCTGCAACCATCGACAGCACGTCCGGATCGTTCTCAAGGTCGTGCTGGACGACGGTGACGACGACCTGGGTGTCGTTCTTGTAGCCTTCCGGGAAGAGCGGGCGGATCGGACGGTCGATCAGGCGGGAAACCAGCGTTTCCTTTTCGCTTGGGCGACCTTCGCGCTTGAAGTAGCCGCCCGGGATCTTGCCGGCGGCATAGGTCTTTTCCTGGTAGTTGACGGTCAGCGGGAAGAAGTCCTGACCGGGCTTGGGCGACTTGGCCGAAACGACGGTGGCGAGAACGACGGTTTCGCCGTAGGTGGCGAGAACGGCGCCGTCGGCCTGGCGGGCGATCTTGCCCGTTTCAAGCTTCAGCGGGCGGCCTGCCCATTCGATTTCGACGCTATGGGTATCGAACATATCTTGTCCTAACATTTGTGCGGCAAGGCCGCGCCGCAGGCCTTTGTAAAGAACGGCGCGGGCGGCCCTGCATGGTCGACGCATCACGGGCAAGACAACGGGAGGCTTCCGGGTTCACGAAGCCTGAAGAGGCTCCGAAGCATCCTGCAATCCTGCCCCATGACAGGTCATCTGTTGCTCTGCAGTCCGGCACGTCCGGCCTGCTCGTGGACTTTCAGTCGAGATGCGGAAACCGCATCCGTAAAAGAGGCCGGCGGGCGAGCGTCTGAAGACGCCGCCCGCCGGGAACGATCTTAACGGCGGATGCCGAGGGAAGTGATCAGCTTGGTGTAGCGGGCCTCTTCCTTCTTCTTGAGGTAGTCAAGAAGCGAACGACGGCTCGAAACCATGGCGAGAAGGCCACGACGCGAGTGGTTGTCTTTCTTGTGGCCCTTGAAGTGTTCGGTCAGGTTGTTGATCCGCTCGGTCAGGATGGCCACCTGGACTTCCGGAGAACCGGTGTCGCCTTCGGTGGTTGCATATTCCTTGATCAGGTCTGCCTTGCGTTCTGCAGTGATCGACATCGTGTGATCCTTTCGATTTTAAGGATTGCGGGTCGCCGGCAGCCGGGATGTCGTCTAGCTGCGGCCTTGAAGGCAGAAGGAGACGGGCACGTTAAAGCCCATCCTTATGCTGGCGGTGCCTATAAAGCATTCGTGACAGAAAGGAAAGAGCCGCATTCCCGAGGACAGCCGGCCCAAGGACAGCCGGCCCAAGGCCAGCCGGCCCAAGGCCAGCCGGGGAGGGCGTGCCCCTGCCCTACCCTGCCGCCGCGTCCTTGCCGCCGTCCGGTGCGGGCGTGTTCAGCCGGGCACTGTCGATCTCCACCCGCCACTCGATACCGTCCTCGTGCATCAGCCGCTGCAGCCGCGCGTCGAGCGACATGCCGAGCATGCGCTCCAGCACGAGCGTGCCGAAGCCCTTGCGGCCAGGCGCCCGCATCTCCGGCGTCAGGTCGGCGCGGCTCTCGCGCCAGACGAGGCGGAACGTCCCCTCGTCGAGGGTCCAGGAAAGATCGACCCGGCCGTTCGCATTCGCGAGCGCGCCGTATTTGGTGGCGTTGGTGGCGAGCTCGTGCAGCGCCATGCCCAGCGTCTGCGACACCTGCGTATCCAGCCGCACCGGCGGGCCGGAGATGTGGAACCGATCGCCATCATCGGGGATGAAGGGCTGCAATTGATTGTGCGCCAGTTCGTCCATGTCGATGCCCTGCGCCGCATTCGCGATCATCAGGTCGGTGGAACGTGCAAGGCCTGCGACGCGGCGGCGGAAGGATTCCACGAAATCCTGCCGGCTGTCCGGCGATGCGCCGGACTGGCTGGGCATGGACTGGCTGAGCATGGACTGGATGACGCTCAGCTGGTTCTTGGAACGGTGCGCCACCTCGCGCATCAGGAAGCGGATTTCCGCCTCGGCCCGCACCCGCTCTTCCGCGGCTTCCGAAAGGGCGGTCGAGACGATGGTCACCTCCTCCACCATATGCGGACGCAGGACGACCGGCTTGCCCTGCCCGAGCCTGCGGGCGTCATCCGCCAGCAGCCGCACGCCCCGGCTCATCATGCGCGCGATGGCGAGCGAAATGCCAAGGGCGATGGCGGCAAACACCAGCGCACCGCCCGCCAGCCACGCATAGGAGCGACGCGCAGCCGCTTCGACATCGGAGGCTTTGGCCCAGGCGACGATCTTCCAGCCGCTGAGCACGGAGAACTCCGTGACGGTTCGGTAGCGGGTGCCACCCTCCTCCGCTTCGCCCACACCGACACGCAAGGAGGGCACGATGGACATGAAGAACGGCTTGCCGGGTTCGACCTTCGGGTCCGATGCGGCCACGACATCGCCGGCACCGTCGATGATGGCGGCGTTCCAGCCGGGCGACAGCACATCACGACCGATCGAGCGCTCCAGCGACACCGCATCGCGCGTCAGCGTCATCAGATAGTCGCCGTGCCGGTTGGCCGACAAGACGGGGAGGTAGACGTTGAACACCCACGTCTGCGCCGTTCGCCCGAAAAACACCGGGGAGACCAGAGGTGCGCCGCTTCGAAACGCTTGATCGACGGAGACCGGATCCGACGCCCGGCCGAGCGGCTGGCCCAAGGGAATGCGCGTATTGAGCAACTGCTGGTAGCTGCGGTCGATGATCAGGAGGTTCATGCCCGTGCCGGCAAGCGCCGAGGAAGCGCGCCGGTAGAAGGCGCCGAGATCCTCGTCTTCCAGCGTCCGTGACGAGGCGAGCACGCGCAGCGTCGTCAGCATGCCGTCCACCTCGCGCTCCACGGCCCGCGTCACCGAGCCGGTCGAGGCTTTCAGAAGCGCGGTGACCACGCGCTCCTGATCGTCCATGCTGCGTTTCAGCACCACCATGGAGAAGAGGAAGGACGGAATGATCGCCACCAGCAGCAAGGCGGCCAGGTAGAAGGCCAGAGGCCGGCGCAGGCGTTCGCGCAGGCTGGAAAGCCCGCTGATGGTTCGTTGGCGCAAGCCTCTGTTCAGCCCAACACCCAAGATCCCTCGCCCCCGCAGCGCCGCGCATCCGTCTGGAGACGCTGGAGGCGCTGCCTTTCGACCCCCTTCCGGACGATCAATGCCGGCCCGCTCCCTCGACCGGAACAGATGTCGTCCGACTGGCACGGCCGACGCCCCGAATCACGTCACTAGACCACGCCCGGACCCTGTTTGAAAGGACACGGGTTCGTGTGCGCGCAAGCGGACGGCGTGCCCAGTCAGCGGGGCCCGGCTCAGCGGGGCCGGATCAGTCGGTGTTGAAGACGCGCTTCGGGCGGAATTCGCCTTCGCCGATCTCGCCGATGGCAACCAGCCGGCCGCGAACGGTGGCATAGGCCTCGTCTTCGGCCAGCGGCGCATCGCGACCGCGCAGGATGATCGGGTTGCCCATGCGGATGCGGTGCGCCTGATCCTCGGTGATGGCGATATGCGGCAGGTTCGACAGGGCCTCGCCCGTATCGATCAGGAACGCGTCGAGCGCCGCCAGCCGGTCCTCGTCGCTCTCGATGGATTCGAGCGCCGTCAGTTGCGACAGCGGCACCATCTTGTCCTCGGCAAAAGGCGCGACGAAGGAGCGGCGCAGCGAGGCGATGTGGCCGAAGCAGCCGAGATCGCGGCCGAAATCGCGGGCGAGCGAGCGGACATAGGTGCCCTTGCCGCATTCGATCTCGAAATGCGCCAGATGAGGCGTGCAGCCGAGCAGCGACAGACGGAAGATCTCGACCTCGCGCGGGGGAATGTCGAGCACCTCGCCGCCCCGCGCCAGATCATAGGCGCGTTCGCCGGCGATCTTGATGGCGGAGAACTGCGGGGGGACCTGCTCGATGACGCCGGTATAGTTCGGCAGGAGGGCGCGGACGTCCTCCTCGCTCGGGCGCTCGTCGGAGGATTGGACCACCGCGCCTTCCAGGTCGTCGGTCGTGCGCTCCTCGCCCCAGGCGACGGTGAATTCGTAGATCTTGCGCCCGTCCATCACGTAGGGCACGGTCTTCGTGGCGTCGCCCAGCGCGATCGGCAGCATGCCGGAGGCCAGCGGATCGAGCGTGCCGGCATGGCCGGCCTTCTGCGCCTTGAAGAGCCACTTGATCTTGGAGACGGCTTCCGTCGATCCGAAATCCAGCGGCTTGTCGAGGATCAGCCAGCCGGAGACCGGCCGCCCTTTTGGTTTGCGCGGTTTACCCATCGTCTTGTCGTTCCAATGTTCGTGTCGGTTTCGTGGAAACCCGAAGGTCTTGCATCATTGTGCAGGCACATCACGTCGTATCACACGACGGCAGACGACCTTTGGCGTCCTAGCGGTCGTCGGCCTCGTCGTCGCTCGGGCCGAGATCGCGCGCGACATCGGGCGAACGCAGGAGGTCATCGATCTTCTTGTAGTTGTCGAAGCTCGTATCGTCCTCGAAGCGCACTTCCGGCATGTACTTCATCTGGCGCAGATGCGGCGACAGGCGGCCCCGCAGGAATTTGGCATGCCGGTTCAGCGCTTCGACGATGCCGGCGTGATCGGCGACGCCGAGCGGCGTCACATAGGCGGTGGCCACCTTCAGGTCCGTCGACATGCGGACTTCCGAAATCGAGATGACCGTGCTTTCGATCAGCGCATCGCGCACCTCTCCCCGCTGCAGAACCTGAACCAGGGCTGCGCGGACTTGTTCGCCGACCCGCAGCATGCGCTGGGTGCGGCCCGAAGAGGTGGATTTGGCCATGATGTATCCAATATCGAGCGCCGATCTCGGCGCGATTGAGGCGGTGCAATGCCTCTTTCGAGGCTGAAGGTCAAGGCTCGGCGCGCAAAAGTCCCGCAAATGCGGGCTTGTACCACCCTCTTGAACGTTTCCGCCGCGCATGATCTCTATCCGACAACGTCAAGTCTGCGGAGCCGCCATGCACGTCCTCGTCATCGAAAACATGCCCCATTCGGATCTCGGTCTCGTCGGTGTCGCGCTGGCGGAAGCGGGCGCGCGTCTCGATATCCGCAAGGCCTATGCCGGCGATGCCCTACCGGCAGAGCCGGAGCCTTACGATGCCCTGGTGGTGCTGGGCGGGGAGCAGAGCGCGCGCGACGATGCGCTCCATCCCTATCTGCCGACGCTTTGCGATCTGATGCGCCGTTTCACGGAAACGGACCGGGCGGTGCTGGGCATCTGCCTCGGCAGCCAGCTTCTCGCCCGGGCGCATGGCGGCGACAATCGTCTCGGCGCGGCGCGCGAGTTCGGCTGGCAGGAGATCGGGCTGACGGCGGCGGGACAGGTGGACCCGGTTCTGTCTGCGGCCGGCGCACGCTTTCCGGCCTTCCAGTGGCATTCCGACACCTTCACCCTGCCGCAGGCAGCGGAGGTTCTGGCGGGCAACGACGCGGTTCCGCTACAGGCCTTCCGCATCGGCCGGGCGAGCTACGGGATGCAGTTCCACTTTGAGGCGGGAACGGCCGTCATCGCCAGATGGAAGGAGATCTACAAGGACCAGATCGACCGGATCGACCCCGATTGGCTGTCCCGCTCCGCAGATCTGGAAGCGCAGCACGGTGCCGCGTCGGACACGGCGGGCCTTGCGCTCGCACGCGCCTGGGTCCGCAGGATCGTTGTGGCGCGCGATGGGGCGACGGCACGGGTGGATGCGGCCTGAGGCGCCCGGTCATCGAGCGTCTGTCAGCGGTGACGAAACCCGGGTCCACCATTGCGGCCCGGGTTTCTTCCACCTATGTTCGTCATCATGAACAGGTGGAGGACACGCCGGTTTCCAGCGTGCAAGGCAATGATGACGAACCACACCGGCCGGGCCCAGACCCCTTCCTTTCGCGACCGGGCCTTTCGCGACTGGGCCTTTCGCGACCGGGTCGCCGCCCGCGTCAAGGCCGCCCGACATGCCAGCTTGCCGCTCGCAGGCCTGTGCGCCGGCATGATCCTCGCCAGCCTCTATGGCGCATCCGGCCCGGTGGCGGCCGCGGATTGCGAGGCAACGCCCAATGCCGGGATCGATTGGAGCGGCTGCAGCAAGGCCAACCTGATGCTACCCTCCAGCACCCTGACCAAGGCGGTTCTTTCCGGTGCAAACCTGTCGGCCACCGATCTCGGCGGCTCGGATCTGACCGAGGCGAACCTCGAAAAAGCCACGCTGATCCGCGCGTCGCTGAGCGGCGCCACGGCCGAAAAGGCGAACTTTTCCCGGATCGAAGCCTATCGCTCCAACTTTTCCGGCATCAAGGCGGCCGGGGCGTCCTTCGCCGGTGCCGAATTGCAGCGCACCAACCTGACGGAGGCGGACCTGACCGGGGCGGATTTCAGCAAGGCCGAGCTTTCCCGGGTCAACTTCTCGAAATCAACCATCACCGGCACGCGCTTCTCGCTGGCAAACCTCGCCCGCGCCAAGCTGACCGGTGCGACATTCAAGGGCCCCATCGCATTCGACGAGGCGTTCCTGTTCCTCACGCGCGTCGAAGGGCTGGACCTGTCGGCGGCGACCGGCCTGAAACAGGAGCAGATCGCACTCGCCTGCGGCGACGGGACGACGAAGCTTCCAGCGGGACTGACGCCGCCGCCGAACTGGCCCTGCAAGCACGACTAGTCTAGAAGCCCTGGAAGAGGAAATCGAGGGCGGCCGTGATCTCGTCGGAACGTTTTCTGAGATCGGCGACGGTCGTTCCGATCTCTCGGGTCGGCACCACGGCGATGAACTGCGTGGCCATCACAAGCCGGCTGCCCTCGATCTCGAATGTCGGGTTGAGGCGCGGGAATGCCGAGGCGATATCGTCCTGAGACAGGAGCGGTATCATCGTGCGCGTGTCCAGATCGGCCAGGATTTCCGCTTGGACGTCGAGCGCCAGAGCCCCGTCATATTTCAAGCGATGGACGCAGAACCGCGCCATCAGAACTGGCGGTAGCGCGCGAGCGGCAGGCCATGTTCGGCGACATAGCGATTGCTGGCGGCAAAGGCCTCGGCGTTCTCGATCAGCCAAAGACGCTCCCGCTCTGCCTTGACCGCTTTGGCGACGCCGTCGGCTGCCGCACGCGATATATCGATGTTCAGCTCCAGCGCGTCGGCAACGAGTTTGTCGTCGAGCGAGACGTCAGGCCGTATCCGGGCAGTTTGCGACATGGGAGCATCCTCGATGGAAGCCCTGACGCGTCCTGCAGATGGTTTTGCAAAGCTGCAGGCCGCTTCCGGGCGGTAGCGATCAGGATAGACCATCCCACCCGGAAAAAAAGGGGCTATTCGTCGCTCATCTTCAGGGCGGCGATGAAGGCTTCCTGCGGGATATCGACCTTGCCGAACTGGCGCATGCGCTTCTTGCCGGCCTTCTGCTTGTCGAGCAGCTTGCGCTTGCGGCTGGCGTCGCCGCCGTAGCACTTGGCCGTCACGTCCTTGCGCATGGCCGAGATCGTCTCGCGGGCGATGACGTTGCCGCCGATGGCCGCCTGGATCGGGATCTTGAACATGTGCCGCGGGATCAGGTCCTTCAGCTTCTCGCACATGTCGCGTCCGCGCTTTTCGGCCGCCGAGCGGTGCACGAGCATGGAGAGCGCATCGACCGGCTCGCCATTGACCATGATCGACATCTTCACGAGGTTGCCCTCCTTGTAGCCGTCGAGATGGTAGTCGAAGGAGGCATAGCCCTTGGAGATCGACTTCAGCCGGTCGTAGAAGTCGAAGACGACTTCGTTGAGCGGCAGCTCATAGGTGAGCATGGCGCGCTTGCCGACATAGGTCAGCTCCGTCTGCACGCCACGGCGGTCCTGGCAAAGCTTCAGGATGCCGCCGAGATAATCGTCGGGGGTCAGGATCGTCGCCTTGATCCAGGGCTCGTGGATCTCGGAAATCCGTACCGGATCCGGCATGTCAGCCGGGTTGTGCAGCTCCTTCTCGGAGCCATCCGTCATGGTCAGCTTGTAGACCACCGAGGGTGCCGTCGCGATCAGGTCGAGGTCGAACTCGCGCTCGAGGCGTTCCTGAATGATTTCGAGGTGCAGCAGGCCGAGGAAGCCGCAGCGGAAACCGAAGCCGAGGGCGGCCGAGCTTTCCATTTCGAAGGAGAAGGACGCGTCGTTGAGACGCAGCTTGCCCATGGCCGAGCGCAGGTCCTCGAAATCGGCGGCATCGACCGGGAAGAGGCCGCAGAACACCACCGGCTGGGCCGGCTTGAAGCCCGGCAGCGCTTGCGCCGTCGGCTTCTTGTCCTCGGTGATCGTATCGCCGACGCGGGTATCGGCCACTTCCTTGATGGAGCCGGTGAAGAAGCCGATCTCGCCCGGGCCGAGGCTGTCGACGGCCAGCATCTTCGGCGTGAGAACGCCGACGCGCTCCACCTGATACTTTGCGTCCGTGCCCATCATGCGGATCGTCTGGCCCTTGGAGAGCACGCCGTCGATGACGCGCACGAGAACCATGACGCCGAGATAGGTGTCGTACCAGCTATCGACCAGCAGCGCCTTCAAGGGCGCCTTTTCGCCACCCGGGCTTTTCGGCGCGGGCAGCTGGTGGACGATGGCTTCGAGAACGTCGGGAATGCCAAAGCCGGTCTTGGCCGAAATCAGCACCGCCTGGCTCGCATCGATGCCGATGACCTCTTCGATCTGCTCGCGGATGCGGTCGGGTTCGGCCGCCGGCAGGTCGATCTTGTTGAGGACCGTGACGATCTCGTGATTGTTGTCGATCGCCTGATAGACGTTGGCCAGCGTCTGCGCCTCGACACCCTGGCTGGCATCCACCACCAGCAGCGAGCCTTCGCAGGCCGACAGCGAGCGGGAGACTTCATAGGCGAAGTCGACATGGCCGGGCGTGTCGATCAGGTTCAGGATATAGGTTTCGCCATTGTTGGCCTTGTAGTGCAGACGCACCGTCTGGGCCTTGATGGTGATACCGCGCTCGCGCTCGATATCCATCGAGTCCAGCACCTGCTCGGACATGTCGCGCTCGGCAAGGCCGCCCGTCGACTGGATCAACCGGTCGGCAAGCGTCGACTTGCCATGGTCGATGTGGGCGACGATGGAGAAGTTGCGGATATGATCCAGCGGCGTCTTGGAGGATGGTGTGCTCATGCGCCCGCATATAGCAGCGCTCCCGACGCCCGCAAAGCGGGAAATGCAGGGCGTTCAGCTTTCGGATACCATAATTCCCGCCGTCAGCAGGATCGATTGACTCCACTATAGAAGATTGCAATTCTCTTTTAATGGAATCAGACATGCCCCCGTCCGACGCGGATATCGGCGAAAGACTCCGATCGCTGCGACAAAACCACGCGACCACCCTCGATGCACTGGCGCAACGCGCCGGCGTCAGCCGCGCCATGATCTCGCGGATCGAGCGCGGCGAGGCCAATCCGACCGCGCAGCTTCTGGCGCGTCTCTGCCACGCGCTCGGCACGACCCTGTCGCGGTTCTTCGCCGAAGATGCGGCACCGGAAAGCCCTTTGCGGCGGGCGGAAGACCAGCATATCTGGCGGGATCCGGAGACCGGCTATATCCGGCGGGCCGTGTCGCCGGAAGCCACGGGGTCGCCGGTCGATATCGTCGATGTCAGCTTCCCCCCGGGCGGACGCGTCGTGTTCGAGCCGCAGGCGTTCGACAGCGGCACGACGCAGCATCTCTGGCTGCTCGACGGCCACATGACGATGACGGCGGGCGACGAGACCTACCATCTCCACCCCGGCGACTGCCTGTTCATGCGGCTGAGCGAGATGATCGTGTTCTCGAACCCGCATGCAGACATGGCCCGCTACGCCATCATCCTCCATCGCGGTCATCCGCAAACAAGCAAGGGACGCTCATGACGATGGCCATGAACACCACATTGCCGGCGATTCGCCGCCTGACCGGCGATGAGGCTCGCGCGGCGATCTCAGCACTTTCGGCGATCCTGATCGACTGCGTTGCCGACGGCGCGTCGGTCGGCTTTCTCTCGCCCTTCGGCGATGAGGATGCGACGACCTACTGGACCGGTGTCGCTGATGCCGTTGCCGCCGGGCAGACCGTGCTGTTCGCAGCGGAAGTGGATGGCGCAATCCTCGGCACGGTGCAGCTCGGCATCGGATTGCCCCCGAACCAGCCGCACCGGGCCGACCTGAAGAAGCTTCTCGTCCACCGGCAAGGGCGTGGCCGGGGACTTGCGCGCCTGCTGATGACGGCAGCGGAGAGCCAGTCGCTCGCGCTCGGGCGGCATCTTCTCGTGCTGGATACGGCAACCGGCAGTCCGGCCGAGGCGATCTATGCGCGGCTCGGCTGGAGCCGTGCCGGTGTCATTCCAGACTATGCGCTCTTTCCGGATGGGAGCTTCTGTGACTCGACGTTCTTCTACAAGTCGCTCACCCCATCCGACACCTGCGCTCATCCGGCCGAAACCCGATTTCCATCATAAGGCCGCAATCAATGCTATGAGGAACAGGGAGCAATTTTGGGGACTCTTGATTCGATGATGAAGAAACTCGCCATCGTGGCCGTCTCGGCCATCTACCTTTCCGGCTGCACGACGACCGACCCGTATACGGGCGAACAGAAGATGTCGAACACGGCAGGCGGCGCACTGATCGGTGCCGGCCTCGGTGCCGCAACCGGCCTTCTCGTCGGCGGCAGCGCCCGTGGCCGGCGTGATTCCGCGCTGGTCGGTGCCGGCATCGGCGCACTCGGCGGCGGCCTCATCGGCAACTACATGGACAGCCAGGAAAACGAGTTGCGCGCGCAGCTTCAGGGCACCGGCGTCTCCGTCACCCGCCAGGGCGACCGCATCATCCTGAACATGCCGTCGAACATCACGTTCGCGACCGACCAGGATCAGGTCATGCCCGGCTTCTACTCGACGCTGAACTCGGTGGCGATCGTGCTGCGCAAGTTCAACAAGACGCTCGTCGATGTCGATGGCCACACGGACTCGACCGGCAGCGCCGGCCACAATCAGGCTTTGTCGGAACGCCGCGCCGCCTCGGTTGCCAATTATTTGGGGTCGCAGGGCGTGGACCAGCGCCGCATGTCGGCCATGGGCTATGGCGCCGAACGCCCGGTCGCTTCCAACTCCAGCGAAGCCGGCCGCGCCCAGAACCGTCGCGTGGAAATCTCCATCGCGCCGATCAAGGAACAGTAAGCGTCCTTTTTCTTCGGAAATGATGAGAGCCGGTGCCGCAAGGTACCGGCTTTTTTCGTTCAGCGGGGCGGATAGTCATGGATACCACCGCGGAAATCCTCGACCCTGTGGCCCTGATCGGTCCGCTCGATGCTCGCTGCCGCAATGACCGCCTTGCCGTGGCCGCCGGGGATGTCGAGCACGTAGGTCGGCTGGCAGAGGCCGGAAATCGTGCCACGCAGGGCGGCGACCAGCGCCTGCCCCTCTTCCACCGACAGGCGGAAATGCGCGGTTCCCGGCGCCAGATCCGGATGGTGCAGGTAATAGGGCTTGATACGCGTCTCCACGAACGCCCGCATCAGCGCCGACAGCGTAGCGACATCGTCGTTCACGCCCTTCAGCAGCACCGTCTGGCTGATCATGACGATGCCGGCATCCACCAGCCGGGCGCAGGCGTCGCGTGCCTCCGGCGTCAGCTCGCGCGGATGGTTGGCGTGCAGCGCGACATAGACCGTCTTGCGGCTCGCCTTGAGGGCGGCGATCAGCGCCGCATCGATCCGCGAGGGATCGACAGCGGGAACGCGGCTGTGCAGACGGATGATCTTCACATGGTCGATGGCAGCGAGCCGCCCCATGATGTCGGCCAGCCTTCGGGGCGAGAGCACCAGCGGATCGCCACCGGTCAGAATAACCTCCCAGATCTCGGCATGGTCCGCGATATAGGCGATCGCCGCATCCAGCGCATCTGGCATCAGGGTCCCCAGACCGTCCGGACCGACCATCTCGCGGCGGAAGCAGAAGCGGCAATAGACCGGACACACATGCACGGCCTTCAGCAGCACGCGATCCGGATAGCGATGGACGATGCCTTCGACTGGACTGTGGGCGGCGTCGCCGATCGGATCGGCACGCTCTTCCGGCCTGTGGTCGAGTTCGGCAACATCGGGAATAAACTGGAGCGCGATCGGATCGCGGGGATCATCGGGATCGATGAGCGCGGCCATGGCCGGCGTAACGGCGACGGCATAGCGACGCGCGACCGCCTCGACGTCGCCGGTCTGCTCGCCCAGGAGCCCGGCATCGCGCAGTTGAGAGATGCTTTTCAGCACCATGCCTGCCCTCGGACCGCTCATTGTCCCGCTTCCGTGCCTGCCACCGGCGCCCAGAGCACCTGCTCGATCCGGGAGGCATCCGTTGCCAGCATCACGAGACGGTCGAAACCCAGAGCACTGCCGCTCGCCTCCGGCATGATCGCGAGGGCTGCGAGAAAATCCTCGTCCAGCGGATAGCGCTCGCCATAGATGCGGCTCTTCTCTGCCATTTCCAGCTCGAACCGCCGCCGCTGCTCGCCGGCGTCCGTCAGTTCGCCGAAGGCATTGGCCAGCTCGACGCCGCAGGCATAGAGCTCGAACCGTTCCGCGACGCGCGCATCTCCAGGCGACGGGCGGGCGAGTGCAGCTTCCGCAACCGGATACTCCATGAGGATCGTCGCCCGGCCAAGGCCCAGATGCGGCTCGATCTTCTCGACCAGAACCCGGCTGAAGAGATCGGACCAGCTGTCATCCCCCGCCATGCGGATCCCGGCACTGCCGACGGCCGCAGCCAGCGCATCGCGGTCGGTCTCGCCCGTGGGGCCGACCGTCGCAAGGAGATCGATGCCCGCATATCGGGTGAAGGCGTCCGCCAGCGTCAGGCGTTCCGGCTCAAGCGCGGGATCGCAGAACCGGCCGCGATGGCGGAGCAGCCGCGTTTCCGCAGCCTCCGTCGCGCGCATCAGGATCTCGTGGCAATCCGTCATCAGCGACTGGTACGTCTCGCCGGTGCGATACCATTCGAGCATGGTGAACTCGGGGTGATGCAACGGGCCACGCTCGCGATTGCGGTAGACCGGCGCGAAGCAGGCGATGCGCTGTTCGCCCGCCGCCAGCAACTTCTTGCAGGCGAACTCCGGCGATGTATGGAGGTAAAACGGCGTGCGCGTGCCGTCATGATCGATCGCGGCCGTCTCGAAGGCATGGAGATGGGCTTCGTTGCCGGGCGAGACCTGAAGAGCTGCGGTCTCCACCTCGATAAAATCCTCGCGCCCGAGATAACCGCGCAGCGCTGCCTTGATCCGGTTTCTGGCCAACAGAAAGGGACGGCGGTCGGCGTGAACATGCGGGGTCCACCAGGGGGAGGCTGCGGCTGGCGTCATGGCAGGGTCGGTCCCTAGTTCGGTGTTTGGGGTTCGGTCTCGGGCATCGCTTGCGCGGAAAGCAGCCCTTCATGTTCAGGCATTCTTGGCGTCCGCCGCGCGGCCCGCACTGGCTATTTGCCCTGATATGCGCTAGGTGCGGCCCAAATCCGGTTTTACCCGCATCGCAGATGGGCAGATTTTCAACGCTCTACGATGCATCTTTATCAGTTACAAGGAAGACTTATGGTCAAGGTGATCGCCTCCTCCGTTCGCAAGGGCAATGTGCTCGACGTCGACGGCAAGCTCTATGTCGTTCTCACGGCCGCCAACTTCCACCCCGGCAAGGGCACGCCGGTAACGCAGGTGGACATGCGCCGCATCTCCGACGGCGTGAAAGTTTCCGAGCGCTACCGCACGACCGAGCAGGTCGAGCGCGCCTATGTCGAGGACAGCGACCACACCTTCCTCTATGAGGACGGCGAAGGCTTCCACTTCATGAACCCGGCAAACTACGACCAGCTGGTGATGACAGCCGACGACATCGGCGACCAGAAGGTCTTCCTCCAGGACGGCATGACCGTAACGCTGTCGATCCACGAAGGCCTCGCCATCGCGATCCAGCTGCCGCGCCACGTGACGCTGGAGATCGTCGAAACCGAGCCGGTCACAAAGGGCCAGACGGCGTCGTCGTCCTACAAGCCCGCCATCCTGTCGAACGGCGTTCGCACACTCGTTCCCCCGCACATCGTCGCAAACACCCGCGTCGTCATCGCGACGGAAGACAATTCCTATGTCGAGCGTGCGAAGGACTGATCGTCCCGCAAACGAACACCGCAAAAAGGGCGCCGCGATGAACGGCGCCCTTTTTTACTCTTTCGGCCATGCGGTTGAAATCAGTGCTTCAGTTCGGGATAGGCCGCGTCCACATCGGACGCGTCGCTTCGCGTATCGTCATACCCTTCGAGCGTCACCGAGACGGCATCGCTCACATCCAGCCCACCTTCGCGGCGGACGGGAATACGGTCGCCATTGGCGCGCACGAGCGTCGCCTCACCCTTAAAGCCCTGGTTCAGCAGCCAGTCGCGCGGTGCATTGAGACGGATGCGCACCTGACGCGATTCGTCCTCTTCCCGGGCGACGACAAGTTCGTACGTCACGGGCGCCGTCTGCCCGTTGATTTCCAGCTTGCCCTGACCGTTGCCTTCGGCAGCGAATGTCAGCATGTTGATCTCCTAGAAAAGTTCGCGGTCCGTCACGCCTGCCGCCCTGTTACGCCGCTTAGCGGCGCACCATGCGCCCGATGGCGATGAGAACACAGGCACCGATGAAGCCGGTGATCAGGTACGCGATCCAGCCGGCACCCAGCGATACGCCGAGGGCGGCCAGGATCGCATTGAGGACGACGGCACCGATGATGCCGAGGATGATGTTCATGAACACGCCCATATTGGACTTCATGAACTGTTCTGCGAGCCAGCCGGCAAAACCGCCGATGATGATTGCTGCGAGCCAGCCTACGCCGTTTACGTCCATTGTCATTCTCCGTGGGTTCAATGATTTCGAATTGCCCAAGTGAACGTGATGCGTGCGGTTTTGTTCCCTCGCGAGTCCTGCGCCGTAAGCTTTGGTTCTGCGCGACAACTTAAATGGGCGCTTTTCCGAATGTCCCGCAGCGCGCACAGTCTGCTGGAACGCGCCTGCACATTCGCCCTTGATCTTGTCGGCAAAGGGTCTAGTTTAGAATTATTCTAAATTCAGGACCGACCATGCTGACGACCCTCTTCTCCCGTTCCCGCCGCACCTTTGACAGTTTGAGCGAGCAGGAAATCCTGGCGCTTGCGATCTCGTCCGAAGAGGACGATGCGCGGATCTATCTTGCCTATGCCGATCACCTGCGCGCCGCCTATCCCGCCTCGGCCAAGGTGTTCGAGGACATGGCGACGGTCGAGCATACGCACCGCAACATGCTGATCGACATGCATCGCCGGCGGTTCGGCGAGCGGATCCCGCTCATTCGCCGCGAGCATGTCAGCGGCTTCATCCGCCAGAAGCCCGATTGGCTACAGCGCAACCTGACGCTCGACCAGATGCGGAGCGAGGCCGAGGCGATGGAACGGCAGGCGCAGAACTTCTATCATGAGGCGGCCAAGCGTACCGGGGATGCCGAAACGCGAAAACTGCTGGGCGATCTCGCACTGGCCGAAGAAGGCCACGAGGACATCGCCCGCATGCTCGGCGCGCGGCACGCACCCGACGACGTCAAGGCCTCGGAGGACGACACGGCGCGGCGGCAGTTCGTGCTCACCTATGTCCAGCCGGGGCTTGCGGGCCTGATGGACGGGTCCGTCTCGACGCTGGCCCCGATCTTCGCCGCCGCCTTCGCGACGCAGGATACCTGGCAGACCTTCCTCGTCGGCCTGTCGGCCTCCGTCGGTGCCGGCATCTCCATGGGCTTCACGGAAGCGGCGCATGACGACGGCAAGATCTCCGGGCGCGGTTCGCCGCTGAAGCGCGGTCTCGCCTGCGGCATCATGACCGCCGTCGGCGGCCTTGGCCACGCTCTGCCCTATCTGATCCCGGATTTCTGGACCGCAACCACACTCGCCGTCGCCGTCGTCTTCATCGAACTCTGGGCCATCGCCTTCATCCAGAACCGCTTCATGGAAACGCCGTTTTTGCGCGCGGCCTTTCAGGTGGTGCTGGGCGGCGGGCTGGTTCTGGGGGCGGGTATTCTGATTGGAAACAGTTGAGGCGCCATCAGGCGCCTCTCATTCCTTCCCGGCTGTTGTCGCGCGTTACCGCCCGACCGAGCCCACGACGATTTCGGCACCGTTTTCGATGGTGACCCAGCGGCCCGTGTTGAACGAGGCCTGGCGCTTGAGGAAGCGGTAGGACGTCTTGGTCCAGAGCTTCACGTCGTCGTCGAGATTGTCGAGGACGAAGTCGCCCTGGGCGGTGCGCACGGTCAGGACCGCGTGACCTTCGCCGTCCGGCTTGCGCACGACGGTGATCAGCACGTCGGCCGGCGAAAAGCCCTTTTCCATGAGACGCTTGCGCTTGAGAAGAACGTAGTCCTCGCAGTCGCCGGCGGTTTCCGGATAGGCCCAGACCTCGTCCCGACCGTAAAGCTCAAGATCGGTCATCGGCGTGATCTCGTGGTTGGTATCGGCGTTGACGGCGCGGATGACCGACCAGCCATAGGCGGTGACCCGGGGTGCGGGCGTCGAGCGGGTGCGGATGTCGCACTCGGCGGCATGCGTCTTGCAGAATTCGTAGTGGCCGATGGGCTGGGACGTGATGGCACCCGTCTGCATGGACAGTGCGGTCGCCGAGAGCGCCGGTACGGCGGCACCGGCCGATACGAGAAGGCTCGCGAGCGCGAAGACCATTCCCTTGAGCCCCGTCATCTGTGCCATGCACATCCCCTGTGGCGCAGGGATGCCTTCGCCGCAAAGCATGCGACGTCCGGTCCCCGCTCGAAAAATGACACCAACGCCGGTTTCGCGTCTTGAAGGCTGCGCGCACCGCTCTAATCGTTAACAGAAAGTTAACAGCCTCCTTCCCCCTGCGTCAATCTGAAGATTTGGGGATCGATTCATATGGTTAAAATTGGAGGCAATTCGGCATCACCTTCTCCATGCCTTTGAAATCAATATTCTTTTTGAGAGACGCGCGTCCCGTCGGGAAAGGTTAACACCGCGCTTCCACTGTTTTTCGGGCATTTGCCGGTTTCGGGTGCGCCGCACTGCGTCATTTTCGACCGTCATGATTCCGTAAACAAACCGACGCCTGACTGTCATGCCCGGCTGCTAGCAGCGGCGAGGATTTATCCGAGGCCTCGAGCCCGGATAGGCCTTCACGTCCCTGCAAGAGGCACAAAATGAAAATTTCCGTTCTGACATCCGTCCTGGCGGGCCTTTTGGCCGCCACCACCCTCACCGCCACGACCACCCCGGCTCACGCGGAAAAGACCAAGTTCGAATTCTGGTACGGCCTGTCGGGCGATCTCGGCGAGCGCGTGCAGGAAGCCTGCTCGAAGTTCAACCAGTCGCAGGGCGACTTCGAGATCGTCTGCACCTCGCAGAACGGCTACGACACCACACTGCAGAACACGATCGCCGCCTATCGCTCCAAGAAGCAGCCGGCCATCACCCAGATCTACGATGCCGGCACGCTGGACCTGATGCTGTCCAAGGCCTTCATTCCGGCCAAGACGCTGATGGCCGACAATGGCTACACGATCGACTGGAACAACTATTTCGGCGGCATTGCCAATTATTACGCGACCGCTGCCGGCGAGCTGAACTCCTTCCCGTTCAACTCCTCCACCGCGATGTTCTATTATAATGCCGACGCCTTCGCCAAGGCCGGCATCGACTTCAAGCCGGACACCTGGGAGCAGGTCGAAGAGGCCGCCCGCAAGCTAAAGGCCGCCGGCTACGAATGCCCGATGGGCATGAGCTTCGACACCTGGGCGACGATGGAGCAGTTCTCGGCTATCCACAACCAGCCGATCGCCACGCAGGCCAACGGCTACAAGGGCCTCGATGCCGAAGTCGTCTTCAACAAGACCAAGTTCGTCGATCAGGTGAAGTTTCTGAAGAAGCTCGCCGACGAGAAGCTGGTGGTCGTCAAGACCAAGCAGCTCGGCATGGACGTCGTTCCCGCCTTCACCTCGCAGACCTGCCAGATGATCCAGACGTCGGTCGCCGACCACGGCACGATCGGCAAGACCATGCCGGAAAGTGTCAAGTGGGACATGGCCATGCTTCCCGTCTGGAAGGGCACCGAGCGCCAGAACTCGCTCGTCGGCGGGGCTTCGCTCTGGGTCATGGCCGGCCGGCCGGAAGCCGAATACAAGGGTGCCGCCGCGTTCCTCAACTATCTCGGCACACCGGAAATGACGCAGTGGTGGTCGACGGTCACGGGCTACATCCCCGTCACCAAGACCGGCTTCGACGCCATGAAGGCCAACGGCTTCTACGACAAGGCGCCCTACAAGGGTCGTGAACTGGCGATCGCCAGCCTCACCTACACGCCGACCTCGGAGAACACCCGCGGCATCCGCCTCGGCGGCTTCACGCAGATCCGCAAGGAAGTCGGCACCGCGCTCGAAGCGATCTTCATGCAGAACGCCGACGTGCAGACTGCCCTCGACCAGGCTGCCGAGCGCAGCAACACCATCCTGCGCCGCTTCGAAAAGACCTATGCCGGCCAGACTCTGAACTAAGCGCTCCCCACCGTCATCGAGCCTGCCGCGTCCTGCGGCAGGCTTTCCTGCCGTCTGCTTGCTTTCAGGTTCCCCATCATGGACAAACGCGCCGTCTTTCGAAGCTGGTGGCTTCCGACCGCCTTCGCCCTGCCGCAGCTCGCGCTGATCGCGCTGTTCTTCTATTGGCCCGCCGTCGCCGTCGTCCGCTGGGCCTTCACGCTGGAGCCGCCCTTCGGCGGGTCTGCCGAGTTCGTCGGTCTCGCCAATTTCCGCGACGTGTTCGCCGATCCGCTCTATTGGAACTCGGTCGTCGTCAGCCTCACCTTCGCGCTGGCCGGCACGCTCAGCACCATCTTCATCGGCCTCGTGCTGGCGCTGGCCGTGGACCGGCAACTGCCGGGCTCGGGCGCCGTGCGCTTTCTCTATATCCTGCCTTACGCGATTGCCGGTCCGGCCGCGGGCATGGCCTTCCGCTTCATCCTGTCGCCCGAGCGCGGGCTGATGGCCTCGGTGAATTCCGTCTTTCCCGATTTCTGGAATCCCGCGAAATACGGGAGCCACGCGCTGATCCTCGTCATCGTCGTATTCGCCTGGAAATGGGCCGGCTACACCTTCATCTTCCTGCTCGCAGGCCTGCAATCCGTGCCGAAATCGCTGACCGAAGCGGCCGCGATGGATGGCTCCGGGCCGATCCGCCGGGCGATCGACATCCAGATCCCGATGCTGGCGCCCACCCTGTTCTTCCTCACCGTCATCATGATGACCGAAGGCTTCGTCGGTGCCGACACCTACGGCATCGTCGCCCGCACGACGGATGGCGGACCCAACCACGGCACCGACGTCATGGTCTACCGCATCGTCGAGGAGGCGTTCCGCGGCCTCAACTATTCCGGCGCCTCCGCCCAGAGCATCGTGCTCATCGGCCTCATCATGATCTTCACCTTCATCCAGTTCCGCTTCGTCGAGCGGCGCGTGCATTACAAGTGAGACGACCGTGATCCAGCGCACACCCTATGCCGACGCCTTCACCTACGTGCTGATGGCGCTCGGCTTTCTCCTTCTCCTCGGTCCCTTCGCCGTCATCGTCGCCGGCGCCAGCCAGACCGTGCAGCAGGTCAATGCCGTTCCCTTCAACTTCCTGCCGCAGAACCAGCTGATCGTGAACATGACGGCAGCCTGGCAGCGGGCGGATCTCGGCACGGCCATGCTGAACAGCTTCATCATGGCAAGCATCGTCACGTTCGGCAAAGTCGCGCTGTCGGCGCTCACCGCGTTCTCGATCGTGTTCTTCCGCACACCGCTCAAGCACTTCTTCTTCTGGATCGTGTTCATCACGCTGATGCTTCCCCTCGAAGTGCGCGTGGTCCCGACCTATGCGGTCGCCGCGGACCTGTTCGAGCCGATCCGTCTTCTGATCGCCTGGGTCACCGGCATCACGGTGTCGATCGAATGGAACCTGCTCAACTCCTACGCGGGACTGACGCTGCCGCTGGTCGCAACAGCCACCGGCACCTTCCTCTACCGCCAGTTCTTCATGACCCTGCCCGACGAGCTGGCCGAAGCCGCCCGCATGGACGGATCGGGGCCCATCCGGTTCTTCTTCGACGTGCTCTTGCCCCTGTCGCGCACCAACATGCTGGCGCTCACCACCATCATGTTCGTCTTCGGCTGGAACCAGTATCTCTGGCCGCTGCTGATGATCACCGATCCCGCCTACAAGACCACCATGATGTCGCTCGTCGCGTTGCTGCCGGCCGAGAACGGCACGCCGGACTGGAACGTCACGCTGGCCGGCTCGCTCATCATCATGCTGCCGCCGCTCCTCGTCGTCGCGGTCCTCCAGCGCTGGTTCGTGCGCGGCCTCGTCTCCAGCGAAAAATGACATTCCGGCGCTGAAAAGCAGCCACTCCAAACAGAAAGGCTTCATCCATGGCTGACATCACCGTCCGGGCCGTCCGCAAATCCTACGGCAAGACCGCAACGCTGCACGGCATCGACCTTGCCTTCGCCTCCGGCGAGTTCGTCGTCATCCTCGGCCCCTCCGGCTGCGGCAAGTCCACACTGCTGCGCATGATCGCGGGGCTTGAGGACATCACCGGCGGTGAGATCGAGATCAACGGCCGCGTCGTCAACAAGCTCGAACCCCGCGAGCGCGGCTGCGCCATGGTGTTCCAGAACTACGCGCTCTATCCGCACATGACGGTGGCCGACAATATCGGTTATGCGCTGAAAGTGGCGGGCGTGCCCAAGGCCGAGCGCCGCGCGCGCATTGCCGAGACCGCCAAGATCGTCGGGCTCGGCGATTATCTGCAGCGCAAGCCGGCGGCCCTTTCGGGCGGGCAGCGCCAGCGCGTCGCCATGGCCCGCGCGATCATCCGCGAACCCGGCGTCTTCCTGTTCGACGAGCCGCTGTCGAACCTCGACGCCACCCTGCGCGTCACCATGCGGGCCGAGATCCGCAAGCTGCACCAGCGCCTGTCGGCCACCTCCGTCTTCGTCACGCACGACCAGGTGGAGGCGATGACGCTGGCCGACAAGCTCGTCGTCATGAACAAGGGCCAGGTGGAGCAGGTCGGCCAGCCGCTCGACATCTATCACCGCCCGGCCAGCACCTTCGTCGCCGCGTTCATCGGCGCGCCGCCGATGAACCTCATGGACGCCCGCATCGACGCATCCGCCACGGTCGCCCGCCATGAGCATCTGGCGATCCCGATCTCCTCCGCCATGGCCGCGGCCCTTGCCGGCCGCGACGTGACGCTCGGCATCCGCCCGGAGGAATGCCGCGTGCTGCCGGCGGGCGAGGGCCTGCCGGCACGGGTCGATTTCGTCGAAGAGCTCGGCTCGGGACGGATCGTCCATGCCGCCTTCGGCAGCCGCATCTTTGCAGCCGCCATCCCGCTTGATATCCGTGTGGCGTCCGGCGATCTGATCGGACTGGCCCTGCCGCCCGCCCAGCTGCACGTCTTCGACCGGGAAACCGGACGCCGCCTCGACGTCACGCATTCCATGGGGCGGCACGAGCCTGTCCGCCAGGCTGCGGAAGCCGTTTGACCGACACACATCATCGCGGCGGGTATCGTCTCGATGGCAGACCGATTTCAACAGACGATGAGGACGATTCATCCATGAGCGACATCATTTCCGCCGTTGGCTTCTGCAACCGCACCGGCAAGGGCGACCTCTCGGTGCTCGACGCCTCGCTGCGCGAGATCGCCGAGACCGGCGCCAATGCCTGCGAGATCGGCATCTATGGCGAGGAGATCATCGCCGGCGGCCGGATCATCGAGGACCGCACCCGACGGGTCGTCGATATCGTGCGGCCCTACGGCTTCCAGAAACTCTCCCTGCACGGGCAGATCATTTCCAACTTCATGGACCGCCAGCATCTGCATCTGCAGAAAAAGGTGGTGCGGGCGATGCTCGAGCTCTGCGACCGGCTCGGCGCCGGCATTCTCGTGCATCATTCCGGTGCGGCCCTTCTCGGGCCGGAGGAAAACGGTGCGGATCTCGACCGGATGGAGCGCGAGGCGCTGGCCGAAATGGGCGAAATCGCCCGCGGCTACGGCGTGCGCATCGTGCTGGAAAACATCTTCACCACGGAAAGCGGACAATACCGCCAGACGCCGAGCCAGGTGGCCGAAACGGTGCGGGCGATCGGCTCCGACAATGTCGTGGCGCTGATCGACTTCTCGCATGCCTATATCGAATCGACCTTCAAGGGGCTCGATTTCCGCGACGAGCTGCGCGCCATGGCGCCGGTCACCGGACATCTGCACGTCCATGACAGCTTCGGCCTGCCCTCGACGAAGAAGACCTTCTACCACCCGGCGGAGGCCACCGCGCTTGGCATCGGCGACCTGCATCTGCCGATCGGCTGGGGCGATATCGCCTGGGAAGAGATCTTCTCCGAACTGACCTTCCTGCCGGATACGACGCTGATCATGGAAATCGACTCCGGCCGCTTCCTCGACCAGCAGCCGGCCTGCCTGCAGAAGGCCCGCACGCTTGCGACGCTCGTCAACGCGCGCGCAGCGGCCACGGCACGCGAAGCCTTGAGGGCCTAGTCCGCCGTCAAGCCGTCGTCAGGCCGTCGTCAGGCCGTCGATCGCCGCGAGGATCCGCTCGATATCTTCGGGGCGGGACAGGCGGTGATCGCCGTCGCCGATGAGCGTCATGACGACGTCGTCGGCCGGCAGGTGTTCCATCAGCTTCAGGGCATGGGCAAAGGGCACATCCGGGTCCGCCATGCCCTGGAGAATATGGATCGGGCATCCCGTCTCGATCATGCCGGAGAGAACCACGTTCGCCCGCCCGTCCTCGATGAGGGCTGAGGTGAAGACGTTGGCGTCGGGGCCGTAGGGCGTCGGCTCCTCGAAATAGCCGCGCTCGGCAAGCGAGGCCCGCTCGGTGTCCGTCAGGTTCGGCTCGATCAGGTCGACCGTGAAATCCGGGGCCGGTGCGATCAGCACGAGGCCCTGGATGCGCTGCCCATCGCCCCGGGCCCGCAGGGTCTGCACAGTGCGCAGCGCGATCCAGGCGCCCATGGACGAGCCGATGAGGATCATCGGGCCGCGGACGGCGTGGTCGATGACGGCAAGGCTCTCCTCCAGCCAGCGCGAGATCGTGCCGTCGCGGAATGCACCGCCGGACGCGCCGTGGCCGGAATAATCCAGCCGCAGGCAGGCACAGCCGGTTTCGCGTGCATGACGCTCGATCTCCACCGCCTTGGTGCCGCTCATGTCGGAGCGGTAACCGCCGAGCCAGACAAGGGTCGGCTTCGTCTCCTCCGTGGCGGGTTGGAGGATGTAGGCGATGCGCCGTGCCGTGCCCTCCTTTCCGACATCGAGGGTCTCCGGCTGGACAAGCTGGGGGGTAAGCGACATATCCATTCCTTCCAAGACGACGTATTCTGGCCAAGGCGACGTATTCTGGCGAAGAGGCGGCCGAAATTCTTCTAAAACAGATTTTGCGGGCGCATGACAGGTGGTGATTTTCTTTCCGACCTGTGGTAGAGACGTCGCCTCAAACGATCCAGACAATCCCGCGGCCAGCGCCGCCTTCGGATCCTGCCTCGTCTAACATCAAAACGTCGTCAACAACTCGAGGAGAGTACGACCATTCGCAGACCTTTCAAAAATGATGCCCCGGTCAAGGACGGCCCCCGTTCCAACAAGGAGATCCGCGTTCCCCGGATCCAGCTGATTGATGCCGAGGGCGGCAACCAGGGCATCGTGCCGACCGACCAGGCACTCCGCATGGCAGAGGAATCCGGCCTCGATCTCGTCGAGATCTCGCCGAACGCCGAACCGCCGGTGTGCAAGATCCTCGATCTTGGCAAGATGAAGTACGCGACCCAGAAGAAAGCCGCCGAAGCCCGCAAGAAGCAGAAGATCATCGAGATCAAGGAGATCAAGATGCGTCCGAACATCGACACCCACGACTACGAGGTGAAGATGCGCGCGATGAACCGCTTCTTCGAGGAAGGCGACAAGGTCAAGGTGACGCTGAAGTTCCGCGGCCGTGAAATGGCGCACCAGGAACTCGGCATGAAGCTTCTGCTTCAGGTCAAGGAAGACACCACGACCATCGCCAAGGTGGAAGCCGAGCCCAAGCTCGAAGGCCGCCAGATGATGATGGTGCTCGCCCCGAGATAATCTCCGGGCGAGACGCGCTGCCGGGAAACGCCCGACCAGCATCCAAAAGCCGTCCGCGACGCTGTCCCAGACGGCTTTTTCATGGGGTTTTCCGGGGGGTGCCTTCACCGTGCCGGCGGATACACCCACGCATAGCGGACATGATAGAGATCCCCCGGCCGGCCGTAGTGATAGGGCAGCGCGATGTCGTGTGCCTCGACCGGATTGGCGGAGGCGCCGGTAGCGGCGCGGATATAGGCGTCGTGCCAGCCCTGCAACAGCGGTTCCAGCGGCGCATCCGCTTGCCCCTTGTCGCGCCACACCATCAACAGAGGGTGCTCGGCGTCGAAGGCCACCTGCGGCTGGAAGACCTCGTAGCCGGGGATCATCACCGGAATACCCGGCGCGTTGAGGCGAAGGTTGCCGGCCATCTGCAGCTCGACGGTTGCGATCAGCGTCGGGCGGTGGCGACCGGTCGCCAGAATCGCCTCGATCGCCGGCTGGTAGGGAACGTTGATCTTCTTGTAGTCGCCGGTCAGCCGTGCCGCGGGCACGCGCGCAAAGAGCACCAGGGGGACGACGATCATGACAAGAAGGGCGATCCGCCCGAAGTGCCTCGGCGCCGACCCGAGAGGCCGGTCCAGAAGATCGATCTTCAAGGCGAGATAGACCGGCAGCAGAAAGAAGAACGGCGTCAGCCACCGATCCTTGATGTGGGAGGCGCCGCCGATCAGGACGAGCAGCACGAGCGCTGCGACGAGAATGAGAAGCATCCGGCCGATCAGCCGCGACCAGGCGCTTTGCGTGCGCCACGCGGCGCGCAACTGCCGGCCGAACACGGCGGCAAACACACCGATCGTGACAACCGAGAACGCGATCAGCGCCTGCGCGAGCGAAAGCAGGCCATCGCCGATCTGGTCCAGGCGGCCGTCATCACCGTCCTGCATCAACTTGCCGAGCGTCCGGTCCGTCGCCGTCTGGAGATGCTCGATGAACCACAAGCCGTGCGGCGTCACGATCGCGATGGCGATGACGGCCGTCAGAACCAGCCGCATGTCGAAAAGGCGCCGCCGGAAGACGGGATCGAGCAGGACGGCGACGAGAGCCGCGACGGGAAGCAGGACGAAATTGTACTTGGCGATGACGCCGAGCCCGATCGCGAGCCCCGTCAGCGCATAATGGCCGGCCGTCGGCTGCTGCAGGGTTGCGACCAGCGCGTAGACGAAGAGACAGGCGGCAAAGAGCACGGCCACCGTATGCGTCAGGTCGCGTTGCGCCTCGAAGACGATCTGCGGCACGGTCAGGAGCCCGAGCACGGCGATGACGACGAGAACGGGATTGCGGATGATCCGCGCCGCCGTCATGCCCACCAGCCCGTAGCAGGCAAACAGCATCGCATTCTTGAGAAGCGACAGCGCCAGCACGGTATCCCCCAGCAGCTGGACGACGCCGTATTGCAGCCAGTTGTAGAACGGTGGCTGGCTGTCGTAGCCGACGGCGAGCCACTGCGCGAGAAACAGCTGCTGGCCCTCGTCGAGCTCCAGCGAAGACGGCAGAGCGAGCCGGAGCGCGATGTTGACAAGGAAATAGAGGGCCAGCAGTCCGATGAGCCGCCCGCGACGACGCGACAGTGCTTCGATCACCTCAGTCATCCCGGCCGTGAACACGGCGCACGATATAATTGGTTTCCCCGACCTGCATGCGCGCCAGCATCTCCGCCACGATGCCGGTGGTGATCATCTGGACCGACGCGATGAAGAGCATGACGGCGATGATGAACATCGGCCGTGTGCCGATATCCTGCCCCAGCACGAACTTCGTCCATGCGAGATGGACGAACATGAGGCTGCAGACGGCGCCGAAAACGAGGCCGATGGAGCCGAAGAACTGGGCCGGGCGCTGGCGAAAGCGCATGAAGAACAGCACCGACAGGAGATCGAGGAAGACGCGGAAGGTGCGCGAGATCCCGTATTTGGATTCGCCGAACTGGCGGGGATAGTGGTTCACCACCATCTCGCCGATGCGCGATGTCGGCACGACGGTTGCGATCCAGGCGGGAATGAAGCGATGCATGCCGCCGAGAATGCGGATCTGCCGGAGAATGTCGGTGCGATAGAGCTTCAGGCCGCAGCCGTAATCGTGAATGTGCACGCCGGTGATCTTGCGGATGAGCCGGTTTGCAAACCAGGACGGGATCAGCCGCAGGACGAGCCCGTCCTGCCGCGCCTTGCGCCAGCCACAGAGAAGATCGAGACCGCGCTCTTCCAGAACAGTGACCATGTGCGGGATATCGTAAGGGTCGTTCTGAAGATCGCCGTCGAGCGTGACGAGCAGGCGCCCCCGCGCCACGTCGATGCCCGCCTGCAGGCCCGCCGCCTTGCCGAAATTGCGCTGGAACTCGACGATCCTCAGATCGAGATCCGGCCGGGCAAATTCCTTGCGCAGATTGACCAGCGTCCCGTCCGTCGAGCCGTCATCGACGATGATCAGTTCCCAGGGCTTGCCGAAATCCCGCATCGCATCGCAGATCTTGTCGAAAAGCGGCGAAATGCTCTCCTCTTCGTTGCAGACCGGAATGAGGATCGAAAGCTCGACCTCGCCCGCGGTCTCGGCATCGCTCTCTGTCACTGACGTGGGTTCCCGCACCTGGCGCTCCGGATATATCTGGTTTTTCCCGCGCTTCCGTTATAGCAGGCGCCCGCAGGGAGCAATCCACAGCGCGCGGCGGCATGTTGCCGCAAGAACGGCCTTGGGGGACGAGAGCGTGCAAACGTCAGGAAAACACAACCACATGCTGGTGATCACCCTTGGCGTCGTCGGTCTCTATGCCGCCTTTCTCCAGTGGTTTCTGGGATGGGGCGAGATCCTCTCGCGGTGGCGGGCTGTGGGGCCTGGGACGGGGACGATGGCGCTGGCGCTGCTCGTCGCGACCTATTTCATTCGCACCCACCGCATGCAGGACTATTTTCGCCACGAGACCCACGGCCGCTTTCTCGCGCTGTTCCGGGTCACGCAGATCCACAATCTCCTCAACATCATGATGCCGCTGCGCACCGGCGAGACCAGCTTTCCCCTGTTGATGCGCTCGGAATTCGGCGTGCCGCTGGCACGCGGCGCCTCGGCGCTCCTCGTCCTGCGCCTGCTCGATCTTCATGCCCTTCTCGCCGCCGGCGGCATGGGGCTGGTCGCGACGGCCGAGCGATCCGTCGCCGCGGGAACGCTATGGGCGCTCTTTCTCGTGCTGCCCCTTTTCCTGTTTCCCTTGCGCAAAGGCGTCGTCAGGCTGGCGAAACGGCATCTTCCGGCAAAACTTGCACGCGTGATCGACGAGATCGATGCCGGGATCCCGGCCGATCTCGGCGCTTTCGGCCGCGCCTGGTTCCTCACCGTCGTCAACTGGGGCATCAAGGTGGCCGTGCTCGCCTGGGTTCTCGCGCTGATGGGCGTCTGGCCGCTTTCGGCAAGCGTCGGGGGTGCGCTGGGCGGCGAGATCTCCTCCGTTTTGCCCGTCCACGCGCCCGCAGGGGTGGGAACCTACCCGGCCGGCATCGCAGCCGGAGCCGCAGCACTCGGTGCATCGCGGGCGCCGGATGCGCTGGAGACGCTCGCCAGCGCCAGCGTCAACACGCATCTGCTGATCGTCGTCTCCGCCCTCGTGGGGACCGGGCTCTCACTGATCCTGCCGTTTCTGGCGGGCGGGCGCCCCCGCGGATGAGAATCCCATGGCCGGACTGTTGCTCTTTGCCCGTCCTGCGGTTATAAGCCGCCGTCCGAACGGTCCGGCAGGGCATGCCGTGGCCGTTCTTTTACGCTCGAGGCGACCTCGTCAGTCACCTCACATAATCAGAATGGAGTAGCAAAATGCCCAAGATGAAGACGAAGTCCTCTGCCAAGAAGCGGTTCAAGATCACCGCGACCGGCAAGGTCGTAGCAGCTGCCGCCGGCAAGCGCCACGGCATGATCAAGCGGTCCAACAAGTTCATTCGCGACGCCCGCGGCACGATGGTTCTGGCCGAGCCCGATGGCAAGAAGGTCATCAAGAACTACCTGCCCAACGGTCTCTGAGACGTCTGGCACTATTGGATTTTAAGGAGATCATACCATGGCACGTGTAAAGCGCGGCGTAGCCGCTCACGCAAAGCATAAAAAAGTCCTCAAGGCAGCCAAGGGTTTCTACGGCCGCCGCAAGAACACGATCCGTGCAGCCAAGGCTGCCGTCGATCGTTCCAAGCAGTTCGCTTACCGCGACCGCAAGGTCAACAAGCGCAATTTCCGCGCGCTCTGGATCCAGCGTATCAACGCTGCCGTCCGCGAGCATGGCCTGACCTACGGCCGCTTCATCGACGGCCTGAACAAGGCCGGCATCGAAGTCGACCGCAAGGTTCTGTCGGACATGGCCATCCATGAAGCCGCTGCCTTCGGCGCGCTCATCGAAGCCTCGAAGAATGCCCTGTCCTACCTCAAGGACGCCGGCACGAAGAACGAGTTTGAAAGCGCGGTCAAGTAAGCCAGCGCTTCCCTGACGACTGAAGACTTTGGGAAACCCGCGCTGGCAGGCTAGCGCGGGTTTTTCCGTTTTTGAACCGCCCCATCGACAAGGCAGAAGACGAATGAGCGACCTCGACACTTTGCAAAGCACTCTTCTCGGCGAGATCGCCTCTGCCGACAGCGAGGCCGCGATCGAGGCGGTGCGCCTTTCCGCGCTGGGCAAGAAGGGGTCTATTTCCGAGCTGCTGAAGACGCTGGGCACGATGACGCCGGAAGAGCGCCAGACCCGCGGCGCGGCCATCAACGCGCTGAAGGGCGTGATCGGTGAGGCCATTTCGGCCCGCAGGGCGGACCTCAAGGACGCGGCCATCGCCGAGCGTCTCGCCCGCGAAACCGTCGACGTCACCCTGCCCGTCCGCGCTTCGCCTGCCGAGCGCGGACGGATCCATCCGATCAGCCAGATCACCGACGAGATCACCGCGATCTTCGCCGATATGGGGTTCTCGATCGCCGAAGGTCCGGATATCGAGACGGACTACTATAATTTCACCGCGCTGAATTTCCCGGAAGGCCACCCCGCCCGCGAAATGCACGACACGTTCTTCTTCCCGCCGGACGAGAGCGGTGCGCGCAAGGTGCTGCGCACGCATACCTCGCCCGTGCAGGTGCGCACCATGGAGGCCCAGAAGCCGCCGATCCGGATCATCATTCCCGGCAAGACCTACCGGCAGGATTCCGACGCGACCCATTCGCCGATGTTCCATCAGGTCGAAGGCCTCGTGGTCGACACCAAGGCGAACGTCGCCAATCTGCGCTGGGTTCTGGAAGAGTTCTGCAAGGCCTTCTTCGAGGTCGACAGCGTCACCATGCGCTTCCGCCCCTCGTTCTTCCCCTTCACCGAGCCGAGCTTCGAAGTCGATATCCAGTGCGACCGCTCGTCGGGCCCGATCGTCAAGTTCGGCGAAGGCACCGACTGGATGGAGATCCTCGGCTGCGGCATGGTTCACCCGAACGTGCTGCGCGCCGGCGGTCTCGATCCCGATGTCTATCAGGGTTTCGCCTGGGGCATGGGCCTCGACCGCATCGCCATGCTGAAATACGGCATGCCGGACCTGCGCAACTTCTTCGACGCCGACGTCCGCTGGATGTCCCACTACGGCTTCCGCCCGCTCGACATGCCGACGTTGTTCGGAGGCTTGAGCGGCTGATTTTTTCGTGGCCACAAATTAAGATGTGTGGTAGATCATGGAACTGGAGTGGGACGAGGAAAAGCGACAGAGAACCCTTCGGGAGCGAGGGTTGGATTTTGCCGACGCCGTATACTTCGACCGGGAGAGCATCGTCATCGACTTGGATACGCGGCGTGACTACGGGGAGATCCGATATAATTGGACGGGCTATCTGGATGGCGTTCTCTGCCGACTTTGCTGGACTCCCAGAAATGGCAGGATGCGCATCATTTCGATGAGGAAGATCAATGACCGCGAACGCGAAGTCTACGAAAAGAGAAAGCCCCAAGCTCCCGACGCTGGCTGATGTCGATGCTGGAAGGATCACGCTGGACGCGTATGAAATTGCTCACGGCGAGGACATTCCCGAATTGACTGCTGACATGATGGCTCAAGCGCGCCCGGCATCGGATTTTCCGGAGTTGGCTCATTTCTTCAAGGCTCGCGGCGAGCGCGGCCCGCAGAAGGCGCCGGTCAAAGAGCGGATCGGGCTCAGGCTCAACCAGGACGTCGTCGAGCATTTTCGCCGGACCGGACCGGGCTGGCAGAGCCGGATCAATGCCGTGCTGGCGGCGCATGTGAAGGCAAACAAGAATTCTTGATATCCGGGCCGGGACCGGCCGCGAAGGAAACATGGCATGAAATTCACCCTCTCCTGGCTCAAGGACCACCTTGATACCGACGCCTCGCTCGACGAGATCTGCACGCGCCTGACGGCGATCGGGCTCGAGGTCGAGGATATCGACGACAAGGCGGCGTTCAAACCCTTCGTCATCGCCAAGGTCCTGTCTGCCGAAAAGCATCCGCAGGCCGACAAGCTGAAGGTGCTGATGGTGGATATCGGTGCCGGGCAGCCGGTGCAGGTGGTCTGCGGTGCGCCGAATGCGCGCGCGGGGCTCATCGGGGCGTTTGCCGCGCCGGGCGCCTATGTTCCGGGGATCGACGTGACGCTGTCCGTCGGCAATATTCGCGGCGTGGAAAGCCGGGGCATGATGTGCTCGGAGCGCGAGCTGCAGATGTCCGACAGCCATGACGGCATCATCGACCTGCCGGCGGATGCACCGGTCGGCACGAGCTTTGCGGCCTATGCCGGCCTCGACGATCCGATCATCGAGATCAACCTGACGCCGAACCGGCCGGATTGCACCAGCATTCACGGCATCGCCCGCGATCTCGCAGCGTCCGGCCTCGGCACGCTGAAGACGCGACCGGCACCGAGCTTTTCGACCCAGGGCGAGACGCCGGTCAAGGTCCGCGTCGACCTCGGCACCGACACGCATCTCTGCCCCGGCTTCTCGCTGCGCCTCGTGCGCGGCGTGAAGAACGGGCCGAGCCCGGCCTGGATCCAGAAACGACTGCTCGCCATCGGCCTGCGCCCCATCAACGCGCTGGTCGATATCACCAACTACATGACCTTCGACATGGGCCGGCCGATGCACGTCTTCGATGCCGCCAAGGTCAATGGCGATCTCACCGTGCGTCGCGCGGTGGACGGCGAGACCATTCTTGCGCTCGACCAGCGGACCTATACGCTGACGCCGAACACAGTCGTCATCGCCGACGAAAACGGTCTGGAATCGATCGGCGGCGTGATGGGCGGCGAGCATTCCGGCTGTGACGAGACCACCACCGACGTGCTGATCGAGTCGGCCCTCTGGGACCCGATGAACATCGCCCGCACCGGCCGCAGCTTGGGGATCATCACCGATGCGCGCTATCGCTTCGAGCGTGGCGTCGATCCGGCCTATATGGTGCCCGGCCTCGACCGCACGACGGAACTGGTGCTGGAACTGTGCGGCGGCATGCCGGCAGAGGCCCGTATCGTGGAGGGGCCGTCCGCCGCCCCGAAGACCGTCGATTTCCCGGTGTCCGAGGTCAAACGCCTGACGGGGCTGGAGGTCAGCACTGACGAAAGCGTCGCGATCCTGCGCGGCCTCGGCTTTACTGTTGAGGACGGCGTGGAAGCCGGGCGCTTCACCGTGACGGTTCCCTCCTGGCGTCCCGATGTCGATGGCAAGGCGGATCTGGTCGAGGAGGTCATGCGCATCCACGGAGTCGATCATATCCGGCCGGTCCCGCTCGAACGCGATGTCTCGGTCAACACGCGCATCCTCACGACGCTGCAGATCCGCACGCGGCTGGCCAAGCGCGCACTTGCCGCTCGCGGCATGCTGGAGGCCGTCACGTGGTCCTTCATTCCCAAGGCCCAGGCAACCCTCTTTGGCGGCGGCGCTCCGGCGCTGGCCCTGTCCAACCCGATTGCGGCCGATATGTCGGACATGCGGCCCTCGCTGCTGCCCGGCCTGCTGACGGCCGCCCAGCGCAATGCCGACAAGGGCTTTGGCGACGTCGCGATCTTCGAGGTGTCCGGCACCTATGAGAACGACCGGCCGGAGGGCCAGCGGCGCGTGGCGGGCGGTGTCCGCCGCGGCACAGCGAGCCTTTCCGGTGCTGGCCGCGCCTGGTCGAATGCCAGCCGCGGCGGCGGCAAGCCGGTGGATGTCTATGACGCCAAGGCCGATGCACTGGCGGTGCTGGAAGCCTGCGGCGTACCCATGGCCAATGTGCAGATCGAGGCCGGCGCGCCCGGCTGGTTCCACCCGGGCCGGTCCGGCACCATCAAGTACGGCCCGAAGATCACGCTCGGTTTCTTCGGCGAGTTCCACCCGAAGACGCTGGAGGCGCTCGACGTATCGGGTGCGCTTGCCGGCTTCGAAGTGTTCGTGGATGCTCTGCCCGAGCCGAAGAAAAAGGCGACCCGCACCAAGCCCGCGCTCGAGCTTTCGCCGTTCCAGGCTGTGAAGCGCGACTTCGCCTTTGTGGTGGACCGCGCGGTCGAAGCGGCCGCCATCGTCAAGGCAGCCTCCGGTGCCGACCGCAAGCTGGTCGCAGGCGTCACCGTCTTCGACGTCTTCGAGGGAGCGGCGCTCGGCGAGGCCAAGAAGTCGGTCGCCGTCGAAGTCGTCATCCAGCCGGCCGACCGGACGCTGACGGACGAGGATTTCGAGGCCCTGACCGCCAAGATCGTCGCCAACGTCACGAAGACCACGGGCGGCGTGCTGCGCGGATAGGCAGAGCGCCAGAGCGCTGGCGCCACCCTTTCAAGCCTTCGGCGAACCCGGTTCGCCGAAGGCTTTTCATTTCACAGGCTTTCCGGAATGGCGATGCGGACTTCGGCCTGCGGGCCCACGAAGGCGGCAAAGGAGCGCTGGAGATCGCCCAGATCGCCATCGGTGATGAGCACCAGCAGGCTCGCCTTCTCGCACGGCCATTCCACCAGGTGAAACGGTGGATGGATCAGGTGCTGGACCCCGTGCACCACGACGGGGGACGCAGCGCCCTCCACGTCGAGAATCCCCTTCAGCCGCAGGATGCGCGTGTCATGGCGGTGGACGAGCAGCGACAGCCACAGTGAAAAGCGGGCCCAGGCGATGGGCCGATCCATCGTCAGCGACAGCGCGCGGATATCGCCGTGGCGGTTGCGGTCCTCGCTTCCATGAAGGTGATCGGCATGCCGGGCGGAAGCCACCCATCGCCGCGCTTCCGCCGGCCGGGAGGCGAGGTGGTGGATGTCCTGCGTCAGCAGAGCGGCGACAGTGCCGCTGTCGTCACCCGATGTCACGACGGCGGCAGGGTTGATCGCCTCAACGGCCGCGCGCAGCGCATGGCAATCCTCGGCAGAGGCAAGATCGGTCTTGGTGAGGACGATGCGGTCGGCGAGCGCCACCTGACGGGCGGCTTCCTCGAAGGTCTCAAGATTGTGCAGGCCGTTCGGCACGTCGATGACTGTGACGACATTGCCGATGGCGAAATGATATTTGAGCATCATGTCGGCGGCGAGCGTCGCGATGATCGGCGCGGGGTCGGCAAGCCCTGTCGTTTCGATGACCAGACGGCGGAAGGGCGGGATGTCTCCGCGGGCGCGACGTTCGAACAGCGCGAGCACAGCGTCCTTCAGATCGCCGCGGACAGTACAGCAGACGCAGCCGCTTTTCAAAAGCACGATATCGCCATCGACTGTCTCCACCAAGAGATGATCGAGGCCGATATCACTGGTCGAGCCATTGCTGTTCCAGATCGCGCGCGCTGACGAAGCCAGTCCACGACATTCAAAGATGAGCAGAAGCATGTCCTACAATCTCCGTCATTCCGGGCTTGACCCGGAATGACGGAGGAGAGGCGGATCGCCGACAGCAGCCGTCAAAACGGCCGGGCCAGCAAGGCGTGAGACGCGCAATCTCCCTTATTCACTCGCCTCATTGAGGCGCTGGCAATCCTCCTCGGAGAGATCGATATCGGCGGATTTCGTCAGGCTCTGCAGCTGTTCGAGGCTCGTCGCGCTCGCGATCGGCGCCGTGACGCCGCGGCGGGCCATGATCCAGGCCAGCGCGATTTCGGCCTGCGTCGCCTGCTTTTCCGCCGCGATCTCGTCCAGCGCACCGAGAATGCGCATGCCGCGGCCATCGAGGTATTTCTCGACACCCTTGCCGCGGGCCTTGCCTTCGAGGTCCTTGTGCGAGCGGTACTTGCCCGAGAGGAAGCCGGAGGCGAGGCTGTAATAGGTGATGACGCCGATCTCCTCCGCGATGCAGAGATTGCGCAGCGCCCCGTCGAAGCTGGAGCGGTCGTAGAGATTGTATTCCGGTTGGAGCACGTCGTAGCGCGGCAGGCCATTTTCCGCGGCGACGTCGAGCGACTGGCGCAGCTGGCCCGCATCGAGGTTGGATGCGCCGATGGCGCGGATCTTGCCCTGCTTCACGAGGGCATCATAGGCGCCCAGCGTTTCCTCATAGGGCGTCTCGGCATCCGGCCAGTGCGAGAGGTAGAGATCGATATGGTCGGTGTTCAGGCGCAGCAGCGAATCGTCCACGGCCTTGCGGATCCATTTTTCCGAAAGCCCCTTCTGTCCCTCGCCCATGTCGGAGCCGACCTTGGTGATGATGACGATTTCGTCGCGCGGGCGCTTCGTCTGGCGCAGCCATTTGCCGATGATCGTCTCGGACTCGCCGCCCTGGTTGCCCGGCGCCCAGGCGGAGTAGACATCGGCCGTGTCGATGGCGTTGAAGCCGGCATCGAAGAAAGCGTCGAGCAGGCGGAAGGACGTCGTCTCGTCCGCGGTCCAGCCGAAGACATTGCCCCCGAACACCAGCGGCGCGATCGACAGCCCCGTACGGCCCAGATTTCTCTTTTCCATGAACACTCTCCGGTTTGGTCTCGCATCACGAGGGTTCGGGCCGCAGCCCAGCCTTCGACATAGGGGCGCCCGACGCCGCCTGACAGGGCCGGCACGGCAAAAGGTATGATGGGCCATCGGAAAGCGAAACCAAAAACATGGGGGAAGCGCGGCGATCCGGAGGTGGCGAGACAGACAGTCCGCCGCTCTCATGGCATAGTCCCGCGCACCATCAGGGAGAAGCATTGCATGTTGAGATTCGGAATTCTGTCGACCGCCAAGATCGGTCGCGATGCGGTCGTTCCCGCCATCCAGGACGCGGAAAACTGCGTCGTCACCGCCATTGCCAGCCGCGACGGCGCCCGCGCCCGCGCCATGGCCGACCGGTTTTCCGTGCCGCACGCCTTCGGCAGCTACGAGGAGATGCTGGCCTCCGACGTGATCGACGCCGTCTACATCCCCCTGCCGACCGCCCAGCATGTGGAGTGGTCGATCCGCGCGGCGGAAGCCGGGAAGCATGTGCTCTGCGAAAAGCCGATCGCGCTGAAAGCGCAGGAGATCGACCGGCTGATCGAGGCGCGCGACCGCGCCGGCGTGCTGATCTCGGAAGCCTACATGATCACCTACAGCCCCGTCTGGCACAAGGTCCGGGCACTGCTCGCCGAAGGCGCGATCGGTCGGCTCCGGCATGTGCAGGGCGCATTCACCTATTTCAATCGCGATCCGGCGAACATGCGCAACATTCCGGAACTCGGCGGCGGCGGCCTTCCCGATATCGGCGTCTACCCCACCATGGCAACGCGATTTTCGACCGGCGTCGAGCCGCAGCGGGTGCAGGCGACGACGGAGCGCGATACGACCTTCGGCACCGACATCTATTCGAGCGTCCGGGCCGATTTCGGCACGTTCGAGCTGTCCTTCTATATCTCGACCCAGCTTGCGGCCCGCCAGGTCATGGTGTTCCACGGCGACGAGGGCGTGATCGAGCTGACCTCGCCTTTCAATGCCGAGCGCTATGGGCGCCAGGAAGTGGTTCTGACCAACCAGAACCACAGCCAGTCGCAGCTTTTCCGCTTTCAGGACACGCGCCAATACAAGCTTCAAGCCGAAGCTTTTTCGCGCGCGGCGGAAGGCGGCGCGGATGACGTGGTGACGCTCGAAAACTCGCGCGCCAACCAGGCCTTCATCGACGCGATCTACCGCGCCAGCGACAAGGACGGCTGGGAAGCCGTCTGAGACTGCCGATAAAGGTTTCCGGACATGAACCGTCATCCTCGGCCTTGTGCCGAGGATCTGCTAACATCAACAAAAGCAAGCCGTTGCAGATTTTCGAGACAAGCCCGAGCAGAACGGAAGCCGTCTGCGTCTCAGACGAGCCCGACGAGGCTTGACGCCGTGGTGCCGGTCGCAAGGATGCGGTCGGCCCGGAGCGGCAGCAGCGTGCCCTGGGGGACGCCGGCCAGCGTGACCAGAGCGCCGGACTGCATGCGCAGCGCGACCGCGCCACCGGCGCCCACGTAGATCGCCCGTGTGGTCTCGGGCAGGTCGGTGCCATCGGCGGGCGTGATGGCGAAAGCATGGGTGGCGGGGCTCGAAAGGGAGCCTGCCGTGTGGGCGAAACGGTCGGTCATGGTTCTGTCGTCCTTCTCTCGGGTTCACGTTGGTCTTTCGCCGACAGAATGCCGCAGGACGAGACGGCGGGGAAAAACGAAGACGATATTCTCCGCCTGAACGCCGCGTCGGATCCTCGGTGCATCTGGTCTTCTGTGCGGGCGCGCGTCACAATGGCGGCATGAGCTTTTCCTTCGATGCCGATTCGCCGTCAAACCTGTGGGAATATTCCGTTTCCGAGCTGTCCGGCTCGATCAAGCGGACGATGGAGCAGGCCTTCGACCAGGTGCGCGTGCGCGGTGAAATCTGCGGCTATCGCGGTCCGCATTCCTCGGGCCATGCCTATTTCGGGCTGAAGGACGAACGCGCCCGCATCGATGCCGTCGTCTGGAAGGGCACGATGGGCAAGCTGCGCTTCAAGCCCGAAGAGGGCATGGAGGTGATTGCGGTCGGCAAGATCACCACCTTCCCGGGCTCGTCCAAATACCAGATCATGATCGAGACGCTGGAGCCGGCGGGCGCGGGCGCGCTGATGGCGCTTCTGGAGGAGCGGCGGCGCAAGCTCGCGGCCGAAGGCCTGTTCGAGGAGAGCCGCAAGCAGCTCCTGCCGTTCATGCCGCGGGTCATCGGCGTCGTGACGTCGCCCACCGGCGCCGTCATCCGCGACATTCTTCACCGCATCGCCGATCGTTTCCCCGTGCATGTCGTCGTCTGGCCGGTCAAGGTTCAGGGTGAAGGCTCGGGCGACGAGGTGGCGGCTGCCATTCGCGGCTTCAATGCGCTGGAGGCAGGCGGGCCGATCGCCCGGCCGGACGTGCTGATCGTCGCGCGCGGCGGCGGCAGTTTCGAAGACCTCTGGGGCTTCAATGACGAGGCCGTGGTGCGGGCCGCGGCCGCCTCCGATATCCCGTTGATCTCGGCCGTCGGGCACGAGACGGACTGGACGCTGATCGACCACGCGGCCGACCGGCGCGCGCCGACGCCGACGGGTGCCGCGGAAATGGCCGTGCCGGTGCGGGCCGATCTCGAGGCGACGCTCTCCGCGCTGACGGCACGCCTGCGCAGTGCGGCCGGCCGGCACATGGACAATCGCCGTCATTCCCTACGGGCGCTTGCGCGCGCCCTGCCCTCGCTCGATCAGGTGCTCGCTCTGCCCCGCCGCCGCTTCGACGAAGCGGCCTCCGGGCTCGTTCGCGGGCTGGTGTCCAACACCGCCGACAAGCGCCGCAGCTTCGAGCGCGTCGGCGCGCAGCTTCGCCCCGACATGCTCACCGCCCGGATCAACGACCGGCGCCAGCGGCTCCTGGAGCGGATGGTGCGGGCGGAGCGCGATGTCGAACGGCTGATCGCCCGCGCCGGCACCCGCGTGACATCTGCGGATGCGGCACTGCGCAGCCTGCCCGTGCGGCTGCTCTCGCAGATCCATCGCTCCGCCGACCGGCTGCACGGCCTGTCAGGCCGCGCGGATGCCGCCGTCATCGCCGAGCTGCGCCGCGCCCGCAGCACTGTTACGGCGCAGGACCGCGTGCTGCAGTCATTGTCCTACCAGAACGTGCTCGCCCGCGGCTACGCGATCGTACGGGATGCGGACGGCGCACCGGTCAAGGCCGCCGCCGCCCTCTCCGGGGCCCAAGCCGTGGCCCTGCAATTTGCCGATGGCACGGTCGGTGCCATCACCACCGAGGGAACGCCTGCGAAGACACGCAAGCGCGGCAGCGCGGAGCCGGCCAAGCAGGGCAGTCTGTTTTAAGGCTCGGGATACGGGTATGGGACTTGTTCCCGTAAGCCGATGCGACGACGAACCGTTCAGGGGTATCCGATGCATTTCCTTCTCGTGCTCGCCCATCCGCTGCCGGAGAGCTTCGCCTGCGCCGTGGCCGACACCGCGACACGGTCACTGGAGGCCAATGGCCACAGCGTCGATCGTCTCGACCTCTATGCGGAGGACTTCGACCCGCGCCTTACCCGGGCAGAGCGAAGCGGCTATTTCGACGACCCCTATGACACCACCGGCGTCGGTCCGATCGTGGAAAGGCTTTCTGCGGCCGACGGGCTGATCCTCGTCTTTCCGCAATGGTGGTTCAATTTCCCGGCCATCCTCAAGGGCTTCTTCGACCGTGTCTTCGCGCCGGGCATCGCCTTCACCCATGACGCGGCGGGCGGGCGGATCGTGCGCAAGCTGACCAATATACGACTGCTCCATGCCTATACGACCACCGGCTCGCCGTGGTGGATCGCGCGTCTTGTCATGGGCGATCCGGTCCGCCGCCTGCTGCGGCGCGGCATCGCGCCGTTCTGTGCCAAGGGCGTGAACTTCCAGATGCTGTCGCTGCACGACATGGACCGGGCGACGGACACCCGACGCCGCGCCCATCTCGACCGCATCGCGCGGCGCCTGCACCGAATCGGGCCCGTGAAAGGGAACGCGAGAACGCTTCCGTAACGATTTTCCGGGACAACTTGGATCCTGTTTTCCGAGAAACCCCGAGGGATCATGCCGGTCGAACTGTCCGCAACGCAGGCGCTGACGCTCTGGCACACGGTCTCGCTCGATCAGGTGCGCGTGGAGAGCGGCGACCTGACGCTGCGGCAGATGGCCATTCTGCTCCACATCTACCTCGTGCCGCCGCCGCACACGGTGCGGGGCCTTGCCGCGACGCTGGGCGTGACCAAGCCGGTGATCACGCGGGCGCTGGACACGATGGGCGAGCGGGGGCTGGTGGAGCGGGTGCGCGACGAACGCGACCGGCGCAACGTCGTCATCAAACGCACCGTCACCGGCGCGCTCTATCTTGAAAAGCTCGGCGATCTGATCATTGATCGGGGCCGTAGACTGTCGCTCTGATCCTCTTTCCCAAACCTCCTTTCCAGACCTTCTTGCATGTGAGCGTGATGACCCATTCCTTCGACCGCAGGCTTCATGCCTTTCGCCCGGATCTCGCGGAGGAGAGCCTGCGCGGCCATGTGGATGCTCTTGCCTATACCGCGGGTTCGTCCGCCGTCTGCTGCGTGCCGGTGATGCCGCTGCGGGCCGAGCCGGATCTCGGCTGCGGCACGGATACGGAACTGCTGATCGGCGAGACCGTACGGGTGCTCGACACCTCGCATGGCTGGGCGTGGGTCAAGGCGGACGCGGACAGCTATGTCGGCTATGTCCCGGATTTTGCCGTGATCAGCATCCAGAAGAGCCCGACGCACATCATCACCGCGCCGCGGACCTTCGTCTATTCCGGCGCGGACCTGCGCTTTCCCACCGTGCAGGCGCTCTCGATGGGCAGCCGCATCACCGCCATCGACGAGCGCGGTACCCGTGGCACGCGCTATTTTCTGCTGGACAACGGCCAGGCCGTCGTTGCCGGCCACTGCGCGCCGGTCGGCGAAGCGCCGCAGGGCGATTATGTCTCCATCGCCGCACGGTTCATCGAGACGCCCTATCTCTGGGGCGGCCGTTCCGGCTTCGGCATCGATTGTTCGGGCCTCGTGCAACTGTCGCTGATGATGACCGGCGTCAGTGCACCGCGCGACACCGACATGCAGGCCGCATCCCTCGGCCACGAGATCGCCCGCGAGGATCTGCGCCGCGGCGACCTCGTCTTCTGGAAAGGTCACGTCGCCATCATGGAAGACCACGCCACCCTGATCCATGCCAACGGCAACACGATGACGGTGGCGCGCGAAGGGCTGGACAAGGCCATCGAACGGATCGGCTGGCTCTACGAACAGCCGACCGCCTTCCGCCGGCCTGTGGAAAGCCTCTGACGCAAAGCGTCATCGCTCGAGATCAATAGCCGGCTGTCCGATCGACCAGATGTTCAAAGGGCAGGCCTTTTTCATGCCGCTCGATCTGCGTCTCCACATGGCGGAAGAGCGCGCGGATATCCGACGCCGCGGCGGCATGCGGCGTCACGATGACGTTCGGCAACGTCCATAGCGGGCTATCGGCATCCAGCGGTTCGGTGGAGAAGACGTCGAGCGAGGCACCGTGCAGCACGCCCGAGCGGACAGCCGCGACGATATCGGCCTCGACCTGGCTGCCGCCGCGCCCGGCATTGATGAAAACGGGCGCACCGAACGGTCCCTTACGGCTCAGTTTTGCGAACAACGCCGCATCGAACAGACCGCGCGTCTCCGCCGTCAGCGGCAGGAGGCCGACGAGGAGATCGGTGCGCGCGAGGAAGGCGTCGAGCCCGCTCTCGTCATAGGTCTCGATCCCCTCGATCGTCTTCGGCCGCCGCGACCAGCCGGCGACGGTGAAGCCCATCATCTTCAGCTTGCGCGCCGCATCTTGGCCCAGCACGCCGAGGCCCATGACCCCGACGGTCAGGTCGCGCGCCTCCGGCTGGGGAAGCTCTGCCCAGACGCCGCGCCTTGCCTGCGCCTCATAGGCGACATGCTGGCGCAGATGCAGCAGGCACTGCAGCACCACCCACTCGCTCATGCGGGTTGTGAGCGTCGGATCGACGAAGCGTACCAGCGGCACATCCGGCAATCCCGGCAGCGTCAGCACATGATCGACGCCGGCACCGCCGGAGAAGACGGCTGCAAGGTTCGGCGCGCGGTCGAAGAGGTCGGGTTGCGACTTCCAGACGACGGCATAGCGGGCCTGCGACAGATCGCGCCCGGCCTGGGCGGGATCAGCGCGGTTGATGACATCGCGCCCGGGAAAGGCATCGGCAAGCGCGGCCTGCACCTCCCCGGCATTGAACTTCAGGTCGATGACGACAGGTGCGGCAGTGGAGGGCATGATGATATCCGGAGGATCTGATCTGGCGGCGGCCGTCTACTGGCGGACGGCGGGAACGGGCACGGCCTCGAGATCGAAGGCGGCGGCCATGAGGGCCTTGGTATAGTCTTCGCGCGGCGCCGTGAAGATGGCCTCGGCCGACCCCTTCTCCACGACCTTGCCGAGCCGCATGACGATCATGTCGTTGGCCAGCGCCCGCACGACCTTCAGATCGTGGCTGATGAAGAGATAGGCGAGACCGTGGCGGGCCTGCAGGTCGCGCAGGAGATCGACCACCTGCGCCTGCACGCTCATGTCGAGCGCCGAGGTCGGCTCGTCCAGCATGACGAATTGCGGCTTCAGCACCATGGCGCGGGCGATGGCGATGCGCTGGCGCTGGCCGCCGGAGAACTCGTGTGGGTAGCGCCAGCGCGTGGCCGCGTCGAGGCCGACCTCCTCCAGCGCCGCGGCCACACGCGCATCGCGCTCCCGTGCCGACAGGGACGGCTCGTGCACCTGCAGCCCCTCCCCGATGATGTCGGAGACGGCCATGCGCGGGCTGAGCGAGCCGAAGGGGTCCTGAAAGACGATCTGCATGCGCCGGCGCAGCGGCCGCATCTGACTGAAGGAATAGCGCTCGATATTCTGGCCCTCGAAGCCGATGCTGCCCTGCGACCCGATGAGCCGGGTGAGGGCAAGGCCGAGCGTGGTCTTGCCGGACCCGGATTCGCCCACGACGCCCAGCGTCTGCCCGGCGCGCAAAGTGAGGTCGATGCCATCGACCGCCTTCACGTGATCCACGGTCTTGCGCAGGAAGCCGGCCTTGATCGGAAACCAGACCTTCATGTCCTTCGCCTCGATGACGACGGGCTTCGTCTCGTCGGATGCCGGCGGCTTGCCGCGCGGCTCGGAGGCCAGCAGATGGCGCGTATAGGCGTGCTGCGGATTGTCGAAGATCTCGGCCGTCGGCCCCGTTTCGACGATCCTGCCCTTCGTCATGACGCAGACGCGGTCGGCGATCTTGCGGACGATGCCGAGATCATGGGTGATGAACAGCATGGACATGCCATGCTCATCCTTCAACTGCTTCAGAAGCTCGAGGATCTGCGCCTGCACGGTCACGTCGAGCGCCGTGGTCGGCTCGTCGGCGATCAGCAGTTCCGGCCGGTTGGCAAGCGCCATGGCGATCATCACGCGCTGGCGCTGTCCGCCGGAGAGCTCGTGCGGATAAGCCTTCAGGCGCTTTTCCGGCTCGCGGATACCGACCTGCCGCAGGAGTTCCAGCACCCGCGGCCGCGCCTGCGCCGGCTTGATGCCCTGGTGGAGATCGAGGATCTCGGCGATTTGCCGCTCGATCGAATGGAGCGGATTGAGCGACGTCATCGGCTCCTGAAAGATCATCGTGATGTCATTGCCGCGCACCTCCCTCAGTTCGGCATCGCCGATCTTCAGGAGGTCGCGCCCGTTGAACAGGATCTCCCCGCCCGGATGGCTGGCGGCGGGATAGGGCAGAAGCTTCAGGATGGAATTGGCCGACACCGACTTGCCGGACCCGGATTCGCCGACGAGTGCCACGACCTCGCCCTTTGCGATATCGAACGACACCCGATCGACCGCCAGAGACGTCTTGCCGCCCTGGTGGAAGGCCACGGAGAGATCGCGCACGGACAGGAGCGGTTCGGTCATGGGGACAGGGATTCCAGAAGGGTGGTGAGTGTGGGGATGTCGGGAGCGGACATGGTGATCGAAGCGGCCTTCCGTACGCCATAGCGGAGGTTGTAGATTTCATCGACCTTCCGCAGATCACGATCATCGGTGAGGAAGAGCGAGCATTCACATCCAAAAGCTGTTGAAAGGTGAATGGCGTCAGGCAGTTTCAACCGTGTTTGCGACCGAAGCACGGCGGCATACCAGAGCACCTGCCGGGAAACGGGTTCGACATCCAGCCAAGCACACTGCCGCACCATATTATCATAACGAGAGATGAGTTCGTCATCGTGATTTTTATAGGGTTTGGTAAGAACCTCGGCCAGCGTGAGTTCACTGGTCAAAATAAGGGGTGAATCGGCTGCCTCGGAGATCGAAAGCAATTCGATCAATAAGGCTGAACGTTCCGATTTCTCTTCTGCGACGAAAATGAAGGCGTTCGTGTCGAAATAGATCCTTGGCGCCTTCCTCATTCATCATCCCATTCGTCCCGCAGCTCCCGTATCCGGCGAACAGCTTCCTCGGTATCTGTCGTCGATCCGCGCTTTTCCTTGTAAGCTCGAATATCTTTCAACAGATCCGCAAGTTCTACCGGTGCACCCGGCTCGCGATAGGTCGGAAGGAAGAGCGGAGTCTTCTCCGCTACGCCGCGTTCCGGCACATCGGGCGATATGTCCTGTTGTTCGATGACGATTCGAACCGTTGCGTCGGAGTCGAAGCCACTCCTGAGGTCATCAGGAAGTTTCGATGCGGGATAATGAGCGCGCACGATCTTGTTCATCTCTCGTCCTTCCTTTGTATTGCGGTGCAACCATCATACCGCCAATACCTTCATCTGACGAGATCACCCAAACGTCTTTCGCGGATCGAACGCGTCGCGCGCGGCCTCGCCGATGAAGATCAGCAGCGACAGCATGACCGACATCACCAGGAAGGCGGTGAGGCCGAGCCAGGGGGCCTGGAGGTTGGACTTGCCCTGCGCGATCAGCTCGCCGAGCGAGGGCGAGCCGGGGGGCATGCCGAAGCCGAGGAAGTCGAGCGAGGTGAGCGTGGTGATGGAGCCCGAGAGGATGAAGGGCAGGAAGGTGAGCGTGGCGACCATCGCGTTGGGCAGGAGATGCCGCCACATGATCGTGGCATTGCCGACGCCGAGCGCCCGGGCGGCGCGGACATATTCGAAATTGCGCGCCCGCAGGAACTCCGCCCGGACCACCCCAACGAAGCCGACCCAGGAGAAGAGCAGCATGATGCCGAGCAGCACGAAGAAGCCGGGCGGCAGGATCGCCGCGATGATCAGCAGGATGTAGAGCACCGGCATGGACGACCAGATCTCGATGAAGCGCTGCATCAACAGGTCGGTCCATCCGCCGAAATAGCCCTGGATCGCACCGGCGGTGACGCCGACCACGGCCGACGCGATGGTCAGCGCCAGGCCGAAGAGCACCGAGATGCGGAAGCCGTAGATCGTGCGGGCCGCGACGTCGCGCGCCTGGTCGTCGGTGCCGAGCCAGTTGAAATTGCCGAGCGTACAGCCGCGATCGGCCTCGCCTTGCGCGTAGCCGGAGCAGCGCTCAGCCGCGCTCATCGTCCAAAAGGGGGCCGTTGGTGCGGAATGCGGGATGTTGGAATTGGCGCTGCGGTAGGAATAGCGGATCGGCGGCCAGACCATCCAGCCATTCGCCTCGATCTCCTCGCGGATGAAGTCGGAGGCGTAGTCGGTCTCGGCGAGAAAGCCGCCGAATTTGTCTTCGGGATAATTGACCAGCACGGGCACCAGCAGCTCGCCCTTGTAGGAGACGAGGATCGGCCGGTCGTTGGCGATGAATTCGGCGCAGAGGCTGAAGCCGAAGAGCGCGAGGAAGATCCAGAACGACCAGTAGCCGCGCCGGTTGGCCTTGAAATTCTCCCAGCGGCGCTTGGCGACGGGCGACAGCCGGCCGGGCCTCGCGCCAGTGACAACGGCCGGGTTCGCGGTGATGTCCGTCATCAGACGTCCCTCCGCTCGAAGTCGATGCGCGGATCGACCCAGGTGTAGATGAGGTCCGACAGCAGGCTGACGACGAGCCCCATCAGCGAGAAGATGAACAGCGTGCCGAAGACGATCGGGTAATCGCGCTTGACGACGGCGTCGTAGCCGAGACGGCCGAGGCCATCGAGCGAGAAAATATATTCGGTCAGCAGCGAGCCCGTGAAAAAGGCCGAGATGAAGGCGGCGGGGAAGCCGGCGATGATGATCAGCATGGCGTTGCGGAAGACATGGCGATAGAGCACCTGCCGCTCCGCCAGCCCCTTGGCGCGGGCGGTGACGACATATTGCTTGCGGATTTCGTCGATGAAGGAATTCTTGGTGAGCAGCGTCGTGGTGGCGAAGGCCGACAGCAGCAGCGTGATCAGCGGCAACGTCATGTGCCAGAGATAGTCGAGGATCTTCTGCCACCAGGACAATTGGCTGAAATTGTCCGAGACGAGGCCGCGCAGCGGGAACCAGTCGAGGAAGGAGCCGCCGGCAAAGAGCACGATCAGCAGGATGCCGAACAGGAAGCCCGGCACGGCATAGCCGACGATGACGATGCCGGAGGTCCAGACGTCGAAGCGCGAGCCGTCCGACACCGCCTTCCTGATGCCGAGCGGAATGGAGATCGCGTAGGAGAGGACGAGGATCCACAGGCCGAGCGAGATCGACACCGGCATCTTGTCGAGGATGAGGTCGATCACGGACGTGTTGCGGAAAAAGCTCTCGCCGAAATCGAAGCGCGCATAGTTCCACATCATCGTCAGGAAGCGCTCGAGCGGCGGTTTGTCGAAGCCGAACTGCTTTTCGAGCTTGGCGATGAAGTCGGGATCGAGACCCTGCGCACCGCGATAGCTGCCGCCGCTCTGGTCGCCGCCGGAGGCACCCGCGAGATCGCCACCGCCGCCGGACAGGCGGTCGCCGCCCTGGTTCGGGCCGGTGAGGTCGGCGATGACCTGCTCGACCGGACCGCCGGGCGCGAACTGGACGACGGCAAAGGAGATGGCCATGATGCCGACGATCGTCGGGATCATCAGGAACAGACGGCGCAGAATATAGCCGCCCATCAGACCCGCACTCCGGCCCGGACTCTGGTCATGATGGCGCCGCTACGGCCCCTCTTGTCGTTCAACCCGATTTCCCGATGTCCGATCAATGCGCTGACGTTCCCGTTCCTGATTCGCGGTCTGCCTTATGAAAAGCAGGCCAGTCTGACGTGCAAGGCTTTCATGGAGCTTTCGCGGCGGCGGACCACCAGATCGCGGGAAAGCCGACGGCATATTCCGGCAGGTTTTCAGGATGTATCAGGTCTCGTGCGTAGGCGATCCGCATGTCGCGCGACGCATAGGTCGGAATGACGATCTGCTTGGCCAGCAGCACCCGGTCGAGCGCTTTCGTTGCCGCAACGAGGTCCTTACGATCCTTCGCGAAGATCACCTTGCGGATCAGGGCATCGACACCCGGATCGGCAAGACCGGAATAATTCGCCGATCCTTCGCGCGTGGCGGCCGTCGTGCCCCAATATTCCGTCTGCTCGTTGCCCGGATTGAGAGACTGCGCCCAGCCGAGGTAGATGGCGTCGAAATCCTTCGACCGCCAGCGATTGGTGTATTGGGAGCTGTCGACGGTGCGAACCCGTGCCTCGATGCCGATCTTCCGCAGGTTCTGACTGAAGGGCAAGGCGACCCGTTCGATCGTCGTGCCGTCGAGCAGGATCTCGAATGTTAGGGGTTTGCCCGTCTTCGTCTCGATCATCCGGTTGCTCTTCAGTTCAAAGCCCGCTTCCTTCAGAAGGCCGATGGCCTTGCGCAGATTGTCCCGCAGCTTTGCCGGATCGCCGCCAACGGGATTTGTGTAGGGCTTGGTGAAAACGGTCGGCGGAACCTTGTCCTTCAACTCCGTCAGGATCTCCAGCTCACGCCCCTCCGGAAGCCCCGAGGACGCCAGTTCGGTCGGGAAGAAGAAGCTGTTGACGCGATCATACTCGTTGTAGAAGATCGTCCGCTTCAACTCCTCGAAATCGAAGGCGTAGTTGAGCGCCTCCCGCACCCTGACGTCCTTGAACGGATCGCGCCGCAGGTTGAGGATGAAGCCCACCATGACGCCGCTGTCCCGGCTGTCGTTCTCCAGCCGCTCGAGCTTGATCCGGCCGTCCTTGACCGCGGGGAAATCGTAGGATGTCGCCCAGCGTCTGGCCGAATTCTCCCACCGGTAGTTCGCATTGCCCGACCGAAAAGCCTCGAACGCGACGTCGAGGTCTGCATAATACGTAAAGCTGATCGTTCCGAAGTTGTTCTGCCCCACATTGACGTTCAGGTTCTTTCCCCAGTAGTCGTCCCGCCGTTCGTAACGGACGGTCGAACCGGCTTTCATGGACGTCATCTTGTAGGGGCCGGAGCCCATGGGCATTTCGAGCGTCGTGCGCGCGATATCCCGTGGCCGCCCTTCCGCGTCCTTTCCTTCCCACCAGTGTTTGGGCACGATGAGGAGGCTGCCGGCCACCTTCGGCAATTCCCGGTTTCCAACCTCGTCGAAGGAGAAGGTCACCTCCCCTTCGCCCGTTTTCTCCACCTTGGTGATATGGCCGTAATAGGATGCTGCCTTGGGATCGAGCTCCTTGGCCTTGTCGAAGCTGAAGATCACGTCCTCCGGCGTCACCGGCGTGCCGTCCGCCCATGTTGCTTCCGGCCGGAGACGGAATTTCGCCCAGGCAAAATCATCGGGAAAGGCGACCGCCTCGGCCAGCAGGCCGTAATCCGTGAGAACCTCGTCCATGGAGGGCTTCATCAGCGTTTCGAACACCAGGCCGACGGACATGCCGGAGGCGCTGGAAACGGGACCGACCACGCCTGCGGCCATCTCGCCTTTGGCCAGCACCGGGTTGAACGTGTCGAACGTGCCCATGGTGGCCAGCCGGACCTCGCCCCCCTTCGGCGCCTGCGCGTTCACATAGTCGAACTGCTTGAACCCTTGCGGATATTTCAGTTCGCCGACGGTTGACATGCCGTGGCGCCATTGCGGGTCCTGCGCCTGCACGGGACTTGTAAAGACGGAGGGTGCGAGGAAGGCGGCGGCGATGAGGCCTAAGGTGCCAAAGGTCAGTGCCGGTGTCGTCCTGCTCGTCTTCTGCCGCATGCGGTTCGTCTCCATGGTCGCGTTCGAAGCACACAATAGGCGAAATGCGGCCGATTGACAGGCGGGGCTCCGGGCAGGGCCTGAAATCCGCCTTCACATCGGCTTGACCGCAAGTCTGACACAAAGACCGTGTGAGAAAGATGCCTCCTGACGACCCTTGCACGATCACGCCCACGCCCGACCACGACAGCACCGGACACACCCGCATGACATCGTCTCTCACAAGATTTTCCGCCGGAGCCAGAATCTCGACCGGATGGGCGACCAGAGCGGTCATCGCGGCCGCTCTCATCCTGCCGCTCGGCCTTGAGCCCGCCCTTTCGGCAGAGCCGCAGCCGGCCAAGCAGCTGTTCGGCGGCATGACGCTTCCCAGCAGGACGGCGCCCGCCTCCTTCGGCTCCTACGCCAAGGGGTGCCTGTCGGGTGCGGTCGCGCTGCCGGCCGACGGGCCGACCTGGCAGGCCATGCGGCTCTCGCGCAACCGCCGCTGGGGCAATCCGCACATGATCATGTTCCTGGAGCGCTTCTCGCGCGATGCGGCCGAGATCGGCTGGGGATCGGGCATCCTGCTCGGCGACATCTCGCAGCCACGCGGCGGGCCGATGCTGACGGGCCACGCCTCCCACCAGATCGGGCTCGATGCGGACATCTGGTTCCAGCCCAAGCCCGCGCGGACGATGAGCGTGGCGGAACGCGAGAACAAGCCGTTCGTGTCCATGCTCGACAAGACCAAGTTCCTCACCGTCAATCCGGAGCGCTGGACGCCGACCCATGCGCGGCTGCTGATGCGCGCCGCGAGCGAGCCGGAGGTCGACCGGGTGTTCGTCAACCCGGCGATCAAGAAGAAGCTGTGCGAGACGTGGACCGGCGACCGGACGTCGATGGGCAAGATCCGGCCGATCTACGGTCACGACGAGCATTTCCATATCCGCATCAAGTGCCCGGCCGATTCGCCCGGCTGCAAGCCGCAGGTGGCCGTGGCACCCGGCGACGGCTGCGACAAATCGCTTGCCTGGTGGTTCACCCAGGAGCCCTGGGCGAAGCCCAAGCCGAACCCCGATGCAAAGCCGGTCAAGCCACGCTTCGTCATGCTGTCGGACCTGCCGCAGGCCTGCAGCGGCGTGCTGGCCGCGCCATCCGCGTCGGAAGCCGCCTCGACCTTCGGCGGCCCAGTACCGGCCTCTGCGCCGGTCTCTGCGCCGGTCTCGGCCTTCGCCCCCGCCGCGCCCGACGCCATCATGCCACCGGCCACGATTGCCGATCCCTCCGTTCCCGTCCCCACGCGGCGTCCTCGCGCTGAAGCGGGGCAATGACGCCTCCGCACTTTCCTCTTGAATCGATTTAGGTTCCGGGAAATATGAGCGGAGAGGATGATGCGGAGGACGCAATGACGGCTCGCAAATGCATGGCGCTGATCGCGCATGACCTGAAGAAGCAGGACATGGCGGACTTCGCCAAGGCCCACGAGAGCGTGCTGGCGGACTGGCGGATCGTCGCCACCGGCACCACGGGCGGTCGCGTGCAGGAGGCCTGCCCCGGCCTCGACGTGACGCGGCTGAAAAGCGGGCCGCTCGGCGGCGACCAGCAGATCGGTGCGCTGATCGCGACCGGCGATGTCGATCTCCTCATCTTCTTCATCGATCCGCTGACGGCGCTGCCGCACGATGTCGATGTGAAGGCCCTGACGCGGCTGGCGACCGTCTACGACATCCCCATGGCGCTCAACCGCGCGACGGCCGAGCGCCTGGTGGATTTCCGGCCGCTCTGAGCGCCGGGCGCCGTTACAGTTTGTCAGGGATAAGTGGAATCCGGTTATCCCGAAGAGACAAACGACGACAAAGGAATCGAGAGTCTGGCTGGTTCAGAATGAACCTAACAGACTCTCGTCTCGACTTTTGCACTGGAGCGGTTCGGCAAAACATGCGAAGCGCTTTCCGCCCGCCGATCCCGGTAGCCCGATCCCATTAGCCCGATCCCTCAGGAGGTTTCATGTCCGCGTCTGCAGAAACGGTTCCCGGTCTCGCCTTCCCCATCCTGGTCGGCGATATCGGCGGCACCAATGCCCGTTTCGCGCTGCTGAACGACGAGACCTCGAAGCCGGTGGTGTTTCCCGTGGTGCCGACCGGGGGGTATCCGAGCATTCAGGCCGCGCTCGAAACCAGCATTCTCCCGCAAGCCGCCCTCCGCCCGCGCTCGGCCATCATCGCGGTCGCAGCCCCGGTCAAGGGCGACGAGATCCCGCTGACCAATGCCGGCTGGGTCATCACGCCGGCCGACATGATCGCGACGCTCGGCCTGTCGGACGTCATCGTTCTCAACGATTTCGAGGCGCAGGCGCTGGCGGTGGCCGCCATTGCCAAGGCCGACTGCGCGCAGATCGGCACCGGCGAGCCGCTGGAAAGCGCCTCCTGCGCGGTTCTCGGGCCCGGCACGGGCCTCGGCGTGGCCGGTCTTCTGCACACGCACGCCACCTATTTCCCGGTACCCGGTGAAGGCGGCCATGTGGATATCGGCCCGCGCACGCCGCGCGATACCGCCATCTGGCCGCATCTGGAGACGATCGAGGGCCGGATTTCGGCCGAGCAGCTGCTCTGCGGCCGCGGCATCGTCAATATCTATCAGGCGATCTGCCGCACGGACGGCCTCACACCCGAACACACCGACCCGGCCGAGGTGACGTCGGCGGCCCTTGCCGGCACCGAGGCGGCCTGCATTGAGACGCTGTCGCTCTTTGCCGGCTATCTCGGCCGGGTGGCGGGCGACATGGCGCTGATCTTCATGGCGCGCGGCGGCGTCTATCTCGCCGGCGGCATTTCGCAGAAGATCCTGCCGGCGTTGCAGCGACCGGAATTCCGCGCCGCCTTCGAGGACAAGGCGCCGCATTCGGCGCTGATGCGCTCGATCCCGACCTATGTGGTCACCCATCCCTTCGCAGCCCTTGCCGGCCTTGCCGCCCTGGCGCAGACCCCGGGCCGCTTCGGCGTGGCCACCGCCGGGCGCCACTGGAAGGCCTGACCGGAACCGAAAAGGGCCGAGACTCGCCAAACGGCTCCGGAGGCACTATAGAGCGCGGCGCAAGCATCCGATAAGGACCGCCCGGTCAGGGAAAGAGCTTTTGAAAGATCAGAAGAAGAAGCACACGCCAGTGGACGCCGAGACGATCACCAGCGTGCTCAAGCGGGTCGCGCGGGAGAACGGGCGGGCACATATCAAGGGCTACCTGTTCGCCATCGCCTGCCTCGCGCTGGTCGCAGCCTCCACGGCGTTCACGGCCTGGATCATGGAAGCCGTCGTCAACGAGGCTTTCGCCAACAAGCGCGCCGACATGGTGCTCATCATCTGCGCCGCCATCTTCGTCGCCTTCGTCGTGCGCGGCTTCGCCACCTACGGGCAGGCGGTCGCTTTGTCGAAGATCGGCAACAATATCGTCGCCAGCTATCAGCGCCGGCTGTATTCGCATCTGATGGCACTCAGCGTCGGCTATTTCACCGATGCCCGCTCGGCCCGCATTTCCGCCAAGATCAGCCAGAACGTTTCGGGCATCCGCGACGTGCTCAACATGACGGTTACCTCGATCGCGCGCGATCTGCTGACGCTGATCGCGCTGATCGGCGTCATGCTCGGCAAGGACTGGGTGCTGACGATCATCGTCTTCCTCATCGCGCCGCCGCTGCTGATCGGCCTGCGCTACGTGTCGCGCCGGCTGCGCAACGCGACGCGCGAATCGGTCGAGATCAACAGCCACGTGCTCGGCGCCATGCAGGAGACGATCCAGGGGATCACGATCGTCAAGGCCTTCACCATGGAGGAGCAGCTGAAGGGCAAGGTCGAGGCGATCATCCAGCGGGCGGAAAACCGCGCGAACCGCATCGCCCGCCTCTCCGAGCGCACCGCGCCGATGACCGAGACCTTTGCGGGCTTCGCCATCGCCAGCGTTCTCGGCTATGCCGCCTTCCGCTCGATCTACGACAACGTGCCGCCCGGCGCCTTCTTCTCCTTCGTCACCGCCCTGCTGATGGCCTACGATCCGGCCCGTCGCCTGGCGCGCCTGCAGGTGTCGCTGGAGCGCGCCGCGGTCAATGCGCGGATGATCTACGAGGTGCTCGACACGGTGCCGCACCAGCGCGACCAGCCGGATGCGAAGGCGCTGGAAGTGTCCGCGGCGACGCTCACGTTCAACAATGTCCATTTCGCCTATGGCAATGGCGAGGAGATCCTCAAGGGCGTCAGCTTCGTTGCCGAAGGCGGCAAAACCACGGCACTGGTCGGCCCGTCCGGTGCCGGCAAGTCGACGGTCATCAGCCTCATTCCGCGCTTCTACGATCCCTCCGTCGGCGAGATCCTGATCGACGGGCAGGACATCGCCCACATCACGAAGCTGTCGCTGCGCAACGGCCTCGCCTATGTCTCGCAGCAGCCCTACCTGTTCGAAGGCTCGATCGGCGACAACATCCGCTACGGCCGGCCGGAGGCGACCGATGAAGAGGTGTACGAGGCCGCCCGGCTCGCCTATGCGCACGACTTCATTCTCGCCCAGCCGCAGGGCTACGACACGCCGGTCGGCGAAAACGGCGTGACCCTCTCCGGCGGCCAGCGCCAGCGGCTCTCGATCGCGCGCGCGCTCGTCCGGCGCGCGCCCATCCTGCTGCTCGATGAGGCAACCTCCTCGCTCGACACCGAATCGGAATCCGCCGTCCAGAAGGCGCTCGACTATGCTATGGACGGCCGGACCGTCGTGGTGATCGCGCACCGGCTCTCCACCATCGTCAATGCCGACAAGATCATCGTCATGCGCGATGGTCTGGTGGTCGAGGAAGGCACGCATACGGAGCTTGCGGATCGCAAGGACGGGCTTTACGCTCGCCTTCACAATCTCCAGGGCAGCCAGCCGGCCGCCACCATCGAAGATCTGGTCGCCGGCGAAGATCTGGTCGACAGCACGGAAAAGACGCCATGAGCCTCAAGACATGAGCCCCACCATATGAGCAATGCGGATATGAACCTCGTCGTCGTGGGCGCGGCGGGCCGCATGGGCCAGACGCTGATCCGCACGATCCACGCCATGCCGGGCGTCACCCTGTCGGCCGCCGTCGAACGTTCGGGCTCGGCCTTCATCGGGCGGGATGCCGGCGAAATCGCGGGCCTCGGCCCCACCGGTATCCTCGTCACGGACGATCCGCTGCGCGCCTTCGTCGAGGCTGAAGGCGTCCTCGATTTCACGGCACCGGCTGCCAGTGTCGAATTCTCCGGGCTCGCCGCTCAGGCCCGCATCGTCCACGTGATCGGCACGACCGGGTGCTCACCCGCCGACGAAGCGCGCTTCGAAGCGGCGGCCCGCCATGCGCGCGTGGTCAAGTCCGGCAATATGAGCCTCGGCGTCAATCTGCTCGGCGTCCTCGTGCAGCAGGCCGCCCGTGCCCTGCCCGCCGCCGGATGGGATCTCGAGATCCTCGAAATGCACCACAAGCACAAGGTGGACGCGCCGTCCGGCACGGCGCTGCTTCTGGGCAAAGCGGCCGCGCGTGGTCGCGGCATCGACCTGGAAAGCCAGTCCGTGCGCGTGCGCGACGGCCATACCGGGCCGCGGCCCGAGGGCACGATCGGCTTTGCGACCTTGCGCGGCGGCTCGGTCATCGGCGAACACGCCGTCATCCTCGCCGGTGAAGGCGAGACGGTGACGCTGTCCCATTCCGCGACCGACCGCTCGATCTTCGCACGCGGCGCCGTGACGGCAGCCCTGTGGGCGCGGTCGCAGAAGCCCGGTTTCTATTCCATGCTGGACGTGCTGGGGCTGACGGCCTGAGCCTTTCGCCTTCCTTTCTCTCCCCCTTTGCCCGACTGAAACACACAATGAGGAATGAACGATCATGAGCGGCACTCTTGTCCTGGTGCGTCACGGCCAGAGCGAATGGAACCTGAAGAACCTCTTCACCGGCTGGAAGGACCCCGACCTGACCCCGCTCGGGATCGAGGAAGCCGAGACCGGCGGCAAGGCGCTTGCCGCCACCGGCCTCAAATACGACATCGCCTTCACCTCCGACCTGACGCGCGCGCAGAAGACGCTGAAGATCATTCTCGACGCCGTCGGCCAGCCCGCGCTTGAGACGATCCGCGACCAGGCGCTCAACGAGCGCGACTATGGCGACCTCTCGGGCCTCAACAAGGACGATGCGCGCGCCAAGTGGGGCGAGGAGCAGGTGCATATCTGGCGCCGCTCCTACGACGTGCCCCCTCCGGGCGGCGAAAGCCTGCGCGACACCGGCGCCCGCGTCTGGCCCTACTACCTCACCGAGATCCTGCCGCGCGTGCTCAAGGGCCAGACGGTCCTCGTCGCTGCACACGGCAATTCGCTGCGCGCCCTGGTGATGGTGCTCGACCGCCTGACCAAGGAAGAGATCCTGAAGCTCAACCTCGCGACCGGCGTTCCCATGGTCTACACGCTCAACGCCGATTCGACCGTCGCGTCGAAAGAGGTTCTGGGCGACATGTCCGGCGCGCACTGACGCCCGCCTCCCTCCCCTGACCGTCATCCTCGGGCTTGTCCCCGAGGATAACGAAAGCAGGAAGCCTCGCTGACGCCTATACCTTCCCCGCCTCCCAGCCGAGCATGGCACGCTTGCGCGTCAGGCCCCAGTGGTAGCCGGTCAGCGCACCGCTCTTGCCGAGGGCGCGGTGGCAGGGGACGACGAAGGAGATGGGGTTGCGGCCGATGGCGGCGCCCACGGCGCGTGATGCCTTGGGCTGGCCGATGCGGCCGGCGATCGCCGAATAGGTCTCGGCCCGTCCCATGGGAATGTCGAGCAGAGCCTGCCAGACCCGCACCTGAAAATCCGAGCCGATCAGCACGACCCGCAGCGGCTGCTCGGCCTCCCAGCGCTCGGCCTCGAAAATGCGCGCGGCATAGGGCGTGGTGGCCACGATGTCCTCGACATAGGTCGCATTCGGCCAGCGCCCGGCCATGTCGCCAAAACTTTCCCGCTCCTGCCCCGCATCGTTGAAGGCGAGACCGGCAAGACCGCGCTCCGTCACCATGATCAGCGCCGTGCCGAAGGGCGACGGGTGGAAGCCGTAGCGGATGGTCAGTCCCCCGCCCCGCAGCTTCCATTCGCCGGGCGACATCGCCTCATGCGTCACGAACAGGTCGTGCAGGCGCCCCGGGCCGGACAGTCCGAGTTCAAAGCTCGCCTCCAGCAGCGGCAGACCTTCCCGGCCGAGCAGGCGCTTGGCGTGGTCGAGCGTCACGGCCTGCAGGAAGGCTTTCGGCGAGAGGCCCGCCCAGCGGGTGAAGGTCCGCTGGAGATGCGTCGGCGATTGTCCGAGCCGCGCGGCGATGTCTTCGAGACCCGGCTGATCGCGGTAATCGTCGGTCAGCAGCTCCACCACGCGGCAGACGGTTTCGTAGTCGGTGCCCTCGGGGGTGATCTCCGTCGTCAGGCGCGGCATGATCGTCATGGTCGTCTTCTCCTTCGCCCTCTCATCGGCCGCCCTCTGATCGGCGGCGCGCACGAAAGCGCTTGGCCGAGACCATCACATCCCGGCCGTCGCCGCCACCCGATTTCCGATCTCATCCCCGCCGCTTCACCGTCGCCAGTGCGCCGGAAAAGGCGGTGGCGAAGGTTTCGCGGTCGTCGCGATTGAGAAAGGAACCGATATCGGTCGCGCGAAGCCGGTCGCGCACATGCATGGAGACGATGCCGATCTCGTCATGGCGGGCGACGTCGAAGCGGGTCCAGAACGGGTTGAACCGGTGCTCGGTCATGCGGCCGCTGGCGGCGAACTTGCGCACGGCGACATCGTCCCTGCTGATGCTGACCTCCTCGCGCATCCGGGCTGCGCGGTTGTTCAGCCAGAAAGCGCCGAACAGGCCGAGGAAATCCAGCCCGAAGAAGAACACGACGGGCCACGCACCGATGACGAGGAACACGACGACATGGACGAGGCTCATCAGCGCGGCGATGAGGAAGACGACGCGCAAGCCCTTGGCACCGAGCGAGCGATAGGGCGTCAGCTCGGCGGCGAAAACGGGCTTGTCAGCAGTGCGCATGTCGGCGTTGCCATCGTTCATGGCACGCCAGTATAGAGAAGACATGAAAGAGCCGAAACCGAAATCCTTGAAGCCTGCGGCCCTCCAGCCAGCGGCAAAGCCGCGCATGTCCCAAGCGACGGCAAAGCCGCGCAGCCTCAAACCAGCAGCAAAGCCGCGCAAGCCGAAGAGCGCCTATTCCACCGAGGAGGTCGAGGAGATCTTCCGCCGCTTCTCCGTGCAGCGGCCGGAGCCGAAGGGCGAGCTGAACTACGTCAACCCGTTCACGCTGGTCGTCGCGGTGGCGCTGTCGGCGCAGGCGACGGATGTGGGGGTCAACAAGGCGACGAAGGCGCTCTTTGCCGTCGCGGATACGCCGGAAAAGATGCTGGCGCTCGGCGAGGATGCTGTGCGCGAGCATATCCGCACCATCGGGCTCTATCGCAACAAGGCGAAGAACGTCATCGCGCTCAGCCGCATGCTGGTCGAGGATTTTGACGGGGAGGTTCCGCGCGACCGGGACGAACTGGTCAAGCTGCCCGGCGTCGGGCGCAAGACCGCCAATGTCGTGCTCTCCATGGCTTTCGGTCAGGCGACGATCGCGGTGGATACGCATATCTTCCGCATCGCCAACCGCATCGGCCTTGCGCCGGGCAAGACGCCGGATCAGGTGGAGGATCACCTCGTCCGGGTCATCCCCAACCATTACCTCTACCACGCGCATCACTGGCTGATCCTGCACGGGCGCTATACCTGCAAGGCGCGCCGTCCCGAATGCGAGCACTGTATCATCGCGGATCTCTGCAAGGCGGCGGAGAAGACCAACACCATCCCGGCGCCGCTGGTCGCGCTGCCGCCGCAGGTGTTCTGACGCTCCAGAGCAGTTCTATTGTTTTGCCGCATTCTCCGACGCCGAAGCGATACCGCTTCGGCTGGAAATGCTTTCGGTCAGCGCCGCTCGGTGAGGCTGTAGAGCAGGGCTGCGGCCGGCAGGGCGAAGCCGAGGAGCGAGGCGCCCCACCAGCCGTAATGCCCGTAGAGCCAGGCACCGGCGGCCGACCCCATCGCCCCGCACAGGAAGAACGTCGCCATGAAGAGACCGTTCAGCCGGCTGCGATGCGCATCGCCGAGCACGTAGATCGCCCGCTGACCGAGAACGAGGGTCGTGGACACCGCGAAATCGAGGCCGATGGCGGCAAGAGTCAGCACGGCGAGCGCGGCCGTCGAGCCTTGCGGGGCGAGATGCGTGACGAGAAAGGCGCCGGCACCCGCGACCAGCGCGATGCGGGTCGCCGCAAAGCTCAAGCCCCTGTCGGCAAGCCGCCCGGCAATGGGGGCTGCCAGCGCGCCGGCCGCACCCGCCAGCGCGAACAAGGCGATGCCGACCTGCGACAGGCCGAAGGCGGGGCTTGCCAGCAGCAGCGGCGTCACCGTCCAGAAGACGCTGAAGGCTGCGAACATGCAGCCCTGATAGGCCGCACGACGGCGCAGCACGGGTTGCGTCGCAAACAGCCGCGGCAGCGAGCCGATCAGCGCGCCGTAGCCAAGGCGGGACGCCGGCATGCGGCGCGGCAGGACGCGGGCGAGATAGACCGCAAGGCCGGTCATGGCAAGCGCCGAGAGCACGAAGACCATGTGCCACGGCAGAAAGGCCGCGATGAAGCTCGAGACCGGGCGGGCCAGCATGATGCCGACCATCAGGCCGCTCATGACGTTGCCGACCGCGCGCCCTCGCTCCGCCGCCGGCACCATCTGCGCCGCATAGGGAACGATGATCTGCACGGCCACGCAGCAGAGCCCGATGGCGAAGGCCGCCGCCAGAAAGGCCGCCGCCTGCGTCAACAGGCCGGCCAACAGCACGGCCAGAATGGACAGGCCGAGCATCACCAGGATCAGCTTGCGGTTCTCGAAGAGATCGCCCAGCGGCACGATCAGCAGCAGCCCGAGGCCGTAGCCGAGCTGCGTCAGCATGACGATCAGCCCTGCCGCGTCCGGCGACAGGCCGAGCGAGGCACCGATCGGCCCGACGAGCGGCTGGGCGTAATAGAGGTTCGCGACGATGAGGCCGCAGGCCGCCGCGAGAACGAGGTTCAGGCGTGCCGAAAGTCCGGTCGCCGCTGGTTCTCCCGTCACGTCGGGCTCCGATATCGTGGCCGTCATGAACGCTCTCCGTTTCCCCCAGGCCCCATTCCCAAGCTCCATTCCCAAGCCGCATTTTAAAAAAGCCCTTCTCCCGAGAGCCTGCTCCCGCGACCGAAAGGCGGCATCCCGCGGGAGACAAGCGATCGATATGCCATGCTTACCCTGCCGTCCGCAACGCGGCATTTGCACGCGGAAAGCACCGCGCATGCGACAGCGAAGGCCGATAAGATCTTCCAAAGCGCGAGAATTCGCGTAAGACCGAACCCCGGCCACAGAGTTTTTCCAGGCGGGGTTCATGACCACATTCGACGTCCTGACGATCGGCAATGCCATCGTCGATATTATCGCACGCTGCGAAGAGCGGTTTCTGACCGACAACGGCATCATCAAGAGCGCGATGAACCTCATCGACGCCGAGCGCGCCGAGCTTCTCTATTCGCGCATGGGCCCGGCGCTCGAAGCCTCCGGCGGCAGCGCCGGCAATACGGCGGCCGGCATTGCGAGCCTTGGCGGCAAGGCTGCCTATTTCGGCAAGATCGCCAACGACCAGCTGGGCGAGATCTTCACCCACGACATTCAGGCGCAGGGCGTGCATTTCCGCACGGAGCCGCTCGACACGTTTCCGCCGACGGCACGCTCGATGATCTTCGTGACCGAGGATGGCGAGCGCTCCATGAACACCTATCTCGGCGCCTGCGTCGAGCTCGGCCCGGAAGACGTCGAACCGGATGTTGTCGCCAATGCGGCCGTCACCTATTTCGAGGGCTATCTCTGGGATCCGCCGCGCGCCAAGGAAGCCATCCGCGATGCGGCGCGTATCGCGCATGCGAACGGCCGGGAGGTCTCCATGACCCTGTCCGACAGTTTTTGCGTCAACCGCTACCGGGCCGAATTTCTGGAGCTGATGACGAGCGGCACGGTGGATATCGTGTTCGCCAACCAGGCCGAGGCGCTGGCGCTCTACGAGACGGAGGATTTCTCCGACGCGCTGAGCCGGCTCTCGCGGGACTGCCGCCTGGCGGCGGTGACGATGAGCGAGGAAGGCTCGATCATCGTGCGGGGCGAGGAGCGGATCAAGATCGAGGCGACCAAGGTGTCGCGCGTCGTGGATACGACGGGTGCCGGCGATCTTTATGCCGCAGGCTTCCTGTTCGGCTACACCGCGGGCAAGCCGCTCGACATCTGCGGCAAGCTCGGCAGCCTTGCCGCCGGCATCGTGATCGAGCAGATCGGCCCCCGCCCGATGCTGTCGCTGAAGGACGCGGCCGCCAAAGCGGGCCTGCTGTAGCGGTTGAGAACGCTCCGGCGGGTTATACGGCTTCCGGTTGATCAGCCGGAAACCGTATTCCGTCCAGTGAAAATCTGGCCTTCCGGCCAGAGATTTTCGATGGTTCTTGTTTCCGGTTCGCGGAACGCGATCAGCCGGAAACCGTATTACTTGAACGCCTCGCCGGGGTAGGCGCCCCAGATCTCGGTCTGGACGATCCAGCCTTCCGCCCCTTGCGCTTCGGCCTTGCACCATTCGCCGGTGCACTGGCCGATGTGCAGCATCACGCCCGGCTCGATGCGGGCGACGATGCTGGCGTTCGATTGCGGCTCGCGGCGCATGTTGACCAGCACGCCCTGACCCTTGCCGCGCATCCACGGGGCAGCCAGCGCGGTGCGGGCGCCGGAGAGAAGCGCCTGGTTGACCCAGCCTTCCGTGCCGTCGGCATCGCGCACGCGGCGCCAGTTGTCGTATTCCTGAATGATCTCGACCGGCACGCCGGGCTTGAGGTAGCGCCACGAGACCGCATAATCGACGCTCGGGCCGACGCGCAGGTTGACGCTCTTCGATTTCAGGCTGACGAAGCGCGGCAGCGGCAGGCCGCTCGCGCCCTTGGCCGCCTGCGCCCATGCCGGGTCGGCGATGCCGGATATGGTGAAGGCCGCAAGCAGGGCAGCCGTGAGGCCGCACCTGGCGGCCCCCCACACTTTCACACGGGGCAGCGCCTTCACACCGAGCTGCGCGATCACACTGAGATGGAACTGGCGCATGGCGAAATCCGTTTTCCAAACCGGTCGAACAAGTTGCGCATCGTCAGCGGAGCGCTCGGAGGCCGGAGCGCCGCGCGTCGGTAATGACGCGCGAAGGTCGCTCCGAGACGTCAAGCCTGCACGGTATCGAGAACCTCCGGTCATCCCGGTCGCTTCGAAGGCAGGCTGTGTTGGTCTTCCCGTGCGTCTCTGCTAGATAACGCTCTGGGACACGATCCATCATCTTGGTTAAGAAGCCGTCAACGCGATGGTCCGCCTGGCGCGGATCGGGGGAGAGATTTGACGATGACGCAGAGACAGAAGCCGACGGTCTACATCACCCGCAAGCTGCCCGACATCGTCGAGACCCGCATGCGCGAACTCTTCGATGCGGAACTCAACATCGACGACACCCCGCGCAGCCATGAGGCGCTGGCCGCCGCCATGGCCCATGCCGACGTGCTGGTGCCCACCGTCACCGACCGCATCGACGCTGGCCTGATCGAGCAGGCAGGGCCGCGGCTCAAGCTGATCGCGAGCTTTTCCAACGGCGTCGACAATATCGACGTGGACGCCGCCGCCCGCCGCGGCATCACGGTGACGAACACGCCTGCCGTGCTCACCGAGGACACGGCCGACATGACGCTGGCCCTCATTCTCGCCGTACCCCGGCGGCTCGTGGAAGGTGCTGCCATTCTCGCCGACCGGCGCCACGACTGGGCCGGCTGGTCGCCCAACTGGATGCTCGGACGGCGGATTTCCGGCAAGCGCATCGGCATCGTCGGCATGGGCCGGATCGGCACCGCCGTCGCCCGCCGCGCCAAGGCCTTCGGTCTCTCCATCCACTATCACAACCGGCACCGCGTCAGCGCGGAGACCGAGGCGTCGCTCGAGGCGACCTATTGGGACAGCCTCGACCAGATGCTCGCCCGCGTCGACTTCGTCTCGGTCAACTGCCCCTCGACGCCCGCGACCTATCACCTGCTCTCGGCCCGCCGTCTGCAGCTCATGCAGCCGACCAGCTACCTCGTCAACACCGCCCGCGGCGGCATCGTCGACGAGACCGCACTCATCAAGTGCCTGCGCGAAGGCCGGATCGCCGGTGCCGGGCTCGACGTCTACGAGAACGAGCCCGCCATCAACCCCAAGCTCGTGAAGCTCGCCTCCGAAGGCAAGGTGGTGCTGCTGCCGCATATGGGCTCGGCGACGCTCGAAAGCCGTGTCGACATGGGCGAGAAGGTCATCATCAACATCCGCACCTTCTTCGACGGCCACCGCCCGCCGGACCGGGTGCTGCCGGGGCGCAATTGACGGCCGTTAACATCCGGTAGGCGATCAACGATCCGCAGGACGGCGCTTGTAGCGGATGGTCTCGAAACGGGCTGCCAGCGCATCGTAGAGCAGCAGGCGACCGACGAGGGGGTCTCCGGCGCCCGTTACCAGCTTCACCACCTCCATGGCCTGCAGCGTGCCGATGACGCCGGTCAGCGCGCCGACGATACCGGCTTCGGCGCAGGACGGCACCGTGCCGGGCGGTGGCGGCTCGGGAAAGAGATCGCGGTAGCGCGGTGCTTGCTGGCCAACTGCGTCTGATGTCCACGGCATGAGCACCGTCAGCGAGCCGTCGAAACGGCCGACCGCGCCGGTAACGAGGGGGATGCGCAGGGTTTCGGCCGCCTCTGCCACGAGATAGCGCGTGTCGAAATTGTCGGAGCCATCGACCACGATGTCGTAGCCGGCGAGCGTTTCGGAAACGGTGTCGGGCGTCAGCCGGAACGGCAGCGGGCGAACGGTCACGTGGGGATTGAGCCGCGCCACCGTGTCCCGCGCGCTGTCCACCTTGCGCGTGCCGATGGCGGCGGTCTGGTGGACCACCTGCCGCTGGAGATTGGAGAGCGACACCACGTCGTCATCGACGATGCCGAGCGTGCCGATGCCGGCGGCGGCGAGATAGAGGATGACCGGCGCGCCGAGGCCGCCCGCGCCGACCACCAGCACACGGGCCGCCTTCAGCGCCTGCTGCCCCTGCCCGCCGATTTCCGGCAGAAGGATGTGGCGGGAATATCGATCAATTTCCTGGGGTGTCAGTTGGGGTGTCAGTGCTTCGTGCATGCCCCGACCCTCACTCGAAAACCTGCCCGTTGGCAACCGTCAGGAACTGCGCGCGGTCGCCCAGCGCTGAAAACATGGCGCGATCGGTACCGGTCATGAAGGCCTGCCCGCCGAGATCGTCGACGATATCGAACAGCGCCGCCCGGCGGCCGGCGTCGAGATGCGCGGCGATTTCATCGAGCAGCAGCACCGGCGCGTGCCCGGTGAGGTCGGCAACAAGTCTTGCATGGGCCAGCACCAGACCGACGAGCAGCGCCTTCTGCTCGCCCGTCGAGCAGCGTTCGGCCTCGATGTTCTTCGCCCGATGGCGAATGAGAAGATCGCTGCGGTGCGGGCCTTCGAGCGTCCGCCCCGCGGCCCCGTCGCGCCAGCGGCCGGTGCGCAGCCGTTCCAGATAGTCTTCCTCCAGATCGAAGGCCGGGCGGTGCCATTCGCCGTCGAGAAAGCCGGACAGCGCGAGATCCGCTTTCGGAAACGTCCCGTCATCCGGGCTGCGGTCGATGAGGGCTGCCAGCAGGCCGAGCATCTCGTTGCGGGCGAGCGCCATGGCGATGCCGAGTTCGGCCAGCTGGCGCTCCAGCCCGGTCAGCCAGACCGGATCGGCACCGTGCTCCGACAGCAGCTTGTTGCGGCTGCGCATGGCGCGCTCGAAATCAGTCGCCCGCCGTCCGTGATCCGGATCGAGCGAGAGGACGAGCCGGTCGAGGAAGCGCCTTCGATCTCCCGAAGCCCCGGTGAACAGCCCGTCCATGGCGGGCGTCAGCCAGAGCACGCGCAGATGGTCGAGAAGCTCGTCGATCGCCTTGGCATTGGTGCCGTTGAGGCGCAGGCGGCGCGCCTGCCCCTCCTCGGTCCCGAACGTCCCCGTGCCGATCTCGACATCGCCCTGCATGCCCTCGATGGCGGCGAAGATCGAAAACCCCGCATCCGCGCCGACCCGCGGCACGTCGGCATAGGCCGCACGCCGCAAACCCCGCCCCGGCGACAGGAAGGAGACGGCTTCCATCAGATTGGTCTTGCCCGCGCCGTTCTCGCCCGTCAGCACGACATGGCGTGCGTCGAGATCGAGCGAAAGCACCGCGTAATTGCGGAAATCGCCGAGCTTCAGACGGGACAGGGAGACTTTTTGCGGCATGCCGACCGGCTCTAAGCCCTCTTGCGATGTCTGACAAGCACCGTGGCTGGCACCGTGGCTGGCACCGTGACGGGCACCGTCCGCTTGCTCACTCTTCGTCACCGGTCTCGATGCCATCGAGCTCGGGATAGTGGCGGAAGATGCAGGATTCGTTGAAGGGAATGCGGCGGTCGGAGGCGCGGTAGGCGGCGATGTTCGGCAGGCTTGCCACATGGGCGCGCAGCGCATCGAGATGCGGCCAGCGCGCGCCATAGGCCATCATGGCTTTCGGGAAGGCATAGTGCAGGCCTTCCAGCAGATGATGCAGCGACAGGTCGCCGTAGGAGAGTGCATTGCCGATGACATGCTGCGGCCCTGCCGGATTGGCGGCCAGCACACGCTCGAAGTGGTCGAGGAATTTGGGGATGCGCGCCTTACGGAAATCGGCGGCACGGCGTTTCGCCTCCGGCTTCTGGTCCTCGTAATAGAGGCCGGTCGCCACCGGGTGATGGGTGTCGTGCGCCTCGGCCACCATGTCGGCGATCGTCATCTGCAGCCCGTTGAGCCGGTGGCGCTCGCCCTCGCTTTCCGGCGCAAGGCCCAGGCGGCCCCCGAGATAGAAGAGGATATTGGCCGTCTGCGAGACGATCAGGTCGCCGTCTTTCAGGAACGGCGGCGCGAACGGCGCGTCCGCACGATCGTCCTCCATGATCTCCAGCATCCGGTCGGTGCCGTCTTGCCGGCGGGCAACGTCGATATAGTCGGCGCCCGCCTGCTCCAGCGCCAGCCGCACGAACTCGCCGCGACCGGGAAGTCCGTCCCAGTAATAGAGCGCATAGGTCATGGCGGACATCCTCTCGTCTAACGCATCGATCGTCTTCGTCAGGTTCAAGAGATGGGGCGGATCGCAGCCATGGCAATGACGTCCGTCCTCATGAAAAAGGCCGGAAGCATTGCGGCTTCCGGCCCTTGTCGATGCGTGTCCGTCCGAATCAGCCCTCGAAGAACTCCTTCATCCGGGCGAAGAAGCCGGCGGATTCGGGGTTGTTGTCCTTGGACGAGATCTCGGCGAATTCCTCGAGCAGCTCGCGCTGGCGCTTGGTCAGCTTCTGCGGCGTTTCGATGCCGATCTGGATGTAGAGGTCGCCCACCTGCGTCGAGCGCAGCACCGGCATGCCCTTGCCCTTCAGGCGGAACTGCTTGCCGGCCTGCGTGCCCTCGGGAACGGTGACGCGCGACTTTGTGCCGTCGAGCGTCTGCACGTCGAACTTGCCGCCGAGCGTCGCCGTCGTCATCGAAATCGGCACGCTGCAATAGAGATCCGCGCCATCACGCTGATAGAACTCGTGCGGCTTGACCGAGAGGAAGATGTAGAGATCGCCCGAGGGGCCGCCGCGAAGACCGGCCTCGCCCTCGCCCGACAGGCGGATGCGGGTGCCGTCCTCGATGCCGGCGGGGATGTTGACCGACAGCGAACGCTCTTCGGTGACGCGGCCCTGGCCGTGGCACTTGGTGCAGGGATCGGGAATAATCGTGCCGCGGCCCTGGCAGGTCGGGCAGGTCCGCTCGATCGAGAAGAACCCTTGCGCGGCGCGCACGCGGCCGGAGCCCTGGCAGGTGCCGCAAGTGGTCGGCTTCGTTCCGGGCTTGGCGCCCGAGCCGGAACAGACGTCGCAGGTGATCGAGGTGGGGACGCGGATCTGCGCGGTCTTGCCGGCATAGGCCTCCTCCAGCGTGATCTCCATGTTGTAGCGGAGATCGGCGCCGCGTTCGCGGCCGCCGGACGAGCGCTGGCGCTGGCGTCCGCCGCCCATCATCTCGCCGAAAATGTCCTCGAAGATATCCGAGAAGCCCGCAGCACCACCGCCCATGCCGGCACCGCCGCCGCCCATGCCGCCCTGCTCGAAGGCGGCGTGGCCGTAACGGTCGTAGGCTGCCCGCTTCTGCGGGTCCTTCAGCGTCTCATAGGCCTGGTTGATGTCCTTGAAGGTCTTTTCGGATTCCGCATCGCCCGGATTCTTGTCCGGGTGGTATTTCATCGCCAGCTTGCGGAAAGCGCTTTTCAGCTCCTTCTCGTCGGCCGTCTTTGCAACACCGAGTGTTTCGTAAAGATCACGTTTCATGTGGTCGCGCGTATCCCGTTGAACCGCGGCGACAGGACCGGCCGTCGGTCGTCGCCAGATTTCATTGAGCCAGATGTCGTATCGCCGAATGCCCTTGACAAGGATTTAGGAAATCCTGTCGTCCGATACCATAGCGAATCTGCGCCGGTTCAGGCTTTTTCGACGAAATGAAGGCAAGATTCATGCCTGCCGAGACGTTCGACTCTGACGAAAAAGGCCCGGAACGTTCGCTCCGGGCCCTGTCTTATGGAGTGAGGTCTCGTGGCATGAGGCCCGTGATGCCTTACGCGGACTTCTTGCGGTCGTCTTCGTCGCTGACGTCTTCGTAGTCAGCATCGACGACGTTGTCGCGGGCAGCGTCGGCTGCGGCATCCGAATGGGCCGCATCCGTCTGCTGCGACTCATACATCGCCTGACCGAGCTTCATGGAGGCTTCCAGAAGCGTCTGCGTCTTCGCCTTGATGTCCTCGGCGTCCGGCTCGGAAGCCTCGACCGACGTCTTCAGCGCGGCGATCGCGTCGGAGATGGCGGTGCGGTCGGCTTCGGTGACCTTGTCGCCATATTCCTTCAGCGACTTCTCGGACGAATGGATCAGGCTTTCGGCCTGGTTCTTCGCCTCGACGCCGTCACGACGCTTCTTGTCGTTCTCGGCATTGGCCTCTGCGTCCTTGACCATCTTCTCGATGTCGGCGTCGGACAGACCGCCCGATGCCTGGATGCGGATCTGGTGCTCCTTGCCGGTGCCCTTGTCCTTGGCCGAGACGTTGACGATCCCGTTGGCATCGATGTCGAAGGTGACTTCGATCTGCGGAATGCCGCGCGGTGCCGGGGGAATGCCGACGAGGTCGAACTGGCCGAGCAGCTTGTTGTCCTGGGCCATTTCGCGCTCGCCCTGGCTGACGCGGATGGTCACGGCCGACTGACTGTCTTCCGCCGTCGAGAAGGTCTGCGACTTCTTCGTCGGGATCGTCGTGTTGCGTTCGATCAGACGGGTGAAGACGCCACCGAGCGTTTCGATGCCGAGCGACAGCGGGGTCACGTCGAGGAGCAGGACGTCCTTGACGTCGCCCTGGAGAACGCCGGCCTGGATGGCGGCGCCGAGAGCGACGACTTCATCCGGGTTGACGCCCTTGTGCGGCTCCTTGCCGAACAGCTGCTTGACGACTTCCTGCACCTTCGGCATGCGGCTCATGCCGCCGACGAGCACGACTTCGTCGATCTCGGACGCCGATACGCCGGCATCCTTGAGCGCTGCCTTGCAGGGCGCGATCGTGCGCTGGACAAGATCGTCCACCAGCGCTTCGAACTTCGCACGGGTCAGCTTCAGCGTCAGGTGCTTCGGGCCGGAAGCGTCTGCCGTGATGAAGGGCAGGTTGATTTCCGTCTGCTGCGACGAGGACAGTTCGATCTTGGCCTTTTCGGCCGCTTCCTTAAGGCGCTGCAGAGCGAGCTTGTCGTTCTTCAGGTCGATGCCCTGATCCTTCTTGAATTCGCCGGCGAGATATTCGACGAGACGCATGTCGAAGTCTTCACCGCCGAGGAAGGTGTCGCCATTGGTCGACTTCACTTCGAAGACGCCGTCGCCGATTTCCAGAACCGAGACGTCGAACGTGCCGCCACCAAGGTCGTAGACGGCGATCGTCTTGCCTTCGGTCTTGTCGAGGCCGTAGGCGAGCGCTGCTGCCGTCGGCTCGTTGATGATGCGCAGCACGTCGAGACCGGCGATGCGGCCTGCATCCTTGGTGGCCTGACGCTGGGCGTCGTTGAAGTAGGCGGGAACGGTGATGACGGCCTGCGTGACCTTCTCGCCGAGGTAGGATTCAGCGGTTTCCTTCATCTTCTGAAGGATCATGGCCGAGACCTGCGACGGGGACTGGTTCTTGCCACCGGCCTTGACCCAGGCATCGCCATTGTCGCCCTTGACGATCTCGAACGGCACGAGAGCCTTGTCCTTGGTCACGGTCGGGTCTTCGTAGCGGCGGCCGATGAGGCGCTTCACCGCGAAGAGGGTGTTTTCCGGATTGGTGACGGCCTGACGCTTGGCCGGCTGGCCGACGAGGCGTTCGCCATCATCCGAGAAGGCGACCATAGACGGCGTCGTGCGCGCGCCTTCCGCATTTTCGATGACCTTCGCGTCCTTGCCGTCCATGACGGCGACGCAGGAGTTGGTCGTTCCCAGATCGATACCGATTACTTTTGCCATGTCGTTCTCTCCTTGCAGCGGACTGTCTGAACCCGGTCAGGCATTCGTGCGACAGCCCCTAGGGATGCTCTTCATCGTTTGGTGCCGAGGCCCGGAAGCCTTGGACGTGCGGCGTATATAAGGACGGGTTTTTTGCTGTGCAAGGCGTCGCAAGCCCTGAAGACGGTGAAAAGAAATGCGGAGACGAAAGAGTTTAGACCGCTTTTCGCACCTGCATGCGTGCACGACGCCGTCAACCCCCGGTCAGGATATCGAACAGGGTCGTGCGGCGCGTCTGCGGCGTGCCGCTGGTGGTCTGCCCGACATCGGCCGGCGGCACCAGACCACCCTCCGCGGCATCCACTGAACCGCCCTGCCCCCGGGGTATTTCGGACGGCGGCATTTCGGCATCCGCTACCGGTGCATCCGGGTAGACGTCCACCGGCTTTTCGCCGAACGCGCCGGAGATGACGTCGCCGATGGTGCGCTGGATGCCGGGATCGTCGAAGGACGGCTGGATGCCCTTGGTGCCGAAGATCGGCGAAGGCGTCAGGCCTTCGTGCGCTTCGGTCATATAGGTATGCCAGGCCTTCGCCGGCAGCCCGCCGCCCGTCACCTTCTTCATCGAGGTGCCGTCGTCGTTACCGAACCAGACGCCCGTCGTCAGGTTGTTGGTGAAGCCGACGAACAGCGCATCGCGGAAGGACTGGGTGGTGCCGGACTTGCCGGCGGCCTGCCAGCCCTTGAGCTTGGCGTTCTTGCCCGTGCCGCGCTCCACCACGCCCACCATCATCTGGTTCATCTCCGAGACGATCTCGGGATCGAGCACGCGCGGCGGATTGTCATAGGTGTTCTCGTAGAGAACCTTGCCGTCGGCCGTCGTCACCCGCTTGACGATGTGCGGCGTCGCCTTGAAGCCGCCGTTCATGAAAGGCGCGTAAGCCGAAGTAAGCTCCAGCAGGCTGACCTCGGAGGTCCCCAGCGCGATGGAGGCATTCGCCTGCAGCTCCGATTCGATGCCGAGGCGATGGGCAAGCTTTGCCACCTGCGGCGGACCGACCTCCATGACGAGCTGGGCCGCGATGGTATTGAGCGAATTGGCAAGCGCATCGGCGAGCGACACCTCGCCGCGATATTTCTGGTCGTAATTCTCCGGCGTCCACTTGCCGATGCGCACCGGCGCATCGTTGCGGATCGACATGGGCGTGCGGCCGATCTCCATGGCCGCGGCATAGACGAAAGGCTTGAAGGCCGAGCCCGGCTGGCGCTTGGCCTTCACCGCACGGTCGAACTGGCTTTCGGCATAGTCGCGCCCGCCGACCAGCGCCCGGATGGCGCCCGTCGCATCCACCGACACGAGTGCTGCCTGCGAGGCGCGCGATTTCGCGCCGCTTTCCTTCAGCATGTCGGACAGCGTCTTTTCGGCCTTGGCTTCAAGATCGAGATCGAGCGTGGTTTCCACGACCAGATCCTGCTTGACGGCACCGACGAGACCGGGAAGCTGGTCCATCACCAGATCGGCCGCATAATATTGCGCGCCGGACCAGAAGCTCTTTGCCTTGGTCGGCGGCTGCGACATCGCGGTCTTCACCTCGTCGTCGGTGATCAACCCTTCTTCGCGCATGGCGCCCAGCACCACCTGCGCCCGCTCCTCGGCCGCCTTCGGATCGCGGGCCGGCGACAGGCGCGAGGGCGCCTTCAGCAAACCGGCGAGAAGGGCCGCTTCACCGAGGTTCACGTCACGCGCCGACTTGTTGAAGTAGCGCTGCGAGGCGGCTTCGACACCATAGGCATTCGAGCCGAAGAAGACGCGGTTGAGATACATCGCAAGGATCTGGTCCTTGGAATATTTCTGCTCCAGCCAGAAGGCGAGCAGCACTTCCTGCACCTTGCGCTCCAGCGTGCGCTCGGGCGACAGAAACAGGTTCTTCGCCAGCTGCTGCGTCAGCGTGGAGCCGCCCTGCACCATGCGGCCCGTGGTGACGTTGGTGATCATGGCGCGCGCCAGACCCAGCGGATCGACCCCGAAATGCGAATAGAAGCGCCGGTCCTCGATGGCGAGGACCGCCTGGGGAATGAAGGGCGACATATCCTCGAGCGCGATCGCCTCGCCGCCGGTCGCCCCGCGATTGGCGAGCGTGTCGCCGTTGACCGCCAGGATCTTCACGTTCGGCGGTCGCTCCGGAATAGTCCAGCTGGTCGCGTTCGGCATGCGCGAGCCGTAATAGAGGACGAGACCGCCGACCCCCATCGCGCCCCAGATGCCGGCGACGATGCACCAGTACACGAAGGCCCGGATGAAGCCGAACAGGCCGCCACCACCGCTGCCCCGCCTGCCGCCGCGCCCCTTCAGGGACCGGCGTGCGGGCTTGCCGCTGCTCTTCGACTTGGCGGGTTTGGAGCCGGAGGATTTGGAAGCCGTTGGTCGTCCGCTCACGCGGTCACTCGCATCGACACGGAATCCCTCGTCGTCACCGCTCGAAAAGGACGGATCGATACGGGGACGTGAACGCGATTTGCCTGCCATACCGGGATGTGACCGCTCCGTGTGTGCGCTGAAGGAAAGGCAGCCGGCAAGCCGCCCAAGCCGTCGCAGGGTGCGGTGAACTGTAAATGCGGCGATTTAAGGGGGCGTTAACGACATGCTCCGCCACCCGGATGCATCGTTGCCGCAACGAATGCGTTCGTTGCGACAACGAGCGGGGATGTGGCCCGCATCCTGCCGCCGGAGCGTGCAAAATGGAACGAAACCCGGAATCACGCGTTCGTTACATGTCAAACAAGGGAACCCGTCATGAACAATATCATCTATATCGTCGGACTGGTCGTCGTCGTTCTCGCCGTCCTCTCGTTCTTCGGACTGCGCTGAGCCGGCATCGACCCGACTGAAAGCCTCAAAGCCCCGCTCGTCGGGGCTTTTTGACGTTCAGGCTCATCCGTTCCACGCCGGCGAGGGTGAACGATTTCTTCCGAAGCCCGGTTTCCGTAACCGGGGTTTTGCCCTACAGCGCCGTGCGTCATTCATGACGCACTCAGGTTCGCTGTAGAGCTTTATATCTGCTGCTTAATTCCTTAAATCGATTCCGATTTAAGGAATTATGCAGTAGGGTTTCGCACCAGAGCCGCCTGATGCGGCATGGACCGCGGTAGACCAGTGTGACAGCGACGACATTCCTTTTCATCCATCTTTCGCGCGGCGTGCGACCATGAAAACGCAGGAAGATCTGGCGATCGCCGTCCAGCGCATGCAGCAGCAATATGAGAGGGGCCGCATGGATCGCGACATCCTGCGGGGCTGGGTGCTCGGCCTGCCCTCCTATCCGCAGCCGCACGGCATGGCCGTCGACGCCTTGAAAGCCTGGTTCACGATCCGGCAGAGCGACGTGACGCCTGAGATCCGCGCGCGCGATCTCGAGATGCTGGCGGCCGTTGCGGATGCCTCGGTCGCCCGGATACCGGGCGGAATGTGACATGCGCCTGTCTTGAAGGACGTGCGTTGCAGAATATGCTTTTCCCGGCGTTGCGGTGTAGGATGGGCGGAAATTCAGAATGGCGAGGACCGATGTCGAACGATAATGAACCGGAAATGGAGTATTCGGAGCTGTCCGGCGAGTTCACCGAAGACGGCGTGACCGTCCTGGTCGATATCTCGCGACCGGCCGGCACGAATCTCGACTGGCAGATGCTGGTGCTGACGCAGGAAGAAGACGTGACCGAGTGGGAAGATCCCTTCCCGACCGACCGCGAAGCCTTCGACGAGTTTCTCGCAACCGTTGCCCGCGAAGGCATCCGCTCGTTCTTCGGGGACGAAGAGCCGCCGACGCTTCAGTGATCTGACCGGACATCACGACGACGAGACGGGAACGGCGTCGCTGCGGTTCCCGTTTCTGCGAGAGGTCAGCGGACCTCTTCCGCCACGAACCGCCCGACCCCGCAGGCTTCCCGCCAGAAATCGGCATCCTCGTAGAGCGTGGGGTCCGCGACGCCGGCCAGATGGAAGGCTTCGCGTCGCTCCACGCAGGTGCCGCACCGCCCGCAATGCACCGTCCCACCCTTGTAGCAGGACCATGTCCGCGCGAACGGCGTGCCGTTGCCGGCGCCGTCCGTGACGATGTCGGCTTTCGAGCGTTCGACATAGGGGGCGTAGAGCGTTACCGCGGCATAGCCGTCCAGCGCGTGGTTCTGCATGGTCTGGAACGACCGGATGAAATCGGGCCGGCAATCGGGATAGATGAAGTGATCGCCGCCATGAACGGCGACGGCGACCGCATCCAGCGTCTGCGCGGCCGCAAGCCCGAAGGCGATCGTGAGCAGGATGGCATTGCGGTTCGGCACCACCGTCGCCTTCATCGTCTCCTGCGCATAATGCCCGTCCGGCACCGCGATATCGTCCGTCAGCGCCGAGCCGGTCAGATGCGCGCCGATCGGCCCGATGTCGATGAGATGATGGGGCACATCAAGCCTCCGCGCCGCCTCGGCCGCGAAGTCCAGCTCCCGGCGATGGCGCTGGCCATAGTCGAAGGACAGGAGGCCGGCGAGATGATGGTCGCGCGCGACGTGATGGGCGAGCGTGACGGAGTCCAGTCCGCCGGAGCAGACGACGAGCGTTTTCATGGAGAGCGTTCCCTTGTTTTGACCGGGTGGGCTGCGACCGGCATTGGACGTGGCGCAACTGCGCTGTCCTCGACAGGCGTACACTGCCGCATTTTCCCGCGGGGATAAAGTTCGCACGGCCGATGTTTTTCCGAGGCCTGCGTTTTTGGATGGCATTCCGGTCACTGAAACGATCCCGCTGCCACCACCATTCTCCTTACGCAGCACTGGTCATGCGGTCTCCGGCGATACGGTAGGAGATGGCTTCAGCGATGTGGATGCGGCCGACCGTCGGGCGGGCGTCGAGGTCGGCCAGCGTCCGGGCGACCTTGAGGACGCGGTGGTAGGCGCGTGCGGAAAACGTCATCCGTTCAGCCGCCTCGCGCAGAAGCTGGAGGCCGCCGGCATCGGGTTCGGCAAGCGTCTCGATCATCGATGTGGTGCAGCGCGCATTCGAGGTGATCTTCGGCATGCCGAAGGCGATGAAGCGGTCGATCTGGAGCGCCCGCGCATGAGCCACCCGGGCCGCGACGACCGCGCTGGTTTCGGCGGTCGCCGGGCGGATCAGGTCGGCTGCGGACACCGCGGGAACATGAATGCGGATGTCGATGCGGTCCATCAGCGGGCCGGAAATGCGCGCCTGATAGTCGCTCGCGCAGCGCGGGCCCCGTGCGCAGCTGTGCCCCGGCTCGCCCGCCATGCCGCAGCGGCAGGGGTTCATGGCGGCGACCAGCTGGATGGCGGCGGGATAGCTGATGCGGTGATTGGCGCGCGCAATGATGCATTCGCCGGTTTCGAGCGGCTGGCGCAATGCGTCCAGTGCCTGCGGCGAAAATTCCGGGAACTCGTCGAGAAACAGCACGCCGTTATGGGCAAGCGACGCCTCGCCCGGCCGGGCGCGAAGACCGCCGCCGACGAGGGCCGCCATGGTGGCGGAGTGATGCGGCGTGCGGAAGGGCCGGCGATCCGAGAGCTTGCCGCCCGGCAGCTGCCCCGCGATCGAGTGGATCATCGAGACCTCCAGCAGTTCGCCCGGCGACAGCGGCGGAAGGATCGAGGGCAGGCGCGCAGCGAGCATCGACTTGCCCGAGCCGGGCGGGCCGACCATCAGGAGGTTATGATTTCCGGCCGCCGCCACTTCCAGCGCGCGCTTGGCGCTTTCCTGCCCCTTGATGTCGGCGAGATCGGCCAAGTTGGCCGCCGTCGCGCGGATGGCCGGCTCCGGCCGGGTGAGCACCTGCGTGCCGCGAAAATGATTGGCGAGCGCGATCAGGCTGCGGGGTGCGAGAATGTCGATCTCGGCACCGGCCCAGGCGGCCTCCGGCCCGCTGTCGGCCGGGCAGATGAGGCCCTTGCCGATGGCGTTCGCACCGATGGCGGCAGGCAGCGCGCCGGCAACGGCGGCGATCGTGCCGTCGAGGTTCAGTTCGCCGATGACCACATAGTCTGCCAGCGCATCCGACGGAATGGCGCCGAGCGCCGCCATCAGCCCGAGCGCGATCGCAAGGTCGAAATGGCTGCCTTCCTTCGGCAGGTCGGCAGGCGCGAGATTGATGGTCACGCGTTTGGGCGGCAGCGACAGGCCGGAGGCATGGAGGGCGGCGTGCACCCGTTCCCGGCTTTCGGCCACCGCCTTGTCCGGCAGGCCGACGATCTGCACACCGACCTTGCCGGGCGCGACCATGACCTGCACATCGACCGGAACACCCTCAATGCCCTGGAACGCCACCGTGCTGACCCGTGCCACCATGTTCCCGTCCCTCCAACCGATGCGCTTATGAGACCTTCATCACATACAACGGCGGCAGGAATAAAACAAGAACATTGGCGGAACGATTACAATCGACCATGTCTTCAAGGTTGCAGATATCACAACCCGACCGGATTCGTCAGGCGCGCTTGCGCTCGATCGCATCCCAGAGGAGGCTGGCGATATCGGCGCCGCCGAAGTTCTTGACCTCGCGGATGCCGGTCGGAGACGTCACGTTGATCTCGGTCATGACATCGCCGATGACGTCGATGCCCACGAGCAGAAAGCCGCGTTCGCGCAGAGCCGGGCCGATGCGGGCGCAGATCTCCCTCTCGCGTGCCGTCAGTTCGGTCGGCTCGGGCTTGCCGCCCGCATGCATGTTGGAGCGGGCATCGTGCTCGGCCGGCACGCGGTTGATGGCACCGACGGGTTCGCCATCGACGAGGATGATGCGCTTGTCGCCCTTGCGCACGGCCGGCAGGTATTCCTGGGCGATGAAGGGCTCGCGGAACATCTGCCCGAACATTTCCAGCAGCGAGGACATGTTGCGGTCGTCGCGGGTGGAGTGGAACACGCCGGCACCGCCATTGCCGTAGAGCGGCTTCAGGATGATATCGCCCATCTCCTCCCGGAACTTGGCGATTTCGGCCGGGTCGCGGGTGATCAGCGTCTTCGGCATCAGGTCCGGAAATTCGGTGACGAAGATCTTTTCCGGCGAATTGCGCACCCAGGCGGGGTCGTTCACCACCAGCGTCTTCGGGTGGATGCGCTCCAGCAAATGGGTCGAGGTGATATAGGCCATGTCGAAGGGCGGATCCTGGCGCAGGAGCACCACGTCCATGGTGGAGAGATCCAGCCGCTCGGGTTCACCGAGCGTGAAATGGTTGCCCTTCACGTCGCGCAGGGTCATCTGCTGCGCCGTGGCGTAGACCTGCCCGTCGCGCAGCGACAGCCGGTCCGGCGTGTAGTGAAACAGCCGGTAGCCGCGGTTCTGCGCCTCGAGACTCATCGCAAAGGTCGAATCGCCCGCGATAGTGATGGTGGAGACGTGGTCCATCTGAACCGCGACATTCCGGAGTGCCGTCCTGGTGGCTGCCATTGTCTTCCCCTGGTCATCGACCCGCCTCTTCTCCGGCGGGCCTCATGACGTAGGACGGGAAGAGCCCGAACGCAACGGCAGAACGCTGTGCGATTCTGCGAAAGTCGTCGCGTTCGTCAGACGCATTCCATCAGGCGGCGAGCGCCGCCTTGGGGGCTTCGCCGCGCAGCAGGTCGCGCAGGCGGTAAGCCATGACGACGGGTTCGGGGAATTTCTTGCGGCAGAAGGCGATCTTGCGGACATAGGTCTCGATGCGCCAGTTGGCCCAGGTGCCGCCGTTGAAGAAGCCGATGTCGCCGGCACGCAGCGTCGTTTCGGTGCCGTCCTCGGCCGTCACATGCACCTCGCCTTCGAGGATCACGACCGTCTCGTCCCAGCCGAAATACCAGTTGAACTCGCCGGCCGTGCAATCCCACATGGCGGTGACGGCGGCATCGTCATGGCTGCGCGAATGCTCGGCGAGACGGGCGACCGGCGCACCCGCGACGATCCAGTCCGGATTGATCGGGGCCGGCAGCATGGGCAGGTCCATCGCGGGCGACGCGATCATCGCGTGCCTGGGGGCCGCCTGTTTCCCCTCCTGTTTCGATATGCCGAGCCTCGGCGCAAGCGGTGTCACCCGCACCGCAACCGCCATCAATTCCGCAAAAAGCATCTTCAGCGCCATGTCGTCCCCCTGGCAAAATCCCTGTCCTGAAAGGGACATTAGCGAGAAGGCACAAAGACAGCATTGAGAGGATTGCTCGCATTTGAGCGATTGCAGACATTGCCACCATCCGACGACGCAACCGTCGTCAATTTGCCGCATGTCGATGGCCTAAAGATGCGGCATCATCAAAAGAAGATTCGGCATCATCCATTGAAGATGCGGCATCATCACGAGGACCCTCCATGCATCACCGCGCCTTCGCCTCCCTCGCCGTCTCCGCCGCCCTGCTCGCCGGAAGCTTCGCCGTTCCACATGCCGCGCTGGCGCAGGACGCACCCTATGTCGACGATCGTTCGGACGGGGCAAAGCTCGTCCAGTCGCTCTACAATGCGATCGAGCGCAAGGAATATGCCCGGGCCTATGCCTATTTCGGCGACAAGCCACCGGCCGGCGACTATGCGAGCTTCGTCCTGGGCTACAGGAACACGGTCGATGTCGAGGTGAAGACCGGCGTCGTGACGCAGGAGGGTGCGGCCGGCAGCCTCTATGCGCCGGTGCCCGTTGCCGTCCGCTCGGTGGACAAGGATGGGAAGGAGCGCGTCTTTGCCGGATGCTACGTGACGCGCATCGTCAATGCCGCCATCCAGGAACCGCCATTCACGCCGCTGCACATCGAGAGCGCGGAACTCGGCGAGGTGAAGACGCCCTTTGCCGAGGCGGTCCCGAAGGTCTGCCATTCACCGTCGTAAGGAGGCTCATACGGTTCCCGGTTGATCGATGCCAGGTTCTGGTATCAAGCAACCGTTCGCCCTCTCCGCCGTCATGCTCGGGCTTGTCTCGAGCATCTGCTGTCGTCCCCGCAAACACCATGGTCCTCCAGATCGCGGCCAGCGCAGCAGATGCTCGGCACAAGCCCGAGCATGACGGCAGGGGGTGGCGTCGCTCAACACCAGAACAATGCCATCAGGAAGCAATCAGCCGGAAGCCGGATCAGGGGCCGGCCCTGCGGCGTTCCAGAAACTGACGGCGCTCGAACAGCACGACCACGACGAGCGCCATCAGGAACGGGATGACGAGGTAGAACAGCCGGAAAATGACGAGGGCGGCCAGCACCGAGGCCGCATCGATTTCCGGCAAAGCCGCGATGAAGATCAGCTCGAGCACGCCGATGCCGCCCGGCGCGTGTGACAGGAGGGCGGCCGAGAACGAGGCGAGGAAGACCCCGAGCACGACCATGTAACCGGGATTTCCCGCCTCCGGCAGCGCGAAATAGATGATGGCGGCAGCGCCGATCAGCTCCACCGGGGCGATCAGCAATTGCCGCACCGCGAGCGTCGGCCGCGGATATTCCAGGTGGAACCACCGCGTGTGGATGGGCTTGAAGCCGATGAGACTTCCCAGCAGATAGAGGCCGATCAGCACGAGGATGGCGATCGCTGTGGAGATCGAGGCTCCGAGCGGAATGACGTTGGAGAAGCGATCGACGATCTCCGGCTCGATCAGCAGCACGATTGCCGACAGCGTCAGCGTGCCCAGCACGAAGGTCAGCGAGCAGAAGGCGACGAGAACGCCGGTCTCGCTGACGCTCAGGCCTTTCGACCCGTAGGCCCGGTAGCGCACGACGGCGCCTGAAAACACGGAGGCCCCGATGGTGTGCGACAGCGCATAGGCGGTGAACGAGCAGACGGTGATGAAGGTCAGCGACAGCCGCCGGCCGAGATGTTCGAGCGCCAGATGATCGTAGGCCGCAAGGGCGGCATAGGCCACCAGCGTGGCGCCGGCCGCCAGCAGCCAGCTCTTCAGCGGGACGGCCTCGAAGCTCGCCAGGAACGCGTCAAGCGAAAGCCCGCGCAGCTCGTGATAGAGCCCGTAGAGCGAAAACAGGATAGCCGCCAGTCCGACGGCCGGCCAGATCAGGGCACGGATCGTCTTCATGCAGGTCTTTTTCGGTCCGGCGGAGGCAGTCTCGACGTCATATGGATCATGAGACCATCGCCACCCGGCCGGGTCAAGGGCGTCCCGGCCGGCGGCGCCTTCACGATATCTTGAGATTTCAACGTGTCAGCGCCGCATTTAGAATCTGTCAGGTTCATTCTGAACCTGACAGATTCTAGTTTTCTTTGATTTCGTTTGTCTTGTCGGGATAACCGGTTTCCACTTATCCCTGACAAACTCTAGCGGGCAGCGGCCAGCGCGTCGAGGATGCGCACCCAGGAGCGGATGCCCTTGTGGAAGGACTGGAGATCGTATTTCTCGTTGGGCGAGTGGATGCGGTCGTCGGACAGGCCGAAGCCGACCAGCAGCGATTCCATGCCGAGCATCTTCTGGAAATCGCCGACGATCGGAATGGAGCCGCCCATGCCGATGATGACGGCCGCCTTCGGCCATTCCTCCGACAGCGCCGACTTCGCCGTGTTGAGCAGCGACGAATCATACGGCAGCTGGATGGCCGGCGAGCCGCCATGCTCATGGAACGCCACCGAGCAATCGGCCGGGATATGCGCGCGGACGTAATCGCGGAAGGCCGTGCGGATGGCATCGGGGTCCTGCTGGCCGACGAGGCGGAAGGAGATCTTTGCGGACGCTTTGGAGGCAATCACGGTCTTGAAGCCTTCGCCCGTGTAGCCGCCGGTGATGCCGTTGACCTCGGCCGTCGGGCGGGCCCAGATGAGTTCGAGGACCGAGCGGCCCTGTTCGCCCGAGGGGATGGCGAGGCCGATCTCGCCCAGCATCTTCTCCGCCGTCTGGCCGAGCGTTTCCCATGCGGCCTTGATCTGCGTCGGCGTCTCCTCGACGCCGTCATAGAAGCCGTTAAGCGTCACGCGGCCGGTCTCGTCGTGAAGGCCGGCGAGAATGCGCGACAGGATGTGGATCGGATTGGCGGCCGCCCCGCCGAACATGCCGGAATGCAGGTCGCGATCGGCAGCGGTCACCACGACCTCCTCGCCCACGAGGCCGCGCAGGCCGGCCGAGATGGCGGGCGTTTCGCTGTCCCACATGCCGGTGTCGCAGACCAGCGCGTAGTCGGCCTTGAGCTCCTTGGCATTGGCGGTCAGGAAGGGTTTCAGCGACGGCGAGCCGGATTCTTCCTCACCCTCGAACAGCACCGTGACGCGGCACGGCAGGCTGCCATGGGTTTCCTTATAGGCGCGGCAGGCTTCGACGAAGGTCATCAGCTGACCCTTGTCGTCGGAGGTGCCGCGGCCGGTGATGACCTTGCGGCCAGGGGTGCGGCCAGGCGACAGCTCGCGCACGGACGGCGTGAAGGGGTCCGTCTCCCAGAGCGACAGCGGGTCGACCGGCTGGACGTCGTAATGGCCATAGAACAGCACGTGCGGCGCGTCCGTGGTGGCACCCTCATGATGCGCGACGACCATGGGATGACCGGGCGTATCGCGCACGGAGGCCGTGAAGCCGAGGCCCTGAAGGTCCGCGACCAGCCATTCCGCAGCCTTGCGGCAGGCGTCCTTGTAGGCCGGATCGGTGGAGATGGAGGGGATGCGCACGAGGTCGAAGAGCCGTTCGAGGCTCGCGTCGAGATTGGTGTCCGCCTTGGCGAGAACGCCGGTGATATCGGTCATTGCAATGCTCCTTGATGTCGGCGCGACCCTACTCAAAAATTCCGGCTTGGGAAGACCCGGACATCAACGCGGGCATTCACGTGGGCTTTCTGGCGGGCATTCCGGCGCAGGCTCCGCATCCGGCCCCGGTCGCACCGAGGCATCGGCTGGAGGCTGCAAGGCTATGGGCGCGGCATTGGCGATGGCCATGCGCATATATTCGAGCATCAGCTCGCGCTCGAAGCGGCGGAAGCCGGCAAACAGCGCGTCGTCGGCCGCCCGGGCAGCGAGCATGGCGTCATCCTTCAGGACACGACCGCGGTCGGTGAGGAAGACCTGCTGGGCCCGACGATCCGTCGGGTGGGGGCGGCGCGTGATCAGCGCATCCCGCTCCATGCGCGCCAGCGTGTTGGCAATGGTCGCCTGCTCGGCATCCAGCCGGTCGAGCAGCTGGCGCTGGGTCAGCCCGTCCTCGCTCCACAATTCGGCCAGCACCGGAAACTGCCCCGGCGCAAAGCCGAGCGTCCGGCCCCTCTCCTGCAGCTGGCGGGAGAAGCCTCGAGCCAGCAGGCTGGCGAGATAGGTGGCGGACTCCATGCGGTCGTAGGCCATAACAATGGGTACGCCCGGGACAGGGCCGTGACAAGATCGTGTCAGACGCCGAAACCGAAAAAAACCGCCATTGCCTAAAGCGGAAAAACCGCCATGGCGGAGGCGGGCCATGACGGTTTTTGATAATGGACAAAGGCCCGGAGAGGGGGGTTAGGCCTTTGTCCTTGCATCTGGGTTCGGCGGGGGACAGGCCTTGACCAGACGACGGCGCTTGTCGCTGCCGTTGTTTAAGATTTGTGGGTCCGAATGTGGCTTTTCAAGGGAAGCGCCGGTGAAGCCTGATTACAAATTGGTAAGGTTTGCAGTGGGCCCTCATTTTTTCTGAACGACCCACTCCATCAAACGGTGGGAGACCAAGCGGACGGCATCGGCGAGACGGGTTGCCCGATGGACCTTTCGCGCCTGTCGCGCTATCCGTGTCTCCATGAAAAAAGGCGATCATCTCTTCCTCGTGGACGGCTCCGGCTTCATCTTCCGGGCCTTCCACGCCATCCCCCCGCTGAACCGCAAATCCGACGGCCTGCCCGTCAATGCGGTCTCGGGCTTCTGCAACATGCTGTGGAAGCTTCTGACCGACGCGCGCGATACGTCGGTCGGCGTCACGCCGACGCATTTCGCCGTCATCTTCGACTATTCCTCGAAGACCTTCCGCAACGATCTCTACGACAAGTACAAGGCCAACCGCACGGCCCCGCCGGAAGACCTGATCCCGCAATTCGGCCTGATCCGCCACGCGACGCGCGCCTTCAACCTGCCCTGCATCGAGATGGAAGGCTTCGAGGCCGACGACCTGATCGCCACCTATGCCCGCATGGCGGAGGAAGCCGGTGGCGACGTGACCATCGTGTCGTCCGACAAGGACCTGATGCAGCTGCTCACCCCTTGCGTCTCCATGTATGACAGCATGAAGGACAAGCAGATCGGCATTCCCGAGGTCATCGAGAAATGGGGCGTGCCGCCGGCAAAGATGATCGACCTGCAGGCGCTGACCGGCGATTCGACCGACAACGTGCCGGGCATTCCCGGCATCGGCCCAAAGACGGCCGCCCAGCTTCTGGAAGAGTTCGGCGATCTCGACACGCTGCTCGCGCGGGCCGGCGAGATCAAACAGGTCAAGCGCCGCGAGAACATCCTCGCCCATGCCGATCTCGCCCGCCTGTCGCGCGAACTCGTGACGCTGAAGATCGACGTGCCAGTGGAGACCCCGCTCGATGCGCTCGACCTGCATCCGCAGGACGGGCCGAAGCTCGTGGCCTTCCTCAAGGCCATGGAATTCACCTCCCTCACCCGCCGCGTGGCTGCCGCCACCGATACGGATGCCGATGCGGTAGAAGCTGCCCATATTCCGGTCGAAGGCGGCGCGCAGGCGCATGGGCCGGATCTCGACAAGGGTGACGCCTCGGGCAACTCTCCGGCGGAAGCGCCCGCCGCACAAGGCTCTCCCGAGACCGCGGAAGAGGCGGCGAAGGTCCTGAGCCAGGCACCGGTGCTGGCGGTGGAGACCGGCGCGACGCCGCAGGGCCTCGCGCAGTCCCGCGCCGAGGCGTTCGCCACCGCGCCCATCGACCGCTCGACCTATGTCACGATCCGCGACATCGCGACGCTTCAAAGCTGGATCGCAGCCGCCCGCGAAGCCGGCCTCGTCGCCTTCGACACGGAAACCAATTCGCTGGATGCGATGCAGGCCGATCTCGTCGGCTTCTCGCTCGCCATCGCCGACAACAGCCGCGACGCCTCCGGCACGTCCATCCGGGCTGCCTACGTGCCGCTGCTCCACAAGAGCGGCGTCGGCGATCTCCTCGGCGGCGGGCTGGTGGAAAACCAGATCCCGGACGGTCAGGCGATCGCCCTCCTGAAGACGCTGCTGGAAGACCCCGCCGTTCTCGTCGTCGCCCAGAACATGAAATACGACTATCTCGTCATGAAGCGACAGGGCGTCGAGATCGCCCGCTTCGACGATACGATGCTGATGTCCTACGTGTCGGATGCCGGCGCCAACACCCATGGCATGGACGCACTGTCCGAGCGCTGGCTCGGTCACCAGCCGATCCCCTTCAAGGACGTGGCCGGCAGCGGCAAGTCGATGGTGACGTTCGATTATGTCGATATCAACAGGGCCACCACCTATGCGGCCGAGGATGCCGACGTGACGCTGCGGCTCTGGCATGTGCTCAAGCCCCGGCTTGCCGCCAAGAAGCTCGTGCGCGTCTACGAGCGGCTGGAGCGGCCGCTGGTGCCCGTGCTCGCGCGCATGGAGGAACGCGGCATCTCCATCGACCGGCAGATCCTGTCGCGGCTCTCCGGCGAGCTTGCACAGGGTGCGGCGCGGCTGGAGGCCGAGATCCACGAGCTGGCGGGCGAAAGCTTCAACATCGGCTCGCCGAAGCAGCTGGGCGACATCCTGTTCGGCAAGATGGGCCTGCCCGGCGCGTCGAAGACCAAGACCGGGCAATGGTCCACCTCGGCGCAGGTGCTGGAAGACCTCGCGCTCTCCGGCCACGACCTGCCGCGGCGCATCGTCGACTGGCGCCAGCTGACCAAGCTGAAGTCCACCTATACCGATGCCCTGCCCGGCTTCGTGCATCCGGAGACGCGGCGCGTCCACACCTCCTATGCGCTGGCCGCCACCACCACGGGCCGCCTGTCCTCGTCGGAACCCAACCTGCAGAACATCCCGATCCGCACCACCGAAGGCCGCAAGATCCGCACGGCCTTCATCTCGACACCGGGCCACAAGCTGATCTCGGCCGACTACAGCCAGATCGAGCTGCGGGTGCTCGCCCATGTCGCCGACATCCCCCAGCTCCGGCAGGCCTTTGCCGACGGGATCGACATCCACGCGATGACGGCGTCCGAAATGTTCGGCGTGCCGGTCGAGGGCATGCCGAGCGAGATCCGGCGGCGGGCGAAAGCCATCAATTTCGGCATCATCTACGGCATCTCCGCCTTCGGCCTCGCCAACCAGCTCTCCATCGAGCGCTCCGAGGCCGGCGACTACATCAAGCGCTATTTCGAACGCTTCCCCGGCATCCGCGACTATATGGACGCGACCAAGGCGTTTGCCCGCGAGAACGGCTATGTCGAGACCATCTTCGGCCGGCGGGCGCATTATCCCGACATCCGCTCCTCCAACCCGTCGGTGCGCGCCTTCAACGAGCGCGCCGCGATCAACGCCCCGATCCAGGGCTCCGCCGCCGACGTCATCCGCCGCGCCATGGTGCAGATGGAGCCCGCGCTGGAGGCCGCAAAGCTCGCCGACCGCTGCCGCATGCTGTTGCAGGTCCATGACGAACTGATCTTCGAGGTGGAGGACGCCGAGATCGACAAGGCCATCCCCCTGATCGTCTCGGTCATGGAAAACGCCACCATGCCCGCCCTTGCCATGCGCGTGCCGCTGAAAGTCGACGCCCGCGCCGCCCAGAATTGGGATGAGGCGCACTAAGAAATACCAGAGCGGGGCCTCACGGGTTTGGCCTACGCTGCCGACGCGGGGGTAGGCGAATAGGGGAAACCTTGACGAACCACCCTGGTTCACCAATAATCACAGTGAACCAACGGAAGTCGTGAGCCATGACCGCATTCACCGTACGCGTGCCGGACGAAACGGCTGCAAGGCTTGACCAACTGGCCGAAAAGCTCGACCGCTCCCGCTCCTACATGGCCGCGCAGGCGATTGAGGAGTTTATCGCCCGTGAGGAATGGCAGCTTGCCGAAATCGAGGCTGGACTGGCAGACGCTGATCGTGGTGACTTCGCCAGTGCCGACGACGTGGCGAACGTCGTCGGCAAATATGTCAAATCTTCCCGCCCATTATGAGCGGAAGAACGCTTCGTTGGACGCAACGGGCATTGCGTCGGCTCGATGTTATCGGCGCGTATATCGAAAAAGATGATCCGCTTGCCGCCGCCCGCGTCATATCCCGCATCACCTCTGCGGCTGAAACCTTGACGGAGCAGCCTGCCATGGGGCGTGCAGGGCGCATCAAAGGCACACGGGAACGCGTGCTTCCCGATATCCCGTACATCATTGCTTATCGGGTCAGGGGCAACGGAATCGATATCTTGACCGTGCTTCACGCGGCCCAGAAGTGGCCGCAGACGTTCTAAGAGAAAACGTCGTCTCGCTGTGACGACTCAGCCTGCGACGCATCGGCGGATAGCGCGGCTGCCGAGAGCGCCGCGCGTTCCATGAACGCGCGTAACCGCACCGCACTTTTCCTGAAATTGCCTCTCCAAGCCGCATTCCCGGACGCAAAACCGCTGCGCACTTTTGCTGGGAATGCTCAGATCGCCTGCGCGTCCTCACAGCGGAAGCAGCCGAAGAGGCGGGAGAGGCCCTGGCGGCCTTCGTTGGCGAGGTCGAAGCGGCGGCCGAAGAGGAGCCATTCGCTGCAGAGGCCCTTGATCATCCAGCGCAGCGCCCGGGCGGCGCTGGAGGGTGTCCAGGCGCCGCTGAGGGCGCCGCGGGAGGCGGCCTTGCCGAAGGCGTCCTCGAGAAACCGGGTGTGCTCGTCGTCGATTTCCTGCTGGCGTCCGAGCACCGGGGCGAGGTCGCTCGTGTAGTCGCAGCGCAGGAGGATGGTGAGGATGCGCTGGCGCTGCTCGTCGGAGGCCATGGCATCCAGCCAGTCGCCGGCAACCGCTTCGATATGGGCGAGGATATCGATCCCGACATTCTCGATTTCGTCCCGCAGCAATTCCTCATCGGGCAGCGGGACCGCCTTGTAGAGTTCCAGAAAGATATCGGCCTTGTTCTGAAAGTGCCAGTAGATCGCACCGCGGGTCACACCCGCGGCCGAGGCGACATCCTCGAGCGTCGCGTTGGAAACGCCCTTCTCGAAGAACACATGCTCCGCCGCATTCAGGATGCGGTTGCGCGTTTCCTCCGCTTTCGCCTTCGTCCGCCGCATGGTCTCGTGAACCTCCCACAGGGGTCGGCCCGCCGCACGGCGGGCCGGAACCGCGATCACTCGGCCGGTGTGGTGCCAGCGGTGTGGCCAGCCGTGGGGCCGGCATCGTGGCCAGTACCGTGGCCTGAGGCCGGTGCGGGGGTGGTGTGCTCGTTCTTCTTGCCGCGCTGGAAGATCTTCATGACGAAGACGAAGAAGACCGGCACGAAGAAGACCGCGAGGATGGTCGCCGAGATCATGCCGCCGAGAACCCCGGTGCCGATCGCGTTCTGGCTGGCGGCCGAAGCACCACTGGCAATGGCGAGCGGCACGACGCCGAGCGTGAAGGCGAGCGAGGTCATGAGGATCGGCCGGAAACGCAGGTGCGCCGCCTCGATCGTCGCATCCATCAGCGACTTGCCCGCCTCCATCTGCTCCTTGGCGAACTCGATGATCAGGATCGCGTTCTTGGCCGACAGACCCATGATCGTGATCAGGCCCACCTTGAAGTAGACGTCGTTGGAGAGGTCACGCAGCGTAATCGCGATGACCGCGCCGATGATCCCCAGGGGAACCACGAGCATGACCGAAATCGGGATCGACCAGCTTTCGTAGAGCGCGGCGAGGCAGAGGAAGATCAGCAGGCAGGAGAGCCCGATGAGCAGCGGCGCCTGCGATCCCGACTGGATTTCCTCGCGCGACTGGCCGGACCACTCATAGGCAAAGCCCGAGGGCAGTTCGCCCATCAGCCGTTCCATTTCCGCAATCGCCTCGCCCGAGGAATGGCCCGGCGTCGCCTGGCCCGAAATGCGGATCGACGGGTAGCCGTTATAGCCGACGGTCTGGGCCGGGCCCATCTGCCACTCGATGGAGGAGAAGGCAGACAGAGGCACCATGCCGCCATTGGTGTTGCGCACGTTGAGCGTCAGCAGGTCGGACGGCTTGGTGCGCTTGGTCACGTCGGCCTGCACGGTCACGCGCTGCAGACGGCCCGAATTCGGGAAGTCGTTGACGTAGGTGGAGCCGAGATTGGTCGAGATCGTGGCGTTGATATCGGCAAAGGCAACGCCGAAGGTGTTCGCCTTCTCGCGGTCCACGATGAGGTTCAGCTGGGCGACGTCCGGCAGGCCGTCGACGCGGACGCCGGCAAGGATCGGGCTCTGCGCGGCAAGGCCGAGCAGCTGGTCGCGGGCGGCGGCGAGCGCCGTATCCCCCTGACCGGCACGGTCCTGAAGGCGGAACTCGAAGCCGTTGCTGGTGCCGAGCCCCTGGATCGGCGGCGGCGACAGCGCAAACGCGATCGCGTCGCGGATCTGGCTGAAGGCGATCGAGGCCCGCATGGCAATCGAAGCTGCCGAATCGTCGGCACCGCGATCCGCCCAGTCCTTGAGCGTGATGAAGGCGAGGGCTGCGTTCTGGCCGGAGCCCGAGAAGGAGAAGCCGTTGACGGCGATGATGCGATCGACCGCGCCTTCCTTACCGAAGAAGCCTTCCACCTGCTGGATGACCTCGGTCGTCCGGTTGGCGGTGGCTTCCGAGGGAAGCTGCATGGAGACGATGATATAGCCTTGGTCTTCGTTCGGCAGGAAGGCCGAGGGAAGACGCAGGAACAGGTAGCCCATGGCGGCGACGATCACGAGGTAGACGAGCATGAAGCGGCCCGACCGCTTGATCATCCAGGCGACCCAGCCGCTATAGCGGTGCGAGGTCTTGTCGAAGCCGCGGTTGAACATGCCGAAGAAGCCGCGCTTCTGCTGGTGCTGGCCCTTCGGAATCTGCTTGAGGAAGCTGCCGGCGAGCGCCGGCGTCAGCGACAGCGCCAGGAAGGCGGAGAACAGGATCGAGGTCACCATGGTCAGCGAGAACTGCTGGTAGATGACGCCGACCGAGCCCGGGAAGAAGGCCATGGGAATGAATACGGCGGAGAGAACCAGCGTGATGCCGATGACGGCGCCGGTGATCTGGCCCATCGCCTTGCGCGTCGCCTCCTTCGGCGTCAGCCCCTCTTCCGTCATGATGCGCTCGACGTTCTCGACCACGATGATGGCGTCATCGACGAGAATGCCGATCGCCAGCACCATGGCGAACATGGTCAGCACGTTGATGGAGAAGCCCGCGGCATAGATGATGGCGCAGGTGCCGAGCAGCGCGACCGGCACGACGATGGTTGGGATGAGCGTGTAGCGGATGTTCTGCAGGAACAGGAACATCACGAGGAAGACGAGCGCGACGGCTTCCAAGAGCGTGTGCAGCACCTTTTCGATCGAGACCTCGACGAAGGGCGCGGTGTTGTAGGGAATGGAATATTCGACGCCTGCGGGGAAATAGCCTTTCAGCTCTTCCATCCGCGCCTCGATCAGCGTCGCGGTGTTGAGCGCGTTGCCGGTCGGGGTGAGCTGGACGGCGATGGCCGCCGAAGGCTTGCCGTTGAGGCGGGTCGAGGTGTCATAGCTCTGGCCACCGACCTCGAGCCGGGCGACGTCGCGCAGGCGCACGGCGGACCCGTCGGGATTGGCGCGCAGCACGATCGCGCCGAACTCTTCCGGTGAGGACAGCTGGCCCTTGACGAGAACGGGGGCCGAGACCTGCTGGGTGATCGGGTTCGGTTGGGCGCCGATGGAGCCGGCGGCGATCTGGGCGTTCTGCGCCTGGATGGCGCTGGTCACGTCGCCGGCCGTCAGGTTCAGGCCGACCATCTTGTCGGGGTCGATCCAGACGCGCATGGAGCGCTCGGAGGAGAACAGCTGCGCCTGTCCGACGCCCTCGATGCGCTGGACTTCGTTCAGCACGTTGCGGCTGAGATAGTCGCCCAGACCAATAGCGTCCATCGAACCGTCGGTGGAGGTCAGCGAGATGATCAGGAGGAAGCCCGAGCCGGCTTCATCGACCTGAATGCCCTGCTGCGTGACCGCATCCGGCAGGCGCGGCTCGACGCGGCGAACGCGGTTCTGCACGTCCACGGCCGCATCGCCCGGATCGGTGCCCGGCGCGAAGGTGACGTTGATGGAGACGGCGCCGGCAGCGTTCGACGTGGACTCGAAATACTGAAGACCGTCGATGCCGTTCAGCTCGTTCTCGATCAGCTGCGTCACACCCTGATACGTCTCGGTGGAAGACGCGCCGGGATAATTGGCGGAAATGCTGATCTGCGGCGGCGCGACGCTCGGATATTGCGCGATCGGCAGGAAGGGGATCGCGATGATCCCGGCGATCATGATGAAGAGGGCGACGACCCAGGCGAAAATGGGCCGGTCGATAAAGAAACTGGGCATGGACCGTCCTTAATTCGCTTGTGCAGGTGCCGCTTGTGCAGGCTTGGCGCCGCCTTCGGGAGCGGCAGGCTTGGCGTCGGCAGCGGGCTGGCCGGCCGGATTGTTGCCCCCCTGTTCGTTGCCAGCAGGCTCGCCTTCCGGCTTCGTGGCGGCGGCAGGTGCCGCTTCGCCTTCCGGCTTGGGCGGCTCGGGGTTCCAGTCGACGGCCTTCACCGGCGCGCCGGGGCCGACCTTCTGGAAGCCCTCGACGATGATCTTCTCATCCGCCTTCAGGCCGCTCGAGATGACCCAGCGATCGCCGACGACGCGGCTCGTCATGACGGGGCGGATCTCGACCTTGCTCTCGCCGTTGACGACATAGACCAGCGCCTTGCCGGCGGTGTCGCGCTGAATGGCCTGCTGCGGCACGGCGATCGCATTGCGCTCGATGCCCTGCTGGATCTGGCCGCGGACATACATGCCGGGCAGGAGATCGCCGTTCGGATTGGCGAATTCGCCGCGCAGCGTGATCTGGCCGGTGGTTTCATCGACCGCCGCCTCGGAGAAGAGCAGACGGCCCTTTTCCGGATAGGGCGTGCCGTCGTCCAGCACCAGCTGAGCGGCCGCCTCGTTGGCATCGGTCATCAACTGTCCGTCCTGCAGCGCCTTGCGCAGGCGGATGACGTCGGTCGCCGTCTGGGTGAAGTCGGCATAGACGGGGTCGAGCTGCTGGATGGTGGCGAGGTTTTCCGTGCCGCTCTGGCTGACCAGCGCGCCTTCGGTGATCAGCGCGCGGCCGATCCGGCCGCTGATCGGCGCGGTCACGTTGGTATATTCGAGGTTCAGACGGGCGGAGGCGACGCCGGCTTCGGCGATCGCCACATCCGCATCGGCCTGGGCCAGAAGCGCGACGGCGTCGTCAAAATTCTGCTGGGTCGCGACGTTCGAGCGGCGCAGCTGCTCCTGCCGATCCGACGTGTTGCGGGCCTGCGTCTGGGCGGCACGCGCCCGGGCGAGCGTCGCCTCGGCGCTGTCGACCTGCACCTGGAAGGGTTTTGGATCGATGCGGTAGAGCACGTCGCCCTGCTGGACCGTGGTGCCCTGCTCGAACACGCGCTCGACCACGATGCCGGAGACGCGCGGGCGGACTTCCGCGGTGCGGGTCGCAGCGATTCGGCCCGGAAGCTCGTTGGTGATCGGCAGCTCCTCGGTCTTCGTCGTGACGACGGCGACTTCGGACGGCGGGGGCGCAGGCTGACCCTGCGCTTGGCTCTCCTCCTGCTGGCAGGCACTCAGGAAAGCCGCACTGATGACGACAGCGGCGAGCGTCAGACGATTGGTCCGCATAGATAGGTCCCACGAAAAAGACCGGCGCGCGCATGAGATCTCAGGGCGTCGGCCGGAGGAAACGAAAATCAGACAGTTGCCCGAAGACGGATTCAAGGGCAGGTCGTGCGCTATACAAACACGAGTGTATGTTTTCGAGTCAAGCAGATCCTGCCAATGATGCAGCGCACAATTTTGTGATGACTTAACAAATCGATGTCTCGCCGTGATGTCAGACCCCGGTCGAACCGAAGCCGCCGGCGCCGCGCGCCGTTTCCGAAAACGCGGTTGCCTCGGTGACGCGGGCCTGCGTCACCGGTGCGATCACCATCTGGGCGATGCGCATGTCGCGGGTGATGGTGAAGGGATCAGCACCGTGGTTGATCAGCAGCACCTTCACCTCGCCGCGATAATCACTGTCGATCGTGCCCGGCGTGTTGAGGCAGGTGACGCCGTTCTTGAAGGCGAGACCCGAGCGCGGGCGAACCTGCCCCTCGAACCCGTCAGGGATCTCGAAGACGAAGCCGGTCGGCACCAACGCACGTTCGCCCGGCGCCAGGACCAGCGCTTCGTCCGCGGCCACGGCGGCCCGCAGGTCCATGCCCGCGGCGCCAGGCGTCTCATAGGCCGGCAGCGCAAGCCCCTCCCCGTGGGGAAGACGGACAAGGGTAAGCACGGGAATTTCGATGGAACCGGGGATGTCCGTCATGCGCGGCGCCTTCACGAGAGAGGTTGAAACGGCGTCAATTGCATATCGGCCGTCATATCGCTAGATAAGCCGCAGAAAACAGGACATTCCCGATGGCTGAAACGCTTGCCGATGCGGTCTCCCGCCGCCGAACCTTCGCGATCATCGCGCACCCCGACGCGGGCAAGACCACGCTGACCGAAAAGCTGCTGCTGTTCGGCGGCGCGATCCAGCTGGCCGGCGAGGTCAAGGCGAAGAAGGACCGCATTCAGACGCGGTCCGACTGGATGAAGATCGAACGGGAGCGCGGCATCTCGGTCGTCACCTCGGTGATGACCTTCGAATATGGCGGCAACGTCTTCAACATCCTCGATACGCCCGGCCACGAGGACTTCGCCGACGACACCTATCGCACGCTGACGGCCGTCGATGCCGCGGTGATGGTGATCGACGCCGCCAAGGGCATCGAGCCGCGGACGCTGAAGCTGTTCGAGGTCTGCCGCATGCGCGACATCCCGATCATCACCTTCATCAACAAGATGGACCGGGAGAGCCGCGATCCGTTCGAGATTCTGGACGAGGTCGAGGAGAAGCTGGCGCTCGACACCGCGCCGATCACCTGGCCGATCGGCCGCTCGAAGAGCTTCTGCGGCTCCTATTATCTCGCCGAAAACACGGTGCGCGGCGCCGATACGCAGGTGGAGGCCCTGAAGGTCAATGGCCCGCAGGCCGTCGCCGACCGGCTGCCGGAGAACGAGCGCGCCGCCTTCATCGAGGAAACGGAGCTTGCCATCGAGGCCTGCCGGCCGTTCGACAGGCAGGCCTTCCTCGAAGGCCACATGACGCCCGTCTTCTTCGGCTCGGCGCTGCGCAATTACGGCGTGCGCGACCTGATCGATGCGCTGGGTGCCGTCGCACCGCCGCCGCGCGACCAGGTGGCCGACATCCGCACGGTCCATGCGAGCGAGGACAAGATGACGGCCTTCGTCTTCAAGATCCAGGCCAATATGGACCCGAACCACCGCGACCGCATCGCCTTTGCCCGCATCTGCTCGGGCAAGCTGGAACGCGGCATGAAGGCGCGGCTCGCCCGCACTGGCAAGCAGCTCGGCCTCACCGCGCCGCAATTCTTCTTCGCCTCGCAGCGCCAGCTGGCCGATACGGCCTATGCCGGCGACGTGGTCGGCATTCCGAACCACGGAACCCTGCGCATCGGCGATACGCTGACCGAAGGCGAGCAGCTCGTCTTCCAGGGTGTCCCGAACTTCTCGCCGGAAATCCTGCGCCGCGTGCGGCTGGAGGATGCCATGAAGGCGAAGAAGCTGAAGGAAGCGCTGCAGCAGATGGCCGAAGAAGGCGTCGTGCAGCTATTTTCGCCCGAAGACGGCTCACCGGCCATCGTCGGCGTCGTCGGCGCGCTGCAGCTCGACGTGTTGAAGGAGCGGCTGCAGGGCGAATACGGCCTGCCCGTCTCGTTCGAAATGGCCCGCTTCTCGATCTGCCGCTGGGTCTCCGCCGACGAACCCGCCGAACTCGACCGCTTCATCACCGCGCGCCGCGGCGACATCGCCCGCGACCTCGACGGCGACCCGGTGTTCCTGGCGCAGGACGGCTTCTCGCTCAACTACGAAGCCGAACGCTGGAAGGCGATCAAGATGGTCGCGATCAAGGAATATCACGTCGCCAAGGCGGCGTGATCCCTCTCCCCCGCAACGTCATCCTCGGCCTTGTGCCGAGGATCTGAAAACCTCAACAAAATCAATATTTTGTGGATATCAAAGACAAGCCCTCGTCACGACGGCGGTCAGCTTTCCCTTACGCAACGAGATCCTTGAGGAAATCGTCGCACCAGCGCACCACGTCGTGCTCGTTCAGATAATCCATCATCTTGCCCCACCGCTCCTGCCGCTCGGGCAGCGGCATGGACAGCGCGCGCGCAATGGCGTTCGCCGTGCCCTCGATGTCGTAGGGGTTGACCAGCAGGGCGCTATCCAGCTCGCGGGCCGCACCCGCAAAGCGCGACAGCACCAGCACGCCCGGATTTTCCGGGTCCTGCGCGGCGACATATTCCTTGGCGACGAGGTTCATGCCGTCGCGCAACGGCGTCACCAGACCCACCTTCGCCATCCGGTAGAGACCGGCAAGGATCGGCCGTGAAATCGAGCGGTTGATATAACGGATCGGCACCCAGTCGACCGTGCCGAGCGCGCCGTTGACGCGCCCCGCCTGTTCGGCGACCGTGCGCTGCATCGCCTCATATTCCGGCACCTCGGAGCGGGATTTGGGCGTGACCTGCAGATAGGTCACCTTGCCCTGCTGGCCGGGATTGCCCTCGATGAAGCGCTCGAACGCGTCGATGCGCTGGGTGATGCCCTTGGAATAATCCAGCCGGTCGACACCGATGATCAGATCGCGCCCCTCGATGCTGGCGGCGGCCTTGCGCACCATCACATGCGACGCGCTCTTTCGGGCAAAATTGGCAAACGCCGTGGTCTCGATGCCGATGCCGTAGGTGCCGCCCTTGAAGATGCGGCCGTGGGCGCTGTAGCGGCCCGGCTTGATCTCGTTGCCGATGCCCTCGCGGCGGAGCCCCCCTGCGAAATTCTCGAGATCGTGATCCGTCTGGAATCCGATGAGGTCGTAATGCGACAGGCCGCGCATGATCTCTTCATGCACCGGCATGGCGAAGAGCACGTCGGCCGGCGGCCAGGGGATGTGCAGGAAGAAGCCGATGCGGTTTTTGACGCCCATCTGGCGCAGTTCGGCGGCCAGCGGGATCAGGTGGTAGTCGTGGATCCAGATGACGTCGTCCGGCTGCAGCATCGGCGCCAGGCGATGCGCGAAGAAACGGTTCACGCGGAAATAGCCGGCCATTTCCTTGCGGCCGTATTCGGCAAGATCCAGCCGGTAATGGCAGATCGGCCAGAGCACGCGATTGGCAAACCCGAAGTAATATTCCTCGACATCCTTGTCGGTCAGGTCGGTCAGGGCATAGGTGATCTTGCCCCGGTCCTTGAGATCGAGCGCCTCCGGCTCCCGCGTCCCGCTGGATTTCCCGGACCAGCCCATCCAGATGCCGCCATGCTCCTCGAGCGCGGCCTGCAAAGCGACCGCAAGACCGCCCGCCGGGGCATCGCCCGATTTTTCCGGGACCGGCACCCGGTTGGACACGACGATGAGACGACTCAAGATTTCTTCCTTTCGAATGTCTGGCAGCAGACCAGCGGGCAAACCGCCCAGTCCGTGGGCATGCCGGCAAGCATGCCGGCGGGCATGTCGCCGCTCACGCCTTGCCCGTGCGGGCCAGCGCCGTCAGCGCATTGCGCACCGCCTCCGCCGAGCCGATGGTGGCCTGCGCCTGCGTCTCGGAACCGGGCTGCCCGACCCGCAGCGACATGCCGCCGGCGGCGTTGGCCACCTTGAACATGGCCTCGTCGGTCACGTCGTCGCCGATGGCGAGCGGCTTGCGCCCTTCGAAGGGCGGCTGCGACAGGAAGGTCATGACCGCGCCCCCCTTGCTCGCCGTGGAAGGGCGGAGTTCCACGACCATCTTGCCGAATTGCAGGCCCCAGTCGCCACCGATGGCGACCGACGCCCGCCGCATGATGTGTTCGACATCGGCGCAGCGTTCCGGCGCCTGCCGGTAGTGCAGTGCCACGGCCGCACCCTTGTCCTCGAACAGCACGCCGTCCCAGTCCTTGACCGTCTTTGCGAGGTCGTTCTTCAGCGTCACGAAGCCGGGCGTGATCTCCGGCCGTGTGATCGCGCCCGTCTGGTCGCGCAGTTCCGCCCCGTGCAGACCGGCGATCGGGAAGGTCGCGGGATCGAACAGCACGTCGGCATAATGCAGCGCTCGGCCCGTGACGAGCGCGAGCGCACCGCCGAGACGGTGGGAGAGCGACATGAGCGTGGCGGGCAGGTCCGGGGGAACGACGATTGCGTCCGGCGTCTCCGCGAGATCGACCAGCGTGCCGTCGATATCGAGGAACAGCGCCCAGTCGTCGGGCGCTGCGGCGATGTGCCGAAACACGTCTGGCAGCGGCTCTTGCGCGCTGATCGTGACGCCCGGATCCGGTATGAAAAGGGTGTGGCTGTCGTTTGGCATGCGGGTCTAGTTAGGTCGCCGCGTGCCCGCGACAACCCTTGGAGACGGTCTCGTCCGCTTAAGCGCCGGACTTTTCAACCAGCATGAGACGTCCGTCGGCCGCAATCTCAACCGCAAGTCCCTCATAGCCTGAGATCTTGAGATGCGTCGTGTCCATCGGGTGTTCATGGGTCGTGGTGACCACCGCGACATCGGCGCCCGCGGCTTCCCCGGCCTTGACGCCGGCTGGAACGTCCTCGAACACGAGGCAGTCGGCAGCGTCGAAGCCGACGCGCTCGGCACCGAGCCGGTAGCAATCCGGCGCCGGCTTGCCCTGCGTCACGTCTTCGGCCGTCACCAGAAACGTCGGCGCGGTGATGCCGGCCTTGGCAAGCCGGGCTTTCGCCAGCGGCAGCGGCGAGGAGGTGACGATCGCCCAGCGATCGCTCGGCAGCGTCTTTAGGAATTCGAGCGCACCGGGGATCGGCTTGACGCCTTCGACGTCGTCGATCTCGGCCTGCGTGATATAGGCCGCTTCCTTCGCCGGATCGACGCCGGGCAGGTTCAGCTGCGTGATCGTGTCGATGCCGCGCTTGCCGTGCATGAAGGGCAGGAAGGTCGCAAGGTCCAGCCCGTGCGCCAGGGCCCACTTGCCCCAGACGCGCTCGGCCGCTGCGATGGAATTGAGGAGCGTGCCATCCATGTCGAACAGGAAGGCGGAGAAGGGCTTGCCGAGCGTGGGATGGGACGAGGTGGTGTCGGTCGAAGACGAAGCGGACGAGGGAGAAGCGGACGAGGGAGAAGACAAGGCAGGCATTCCTTTCGGTCTCGGATAGGACGCGGCCCGATGATGCCGGGCGTGGCGGGCCGCTTTGCAAGGTCTTGTGGACTTAAGGACATCGCGTCCGGAATGCAAACAGCGAACGCTCGAAGGGTTTGAATCGCCGTCAGCGAGCCCCCTCTCACCGGCTTTCGACAGCAAGGCCCAGCCTCATCACCGCGCTGACCGCCTCAATCGCCCGGCTTTCCGGGCAGATCCGCGATCGTGCCCAGCCATGGCACCGCGGAGGCGCACCAGATCTGGCGCTTCGGGGCGAGATCGCCGCGCTGGCGGATGTTGCCCCAGCGGATGCCGATCTCCCCGGCCTCGTCTCCCTCCCCCGTCGTGAAGATCGGGGAGCCGCAGTCGGGGCAGAACATCTGGAGACGCCGGTGCCCGTTATCTACCGTCTTCACATAGGTCTTCGGCGACCCCTTCGTCAGCGCGAAGCGGTCGCGCGGGACCGCGACCGTGACCCGGTAGGCCGTCCCCGTCAACGTCTGGCAATCGGTGCAGTGGCACACCGAGACGGCATCGGGATCGATCTCCGCCTCGAAGGCGATTTCTCCGCAGTGACACGCACCATCGATCTTCATGTCGGCCTCACGTCCTTTGGGGTTAGAGCATCATTCCCCAAATCGGAACCGGTTTCAGCAAAAAAAGTGCCTTGCCGCGAGCGGGGATACCGACGCAATGGCACAGCTGTATTATCAATGCCTTGCAAGAATTTTCGGGCGCATTCATCCCCGCTCTGTCCGTTGCATGCCATCATTCTCCCGTTCCGTCGCGGATACACCGGAAGGCGTTCCGGCGAGGCGGGGCCGGCTCCGGGAGGCAAGGGATCGACGCACGCCCTGCCGCTCGGGGTCCGCAGAAAATGGTCTCCCTCCGGGACGGCGGTTCCGGCGCATCTCTGCGCCGGGTCGGATGCGCCCGGACGTGCCTGTGCGGCACACAGCTTCGGTTCCGCCTTTCACGGTTTCGACCGCGCGAGGGCAAACCGGGGTCAGAGAGACCGGAGTTGCGGGCATAAACCGCCGAACGGGGCACCGGAAGGTGTCATATCAAACTTATCATTCGCGGCAGCTTTCGGTGCCCCGTCCGATATCTCATCTTCAAGCCTCCGGCGTCTTCACGCGCGGGGTCGTCTTCACACGCCGGTGAAAAGCCAGGCATGCTCCTTGGCATTGTTGAACTTCCATGCGCGCGAGGGCCCCGCCATGACGTTGAGATAGTAGAGGTCGTAGCCATGGATGGCGGCGACCGGGTGGTAGCCTTTCGGCACCAGCACGACATCGCCATTCTCGACCGCCATGGTCTCGTCCAGCGAGCGGTCGTCGGTATAGACGCGCTGCATGGCAAAGCCCTGCGACGGGTTGAGGCGGTGATAATAGGTTTCCTCGAGGAAGCTTTCGGCCGGCAGGTTGTCCTCGTCATGCTTGTGCGGCGGATAGGACGAGGTGTGGCCGCCGGGGGTGATGACCTCGACCACCAGCAGTGACTGCGCCGCCCCGTCATCCTCCGGCATGATGTTGGTGACATAGCGGGTGTTGGTGCCCTTGCCGCGCGTCATCTGCGGGTGCCGGTCCGGCCGGATGACCTGCGCCTTGAACCCCTCGCCGCCCGGCGCCGAGCAGATGCCGAGCTCGAGATCCGTCGTCGCCGTCACCGTGTACGTGGCGCCCCTGGGCACGTAGACCGAGAAAGGCGCACCCTCGAACGGCGTCATCCGCTCGCCCAGCTCGCCGAAATCCTCGCCATCCACCGTCACCCGCGCCTTGCCGGCGACGAGGACAAGGCAGACCTCCCGCTCGCCCGTGTCACCGGACGTCGCTTCCCCGGCCGTCAGCCGGTGCAGCGCAAAGCCGACATAGGTCCAGCCGGCGCTCTCCGGCGTGATGTCATGGACGAGACCGCGAGTACCCTGCGGCTTGACGAGGAGGTTCGGCATGGTGATGTCCTATGATTGCAGGAAAATCGTGATGACGGTGGAGACCGGCTCAGCCCCTCACCCTCTTCCCGCTGAGCGGGGCGAGAGGACGAGGCTTGCTCGGCCTTGCAGGTGGGGCAAACATCCGCCCCAAGTCCCTTCGCCCCGCCCAGCGGGGAGAAGGTGCCGGCAGGCGGATGAGGGGCCATCACCAACGCCATCTTCATCGCCAGGATCAGCCGCGATCCAGCCCCGCGTCTTTTGCAAAGGCCTTGAGCGATGTGAACCCGAGCGACTGGTACTCGAACGGAATGCGGATGGCGCTGTCCTGTTCCGCCTCGATCACCAGCCAGCCATCATAGCCATGCTCGGCGGCAATCTTGAGGACGGGCACGAAATCGACGCCGCCCTCCTCGTCGCCCGGCACGGTGAAGACGCCGCGGCGCACGCCTTCGAGGAAGGACAGGGCGTTCTCCTCCACATCCTTCCGGACCGCGCGGCGGACGTTTTTTGCGTGGATGTGGCGGACGCGGTGCATGTATTTGGCCGCAAGCTCCGCCGGGTCCGAGCCGCCGAACCAGGCATGGCCCGTGTCGAGCAACAGCTTGGTCGCCGGCCCCGTCGTCTCCATCAGCCGGTCGATCTCGAGCCCGGTCTGGACGATCGTGCCCATGTGGTGGTGGTAGACGAGATCGATGCCCTGATCGGCGCAATATTGCGCGATCGCCTCGATGTCGGCGCCGAATGTCTCCCACCGGTCGTCGGGCAGCACCGGCTTGTCGGCCACAAGCGAGGTCGCGTCGTTGCCGTGGATGGCGTTCGACGTCTCGCAGACGATGCAGACCGTGCAGCCATTGGCTTTCAAGAGATCGAGATGCGGCTGGATCGCGCGTTTCTCGGTCTCGACGTCATGGGTCAGAAGGTTGGTCGAGTGCCAGCCCGAGACGAAGACGAGGCCGTATTCGGCAAGCTTCGCCTTCAGCGCCTCCGGGTCGGTCGGCATCTTGTGCCCCTTCTCGATGCCGTCGAAGCCGATCTTCTGGCAATCGGACAGGCAGTCTTCGAGCGAGAGGTGAGCGCCGATCGTCTGATCGTCGTCATTGCTCCAGGCGATTGGGTTGGTTCCGTAGCGGATCATGATCTTGTCTCTGTGAGGGGTGGAACGATGAGGATGGATCAGCCGACGCGCTGGGCGGCGAGCGCCCGCTCATAGGCCCGGCGCGCCTGCCCGACGGCGTCGCGCTTGGAGACCTCGGGCACCGCGACATCCCACCAGTGGCCACCCGCGTCGGTGGTGATCAGCGGGTCGGTGTCGATGACGATGACGGTCGTGCGGGCTTCCCCGGCCGTTTCGACGAGCGCCGTTTCGAGTTCAGTGAGCGAGGCGACCTTGCGCGTGACGGCCCCCATGGCGGCGGCGTGGGCGGCAAAGTCGATCGCGGGCAGCTCGACATGGTGCGTGTCGCGCAGCAGATTGTTGAAGTTCGCGCCACCGGTCGCCATCTGCAGCCGGTTGATGCAGCCATAGCCGGCATTGTCGAGGAGGACGATGGTGATCTTGGCGCCGAGCATGATGGAGGACGCGATCTCGGCGTTCAGCATCATGTAGCTGCCGTCGCCGACCATCACGATGACGTCGCTGTCAGGCTTTGCCAGCTTCACGCCGAGGCCGCCGGCAATCTCGTAGCCCATGGTCGAGAAGCCGTATTCCATGTGGTAGCTGCCCGGCTTTTCCGCCCGCCAGAGCTTGTGCAACTCGCCGGGAAGACCGCCGGCCGCACAAACCAGCGTGGTGTCGCCCTTCCGGACCCGCATCACCGCGCCGATGACCTGCGCGTCGGAGGGAAGCGCCACATTGGTGGCGGCAAGCACTGTCTCGGCCGCCGCCTGCCATTCGCTCTTCAGCGTGCCGGCCTTTTCTCCCCAGGCGCTGTCCGCGTGATAGGATCCGAGGTCTGCCGACAGTTCGGCAAGCCCGGTTGCGGCATCGCAGACGAGAGGCAGGGATTCATGCTTGGCAGCGTCGAAGGACTGCACATTGAGGCCGACGATCTTCAGGCCGTCATTCTTGAACAGCGCCCAGGAGCCGGTGGTGAAATCCTGCAGGCGGGTGCCGACCGCAAGCACGAGATCCGCCTCTTCCGCCAGCGTATTGGCCGCCGATGTGCCGGTGACGCCGACCGAGCCCATGTTGAGCGGGTGGCTGTCGGGCAGGGAGGACTTGCCGGCCTGCGTCTCGACAACCGGGATGCCATGCTTTTCGGCAAAGGTGGCCAGCGCAGCACTCGCCTCGCTGTAGAGCACGCCGCCGCCGGCGATGATGATCGGCTTCTTTGCCTCGGCTATGGCCGTGGATGCGGCCAGACGCTCTTGCGTATCGGGACGGGCTTTCCGCGGCAGCCAGACCTTTTCGGCAAAGAAGCTCTCGGGATAGTCATAGGCCTCGGCCTGCACGTCCTGGCAGAGCGCCAGCGTCACCGGGCCGCAATCGGCGGGGTCGGTCAGCACCTGCATGGCGCGGCGCAGCGCCGGGATGATCTGCTCGGGCCGCGTGATGCGGTCGAAATAGCGCGAGACCGGGCGGAAGCAGTCGTTGACGGTCATGCTGCCGTCGCCGAAGTCCTCGATCTGCTGCAGCACCGGGTCCGGCCGGCGATTGGCGAAGACATCGCCGGGCAGGAGCAGAACCGGAAGCCGGTTGACATGGGCGAGCGCTGCCGACGTCACCATGTTCAGCGCGCCGGGGCCGATGGAGGTGGTGCAGGCCATGAAGCGGCGGCGGAAGCTCGCCTTGGCAAAGGCGATCGCCGCATTGGCCATGCCCTGCTCGTTCTGGGCGCGGTAGGTCGGCAGCGTGTCCTTGATGCCGTGCAGCGCCTCGCCCATGCCGGCGACATTGCCGTGGCCGAAGATCGCGAAGACGCCGCCGAAGATCGGCACGGTCTCGCCGTCGATCACCGTCATCTGCCTCGTCAGAAAGCGCGCCACGGCCTGCGCCATGGTCAGCCGCACGGTTCCGGCTTTCCCGGCGTCGTCCGATGCGATGGGGGCTTGCTGGTTCATGATCTCAAGGTCTCCTCACGCCGCAGGTTTTGCGCCTGCCTGTCCTTGCCGCCCGTCCGGACGGTGCTTGTCTTCATCATCATCGGCCGAAACGGCCGCAACCGCTCAGGCCGCCTTGGTATCGGCAAGGCCGACCCAGAGATCGACCAGCTGCTTGAAGCGCCGCGCCATGTCGTCGATCGCGGTGGTATCGTCGATCTCGCCCGCCAGCCAGCGGCGTGCGGCATCCACGAAGATCGTGCGTCCCACGGCAAAGCCACGGACCTGACGCGAGGTGCGGGCGGCGGCAAAGCCGTCCTTCAGCGCCTCGTAGGATGCCTCGAGGCCCAGCAGAACCACACCGCGGCAGAGCGGATCGCGCGTCTCGATGACGTCGTCGATGGCGCTCCAGGCGCTGCGGCTCGCCTGCGGCTCCAGCTTCCACCAGTCGGGCTTCAGGCCGGCATCGTAGAGTTCGTTCAGCGCCCGCGGAATGGTCGTGTCGTCCAGCGTGCCATGCTTGCCGGCGATGATCTCGATCAGGATTTCGCGGCCCACCTTGCGGGCCGCCTCGAAGGCGCTGCGCAGCTTGGCGATCTGGGTCGCCTTCATGTCAGCCGGATCGTCCGGGTGGTAGAAGCTCAGCACCTTGATGCAGTGATCGACCGGCCAGTCGATGAGACGGCTGCCGAGATCCTGGCTGAACTCGAACTGCAGCGGGCGCGAGCCCGGCAGCTCGATCGGCTTTGCCACCCAGAAATCCCTGAGCGCTCCGGCCGCGTAGAGCGCGTCGCGGCCATATTTATCGTCGATCAGCATGCCGAAGCCCGGCCGGCCATCGGCGATCTTTGCCGCGGCCTTGACGGCGAGCACCTTGAAGGCGGGAATGCGCGCCAGCTTCCCGGCGTCGTCCCCGGCCATGTCCTCCAGCTGGCTGCGATGATCGATGGCAAGCGCCATCAGGCTCGGGATCTCGCGGCGGCGGGTGGTCGCCCAGTGCACATGGTTGATCGCCTCGTCCTTGCGCAGCGCATGTTCCTTGCTGCCGTTCTCCAGAAAGAACTGGAGCTCCGTCCAGGTCGGAATTTCCGGCGCACAGAGCAGCCGCGAGACGGCGAAGGCGCCGCAGGCATTGGCCCAGGTCGCAGACGTCGCATGCGGCTCGCCGGCCAGCCAGCCGCGCAGAAAGCCGGACATGAAGGCGTCGCCGGCACCGAGAACATTGTAGACCTCGATCGGGAAGCCTTTCCCGATGATGCCGTCTTCCAGATCGTTCGAAATCTCGCCGTCATAGACGATGCAGCCCATCGGGCCGCGCTTGAGCACGATCGTGGCGGTAGACTGCGCGCGAATGGTCTTCAGGGCGGCGAGAAGGTCGCTTTCGCCCGACGCGATCAGCACTTCCTCTTCCGTGCCGACGATCAGGTCGCAATCGGCAAGCACCGTCTTCAGATGCGCCGAGACATGGGCGGAAGCGATATAGCGGTTGTCGCCGGCGTCGTGGCCGGCCAGACCCCAGAGGTTCGGGCGGTAGTCGATGTCGAACGCGATCTTGACGCCGGCAGCCTTCGCGATGCGGATCGCCTTGCGCTGCGCGGCATCGGTATTCGCTCGGGAGAAATGCGTGCCCGAGACGAGGATCGCGCGGGAAGACCGGATGAACGCCTCGTCGATATCGTCTTCGCAGAGCGCGTTGTCGGCACAGTTGTCGCGGTAGAACAGCAGCGGAAACGAGTGGTCGTTCTCGACGGCGAGGATCGCAAGGGCGGTCAGACGCTCGGGGTCCGTCACAATGCCCTTCGTTTCCACGCCTTCGCGGGTCAGCTGCTCCACGATGAAACGGCCCATCTGCTCCTTGCCGACGCGGGTGAGCAGTGCCGACTTCAGGCCGAGGCGGGCGGTGCCGACCGCGATATTGGTGGGGCAGCCGCCGACGGACTTGGCAAAGCTTGCCACGTCTTCCAGCCGGGTTCCGATCTGCTGGCCGTAGAGATCGACCGAGGCGCGACCGATGGTGATGATGTCGAGCGGCCGTGCCGCATCCCTCTGGCTGATCCCGGTCAACGTTCCTATCCTCCCGACATGCGGCGTGTGGTCTTTTTCGTTTTCGAATGGAGCCCCATGAAACATAAATTCCGCCGGTCCGTCAATATAGAATTTTCATTCCATATCTGTAACAGTCATAGTCGAAGCAAGGGGGCCACGACGTCGCTTTTCGGCGACGGCGACTGTCAGGGCCATGGCGAAGGCCATGCTGGCCGACAGCGAGCGAAAGCCCGCATGATCGGCCTCGACGATCTCGAACCAGACCTTGGAGGATTCGACCAGCGGCGAGAACGCGCTGTCGGTCAGCGACACGACCGGCACCTTGCGGTTTGCCAGAAGGCGGGCCTGATGGATGCTTTCGGAGGTATAGGGCGAAAAGCTGACGGCGAAGGCCGCGTCCCGCTGCCCGGCAAGCGCCAGGATATCGTCATCGATGCCCGCGGCCGTGCCGACCATCTGGTAGCGGATCTTCAGCTTGCCGAAGGCATAGGCCATGTAGCCGGAGATCGGGTAGGACCGGCGCTTGGCGATGAGGAAGATGGTGTCGGCCTTGGCCAGGATATCGACCGCCTGCTCGAAGGCGGCGGGATCGACCGAGCCGGCGATATTGTCGAGCGAGCGGTGGGCGGCGGCGACGAAACCGTTGAAGATCGCGCCGCTTTCCAACCGGCTGTGACCATTGTCGCCCAGCGCGCGCAGCCGCTCCTCATAGCCGGGATTGCGCTCGCGCAGCCGGGCCCGAAAAATCTGCTGCAGGCTGGAAAAGCCCTCGAAGCCGAAATGCTGGGCGAAGCGAACGAGGGTCGAGGGCTGCACGTCGGCGGCGGCAGCAATGCTTGCGGCCGTGCCGAAGGCGATCTCGTCGGGCTGATCGAGCGCATAGGCCGCCACCTGGCGCAGGCGCTTGGGCAGTTGCGCCTTGCGCTCCAGAATGACCGCCTTCAGCGCATCGAAATCCTGCGGCACGGCGGCGAGCGTCACGGCTGCGTCCTCTTCACCTTCGACATCCCGCGCGCTCTCGGCATCCGGCATCCTGCAGTCATCCTCGTTTCCTGCGCTCCCATCGTAACGCATCGGGATCGTAACGCCTCGGGAACGAGAATGATAGAACGCCCGTTCCAAATGCCGACTGTCGCCCAAAGAGCACAGACGAATGTTAACGCATTTTTACCATCTTCCGCCGGAAGATCGCCAAGGCTTATGGTTAACAACGCCCAAGCATGCGATTCGCGACCGCCGATCGATCCGGCACATAAATCTGGCAAGGAGTTTCAGCAACATGTGCCGATGGGCAGCCTATCGCGGAGAGCCGATCTATCTGGAGGACCTCGTGTCCTCGCCGGCGCATTCGCTGATCGAGCAGTCGCACTGCGCCACGCGGGCAAAGACCGCCACGAATGGCGACGGCTTCGGCATCGCCTGGTACGGCGACCATCCCGAGCCCGGCCGCTACCGCGACATCCTGCCGGCCTGGTCGGACTGCAATCTGAAGAGCATCGCCCGCCAGATCCGCTCGCCCCTGTTTCTCGCCCATGTCCGGGCCGCGACCGGCGGCGGCACGCGCCGCGACAATTGCCACCCCTTCGTCCATGGCCGCTGGTCGTTCATGCACAATGGCCAGATCGGCGGCTTCGAGCATCTGCGCCGGCCGATGGAGGCCATGCTGGACGATGCGCTCTACACGGCGCGCACCGGCACGACCGACAGCGAGTTGCTGTTCCTGATGGCCCTGCAGTTCGGCCTCGACCGCGATCCCTTGGGCGCGATGGCGGAGACGCTGTCCTTCGTCGAGCGGCTGGCGGCACATATGAAGCACGAGGTTCTGGTGCGGTTCACCGCTGCCTTTTCCGACGGGATCGATCTCTATGCCGTGCGCTATGCGTCCGACCGGTTCGCGCCCACGCTCTATGCCGCGCCGATGGGGCCGCAGGGCGGATACTGCCTCGTCTCCGAACCGCTCAACGACGACGACGATGCCTGGGTGGAGATCCCCGAGGGAACGGCCGTCGTGCTTGGCGAGAACGGCATCGACATGCGGATCTTCCACCTCGATCCGGAGATCGAGGCGAAGCGGGCGCTAGGCTAGTCCAGTCTCGAGGCGATCAGCGCCGCGAGCTTTTCGGCGACCATGTCCTTGTCGAGTTCCGGCCAGCTTTCCTCGCTGTCGCGACCGATGACGGTCACACGGTTGCGCGTTCCCCCCATGACGCCGCCTGCAACGCCGCTACCGGCGGAAACATCGTTCGCGACGATGAAATCGGCGCCCTTGCGGGCGAGCTTCAAGCGGCCGTTCGCCACCGTATCGTCCGTTTCCGCGGCAAAGCCGACGACAAGGCGCGGGCGCTGCGCATGATGGCCGACGGTCTTGAGGATATCGGGATTCTCCGTCAGCTGCAGCGGCGGCGGGCCCTCGCCCGGCGCCTTCTTGATCTTGGCCCCGGCGATATCGGCAACCCGCCAGTCGGCGACCGCTGCGACCATGACGGCGATATCGGCGGGCAAGGCGGCCAGCACCGCATCCCGCATCTCCACCGCCGTCTGCACATGGACGACCGCAACGCCCTTCGGATCGGCCAGCGTCACCGGGCCGGAGACGAGCGTGACCTCTGCCCCGAGCCGCGCAAGCGCCGCCGCGATGGCGTGGCCCTGCCGACCGGAGGACCGGTTGGCGATGTAGCGCACCGGGTCGATCGGCTCGTGGGTCGGGCCCGAGGTGACGATGGCGCGGCGTCCGGAGAGCGGGCCGTTGGGCCCCGATGTCGGCCGTGTTGCCGAAAGGCGCGCTTCCACGGCGGCGACGATCTCGAGCGGCTCGGCCATGCGGCCCTCGCCGCGCTCGCCGCTCTCCGCCATTTCGCCGAGGCCCGGACCGACGAAGGCGATGCCGTCGCCCGCAAGGGTTTCGCGATTGCGGCGGGTGGCGGGGTGCACCCACATTTTCGGGTTCATGGCCGGCGCCAGAAGCACCGGCCTGTCGGTGGCAAGCAGAATGGTGGAGGCGAGATCGTCCGTCAGGCCCTGCGCCATCTTCGCCATGATGTTGGCGGTCGCCGGCGCGACCAGAACGAGATCGCATTCCCGCGCCAGGCGGATATGGCCGACATCCTGCTCGTCCTCGCGGGAGAAAAGCTCGGTAAAAACCTTGTCGGCCGCCAATGCACCCACGGCAAGCGGGGTGATGAAGGCCTGCGCGCCTGCGGTCATGACCGGGCGGACGCTTGCGCCGCGCTCCCTGAGCCGGCGGATCAGGTCGAGGCTCTTATAGGCCGCGATGCCGCCGGAGATGATGAGGAGAATGCGCTTGCCGGAGAGGATCTCGGGCGACGTCTCTGACGAGGACTGGGATACAGGCATGAAACCACCGCTGCGGCATGATCGATGCACGACCCTAGAGCATTTCCAGCCGAAGCGAAATCGCTTCGGCGTCGGACAATGCGGCGAAAACAATCGGATAGCCGCGCGGATCCGGAATGCAGCGGTGGCGAATTCCCGATCGACGCGGCAAGGCGGTTTACGACTTCAGCAAGCTGCTCATCGTGTGCACCAGCGCCTCGCGCTCATAGGGCTTGCGCACCACGGGCACATCGGCAAAGCCGCTGGGGATGGGCGACATGTTGCCGTAGCCGGTGGCAAACAGGAAGGGGATATCCCGGCGCGTCAGCTCGGCTGCGACTTCGATGGAGGTGCCGGTGCCGAGGTTGACGTCGAGGATCGCCACATCCGGCTTGAAGGTGGCAAGCTTGGCCAGCGCCTCGTCAGCCGAGGCCGCCGTGAGAACCTTCTGGATGCCGTGATCGGACAGCATGCCTTCGACATCCATGGCGATCAGCATCTGGTCTTCCACAAGCAGCACGCGGAGCTCCGGATCGAGATCGGCACCCGCTGCGGACGCATCCGGTCCGGCCGCGATACTACGGTTCTCGCCCTGATCCGACAGGGACACGTGCTTGGCCGGCAACATGAAATCCGCCTCCACCCCGCCTGGGGCGTAGGTCACGGTGCTGCGCCCGTCGAGATCGAAGGGAACGCTGCGGTCGATCAGCGCGCTGCCGAAGCCGGTGCGCGTCGGTGGAAGGACGGCCGGGCCGCCGCTTTCGCGCCAGGCGATCTCGCAATCGCCAGCCTGCGTCAGGCGCCAGCTGACCGACAGAGCGCCGCCCGGCCGGGACAGGGCGCCGTACTTGGCGGCATTGGTCGACAGCTCGTGCAGCACCAGCGCCATGACGGAGAAGGCGCGTGCGTTGAGCAGCACGGGCGGCCCGGCAAGGTCGATGGCGTTGGCCGTGTTGCGGTAGGGGCTCAGCTCCGCATCGAGCAGGTCCGACAACATGCCGCCGCCATCGCCGCGCACGACCTGATCATGGGCAAAGGAGAGCGCCTGAATACGGCCCTTCAGGGAGGTCACGTATTCTGTCAGGCTGCGACCGTCGCCGACCGGCTGGCTGACGAGCGACTTGATCAGGGCGAGGATGTTCTTGACCCGGTGGTTCAACTCCTCGTTCAGCATGCGCTGGCGCACGTCGGCGCGGCTGCGCTCCTCCGCCATCAACTCGCTGTGCCGCAAGCCGATTTCCACGAGGGCTGCGCGCGTCACCTCGGCGATCTCGCGATCGGCCTCGGTCCAGGGCTGGGCCTGAAGCTGCACGATTTCCTTCCAGATCGCAAAGCTCTTGCGCGGGGTCAGGCGCTCGCCCAAAGGGCCGCTCTCATAGGACTTGTTGGGGTCGCCGCCCCAGTTCAGCGTTTGTGCGAATTCCTTGCGGAAGAAGAACAGATAGTCGCGATGCAGCTGTGTCAGCGGCACGGCCAGCATGCCTGCGGCCTGCTCGCGGAAGGTCTCGGCCTCCGGCAGGCGCTGCGCCATGGCATGCGTCGCCCAGACCTGACCCGCGACGACGGACCCCATGAGCCGAAGGATCGCCGGCACGGCGCTGGCCGGCGGCGCCGACCCGACGGTCGTCCATGTCCCGTTCATCCAGAGCCCGATGCCGTCACAGGCCATGAGCGAGGTGAAGTGCGAGAGATGATCGCGCAGAAGCTCGCCCATGTCGGCATGGTGCGAGGCCATGCGCAGGAAGCGATCGAGCGAGGCGCGGGCGCGGTTGGCGGTGACGAGCTTTTGCTTCTGCTTCAGGGCATGCAGATGGAGGGAGAAGAACTCGCCGAACATTTCGGCCGCCACGCGCTGCGCCATGGGCAGGATCCGCGGCTGGTAATGATGGCAGGCGATGAGGCCCCAGAGCTTGCCGTCAACGATGATGGAGATCGACATGGAGGCGGCGACGCCCATGTTGCGCAGATATTCGCAATGGATGGGCGAGACGCTGCGCAGATGCGCAAGCGACATGTCGAGCGCTTCGCCGGAGACGTCGATTTCCGGAACGAGCGGAATGCGCGCGCCGCTGGCGTCGCCGATGATGCGGATGGTGTTCTGCAGGTAGAGCGCGCGCGCCTGCTGCGGGATGTCGCTTGCCGGGAAATACTGCCCGAGGAAGCTTTCGAGATCGCCGCGCTTGGCTTCGGTCACCACCTTGCCGGCGCCGTCCTGCTCGAACGCGTAGATCATCACCCGGTCGTAGCCGAGCATGCCGCGGATGAGGCGGGCCGACTGGCGCAGGAGCTGATCGACGTCGTCGATATCGGTGATACGGCCGATCAGCGTGCGCGCGAGCTGCAACGGCTGCCCGTCCGTCGCCGGCTCGAACTCGATGATGACGGTGGCCTTGTTGAGGTGGATGGAAACGTCGTAAGCGCCGTTCGCAAGCTTCAGGGCCGACAGCAGCGCCGGGCGGCTGCCGTCGCGCAGGGCCGCCACGGCATTGCGCAGGGTGTGCGTCGCCTCGTAGCCGATCAGCGCTTCCAGCGGCTGGCCATTGACCTCGCCCTCCAGACCGAGAACACCCGGCGCATTGGCGGAATGGCGCAGCACCATGCCGGCACGCGCGTCGCAGGCGAGCAGGCAGCCATGCGACTGGATGCTGCCAGGGATATGGATCGGCTCGCGGTCGCAATTGGTCAGGTTGATCGGCTCGCCCGGCTTCACCATACGGCCTGCCGCCGGCGTGTTCTGGACAGTCGTCAGGTCATTCGGCAGCATGGAAAGCTCTCCGGAAGGCCGTCTCCGCGACCGTGAACGTGGCTCTGGAGGCGCTTGCGACGCGATCGATCTCGATGGCGTCGTCCGATTCCAGGAGATGCAGGAAGCGCGACCAACGGTCGCTCTTTTCCGCCTGTGCCGCAAGATGGCGTGCACCGAAGTCTGCCCGCAGCCCCAGTGCCTGGGCGCGGCGGTAGAGAAGCCGGGCGCCCAGCGCCGAGCCTTCGAGAACGTAGAGCATGCCGAGCATATCCTCCCGTGCGCCACCGATCGGCGGCACGGGCACCGCCTCGTCGGGATGGATGTCGAGATCGGCGAGATCGGCCCGGATGAGCGCGCCGAAGGCCTGCGCCGACCAGAGGGAGAGATCGTCCGGCCAGATCCGCTCTGCGAGCATCGTCTCGACGGGAATGCGGAAGGCACTCATACCGCGCAGATAGGTCTCGTAGGACGACAGGCTGTCGAAGGCGCCGATCATGTCATCGAGCGCCGCGTGGGCATCAGCAGTGCTCTCGCGGAGAAAGGCTCGGCGCGACCGGTCGTGCATAAAGAAATTCCGGAAATTCAATAAAAGAGGTCAGACAAGCTATAAGGGTCGGAATGGATTTCGGTTCCATTTCCGGCAATTTTTTTGAAAACTCCGCCTACGGCGCCGAGAGGGCGACGGCCGGCTGGAGACGCGAAGCGTTATGCGCCGGGAGATAGCCAAAGACAAGACCGGTGACGAAGGCGCTGGCGAAGGCCAGAAGCACCGGCCCGGCGGAAAAGCTGACGGGCACGCCGAAGGCCTGCGCGATCGCCCCGATCGACAAGCCGAGACCGACGCCGATGAGGCCGCCCAGCGCCGAGACCACCAGCGCCTCGACGATGAACTGGGTGAGGATGTCGCGGCCGCGCGCGCCGGTCGCCATGCGGATGCCGATCTCGCGCGTGCGCTCCGTCACGCTGACGAGCATGATGTTCATGACGCCGATGCCGCCGACCAGCAGCGAGATCGCCGCGATGGAGCCGAGAAACACCTTCAGGATATTGGAGGTCTCGGTGAAGGTCTCACGGATGGCGGCGAGATTGGCGATCTGGGTGTCCTGCCGCTGGTGGCGCTCGTCGAGCAGCGCCTGGATCTGGTCCTGGGTGATGTTGATGGCGCTATCGTCCTTCACCTGCACGGTGATGGAGCGGACGTTGCGGGCGCCGAAGAGGCGGAGATTGCCGGTCGAGAGCGGCACCAGCACCGTATCGTCCTGATCGTTGCCGCCGGCGGTCGCGCCCTTGGCGGCCATGATGCCGATAACCTGAAAAGGGATGTTCTTGATGAGAATGTACTGCCCGAGCGGATCGGCGCCATCGGGAAACAGCGTATCGGCCACGGTCTTGCCCAGCACGGCGACAGCCGCATAGCTCTGCATGTCGGCCGGCGCGATGAAGGCGCCCTCGGCAAGCGCCCAGGTCTTTGCCTCGGGAAACTGCGGCACCGTGCCGTTGACCGTCGTCTGCGTGTCCAGATTGCCAGCGCGAACGGTCAGCGAACTCGACATTTCCGGCACGGCAAACGAGATGTTCGGCAGCTCCAGGATCGCATCCGCATCGGCCGGCACGAGCGAGACGATGCTGCCGCCCTCCCCGCCGCGGAAGTTCGCCATATTGGGCCGGATGACGAGCAGGTCCGAGCCCATGGCGGCGATGCGGCTGAGCACCTGATCCTGCGCGCCGGTGCCAATCGCCAGCATGGCGACGACGGAGCTGACACCGATGACGATGCCGAGAAGCGTCAGCACGGTGCGGAAGAAGTTCGCCCGAAGCGCCCGGAACGACATGCGCACGGCTTCCGCCACGTCGGAAAACAAGGCGGCCTTGCCCGCCTGTGTCGCAAAGACGCGCGGCGCAGGGCGCACCGGCCGCGTGATGCGGCGCGGCAGGCGATCGGCGACGATCAGGCCGTCGCGGATCTCGATGACGCGATCGGCCGATTCGGCGAGATCCGGCGCGTGGGTGATGATGATGACGGTATGGCCGTCCTCGTTCATGCGCCGCAGCGTCGCCATGACGTCCTTGCCGCTCTGGCTGTCGAGCGCACCGGTCGGCTCGTCGGCCAGAATGATCTGGCCGCCGTTCATGAGGGCGCGGGCGATGGAAACGCGCTGCTGCTGGCCGCCCGAAAGCTGGCTCGGCAGGTGGTCCATGCGATCGCCGAGCCGCAGCGCCTCCAGAAGCTCGCGCGAACGCGCCTCGCGCAGTTTCGCCGAGACACCGGCATAGATGGCGGGGATTTCGACGTTTTCGCGCGCCGTCGACGTCGCCACGAGATTGTAGCTCTGGAACACGAAGCCGAACATCTGGCGGCGGCGCTCGGCCAGCTGGTCGGCATCAAAACCCGCGACATCCTCGCCATCCAGATGGTAGGCGCCGCCGGTCGGCTGGTCGAGGCAGCCGAGAATGTTCATCAGCGTCGACTTGCCGGACCCGGACTGGCCGACGATCGCGACGAATTCGCCAGGCTCGATGTCGAGCGAGACGCCGCGCAGGGCATCCACCGGCACATCGCCGGTCATGAAGGTCTTGCGGATATCCTTGAGCGAGATCAGGGGGGTCATCGCGGTCCCCCTCAGAACATCGGCGGCGGTCCGCCGCGTGTCCGGGTTGCGGCGCGCTGGGCATTGGAGGCGCGGCCGTCCGTGCCGGAGCCGACCACGACCTTGTCGCCTTCGGACAGGCCGCTGCGGATCTCGACGCGGACCCGGTTGCGGATGCCGGGCTCGACCGTGCGCACCTCTTGGCCACCATCGCCCGAGACGACGGCAACTTCCGACCGCTTGCCGCCCTCGCGCAGGCGCAGCGCTGCGACCGGGATGGTCAGCACGCCGTTTGCCCGGGACTGCACGAAGAAGACCTGGGCCGTCATGTTCATCATCAGGCGGCGATCGGGATTGGGCACGTCGAAGAGGGCGTAATAGAGAACGACGTTGTTTTCGGTCGAAGGGGTCGGCTTGATCTGCCGGAGCGTGCCGGCATAGCGCTCGCCCGGCTGGCCGAGAAGCGTGAAATAGGCCTCCATGCCGATGGAGAGCTTGCCGATATCGGCCTCCGAGACCTCGGCCTCGACCGTCATCGTGTCGAGATCCGCCACCGTGACGATGGTGGGCGCCGACTGGTTGGCGTTGAGCGTCTGGCCTTCCTTGGCGACGACCTCGACGATGGTGCCGGCGAGCGGCGCGTAGATCTTGGTATAGCCGAGGCTGATGCGGGCATCCTTGAGCGTCGCCTGCTGCTTGCGGATCTGTGCTTTGAGGGCCGCGACATTGGCCTCGGCCGTGGCGAGGGATGCGACCGCCTCGTCGAGGGCGGACTGGGCAGCGCTGTTGCCGGCAACGAGGCTGCGCTGGCGGGTGAGATTGGCGGCGGCCAGCACCACCTGCGCCTTCTTGTCGGTCATCTGGGCATCGAGATTGGCAAGCTCTGCCTCGGCGATCTCGATCTGCGTCTCGATGGAGGCGCTGTCGATCTCGGCGATCAGCTGGCCCTGCGTCACCATGTCACCGACATCGACCTTGAGGCTTTTCAGCTGGCCCGACACCTGCGCGCCGACATCCACATCGCGGATGGGGCTGAGGAGCCCGGAAGCGGTGACGCTGTTTTCGATATCGCCGCGCGCGACGGCTTCGGTCACCACGGCCTGCGTGACGCCGGCCGCGTTATAGGTCTTCCACCCGTACCAGCCACCGATGCCGAGGATCGCCAGCAGCCCTGCGAGCAGGAACACGCGGCCCTTTCGGCGACGCGGCTTTGCCTTCGCTGTCGGAGCTTGCGGCGGTGTCTTCTCCGGCTGGCCCTGTGGCAGGCTTTCGGGCGAGCGTGGCTCGACGATCTTGGGATAGGCTTCCGCCATTCAGGCCGGTCCTCTGGAACATGTCTTCACCCCCCAGTTAAGCCGTGACTGCGGTGAATTGAAGTCGTGCCAGATTACATCTCTGTCATGTCCGTGGTTTCCCACGTTTCCGGACATGCCCTTGCAACACGAGGATATCCGGAAACGGGGTGTCGTCATACGGTTTCCGGCTGATCGCGTTCCGCGAACCGGAAACAAGAACCATCGAAAATCTCTGGCCGGAAGGCCAGATTTTCAATGGACAGAATACGGCTTCCGGTCTGATCAACCGGAAACCGTATCAGAGGATCTTGATGACGATGATCGCGAGCAGCGCGGCGATCACCCAAAGCGCCACGCGGCCGGAGCGGGTGTGGCGGGCTTCGGCACGACCGATGGCCTCGGCCGTTGCCACGTCGAACTTCAGGCCGTGTTCGGCCATTTCGGTCAGATCGCGCGAGAAGCGTTCGGTCTTGGCAACGATCTCGGGTGCGGCTTCCGCAAGGCGCAAAGCGGCGTGCAGGCCGTCCTTGAGGTCGGTCACCACGCGTTTCGGGCCGAGATTGTCGCGAATCCAGGCGCCGACGACGGGTTCGGAAGCCTTCCACATGTTGAAGCGCGGGTTGAGCGAGCGGGACACACCCTCGACCACGACCATCGTCTTCTGGAGCATCACCAGCTCGGGGCGCGTTTCCATGTCGAAGAGTTCGGTGACCTCGAACAGGAGGGTCAGGAGCTTTGCCATGGAGATGGTCTCGGCCGGCTGGCCGTGGATCGGCTCGCCGATGGCGCGGATGGCCTGGGCGAAACTCGCGACATCGTGATGCGAGGGCACATAGCCTGCCTCGAAATGGACGTCCGCCACGCGGCGATAATCGCGGGTGATGAAGCCGAAGAGGATTTCGGCGAGGAACCGCCGCTCCTTCTTGCCGAGCCGCCCGACGATGCCGAAATCGACGGCGACGATCATGCCCTTGTTATCGACCAGCAAATTGCCCTGGTGCATGTCGGCATGGAAGAAGCCGTCGCGCAAAGTGTGGCGCAGGAAGGACTGGATGAGCGTTTCCGCCAGCTTGTTGAGGTCGTGGCCGGCGGCGCGCAGCGCGTCCACATCGGCCATGCGGGTGCCGTCGATCCACTCCATGGTGACGACATCGCGTCCCGTCCGCTCCCAATCGACGCGGGGCACGCGGAAACCTTCGTCGTTGGCGGTGTTCTCGGCGATTTCGGACAAGGCTGCGGCTTCGAGCCGCAGGTCCATTTCGACCTTGGTCGTCTGCTCCAGCGTTTTCGTCACCTCCACCGGGCGCAGGCGCCGCGTGTGCGGCAGAAAACGCTCCTGCAGGCGGGCGACGAGATACATGGCCTCGAGATCATGGGCGAAGCGCTGGCGGATGCCCGGCCGGATCACCTTGATCGCGACCTTCTCCTCCCGCCCGTCGCGCATCACCCAGCCCGGATGGACCTGCGCGATGGAGGCGGCGGCGATCGGATCGTCGATGCGGCTATAGAGATCCGCGACCGACCGGCCGAGAGACCCCTCGACGGCGGCATAGGCCTCGGTGACCGGGAAGGTCGACATGCGATCCTGCAGAAAGGCGAGGTCGGCGGCGAATTCCGCGCCCACCACATCCGGACGGGTGGCGAGGAACTGCCCGATCTTGACATAGGACGGCCCGAGCCGTCCGATGGCCCGCGCCAAGCGGTCGCTGCGCTCTTCGAACTGGGCGCGGCGCCGCTCCAGAAGGCCCGCGAGTTTCTGGGCGAACCGGGCGAAGGGCGGCAGGTTCTCCGGCGGTATTGCCGTGACGACGCCCTCGCGGACGAGGACCCAGCCGATCCGGATGATGCGGAGATAGGTGGCGGGCGTGCTCATCGGTGCCGGGCGCTCCCCTGGAGGCACGGCGGGAACAGGAGGCTGATCATGCGTTTCAGATCTTCCATCCGGAATGCAGCGCCGCGATGCCGCCGGTATAATTGGTGTAGGTGACGCGCGAGAAGCCGGCCTTCTCGATCATGCGGGCGAAATCCTTCTGGTCGGGGAACTTCCGGATGGACTCGACCAGGTACTGGTAGGGTTCGGCCTCGCCGGTGATCATCTTGCCGAAGCGCGGAATGGCGTTGAACGACCAGGCGTCATAGACCTTGTCGAGCAGCGGCATCTCGACGTCGGAGAATTCGAGCACCAGAAGCCGGCCGCCGCGCTTCAGGACGCGATAGGCTTCCGACAGCGCGACATCGATGCGCGGTACGTTGCGGATGCCGAAGGCGATCGTATAGGCATCGAAACGGCCATCCTCGAACGGCAGGCTTTCGGCATTGGCCTCGACGAATTCGAGATTGCCGGACAGGCCCTTCTTGCGGGCGCGTTCGGCCCCGACGCCGAGCATGGAGCCGTTGATGTCGAGCACGGTCGCCTGCGCCAGCCGGTCCGATGCCTCGACGATGCGGAAGGCGATGTCGCCCGTGCCGCCGGCAACGTCGAGGACCTTGTAATCGGCGCTGCGACGGGGATGGAGTGCTGCGACCATCGCATCCTTCCAGGCCCGGTGCAGGCCCATCGACATCACGTCGTTCATGATGTCGTAGCGCTTGGCGACCTTATGGAACACGTCGTTGACGAGGCCCTGCTTCTCGCCTTCGTTCACGCGGCGGAAGCCGTAGGACGTCTCCATGCCGCCCTCGGCGGAAACCCGTTCGTCCGTCATACCGTCCATCCCTTGTCCATTCCAAAGCCGAGAGCCGGACCTCGGCAACGACCAAACGCCGTCATGCTGGGCCGTCGTATTTTCCGTCAACCGGCACATAGGACGTTTGCGTCCATCCTGCCAGCCACCCACCGAGCAAGACCATAGCGAATCCGATCCGGCGACGCTATCTCTTGCGGGACGCCCGCCGACGCCCCTGCCTTGAGAAAAGGACTGTCCATGCCCGAACTGCCCGAGGTCGAAACGGTCCGTCGCGGCCTTGCGCCCGTGATGGAGGGGGCGCTGATTACCCGTGCGGAGGTGCGCCGGGCGGACCTGCGTTTTCCGTTTCCGCCCGATTTCGCGCGCCGTATCGAGAACCGGCGGATTCTCGCCCTGTCGCGCCGGGCGAAATACCTCCTGATCGAACTCGACAATGACGACGTCGTCATCGCGCATCTCGGCATGTCCGGCTCGTTCCGCGTGGTCGAGGCGGCGTCGACGGATGCCGACACGCCGGGTGACTTTCATCATCCCCGCGGCAAGGACGAGCGGCACGACCATGTCGTCTTTCATCTTCTCTCGGAGCGCGGGCCCGTACAGGTGATCTATAACGATCCGCGCAGGTTCGGCTTCATGGACATCGGACCGCGCGAGACGCTGGCGGCCCATGCCTTCTTCCGGCAGCTCGGCGAGGAGCCGACCGGCAACCGGCTCGATGCCGCCTATCTCGCCGGGCGCTTTGCCGGCAAGGCGCAGCCGTTGAAATCGACGCTGCTCGACCAGAGGGTCATCGCCGGGCTCGGCAATATCTATGTCTGCGAGGCGCTCTGGCGGGCGCGACTGTCGCCGCTGAAGGCCTCGGGAAAGCTGGTCGATGCCAAGGGGCGGCCGCGCGCGCCGCTGGTCGTGCTGACGGAGGCGATCCGGGCCGTCATCGCCGACGCGATCGCGGCCGGCGGCTCGTCGCTGCGCGACCATATCCAGACGGACGGCTCGCTCGGCTATTTCCAGCACACCTTCGCCGTCTACGACCGCGAAGGCAAACCCTGTGCACGACCGGGCTGCGGCGGCACCATCGCGCGGATCCCGCAGGCGGGACGCTCGACATTCCACTGCGCTTCGTGTCAGGTGTAGCGGCAACCTCGCATATCCGCTGCCGACGCCGCTTGAAATAGCGCGTTGACGAAATGGGCGTTTGCGTCTATACGGCGCCCACAGTTTGGGAAGCCACGTTGCAGGTTTCTCGCTATTGCCTCCGAAGAGCTTGGATGACAGGTCGCAGTGACCCGACACGGCGAGGCGGAGGTGCTTGTCAGAATCTGAAGAGAGAAACCCATGGCCAATACAACTTCGGCGAAAAAAGCGACCCGCAAGATCGCCCGTCGCACCGAGATCAACAAGTCGCGCCGCTCGCGCGTTCGCAACTTCCTCCGCAAGGTCGAAGAAGCCATCGCTTCCGGCGACCAGACCGTTGCCCAGGAAGCCCTGCGCGTTGCACAGCCCGAGCTGATGCGCGCTGCCAGCAAGGGCGTCGTGCATGCCAACACGGCATCGCGCAAGGTTTCGCGCCTGGCCAGCCGCGTCAACGCACTGTCGGCTTGAAGCTTCATCGTTTCGTCTATTGAGAGAGCGGCCCGGTCATCGACCGGGCCCTTTCGATTCGTACGCCGGCTTTTCCGGCCGATCGAGCCCCATGACGACTTCATGTCATGCGTATGAACAAATATTCTCCATATTAACAACGGCTTGCGGAAGTTTGTGACAGGCCGGCCTCATATAGGCCGCCGCCTTTGCGGGGAATCTGAGTCAAGCGATTTTTTATTTTTCTTGCTTTTTGGGGCGGCCCTGGAGCCTTCAAAAACAAAGCCTTTGATTCGACTGCGATTCTCAAAAGGCGGCTTCGGGCAGTTGCAAAACGCTGCCTGAGAGTCAACGGGCAAGGCCTCGCGGGCCTTAAAAATGGCGATTGATCTTGGGTCATGATCCTGCCTAAATGCTTTCAGCAAGAGACGTGGGACAGCGAGTTTTCGATGTCGGCAACAGGACCTGACAAGGGCCCGTTCAGCCTCCGCAACTCTTGAACTGGGGTGGACATCACAATTTTCCATCAGCTGAAAGCATGCCTCCCCCTGTCCGGTTCGCCGTACGGGAACGAGAAACTGCATCTTAAGGTTGAGGGCGATATTGAACCTCGGACGGCCCTTCCAGGCCGTTGGCCGGCTGCGATAGCCGTGGTGGGAGATCACGCCCGGCGGATGCGCCGGAGGAAAGCGCTGATGCAGGACGCCTCGAACCGTCACAGGTTTCGAGAAAAGATTGCAGCAGTCGAGACGGCAGCGATGCCTTGCATGGCGGAAACGACATGCGGCACGCTGGAGCGGTCCCACGGCAAGCGGGGACCCGGATGGCGAAAGGTCGAACAGGCCGATGCCGGACGGGTTTGACGAGGGACCTGAGCGAGCGGGAAACGAGGGTCCCGGCCGTTCGAACGAGACCATGGTGATGCCGCGTTTCCGCGGCACATCCGACAACAGACTGCCGGCGACGATAGCCGGCATCGGGACAGACATTGGAAGGCGGCACATGCTTGGAAATTCGGTGACCTCGGGGCGCACATTCGCTGGCGGCGAACATGCTCGGCCGATCAAGAGCGGGCAGATCGAACAGACGACAGGAGAGCAGGCCATCATGACCCAGAGCGCACTTTTCGATCGGGTCAGCGCTCTTCTCAAGGCCCAGGTCGGGCCTGACGTCTTTGCAAGCTGGTTCGGCCGGCTGAAGCTGCACTCGATGTCCAAGAGCGTCGTGCGCCTCTCCGTGCCCACCACCTTCCTGAAATCCTGGATCAACAACCGCTACCTCGACCAGATCACCACGCTCTTCCAGCAGGAAGACGCCGAGATCCTCAAGGTCGAGATCGTGGTGCGCAGCGCCATGCGCGGCACCCGTGCGCCGATCGAAGCCGACATCACCGTCGGCGATGCCGCGACATCCGCGCCGGCCGCCACCACCGCTCGCAGAAACGCTGCACAAGGCCTTGGCCAGAGCATCGGTCAGCATGCGACGGCAACCCTGCCGGCTGCCGCAAAGCTCCCCGTCGCCACCCCCCTCTTCGGTTCGCCGCTCGATCCGCGCTACAGCTTTGCAAGCTTCGTCGAGGGCTCGTCCAACCGCGTCGCTCTCGCGGCCGCCAAGACGATCGCGGAAGCCGGTGCCGGTGCCGTGCGGTTCAACCCGCTCTTCATCCATTCCTCCGTCGGCCTCGGCAAGACGCACCTTCTGCAAGCCATCGCCATTGCCGCGATCCAGAGCCCGCGCGCCTCGCGCGTCGTCTATCTCACGGCCGAATATTTCATGTGGCGCTTTGCCACCGCCATCCGCGACAACGACGCCCTGTCGCTGAAGGAGACGCTGCGCAATATCGACCTGCTCGTCATCGACGACATGCAGTTCCTGCAGGGCAAGTCGATCCAGCACGAGTTCTGCCATCTGCTCAACATGCTGCTCGACAGCGCCAAGCAGGTCGTCGTCGCGGCCGACCGTGCGCCGTGGGAGCTGGAATCGCTCGATCCGCGCGTCCGCTCGCGCCTGCAGGGCGGCGTCGCCATCGAGATGGACGGCCCGGATTACGAGATGCGTCTGGAAATCCTGAAGCGCCGCCTGGATGTGGCGCGCGAGGAAGACCCGTCGCTCAACATTCCCGCCGATATTCTGAGCCACGTCGCTCGCAGCATCACCGCCAGCGGCCGTGAGCTGGAAGGCGCGTTCAACCAGCTCCTGTTCCGCATGTCCTTCGAGCCGCAGCTCTCGATCGAGCGCGTCGACGAACTGCTCGGCCACCTCGTCAATGCCGGCGAGCCGCGCCGCGTGCGGATCGAGGACATCCAGCGCGTCGTCGCCAAGCATTACAACGTCTCGCGCCAGGAACTGGTCTCCAACCGGCGCACCCGCGTCATCGTCAAGCCGCGCCAGATCGCCATGTATCTGGCCAAGACGCTGACGCCCCGCTCCTTCCCGGAAATCGGCCGCCGTTTTGGCGGGCGCGATCACACCACCGTGCTGCATGCGGTGCGCAAGATCGAGGACCTGATCTCGGGCGATACCAAGCTCAGCCACGAGATCGAGCTTCTGAAGCGCCTGATCAACGAATAGGCCGCCTTTCGCGGCAGCACTTCAAGGCGCCGGAGCGATCCGGCGCCTTTTCTCGTTGTCTGGAGACGCCTTTCAGAGATCCCGCGCGATGATGTCGTAGAGCGCGCGAATACCCTGCGCCTCGCCGCCGACGGGGGCGTGCGGACGCTCAGTCGGGTTCCAGCCATAAACGTCGAGATGGACCCAGCCGCTCGTCTCGGCCACGAAGCGCTTGAGGAACAAAGCGGCGGTGATCGCGCCGGCCATGCCGCCGGAGGGGGCGTTGGTGAGGTCGGCGATGCGGGTCGTCACATCCTTCTCGTAGCCCTTGAACAGCGGCAGCCGCCAGAGCGGATCATGGGTGGAGACGCTGGCGCGAGACAGGTCTGCGGCGAGCGCCTCGTCATCGGTGAAGAACGGCGGCAGGTCGGGACCGAGCGCGACGCGGGCAGCACCCGTCAAGGTCGCCATGTCGATCAGCAGATCGCTCTTGCTTTCGCTGGCATAGGCAAGCGCATCGGCGAGGATCAGCCGCCCTTCCGCATCCGTATTGTCGATCTGCACGGTCAGACCCTTGCGCGACCGGTAGATATCACCCGGGCGGAAAGCATTGCCGGCTATAGAGTTCTCGACAACAGGAACCAGCACGCGCAGCGAGACGTCGAGGCCGGCATCCATGATCATCAAGGCGAGACCCATGACGTTGGCGGCACCGCCCATGTCCTTCTTCATCAGCAGCATGGAGGCGGCCGGCTTGATGTCGAGGCCGCCGGTGTCGAAGCAGACGCCCTTGCCGACGAGGGTGATCCGTTTGGCGCCCGAGCCCCAGCGCATCTCCAGAAGGCGCGGCGCCTGCTCGGCGGCCCGGCCGACCGTGTGGATCAGGGGGAAGTTCTGGGCCAGCAGGTCCTCGCCGAGGATCGTCGTCACCGTCGCGCCGTAATGTCTGCCGAGCGCCTGGAAGGCTGCTTCCAGGGCATCTGGACCGAGATCGTTGGTGGGCGTGTTGATGAGGTCGCGGACGAGCGTGATGCCGGCGACCGTGCGCTCGAGCGCGGCGCGGTCGATGCCATCGTCGAGATCGAGCAGCGGACGTTCGTCCGTTTTCGGTTTGTAGCGGTCGAACCGGTAGGCGCCGAGGGCAAAGCCGAGGGCCGCCTGTTCGGCGGGCAGGCTCTCGGTGAAAATCTTCCAGGGTCCAGGCGGCAGGGTGCGGGCGAGCTTGCCGGTGGCAAACGGTGCATCGAGCGGCTGCGCGCCGAGCCCGAAAAGGGCGCCGCCGAGACCGTCTACCGCACCGCCGCCGGGGCTGGACGGCACGAGGAGGAGCGCGCCGCTCTCGGCGGTAAAGCCGGCCTGCCGCGCCCAGTTCCGCAGGAAGGGATCGAGCGTCTCGTTCAGGAGATCGCCGGGCGTCAGAGCATAGACCGGCAAGGACGATCCCGAGGACGTCGACCCCTCCCCCGGCGTGAAGGGTGACGGGCGGTGGTCGAGGGAAAAGGGCGGCATGGGATCTCCTGAAGGCAAGGAACGGCAGCGGCTTTCCGGCCGTCTTGCGCCCATTCGGGCGGGCCGGTCGAATGACGTAATTAACACTCTGTTAGGGTTAACAGATTATTGATGATCGCACGATTTGCGCCGTGAAAGTTGATGCGTGCCGGTGCTTCCCCCTTCTGTCCGGGAGCTTTGCCATGGCGGCACCACGTTACCAGCCTCATCCGCGGCGCGCGTTCCGCGCATCCGTCCATCTGTCCCTGTCCGCTATCGTCATTTCAGGCCTTCTCGCCGGCTGCGCCTCCCCGCGCAAGGCGCTCACCACCGGCTCGATCCCGACGACCGCCTCGGCCGGTTCGGCTTCCATGACTGCAGCCTCCATGAATGCGGGGCAGCTGAACGCCGCCGCGCAGAGCCTGGGGAAAGCCTATGAGAAGAACCCTAAGGATCGCACGATCGGCCTGAACTACGCCAATGTGCTGCGCATGACCGGACGCAACGACCAGGCCCTTGCCGTCATGCAGCAGGTGGCGATCCAGTATCCCGCAGACCGGGAGGTGCTGGCCGCCTACGGCAAGTCGCAGGCGGCGGCCGGCCAACTCGACCAGGCGCTCGTGACCGTCGGCCGCGCGCAGACGCCGGACCGGCCGGACTGGAAACTGAAATCGGCGGAAGGTGCCATTCTCGACCAGCTCGGCCGCTCGCCGGAAGCCCGCCAGCGCTACCGCGAGGCTCTGGACATCCAGCCGAACGAGCCGTCCGTCCTGTCCAATCTCGGCATGTCCTATCTCCTATCGAAGGACCTGAAGACCGCGGAGACCTATCTGCGCAAGGCGAGCGAACAGCCGGGCGCCGACAGCGGCGTCCGCCAGAACCTGGCGCTCGCCATCGGCCTGCAGGGCCGCTTTGCCGAAGCCGAGGCCATCGCCCGCCAGGAATTGTCGCCCCAGCAGGCCGAGGCGAACGTCGCCTATCTCCGCTCGATCCTGTCGCAGCAGAACGCCTGGCAGAAGCTTGCGAAAGACGGCAAGCCGGCCAAGGCGACGGATACCGGAACGAACTGAGCCCTTCTCGACGGGAAATGCCCCGCATCCTGGCTGGATGCGGGGCATTTCCCGTTTGGAGCATCGGCCGGGGAACCCCCGTCTACATGCGATCGGCCACCTGAATACCGGCGGGGCCGAGGATGACGGCGATCAGGACCGGCAGGAAGAACAGAATCATCGGAACGGTCAGCTTCGGCGGCAGGGCGGCAGCCTTCTTCTCGGCCTGGTTCATGCGCTGGTCGCGGCTTTCCTGCGCCAGAACGCGCAACGCCTGGGCGATCGGCGTTCCGTAGCGGTCTGCCTGGATCAGCGCCTGCGTCACCGCCTTCACGTCCTCGATACCGGTTCGCAGGCCGAGATTTTCGAGCGCGATGCGACGATCGGGCAGGAAGGACAGTTCGGCCGTCGTCAGCACCATCTCCTCGGCAAGGGCCGGCGACTGCCCGGCGATCTCATCGGCCACGCGGCGCATGCCCAGTTCCATGGAGATGCCGGATTCCACGCAGATGAGCAGCAGGTCCAGCGCATCGGGCCAGGCGCGGCGGATGGAGGACTGCCGCTTGCCGATCGCATTGCTGATGATGATGTTGGGCAGGTAGAAGCCGACATAGGCCGCCACGATGACGCCGAAAAGGCGCATCGTAAACGGCCTGTCGGCAAAGGCGCCGATGCCGAAGACATAGACGGTAGCCAGAGCGAGGAAGATGAACGGCAGGACGAAGCGCGCGAAGAGGAAGATGTTGAGCGCGTTCTGCGACCGGTAGCCGGCCATCTTCAGCCGGTTGACGGTCTTGTCGTCCACCAGCGCCTTGCGCAGGTTCAACCGCTCGACGACCTGCAGCACGGAGGTGTTGTTCTTCGCCCGCAGCGAAGCGCGCCCGATGATCTCGTTGTTCAGCCGCGCCCGTTCGCGCGCGCGGATCTGCTCGCGCTCGGACGCGACGGATTTCATGCGCTTCTGCAGATTGTCGCCTTCGAGGAAGGGGGCTGCCAGCGTGTAGATCGTGGCCATGACGGCGATGGAGACGAGGACCGCCACGATGGTCGCCGGGGTTAACAAGTCCAGCATGACGCCAAATCCCTACATATCGAAGTTGATCATCTGCCGCATGACGAAGATGCCCATGCTCATCCAGATGGCGGAAATCCCCATGATCAGGTGACCGCGCGGATCGGTGAACAGCACCATGATGTAGTCGGGCGAACTGAGGTAGACGAGCAGCGTGACAATGAAGGGCAGCGCCCCGATGATGCAGGCCGATGCCTTGGCTTCCATCGACAGGGCCTGGACCTTCGCCTTCATCTTGCGGCGCTCGCGCAGCACCTTGGCAAGGTTGCTCAAAGCTTCCGACAGATTGCCGCCGGCCTGCCCCTGGATGGTGATGACGACCGAGAAGAAGTTGACCTCCTGCAGCGGTACCGTCTGGATCATCCGCGTGCAGGCCTCCGGCACGGTCATGCCCACACCCTGCGCATCGATGACCCGGCGGAACTCGGTTTTCACCGGCTCCTGCCCGTCGCTGGCGATGAGGCGGATCGCGTCGCTGAGCGGCAGGCCCGACTTGATGGAGCGCACCATGACCTCGAGCGAATTGGGAAACTCCTCGATGAATTTCTTGCAGCGCCGGTTGACCAGGAAGCCGACGATCCAGCGGGGCAGACCGAGCGAGGCGAAGATCATGATGCCCAAGGCGATCAGGAACGACCCACCGACGATCAGCGCCACGAGAAACGCGGCGAAGCCGAGAATGCCGCTGAAGACGTAGAACTGCGTGATCGAGATCGACAGGCCTGCCTGGGTCAGGCGCACCTTGATGGGTGGCTTGGCACGCGCCGATTTTTCCTTCTGCTTCTTCTGCAGGTCTTTCAGCGAGTCCTGCACCGACTTCCGGCGCTTGGAAAGCTCGTTCATGCGGTCGCGGGCGGCCTTGATGTTGACCCGGTCCGTCTCGGCGGCCTTGATCTTGCGAAAGCGGGCATTCGCATTCTTTTCGTCCTGAATGCGCGAGAACAGGAAGCCGTAGCCAAGGCCCGCCGTCGAGATGGCGGCGAGAACGGCGATGGCGATGATCAAGGGATCGAGACCGAACATCGCCCTACTCCTTGTTCATGGTGTCGAGCGTGGCGGCGAGACGCTTGTCCTCGTTGAAATAGCGGGCGCGATCCCAGAAATGCGGGCGGCCGATGCCCGAGCCCTTGTGGCGGCCGACGATCTTGCCGACGGCGTCCTCGCCCTCGATGTCGTAGCGCATCAGGTCCTGCGTGATGATGACGTCGCCTTCCATGCCGACCACTTCGGTGATGTGGGTGATGCGGCGCGAGCCGTCGCGCAGGCGGGCGGCCTGAATGATGATGTCGATCGACCCCGAGATGATCTCGCGCACGGTCTTGGCCGGCAGCGTGTAGCCGCCCATGGCGATCATCGATTCCATGCGGGCGAGGCATTCGCGCGGCGTGTTGGCGTGGATCGTGCCCATGGAGCCGTCATGGCCGGTGTTCATGGCCTGCAGGAGGTCGAACACTTCCGCGCCGCGGACTTCGCCGACGATGATGCGTTCGGGCCGCATGCGCAGGCAGTTCTTGATGAGATCGCGCATGGTGATCTCGCCCTCGCCCTCGATATTGGGCGGGCGGGTTTCGAGACGCACGACGTGGGGCTGCTGCAGCTGGAGTTCGGCGGTGTCCTCGCAGGTGATGACGCGTTCGTTGGCATCGATATAGGCGGTCAAACAATTGAGGAGCGTCGTCTTGCCCGAGCCCGTTCCGCCGGAGATGACGACGTTGCAGCGGACCCGGCCGATGATCTGGAGCAGGACGGCGCCTTCCGGCGTGATCGCCCCGAAGCGCACGAGCTGGTCGAGCTTCAGCTTGTCCTTCTTGAACTTGCGGATCGTCAGCGCCGCGCCATCGATGGCGAGCGGCGGCGCGATGACGTTGACGCGCGAGCCGTCCGGCAGGCGCGCGTCGCAGATCGGCGAGCTTTCATCGACGCGCCGGCCGACCTGGGACACGATACGCTGGCAGATCGACAGGAGCTGGGCATTGTCGCGGAAGCGGACATCGCTCTCGATCGTCTTGCCGTCGACTTCGATGAAGGTCTGCCCGGCGCCGTTGACCATGATGTCGGCGATATCGTCGCGGGCCAGCAGCGGCTCCAGTGGCCCGTAGCCGAGAACGTCGTTGCAGATATCCTCGAGCAGTTCCTCCTGCTCGGAGATCGACATGGCGAAGTTCTTGATCGTGATGATATCGTTGACGATATCGCGGATCTCTTCACGCGCGCTTTCCCCATCGAGCTTGGCGAGCTGCGACAGGTCGATCGTATCGATCAGCGCCGAGAAGACCTGCGCCTTGGTGTCGTAATAGTCTTCCGTGCGGGGCGCGCGCTTGCGCGGTGCCGGTGGTGCCGGCTGGCGGACGAGGGCGGCCGCATCGCGGGCACTTTCCGCCACCACGGGGGCGGCGGGCCGCTCCATCACGGCAATGGCCGGCGAGGCCATGACAGGCGGCGGGCTCGGTATCCGGCCGGTGCTGTCGTTTCCGCGTTTACCAAACATGGCTGTCCACCTGATCCCGTCTCATCGTCGCGTTTCCTCCCCGGCTCAGCTGCGGCCGAGAAGGCCGAGCACCATGCCGAGACCCGCCTTCTTCGGCTTCTTGGCCGTCACCCGGCCCGTCAGCAGATGTGCCAGCTGGGAGAAGATTTCGGCCGTCGGGGCCTTCTTGTCGGTCTCGCCGATCATGCGCCCGCTGTTTGCCGCCGTGCCGAACAGCGCGGCATCGAAGGGAATGATCGCCGCCGCCTCGATCTCCAGCGACTCGCAGAAATCGGCGACGGAAATCTCGGGGCGCTTCGGCATGCCGACCTGGTTGAGAACGAGATGCGGCGCCTTGTCGTTCGGGCGCAGCTTGCGGATGCTGTCGAACAGGTTCTTGGCGTTGCGAAGATTGGCAAGGTCGGGAACAGCGGTGATGACGAGCTCGTCCGCCTCGCCGACGATGTTGCGCGTCCACTCGTTCCACGTATGCGGCACGTCGAGGACGGAGACCGGGGCATTGCGCTGGAGGATTTCGGCGAGTGCCTGAAAGGCGTTTCCGTCGAAATCATAGGCGCGGTCGAGCATGGAGGGGGCGGCCAGCAGCGAGAGATGCTCGGAGCACTTCGTCAGAAGCCGGTCGAGGAAGACCTCGTCGAGGCGTTCCGGCGAAAAGACGGCCTCGGCCACGCCCTGCGGCGGATCCTGGTCGAAATTGATGTTGGCGGTGCCATAGGGCAGATCGAGATCGGCAAGCACCGTCTCGGTCGCAAAGAGATGCGAAATGCCCCAGGCGCAATTGTGCGCCAGCGTGGAGGACCCGACGCCGCCCTTGGCGCCGATGAAGGCGATGTTGCGACCGAGCGGTTCGGCCTCGGGATCGACGAAGATCGAGGAGATCGCGCCCATCAGGTCGGCCATGGCGACGGGCGCGACCATGTATTCGGAGATGCCGTTGCGGATCAGCTCGCGATAGAGGCCGATATCGTTATAGCGGCCGATGAGGATGACCTTGGTGCTGGGATCGCAAACCTGCGCGAGCGGCGCGAGTTCCTGCATGAGGACGCCGGGCTCGGATGACGTTTCGAGAATGATGAGGTTCGGCGTCGGCATGGTGGCGAACATGTTTGCGGCCGTCGCCACATTGCCGCTGTTGATGCGGAAGCCGACCTTCGCCATGCGCCGGTCCTGCCCGCAAAGCTCCAGACTGCGCTGCACGGCCTCGGTCTCGCAGAAGGCATGGATGGAGATGCGGGGCAGCGGACGCAGGTGCTCGATGTCCTGCGGCAGGACGACATCGGCCTGTACCGGTGCCTCGCCGCTCAGGCTCTCGATCTTGTAATCAATGGCGCTCATGTGGTGCCCCGCGACGCGTCAGCTGCGTCAGTTGGTCGTGATGGAGATCGTGGTGTCCGGGGTTGAATTGATACCCCTGTAGTCGTCGATGACCTGGCCGCGTCGCGCCGCATCGATCGGCGATTGGGCCTGGGGCCCCAGCAGATCCGTGGGATTGGCGATCTGGGCTGCGAGGTTCGACTGGCTGGCGCAGCCGAAATTGCTCCAGTTGCGGTTCTCCGTCGTGTTGCTGACGAGATCCTCCGGCCAGGATCCGCAAGGGCCGGTCGAGGCGGTGATGGCGGTGAAGCTCAGGCGAACGGGCGCGGCATCGCCGCTGCCGGCCGCATCATAACGCGTTTCGAGAAGCCGGTTTGCCGGAACGCCGGTCTGGACCAGGATCGCGCGAATATCGCGGCGCACGGCCTCGACCGCGGCGCCATTGCGGGAGCCGCTCGGCAGCATGATCTGGACGACGCCGTTGGCCGAGCCGCGATAGGTCTGGGCAAAGCCCTTGATGACCTCGCGCGTGCCGACGGGAAGCCGGCGGTCGCTGGAGGCGATGGGGATGTCGATCGCCCGCTCGCTTTCGCCGACGATGATCGGATGCCGGGTGCGATAATCGTCGGGAATGCCCCCCGTCGACAGGTCGTCACGCTTGGCGCAGGCCGCAAGGCTCGCCGCGATGCCGAGGCTGAGGAGAGCGATACGGGCAATGCGGGATGGGCCGATACGGGATGGAAACGGCATGGCCGATCGCCTTTCGGGCTGGGGGAGCGCACTCACTGATGTCATGTTCGTCCCCGCCTATTTGTAAATGAAGCCGACATTGCCGTGATACTGCCCGACCGGCTGGGCGCCACGGTTGCCGTAGATGCGATTGACTTCGCCGAGGAAGAAGCCGGGAAGATCGGCGGATGGGTTGAAATTGTCGTCCGGCCGGGAGATCTGGTTGCGGGCGACGGGACGCACGAGATAGGGCGTCGCGATGATGACCAGTTCCGTTTCGTTGCGCAGGAAATCGCGCGAGCGGAACAGCGTGCCGAAGATCGGGATCTTGGCAAGACCCGGCACGCCCGAGATCGCCTGGCGGACATTGTCCTGCACGAGCCCGCCGATCACGATCGAACCGCCGGAGGGCAGTTCGACGCTGGTGGACGCCTCGCGCTTGCGGATCGACATATAGGTCTGACCCGGCACGCTTCCGCCGTTCGCATTAACGACGCTTCCCTCGAACGTCGGTTCGGACACGTTGGTCTCGATATCCAGCGCGATCCGGCCCGGCCCCAAGACGACAGGCTTGAAGTTGAGTTCGACACCGTACTCTACGGTCTCGCTTTTCTGCGTTAGGGTCGGCTTGCCGTTCACCTCGCTGGAGGATTGCTCCGAGGGCAGACGGTAGGCGCCTCCGACGAAGAATTTTGCGCTCTTGCCCGAAATCGCGGTGAGGCTCGGCTCAGCGAGCGTCCGCATGACGCCGGCCTGTTCCATGGCGTTGATGGAGCTGGCGAAGGACACGGTGCCACTGCCGATCTGCCCGGTTGCCAATGACGAAACGGTATTGATGGCGTTGCCGAGGTTGGCCGGATTGTTGAAGCTGATGCCGTCTCCGCTCGATTCGCTCCTAACCGAACCCGAGAAGCCAAGCTGCTTCAGGATCTGGCGCGAAACTTCGGCAACCGTGACCTTCAACATCACCTGGTCTTCGCCATCGATGGTCAGGAGGTTGACGATCTTGGATTTCTGGCGGTCTTCGGCATAGATGTCGGCATCGCCGTTGGTGCCCTGCGCGGTGATGTTGCGGGTCGTCGCCTCGCCGCCCTGGAGGAAGGCCTGCGCCAGTTCCACGACGCGCGTGGAGTCGAGCGGCGTGCGGACCGAGCCGGTGAGCACGATGTTGTCTGAGACGATCTCGACGTTGATATCGGAGTCCGGCAGGTAGCGGCGAAGATTGGACTGGAGCGTGGAGACGTCGCGCTCGATTTCGAGATCGAGGCTGACGATTTCCTCGCCACCGGCGCCGAAGATGAAGATGTTGGTCTGGCCGACGGACTTGCCGAAGAGATAGATGCGACGGGACGTGCGCGTGACGGCATCGGCGAGCGAGGGATCGGCGACGAGGATGTCATGGGCGTCCGTCGGCAGGTCGATGACCACAGCCTTGTTGAGGCCGAGCTTGATGGTCTTCTTGACGCCGGGACCGCTGTCGACGATGCGCACGAGTGCGCTGTCGGCGGCCTGTGCGGCACCCGTGAAGCCCGGCAGGACCGGAACGGCCGTCACGGCCATCGCGACGGCAAGAGCGCCGGCCAGCGGCGCGCGTAGCTTTTTGCCCAACGTCATGGGGATCTTTCCTCGGCTCGCGATCATTGCATCGCTCCCGTCTTGGTCTCGCCGTCGGAGGAGACGATGGAGCCGGATTTGATCAGCTGGACGGCCGGACGGCTGCCGCCGGAGAGCAGGTAGTCGGCAGCGATCGTGTCGGGTTCCTGCGCGTCGGCAATCGAGCGCAGGGCGAGAGACAGGCGATCGGCCATTTGTTGGGCGACGGCCAGGACCTTGGCCTGGTCAGGCGTCAGTTCCAGCGTCGCGGTGGTCGCAAGAACGGTCTTTGAGCCATCGTCCTTTTCCTCGATCTGCTGATCGACCGCGAGGATACGGACATTGCTGAGCACGGTTTCCGTGTTGAACGTCTTGCCCTCGCCCTTGCGGACCATGATCACATCGACGCGGTCGTTCGGCAGGATGAAGCCGCCGGCGCCGGTGGCAACGGTGATTTCGGTCGAAACCGCGCGTTTGCCGGCCGGCAGAATGGAGGAGAGGATCTGCCCGGAGGCATCGGCGATCTTTTCGGCACGAACCGGCTCGCCATTGAGAAGCGGCAGGCGGACCACGGAGCCCTGCAGCTGCGTGGCCGCATCCGGGCGGGCCTCGTCCGTGATAAAGCCATCGACGATCCCGGCCTTCGGCCAGGCCATCCACCGGATGGCGTCGGCACTGAGGCGCGCACCGACCGGCAGGCTCTTGGCCATGACGAGGACGTTGACGGTCGGCTCGCGCTCGATGACCGGCTCTGCCGTCTCGATGACGGTCGGGCCGGTGATGCTCATCGCCAGCAGGCCGGCAAGGCCGGCCGAGACGACCGCAACCGCCAAAATAAAAACGCGCGCCGGCTTCATCTGATGGACCGAACCCTTCCTTGATCACGCTTGGATCACATGGGAAAAGGCTACGGCGTAAAGGTATAATTAAGGTTAACGAAAACGAACCGACTATGCTTAACAGACGGTTAAGCCAGGGCCCCGATTGCGCTTCAGTGCATATGCGCCAGAGCGAGCTGCATCAGGGGCGATTCCGGGAACGTCAGGAAGGCTCCGCATCCGATGGCGACACCGTAGGGCACTTTCGAGCCATGGAAAAGCTGAGCTGGAACCGGAATGCGGTAGGCGAGAATGAGGTTCTCCTCCTTGCGGAGCATCAGAATGGCCAAGACGAGCACGCCGCCGAGAAAGGAGACGGCCACGAGGAAGGTGAGAAGACTCATGTTCCAGCCGAACCAGACGGCGCTCGCCGTCAGCAATTTCGCATCCCCGCCACCCATGACGTTGAGAGCGAAGAGAGCAAAGCAAACGGAAAAGACTGCGAGGCCCGCAGCGAGATGGAGGCCGATCTGGGTCATATCGAGGCCGGCGAGCGGCGCGATCACGACGAAGGCGCAGAGCAAGATAGCCGATACCCGGTTGGGAATCGTCATCGATAGAAAGTCTGAACAGGCGGCAAAGGCAAGGCACAGAGGGAAAATAACGAAAATCGCAGCCTGGACCATGGCAAACCCTCTGTAGACGAAACCTGATTCTACCACTGCGCGCCTTAAGGAATTGCAAAACGCGCGTCCGCAATACGGAGCCTGAGAAAAAAACGGCTGCCCTCCGGAGGGGGCAGCCATCTGATGCAGCGTGGCGAATTATAATCAGGCAGCCGGAGCCGGCACTGCCGTCGACAGTCTCGTCTTGATCGTGGTGAAGGTCGTGTTGATCTGGGTACCCAGAGCGGTGGCACCGAGGATCATCGCCAGAGCGATCAGCGATGCGATCAGGCCGTATTCGATGGCGGTAGCGCCGGACTCGTCCTTGAGAAAACGCGCGAAAACTGCGGTCATGTCATTTCTCCTGCTTCAATGTTTCGTGTTCAGCACTGCCTCCGACATGTCTCTGCCGGCCGGTTGCAATCAACTTACAGAGCGCGCATTTCGATCAGCTTAAAGAAAAGCGTTACCGGAGAGTGAATGAATTGGGGCGATTTGAAGAGATGCCGCCAATCCCGGCACTTCTCTCCCGATTCCTTAATGCTTCATTCACCAAAACCACGGATGCTGCCTCATCGGCATCACCGGATCCTGCAACGTCATGGCCTTTCCCTCGCTCTCCCGCGTCTCTTCCTTTGCACATACGCGCGTCAGAACGATGCTCGGCGCGACCCTGTGCCTTGCTGCTGGTACCATGATGCCAGGTTTTGCGATCGCGCAGGATGCCGCGCCGATGAACGTCTATCTCAACCATGCCCGGGTTCTCAAACTCGACCGCAGCGTCAGCCGGGTGATCATCGGCAGCGCCGAGATCGCCGATGCCACCGTTGCCGACGCGCAGACCATCGTTCTCACCGGCAAGGCCGTGGGCACGACCAACATCGTCATTCTCGACGAGAACGACAATCCGATCGTCGATCAGCGCATCCTCGTCTCGACGGACGAAGGCAATACCCTGCGGGTCTACCGCTCGACGGCCCGCGCGATCCTCACCTGCACGCCAAGCTGCGAAGAACATACGAAGAAGTAGACGCCGGTCGCTCTTTGCCATCGCGACGTTACGAAGTCGAAACGCTTTCTCGGTAAGCTGCCATTCACGCGGAACATGGCAGGTACGATGGCGCTCACGAGACGAGACGACGGACAGGATTGCGTGAAGGCATCGGCACGCCCAACGGTTGCCGGCCGCTTTGCGCGCGATCGCAAGGGCGCTGCCGCGATCGAATTCGCCATTCTCGTCATCCCCTTCCTCATGGTCATCTTCGCGTCGATCGAGACCTTCGTCGCGTTTACCGGCGAACAGATCCTCGCCAATGCCACCCAGACCATGGCCCGCAAGATCCGCACCGGCCTGCTGCCGGCGACGATGAACCAGAGCGAGTTCCGGACAGCCTTCTGCAACGAGCTCACGGCCATGCTGAGCTGCTCTGCCAGCGAAGTGGGAACGCCTGCCAAGCTGCTGATCGACGTTCGCAGCTATGCAAGCTTTAGCGATATTCCGATCGCCATTCCGCGCAAGGGCACCGATCTCGACGTCACCGGCTTCAAATATGCGCCCGGAGGTCCCGGATCGATCAACCTGATCCGCGCCTATTATCGCTGGACCGTCGTGACGGATCTCGTGCGCCCCTACATCACCAATCTGCGCCCGGCCGGCAGTTCCATGCCGAACGATTATCTCATGGCGACGACGGCCGCCTTCATGAACGAGAAATTCTGATGACCGGTGCCAATCGCAACACCAGCCCGCGTTCACCTCTCGTTTTGCTGTTTCGCCACGTGGCGCGCGATCGGCGGGGAACGAGCGGCATCGAGTTCGCCCTCATCGCACCGATCCTCCTGATGATCTATCTCGGCGCGTTCGAGCTGTCCGTCGGCTTCAACATGTCGCAAAAAGTCTCGCAGGCAACCGGCACCGTGGCCGACATCCTCAGTCAGAAGACGGAGGTCACGCCCACGGAACTCGACGGCATGAAGAACGTGGCGCTGAGCATCATGGCGCCGTTCTCCATCAGCAAATACACGCTGAAGGTTTCTGGCATTCGCGTCACCGCGCCGGGAGTCGGGGTCGTCGCATGGTCGCGCGACGAAAAGGGCGGCACGCCCTATGCCGTCAACGCAACCGTTTCCGTTCCCTCGGACCTCACCGTCCTCAACACCTTCGTCGTCCGCTCGGAATTCACCGTTCCCTATGAACTCATGCTGTTCACGCCGCCGGGTATGAAGGACAGTTCGCTGTCGATCATGAACCTTTCGGAAAACTACTATTATCGCCAGCGCGTCGGCCTCGGGATCAGCTGCTCGCTCTGCAGGTAAGCGCCGCCGCCCCGTATGCTGCGCGCCCGGTTTGCAAAAACGGGAGGCGAAGCGTATCTCTTGCCGCAAACGATCGGACCCGGTTCGGGGATATCTGTCAGGAGATTGCGGAACGTGCGGGCTTTTCTCTTCGTTCTGGACTCCCTCGGTATCGGCGGTGCGCCGGATGCCGCCGCCTTCGGCGACGAGGGTGCCGACACGCTCGGCCACATCGCCGAGTTCTGTGCAGCCGGTGCGGCCGACCGGGCCGGGCTTCGCGCCGGGCCGCTGGCGCTTCCCAACATGGCTGCGCGCGGGCTCTTCCACGCTGCCCGGCTTTCGAGCGGCAGCCTGCCTGCCGGCGTCACCCTTCCCGAAACCATCGACGGCGTCTATGGCGCGGCCGAAGAGGTGTCGCGCGGCAAGGATACGCCGTCCGGTCACTGGGAGATCGCGGGAACGCCGGTGCGCTTCGACTGGGGGTACTTTCCCGATACCGGCGACGCCTTTCCGGAGGCGCTGGTCGCCCGGATCTGCGAAGAGGGCGGGGTTCCCGGTATCCTCGGCAATTGCCATGCCTCCGGCACCGACATCATCGCGCGGCTCGGCGAGGAGCATTTGGCGACGGGAAAGCCGATCTGTTACACCTCCTCGGATTCCGTCTTCCAGATCGCCGCGCATGAGGAGCGTTTTGGCCTCGAGCGCCTGCTGGACCTCTGCCAGACCGTCCGCCGGCTGCTCGACGATTACAATATCGGGCGGGTGATCGCCCGTCCCTTCATCGGGCGGACGGCGCAGGACTTCGTGCGGACCGGAAACCGGCGCGACTATTCGGTGCTGCCGCCGGAGCCGACGCTGCTCGACCGGTTGACCGAGGCGGGCCGCACCGTGCACGCCATCGGCAAGATTGCCGATATCTTCGCCCATCAGGGCATCGGCCGCACCATCAAGGCGAATGGCAACGAGGCGCTCTTCGATGCCAGCCTGAAGGCCTTCGCCGAGGCAGAAGATGGCGACCTCGTGTTCACCAATTTCGTCGATTTCGACATGCTCTACGGCCATCGCCGGGATGTGGCGGGCTATGCAGCGGCGCTGGAAGCCTTCGACCGGAGGCTGCCCGAACTCGACGCCGTGTTGCAGCCGGGCGATATCGTCATCCTGACCGGCGACCATGGCTGCGACCCGACCTGGCGGGGCACCGACCATACGCGCGAGCGGGTGCCTGTGCTGCTCTTTGGCCCCGGCATTGCCAGCCGGCCGATCGGAATCATCCCCGGTTTTGCCGGGATCGGCGCGACGGTGGCACAGCATCTCGGTATCGCGCCCGGCCCCCATGGAAGGAGCTTCCTGTGACGCTGCACCTCAAGAAAGCGGAACTGCACTGCCATATCGAAGGTGCCGCGCCACCGGCGCTCGCCCTTGCGCAAGCGGAAAAGTACGGCGTCGACGTCTCCGGCCTCATCGAGGACGGGTCCTATGTCTGGAGCGACTTCAGCGAATTCATCGTCTGTTACGACCGCGTCGCGTCGCTGTTTCGCACGGAAGAGGACTATGCCGCACTCGCGGAAACCTATCTGACGGAGCTGAGCGCCGCCGGCACGATCTATAGCGAGATCATCGTATCACCGGACCATGGCAACACGATCGGCATCGGCGCCGATGCCTATCTCCGCGGTCTTACCGCCGGCATCGAGGCGGCAAAGGCAAAAACCGGCATCGAAGGCCGGATGATCATCACCATCATCCGGCATCTTGGGCGTGAGGCCGCCGAGCGCACGGCGCTCTATGCCGCCCGGCGGGATCATCCGCTCGTGACCGGCTTCAATCTTGCCGGCGAGGAACGCATGTACCGGGTCGCGGATTTCGCGCGCGCCTACGATATCGCCCGCGATGCGGGGCTCGGCCTGACCATCCATGCCGGGGAGATGGCGGGTGCCGACAGCGTGCGGGATGCGCTCGATATCGTCAGGCCGTCGCGCATCAGCCATGGTGTGCGCGCCATCGAGGATGCCGATCTCGTTCGGCGGATCGCGGCGGAAGGTGTGGTGCTGGAGACCTGCCCCGGCTCCAACATCGCGCTCGGCGTCTTCACCGGCTTCCACGCCCATCCCCTGCGGGCGCTGCGCGATGCCGGATGCCGCGTCACGCTGAATGCGGACGATCCGCCGTTCTTCCACACATCGCTCGCTCAGGAATACGATATCGCCTCCGAGGTCATGGAGTTCGCTGATGCCGAGATCAATGCCATGACCCGCACCGCCATCGAGGCCGCCTTCGTGGACGAGGATACGCGCGCAACGCTGCTCTCGCGCCTCTGACCTGCTGCGCGACATCGTGTGATGGGTTGGGGACGGCGCGGCGGCGGACTTGCGGCGGCGGGTCTTTCCGTGGAAAAGGGATGGGTTCCATCCGTTGCGGCAAGAGGCTTACAGCATGACCAGCGTTACCGTCATCGACCACCCGCTCGTCCAGCACAAGCTGACGATCATGCGCAAGAAGGAAACCTCGACCGCAGGCTTCCGGCGTCTGCTGCGCGAGATTTCGACGCTGCTCTGCTACGAGGTGACACGCGACCTCGAGCTGACGATGGAAACCATCGAGACGCCCATGCAGCAGATCCAGGCGCCGGTGCTCGAAGGCAAGAAGCTGGTGTTCGCCTCGATCCTGCGGGCCGGCAACGGTCTTCTCGAAGGCATGCTGGAACTGGTGCCCTCCGCGCGCGTCTCGCATGTCGGCGTCTATCGCGACCATGAAACGCTGGAAGCCGTCGAATATTACTTCAAGGCGCCCGAGAACATGGCGGAGCGGCTGGTGATCGTCGTCGATCCGATGCTCGCGACCGGCAATTCCTCGATCGCCGCCATCGACAAGCTGAAGGAGCGCGGCGCCGTGAACCTGCGGTTCCTCTGCCTTCTCGCCGCCCCCGAGGGCATCGCCAATTTCCACGCCGTGCACCCCGACGTGCCGATCTTCACCGCCTCGATCGACAGCCACCTCAACGAGAAGGGCTATATCATGCCCGGTCTCGGCGATGCCGGCGACCGGATGTACGGGACGAAGTAAGGTTCGTTAACCCTCAGGCGCAAGGGACGGGGCAGGCCGCGCCGTGTTTGCGTCTTCTTAAAGACCCTGCACGATAGAAAGGGACGAACGTCCTTTCGCTGCGGAGTTGCGGGCATGATGAGCCGCGTGCTGATGATCGCGGGCCTTGCCGGGCTCTGCGCCTACACATTGCCAAACCTGACCGGCCGGTATCTCGACCGAACGCCCACGCCCGAGGCAACCTTGCCGGCCAAGCCCTCCGCCACCGCCCCGGCGGTGCCGGCTGCCGCCGGCGCGCGCGAGGTGGTGCTGCCGGCCGGACCGGGTGGGCATTTCAGCGCCAACCTCGAAGTGAACGGCCGCAGCGTTCGTGGCTTGATCGATACGGGCGCGACCGTGGTCGCGCTCAACGAGAGCACCGCACGACGGATCGGCCTTTCGCTCTCAACGCTCGACTATTCCATCTCCGTTTCCACCGCGAACGGCCTGGCGAAGGCGGCATCGGTGACCTTGAAACGGATCAAGGTCGGCAGCATCGCCGTCGACAATGTCCAGGCCATGGTGCTGCCGGATGTGGCCCTGTCGGAAACGCTGGTCGGCATGAGCTTCCTCAACCGGCTCTCGTCCTTTGCCGTCGAGGACGGGGCCTTGAGGCTGAAGCGCTAAGCTCAGGCGGTCAGGCGGGACAGGATGATCGGACGGGACGCGGGCGCGCCGTCCTCGATGGAATAGGCTGCCATGAACGCCGACGCGGCGTCTTCGGCGGCCGCATCATCGGCAGCGTGAACGCGGGCAAGTGCCTGTCCGGCCTCCACACGGGTGCCGAGCGGCAGGATGTCGGAGAAGCCGACGCTGTGATCGATCGACTGGTCGGCGCGGGTGCGTCCGCCCCCAAGCGCGATAACCGCCAGCCCGATGGCGCGGGCATTGCAGGTGCTCAGAACGCCCGCGCGGTCGGCGGTGACCGGCCTGATGACCGGCGCCGCTATCAGATAGGCTTCCGGGCGCTCCACGAAATCCACAGGTCCGCCCAGCGCCGAGACCATGCGGCCGAAGATGTCGAGGGCCGCCCCGCTTTCCAGTGCCCGTCGCGCCGCATCCTGGCTTTCGACCGGGCCCGAGGTGACGCCGGCAACCAGCAGCATTTCGGACGCAAGCGCCATGACGACCTGCTCTAGACGCGTGCCCTGCTTCTCGCCGCGCAGGAAGGCGAGGCAATTGAGGATTTCCAGCGCGTTGCCCACGGCATCGGCCAGCGGTTCGCTCATGTCGGTGATGAGAGCCGTGGTGCGCAGCCCTGCCCCGTTGGCGACGTCCACCAGCGAACGCGCGAGGATCTCGGCTTCCGACAGGGAGGCCATGAAGGCGCCGCTGCCGACCTTGACGTCGAGCACGAGGGAGCCGAGGCCCGCCGCAAGCTTCTTCGACAGGATGGAGGCCGTGATCAGCGGTACGGAATCCACGGTCGCTGTGATGTCGCGGATTGCGTAGAGCCGGCGGTCGGCAGGTGCGAGATCCGCCGTCTGCCCGATGATGGCGCAACCGACGCTTTCCACGACACGGCCCAGGGTCTCCGCGGATGGCGCGATATGATAGCCGGGAATGGATTCGAGCTTGTCGAGCGTGCCGCCGGTATGCCCAAGGCCGCGGCCGGAGATCATGGGAACGACGAGGCCGCAGGCGGCCAGGATCGGCGCGAGCATGAGGGAGACGTTATCACCCACACCGCCGGTCGAGTGCTTGTCGGCCACCGGACGGCCGAGCGCGTGATAGTCGAGCACCGTGCCGCTGTCGCGCATGGCGACGGTCAGCGCCACCGTCTCGGCGCTGGTCATGCCGGAAAACCATGTCGCCATGGCGAAGGCCGCCACCTGGGCGTCTGCGATCGAGCCGTCAGCCATGCCGGCGACGAAGTCGGCGATCTCGCTCGGCTCAAGGGCGACGCGATCACGCTTGCGGCGGATGATTTCCTGCGGGATCATCGCCTCAATACGCCGCTGGTGCGGCAAGGGACTCGCGCCCCTCGATGACCGAGAGGATATCGCCGAGCAGGCCGGACGCGCCGAAGCGGAAGGTCGAGGGCATCAGCCAGTCGGGACCGTGAATGGTGGCGGCGAGCGTGAGGTAGAGCCGCGCGTCCGCCACGGTCCTGACGCCACCGGCCGGCTTGAAGCCGACGCGACGGCCGCTCTCGCGGATGGCGGTCAGCATGATGTCGGCCGCTTCCAGCGTCGCGTTGACGGCGACCTTGCCGGTGGAGGTCTTGATGAAGTCGGCGCCTTCCTGGATGGCGAGGTGGGAGGCGTTGCGGATCAGCCCGCGCTCCTTCAGCTCGCCGGTTTCCAGAATGGTCTTGAGAACAACGGTTTCCCCGCAGGCCGTGCGCACGGCGCGGATCATGTCGCGCACCGCCTGCTCGTCGCCGGCCATCAAAGCGCGATAGGGAATGACGAGGTCGATCTCGTCGGCGCCATCGGCAATCGCGCTCATGGTTTCGGCGACGACGTCATCCACCGTCAGGTCGCCCGAGGGGAAATTGACGACGGTTGCGATGCGCACCGGGCTGGAGGCTCCGAGAATGCTGCGCGCCTGCCCCACGAAGCGCGGCCAGATGCAGATGGCGGCAACGGGCCCATGCGGCGTGCGCGCCCGTGCGCAAAGCGCCTTGATGGCGTCTAGCGTGCAGTCGTCGCTCAGATCGGTCAGGTCGAGCAGGGACAGCGCGAGAGAGGCGAGCTGCCGGTTGCTGGCTTCCAGTGTCATAGGTGCCTCCCTTGGGCGGGTTCGGTCCTGATGCGGTAGAGGTTTTGGCGCCGTTTGGCAAAGCCAATCGCGGCCCTTTGCGGCCTTGAGAGCCTTGGGGCCCGCGATCAGCCGATCGTGTCGGTGGCGAAGGAATGCGGCAGGAGGTCCGACAGGGTCACCGTCTTCTTCACCCCGGTCTCGTCGCAGAGATAGATCGGCGTGCCGGCTTCGGCAAACTCTGACAGGCGCTGGCGGCAGCCGCCGCAGGGCGGGCAGAGCGGCAGCTTTTCGGCGATGACGGCGACTTCGAGGATCTTCCGAGCGCCGCCCATGATCATATGGCTGATCGCCGTGGTTTCGGCACACCAGCCCTCGGGAAAGGAGAGGTTCTCGATATTGGCGCCGGCATAGATCGTGCCGTCCTCGGCGCGGATGGCCGCGCCGACGGGGAACTTGGAATAGGGCGCATGCGCGAGCGCCATGGCCTTGCGGGCGGCTTCGAAGAGATCGGTCGCCATGGGATCAGCGCTCCTTGACATAGGGCACCCCGCCGGCCTTGGGCGGCACGGCCTTGCCGATGAAACCGGCGAGAAGGATGACGGTGAGAATATAGGGCAGCGCCTGCATGAGCTGCACCGGGATCTGCCCGATCAGCGGCAGCGGATTGCCCTGCAGGCGAATGGCCAGCGCATCGAGGAAGCCGAAGAGCAGGCAGGCGAGCATGACGTTGAGCGGCTTCCATTTGGCGAAGATCAGCGCTGCGAGCGCGATATAGCCCTTGCCGGCCGTCATGCCCTTGACGAAGCCGGCGGTCATGGCGAGCGACAGGTAGGCTCCGCCGAGACCGGCGAGAATGCCGCAGCAGATGACGGCGCGATAGCGCATCCAGACGACCGAAATGCCGGCCGTATCCACCGCGCCCGGATTTTCGCCGACGGCCCGCAGGCGCAGGCCGAAGCGGGTGCGGTAGAGGATCCACCAGGTGATCGGCACCATGGCGAAGGCGAGGTAGGTGAGGAAGAAGTGGCCGGAGATGAGATCCGCATAGATCGGCCCGATGACGGGAACCGGGCGGATCTCCTCGGCGAAGGGGAAGGTGATGGTCGAGAACCGGGCATCTCCGGCAAGCGCCGGCGTGCGGCCGCCCTGGCGGAACCAGGCTTCGCCCAGAATGACGGTGGAGCCGAAGACGATGAAGTTGATCGCCACGCCCGAGACGATCTGGCTGCCGCGCTGGGTGATGGAGGCATAGCCGTGCACCAGCGACAGAAGGACCGAGATGAGGATGGCGGCGAGGAGACCGGCCCAGACATTGCCGGTCACCGCGGCGACCGCACCGGCGGCAAAGGCGGCACCCAGCATCTTGCCCTCGAGCCCGATGTCGAAGACGCCGGCGCGTTCGGTGAAGAGACCGCCGAGGGCCGCGAAGATCAGCGGCACGGAAACGCGGATGGTCGATTCCAGCACCGTTACCAGCATGTGAAAGACATCCATGGATCAGGCTCCCTTGGCGGCTGACGATGCCGATCTGCTGCTTGCGACAGAGGCGAAGATGCGCCCGATCGCCGGGCGGAACATGTTTTCGAGCGCGCCGGCAAACAGGATGACGAGGCCTTGGATGATGACGATCATGTCGCGCGAGATGGTGGGCATCTCGAAGGCGATCTCGGCGCCGCCCTGATAGAGCATGCCGAAGAGGATGGCGGCGGGAATGATGCCGGCCGGGTGCGAGCGGCCCATGAGGGCGACCGCGATACCGACGAAGCCGGCTCCTTGCACGAAATCGAGCTGCATGCGGAATTGCTCGCCCATGATCGGGTTCAGCGCCATCATGCCGCAGAGACCGCCCGAGATCATCATGGCGATGACGGTGATGCGCGCATCCTTGATGCCGGCATAGCGGGCGGCCGACGGGCTGTGGCCCATGACGCGCATTTCGTAGCCGAGCCGCGTGCGCCAGATCAGAAGCCAGCAGCCGAAGGCCGCGAGCAGCGCCAGCAGGAAGGAAATGTTGAACGGCGCGTTGCCGATGTCGAGCCCAAAGATGCCGAGCAGCCAGTCGAGCTTCGGCAGCTGCCCGCCGGCCTCGAAGGTGCGCGTCTGCGGCGCCATGGAGCCGAGCGGCTTCAAGACGCGCGTCAGCAGGTAGACCATCAGGCTCGATGCGATGAAGTTGAACATGATGGTGGTGATGACGATGTGGCTGCCGCGCTTGGCCTGCAGCCAGCCGGGTAGAAACGCCCACAGCGCGCCGAAGGCGGCCGAGCCGAGGATCGCGAGCGGGAAGACGACGTACCAGGGCATTATGCGATCGAGCCAGAGGCAGACGAGCGCGACGCCGATGCCGCCGACATAGGCCTGCCCCTCGCCGCCGATGTTGAAGAGGCCGGCATGCGAGGCGACCGCGACCGCAAGGCCGGTGAAGATGAAGGTCGTGGCGTAATAGAGCGTGAAGCCGATATATTCGCCGCGACCGAAGGCGCCGTTGATCAGGTGGTAGGCGGCCTCCAGCGGGCTCTCGCCGACGAGCAGCACCACGAGACCGGCCACGAGGAAGGCGACGACGAGATTGACGAGCGGGATGAGACCGTATTCGGCCCAGCCGGGCAATTTGGCGTAAGGATTGCTCACTGAGCGGCCTCCATGCGGTTTTCGACACCGGCCATCAACAGACCGAGATCGCCCTCGTCGGCGTCGGAGGTCCGCTCGCCGACGACGCGCCCCGCGAACATCACGAGGATCCGGTCCGACAAAGCGCGGATCTCGTCGAGTTCGACCGAGACGAGAAGGACGGCCTTGCCCTGATCGCGCATCTCGATGATCCGCTTGTGAATGAATTCGATGGCGCCGACATCGACGCCGCGGGTGGGCTGGCCGATGATCAGCACGTCGGGATTGCGCTCCATCTCGCGCGCCAACACGATCTTCTGCTGGTTGCCGCCGGAAAAATTCGCCGTCTTCAGGCGCGGGTTCGGCGGGCGAATGTCGTATCTGGCGATCTTCTCCTCCGCATCCGCCCGCATGGCGGCGATATCGAGCAAGGCCCCCTTCTTGTAGGCGGGATCGCGGTGATAGCCGAGAATGGCATTTTCGCTTTCCTCGAACTTCAGCACGAGACCGACATGATGACGGTCTTCCGGAACGTGGGCGAGGCCGCGCGTGCGCAGCTCTGCCGGGTCGGCAAGGCCGGTGACATCGACCGTGGAGCCGTTGAGTTCGACCGTGCCGCCGGTGGCGCGGCGGATGCCGGCGATGGCTTCGAGAAGCTCGGACTGGCCATTGCCCGCGACGCCGGCAATGCCGACGATCTCGCCGGCCCGGATGTCGAAGGAAACGTCGTCGACCATGGTGACGCCGCGGCCGTCGCGAACCGTGAGGTTGCGCACCGAAAGCTTGACGTCGCCGGGGCGGGCCTCGCCCTTCTCGACGCGGAGAAGCACGCGCCGGCCGACCATGAGCTCGGCCAGTTCCTCGACCGAGGTCTTGTCCGTCGCGCGCGTGGCGACCATCTCGCCGCGGCGCATGACGGAGACCTCGTCTGTGACCGCCATGATCTCGCGCAGCTTGTGGGTGATCAGGATGATCGTCTTGCCCTCGTTCTTCAGCTGCTCGAGAATGCGGAACAGGTGATCGGCTTCCGGCGGCGTCAGAACGCCCGTGGGCTCGTCGAGAATGAGGATATCGGCCTTGCGGTAGAGGGCTTTGAGAATTTCCACGCGCTGCTGCAGGCCGACCGGCAGCTCCTCGATGATGGCATCGGGATTGACTTCCAGCGCATATTCCTTCTCCAACCGCTTCAGCTCGATGCGGGCCTTGGAGATCGATGCGTTCAGCACCGGACTGTCTTCGGCACCGAGCATGACGTTTTCGAGCACGGTGAAGTTCTCGACCAGCATGAAATGCTGGTGCACCATTCCGATGCCGCTTGCGATGGCCGCATTCGGGTCCTTGATCGTCAACACCTTGCCATCGACGAGGATATCGCCGCGATCGGCCTGGTAGAAGCCATAGAGGATCGACATCAGGGTCGATTTCCCGGCACCGTTTTCGCCGATGATCCCGTGGATCGTTCCCTTTTTGACGACGAGGTTGATATTTTTGTTGGCGTGGACAGGGCCGAAGCTCTTGTCGATGCCCCGAAGCTCAATCGCGATATCGCTCATGGCAGCCGCATCCCGTTCCCGGCACCCGTTGTCGGCAGGCCGTGCCGCCGGGTGCTTGCTTGATTGTCCGACCGCCCGCTTCGAGGAAAGCGGGAAGCCTAAGGCTAACATCGATCACGGCGATCGGAAGCGCTAAATCAGCGGATCGGCTGTTTCGCGTTTGACCTTCCGCCGGGCGAACCCTCTATAGCGAGAGCAGACGATCCGCCAGCGACAAAGAGAGAATGACGATCATGACGATCATGACGAGCGACGAGACACGGATGACGGCCATCGAGGAAACGATCGCGCATCAGGCCCGCGTGATCGAGGACCTGTCGCAGCAGCTTGCCGAACAGTGGAAGATCGTGGACCAGGTTCGCACGAAACTGGACCGGCTGACCGAACGGTTCCTGACGCTGGAGGAGACCTCGCTGGAGGCTCCTGCCAATACGCGGCCGCCGCATTACTGACACGCCGCCAAGGGGCATGCGTCGCCGGCCAAACGGGCCGACGACGCTTTCCCGTATCGCGGATCGCCTCAGTAGGCGCAGGTTTCGTCCGTCATGTAGTCGTGGACCTGAAGCGTGCCGGCGATGATGTCGGCCTTCGCCTTGTCGACGGCAGCCTGCATCTCGGGCGTGATCAGCGCCTTGTTGTTGTCGTCGACGGCATAGCCGACGCCGTCTTCCTTCAGGCCGAGATTGGAGATGCCGGCCTTGAACGTGTCGTTCTTGGCGCTCATGAAGCTGTCATAGACGGCGACGTCCACGCGCTTGAGCATGGAGGTCAGCACCTTGCCCGGCTGCATGGCGTTCTGGTTCGAGTCGACGCCGATTCCGAGCTTGCCGGCGTCGGCTGCCGCCTGGAGAACACCGACACCGGTGCCGCCGGCAGCGTGGTAGACGACGTCGGAGCCCTGGTCGAACTGCGACTTGGCGATTTCACCGCCCTTGACCGGGTCGTTCCAGGCTTCCGGCGTCGTGCCGGTATAGGCTTCGAGAACCTTGACGTCAGCGCCGGTGGACTTGGCACCGCCGATATAGCCGCAGGCGAACTTGTGGATCAGCGGGATATCCATGCCGCCGACGAAGGAGACGGTCTTCGACTTGGAGGCGAGGGCGGCGAGAACGCCGACGAGGTAGGACCCTTCCTGCTCCTTGAAGACGACCGACTTCACGTTCGGCTTTTCCACGACCATGTCGATGATGGCGAACTTGGTATCGGGATATTCGGCGGAGACCTTCTCAAGCGCGGCAGCCCAGGAGAAGCCGGCCATGACGATCGGGTTGTTGCCGTCGCCAGCGAAGCGGCGGAGCGCCTGTTCGCGCTGCGCGTCATTGGCGATTTCGAACTCGCGATAAGCGATGCCGGTTTCGGTCTTGAACTTTTCGGCGCCGTTGAAGGCGGATTCGTTGAAGGATTTGTCGAATTTACCGCCGAGGTCGTAAATGACCGCGGGCTTGATGTCGGCGGCCAGCGCCGTGGCCGACATCATCGAGAAGGCAAGGAGACCGAGGAGGGTTTTCTTCATTGTGCAGCCCTGTTTGTTACCATGTGTTTTCTGGGTCCTCCCGCACGCTTCTCTTGTGCTGGAAGCATGTCTGCGGAACCGGCCGCGCTTTGTCGCGGGCCTGATTGAGGTGTATCCTTGCACGGGCTTTGGGAAAATACACCCGAAATTTTTCAACTGGTAAAACTTTCATCCTTCGATCCGCAAACGACAAGAACCGCGGCGATCCCTGTCTGGATCCGCCACGGTTCGCCATGTTCACGGGTGATGCGGGCCTTCGCAGGCGGGGATCAGAACGACTTGCTGAGCTTCAGCGTGATCGTGCGGCCTGCCCCATAGCCGCAGGTGGAAACACCCTGGCAGCTCTTTACGTAGTCCTTGTCGAAGAGGTTGGCGACGTTGAGGGCAGCACCCCAGCCTTCCTTCTCATAGCGAATGGCGGCGTCGGCCAGCAGCGCATCCGGCACTTCGCGGGTGTTCTCGTTGTCCGCAAACGACGTGCCCTGATAGCGCAGGCCTCCGCCGATGCTCATGCCTTCCAGCGCGCCCTCGGTCAGCGCGTAATCGACCCAGACGGCCGCCTGGCTCTTCGGCACGAGGTATGGACGGTTGCCGACGAGGGCCGGATTGAGATCCTCGGTGATCTCAAGATCCGTATAGGAATAGGAGCCGAGCAGCGACCAGTGCGCGTCGAGATTGACCTTGGCTTCCAGCTCGATGCCGGTGGAGGTCACCTCGCCCAGCTGCTCCTGCAGAAAGTCCGGCCGGGTCAGCGCCACGTTCTCCTTGACGATCTGGAACACCGACATCGTGAAGAGGCCGTCGATGGCGGTGGGCACGTATTTCAGTCCGGCTTCGAACTGGTGACCTTCCTCCGGCTTGAGAGCGCCGCCGAGATAGGAGGTGCCGATCAGCGGGTTGAAGAAGGTGGCAGCGCTGACATAGGGCGTCATGCCGTTGTCGAATTCGTAGGCGAGGCCGGCGCGGCCGCTGAGCGCGCTGTCATTGTTGCGGTAGCTCGTGCCGATCCGCGCGTCGGACCGCGTATCCACATAGTCGTAGCGGCCGTTGAGCGTGACGAGGAAGCCATCGCCGAAGCGCATCTGGTCCTGCGCATAGAGGCCGACCTGCTGCAGGGTCAGAACTTGATCGAGATAGACGCCGCTGAGGCCCGGCTGCGGCAGGCCGTAGATCGGATCCACCGGATCGATCGGCGTGGCCGCCGCCGGCCATGCCGGGACGGCCTGGACCTGATCGAGACGGTAGTGCTTGTAATCGATGCCGGCGAGCAGGTTGTGCTCGACCGGGCCGGTGTCGAGCTTGATCTCGGCGCGGTTGTCGACGGCAAAGCTGTCCACCTTGGTCGTGTGCTCGAAGCCGACGCGGTAGAGATCGTAATAGTTCGGCGCCGCCGGGTCCGTCGTGTTGACGTAGCCGAACGGGTAGAACAGCACTTCGTGCTTGTCGAGGTGGCTGTAGCGCAGGTTCTGCGAGAGCTTCAGCCCGTTGTCGAACGTGTGCTCGGCCTCGTAGCCAATCATCTGCTGGTCGTAGCGGCCGGTGTCGAGATCCGGCTCCGAGAAGAACGCGTCGCGGTCGATCTTGCCGAAAGGCGCGTTCACCACGGTGCCCTCGTAGGGCAGGAAGCCATTGCCGGTGTGGCGCTGGTCGAGACCGGAGAGCGTCGCATAGACGGTCAGGCTGGTCGCATCGTCCGGCTGGTAGCGGATCTGCGGCATGAGGAAGCCGCGCAGATCGTTGGCGTAGTCGCTCTCCTGCTCGCCGCCGGCCACCTTGCCGGTGACCCGGTAGGTCACGGCGTCGCTGACCTTCTGGTTGACGTCGAAGCCGAGGAAGGCATTGCCGAAATTGTTGATGCCGACCTCGACCTCGCGAACGGCTTCGTCCTGCGGGCGCTTTCGGATGAGATCGACGATGCCGCCGGGGGTCGCGCCGCCATAGAGCACCGATGCCGGGCCCTTCAGCACATCGACACGCTCCAGCATGTAGGCATCCGTCTGGAAGCCGCCGAAGCCGAAGGAATAGAGATTGAGACCATCGAGAAAGACGCCGGTCTGCGTCGCGTCGAAGCCGCGGATGTAGAACCAGTCCGTATCCGGATCGGAGCCGAAGGGCTCGGTGGTGACGCCGGCGGTGTAGCGCAGCGCTTCGTCGATCTTGGTGACGACGCCGCGGTCATCCAGCTCCTTGCGGCCGATGACGGAGACCGACTGCGGAACGGCTGTCACCGGCAGCGCCGATTTCGACCCCGCCGTCGTGTCGCGGGCGACGTAACCCTCGACCGGGCCGGTTGCCGATCCCTCTGTCGCCTGCCCGCCGCGCACGACGATGGCTTCCAGTTGCGTCGGCTGCTGGCCCTGTACCTGCGGGGTTTGGGCCTGCGGCTCTTGGGCCCGTGCAGCGGATGTGCCAGCCGCACATGCGATGGCTGCGGCTCCCGCGAGCCAGACCGCCTTGCGGCCTTTGTTGATTGTCCCCGTCATGTCGTCACCCCATCTCGGCCACCCGGCAGAACGGCCCCGACACCTGTTCCTTATCCGGCACTGTCGCCCCATGAAGATGAGACGTTTTGTCATGTTTCGCATAGCTCAAGGAAGCGGGATCGGATTGATCCGTCCTGCGGATTTTGAACGATTCCGAGGCGATGTTCTCAGGCGCAGCATCTACGGCGAGACTGCGGCAAATCCGCCACGCCTAGGGCCTCTATCCTTCCGTTCTCCGCATCGTCCGACGTTAGAGCGATCCCGCGTCCGCTGGGACTGCTCTATCGGCTGCGCAGCCACCGGCCGGGCGTGGTGCCCGCCATCTTGCGGAAAGCCCGGGTGAAATGTGCCTGATCGGCAAAACCGGTGACGGCTGCGACCTCGCTGAGGCTCGCCTTGCCGGCTGCCAGCAGGGATTTCGCATGGTCGATGCGCGTCTTCATCTGCCACTGGTGCGGCGGCATGCCGGTCGAGGCCTTGAAGGCGTGGCTGAAATGCGACTGGGAAAGGCCGGTGAGCAGGGCCAGCTCCTCCAGCCGGATACCGCGCAGGCAATGGGCTTCGATGAACTCGGTGGCCCGTCGCAGCTGCCAGGGCGCCAGCGCGCCGCGCAAACGCCGACTGGGCGGGGGAACGCGCATCAGGGCGATGAACAGGCCAAGCGCAAGGCCATCGCCATAGAGGTCGTGCAGCGGATCGGGATCGGCGCATTCGGCCGCCAGAAGGTCGGCCACGGCGATGAGGCGCGGATCGGCAAACATCAGCCGCGGCTGTTGGAGAACAAGGGGATCGAGCTCGCCGCCCACGCGCTGGCCGAGCGCGGCCGCGTCGAAATGCAGATCGAGATGGCGGATCGCGCTGATGCCCTGAAGCTCGGCGCGAAGCTCCATGCCGGCGGGAATGTAGGACAGGCGCCGGCAGGGCGAACCGGGCAGGCCGTGTTCCCGTGCGGAAGACGTGCCCGTCGATATCGACGCCATGGAAAGGCGCCGCGCGGGATCTCCGAGCGTTTCGAGCACCACGAAAAGCCGGGGCGCGTCGGCCACATAGACGCCGCCAGCCAACCGGGCGCATTGGACGTCCCAGAGGTCGGCGACCACGCCGTTATAGACGCGCCGGTTCCAGGTTCCGATGACGTCGAAACCGGAAATCCTGTTGTTCATCCTGGGCTGGAAGGTCATCGGCGCTATCGCGGCGTTCCGCCGGTTAAAACATGAAAGATAGCGTCATGTATTAATCCGAAACGGCCACGGAAGCAATGGCAGGGGATGGCAGGCATGCGCTGCCATCCCTGTGCAGCAGGGTCTTGAGACGTGAACCTCAGTCTGCCGGATCAGAGGGCAGGCACCGGGCAGCTGACGCCCGTTCCCCGCAGGCCGCAATAGCCATTGGGGTTTTTGGCCAGATACTGCTGGTGCTCTGCTTCTGCGAAGTAGAACGTGCCGGCCATCGCGATCTCGGTGGTGATCGGCTCGCGGTGGCCCGCCTTCTTCAGCTGCGCCTGATAGGCATCGCGCGCGGTCTTCGCTTCGGCAAGCTGCGCCTCGTCTTCGACATAGATGGCGGACCTGTAGGTCGTGCCGACGTCGTTGCCCTGGCGCATGCCCTGCGTCGGGTCATGCTCCTCGAAGAAGACCTTGAGGATCTCGCCGAACCCGACGACCTTCGGGTCGTAGACCACGAGAACGACCTCCGTATGGCCGGTCAGTCCCGTCGTCGTTTCCTGATAGGTCGGGTTTTTCGTGTAGCCGCCGGCATAGCCGACCGCCGTGACAGAGACGCCGGGCAGCTGCCACATCAGGCGCTCGGCGCCCCAGAAGCAGCCCATGCCAAGCAGCACGGTCTTCATGCCGTCGGGATACGGCCCCTTGAGAGGCTGCCGGTTGACGGCGTGGTGCGCCGCCGTGGGCAAGGGTGCTTCGCGGCCGGGAAGCGCATTTTGCGGCTCGGGCATGGTGGTCTTCTTGCTGAAAAGCTCGGTCAGAAACATAAGATCCGTCTCCATATCAGAATGGGTTGTTCGTATTGTCGAAATTGATGTCGTCGGAGCAAAGACGGCGAGTCTTCACACGGGTCTCGCCCTGCCCTGCCGGCCTTCAGAACGGCATCACGCCAGCCGACGCCTGCGCGCCGGGCGATACCCGGCCATCCAGAACAACAGCGCCACGATCAGAAAGACCGCGAAGGCCGGCTGCTGCAGAAACCAGCGGACGACCGGCTGCACCATGGCAAAGCTGCCGCCCGGCCGCTCCAGGGCTTCGATCATCTCAAGCCCGGACGTGCTGATGGACGCCACCGCAATCCCGAGCGGCGTCATGACCACGGCCGTTTCGGACACCGAGCGTACGGCATCCACGGTTCCCGCAAAAAGCGCGGCAATGAGGGCGAGAACGCTCACGAGCCTGAAGAGAACTGCCATCATTCGTCTCCCGTGACTGCCGCCACCCATGTTGCTCTGCAAATGCCAAGAGCGCTGCAAGCCGGCAACCGTTGCTGCCGGCAGCCCGACGTTGCTAGGTGGAACCGGTTTCCTCGCCACACTTTGCCTCGTGCTTTCAAGATAAGATAGGTTCTCGCCGCTCAACCGCAATGGCATGCTGACCCAAGCACCATCTGCCTGCGCGAAAATGCCTGTCGCCCGTTCGAAAAATCTGTCAGATTTCGGTTGATCGCTTTGAGATCATCGGTATATATCGCGCCGTTCGCAGGATTTTCCGCTCATAGGATTTTTGGCGAACCGTTGCACCCGGTCGCGATCCCTCGCCATCCGCGCAACAATCTCACCGCCCAAACCAGCGGTGACGATATCAAGGACAGGTGGCCGAGTGGTTTAAGGCGCACGCCTGGAAAGTGTGTGTGCGTGAGAGCGTACCGCGGGTTCGAATCCCGCCCTGTCCGCCATCCCCTTCATATAATCCTACCTTTGACCCACCGCGCGCATACGGCAAACCGTATTAAGCTCAAACAGGCCGCGACCCCAAGAGGACCGCAGCCTGCAGCTTTAAACGTAAGGCGATAAGGGCCTAACGCGACTTCTTGTAGAGTTTCTGGGCGATTTCGAACATTTCTTCCGGGGCATAGTCCGGGTTGAAGGCCGAGGGCACGCCGACGAGCTGGTGGATCTTGCCGCCTTCCGGCATGCCGTCGACGACTTCGAGTTCGCCCGGCGGATCGGCCGGAAGGGCCATTTCGCCATTGCCCCAGATGCCCGCCATTTCCTTGTAGTCCTTCGGGCTGAACGTGTAGAGACGGCGGTGGGAGCCTTCGTCCAGGTATTTCTGGCATTCCGGGATCTTGCTGAGCGGAATGTTCGGCGTCGGCAGGAAGTCCTTGATCTTCACGCCGGTGATCTTTTCCAGCGCCAGGGCATAGGCATGCGCGTGGACGGAACCGCGCACGAGGAGATAGCCGCAGACCTCGCGGCCGGTCGGGTCGGTCAGGGTTTCATAAACGCGCAGCTTGTGGAGACGCGCGCCGCATTCCAGATGGAAATTGTGGAGGAGATCGACCACGACATTGCCGGTCGTCGTGATGAAGTCGTTGTTCCACGAGGCGCCATTGCTGTTGACCGGCATGGCACCGCCGCCGCCCGACAGGAAGGCGGCCGCGAGCCGGATATCCTTCATGTCCTCCCATGGCGCGCCGGAAATATCGCCGCCATCGCCCTTGTCACCATCCTTCTTGTCCGGGCCGTTGGCCAGCATGGCGACGCCGTTGCTGACGAGCTCGACATGGCCGAGTTCTTCCGCCGTGATGCTGGCGACGAGGCTGTAGAAGGGGCGCAGCTTTTCCTTGGAGCGGAAGTTGAAGCTCTGGAACATGTAGTTCCCGAGCGTCGACATCTCGCCGTATTTCCCACCCAGCAACTCCTGCAGGGCGGCCGCGGCATTCGGATCCGCCCGCTTGGGCGCAGGCAGTTCTGCCTGTAGTTGATCGACGCGCATGAACATTTCGGTCACCTTTCATTGGGAATGACACCTCCGCAACTGAACGCATGCTTCTCCGTTCCGTCCTGCGTGGGATCTTCTTCCGAATGTCGGTCTTTATGCCTTCCGGGGATCGCGAATTTGCATGCTCAGTCTGCAGTTTGGCGATTCTCCAAATCGTGATATCCGACCGGTTTCGTGAAAGAAGGGACAGATACCGTGAGCGAACAGACCGTGGCCGAGGTAACCGAAAAGATCTATGCATCGCTCCAGTCGGACAATGCCGACATCGACGACCATATTGCGAGCCTCAAGGCAGCGCTTGCCCGGGAAGGTGCGGCAGAAGCCGTGTTCGATCCTGCCAAGCTCGCGCAAAACAACCGCTCGGGCCGCAAGATGATGCAGGCCTACTTCCGGCAGCGCGGCGTGCGGGTCAGCTTCTCGGCCTGACGGGAGGCTTCCGACGCGATCACGATCTGCCCTCTGCCGCGCCTTATCCCTCAGAGAGCGCCATCGACGATGACCATGGGGCGGCCGCGGGAGCAGGGCTCTATGCGGGCGTCGATACGGTAGATATCGCGCAGCATGGCGGTGGTGATGACGCTGGCAGTGGTGCCGCTTGCGACCATTTCGCCGTTGGCGATGACGATCGTGTTGGTGCAGTAACGCAGGGCGTGGTTGAGATCGTGGAGCGCGATGAGGACGATCATGCCGGTGCGGGTTACAAGGTTTCCAACGAAGTCGAGAACGTCGATCTGGCGGTGAAGGTCGAGGGCGGAGGTCGGCTCGTCCATCAGCAGGACGTCGGGCTTGCGCACCAGAGCCTGGCCGAGCGAGACGAGCTGCCGCTGCCCGCCCGAAAGCGCGTCGAGGCCGCGGAAGGCGAGGTTCTCGATGCGCAGGGAGGCGAGGATCGCGTCGATCTCGAACAGTTCGTCGTCATGCACCCGCCAGCCGCCGCCCTGCTTGGCGGACAGCAGGAGCGACTCGTAGACCGTGAGAACGGCATTCGAGCCGGTGTCCTGCGGCATGTAGCAGATCGCGCGGTCGCCACGGGTCTTGTCGGATAGTTCCACGGTTCCCGGACCGGCGAGCAGGCCGGCGATCCGCTTGAACAGGGTCGATTTTCCCGCCGCATTCGGGCCGATGACGGCCGTGACGGAGCCGGGGCTGAGAGGATCGATGCCGACCTTGGAGAGGACCGTGGTGCGGCCATAGCTGGCACCGACATCCCTCAGGGAAAGGCTTACCATGCCCGCCTCCTGTTGGAGAAAATCAGGACGAAGAAGAACGGCACGCCGACCAGCGCGGTGATGACGCCAATGGGCAGGATCGCGCCGGGGATCAGCACCTTGCTGACCACCGAGGTGGCCGACAGGAGCAGCGCGCCGCAGATGACGGCGCCGGGCAGGAAGAAGCGCTGATCCTCGCCCACCACCATGCGGGCGATGTGCGGGCCGACGAGGCCGACGAAGCCGATGGTGCCGACGAAGGACACGGGCACGGCCGCCAGCAGGCTGACGATCAGCATGGTGTGAAGCCGCAGGCGGCGCACGTTGATTCCCATGCTCGCCGCCTTGTCATCGCCGAGCCGCAGGGCGGTCAGCGCCCAGGCCTGGCGCATGAAGAGCGGCAGCGTCACGACGAGGATGGCGGCCGTCACCGCGACTTTGTCCCAGGTCGCCTTGGTGAGGCTGCCCATCGTCCAGAACACGACGGCTGCCAGCGCCTGTTCGGAGCCGAGATATTCGAGCAGCGACAGGGCCGCGTTGAAGGTGAAGACCAGCGCGATGCCGAGCAGCACGATGGTCTCGACCGTCACGCCGCGCATCGTCGAGGCGAAGTGGATGAACAGGGCGGCCACGACCGCCATGACGAAGGCGTTGATCGGCACCATGTACTGGGTCGCCCCCGGAAAGAGGGCGACGCCGCCGACGAGGCCGAGGGCAGCACCAAAGCTGGCGGCCGCGGAAATGCCGAGCGTGAAGGGGCTTGCGAGCGGGTTCGACAGGATCGTCTGCATCTGCGCGCCGGCGACGGAGAGCGACGCCCCGACCGTGACCGCCATCAGCGCGATCGGCATGCGGATGTCCCAGATGACGACGCGCAGCTGGCTGCTGGCCGTTTCCGGGGAAAACAGGGCCGAGAGGACCTGCGACAGCGTGTAGTTCGCCGGCCCCAGCGCCATGTCGATGGCCACGCTGGCGGCAAGGGCAATCGTGAGAGCCGCCAGAATGAGGATGCGCCGGAAGGCAAGGGCGCGATATTGATCACGCCCCGTGCGCTCGGCAACCGGGCCTGCGCGATCTCTCTCGCGCCGCGCTGCCGTGTCCGTGGTTGCCGCAGCGGTCATCGCCTATTCGTCCTTGAGGGAGACGAAGTATCCCGGCTTGTACGGTAGCGGCAGGAAGCGCTCGTGCAATTCCTTGAAGGTCGCCTCGGGATCGAGATCCTTGAAGAGATCCGGATGCAGCCATTTGGCGATCTGCTGGATGGCGACGAACTGGTAGGGATTGTTGTAGAACTGGTGCCAGATCGCGTGGATCTCGCCGTTGTTCACTGCCTTGATGCCCGTGAAGGCGGGGCGCTTCGTCAGGTTCTCGAGCTTGCGATGCGCTTCCTTGAGGTCGGCACCGTATCCGACGCCCACCCAGTTGCCGCCGGGCACATAGGCTTCCCACATGCCGCCGGTGATGATCACCTGGTCGGGATTGGAGGCGATGATCTGCTCCGGGTTAACCGTGCCGAAGGTGCCCGGGATGATGTCCCTCGCCATGTTGGTACCGCCGGCAATCTCGACCATCCGGCCGAAATTCTCATTGCCGAAGGACATGCAGCAATCGTCCGAGTATCCGCCGGCGCGCTCGACGAAGACCAGCGGCTTTTTCGGAGCGTTCTTTTCGAGCGTATCGGTCACCTTCCGGATCGCTTCGGCGCGAAACGCGATGAAGTCTTCCGCGACCTTTTCCTTGCCCATCAGCGTGCCCATGATGCGCATGCTCGGCTCAGTGTTCTCCATCGGCTTTTCGCGGAAATCGACATAGACGAGGGGAATACCGACCTTGGCGAGCTTTTCGATATAGCCCGCCTCTTCCGTCGCGGTCTTCGCGTCGAGGTTCATGACGATGACGTCGGGCTTGAGCGCCACGGCCTGCTCGATATCGAAGGTACCGTCCTTCATGCCGCCGAAGGTGGCGAGCTTGGCGATCTCGGGATATTTCTCGAGATAGGCGGCATAGGATTCCGGATCGGCCTTCGGCAGGTCATCGCGCCAGCCGACGACATGCTGGAACGGGTTTTCCTTGTCGAGCGCGGCGAGGAAATAGATCTGGCGGCCTTCGCCGAGAATGACATGACGCGCGGGCACGTTGACATCGACCTTGCGGCCCGTCACGTCCGTCACCTCGACGGCAAGGGCGGGAAGGACGGACGACATGAAGAGGCCGAGGGCTGCAATGGCCGACCTGCCGGAAAGACGCATGAGAGGAAACTCCAGTGGAACCTGCCGGGCACATATGATTTGTGGACTTTCTTCGTCAAGTTTTATCTTTTAGAAACGTTTTACGTTTGAAGCAGGATGTAAGCTATGGGGAACGATCCGGCGGCGCAGGCCGTGAATTACTCGTTGAGAGATGAAATCCGGGATTACTGGTCCGCCCGCGCCGCGACCTTCGACCAGTCGCCGGGGCACGAAATCTTCTCCGAGGACGAGCGGCAGGCGTGGCATGGGCTGATCGAGAAGCATCTCGGGCGTGGGTACGGGCGCGCAGCCCTCGACCTTGCCAGCGGAACCGGCGTGATCTCGCATCTGATGGACGATCTCGGCTACCGCGTGACCGGCATCGATTGGTCCGACGACATGCTGGCCCTCGCCCGTGCCAAGGCGACGGCGCGCGGACGCAGCATCCGCTTTCTTCTCGGCGACGCCGAACGGACGCTCGCACCCGACGAAAGTTACGATGTCGTCGTGACGCGGCATCTCGTCTGGACGCTGGTCGATCCGCAAGCCTGCTTCAGGGAGTGGCACCGGGTCCTGAAACCCGGCGGCCGGCTGCTCGTCATCGACGGCGATTTCGTCCATACGGGCTTTTGGGAGCGGGTGATCAAGCGCATCGATACGCTCTCGCAGAAGGCCGGCTGGATTTCGCCCCAGCCGGCCCATGCGTCGGCAGGCCTTGCGGACACGCACCGGAGCATCCTGTCGCGGGTGCACTTTTCGAACGGCGCCCGGGCCGATGCCGTCGGGCACCTTCTGGCGGATTCAGGATTTTCGGTGATCTCGATCGACCGCGATCTTCGCCGGATTCACAGGGCGCAGGCCGCGCATCTCGGCCGGCTCAAGGCGCTCGCACGGGGTCTTCAGCACCGCTATGCGATCGTGGCGGAGAGGCCTGCCAATGCGAACCCGCCGGACTGAACCTCGTTCCGAGGTATCTTCACCGGAAACCGCAGCATTGGTCCGGCAATGGGCGTCAGCTGCCGGCCGATCCGCTGGCCCGAGGGCCATCGACATCGATGCCGATCTGGTCGCGGCCGCGCATCTTGGCGGCATAGAGGGCGAGGTCGGCGCGCCGATAGAGATCGGCCGGGTCGTCGCCCGCCCGGGCGCTGGCAAGACCGGCCGAGAACGTATAGCGGAAGCTCACCTGCTCACGCACCGGGCGGGACAGCCGCACCTCTGCCAGCATACGGCCGATGATCGCTTCCGCTTCCCACGTCGTCGTGTTCGGCAAAACGAGAACGAACTCTTCGCCGCCGACACGCCCGAGAACGTCCGTCTTGCGCACAAGGCGCTGGATCGTCGCGGCGAAATCCATGAGCACGGCATCGCCGACGCTGTGGCCGAACCGGTCATTGATATATTTGAAATTGTCGATGTCGAGAACGGCGACGCAACCGACCGCCGCCGTTTGCCCGGCTGACACCGGAGGATCGGAAGGCGCCGTCTTCACGAGCGCCTCGAGCTTCGACATGACGAAACGCCGGCTGGCGATGCCGGTCAGGTCGTCGGTCTCGGACGCCTTGATCGCCATGTCGCGGGCCTGGCGCAGTTCGCGTTCGTCCGGCCGCAGCGACGTGATGTCGGATGCCACGCACAGCATCCAGCCATCCGCCTGCATGGTCTCCGTCATCCAGAGCCACCGGCCGTCGTGAAGATCCGTTTCGAAGGCCCGGAAGCCGGTCTTTCCCCGACGACCGAGCACCGAGCGCAGCCATGTTTCGAAATCGTCGGCCGAGATGACCGTGCCGCGCCGTGCTGCGAAATTCCGGCGCATCAGGTCGGACCAAAGGGGACGCTCGTCGTCCTCGATATGCCAGGCTGCACGAAAGGCGCCATTGGCAAAGCGCAACCGGTCGTCCTGGTCGTAGACGGAAACCATGACATCGGTGCCATCCATGAGCTGCGCCAGATGCAGCATTGCTTCTTTATCTGCCAAGGCTTCCGATCCTCACCAAAGGGAGACGATGGTAAGTACAAGGCGCTCGTGAACAAAAGATCAAGCGCGCGCCGTGATCCTGAGAGAACGTACAGCTATGTCGCGGTAAAGCAGCGACAACGCACAGGGCGCGGTTGTTTCACCTGAATCGATCGTTTCAGCGGACCGACACCGTTTTCGCCTGGAACTTTCGGCGGCATCCCTGGTTGCGACGTATCGGCGACAGGCCGATGAGACGCCGGGAGCCTGCGTTCGCATGACAAGGTATTATTTTCAGATCGTCGAGCGGAATGGGGTTCTGGACGATCTGGAAGGCGCCGAACTCGCGTCGCTTCAGGATGCAAGGCGGGAAGCCGAGCGGGCGATCCGGGAGATCGCAGCCGAACATCTGCAGATCGAAAGCAGGCTCGAACTCACCTCGATCCAGATCCGGAACGAGGCCGGGGAGGCTATAGCATCCGTGACCTATGACGAGGCGATGGTGGATATCTTACCATAACGCACGGGAACCTGATCCGGCGACGACGATGAAGTCCGCCGAAACAGCGACAGCCGAGTACAAGCGCGTCATTGGACAACGACGCGCTGGCGTCATCGGTTGACGACATGCCACTCGACATTCAATGGGTGGCGAACATCTGCTTGAGCGCCGGATGGGCCAGAGACTCGAAGCTCGGGCGCGCGAAGAAATAGCCCTGCATCAGGCGCACGCCGAGATCTTCCAGAGCCCGCGCCTCGCCTGCGGTCTCGATGCCTTCGCACAGCGGGATGACGCCCAGATCGTGCAGCATGGAGACGGTGTGGCGGACGATCGTTTGGCGAACCTTGTCCGTATCGATATTGCGGATGAGATCCATGTCGAGCTTGGCGATATCGGGCTGGAACTTCGCCAGCAGCGCAAGTCCCGCATGGCCGGCGCCGAAATCGTCGATCGCCGTGCGGAAGCCCATCTCGCGATAGGTCTTGAGAATATTGAGAAGATGCGCCGTGTCGAGGATCTCGCCTTCGGTGAATTCGAAGATGATGTTCTTCGGCGAGAACTTGGTGCGGGCAGCGGCCGCCAGCGTCAGTCGGATGCAGGCGCGGGGCTCGTAGACGGCATTCGGCAGGAAGTTGATCGACAGGCCGACATCGCTGCGCGCGCCATACAGCCGCGAGGCAAGCTCGATGGCCTTGACCCGGCATTGCTGATCGAAGGCATAGCGGTTCTGCGCATCGACGGCCGAGAGGACCGAGCCGGCGCCCTCGCCCGCGATACCGCGGACCAGCGCCTCGTGCGCAAATGTGGTCTTCGAGACGACATCGACGATCGGCTGGAACGCCATGGAAAACGGGATGTGGAAGTCGGCACCGTCGCGACATCCCTGGCAGGCTTCTGGCATTGATCTTCTCCAACTCTATGTAAGTTGGATAAGACGCTACCCGGGTGAACGCGACCTTAAGATGTACCCGCAAAGGGCGCATATTCATCGATCGGTCCGTTTACAGATCCAGCTTTGCCGTGGAAACACGCCGCACCCGGGGAACTCCGTCCGCCCTTCGCGGGTTTGGCCTGCGACACACAGGAGAAGACGAGACCATGGCAGAGCGGCAGGCACCGGCCTTCAAGAGGATGGCCACCTTCGTCATCACACTTCTGCTCGCCGGCGCGGTGCTCGCCGGCGTGTATCTGTTCGTGTCCAGCCCGGGCGAAGTGCGCGACCAGCCGCCGGCGGGAACTGGTGCTGAGCAGCAGACGCCGTGACGCGACAATGCTGACCCCTCAGACGATGCCGCCACCGCCGGCGCGGGCTGCCGGGCGCTCAGTGCCCACCTTGGTGCGATAGCCGCTCTTTCGGTAGGCGGCGATCGGATCGATGGCGCCACCCTCGCGACGACGGGCTTCGGCAAGGATCGCCTCGACATCGGTGCGGAACGCGCGCTTCAGCGTGTCGGACGCCATCAGCGCATCGTTTTCGTCCTGATACCCGTCCAGAGCCTCGCGATCGACGAGCAGCGCCTGCGCGTAGGCGCGGCGGATTTCGTTGGCGCTGGAGATCAGGCTTTCGATCGGATCGGTGACATTGTGCGACTGGTCGATCATGTGGGCCGGGTCGAAATCCTTGATACCGTGGTGCTCGGCATCCACCAGTTCGTTGAAGACGAGGAAAAGCCGATAGGGATCGACAGAGCCCGCATCGAGGTCGTCGTCGCCATATTTCGAATCATTGAAGTGGAAGCCGCCGAGCTTGCCGAACTGGGTGAGCCGGGCAACGATCATCTCGATATTGACGTTGGGCGCGTGGTGGCCGAGATCGACGAGGCACTGGGCCTTTGGGCCGAGCGTCGAGGCGATGAGGTAGCTCGTGCCCCAGTCCTGCACCACCGTGGAATAGAAGGCCGGCTCGTACATCTTGTGTTCGGAAAACAGCCGCCAGTCATCCGGCAGGGCTGCGTAGATGTCGCCCATCGAGGCGAGGTAGCGCTCGAAGCTGCGGGTGAAGTGGCTCTGGCCGGGGAAATTCGAGCCGTCGCCGACCCAGACCGTCAGCGCCTTCGAGCCGATGGCGCGGCCGATCTCGATGCATTCGAGATTGTGCTCCACCGCCTGCGCCCGCGTTCCCGCATCCGCATGGCTAAGAGAACCGAATTTATAGGAGAGCGACTGACCCTCCGCATCCGAGAAGGTGTTGGAGTTCATGGCGTCGAAATGCAGGCCGTAGGCTTTCGCTGCCGCCAGCAGTTCGGCCGGGTCGGCCTTGTCCCAGGGAATGTGCAGGGAAACGCCGGGCGTCGCGCGTGTCAGCTGATTGATGACGGCGCAGTCCGCCAGCTTGTCGAAGATGCCGCGCGGCTCGCCGATGCTGGGGAACCGGGCAAAGCGCGTGCCGCCGGTGCCGACGCCCCAGGAGGGAACGGCGACGTGAAAGGCCGAGACCTTCCGCGTCACCGTTTCGATGTCGATGCCCCGGCGCGACAGGTGCTCGCCGAGGGCCTGATAATCCGCCGCCTGCGACGCGGCGCGGCTTTGGTTGTGCGCGGCGACAAGGTCGGGCGCGATACGATAATCGGTCATGATGGTCTCCTCCCTCCTCAAATCTGTCAGGTTCATTCTGAACCTGACAGATTCTATTTTTCTTTGATTTCGTTTGTCTTTTCGGGATAACCGGTTTCCACTTATCCCTGACAAACTTTAGCGCGGAAAGCTCTGCGCGTTGCCGCCATCGACATTGATGATGTTGCCGGTGGATTTTGCCGACAGGTCGGAGGCAAGGAAGTAGATGGCTTCGGCCACGTCCTCGGGCAGGATGTTGACCTTCAGCATGGAGCGCTTGCGATAATGTTCCTCCAGATCGCTGACCTCGATCTTGGAGGACGCCGCGCGCTGCTCGCGCCACTCGCCGTCCCAGATCTTGGAGCCGCGCAGCACCGCATCGGGATTGACCGTGTTGACGCGGATGCCGCCTTCCGCGCCTTCGAGCGCGAGGCACCGGGCAAGATGGATCTCGGCGGCCTTGGCGGTGCAATAAGCGGATGCGTTCGGGGACGAGGCAAGACCGTTCTTGGAGGCGACGAAGACGACGTTGCCGCCGAGCTTCTGGCGACGAAACAGGCGGAAGGCCTCGCGCGAGACGAGGAAGTAGCCGGTTGCGAGGATCTCGATGTTGCGGTTCCACATGGCAAGGTCCGTATCCTCGACCGGTGCGGAGGATGCGATGCCGGCATTGGAGACGAGGATATCGATGCCGCCGAACTCGACCAGACCCTGCGTGAAGGCCTCGGCCACCTGATTCTCATCGGTGACGTCGAGCCTGACGCTGCGCACCGCATCGGCACCGTAGCGCTTGGCGAAGTCGGCCTGCGCGCCGTCGAGCGCGGTCTGGTCGATATCGGCGAGCACGACGCAGGCACCCTCCGCGATCAGGCGGGTCGCCGTGGCGCGGCCGATGCCGCCGGCACCGCCGGTGACGAAGGCGACGCGGCCGGCCAGGCTCTTCGGCTTCGGCATGCGCTGAAGCTTGGCCTCCTCGAGCAGCCAGTATTCGATATCGAAGGCTTCCTGTTCGGGCAGGCCCTGATAGTCCGACACGGTGGAGGCGCCGCGCATGACGTTGATGGCGTTGACGTAGAACTCACCGGCAATGCGGGCCGTCGCCTTGTCGCGGGCAAAGGAGAGCATGCCGACGCCGGGAATGAGGAAGATCACCGGATTGGGATCGCGCATGGCGGGCGAATTGTCGTGGCGGCAGGTCTCGTAGTAGCGGGCGTAATCGGCACGGTAGGCGTCGAGTGCAGCATCGAGACCGGCCACGACCGAATCGATGCTGCCTTCGGCCGTGGGGTCGACATCGAGGATCAGCGGGCGGATCTTGGTGCGCAGGAAATGATCGGGACAAGAGGTGCCGAGCGCGCCGAGGCGCTTGAGATCCGCGGAATTGACGAATTCCAGCACGGCGACTTGATCGTCGAAATGACCGAGCTTCCGTTCCTCCCGGCCGATGCGGCCGCGGATTTCCGGCATCAGCCTTGCGGCGATCGCACGGCGTTGCGCTTCTTCCAGGCTGGTCGCGACGGCACCGCCGAAGACGGTCTTGCCTTCGGTCTTCGTCGCGAACCAGTCGATGGCGCGGTTGATGATGTCGAGCGTCAGCTCGTAGCAGGCCTTGGCGTCATCCGCCCATGTGAACAGACCGTGGCTTTCGAGCACGACGCCTTTGGCATTCGGATTGGCGGCGACGAAGGCGCCGAGATCAAGACCCAGCTGGAAGCCCGGACGGCGCCAGGGGAGCCAGCCGATCTCATCGCCGAACACCTCTTTCGTCAGTTCGCGGGAGTTCTTCGACGCGGCGATGGCGATGATCGCATCGGGATGCATGTGATCGACATGGGTGAACGGCACGAAGCCGTGCAGCGGCGTGTCGATGGACGCGGCGCGCGGGTTGAGCGCGAAGGTGCAATGCGGCAGGAAGCCGACCATGCGGTCCTCGTCCTCGACACCCTTGTAGAGACCCTTCAGCGCTTCCAGCTTGTCGAGGTAGAGCGTGGCGAAACCGTCGAGCTTGATGGTGCCGACATCGCCGCCGGAGCCCTTGACCCAGAGGACGCGCACGGGCGCGCCGGTCAGCGGATCGGTCTCGGTCACCTTGGCAGACGTGTTGCCGCCGCCGTAATTGGTGATGCGCTTGTCGGCGCCCAAAAGGTTCGAGCGGTAAAGAAGCTTGCCCGGCTCATCGAGAGCGTTCGCGATCGCATCATCCCAACGGCTTTCGAGACGGTGGCTCTGTTCCGACATGTCATCCTCCCATGGTATCGGAACCCTTGCGTCGAACGCAGGTCAGCCCCGTATTGCCGACGATATCGCGCAGTCCAACCGATCATGTCAATCATATTCGATCATAAATGTTCATGTTGCAGCGCACTATAGAAATTTATGATCGTTATTGATTGACAGTCCCTGCTGAATTCGCATAACTCGCTGTCGAGGAGACACCCATGCACGAACGCGAACGCCACCGCATCATCTTGAGCGCCGTCCAGGAAAAGCCTGTGGTGACGGTGCAGGATATCGCGGAACTGACGGATGCGTCGGAGGCGACGATCCGCCGTGACATCGCCTCGCTGCATGTTCAGGGGAAATTGCGCAGGGTGCGCGGTGGTGCCGAAGCCGTGCATCCGCCGCAAATCGGTAATCTGGCAGCCCGCCCCTTCCGGGTTTCCGAATCGATCAACTCCGATAAAAAGCGCGCAATCGCCCGCATGGCCGTCGATCTCTGCGAGGAAGGCGACGCCGTCATCATCAATGGGGGAACGACAACCTTTCAGATGGTGCATTTCATGGCCGCCCGACGGCTGCAGGTCATGACCAATTCGTTCGCGATCGCCGAGCATCTCGTCAAGCATTCCAAATGCACGGTGACGGTGCCCGGCGGCACGATCTATCGCGACCAGAGCCTGATCCTGTCGCCGTTCGAAAACGATGCCATCCGCAATTTTTCCGCACGCCGCATGTTCGTCGGCGCGCAAGGGGCCAGCGCGCTCGGCATCATGGAGTCCGATGCTCTGGTCATCCAGAGCGAGCAGCGCCTGATGCGCCAGGCCGACGAACTCGTCGTCATGATCGATTCGGGCAAGTTCGCCCGGCGCTCCAGCCTCATTCTCTGCCCGCTCGAAAACGTTTCCACCATCATTACCGACAGCGCCGTGTCTGAGGAGGCCGTGCGCATGGTGGAGGCCGCGGGGGTCAAGCTGGTCACGGTTCCCGTGTCGGCGTCGGATACGAAGGATCATACCGCATCGGTCGCATGAGCGGCCGGGCACTTATCGTCAACTGGGAGGAAGACAGCATGAAACTCGCACAAAAGCTTGCCATCGGGGTGGTGTTCGCCATGGCCGCATTCGGCTCGGCCGCACACGCCGCCGAGGTCAAGATCGGCCTCGTCGTGAAATCGCTCGGCAACGGCTTCTTCGAGGCCGCCAACAAGGGCGCGCAGGAAGCGGCCAAAGAACTCGGCGATGTCGAGATCATCTATACCGGCCCGACCTCGACGACGGCCGAAGGCCAGATCGAGGTGATCAACGCGCTGATCGCCCAGGGCGTCAACGCTATCGCCATCTCGGCAAACGACCCCGACGCCGTGGTGCCGGCGCTGAAGAAGGCCGCACAGCGTGGCATCAAGGTCATTTCGTGGGATTCGGGCGTCGCACCCGAAGGCCGCATCCTGCAGCTCAACCCGTCTTCGAACGATCTTATCGGCAAGATGTGCCTTCAGCTCGTCAAGGATCACCTCGACGGCGGCAAGGGCGACTTCGCCATCCTCTCGGCCACGACGACATCCACGAACCAGAACATCTGGATCGAGGAAATGAAGAAGCAGCTGAAGGACTTTCCGGGTCTCAATCTCGTGACGACCGTCTATGGCGACGACCTTTCGGACAAGAGCTACCGCGAGGCCCAAGGCCTCATGACCTCCAACCCGAACGTCAAGGTCATCGTCGCCCCGACCACGGTCGGCGTGCTCGCGGCGTCGCAGGCCGTCAAGGATGCCGGCAAGATCGGTCAGGTCTACGTGACCGGTCTCGGCCTTCCCTCCGAAATGGCTGGTGCCATCAAGTCGGGTGCGACGAAGGAATTCGCGATCTGGAACCCGATCGATCTCGGCTACTCCGCCGCTCAGATCGCCTATCACCTCGTCAAGGGCGACACGGACGGTGCGCCGGGCTCGGAAATCGAAGCCGGCCGTATGGGCAAGATCAAGGTCGGGGACAACGGCGAAGCCGCCATGGCCGATCCCTTCGTCTACAATGCCGAAAACATCGACCAGTTCTCCAAGGTCTTCTGATTTTCCAGACGATCCGGCGGCGCCCACCCGCGCCGCCGGTCCTCCCTTTCCGACCGGACATGGACATGATGGCCCTTCAACACCCCGTCGCCGAGGATCGTACGCCCGCGCCCGCCATTCTGGAAATGCGCGGCATTTCGCAGATCTTTCCGGGCGTCAAGGCGCTCGACGGCGTCGATATCGCGCTCTATCCGGGGACGGTGACCGCGCTGATCGGCGAGAACGGTGCCGGCAAATCGACGCTCGTGAAGATCCTCACCGGCATCTACCGCCCGAGCGAGGGCGAGATCCGGATCGACGGTTCACCGATCGTCTTTGCCGATGCGCAGGCGGCCATCGATGCCGGCGTGACCGCCATCCACCAGGAAACCGTGCTGTTCGACGAACTAACGGTCGCCGAAAACATCTTCCTCGGCCATGCGCCGCGTACGCGCTATCGCACCATCGACTGGGCGACCATGAACCGGCGCGCCGGCGACCTCTTGCGCTCGCTCGAAAGCACGATCGAGCCGACCATCCGTCTGAAGGATCTGTCGATCGCGCAGCGCCATCTGGTCGCGATCTCGCGCGCTTTGTCGATCGAAGCGCGCATCGTCATCATGGACGAGCCGACGGCGGCGCTCTCCCGCAAGGAGATCGACGACCTCTTCCGCATCGTGCGCGACCTCAAGCGGCAGGGCAAAGCCATTCTCTTCATCAGTCACAAGTTCGACGAGGTCTACGAGATCGCCGAGAACTACGTGGTCTTCCGCGACGGCAAGGCCGTCGGGCACGGTGCACTGGCGGCAACCCCGCAGGACGACATCGTTCGCCTGATGGTCGGTCGCACGGTCGCCGACGCTTTCCCGAAAATCGCGGTGACGCCGGGCGCGCCGGTGCTGGAAGTTTCCGGCTACAGCCACCCGACCGAATTCCACGATATCTCCTTCACGCTTCGCCGTGGCGAGATCCTCGGCATCTACGGCCTGATCGGCGCCGGGCGCTCCGAGCTTTGCCAGTCGCTGTTCGGCATCACGGCGCCGGCAAGCGGCACCGTCCAGATCGAGGGCCGGCCGGTGACGATCCGCTCGCCGCGTGACGCGATCCGGGCCGGCATCGTCTATGTGCCGGAAGAGCGCGGCCGTCACGGGCTGGCGCTGCCGATGCCGATCTTCCAGAACATGACACTGCCGTCGCTGGCCCGCACCTCGTGCGCCGGTTTCCTGCGGCTTGCCGACGAGTTCGCGCTTGCCCGCAAATATGCCGAGCGGCTGGACCTGCGCGCCGCCGCCCTTTCCGTGCCGGTCGGCACGCTGTCGGGCGGCAACCAGCAGAAGGTGGTGATCGGAAAGTGGCTCGCGACGCAGCCGAAGGTGATCCTTCTCGACGAGCCGACGAAAGGCATCGACATCGGCTCCAAGGCTGCCGTCCACGCCTTTATCAGCGAGCTTGCTGCCGAAGGCCTGTCGATCGTGATGATCTCATCGGAACTGCCGGAGATCCTCGGCATGTCGGACCGGGTGATGGTGATGAAGGAAGGCCTGTCGGCGGGCATCCATCCCCGCGCCGGGCTGACGCCGGAAATGCTGGTGCGCGCCGCCACCGGCAACGCGTGAGGACCAAACAATGACCTTCCTGAAAAAGCGCGAAACCCTGCTCTTCCTCATCATCGCCCTGATGGTCGTCGCGTTCTCGACACGGGCGCCCGGCTTCGGGAACCCTCGCAACCTCGCCGTCATCTTCAACGATACGGCGATCCTGATCATCCTGGCGCTGGCGCAGATGACCGTCATCCTGACGAAGTCGATCGATCTCTCGGTCGCCGCCAACCTCGCCTTCAGCGGCATGGCGGTGGCGATGCTGAACGCGGCCGTGCCGGGCCTGCCGCTCGTCCTCCTCATCCTGCTTGCCATCGGCATCGGGGCAGCGCTTGGCGCCATCAATGGGTTTCTCGTCTGGCGGCTGGAAATGCCGCCGATCGTGGTGACGCTGGGCACGCTCACCATCTATCGCGGCATGGCCTTCGTTCTCTCGGGCGGCGCCTGGGTCAACGCGCACCAGATGACGCCGGAGTTCCTCAACGTGCCCCGGCTTGGCATCGCCGGCCTGCCGGTTCTCTCCTGGGTCGCGGTGCTCGTCGTCGTGCTCGTGTATCTCATGGCACGCTACACGCCTTTCGGCCGCTCGGCCTATGCGGCAGGCGGCAATCCCGTTGCCGCCGTCTATGCCGGGATCGATGTCGGCTACACGCGTTTTCTCGCCTTCACGCTGTCCGGGGCGCTTGCCGGTCTCAGCGGCTATCTCTGGGTGTCGCGCTATGCGGTGGCCTATGTCGATATCGCCATCGGCTTCGAACTCGACAGCGTCGCGGCCTGCGTCATCGGCGGCATCTCGATTGCCGGCGGGGTCGGCACCGTCATCGGCACCGTGCTCGGCGCGCTGTTCCTCGGCGTCATCAAGAATGCGCTGCCCGTCATCGGCATTTCGCCCTTCACGCAGATGGCGATCTCCGGCTCGGTGATCATTCTCGCCGTCGTCTTCAATGCGCGCCGCGAGCGCAATCGGGGCCGGATCATCCTGCGCAACCGGGCGGCCGAAGACGGCCATCACGCGAAGACCGGAACGACCGGCAAGGAGGCCCTGGCATGAGCGCGATCCCCTCGACATCTCCCGAGCCCGAACCGTCGCAGCCCAAGCGCCGCGCCATTCCCGACCGGCTCGGCACGCCGCTTCGCCGGCTGCTCGCCAGCTGGGAGGTACTGCTGCTCGGCGTCGCGGTTGCCATCTTCGTGTTCAATTCGCTGGCCTCGCCCTATTTCCTCGATGCCTGGAACCTCTCCGACGCCACCTTCAACTTCACCGAAAAGGCGATGATCGCCTTTGCCATGGCACTGCTGGTGATCGCCGGCGAGATCGACCTGTCGGTCGCCGCCATCATCGCGCTCGCCTCCACCGCCATGGGTGCTGCGGCCCAGATGGGCGTGGGCGCGGCCGGGCTGGTGGGCATCGGCCTCTGCGTCGGTCTGGCCTGCGGCACCGTCAATGGCGTGCTCGTCTCGGGCATGAAGCTGCCCTCCATTGTCGTCACCATCGGCACGATGAGCCTGTTTCGCGGCCTCTCCTATATCGTGCTCGGCGACAAGGCCTATGGCGGCTATCCCGCCGACTTCGCCTTCTTCGGGCAGGGCTATGTGGTCTGGGTGTTCTCGTTCGAATTCGTGCTGTTCCTCGTTCTGGCCGCGCTTTTCGCACTACTGCTGCATGCGACGAATTTCGGGCGGCAGGTTCAGGTGATCGGCAATAACGAGTTTGCCGCGCGCTTCTCCGGCATCCCGGTCGAGCGGATCAAGTTCATCCTGTTCCTGCTGACGGGCCTCATGAGCGGCATCGCCGCCGTCTGCCTCACCTCGCGCCTTGGCTCGACGCGGCCCTCGATCGCGCAAGGGTGGGAGCTGGAGGTCGTGACCATGGTGGTGCTCGGTGGCGTTTCTATTCTTGGCGGCTCCGGCACGATCGGCGGCGTCGTCATCGCGGCCTTCGTCATGGGCCTCGTCACCTTCGGGCTCGGGCTTCTCAACGTGCCGGGCATCGTCATGTCGATCTTCATCGGCCTGCTCCTCATCATCACCATCGCGCTGCCGATCCTGGCGCGCCGCATCAAGGCGAGGTCCTGATGACCCCCGACAGGACGCTCGAACGCCACGCCTTCGTGATGAAGCTGCATGCGGGACAGGAGGCGGAGTATCGCCGTCGTCACGACGAGATCTGGCCGGAGCTCAGCGCGCTGCTCGCCGAGGCCGGCGTCCGCGACTATTCGATCTTCCTCGATCCGGAGACGCTGACGCTGTTCGGCGTGCTCTCGCGCCCGCGCGACCATGGCATGGCCGCTCTGCCGCAGCATCCTGTGATGAAACGCTGGTGGGCGCATATGGCCGATATCATGGAGACCCATCCCGACAACGCACCCGTGTCGCGCGATCTCCTCCCCGTGTTCCATCTGCCGGCGCAGCCATGACGCAAGGCGCTGGCAAAGTCGCCGTCTTCGACGTCGGCAAGACCAATGCCAAGCTCGTGGTCTTCGATACCGCCAGCGGCCGGGAACTCGTCTCCCACCGGATGACCAATCGCGTGGTGAGCGAAGGCCCCTATCCGCATTACGATACGGATGCGCTCTGGGCGTTCCTGATCGCGTCGCTCACGGCCGTGGCGGAAACGCCGGGGTTCGATGCGATCTCGGTGACCACCCATGGGGCGGCGGCAGCCCTTCTCGATGGACAAGGGGAACTGGCGCTGCCGGTGCTCGACTACGAGCACGACTATCCGCAGGATATCCGGGCCGACTATGACCGGATCCGCCCGGACTTCGCCGAGACGTTCTCGCCGCGACTGTCGATGGGGCTCAATCTCGGGGCCCAGCTTCATTATCAGAAGACAGCGTTTCCCGACGAATTCGCCCGGGTGCGCACCATCGTTACCTATGCGCAATACTGGTCCGGCCGGCTGACGGCACGCTTTGCGACGGAGGTGACGTCGCTCGGGTGCCATACGGATCTCTGGAATCCGGCGCTCGGGCGGTTTTCGACACTGGTCGAAGCGCTCGATCTTTCCGGGCTGATGGCGCCGGTGCACGCCGCCTTCGAGGCGCTGGGGCCACTGCTTGCGCCCCTCGCCAAGGAAATCGGACTGGACGAAGACCAAGAAATCCCGGTCCATTGCGGCATTCACGACAGCAACGCCTCGCTGCTGCCGCATCTGATCGGGCGCGAATCTCCGTTTTCGGTCGTCTCCACCGGCACCTGGGTCGTTTCCTTCGGCGTCGGTGGCGATCTCGGACGGCTCGATCCCGCGCGGGATACCCTCGCCAATGTCGATGCCTATGGCCGTGCCGTGCCGTCCGCGCGCTTCATGGGCGGGCGGGAATATGAGATGCTGACATCCGGTATGAAGCCTGTGCCGGCCGGGGCCAGCGATGCAGCGCTCGTCCAGGCCGTCATCGCGCGCGGCATGATGCTCCTGCCATCGGTCACGCCCGGCTGCGGGCCCTTCCCAGGGATGACGGCTGCGTGGGTTTCCGCGGACGGCGCTTCGGATGCCGAGCGTCATGTGGCGATCTGCCTCTATCTCGCGCTGATGACGCAGGAGAGCCTGCGGCTCCTGAATGCCGGGGGTCCCATATTGGTCGAAGGACCGTTTGCGAAGAACGGGCTTTATCTCTCGGCACTGTCCGCCTTTTCCGGCCGGAGCGTGCTTGCGCTGGAGGGCTCGACGGGCACGAGCCTCGGTGCCGCGTTGCTCGCCGGCGGTACCGCTCCTTCGACATCCGAAGACACCGCGGCCGTGACGCCGCTCGGCACGTCGGCCGAGATCGAGACCTATCAGAGGCTCTGGCTGGAACGGATTGCCTCCCGCTGTTAGCCGAGGCCTTCGAAGAGCACGGTCGAGAGATACCGCTCGGCAAAGGACGGGATGATAACGACGATGGTCTTGCCGGCATTTTCAGGGCGCTGGCCGACCTGAATGGCGGCTTCGAGGGCAGCACCCGAGGAGATGCCGACCGGCACGCCCTCGATCCGCGCGACCTCCCGCGAGCGTTCGACCGCCTTGCCTGAGGAGACCGTGACGACCTCGTCATAGATGCCGGTATCGAGGATGGCAGGGGCAAAACCCGCGCCGATGCCCTGGATCTTGTGAGAGCCCGGCGCACCGCCCGAGAGCACCGGCGATTCCTCCGGCTCGACCGCGACGATGCGCAGCGTCGGCTTTCTTTCCTTCAACACCTGGCCCGCACCGGTGATGGTTCCGCCGGTGCCAATGCCGGCAACCAGAATGTCGATGGCGCCTTCCGTGTCGTTCCAGATCTCCTCGGCCGTCGTGCGGCGATGAATGTCCGGGTTGGCGGCGTTTTCGAACTGCTGCGGCATGACAGCGCCGGGGATGGTCTCCAGAAGCTCCCGCGCCCGGGCGATGGCCCCGCGCATGCCTTGGCCGCCCTCGGTCAGCACCAGTTCCGCCCCCAGAAGCGTCAGCATCTTGCGCCGCTCGACGGACATGGTCTCCGGCATCGTCAGGATCAGCCGATAGCCCTTGGCGGCGGCGACGAAGGCGAGCGCGATGCCGGTATTGCCGGATGTCGGCTCGATCAGCGTGCTGCGCTCGGGCGAGATCCGGCCCTCCGCCTCCAGCGCCTCGACCATCGCGACGCCGATGCGGTCCTTTACCGAACTGATCGGGTTGAAGAATTCGAGCTTGGCCAGGAGATGCGCCTCGACGCCATGGGCGGCGGCCAGCCGGTCGAGGCGGACGATGGGTGTGTCGCCGATGGTCTCGGTGATCGAACCGTAGATGCGCCCGCGCCCGGGCCTATGCTCACCTGCCATGCGTGTCTCCGCAAATCCTGTTCTGCTCGTTCCTTCGCTGCCGAAGGTCGGCGGACTTTACAATGCAGCGGCCGTCCCCACGAGAACCGCCTTTCAGCCGTTCCTGTTCCCGAGAGCAAAGATCTGCGCGAAACGCGCGTTTCGGAGAAGGATCATGCGGTGCGGAGCGCGATATAGGCGGCTGTTGCGCCCAGCATGCTCGCCGCCGCACGGTTGAGGACTCTCAGTGCCTTCGGCCGGCGCAGGAACTGACGCGCCCGCGAGGCGAGCATGATGTAGGGGATGAGCACCGACAGCAGGACGACGAAGGTGGTCAGCACGAGAAACACGTAATCGCGCGGACCGATGGCGCCGAGATCGATCAGCGTGGGCACGAGCGCGACGTAGAACAGCATCGTCTTCGGATTGCCGAGCGTGACCAGAAGCCCTGAAAGAAACGCGAGACCCGGCGAGGTCCGCACCCGGTTCTCCTCCACGTCCTGCGCCATCAGGCCAGATGTCCAGAGCTTCCAGGCGATGAAGCCGAGATAGAGCGCGCCGAGGATCTTGATGACGAGAAAGGCTGTGGTGAAGGTCTGCGCCACATAGGCCAGACCGAGGACCACACCCGTGAGGTAGACGAGATCTCCAAGCACGAGGCCGAGACCCATCAGGAACGTATCGCGAAAACCGGAGCCGAGGGCCCGCGCGACGATGGCGGTCATGCCCGGGCCGGGAATGGCGGCAGCGACGAAAAGGGCGGCGGCATAGGCAAGGAGACTGGCGAGGGTCACGGGCGGAAGCCTTCAAACTGGCGGATTAAGGACGTCCCGAAGCCTTTCGGGAACCTCCGAAGCTAGCCCTTTTCCCGTCCGTCGCCAAGGGCAAGCGCACGCCGCAGGCTCTGTCCGGCCGCATCCAACCGCTGCTGCGCGACATCGCGGCGGACGCCGGATGCCAGGAGAACGGCGATCTTGACCGAGCCGCCAGCCGCTTCGAGATGCCGCTCCGCCGTGGCCCGGTCGATCCCGGCGATATCGGCAACCATGCCGGCGGCGCGCTGGCGCAGCTTCCTGTTGTCGGGCCGCAGATTGACCATGTGCCCGTCATGGACATGGCCGAGCCCGATGCCGACCATGGTGGAGAGCATGTTGAGCGCGATCTTCTGCGCCGTTCCCGCGCCCATGCGGGTCGATCCGGAGATCACCTCGGGCGGGGTTTCCAGGAGAACGGCGACATCCGCCGCCTCAAACAGCCGCGCGCCGGGATTGTTTGCGATTGCCACCACGCTGGCCCCGGCGGCCCGCGCCGCAGCCGCGCAGCCGAGCGCATAAGGCGTCGAGCCACTGGCGGAGACGACGACCAGACAATCCCCAGCTCCGACGCCTGCCTGCTCGACATCGCGCACACCGAGATCGTTATCGTCCTCGTAGCCGCCCGCGAGGTCGGCAAGGCTTGCCGCGCCGCCGGCGAGAAGAACGACGACCGTATGAGGTGCCAAACCATAGGTGCCGGGCAGTTCGAGCGCATCGACCATGGCCATCAGCCCCGAACTGCCGGCGCCGGCATAGATCAGCCGGCCACCGGCTTGCAGAGCCTGCGTGGCGAGACCAGCCGCAGCCGCCAGCGGCTCCAGCGCACCATCGACCGCCTGCGCCGCCGCCTGTTGGCTTTCCGCCAGCAGCTTCAGGACCGAGACCGCATCCTTGACGTCGATGTCCCGTGCCTCTGCATGGCGCTCTTCCGTCATGTCCGCCACGCGAACCTCCTTGAAAACAAGTCCAAATGAATACCAATAGAACGGAGAAAAGCAAGACAGTGCCGAGAGGTTCATCACAAATACGGGGTGGCCTAGGCTTACCGTCCTGTAATTTCATACTAAAATCAAGTTTCTAAATTTTGTTGATTTTCACCTTGGTAAATGGTCCTTTTTTGGTATTATCACGCCGGAGGTTATCCATGGATCATTTTCGTGTCGGAATCGATGGTGGGGGTACGCGGTGCCGGGCGGCGGTGGCCGGTGCGGACGGCCGTATTCTCGGCCGTGGCATCAGCGGCGCTGCCAACATCCTGACCGATCCGGAAACTGCGCTTTCCCATATCCGGCTGGCGACGGAGGCTGCCTTTCAAGAGGCGGGACTTCCCGTGTCCGGGCTCTCCTCCGCTTCTGCCGTTCTCGGTCTTGCCGGCAACAATGTGGCGGATGCCGTCTCCTTCATTGCCGCACGCCTGCCCTTTGCTAAGGCCGAGATCGTGTCCGACGTGCTGATCGCGCTTCAGGGCGCGCTGGGCGACCGCGATGGCGCGGTGGCAAGCCTCGGGACGGGCACCGTCTACAGCATTCGGCAACAGGGCACGGTCTCCATGCTCGGCGGTCACGGCTTCAAGGTGGGTGATCTTGGCAGCGGTGCCAGGCTTGGGCAAGGCCTTCTTCAGGAGGCGCTGCTTGCCTATGACGGCATTCGCTCGTCGTCGCCCCTGACCGAGACAGTGCTCGCAGAGTTCGGCCACTCGACCGCGGCCATCATCGCCTTTGCCCATACCGCGCATCCCGCCGATTACGGCCGCTATGCGCCAAGCATCTTTTCGGCCGCCGCCGTCGGCGACCCGGTCGCGGTCAACCTCGTCCGCATGGCCGCACGACACATCGACCAGACGCTCGACGCCATCGTCGCCCGCGATGTGCGGACCCTCTGCCTCGTCGGTGGCCTCGCACCGCTCTACAGGTCGTGGCTCACTGAGCGGCCGGGCATCGAGATTTTGGAACCGACGGCCGATGCGCTCACCGGAGCGGTTGCGCTCGCGGTCCAGCGCTTCGCATCCGATGCGTCTTCGGCACAGGTGGAGGCCGCGCAATGAGCGATCATCTGGCGCATCTGCTGCCGCTCGAAGGCCTGCAGGGCGCGGGAGCCGGGCCCTTGTACCTCAAGCTGCGCCAGTCGCTGGAAGAGGCGATCCAATCGGGCCGGCTCAACCATGGCGATGCGCTGCCGCCGGAGCGCGACCTTGCCGAATATGCCAATATCAGCCGGGTGACCGTACGAAAGGCAGTGGACGACCTCGTGCGCGACGGGCTCCTCGTGCGCCGTCACGGCTCGGGCACCTTCGTCGTGAAGCCGCTGGCGCGCGTGCAGCAGTCCCTTTCCCGCCTCACCTCCTTTACCGAGGACATGGCGCGCCGCGGGCTGACCACGCGGGCCCAGTGGATCGAGCGAGGCCTCTTTGCCGCCTCGCCGGACGAAATGATGACGCTTGGCCTGCCGGCCGACGCGCTCGTCGCCCGCCTCGGTCGCCTGCGAATCGCCGACGACATGCCGCTTGCCATCGAGCGGGCCAGCATCTCGGCCGAATTTTTGCCGGATCCGATGCGGGTCACGACGTCGCTTTACGCAGAACTCGACAAGACGCGTGCGCGCCCTGTGCGCGCGGTGCAGCGGATCTCGGCCTGCGAACTGAAGGATACGGACGCCACCATGCTGGGCGTCCGCAGTGGAGCGGCGAGCCTGTCGATCGAGCGGATCTCCTATCTCGCATCCGGCCGCGTGGTGGAGTTCACCCGCTCGCTCTATCGCGGCGATGCCTATGATTTCGTGGCTGAACTCAGCCTTTCCGACACCTGAAGACGGCCCGACACGCAAAGACGGCCCGACACCCAAAGATGGCCTTGAAGGACATTCACGACATGACGACCGATCAGACTCACATGCGCCGCGAGATCAACGAGATCCCGGAAGCGGCCGCTCGGCTTCTCGAGGGTTCGCGTGCAGCGCTCGATGCGGCAGGTGCCGCGCTTGCGGCACACGACCCCGCCTTTCTCGTGACCATCGCCCGTGGCTCCTCAGACCACGCGGCTTTGTTCCTCAAATATGCGATCGAGCTGACCACCGGCCGACCGGTTGCCTCGCTCGGGCCGTCGCTCGCCTCGATCTACGGCGCGAAGATGGCGCTGGCGGGGGCGGGCTCCATCGCCATCTCGCAGTCCGGCAAGAGCCCGGATATCGTGGCAATGGCGGAAGCCGCAACCAAGGCCGGCGCCGTCACCATCGCGCTGACCAACACGCTGCCATCGCCGATTGCCGAGGCAAGCACGCATCCGGTGCACATCATGGCCGGCCCGGAAATCGCCGTCGCCGCGACGAAATCCTACGTGAACTCGATCATCGCCGGCCTTGCTGTTCTCGCGGCCTGGACGCAGGACGCGGCGCTCGAACGCGCGGTGCGCGACCTGCCCATGCATCTCGCCCGCGCCGTGACGCTCGACTGGAGCGCCCTTTTCGACGGCATCGGAACATCCGACTCGCTCTACGTGCTCGGGCGTGGTCCGGCGCTCGCCATTGCTAGCGAAGCGGCGCTGAAGTTCAAGGAAACATCCGGCCTGCATGCCGAGGCCTATTCCGCAGCGGAGGTGCTGCATGGGCCCGTAGCGCTTGTCGAAAAGCGTTTTCCCGTTCTCGGCCTTGCTGCGCGTGATGCGGCCGAAGCGTCCGTCACCGGCATTCTCGACGATCTCGCGGGCAAGGGCGCCCGCGCGTTCCTGACGGCCGACGCCCATGGGCGCGCAGCACCCCTGCCCTTTGTCGCGACCGGCCATCCGCTGACCGACGCGCTCTGCCTGATCCTGCCCTTCTACGGCTTCGTGGAGGCATGGTCGCGCGCCAAGGGCTTCAACCCGGATCAGCCGGCAGCGCTGAAGAAAGTGACGGAAACACGATGAACGCACAGCGCGACGACACGGCTTTCGCCGTCATCGGTGCCCGGATCTTCGACGGGCAGGACTGGCACGCCGGACAGGCGCTTCTGGTCGGCAGCGGCGTCGTCACCGGCATCGTCGCGCTGGAGGCACTGCCTGAGGGGATCGAGACGGTGTCTGCCGACGGACACCTGCTCGTGCCCGGCTTCATCGACCTGCAGGTCAATGGCGGCGGCGGCGCGCTTCTCAACGATGCGCCGAGTGCAGACGCGATCCGCACGATTTGTGAGGCACATGCGCGCTTCGGCACGACCGCCCTCCTCCCGACGCTGATCACCGACACGCCGGATGTCCGCACCCTTGCGATCACCGCGGCGCGGGAAGCGCGGGCAGAGGGCGTTCCCGGCTTCATCGGCCTGCATCTGGAAGGCCCGCATCTGTCGGTGGCGCGCAAGGGCGTGCATGATCCCGATCTGATCCGGCCGATGGAGGCCGACGATCTCGACGTGATCCTCGCCTGTGCCTCGCTGTTCGATGCGGTGATGGTCACGGTCGCGCCGGAGAATGCGACGCTCGCGCAGGTGGCCGCCATGAGCAAGGCCGGCATCACCGTCAGCCTCGGCCATACCGCGGCCGACTACGAGACCGTGGCGACCTATGCGCTGGCCGGCGCCCGCACCGTCACCCATCTTTTCAACGCCATGAGCCCGCTCGGGCATCGCGAGCCCGGATGCGTCGGCGCGGCCCTCGATCTCGGCACGCTGCATGCCGGCATCATCGCCGACGGGTTTCACGTGGATCCAGTGTCCATGAGCATTGCGCTGCGCGCAAAAGTCGGACCCGGCCGGATCTTCCTCGTCACCGACGCCATGTCGACCATCGGCTCAGACCAGACGGGATTTCTGCTCAACGGACGCGAGATCTTCCGCCGCGACGGTCGGCTGACGCTCGCCGACGGAACGCTCGCCGGTGCCGATATCGACATGCTGTCGTCCGTGCGCTTCGTCCACCAAACGCTCGACCTGCCGCTCGGCGAGGCGATCCGGATGGCATCGGCCTATCCGGCCGACGCCATCGGCCTGTCGGCGACCAAGGGCCGGCTGCTGCCGGGGCTGGATGCGGATTTCGTCCTTCTGACGGAAGATCTCGACATGGTCGCGACCTATATCGGCGGCCATGCCGTGTTTTCGGCCTGAAAGCAGGCGTAACCGCCGATCTCGATCAGAGCGCTGCCTTCAGCGCCCTGACGACATCGGCGTCGGTGCGACGCGCCGTCTCCGGCGCAAAACCCAGCTCCACGAGACGGCTATCGGCGGTGGGAACCGAGGCCGAGCAGGAGGCGTGGAGCTCCGAGACGCCGATGCCGAGCAGCGGCCCTACGGTCGCCAGCGTGACGCCCGAACCCGGCATGATCGACAGCCGTCCGCGCGCCCGGCGCACGAGATCCGCAATGGCAGCCATACCTTGAGCTGCCGTCTTCTCGCCGCCCGAGGTCAGGATCCGCTCAAAGCCGAGATCGATGGCGGTTTCGAGCGCTGCCGCCTGCTCCGGCACGAGGTCGAAAGCGCGGTGGAGCGTTCGGCCCATATTGACAGCACGACGCGAAAGACGAGCAAGGCAGGCGGCGTCCAGACTGCGGTCGGCAAGGCTTGCGCCGAGCACCACACCGGCGAGACCCGCCTGACGCGCCGCGTCGATTTCCGTCTCCATCATGGCGATCTCGGTCTCCTCGAAGACGAAATCGCCGGCCCGTGGACGGATCATCGCATAGACCGGTATGGGCATGCGGCCGGCAAGCTGCATGAGACCCTCGGTCGGCGTTAGACCGCCGAGCGACAGAGCGGAGCAAAGCTCGATCCGGTCGGCGCCGCCCTCCACCGCGGCCAGGAGGCCGGCTGCATCATCGACGCAGACTTCCAGCAGGACAGGGCTCATTGGCCATCTCCCGTAAGGGCCAGAAGGGCGGCACCGATCAGGCCGGGCTCGATGCGGCATTCCCCGGGCACAACCAGCGGCCGATCGAATTTGCGCAGAATGCGGGCGCGGACCGCCTGATCGATGGCCTCGATCAGAGGCGTGACGCCCGACAGGCCGCCACCGACGGGTACGATGGTTGCGCCGGTGATGTTGATGGCAAGCGCCAGAGGCGATGATACGAGATCGACCAGAACCTCGATGGTGCGGGCGGCACCGGCATCGCCCGCCTGCCAGCGCGCTGTGATCTCGTGGCTCGGCAGCGCTTCGCCGTGCAGCAGCTGGTGAAGGCGCTCCATGCCGCGCGCGGCACCGATGGTGTCGACGCAGCCACTTTGGCCGCAACCGCAGGGAAAGGCGGGAATGGCGACCGGCGGGTTGCCGGCCGTGGCCGCAACGGCGGGCCCGTGCCCCCACTCTCCGGCAAAGCCGCCATCGCCGTTGATCAGTCGTCCATTGGCAACAAGACCACCACCCACGCCCGTGCCCAGGATGACGCCGAAGACGATGCGGTGTCCGCGTCCGGCACCAAGACCCGCTTCCGCAAGCGCGAAGCAGTCCGCATCATTGGCGATCAGCACCGGCATCTGGAGGCGGTCGCCGAGATCGCGGGCGAGCGGCCGCCGGTGCAGGCAGGGAATGTTGGCGACGGTAATGGCTTGCGTGTCCGGATCGACCACGCCGGCGATCGACAGGGCGATCCGATCGGGCCGGATGCCGGCCTCCTTAAAGGCGGCCTCCAGCGTTGCAACGAAGGCATCGAAGTCGTTGAGCGGCGTCGGACGGCGTGTCAGCGGACGGATATCCTCAGGCGAAGTGGCGACGGCACCCTTGATGGTGGAGCCACCGATATCGAAGCAGACGATCATGCCTCACCCCGGATGATATGTTCGGCGGCCAGCGCGGCCGACAGGAGCCGGCGATCCTCGCCCTGCGGCGCCGAGAGAAGGAAACCGACCGGCATGCCGGCATCACCCGTGCCGCAGGGAATGGAGATGCCGCAGCCATCGAGGAAATTGCCGACCAGCGTGTTGCGCAGGGTGCGGAAATTGGTGTCCACGAACAGCGCGTCATCGGTGAGCAGCGGCGCGATCGGTGGCGCGACATGCGGGAGCGTCGGATGGGCCAGCAGTTCGCGCGGGCCGAGCATGGCGGAAAAGGCGGCAATCATGCCGCGGCGGGCGGCGGCCAGCGCGATATAGTCGGCCATGGCGATCTTCTCGCCCATCCGCGTGCGGACGACGACGCGCGGGTCCATCCTTTCTGCATCGGGACCAGCAAGCCGCTCGCGATGGAGCGCGAAGGCCTCGGCGGTCACGAGCGCGCCGTGGCGGGAAAACAGATCGAAGACCTCGGCAAAAAGCGGCACGGCCCGGCGCTCAATGCGGGCACCGGCATCGGCCAGGCGTGAAAGCGCCGCCTCGAAAGCCGCGACGACGGCAGGTTCTGCCCCATCGAACATCACGGTCTGCGGTACGACGAGCGTCAGCCCGTCGATGTCTCCGCGACCGGCCTCGGGGATGCCGACCTTTCGCATCGCGGCGTCCACCCAGACGGCATCCTGCACCGTCCGGCAGAGGGGACCGAGCGAATCGAGGCTCGTGGCCAGGGGAAAGACGCCATCCATGGAATAGCGGCCACGCGTCGCCTTGTAGCCGACGATGCCGTTCAGGGCTGCGGGGATGCGGATGGAGCCGCCCGTGTCGGTGCCGATCGCGACCGGCACGAGGCCCGCCGCCACGGCGACGGCCGAGCCGGACGAGGAACCACCGGGAATGCGCGGCACGTCGGTAGAGGCCGCATTGGCCGGCGTGCCATAGTGCGGATTGATGCCGAGGCCGGAGAAGGCGAACTCGCTCATATTCGTGCGGCCGACCGCCACCATGCCGGCGGCTGCAAGCGCGGCGACGACGGTGGCATCTTTTTCCGCCGGGCCCTCATCGAGAACGACCGAGCCTGCCCGGGTCACCGCAGCTCGGCTGTCGAACAGGTCCTTCCAGGCGACGGGAATGCCATCGAGAAGGCCGAGCGACCGGCCGGCCTTCAGGCGCGCACCGGCAGCTGCCGCTTCCCTCAAGGCACGCTTTTCCAGAACCTCCGTGAAGATTGCCGGGTCGGCGGCCGTGATTTTGGCAAGCACCGTTTCCGCCAAGGCGACCGGGTCGAGAGCGCCGTTCTGGAGAAGGACGGCAAGGCTGGCGACGGAAAGGTCCGTCCTGATATCGTTCATGATGCGCTCCGGCGAGGTTGCCGTTCTCTCCTACTGCATTCTCGCAAAAACCAAAATCGGCCCCGGCAATTTCTGCACTGCGGAAACGGGTGATCGCGTCGCTTTGCCAGCACCTTCTTGCGGGGATCGGGCAGGCGCTCTACATGATCTTTCGCACTGCAACACGCACATGCCCTGGAGCCGCCGGATGATCTTTCATGCTGCCCGCCTGTCGTTTGCCAATCTCTTCGCGCCGGAGACGCGCGCTGCGTTCTGGAAGACGCTCGGCCTGACGATCCTTGCGCTCGTGCTGCTCTGGCTGGCCTTGCGCGAAAGCTTCGTCTACTTCGTCGCTCCTCTCGTCACCGAGATGCTGCCGGGCACACCGGAATGGGCGGGCTGGTTCACCTTCATCCTCATCATCCTCGCCAGTATCGGGCTGGCGCTCGGCATTGCCTTGCTGCTCGCGCCCGTCACGGCGCTGATCGCCGGACTTTTCCTCGATGACGTCGCCGAGGTCATCGAGAAGCGGGACTATCCGGACGAGCCGGCCGGACGCGCATTGCCTCTGGGCGAGGCAATGCGCGGCACGCTGAAGTTCCTCGGCATCGTGCTTGTCGGCAACCTGATTGCTCTGTTCCTGCTGCTGGTGCCCGGTATCAATCTCATCGCCTTCTTCCTCGTCAACGGTTACCTGCTCGGCCGGGAATTCTTCGAATTCGCCGCCATGCGGTTCCGGTCGCCGGAAGAGGCCCGGGCTTTCCGCTCCAAGCATCGCGCGACGATCTTCATGGCCGGCCTGCTGCTTGCCGCCTTCCTGGCGGTCCCGATCGTCAACCTTTTGACCCCGCTCTTTGCGGCCGGGCTGATGGTGCATCTGCACAAGGCATTGTCGGCGCGCGACCCCGAGTTCGGCTACCCCCGCATCCGCCCATCGGTGCGGCCGCCCTTGCAGAACGCGCCTCTCTGAGTGGCATCGTCGAGCACGTCCCGCGCTCGGCTGCTTTGCCAAACGTTTTGCAGTGAAGGGCAAACCGGAAATGTCGTCGGCCTAGACCGTCGCGGAAGCTGGTGCCTTCAGGTAAGCCCGGACAATCTCAGGACTCTTTCTGTGATCTTCGGCAAGTTAAAGGCTTCTCGCAGATGCAAAACAACCTTCAAGAGTGCTGCTCGCCCTTGCTACTTTCTATGTCGCATTGCCTTTCTACACTCTCGGAAAAGTAGAACCCCCAGATTTGTCTACCCGGCTTAGTGATGTCTTAAAAACCTGAGACTATAAAGTCATACAGTTCCTCGCTGCTGGCGGGGTAAGACAAGCGCTCGCTGACATGCGTACGCGTGTCGGGAGAGACGGGGAGGCATCGAGGGGCGACATCATGGTGAAGCGTATCGAGAGGCACGAGGCCCGGGTCGGCATGTTCATCGAGTCGCTCGAGGGTGCGTGGCAGGACAACCCCTTCGGCCAGCGCCGTTTTCTGTTGCGTTCGGAGACAGAGGTCGACCTGATCAAGAACAGCCGGATCACCGGCATCTACATCAACCTTGCCAAAGGCGTCGATGTCGATGGGTCGAGCCGCAGCTCCACCAACAGTTCGCCACCGCGTAGCCCTCCTCCCCGAAAGGCCTTGCTGGAGGAGCGCCGCGCGACGGTCAAGGTCGTCCAGGCCTCGGTCAAGCGGCTCGAAACCGCGTTCAAAGAGAGCCGAAGCGGCGAACCGATCAACATCGAGAGCGTGTCCCAGATCGTCGGCGACATCTCGACCCAGATCGGCAACAGCCCGGCCATTCTGCTCGACATCACCCGGCTGAAATCGAAAGACAAGGTTACCTTCGTCCATTCCGTCGCCGTTTCGGCGCTGCTCGTGCATTTCGCCCGCCATCTCCATTTCGAGGAGCCGCTGGTGCATGTGCTCGGTTTCGCGGGGCTGGTGCACGACATCGGCAAGCTGGCGATCCCCACCGCAATCCTCAACAAGGCCGGTGTCCTAACCGCGGAGGAACGCGAGATCGTCATGCAGCATCCGGCCATCGGCCATGATATTCTCAAGCGGCAAGGCAACCTGCCGGGTGTCGTGCTCGACATCTGTCGCTATCACCATGAGCGCATGAACGGCAAGGGATATCCGGACGGCATTCCCGCCGGCGAATTCTCGATCTATGTACGCATGAGCACGATCTGCGACGTTTACGAGGCGGTGACCTCGGTGCGCCCCTACAAGAAGCCGTGGTCGTCTGCGACCGCTCTGTCCTGGATGCTGCAGCATAGCGACCATTTCGATACCCAGCTGCTCTGGAAATTCATTCTCAGCCTGGACTCGGAGCTGACCAGAGGCGTGGCCTGACGGCCAAAGCGCGTTTTCCCGAAGAAAACCCTCTCATTCCCTGCCGGACCGCTTTAAGGTGTTGCCGTCACAATCAGGACGGATACCAGCGAGCCGATGAAGAATACGCGTCTTTTTTCCAATATGGGCGGCCTGCCGGGCCAGAGCGAACTGCTTTCGAGCAAAGCGGTGTTCACAACGGCCTATGCGGTTATTCCCGGCAGCGTCATGCGCGACATCGTCACCAGCGTACTGCCGCACTGGACCGGTACACGCGCCTGGATCATCTCGCGCCCGCTGACAGGCTTTTCCGAAACCTTCTCGCAATACATCATGGAGGTCGCACCGGGCGGCGGCAGCGACAAGCCGGAACCCGATGCACGCGCCTCCGCTGCCATCTTCGTGGTCGATGGCGAAATGGTCATCACCTTCGAGGGGGAGGAGAAGGCTCTGCGGACCGGATCCTTCGCCTATCTGCCCGCCGGACGGCGCTGGACGCTGAAGAATACGGGTGACGTGCCGGCGAAATTTCACTGGGTGCGCAAGGCCTTCGAGGTGGTCGAAGGGCTTGAGGCCCCGCCCGCCGTCTTCACCCATGAAGACGATTGCGAGATCAGCGCCATGCCCGACACGGACGGTCGCTGGGCGACGACGCGCTTCCTCGATCCAAACGACGTGCGCTACGACATGCACCTCAACATCGTCACCTTCGAGCCGGGCGCCGTCATTCCGTTCCTCGAGACGCATGTGATGGAGCACGGGCTCTACGTGCTCGAAGGCCGTGCGGTCTACCGGCTGAATGAGGACTGGGTGGAGGTGGAGGCGGGCGACTATATGTGGCTGCGCGCCTTCTGCCCGCAGGCCTGCTATGCCGGCGGCCCCGGCCGCTTCCGCTACCTGCTCTACAAGGACGTCAACCGTCACACCAAGCTCTGGTAGAGGCCCGAGCATCGGCCTGACTGCCGTTGCCCATTCGAACGCATCTTCGCCCTGCACCGTATAAGGTCCGCAGCCAGCACGACGACCCGAAAGTGCTGGCCCTGCGGATCGGCAGCCGGTATAAGACAGTGGGCGTGTGCTGCGTGCGCCCTCGGCTACCCGAAAACCTACGGAGATTGTGTCCAACCTTTTTCGAGGTGCCGAACGCATGACCGAACGCCCCGCATCGCCCCCCGTTTCCAAGGGCCGCATCCCATCGACCGTCCGCGCATTTCTGGACAATGAAACATCGAGCGGCCTCCTGCTGATGGGCGTGGCGCTGCTTGCCATTCTCACCGCGAACTCGCCTCTGGCGGAGGCCTATTTCGGCGCGCTGCACATCTATATCGGGCCTCTGAGCCTGCAGCACTGGATCAACGATCTGCTGATGGCCGCCTTCTTTCTGGTCGTGGGGCTCGAAATCAAGCGTGAACTCCTCGACGGGCAGCTCTCCACCTGGAGCCGGCGCATTCTACCGGGCGCGGCAGCAGCCGGCGGCATGGCCGTTCCGGCGCTGATCTACATCGCCTTCAACTATCGCGATCCGGTCGCGGTGCACGGCTGGGCCGTGCCGTCCGCAACGGACATCGCCTTTGCGCTCGGCGTCCTCTCGCTGCTCGGGCCGCGCGTGCCGGCCTCGCTGAAGATCTTTCTTGCCGCCCTTGCGATCATCGATGATCTCGGTGCCGTCGTGATCATCGCCGTTTTCTATACGTCGGACATGAACCTGATGGCACTCGGCGGCGCAGCCTTGGTGATCGGCGCGCTGGTGGCACTCAATCGCACAGGCGTGCAGCGCCTGCTGCCCTACCTGGCGCTCGGCGCGGTGCTCTGGGTGCTCGTCTTCGCCTCCGGCGTGCATGCCACGCTTGCCGGTGTCATTCTGGCGCTGACCATCCCGATCCGCCGCACGCCCGGTACACCGGAAGCCACGCCCGATACCTCGCCGCTGCACAGGCTGGAGCATGCGCTCCACAAGCCGGTCGCCTTCGTAATCGTGCCGATCTTCGGCTTTGCCAATGCCGGCGTTTCGTTCGCCCATGTCAGCCTGGCCGCGCTCGTAGAGCCGGTGACGCTCGGCGTCGCCGCGGGGCTGGTGCTCGGCAAGTGCATCGGGGTGTTCGGCACCGTGCTGATCCTCGTCAAGACGGGCCTTGCGGACCTGCCGGCAAGAGCAAGCTGGGGCCAGACCTTCGGCGTTTCGCTCGTCTGCGGCATCGGCTTCACCATGAGCCTCTTCATCGGGCTCCTCGCCTTTTCCGATCCCGACATGCAGGACCGCGTCAAGGTGGGCATCCTGATCGGCTCGCTGATTGCGGGCCTGCTCGGCTACATCATTCTGCGCCTCACGAATCGGCGGGAGCCTGTGTCGGCCGGTCATCCGGGCATCTGACAGGCATCGACCGGTTCAGGCGCGATCCGTTCAAGGCGCCGCACCTGAACCTTCGAGATCCGGCATTAGCTGCGTCTCGCCGTTCGGCGTCTCCTCGCCTGTCGCCTCTTCGGACGGCTTGAAGGTGGGGAAGCGCATCGTCTCCCCGTCTTTGTCGAGCACCATCTCCCGACCATCGACCGAGACGACGGACCAGCCTCGAAAGAGGTCTCCCGTTCGCAACACATGCCGCGTTTCGTCGCTTTCGTCGCGCACGAGCGCGCTCACGCCCTCCGGCGTGCCGATGACGCCGAGGAGCTGCAGAGTGATCGGTTCCGATGGCTGTTCGGTCGGCGGCTCCGCCACCTCGGGGACTGGTTCGGTCACCGGATCGGGCGGGCGGGTCCGGCTGGGGGAGAACAACGGCCGGTCGCGGAACCCGGTCAGAGATGCGGGATCGATCGCCGACAGCGGATTCGGATTGGGGTTCGGCGTCTGAGCTGCGTCCCGTGCCGGCACATCCTGCGCTGCGGCCCCGCCGCCTGCGGCGACGATACCGGTGCAGAGACCTGCCGCCAGAAGCAGCGGGACGCCGTGCAGGCGAAGGCGGCTTTGCCGCGATGGTGCCGGTCGGAGCTTCCACATCACGAACCGCTCTCCGCACCTGCTTCGGGTCCTGTCTCCGGCGTCCAACGCGCGCCGATCGCCATATCCACCCGCAGCAGGATCTGCCCGTTATTGCCTGGGCTTGCCCCTTCTGCATCGGGAAGACGGCGGATCGAGAGGCTTTCGACCGTCATCAGAGGCAGACCGCTTTCCAGCTGGTAGAGCAGGCGGAGAAGGCCGTCATTGTCGATATCGAAGGTCGTGGTGACGGCGATTTCGTCGCTCTCCTCGCCCTCGGCCACGTCGCCTTCGCTCGCTGCCGTCTCGATGATCCGGCCGGGAGCGGCCGCAATGGCATCGAGGATCGTCTGTTGCAGCCGTGCGATGGCGGCGGTGCGCGACAGGCCTTCGATGGTGAGGCTTGGTGTCGTGTCTCCGGTCGAAGCCGGGATGCTCGCAAGTCGGCGCTCCAGCTTGGCGGCTTGACGGGTCGCCTCCTCCACCGTGAGGCGATCCTCGGCGATCTGGAGGTAGTTGAGCACACCCAGCGTCATGAACAGCGCGGGCAAGCCAATGAAGACGAGGATGGCCGAGAGGCGAAGGGCCTGCATGCGTGGCGGCGAGAGGGTCATGGTGAGGGCGCTCCGTCCTTGCCCGCGCGGATGACGGAGATGTCGAAGCGATCGCGCCCATCCTCCTGCCGCGTCACCGGTGCTGCAAAGCTCGCCTGCGAGAGGGCGGGTTCCGCCTCGATGATCGCGACGAGGGACGATGCCTCGGTGGACGTGCCGGCGAGCCGCAGGCTCTGCGGCAGGATGTCGAGTTCGTCGAGAGTGGTCGTGTCGGGAAGAATGGTCGCGAGACGGTCGATCAGCACAAAGCTCGCCTGCTCCGGGGTCTTGCCCTCCAGCATCGCTGCCGCGCGCTCGCGAATGCCGCCGCTGCCGGAAGCCCCCACCATCTTGCGGCGGGTCGCATCCAGCGCCGCCTGTGCGTCCGCGACTTCGCTCGTGCTCATCGAGAGTGCTGCGATCGACGCGAGAAAGCCTGCGAGGGTCAGGACGAGGACGGCAAGCGTGCCCGCCGCGATGCGTCTGCGACGGGTCTTGCGCAGCGTATCGTTCTCACCGTTGAGAAGATCGATGCGCAGGCGCTCCTCGATCGGCTCACCTGCCGATCCGACGCGCGAGGGCACCAGGCCGAAGGCTGCGAGCCGGGCGATGCCGGCCGCCACGATCTCGCGCGAGGTCGCGACGACGTCGACGGTGAGCTGACCATCGCCGCCCGGTTTCGAGGCGACATGAAAACCGTGCAGCAGCTTTTCCGGTCGCCAGGGCGTCAGCCTGTCGAGGCGACTGGCAACGATCTGCGCAGCAAAGCCGGATGCTTCCGCCGGCACCTTCATCTGGGTCGTGACGACGCGATCGGCCTGCAGGCGCAATTCTGTCTCACCATTCCCCCCGCTGCGGAACGCCCGACGGACGGGTTCGGGAAGGTTGCTGCCATGACCGAGGAAGACCGCGCCGCGCCGCGAGACCCGGTAAAACGCGAGATCGCCGGACGAGGGCGGCATGCCCGCCGCCTCTGCCGCCATCGGCGGATCGCGACGATCGCCCGAGACCTCCACGACGATCCATCGCGCGCCCGGTGCAAGCGCCACGAAGACGGGCTCGACAGCATCCAAAAAGGCGGAGAGCAGCGGCCTTGCCGGCCGGACTAGGCGGGAAAGGATGCCGCTCATGAGCGCGCCGCCTGATGGTGAGACAAGACCCTGCGCCTCATCCGGTCGCCCTGATCACTTCGTCGATGGTGGTCATGCCCTCGGCGCATTTGGCCAGCCCATCCTCCAGCATCGAGGTCATGCCCCGCTCCTCCGCCTGGCGGGCGATCACGGCCGGGTCCGGATCTCTCCGGATGGCCGCCCGGATATCGTCATCGACCGGCAGCACTTCGAAGATACCGATCCGGCCGCGATAGCCGCTCTGGCCGCAGGCCTCGCATCCCACCGCCCGGTGAAAGTTCAGCGTGGCGGGCAAGCGAATGCCGCGCCGGGCGGCGAGCGTGACGGCGCCTTCCCGCGCGCTGTCATCCGGTGCCTTGCAGCGCTCGCAGAGCCGGCGCACGAGGCGTTGCCCGAGGACGCCGCGCAGGCTCGCGCCCAGCAGATAGGGCTCGACGCCCATGTCGATCAGGCGGACCACGGCGTCGGAGGCGGAATTGGTGTGCAGCGTCGTCAGCACGAGATGCCCCGTCAGCGCCGCCTGGATGCCGATACCCGCTGTTTCGCGGTCGCGCATCTCGCCGATCATGATGACGTCGGGATCGTGGCGGAGGAACGAGCGGAGAGCGGAGGCGAAGGTCAGCCCAATGGATGGCTTGATCTGCGTCTGGTGGATGCCGGGGATCTGGTATTCGACGGGATCTTCCACCGTGACGATCTTGCGCCCGGGATCGTTCAACATGGAGATGGCGGTCGCCAGCGTCGTCGTCTTGCCGCTGCCGGTCGGGCCGGTGACGACGACCACGCCGTGCGGCTCGGCCAGCAGGGTCTCGAACCTGCGCTGGTCGGACGTGCTCATGCCGATGCGGCCGAGATCGAGCAGCCTGCTGTCGCGCAAGAGAATGCGCAGCACCGCGGTTTCCCCATGCAGCGTCGGCATGACGGCGACGCGAAGGTCGGCCTCGGCATTGCCGATGCGGATATTGGCGCGTCCGTCCTGCGGCAGGCGGCGGTCGGCGATATCGAGTCCGGCGAGGATCTTGATGCGCGAGATGACGGCGGGCGCGAGGCCGAGCGGCAGCCGCTGGTCACGGCGCAGGAAGCCATCGACGCGAAACCGCACCCGGAGGTGATCGCGCTCGGTTTCCACGTGAATATCCGTCGCACCGGCACCGACGGCGCGCTCCAGAATCTCGTCGATCAACCGGACGACAGGCGCGCCGCGCGCCAGGTCCTGGATCGCCTGAAGACTGTCGCCGGTCTCCTCCGGCATCTCGATGGCGGCAACGCCGGTGTCCGGGCTTGCCTCCTCCGACGCCCGCTCGAACAGGAGCGCGATGTCTTCGAACGAGACGACGCGGAGGGCCGGCTGCGCGCCGAGCGCCAGTTGCACGGCGCGCACGGCATCGTAGCGGGCAGGGTCGGCCAGCGCCAGCATGGGCGCACCGTCCTCATCGTAGGGAAAAAGATGCGACTCGCGCAGATATCGCCGCGACAGATCGCTCATCAGATGCGGCCGAGAGGCAATCGCCTCGAACCGCCCGCGCGGCAAGGCGTGGAATGCGGCGAGCGCATCCGCAATCTCGGTCGCCGTCACAAGGCCGCCGCGCCACATCTCCTCGGCCGACAGGGGTTTCGACGTTTGCGGGAGAGCAGCCCGGAGCCCGCCTGCGCGCTCCGCCATGAAAGCCTGAAAGTCATTGGCAGACTGCGAGGCGAGCGCGATCGAGGAAGATACGTCAGTTTGCGGCCGCATGGCACGTCCTCCTCTTAACATCCGCATCCTCGCATCCGGCCACGACGCATATGGTGCCACAACGCATTCGCGCCGGCTCGTCGTTCTTTTGAGCACTGCACAGGGTCCGGTTCAAGAACCGATTGCAGGCTGCAGGGGTCATCCAGAGAACAATACCGCCGAATACCTGCATGCCGGAAAAGGAACAGCCCGTACGAGGACGGGCTGTCTGTTTCGTCCCGAAGGATCGCGTTGGATCAGGCGATGTTGCCGTTGAGCTTACGCGGGAAGAAGCTCGCCTCGCTGGCACCGGAGCCGAGATAGACGATGTTCAGGACCTGTTGCGGTGTGCGGCTGAAGGCCAGGCCATTGGCGTCGGTCGGCACGATATTGACGCTCTTCTCACTGCCGATGCCCATGTCGAGATCGGTGGTGCCGTCGAGCGAGTCACGCGCGTCGGAGATCGCGTTTGCCTGCGCAAATAGGCCGCGGGACGCCAGCAGCGTGCGGATCTCGCCGGCGTGATAGGCCTCGACGGCGAGAAGCCCGGCAGCCGCTTCCAGGAAGTCCTTGTTCTGGATGAAGCGGGCAGCGCCCTTATAGGCGGTTACACCGACATCTTCGAAGATGAAGGCCGCGAGGAGGAAGTTATTCTCGTTTGCAAAAGCATCGAACGTTTCCTTCGCGCCGACAAGGCCGGCGGCACGCGCCGCCGCCGTGAAGCTGGTGGCAAGGTTGATGCCCGGCCGAGCGACCTTGGCATCGCCGAGCGCCTTGCGGAGGAAGCGCACATGGGCCTGCTCGTCGCGGGCGATCTCCTCTGCATAGCTGCGGACGAGCGCCGACTTGAACGGGACCTTGCGGCCACCGAGAACGCCGCCCAGACGCCCGTTTCCGGTCGTATCGCCATCCAGAAGCCGGCGGCCGAAGGCTGCGATGAGGTAAAACTCCGCTTCGAGATATTCGAGGTTGAGCGCGAAGTTCAGGATGGTCGCGTCATCCAGTTCCTGGGCTTCCGCCTGTTCCGGCAGGCCGGTGAGGCCGATGGTTGCAGCTCCTGCGGCCATGAGGCCTGCGGAGCGCAGGAAGGCCCTGCGGCCTGCCTGGAGATCGATCGTCCGTGTGGGCACAAGGCCCTCGTCTTGCATCTGTGTCATCTGCTCGTCCCTTCCCCGTTCGCTTGAAAGCGCGCACCGGCACATGATCACCGGCACACACACGACGAAGCCGGAGCGCAAGAAGTTTCACGGCCAGAATTTGCGTCTTCGAGCCATGCGACGCATGGCGCCGATTTGAAACTTAGCGTCCCGATCCTTCGTCTCTTGATCAGGGCAAACGACGAGCCTGCGTAAGACAGGCGGCTCTAACGAAAGATCTGTGGTGTACCTGCGCCGGGCCGGTTTGGTGCTTGCGCAGGCGGATGTTTTCGTTTGAGGTGACATGATGGCGAGCGAGGCTCGTTTTTCTCTTGGGGGTGTTGAGAGCGTGCCGGCATTCATGCAATTTGGCCGCACTGTTCTGTGTTGCGTCCTTGTTGGTCTCGTCGGGGGTTTTCTCACCGGATGCCAGACCAGCGACGGCGATGGCGAATCCGCATTTGCGGGCGGCGTCTTCAGCGATCTCCAGGCGCGCAATACGCGCGAGCATCCCGACCCGACCTCGACATCTCCCGCACGACGCACCGGCAGCACGCAGACCTTCGGTCCGGACAGGGGGCTGACGCCCGTCGGTTCCTCGGATGCGGGCTCTGCCGGACAATATACGTTGAATTTCGACCGGACCGACATCAAGGACGTGGCCCGCGCGATCCTCAACGACGCGCTGCATCTCAACTATTCGATCAGCGGCGAACTGTCCGGCCCGGTCACACTGTCGTCCGCCCGGCCCGTCACGCGCGAGCAGCTTCTGGCGACGCTCGAAACGTCGCTCTCCTCCTTCGGCTTCTCGCTCATCCGCTCGGGCAGCGAATACCGCATTGCCGCCAGCGGGCTGTCCGGCGGCACGGTTGATTTCGGCAACCGCACGCGGGCCGGTTTCGGCGTCTCGGTCATCCCCCTCAGCTTCGTGTCTGCCTCCACGATGATGGAGCTTCTCTCGGGCTTCGTCGCCGAGGCCGACGGGTTGCGGGTCAACGCTGCCGGCAACAGCATCATCGTGCGCGGCTCGGGCCCGCAACGCGCAGAAGTCGCTGAAGCCGTGATCTCGTTCGACTCCGATTTCATGCAGAACCAGTCCGTGTCGATCTTCCGCCTCGCCGAAGCGCGGCCGGAGCAGATCGTTCCGGAACTGGAGCGCATCTTCAACAGCCAGGGACAGAGCGGCGCCATCCAGTTTCGCGCGGTCAACCGGCTGAAGGGGGTCATGGCGATCTCGCGCAATGCCGGGCTCCTGAAACGCGCGGAAAGCTGGGTCCGGCGGCTCGACCAGCAGGATGGACAATCCGGCCAGAACGTCGTCGTCTACAAGGCGCGCTACCGCAAGGCCGCCGAACTTGCGGCCGTCATGAACAATCTCTTCGGCGGATCGAGCGGCGCCGTTTCGTCCCCGACCCAGCAGCCCATGCCGACGCAGCCGGCGGAAGAGCCCTCGGGGTCCGGCAATCCGGCCATGTCGGAAACCGAGGGATCGGGCTTGGCAACCCAGGCCAATGCCCGCATCGCCTCGGCCTTCGCCACGACATCGGACGAGAACACCGGCTCGGCGATGAGCGGCGTGCCCAATGTCGTCGATCTCACCTCGGGCGCCCAGGAAACACAGGCGCCGATCCGCATCAGTGCCGATCCATCCAACAATTCGGTCGTCATCTATGGCGATTCCGAGCGGGCCGACCAGATCATCCAGACGTTGAAGCGCCTCGACGCAACCCCGGTGCAGGTCGCCATCAACGTGACGATCGCCGAGGTGCGGCTGACGAAGGAGCTGAAATACGGCGTCCAGTATTTCATCAACAGCAAGAACCTAGGTCTCGGCACCAATAACGGCTCCGTCAGCCTCGTCGATCAGGCGAGCGGCGTCCTGAAGCGGCAGATCCCGGGCCTCAATTTCGTGATCGGCGCCAATGCCGATCCCGATGTCATCATCTCCGCGCTCGATGTCATCGGCGACGTCGAGGTGCTGTCGTCGCCCTCGCTTGTGGTGCTGGAAAACCAGACGGCGACGCTGCAGGTCGGCGACGAAGTGCCCATCACGACGCGCCAGTCGCAGAGCCTCGAAAACGCGGTCGCGCCCGTGATCAACCAGGTCGAGTTCAAGAACACCGGCATCATCCTCAACGTCACGCCGCGCATCAGCCAGAACGATGCGGTGACAATGCAGATCGAGCAGGAAATCTCAAATGTTTCGAGCGGCGCCAACACACTGACGCCGACGATTTCCAAGCGGCGCATCGAGAGCCAGATTTCTGTCAACGACCAGCAGACCGTGCTGCTCGGCGGCCTGATCAGCACCGGCACGAACAACGGCAAGAGCGGCATTCCCGGCGCCAACCGTATGCCCGGCATCGGCGGACTTTTCGGCCAGACCCAGAAGAGCGCCAACCGCACCGAACTGATCGTCCTCATCCGCCCCGTCATCATCCGCGATGCGCAGGATGCCGCCAATGTGGCGGAAAGCCTGCGCGCGCAGATGTCCGTCATCGGCGGGCGCGGCGGCGGGCGCATGAAATGAGCCGCGTCATGGGCCGGGCAGATCTCCTTGCGCTGACGGTCGGTGTCGTCGTTGCGGCGGGCCTGACAGCCGTGCCAGTGCCCGGCGTTACGGCACAGGCAGCCGCCGTTCTGGTGATCGCCGCGATGATCGGCTGGATCGCCTGGCAGGACCTTCGCACGTTCACGCTTCCCGATGGACCTCTCATCGCCCTCGCGCTGACCGGCGCCGCGCTTCGCCTTTCCCAGGCTTTCGACCTGCCCGACGAGGCTTTGGTCATCGCGATCGACGCGGTTCTTTGCGGCGGAGCGCTTCTCGCCATTCGCGAGGGCTACTATCACTGGAAGGGTGTGGACGGTCTCGGCTTCGGCGACGTCAAGCTGGCGGCGGCCTGCGGCATTCTGGTGGGCGTCACCGGCTTTGCACATGCGCTTCTCGCCGCGAGCGCGCTCGGCATCGCAGTCGTGCTGGCGCTGTCCTTGCGGCCGGGTGCGGCGGCTATCGACCGACTGCCGTTCGGTGCCCTGCTTGCGCCGGCTTGCGGCCTCGTCTGGGTCCTCTCGTCGCTGGCATGAGCGTGTGCTACAGCGAAGTCTCGTTCGGAAGAGTGACACGGTTCGAAACGAAGGTCCGATGCATGGTGTTTGAACCCGTCATGATGCAATTTTTCTTGGTGTGAAGGGCCATCGTCCATTGACCGTGTTTTCTTACCAGGCGCTCGGCGCCAGCGGAAAGATGATCGCCGGCACGATGGAGGCGTCCACACGTGCGGATGTCATCGAACAGCTCGACCGCGCCAATGCCACGCCCATTACGATCGAGGAGACAACGGGGCAGGAGAACCGCAGCTGGCGCGATCGCCTGACGATCGAGCCCGCCGGCGAGGATATTACCGGCTTCACCGTCGATCTCGCCATGCTCCTCAAGGGCGGCGTGACGCTGAACGAAGCCCTTCTCATACTGACGCAGATGGAAACGCGGCGCTGGCTCGTGAAGCTGATCGAGCGCCTGCATGTGGAACTGTCCGGCGGCAAGAGCTTCTCCAAGGTTCTGGCGCAGCATCCCCGGCTCTTCCCGCCACTCTATGTGAAGATGATCGAGGTGGCCGAAGTCTCCGGCCGGCTGGAGCAAGCCCTAACGAGCATCGCCGCCGAGCGACAGCGCTCCGAGCGCCTGCGCAAACGGCTGATCGCAGCGCTGGCCTATCCCGCCTTTCTAACCGTCGCGGCGCTTGGCGTATTGGCCTTCGTGCTTCTCTACATCATTCCGCAGTTCGAAGGCGCGATCGCCGGCTTTCGCGACCGTATCTCGCCTTCGGCGCTCTTCGTCTTCCGCCTGTCGGAGTGGTTCCGCGGGAATGTGGATCTCGTGCTGATCGCGATGGCAGCTCTTCTCCTCGGCTTCATGCTGATCAAGCGGCTGGGGCAGCGACGGTCGCTGTTCCTCGAAATCCTGGCCGTTCTGCCCGTGACATCGCGCATCGTCACCTATCACCTGACGCTGACCTTCTGTCGGACGCTCGAGATCCTACTGGAAAACGGTGTCGATATCTCCACCGCGCTGCGGCTGATCCGCGGCATCCACCCGCTGCCGAGCACGGTCGCGAAGGTCGATGGTGTGATTGCCGACGTGCGCGGCGGCAAGCGGCTGACGCAGGCGCTTGCCACGCAGAACCTGCTGCCAACCCATGTCGTGCAGATGTTGCGCGTCGGCGAGGAATCCGGTCATCTCGCCGACAGTGCCGGGCGGATCGCCGGCTTCTATGAGACGAAACTCGACGCCTCGCTTGCACGTCTCACAGCTGTGGCCGGCCCTTTGCTGATGATGGGCGTCAGCATGCTGATCGGCTGGCTTATTCTGTCCATCATGAGCGCGCTCATGAGCATCAACGACCTTCTCGTGTAAAAGACCCTTCTCGTTAAAGACCCGGCCACTCTCACATCGGACGTTCCCATGATACCCACACGCTTTCAAAACAGGCGCCCCGCGCGCCGGGACCGGTCCGGGGGGTTCACGCTGGTGGAGCTCCTCGTCGTCCTCGTCATCCTCGGCCTTGTCATGGGTCTCGTCGGTCCGCGCGTCCTCAACTACCTCACCAGTTCGCGCACGCGCGCGGCGGCCCTGCAGCTGAGTTCCTTCAAATCGTCGCTCGACCTCTTCTATCTCGACATGGGCCGCTATCCCTCCAGGAGCGAAGGCCTGTCCGCGCTCGTCGTGCGACCGGGCTCGGCCCAAGGGTGGAACGGCCCCTACCTGCAACAGCAGGCCGTGCCGGCCGACCCCTGGGGTAACGCCTATCAATATACCGTTCCGGGCGACAAGGCGCCCTACCGGATCCTATCCTATGGTGCCGATGGCGTGGCCGGAGGGAGCGGCGCCGATGCCGACATCGTCAGCCAATAGGCGCAGCTTTCCGCGTGCGCTTCGTCCCATCCCGCATGACAGACGGGGCGGCTTCGCGATGCTGGAGGTCGTGCTGGCTCTCGTCGTGCTCGGCCTTCTCGCTTCGCTGGGATTGCCGCTCGTCCGCACGCAAACCGGCGCGACGGCGCTACGCTCCAAAGCGTTCGAAATCGTCGCGCTGCTGCGCATGGAGCGCAATGCGGCCATCGCGTCCGGACGTCCCACCACCGTCTTTATCAATGCCGGACGCATCCGATCCGCGCGCACGACAAGCGAGATCGCCCTGCCCGCGACGATGGCGCTCAACCTTTCGCCCGCTCGGTCGGCCGGCTTTCAATTCTTTCCAGACGGACGGGCGACCGAGGGCGAGCTGGCGCTAAGCGCCGGACGCGATAGTATTCGCATCGCCATTTCCGGACCGACCGCCATGATCCGCATCCTGGGGGCATCCGTTGCGCCACGCTAAAACAACGTATCCGATGCGCAAAGGCGGCGCACAGGGTGGCTTCACCTTGATCGAAGTGCTGGTGGCGTTTCTCGTGCTCGCCTTCGGCACGCTGGCAATCCAGCAGGCTGTGATGACCTCCGTCGAGGGCACGCGTCGCGCCGAGGATCGTCTGCGCGCGGAACGGGTGGCGCGATCGCTGATGACGGCGCCCATCAGCGGCGATCCCGGCGAAGGCGTCCAAACCGGTGTCATGGATGGCCTCTCATGGTCGATCCGATACGAACCTCTTCGCCTTCCTTTTACGACGGCGGCGGATGCCGAGGGCAAGCCGGTGGGCTGGACACCGCGCCGAATGAGGGTGACCGTGCCCCTTCCGCCGCGCAGCAGCTGGTCGCTCAGTGCCCGCCGCAATGCGGTGGTGAGCATCGAGACCATCCGGCTCATTCGGGTTTCGACCGCCGAAAATGCTCGCCCGGAAGAGGGGTCACCGTGACGCGCGCCTCGTCTTCGAGACCGCCGCGACGGGGCTTACCGACCTCGGGCTTCCTGCTTGTGGAAGCCCTGACGGCGATGGCCATCGGTGCGCTCCTGCTCGTGGCTCTGGGATCGCTGGTGTCGCTTGTCCTGCGCGCCTCGGACAGAACCGCCTCGACGTCGCAACAGATCGAGGAAACAAGCCGCATCTTTTCCACGCTGATCGGCCGAATTGAGACCATTACGCCGCAACGCTGGGCAGGTGCCGGAGCCGGCTTTGTGTTCGAGGGAACGGAAACAGCCCTGGTCTTCGCCCGCTTCCCGAAGGCGTCCGAAGCGGGCACAGGCAGCCGCCTCGTCATCCTGACCAATGACGGCCGGAATTTGCGGGAGGAGGAACGCCCGCTGCCGCCGAATGCACCTGAGATAAAAGCCGTTATGGACCGCGAGACAGCGACCACCACGCTTCTCCAACAGGGATATACCGTGCGCTTTGCCTATTTCTCACGCCTTCCCAACGGAAAGGAAGCGCTGACAGACCGCTGGTCCGGCCGCCGCGCCATGCCGGTTGCCGTCCGCATCGCCTTGGCGGACTCGCGCGGGACGCTCCATGGCAGTGTGCGCGTGCCCATCCGCGTCGATGCCGAACCCGGATGCGCTGCACCCGGACAAGGAATCTGCAGCCTCGTTCCCGACGATCCGTCCATGCCGGAGAATGCATCACCGGCAGGTGCCGCGCCGATCGATCCCGATGACGGCCGGGGTTGGGAGCGCTACGTTCGACCATGAGACGTCCATCGCGCATTCAAGGACATTCCGGCTATATCCTCATCTCGGTGCTCGCCGTCGTCGCCCTGCTTTCGGGCCTGGTCGCCGCACTTCTTCTGCTCGGACGCGCTGCAACGGATACCGCGCATCTCACCAGTCGCGATCTTCGGCAAGAAACGCTCCTCCAGTCCGCCGTGGCGCTCGCGGGATATCAACTCTTCATCCTGAAACGCCCGCTCGACAGTGTCGACGGTCAGCAGTTGCGGCTCGATGCGGGCGTCATCACATTGCGGGTCAGCTCGGATGCCGGGAAGGTGGACCTGAACGGCTCCGGCAAGGACCTGCTGGCCGCGGCCTACCGGGCCTCAGAATTAACCGCCATGCGCCCGGAGGTCTTCGCGTCGAGAGTCATCGATTGGCGAGAGCCCGGGGACATGCCACAACCGGGCAGCGCCGACACAGCTGCAGACCGCCCGCCCGGTCAGCGCGCCCGCAACGCCCCGTTTCGCGCCCTGGATGACATTGCCTTCGTCCCGGGCGTGACACCAGACGACATCGCCCGGCTGCGCCCTTTCCTCACCGTCTTCAACCCGACCGGTCGCTTGTCGGCCCTGTTCGCGCCGGAGCCTCTCATGGCAGCCATTCCCGGTATCGGTAACGCGACGTCGCAGGAGATCGTCACGCTTCGGGGGAAGAAGGCGGCAGAGACCGAGCAGGCCATAGCAAACCTCGTGCTCGTCGCGGCATCACAGATCGACACGAAACCACCGCGAACCTACCGGGTCGTCGTCGAACGTCTGTTGCAAGGAAACCGTCCTGAGGTGGGCGTTACCGCCGTGTTGTCCGCAGGTGCCGATTCCACTTCGCCGTACCACGTGCTTGCCTGGGATCAGGACGCATTCGGGAAATGAGGGCTCGCAGGGTTGAACCGTGGTGAACTGATTGGCGGTGGCTGAGCTGGCTGCACTCGGCATCACAAAAGCGTTGGCGACAGCCGGAATTTATCTGCTTCACCCAGAATGGCGCCCGGCATCCGGCCCTGTCATGGCGCCGCGCATGCGCGCTGCCTGACGTTTGCCTCCGGCAAGAGGAAGCGCGCGTTCCTCCACGCGGGGGGAATTCTGGAAGCGATGACGGGCGGCGCCCGGGCGATTGCCCCGAACGCAAGAAAGCCCTCCGGTGAGGGAGGGCTTGATTGTTTGAGATTGTGCGATCATTTGGTTGCGGGGGCAGGATTTGAACCTGCGGCCTTCAGGTTATGAGCCTGACGAGCTACCGGGCTGCTCCACCCCGCGGAAGGGATTTGGACTGAGGTTGTTGGAGA
>NZ_QJSR01000002.1 GCF_003217095.1 Rhizobium sp. PP-CC-3A-592
TCTCCCACAACCTCAGTCCAAATCCCTTCCGCGGGGTGGAGCAGCCCGGTAGCTCGTCAGGCTCATAACCTGAAGGCCGCAGGTTCAAATCCTGCCCCCGCAACCAAATGATCGCACAATCTCAAACAATCAAGCCCTCCCTCACCGGAGGGCTTTCTTGCGTTCAGGGACTGCAATCGCCCGGGCTTCGCCCGTCATCGCTTCCCGAATTCCCCGCGCGTGGAGGTGAGGACGTGCATCACACGCGTCTCGGCTTTGATTGCACCACACCATCGGAGATGCCTTGCTGTTTGAAATCTTGGGGGGAGGGGGATCATGCATGCTGAAAATTTTTCTTCCCCGGAGCAAGCACCGAAGCGGGAGCCAATTGCCATCCAGCGCCATTGCAGCACGTCCGTCAGGCGCATTCGAGAAATTCTGTCGGCGCATAAGGATTGCCTCCGAGCGCTCGATGTCAGGATCTTGACGGCTCTGTTTATATTCTGCTCCTTCTGAAAACGGAGTTCCACCACGGACGGCCCAAGCCGTCTCATGGCAGATGTAGATTCTGCTCGCCACCCTATTGCACCAGCGTCTTCACCTTTTCGCTTCCGTCATCCTGACGACCTGACTTCTGTTGTCCGTCGGTCTTCGGAGACGCAGATGCGACGGATCAACCCAGCCCGATCATTTCTGAGCGTTCGACCTCGAACATGATCGAGGTCGCGGGGCGCGTCGAAATCGGCCATGATGCTTTGTCTTCCTCCGCATCTCGAAATCCGTCTTTCCCATGCCCTTCATCCCGCTTCCCTTTGTCGTTGCCCTCCTGTTGCTCGTCCTTCTCACCGTCGTGCTTCGACGTGACGGGGGATCATTGCGAAATCTTCCCCTGCTGGCGTTGATCATCGTCAGCATCTGGCAATCGGTCCTGTCGGGTTTGCGTTGGGGATATGATGTACGGGCGGTGATGTTTCTGGCGCCTGTGGGCGCCGCGATCGTGCCGCCTTTGGCGTATGCTTGCGTCGTCCAACTCGTCCGGGGAAGCAGGCGTTTCAAGACGTGGCAGTTTGGGCTTCATGCCATTCCTGCTCTGACCGTCGTTCTTTTCCTCCTCACATCGCGAGACCTGATCGACGTCCTTCTCGTCGGCGAATTCGTCGGGTACGCGCTGGCCATTCTGCTCCTCATGCGGCCGGGTGCGGATGCCTTGCGGTTGGCGCCGTTCGAGGGCGCGGCGCCAGCCTATCGGGCGATTCTGTTTACGGCTTTCTCTTTGTTCCTGTCCGCGGCTGTCGATACGTTCGTCTTCCTCGATCTTATGTGGACGCACGGCGAATATGCGCGGCCGGTGATTGCGATCAGCAATCTTTTCCTGCTCGTGATTCTGTCGGTTGCTGCGGCGTCCACGGGCTCTCCGCCGGAGCCGGTCGTGGTCGTCAGTCCGCCTCCGGAGGTTGGTGTGGCCGAGGATGCCGGGACGATGGCGGCGATCGACGCATTGATGCGGGCAAAGCACGTGTATCGCGACGTCGATCTCAATCTGGATCGGCTTGCCCGGAAAGCCGGTATTCCTGCGCGGCAGATCTCCGTCGCAATCAACCGGGCGACGGGCAAGAACGTCTCGCAATATGTCAACGAGCAGCGTATCGCGGAGGCGTGCCAGCTGCTTGCGGAAACCGAGCGGTCGGTGACCGAAATCATGTTCGATGTCGGCTTCCAGACGAAGTCGAATTTCAACCGTGAGTTCAGGCGCGTAACAGAGATGACGCCGCTGCAATGGCGGGAACGGGCGTCCTCGATCGCGATCTAGCACGGCCTCGATCCTGTTTCCGGTCTCGCAAGGGCCGGCAGAGGTCGAGACTGGCGGTATGAACCAACATATCGAACGTCCCACAAAACACACGCTCTCGCTTGCCGAGACGCTCGGTTCGCTCTCTCTCGAGCCCAAACCTGCCTATCTTCCGCCGCGAAAGCACTCGCGACGGTTCATTTTTGTTTCTGGCCTCTTGGTTGTCGCGGCCGGTTTCGGTGGTGGGGTGATTTTGGCTTCCGGGTGGACACCGCCCTGGATGGAAGCCAAGACGGTTCAACCTTTAGGCGAGGATGGTCGAAGAGCGGAATCCTCGCCGGCAGTGCCTGCGGATCACGTTTCCTCACCGGTCGTCTCCTCTCCCGCACGGGAGATCACCGGGTCCGGCTTCGTCATTCCGGAGCAAGGCACGCGCGTCTTTTCCAAATATGAGGGCCGGGTGGTCAGGGTTGCGGTCGAGGCCGGAGATCTCGTGGCGCGCGGGCAGGCGCTCGTCGTGCTGGAGGATCACGACGCGCGGTTCGGGTTTGAACAGGCGCAGGCTGCAAAGGCCGCCGCGGACCTGCAGGAGGTCGCACGGCGCATCGACCTTGTCCAATCCGAGACGGAACGTGACCGTATGGAGCGCCTGTTCGCCAGCGAGGCGGTTTCGAGACAGGTGCTCGATCTGGCCCGCGTTCATCAGCAACAGGCTGAGAATGCCGCAGCACAGGCGCGGCAATCCGTCGAGAGTGCGGACATATCGCTTCGGATGGCGCGAGATCGCCTCGATGAGCAGACGGTCGCCGCACCGTTTGCCGGAATGGTGACGGGCCTCTCCGTGCATGTCGGGGATACGGTTCTCGCTCGTGCCGACAGTGTTCGCGAAGACCAGAGCCTGCTGACGCTGACCGACATGGACCGCCTGGCGATCGATGCGGATGTGGCGGAGGCGAATATCGCGGCGCTCAGGCCGGGGCTTGTCGGCGAGGCGGTGCTGGATGCCTTCCCGGATCAACCCTTTCGGGTCGCGGTCCGGCGTCTTGCGCCGGTGGCCTCGGCCGACAAGGGGACGGTGACGCTTCGCCTCGATCTCAGCGACCCGCCGAAAGGCCTGCGACCCAACATGGCGGCGCGCATTCGCATTCCCATCACCACGACAGGAGACACCGCGCAATGACCGAAGCTCAGGACATTTACATCCAGCTCGAGGGCGTCAGCAAGACCTATCACATCGCCGGGCAGACGATTCCGATCTTTTCCGGTCTCGATCTCGCCGTTCCCAAGGGTGACTTCGTGGCCGTCATGGGGCCTTCGGGCTCGGGCAAATCGACGCTTCTCAACATGCTGGCGGGGATCGACCGGCCGGATACCGGGCGCGTGCGCATCGGCACGCATAGCCTCGATCAGATGGGCGAGGCGGCGCGCGGGTCCTGGCGGGCGCATCATATGGGCATCGTCTTCCAGTTCTATAATCTTCTGCCAATGCTGAATGCCGCTGAGAATGTCGAGCTTCCGCTTTTGCTGAAGCCCTTGTCGGCGCGCGAGCGGCGTGTTCGGGTGGAGCGCGTGCTCGATCTCGTCGGGCTTGCCGGACGCGAGCGGCAATATCCCGGCATGATGTCGGGCGGGCAGCAACAGCGCGTCGGCATTGCCCGCGCCATCGTTGCCGATCCCGGCTTGCTGCTTTGCGATGAACCGACCGGCGATCTCGATCGCGCCTCTGCCGATGATATTCTCGAAATGTTGCAAACGCTCAATCAGGTGCTGGGCAAGACGATCCTCATGGTGACGCATGATCCGCAGGCGGCGCGTTGTGCGAAGCGAACCCTGCATCTGGACAAGGGCATTTTCGTCGAAGAGGCGAGGGCTGCGGAATGACCTTCCTTCATCTTGCAAGACAAAACGCCTTGCGCAAACCGCTGCGCGCCGTGCTCCTCATGGTCTGCATCGCCACGGCGTTCCTGATCTATGGCCTGACGACGAGTTTTCTCGCCGGGGCGCAGGGTACCTCGGCGGCAAGCGAGGATATCCTCGGCGTAACGAGCGCCGGCGGGCGAACGCAGGCGCTGCCGATGGCCGCTCTTTCACCTCTTGCCGCCATTCCCGATGTCGCCGGGGTTGCCTATGTGACGCGCATACGCGGCTTTGTGGACGTCGAGAAGAATGTCGTTGCCGTGAGTGCGGCCGACATGGCGCGGCTGATGGACGTCAACGGCAAAGGTCTCGGGCTGACGCCGGCGCTTCTCTCGGCCATGGATATGGCGCGTGACAGAGTGCTCGTCGGGCGGGCACTGGCGGATGCTCAAGGGTGGACGATCGGACAGCGGGTCACGGTCACGGCGTTCAACCTCGCCAAACAGGATGGCGGGCGTGACTGGCGGTTCGAGATCGCTGGCATTTTCGAGGGTGAGACGGCCTCCACCGACACCTATTTTATGATTGCGCGCTATGATTACGTGAACGCCGCGCGTGCCCGGGGACAGGACACCGTCGATGCCTTCGTCGTCCGGCCCTCGGCGCAGGTGTCTCCGGCCGTGCTTGCCGCCCGCATCGACGCGCGGTTTGCCAATTCCGCCAACCCCACGCGTACGCAATCGGAAAAGCAGTTCCTCGAAGCCTTCCTGCGGCAATATGCCGATGTCGGCCTCATCGTGAACCTCGTCGTGGGTGCGGCCTTCGTCACGCTCCTGATGATCGTGGTGAACACGATGATCTTCGCCATTCGGGAACGCACCTTCGAGATCGGCGTCCTCAAGACGCTGGGTTTCTCAAGCGTCCATATCGTGACGCTCATCCTGGTGGAGACGTCGTTCGTCTTTCTGCTTGGCGGCGGGATCGGGCTGCTGCTGGCGTGGCTTGCGGCGCAGCTTACCGGCCCGGAGCTTGGGCTCGTGTTTTCGCCTGCGGTCCTCGTCAAGGGCGCAGCCATCATGGTCGGCCTCAGCCTTGCGACCGGCGCTCTTCCCGCCATCGCGGCCCTGCGCATTCCCGTCATCAACGCCTTCAGAACACGGTGATCTCCATGTCCACGCTCATGCGACAGACCGGCATCATGGTCCGGGTCAATCTTCTCAGCCTGCCGCGCCGGCTCGCCATTTCCCTGTCGATGGCCTTGTCCATTGCCTTGGTCGTCTGCGTGCTGGCGGGCTTTCTCGCTCTGGCCAAGGGTTTCGAAAGAGCCCTTGCCGGGGCGGGCTCGCCGATGGTTGCGGTCATTCTCGGTGGTGGCGCGCAGCAGGAAAACGGCTCGGATATTCCCCCGGACGTCATCCGCTCGCTGGACGCGACGACGGATGATATCGGCGCGGTGCGCAATAGTGCGGGGCGGCTTGTCTCGTCGCGCGAGGTGATCGTCGCCGTTGATGTCGATATGGCCGGCGATGATGCGGTTCGCACGGTCGCGGTCCGTGGCATGGATGCTGCGGGAGCGTCCATGCGCGATCAGATCGCCGTGTCGGAGGGTCGCCTTTTCAGACCGGGCGCGCGGGAGATCGTGGTGGGTGACCAGCTTGCCACGACACTCGGCCTCACGGTCGGCCAAAGCGTGCGTCTCGGTGCTGTCGACTGGAGGGTCGTCGGGCGGTTTTCGGCCCATGGCAGCGCGTTCGAATCCGAGGTCTGGGCCGATCTCGATGCGGTCCGCGCCGGCTTCGACCGGCAGAATGCGGTGCAGAGCCTGCGTCTGCGGCTGATGGAGCCGGCTGGCCTGACGCGCTTGCAGGCCCGGCTTTCGGCGCTCGGCGCCGTGCCTCTCGTGGCGATGACGGAGGCGGATCTTTATGCGGCGCAATCCGGGCGCACGGCGCGGCTCATCCGGCTGTTTGCCTGGCCGCTGGCACTGCTGATGGCCATCGGCGCGACGGCCGGTGCGCTGAACACGATGATGAGTTCCGTTTCCGACAGGACGATCGAAATCGCCACGGTCCGGGCGCTGGGCTTCCAACGGTTTGCCGCCTTCGTCGGAACCTGGGTCGAGGCCATGTGCCTTGCCGCGGTCGGAGTCGCCTTGGGTCTCGTCGTCTCCTGGCTCGGGTTCAATGGCTGGCAGGCGAGCACGATCGGGGCCAACAATGCGCGCCTGTCCTTCCAGCTGTCGGTGACATCCGATGTCGCGGTCGTGGCCGGCCTGCTCGGCCTTGCGATCGGTGCACTCGGCGGCCTCATCCCGGCCTTCGTTGCCACGCGGTTGCCGCTGACCGTGGCACTTCGGGCGCGGGGCTGAGGGAGATAGAGGGTTTCCGCATTTTTCTGAATCGGGAAAACCCTTCTATCTCATTGTTTCAACACCATTTCGGACGCAAAACCACTGCGCGCTTTTGCTGGATTTGCTCCAGGCGCTATGTCTTCTGTCGGAAGGTGATGACCGTAAGCTCGGAGGGGCGGCCGAGACGCAGCGCGAAGCCGGGCCAGAGGCCGGTTCCGTTGTTGACGTAGAGTTGCAGCCCGCCGACCGTGTAGAGGCCGGAGACGAAGCCGTTGTTCGGCCGCGCGAAGAGACGGTCGAGACCGAGGATCAGGCCGCCATGGGTGTGGCCCGAGAGCTGCAAGGCGACGCCGGCGGCGGCGGCGCGTGCCGCCTCGCGCGGCTGGTGGTCGAGAAGAATGATGGGCGCGTCTGCCGGCGCGCCCTCGAGGGCCTTTGCAAGATCGGGGCCGGGCAGGTCGTGGGCCCTCGCGGAAAGGTCGGTCACGCCGGCGATGGTGATCGAGGCATTGTCCCGCATTACGATGGCGTGCTGGTTTTCGAGCAGCCTCATGCCGAGCGCGGCGAAATGCGCCATCCATTCGGTATAGCCGAAGAAATATTCATGGTTGCCGGGAATGGCGATCACGCCGTCGCGGGCCCTCAGCTTTGCAAGCGGCGCGACATCTGCGCGGCGATCCTCAAGGCTGCCGTCGATCAGGTCGCCGGTGATGACGATCACGTCGGGCGCCAGTGCATTCGATCTCTCGACGACAGCCTCCGCCCAGGCTTGCGGGAACAGCCGGCTGATATGCATGTCGGTCAGTTGCAGCATCCGGTACCCATCGAAGGATGGCGGCAGGTTGGGGATGGCGATCTCGATCGATTTCAGCGGGGGAACGCGGATGGCCTGGGAGACGCCGATGGCTGCCGCAGCCAGTGCCGTTGCGCCCATGGCATAGCGAATGCCGGGAGGAACCGTGATGAGCCGGCCCTTGACGAGGGCGAGCAGCAGCGACACCAGATCGAGCGCGATCTGCAGGACCGCCAGCAGGGCAATGGCGCCGAAGAGCAGGTTGAAGCCGATCACCAGCCAGCGCGGGAACTCCGGTGAGAAGACGGAGCCGGATGAGATGCGGCTGAAGAAATGGTACTGGGAGGCGAGCAGCAGGACGATCGCCAGCAGTGCCTTGGCCGACCAGAGCCAGGGAAGCGGCTGGATGAAACGAACGAGGACGACCAGCCAGGGCAGTCCGAAGATGAGATGAAACATGCGGCGCCGAATGTGAGGATGACGATGGGTTCGGTGTAGCATACGGCGCCCGAGAGGCTTTGGACTTTTTGCGTTCGGACAAAGCCGATGCCTCCATGCGTGGGCGCTGGTCTTCAGGCGTGTCGATCAAGGGATTCCAGCCTCGCGGGATCGCGTTCCTTCGATCCCGCGAGGCTAAACATCTCTCAATCGACAGCAGCTTCGCCCGCGTATTCCGCATCGGTCACCTTGTCGAGCCAGGTCACGACGCTGCCGTCGAGGGCTTCGGCGACGGCGAAGTGGACCATCGGCGTGTCGGCGGCCGCGCCATGCCAGTGCTTGATGAGCGGCGGGATCCAGACGACGTCTCCGGGACCGAAGGCTTCGCGCGGGGCCCCTTCCTTCTGCACCCAGCCCTTGCCGGAGACGATGTAGAGCGTCTGCCCGAGCGGATGGGTGTGCCACGCGGTGCGGGCACCGGCGGGGAAAGAGACGGTGGCGCCGCTGATGCGCGCCGGGGCATCGCCTTTATACGGGGTCGAGATCTCAACCTTGCCGGTGAAATAGGCTTCGGGACCACTTGTCGCGGCCGTGCCGGCACGGGTCAGAGTGATATCGGCTTTTTCGATCTGGGATTCTTCGGGCATGGCTTCGGCTTTCTTTTCATAACGGGTCGCGAGCACGCGCTCCAGGACGGGAACGGCCGACATGGCCCGGGGCCAGCCGGCGTAGAAACCGAGATGGGTCAGAACCTCCGCAGCTTCCGTCTCCGTCAACCCGTTGTCCATGGCCCTGTTGGCGTGAAATGGCAACTGTTCGGGCTGGCCGATGGCAACGAGCGCGGCCATGGTGACGAGGCTGCGGTCGCGGGGGCTGAGGTCCGGTCGCGTCCAGAGTTCGCCAAAGAGGACCTTGTTCGTCAGTTCGGCAAGGGCAGGCGCCGTTGGCGCGACCGTGGTGTCCACCGTCCGGCTTCGTGCAGCCTCGGCCTTGGCATCGAGCACGATGCGCGCGGCGTCGCTCTCGCTCACGGGGGCGATATTGCGGGCCTCGAACACGGTCTTCGTTTCGGTGACGGCGGACATGGCATTCGGCCAGCCGGTATAAAAGGCGAGATGGGTGATGAGTTCTCCGATTTCTGGGGGTTCAACGCCGTTGTCGAGCGCGCGGCCGACATGGCTGCCGATCTGCGCGGTTTTGCCGGTGGCAACCAGCGCGGCGACGGTGACGAGACTGCGATCGCGGGCGGCAAGCTGCGGGCGAAGCCAGACGTCGCCGAACAGCACGTCATCGGTAAAATGGCCAAGCCCCGGCGCGACCTCGTAGACGGCTGCGGGCGCGACACGGGTTCGCCGGGTTTCCTCGGCTTCGACCCCGGTGGTGGCGAGGGCCGATAGGGCGATGGTGGCGGCTATGGTCTTCAAGAGAACCTCCTGTCGATAACGCCGCACCGGATGGATGGGAGGAAGGTACGGCATGAGGCAGGTAGGGTCCCCGGGGAAGCAGGATTAGGCCATGAAAACCGCATGGACCTATCGGCTCTCGCCATGAATGCGCCTATGCGCGGAAACGACTTTGCCGCCTGTCGCCTTTGCGCCGCAAACACTTGGGATACCGGACGGCCGGATTCGCATGGGATCTTGCGCCGGAGAGGCGATTGGTTCTATCGCGATCTCCCGCGGAACCGAACAGCGCGATACGGATTCGGGATCTTGACCGAAAGCCGGGTGCCGGCGTGCGAGGATGGGCCGATGACACCGGCATATGGAGGACATGACAGGATGACGAGGAACGGGTGGTGAACGAGGAAGCCGATATTTTCGACAAGGTCTTTCTCGTCGTGGAGGACGAATATCTGGTGGCGGCGGATATTCTGGACGTGCTGGGCCGGGCCGGGGCGGATGTCATCGGGCCGGTGTCGAGCCTCGAAGGTGCCCTGAAGCTGGTGGACGAGGCGGAGCAGATCGATGCCGCCGTTCTCGACATTCATCTGCGCGGTGCGGAGGTTTATCCCGTGGCGGATGCATTGTCCCTGCGGAACGTGCCGTTTGCGTTCCTGACGGCCTATGACCGGGGCGACCTGCCGGAGCGTTTTCGCGAGGCGCCGTTTCTCCAGAAACCGGTCGATCCCGACGAACTGCTCCAACTCCTGAGCCGGTTGTAGATCGGCCCACAGACAGAGGACAAAGGCCATGACCTTTCATGACGCGCCTCGACCTCCGCTCCTTGCACCTGAGAGCGACGATCTGCTGCGGGTCGTCTTCGAAAGCGCCGTCGATTTCGCGATCTTCTCGCTCGACCCCGAGGGGCGCGTGACGAGCTGGAACACCGGCGCCGAGCGCGTGCTGGGCTTCACGGAAGCCGATATTCTCGGACAGTCGGGCGACGTCATCTTCACTGCCGAAGACCGTGCGGACGACGTTCCGGCGCTGGAGCGCGCGGATGCCACAGCCCATGGCCGGGCGGAGGATGAGCGCTGGCAGATGCGCAAGGATGGCACCCGCTTCTGGGCATCCGGGCTCACCATGCCGCTGAGCGACCGGTCGGGTTTCGTCAGGATCCTGCGCGACCGGACGGAATCGCATCTTGCCGGTCAAAGACTGACGGAGAACGAAGAGCGGTTTCGGTTGCTCGCCACCACTATTCCGCAGCTCGTTTTCCGCTGCGTGGCGGATGGGTCGCGCACGTGGGGCAGCCCGCAATGGGTGGATTATTCCGGCCTCGACCAGCCGCAGAGCCTCGGGCTCGGCTGGCTGAAGGCGGTGCATCCGGAGGATCGCGCCCTGACGCTTTCGGCCTGGCAGGCGGCGGCCGATACCGGGGAGTGCTATGTCGAGCACCGCGTTCGCCGCGCCGCCGACGGCGCCTATCGCTGGCACCAGATGCGGGCGCTGCCGGTGCTGACGGCGTTCGGCGAGCAGACGGGCGACTGGATCGGGACCATGACCGACATTCACGAACTGCGCGCGATGAAGGATCGGCAGGACGTGCTGGTGGCCGAACTCCAGCACCGTACGCGCAATCTTCTCGCCGTCGTCCAGTCGGTCGCCAGCCAGACGCTGCGCAGCAGCACCTCGATGGAATGTTTCGGCGCCGAGTTTTCGAGCCGGTTGCGGGCCCTGAGCCGGGTTCAGGGGATCGTGGCGCGGGCGGCGGAGACCATTTCGCTGCGGGACCTGATCGAGGGCGAGTTGCGGGCGCATGGTGCCGCGTCCCGTATGGAGGCGGTCCATGTGGAAGGGCCGCCGGTGACGGTGCCGACACCGGGCGTGCAGGCGCTCGGCCTCGCGCTGCACGAGCTTGCGACCAATGCCATCAAATATGGCGCGCTCAGCCAGGAAAGCGGCGTGCTGCGTATTTCCTGGACGATCGAAGACCATGCGGGAGAGCGGGCCGTATGGCTGGTATGGCGGGAAGAGGGTGTGAGCATGCCGAGGGATGACGCGCCCCGCCGCAAAGGCTACGGCCGCGAGCTGATCGAGCGGGCGCTGCCCTATCAGCTGAATGCTGAAACCGAACTGCAGTTTCTCGACGACGGCATTCGCTGTCTGATCCGGGTTCCTCTTCCCTGATCCGGCAGCGGCATGTTGACGCTCTCGACCGAGAAGCGGGTAGGGCTGGCAAGCCGGGTGCAGGCGGCGGATCGTGCGTCCCCTGATAGGGCACACGATTCGCCGCCTGCTTTTTTGAAACCGGAGCGTCGATCATGCTGCGGTCACTGCGCCGATCAGACGATCAGGATATCGCCGTGATGAAGATCCGCGATTTTCGTATCCGCCAGGACGACGCTGCCGCCGAGCCAGGAGAGGACCGCATCCGCGCCGGACTGTACGAAATGCGAGAGTGCTGCCTCGGACGTCTTGAAGAGCGAGGCGCTGAAGAGAAGCGTGTCGTGCCCCTCCACCCCCTTGTTGAAGTCGGTGATGACGTCGCGGCCGGAGGCGATCTTCGAGAAGTCGAAGACATCGCTGCCGATCCCGCCGGACAGGCGGTCATTGCCCGCACCGCCGGACAGCACATCATTGCCGATGCCGCCGAAGAGTTCGTCATCCCCGGCATCGCCGAAGAGCTGATCGTTGCCGGTGCCGCCGTGCAGAAGGTCGTTGCCGGCCCCGCCGCGAAGGACGTCGTTGCCGGCAAGGCCGAAGATGCGGTCGACACCCGCGGTGCCCACGAGGCTGTTATCACCGACCGTGCCTTCGACATGGCCGACATAGGTCTTGTCGCTGAAGAGCAGGGTATCGAGCTTGGTGTTCGTGACCGTGTAGCTCGTCGGGATGAGCGAGCCGAACTCGATCCGCTCGACCGAAGTCATTTCCTTCAGCCCGTATTGTCCCGACAGGGCATGCATCACGAGCGTGCCGTCCGACAGGCGGATGGCCTCGTAATTGCCGATGGCGCCGGCCAGTTGCACCGTATCCGTGCCGCCGCCGCCGACAACCGTGTCGTTGCCCGTGGACAGGCTGAAGCGATCGTTTCCGGCAAAGCCTTCAAGGAAATCGCTGGCCTTGCCGTCGCGCAGCAGGTCGGCCTGATCGGAGCCAAGGATGAAGGCCGGTGCTCCGAAATGGCTGGAGGTGTCGCGTGCCACGTCCTCCACCCAGGTGACGGGGCGCAGGAGATCGCTCAGTTGCGAGACGACGATCGCGCTGTCCTTCTCCATAATGGATGCGAAGCTCGACCGGGCCATCGTGGCAAACGCGTCCGAGAAGAGGTTGGTGACGTGCGAATTCCAGCCGCCGACAATATTGAAGACGCTTGTCGGCCCGAAGGGCGAGAGAGGGTTGGCGTAGAAGTCGTTGAAGAGGACGGTGTTGTCGTTCGAACTGCCGAACTCGCGGTCCTTGTGAACGAGCGCTTCCGTCACCCCTTCGATGATGCTGTCGGTGGATGTGCCCAGCGAACGGTAGACGAGATCGTTTTCGCCGCCGAAGTTCATGATCTTCGCGCTATTGTCGTAGATGTTCGGCGAGTCGAACCCGAAGTAATTCGCGTTGTCATAGAAGCCGCCGGCGACGGCGGATGACCGCTCCGCCATGATGTTCGTCGCACCGCCGCCCAGGCTGTAGCCGGTGACGACGACATCCTCGCCGGTCAGCCCGTGGGCCGAGGCGAAGCGCGCGGCGGCTTCGAGGACGTAGACGAACTGATCGAGATACTGACCCTTCGCCAGCGTGAGATAATCGGGCAGGTCGCCGATATCGCTGGTTCCGGCAAAGGAGATGCCAAGGCGTTCGATCGCTCCGCTGGCACCGGTATAGGCGAGGATCTTCACCTGCGCGCTGAGCGAGGTCGATCCATGGAAGAAGCCGAAACTGTCGACGTCATCAGCCGGCAGGTTCACATCTGCGGCTGTCAGGTCATGCCAGCCCGCCGGTGGCGAGAAATTGCCGCTCGTTCCCGTCAGCGTCGTCCCGAGCTCTCCCAAGGCTCCGAACGCTCGCAATTGTCCATAGCGCGCGAGGTTGAAGGCCTCCGATACCGCCGCGCTCGCATCTCTTCCCTTGTAGTCAAATAGTGCCATCGGTTCCTCCCGTTGACGTATACGTTAACGGAACACAACTTACTCCTAATTCACGAACAGCGAAAGTGCTCTTGTCGTTGGCAGGGCGTACTGCGTCCCGAGGACGCATGTCGGCTGGCTCGCCCTGCGAGCTGCAAGCTCCGGCCTGTCCGAGGGATCTTTGGCATCAGGTTCATCTTGAGTAGCGGCAAGGCAATACCAAAAAAAACCAATTCACAAATTGCAGAACGACTCTTCCAAAAGTTGTTGCCATTTATATTCCCTAACAATTCAATGGCTTAAGACAATCGTTAAAAATCACCTGCTGGAGGGCTGGACGATTGGCCTGTTTTTGGTATTGTTCATTTTAAGGACGATCTCTGGCGAGAGATGGACCTGCCGAAACCGCCGAACGATCACGGGAAAAGGTCGATCGATACGGTGGCAGGATACCAGAATGGCCGGTTTGCAGTCCTATATCGCAGTGTGGATCGATCGTTCATGAAAATGAATTTCACGATTGTTCACGAAGACGGATTTTATGTTGACGAGATCGCCGATCTGACACAGGCTGCGAAAATAAATTACGAAAAAACGGGGAGCAGGCCGATATGAAGGTCGCCATTATCGGGCTTGGGTTTCGGCTGGGATATCTGGGCCGCATTTTCAGGGACATGGATCCGACGTTCGAGATCGTCGGTCATGTCGATCCGGCGCCGGCAGGTCTGCCGGGTCTTGACGACGCGGGCATTTCCGCCGGCAAGGCCTATGCGACGCCGCAGGAAATGATCGCCTCGGAGACCTTCGATCTCCTGATGGTCGGTTCTCCCAATCATATGCATCTCGAGCATATCCGCATCGGGCTCGAGGCCGGGCTGACGGTTTTCACCGAAAAGCCGATCGTCGTCACCATCGAGGAAAGCCTTGAACTGGCGCGTCTTCTCCACCGTCACGGGCATGACCGTCTGCTGGTCGGCCTCGTGCTGCGCTATTCGCCGCTCTACCGCGACCTGCGGCAGGCGCAGGCCGAAGGACGGCTCGGCGAGATCGTGTCGATCGAGGCGTCCGAGCATATCGAGCCCTATCACGGCGCCTTCTTCATGCGCGACTGGCGCCGCTACGGCCGCTATGCCGGTGGCTTCATGCTGGAAAAGTGCTGCCACGACCTGGACCTCTATAATGGCGTGGTCGGCGCGCGTCCACGCTACGTGTCCTCCTTCGGCGGTCGCAAGAGCTTCATTCCCGCCAATGACCCGCGCAATGAGGGCGCCAACGACATGGAAGTCTATCACCGCAAGCCGAGCGGCTGGGAAGGCTCCGACAAGGTGTTCGACAGCGATGGCGACCTGATCGACTACCAGACCGCGATCGTCGAATATGAGAACGGCGCGGCCATGACGTTCCACACCAATCTGAACGTGCCGGACCAGTTCCGCCGCTTCTGCGTCATCGGGTCCAAGGGCATGGCGGAAGGCGATTTCGTGCGCGGCTATCTCGATGTGCACAGTGCGCGCAACAACGAGAAGGTCGTCGCCAAGACCTACCAGGCGCCGTCCGAGATGTCGCATCACTACGGTGCCGACGAGCAGATGGCCGAAGACGTGTTCAAGTTCATCACGGAAGGTCAGACGCTTCCCGTGTCGGCGCTGAACGCCATCGAGGCGGGCGTTCTGGCGCTCGCGATGGACGAGGCCCGGTTTGCCCGCAAGGTCGTCGATCTCGCGCCGGTCTGGGCCGAATACGATGCCTGCCTGCATGGCACAGCCGCTGCGTCATCCGCACCGCAGACCAAGTCGGCTTGAGAGGGTAGGTCATGGAAGCCAAACGAAGCACCGTCCTCTTCGCCTGGCTCCTCATGGCGCCGGCTATTCTCTACGTCACCGTTATCGTCGCTTATCCGCTCTTGGATACGTTCATCCTCTCCTTCACGGATGCATCCCTGAAGAAGACGACGAACTGGGTGGGCTGGGCGAATTACAGCAAGATCTTCAACGCCACCTTCGCCGAAGTCATCATCCGGACCTTCATCTGGACGTTCTTTTCGGTGTCGCTAAAGATGATCATCGGCACGTTCGGCGCCTCCATGCTGAACGCGGCCGTGCCCGGACGGGCGCTCTTCCGCGTGCTGACCATGCCGCCCTGGATCGTGCCCATGGCCATCGGCATCTTCATGTGGGGCTGGATGTATAACGGCCAGTTCGGCATGATTTCGGGTCTGCTCCAGCGCTTTGGCCTGTCCGACAGCCCGATCGCCTTCCTCGCGCAGGGTTCCACCGCCTTCTGGGCGACCGTCATCACCGATGTGTGGATCGGCGTTCCCATGGTCACGCTCTATATGCTGGCGGCCATGCAATCGATTCCGCAGGATCTCTACGAGGCCGCCTGGACGGACGGTGCCGGCCGGCTCTACCGCTTCCGCCGCATCACCCTGCCGCTGCTGGTGCCGTCGATGATCACGATGTCGATGATATCCATGATCTCGACCTTCAATTCCTTCGACATCATCTGGATTCTCACGCGCGGCGGGCCGACCGGCGAGACGACGACGATGATCATCGACACCTATCGGACGGCGATCGGTTCCAACAAGTACGGGGAGGGCGCGGCACGGGCGGTTCTGATCTGCATCTTCCTGTCGATCTTCTGCGTCTTCTACTTCCGCATGACCAGCCGCCTTTCTTCCGGAGACAAGCGATGAAAGAGCCGTCCGTCCTGATCAACCGCTATGCCTGGTACGAGATCATCGGGATCTATGCAGGGATCTTCGTCTTCCTGACCTTCCTGCTGGCGCCCTTTGTCGAAGGGTTCCTGGTGTCGCTGAAGCCGCTGAGCCAGCTGTTTTCCTCGCCTTACCGCTTCATTCCGGAAAACGGCTCGTTCGAGGCCTACCGGACCATGTGGGTCAGCGTTCCCGGCTTCGCGCGCTACATCTTCAATTCACTGTTCATTTCCAGCGTCGTCACCATCGCCGTGTTGATCCTCGTGGTGCCCGCGGCCTATGCCTTTGCCCGCTTCGAGTTCAAGGGCTCGGGTCAGCTTCTCGGGGCCTTCCTTGCGGTCAACATGTTCTCCGGTGCCGTGCTCCTCATCCCGCTTTTCCGGCTGATGCGCTCGCTCGGCGTGCTCAACACCTACTTCGCGATGATCGTGCCGGGCGTCGCCTTCCTCATCCCCACGGCCATCTGGCTGCTGCGCACCTACATGATGCGCATCCCCAAGGAACTGGACGAAGCGGCCTTCGTGGATGGCGCCAGTCATTTCTACACGCTGCGCCGCGTCATCCTGCCGATCGCCATGCCCGGCATCGTGGTGGTGGCCATCACCACCTTCATCGGCTCCTACGCGCAGCAGTTCATCTATGCGCTCACCTTCAATTCGAAGTCCGAATACGCGCCGCTCCCGGTGGGACTGTTTGCCTATTTCGGACGTCAGGAAGTCGTCTGGAACGAGCTCATGGCGGCGAGTTTCGTCGGCATCGCCCCGGCCATGATCATCATCTTCTTCCTGCAACGCTATCTCGTCAGCGGCCTGACCGCCGGCGCGGTGAAACAATAAGACCAACCACCAGAGAACAAACGGGAGCATAAGAACATGACATTTCACTTCAAAACCGGGCTGCTGGCCCTGTCGCTGCTCGGCTCGACCGCGCTCGGCCTGCTCGGCACCGCTGTGACGGCACAGGCTGCCGACCAGGAAATCAGCTGGATCTATTGCGGCGACAAGATCGACCCGATCCACGAGAAGTACATCAAGGAATGGGAAGGCAAGAACGCCGGCTGGACCGTGAAGCCCGAACTGGTCGGCTGGGAGCAGTGCCAGGACAAGGCAACGACTTTGGCGGCTGCCGGTAACCCGGTCGGCATGGCCTATGTCGGCTCGCGCACGCTGAAGGAATTCGCCGAGAACGATCTGATCGTTCCCGTGCCGATGACGGATGAGGAAAAGAAGAGCTACTACCCGAACATCGTCGATACCGTGACCTTCGACGACAATCAGTGGGGCGTGCCGGTCGCTTTCTCGACCAAGGCGCTCTACTGGAACAAGGACCTCTTCGCGAAGGCCGGCCTCGACCCGGAAACCCCGCCGAAGACCTGGGCCGAAGAAATCGCCTTCGCCAAGCAGATCAAGGAAAAGACCGGGATCGCCGGTTACGGTCTGCCGGCCAAGACCTTCGACAACACCATGCACCAGTTCATGCATTGGGTTTACACCAATAACGGCAAGGTCATCGATGGCGACAAGATCGTCATGGACAGCCCGGAAGTTCTGGCAGCCCTGCAGGCCGTCAAGGACATCACGCCCTATTCCGTCGAAGGCGCGACCGCCTACGAGCAGAACGAAATCCGTGCCATCTTCCTCGACGGCAAGGCCGGCATGATCCAGTCCGCCTCCGGTGCCGCGGCTCTTCTCAAGAAGACCGACATGAAGTGGGGCGTCGCGCCGCTGCCGCTCGGCCCTTCCGCCAAGGGCGAAGGCACGCTGCTGATCACCGACAGCCTGGCCGTCTTCAAGGGCACGGGCGTCGAGGAAAAGGCGATCGAGTTCGCCAAGTTCATCACCTCGCCGGGCCCGCAGGGCGAATACGAATTGCAGGGCGGCGCTGGCCTCACCCCGCTGCGTCCTTCGGCCAAGGTTGACGAATTCGTCAAGGCGGACCCGTCGTGGAAGCCGTTCATCGATGGCATCGCCTTCGGTGGTCCGGAGCCCCTGTTCAAGGATTACAAGGGCTTCCAGAACGCCATCATCGAAATGGTACAGTCGGTCGTGACCGGCAAGGCCGAACCGGCAGATGCTCTGAAGAAGGCTTCGGCCACGATCGAAGAGTACAAATAAGCCCTTCCTGCCTGCTGTCGCGGCGGCCTATGCCGCTGCGACAGCACCTTCCCGGGCGCGGGTCCGGCCCCTGTGCGCCGACCCGTCACCCTTTTTTCGTCCAGACCAACGCCGCCCGCTTCGGCGACCGGAGACCGATGTGATACAGCTCTTCCTCAACAAGGTGCAGAAGTTCTACGGCGACTTCGAAGTGCTCAAGGGCGTGCAGCTCGAGGTGATGAACGGCGAGTTCGTCGTCTTCGTCGGCCCGTCGGGCTGCGGCAAATCCACGCTGCTGCGCATGATCGCCGGCCTCGATTCCACCACGAGCGGCGACATCGTCATCGACGGCGTGCGCGTGAACGACCTGGCGCCGGTCAAGCGCGGCATCGCCATGGTCTTCCAGTCCTATGCCCTCTACCCGCACATGACCGTGTTCGAGAACATCGCCTTCCCCCTGCGCGTGGAAAAGATGGAGGAGAGCAAGCTCAAAGCCAAGGTCGAGAATGCGGCCCGCATCCTGCATCTCGAACAGCGCCTGCAGCAGAAGCCGGGCCTGCTTTCGGGCGGCCAGCGCCAGCGCGTCGCCATCGGCCGTGCCATCGTGCGCGAGCCCAAGATCTTCCTGTTCGACGAGCCTCTGTCGAACCTCGACGCGGCGCTGCGCGCCGATATGCGCATCGAGCTTGCCAAGCTTCACCGCGAACTGAAGGCGACGATGATCTACGTCACGCACGACCAGGTGGAAGCCATGACCATGGCCGACCGCATCGTCGTGCTGAATGCCGGCGATATCTCGCAGGTCGGCGCGCCGCTGGAGCTTTACCACAAGCCGAAAAACCTGTTCGTCGCCGGCTTCATCGGCAATCCGAAGATGAATTTCGTGCCGGTCACCTGCACGGCCGTCGGCCCGGAGGGCGTCACGGTGGAATATCAGGGTCAGACGGTCACGGTTCCGGTCGCAAGCCGCGCCGATCTCGTCGGCCAGACCCTGACACTCGGCATTCGCCCCGAACACACGATGCTGACCCCCGGCGACCTCAACATCCCGATCATTCCCTCGGTCATCGAGCGGCTGGGCATCAATACGGTCGGCTATTCCAGCCTGTCGGACGGCACGCCCTACTGCGTGCTTCTGCCCGGTTCCGCACCGCTCGCCGTGGAAAAGCCCGTCTCCACCGGCATCATGGCGGCAGATTGCCATCTGTTCGAAGCCAATGGCGAGGCGCTGGAACGGACCGTGGACTGGCGGAATCTGGAGATACCTGCGGCTATGACGGCGGCTTGAGGGTGTTTGGGGGGCTTTCTTTTTTAAGCCCTCACCACACCAGCCCCCGCGCCGCGACATTCTCCACGCGCGTCACCACACCGTCGCGATGGAACGTCATGACATCGAACAGGTTCGACACCACGCAGGTGTGGTTCGGCACGATCAGCACCTTGTCGCCGATCTCGGGCCGGGCGCCCGATACCCGCGTCAGGTCCACCACGCCATGCTCTTCCGACAGGCCGGTGATGACCGCATCCGGGTAGTCCACGATCACGCCGTAATCCGAAAATCCGAGCAGATCCGAGGTCAACGCCTTGGAGCCGGCATCGAGGACGGCGCGGTCTGGCGTCGGGCGGGCGACGACGGTTGCCAGGACCTGCATGGCGCAGTCGTCGAGCGTGCAGTGGCCGGAGCGGGCCATGGCACGGTCGTTGTAGACGTAGGTGCCGGCGCGATGTTCGGTAGCCGAGGGCACGTGGTGGGCGGAGAAGAGGCTCGGCGTTCCCCCGTGGCTGACGATCGGGCAGGGGATGCCGAGAGCCTCCAGGCTCGCGATGGCGCTGGAGAAGAAGGCTTCCACGGCCGCTTCGTCATGGGCCTTCGGGTAGGTCAGCAGGCCGCCGAAGGTGAGGCCGTCGGCCGCTATGATCGCCTGCGCCAGGGTGACCGCGGCGGCCGGGTCCTGCACGCCGCAGCGTCCGGCGCCGGTGTCGCATTCCACCAGCACGATCAGCGGCTTGGCGCCTGCAAAGCGGGCGGAGAGGCCGGCGACCGTGACAGCGCTGTCGGCGACGACCTTGAGGCTTGCAATCCGCTCATTGAGCGCCGTCAGCCGGTCGAGCTTTTCGGGCCCGAGAATATTGAAGGTGATGAGGATATCGTCAAAGCCGGCATCCGCGAAAACCTCGGCCTCGGTGATCTTCTGGCAGTTGATGCCGCGCGCGCCGGCGGCTTCCTGCGCCTTGGCGATGGCGGGGATCTTGTGGGTCTTGATGTGCGGCCGGAAGGCGAGGCCGTGGCTGTCGAGATAGCTCTGCACGCGGGCTATATTCGCAGCCAGCCGGTCCTCGTCGATGAGGGGCAGTGGCGTCGACAGCGACAGGATGGGCTGGCCGACCTGCGGCCGGGGCGGGGTGGTCATCGGCGTCTCTCCCGGTGGTGTCATGTTTGATGGTGCGTCGTCTTCTGCCGGTTGCCCGGGGTTTGCGCAACGGGCTCTCCGATCCGCAAGCGCCGTCCTATCCCGCATCCAACGCCAACGTGGCAAGTCCATGCGGGTCCTCGACGATCGGCCAGATCTCGCGCGAAGCGCGGCGGTAGGCGGTCTTTGCCGGATCGTTCGGGTAGGGCGAGCCGGCGGAGCAGTAGAGGATCTCCGAGGCGATCTTCGAGAAGGCGGCATAGAAGTGATTGGTGGATTTGATCACCAGTACGTGCTTCTCGGTGGGGTCAATGCCGAGCGCGGTAAAAAGCGATGGGTCGTAGCTCTGGACGCGCACCGAACTCAGGATGATGTCGATGCCATCGAGATGGATATGCGCGGCGTCGCCGAAGGGCGCGACGCTTTCGCCGAAGCGCATCTCAGCATTGCGGACGACGCGCTTGACGGTGACGAGCCCGTCGATCGGGTTGCCGGTGCCGGGCGCGGATTTTGCGCCGAAGCGGAGCGGGATTTCGGCGCCAGCCCCGGCTGCGAGGCAGATCTGTACGGCGATCGGATCCCAGATCATGCCGACCGCGACATTGCGGGCTCCGCGCGCGAGAAGGGCCGCGAGGATGACGGTCGCATCCCCGGCCGTGCCGCCGCCCGGATTGTCCCACATATCGGCGATCACCACGGGGCCGCGCGGGTTGGCGAGCGCCCGGTCGATCGCTTCCGCCTCGTCGATCTGCGGCATCATGAAGGTTCCGCGCTTGGAGAACAGCTCGAGGCCGAGTTCGCGCGCCAGCCGTCCGCCCTTATCGGGATGTCCGTTCGTGATGGCGATGGTTTTCGTGCCCATCTCCGGCACGTCGCCGGCCATGAAACCGTGGATGACGGAGAGGGACAGGATGTCGGGATCGTCCGCCTCCATCCGCATCAGCCGGTCCACGAAAGAGCGCATCGGCTCCCGCGAGGTCGGGAAGACGTCGATCATCCGGCAGTCGAACACGGACATAACCGGCGTCACGCGACCCTCCAGCGTGTCCACGGCGATCCGCCAGAGGTCTTCTGCGCGATCGACGAAGTCGGTGTGCGGGAATTCCTTGAACACGACGAAGAAATCGACGGCCGCGACGCGCTTCGCAGTGAGGTGGCTGTGGGGATCGATTTCGGCGCAGACGAGAATATCCGGTCCGACGATCTCGCGGACGCGTGTCAGAAGATCGCCTTCCGGATCGAGATAGCCGTCGGCCACCATCGCGCCGTGCAGACCCATGACCACGCCATCGACGGGCATCGCGGCCCTCAACTGGTCGAGGATCTCGTCGCGCAGGCGCTCATAGGCCTGCCGGTTGATGAGGCCGGCGGGGTCCGCCCAGGCGGCCGTGCCCTCGATCAGCGTCCAGCCCTTTTGCGCACAGACCTTCCGTCCCACGGTGATGGGGGCGGTGCAGAGCGTCGGGGTTTCCGGATGCTGGCCCGGAGGGGCGTAGAGGGACTCCTCGAACGCGCGTCGGTCGATGCAGATCGGCGCGAAGGTGTTGGTTTCCGTGGCGAGGGCGGCGGTAAAGAGACGCAACGGGCTAGGCCTTCCGCAGGTTGGCAGGGCAAAGCGCGGATCTGCGCACCGCCCGATCGGGTGTCGCTCAGGCAGCCGGATTCGGCAGGTAACCGGTGAAACCGCAGATCTTCCAGCGGCCCTCATGCAGGCGGCAGGTATAGAGCGTCTGCCACTGCATCACGTCGAGGCTGCCATCGGTCTTGCGGATGCCGCCCTGGAATTTTTTGCGGGCAAGAGCCGTCTCACCCTTCACCTCAATCTCTTCGAGCGTCGTCGTTGCAAAGATCGCCTGGCGCGGGTCCTCGCCATAGGTCTGATCCTGAAAGTCGCGAGCCTGCTTCAGCCATTCGTCGCGATAGGCGGCGAGCGACGGGAAGGCGAGGTTCCAGTCGTCGGGGTTCGGCTTGTGATTGCCGCTGATGGCGAGAAAGCCGTCCTCGACGAAATCGCCCGAGACCATCGACCAGTCCGCAGCGAGAAAAGCGTCGATGTCGCGGGGGACCAGCATCTCCCAGATGGAATGGCGCGCCACGTCGCTCGCCGGAAAGGGATTGGCATGGGGATCACGCATGGAATGACCTTCGATCTAAATTATTTTCATGGAAGCTCAAAAACTCTGGCCAAGTTCGGTTTTCTATGGTCCATTGTCAATCATCGACGAAAATAATTTGCACGAGGGCCGCGATGACCATCAAGCGATATGGCACTGAGAAAGCCGGTGCCGGTGGCCAGAGACTGCCTTTCGCCCGCGCCGTGGAGGCTGCCGGCTGGCTGCATGTGTCCGGCCAGGTGGCCATGGAAGACGGCGAGATCATTCCCGGCGGCATCGTCGAGCAGACCCACAAGACCATCGCCAATGTGCTCGCCATTCTGGATGAGGCCGGTTACGGCGTCGAGCATATCGTGCGCTGTGGCGTCTGGCTGGACGATCCGCGCGACTTCTGGACCTTCAACAAGATCTACCAGTCATATTTCGGCGAGCATCCGCCGGCCCGCGCCTGCGTTCAGGCGTCCATGATGGTGGATTGCAAGGTCGAGATCGACTGCATCGCCTACAAGGCGCCGGTGTAAGGAACGCGGCAGAGGTCCGTGTTAAAGGGCTTCAGGGGGAGGCGGGATGGATATCTTCACGACGATCCAGGAAGGTCGGGCACAGTTTTCGCCGTCCGAGCAGCGGATTGCCGATATTCTCCTCGGCGACTTCGAGTTCGCGGTCAACGCCTCCATCATCGAGCTTGCCGAACGGGCGGAGGTATCGCCGCCGACCGTCACCCGCTTCTGCCGCAATGTCGGCTGCCAGAGCTTTTCCGACTTCAAGGTGAACCTTGCAAAGACCGCCTTCATCGGCGTGCGCTACCTCAACCCCGAGGCCAAGAGCACCGAGCCGGCGGATGTGGCCGAGGATGTGATCACCAAGGCGCAGAACGCGCTGTTCATGATGCACCGGGCACTCGATCCCGCGCTGCTGGACAAGGTGGCCGACCGCATTTCCCGCGCCGAGATGGTCTATACGTTCGGCTCCGGCGGCAATTCCTCGATGATCGCGACCGAGCTGCAGAACCGGTTGTTTCGCCTCGGCTCCCGGGTGACGGCCAGCAACGATCACAACATGCAGCTGATGCTGACGGCCGCCGCCCGTACCAATGATGTCATCGTCGGCTCGTCCTTCTCGGGTCGCAATCAGGACCTCGCCCGCTGCTTCACGCTCGCCCGCGAAAACGGCATCACCACCATCGCGCTCACCCAATCCGACAGCCCGGTGGCACGGGCGGCCGAACTGGTTGTCGGCATCGACCTGCCGGAGGGGGCCAACATCTTCCGCCCCACATCCACGCGCTTCGCCTTCCTCGCCGTCGTCGATGTGATCGCGAGCCTCGTCGCCTACCGCAACCGCAAGCTTTCCACCGTGACGCTGCGCCACATCAAGCAACAGCTGGTCGAACACCGCGACGGTGACGACCGCCAGATCCTCGGAGACTGACCATGCCGTGCACCTCTGCCCGTTCGAGAAGGGGTTGCCGATGAGCCGCTCGGTTGCCGTCGTGACGGGCGCCGCCGGCGATATCGGCCGTGCGATCGCCGCCCGCCTGTCCGAAAGCCATGATGTGGTCGTGCTGGTCGATATCGACGCGACAGCGCTCGACGCGGCTGCCGGCGCGCTTGGGTCCTCGGATCGCTTTGCGACGATCGTCTGCGACGTGACCGACGAGGCGAGCATTCGGTCGATGGCGGAGGCTACGGCCGGCCTCGGCCTTGTGCGCACGCTGGTCAACAATGCCGGTGCCGCGCGCGCGGTTAGCCTGCACGATACGGACGGCGCGATCTGGCGGGCCGATGCGGCGCTCAATCTGGAAGCGCCGTTTCTGGTGTTCCGCGCGCTGGAAGCAGCGCTGAAGGAGGCGCAGGGTGCGGTCGTCAATATCGCCTCCGTCAACGGCCTCGCGGTGTTCGGCCATCCCGCTTATAGCGCTGCGAAGGCCGGACTGATCCACCTCACCCAGTCGATTGCGGTCGAATACGGCAAGTTTGGCATCCGCGCCAATGCGGTTGCGCCGGGCACCGTTCGCACACAGGCCTGGGAAGTACGCGCAAACGCCAATCCGCAGGTGTTCGAGGATGTGAAGCGCTGGTACGCGCTCCGCCGCATCGCGACGGCGGAGGATGTGGCCAATGCCGTTTTCTTCCTCGCCGGTGAGCAGGCGCGTGCCATCACCGGTGTCTGCCTCGCGGTGGACTGCGGGCTGACGGCCGGGCAAGCCGAGCTGGCGCGGACCTTTTCGCAATCCGACAATTATTGACATCACGACCGTCCAGAAGGGAAACCACCATGGCAAAGGCACATGATTTCCGGCTTGAGAACAGCTGGCACCCGATCGAGGGAGAAGACTGCGGCGGCTTCGTCTTCACGCTGTTCAACCTGTCGGACGCGCCCCTCTCGGGCTTCAAGCTCGCCTATACGTCGCTGACCCGCGTGATGGACGATCCCGCCTGCGACAACGCCACATTTCTGATGCGCAACGCCAATTTCCACCAGTTCGCCCCGCCGGAAGGCTTCGTGCTGGCGCCGGGTGGCAGCTGGCGCTTCACCGTGTCCGGTCTCTGGCGGCCGGCCAAGCACCGGACGGATGGCGCGAAATCCGCCTATCTGACGCTCGGTGACGGTGCCCATGTGCCTGTCGATGTGGACGACCTGCTTCTCGGCGGGCGTCCGGCGGAGCCTGCACCGGACCTGCTGCCCGAGGGTAAAGTGACGGAGCCGTTTTACCTGCTTCCCTGGCCGAAGGCCGCAAGCCTCACGGCGGGGCATGCCGTGCCTGTCGCGCTCTACCCCGCGGAGGGAACGGGGGTCGAGGATCTGAAGGCGGTCAGCGCGGTGATTGCGCTTTACCGGCGTCTTTTCAGCGTGGGGCATGTGCCGCTGTCGCTCGCGCCGGTTCATGAAGGGCGCGCCTTGCAATTCCGACAGGCCGAAGATCTCGGGGCCGAAGGCTACACACTGGACTTCGGTGATGTGGTCACGCTGACGCATAGCGGCACGGCCGGCCGGCAGTACGGGCTGACGGCGCTTGCCCAGATGCTGCACGGCGCGCGGACCGAAAAGGCCGTGTTCCGTTTTCCCTCGGCCGGCGAAATCGTGGACGCGCCGCGCTATGTCTGGCGCGGCTGCCATCTCGATGTGTCGCGACAGTTTTATCCGGTTGCCGATGTCATCCGCCTGATCGACATTCTCGCCTGGTACCGGATGAACGTGTTCCACTGGCATCTTTCGGATGACGAGGCCTGGCGGCTCGAGATCAAGGCCTATCCGACGCTGACGACGCTCGGCGTGCTGCGCGGCCCTGACGAGCCGATGCTGCCGCAGCTCGGCAATGGCGCCGAGCCGGTCGGCGGATTTTATTCGCAGGACGACGTGAAGGCGATCGTCGCGCATGCGCTGGCGCTGCATGTCGAGGTCGTGCCGGAGATCGACATTCCCGGCCACAGCACCGCGACGCTGGTGGCCCTGCCGGAGCTTGCCGACGGGCAGGAAGCGCCCGACAGCTATCGCTCCGTCCAAGGCTTTCCCAACAATGCGCTGAACCCGGCGATCGAGGGCACGTATGAGTTTCTCGGCAAGGTCTTCGACGAGATGGTCACGCTGTTCCCCTCAAAGCTCCTTCATATCGGCGGCGACGAGGTGGCCTCGAACACCTGGATGGCCTCGCCGCTCGCGCGCAAGCTGATGGCGGGCGAGGGCATCGAGGGCACGTCCGGGCTACAGAGCTATTTCATGAAGCGCATCCAGCAGATGCTGGCGACACGCGGCCGCCGCCTTGCCGGCTGGGACGAGGTTTCCCATGGCGGTGGGGTCGATCCGGAGGGCACCCTGTTGATGGCGTGGCAGAAGCCGGAGGTCGGCGTGGAACTGGCACGCCAAGGCTATGATGTGGTGATGACACCGGGGCAGGCCTATTACCTCGACATGGTGCAGGACGAGGCCTTTCAGGAGCCGGGCGCAAGCTGGGCCGGCACCGTGCCGCCGCAGCACACCTATACCTACGAGGCCGTCGGCGATTTCCCGGAAGCGCTGCAGGCCCGCATGCGCGGCGTGCAGGCCTGCATCTGGTCGGAGCACTTCCTCAACCGCGACTATTTCAACCACCTCGTTTTCCCCCGCCTTGCAGCGGTTGCCGAGGCCGCGTGGACGCCACGGGAGCGCAAGGACTGGCAGCGGTTTGCCGCTTTGGCGCCGTTGGGCCCGAAGCTTTAGGAAAAACCCTCTCTGCCCAACCCAAAACCCACTCAAGGGCCAGACATCATGACCTTCCGTATCGCCGTCGGCGGCATCCATACCGAGTGCAGCACATCTTCCCCGGTCCTGATGCGGCCCGAGGATTTTCGCGTTCTGCGCGGTCCCGATCTGCTGTCGGCCGAGAATTTCTCGTTTCTGCCGAACCCCGATGTTCAGCTGTTGCCGCTGCTCCATGCCCGTGCCGTGCCGGGCGGGCCTCTGGCGCGGGAGACCTATGAGGGCTTCAAGGCGGAATTTCTCGATCTGCTCAAGGCGTCCCTGCCGCTCGATGGCCTCTACCTTGCCATGCATGGTGCGATGAATGTCGAGGGCATGGATGATACGGAAGGCGACTGGATTTCAGCCGCACGCAGCGTGGTCGGGCCCGACATCCCTGTGGCGGCGAGCTACGACCTGCATGGCAATGTCACCCAGCGCATCATCGACCAGCTGGATATCTTCGCGGCATACCGCACCGCGCCGCATATCGACACGCGCGAAACCATGGTGCGGGCTTGGTCCATGCTGGTGAAGACGCTGCGGACCGGCGAGAAGCCCGGTGTCGCCTGGGCGCCGGTGCCGGTGCTGCTGCCGGGCGAGCGCACCTCCACCGAAGACGAGCCGGCGAAGAGCCTCTACGACGCGCTGTCGCGGCACGATGCGGTGCCGGGCATCTGGGATGCGAACCTCATGGTCGGCTATGTCTGGGCGGACGAGCCGCGCGGAACCGCCTGCGCCGTCGTGACCGGAATGGACAAGGCGGCGGCGGAAGCTGTCGCCGCCGAGATCGCGAGATCCTACTGGGATTCCCGCGAGGCTTTCCGCTTCGGTCCCGTCACCGGGCCGCTCGAGGAGATGCTCGATATTGCCGAGCGGACGGAGACGCGGCCGGTCATCCTTGCGGATTCCGGCGACAATCCCACGGGCGGCGGCGTGGGCGACCGGGCGGATGTGCTCAACGCCCTGATCGCGCGCGATTTTCAAGGCGCCGTCATCGGCGGCATCACCGATCGGCCTGCGGTGGAAGCCTGCTTTGCGGCGGGTGAGGGCGCGACCCTGTCGCTGCGGATCGGCGGTGCGCTCGATCCCGCCAGCCCCTCGGCCGAGGTTTCCGCCACCGTCGTCCGGCTCGATGACACCGGTGGCGCAGAAGCGCGGCAGGCGGTCGTCACGGTCGGTGGCATCACGGTCATTCTCGCGGCGCGCCGGCGGCCCTACCACGATATCGTCGACTTCACCCGGCACGGCATCGACCCCGAGGGCGTGCGGCTGCTGGTGGTCAAGTCCGGCTATCTCTCGCCCGAGCTTGCGCCCATCGCCCAGCCGAACCTCATGGCCCTGACGGATGGCGTCATCAATCAGGATATCGAGCGTCTGCCCAACAACCGTCGTCGGCGCCCGTCCTATCCGTTCGACCGGGCCTTCGATTACGTGCCGGAGCCGCAGTCGTCCGCCCGCTGGACATAGGCGTATCTCTGCAAGGCCTCATCGCTGAAAAATAGGCAACGGCGCCTCTCGCGCCGTTGCACTTGGAGTGCGGGCGTATAAGATCGTTCGCATCCTCACAGTCCCGGCGATTTGCCGTCTCTCTCTCCAGCTGGGCCGTTCGCGCCCTGGTGTCCCCATGAGCCTCTCGATTGCGACCGCCCTCCGGGACCCGTCGCTGCGCGTCAGCGCGCTTGCCATCTTCTTCTTCGGTTTCTCCGGGGCGGCGACCCAGCCCTATCAGTCGATCATCGGCATCCGCGAACTCGGGTTGACCGATAGCGGTTATGCCAGCCTGATGTTTGCGGCCGCTGCCGTCAGCGTCACGGCAAGCGTGCTCATGGGCATCTTCGCCGACCGGCTCGGCGATTACCGCACCTCGATCCTCTATGTCGCGCTGTTCGGCATCTCCGGCTTTGCGCTCGTCTACGTCTCGGCGACGATCACGGCCTTCGTCATCGCCAAGCTCGTCCTGCTGCCCGTCTTCGGCGCATTGAACTCGCTGATCTTCGCCAATGTGCGCGCGGCCTCCGGCGGGCTGGCGCAGTCGCAGCTCGTTGCGGTCAACGCGACGATGCGCGCCACCATCTCGCTTTCGTGGGTGCTGGTGCCCGGCATCGTCGGCATCGCGCTGGCGGGCTCGCAATCCATGCTGCCGGCCTATCTGATTGCGGCGCTCGCCGCCGGCGTCTGCTTCATCCTTGCGGCCTTCTACCTGCCGCGGCCTTTGCCGCTCGGGACTCGCGACGATGTCGCGCGCTACCGGGTCCTCGCCTCGCTGCGTGAGGTGGTCTCTCCGCGCGTTGCGCTGCGGCTCCTCGCCATCGCGCTCATCTGCTCCATGCTGTTCGTCAACGATGCGGTGCGGTCGCTGATCATTATCGGCAAAGCCGGCGGCACGGTGCGCGACATCGGTATCGTCGTCGGCGTCGTGGCGCTTCTGGAAATCGTCTTCATCCTGTTCTGGAGTGCGGCCGAGCGGCGGATCACGTCGCTGCGCTCGCTGGTCATCGGCGCCACGCTCTATGCCGTCTACATGGCGCTGCAGGGCATGGCCACGCAGACCTGGCATATCTACGCCCAGACGATCATCAGCGGCATCGCCGCCGCCGCCATCATCAGCCTGCCGATCACCTATCTGCAGGACCTCATCGCCGACCGTCCCGGCCTCGGCAGCTCGCTGATCGCGGTCAACATGTTCCTCAGCGCCGGCATCAGCGCCGTCGTCTTTGCCGCGGGCACGCGGCTCGGCGATTACGGCTTCACGTCCATCCTCGGCGGCGTCATCGGCCTCGTGGGCGTCGTCCTGCTCGTGGTGCTGGACGGGCGCAAGGGGCGGGCGAAGGCCTGAACGGCGCTTCGCGCTGACCTGCAACGAAAAACACCGGAGCGTCGATCGCTCCGGTGTGATGTCTTGACGCTGTCCCGAGCGCTCTGGCTCAGGACGCCTTGGCGCCGGCCAGCACTTCCTCGCACCAGCTCGGGCCACCCGGCTGGCGGCGGTCGCCGACGAGGCGAACCGAACGGATAATGTAGTCGGAGGACACCGTAAGCTGTACCGAGCAGCTGAGATATTCGGTGCGGGCCGGTGACGTCTGCTTGCCGCGCGAGCCGTCCGCCTTCTTGGCATAGGTCGCGGGAACCTTGCGGTTGCGGTAGCCGCCCTTCCACGAATAGAGCGTATCGCCGCCGCTCTGCACGTCGGCGATCGGTGGGCCGAACTGGGCGAAGAAAATGCCGGCCGGCTGTCCGGCCCAGCGGGCTTCGACCGCGTTCTGCTGCATTGGCGCAATGGTCGTGCATCCGGCAAGTACCAGCGCAAGGCCGGCAGCCGCGAAAACCCGCAAGGTCATATATCGTCCCCTTCGAAAGATCCTGAAACCGAACGCCCTGCCGCCTGCCTGCCAGCCCCGTGCCGACATCGAGGCGCACCGCCCGTTCGCTCACGCCTCTAGCGCCAATCGCGCCCGAAGAAAATCGGTCGGACCCTGCCGATGCGCAATAATTTCCAAGCGTTGCCGAAAATCTCTATCACCCGCCACGGGCACTCGGGCTCTGCGACCTCATCCTGTCAAAAACTCACCCGAACCGGTGATTTGCCGCTTGTGGAATGAAAAACGCTGTTCTATAGAAACGCCGCTGGTCACGGAGTGTAGCGCAGCCTGGTAGCGCACCACGTTCGGGACGTGGGGGTCGCAGGTTCAAATCCTGCCACTCCGACCAGCCAAAACAATGGCTTTCCCGAAGCCGATCTTTTCTTCCCCGGTATATGCCCATGGCCAGCTCGACTTTGCACGTGTCGCCGTCTTGCCGCTGGCTCGCATATGTCGTGCGCAGATCAGAATTGCAGATGCCCGACAGCCCACAGGATCACCTTATGGGTCATACCGCTGAACGATCCATCAGACCAAAAATAGCACCGGGGCCGACACGGTGATGAGCGCGGCGCCGGCAGCGACGATGATCTTGAGAAGGCTGGCGTCGAAGGACATTTTCTGCTGGTCGGTCATGCTTTACTCCCACCGCTTGTCTTATGATTTTTATGACGTGTTAACGCGCGGGGTCGGGAGAATGTTTCGAGGAGTTGGTGCGTTCTGAAGCGATTGCTTGACGTGCCGCAACGGCGCTTCTCATGACCGAGCGCCCCACCTGTGCGCATTGCCGCCCGACAAGACGCCAATAGCCCGTGCAGAGCCTTTTCGGTGAAGTCCGGTTCACCGGAAAAGCGTCAGACCGCCTCCAGAATCCGCCGTTGCAGATCCACTGCACGAGGATCGGCCAACTCCCTGCGGGGACGGTCGAGGTCGATGTCGATGTCCAGCGCGACAGCGCCCTCGCGCAGCACGACGACGCGGTCGGCCAGTGCGACGGCTTCCGCGACGTCATGGGTGATCAGCACGGTGGTGAAACCGCGCGCGGTCCACAGGGTTTCGAGGAGGCGATGCATCTCGATGCGCGTCAAGGCGTCGAGTGCGCCGAAGGGTTCGTCGAGCAGGAGAATGCGCGGCTGGCTGACGAGGGCGCGGGCGAGCGCCACGCGCTGTTTCTGCCCACCGGAGAGCACGCTCGGCCAGTCGTTTTCCCGGCCTTCGAGGCCGACGTCCCGCAGTGTGGCGCGGGCCGTTTCCTGCCATTGGGGACCGCGGGCGATGCCGACATTTTCCCCCACGCGCTGCCACGGCACCAGCCGGGCCTCCTGAAAGAGGAGACGCACATCGGGATTGAGCCCTTCGACCGTCTCACCGCCGATGGCGACGGTGCCGGAGGTCGGCTTGTCCAGCCCGGCGATGAGGCGCATCAACGTGGACTTGCCGCCGCCCGAGCGCCCGACGACGGCGAGGAACCGGCCGGCGGGCACGTCCAGCGAGAACTTCTCGAGGACGCTGAGCGCGCCGAAGCGCTTTTCCACGTTCGACAGCGACAGAGGCAGGCCGTTGACCGGTGTTGCCGGCCGTCTCGTTTCCTGTTGCTGTGCGGTCTGGGACGATTTCAGTGCGAGAGTCATGGCGTTCCCTTTTCCTGGCCCTGATAGGCCGGATGCCAGGAGAGGACGCGCCGTTCGATGGCGCGTGTGGCGAGATCGGCGACCTTGCCGAGCAGGGCGTAGACGATGATGCCGAGCAGCACGACATCGGTCTGCAGGAACTCGCGGGCGTTCATGGTCATGTAGCCGATGCCGTTGGTGGCCGAGATGGTTTCGGCGACGATTAGCGTCAGCCACATGAAGCCGAGCGCGTAGCGCAGGCCGACGAGGATGGAGGGCAGGGCGCCTGGCAGGATGATGCGCAGGATCATGGCGCGGCGGTTGAGCCCGTAGACCTCGGCCATCTCCACGACCTGCGGGTCGATGGTGCGCACGCCGTAGAAGGTGTTCATGTAGATCGGAAAGAACACGCCGACGGAAACGAGGAAGATCTTGGCCGTCTCGCCGATGCCGAACCAGAGGATGACGAGCGGGATGAGTGCCAGATGCGGCACGTTGCGCACCATCTGGATCGTGCTGTCGAGGAAGGTTTCGGCCGGCCGCCACAGGCCGTTGATCACGCCCAGCACAAAGCCGATGCCGCCGCCGATGAGGAGGCCGATCACCGCGCGCTGGGTGGAGGCAAGCGTGTGGTAGAGAAGCGAGCCATCGAGCAGCAGCCGCCAGAAGGCGGCGGCGACCGACGTCGGCGCGGGAATGAGACGGGCGGTGACGAGGCCGCTGCGCGAGGCGATCTCCCAGAGGATGAGGATCGCGATCGGCAGCGCCCAGGGCGCGAGGCGCTGCCAGACGGCGCCGCCCGCTCCGGAAGCCCTGTCCGAGACCGGGTTTTTCCGCGTTGCATTCGAGGTGTCGTTCTTAGATCCGGCGAGCGAGGCTTCCGCCATCAGGCGCCACCCTTGCGGACGTTGTCGGCAATGACGATCGGTGCGGGGATGAGGCCGAGCGTGTGGAAGGTATCGGCGATCGCCTGCTGCTGCGCGACGACGGCTTCGCTGAGCGGCGTGACGCCGAAGGACTGGCGTTCGAGCGCGATGGCCAGTATATCGCCGGGAATGCCGACGATGGGGGCGAGTTCCTGCGCGGCCGTTGCGGTGTTCGCCTTCGCCCACCGGTCGATCTCGCCGATGGCGGCGATCGTGACGTCGAGCGCTTCAGCATGGGCCTCCACGAAGGTCTTGGTGCTCAGGTAGAACTGGTGGTTCGGCACGAGGTTTTCGCCGTTGCGCAGGGTGCGTGCGCCGATCGCGGCTTCGGCGGCGGCCTGGAAGGGATCCCAGATCACCCAGGCATCGACGGCGCCCTGTTCGAAGGCGGCACGGGCATCGGCCGGCGGCAGGAACGAGGTCTTGATATCGGTATAGGCAAGGCCTGCCTCTTCCAGTGCCTTGACCAGCAGGAAGTGGACGTTGGAGCCCTTGTTCAGCGCGACGTTCTTACCCTTCAGGTCGGCGACCGTCTTGATGGGGCTGTCGGCCGGCACGAGGATGGCTTCGCCGCGGGGCGCCGGCGGCTCGTGGGCGACGTAGACGAGAGGCGCGCCGGCAGCCTGCGCGAAGATCGGCGGCGTCTCGCCGGTCGAGCCGAAATCGACGGAGCCGACGTTCAGCGCTTCCAGCAGTTGCGGCCCGGCCGGGAATTCCGACCATTCGACGGTGTAGCCGATTGCCTCCAGCTTCTCCTCCAGAATGCCCTTGCCCTTCAGCAGCACCAACGTGCCGTATTTCTGGTAGCCGACGCGGATGACCTTGTCGGCGGCGCGGGCGGGCAGGGTGCCGAGAAGGGGAAGAAGCGCCGTGCCGGCCAAAGCGGCGGTGAGGGAACGTCTGGTGATCAGCATGAGATGTGCTCCGTCGCAGGTCCGAAAGTCCCGAGGGTCGGGCCTCGGAAACTCAGTTGGTCTGTAGACTAAGCGTGGAGCCCGCCGATGACAGATATCGCATGCTCTTTTTCACGGCCTCGCGAGCATGTGTTTGTGCCGATGCGAGCGCTTACGCAAAGCATCCACCATGATCGGCCGCGACGTGTTCAGGGGCCTGTCACGGGCGGCCGTCCTGTCGGCACCGTTTCGCCGGAAGGCCGTGCTTGAGAAAGCAATTTCACATATGCGCGAAAAAATAGTCTATTAAAACTGTGTATTTCTAGGCCTGCGTCTACGCTGTCTCCATCGGCATCCCGATCCCATCCGACTTCCCCATCCCATCGACTTCCCATGGAGACAGCGTCATGACGATCCACCAGCCACCAGACGTCGCAGAACAGCAGGGCGTGCGCCAAGCACCGAGCGTGCCGACGGGCGCACCGACCTTCAAAAGCCGGCACCCCGAGACGCTGGCGCTGCATGGCGGCAGCTTCCGGTTCGATCCGACGACCGGTGCCGTGGCGGTGCCGATCTACCAGACCTCGTCGTTCCAGATCTCCAATACGGAAACGGCCGACAAGCTCTTTGCGCTCGAAGCCCCCGGCCATCTCTATTCCCGCATCTCCAATCCCACGCAGGATGCCTTCGAGCAGCGGCTGGCCGAAATCGAAGGCGGTGCTGCGGCGCTGGCGGTTGCCTCGGGCCAAGCGGCGTCCGCCTATTCCATCCTCAATCTCGCTCGTCACGGCGACAATATCGTCAGTGCCGCGGGCCTCTACGGCGGCACCTGGGCGCTGTTTGCCGCGACGCTGAAGAGCTTCGGCATCGAGACCCGCTTCGTGGACGCGACGGATCCGGAGGCTTTCGCACGCGCGACCGACGACCGGACGCGGGCTTATTACGGGGAATCCCTGCCCAATCCGAAGCTGGAGGTGTTCCCGATCGCGGAGGTCGCGGCCGTCGGGCGGCGCTTCGGCATTCCGCTGATCGTGGACAATACGGCGGCACCGTTGATCATCCGGCCGCTGGAGCACGGAGCGGCCATCGTGGTCTATTCGACCACCAAATATATCGGCGGCCACGGCACCTCGATCGGCGGCGCGATCATCGATGGCGGCACCTTTCCCTGGCGGGACCTTGCGGAGCGGCATCCGAACCTCAACGAGCCCGACCCGAGCTATCAGGGCAAGACCTGGATCGAGAAGGCGGATGCGATCGGCTTCCACCCCTACATCCTGCGGGCGCGTGCCGTGCTGCTGCGCGATCTCGGGGCCGCCATCAGCCCGCAAAATGCGTTCAACCTGATCCAGGGGCTGGAGACGCTGCCGCTGCGCCTGCGTCAGCACAATGACAATGCGATCAAGGTGGCCGATTTTCTCCTGTCCCACCCCAAGGTAGAGACGGTGATCTTTCCGAAGTTCCAGACCGGTCAGGCACGCGAAAGGGCCGAGGCCTACTTTGTTCCGGGAAGCTATGGCGCGCTTGTGGGCTTCGAGCTGAAGGGGGGCCGCGAGGCGGGGCGCCGGTTCATCGATGCGCTGACGCTCTTCTACCATCTTGCGAATATCGGCGATGCCCGGTCGCTGGCCATCCATCCCTCGACCACGACGCACTCGCAACTGAGCGTCGAGGACCAGCGGGCGGCAGGTGTGACCCCCGGCTATGTCAGATTGTCGATCGGCATCGAGCATCCCGACGACATTATCGCCGATCTGCGCCAGGCGATCGACGCAGCCTGAAGATCAAGCAACCAGCAGGGGATATCGATGACCGAGACTGCCACGCACCGCTTCACGCCACCGCCCGCCTCCCTATCGGCAAGGGTGGAATGGCCGACGGTTCTTCTCGCCGTCGGCATCCACGGCGGCTTTCTGGCGGTGACGTGGTGGTGGGCGGTGCTGCCGCTGCCGCTGGTGGTCGTCATCGGCGGTTTGCTGATCGCGTGGCACGCCTCGCTGCAGCATGAGGTCATCCATCATCACCCGACGCGGAGCCGGCGCATCAACGATGCGATCGGCTCCGTGCCTCTGTCTCTGTGGCTGCCCTATCCGATCTACAAGGACAGCCATCTCGACCATCACCGCGACGAATTCCTGACCGACCCGGTGGAAGATCCGGAATCCTCCTATTTCACGCAGGCCATGTGGCTGAGCCTCGGGCGTGCGGGCAAGCGGCTGGCGCAGTGGAACCTGACGCTGCTCGGGCGACTGACGATCGGGCCCGCGGTGATGCTGGCGAGCTTCCTGGCTGGCGAGGCGCGCAGCGTCTGGCGCAACGAGGCTGGCCGCCGCCGCATCTGGGCGCTGCACGCGCTGGGGGTGGCGGTCGTCCTCACCTGGGTCGTCGCCGTCTGCGGCATGCCGTTCTGGCTTTACTTCTTCGGCTTCGTCTATCCCGGGGCGGCCATCACCCGGCTGCGCTCCTATGCCGAGCACCGCTTTGCCGAGGCGGAGGCGGAGCGCACGGCGATCGTCGAGAACAGCCGTATCTTCGGGCCGGTCTTCCTGTTCAACAACCTGCATGTGCTGCATCACCGCAAGCCGGGCCTGCCCTGGTATCGTCTGCCGGCCATCTACCGGCGCGACCGGGAAGCCCTGGTGGCGGCGAATGGCGGTCTGGTCTACAATGGTTACCTCGATGTCGCCCGCCGCTTCCTGCTGCGCCCGCACGACCGCATCACGCATCCGCATCATTCCGTGTGAGGCGGGGATGACGTGAGCTCATCCATTCGAAGGGAGCCTATGCCGCAGATCTCGAATGTCGCGCCGCGTCTCGCCAGCCTTGCAATGTATGCGAACCCGGAGCCCGTGGCGGCGGCAACGGCAAAGCTTTGGCATTATCTCCGCGACAGGCTTCGTGCGGAGGGTCTCGCAGGCGTGCCCGAGGCGCTTTCGACACTGCCTTATGACGAAGCCTGGCTGCGGCCGGATCTTCTGCTCGCACAGACCTGCGGCTTTCCCTTCGTCAGCCGGCTGCGGGGCAAGGTGCGGCTGGTCGCGACGCCAGTCTATCGCCATCCCGGCTGCAACGGGCCGGATATGTGCAGCTTTCTCATCGTGCGCAGCGACAGCAAGGCAGCAGAACTGATCGACCTGAAAGGTGCCCGCGCTGCCATCAACCAGCCGGACAGCAATTCCGGTGCCAATCTCTTCCGCGCGATGGTCGCGCCGCTGGCAAGGGACGGCCGTTTCTTTGGTGCCTCCCTTCAGACAGGCAGCCACGCCGCCAGTATCGACGCGGTGCGCGAGGGTGCCGCGGATATCGCGGCCATCGATTGTATCACATTTGCCAATATTCTCCGCTGCTACCCCCGCCGCCTTTCCGGCATTCGGGTGCTTGGCGAGACGATGAAGGGGCCGGGACTGCCGCTGATCACCCGCCTGTCCGCGCCCGATGCGGAGGTCGCGCGTCTTCGGCAGGTGCTCGACGCGGCCGCGGCCGATCCGGCTCTGGCGGAGGTTCGCGAGGATCTCGGCCTTGTCGGTTTTGCTCGGCTTGAGGATACGGATTACGAGCCGCTGGCGGCTCTTGCCGATGGCGCGCGGGCGCTCGATTACCCCGTGGCTGGCGCATGAGGCGACGTGAAAACGTTGCACCTTCGGCTTGGCGGCCTATGTCAGAGCCTGACAATCGGCGGAGGTTCCGCCGATCCGCCGCGTTGGCGGAGACAGCGAGGAAGATGGTATGACAGACCTTACGAACACACGGATCACGCTGGCCCGCCGACCACAGGGCGCGCCGGTGGCGGAGGATTTCCACATCGAGCAGGTGCCCGTACCCCAGCCATCCCAGGGGGAGGTTCTGTTGAAGACCCTGCATCTCTCGCTCGACCCCTATATGCGCGGGCGGATGAGCACGGCAAAATCCTACGCCAAGCCGGTCGAGATCGGCGGCGTCATGGAGGGCGGTACGGTGGCCGAGGTGGTCGCCTCGAACCACGCCGATTTCAAGACCGGCGACATCGTCCTCTCCCATTCCGGCTGGCAGTCCTACGCGCTGTCGGACGGCAAAGGCCTGCGCAAGCTCGACCCGGATGCGGCGCCCATTTCCACGGCCCTCGGCGTTCTCGGCATGCCGGGCTTTACCGCCTATGCCGGGCTGCTCACCATCGGCCAGCCGAAGCCGGGTGAGACGGTGGTGGTGGCCGCCGCCAGCGGTGCCGTCGGCTCCGTCGTCGGGCAGATCGCCCGGATCAAGGGCGCGCGCGCCGTGGGCATTGCCGGCGGGCCGGACAAATGCGCCTTCCTGCGGGACGAGCTGGGCTTCGATGTCGCGGTGGATCACCGGGCGCCGGATTTCGCCGAGCAGCTGAAGGCGGCATGCCCCGACGGCATCGACGTCTATTTCGAAAATGTCGGCGGTCACGTCTTCGAGGCCGTGTTCCCGCTGCTCAACACCTATGCGCGGGTACCGGTCTGCGGCCTCATCGCGCATTACAACCAGGACGGAAACGCACCTGCCGGGCCGGATCGTCTGTCGGGCTTCATGCGCCAGGTGCTGAGCCGCAGCCTGCAGATCCGTGGCTTCATCCAGCTTGAGTTCAGCGACCAGCGCGACACCTTCCTGAAAGACGCCGCCGGCTGGATCGCCGAGGGACGGCTGCGCTACCGCGAGGACATCGTGGAGGGGCTGGAGAATGCGCCGCAGGCCTTCATCGGGGTGCTGGAGGGCCGCAACTTCGGCAAGCTGGTCGTCAAAGTCGCCTGAGCGTCAACGGAGCTGTGCGATCATCAATCGCATTGCTCCTGTTCGGGCAGGAGCGAGGGGGTTCGGTGCCGTTTCCTTGCACGACCGAAAAAGAGTGATCGTTTCTCCCGAAAGCCCTCCAAACAAAACGCCCTTCCTCGAAAGCCATCCAGTCTACTGAAACGATAGACATTATCGAAGTCATGGATGTGGAGACGGGGAAATGAGTGATAACGAGGCACGCGGCTGGTTCGGTCGGCGCGAAATTTTGAAGTGGTCGGCGGTCGCCGGCGTTGCTGCCGCGGGCACAACGCTTCTCAGCGGCACATCGGCTTTCGCCTCTGCGGCCGAAGGCTCGCTGAAGGGCAAGCGTATCGGCATCAGCACGGCGGGAACGGACCATTTCTTCGATCTGCAGGCCTATAACGCCCAGATCGAGGAAGTGAAGCGGCTCGGTGGCGAGCCGATCGCGGTGGATGCGGGTCGCAACGATGGCAAGCTCGTGTCGCAGTTGCAGACGCTGATCGCGCAGAAGCCGGATGCGATCGTGCAGCTGCTCGGCACGCTGACCGTCATCGATCCTTGGCTGAAGAAGGCGCGCGATGCCGGCATTCCCGTGCTGACGATCGATGTCGGCTCGACGCATTCGCTCAACAATTCGACCTCCGACAACTGGGGCATCGGCAAGGACCTGGCGCTGCAGCTGGTGTCGGACATCGGGGGCGAGGGCAATATCGTCGTGTTCAACGGCTTCTACGGCGTCACCCCTTGCGCCATCCGCTACGACCAGTTGGTGAACGTGGTGAAATACTTCCCCAAGGTGAAGATCCTCGAGCCCGAGCTGCGCGACGTCATTCCGAACACGGTGCAGGACGCCTTCACGCAGATCACCGCCATTCTCAACAAGTATCCCGAGAAGGGTTCGATCAGGGCGATCTGGTCGGCCTGGGACATTCCGCAGCTGGGCGCGACGCAGGCGCTGACCGCAGCCGGCCGCACCGAAATCCGCACCTATGGCGTGGACGGCAGCCCCGAAGTGCTGCAGCTGGTGGCGGACCCGGCATCGCCTGCCGCCGCAGACGTCGCCCAGCAACCGGCAGAGCTCGGCCGCACGGCCATCCGCAACGTCGCCCGTCTGCTCGCCGGCGAGACGCTGCCGCGCGAGACCTATGTCCCCGCGCTTCTCGCCAACAAGGCGAACGTCAACGACGTCACCAAGAAACTCGGTATCGGCTGATCCTCCCCAGCCGTCCGCAGGGACCGTGGCCATCCGGGTCGCGGTCCCCGATCGTGTGTCGTTGATCATGTCTGGCAGGAGTTTGCGAAATGACGTCGCCGCAAGAGGATGAGATCATCCGTCCGGTTATCCGTTTGACCGGGATCGAAAAGAGTTTCGGCGGGACGAAGGCTCTCTCCGGCGTGTCGCTGACGGTTGCGCGGGGCTCGGTCCACGGTCTCGTCGGGCAGAACGGTGCGGGAAAATCGACGCTGATCAAGCTGCTCGCCGGGCTGCACCGGGCGGACGCCGGGGAGATCGAGATCGACGGTGTCGTCCACGATCATCTGACACCGCATGCGGTTGAGGCGCTCGGTATCCATTTCATTCACCAGGACCGCCTGCTGGTGCCGACCTTCACGGTCGGCGAATCGCTCTTCCTCGGCCGCGAGCCGCGCATTGCGGGAACGCCGTTTCTCGATCGTCGCCTGATGCAGCGGCGCGCAGCCGAGGTTCTCGACCGCTATTTCGGCCTCCGCCTGCCGACATCCGCGCTCATCGCCGAACTCTCCACGGCCGAAAAGCAGATCGTGCAGATCACCCGCGCTCTGCTGCATGCGCCGAAGGTTCTCGTATTCGATGAGCCGACGGCAGCACTCGTCCGCCGCGAGGCCGACATGCTCTTCAAGCTGATCCGCCGCCTGCGCGACGACGGCATCACGGTCATCTACATCTCCCATTATCTCGGCGAGATCGAGGATCTCTGCGACACGGTCACCGTGCTGCGGAACGGCCGCGACGTCGCGACGAAGCCGGTGGCGGGGACCTCGGCCACCGAGATTGCCGGCCTGATGGTCAATCGCGAGATCGGCGAACTCTACCCGAAGCGGACCGCCGCGCTCGGCGCGACGCTTCTGCGCGTGGAGGGTTTGAGCGCGCCCGGCCGCTACGAGGATGTGAGCTTTGCCCTGCGCCGCGGCGAGGTGCTCGGCCTGACGGGGCTTCTCGGCTCGGGTGCCAAGGATCTGGTGCGCACCCTCTTCGGGCTTGAGCAGCCGTCGTCGGGACGTGTCGAGGTGAATGGCGCAACGGTCTGGACGAAGAGCCCGGCGCAGGCCGCGCGTCGCCGTCTGGCTCTCGTGCCCGAGGATCGCCGCCGCCATGGCGTGGCGCTCGACCTCAGCGTGGCGGAGAACATTACACTCGCGAGCCTCGATCGCTTCACCCGTTTCGGGCTTCTCAATGCCGATACGGAGAAGACGGAAGCGAACCAGCTGATCGAACGCCTGCAGATCAAGACCGATGGCAGCGATGCGCTGGTGCGCACCCTGTCGGGCGGCAACCAGCAGAAGGTGGCGATCGCCAAGTGGCTGAGCCGTCATTCCGAAATCTACCTGCTCGACGAGCCGACCGTGGGTGTCGATGTCGGGGCGAAGGTCGAAATCTACCAGCTGATCGCCGATCTTGCCGCACGCGGCGCCGGTGTCATCGTGCTGTCGTCCGACCTGCCGGAGCTGTTGGGCATCACCGACCGCATTCTCGTGCTCTTCCGCGGGCGCATCGCAGCAGAGCTCGACACGCGCGAGACCAGCGTCGATGCGGTCCTTGCCGACGTCACGGGGTCTTCGGAGGCGCTGCGTCATGTCGGTTGAGGCGGTGCCATTCGGCGGTTCGCAACAGGGCGACAACACGCCTGTCCCGGCGCGCGGTTTCGGTGCGGCCTCCGGCACGGCGGGGCGGCGGATTGCGACGCTGCTGCTGCGCGGCGGGTCGCTTGCCGTCTTCGTCGCGGTGCTGATCGTCTTCTCCGTCACGGCACCGTATTTTCTGTCGGTCGGCAATATCGGCAATGTGCTCGGCCAGTCGGCGATTGCTGGCGTTCTCGCCATTGGGCTGACGGTCGTGATGATTGCCGGCGGCGGCAATGTGGTGACGGGCGGCATCGATCTGTCGCTCGCCGCCAACATGGGCCTCAGCGCCGCCGTCTATGCGGCCTTGTCGCAGGCGGGTCTGGGAGATGCCGCGGCCGTTGCCGGCGCGCTGGCGACGGGGCTTGCGATCGGCATCGTCAATGCGCTGGCCATCACGCTTGCGGGCATCGTGCCGCTGCTGGCGACGCTGGCCGTCATGAATGTCGTGGCCGGGCTCGAACTCGTGCTGACGCAGAACACCGTCATTCCCGCAACCGGCGATCTGCTCACGCTGCTGTCGGGCAGCGGTCCGTTCGATATCCCCGTTCTCGCTTATGTCCTCATCGGCTTCACGCTGGTCGCGGCGCTGGTGGTGCAGGCGACGCCGCTGGGCCTGCGGCTTTATGCGGTCGGCGAGTTTCCTGAAGCGGCCCGGGCGTCCGGTCTTTCCGTCAAGCCGTTTATCGCCGGTTCGTTCGTGTTCAGCGGGTTCTGCGGCGGCATCGCCGGCATTCTCTCGGTGTCCTACCTCAGCGGCAGCACGACGGGGGCGGGCGATCTCCTGCTGCCGGTGGTGGTGACCGCGCTGCTCGGCACCGTCTTCTCGCGCCGGCTGGTGCCGACCGTCACCGGCACGCTGCTCTCGGCGCTGTTCGTCGGTTTCCTCGTCAACGGCTTCCAGCTTCTCAACCTTTCCAGCACGCTGGTGAGCGGCATCCAGGGTCTCCTGATCCTCTTCGTCGTGTCCGCCACCACGCTGCTGCGCAAACAGGAGACGTCGGCATGACGCTCGTGTCCGGTTCCCAGGCCCGGCTTCCCTATGGCCTGCTGCGCCGCTCTGCCCGGTATGCTCTGGTCGTGGCCTTGGTCGCGGTGTTTGCCGCCTTCTCCGCGGCAGCGCCGAGCTTCCTCACCGTCGCCAATCTGCAGAGCATCCTCGTCAACAATTTCACGCTGCTCGCCATCGTCTCCATCGCCATGACCTTTGCGGTGGCAGCCGGCGGCATCGACCTTTCCGTCGGCACGGCGATCGATTTTTCGAGCTTCACCTTCGTTTCGCTGGTGCTGGCCGGGCAGTCGGTGCCGCTTGCAGCCCTTGCCGGCATCGGCGGCGGTGCGTTGGTCGGGCTCTTCAATGCGGCGCTGATCTCCGGCATCGGCATCTCGCCGTTTCTGGCGACGCTGGGCACGCTGTTCATCGGTCGCAGCGCCCAGCAGATCCTGACCAATGGCGGCAATCCGGTCTATCTGCCGCCGGCCGGCATTCCCGAAAGCTTCCGGTTTCTTGGTCGCGGCGTCGTTGCCGGCGTGCCCGTGCCGCTGATCGTTGCGGGGCTCGTCATCGCGGTCGCGGCGATCGTTCTGACGAAGAGCCGCTTCGGCCGCGTGGTGCTGGCGACCGGCATCGAGGCGAACGTGGTGCGCTATTCCGGCATTGCGCTGAAGGCGCATGTCGCGGTCACCTATCTCCTCGTTTCCGTGATCGCGGCCATCGCCGGACTGGTGCTCACCTCGACTGTCACCGTCTACATTCCGTCGTCGGGTAATGCCTTCCTGCTCAACGCCATCGGCGCGACCTTCATCGGCACGACGCTCAGCCCGCATGGGCGGCCGAATATCGCCGGCACGGTGCTCGGCGTGTTGCTGCTCAGCATCGTCTCCAATGGACTGCTTCTGACCGGTCTCAATTTCTATTGGCAGCAGGTGGGCACCGGCCTCCTGATCTTTGCCGTCCTCGCCATCAGCTTTGCCAACCGCAAGGCCGTGGCCCGCGCCTGACGCGCGGCGCTCTAGGGAGAAGAGCCATGACCAAACTGATACGCCTCAGCACCCACGACACCGACCGCACGGCAGACAGGATCGCGAGCGAGGAGGAAGCGCTTATCGTCGCCCGGACGCTGGCCGCGGAGTTCGCCCTGACCGCGAGCGAGCGGGACCGCGACCGGATCCTGCCGCGTGCGGAGATGGACCGGCTCGCCGCCTCCGGCCTTCTCGCCATCACCGTGCCTGCCGAATATGGCGGCATCGACGTTTCTAACGCCGTGCTGGCCGAGGTCACCGCCATCCTCTCGGAAGCCGATGGCTCGATCGGGCAGATCCCGCAGAACCATTTCTACATTCTCGAAGCTTTGCGCCATGACGGCACCGACGACCAGAAGCGGTTCTATTACGGCCGCGCGCTGGCCGGCGATCGGTTCGGCAATGCTCTGTCGGAAACGGGGACCAAGACCGTCGGGCACTACAATACGCGGCTGACGCGGGATGGCGCCGGCTTTCGCATCGACGGGCGCAAGTTCTACTCCACCGGCGTGCTCTTTGCCGACTGGATCGCCATCTTCGCGCTCGATGAGGACGAGAAGATCACCATGTCCTTCGTGCCGCGCGGAGCTGAAGGCATCGAGATCGTTGACGACTGGGACGGTATCGGCCAGCGCACGACCGGCAGCGGCACCACCATCCTCGATGGCGTCCGTGTTCCCCCCAGCGCCGTGGTGCGGCATCACCAGGGCTTCGAGCGGCCCGGCACGATCGGCTCCGTCGGGCAGATCATTCATGCCGGTATCGACCTCGGCATTGCCCGGGCGGCCTTTGCCGACATGGTCCGCTTCATTCGTACGGTCTCGCGGCCGTGGACGAACAGCGGCGTTGAGCGGGCGTCGGAAGATCCGCTGACCATCGCGCGGGTCGGGCAGGTCGCCATCCGCATCGAGGCGGCGACCGCCATGGTGGAGTATGCCGGCCGCAAGGTCGATCACGCCCAGGTCGATCTGACAGAGGAAACCGCCGTCGCCGCCTCTCTCGCCGTGGCGAGCGCCAAGGTGCTGACCACCGAGATCGCCATCGAGGCCACCAATACGCTGTTCGAGCTTGCCGGCACGGCATCCGCCCGCGAAGGGCTGAACCTCGACCGCCACTGGCGCAATGCCCGCACCCACACGCTGCACGATCCCGTCCGCTGGAAGTACCACGTGGCCGGAAATTACCACCTCAACGACGTAGCCCCGCCCAGAAGCGGCGCCCTCTGAGAGGCTGTTTGAAAACCCGGACGGGTCGAGCCGTCGGTGCTTTTCGCGCCCCGGTGCGTCGAGAATCTTGCCGATATCTCAGGATATCGCCTGCGATCCTCTTCTGCCGGAGCACAAAAATCCCTCGCCGGCTCTCCGCCGCCGGATTCCCAAACAGCCTATGAGGCCAAGGAGACGAGCATGACACGCGAAATCCGGCTGAATGCCTTCGACATGAACTGCGTCGGCCACCAGTCGCCTGGCCTCTGGCGGCATCCGCGCGACCAGTCGGCGTCCTACAAGGATCTCGACTACTGGGTGAACCTTGCCAAGACGCTCGAGCGCGGCAAGTTCGACGGGCTGTTCATCGCCGATGTGCTCGGGGTCTACGACGTGCTCAACGGCAATGTGAATGCCGCGCTGAAACATTCGGCCCAGGTGCCGGTAAACGACCCGCTGCAGCTCATCCCGACCATGGCCTATCTCACCGAGCATCTCGGTTTCGGCCTGACGGCGTCGCTGTCGTTCGAGCACCCCTACACCTTCGCCCGCCGCATTTCGACGCTCGATCATCTGACCAAGGGCCGCGTCGGCTGGAACATCGTCACCTCCTATCTCAACAGCGGCGCCCTGAATGTCGGCCAGGCCGGGCAGATGCAGCACGACAACCGCTACGATGTGGCGGAAGAGTATCTGGAGGTCTGTTACAAGCTCTGGGAGGGCAGCTGGGAGGATGATGCGGTCGTGCGCGACCGCGAAACCGGCATCTTCACGCATCCGTCTAAGGTTCACGCGATCGGGCATCAGGGTCCGCATTTCAGTGTGCCGGGCATTCATCTGTCCGAGCCGTCGCCCCAGCGTACACCGGTGCTCTACCAAGCCGGCGCGTCCAGCCGGGGCAAGGATTTCGCCGGCCAGCATGCCGAGTGCATCTTCGTCGCAGCGCCGTCGAAGGCCGTCCTGAAGCGCTATGTCGCCAATGTTCGCGAAGCCGCTGCGAAGGCAGGGCGCGACCCGCGCGGCATTCTCGCCTTCAATCTGCAGACCGTCATCGTCGGCGAAACCGATGCCGACGCCAAGCGCAAGTTCGACGAGTACCGCAAATACGTCTCCTACGAGGGCGCGCTGACGCTGATCTCCGGCTGGACCGGCATCGATTTCGGACAGTTCTCGCCGGACGAGGTCCTGCGCCATCGCTATACCAATGCCGTGCAATCGGCCGTGGAAACCTTCACCACCATCGATCCCGGCAAGGAGTGGACGGTGCGGGAGATGGCCGACTGGGTCGGTATCGGCGGCTTCGGCCCTGTTTTTGTCGGTTCGCCGCAGACGGTGGCCGATCTCATGCAGGAATGGGTCGAGGAGACCGATGTCGACGGCTTCAACCTCGCTTATGCGGTGACGCCGGAGACGTTCGAGGATGCGGTCGATCTGCTGGTGCCGGAACTCCAGAAGCGCGGCGTCTACAAGACGGCGTACCGGCAGGGGACGCTGCGCGAAAAGCTTTTCGGCGAAGGCCCGCGCCTCGTCGCGCCGCATCCGGGTGCCGCCTATCGCGACCTCGGCCGCGTGGAGCAGAAGCTCGCCTCCGGGCAGAACTGACGGGTTCGGATGGTTGAGGGCGGCTGCGCAAGGCACGCCGTCCTTCCCGTTTCTCATCTCGAAAAAACGCCGTCATCCCGTATGTGCAGGATGGCGGCGTTTCGTTTTGCGCAGTTGTTTCAGCTGTAGAGGCTTGGCGTCGGCACCCGGTCGTTCAGCGCGAAATCGCCGACCTCGCGGGCCTTGTAGAACACCGGGTCGTGCAGCGTGTGGGTGCGGACGTTGCGCCAGTAGCGGTCGAAACGGTAATGGCCAGCGGTGGCGCGGGCGCCCATGAGTTCGAAGACGCGGGCGGTCACATCCAGCGAGACATGGGTCGCGTTGACCTTGGATTCGTAGGCCTCGATGGCGGCCTCTCCGCGTTCGCGCTCGGTGACGCCAAGCCCGCGGGCAAGCGCTGTCTGCACCGCAAGACCGGCGCTGTCGGCCAAGGCGGCGGCCGCCTTCAACGCTGCGCGGAATTCGCCGACACGCTCCAGAATATGCGGGTCGTCGGCGGCGCGTTCGACGCCGGAGGTGAGCCAGGGGCGAGTGGTGTCGCGGACATAGTCGAGCGCCTCGGCCAGCGCACCTTCGGCGGTGCCGATGTAAAAGTTGGCGAAGACCAGCTGGATCAACGGCGTGTTGAAGGTCGCCTGCACCTTCGGTGCCGCATCCGGGGCCGCGAGCGGCAGCAGGAAATCGCTGTCGTGGACAGGGAAATCCCTGAATTCGACGCTGCCGCTGTCCGACAGGCGCTGTCCGATATTGTCCCAGTCGTCATGGGCGATATAGCCTGGCCGGTCGGTGGGGAGGACGAGGTTGGCGATCTGGTCGCCGAAGACGGCGCTGGCGTTGATGCGGTCGGAAATCCGCGCGCCGGTCGAAAACGTCTTGCGGCCGTTCAGCACGTAGTGATCGTCTTGCCGTGTCAGCACGAGGCCGGGGTCGCGTGGATTGACGGCGGCGCCCCAGTAGAGGCTCTTCGCTACGGTTTCCGATGACAGCCGCCAGGCAAGGTCGCTGTCGTCGGCTGCCCAGGAAATGTACTGGCTGTTGACGAAGTGATAGCCGAGCAGCTGGCCGATGGAGCTTTCGCCGCGTGCGAGGATGCGCACCAGACGCAGGCCGTCGACCCAGTCGAGCCCGCCGCCGCCGATCTCGGGCGGATGCAGGGCGTTGAGCAGGCCGGCGGCCTTCAGTTCGGTGATCTCGCTGAAGGGCGGGCGGCCCTCCCGGTCGAGCGCCGCCCCTCGGGCTCTGAGATCGGCGGCGATGGCTGTGGCGCGGGCAAAAAGGCGTTCGCGATCGTCCGCCAGAGCGGTCGCATCTTTCGGGATGGATGTGGGAGCAGGGGAGCGCAGGGCGTGAAGCGGGCTCATGGCGTCTTCCTCGATGGGAAGGCGGGCCGCGATGTGGCGACACCGGCTGGCCCGTCCTTGGCATGACAGATGGGCCCGGCGAACGGGCAGCTCAGGGTCCGAGCCTCCGCCACGTTATTGCCTAGTCATTTGATAGACAAAGAAGAAGTTCGCGAAGATGCCGGCCGAAGGGAAATGCTATTCCACGCGGCCGGCTGTTTTCCAGGCTGAAGATGTCACCTCTCGCAGATCAGGCGCTGGCCGGGACTGCGGCGGCGGGCCGGCGGAGCATGACCACGGCCAGCGCTGCGAGGATGCACATGAGGCCGGCCATCTGCAGCGCCGGCATGTAGCTCTCATAGTCCGAGCGCAGCCAGCCCGCGCCGAAGGCGGCGGTCGCGGCACCCAGCTGGTGGCCGGTGAAGACCCAGCCGAAGACGAGCGGCGCCTTCTCGCGGCCAAAGCTGTCGGCCGTCAGCTTGACGGTCGGCGGAACGGTCGCCACCCAGTCGAGGCCGTAGAAGATGGCGAAGACGGAGAGTTCGGTGAAGCCGAAACCGGAGACCGAGAGGTAGAGGAGCGACAGGCCGCGCAGGCCGTAGAACCAGAAGAGCAGCCAGCGATTGTCGTACCGGTCGGACAGCCAGCCGGCGCCGATGGTGCCGAGGAAATCGAACACGCCGATGACGGCCAGCGTGCCGGCCGCCGTGACCGCCGTCATGCCGAAGTCGCCGCAGATGGAGATCCAGTGCGTCTGGATGAGCCCGTTGGTGGAAAGGCCGCAGACGAAGAAGGTGCCGAAGAGCAGCCAGAACACCGGCCGGCCGGAGACCTCGCGCAGCGTCTTCAGGGGTGAGACGAGCGTCGTGAGGAAGGCATGGTCCCGGCGCGGCGCGGGACCGGGCTGCGTGTCGCCATAGGCGGGCAGGCCGAGATCGGCCGGGTGGTCGCGCATGAGCAGCATGACGAGCACCATGGCGACCACGAGGACGCCGGTGATGAAGGTCAGCGCCGTGCGCCAGCCATAGGCTTCCGACAGGGCTGCCAGCAGCGGCAGGAAGATGAGCTGCCCGGTGGCGTTGCTCGCCGTCATCAGGCCGATGACGAGGCCGCGGCGCTTGGAAAACCACCGCGTCGCAACGGTCGCGCCCAGCACCAGCGCGGTCATGCCCGTCCCCGTGCCGATGACGACGCCCCAGAGGAGCACGAGCTGCCAGACCTCCTGCATGAAGAAGGAGAGCACGATGCCGCTCATGATGAGCAGAAGTGCCGAACAGACGACCTGCCGCACCCCGAAATGCGTCATGAAGGCCGCGGCGAACGGCCCAAGCAGGCCGAACAGCACGAGGCGGACCGCCATGGCGAAGGAGATATCGGCGATATCCCAACCGAATTCCTGATGCAGCGGCTGGATGAGGACGCCCGCCGAGCCCATCGCGCCCGCTGTCGCCAGCATGGTGAGAAAGGTCGTGACGACCACGACCCAGCCATAGTGGATGTTCCTGGCGGAAAGCCATGCGGAGACGCTGTTGGAGAGCATGGGAGAACCTTTGTGGGTGGCATTGGATCGACGGCGCGCAGGCGGACACGGCGACGCCCGACAAACGGCCTTGCGCTGCCCATCCTTCGTAAAGGAGGATTGAAAGTGTGTAAATACACATCTATCCTATAGGCATGTCGATGTCCGAAGAATCCCGTCAGTGCCATTGCCTTGCCCTTCGCCGGGGCTCGCGGCATGTTACGCGGCTCTACGATGCCCATCTTGCGCCGCTCGGCCTGTCGATCTCGCAATATTCTCTCCTCAGCATCATCAATCGCCGGCCGGGTATCCGGATGGCCGAACTCGGCGAGATCATGGTGATGGAGCGCACGACACTGTTGCGCGCGCTGAAGCCGCTGTTGACAGCGGGCTGGATCGAGAGCACGCGAGCAAAAGGCGAGCAGGCTCATACCTATAGGCTGACGGACGAGGGCAGGCGGGTGCGGGACAGTGCGGTTCCCCTGTGGAAGGCGGCACAAGAGACGTTGGAGCGATCCTTCGAGCCGGAACGCGCCGTCGATCTGCGCCGGGAGGCGCTTGCCTTGACGAAGGTCGATTTCGGCTGAGGCCGATCGCTTTCCTGATCGCCGCAGCGAAGATGCTGTTTTTCGACGTTCCGTTATGCGCTAATCTCCAGGGCTGAACGAGGATCGACGCCATGTACACACCGCCCGCCTTCCGCCTTGACGATCGCAGCGCCTTGCTGGCAACGGTTCAGGCGGCGCGATTGGCGAATTTTGTCACCGCCACCGCCGACGGGCCGTTCGCGACGCCGCTGCCGCTCTTTCTGGACGAAAGCGAAGGAGAGCACGGTGTTCTCTACGGGCATCTCGCCAAGGCCAATCCGCAATGGCGGACGCCGACCATCGGCGATGGGCTGGCGATTTTCATGGGGGCGGATGCCTATGTGACGCCGGCCTGGTACGCGACCAAACAGCAGACGGGAAAGGTCGTGCCGACCTGGAATTACGTGACGGTTCAGGCGCGCGGGCCGGTGGAGTTCTTCGACGATGCGGAGCGCCTGCTGGATGTCGTGACACGGCTGACGACGCTGCACGAGGAGCCGAGGGCTGTTGCCTGGGCGGTGGACGACGCGCCGGCGGATTTCATCGCATCCCAGCTGCGCGGCATCGTCGGCCTGCGCATGCCGATCACGCATCTGGAGGGAAAGCGGAAGATGAGCCAGAACCGGAACGAGGCCGATCGCCTCGGCGTCGCCAACGGGCTTTCCGAGAGCGAGCGGCCGTCGGATCGGGATGTCGCCGCTCAGATTCCGGTCTGATCGGTTCGCCGCCTTGAGATCGCGGATTACAGGTCCGGCTTGTGGAAGAAGGCTTCCAGCCGGTAGCCGTCGGGGTCGATGACGAAGGCGGCGTAGTAGAAGGTGGCGTATTCCGGGCGCAGGCCCGGGGCGCCGTTGTCCTCTCCGCCATGGGCGATGGCGGCGGCGTGGAAGGCTTCAACAGCCTCTTCGCTGAAGGCCTTGAAGCAGAAGTGAAGGCCGGAGCGGAGATCCGGGCGGACCGGATGTTCGGCCTGCGTCACCCATAGCCCCACCTGCTCATCCCCGTAACCGAGCATCTTCGCGCCGCTCGTCAGCCTGCCATAGCCAAGCGGTGTGAGCGCGGCATCATAGAAGATGCGCGACCGGTCGATGTCCCGGACGCCGATGGAAACGTGGTCGAACATGCGCACTCCCTCCTTGACCTGCCGCGGCAGACGGTGTCGTTTCCCTGTTGTCGCCCGCCCGCCCGGTTTTCGCAAGCGGCGGCGTACGTTCCGGCACGGGATGACAGGTCTTGGACCGTATGGCCGTATGCAACGGGCGATTTGCCACCCTATATGCGCCAGGCAGCAGCGGCTGTTCCTGCGCCGCGCGGATGTCTTCAGGAGATCGACATGGCTTCACCCAAACTCTTCTCGCCCATCGACGTCGGTGGCCTGACGTTGCGCAACCGCATCGTCATTGCGCCGATGTGCCAGTATTCCGCCGAAAACGGCGAAATGAGCGATTGGCACCTGACGCATCTCGGCATGCTCGCACAGTCGGGCGCGGGGCTCCTGACGATCGAAGCGACGGCGGTAACGCCGGAGGGGCGCATCAGCTTCGGCGATGTCGGGCTGTGGAACGATGCCTGCGAGGCCGCGATGGCGCGCGTGCTGGAGGGCGTTCGTCGCTGGTCGGACATGCCGATCGCGATCCAGCTCGGCCATGCCGGCCGCAAGGCATCCACCAATCTTCCCTGGAAGGGCGGGGCGCAGCTGCCGCCCGATCATGCGCTCGGCTGGAAGACGGTGGCGCCTTCGGCCTCGGCGTTCAAGCCGTCCTATGATGCGCCGGAAGCGCTGGATGCCGAAGGTCTTGAGCGGATCAGAAACGGCTTTGCCGATGCCGCCCGCAGGGCCGCGCGTCTCGGCATCGATGCCGTGCAGATCCATGGCGCCCATGGCTATCTCCTGCACCAGTTCCTCTCGCCGCTGTCCAACACGCGCACGGATGAATATGGCGGCTCGCTCGAAAACCGCATGCGGTTTCCCCTCGAGGTGTTCGAGGCCGTCCGGCAGGCTTTTCCCGCGGAACGACCTGTCACCATGCGGGTGTCGGGAACGGACTGGGTCGAAGGCGGCTGGGACAGTGCGCAGACCGTTGCCTTCGCGCAGGCGCTGGAGGCCCGTGGTTGCGCGGCGATCCATGTTTCGAGCGGCGGGCTGAGCGATGCGCAGGCCATTCCCGTCGGTCCGAGCTATCAGGTGCCGCTCGCCCGCGATGTGAAGCAGGCCGTCTCCATCCCGGTCGTCGCCGTGGGGCTGATCACCGAATTCGAGCAGGCCGAATCCATCATCGGCACGGGCGATGCCGACATGATCGCGCTCGCCCGCACGATTCTCTACGATCCCCGCTGGCCCTGGCATGCGGCAGCACACCTCGGCGCAACGGTGCAGGCCGCCCCGCAATATCTCCGCTGCCAGCCACGGCAGTACAAGACGTTGTTCGACGAGGCTTCGTGAGGCGCTGAGCCGCTTGGCGCATATCGGTCGCGGTGACCGGTTTGCACCTTGCTGTCGATGCGCGGGTGAAAGGCAGCCGCATTCATGAGGATACGGCTGTCTCCTCGCCACGTCACGGCTTTGGCGGACTCTGTTGCAAACCGTCAAGCGAGAGACCGCATTCAGCGGATCGCCTCGCTCCGCGACAGCAAGCTAAAACGCAAAAAACCCCGGCGCGACGCGAAGCGTCGTTCCGAGGTGATTTCGAAGACCAGCCGCGCGCCATCGGATACCGTCCGACGGGCGCCGTTCAGATCTTAGCGGGTCACAACTTTTTTCTTCGGGCCGGGCAGAAGGCCTTCGCGCTGCAGCTGCTTGCGGGCGTTCTTGCGCTGGCGGGAAACAGCTTCAGCCTTCTGGCGAGCACGCTTCACGGAAGGCTTTTCATAGGCTTCGCGCATACGCATTTCGCGGAAGACGCCTTCGCGCTGAAGCTTCTTCTTGAGCACGCGCAGTGCCTGCTCAACATTGTTGTCTCGAACCAGAACCTGCATCTCGAACCTTGATCTCTGTCGCCCGCTGGGGCGGTGGTATGGTGACTTCGGCGCTCCTTATCTCACCACACGTCCGTCATGAAAAGGGGTTGGCTCGAAAAAATAGCGAAGAAAAGTGCCAAATCTCATTCTCTCCGGCGACTGACGGTCCCCGAAAGGGCGCCGGCCGGCAATAAGATGTGCACATCGAGAGCGTTACGCTCGGCCCCACCATCGCATCCGTCTTGCCGCTTGACAAGATCTTCCCGCAACACCGATTGTCGCAGCGGTCATCGCGGTGGCCATCACCCCGTTTCGGCTCTCCCCTTGCTCTGTCGTGTCGATCGTTCCGCCCGGCCTCGTGTCCGGCTCAGGTCGCCCCCAGTGATGAAGGTTCCCAGGAAGACATATGGCGCGCGTCCTCATTCTGTTTGCCCATCCCGGTCAGCGGCATTCGCGCCTCAACGTGCGCATGGCGCATGAGGCGCGGCTGCTCGATGGGGTGACCTTTGTCGATCTCTATGCGGAATATCCCCGCTTCAACATCGATATCGATGCGGAACAGGCGCGGCTGGTGGCGCATGATGTCATCATCTTCCAGTTTCCGATCTACTGGTATTCCGTGCCGGCTCTCCTGAAAGAGTGGCAGGACCTCGTGCTGGAATACGGCTTTGCCTATGGGCAGAGCGGCTCGAAGCTGGCGGGCAAGCTGTTCCTGCCGGTCGTGACCACCGGCGGTGCTCAGGATGCCTATCGCGAGGAGGGCTCCAACCATTTCCGGCTGCGCACGCTGCTTTCGCCGCTGGAGCAGACCGCCTCGCTCTGCGGCATGCGCTTCCTGCCGCCGTTCGCCCTTTTCTCGGCGCATGATTCGGCAGCCGATGGCCGGGGGGATCTCCATATCGCAGCCTATCTCCGGCTGCTCTCGGCTCTGCGCGACGAGACGCTGGATCTCGATGCGGTCTCGAGGCTCGAGCTTCTCGACGACGATCTTCTGTTCATCGGCCCCTCGCACGCTCCGACGCTTTCCGACACGCCGCCGTCTCCCACTTCCGTCACCGCGAGGATCTCCGAATGAGCGGCTTCATGTTCCAGGCCTTCGTCTATCTCGCGGCCGCCGTCACATCCGTCATCATCGCGTCCCGGCTCGGCCTCGGCTCGGTGCTCGGCTACCTCATTGCCGGCATCGTCATCGGCCCCGTCTTCCACTTCGTCGGCAACGAAACACAGGATCTGCAGCATTTCGCGGAGTTCGGCGTCGTCATGATGCTGTTTCTGGTCGGGCTGGAGCTTCAGCCGCAGGCTCTATGGGACATGCGTGCCCGGCTGCTCGGGCTCGGTGGCTTGCAGGTGGCGGGCTCGGCGGCGGTCGTCACCGGTATCGGGCTTGCGTTCGGGCTGCCCTGGCAGACGGCAGTGGCCGTCGGGCTCATTTTGTCGCTGTCCTCCACCGCCATCGTGCTGCAGACGCTGAGCGAGAAGGGGCTTTTGAAGTCGCAGGGCGGGCGCTCCAGCTTCTCCGTGCTCCTGTTTCAGGATATCGCTGTTATTCCCATGCTGGCGGTTCTCCCGCTTCTGGCACTTCCCGCCCTGCAGGGCGGCGAGCATGCAGCGCATGACGCGGGCAATGCCGCGACGCTCGTCTCCGGTCTTCCCGGCTGGCAGGTGGCGCTGGTCACGCTTCTCGCCATCGCCTTCGTCGTGGTCGCCGGGCACTTCCTCTCGCGCCCGATCTTCCGGCTGATCGCGGCCTCGCGCCTGCGTGAGATGTTCACCGCGGCGGCCCTGCTTCTCGTCGTTTCCACGGCGCTGTTGATGAGCATGGTCGGCCTTTCCCCGGCACTCGGGACATTCCTCGCCGGCGTGGTGCTCGCCAACAGCGAATTCCGCCACGAGCTGGAAAGCGATATCGAGCCGTTCAAGGGCCTGCTTCTCGGCCTGTTCTTCATCACCGTCGGGGCCGGCATCGATTTCTCGCTGCTCACGGCCAATCTCGGCCTCGTCCTGTTGCTGACACTCGGCGTCATCGTCATCAAGGCGGGAGTGCTGTGGCTGGTCGGGCATCTCTACAGCTTGCACGGTTCGGATCGCTGGCTGCTCGCGCTGGGGCTGGCGCAGGCGGGCGAGTTCGGCTTCGTGCTCGTCTCCTTCACCGTTCAGAATGCCGTGCTGCCCTCCGAACTCGCAGCCATCCTCATGCTGGTCATCGCCTTTTCCATGCTGCTGACGCCGGCGCTCTTCATCCTCTTCGACAAGGTCATCGTGCCGCGTCTCGACCGGGGGCAGATGGAGGAGGCCGACGAGATCGGCGAGGAAGCCTCGGTCATCATTGCCGGGCTCGGCCGCTTCGGGCAGATCATCAACCGCATGCTGCTGGCGAACGGGCACAAGACCATCGTGCTCGACAGTCGCTCCGATGTCATCGACGGACTGCGCAAGTTTGGCGTCCGCTCCTTCTTCGGCGATGCCGGCCGTCCGGATCTCCTGCATTCCGCCGGTCTGCGGCAGGCGCGGTTGCTGGTGGTGGCCATCGACGATATCGAGCGCGCCCTCAGCATCGTCCGGCATGCCAGGCATGAAAACCCCGATATCCACATCATCGCGCGCGCCTATGATCGCAACCACGTCTACCAGCTCTACGAGGCCGGTGCCGACGACATCGTGCGCGAGGTGTTCGACAGTTCGGTCCGGGCGGCCGGCTATGCGCTGCAGAGCCTCGGCATGCATCCCTTCGACGTCGAAAAGAGCAAGGCCGTGTTCGTCAAGCAGGACAATTGGGGCCTGCGGCAGCTCGCGCCTCTCTGGAAGGACGACGTGTCGGTGTTCGAGAACAAGGAATACATCGCCCGCGCCCGCGAGATCGCGGAGGTCCTCGAACAGGCCATGATGGGCGACCGCAGCGCGCTGCACGACCGAACCGAGCGCGGCTGGACCCCGCCGGATATCGCGGCGCGCAAGCATGACATGGACGGGCAGGGCGAGGGGTAGTCCCGGGGAGGCGGCGGACGATCCAACCCGTATCGCGCACGCAACGAGTGCGTCATCGTCCGGGCCCCTTTTTGCGCCAGATGGTCTCTCCAGGCCCTCTGGCATAGCGGCGAGGCTCTGCCCTCGCGATCAACACGGCCGCCGCTCATGCGGGCCGGCCCTGCGGAGAAGACGGCATGACATCGACCACACTTTCCCGCGCTGCCCGCTTCATGCCCTGGCCGGCTTCGCCCGTCAGCCCGAAGGAGCGGCTTCGCTCGGCGGTCGGCGCCCTGTTCGGCCTGCTCGTGACGGGCCTCCTCGGCGCCTTGCTGACCGTGACATTTCCCCTTTCGCCGGCACTCGTCGCGCCGATGGGGGCATCGGCGGTGCTCCTCTTTGCCGTGCCGTCCAGTCCGCTCGCCCAGCCCTGGTCGCTGATTGGCGGCAATCTGGTCGCGGCCTTCGTCGGTGTGACGGTGGCAAAGCTCGTGGCCGACCCCATGCTCGCCGCGGCGCTGGCCGGGGCGGTTGCCATCGGCATCATGATGAGCCTGCGCTGCCTGCATCCCCCGAGCGGCGCGATCGCGCTGACGGCCGTTCTCGGCGGCCCGGCCATCCACGCGCTCGGCTATGGTTTCCTCCTGTGGCCGGTGCTGGGAAATTCGCTGCTGCTGCTTGCCGCGGCGCTGCTCTTCAACAACCTCACCGGCCGCCGCTATCCGCATGTTGCCGCGCCGGCGCTTGGGGGCCACCAGACGAAGGACCCGCCACCGGCCGCCCGAATCGGCTTTGCCGCCGAGGATCTTGATGCCGTGCTGAAGGATTACGACCGGGTTCTCGACATCCAGCGCGACGAGCTCGTCACCATCCTCAAGCGCACCGAGTTGCGCTCGTTCCAGCGCCGGTCCGGCCAGACGCCGTGCGGGCAGATCATGTCGCGCGACGTGATCGCGATCGCACCGGATGCCTCGCTGTCAGAGGCGCACGCGCTCCTGCGGGCCCATCACATCAAGGCCCTGCCGGTGACCGACGACAATGCGCGCGTCATCGGCATCCTGACCCAGACCGATATTCTCGACCGCGCGGACTGGACCCGCGGCCGCCCGACCATTGGGCTTCGCCGCCGCTACCAGCTGGCCGTTTCCGGCGCCACGGCGCCCAACGGCACCGTAAAGGATATCATGACCAGTCCCGTGCGGAGCGTCTCGCCCGAAAGCTCCCTCTCCGAAGCCATCCTCTTGTTTGCCGAAGGCGGCCTCCACCATCTCCCCGTCACCGACGCCGAAAATCGCCTCGTCGGCATCGTCTCTCAGTCGGACGTGCTTGTTGCGATGCTGGCGGAGGGGTGACGTCGAGGGAACGCCGCTTCACCGCCAGCCGAGCGCAGGTGCCACCTGCGTCAGGATGGCTTCGATGACGTGGGCGTTGTAGTCGACGCCGAGCTGGTTGGGGACGGTGAGGAGGAGGGTGTCGGCTTCGGCAATGGCTTCGTCTGTGCGCAGCTGTTCGATGAGGACGTCGGGTTCGGCAGCGTAGCCGCGGCCGAAGATCGCGCGGGTGTCGGCGTCGATGAAGCCGATCTTGTCGCCGGCTTCGCCCGAGCGGCCGAAATAGGCGCGGTCGAGGTCGTTGGTGATGGCGAAGATGCTGCGGCTGACGGAGACGCGCGGCGTGCGGGCGTGGCCCGCAGCCTTGAAGGCGGCCCGGTAGGCGCGGATCTGGTCCGCCTGCTGCACGTGGAAGGGCTCGCCGGTCTCGTCGTCCTTGAGGGTCGAGCTCTGCAGGTTCATGCCCAGTTTCGCCGCCCAGATGGCGGTCGCGTTCGAGCTTGCGCCCCACCAGATCCGGTCGCGCAGACCCGGCGCATGCGGTTCCAGTCGCAGGAGGCCGGGCGGGTTCGGAAACATCGGGTTGGGGTTCGGCTCGGCAAAGCCTTCGCCGCGCAACACGTCGTAGAACACCTCGGCATGGCGGCGGGCCATGTCGCCGCTGGTTTCGCCGTCCGCCGGGGCATAGCCGAAATGGCGCCAGCCATCGATGACCTGTTCGGGTGAACCGCGGCTGATGCCGAGCTGCAGGCGGCCACTGGCGATGATGTCGGCAGCACCGGCATCCTCGGCCATGTAGAGCGGATTTTCGTAGCGCATGTCGATGACGGCGGTGCCGATCTCGATCCGGCTGGTGCGCGCGCCGACGGCGGCCAGCAGCGGGAAGGGCGAAGCCAGCTGGCGGGCGAAATGGTGCACCCGGAAATAGGCGCCATCCGCGCCCAGCGCTTCGGCCGCAACGGCAAGGTCGATCGACTGCAGCAGCGTGTCCGCCGCGCTGCGCGTCTGCGACTGCGTCGAGGGCGTCCAGTGGCCGAAGGAGAGAAAGCCGATCTTCTTCATGATATTCCCGTGCTTATCCGTGTGCGATGCCAGTCTGCATGCGATGTTGGGGTTTTCGCATATTCACGGACGAAGGCACAGTCTCGCATTCGTAGGACAGTGCGTTCGCCGTTCGGGCCTTGTGCAGCCCTTGCGTCTTGATCTTGCCGTGCCCTCGGGCGAAAACGCGGGCCACCACCGGGAGCGCGCACGATGACGACCGACAAGAAGCAGATCCTCTTCAACGCCTTCGGCATGAATTGCGTCGGCCATATCAATCATGGTCTCTGGACCCATCCGCGCGACCAGTCGCATCTCTATACGACGCTGCCCTACTGGACGTCGCTGGCCCGCACGCTGGAGCGCGGGCTGTTCGACGGGTTGTTTCTTGCCGATATCATCGGGGTCTACGATGTCTATGGCGGGTCGGCGGATCTCACCCTCAGAGAGGCGATCCAGCTGCCGGTCAACGACCCCGCCATGCTGATCTCGGCGATGGCGGCGGTGACGGAGAACCTCGGCTTCGGCGTCACCGCCAACCAGAGCGCGGAGGCGCCGTATCTGTTCGCCCGCCGTTTCTCGACGCTCGATCACCTGACGCAGGGGCGCATCGGCTGGAACATCGTCACGGGCTATCTCGACAGCGCGGCGCGGGCGATTGGCGACACGGGTCTCGCCGAACATGACAGCCGCTACGACCGCGCCGACGACTATATGGAGGTGCTCTACAAGCTGTGGGAGGCGAGCTGGGCGGACGATGCGGTGCGGCGCGACAAGGCGGCGCGGGTCTATGCCGACCCCGCCCGCGTCCGGCCCATCGCCCATGACGGACCCTATTACCGGTCGCATGGCATTCACCTTGCCGAGCCGTCGCGCCAGCGCACACCGCTTCTCTACCAGGCGGGAACCTCCGGCCGCGGCCGGGCCTTTGCCGCCCGCCACGGGGAGTGCATCTTCATCACCGCCACCAGTCTGGCTGCGGCGCGGAAGACGGCCCGGCAGTTGCGCCAGGAGGCTACTGACGCCGGGCGGGGCGCGGATGCGCTGCGCATCTTCGTCGGCATCACCATCGTCACCGGCGAGACCGGCGCCATCGCCCGCGAGAAGCATGCGGACTATCTGGCGCATGCCAATCCGGAGGCCGGGCTTGCGCATTTCTCGGCCAGCACCGGCATCGATTTCGCGCAATACGATCTCGATGCGCCGATCACCTATGGCGTGTCGAATGCGAGCCAGTCGGCGGTCGACGTCGCCCGGGCTGCCGGGTGGACGCGCCGGCGCATTCTGGAGGAGGCAGCGCTCGGCGGGCGCTATCCGGTGCTGGTGGGCACGGGGGCGGAGGTCGCTACGGCTCTTGGCCAATGGGTCGAGGAGGGCGAGATCGACGGCTTCAACATCACCCGCACGGTGGTGCCGGAAAGCTACGAGGACGTGATCGACCATGTCGTGCCGGTCCTGCAGGAGCGCGGACTTTACAAGACGGCCTATCGTGAGGGCTCGTTCCGACATCGCCTGTTCGGCCGGGGCGACCGGCTGCCCGACACGCATGTCGGGGCCTCGCATCGCTGGCCGAGCGAGATGTAATACCAAGTGTCAGCCGCTCGTTCCGGGTTTGGCGGCCTCTGCGGAAAAACAGTTTCCATGAGGCGCGCGCAACGCCAATTCCTTTCTACCAAAATGGTAGACTAAAGGGTTTGATGGTAGAGCAGCCGGCATGGCGCCGGTTTGCAGGCGGTCGCTTTCAACACGACCGCTTGTGACCCGGACCGTTTCCCGGGGCTGTGTTCGGCACCAACCCAGCGAGGTAAGAGCGATGATGGCCATCCTGAAATCGAGCATCGAGGCTTTTCGAAGCGGCGGCATCCCCGGCGTCGGGGCCGGTGTGGCGCAGACCCGCCTATCGTCGAGCGAGCGTGAGACGTCCGAGCGGAGCTGGCAGGATGAGGGCGGCGACGAGCGGCGATCGTCGCATCGTTCCGAAGAGATGTTCTACTGGGGCATGGCGGGTGGGCCATGGTACTAGAGCGTTTCCGCGTTTCTCCGAATCGCAAAAACCCTCTATCTCACTGTTTCAACGCAGTTCCGGACGCAAAACCGCTGCGCACTTTTGCTGGAATTGCTCTAGGCCCCTGTTCCCGAGAAGGCGCCTGTTTCGGGCGGTATCCCGGATGACGAGGGTCGAGAGCGCAGGCCCGATCTCGACCCAGACCCAGACCCAGACCCAGACCCAGGCGCCCACCGGCGGTGCGGTCCAGACGCTGATCGTTCCCGGACTTTTCGGGTCCGGCGAAGGGCACTGGCAGAGGGTCTGGCACGAGGACCGGCCGCAGACGCGCATGCTGCAGCAGGCGGACTGGGAGCATCCGGATCTCGAAACCTGGCTCGCGGCGCTGGATGCCGCGGTCGAGGCGGGCGGCGATACCTACATCATTGCCCACAGCCTCGGTTGCCTGCTGACGGCGCATCTTAGCCGGCGCCCGTCGGCCCGGAACGTCAAAGGCGCCTTTCTCGTCGCGCCCTGCGATCTCCGGCGGACCGAGGCGCTGCATCCGGGACGTCTCGCCTTCGACGCGGTCCCCGCGATGCCCTTGCCCTTTCCGAGCCTCATCATCGGCAGCCTCAACGATCCCTACATGACGCCGGGCGAGCTCGACCGGCTGAAGGACGACCTCGAAGCGCCGCTTCATACGATCGGCGCCGCCGGCCATATCAACATCGCCAGCGGCTATGGGCGGTGGGCGCAAGGCTACACGCTGTTCGATGCGTTCAGGCGGGATGTCCAGGGACGTTCGGCCAGCGCACGGTCCGCCCACGGCGCGGCCGCGGACGCGCAGCCGGCTTTCGCCGGGCGATCCGCCGCCTACCGTTAACAGGCTTGCCGCGCCGGATAGCCGCAGGCCTTCGGTCCCGGCCCATCTTCCCTGATGCCGGATCACGCGCTAGATCTGCGCCCATTCGATGTCGCGCTTCCGTCGATATCGTGCATGTCGGTATGGCAGCGGTCTGGTATGCGCGGACGCAGAAAGAGGCAGACGATGAGGCATCTTGAGCAAACTTTCCGAACCGCCGCGCGGTCCCGCATTCGGGCGGCGGGCGCCATGGCCTTTGCGGCCGGCGTCGCTCTCGCTGCAGGACCGGCAGCGGCGCATGTCACCATCGCGGCAAAGGGCGTGAAGGCCGGGCAGACGACGACCCTCGTGCTGAAGATTCCGCATGGCTGCGCCGGCGCGGCGACGACCGGTCTGCGGGTTGCGGTGCCCGGCGAACTTTCCGACATCGCGCCGCAGGACAAGACCGGCTGGACGGCGGTGGTGACGCCCGCTGCCGGAGGAGCCGGTGCAAGCGCGAAACGGGCGCAGATCGCCTGGACGGGCGGCACGATCCCTGCGGCCGATCACGCGGAGTTCGCTTTCAAAGCAAAGGTCGCCGCGGATGCGAAGGGGCGGATCTATGTGCCGATCGTCCAGCAGTGTGGCGATGCCGCCGAGCGCTGGATCGAAATTCCCGCAAGTCCGGACGCCGGCGAACCCGGCAAGCCGGCTCCGGCCTTCGATGTGAAGCCCTGACCGGCCGGTGTCGGGTCGGAGAACCGGCATTGCGGAGCGCCGCACTTTGATGACGCGCCGGCGGGGGCGAAGCGGACTGCGTTCGTCATTTCCACTGCTGCGCTTCGATGCAGGAGGCATCAGCAGAATGATCTCCGCCAAGGCTTTACCGGACTGTTGCAAGCCGCTCGTGTCCAGCCTCCTCGTGTTCACAACGGTGCTGCTGCTTCTGCTGGCGAGCACAGGGGGCGCCTTTGCGCATGCGCAGCTCGTCGCGTCCGATCCGGCGGATGGTGCGGTTCTCGCGGCGGCGCCACGTCACATCGTGCTGACGTTTTCCGAGCCGGTCGATCCCCTCGTTTTCCGGCTGAGCGACCCCGTGGGACAGGTGGAAATGCTGCCTGTGGTCCGCTCCGACACGACGCGGCTCGTCGTGACGCTTCCCTCCGGGCTTGTCCCCGGCACGCACAGCCTGTCGTGGCGGGTGACGTCTGCGGACGGGCATCCGATTGGCGGTGGATTGCTGTTTTCCGTTGGTAAAGCCAGAGCTAGCGGGCCAGGGAGTGCGTCGGCGATCGACCCGGTTACAGCGGCCGGTCTCTGGGCGTCCCGCCTGCTTGCCATGACCGGCCTCGTCATCGGTGTCGGCGGAGCGGGATGGGCGGCCCTGCTTTTCCGTCCGTGTCATCTGCGCGGAAATGCCGTTCCGGGCGGTTCCTCGCTCATTGCGCTCTCCCTTTGGCTCGGCATCGCTGCCACGCCGGTCTGGATCGCGTTTCAGGGCTTCGATGCGCTCGGAGAGGCGCCGGGCGGATGGGTATCGGCTACGGTCTGGTCCGCCGGCTTCACGGCCACCGCCTATGGTCGGGCTGCTTTGGTCGGCGCCGCAGCCATGGTCTCGGCACTGGTGTCGCTTCGGGTCCGCCATATCCGTCTCCGCCTTGGGCTTTCCGGGCTCGGCTTCGCACTGGCGGGTCTTGCGGCGGCGATGGCGGGGCATGCGGCAACGGCACCGCCGCGTCTCGCCACCGTTCCCGCCATCGTGCTTCACATGCTCGCCGCCATGGCCTGGATCGGCGGTCTCCTGCCGCTTCTGGCAGCGCTCGGCGCATCGAAGCCGCCGTCTCCTATGCGTGATCCCAATCGTGCGGCACTTCTTCTGTTCTCGCGGCTCATCCCTTTTGTTCTGGTGGTGCTCGTTGCTTCGGGTCTGCTGCTCGCGGTCGTGCAGGTGCAGACGCTGTCGAACCTGTGGGCGACGGCTTACGGCCAGGTCCTGCTCGCCAAACTTGCCATCGTCGCGCTTCTGGTCTCGCTGGCAGCCGTCAATCGGTTCCTCTGGACCCGCCCTGCCGCAGCGGGATCGCCCGACGCCTTGCGTCTTCTCCGGCGCAGTATCGTCGCGGAGGTCGTGCTCGGCACGCTGGTGCTCGCGGTCCTCGGCCTCTGGCGCTTCACGCCGCCACCCCGGGCGCTGGCGTCGTCGTTTCCGCTCGTTCAGGAGCGGCAGGTCGCGGAACAGGGACTGATGGCGACACTCTCGATCACGCCGGCGCGGACAGGTCCGGTTCGCGTTTCTCTGCAGGACCTGATGCTCGACGGGCATTCCATCGATCCGCTGTCGGTCACGGTGGAACTCGACCATCCCGCCAACGGCATCGGCCCCTTCACGCGCGACGCCCGGCGCGGCGAAGACGGGGCTTTTCAGGCGGATGGCTTCGTGTTGCCGGTCGGGGGTGTCTGGAACGCTCGGGTGACCGTGCTGGTCGATGACTTCACCTCGGTCACGATGACGAGCCGCTTCGACATCGCCGCACCGTGATCCCGGCATGCCGGCGGCGGCGCTTTATAGAAACATCGGCTTACCAAGCGTCCAGAATGAGATTGCGTGACGGCCTGAGACTTTGGACCAAATTTCTCTCGCAGTGCCGATCGGCAGGCCATCCTTCGTTGCTTCGTATCGCAGCATTTGCAATTTTTCAGGGCACTCTTCTCAAGCGTCCTCCTCCCAAGACCGAAAGCAGACCCGTCATGAAGAAAACCCTGGCCGCCCTCATCGAAAAGACCGCCTTCACCCGGCGCGCCGGCTTGGCGCTTGCCGCTTCCGCAGCCGTTGCCGCCGTCGTCGCCGTCGGGCCGACGCCGGTTCTGGCGCAGGACAAGACCTCCGTGAAGGTCGGGATCATGAGCGGCGAGGACGAGGATGTCTGGCGCGTCGTCGTTGCCGAAGCCGGCAAAAAGGGCCTGTCGGTCGAGACGGTCGTCTTCAACGACTATACCCAGCCGAACGAGGCCCTGGAGCGCGGCGAAATCGACGCCAACGCCTTCCAGCATCTTCCCTATCTTGAAAACCAGATCAAGCAGCACGGCTACAAGATCACGCCGGCCGGCTACACCGGCGTCTGGCCGATCGGCGTCTATTCGCGCAAGGCCTCCAAGATCTCGGATCTCGCAGAAGGCGCCGTCATCGGCGTGCCGAACGATCCGTCGAACGAAGGTCGCGCTTTGCGCGTGCTGCAGAACGAGGGCCTGATCAAGCTCAAGGAGGGCACGGGCATTCTCGCGACGATCACCGACATCGAGGAAAACCCGAAGAAGCTCGAAATCAAGGAGCTGGATGCCGGCATTGTCGGCCGCTCCATCGACGATCTCGACGCGGCCGTCGTCAATACGGACTGGGCGCTGAAGAGCGGCCTGACGCCGGACAACCGGATCGCACAGGAGCCGGTGGACGGCAACCCCTACCGCAACTTCATCGCTGTCAAGGAAGACCAGAAGGATGCGCCTTGGGTGAAGACGCTGGTGTCGTCCTACCAGAACGAGACGGTGAAGGCCGAGTTCGACCGTGTGTACAAGGGCACGGGCATCAGCGCATACTAACGCGACACGCGTGAGAGACAGGAAACGGCTCGCGGCCTTGGCTGCCGCGAGCCGTTCGCCGTTGCGGCGAGGAAGGACTTGATAATGACAATCACTGCCAGCGCGACAGCCAAGGACGTCTTGGCTGACGCTGACCGCCGGGAGACATCCGATATCGGGCAGCGTGCCGCGGAGGCGCCCGTCGTGCGGCTCGATGGCGTCTTCCGGCATTTCGGCGAGACGGCGGCGCTCGACGGTATTTCCCTTTCGGTCCGCAAGGGTGAAGTGCTCGGCATTATTGGCCGCAGCGGTGCCGGCAAATCGACGCTGATCCGCTGCCTGAACGGGCTGGAACGCCCCGATCGCGGGACGATCGAGATCGAGGGCCGCGATATTACCGGGCTGTCGGAAGCCGAACTCCAGCCCCTGCGCCGCCGCATCGGGATGATCTTCCAGCACTTCAATCTGCTTTCGGCCAAGACGGTCGCTGAAAACGTCATGCTGCCGCTGAAGATCGAGGGCATGCCCCGGGCAGAGCGGCGCAAGCGGGCAGCGGAACTGCTCGATCTCGTCGGCCTATCGACCAAGGCCGATGCCTATCCCTCGGCCCTTTCCGGCGGGCAAAAACAGCGGGTCGGCATTGCACGAGCTCTCGCCGCGCGGCCGGCGCTGCTGCTGTCCGACGAGGCGACGTCCGCGCTCGATCCGGAAACGACGGCGTCGATCCTCGCGCTTCTGAAGGATATCAACACGCGGCTCGGCCTGACGATCCTCCTCATTACCCATGAGATGGAGGTCGTGCGCGGCGTCGCAGATCGTGTGGCAGTCATCGATGCCGGGAAGATCGTCGAGGATGGGCCGGTCTGGTCCGTGTTCTCCGATCCGAAGGCCGCGACCACGAAGAGCCTTCTCGGCGCCATCCGCCCCAGCCTTCCGCCCGCCATCGGCACGGCCCTTGCGGCAAGCGGCGAGACGGTTCTCAGCGTCGATTTGGTCGGCCCCGAGGCTGCGACGCTGCTTCCCGCGCTGTCCATCGAACTGGGTGCGCCCATTCGCCTCGTGCATGGCGGTATCGATCATATCCAGGGGCAGTCGGTCGGCCGCTTCTTCATCACGCTTGCTCCCGGCGCCTCGCTGCCGCAGGCGATCGCTTTTCTGACGCGCCACGGCGCCCATGTGGAGACCACGGGTCATGTCGCCGATCATGTTTGATCTTCTGATGCGGTCTCTCTGGGAGACCGTATTGATGACGCTTGCCTCCGGTATCATCTCGCTGGTCGCCGGCCTGCCGCTGGGCCTGGCCCTCGTCATGACCGGGAAGGGCGGCATATCGGAGAACCTCTGGGTCAACCGCGTGCTCGGCACCGTCGTCAACGGTTTCCGCTCGGTGCCGTTCATCATTCTCCTCGTGGCGCTGATCCCGGTCACGCGCTTCATCGTCGGCAGCTCGATCGGAACCTGGGCGGCGATCGTGCCGCTCTCCATCGCCGCGACGCCCTATTATGCGCGCATCGCGGAGGTGTCGCTGCGCGAGGTGGATCGCGGGCTGATCGAGGCGGTGCGCTCCATGGGCGGCAATCGCTGGACGATTGTGCGCGAGGTGCTATTGCCCGAGGCGCTGCCCGGCATCGTCGCCGGCTTCACCGTCACGCTCGTCACGCTGATCGGTGCCTCGGCCATGGCCGGCGCCATCGGTGCTGGCGGGCTCGGCGATCTCGCCATCCGCTACGGCTACCAGCGTTTCGAGACCACGGTCATGGTCGCGGTCGTGGTCGTGCTCATCGTGCTTGTCTGCGCCATCCAATGGCTGGGCGACCGTCTGGTCGATCGTCTGGACCATCGCTGACGCCTTCGCCGTTCCGCTTCAAGGCCCGTGCTGTTATCGCCGGGCGAACCCAAGGGAAGTGCCATGTCCAAGCAGATGCATCTCGGCGCCTTCATGCGGCCTGTCAGCCTGCACACCGGCGCCTGGCGCTATCCCGGGTCCGCGCCGGACGCGAATTTCAGCTTCCAGCACCTGAAGCGCTTCGCGCAGACGCTGGAGGCGGCGAAGTTCGATGCCTTCTTCATGGCCGATCACCTCGCCGTGCTCAACATGCCGGTGGAGGCGCTGAAACGCAGCCATACGGTGACGTCGTTCGAGCCCTTTACGCTGCTCTCGGCCCTTGCCGCCGTTACCGAGCGGATCGGCCTTGTCGCCACGGCCTCGACCACGTTCGATGCGCCCTATCATATCGCCCGGCGCTTCGCCTCGCTCGATCACATCAGCGACGGCCGGGCCGGCTGGAACATCGTCACCACGTCGAACCCGGATGCTGCGCTCAATTTCGGCTTGGACGAGCATGTGGAGCATGGCGAGCGCTATCGCCGGGCGCGCGAGTTCTTCGACGTCGTCACCGGCCTCTGGGACAGTTTTGCCGACGATGCGTTCCTGCGCGATCAGGAAAGCGGACTGTTCTTCGACCCCGAGCGGATGCATGTGCTCGACCATCACGGGCCGAGTCTCGATGTGCGCGGTCCGCTTAATATCGCCCGCCCGCCGCAGGGCTGGCCCGTCATCGTGCAGGCGGGACAATCCGAGCCCGGTCGCCAGCTTGCCGCGGAAACGGCGGAGGTGATCTTCGCCGCACCGCGCGATCTCGCGGGCGGGCAGGAGCTTTTTGCCGACATCAAGGGGCGGCTGGAGGCGCTCGGCCGGTCACGGGACCACCTGAAGATCCTGCCGGCCGCCTTCATCGTCATCGGCGACACGATCGAGGAGGCGAAGGCCAAGCGCGCGTTGCTCGACAGTCTGGTGCATTTCGAAAGCGGCATCGCCTCCCTGTCGATCGCCCTCGGGCTCGATGCCTCGGACTTTCCTCTCGATGCGCCACTGCCGCGCGACCTTCCCGACACCAACGCCAGCAAGACGGGCCGCCAGCAGGTGCTGAAGCTTGCCGAAACCGAGGGGCTGACCGTGCGGCAGCTGGCGCAACGCTATGGCGGCTATTCCGGCCTCGCCTTCGTCGGAACGCCGGAAAGCGTGGCCGACGAGATGGAGACCTGGATCGACGCGGAAGGGTCGGATGGCTTCAACGTGGTCTTTCCCTACCTGCCGCAAGGCCTCGACGACGTGGCGCATCGGCTCGTTCCGGAACTCCAGCGGCGCGGCCGGTTCCGCAGGGAATATGAAGGCACGACGCTGCGCGATCACCTCGGCCTGCCGCGTCCCGATAATCGGTTCTTCCCGACCAGGTAACCGCGCACAGCACAGTCAGGTCTCCTCGATGCGTCGCTGGTCGTCGGGCAGGACAGCGAGTTCGCGCCAGTCGATCTCTTCCAGGAGCAGATTGTACTCGTCGACATTGAGCCGGTTGCCGGTTCGCAGTCGCTCCAGTGCCGTGCGCTGGGCGTCGATCGCCTCCAGCGCCAGCGCGCGATAGGTCTGCAGCGCATCGGCGCCTTCGGTATCGGCCAGAGCGGCGCGTTCGATGGCGAACTTGGTCCGCACCAGTTCGGCCTCCCGTCCTGTCCGGTCGCCGATCCGGTCGAGCCCGGCCGAGGCGATTTCGAGCCGGAAACCGGTCATGTCGCGGGCGCCCTCTTCGCGCCGGTCGAGCCCGAGCAGCCGGATGAGCGGCGTGAGGGTCAGGCCTTGGAGGACGAGGGTTGCGAGGACCACGGCGAAGGCGGCCAGCAGAACGAGATCCCGCTGTGGGAAATCGGAGGGTAGTGCGAAGGCTGTCGCCAGCGTGACGAGGCCGCGCATGCCGCACCAGGCCGCTAGAACCGACTGTCGCACATCCGTCTGCTCATCGCCGCTCAGCAAGGCATTGCGAACGCGGTTGAAGCCGATGCAGATGACGAAACGGACCACGATGACGGTGATCACGACGGCAGCGATGAAGCTTGATGCATGGATCAGTCTCTCGGTCGTCATGCCGCCGATGATATCGCGCACCTGCATGCCCATCAGCAGAAAAGCCATGACGTTGAGCACGAAGACGACCGCGCTCCAGACGGCATAGGACTGCACGCGCATGCGGGCCGAGGAGCGGCTGGTGCTGCTGGCCGCGATGGTCATGGCGAAGGCGACGATGGCGAGCACCGCCGACAGGCCGAGATGTTCGGCGACGATCCAGAGGAGGAATGTCTGGACGAACTGCAGGAGGTTGCCGCCAAGCGTTCCCGCGACATAGCCGGTGACGCGAGCGGAAAACCAAGCCGTGGCCATGCCGAGCAGGATACCGCCCGGCGCGGCGATGACGAAATGCAGCGCAACGGTCGGCCCGAGCCCGCCCGATGTCTGCACCGTAAGCGCGGCGCCGAAGATCAGCAGGGCGGCTGCGTCGTTGAACAGGCTCTCGCCGCGCAGAACGGCATCCGTGCTGCGGGGAATGGACATGCCGGAGAGAACGGCGGTCGCGGCCGCGGCATCCGGTGGTGCGACGATGGCGCCGAGCACGAGGGCGGCGGCGATGGGCAGGCCGGCATAGGACCAGCCGATGAAGGCAACGGCGGCGGCAGTCGCCACGACCCCGCCGACGGCAAAGACGATCAACGCCGCCCAGTAGCGCCGCGCGGTGTTGACCGGAAAGTCGAAGGCGGCATCCATGAGGGCCGGCGCGATGAACAGCGCGAGCGCCGTTTCCGGCTCCAGTGCGATATAGGGAACGCCCGGCACGAGCGCCGCTGCAACGCCGGCCATGGCCAGCATCGACGGATACGGCACCGACAGCCGCCGCGAGACCTGCAGCAGCGCGATGGCGACAAGAAGGAGGACGAGAAGGCTCTCGAAGAAGTTCATCGGTCTTGCGTCATCCCCCGATGTCTCCTGTCGCCCCTGCACTGCAGACCGTCCACCGCACGTGGCCGGCGTCGTGTGACGTAAGCGCCGACTTTGCCTCAGCCGCCGTCAGTGGTCCAGAGCGGGAATGTCGGCAAAGAGAGTTTGCGCAAAGGTTGCTGACGCGGGGGGCGCTTATTTCATCAGGCCGGCGGCCCGCAGGGCGTTCTCGATGACATCCTTGACGCTTTCGGGCTTGACGCTTTCCGGTCTGCGGGGCGCGGCGGCAGGGTCCCCGGTTCCTGCCGATGCCACGGGGTGCGTCTTTTTCTCGAAGGAAGGGATGATGCCCCAGTTGCGGGCGATGTGGACCGTCGAGGAGATGCCGACATCCAGCATGTAGGGGGCCGCTTCGCCGTAACCGCTCTGCGGATCGAGCGGCGTGCCGTGGCCCATGCCACGCACGAGAAAGAGGTCCAGCACCTCGCGCCCCGACCTGTCGACCCAGATGTGCCGCTCCTGTCCATCCACCGTTTCGACCCGCTCCGGACGGTCAACGACACCGAGCGCGCTGCGCCACTGGTCGATGAGCGCGCCGGCATTGGTGTCGGCGACCGTGCTGTCGGCCGTGCCTTGCCAGATCGAGACGGTCGGCCACGGGCCCTTGTGCGGGGATGCGGCGGACAGCAGTGCCTGCAGCCTGCCTGCGTCCGGCAGGCCATGGCCGCGCATGCGGTCGAAGGCTTCAGGCACGGTGCCGGCAACGGCGTGCGGCAGGCCGGCGATGATGGCGCCGCCTGCGAAGATCTCGGGATAGGTGGCGAGCAGCGAATTCGCCATGGCACCGCCGGCCGACAATCCCGTAACGTAGACGCGGCGCGGATCGACCCCGTGGTCCGATATCATCGTGGCGATCATCTCCCGGATCGAGAGAACCTCGCCGGATCCGCGCGTCACATCGGGTTTGGCAAACCAGTTGAAGCAGAGATTGCCGTTATTGCTGCGGCTCTGTTCGGGGAAAAGGACGGCGAAGCCGTAATCCTCCGCCAGCGCCGACCAGCCGGAGCCGCGATCGTAGCCAGCGGCATTCTGCGTGCAGCCGTGCAGCACGACGACCAGCGGCGGTGCGCCTCTCGTCTCTTCAGGTGTACGGTACCAGCCTGTGAGCGCGCCGGGATTGCTGCCGACGATCTCGAGCGGCTGCAATCCGGACGCGGCAGGCTGCAGGCCTTCGGGGCGGGCCTTCAGGCGTGCCAGACGCTCGATCGTATCGGATAGTTTTCGCATGGGCCATCTCCAGGCTCTGGGCCGGACCCAGGAAACGTGGGGTGGCGCATGGTGCAGTGCACAACAAATGGGATGCTATCATGGCGAGACAAGGGCACCGGTGGTTCCGTGTTCGTATTTACGAGAGTTCTAATACATTGTCGATGACGCGCAGGAAGATGCGGGCGCCGCGCTCGATCAGCCCGTCGGGAAAATCGTAGTCGGGATTGTGCAGCGCTGGGTGCGCCTCGCCGCTGCCAAGGAACAGCATCGCCGCGGGGCCGCAGGCAGCGAAGCGGCCGAAATCCTCCGAGGCCCGCATCGGCAGCCCCGCCTCGTCATTGGTGATGTCTTCGTCTGTCAATGCCTGCCGGAGATGCGCCACGGCTTCCGGAGCGTTTTCGCAATGATGGAAGATATCCGCGTAGTGGTAAGAAAGGGCCAGCCGCTCTTGCGCCGCCGTCTCGGAGATCAGAGCTTCGGCGCGGGCGCAGAGGTCGGCCATGCCGGCATCGGTCAGGGTCCGCAGCGTCGCCCAGACTTCCGCCCGGCCGGGCGCGATGCCGAACGCCGGTTCGCCGAGGACGGCATGGGTCAGCGTTACCATGGCGAAGTCCGCCGAGGGAAAGGTGCCTTTGGCCAGATCCGTCAGCTGGGGCATCAGGCGGGAGACGGCCTGCATGGGGGAGAGGCCCGTTTCGGGCATGGAGGCGTGCGCCGTCTTGCCGTCGAGAATGACACGAAGGCCGCGCGAGGCGCAGTTGACGGGCCCGGAGGCGAGCGCGACGTGACCGAGCGGCAGGCCCGGCAGGTTGTGCAGCGAGAAGGACAGATCCGGCCGGATTTCGGCAAAGGTGGGATCGGCGATCACGGCGGCGGCGCCCGCGCCGGTTTCCTCGGCCGGCTGGAACATCAGCACCACCCGCCCGCGGACGGGCCGCCGGCGCGCAAGGCCGCGACCGAGCGCTGCCATGATCGCCATATGCCCGTCATGCCCGCAAAGATGCCCCTTGCCGGGGATGTCGGAGCGGTGGGGGGCATCGGAGATTTCCGGGATCGGCAGGGCATCCAGCTCGCAACGGAACAGCAGCGTCGGCCCCGGTACGCTGCCCGAAAAGACCGCCGCCACGCCATGGCCTCCAAGCCCGGTGATGATGCGATCGGGCTTCAGGGCCGCCAGATGCGCCTGTACCCGCGCTGCCGTTTGCCGCTCCTCGCCTGAGACTTCCGGGTGGCGGTGAAGGTCGTGCCGGAACGCCACGAGCTCGACCAGGTCCCTCTCCGTCAGAAACATGCATGCTCTCCCGTTCGGTGCCGGGCCATCATATCGTGTGGAGGCTGCGCGACAATGCCCAAGGTCCGAAAGGGGCTAGCCGATGTTCGCCCGTCCAAAGCGGGCGGAGACCTCCGGCACGTCTGACTCCAGTGGCGCATCGGCGAAATCGTCGAGGATCGGGCAATCCGGGCGGCCGTCGCCGTGGCAGTTGCTGGCGAGATGGCGCAGCGTTGCGGTCATCGCGGCGATGGCGGCGGCCTTGCGGTCGAGTTCGGCAATGTGTTCGAGCGCAATCGCCTTCACGTCGCCGCTGGCCCGTGCGCGATCGTGCCAGAGCGCCAGCAAGGTCTTCATCTGCTCGACGGAAAAGCCGAGATCGCGGGCGCGGCGGATGAAGCGCAGCGTGTGGATGTCGGTGTCTTCGTACGTCCGGTATTGCGCTTCGCTGCGATGCGCGGGGGCGATCAGGCCGATCTGCTCGTAATAACGGATCATTTTCGAGGAGACGCCGGAGGCTTTGGAGGCTTCGCCGATATTCATGATGCCGTCCTTTCCGAATGGGTCGCGGGTGAGAAACGGCGCAGGCGCAGGGCATTGCCGAGAACGAAGACGCTGGACAGGCTCATGGCGCCGGCGGCGAGGATCGGGGACAGGAGCGTGCCGTTCACGGGGTAGAGAGCGCCTGCTGCGACAGGCACCAGGCTGACATTGTAGGCAAAGGCCCAGAACAGGTTCTGGCGGATGTTGCGGATCGTCGCCTTGCTGATCGCGAGGGCGCGGGGCACGCCGGCAAGATCGCCGGACATCAGCACGACATCGGCGCTTTCCATGGCGATGTCGGTGCCCGTCCCCAGGGCGATGCCGATATCGGCTTCCGACAAAGCGGGCGCATCGTTGATGCCGTCGCCGACGAAGGCGACACGGGCGTTTTGCCTGAGTGCACGCACCGCCTCGACCTTGCCGCCGGGCAGGACGTCCGCGACCACCGCGTCGATGCCGAGCGAGCGGGCAACGGCGTGGGCGGTGCGGCTGTTGTCGCCGGTGATCATCACGACCTTGAGGCCCTCGGCTTTCAGTGCCGCGATGGCCGACGCGCTGCCGTCCTTGACCGGATCGGACACGGCGATCATGGCTGCCAGCCTGCCGCCGATGGCGGCATAGAGCGGCGACTTGCCGGCATCGCCGAGGTCGGCCGCCTGCGTGGCAAGCGTGGAAACGTCGATGCCACCGTCGCGCATGGCACGGTCGGAGCCGACCAGCACGACCTCTCCGTCGATGGTGCCTTTGACGCCGGAGCCGGGGAGGGCGGCGACATCGGTCACGTTCACCAGGGTGATGCCTTCACGCTCGGCTGAGGAGACGATGGCGGCGGCGATCGGATGTTCGGACCGCACTTCGAGGCTCGCGATGCGCCGCAGCACATCGGTACGCTCGAAGCCCTGCATGAGCACGAAGTCGGTGAGTTCCGGCTGTCCTTGCGTCAGCGTTCCCGTCTTGTCGAAAGCGACGACCTCGACATCGCGCATGGCCTGCAGCGCGTCGCCCTTGCGGAAGAGGATGCCGAGTTCGGCCGCGCGTCCGGTGCCGACCATGATCGAGGTCGGTGTCGCCAGACCCATGGCGCAGGGGCAGGCGATGATGAGGACGGCGACGGCGTTGATCGTCGCATGGGCCAGTGACGGCGTCGGCCCGAAGATGAGCCATGCCGCGAAGGTCAGGAGCGCTGCGGCCAGCACCGCAGGCACGAAGCGCGCGGTGATGCGGTCCACCATCGCCTGTATCGGCAGCTTCGCCCCCTGCGCCGTCTCGACCATGCGGATGATCTGCGACAGCAGCGTGTCCGCTCCGGTCTTCGTCACGACGAAGGTGAAGGTGCCCGTGCCGTTGATCGTGCCGCCGACGACGGATGCGCCCTCGGAGACCGCGACGGGCAGAGGCTCTCCGGTCATCATCGACTGATCGACCAGCGAGCGCCCTTCCACGACCGCGCCATCGACGGGAATTTTCTCGCCGGGGCGGATCAGCACGCGATCGCCGGGCTTGACCGAACCGATGGCGACCTCCACCACGCCCTCGGCCCGGACCACGCGCGCGGTGCGCGCCTGAAGACCCATCAGCCGGCGGATCGCCTGGCCGGTGCGGCCTTTCGCGCGCGCTTCCAGCATCCGGCCGAGCAGGATGAGCGTGACGATGACGGCGGCGGCTTCGAAATAGACATTGTCGGTGCCCGGCGGCAGCACGGATGGCAGGAAGGTGGCGACAACGGAGTAGGACCATGCGGCCGACGTGCCGAGCACGACCAGCGCATTCATATCGGGCGCAAGCCGCAGCAGATTGGGCACCCCCTTGCGGAAGAAGGTGAAGCCGGGCCCGAAGAGAACCAGCGTCGCCAGCACGAATTGCACGCGGCGGCTCATGTCCATGCCGAGCGTCGCCATCACAGCGTTGTGGATAGCGGGCACGACATGCGAGCCCATTTCGAGGAGGAAGAGCGGAAGGGTCAGCACGGCGGCGATGGTGAAGGCGCGGGCGAGCCGTTTTGCCTCTCGCAACTGGCGGTCTCCGGTGCCAGTTTCCGGCTGGCCCTCGGCCTGCGGCCGCACGGCGTAGCCGGCTTTCACCACAGCGGCCTCGATCGCGGCGATATCCGTGCCCTCGATCGCCTTGACGGTCGCGGTTTCCGTTGCCAGATTGACGCTCGCCTCCTGCACGCCGGGCACAGCTGACAGGGCTTTTTCCACCCGCGCCACGCAGGAAGCGCAGGTCATGCCCTCGATGAGAAACGCGTGGCTGGCAAGCCTTGGCGTATAGCCGGCGGTATCGATCGCTGCGACAATTCTTCTCGGCTCAAGGGCAGCGTCATGGGTCACGGTTGCCCGCTCGGTCGCGAGGTTGACGCTGGCGCCAACCACGCCGGGCACAGCGGCAATGGCCTTCTCGACCCGCGCCACGCAGGAGGCGCAACTCATGCCGTCGATGGCGAACGTCGTCGTTTTCGAGGCGGTAAGGGGTTGTTGAAGCGGGGTATGGGCGGTCATAGGGAGCATCCCTTGTGTCATCTGCCGATATAGGTAGTGCTTCCCATCATGGGAAGGTCAAGGGCTACGATGGGAATGATCGCGTGAAGAGGCGAGGGTAGGCAGATCGATCAGAGCGGCGCGCGAAGACCGGGCGTATAGCCGACGGCCGTGATGGCCGCGGCGATCTCTTCCGCGCTCGCGTCGGTTTCCACATCCACCGTTTTTGTCGCGAGGTCGATGCGCACTTTGGCTTGGCCATCGACGCTGCGGATAGCTTTTTCCACCGTGTTCTTGCAGTGGCCGCAGGTCATGTCAGGTATGTCAAACGCAGTCATGGGGACGTCTCCTTTCAGATACGTCCCCATGATAGGGCTTCCAACACTTGGAAGGTCAAGGCTTACCTTGAGGCCCCTCCCGGCATCAGCCGTCGAGCGAATCCAGCAGATCCTGCGCGCGGGCGGCCGAGATGCGGCGGACTTCCAGTTCGTCGCGGCGACCGGCAACGAGGTCGCTGGCAAGGATCCGGTCCGCAAGATCGGCGGGCAGGGACAGGAGGACGCGGGTTTCCTCGGTATGGATGCCGCCCAGCGACGAGCGCTTGCCCGTGATCATACCGCCGGCCACCGTATTGTTGGTGTCCGGGTCGATCAGGATGAAGGCGCCCGTGGTACGGTTCTGCTCGTAGGCGTCGAACATGGCCTGTTCGTCGAAGGCGAGATGCACCTTGCCGATGGCGTTCATGGAGAGCGCGTCGGAGGGCCCCCACTTGCCGCTCTTCAAGTCCAACTGGCTAACCGGCTCGACGCTGACGCGCTGGCGGCGGGAGCCGCTTTTCAGCCAGTAGCGTTTGTTCGGCTGGATGCCGTCCGGCTGCAACGCCACGATCTGCGCATCGAAGGCGACGCCGGTCTGGGGCTGGCTGTCGATGGCGACGATCATGTCGCCGCGCGACACGTCCACCTGACGATCGAGCACGAGGGTGATGGCGTCGCCGGCCACGGCCGCGTTGCGCACGAGGTCGAAGGTGACGATCTTGGTGACGTTGGCGACCATGCCCGAAGGCAGGATGACGACACTGTCGCCGGGCTTCACCGAGCCGCCGGCAACCGTTCCCTGATAGCCGCGGAAGCTTTCGCCCGGACGCGACACGCGCTGGACCGGCAGGCGGAAGCCGGTCGTCTGGCCGGAGCGGACGGTGGCCAGCTCCAGAACCTCGACCAGCGTCGGGCCGTCATACCAGGGCATGGAGGCGCTGCCGTCATAAACGACGTTCTCGCCTTTCAGCGCGGACACCGGAATGGCCGTGACCTGACGCACGCCGAGCGAAAGCGCCAGCTCGCGGAAATCGTGGCTGATGGCATCGAAGCGGGCGCGATCGTAGCCGGTGAGGTCGATCTTGTTGACCGCGAGCACGAACTGGCGAATGCCCATCAGCGTGGCGATGGTGGCATGACGGCGTGTCTGTTCGAGCAGGCCGACGCGGGCATCGACCAGGAGGATGGCGAGGTCGGCGGTGGAGGCGCCGGTCGCCATGTTGCGGGTGTACTGCTCGTGGCCGGGGGTGTCGGCGACGATGAAGGAGCGGTTCTCGGTCGCGAAATAGCGATAGGCGACATCGATGGTGATGCCCTGTTCGCGCTCGGCCTGGAGACCGTCGAGAAGCAATGCGAAATCCGGCAGGCCGAGATCGTTCTGCTTGCCGCTCGAATCGCGGGCCAGCGTCGCCGCCTGGTCTTCCTTGACGGCCTTGGTGTCCCAGAGCAGCCGGCCGATCAGCGTCGACTTGCCATCATCAACGCTGCCGCAGGTGATGAGGCGCAGAGGACGGCTGTCGCGCGGCGCGCGTGCTTCGGAGCCGGTGAAGGCCGTGACGTTGCCGGAGGAGACCTTGGTTTCGGCCGTTGTGCGAGGGCCACTCTGCAGGTTGGCCGGATTGCCTGTGGCCTGAGTGCCTGTAGAATGACTGCCTGTGGAAGCGGAAACGGTCATCAGAAATATCCTTCGCGTTTTTTCTTCTCCATCGAACCGGACTGGTCCCGATCGATGGCGCGGCCCTGACGTTCGGAGACGGTCGCGGTCTCGAGTTCTGCGATGATGTCGGTCAGCGTGGTGGCGCTGGAGCGGATCGCGCCGGTCAGCGGGAAACAGCCAAGCGTGCGGAAACGGATCCGTTCCTGGCGCTTGGCTTCGCCTGGCTGCAGTTCCAGCCGCGGATCTTCCGCAAGGATCATCATGCCGTCGCGTTCGACCACCGGGCGTTCCGCCGCAAAGTACAAAGGCACGATCGGAATTTCCTCGGCCTGGATGTAGCGCCAGATATCGACCTCGGTCCAGTTCGACAGCGGGAAGGCGCGCACGCTTTCGCCCTTGCGGATCATGCCGTTATAGACGTTCCAGAGTTCCGGGCGCTGATTGCGCGGGTCCCAGCGGTGGTCGGGCGTGCGGAAGGAGTAGATCCGTTCCTTGGCGCGGCTGGCTTCCTCGTCGCGGCGCGCACCGCCGAAGGCGGCATCGAAGCCGCCGGCGTCCAGCGCCTGGCGCAGAGCCTCTGTCTTCATGATGTCGGTATAGAGCGCCGAGCCATGGGTGAATGGCGTGACGTTCTCTGCCGCACCGCGCGGGTTGATGTGCTCGATCAGGTCGAGATCGTAACGCTTCACGATCTCGTCGCGGAACGCGATCATCTCGGCGAATTTCCAGCCGGTGTTCACATGCAGCAGCGGAAACGGCACGCGGCCGGGATAGAACGCCTTGCGCGCGAGGTGCAGGAGAACGGCGCTATCCTTGCCGACGGAATAGAGCATGACGGGCTTTTCGAACTCGCCGGCCACTTCGCGGAAGATGTGGATGGCTTCGTTCTCGAGCGCCTTAAGATGCGGATCGAGCGGCGGGCGGGCGCTCTGCGGATTGTGAAGTTCCGTTTCCGGAAGCGTCAGGGACATCGGGTCGTCTCCAGTCTCGTTCGGTCGGGGTCAGGCGGGGCGCGCGTCAGGCGGCGCTACCGGCCATAACCTTCTTCGTGTCGGGTATCGGCTGCGAAGCGGCTTCCGCCACGTGCAGGCCGCATTCGCGGGTCTCGTCGTTTTCCCACCACCAGCGTCCGGCGCGCTCGGGCTCGCCGGGCTTGATGGCCCGTGTACAGGGCTCGCAGCCGATCGAGGGATAGCCGCGGCCGTGCAGCGGATTGATCGGGATCGCTTCCGCCACGACATAAGCGCGGATCGTATCGATATCCCAATCCGCAAGCGGATTGATCTTGATCAGCCCGCGCTCGAGATCGGCTTCGGCAAAGGGCGTATCGGCGCGGTTGCCCGACTGGCCGCGGCGCAGCCCCGTAACCCAGTAGGTTGCTCCGGCAAGCGCTCGTGCCAAGGGCTTCACCTTGCGCACGCCGCAACAGGCATGGCGCGCCTCGATGCTCTCGTAGAAGCCGTTCAGGCCATAGCGCGCGGCATAGGCGTCGACATCCGCCTGCTCGGGGTGAAAGCGCTTGATGAGGATGCCATAGGTCTCCTCGGTCGTGTCGATCAGCGCGACGGTTTCGTTGAACAGCCGGCCGGTTTCGAGCGTGGACACCTCGATATCAAGCTTCGCCGTGCCGATAGCAGCGGTGATCACCTGGTCCTCGATGCCGAGGCTGGTGGTGAACACGGCACGGCCGTCGAGAGACGCGACCAGCGCCAGCCTCTCGCCAAGGGTGAGACAGTCCAGCTGCCGGGCCAGCGCCGCAGCAGTTGTTTCAAGGGACATGGATGTCATGGGTTATCCTGTAGAGTTGCCGCCTTTATCGCAGTCTCAGGTGATAAAAGACAGAAAAACGGATTTCCAATGGCAAGGGATCGGAGCAAATATCACTCCGATCCCGCAGGATCGGGAAAAAGCACCCGAATACCGGAGCGTTTTAGAGAAGCCGCTGTATCCTAAAGGCTACCCGTTTCCGTCCGCGGGTTCACCCACGGCTCCTGGTTGGAACGAGGCAGGGGCTGCTTGCCGAGAATATGGTCCGCGGCCTTTTCGCCGGTCATGATCGAGGGGCCGTTGAGATTGCCGTAGGTCACGTGCGGGAAGATCGAGCTGTCGGCGACGCGCAGGCCTTGGATGCCGATGACGCGCGTTTCCGGATCCACGACTGCCATCGGATCGTTCGCGTCGCCCATGCGGCAGGTGCCGCAGGGGTGGTAGGCGCTTTCCAGATGTTCGCGCAGGAAGGCGTCGATATCTTCGTCGCTGGTAACGGCCTCGCCCGGCTGGATCTCTGGCCCGCGATAGGTGTCGAAGGCCGGCTGGCGGAAGATCTCGCGGGTGAGGCGGACACAGTGGCGGAACTTCTCCCAGTCTTCCGGATGGCTCATATAGTTGAAGCGGATGACAGGGTCCGCCTTCGGATCGGACGAGCGCAGGGTGACCGCGCCGCGCGACTTCGACAGGTTGTAGCCGACGTGCACCTGGAAGCCGTGGCTCTTGGCCGCGGCCTTGCCGTCATAGGAGATGGCGACGGGCAGGAAGTGATACTGGATGTCGGGTTGCTTGAGCCCCGGCGCTGAGCGCAGGAAGGCGCAAGCCTCGAACTGGTTGGAGCTGCCGAGCCCCGTTCGCGTCATCAGCCATTGGGCCCCGGCCACGCCCTGCCAGAACCAGGGCAACCAGGAATAGAGAGAGACCGGCTTGGTGGAGACCTGCTGAAAATAGAACTCCATATGGTCCTGCAGGTTCGCGCCGACGCCCGGACGGTCGGCCTTGACCTCGATGCCCAAGGACTGGAGATGTGCGCCGGGGCCGATGCCGGAGAGCATGAGCAGCTTCGGCGAATTGAACGAGGAGGCGGAGACGATGACCTCGCGTTTCGCCCTGACGATCTCGACCGCGCCGCCGCGCTCGATCTCCACGCCGATGGCACGACCGTTCTCGATCACGATGCGGCGCGCCAGTCCATGGACCAGCGAGACGTTGGGCCGCTTCAGCGCAGGTCGGAGATAGGCGTTGGCGGCCGACCAGCGGCGTCCGTTGTGGATCGTCTGCTCCATGAGGCCGAAGCCTTCCTGCTTGGAGCCGTTATAGTCCTCCGTCATCTCGAAGCCGGCTTGCGAGCCGGCCTTGATGAAGGCGTGGAAGAGAGGGTTCGTCACCGGACCGCGCCGCACGTGAAGCGGCCCATCGGTGCCCCGCCAGCCCTCTTCGCCGCCATGGGAATGCTCCATCCGCTTGAAGTAGGGCAGCACGTCGGCATAGGCCCAGCCGCGGGCGCCGAGCGCTTCCCAGCGATTGAAATCCTCGGAATGACCCCGGACATAGACCAGACCGTTGATCGAGGAGGAGCCGCCGATGACCTTGCCGCGTGGGGCGCTGATGCGGCGATTGTTAAGGTTCGGCTCGGGCTCCGAGTAATACCCCCAATTGTATCGCTTCATGCTCATCGGCCAGGCGAGCGCTGCCGGCATCTGGATGAACGGTCCGATATCCGACCCCCCGGCCTCGATAACGATCACGGTGTTCCCACCGTCTTCGGACAGCCGGTAGGCGAGCGCGGATCCGGCGGAGCCAGAGCCGATGATGACGAAATCTGCTTCTGTGATCATGTCAGTGCAGCTCCACTATCGCTGTGCGCTTGTCTGTTTCATAGCTATCGGCTATATTTATTGCATGAAAACGGTGGTGATCTCGAAGCAAGCCGACAAGGTGCTGCAAGCGATGCAGCCTAAACGCAAGGCCGCGATCATCGAGAAAGTCAAAGCTTACGCGCGTGGCGAGCGGGTCGATATCAAGAAGCTTCAGGGCGAGGATTTGTACCGTATCCGCGTGGGCCAAGATCGCGTGATCATCGATGATCAGGGGCAGATCGTTCTTGTCGTCGGCGCTGGTCCAAGAGGCAGCATTTACAGGGAATGAAGGACGATGGGCGACATTCAGAAACTGACGATCGACGGCAAGGGCTACATTCTTCTTAGTGAAGAAGACTATGAGGATTTGGTCGATAGCCTGGAGGCACAGATCGTTCTTGCCCGTATCGCTGCTGGCGAGGAGACCTGGCCGCTCGAGATCGTCGAGGCACGTGCCAATGGCGAGAACTCCATTGCTGTCTTCCGCAAATATCGAGGCCTCACCGTCTCCGATCTCGCCGCGGCCGCCGGCATCTCTCAGCCCTATCTCTCGGAGATCGAGGGCGGCAAGAAGACCGGGTCGGTCGACGTGCTCAAGCGCATCGCTACGGCTTTGAACGTCGATCTTGACGATCTCGTGATGGAGCGCGACTCCCATCAATAGGGCGCCTCGACCTTGCCCATCGCGACATAGACCGTTTTCAATTCGGTATAATGCTGCAGCGCCGCCACCGAGTTCTCGCGGCCAAAGCCGGATTGCTTCGAGCCGCCGAAGGGGATTTCCACCGGGCAGAGATTGTAGGTGTTGATCCAGAGCGTGCCGGCTTCCAGGCGATCCACCACGCGGTGGGCGCGGGTGATGTCGCTCGTGAAGACGCCGGCGGAAAGGCCGAATTCGGTCGCGTTGGCGCGGGCGATGACCTCGTCCTCACCGTCGAAATCGAGCACGCACATGACGGGCCCGAAGATCTCCTCGCGGGCGATCGTCATCGTGTCGGTGACATCGGCAAAGACCGTCGGCTGGATGTAGGTGCCTTCGGCCGGAACGTCGTTGGGGATGGCGCCGCCGGTGACGAGCGTGGCGCCTTCCGCCCTGCCGGCCTCGATATAGGCCAGCACCTTGTCGCGCTGCGGCCGCGAGACCATCGGCCCGAGCTGGGTCGCCTCGTCCATGGGGTCGCCGATCACGATCCTTTCCGTGCGGGCCTTCAGGCCTTTAAGGAACTGTTCCTTGACGCCCTTCTGCACGAAGACACGCGTGCCGTTGGAGCAGACCTGGCCGGTCGAGTAGAAATTGCCGAGCATCGCGCCGCCGATGGCGCTGTCGAGATCGGCATCCTCGAACACGATCAGCGGCGACTTGCCGCCAAGCTCCATGGTGACATGCTTCAGCTGGCCGGCTGCAGCCGCCGCGACCTTGCGGCCGGTGGGCACTGAACCCGTCAGCGACACCTTGCCGACATCGGGGTGGCCGACGAGCAGGGGGCCGGTGTCCCGGTCGCCCTGGATGACGTTGAACAGGCCCTTGGGCAGGCCGGCCTCGATGAGGATCTCGGCAATCTTCAACGCGCCGAGCGGCGTGTTCTCGGAAGGCTTGAACACCATGGCATTGCCCGAGACCAGAGCTGGCGCCGCCTTCCAGCAGGCGATCTGCTGGGGGTAGTTCCAGGCACCGATGCCGACGCAGACGCCGATGGGCACGCGCTTGGTATAGGCAAAATCGGCCCCGAGCGGGATGTGCTCGCCGTTCAGCGCCGCTGCCGCAACACCGCCGAAGAACTCGAAGCTGTCCGCGCCCGAGGTGGGGTCTGCGACGATCGTTTCCTGGATCGGCTTACCGGTGTCGAGCGTTTCCAGTTCCGACAGTTCGCGGTTGCGCGCTCGCATGATGTCGGCCGCCTTTTTGAGGATGCGCCCGCGCGCCGTCGGGCTCATCGCCGCCCATTCCGGCTGCGCCCGCTTGGCCGCGGCCACGGCCTGCTCGACGATGGCAGGCGTCGCGGCATGAAGCTTTGCGATCACCTCGCCGGTCGCGGGGTAGAGGCTGTCGAACGGGGTGCCCGCGGTGTCCTCGACATAGGCGCCATCGATGAAGTGGGAGGCTTTCGGCTGGGCTCTCATGAGGTCTTGTCCTTCGGCGCGGTTTTTATTTTAGAGGCCTTTGTTGGCCGGACTGTTCGTGTTTCGGCCGTATGGGCCTTGGAGAAAGATCGATCTGTGCAGGCTGTCGCGAACGGCGGTGTCGCTCTTGCCATGCCTCACTCTCCTCGCGGGAATCGTTTGGATTCCTCGAGATTATCGAGGTTCATGTGGTTGCGCATGTAGCGTTCGGAGGCTTTCTGCAGCGGCTGGTGGTCCCAGGGATAGTAGGCGCCGTTGCGCAGTGCCTCGTAGACCACCCAGCGGCGGGCCTGGCTTTCGCGCACGGCGGCATCGAAGGCCGGCATGTCCCAGCGGGCGTCGCGCATCTGGCGGAAGGCCTCCAGCGTGGCGGCGATGGCGGTGGTCGGCGGTGAAGGAGCAAGGTTGTTCAGCTCGAGCGGATCGGCCTCCAGATCGAACAGCTGGTCGGGATCATCAGCGCAATGGACGTATTTCCACTTGCCCTCGCGGATGGCGACGAGTGGGGCGATCGATCCTTCCGCTGCATATTCCATCAGCACGGGCGAGACGCGTTCAGTGCCGTTGATGACGGGCAGCAGGCTTTCTCCGTCCGTCCAGGGCATGATCTCGTCCATCGAGATGCCGGCGAGGTCGCAGAGCGTGGGGGTGACGTCGAGGTTGGAGACGGGCGCCTCGTGCAGTCCGGGCGTCACGCCGGGGCCTGCGATCATCAGCGGCACGCGGGCGGAGCCTTCGAAAAAGTTCATCTTGAACCACAGGCCGCGTTCGCCCAGCATATCGCCGTGGTCGGAGCAGAACAGGATCAGCGTGTCGTCCAGCTGGCGCGTTCGCTCCAGCGTGTCCACGAGCCGGCCGACCTTCTCGTCGATATAGGAGATGTTGGCGAAATAGGCTTGCCGCGAGCGCCGGACGTCGGTCTCGGTCACGGTAAAGCTGGCATAGTCGCAGGCCGCGATCAGGCGTTCGGAGTGGGGGTCCTGCGTCTCCAGCATGCCGACCTCGGGCAGAAGATGGGCGCAGCCCTCGTAGAGGTCCCAGAACTGACGGCGTGCCACGTAAGGATCGTGCGGATGGGTGAAGGATGCCGTCAGGCACCAGGGCCGACGACCGGCGGTGCCGATGTCGCGGGCGAGATGATAGATCTTCTGCTCGGCGAGAAAGGCGACCTCGTCGTCATATTCCATCTGGTTGGTGATCTCGGCGACGCCTGCGCCGGTGACCGAGCCGAGATTGTGGTACCACCAGTCGATCCGTTCGCCGGGCTTGCGGTAGTCCGGTGTCCAGCCGAAATCCGCGGGGTAGATATCCGTCGTCAGCCGCTCCTCGAAGCCGTGCAACTGATCGGGGCCGACGAAATGCATCTTGCCGGACAGCGCCGTGTAGTAGCCGGCGCGGCGCAGGTGATGGGCGAAGGTGGGGATGGAGGAGACGTATTCCGCCGCATTGTCGTAGACGCCGGTGCGGCTCGGCAGTTGGCCCGCCATGAAGGAGGCGCGAGCCGGCGCGCAGAGCGGCGATGACGTGTAATTGTTGGCAAAGCGGGCCGAGCGCGCGGCCAGGGCTTTCAGATGCGGTGCGTGCAGCCACTCTGCCGGGCCATCCGGAAAGAGCTTTCCGTTGAGCTGGTCGACCATGATGATCAGGATGTTCGGCTTGTTGCTCTCGGCGGGGCTCACGCGGCGGGTCCTTGTTCTAGGCGGGATGCAAGGCGTGCGAGCGCGGCATCGACCGCGTCTTCCGCCAGCGCGATCGACCGCTCGGTCGTCAGCGGTGCGGCGCCCAGTGCACGGCGGATGTAGAGCCCGTCGATCAGCGCGGCCGTCGCCTCGGCGATGCGCGACGCCTCGGCTTTCAGGCAGAGCAGCGACAGGCTTGCGGACAGGTTGGAGTGCAGGCGGCGGGCGTAGAGCACGAGCAGACGGCGGACGGCTTCCGAGCGCTGTGCCTCGGTATAGAAGGCGAGCCAGGCGGCGACCGTTTCCGGTGCGAATTGTCCGGCGTGGAAACTGACACGGATGATGGCCGAGACGCGGGCGCGAGGGTCATCAGCCTCGGCCAGTGCAGATACGGTATCGCGCCGAAGGTCGCGCAGCAGCGAGCGCATGGTCTCCGTCAGCAACTGGTCCTTGCTGCCGAAATAGTGATGGGCGAGCGCGGGCGAGACGCCGGCGCGGCGGGCGATGTCCGACATGGTCACGGCGAGCGTGCCTTGGTCCCCGATGGCGCTGATGGCGGCATCGACCAAAGCCTTTCGGCGTACCGGCTCCATTCCGACTTTCGGCATCCGCATCTCCCGTCGTTGGAGAGAGCTTAATTTTGATTGAGCCGTCAATCAAGAAAAAAGAATGCTGTGCGGTCTATCCGCAATCACCGTCTTGCAGCCTGTTTCAGCCGGACAGAGACGCTGCTCTCAGGCGCGGCCGAAGGCCTCGGTCACCCTGACATCGCCGACATGCATGCCGTTCCAGTTGTGCATCGACGTCGTCGCTTCTGCCAACAAGGCGGCTTCGATCTCGGGTTCATCCCGGAAGACGCGGGCGAGCGTTGCGGCGATCATGGCTTCGGCGGCGCGGGTGGTGCCGTCTTCGCATTTCAGCGCGATGGCGATGCCCTGTTCGGGGATGGCCGCGCAGAAGACGCCTTCCGCACCGGTCTTTGCGAAGATCCGGCTAGGTGCGATCTGCATGAGGCGGGTGCAGGCGCGTTTCGTGCCCGCGACGTAGAAGGGCTCGGCCATGCAGGCGTCGATCAGGCGGCGTGCGGCTTTGGCGCGATCGAGCCCGAGGCCCGTTCCGGTCGCCATCTTGGCGAAGCCGTGGGCGAGGCCCTTTAGTGGCACGGCATAGGTCGGGATGGCGCAGCCGTCGATGCCGCAATTGTCGTGGCCGAGGGCGGCGCCCGTCAGGCTTTCCATCGCATCGCGGATCTCGCGCTGGATGAAGTGGTCGTAGCCGATATAGCCTTGCGGATCGACGCCGGCGTGGCAGGCGGCGCAGATGAAGCCGGAATGCTTGCCGGAGCAGTTGTTGTGCAGCGCATTCGGCTTGTCCATCGCCCGCACCTGATCGATCAGCACCGGCTGGCTGAAGGACCAGTGCGCGCCGCATTCGAGTGTCGAGACGTCGCGCCCGGCCAGCGCCAGCATGTCGGCAGCCAAAGCCGCATGTTCTGGCTCACCATTGTGGGAGGAGCAGGCGAGCGCCAGCATCCGCTGGTCGAGCCCGTAAGCGTCGGCGGCGCCCGTCTCGATGAGGGGCAGGGCCTGCATCGCCTTGCAGGCGGAACGCGGGAAGATGGCGGCATCGACGTCGCCGAGGGAGAAGACGGTGCGGCCGTCGCCATCCACCGCGATCACCATGCCGCGATGGCGGCTTTCCACCAGAGCCCCGCGCGTCACCTCGACCAGTACCGGATTCGTCATGTCACAAGCCTCTCGTCATCACATTTCGGTGCGGATCTTGCCATCCGTTCCCGGCACGACGATCTCTCTCACGAGACCGCCGCCGCTTTCCATTCCCTGCCATAACCGATCGCGCTTCCCCGTCAAACCCGGACATCGCATGAATCTGATCCGCATTCTCCTGCTTGCCATCCTCGTCGTCTATCTCCTGCCGGCGCTCGCATCCGCCGGGCTCTGGTATGTGAGGGAGCGTCCGGAAAGCTGGCGCAATGCCGACTGGTCCTCGTCCGGCGTCCTGCCGAAAGCGACGGCGGATGGGGACGCCGCGATCTATGTGCTCTCAGCGGCCACGGGCGGCCTGAAAGGGGCGGTCGCCAGCCATGCCTGGATCGTGACGAAGGGGGCGGGGGATCGTGTCTATAACCGCTATGACAAGGTCGGCTGGGGCACGCCCATCCGGCGCAACATGCGCGAGGCCGATGGAGCCTGGTATTCCAACCGGCCGAATGTGGTCGTCGCCATCACCGGCGCGGAGGCCGCACGGCTGATCCCGCAGGTCGAGGCGGCGATTCAGTCCTACCCCTATGCCACACCCGGCGCCTACCGCATCTGGCCGGGTCCGAACTCCAACACCTTCGTCGCGCATGTTCTGCGCACCGTGCCCGATCTCGGCGCCGTGCTGCCGCCGGATGCCGTCGGGCGTGACTATCTGCCGGAGGGCAAGCTCTTCTCGATCGACGCCGACGGCCGCGACATCCATGCCACGCTCTACGGCCTCGTGGGTATCTCGGCCGGTGCGCGCAGCGGGTTCGAACTGCACTTCATGGGCCTGGTCGCAGGCGTGGATTTTCTGCGGCCCGCGCTCAAGATTCCCGCTTTCGGGCGGCTGGGGATGTGAGGGTGGTCGTGCCGACGCTGTAGGATCGCTACCTGCTCTTCAGCTTGTCGATATGCATCAGGGTAGCCTGCGTATGGTCGACGTTTCCTTACGCAGAGGTCGTCAGGCTGGAGCGTAGGACACGCATTCCCTGCACCAAATCCCCGAAACGGAAAAAGGGCCGCGTTAGCGACCCTTTCCACGAAATACGGCCCGTAAACGGCCCGGACTGGCTGCTGGCTCAGTCCGTAGAAGGAAGGCTCAGAGCGAGGGCTGCCTCATTTCTGCAACCATGCTTCCCGTGTCCGTTACGAGTACCGAAATCTCATTAGACATTGGACCACCTTCCTTTCATTACGTTGAACATGAGGAAAAGATAGGCGATTTTCGAAGAAGCGCAAGACCTTCCTTCACAAAACTTCCGTCTGCGCGATCACGAAGAATGACGGTTCAGTGTCATGTCGTGAGGGGACCATCTTACGTCAGAGGGTGAGCACGATCTTTCCGATGTGGCCGCTCTCCTCCATCAGGCGGTGCGCCTCGGCGACGTTGGCGAAGGGCAGGACGGCGCTCATGACCGGGGCCACGGTGCCCTCGTCGAGCAGGGGCCAGACATTGTCCTCCAGATCGTCGCGGATCGCTTCCTTCTCCACGGCCGTGCGCGGGCGAAGCGCCGAGCCCATGACGCGGAGGCGCTTGGAGAGGATCGGCGCGATGTTGGCCTTCTCCACCTTGGCGCCGCCGAGGAAGGCGATGATGGAGAGCCGGCCGTCGGTCGCCAGGCATTCGAGGTTGCGCTCGAAATAGGAGGCGCCGATCATGTCGAGAATGACATCGACGCCGCGCCCGCCGGTTTCCGACAGAATGACCTCCTTGAAGTCCTCCTGCTTGTAATCGATGGCCCTGACCGCACCGAGCGACAGGCAGGCCTCGCATTTCGGGCCGCTGCCGGCGGTGACGAACACCTGCGCCCCGAAGGCACCGGCGAGCTGGATCGCCGTCGTGCCGATGCCGCTCGAGCCGCCATGGATGAGGATGGATTCTCCCTCCACCAGATCCGCCATCTGGAACACGTTCGCCCAGACGGTGAAGAATGTCTCCGGCAGGGCGGCGGCGCGGGCGGCGTCATAGCCGGTCGGCCAGCGCAGAGCCTGCGTCGCGGGCACGCTGCAATATTCCGCATAGCCGCCGCCATTGGCGAGCGCCGTCACGCGGTCTCCGACGGCAAAGCCCTCGGCACCGTCACCGATGGCCACGATTTCGCCCGCGACCTCAAGTCCGAGAATGGGGCTTGCGCCGGGAGGGGCGGGATAGAGCCCCTTGCGCTGCATGACATCCGGCCGGTTGATGCCGGCGGCCTCGACGCGCACGAGCAGGTGGCCGGCTTCGAGCTCGGGCAGCGGGCCCTTGGCGAGCACCATGGCCTCCGGCCCACCGGGCGCGGGCAGGTCGATGAACGTCATTTCCGTTGGCAGCGGCATGGGAACTCCTGTGCTTGGTTGATGCCAGAGCTAGTGCATCTCGCGGCAGGGTCAAAGGTTAGGTACTTACAGCACCAGAAGAACGCCGCCGATGGCGATGAGACCGATGCCGAGCGTGTGCAGCGCCGACAGCTTTTCGCCGAGAAACAGGACGGCGAAGAGGGCGACGAGAACGACGCTCATCTTGTCGACCGGCGCCACGCGCGCGGCGTCCCCGATCTTCAGCGCCCGGAAATAGCAGAGCCAGGATGCGCCGGTCGCGAGCCCGGACAGGACGAGGAACAGCCAGCTTTTCGGCGAGACGGTGACTGGCGACTGCCAGTGTCCCGTCACCGCCAGCAGGAGCCCCAGCGCCGCCAGGATGACCACGGTGCGCACGAAGGTCGCGAAGTCCGAATTAACGTTCTCGATGCCGATCTTGGCGAAGATGGCGGTCAGCGCCGCAAAAACGGCGGAGAGCAGGGCCCAGGCCTGCCAGGAGAGGAAGAGGGATCGCATCGGTGGGACCTTTCCGGCGCTGTTGCTCTTGGCTCGCGCAGGCTCAAGCTTGAAGGATCTCCAGCCCGGCTTCGCGATAGAGCGAGAGTGTCGTGTCGTCGACATCGGCGGAAACCACAAGACCGGTCAGGTCGGCAAGCGGCAGGATGCGGTGCGGCGACACCGCGCCGAGCTTGTCGCCGGCCGCAAGAATAAAGGTTTCCGCAGACCGGCGGGCGATGGCGCGCTTGATCGCGGCCTCCTCGAAATCGCCCGTGGTGGCGCCGTGTGTCGGATGGAGGGCAGTCGCGCCGAGGAAGAACAGGTCGAAGCGCATCGTCTCGATGGCGGCAAGTGCTGCCGATCCGGTGGCGACCATCGAGTGCTTGTAGAGCCGCCCGCCGATCAGGATCACCTCGGCATCGTGGCCGGCCAGCGCTGCGGCGATCGTCGGGCTGTGCGTGGCGATGGTGATGCGCAGATCGCGCGGCAGGGCCCGGGCGAGCGCCTCGTTCGTACTGCCGCCGTCGAGGAAGACGAACTGCCCGGCGGCGATCCGCTCGACCGCCCGCAGCGCTAAAACTTGCTTGGTCGCCTTGGCGATCTGGGTTCGGGCGCCGAGATCGGGCAGAGGCGGGGCTACCGGCAGGGCGCCGCCATGGACGCGCTGCAGCTTGCCAGCGCTTGCCAGCTCCCGCAGATCGCGGCGGATCGTGTCCTCCGACAGGCCGAGTTCGCCGGCAAGTGCAGTCGCGACGATCTGCCCGTCGCGGCGCAGGCGATCGAGGATGAGGGCATGCCGCTGGCTGGTGAGCATCGAAATCTCCTTCTTGACTCTTCCTGATATTACGTGATCAAATGAGAATTATAAAGAAAATACAAGCAAACCATGAAGGAGTTTCCCATGTTGATTTTGATTGCCGGCCCCTATCGTTCCGGCACGAATGACGATCCTGCGAAGATGGCAGCCAATCTGAAGGTGCTTGAGGCGCCGTCGCACGCGTTGTTTGAGGCGGGGCATGTGCCGATGATCGGGGAATGGGTGGCGCTGCCGATCTGGCATGCGGCCGGCGGAAAGACGGTTGGGGATGCGCTCTATGAGGAGATCTTCCACCCGGTCGCCGGCCGGCTGCTCGCGCTCTGCGATGCCGTGCTGCGCCTGCCCGGCGTCTCGAAAGGGGCCGACAACGATGTGCGGATCGCGCGCGAACGCGGCATTCCGGTCTATGAGAGGCTGGAGGATGTGCCGGGCTGCGCAGCCTTCGCGACGCGCGCGATCCCGGCCTGATCCCCGCAACGGCTCCCGCCCTTTAGGCGGGTTCGGCTTCGCGCACCCGCATCATCTCGCGGAACGCCGGGCGCGACTGGCAGCGCTCGACCCAGGCCTTGATGCCGGGATGCCTGTCGAACAGGGCCGTCTGGCTCTGGGCGTAGCGGAGCACTTCCGCGAGGTTGAGGTCCGCCACGGTAAAACGGTCGCCGACGACATTGGTATGCTGTGAAAGGCGGGCTTCCAGAACGCCGAAGTGTTTCTCCAGCGCCTGTGTGGCGGCCTCCACGATAGCCCGGCCGCGCGCCGGGCCGTTCGGCTCGGCGTCATAGGCCAGCACGATCTTGACCGCGTGGGGCTCGATTTCCGTTGCGGCCCACAGCGTCCAGTCGAGGATCTGCCCGTCCTCGGCGGCATCCGCGCCGGCGAGCGGCCCGCCATATGTGCGCGCAAGATAAAGGTTGTTGGCAAGCGAATCCGCCAGCACCAGCCCGTCATCGTCGATCGCGGGGATCTTGCCCCGGGGGTTTATGGCGAGGAAGGCCGGCGACTGCGTGTTGAGCGGCGCCGTCTCCGTCGTCGGGTCGACCAATCGGCGCGCCTGCATGACCGGCACGGCGCGGAACGCGATGCCCAGTTCGCCGGCCATCCAGTAGTTGCGCGATGCCCGCGACCGATAGACCCCGTAAATGGTCAGCATGATATTCTCCCGTCCCTGATGCGCGCGCCAGCCTAACGTTTCGGTCGGGGGATGGAAGACCGGCACGCTGATGCAAGGCATGAAGTTTGCTGATGGTTTGCGCGTCACACGCGGCGGTTTCCCGACACCGTCAGGTGGGGGAATTCTCCCGTCGCCCCGTCCACGAGGTCCGCGCTGGCCTTCTCGGTCCAGCGATAGCCGAGGATGGCGTCTCCGACGCTTTCGAAGAGATTGTCGGTAATGAGAGCCGTGCCGGCGCCTTCCGCAACGGTGACGCCACAACCGAGTTGGGCGACGCGAATGACATTTCCGGTCACCGAAACGTTGCGCAGATAGGGGCCCCAGCCCAGCACCAGCGCCCAGCGCGCCACCTGCTCGATAACGTTGCCGGTCACGACCGTGTCAGCCTCGGCCGAAATGCCGAAACCGAAGCCCGCGCCGTCGGAGACATAGGGGCCGATGCCGGTGATGTTGCGGATGACGTTCTGCCCGACGGTCGCGAGCCTTCCGCCGGCGTCGAAATTGACGATGGAAATGCCGTTGGCAGCGGTGTCGATGACGTTGTCGGTGACGATGGCGCCCTGAAAGCCGAATTCGGAGTAGATGGCGGTTTCGCCGGAGCGCAGGCACTGGTTGGCCGAGATCAGGACATTGTTTGCGGCATTGGCGCGGATGGCGGACAGGGCGCAATCGGACACGTGGTTGCCGGAGACGATAACGTCGCCCGCGCGAAAGATGTTGATGCCGTTGCCGTTCTGACCGGTTCCGCCATCGCGGGCGGCGATGCGGGAAATGCGATTGCCCGAGACCAGCGTTCCGTCGGAGCCGGCTTCCGACCTGTGGACGAGGATGCCGCCATTGCCGCATTCGGCGACGGTGTTGCCGGTGATCGAGAGGCCGCGGCTGTCGACGGCGAAGATCCCGACACTGTGGGCGCCCGAAATGTCATTGTCGCGAATGCGGCCGCTGCTGCGCCTGAGGTTCAGGCCATGGCCTGCCGTGCGGCCCGATATCACGCAATTGTCGATCGTCAGCCGCCCGATGCCGTCGAGGTCCACGAGGCCGCGGCCGGGGTCGCGCGTCTGTCCGTCGCCGTCGAGCGTCAGTCCGGTCAGTGTGAGCCGGACGAGGTTTTCGGCTGTCAGGAGCGGGCCTTCACCCGAGGCGATCAGCCGCGTTGCGCCGGGCGTGCCGGCCAGTGTCAGGCCGTCGGGGAGGGTGATCCCGGACAGCCTGTAGTCGCCGGGCGGCAGCATGACGGGCAGGCGGCGTTCGACGGCCTCGGCAAGGAGAGCCCGGAACGCTTTCGACTGGTCGGCACGCCTGCCGGGCCGGACGCCGAAGTCGGCCGCGTCGAGCGCGCCGCGAAAGCCGTCCGGCAGCGACGCCGCGCGCGTCTGCGTGCCGCCGACGGAAACCGGCAGGCTCGCCAGGGCGAAAAGAAGAGTGCGGCGGGTCGTCATGTCGTGTTCGCTGAAGGGGGCTGGTGATCGGGCATCTTTAGGGAAGAATAACTTCTTTCCGTTAGCACTTCGTATCGGACAGCGCACGCCAATGACTGGCGGGAGAAAGCCTTGAGCAAAACGACCCAACGCGGACGCAGCACGATCTCCGAAAGTTCCTCGGGCAGCGACCACACGCAGCGCCTGATCGAGGCGACGCGCCGGCTCGCCAGTGAAGCCGCCCGCCTCTACGGCCCGCGCACCGACATCGCCGAACGCCATTACTGGCTGGAAACGATGGTCAATCACATTCCGGATTACATCTACGCCAAGGATCTGCAAGGCCGGTTTCTCATCGCCAACGAGGCGACCGTGCGGGACAACGGCTTTGCCGAGATGCACGAGATCGTAGGGCTGACCGATTTCGATCTGCACGACGAGGCGGTCGCCGCCCGAATCACCGAGGGCGAACGGCAGGTCATTGCAAGCGGCGAGCCGATCATCGGCATGGAAGAGCGGGCGGCCGTCGAGAAGGGTTGCGAGCGCTGGCTGATGACGTCGAAGGTGCCGCTGCGCGACAAGCTCGGCCGGACGATCGGCACCGTCGGCGTCTCCCGCGATATCACCGACCGCAAGCGTGCCGAACAGCTGATGATCGGGCAGACGCGCGTGCTGGAGATGATCGCCAAGGATACGCCGCTGCCGGATCTCTTCCACGAGCTGATCCTGATGATCGAGGCGCATGTGCCGGGCGTGCAGGGCGCCGTCTATATGCTGACGGAGGACGGACAGCGGCTCCTGAAGGGCGTGGCGCCCGGTCTCGATCCCACCTATGCGGCCGCGCTCGAAGGCTTTCCGATCGGACCGAACAACGGCTCCTGCGGCACGGCCGCCTTTCTCGGCGAGTCCGTCTTCGTCGGCGATATCCTGAACGACCCGCTATGGGCGTCCTATGTCGATTTCGTGAAGCCTTTCGGATATCGCGCCTGCTGGGCGGCGCCGCTTCTGTCGTTCCATGGCAAGGTGCTCGGCACCTTCGCGCTCTATTCGAAGACGGTCGGCCTGCCGGCGGATCCGGTCCGCGACCTCATCGCCATGGCCGCGCGTCTGGCCGGGATCGCCATCGAGCGTCGCGAGGCGGCCGAACGCATCCATTTCATGGCGCATCACGATGCTTTGACCGGATTGCCGAACCGCATCATGCTCGACGGGCACATGGAAAAGGCCATGACGGATGCGCGGGAGAAGGGCGAGTGGGTGGCGCTTGCCTTCCTCGATCTCGACAATTTCAAGCTCGTCAATGACAGCCTCGGCCACAATGCCGGCGATGAACTGCTGCGCAACGTCGCGCAGCGCATGAGCCTGTGCGTGCGCAAGGGCGACATGATCATCCGCGTCGGCGGCGACGAGTTCATCATTCTCCTCACCGGCCTCCAGGCCGATCGGGAGGTCGTGCTTGCGCGCTTCGAAGGCATCCGCAGCGCGATCGCCCGTCCGATGACGCTTGCCGGGCAGACCTTGCAGGTCACCTGCAGCATGGGCGTCGTGTGCTATCCGGAGCAGGGGGAAAGCACCGGCGAGCTGCTCGCCAACGCGGATGCTGCCATGTACCGGGCCAAAGCCCTCGGGCGCAACAACCTCAAGCTCTTCTCGTCCGAGATGGCGGATGCCGCGCATGCGAAACTGCTGCGGGTCGAGGCCCTGAGGCAGGCGCTGGAACAGAACGAATTCGTGCTCCACTACCAGCCGCAGCTCAATCTCGCATCGGGCCGAATCTTTGCGGCCGAAGCGCTGCTGCGCTGGAACCATCCGCAACAGGGGCTGATGTCTCCGTGCGAATTCGTGCCGCTCGCGGAAGAGACGGGGCTGATCGTGGAAATCGGCGAATGGGTGCTGGATGCCGCCTGTCGCCAGAACCGGGCATGGCAGGATGCCGGCCTGCCGAGCCTGATCGTCAGCGTCAACGTGTCGGCGCGCCAGTTTGCGGAGAAGGCCTGGGTCTCCCGCGTGGCCCGGACGCTGACAGAGACCGGCCTCGACCCGCAGTTCCTGGAGCTCGAGCTGACCGAAAGCCTGATCATGCAGGACGTGCCGCAGGCGATCGCCACCATGCACGAGCTGGAAGCGCTCGGCGTGCGGCTCGCCATCGACGATTTCGGCACCGGCTATTCGAGCCTCAGCGCGCTCAAACGCTTTCCCGTCCGCCGCCTGAAGATCGACCGCTCCTTCGTCAAGGACATCCCGGATGACGAGGACGACATGGCGATTACGGCTGCGATCATCTCGCTGGCGCAGAAGCTCAAGCTCGATGTGATCGCCGAGGGCGTCGAGACGCAGGAACAGCTCGATTTCCTGCGGGATGCCGGCTGTAACGAGATCCAAGGCTATTGGGTCAGCCGTCCGCTGCCGCCAGCCGCCTTCGTGACGCAACTCGACAGGGGCAGGGTTCTCGACGCCATGAGCGCCTGATAGCGTGATCGGCCGGGCATCTGCCGGCATGCCATACTCCGGTCGTGCGGCAAGCCTCGCGCCAGCACGTCTCTGCCATAAAGGGTGACAACCGCCGGCAGCGGATGGATGCAAAGTTGCAACGGTCGTCAAAAACCCGGTGGAGCCTGCTTTTCCTCCGTTTGCCGCGCACTAGCTTGGCTGTTGTGCTCGTTGAAGCCGAATGCGCGGGCCCGTCCTCCCAACGGACCGGCGCGATCGGCAAAACGGATCATGATCGTCGCGTCAACCGGAAGTCCGCCCCTTATGAGCCCGCTCAAGCCTCCGACGTCTCCTCTGTCTCGCCGTCAGTTTCTGAACCTTACCGGCGTGGCCGCTGCAACGGCTGCGCTGTCGGCCTGCAACAGCACGTCCAACACCCCCAGCTTCAATTCCGAAACCCGGCCCTATTTCCGCAACCCGGAATTCGACAACCGCTTTGCGCCCGCCAACGGCAGCTATCCGCCCTTCGGTCAGCCGCAGAACGCCGGCTACATGACCGGCCTGCCGCCGCGCTCGGCCTACGCCGCCAGCATTTACGGCCCGGTCGTCGATGGTGGCTACGCCATTCCCGCCGTGCCCTTTCAGGAGATCGATCCGCGCTTCTACCGCCAGGAGGTTGCCGACCCCTTCGGCGAAGCGCCGGGCACGATCATCGTGGATACGCAGGACCGGTTTCTCTATCTGACCGAGCCGGGCGGACGTGCGATGCGCTACGGCGTCGGCATCGGCCGCGAGGGCTTTGCCTGGTCCGGCCGCGGCGTCATCCAGTGGAAGCAGAAATGGCCGCGCTGGAAGCCGCCGAACGAGATGGTCGCGCGCCAGCCGCATCTCGCCGCCTATTCCATCGAGAACGGCGGCATGGAACCGGGCCTGTCGAACCCGCTCGGCGCGCGCGCCATGTACATCTTCAAGGACGGTCAAGATACGCTCTACCGCCTGCACGGCTCGCCGGAATGGCAGTCGATCGGCAAGGCGGTCTCCTCCGGCTGCGTCCGCCTGATCAATCAGGATGTCATCGATCTCTACGATCGCGTGCGGGCGAAGTCGCCGATCCTCGTCGTCTGACATTCGACGGATGTCTTGCGAAAGGCATGGCCGGCGGTCTCCGCCGGCTTTTTGTCGTGCGGCAGTGCCGGATGTCAGTGCTGGCCCGTCTCGATGATCTCGGCCAGCGCCTTCAGATTGTCCGATGTCAGCGGCTTTTCGAAATAGCGCTTCACGAAATCATATTGCAGCGCCTTGCGCCGGTCGGCGCCGAGGTGCGAGCTGGTGAGCATGACGACCAGCGGGACGGGGTCGCTGAATTGGCGGGCGAAATCGCGAGCGTAGTTTTCGAGAAATTCGAAGCCGTTCATGACCGGCATGTTGATGTCGAGAATGATCGCGTCCGGCCGCTCCCGGCGCAGCATCTCCAGGCCCTCGCGGCCGTTCAGCGCCTGCACGACCTTGATGTCGGGGTCGAAGCGCTGGATGGTATAGCCGCAGATGAAGAGATCCGTCTCATCATCGTCGATGATCAGGAGTGAGCCGATGGTCATGCGTCGTTCCTCTGGGGCAAGCGTATGACGAACCGGCTGCCCTTGTCGAGCCGGACGTAAGCCACGGTGCCGCCGAGACGCTCGACGCTCGTCTTCACGATGTAGAGACCGAGGCCGCTACCGTCGGCCCTTGACGGGTGGAAGCGCTTGAACATCTGGAACAGGCCGTTCTCGTCACCCTGTCCGAGGCCGAGGCCATTGTCGGACACGCGGAGTTCCAGCCATCCGTCGCCGGTGAGCGCGGCATTCACGGTCACGCGGCGCATCTCCTCGTCGGGATCGGCATATTTGATGGCGTTCGAGATGAGGTTGTCGAGGATCATCCGGAGACGGGCCGGCTTGCTCCGGATGACGAGCGTTTCGGGGATGTCGACCGCGAAGGAGACCTGCCGTTCCGGGTCGATGAAGCGCAGTCGCTCGATGGTCTCCTGCACCGTGGAGGCCAGCGGTACGGAGGTTGTGGCCTCGTCCAGCAGGCGGCTGCGTTTCAGCTGGATGATGTTCTCGATCAGCCCGTCGAGCTTCTGCAGCCCGCGTTCCAGCCGTCCGATGACAGGGACGAGCTGCGTCGTGGGGGCCTGCAGGCCGATCATGTCGCGCATGATGGCGGTGAGGCCGATGGAGGAGGCGATGGGCGCGCGCAGGTCGTGGGAAGTGCGCCAGGCGAACGCCTCGAGTTCCGCATTGACTTCCAGGATCTCCTGCTCGTGCTGCTTTCGCTGGGAGATATCGCGGATGATGCCGCTGTAGAGCACGGTGCGGTCGAGCTCGATCCGGGCGACGGAGAGGTCGAGAGGAAAGCGGATGCCGTTGCGGCGCGTGCCCTCGACCTCCCGCGCGGCGCAGGCGATGTCCGCGGTGTGATCGTCGTTTCCCGCTGCCGGCAGAAGGTCCGGAAGGAGCGTGCGGACGTCGCGTCCGAGCATATCCTCGCTGCGATAGCCGAAGATCGTTTCCATGGCGCGGTTCGCCGAGAGGATCGTGCCGCGGGCGTCAATGGTGACGATCCCGTCCGCGGCAGTGTCGATGATCGCACTCATGCGCTCCTGGCTCTCGCGCAGTTGAAGGGCGATGGCGCGCGAGCGCTGGGCGCTGCGAAAGGCGTAGACGATGAGGCCGGCATAGACGATGCCGGAGACCACGAGGAGGCCGGCGAGGATCGCCTGCGATGCCGGTTTGCCGTCTGGATCGATGCTGACCGGTGGGCTGCTGCCTTCGAAGGCGTCCTGCAGGTCGAGCAGCGTGAGAGCCAGGAGCAGGAGGTAGCTTGCGGCACCGAGCATGGCGGCGATGGTCGAGGCGTCGTAGTCGATCTCTTCCACACGCAGAAAGATCAGGGGGAGGGCGAGTGCTGCGAAACAAAGGGCGGTGTGCGGCGACATGTGGCCGTAGCGCGGCCAGTCGCTTTCGGTGACGAGTTGCAGGCCGTATCCGATCAGCGTGGCAGCGGCGGCCATGAACACGGTGGCGGCGAGAACGACGCGCAGGAGCGTCGGTCTGCCTGTCACGGCGCTGACGAGGATGCAGACCCCGATCAGAAGGAAGGAGAGCGCCGTGCCGCTCGCCAGATGCCCGGGATAGGGCGACGTCTTGCGGAAGGGGTCTATCAGCAGCGCGTCGAGCGGGTGCCCGGCGTGAACGAGCGGCTCCACCAGGAAGGCGAGGCCGATGAGCATGACGGCGATCGAGAGGCCGGTCGCGATCCGGCCCGCACCGGAAAGGAGGGCGGTCATGGCAAGGCCGGTCAGGACAAAGCTGATGGCGGTGTTGAACTGCATGCGGAAGAGAACGGGCAGGGTGTCGGCGACGTGCCCGGACTTCAGCAGCCAAAGACTGCCGATGCCGGTGCCGACAAGGACGCAGAACCAGCCTGCCGCCATGCCAGCCTTGTGCCAGCTCATGCGGGCCAGCGGCTGTCGATCCGGCGTCGAACGAGATCGGCTTCCGTCGTGGGGGTGCGCGCCCTCACTTTGCCGGGTCTTCTGTTCTTCCTTCGCTGGCGCGCGAACCATTCGCTTGGGGCACCCTCCGCTTCGTCCCTCCTGAGCGAGGAGATCACGGCATGCAGGTGGCGTCAACGCATCATCACGCAACGGGCTGCGCGCGGCAGGCCCTGTCAGCCGGCGTCTGCTGTCTTTCCCGGCTCGGACAGCTCTGGTTGGGAGAGTCTCTGGGTCAGCGCTTCCAGCACGAGCCGCAACGCGCGTGCCTCATCGGTGCTGCAGCCGATCGCGCTGCCGATGGCCGTTTGCACATGGCCGGCCTCCGCCTGAAGGGCCTCGCCCTTTTCGGTCAGGGCGATGTTGACCTGCCGCTCGTCCTTGCGGTCGCGCGTGCGGCTGACGAGGCCGGCGGCATCCAGACGCTTGAGGAGAGGGGAGAGCGTGCCGGAATCAAGCCCCAGCTGTTCCCCGATCTGCTTCACCGTCATCATCTTGTGCTCCCACAATGCGAGAAGGACGAGATATTGCGGATAGGTGAGGCCGAAGCGGTCGAGCAGCGGCTTGTAGGTCCGGTTGAACGCATGGGAGAGCGAATAGACCGCGAAGCAGAGCTGGTCGTCCACCGGCAAGGGGACGGCGAAGGGCGCCGTTTGCACCTCATCTCCGTTCGCCGCTGCTTTCATCTTTTCCATGTCCGCACCCTACATGTTCTGGCCAGAAATGCAATTTGCAAAATTCAGTTGCGTGCAATTGAATCTTGCGTTATGAAGATCGGGAAGACAGCAGATCTTCTTCATGAAACGCGTCGAAAGCGACGACAGGAGACCCCAATGGCTATTCTCTACACCACCAAAGCTTCTGCCACCGGCGGCCGCGCAGGTCGCGCCGTGTCCGAGAACGGCGTGCTCGACGTTGTCCTGACCGTTCCGAAGGAACTCGGCGGCGATGGCGCCACGGGCACGAACCCCGAGCAGCTCTTCGCAGCCGGCTATTCCGCCTGCTTCCTCGGTGCCTTGAAGAATGTAGCGGGCAAGGAAAAGATCAAGGTTCCGGAAGAAACCAAGGTCACCGCGACGGTTGGCATCGGCCCGCGTGATGACGGCACCGGCTTCGGCATCGAGGTCTCGCTCCTCGTCGACATCCCCGGCCTCGACCGCGAAACCGCGGAAAAGCTGGTGGCCGCCGCTCACATCGTCTGCCCCTACAGCCACGCCATGCGCACCTCGACGGAAGTGCCGGTCAAGGTCGCCTGATCGGGCCGATTGGACCTATCGCCTGACATTGCTGAGGGTGGAGACGACGCGTTCGTCTCCACCCTTTTTCATGTTTCGGATCCCACTTTCCCGCCATGCGTGCGCATTTGATCGCGACCGCGAAGGATGGCATGATGTGCGCGAAAGACGACCATTGCGGGGAGGCAGGATGTCGGAAGAGCACGGAAAATTCATCTGGACGGAACTGATGACGACCGACCGGGCGGCGGCTGCGGCATTCTATAGCGCCGTGGTCGGCTGGACCACGGTCGAGATGGCAGCCTATGATTACACGGTCTTGGAGACCGCGCGGCCCGAAGGCGATGGCCGGGTCGGCATTGCCGGGATGATGTCCATCCCGCCGGAGTTGCTGGCGGACAACGTGCCGCCGAACTGGACGGCCTATGTCTCCGTGTCCGACTGCGATGCCACGGTGGCGAAGGTCGAGGCTCTGGGTGGTACGGTCCGCCGTCCGCCGGAGGATATTCCGGAGATCGGCCGCTTTGCCGTCATCGCCGATCCGCACGGGGCCGTGCTCTGTATCATGACACCGCTGCCGATGGACGTGCCGCCACGCGCCGTTCCCTCCACGACACCGGGACAGTTCGGCTGGTACGAGCTCAATGCCGACGATTGCGAAGCGGCGTTTGCCTTTTATGCGGACGTCTTCGGCTGGACGGTCGATCACGACATGGATATGGGCGACCTCGGCATCTACCGGATCTTCGCCCATGACGGACAGGCGGTCGGCGGCATGATGACGCGCCTGTCGCAGATGCCGAAGGCGCACTGGGCCACTTACATCACGGTCGACAGGCTCGAAGATGCCATTTCCCGCCTCGTGGCTGGCGGCGGCAGCGTCATCAACGGGCCGATGGAGGTTCCGGGGCCTGCCTATATCGTCAACGCTCGCGATCCGCAGGGCGCGTTCTTCTCGCTCGTGGCGTCGGAGCGTTAGGCGGCGCGTGCCGTCGTCTACCGCCGGGCTTCGGTTGCCATGCGCAGCGCGAGCCCGGCAAGCACCGTTCCCATGATCCAGCGCTGGACGGTCGCAAAGCCAGGCTTGGCGGTCAGGAATGTCGAGATCGAGCCGGCGGAAAGGGCGATCACGGCGTTGATGGCGATACTGAAGACGATCTGGATCGAGCCGAGCACAAGCGCCTGCAGGAGCACGCTGCCATTGGCGGGGTCGATGAACTGCGGCAGCAGCGAGAGATACATCACTGCGATCTTCGGATTCAGCAGATTGGTCGCAAACCCCATGAGGAAGAGTTTGCGCGGGCTGTCCTTTGGCAGGTCGCGGACTTGAAAGGGCGAGCGTCCACCGGGACGAACGGCCTGCCATGCGAGCCAGAGAAGGTAAACGGCACCGGCAAATCGAACCGCGTCATAGGCATAGGGCACGGCCAGAACCAGAGCGGTGATGCCGAAGGCCGCGCAGAGCATATAGACCACGAAGCCGAGCGCGACGCCGCCGAGCGAGACGAGGCCGGCCGCGGGTCCCTGACAGATCGACCGGGAGACGAGGTAGACCATGTTCGGCCCCGGCGTCATCGCCATGCCCACGGCGATGAGCGTGAACCCGATCAGGCTGTTCCAGTCCGGCATGGTCGGCTCCATCGTCAGAAATCGGGCTTTGTCTCGGCGCATCGTAGACGTGAAGCGTCTTCGAGAGAAGGTCTCCCGTTCGCTTCTCGCCTCGTGCTACCGTGCTTCCCGGGTTCTGGATGGCGAGAGACGAGACATGCCTGCAATGGGTGCCCTCTGGCAGGCCGAAATCGATGCCGTCGAGTTTCACGTCGATGGCGGATATCGCTTCGTGGTGCACCGGAACGTGTTTCGGACCTTGCGTGGTTCTCCCACCGCGCCTGAGGTTTGCGTCGCGTTCGTCGAGGCCAATGCGGAGGCGTTTGTCGTTGCGGCACGTGCGCGTATCGCGGAGGCCGCCTCGGCCTCGACAAGGGCGTTTCACCTCAACAGCCGGCAGGTGCGACGCGCGATGACCACCGCGTCGCAACAGGGTGTGGATATCACAGAACCTGTGCGGCGCTGATGGAGGAGACGAACTGGCGGGTGCGCTGGTGTTGCGGCGTATCGAAGACGGTTCGTGCGGGACCTGCCTCGACGATATCGCCAGCCTGCAGGAAGATGACCTGATCGGCGAGCCTGGAGGCCAGACGCAGGTCATGCGTTGCCATGACCATGGTGGTGCCTTCACGCGCCAGCGTGCCCAGCACGTCCACCACTTCGGCTGCAAGCTCCGGATCGAGCGCCGAGGTCGGCTCGTCGCAGAGGAGAACGCGGGGTGACGGGGCTAAGGCCCGGGCGATGGCCACGCGCTGCTGCTGCCCGCCCGAAAGCGTGGCCGGCCATGCCGACGCCTTTTCCGCCATGCCGACCTTGGTCAGCAGCTCCATCGCGCGGGTTCGGGCCTTCTCGGCCGGCCATTTCAGCACGGTCGTCAGGCTTTCCATCACGTTCTCTATGGCCGTGCGATGCGGGAAGAGCTGGAAGTTCTGGAACACCATGCCGGTTTGCTGGCGGATCTTCTGGATGTCGTTCCAACGGGGCTTTTTGCCCTTCGCGAACGTCGTCTCCTCGCTGCCGACGCGGATCGATCCGGCGCTCGGGATCTCCAGCAGGTTGATGCAGCGCAGCAGTGTGCTCTTGCCGCCGCCGGATGGGCCGATCAGCGCGGTGACGCTGCCTTCGGGAATGGTGAGGTTGATGTCCTTGAGAATCACGGCATCGCCGAAGCGCTTTTCGATGTGGCGAAGCTCGATCATCGGTTGGCCTCCATCATGCCGCCATAGCGCGCGAACCGCCGCTCCAGCCGGACCTGCAACGAAGAGAGCACGGAACTGAGCGCGAGATAGATCAGCGCGGCCTCGATATAGAGGATCAGCGGCTCATAGGTCGTGGCGACGATCCGCTGGGCCGACTGGAAAAGCTCGGGAACGGTAATGGCGGCTGCGAGCGACGTGTCCTTCACGAGCGAGATGAACGTGTTCGACAGCGGCGGCACCGCGACGCGCGCTGCCTGCGGCAGGATGGTGCGCCGCATGGCCTGGTTCCAGGTCATGCCGATCGAATAGGCCGCCTCCCACTGCCCCTTGGGCACGGAGGAAATGACGGCACGGATGATTTCGGAGCTGTAGGCGCCGACATTCAGCGTGAAGCCGATCAGTGCTGCGGAAAAGGCATCGAGCAGGATGCCGACGCTCGGCAGGCCGTAGAAGATGACGAAGAGCTGGACGAGAAGCGGCGTACCCCGGATGACCCAGACGTAGAACCGGGCGATCAGCGCCAGCGGCGTCGGCGCGAAGAGGCGCGTCACCGCGGTGATCAGACCGAGGATCGCGCCGAGAAAGAAGGAGAGAAGCGTAAGGGGGACCGTGAACTTCGCTCCTGCCCATAATAGGGCGGGAAGCGAGTCGATCATGAGTTGCAGCCAGTGCGGCACGTTATCTCCTCAACTTGCGCGATGCCGAAACAGAGCATCTGCCGTGAAACTCTGTTCACCGCAAATGCTCTGTCTCATCGTTACGACCGCATCATCCGGTAGCGGAGCGAAGACGCCCCGCCTGGAAATGCTACTGCATTCAGCGCGATACGTCCTGGCCGAAATATGTGTCCGAGATCGTCTTGTAGGTGCCGTCGGCCTTGATGTCCGCCAAGGCTTTGTTGATCGCGGAGAGGAGTTCCGGCTCGCCCTTGCGGATGATGATACCGGAATAATCGGCATTGTCCTGCTCGGCGGCGATCTTCACCGGTGCATCGGGCTTCTGCTTCTTGAAGTCGAGGAAGGACAGGCTGTCGTTCACCGTCGCATCCGCCCGGCGCGTCAGCACCAGCTGGATCGACTGGTCGAAGCCATCGGTGCCGACCAGCTCGGCGCCGGCGCTCTCTGCGATCTTGCCGAAATTGCTGCTCAGCGACTGCGCCGAGGTCTTGCCCTTGAGATCGGCGAAGCCCTTGATGTCGTCATTGTCCTGCCGGACGATCAGCACGGCCTTGGAGGCGATGTAGGGCTCGGAGAAGTCATACTTCTGCTTGCGCGCCTCGGTGATGCCGACCTGATTGATGACGGCGTCGTAGCGGCCGGCGTCGATGCCGGCGATCAGCCCGTCCCACTTGCCCTCGATGAACTCCGCCTTGACGCCGAGCTTGGCGGCGACGGCCTCGCCGATCTCGACGTCGAAACCGACCAGCTTGCCGCTGGCATCATGGAAGGTGAAGGGCGCGTAGGTGCCTTCGGTGCCGATCTTCAGCACGCCGGCCTTGGTGATGGCCGACAGGTTCTCGCCGGCCAGTGCCGGTGCGATGGCGGCGGTGTGGAGGATGGCGGCAGTGGCGATGGTCTTGAGCCAGTTCATGGTCTTCTCGTCCTTCTGAGGCGGGGTCTGTTCTGTCGGCATAGCGGCCGGTCGGAACTGTCATCGCAGGAAATAGGTGCCAGGGATTGAAAGAAAACTGCAAATGAAAGCGGCAAATGCGAAAATCTTGCTCCTGTCCAACGTGCAATTCTCGTGAGCAGGTAGCGAAGTTTCGCCATGCCTCTATGTTAGGCAAAGCTTTCTTTACGTTTATGTCCGATCCTGACGAGCCACCGGACCAGAGCGGCCGGGACGGCACTTCGGAGAAGCACATGCGCAGTTTGTCTCAGTCATTCGGGTTCGATGCGAAGTCCGTACTTCAGGCCATCAGTCAGTCGCAGGCGATCATCGAGTTCGACCTGACGGGCAAAATCCTCGACGCGAACGAGAATTTCTGCAAGGCGCTCGGCTATGGCCTCTCCGAAATCGTCGGCCGTCATCACAGCATGTTCGTGTCGCCGCAGGAAGCCGCATCTCCGGATTACAAGGCCTTCTGGGCAGGGCTTGCAGGCGGCGCGTTTCAGCGCCAGCAGTACAAGCGCTTCGGCAAGGGCGGCCGCGAGGTCTGGATCGAGGCGTCCTACAATCCGGTCATGCGCAACGGCAAGCCTTACAAGGTGGTGAAGTTCGCGACCGATATCACCGCGAGCAAGATGCAGAGTGCGGAGGATGGCGGCAAGCTTCTGGCCTTGTCGCGGGCACAGGCCATCATCGAGTTTACGCCGCAGGGCGAGATCATCCGGGCGAACGACAATTTTCTGGCTGCCCTCGGTTATGATCACGCCGAGATCGCCGGACGGCATCATTCCATGTTCTGCGACCCTTCCTATGCGGCCTCGCCCGACTACCAGACCTTCTGGGAGGACCTGCGCCAAGGCAAGTTCGTGACAGACCAGTTCATGCGCATCGGCAAGGGCGGCAAGCGCGTCTTCATCCAGGCCTCCTACAACCCGATCTTCGACGATGCCGGCCGCGTCTTCAAGGTGGTGAAGTTCGCGATCGACGTTACCGACCGGATGCACGCCGTCGAGGAGCTGGGTGCCGCGCTCGAGCGCCTGTCCCAGTGCAATATCCGCATGTCGCTCGATGAGCCCTTCGTCGGCGAGTTCGAGAGGCTGCGCCTCGATTTCAACACGTCGATTGCCGAGTTCCAGAAGACGCTGACAAACGTGCTCAGCCAGACCAGCGCGCTGAACGACAGCAGTCAGGAAATGCAACAGGCGGCCGAGCAGCTGGCTGAGCGGTCGCAGCAGCAGGCGGCGGCGCTTGAGGAGACCTCGGCGGCGCTGGACGAGGTGACGGCGACCGTCAATTCCTCGACCGAAAACACCCAGGAGACGCGCACGCTCGTGCAGAACGCGCGCCTCTCGACCGGCGCTTCCGCCGCGGTCGTGGAGGAAACGGTGACGGCCATGCACCGGATCGAGCAGGCCTCGCGCGAGATCAGCCAGATCATCGGCGTGATCGACGAGATCGCCTTCCAGACCAATCTTCTGGCGCTCAATGCCGGGGTCGAGGCGGCACGGGCCGGGGAGGCCGGGAAGGGCTTCGCCGTCGTGGCGCAGGAGGTTCGCGAGCTTGCCCAGCGTTCGGCCAAGGCTGCAAAGGAGATCAAGGTGCTGATCACCAATTCCGGCAAGGAAGTCATGGAAGGTGTGCGCCTGGTCGGCAAGACGGGTGCGGCTCTGCAGGAGATCGACGTTTTCGTGCGCCGGATCGACCAGAACGTGGATGCGATCGCCACCGCGGCGAAGGAACAGTCGATCGGCCTGCGCGAGATCAACAAGGCGGTCAACGATCTCGACCGGATGACGCAGGAAAACGCGGCCATGAGCGAGCGGACGACGGATATCAGCCGGGCGCTGGCCGAAGGCGCCGATTCGCTGGCGGCGCTGGTCAGCCTGTTCAAGCTGAACCGGCGCACCGTCCCGCGCGGGCCGGACGCATCGGATCAGTCGCGCCATGCGCGCGTCGTGGCCACGCCCGGGCGAAGGAGCTTTGCCGCCTGAGGCCCTGACGTCGGCGCATGTCGTTCTCCCGAACCGCTGTAAAGTTTCGGGCGACATGCTTTGGCGCAATGCCGCCCCAGGGCGGGAAAGGATATATCATGCAGGAAGACCGGCGCAGGACGGTGCTGTCACAGCGCCTCATTCCCGAAAACGAGATCGATCGTCTCGCCGCCGTCCGTTCCATCGGGATCCGTGCCATCGAAACGATGCCCGAACTGAAGGATCTCGCCTTTCTCGCCCGCGACGTGTTCGAGTGTGCCTTTGCCGCGGTCAATATCGTGGATCAGGACTGGCTGCGCATTGCCGCCCAGTCCGGCATCCAGGTCGAAAAATGCTCGCGCGACGAATCCATCTGCCAGTACGTCGTCCATGAGGGCAATGTCGTCGTCGTTCCCGATCTGACGCTGGAGCCCGATATGGCGACCTTGCCCTACGTGGCGGGCGAGCCGCACCTTCGTTCCTATGCCGGTGCGCCGATCGAGCTGGAGCCCGGTCTGACGGTCGGTTCGTTCTGCATCATGCATACGGATCCGCGCGATCTCGGCACGCGTCAGCGTCGTCAGCTGAGCGAGTTCGCACGGATCGCCAGCGCGCTTTTCCGTCTGCAGCGATCCAATCTTCTGATGGTGAAGGGCGAAAAGGCGCTGCGGCTGGCGGCGATGACGGATCCGATGACCGGCTTCTACAATCGGCAGGCCTTGCCGGAACTGGTGGATAGCGAAATGCGCGAGACGCTTGCCGCGGGTCGTCCGTTCGGCGCCGCCTATCTCGACATGGACGGTTTCAAGGGCATCAACGACCGGCACGGGCACCAGACGGGAGACGAGGTGTTGCGGCAGGCGGCCGTGCGCATTCGCTCGGTCATCCGTTCCGGCGATATCCCGCTGCGCATGGGCGGAGACGAATTTGCGATCTTCTTCCCCGATTGCGGCTGCGAAAATTCCCTGACGACCATCGCCGCCCGTCTGGTCGATGCCTTTCGGGCGCCGTTCTCCATCGGCGGCATCGAGGTGATGGCGCATCTGAGCGTCGGCGCGGCTGCCGCACCGGAGGGTGGCACCAGTCGGGAAAAGCTGCTTGAGACTGTCGACAGGGCGCTCTACGAGGCCAAGGCGAACGGGCGGGATCGGTATGTCGTGCGGGTGGACGGCGCTGTTCTCTAGGTCCTATCCGTCGATGGCCGACGGAAGACGAGGAGGCTCGCGCTCAGCGTCTGCACGACAGCGCCATCCTGGTTCAGCGTCCGGCTGCGCATGACCACGATGCCGCGGTCAGGCTTTGATCTTGACGGATTGATCTCGGCGATCTCGCCTTCCGCATGCAGCCGGTCGCCCGGACGGGTCGGTAGCGGCCAGGTGAGTTCGCAGCGCGTGCCGATCAGGCCGCCGTCGAAGGGCAGGCTGTCTACGATCAGGCGCATGGTGAGGGCTGCGGTATGCCAGCCGCTGGCGGCCAGCCCGCCAAACAGCGTGGACCGCGCGGCTTCCTCATCGAGATGGAATGGCTGCGGATCGAACTGGCTGGCGAAACTGCGGATCTCGTCGGCTGTGATGTCCACGGTGCCGCTCTTGAACGGCATGCCGACGACGAGGTCGTCCAGAAAGAGACGCGTCTTCTGCTGGTCCATGTCCACCCTCCCAAGGCTCGGCGTCCGCATATGAGCGATCGCTGTGGGAAAGGCTACCAGCGCCGGGCGGCAAGGGCAATCCTCGACGCCCGGCGCATGTTTCAAAGCTTTGCGTCTATGGCCGACCCCGCATCAGGGGATCAGGCGCTCGCTCCGCAGCTCGTCGAACAGGCCGGTGAAGGCATCGTCGGTCGGCTGGTAGACGGTGAAGCCCATGCGGCGGCTCTTCGACATGTCGGTAACGACCTCGATCGGCCGGCCGAGATCGGCATCCGTGTGCCAGGGCGAAATCAGCCGGTCGATGTCGTGCTCCACGAGGTTTTCCCGCTCGGCGATCTCGCGCCAGATCGCGGCGTCATTCGCCATCTGCTCCTCCAGCGGGCGGACCGTGCCGTCGAAGGGCGCGGCCTCGATGCCGAAATAGGCAGCGATGCGCTGCCACATCCAGCTCCACCGGAAGATGTCGCCATTGACGACGTTGAAGGCCTCGTTTGCCGCTTCCGGCGTCGTGGAGGCCCACAGCATGTGATGTGCGAGCACGGTGGCGCTCGTCATGTCGGTCAGGCCGTTCCATTGGGTTTCCACGCCCGGGAACCGGAATGGGCGGCCGGTCTCGCGGCAGATCGCGGCGTAGACGGCCAGCGTCGTGCCCATGTTCATCGCATTGCCGACGGCCTTGCCGATGATGGTGTGGGGGCGGTGGACGCTCCAGTTGAAGCCATCACGGCTGGCGGCCGAAAAGACCTCGTCTTCCTGCGCGTAGTAGAAGTTCTCGATGTCGAGGCGGCCCTGCTCCTCGCGAAACGGCGTCTGTGGCAGCGTGCCCTTTCCGTAGGCCTCGAAGGGCCCGAGATAGTGCTTCAGCCCGGTGACGAGCGCGACGTGGCGCACGCTGGCGGCGGAGCGCAGGGCATCGAGCAGGTTGCGCACCATGGCGGCGTTGACGCGGATGTTCTCCGCCTCCGTCGGCTGCCGCAGCCAGCTTGCGATGAAGACATGGGTCGGGGCGACATCCGCCAGCGCCGTGCCGAGCGAGGCGGGATCGAGAAGGTCGGCTGAAAGCGGCGTCACGTTTTCCTGTCGGCCCGGCTTGCGCGCCAGCCCCGTGACCTCCCAGCCGGCCTCTGCCAGCACCTTTGCGGTGGCGCTGCCGACCACGCCGCTGGCGCCTACGATCAAAGCCTTGTTTTGCATTTGCATTCTCCTTGCGTTCATGGCGGACATAGGCATCCCTTTCTTTCTGTCCACCCGCTCTATCTTGTGGGTCAGTGCGCCGGGACGGCGGCGTGGGCGCATTGCGGGAACATTCCCCGCAGGGCTTGGTTACCTGTCGTCCCGGACTTTGGCCGGGGCGCCGGGCGTTCTGTCCGTCAAATGCGTTTCTTCCTCAACCGTCGAGTTCCGGTGTTTTCATGACAGTCAAAATTGCGATCATCGGGTCTGGTCCGACCGGCATCTACACGCTTCACGGCCTCGTCGCCTCGCCGCGTCCGCTCGACATCACCGTGTTCGAAAGCGAAGCCGATCCGGGCAAGGGAACGCCCTATCATCCCGATATCAACGACCAGGCCATGCTCGCCAATATCGCCAGCATCGAGCTGCCGCCGATCTACGAAACGCTCGTCACATGGCTGCGCCGCCAGCCGGATGCAGAGCTCGAGCGGATGAACGTCACGCGCAGCGCGATTGCCGAGCGCGCCTTCTATCCGCGCATCGTGCTGGGCGAGTTCTTCCAGGACCAGTTCCGCCAATGCGTCACCCAGGGCCGGAAGGCGGGCCATGTGATCGAGATCAAGGCGCTGCATCGGGTCGATGATATCGACCTGCATGCAAGCGACATCGCCGTGAAGGCCACAGGGCCGGACGGGGAGAAACATTACGCGTTCGACCACGTCGTCATGGCGACCGGCCACGACTGGCCGGAGACGACGGAAACACGTCCGGGATATTTCATGTCGCCTTGGCCGGCGCCGGTGCTGAAGACCATTCCGCCGGGTCGAGTCGGTATTCTCGGCACATCGCTCAGCGCTATCGATGCGCTGATCTCGGTCGCGACGGCTCACGGCGCCTTCTATCTCGATGCGGCGGGATCGCTCGAATATTTCCCGTCGCCCGGCAGCGAAGCCTTCACCGCGGCGCTGATGTCGCGCAAGGGCGTGCTGCCGGAGGCAGACTTCTATTGTCCCTATCCCTATCTGCCTCTCTCCATCTGCACGCCGGAAGCCGTAGACGCGCTGGTGGCGAGCGGCCGTGGCGATCTGCTCGATCCGATCTTCGACCTGTTCCGCGCCGAACTGCTCGCCGCAGATCCCGCCTATGCCGGGCGGATCGGGTTGGGGATGCTGACAGTGGAGACGCTGGCGCCGGCCTATTTCGCGGATCGCGAGGCGGCGGATGCCTTTGTCTGGGCGGCCGCAAACCTTCAGGAGGCCGAGAAAAACGAGATCGAACAGCGCACCATCGGCTGGCGCTACGCCATCCTGCGGATGCACGAGGTCATTGCGCGGGCGGTGCCGCATTTCAACGAGGACGATCTGGAGCGTTTCCACAAGCACTTCAAGACCGTTTTCATCGACGATTACGCAACGGTGCCGCACCAGTCGATCCGGCGCCTGTTGGCTCTCCGGCGCGCGGGCAAGCTGGAGGTTCTGCGTCTTGGCAGGGATTCCGATATCGACAATGGGAGCGTTGAGCGCGGTGCCGTCGTGACCTTTGACGGGCGGCGGGAGGTGTTCGAATCCTTCATCGACGCGACCGGGCAGCATACGTTGTCGGCCCGCGACATCCCGTTTCCAAGCCTCGTCAACCGCGGTTTCGTGCGCAAGGCGACGACACCCGTCTCATCCGTGCTGATCGACATGCCGGATGAGCCGGCAACGGTGCGCACCGGCGGCGTGGATCTCGACGATGCCTTCCGGCCGAAGTTCGAGGCGCCGGTCACGCGCCGTCTCTATTGCGTCTCGATCGCGTTCCTGCTGCACAAGCTGCCCTTTATCCAGGGCATCACCAGCGCCCACGAACTCGGCGGCGTCGTCTCCTCCGCGATCCTGCGCGATATCGGCGGCGAGCGGTCCGATGGGATCATCGGGTTCGACGTGAACGCCGCCTGATCGGCAGCCGTCAGGTCTCGATCCAGACCTCGTCGCCCAGGGAAATGCGACCCGGGGCGGCGATGTCGGCGTAGATGCCGAGGTTGCGCCGGTTGCCGCGCAGGATGCTGCGCAGCACATCCGGCTGCTCCGGCACACCCGGTTGCGAAATCATCGTCATCCCGCAACGCTTCGTGCCCTCTGTTGCGGTGATCTCCAGCGAGCCGATGACGATCCTGCGGCCGATCCAGTCGTTTTCCACGAAACCCGGTGCCGCCTCCGTTTCCACCAGAATATCCGGGCGGAACCGTCGCGAATCGAGCATCAGCGCCGGGTCGCTTGCGCCGATGGCATTCATCGATGCCGTCGTGAGCAGGTGGAGCGGGCTTGCGGCATAGCGCGGGGCAATCACGGGCCAGTTTCGTCCCGTTCCGCGCGTTTCGCCGAGGGCGACGGGAAAGCCGAAATGGGTGGAGAGGCGCTCTTCCACATCCGGTGCATCGACCGGCAGCCATGTGTCGTCGGGAAAACCGATCTCCGCCATGCCATCCGGCCGCAGCCGTGCAACGAGATGCAGCGCCTTGCGCCAGCGCTCAGCCGATTCCGGTGCCGCAGGCGCGCGCGTTTCCGGATCGAACAAAAGGAATGCCCGGTTGCCAGCAATGCCGCTCTCGACGGAGCCGGATTGAGCAATGTCGAGGTGATCCATCTTCTCCCCCCCGAGCGAACTCACCGGGTAGCGCCAGAGTTCGGCAATACGTCCAACGGATTTCAAGGAAGTCGTCTCCCGGCAGGGGTGAGGGTGGCGCAGGGCAAGAGAGGCCTGACGGCGGAAATACCACCATGGAATGCGCCTGTCTTCCGTAGGTTCCCTTTGCCATCGTCTCGCCGGGAGCTTCAAGCGGCGAATGGGCACGTGTATTTAAGTCTTATCTCATAAACTGCACAAACTTGCGGCGTCTGCATAAAGTTTAGCCGGAACTATCGTTTTGATTTCGTTCAACTTTCATTGCTATCTTCACGTTTTCGCGTCACGGTTCAGGGTACCTCGATGGTAAGCGCTTTAAGAGCATCCGCACGCCTGCCGGTGCAGACGGATGATTTTCGCATGTTGTTCCAGACCCATCCGTCGCCGATGTGGATCTACGACCCGCTGACCTATCGCTTTCTGATCGTCAACGATGCCGCCGTCGCGCTGTATGGCTACAGCCGCCGGGCCTACGAGCGGATGACCGTCCTCGACATCCGGCCCCCGTCGGAGCGCAGGCGGATGATCGAGGCCGTGACGCTGCGCAGCGATGTGGACCGGGCCGAGCGATGGACGCATCTGAAGGCCGACGGGACGGCGCTCGATGTTCTCACCTATGGGCGCGAACTTCAGTTCGAGGGGCGGCAGGCGATTCTCGCGATCGTTCAGGACCGCACGGAGGTGAACGCCGCCCGCCAGCAGGTCAGCGAAACCCAGACCCTGCTCGACAGCATTATCGAGAACCTGCCGGTAGCGGTTTTCGTCAAAGACATGGCCGATGACGGCCGGTATGTGCTGTTCAACGCCGCCTGCGGCGGCATCTTCGGTACGACGCCGGAGGAGATCGCCGGTGGCACGGACCGGACGATGTTTCCTGCACGGCAAATGGAGTTGTTTCGCGAGCAGGACCAGCGGGCGCTCGAAATGGATGGGACGTTCAGTTTCGAGGAAACGATCGAGGATCTTTCCGGCACGCGGCGCACCCTGCGCACGGCCAAGCGGGTGTTGCCGGCCCGTAATGGCGAGCGGCTGCGGTATATTCTTGGTATTTCCCAAGACGTGACGGAAGAGCGGGAATCGGAGGCGCGGTTTGCCTTCATGGCCATGCATGATGCGCTGACGGGCCTCGCGAACCGGGCCTATTTCAGCGATCACATCCGGCGTGCGGCACTCCTGGCGACCGAGGAGGCGCCGGTGGCACTGCTCTATCTCGACATCGACCACTTCAAGACCATCAACGACAGCAAAGGGCATGCGGCGGGCGATGCGCTGCTCTGCCAGGTCGGCGACCGGCTCCTCTCCATCGTGCGACAGGGCGACCTCGTGGCCCGGCTCGGCGGCGACGAGTTTGCCATCGTGCTGCAGCTTCAGGACGGACGCTCGGCGGAGGACGTGGCCGAGCGGCTGCTGGCCACCCTGCGTGTCCCGTTCGATCTCGACGGCATCGCCGAGCACGTGACCTGCAGCATCGGCATTGCGCGCGCTCCGGAGCATTCGACGGATGACGACGGGCTGATGCGGGATGCGGATCTTGCGCTCTACGCCGCGAAGGAAGGCGGCCGCTCGACCTTCCGGATCTATCGTCCCGAAATGCGCCTGGAAGCCGAGCGCCGCCACGAGATGAAGCTGGCGCTGCACCATGCGCTCGAGGAGGGGCAGTTCGAGCTCTATTACCAGCCGATCTACCGGATCGACGGCCCGGACCTTGCGGGTTTCGAGGCGCTGATCCGCTGGAACCACCCGGAGCGCGGGCTGGTTGCCCCGCTCGACTTCATACCCGTCGCCGAGGAAACCGGGCTCATCGTGCCGATCGGCGAATGGGCGCTGAACGAGGCCTGCCGGACGGCGGCCCGGTGGCCTGCCCACCTGCGGATTGCCGTCAATCTCTCGGTCTCCCAGTTTCGCGATGCGGGCCTTCTGGATACCGTGCGCCGGGCGATCGAGAGCAACGGACTTGCGCCCGAACGGCTGGAGATCGAGATCACGGAATCCGTGTTTCTCACCGATGTCGGCCAGAGCCTGCCGCTTCTGCGGGCGATGAAGGCGCTGGGCCTGCGGATCGCCATCGATGATTTCGGCACCGGCTATTCATCGCTGTCCTATCTGCGCTCCTTCGCATTCGACAAGATCAAGCTCGACCAGAGCTTCGTCTCCGGCATCGAAACGGATGCGGGCAGCCTGGCCATCATCCGTGCGGTGGTGGGCATCGGTTCGGGCTTCAACGCCACGACGCTGGCCGAGGGCGTGGAGACCGAGGAGCAGTTGCAGGCGCTCCGCCGGGAAGGTTTCGCCGAGGTGCAGGGCTACCTTCTCGGCAGGCCCCGTCCGGTCGGTGATACCGAGGCGATGATCGCCGCATTGACGGATCCTCAGAGGGCGCCGTTCCGGTTGAGGGCAACCACGTAGAGGCTCGTCGTTGCCGTGATGAACAGGCGGTGCCGGGCGCGGCCACCGAAGCAGAGATTGGAGGCCCGCTCCGGCAGGAAGATGCGGCCCATCAGATGGCCATCCGGCGCGATGCAGTGCACACCGTCTCCGGCGGACGACCACACATTACCCTCGCTATCCAGCCGGATACCGTCGGCCGCACCGGGCGAAATGACGTGGAAGACATCGCCGCCCGAAAGCCGGCCATCGTCTGCGACATCGAACACGCGGATATGGCGGGGATCGTCGCTGTCCGGCAGGCCCGTATCGGCGACGTAGAGCCGGCGCTCGTCCGGGCTGAAGGCAAGGCCGTTCGGCGAGCGGAAATCGGTGAGCATCGCGCGGATCGTGCCCGATGGATCGACCCGGTAGACGTTGCAGGGCAGTTCCTGTTCGCCGCGATGTCCTTCATAGTCGCTGAAGATGCCGTAGATCGGGTCGGTGAACCAGATGGCGCTGTCGGAGGCGACGATGACGTCGTTCGGTGCGTTCAGGCGCTTGCCCTCGAAGCTGTCGGCGATGACGGTGATGGTGCCGTCATATTCCGTCCGCGTTACCCGGCGAGTCCCGTGTTCGCAGGTGACGAGGCGGCCCTGGCGGTCGCGGGTCTGGCCATTGGAGAAGTTCGATGGCGCGCGGAAGGTGGAGAGCCCGCCATCCGGCGACCAGCGCAGGATACGGTCGTTGGGTATGTCGGAAAACAGAAGGCAGTTCAGGTCGCCGAACCAGACGGGCCCCTCGACCCAGTCGAAGCCGGTGGCCAGTTGCTTCACCGGCGCATTGCCAAGGACATAGGTCGAAAACACGGGATCGACGGCTTCGAAAAACGACATGGTGCTCTAACTCCTCTGGTACACGGCCGCTCGCTCTCTCGTCCCCGGCCGCGTCTCCCTATGTGGGGCAAAGAGGAGATTTGTCATGGCGAGCACGGAGCTTTCCCGACTGTATCGCGACTACATCGATTGTCTCAACCGGCAGGCCTGGGATGCGCTGCCGAATTTCGTCGGCGAGGATGTCAGCCACAACGGCCGCCGGATCGGCGTGTCCGGCTATCGTGCCATGCTGGAGAAGGATTTCCGCGAGATCCCGGATCTCGTCTTCCGGATCGTCCTTGTCGTCGCGGACCCGCCCGTCATCGCCAGCCGGCTCTCGTTCGATTGCACGCCTATCGGCGAATTCCTCGGACTGCCCGTCAACGGACGGAAGGTGCAGTTCACCGAGAACGTGTTCTATACCTATCAGGAGGGCAAGATACGGGACGTCTGGTCGGTGGTCGACAAGGCGGCGATCGAGGCGCAGCTTTAGCCGAAGCGGATGAAGGCCGACGCTGCACCTTACCTTTTCGATCTCACCAAGCGTCGTGCTCTGGCGGGCGGGTTGCAGGCCGATCTTCGCGGCGACACGCGTTTAGACGAAAAATAACGAGACGTGCCGAAGATTGCCGCATTGTTGGGGATGTCTGGCGCCAGTATCGGCCTATGTCCGTTCCGTCACCTCCGGAGATTCCCCCGTGTCCCATATCCGCATCGTCCTGCCCGCCATCGTTTTCGGTGCGCTCCTTTCGCTTGCCGGATGCAGCGAGAATGCCGAGCAGAAGCCCGCCAATGCGCCGGCGGTGAAGCCGGAGGTCAGCGTGATGACGCTGCATCCGACCTCCGTCGCCATCACGGCGCTGTTGCCGGGGCGCACGGCCGCGTCGCTCATCGCCGAGGTCCGGCCGCAGGTCGGCGGCATCGTGCGCAAGCGGAATTTCCAGGAGGGCGGATCGGTGCAGGAAGGGGACGTGCTCTACGAGATCGACCCGGCCACCTATCAGGCCGCCTATGACAGTGCCGTTGCCGCGGTCGCCAAGGCCAATGGCGCGGTGCCGAGCGCGCAGGCGAGGGTCGATCGCTACCGGGGCCTCAGCCGCAGCGATGCCGTGAGCCAGCAGGATCTCGACGAAGCGCTGGGCACACTGGCGCAGGCGACGGCCGACGTTGCCTCCGCCAAAGCCGCGCTTGAGACCGCCCGCATCAATCTCGACTACACCAAGATTCGTGCGCCGATCGGCGGTCGTGTCGGTGCGTCCACCGTGACCGTCGGGGCGCTGGTGACCGCCGACCAGACGACATCGCTGACCACGATCCGCCAGATCGACCCGATCAATGTGGACGTGACGCAATCAAGTGCGAACCTTTTGAAGCTGCGCCGGGCGATCGAGGATGGCCGCCTGAAGACGACGGGTGCGAATGTCAGCGTCAAGCTGAAGCTTGAGGACGGCTCCGACTACGATCGCACCGGACGGATCGAGTTTCTGGATGCCGCGGTCGAGGAGACCACCGGTTCGGTCACGGTCCGGGCCGAGTTTCCCAACCCCAAGCAATTGCTTCTGCCCGGCGTCTATGTCCGCGCCGTGATCCAGGAGGGCATTCGCCAGAACAGTTACCTCGTGCCGCAACGGGCCGTCTCGCGCAACACCAAGGGCGAGGCGACCGCGAAATTCGTCCTGCCCGACGGCAAGATCGACGAGCGCGTGCTGATCGTCGATCGCAGCATCGGCAACAGCTGGCTGGTGGCCGACGGCATCAAGGATGGCGAACGGGTGGTCGTGGAGGGCAACCAGCGCGTCCGTGCCGGCCAGGACGTGACGACGTCGGACGTGATCGTCAACGATGCGACGGGCGAGCTGGAACAGGCCGCGAAGGAGACCGGCGGGGCTGCAAAGTCTGTCGATGTCTCCGCCGCCGGGCCGGCGGCCGCGTCGGCTCCCTCCGCGTCGAAGAACTGAGGTCGGCCCATGTCGCGTTTCTTCATCGACAGGCCGATCTTCGCCTGGGTCATCTCCATCTGCATCATGCTGGCGGGGCTTCTCGCCATCACCACGCTGTCGATCTCGCAATATCCGCAGATCGCGCCGACGACGGTTCGCATCAGCGCAAACTATCCGGGCGCGGATGCCCAGACGGTCGAGAACTCGGTGACCAAGGTCATTGAGCAGGGCATGACCGGCATCGACAATCTCGATTACATGACCTCGACCTCGCAGGCGACCGGGGCCGCGTCGATCTCGCTCACCTTCACCAACAATGCTGATCCCGACGTCGCGCAGATGCAGGTGCAGAACAAGCTGCAGCTGGTGGAATCCAACCTGCCGCAATCGGTACAGTCCAGCGGCATCACGGTGGCGAAATCCGCGTCCAGCTTCCTGATGGTCGTCGCCTTCGTGTCGACCGACAACCGGCTCTCCTCGCTCGACCTGTCCGACTATATCGACAGCACGCTGAACGACACGATCAAGCGCGTGGCGGGCGTCGGCGATACCCGCATCTTCGGCTCCGGCTATGCCATGCGCATCTGGCTCGATCCGGAGAAGCTGGTGAAATACAGCCTGATGGCAAGCGATGTGGCGAGCGCCATCGAGGCACAGAACACGCAAGTGTCCGCCGGCCAGCTCGGCGGACTGCCGCAGCGCAAGGGTCAGCAGCTGAACGCGACCGTGACGGCGAAGAGCCGGCTGCAGACGCCCGAGCAGTTCGAGAACATCATCATCAAGAGCCAGCCGGACGGCTCGCTGGTGCGGCTGAACGATATCGCGCGCGTGGAGCTTGGTGCCGAGAGCTACGATACGTCGGGTCTCTACAACGGCAAGAACGCGGCCGGTCTCGGCATCAACCTCGCCTCCAACGCCAATGCGCTGGATACGGCCGAGGCGGTCGTCGCGGCAATCGATAGCCTGAAGGAAACGCTGCCGGCGAATGTCGAGGTCGTCTACCCCTACGACACCACGCCCTTCGTCAAGCTCTCCATCGAGGACGTGGTGAAGACGCTGATCGAGGCGATCGTGCTCGTCTTCGTGGTCATGCTGGTCTTCCTGCAGAACCTGCGCGCCACGATCATTCCGACGCTCGCCGTTCCCGTGGTGCTGCTCGGCACGTTCGGGGTCCTGTCGCTGTTCGGCTATTCCATCAACACGCTGACCATGTTCGCCATGGTGCTCGCCATCGGCCTTCTGGTCGATGATGCGATCGTCGTCGTTGAGAACGTCGAACGCGTGATGGAGGAGGAGGGGCTCGACCCGCGCGAGGCGACGATCAAGTCGATGCAGGAGATCACCGGCGCGCTGGTCGGCATCGCCACCGTGCTGTCGGCCGTGTTCATTCCCATGGCGTTCTTCTCCGGTTCGGTCGGCATCATCTACCGGCAGTTCTCCATCACCATCGTCTCCGCCATGATCCTCTCGGTCATCGTGGCGCTGATCCTGACGCCAGCTCTTTGCGCGACGATCCTCAAGAAGCCGAAGCACGGGGCGAAGCAGAAGGGCCTTTCCGGCTATTTCAACCGCGGTTTCGACCGCACGACCCACGGCTACCAGCGCAGCGTGTCGGGCATGATCCGGCGGCCGTTCTTTTTCCTCGTCGGCTTCGCGCTCATCGTCGCGGCCGTCGGCTATCTCTTCAACCGCCTTCCCAGCTCGTTTCTCCCCGAAGAGGACCAGGGCATCCTGATCACCAGCGTGCAGATGCCGCCGGGTGCGACGCAGGATCGCACGGTGAAGATGCTGAAGCAGGTGACGGACTACTATCTGACGAACGAGAAAGACAATGTCGCCGGCGTCTTCGGTGCGGTGGGTTTCGGTTTCGGCGGTGCCGGGCAGAATGTTGGCCTCGCCTTCGTCAAGTTGAAGCCGTTCGAGGAACGCACGGCGGCAGAAGCCGGTGCCAGCGCCATTGCGGGACGGGCGATGAAGACCTTTTCGAAGTACAAGGACGGCAATGCCTTCGCGCTCGCGCCGCCCGCCATTCAGGGCTTCGGCAATTCCAGCGGCTTCGATTTCTATCTGCAGGACGTGAACGGCGAGGGGCACGAGGCGCTGATCGCCACGCGCAACAAGCTGCTCGGCGAGGCCGGCAAGAACCCGCTCCTGACCGGAACGCGACCGAACGGGCAGGAAGACCAGACGCAATATTCCGTCAATATCGACCAAGAGAAGGCGAGCGCGCTCAACCTCAGCCTTGCCGACATCGACACCACCATCTCCACCGCCTGGGGTGGGCGCTACATCAACGACTTTATCGACCGCGGTCGCATCAAGCCGGTCTACGTGCAGGGCGATCAGGACTTCCGCATGCAGCCGGAGGATTTCGACCGCTGGTATGTGCGCAATTCCGACGATGCCATGGTGCCGTTTTCGGCCTTTGCCAGCGGCGACTGGTCGTTCGGCTCGCCGCGGCTGGAGCGCTACAACGGCGCGTCGGCCGTCGAGATCCAGGGGGCTGCGGCGAGCGGCGTCAGCTCCGGCGTGGCGATGGACGAGATCGACAAGATCATGGGCAGTGTCGGTGCCGGCTACAATCACGAGTGGACCGGCCTTTCGGCACAGGAGCGTCTGTCCGGCAGCCAAGCGACGCAGCTTTATCTGATCTCCGCGCTCGTCGTGTTCCTGGCGCTGGCCGCGCTCTACGAGAGCTGGTCGATCCCGTTCTCGGTGATGCTGGCGGTGCCGATCGGCATCTTCGGCGCGCTTCTGGCCGCGACCGTCATGGGGGAGTCCAACGACGTCTACTTCAAGGTCGGCCTGCTCACGACGATCGGGCTTGCGGCGAAGAACGCGATCCTGATCGTGGAATTTGCGATCGAGCAGCAGAACAGCGGCAAGGATCTGATTTCCGCCACGGTGGAGGCGGCACGCCAGCGCCTGCGGCCGATCCTCATGACCTCGCTCGCCTTCATCCTCGGCGTGACACCGCTGGCGACCGCCAGCGGTGCCGGCTCCGGCGCGCAGAACTCGATCGGCATCGGCGTCATGGGCGGCATGATCGCGGCGACCTTCATCGGTATCTTCTTCATCCCGCTGCTGTTCGTCACCGTTCGCCGCATCTTCAAAGGCCGTCAGCCGAAGCCGCGCGAGGAAACGGCTGTTCCCGAAGCGGCGCAGTAGGAGCGAACGTCGTTCCGGTTAGTGACCCGCCTTGCCGGCCCGCCGCAGAGCGTCGAGCGCGATAACAAGGAGCAGGAGGCTTGCCGCCAGAAGCAGCACGCCGCCCACCGACTGATAGACCAGCACGCCGGCAACGCCACCGCTGCAGAAGGCGGCGATGGTGTAGAGATGGAGGCGAAGCTTCGCGCGGTTGCTGCGCGCCTCGCCCGACACGTCACGGCCCCGCAGGATGTCGATGGCCACGGCGATCTCGATGCCGATATCGGTCGCCATGCCGGAGACATGGGTGGTGCGGACGCGGGCATCGGAGATGCGCGTCACCGTCGCGTTCTGCAGCCCCATCAGAAAGGCAAGGCCGAGGATCAGGATCTCGACGCGCCACGGCGCGGTGATGAAGAGGTCCGCGAGGCCGAGCGGAGCGAGCAGCAGTGCCTCCAGCAGGATGCACCAGGCATAGATGCCGCCGATGCCCTGCCTGCGGCCGGCATTGATGATCAGCGACGAGACCGTGGAGCCCAGAATGAAGACGAGCACGATCGACAGGTAGAACAGGCTGGCCCGTCCCTGAAGCGTGGCGACGTGATCGGACAGGGCCGAGACGTTGCCGGTCATGTTGGCGGCAAAGAAGCCGATGGCATAGAAGGCCGCCGCGTTGAGAGCGCCGGCGATGCCGGCCAGCCAGCAGGCGAGAAAGACGTCGATACGTTCGTTGCGGGCCGCGCCCTGATGAATCAGCATGCGGAAGCTTATGCCTCCCCCGCCTTGTGCGAAAGCGGCAAGGCCGCAGAGCGGCTGCAACCTCGAGCGTGCGGTGCGGCATTTTCCCGTTGTGCGGGGCCGTTCAAGCTGACACACTCCCGACATGATGGCCTGGGCAAGGCTTCGGCAGGGGACGAATATGATGCGTTTCGACATGAGCACAGCCCGACGGATCCGCGCGATCCTCAGCGGCGCAGCCCTTTCCACGGCGCTGCTCTTCTCATCCCACGGCGCATTTGCCGCCAAGACATCGCTGGTGCTCGGCATGACGATCGAGCCGCAGGGGCTGGATCCGACCGTGGCGGCACCCGTCGCCATCGGGCAGGTCACCTGGCAGAACGTGTTCGAGGGGCTGGTCGCGATCGACCGGGAGGGGAAGGTCGTGCCGCAGCTCGCCCGCAGCTGGGAGATCTCGCCGGACGGGCTGACCTATACGTTCAAGCTGCAGGAGGGCGTGACCTTCCATGATGGCGAGGCGTTCGACAGCGGGGTCGCGAAATTCTCGCTCGATCGCGCCCGCGGGCCGGATTCGACCAATGGGCAGAAGCGCTTCTTCGCCGCGATCGACACGATCGAGACGCCGGACAAGACGACGCTGGTGCTGACGCTGAAGAAGCCGCAGGGAAGCCTCCTCTACTGGCTCGGCTGGCCGGCCTCGGTCATGGTCGGCACGAAGAGTGCGGCGGACGATAAGACCAAGCCCGTGGGAACCGGGCCCTTCACCTTCGTCAGCTGGACGAAGGGCGACCGGGTGGAACTGGCCGCCAACCCGAACTACTGGAACAAGGACGTCACGGTTCGTCTTCAGGCAGTGACCTTCCGCTTCATCCCCGACGCGCAGGCGCAGGCGGCGGCGATCACCACCGGCGGCGTCGATGCCTTTCCCGAATTTGCCGCACCCGAGCTGATAGAAAGCTTCAAGGACAAGGCGGACCTCGTGACCGTCATCGGCAATACCGAGCTGAAGGTCGTCGCCGGTATGAACAATGCCCGCAAGCCCTTCGACGACAAGCGCGTGCGGCAGGCGCTGATGATGGCGATCGACCGGCAGACCGTGATCGACGGCGCCTGGTCCGGCCTCGGCACGGCCATCGGCAGCCACTACACGCCGAACGATCGCGGCTATATCGACCTCACGGCCAAGCTTCCCTATGACGTCGAGAAGGCCAAGGCGCTGCTGGCGGAGGCGGGCTATCCCGACGGCTTCACCTTCACGATCAAGACGCCGCAGATGGCCTACGCGCCGCGCAGTGCCGAAGTGATGCAGGCGATGCTGGCCGAGATCGGCGTGACCATGACCATCGAGCCCACCGAATTTCCGGCCAAATGGGTGCAGGATGTGCTGAAGGGCGCGGACTACGACATGACCATCGTCGCCCATGCGGAGCCGATGGACATCGATATCTTCGCCCGCGACCCCTACTACTTCAACTACAAGAACCCGGCCTTCTCTGAGATCATCGACAAGGTCGAGGCGACGGCCGATCCGGCGGAGCAGGACGCGCTCTACCAGGACGCGCAGAAGATCCTCGCCGAGGACGTGCCGGCCCTGTTCCTGTTCGTCATGCCCAAGCTCGGCGTGTGGAACGCCAAGCTCAAGGGTCTCTGGGAGAACGAACCGATCCCGTCCAACGTGCTGAGCGAGGTCTATTGGGAGGAATGAGCGGGAGCGTGTCTTGCGCGATGATGTCGGTGGAGGTGAGGGGATGCCGTCGCCCCAGGTCCCTTCTTCCCGTCAGGACGGGGAGAAGGTCGCGGCAGCGTGATGAAGGGCGGGCTTATCGCAGGCTCCGCGCTCCGTGGCAGCCCCTCACCCTAACCCTCTCCCCGCCTGCGGGGAGAGGGGACGTGGCAGGCGCTTCGGTCGTGGGTGTGGAGGGCGCGTGCCATGCGTTCCTATGCCCCATCTCGATGGGGAGAAGGTGGCGGCAGTCGGATGAGGGGCCGGCCACAGGCGCAAAGACCGGGATCGAGCCAACAGCATCATCACACCTTGTTCCGTGTCGGGCCACCTCATGACCGGCCTGCTTCTGCGGCGGTTCGCCAGCCTCTTCCTGACGCTCCTTGCCGTCTCCGCGGTGATCTTTCTCGTCATGGACGTGCTGCCGGGCGATCCCGCCGCGATCATGCTGGGGACGTCGGCGACGCCGGAGACGTTGGAGGCGTTGCGGCGGGAGCTTGGGCTCGATCAGCCGCTGGTGCTGCGCTACCTGTCATGGCTAGCCGGCGTCGCCTCTGGAGACCTCGGCAATTCCTACACCTATGGCGTGCCCGTGGCCGGGCTGATCGCCGAGCGCCTGGCGGTGACGCTGCCGCTCGCCTTTATCGCCATCCTTCTCTCGGTCGCCATCGCCATTCCGCTCGGCGTCGCCTCGGCCGCCCGGCGCAATGGCGCGGTGGATTATGCGGCGGGGCTGCTGTCGCAGATGTTCATCGCCGTTCCCGGCTTCTGGGTCGGGCTGCTGCTGGTGATGGTGTTTTCCGTGTCGCTCGGCTGGGTGCCCTCCGGCGGCTTTCCCGGCTGGCAGGCAGGGCTGATGCCGGCGCTGGGCGCGCTGGTGCTGCCGGCCATCGCGCTCGCTCTGCCGCAGGCCGGCGTTCTCACGCGGGTCACGCGCTCGGCGGTCATCGAGGTGATGAACGAAGACTTCGTGCGCACCGCGCGTGCCAAGGGCCTGCCGCGGCGCACGGCGCTGTGGCGGCATGCAGTGCCGAATGCGCTGGTGCCGGTCGTCACCATTCTCGGCCTCCAGTTCACCTTCCTGATCGCCGGTGCGGTGCTGGTCGAAAACGTGTTCAACCTGCCGGGGCTTGGACGTCTCGCCTTGCAGGCCCTGTCCCAGCGCGACATCATCGTCATGCAGGATGTCGTCCTGTTCTTCGCCGCGCTGGTCATCGTCATGAATTTCCTGGTCGATCTCTCCTATCTTGCGCTCGACCCGCGCCTGCGGAAGCGCGCATGAGCGTGGTGGCGCCCTCCGATACACGCCAAGCTGCATCGGCAGGCCGGCTGCGGCGCGCGATGTCGCGCGGCAATCTCCTGATCGGCAGCCTGCTGATCGGGCTCATGGGGGGCATCGCCCTGCTGTCGCTCGTCTGGACGCCGCTGCCGCCGGGCAAGCTGCAGATCGTGCAGAAGCTCAAACCCCCGCTGACACAAGGATTGCTCGGCACCGACCATCTCGGCCGCGACGTCGCCTCCATGTTGATGGTGGGTGCCTGGAACTCCCTGTCGATCGCGGTGCTGGCGGTGGCGATGGGGGCTTTCGCCGGGACGCTCGTCGGCGTCACCGTCGCGTCGCGGCGCGGCTGGTTCGAGGCGATCATGATGCGGGCGAACGACGTGATCTTTGCGCTGCCGCCCATCCTCTCGGCCATGATGCTCGGCGCGCTGCTCGGCACCGGCCGGCGGACCGCCATCATCGCCATCGCCGTGTTCATGGTGCCGGTCTTCGCCCGGGTGACGGCGAGTGCCGCTTTGCAGGTCTGGTCGCGGGACTACGTGCTGGCGGCGCGCGGCGCGGGCAAGGGCGGTATCCGGATCACGGTCGATCATATCCTGCCCAATATCGCCAACCAGATCATCGTGCAGGTGACGATCCAGCTCGGTCTTGCCATCCTCACGGAGGCGGGCCTCAGCTTCCTCGGTCTCGGCATGGCGCCGCCGGCGCCGACCTGGGGGCGGATGCTGGCCGATGCGCAGACCTATCTCGGCCGTGCGCCGTGGCTCGCCATCCTGCCGGGCCTTGCCATCGCGCTGACCGTGCTCGGCTTCAACATGCTCGGCGATGGCCTGCGCGATCTGTTCGACCCGCGCGAGAAGGGCCGCTGATGACGCCGCCGCTGCTTCGGATCGAAGATCTCGCCATCTCCATCGACTCGACCCATGGCGGGCGGCAGCCGATCCTGACCGATATCGATGTCGCCCTTCACGCCGGGGAGACGCTCGGCATCGTCGGCGAAAGCGGTTCCGGCAAGTCGCTCTTGTCGCTCGCCATCATGGGTCTGCTGCCTGCGGCCGCGCATGCGACAGGCCGCATCCTGCTGGAGGGTCGCGATCTTCTCGGGATGGACGAGGACACACTCTGCACCGTCCGCGGCCGCAACATCGGCATGATCTTTCAGGAGCCGCTGACGGCGCTCAATCCCGCGATGACGGTCGGCGACCAGATCGCCGAGGGGCTGGTGGTCCAGGAGGGTCTGTCCTGGCGGGCGGCGCGACGGGAGGCGGTCACGCTTCTCGACCGCGTTCGGATGCCGGATGCGGCGCGGCTGTCGCGTGCCTATCCCCACGCGCTCTCCGGCGGGCAGCGGCAGCGGGTCGGCATCGCCATCGCGCTCGCCATGAAGCCCGCCTTGATGATTGCGGACGAGCCGACGACGGCGCTCGACGTGACGGTGCAGGCCGAGGTGCTCGACATCCTCGACGATCTCACCCGCGATGCCGGCATGGCGCTGATCCTCGTCAGCCACGACCTCGGCGTCATCGCCCGCATGTGCGCCCGCACCCTCGTCCTCTATGCCGGCCGGCGCATGGAGGAGGGGGCGACGCGCGACGTGCTGACCGCGCCGCTGAACCCTTACACGCGCGGCCTGCTGCGGGCCGTTCCCCGTCGGCAGGCGGCGGGCGGACGACTTTCGACCATTCCCGGCACTGTGCCATCCTTTGCCGCCCTTCCGCCCGGCTGCTGTTTTTCCGACCGCTGTCCCGACGTCATAGTCGCCTGCCATGCAGGCGAGCCGGCATGGACCCCAGCCGCACCCGGCCGTGGCGTCCGCTGCCTCCGCGCACACGGGGAGGCCGCGTCATGAGCCGGGCGCCGCTTCTCGATATCCGCCGCCTCTCGCGCGATTATGCGAGCGGCGGGCTGCTCGGTGGCAAGCATGTGACCCGAGCGCTGGACGATCTCAGCATGAGCGTTGCGCCGGGAACGATCCACGGGATCGTCGGCGAGTCCGGCTGTGGGAAATCGACGCTTGCGCGTCTGGTGATGGCGCTCGACCGTCCGACATCGGGGAGCGTTCATTTCGGCGGCGAGGATCTGTTCCGCCTCTCGGCGCGTGACCTGAAGCGCAAGCGGCGGGATTTCCAGATGGTGTTCCAGGACCCGTTCGGCTCGCTCGATCCGCGCCAGACGGTCGGGCGCATCGTGGCCGAGCCGCTGCATGTGCTGGAGGGGAAACCGGGCAAGGCCGAGCGCCGCGACAGGGTGGCGGCGATGCTGGAGGCCGTGGGCCTCGCGCCCGACCATGCGGCGCGCTACCCGCACGCGTTTTCGGGTGGCCAGCGCCAGCGCATCGCGATCGCCCGGGCGCTGATCACCGAGCCGAAGCTGGTCGTGGCCGACGAAGCGGTCTCCGCGCTCGACCTTTCGGTGCAGGCGCAGGTGCTGAACCTGTTGATGGACCTGCGTGACCGGCGCGGGGTGACGTTCCTGTTCATCACCCACAATCTCGCGGTCGTCGATGCCGTGGCCGACCGGGTCGGCGTGATGTATCGCGGGCGGCTGGTGGAGAGCGGGCCGGCACAGGCGGTCTTCGCCCGTCCGCTGCATCCCTATACCAGGCTGCTTGCCGATGCCGAGCCGGATGTGACCCGCTTCGGCCGGCCGGACCGCCCGCCCGTGGCTGTCGCGGAGCCGATCGATTTCGGCGTCGGCTGCAGCTTCCGCAACCGCTGTCCGCTGGCCGTGGCGCGGTGTACGGCCGAGCGGCCGGAACTGCGCGAACTTGAGGGCGGGCCGGAGGTGCGCGAACGGCTGACCGCCTGCCACCGCGCCGAAGGGCTGCTGGAAACGAACACCCCGGGATGATGGAGACGATATGACCGACCTTCTCGACACCACCATCCCGCAGCTTCGCGCCCGTTTCGCGGATCGCTCTCTGTCGCCTTCCGAGTATTGGCTGGCGGTGGAGGCGCGCATCGCGGCCTTTGAGCCGTCCGTGGCGGCGCTTTATGCCTATGATCCGGACGACGCGCGCGTGCAGGCGGCGGCCTCCACCGCGCGCTGGCTGAAGGGCGCCCCGCTCGGGCCGCTCGATGGCATCCCCGTGACGCTGAAGGAGCTGATCGCGACGAAGGGCACGCCGGTGCCGCTCGGGACGGCCGCGACGGCCTTGACGCCGGCGGAGGCGGATTCTCCCGTCGCCGCCCGGATGCGGGAGGACGGTGCGGTCATCTTCGCCAAGACCACGTGTCCCGACTACGGCATGCTCTCCTCCGGCCTGTCGAGCTTCCACCCTTTGAGCCGCAACCCCTGGAATACGGCCATGAATCCCGGCGGATCGAGCGCCGGTGCGGCCGCAGCCGGTGCCGCCGGCTATGGGCCGCTGCATATCGGCACGGATATCGGCGGCTCCGTTCGCCTGCCGGCCGGCTGGACGGGGCTGTTCGGCTTCAAGCCGAGCAATGGCCGCATTCCGATCGATCCCTATTATGTCGGGCGTTGCGCGGGGCCGATGACGCGGACGGTCGAGGATGCGGCCTTCGCCATGTCAACGCTGTCCCGGCCGGACGGGCGGGATGCCACCAGCCTGCCACCGAACGCGATCGACTGGATGGATCTCGATATCGACGTCAGAGGCCTGCGGATCGGTCTGATGCTCGATGCCGGCTGCGGGCTGGAAGCCGAGCCGGAGGTGAAGGCTGCGGTCATTGCCGGCGCCCGGCACCTCGAGGCGGCGGGGGCCGAGATTATCGAGGTCGGGCCGGTGATGACGCGGGCGATGCTGGACGGGCTCGATCATTTCTGGCGGGCGAAGTTCTGGGGCGATATCCGGAACCTGGCTGCCGAGCGCCGGGCGATGATCCTGCCCTATATCCATGCCTGGGCGGAAAAGGGCGCCGACGTTACCGGGGTGGAGGCGGTCGCGGGCTTCGGGCAGACGATGGAGATGCGCAAGGCGGCGGCACAGCTGTTTTCGACCGTGGATGCTGTCCTCTCGCCCACCAATCCGGTCGTGTCCTACCCGGCCGACTGGGCCTCGCCGACAAACGATCCGGAACGGCCGTTCGAGCACATCGCCTTTACCGTGCCGTGGAACATGTCGGAGCAGCCGGCAGCCTCGATCAATGCCGGCTTTTCCACCTCCGGCATGCCGATCGGCCTGCAGATCGTCGGTCCGCGCTTTGCGGATCTCACGGTGCTGAAACTGTCGAAATTGTTCGAGACCCTGACGGGTGGGATCCGCCGCTGGCCGCGCCCAAGCTGAGCGGCTCTACTCGGCGGCCACGATATCAGGGCGTTCGAGATTGACGGCGATGTGCGGCCAGAGCGGTTCGGTGTCGGCGATCAGCGCCGTCGTGCCTGCGGCGATCCAGGGGATATCGGTGCCGGGCCGCGTGCCGATGCGCACCTCCAGCCCGGCCTCACGGGCAATGACGGCGCCGCCGGCGATGTCCCACATGGTGGTGTACATCTGCAGATGGCCATCATAGGTGCCGCGTGCGGCAAAGAGCAGGCCGATGGAGGTGGAGCGGATCGACTGCACGACCCAGCCGGCATGGCGCAGGCCGACCGTGAGGGCGGCAACCTCGTCGGCCTCGTTCGGCGAGGCATCGCCCAGCGACATCACGCGCACATCCTCGAACGGCACGGTGCGGGTGAAGGGCTTGCCGTTGCGCAGCAGGCCGGTGCCGTCGGCCGCGGCATAGATCTCGCGGAACACCGGCATGGCGATGACGCCGAGATCGGGCCGGCCATGGGTGACATGGCCGAGCGAGATGCCCCAGAGCGGCGAGCCGCGCAGGAAGTTGGCGGTCCCGTCGATCGGGTCGATGATCCAGTAGGCATCGCCGCCCGTGCCGCCCATTTCCTCGCCGACCACGGCCTCGCCCGGGAAGGCCTCCGCCAGACGCGCGCGCACCAGTCGCTCGACGCTCGTATCGGCTTCGGTCACGAAATCCTGGAAGCCCTTGCTTCCCGTGGCGATGGTGGCGCGGGCCTCGAAGAAGCCGAGCGCCATCTCCATCGCCTCCTCGATCACAGCAACGGCCTTTTCCAGACGGGTCTGCGTCGTCGTCATGCCGATCGTCCTTGATGTTTCGGGCCGTGCGCCCTGTCGCCTTCCGTCGTCTCTATCGCGGGTTTTGTGCGCTGCGCAAGAGCTTCGCGAACCTCTGTTTCCAATTGGTAACGTTGTGCTTTCGCTTGCGGGCAGCGAAGATCCTCCACGCGTGAGGGTCGCCGGAATGCAGGAAGCGGATGCTTTCGAAAAACCGCCGGACGGATTGACAGCAAAGCCAAAAGCGTGAAGTTTGCATCCACTTCCGAGGGGGGCACCGAACGGTGCTGAGATAGGCGTTGAGCCTGGACCCTTGAACCTGATCCGGGTCATACCGGCGTAGGAACGGAAACAGGTGTCCGCTCACGGCCCTTTCTCTCTTCTCCGCTCGCCTGGATCTCCGTCGCCAATGTGTGGAGATCGCTCATGCCGTTCCTCGTCCGTCCACTTTTCCCGCCGCGCGTTCGCTGCGGCTAGCCGTGCGCGCCTTTCACGCGGCGCTCGGGCTCTGTGTGCTGGTTCTGCTGTGGCAGGCCGGAACAGCCGTGTTTTCGCCGCCGTCTTATCTGCTGCCGTCACCGCTCGCGGTCGCCAAGGTGTTCCGCGACCAGTGGGATTTCCTGCTGGGGCAAAGCCTCGTCACGCTGTCGGAAATCCTGATCGGGCTCGTGGCCGGGGCGGTGCTCGGTGCGGGAACGGCGTTCGTTCTGGCGGCGAGTCCGCGCATCGGGCCGTTCGTGTGGCCGACGATTCTCATCCTGCAGGCGCTGCCGGTCTTCGTGCTGGCGCCGATCCTCGTCGTCTGGCTCGGATTCGGCATGGCGTCGAAAGTTGCCATGACCGTGCTGATCATCTTCTTTCCCGTCGCCTCGGCCTTTGCCGATGGGCTGAACCGGACGGAGCGGGACATCGTGGACGCGGTGTCCTTGACGCAGGCCTCGCACTGGCAGGCGCTGGTGTCGGTGCGTGCGCCTCTGGCGCTTCCGAGTCTCGTCTCCGGCCTGCGCGTTGCCGCACCTCTGGCGCCGCTCGGGGCCGTTGTCGGCGAGTGGGTCGGTGCGTCTGCCGGTCTCGGCTTCGTCATGGTGCAGGCCAATGCCCGCATGCAGACGGCCACCCTCTTTGCCGCCATGGTCGTGCTCGCCGTCATGACGTTGCTCCTGCGCCTGCTGGTCGATCTCCTCACCGCCCGCCTCGCGCCCTGGGCGCGGGACGGCGTGCGCCTTCATCCCGAACGTCGAACCACTCAAACCGTCTCATCCTGGAGATCTTCATGATCCGTCTTTTCATCGCGACGATGCTTGGCCTGTCCAGCCTTTTCGCCTCCACCTCCGCGCAGGCCGCCGACAAGCTGACCGTGCTGCTCGAATGGTTCGTCAACCCCGATCATGCACCCATGGTGATCGCCCAGGAAAAGGGCCTCTTTGCCAAAGCAGGGCTCGATGTCACACTCGTGCCGCCGGCCGATCCTTCCGTCGTACCGCGGCTCGTGGCCGCCAAGCAGGCGGATATCGGCATCCACTACCAGCCCAATCTCTATCGCGACCATGAAGCCGGCCTGCCGCTCGTGCGCTTCGGCACGTTGGTGGAAACGCCGCTGAACACGGTGACGGTGCTGGCCGACGGGCCGATCAAGAGCCTGAAGGACCTCAAGGGCCGGAAGGTCGGTTATTCCGTGTCCGGTTTCGAGGATGTCTTGCTGCAGCGGATGCTGGCGTCCGAAGGGCTCGGCAAGGACGACGTCGAACTCGTCAACGTCAACTTCTCGCTGTCGCCGTCGCTGATTTCGGGCGCGGTCGATGCGACGATCGGCGGCTATCGCAATTTCGAACTGACGCAGATGAAGCTCGAGGGACATCCCGGCCGCGCCCTCTTTCTGGAAGAGCATGGCATCCCCGTCTATGACGAGCTTGTCTTCGTCACCCATCGCGACCTCGTAAACGATGCCCGCCTGCCGCGCTTTCTGGCGGCCGTCGAGAAGGCCTCGATCTTCCTCACCAACCATCCCGAAGAGGCCTGGGCGCTGTTTGCCAAGGCCTATCCGAACCTCGACGACGAACTGAACCGCACCGCCTTCTTTGACACGCTGCCGCGCTTCGCCAAGCGTCCCTTTGCGCTCGATACCGGCCGCTACGCCCGGTTCGGCGCCTTCATGCAGGAGGAGGGGCTGATCGCGAAGGCGCCCGACGTTGCCGATATCGCGGTGGAGCTGAAATGAGCGAGATCACGCCACAGGCCGTGGCAGGCATGCTGGCGCGGGTGCAACAGGCGCGGCCGCGCGTGCATTGCCTCATGAACAGCGTGGTGCAGAAGTTCACCGCCGACGGCATCACGGTCATCGGCGGCATACCCTCGATGACCGGGTCGCTCGAAGAGGTCGAGAGCTTCGTCGGCCGCGCGGATGCGCTGACCGTCAATCTCGGCACGCTGGATGCGGAGCGCCGCGAGGCGATCCGGCTCGGCGTCGCGGTCGCGCGGGGACAGGGCAAGCCGTGGATCGTCGATCCCGTCCATTGCGATTATTCGCCGTCAAGGCTCGCCTTTGCGCGGGAGCTGATCGCGCTGCAGCCGACCGTGGTGCGCGGCAATCGTGCCGAGATGGCGCTGATCGGCGAAACGCCCGGAATCTTGCGGATCGTTACCGGTCCGGTCGATCTGCTGCAGCTCGGAGATGCCTCCGTCGAGATCGGCAACGGGCATCCCTTCATGGCGCAGGTGACCGGCACGGGCTGCCTCTCGGGCGGCGTCATCGCCGCGTTCCTGGCGGTCGAGCCGGATGCGCTTGCTGCGGCAGCCGCCGCCCTGACGGTCACCGGGGTCGCGGCGGAACTGGCCGCGCCCCATGCGCGCGGGCCCGGCACCTTCGCGGCGGCCTTTCTCGATGCGCTGGCAACGGTCGGCGAAACCGACATTCTTCATCTCGCAAGGATCCGACATGACCAACCCGAACACGAGTAAGGTCGATGACCGCCTGAACGCGATCGTCGATGCATCGCTGGCGGATATCGCGCCGCTGCCGGAGCTGGCGCTGCTTGCCGCCCGCAATGGCGCAACGCTGATCCAATACCGCGACAAAACGGCTTCCACGCGCGTCATGGTGGAGCGGGCAAGCGCCATCCGCGCGGCCCTTGCCGGCACAGGCGTTGCCTTCGTCGTCAACGATCGGGTGGACGTGGCGCTGGCGGCGGGAGCCGACGGCGTGCATCTCGGGGCCGACGACATGGATGCGGAGACGGCGCGGCGGTTGCTCGGCGACGCCGCGATCATTGGGCTGACGGTGAAAACGCAAGCCGATGCGGAGCGCGCGGGTCGTGCGCCGGTGGACTATGCCTGTATCGGCGGCGTGTTCGAGACGCTCTCCAAGGTCAATCCGGATGCCCCGGTCGGGCTTGACGGGCTGCGTGCGTTGCGCGACGCGATCCGCGCCCTTCGGCCGGAGATGCCCGTGAGTGCCATTGCCGGCATCGACCTGTCGCGCGTGCCGGAGGTGATCGCGGCCGGTGCCGACGGCGTGGCGGTGATCTCGGCGATCTTCCGCGCCAGTGATATCGCCGGCGCGAGCTGGGCGTTCCGCACGGCGGTGGATGCCGCGCTGGAGAGCAGGACATGACCGCGATCGCGCTCACCATTGCCGGCTCCGACAGCGGTGGCGGTGCCGGCATTCAGGCCGACATCAAGACGTTTTCCGCGCTCGAGACCTTCGCCACGAGCGTCATCACCGCCGTGACGGCGCAGAACACGACGGGCGTAACGGCGGTCGAGGATATCTCGTGCGGCCTGATCGCCGCGCAGATGGCTGCGGTGTTTGGCGATATGGATGTCCGGGCGCTGAAGATCGGCATGGTGTCGCGGGTCGAGACCATCGAGACGATCGCAGCCGGCCTTGTCGGCTTTTCGGGCCCCGTCGTCCTCGATCCGGTCATGGTCGCGACATCCGGCGACCGGCTGCTGCGGGAAGAGGCGATCGATGCGCTTCGGACCGTGCTGGTGTCGCGGGCCGCGATCGTCACGCCGAACCTGCCGGAGGCGGCGCTGCTGACGGGAACGCCGATCGCGCATGACCGCGCCGCCGTGACCAAACAAGCGGAGGCCATCCTGAAGGCCGGGGCAGCGACCGTGCTGATCAAGGGCGGGCATGGCGAGGGGCCTGAAAGCATCGACCTGCTGTTCGATGGCGGAAGCGTGCGGGCCTTCGCCGCACCGCGCATCGCCACGCGCAACGACCACGGCACGGGCTGCACGCTCGCTGCCGCCATCACCGCCCATCTCGCGCGCGGTTACGCACTGGTCGAGGCCGTCAGCCTGTCAAAGACCTATCTCCATCAGGCGCTGGAAGCGGGGCGTGGTGTTGCGATCGGCAAGGGCCGGGGGCCCGTGCACCATTTCTACAGGTGGTGGACGGCGTGACGGACGCGGCCGGCCAAGGGGATGTCGGGACCGGCGTCCGCCAAATCGGTGCGCCGGCGCGCATCGCTGGTGCCATCCTGCGCGTGCTCGACCGTCTTCTCGGGACCCTGGCCGGCCTCGTTCTCGCGATCATGCTCGTGGTAGTGCTGGCCGGTGTCGTGCTGCGCTACGGGTTTGGAACCGGGCTGATGGGCGCGGAGGATCTCGGGATCTGGCTGCATATCGCCCTCATCGCGCTCGGTGCGCCGCTGGCGCTGAACGGGCCGCTGGCCATGCGGCTCGATATTCTGGTGTCGCGACTGCCGCCTCTGGCGCTGCGGCTTGCCGGTATCGGCGCGGATGGTGTCTCGGTGCTCGCCGGCCTCGTGCTCGTCTTCGGCGGCAGGGCTGTCATAGACATGGTTGGGGGCATGTCCCCGACGCTGGGTGTGCCGGAGGCTCTGCGCTTCGGCCTTCCCATGCTGGGAGGTGCTGCCCTGCTCGTGATGCTGGTTCTCACCCGCATTGCCGAGGGGGACATGCTGCGGGCGGTCGCGGGGCCGGTGCTGGGCGTGGCGGTGCATCTTCTCGCGGGCCATGTCGTCGTCGAGACGTCCTTGCCGCCGAGCTTCTGGCTGGCGCTCGTCGCCGGGCTCGGGCTTCTGTTGTCGGCGCCGCTGGCGCATGCGTTTCTGGCGGCGGCAGCGGTGGCGATCGCCTTCGGCAGCAGCCTGCCGGAGCCGGCGATCCTGTCCACGACCGTTGCCGGCCTGTCCAAATTCCTGCTGCTCGCCGTGCCGTTCTTCCTGCTCACCGGCGCGCTTCTGACGGCGTCGGGTGCTGCCGACCGGCTGGTGCGGTTCGCGGCAAGTCTGGTCGGGCACCGCCGCGCGGGCCTTGCGCAGACGGTGCTTCTGACCGGCGTGCTGTTTTCAGGCGCCTCAGGCTCGTCGGTCGCGAACGCAGCCTTCGGGGCGGCGACGTTCCAGCCGGAACTGGTGCGCCGTGGCTATCCACCGGCGCAGGCCGGCGCCATCGTCGCCGCGACCTCCGTGCTCGACAACGTCATCCCGCCCTCCATCGCCTTCCTGCTTCTCGCCGCTGCGACCAACCTGTCGATCGGCGCGCTGCTGACCGGCGGCTTCTTTGCCGGCGGGCTGATGGCGCTGTGCCTTGCTGTGGCTATTGCGTTCACGGCCGGTGATCACGGGCGCATGCTGCGCGTCGGGCGCAGCGTCCAGATGCGTGCGGCGCTGTCGGCCGTGCCCGCCTTCGGGCTCGGGCTCATCGTCGTCTTCGGCATCCGCATCGGCATCGTCACGACGACGGAGGCGGCAGCGCTGGCGGCGGCCTATACGCTCATTCTTGCGCTGGTGGCGCAGCGCGGTGTCGCCGGCATCGCCGGCGTCTTCCGTCAAGCGGCAGTGGAGGCCTCCGCCATCGGGCTCCTCATCGGCACGGCTGCGCCCTTCGCCTTTCTGCTCGCCGTCGATGATATCGCAGGGGTAATGCAGTCCGTGGTGACGCTGCTCGGGGGCAGCGCGCTTGCGGTGCTTCTGCTCTCCAACCTCGTCCTGCTGGCGCTGGGGCTGATCCTCGATATCGGCGCGGCGATCCTCCTCATCGGGCCGGTGCTGCTGCCGGCGGCCGTTTCTGCCGGCATCGATCCCGTGCATTTCGGGGTGATCCTCGTGGTCAACCTGATGATCCATGGGCTGACGCCGCCGCTCGGGCTGCTCGTCTATGTCGTATCCGGCGTCACCGGCGTGCCGGCATCCGCACTGTTCCGGGCCGTACTTCCCTATCTCGCCGCGCTTCTCGTCTCGCTTTTCATCCTGTCCGCGCTCGCGCTCGTCTTCCGTCCCTGAGGATATCAACGCCCATGTCCACCGCCACCCGCCGCGCCTTTTTAACATCGACCTTGGCCGCCGGCCTGTTCGCTCCGGCGCTCATCCGCCCTGCGCTCGCAAAAACCACGAGCATCACCGTCGCCTCGCTGCTCGGGGAAGACAAGCCGGAAACGAAGATCTGGCGGCATATCGCCGAGCGGGTGGAAAGCCGCATGCCCGGCCGCTTCCGGTTCAACATCGTCGCCAATGGCGCCTTGGGCGGGGAAAAGGAGGTGGCCGAGGCGACGCGGCTTGGAGCTGTGCAGGCGAGCCTGTCCACCGCCTCCTCGCTTTCCGGCTGGGTGCCGGAACTGCAGATCCTCGACCTGCCGTTCCTCTACCGCGATGCCGCCCATGTGGCGCGCGTCGTGAACGGCGAGATCGGCGCCGACCTTCAGGCTAGGCTCAAGGCCCAGAATTTCGTCGCCACGGGCTTCATCGATTACGGCGCACGGCATCTGCTGGCCAAGGAGCCAATCCTGCGTCCGCAGGACATGGTGGGCCGGAAGATCCGGGTGATCCAGAGCCCGTTGCACATCAAGCTCTGGTCCGGTTTCGGCGCGGTACCGGTCGGTATTCCGATCACCGAAACCTACAACGCGCTATCGACCGGCGTCGCCGATGCGATGGACCTGACGAAGTCCGCCTATGCCGGCTTCAAGCTCTATGAGGTCGTGCCGGTGATGATGCTGACCGGCCATATCCGCGCCTCCGGCGTCGTCTATTTCGCCGGCAGCTTCTGGAACGGGCTCTCACCCGAGGAGCAGCAGGTGTTGTCGGATGCCTCGAAAGAGGGTGCGGCCACGTTCAATGCGCTGATCGTCGCCGACGAAGAGAAGAGCGTCGCAACGGCGCTGTCCCACGGCGGGCAGGTGCTGGAGGTGCCGGATATCGCGGCATGGCGGCATGGCGCGCGGGGCGTCTGGGAGGCGTTCGCGCCTGTCGTCGGCGGGCAGGCGCGCATCGATGCGGTGGAGACGATGTGAAACCGGTGAAGGCGAAGCGAGCGCTTCGCCCTGCCGAACCCGTCAGGCGACCGGCTGCGTCGGGCCGGAGGCCGGCTCGGTGAACCATTTCGGGCCCGTCTCGGTCATGTAGATGTGGTCTTCGAGGCGGATGCCGAAGCGGTCGGGGAAGACGACCATCGGCTCGTTGGAGAACACCATGCCGGCGCTGAGCGGCAGGGTGTTGCCGCGCACGATGTAGGGATGTTCGTGGATCTCAAGCCCGAGGCCGTGACCGGCGCGATGGGGCAGGCCGGGCAGCGTGTAGTCGGGGCCGAGGCCGTGGCGTACGAGCACCGCGCGGGCGGCATCGTCGAGGCTGTGGCAGGGCGCGCCGATGCGGGCGGCGTCGAACACGGCCTGCTGCGCCTCCCGCTCGATGCCCCAGGCGCGTGCGAATTCCGGCGTCGCCTCGCCCAGCATGTAGGTGCGGGTGAGGTCCGAGTGATAGCCGTCGATCCGCGTGCCCGTGTCAACCAGGATCGCATCGCCTTCGGAAAGCACCTGATCGCCATCCGCACCGTGGGGCAGGGAGGTCGCGGTGCCGAAGGAGACGATGCAGAAGGTCGAGCCGGACCCGGCCAGAGTGCGATGCTCGCGATCGATGAAGCGCACGATGTCCGACGCCCGCACGCCCGGCGCCATCTGCGCATGCGCGCGCCTGTGCACCTCCAGCGTGATGTTCATCGCATGCTGGATGATGGCGATTTCGGCCGCGGACTTGACGATCCGGATGTCGCGAATGACGGGGCCGCCATCCACGAGGCGTTCCGTGCCGAAGGCTGTTGCCAACGGATGATAGATGGCGAGAGGCAGGGCATCGTCGAGCGCGAGCGTGCCGTCCGCACCGATGATGCGGCGGACGAGGTCGGCCGGGCTCTCCTCCTCCTGCCAGACGGCGATCTCGCCCGGAAGATGCGGCAGGGTCTCGACGCGGCTCTGCTCGAAACCGGGGACGATGTAATGCAGCGCGGTCGGGGTGACCAAGGCGCCGAGCAGCCGCTCGCTCGCATGCCAGTGAAGGCCGGTGAAATATTGAAGGCTCTTCGACGATCCCAAGAGGAGGCCGGCAAGGCCTTGGGCGTCGAGGCTCGCGCGCAGTCGCTCCAGTCGCTCCCGCCGCTCGGCATCGGAAATGAACGCGGGAAGGCCAAGGTCGGTGTGGGACATCATATGCTTTCTGTCTGTAAGGCGCGGTGAGAGGCGGGCCAGCGTTGCCAAGCCGCTCAGAGGTTCTGGATGGCGGTCGCCTTGCCCATGTCGCGGGCGACATATTCCTGGATCTGCCGCACGATCTGGGCTGCATGAGCAATGGCGAGCCGGTCGCATTCTTCCACGTCGCCCGCCTCGATGGCAACGATGAACGCCTCGTGCTCATCGACATATTGCCGGGGAAGACGGTCGTCGAAGGTCGAGTAATAGAGCCGCAGGATGCGCCGTCCCTCGTCCAGCAGGCGGCTGAAGAAGGTGACGTAATAAGGATTGCCGCCGAGCACGGCGATGGTAACGTGGAACTCGCGGTTCGCCTCGATCATGCCATAGGCATCATGGGCTTCGACCGCCTCGGCGAAGGCCCGCTGATGCCGGCGGATCTCGGCCATCTGCGCGGCATCGCGGCGGGAGGCGGCGGCACGAGTGGTGACGCGGTACATGAGGGTGAGCGCGTCGAAATAGGTGGGAAGCTCGGCGAAATCGATGGTGGCGACGATGGTGTTGCGGTTCGGCAGCGTCGTTACGAGACCGTCGGCCGACAGGCGCAGCAGCGCTTCGCGGATCGGCGTTCGGGACATGCCGAAGCGTTCCGACAGCCGAACCTCATCGAGCGGGCTGCCGGGCGACAACGCCATGGAGAGGATTTCGGCACGCAAGGCCGCATAGACGCTCTGCGTTCCCGAGCCGCGGGCGCGAACCGTTTCCGGGGAGATCGCTTCCGTCATGAGACCCCTCTTGGCGTTCCGATGTGCCCTGCGTCACCAAGGCCTGTGCCGGTTCTATCACGGGGTAATACAGGATGTCGACATAATGGGCGCGTTTGGCACAACGAAAAACGGCGCGGCAGATGTGCCGCGCCGTTGGTGACTGAGCGCATACGGGAAACCGATCAGAGATTGACCTTGGCGTTTTCGCCCATGTCCGGCTTGGTATTCGAGACGGCAGCTGCGGCCATCTTGATGTAGCTGATGACGGTGCCCGGGCTGTCCCAGTATTCGGCGAAGGAGGGGGTGACGCGCAGGATGCGGATCTTCGGATCATCCGGGCTGTCCCACCAGGCCTTGGCCGGGGTGCCCCAGAGTTCCTTGATCTTCTCGCGGTCGTTTTCGACCGTGGCGGTGCCGGACAGCGAGACGTATTTCTGGCCTTTGGTGTCTGCGAAGGCGAGGCAGACGTTCGGGTGAGCTTCGACTTCCTCGTCCTTGTGGCTGTCGGCATCCGTCAGGAAATAGACGGAATTTTCCATGCGCTCGACATACGCCGCCATCGGCCGCGCGCGAATGTCGTTGCCGGTTTCGGTCGCCAGCATGCAGAAGCCGATCTTGTCGATCAAGTCCCAGACCTTCGTCGTGTCATCGGTATGCGCCATGTGTGTCTCCTTGGGTTCGTTTCGCGAGGAGAACAGCGGAGACCGGCTTTCTGTTCCCTGACGGGTGGCGGTCTGCGGTATCAGGCCAGTTCCAGCAAACCCCGGGCCGCGGCCTCGTCGGTGATCAGCGTGTGACAGCCGGTGCGGGCCATGGTGGCGCGGATGGCTGCGACGCGCTTGCGACCGCCGGATGCGATGACGACGTGGCGGGCCTTGGCGACAGCCGAAAGACCAACGGACATGACGCGCCGGTTCAGCGGGTGATCGACGCTGTTTCCTGCCGCATCCAGGAAATGACAGAGCGTATCGCAGACCGTGCCGGCGGCCAGCAGCGCTTTCAGGTCCTCCGGCAGCAGGAAGCCCGGGGAGAGCGAGGAGCCATTCGCGCTGAAATCGCCACAGCTGACGACGGCGATGTCGAGCATTTCGGCGGTGGCGAACAGCCGGTCCAGCCCGCAGCGCTCGATCAGGCGCGCCTTGGTTTCCTCCGAATCCACGATCAGCGGCGCCAGCATCAGCATGCAGTCCGCGCCGAGCGCGCTGGCCAGCCGCCAGGAATAGTCAACCGGATTGAGCGTCGAGGTCTCCACCAACCCGCCCAGCAGGGAGACGATCTTGGCCTTTTCCATCCGGGGCGGACGGAAGGTCTGGAGCGAGGCGCTGAGCGTGCGGCCCCAGCCGACGCCGACGACATTGCCGTCGCGGATCACCTCCGACAGGAAGGTGCCGAGCGCCGCCCCGACATCGCGTGCCGTTTCATCCACATCGCCTTCGCCCGGCACGACGATCGCCTCTTCCAGTCCGAGTTTTTCCTCAAGACGCAGTGCGAGGCCCGTACAGTCCTCCGGCGTCTCGTTGATCCAGATCTGCACTTCGGCGCGCTTCACGGCCTCGTCCAGCATGCGGATGACGGTCGCGCGGCTGATGCCGAGATTTTCGGCGATGTCCTTCTGCGTCAGCCCCCTGTTGTAATAGAGCCAGGCCGCCCGCAGGCGCAGCGAGCGCGTGTCGAGCAGGATGTTGGGGTTGGTGCGGTCCAGTCTGGCCAAGGCGTCGATCCCTCCGCGTCAGCGGTTTGCCGCGTCAGCGGTCGGCTGCGCAAGCGGTCTCACGTGTCGTAACGGTCCGTTCGATAGCCCCGAAATTCGAGGATGGTGGCACAACTTTTGAATAAACGATTTGACAAAAGTCATCAAGCTACTCATATCCAGACGTGCCGGAAGCGGAACCCGATGCTCGTATTCCCGTTCGGTCTCACGATCCGTCGCGCCGCGGCGGAGGTCCTATCGAGGGCAGCAATGACGCGCCGCAGAGGCCGCCTGCCGACCCTCCTGACGAAAAGATGACGAAAGGCGAAGATGATGTCCAAGCTGGAACAATTACGCGGCATCACGACCGTCGTGGCCGACACCGGTGATATCGAGGCCGTTGCCCGCCTCAAGCCGGTGGATTGCACGACCAACCCGACCATCGTGCTGAAGGCGCTGGGTACACCGCTGTTCGACGAGATCAATGCGGAAGCCGTGACCTGGGCGAAGACGCAGTCGATGGACCATGAAGACCTCGTGCGCGCTGTCGCCGATCGTCTGGCCGTATCCGTCGGCGCCGAGCTTGCCAAGCTGGTTCCCGGCCGTGTTTCGACAGAGGTCGATGCCGACCTGTCCTTCGACACCGAAGCGTCGATCGACAAGGGCCGCAAGATCATCGCCGCCTACAAGGAGCGCGGCATCGAACGCGACCGCATCCTGATCAAGCTCGCCTCCACCTGGGAGGGCATCCGCGCCGCGGAAGTGCTGCAGAAGGAAGGCATCGACTGCAACCTGACGCTGCTGTTCAGCATGGCCCAGGCGGTCGCCTGCGCCGATGCGAAGGCCTTCCTCATCTCGCCCTTCGTCGGCCGTATCCTCGACTGGTACGTCAAGTCCACGGGCGAAAAGTACACCTCGGAAACCGATCCGGGCGTCGTCTCCGTTCGTGAGATCTACAACTACTACAAGGCCAACGACATCAAGACCGTCGTCATGGGTGCCTCGTTCCGCAATATCGGCGAGATTGAAGCCCTTGCCGGTTGCGACCGCCTGACGATCAGCCCGGCGCTGCTCGAAGAGCTGTCCAAGGACGAGGGCACGCTCGAGCGCAAGCTTTCGCCGGAAAACATCACGCCGGTGGACAAGATCCACATGGACGAAAAGACGTTCCGCTGGATGCTGAACGAGGACGCGATGGCGACCGAAAAGCTCTCCGAAGGCATCCGCGCCTTCGCGAAGGATCTGCAGGCACTTCGCGACCAGGTTTCCAAGCGTCTGGCTGTCTGAGCTGACGAAGACGCTGATGGACGTTGAAGAAGGCCGGTGCATTTGATGCATCGGCCTTCTCGCTGTCATGCTCCTGTGCCAATCTGCACGGGCTCCCGCAGGCCACATCATGTCCATGCGGAAAAGCGAACGTTCCCTGTTTACAAAAGTATTACAATATGATTTTTCTGTCCGCGCCGTTCGCGGAACGGCATTCTTCGGGAGGGGAATCAGGATATTGGTGCATGTGGGATCGGCGGGCTTCAAGGCCGCGCGGATCGTCATGCACGATGGGCGTTGTCGATCCCAAGGTTTTGATCCGGCATCGTACCTGACGTCTCTGCTGCGATCCCAGCGCGTGTCGGCACGACGCGTTGCGGTCGCAGCAGTCCGTGACATCTCGGCTGGCTGACATTCGCATTTTTCTGGAGCTTTCATGTTCACTCTCGGTATCGACTACGGCACCAACTCGGTTCGCGCCCTCATCGTGCGCGCGTCCGACGGCAAGGAATACGGCACGGGCGTCGTGGATTATCCGAGCGGGACGCAGGGCGTGCTGCTCGATCCCCGCGACCACAATGTCGCCCGCCAGAGCCCGGCCGATTACCTCTACGGCCTGCAGGAAAGCGTCGCGCGTGCCTTGAAGCAGGCCGTCGCCCAGCCGGATTTCGAGGTCTCCAAGGTCGCCGGCATCGGCGTGGACAGCACGGGTTCGAGCCCGCTCCCGGTGGATGCGACGAACCAGGCGCTCGGCATGCTGCCGGAATTCCAGTCCAATCCGAATGCCCAGTGCTGGCTGTGGAAGGACCATACGAGCTGGCGCGAGGCGGCCCGCATCACCGAGCTTGCCGGTGAGCATCGCCCGCAATACATCGCCATGGTCGGCTCGACATACTCGTCGGAATGGTGGTGGTCGAAGATCTGGCGCTGCCTGACGGTCGCCCCCGACGTGTTCGCAGCGGCGCATTCCTGGGTGGAGCTGGCCGATTGGGTCCCATCCGTATTGGCTGGCGTCAAGAACCCCAAAGATATCGTGCGCGGCGTCTGCGCCGCCGGTCACAAGGCGCTTTACAACAAGACGTGGAACGGGCTGCCGGACAAGGAATTCCTGGCGATGCTCGATCCGAAGATCGCCGATCTGCGCGACCGTCTCTACGACAACGCCTATGACGCCGCGACGCCGGCTGGTGCGCTGTCTGCCGATTGGGCCGAGAAACTGGGTCTGCCCGCAGGCATTCCGATCGCCGTCGGCGCGTTCGACGTTCATTACGGCGCCATCGGCTGCGGCGTCGAGGAGGGTACGCTGGTCAAGGTCATCGGCACCTCCACCTGCGACTGCGCCGTCGTGCCTGTGAAGACCCAGCCGGGCGACATTCCCGGCATCTGCGGCATCGTGGAAGGCTCGATCCTGCCCGGCTTCTTCGGCGTCGAGGCCGGACAGTCGGCCGTGGGCGATATCTTCAAGTGGTGGGTCGAGGGCGTCTGCGGCGGCTCCGGCGCGCTGCATGGCGAACTGACGGCGGAAGCCGAGCAGCTGAAGCCCGGCCAGACCGGCCTGCTGGCGCTCGACTGGAACAACGGCAACCGCACCATCCTCGTCGATCAGCGCCTCTCGGGCCTGATCCTCGGGCAGACGCTCTACACGACCCGCGCCGAGATTTATCGCGCGCTGGTCGAGGCGACGGCCTTCGGGGCGCGCGCCATCATCGAACGCATCCGGGAATACGGCGTCGCGGTTGACCGCGTCGTCTGCACCGGCGGTATTGCCGAAAAGAACCCGATGCTGATGCAGATCTATGCCGACGTCACCGGCTGCACCATGCTGGTCGCCGGCTCCAGCCAGACCTGCGCGCTCGGCGGCGCCATTGCCGCATCGGTTCTGGCTGGCGCGCACACCGATTTCGAGGCCGCACAGTCGGCCATGACCTCGCTGCGCGACGAGCGTTACACGCCGATCGCCGAAAACCAGGCCGTCTACAACGACCTCTACAGGCTCTACCGCGATCTGCATGACAGCTTCGGCGGTCTCAACAAGCAGGCGGATCTCTCCGGCCTGATGAAGAGCCTGATTGACATCAAGTACACCGCCAACAGCTGACAATTCCGCACCCTCAAAGGTGCGACAGGATAGACAACAAGGACTGATACGATGTTTGGTTTGAAGCCCGCTAAAATCTGGTTCGTCTGCGGATCGCAGCATCTCTATGGCCCGGAAGCGCTGCAGCAGGTCACGGCGCATGCCGAGGAAATCGCCAAGGCGCTCGACGCCACCGGCAATTTCCCGCTGGAAATCGTCTGCCGCCCGATCGTGACGACGCCGGAACAAGCCGCCGATCTCTGCATCGAGGCCAATGCCGATGCGGAATGCGCCGGCCTCATCCTCTGGATGCACACCTTCTCGCCTGCCAAGATGTGGATTCGCGGCCTTGCGCAGCTGAACAAGCCGTTCCTGCATCTCCACACCCAGTACGATCGCGAACTGCCCTGGGCGACGATCGACATGGACTACATGAACCTGAACCAGTCGGCGCATGGCGACCGCGAAGCCGGCTTCCTGCACACGCGCCTGCGCCTCGGCCGCAAGGTCGTCGTCGGCCACTGGACGGACCCGGAAGTCCACCAGCGCATCGACGCCTGGATCCGTGCCGTTCGCGCCTGGCATGACTGGCAGGGCGCCCGTTTCTGCCGCTTCGGCGACAACATGCGCTTCGTTTCCGTCACCGACGGCGACAAGGTCTCGGCTGAGATGGCCTTCGGCTTCTCGGTCAACACCTACGGCATCGGCGATCTTGCTGCCCGCATGAACGCCGTCAGCGACGAAGACGTCAAGGCGCTGGCTGCCGAATACGTCAAGCTCTACAACGTCGTGCCGGAGCTTGCTGAAGGCGGCGCCCGTCACGCTTCGCTGCTCTACAACGCCCGCCAGGAACTCGGCATTCGCGCTTTTCTCGAAGAAGGCGGCTTCAAGGGCTTCACCACCACCTTCGAAGACCTTCATGGCCTGACCCAGTTGCCCGGCATGGCGCCGCAGCGCCTGATGGCCGACGGCTACGGCTTTGCCGGCGAAGGTGACTGGAAGACGTCGGCTCTGCTGCGCGCGCTGAAGGTGATGGGCGAAGGCCTGACCGGCGCGACGTCCTTCATGGAAGACTACACCTACCACATGGCGCCCGGCTCCGAGCAGGTGCTCGGCTCGCACATGCTGGAAATTTGCCCGACGATCGCGAGCGGCACGCCGTCGGTCGAGATCCACGCGCTCGGCATTGGCGGCAAGGACGATCCGGTCCGCCTCGTGTTCGACGCCGTCAAGGGACCGGCGCTGAATGCGTCGCTGATCGATCTCGGCAACCGCTTCCGCCTGCTCGTCAACGAAGTCACGTCCGTCGAGCATCCCGACCTGCCGAAGCTGCCGGTCGCGCGTGCCGTCTGGGAATGCAAGCCGGACTTCAAGACCGCCTGCACCTCGTGGATTCTGGCCGGTGGCGCGCACCACACGGTCTACAGCTACGACGTGACAACCGAGATGCTGGAAGACTTCGCCACCATCGCCGGCATCGAGCTTGCCCTCATCAACGACGACACGACGCTGCCCGCCTTCAAGCAGGACCTTCGCAACAACGAGGTGTATTACCACTTCGCCCGCGGCATCCGGGGCTAAGGGCGCCATGTCGGTCTATACGGAACTGAAGCGCGAAGCCTACGAGGCCAATGTCTCGCTGCCGCGCCACGGCCTGATCAACCTGACCTTCGGCAATGCGAGCGCGGTCGACCGTGCTCGCGGCGTCTTCGCGATCAAGCCGAGCGGCGTGGATTATACCGCGATGACGGTCGAGGACATGGTGATCGTCGATTTCGACGGCAAACGGGTGGAGGGGACGCTCAACCCGTCTTCCGACACGCCGACGCATCGTCGTCTGCTGATGGCCTTCGAGGAGATCGGCGGCGTCGTGCACACGCACTCCTCGCACGCGACAGCCTTCGCCCAGGCCGGCATGCCGATCCCGATCTTCGGGACGACGCATGCCGACTATTTCAACGGCGAGATCCCGGTGACCCGCAAGATGACGGCCGAGGAGATCGGCACGGCCTACGAGTGGGAGACCGGCAACGTCATCGTCGAGCGTCTGGGAAATGTCGATCCGCTCGATTTCCCGGGCGTCCTCGTCAACCGCCACGCCCCGTTCACCTGGGGCAAGACGGTGGCGAAGGCGGTGGAAGTGGCCGTTGCCGTCGAGTGCATCGCGCACATGGCGATGATGTCGCTGCAGCTCGCGCCGAAGCTGCCGCAGATCGAGCCGGAACTGCTCGCCAAGCACTTCAAGCGTAAGCATGGGCCTGGCGCCTATTACGGCCAGAGCGACACCAAAACCAAGTCCTAAGTACCTGAAACTAATACACCCGCGCCTGACAGTGCGGGTGTTTTCGCATGCGCTGGCGGGAGGTGAAATGGCGCGTCAAAACGTGCGCGAAAAATGTCGAATGGTTGCATTTTGGCGCACGCATCCACTTTACTAAAGTCATATTGTATGACTATATACGGCCATCGCTGAGGAGCGATTTTTGGGAGGAAATCATGAAATTTGTTAAGGCACTTAGCTGTGCAACGGTTCTCGCTGGCTGCGTTTTCTCGAGCGTATCCGCTGCCGACATGACGGTCGGCTTTTCGCAGATCGGCTCGGAGTCCGGCTGGCGCGCGGCAGAAACCACGGTGACGAAGCAGGAAGCCGAAAAGCGCGGCATCGACCTGAAATTCGCCGATGCTCAGCAGAAGCAGGAAAACCAGATCAAGGCGTTGCGTTCGTTCATCGCGCAGGGCGTCGATGCGATCTTCGTCGCGCCCGTCGTTGCGACCGGCTGGGACGAAGTGCTCGGCGAAGCCAAGGATGCCGAAATTCCGGTCATCCTGCTCGACCGCACCGTCGATGCCGACAAGAGCCTCTATATGACGGCCGTCACGTCGGACCTCGTGCATGAAGGCAATGTCGCCGGCAAGTGGCTGGTCGATACGACCGCGGGCAAGCCGTGCAACGTCGTCGAGCTGCAGGGCACGACGGGCTCCTCGCCCGCCATCGACCGCAAGAAGGGCTTTGAAGAAGCGCTGAAGGGCCACGACAACCTCAAGATCGTCCGCTCGCAGACCGGTGACTTCACCCGCACCAAGGGCAAGGAAGTCATGGAAAGCTTCCTGAAGGCCGAGAACGGTGGCAAGAACATCTGCGCCCTCTACGCCCACAATGACGACATGGCCGTCGGCGCGATCCAGGCCATCAAGGAAGCCGGCCTGAAGCCGGGCACCGACATTCTCGTCGTCTCTATCGACGCCGTGCCGGATATCTTCCAGGCGATGGCAGCCGGCGAAGCCAATGCGACGGTCGAACTGACCCCGAACATGGCCGGCCCCGCCTTCGACGCTCTCGCCGCCTTCAAGAAGGACGGCAAGGAGCCGCCGAAGTGGATCCAGACGGAATCCAAGCTCTACACCCAGGCCGACGAGCCGCAGAAGGTGTACGAAGCCAAGAAGGGCCTCGGCTACTAAGACATCTCCCAAGCCCGGATTCTCACATCCGGGCGAAGGGTTTTAGCATGCGACCGGCGGGAGCGGAGGCCTCCGCCGGTTCATTTCTGCCGGTCGGCAATGACGCGCTTCGTTCCAGCGCTCCCGGCCGCCGTCGCCCCGTATATCCGGCCCTTCCGACTCCGTATGCCGGAGGAGGCGGGCGCGAACGGGCGACACAGCATCCACTGACAGCATTGGAGCGATCCGGGCGCATGACCGCCGGCGGGTGCTCCGGGAGGGATCATGCAGGCAGATCGGGATACCGTTCTATCCGCCAACCGCATCGACAAGGTTTTTCCGGGTGCCAAGGCGCTCAGCCAGGTCGATTTCTCGCTCCGGCGCGGCGAGGTGCATGCGCTTCTCGGCGAAAACGGCGCGGGCAAGTCCACGCTGGTGAAGTGCCTGACGGGTGCCTACCACCGCGACGGCGGCACGATCCTGCTCGATGGCACCGATATCGACCCGCGCGATACGCTCGACGCGCAGCGTCTGGGCATCGGCACGGTTTACCAGGAGGTCAATCTCCTGCCCAATCTCAGCGTTGCCGAAAATCTCTTCCTTGGGCGCCAGCCGCGCCGCTTCGGCCTGATCGACACGGGCGCGGTCAACCGCAAGGCGCGGGCGCTGCTCGCCGAATACGAGCTCGACATCGATGTGACCGCCGGTCTCGATAGTTTTTCGGTCGCCATCCAGCAGGTGATCGCCATTGCCCGCGCCGTCGATGTGTCAGGCAAAGTGCTCATTCTCGACGAGCCGACCGCCAGCCTCGATGCCCATGAAGTCGCCATGCTGTTTCGCGTCGTGCGGCGGCTGAAGGCGAGGGGGCTCGGCATCATCTTCATCACCCACTTCCTTGAACAGGTCTACGAGATCACCGATCGCGTCACCATCCTGCGCAACGGCCAGCTGGTCGGCACGCGCGACACGGCAAGCCTCGAGCGGCGTGAGCTGATTGCCATGATGCTCGGCCGCGAACTGGCCGCGGAAGTGCATGACGAGGCAGGCGCCGCAAAGGTCGCCGATGGCCCCGTGCGCTTCCAGTTCCGCGATTTCGGTCGCAAGGGGCGCATCAATCCGTTCAATCTCGACGTGAAGGCGGGCGAGGTCATCGGCATTGCCGGGCTGCTCGGCTCCGGCCGCACCGAAACGGCCGAGGTCATGTTCGGCGCCCGACGTGCCGACAGCGGCACCGCGACGATCGACGGCAAGGCGGCGGATCTGTCGTCGCCGCGTGCCGCCATCCGCCAGAAGTTCGGATTCTGCCCCGAAGACCGCAAGACGGACGGCATCATCGGCGACCTCTCGGTGCGCGAGAACATCGCGCTTGCGCTGCAGGCCCGGCGCGGCTGGGCACGGCCGATCGCGCGGGCTGAACAGGACCGGCTGGCGGCCGAGTACATCAAGGCGCTCGATATTCGCACGACCGACGCGGAAAAGCCCATCCGGCTTCTTTCGGGCGGCAACCAGCAGAAGGCGATCCTTGCCCGCTGGCTTGCGACCAACCCCGAATTCCTCATTCTCGACGAGCCGACGCGGGGCATCGATGTCGGTGCCCACGCCGAAATCATCCGGCTCATCGAAACGCTCTGCGAGAAAGGCATGTCGCTCATCGTGATCTCGTCCGAAATCGAGGAACTGGTGGTCTACAGCCACCGCGTGATCGTGCTGCGCGACCACCAGCACGTGGCCGAACTGACGGGTGCCGAGATCACCACGGACAGTATCGTCAACACGATTGCCGGACCGGCGAAGACGCCGGCCGAGCTATCGGCCGCCGCTGGGGAGATCGCGTAATGTCCATGCTCGGCCTCTATGGCAGGCGGCTTCTGCCGCAGTTCATCGCGCTTGCGATCATCCTCGGCTTGGTGTCCATCGCCTTTCCCGGCTTCTTCAACCTGCAGGTCCAGAACGGTCGGCTCTACGGCTCGCTGATCGACATTCTCAATCGCGGCGCGCCGGTGGCGCTGCTGGCGATCGGCATGACCGTGGTTATCGCCACCAAGGGCATCGACCTTTCCGTCGGTGCCGTCATGGCGATCTGCGGCGCCGTCGCGGCATCCGCCATTACCTCGGGCTACTCGCTTCCGGCCACGCTGCTGGTCACGGTCGGCGTCGGCGTTCTCTGCGGCTTGTGGAACGGCATCCTCGTCGCCATCCTCGACATTCAGCCGATCATCGCCACGCTGGTGCTGATGGTGGCCGGGCGCGGTATCGCGCAGATGGTGACCAACGGCGCCATCCTGACCTTCAACGACGAAGGCCTGATCTTCATCGGCAGCGGCTCTCTGTTCGGCCTGCCCATGCCGATCGTCATCTGGATCACGGCCGGCATTCTCGTCGCCCTCCTCGTGCGGCGCACCGCGCTCGGCATGCTGATCGAGGCCGTCGGGGTCAACCGCCGGGCGAGCACGCTTGCGGGTGTCTCGACCCCGGTGCTGCTGATCGCGGCCTATGTCCTCTCGGGCCTCTGCGCCTCCGTCGCCGGCATCATCGCGGCCGCCGACATTCGCGGCGCCGATGCCAACAATGCCGGGCTGTGGCTCGAGCTCGACGCGATCCTTGCGGTCGTTATCGGCGGGACGTCGCTGCTCGGCGGCCGGTTCTCGATCGCGGCCTCGCTGCTCGGCGCCATGATCATCCAGTCGATCAATACCGGCATTCTGCTGTCGGGCTTCCCGCCCGAGTTCAACCTGATCATCAAGGCGGCGATCATCGTCTTCATTCTGGTGCTGCAATCGCCGAAGCTGCAAGGCACGCTCGCCTTCTTCTCCAGATCGAATGCCGCCACCAAGCCTGCGGAGAGCAAAGCGAAATGAAAGCCAAACATCTTCCGCTGGCGGCGACGATCCTGATTTTCGTGCTGTCCTATGCGCTCTGCGCCTTCCAGTACCCCAACATCCTGTCGACGCGCGTCATCGGCAACCTTCTGACGGACAACGCCTTCCTCGGCATCGCGGCGGTCGGCATGACCTTCGTCATCCTCTCGGGCGGTATCGATCTCTCGATCGGCTCCGTTATCGCCTTTACCGGCGTCTTCCTTGCGGTGATGATGGAGAACACGTCGATCCATCCGCTGGCGGCCTTCGTGCTGGTGCTGATCATCACCACCAGCTTCGGCGCGCTGATGGGCGCCATCATCCATCATCTGGAGATGCCCGCCTTCATCGTGACGCTCGCCGGCATGTTTCTCGCCCGCGGCATGGCCTTCGTGCTGTCGATCGACAGCATCCCGATCCGCCATCCGTTCTATGCGACGATGAAGAGCTTCTACCTCAAGCTTCCGGGCGGCGGGCGTCTGACGCTGATCGGCGGCGTCATGCTGCTGGTCTTTGCGCTCGGCATTCTCATTGCCCACCGCACCCGCTTCGGCACCAACGTCTACGCGCTCGGTGGTGGAGCCCAGACGGCGCGGCTGATGGGGGTTCCCACGGGCCTGACGACGATCATGATCTATGCGCTCTCGGGCCTGCTCGCCGGCCTCTCGGGCATCGTGTTCTCGCTCTACACCTCGGCCGGCTATTCGCTGGCGACTGTCGGCGTCGAGCTGGATGCGATCGCGGCCGTGGTCATCGGGGGAACGCTTCTGTCCGGCGGATCGGGCTTCGTGGCGGGAACGCTGATCGGCATTCTCATCCAGGGGCTGATCCAGACCTACATCACCTTCGACGGATCGCTCTCCAGCTGGTGGACGAAGATCCTGATCGGCTTCCTCCTCTTCGCCTTCATCCTGTTGCAGAAGGGTATTTTGTACCTGTCGCGCAACAACCGCGCGCTGGCCTGATACGAAACAGCCCCGCCAGTTCACACTGGACGGGGCCGTCTTATCTTTCCAATCTGAATTGGGCTTAAGATGCCTTGCCGGGTTCGCCGGCGCTGGCGTCGCGCTCCTCGTAGTTCAGGTCGAAGTCCTTGCCATCGCGCTTGCTCCCGCCCGGACCGCTGTGGACGGTGCTGTCCTCGGAGCCGGTGATCACGGTGGGCTTTGCGCTCGTGACGCCGTTATTGTCGCGCCCGATCGTCGGACGCGTGAAGGCGCCTTTGGCATCGGTTTCGGCTGCGGGTTTCTGATCCTCGGCCATGATAGTCTCCTCTCTGCATTTATCCGGTGTTGAACGTCTGTCAGACGATATGGTCCGTGGTCTTCCAGTGATCGGCGATCTCGATGAAAGCCGCCTTGATCTCCTCGCGGGTCCAGCCGGCATGCATGGCGGCTTCCGTCACCTGCTGCACCTTCGCTCCGATCGCCTCGCGGCAGTCGAGCGTGCGGTCGGCATAATCGTCTTTTTCCCTTGGTTCCTTGATGGGCTGCATGGCGGTTCCTTTTTCTTTATCCTGCATCGGCAAGCGCCGCCGTCCCGACGGATGGCTTCCCGTTGCGTCGGCTCTCGATGGGCCGGCTCTGACAAGAGAACCAAGGGCTGCGGGATAGGTTCCTGCGGAGGCTGCACGGCCCGGTCCCGTAGGGGACGTTGCCCGCAGGGGAAGTTGATAGTTCTGCGGAACCGCCATGGCCTGAGGCCGTTGCTGTTCTTTCCGCCTCTGGAGCTTCCGATATGTCTCACGTGCCCAAGATCACGACCTACACCGCGCCTGCTGGCGGATGGGGGTCGGTCAAGTCGCTGATGCGCCAGGCGCGGCAGAGCAAGCGGCCGATCTCGATCCTTCCGGGTCTTGCCAAGATCAACAAGCCGGACGGATTTGCCTGCGTCAGCTGCGCCTGGGCCAAGCCGGCAAAGCCCCATCCGGCCGAGTTCTGCGAGAACGGCGCCAAGGCGACCTTCTGGGAGCTGACGGCCGACCGCGCGACGCCTGCGATGTTTGCGCGGCATACCCTGACCGAAATGAAGGGCTGGGACGACTTCAAGCTCGAATCCACCGGTCGGCTGACGCACCCGATGCGCTACGACGCTGCGACCGATCGCTATGTCGAGACCACCTGGGAAGAGGCCTATGTGGCGATCGGCGCCGAGATGAAGGCGATCCAGGCGGAGGATCCGAAGCGCACCGTCTTCTACGCATCCGGCCGCGCCTCGCTCGAAACGTCCTATATGTATGCGCTGCTCGCCCGGCTCTACGGCAACAACAACCTGCCGGACAGTTCCAACATGTGCCACGAGTCGACCTCCGTCGGGCTGCTGGAAAGCATCGGGCAGCCTGTCGGCACCGTGCGGCTGGATGATTTCGAGGCGGCGGATGCGATGTTCTTCTTCGGGCAGAACCCGGGCTCGAACAGCCCGCGCATGCTGCACCAGTTGCAGGAGGCCGTGCAGCGCGGCGCGCGGATCGTGACGTTCAATCCGCTGAAGGAGCGGGGCCTGGAACGGTTCGTCAATCCGCAGGACCCGGTGCAGATGCTGACGCAGAATGCGACCCAGATCTCCTGCCAGTATCATCAGGTGAAAGCCGGGGGCGACATCGCCGTCATCGTCGGCATGGCGAAGGCACTGTTGGAGGCCGACGATGCCGACCTGCAGCGCGGCGGCAAGGGCGTGCTTGATCGGGAGTTTCTCGCCGAGCACACAACCGGGGCAGAAGACTTCATCGCCTATGTCAGAGCGCAGGACTGGCTGGCGCTGGAGCGGGAATCGGGTCTCAGCCGCAGCGCGATCACGGAAGCCGCGGGCGTCTATATGAGCGCGAAGAGCGTCATGGGCATCTATGGCATGGGCCTGACCCAGCACAAGCTCGGGGTTCAGACGGTGCAGGTCCTCGTCAACCTGCTGCTGCTGCGCGGCAATTTCGGCCGGCCGGGTGCCGGTATCTGTCCCGTGCGCGGCCATTCCAACGTGCAGGGCCAGCGCACCGTCGGGATTTCGGAAAAGCCCGAGCTGGTGCCATTGGACAAGCTTGCGGAACTCTACGGCTTCGAGCCGCCGCGCGATGAGGGGCTTGCGACCGTGGATGCCTGCAAGGGCATCATCGAGGGGACGGTGGATGCCTTCATCGGTCTCGGCGGCAATTTCCTGCGGGCCGTGCCGGAACAGGGACTGATGGAAGAGGCGTGGCCGCGTATGCGGCTGACGGTGCAGATCGCGACCAAGCTCAACCGGGGCCACCTGTTCAACGGTCGTGTCGCCTATCTCCTGCCATGCCTCGGACGCACCGAGATCGACCAACAGGCGAGCGGGCCGCAGACCGTGACGATGGAGGACAGCACGTCCTGCTTCCACGGATCGAAGGGTTTTCACGCGCCAGCGGCCGATACGCTGCAGTCGGAAATCCGCATTGTCGCCGAGCTGGCAAAGGCATCGCTGGCGTCGAACCCGCGTGTTCCCTGGGACCGTTGGGTGGACGACTATGCCACGGTGCGCGACGCGATCGAGGCTACCTATCCGGATCTCTTCAAGGATTTCAACAAGCGGATGCACACGCCCGGCGGCATGGAAAAGCCGCTGCCGGTGCGCGATTTGATCTGGAAGACGGAGAGCGGCAAGGCCGAGTTCAAGCTGCCGAAATCCCTGTCGGCAAGTTTTGCCGGGGACGGTCCCGATGTGCTGCGGCTGATGACGCTGCGCTCGAACGATCAGTTCAACACGACGGTCTATGGGTATGACGACCGTTTTCGTGGAGTGGACGGCACACGGATGGTATTGTTTTTGAACAAAAAAGAGATGGCGCGGATCGGCGCGCGGGCCGGTGAAACGATCGCGCTCGAAACCGTTGCCGACGACGGTGTGGCGCGCCGTATCGACGGGCTGCAGATCGTGCCCTACGACATTCCGGATGGGTGCTGCGGTGCCTATTATCCCGAATGCAACGTGCTGATCCCGCTCTGGCAGCATGCCGAGCGGAGCAAGGTGCCAGCGGCAAAATCGGTGCCGGTGCGGATCGTGCGATAGCTTAAAGAGAAAAAGCCCGCTTGCCAGAGGGAACGGCAGGCGGGCTCTTCGCAGTTCGACGTATCTTTGATCAGGCCGCGTTGGGGTCGATCAGGGCGAAGCCCATGCCTGGCTGTCTGCGGCGGCGCAGGACGGCTGGCGTTTCCGTCAGGATGACTTCGAGTGTTGGGTTGACGATACCCGACACGAAATGTCCGCCACGCGTGGTGCAGTCCCTGAGGCCGAGGACGGCGTGAAGATGCAGGCTCGGCTTGCCGTCGTCGCCCTCCGCCACGTCGCCGAGGAGGCTCAGAACCTCGCTTTGCTGCGGAACTTCCGTGTTCACGTAGGATTTCTCCGCCATGTCGAACCAGGCGATGGTGGCGTGCGAGAACGCGCCGATCGCTGTGATCGACGCGCCGCTGATCGCGTTCTCGGCAGCGAACCGCGTGATGCCGGCGAAGGCTTCCTCGTCTTTTTCGAGGATCAGCACGAACATGCGGTCGGTCGAACCGCTGGAGATCTCGCGGCTCTTCATTGCGGCGGCTGCCCGTTGGAGGCGGAGAGGCCGCCGTCGACGGCGATATTGGCGCCGGTGATGAAGCTGGCGTCGGGGCTGGCGAGAAAAGCGATGACGGCGGCGACCTCATCCGGCTCGCAGACACGGCCGAGCGGGATGCGCTCGTAGAAGGTCTGGAGCAATGGTTCGTCGTCCATCATGTCCTCGGTCATGCCGGTGCGGGTGAGGCTTGGGCAGACAGCATTGACGCGAATGCCGCGCTTGCCGAGGTCCATGGCGAGCGCGCGGGTGAAGTTGACGACGGCGCCCTTGGCGGCATTGTAGGGGCTCATGCCCCAGTCGCCGCCCATGCCGGAGACGGAGGCCGTGTTGATGATGGAGCCGCCGGTCTTTTCGAGATGCGGGATGGCGGCGCGACAGCCGTAAAAGACGCCGTCCGCATCCGTCGCCATGACCTTGCGCCAGGCATCGTCGGTGATTTCCTCCGGCTTGCCGTTCTCGGCCGTTCCCGCATTGTTGACGAGCACGTCGATCTGCCCGAAGCGATGGACGGCGGTTTCCACCAGCGCATCCACGGAGGTGGATTGGGAGACATCGGCCACCTGCACCAGCGTACGATCCCTCGGGAAGGCCTGCGCGGTGGTGGTCAGCGTCTCCCCGTCCTTGTCGACCATGACAACGCGGGCGCCTTCTTCGGAGAAGCGACGGGCGGTGGCCGCGCCAATGCCGGAGGCCGCACCGGTAACGATGACGACCTTGTCTTCGAAGCGATTCATGCAATTTTCCTTCATTTCAGTCTCTGCCGCAGCGTCGAGACGCTGCGGCACGCGTTTTGCCGTTGCCGCCGCCTTATCCGGCAGCGACGGGACAGCGGGCACCGGGCTCGCGTACGGGCACGGGATTGCGCTCCGAGCGGAAGGCCGCCGATGAGTCGTAGGCCTGACGGCGCATGCGCATGATGGAGCCAAGCGGCCGGTGCGCGACGATGCCGTTCCAGGGGCGGAAGGACAGGCCGTCGTCGATGCGCTTCTGCTTCTCCTCCGTCCAGGCATCCTGCGGCTTCACGGTCAGCCTTGCCACGGGAATGAACGGGCTTTGGTCTTCATCCCAAAGTGCGGAGGCGTCCTCGACCGGCATGGTTTCCAGATCCGTGCAGAGCTGCACCCGAAGTTCCCATGTCGCAGTTTCGCTGCTGAAAAAGCTGCGGACCGCGTTTCTCAGCGCGTTTTCGTCCTTATCGGCGTCGATCGGCTGGTCCTTCAGGGCTTTTAGGTTCTCGGTCACCGGTACCAGTGTAAATTTGGCGATGTAGTCGCCATAGCGGTGCGGCAGCTGCGTGAAGAAGCTTTCGCCGAGAATATGGGTCTCGGGATGGCCGCCGAGGCTCTTCAGCGTGGCACTTTCAGCCCCGAACGTCTCCAGCGCACTTTCGACGACGCGGAAGACCTTGGATGCCACCTCCTTGGTCCGCTCCATGCGGTCGGTGGTCAGTGCAAGGCCCTTGAGGTTCGTCAGGAAGGCCTTGGCGCTCGGCGAGTTGAAGAGCTTGCCGTTGACCATCAGGAAATCCTGGCTGGTCGAACCTTCCAGCCCGCCGGGCAGGCGCTCACCCTCGACATCGAGGATCTTCAGCGAGAAGCCGCGCGGGGTGGACACGCTGTCGTGAAGGATATCGCCCGGCGAGGTGGACAGGCGGATGACCGCATTGTGCCGGCCGGGCTTGGCGAAGACGCCCTGCGCCAGCGGCTCCGGCAGATCAGGCAGAATGTCCAGCTCGCCATCGAGCAGACCGTGGCTCTTCGCGTGCACGCTGCGCACGGCATGGCCGCCATTGCGCCAGGTGGTGTGGGCGATGGAGAGCAGGGTTTCAGCCAGCGCGCGGGACGTCTCCGGCTCGTCCTTTTCGACGGTTTCGACATCGGGTCGGTAGCGTTCAAGTTTCGTGGGGAGCTGGGTCATGCGTGCTTCAACTCGCTTTCAAGAATCTTGTCGATCGTAATGGGGAAATGGCGGAATCGCGTGCCCGTCGCGTGGTAGATTGCGTTGGCGACGGCTGCGGCAACGCCGACGATGCCGATCTCGCCAAGGCCTTTCACGCCGATCGGGCTTGCTTTGTCGTCATGCTCATCGACGAAAATGACCTCCAGATCGGAAATGTCGGCGTGCGCCGGCACGTGATATTCAGCGAGATTGTGGTTCATGATGCGGCCGGTGCGGTGGTCGATCATGCTTTCCTCGTGCAGCGCCATACCGATGCCCATGACGATGCCGCCCAGGATCTGGCTGCGGGCCGTCTTGGGGTTGAGGATGCGGCCGGCGCCGATGGCACTGACGACGCGGGTGACCCTGATGACGCCCAGCTGCTCGTCAATCTTCACCTCCACGAACACAGCAGAGTGGGTGTAGCTGACGAACTTGCGCATCTGCAGCATGTCCGGCCCGGCCTTGCCCAGCTCCTCGACCGACGACAATTGCTTGGAGGCGAGGATATCCGACAAAGCGATACCCACCTGGCTGTTGACGTCCAGCACCAGCCGGCCGTCGCGGATCACGACCTCCTCGGGCTTTGCTTTTTCGAGCGGTGAGTTCTCCATGTCCTGCGCCATGTCGAGCAGCGTTGCCTTTACCGCTTCCGCGGCGATCTGCACGGCGGAACCGGTGGAGGCCGCAGTCCAGGAGCCCCCCTCGACGCCCGTGGTCGGAAGCGTCGAGTCGGCGATCGCGACATGGACGGCCTCGATCGGCACGTCGAAGGCCTCGGCACCGAGCTGGGCGAGGATCGTGTAGGTGCCGGTACCGATGTCGGTTGCGGCGGCAGACACGGTGACCTTGCCGTCGATCGCGTAGCGGACCTTCGCTTCGGCCGGCGCCATGCCGGCCTCCCAGAAGCCGGTGGCCATGCCCCAGCCGACGAGATCGTGTCCGTCGCGCATGGAACGGGGGGCGGCTGACCGCTCGCTCCAGCCAAAGGCTTCAGCGCCTTCGCGGTAGCAGGCGTGCAGCGCCTTGGAGGTCAGCTGCTTGTCCCCATTCTGATCGAAGTGGATGAAGTTCTTCACCCGCAGCTCCAGCGGGTCGATGCCGATTTCGGTGGCAAGCTCGTCCATCGCGGATTCGAGCGCCAGAACGCCGGTGGCCGCCCCCGGCGCCCGCATGTCGCCGGGCGTGGACATATCGACCTGTGCGAGCTCGTAGGTCAGCTTGGCATTGTCGCACTTGTAGGCAAGGCCAGACCAGTTGACGACGACCTCCTGATAATCCTCGTAGCGCGACGTTGCTTGCACGGCGTGGTGCATGACCGATTGCAGCATGCCGTCTGCGTCGGCCGCCAACGACACCGTCTGCAGGGAGGAAGGCCGCCATGTCAGCGCGAACATTTCCTGACGCGACATTTCCACCTTCACCGAACGCTTCAGGTCTAGGCTCGCCATGACGGCGAGGAAGAGCTGGTGCTTCGGGCGCAGGCCCTGGCCGAAGGCGCCGCCGACATAGGCGTTCTTGACGATGACATCATCCGGATCGAGCCCGAAGATGTTGCAGATATAGTCGCGCGAGGCCTGCGACCCCTGCGTCTTGTCATGCACCGTCAGCTGCTTGTCGTTCTCCCAGAGAACCGTGGTGGCGAACAGCTCCATCGGATTGTGGTGCTCGCCCTCCATCACGTATTCCGCTGAGATCCTGTAGGCAGCACCCGCGAAGGCTTCTTCCGCCTTGCCGCGCGGCTTCGGCGGTGGCTGGATGCCGGAACGCTTCTTCTTCGGCTCGTAGGCGTTCGGGTAGACGGTGTGCAGGTTTGTCTCGGGCGTCTCCGCCTTGTATTCCACCGTTACGAGCGACGCCGCATCACGTGCGGCCTCATAGGTTTCCGCGATGACGAGCGCCACCGGCTGGCCATCGAACTGGATGTGCGGCTTTTCGAGCGGGCGAAACGGGCTGCCGGGCGGGGCTACGCTGTCCTGCCACTTGCTGTCCCACCAGGCCGCACTCGGCCGGTTCTCATGCGTGTAGATCTTGACGACGCCGGGGACGGCCTCGGCCTTCGACGTGTCGATGCTGCGGATCTTGCCGGTAGCGATGGTGGACAGGACGATAGCGCCGTGCAGCATACCGGGCTCGTAATGCTCGGCCGCGTAAGGCGCGGTGCCGGAGACCTTCAGCGGGCCATCGATCCGGGAGACCGGGAGCCCTACGATTTTGGAGGGGTTGAACATGGAATTCTCCTAGCGAATGGCTTTGTCGGACTGCACCTGCGGCGTGCCGCTGGCGGCCTGCGTCAGGGCGCGGATGATCGTCCGCTCGGCCATCGGGATCTTGAAATCATTGCCGCCTTGTCCCTGGGCGCCGGCAAGAAGCCGCTGCGCCAGCTGGCGGAACGTGGCCTCGTCGGCAGGCTTGCCGGCGCATTCGGCCTCTGCGAGCGGGTCCCGCCACGGCTTGTGGGCAACGCCGCCGAGTGCCACCCGGATATCGACGATCGCGCGGTCCTTCATGTCGATCGCGGCGGCGACCGAGACGAGAGCGAAGGCGTAGGACAGGCGGTCGCGGATCTTCAGATAGCTGTGGTTTGCGGCGAAGTGATCCGGACGAAGACGGATGGCCACGACCATCTCGTCCGGCGCCAGCGTGTTGTCATATTGCGGCTCTTCACCGGGAAGGCGGTGGAAATCGAGGAAGGCGATGTCGCGGCGGCCGTTCGGGCCCTCCACCTCGACCACGGCATCGAGCGCGGCGAGTGCGACGCACATGTCGGAGGGGTGCGTGGCGATGCAGGAGGCGCTTGTGCCGAGGATTGCATGAATGCGGTTCACGCCGCCGATCGCGCCGCAGCCGGAACCGGGCTCGCGCTTGTTGCACGGGCTCGACGGGTCGTAAAAGTAGTAGCAGCGGGTGCGCTGGAGCAGGTTGCCACCCGTGGTCGCGGCGTTGCGCAGCTGCGGGGAGGCGCCGGCCAGTACGGCACTGGCGAGCAGCGGGAAGCGTTCTATGACGGTTGGGTCATAGGCGAGCGCTGCATTGCTCACCAGCGCACCGATCCTCAGGGAGCCGTCCTCAAGCGTTTCGATGTCCTTCAGCGGCAGGCGGTTGATGTCGATGACGGTGGCGGGGCTCATGACGTCGTACTTCATGAGATCAACGAGATTGGTGCCGCCGGCAAGAAGCCGGGCCTGCGGATCTGCCGATAGCGCCGCTACGGCGCCGGCGACATCTTCCGCGCGGATGTAGGAGAACTGTTTCATTCTGCAGCCTCCTTGTAGTTCTTGCCGGATTGCTGGCCCATCACCTGTTCGATCGCATCCGCGATGTTGGTGTAGGCCCCGCATCGACAGAGATTGCCGCTCATCAATTCACGGATCTCTTCGCGGGAATGCGCATGGCCTTCGTTCATGAGGCCGGCGGCGGAACAGATCTGTCCGGGCGTGCAATAGCCGCACTGATAGGCATCATGATCAACAAAAGCCTGTTGTAGGGCGTGAAGATGGCCGGGCTGTCCAAGACCTTCGATCGTGGTGATTTCAGCGCCGTCGAGCGTGACGGCGAGTTTCAGGCAGGAATTGACACGCTGTCCGTCGATGAGGACGGTGCAGGCGCCACACTGGCCGTGGTCGCAACCTTTCTTGGTGCCGGGCAGTTCCATCGGGCCGCGCAGCAGGTCGAGCAACGTGACCCAGGGCGCGACGTTCAGCCGCTCCTGCCTCCCGTTCAGCGTGATCACGATCGGAATGGCCATTCGTTCGGCATCGGCGTGAAGCATAGCAAACCCTTTCTCGCACTAAATTTGGAGATGGATCACAACTGTATGCGGGTCGGAATGTTCCGACCGGAACCTCTGCCCGGTCATTCCGTTTGGTTCGCACACGGTGGTGAAAAGAGTAGCGAGGACGCAGCGAATGGCACGACGAGCGAGCTGGAAAGGCCAGTTGAAATTGCGGGACCTCACCTGTGCGGTCGGGCTTTACACGGCCATTTCCTCGTCTGAAAAGATCTCGTTCAACATCATCAACCGCAAGACCGGCCACCGGGTCGAGCGGCAGTTCGTGGACAGCGAAACCGGCAAGCCCGTCGAGCGGGACGACCAGATCAAGGGCTATCCGCTCGACAACGGCGACTATATCGCGATCGAGGGCGACGAACTGGCGGCGCTGATGCCGGACAGCGACAAGGTGCTGAAGGTGACGAGGTTCATCGCGCTCGATGCCATCGACACGCTCTATTTCGACAAGCCCTATCACCTGGCGCCCGTCGAGGATCACGACGCGGAAACGCTGGCGCTGCTTGCGCGCACCATGCGGGATGAAAACGTGGCGGCGATCGCGGAAGCCATCCTCTTCCGGCGCAACCGCACCGTCCTCATCCGCCCGCAGGACGACACGCTGATCGCGACGACGCTCAACTTCGACTACGAGGTTCGTTCTGTGAAGACGGCCTTCAAGTCGATCCCCGAGATCGAATTCGACGAGGAAATGCTGGAGCTTGCCGGGCATATCATCGGCACGAAATCCGGCACCTTCGACCCCGAGAGCTACACCGACCGCTACAATGATGCGCTCGCCGAACTGGTGAAGGCGAAGATCGAGGGACGGACCATCGAGAAGAAGGCGCCGCCGAAGCACGACAATGTCGTCGATCTCAAGGAGGCGCTGCGGCAGAGCCTGGGCGGTGCGGCTTCCAAGGCCAAATCGACCGGCAAGGGCAAGGCTGCGGGTTCGCGGCAGAAGAAGGCGAGCTGACGATGAGTCTCGACACCTACAATGCCAAGCGGCGCTTCGATGCGACGCCGGAGCCGAAAGGCGAGGCCGCCAAGGCTACAAAGCGGAAGGCCGCCACTGATAGCGCGAGCTTCGTCATCCAGAAGCATGACGCGACGCGGCTGCATTATGATTTCCGGCTCGAAATGGATGGCGTGCTGAAGAGTTGGGCCGTGACCAAGGGGCCGAGCCTCAACCCCGAGGACAAGCGGCTGGCGGTCCATGTCGAGGACCATCCGCTGTCCTATGGCGATTTCGAAGGCGTGATCCCCAAGGGGCAATATGGCGGCGGTACCGTCATCGTCTGGGATCGCGGCACTTGGACGCCGATCGGCGATCTCGCCAAGGCTTACGCCAAGGGGCATCTGGAGTTTACCCTGGACGGCGAGAAGCTCCAGGGGCGCTGGCATCTGGTGCGCATGCATGGCAAACCGGGTGAGACGCGCGAGAACTGGCTGCTGATCAAGGGCGACGATGAGGCGGCGCGGGACGACAGCTTCGACATTCTCAAGGAGCGACCGGAATCGGTAAAGTCTGGGCGCGACCTGAAAGACGTCGCCAAGAACCCCGGCGATACATGGAACTCGAAGAGCACATCGAAGGCGAGCAACTCCAAACGCGGCAAGCCCGCCGACGTGACGACAGCCGCCGAGGGACAGGCGCATGCCTGGCCGAAGGGCGCGAAGACGGCAGCTCTTCCGGATTTCGTGGAGCCGGCTCTGGCGACGCTGAAGCCGAACGCGCCGTCGGGCGACCGGTGGGTGCATGAGATCAAGTTCGACGGCTACCGCCTGCAGGCGCGCATCGAGAAGGGCAAGGTTCGACTGCTCACCCGCAGCGGGCTCGACTGGACGGAGCGGTTCGGTGACCAGGTCGCCGCCGCCCTCGCGGGCCTACCGGTGGAGACGGCGCTGATCGATGGCGAAATCGTTGTTCATAAGGACAATGGCGCGTCCGATTTCTCCGCCCTGCAGGAGGATCTGAGCCTCGGGCGCAGCGACCGGTTCATCTATTATGCCTTCGACATCCTGCATCTCGACGGGCACGACCTGACCAAGGCAACGCTGATCGACCGCAAAAATCTGTTGCAGAAGCTTATCCTTGCCGACAGCCCTACCGTCCGCTTCAGCGAGCATTTCGAGGACGATGGCGATCTCGTGCTGACGCATGCCTGCCGGTTGAGTCTGGAAGGCGTGGTTTCCAAGGAGCGTTCCGGCTCCTATGTCTCGGGCCGCAAAGGCAGCTGGGTCAAGTCGAAGTGCTCCGAGCGGCAGGAGTTCGTGATCGGCGGCTATGCGCCGTCGTCCGCATCGGATCACGCGATCGGCGCGCTGGCGCTCGGGGTCTACGAGGACGGCGCGCTCCGCCATGTCGGGCGGGTCGGCACCGGTTTCAGCCATGCGATGGCGGATATGCTGTTCGAGGCGTTGTCGGCCATTGAGCGCTCGGACAGCCCATTCCGCGACAAGTTGACGGCGGATGCGCGGCGCGGCCTGCATTACGTCGAGCCGACGCTGGTGGCGGAGGTCGAGTTTCGCGCATGGTCGGCGGATGGCAATCTGCGCCATGCCTCGTTCCGCGGCCTGCGAGAGGACAAGCCGGCAAGCGAGGTGCGGCAGGAAAGCCCGGCCGCGGAAAAGGGCCGGAAATCGCCAGCCCTTCCCAAGGCCGCGATCACCTTGACGCACCCGGACAGGCTCTATTGGCCGCAGGAGGGCGTGACGAAGGAGGGACTTGCCGAATATTACGCGCAGGTCTGGTCGTTCATGGCACCCTATGTGGTCGATCGGCCGCTCTCGCTGCTGCGTTGCCCGGATGGCATCGACGGCAAGCAGCGCTTCTTCCAGAAACATGCCTGGCGCGGTATCAACAAGGCGATCCACCAAATCAAGGACCCGAAGGACAAGGCCGGCGAGCCATCGCTTCGAATCACGGATTTCGACGGACTGATCGCACTCGTGCAGTCCGCAGCGCTCGAAATCCACCCTTGGGGTACGACGACGCGCAACTGGGAAAAGCCCGACATGATCACCATGGACCTCGACCCCGGCGAGGATGTGAGCTGGGCCGACATCATCGAGGCCGCTCTTCTGCTGAAGGGAGAGATCGAAGCGAAGGGGCTTGCCGCCTTCGTCAAGACATCCGGCGGCAAGGGGCTGCATGTGGTCGTCCCCCTGAAGCCCTCGGCCGGGTGGCCGGCGGTCAAGGCTTTCGCCAAATCCCTGGCGACGGATGCGGCGAAAAAGGATCCGGACCGCTACCTCGCGGTGGCCACCAAGGCGAAGCGCCGCGGGCGAATCTTCATCGACTATCTCCGCAACGGCCGCGGGGCGACGGCGGTCGCGCCATACTCAACGCGCGCGCGCCCGGGCACAGCCGTCTCCGCGCCGCTCGAATGGTCGGAGCTGTCGGAGGCGATCGGGCCCGATTGTTTCACCGTGGACAATATGCCGGCCCGGCTCGCGTCGTTGAAGAAGGACCCGTGGGACGGGTTCTTCGCAGCGGCCAAAGTGCTTCCGAAGGCTTGATGCTTTTAATGTCAGAGGAGCGGGTTACCCGCTCTTCTCCTGCTGCAGGCTTTTCTTCAGCGCATCCATGATGTTGATGACGTTGCCCGAGGACTTCACCGGTGCGCGCGACGTCTTCGCCGGCTTGCCATCCTTCTTCTGGCGGCTTTTGATGAAGGCCTTGATCTTCTTCTGGACGGGGTCCTGGACCAGCGTCGGGCTCCACGCGCCCTTGTCCTTTTCGACCAGTTTTGCGAGCGCTGCCATTTCCGCCTTGCCGCCCTTGGCCTTTACGTCGAGGTCGGCGACGGCCTCGCGGACATCTTCGCCGTAATGCAGCGTCCAGAGCACGATGCCCTTGCCGTTCGGCACCAGCAGCACGGCGCGCTCGCGGCGATAGAGGACGAGGCGGGCGATACCGACAACGTTCTTGCGGGCCATGGCCTCGCGGATGACGCAGAAGGCCTCTGCACCGACTTTGTCCTCGGGGACGAGGAAATGCGGCTTGTCGTACCAGATCCAGTCGATGGAATCGCGCGGCACGAAGGTGGAGATGTCGATCGTGCGCGTGCTCTCCAGCCCGACGCCCTCGATCTCGTCATCCTCCAGCAGGACATAATCGTCCTCACCTTTGGGGAAGCCCTTTACCTGATCCTTGTCCGCGACCTTCTTGTGCGTCACGCTGTCGATGTAGCGGCTTTCGACCCGGTTCTTCGTGGCGCGGTTGAGAACATGGAAACGCACCTTCTCGCTTTCCGTGGTCGCCGGCGTCAGCGATACGGACGCCGTGACGAGGGATAGCCGGAGGTAACCTTTCCAGAAGCTGTTGCGGGCCATGTCTTGTCCTCGATAGCGGTGGCGGATCATCAACCCGCCACCGCCGAAAAGGTTGCCGTGGCATCGTCAGACGATCAGCCCTGACGCGAAAGCTTCAGGATCGCCGACGTTCCCTCCTTCGGGTTTTCAGTGACGGCATAGATTGCGCCGTCGGGGCCGATCTTCACGTCGCGGATGCGGGCTTCGAGCGGAATGCGTTCCTCGTGGGAGACCTTGTCGCCGTCCATGTGCAGCACGACGAGACCGGTGGAGACGAGGCCGCCGATGAGGGCGGCGCCGTCCCATTCCGGAAACTCGGTGCCGCTGTAGAACACCATGCCCGAAGGACCGATGACCGGATCCCAGTAGTAGACAGGCTGCTCCATGCCGTCCTTGGCGGTGATGCCGTCGCCGATGGCCGCGCCGCTATAGTCGAGGCCGTAGGTGATGACCGGCCAGCCGTAGTTGAGGCCCGCCTGCGGCATGTTCAGTTCGTCGCCGCCCTTCGGCCCGTGCTCGACGGTCCAGAGCCGGCCCTTGGCGTCGAGCGCAGCGGATTGCAGGTTGCGGTGGCCGTAGCTCCAGATTTCCGGCTGCGCATCGCCCTTGCCGGCAAATGGGTTGTCGGCAAGCGCCTTGCCGGAGGCGTCGATGCGGAACACCTTGCCGAAGCCGCTCTTCAGGTCCTGCGCGAAGACGCGGGTCTCGCGGTCGGAGCGCTCGCCGACGGTCACGTAGAGTTCGCCATTATTGCCGAAGACGAGGCGGGAGCCGTAGTGCTTGGTGTTGTCGTAGCCGGGCATCTGGCGGAAGATGACGTTGACGTCCTCCAGCGCCGCGCCGCCCTGATCGTCCGCTACCAGTTTGGCCGAGGCGACGGAGGTGCCGTTGCCTTCCTCACGCGGCTCGGAGAAGGAGAAGAAGATGCGGTTGGAGGTGGCGAAATCCGGCGCGATCGCGACATCCAGCAGGCCGGCCTGACCGTCGGAGATCACGGCGGGCACGCCTTTCAGCGCGGTGCTCGGCTTGCCGTCCGCACCGACGATATGCATGGAGCCCTTCTTGGCGGCGACCAGCATGCGGCCGTCCGCCAGGAACTCCATCGACCAGAGCTGCGGCAGGCCTTCGGCGACGGCCTGATGGGTCACGGTCGGCATCTTGTCCGGCTGCGGCGCGCGGGTCTGGTTTTCGAAGGCAGGCTTCTGGTCCGGTGCGTTCGCCGCTTCCGTCTCGACCGGCTTGCCGGCGGCCTTTACCTCGCCCGTTGCGGGCGGCTGGCCTTCGACATGGTCGATGGGGGAGGTGTCGCCCGTCGATTGAGCCATCAGGGGGCTCGCGGTCAGGAGTGCGGTCAGGACGGTTCCGGCAAGGAGGCAAGCACGCGTTTTCATCGATGTTCCTGTCTTGATGACGGCGTCGGGCGACGCATTGACGATGGAAACGGATGTAGAGCGTGGGTTACGGATTGCTCATCGCGCCGCGTTCAAGATTATTTTATCGCCGCGTCGGCAAGGCTCTGGCGATCTCTGGATACTCGCGGGCAAGTCCGGGCGGAAGCATTTGGAGGGCGGGGCGGGGATGGTGTAGATCAGGGCGCATGAAGATCGCATTCTACGCTCCCCTCAAGTCTCCCCGTCACCCGGTGCCCTCGGGCGACCGGCTGATGTCGCGGCTGATGATGCAGGCGCTCGAGCTTGCCGGGCATCAGGTCGCGCTCGTCTCGGAATTGCGCAGCTTCACGCGCACGCCGGAGGAGATCGGCGATCTCGAAGCTGCGGCCGGCGCCGAGCGTGAGCGCATTGCGCAGGACTGGCAGGCGAGCGGCGTGCCCGATTGCTGGTTCTGCTATCACCCTTATTACAAGGCGCCGGATCTGCTGGGACCATTTCTCTCAAAAGCGTACGGCATCGGTTACGTCACGGTCGAGGCCTCCTATTCGGCGCGGCGCGACAAAGATGGGTGGGCGCAGGCGCAGGCGGCGCTTTTGGAAACGCTGACGGCGGCGTCCGTCAATATCTGCATGACCGCGCGGGACAAGGTCGGCATTCTCGACGGTGCGCCGCATGCGCCCGTCGAGCGGTTGCAGCCGTTCATCGATCCCGCGCTCTTCCTCGCCCGCGATCCCGCGCCGCATCCCGGCCGGCTCGTGACCGTGGCGATGATGCGTCCGGGCGACAAGATGGACAGTTACCGGATGCTGGCCGACGCGCTGTCGCGCCTGCTGCATCTCCCCTTCACGCTGTCGATCGTGGGCGATGGCAAGGCGCGTTCCGAGGTGGAGGCCCTGTTCGCGCCGCTCGGGCCCGGCCGGGTCGTGTGGAGTGGAGAGCGAAGTGCGCAAGAGGTGGCAGCGCTGTTGTCGACCTCCGCGCTTTATGTCTGGCCCGGCTGCGGCGAGGCCTACGGGCTTGCCTATCTGGAAGCGCAGGCGGCAGGTCTGCCCGTGGTGGCGCAGGCCATTGCCGGTGTTCCCGAGGTGGTGGAGCATGGGCGCACGGGCGTGCTGACGCCGCCGGGCGATGTCGAGGCCTATGCGGAGGCCATTGCCGGCTTCCTCAAGGATGAGACGCGACGGCAGGCCATGGGAGCGGAGGCTCGATTGTTTGCGGGGACGGAGCGTGGACTTGCGCCCGCCGCGTCCCGGCTCGGCGATATTCTCGGCCGGCATGTAGACCTGAAGCGGGAGCCACGGTCATGAACACCGATATCACCACCGTCCTCGACCGCTTTCGGGAGGCGGGACAAGTCGCTCGCTTCTGGCTGCGCGACGATGACGCCAGCGAGCCGACGCCGGCACTTGATCGTCTGCTGGAGTTGACGGAGGCCCACGATGTTCCCCTGACGCTCGCCGTCATACCGCAGCCGACGGGCGAGGCGCTTGCCGAGCGGTTGGCGCGCGCGCGCCATGTCAGCGTAACGGTGCACGGCTGGCGGCATGCCGATCATGCGGCGGAGACGTCCAAGAAGCGGGAACTCGGAGCCGATCGTCCCGTGGATGTCATTCTCGGGGAGCTTTCGGCGGGTTTTACCAAGCTTGCAGCCCTGCATGGCGACCGATTCCAGCCGGTGCTGGTTCCGCCGTGGAATCGGATCGATCCCGGCCTTCTGCCCCGTCTCTCCGGCCTGGGCTTCCGGGCCCTCTCGGTTTATGGGCCGGAGAAGCCGGCCGCATTGCCGATGATCAACACGCATGTGGACGTGATGGACTGGCACGGTACGCGCGGCTGCCGCGACCGCGACGCGCTGCGGCGCGAGATCGTCGCGCGGCTGACCGTCTGCCTGGAACGCGGCGGCAGCATCGGCCTGCTCACTCATCATCTCGTTCATGATGAGGCCGTGTGGGCGTTTCTTGGCGATCTGTTCGACGCGGCGGCCGCGCATCCTGCTTGCCGCTGGGTTGGGCTTGCCGAGCTTGTCGAAGAGATTGCTGTCGATCAGAAACGGTAGCTGACGCCGAAACCGAGCGAGAGGCTTTTCACATCCGTGCGTGCCGTGACGCCGGAATTGGTGAGGACCTGCGTGGGGGGCAGGACCAGCCGCATCTCTGCGTTGGCAAACCACGTCTCGGTCATCTGCACATCCATGCCGGCGCGGATCATCGGCGAGATCTGGCCTTCCACGCTGAAGTCCTTGACGAGCGGGCTCGCGGGCTTTGCGCCCTTGTACCACGTCGCAACGGCGCCGAGACCGATATAGGGGTTGATGCGGGCGTCCGGCAGCAGGTGATAGTCCGCCGACAGCGCCAGCGGCAGCGTCCAGATCGAGCCCACGTCGATATCGCCATAGAGGCTGTCGCGGATCTTGAACCGCGTCTTCAGTGCGCCGGCCTGGCCCGTGATGGCGATGTGATCGGTGAGGAAATAGCTGATATCCACATCCGGCAGCACCATGCGGGGAACCTCGATCGTGCCGCCGATCAGGTCGATGCGCGAGTGCAGATCGTAGGGCAACACGCCGGAGATACGAGCGCGTATCAAAAGATCGCCGGCGCCGAGACCGGAGATGGGTTCGGCGCTCGTCTCATGGTTTCCGGCTGTGCCCAGTGCGGCATCCTGAGCCGACGCGGATTGTCCCAGGGCCAGAAGGCCGAGGATTCCCGACAGGAGAATCCCGAAGCGCATGGCGTGGCACGCCACCTGTCTGTCGTCTCCCGATGGCGGTGAGAGAACCCGGTTGTCCCGTCCGCAGAGCCTGCCCATCGTCGTCATTGAAGTTCCAAACCGCGCATTAATCTAATATCTATTATTCTATTTAAGCTTTATCGATCATACGTGATACCGCGTGTTTTGACGGACGGATTCTGGGGGCTTTCGCCGGAAATGAAAGGGTGTTTATGGTAGACGTGCAGACGCTGCTCGTCTCGAGCGTTACGGCACGTGCGGGTTTTCTTCTGGTCTTCCTGCTCTACAGTTTTCGCCCGGGTGCGACGAACGCTTACCGGTTCTGGACGCTGAGCATCATCTGTTCCGCGCTTGGCATCTGGCTGAACTACCAGGACGCCGCCTATCCGAACTTCAGCGCGGAAAAAGGCGCTCTGGTCTACCTCGTCGTCGGCCTGAGCATCGTGTCGGTGGAGGCGGGGGCAAAGTCCTTCTTCGACCTGCCGCTCGATCGCGTCAGGTTCGTCGCGACGTGGATCGCGCCGGCGCTGACCTACTGGACTGCCGCGAGCATCGGCCTTTCCCCGAGTTACGTGCTGGCGTTGACCATGAGCACGCTCGTCTACATTCTCACCACCGCATCCTCGAGCTTCCTCAAGGGGCGCCGGCAGAAACGGCTGCCATCCCAGATCCTGATCGGCTCGTCGCTCGCCTTCTACGCCGTCGCTCTCGTGGGAACGATCATCTCGCTGATCGTCGGCCATCTCTTCGGTTATGAAGGTCTCGGCCCGAGCAGTCGCAACATCTACCTCTCCGTGTTCATCGACCAGACCGTCAGCGTCCTCATCTATGTCGGGCTGGTGGCCATGACGCTCGAGGAAGCGCAGCGCCAGATGCAGATCGCCGCGACCACAGACCCGCTGACGGGCCTTGCCAATCGCCGGGGGCTGCAGGAGCGCGCGCTGGCGATCATCGGCGCCGGGCAACGGCTGCAGCGGCCGATGGCGGTGCTGATCGCGGATATCGACCACTTCAAATCGATCAACGACCGGTATGGCCATGCCTATGGCGATCGCGTGCTGCAACAGTTTGCCGAGCGGCTGCCCGTCGTCGTCAAGCGCCAGCAGGATGTGCTTGCCCGCTGGGGCGGTGAGGAGTTCGTCGCCGTCCTTCACGGTGCGTCGCTGGAGGATGCCACGCATCTCGCCGAGCTGCTCTGTCGGACGATCGAGGAACGGCCGTTCGACGTCGGCGGCACGAAGGTCACGGTGACCACCAGCATCGGTGTCGCGCCCTTCGGGGGTGAAGAGCGGCTGCTGGAACAGGCGATCGACATCGCCGACGCCGCGCTCTACAAGGCCAAGCGCACTGGACGCAACCGGGTTTGCGTCAGCACCGCGACGCAGGATCTGGTGGCAGAAGCCGCTGACTGATCAGAGATCGACGACCTGCCCGTCGAACGCAGAAAAGGCGCCGGGGAAGAGGATCTTGGCCTGTCTCTCCACGGCATCGAGCGCGTCGTCGGTGCGGAACGGGGCGTGATGCATGAAGGCGACGCGCTTGGCGCCGGCGGCCTTGGCAAGACGGATACCCTGTTCCCAGGAGGAGTGACCGTAGCCGACGTGCCGTTCCATCTCGGCGTCGTCATACATGGCGTCGTAGATGAAGAGGTCGCAGCCTTCGATCAGTTCGAGCACGGCGGGGTCGAGCGTTCCGGGGTGATGTTCCGTATCGGTAATGAGCGCGCAGGCGCGTCCGCCCCATTCGACGCGGTAGCCGACGGCACCGCCGGGGTGGTTGAGGCTGCCGGTGCGGATCTCGACGCCGCGGACGGGGGTGAGAAGATCGCCGGAGCGGAAATCGCGCGCGTCCAGCGCCGCGCGGCAGATATCGGGCTCGACCGGAAACCACGGCGGCCGCATGAATTCGCCGATCATCTGGCGCGTCGACATGCGTCCGGCGAGATGCCCCGACCAGAGCGTCACGTCGGCGGAATGGTCATAGAGCGGCGGGAAGAAGGGCAGGCCGATGATGTGGTCGTAATGACAGTGCGTGAAGAACAGGTTGAACGCGGAGACGCCTTCGGCCTTGAGCGCGACGCCGGCCGGCATCAGGCCCGAGCCTGCATCGAAGATCAGGCGTTCGCTACCGCATTGCATCTCGATGCACACGGTCCGGCCGCCATAGCGCTGGAACTCGGCCCCCGCTACCGGCAGGCTTCCCCGAACGCCCCAGAAACGTACGCGAAACAGATTGTCGTTCACACTTTGCTTCAGTTTCGACCCGCCCCTTTCGGTGGCTCGCCAACACTGTCCCTCTGCTGTTGCGTGGGTCAGGATCGACCCCGCCGGCTTCTGTGTCCGGCCGTATTTTTGCCATGTTATCCAAACTGTCCACATGAAGCGAGACGGACATTCGCTTTTTCTCGTTTCTCGTGTCAGAGACAGGGGGAACGCTATCCGATCCCGCTTTCGAAACCGTTGCCTTCGCCATGTCTGTCAAGGAATTTCCGCCGATCGCCGTGATCGCCGACGCTCATGTTCACGATCCCGCCGCCGACTTCGGTTTTCCCGGAGCGGTCCATACGGGCGGTCTGTCCGTTCGGCCGCTGGCGGAGGCGGCACGGTCCACGCGGGTGTTCAACGAGAGCCTGCAGGCCTTCCGCACGGCGCTCGACGATGTCGCGTCGCGCGGCATCCGGCATGTGGTTCTTCTCGGCGACTATACCGATGACGGTCAGGTCGCGACCACGGCGGCCGTTGCCGTGATCCTTAGGGATTATGGCGCTCGGCATGGCATGGCGTTCTTCGCCTTGCCCGGAAACCACGATATCTTCGCCGACACCGGCCGGCATCGCACCAAGCGGTTTCTGGAAGCCGACGGATCGGGCGCAGTGGTGACGAGCCATCCGGTGACCACTTCGGGCGCCACCCTGCCGCCGGGGATTTCGCGCGATCTCCCGGTGACGGTGTCGCCCGAGATGTTCTGCCCCGGCTATCCCGACGGGCTGATGCCGGTCGGGGCGCACGGCTATTTCCCGCAGCCATCCTATCTGCACTGGGAGACGCCTTTCGGTCTGCATGGTGATAGCGAGAAGCGGATGTTCACGGCGGTCTCATCGAGCGGAGCGACGCGACGGCCGCTGATGGAGGCCTCCTATCTGGTGGAGCCGGTCGAAGGGCTGTGGCTGCTGATGATCGACGCGAACGTGTTCGTGCCGATCGATGGATCGGACGACTGGGTCGACAGCACGTCGGCCGGCTGGAATGCGATGCTGGTGCACAAGCGCCATGTGATCGACTGGATGGCCGATGTCGGTGCGCGGGCCGCGCGTCTCGGCAAGCGTCTCATTGCCTTTTCCCATTATCCCGCGCTCGATCCGCTGGATGGAACCCGGGCGGCGGAGATCGCGCTGCTTGGACCCACGGCGACATCGGGCCGCATTCCCGGCGACGCGGTCGGAGAGGCGTTCATCGCGGCAGGGATACCCCTGCATTTCAGCGGACACCTTCACGTCAACGACACGGCGCGGATGCGGCGCGGAGAGGGGTTCTTCGTGAACGTTGCCGTCCCCTCGCTCGTCGGCTTTCCCCCGGCCTACAAGATCCTGACGCTGCGTGAGGGCACTGCCGAGATCGAGACGGTGTCGCTCGGAGATATGTCGATGGATGGAGCGATCGGGGCGCTCTATGCCGCCGAAGTGCGGCGTACCGGCGTGAAGACCGGGGGAATGGCCGAGGCAACCCGCTATGGCGACTTCCTTTCGGCTCATATCGGTCATCTCGCCTGGCGGCGGCACCTGAAGCGGGAATGGCCGGCAGCGCTCGGCGCGCTGCTGCGGGCCGCCACGCTTGGCGATCTCGCGCAACTGGCAATGCGGCCCGCGGTTCCGATGGAGGATGCCGCTGCCATGTTTCCAATCGCGGGCGGTCAGACGAAAGCTTCGGCGGAGGGCGCTCCGGAGACACTGTCGGCCATCGCGTTCCTCGGCGACTGGTATCGCCTGCGGATGGCGAGCGATTCCGGGCTGGCTTCGGTCTCACAGCCACAGCTGCGGTTCTATGACAGGCTGTCGGCGCTTTATCAGGCGCAGGCCTGGCCGGATGGCACGGCGCAAAGCGGGATTGCGGCGATGCTGTCGCTCTTCGAGGCCTACCGCACCGGGTTGCCCTCCAAGGATTTCCGGATCGACCTCCGCACCGGCGATATCACGGTTCGATAGCCTAAAGCGCGTCACGATCTTTCAGATTCGCTCCTTGCGCTATAGGTCCTTGTTTGGTGCATGTCGTCATCGCAAAACCGCTGCACACTTTTGCGCGACATGCTTTATTCGAGTTCGCGCACGCGGCTGCGGGCTTCCGTGAGTTCGCTTGTCGTGTGGCTCAGGCGGTCGGCCAGCACACGCATGATCTCGATGGTGATTTCAGGAAAATCGGTCAGGAGCTTGATGAAGTGGTCCTTTCGGATGCGCAGGGCCTCGACCGCGGTGGTCGTCTTCACGGTTGCCGTTCTCGAGACGTCGCAGAGGATGGCGATCTCGCCGACGATCGAATTGCGCTCGACTTCGGCCACGCGGATCGGGCCGGTCGAGGATTCCACCAGGATCTCCGCCTTGCCGTCCAGCACGACATAGGCCGCATCACCGGCATCGCCTTGGTGGAAGAGCGTTTCGCCGATGCCGTAGCTCACGCGGTCCGAGGTGAAGGCCAGCAGCTTCAGCTTGCCGGCTTCCACACCGGAAAAGAGCGGCACCCGCCGCAGCATTTGCACTTCGTCCTTCAGCAACATCAGCTCGTAAACTCCCCATGTTCGGCGCTGCCCGTCCGTGTCCTTCCGGGCGATGCATCGGTGGCTGCCAGTCTTTTCGTGCCTGCCGGTCTTCCGGTTCCCGCGATTATCACGCGGTTACCAACTGTTTAAAGACACCGTCATTGTTTACCAGATTGGCGTGCGTGTCATCCTCCACGAGCGCGCCGCGATCAAACACCAGCACGCGCTCGAACAATTTCGTCAGTCCGTTGTTCGACAGCACCCAGATCACGGCCGGATTGGCGCCGTTGCGGGTGAGCAGCTTCATCACGTCGCGGACGATCTCGTCCTGCAAACGGTGATCGAGGCTCGGGAGGGGGCGGTTGAAGACATAGTAGTCCGAGCGGCGGATGATGGCGCGGGCAAGGTTCAGCTTCTGCCGCTGGACGGCCGTCAGGCGCTTGCCGCCGGCGCCGAGATTGAAGTCGAGACCGATATCCAGCACCTGCTCGATCAGGCCCTGTGAATTCAGCAGCGACGACACGATGGCACGGATGCGCTTGGAGCCGTCGGTGTGCTTGTGGCTGATGCGGCCGAAGAGCACGTTGTCCATGAGGCTGGCGGAGGCGAGGTATTTTTCCGGGTCGTAGCGCTCGATGTCGTGGGTCAACTCTTCCGGCATGTTTTCGTGGAACTGACGGCGGACCTCGACGATTTGCGCCATCAGCGCCTCGGTCAACAGACCGAAGCGGTGGCGGGGCTCGACATAGTTGAAGCTCAGGCGGATGATCTGGTAGCGATCGTCCTCCGTCGCGGTCTCCAGCCCCTTGCCGGCATATTTCTGAAGCAGCAGCTGGTAGGCCGGGATGTCGTCGGCCGTCATGAAAGTCAGCTGCTGGAAGAAGGGGTGGTCCGGCGGCAGATCGGCGAAGAGTTCCACCGCGTTCTCGGCGATCTGGTAGCCCATGTCGAAGAGCACGCGGTCGATCCCGGTCTCCGAGACGACCTTGCGGAAGTAAGGGTTCTTGGCGATGGCGCGGCCGGCCACGCTCGGGGCGGTCGCCGTGCCGAACAGCAGGTTCTCGCCGACGGTGGCTTCCATATTGTATTCGCCGGGCTCGAAATAGGCGATCAGCCCGTTGAGGCCGGCTTCTTCCAGCTCCTCGCGCAGCGCCTGGCGCATGTCCACGATGCTGGCCGCAAATTCCGGCCGGTCCGCAGGGTCGATATTGGTGCGAAGCGCGAGGTCGAGAATGTCCTTCGACAGTTGCACGGTGTCGAGCACGGCGAGGATCGAGGGGAAGAGATCCTCGGCCTGCGTTGCGCCGGCGGCGGTGTAGTCGATCCAGTCGCCATTGACGTCGTAGTCGGGATTTCCGGCGAGCTTGGCTTCCGTCACTTCCCATTTGCGATGGGCGGCAAGGCTGCCCTCGTAGGTGGCGGCCGCCAGCGGCGCGTGCTTCAGGCCGTAGAGCAGGTTGTCGCGCAGCGAGCCGTAGAAGAAGTAGGTATCCGACGATGCATAGGTGATCGCCCGACCGACGACGGATTCCGGCATATGCAGCAGATCCTCGCCGCCAAGCGTCACCTTGCCGCCTTCCGGCCAGATCAGGCGGCCGAAGGCCTCCGCCAGCACGTCGCCGCCACTGGCGGCACCGCCGATGATCGCCACCTTTTCGCCGGGCTTGATCTCGACCGAGACATGCTCCAGCAGACGGGCGCCGCTGTCGTCGGCAAGGGTGAGGCCGGAGGCCGCAAGGGCGCCAGACGCTTCGTTTCCGCCACCGCTGGCGGCTGCCGCAGCACCGGCAAGGCCCGCACCGGCGGCCACGGCGCCGACGGCAACGGCACCGGTGGAAATGGCACCCGTGGAAATCGCCTGGATCTTCGGATCGATCAGCGGCTCGACCGTGAACTGCTCGACCACCTGGACGTATTTCACCTGCACGTCCTGACGCAGCTGGTCCCAGTCGATCAACTCTTTCAGAGGCCCTGGCAGATCCTTGTAGGCGCTGATGACGGCGACGAGCTGGCCGATGTCGAGCTGTCCGCGCAGGGCCAGATAGCCGCCGATGCAGTAGAACAGGAAGGGCGTCAGCTGCGCGAGGAAGTTGTTGATGAACTTCACCATGAACTTCCACTGGTAGAGATCGTAGCGGATCTTGTAGATCCGCCCCAGCCGCGCGGCCACGTCGGCGCGCTCGTAGTTCGAGGTGTCGTAGGCGTGGATGGTGCTGATACCGTCGACGATCTCGCTGACGCGGCCGGCAAGCTCACGCGCGGTGATCTGGCGCTCGCGGCCGAGCACCAGCAGGCGGCGGCGCATGCGCGGGATGATGGTCGCCTGGATGCCGACCATGAAGGCGGCGATGAAGCCGAGCCACATGTTCTGCATGAAGATGAAGGCAAGCGCCGTCAGGGCCTGTCCGCCGAGCAGAGCCGGCGAGACGAAGGCGTCGCCCGTGAAGCCGCCGAGCGGTTCGACCTCGTCCTTGACCATGGAGGAGACTTCCGCCCCCTTCATGCGCTTGAACTGGGTCGGCGGGAACCGGAGGATGCGATCGATGAGCTCGAAGCGGATGCGGCGCAGCAGGCGCTCGCCGAGCCGGCCCTTGTAGGTGTTGATGTAGAGCTTGAAGAGGCCGTTGATGATGACGAGCAGGAGAAAGATGACGCTCAGCGCATAGAGCGTTTCCATGCGCGTCAGGTCGATGCCGTTGAACAGCGTGACGTTGCCGATCCACGGAAGGGAGAAGGAAATGTCGAAGAACCGCTCGGTCGCGCCCGGCTGCTCGAAACCCTTTCCCTGTATGGGCCCGTTGACGATCTGCTTGGGCAGATCGAATGACAGGAAGTAGGGGATCATCGACACGGCGACGATCATGAGGATCCACATCTGCTGCTTGCGCGTGTGGGTCCAGATGTAACGGGTAAGGCGGATATCCATGAAGGGCTGCCATCGAGACGAAGCGGAGACGATGCGGCGGACCAGATGCTCGTCTGTCTCCTCCGTTACGGTGGAATCTATAGTAGTGATGGCAGGAAAACCACCCGCAAACGCATCGTCCTGTATCGCGCGAGAGGCGATTTCACCGTCACGCGTCCGACAGCATGTCGCGCAGGATATCGGCCGTCCTGTCGGCGCCCTCGAGGTCGATCGAGAGATCGCCTTGCTGGAAGGCCGGAGCATCGAGACCGGAGCGGATGGCCGCGGCGACCCGCTCGGCCGAAATGTCTGAATCGCTGAGCACTGTCACGAGGCCGAGATGCTCCAGGCGTTCGGCACGAGCCGCCTGTTCGGTTTCGCCGCCTGTCGTGAACGGCACGACGATCGCCCGGCAGCGCGCCCGCAGAATATCGCAGACCGTGTTGTAGCCGGCCTGCGACACCGAGAGGGTCGCGCCCGAAAGGAGGCTCGCGAAGTCGGGGCGGAAGCGGAAGACCTTGACATTGCCGACGACGCCGGCGGCGATCGCATCGTGGTCGGCCTGCGCGAGGTTCGGACCTGTTATCAGCGCCCAGGGTTTTTCCGGCCGGAGGATGGCGGTGGCGCCGACGACCGCGTGCAGCACGTGCCGGCCGACAGCGCCGCCGCCGGCCGAGACGATCACCTCGAAACGGTCTGCCGGGGCGTCGGGCTGCGGCGGGGCGACGAGGCCGGTATAGACCACCTTGTCGGCGATCTCGTCGGCATGGGGAAAGGTCTCCTCCAGCCTTGCGAAGGTCGGGTCCCCATGGATCAGGATACGATCGAAATAGCGGTCGATATAGTCCACCGTCTCGCGGTCGCGCTCCGGTTTCGGGCGCTTTTGCAGGATATCGCGCACGGAGGCGAAGATTTTCGGCGGCTCGGGCATGGCGCGGGCGGCGTCGAGGAAGGGCAGAAGCTCGAAGCGCATCTGACGCCGGCCGAACGGAAAGGCCTCGGTAAGGATGGCATGCGGCCTGATCTCGTGGAGGATGGCGACCAGCCGGTCGCGGCGCATGTCGCGGAAGGCGTCATCGACCGGATTGCCGTCCATGTCCTGCAGGGCAGAAAAGCCCTCATCGCTGGAGACGACCGGCGGCAGCGCGATGTGGCGGACGGCTGGGCCGGGGAAACCGGACACGGGCTTGCCACCGGTGACGACCGTCACGTCGAAGCCGCGCACGGCCAGCGCGTTGGCAATGCGGCTCGCGCGGGTCAGGTGGCCGATGCCGAGCAGGTGCTGGACGTAGAAGAGAACGCGTTTCGTTTCCGGATCGGTCATTCGGCTGTCCGCCATTCGGTTTCAAAGAGATTGCGAAGCTGGGTGATGCTGGTGTGGTAGTCGAAATCCTTGCGGACGCGCCGCTCGGCGGCGTCACCGAGCCGCTTGCGGCGATCGGGATCGCGGATGGCGCGCTCCAGGGCGTTCGCGATCGCCTCGGGGTTCTCGGGCGGAACGAGCAGGCCGTTCTCATCGTTCGACAGAAGCTCCGGCACGCCGGAGATCGTGGTGGAGAGGCAGACGAGGCGCTGGCTTGAGGCCTCGACGATCACGTTCGGCAAGCCGTCGCGGTCGCCATCCGCGCCGATGCGGCAGGCGAGCGCGAAGATGTCGGAGGCCCGATAGCGCGCGAGAACGTCCTCCTGTGCCATGGCGCCCAGCCAGTCGATGCGATCCGCGATGCCGAGGTCGGTTGCCATGTCCTTCAGGGATTTGGCGAGCGTGCCGCCGCCGATATGAACGAAGCGCCAAGCGAGATCGGCGGGCAGGCTCGCTAAGGCCTTGAGGAGCAGGTCGTAACCCTTCTTTTCCACAGCGCGGCCGACGCTGAGAATGACGACGGGGTCAGTGGGATCGCTGCCGTCGCGCGGGCGGCGCTCCTGCGTGAAGGGTGCGAAGCGGGCGAGGTCGAGGCCGTGATAGCTCAGATGCACGGTCGTCTTGTCGGCGGCCAGCGTGCGCAGGTGGTGGAAGCCGGTTTCGGTGCAGGTCACGGTCCAGCGGTTGGTGGCGAGCTTGTCGGTCAGCTCCCAGTCGGGCGAGGTCCAGATGTCCTTGGCATGGGCCGAGCATGTCCACGGGATGCCGGTCAGGAGGCTGGTATAGGCGGCGACGGATGCGGGCGTGTGGATGAAGTGGGCGTGCAGCCAGTCTCCACCCTCCGGCCATTCCGCGGCAAGGACGGCGGCCTGGCCGAAGCGGCGGACCCGGTTGCGCGAGACATCGCGCGCCAGGTCGCGGCGGAAGGCTGTAAACGCCTTTCGGAAACCGGGACGCCGGGCCGCCGCCCACAACCCGCGCAGCACGCGCAGCGGCTCGTGGTGCAGATATTCGGGGAGGTAGAGAACCGGCGCGCGGATTTCGTCGTGAACGGGATGACGCTTCCTGTCGGTCGGATGGCGCATCGAAATCAGCGACAGTTCCAGCCCGGACTGTTCAAGGCCCAGCAGTTCCTGCGCGATGAAGGTTTCCGACAGGCGCGGATAACCCTTCAGGATGACGACGATCTTGCGGCTTTGCATGACGTTTCAGGCCTTGACGACGCTCAAATGGTCGCGTTCGCGCCCGTCTAGCATGTTGCCGACGATCCGGGAAATATTACTCAGGCCGTCGAGATGCATGTTGCTGGCATGATGGGAGGGCGGCGCGCGGTGCGGCAGGGCATGAAGGGCGGCGGCCAGCCGCTTGGGATCGGCGGCCTCTTGTGGCAGCAGCATATCGACGAGCCCGAGTTCGCTGGCGCGGCGGGCGCGGATCAGTTGTTCCTCGCGCGGGACGACGCGCGGTACGATCAGGGCAGGTTTGTCGAAGGAGAGGATCTCGCAATAGGTGTTGTAGCCGCCCATGGCAACGACGCCGCTGGCATTGGCGATCAGCTCTTCCATGCGGTTGTCGAACTCGATCACCGTCAGGTGCGGGGTCAGCGCGCATTTCGACAGCAGCTTGTGGCGCTGCTTTGCCGGCATGTAGGGGCCGAGCACGACGAAAGACGGGTGCGTCAATGTCGGGTCGGCGCGGTAGGCGTCCACCACGTCGTGGATGAGGTCGGAGCCATCGCCGCCGCCGCCGGTGGTGATGAGGATGTAGTCGCCCTTCGGCTTGTGCTCGGAGCTGACGTCGAGCGAGACGCTGCGCTGGAGGAAGCCGACGAAATCCATGCGGGCGCGGACCTGCGCCGGCACGTCGAGACCGACCAGCGGATCGTAGAAATCAGGCGGGCCGTAGACCCAGACGGTATCGTAGAACTGGCCGATCTTGCGCATCACGTCGTTGCGCTTCCACTCGGCGTCGAGCAGATGCGGCGCGTCCATGACCTCGCGCAGGCCAAGCACCAGCGTCGTGCCCTGATGCTTGAGGTAGGACAGCGTGTCCTCGACCTCGCCGCGAAGCCCCATCGGTTCCTTGTCGACGATGAAGATGTCGGGCTTGAAGGTCTCGGCCGTGTGCCGGATGATCGACCGGCGCATCTTCAGCGTCTCGTTCAGATCGATATGCCGATCCATCGAGGTGTATTCGCCGTTGCGCAGCTTGATGACGCTCGGGATCTTTACGAAATCGACGCGGGCCCGGTAATCATAGGCACCGGCGATGGTCGCGCCCGAAATGATCAGAACCTGCAGGCCGCGATAGTCCTCGACGAGCGCATGCGCGATCGCCCGGCACCGCCGCAGGTGGCCGAGACCGAACGTATCGTGGCTGTACATGAGGATGCGGGCATTCTCGATGCGACGCGTCATCGGCACGGCTCCACGCGCAGGGCAGGCTTCATCACCATGGAAAACTCACTTGTACGGATCAGCCGCATCTCTAAGTCCATCGCCCAGAAAGTTAAAGGCCAGGATGACGAGAATGACCGGAATGGTTGGGTAGAGCAACCATGGATAAAAAGCGATGGTACTGACGCTGCGCGCTTCCGTCAGGAGAATGCCCCAGCTGGTAATCGGCGGACGCAGGCCGAGACCGAGGAAACTCAAGGCGGTTTCGCCGAGAATCATCGCCGGGATCGACATGGTCGCGCTGGCGATCAGGTGCGACATGAAGCCGGGCACGAGGTGGCGGCCGATGATGCGGCTGGTCTTTGCCCCCATCAGCTGTGCCGCGAGCACGTAGTCTTCCTCGCGCAGGGCCAGCAGCTTGGAGCGCACCGCGCGGGCAAGGCCTGTCCAGTCGAGAAGGCCGAGGATGGCGGTGATGCCGAGATAGATGACAAGGGGGCTCCATGTCACCGGCATGATGGCCGCAAGCGCCATCCAGAGCGGAATGCTCGGGATCGACTGCAGCACCTCGATGACGCGCTGGACGATGAGGTCGAAGACACCGCCCTTATAGCCGGCAAGGCCGCCGATGACGATGCCGAGAATGAAGCTCATCGTCACGCCGAGCAGGCCGATGGTGAGCGAGATGCGGGCGCCGTAGAGAATGCGCGACAGCACGTCGCGACCGAGCCGATCGCTGCCGAGCATGAAGAACTGCCCGCCCTGTGCCGGACAGACGAAATGGAGCGAGGCGGGAACGAGGCCCCAGAAATTATAGGCGTCACCGCTGCAGAAGAAGCGCAGCTTCTCGATCCGCTCGGGATCTTCCGTATAGACGCGGCGCAGCGTGTCCATGTCGAGGTTCATCGTGCGGCCGTAGACGAACGGGCCGACGAACTGGCCGTCATCGAACAGGTGCACCTGCTGCGGCGGCGCGTGGATGAAATCGACGTTGCGGGTGTGCAGGTTGTAAGGCGCCAGGAACTCGACGATCGTGACCATCGCATACAGCAGAACGAGGAAGACGAGCGAGATGACGGCAACCCGGTGCCGCTTGAACTTCCACCACATCAACCGAAGCTGGGATGCCTCATAGACGTGTCTCTGCTCCTCGCTCATCGTTTCCACGGCCATCGGATCGAAGGGGGCTGCGGAAACGAAGTGCGTCAGGGGCTGGCCGGGTGCGGGCAGGCAGGCGGGTGGCCCGCTGGGGGACGTCGTGGACGGCGGATGCGTTGCGGTCACTTCGTGCTGCCCCCCTGGAGCCGGATGCGCGGATCGAGCAGCGCCAGCGCGATGTCGGAGACGAGCACGCCGATGACGGTGAGGAAGGCGAGGAACATCAGGAACGACCCGGCGAGATACATGTCCTGGCTCTGCAGCGCCTTGATGAGCATCGGCCCGGTGGTTTCCAGCGACAGCACGATGGCCGTGATTTCGGCACCGGAGATGATGGCCGGCAGGATCGAGCCGATGTCGGCGATGAAGAAGTTGAGGGCCATGCGGAGCGGGTACTTCACCAGTGCCCGGAAGGGATGAAGACCCTTCGCCTTCGCCGTCACCACATATTGCTTCTGGAGTTCATCGAGCAGGTTGGCGCGCAGGCGGCGGATCATGCCGGCCGTTCCCGCGGTGCCGATGATGATGACGGGGATCCAGAGATGCTCGAGGATCGACAGGAACTTGTCCCAGCTCATCGGCTGCGACAGATATTTCTGGTCCATGAGGTGCCCGATGGACGTACCGAACCACATGTTGGCGAAGTACATAAGGATCAACGCGAACATGAAATTGGGAATGGCAAGGCCGAGCAGGCCGAGAAAGGTCAGGCCGTAATCGCCCCAGCTGTACTGATGCGTGGCCGAGTAGATGCCGATCGGGAAAGCGATGAGCCAGGTGAAGATGATGGTCACGAAGGAGACGAGAACCGTCAGCCAGAGCCGGTCACCGACGACGTCGGAGACCGGCAGCTGGTATTCGAACGAGTAGCCGAAATCGCCCTGCAGCATGCCGGCGACCCAGTGGAAGTAGCGCATGATCGGCGGGCGGTCGAAGCCGTATTCGGCCCGCAGCGCCTCAATCTCCGCCATATCGACGCCTTCGCCCTGGGCGCGCATTTCCGAGATATAGCTCTCGAAATAATCGCCCGGGGGAAGTTCGATGATGGTGAAGACGAGGGCCGAGATAATGACGAGCGTCGGGATCATGGCACTGACGCGCCAGAGAATGTATCGCAGCATCGATCAGCTCACCTTGTCGCCGAGCCAGAACGTATCCGGCATGTAGACCCCGAAGAAGCAGGTCGGATCGAAGCCGTAGAGGCCCTGTTCCGGAACGTTCTGCATGCGCGATGTATGAAGGATCGGCTGGAGCGTGGCGTTGACCATGCCGATGGAATAGACCTGATCGGTATAGATCGACAGCATCTCGTGCCAGATCCGCGTGCGGCCCGCATTGTCGGCCGTGCGGCGCCATTCCTTCAGCAGGTCCACCAGCTTCTGCGCTTCGGGGAGTTCCGGCGCATGACCGAACTGGCCGAGCGACAGGTAATGCATGCCCCAGACCGGCCATTGCAGCTGGTCGTCGGTGCTCGGGGCCAGCGAGCTCGGGCTCATGTCGGCCGTAGGCACGCCATTGGAGAGCCCGAGCCACATGGACATCATGATCTCGCCGCCCATGGTGCGGTTTCGGAAGACCTCGCGCTGGGAGGTCTTGATGAAGAGCGGGATGCCGATCTTTGCCCAGTGATCGGTCACGAGTTCGAGGACGTCGGTTTCCAGCGTGCTCTCGCCCGCGGTTTCCACGACGATCTGCGCGAGGCGGCCATCCGGCAGAAGGCGCATGCCGTCCTCGTTGCGGCCGGTCAGGCCTGCTTCGTCCAGCAGGCGGTTGGCCTGCTCGGTGTCATGCTGCGACCAGGCGGCGGCATATTCCGGCTTGTAGAGCGGGCTCTCCGGCAGCACGGTATCGGCGCTTTCCGTGCCCAGGCCGTAGAAGGCGACCATGTTGATCTCGCGCCGGTCGATGGCGAGCGAGAGGGCGCGGCGAACGCGGACGTCGCGCAACAGGCCCTGCCAGACGGGGTCGCCGTAATTGAGGTTTGGCAGCAGCGCAACGCGCGATCCTTGCGTGCGCTTCCACAGCTTCACCTTCACCGGATACCGCTTTTCGGAATCCTTGATAAAGGCATAGTCGGTAAAGTCGATGTTCTGCGCCTGCAGGTCGGCTTCGCCGCCGCCGGTCTTTGCGGCGATGATGCCGGGTGTGGAGACGTTGAGGACCACACGGTCGATATAGGGAAGCTGCATCCCGTTTTCGTCGACGCGGTGGAAGAAGGGGTTCCGGTCGAAGATGAACTGTTCGGCCGGCGAGGCCGTCGTGTTCTGCCACGGGTCGAGCGTCGGCAGGTCCGGATTGTCGGGCCGGTTCTGGCGCGACATCTTGATGTGCAGGTCCGCCCACTTCTTAACGCGGTACTTCTTCATGAAGGTCTTGAGCTGTTCCTCGGTCTGGTACTTTTTGTGGAACTGCTTCATGTAGGCGGCGGGCAAGAGCAGGATCAGCGGCAGTGCCGCCGCGAGATTGGGCAGGAAATCGGGGTTGGGCGCATCCCAGCTGTAGCGAACGGTGCGCGCGTCGAGGACCTCGAAACGCGGCGGTTTGCCATCCGCGAGAAGCTCCTGCTGCACGCCGCCCTTGCGCAGGTCCTCGTTCAGGACCACGTCTTCCCAGGTATACCGGAAGTCTTCCGACGTGAGCGGGCTTCCGTCCGACCAGCGATGGCCCTCGCGAATGCGGAAGGTGAAGACCTTCTCGCCCTCGACCTCGCAGGCCTCCAGAATATCCGGCTGGAAACTCAGCTTCTCGTCGTAGCCGACCAGACGGGCATAGCCGTTGATGAACATCGCGCGGATGTCCTTCTGGCTGCCGATGAGGATGCGGATGGAACCGCCATAGCTGCCGGGTGTGCGGCCCATGGCGGCGAGGTTGACGATGCGCGGCGTCTTCGGCACGCGCTCGATCATCGGCGGCAGGGTTCCGGCCGTGATCTTTTCGAGAAGGATCTCGGGCTCCGTCCCCGCGGCCATGGCCGTGCGTGGAAACACGAGGCGGGGCAGGGCGATGGCGGAGGCGAGGAGGCCGAGGGTGGTGCGGCGCTTGATCACGGCTGGAGCTCCTTCACGTCGACATTCCGGCTTGCCAGCACCCAGTGACCGTTGCCGAGATCGGCGGGCGCAAGGCCGGCATCGCTTTCGCCCGGCCGGAAGGCGGCGTTCCAGCGCTTCTTATCGGAGGCCCCGCCGGCATTGAGTGCGACGAAGTCGAGCGGCCGGTCGAGGTCGGGGAAGGGCACGGCGGCCAGCAGCGCCTTGGTATAGGGGTGAACCGGCGCGCGCATCAGCTGTTCGCGCGGCGCAAGCTCGACGATCCGTCCGGCGCACATGACGGCGATACGGTCGGCCATGTAATCGACAACGGCGAGATTGTGCGAGATGAAGAGATAGGTCAGGCCGAGTTCCGCCTGCAGGTCCTTCAGGAGGTTGAGGATCTGCGCCTGCACGGACACGTCGAGTGCGGAGACCGGCTCGTCGCAGATCAGCAGTTCGGGCCCGAGTGCCAGAGCGCGGGCGATGCCGATGCGCTGGCGCTGCCCGCCGGAGAAGCTGTGGGGATAGCGGTTCATGTGCCGCTCGTTGAGGCCGATGGCCTTCAGCAGCGCCTTCACCGTCTGCTGCCGGCTCTTCGGATCGCCGCGGCGATGGATCTCGAGCGGTTCGCTGAGGATGTTCTGCACCGTCATGCGCGGCGAGAGCGACGAGACGGGATCCTGAAAGATCATCTGCATGCGGGTGCGCAGTCTCTCCAGCGACTTGCCATGAGCCTCGCGGATGTCGATCGGGCCATCGGCCGAGTTCAGCATGATCGAGCCGGTGTCCGGCGAGAGCGCCCGCATCAGGATCTTGCTGAGCGTCGTCTTGCCGCAGCCGCTTTCGCCCACGAGCCCCAGACATTCGCCGCGCCGGATGTCGAAGCTCACATCATCGACCGCGCGATACTGGTTGGCCTTGCCCTTCTTCCACCAGCCGGACGTGCGGCTGGAAAACGTCTTGCCGACATGGCGTACGGAGAGGAGCACATCCTCGCCCGGTGCCGGTAGCGTATCCTCGACGCGGGGTAGCGGTCGCGCGGGCGCACGTTCGCCCTTGCGCCGCACGATCAGGCTCTCGACGTTGACAGGCACCTCGCGCAGCGCCTTCAGGCGCTCGCCGGGCTTCATGTCGAAATGCGGCACGGCCGCCATCAGCCCCTTTAGATAGGGGTGGGACGGATTGCGGAAGATATCCTCCACCGAACCCGCCTCCATGATCTCGCCGTGATAGATCACCACGACCTCGTCGGCCATGTTGGCGACGATGCCGAGATCGTGGGTGATGAGCAGCACGGCCATGTTGAAGGTCGATTGCAGATCCTTCAGCAATTGCAGGATTTGCGCCTGGATGGTCACGTCGAGCGCCGTCGTCGGCTCGTCGGCAATCAGGAGTGACGGCTTGCAGATCAGCGCCATGGCGATCATCGCGCGCTGGCGCATGCCGCCGGAAAGCTCGAAGGGATACATGCCGAAGGCACGCTTGGGGTCGGGGAAGCCGACGAGACGCAGCATCTCTTCGGTCTGTTCCCGCTGTCCCGGCTTGTCGACGTTGCGATGGATGCGCAGGCTTTCGCTGATCTGGTCGCCGATCGTGTGGAGCGGCGACAGCGAGGTCATCGGCTCCTGGAAGATCATGCCGATGCGGTTGCCGCGGAAGGCGCGCATGTCGGCCCCCTCGGGCGCGAGCGCCGCGAGATCGATCACACCGCCCGGTGCCGTCTCATCCTTGAAGAGGATCTTGCCGCCGATCCTCGCCGATCTCGGCAGGATGCCCATGACGGCCTGGCTGATCACGGATTTTCCGGACCCGGACTCGCCCACGAGCGCCGTGACCTTGCCCGGCAGGACCCGGAGGCTCGCCTTTCGAACCGCGTCGATCTGGCCGCCGAACATGGCGAAAGAAACGCTCAGGTCCTCGATCCGCAGCAGGTCTCCGCCTGATGTCATGCCTGCCATTCCCCACTTATTCTCTCCATCCGGTGCGGATGGTGGCTGGCTTTGCGCCAATACCTTATGGGAAGACTATCGCAGGCATTTCGGCCTGTCCATGACCGCAATGGAAACCGCACGGTCACGCCTTCCCGGCGTCGGCTGCGGGTCTAGCGTCGTCATGTATCGTTTTTTTGAAATGATGCCCCGCGGCTAAACAATTTCTATTGCAGCAGTTTGTTCCAGATGTCCCGCTGCGGCGTGTTGCGGTTGCGGTAGAGCAGCATGACCTGCTCCGCCTCGGAGCTGCTTTCCTGCGTCCGGTGGCGGATGGCCTCCGCCTGATCGATCTTCAGGAGCTTTTCGCTCGGCACCAGCACCGTCAGTTTCTGGCGCACGCCGCGCAGTTTTTCCTCGCCGAGCGTTTCCCATTCGCCGCCGGCATAGGCGGTGAAGGCCTGGCTGGCGACGATGTGGGTCGAATGCTTCTTGGTCAGCCCCTGCAGGCGGGAGACCTCGTTGACGGCGGTGCCGAAGGTGGAGAAGGTCAGGCGGTCGCGCAGGCCGACATTGCCGAACATGACGTTGCCGATATGCAGGCCGATGCCGTAGCCGACCTCGCTCAGCCCGTTTTCCCGCCGCTCGCTGTTCATCTCGGCCATGCGCGCCGTGGCCTGACGCACGGCCTCCATGGCCGCAAGGGCCGCGGCCTGCGACGGTTCGCGGTGGCGCCCGCAAGGATAGACGGCGAGGAAGCCATCGCCGAGGAAGCTCAGGATCTCGCCACCGCCGCGGTTGAACGGCGTAGCGATGGCGTCGAAGAACTGGTTGAGCGTGTCGATATAGGCCTGACGGCCTTCGCGTTCGGCAAGAACGGTTGACTGTCGCATGTCGGCCATGACGAGCACGGCGCGGATGGTTTCACCGTCGCCGCGCCGGATCTGGCCGGACAGCACGCGCTTGCCGGCGTTTTCGCCGAGATAGGTGGTGAGCATGTTGTCGGCGAGCTTGCCGAGCACGGCCATCTTGGCGGCAACGGCCAGGCTGCTCTGGAGCCGCAGCATGGCCTCGATCAGCTGGTCGGAGAAACCTTCCGGCGCGTCCGTGGTCCAGGAGCCGACCATGCCCTGTCCGTGGCTTTCGCTGAAGGACTGCACGAAGGCGAAGTAATCGGTCGCGCCGTCGCGCTTCAGTTCCTCGAAGATCGGGAACTCGATGGGAGACTCCGGCGTAATGCGGCGGCGCAGATGGTCGAGGTCGTGGGAATAGAGGTAGTAATAGGGGCTGCGCAGGAAGCGCTCCGCATCCGTCTCGCTCTGACCGGCGCGAAAGCCCTCGACGGTGACGCCCTTGCCGCGCTGCCAGGTGAAGCCGAGCGCGTCGTAGAGCGGATGGAGCATGGCGAAGCTCAGATGCACGCGCGACAGCGGCACACCGGCGGCGGCAAGCCGTTCGCAGAAGCCCGTCACCAGCATTTCGAGCGAGGCGCCGTTCAGCGCCGTCTGCTTGAGCCACAGGGACACGCGATCGAGCAGATGGGTGGAAACCTGCTGCGTCTGGGTCATGTCGATCTTCCCGCTGTTTGCTGCGAACGATCACCGCAGGCCGATATCAACCCCCCGGCATGACGCGATCGTCTTCACGATATAATGACGCAGTATGGTGGAAACCAGAACGCCGGCGACGAAAAGTTGGCGATGGCTGCTGCGAGGGAATTCGCATGATGGCCCGGCCTTGACAGCGGCAGGCCAAGTCCGCATCTGCCATGGCTCCGGCGTGCGAGGCGCGCCCAACAGGCAAGGTTACCGATGAGCACGTCTCCCCACGCGGTTCTCCTGTCGCGGATCGCCGATCGCGCGGCGCATGCCGGCGTCATCGGCCTTGGCTATGTCGGACTGCCGCTCGCCATCGCCATCGCGCGCAAGGGTTTTACCGTCACCGGCTTCGATATCGACCCCGGCAAGATCGTCGCCATCGACGCGGGCCGGTCCTATATCGAGGCGGTCGGCGACGATGTTCTCGCAGCCGAGCGGGATGCAGGACGGTTCTCCGCGACGGTCGATTTCGATGGCCTTGCCGCCTGCGACGTCATCGTCATCTGCGTGCCGACACCGCTGACGCGGCATCGCGATCCCGACCTCACTTATATCGTCAAGACCTGCCAGGAGATCGCCCTGCGGCTGCGGCCGGGGCAGCTCGTGGTGCTGGAATCCACCACCTATCCCGGCACGACGACGGATGTCGTGCGGCCGATCCTGGCTGCCACCGGGCTCAATATCGGGGAGGAGGTCTTCCTCGGCTTCTCGCCCGAGCGCGAAGACCCCGGCAACCGCGATTTCTCGACCACCAGCATTCCGAAGATCGTCGCCGGCGACGGTGATGCGGCAGCGGAAGCGATGGAGGCGTTCTATTCGGCCGTGGTGGAGCGCGTCGTGCCCGTCTCCACGACGGCGACGGCCGAGGCTGTGAAGCTGACGGAGAACATTTTTCGCGCGGTCAACATCGCGCTGGTCAACGAGCTGAAGACGGTGTTCGAAGCCATGGGCGTCGATATCTGGGAGGTCATCGACGCGGCGAAGACCAAGCCGTTCGGCTATATGCCATTCTATCCCGGTCCCGGTCTCGGTGGGCACTGCATCCCGATCGATCCGTTCTATCTCACCTGGAAATCCCGTGAATACGACCTGCCGACCCGCTTCATCGAGCTCGCGGGCGAGATCAATTCGGCCATGCCGAAGCATATCGTCGGGCGGCTGGCCGAAGCGCTCGATATTCACCTTGGTAAAGCCCTCAGCCGGTCGCGTGTGCTGATCATCGGGCTCGCCTATAAGAAGAACGTGCCGGATATCCGCGAGAGCCCGTCGCTGAAACTGATCGAGCTGATCGAGGAGCGCGGCGGCAGCGCATCCTTCCATGATCCGCATGTGGACGAGATCCCGAAGACGCGCGAATATCTATCGCTGAAGGGTCGGCGCTCGGTGCCGCTGAGCGAACTTGGCCGTTTCGATGCCGTACTGGTCGCCACCGATCATGACGATGTCGATTATGCGCTGATCGCGCAGCACGCGCCGCTGATCATCGACACGCGCAACGTCTTTGCCCGTCGTGGTATCCAAGGTGGATTGATCGTGAAGGCGTGAGGCGTCAGGCCGCGGGTGCCGCCTGCATGGGTGCTTTCAGATGGCTGGCCGCCATGGCATAGCCGCCATTGGCGCCGTCGATGAAGTGCATGTGGTCGCGGCTGAGCGCGGTGGGCACGATGCAGGTCATCAGCGCCTCGTCCTGCCGGTGGAGGCCGTAGCGGCAGACGCCTTCGGAGGCCGCGCGTTTCAGCCGTGCCTCCAGGCTGACGAGGCGCCCCGCCTCGATGTCGATGGTCATCTTCAGGCCGTCGTCGAACTTGCGGAAGTCCGAATTGCTGGCGACATCCTGACGGTAGATCTTCGGATCGAAGCGGCCGAGCGTCATTCCGAGCTTTGCCAGGCCATAGGTCAGTGCTGCTTCCACGAGGATGCGGCCGCGCTGGCGCAGGCGACCGGGTTTTCCAACCGTGCGCACTTCCGTCTCCAGACCTTCGCGGGAGAGGCCGAGCGTCGGGCCTTCCGCCGGGACCGGATGGCCTTCGCGTTCCTCGCCCGCGGCCAGCGCGACGATATCGGAAACCAGCGTCGCGAAGGGGCCGGCCTCCTTGCCGGGACAGGGCACCGCGATGATCGAGACGATGGCGCCATGGCGGGAGGCGATGGGGTTCCAGCGACAGGAGAGGCCGGTGAGGTCGGGGCGGGCCCCTGCGGGCGCGGGCGCGACGAGATAGCGTCCGGCCTTCATCTCCGTCTCCGCCCAGGCGCCGCCGCCGCCGGCAAACATCGCATAGGACACGTCCGGGCTGACCTGGAAGCGTGCCACGCGCACATCGAGCCCGGCTTTCCGGATATCAGAAACCGGGACGAGGGCGGCGCGCAGGTCGAGATCGAGCTCTTCGCGCGCATAGAGTTGCACGGAGGCCAGCGCCGATGTGGCCGCGACCAGCGCCGAGGGGGGAAGCGCCACGAGCGCGCCATCGCCGCCGAAGACGAAGGGAAGGTCGAAATGGCCGACCGCGTTGAGCACCGCCGAGATGACGCTGGCGCCGGCCATGTTCACCGCCTTGTACCGACCGGCCTCGATGGCGCCGGTGGAATCGACGATATCGGCGCTGGCGATCCACCAGTCGATGGGCAGCGGGCGGTAGTTCTCCGCATCCGCCACGCCCTCGAACGCCGTGAAGACGGGGAGTGCGGAAAAGAACTGGTCGCTCTGCATCTGTGCCATGCGATTTAAGGTAGCACAGCCGTCTCCGTCCGACAGGGCCGCGCCGGATGACTTTTGCGTGCAGCGCGCTGCGATGTTGCCTGTCGGGTGGCGGGCACCCTATAGAGGGCCTCCTTAGAGCGTGTCCGCGTTACCCCGAATCGCGAAAACGCTCCATCTCTTTGGTTTCACGCACTTCCGGACGCAAAACCGCTGCGCAGTTTTGCTGGAATTGCCTCGGTAACGGGAAGCGCCTTCATGAGTCGTCTCGACAGCTTCATCGCCCGCCTGCAGGCGCAGCGCTCCATCCTCAACCACATCCGGGATGACATGGCGCTTCCGGGTGAGGGCGCGGTGCTCGAAATCGGGCTTGGAAACGGCCGCACCTACGATCATATCCGCGAGATCTTCCCCGGCCGCCGCATCATCGCCTTCGATCGGGCGGTGGGGTCGCATCCCAAATCGACGCCGGATGAGGGTGACCTCGTGCTCGGCGAAATCTCCGAGACGCTGAAGAGCGTGGTCGGCATGGGGGTGGCGTTCGCCCATGCTGATATCGGCACCGCCTATCCCGAGGTGGATGCGGAAACGAAACGCTGGCTGCCGCCAGCGCTTGCCGATGCGCTGGCCTCCGGCGGCATCGTCGCCAGCGGCCTGCCGCTGGACCATGCCGATCTTGTCCCCCTGCCGGTGCCGGAGGGGATCGACCCCAGGCGCTATTATCTCTACCGCCGCCGCTAAAGCGCGTCGGGCAGCAGAAGCAGGTCGAACTGGTCCGCGTCGAGCGGGATGTCGGCGATCGCCATTTCGGTCATGTCGTTTTCGGTGAAGACGATGCAGCGGGAATAGAAGGTGCCGAGCCATTTTGCGAAAACGCGGGCCTGATCGCGGCCGTAGAAGACCGGCGAGAATTCGAGATAGAACGGCGTCTGGCGTTCGAGAAGCGGGATCATCGAGCGGGCGGCGACCGGCTCGTAGCCCTCGATATCCATGAAGATCAGTGACACGCCGTCGGCCGCGATATCCGCGTCCGCGAGGATCTCCATCACGGGGCGCACCGGCACGCTGATCTGCCGGTCACGCGGGCTCTGGCGCGTCGCGCTGCTCTTGCCGTGATTGTCGGGGTGCTGGAAGAAGTCGATCGTGCCTGCGGTCTCGCCGGCCGCGCAGGGGATGGCGGTGATCCGGTCTTCCAGCCCGTTCTGGCGGATGTTCTGGTTAAGCAGCGCGTAGTTGCGCGGATCGGCCTCCACCGTCACGATGCGCGGAATATCGCTGCCAAGGGCGAAATAGAGCGTCTGCGTGCCGATATTGCCGCCGACCTCCAGCAAAGCGCCCGAGAGGTCGATATTCCGCTCCCGCAGGACGGAGAGCAGGCGGACGACGTGATCGCGCTCGAACTGACCCTTCCGGTAGATCTTGCGGCCGATATAGTCATGCGGCGAAAACGTCATGACGTGATCGCCGCAATCCGCCGTCATGGTGAGCACGCTGGGGCTGATGCACTGGATCAGCAGTTCCCGGCCATAGCGGGTGGCAAAGGCGCGGCGGGCAAGCCTGTTGCGCAGTTTGCGGACACGGCGCTTCCACCGTTTCAAAACCGGCATGTCGTCACTGAGGGGCATGCGCCACCTTTCCCGGTCGATCGCGTTGCGCGGGTTACACCACAGGTGTGGGCTGAAAAAAAGAGCATTCGGAATTTCTCCGGGCTCCAGCCCATCTGTTCGATGCCTCCGCCGAATGGAATGGAACTTTTGACGTCTCGCCGCATTCATGAGGGTCTCCGTGTTGTTCCTCGGAGCATATGGAGCCGTTTTCTCGGGTCCGAGCAGGGGAGCGGTGGGGCCGTTTCGATGAAGTGGGCGTTTGATAATGAGCTGCAATATCATGGTGGTCGAGGACGAGATGTTCGTTGCGACCGAGATCGAGTACGTTGTCGAGGAACTGGGTTACCGGCCCGTCGGCATCGCTGCCGATACGGCATCGGCAATCAAGCTCGGCCCGCTCGCTGATATCGCCCTCGTCGATCTCAACCTGCGCGATGGCGCCACGGGCCGTGATATCGGCCGTATTCTTGCCGAGCGTCACGGCATGACCGTTCTCTTCATGACGGCCAATCCCTCGCAGGTCGGCGAGGCGTTTCCCGGTGCCGTCGGCGTGCTGCCGAAGCCCGTGGCAGAGGAAGACCTGAAAGCGGCCGTGCGCTATACGGTTGCGCTGCGCGAAGCGCGACAGGCCCCTGCGCCGGCACATCTTCGCGTTTTCGCCTGATATGGTTGACTAGCCGCGCCCGAGGCGCCCGCTGCGGGTCAGTGCGCTCAAAGGTATCGACGCCTCGATCCGCAAGCCATCCGGTTCCCAGAAGCGCTCCAGCTGTCCTTCCAACTGGCCTTCGGCGCTGATCTTCATCAGCCGCGACCCGAAGCCGTCCTTCTCCGGCGCGGAGATGACGACGCCCGAGACCTTTTCCTTCCAGCTTAAATGATAGGTCTCGCCGTCGATGCGCCCGGTGATTTCGACCCGGCCATCGACCGTGGAGAGCGCGCCGTATTTTGCAGAGTTGGTGCCGAGTTCGTGGAGAAGCAGGGCCAGAGGCGTGGCCGCGCTGTCGGCAATCGCCGTGTCGTCGCCGTGCAGCCCGATCGCGCCTGTTCCCTCTTCACCCCAATAGGGCTCGAGCAGCCGTGCCAGAAGGTTGAACAAGGTCGTATCCGGCATGGTCGGACGCGATGCCTCGCTGTGCGGACGGACGAAATCATGCGCGCGGCCCATGGCGTCGATGCGCTTGCGCAACTGTTCGGCAAAACCCCGGGCCTGCGGCTCGGAACGCGCGGACAGGCTGATAATGCCGCTCAGCACCGAGAAGATGTTCTTGATCCGATGGCTGAGTTCATGCGCGACGACCTCGCGCTCCGCCTGCGCCATCCTGGCGTCGTGAATGTCGGTGCAGGTGCCGTACCAGCGCGTGATCCGCCCCTCGGTATCGCGTATGGGCAGAGCGCGGCCGAGCACCCAGCGATAGGACCCGCTGTGATGGCGCAGCCGATATTCGATCTGGTAGGGGTCTCCGGTCTCGAGGCTGTGGCGCCAGAGCGCCCAGGCGCGGTCCTGATCCTCCGGGTGGAAGATGCCGCTCCAGCCGGCGCCGTCGGTCGATCCCGGGGGAGCGCCGGTGAATTCGTACCAGCGGGCATTGTAGTAGTCGTGAAAACCATCGGGCCGCGTCGACCACACCATCTGCGGCATGGTGTCGGCCAGCGTGCGGAACCCCGTCTCCGACTGCGCATAGGCCTCCGCCACCTCCTTCTGCGCGGTGATATCGACGGCGATGCCGGGAAAGCGGATGCAGGTGCCGTTTTCGAGCAGCGGCTGCCCCTCGGCCAGCACCCAGCGCACGGACCCGTCCGCCTGAACGAGCCTGTACTCGGTCGAAAGCTTCTCACCCGTCTTCATGACGCCTTGCAGCACATTGGATACCCGCTCGGCATCGTCGGGGTGAATGGCGGCGGTGAAGCCGGAGATCGGGACGCCGTCTGTCGCGGCGGTCTTGGGATCGACGCCGTAGAGGGATGCGAATCTGTCGTCGGCATAGACGCGGTCGGCGACGACATCCCAGTCCCAGATACCGACAACGCCGGAAGCCTGCAGGGCGAGCGACAGCTTTTCACGATTGCGCGAGAGCGCCTGCTCGGCCTCCACCGCCTTCGTTGTTTCCACGACGACCGCGAGCACGCCGCTGATGGCGCCGTCATCGTCGAAGACGGGGCTGTAGTCGAGATCGAACCAGACGCGTTCCGGCTCGCCGCTGCGGTTCAGCGTCATTTCCATATCGGCGTAGGAAAAACACTCGCCGCTGAGCACGCCATTGATGATGGTGCGGTTGAAATCGGCGACCTCGGGCCAGCATGCTATGGCCGACATGCCGAAGCATGTCGGATGGCGGCCGCCGGCGATGGCGGCATAGCCGGCATTGTAGATCATGATGCCATCCGGACCCAGCAGCAGCGTCATGGCGACCGGAGACGACAGGACGGTGCGCACAAGACCCGTCAACGAGGCCGGCCAGGTCTCGCGTGCGCCGAGCGGCGTCTGGCTCCAGTCCCGGCTTTCCAGAAGCGCCGCGATTTCGCTCCGGGATGTCGCAACCGTCGTCCAGCGCTTGCCCGACATAGACGGCGCATCGACGATTTCGGGCGGGAGAGAACTCTGCATAGGGCATCTCGAAGTGGGTTCGGTCGCTCCTCGCATCCCGGGAGCGTCCTGGGGGAGAGATATAGGTAAGCCCGGCCGAAAGTCATCTGTTCTCATGATGCTATGCCCGGCTGGACGAGGGGATTTTCGATCCTTGCGAGAGCTTCCAGACGGTGCGCAGCCCGCCGTGCCCGGTGCAGCCATTGCCGGGCTGGATAAATGATAGGGTGGCCGGGAACCATGAACGCGCGTTAACGTTTTTGCTGCGATGGTCCCCGAGAGAAAAGTAGGAAATTCTGAAAACGATCGGTGACTTGGAATATATTGTCTATGAAATCGGTGGAAATCCACGAATGTAGACGCATAGCCGATCACGGTCGACCTTGCGAAATGTGAACGCGGCTCGCTTGTTCTGGAGGATATGATGCGAACGTCGAAACAGGTCCTGCACGGTCCCCACGCCCGATATTCCAATGCCGCATCGACGGCACCCCTGCCGAGCTTTCATGCCGTGCTGCGCACGCTGACGCTGGTTGCGGCCTTCGCCTTTATCGGCGCATGTGTCTTTGGAGCGATCTGAGCGCTCTTTCATCTTTGACATTGCAAAACCGGATCGTGGCTCCAAACCGCGGTCCGGTTTTGTCGTTTTGGCACCGTCAGATGCCCTTCGACGTCAGATGCCGGGCAGCTTGAAGTCCTCGAGGCGCTGGCGCAGGAGGCCGATGGTTTCGACATCGGCATTCGCAAAGGCGAAGCGCAGGAATCCTTCCTGGATCTCGCCGAAATAATCGCCGGGAAGGCAGACGACGCCGGCGAGCGTTGCGAGTTTGCCCGCGACGAATTCGGCGCTGATATCGGGGTAGGGGTGGCGGACATAGGCGAAGTAGGCGCCGATGGATTCGAGCTTCCAACCATCGAGGCCCGCCATCACGGCCTGCATGGCGGCGCTCCTCCGGCCGATTTCCAGACGGTTCTCCTCACGCCAGTCGGCAAGGGCCGGGATCGCCTTCACCAGTGCGATCTGGCCGGCGCGGGGCGGGCAGATCTGCAGGTTGTCCATGATTTTGGCGATCTGGTGGACCGTCTGCATGCCGCAGGTGATGGCGCCGATCCGGTGGCCGGGGATGCAATAGGACTTTGAAAAGCTGTAGAGGCTGACGAAGTGGTTCTGCCAGCCTTCGATCGAGAAGATGCCGTGCGGCGGCTCGGCCGTGTCGGCCAGGAAGTCGCGGTAGGTCTCGTCGAGGATCAGCCAGATGTCGTTGCGGCGGCAGAGGTCGAAGATATCGGCAAGTAGGGCGGCAGGGTAGACGGCGCCCGTCGGATTGTTCGGCGAGACCAAAGCCAGCGCCTTCACGCCCGCATGCAGCGACGCCTCGATCGAATCGACATCCGGAATGAAGCCGCTTGCGGCATCGCAGGGCACGATATCGACATTGATGCCGAGCATCGACAGCGTCGTCTCGTGGTTGAAATAATAGGGGTTTGTCATCAGGATCGTATCGCCGGCGCCGGCAAGCGCGATGACGGTGGCGACGAAGGCCTGATTGCAGCCGGCGGTGATCTGGACGTTGCGACCCGTCAGCGGCGCGCCGTAGAGCCCGGCAACATGCGTGCCATAGGCAGTGCGCAGGGGGATTTCCCCCTCGATCGGCCCGTAGCCGGCCGCCTGTTTGGAGGCCGCGGCTTCGCCGAGCCACGCCAGCATGTCGGGATGCGGCGGGTAGCCGGGCACGGCCTGGCTGAGGTCGAGCAACGGGCCGCGGCTTCCGTCATAGCTCTTGGCCCAGGCGGCAACCGAGGGAACGGGCGGCGGCGACAGCCGGGCGACCAGCGGATTGAATTTCGGCATGGGTTCGTTCCTGTGCGGGACGCGGGTCCGGAGGTTGGGAGGCCGCCACGGATCAGCGTCGAAAGAGATTGCGAGATTGAGGGTTCAGGGAGAATGGTGGCCGATTTGCGCCGGAAAGGGGTTCGTCCGAACGTAAGATGATTTCCCGGACATTTCCAGAAGCCGCTCCAGGATAATAGGCCGGCGACGGTTTCGTGGCCATGCGATGTTTTGCCGGTGCTTTTACCGGTGCAGGGAGGAAACCGTTCTGCCGGAAGATCCGTATCGTCTCCATGACAGAATGGAGATCATCATGAAGATTGCATCGACCGCCGTTTTCGCCGCCAGCCTTGCAGCAGCCCTCCTGTCTGCATCCAGCAGCGCCTTTGCCCAGAATGCAGGCGGTATGCGGGAGACCGTCATGGAACGCTTCTTCCGGGGGCAGACGCAGGCCGAGGGAACCTTTCGCGCCATCAATGGCACACGGCGAGACCTCGATATCGCGCTGCGCGGCACGGTGACGAAAACCGGGCTGACGCTGCGGGAGGACATCCGCTACGACGACGGACAGAAGGAGCGCAAGACCTGGCATTTCGTCCGCACCGGTCCTGCGACCTATAGCGGAACGCGCGAGGACGTCATCGGTGGCACGACGGTGCGGGTGGACGGCAACGTCGTGCGGTTCAACTATCTCGTGGATCTCGACCCCGGTCCGAAGCAGGATGTCTACCGCTTCTTCGATACGCTGACCTTCTCGCGCGACGGCAAGACCATGTCGAACACGGCTGTGGTGTGGAAGACGATCCTGCCCGTCGCCCGGGTCAAGATCGACTTCCGCAGGTAACCGAACACGCCGCTCCCTATAGCGGCTGTTGCGCCGGGAGCGCACGCAGCCAGCCGGCGATCGTGCCTGCATCCTCCGGCGAAATTTCATGCCCGGCGGACAGCATGACGACGGTCGTTTCGGCGCCGGCGTCCGCAAGTGCAGCCACCTGCGCCGGGCGGTAGGCGTCGAAACTGTCATCGGCTCCCGAGACGATCAGCACCTCTGTGCCGGAGAGATCGGCTGGCGGGATCGTTTCCAGAGGCATCATGCTGCGCAGAAGGACGGCACGGCGGATGAGGCCCGGCTGCAGGAACAGCGTGGCGGCGATCAGGTTTGCGCCGTTGGAATAGCCGAGAAACGTGGCGCGCGCGAGATCGACGCCATAGCCGGATGCTGCACCTTCGACGAAGGCGGCGAGGGCTTCCGCCTCGTTTGCGATATCGGTCTGATCGAATGTCGTGGCGCCGAGGCGCCGGTAGAAACGCGGCGCGCCTTCCTCGAGGCTGCGACCGCGAAGGGCGACGAGCAGCGCGTTCGGCGCCGCCTTTCGCGCGAGCGGCAGGAGGCTGAGCTCATTGGCGCCGCTGCCATGCAGCAGAAACAGCGTGGTGCCGTCCGGCTCGGCCGGCTGGTGAAGGCGGTGGATGAAGGGCAGGTCGCGGGCAGCGAAACGCTCCTCGCCGGGAAGGCCGAATTGGGGCAAGAGGACGGTCATGTCCTCCTCCAGCCCGTCCTCGCTCTGTCCGGGGACGAAGAGCCGGGTGCCCAGAGTGGTTTCATCCTCGTCGATCCCCATGCCCGGGCCGTCTGTCGCAACCTCGATAAGGCTGCCGCCGGGTTCGCGAACGTAGAGCGAGAAGAAATAGGTGCGGTCATGCGCGGGCGTGGGGCCGGCATCCTCCGCGCCGAGGCGATCCCGCAGAGCCTTCACGGCAGCACGGTCGGGCGCGCGGACGGCAATGTGGTCTATGGTGCCGGTGCCGGGTGCCGACGTCCAGAAACCCGTGGCGTCGCGGACGTCGATGACGTCGCCTGCATCCGAACGCAGACGCTCGATCGTTTCGGTTCTCTCGGCTGACCGGAAGCCGGTGTGACGTTCGAGGAAGGCGGCTGTTTCAACAGGTCGGCTGGTGAGGATGGTGGCGCCGCGCAGCCCACGGATCGCATCTTCCGGCGGGATGCCGGCGGCATAGGCAGGCTCGACGCCCGCAATGTCGGTCGTTCCCACCAGCTTGACGATGACGCCGTCCGGGTCCTTCAGGCGCAGCACGGGCTCGCCGAATTCCGGCGCCGGGCCGGAAACGGGCACGAGATAGCGCAAGGCGCGTTGAAGCCAGAAGCCGATGGATCCGGGGGCGATGGCGAAGGCGATCTCGCTCGGCTGGCCTTCGCCGACACGGCCGGGCCCGCCGTCTTCCCAGACGAGGAAGGTGACGAGCGAACCGGGCGTGCCGATGCGGTCGCCATAAAGGAGGTGTAGCTGCGCGGCATCCTCGAAGCCCGCCGTCCGCTTGACGAGGCGCAGACCCAGGAAACCGACGTAGAAATCAACGTTCGCCTGCACCTTTCGCGTGATGAGCGTGATGTGGTGGAGGCCGCTGGTGCCGTGCGGAGCGTCAAGGCCGGAGCCTGTGGGGATCGCCGTCATGCAGGGTCACCCGACTGCCGCGAACGGTCCTGGGTCAGATAGGTGCGGAAGGCTTCGGCATGGTCGGGGTGCCAGCGGGAGAGGGGCGGGCGGTTTTCCACGATATCGCCGGCAGCCCAAAGGATGCGCTTCTCGTCGAGGTCCCGGCTGACATCATTGTCGGGGCAGAGAATGTAGAAATCGCCGCGCGCGATGCTGTCCATCATGAAGTCCACCGTCTGCTCCGGCGTCCAGGCGGCATCCGGCTTTTCCGTGCGGCCGTTGGCGGTGAGGCCGGTATAGACGAAGCCGGGAATGAGGAGATGCGACGCGATGCGGCAGCCGGCGGTGTTGCGCAACTCATGCTCGAGCGCTTCCGAGAAGGCTTTGACGCCGGCCTTCGCCACATTGTAGGCCGGGTCTCCCGGCGGCGTGGTGATGCCCTGCTTGGAGCCGGTATTGATGATGAGGCCGGGTTCGCCATGCGCGATCATGCCGGGGCCGAAGACGCGCGTGCCGTTGACGACGCCGCCGAGATTGACGGCCATCACGCGCTCCCAGTTTTCCAGCGGGCCGAAGAGCGTGCTGCCGGACTGGATCCCGGCATTGTTCATGAGCACGTTGACCTTGCCGAACCGCTCGATGACCTCTTCCTGCAAGGCTTCGAGCGCTTCCAGCTCGGAAACGTCCGTCGCGCAGGCGAGAACGCCCTCGGAGCCCTGCGGGGAAATCTCCGCAACCGACCGTTCGGCTTCCGCCAGACGCTCGCCCTTGCGGTCTGCCAGCACGACCCTCATGCCGAGGGAGGCGAAGCGGTGGGCGGCGGCAAGGCCGATGCCGGAGGCGGCTCCCGTGACGACGGCAACGGCATTGGCGGCGAAGGCGGCATGTGTCATGGTCGGTCCGAGCTCTGCGGCCCCATTTATGAGGCGTGCGGTTAGCAAATTTAATAGTGTCGCCCGCGAAACTAGGTAAGGAGAAGGCTCAAGTCCATCCTCTTGGCGCTCCCCGCCTTCCCTCTATCCTCCAGCGCCAGACTGCCTCGCCGAGCGTGCTCTTCCGCTCCCGTCATCCATCCGTCTCCCTATTCGAGTCCCAATGTATCCCCCGAGAACGCGCAATAGCCGGCAGACGCCGTGCGAACAATGTCCCCTGCGTCATCTGCCGACCTTCCGCGAATTTCAGCCTGAGGAGCTTGCATTCGTTTCGCACTTCAAGACCGGCGAACTGTCGGTCGATGCGGGAACCACGGTGCTGAGCGAGGGAAGCCACAGCGCGCATCTGTTCACGGTGCTGTCGGGCTGGGGCTTTCGCTACAAGATGCTGGGCGACGGCCGCCGGCAGATCCTGAATTACATCATGCCGGGCGATCTCGTCGGCCTGCAAGGCAGCCTGATGGGGGAGATGAAGCATTCGGTGGAGGCGCTGTCCGCGTTGACGCTCTGCGTGTTCGAGCGCGAGCGCCTCGGGCAGGTCTATCGCAACCACCCCGATCTTGCTTTCGACGTGACCTGGATCGCCTCGCAGGAAGAGCGGATTCTCGATGAACATCTGTTGAGCATCGGACGGCGTACGGCGCTGGAGCGGGCGGCCTATCTGCTGTCGTTTCTGTCGCAGAGGGCGGGGGTGTCGAACCTTTTCAGAGGCGAGCGCGTCTCTATCCCGCTCACGCAGCAGCATGTCGCCGATACGTTGGGACTCTCGATCGTTCACACGAACAAGACGCTGAAAAAGCTTGCCGAGCGCAACCTTATTCGCTGGGCGGATCGCGGGTGCGACGTGCTGGACGCCGAAGGCCTAATGCGGGTTGCGGACTGGGACGGTCTGGAAGCCGTCCGGCGTCCGTTTATCTGACGGACGTCTGGCTCAGACGCTCGGTACCGATGCCGCGCGGGCAGGAAGCCGCTTCTGGAAGAAGGCGCGGAGACGATCGGTAAAGCTCTGATGTTCCTCGACAATCGGAGTATCGCCGTCATCATGGCCGAACACGCTTCGTGCCGCTTGCTCCAGTCTTTCGATATCGCTGGCTGTCATGACTTCCTCCCTTTGGTTCCCCCGGAAAACATAATGCGCCCGAAGGGTTAAAAGTTCCAGTCCAACATGAGGGCTCTCGAAAATACGCTGCTGTTGTTCCCATTCTTGGTGCTATTCCTGGCGCTATCTTGGTGGTAGCGTGCCGCCTGCCGTCACCGGCTCCAACCTTCGCTATGTCTTATTTAAATGTGACCATGCGTGATAAGCACTAGTGTTGAATTCGAGGACGTCGAATCATACTTGTGGGTTGGGCGACTTGAAGCCTCTTTGCGATGGGATCCTGGTGCTGCGTTTGGAAACACTCTTGTCAATCAAACGTGTTCTCGTGCTGGAAGACAATTTCATCATTGCGATGGAAGCCGAGGATATTCTGCGCACGCTGGGCGTCGAGACGGTCGACATCGCCACGAATGTCGCGCAGGCCAAGCAGCTGGTCGATGAGCATGCGTTCGACTTCGCCTTGCTTGATGTCAATCTCGGTAGTGAGACGAGCTTCGATTTCGCAAATATCCTCGTGTCCCGCGACACACCGTTCGGTTTCGTCAGCGGCTATGGCGAAAGCGCCATGTTCCCCGGTAGCCACCGCGATCGGCCTCGCATCACCAAGCCCTTCAACGAAACGTCGATGAGCCAGCTGCTCGCCTCCGTGTCGGGCGCGGCGGATGCCGGCGAGGTACCCGCCGAAGCCTCTTCTAAAGCATCGCGATAAGCACCTCCGTCCGGTCTTCGCCGAACGTGAAGGTGGCGCTGCCCGTATGGGACAACGTTACCGGATGCCCTGCCGTCATGGCCGCAAGGCCGGTGACGGTCGTGGCGTATCGCGGTGATGGGCCGGAAAATGCACGCAGGGTGGCGATGGCTTGCGTTCCCGCTTTCACGGCGAGCGAAAAGGCGCCGCTCGGCTCGACCTCCGCTTTGAGCGTGACCAGATAGATCCCCGTTGCCGGCACAATGAGGCTCTTGCCGCCGCCGCCCACCGTCGTCCCGAGCGCGAACCCACCCTGCGAGAGCGGCATCGTCGCAAAGCCGCTTTCGCTGCCATCTGCAGGCGTTGCCGTGCCCACCGGCGTGCTCGCGCGGGCGATGGGTCTCTGCGGCAGGTGAACGCGGCCGGCCGCGTCCACGCGCAGGGCCTCCTGCCAGGACGTGCCGTCGGCGCTCGTTTTGATCGCGAAAGTCTCCGTACCGTTCAGGCCCATCTCCGCCCGGCCGGACCAGCCGCTCTGAAAGAGGAGGCTGGCCGTGTCGCCGGGTGATGCCTTGTTGATCTTCAGCTGATGGCCGTGGCCGGCATGGCTGAGCAGCGTTGCATCTGCCGACACTGCGAGCCGGTTGACTTCGTCGGCGGTCGCGTTGATGCCCAGCCGCTCGAGGCCGGCCGTGGCATCGTAGACGCGGAAGGCCGTCCCGTCATGGATGTATAGGCGGGCGTCGCCCGCAAGGACGGCGCGCCAGCCGGGGCGGGGCGTGACGAAGGTCCAGGCGCCATCCTGCCGTACGGCGATCTTCCCGGCCTTGCCGGTCCATTCGTCCGTCGGCGAAGGCGCGATCTCGTAGCAGGCGCCTTCGCCGGGATTCACAGGGGGATGCGCCAGACGCGCGGCGATCACGAGTTGCGTCACGGCATCCAGTCGCTGCAGCGCCTCGTTGTGCGTGACATGCTTCTGCGCCTGCGATGGCAGGATGTAAGGCATTTCGAGGTTCGGGGTCATCTCGCTCATCGGCATCTCCTGTCGGGGTGCCGGTAGTGTGCGCGCGATAAAGGGGGCGGGGAGCCGCAGGGAGGTGCGGCGCTGTTTTCATGGGCTTTTTGCCGATTTCTTTCCCCGCGGCGTCAGAGCATGCGAGGTGAGAACGAAGCGACGCTCCATGCTTTGAGGCGCAGCAAGCGTCAGGCCCTTCCGCGGGAGACGAAGTGCGGATTGGCGAAGTCCACATCATAGGTCTGGTTGCGCTTGCCGTAGAAGAGCGGATTGCCGTCCATGGTCACGGTTTCCCCGCCGGCCGCGCGCAGCACGGCATCGCCGGCCGCGGTGTCCCATTCCATCGTGCGGCTGAGGCGCGGATAGATGTCGGCGAGACCTTCGGCAAGAAGGCAGAATTTCAGGGAGGAGCCGACGGATTCGTAATCGGTAACGCCGTGTTCGGCAAGGTAGGCGATGGTTTCCGCGCTGTTGTGCGAGCGGCTGGCCAGCGCCACGATGCGGTCGCCGCGCTGGCGACAGCCGATGACGGTGGGGGTGCCGATATCCGTCTGGCCGGACACGACGGATTTGCGGGCCCGGTTGCGCTCCGCTGCATAGAGGATACCGAGGGCCGGTGCGTAGACCACGCCGAGTGTCGGCGCGCCCTGTTCGATCAGTGCGATATTGACCGTGAAGTCGTGGTTGCGACCGACGAATTCCTTCGTGCCATCCAGCGGATCGACAAGGAAAAAGGCGCGTCCATCGATATCCGGGATGAGGCCGGCCGAAGCGGCTTCTTCCGCAACCACGGGAATGCCGGGAAAAGCACCCTGAAGATGGCGCAGGATGATGCGTTCCGCGCTTTCATCCGCATCCGTCACCGGCGATGCATCCTCCTTGTAACGGACCTCCGCACCCACATTATAGACGTCGATGACCGCCCGCCCGGCCTCTACCGCCGCCCTCTCCAACACGTCCAACATTGCGCTCGCCGCGCTCCTTTTCGGTCTGGCGGTGCCCTGCGTCCCGGCGCCCACCGCGTTATCACCACAACCTTACAGGGTTCTGCCTCATTCGTCAGGCAAATCCCTGTGACCGGGCGTTACAATTCGTGGTGTTGTGGGCTGAGCCTTGGGAGCGCGATCCTGTGGTCGCGCCACGAGCATCCCGCGTTTCGGCAGCAAATACAGTTTGATGACATGAGATGAGCGAGACTGCGTATCCTTGCCAACATGCTGATATGCTTAAAATGTGAACGCTGTCTGCTTCCCACTCAGCCGATTGCCGAGGAAACGGCCAGAAATTTCCTGAATGGAAAAGAATCTGTTGGGTGCCTTCTTTTTGTGCTTTTCTTTTCGACCGAAAACAGTATGGAATCCCCGCAAACGTCGGGTCCGCCAAGGACTGCAGAACAAGAGGCCGGACCCGGTAAGGGATCTGGTCCAGGGGAAAATAGATGGTGTATTTCGTCCAACAGCTCGTCAACGGGCTGACTCTTGGATCTATCTACGGCATGATCGCCATCGGCTATACGATGGTTTACGGCATTATCGGCATGATCAACTTCGCCCATGGCGATATCTTCATGCTGGGCAGTTTCGCGGCCCTCATCGTCTTCCTGATTCTCACGACCCTCTTTGCCGGCATCCCCGTCGTCCTCGCTCTCCTGGTGATGATGATCGTGGCCATGCTGCTGGCGGGCCTGTGGAACTGGACGATCGAGCGGATCGCCTACCGGCCGTTGCGCGGATCGTTCCGGCTTGCGCCGCTGATCACCGCCATCGGCATGTCGATCGCGCTGTCCAACTTCATCCAGGTCGTGCAGGGGCCGCGCAACAAGCCGATCCCGCCGCTGGTGAATTCCAACTATCAGGTGCTCGGCATCTCGATCTCGCTGAAGCAGATCGTGATCATCGTGGTCACCGCGGTGCTGTTGACCATCTTCTGGTACATCGTCAACAAGACGCCGCTCGGCCGCGCCCAGCGCGCCACCGAACAGGACCGCAAGATGGCCGCACTTCTCGGCATCGACGTCGACCGGACGATTTCCATCACCTTCATCATGGGCGCGGCGCTCGCCGCCGTCGCCGGTACGATGTATCTGATGTATTACGGTGTTTCCGTCTTCACCGACGGCTTCATCCCCGGCGTGAAGGCCTTCACGGCGGCCGTTCTCGGGGGCATTGGCTCGCTGCCGGGCGCCGTTCTCGGCGGCATTCTCATCGGCCTCATCGAAAGCCTGTGGTCCGCCTATTTCTCCATCGCCTACAAGGACGTCGCAACCTTCGTCATCCTCGCGGTCGTTCTGATTTTCAAGCCGACCGGCATTCTCGGCCGGCCCGAAGTGGAGAAGGTATAAGTCCATGGCGAACATTTCCTCTCCCGTCTCCGAGCCCCATGCCGAACCCAGCGTCATGGCGCGTGCCCTGAAGGAAGCCTTCTTCGCAGGCCTCGTCTCGCTCGGCCTTTTCTGCCTCTTCGTCGGCGTCGAGACCTATCAGAATATCAACAACGAGCTCGTCTGGCGCATGCGCTGGGGCCTGCTCGCGGTGTTCGTGGGGGTCGCGGCCGTCGGTCGCTTCCTCAACGTCGCCTTCATCCGGCCGGCGCTCGACAAGCGCAAGCTGGCGAAAGCCAAGAGCGGCATCCTCGATGTTTCCGAGGACAAGGGCTTCTTTCACCGCCACTTCCTGAAGATCGCGCTGATCGCGCTGCTGATCTATCCGCCGGTCTCGGTCATGCTGCGCGGCGTCCAGGGCTCGCTGCTGCTGGTCGACAATTTCGGCATCCAGATCCTGATCTACGTCATGCTGGCCTGGGGCCTGAACATCGTGGTCGGCCTCGCAGGCCTGCTCGATCTCGGCTATGTCGCCTTCTATGCCGTCGGCGCCTATTCCTACGCGCTGCTGTCCACCCATTTCGGCCTGTCCTTCTGGGTGCTCCTGCCGCTGGCGGGCATTTTCGCCGCTCTCTGGGGTATCATTCTCGGCTTCCCGGTCCTGCGTCTGCGGGGCGACTATCTCGCCATCGTGACGCTCGCCTTCGGCGAAATCATTAGGCTGGTGCTGATCAACTGGACGGAAGTGACGAAGGGGACCTTCGGGATCTCGGGCATCGCCAAGGCCTCGATCTTCGGCATCTGGTCGTTCGACGTCGGGTCGCCCTCCAACTTCGCCAAGTCCTTCGGCCTGCCGATGTCGTCGGCCTACTACAAGATCTTCCTGTTCTACGTGATCCTGCTGCTCTGCATGCTCACCGCCTACGTCACGATCCGCCTGCGCCGTATGCCGATCGGCCGTGCCTGGGAAGCGCTGCGCGAGGATGAGATCGCCTGCCGCTCGCTCGGCATCAATACGGTCACGACCAAGCTGACCGCCTTTGCCACGGGCGCCATGTTCGGCGGCTTTGCCGGCTCGTTCTTCGCCGCCCGCCAGGGCTTCGTGTCGCCGGAGAGCTTCGTGTTCATCGAGTCCGCCGTCATCCTCGCCATCGTCGTCCTCGGCGGCATGGGATCGCTGACCGGCATCGCGATTGCCGCGGTCGTTATGGTCGGCGGCACCGAGCTGCTGCGTGAAATGAACTTCCTCAAGGTCGTCTTCGGCCCAGACTTTACCCCGGAACTCTATCGCATGCTGATCTTCGGTCTCGCCATGGTGGTCGTGATGCTGTTCAAGCCACGTGGCTTCGTCGGCTCCCGCGCACCGTCGGCCTTCCTCCACACCCGCAAGAACGTGTCGGGAAGCTTTACCAAGGAAGGGCACGGCTGATGGTTACGGGAACGGCAACGACAATGTCTAGGGATCCAATCCTCAAGGTCGAACATCTCTCCATGCGCTTTGGCGGCCTGATGGCCATCAACGATTTCTCGTTCGAAGCGACGCGCGGCGAGATCACCGCGCTCATCGGCCCGAACGGGGCCGGCAAGACCACCGTGTTCAACTGCATCACCGGCTTCTACAAGCCGACCATGGGCATGATCACGATGCGGCAAAAGAGCGGCAAGGAGTTCCTGCTGGAGCGCCTGCCGGACTTCGAGATCACCAAGCGGGCAAAGGTTGCCCGCACCTTCCAGAACATCCGTCTTTTCTCGGGCCTGACGGTGCTGGAAAACCTGCTGGTCGCGCAGCACAATGCGCTGATGCGCGCATCGGGCTACACGATCCTCGGCCTGTTCGGCTTCCCCGCCTACAAGAAGGCGTCGCTCGCCAGCATCGAGCTTGCGAAATACTGGCTCGACAAGGCGTCGCTGACCGACCGAGCCGACGATCCAGCCGGCGATCTGCCCTACGGTGCCCAGCGCCGTCTGGAAATCGCCCGTGCGATGTGCACCCAGCCGGAGCTTCTGTGCCTGGACGAGCCGGCAGCCGGTCTCAACCCGCGCGAGTCGCTGGCGCTCAACACGCTGCTGCGCGACATCCGCACCGACACCGGCACGTCGATCCTGCTGATCGAGCACGACATGTCCGTGGTCATGGAAATCTCCGACCACGTCGTCGTTCTGGAGTACGGACAGAAGATCTCGGACGGCAATCCGCAATTCGTACAGAACGACCCGAAGGTCATCGCGGCCTATCTCGGCGTCGAGGATGATGAGGTCGACGAGGTGATCGCGGAAGTAGAAGAGGTTGCGGCAACGGTCGGTCACGGTACCGGCAGCACGGGAGAGCGCCCATGAGCCCGCTGCTTCACGTCAAGGGCGTCGAGACCTATTACGGCAACATCCGGGCGCTCGGCGGCGTCGATGTCGTCGTGGAACCCGGCGAGATCGTCTGCATGATCGGCGCCAACGGCGCCGGCAAGTCGACGCTGATGATGACCATCTGCGGCAGCCCGCAGGCGCGCACCGGTTCGGTCATCTTCGACGGTCAGGACATCACCCGCATGCCGACCCACGAGATCGCCCGGCTGCGCATCGCACAGTCGCCCGAGGGCCGGCGCATCTTTCCGCGCATGACGGTCTATGAAAACCTGCAGATGGGGGCGAGCCTCGACAACCTCAAATATTTCAACGAGGATATCGAGAAGATCTTCACGCTGTTTCCCCGGTTGAAGGAGCGCCAGTCGCAGCGCGGCGGCACGCTTTCGGGCGGCGAGCAGCAGATGCTGTCGATCGGCCGCGCGCTGATGGCCCGTCCGAAACTCCTTCTTCTCGACGAGCCGTCGCTGGGCCTTGCGCCGCTGATCGTCAAGGGCATCTTTGCTGCGATCAAGAAGCTGAACGAGGAAGAGGGGCTGACCGTGTTTCTCGTCGAGCAGAACGCGTTCGCCGCGCTCAAGCTGTCGCATCGCGGCTACGTCATGGTCAACGGACAGGTGACGATGAGCGGCGGCGGCCGGGAATTGCTGGCCAATCCGGAAGTGCGCGCCGCCTATCTCGAAGGCGGGCACCATTGAGCGCCGCTTCCTTCATCCCTTTCATCGGGAGTTTCTGACATGCAGGGCATTCTTCACGAAGAGCCTTCTATCCTTCAGTTCATGCTGATCACCTGCGTGCTCGGCGGTTGGACCGCCTGGCGCACGGGCAAGAGCGTCGCGGACGGCTGGCAGACCTATACGACCGTCGTGGTCTACACGCTGCTGCTCGGTCTCGGCATCCGTTTCGTGCATCACGCACTGTTCAACGGCACGATGTTCAGCCTGCACTACTACGTCGTGGACACGATCATTCTTTTGCTGTTTTCTACCGCTGGGTTCCGTTTCTACCGGACACGCCAAATGGTCAGCAGCTACTACTGGCTTTACGAGAAGGCATCGCCTTTCTCGTGGAAGAATAAATAATAAAGGGAACAGCCGCAGGCGCATCGCCTCGGCCACAACGAACACCGGCGCAGTCAGAGTGGGAACTGCGTTGGCTATGGCAACAGACCCGCTTGAAAATTGGGAGTTACAGGATGAAGAAGTCACTTTTGTCGGCTGTTGCGCTGACGGCGATGGTCGCGTTCAGCGGCCAGGCCTGGGCGGACATCACGATCGCTGTTGCCGGTCCGCTGACCGGCCCGAACGCCGCTTTCGGCGCGCAGCTCCAGAAGGGTGCCGAACAGGCAGCCGCTGACATCAACGCCGCCGGCGGCATCAACGGCGAGCAGATCAAGATCGTTCTCGGCGACGACGTGTCCGACCCGAAGCAGGGCATCTCCGTTGCCAACAAGTTCGTTGCCGACGGCGTGAAGTACGTCATCGGTCACTTCAACTCGGGCGTTTCGATCCCCGCGTCGGAAGTCTATGCCGAAAACGGCATTCTCGAAATCACGCCGGCTGCAACCAACCCGGTGTTCACCGAGCGCGGCCTCTGGAACACGTTCCGCACCTGCGGCCGTGACGACCAGCAGGGCGGCGTTGCCGGCGCGTACCTTGCCGAAAAGTTCAAGGACGCCAAGGTCGCCGTCATTCATGACAAGACGCCTTACGGTCAGGGCCTTGCCGACGAAACCAAGAAGGCGATGAACGCTGCCGGCATGACGGAAGTCCTGTACGAAGGCGTCAACACCGGCGACAAGGACTTCTCGGCCCTCATCGCCAAGATGAAGGAAGCCGGCGTCTCGATCATCTACTGGGGCGGTCTCCACACCGAAGCCGGCCTGATCATCCGCCAGTCGGCCGACCAGGGCCTCAAGGCCACGCTCGTCTCGGGTGACGGCATCGTCTCCAACGAACTGGCCTCGATTGCCGGCGACGCCGTTGCCGGCACGCTCAACACCTTCGGCCCCGATCCGACGCTCCGCCCGGAGAACAAGGAACTGGTCGAGAAGTTCAAGACTGCCGGCTTCAACCCGGAGGCCTACACGCTCTACTCCTACGCCGCCCTGCAGACGATCGCAGAAGCCGCCAAGGCTGCCGGCTCCATCGATTCCGAAACCGTCGCAACGGCAATGAAGGAAAAGGGCCCGTTCAAGACCGTTCTCGGCGACATGTCCTTCGACGAAAAGGGCGACCCGAAGCTTCCCGGCTACATCATGTACGAGTGGAAGAAGGGCCCGGACGGCAAGTACAGCTATTTCCCGCAGTAATCACGGCATGACGGCTACGCCGTCGTGTTCGAGACGAGGAGAGCCCGGCCCTGTGCCGGGCTTTTCCGTGTTTAAGGGTATGGCGGATCGGACTGCGTTTCATTTAAGACAGTCGGGAGATACCGGCAGATGTCGGCGTGAAGCCGCATGCCCTGTAGAAGGACGTCAGGTGCGGTTCGAAATCGACGTGAAGCCACTGTGCGCCCCTTTCGCACGCAAGGTCTCGCGCTGTCGTGACCATGCGTCGTGCTATGCCTCGGCGCTGAAGCCGCGGGTGGACGCAGGTGTCGAGGAGAAAGGCGTGGATACCGCCATCCCATGCTATGTTGACGAAGCCGACAAGTTCCTCTCCATCGTAAGCGCAGACGTGCGCGAGGCTGCGCTGGAGGACGTTCGAGAAATCCCGCGTCGGGCTTTCGTTCCATGCCGCGATCCAAAGTGCCGCCATATCTTCCTGGGAGGGGAAGGAATCGATCTGAAGCGTCACCATAGCTGTCTCCTTCATGGTGGAGCGAGGGCAACTTACGACCTGATCAGAGCATTCGTTGCCTTCACTGCGGCCGACGCCCGGTTTTCCACGCCCAGCTTCACATAGATCTGCTCGAGGTGTTTGTTGACGGTGCGGGCGGAGAGGCCGAGGATTTCGGCGATGTCTCGGTTGGATTTGCCCTTGGCGATCCAGACGAGGACTTCCGCTTCGCGCATCGTCAGGGAGAAATGCCGGCGCAGGGCTTCCTCGTCGGTGGTCTGGCTGACGGCGGTGAGGCGGAACAGGTATTCGTCGCTGCCGATGGTGCCGAGGAAGGCGAGTTGCAGAACGGGTATGCCGGCATTTTCTATGATCAAGGGAGCGTCCTTGCCAAACGTGCGGTCGCGCAGGAAGAGGGCGATCTGGTCTGAGACGGCGTCCAGCCCGTCCTCCGAACCTATAGCGGTATCGACCAGCCGGGTCGCCTGGGGCGTCGACCAGTGCAGAGCGCCATTGCCGCGCACAGCGAGCAGATGCCGGCCGGCCGCATCCAGTGCGACGCGGGCGCTCTGGGTGGAGCGGGCGTTGCCGAGGTGGACGCGGATGCGGGCGCGCAGTTCATCGATGTTGATGGGTTTGGAGAGGTAATCCACGCCGCCGGATTCGAGCGCGTGCACGATGTGCTCGGTCTCCGTCAGCCCGGTCATGAAGATCACAGGCACGGGGGCGATGTCGGCAAGCGCCTTCAGTCGCCGGCAGGTGTCGAATCCGTCCATCTCCGGCATGACGGCGTCCATCAGCACGATGTCGGGCGTGATCTTGTCGACGACCTTCAGGGCTGCCGGGCCGGAGGTGGCGATCAGCACGGAGAAGCCGGATTGCTCCAGCGCATCGGTGAGGAAGCCGAGGGTTTCCGGGCTGTCGTCGACGATCAAAACGATGTCGCGGGGGCGGGGGGCGTCACTCACCGGTGGTCTCCTTCCGGCGGCGGGTCGCTTCGCACGGCGGCGGTTTCGAGGAAGGTGGCGTAGCCGGCCATGTCGAAGGCCTGGACATAGGCACGCGCGGCGTCGGCAAAGGGCAGGTGGGCCGCGTCGCGCGCGAGCTCGGCGAGCTTGGCCTCGATGCCTCTGATATAGCCGATTTCGCCCAGCCGGATCAGCTCCTCGATATGGGATGCTTCGGGCACGAGGATGGGCTGGGGTTCTGCGGTGTCGGTTGGCGGTGCGGGGACATCATGCGTCCATTCGAGGCCGAGATTGACCGCGATCTTGTCCCGGAGCTGGCGGATGACGAAGGGCTTGGCGAGTGTATCGTCGTGGCCGGTGTGCTGGCTGGCCAGACTGCCATCGCCAATATTGGCCGACAGCATGATGATGGGCGCCGTCTGCCCATGCTCGCGCAGGCGCGAGACCAGTTGCCAGCCGCTCATGCCGGGCATGGAGATATCGACCAGAAACAGATCGGGCTCGATGCCCTCGATCAGCGTCAGGCATTCGGCGCCGCCAATGGCGGTGAGGACGACGAAGTCGAGCGGGATCAGCACCTCGCGCATCAATTCGCGGTGATCCTCGTTATCGTCAACCACGACGATGGTGCGGCGCGGGCCGGCATAGCCGGTGACTTCCAGTTGGGGCGGGGGAACGGCGGCGGGCCGGGCAACAGTCGACAGCATCAGCCGGACACGAAACGTCGAGCCCTTGTCGCGCTCGCTCGTCACCAGAATTTCGCCGCCCAGCGTCTCCGTCAGGAGACGGGTGATCGTGAGGCCGAGGCCGAGGCCCGGCATGGGGCGGATCGTTTCGGCTTCGCCGCGCTGGAACGGCTCGAAGATGCGCGGGCGGTCGGCCTCCGAAATCCCGCGGCCGGTGTCGGTCACGGTGAAGGTCGCGACCTGGCTGCGATAGGCGACCTCGAAGCGCACGACACCACGATCGGTGAACTTGACGGCGTTCGACAGCAGATTGACGAGGATCTGGCGCAGGCGCTTCTCGTCGGTGCGCACGTGCGTCGGCAGGCCGGGCGCCCGGATATGCTCGAAGGCGAGACCCTTGGCCTGGGCCTGCGGGCGGAACATATCGACGATCTGGTCGAGAAAATCCTGGATATTGATCTCGTTGGAGAACACCTGCAGCCGGCCGGCCTCGATGCGGGAGATGTCCAGCAGGCCGTCGATGAGGCCCGAGAGATGATCCGCACTGCGCTTGATGACGCGGATGGCCGCCTGCCGGGGGGCGGGAATGGTCTCGTCACGCTCGAGGATCTGGGCATAGCCCATGACGGCGTTGAGCGGCGTGCGCAACTCGTGGCTGAGGCCGACGACATAACGGCTCTTGGCGCGGTTGGCGGCCTCGGCGGTCTCCTTGGCATATTGCAGGGCGGCGTCGGTCTTCTTGTGGGCGGCGATCTCCTTGAGGAGCAGGGTGTTCTGGCGGGACGATTCCTCCTCTGCCACGAGGCGGCTGTCATGGGCGAGCACATAGAACCAGCAGACGACGCCGGTGACGACGGTGAAGACGAAGAAGACGATGCCGATGGTGCGGTTGATCACCTCGGCGGCGATCGGCGAGGCGGAGCCGGTCTGGTAGGCGATCATGGCGAGGATGGCGCCGATGGCGGAGACGGCGATGACGACGGCGGTGGCATAGCGGCCGAGCCGGCTGGCGAGCGCCGCGACGATGCGTTCGGGCAGGAGCCTGCGGGCAACGGCCGCCGTCTGCGCGTTCAGCCGCGCATGCGGCTTGCAGATGTCGTGGCAGCGGCTGTCGAGCGAACAGCAGAGCGAACAGATCGGCGCGGCATAGGCCGGGCAATAGGCCATGTCTTCCGGCTCGAACGGATGCTGGCAGATGGAACAGGTGATCGTGCTCAGGCTCTTCCAATGCGCGCGCGGCTTGCGGGCGAGATAGTAGCGGCCGCGGGTGGCATAGGCGAGGGCGGGGGAGATGAGGAAGGCAATGAGCGTGACATAGGTCGACAGCGACGCCACGACCGTGCCGAAGAGCCCGAAATGCGCGGCGAGCGCCACGCCGGCAGAGGTGAACATGGCGCCGAGGCCGACCGGGTTGATATCGTAGAGATGGGCGCGCTTGAACTCGATGCCGGGCGGGGAAAGGCCGAGTGGCTTGTTGATGAAGAGATCGGCCGAGAGCGTGCAGAGCCAGGACATGGCGATGATGGAGAACACGCCGAGCGTGGCTTCGAGCAGCTTGTAGATGCCGAACTCCATGAGGAGCAGGGCGATGGCGACGTTGAACACCAGCCAGACGACGCGGCCGGGATGGCTGTGGGTCAGGCGGGAGAAGAAGTTCGACCAGGCGAGCGAGCCCGCATAGGCGTTCATCACGTTGATCTTCAGCTGCGAGACCACCACGAAGGCCGCCATGAGCACGAGGGCGGCCGTGTCGTTGGGGATCATGTAGCCGAAGGCGGCGAGATACATGCGCGAGGGGTCCGCGGCTTCGCCGGCAGGCACGCCGGTCGACAGCGTGAGAACGGCAAGGAACGAGCCGGCGAGCAGCTTCGGCACGCCCACCACCACCCATCCTGGACCGGCCAGGAAGACCGCGAAGCGGTGCCGCCACTTCTTTACGCCCTCCGGCGGCAGGAAGCGCAGAAAATCCACCTGTTCGCCGATCTGCGGCATCAGCGCCAGAATGACGGCAGAGGCGGCGCCGAACTCGATCAGGTCGAAGGGTGCTGCACCGCCGACCTGCGCATTCGAATGGCCGATGCCGGCGAAGGCCCGCCAGAGGTCGAACTTCTCCCAGTCCAAAAAGGCGATGAAGAAGAACGGCAGGATGTTGAGCACGATCCAGAAGGGCTGCGTGATCAACTGGAAGCGCGAGATGAGCTGGACGCCGTAGATGACGAGCGGGATGACCACGACGGCGCTGATGATGTAGCCGATCCAGAGCGGAATGCCGAAGGCGAGGTTCAGCGCGCCGGTCATGATCGATGCCTCGATGGCAAACAGCATGAAGGTGAAGCTGGCATAGATCAGCGAAGTGATGGTGGAGCCGATATAGCCGAAGCTCGCGCCGCGTGTGAGCAGATCGATATCCACGCCGTGGCGGATGGCGTAGCGGCTGATCGGCATGCCGATGACGAGCATGGCGATGGCGGCGGCGATGATGGCATAGAACGCGTTCGTCGTGCCGTAGGAGAGGGTGATCGTGCCGCCGATTGCCTCCAGTGCCAGAAAGGAAATCGCGCCGATGGCGGTCTGGGAAATGCGGCTTGCCGAAAAGCGCCGGGCGCTCTTGGCGGTGAACCGCAGGGCATAGTCCTCCAGCGTCTGGTCTGCGACCCAGCGATTGTACTCGCGCCGGACCGGAATGATGCGCTGCCGGGCTGTCATTTCGAGGTTTTCATGGTGCGGAGCAACATCCTTGTCGGCAAGCGACATCGCGGGAGGGCTTGAGGTTCTGTTGATCTTGAAGGCTCTGTCGGCGCCTGTCCAGACAGACCGCATGTTTCCCGCGGGAACGCACGCGACATGTGCAGTTCCCGCCTACGTCAATTGACGTATGTGCATTGCACAAGGCCTGTCGGATAGTCCCGTTGCGACCCGTTAACACTTTAATAGGAAACGGCGCCAAAGAACGAGAGGGGTTCTCCGATGTCATTCAAATCCCATACCTTAAGCGCATTCCTGGCCTGCGCTCTGGCAACCACGGCATTTTCCGCCGTCAACGCGGCTGACGACACCATCAAGGTCGGCGTCCTGCACTCGCTGTCCGGCACGATGGCCATTTCCGAGACGACGCTGAAAGACGCCATGCTGATGCTCATCGAGGAGCAGAACAAGAAGGGCGGCGTTCTCGGCAAGAAGCTCGAAGCCGTCGTTGTCGATCCCGCGTCCGACTGGCCGCTGTTTGCCGAAAAGGCGCGCGAGCTGATCTCGGTCGACAAGGTTGCTGCTGTGTTCGGCTGCTGGACGTCCTCGTCGCGCAAGTCGGTTCTGCCGGTGTTCGAAGAGCTGAATTCCATCCTCTTCTACCCCGTCCAGTATGAGGGCGAAGAGTCCTCGCGCAACATCTTCTACACGGGTGCCGCGCCGAACCAGCAGGCCATCCCGGCCGTCGATTACCTGATGGCCAATGAAGGCGTCGAGCGCTTCGTGCTCGAAGGCACCGACTACGTCTATCCGCGCACGACCAACAAGATCCTGGAAGCCTACCTGATCTCCAAGGGCGTCGCCAAGGAAGACATCATCGTCAACTACACGCCGTTCGGCTTCTCGGACTGGCAGACGGAAGTCGCCAAGATCAAGGAATTCGGCTCGGCCGGCAAGAAGACCGCCGTCGTCTCCACCATCAACGGTGATGCCAACGTTCCCTTCTACAAGGAACTCGGCAACCAGGGCATCAAGGCCACCGATATTCCGGTCGTCGCCTTTTCTGTCGGTGAAGAAGAACTCGCCGGTCTCGACACCAAGCCGCTCGTCGGCCATCTCGCCGCCTGGAACTACTTCCAGTCCGTCGATGCGCCTGCCAATGCCGAATTCATCAAGCAGTGGCATGCCTATACCAAGAACGACAAGCGCGTGACGAACGACCCGATGGAAGCGGCCTATATCGGCTTTTCCGCCTGGGTGAAGGCCGTCGAGGCTGCCGGCACGACCGACACGGATGCCGTTCTCGACACGATCATCGGCACCTCCGTTCCGAACCTTTCGGGCGGCTACTCCACCGTCATGCCGAACCACCACATCACCAAGCCCGTGCTGATCGGCGAAATCCAGGGGGATGGCCAGTTCGAAATCGTCCAGCAGACCCCCCAGGTCGTCGGCGACGAATGGTCGGACTTCCTGCCGGACAGCAAGGACCTGATCTCCGATTGGCGCAAGCCCATGTCCTGCGGCAACTTCAACGTTGCAACGGGCAAGTGCGGCGGCAAGGGTTCCTGATCGCACGCCTGAAACGCTGATGTTTCAGACGGATTTTCATGAAGCAAGCATTTCCGGTGCGGCCCTCGGGCCGCACCGCCAAGGTTTATTACAGGCGATTTGAGACGGCATCGTCTCCGTCCGGCCTTGCGCCGGGCGGAGATCGTTTCCCGGACGGAAGGTGCGGTTGACCGCAGTTCAGGCATGGCACGGAACATGCATGGATGTGACCGGGCTCGGTTGAATGACGCTTTTTCTGCAACGTCGTACCCGTGATGGCGCACCTGAGAGGTCGCTCCTGCGGAATTCTTGGGCAGATGCGCGGCGGCGCCGCCGTGCTGCCCGCGTGAAGGGGCTTTGAACACATATGCAGCTGACATCGCGCACGCTTCGGATCGTTCTTCTTCTCCTCGGTCTCGGCCTCGCCTTTGCGACCGGCGCGCGGGCGCAGGATGCGCTGAAACCGCTGGTCGATGGGCTGGGCGCCACGGCGTTTCCGCAGAAGGTGGAGGCTGTGAAGCAGCTTGCCGCGACCGGCGACCCGAAGGTGCCCGAGATCCTCGAAAAGTTGAGTGCTGGCGCGCTGTTTGCGCCGAAGGCGGGCGGCGCGGTCTATCTCGTCGAGGGCGACGTGGTGTCCGATCCGGTCACGGGCGCGCCTGTCGAGGGTGTGACTGCGGCCAGCCTGCAGAAGATCCGGCTGAACAATATGCTGCGCGGCGCCATCGGCGACGCCATGAGCCAGCTGACCCTGCTCAGCCCCGACCGGAACGCCCGGCTTTCCGCCGCCCGGGCCCTGCTTGCGAGCGGCGACACCGCCAATCTCGCGCTGCTCGACGGTGCGCTGGCCAAGGAGGGCGATGCCGAGGTCAAGGCGGCGATGGAATCCGCCCGGGCCGTGCTGATCCTGAAGACGGATGCGAGCGCCGAGGACAAGAAGGCGGCGATCGAGAACGTCGCAGCGCGCGGCGACCGCGGCGCGCTCAATATCCTGACTGCGGCGCTTGCCACCGCTCCGCCGGACCTCGTACCAGTGATCCAGAGCCGTATCGACGGCATCGCCAGCAGCCTTGCCGTCTGGGATGTGGTGCAGAACGTCTGGTACGGGCTGTCGCTCGGCTCGGTGCTGCTGCTCGCCGCCATCGGCCTGGCTATCACTTTCGGCGTCATGGGCGTCATCAACATGGCGCATGGCGAGATGGTGATGCTCGGGGCCTACACGACCTATGTCGTGCAGCAGACGGTCGCCTCGTTCGCGCCCGGTCTCTCCACCTTCTCGCTCGCCTTCGCGGTGCCGATCGCCTTTCTCTTTACCGGGCTTGTCGGCGTCGCCATCGAGCGCGGCATCATCCGCTTTCTCTATGGCCGGCCGCTCGAGACGCTGCTCGCCACCTGGGGCCTGTCGCTGATCCTGCAGCAGACCATCCGCACCATCTTCGGGCCGACCAACCGGCAGGTGGACAATCCGAGCTGGATGTCGGGCACGTTCGATTTCGGCGGTCTCGCCATCACCTGGAACCGCATGTGGATCATCGTCTTCTCGCTTGCCGTGTTCCTGGCATTGCTGACGCTGCTCAAGCGGTCGCGCCTCGGCCTGCAGATGCGCGCCGTGACGCAAAACCGGCGCATGGCCTCCTCCATGGGCATCCGCACGCCGATGGTGGACGCGATGACCTTCGGCCTCGGCTCCGGCATTGCCGGCATCGCCGGGGTGGCGCTCAGCCAGATCGACAACGTCTCGCCCAATCTCGGGCAGAACTACATCATCGACAGCTTCATGGTTGTGGTGTTCGGCGGCGTCGGTAACCTCTGGGGCACCTTCGTCGGCGCCATGACGCTGGGCATCGCCAACAAGTTCCTCGAGCCCTATGCGGGTGCAGTGCTCGGCAAGATCCTGATCCTCGTCCTCATCATCCTGTTCATCCAGCGGCGGCCGCGCGGCCTGTTCGCCCTCAAGGGGAGGTCGATCGAATAATGTTCACGACCCGGCTCATCCACGCCCATGAGAAGAAGGTCTTGGCGCTCGCCGCTCTGATCCTCTTCATCGCCATCGCGGTTCCTGCCTCCAACCTCCTGCTCGATCCCGGCAACCCGCTGCACGTGCCCTCCCATGTCGTGCCGCTGTTCGGGAAGTATCTCTGCTACGCACTGCTTGCGCTCGCGCTCGATCTCGTCTGGGGCTATTGCGGCATTCTCTCGCTCGGCCACGGCGCCTTTTTTGCGCTCGGCGGCTATGCCATGGGCATGTATCTCATGCGCCAGATCGGCGCGCGCGGCACCTATGCCAACCCGATCCTGCCCGACTTCATGGTGTTCCTGAACTGGAAGGAGCTGCCCTGGTACTGGACCGGCTTCGATTCCTTCCCTTTCGCTGCGCTGATGGTGCTGCTGGTGCCCGGCGCGCTCGCCTTCGTCTTCGGCTGGCTCGCCTTCCGCTCCCGCGTCACCGGCGTCTACCTCTCGATCATCACGCAGGCCATGACCTATGCGCTGCTGCTCGCCTTCTTCCGCAACGAGATGGGCTTTGGCGGCAATAACGGCCTCACCGACTTCAAGGACATCATCGGCTTCAATATCCAGGCGCCGGAAACGCGCGCGACCCTGTTTGCCATCACCGGCATCGTTCTTGCATTCGTGCTGCTCCTCTCCTCGGCCATCGTGCAATCCAAATATGGCAAGGTGCTGATCGGGGTGCGGGATGCGGAAAGCCGGACGCGCTTTCTTGGCTACCGGGTCGAGAACATGAAGCTCTTCATCTTCACCTTCTCCGCCATGATCGCAGGCGTCGCCGGCGCGCTCTACGTGCCGCAGGTCGGCATCATCAATCCGGGCGAATTCGCACCCGCCAACTCGATCGAGGTCGTCATCTGGACGGCGGTCGGCGGACGGGGCACGCTGATCGGGCCGATCATCGGCGCGGTGCTCGTCAATTTCGGCAAGTCCATCTTCACCGCGGCCTTTCCGGAGTTCTGGCTGTTTGCGCTCGGCGCGCTCTTCGTCGCCACCACGCTGTTCCTGCCGAAGGGCATCGTCGGCACCATCCAGCAGGGCTTCGCCTCGCGCCGGGACTACAAGGCGGCAGACGAAGCTGAGAAGGGGCGCACCGTTTCGACCCGCGACCCTGTCGCCGTCCAACCTCAAGCCGCGGAGTGAGCGCCATGGACCAGAAGATCACCAACAGCCTCCTTTATCTCGATGGCGTCTCGGTTTCCTTCGACGGCTTCAAAGCGCTGAATTCCTTGTCTTTCGTGGTCGCACCCGGAGAACTGCGCGCGATCATTGGGCCGAACGGCGCCGGCAAGACGACGATGATGGATATCATCACCGGCAAGACGCGGCCCGACACCGGCACCGTCTATTTCGACGGGCAAATCGACCTGACCAAGAAAGACGAGGCCGATATCGCGCAGCTCGGCATCGGCCGCAAATTCCAGAAGCCGACCGTGTTCGAAAGCCATACGGTCTGGGACAATATCGAGCTGGCGCTGAACCGCAAACGCGGCGTCTTCGCCACGCTGTTCTACACGCTCACGCCCGCCGACAAGGCGCGGATCGAGGAGATCCTTGAGACCGTGCGCATGACCGCCCGCAAGGACCATCTCGCCGGGAGCCTGTCGCACGGACAGAAGCAGTGGCTGGAGATCGGCATGCTGCTGGCGCAAGAGCCGAAGCTGCTGCTGGTGGATGAGCCCGTTGCCGGCATGACGGACGCGGAGACCTCGGAGACGGCGATCCTGCTGAAGGAGATCGCCAAGACCCGCTCCGTCGTCGTCGTCGAGCACGACATGGGCTTCATCCGCGACCTCGGCGTCAAGGTCACCTGCCTTGCCGAGGGATCGGTTCTGGCCGAGGGCTCGATCGACTTCGTGTCGAACGATCCCAAAGTCATCGAAAACTATCTGGGGCGGTGATCTCATGCATTACAATGTCTCGATGTTCGCGGTTCAGGACTTCGCCTTCGATGGACCCAAGCTCCAGCCTCGCTTCGATGCGGATGCACCGCCGCGAGTCTTCTCCCCCCTTGTGGGGGAGATGGCTGGCAAGCCAGAGAGGGTTTTCCTTCCCGCAAGTTCTGCACCGACCACGCCCACCGAACGAGGTGCCCCATGCTGACCGTCGACAACATCAACCTCCACTACGGCGCAGCGCAGGCCCTGCGTGGCGTCTCCATCACGGCGCCGATGGGCAAGATCACCTGCGTGCTTGGCCGCAACGGCGTCGGCAAGACCAGCCTCCTGCGCGCGGTTACCGGCCAGCATGCGACGAGTGCCGGCAAGGTGACCTTCAACGACACGGTCATGAACGGCATGGCACCCTATAACCGGGCACGCCTCGGCGTCGGCTTCGTGCCGCAGGGGCGGGAGGTGTTTCCGCTGCTCACGGTCAAAGAGAACTTGGAGTCCGGCTATGCGCCCGTCGCCCGCAAGGATCGCTTCGTGCCGGAGGAGATCTTCGCGCTGTTCCCGATCCTCAAGTCCATGCTCGGCCGGCGCGGCGGCGATCTTTCCGGCGGGCAACAGCAGCAGCTCGCCATCGGCCGGGCGCTCGTCACGCGCCCGAAGATCCTCGTGCTGGACGAGCCGACGGAGGGCATCCAGCCATCGATCATCAAGGATATCGGGCGTGCGATCCAGTATTTGCGGGATTCCACGGGGATGGCGATTTTGCTTGTGGAACAATACCTTGACTTCTGCCGCGAGCTTGCAGACCATGTCTACATCATGGATCGCGGAGAGATAGTGCATGAAGGCCCGGCCGAAACGCTCGACACGCCGGAAGCCCGACGGCACCTCACGGTTTGATCGCGCAACCGATGTCTGAGCCCATGCCGGAAGTGGTGGCGGCCGCCCCACAGCGCGCCTTCGGGCGCGGGCGGCTTGTGGCGAAGCCGGCCGGTGGGCGGACGCGGCTGCAGGAGTTCTATCAGGAAGGCTGCGCCAAGCTGCGTCTGCCGACCATGTTCGACGGCAGCATGGAGGCCGTGCTGATCAACAGTTCCGGCGGGCTGACCGGCGGCGATGTGATGGACTGGCGGTTCGGCGCTGGCGCAGATACCGAGCTAACGCTGACGACGCAGGCCTGCGAGAAGATCTACAAGGCGAGCGCCGGCACGACCTCGGTGACGACGACCATCCGTGCGGAGGCGGGGTCCCGCGTTCACTGGCTGCCGCAGGAGACGATTCTGTTCGACCGGGCCTCGATGACGCGGTCGCTCAATGTCGATCTGGCAGCTGATGCCGAGTTTCTGGCCGTCGAGGCCGTGCTGCTGGGGCGCGCCGCCATGGGCGAGCGCATGCGCAGCGGCCTTTTTCGCGACCGGTGGCGAATCGTCAAGGGCGGCACGCTGCTGCATGCCGAGAACATGCGGCTCTCCGGCGATATCGATGCACTGACCCGGCGCGCTTTTTCGCTGGGCGGTCACGTCGCTTTCGCCACGCTGCTCTTCACCGCGGCCGGTTGCGAGCGATATCTGAAACCGCTGCGTGCGCTGCTGGACACCGGTTCCGCCAACGGGTCGGGTGGCGTCAGCCATGTCGTGGTCGGCGGTCAGGAAAAGCTCATCGCGCGGATCGTGGCGAGGGACGGCTTCGCTTTGCGAAAAATCCTCGTGCCGATGATTTCGCACTTGCGCAGGAGCGCGTCTGTGCCGAAAGTCTGGAGCCTGTAGAGAATGTCGAAGAAGATGATGGGTCGCGTCGCATGAACCTAACTCCCCGCGAAAAAGACAAGCTGCTGATCTCGATGGCGGCCATGGTAGCGCGCCGCCGGCTGGAGCGCGGCGTCAAGCTCAACCATCCCGAAGCCATCGCGCTGATCACCGATTTCGTGGTCGAGGGCGCGCGCGACGGGCGTTCGGTCCCCGACCTCATGGAGGCCGGCGCCCATGTCATCACGCGCGCGCAGGTGATGGAGGGGATCCCCGAGATGATCCACGACATCCAGATCGAGGCGACGTTCCCGGATGGAACGAAGCTCGTTACCGTTCACGAACCCATCCGCTGAGGTTTCCATGCTGGCGCTTCGACCCAATTGCGAATGCTGCGACACGGATCTGGCAGCCGACAGCCGCGAGGCGATGATCTGCAGTTTCGAGTGCACGTTCTGTGCTGCCTGCGCGAACGACGTGCTCGGCGGGCGCTGCCCGAACTGCACGGGCGAACTCGTTCGCCGGCCTGTGAGGCCGGCTGAGAAGCTGGTGAACAATCCCGCCTCCACGGAGCGCGTGGTGAAGCTCGCGGGCTGTGCTGCGGCGGCGTGATGCCGTGGCGACAGCATCCTCAGCCTGCCATGATCGCCGTGCAACATGCCTATCGAGACCTTCAGGAGAGACAAGATGATCCCCGGTGAAATCCTTGCGGCAGAGGGCGAGATCGAGCTGAATGTGGGGCTGGAGACGGTGACCATCGAGGTGTCGAACACCGGCGACCGGCCGGTGCAGGTCGGCAGCCACTATCATTTCGCCGAGACCAATGCCGGGCTGACCTTCGATCGCGCGGCCGCCCATGGTAAGCGGCTGGACATTCCCGCCGGCACCGCGGTGCGCTTCGAGCCGGGTCAGACGCGCGATGTGACGCTCATTCCGTTCGTCGGCAAGCGGGAAGTCTATGGTTTCCGCCAAAAGGTCATGGGTGCGCTCTGACATGGCGATGCGGCTCGCATATTCCGGCGCGGCACTGGCTTTTTGCCTGTTTCTCGGGGCAGGGGCTGCCTCGGCGGCTGGGCCGGATGATCTCGATTGCAGCAAGGCGATGACCCAGAGCGACATGACGGCGTGTTCGCAGCAGGATTACGAGACCGCGGACGTGGCGCTGAACGCTGCCTATCGCAAGACGATGGCGCGTGCGCAGGCGATGGACAAGGATTTCGCCGATCTCGGCGACACCATGGTCGGTGCCGTCGAGGCCCTGAAGACCGCGCAACGCGCCTGGATCGCCTATCGCGACGGCCAGTGCGACCTGGCCGGGTTCGAGGCGCGAGGCGGAACGATGGAGCCGATGCTGGTGGCGGGTTGCCTTGCGGACCTCACCGCCAAGCGGACGGACGAGCTGAACGCGGCGCTGGCCGATCGCTGATCGTCGAGACGGCGGTTCGAGAATGAAGCAGGTTGCGGGTTCGACCGGTCTTTCAGGATGGGAAGCCGGCAGGATCGACGGGCGGTAGGAAACCGAGGGCAGAATGCTGTGAAGACCGGTGCGCGCATCGTGATCGTTGGCAATGGGTCGGTGCCGGACAGCGCCGCCAACGCGATCGCGTCTGCCGATTGCGTCATCCGTTTCAACGATTGCCGCTCGTATCGCCCGGGCGAGCGCACCGATATCGTCGCGGTCTGCAATACCGGCCGGCCGGCGAAGATGATGCTGGGAACCTCGGTTCCCTCCGCCGTGCACCCCACCATCCTGCCGACGGCCTGGGCGGCGCATCCGGCGGTGGCCGAGGCGACAGGCATCTGGTGTGTCCGCAACCCAGCGGTTTTCGCGGCGCTTCGGGCACCGCTCGCCATCACGCATCCGGAGCTCGATGATTTCTGCGACGACGAGACAGAGGGGTTCGAGGCCTTTGCGCTTGCGGCCGGCAAGGCGTTCCGGGTTCTCGATGCGGAAACCCAGCGTTTCCTGGAGACGATTCTCGCAAGCTTTTCGCCCGCCCCCTACATCGTCCCGAGCAGCGGTATCGTCGTCATTGCCGACGTGATTGGTGCGCATCCTGCGGCGGATATCGCCCTTGCCGGCTTCGCCCATGTCGGCTGGGATGGACATCCCTTCGCAGCGGAGGCGCAGCTGGTCGATCGCTGGATCGCCGAGGGCCGGCTCCGGCGGCTGGATGCGGCGCCGGCTTTGTCTCTCGCGGTCGGGAGCTAGGAGCACGCCATGGGCGAGACGGTCAGGATCAAGGCAGGCACGATCACGGTTCCCGAGTCGGTGCTGAAGGCACTCGGCCTGAAAGACGGGGACGCGGTCGAGTTCGTTGCCAACGAGGCTGGTGCGGTCGAAATCCGCAAGCCGGGGAAGAGTTTCGAGGACTTGCGCGGGATCGTGAAGCTGGAGAGGCCGATCACCGGCGAGGAACTGGATGACTGGATCAGGGAAGCTCGGAATGCCGGTTTTCGGGAGAGCGGGGAATGATCGGTCTCGACACCAACATGGTGATGCGGTGGTTGGCCCTGGGCTCGATCACCGACGCGGAAGGCGTAAAGCAGGGCGAGCAGGCGACAGCCTTTCTTGAGCAGGAGATCGCGCCCGTCTTCATCAATCACGTCGTTCTCGTAGAGGTCGTTTGGCTGCTGCGGCAGAAAGTGAAGATGGCGCGGCCCGTGGTTTCCGCGTTCATTTTCGACATGCTGAATAGACCGCGGATCGTCGTGCAGGATCGCGATGCGGTCATTGCATCCCTGCGTTCCTACGAAGATCATCCGGGCGACTTTGCCGACCACCTGATCGGCGAGATCAACAGCCGCAATGGCTGCCGGACCACCTATACCTTCGATCGTGCTGCGGCGCGGTCGCCCCTTTTCTCCGAACTTTCGAGGTAGACCATGTCCTACAAGATGTCCCGCGCCGCCTATGCCAACATGTTCGGCCCGACGACGGGCGACCGGGTGCGGCTGGCGGATACGGAGCTGTTCATCGAGGTGGAGAAGGATTTCACCACCTATGGCGACGAGGTGAAGTTCGGGGGCGGCAAGGTCATCCGCGACGGCATGGGCCAGAGCCAGGTGACGCGGGCGGATGGCGCCGTGGACACCGTCATCACCAATGCGCTGATCGTCGACCACTGGGGCATCGTGAAGGCCGATATCGGGTTGAAGGACGGGCTGGTCGTCGCGATCGGAAAGGCGGGCAATCCGGATACGCAGCCGAACGTCGATATCATCGTCGGCCCCGGCACGGAGGCGATCGCGGCCGAAGGCAAGATCATCACCGCCGGCGGCATGGACAGCCATATCCACTTCATCTGCCCGCAGCAGATCGAGGAAGCGCTGATGTCCGGTATCACCACCATGCTCGGCGGCGGCACTGGTCCGGCACACGGCACGCTCGCCACCACCTGCACGCCCGGTCCCTGGCACTTAGCGCGGATGATCGAGGCAGCCGACGCCTTCCCGATGAACCTCGCCTTTGCCGGCAAGGGCAATGCCTCGCTGCCGGGTGCGCTCGTCGAAATGGTGCTGGGCGGCGCGACGTCGCTGAAGCTGCACGAGGACTGGGGCACGACGCCGGCCGCGATCGACTGCTGCCTGTCGGTCGCTGACGAATACGACGTGCAGGTGATGATCCACACGGACACGCTGAACGAAAGCGGCTTCGTGGAAGATTCCATCGCGGCGCTGAAGGGCCGCACCATCCATGCCTTCCACACGGAAGGGGCGGGCGGCGGGCATGCGCCGGACATTATCAAGATCTGTGGCCAGCCGAACGTCATCCCGTCCTCCACCAATCCGACGCGGCCCTACACGATCAACACGCTGGCCGAGCATCTCGACATGCTGATGGTCTGCCATCACCTGTCGCCGTCGATCCCCGAGGATATCGCCTTTGCCGAAAGCCGGATCCGCAAGGAGACCATTGCGGCGGAAGATATTCTCCACGATATCGGCGCCTTCTCCATCATTTCGTCCGACAGCCAGGCCATGGGCCGCGTCGGCGAAGTGGCGATCCGGACCTGGCAGACGGCCGACAAGATGAAGCGGCAGCGCGGCCGGCTGCCGAGCGAAACCGGCGACAACGACAATATGCGGGTGAAGCGCTATATCGCGAAGTACACGATCAACCCGGCCATCGCGCATGGCCTCAGCCACGCAATCGGCTCGGTAGAGGTCGGCAAGCGAGCGGATCTCGTGATGTGGAACCCGGCCTTCTTCGGCGTGAAGCCGGATATGGTATTGCTCGGCGGCATGATCGCGGCCGCACCCATGGGCGATCCGAACGCCTCCATTCCCACGCCGCAGCCGGTGCATTACCGGCCGATGTTCGGCTCTTTCGGCAAGGCGCGGACCAATTCTTCGGTCACGTTCGTGTCGCAGGCATCGCTGGATGCCGGCCTTGCGGCAAAGCTCGGCGTGGCGAAGACGCTGATGGCGGTGAAGAACACGCGCGGCGGCATCGGCAAGGCCTCGATGATCCACAACAGCCTGACGCCGGTCATCGAGGTGGATCCGGAGACCTACGAAGTGCGTGCGGATGGCGAGCTTCTGACCTGCGAGCCGGCGACGGTGCTGCCGATGGCGCAGCGCTATTTCCTGTTCTAAATGCTCGTGACCGCGACGTCGAAGCCTTGCCGGAAACGCGCAGCCATCACCGTGTGGGCATGACGAGGCTGCGCCAGGTCATCCGGAGGCTGTCGATCGGTCTGCCGTTGCTGGTTTTGCTTCTTGCGTTTGCGGCGGGTCTCGGGACCATCGTGCCGCAACCGTTGTTTGCCTCCCGGGAAGGGGAAGGCGGGGAAACGCGGCGCATCCTCGTGCTCTCCAACCCGATCCACACCGATATCGCCATTCCCGTGGATGCGGAAAGCCTGGCGCGGTTTCCGTTTCTCGGCGAGAGCGGCGTTCCGGTCGATGATCTTGCAGCGCGATGGATCGTTTTCGGCCGGGGCGGGCGTACCTTCTATCTGGAGACGCCGACCTGGGCGGACCTGAAGCCGCTGCCGTTGCTGCGCGGGCTGACGCTCGATCGGGCCGTGCTGCATGTGGATGTCGTCGGCGCGCTTGCCGAACCTTCACTGAGCGTGCAAGGTTTCGACATCGGGCCGGCCGGCTATAAGCGGCTGCTCGACATGATCGCGGCAAGTTTTGCAACGCGGGAAGGGCAGGTCGTGCCCGTGCCCGATGTGCGCTACGGGCAGAACGACCGGTTCTTCGAGGCCACCGGCTGGTTCACGGCGCTGGCCGGCTGCAACACATGGACGGCGCGGGGCCTGAGGGCGGCGGGCCTGCGCACAGGACTGTGGAACCCGCTGCCGATATCGCTCACCTTTTCTCTCACGCATTTCAATTGATCGAGGTCACCATGCCCTATCGCTCCACCTCCATCGTTTCCCCGGCACCGGCCGATATCACGCCAGTCGCGGTGCTGCGCCTGCCGCACGATCAGCGGCATTTGAGGCGTAAGCTCTTGCACCTGCCGGATGACGATGTCGTCATGCTGGACCTGAAGCAGGCCGTGATGCTGGCGGATGGCGATGCATTGGTGCTGGAGGGCGGCGGCTATATCCTCATCGCCGCCGTGGAAGAGCCGCTCTACGAGATCCTGCCGCGCGACCGGCTTCACCTCGTCGAGCTTGCCTGGCATCTCGGCAACCGACACCTGCAGGCTGAAATCCGCGACGACCGCATCGTTATCCTGCGCGATCCGGTGATTCGGTCAATGCTGATCGGTCTCGGCGCCGAGGTGAACGATGTGACGGCGCAGTTCCAGCCGATGCGCGGCGCTTACCACAGTGGGCATGATCATGGGTCTCACGATCAGAGTGGGCACGAGCATGGGAAGCATGATCACGTCGGGCACAGCCATGACCACCACGACCACGATCACGACATGCATGGCCATGACGAAAAAGGGCACCACCATCCCCATGACTGACATGCTCACGTACGGGCAGAAACAGCCGTCGGCTTCGGGCGGGACGCAGGCCCTGCTCCGGCTGATCACCTGGATGTCGCCGGCCTTCCCCATCGGGGCCTTCTCCTATTCGGCAGGGCTCGAGCAGGCGGTGGCGGATGGCAGCGTTGCGGATGCGGCCTCGCTTCAGGATTGGCTGTCCGGCGCTATTGCCGAGGGGGCCGTCTGGAACGATGCGGTGCTGCTGGCGGAAAGCTATCGTGCCGCCGAGGACGTCCAGCGGCTTCACGCGGTCGCTTCGCTGGCGGAGGCCATGGCCGGGAGCCGGGAGCGGCAGATGGAAACGATGCTGCAGGGCGAGGCCTTTATTGCGGCGGCCTCGGCCTGGCCGACGGTTGGCGGTGACATGCCTTTGCGCATGGCCTATCCGGTTGCTGTCGGTGCGGTTGCCGGTGCGCATGCGACAGGCGCCGAGCCTGCGATTGCCGCCTATCTGCATGCGACGGCTTCCAATCAGGTCTCCGTCGCGATCCGCTGTGGCGTGCTCGGGCAGCGTGCCGGGGTGGCCGTGCTGGCGGCGCTCGAAGGCGAGATCGCGGCGACCGCCGCGCGCGCGGCGGCAAGTTCGCTGGACGATCTCGGCTCTGCGGGACTTCTCGCCGATATCGCCGGTATCCGGCATGAGACGCTGCCCTCGCGGCTGTTCCGCTCGTGAGGGCGGACATGAAATTCCGCCGTGCGGCATCCGCCCGCCCGGTCCGGAGCCTTTCCGAAAAAGGACAGGCTCACTCTCTTCGTATCGACGCATCGTCCGACGTCCAGGCGGACCTGCTGACCTCGACATGCGCACCTGAAAGGACAATCTCATGGCATCTTCCAATGGCCCCCTCCGCGTCGGCATCGGCGGTCCGGTCGGCTCCGGCAAGACGGCGCTGACGGATAAGCTCTGCAAGGCGATGCGCGACCGATGGTCGGTCGCGGTGGTCACCAACGACATCTACACGCAGGAAGATGCCGAGGCGCTGGTGCGCATGCAGGCGCTGCCGTCCGACAGGATCGTCGGCGTGGAGACGGGCGGTTGCCCGCACACGGCCATCCGCGAGGATGCGACGATCAACCTGCAGGCCATCGCCGATCTCAACCGCCGCATTCCCGATCTCGACATCGTCTTCATCGAATCCGGCGGCGACAATCTGGCCGCGACCTTCTCGCCCGATCTCGCGGATATCACGCTCTACGTTATCTCCGTCTGCCAGGGCGAAGAAATCCCCCGCAAGGGCGGCCCCGGCATCACCCGGTCCGATCTTCTCGTCATCAACAAGAAGGACCTTGCCCCATATGTCGGCGCCGACCTCGACGTCATGCAGCGCGACGCCGACCGCATGCGCCAGTCCCGCCCGTTCGTGTTTTCGGACATGAAGCGCGGAGAGGGCGTGGAGCGGATCGTGGAGTTTTTGCGGGTTGAGGGCGGGCTGTAGGTTTCCATCCGCTGGCTTCGTCGCGAGGGCGTGGCAGCCCCTCATCCGGCTGCCGCCACCTTCTCCCCGCGCGCGGGGAGAAGGGATCCTGAGGCACCATTCCACCCCATATCGAACCGCCTAGCAGGCCGCGTCCCCTCTCCCCGCATGCGGGGAGAGGGCTAGGGTGAGGGGCAGCCGCAGGCTCGACGTCCTACCGGCTACTCCGCAGCCAGTGCCGGATGCGTGACCACGGTGCCTCCAACCGCGCGCAGTGTGCCGGGGGAGGTGCGGCTTTCCAAGCGGTCGAGGCGGGTCTGCAAGGCTTCGATGGTTTCGGACTGCTCGGCGAGCTTTTCGGTCAACACCACGTTCTCCAGCGGCACGGTCTCGGCCTCCTTCTTGCCCACCAGGCGGCCGAAGGACCAGCCGAGGAGGCGGGAGAGGTCGTCCATGATCAGGAAGAACGAGGGCACGACGACCAGCGACAGCACCGTGGAAACGATGATGCCGCCGATGACGGCGATGGCCATGGGCGCGCGGAACGAGCCGCCTTCGCCGACGCCGAGCGCCGATGGTAGCATGCCGGCCGACATGGCGATGGAGGTCATGATGATCGGCCGGGCGCGCTTGCGGCCCGCCTCCACCATGGCATCGACCCGTTCCATGCCGTGCCGCTTCATCTCGATGGCGAAATCGACCAGCAGGATGGCGTTCTTGGTGACGATGCCCATCAGCATGAGGATGCCGATGAGGACGGGCATGGAGAGCGCATTGTTGGTGACGATCAGGCCGAGCGCGACGCCGCCGATGGCAAGCGGCAGCGAGAACAGGATCGTGAAGGGCTGGATGACGTCCTTGAAGAGGAGGATGAGCACCACGAGCACCAGCAGCAGGCCGAGCAGCATGGCATGGACGAAGCCGGACTGCATTTCCGCCTGGACTTCGGCGTCGCCGCTTTCGAGGAAGCGGACGCCTTCGGGCAAGCGGATCTCGTTTGCCGCCTGCTTGAAACGGTCGGAGGCCGAGTTGAGCGCGACGCCAACGGGAAGGTCCGCGCCCATGGTGACGACGCGGAAGCGGTCGTAGCGCTTGATGGAGCTCGGGCCTTCCGAATAGGAAATATCGGCGACGCTGGAGATGGGCACGAGCGCGCCGGAAGCCGTCTGGATCTTGAGGTTGCGGATGGCGGCGAGATCGGTGCGCAGGCCGGTGTCGATCTGCACGCGGATCGGGATCTGCCGGTCGTCGAGCGAGATCTTGGTCAGCGCCGCGTCAATATCGCCGATGGTTGCGACACGCACGACGTCGGAGAGTTGCGACGTCGTGATGCCGAGGCGCGACATGCGGTCTGCAAGCGGGCGCAGCTGCAGTTCCGGGCGGGGCAGGGCGCCATCCGGGCTGACATTGGCGAGCGTCGGCTCGTCGCGCAGCTTGGCCTCCAGCAGACCGACAGCTTCGTTCAGGGCAGCGTCGTTGTTGGAAAGAAGATTGAAGGCAAGGTCGCGCTCGCCGCGGTCGTTGAGTTTGAGAACGCGAACGTCCGGGATGGAATGGATGGCTGCGAAAACCTGGGCCTCGATCTGCGACTGCGGAATGATGCGGCCGGCCGGCGGCAGCTTCGGCATATATTGCCCGACCAGCGGCAGATTGCCGAGCAGCGTATTGACCAGCTTGTTGACGAGCGAATGGTCGAGCTTGTCCAGCATGACGGTGATGGTGGCACGGCGCAGCTCCAGATCGCCCTTTGGCGAGGCGCCGCCGAGCACGAAGATGCCTTCGACGCCCGGGAAATCCTTGATCCGGTCGTAGATTTCCGCGCTCGTCCGGTCGGTATCCTCCAGCATGGCATCCGGCGGCAATTCGACCGAGAGCACGATGCGCGAGGCATCTTCCGGCGGCAGGAAGCTGCCGGGCACGGTGAGAAGCAGCATGACCGAGCCGACGAGGAAGGCGAGCGCCACGGACAAGGTGAGGTAGCGCATGTACCAGCGCCGCGTGGTGGCGGCGACCAGCCAGGTGTAGCCGCGCATGAACAGGCCGTCACGCTCTTCGCCATGCCCGTCGCCATCGCCGGAGCGCATGAGATAGGCCGCCATAACAGGCGTGATCAGGCGGGCGACCATGAGCGAGAAGAAGACGGACACGGCGACCGTCAGGCCGAACTGGATGAAGTATTGTCCGGGAATGCCCGGCATGAACGACACCGGCACGAAGACGGCGATGATGGTGAAGGTGGTGGCGATGACGGCAAGGCCGATCTCGTCAGCCGCCTCGATCGACGCCTTATAGGGTGATTTCCCCATCTTGATGTGGCGGGCGATATTCTCGATCTCCACGATCGCATCGTCCACGAGGATGCCGGTCGCAAGCGTCAGGGCCAGGAACGAGACGAGGTTCAGCGAGAAGCCGAGCAGGTCCATGATCCAGAAGGTGGGGATGGCCGACAGCGGCAGAGCGAGGGCGGAAATCAGCGTCGCGCGCCAGTTGCGCAGGAACAGCAGCACGACGGCGACCGCCAGCAGCGCGCCTTCGATCAGCGTGTGAAGGGCAGCTTCATAGTTGCCATAGGTGAAGTAGACGCTGTCGTTGATCAGCTGGATCGACACGCCGGGATGGGCGGCGCGGACGGTGTCCAGCGACTTTGCGACGGTTTCGGCAACGCTGACCTCGCTGGCGCCCTTGGAGCGGAAGACGGCGAAGGTGACGACGGGCGTGCCGTCGAAGCGCGAAAAGCTCTTCGGCTCCTCGTAGGTATCGGTGACGGTGCCGAGTTCCGACAGGCGCACGAAGCGGCCGTTCGGCATGGCGATCATCGTATCGGCGAGCGCCGAGACCGAGCGGGCGTCGCCGAGCGTGCGGATCGCCTGTTCGCTGCCACCGATCTGCCCGCGGCCGGAGCCGAGGTCGGTGTTCATCTTGCGCAGTTGCGCGTTCACGTCGGTCGCGGTGATGCCGTAGGAGTTCAGGCGGCTTTCGTTGAGCTCGACACGCACCTCGCGGTCGGCGCCGCCGTAGCGGTCGATGCGGCCGATGCCGGTCTGGCCCTGCAGCGAGCGCTTCACCGTGTCGTCCACGAACCAGCTGATTTCCTCCAGCGTCATGTCCGGCGCGGAGACGGCGAAGGTCTGGATCGCCTGCCCCTCGACATCGACCTTGGCGACGATCGGCTCCTCGATGCCGGCCGGCAGGTCGCCGCGGATGCGGTCGATCGCGTCCTTGGTGTCCTGCACCGCCTGGTTGGTCGGGATCTCGATCTCGAACTGGACGGCGGTCGTCGACAGGCCGTCGGTGATGGTGGAGGTGACGTGCTTGACCCCGGCGATGCCGGCCACGGCATCCTCGATCTCCTTGGTGACCTGCGTTTCCAGCTCGGCAGGGGCTGCGCCGCTCTGCGACACGGCGATGGAGACGATGGGCACGTCGATATTGGGGAAGCGCGTGATCGGCAGCGTGTTGAACGACTGATAGCCGAGGAACATCAGCAGCACGAAGGTGAGGATCGGTGCGATCGGATTTCGAATGGCCCAGGCCGAAAAGTTCATGGCGGGTCGATCCTCAGTTGGTGGCCGTCTTGTCGATGGGGACTGCTGCCTTGACCGGGGTGATGCGGTCGCCGTCGCGGACATAGGCGCCGGCCTTGGCCACGACCTCGTCGCCATCGCTGAGTCCAGAGAGGATCTCGATATAGCGGCCGTCCTGAATGCCCGTCTCGACGCGTGCCATCTCGACCACGCCGTCGCGCACCTTGCGCACCACGGTTTCGGTCTTGCCGCTGGTCACGGCGGTGAGCGGCAGGGCCAGCGCCTGCTTTTCCTCGATCGTGATGTCGGCGTTCGCATACATGCCCACACGCGCCCTTTCCGGCTCGGCGATGCTGATGAAGACGGTGCCGAGGCGGGTGTCGGCGTCTACGGTCGGCGAGATCAGGCGGATCGTGCCGTTGAGCGTGACGCTGCTATCTGCAAGCTTCAGCTTGGCCTTCTGCCCGACTGCGAGCTTCAGGAGATCGCTTTCCGAGACGTCTGCCCGCATTTCCACCGCGCCGTCGCGGATGATGGTGAAGAGCGGCTGGCCGGAGCCCGCGGCAATGGCGCCGACCTTGGCTGTCCGTGCCGAGACCACGCCGGCGACGGGCGCCTTGATGACGGTGCGGGCGAGGCGGAGATCGACATCGGAGATCTGGGCTTCGACGACCTTGATGTCGGACTGCGCGACCGCGATCAGTTGCTCGGCGGAATTGACGCGGGCGAGCGCGGCGGCAGCGGCCGCTTCCGTCTGGTCGGCAAGCGCTGTCGAGACGGAGCCGGCTTCCTTGAGCTTGGCATTGCGGGCGGAGACGCGGACGGCCTCCTGCGCATTGGCCTGTGCTTCCACCAGCTGCGCCTGGTACTGGGCAAGCGAGGCGCGAGCCCTGGCAAGGTTCGCCTCGTTCTCGCTGCGGGTCAGCAGCAGAGCGTCGTCGTTCAGTGTGGCCATGGTGCCGTCGGCCTTGACGGTATCGCCGATATCAACGGCGAGACTGCGGATCGACAGGCCTTCGACCAGCGGCTGCACGAAGGTTTCCTCGACGGCCTGGATGGTTCCCGTTGCGATGACACGGTCGATGACCGTCCGTATTTCGGCTTTGGTGACGACGATGGAGGGGTAGGCGGTGTCGGGCGCTGTTTGTGTCTCCGTTTTGGCCGGCGTTGCGTCCTGCGCCAGGGCCTCGCGCGTCAAGACGGGCGCCGCCGCCAGCAGAAGCGCTGTCAGAAGTGTGGGAACCCGCGCAGCCGTGCGCATGCCGTTTGCAAACGTACCTTCACCAGCCATCGGCCCGTCCTCACTGTCGAAATCTGCTGAAAGGCGACCGTGCCGCCTTGCCGCCCCGTCATCTCGCGGCACGCGCCACGCCCCCGCGGCACTGCACCCTTGAGCGTCTATACCATCATCCCGTGTCGGATGCTTGTCGAAATGGAGGCGACGGCCGGCATCACACGTCGCCGAAGCCGCGCAAATGTGGCGGTCTTTACGGTATATGGCGTCGAGATCAGGCATTTTTCAGGCAGAACGCAAAACGCGCGACCGAAGCCGCGCGCTGCCGAATGTTCTCGTGTTGCGGGCCTACTTCAGGGCTGCATCGGTGATCTCGTGCGTCCAGGCGCCGGCCGGCTCCTTGGTGATCACGGGGTCGGAACCGCCCTTCATGAGGGATGCGACGGTGCGAGTGTAGTCGCCTTCATCCAGTGCGCCGTTGGAGCCGGCGGTGAGCTTGGCGATCTCGCCCATCATGCGCTTCTGGTGCTCTTCGGTCTGGGCGCCCGTGGCGTCGTTTTCGAGCACAATGCCGGCGGCTTCGTCCACATGCTCCTCGGCATATTTCCAGCCCTTCATGGAGGCGCGGACGAACTTGACCATCTTGTCCTTGAAGGCCGGGTCCTTCAGCTTGTCTTCGAGCACGTAAAGGCCGTCTTCCAGCGTCGCGACGCCCTGATCCTCGTACTTGAAGGTCACGAGATCCTCCGGCTTGATGCCCGCGTCGAGAACCTGACCGTATTCGTTATAGGTCATGGTGGAGATGCAGGCGGCCTGCTTCTGGATCAGCGGATCGACGTTGAAGCCCTGCTTCAGCACGGTCACGCCCTCCGGCCCGCCATCCGTCTTCAGGCCGAGCTGGCTCATCCAGGAGAGGAACGGATATTCGTTGCCGAAGAACCAGACGCCGAGCGTCTTGCCCTTGAAATCGGCCGGGGTCGCGACGCCGCTCTCCTTGAGGCAGGTCAGCATCATGCCGGATTTCTTGAAAGGCTGGGCGATGTTGACGAGGGCGACGCCCTTTTCCCGGGTGGCGAGTGCCGACGGCATCCAGTCGACCACGACATCGGCGCCGCCGCCGGCGATGACCTGCGGCGGTGCGATATCCGGGCCGCCCGGCTTGATCTCGACGTCGAGACCTTCTTCTTCGTAGAAGCCCTTGTCCTTGGCGACGTAGTAGCCGGCGAACTGGGCCTGCGTGACCCATTTCAGCTGCAGCGTTACCTTGTCTGCCGCCATGGCGTCGAAGGCGGCCAGCGTCAGCGCGCTGGACATGAGAAGCGATGCGATTGTCCGTTTCATGTATGTTCCCTTTGTTATCGTTCGTCTTTTTTACGCCCGTCCACCGCGGACGGACGGATGCCAGAAGGTGACGACGCGTTCCACCAGCGCCACCACACCATAAAACACTGACCCGGCCAAAGCCGCGACACCGATTTCCGCCCAGACCATGTCTACATTCATGCGCCCGACCTCGGTGGAGATGCGAAAGCCCATGCCGACGATCGGCGTGCCGAAAAACTCCGCAACGATGGCACCGATCAGCGCCAGCGTCGAGTTGATCTTCAGCGCGTTGAAGATGAAGGGCCAGGCGGCCGGCAGCCGGAGCTTGACCAGCGTCTGGAACCAGGATGCCGCATAGGTCTGCATCAGGTCCTTCTCCATGCTGCTTGCGGCGGCAAGCCCGGTCACCGTGTTCACCAGCATGGGAAAGAACGTCATGATGACGACGACGGCGACCTTGGAGGGCCAGTCGAAGCCGAACCACATGACCATGATCGGAGCGATGCCGACGACGGGCAGGGCGGAGACGAAATTGCCGAGCGGCAGCAGGCCCTTCTGCAGGAAGGGCGAGCGATCGATGGCGATGGCGACGAGGAAGCCGAGCCCGCAGCCGGCGACATAGCCGGTGAGCACGGATTTGAGGAAGGTCTGGCGGAAATCCGCCCAGAGCGTCGGCAGCGACGAGATGAGGCGCGTCCAGATCATGGAGGGTGGCGGCAGCAGGACGGCCGGCACGGCAAAGCCGCGCACGAAGCCTTCCCAGAGGACGAGCAGGCTGACGCCGAAGAGGACCGGCACGACGAGGCGGATCATGCGCTCTGCGGCTTTCGATGTGGGTTTCCGGCGGACGAGCCATTCGTTGAGCGCCCAGGCGGCGAGCCAGAAGAGGATGGCGGGGAGGATGGCGTTCATGGGCGGGCTCCCATGCGGCGCAACACCGCGCTGTGGGCCGCGCCGACGATGAGAACGAGGATGGCGGCAAGGCCGGCGGCCATGAACAGCGCCGACCAGATCTGCACCGTCTGCCCGTAATAGGACCCGGCCAGCAGGCGCGCGCCGAGGCCTGCGACAGCACCTGTCGGCAATTCGCCGACGATGGCCCCGACCAGCGAGATCGCCACCGCCACCTTCAGCGAGGTGAACAGATAGGGCATGGAGGCCGGCCAGCGGAGCTTCCAGAACAGCTGCGAGGGGCTGGCATTGTAGGTACGCATCAGGTCGAGCTGGATCTGCTCGGGACTGCGCAGGCCCTTCACCATGCCGACGGCAATCGGGAAGAAGGAGAGATAGGTCGAGATCAGCGCCTTCGGCAGCAGGCCGGAAATGCCGATGGCGTTCAGCACGACGATGATCATTGGGGCGATGGCGAGGATCGGGATGGTCTGGCTGGCGATGATCCAGGGCATCAGCGAGCGATCCATCGCCCTGTTATGCACGATGCCGACGGCAAGCGTTATGCCGAGCAGCGTGCCGAGCCCGAAGCCGACGAGCGTGGCCGAGAGCGTGATCCAGGCGTGGTAGACGAGGCTGCGCTTGGAGGTCACCGGCTTGTTGATGGTGGTGTCCCAGAGCTCTGATATCACCTGATGCGGTGCTGGCAGAACAGGCCGCGCCTGCGCCATCGTCCGCGGCACGATTTCCGAAAAGGTGATGGTGGTGCCCGCCCGGGCGGCGGTGTCGCGCTCGAACGGCGCGTTGAGGTAGACGGCGGCGGCGTACCAGAACACGAGGAGGGCTGAGAGAATGGTGAGGACGGGGAGGATTTTTTCGCGCGTGGTCATAGGTAGGGCACCCCGGTGGTGATGGGGTGATGAAAGAAGGCCCTCTCTGGGCTGCCGCCCATCTCCCCCACAAGGGGGGAGACCTGCAGGTGGCTGCCGATCGCCCTGTTTTGCGCAAACTCACTCTGGATGCCGATGGTGAGAGAAAGACCTCGCCGCACGTCTTCTCCCCCCTTGTGGGGGAGATGGCCGGCAGGCCAGAGAGGGTGTTTCTTTCGAACAGGCATCACGACGCTCCCACCTCGGCAAGAAGCTCGGCAATCTTGCTTTCGATCAGCAGCGTTACATGATCCGGGTTGTCGACGATCTGATCGTTGTCGAAGCGGAGGACATTGAAGCCCTGTTGGATCATGAAGGCGTCGCGGCGCCGAGCGTGTTGTTTTCCCGCGTCGGTCTCGTGGCTGTCACCATCGGCTTCGATGACGATGCGGGCGGATAGCCACGCGAAGTCGGCGATGTAGGGGCCGATGGGCGTTTCGCGCCGGAAGCGGGCGCCGCGGGGGTGGAAATCCCGCAGGATGTTCCACATGATTTGCTCGGCCTTGGTGCGTTCCCGACGGAGACGCTTGGCGCGGGTTCGGGTGAGAGGGGTGATGTTGGAATGGGCCATGGTTCGGGTGGTCCCGGTGAGGCGGTTGTGGTGGTTTGGGGAAAGAAGGCCCTCTCTGGCCTGCCGGCCATCTCCCCCACAAGGGGGGAGAGGACTCGTGGCCTGCTCCCTGATCCATTTTCGATGTGCAGTGCGGAGCGCATGCTGCCACATGTGAAGACAGTTCAGTAAAATTCTAAACCCGCTTTGTGGAGTGGAAAGCCCGCTCCAAGTCTTCTCCCCCCTTGTCGGGGAGATGCCCGGCAGGGCAGAGAGGGCCTTCCTTCTTTCCTCCCACAACCCCACGCTACTCGTCATAGCTATGCCCCGCCCGCAACCCATCCCGAACCCGGCTGGCGATCTCCAGAAACTCCGGTGTCTCGCGGATATCCAGCGGGCGCTCCCGCGGCAATGTCGACTCGATGACGTCGGTGATCCGGCCCGGCCGCGGGCTCATGACGACGATCCTGGTGGAGAGGTAGACGGCCTCGGGGATCGAGTGGGTGACGAAGCAGATGGTCTTTTCGGTGCGCGCCCAGAGTTCGAGGAGCTGCTCGTTCAGGTGGTCGCGGACGATTTCGTCGAGCGCGCCGAAAGGCTCGTCCATCAGCAGGAGATCGGCGTCGAAGGCGAGCGCGCGGGCGATGGAGGCGCGTTGCTGCATGCCGCCGGAGAGCTGCCAGGGGAATTTCTTGCCGAAGCCGGAGAGGTTGACCAGCGCAAGCGTGCGCTCGATCCGCGCCCGCTTCTCGGCCTCACTATAGCCCATGATCTCCAGCGGCAGGGCGATGTTCTGCTCGATCGTGCGCCAGGGATAAAGGGCTGCGGCCTGGAAGACGTAGCCGTAGGAGCGGTTCTTGCGCGCGTCCTCGGGCGTCGTGCCGTTGACGGTGATGGTGCCAGCGGTCGGCTTTTCCAGATCCGCGATGACGCGCAGGAACGTGGTCTTACCGCAGCCGGACGGGCCGATGAAGGAGACGAAATCGCCCTTGCGGACGTCGAGATTGACACCCGTCAACGCGGTGACCGGGCCGTCGTCTGTCTTGAAGGTGAGGCCGAGATCCCGGGCGGATACGACGGAACGGGTATTCGGGGACCCGGTCTTCGGGGCGAGGGCATCTTGTATCATCTGCGGCATTGCGAAAGCGGTCCCCATGTGGTGCCGTCCTTGAAACGGATCGTGTAGCCCTTCGCGCCCTCGTCGAGCGCGACGGTTTCCTTCGGGCCGACCTCGCCTTCGGCGTCGCACTGGGTGCGGATGGTAAAGCCGGACGCGGTTTTCGCTGCCGTTCCCTCGAACTGGCAATAGGCCGTGGCGGTGGTGATGCCTTCATCGTTGAGGAGGAAGAAGGCGTCGGCGCCGCTCGATTCCCCGGTCTTGGCGTAGAGGCAGCCTTCCGCATTGCCATAGGCCCCGTCGAGAAAACTGGGTGCGGCGATGCTGACGCCGGAGACGCAGCCGCAGGCGGCAAAGAGCGCAAGGGCGCGCATCAGACGCCGCTCGCGGGGATGCCGGTCCGCGTGACCTTGCGCGGGGCGGTGATGTCCTTCCAGGTCGAGAGCGCCTTTGCGACCGGCGTGACCGGCGGGCGGCGCACGAAGGCGCCGTGGCCTTCCCGCGTCTTGACCGTATCCTCCTCGATCGCGACGACGCCACGGGTCAGCGTGTAGCGGGGCAGGCCGGTGACGGTCTTTCCCTCGAAAACGTTGTAATCGATCGCCGATTGCTGTGTCTTTGCCGAGATGGTCTTCGTCCGGGTCGGGTCCCAGACGACGAGATCGGCATCGGCCCCGACGAGGATCGCGCCCTTCTTCGGGTAGATATTGAGGATCTTGGCGATGTTGGTCGAGGTCACGGCGACGAACTCGTTCATGGTGATGCGACCCGTGGCGACGCCATAGGTCCAGAGCATCGGCATGCGGTCTTCGAGACCTCCAGTGCCGTTCGGGATCTTGCGGAAGTCGCCGAGGCCGGAGCGCTTCTGCTGCGTGGTGAAGGCGCAATGGTCGGTTGCGACGACCTGCAGCGAGCCGGAGGAGAGGCCGGCCCAGAGGCTGTCCTGATGCTGCTTGCTGCGGAAGGGCGGCGACATCACGCGGCGGGCGGCGTGGTCCCAGTCGGCATGGGCATATTCGCTTTCGTCCAGCGTCAGGTGCTGGATCAGGGGCTCGCCATAGACTCGGCAGCCCTTCTGCCGGGCGCGGCGGATGGCTTCGTGGCTCTGCTCGCAGGAGGTGTGGACGATATAGACCGGGCAACCGGCCATGTCGGCGATCATGATGGCGCGGTTCGTCGCCTCGCCCTCGACCTCCGGCGGTCGGGAATAGGCATGCGCCTCGGGCCCGTCATTGCCGTCCGCTATGAGTTTGGCTTGCATCTGCGCCACCACATCGCCGTTTTCGGCATGGACGAGCGGCAGGGCGCCGAGCTCCGCGCAACGCTGGAACGACGCGAACATCTCGTCGTCATCGACCATCAGCGCGCCCTTGTAGGCCATGAAGTGCTTGAATGTGTTGATGCCCTTGTGTCGGACGATCGTCTCCATCTCCTCGAAGACCTGCGCGCCCCACCAGGTGATGGCCATGTGGAAGGAATAGTCGCAGGCCGCCCTCGAGGTCTTGTTGTGCCACATGTCGAGCGCGTCGAGCAGCGACTGACCGGGGTTCGGCAAAGCGAAATCCACCACCATCGTCGTGCCGCCGGCAAGCGCCGCGCGGGTGCCGCTCTCGAAGTCATCGGCGGAATAGGTGCCCATGAACGGCATTTCGAGATGCGTATGCGGATCGATACCGCCGGGCATCACGTAGCAGCCTGTCGCGTCCAGCGTGTCGCCACCCGAAAGGTTCTGCCCGATTTCGGTTATGACGCCGTTTTCGATGCGGATGTCCGCGGTGTAAGTCAGATCGGCGGTGACGATGGTGCCGTTCTTGATGATGGTGGTCATGGATGTTCCCGTTGTTGTTTCTTTTCGCTCGTCGGGAGAGCGGGATAAGTCAGGCCAACGGCCAAGGTCAGAGCTATTTCGAGCCTTGTCATATCCGCGGGACCAAGCTGGCCGATTCGTTGGCGAATGACCTCCTTTTTCAGAGGCGAGATTTTTTCGACCATAACTTGAGAGACGTGCTGCAAACCGTTTTCAGCGGTCGGCGCGACGATGGGCCGAAGTACGGGTGCGTCGATCAGATATGTTGTAATCGGACATGCAAGAATGCTGCTCAAAGGCTCGATGAAGGCATCTGCCTGCATGATCACGGCAGGTCTGGGTTTTCCAAGTTCAGCGGGAAAAACCGCAATCACGACATCTCCCCGGCTGAGTTTCATGGCTCGTCCCAGTCCACCGGCCCGACCGCCGCGATCCAGTCCATGATTTCGTCTTCCTCATCGGCCGCTGCGATCCGTTGCGCCTCCTGCTGAAGCTGCTCCTGAAAAGCCATATCATCGGTAACGGGAACCCAGACCTCGACCGGACGATAGCCCCGTCTCATCAGGTCCGCCCGCTCTTCTTGCGACAATTCTCTCGGACGCCCCATCGCCGTCTCCTGTGCGGTCCTCATCCTGTTTTTCTATGTTACTCCACAATCCCCGCGGTCTCCACCACGGCATGAAACAGCACGTCGCAGCCGGCGCTGGCCCAATCCTTGGAAATCTCCTCCGCTTCGTTGTGGCTGAGGCCGCCGACGCAGGGGCACATGATCATCGTTGCAGGCGCGACCTTGGCCGCCCAGCAGGCATCGTGGCCGGCGCCGGAGATGATGTCCATGTGGCTGAGGCCGAGCTTTTCGGCGGCGGTCCGCACCGTCGAGACCAGCGTCGGGTCGAAGGTGATGGGGTCGAAATGGCCGACGGCTTCGACCGCGTAGCCGACGCCGAGATCTTCGCAGATCCGGGCGGCCTCCGCTTCGATCGTTGCGCGCATGCGGTCGAGCTTCGCCTGGTCGGGCGTGCGGATATCGACGGTGAAGACGACCTTGCCGGGCAGGACGTTGCGCGAGTTCGGGGAGAAGAAGACCTGGCCAACGCCGCCGACCGCGCCTGGCTGTTCGCCCATGGCCACAGTCTGTACCATCTCCACCATGCGCGACATGGCAAGCCCGGCATTGACGCGCAGCGTCATCGGCGTCGAGCCGGTATGCGCCTCGCGGCCCGTCAGCGTGAATTCCAGCCACCAGAGACCCTGGCAGTGGGTGACCACGCCGATCGCCTTGTTCTCCGCTTCCAGAATGGGACCCTGCTCGATGTGATATTCGAAATAGGCGTGCATCTGGCGCGCGCCCACCTCTTCCTCGCCCAGCCAACCGATCCGCTTCAGCTCGTCGCCATAGGTCTTTCCGTCGGGATCCCTACGGCTATAGGCATAGTCGAGCGTGTGGACGCCGGCAAAGACGCCCGAGGCCAGCATGGCGGGGGCAAAGCGCGCGCCTTCCTCGTTCGCCCAGTTGGTGACGACGACGGGGTGCTTGGTCTTCAGGCCAAGGTCGTTCATGGTGCGCACGACTTCCAGTCCCGCGAGCACGCCGAGCACGCCGTCATATTTTCCGCCGGTCGGCTGGGTGTCGAGATGCGAGCCGACATAGACGGGCAGGGCATCCGGGTCGGTGCCGGGACGGGTCGCAAACATGGTTCCCATGCGATCGATGCCCATGGTCATGCCGGCGTCGCGACACCAGGTCGCAAACAGGCTGCGGCCTTCGGCATCCGCATCGGTTAGCGTCTGGCGATTGTTGCCGCCGGCAATGCCCGGGCCGATCTCCGCCATCTGCATGAGACTGTCCCACAGACGGTCGGCATCGACACGCATATTCTCGCCTGGTGCTGCCACGGCTTCATCCCTCTTCGTTCGAACGCGGCGACGCGCAATGGCGCGATCGGGCCTGACGTTCGATTGCATTGTTCCCGCCGGTCGAATGGGGCATTCTTTTTGTTCGCCCTCGTATCAGTCGTTGCGTTTGTCATTGAAGTGACTGATAATTTAACCGGTTGGTAAACATTACAACTTCCGTTGCAGCACTCAAGACGGAAAAGCAAAAAAACGAAAAAGCTGCAAAACGACGTGACGGACATGGCGGTCGGAAGGCTGGCGAAGGGGGCGTGGAATGGCATTGCCGAGAGCAGCGAGAACGCAGCGGCGGACGCGGATCCAAGAGGAGAAAGAAGAGCTGATTCTGGAAGCGGCGCTGGAGGTCTTTGCGACCAACGGCTTTCGCGGCAGCACCATCGACCAGATCGCCGAGGTCGCGGGCATGTCGAAGCCGAACCTGCTCTATTACTTCCGCACCAAGGAGGCGATGCACCGGGCACTGATCGAGCGGGTGCTCGACAGCTGGCTCGATCCGCTGCGCGAATTCGATGCGGAGGGCAATCCGGTGACCGAGATCCGCAGCTACATTCGGCGCAAGCTCGAAATGGCGCGCGATTTTCCGCGCGAGAGCCGGCTTTTCGCCAATGAGGTCCTGCAGGGCGCGCCGCGGATCGAGGATGCGCTGATGGGGCCGCTGAAATCGCTGGTGGACGAAAAGGCGAAGGTCATTCGTGCCTGGGCCAAGGCTGGCAAGATCGCCAAGTGCGACCCCTACCACCTGATCTTCGCCATCTGGGCGACGACGCAACATTATGCCGACTTCGACGTGCAGGTGCGGGCAGTGCTCGGCACGGATCGGGCCGGCGAGGGGCGCTTCGAGGATGCGGCCCGGTTTCTGGAACTGCTTTTCGTCAATGGCCTCGCGGTCGGCGGGCCTGCCACTGGTGGACCTGCGGTCTGAGACCTACAAACCAGGTGTCTGATCAGGCGCCTGTGCGTGCGGCTTGCGCCACGGCCGCCTTCCTGTCGCGGGCGGCGGCAAGCAGCGTGCCGATCTCCTCGGCATTTTCGACGATCAGCGTTTCCAGCGTGCCCTTGCGGCCGCGAATGGCGATGTCGTGGCTTTCGCGGTCGTCCAGTGTCAATCCGGCATAGCGGATGACATCGGCGGAGACGGCGAGCTGGGCGTCATATTCCTTGGCGAACCCTTCGAGACGGCTTGCCGCGTTGATGGTGTCGCCGACGGCCGTCAGGGACGAGGCGCGGCCATAGCCGATATGGCCGATGATCGCCGGGCCCGCATGCATGCCCATGGCGATGCGCAGCGGCTTGTCGAGTTCGCTCGTGAAATTGCGGTTGAGCGTCTCCATGCCGCGGGCGATGCGCGCCGTGGCCTCCAGTGCATTGGCGCAGGCGTCCTCGATCCGGCCGGTGAGGCCGAAGATCGCCAACACGCCATCGCCGATGAACTTGTCGATCACGCCGCCGGCGCCCTCGACCGCTTCGCCGATCGTCTCGAAGTAGCGATTGAGCAGGAAGACCGTATCGAAAGGAAGCTGCTGCTGGGTCAGCAGCGTAAAATCGCGCAGGTCGCAGAACAGCACGGCGATGCGGCGTTCGCGACCGGCGGCGACGTCCTCGCCGATCTGCGGGCGCACGCCGACATTGTCCGCGCCGAGCACAGGAGCGATGGCCACGTCGTGGTTCGGCCGAAGCTGGCAACCGAGGCGAACATTCTCGCCGGCGCGAATGCGGATCAGCGTCTGGCGCTCGCCCTCGCTCGGTGGCGGCAGGCCTTCCAGCCCATCCGTGACCCGGACGCGACAGGTGGAACAGCGGCCGCGTCCGCCGCAGACGGAAAGGTGTGGTATGCCGGCCGAGCGGCTGGCTTCCAGCACGGAGAAGCCGCGCGCGACCGACAGCACCTTGCCATCGGGATAACGGATCCGCACCTTGCCGCGGATGGGGAAGGACCGCCAGAGCAGCGTGAAGCCGATGCAGGCCGCAAGGGTATAGAAGATGGCCTGTCGTATCTCGGCCAGGCGTGCGGGATCGGTGCGGCCCGACATGAACCAGGCATTCGACGGCATTGCGGGTCCGAGGGTGCGGGCGGCGACTATGAAGCCGAGCAGCGACAGCACCGGGACCAGAAGCGCAAGGGTATAGAGCGTCAGCGCCATGCGCGGATACCAGTCCCGGCCGCGCATCCAGAACCAGAAACCGAGACAGCCATGCGCCCAGGCGATGATCAGCGCCATGGACTGCCAAACGGTGTTTCCGGTTCTCGACCAGATGCGCGGCAGGATATCGCGATAATCGGCGGAGTAACCCGACAGCATCCAGTCGATGCGGGTGACGGTGACGTGGCTGATCAGCAGGAAGGGCAGAGCGAGCCCCAGGCCGATCTTCAGTGCCTCGCGCATCGGCATGCGCAATGTCTGCCGCCGCCGCAGACCATCGAGCGCCAGCACGAAATGGACGGCAAGCGACCCGTAAAGGGCGATGGTTCCCGGCAGGCTGCGCCAGATCTGGTTGAAGAGGTCCCGGCCGCGTTCCATGGCGTCGATCGAGATGAGACCGAGTGCGTGGTTGAGGAAGTGCGTGAGCAGAAACAGACCCAGGCACACGCCGGTCCAGATATGCAGGCGCTTGCGCAGCTTCGAACGATCGCGTTTCAAGCGGGCTCCGGTCCCAACGGTTGATCACTGGATGCTTATCGGCCAGATTCCGACGCGGAGCAACGCACGAATTGCGACGCGGGGTTCAAGCGAGGTGGGACGCAGGCTATCGCATCTTCAACCCATTGCCAGCGGAAGCTCGGTCGCGAGCCGGTCGATCACGAGGCGCGTCCTTGGCAGCATGATGGGAGATTTCGGCCAGATGACATGGCTCGGGAAGGCGAAGCCCTGCGTCGAAAGGAGAATCTGACGCAATCGTCCGTCGGCGATGCGGTCGCGCACGAGCCAGCAGGGCATCCAGGCAAGGCCAAAACCCGCGCAGGCGGCGTCGGCAATCGCTTCGAGATCGTCGAGCTGCAGCCGTGCGCGCGGCACCAGGCTGCGCCCCGGCATGTCCGGCGTCGGGAACAGCCAGGAGCGCTTGACCCCGTTTCGCGCGTAAACGATTGTCTCGTGACGATCGATTTCCTCCAGCGTCTGCGGCTCGCCACGCGCGTCCAGATAGGCCGGCGAAGCGCAGACGGTCATGCGTTGACGGGCGATTACGCGGGACATGACGTCGCTGTCGTCGCGAAGTGCACCGTTGCGCACGGCGAGATCGAACCCATCCTCCAGAAAATCCACGAGACGATCGCTGAAGGAAATGTCCAGCTCCAGGCCGGTGTGCTCGGCCAGAAGCCGCATGAGAATGGGCGCGATACAGGTGCGGCCGAGAACGACCGGCAGGGCAATGCGCAGGCGTCCCCGGATCTCCTTGCGCCCGGATTCGAGCATCGCCTCGCCTGCGCGGATTTCCTGAAGCGCCCGCAGGCAGCGCTCGTGAAAGAGGATGCCTTCCTCGGTCAGGCTCTGGGAGCGTGTCGTGCGGTGGAACAGGCGAACACCCAGTCGCTGCTCCATGCGGGCGATGGTCTTGGCGACGGCGGAACGGGTGAGGTGGAGCCGGTTGGCGGCGGCGGAAAAGCTGCCGGCTTCTGCCGTCTGGATGAAAACGGGGATATCGCGAAGGTCGAGCATTGTATCTTTCAAGGAACCGATCTGACGAAATACTATCATAACTGCCGAATGCTGTTCACCGTTAATGTCTGGTCTCCGATCAAGAAGGAGTTGGACATGGTACGGAAAACCAAGCAGTGGCAGCTGAGCGCCCTCGGGCCGGGCAATCTCGCTCAAGGCACCGCGGAGGTCGTTTTGCCGACGGGAACGGAGGTGCTCGTTCGCACGGAGGCGGTCTCGCTCAACTATCGCGACAAGCTGGTGGTGGAGACGGGCATGGGTCTTGCCCTCGGCTTTCCCTTCGTGCCGGCGTCCGACATGGCGGGTGTGGTGGAGGCGGTGGGGCCGCAGGCCACGCGGTTCAAGGTCGGCGACCGGGTCATCTCGACCTTCTCGCCGATGTGGATCGACGGGAAGCCTCTCGGCAACGCCCGCACGCCGCCTTATCGTACGCTTGGCGGAGCCTATCCCGGCGTGTTGTCGGAGATGGTGACGTTTCCCGAAGACTGGTTTTCACGTGCGCCCGAGACGCTTGACGCGGCAGAGGCCAGCACGTTGCCCTGCGCCGGCCTCACGGCATGGTTCGCTTTGGTTGAGAAGGGGCAATTGCAGGCGGGGGAGCGCGTTCTCATTAAGGGAACGGGCGGTGTTGCGATGTTCGGTCTCGCGATCGCCAAGGCATACGGCGCGGAGGTGTTCATCACCTCGTCCAATTCGCAGAAACTGGAGCGGGCAAGAGCGCTCGGCGCGGACCACCTGCTGATGCGGGAGGGATGGGTCGAACAGGCTCTCGAGATCACCGGGGATGACGGCATCGACCACATTCTCGATCTGGCTGGCGGCGAAGGCTTCGCGCAGTCGCTGAAGGCGGTCGCGGTCGGTGGGCGGATCTCGGTGATCGGCGTCTTCGAGGGGTTTGCAGTGTCCGGACCCGCAGGTCCGCTGCTTCTCAAGAGCCCTGTCGTTCAGGGGATCGGCGTTGGCCATCGCCGTGCGCTGGAGGATTTCGTCCGGGCGATCGACGTCACGGGGCTGAAGCCTGTCATCGATCGACGGTATGGTTTCGATGCGGTGCCGGAGGCTTTCGCGCATCTGGATCGAGGGCCATTCGGCAAGGTGGTCATCACGTTCTGATGCCTGGCCCATTCGGCTTCAGCCGGATGGGCCTTTCGCGCTGGCCCTCCTCGCGCGTCACGCATGAACGAACGGTCTTCGACGCCGGAAGAGCCACCGCGAAATCCCTGAATGGACGGATCTTGCCTGATTTTCGGCTGCGACAAATTGCCTTGTCACCAAAAAAGGTTTCCCCTATACGGCGATCCTGGGAGGACTAACAAGACGTGAGGTTGACATGGCCGGTGAAAAGATTAGCGGCGCTCCGCGTTCGGGAACTTCGCAGCATCTGGCCATAAGTCGTCGGCAACTTCTTGGATCCGCTGCAACCGGTGCGGCCGCTCTCACCCTGTCCTCGCTTCCCAGCTGGGCTCTTGCGCCCGAAAAGACGGTGGACGTGCTTCTCGTCGGCGGCGGCATCATGAGCGCGACGCTCGGCGTGCTTATCAACGAGCTGGAGCCGTCGTGGTCGATCGAGATGATCGAGCGGCTGGACGATGTGGCGCTCGAGAGCTCCAACGGCTGGAACAATGCCGGCACCGGCCACTCTGCGCTCGCAGAGCTCAATTATACCCCTAAGGATGTGAACGGAAACGTCGATATCAGCCGCGCCGTCGGCATCAACGAATCCTTCCAGGTCTCCCGCCAGTTCCTCGCGCATCAGGTCGATCGCGGCGTTCTGAAGCACCCGCGCTCCTTCATCAACTCCACGCCGCATATGAGCTTCGTCTGGGGCGACGACAACACGGACTTCCTGGAGAAGCGCTTCGAGGCGCTGAAGGCGAGTGCGCTGTTCTCCGGCATGAAGTTCTCGCGCGACCATGACGAGATCGCGACATGGGTTCCGATCATGATGGAAGGCCGCGATCGGTCGCAGACGCTGGCCGCCACGTGGTCGCCGCTCGGCACCGACGTGAACTTCGGCGAGATTACCCGTCAGTACGTCACGCATCTGAAGACCCAGCCGACGTTCAGCCTGACGGCCTCCAGCGAGGTGCAGGAGATCACCCGCAACGAGGACGGCACCTGGCGTGTGAGCTACACCGACACGCGGACCGGCGCCCAGAAGGGCGTGATCAACGCGAAATTCGTCTTTCTGGGGGCCGGCGGCGGCGCTTTGCCGCTGCTGCAGATGTCGGGCATTCCCGAAGCTGCCGACTATGCCGGCTTCCCCGTCGGTGGATCGTTCCTCGTCTGCGAAAAGCCCGAAATCGTCAACCGGCATCTGGCCAAGGCCTATGGTCAGGCGTCGGTCGGCGCGCCGCCCATGTCGGTGCCGCATCTCGACACGCGCATGCTGGATGGCAAGCAGGTCGTGTTGTTCGGACCCTTCGCGACCTTCTCGACCAAGTTTCTGAAGGACGGTTCCTACTTCGATCTTCCGGCCTCGGTGACGCTCGACAATATCTGGCCGATGCTGCAGGTGGGCATGAACGAGTTCAGCCTCGTCCAGTATCTCGCAGGCCAGCTCTTAATGTCCGACGAGGATCGCCTTGCTGCCCTGCGCGAGTATTTCCCGCAGGCCAAGGGTGAAGACTGGCGCCTGTGGCAGGCCGGGCAGCGGGTGCAGATCATCAAGCGCGACCCTGAAAAGGGCGGCGTGCTGAAGCTCGGCACGGAAATCGTCGCCTCGTCCGACGGCACGATCACGGCTCTTCTGGGGGCATCCCCGGGTGCCTCGACGGCAGCGCCGATCATGCTGGACGTGCTGAAGAAGGTCTTTGCCGAGCGTCTGGCGACGCCGGAATGGCAGGTGAGGGTGCAGGCGATGGTGCCGAGCTACGGCAAGAAGCTCAACGACGACCCGCAGGCGCTCGCGCTGGCCTGGGCCGCGACGAGCGAACGCCTTCAACTCGCCATCGCACCGCCGGCCATCGGCGCAACGACGCCTTCCGCTCTTCCGGCCGGTGATGTGCGTCGCGTTCCGGATATGGCGCTCTAGTTTATCGACCTTTGGCCTGCCGACGTCTCGCGCGGCAGGTCATTCTTGGAGCGCGACGATCCGTTCGACGCGCTCTCCCGTTACTCCGCTGCCGGCCGCGACATCGGGTTGTTCGGGTGCGTCGTCCAGTTCGCATAAGCGGGGTCGACCACCTTGCCGGTGCGCTCGTCCAGCGTGCCCGGGGGCAGGGCGACCATGGTGATGCAGTCCTGCACGGGACAGACGTTGACGCAGAGATTGCAGCCGACGCATTCGTCTTCCATCACCTCGAAATGCCGGATGCCGTCGACATACTGTGTGATCGCCTGATGCGAGGTGTCCTCGCACGCGATGTGGCAGCGGCCGCATTTGATGCAGGCATCCTGATCGATCCGGGCCTTGGCGACATAGTTGAGGTTGAGATACTGCCAGTCCGACACGTTGGGGATCGCCCGGCCGGTGATGTCGTCGAGCGTCCGGTGGCCCTTGGCATCCATCCAGGTCGAAAGCCCCGTGATCATCTCCTGGACGATCTTGAAGCCATAGGTCATGGCGGCGGTGCAGACCTGCACGTTGCCTGCGCCGAGCACGAGAAACTCCGCCGCATCGCGCCATGTGGTGATGCCGCCGATGCCGGAGATCGGCAGGCCGTGGGTTTCCGGATCGCGGGCAATCTCGGCCACCATGTTGAGCGCGATCGGTTTGACCGCCGGGCCGCAATAGCCGCCATGGCTGCCTTTGCCGTCGATCGAGGGCTCGGGCGCGAAGGTGTCGAGGTTGACCGAGGTGATCGAGTTGATGGTGTTGATCAGCGACACGGCGTCGGTGCCGCCGGCCTTGGCGGCGCGGGCGGGGTGGCGGATGTCGGTGATGTTCGGCGTCAGCTTGGTGATGACCGGCATGCGCGTATATTGCTTGCACCAGCGCACCACCATCTCGATATAGGCGGGCACCTGGCCGACGGCGGCCCCCATGCCGCGCTCGGACATGCCGTGGGGACAGCCGAAATTGAGCTCGATGCCGTCGGCGCCGGTTTCCTCGACCAGCGGCAGGATCGCCTTCCAGCTTTCCTCCTCGCAGGGCACCATGATGGAGGCGATCAGGGCGCGGTCGGGCCAGTTCATCTTGACCTGCTTCATCTCCCGCAGGTTGGTGTAGAGGTCGCGATCGGTGATCAGCTCGATGTTGTTGAGGCCGAGGAGCCTCCGGTCGGCGCCCCAGATCGCGCCGTAGCGCGGACCGTTGACGTTGACGACCGGCGGACCGTCCTCGCCGAGCGTCTTCCAGACGACGCCGCCCCAGCCGGCCTTGAAGGCCCGCTCGACATTGTAGGCCTTGTCGGTCGGCGGTGCCGAGGCGAGCCAGAAGGGGTTGGGGGATTTGATGCCGACGAAAGTGTTGCGCAGATCAGCCATGGTTCATCTCCCTCAAGCAACGGCGACAGCCGGATGGTTTTCGGCCATCAGCGTGCGGTGGATCGATTCAGCTGCGTCGCGCCCTTGGGCGACAGCCGACACGGTGAGGTCCTCGCCGCCGAGGCGACAGTCGCCGCCGGCCCAGACGCGATCGAGCGAGGTGCGACCTTCCGTATCCACGACGATGCGGCCGGACTGAAGGGCGACGATGCCGAGTGGATCGGCCTCCAGGGTTTGGCCGATGGCCTTGAGGATGTGATCGGCCGCGAGCATGCCGGTCTCGCCGGTTGCGACCAGACGTCCGTCCACATCCGTGGTGTAGTCGAGTTCGATGCCGGCGACCTTGCCGTCTTCGCGGACGAGGATGCGCCGCGGTTGCAGTCCGTGGCGGATGGTGACGCCGCGCGACGTGGCGAGATCCTGCTCGTAAGGCGACGCATTCATGTGCTCGCGTCCGCGGCGGTAGCAGATGGTGACTTCCTCGGCACCCAGCAGTTTTGCCTGCACGGCCGCATCGATCGCGGTCATGCCACCGCCGATGACGACGACGCGGCGGCCGACAGGGATGTCGGTCTTTCCCTGCGATTGCCGCAGGGCCGCGATGAAGTCGATCGCATCCCCGACGCCTTCGGCCGCTTCGCCTTCCGTGCGCAGCGCGTTGACGCCGGTGAGGCCTATGCCGAGAAAGACGGCGTCGTGGCGGGCGAGGAGATCGGCGAGCGTGATATCGCGACCGAGCATTTGCCGGTTGCGGATCTCGATGCCGCCGATGGCGAGCACGTAATCCACCTCCTTCTGCGCGAAGTCGTCCGTCGCCTTGTAGGTGGCGATGCCGTATTCGTTCAGACCGCCGGCCTTCTCGCGGGCGTCGTAGACCACGACATCATGGCCGTTGACGGCGAGGCGGTGGGCGCAGGCAAGGCCCGCTGGCCCCGCGCCGACAACGGCCACGGTCTTGCCGGTCGAAGGGGCGCGCTCATAGAACTGGCGGCCTTCGGCCATGGCGATGTCGGTGGCGAAGCGCTGGAGCCGGCCGATCGCGACCGGGCGGCCCTCCGCCTCCATGCGGACGCAGGCCTCCTCGCACAGCGTTTCGGTGGGACAGACCCGGGCGCACATGCCACCGAGGATGTTCTGGTCGAAGATCGTCTTGGCCGACCCGATCGGATTGCCGGTCGCGATCTGCCGGATGAAGAGGGGAATGTCGATGGAGGTGGGACAGGCCGTCATGCATGGTGCGTCGTAGCAGAAGTAGCAGCGGTCGGATGCGACGAGCGCCTCATGCTCGTCCAGGCGCGGATGCAGATCCGCAAAGTTCACCTCGTATTGGCCGGGCGTCAGTCGCCCGCCGATCATTCCGGAGTCCGTCGTTCCCATGTTTTCCTCCCAATGGCAACCGCACGATCAGCGAAGGCTAACATGGAAAATTTCTTGATCAAAAGGTAAAATTACGAGCCGCTCTTCGGCATTCCGTAAGGGGCTGGGTCGATTGACAGGTCCCGGCAAAAGGTGTCAGCACTTCGGGTTCCCGCTGGACCTTGGGAGGGGCATGACATGGCACGCAGACCGGAAGCGAATGCACGGCTCGACGATGCGGCACGCGCCGGCTGGCTCTATTATGTCGCCGGACGGACGCAGGACGAGATCGCCGGGCAGATGGGTATTTCGCGCCAGTCGGCCCAGCGCCTCGTGTCGCTTGCCATGGCCGAGCGCTTGATCAAGGTCCGGCTCGACCACCCGATCGCCGCCTGCATGGAGCTTGGCCTGCGGTTGAAGGAACGCTACGGCCTGCGGCAGGCGGAGGTGGTGCCGAGCGATCCGACCTCGTCGTCCACCACCGTCGGTATCGCCGAGGCGGGGGCGGCCGAGATCGAGCGCTGGCTGAAATCGAGCGATCCGATCATCATGGCGATCGGGACCGGGCGGACGCTGAAGGCGGCGATCGACCAGCTGCCGGCGATGGATTGTCCGCAGCACCGCATCGTCTCGCTCACCGGCAATATCGGCGTCGATGGGTCGGCCGCCTATTACAACGTCATCTTTTCCATGGCCGACGCGGTAAAGGCGCGGCATTTCCCGATGCCTTTGCCGGTCATCGTGTCCTCGGCCGAAGAGCGCGAGGTGCTGCACAAGCAGATCCTCGTGCAATCGGCGCTCAGCCTCGGCACGCAGGCGGATATCGCCTTTGTCGGCATCGGCGAAGTCGGTACCGATGCGCCCCTCTGCCAGGACGGGTTCCTGGCCCATGATGAGATGGCGCAACTGGTGGAGCAGGGGGCGGCGGGCGAGATCTGCGGCTGGATGTTCGATGGCGACGGGCAGCTCATATCCGGCGACATCAACAAGCGGGTGGCCAGCGTGCCTTTGCCATCGCGCGAAACGGCGACGCTGATCGGCATGGCCAAGGGCCGTCGCAAATACCTTGCGTTGCGCGCGGCCTTGCGTGGCGGACTCATCAACGGCGTCATCACCGATGAGGAAACGGCTGAATATCTGCTCGCTCCCTGAGCAAATATGTCAAAAAATTGTCAGTCCTTCCGATGACTTAACGGTGTGTTCGGCGCTGCAGCATCGAATGCGATTGACAAGTCCACCCTGAAAATGAGTAATTGCCCGTGAGCGAGGCAAATGCTCATTACTCTTCTGGGAGGAAGATCATGAATTTGAAGACATCTCTGCTGGGCGCTTGCTCGGCACTCGTCATTGCAGCCGTTTCCGGCGGTCTGGCTCAGGCCGAGACCCTCACCATCGCAACGGTGAACAATGGCGACATGGTCCGGATGCAGACACTCACCGACGATTTCACCAAGGCCAATCCCGACATCCAGCTCGAATGGGTGACGCTGGAAGAAAACGTCCTGCGTGAACGCGTCACGACCGACATCGCAACGAAGGGCGGCCAGTACGACGTCTTGACCATCGGCACTTATGAGGTTCCGATCTGGGCCAAGCAGAACTGGCTCCTGCCGCTCGACAATCTCGGCGCCGACTACGATGTCGACGACCTGTTGCCGGCCATCCGCTCGGGCCTCACGGCCGACGGCAAGCTCTATGCCGCACCGTTCTACGGCGAAAGCTCGATGGTCATGTACCGCAAGGACCTGATCGAAAAGGCCGGGCTCACCATGCCCGACGCGCCGACCTGGGACTTCATCAACGACGCAGCCCGCAAGATGACCGACCGCGCCAACGGCATCAACGGCATCTGCCTTCGCGGCAAGGCCGGCTGGGGCGAGAACATGGCGTTCCTGACGGCGACGTCGAACGCCTTCGGCGCACGCTGGTTCGACGAGAACTGGAAGCCGCAGTTCGACCAGCCCGAGTGGAAGAACACGCTTGAGATGTACGTCAAGCTGATGAACGATGCCGGCCCGCAGGGCGCCTCGTCCAACGGCTTCAACGAGAACCTGGCGCTGTTCCAGCAGGGCAAGTGCGGCATGTGGATCGACGCCACGGTTGCGGCATCCTTCGTGACCAACCCGAAGGACTCCACCGTTGCCGACAAGGTCGGCTTCGCACTGGCGCCCGATACTGGCCTTGGCAAGCGCGGCAACTGGCTGTGGGCCTGGAACCTCGCCATCCCCGCAGGCACGCAGAAGGCCGAAGCAGCCGAGAAGTTCGTTTCCTGGGCGACCAGCAAGCACTATCTCGACCTCGTCGCTGCCAAGGAAGGCTGGGCCAACGTTCCCCCGGGCACGCGCTCCTCGCTTTACGCCAATGCCGACTACCAGAAGGCGGCGCCCTTCGCCAAGATGACGCTCGAAAGCATCAACGCGGCCGACCCGAAGAACCCTTCGACGAAGCCGGTTCCCTATGTCGGTGTCCAGTTCGTGGCCATTCCGGAGTTCCAGAGCCTCGGCACAACGGTCGGCCAGCTGTTCTCGGCAGCGCTTGCCGGTCAGATGTCGGTGGATGATGCGCTGGCCCAGGCCCAGACGGCAACGACACGCGAAATGACGCGTGGCGGTTACATCAAGTAAGCTTGTAGCTTGACGGATGGGGTTGCCCCTCACGCGTGATGCGTGGGTTGCCCCCTCACCCTAGCCCTCTCCCCGCTTGCGGGGAGAGGGGACGTGCCACACCGTAACTCCGAGTGCCCTTCGCCCTTGCCAAGCGGGGAGAAGGTGCCGGCAGGCGGATGAGGGGCTAGCCCCGCGCACCGCACCACACAACCCACACAACAAAAAGCCGCCCCTTCCACCTTCGCGGAAGTCAGAGCCGGCGACACCAGAGGGAGGGTCTATCCATGGCAACGCAGAATACCCGAGGCCTTGCCCGGATCATGATGGCGCCCTCCGTCGGGCTGCTGCTGATCTGGATGATCGTGCCGCTGGCAATGACGCTCTGGTTTTCGTTCCAGAATTACAATTTGCTCAATCCGGGCAATGTCAGCTTCGCCGGCCTGTTCAACTATCAGTATTTCTACAGCGATCCCGCCTTCTTCCAGTCGATCTGGAATACGCTGGTGATCGTCGTCGGCGTTCTCGCCATCACCGTCATCGGCGGCATCGCGATCGCGCTGATGCTCGACCAGCCGGTCTGGGGACAGGGGATCGTGCGTATCCTCGTCATTTCCCCGTTCTTCGTCATGCCGCCGGTGGCCGCACTTGTCTGGAAGAACATGATCATGCACCCGCAATACGGGGTGTTTGCCGATATCAGCCGGTTCTTCGGTGTTCAGCCTGTCGACTGGTTCGGGCAGTATCCGCTGCTCTCCATCGTCATCATCGTCGCCTGGCAGTGGCTGCCGTTCGCGACGCTTATCCTGCTCACCGCCCTGCAGTCGCTCGATGGCGAGCAGAAGGAAGCGGCCGAGATGGACGGGGCGAACTTCTTCAACCGGTTCATCTACCTGACCGTGCCGCATCTCGCCCGCTCGATCACCGTCGTCATTCTCATTCAGACGATCTTCCTGCTCGGCGTCTACGCGGAAATCCTCGTCACCACCAATGGCGGCCCGGGCTATGCCTCGACCAACCTGCCGTTCCTGATCTATCGCACGGCCCTTCTCGGCTACGACGTCGGCGGTGCTTCCGCCGGGGGCATCATCGCCGTCATCCTCGCCAACATCGTCGCCTTCTTCCTGATGCGCGCCGTTGGCAAGAACCTCGACAAGTAGGGAGATCAAGACCATGGCACGCGCCGTTTCAACCCGCAGGACCGTCTTCTTCACCGTGCTCGCCTGGATCGTGGCTCTGGTGATCTTCTTCCCGATCCTCTACACGATCATCACCTCGTTCAAATCCGAGACCGAGGCGATCCAGGGCTTCAACCTGATCCCATCCGGCACCGTCGAGAGCTATGCGGCCGTGCAGGCGCAGAGCAACTACTTCAAGTTCTTCCTGAACTCGGTGATCATCTCGGTGGGCTCGACGTTTCTGGCGCTGCTGATCTCGGTGCCTGCCGCTTGGGCGATGGCGTTTTCGCCGACGCCGCGGACCAAGGACGTCCTGATGTGGATGCTCTCCACCAAGATGATGCCGGCGGCTGCCGTCATGGTGCCGATCTACCTTTTGTTCCGCGACTTCGGCCTGCTCGACAGCCGGTTCGGTCTCACCATCATGCTGACCATGATCAACCTGCCGATCGTCGTCTGGATGCTCTACACCTACTTCCGGGAAATTCCGGGCGAAATCCTCGAGGCCGCCCGCATGGACGGGGCGTCGCTCTGGGGCGAGATCGTCTACGTCCTGACCCCGATGGCCGTACCGGGCATCGCCTCCACCATGCTGCTCAACATCATCCTCGCCTGGAACGAAGCCTTCTGGACCATCCGCCTGACGACCACGAACGCAGCACCGCTGACGGCCTTCATCGCCTCGTTCTCGTCGCCGCAGGGCCTGTTCTGGGCAAAGCTTTCGGCAGCCTCGACGCTTGCCATCGCGCCGATCCTGATCATGGGCTGGTTCAGCCAGAAGCAGCTTGTGCGCGGCCTGACCTTCGGCGCCGTGAAGTAGCAGTTCAACAAAAGATATAACGACAAGACGAGCGGGAGCGCGCACCATGGGCAATATACGTCTGAAGAACGTCTCGAAGAGTTTCGCCGCCACGACGGTCATTCCGGGCATCGATCTCGAAATCAAGGACGGCGAGTTCGTGGTCTTCGTCGGGCCGTCGGGCTGCGGCAAGTCCACGCTGCTGCGGATCATCGCAGGGCTTGAGGATGCGACATCGGGCCATATCGAGATCGACGGCCGTGACGTCACCAACGAGGCACCCGCCAAGCGCGGCCTCGCCATGGTGTTCCAGTCCTACGCGCTCTATCCGCATATGACGGTGCGCAACAACATCGCCTTCCCGCTGAAGATGGCGAAGATGGAGCAGGCTGCGGTCGACAAGAAGGTGACCGAGGCCGCCCGCGTCCTCAACCTCACCGACTATCTCGACCGCCGTCCGGGCCAGCTTTCGGGCGGCCAGCGCCAGCGCGTCGCCATCGGCCGGGCCATCGTGCGCGAGCCCTCCGCCTTCCTCTTCGACGAGCCGCTCTCCAACCTCGATGCGGCGCTGCGCGGCACGATGCGGCTGGAAATCAGCGAGCTGCACAACCAGCTGAAGACCACGATGATCTACGTCACCCATGACCAGGTGGAGGCCATGACCATGGCCGACAAGATCGTGGTGCTGAACGCCGGCAATATCGAGCAGGTCGGCTCGCCGCTCGATCTCTACCACAAGCCGAACAACCTCTTCGTCGCCGGCTTCATCGGCTCGCCGCGCATGAACTTCGCGACCGGCGCCTTTGCGAGCGGCTACGACGCCCACACGATCGGCGTGCGGCCCGAGCACCTGAAGCTCTCGCGCGAGAGCGGCACATGGACGGGCAAGGTCAGCGTCGCCGAACATCTCGGCGCCGACACGTTCCTCCACATTCAGGTCGAAGGCATCGGCCAGGTGACCGCGCGCATCGCGGGCGACGTGCCCGTGCACCACGGCGATACCGTCTATCTCACGCCCGACGAGGCGCGCATCCATAAGTTCAACGAGAAGGGCATGGCGATCCGATGAAACGTCTTGAAGGAAAAAGCGCGCTGATCACGGGTTCGGCCCGGGGCATCGGCCGCGCATTCGCGGAAGCCTACATCGCCGAGGGTGCAACGGTCGCGATTGCAGACATCAATCTCGCGCGCGCCACCGAGACGGCAGCCGAGCTGGGGCCGCAGGCCTATCCTGTGGAAATGGACGTGACGCAGCAGGCCTCCATCGATGCGGCGATTGCGACCGTCGTCGAGAAGGCGGGCGGCCTCGATATTCTCGTCAACAATGCGGCTTTGTTCGACCTTGCGCCGATCGCCGAGATTACCCGCGAGAGCTACGACCGGCTGTTTGCGATCAACGTTTCCGGCACGCTCTTCACGCTGCAGGCCGCGGCCAAGCAGATGATCGCGCAGGGGCGGGGCGGCAAGATCGTCAACATGGCGAGCCAGGCCGGACGGCGCGGCGAAGCGCTGGTTGCGGTCTATTGCGCCACCAAGGCGGCGGTCATCAGCCTGACCCAGTCGGCGGGCCTCAACCTCATCCCGCACGGCATCAACGTCAACGCGATCGCCCCCGGCGTCGTGGACGGCGAGCACTGGGATGGCGTGGACGCGATGTTCGCGAAATACGAGAACCGGCCGCTCGGCGAGAAGAAAAAGCTCGTCGGCGCGGAAGTGCCCTTCGGGCGCATGGGAACCGCGCACGACCTGACCGGTATGGCCGTGTTCCTCGCGTCAAAGGACAGCGACTACATCGTCTCCCAGACCTACAATGTCGACGGCGGAAACTGGATGAGCTGAGGCCGAGGCCCGCTCAACATCCAAGCCGCTTTCCGAAAAGGGTAACACCATGACCAACAAGCTTTCGCTTGCAAACCTCGACGCCATCAAGGCCACGGCGACCGTTCCGGCCTTCGAGCGCTCCGCGCTGAGCGCCGGGATCGTCCATTTCGGCGTCGGCAATTTCCACCGCGCCCACCAGGCCGTCTATCTCGACGATCTGTTCAACACGGGCCGCGATCTCGACTGGGCGATCGTCGGAGCCGGCGTCCTGCCGTCGGATGCCGCCATGCGCGACAAGCTGGCCGGTCAGGATTATCTGACCACCGTGGTCGAACAGGACAACAACCGGTCCGCTGCCCGCGTCACCGGTCCGATGATCGACTACCTCGCGCCGGGCAACCCGACCGACACCATCGCACGTCTTGCCGATCCGGCGATCCGCATCGTCTCGTTGACCATCACCGAAGGCGGTTACTTCATCGATCCGGCATCCGGCCACTTCAACCCGCAGCATCCGGCCATTGTTGCCGATGCGGAAAACCCGGATGCGCCGAAGACGGTGTTCGGCCTTGTTATCGCCGGGCTTAAGGCACGGCGGGAGAAGGGCATCCAGCCCTTCACGGTCATGTCCTGCGACAACATTCCCGGCAATGGCGAAGTCACGCATGCCGCCGTCTCCGGTCTTGCCCGCCTGTCGAATGCTGCCCTTGCCGACTGGATCGACGCCAATGTCGCCTTCCCGAACGGCATGGTCGACCGGATCACGCCGGCAACCGGCCCGCGCGAAATCGGGATCGCCGCCGACGACTATGGCATCGACGATGCCTGGCCGGTGTTCTGCGAGGAGTTCAAGCAGTGGGTGCTGGAGGATCATTTCCCCGCCGGCCGGCCGGCGCTCGAAACGGTCGGCGTCCAGTTCGTGGCCGACGTCGCGCCCTACGAGCTTATGAAGATCCGCATTCTCAATGGCGGTCATGCGGCGATCGCCTATCCCGCGGCGCTTCTCGACATCCATTTCGTGCATGACGCCATGGAGGAGCCGATCATCCAGGCCTTCCTCGAAAAGCTCGAGCATGACGAGATCATCCCGATCGTGCCGCCCGTGCCGGAGACCGATCTCAAGGCCTATTACAAGCAGGTCGAGACGCGTCTGTTCAACCCGAAGATCGGCGATACGATTCCCCGTCTCGCGCAGGATGGGTCGAACCGCCAGCCGAAGTTCATCCTGCCCTCGACCGGCGACCGCCTGCGCCAGGGCCTTGACGTCGTGGGGCTGGCGCTGGTCTCCGCCCTCTGGTGCCGCTACTTCGCCGGCACGACCGACAGCGGCGCGGCCATCACGTTCAACGACGCCAGCGCCGACCGGCTGCATGAAGCGGCGGTCAAGGCGAAGGACGATCCGATGGCGTTTCTGGCGCTTTCAGACATCTTCGGCGAGGTCGCGCAGTCGGAACTTTTCGCCAAGCGTTTTACTCATGCCTTAAAGACGCTATGGGAGCAGGGCACGCGCCAGACGCTGCAGCTGTATCTCGACGGAAAACTGACGGAGTAAGAACATCATGGCCGCACCCGAACTTGTCATCTTCGATTGCGATGGCGTGCTGGTCGACAGCGAGCCGTTGTCGATCGATGTGCTGGTGCGGGTGCTGCGCACAGCCGGCGTCGAGATGGACGCCGACGAGGCCACCGAGCGGTTTCTCGGCAAGAGCCTGATGACGATGACGAAGATCCTGCACGACGACTTCGGGCTGCAGGTGGACGAGCCGTTTCTCGAAGACATGCGACGCGACCTTTATCAGCGGTTCGAAACGGAGCTGCAGCCGATCGCCGGGATCGCCGGTGTTCTCGACCATCTGGAGGTGCCGCGTTGCGTCGCGTCGTCGAGCCAGATGGAGCGCATCCGCCTGTCGCTGACCATTACCGGGCTCATCGACCGGCTGGACCCGCATATCTTCAGCGCGACCATGGTCACCAACGGCAAGCCGGCGCCCGACCTCTTCCTGCATGCAGCGGGCGTAATGGGCGTGGCGACGGACAAGTGCATCGTCATCGAGGACAGCCCGGCCGGCATCGTCGCGGCAAAAGCTGCCGGCATGCGCGTCTTCGCCTTCACGGGCGCCTCGCATGCCCGCACCGAGCGGCATCTCGGCACCATTCGTGCGCTTCAGCCCGATGCGGTGTTTGACGATATGCGCGAACTCATCCATCTTGTGGCCAAAGAACAAAAGCGGGATGGACACCCAGGCTGACGCACCGCATCGCTTCCAGCATCGACCTTGCGACACCGGCGAGCCCTCGGACAGCGCCGCGCGCCTGTTCGTTGTCCGGAGCCTGGCCGACCATGCGTGACATGACGGGTGCGACATGGGCGATCTGATCGTCGCAGTGGATATCGGCACGGGCAGCGCGCGGGCCGGGATCTTCGATGCCGCCGGTAGCCTTCTGGCGCGGGCGGATTATCCGATCCTCATGAACCGGCCGGAAGAAAACCACGCCGAGCATGATTCCGAGAATATCTGGTCGGCCGTCTGCATTGCGGTGAAGACGGCGCGTGCCAAGGCGGGCGTTCCAGCCGAGGCCATCTCCGCCATCGGCTTCGATGCGACATGCTCGCTCGTCGTGCGCGATCATGACGGCGCGCCGTTGTCGGTCAACCGCAAGGGCGATCCGCGCTGGGACACGATCGTCTGGCTCGACCACCGTGCGCTGGCGCAGGCGGATGCCTGCACCGCGACGGAACATCCGGTGCTCGAACACTCCGGCAGCGTCATGTCGCCGGAAATGCAGATGCCGAAGCTGCTCTGGCTGAAGCAGACCCTGCCGGAGCAGTGGGAGCGGATCGGCTATCTCTTCGACCTCGCGGATTTCATGTCGTGGCGGGCGACGGGCAGCGCCATGCGGTCGCGCTGTACGCTGACGGCGAAGTGGAATTATCTAAGCCACGCCGGCGGCTGGCAGCCGGACTTTCTCGATGCGATCGGCCTCGACGATCTTCTGGAGCGCGGCAGCCTTCAGGCCGAGGCTTCGCCGGTCGGGTCTCCGATCGGCGTGCTCACGGCGGAGGCGGCGGCCGATCTCGGGCTTCACGAGGCCTGCCGGGTCGCGACCGGTCTCATCGATGCCTATGCCGGTGCGATCGGCGTGCTCGGCCAGTTCGCGAACCGGCCCGATGTGCTGGAGCGGCAACTGGCGCTTATCGCGGGTACGTCGAGCTGTGTTGTCGCGTTCTCGCACGAGATGCGCCCCGGCTTCGGCATGTGGGGTCCCTATTACGAGGCCGGTTTCCCCGGGCAATGGCTGATCGAAGGCGGGCAGTCGGCGACCGGAGCTCTGCTCGATCATGTGGTGCGCAGCCACAGTGCCGGCGGCGAGCCGGACGCGGAAATCCATGCGCGGATCGTGCTGCGCATTCAGGAGTTGCGTGCGGCCTACGGCACGGATTTCGCCGCGCGGCTGCACGTGCTGCCGGATTTTCACGGCAACCGCTCGCCGCTTGCCGACCCGCATGCGCGCGGCGTCATCTCCGGTCTCACCCTCGACAGTTCTTTCCACGCCCTCTGCCGGCTCTACTGGCGGACCTGCGTCGCCATCGCGCTCGGCGTGCGCCATATCCTCGCGATGATGAAGGATGCCGGCTATCACGTGGATACGCTGCATGTGACAGGCGGCCATGTGCGCAACCCCCTGCTCATGGACCTCTACAGCGATGCGACGGGTTGCCGTGTGGTGGTGCCGGAAACCACGGATGCGGTGCTTCTGGGAACGGCAATGGTCGCCTCCGTTGCCGGCGGCGTTCACGCCGATCTGGCGGCCGCCGGCGCGGCGATGAGCCCGGGCGGTTTCGCGCGCCAGCCCGACCCCGCGATGAAGGCTGTCTACGACCGCGACTACGAAAAATTTCTCAGCCTGTACCGTCACCGGGCGGAGCTCGAGGCGGACTGAACGTCTCTACAGCGCCTATTCTTCAGCGTTGTAGAAAATCGTGAAAAAAGATATGGGGCCGGGGAACCAATGTCTGGCCGGCGTGTTTAGTGGATGTCCGGACCATGGTTCTCATCGCCCCCAATGAGAACCACCCAAGAATATCCGGCTTCCAACTCACATGCCCCCTCGGTGAGTTGTCGAATACAGCCAGTGCCTCCCCCCGGCACTGGCTGTTTCTTTTTCAGCGTCAGAAAAATCATATCATGTCGCCGCGACGTCAACGAAGCACAATCAGGATATTCAGATCGTCGGAAGGCCACGTCTAATCCTCGACGGGGGTGAGGATCTCGTATTCATGCGCGGGGATCGTCAGGTGATATTCGATCCGGTCGGCAGAGGTGATGTAGAGGGCCTTTCCGGCGACGGCAATGGGCACGACGCGTTCGAGCACAGTCCGGGCGAAGCTCGGCTCGTCGTGGTCGCGCGTGTGGTCCGCGTCCGGAAGATGTTCGATCCAGGCGAGCTCAAGGGCGGGCTTGTCGTTGAAGACGGTCTCGAAGCAGTCGAGCGTCAGCGAATTCACGCCGGCCGCGATGGCGCCGTGGGAGGCGGAATTAACGATGAGCTCGTGCAGCGCGAGGCCTATGTGGAGCGCGGCATTGGGCGAAAGATGCGCATTGATGCCGGTGGCGACGATCGGCATGCGGGGTTCCGACCAATAAGCGGCGAACTGCTTTTCGGCCAGCGCGAACAGGAACGCGCCCCGCCAGCTGGAGTCGGTCACGAGATCCTGCGAATAGGCGAGCGACTGGATGCGGCCGCGGAACTTGACCATGAAACTCTCAAGCGACAGGGCCTGACGCGCCGTCTGGGTCGCGATACCCTGGATGATGGCGAGCAGGTTCTTGGAGCGGTGGCTGAGTTCCCGAAGGAGGGTCTTCAGGACACGCTCCCGGTGACGGGTCTCCGAAATATCGGTGATGACCGAGAGAATGCCATTCGTGCCGTGCGTGGTGATCCGTTCCAGATCGATCCGGAACGTCATGAGACCTGCGGGGGAGGGAAGTTCGACCTCCATACAGTCGGCTTCGGCTGTGTCGAAGACGGCTTTCTTCAGGGCCAGCAGGCGGTTGCCGTCCTCATCGCCGAGAACGCCGATGTCGCCGTTTTCGGAAAGAAGGCCGCTCATGCGGTCGGGCAGGTTTCCGGAGAGGAGAACGTCGAGAGCTTCGGACTGGAAGATGTAACCTGCGCCGGTTTTCTTCACGACGCGGTCGAGCAGTCCGATACTCTCTCCAGCTTCGGCGGCTTTGATCGTGCCGGCTGGAGATGTTGAACTGCTTGCGCTGGTCACGCGGGATGCCTCTTCATTCACTACAATACGGGGCGGCTGACGCGTTAACGAGGCAAAGCCGGGTCCGTTCCATCATTGTTATGATGTTGCGACGATGCCGGCCTGAGCCACCGATGAGAAAAGCCGCGCCCGGAAAGGCGCGGCTCGACAAGACTGTGCAAGCATATGCCACGAACCCTCAGGCAGCGGCCTGTGTCGATTCATTGAAGAACAGGGCTTGGCTGATCAGCGCCTTGACCATGTCGGGATTGAACGGCTTCGTCACGAGGAAGGTCGGTTCCGGACGCTCGCCTGTCAGCAGACGTTCCGGGAAAGCGGTGATGAAGATAACGGGAATGGCTGCGCTGCGCAGGATCTCGTTCACCGCATCGATGCCCGAGCTGCCATCGGCCAGCTGGATGTCGGCCAGCACCATGCTCGGCTGCGTCGCGTTGAAGAGAGCGACCGCCTCGTCGCGCGTGCGGGCGATGCCCGTGACGCGGTGGCCGAGGCTTTCGACCATCTGCTCGATATCGATCGCGATCAGCGGTTCGTCCTCGATGATCATGATGTCTGTCGCGACCTGACGGGAGATTTCCTCGGATGCCCGCTCGATCAGCTGCGCCATGCCGCTTTCCGACGTTCCGAGAACCTCAGCGGCTTCGCTGGTGCGGAAGCCTTCGACGGACACCAGCAGGAAAGCCTGCCGGGCGAGCGGAGACACGGATGCCAGATTGATGGAAGCGCGCTTTTCCCATGCGAAGGGCGAAACGGGTTCCGGAATGAGGACCGAGGAGGACCCGAACAGCTTGGTGTAAAGCTGGAACAGCGCGACGCGGTCGCTGCTTGCTTCCGGGAAAATCGACATATCCGAGATCAGCGCCTCCAGGACAGCGGCGACATAGGCATCGCCCGAGGTCTGGGACCCCGTCAGGGCGCGGGAATACCGGCGCAGATAGGGCAGGAACGGAGCGATCCGGGTAGACAATGACATTCAAAAACTCCCTCAATCCGGCCGAAATCTTGGCCATGACAGTTATGGGAACGTTGATCCAAAAAAAAGGTTCCGTTACGGGAACAAATTTTTCCGTCATGCATTTAGGGTCCGATCACCACGCGAGGTATTTCGTATTCATGACCGATAAAACTGGGGCAAGTTCCGGAGCCGGCGAGCCGGTCCGGTCCGACAATCCACATGCGCAGATCGCGACGAAGTTACGCGCGCTATATGTTTCCGTGCAGGAAGAAGCCATTCCCGATCGTTTTCTGGATCTCCTCGAGCAGCTCGACGCTGTCGAGCGTCGTCACGTTCCGGACGGTGCGAAATGAGTACCAAGATGTCGGCTGAAGAACCCAGTTTCAAGCGCGAAATGCTGGCCGCTCTGCCGAGCCTGCGCGCGTTCGCCATGTCCCTGATCGGCCGCCACGATCGCGCCGACGATCTGGTGCAGGACACAATCATGAAGGCCTGGGCAAAGCAGGATCACTTCGAGATGGGCACCAACATGAAGGCGTGGCTGTTCACGATCCTGCGCAACGAGCTTTACAGCCAGATGCGCAAGCGCGGCCGCGAGGTGCAGGACAGCGACGGTTTCTTCACGGAATCGCTCGCCCAGCATCCGTCGCAATACGGGTCGCTGGACCTGCAGGATTTTAAGCGCGCCCTGAATATGCTGCCGCCGGACCAGCGTGAAGCCATCATTCTCGTCGGCGCCTCGGGCTTTTCTTACGAGGAAGCCGCGGAGATCTGCGGTTGCGCTCTCGGGACCATCAAGAGCCGCGTGAACCGTGCCCGCCAGCGCCTGTCGGATATTCTGCAGGTGACGGGCGAAAACGAATATGGGCCGGATGCGACATCCGCGCCGCTGACGTCCCGCGCCTTCGTGTCCTGAGGCATTAACCGTCTACCCAGTCTCTGTCGGCGCGTTTTCGGACGCGCCGATTTTTTGACCTTGCGCCTTTCACCATTGCTGTCGCGCGCAGGATCATGCAGATTCCGGTCGAACCGATTCAACCCCGCCGACCATCCCTTCGGTCCTGGGGATGCCGCAGGCGAGTGTTGATGACTGAGACAAAACCGGATTTGCTGCCAGATATCCCTGCGATCATTCTGGATCAACGCAGGCTTGCCGCCCTGCGGTCGCTTCAGCCGGGACGTCTTGGCATGTCGGCCGAATTCCAGGAGATCGTGGAGGTCGCCGCCGGCATCTTCGACGCACCCGTGGCGCTCCTGACCCTCATTGACGACCGGCGCGAATGGGTGATCGCCCGTGTCGGGACCGACCTTTCCGAGATCGATGCGTTCACCTGTTTCGGCGCGCATGCGGTGGCGACCCATCCGCTTGCACCTTTTGTCGTGCGGGATGCTGCCAGCGATCCCCGGTTCGCCACCCAGCCTTGCGTGGCGGATGGCGTGCGCTTCTATGCCGGTGCGCCGCTGCTGGTGGAGGGGCATGCCGTGGGCATGGTCTGCGTCATCGACCGCGCGCCGCGTCTCGAGGTGCCGGAAGCTCTGACGGCGCAGTTGCAGCGTCTGGCGCGCATCGCATCGCGCCTGATGAGCTTCAAGGAGGATGCGCGCGCTCGCGCCGCGCGAGCCGAGGTGCTCTCTCGTGATGAGAAGCGGCATGCGCAAGCGCTCGAGGCTGCCAATGTCGGCAGCTGGCTCTGGGACGCGGAGACCGGACAGGTGACCTGCAATGCTGCGATGTCGCGGATGTTCGGTGTCACCGCGACGACGATGAGCGCGCGCGACATCATCGGCTTCATTCACCCGGAAGATCGGGCCGGCATGCTGGACAATCTGCGCGCGGCGATGACCGAAGATGCGGAATATGCCAGCACGTTTCGCGTCGAGACGACGGGCCGCTGGGTGCTGGGGCGTGGGCGTGTGCACGAGCGCGATGCCTCCGGCAAGCCGAAGAGCTTTCTCGGCGTGAATATCGACGTGACGGCCGAGCAGTCCACGACGCAGCGCACGCGCTTGCTTCTGCGGGAGCTCAATCACCGGGTCAAGAACACGCTGGCCATGCTGCAGTCGCTCGCCCGGCAGACCTTGCGGCAGACGAGCGATCCGCAGGAGTTCATGACGGCCTTCGCCGGACGCCTTCAGGCGATCTCCGAGGCGCATGGCCTGCTCTCCGATCACGAATGGGGCGAGATCCGGCTGGCGGCGCTGCTTAAGAAACAGCTTTCGCCGCATGTGCGGGATTATGAGGCGCAGATCGAGATCCATAAGGACGAGATCCTTCTCGGCCCCGACCAGGCCGTGGGCCTCGGCCTCGTCCTCCACGAGCTGGCGACCAACGCCTATAAATATGGTGCTCTCTCGGTTCCCGAGGGGCGTATCGTCATTACGGCACGAGGCCATCAGGAAGAGACGGGGCGCATCCTCAACCTGACCTGGACGGAAGTCGGCGGTCCCAAGGTGCAGGCGCCGGGCCGGCGCGGCTTCGGCTCCATCCTGATCGAGCGGAGTCTCGACAAGGTCATGGGCAGTTCGGTGAAGGTGGAATATCTCGCTGCCGGTGTGACCGCCCTCGTACGACTTCCTCTGTAAAGCCAAACTCCGGTCCAGACATGGAAAAAGGCCCCGGAGGGCCTTTTTTGATGTTCGCATATGGACGCTGTAGCCTCAGTCGTCGTGGCGTCCGCGTGTGACGCCGAGGAGGGCACCGACGGCCATGGCGACGCCCGCTGCCACGAGCGGCTTGCGGCGGAAGACGGTCAGAGCCGTGGTGATAGCGACGTTGGTCTTCAGCTGCGACTGGCGGCGGCGCTCGGCCGCGCGGCGCTTTTCGGCGGAGGCCATGGCTGACATGATGATGAACAGAACGACGGCGATGGCAATGAAGACGCCGCCCATGATCAGCGTTGCCGGGAGCATGCCATAGGCATCGGCAAGCGCAATCGTGCCTGCGACGAGCAGGAAAACGTAGGCTGTCAGAAAGAAGACGCCAGCGATCGCCATGAAGATGGCGTTGCGTTTCGTCCGTGCGACGACCGTTGAAATGTCAGTGAGTACGACGCCCGACAGTAGTGCCGCCAAAGACCCCATGCAGATTCTCCCTCAAACCTTGAAAAGCCGCCCCTCGGGGAGGGACGGCATCAAAAACCGATAACGGTGCCTTAGCGGCGCGACAACGCGATGATGGCGATGCCGAGCGCTGCAATGGCGCCGACGGTGGCAAGGGGATGTTCGCGCACCGTGTGGCGAACCTGACGCTCCGTGGAGGCGTAACGGTGACGAAGATCGGAGAGAAGCTGCTCTGCGCCTTCCATAACGTCAGAAAGACTGCTTTCAGCCTGACCGCGCACGTCGCTGGCCCGCGAGGACAAAGTATGGCTTGCCTTGCTGCCGCGCTTGGAAACGAGATTGGCGAGCGATGCAATGTCGCTGCGCAGATCGCTCAGCTGATCTTCGATAGCGCCACCCAAGAGGTGCTGACGCTTGCGGCTGGACGAGCTGGAAAACAGACCGAGAGACATGATTTACTCCTTGTTGCCGCGGGTTCTACGACGCCGGTCGGAACAGCCCGACCTTGTGCACCGCAAACGCGGAGAACGGCGTTTTGTTCCCGGCACGGTGCCTTGAGGGCGCACTTTGCCGGGATGAGGCAGCCAAGGAGGGCGTCTAGAGGATGGCGGTTTGCGGGAGGACGAAGGGGACGCCGGCGGGTGGAAGGGCGCTGACGCGCATCGGGCAGCCGAAGACCGTTTCCATCATCTCGTCGGTCAGGACGGCTGCCGGAGGACCTGCTTCGACCACGCGTCCGTCCTTCATCATGACGATGTGATCGGCGAACATGGCCGTTAGGTTGAGATCGTGCATGATGGCGACCACGCCGCCGCCGCGCCGGCAATAGTCGGCAGCCAGCCGCATGATGGTCAGCTGGTGGCGGATGTCGAGGCTGGAGACCGGCTCGTCCAGAAGCAGGAAGGCTGGGCGCCCGTCGCGCACCGGTTCCCAGATCTGGCTGAGCGCGCGGGCGAGCTGCACGCGCTGCTGCTCGCCGCCGGAGAGTTCCTGATAGAACCGGCCGGCAAAACCGCCGAGATCGACGGCTTCGAGAGCATCCTGCGTAATGCGATCCACGAGACCTGGATCGGCCGGCGTGCCGTTCGCACGCGTCGTGGACGCGCCGATGGTGAGGCCCATGCGGACGATCTCGCGGACCGTGAAGGGAAAGGAGATGATGCTGGCCTGCGGGAGAACGGCGCGGCGGGTGGCCAGCTGCCACGGCTTGAGGCTGCGGATGTCGTCGCCGCCAATCAGGACGCGGCCGTCGCAGGCGATCTCGCCGGCCAGCGCCTTCATCGTCGTCGTCTTGCCGGAGCCGTTGGGGCCGACGATTGCGGTCAGCTCGCCTGCCCGGGCGGTGAGGCAGACATCATGAAGGACGGCCTTGCTGCCAAGGCGAACATTTACGTCGAGCGCTTCGATCATTGACGTCACAAGCCCATCTGCGTGCGGCCGCGCAGCAGGATCCAGAGGAAGAACGGTGCGCCGGCAAAAGCTGTAATGATGCCGATCGGCAGTTCGGCCGGCGGCACGATGGTGCGCGCGACCATGTCGGCGACGATCAGCAGCGTGCCGCCGAGGAGGGCGGAGGCCGGCAGGAGATAGCGATTGTCGGGGCCGATCAGCAGGCGCAGCACATGCGGCACGACGATGCCGACAAAGCCGATGCCGCCGCTGACCGCGACGGCCGCACCCGTGGACGCGGCGACGGTGACCACGGCCACCGTCTTCAGGCGCTGGACCGGAACGCCCATGTGGAAGGCCGCGGCTTCCCCCAATGTCAGGGCGTTGAGGCCACGCGCAAGAAACGGCACGACGGCGAGCGAGAGCAGGATGATAGGGGCTGCACCGGCGATCTTCGCCCAGCTGGCGCCGGCGAGCGAGCCGAGGCCCCAGAAGGTGAGATCGCGCAACTGCTTGTCGTCGGCGACGAAGATGAGCACGCCCGTGACGGCGCCGGCAAGCGCTGCGAGCGCGACGCCGGCGAGCAGCATGGTGGCGACCGAGGTCTGCCCGCCCCGCGTCGCGATCCGGTAGAGGAGGAAGGTCGTCAGCAGGGCGCCGAGGAAGGCTGCGACCGGCAGCGCGTAGATCCCGACCAGCGCGAAGAGCGGGCCGAAGACGGACGCGCCGAGCACGATCGTGAGCACGGCCCCGAGACCCGCACCGGCGGAGACGCCGACAAGGCCGGGATCGGCCAGCGGATTGCGGAACAGGCCCTGCATGACGGCGCCGGAGACGGCAAGCGCCGCCCCCACCAGCAGGCCGAGGACGGCGCGGGGCAGGCGGATGTCGAGGATGATGATGCGGTCGCGCAGGCTGAGCGCGGCCTCGGCGGTTTCCGTGCCGGTGAGCCAGCGCAGGAGGTTGCTGATCGACGCGTCGGCAGCACCGGTCATGACCGACGCACCGAAGGCGAAGACAGTGATGCCGACGAGCGCCACGATCAGCAGCCGCGCAAGGCGCGAGCGATCGCCCGCCGCCCAGTCTGCCCGGATACCGGCAAGAGGAGAGGGGCGCGGTGCCGGAGCGGCTTGGCGGCGCTGGGACGGCTGCGGGTCAGGGGCCATGATATCGCCCGTGACGGCGTTACTGGGATGCATTCGCTTTTCCGTAGATCGCGCCGTTCAACTCCCGCACGGCGCTGGCGGTGCGGGGGCCGAAGCCGAGGAGGTGGAGGCCGTCCATGCGGATGACGCTCTTCTTCGCAGCGGCGGGCGTCAGGGCGAGCGCCGGCTGCTTGAACAGCTCCTCGTCGGAGGCGCTGTGCGATCCGCCGCGCGTCATCATCAGCACGAGATCCGGCTTTGCTTCGATGATCGCTTCGTCGGTGACGGGCTTGTAGCCCTGAAACGTGTCCGTCGCGTTTATGGCGCCCGACAACTCGACGATGGCATCGGCCGCCGTGCCTTGGCCCGCAGCCATGATCTTGCCGCTCTGCATGCTGAGGATGAAGAGCACGCGCTTGCGCTCGGCGTGCGGCCGGGCATCGGCGGCGGCCACGGCTGCATCGAGGTCGGCCTTGACCGTTGCGGCCAGCGCGCTCGCCTTGTTCTCCACGCCGAGGACGGTGCCGACGCGCTCGATCTTGGCGACGATGCCGGCACCGTCATAGCGTTCCGGCACGGTTTCCATGGGGATGGCGGCGTTCTTCAGGACGGCGAGCGTTTCGGGCGGGCCGCTGCCTTCGACGGCCAGGATGGCGGTCGGGTTCTTCGCCATGATGCCTTCCGGCGAGAGTTGGCGCATGTAGCCGACATCGGGAACCTTCGTTGCCGCTTCGGGGTAGATGCTGGTGGAATCGCGCCCGACCAGCCGTTTCTCCTCGCCGAGCGCATAAATGATCTCCGTCACGTCGCCGCCGACGGAAACGAGGCGGGAGGTGTCGATGGGCTTGGCCTCCTGCGCCACGGCAGGTGTGACTGCAGCCAGAGGCGCTGCAAGGATGAGGAGAGCGAGACTGAGAGGCGCAAGATCGGCGCGCAGCCGGCGGTCGAAACGCAGGGTCATGAGAAGGTCCTTCAGGCAGCGACGGTGAGATCGAGGCGCGGCAGAGCCTCCATGATGGAACGCCATTCCTCGCGTTCGGCAACGCCTTCCTTGCGCTTGCCGAAGAACTGGATGACCATTTCGCCGCGGGCGTCGAGCGCCTCCAGCGAGGTCACATGGCCATCGGCCGTCGGCTTGCGCACCGCCCAGATCTCGGCGAGCTGGTCCGTGCGCAGATGCAGGTGGAAGGTGGGGTCCATGACGTTGAGCCAGGGGCCCATGGTCTTGATGTTCTCGACCGGGCCGGAATGGATCTGGATGATGCCCTGATTGCCGACGAAGCACATCAGCGGCAGGGCCACTGCTGCCGAGCCACGCATCATCGCCTCGACGGCGCTGCCATCGAGCTGCCAGGCGTAGTCCTCGCCGATCGCGTGCAGGGCGGCACGGCGCTCGATCTTCAGCTTGCGCAGCAGGCCGTGGAACTGGTGCGTGTCGGTCATCCGGCTCCAGCCGTCGCGCAGGCCTTCGAGATCGACGGCTTCCGTTTCGGTGACTTCGACGGGCGCGGGCGCTTCGGCGATGAAGGCCTGGGACTGATCCTCCAGCGTGAATTCCTTCACGAGGCGGTGATAGGCTTCGAGATTGGAGGTCGGGCGCAGGTGCACCTTGTGGACGGCGGTGCCGTGGCTGTCGAAATACTGCAGGCTGCGACGAACGTCCTCGCCATCCGTCTTGGTCACGGCGAAGGCATGTGCCCAGGCGCCCGGGAACACACGAAGGTCGATGTTCTCGCCGAGCACGATGGACGCGCCCTTGCCGGTCTTCGGCGTTTCGAACAGGCCGATCTTCTCGTGAACAGCGCTTTCGTTGCGGGTCAGCGCCATGACTTCGCCAAGCTGCGGTGCGAACTCCAGCAGGCGGTTCGCGTCCGAATCGATCCGGATCGCCGTCAGCCCGCATTCGGCCGCAACGAGGGCCGCTTCCGAAATGCCGAGTTGTGCGGCGATCTCGCGCTCGCGCATTTTCGGGTGTTCAGCCCGGTAGGCGCGGATGTCTGCGGGAGAGGGGCGGTTCGGTTCGGTCATGATTCACTACCTGCTTTAACGGCATTTTTCGGTCGGAAGACGCTGCTTTTCCGGGCATTGGGACGCCTTCTATCTTGACTTCATAACTCATCTTTTAATATGGACGCAATACGCCAGCAACGTTCCCTCGTGGACGACGTGCCGGCCCAGACCATCGTCCCGGAGTTCCGCACCATGATCCGCCGCCCCTTGTCGTCCATCGTTGCCCTTTCCTCGCTCGCGCTGATGACATCGTTCGCGCCCGTCTCCGCACAGGGCACCGAAACGGCCGCTGCCGGGCTTTCGGTCGAGCTGAACGATGTCGCGACCTCCGAGCGCGGCTGCAAGCTGACCTTCGTTGCAGGCAACGATCTGGCGCAGCCGCTGTCCAAGGTCTCGTTCGAATTCGTGCTGTTCGACCAGAAGGGACGCGTCGAGCGGATGGCGGTGCTCGACTTCCGCGACCTGCCGGCCGGCAAGACCAAGGTGCGGCAGTTCGATCTGGCGGGAACGAAGTGCGATGCGCTCGGCAGCCTGCTGATCAACGACGCCCCGGTCTGCACCGGCGAGGGCATCGAGAAGAGTGCCTGCATGCAGGGCCTGCGAACCGGCTCGAAGTCGCCCGTGGGGCTGAAGGGCTGAGGCGGGAAGCCGGACGCCACGTCAGGAAGGATGGGAACGCGCGATGAAGAAAGCGGCGAAATGGGCTCTGGCCCTGTCAGTCTCGGTAGCAGCCCATGGCGGTGCGGCGATCGCCTTCCTGCCGGATGCGCCGCCGCCGCCTTTTGCCGCGACGCAGGGCGGGGAAGAGATGGAGATCGCGCTTCTCGGAAACGCGTTCGAGGATACCGTCGAGTCGGGTGCGATCTCCGACACGATCACCCCGGTTGAAACGCCGCCCGATGACGTCGCCGCGCTCGAACCCGAGACGACAGAGACCGAGAGCGAGACGCTGACGCCGACCGAGACGGTTTCCGAGGTGGTGCCGGAGACGGTTCCGTCCGAGGCCGACGTCATCCTTCCCGCAGATGCCCTGCCGCCTGTCGTCGCCGAGGAGCCCGAGGTGGTCGCTTCGCTGCCGCCGGTGGCGACGGTCATTCCGGAGACGCGTCCCGAAACGCCGCCGGACGTGGCGGAGAAGCCACCGGCACGCAAGCCTGCGCCTGTGAAGAAGGCCGAGGTCGAGAAGCCGAAGAAAAAGCCGGCGCCCGTCAAATCCGGCAAGGAAGGCCAGTCGGAAGCTGCCGCCAACAAGGGTCGGGAAGATGGCTCGAAACTGGCGGCCGCCACCTCCTCTGGCAAGGGGACGAGAGCCAGTTCGGCTGGCAATGCGTCATTCTCGAACTTTGAGGGCAAGGTTCACACTGCGCTGAGGCGGGCCGTTCGCTATCCTTCCCGCGCCGAGAGCAACGGCGTGAAGGGGGTGGTTCAGTTACAGTTCGTGCTTGCCGCCAATGGAAGCGTGAGCGGCTTGAAGGTGATAAGAAGCAGTGGATCGCCTGTGCTGGATTCGGCGGCACTCGATGCCGCACGCCGTATGCGGTCCCCGAAAATTCCGCCAGAATCCGGAAAATCGACTTGGCTTTTCAACGCTCCGATCTCGTTCACGCGCTGAGGCTTTACGCAGTCGACGCCGTTTTAAGTAGCGGACGTTAAAATATGACAAAAACCATCATGTTTTAACTTTACTCCTTTTATCAAGTTTACTAGGGTCGCTGCAGAAGAAGCGGCGCGAGACGTGCCTGCAGATGGAACTTGGAGATCCACCATGGGCGACAAGCGTCAGCAACAGCGGACAAAACAGAAGCGTTCGGCGACCACCACGGCACCTGCAGCGCCGGCCGTGCAGGAAGCGCTGAACGTTCGCAGCTTTCTCTATGTCGGCGGGCGGGATTGTCAGGTCGCGCATCTGCGCCAGATCGCCAGCAACTTCGGTGCGGAGCTGATCCACCACGATGGCGGCCTGCGCGAGGCCGTTTCGCGGATCGACAATGTTCTTCCCTCCGTCGATTGCGTCTTCTGCCCGATCGACTGTATCAGCCACGATGCCTGCCTGCGGGTGAAGACCGGCTGCAAGAAGTTCGGCAAGGCCTTCGTGCCGCTGCGCAACGGCAGCAAGTCCAGCCTCGAACGAGCGCTTCACGACATGCAGGCGGCGCGCACGCGCGCGAACTGACGCGGGATGGATTTTCCATGCAGGACGATACTCTCTTCGCTTTTCTGGGGCTTCAACCGGCCGAAGCGCTTTCCGAACTCCGCGTCTTGAGCGAGGCGCCGATGGCGGGTGCCAACGTCGTTCCGTTCCTGCCGCGCCGGGCACGTTCCTGTCATCAGGGGGTTGCGTCCGGGCAGTGTGGCGTTATCGTTCGCTTTCCACGGCGCGGCGAACCTCGCGCGCCGGAGACCGTGATGAAGGAAATGTGAAGCGATGTATTTTGCCATGAACCGGTTCCGGATTGCGCTCGGCTAGGAAGAGGCCTTCGAGGCGATCTGGAAGAATCGTGATTCCAGCCTGGCGGAGAACCCGGGCTTCAAGGAATTCCGGCTGCTGCGGGGCGAGACGGTCGCGGACGAAGGCTACACCTTGTTCGTCTCGTCTTCGATCTGGAACAGCCACGACGATTTCGTCGCCTGGACCAAGTCGGAGAATTTTCGCGCGGCCCACCGCAATGCCGGCGACAATCGCGCGCTCTATCTAGGTCCGCCGAAGTTCGAAGGCTTCACCGTCGTAGACGGTGCGTGAAGAGCCTGCCGAACTGATTCCGGCGACCTTGCCAAGCCTATGACATCATTGGTCTTTGCCGTGTGACGGTGAAGGCCGATTTGCTTTCAGGCCTTTTTCGGCAGGATGGCGCCGACGGCAATCAAAGCCCAGCCGAGCATCATGAGCATGCCGCCGAGCGGCGCCGACATCGGGAAAAGCCCGTGGCCCGCCCCATGCCGCAGCACGAGATCGCCCGCGAAAATGGCTGTCCCCAGCACCATGGCTGCGCCGGCGGCAGGGGCGAGGCGAAGGCGGGAACCGAGGCCTGCCAGTGCCAGAAGCGCCGGGGCGTGCGCGAGACACATTGCGGAGGCGCCGCCGAGGAGGCGGGGATCCGCGCCGTGCGATGCCGCTGCGGCAAGCGCCACGCCGGAAAGACCGAAGAGGCCGGCGGCGACCGGGAACGCTTTCATGAACACGGCCAGGAACAAGGAATGCAGGCGCTCGGCCATTTCTCAACCCTCCCGGTTGTGCATGTGATGGGCGAGCCTCGTGACCGGCTCCAGAATGATCCTGCGGAGCTCGGGATGATCGACGCTTTCCTTGAGCGCCGTCTCGAAACAGAAGAGCCAGCCCTCGATTTCCTCCGGGCCGATGGAAGCTACGAAATGACGACGGCGCAGCATCGGATGGCCGTGCTTGTCGGTATAGAGCGGCGGCCCGCCGAGCCAACCCGTGAGGTAGTCGTAGAGCTTTGCCTCGCTGCCTGCGAGCGATGGCGGGTGGACCACGCGGCAGGCGGCAGCCTCCGGCGCCGTGTCCATGATCTCGTAGAAGCGGCGCGTCAGGGTCCGCACGGCGGCGTCGCCGCCGAGCGCTTCGTAGAGAGTCGTGGTGCGGGCGTCTTCCATGGCGGGCATTCCGGTCGCAGGCAGGGGGAGGGGCGTCTTCACATCTGCGATGAGCGTCTTAAACCCGATTTGCAGAGAGGAGAAGATTCTCCAGCCGATTCAATTGGTCGCTGCTTCGCGCTCTCATGGTGAATCGGGTGGTCGAGACACCGGTCCCCTTGATCGGATATGGACGATCGACCGAGAAAATTCTGCGTTCAAACTTGCCGATCCTAAGCCGTTGAGACGTGCCAAGCATGTATTTTGAACGAGCGGGAACGCGTTCCCAATGGAGAGGTCAAAGGCATCGACAGCTTGACTTCCGGATCGTCAATGATGGGTCTGCGGCCATGCTGCGGAGTGTCAGAGAATCTCTCCGATCCACTCCTCATACCCGTGGCGAATACGGATTACGAAGATACTCCCGTCGTCACGGACCCGATAGACGACGATATGAGCCTTGAAAGGATGAATCCTGACAGGCGGAAAAATCTCATGGCGCTCACGCGCCATTCGAGGGTTCGAGGCTATGAGTTCGAGCACAGCAAAAAGCTCGTCGTGATATTGCCGGGCAACCAAGGAGCCGAAGACGCGGACAGCTTGTTCGGCGATTGCGACGATATCTTCTTACGCTTCGACAGAGAGCTTAAACGGCATCAAGCACGTCTGCTGGCGTCGTTGGCGCGAGTAACGGCTGCAGCAAACAAGTCGTCTTTCGATCGGGTCCCAACACCGCTTTCGATTCCATTGTCGACAAAGCGTTGCATTTCGGCAATTTTGTCCGTGCGCGTTTGATCCCTGCGGATAAGGTCCCGAACGTAATCACTTGCATTCGCATGCCGACCGGTCTTGGCTTGCGCTTCGACCCACTCTTTCATCGGGTCGGGTAGAGACACATTCATCGTTGCCATTCGAGTCTCCTTCCGGTTCAGGATACGTCTCGATGGCAAACTTTGTTAAACTGACGGATCGTGAAAACAGTGGCCTTGACCGGGCATTCGGCGGGACCCAAGATCGGCTTTCTCCGCGCGGAGGTCGCCTTGAGTCCCTTGATGCTCTACGCTGTTCTGATCGTCGCCATCGTCTTCGAGGTGCTCGGCACCTCGGCCATGCAGGCAGCCCAGCACTTCACGCGGCTCGGGCCGACGCTGGTGATGGTCGGCTGCTATGCGATTGCCTTCTTCTGCTTGTCCTACACGCTGCGCGCCATTCCCGTCGGCATCGCCTATGCGATCTGGAGCGGCCTCGGCATCGTGCTGATCTCGGTCGTGGGCGTCGTCGCCTTCGGGCAGCGGCTCGACCTTCCCGCCGTGCTCGGGCTCGGGCTGATCATCGCGGGCGTCATCGTCATCAACGTGTTTTCCAAATCCACATTCCACTGAAGGTCGGGTCTGCTTAGAGCCGTATGGGCGCATCTTGCACCCTGCCGATGTTCGTTCTATCGCTGAGCACTGCAAGCGCTTTGGAGGGGCGCCCGGATGCGTGTCCGGAACCTTTTCGGCCGTTGGGCCTTGCTTTTGCTGGGGCCTATTTCAGAGTTTTCAGGAGATGATAATGACTATTCGTGCCGTTGTCTGGGGCGAGAACATTCACGAGCATACGAATGCGATCGTCGGAGGCGTCTACCCCAACGGGATGCATACGGCGATCGCCGCAGGCCTGAACGAGCATCCGAATATCGAAGCGACGACAGCCACGTTGCAGGAGCCGGAACATGGTCTCTCCGAGGCGCGTCTCGCAAAAACCGACGTGCTTCTCTGGTGGGGCCACAAGGCCCATGGCGATGTCGAGGACGAGATCGTCGAGCGCGTGGCGAAACGCGTGTGGGAAGGCATGGGCCTGATCGTGCTGCATTCCGGCCATTTCGCAAAGCCGTTCAAGCGCCTGATGGGCACGCCCTGCGCGCTGAAATGGCGCGAGGCGGGTGAACGGGAGCGGGTCTGGGTCGTCAATCCGCGCCACCCGATCGCCGAGGGTCTCGACGACAATTTCGTGCTTGAGAACGAGGAAATGTATGGCGAGCAGTTCTCCGTGCCGGAGCCGCTGGAAACGGTGTTCATCTCTTGGTTTGCCGGTGGCGAGGTGTTCCGCTCTGGCCTGACATGGCGGCGCGGTGCCGGCAACATCTTCTATTTTCGTCCGGGCCACGAGACCTACCCGACCTATTACGATGCCAATGTGAAGACGGTGCTGAAGAATGCCGTTCGCTGGGCCTACAACCCGCAGGGCGCGCTGACATCGATCCACGATGCGCCGAACGTGCCTGTCGAGCGGGCGCTGGAGCCGATCGTGGAGCGCGGGCCGCGTCTGCACAAGGCCGGCGAAGAGGGCTACAAGTGATGGCGCCGATCCGGATTCTCATTCTCGGCACCGGCGGCATGGCGAACACGCATGCGATGAATTTCGAGACGATCTCGGACGCTGTGCTGGTCGCGGCCGTCGATGTGGACCACGCCCGGGTGCGCGCCTTCGCGCTGCGGCACGATATCCCCACGACGTTTACGGCGCTGGACGAGGCGATCGCCTGGGGCGAATTCGATGCCGTGGCGAACGTGACGCCGGACCGCGTGCACCATGCAACGACGCTGGCGCTGCTGGCGGCCGGCAAGCATGTGCTCTGCGAGAAGCCTTTGGCGGAGAACTTCGCCAAGGCTGACGAGATGGCGACGGCGGCGGACACGTCCGGCCTCGTGACGATGGTGAACCTGACCTATCGCAACGTCGCCGCCGTGCAGAAGGCGCGGCAGCTGGTGATCTCGGGCGAGATCGGACAGGTGCGCCACATCGAGGCGTCCTACCTTCAGAGCTGGCTCGTCTCCAAGGCCTGGGGCGATTGGGCGACGGAGTCACAGTGGCTGTGGCGGCTTTCGACCAAGCATGGCTCGAACGGTGTTCTCGGCGATGTCGGCATCCATATCCTCGACTTCGTCGGCTATGGCGCGGCCACCGAGATCGACCATGTCTTCGCGCGGTTGAAGACCTTCGACAAGGTGCCGGGCAACCGGATCGGGGAATACGACCTCGATGCGAACGACAGCTTCACCATGACGGCCGAGTTCACCAACGGCGCCATGGGCGTCATCCATGCCAGCCGCTGGGCCGTCGGCCACCTGAACGAGCTCCGCCTGCGGATGCATGGCGACAAGGGCGCGCTGGAGGTGGTGCACACGCCCGACGGCGCGACGTTGCGCGCGTGCCTCGGCGACGATGTGGAGAAGGGCATCTGGAAGATCATCGATCCCGGCACCGTCTTCACCAACTACCAGCGCTTCATCGACGCCATCAAGGTCGGCAAGACCGCCGAACCCGGCTTCCGCCACGCCGCCGACCTCCAGAAGGTGCTGGACCTTGCACTGGAGACGGAGCGGGAACGGCGGGAGATGGCTGTTTGAGGTATTGACGGGACCGATCCTTCAGCGAAAACGGCAATCCCACGCTCAAGACGACGATTGCGGTGATGAAGGCGCTTGGGATCGAATTGACCGCAAAGCTGCCTGATCCCGAGCCGCGCGTCGCCTGATAACGAGCCCGCCTTACTGCCCCGTCGCCGTCTCCAGCGTGCCGCCGACCGAGCGGCCGAGGCGATCCACCTGGCCGCGGTAGTTCTCGCGGGTCTTCGGATCAAAGATCAGGATCGGCGTGCTGACCGCGATGCTGGCGGCGCTGCCCACCGTCTGCGCGGTGCCGAGCGCCACGGCGCCGACGCGTTCGCCGAGACCGATATCGCTGTCGGTGACGGTCTGGCCGGCGATCAGGCGGTTGCCGAGCAGTTTGACCATTTCCGGGCTTTCGGCGAACTTGCCGTGGTTGAGGCGGTCGCCGGTCTGAAGTGCCGTAAGATCGAGAACCGTGATGCCGGCCTTTTCCAGATTGGTGCGGTAGGGCTCCTGCGTCGGGTCGATCTGGCCGAGGCGTTCGACATTGCCGGAGATGCGGCGCGAGATGGAGAGCGCCCTGTCGTCGCGTGAGACGAACAGGGTGAATTTCGGCTTGTTCGGCCCCATCGCCTCCCATTGTTTTCCGAAGACGTCGACGTCGAGATCGGGGGAGGCGAGGATGACGTTGTTGATCTTCGGCGCGACGCGGCCGTCGCGGATCGCCATCTGGCGCAGCGCCTCGACGGTGACCCAGGAGCCCATCGAATGCGCCATGATCGTCACGTCGGAGATGCGCGGGTCGTTGGCGGTGCGGCGCAGCAGGTCTTCCAGTGCGTCGCGGGAGTAGTTGGTGCTTTCCTTGTCGTAATTATAGTCGAAGATGCTGGCGCGTGACGGCCATGTGAAGATGATCGGCGCCACGTCGGCGCGGCTGTCATGCACGATCTGCGCGAAGCGATAGACCGCATCCTCATAGCGATTGTTGAAGCCGTGGACGAAGATCAGCACGCGGCGGCTTTTCGGCAGCGAGTCGCGCGTCCATGTCTCCACCTCCGCGCGTTCGGCAAGCGGCGTCACCGAGACGGTCGAAAATTCCTTCGAGGGATCGGCCGGCAGGCGCTTTGGCCACTGGACCTGGCCGACCTTGCGATTTTTATCCGGCGGGATAGAGACGACGATTTCGGCCGCCGAAAGCTCCGTGCCGCGCTCGCCGCCATAGAGAACGCCGGCCTGTTGCGAGGGCGCGCGCGTCGTCGCCACGAGCATGTCGACTTCGGTCGCGCCGGGGGCGGTGCCTGAGGGGATGAGCACGCCGACGGGCCGGCCGGCGCAGGCCGACAGGCTGAGCGCCAGACCGAGGAGACCCGCCATGCGCAGGCTTCTGGAGAGGGACGGTGCCGGACGTCCTGTCCGCTGCTCTGTCATCATGACGGAACCCTTCATCTGTTCGTCCGAGACTTGCCAGATTTGAAGAGCCACGGAAAACCGTTTCTTGGTCAATCGCAAATTGCTGGGATACAGTCACCCGAATGCCACGCCAGCTCTCTCCTGTGCACTGCACATTTTGTTTGCAGTTCGCCGTTGCCAGCCCTTGCTGCATTGTCTAGCATTCATTTTGCCGACAGGCATCCAGCGCGTCATGTGATGAGTAATGTCCTGTTTTAGAAGGTTTTTTGATAATGCAGGCAGTTTTCGACGGGCATAATGATGTGCTCTTGCGGCTCTGGAGCCACGCAAGGGGTGGGCAGGATCCCGTCGCGGAATTCCGGGATGGCACGCCCTCCGGGCATATCGATGGCCCGCGTGCAGCCAAGGGTGGTCTCGCAGGTGGCCTCTGCGCCATCTACATTCCCTCGGGCGACCTGATCCTCAAACAGCCGGATGCGAACGGGCACTATGTGACGCCGATGTCGGCGCCGCTGGAGCGTGGCCCCTCGCTGGAGATCGCCCTGCAATTTGCCGCCATCGCGCTGCGCCTCGATCAGGCGAGGGCCTGGCGCCTCTGCCGCACGACAGCAGAGATCCGCAAGGCGATGGCGGACGGTATTTTCGCAGCCGTGCTGCATATGGAAGGCTGCGAGGCGATCGATGCCGATCTCGCGGCGCTCGAGACGTTCTACGCCGCCGGCCTGCGGTCGCTCGGTCCCGTCTGGAGCCGCCACAACATCTTCGGCCATGGCGTGCCGTTCGCTTATCCCATGGACCCGGACACCGGTCCGGGCCTGACGGATGCGGGGTTCGCGCTCGTTCGGGCCTGCGACCGGCTCGGCATCGCCATCGATCTCGCGCATATCACCGAGAAGGGTTTCTGGGACGTGGCAAAGGCCAGCACGGCGCCGTTGATCGCCAGCCACTCCAACGCCCATGCGCTGACGCCCGTTGCCCGGAACCTGACCGACAAACAGATGGACGCGATCCGCGAGAGCGGCGGACTGGCCGGCCTCAACTATGCCACGACCATGCTGCGCCCGGACGGGCAGGAGAATGCGGCGACGCCGCTTTCCGACATGGTGCGCCATGTGGACTACATGGTCGAGCGTATGGGAATCGACTGCGTCGCGCTCGGATCGGACTTCGACGGGGCAACGATTCCCGCCGAGATTTCGGATGCGGGTGGAAACCAGAACCTCATTGCCGCTCTGCGGAGCGCCGGTTATGGTGAGGACGATCTTACAAAACTCTGCCGGGAAAACTGGCTGCGTGTTCTTTCCAAGGTCTGGCACGAGACCGACCAGGGCTGACGATCAACGGCCGCAAAGGCCAGAATGACAAAGGGAACAGAGCGATGATGCATACTTTCGGCACGACGATGCGACGGTTGACGGCAGGGGCGGCAATCGCGCTCATCATGGCGGCGGCCGCACCCGCCTATGCCGCGACGCCCGCGGACACACTGGTTCAGGCCTGGGCGATCGACGACATCATCTCCATGGATCCGGGCGAGGCCTTCGAGATCTCGACGGCTGAAATCACCGCCAACACCTACAGCCTGCTCGTCCGGCTCGATCTTTCCGACACGTCCAAGGTGAAGGGCGACCTGGCCGAGAGCTGGACGGTGTCCGACGATGGTCTGACCTTTACGTTCAAGCTCAAGCCGGGCATGACGTTTGCCTCGGGCAACCCGATCACCGCCGAAGACGTGGCCTGGTCGATCGAACGCGTCATCAAGATGGACAAGAGCCCGGCGTTTATTCTCACGCAGTTCGGCCTGAGCGGCGACAATGTGACCGAGAAGGCGAAGGCCGTGGATGCCACCACCTTCACACTGACGGTCGACAAGCCCTATGCCCCGAGCTTCGTGCTGAACTGCCTGACGGCCACCGTCGGCTCGATCGTCGATAAGAAGCTCGTGATGGAGCATGTCGCACCGGTCGAAAAGACTGCCGAGAACAAGTACGACAACGATTTCGGCAATGCCTGGCTGAAGACGAACTTCGCCGGCTCCGGCCCCTTCAAGCTACGCGAATGGCGCGCCAACGAAGTCGTCGTGCTGGAGCGCAACGACACGTATTTCGGCGAGAAGCCGAAGCTTGCCCGCGTTATCTATCGCCATCTCAAGGAAAGCTCGGGCCAGCGCCTGGCACTTGAGAACGGCGATATCGACATCGCCCGCAACCTTGAGCCGAACGATCTGGAATCGACGGCCGGCAAGGACGGCATCGTGCAGACCAGCGCGCCGAAGGGCACGGTGTTCTATTTCAGCCTCAACCAGAAGAACCCGAACCTCGCCAAGCCAGAGGTCATCGAAGCCTTCAAGTATCTGGTCGATTATGACGCGATCGGCTCGACGTTGATCAAGGGTGTCGGCGAAGTGCACCAGACCTTCCTGCCAAAGGGCGTTCTCGGCGAACTGGACGAGAAGCCCTTCAAGTTCGACGTGGCCAAGGCCAAGGAACTGCTGGCCAAGGCCGGCCTGCCGGACGGCTTTACCGTGACCATGGATGTGCGCAGCAACCAGCCGACCACGGGTATTGCGGAATCGATCCAGCAGACGGCGGCGCAGGCCGGCATCAAGATCGACATTATTCCCGGTGACGGCAAGCAGACGATCACCAAGTTCCGTGCCCGCACGCACGACATCTATATCGGCGTCTGGGGCCAGGATTACTTCGATCCGAACTCGAACGCCGAGACCTTCACGATCAACTACGACAATTCGGACGAGGGCAAGAACAAGACGCTCGCCTGGCGCAATGCCTGGGACGTTCCGGACCTGACGGAACAGACCAAGGCCGCCCTTCTTGAGAAGGATCCGACCAAGCGTGCCGACATCTACAAAGGCCTGCAGAAGGCGGTTCTCGATCGGGGTCCGTTCGTCGTGATCTACCAGCAGACCGAAGTGGCGGGCGTGCGCAAGGACGTGCAGAACTTTAAGCTGGGCCCGAGCTTCGACACGACCTTCCTCGGTGGCGTCACCAAGGAATAGGCCGACCGCATGACCCTTCCCGAAACGTCGCAGATGGTGGCCGGGCGCTCGAAAGGCGCCCGGGCGCGGGGGCGGGCGGCGGTTGTCGCACGCTTCCTCGTGGTCATCGTCACCACCTATCTCGGCCTTCTCGCCGTGACCTTCTTCATCGGCCGGGTGATCCCGATCGATCCCGTGCTTGCCGTTCTCGGCGACCGGGCGCCCGCCCATGTTGTGGAGCGGGTGCGCGAGGAGATGGGGCTGAACCTGCCGCTCTACCAGCAGTTCTTTCGCTATCTCGGCGATGCGCTGCAGGGGAATTTCGGGACGTCGGTGCTCACCACCAATCCTGTGATGACCGACATCCGCCGCGTCCTGCCGGCGACCGTCGAGCTTGCGACGCTGGGAACGCTGATCGGCAGCCTCATCGGCGTGCCGCTCGGCGTTCTCGCCGCCGTCAAGCGTGGCAGCCTGATCGACCAGGCCGTGCGCATTATCGGGCTGATCGGCTATTCCGTGCCGATCTTCTGGCTGGCGCTCCTGTCGCTGCTCTTGTTCTACGCACAGCTTCGCTGGGTTGCCTTTCCCGGCCGCATCGATGTCGTCTATGAATATACCTTCACGCCGAAGACAGGGCTTTTCCTGCTGGATTCGCTCTGGCAACGGCAGTGGGACGTGTTTCGCGACGTCTTCCGCCACATCATCCTGCCGGCGAGCCTGCTCGGCTATGTCTCTCTCGCCTATATCAGCCGGATGACGCGCAATTTCATGCTGAATGAATTGTCGCAGGAATACATCGTCGCGGCCCGGGCAAAGGGGCTTTCGGAGACGCGGATCATCTGGTTCCATGCGCTGCGCAATGCCGCCGTGCCGCTCGTCACCGTCATCGCGCTGTCCTATGCGAGCCTTCTGGAAGGCTCGGTGCTCACCGAGACGGTGTTCGCCTGGCCAGGCATCGGGCTTTACATCACCAATTCGCTGCAGAATGCCGACATGAACGCCGTGCTCGGCGGCACGATCGTGATCGGCTCCATCTTCATCGCCATCAACATCCTGTCCGATATTCTCTACCGGACGCTCGACCCGAGGACGCGCGCGCGATGACGGCTGTACCATCCGTTCCCATGAGCCGGCGCGACTGGCTTCTTTCCGACCGGCCGCAATCGCGGACGCAGGCGCGGCTCGGCCGGGCCTACATGACCTGGCGCCGGTTTTCGGCCAACCGGCTGGCACTGGTCGGCCTCGGCATCCTCATGTTGCTGATCCTCATGGCGATCTTTGCCGGCGTGCTGTCGCCACATTCGCCCGTCAGCGGCAATCTCGCCGGGGCGCGTCTGCTGCCGCCGGGCTCTCCCGGTTATCTTCTCGGCACCGACGAGCAGGGGCGCGATATCCTGTCGCGGCTCCTGCACGGGTCCCGGCTGACGCTGTTCGTCATCATCCTCGTCGCCGTCATCGCCGCGCCGACCGGACTCATCGTCGGTGCTGTCGCCGGCTATGCCGGTGGCTGGGTCGATGCCGTGCTGATGCGGATCACGGATATCTTTCTCGCCTTCCCGAAGCTCGTCCTGGCGCTCGCGCTCGTCGCGGCCCTCGGGCCGGGAATCGAGAACGCGGTGCTTGCCATCGCCGTCACCTCCTGGCCGCCCTATGCGCGCATCGCACGTGCCGAAACCATGACCGTGCGCAATGCCGACTACATCGCCGCGGTGCGGTTGATGGGGGCGTCTCCCCTCCGCATCGTGTTGCTGCATGTCATGCCTATGTGTCTGTCGTCGCTGATCGTGCGCATCACGCTCGACATGGCGGGTGTCATTCTCACGGCCGCGGGCCTCGGCTTCCTCGGGCTCGGCGCTCAGCCGCCGCTGCCGGAATGGGGCGCGATGATCGCGTCCGGCCGTCGTTTCATTCTCGACCAGTGGTGGGTGGCGACCATGCCGGGCATTGCGATCCTGCTCGTCAGCCTTGCCTTCAACCTTCTGGGCGATGGTCTTCGCGATGCCCTCGACCCGCGCGAGGCCGGACAATGAGCCCGCTCTTGACCGTCGAGGACCTGCGCGTCAGCTTCCCCACGCGCACCGGGCTGGTGGAGGCCGTGCGCGGGGTGACATTTTCGCTCGGTCGCGAGCGCCTCGGTATCGTCGGGGAGAGCGGCTCGGGCAAATCTCAGACCGGACGTGCCATCATGGGCCTGACGCCACCGCATGCGCGGATCACGGCGAAGACGCTGAATTTCGATGGCATCGATCTGCTCAAAGCGTCGCCACGCCAGAGGCGCGACCTGCGCGGCAACCGTGTCGCCATGATCCTGCAGGATCCGAAATATTCGCTCAACCCCGTCATGACCATCGGTCGCCAGATCGTGGAAACGCTTCGCACGCATCGCAAGATCGGGTCTTCCGAGGCCAAGGAGCGCGCGATTGCCATGCTGGAGGCCGTGCAGATCCGCGACGCCGCACGCGTCTTCGATCTGCATCCGCACGAGGTTTCCGGTGGTATGGGGCAGCGCGCGATGATCGCGATGATGCTGATCGCCGAGCCCGAACTTTTGATCGCCGACGAACCGACGTCGGCCCTCGACGTGACGGTGCAACTCGACGTGCTCGCCATTCTCGACAAGCTTGTGTCCGAGCGCGGCATGGGCCTGATCTTCGTCAGCCATGATCTGCGGCTGGTGTCGTCCTTCTGCGACCGGGTGATCGTCATGTATGCCGGGCGTATCGTCGAGGAGATCGCAGCCGCCGATCTGCGCAATGCGCGCCATCCCTATACGCAAGGGCTGTTGTCCTGCATGCCGGACATCGGCAACGACCGGCATCCGCTGCCCGTCCTCGACCGCAAGCCGGAGTGGGCCCTATGAGCATTGCTGTTTCCGCACGCGACGTGACGGTCATCTACGAGGATTTCAAGGCGCTCGACAGCGTCAGCATCGCGGTCGAGAAGGGGCAGTCCTATGGTCTCGTCGGCGAGTCCGGCTCCGGCAAGTCGACGCTGCTGCGGGCGATTGCGGGCCTTGCGCCGGTCTCCTCCGGCACGCTGGAGGTCAACGGCCGGACGCTCGAGCCGCGCCGGCGCGACAAAGCCTTCTATCGCGACGTCCAGATGGTCTTTCAGGACCCCTACGGCTCGCTGCACCCGCGCCAGACCATCGACCGGCTGCTCCAGGAGCCGCTGGCGATCCACGGCATTTCCGACGCCGAGGCTCGCATCGCGCGGGCGCTGGACGAGGTGGGATTGGGGACAGGCTTCCGGTTCCGCTATTCGCACCAGCTTTCCGGCGGGCAGCGGCAGCGCGTGGCGATCGCCCGGGCGCTGATCGTCGAGCCCTCGATCCTGCTTCTGGACGAGCCGACATCGGCGCTCGATGCGTCGGTACAGGCGGAGGTGCTCAATCTGCTCGAGCAGATCCGGCGCGACCGGGGGCTGACCTTCCTGATGGTCAGCCATGACCTCGGCGTCGTTACGCATATGTGCGACCAGCTCGCCGTCATGCGCAGCGGCAGGGTCGTGGAGCATCTGAGTGCGTCCGATCTCGTCGAGGGCCGCATCACCGCGGACTATACGCGCAACCTGATGGTCGCGAGCAAGGGCTTCGTCCGGACAGAGGCCTGACGGGGACCGCGCCCTCCATCAAGACATTTGAGGTGTGTGGGATCGGTTGCCTTCTTCGGCCAGCCGGCGTCTGCCGGCTTTTCGTTCAAACGGATGTCCCGCGTGTCTCTTCAGACACGCGGGACACCGATCTCAGAGAGACGCACTCTTCCGAGCGGGTTCCGCCGAAATTGCCGCCGTCGTGGCGGGCTGCGATCGGCTTTCCGCCAGCGCCAGAAGGGCGTCCGACAGGGCGGTCGGGCTGTTGATCAGCTTCGGGTCGAGGATATGGCCGGTGCCGGCCTCGCGGATACGGTCGGCCTGTGCGCCGAGGTCGAAGACAACCGTGGGTACACCGGTCTTCAGCGCGATTGACAGCGTATAGCAGAAGGTTTCCGGCCAGATGCTGGGGATGAAGAGCAGGTCGGGCTGGATGCGCTCGAGCTCGATGAAGGCTTCCTCGTTCGTCGTATAGGCTCCGGTGATCTCCACATCGGCCTTGGCGAGGGCTTCATCGTTATTGGTGTAGCCGACCACGCTGTAGTCGATGCCGAGATAGCGGTCGCGCGAGTCGTTGGCCAATGCCAGCAGGATATCACTGCCCTTGTGAGAGCCGATGGCGCCGATGAGGCTGATGCGGATCTGCCCGTCCGGGCGACGCGGCAGGACATCGGGCAGGACGTCCCATGTTTCCTCGTGCGGGACGACGCGGATATCGGCCTTCGGGAAGAAGGTGCGGAAGATCTCGGCCGACGCCTTGCTGGGCGATTCGACCTTGGCATCCACCAGAAACGCATTGTAGGCGGCGTGGCGGATGTCGGGATCGCAGGGGTCGGTCGCCTGCGGGTTCTTCATCAGCGCCCACTGGCGCAGATCCGCCATGGTCGGCAGGCCGGCGTAGATCTGGTCGGGTCGGATCAGCTGGTAGTGGTGGGTGATGGCCGAGTAATCATGCAGCACCAGCGTCTTTTCCGCGCTCAGGCCGGACAGCGATGCGAGCAGGGCGCTGTGGAATTCCCAGGTGAGGCCGGCGAACGAGTTCACCATGATGCGGCTCGGGGAAAGGTCGGCGAGCAATTGCAACACGAAGGCCATCTCCGTGCGCATGTCGATATCCACGAGGTTCGGCACGTAGATGTCGTCCTGCGAGAAGGAGACCATGTGGTTGTCATGGACCTTCATCATCAGCGACTTCGTGCCGAGCAGGGCGAATTCGGCGGCCTTGTCCTTCAGGTAGGTGTCGATGCCGCCGCCCCAGTTGTGGGTGACCATCAGGGCTGCGCCCTTGGCCATGTCGATCAGCCGCGCACGATCCAGCGTGCGGCGGGCCGTCAGTGCGGGGTCGGCTTCGAAGTGATGGCGCACGAGCGACGGGTAGTTCGGATGCTTGCGCAGCAGCGCCTTTTGCCCGGCATCGAAATTCTCCGCCTTGGAGGAGGAGAAGGAGACGGAGCCGACGTGGAAGGTGAAGACGTCGCAGGCAAGCAGGTTCTTGTATCCTGCATTCAGGCTGCGCATGCAGAAGTCGTTTTCTTCGCCATAGCCGACCTTGAAGGCGACGGGATCGAGCGCGCCGATTTCCTCGATGACCGAGCGGCGCATATAGAAGCAGAAGCCGACGCCGGTCGGCGCCTCCACCGCGACGCCGGCATTGGCGCGTCCGGCGATGTCGTTCATCTCGGCCGGCGTGCACTCGAGCGAGAGAAGGTTGTTCTTGTCGCGCAGCGGGTAGCTGCAGAGCGTTGCGTTGTTGGAGAGCGGGGTGATGGTGGCAACGCTCGGGTCCTTGTCGGCATGGGCGATCATCCGCTCGAACCAGCCGGGGAAAACGAAGGCATCGGAGTTCAGGAGCACCACGTCGAGCCCGCCCGAGAGATCTGCGATTGCGTGGTTGCAGGTCTGGACGAAGCCGCGGTTCTTCTCGCTGAGGTGATAGTCGAACAGGCCCTTTTCGCCGAGGCGTGCCAGTTCCGCGTTGAGCTTCTTGTCAGGGCCGCAGTCGTTGATGACGAGGAGGCTGTAGGCCGCTTCGCCGCGTGCTGCGAGGGCGTGATAGACCGAGGCGAGCGTTTCGTCGTAGCCCTTGTAGACCGGGAGGATGACGACGGCGCGCGTCTTGTCGCCGAGGATGGCCGGTGAGAGGGCGTCCCACGCGTCGCTTTCCGGCGCCTTTGCCGTAAACCAGCGCTTTTCGCTGAGCGCATTGCCGCGAAAGCCCTTGCTGCGGTTCTTGACGTAGTGGAGCAGCGGCATGGTGCCGGGCTTCACGTACTTGCGGTACTGGCGCTCGTAATACCACGGGTCGAAGATATGGGAGGGAGACCGCTTTTCCTTCCAGCCGAACAGGAGGTAGTGGAGGCGCGGATCGACGCCAGCCGACGCGATATCGCCGTTCAGCTCCAGATAGTCTTCCGTGGTGAAGACCTCGTCGATCATCCGGATCGTTTCCGGATAGGAATATTCCGAACCGAGCATCAGGCCCAGTTCCTTCTCGGCTTCCGGGTTGCCGTCGGCCTCGAAGGCTTTGAGGAAGTTCTCGTATCCACCCCACATGTCGCCGCGGAAGCGGAGCATATGCGCGAGGTGGAAATAGGCTTCAGACTGATCGGGTGCCAGTTCGCTCGCGGTCACATAGGCGCTGCGGGCACTGCCGATGTCGCCCATTTCCTTGCGGCAATGACCGAGCTGAATCCAGATCGCAACTTTCGTCGGATCGGCCTTGAGGACCTGTTCATAGAGACGCGCGGCCTCTGCCCAATTGTGGGCGGCGTTAGCCGCATCCGCCTTTTGCAAAAGGGACGCTGTCGCGCTTTTGCTTGATGTTCCTTTCAGGAGGTCCAACCAGTTTCCGGCAGCCATGAATATCCTCGAAATGAAAATCTGAAAGATGAAATATGCGCCGTGGGCGCCCGTTCGATCCGGTGTTCTTAGAGTGCACTTGCACTGACTGTCAAAGGATATCAAGGCTTTCCGATGGCAGGGCAGGCCTGCGTCAGCCCCGAACTATGGTCCGTCACGGCTAACGCATTGAACAAAGAAAGCGATTTTCCTTGCAGTGCGGCAAACATTGTGCGTTGCGGCGATTTCCGCCTTGCGGTGCTCGGCGTACCGTGGTCTGTATCAGGAGGTCCTGAAACGAATGGCGAGATCCGGGTTACGCGCAGCGGCGGTCGTCGTCCGGATGCATGAAGCGGAGACGACGCATGACCTATCGCATCATTGCCGGGGGAACCCTGTGGGCCTTTGCCGACCTGAAGCAGCTGATGGCCAAGGCCACGCCGTTGCGCTCCGGCGATGTGCTGGCCGGGGTCGCGGCATCGAGCGCGGAAGAGAGCGTTGCCGCCCGCATGTGCCTTGCCGACGTGCCGCTGAAGCAGTTCCTCACCGAGGCGCTCATTCCGTACGAGGCCGATGATGTCACCCGTCTGATCATGGACAGCCATGACGCGACCGCGTTCCGGCCGGTTGCGCACATGACGGTCGGGCAGTTCCGGGACTGGTTGCTGACGCCTGTCGCGAGCCCGGCCGTTCTCTCCGCTCTGTCTCGTGGGCTGACGCCCGAGATGGTCGCGGCGGTGTCGAAGCTGATGCGCAACCAGGATCTCATTCTCGTCGCCCGGAAATGTCGCGTCGTCACGCGCTTCCGCAACACGATCGGCTTGGCCGGCACGATGGCGGTGCGACTGCAGCCAAACCATCCCTATGACGACAAGCGCGGCATTGCGGCCAGTATCGTCGATGGGCTGCTTTACGGCTGCGGCGATGCGGTGATCGGCATCAATCCCGCTTCCGACAACATTGCCGTGCTGAGCGACCTCAACCACATGCTGGACGAGATCGTGCACCGCTACGACATTCCCACGCAGACTTGCATCCTCACGCATGTGACCTCGTCGATCGGCATGATCGAGCAGGGCGTGCCGGTCGATCTGGTATTCCAGTCGGTGGCCGGCACGCAGAAGACAAACCAGTCGTTCGGCGTGACGCTGGACGTGCTGCGGGAAGGGCGCGACGCAGCCCTTTCGCTCAAGCGCGGGACCGTCGGCGACAATGTCATGTATTTCGAGACGGGGCAGGGGTCCGCGCTCTCGGCCGGTGGCCATCACGGTGTCGACCAGCAGACCTGCGAGGCCCGCGCCTATGCCGTCTGCCGCGCGTTCGATCCCCTGATCGTCAATACGGTCGTCGGTTTCATCGGCCCGGAATATCTGGCGGACGGCAAGCAGATCGTGCGGGCGGGGCTGGAGGATCATTTCTGCGGCAAGCTGCTCGGCGTACCGATGGGCTGCGACATCTGCTACACCAACCACGCCGAAGCGGACCAGGACGATATGGACGTGCTGCTGACGCTGTTGGGGGCGGCCGGCGTCAACTTCGTCATCGGTGTTCCCGGCGCTGATGATATCATGCTGAACTACCAGTCGACCTCGTTCCACGACCAGCTCTACATCCGCGAGGTTCTTGGCCTCAAGCGGGCGCCGGAGTTCGAGGCGTGGCTGCAGCGCATGGGACTGACGGACACTGCCGGTCAACTGACCCATCATGGGCTCGACCATCCCTTGCTCACCATTCTGGAGGCCTCCTGATATGGCGAACGATCTTCAAACAGCCACAGCCCATTCGGCCCGTCTGCCGGAGAACAGGAATATGGCGCTGACCGCGCTGACGGACGCCCGAGTGGGCCTCGGCCGCGTCGGTGCGTCTATGCCGACGGAGGAGGTGCTGAAGTTCGCCTATGCGCATGCCCGCGCCCGCGATGCGGTGCATGCGGACTTCGACTTGGATACTCTGGCGGACGCATTGGAGGCCATCGGCCTTCGGAGCGTCTCGGTCCGCAGTGCTGCACCGGATCGGATGACCTATCTTCGGCGGCCCGACCTCGGACGCCGGCTTGCCGATGACGATCGTGAGCGTCTGGGCGCCTTGCAGACCGAGGGCGTGGATATTGGGATCGTCGTTGCCGACGGTCTTTCGGCAACGGCGGTGCATGTGAATGCCGTGCCGTTTCTCGCCGCGCTTCTGCCGCTGCTGCACAGCGCTGGGCTTACGGTCGGTCCGGTCACCTTTGTCCAGAACGCGCGCGTGGCCGTCGGCGACGAAATCGGCGCGCTTTTGCGGGCGCGGCTCGTGCTGGTGCTGATCGGGGAGCGGCCGGGTTTGTCGTCGGCCGATAGTCTCGGCGTCTACCTGACGCATGGGCCGGTGCCCGGACGCTCGGATGCGGAGCGAAATTGCATCTCCAACATTCGCGAGGGTGGCCTTGTTCCGCCGCTTGCCGCCCGGAAGGCCATGTGGCTCGTGAACGAGTCCCTGCGCCGGCAGTTGAGCGGCGTTGCATTGAAGGAAGAAGAGGCAACGTTGATCGGCACGGCTGCCGAAGGCTGATGTTTCCCGGGCGAGCGAAAGCAGCCTTTCAAGCGTCGACGTCGATGACCACAGGTCCCCGAATGCGGCCTGCGACACCGTGCGCACTCACGCCTTTCGTCGCGTTCTCAAATTTCTCGACGCTGACAGCCTCTAGATTTCTTTGATTTCGTTTGTCTTTCGGGATGACCGGTTTCCCCTTATCCCTGACAAACTCAAGGATCCCAAGCTCAGGGAATGAGCCAGACGATGACGGCGATGATGAGGGCCCAGGCGGCCAGCGACAGGAAGACGGCGAAAGCCAGCGCCAGGATGCGCAGAGTCGGGGCGAACCGTGACACCTCGTCCGGCCGGCGTGCGGCCCATCCGAGAAGAGAGAATTCGCAGGAGAAGATCCAGGCTGGCATCGGTGTTCCCGGTAAGTTCGTCAACGCTGACTTAAATAATAGAAGGCTGGGCAAGGACGCAAGCATAAAGCGCACGATGTCGTTGCCGAGCGGATTTATCGCAACGTGAAGGTGCTGTCTTCGGCATGTGCCGGGTTGTATGCGCAGGCTCAGTGACGTCCCAAGCCTTGCCGGCGTTTCTCCGGTTAAGGTAAACGTCAACTAACTTAGACACGGCTTGCGTCTGTCGCCGACCCTGTGCACTATGATAGCCGTGACTTATATTTCGCCGGCGGCTTCATCCGCGTGGCCGGAGGTTTGCAGGCATGCGACATCGTCGTTACGGGTTTCGACCCACGTTGCGCCTGATGGCGCTTCTTGCCGCCGTTCTGATATCGCTGGCTCTCTGGGGGCTCCTCTACGTTTCCTATGTCATGATGGCGTGGATGTGGTTTGGCTGTCTCGTCGTTCTGGCCCTCGTTGCGATGGCCTTCTACGAAAGCGGAGACTTTCGCAATGCAAGCTGGCCGCTGACCATTCTTGCCTACGCATTCTGGCCGCTGACCCTGGTCGGCGCTCTGATCTATCTTGCCACTGTCGGTGCTGCGGGTGCCGGCAAGCAGGCGGAAACGGCCACCCGCCTATCGGACCGTTGAGTGTAAGTATTCAGTATCGTTCTACGGCTTCTTGCGCATTCCGGCGGTCAGGCTTTGCCTGCTTCTGAGGACACTGCAGCCAAACATATAGTTCTAATATTAGGGAATTCTGAGTTACCTAAACTTAAGGGTTGAACAGTATACTGCCGCCAAACGCCGCGATGTAGGTCGGTGCCGTTGCGCTTCCCCGGTCATGACGGCCGGGCGGATGTGCGTCCGTCCATTATAGGTGTTTCGTGACCAGGCCATCCATCCGTACATCGCTTATCGGCATCTTCGCCGCCATCGCCGTCCTCACGGCGATTTTCTCCGTCGTGACGCTGCAATCGCTGTCAAAAACGCGAGCGATTTCGGACAATGTCGTCACGGACGTGTTTCCGGCTGTCTCGGCCGTCAAGGATATCCGCATCGAGCTCGTGTCCATGCGGCTGGGCTATTTCCAATATCTCGCCGCCCTGACGCCGGAAGCGACGAAAAAGGCTGAAGCGCTTCTGAGCGACGCCCGCCTCCGTATCCAGCATGCTGTGGAGGTTTACACGCCTTACATCGGTTCCGATTCCGAGCGTGCGCTTCTGCAGCGCGTGACGGACAGCCTCGCCGCCTACGGCAAGGCCGGCGATAACATGATCGCGCTCGCCAAGGTGGGCAATTTCCAGCAGGCCAACGGCATGCTCGAATCCATGGGCGGCCTCATCACGCCCGCAGAGACGGGTCTCGACGAACTGATCGTCGAAAATACCTCGCAGGTGACCGAGTCCACCAACCTCATGCATGCGACCTCGGCCGACGCGACCGTGCTGACCTTCATCCTGATCGGCATCGTCGCGACCCTTCTCATCGCCTCGACGCTCTACATCCTGCGCGGGATCGCCAGCCCGATCCACTCGATCACGACCGCGATGACGGGCCTTGCCAAGGGCGACACCGACAGCGCCATCCCCTACGCCCAGCGCTCCGACGAAATCGGACAGATGGCCAGCGCGGTCGAAGTCTTCCGGGCTGCAGCCGTGACCAACAAGGAGCTTCAGAACCAGGCGGAATCCCTGCGGCGCACCGCTGAGGTTGACCGCGAGCGTCATTCGGCCGAGGCCGAACGTGCCGCGCAGGCACGTCTCGATCAGGCGACATCGAGCCTTGCGGAGGGCCTGCGCCGTCTGGCGGCCGGCGATCTCTCCTTCCGTCTCGATGTGCCCTTCGCCCCCGATTTCGAAGCTCTCCGCCACGACCTGAATGCGGCCGTCTCCCAGCTCAACGAGACGCTCGCCGCCGTTGCCCTGGCTGCCGACCAGATCGACAACGGAGCCCGCGAAGTCAGCGAAAGCGCCAACGACCTCTCGCGCCGCACCGAGCAGCAGGCAGCCTCGCTCGAGGAGACAGCCGCCGCACTCGACCAGATCACCGCGAATGTCGGTCAGTCCTCCATGCGCACCAACGAGGCCCGAGAAGTGGCGTCGCACGCCAACAAGAGTGCGTCCCGATCGGGCGAAGTCGTTGCCGAGGCTGTGACCGCCATGGGCCGTATCGAACATTCGTCGAGCCAGATCTCCTCGATCATCGGCGTGATCGACGAAATCGCCTTCCAGACGAACCTGCTGGCGCTGAACGCCGGCGTCGAGGCGGCGCGGGCCGGCGAAGCCGGCCGCGGCTTTGCCGTCGTCGCGCAGGAAGTCCGCGAACTCGCCCAACGGTCGGCCAAAGCCGCCAAGGAAATCAAGGACCTCATTCGCAATTCCACGGCCGAAGTCGAAAGCGGCGTCAAGCTGGTGCGCGACACCGGCGACGTCCTGAAGACGATCGAGGCGCACGTGATCGAGATCAACGGCCACATGGAGGCCATCGCCACCTCGGCCCGCGAGCAGTCCACCGGCCTTGCCGAGGTCAACATCGCCGTCAACCAGATGGATCAGGTAACGCAGCAGAACGCCGCCATGGTCGAGGAAACCAGCGCGGCGGGAAGCACGCTCGCCAGCGAAAGCGCCCGCCTGCGCGAACTGATCTCCCACTTCACCCTGGGTGGCCGCTCCTCCAACACCCACCAGCGCTACGCCGCCTGAGGCTTATAGACCTTCAACCCGAAAACCGGCCGCGTTCGCTCGGCCGGTTTTTTTTGTCCGGAACCACGGATGGCTCAATGCTCATTCTTGAGGTCGAGACCGGCGCTCTTGTGGGAGAAGCGGGTATCGAGGGCGTTGGTTGGGTCGTTGTCGGGTTTGATCGGTTGCTCTCGCCACGGGGTGCTGATGCCGGGCATGGGAGGAAATGGCGCACCCGACAGGATTCGAACCTGTGACCTTTGGAATCGGAATCCAACACTCTATCCAGCTGAGCTACGGGTGCAGCAACCGGCTTTGCCGGGTGGATGAGGGGTTCATAGCTTAGGTTTGGGTCGGCATCAATGGGGAAGAGGGGGATTGGTGGAAAATCAGGTGGGTGGGTTTGGTGAGGTGGCGGTGGAGATCCGGTGGGGGGCGTGGGGCGTAGACGGTGTTGGATTTGGATGACGGGCCCGCTGGTGGGCCAACGGCACAGCTGTGGCCGGGAGGATGGGATGCAGGGGTTTCGGCACGGGTATCGAGCGGTGGTTCTGGGGGCCAGCGGCGGGATCGGGGCTGCGGTTCTGGCGGCGCTTGAGGGTGATCCGAGATGTGGTGAGGCGGTCGGGCTGTCACGGCGGGATGATGGGATGGATGTGACGGAGGAGGGGTCTGTGCGGGCTGCCGCACTTGGCGTTGCGGAGCGGCTGGGATCGGTGGATCTGGTGTTCGACGCGACCGGAGCGCTGGAGATCGACGGGCACGGGCCGGAGAAGACGATCCGGGCGATCGACCCCGCCGTCATGGCGCGGCAGTTTGCGGTGAACGCGATCGGGCCGGCGCTGCTGATCAAGCATTTTGCGCCTCTGCTGCAACGGGATCGGCGCTGCGTGTTCGCGACGCTTTCGGCGCGGGTGGGGTCCATCGGCGACAACAGGCTCGGCGGGTGGATATCCTATCGCTCGGCGAAAGCCGCGCTCAACCAGATCGTTCGGACGGCGGCGATCGAGATCGCCCGCACGTGCCCTGAGAGCGTCGTCGTGTCCTTGCATCCCGGCACGGTGGAAACCGGCCTGACGGCCCTGCATGGGCGGCACGCCCACAAGGTTTCGCCAGCGCAGGCGGCCTCTGCGCTTCTCTCTGTCATCGATGGGCTTTCGCCCGCGCATACAGGGCAGTTCTTCGCCTATGACGGGACGGAGATCGCATGGTAGCGGCGGCATCAAACGCGCGGCAGATGGCGGGAGGGGATGTGCGATGAGCGGTGGCGACATTCGCAACCTGATCCTCATCCTCGGCGACCAGCTGTCGCCGGAGATGTCGAGCCTCGCCCAGGCATCGGCGGATGATGTGGTGCTGATGTGCGAGGTCATGGAGGAGGCACAATATGTGCGGCATCATCCGAAGAAGATCGCCTTTCTCTTCTCCGCCATGCGCCATTTTGCCGAGGATCTCAGGGCGCGCGGGCTGACGGTGCGGTATCTGCGCCTGGAGGACGAGGGGAATAGCGGCTCGTTCGGAGGTGAGGTCGGTCGTGCCGTCTCAGAGCTGCGGCCGGACCGCGTCATCGTTACAGAGCCGGGCGAGTTCCGCGTGCTCGAGATGATGGACGGCTGGCAGCGGGCGTTCAACGTTCCGGTCGAGATCCGCGACGACACGCGGTTCCTCTGTTCTCGGTCCGAATTCGCAGCCTTTGCCGGCGGGCGGCGGCAGTTGCGGATGGAGACGTTCTATCGGGACATGCGGGTGAAGACCGGGCTGCTGATGGAGGGCGACACGCCGGCCGGCGGGCGCTGGAACTTCGACGCAGACAACCGCAAACCTGCGACGCTCGATCTGTTCTCGCAGCCGCGCAAGGGGTTCAAACCGGATGCGATCACCAAGGACGTGCTGGAGCTTGTCGGGCGGCGGTTCGGGGCGCATTTCGGGCGGCTCGAAGGCTTCGACTTCGCCGTCAGCCAAGCGCAGGCGGAGACGCTGCGGGACAGGTTCATGGTCGATCACCTGGCGCGGTTCGGGGAGCGGCAGGATGCCATGCTCTCGGGCGATCCCGTGCTCAGCCACTCGCTGCTCTCGTTCTATCTCAATGCCGGGCTGCTCGATCCGCTGGATCTCTGTCGGCGGGCGGAGGCCGTCTATCTCGCCGGCGACGCCCCGTTGAATGCGGTGGAAGGCTTCATCCGCCAGATCATCGGCTGGCGTGAGTACATCCGCGGCGTCTACTGGCTGAAGATGCCGGACTACCGGGAGATGAATTTTCTGGAGGCCGATCGTGCGCTGCCGGATTTCTACTGGACGGCCGAGACGCGCATGGCCTGTCTGCGGCAGGTGATCACGGAGACGCGCGACAATGCCTATGCCCACCATATCCAGCGGCTGATGATCACCGGGAATTTCGCCATGCTGGCCGGCGTCCGGCCGCTCGAGATCCACCAGTGGTATCTTGAGGTCTATGCGGACGCCTATGAATGGGTGGAGCTGCCGAACGTCATCGGCATGAGCCAGTTTGCCGATGGGGGCTTTCTCGGGTCGAAGCCCTATGCCGCGGGCGGCAACTACATCAACCGCATGTCGGACTATTGCGAAGGCTGTGCCTACGACGTGCGCAAGAAGACGGGAAAGGATGCCTGTCCGTTCAACGCGCTCTACTGGGATTTCCTCGACCGCAATGCGGACAAGCTGAAGGGCAATCACCGACTGGGGCCGGTCTATGCCGCATGGGCGCGGATGAGCCCGGAGAAGAAGCAGGAGACGCGGCAGAGCGCCCAGACATTCCTTGCGGAACTGGACGCCCTGCCGAAAACCTATTGACGGCTTCCCTCAGGGTGAGGGCCGCTTGAGCTCAGATCTCGACGGCGATCTGGCGCTTTTCCTTGACGGAACGCAGCGCGGCTTCCGCAAGTGCGAGTGCGGCAAGGCCGTCCGCGCCGGAGGGTGTGATCGGCGTGCCGGTCTCGATGGCGGAGATGAAGCTCGCGATCTCGTTGGCATAGGCCTGGGTATAGCGGGTCATGAAGAAATCGTGCAGGGGCGGGCGTGTGTAGCCGTCGCCATTGGCAATCTCGATCGAGACGGCGCGCTGGTTTTCCGCCGAGACGACGCCCTTGGAGCCGTGCACCTCGATGCGCTGGTCGTAGCCGTAGGTCGCGCGACGCGAGTTCGAGATGATTGCCTGCTTCCCCGTGGCCGTTTCGAGGATCACGGATACGCTGTCGTAATCGCCAGCGGTGCCGATATCGGGATCGACCAGCACGGCGGCATGGGCCGTGACGATGGTCGGTTCTTCGCCGAGGAGGAAGCGCGCCATGTCGAAGTCGTGGATGGTCATGTCGCGGAAGATGCCGCCGGAGCGCTTGATGTAGTCGACCGGTGGGGCGCCGGGATCGCGCGAGATGATCGTCACCATTTCCACATCGCCGATGCGGCCGTCATCGATGGCCTGGCGCACGGCCATGAAATGCGGGTCGAAGCGGCGGTTGAAGCCCACCATCAGCTTGCCGTTCGTCTCGGCGACCGTTTTCAGGCAATCGCGCACGCGCCCAACGTCCAAATCGATCGGCTTTTCGCAGAAGATCGCCTTGCCGGCGCGGGCGAAGCGTTCGATCAGGTCGGCATGGGTATCGGTGGGCGTGCAGATGACGACGGCGTCGATATCGTCGGCCGCCTCGATCGCCTCGATGGTCCGGACCTCGCAGCCGTAGCTGTCGGCGATTGCCTGTGCGGCCGCGGGAAATGCATCGGCAACGGCCACGAGACGCGCATGAGCATCGCCGCTGACGGCCTTGGCGTGAACCTTGCCGATACGGCCGGCGCCGAGGAGACCAAATCTCACAGTCATGTTACCACTTTCGATAGCTCGGCCCGAGAGCCAAGAGGACGCGGAATGATGCGCTCACTCCGCTGGAAGCGCTTGGCGATCCGCTGACGGCGGATCAGGCATGTCGAGGAGGGGAAGTGCCGGCAACGTCGTCTCCTCCCGAGGCGTCGCGTCGTCCTGATCAATGTCGAGTCCTCCGGAACGAAACATTGATCTGGATTGATTTTTGGAATTTTTATTCCGTCTTCTTCCTGCCCGTCAAGCCGGTACCCTTGCGCTTGCGATGTTTTTTGCGCATGTCATCTGCGCAGAGCGACGCGATCCCGTGATATGGCGCGCTCGGCAGACGTTTGGTCATCCAAGAGGACGCATGCAGAAGTTCATCGACCCCGATCATCCTTTTTACCGTCCTCTCTGGAGGCGGCTGTTGATCGTCGGGAGCTGCGCGCTCTGGACGGCGGTCGAATTCTGGAACGGCGCCTCGACCTGGGGCATGATCTTCCTGGCTGTCACCGCCTACACCTCGGCCACCCTGATCGTGTTCTTCAAGCCGACGACGACATCGACCGACGTCGTGCCGCAGACGACTAAGACGGCGGTCGCCCCGCAGCCGCTCGCAGATCCCGACGCGCCGGCAAAGGACGAGCCGAAGGTCTGACGCCAGAGCTCGAGGCGTACGCGCTATCGGGGGCGCTGTGGTGTAATGCCGATCGGCAGGCCGCGCTTCAGCCGGCGCAATGCCTCGTCCACCAGCATGTTGGCGATCGTCATCCGCGTCGTCGCCGCCTCTCTATCCTCCGGCGCGTGGCGATCCGGATGGTTGCGGTTGGCAAAAGCCCGGCGCTTTTCCGCGAGCGTTACCGGCGTATCGGCATTCGAGAGCTCAAGGTCTTCGGCGACCTGCGCGGGTGTCAGCCGGTCGAGATGGGCGGGCCGTTGCCGGGGCAGGGGCTTTGCCGCTCGGAGGACCGGAGCGGGTCGCGGAAGCGGCGGTTCCGGCGCAGCGCTTCCGGCTTCATCCATAGCGGCATAGGCTTGCCGCACGGCATCGCCGCCGGCAGCGGGTTCCGTATCGAAGGCGAGGCCCGCATTGAAGCCCGCGATGCCTGCACGCGGCGTTGCCTCGGCATCTTCCCGTGGGTCTTCCGCCTCTATGCGCTCGAGCACGGACTGGAAGAGCGATTTGCCGAACATACCCGTCCCTTCCGGCTGGGGCTGCACGCCGATGTGGCGCAGCGAATTGTCTTCGTCGCAAGCCAAACACGACAGGATTGCGTAAGCCTGTCCATGCCGAGACCGGACGCCTGTCAGCCTTTGCTTTCCTGAAGGATCAGGTCGTAGAGCAGCTTGGCGCTCGGCGGCAGTTCGCGACCACGGGGGGTGATGAGGCTGTAGGGGCGGATGGTGATGACGAAATCGATCGGGAGGACGCGGATCTCGCCGATGGACGTTCCGTTGCTGGCGACCAGTTCCGCAACGTCCTTGGCCACGGGCGCAATCGCATTGGTGTTGCGCACGATGGAGAGGGTCAGGATGATCGAGGACGTGTTGATCGTCGTGGTCGGCAGGGGCACGCCGCTCGTGAGAAAACTATCCTCCACGGACCGCCGCAGCAGCGTGCCCGCCGGCTGGAAGACCCAGTCGTAGCTCGGCAGGTCCTCATGCACGATGACCTGCCTTTCGAGCAAAGGATGGCCCTCGCGGACGATGAGACAGACGTCTTCCGAGCCGATCTCCACAAGGTCGAACTGGCGAGGATCGATATCGTCGGGAATACGGCCGATGACGAAATCGTGACGCGCTGCCATCAGTTCACGGATCAGCACGTTGCTGTTTTCCACCTGGATGCTGATCTCGATGCCGGGATAGGCCGTCGTCACCTGGTGCATTGCAGGCACGGCGAGATGCAGGGCAGGGCCGGTGACCGAACCGAGCGAGACCGAACCGCCGCGGCCCGTCTTCAGCTCGCCGATCTCGCGGGCGGTTTCACGAAGTTCGAGGAAGATGGTGCGCGCGCGTCGGGCAAGCGCCTTGCCGTAGGGTGTGAGTTCGACGCCTCGTGCCACGCGCTCGCAAAGGGGTGCCCGCAGGATCGATTCGATTTCTCCGAGCATGCGTGAAGCTGCCGGTTGTGAGATGCCCAAGGCCTCGGCAGCGGCACTGATCTGGCCCCGGTCCTCAATCGCGAGGATCAGATGCAGGTGGACAAGCTTCAAACCCGACTTGAAAACATTGCGCGCTGATGGACCAAAAGGTACAAGCCCTTGATTTTCCGTATCTTCCACGTGGCGTCACCCTCCCAGGTCCTCAACGTGCTAAAAATCACATTCTTTTCGTTTATTATACCAAAAAAAATATGCGCCTACACGGATATTGTATTTGACAGTTATGGAGTTTGATTCCAGTTTGCCGCCGTGTGCGCCGGCGCTTGCGGAGGTTAAAGCCGGGGGGATTTCTTCATCCATTTTCCCTCCACCCTGGAACGATGTTCCGGGTGCGTCCAGCGCCGCACATATCGCGACGGCTCCAGGCCGGCGCGGTCAACACTCCAGGGAGAGACCTTATGAAATTGGTTACATCACTTCTGGCCGCTGCCGCCATCGGCGTCGCGTCCTTCGCCTTCCCGGCTTTCGCGCAGGACAAGGGCACCGTTGGCATTTCCATGCCGACCAAGACCTCGACACGCTGGATCTCGGACGGCGAGACCATGGAAAAGCTGTTCAAGGAAGCCGGCTACACGGCAGACCTGCAGTTTGCTGACGACGATATCCCGAACCAGCTCGCCCAGATCGAAAACATGGTCACCAAGGGTGCCAAGGTTCTCGTCATCGGCGCCATCGACGGCACGACGCTCTCCGACATTCTCGCCAAGGCTCACGAAGCCGGCGTCAAGGTCATCGCTTACGACCGCCTGATCCGCGACAGCGGCAACGTCGACTACTACGCGACGTTCGACAACTTCCAGGTCGGCGTTCTCCAGGCAACGACGCTCGTCAACGGCCTGAAGCTGGACGGCGCGACCGAGCCGAAGAACGTCGAACTGTTCGGCGGTTCGCCGGACGACAACAACGCCTTCTTCTTCTACGATGGCGCAATGTCCGTTCTCCAGCCGCTGATCGACGCCAAGAAGATCGTCGTCAAGTCCGGCCAGATGGGCATGGAACAGGTCGGTACGCTGCGTTGGGACGGTGCCGTTGCACAGGCCCGCATGGAAAACCTGCTCTCCTCGACCTACACGGACGCAAAGGTCGACGGCGTTCTCTCCCCCTATGACGGTCTCTCGATCGGCATCATCTCGGCCCTGAAGGGCGTTGGCTACGGCTCGGGCGACATGCCGATGCCGATCGTCACCGGCCAGGACGCCGAGCTGCCTTCGGTCAAGTCGATCATGGCTGGCGAACAGTACTCCACGATCTTCAAGGACACGCGTGAACTGGCCAAGGTTACCGTTGGCATGGTCGATGCCGTGATCAGCGGCAAGGAGCCCCAGATCAACGACACCAAGACCTACGACAACGGCGTTAAGGTCGTCCCGGCCTACCTGCTGAAGCCGGTTGCCGTCGACAAGACCAATGCCAAGGACGTTCTGGTCGGCGCCGGCTACTACACCGCCGAGCAGATCGACAACTAAGCGATCACGCTATCATGGGGTCCGCGATACCCGTCGCGGACCCTTTTGGCATATGGGGAGCCTGACCCTCGGCCGGTCCCACCTCATCACACGACGGACGGCCACTGGAACGCCTGACATGGACAAATACATTCTCGAAATGCGGGGCATCACCAAGACGTTTCCCGGCGTGAAAGCGCTCGACAACGTCAATCTCAAGGTTCGCGAGGGCGAGATCCACGCGCTCGTGGGCGAGAACGGTGCCGGCAAATCGACCCTGATGAAGGTGCTCAGCGGCGTCTATCCCGCCGGCAGCTATGACGGGGACATCGTTTATGACGGCTCGGTTCGGCAGTTCAAGGACATCTCCGACAGCGAGCATCTCGGTATCATCATCATTCACCAGGAACTGGCGCTCGTTCCGCTGCTCTCGATCGGGGAAAACATCTTCCTCGGCAACGAGGTGGCGACCAAGGGCGTCATCGACTGGAAGGAAACATTCGCCCGCACGCGCGAGCTTCTCGCCAAAGTCGGCCTGAAGGAATCGCCTGCAACGCTGATCACCGATATCGGCGTCGGCAAGCAACAGCTGGTGGAAATCGCCAAGGCGCTGTCGAAGAAGGTGCGCCTGCTGATCCTCGACGAGCCGACCGCGTCGCTCAACGAGACGGATTCGGCAGCCCTGCTTCACCTGCTGATGGAATTCCGCAATCAGGGCATGACCTCGATCATCATTTCGCACAAGCTGAACGAGATCAAGACGGTCGCCGACAAGATCACCATCCTGCGCGATGGCGGCACGGTGGAAACGCTCGACTGCCACAACGAGGATATCGGCGAAGACCGGATCATCAAGGGCATGGTCGGGCGCGACATGGACGACCGCTACCCGCCACGCGAGCCGAAGATCGGCGAAACGCTGCTGGAGGTGAAGAACTGGAACGTCTACCACCAGAACAACCGCGACCGGCAGTTTTTGCATGACGTGCAGTTCAAGGTGCGCGCCGGCGAAGTCGTCGGCATCGCCGGGCTGATGGGCGCAGGACGCACCGAGACGGCGATGAGCATCTTCGGCCGCTCCTGGGGCCACAAGATCACCGGCGACGTGCTGATGCACGGCAAGCCGGTCGATGTGAGCACCATTCAGAAGGCGATCGAGGCGGGTCTTGCCTACGTCACCGAGGACCGCAAGCATCTGGGCCTCGTGCTGAACAACAACATCATGCACAACACGACACTCGCCAACCTGCCGGCCGTGGCCAATGGCGGGGTGATCGACGGGCACCGCGAGCGCGAGGTCGCCACCGACTATCGCAAGCGCCTGCGCATCCGCTCGCATTCGATCTACCAGGAAACGGTGAACCTCTCGGGCGGCAACCAGCAGAAGGTCGTGCTGTCCAAGTGGCTGTTCACCAATCCCGAAATCCTCATCCTCGACGAGCCGACACGCGGCATCGACGTCGGTGCGAAATACGAAATCTATTCCATCATCAACCAGCTGGCCGCCGAGGGCAAAGGCATTCTCATGATCTCATCCGAGATGCCGGAGCTTCTGGGAACCTGCGATCGCATCTACGTCATGAACGAAGGTCGCATCGTCGCGGAACTCCCCAAGGGTGAAGCCAGCCAAGAATCCATCATGCGAGCCATCATGCGCTCCGGGGAGAAGCACTAATGGTCCTTGAAACCAGCGCACCAACAGCCAAGCCGTCCGTCGGCGCCTATCTGAAAGCCAATATCCGCGAATACGGCCTTCTGGTCGCGCTCGTCGTCATCATGTTGTTCTTCCAGTTCGTCACCGGCGGCGTGCTGTTCCGCCCCGTCAACATCACCAACCTGATCCTGCAGAACTCGTTCATCGTCATCATGGCGCTGGGCATGCTGCTGATCATCGTCGCCGGACACATCGACCTCTCGGTCGGGTCCATCGTCGCCTTCACCGGCGGCCTGTCGGCCGTGATGATGGTGAAATGGGGCATTCATTATTCGCTCGTGGTGCCGCTCTGCCTCGTGCTTGGCGGTCTCGTCGGTGCGGCGCAGGGATATTGGGTCGCCTATCAGAAGATCCCGTCCTTCATCGTGACGCTGGCGGGCATGCTCGTGTTCCGCGGCCTGACCTACCTGATCCTCCAGAACCGTCCGATCGGCCCGTTCCCGAAGGAATTCCAGGTTCTGTCGACCGGCTTCGTTCCCGACCTGCTCTGGTTTGCGAACCCCAACCCGGCCATCGTCACCAACCTCTTCGCGCTGGTCGCGGTCATCGTCCTCGTCGGTCTCGCCGTCTATTTCGGCCTGAAGGACCGCAGCAACAACGACAAGCACGGCACGGAGAACGAACCCTTCATTTTCTTCGCGATCCAGATGGCCATCATCGGCGTCGTCGCGATCTTCCTCGGCTTCCAGCTGTCGACCTATCGCGGTTTCCCGAACGTTCTGATCGTCATGGCGCTGCTGATCGCGCTCTACACTTTCATCACCACCCGTTCGACCATCGGCCGGCGCATCTACGCCATGGGCGGTAACGAGAAGGCCGCGAAGCTCTCGGGCATCAACACCGAGCGCCTGACCTTCCTGACCTTCGTCAACATGGGTGTGCTCGCAGCTCTTGCCGGCATGATCATCGCTGCCCGCTTGAACTCGGCGACCCCGAAGGCCGGCGTCGGCTTCGAGCTCGACGTCATCGCGGCCTGCTTCATCGGCGGCGCCTCGGCCTCCGGCGGCGTCGGCAAGATCACCGGTGCGGTCATCGGCGCGTTCATCATGGGCGTCATGAACAACGGCATGTCGATCATGGGCCTCGGCATCGACTACCAGCAGCTCGTCAAGGGTCTGGTACTGCTCGCCGCCGTGTTCTTCGACGTCTACAACAAGAACAAGGGCTGATCGTCGCCCGAAAGGGTACCCGGTCGTTCGAGATCACGCCGCCGTCTGACACGATCAGATGGCGGCGTTTGCATTTGAAACGGGAGAGAACACCATGCTGATGTCGCAGATCCGCAATGAGGACGGCTCGATCACGGTTGCGGTAAGGGACGAGCGCGAGCCGGCCCGTGCCGTTCGCGGCGCGTTGAGCGTCTATGAAATGGCGCTTGAAGCCGCCAACTCCGGCCGAACGCTCGCCGATGTCGTGACGACAAGGGGCGTGGCGGGTGTCGTCGATCTGCAGGCGGCATATGCGGAAGGCCGGTTCCTGCCGCCGATCACCCATCCCGATCCGGCGCATCTCCACCTGACCGGCACGGGCCTCACCCATCTCGGCTCTGCCGCCACGCGCGATGCGATGCATGCCTCCGCCACGGCCGACGACGCCACAATGACGGACTCCATGAAGATGTTTCGCATGGGTCTCGACGGCGGCAAACCGAAGCCGGGAGAGACGGGCGTGCAGCCGGAATGGTTCTACAAGGGCAACGGTCTGCAACTCGCGTCACCGGGCGGCGATCTCGTCTCGCCCGCCTTCGCCGCCGATGGCGGAGAGGAGCCCGAGATGGCGGGGATCTACATCATCGCCGACAATGGCCAGCCGTTCCGCCTCGGCTTTGCCGTCGCCAACGAATTTTCCGACCATGTCACCGAGCGGGTCAACTACCTCTTCCTCGCCCATTCCAAGCTCCGTCCCGCGAGCTTCGGCCCGGAAATCCGCATCGGTGCTGCCCCGCAGGACATCCGCGGCACCTCCCGCATCCTGCGCAACGGCGCCGTCTTGTGGGAAAAGCCGTTCCTCTCCGGCGAAGCCAACATGTCCCACAGTTTTGCCAACCTCGAATATCACCACTTCAAATACGGCCTCTTCCGTGCGCCGGGCGACGTGCACGTGCATATGTTCGGCACGGCGACGCTGTCGTTCGGGGATGGTGTGCGGACGGAGGCGGGGGATGTGTTCGAGATGGAGGTTGCTGGGTTCGGGCTGCCGCTGAGGAACCGGCTGGTAGTCGGGGCTGAGGAGGTGGTGTCGGTGGGGGTGCTTTGAGGCAGGGGGCGGCACTATTAAGGCTCGGCGGTCGTTCCTGCCGTTATTCGACGGTGATACCCATTGCTTTTGCCGCCCGCGACAGTGCCTTGTCGCGTGTGGCAAGCGGCAGACCGCGTCGCGCTGCGATTTCCAGGTAGGTTGCATCGTAAATCGTTAGCCCATGCTCGCGGGCCAGCGGTAGAATCTCCCTGATATGCCTTGCGATCACGATTGTGTCCGTCTCAAGGGGAAGCCGCGATATCAGGTCCAGCCTCTGGATGAGGCTCGCCGCAGAAAGGCGTCCGCGGCGCTCGGCAAGCGTCAGAACATTGGCAATTTCCAGATAAAAGAGTGCAGGAACGACACCGCCGCTTTCGGTGACCCGTTCCGCGATCGCATCGGTTTGCGGGCTCGCTTCATCCTCGAAACACCAAGATAGGGCTATGGATGCATCTATAACGATGCTCATCTACGGCCTTCGTCGCGCAGGTCCTTCCAGGAAAGACCACCCAGTGTTTCCGACTGCCGCAAGGCTTTAAGTGCGGCAAATATCTCTCGCACGCCCCGTTTCGGATCGTCATCGACAGCCACGAGCTTTGCAATGGATTTTCCGTGCCTGGTGATTGTCACGTCTTCACCATGAGCTGCTTTTTCCAACAAAGCGGAAAATTGCGCTTCTGCTTCGAATGCACCGATTTTCATCGCAGCCCCTTCCATTTCAGGCCAAAAATTTAATCCTGAATCAATCCCGGCGCAAGGGTCGCATCAAGAGGCTATGATCAAACCCGTCGTGGTTCTACCGTCCTCCGTTTCAACTCTGACTCTGGCTCTGCCCCTGCTGCTCCACCGTCAGCGCCACCGTCAGTGTCTCGTTCGCAGCCCCGTGGACCAATCCGGAGATGGGGGCGGCGTCGCGGTAGTCGAGGCCGGTGGCGATGCGGACGTAACGTTCGTCGGGGCAAACGTCGTTGGCCGCGTCGAAGCCGACCCAGCCGAGGCCGGGGAGGTGGGCTTCAGCCCAGGCATGGGTGGCTGACTGCTCGATGCGGTCGTCCATCATCAGGTAGCCGGAGACGTAGCGGGCGGGGAGGCCGACCGAGCGGGCGCAGGCGATGAAGATATGGGCATGATCCTGGCAGACGCCGATGCCGCGGGTCAGCGCCTCGTCGGCGGTGGTTTCCGTGCCCGTCGATCCCGGCTCGAAGACAACGGCCTGGTGGATGGCGCCCATGAGGTTGTGCATCTGCGCGAGGATGCCGTCGCCGGACTGGGACTTGGCGAGATCGCGGATCTGCTTCGTCCGCTTGGTCAGCGGCGTGTCGCGCTGGAAGAGCCACAGCGGTATATAGGACTGGTGGGGACCGAACACCCCGGCGCGATCCTCCGTCTCGACCTCACCGCTGGCGACGATGCGCATGCGGATCTGGTCGCCCATGACGCTGACGAGGGTGACGCGGTTGGCGAAATGATCCTCGTAGCCAACCTCCACCTTTGCGCCCTCCACCGATGTCTCCCAGTTCAGAACCGTCTGTCCCGGCTGGGTGAAGGGCGTGAGGCGGAGCCGCTGCAGCGAGTAGCTGACCGGCTCCGCATAGCTGTATTCGGTCGTATGGGTGATTTTCAGTCGCATGCGCCTGATATGTCCTTGTTCAATAGAACCGGTAGCCGTCGGAGATTTCCTGGCTCAGACGATTGTTCTGGGTGATGAACGTCTCGATATACTCGTGCAGGCCCTGGTCCATCACGTCCTTGATCGAGCAGTTCCGCAGCGATTTCAGCGTGTTTCCGGACGTGTCGTGGGCATTGTGCCGTTCGCCGTATTCCCGTTCGAGATAGCCGAGATTGCTGTTGATCTTGTCGTAGCAATAGGCGAGCGACCGCGGCATGCGGCCGTTGAGGATGAGGAAGTCGGCAATGTTCGCCGCCTTGTATTCCGCCTCGTAGACCCAGCCATAGCTGCGATGGGCCGAGACCGAGCGCAGGATCGATTCCCACTGCACGTTGTCGATGGCGGTACCCACCTGTGACACGGCTGGCAGCAGGACGTAGTATTTCACGTCGAGAATGCGGGCGGTGTTGTCGGCGCGCTCGATGAAGGTGCCGATGCGCGAGAAGTTGAACAGGTCGTTGCGCAGCATCGTGCCGTGGAATGCGCCACGGATGAGGCCCGTCTTGCGCTTGATCGCGTCGATGACCTCCGGCAGGTCGGCGGCCTTTACCCGGCGGGCGAGCATGGACTTGAGATCGAGATAGCACTCATTGACCGCCTCCCATGTCTCGCGCGTCAGCGCCGTGCGCACCATGCGGGCATTGCTGCGGGCGGCTTCGATGCAGGACAGCACGCTCGACGGATTGGTCGTCTCGCGCAGCAGGAAATCGACGGCGTCGGCGCTGGTCGCGCTTTCGTAGCGCTGCTCGTAGATGTCGATGACACCCGAGCTCTGGAGCACGCTTTCCCAGTTGTCTTCGCCGAGATGCGAGCGAGTGAGGGACATGCGCAGTCCGGCATCCACGAGGCGGGCGCTGTTTTCGGCCCGCTCGATATAGCGGAACATCCAGTAAAGGCCGTTTGCGGTTCTTCCGAGCATGCCGATCAGTCCTCCAGTACCCAAGTGTCCTTCGTGCCGCCACCCTGGCTGGAATTCACCACCAGAGAGCCGGCCTTCAGGGCCACGCGGGTCAAGCCGCCGGGAATGATCTGCACCTTGTCGGACACCAGCACGTAAGGCCGGAGGTCGACATGGCGCGGCGCGATGCCCTTGTTGACCATGATCGGTACGGTCGAAAGGGAGAGGGTCGGCTGGGCGATGTAGTTGCTCGGACGCGCCTTCAGCTTGTCGGCAAACAGCGCGCGTTCTTTCTTGGAGGCCGTCGGGCCGACCAGCATGCCGTAGCCGCCGGAGCCGTGGACCTCCTTCACGACGAGGTCGGCAAGGTTGTCGAGCACATATTGCAGGCTCGAAGGTTCCGAACAGCGCCATGTCGGCACGTTCTCAAGCAGCGCCTTCTGGCCTGTGTAGAACTCCACGATCTCGGGCATGTAGGAGTAGATCGCCTTGTCGTCGCAAATCCCCGTGCCGGGTGCGTTGGCAATGGTGATGTTGCCGGCGCGGTAAACGTCCATGATGCCGGGAATGCCGAGCGCGGATTCCGGCTTGAAGGTCAGAGGATCGAGGTAGTCGTCATCCACGCGGCGGTAGAGCACGTCGATCGCCTCGTAGCCGCGGGTGGTGCGCATGCGCACCTTGCCGTCGATGACGCGAAGGTCCGAGCCTTCGACCAGCTCGACGCCCATCATATCCGCGAGGAAGGCGTGTTCGTAATAGGCGGAGTTGTAGATGCCCGGGGTGAGCACGGCGACGCGCGGCTTGCCCTCACAGCCGGGAGGGGCGACGGCGGCGAGCGAATGACGCAGCAGATAGGGGTAGTTTTCCACCGGCTGCACGCGGTTCTGGTAGAACAGCTCCGGGAACATCTGCATCATCGTTTCGCGGTTTTCGAGCATGTAGCTGACGCCGGAGGGCGTGCGGGCGTTATCCTCGAGAACATAGAACTGGTCTTCGCCGGTGCGCACGATGTCGGTGCCGACGACGTGGGTGTAGACGCCGCCCGGCGGGCGCATCCCGACCATCTGCGGCAGAAAGGCGTCGTTCTTCTCGATCAGCTCCCGCGGAATGCGGCCGGCCTTGATGATCTCCTGCTTGTGATAGATGTCGTCCAGGAAGGCATTGAGCGCGAGCACGCGCTGCTCGATGCCCTGCGCGAGGCGCCGCCATTCGCGCGCGGAGATGATGCGCGGGATGAGGTCGAAGGGGATGAGCTTTTCGGCGCTGTCGGCGTGGCCATACACCGCAAAGGTGATGCCGGTCTTGCGGAAGATGTTCTCGGCCTCTTTGGACTTGGCGATCAGGCGGGCTCTGTCCTGGTTGGCATACCATTCGTTGTATGTTGCGTAAGGCGGTCGCGGAGTGTTGTCCGCATTCATCATTTCATCGAATGCCAACGGCTTGGTCCCCTTTTTAAGCCATTTGATTACAAGCGCTTTGGCAATGCAAGAAGCATGCTCGTTTCAGACAGAAAGAAATTTTCACCCGTTCTGGCTGTCCCCTCAAGGGGTGACATGGTTTTCAGGTGCAAAATGGCAAGGCGAGTTTGCCACAAACGCGTCCCTTTTCCGCACATTATCTTTGCAATTGCTTATCGAATGAGCGTGTGCCGTCCGGCGCGATTATTGCCGAGCAAATGAAAACGGCGGAACTTTCGCTCCGCCGTTTTCTGATCTCTAAAGTGCAGCGTGATTTACGCTTCTTCGCGGCGCGAGCCTTCGCGGCGCTGAGCGGCCTGTGCGCCCGGGCTGCCGGCTGCCGGGCGAGGGCCGCGGCTGGAGGTGCGGGGTGCGCCGCCCGGACGGCCGTTGCGGTTGCCGTTGCGCTTGGCAAGGGCTGCCTGGTGTGCGGCCTGAGCGGCCGGGCCCTGGCCCTTGCGGTGCTCGCGGCGCTGCGCGCTTTCGTCGCCGGCCAGCAGATCGTCGCCTGCAAACGGGCTCGGAGCCTGTGCCACGCGGGCCGGGCGGTTGTTCTCGCCGCCACGACCTTCGCTGCGACCCTCATTGCGACCTTGGCCACCGCGGTTCTCGCCACGGCCCTGGCCGTTGCGGCCTTCGTTGTTGCTGCCGCGGCCGCCATTGCCGCGCGCATTGCGGGCTGCCGGTGCGCGGGAGATGTTGGCCGGTGCTTCGCCGCTGGCGACCGTGATGGTCATGCCCATCAGCTTTTCGATGTCGCGCAGCAGACGCGCTTCGTCCGGTGCGCAGAAGGCGATGGCGATGCCGTCGCGGCCGGCACGGGCCGTACGGCCGATGCGGTGGATGTAGGCTTCGGCGACTTCCGGCAGGTCGTAGTTGTAGACATGGGTGATGCCGGGGATGTCGATGCCGCGGGCGGCGACGTCGGTGGCGACCAGAACCTTGATCTCGCCGTCACGGAAGGCCTTGAGGGCGCGCTCGCGCTGGCCCTGGCTCTTGTTGCCGTGAATGGAGGCTGCGGAATAGCCGACAGATTCCAGATGCTTCATCAGCTTTTCGGCGCCATGCTTGGTGCGCGAGAAGACGATGGCGCGGCCATCGGGGTTTGCCGTGAGCGACTGCTTCAGCAGCGTGACCTTGCCGTCCTTGCCGCTTACGAAATGCACGAACTGTTCGATCTTGTCGGCAGCCTTGCCGGCGGTCGCGACTTCGACGCGCTTCGGGTCAGTCAGGTAGTCACCGGCGAGGTCTGCGATCGCCTTCGGCATCGTGGCCGAGAACAGCAGGGTCTGACGGTTCTTCGGAACGAGCTTGGAAATCTTGCGCAGGTCGTGGATGAAGCCGAGGTCCAGCATCTGGTCGGCTTCGTCGAGCACGAGGTAGCGCGCGGTCGTCAGCGTCACGGCCTTGCGGTTCAGAAGGTCGAGAAGGCGGCCGGGCGTGGCGACGAGGATTTCGACACCGCGTTCCAGCTGCTGGGTCTGCTTGTTGATGGAGGCGCCGCCGACGACGAGGCCGATACGCAGCGGGCTCTTCTTGACGAAGACCTTCAGGTTGGCGGCGATCTGGTTCACCAGTTCGCGGGTCGGGGCGAGGATCAGGGCGCGGACGTTGCGCGGGTCGGCGCGCTTGCCATCGGCCAGCATGCGCTCGATCATCGGCAGGCCGAATGCGGCGGTTTTGCCGGTGCCGGTCTGTGCGAGGCCGATGAGGTCATGGCCTGCGAGGACGAGCGGAATGGCTTCGGCCTGAATTGGCGTCGGCACGGTGAAACCTTCGAGGGTAAGGTTCGCAACCATCTGCTCGGAGAGGCCAAGGGAAGAAAAATTGGTCAAAGGTATGCCTTTCGGGGCGCCAAACGACAGGGACCGGAACAACGCTTTCCTGCGGTTCCGGGTCATCTGGTTTCAAGAACCCCGCGTGAAATGGGATCTTGGTGGGTTGAAAAAGCTGTCTGCGCTGCGGGTGCCGAATTTGGCACGGTCTCATGGGTGCGCTTGGCCTTCGCTACGGAATGACAAAATCCGCTGGGCACGCTCACGCGGCGGCCGGAAGGTGACGCTGGCCCTCATGTCGTTGTTTCCCGGCCGAAAGTCAAGCTGTCTTTTCGCACGTGCGAACAGGCCATCAGCCTTAGAGGCTGCGCGGAAGTTCCGCTGGCTTGGTGCCGCACAACATTTCCCGCTTGCCGGCAAAGCCCTTGCGGCGCTCCACCACGAAGCCCGCGGCCTGGAGATTGCGGCGCACGAAGCCGGCGGCGGCGTAGGTGGCAAAGGTGCCGGCTGGTGCCGTGCGGTCGTGCACCGCTGCCATGAGGTCCTGCGACCACATGCCGGGATTGCGCGCGGGTGCGAAGCCGTCGAGATACCAGGCGTCGAACGTTTCGGCATAGGCTGCAACGCCGTCGACGGCCGGGCCGCAGACGATGGTGAGCGTGACGTCGCTCGCGAGGTCAAGACGGACGCTGCCGGAAAGCGTTTGCAACCATGCGGCGACCAGCGCGTCGCGCTCATCCGCGATCTCGGGCCAGGCGGAGAGGGCGCGCGCGATGTCTGCCGCCTGCATCGGGAAGCGCTCGAACGAGGTGAAGGCGAGGCGGGCGCCGGCCGGTTTATCCGCCATCTTCCACTGGCGCCATGTCTCGCAGAAATTGAGACCGGTGCCGAAACCGAGTTCGCCGATGGAGAAGTCCTGCCTATTACGCCAGCGCTCCGGCAGATCGTTACCGTTCAGGAAGACATGACCGCATTCCAGCCGTCCATCCGTACGGCAATAAAAATGATCGTCAAATTCAACGGAATACGGCATATCCCCCGGGTGCCAGTCGAGTGTCTGGCGGTCCGGCGCCTGATGGTCCGGCGTCTGGGCTTCAACGGCTGTGGTCGGGTGGCTTTCGGTCATGGACAAGCGATAATGAGCCCTTCGGGCAAGGTCAATCGATGGCGGATGTGAAGACGGATCTGGTCGTCATCGGTGGGGGCATCATGGGCCTCTGGGCGGCGCTGCACGCGGCGCGCGCGGGGCTTGAGGTGCTGCTCGTGGAGCGGGCGACGATCGGGGCGGGTGCGAGCGGCGGGCTGCTCGGCGCACTGATGCCGCACACGCCGGACCGCTGGAATGACAAGAAGCAGTTCCAGTTCGATGCGTTGGTTTCGCTGGAGGGCGAGATCCGGCGTATGGAGGCCGAGACCGGTCTTTCCGCGGGATACCGGCGAACGGGCCGACTCATTCCGCTCGCAAAGCCGCATTTACGAGAGATCGCGCTCCGGCAGGTGGCGGATGCGGATGTGAACTGGCGGAGCGGCGAGGGCGGTTTTGCCTGGCGTGTTCTCGATGCCGCACCGGACGGTCTTTTCTCGTTGGATGTCGCTGTGCACGGGGCCGTTTACGACGGTCTGGCCGCACGCGTCTCGCCGCGCGGATTGTTGCGACTCCTCGCGTCTGTGCTCGTCAAGATGCCCGGAGTGACCATCCGCGAGGGATGCGCTTCAACGACCATTGATCCGCTGGCGGGATGTGTCGTTCTGTCCGACGGAACCGTGGTTCATGCCGGCCATATCGTGCTGGCGGCCGGTGTCGAGAGCTTTCCGCTCATCGACAGCTTGCCGATTTTGGCTGGCGGAGTGGCAAGGCCGGCGAGCGGCACGGGCGTCAAGGGGCAGGCGGCGCGGCTGGCGGTCGATCTCGATCCCGCGCTGCCGATCCTTTATTCGGACGGCGTCTACGTCATCGCGCATGACGCGGGCGGCGTGGCGATCGGTAGTACCAGCGAGGTGGACTATGCCGATCCGCTTTCGACCGACCATCGGCTCGATGATTTGCTCGTCAAAGCGGAGAGGCTGGTTCCGGCGCTGGCCGGAGCGCCGATCCTCGAGCGCTGGGCGGGCCTGCGTCCGAGGGCGATCGGGCGTGACCCGATGGCCGGGCCGCATCCGGATCATCCCCGCCTGCATCTCCTGACCGGCGGCTTCAAGATCAGCTTCGGCATCGCACATCGTCTGGCACAGGCGGTGGTGGAGGGTATTATCGCGCGCCCTAGTTATGAGAGCGATGATATCGCTCTGCCGCTGTCGTTCAGGTGCGAAAGCCATCTTTCCCCATGAAAAAAGGGCGCCGCCTCCCGGCGCGCCCCTCTTTGTCGCAGGTTACCGGCGCCTACATCCAGTAGGGCGGCACGCCGTAATAATCGTAGACGAGGCGTCCGTTTTCACGGTTCCAGTCATACTCGTCGTCGCTGCGATACTTCGGCGCCTTCTCGACCTGTTCGCGTGTCAATTCGGTGCGATAGCCGCCGAGATCTTCGTCATAGCTGAGCTTTGTCCACGGGATCGGGTAGTGATCTTCGCCGATGCCGAGAAAGCCGCCGAAGCCGAGCACTGCATAGGCGACCTGACCGCTGCGCTTGCCGATGATCAAGCGTTCGATCGAGCCGATACGTTTGCCGTCCGGTCCATAAACACGCGTTCCCTCCACCTTGTCACTGGCGATGAGATCGTGGGTCTCGACGATGCTGGCATCTTGAAGCTTCTGGCTGTCACCCTGAAGATCCGGGCTGTCGCCGTGCAGATTGGGGTTGTGATAGGTCACGTTCCATCTCCTCTTCTGGCTTTATGTTCGGAAAACGTGCGAACGGGCGTCCGGTTCCGTTGTTTTCGATGCACAGAAGAGGCCGTCTTCGTCAGGCTGTCATGCAAATCACGTAGCGCAGGGGGCAAATCGAGGTTTGCCATGCGCTACGCCATTTGCTTCACCCCGCCGATCCATGATCCGCTCTCCGTTGCCGCAGCCGAATGGCTGGGGCGAAACGTCTATTCCGGTGATCTTTGCGAGCAACTGTCGGTCGCAGGCTGCAGCGCGCAGGATGTCGCCTTCTACACCGCCGTGCCGCGTCGCTACGGCTTCCACGGGTCGATCAAGGCGCCGTTCCCTCTGGCGACGGACCGGACCGAATCAGCGCTTCTGAAGGCGATGATGCGGTTTGCCGGCGAGATCAACCCATTCGAGATTCCGGATCTCGAGGTTTCCTGGCTCGGCAGTGCCTTCGGGCTCAGCCCGCGCGTACCCTGCGAGCCGATGACGCATCTGGCGGCACGGGTCGTCCAGGCCTTCGATGAATTCCGCGCGCCCTTCACCGAGCAGGATATCGAGCGGCTCGATTCCGACAAGCTGACGGCACCGCAGTTTTCGAACCTGCACCGCTGGGGACATCCTTTCGTCATGGACGAATTCCGGTTCCACATGATGTTGACGGGGCCCATGACGGCTGCCATGCGCGCGAAGATGGAAGGGCCGCTGCGGGCGCAGTTCGAGCCCTTGCTCGCGCAACCGGTGAAGGTTGCGAGCCTTGCGCTGTTCATCGAGCCCGGGGCCGGGGCGCCGCTGCGCGTGCATTCTCAGCACCCTCTCGGCAAGCTCTCGGTGCATAAGCCGACGGCGCGCTTTACCGTGCCTTCCGATCCCACCGCCTCGGCGGCGACACCGGCGCGTGAGGTACAGATGGCGCAGGCCATGCGGCGGTTGAGCACGAGCGCCTGATCACCGGCGCTGGAGACAGGCGCATCCGACCGACGTTCGAGAGGTGAAGGCCTCGCCGATTTCGGCTGTCGATATCGATCTTTATGCCTCGACTTTCCCGCTTCGGATGGTACCGTTTGGCGACAAAGAGGGGTGACCATGGATTTTTCGACACCGCGCGATCTCGTCGGCTACGGCCGTCACCTGCCGGAGGTTCACTGGCCCGGCGAGGCCAGGATCGCCGTTCAATTCGTCGTCAATTACGAGGAAGGCGGCGAGAGCACGATCATGGACGGCGAGAAGGCCTCCGAATCGCTGCTGTCGGAGATCGTCGGCGCACAGCCCTGGCCGGGGCAGCGCAACCTCAACATGGAATCGATCTACGAATACGGCTCGCGCGCCGGTTTCTGGCGGCTATGGCGCCTGTTCACCAGCCGCAACGTGCCGGTGACGGTTTACGGCGTGACGCTGGCGATGGCACGTAACCCGGACGCGGTTGCCGCCATGAAGGAAGCCGACTGGGAAATCGCCAGCCACGGCTATCGCTGGCTGGAATACAAGGACTTTACCGAGGAGGAGGAGCGCCGTCACATCGCCGACGCCGTGCGGCTGCACACGGAGCTCACCGGCTCGCATCCGCTCGGCCTCTATCAGGGCAAGCCTTCCGACAATACGCTGAAGCTGGTCATCGAGGAGGGCGGCTTTCTCTATTCCTCCGACAGCTATGCCGACGAACTGCCCTATTGGGTGCCCGGCAAGACGCCGGAAACACCGCACCTCATCATTCCCTATACGCTCGACGCCAACGACATGCGGTTCGCCACGCCGCAGGGGTTCAATTCCGGCGATCAGTTCTTCACCTACCTGAAGGACACGTTCGACGTGCTCTATGAGGAGGGTGCCGAGGGGAGCCCGAAGATGATGAATATCGGCCTCCACTGCCGCCTCGTCGGGCGTCCCGGACGGGCGGCGGCGCTGGCGCGGTTCGTCGATTACGTGCTTTCCAAGGACAAGGTGTGGATCGCCAAGCGGATCGACATCGCCCACCACTGGCATGCGCACCACAAGCCGGAGGGTGGCCTGTGAGCATCGAGAGGGACAGCGCCGAAGGGCGGGCCTTTGTCGGCCAGTTCGGCGGCATCTTCGAGCATTCGCCATGGGTTGCGGAAGAGGCACTCGACGGGCTGCCTGAGGGGCCGCCGACGGCCGCCGCCGTACATGCGGCCATGGTGCAGGCCTTTCGGGCTGCCTCGGCTGAAAAGCGACTGCAGGTCCTGCGCGCGCATCCGGATCTGGCCGGCCGTCTGGCCATTGCCGGCGGACTGACCGCAGACAGCAAGGCGGAGCAGGCTTCGGCCGGTCTCGACCGCCTGACGCCGGAGGAGCATGAGCGCTTCACCACCTGCAATGCGATCTATACCGACAAGTTCGGCTTCCCCTTCATCATCGCCGTGCGCGGCAAGACGAAGGAGGATATTCTCGCGGCATTCCAGGCGCGTCTGGACAACACGCCGGACGAGGAATTCGCAACGGCCACCGCCGAGGTCGAGACGATCGCGCGGCTGAGGCTGGAGGCTCTTCTTCCCGGATCGTCGACGTGAGCGGGCTGGTCCTGCCCATCGAGCCCTTGACGGCGGAGGCCTTCGCGCCGTTCGGCAGCGTCATCGAGGCCGACCCTGCGACGATGCGGCTCATCAATGGCGGTACGACGGAGCGGTTTCATGCGCTCGGCAAAGCGGAAGCCGCCGGTGAGGATGCGCGCGTCGTCATCAACATCTTTCGCGGGCAGCCCCGGCTGTTCCCCTATGTGGTCGATATGATGGAGCGGCACCCGTGGGGCTCGCAGAGCTTCATTCCGCTCGACAACCGGTCGTGGCTGGCGGTCGTGTCGGAAGACGAGGATGGCCAGCCCGGTCGTCCGAGGGTGTTCGCCTGCTCGGGCCGTCAGGGTGTGCATTACGACCGCAACGTCTGGCACCACCCGCTGGTCGCCGTCGGTGCCGTCAGCGACTTTCTCGTGGTCGATCGCGAGGGCAGCGAGCATAATCTTGAGGAGGTCTTCTTCGAGACGCCCTTCACGATCGCGGCGTCTTCGCTGTCTTGAGTCCGACCGCTCGTTTATTTTCAACGCGTTCCACCGCTCCCATCGGCATTTGGCCGGTCGGATCTCCTGAAAGAGGTCATCATGATCACCATCGGCCGCCTGACCACCCATGTTCTCGATACGGCGCTTGGCCGCCCTGCGGCCGGCCTGCAGGTCGCGCTTTTCCACATCGAGGGCGAGGCGCGCACGCTCTTGAAGATCGTGGCGACGAACGGCGATGGACGGGTGGACGCGCCGCTTCTGGAGGGCGATGCCCTTGTGCGTGGGACCTATGAACTCGTCTTTCACGCCGGCGATTACCTGAAGGCGAGCGGAACGGCGCTCTCCGATCCACCCTTCCTCGATCTCATCCCCGTGCGCTTCGGCATCGCCGACCCGGCGGCGCATTATCACGTGCCGCTGCTGCTCTCGCCTTACAGCTACTCCACCTACCGGGGAAGCTGACCGGCCTTCGTTTTCCGCATGTCGTTACCGCAAAGCCGCTGCGCACTTTTGCGCGACATGCTTTAGACATCAAGGATATCCCTGTTGACGTCGAGGATGTCGCGTTTGCCGCAGAGCGCCATGGTGATGTCGAGTTCCTTGCGCAGGATGTCGAGCGCAAGGAGTACGCCGGTCTTGCCGCCGGCGCCAAGGCCGTAGAGGAACGGACGGCCGATATAGGTGCCGCGCGCGCCGAGGGCGACGGCCTTGAGAATGTCCTGGCCTGAGCGGATGCCGCCGTCGATATGGATCTCGATATCGCCGCCGACCGCATCGACGATGCGGGGCAGCATGGCGATCGAGGAGGCCGCACCATCCAACTGGCGACCGCCATGGTTGGAAACGATGATCGCATCGGCGCCGGTCTTCGCCGCCATGCGGGCGTCTTCGGGATCGAGGATGCCCTTCAGGATCAGCGGACCGCCCCATAGCTGCTTGATCCAGGCGACGTCGTCCCAGGAGAGTTTCGGATCGAACTGCTCGGCCGTCCAGGCTGACAAGGAGGAGAGATCCGAGACGTTCTTGGCATGGCCGACGATGTTGCCGAAGCCGCGCCGTTGGGTCTTCATCATCTTCAGGCACCAGCCGGGCCGCGTCGCCATCTGCCAGATGTGCTTGGGCGTGAATTTCGGCGGTGCGGAGAGGCCGTTGCGCAGGTCCTTGTGACGCTGCCCGAGGATCTGCAGGTCGAGCGTCAGCACCAGCGCCGAGCATTTTGCAGCCTTGGCGCGCTCGATGAGATTGCGGACGAAATCGCGGTCCTTCATCACGTAGAGCTGGAACCAGAACGGCTTGGTCGTGACCGAGGCGACGTCCTCTATGGAGCAGATGCTCATGGTCGATAGCGTGAAAGGCACGCCGAACTCTTCCGCCGCCTGCGCCGCCAGCATCTCGCCATCGGCGTGCTGCATGCCGGTCAAACCTGTGGGGGAGAGCGCCACCGGCATCGACACCTTCTGCCCGATCATGGTGGTGGCCAGCGACCGGTTGGTCATATCGACCAGCACCCGCTGGCGCAGCTTGATTTTGTGGTAATCCGCTTCGTTGGCGCGATAGGTGCCCTCCGTCCAGGCGCCGCTATCGGCATAATCGAAGAACATCTTTGGCACACGACGTTTTGCCAGAGCTTTCAGGTCGCTGATTTCGAGGGACGGCATGGGCAAGCTCCGCAGTGGGTTGTCGCTTTTCTCCTATCACGCCGGATGCCGGGCGTTAAGCGCTTGCGGAGACACTGGTCAATAAAATTTACCAGTTAGGCAAGCTTGGTCTTTGCCGCGTGTCCGGCGACGTAGGTTTCCACCACCGCACGGTCGTCGCCCATGGTCTGCAGCAGGAAAAGCTCGTCGGAGAGGGAGGTGACGACCTCCGCTTTCAGCGCCATGGCCGGCGTCGCAGCCATATCGAGCACGATGATGTCGGCGTCGGTTCCCGGCTCCAGCGTGCCGATGCGCTCCGACAGGGACAGGGCCTCGGCATTGCCGAGCGTCAGATAGTAATAGCTATCGAACGGGTTCAGCCGCTCGCCCAGCAATTGTTGTATCTTGTAGGCCTCGTCCATGGTGCGCAGCATGGAGTAGCTCGATCCACCGCCAATATCGGAGGCGACGGAAATGCGGACCGGCTTTTCCCGCCGTGCCAGTTCCTTCAAAGGGAACAAGCCGGAGCCGAGGAAGAGATTTGATGTGGGGCAGTGTACTGCGACGGAGCCCGTCTCGCTCATTGCGTCCCGCTCCCGCTCCGACAGGTGGATGGCGTGGCCGAACAGGGATTTCGGGCCCATCAGGCCGTAATTCGCGTAGACGTCGGTATAGTCGGCAGCGTCGGGATAGAGCGAGAGGGTGTAGTCGATCTCGTCGCGGTTTTCCGACAGGTGCGTCTGGATGTGCAGGTCGGGGAACTCGGCGGCGAGTGCCTGTGCGGCGGACATCTGTTCCGGCGTCGAGGTGATCGCGAAGCGGGGGGTGATGGCGACGTGGTTGCGGCCCTTGCCGTGCCATTGCGCGATGACCGCGCGCGTCTCGTCATAGCCCATCTCCGGCGTGTCGAGCAGCCCCTGTGGCGCGTTGCGATCCATCATCACCTTGCCGGCGATCATGCGCATATCGCGCTTCATGGCTTCCGCGAAAAAGGCGTCGGCCGAGGTCTTGTGCACGGAGCAGTAGGCGACAGCCGTTGTCGTGCCGTGGCGGACCATCTCGTCGAAGAAATGCACGGCGATGCGCTGCGCATGCGCTGTCTCGACGAAGCGGCATTCCTCGGGGAATGTATAGGTGTTCAGCCATTCCAGCAGATTGGCCGCGTAGGAGCCGATGACCTGCATCTGCGGAAAGTGAACATGGGTATCGATGAAGCCCGGCAGGATGAGGTGAGGCCTGTGGTCGATCTCGACAGTGTCTTCGGGCGCCTGCTCGCGCACGGTCCCGTAGGGTCCGCTGGCGACGATCAGGCCATCGCGCAGGAGAAGGGCGCCATCGGTTTCGTAGGCATAGGCTTGTGCATCGTCCATCGACAAGGGGCGGCGGCGGAAGGTCAGCGTGCGGCCGCGAAGAAGCGTAGATGTCATCGTGTGGTGGTTCCCGCGGCGCTTTCGAACCAGGCGGCGATCAGCGCGCGTTCGTCGGCCGTCATGTCGGTAAGGTTGCCGGGCGGCATGGCGTGGCTGCGGCCGGCCTGGAGGTAGATATCGCGGGCATGGGCTGCAATCTCGCCGTCGTTCTCGAGCACCACGCCCTTCGGCGGGCGCACGAGGCCTTCATAGACGGGTTCGGCCGCATGACACATGGAGCAGCGTGTCGAGACCGTATCGCGCACGGCGGGGAAATGGGCGTTCTCGGCGAAGCGGACGAAAGCCGGTGAGACAGCGGCGGTCTCCGCCGCCACCCCCGGCAGCTTTGGTGCTGTCGAGAGCCACATGATGAGAATGAAGAGAAGGACGGTGACGAGCCATGTCCATGTCGGGCGGCCCTTGCGGGCATGGGTGGTGTTGAACCAGTGACGGATAGTGACGCCCATGAGAAACACCAGCGCCGCGATGATCCAGCTATACGCCGTGGCGAAGGCCAGCGGATAGTGGTTCGACAGCATGAAGAAGATGACGGGCAGCGTCAGGTAGTTGTTGTGCAACGAGCGCTGCTTGGCGATCGCGCCGTATTTCGGATCGGGCGTGCGTCCGGCGATGAGGTCCGCCACCACGATGCGCTGATTGGGCATGATGATGAAGAAGACGTTGGCCGACATGATGGTGGCCGTGAAGGCGCCGAGATGCAGGAAGGCGGCGCGGCCGGTGAAGACCTGCGTGTAGCCCCAGGCCATCGCCACCAGCGCCACATAGAGCAAGCCCATCAGCGTCCAGGTGTTCTTGCCGAGCGGCGATTTGCAGAGCAGGTCGTAGAAAAGCCAGCCGATCCCGAGCGATGCGAGCGACAGGAGGATCGCGGTGGTGGAGGAGATATCGAGCACGTGGCGATCGACGAGAAACAGGTCGGCGCCGCCGTAATAGACCAGACAGAGCAGCGCAAAGCCGGACAGCCAGGTGGTGTAGGCCTCCCATTTGAACCACGTCAGGTGCTCCGGCATCATGGCGGGGGCGACCAGATATTTCTGGATATGGTAGAAGCCGCCGCCATGGACCTGCCATTCCTCGCCATAAGCCCCAACGGGCAGATGCGGGCGTTTGACCAGCCCGAGATCGAGCGCGATGAAGTAGAAGGAGGAGCCGATCCAGGCGATCGCTGTGATCACATGCAGCCAGCGCACGGCAAAAGCCAGCCATTCCCACATGATGGCGTATTCGTACATTCCTGTCCCCTTTCATGCCCCCCGACCGTCACATTGCGAGAATTTTCAGGGCGAGGGAAGGGGCGGTTTCTCAAAGATCGGCGTGCTCGACAAGATATTTGGTGGCCAGTGCGATATGGCGGGGGATCGGCTTGTCCTTACGGTAATCTGCAACGAGGCGGCGCGAAATCTCAAGGGCTGCCGCCATGCCGTCGAGGCTCATGCCGAGGTCCGCCATGGCGTTCCTAAAGGTATTGTTGTCGATCGTGGCGGGGCCGAGACGACGGATCCAGTCGGCTGTCAGTTCCGATCCGTCGTCCCACTCCAGCGCGTTGCCGTAGCTGCTTACGCGCAACGTCGCAAACAGTGCGTTGTCGGTCCGGAGCTTCAGGAAAACCGGTTTGCTGGCCAGTGCGGGTGAAAGATCGACAATCTCGGTGCCGCCGCCGACCCAAGTGATTTCGATCCGGCGAGCGTCGAGTGGTACAGCCGAGCGAATGCGCGGAAGCGGCTTGCCGAAGCCCACGATCTCGTCGTCGTCAGCGTTGATTAAGTTTTGTCCATTCATCCTGAAGTCTCTGCCTGTTGTCTGCCGCCCACGCTAGCACGGCCCGTAAATCCCTTGCCCGCATCTGCCCCGCTACAATCCGGAAATCCGATATGGCGATGAGGATGTCGTGATCGGGCGACGATGCATGGAAATGCGGTGGATGATGATCATCGGCAAACATCTGAATCTTGACGGTACCAAGCATGACCACTGTCGGCATGGGCACGCCTTTCCGTGAATTAGTGCACTATATGCACTTTCAAATCTTCGAGCAAGTCATTGTCTCGGCAAATTCCTCCAGAATCCAGTCGCGAAAATCACGGATCTTGCGGATGTTGCGGCGTGCTTCCGGATAGACCAGCCAGTAGTGAAACCCGTCATTTGCGACGGTGGCAAAGGGTTGGATGAGGCGGCCACTGGCCAGATCATCGGTGTAGAAAGCCGGGGTGAGCATCGCTACGCCTTGGCCGGCAATGGCGAGGCCCGCCTCGTAGAGTTGCGCGCCCATCTTGCTTGGCGTCTGGTGGCTCAGATCCGGCAGCGGATGGCCGATGGCGGTAAACCAAAGGGGCCACCAGGGGTCGGCAGGATCGATGATCCGGAGTTTGAGGAGATCGGCAGGTGTTTCGATGCCGCCGATACTGTCCGCCAGTTTCGGACTGAGCATGGGCGTAAAATCGACCGGCATCAGCGGGTGCGAGACAAGGCCCGGCCACTTGCCGTGACCGGCCCTCAAGGCGACATCGGCGCCTTCGCGCGCCAGATCGATCACATGCTGCGTCGTCGTCAGCCTGACGGCGATCCTGGAATGGCGAAGTTGAAACGCGCCAAGATGGCGTGACAGCCAGAGCATGGCGAACGTCGGCGTTGCGTTGATATCAAGCGTTTCCGTAGCCGTTTCGCGCGCCGCCACGACGGCGTCTCCCAGAAGGTCAAACCCTTGGGCGACCTTCGGCAGCAGCCGTTCGCCGGTTTCCGTCAGCGTGATCTGGCGCGGGCGGCGCAGGAAGAGGGGTTCGCCGATGTTCTCCTCGAGAAGTTTGATCTGATAGCTCACGGCGGTCTGGGTGAGGCCCAGCTCCTCGCCGGCACGGGTGAAGCTCGACAGGCGGGCGACCGCCTCGAAGACGCGCAGGGCATTCAGCGGGAACTGGCGGGACATCTTCATGGATCAGTTCTCTTGATGGCAGCAGGCGGATGTTCGATTGGATTTCGACCATGCATGGGCCGATGATGCAAGCCAATCCCCGACCGAATGGTGATGCCATGAGCCTGCAGACGACGCGCCTGATCTTTCTTCATAGGCTGAAAGCCAACGCTCTCGGCGATGCCCTGCGCCGTGTGCAGGCGGTGCTCGTCCACTTGATGCGGCGTCGCTACCCGCGGCTCGACCTTCAGAGCATGCCGCCGCATCTGCAGCGCGATCTTGGTTTTCTCGACGGGCGCGATCCGCGCTACGAGCCGGCAGAGAGGCGGTAGGCGTCGAGCGCGACCAGCACTTCGGCGGCCGTCATCGCGGCGATTACCGCAGGGCGTTTGTCGCTTACGGTCTTGCCACCGATGGGGAGGATGAGGCGGGAGAGGGCGGTGTCATCGAGGCCTTCGTCGCGCGCCCAACTGGCAAAGGTCGCGCGTTTGGTCTTTGAGCCGATCATGCCGGTATAGGCAAGGTCGGTGCGGGCGAGCGCTTCCCGCGCAATCAGAAAATCCAATGCATGGTCATGCGTGAGGATGATGGCCGCGCTGCCGGGGGCGATGTCCTTTACAAGAGATTCCGGCATGGCAGTCAGGCGATGGCTCGCGCCCGATGACATCAGGTCGAGTTCGCTACGGCGCGTTTCCACGGCGATGGTGCGCACGGGCAGGAGCACCAGGGCATCGGCCAGCGCCCGGCCGACATGGCCGCCGCCGAACAGCCAGACCTCAGGAAATCCCTTCACACGGGCTTCCAGCATCGCATCGAGATCGTCGCGTGCCGTTGCATCGAGTGTGCGGAAGGAGAGCGCCACGCGGCCACCGCAGCATTGGCCGATCTCCGGCCCGAGAGGGATGTCGAGACGCGTTTCCGTCGTCATGCCCGCCAGCAGGTTGCGGGCGTGATCGGTCGCCATGTGCTCCATCTGCCCGCCGCCGATGGTGCCGTGGCTGTCCGTGGGTGAGACGAGCATGAAGGCGCCGGTCTCGCGCGGGGTCGAGCCGCGCGTCTCCGCCACCTCGATCCAGACGATATGTGCCTCGCGGGCGAGAAACGCCTGCAGGCTGCCGACGACGAATTTCATGGTGCGGCACGCATCCGCTCGACGGCCATCAGCACGCGTTCCGGCGTGGCCGGCGCATCGAGGCGCGGGCACTGCCGGTAGTCGCCGACGCTCGCAACCGCCATAGAGATGGCTTCGAGCACGGAGATCGGCAGGTTGAACGGCGGTTCGCCCACGGCCTTGGAGCGGCCGATGGTCTCCTCGCCATTCTCGCTCCAGTCCGCCAGCTTGACGTTGAAGATCTTCGGCCGGTCGGAGGCGAGCGGGATCTTGTAGGTGGAGGGTGCGTGGGTGCGCAGCCGACCCTTGCCATCCCACCAGAGCTCTTCCGTCGTCAGCCAGCCCATGCCCTGCACGAAGCCGCCTTCGATCTGGCCGATGTCGATCGCCGGGTTGAGCGAGCGGCCAACATCGTGGAGCACATCCACCCGCTCGACCATGTATTCCCCGGTCAACGTGTCGATCGAGACCTCCGAAACCGCAGCGCCATAGGCGAAATAGTAGAACGGCGTGCCGCGGCCGGTGGTGCGGTCCCAATGGATCTTCGGCGTCTTGTAAAAGCCGGCTGCCGACAGTTGGATGCGGGCGAAATAGGCCAGCTTGATGAGGTCGTTGAAGGGCACGCGCTCCTCGCCGATGAGGACATGGTTCGGCACGAAGGCGATCTTGTCCGGCGTCGTCTGCCAGCGCTCGGCAGCGAAGGCGACGAGCCGTTCCTTGATCTGGCGGGCGGCGTCGGCTGCAGCCATGCCGTTGAGGTCGGTGCCGGAGGAGGCGGCGGTGGCCGATGTGTTCGGTACCTTGCCCGTGGTGGTCGCGGTGATTTTCACGCGGTCGATATCGACCTGAAAGCTGTCGGCCAGCACCTGCGCGATCTTGGTGTAGAGCCCCTGGCCCATCTCCGTGCCGCCATGGTTCAGGTGGATCGAGCCGTCCTGATAGACATGGACGAGGGCGCCTGCCTGGTTGAAGGCGGTCATGGTGAAGGAGATGCCGAACTTGACCGGCGTCAACGCGATGCCCTTGCGGATGATGCGGCTGCCGGCGTTGAAGGCGAGGATGTCGGCGCGGCGCTTCTGATAGTCGGCGCTTGTCTCAAGCTCCGCCACCAGCTTGCCGATGACGTTGTCCTCGACCTGCTGGTGATAGGGCGTCAGATCGCGGTCGGAGCCTTTTTCGCCGTAAAAATTCAGCTTGCGGATCTCTAGCGTGTCTTTGCCGAGCGCATAGGCGATCTCCTCGATCATGCGTTCGGCGCCGACGATGCCCTGCGGTCCGCCGAAGCCGCGATAGGCGGTGTTGGAGACGGTGTTGGTCTTCAGCGGTTCGGAGGTCAGGCGGACATGCGGATAGAAATAGGCGCCATCCGCGTGGAAGAGGGCGCGGTCGGTGACGGGGCCGGAGAGATCCGAGGAATAGCCGCAGCGGGCGGCAAACGTCGCGTCCACGGCATGGATGCGGCCGTCGTCGTCGAAGCCGACCTCGTATTCGACCAGGAAGTCGTGGCGCTTGCCGGTGCAGGCCATGTCCTCGTCGCGGTCGGGGCGGAATTTTACAGGGCGGTTCAGTTTCTTGGCCGCAACGGCGGCGATGACCGCGAACTGGTTGCCCTGCGTTTCCTTGCCGCCGAAGCCGCCGCCCATGCGGCGCACCTGCACGGTGACGGCATTGGAGGGCACGCCGAGCACATGGGCGACCATGTGCTGCACTTCGCTCGGGTGCTGCGTGGAGGACCAGACGGTGATGTCGTCGTCTTCGCCGGGAATGGCAAAGGCGATGTGGCTTTCCAGATAGAAGTGCTCCTGTCCGCCGATGCGCATCTCACCCTTCACGCGACGCGGCGCGTTCGGCATTTCGTGGATGGCATCGCCGCGCGACAGGGTCAGCGGCTTGGTCACGAGCTTGCCGCCAGCCTCGCGCGCCTGCACGACGTCGATCGCATGCGGTAGGTCGTTGTAGACGATCTTGGCATGGCGGGCGGCGCGGCGGGCGGCGTCGCGCGTTTCGGCGATGACGGCGAAGGCGGCCTGACCGTGGAACTCGACGAGGCCCTCCGCCAGCACGGGCTCGTCATCGAGGTGGCTGGGACTGATGTCGTTGGAATGCGGCATGTCGCGCGCGGTGAGAACGCAGATGACGCCGGGATAGGCTTCCACGGCACTTAGGTCCATCGAGACGATTTCGGCATGGGCGCGGTCGGTCAGGCCGAGCGCCGCATGCAGCGTCCCCGCTGGCTCGGGCATGTCGTCGATGTAATCGGCGCTGCCGGCCACATGCTTGTGCGCGCTGTCATGGCGAAGGTTCTTGTGCATGCCGCCGCGGATGGTCTTGCGCTCCTGAAAGGTTGAGGTGTCCATGATGCGTCTCCTTGACCTCGAGGCTCGTTTTCGTTTGCAGCCCGCATGCGCGACTGCCCCTCATCCGCCTGCGGGGAGAGGGTTAGGGTGAGGGGCTACGCCAACCCAAGGCGCCACATTTTATTCCGCGGCCTCGAACCGCACCAGCTCCGCCGGGGTGCCCGATGTTTCCAGATAGAAGCGCAACAGCAGGTTCTTGGCCGTCAGCGCGCGATAGGCGCTGGTGGCGCGCCAGTCGCTCAGTGGCTGGTAGTCGATGTCGAAGGCCGGGCGTGCGGCGGTGACGGTTTCCTCCGTCCAGGGCTTGCCGATCAGCGCGTCCTCGACGGCTGTGGCCCGCTTTGGCGTGCCGGCCATGCCGCCGAAGGCGATGCGGGCGGATGTGACCATGCCTTCGGGCGATACGGCGATGCGGAAGGCGGCACAGAGGGCGGAGATGTCCTCGTCGCGGCGTTTGGAGATCTTGTAGACGGCGAAATGCTCGTCTGCGGGCAAGCTTGGCACGAACAGGCTCTCGACGAACTCGCCCGGATGGCGGTCCTGCCGGCCATAGGCGATGAAATAGTCCTGTAGCGGCAGGGTGCGTGTGCCGGAGACGGAGCGGAGCGTGACCGTGGCGTCAAGCGCGATCAAGGGCGGCGGGGTGTCGCCGATGGGCGAGCCGTTGGCGATGTTGCCGCCGATGGTGCCCATGTTGCGCACCTGATCGCCGCCGAGCCTGTCGAGCAGTTTCCCAAGCGGCGGCAGGCGGCGCGCCAATGTGGAAAAGGCGCGTGAATAGGTGACGCCGGCGCCGATTGTGATACCGTCGGCCGTTTCGGTGATCGATTGCAGATCCGGCAGGCCGTTGATGAAGATGACGGGGTTGATGGCCCGCATCTGCTTCGTCACCCACAGGCCGACATCGGTGGAGCCGGCAACCACGGTGCCCTCAGGATACTCCGCCAGCACTTCGGCCAGCGCCTGCGCCGAGCCGGGCACAATGAGGCGGGCATCGGGCGGGCCGAGCACGATGGTTTCGCCTGCGGGCAGGCCAGAGAGAAAGGTGACTACGCGATCGCGCATCTTCAGGATCGGGTCGAACACGGCATCGGGCCGGGCGGTGGCGACGGCTTCGGCCGCGCGCACGATCGGCTCGTAGCCGGTGCATCGACAGAGATTGCCCTGTAGCGCCTTTTCGATGTCGGCCCGGCCGGGAGTGTCCTTCGACAGCCAGAGACCGTAAAGCGACATCACGAAGCCCGGCGTGCAGAAGCCGCACTGCGACCCATGATAATCCACCATCGCCTGCTGAACCGGGTGCAGGGTGCCGTCGCGAGCCGCCAGATGCTCGACGGTCACGACATGGGTGGCGTTGAGCGAGCCGACGAAGCGGATGCAGGCGTTGACCCCTTCATAGACGAGGTTTCCCGCGACCAGCCGCCCGACGAGAACGGTGCAGGCGCCGCAGTCGCCCTCCGCGCAGCCTTCCTTTGTGCCCGTCAGCCGGCGCTCCAACCGCAGGAAATCGAGCAGCGTCGCGGCGGACGCCACGGTCTTCAGGTCGATCTCGCGGTCGTTGAGCAGGAAACGGATGCTGCCCGAGGACGGGTTGGCGGTGTCTGTGGTGATGGTCATTCGGACCCCTTGTCTTGACGGACAAGACTAAGCGCAAAGACAGCCGGCTGACAATGGATTTTGGCACCTGGCTCGCCCTTCCAAGCTATGGGCTCATGTAAACAGGGCGGCGACGCAGCGTTTACGCCTTCGGCAGTGGGAAAGCGCGCTCGCCATGTTTATGTGTGGGAAAATACCGTCATCAGGATACGCACATCATGGAACTCGGTCTTTACACTTTCGGCGATGTCGATCCCAAAGCCGCCGACAAGGGCCGCGAGGGCGAGCGCCGGCTGAAGAACCTGCTCGAAGAAATCGAACTGGCCGACCAGGTCGGCCTCGACGTCTTCGGGCTCGGAGAGCATCACCGCGCCGATTATGTGGTCTCGTCCCCGGCCGTGGTGCTGGCGGCGGCTGCCGCGCGCACCAGCCGCATCCGGCTGAGCAGTGCTGTGACCGTGCTGTCGTCGGACGATCCGGTGCGTGTGTTCCAGCAATTCGCGACGCTCGATCTTCTCTCCGGCGGGCGGGCGGAAATCATGGCGGGGCGTGGCTCCTTCATCGAATCGTTTCCGCTGTTCGGCTATCCGCTGGAGGATTACGACGATCTGTTTTCCGAGAAGCTGGACCTCTTGATGGCGCTGCGCAGCGGCGAGATCGTGACCTGGGAGGGCGAGAAGCGGGCAGCCCTGCACCATCGCGGCGTCTATCCGCGACCGCTGCAGGTACCACTGCCGCTGTGGGTGGCCGTCGGGGGCACGCCGCAGTCGGTCGCACAGGCGGGTGCGCTCGGCCTGCCGGTGGCGCTGGCGATCATCGGCGGCGAGCCGGCGCGCTATGCGCCCCTGTTCGATCTCTACCGGGAGGCCGCCCGGCGGGCCGGGCAGCCGGCAACGGGGCTGAAGACCAGCATCAACGTTCACGGCTTCATCGCCGATACGACGCAGACGGCTGCCGACCAGTTCTACGGCCCGCAGGCCGAGGTGATGGACCGGATCGGCCGCGAGCGCGGCTGGGGGCCGACCAACCGGGCGCATTTCGACCAGGCGATCGGCCCACGGGGCAATCTGTTTCTCGGCGATCCCGAGACGGTCGCCGAAAAAATCATCAAGCATCACCGGATATTCCGTAACGATCGCTTCCTGCTGCAGATGGCGATCGGCCCCATGCCGCACGACCAGATCATGCGCGGCATCGAGCTTTACGGCACGAAGGTCGCGCCGCTGGTTCGCGCGGGGATCGCCGAGGACGCGGCGCGGGCGGCCAGCGCCGTCTGAGACAGCGTGGCCATTCGCGCGAACCGCCCGGCTTCCTTGCGTGCGAGAAGCGGAGTACATAGGTTTGCTTTTTGACCGGCGCACCGGGGCCTCGTTCCCCGCTGCACCGCACAAGCCTTCGGATACGAACGACCATGACACTTGAAAACGCCGACGATCTCGAACGCCTGAAGGAGATCGGCCGGATCTGCGCCAATGCGCTGCAGATCATGGGCGCCGCCCTGGAACCGGGCATGACCACGGCGGAGCTCGATCTCATCGGCCGCAAGGCGCTGGAGGCGGAGGGCGCGCAGTCGGCACCGGAGCTTTCCTACCGCTTTCCCGGCGCCACCTGCATCAGCGTCAACGAGGAGGTCGCGCATGGCATTCCGGGCGCTCGGGTGATTGCGGCCGGAGATCTGGTCAATATCGATGTTTCCGCCGAAAAGGGCGGGCTGTTTGCCGATACCGGCGCGTCCTTCGCCGTGCCGCCCATCTCGCGGGCGACGGAGCGGCTCTGCCGGGATGGCAAGCGCGCCATGTGGGTGGGGCTGAACGAGGTCAAGGCGGGCAAGCCGCTCGCCGCCATCGGCAATGCCATCGGCGCCTTTGCCCGCAAGAACCGCTACACGCTGATTTCCAACCTCGCGAGCCATGGCGTCGGGCGCTCCCTGCACGAGGAGCCGACGGAAATCTCTACCTGGCCGGACAAGCACGAGAAGCGGCGCATGGAAGACGGGATGGTGTTCACCATCGAGCCCTTCCTGTCGATGGGCGCGCAATATGCCGAAGGCGGCGACGATGCGTGGACGCTCTACAGCGAGCCGCGCGCGCCGACCGTGCAGTATGAGCACACCGTCGTCGTGACGCGCAACGGTCCTCTCGTCGTCACGCTGCCCGGCTGATGCCCAACACGCGCACATCCGGTCTCCGGCTTCTGGCGACGGCAATGGCCGGCGCGATCGCGATGGCGGTCGCCATGGGCTTCGGCCGGTTCTCCTACACGCCCATCCTGCCCGGCATGATGCTGGATATTCCGCTGACGCCGGGGCAGGCCGGGGTGATCGCAGCGGCCAATTTCGTCGGATATCTGCTCGGTGCCGTGCTTGCCGGCCTGTCCTTTGCGCAGGGGCGGGAGCGGGTGATCGGCCTCGGCATGCTGGTCGCGACCACCGTGCTGCTCTGCGCCATGGGGTTGACGACCTCGGTGGCGATGTTCGCGCTGATCCGGTTTCTTGCCGGCATGGCCAGCGCCTTCACCATGATCATGATCTCCCAGATCGTGCTGACCCGGGGTGCGGCGGCCGGCAACACCCATGTGCAATCGCTGCATTTCGCCGGTGTCGGGCTCGGCATCGCCGCGTCGTCGCTGATGGTCTGGCTGCTGCCGTCGGGCCAAGGCGAAGCTTTGGCGAACTGGCGGGAGGCCTGGTTTGCGGGGGCATTCCTCGCTCTGCTCGGCACCGCCTGCGTGGCGCTGCTGCTGCCGGATGGGCCGACGGCGACGGCGAACGCGAGCGTGGCCGAGCCGCCGCTCGTCTGGACGCGGCCGTTCACGGCCTTGACGCTGACCTACGGCCTGTTCGGCTTCGGCTATGTCATCACGGCGACCTTTCTCGTCGCCATGGCACGTGCGGGTGCGGTGGATCACACGATCGAGTTTCTCTCCTGGCTCGTCACGGGCCTGAGTGCCGCGGCCTCCGTTGCCGCCTGGCGGAAGGCGGTGCCGCGCTTCGGCATCGTCGGCGTTTATCTCATTGGGCTCGTGGTGGAGGCGCTCGGCCTCATCCTTACCGTCGTGTTGCCGTTTCCGGCGGCACCTCTTGCCGGCGGCCTGCTGCTGGGCGCCACCTTCATCATGATCACGGCCTTCGGCCTGCAGATCGGCCGGGCCCTGGCGCCGGTCAGCCAGCGGCGCGCGCTCGCGGTCATGACCGCCGCCTTCGGCATCGGACAGATCGTTGGACCGCTCGTCGCCGGCTGGCTTGCCGGCACCACCGGCAGCTTCACGCTGCCGACGCTCATCGCCAGCGGCGTCCTCATCCTCTGCGCGGTCATCATCTTTGCCGAGCGCCGGGGTATCCGCATGGCATCGGGGCTTTGAGAGGCTTCGAATTAAATAAACGTAACCTTTCCAAGGCGTGATTGTGATGAGACGGCATTTGGCCTAGGTTCGCGCCGGTTTCGCGTTTCCCGCGCGAATGACGTCGTTGCATCAAGCTGAAGGCGCTCGATTTGTTTGTCTCCTTTTTCCCCTACCCACGATACTTCTTCCCGTCTGTTGTCATATGGACCATGCTCGCGATTGCCGCATGGTATGCGGGGGGGAGCGCGTTCGGTGGGCTGATCGGTCTACCTCCGCTGCCACCGGGAACGGAGCCGGTGATCGGCGTGTCCGTCTTCTGGTCGCCGCCATTCCTTTGGTTCTATATCTACTATGCGATCATGGTCGGCCTCTTCGCTGCCTTCTGGTATACCTATCGCCCGCATCGCTGGCAGAACTGGTCCATCCTCGGTTCCGCGCTGATCATGTTCAACACCTATTTCTCCGTCCAGGTGGGTGTCTCCATAAACGCCTGGTACGGCCCCTTCTATGACCTTATCCAGCAGGCGCTGGCGCGCACGGCTCCGGTGACGGCCGACCAGCTCTACATGGGCATGATCGGCTTTGCCGGCATTGCTTTCGTTGCCGTCACGGTGGGTGTTCTCAACCTGTTTTTCGTCAGCCACTATGTTTTCCGCTGGCGCACGGCGATGAACGATTTCTACATGTCGCATTGGGACAAGCTGCGACACATTGAAGGCGCCTCGCAGCGAGTTCAGGATGACACGATGCGGTTTTCACGAACCATGGAAGGGCTCGGCGTCAATCTCGTCAGCTCCGTCATGACGCTGATCGCCTTCATGCCCATTTTGTTCAAATTCTCCGCCACGGTCACCGAACTGCCCTTCATCGGCGAGGTGCCGCATGCGCTGGTCTGGGCGGCGATCTGCTGGTCCTTGTTCGGTACGGTGTTTCTGGCCGCTGTCGGTATCAAGCTGCCCGGGCTCGAGTTCCGCAACCAGCGCGTCGAGGCAGCCTATCGTAAGGAACTGGTCTATGGGGAGGACGATCCAGATCGCGCCGATCCGATTACGGTTATGCAACTTTTCGCCAATGTCCGCCGCAATTACTTCCGGCTGTATTTCCACTACATGTACTTCAACGTTGCCCGAATCTTCTACCTGCAGGCGGACAACTTGTTCGGGACGTTCGTGCTTGTGCCGTCCATCATCGCGGGAAAACTCTCGCTCGGCGTGCTCAACCAGATCCAGAACGTCTTCGGGCAGGTTCGGGAATCATTCCAGTATCTGGTAAACTCGTGGACGACGATCGTCGAGCTTCTGTCGATCTACAAGCGTCTCCGTGCCTTCGAATCTGCCATCGAGGGCGAGCCGCTGCCGGAGATCGATCAGCGCTATCTGCAGGCCCGGAACGAGGAAGACGTGAACCCCGCGCAGCCGTGAAATCCGTCTTTACCCATCACGATCAAAAGGCGGAGGGATCCGCCTTTTTTCGTGCCTCGATCAAAGGCAGGGCCTGCGCATAGCTGACGCAGGCGACGTCAGGCTTCCGGCAGGTTTCGGTGAGGAAGGTTTCCAAGGCGCGCCAGTAGGCGCCGCCGTTCATTTCCACGAAGTGGAAGCCGAGTTGCAAGGGGATGCGGTTGCCGTCGTACTGGGCGGTAAACGCATCGCGATAGGCTTTGAGCGTACGCTGCTCGAAGGTGGCGCTGTCCTTGCGGTTTTCCACACCCATCGAGTGGCGGACGAAGAGGTTGTAATCCATGCCGATGACGCGGCGGCCGGTCGGGCCTTCGGGGATCAGCGGCAGGCCGAAGCGCTGGATGCCGTCTTCGGGCGCCGGCCAGGCCGGGCCTTTGGTCACGAGGCTGGCGTCGTAGGAGAGGCCCGCCTTTCGTTCGGCCGGAACGAGGCCGGCGCTCGTCGACAGGTACGGCGCGCGAAACCCCTTGATGCCGTCGATCATGCCGCGCCAGCCGTCCGGCTCTTCGGCGCCGATGCCGCCGGCCTTCCAGCCATTGTCGAGCGCCGCATCGAAAGCGGTGAACTCGTCGCTCCAGGCCTTCTCGCTCCAGTCCTTGCCGTCGAAGTGGCCGCAGCCATGGCTGCCGATGTCGTGGCCATCCTGATGGGCCTGCCAGATGTGGCGCACGCGCGTCGCGATCTCGTCGCGGCTCTGGGCATAGCCGACATTGGACGCCCCGACCTTGTGGCCGCTCGGCCGGTAGGACCGTCCGCCCTCGGCCCGCGTCATCAGGAAGGTGCAGGAGAGGAAATAGGTGAAATGCGCGCCGACTTTCGGTGCCATGGCGAGGCTTCGTTCCCAGAGGCGATTGTCGTGGGCACCGTCGAACGAGATGATGACGAGTTGCTGGAAGTTCGACGGTGTCGTCGTGGACAGTGATGGCGGAGCGGTCTGTGCTGGGGTCTGTGTTGCTGGGCGCGGCGGGTCCGCCCGCACGACCGACGGCGCCAGCGTCATCGACGGCAGGAGGAGGAGGGCGGCCAAGGGGGCAGAGGATCTGTGCATGCGGAAACCTGACGTGATGCGCCCGCTGCGGACCATGGCGATCTGGGCGCGATGTCGGCCCGCAGCAGAGAGATGTTGAACACGGCGCGACCGGAGGGAGACGATCGGCGCTCGCCCATGCGACAGGAATGCGGCGATCCTTTGAAGCCGTGACAGCCAAAGGCCATAGAATGCGGAAAAACCGACGCAAAGTGGCTTTCGAGGCACGCGGAGCGGAGCATATCAGAAAAGCGTTGCAGATGCCCGGATTTGCTTCATAAATCTTTGTTAACCCTTTCGGGTTCCGTCTATGGGCGGCTGGAGCTGTTTGGGCGACGGCGTGACAAAGTGATGGGGTGCAGCCATGGGACTACTGGTTCTCGGGATCGTCGTTCTCTTAGGCGTGCATCTACTGCGGATCGTGGTGCCCGGCCTGCGCGCAACGCTGATCGCACGGTTGGGCAAGCCATTCTTCATGGTGCTCTACGGGCTCGTCAGCCTTGCCGGCCTCTGTCTCGTTGTCGTGGGCTTCGGGCAGGCGCGGGCCGTCACCGGCCTGCTCTATGCGCCGCCGGTGTTCCTCAAGCATGTGGCGCTGCTGCTCATGTTGCCCGCCTTCATCTGTCTTGCCGCCGGGTTTCTCCCGGCCGGGCGGATTGCGGTGAAGACACGGCACCCGCAGGTGCTCGCCATCAAGATCTGGGCGCTGGCGCATCTGCTGGCCAATGGCGAGACGGCATCCGTGTTGCTGTTCGGCGCATTCCTCGCCTGGGGCGTCATCGCCAGAATTTCGCTGAAGCGGCGCGCAAGGGCGGGTGAGGATGTGCTGCCGGTCTTTCGCTCGCCGCGCTTCGACGTCATGGCGATCGCGCTCGGCCTTCTCGCCTACGGCCTCTTCGTGCTGAAGCTGCACGAGGCACTGATCGGCGTGTCGCCGATCGCCTTGTCGTGAGATGCTTTCGAGGCAATGTGGGAGGGTAGCGCGCTCACAATGGCGCGATTTCGCCTTGCCCCCTTACAATATGCGCGAAATAGGCTAGAAGCGCGGCTTTGACAGAAATGGCAGAGAAGGCCGGTCCGCCGGAACCCGAATGGCGCATCAGAACGACAGTTTCATCCGCGAGGTCAATGACGAGCTTCGCTCCGAGCAGGTCAAGGCGGTCTGGCTCCGCTTCGGCGGCATTCTTGCCATGCTCGCGATTCTCATCGTCATCGGCACGATCGGCAAGGTCGCCTACGACTATTGGCACGAGACCTCGGCATCCGCATCGGGCGATGAATTTCTGGCAGCCCTGACGCTTGCCAAGGACAACAAGCCCGACGAGGCACTCGCTGCCTTCGACAAGCTGGAAGCCGACGGTTATGGCGCCTATCCGGTTCTGGCGCAGATGCGCGCGGCGACGCTGAAGGCCCAGAAGGGCGATACGGCTGCTGCCGTCACGGCCTTCACCGAGATTTCGAAGAACGATGCGATCGTGCAGCCGATGCGGGACGCAGCCCGCATCCGTGCCGCTTATCTGCTGGTTGATACCGGCACCTACGCGCAGGTCGCGGCAGAAGCCGAACAGCTGGCGGTGGACGGCAACGGCCTGCGCAGCTCCGCCCGCGAAGCGCTGGGCCTCGCCGCCTACAAGGCCGGCGACAAGGCGAAGGCGAAAGAGTGGTTCCAGCAGATCGTCGACGACAACCAGGCACCCCGCGGCCTTGCCAACCGGGCGCGCATGCTTCTGGACGTCATGGCGTCCACGCAGTGACATGAACCCCGTGACGCTGCCCCTCGCGGGGCGGCTTGCGGGATGAACCGAGAGGTCGCAACGCCCAGTGCCCGTCATGACGACGGGCGGCGCTACGGCCAGTACAGCGGCGTGAACGCCGCGACAGGATTTTTGAGATGAACTTCACCGTCGCCATCGTCGGCCGCCCCAATGTCGGCAAGTCCACGCTCTTCAACCGCCTTGTGGGCAAGAAGCTGGCGCTGGTCGATGACACCCCGGGCGTGACGCGCGACCGGCGGCCGGGCGATGCGAAGCTCGTCGATCTCCGCTTTACCATCATCGACACGGCCGGCCTCGAGCAGTCCGGTCCCGAGACCCTGCAGGGCCGCATGTGGGCGCAGACGGAGGCCGCCATTGACGAGGCCGACCTGACGCTGTTCGTTGTCGATGCCAAGGCAGGCCTGACGCCGGCCGACCAGACGCTGGCCCACCTCTTGCGCCGGCGCGGCAAGCCCGTCGTGCTCGTCGCCAACAAGTCGGAAGCCAAGGGCTCCGATGGCGGCTTCTACGATGCCTTCACGCTCGGCCTCGGCGATCCCTGCCCGATTTCGGCCGAGCATGGCCAAGGCATGATCGACCTGCGCGATGCCATCGTCGAGGCGATCGGCGAGGAGCGGGCCTTTCCGCCCGTCGTGGACGAAGCCGAGACGAACGTCGACCTGCGCAAGACGGCGGATGAGGGCGACGATGACGAAGAGCCGGTCTATGACGAGACCAAGCCGCTCCGCGTCGCCATCATCGGGCGGCCGAATGCGGGCAAGTCGACGCTGATCAACCGCTTCCTCGGCGAGGATCGTCTGCTGACCGGTCCGGAAGCGGGCATCACACGCGATTCCATCTCGGTGGAATGGGACTGGCGCGGCCGCACGATCAAGATGTTCGACACGGCCGGCATGCGCAAGAAGGCACGCGTTCAGGAGAAGCTGGAAAAGCTCTCGGTCGCCGACAGCCTGCGCTCGATCCGCTTTGCCGAATCCGTCGTGATCGTCTTCGACGCCACCATCCCGTTCGAAAAGCAGGACCTGCAACTGGTCGATCTGGTGATCCGCGAGGGTCGCGCGGCCGTTCTCGCCTTCAACAAGTGGGATCTCGTCGAGGATCCGCAGGCATTGCTTGCCGATCTGCGCGAAAAGACCGAGCGGCTGCTGCCGCAGGCCCGCGGCATCCGGGCCGTGCCGATGTCCGGGCAGACCGGGTACGGGCTCGAGAAGCTGATGCAGTCGATCATCGACACGGACAAGGTCTGGAACCGCCGTATCTCGACGGCGCGGCTCAACAAGTGGCTCGATGCGCAACAGACGCAGCATCCGCCACCGGCCGTCTCCGGCCGTCGCCTGAAACTGAAATACATGACGCAGGTCAAGGCCCGCCCGCCGGGCTTCATGATCTCCTGCACGCGGCCGGACTCCGTGCCCGAGAGCTATATCCGCTACCTGACCAACGGCCTGCGCGCCGACTTCGAGCTGCCGGGCGTACCGATCCGCATTCACCTCAGGGCGTCCGAGAACCCGTTCGAAGGCAAGAAGCGCCGCTGAAGGTCGCTCCATCGGGACGTCGCCTGAGGCGTTCCGATGCGGCCTCTTCGATAATATCGTCCGATACGGTTATTTCGCGAGTCTATCCCGATATTTAGGCCTGGCAGTTCGCGTGACTTTTCACGCGAACGCGATGGTGAGCGTTACACAAGCGGCTATCACGCCTGCGGCAGATGCTCGACGGGTACGAGCGCGCCGTGATGAGCGATGACGGCGGCGGCGACGCGGGCGGCGAAGGCTGCGGCTTCAGCAGGCGTAACGCCTGCCAGAACTCTTGCCAGAAACGCGCCGTTGAAGCTGTCGCCGGCGCTGGTCGTGTCGACCACGGCCTCCACCTTCGGCGGCGATATGCGCGCGACGCCGCGTCCTCCGTCGGAGAGAAGGGCATCTCCGCCGCCATTCTTGACGAGGACCATGTCCGCGCCCCACTGCCGGTAGCGGGCGATCGTCGCCTCTGGGTCGGCATCGCCGAAATGCACCTGCTCGTCATCGAAGCTCGGCAGAAGGACGGTCGAGGCGCGGGCGCCGGCCTCGATGACGGAGCGCAGGGTCGCAGCATCTTCCCACAGCCGGGGCCGAATATTGGGGTCGAAAACGACGCGCTTTCCCGCAGCCTTTGCCCGGCGCAGTTCCAGGATCGAGGTTTCGCGCGCTTCAGGCGAAAGGATGGCCAGTGTGATGCCGGAGAAGACGATGGTGTCGGCCTTCTCAATGGCGCTGCGCAGATGCGCGGCATCGTCGGCAAGCTTTCGCGCGGCAGATGCCGAGCGCCAGTAGGAGAAGCTGCGCTCGCCATCCTTGAGGTGGATCATGTAGAGGCCGGGGGCGGCACCCTCGATCTGCCGGATGTCATCGGTGAGGATGCCTTTGCCCTCGATGAAGGCGAGCATGTCCTGCGACAGGAGATCGGTGCCGACGGCGCTGAGATAGGCGACATCATCAGTGGCGGGGAGGTAGGTCCGGGCATAATAGGCGGCGTTCAAAGTGTCGCCGGCAAAGCCCTTGCGCAGCAGCCCGCTGCCGGCATCGCCGAGTTCCACCATGCATTCGCCGATCGCCAGAAGCCGTGCCATCGCTGTTCTCCTCTTTGCTTTTGCCGGATAAAGCCTGCAGACGGGGATGGCAAGGCAGCGCGTCTATTTGCGGTGCGTTAATGAGAGGCCTGTTCCGACGGTCACCGCTGAAAGGCGGTCTCGCGACATTGCGTCACGGGTTGCCGGACGTTAAACATCGGTCGTCCCCCTCATTCAGAAGGAATCGTCCATGGCCTCTTCCCCGAAGACCAACCCGGACTGGTGGCGTGGCGCGGTGATCTATCAGGTCTATCCGCGTTCGTTCCAGGATACGAACGGAGACGGGATCGGGGATCTGCCGGGCATCACCGCGCGGCTGCCGCACATTGCCAACCTCGGCGTCGATGCCATCTGGCTCTCGCCCTTCTTTACCTCGCCCATGGCCGACATGGGCTACGACGTGTCGGATTATTGCGATGTCGACCCGATGTTCGGAACGTTGGCCGATTTCGACACGATGCTCGCGGAGGCGCACCGCCTCGGCCTCAAGATCATCATCGATCAGGTCATTTCCCACACGTCCGACCAGCATCCCTGGTTCAAGGAGAGCCGGGAGAGCCGCAACAATGCGCGTGCCGACTGGTATGTCTGGGCAGATGCGAAACCCGATGGGACGGCACCGAACAACTGGCTGTCGATCTTCGGCGGCCCCGCCTGGGAATGGGACGGCGTGCGCCGGCAATACTATCTGCACAATTTCCTCGGCTCGCAGCCGGACCTGAACTTCCACAATCCGCAGGTTCAGGAGGCCGTACTCGACACGGTTCGTTTCTGGCTGGAGCGCGGCGTGGACGGCTTCCGGCTTGATACGGTCAACTACTACTTCCATGACAAAGAACTGCGCGACAACCCGCCGCTCGGGCATGGAGACGACGGGCCGGGGCTCGATGCGCCCGACGTCAATCCCTACGGCATGCAGAGCCATCTCTACGACAAGACGCAGCCGGAAAACATCGGCTTCCTCACGCGGTTCCGGGCGCTGCTGGAAGAATATGACGATCGCACGGCTGTGGGCGAAGTCGGCGATGGCGGACGGTCGTTGAAGACGCTGGCGGCCTATGTCAGCGGCGGCGACAAGCTGCATATGTGCTATACGTTCGATCTCTTAGGACCCGACTTCACGGCAAGCCATATCAAGCATTGCGTCTCGTCGTTCCAGGAATCGGTGACGGACGGCTGGGTCTGCTGGGCGTTTTCCAACCACGACGTTCAGCGGCACGTGTCGCGTTTCATTCAGAACGAGAGCGAGCGGGAGCGGATCGGCAAGCTGACGATCTCCGTGCTTGCGACGTTGCGCGGCTCCATCTGCCTCTATCAGGGGGAGGAGCTGGCACTGCCGGAAGCCGAACTCGAACTGCACGAGCTGCGCGACCCCTACGGCATCCGCTTCTGGCCGGCTTTCAAGGGCCGCGACGGATGCCGCACGCCGATGCCGTGGGAAAGTGCCGGCCAGAGCGGCGGCTTCTCCACGGGGCAACCCTGGCTGCCGGTGCCGGACGTGCACAAGGCCATCGCCGTCGATGTGCAGGATGCGGACCCGGGCTCGGTGCTCGCGCACTACCGCGCGACCCTCGCCTTCCGCAAGGCGCATGCCCAACTCTTCGACGGTGGGATGACCTTCCTCGATACCAACCAGGATATCCTGATCTTCACCCGCGAAAAGTCTGGAGACAAACTTCTCTTCGTCTTCAACCTTCGCCGGGGTCCGCAAACCGTGACACTGCCGAAGGGCATGACCATTGCCGAGACGCTGCCTTTGCCCGGGTTCGACACTGCGCGGGTCGAGAACGGCGAGATCGTACTGGAGGCACTGGATGCCTTTTGCGGGCGGGTGTCAGGATGAGGTCCCTTTCTCATCACCGACCTTTCAGGGCTTTATGAGAGTCGTGATCGACACGAATGTCCTGACCGGCGCGTTTCGCAGCCGGTCAGGCGCTTCTTTTCAGGTTCTGGTCCTGATGCACGCCGGCCAGCTTCTCCCTTTGGTCAGTACCACCTTGTTCTCCGAGTACGAGGCCGTCATGAAGCGGCCTGAACAGCGTGCCGTCAGCGGCCTGTCGGAAGCCGATGTCGACGACATTCTTGCGATCATCGCAAATCTGGCGCAGGGTGTTCATATCTATTTCCGATGGCGTCCGCAGTTGATCGATCCAGGAGACGAGATGGTTCTTGATGCCGCCGTCAACGGGCGCGCAGAGGCGGTGATCACGTACAACGTTCGCCATCTAAAGGATGCCTGCCGGAGGTTCGGTATACCTGTCATGACGCCGGCAGACTTGTTGAGGAGATTGGTATGAACAAATCTGTCCACGCCGTCGAACTTCCGGCTCGTCTCCGGGATGCAGCCGAGAGGCTTGCTGAAATGGAGGGCGTTTCCGTCGATGATTGGATCGCATTTGCGGTCGCCCAAAAGGTCGGGTCATCGGAAGCTGTTGCTGCGTTTCTGAAACACAAGGCAACCGGTGCGACCGGTCGCGATCTCCTTTACTATCTCGACCGCGTCCCGAATGCCGCTCCCATGCCTGGCGACGAACTTCCCGAAGGTTGGAAGCAGGGTCGCTGATCCTTCACCCGATCAGCATGAATCGATCCACATCCACCAGCCCTTTATCGGAGATCTTCAGATGCGGGATCACGGGCAGGGGCAGGAAGGCGAGTTGCAGGAAGGGTTCTTGCAACGTGGCGCCCAGAGCGAAGGCGGCCTGGCGGAGGTGGTGGAGCGTGTCGCGGACGCTCTCATAGGGCTCGAGGCTCATCAGGCCTGCGACGGGGAGTGCGATTTCGCCGGTCACGATGCCGTCTTCGACCACGACGAAACCGCCCTTGATCTCGCCGAGGCGGTTGGCGGCGAGCGCCATGTCGTCGGGATCGACGCCGACGACGCAGATATTATGGCTGTCGTGCCCGACCGTCGAGGCGATGGCGCCTTTCCTCAGGCCGAAGCCCTGGACGAAGCCGTTGGCGTGGTTGCCGTTGACGCCGTGGCGCTCGATGACGGCGACCTTGATGATATCGCGTCCCAGATCGACGCCCGTCTGGTTGCCGTCCGCCGGCAGCTGGAAACGGCGATGCTCGGTGATGATCTTGCCCGGGAGAACGCCGATCACGGACGTCTCGCCTTCCGTATAGGGCACAGCGAAGGCGGCGGCGTGGATGTGGCCCGCCTTGACGCTGTCGAGGCCGACGGGTGCGACAGGGCGACGGGTGGCAAACAGGGCATCGGTCACGCGGCGGCCGCCAGCGAAGACCATCAGCGCCTTGCAGCTTGCAAGGCTATCCACCACCACGAGATCGGCCCGCCAGCCGGGGGCCACCAGTCCGCGATCCCTCAGGCCGAAGGCGCGGGCGGCGGAGATGGAGGCGGCGCGATAGACGACGAGCGGGTCCACGCCGTGGGCGATGGCCTCGCGGATCATGTAGTCGAGGTGCCCCTCTTCAGCGATATCGAGCGGATTGCGATCGTCGGTGCAGAGCGCGAGAAAGGGCGACAGCCGTTCGGTGAGGATCGGCATCAGGGCGTGGAGGTCTTTCGAGACGGAGCCCTCGCGCACGAGGATGTGCATGCCCTTGCGGATCTTCTCCAGCGCTTCGTCCGCCGTCGTGCATTCATGATCGGTGCGGATGCCGGCTGCCAGATATCCGTTGAGGTCGAGACCGCGCAGCAGCGGGGCATGGCCGTCGATATGGCCGTCCTGGAAGGCTTCGAGCTTGGCGAGGCAGATGGGATCCTTGTGGATAACGCCCGGAAAGTTCATGAACTCGGCAAGGCCGATGACCTTCTCATGGTTCCGGTAGGGCAGCAGTGCCTCGATCGGCAGGTTGGCGCCTGATGTCTCCAGATGCGTCGCCGGCACGCAGCTCGACAGCTGCACGCGGATATCCATGATGGTCTCGCGGGCGCTGTCGAGGAAGAACTCGATGCCTTCGGTGCCGAGCACGTTGGCGATTTCGTGCGGGTCGCAGATGGCGGTCGTGACGCCATAGGGCAGCACGCAGCGATCGAACTCGTGCGGTGTGACCAGCGAGGATTCGATGTGCAGATGCGTATCGATGAAGCCGGGTACGACGATGCGGCCGGAAATGTCGATCTCCTCCACGCCCTGATAGCTGCCACAGGTGCCGACGATACGGTCGCCGCAGAGGGCGATGTCGGATTCGATGCATTCGCCGGTGACGAGATCGAAGAAGCGGCCATTCTTCAGGACGATGTCGGCAGCGACGCGGCCCGTGCCCTGGTCGATACGGTCGGAGAGGGAGGCGGACATGAGAGCTCCGATTCTGGCGGCGATAAGCGGCATGATGGGGTGACGATGTCTGGTGCGGTGCACCAAGGCCCATCATAGAGGGCGCAGCCGGCAGGGGAAGGGTGGCATGTGAATTGTCCTGTCGCCGGTGCTCTGGATCGATGCGCGTGGCCGTCAGATGTAGAGCGCGGCCATCTTGCGCCAGGACTGGCCGCGATGGGCGCGGCCGTCCCAGACGTGGAGCTGGTGGCCGACGCCCTTTTCGCTCAGCAACTGGCTCAGATGCCGGTTGTTGTCGAGGAAGGGGTCCGCATTGCCGATGGTGAGCACGATGTCGACGGACTTCAAGCGGTCGAGCCGCCAGTCCTGCGACAGGCCCGGCAGAAAATGCGTCGGCGTGTGGAAATAGACCTCGTCGTCGTAATGGCCGTCGAGCAGGTTCGAGAAGCTCTCGATCTCCAGCGTCAGGTCGTAGCGTCCGGAAAAGGCCACGAGCTTGGAAAAGAGATGCGGGTGGCGGAAGACGAGGCTGGCTGCCTGGTAGGCGCCGAGGCTGCAGCCATGGACGATGGTGGCGCCATATGGGTTCTTGTGCGCCATGAGCGGCAGCACTTCGTTGAGGACGTATTCCTCCAGCGCCCTGTGGCGGCGGATGCGGTCGGCGGGATGGAGGCTGCGGTCGTAGAAGGTTTCCCGCGCAAGCCCCTCGATGCAGAAGAGCTGGAGATGACCGGCGCGGACCTTGTCCGCCAGCGCATCGACGAGGCCGAGCGTCTCGTATTCCCAGAACCGACCTTCGCGCGTCGGAAACATCAGCACCTTCGCGCCCGCGTGCCCGAATACCAGCAACTCCATGTGACGATGGAGCCGTGGACTGTACCAGCGCAGATATTCGCGATTCATGGTGTCCCGAAAAGGTTCCCGACTTTTGCCATCAGCGCGGAGGACTGCGCTGCCTGACCAGGATAATCGAAATGCCCGGCATCCAGGATGAAGATTTCGTTACAATCCTTGATCGGTAGCGCGTTGGCAACAGAGAACTGGCAGGGCGGGGCGACTGCGGGATCGAAGCGTGCGACGGCGCAGAGGAGGGGCACGGCGATGCGGGTGGCAGCACTTGCCGCATCGAAGAGCCGCAGCGTCTGCTGCACCTCCGGGTGTATGCGGCCATAGGCCTGCACGGCGCGGGCGCTGCCGATGGTGGGCAGCGTCAACCAGAGTGGCCGGTTTCCGAAGGTGGGAACGACGAGGTGGCCCCGGTCGATCCGGTCGTCATGGGGAATGGCCAATGCGCCGATGCCGCCGCCGAGGCTGATGCCGCTATAGCCGACACGGCCTTTCGTGCCGGGAAAGAGCGTGTTCAGCAGGGTTACGGCAACCCAGACGTCTTCGACGCAGCCGCCGATGATGTAGCGGTCCGGCTTGTCGATATCGTGCAGGACATGCCAGGCAGGATCGGGCGAGATCGGCGCGCGCGAACTGCGGGAAAGACCGCGGAAGCAGGGAAAGAGGATCGCCGTGTCTTCGACCGGCAGGTCGAGATCGGGCTGGTCGCGTCCGCCGTAGCCGTGGCCAACGACGAGGCCGCGGCGCACGTTTCCGTGTTGGGGGACGAGAAGCCAGCCGCCGATGCGGAAGCCGTCCGTCGAGGTATAGGAGAGATCGTGGACAATCCACCTTCGATGCTGCGTTGCCGAGCGCGTGAGGCTCGGGCTTGGGTCTATGGCAAGCGCCTTGCGGTAGCGCGCCTGCCAGAAGGCATCGAACCCCTCCACCTCCGGCGGCGGCCGGATCGCGCGGAGTTCCTTGAGCCCGAGGCCGTAGGTGGGGTCGAAGTCATAGGGGTGGCGCTTGGGTATGCTCATGGTCGGCGAGGCTCACGCTTACGAGGAAGGGCGGCCCGACGCGAAGCGCGGGAAGGCCTCCAGCGTCCCGCAGCAGCTCTCTGCTGCGGGAAGATGATGAAGGTCGCTCAGATGCCGCTTTCGAGCACCTGCCGGATGCCGGCAACAAGTTCATCGATCTGGGCTTCGGTTATGATCAGCGGCGGGGACAAGGCAATCGTGTCGCCGGTTGTGCGGATCAACAGGCCATTCTCATAGGCTTTGAGGAAGGCCGAGAAGGCGCGCTTCGTCGGCTCGCCGGCAATCGGCGCAAGTTCGATGGCGCCGATGAGGCCGATGTTGCGGATGTCGATGACATGCGGGCAGTCGCGCAGCGAGTGCAGGGCGTTTTCCCAATAGGGTGCGAGCGTGGCTGCGCGCGTAAGAAGGCCCTCGTCACGGTAGGTATCGAGCGTGGCGATGGCGGCGGCCGAGGCGATCGGGTTGCCGGAATAGGTGTAGCCGTGGAAGAACTCGATCATGTGCTCCGGGCCCTGCATGAACGCGTCGTGGATCTCAGACGTCACAAACACCGCGCCCATCGGGATGACGCCGTTGGTCAGGCCCTTCGCCGTCACGATCATGTCCGGCATGACATCAAAATACTGTGCCGCGAACGGCGTGCCAAGACGACCGTAGCCGGTGATGACTTCGTCGAAGATAAGCAGGATGCCGTGCTTGGTGCAGATCTCGCGCAGCTTCTGCAGGTAGCCCTTCGGCGGGATGAGCACGCCGGTGGAGCCTGCGACGGGTTCCACGATGACGGCGGCAATGGTCGAGGCATCGTGGAGCGTGACGATGCGCTCGAGTTCGGAGGCGATGTCGCCGCCATGCTCGGGCTCGCCCTTGGTGAAGGCGTTTTTGTCCGGCATATGCGTGTGCGGCATGTGATCGACGCCGCTCAGCAGCGTGCCGAACATCTTGCGGTTCGAGACGATGCCGCCGACGGAGATGCCGCCGAAATTGACGCCGTGATAGCCGCGCTCGCGGCCGATCAGGCGTGAGCGTGCACCGTCGCCCTTCACCCGGTGATAGGCCAGCGCGACCTTGAGAGCGGTATCGACCGATTCCGAGCCGGAGTTTGTGTAAAGCACATGATTGAAGCCCTCGGGCGCAATGTCCACGAGGCGGTTGGCAAGCTCGAACGCCTTGGGGTGGCCGAGCTGGAAGGCGGGCGCGTAATCGAGCTCGCCGGCCTGTTCGCGGATGGCCTCGGTGATCAGCGGGCGGCAGTGCCCGGCATTGACGCACCAGAGCCCGGCCGTGCCGTCGAGGACGGTGCGCCCGTCATGTGTCTTGTAGTGCATGTCCTTCGCCGAAACGAACATGCGCGGTTCCTTCTTGAACTGCCGGTTCGAGGTGAAGGGCATCCAGAAGGCGCGCAGGTCGTTGGGGGTGGCGTTCAGGCGGTTCGACATGACGGTCTCCACGGCCAAGACGGCCATTTGGCGTTTGAGCTGATCGGCGAATTTTATCCGATGGTCAAACTATCAGCGGGCCTGAGGGCGTCAAGATATGCCGCATGCGTAGCCCTGCCGGGAGCAAGCCTCACGAGGATGATTTAGGTAAGTGAAGAATAACATTGAAGATGGTTGTAAAAACAAGAAAGCCAGGAACCTCCCTGATTCCTGGCTTTCGTCACGCAAAATTTGCCCGCCCCGCCAAAGACCGGATTGAGGGTCATGCGTTGATGTCTGCCCGCTTCGCGCCGCCGTACATCTCGACTTTCGCCGGTACCAGCGGCTTTCGCGCAATGTTACGCGGAGCGACGACGTGGCTGTGCTTCTTCCTTCGCGTCTGCTGCGCCGTAGATTTCGGACAGCATCGAGAGGACCTTCAAAACGGACTCGGACGAGGACGAGTAGTAGATCGTCTGGGCGTCGCGGCGTGTCGTCACGAGGCTCTGGGCCCGAAGCTTCGACAGGTGTTGCGAAAGCGCAGACTGACTAAGGCCGACCTGAGCAGCAAGCGCTCCGACAGCCATTTCGCCCTTGACCAGTTCGTTCAGAATCAGCAGCCGCTTCGGGTTGGCCATAGCCGAAAGAAAATCCGCAGCGACCTCGGCTTTTTCATGCTGGTGGGGAGGAATTGTTTCCATGCCATACTCCATGCGACGTCTTGGCCCCACCCATTTGGTGCGGCTAGAATGAGACAATTAGGCATGACGCATAAAGGGAACAACAGGCTTATGCGAGATTTAGGGGTACTTCCGGGGAGTTAACGGTAAAATTTGACGAACATTTCACGGAGATCTGCCGTGTTTTCAACCTGTCGGGGAAAGACCACCCGACGGAATGCGTCTCCGAACGCAAGATCGATTCCCTCGGCATCGATGCCGGTCACTTGCCAGTCTGGAGTAACCGGCTCGGGATCGTCCGCAATCCTATATGTGACAGCATCTGCGTTGCTTTCGAGTTCGTCAAGAAGAACGCGTTCTGATGTTGCGATTTCTTCCAGTGCAGGCGACGCGATCAGAAGGTCATCTCCTCCTAGCGCGTAAGCCCGGCCGAAGCCGGCATTGAAGCTTGCGCGGAGAGGCGCGAGGCGGAAGAACAGGAAATCGGGGAAATCGATATAAAGCTGCGCCTTGGGATGGCGCCGCAGAAAGCGGGACCGCAAGCGCGGGTGGCGCGAGTCCGTCTGCGTCACGGATTCCGCCTCGCACTGCACGGTGATTCTCGGATGCGCGAGCGGATCGCCCTTGCCCGCGCGTCCGGCAAGCAGCGAGCACCTGGTATCGGCGAGCAGCGCCTGCGTATGGGTTGCCAGCCGCGAGGCAAGGATAACGGGCGTGCCGTCGATATCGAAGCCGAGCAGCACGCGGCTGACGACGGGGAAGCCGTCGCTGGCCGGTTCGAGAACGGCGATGGCTGCGCTGCGCTGTTCACGCAGGACAAGGCGGGCGAGCTTTCGCGCCGCATCGTCCGTCTCGCGCAACACGTGTGGTTTGTCTGTCATCTCGGGGCTCCCTGACGTCTCGACGCTTCGTCGTTCGCGGCACGGGTTCCGCGAACGATTCGGCTGGGGAGCCTACAGGGCAAAGCTGTCTTGTGAAGCCGCTTTGGCTGGACGCGTGCTCGATACGTGCTTGGCGGCCTCAGGGGCGGGTTCGATGCCGCGTCAGGCCCTCGATCACGTCCTGAGCGTCGATGGTCCCGATGACGGCACCGTTCTCTACGACGCCGATCGCGCCCGGCTGGCGTGTCATGGCGTCGAGGATGTCGATCAACGGCGTGTCGGGCGCCGCCGTGGCGCTGACGCCGCCGGATGCGGGGCGCTGCGCCAGGCCGCGCTGCATGACATCGGTTGCGGTCAGCATGGTGATCGGGTTCATGTGCTGGACGAAATCGGCGACATACTGGTTGGCGGGATTCTTGACGATTTCCTGCGGCGTTCCGCACTGGATGATGCATCCGCCTTCCATGATGGCGATGCGGTTGCCGATGCGGAAGGCTTCGTCCAGATCGTGGCTGACGAAGAGGATGGTCTTCTTCAAGCGGCGCTGGAATTCGAGAAGCTCATCCTGCAGACGCGTGCGGATGAGCGGGTCGAGTGCCGAAAAAGGCTCGTCCATCAGGAGGATCGGCGCGCCGGTGGCAAAGGCCCGGGCAAGGCCGACGCGCTGCTGCATGCCGCCGGAGAGTTCTTGCACCTTGCGGCCGGCCCATTGCGTGAGGTTCACCAGTTCCAGCTGTTCGCCGACGCGGCGCCGGCGCTCGGCCTCGGGCACGCCGGCCAGTTCCAGGCCGAAGCCGACATTGTCCTCGACCGTGCGCCAGGGCAGGAGCGCGAACTGCTGGAACACCATGGAGACGGTGTGCATGCGGAAGTCGCGCAAGGCCTTGGACGTCGCGCGGTAGGGGTCGATCGTGCCGGTGCCCGTCTTCACGCTGACATTGCCGCGCACGACGGGCGCGAGGCCGTTGACCGCACGCAGCAGCGTCGACTTGCCGGAGCCCGACAGCCCCATCAGCACGAGGATTTCGCCTTCGCGCACGGTGAGCGATGCACCGGCCACGCCGAGGACGAGGCCCGTGGCCTCGCCGATCTCGTCGCGGGTCTTGCCCGTATCGACCATCTGCAAGGCCCTTTCGGGGCGTTCGCCGAAGACGATATCGACGTTTTCAAAGATCACGGCATCGCTCATGCGCCTTCTCCTTCATCCGAGGAGCGGAAGAGGCGATCGAGAATGATCGCCAGGATGACGATACAGAGACCGGCTTCGAAGCCCTTGGCGACGTTGACGGTGTTCAGCGCGCGCAGCACGGGAACGCCGAGCCCATTGGCGCCGACGAGGGCCGAGATGACCACCATGGACAGCGACAGCATGATCGTCTGGGTGAGGCCTGCCATGATCTGCGGCGTGGCGAAGGGCAGCTCGATCTTGCGCAGCACCTGCGACGGCGTGGCACCGAAGGAGACGGCCGCCTCCGTGAGGGAGGGTGGAGTCGAGATGATGCCGAGCCGGGTCAGGCGGATGGGCGCGGGGATCGCGAAGATCACGGTGGCGATCAGGCCGGGGACCATGCCGAGGCCGAAGAGGATTAGCGCGGGAATGAGATAGACGAAGGTCGGGATGGTCTGCATGAGGTCGAGCACGGGGCGCATGAAGGCGTAGACCCAGGCGCGGCGTGCGGCGGCGATGCCCAAGGGAATGCCGATGGCCATGGAGACGACGCTTGCCGCCAGCACAAGGGCCAGCGTCTCGGTCGTTTCCTTCCAGTAACCCTGGTTGATGATGAGCAGCAGGCCGAGGCCCGTGAAGAGCGTGACGCCGATGGACCGGCGCAGCCACCAGGCCAGCACGGTGACGAGACCGACGACGACGAGGGGATGGGGGTACTGCAGAACGAAGAGAATGGCGGTGACGACGCCCGACAGGAAGCTGGAGAGCTGGTCGAAGAACAGGCTGAAATTGGTCGTCAACCAGTCGACGAAGGCCTTCGCGCCCTGGCCGATAGGAACGCGGTGTCCTGTCAGAAAATCCATGCGGGATCCTCTCCTGAAAGAGTGACGGATGATACGACATCGATCGCTATGACATCATGGACCGCGCGGGCGCAGATCGCAAAGGTCGGACCGAAGAAAGACGGATCATTGGTATAAGGGAAATAGGGCTTGGAGAAGCCCGGATGCCAGTGCGGAAAAGGCGGGGTTTCCCCCGCCTTCATGTCTGGATCAGAGGCCGAGCGCCGCCTTGACGGCCGGCAGGCCATCCTTGCCGTCCAGCGTCGTGACGCCGGCAAGCCAGGGTTCGATGGCGGTCGGGTTGGCCTTGAGCCATTCCTTCGCTGCCGTCTCGGGCTCCTCGCTGTCGTTTAGGATCTTGCCCATGATATGGTTTTCCATATCGAGGGTGAACTTCACGTTGGAGATCAGCTTGCCGATATTCGGGCATTCCGAGACGTAACCGGCGCGCGTGTTGGTGTAGACGGTCGCGCCGCCGAAGTTCGGGCCGAAGGTGGAGTCGCCACCCGTGAGGTAGGTCATCTCGAAGGTCGAGTTCATCGGGTGCGGGGCCCAGCCGAGCCAGACGACCGGCTTGTCGTCCTTCTGGGCGCGTGCGACCTGCGACAGCATGCCCTGTTCGGAGCTTTCGACGATCTCGAGACCGCCCATGCCCATCTCGTTCTTCTCGATCAGCGTCATAACGAGGCGATTGCCGTCATTGCCCGGCTCGATGCCGTAGATCTTGCCGCCGAGTTCGTCCTTGTGCTTGCCGATGTCGGAGAAGTCCTTGATGCCGAGAGCGGCACCCTTGGCATTGGTGGCGAGCGTGTACTTCGCGCCTTCAAGGTTCGCGCCGAGCGATTCGACCGTCTTGTCGTCCAGATAGGGCTTCACGTCCTTTTCCTGCGCGGGCATCCAGTTGCCGAGGAAGACGTCGATGTCCTTGTTCTTCAGCGACTGGTAGGTGACGGGAACCGAGAGCACCTTGATGTCGGCCGTGTAGCCGAGGCCTTCGACAACGGCTGCAACCGTTGCGGTCGTGGCCGTGATGTCCGTCCAGCCGACATCGGAGAAGCGGACGGTGGCACAGCTTGCCGGGTCGGCGGCAAAAGCGGTTCCGGCGCTCAGCGCGCTCAGAGAAACGGCGGCGGACAGCGTGAGCAGGCGGGCGAAACTTCTGGTCATTGGTTTTTTGTTCCCCTGTTATGACGTCAGAAAGAGCATCGGATCCTCGGCATGTCCAGATCCGACGGTCAGGTCAGTGTATTGCGCTCGCGAACTCACGCGGCCCGTAATGCGACAGCAAGTGTCGCAATGGCGCATTCCATGATCACGATCGAATTTAGTGGACCGTCGATCCGGCTTGCGATGTCGGACCGGCACGAGGACGGTCGAGCGTTCACGATCGTGAACATAGGGCATCGATTTACCGAGGCATAGGTGCAACGGCGAGAATGACCGAAGCCGGCCCTCCGAACAGGGCTCTGGCCAAATGGCGTTTGGTCAGGCATGAAGCCGCCGGCCGGGGCGCCATGCGCAGCCCCTTCCCGCGGTGCGCTTGAAAACCCGAAAGGATCGTCGGCATGGCCAAGCTCTATTTCCATTACGCCACGATGAACGCCGGCAAATCGACCCTGCTGCTGCAATCCTCCTACAATTACGAAGAGCGCGGCATGCGCACGGTGGTGCTGATCGCTGCCTTCGACGATCGGGCGGGCGAGGGGCGCGTCTCCTCGCGCATCGGCCTGTCGTCGGACGCGATCGCGTTCCGCGTGACGGACGACCTCTATGCGTTGGTCAAGGACGCGATATCGCAGACGGATGCCGCTTGCGTGTTCGTGGACGAGGCGCAGTTTCTGAGCGAGGTGCAGGTGTGGCAGCTTGCCCGGGTGGCCGACCGGCTCGGCGTTCCGGTCATGGCGTATGGTCTGCGCACCGATTTCCGTGGACGGCTGTTTCCGGGTTCCGCAGCGCTTCTGGCGATCGCGGACGAATTGCGCGAGGTGCGGACCATCTGCCATTGCGGCCGCAAGGCGACCATGGTGGTGCGTCTCGACGGGCAGGGGCGGGTGATGCATGAAGGCGCGCAGGTCGAGATCGGCGGCAACGAGAAATATGTCTCCTACTGCCGCCGGCACTGGGACGACCGGATGCATGAAGCATAAGCTGTGTTTCCACCTCGATCACGGGAGCGCGACATGCGCAATGGTTTCGCCCTCTGTCTTCTGATCTCCTTCGTTGCAGCCACAGGTGCGGCGCGCGCCGGAGATGCCCCGACTGGAGATGCAGGAGCGGGCGAACGGGTGTTTCGCAAATGCGGCGCCTGCCACACGGCGACAGGGCCAGAGAACCGCGTCGGCCCGAGCCTGCAAGGCGTCGTCGGCCGGCCCGTCGCGCATGTCGCGAGCTATGGCTATTCGGATGCGATGACGGCGTTCGCCAGCGATGGCAAGGTGTGGGACGAGGCGAGGCTCTCGACCTATCTGCTGGCGCCGCGCGCCATGGTTCCCGGTACGCGCATGAGCTTTGCCGGCCTGAAAACCGACAAGGATATCGCCGACGTGATCGCCTATCTGAAGAGCACGGCTGCGCAATAAAGCGCGAGACGGGATGAAGCCGGTTGTGGCGGGTGGCGGCTATGCCTATGTCAGGCTGGGCAGCAAGCATCATGTCCCAAGTCCTGTGTCACCAGCCCCATCCCACAAGGAACACGCCTCCATGTTCGAACCGGTCGTCGCGTTCTTCCAGCGCCTTTTTTCAGCCATCGGCCGGGGGCTGGGCGTCGCCATCTCCTGGCTGCTGTTTCCCTTCGTCAAGTTTGCCGGCTGGTTTCGGGCAAGCGGCGGCTGGATCGTCAAGGGGCCGGTGGCCGCCGTCGTCATCCTGTTCGTCGGTCTCTATGGCTATTTCCTCTATACCACGCAGGCCTGGACGAACTTCGATCCCGACTACGTCAACCGCTACAATTTCGCGGCACGCAAGACGGATGCCGGATTACCGGTGAAGCTTGCACCGGGTGCCGCAGCGCCTGCGACCGCTACCTGCGAGCGCTCGGCGATCGTCGATGTCGCCTCCGATCTCATCGACTTCAATGTCGACGAGAATGCCTGGATCTCCTCCATGCTGCTCTACAAGGCCGGCTTCTTCGGTATGGACTGGGACCACACGCCGTTCCTCGACAACAAGGCGTCTTTCCAGCGTGGCGTGAACCAAGCGGTACGCCGCACGACAGTGGAACTGGTGGATTCGCTCGGCCGGGTGCGCGGCACGTCCGGCATCAACGAGAATTTGCAGAAGGCCCGCAGCAACATGCAGTTCGATGAGGGCGCGTGGTATTTCGGGCTCGACCCGTTCGGCCCGAAGACGCCGACGCCGAGCTTCTACCGTTCCGCCAAGCGCGATCTGCAGGCCTTCAACGAGAGCCTCGTGAAATGCGAGGCGACGTTCGACGGGCGTTCGGACAATCTGATCGAATTCATCGACCGCATCTCCAACGATATCGGCAACACCTCTGCGATGATCCGCGAGCGTTCAGAGGACCATAATGGCGGCTGGTTCGATACGCGGGCCGACGACCGGTTCTGGTTCGCCTATGGCCAGCTCTACGGCTATTACGGCGTGATGGCGGCAGCCGGTGCCGATTTCGACGGCGTCATCACCCAGCGCGGGCTGGCGCCGATCTGGGCGGAAAGTCTGAAGCAGCTACGCTCGGCGCTGCGCATCCAGCCGGCCATCATCTCCAACGGCCGCGAGGACGGCTGGATCATGCCGACGCACCTCGCGACCATGGGCTTCTACATCCTGCGCGTTCGCTCCAACCTTGTGGAGATGCGCGATATCCTGGCCCGTTAAGCTCGGAAATCAGCGGCAATAACGGTAGTTGCCGTGCCGTTGCAGCACGTCGAAATGCAGGTGATTTTCGTGGGCTTCGTCGCTGCCGGGGTCCAGCACCGTTTCGAAATACAGGCATCCGGTCGCCGTCACCGCACGCTGGAAAGCGCCGGAGAGCGTGCCGTCCTCGTCGCGCGGCTGGATCGCGATCGTCTCGCCGTTCTTGAAGGTGAAGGAGGCGATGTCGATGGCGTTGCCGCGGGCGTGCTCGGAGATCTTGCCCGTTGATGCGTTGTTGCGCAGACGGCAGATATAGCTTGAGGCCTGGTTGATGCTCTTCAGTGCGCCATCCTCCGACATGGCGACCCGGGCTGCTGGCAGTACGGCCTCCTTCGTCCAGCGCGCGAGTTCCAGCGCGGCTTCGCAGCGCAAGGTCGCGTCAGGCGCAAGCTTGATGCCCGGCAGGATCTCGGACACGGAAATCGGCTTGTCGATACCGCAACCCTGGCCGTCGTCGATGCGCGGCTTTTCAGAGAAGGTCGCGCCGAGCGTCTTCAGGTCCGTCAGGCACTGCGCATAGGCTGCGGGCTCTTCCGGTGTGATGACGAGTTCGGCTGCGGGCGTCGTTGTCTTCGGCTCAGCCGGCTTGTCAGTGGGGGCGGCTTCGCCGGATGCCGGCGCGTCGGACTTCGTGTCCTGCTTGGCTGCATCGGGCTCGCCCGGTTTTTTCGTTTCACTCTCCGGCGCGCCGGCTTTGGGCCCTTCAGGTGCCGCATCTGTTGCCGGAGGCACAGGCTTCGTCTCGGGCTTTGGAACATCTTCCGCAGCCGTCGGTTCGACGGGCTGTCCGTCGGTGCTGGTTGCCTCGAGCTCCTTTGCCTTCTGGGTCACAGGCACCGTCTGCGTTTCGGCGGTTGCGGGCTTGGCATCTGGCACTGGACCGGCCTCCGGCAGGCCCGCACCTGCAAGGATGAAAACGGTCGGGATGACCATCAGGGGTAAAAGCAGCGGAAGACGTCGACGCATAGGGACCCATCCAATTTTTGGCGGCGCTTCGGCCGGTCATGCTGAATTAGGTGTGTGAGGGCCGACGGCGAGGGGCGGGGCGAGCGGTTTGCGTCGGGGTGTCGCGCTTTCGCCACGGTGTCATCATCGCGAAGCCTGCTTTTGCAGCGCTTGCCGCTTGCCAGACGGCGCTCTCCGCGCTAACAGTTTTTCATGATCAACGCACGCATCCTTTCTGTCTGGTGGTGGGCTCGCTAAAGCGGCCTCGATCAGTCCTGCGTGATGGATTTTTACGATAAGCCGCCCGGAGTTTCGAGGCGGCTTTTTTGCATTCTGGCCGTGCTCGTTTCCCGAGCCAGAACGGAGCGAACGAATGTCGACGACGAAGCTTGAAGACGGTGCCGAATCCTACGTAACGCAGGGCGGGATCACCGTCACGCGCCGCCGGCGCGAGGCGTCCTATGCCGATGCGATTTCCAGCTATGTCGACCAACTCGACGAGCGGCGCGGCGCGGTGTTCTCGTCCAACTATGAATATCCCGGGCGCTATACCCGCTGGGATACGGCCATCGTCGATCCGCCGCTCGGCATCTCCTCCTTCGGCCGTTCGCTCTGGATCGAAGCCTATAACGCGCGCGGCGAGGTGTTGCTGGCTGTGATCGCCGGGCACCTGAAAGGCGTCAAGGACATCACGTTGGGAGCGCTGACGGCCCGGCGGCTGGACCTGACGATCGACATGCCGGACCATGTCTTCACCGAAGAAGAGCGCTCGAAGACGCCGACCGTCTTCACGGTGCTGCGCGCCGTCACGGCGCTGTTCTTCTCGGCCGAAGATGCAAGCCTCGGCCTCTACGGCGCCTTCGGCTACGACCTCGCTTTCCAGTTCGATGCCATCGATTTCAAGCTGAAGCGCCCGGACGATCAGCGCGATATGGTGCTGTTCCTGCCCGACGAGATCCTCGTGGTCGATCACTACGCCGCCAAGGCCTGGATCGACCGCTATGATTTCGCGCTCGGCGATCTCTCGACCTTCGGCAAGGCTGGTGACACCGAGTCTGAAGCCTTCCGCGTCGTCGACAGCATTCCACCGAAAGGCGACCATCGCCCCGGCGAGTATGCCGAGCTGGTGACCAAGGCCAAGGAAAGCTTCCGCCGCGGCGATCTGTTCGAGGTCGTGCCCGGCCAGAAATTCTACGAGCGCTGCGACAGCAAGCCGTCGGAGATTTCCAACCGGTTGAAGGCGATCAACCCGTCGCCCTATTCCTTCTTCATCAATCTCGGTCATCAGGAGTATCTGGTCGGCGCATCGCCGGAGATGTTCGTGCGCGTGTCCGGCCGGCGGATCGAGACCTGCCCGATTTCTGGCACCATCAAGCGCGGCGCCGATCCGATTGCCGACAGCGAGCAGATCCTGAAGCTCCTGAACTCCAAGAAGGACGAATCCGAGCTGACCATGTGCTCGGACGTCGATCGCAACGACAAGAGCCGCGTCTGCGTGCCCGGCTCCGTCAAGGTTATCGGTCGGCGCCAGATCGAGATGTATTCGCGTCTGATCCACACGGTGGACCACATCGAAGGGCGCTTGCGCGACGATATGGACGCCTTTGACGGCTTCCTCAGCCATGCCTGGGCCGTGACGGTCACCGGTGCGCCGAAGCTGTGGGCCATGCGCTTCATCGAAAGCCATGAGAAGAGTCCGCGCGCCTGGTACGGTGGGGCGATCGGCATGGTCGGGTTCAACGGTGACATGAACACGGGGCTGACGCTGCGCACCATCCGCATCAAGGACGGCATCGCCGAGGTGCGGGCCGGCGCAACGCTGCTCAACGACAGCGATCCGCATGAGGAAGAAGCCGAAACCGAACTGAAGGCATCCGCGATGATTGCAGCCATTCGTGACGCGAAATCGGCCAACAGCCTTGGCAAGGGCCGCGACGTTGCGCCTGTCGGCACCGGGGTCAAGATCCTGCTGGTCGATCACGAGGACAGTTTCGTCCACACGCTGGCCAATTATTTCCGCCAGACGGGCGCGACGGTCACCACGGTTCGCTCGCCGGTCGCCGACAGCATTTTCGACAGCGTGAAGCCGGATCTCGTCGTTCTCTCACCCGGTCCCGGTTCGCCTAGGGATTTCGATTGCAAGGCGACCATCAAGAAGGCGCGGGCCCACGACCTGCCGATCTTCGGCGTCTGCCTCGGGTTGCAGGCTTTGGCGGAGGCTTATGGTGGCGATCTGCGCCAGCTGGCGGTGCCGATGCACGGCAAGCCCTCGCGCATCCGCGTGCTGGAACCGGGCATCGTCTTTTCCGGTCTCGGCAAGGAAGTGACTGTCGGGCGCTATCACTCGATCTTTGCCGACCCCTCGACCTTGCCGCGTGACTTCATGATTACGGCCGAAAGCGATGACGGCACCATCATGGGGATCGAGCATACCAAGGAACCCATCGCGGCGGTGCAGTTCCACCCTGAATCGATCATGACGCTGGGCGGCGATGCCGGCATGCGGATGATCGAGAATGTGGTGGCGCATCTGGCCAAACGTGCCAAGGTGAAAGCCGCCTGATTAGCTGGATATAACCCGGCTCAGCCTGTTTTAGGGTCTTGCATGCCCGTGCCTTTTCCGCGAAAGGGTGCGGGCAAAAGCGTTCGGGCAGAGACATCGAGGGCCGCGACCGTTTCCGTCGGCGGGATGGCCGGCGACCGTGCAGATCAGGCATTCCAGATAATTCCGCATTAGAATACGTCGCGCCGTCGTCACCATCGCGGTGTCGGGCGTCAACGGCATGAAAGGCTGGCACAGGTTGCCAGCCAGAGGTACGTTCCATGACGACGACAAGCACCATCAACCGCGCCCAGCGGCTCGCCTTCTGGACCATTCCCCTGTCGCTTCTCGTGTTGGCCATGAAGATGGCAGCATGGTGGTTCACGGGGTCCGTGGCGCTGCTGTCCGATGGCCTGGAATCGATCGTCAATGTCGTTGCTGCCGTCGTCGCCTTCGTGGTCATCGGCTATGCCGCAAAGCCTGCCGACGACGACCATCCGTTCGGACATCACAAGGCCGAATATTTCTCGGCGGTCATCGAGGGCGTGCTGATCGTCGTGGCTGCTCTCTTGATCGTCTACGAGGCGGTGCCGGCGGTTCTTTCGCCGCAGCCGATCGAGGCGCCGGCCATCGGTCTTGCGATCAACTTCGCGGCCGGTGTGGTCAACGCGATCTGGGCGACCATTCTCTTGCGCGCTGGAAAGGCGTTCCGGTCGCCGGCGCTGTCGGCCGACGGGCACCACATCATGTCGGATGTGGTCACCTCGGGCGGCGTGCTGGTCGGCCTCCTGCTGGCAATCGTCACGGGCTACACCATCCTCGATCCGCTTCTTGCCGTCATCGTCGCAGGCAACATTCTGTTTCAGGGCTGGAAGGTCATCGCCGGCTCGATCAGCGGCTTGATGGATAGGGCGGTGGAGACCGCGGAAGATGCGGAGATCCGCGCGGCGATTGCGGGCAATGCAGCGGGCTCGCTCGGCGTGCACGACCTGAAGACCCGGCAGGCGGCCTCCGTCATCTTCGTCGATTTCCACATGGTGGTGTCGGCGGACATGACGGTGGGAGCCGCGCACGATATTTGCGACCGCATCGAAGACGCCATCCGCGCCGTCAACGGCGCCGCCAAGATCGCCATTCACATCGAGCCGGAGAGCGAAAAAGCCCACGGCATCCGCGTAAAGGTGACGCCGAGCCACTCCGAGCTGGGTTCAGCTGACGCACCACGAGACCAAGAAGGAGCAGACACATGAGCAAGACTGACGTTTCCGGGCTGTCCATGCTGGGGCAGGCCGTCGCCAGTCCAACCAACCCCGACGAAGCGGTGCTGGAGCGCGTTCCGAGCAACCATGCAGGCACCGATTTCGTCGTGCGCTTCACGGCGCCCGAGTTCACGTCGCTCTGCCCGATGACGGGGCAGCCGGATTTCGCCCATATTGTCATCGACTACGTGCCGGATGGCTGGCTGGTCGAGTCGAAATCGCTAAAACTTTTCCTGCATGCGTTCCGCAATCACGGTGCTTTTCACGAGGATTGCACGCTCGATATCGCCAAGCGTCTTGTCGATCTGTTGTCGCCGAAATGGCTGCGGATCGGCGCCTACTGGTATCCGCGTGGTGGCATTCCGATCGACGTGTTCTGGCAGACGGGCAACCCGCCCGAAGGCGTTTGGTTGCCCGACCAGGGTGTCCAGCCCTATCGCGGTCGGGGCTGAGCGCCTAAAGCGCGTCGCGATCTGTCAGATTCGCTCCCGGCGCTTTAGGTTCCTGTTTTTGCGCATGTCGTTATCGCAAAACCGCGGCACACTTCTGCGCGACATGCGCTAGAGTTTGTCAGGGATAAGTGGAATCTGGTTATCCCGAAGAGACAAACGACGACAGAGGAATCAAGAGTTTGGCTGGTTCAGGATGAACCTGACAAACTTTAGAGAGCGGGGCGTCTTACACGTCCGTCGTGTCGTCGGAGCCGAAGTCATCGTTGGGCGATGTGTCGAGATCGGCCTGCTGCCAGCCATCATTGCCGGCAGGCGTATCCGGCGTAGCGTCTGCCGGTGCGGTATCAGATGCCGGGGTCACGGCATCGTCGCCATAATAGTTGTTGATCGTGGTTTCCTCGATCGGCGCCGCGGTTTGCGTTGCGCTGCCGAGGCCGAGCGACGACATGTGACTGCCAAAGATGCCACTGAGCGAGTTGGCGAGCAGCATGCCGCCGGCAACGCCCGCCGCCGTGCCCATGGCGCCGCGCAGGAAGCCGCCGCCTGCTGCCGTCTGCTGCGGCTGACGATCCCATGGTCCGCTCGCGGGCTGTTGCTGCGGCGGATAGGGCTGTTGGGGTGCCGGATAGGCCGGGCGTGGCGCACTGCCCCAGGGGCCGCCGGCAGCGGAACGGTCTGCAGGGTAGGCCTGCCCGCCCTGAGAGGTATCCGGCCTCTGTTGCGGCTTTTCCGACGATCCGAAGAGCGAGCCGAGAAAGCCGCCCGAATGGCTTTCGCGCGGTTCGCTGTTTCGCTCGGACTCCAGCGCGTGGATGCGTTCCTCGCTGCGGCGAAGCTGCGTCTCGAGGGCTTCGATCCGGTGTGCTGCGGCCTCCAGGCCCTTTTCCTGAACGATGACGGCCTGGGCGAGGTAATAGGGCGCGGACGGCTGGCTGCGGACGGCCTGATCGATCAGGGCTTCCGCCTCGCGGTCGCGTGGTGTCGAGGATGCTGTACGGACCCGTTCGAAAAGGCCGCTGAGAAGGGATTGTTCTTCCGGTGACATGGTCGTCTCCCAAGGGCGGGATCATTCCAGAATGATGCTGCCGCTTGTCGGTTCCTCATGGACCGGTCTCGCGGCGATGTACCGCCCGGTCCACGCTGGCAGGGTTGCCATGTCCTCGACTACACGAAGAAAATCCGGCTTTTCAGGGCCGGATTTGGGCAAAGTGTAAAAGATTTTTCGGGTCACTCGAAAGCGAATCGTCCGGTCAGCCGGCGACGAAGAGCGCTGCACCCGTCACGGCCGTTGCGGCACCGAGAAAGCGGGAGACGAGGCTCGCATTGCCCATGCGGCCGATCATGAGGCCGAGGCCGATACCTGCTGCGTGCAGGGCCGCCGTGGAGATCGCGAAGCCGAGGCCGAAGGGCAGGGCGGTTGCCGCACCCAGTTCGCCGCCATGGGCATAGCCGTGGAACAGCGCGAAGATGCCGACGACACCCGCACCGGCGGCGACAGGCATGCGCACGGCCATGGCCACCAGCAGGCCCAAAGCGACGATGGAGGCGAGGATGGCGGGCTCGACAAAGGGCAGGTGCAGGCCGGAGAGCGCCAGCGCGAAGCCGAGCGCCATCGTGACGACGAAGGCGGTGGGCACGGCGAGAATGGCGCGGCCGCCCATCTGCGCCGCCCAGAGGCCGACGGCCACCATGACCAGCACGTGATCGAGGCCCGACAGCGGATGGGTGATGCCTGCCATCATTGAGCCGTGCTCGGTCGGGTCGAGATGGGCGAAGGCCGGAGCGGCCGAAAGGGCGAAAGCCGCGGCAGCGGCGGCGAGAAAGCGACGTGTCATGATGGTCCCCTCAGTTCATGGCGGCGTGTGGGATCTGCTTGGGAGGCTCGCCGCCGTTATCGTTGCCATCTCCATCCTAATGCGCCTTCGCGCGGTGTCCATACGGCAAATGCCCCAGAAGGGGTTCAACGGCCGGCTCTTAACCATCGCGAACGGTCGGGCTTTCGCCGGGCTTGGGGCTTGTTGTCCCGTGTCTTGTGTTTGTTGCATTGTCATCGCGGTCGAGTCGCCTTATCTGAGCGGGTAGACACATGAAATTTCGCGGGAGACAGCGTATGAACGAAGACGAGGACGACAAGAAGACGGAACTGCCCCTGGGCAAGGAAACTGAGGCGAACCTTTTCAAGTCGCGCTCTATTTTCATCTACGGCCCGATCAACCAGGAGCTGGCGCAGAAGGTCTGCTCGCAGCTCGTGGCCCTGTCGTCTGCCAGCGATGAAGATATCCGCATCTTCGTCAATTCGCCGGGCGGCCATGTCGAATCCGGCGACAGCATTCACGATATGATCAAGTTCGTGAAGCCGAAGGTCTGGATCATCGGCACCGGCTGGGTCGCCTCCGCCGGTGCGCTGATCTATGTTTCGGTGCCGAAGGAGCAGCGTCTTTGCCTGCCCAACACGCGCTTCCTCCTGCACCAGCCCTCGGGCGGCACGCGCGGCATGGCATCCGACATCGAGATCCAGGCACGCGAGATCATTAAGATGAACGAGCGCCTGAACCGGATCTTCTCGGCAGCCACCGGCCAGCCGATCGAAAAGATCGCCAAAGACACGGACCGCGACTACTGGCTCTCTGCCGAAGAGGCCATGACCTACGGTCTGGTCTCGCGGATCGTCACGAACGTTTCCGACATCTGAGCCATTCTGCCTCGGACGAAATTCTAGACCCCGCCGCTTGCCGGCGGGGTTTTTCGTTATGGGGCGGCGGTTGCCGAGAGGGGATGATCGGCCAGGGCCCGGTCGATGGTGACGAGCCGCATGTTCTCGATGGCACACTGGGCCAGGAGGAGCCTGTCGAACGGATCGCGAGTCGATGGCTCCGGCGAGATGGTGTGGAGGGCGTGATGTTCGTTGATGGGAAGAAGAATTAACCCGGCTTGCCTCGCAGCATCGGGAAGGTCGTGCAATCGGGTATGAAGTGGAAGTTTGCCGATCCTCGATTTGATCGCGATCTCCCAAAGACTTGCCACGCTGAGATAAAGTGCGCCACCCTTAGCCTGGATCTCCTGCCGAACGGAGGCTGGGAGCTGCTCGGAACGGCCTTCGAGCAGGGCGATGAAGATATGCGTATCCAGAAGACGAGGCATCAGCTCTTGGTCGGAAGTGGAAGTGGCGTGATCAGAAAGTCTTCGGGCAATGGATCATCGAAATCCGCCGGTATGTCCCCAAAGAAACTGGTAATACCGTTTTCGCGCTTATACGCTTCCAGCCCCTCCCAATCGATCCCGCCTTGCTTTTTCGCCGGAACCAACTCCATCACCGGCTTGCCGTTGCGGGTCACGGTGAAGCGCTCGCCGTCTTCGACGCGACGGGCGAGTTCGGTCAGACGATTCTTGGCGTCTCGGATCGGGATCATGGTCATGTGGCTATTGTAGCTGCAAAATCGGAATTTGCAATTTCTCCGCCACCGGCATCCGATCGGACGAGCACGTATGGTTCTTGCGTCAAAAGATGCATTCCACACGCGCAACTGCCTTTTTCTTCACCCACCCTTGCCCTTTCTTTTGCCTCCGGCTATAGAACCCGTCATGTCGAAGAACAGCGCCAAGATCATCGAGCAGTTTTCCCGTGGACGCACCGTCGTTCGCGATCGCTCGCGCGCCTTCACCTCGCTTCTTCTTCTCGGCCTTACGCGCGGTTGCCGGGTTCTTTAAGGAGCGCCCGGTGGCCGACAAGCCTACCGGCACAGCTCCTTAGCCTCCGCTAAAATCCGACGTCTCCGCAGCCTTTTCCAGCACTTGGCCAAGCAATTGCCATCGTCAACCGGTCTCCGATCGGTTATGGCATCCCGCGCGACGTTTCACCGTGACAGCGATCCATGCCCCGTATCGACCCGATGCCGGACGCTGTGAAGTCGAAGAGAACCGAAATGATCCTGAAGTCCCATACCGTCAAACAGGGCATGCCCGCGGCCGCGTCCAAGTATCAGCCCTATCCGCAGGTGCCGATCACCGATCGCACATGGCCGTCGAAGACGATTTCCAGCCCGCCCATCTGGTGTTCCGTCGATTTGCGCGACGGCAACCAGTCGCTCGTCGATCCCATGGGGCATGACCGCAAGGCGCGGATGTTCCAGCTGCTGGTCGATATGGGCTTCAAGGAAATCGAGATCGGTTTCCCCTCGGCCTCGCAGACGGACTTCGATTTCGCCCGCTGGTGCATCGAGGAGGGCAATATTCCGGCGGATCTGTCGCTGCAAGTGCTGGTTCAGTGCCGGCCGGAACTGATCACGCGGACGTTCGAGGCGCTGCAGGGTGCCGCCAAGCCGATCGTGCATTTCTACAATTCGACGAGCGAGCTGCAGCGCCGTGTGGTGTTTGCCAAGGACGTTCACGGCATCAAGCAGATCGCTACGGATGCGGCGAAGATGATTGCGGACATGGCGGCCAAGGCCGGTGGTGACTTCCGGTTCGAATATTCGCCGGAAAGCTTCACCGGAACGGAGCTGGAGGTTTCGCTGGAGATCTGCAATGCCGTGGCCGAGATCATCAAGCCGACAGCCGAGAACAAGCTGATCCTCAACCTGCCTTCGACGGTGGAGATGTCCACGCCGAACATCTATGCCGACCAGATCGAGTGGATGTGCCGCAATCTCGACAATCGCGAAAACATCATCATTTCGCTGCACCCGCATAACGACCGGGGCACCGGCATTGCCGCTGCGGAACTCGGCCTGATGGCCGGTGCCGACCGTGTCGAAGGCACGCTGTTCGGCAATGGCGAGCGGACCGGCAACGTGGATATCGTGACGCTGGCGCTGAACATGTTCACGCAGGGCGTGGATCCGCAGATCGATTGCTCCGATATCGAGCGGATCAAGGACGTCTACGAATATTCCAACCAGATGGCGATCACCGAGCGGCACCCGTACGTCGGCGAGCTGGTCTATACGGCCTTCTCCGGCTCGCATCAGGACGCGATCAACAAGGGCATGAAGGCGATCAAGACCGCCAACAAGCCGCAATGGGAGGTTCCCTACCTGCCGATCGATCCGCGCGACGTCGGGCGGTCCTACGAGGCGATCATCCGGATCAATTCCCAGTCGGGCAAGGGCGGCATCGCCTATATCCTGCAGGAGGATTACGGCATCAACCTGCCGCGCGCGCTGCAGGTGGAATTCCGTGAGGACATCCAGCGGATCACCGACGAACAGGGCAAGGAGCTGCCCTCCAAGGCGATCCATGCGCGGTTCCTGGAGCGCTATATCGAGCAGCCGGGCGCACGCATCCGCTATGTCGATCACACGACGCTGCCGCTCGGCGAGCATCGCGGGGCGCGCATCGTGCAGGCCGAGATCACGGATCGCGGCGAGACGAAGATGATCGAAGGGCGCGGCACGGGGCCGATCGACGGCTTCATCAATGCGCTGTCGCTCTATCTCGGCGTCGATATCTCGGTTGCCGACTATTCCGAGCATTCGCTGCAGCAGGGCTCGAACGCGGCGGCTATTGCCTATGTCGAGGTGCAGCACAATGGCGGCAAGCTCTTCGGGGCCGGCATTAACACCAACATCGTCACGGCGTCTCTGGAAGCCATCGTGTCGGCTGCCAACCGGGTGATCGAGGAGCAGGTGGCCTGATCGTTTGCCGCTGATCCTGAGAGATCATCATCCCCGGATGGCAACGTCCGGGGATTTTTATTTTCAGGCTACATCACGTCCGCGATCGCGTCGGCGAGGTCCTTGAAGTTGGCGGTGGCGGAGGGGCCGACGACGACATAGGTGGCGCCCGGCTCGTTCCAGGAAATGAGCGCGAGGTCGTCTCGCATGCTCTCCGTCATGCGGCCACTATCGTCCGTGGTCGGTGAGCGCTGGAAACAGATGGCGTAGATCTCGCCGTCCTCATCCTTGAAGAGCAGCTGTGCCGTCGGCTTGCCGGCGGCCACCAGCAGGCGGGCGCCCTGGAAGGTGAGCTTGTTCGCCGAGAGATCCGGAATGGCGAAGGAAACGCCAGTGCTGGCGGTCAGCCAGTTGCGGATCTCCTCGTCGTTTTCGGCGGTAACCTCGACCAGATGGCGCGGCTGGCGTGAATAGACCCGATGTGCATCCGTGACATCGTCGAGCCAAGTGCGGGCCTTGACGACCGGCGTCGGCGGCGTGTTGTCGTCGATGGTGCGGCCGATGAGATAGCCGGTGGAGCCGCCGATGAGCAGCATGCCGCAGGAGGCGGCCAGCGCCCCGCGCCAGAGCTTGCGCCGTTGTTTTCGCGGTGCGCCGACCACGCGTTCCTGCTTGGGATTGATGTCGGTACCCTGACGGATGCGGCGGGCGAGCGACAAGGGCACGGGATCGTGCAGGAAAGCCTCGAAGCCGGAGGCACCGAATGCGCTGCCCTGTTTCAGGTGCTCGAGCAGCCGACGGGCCTCGGCATCCTTACCCAGAAGCTGGTCGATCTCCCGGCGCTCGTTCTCGTCCACTTCGCCATCGAGATAGGCCGACAGCCGCGCCTCGATGGAGGGACTCTTCGTGTTCTGCAAGGTCAGGCCCTTCTTTCCGTCATGTCTGAGGCCATCGAAGCCAGCCGCGCCCGGGCGGTCGCCAGCTTGGTCGCGATGACATCCGGCGCCAGGTCCAGGATACGGCCGGCGTCGCGATAGGTTCTATGCTCGACAGCAACCAGAAGGAAGGCACTGGCAAGCCCTTCGGGCATCGAAATGATCATCTGCTGCACGGCGCCGGCAGTGGCCGTTTTTCCCGACGGGCTCTGGCCATCCTGCAGATCGGCGGCCATGCGCTTGCGGCCCGTGGTCTCGTCGCGCAGTGTGCGCGCCAGCGTGTAGAGCGCATCTTCCAGCCGGCCATGGCCGTTCCAGACCGGCTGGCGTCCCGTTGCGCGCTCGCACACCGTCTGCACAAGATCATCGGCCTGCAGTCCGTCGCGCGTCAGGGTCAGCGCAAAGCGCCTCAACCTCGGCAGCAGACTGACGAGATCGCGGCTGATGTCGATCGTTTCCTGAGCTGGGCGCATCGCTTTCACCTGCGGAGGTTTAGTCCGGGCTCTTGACTGTCGGCGCTTCATGGTCGGCACCGAGCCATCGGCTCCCGTTTGTCGAACCGAACAGATATGAAACCATCAGCTGCTGCTTCGCAAGCCGAGCCATGGTTCTATCACGGTTTTTTGCCGATCACGATGTGGTGGCGGGGTGGTCGTTTCCGTTTTTGCGCGCTCAGGCGAGGAAACGCGTGGTTTCCGCCAGATGTACGCCCTGACCGATCTCGTTCAGCTCGAAGCGCTCCCGAAGGAGTTTCCAATTGCCCGCGCTCCCGGAAATCGAGAAGAGGTTAAAGCCTGCGGGCGGCTTGGATCCGCCCAGACCTTGCGATGCCGAGGCGATGCCGACGACCGGGACGGGCATTTTCTGGCCGCGCAGCGAGTACACCGTGTTCAGATGGGTGTGGCCGTGCAGGACGAGTTCCGCACCACCCGCCGAGATGGTCGCACCGAAGCGGCGGATGCCGATCATGCGCTTATGGGTGGGCGTCGCGCCGCGGATCGGCGGATGGTGGATCATGACGACGCGGAAGAGGCCGGCCTCTCCGGCGGCGCGCAACAGATTGACCGTCTCACGCGCCTGTCGGCGACCGAAATAGCCGCTGGCGGCGAAGGGCGGTGTGGCGAGGGCCGTCGAGCAGCCGATGATCGCGACATTGCCGCGAACGCGCATGTAGGGATAGCAGTGGAAGTCCTCGTCCCACTCGGCCGGCGCGTCTTCGCCGCGCATGAAGGGATACCAGGCCTTCGTCGTCTTCTCATAGGCGCCCGGCACATAGGCGTCGTGATTGCCGGGAATGACCGAGATGTTGCTCGGCTCGCCGGCATCCTGCAACCAGGCCGTCACCGTTTCGATCTCGCGCGAAGAGGCGAGATTGACCATATCGCCGGTGATGGCAAGATGATCCGGGTCGATCCGGTCGATCGCATCCATCAGCGTGTTCAGCGTATCCCCCACCATATGGCTGCGCCGGTTGCGATGCCAGTTGATGAAACCGGTGATGCGTTTCGAGGCGAGTTCGCGGAGGGACAGGCTGGGGAGGGGACCAAGATGGATGTCGGAGATATGCGCTAGTTTGAACATAGGTTCTACCTAGCGCATATCCTCGCAAAAGCTAACCGCCGCGGCACGCTTTTGCCACAATCTTGACCGGCACAGGCGATCAGGCCGCGGCCAGGCGGTCCCGGCCATGCGGGCTGTCGAGATCGAGACGCGGACCTTCCGGCACGATGCCGGTCGGGTTGATGGTATTGTGGCTTTCGTAATAGTGATGCTTGATGTGGTGCATATCCACCGTGCCGGCGACACCGGGGGTCTGGTAGAGATCCTTCAGGTAGCCCTGCAGGTTGGGATAGTCGGCGATGCGGCGGATGTTGCATTTGAAGTGGCCGACATAGACCGGATCGAACCGCACCAGTGTCGTGAACAGCCGCCAGTCGGCTTCGGTCACGCGATCGCCGAGGAGATAGCGCCGGGTCGACAGCCGCTCTTCGAGATCGTCGAGCGTTTCGAAGATCGCCGTGACGCTTTCTGCGTAGGCCTCCTGCGTGGTCGCGAATCCGGCCTTGTAGACGCCGTTGTTGACGGTGTCGTAGATGCGGGCGTTAAGCGCATCGATCTCGCTGCGCAGATCGGTCGGGTAGAGGTCGAGCGTCGATCCGGTCAGCCCGTCGAAGGCGGCATTGAGCATGCGGATGATGTCGGCGGATTCGTTGGAGACAAGCTTGTTCTGCGTCTTGTCCCAGAGAACAGGAACGGTGACGCGGCCGGAGTATTTCGGATCGGCACGGACGTAAATTTCAGACAGCGCCTTTGCGCCGAAGAGATGGTCCTGCGTATCGCCCGGACCGTCCTTGAACTCCCAGCCCTTCGACAGCATGAGGTAATCGACGACGGAGACCGAGATGAGGTCCTCCAGACCCTTCAGCGCACGGAAGATCAGCGTGCGGTGGGCCCAGGGACAGGCGAGCGAGACATAGAGGTGGTAGCGTCCGGCTTCGGCCTTGAAGCCGGCTTCGCCCGTCGGGCCCGCACGGCCATCGGCCGTCACCCAGTTGCGGAACTGCGATTCGGAGCGCTTGAAATGCCCCTTGGTCGCTGCGGTGTCGTACCAGACGTCGTGCCAGATGCCTTCGACCAGCATGCCCATGGATCGGTTTCCTCGTTGTCGTTTCCCGTGTCTTCGATGCCACACAAGATAGGAGACCGGCAATGTCCGGACAGGCATGTCGCGGTGAACGATGCGTTTTCACTTGGTGATGCATTTTTTTTCTGCTATCGGCGCACCAGCTTTTTCTCGAAAGACGTGAACATGCATTTTGCAGGAAACCCTCGACGACGCTGATGACCATGCTTTCGGGCATGCGCGGTCGCGCGTTGCCGTTCCCCATGTTTCGTTCGCCAATCGGGTTTCCCTATGTTCATGCACAAGCACGACCTCGTCTATCTGACGGAAGATGCCTCCCACGCCGCCGCTATCGAACTGATCAATGAGGAAGCCTTCGGCCCCGGCCGGTTTGCGCGTGCGGCCGCCCGCATTCGCGAGCAGGGGCCGCATGATCGCTCCCTGTCCTTCATCTGCGCCGACGATGGCGAGACCATCGGTTCCGTGCGGATGACGCCTGTCTCGGCTGGTCCTGTCGCCGCCCATCTGCTGGGCCCCTTGGCCGTGCGGCCTTCCCACAAGAACAGGGGAATCGGACGGGAACTGGTGCGGATCGCCGTGGAGGCCGCCCGGCGGAAGGGCTCGGAGGCCGTGATCCTCGTCGGCGACGCTGCCTATTACCAGCCGCTCGGCTTCGAGCCGGTTTCCCGCGGTGCGCTGGCGTTTCCCGGCCCGGTCGATATGGCGCGGGTTCTGGTGGTGCCGATCGGCGCCGACATCCATGCGCGGCTTTCTGGCGAAATCCGCTGGCGCGGCTGATCGCGCCAATTGTCGGGCTTCACGTAAGCGTTCCTCAACACCGTACGGGTAGTCTCGCGGTGTGTCCGGACGCTACGCCGGACGAAGCCAAGGTTGCGTGTTCATGTCCGGTCTCAAGGGTCTCGTGCTCGCGTTCATCGTTTTTGCGCTCGGTTATCTCGGGGTCGCGGGCGACGAGCGGTGGTACCGCTTCAACCCGCCGCCGCCGCTGCCGCGCGCCGATGAAAGCGGCTTTGCGTCCGTCAAGGGGATCCGCATGTATTATGCGGTCTACGGCAAGGGGAAGGGGTCGCCGATCCTGCTGATCCATGGCGGTATGGGAAGCGCCGATGTCTGGGGTTTTCAAGTGCCGATCCTCGCGAAGACCCATGAGGTCATCGTCGCCGACAGCCGGGGGCATGGCCATTCCACCCGCACGGATGCGCCCTTCACCTATCATCTCATGGCCGAGGACTATATCGCGCTGCTGGACACACTAAAGATCGAGCGGACGGCGCTCGTGGGCTGGAGCGATGGCGGCATCATCGGGCTCGACATCGCCCTAAATCATCCGGAACGGTTGACGAAACTCTTCGCGCAAGCAGCCAACGTCTCGCCGGACGGGCTTCTTCCCCAACCGCGCTTTTCGCTGCACCAATCCGACGGCAATCGTGACGAGACGGACTATCGCCGTCTCTCCTCGACGCCCGACGACTATCCGGCGTTTCGTGAAGCCGTAGCCAAGCTCTGGGAGACCGAGCCTCATTACACCGAAGCCGACCTGCAGAGCATCCGCGTGCCCACCCTGATCGCTCTCGGTGATCACGACGAAGCGGTGAGTCGAGCGCATTCCGAATATATCGCCCGCACGATCCCCGGCGCCCGGTTGCTTCTGCTCAAGGATGTCGGCCACAAGGCGATCTATCAGGACCCAGCGGGCTATGCCGCCGCTGTGCTCGCCTTCATCGATGGACCGGGCCCGAAGAGCTAGCGGCCTTCGCGATACCAGGTGCTGGAGAGGACGAGGAGCAGCGCGGCGAGGCCGAGGAAGCCGGCGAAGAGCGGCAGCGAGTTGACGCCCTTCAGCACGGTCTCATCGGTCATGCGCAGCGACATCCGGTTGGCATCGGCGACGCGGACCGGACCGCGCACGGGCAGGATGGCGGGTAGGTCGATGGTGCCGGAGGCATCGGCCACGCGGTGGACGAGCCCCTTCGTCTTCTCCGCCCAAGGCGCCAGCATCTCCTCCGTCGAGACGGTCGCCTTGAACTCCGGCGCGTCCACGCTGCCGACATGGACGAGCGTCGTCAGGTCGCCATTGGCCACCTCGAACAGGCCGGTTTCGCCGGTGCGCACATCCGCGCGGTAAAGCCCGGGCTCGCGCTCGGTCAGGGCGACGTCCTGCGTTCCGCCCGAGGGCAGGGTGAGGCGGGCAGGGCCGGGATCGCCGGCGATAGTCTGGCGGGTGACCTCCAGCGTCCGGCCGCTGGCACGTGCGGTCAGCGCTTCCTCTTCTAGAGCAGGTTCCTGCATCAGCCAGTGGGCCATGCGCCGGTAGAGCGAGACGCTCGGACCACCGCCCTCGAAGCCGCGTGCCCAGAGCCAACCCTGATCGGACAGAAGCATGGCGACGCGGCCCTTGCCGACGCGGTTCAGCACGAGCAGGGGCTTGTTGTCGGCGCCCTGCATGATCGTCTGTCCCTCTGGTGGATCGACATCGACGGTGCGGAACCAGCGGCCCCAATGCGGCGGCTCGCTATTGGCGCCCTCGAGCCCACGTGTCACCGGATGCTTCCGGCCCTCGTCGGTCAGTCGCGGGAAGAAGGCCTTGTCGTTCATCTGGCCGGTGGGGCTCGCGGGAAGGACCGCAGACAGAGGCGTAGTGGCAATCGAGTCCGCACCTGCGTGTTCCGGGCCGGCCGCGATCAGCAGCGCGCCGCCGTTTTCGACATATTGCGCGATGTTGTCATAATAGATGATCGGCAGCACGCCGCGGTGCTGGTAGCGGTCGAAGATGATCAGGTCGAACTCGTTGATCTTCTCGATGAACAGTTCGCGGGTGGGGAAGGCGATCAGCGACAGCTCGTTGATCGGCGTGCCATCCTGCTTTTCCGGGGGGCGTAGAATGGTGAAATGCACCAGATCGACCGATGCGTCAGACTTCAGGAGGTTGCGCCAGGCGCGCTCTCCCGAATGCGGTTCGCCGGAGACGAGGAGCACGCGCAAGTTCTCGCGGATGCCGTCGAGAACGTGAACGGCGCGGTTGTTCGCCTCGGTAACCTCGCCGGCAAGCGGCGCCACGGCGAACTCCAGAATATTGTTGCCGCCGCGCGGCACGGTAAAGCGGAACGGGATGTCGGTGCCCGGCTCGGCCTGCTGTGTGGCGATCTGCTGGCCGTTCAGGCTGACGGTGACCTCGGCGGTGCCGGCGGGCGTGCGGCCGTCGTCGATGACTCGGAAGGTGACGGCCTGCTCCTCGCCCACGATGCCGAAGCGCGGGCCGCTGATGACCTCGATGCGGCGGTCGAACTCGTCGGGCTGACCCGTGATGAGGCCGTGGACCGGCGCATCGAAGCCGAGCGGCTGATTGATATCGGGCACGTCGTGGATCTGCCCGTCGGTAATGAAGATGGCGCCGCCGACGCGGGCAGGCGGCACGTCGGAGAGGGCGTTCGAGAGAGCCGAGAACAGGCGCGTCGATGGCGTTTCGGTGTCGGCATCGTCTGCGGCTTCCACGATACGCGGCTCGATCTGCGGAAAGCGCGCAAGGCGCTCCTTCAGCGTCGCGAGTGCCTGATCGGTCATGGCGCGCCGGTTGGCCGCGCCTTGTCCCACATCCTGGCTCTGGCTGCGATCGACCACCACGGCGACGATGGTGGAGAGGGGTTCGCGTTCTTCCTGGAAGAAGACGGGGTTTGCCAGCGCAAGGCAGAGCGCGGCCAGCGCCAGCGCGCGCAGAACGGCGCCGCGAACGCCGCGCCATAGCGACAGCGCGACCAGAACGGCGGCGAGGATCGACAAGGCGATCAGCACGGCCTGGGGAACGAGGGGCGAAAAGTCGATGGTCATTTAGGGGCCTTCACTGGCCGAGCCGTTCGAGCAGCGCCGGGATATGGACCTGATCGGCCTTGTAGTTGCCGGTGAGCATGTACATCATGATGTTGACGCCCGAGCGGAACGCATATTCGCGCTGCATCTCGTCCGGCGGCACGGTCGGCAGCAGCGGCGCGCCATTGTCGTCGGTCGCCCATGCGCCCGCCAGATCATTGCCCGTGATCATGATCGGCGACACCCCGTCGCCAGAGCGGGCAGGGCGTTCCGATTGCTCGCTTGTGCTCTGCGGCTGCGCCTCGATCCACAACGGACTGCCGGTATAGCGGCCGGGGAAGGACGTGAGCAGGTAGAACGACTTGGTCAGCACATTGTCGGTCGGCACGGGTTCGAGCGGGGGAATGTCGAGATCCGCCAGAATGGCCTGCAGGCGCTCGGTGTTCGGGCTCGTGCCGGAGGCGGCCGATAGGGAGGAGAGCTGGTCGCGCGTGTCGAAGAGCACGGTACCGCCTGCGCGCATATAGGCATCGATCCGGCTGATGGCGGCAGGGCTCGGCATTTCGGCGTTGGCGGAAATCGGCCAGTAGATCAGCGAGTAGAACGACAACTCGTCCTTGGAGATATCGAGGCCGACAGGCGCGCCGGGCTCCAGCGTCGTGCGGTAGGTCAGGAACTCGGTGAGGCCGGCAAGTCCGCGCTCGGAGATGCGGTCGACCTCGCTCTCGCCGGTGACGACATAGGCCAGATGCGTATTGTCGAGATGGCCGAGAATCTCTTCGTCGCCGGGACGCGTATCGTCAATGGGACCTTGCGCGGGCGCTGTCGGCGCCTGTGCATGTGCGGGCTGAGGCGAAAGGACGCTGGCGCCGAGGGCGGTCACACCGATGACCAGCATGGCGGTTGCCGTGCGCAGGCGGTTGGTGCGCGTGAACGTGCCGGCCATGAAGAGGACGATCAGCGTATCCACCATCAGGAGAACCAGAGCAGCGGTGAAGAGAGCCGGTTTCATCGACCAGGCCTCACTGCCGATCAGGGCTTCGCTCGTATAGGGCATCGGCAGGTCCGTGCTTTCGATCGGACGCAAGGTCGCATCCCGGGGCAGGAGATTGAGCGCGACGAAGCCTTCTTCGGAGCCGTAGAGGCCGGGTGGATGCTCCACATCGGCCACGGGCGTCACGCCGGCCGCGATCTCCAGCGGACGCGCGCCGCCGCTTTCAGTGACGAGCGTGCCGTCGGCATTCATCAGGCGGTAGGGCGGCAGGGCCTGTGCCGCAGCACCGCCTTCGCTGGTGACGCCGCCGCTGCGCGACAGCTGCACGACGCGGCGCAACATTTCCACGAAATCGCCCGAGATCGGCAGGTTCGACCATGTCGCCTCGGCGCTGACATGGAAGAGAACGATGCGGCCCGCACCAAGGGTGCGCGTGGTGACGAGCGGCGTGCCGTCGGCAAGGCTTGCCCAGGTGCGCTGCGAGAGGTCGGCCGTGGGCTCGGCCAGCACCTGCCGGTTGACGGTAATGCCTTCCGGGCGCGGCATGCCGGCAAAGGGGCTGGTGGCCGGATAGGGCGCGAGCGGCTGGGGCTCGGACCAGGAGAGGGTGCCGCCAAGCGCGCGTTCGCCCTGGCGCAGGCGCACCGGCACCAGCGGGTCATCGGCCGGGGCGGCGGCAAGGCGCGGGCCGGCGAAGCGTACCAGCGTGCCGCCGTTCTGGATCCAGCGCGTTATGGCCGGTGTCGTGTCTTCCGGCAGGCGGCCGATATCGGCCATAATGACCATCGACGGCTTTTGCTCGAGAAGCTGCGGCAGCGCGACGGCGAGGTCGGTCTCCGTCGGCTGGGCGAGGTCGGCATAGGGCGCCAGCGCGCGGTTGATGTAGTAAAGCGGCGACAGAAGCGGCTGCGACTGGTCGCGTGCCTCGCCGGAGAGAAGCGCCACCCGGCGGCGGCGGAAGCCGTCGTCCAAGAGATAGGTGCTGCCCGCGGTGGCAAGGCCGTCGATGCCGATGCGCGCGAAATCGTTGCGCAGTTCGAACGGCGCCGTCAGCGTGCCCGAGGCAGTGGCTTCACCCGCTGGGAAGACGATGCTGCCGTTCGAGATGGCCCGGCCGCGCGTGTCGAAGGCGGTGAGCGCCACGGTGCGGGGCGCCGCACTCTCAAGCCGCGTCGCGGTGATGCGCATGGCATCGGCCTCGTTGACGGCGCCGGTCAGCGCGATCGCATCACCGCCATCGCCCTCGACCAGCCGCAGGTTTTGCGGAGACAGGGACGCGAGATCGCGCATGACGGTGTCGTCTCCCGACGCGATGCCGTCGCTGATGAAGGCGAGCGTCCCGGGGGGCGTGTCGTCGAGCCCGGTGCGCAAAGCCGCGACGGCCTCCGTGCGGTTCGGGCGCAGTGGGCGTGGGGCGGCGGCGGCCAGCCGGGTGCGGGCGGCGGTGGCGGTGCCGGGCACGCCGTCATTCTCGCGCTCCGCGGAAAAAACGATGGAAACCGGAACGTCGGCGGATTCGGCCTCCGTGATCAGGGCATCGGCTGTGCGCACGCGGCGCTCCCAGTCGTTCGCCGTCGCCCAGCCGTTGTCGATGACCAGCGCCAGCGGCCCTGAAGACGACAGCGTGCCGACTCGGGGATTGACGACCGGATCGGCGATGGCGAGGATGATCAACGCCGCCATGAGCATCCGCAAGGCGGTCAGCCACCACGGGCTTTTGGAGGGCGTCTCCTCGCGCTTCAACACGCCCGCGAGAATGCGCAGCGGCGGGAAGACCTCGGTCACGGGTTTGGGCGGCGTCAGCCGCAGCAGCCACCAGATCGTGGGCAGCGCGACCAGCGCCGCGAGCATCAACGGGCTGGAAAAGACGAAGGGCAGGAAGCTCATAGCTGGCCCCCATGCGTGGCGCGTCCGGGCATGCCGGACAGGTGCATGTGGACGGAAACGAGGGCCTCGGAAGCGAGATGGTCGGTGCGGTGGGGAATGAAGGTCCAGCCCATGTGGCGCAGGCCCTCGCCCAGGCTGTCACGCCGCGCGAAGTAGGCGCGGCGATAATCCTCGGCCAGAATCTCGGCGCGGCCGGCCGTCAGCTTTTCCCCGGTTTCGGGATCGGTGAATTCGGTCCGTCCGGCATAGGGGAAGGTTTCCTCGGCGGGGTCGGCGACTTCGATGACGTGACCGCGCATGCCGCGTCGGCCAAGTGGCCCGAGGCGGTCCATGATCGCAGGGGCGGGATCGAGGAAATCGCCGATCAGCACGAGATCGCTCCAGCCGCGGATCATGCCGGTGTCCGGCAAGCCGGAGGACAGGTCGCTGTGCATCAGCGCAGTCGCAAGACGTTCGGCCGCGTTGCGCGCGGAGACCGGCTCCATCACGCCGGGGCAGCCGATGCGCTCGCCCGAGCGGGCGAGGATTTCGGCAAGGGCGAGCATGAGCACCAACGCGCGGCTTTCCTTCGACACCGTGCCGAAGCGGGACTTGTACATCATCGACGGCGACAGGTCGGCCCAGAGCCAGATCGTGTGGGCGGCCTCCCATTCACGGTCGCGGACATAGGTGTGATCATCGCGAGCGGAGCGGCGCCAGTCGATGCGCGACAGGCTCTCGCCATCCGAATAGGGCCGGAACTGCCAAAAGTTCTCGCCGATGCCGCGACGGCGGCGGCCGTGCCAGCCGGAAATGACGGTGTTGGCGATGCGGCGGGCTTCGACCATGCAGTCCGGCACCAGCGCGGCCCGGCTCTGGGCGCGCGCGAGGACCTCGCCGGAGGGCGTGCGATCGACGATGTGCCCGACGGCGTTCACCATCCGGTCAGGCCTTGAGGGTCTTGACGAGGCCGGCAATGACGTCGCGCACCGACATGCCCTCCGCACGGGCGGCAAATGTCAGCGCCATGCGATGCTGCAGAACGGGTTCGGCCAGCGCTGCGATATCGTCGATCGAGGGCGAGAGGCGACCGTCGTAGAGCGCGCGGGCGCGGGCAGTCAGCATCAGCGATTGGCCGGCGCGCGGGCCGGGGCCCCAGGCCACATGACGGTCCGTATCGGCATTGCCATGGCCCGGGCGGGCGGAGCGCACCAGCGTCAGGATCGCATCGACCACGGTTTCGCTGACCGGCATCTGACGAATGAGGTTCTGGATGCCCATCAGCTGCGGCGCATCCAGCACCGCCTTGACGCTGCTCTCCTGCGTGCCGGTGGTCTCCAGCAGGATGCGGCGTTCGGCGGCAAGCTCGGGGTAATCGACATCCACCTGCATCAGGAAGCGGTCGAGCTGGGCTTCCGGCAGCGGATAGGTGCCTTCCTGCTCCAGCGGATTCTGGGTGGCGAGCACGTGGAACGGGCGCGGCAGATCGTTGCGCTGCCCGGCGACGGTCACGTGATATTCCTGCATGGCCTGCAGCAGAGCGGATTGTGTGCGCGGGCTCGCGCGGTTGATTTCGTCGGCCATCAGCAGCTGGGTGAAGATCGGGCCCGGCACGAAGCGGAACGAGCGGCGCCCCGTCTCGTCCTGGTCCATCACTTCGGAACCGAGAATATCGGACGGCATCAGGTCGGGTGTGAACTGCACGCGATTGCTGTCGAGGCCAAGGACTGTGCCGAGGGTGGTCACGAGCTTGGTCTTCGCAAGGCCGGGCACGCCCACGAGTAGCGCATGACCGCCGGAGAGAACGGCCAGCAATGTCTGCTCGACCACGCTTTCCTGGCCGAAGATGACCTTGCCGACTTCGGTGCGGATGACCGCGATGTCGGCCAGGGCCTTTTCGGCTGCGGCCACGATCGCCTTGTCGTCGAGCGCGGCGTCCGCCGTGTTCATCAGTCCCATCGCTTAACTCTCCGCTCGCCCGGCGCCCGATATGACCCTGATCCGAACGGGAATTCGAATCGCATCCGCGCCTGTTCCGTGTTCCATTTCAAACTAGCTATCACCTTCAGGCTGACAAGCCACGCGAGGCGCACTATCTCGTGAAGCGCATTCTGATAGAACGTAAGATCACTTTTGCGACGCAGGATCACGGGCAAACGGGACGGAACGATGGCAGCTGCGAAAACGGATGACAAAAGCGATGCTGCCGGTCTCGCAGCCATGATCGCCCGCGCGGCGGGACAGGCCGTCACCATCGAGGGTGCCGTGCCGCGCAGCTCGGCCCCTGTGGAACGCTGGAACCCACCCTTCTGCGGCGATCTCGACATGGAGATCAGGGCTGACGGAACCTGGTTCTACATGGGCACGCCCATTGGCCGGCCGGCGCTCGTTCGCCTGTTTTCCACCGTTCTGCGCAAGGACGAGGACGGCAGGACCTATCTGGTGACGCCGGTCGAGAAGGTCGGTATCCGCGTGGTGGATGCACCTTTCCTCGCCGTGGAGATGACGGTAACACACCGCGATGGAGCGCCCATCCTGTCGTTTCGGACCAATGTCGGCGATGTCGTGGAAGCGGGGCCGGAACACCCTCTACGCTTCGACATTACCGGCGAGCATGCCGAGATGAAGCCTTACCTGCATGTGCGGGGCCGGCTGGAGGCGCTGGTGTCGCGGGCTGTCATGTACGATCTCGCAGCGCTTGGCGAGGAGGTCGAGATCGACGGTGTCCCCACCTTCGCCGTGCGCTCCGGTGGCGCCGTGTTCCCGATGATGCCGGCGGAAACGCTGGCGGCCCTGGCCGAATGATCGCGGGCTGGACGATGACGCTGCCATGACGGATGCCATCAACACTGATTTCTCCGCCGCGGCTTTCCGGAGCCGCGCGGCTTCGCAGACCGGCGGGCCGATCGATCTCGCCTGGCGGGATCACGCCGACATCCTGCTCAATCCCGATGTCGTGCCTTACATCGAGACCCTGTCGCTGAAGGACGCCGCCGTGCTGGTACCCGTGGTGGACGACGGTGCCGATGCGCGGGTGATCTTCACCGAGCGGACGGCGACGCTGCGCAAGCATTCCGGGCAGGTCGCCTTTCCCGGCGGTTCGGTCGATCCCAAAGACCGCTCGGTCGAGGACGCGGCGCTGCGAGAAACCGAGGAGGAGATCGGCCTCGATCGCGCTTTCATCGAGCCTGTCGCGCGGTTGCCGCATTACATGGCGCTTTCCGGCTTCCGGATCACGCCGGTGCTGGGCATCGTGCGTCCCGGCTACACGCTGTCCCTGAACCCGGCGGAGGTCGCGGCATCCTTCGAAGTGCCGCTGTCCTTCCTGATGAATCCTGACAACCACACGGTCGACAGCGGGATGTGGAAAGGCTCGACGCGCCATTATTACGCCATGCCCTATGAGGGACATCGGATCTGGGGCATCACGGCGGGCATCGTCCGGATGCTGTATGAAAGGCTCTACGCATGACACCTGCCGCACTCTCCGTCACGGACCAGCCCTGGTTTCAGGCGCCGGCGCTTCGCCGCATTTTCGACCTCTTGAACGCGGATGGCGGGGAGGTTCGTATCGTCGGCGGTGCGGTGCGCAACGCGCTCATGGGTGCCGTGGTCAGCGAGGTGGATCTGGCGACGACGCTGACGCCCGATGTGGTGACGGCGCGGGCGAAGGCGGCGGGCATCAAGGTGGTGCCGACCGGCATCGCGCATGGCACTGTCACGCTGGTCGTCGACGGTGCGCCCTTCGAGGTGACGACGCTACGCCGCGACGTCTCCACCGATGGACGCCACGCCGAGGTCGCGTTCGGGACGGACTGGGCGGTGGATGCGGCGCGACGGGACCTGACGATGAACGCGCTCTACGCGACCGCATCCGGCGAGGTCATCGACCTTGTGGGCGGTGTCGCCGATATCGAAAAGGGCATGGTTCGCTTCATCGGTCCGGCGGCCGAGCGGGTGGCGGAAGACTATCTGCGTATTCTACGCTTCTTCCGGTTCTTCGCCTGGTACGGCTCCTTCCGGCCGGATGCGGATGGCTTGCGGGCCTCGGCACAGGCAAAATCGAAGCTTTCAACGCTCTCGGCGGAGCGGGTCTGGGCGGAGCTGAAGAAGCTCCTGGCCGCAAGGGATCCCGGTCGGGCGCTGTTGTGGATGCGGACCTCCGGGGTGCTCACCGAAATCCTGCCGGAAAGCGAGAAATGGGGCATCGACGCCATTCCCGGTCTCGTGGCGACCGAGCAGGCGCTGGGGTGGCTGGTCGATCCGTTGCTGCGGCTGGCAGCCATGGTTCCTCCGGACGCCGACAGGCTGGACGCGATGGCTGCGCGCCTGCGTTTCTCCAAAGCGGAAGGCGCTGCCCTGCAGGCGTTCGCTCTGGCCGGTCCGATCAAGGATAGCATGGCTGAGGCTGCGCTCGACCGGATCCTGTATCGGCAAGGTGCGGGCGGCGTGGTGTTCCGTCTGAAGCTGGCGCTTGCTTCCGCACGCCAGAAGGCGGAAGGCGACGGCGATGCGATGGCCGTGGTGGGACGTCTTGGGCGGTTGCTCGACCGGGCGCTTGCCTGGCGGAAGCCGGTGTTTCCCGTCAGCGGCAGTGATCTGATTGCGGCCGGCATTTCGCCGGGGCCTGCCATGGGGGCAACGCTTGCGGAACTCGAAGAGGCCTGGATCGCCTCCGGTTTTCGCGAGAGCCGGGAAAGCCTGCTTGCGCGGGTGACGGACGCGCCTCCCGCGCGCTGAGCCTGGACACGAACGAAAGCCGCAGGCCGGATGCCTGCGGCTTTCGTCCCGTTCGTTCAGGCCGCCTTCGTTTCTCGGCTATACGCGACTTGATGTTGTCGATCATCGTCTCGCGGATCACGTCTTCACCGTGGGCCTGCCGCAGGTGCTCGACCGTGCGCCTCACGATCTCCGCGTCGTTGTTGGCTCGGGTATGCCAGTCGCATCCCGGTACCAGCGCGCCACATTCAAACAGTCTCATCTCTTCCTCCTCCGTTTCCTCCTGTCGCTTAACCTTCGGATAGGCGACCGAGGCAAACCCATGAGATCGACGGATGGTTCCGGAAATCGGCTTCTCGTCACATTCTCGCCGGGTGAACCGGTCAGAAGGGGCGCGGGCTGAGAAACGCAACGGACGCACATTGCTTCCCGGAAACACGGAAGGACACTTCATGAATAACCGCCCCACGACACTCCTCACCAAGGCTGCCTCCACTCCCGTCGCATCGCTGACGGCCGCACTCCTCGGTATCCTCGTCGTCCAGTCGCCGGCCTTCGCGCAGGGTGCGGCCGAGCCGCAGGCGACCCAACCGCGCACGCCACAGGCCGGAGCCTCTCAGGTTCCATCGCCTCAGGCTCAGATTCCCCAAGCGGCGCTCACAGACGAGAAGCTGAAGGCCTTTGCCGTCGCCTATCTTCAGGTCGATAAGGTGCGGCAGGATTATACCCAGAAGATCGGCACCACGACCGATGCCGCGGCCAAGCAGAAGCTGCAGAACGAGGCCAACCAGCAGATGATCAAGGCCGTGGAAACCTCACCCGGCATGTCGCTGAACGACTACAAGACGATCATCACCGCTGCGCAATCCGACCCGACCGTGGCGCGCAAGGTGCAGGAAAACCTGCAGAAGAACCCCGCTGCGGCCGACTGATCGACAGCTTTGAACGGTCCGGCTGACGGCCGGACCGTTTCCTTGCGGGATGCCATTTTCGCGAAAAATGCTGTAGGGCCGGGCGGGGTCCGGTGCTAAAGGTTGGCGGTAACAGACCTTTGCGAGGCCTTCCGTTTTCATGACGTCTTCCCTACAGAGCGAGCTTGCCGCTGCCATCCGCACCATCGAGAATTACCCGAAGCCCGGCATTCTCTTTCGCGACATCACCACGCTGCTCGGCAATCCCCGGGCGTTTCGTCGTTCGATCGATGAACTCGTGCACCCCTATGCCGGCACCAAGATCGACAAGGTTGCCGGCATCGAGGCGCGCGGCTTCATCCTCGGCGGTGCCGTAGCGCACCAGCTGTCTTCCGGTTTCGTGCCCATCCGCAAGAAGGGCAAGCTGCCGCATGATACGGTGCGCATCGCCTATAGCCTCGAATATGGCGTGGACGAGATGGAAATGCACCGCGATGCCATCACGCCGGGGGAGAAGGTCATCGTCATCGACGACCTGATCGCCACCGGCGGCACGGCAGAAGGCGCCTGCAAGCTTCTGAAGCAGATGGGTGCCGACATCGTCGCCGCCTGCTTCGTCATCGACCTTCCCGATCTCGGCGGACGCAAGAAGCTCGAGGCGCTCGGCGTCGAGGTTCGCACGCTGGTCGAATTTTCCGGTCACTGACAAGAACGGCCTCAGGCATGTCCGAAGAGGAGATGCCTGAGGCCGTTTTATTCTTGCCGCCGCTTGTCAGCGATTAGGTGTTGAAGCGGAAGTGAATGACGTCGCCGTCCTGCACGACATATTCCTTGCCTTCATCCCGTGCCTTGCCGGCTTCCTTCGCGCCGCTTTCGCCGCCGAACTGAATGTAGTCGTCGAAGGCGATGGTGTTGGCGCGGATGAAGCCGCGTTCGAAATCGGAATGAATGACGCCGGCTGCGGCCGGCGCCTTGATGCCGCGCTCGATGGTCCAGGCGCGCGTTTCCTTCGGGCCGACCGTGAAGTAGGTGATCAGGTCGAGCAGCTTGTAGCCGGCGCGAATGAGACGGTCGAGACCGGCTTCGCTCAGCCCCAGTGCTTCGAGGAATTCCCGCGACTCTTCTTCCGGCAGCTGTGCGACTTCCGATTCGATGGCGGCGGAGATGACCACGGTTTCCGCCCCTTGCGCCTTGGCCATCGCCTCGACGGCGCGCGTATGGGCATTGCCGTCGACCGCATCGGCCTCGGCGACGTTGCAGACGTAGAGGACGGGGTGCGAGGTCAGGAGGTTCAGACCCTTCAGGATCAGAAGTTCCTCGGCGTTCAACGTGGACAGCAGCGTGCGGACCGGCTTGCCTTCGTTCAGGAGCTTCAGCGACGCATCCATGATCGGCAGGGCGGCGACCGATTCCTTGTCCTTTGAGCTTGCCCGCTTGCGGGTCTGCTCGGTGCGGCGCTCCAGGCTCTCGAGGTCGGCGAGCATCAGTTCGGTCTCGATCGTGTCAGCGTCCGCAACCGGATCGATCTTGCCCTCGACATGGGTGATGTCGTCGTCTTCGAAGCAGCGCAGCACATGCACCACGGCATCGACTTCGCGGATGTTGGCGAGAAACTGGTTGCCGAGGCCTTCGCCTTTCGACGCGCCGCGGACGAGACCGGCGATATCGACGAAGGCGATGCGGGTCGGAATGAGCTCCTTGGACTTGGCGATATCGGCCAGCTTGCGCATCCGCGGATCCGGCACGGCGACTTCACCGGTGTTCGGCTCGATGGTGCAGAAGGGATAATTGGCCGCCTGCGCCTGCGCCGTCTTCGTCAGCGCGTTGAACAGCGTGGACTTGCCGACATTCGGCAGACCGACGATACCGCATTTGAAACCCATGGCGTGACGACCCGTCTCTTCTCGTTTTGCAATGCGGTGCCTATGGGCGAAAGCGGCTGAGGGGTCAAGGGGTGGGCTGCCCTCGGCAGGTCCGAGCGCTTGCGCGCCTTGTCGCTTCTGCTGTCTGTGTTACCATCCGTGATAACGAAAGGACGGTGGCAAGGTGCGCCTCAAAGTCTCGGACGACGGAAAGATTGTGCTGAACAGGGATGTGCTGGAATCGCTTGGCCTCCGGCCCGGTGACGAGGTGGACGTCGATGTCGTTCCACACAATCGGACATCGCTGCATGTCGTTCAGCCAGGACGTCCGGTCGAAAGCCTGTTCGGCATGTTCTCTTACAAGGCCGACCGGCCGCATACGCTTGATGAAATCAACGAGGCTATCGCTGCAGGCTATGCAGGCGAGATTGGTCAAGGCGAGCCGAAACCGTGAAGGCGACCATCGATACAAACATTCTCGTTCGCATGCTGACCCGGGATCACCCGCTGGAGAGCCACGTCGCCGAGGCATTCTTCCGTCAAAACGAGGTCGTGATCACGAACCAGACACTGTGCGAAATGTGCTGGGTTCTCAGGCGCGTCTACCGGTTCACCACGGCGGAGTTGCGGCAGGCGATCACAGCGCTCCGGGATACGCAAACGGTGACCGTCGATCGGGATGCGGTCTCGCTCGGTCTTTCCTTTTTGGCGGCAGGCGGTGATTTTCCCGATGCCATTATCCTCCACGAGGGAGCGAAGATGGGTGCGGGAACATATGCAACGTTCGATCGCAAGGCGGTTGCCAGAGCCGAACGACACGGTCTGCCGGCGCAGCTGCTCGTGGCGGGTGGGTGAGGTGACCCCTGTGCCGGGCTTGAAACAGGCCGCTTGCGATGTGATATAGCGGCATGCCTGCACCCGGGCCTTTCCGTCAGGAGGCACTTGCCGATGAGCGATGATACCACCACCACGCCGAAGACCGTGACCAAGCCGAAGCTCGATCGGCCGAAGCTCTACAAGGTCATTCTTCTGAATGACGACTACACGCCGCGTGACTTCGTCATCATGGTGCTGAAGATCGTCTTCCGGATGAGCGAGGAGACCGGCTACCGGATGATGCTGACCGCCCACAAGATGGGCTCCTGCGTTCTTCTCGTCTGCGCGCGCGATATCGCGGAGACGAAGGCGAAGGAAGCGACGGACCTTGCCAAGGAAGCCGGTTTTCCGATGATGCTGACCACCGAGCCGGAAAACTGATCGGGTCATCGCGGCGGCTTTGACCACGGCGGGCTGATTACTCGTCCTTGTTGCCGAACAGCTTCTTTAGCATGTCCGCCATCGGGCCGGTCGTCGGCAGGATCTTCGGCTGGGCATGGTTGCGCGCCGCACGGATATGAGACTGACCGGCGGGCTTTGCCTTCTGCGCCGGTTCGGCCGGTGGTGGGCTGCCGGTGGCGAGCGCGAGCTTGTTCATAAGCTGCGAGTCCTCGCCCCTCGCCAGCATGTCCGCATTGTCCGCAAGCGCTTCCAGCAGCGGGTCCAGCCAGATGCGGTCGGCCTTGGCGAAATCGCCGAGAACGTGGCGTTCCACCAGTTCCTTGGCGCCGGGATGGCCGATGCCGAGGCGGAGGCGACGGTATTCGCGGCCGCAATGGGCGTCCATGGACTTGATGCCGTTATGTCCTCCATGGCCGCCGCCCGTCTTCAGCCGGGCCTTGCCGGGCACGAGATCAAGCTCGTCATAGATGGCGACAACGCTGCCGACCGGAACCTTGTAGAAGCGCATGGCCTCGCCGACGGATTCGCCCGAGAGGTTCATGAAGGTCTGCGGCTTCATCAACAGCACGCGCTCGCCCCCCAGGTCACCTTCGGCGATCTCGGCCTTGAACTTCTTCGACCACGGGGAGAAGGCATGACGGCGATGGATCGCGTCGAGGGCCATGAAGCCGATATTGTGGCGGTTTCCCGCATATTTCGGGCCCGGATTGCCCAGTCCTGCAAAGATCAGCATGTTTCGTCTCGGGTCGGTCGCCGGTTCGGGTGCATGGCCGCTCTTGCCGACGCATGCTGTTAAGCCGATGTCTTGCACCGCGCAGGGCCGTCCGTGTCAAGCCGGTTCGCGATGCGGAGGCGTCGGGACAGCCCTATTTCGGCGAATTTTCGTAGCGACGCTCCATCTCGGCCTGGGTGCCATCGGCGATCAGGCGGTCGAGCACCGCCTGCATGTCGGCGATGGTCCGGTCCGGCACGGCCTTGTTGCAGGCAATGCCCGAGCGTGTCGTTTCCACGTCGAGGATCGCTTCGAGCGGCTGGCCCTGTTCGCGCAATTCGTCGAAGGTCTTGCGTGTCAGCAGCACGAGATCGACGCGGCCGGCCAGGAGTTTCTTCAGGGAGAGGTCGATACTCGGGGCGCTGTCGAGATGCGGAAATCCCTGGGCGATAGCGAAGAGTTCGCCGCTGTCGTCCTTGTGAACGGCGACCGTGAAAGCCTTGGCGGCCTCGATCGAGCGGGGGCGGGCTTTGCCGCCGGTGCGGCCGATCAGCATGAGGGTATCGATATTCAGGGGCGACACCCATTTGAAGCGCTCAGCGCGTTCCGGCAGCAGTGTCGTCGTGAAGACGCAGGTCGCGGGGTCGGTTTCCGCCGTCGCGATCGCGCGGGCCCAGGGAACGATGTCGAGCGTGTAGTCGGGATGAACTTCGGCCATGATGCGGCGAACCTGATCCACCGAGGATCCGGTGATCTCGCCGTCCTGCGTGAAGCCGAAGGGCGGATATTCCTCCGTCAGCATCGTCAGGGTACGGGGAACTTCAGGCGCTTCGGACGTTTGTGCAAGCGTGCGGGTATTCGGGAGAAGGAGGCCCAGAAGGACCACGCCCGATGCCGTCAAACCCTGTGCCTGCCATGATCTCATTCGCTGCATGCCTGCCGTCATTCCTTGTTGCCCTCGCAGGTGGCCTGTCCTGGTGTGGTCCGTTCAGGCCGTGGTCGCCTTGGCTTCCGAATTGCTCTCCAGCATTTTCAGCATCTCGCCGATCGGCATCGGCTTGCTGAAGAAGTAGCCTTGGCCGTAGTCGATGCCGAGCTTCTTCAGAAGCTCCCAGTCCTCAAGCGTCTCGATGCCCTCGGCAACCGTGTCGTATCCCATCTGGTTGGAGATGGTGCGGATGCCCTTGATGAGCATGCGGCTCTTGCGGCGGACGTCCACCTCATCGGCCGTCAGCGACCGTGTGAAGGACTGGTCCACCTTGACGATATCGACGGGGAAGCGGTTGAGGTAGCTGAGCGAGGAATAGCCGGTGCCGAAATCGTCGAGCGCGATCCGGCAGCCGAATTCGCCGAGCTGCTTCAGCACGGCATGAACATCCGGGCTGTCGAGCATGAGGACGGCTTCGGTGATCTCGATCACGATTCGGCTCGGCGCGATGTGGTTCTTGAGAAGCAGCGCCGCGAGCTTGTGGGGCAGGGTGGTCTCGAACTGCATCGGCGAGAAGTTGACCGCGAGATAGGTCTCGCCGGTGCCTTCCAGACGCGAGATGACGGCGAGATGGCCGATAGCTTTCTCCAGAATGCGCTCACCGATGCGGCCGATCGTGCCGGTTTCCTCCGCAATGCCGATGATGCGGGCGGGGGCGAGAATGCCCTTTTCCGGATGGTTCAGGCGCATCAGCGCTTCGAAGCCGACGATGCGGCCATCGCTCATGCCGACGATCGGCTGGAGATACGCTTCGAACCAGTCCTCGCGCAGGCCCGTCTCTATATACTGGGCGATCTCGTGGCGTTCGCGTGCGGCATCGAGCATGGAGGTGTCGAACATCTGCTTGCCGTTCTTGCCGCCGTGCTTGCGCGCATACATGGCGATGTCGGATTTCAGCAGGAGATCCGAGGCGTTTTTGGCATGGATCGGGTAGAGCGCGATGCCGATGCTGCAGCTGACCGACAGTTCGGTGCCGCGCACAGTGATCGGTTCGGCAAGACCCGCACAGATGTCGTCGCCGATATCGCTGGCCAGCGTCTCGACATTCTCGCCGTTGATGAGAATGGCGAACTCGTCGCCACCGATGCGCGACATCGTGTCTTCCGGCCGCAGGTTGGCGCGAATACGGGAGACGACCTGCCGCAGGACTTCGTCGCCGACAGCGTGGCCGAAGTTATCGTTGATCCATTTGAAGCGATCGAGATCGATGAAGACGCAGGCGAGTTCGCCCGACCGCTCGTCGGCCTTGCGAATGCCCGCATCCAGCGCCGCCTCGAAGCCCTGACGGTTCAGAAGGCCGGTCAGATGGTCGGTCATGGCCTGTACGTGATTGCGGCTTTCGGCCTGCTTCAGCGCGGTGATATCGGTCATGACGGCGAGGGCGGCGTCCTCGGTCTGGCCATGGCCGAGCGTCATGGTTTCCTGGATCAGCACGGTCATCGTCTCGCCGTTCGCCTTCACGAAGGGGACGGTGACCTCGCAGGTGCTCTGGAGGCCGGCGGCGATGCGGCGTTCGCGATAGGCCGCATGGGCCGAAGGTTCGATGAGGTCCGAAAACAGGCGGTCGATGACGGCTTCCCGTCCATAGCCCGTCTTGCTGAGCCAGAAATTGCTGACGGCGACGATCCTGTCTTCCAGATCGATCGAGAACAGCATGGCCGGGGTCAGGTTGTAGATCTCGGTGGAGCGGGCATGGGCACGGCGAAGCGCGTTCTGCTCGTTTTCCAGACGGCTCTGCATCTCGTTGAACTTGAGCACGAGCGCGCCCATCTCGTCGTCCGATTCCCACTCGACCCTCTGGCGCGACCCGAACAGGCGGCTCATCTCGATGGCGGCGGTCAGGCGCAGGAGCGGGCGGATGACGGTGATGCGGTTGCCGACGATGGCGGCGATGAACACCACCGCGATGGCGACGATGAGAATGGAGAAGATGACGAGTTCGTCGTTGCCGAAGCGGGTAAGGAGACCGTCGGTCCGCACGTGCAGCTCGACCGTGCCTACGGACTTCCTGCCCGTCGGGGCGTAATAGACGATGTCACGCGACAGGACCGAATGCGGCCCCGCGGTTTCGTTGTCCGCGGCGGGATAGGCTGCCGAGAGGCCGGCCGACGTGCCGGTGACCTTGACGAAGGCGATGTTCCCGTCGGCGGCGAGCGCACGCGCGATCTGGTTCATGGCTTCCGTGTCGAAATCCCAGAGCGGTTTTGCCAGAGCTTTCGACCCGGCATCCAGCATGACCTCGGCATTGGCGAGATGCTCGCGCTCGATGCGGCCGGAGGAGAGATAGAGGAAGAGGACGATCAGCGGCGCGACGAAGACCAGCATGGCGCCGCAGACGATCGCGACGAAGCGATGTTCCACAGAATGCATCATTGTCCTGCCTCTAAAAACGCCTGTGCCATCGCCCATTCCCTGCACAGTGCAGCATGATGAAGCACGCCGCACGACCTGCGGCAACATGATCATAAAAGCATTAAATGTTATTGAAGCGATGGAGTCCGGACGGAATACAAAAGGCCCGCCTGCGGGGTGCAGGCGGGCCTTTCGATGAGGCAAAGGTGCTCGTAAACTTAACCGGAGTTAATGTTTACTCAGCGTTACCTTCGTTCGTAGCATCACCGGCAGCTTCGCCAGCCGGTGTACCTTCTTCTTCTTCGGCCGTCAGGACATCCGGAGCAGCGATCGTGGCAACCGTGAAGTCACGGTCGGTGATCGTCAGCGTGGCGTTCTCGGGCAGCGTGATGTCCGAGATGTGGATGCCGTCGCCGATCTTGGAAAGGCCGCTGAGGTCGACGGTGATGGCTTCCGGGATCGCGTTCGCGGGAACGACCAGTTCGATCGTGTGACGGACGACGTTCAGAACGCCGCCGTTCTTGATGGCAGCGGACTTGTCTTCGTTTTCGAAGTGAACCGGCACTTCGACGGTGACGACGCTGTTCTTCGACACGCGCAGGAAGTCGACATGCATGGTGAAATCGCGCACCGGATCGAGCTGGTAGTCCTTCGGGAGGACCTGGATCTTCTCGCCGTTGACGTCGATCGTGGCAACCGTGGTCATGAAACCGCCGGCATGGATGCGTCGCGTGACTTCCTTCGTGGACAGGGCGATGGAAATCGGTGTCTGCTTGTCACCGTAGATGACAGCAGGAATAAGACCGTTGCGGCGAAGTTCACGGGAGGACCCCTTACCAACCCGTTCGCGCGTTTCGGCCTTGAGCTCGTAAGTTGCGTTGCTCATGGCAGTACCTTTCTTGTTGTGAAGCATTCGCAGGGCGCAATGGCCTTGCGAATTGAGGTTTTAAGGCCTCATCCGCGTTTGCCTCCAAGGGTGTCTGCGCGGACGCGCGTCCATAACGGAGAACGCCCGGAATTGCAATGCTTCGCGCTCCGCGGACGTTCAGAGGTCGCTAACCGTTTCAAGAGAACGCGTCGGAGCATTAACGGCCTGAGGGGGACGGGCATGCCAGGTGTGGGCCGTCTCTCATAGGTGCTTTATGCTCACATTTCTTACCTGCGTGACGAACGACCATGCATATCCTCTGCTGGTGGCAGCGCTCGTCGTCTGCGTTCTCGGCTCCGTCCTGACGATGCGGCTTTACGCCCGCGTGCGGCGGACGCAGGGTGTCCAGAAGCTGAACTGGCTGTTTCTTTCGGGCTGCATTGGCGGCTCGACCATCTGGTCGACGCATTTCATCGCGATGCTCAGCTACCGGATGCCGCTCGATCACGCCTATGATCCGCTGATGACGCTGTGGTCGCTGGCCATCGCGGTCGGCTTCACGCTGTTCGGCTTTGCCGTCACAGCCGGGCGGCAGACCGGCGCCACCATCGAGGTCGGCGGCGCCATCGTCGGGCTGGGTATCGTCTCCATGCACTATGTCGGGATGGCTGCGCTGCTTGTTGCGGGCGTCAAGACGTGGGACACGGTACTGACGATTGCAGCCGTCGTGCTGTCCGTCGGCTTCGGTGCCGTTGCCACCAACCGCGTCGCGCGGCCGGTCACCCGTTTCTGCAAATATGGCGGTGCCGCCGGCCTCATCCTTGCGATCCTCTCGCTGCATTTCACGGCGATGACGGGTATGACAGTTTCCCCGGACCCCACCATCTCGATCCCCGCAATGGCGGTGGAGGAAAGTGTGCTGGCAGCGATGGTCCTTCTGATCATGGCCATCATGATGGCGCTCGGCGCCTCCGCCTATGTGATCGACCTGAACTCCAACCAGATCGCCGCAGCGCGCTACCGTCATCTCTCGTCGCACGATGCCTTGACCGGTTTGCCGAACCGGCAGGCGCTTCACGAGCATGTCGGCGAAGCGATGCGGCAGCCGCGCGACGATACGGAGCGTCTGGCGCTGGTGGTCATCGGCATCAACCGGTTCAAGGACGTGAACGATGCCCATGGTCAGGCCGTCGGCGACCGCGTGTTGCGGGCAATTGCAGAAGGTGTGTCCGGCATCCTGCAACCGGGCGAATTTCTCGCGCGGGTCGGTGGCGACGAGTTCGTGGCCGTTCGAGACCGCTTCTTCATGAAGGCCGATGCAAAGGAATTCGCCGAGCGGATCCTGAGTGCCGTCAGCCTGCCGATGGACCTCGAAGGTCAGGCGTTCCGGGTGACGGCAAGTGCCGGTATCGCGCTCTTTCCCGGTTCGGCCCAGACCGCCATCGACCTTGTGGCGCAGGCGGATCTCGCCATGCACCGGGCCAAGGTCAACGGCGCGAGCGCGGTGCGGTTCTACAAGCCGAGCATGGATACGGCCACGCGCGACCGTAGCCTCCTGTCGATCGACCTTCATCAATCCATCGATCGTGGCGAACTCGAACTCTATTACCAGCCGCAGAACGATACGCTGAGCCGCGATATCATCGGTTACGAGGTTCTCCTGCGCTGGCGTCACCCGACGCGGGGCATGGTGTCGCCCGCCGAGTTCATTCCGCTGGCGGAGCGGACGGGATTCATCCAGACGCTCGGCGACTGGGTGCTGGAGACCGCTTGCCGGGAAGCGTCATCCTGGGCACAGCCGCTGCGCATTGCCGTCAACGTCGCACCTGCCCAGTTGGCAGACGTGGCTCTGCCGCACCGGGTGCGCGACATCCTCATCCAGACAGGACTTCCGGCCGGCCGGCTCGAACTCGAGATCACCGAATCCGGTATCATCGGCGACCAGCAGCACGCCCTGCACATCATCCGGCAGCTGAAGGCCATGGGCGTGAAGATCGCCATGGACGACTACGGCACCGGCTATTCCTCGCTGTCGACGCTGCAGAACTTCCCGTTCGACAAGATCAAGATCGATCGCAGCTTCGTTGACGGCATCGGCCGCAGCCGGCCTGCCGAGGCGATCGTGCGCTCGACCATCATTCTGGCACGCAGCCTCGATATTCCCGTTCTCGCCGAAGGAGTGGAGACCGAGGAGCACATGACCTTCCTGTGCGGCGAGGGGTGTCTGCAGGTTCAGGGCTTTCTGTTCGGAAGGCCTCAGCCGCTGTCCGACATCAAGACCGCTGTCATGACAGCCGTCGAGAGCGCCCCGCCGGTGGACGCGGAGATCGTCGACCTTCCCCAGGCGACGGCCGCCTGAAGATGTCAGCCGGCCGGAAGCAGTTCAGGAGGGGTGCGAAGACTTGCCGCGTCCGGACCTGACATGGCCGAGGAACAGCATGAGCCCGCCCGCGACGATGCCCCAGAAGGCGCCGGAGATGCCGGCAAAACTGACGCCGGAGGCCGTGACGAGGAAGGTGATGGCTGCGCCGTCCCGGCTTTCCGCATCCTTGAACGCGGCGGACGCCGATGCCGCGAAGGCGCCGATCAGCGCGAGGCCCGCCACCGCCTGGATGAGGACCGGCGGCGCCAAGCCGACGAGCAGGGTCACGGTGGCCGCGAGAAGCCCGAAGACGATGTAGAAGATGCCGGCGATCATGGCCGACCAGTAGCGCCGCGCGGGGTCTGCGTGCGAATCGGGGCCGGCGCACATGGCCGCCGTGATGGCCGCCAGGTTGACGGCATGGCCGCCGAAGGGGACGGCGAAGAGCGAGAAGATGCCGGTTGCGGCAAAGAGCGGACCCGGCTCCGGTGCGTAGCCGTGGACTTTCAGCACCGCGATGCCCGGGATGTTCTGCGACGCCATGGTGACGACGAACAGGGGCAGGGCGATGGAGACGAGCCCTGCGAGGGTGAAGACCGGCAGGACGAACACCGGCTGTGGGACAAGCGTAGCGACGACGCGGTCCATCGTGCCCGGGGGGATGTCGATGCCGAAGAGGATGACGAGGGTGAAGGCGAGGAGGGCGGCCGGCACCGCGAGCAGCCGGTTGAAGGTTCCGGCGATCGCCCAGGCGAGCACGATCGGCAGGCCGAGCGCAGGATCCGCGCCGACCGCCTTCACCGGAGCAAAGCAGAGCGACAGGAGGACGCCCGCGAGCATGGCGTTTGCGAGCGGTGCCGGGATCATGGCGACAAGTCGGCCGAGCGGGCGCCAGAGGCCGGCAATCACGATCATGACGCCGCAGAGCACGAAGCCGCCGGCTGCGGCCGGAAATCCGCCGGCGATCGCGCCGGAACTGGCAATCAGGGCTGCGCCCGGCGTCGACCAGGCGATGCTGATGGGCAGGCGGGTCCAGACGCTCAACAGGATCGCGAGGATGCCCATCGAGACCGACAGGGCCATCAGCCCGGATGCCGCCTCTGCCTCCGTCGCGCCCACGGCCGACAGTCCGTGTAGGATGACGGCGAAGGAACTGGCAAAGCCGACAAAGGCGGTGAGGAGCCCCATGAACAGGCTCTGGAGAGAGAGGTCGCGCAGCATGATGGTCCGTCGGAAAGCAGAGGAGGAGGCTGGCCCTTGCGGGCTTGGTGTCCTTCCGCTGTAGCAAGTTGGAGGCCGTGAGAACACATCGCTTGCGCGATTTTTCCCCTGCCGGGCGTTTGCCGTCACCGCGACGGTGCCGACGACGCCGGCATGGACCTTTCCCGAAATCCCGTTATAGTGCCGGCACCGTCAGCTTTCGGGGAGGAGAGCAGATGAACCATTCGGATCACGTTCAGGCCGTGGCGCATCATGCGTCGGCGGCAGCCAGTTCGCCCGTTGCCGCCTCGTGGCGGCGATGCGTGACCGTGCACGGGCTTTCACCGGAGGAAGCGCGTTCGCCGTTGCGGCTCGACGAGCGGGCGTTTCGTGCAGCTCGCGAGGAAAGCGGAGCCCTGCTCGAAGAGGCGCGGGGCGAGATCGACCGGTTGTTTGCCACGGTCGGGAAGGCGGGGTGCTGCCTGCTCCTGACGGACGGCAACGGGGTCGCGCTGGAGCGGCGCGGGGCGGCCGGCGACGATGATGATTTTCGCGGCATCGGCCTCTGGTCCGGCACGCTCTGGAGCGAGGCCAGCGTCGGCACCAACGGCATCGGCACGGCGATTGCCGACGAACGGCCGATCGTCATCTATCGCGACCAGCATTTCCTCAGCCGCAACACCAGCCTTTCCTGCGCCACCGCGCCGATCCGCGACCATCGCGGCCGCGTGACCGCGGCGATCGATATTTCCACCTGCCGCGAGGATGCCGGTGAGATGGCGATGAGCATTCTCTCGCAAGCGGTGCGGGACGCGGCCGCGCGGATCGAATCGAACCTCTTTCATCGCGCCTTTCGCGGCCATCGCGTGCTGCTGGTGCCGGCGGAGGGCAAGGCGAGCCCGGCGCTGCTTGCCATCGATCGCGACGACCTCGTGCTCGGTGCGACGCGGGCGGCCCGACTGACGCTCGGGATCGACGATCTCAGGATCGCCGCCGGCATTCCCGCCTCCGATCTCCTGCACGACCGCCCTTCGGGCGAGCACGAGAACCTCGACGATGCGGAACGCGCGGCGTTGCGCCGGGTGCTGTCGCGCGCCAGCGGCAATGTGTCGGCGGCTGCCGAGTGCCTCGGCATCAGTCGCGCCACGCTCTACCGGAAGATGAAGAAGCTCTCGATCGATTGAGATGCCGGACGTTTGCGCGCTGCAGCACGGGTTGCAGCGCACGCGTGTCGCAGATGTGAGACAGTCGCGCGGGCGATCGGCTCATCCCCCCTTTTGCCGCGCGATGTTCCGGCGCAGGGTCTCCCGAGACAGAGGTAGCTGTCCCTTGGAGGAGACCCACATGCTGCACCAGAAGATCGTCGAAAACCCGTTCAAACAGAAGTACGGCAACTTTATCGGGGGCGCATGGCGCGATGCCGCAAGCGGCCGCACGTTCGACAATACGACGCCCATCACCGGCGGTGTGCTTTGCCAGATCGCCCGTTCGGAAGCCGCCGACGTGGAGCTGGCGCTGGATGCCGCACACGCCGCAAAGGACAAATGGGGCCGGACCTCGACCACCGAGCGCGCCAATATCCTGATGAAGATCGCGCAGCGCATGGAAGACAATATGGAGCTTCTGGCGCGGGCGGAAACCTGGGACAACGGCAAGCCGCTGCGTGAAACCATGGCGGCCGACATGCCGCTCGCCATCGACCATTTCCGATACTTCGCCTCCTGCGTCCGGGCCCAGGAAGGCACGATCGGCGAGGTGGACCGCGACACCATCGCCTATCACTTCCACGAGCCGCTCGGCGTCGTCGCGCAGATCATCCCGTGGAACTTTCCGATTCTCATGGCCGCCTGGAAGCTTGCACCGGCGCTCGCTGCCGGGAATTGCGTCATTCTCAAGCCTGCCGAGCAGACCCCGGCCTCCATTCTCGTCTGGGCCGAGCTGATCGCCGACCTGCTGCCGCCGGGTGTGCTTAACATCGTCAACGGCTTCGGTCTCGAGGCCGGCAAGCCGCTGGCGACCAATCCGCGCATCAACAAGGTGGCCTTCACCGGGGAGACCTCCACCGGCCGGCTGATCATGCAATATGCCAGCCAGAACCTCATTCCCGTGACGCTGGAGCTGGGCGGCAAGTCGCCGAACATCTTCTTCGAAGACGTGATGCGCGAGGATGACGACTATCTCGACAAGGCGCTCGAAGGGTTCGCCATGTTCGCGCTGAACCAGGGCGAGGTCTGCACCTGCCCGAGCCGCGCGCTGATCCACGAGAAGATCTACGATCGCTTCATGGAGAAGGCGCTGAAGCGCGTCGCCGCCATCAAACAGGGCAATCCGCTCGATATGTCGACCATGATCGGCGCGCAGGCGTCCAGCGAGCAGCTGGAAAAGATCATGTCCTACATGGACATCGGCAGGCAGGAAGGCGCGGAGGTGCTGATCGGCGGCGAGCGCAACACACTGGAAGGCGAACTGGCGGGCGGTTTCTACGTGAAGCCGACCGTGTTCAAGGGCCATAACAAGATGCGGGTGTTCCAGGAGGAAATCTTCGGCCCCGTGGTTTCCGTCACCACCTTCAAGGACGATGCGGAAGCGCTGGAAATCGCCAACGACACGCTCTACGGCCTCGGTTCGGGCGTGTGGAGCCGGGATGCGAACCGTTGCTACAACTTCGGCCGCAATATACAAGCCGGCCGCGTCTGGACGAATTGCTACCATGCCTATCCCGCGCACGCGGCCTTCGGCGGCTACAAGCAGTCCGGCATCGGGCGCGAGACGCACAAGATGATGCTCGACCACTACCAGCAGACCAAGAACATGCTGGTCAGCTACAGCCCGAAGGCGCTCGGCTTCTTCTGAGCGGCTGGATCAGGGGATCAGAAAACGCCATCTCCCGGCTCGCCGGGGGGTGGCACGAGCGGTTTCGCTCAGCCGTGATGGACGACCAGTGCCAGCGCGCTCCAGAGCAGAAGCGACAGGCTCATGCAGCTCAGATAGCACTCCGTGCGATATGACATGATGCGATCCTCCCAAATCCTGGTCGCCAGTATGACACAATGATGAACGGTCGGTCACTCGCTAAATTTAGGTATTCCTCATAAAGGACGGCATCCACATGCAGGGCGTTATCGTCGGCGATATGCCGGACGGGCAGAAGCGGGTTCTGGCAACAGAGGCGGCGCTCGCCTTCATCGAGGAGATTCGCCTCGATCATCCCGACATCCTCTTCCATCAGTCCGGCGGCTGCTGCGACGGCTCCTCGCCCATGTGCTATCCGGCGGACGACTATATCGTCGGCGACCACGATGTGCGCCTCGGCGAAATCGGCGGCGTGCCGGTCTATATCAGCGGTAGCCAGTTCGAGGTCTGGAAGCACACGCAGCTGATCATCGACGTCGTTCCCGGGCGCGGCGGCATGTTCTCGCTCGACAATGGTCGGGAGAGGCGGTTTCTCACGCGCTCGCGCCTGTTCTCCGGCGGGGAGGCCTGCGCCGTTCCCGCCCGCAACTGAGCGGACGGGTGCTCACGGGATGACGCGGAAGATCTTCAGCGCCGGATGGTCCGGCGTCGTCACGAGCTGGAGGTAGGCGGGAACGATACCCTTGCCGAGTGTCGCATAGAGCCCGCCGGGCGCACGCTCCGCGATCAGGCTTGTCTGGCCGTCCTCGGCGCAGAAAGCGAGCAGGGTGACGCCGTCGCGGATCAGCAGATCTTTCGCCGCCTCCGTCGAGGCAAGGCCGATGTTGAGTTCCGCCAGCATGCCGGCCGGGTTGCGATGATAGGGTGCGGTGAGCACGCGGTGATGCGTGAAGCGCAGAATGGAAGCGCCGAGGTTGGAGGGCGCCGCGACGACGCCCGCCGGCTCATGGGCCAGAGGCGCGATCGCATCGCGCGCGACGCAGGCGCTCTGCTCCAGTTCCGCCATGACCGTGTCGTCCGTACCCGCAACCTTCGTCATGGCTGCCGAAGCAACCGCCCAGATGCTCGGAATCGAGATCAGCATCAGCCCGGCAAAGGCGAGTTCCGCGCCGATCTTCTTCGGTTCGCGGTGCGCGCGGGTGCGAAGGTCGGAAACGGCAAGCGACAACGGGAAAATCGATAGGAAGTTGAGGAAGGTCGTGCCGCGGATTTGCAGCATGCTGATTGCGAGGGTGGGAAGGCAGAGCGCGAGAAAGGTAAGATGCAGCTCCCTCCGGTCGTTTCGCCAGATGCGGACGAGGCAGACGAGGATGGCAATGATGCCGGCCGCAAAGCCGAAGCCGAGATAGGACGGCATGGTCTGCACCATCTGCACGATCGACTGCGCTTCCTGCACCCTCTCGAGCCACAGGGTCTTGAGAAGCGGATCGAGCGAGGCGAGCGGGTTTTGCAGGCATTGCGGCGCGATCGACACTGTGACGGCGGCAACGACTGCGCCTGACGCCGCAAGGGCGAGGATTCGTGCTTGCCGTGAACGGCGGCTGGTGGAGCGTGCGGAGAGATAGAGTGCGAGGCCGCCCGCGGTCGCGATGGCGAAGAAGCCCAGCGAGAGGTTGTCGCAGGTGACCATCGCATAGAGGCGTGGCGGTGTGGTGGCGAGGAAGGCGGCCGCGACCGTCGCGGCGAGCGATAGGCCGAAGGCCCTCGCGGCCCGATCCATCGGCTCGCCATGCCACGCCCAGCGGAGCGCGACGACGATACCGGCGATGGCCACCAGGGGCGTGGTTTCCACGCCGACTGCGACGGCGAGGCCGGCCATGATGCCGGCGAGGGCATGGCCGCTCCTCCGGCCGAGAGGGTCGGTGAGGCCGGCCACCAGCAGGGCGATCAGGGCAAGCTGGACGTTGTGATGGTCGATATTGCCCGGCTGGAAGCGCACATTGCTGATCAGGGACATGACGATGAGAACGAGACCGATCATCATGGTCTGGCGTCCGCCGATGTTCCAGCAGGCTTTTGCCACGCCGATGACGACGGGGACGATCAACAGAATCGGCCAGAGGAAGAGCGCGGCGGCCTCGCTTGGCGCCGGCTGCAGGAACAGTCCGAAGAGGGCGATCAGCCCGGCAATCGGCAGATCCACAAGGCGCGACCAGTGCATCAGGGTGCCGCCGTCGAGCCCGAGGCGGTACTGCATCGTGTCGAACCAACCCTGACCGGCGAGAAAATCCCGGATCTCAACGAGGCGCATGGCGTCGTCATTGTCCGCGCCGACATAGTCCGTGGCCCTGATGCCGGCGACGACGGAGGCGATGGCGACGACGAGAATGGCGAGGAGGACCGCGACCCAGACCTCGTGCGTCCATGCCCGTTTCGTCTTCGGAGATGCATCTGCCGTGGGCTCGGCGTTGCGGAGGGCGGGTTCGGAAAGGGTCACGGCGGATGGCCTCGCAATCGTCGTCCGGGGCGTCCGGCTGGCGGGAACCATAGAAGGGGAAGGTGAAAAAAGCCTTTGTCGAACAGGGTGACCGCGGCGCGCGACCCTCGACCGGTGCGCGTGCAACATCTTCAACGAGACCTTAAGATTTCCCGGTCATTGTCGTGCGACCGCCACGGATGATACCGATGCAGACGCTTCCGAAAGATCTCAGGATCGCCGTACTCCTTCCCTGCTTCAACGAAGCGGCGACGATCGTGTCGGTCGTCCATGCGTTCCGCACGGCGCTGCCTCTCGCGCGCATCCATGTTTACGATAACAACTCGACCGACGAGACGGCACTGCGGGCGACGCTTGCCGGCGCGGTCGTCACGCGGGAGACGCGGCAGGGCAAGGGCCATGTCGTCCGGCGCATGTTCTCCGACGTCGATGCCGATATCTATGTGATGGCGGACGGGGATGGCACCTATTCGGCGGCCGACGCGCCCGCGCTGATCGCCACGCTGATCGCCGAGCGTGCGGACATGGTGGTGGGCACGCGACGTGGTGTGAAGGCGGATGCGGGCCGGCAGGGACACGCCTTCGGCAACCGGCTGTTCAACCGGCTTTACCGGACGCTGTTCGGCAACGATTTCACCGACATCTTTTCGGGATACCGCGTGTTCTCACGGCGCTTCGCCAGGAGCTTCCCGGCCGTGTCCGGCGGGTTCGAGATCGAGACGGAGATGTCCGTGCATGCCTCGCGGTTGAAGCTGCCGGTCTGCGAGATGCCGCTCGACTATGGCCGCCGGCCGGAAGGGTCGCACTCCAAGCTGTCCACCTTCCGAGATGGCGGGCGGATCCTCTGGATGTTCGCAATGCTGATGAAGGAGACGCGGCCCTTCACCTTCTTCGGCGCCATCAGCAGCGCCTTCATGGCGTCGAGCCTGATCTTCATGGCACCGGTTCTGGTCGAATATTTCGAGACCGGTCTCGTGCGGCGCATGCCGACCTGGGTTCTGTCGGTCGCGCTGATGATGATCTCCTTCATGATGTTCACCGCCGGGCTGATCCTCGACTCGCTTGCCCGCGCCCGCGCCGAGCAGCTGCGGCTGCACTACATGGCTCTGCCGTCGAGCCCCTTCCTGTCCGTGTCCATGCCGGTCTCGGCCGAGCCCATGCCGGGCGAGACAAGCGATGTGCAGAGCGCGGCTGCGTAATTCCGGAGACCGAGCGATGAACCGCGAGACCACCAACCGTATCCGCTTCGTGCTGGAGGACCTGCTGCCGCCGGTGCTGCGGGATTCTATCCTGTTCCGGGCGGCCGCCAAGCTGGTCTGGGGCGAGCACATCGTCCACCTCGCCCGGTTCCGCGCCCGCGCCCCGTTCCTGTCGGAGGCGGAGTATGAGGACCTCTACCGCAAGCATCCCCGCGTGCATGAGGGGACCGACAACTCGGCCGCCTGCATTCGCCGCATTGCCGGTGCGATCGAAGGCGGGAGCGTCTGCGATGTCGGCTGCGGGACGGGCGCGCTGCTGAAGCATATCCAGGCGGCACAGCCCGGCCTTGGCCGCGTGACCGGCGTCGATTTCGTGGTCGAGGATGCCGCAAGTCTTCCCGGCGTCGAATATATCGCCGCGCGGATCGAGGATCTGCCCTTTGCGGATGACGAGTTCGATACGGTCGTCTGCACCCATGTGATTGAGCATGTGCTCGACTACCGCAAAGCCATCGCCGAACTGCGCCGGATCGCGCGCCGCCGGCTGATCATCGTCGTGCCGCGCGAGCGGGAGTATCGCTACAGCTTCAATCCGCATTTCAACTTCTTTCCCTACACGCACTCCTTCCTGCGCGCCGTCCACCCGGTTCCCGCGATCCATGTCTGCGAGGATATCGGCCGCGATATCTTCTATTGCGAGACGGTGGAAAGGGCAGGGGACAGCGCCGGCGGCATCGAGGCTGCAGCGGCATGATCGGGGGAAACTACAGCCCGGCTCTGTGGCTGGGCCTCACCGGCACGCCACTGATGATCGCGATGGGGCAGGTGCTGTTCAAGCTGTCGAGCCGCACCACGGGCGAGTTCGGCGTGGCGGGCATCGTCGCGCTTCTGCTCAATCCGCTGATGATCGCCGCTCTTGCCGTGTACGGCATCGGGACCCTCGTCTGGATCTTCGTGCTGAAAAGCGTGCCGCTGACGATGGCCTATTCCTTCATGGCGCTAACGTTCTGCTTCGTGCCGCTGCTCGCCAGCATCTTCCTTGGGGAAACGCTGACGCTGCGCACAGCGATCGGTGCCGCGCTGCTCATCGGCGGCATGATCGTCATCAACAGTTGAGACACACGCCCGTCGCCGGGCTGCTCCCGATCAGTCGAACAGGCTGGAAACGGACTCTTCCTGGCTGGTGCGGTTGATCGCTTCGCCGATCAGGTTTGCCGTCGAGATCACGCGGATATTGTGCGCGGACTGCACGGCCGTCGTCGGCTGGATGCTGTCGGTGATGACGAGCTCTTTCAGCTTGGACGAGGTGACGCGGGCAACGGCGCCGCCGGAGAGAACGCCGTGGGTGATGTAGGCGGTGACGCTGGTCGCGCCGTTCTTGAGCAGTGCCTCCGCCGCGTTGCACAGCGTGCCGCCGCTGTCGACGATGTCGTCGATCAGCAGGCAATCCTTGCCGGTGACGTCGCCGATGACGTTCATGACTTCGGACTCACCGGCGCGCTCGCGGCGCTTGTCGACGATGGCCAGCTGACAGTCCAGTCGCTTGGCGAGCGACCGGGCGCGCACCACGCCGCCGACGTCGGGCGAGACGACCATGACGTTGCTGAGGTCGTAGTGTTCCTTGATGTCGCGCGTCAGGATCGGCACGGAATAGAGATTGTCCGTCGGGATATCGAAAAAGCCCTGAATCTGGCCGGCATGCAGGTCGAGCGTCAGAACGCGGTCGGCACCGGCCTCGGTGATCAGGTTGGCGACGAGCTTGGCGGAGATCGGTGTGCGCGGACCCGGTTTGCGGTCCTGCCGGGCATAGCCGAAATAGGGGAGGACCGCGGTGATGCGCCGTGCCGACGAGCGGCGCATGGCGTCGATCATGATCAGCAGTTCCATCAGATGGTCGTTCGTCGGGAAGGAGGTGGACTGGACGAGGAAGACATCCTCGCCGCGCACGTTCTCCTGAATCTCGACGAAGATTTCCTGATCGGCGAACCGCCGGACCGTCGCCCGCCCGAGCGGAAGATTGAGATAGTTGCAGATCGCTTCGGCGAGGAGCCGGTTCGAATTGCCCGCGAAAACCTTCATCGATGGTCCGCCTGTCGTGCTGTCCGGGATAGGCCCGAACCGGACGGTCCGTTTGCCGTAATCCGCAAGATTCCGTAAACCCGCATCCCAATGCGCGTCGGTCTCAGGGAGCGCGCCCCCGTCAATGCCGATGGGCGCTTCATAGCGGCCTTGTCCCCGAATGCAAGAGGAACGCCGGCATGGAGAGGGTTTATCCGAAAAAGATTTCGAAGGCGCTGCCGGGAGGGGCGTTTTAGAGGTCGTGAAAACACCATCATGCCTATGCTCAACCGGCCGTGGCATCCCGCCAGGTCAGGTACTGCCCGACGCTCTTGGTGGCGATGTCGCGCATGGTCTGCGGCAGAACGCCCGACCAGAGATCGGCGCCCTTTGTATCGACGCTGTCCTGCCCCTGGATGCGGTGCAGGCGGTTGCCGGCCTGGTCGAGCACGTCCCAGACATAGACGATGGTGGTCTTGCGGCCGTCCTTGAACGCCGAGAAATAGCCCTTCAGGATATGCTGGCTTCCGCCATCCGCTGCCGTCTTGATGGTGAGGCCATGCGAGCGGGCGTCCGCGCCCAGTTGTTCGGAGAGGGGGCGGATGGCCTCGACAGGCGCGCCCATGATGGGGAGGAAGCGGATGCTGCCGGCAGGGCCGGCCTTGGCGGCGGGCGCGATGGCGGCTTGCTCTTCCGGCGCGCTGTTGGCTTCTGCGGGCACATCGTTTTGCGCTGCCTCTGCCGGTTCGGATTGCGGCGGCTCTGCCGTTCGCGTCCGGGCGGCCGCTTCGGTCTCGCTGACCTGATTGCCGTTTGCAGGAAAGCCGACCGCGCTTTCGGACGGGGAGATCTGCGGCGACGGGTTGCTGGCGAGCGCCTGGGCTTGGGCCTCGAAGGAGCCGGCCGGGTTGCGGTAGCTCTCGTCGCCACGGGCATAGGCGGTGCCGGTGATGTCGGGCTGGTCGGCCCGCGGTGCGGGCTGATCGGTATAATTCGGGTCGGAGAGGCTGGCAGATCGCTGCACCCGCATCTCATGAACCGCCACCGCGCCAGCAGGTGCGCTGTTCACGACCGGCTGCTGCGACTGCATGGTGTCGAGATCGGCCTGATTGACCGGGGAGGACTGATAGCTCCCGTCGCCGACATTCTCCGGCGGCGTCAGCGCGTCGATGCTGTTGCAGGACGACAGCGCGAAAAGAAAGGGGATGGCCAAGAGCGGCGTTGCGGCACGAATGCGCGCGATGTTCGTCGTCGTTGCGAAAAGGGTGCGCACGGTCGACCTCCGTCCTGGACAGATGCTGCGCATGTCGCCCGTCTCCAGCACCGGTCACGCCTCATGAGGCATATCGAAACCGCTGGAGTATTACACGCCGATACGCTGGCACACTGTGACGCCATCCGACGGGCCTATCCCGCCGGTCCTGACATCAGACAATCAGTCTACGGCGATAATCCTAAGAAGCCGTATTGATCCGGCTTCCCCTTTTTGGGGCTGGCAAGGGTTTGATCCCGCTCTATCAGCCTGGTGAGACCTCAGAGGTCGATGACATCGAGACCGTAGCGCGACAGGGCCCGTGGCGCGCCGTCCGTCGTCAGGTAGGTCTGCCCGAGCGTCATGGCCGTGCCGCTGTCGCTGTCCATGATGATCATGTGCACGAAAAGCGACATATTGGGCAGGATCTCCTGCGGATTGCCGGCATGGAACATCTGCTGCTCCATCCATGAGGGCGAGAAGCGGGCGCCGAGCGAGTAGCCGCAGGCATTCAGCCGATGCTTGGCAAGGCCGCGCTCGTCCATGATCTTCGCATGCACATCGAAGACGGTGCCGAAGGTGTTGCCCGGCCGCAGGACCATCTCGATCGCCTGGATGGTTTCGCGGCAGGCGCTGTAGAGCTCGCGATGACGGTTGGTCACCTCGCCGACCACGATCGTGCGCATCATGGCGGCGTGGTAGTGGGCGCTGACGCCGGCCCATTCGAGCGTCAGCTGGTCCTGCGCATCGAGCTTGCGGCGGCCGGCCTTGTAGCGGCAGAGGAGGGCGTCCGCGCCGGAGCCGATGATGAATTCGTTGGCCGGGTAATCGCCGCCGCCGGCAAAAACCGCGCCCTGCATGGCCGCAAGGATGGCCGCCTCGTCGCCGCCGGGGCCGATCAACGGCAGGGCGGCATCCAGCGCGTCGTCGGCAAGGCTTGCGGCCTTCTCGACATGGGCGATCTCGGCCGGGCTCTTGATGAGCCGCAGCCGGCCGACCAGCATGGATGCGTCGATGATCTGGCCGAAGCTCGCCATCTGGTTGTCGAGCAGCCGGGCGATGCGGCCGGTCATGCCGTGCGTGTCGTATTCGATGCCGATGCGCGCGCCGAGGAGGTCGAGTTCGCTCAGCAGGTTCTTCAGGTCCATCGTCGGGTCGGCATTGACCCTGTCGACCCAGACCTGAATGCGCTCGATATTCGAGGTGTGGCGTGCCTGGCGCAGGTCGGCCGACCGCGTGAGCAGCACCATCGAGCCGTCGGATTTCACGACCAGCGTCTGGAAGAAGCAGTAGCCGAAGGTGTCGTAGCCGGTCAGCCAGTACATGCTCTCCTGCGCAAAGAGCAGCAGCGCATCGAGCTTGTCCTCGCGCATCTTCGCCGTGAGGCTGGCAAGGCGTGCGGCGTACTCGTCCTGGGTGAAGTGAAGGGCCATGTCATGCCTCCCTGATGCTGATAGAGGAAATCTGCCGGCCGTAATCCGGCTCGCCGCGATGGGTGGTCCGGCGGTAGGAAAAGAAGCGTGCCTCGTCCTCATAGGTGCAGAGGCCGAGCTTTTCGGCCCTCACGCCGGCCGCGAGAAGGCGGGCGACGGTAAGGCCGGGAAGGTCGAACATCGCGTGGTCCGCACGTGCCGACGGCGTGAAGAAACGGGCGTAGGCCGCATCGTGTGCCAGGAAGCGCGCGACGAATTCGGGGCCGACCTCGTAATTGTCGGGGCCGATGGAGGGGCCGAGGCAGGCGAGGGTGGTTTCGCGTGTGGCGCCAAGGGCGACCATGGCCGAGATCGTGCTTTCAAGGACACCCGTCAGCGCACCCTTCCAGCCGGCATGCGCCGCGCCGACGACGCCGGCTTCTGGATCGGCAAAGAGGATCGGTCCGCAATCGGCCGAGAGGACGCCGAGCACCATGCCGGGCGTCGCCGTGACCAGCGCATCAGCCTCCGACCGCGTGCCATCATAATCGCCGCCGATGATCACGACATCCGGAGAGTGGATCTGATGGACAGTGGCGAGCCTTGCCACGGGCTGGCCGAACCATGCGGCGACGCGGGCGCGATTTTCCTCGACATGGCCACGGTCGTCCCTCGAGCCGAGGCCGACGTTCAGACCTTCGTAGATACCTTCCGACACACCGCCCTTGCGGGTGAAGAAGCCGTGGGCAACGGATGCGGAGGCCAGTAGCGGGCTCTGGAGCGGGGAGGGCAAGGCGTCGTCCTGCATTGGTCTTTCGCCCCTTTTGATGTCAGCGTTTTTCGGAAAACGGGCGATGCCGGGAATGGCTCGCCTCTGATGTGCGCGGGATGTTGACCCTTTGCCGCCCGCCCTGTCAATCGCGCAGGCGGCAGACAGTGTCGGCGGCGGCGGACCGATGTCCGCTCTCGATGGGGTCGAGAACGGGTGCCGGTTGCGATCCGCTCAGGCCTGGAACGGCACCAGGGCAACGGCCGGGTGGCTGACGGCGAGGACCTTGAAGAGTTCGCCCATCTTGCCTTCGCCCGAGCCGGAAAGCCGCTCCGCATCCTGGCGCACACCTTCCTGCACGATGAGGTCCTTGCCGCGCGCGAGCGCCTCGGCACGCTCGCGGATGCCCAGAGCGAGCAGGAAATCGCCCTGATAGGTGAGCCCGTTGATGCGAAGACCTTCCGCGACGGCCCGGCGGGCGAGCTGTTCGAAATCGACATGGCTGGTGATGTCGGCCTCACCGGGATGGGCGAGCGGCGGGTCGAACTGGTGGGCGCGCACGGCCTGGAGCGTGTCGCCGTAATTGGTCGCCATATGGCCGTAGTCGATGATGAGGGCGGAGCCGTCGGTGCGCTTCAGCCGTGCGGAAATGGCGGCCATGACGGCATCGCGGGCCGGGGCGACTTCGAAGATGGTGCCGAGCGGCAGCTTGTCTCCCGGCGGCAGAAGGTCGGGATCGATGGTGGCGACGCCGGCGGTGAAGCAGAGATTGTCCTGCGCATCCAGGCCAACCATGCGCTCGCGAAAACCCTGTTCGGTCTTGACGAACTGGCGGATGGGAATGGCGTCGAAGAGTTCGTTTGCGACCAGCAACAGGAAGCCGTCCGGGATCTCCTCGAAGCTCTCGTGCCAGGCGATCTTGAACTTGTGGGCGACGAGGGTCTGGCTCTGGACCTTCTGCAGGCGATCGCTGGTTTCGACCAGATGGACGGTCGCCTTTTCATAGAGCTCCGGCGACAGGCGCGAGAGAACGCGCAGGATATCCGCCATCATCGTGCCGCGGCCTGGGCCGATCTCGGCGATGGCGACCGCTTCCGGCTGTCCGTGACGACGCCACGCCTCGAACAGGAACATGCCGATGAGCTCGCCGAACAGCTGGCTGATTTCCGGCGCGGTGATGAAATCGCCGCTCTGTCCGAAAGGTTCGCGGGTGCGGTAGTAACCGTGCTCGGGATCTGCAAGGCAGAGGGCGAAGTAATCGGTGACGCTGATCGGTCCCGTTGCGAGGATGATCGCCTTGATCTTGTCCGTGAGCGGCGTGGTCATGGTCGGCTCCCTACGAGGGATGCCGCCCGGCGGGCGCGCAGGATCGCCCAGAGGCCGAGACCGACCATCGGCAGCGACAGCAGCATGCCCATCGTCAGCCAGCCCCCGGCGAGATAGCCGATCTGCACGTCGGGCTCGCGGAAGAACTCCACGAAGATGCGGGCAAGGCCATAGCCCGTGATGAAGACGCCAGCGATGAGGCCGGGTTTGCGCAGGGCGTGGCGCTTGTAGATGAGGAAGGCGAGCACGAGGAGCAGGAGAATGCCCTCGAGGCCTGCCTCGTAGAGCTGGCTCGGATGGCGGGCGAACGGGCCGCCGGTCGGGAACACGATCGCCCAGGGCATGGAGGAGAGGCGGCCCCAGAGTTCGCCGTTGATGAAGTTGGCGAGGCGGCCGAACAGCAGGCCGATGGGGACGACGGCTGCGACGACGTCGAACAGGCTCCAGATCGGAATGGATCGCTTGCGGGCGAAGATCAGCATGGCGAGGATCGTGCCGATAAGGCCGCCATGGAAGGACATGCCGCCGTTCCAGATCTCGAAGGCCCGCAGCGGATTGGCGATGACGGAGGGCAGGTCGTAGAACAGGATGTAGCCGATGCGTCCGCCGCCCACGATGCCGACGGCCACCCAGAGCAGGAAGTCGTCGAGATCGACCTCGGTGATCGGTGCCTTGCCGCCCCAAAGCGTTTCGTTGCGCACGATCCGGCGGGCGTAGAACCAGCCGAGCAGGATGCCCGCGACGTAGGCGAGGCCATACCAGTGGATCTGCAGCGGGCCGATGGCGATCAGGACGGGATCGATCTGCGGGAAGGGCAGGATCGAAAGAAGGCTTGCGATGGGTTCCAAAGGACGTGCTTTAGCCTCGGTTTCACCTGGCCGATCCATTGCCGACGCGGCAACGGATCAGGACCTGCGGCGGGTGGTTTCTCTGCGGACCGGCATTTCGCCACGCCCGCCTGCCCGGACCATGGAGGGCGGCATGCATGGGGTCAAGCGAAGCGAGGGTTGCAAGCCCCATGATTCACTGGTTTTTCCTTGCAAGCCGGCCCTGCCTCTCCTACCTCCATATCACAGGCGCCGTGCGGCGCTCCAACCGCGATCCCGGAGGGACATCATGACGACGACAGGCGCAAACCGCATTCTCGACGATCTTGCCAAGCTGATGACGGACGCGGCCGGTGCGGCGCAGGGCGTGCGGCGCGAGGCGGAAACCATGTTCCGGACGCAGGGCGAGCGTATCCTCAACACGATGGACGTGGTGAAGCGCGAGGAATTCGAGGTCGTGCGCGAAATGGCGCTGCGGGCGCGCGAGGAAAACGACGCCCTTCTGGCGCGTGTCGCCCTTCTGGAAGCACAGCTCGCCGAAAAGGGTTGATCGGGCTTTCGAACTCATGTTTTCGAGAAGCGGGGAGGGCATCTCTCCGCTTCTTTGTCTTCTTCCCGCGGTCTGGAGTCCGCAGATGGACTCCGAACGGTCGAAAACGAGAAAAATTTCGACCCTGTGGACATCCCTAAAAAACGCAATCCGCTGAATCCTTTACTGACTCAGGCTGAATCAGTTTCCAAAGCTCTATCCACAGCTGCGACGCCTTTTTCAAGCCGTTGGGGCTGGTCTGCAGACTCCGGCGTTATACACTGATTTTACAAGATGATTCGAAACGGGTCACACGAGATACGGGCAGAGTCATCGGTTCGACCTTGTCGTGCGTTCGTCGATCATTCCATGTTGTTTCCGGTGTCGTCGGGCTTGTGGGGCTTCGCGTGAGAACGCGATGGCGCATGCCACGCTGGAACTTTGAAGGTGAAGCATGAGCCTCGTAGAACTGGAACTGCAGCGTCAATCCAATCCGGTCGATATGATCGAGTTCGTCGCGGCCAACAATGACTGGACCTTTGAGCGCTCCGGTGAAGACGAGATCGCGATGACGGTGGAGGGCAAGTGGTCCGACTACCACGTCTCCTTCTCGTGGATGGAAGAGTTCGAGGCCCTGCATCTTGCCTGCGCCTTCGACATCAAGGTTCCCGAAAGCCGCGTCAACGAGGTCATCCGGCTCCTATCCCATATCAATGGCCAGGTGCTGATGGGCCATTTCGACCTCTGGCGTCAGGAAGACGTCGTCATCTTCCGCCAGTCGCTGCTGCTCTCGGGCGGTGCAGAGCCGACCGACCGCCAGGTCGAGGTTCTGCTGTCGAGCGCGCTCGACGCCTGCGAAAGCTACTTCCAGGCCTTCCAGTTCGTGGTCTGGTCCGGCGTCGATGCCGAGCGGGCGGTCGAGGCCGTGATGTTCGAAACGGTCGGGGAAGCCTGAACGTGGCGGCGAGCGGTGTGGGCCCGATCGTCCTCGTCGGTGCCGGCAATATGGGCGGCGCCATGCTGGCCGGCTGGCTTAAAAGCGGCATCTCCGGCACTGATGTGCTGGTGCTCGATCCCGGTCCTGCTCCTGCCATGGCGGCTTTGATAGCAACGCACGGCGCGCGTCATGTGACGTCCGCGCCGGAGGGTGTCACGGCATCGGTGCTGTTCCTCGCGGTCAAGCCGCAGGTCATGGGCGCCGTGCTGCCGGGCCTTGCGGCCCTCGTCGGACCACAGACCGTCGTGGTGTCGGTTGCGGCCGGCAAGACGCTCGGCTTTCTCCAATCGCATCTCGGCGACGCCGCCATGGTGCGCGCCATGCCGAACACGCCGGCGATGATCGGCCGCGGCATCACCGGCGCCTTCGCCAATGCGAAGGTCGGGCAAGACCAGCGCACGCGGGTCAACGATCTCCTGAAGGTGTCCGGTCCCGTCGAATGGGTCGATAGCGAAGCCGACATCGATGCCGTCACAGCGCTTTCGGGCAGCGGGCCGGCCTATGTTTTCTATCTCGTCGAATGCATGGCAGAAGCCGGTCGCAAGGCCGGCCTTCGGGCGGACCTCGCCATGCGTCTCGCACGGGAAACCGTCGCGGGGGCTGGCGAACTGCTTCACCAGTCCCCCGATGACGCCTCCAGGCTTCGCCAGAACGTGACATCGCCCGGCGGCACCACGGCCGCGGCCCTCGCCGTTCTGATGGCCGATGACGGCATGCAGCCGCTCTTTACCGCCGCCATTGCCGCCGCGCGGCAGCGGGCCGAAGAACTGGCCAACTAGATATTCCTGAGAGGGCAGGCCCCATGACCGAGACGATCACCTATGCCGATTTCGAACGTGTCGATATCCGTACCGGGACGATCGTCGAGGCCTCCGCCTTTCCGGAAGCGCGCAAACCCGCCATCAAGCTGGTCATCGATTTCGGCCCGGAGATCGGGCTGAAGAAATCCTCGGCGCAGATCACCGTCCATTATGATCTGGAAACGCTGGTCGGGCGCCAAGTGCTCGGGGTCGTCAACTTTCCGCCCCGGCAGATCGGGCCGTTCCGGTCCGAAGTCCTGACGCTGGGCTTCGAGGACGAGGCCGGCGCCATCGTTCTCGCCGCGTCCGACAAGCCGGTTCCGAATGGCCGGAAGCTTCTCTAACGCCGATGATGTCTCCTGCTATCGACTGACCCCGCGCTTTTCGCTGCGGGAGGCGACGGCATGTGTGCTTGACCGCCTCTAAGGCGGGACGCAGAGCGTCGCGATGTCCGAATTCCACGGACACAGGATCTCCAATCTTAGGTATCCCTAATTTTACTAGTGTCGCTTTAGAAAAGCGTTAAGTAGTCAACGGTAGTCTTTTCTGCACAACCGGTCGTAGACGCACGTCACGTGTCGGCTGAGGCTGCAATGGGACCGCAGCGGTTTTTGCTCCTCGTTGCCTCGGGAGAGATGCATGGAAGAACATCGAAGTAGACCCCGTACGAGAACGTTCAAATCCGGTCGTTTGGTCTTCAATGACGGAAGATCAACCCTTGATTGTGTCGTCCGTAATATCTCGGAAGGTGGAGCGAAGCTTTCTTTCAATCAGGTTGCCGTCATTCCGGACGTCTTTCAGATCTCGCTTTCAGACGGCGCGAAGAAGACCTGCCGGATCGTGTGGCGAAAGTCGTTGGATGTCGGCGTGTCATTCGACGTGCCAGGCGATACGACTCCCTCGGCCGAAAACGTATGAAAATCGTGCCCCGCGGTCGCTGCGCTCGTGTCTGGATGGGCAGTCTGGGTCTGCCTTTGCAACAGGCCGGGGGGTTACGGAGAGATAATTCCGGTGTTGCAGCTGTCGAGTTCGCTCTGGTTGCGCCGCTGTTCCTGTTGTTGATTGTCGGGCTTGTCGATCTCGGTTTTGCCTATCACGCGAAGCTGAGGGTCAATGCGGCCATTTCGGCCGCTTCCTATTATGCATTCCAAAAGGGCCAGGCGCTGACCGCGGCCACGGCTCCTGCCTACAAGACAGATGTCGAGGGCGTTGCGAGCAACCTGCTTGCCAATCTGAGCGACGATCTCTCCGTCGCGGTCTTTATCAATAACGATCCTACGGGAGCGCAAGCATCGACCACCTTCTGCGTTTCGGGATATCCGCCTGCATTCACCGCTGCGGGTGCGAAGAGCGTCAGCTGTGGCGGCAATGTAACGTCGGGAAAATTCGTTCGGATCGATGTCAGCGGCCACATCACGCCGATTTTCGTCTCCGCGAACCTGTTCGGCGGCTATCTCGCCGTTGCCGACTCCGCACTTGTCAGGATTCAGTGATGCACACGTTTCTGAACCGGCGTGACGGGGCGACAGCCGTCGAATTCGCCATCATCGCACCGGTGTTCCTTTCGATGATGTTCGGCGCGATCGTCATGGGGATCGCCATCTGGAGCACGTCGGTGCTCAATCAGGTCGCAGCGGAGTCCGCACGGTGTCTGGCTGTGGGCGGGCTGGCCTGCACAACGTTTCCGACCGGCTGCACATCCGCTACCGAGACGTGCTTCGTCGTGACGCTTGCAGACCAGCGCGGCCTGCCCGGGCTGGCGGCGTCCGACATCAGCATCGAACCCGACGTATCGATCGGCGCGGCGGTTTCCACGCGCGTCACGCTCACCCGCCCCTTTACACTCCTCGGCCATACCATGACGCTCTCCGGCAGTGCGTCCTATCCGAACAGTTGACGGCGCGCTGCCCAGGGCATCCAAGGCGGCCGTCCAGAAAGTGTACGACATGAGGGACATTCGCAGACACGACGAGGGATCGGTGGCGATCATGTCGGTGTTCGCCATTATGGTGATCCTGATGATCTGCGCGCTCGTGCTGGAGACGTCGTCGCTCTATGTCGATAAACTTCGGGCGCAGCGGACGGCCGACATCGCGAACCTCGCCGCTGCGAATACGTTGTTGCCGATCGTCAATGGTGCGCCTACCGACACGGCGCTTGCGACGGCGAGGCAGATGGCCGTCGCGAACGGTTTTCCGTCGACCGACGTCGTGACGACAGCGACGACAGGGAGATCGGGCGTCTCCGAACTGTCGACGGAGATCCGGCACGACAGCCCACTGGCCTTCGGTCAACTGCTGACGGCAAGCCAGACGGTTACCGTCGACGGATCATCGTCGGCGAGCATCACGTCCGCGGCGCCGGAGGGCGACTGCGTCCGGTCCATGCTCGGGCCCGTGAACATCTACAACAACGCCGTGATCGCTGGTCCCGACTGCCATATCGGGGCTGCCACCTATCTCTACGTCTGCGGCGATGCGTTCGTTTCGGCTGTAAAGGCTGTGGTTGGCTACCCCAAGGCGTTCCAGAAAGCGTATATCTGTAAGGACGGACTGATCGATCTGCCCCTGTCGAGCTTTACGTTCAACGAGAAGAGCGTGGATCCGCTGGCGGCAGACCCCCGCATCGTCGCGATCAAGGCGCGCCTGAAGGTTATGACGAGGTGGGCCTACGGAACGAAGATTCCGGAAACGCCCCTTCAGCCGACAATACCAACAGGCAAGAATGAGAGCTACGCCGATACCACCGTTTCGCTGTCCGCATCGCGCCCTTACGGCGCGCTGGCAATCTCCAATTCCACCGTGGCCTTCACCGGAACAGGGTTGGCCGATCCGGATTGTCTTGCGCCGACGACGATCAGCGGAAACATGATCCTTTCGGGTATCAACCGGCTGACCTTCGGGTCCGGTTGTTATGCCATCGGCGGCTACATCCTGAACGAAGATGGCGCTTCCACCCGTTTCGATCCTCTGCCGGGTGCCCAGGTCACTTTGGCGTTCAAGCAGTATATCGACAATAGGGCCGCGAACCTCTCCTTCGGAAACATGACATTTTCGCTCCTCGGAGACGTTCGCAATGCGTATGGCGGCACGTTGACGTTCGGCGACGGATCGTTCCGCTTCGGGGCCGGGATCATCAACGGGACCGGAACCTTGTCGTTCGGCGATGGCGCCTACTACGTGGCTGGCGGTTCGATCATCAATGGAACGGGATCCATGACCTTCGGCAACGGGGTGTTCTACCTCTGGGGCGGATCGCTTGCCAACAGTTCCACCGGTTCCGTGACCTTTGGAAACGGAGGGTTCTATTTCTACGGGGGCACGGTGACCAATGTGAAGGGGCGCATGACCTTCGGCGACGGGCCGTTCGAATTCTCCGGAGGATCGCTGGCGCTCAATCCCGGCTCCGATACCACCTTCGGCTTCGGCGACATGAATTTCTACGGGGGGACGGCCTATTTCCACGGAGCGAGCACGCTGATTGGGCGGGACGTCACCGGCGATGCCGTGGGCGGCTCGAGTTCGATTTTCTTCTATGGCGGGTCCTTCTCCATGAAGTCGGACCGGTTCGTTGCCGTGGGTACGACGCTCGCGTTTTACGGCGGCAGCGTCAGCCTCTATGGCGTCGGCCCCATGAACGTGACCGCGCCCACGGGCGATGCTCCTGTCTTCGGCTACAAGAACATCCTCTTCTATATCTATGGTGGGGCCTTCAGCCTCTATCAGTCCAACGTCACGGATATCCTCTCGGGGATCATCTATGTGCCCGGAACGAATATCTCGATCTATGGCAGCCAGACCGTGACCTTACCGGATAACGGCTGTTTTCAGGTCATCGGCGGGGTCGTGGATATCTACCAGAAAGCGTCGCTGACGATGCGGCCTTGCAGCGGCGGGGGGACGGTGGACCGGAAGGTGTTGCTCACACGCTAGATCATGATGGAGAGCGGGATTTAAGGCGAAAACCGCGCCCACTTTTCGCCATCCCGCTCCAATGTTCGGTCTCAGGCTGGAACCCGCGCGACGGCCCTCAATCCTCCGAGCGGACTGTCCGACAGGATGACGTTGCCGCCATGGCTTCTGGCGATGTCGCGTGCGATGGACAGGCCAAGGCCCGTGCCGGTGCTGTCGAGGTTGCGGGCCTCGTCCAGCCGGAAGAAGGGCTTGAACACGTCCTCGCGTGACCGCTCGGGAATGCCCGGCCCGTTGTCGTCGATGGTGACGGACAGCCACCGCTGCCCGTGCCGCGCTTCGATATGGATCGTATCGGCATAGCGATAGGCGTTGGATGCGAGATTGAGAATGAGGCGCGTGAAGGCATTGGGGCGCACCCGGACGTCGTCGTCGCCTTCGATCACGGTGGTCAGCGTCTTGCCGTGCAACTCGGCTTCGGCCGAAAGACGCGTCATGACATCCGTCAGCTTCAGTGTACCCACATCTTCCTCCGCCTCGCCGCGCACGAAGGCGAGGTAGCCTTCGAGCATGCTCTGCATGTCCTCGACATCCTGGTTCAGCGGCTGCAGATCAGGATGGTCGCCGGCAATGGCGAGCTGCAGCTTGAAGCGGGTGAGGATGGTGCGCAGGTCGTGGCTGACGCCCGACAGCATGGTGGTGCGTTGCTCCATCTGCCGCTCGATCCGCTCACGCATCTGGATGAAGGCGAGGCCCGCCCGGCGAACCTCCTCTGCGCCGCGCGGCGAGAAATCGTCGATCTTCTGTCCCTTGCCGAAACTCTCGGCCGCCCGCGCCAGATGCAGGATCGGCCGGATCTGGCCGCGCAGAAACAGGATGGCGATGAGCAGGAGCACCAGCGACGCGCCGACCATCCAGACGATGAAGATATGCGTGTTGGAGGCATAGGCCGAATTGCGGCGCACGGTGACGCGCAGGATGCGGGCGCCATCGAGCTTGATGCGGACATAGACGTTGTCCTCGCTGGAGGAGGTATCCAGCCAGAAGGGCAGTTGCGTCTCCTGCCGGATCTCGTCGGAGAGAATGCGGTTGAGGATATCGAAATAGGGCTGACGAACCGGCATCGGCAATTCGCCGCCGTTCTCCAGCGAGATGACGAGCCCGAGCTGTCGGCGTGCGATCGTCTCGATATCCGGATAGGAGGCGGGCGGCATGGTGTTGATCAGGTCGATGACCGCCGCGATATCGGAGGTCACCGCCGCCGAGAGCCGTTGCGTGACCAGCTGCCAGTGCCGCTCCATGAAGACGAAGGCGACGATGGACTGGAGAAGCACCATGGGGATGATGACGATCAGCAGCGAGCGGGCATAGAGCCCCATCGGCAGGTGCCGGCGGAGCCAGCGAGTGAACGGGCTGCGCGGCTTTTCCCCGCGCTCCGTCTTCGTCTGGCGAACAGCCTCGATCATCATTATCCCTCCGGGTTTCCCGGCATGTTGACGCTACTTCAGGGCCAGTCTCTCTCCGCCGGCCGATGGTCGGCTGGGATGATACGTCTCAGTCCACCGCCAGCTTGTAGCCGATGCCGCGCACGGTCTGCAGCCAGACGGGGTTCGACGGGTCGTCCTCGATCTTGCGGCGCAGACGGTTGATCTGGACATCGATGGTGCGCTCGCCGACCTCGGTGTCGTCGCTCACCAGCTCGTGTCGCGGAATGGTCTCGCCGGCGCGCTGGGAGAAGAGCATCATGATCTCCTGCTCGCGGTCCGTCAGGCGGATATGGTCCGCCCCGCGGCGCAGTTCGCGCCGAACGACGGAGAAAGTGAACGGACCGAAGATGACCTGCTCCACCTTCGGCGACTGGACCGGCATGTTGCGGCGCAGGATGTTGTTGATACGCAGGACCAGCTCGCGCGGGTCGAAGGGTTTTGGCAGGTAGTCGTCGGCGCCGGCTTCCAATCCCTCGACACGGGCATTGGTCTCGGCAAGGGCCGTCAGCATGATGATCGGCACGGTCTTGAGGCGGCGCAGGCTCTGGGTGAGCGAAATTCCCGTTTCGCCCGGCATCATGACATCGACGATGAGGAGGTCGAAGTCGATACCCTGGAGACGGCGGCGAGCCTCGTCGGCATCGGCCGCCGTCGTGACGCGAAAGCCCTGCTCGACCAGATAGCGGTTGAGAAGGTCGCGAATGCGGCGGTCGTCATCGACGATCAGGAGATGCGGCGCGTCGTCTGGGAGGGAGAAGGGTTTCGTCATCGTCGTCGCTCTCTGGAGCCTCTCCGGTCAACTCCGGCTCCCTGTTTTCAACGCTGTGCCCGACAGCGAAACCATCAGGCTTTACCTGAAAATGTTCTAGACGGGCCCTGTCTTCATACTGGCGAGAAAGCGGCGAACGACATCGCGGCCGCCGGGTCCGACCTTTGCCAGGGCATCGGCTATGCGCTTCGACTGTGGCTCGGCCAAGGCCTTGGCCAGCGCCTTGCCCTCGCGCGTCGTGTAGAGCATGCGCTGGCGCCGGTCTTCCGGGCCTGCGACCTGATGGATATAGCCGCCATCGATCAGCTGCTTCAGCACGCGCGCCAGGCTCTGCTTGGTGATCTTCAGCGTCTCCAGCAGGTCGGCCACCGTCATGCCGGGCTCGCGATCGACGAAGTGCAGCACGCGATGATGTGCCCGGCCGAAGCCGCGCTTTTCCAGAATGACATCGGGGTCGGAGGTGAAGTCACGATAGGCGAAGAAGAAAAGCTCGATCAGCTCGTAATCGAGGCCGTTACGCTCGGCAGAAGTCGGCTCGGCAGGGCGCATCTTCTCCGCGGGGGTAACGTGTTCAGCCAAAGGTGTCTGTTCTGCCAAATGCCTGTGTCCTGCGGATCTGTGGTCCCGTACGAGGGGATCGCCATCGCCTCGCTCCAGAAGCGCGGCCACGACGTTGTGCTCTTTCTACCGTTTGCACAGGCGCTCTGCCAGCAGGAAAGCGTGTTTGTTGCCGCTTTGCAACAGCGTCTTTCGACCATCTTGAAATAGCCGCACTTGGTGGCGGAGAGCTGGAACCTTTGCCTCGGAACTGCATTGCGGGGTCAGACACAAGGACCCGTGCCATGCAGCCCGAAACAACCGCTCCCATCTCCTCGACCGCCGAACAGCTTCGCCCGGTCGTCATCACCGTCGTTCTCGCCAAGATCGCCGTCTTCGCCCTGCTGATGACCACGATCAACTACCCCGTGCTGCCGACCTTGAGCACCGGCGACACCCTCGAAATCGCAGCCGTCCGCTAAGCTGACGACGCGATAAACGGCGGGCGATGCGTCGTTCAGCCCGATTGCCTGTTTCCCCGCAGCGACGTTGCGCCTATATCGGCTGCGCGTCGCAACCTTGCCGGCAAGGGAGCGTTGTTTGGTTGATTGGCAGTCCCCCGCGGGCTAGCCACAGGCGAGGGTTCTCATGCTTCAGGCAGGCATCATTCCGGTTACGCATTTCCAGCAGAACTGCACCATTCTTTTCGATAGCGAAACCAAGGAAGGTGTGGTCGTTGATCCCGGTGGCGATGTCGATGTGATCCTTCAGACGGTGCGGGAGAATGGTATCGACCTCAAGGCCATCTGGCTGACGCACGGGCATATCGACCATGCCGGCGGCGCCAAGGAGCTGAAAGAGGCGACCGGTCTCGAGATCATCGGGCCGCACGAGGACGACAGGCCGCTTCTGGAAAAACTGGAAGCGCAGGCAGAGCGCTTCGGCCTGACGATGAAGGTGGAGAACGTGCTGCCGGATCGGTGGCTATCCGATGGGGATACGGTGTCGTTCGGAACCCATGTCTTCGACGTCCTGCACTGCCCCGGTCACGCGCCCGGCCATGTCGTCTATGTCAATCAGGTCCAGCGCTTCGCCCATGTCGGCGACGTGCTGTTCCGCGGCTCCATCGGACGGACGGATTTGCCGGGCGGGGATCACCAGCAGTTGCTCGATTCGATCCGCACCAAGATCCTGCCGCTCGGCGATGATTTCGGCTTCATCTGCGGCCATGGGCCCGGTGGGCAGATCGGCGAGGAGCGCCGCACGAATCCCTTTCTCCGCGGGCTTTGACGGCGCGTCATTTACCTCCTGATACAAAGAAGGCCACGCTTCCGGGAAGCGTGGCCTTCTTTATGTAAGTATTACGCGGGCTGATCAGCCGGCGTTGCAGAAGTAGGAGCGACCGTCATATCCGACGAAGGTGCCGGTGCGGGAGTCGAACGAGCGGTAGCGGTTCGAGCAGTAGCGGTACCAGGACGGGGACCAGGGCTCCAGCGAGCCGTAATTGTTGACGACCACAGGGCGCGGACGGCGATAGACCGGGGCCGGTTCGTAATAGTCGTCGGCCGGCGGGTCGATGTAGACGCGTTCTTCGTTGCGGTAGCGCGGTGCGCCGGCAATGGCGCCGCCGACGATCAGGCCGGTGGCAAGGCCGACGGCACCGAGCGCCAGGCCGTCATTGCCGCGATGATGATGGCGACGATACCGCCAGTCGTCCGCATGCGCCGGCGTCATGCTCGGCAGCACTGCAGAGAGCGAGGCGATGGTAAGAACGGCAGCTTTGACCAAGGTTCTCATAGCGTTGATCCTGTCTCACGGGACGAAACGGCTCGTCCCTTACGATGACACCAATTTAGGTGGGTCAAACTGAATGCAAGGTGAACGGTTCATTTTCGTGGCCGTCGGTGAAAAGCTCGGGCTTTTCCGGCGCGAAAGCGGTAAACGCCGCTTCCTCTCAAGCGCAGAGGTACAACACAATCGACAGCGAGCCGGTCGGACCGCTTATGCCTGTCGGAGGCGACGCAAAAACCCGGCGCTGAAGCCGGGTTTCCGTCATCGTCTGCGAGGGGCTGACGTCTCAGCCGGAGACGTTGAGGTTGACGGCCTTCGGACCCTTGCCGCGGCGGTCCGGCTCGGTGTCGTAGCTGACCTTCTGGTTTTCGGTCAGGTCATTGAGACCGGAAGCCTGTACGGCGGAGATGTGGACGAAGATGTCCGCGCCGCCATTGTCAGGCTTGATGAAGCCGAAGCCCTTGTCGGTGTTGAAGAATTTTACAATGCCAGTTTCGGCCATACGTCAGGTCCTTTTTCCTCTGCCCAGATGCGGCGGGCAGCATTGCGAATGTGCCCATGGGGCGAGTGGCAGGCATGTCTCGACTGTGAGGAAAGGTCCCGTCATTCATGTCCCGTACCGGACCTACCGCCCCGACACTGGCCACCCGGAGAATTTTTGCGTCCCCGGTGCGCATTTATTCTTAAGGTCTTCCCGTGTTCGCAGATTGCCCGAACGCATTAAACTTGATGCGTTTATTTTCAATTGGCAAGCAAAAGTTTATTGAAACAAGTCAGTCATTTGCGTTTGTCTAAAATCGGCGCAGCTGCCGATAAACCTCGCTTTTACCTCCTGTATTGCAAGCTGTTGAAAAGATTTTCGTTTGAGCGCGGTCTGGTCAAAAAACAGGCTGAATGCGACGCGGGATGTCGTCCTCGTACATCTGCCTTGCAGGGCTGCCGCCGCATCGCACAGGCGCTTAAAGTTGTAAGATCGAGCTAACCCACTGACGAGACAGGGCTCTCTCCGGTTCTGCGGCGGCCAAGTTCCGGGACGATTTCCACCATCAGCATGGCTGCGAAAATGATGATGCCGCCGAGGTAACCGATGGGCGCGATGGTTTCGCCCAGAAGCAACACACCGAAGAATGCTGCAAACAATGCTTCGCTCGACAGGAAGATCGCGGCTTGCGGCGCCGTCGTGTAGCGCTGCCCGACGACCTGCAGGGTGAAGGCGACCGCGCTGGAGAAGATGCCGGAATAGAGGAACTCCGTCGTCGTCGCCGTGATAGCGTCGAGCGACAGGGGTTCCACAAAGAGCGCGATGCCGCCGGCGAGGACGGCACAGGTGGCGAACTGGATGAGGGAAAGCGCAAAGGGGCGGCCGCTCGAATGGGCGAAGACGGCGATGAGGATGACCTGCACGGCGCAGAAGAGTGCGGCCAGAATGGTGAGCAGATCGCCGCCCGTCAGCGCCGAGAGGGCGCCTCCGGACAGGAGGAAGATGCCGAGGAATGCCAGACCGGCAGAAGGCCAGATGACCCAATGGGGGCGTCGGCGCAGGAAGGCGACGGTGAGGATGGGGACGAGCACGACGTAAAGACCCGTGAGGAAACCGGAATTGGCAACCGTTGTCGTCATGATGCCGATCTGCTGAGTGAGGGCAGCGAGGAAGAGAGAGACGCCGATGGCGACGAAGCCGCGCATGTCCCGACGACTGAGGGGCACTGTTGCCCGGCGGCGCTCGCGGAGAGCGAAGGGGGCGAGCACGATGGCGGCGATGAGGAAGCGCAGGCTCGTGAACCAGAGCGGGCCAATGGTGTCCATGGCCGTGGATTGCGCGACGAAGCCCGCGCCCCAGATGGCGCCGGCGAGAAGAAGGACGAGATTGGCCTGAATGCGCGTCACGACCTGCTCCCTCAACCGCTTGCTCGGCGCCTCGGCTAGCAGGCTGGGCATATCATGACAAGGTCTTCTACTGAGCTTGACCTAAAGCCTGTCGCGCAAAAGTGTGCAGCGGTTTTGCGATAACGACATGCGAAAAAACAGGGGCTTAAAGCGTATGCAGCGAATCTGAAAGATCGCGACACGCTTTAAAGCGCTGCGACGAACACCGCGCCCGGACCGGCGACGATCCGGCTCTGCAGGAAGAGGCCCTTGCCGACCAGCATCATGCCGGCAAGCGCCACGATGACGATGGCGGCGACGACGATGGTCTCCAGCGCGTTCAGGCCGGAGAAGAGGCCGAGGCGGGTCTGTTTGTGATCGGGTTCGGAGGCCATGTCTATCACGCTTCCCACGACAGGCCGCGAACCTGCCAGCGCCAGAGACCGAAGCTGACCGCGGCCATGGCCGCGCCTGCCAGCAGCATCAGGCCGATGGCGATATGGCGTTCCGCCGGCATGATGCGGCCGGGCAGGGAGAAGGCGCTGATGCTGGCAAGCTGGCGGGCGGACAGGATAGCGCCCGTCGACATGCGGTCGGGCTCCGTCAGCGTCGCATTATCCAGCCAGAGCATCGGGTTGTTGACCGTCGAACCCGTCGCCTCGATCAGCGCCGGTGGCTTGCCGAGCGGAAACAGCGCGTCATCCGCCTGCTCGATCGCCAGTTCCGTCTGCCATCGCATCTCACTGCTCTCTCCGGCCGCCGCACCGCCCGCAAAGGCAAGCGTCGTCGCAATCGCCAGGCCGAAAACGGCGCGGCGTGGCAACGACAGGGCAGGTGGTGCGGAAACGGACATGACGGACCTCGGTGGCAGGCGGCAGGAGCTTTGGCGGATAGGATGTAGAAGGCGCTCCGAAATCGGCTTCATATCGACCGAATTGCGGCATGCTCCGGCAAATGTCGTGGCAAAAACAAGGCGGCGGGACAAGGCGGAAATACCTGTTTTTATTAAGGAAAAATAAACGGATGGGGCAGGCTCCGCGCAAGCTTTCGTGTCCTCGAAATGGAGGCCGCGTTGCCTGATTCGCGGATGGTTCTGCATTCATCGACGCTGATCATGCAATCCATCAAACCTCGTCATGTCACGAGGCGTTGCGGCCTTTCCGCTTGAATTGACCGTCTACATTCGACATACAGCTAACGCTCCGGGCCAATTCTTTGCCGGGGCATCCTTGTCGTAACCATCAGGACCGTCCCATCATGGCCTTTCTCGCCGACGCTCTTTCCCGTGTGAAGCCCTCCGCCACCATCGCCGTGTCGCAGAAGGCGCGCGAACTCAAAGCGAAGGGCCGGGACGTGATCGGCCTTGGCGCCGGCGAGCCGGATTTCGATACGCCCGACAACATCAAGCAGGCGGCCATCGAGGCGATCAACCGCGGTGAGACGAAGTACACGCCAGTCTCCGGCATTCCGGAACTGCGCGAGGCGATTGCCAAGAAGTTCAAGCGCGAAAACAATCTCGATTACACCGCTGCGCAGACCATCGTCGGCACGGGCGGCAAGCAGATCCTGTTCAACGCCTTCATGGCGACGATGAACCCCGGCGACGAGGTCGTCATCCCCGCGCCCTACTGGGTGTCCTACCCGGAGATGGTGTCGATCTGCGGCGGCACGCCCGTATTCGTCGAGGCGACCCAGGCCAACAATTTCAAGCTGACCGCCGAGGATCTGGACAAGGCGATAACGCCGAAGACCAAGTGGTTCATCTTCAACTCGCCCTCGAACCCTTCGGGCGCTGCCTATTCGCATGACGAGCTGAAGGCGCTGACGGATGTGCTGCTGAAGCATCCCCATGTCTGGGTGTTGACCGACGACATGTACGAGCACCTGACCTATGGCGACTTCAAGTTCGCGACGCCCGTCGAGGTCGAGCCCAAGCTTTATGAGCGGACGCTGACGATGAACGGCGTTTCCAAGGCCTATGCCATGACGGGATGGCGTATCGGCTATGCGGCCGGTCCGCTGCCGCTCATCAAGGCCATGGACATGATCCAGGGTCAGCAGACGTCGGGCGCCTGCTCGATCGCCCAGTGGGCGGCCGTCGAGGCTCTCAATGGGACGCAGGATTTCATTCCCGAGAACAAGAAGATCTTCGAAGGTCGCCGCGATCTCGTGGTGTCCATGCTCAATCAGGCGAGCGGCATTGAGTGCCCGTCGCCGGAAGGTGCGTTCTACGTCTACCCCTCCTGCAAGGGGCTGATCGGCAAGACGGCGCCCACCGGCAAGGTCATCGAGACGGACGAGGACTTCGTGTCGGAACTGCTGGAATCCGAAGGCGTTGCCGTCGTTCAGGGATCGGCCTTCGGTCTCGGCCCGAACTTCCGCATCTCCTACGCCACGTCGGAGGCGCTTCTGGAGGAAGCCTGCAAGCGGATCCAGCGCTTCTGCGCAGCCTGCAAGTAGCCCAAGAAAAAGGCGCGGCCCTTGACCATCGCCGGGCATCACAGGATCTACATCTGCTTCTTCCTGTTTGCCGTGGCGCTGGGGGCGTTGCTTGCGCGCATGCCCGACCTGCAGGTCGCCCTGCAGGTCGATAAGTCCGAACTCGGCCTGACCCTGATCGGCATGGCCATCGGCGCGCTGATCTCACTCACCGTATCCTCGCCGCTGATCGAGCGGCTGGGCCCGAAAGTCACGGCCTACATCACCGTCATCGGCACGGCGGCCTGCTATGCGCTGGTGCCGTGGATGCCGGGTCCTGCCGGCGTCTTTGCCGTGCTCCTCGTTGCGGGCATGCTGGCCGGGGCACTGGAAATCAATCTCAACGTCGAACTCGGGCGCATCGAGGCGGCCACCGGCCGCAGCGTGATGAACCGGGCGCATGGATGCTGGAGCCTCGGCTTCTTCGTGACGGCGCTGGTCGCGTCGTTCATCCGCCAGTCCGGCGTGTCCATGCAGGTCCATCTCGGCGTCACGCTGGTTGCGGTCGTCGTCTTCGCCTGGGTGGCGATCCGGGGGCTTGAGGCCGCGCCGGTGGATGCAACGCATCTGCCGGAGGAAAAGGCGCCGGCCTTCGCTTTCCCGACCATCGGCCTCCTGCCGCTCTGCCTGATCGGTATCGCCGCTTTCCTGGTGGAGGGGGCGGGCATCGACTGGTCGGCGATCTACATGCGCGACGTCTTCCAGTCGGAGCCTTTCGTCGGCGGATTGGGGCTGACGCTCTTCACCTTCTTCATGGCGCTGGTGCGCATGGTGGCCGATCCGATCGTCGAGCGCTTCGGCAGCCGGGCCGTCGCCGCCTCGCTGCTGGTGCTGTCGGCCATTGGCATTGCCGCCGTCGGCCTGTCGCCGCATCCCGTCGTGGCATTGTTCGGCTTCGCGCTGATGGGTGCCGGCTGCAGCGCGGTCTATCCGCTCGCCGTATCCGCCGCTGCCCAGCGCCGCGACCGCGCGCCGCATGTCAATGTCGCCTCGCTCGGGCAGGTGACGTTCATCATCTTCTTCTTCGCGCCGCCGCTTCTCGGTTTCGTCGCCGAACACGCCGGCATCCGGGCCTCCTACTTCATCTGCCTGCCGCTGGTCATCGGCGCGCTTTTCTGCGTTCCGGCCCTGAAGAGCGTTGCCGCGCGCACCGCCTGACCCCGACGCAGCATCCGACCTTCCGGCACGAAAAAGGCCCGCATCGCTGCGGGCCTCTCTGTATTCGATAAATCAGGTGATTATTCCGCGGCCTGCTGGGTGAGTGCCGGATAGTCGGTGTAGCCCTTGGCGCCGCCGCCATACATGGTGTCCGGGTCGAGCGCGTTCAGCGGAGCATCCAGCTTCAGGCGTTCCACGAGGTCCGGGTTTGAGATGAAGGGCTTGCCGAAGGCGACGAGGTCGACGCGGCCGCTTTCGACCGACTCGATCGCCAGCTTGCGGTCATAACCATTGTTCGCCATCCAGGCAGCCTTGCCGCCTGCGGCCTCGTAGGTCGCACGGAGCGCTGCGAAGTCGAACGCAGTATCGCCCTGCTTGAAGTCGCGATCGCCGCCGGTCGCGCCTTCGATGACGTGGATATAGGCCAGATCGTGCTTGGCGAGGCCCTTGACGACATGGTCGAACAGCGGCTGCGGCTCGGGATCGAAGGCATCGTTTGCCGGCGTCACGGGTGAGAGGCGGATGCCGGTGCGGCCGGCGCCGATTTCGGCGACGATGGCGTCGGTGACTTCGAACAGGAAGCGCGCCCGGTTCTCAATGGAGCCGCCATAGGCGTCCGTCCGCTCATTGGTTCCGGAGCGCAGGAACTGGTCGATCAGATAGCCGTTGGCCGCATGGATTTCGACGCCGTCGAAGCCTGCATCGATGGCCGCACGGGCGGCCTTGCGGTAGTCCTCGACGATGCCCGGAAGCTCCGAGGCTTCCAGCGCACGGGGCTCGGACGTCGGCACGAATTCGCCCGCGCCATCGGGATGGCGAATATAGGTCTTGGCCTTGGCGGTGATGGCCGAGGCGGACACCGGCTGGCCTTCGCCTGGCTGCAGCGAGGTATGCGAGATACGGCCGACATGCCACATCTGGACGACGATCTTGCCGCCCGCCGCGTGAACGGCGCTCGTCACCTTCTTCCAGCCATCCAGCGCTTCCGGCGTGTAGAGGCCGGGAACGTCGGCGTAGCCCTGTCCCTGATGGGTAATGGCCGTGGCTTCGGTGATGATCAGGCCCGCGGTGGCGCGCTGTTCGTAATAGGTCACGTTGAGCGTGTTCGGCACGGCGCCCGGCGAGCGATTGCGCGTCAGCGGCGCCATGACGATGCGGTTGGCAAGCGCGATGTCGCCGGCGGTCGTGGGGTCGAAGAGAGACGTCATGGAATGTCCTTTCCAGTCGGGTCGGGGGAGGGAAGCTTCAGAGGGCTGTGCCGATTTCGGCAAGGAACGCCTGAATGGTGTCTTCGTTGCGTTTGTAGAAGATCCATTGGCCGACGCGTCGGGTCGTCACCAGGTCTGCGCGCTGAAGGATGGCGAGATGCGCCGATACGGTGGATTGCGACAGGCCGACCGTCTCGAACTGGCTGGCGCAGACGCCCATCTCGACGGGGTGCGCCTGAGACGAAAAATGCGCGTGGGGATCCTTCAGCTTGGTCAGAATCTCGACCCGCTTGGGATGCGCCAGCGCCTTGAGGATTTCGGTCAGGTCCATATCAGCCCATCGCACGATGGCGATTTCTAAATTGTCTTCGCCCGATATATGGATCGTTGAAATACGATTTACAAGATCGGCGGGAGAGAATTTGGGAAGCGGGCAAAAAAAAGGACCTGCGGTCAAACCGAGGTCCTTGAGATGTGAAGGTTAGATAACCTCCAGAGGGGAACAGCTGGTGCGGTGATACTGGGAGGGAATATGATCACCAAGTGCATCAGCTGAATTTGATATGGGAAAGGCCTGTGACGAATTCAACATTCGCTTCCCGATTTCGGTGAGAATTTTCAGAGCGGACGTCGAGGGCGCTGCGCGTGCGGCAGAGCAAAATCCGGACAAAAAAAGAGGGCGCCAAGTAAACTTGGGCCCTTTTAAATTATGAAGGTTATTCAACCTCCAGAGGGGAACAGCTGCTGCGGTGGCACTGGGAGGAAAATCGCCACCAAAGATGCATCAGCTGTGGCCGGTATGATCGTTTCTTAGGCGGCCAGCAATCAATTTATATGCACATCAGCCATGCGCCAGGCGCATCTCTGCTTAAGTTTCGAGCAAAGTAAATGCATAGCTCCTCCCGACGATGTATCGTCGCCGAAGAAGCGCAACATTAACAGGATGTTGAGATGAGGATTTCGGATGGCTGAAATTTCGGCACTGCTAAAACGCGAGGCTAGAAATTCCAGTTGCGCGCCTTGGAGACGATGAAGTCCCGGAAGACCTTCAGCTTTGCCGCATTTTTCAGCTCGTCGGGATAGCAGAAATACGTATCGAACGACGGGATATCGGCGCCGATGGGCAACTGGATCAGGCCGGGATCGCGCCCGACGATGTAGTCCGGCATCATGGCAATGCCGATCCCGAGCAGGCAGGCCCGCTTGATCGAGGTCTGACTGTTAATCTGCAGGTGTGAACTGCGCGGATTGTCGCTCTCGCGCCCCGCGATCGCCAGCCAGTTCACGTCGAGAAGATAGTTCGGCGCCGGTTCGCCGAAGGTGATGATGCGGTGGTTGTCGAGGTCTTCGATCGACTGCGGCTCGCCATGCTTATTGATGTAGGAGGGGGCCGCGTAGAGGTGCATGTGCACCGTGAACAGCTTGCGCTGGATCAGGTCCGACTGCTGCGGCTGGCGGAGGCGGATGGCGCAGTCGGCGTGACGCATGTTCACGTCGAGCTCCTCGTTGTCGAGGATGAGCTGGACCGACATATCGGGATACAGCGCCAGAAACTCCTGAACCTTGTCCGTCAGCCAGCCCTGGCCGAGGCCGACGGTGGTGGTGATGCGCAGCTTGCCGGACGGCTTGTCGGTCGTTTCCGTCAGGAGGACCTTCACGCTTTCCAGCTTCATCAGCACTTCATGGGCCGTGCGATACAGGATCTCGCCCTGTTCGGTGAGGATCAGGCCGCGGGCGTGGCGGTGGAAAAGCTTGATGCCGACATCCTGCTCCAGCGATGAGACCTGACGGCTGATGGCGGACTGGGACAGATGCAGCTTGTCGGCGGCATGGGTAAAGGAACCTGCTTCCGCCGCCGCATGGAAGATGCGCAGTTTATCCCAGTCAAGCGGCATTCCGTCCCCCACTCAACGCCTGCAAGGGAAAGCGATGCTGCTTCCCCTCATCCGGCGCTTCTTTCGTTCCCACATGGCACCATCAGTGATGCCTCGTTCTCTCGCAGCGTCTACTCGGCTGCAATTGCGACGGGCATATGACCCGCCAGAAATTTCTCGGCTTCCAGCGCGGCCATGCAGCCCATTCCGGCTGCCGTGATCGCCTGTCGGTAGATATCGTCGGTCACGTCGCCGGCAGCATACACGCCTTCGACATCGGTTGCGGTCGAGTCAGGTGCCGTCCAGAGATAGCCGTTCGGCTTCAGCCGCAGTTTGCCCTTGAAGAGCTCAGTTGCCGGCGCGTGGCCGATGGCCACGAAGACGCCGTCGATCGGCATGTCCGACGTCTCGCCCGTGCGCGTATTGCGCAGCGTGACGCCGGTGACGGATGCAGGCATGGGCGGCTTCGGTGGCGTGCCGGTATAGGCGGCGACCTCGTTGTCCCAGACGATCTTCACGTTCGGCTTGGCGAACAGGCGCTCCTGCAGGATGCGTTCGGCCCGGAAGTGGTCGCGGCGGTGCACGACGGTTACGGTTTTCGCGAGGTTCGACAGATAGAGTGCTTCCTCGACGGCCGAGTTGCCGCCACCGACGACGATGACGTCCTTGTTGCGATAGAAGAAGCCGTCGCAGGTCGCGCAGGCGGAGACGCCGAAGCCCTTGAAGGTCTCTTCCGTCTCGATCCCGAGCCACTTGGCCTTGGCACCGGTGGCGATGACGATGGTATCGGCTGTCCAGGCGGTGCCGCTATCGGTCGTCAGGCGGAACGGGCGCACCGAGACGTCCACCGACGTCACGAGGTCGTTGACGATTTCCGTGCCGACATGCACGGCCTGCTTCAGCATCTGCTCCATCAACCAGGGGCCCTGGATCGGATCGCCGAAGCCCGGATAGTTTTCCACATCCGTGGTGATCATCAGCTGGCCGCCCTGTTCCATGCCGGCGATGAGGACGGGGTTCAGCATGGCGCGGGCGGCGTAGATGGCGGCGGTGTAGCCGGCCGGGCCGGAGCCGATGATGAGGAGTTTGGTGTGGCGGGACGTCATGGCGTATCCTTGGGCGCGGTCTCAAGCCCGGTTTCCGGAACATGCGCGCGAAACGGGCGATTTTGATAACGGCAGAAGTGCTCAGTGTAGGTATGAGGGTCAAGCGGTTTCAAGTGCGCGGGACAGGATTACCACATTTGATTGTCGACGATACCGGCTTTTCGAGCCTCCCGCGCGGATCCGGCGCATTCGCCCGGTGCAAGCGGGTAGGCCCAAGGGTGGTGAGACAGCCAGCACCGGGGCGTTCTGTCGATATAGAATTAAACATTAGTAATTTAGAGAATTTTCTTTTAGCGTGCGCCATCGGTCCGGGGCGCTGATCATGTGTCTCGATCCCAACGCCGGAAGCCGTCGATGGTCGAGACATGATGCACAGCAGAATAGAACTTACCCGCAAGGCGCCGCCTCTTGCCCTTTCCGTGTTCATCATTTGCAAGAACGAGGAAGCCTATCTCGAGAACTGCATCGAGAGTCTTGCCGGATGTGCAGAGATCGTCATCGTTGATTCCGGTTCGACCGATGGCACCTTGCCGCTCATCCGCCGCTACATCGCCGCAGGCTGGCCCATCCGCCTCTTCGAGGAGGCGTGGCGGGGTTATGCCGGGAAGAAGCAGTTCGCTCTCGAACAATGTACGCAGCCCTGGTGCCTGAACGTCGATTCCGACGAGCGACTCGATGGGCCGCTGCGCGCAGCCTTGCCAAGGCTTCTGAATGCGGAGCCCGACGTGGTCGCGTGGAGGGTCGCAAGGCGACCGTACCTCATCGGCTATGGGTTCACGCCGCCGCATGTCCGCGAGCGCAAAAATCTGCGGCTCGTGCGACGCGGCAAGGGCGCCTATGATCTCAGCCAGGCGGTGCATGAGGGGATCTCGGCGGATGGCACCGTGCGCAATGCACAGACCGGCAGCCTGCTGCACTACCGTCCGCTGCCGATAGACGAGCAGATTCTCAAGGAAAACCACTACTCCACGCTGAAGGCCGATCAGGCCTACAATACCGGCCGGCGCCCCAAGGCGCTCAGTCTGGTTTTCTCGCCGCCGATCTATTTTCTCCGGCTTTACCTGAAGAGCGGCCTGTGGCGCTGCGGCACCTCCGGCTTCATCGAGGCCATGACCGGTGCGGTCTATTCCTTCCTGACCCAGGCAAAGCTCCACCAGCGGCACGCTCTTCGCTACCGCGCCAATCTCGACGATTCGCAGAACAGGTAATCCCAGCATCATGAAAGTTTTCCACTTCCACTTCGGAAAAGATGGGGGAGCCGAGATGTTTTTCGTGCACCTCGTCGGTGCCCTCGGGCGTCGCGGCGTCGAGCAGACGACGGTCATTCGGCGGGATCGAAAATGGCGTGCGGATATCGCGCCCCATGCCCGGATCATCCAAAGCAATTTCCGCAATATGTCGCTCGACAGGCTGACACTGCCTTTGCGGGTTCAGTGGCTGGCAGAGCGGGAACGACCGGACGCCATCATGTCTTGGGCAACGCGGGGCAGCCGGCTGATGCCGCGTTACCGCCACGGCCTTACCCTGTCCCGGCTCGGCGACTACCCGACGCATCTCGGCTATTTCAAGAACACGGATGTGCTCGTCTGCAACACGCCGGGCATTGCAGATCATGTGCGTCGGATCGGCTGGACGCGCGGCGTCGAGGTCATCTCCAACTTCACCAAGACGGAGCCGGTGCAGCCGGTGCTGCGCAGCACGGTCGATACGCCGGAGGGCGTGCCTGTGGTGATGACGATGGGGCGTTTCGTGAAGCGCAAGGGCTTTCACACCCTTATCGATGCTGTCGCGAAACTGCCCGACGTCTTCCTCTGGATCGCGGGCGATGGCGAGGAGCGTCCGGCGCTCGAAGCGCTTGCGCTGGAACGCGGCATGCAGGGGCGCACCCGATTTCTCGGCTGGCAGAAGGATACGCGCGCCTATGTCGCCGCAGCCGACGTCTTCGTGATGCCGTCGTCGCACGAGCCGCTGGGCAATGTCATCCTGGAGGCCTGGGCGCAGAAGCGGCCCGTGGTGTCCTCGCGCTCGGAAGGTCCGTCCTGGTTCATGCAGGATGGCGAGAACGGGCTGTTTGCCGATATTGACAATGCGGACCAGTTTGCCGATGCGATCGCGCGGATCCTTGCCGATCCGGTTCTTGCCCGCGATCTCGGGGAGGGCGGGCGTGCGACCTTGATGCGGCAGTTCTCGGAAGAGGCGACGGCGGCGGCTTATATTAATCTTTTCAGCCGGGGTAAGTGACGCTCGGCGGACCGCACGGCCGCTGTCGCGTTGAACGTGGCCTCGCGACGCCGCGTCGGCCGCTTATAAATCTTCTTGCCCCAAGCGGGGCGATGATGCAGAACCCGAAGGGTCTGCCGCGCGTCGGTGCCCGGGCCGAACAGGCCGTCGTGTTTCTCGCGTGACAGCGTCATATCCTGCAGCGTTTCAAGCGCGCCAGAAACGGTGCCGCGCTGTGCAGGCGAAGAAGAGGTGGTCACCCCCGTGCTGCGCGCCGATCTCGATCAGATCGACATTAAAATCCTCCGCGAACTTCAAGCCGATGGACGGATCACGAATGTGGAGCTTGCCGCCCGGGTCGGCATTTCCGCTCCGCCCTGTCTGCGCCGCGTCCGGCGGCTGGAGGAAACGGGGATCATCGAGGGCTATCGCACGGTGCTGAACGGCCCGATGCTGGGCCTCGATCTCGTCGCCTTTTGCATGGTGGGCCTGAAGCATCAATCGGACGCCAATCTGAAGGCCTTTTCGGCCGCGACCACGGCCTGGCCTCTCGTTCGGCAGGCGTGGCTCGTCAATGGAGACAGCGATTTCCTCCTTCACTGCGTCGCCGAGAACCTCACGACCTTCCAGAACTTCGTGATCGAGGACCTGACAGCGAACGAGCAGGTGGACACGGTCCGGACCATGCTGACGATCCGCCAGGTCAAGAAGGTCGGGTTGGTGGATATCTGAATGGCATCCGATCGCCCGCTTCGCCGCCGGATCTGGAAACTGGCCGCCACGCTCGCCTATGGTCGTAGGCGTGCCCACGCCTATGACTGGGCGCCATCGCTGCGGATCGAGCCGGCACCCTACGGTCCGGAAAGAACGATCCTCTTCCGCAATCGCCCGGCCGGTACGCTGTTGCCGCCGTCTGCGCTGTCGGACCTTGCAGGCAGCGACATCACCATCGTCGGCTCTGGGCCGTCCGTTCGCGACGCCGATCTCGGCGCGCTCGCCAACCGCAGCACGCTTTTCCTCAACGGGGCCATCGCGCTGGTTCCGGAGCGAATCCCCCGGCCGCTCGCCTTCGTCGTCGAGGACGAACGTTTCGTCTATCGTCATTTCCAGGCTTTCATGGCCGGTCTCGACCCAAGCATTCTTTGCCTGTTTTCCGTGGCAGTCATCCGGGCGATTCTGGAGCACAATCCCGACTGGCTGATCGAGAGGCCCGTCATCCTCATCGACAATCTGCTGAAGCCCTATGGCGAGAACCGGCGGGATCTCGCCGCCGTGTCCCGCATGTCGGCGGTCACCGTGGATGCGCCGAGCCGCTCCGGCGTGTCGCTCGACCCGGCTTTGGGTGTGTTTCAGGGTGGGAGCGTGGCGGTGTCGGCGCTTCAGTTCGCGCTATTCTGCCGCCCCCGGATTGTCGGCTTTATCGGCATCGACATCGCCAATGCGGCACAGCCGCGCTTCTACGAGACGCCCGGGGAGAAAGTCTTTTCGGGCGTATCGGAAGCCGAGGGACGCATCCTTGCACATATCCGGCTTGCAAAGACGGTCGGCGAGGCGCGGGGATCGACCTTCGTCAACTATTCGCCTTCGTCGGCACTACAGAAAATCGGTATTCCCTACAGCGACAGACTCGTGGGCCTGCGCTAAGGGCAAAGTTCAAACTGGCGGGGCGTTTCTGCCCAGCAATCCATCATACACCTGCGACAGCGCTTTCGCCTCCCGTTCGATGCCGAACTCGGCGCGGACATGGGCGAGGCCGGCCTGGCCGTGTGCGGTGGCGCGGGCAGGGGCCTGGAGGTAGAGGCGGAGCGCCGTCGTGAGGGCTTCTCCGTCGCCGGCGGGCACGACCGCACCGGTCTCGCCCGGGCGAATCATCTCGGCATAGGCGCCGGCATCCGACGCGACGACGGCGGCGCCCGAGGCCATGGCTTCGAGCGGCGTCAGGCCGAAGCCTTCGTTGCGCGAGGGGGCGACCAGCAGCGAGACGCGACGGTACCACGGCTTGATGTCATCGACCTCGCCGAGGAACCGGATGCGGTCGGACAGGCCGGCATCGGCGATGGAGGTTTTCAGGCCGGCGGCGAAGTTCTCGTGCTCGGGGGTCACGCGGCCGCAGATGACGGCGGTCCACTCGGGATGATCCGGCAGCAGCGCGATCATCGCCTCGACGAAGAGATCGGTGCCCTTCTGCGGTCGCACGCGCCCGAAACAGCCGACGAGCCGGCGGCCGGCGAGACCATCCGGTGCGGGTTCGCGTCCGCCGGTCGCGGGAGGGTGAAAGCGGTCGAGATCGACTCCATGGCGGATGACGGTGTGGGGCACGTCCAGAAAGCTGCCGGAGCGGGCCGATGTGGCCACGACGGCGTCCATGCGCCGGATCAGTCCCTTGGTCCAGCGCGAATGCTTGCGCTGCGCGGCGGAGGTGAACAAGAGCTTCAGCGGCAGGCGCAGCACATCGCGCAGGAGAATGCCCGGAAGCATTTCGAGATTTCGGCGAGCATGCCAGATGCGCGCCGTGCGGCCTTCCGGCAGACGGCGCAGATGGACGAGATCGCGAAAGCGGATGGCGGGCAGGTCTTCCGGCAGGCCGGGGCCGAGCGTCGCGATGCGCTCGCCCATGCGGGTCTGCACCGGCACGAGTTGCACAATGGTCGAGGTGACGCCGGAAAGCCGCTTCTTGAAATTTGGAGCGATGATATCGACGGTGCGGATGTCCAGAAACCTGCTCATGATGGTGTGAGGATAAAGGAACTGCAGCGATCCGTCACGCGCGGGTAAAGGTCATCCACCACGCATTCATGCCGGCCGCAGTTTCATGCCACCGGAATCACAACGGCTCCCGACGCGAGTCGGGAGCCGTTGCAGTGTGAGTTCGGGATCAACCCCAGTTGATCGCAAGGATCTCGTAGGCCTTCGAACCACCGGGGGCGACGACCTCGATCGAATCGCCGACTTCCTTGCCGATCAGCGCGCGGGCGATGGGCGAGGAGATGGAGATGCGGCCCTGCTTCACGTCGGCTTCCTGGTCGCCGACGATCTGGTAGGTCTTGTTCTCTTCAGTGTCCTCGTCGATCAGCTTGACGGTGGCGCCGAACTTGATCTTGGAGCCGGACATCTTCGAGAGGTCGATCACTTCGGCGCGGGCCACGTAGTCCTCGACCTCGCCGATACGGCCTTCATTGTGGCTCTGTGCTTCCTTGGCGGCGTGGTATTCGGCATTTTCCGAAAGGTCGCCATGGGCGCGCGCTTCGGCAATCGCCTCGATGATCCGCGGCCGCTCTTCCTGCTGGCGCCAGCGCAGCTCTTCCTGCAGCTTGGCAAAACCGCTCTGCGTCATCGGTACTTTTTCGACCATTTCAACGTCCTTCATGGTGCGCGCCGGGCCTGCGCAGGCAGGCCCGAAGCAAAATAAAACGGTATCCGGGGCGTCAACCCCGGAACCGTTCAAAACATCAAGGCAGTAACTATAGCAGAAACGCCCGGTGGGAAGCCAGATGTTTCGGAGAATGTCGAAGGGCGCAGGCCCCTCCTGTGTTCGCAGGAACCAAGCGGGGCAGGAGACAGTTCAAGCCGATAACATGGAGCATGTCGATGAAACCTGAATTTCCCGAGCAATCCCCTGATCAGATCGACGGACGCCTGAACGCCTATCGGCGCCTCCTGATCGGCCTGATGACGCATGTCGCACGCGATGCGGATGGGCGACAAATGCTCGAAGCCATGGCGCGCGAGACCGAGATCGTCGCGGACCATGAAGAGGACCCGGGCGTGATTCCCGACGAGGGCTTTGCCGGCCAGAACCTCGCCGAGGAGGAGATCCGCGCCATCATCACGGCGGCTTTGACACGGGCAGAAGCGCTCGCAGCGGCCCGATCGACGACATCCTGAACCCGGAGAGAGGAGACGCATCATGACATATATGTCATAGCGCGCCGAGCCCCGTTGTCAGGCGACATCCAGAAGCGACAAGGAGAGATGCGAGCCAGCGTTCAGAACCTCCATCCCGACAATGCGGCCCTGGTCGTCGTCGTCCAGGACGATCCCATCGGAGACCTCCGCATTTTCCGCGACGGCTTCGCTTGAGAGCCGGATGTAGGCCGCATCTGACGTCCGGTCATATTCTACAACGGGCTTTATGCCGGCTTCCTTGCATCCCGATCGATGAACGGAGACACGACACGAAATACGGTTTCGTCTTCGACGCATGCGACGCGTAGAATTTATCCATGTCGCATGGGTATCTCTCGAAAGAAGCGTTGAACGGCCGGATCTCGGGGATCCGGTTCCGTTCAGTCCGGCTTCCGTATGGTTTCTTCAATTCTGTCGTTCAACAGCTCCCGCTGCAGGATCACCGTTTCCGCATGTATCGTGTTGCGGACTGGCTTTCCCATTCTCAGAAATAGCTCTGCAGCGGGCGGACTTCGAGGTTGCCGGCTTTCAGCGCCTTGATCGCGGCGGCGGCGGCTTCGGCGCCGGCCATGGTGGTGAAGTAGGGGACTTTTTGCATCAGCGTTGCGCGGCGGAGCGATTTGGAGTCCGAGATCGCCTTGTTGCTGTCGGTCGTGTTGATGACGAGCTGGACCTGACGGTTGCGGATGGCGTCCTCGATGTGCGGGCGGCCTTCCTGCACCTTGTTGATCTTCGTCGTGGTGATGCCGTTCGCTTCCAGGAAGCGGGCGGTGCCGCCGGTTGCCAGCACCTTGAAGCCGATATCGGTCAGGATGCGGATGGCCGGGAGAACGCCGTCCTTGTCGCCATCGCGGACGGAGACGAAGACCGTGCCTTCGCGGGGGAGATCGACGCCGGCACCGAGCTGCGCCTTGGCGAAGGCAAGCGCGAAATCGGTATCGAGGCCGATGACTTCACCCGTCGAGCGCATTTCCGGCCCGAGCAGGATGTCGACGCCGGGGAAGCGGGCGAAGGGGAACACGGCTTCCTTGACGGCAATGTGCTTGAGCGCGCGCGGGTCGGGCTTGCCGCCGTAAGCTGCGAAGCACTCATCGAGCGTTTCGCCGGCCATGACGCGGGCGGCGATCTTGGCGATCGGGGCGCCGATGGTCTTGGCGACGAAGGGCACGGTGCGCGAGGCGCGCGGGTTGACCTCGAGAACGTAGACGATGCCGTCCTTGATCGCGAACTGCACGTTCATCAGGCCGCCGACCTTCAGCGCCTTCGCCATGGCTTTCGCCTGGCGCTCCAGCTCGTCCAGCATGTCGTTGGAGAGCGTGCGCGAGGGCAGCGAGCAGGCGCTGTCGCCGGAGTGAATGCCGGCTTCCTCGATATGCTCCATGATGCCGGCGACGTAGACGTCCTTGCCGTCGGAGATGCAGTCGACATCCACTTCGATGGCGTTTGCGAGGTAGCTATCGAAGAGAAGCGGGTTCTTGCCGAGCAGCGTGTTGATCTGCCCGGTCTTGTCGTTCGGGTAGCGCTGCTTGATGTCTTCCGGTACGAGCTCGGGAACCGTGTCGAGCAGGTAGGTCTGCAGCATGCTTTCCGAGTGGATGATCTGCATGGCGCGGCCACCCAGAACATAGGACGGACGCACGACCAGCGGGAAGCCGATCTCCGAGGCCACGAGGCGGGCCTGCTCGACGGAGTAGGCGATGCCGTTGTTCGGCTGGTTGAGGTCGAGCTTCATCAGGAGCTTCTGGAAGCGGTCGCGGTCTTCGGCAAGGTCGATCATGTCGGGCGCAGTGCCGAGGATCGGGATTCCGTTCTTTTCCAGCGCTTCGGCGAGCTTCAGCGGGGTCTGGCCGCCGAACTGCACGATGACGCCGACGAGTTCGCCACGCGTCTGCTCCATCTTCAGGATCTCGATTACGTCCTCGGCCGTCAGCGGCTCAAAGTAGAGCCGGTCGGATGTGTCGTAATCGGTTGAGACCGTTTCCGGGTTGCAGTTGATCATGATCGCTTCGAAGCCGGCATCCTTCAGGGCGAAGGCGGCGTGGCAGCAGCAATAGTCGAACTCGATGCCCTGTCCGATGCGGTTCGGGCCGCCGCCGAGGATGACGACCTTCTTGCGGTCTGAGATCCCGGCTTCGCTGCGGGCCTGGCCGACGAAGGGGGTCTCGTAGGTCGAGTACATGTAGGCGGTCGGCGATGCGAACTCGGCCGCGCAGGTGTCGATGCGCTTGTAGACAGGGTGAACGTCGAGCGCGTTGCGCTTCTCGGCCACTTCCTTCGGGCGCTTGCCCGAGAGCGTGGCGAGGCGCGCGTCCGAGAAGCCCATGGCCTTCAGCATGCGCAGGTTGCCGGCGTCGTCCGGCAAGCCGTGCTCGCGAATGCGGGCTTCCATGTCCACGATGGCCTTGAGCTGGGCGATGAACCACGGGTCGATCTTCGAGCCGTCATGCACGTCGGCTTCCGACATGCCGAGGCGCAGCGCCTGGGCGACCATGCGCAGGCGGTCGGGGGTCGGCGTGCCGATGGCGGCGCGGATGGCGTTGCGGCCATCGCTGCCATCATCGAGGCCGGGAATCTCGATCTCGTCGAGGCCGGTCAGGCCGGTTTCCATGCCGCGCAGGGCCTTCTGCAACGATTCGGCAAAGGTGCGGCCGATCGCCATGACCTCGCCGACCGACTTCATGGCCGTCGTCAGCACCGGCGAGGCGCCCGGGAATTTTTCGAAGGCGAAGCGCGGGATTTTCACGACGACATAGTCGATCGACGGTTCGAAAGAGGCCGGCGTGGCGCCGCCGGTGATGTCGTTTTCCAGTTCGTCCAGCGTGTAGCCGACCGCGAGCTTGGCGGCGATCTTGGCGATCGGAAAGCCGGTAGCCTTGGAGGCCAGCGCCGAGGAGCGGGACACGCGCGGGTTCATCTCGATGACGACGAGGCGGCCGTCCTTGGGGTTGACGGCGAACTGCACGTTCGAACCGCCGGTTTCGACGCCAATCTCGCGCAGCACCGCGATCGAGGCGTTGCGCATGATCTGGTATTCCTTGTCCGTCAAGGTCAGCGCAGGGGCAACGGTGATGCTATCGCCCGTATGGACGCCCATCGGGTCGATGTTCTCGATCGAGCAGATGATGATGCAGTTGTCCGCCGTGTCGCGGACGACCTCCATCTCATATTCCTTCCAGCCGAGCACCGATTCCTCGATCAGCACTTCGGTGGTGGGGGAGGCATCGAGACCGGAGGAGACGATCTCGAAGAATTCCGACCGGTTATAGGCGATGCCGCCGCCGGTGCCGCCGAGCGTGAAGGACGGGCGGATGATGGTGGGGAGGCCGATCTGGTCGATCGCCTGTGCGGCCAGCGCCATGGCGTGGCTCATGTAGCGCTGCTTGCGGTCGGTCTCGCCGAGGTTCCACTCATTTTCCAGCGTGTCGAGCGCCGTGTCGAGCGCTGCGCCGGACAGGCTGTCCTTGAGCTTGTTGCGCTCGGCCTCATGCGTCTTTCGGTCGGCATCCTTGATGTCGGTGGCATTCGCCAGCATCGACTTGGGCGTTTCCAGCCCGATGCGGGCCATGGCCTCACGGAAGAGCGCGCGGTCTTCGGCCATGTCGATGGCGGCGGGCTTCGCGCCGATCATCTCGACATTGTAGCGGTCGAGCACGCCCATGCGCTTCAGGGAGAGGGCCGTGTTGAGTGCGGTCTGTCCGCCCATGGTGGGGAGCAGCGCATCCGGGCGTTCCTTGGCGATGATCTTGGCCACCACCTCGGGGGTAATCGGCTCGACATAGGTCGCGTCTGCAAGGCCCGGATCGGTCATGATGGTCGCGGGATTGGAGTTGACCAGGATGACCCGGAACCCTTCTTCCTTCAGCGCTTTGCAAGCCTGTGTTCCGGAATAGTCGAACTCGCATGCCTGGCCAATGACGATCGGTCCAGCGCCGATGATGAGGATGGACTTGATATCTTGGCGCTTGGGCATGGTCTAGGTTCCGCTTTTCAGGCTGCGCGAAAAGCCGGCTCCGATGGCGGGTGTCCATCGGCCGGTCGTGCAGTCTCACGTCTTTAAGGCTAGAAGGGGCTTATAGGGAAATGGGCGCCGGAGCGAAACCCCGAAATCGCGATCACAACAGGAAAATGCGGTCGGAAAAGTGCTGGCAAACGCATTCGGCGCCGGGGATACCTTTTCCATAAGCATGCGTTATATCGATCGCATCCGTGATGCCGAACCAAGGGAGTGAACCGCCATGGAATGGAAGGGCCGTCGCCAGTCGAGCAATGTCGAGGATCAGAGCGGCTCCGGGCCCGTACGGGGCGGTTTCGGCCGCGGTGGGGGTTTCCGCATTCCCATGGGCGGCGGACGCGGCGGCGGCTTGAGCATCGGCACCATCATCTTCCTCGTGGTGATCTACTTCATCTTCAAGGCCATGGGCATCGACCTGCTGCAGGTCCTCGACGGCGGCCAGACGGGACAGTCCGGCTACGAGCAGAGCCAGGGCAGCACGCAGGGCACGGCCGAGCAGGAGGAAACCAAGGCCTTCATCAAAACCGTCCTCGCCGAGACCGAGGATACGTGGAACGGCATCTTCCAGTCGAACGGTCAGACCTATCGCGAGCCGACGCTTGTGTTCTTCACGGGCGGCGTGCAGTCGGCCTGCGGTCAGGCCTCGTCGGCTTCGGGCCCGTTCTATTGCCCGGGTGACCAGAAGGTCTATCTCGACACCTCCTTCTTCGACGAGCTTTCCCAGCGCTTCCAGGCCTCGGGCGATTTTGCGCAGGCCTATGTCGTGGCGCATGAAGTCGGGCATCACGTGCAGAACCTGCTTGGCACGCTGCCGCAGGTCAACGAGCAGCGGCAGGGCATGGATGAGGCGTCGTCCAACGAGCTTTCCGTCCGCACCGAGCTGCAGGCCGACTGCTATGCCGGCATCTGGGGCAAGTATACGCAGCAGAAGGGCCTGCTGGAGCAGGGTGACCTCGAAGAGGCGCTCAATGCCGCAACCCAGATCGGCGACGATACGCTGCAGAAGCGGACGCAGGGCTATGTCGTGCCGGAAAGCTTCAACCATGGCACGTCTCAGCAGCGGGCGACGTGGTTCAAGCGCGGCTTCGACAGCGGGCAGCTGCAGGTGTGCGATACGTTCAACAACCCGGTCTGACCGATCCTGCATGCGGGCGGCTTTGTTCCGTCCGCATGCCATCTGTCTCTCTTGTGTCATGAGCAGTCGCTAATCCAGGCGCATTCCAACGCACCAGGAGCGCCTCTCATGGCAGACTGTCCCAGCACCTCATCGCCCGTCATCCGCGACATCATCGCGGCCCGGGCTTCGCGCAGAAGTTTTCTCAAGGGCTTTACGGCGATGGGCACCATCGCGGCGACCGGCACCGGCTTCGTCGGGTCGCTGTTTTCAGAGGAAAGCTTCGCGGCATCGGCCGCGTCCAGCCTGCAATTCACCGAATTGAAGCGCGTCTACGACAAGAACATGGCGGTTGCGCCCGGCTACAAGGCCGACGTGGTCGCGCGCTGGGGCGATCCGATGACCGGCTCCACGTCTGCCTTCGACGGAACCGTGCCATCGGCTGCCGAGCAACTGGTGCGCTTCGGCTATAATTGCGACTACATCGCCTTCATGCCGCTGCCCAAGGGGTCCGCCAGCGCCGATCACGGCCTGCTCTGCGTCAACAACGAATACATCTCGCCGAACGTGATCTTTCCCGGCATGACCGAGGACGATGCCGGTGCGACGATGACGCGGGAGCAAGTGGATTTCGGCATGGCCGCCATGGGTCATTCCATCGTCGAGGTGAAGATGGAGAATGGCGCCTGGGCCATGGTTCAGGACAGCACCCACAACCGCCGCCTGACGGTGGAAACGCCGATGGCGCTGTCCGGCCCCGTCGCGGGTCATGATCTCGTCAAGACCAAGGACGATCCGGAGGGGCGCCTCGTGCGCGGCACCAACTACAATTGCGGCGGCGGCGTCACCCCCTGGGGCACGGTGCTGACCTGCGAGGAGGGCGCTTCCGATACGTTCGGCGGCAAGCCGGACGGGTCGGCGATCGCGCCGGTGCTGGAGCGTTACGGTTTCGACGGTTCCGATATCTATGGCCGCGCCCGATTTCATGATCGCTTCGACATGACCAAGGAGCCCAACGAACCGAACCGTTTCGACTGGGTGGTCGAGATCGACCCCTACGATCCGTCTTCCACGCCCATCAAGCGCACGGCGCTCGGCCGCATGAGCCACGAGGCCTCCACGGTCGTGCACAACAAGGACGGCCGGATCGTCGTCTACATGGGCGACGACGACTATTTCGAATATACCTATCGCTTCGTTACCAAGGCGGCCTTCGATCCCGCAAAGCTGGAAACGGCGAAGGACATTCTGGACGATGGCATCCTGTCCGTCGCGCGCTTCGATGACGACGGCACGCTGCACTGGCTGCCGCTGGTGCACGGGCAGGGGCCGCTGACCGCCGAAAACGGCTTTGCGTCTCAGGCGGAGGTGCTGCTGAAGACGCGTCTTGCCGCCGACGCGGTCGGGGCAACGCCGATGGACCGGCCGGAAGACATGGAGACCAACCCGGTGACGGGCCGTGTCTATGCCGTCATGACCAAGAACAAGAAGCGTGAACAGGACAAGCTGAACCCTGCCAACACCCGGCCGGAAAACCTGTGGGGACATATCGTCGAGCTGATCCCGCCCGGCGGACGCGGCCGCGATGCCGACCATACGGCTGACATCTATGAATGGGACCTGTTCGTTCTCGCCGGAAATCCGGCCGACGCGGCGACCAGGGCGAGCTTCCATCCGGAAACCTCTGAAAACGGCTGGTTCGTCTGTCCCGACAACATCACCTTCGACCCCTCGGGCCGGCTCTGGGTCGCGACGGATGGCGCGAACGATTTCGGCTTGCCGGACGGGATCTACGGCATCGACACGGAAGGTCCGGCCCGCGGCCTGCCGAAGCTGCTCTTTACCTGTCCCGCCGGTGCGGAGGCGACCGGGCCTTGCTTCACGCCCGATGGCAAGACCCTGTTCGTCTCCGTGCAGCATCCGGCCGAGGATGCCGAAACGCTGGACAAGGCCGAAACCCTCTGGCCGGACTTCAAGGGCACGCTGCCCCGGCCGTCCGTGGTCGCGATCCGCAAGATCGAGGACGGCGCCGTCGGCGCCTGATCCGCGCCCGATCGACGTATTGCCGCTGCGGGACCCGGCCATTTCACATGGCCGGGTCCCGTTCTCTTTCCGCCGCCGATATCCGCGGTGAGGATCGTAGCGACAATGGCCGTTGCCTCGCTTCCTGCTTGCCTCTACAGCAGCGGGAAGCAGACGGAGCCCGGCAGGGTCGGACGGTTTGCGTTAGGGCCTCGTGTCTTCGAGACGCGTTGTGCGGGAGTGGGGAGGTTTGGCATGATCGATCCGGCTGCTGCGAGGCGGGGGCTATTCCTCGTTTTCATGATCCTCTTTCTCGACATCATCGGCATCGCGATCATCATGCCGGTGCTGCCGGCCTTTCTGGCGGAACTGACGGGAGATACGGTCAGCGACACGGCCATCGATGGCGGATGGTTGCTGCTCGTCTATTCCGGCATGCAATTTCTGTTCGCTCCGCTGATCGGCAATCTCTCTGACAGGTTCGGACGCCGCCCGGTCCTTCTCGCATCGGTGCTGACCTTCGCAATCGACAACCTGATCTGCGCGCTGGCCACGAGTTTCGGCATGCTGTTCGTCGGGCGCATTCTTGCCGGCATCTCCGGCGCCAGCTTTTCCACCGCCTCGGCCTTCATCGCCGACGTTTCCGACGACAGCAACCGCGCCAAGAATTTCGGTCTCATCGGCATTGCCTTCGGCACGGGCTTTGCGCTGGGGCCGGTCATCGGCGGAGCACTCGGCGAGTTCGGCCCGCGTGTGCCATTCTATGGTGCGGCGCTGCTCTCCTTCGTCAATTTCGTGGTCGCCTTCTTCCTGCTGCCGGAAACGCTGGAGCGCAAGCATCGCCGGCGCTTCGAGTGGCGGCGCGCCAATCCGCTCGGCGCACTGCGCCAGATGCGCAGCTATCCCGGCATCGGCTGGGTGCTGCTGGTGTTCTTCCTCTACTGGCAGGCCCATGCGGTCTATCCCTCCGTCTGGTCCTTCGTCGCCACCTATCGCTATGGCTGGAGCGAGGGGCAGATCGGTCTGTCGCTGGGTGTCTTCGGGATCTGCAGCGCGATCGTCATGGCCTTCATCCTGCCGCGCATCATTCCCGTGCTCGGCGAATGGCGCGCCGGCGCCGTCGGCCTCGTCTTCTGCTGCGTCGGGCTTTTCGGCTATGCCTTCGCCTTCCAGGGCTGGATGGTCTATGCCGTGATCGCCGCAACGTGCCTGGAGGCGCTTGCCGACCCGCCGCTGCGCTCGATCGCCGCTGCCAAGGTGCCGCCTTCCGCGCAGGGCGAGCTTCAAGGTGCGCTTTCCAGCATATCCTCCTTCACGACCATTCTCGGGCCGCTGGTCTTCGCGCATATCTTCAGCCGGTTCACGGCGCCGGATGCGCCGGTGATTTTTGCCGGTGCACCCTACATCCTCTCCGCCGTCCTCATCGCTGCCGCCGTGTTCCTCTATGTGACCCGCCTGAAACCGAAAGACGCATCCGCCGAAATTCCGAGGATCTGACCGGAGACTGTCTCGAAAACGATCAATCTCTGTGATGTCTGGATGAAATTTCCAGCAGTGCACGCCTCTGGCTGGAGGTTTGCCGCCATTCGCGCTATGAGCGACGCGTCGCGTGAGCCCATTCCGGCCGCGACGGACCAGAGGCTTTTCGATCATGCTGACGTCAACGCACCCCGCTGCGGGGGATATCCGTGGGGACAATTCCTGGGCTGCACACTTCCGTGGAAGCGTCATTCTCGGCGTGCCCTTCGTTGCCGCGCAGATCGCGCAGCTCGCCATCAACACCACCGACGTGGTGATGGTGGGCAAGCTGGGCGCAACGGAGCTTGCCTCCATCATTCTCGCGACGCAGATGTTCTTCACCATTTTCGTGTTCGGATCCGGCTTTTCCAACGCGGTCGTGCCGATGGTGGCGCAGGCTGTCGGGCGGGGCGATGTCGTGTCGACGCGGCGTTCCGTGCGCATGGGCATGTGGGCGGTGCTGATCTACGGCGTCCTTACCGCGCCGATCCTGTGGCTGGCCGAGCCGATCCTGCTCTTTGCCGGCCAGCAGCCGGAGGTAGCGGCGAAGGCGGCCGGCTATCTGCATGTCGCGCAATGGGCTGTCTTCCCGAGCCTCGTCTTCATGGTGCTGCGGGCCTTCCTCAGCGGACTGGAGCGCGCGGGGATCATTCTCTACATCACCCTGATCACGCTCGTGCTCAATGCCGGCTTCTGCTACCTGCTGATCTATGGCCATTTCGGCTTTCCGGCGCTCGGCATGGTCGGGGCGGCCTGGGCGGCACTGGCGGTCGCCATCCTCGGCCTCGTGCTCGCCATCGTCTACATCCAGCGGCACGCGGAACTGCGCGGCTTCGAGCTCTTCGTACGGTTCTGGAATCCCGACTGGCATGCGCTGAAGGAAGTCGTGCTGCTGGGCCTGCCGATCGCCTTGACGATTCTCGCCGAAGTCAGCCTCTTCACCGTCGCGTCGCTGCTCATGGGCACGATCGGCACGGTGGAACTGGCCGCCCACGGCATCGCCCTGCAATTTGCCTCCATCGCCTTCATGATCCCGCTCGGACTTGCCCAGGCGGCGACCGTGCGCGTCGGGCTTGCCTATGGCCGCGGCGACATGGAGGGCGTGCGCAAAGCCGGCATCTCGGCGCTCGCGCTCGGCATCATCTGCGCCGCCCTCGGCTCGACACTGTTTGCCGTCATACCTTATGCGCTCGCCGCGCTCTATCTCGACACCGCGCGCACGGATGCAGCGCTCGTGCTGGCCTATGCCGGCCCCCTGATCGTCATCGCAGGCGCTTTCCAGCTCGTCGATGGCCTGCAGGCCATTGCCGCCGGCATGTTGCGCGGGTTGAAGGACACGACGGTGCCGATGGTGCTGGCGCTGATCTCCTACTGGCCGATCGGCTTCTTCTCGGCCTGGATCTTCGCCTTTCCGCTCGGTTTCGGCGGGCAGGGCGTCTGGTACGGCTTCTCGCTCGGACTGCTCGCTGCAGCCGTGCTGCTAAACGCCCGGTTCTTCCGGATTGTTCGCAAGCTGAGCTGAGCCGCTCGCGGGATATCGCCCTGCCGCCCGCCTCTTCCGGTTCCCGGTCTGATCAACCGGAAACCGCATCAGACACTCAGGCGCGTTCCGCCAGAGCGTCCTCGCCCTTCTTCTCGCGCAGCAGGTTGACGAAGCGGCGGAAGAGGTAGTGGCTGTCCTGCGGGCCGGGGGAGGCTTCCGGATGGTGCTGGACGGAGAAGACGGGCTTGCCGGAGAGACGCAGGCCGCAATTTGTGCCATCGAACAAAGAGACGTGGGTCTCCTCGACGCCGGCCGGAAGCGAGGCGGAATCGACCGCAAAGCCGTGGTTCATCGAGACGATCTCGACCTTGCCCGTCGTATGATCCTTCACCGGATGGTTGGCGCCGTGATGGCCCTGATGCATCTTTTCGGTCTTGCCGCCGAGCGCAAGGCCCAGCATCTGGTGGCCGAGGCAGATGCCGAAGACCGGGATGTCGGTTTCGATCAGCTCGCGGATGACAGGCACGGCATATTCGCCGGTCGCTGCCGGATCTCCCGGGCCGTTCGAGAGGAAGACGCCATCCGGGTTGAGCGCGAGGACGTCGTCCTTGCTTGTCGTCGCCGGCACGACCGTGACCTTGCAGTCGAGCCCGGTAAAGAGGCGCAGGATGTTGCGCTTCACACCGTAGTCGATGCAGACGACATGGTACTTGGCCGCATCCGCCGTCAGCGTGGCCGTTTCTTCGTTCCAGACCCAGGGCTTTTCGCTCCAGACAGAGGACTGCCCCGAGGTCGCGACCTTGGCGAGATCGAGGCCTTCGAGGCCGCTCCAGTCCTTCGCCATCGCCTTCAGCGCGTCGATGTCGAACTGCCCATTGGCATCATGGGCGATGACGGCGTTCGGGGCGCCGTTCTCACGGATCCAGGCCGTCAGAGCGCGCGTGTCGATGCCGCACATGCCGATGATCCCGCGGGCCTTCAGCCAGGCGTCGAGATGGCGCACGGCGCGGTAGTTGGAGGGGTCGGTGATATCGGCTTTGAAAATGACGCCGACCGCGCCGTGGCGAGCTGCCGGCGTCAGGTCCTCGATATCTTCGTCATTGGCGCCGACATTGCCGATATGGGGAAAGGTGAAGGTGACGATCTGGCCGAGATAAGACGGGTCGGTCAGGATTTCCTGGTAGCCGGTGAGGGCCGTGTTGAAACAGACTTCGGCGGGAACGGCGCCGGTCGCCCCGATGCCCTTGCCTTCGATCACGGTGCCATCCGCCAGGACGAGCATGGCGGTTGCGGTTTCAATGGTCCATGGAGCGGTCATCGGCGTCATCCCGTTGCGGCGAGGCGGCGGAAGATCGGGCCACCGGGTCGCCAAGCTTCTCAGCACCCGGTGCCGCCCGGCGCATTCGGGCGCGGGTCGCAATTCGGGTCTCTCTTGGTGCAGGTCCTCGACATAAGCGCGCGGTTGCGCGCGGTCAACCACTGCCAATGGAAATCCGCCGAATAATGCGGCCGCGCCCTGCGCTGCTCGCAAGAGGTCGCCGGCCATCCCATCTGATGACGAAGCTGTTTGTTGCGGCCTTGCCGATGGTCTATGAGGGCCGCCAGGACGAAACACCCACAAGAGACGACACACCCACAAGAGACAAGGGAGATACCCATGCTGCGCGACACGATCAACGATGCCCTGAAGACGGCCATGAAGGCCAAGGATGCCCGCCGGGTTTCCACGCTGCGGCTGGTACAGGCCGCGCTGAAGGACCGCGATATCGCCAATCGCGGCGTCGGCAAGCCCGAGACGACCGATGACGAGCTGCTGCAGATCCTTGCGAAGATGGTCAAGCAGCGCGAAGAATCGGCGAAGGTCTACGAGGATGCCGGCCGGCCGGAACTGGCCACGCATGAGCGCGAGGAAATCGTCATCATCGCCGACTTCCAGCCGGAGCAGTTCTCCGAAGCGCGGGTGAAGGAGGTCGTCACGGCCGCCATTGCCGATGCTGAGGCAACGGGCCCGAAGGACATGGGCAAGGTCATGGCGATCCTGAAGGAGCGGCATGCCGGCCAGATGGATTTCGCCAAGGCATCCGGTGTGCTGAAGGGCCTTCTGTCGGGCGCCTGACGTCGCCCGTTTGCGCGATGTCCGGCGGTCGATGACACGGCTGCCGGCTTCGCTTTTCCCGCCCGCGAGCGTCTTGCCTGTGGATAGCGGTGAGGGATGTTGCGCGCTGTAGCGGTACGGCGCGCAAGCGACTATATCGGGCGCATGCGTTTTTCCCCGACCTTTCTCGAAGAGATCAAGGATCGCGTCCCGATTTCGGACGTGATCGGCAAACGCGTGACCTGGGACCGGAAGAAGACCAACGCGTCCAAGGGCGACTATTGGGCCTGCTGCCCCTTTCACGGAGAGAAATCGCCAAGCTTCCACTGCGAAGATCGGAAGGGGCGATACCACTGCTTCGGCTGCGGTGTTTCGGGCGATCATTTCCGGTTTCTGAACGAACTCGACGGGATGAGCTTTCCCGAGGCCGTGCAGCAGATCGCCGATCTCGCCGGCGTCGCCATGCCGCAGCCGGATGTGGAAGCGGAGAAACGCGACAGGGAGCGTTCGACCCTGCAGGACGTCATGGAAATGGCGACGCAATTCTTTCAGGATCAGCTTCAGACGGCGAACGGCGCCCGCGCCCGGGCCTATCTGCGTGACCGGGGCCTGACGGGGCGGACGATCGAGACGTTCCGGCTCGGTTACGCGCCGGAAAGCCGCAACGCCTTGAAAGAGCACCTTGCCAACAAGGGCATTCCGCGCGAGCAGATCGAGGCTTGCGGTCTCGTGGTGCACGGTCCCGACATCGCGGTATCCTACGACCGTTTTCGCGACCGGATCATGTTTCCGATCCTGTCGTCGCGCGAGAAGGTGATCGCGTTCGGCGGGCGGGCCATGTCGCCCGATGCACCCGCGAAGTACCTCAACTCCAACGAGACCGAGCTCTTTCACAAGGGCAACGTGCTCTATAATTTTGCCCGTGCCCGCCGGACGCTGGGGGGCGCCGACGGCAACGACACGATCATCGCCGTCGAAGGCTATATGGACGTCATCGCTCTCCATCAGGCCGGGATCGAGAACGCGGTGGCGCCGCTTGGGACGGCGCTGACCGAGAATCAGCTGGAGCTTCTCTGGAAGCTGACGCAGGAGCCGATCCTCTGCTTCGATGGCGATGGCGCCGGTATCCGCGCTGCCAATCGCGCCGTCGATCTGGCGCTGCCGCACCTGAAACCCGGCCGCTCCGTGCGGTTCGCGCTGCTGCCGGACGGCAAGGACCCCGACGATCTCGTGCGGGAAGAGGGGCGTGCGCCGTTTGACCGCGTGCTGGTGGCGGCGCGATCCCTTTCCGAAATGGTCTGGACCCGGGAGATTCAGTCGGGAAGCTTCGAGACGCCGGAAAAGCGGGCGGAGCTCGAGGCGAAGCTGAAGCAGGTCGTCGGCGTGATCGGCGACGAGAGCGTCCGCAGGCACTATGGGCAGGCGATGCGCGACCGGCTCAATACCTATCTGCGCGGGCCGCAGCGCTCCGGCTTCCAAGGCGGCGGCTTTCAGGGCGGAAACCATGGGCGCGGCGGAGGGACGGGCGGTTTCCAGCCCGGTGGCGGACAAAGGAGCGGCGGGCCAGGCGGTGGCCGATCCGGCGGTCGCGGCGGTTTCGGCAAGGAATCGGCGCCGATGCGCAGTCTTTCGGGCGTATCCGACCGGCTGGCGCGGTCCTCGATCGTCTCCGGCGTGCAGTCCCTGCCGCCGCTGAAGGAAAGCGTGCTGGCACTGACGATCGTCAATCATCCCGACGTGCTGTTTGCCGAGTATGACGAGATCTCGGTGATCGACTACGAGAGCAAGGAGCTTCAGCGCCTCTGGTCGCAGGTGCTGAACGCGGCCGCCGCCAAGGGGCCGCGGCTGACGCGCGAGATGCTGGTGGAAAACCTGGAGGCCGCCGGTTTTGCCGGGCTTCTCGCCATGCTCGACCAGCAGGTTCGCTTCGCCCGCCTCTGGATCGCCACGCAGGCGGCCGATCCTGCCGATGCGCTGGAAGGCTATCGACAGGCTCTGGCGCTGCACAAGCGGACGAAGGCACTTCTCTGGCAGCGTCGCGAGCTGGAGCGGGATCTCGCACGGGCGACGGAAGACGGCGATGACGACCTGGCAAGCCTTGTCCTGCGCAATCTGGAAGAGGTGCAGAACGAAGTGGAGCGGCTGGAGAATCAGGAGGCGATTATCGAAGGATTCGGCGTGCTCTCCGGGCGGGTCAAAGGGCCGGGTGCCAAATGACGGATGGACTGTAGAGGTCATTCCGCGGCTCCTTGTCCTTGCTCCGGTTCATGGTTTCCGCCACGCGATCCGCTCTGGTCTGTGCGAAGAGGCGCGTGTCATTCATGAGACAATCCTAATTCATATTCTGAACAAATCAAGAACAAATCGCTTTTCTTTCGCTTCTCTTTCTGTATTCTCGAGCCATGCCAGATGGGCAGGCAGGTGCACTCTGCTGTGGTCTTCGCGGCGTTCGGCAGCCAGCGCCCTCGCGCCGGCTGGTGGAATCGTGCAGAATGGCTTTCATGACATCTTCTCAAGCGCCTTCTTTCTCGACACGGAACGATCCGCCTTTCGATCCGGTTCTCGATCCACCGGGCAGACAACGGCGGGAGTCCGCGCCGACCACATTTCGAGCGACCGGCAAGGCGCCGCTGGATGTGTTGAAAGCCGTCTATGGCTATTCCGTTTTTCGCGGACAGCAGGGTGATGTGGTCGAGCATGTGGTTTCGGGCGGGGATGCGGTGGTGCTGTTCCCGACGGGGGCCGGTAAGTCGCTTTGTTTCCAAGTGCCGGCGCTGTGCCGATCGGGGCTCGGGATCGTCGTGTCTCCCTTGATCGCACTGATGCGCGACCAGGTGGAGGCGTTGAAGGCGCTCGGCGTTCGGGCGGCGGCGCTGAACTCGTCGCTGTCGCGCGAGGACTTTATCGATGTGCGACGTTCCGTGCGCGACGGGACGCTCGATCTGCTCTACGTCACGCCGGAGCGGATCGTGACAGACGGGTTTCGTGAGATGGTGGCGGGGGTGGAGATCGCACTGTTCGCGATCGACGAGGCGCATTGCGTATCGCAATGGGGGCATGATTTCCGGCCGGAATATCGCACGCTCGGGCAGCTTGCAACGCTCTATCCCGGCGTGCCGCGTCTCGCGCTGACGGCGACGGCCGATCCGCAGACGCGCGGCGATATCATCGAGCGGCTGGCACTGTCCGATGCGCGCGTGTTCAGCTCGAGTTTCGACCGGCCGAACATCGCCTACGAGATCGTCGAACGCGACCAGCCGCGCCAGCAATTGCTGCGCTTCCTCTCGCGGCACAAGGGGGCGAGCGGCATCGTCTATTGCCTGTCGCGTGCGAAGGTCGAGGACACGGCGGAATGGCTGAACGGGCAGGGCATCCGGGCGCGCGCCTACCATGCCGGCATGGACCGCGCTGTGCGTGACGCGAACCAGGATGCCTTCCTGAAGGAGGAAAACCTCTGTCTCGTGGCAACGGTCGCCTTCGGCATGGGGATCGACAAGCCGGATGTGCGCTATGTGGCGCATCTCGATCTGCCGGGCTCCGTCGAGGCCTATTACCAGGAGACAGGGCGCGCCGGACGTGACGGCATGCCGTCTCAGGCCTGGATGGCCTATGGCATGGCCGACGTCATTCAGCGGCGCAAGATGATCGACGAAGGCGGGGCGGCCGAGGACATCAAGCGCATCGAGCGGGGCAAGCTCGGGTCGCTTCTCGGCATCTGCGAGACGGCCTCCTGCAGGCGGCAGGCGATCCTCGCACATTTCGGCGAGCGTCATGCGGGCGGCTGTGGCAATTGCGATACCTGTCTGAACCCGGTCGAGACATGGGATGGCACCGAGGCGGCGATCAAGGCGCTGGCGGCCGTCTATCGCACGGGCGAACGCTTTGGCGCAGGTCACGTCATCGATGTGCTCACCGGCACGGTGAACGAGAAGACGACGCGGTTTGGCCATGCGGATATGCCGGTGTTCGGGGCGGGCAAGGAGATTGCGGCGAAGACCTGGCAGTCGATCCTGCGGCAGTTGCTGGCCGCCGGCTTCCTCAGCGTCGATCACGCCGCGTTCGGCGCCCTGAAGCTGGAGCCGACGGCACGCGCGGTCTTCAAGAAGGAAACGGAAGTGCGGTTCCGCAAGGACCGTCCGACATCTGCCAAGGCGGCCAGAAATGCACGCTCGCCGGCAGCAAAGGAAAAGGCGGCACTGGACGGGTCGGATCTCGAACTCTTCGAGGCGCTCAGGGGGACGCGCGCGGAAATTGCCCGCGGCATGAACGTGCCACCCTATGTCGTCTTCCCGGATACGACGCTGATCGCGCTTGCCAAGATGCGGCCTGATGATGCGGACGATCTGCTGGATGTTCCCGGCATCGGGCAGAGCAAGAAGGAGCGGTTCGGCGAGCAGTTCCTGGAGGTCATCCGGACGTTCCGCGGATAGTGTCCGCCCGTCCTTAAGCATGCCTTTCGACCGTGTGCCGTGGTTCAGCGGGACCGTCACGCGCGAACGCAGACTTCGTCCTGTTGGAAGGCTCTTTTCATGCCAAGTGCAAGAAAGTCTTGTGAGATGTGACTTACCCGTGTGGGCGTCTCGGGTGAAAAGAGACAAGCGCGGTTGCTTGCGTGCGCAACCTTTCGTCTTGCTCTTGTCTTGCGGGTGAAACGTCCTACATCTGCCTAGCAGATAGACATAGCGGCAATGCCGAGCCTTAATTCCGGCGTTTTTCGCCTAATTGCGCTGTTTTCCGCCGGAAGAGCTTGACGTAGCCGAAGAATCTGGGAATCAACCGTCTTTGGCTTGGAAGGTTTATTGGATACGGCGGAAACGATCATCATGCAAGTGATGTTTGGAGCGTGCTGCTGTCGCAGCCGACCGGGATGACCGCGGCAGATGCCGTGGTTAATCGGGAATTAATATCAGCCCGTTAGGTCAGGGGTAATGTTCGCGGTGTTGCGCCGAAAAGCGCCCGGGCCACACGGCTCGTCACCGCTCCAACGTGGAATGCTGGTCCAAAGAAAGCGACGAAGAATGGCAACCAAAGTCAAAGAGAACGAAGAAGCCGAATCTGAACGCGACGGCGCAACGGACGGCCCGCTTCTCGATCTCTCGGACGACGCGGTCAAGAAGATGATCAAGGCCGCCAAGAAGCGCGGCTACGTCACGATGGACGAGCTGAACTCCGTGCTCCCGTCCGAAGAGGTGACCTCCGAGCAGATCGAAGACACGATGGCCATGTTGTCCGACATGGGCATCAATGTCGTCGAGGACGAAGAGGTCGACGAGAACGCATCCGGCGGCGAGGAAGAGGCAAGCGACGACGAGCCCGATAGTGAGGGCGGCGAGATCGCGACCTCCAGCGGCACCGCGCTTGCAACCGCCAAGAAGAAAGAACCGACGGACCGGACGGATGATCCGGTGCGGATGTATTTGCGCGAAATGGGCTCGGTCGAGCTCCTGTCGCGCGAGGGCGAAATCGCGATCGCCAAGCGCATCGAGGCCGGGCGCGAGACGATGATTGCGGGCCTCTGTGAGAGCCCACTGACGTTCCAGGCCATCATCATCTGGCGTGACGAACTGAACGAAGGCCAGACGCTGCTGCGTGAGATCATCGATCTCGAAACGACCTATTCGGGTCCGGAAGCCAAGGCTGCACCGCAGTTCCAGTCGCCCGAAAAGATCGAGGCGGATCGCAAGGCGGCAGAAGAGAAGGAAAAGACCCGCCGTTCGCGCACCAGCGAAGACGACATTACCAATGTCGGTGGCGAGGGCCTGCCGCCCGAGGAGGAGGAAGAGGACGACGACGAGTCGAACCTTTCGCTTGCCGCGATGGAAGCGGAACTGCGCCCGCAGGTCATGGAAACGCTCGACATCATTGCCGAGACCTACAAGAAGCTGCGCAAGCTGCAGGATCAGCAGGTCGAGTTGCGGATGAATGCCGCGACCGGATCGCTGACATCCGCCCAGGAAAAGAAGTACAAGGAGCTCAAGGACGAGCTCATCACCGCCGTAAAGTCGCTGTCGCTCAACCAGAATCGCGTCGATAATCTGGTCGAGCAGCTCTACGACATCAACAAGCGGCTGGTGCAGAACGAAGGCAAGCTGCTGCGTCTTGCCGAAAGCTACGGCGTAAAGCGCGACTCGTTCCTGGAGCAATATTCCGGTAGCGAACTTGTGACGAACTGGATGGAGACAGTCAGCAATCTGACGGGACGTGGCTGGGCTCCCTTCGTCAAGAACGAAGAGCACATGATCAGCACGATCCGCGGCGAGATCCACAATCTGGCGACGGAAACCGGCATCTCGATTTCGGAATTCCGCCGGATCGTTCACATGGTCCAGAAGGGCGAGCGTGAAGCCCGGATCGCGAAGAAGGAGATGGTGGAAGCCAACCTCCGCCTCGTGATCTCGATCGCCAAGAAGTACACGAACCGCGGCCTTCAGTTCCTGGATCTGATCCAGGAAGGCAATATCGGTCTGATGAAGGCGGTCGATAAGTTCGAGTATCGTCGTGGCTACAAGTTCTCCACCTATGCCACATGGTGGATTCGGCAGGCGATCACACGTTCGATTGCCGACCAGGCCCGCACGATCCGTATTCCGGTGCACATGATCGAGACGATCAACAAGATCGTCCGCACATCGCGCCAGATGCTGCACGAGATCGGCCGCGAGCCGACCCCGGAAGAGCTGGCCGAGAAGCTGGCCATGCCGCTTGAGAAGGTCCGCAAGGTCCTGAAGATCGCCAAGGAGCCGATTTCGCTCGAAACCCCGGTGGGCGACGAGGAAGACAGCCATCTCGGCGACTTCATCGAGGACAAGAACGCGTTGCTGCCGATCGATGCCGCCATTCAGGCGAACCTGCGCGAGACGACGACACGCGTTCTGGCATCGCTGACGCCGCGCGAAGAGCGCGTCCTGCGCATGCGCTTCGGCATCGGCATGAACACGGACCACACGCTGGAAGAAGTCGGCCAGCAGTTCTCGGTCACGCGCGAACGTATTCGCCAGATCGAGGCCAAGGCGTTGCGCAAGCTCAAGCACCCGAGCCGGTCGCGCAAGCTGCGGTCGTTCCTCGACAGCTGAGCCACTCACTCAAGCACGATAACCAAACGGCGCCCGCGACAAGCGGGCGCCGTTTTCGTTTGCGGGCCGGGGTGCGCGGGAACTGAAGGTATCCTGCGCCGGCCGGCCTCCTTGACTGTCGGCGGTAAGCTGCATACGCTTTGCCTCATGAACCGCATCTGCCTCATGACGACCTGCATCGTGACATCCCGCATGGGGTGTGCGGAGCGTTGTCGGGACTGATCGTCTGTTCCGCCGTCCGTGCCCCCTTCCAAAGGGTGGCCCGGTGACGGTTCGCCCTTGACACTTCAAGGAGCGATCCATGTCTGATGCATTACCTTTCTCCCATCCTCACGCCGATCGTCGTCTTCCCGAAGGGCTGAGACTTCGAGCGGCCGAGCAGCGCGATATTGCGGGGATCACGGAGCTTTCCAATCTTCCGCTTTATCGGGCGGGCACGCAAAGGCTGCCGTTTCAAAGCGAAGACGCCACGGCGCGGTGGTTGGGGGCAGGCGGGGAGGCGCCATCAACGGTGGTGGTGGCGGAGATCGATGGGCGAATCGTCGGGCTGGGCGGCTTGCACCGCCAGTCCGGCCGGCGCCAGCATGTCGCCATTCTCGGCCTCGGCGTTCATGACGATTTTCAACGGCTGGGTATCGGTGTGGCGCTGCTCGATGCGCTGCTGGATGCGGCTTTCAACTGGCTGCAGATCCGGCGCGTGGAACTGACGGTGTTTTCCGACAATGCGGGCGCGATCGCGCTTTACGAGCGGGCTGGCTTTCGGCGCGAGGGCCTGTTGCGGGCCTATGCGTTTCGCAACGGTGCCTATGCCGATGTCATCGCCATGGCGCTGATGTCATGGGACCTCGGCTTTGAATCTGTGCAGGCAGAAAGCTGATCGTTATCCGTGGCGAGAAAACGCAGGCGAGACCGCCCTCCGCTTGGTCTTGCGGCGGAAAGTGCCTATGTCCATCCCGTGACATCAGATTCTTCTCAGCGGCGGTACGATAAACCTCTCCTGGCGGTTCTCGCCTCGCTCGCGCTCCATGCCGCCGTGGTTGCGCCGTTCCTCCTGCAACTTCCCGAGACAACGGCGGAGGCGCCCGTCGAGCCGAGTGTCACCGTGGAAATCGTGCCCGAGCCGGAACCACAGCCGCCGCAGCCAGAGCCCGAGGCCACGAAAGCGGAGAAGGCACCGCGGTCGCCGGCCGCGGCCTCCAAGCCGGAGTCTGCATCTCCTCCCCCACCACCCGGCGCGACACCGGCTCCGGCCGAACCGCCGCCGCCCGCCGCGCCATCGCGACCCTTCGAAGCGTCTGCGGCGGCGGAGCCGGATGCGCCTCCGGATCCCGTCGATATGCCGGCACCGGATGGCAAGGCCAAACAAGCTGATACGGTACCGCCCGAGCCGGTCGGGGCGCCACCGACGAGCCCTGCGCAAGCCGCGGAGAAACCGGATACGGCACCTCCCGCCACGGCCAAAGCGCCCGTCGCGGAATCGACGCCGGGTGCGGCCGTGTTACCAGCGCCTGCGCCCGAACAGACGGAGACGCCGCCGGCCGTACCGGAGATCCTCGCGGGCACGACGATGTCGGGCGAAGGAAAGGGGGAGGCCGTTACGCCCGTGTCACCCAAGTCCGCCGTCGAGCCACCTTCCGCGGAGCAAGAGCAGCAGCCTCCGCGCGAAATACCTCCCCGCGCGATGGATAGTAAGATCCCAGAAGAAATGCCAACCACTCCGACGCCCGAGGGCAGCGACACCTCACCGATGACGCCAAGTGAGCAGGCGGCCTATGTTCCCGCCACGCCTGCCATCCCGCAGGCAAAGCCGACACCGGCGCCGGCACCGAAGCCGGCGAAGACGCTCTATTCCAAGAACATTCTGGCGGATCCGCGCGTGCGCGGCGCCTTGGACAAGTTGCCGCCGGAAGCACGTCTCGTGCAGATCTGCAGCATCGAGGCGCTTGAGCAGACACGACACTCCAGTGCGGCGTTTGTCCCGGAGATTATCAAGGTGTTCGGGAGGAATGGCGGGTTGATCTCCGGGCAGCATCTCAGCGCCCGCGGTGGCGCCGTCCGATCCCGCGGCGTGTGGCGCGAGATCACGTTCGAATGCACCGTCAACGCCACGTTCGATACGATTACGGCCTTCCGCTTTGCCCTTGGTGGAGCGATTCCGCGCAGCGCCTGGGCCAGCCGCCGTCTCCCGGCGGATTGAGATCGCATCTTTCCCGGCCTGCCTGAGCCTCGTTGCGGAACATCTCGCCAGCCTTCGCCTTCCTTTGCCATGACGAATGCACGCTCTTGCGCGTGAAAGGAGAAGATATGACCTACGTCGATGGTTTCATCGTCGCCGTGCGCCGGGATCGGCTTGACGCCTATGCGGACCTGGCGCGGGCGGCCGGCGCGGTCTGGAAGGCGCACGGGGCGCTGGATTACGTGGAATGCGTCGGCGACGATCTGCCCTATGGGCAGGTCACCTCGTTTCCCCGCGCCGTGCAGGCAACCGGGGATGAGGTGGTGATCTTCGCCTGGATCGTCTACGCCTCCAAGGCCGAGCGGGACCTGATCGTGCCGAAGGTCATGGCGGATCCGCGACTGAAAATCGCCCCGGACGCCATGCCGTTCGACGGGCAGAGAATGATCTATGGTGGGTTCAACACGCTGGTTCAGGTATAGAACAGGCTTCCGCCGATCCATCAGCATCCGGGAGATGTCATGCCACAGACCATGCTGACCGTATCGACCCGCGGCGCGGGGCTCTACGAGTTTACCGGCGAGGTGCAGGCCTTCGTGCGACAGTCCGGGGTCGAGGAGGGCTTGCTGACGGTGTTCGTCCGTCACACCTCCTGCTCGCTGCTCATCCAGGAAAATGCCGATCCCGACGTGCGGCGGGATCTCGACACGTTCTTCTCGCGCCTCGTGCCGCCGTCCGACGACCCGTCGATGCGGTGGGTCATTCACACCGACGAGGGGCCCGACGACATGCCGGCGCATATCAAGGCGGCACTCACCGCCGTGTCGATCGGCATTCCCGTATCGGCGGGGCGCCTTGTGCTCGGCACGTGGCAAGGCCTCTATCTCTTCGAACATCGCCAGCGCCCGCATCGGCGCGAGGTGGTGCTTCATATCGGACGCTAATCGACGGCACTCGTTCCGCTCACTCAGAAGCGATCTGGACGAGCCTTCGCTTGACATCGGCGGCTCCCGCATCATCTTTTCTCATGAGCCTTTGCTTTCATAAAGCGCGGGCGGACGACGATGGAGGAGAGATGACCGACGTACAGACGATCGCGCAGCGCTTCATGGAGGCCCTGAACCATCGCGATTTCGAGACGATCGCAGGGTTTCTGGACGAAGATGCGGCACTGGATACCCTGACTGGACAGCGCGCCATCGGCTCGCATCCGTTGCGCTTGGCGATCATGAGCTATTTTCGGCATTTTGACGAAGAATTCGTCGATATGGTGCCGATGCGCGATCAGCTTGGCCAGCGCGTTGCCGTGGATGTCACGGCGCGCGGACACTATCGCGAGAGCATGGCCGGCTTTCCCCCGGCAAGCGGGCAGTCCTATTCGATCCCGAGTGTCTTCGTCTTCGAGTTCGATGGGCCGAGCGTGACGCGCCTCACCCATTACCGCAACATCCGCATCTTCGAGCAGCAATTGCTGCGCTAGAGCGCATCTCTTCGGGCGACTCGTTCAAAATGAACGGTACGTGAATGTGCGATTTTACCTACATTCAGCTTCCTCGCGCTAGAAAGGGGTCCTTCGCCGGAAGATGGCGAGCAACAAATGAACGCCCTGCGGCGACGCCGGTGCGCTCCAGACGATCGAGGAAACGCTCCATGAAAACCATGATCACCCGACTTGCCGTTGCTGCGCTGATCGGCGTCTCCGGCCTTTCCGCCTTTGCCGGCACCGCATCTGCCGACCAGATCCGTCTCGGCCTCCACTCCGGCTCCGTGGTCGATGTTCAGTATCGCGACGAGCGCGACTGGTCGCGTAACCGCCACGACCGCGATCACCGCGACTGGGGTCGTGACCGCCGGGGTCGTTGCGCACCGTGGCTTGCTGCCGACAAGGCCAGCGCCTACGGCCTGCGCCGCGCCCGCGTGGTCGATGTCACCCCGCGCCGTGTCGTCGTCGAAGGCCGCTTTCGTGGGGGTTTCCGCACGGTAACATTCGCAAATGTCCGGGGATGCCCCGCTCTCGGCCGGTAATCGAGCAGTTGGACTTGCGATCGGCATCTTCGGGTTGCCGGTCGCATGAATCGAAAAGCCTGCCTGGTCCAAACGGAGCCGGCAGGCTTTTTCCGTGATGGGCGCTCTTGATGAGAGTCGGCGAGGAAGCGGGAGAGAGCCTGGCAGCACACCGTCCCTCTGCTCCGACTCGAATCGCCTCTGTCGCGGCCCGACCTTGGACCTTACGAGCGGCGATGGACGTTCCTATCCACCAGAGACAGAGCGGCGAGCCGGGGCAGGGCTCGCCGCTTTACCTTTGCGGTCAGGGATCGATCGCAAAGGTCACGTTGACCGTGACGTTATAGTTGTTTTCGCCATTGGCGATCGGCACGGACGTTTCGGCCATATCCTTGGCCATGGCGCGGGCCATGGGCATCGGTTCGGGGCGACCGGCATTCTCGTTGATCTCGATCACCCGCCCGAGTTTGACGCCGGCCGCTTCGGCAAGCGTCCGCGCTTTGGCTATCGCGTCGGCAACGGCGGCCTTGCGGGCTTCGTTGAGCGTTGCGTCCGGCTTGTCGTTCGTAAACTGGATGCTGCCGCCCTGATTGACACCGAGCGTCACGGCCTGATCGATGATCGCGCCCAGCTTGGCGATCTCGCGCAGACGCACGGTCAGCGTGTTGGCCACCTGATAGCCGATGAGGGTCGGGGGCTCGGTGCCGTTGTTGTTTTCGGGGTAACGGTACTGCGGATTGACGGCAAAGCCGGATGTCTGGAGATCCCGATCGGCGATGCCGCCGGTGCGCAGTGCGCCCAGCACATCGGTCATCGACTTCGAGTTGCCATCGAGCGCTTCCCGCGCCGTCTTGCCGTCCGTCACCACGCTGAAGGAGAGGATCGCCATATCCGGCGCAACGGCCGCGCGTCCTTCGCCGCTGACCTCGATCACGGCCTCGCGATGCGGCGGCGGTGGTGTCTGGGCGAAAGCGGGCAGGGCCGCCGTGGTCGCCAGGGCGAGCGCGAGAACGGGAGCGAGACCAGCCGAAAGGGCACGGCGCAGGCGGAGCGTTGACGTCATATCAGGTTCTTTCTCTTCATCTATTTCGTCCCTGCAACCTTGTTGCGGGCCGAATGTGAAGGGAATACGGCGGTCCCTTGTGACAATCCCGAAATTCCGCTAAAGCCATCCCGCGGAGGCCACCATTGACCTCCCGCAAACGGCACCGCCGTCAGGGCCTGTAGCTCAATGGTTAGAGCCGGCGGCTCATAACCGCTTGGTTGGGGGTTCGAGTCCCTCCGGGCCTACCATTCCTATTAAGTTATTAAAATACTTGGAATTTTTTCCACGTAAAAGCCACTATGCGAGGGCAAGTGCGCCTGCGGAATGTACGCCAAGCGCGCGCCTTCAGCAGGCATGCTGCTGAGCGCCGTCGTCCGTCGGGAGAAGCTCTGACCTCGCAATCGAGTCTCTCGCGAATGGTTCCGAAGCCACCCCTGGCCAGGCTTCCTTTACCCCCGGAACGTGCCGTATCCACCGTTGTGGTAGAGCAAGGGTACGCCTTCCTTTTGCCTGATGGCGAGGACGCGGCCGATGATGATGGCGTGGGTGTGGTGTTCGATGATGTGCTCGACTTCGCAGTCGATGGCGGAGAGGGCGTCGCTGAGGACGGGCGCGCCGCTGGCGAGTGTTGTCCACTCGGCGCCGTCATAGCGGGCGGGGCCTCGGAGGCCGCCTTTTCCGGCGAAGCGATCGGCGATGTCCTGCTGGTCGTCCGACAGGATGTTGACGCAGAAATGGCCGTGGCGGGCGATCACCGGCCAGCTGGAGGACGAGCGGTTGATATTGACGATCATCGTCGGGGGATCGACGCTCAGGGCCGTTGCGGAGGTTACCGTGGCGCCGGTCCGGTCGTCCGTGCCGGCGGTGATGACGGAGACCGTGGCGGCGACGTGGCGCATGGCCTGCTTCAACTGCTCTGTCCCATCGAACTGGACGATGGACAGCGGCGCTTTGGGCGCAGCGCTGGCGCCGTTTGCGGCTGAAGAGGTCTTGGCAAGGCTCATCGCATTTTCCTTCCGGAGTGGCCGGGCTCGAGGCTGCCGGCATGGGTTCGGCGCGGGCGATTGCTGCCCATCTCCGATAGGCCGGCACGATAATGTCTACTTGAATGCTAGACAAAGAAGAGAATGCCACCGCGGGCATCGCACCGGGAATGGATTTCCGTTTTCACCGGCTCTTACGGTGCGGTGATCCCGGTGGCGTGCCGTTGCGCAATGAGCGCGTCTGCGATGCGAGCGGCGACGAGGCGGGCGTGCTCGCTCACCTGCGGCAGGCCCATCAGCTCACCGAAGCGACCGCGGGCAAGGGGGCCGGATATCAAGAGGCTGTCTTCCGGTCGACCATTCCTGTCGAGTGCATGGGATTCCCCGTCGCAATCGATGCCGAGGCCAGTCGGGTCGAGGCGGAGATGGCCGGTGTCCCGGAGATCGCGCAGCCAGCCCTGACTGTCGAGAATGCCGCCATGGGCGGGGCCGGTGGTCACGACCACGGCGTCGAAGAGGCGTTCGATGGTGCTGGCCGACCCTTTCAGCTTCAGCGTGACGCGGATGCGGTCACCCTCGACGCGGGCTTGCCGGACGGAGCCTGCGACGATGTCGAGGCGGCCCGTTTCGATCGCCGTATCGAGTGCCTGTTCGACCTGCGGGGCGATGCGGAAGCGGTGGACGTCCCAGAAGACCCGGAGGTGTCGAACGATCCGGCGGCGCTCGGTGATCGACAGGCCGGGCCAGAAGGTGGCGGCCTGTGTGCGAACCTGATCGATGACGGCATGCCATGTGAGGCCGGTGGCTTGCGCCGCTCGGATGGCGTTGCGGACGCGTTTGACGAGTTCGCGGGCAGACGTCGGTGGTGGGGCGAGAAAGTCGCCGAAGGGTTCCTGCGGGAACGACGCATGGCCGCGCGAGCGCAGGCCGCGGCGCGAGACGGAGAGGATGCGGCCGTGATGGCCGGTGCCGGTGAGCGAGGCAACGACGTCGGCGGAGGTCAGGCCGTTTCCGACGATGAGGACATCGTCGTCCGGACGGATCGCGGCGAGGGAGCGGGGTCGCGTCGGATCGGGTACGAAGCGCGGATGGTTACCCAGTGCTTCGGCGAGCGCGCGGTGCGGAGCCGGTGGTGGATGCGTCGTGGCGATGACGACGAGGGTGGCGTCGTGGCGCGTGCCGGTGTCGTCCTCGATCTCCCATCGGCCCGCACCGCTGCGCACCGCCGTCACGGCCGAGCGGACGTGGCGCACGGCGCCGCTTTCGATGTGCGGCTTCAGGCTGTCGGCGACATAGGCGCCGAACATGCCGCGTCGCGGGTAGAGCGCGCCGTCCGGGCGTCTCGCCTGGCTGTCTTCGGCGGTCGCGTTCGTCCGCTCAAGCCAGGCGGCGAAGTGCTCCGGCTCGTCCGGGCGTAGGCTCATGCGGGCCGCGGGCACGTTGATGCGATGGGCCGGATCGGCGGTGTCGTAGGCAAGGCCGCGGCCGATTTCGGGGCGGGGCTCGAAGACGACGATGTCGGTCTGGAAGGCGACGTCGACGTTTCCGGCCAAGTGATAGGCGACCGCCGCACCGGAAAACCCGCCACCGATAATGGCGATGGTTTTGCGGGCGCCAACCCTGGGCTGGCCTGCCTGAACAGCAGCAGACAGGCGCACATCGGTGATCGTCATGAGGGTATCACATCCATTCGCTTCGAGTTGGTGCACTTTCCACCGAATGCGGGCCTGCTGCAAACGTAGAAATTCTAAGGATTTGATAGATAATAGAAAGCCATTCCTTCTTCCCGGCAGGCCTCCTTTCTACCTTTCCTACCATTCACGGCAGCGTGCCGGAGTTGAGAGGACGGTTGGGACATGGCGACGATTTTGGGCAAATTCCTGGCATTCGGCATTGCCACCGGCGTGGTGCTTGCAGGGGCCGTGACCGGCGCGCTTGCTGCCGATGTGAAGGAGATCCGGATCGACTGGGCCACCTATAATCCGGTCAGTCTGCTCCTCAAGAAGGAAGGCCTGCTGGAAAAAGCGTTCGAGAAGGACGGGATCAGCATTCGCTGGGTTCAGTCTGCCGGGTCCAACAAGGCGCTCGAATATCTGAATGCGGGGTCGATCGATTTCGGGTCCACGGCCGGCGCTGCGGCGCTGATCGCCCGCGTCAACGGCAATCCCATCAAGTCCATCTATGTCTATTCGCGTCCGGAATGGACGGCGCTGGTGACGGGCAAGGATTCGACGATTGCGAGCGTCGCCGATCTCAAGGGCAAGACCGTTGCCGTGACGCGCGGAACGGATCCGCATGTGTTTCTGGTGCGGGCGCTGGCCGATGCCGGGCTGACATCGAAAGACGTGAAGTTCGTGCTGCTGCAGCACGCCGATGGCCGGCTGGCGCTGAGCCGCGGCGACGTCGATGCCTGGGCGGGTCTCGATCCGCTGATGGCGGCAGCCGAAGTGGAGGAGGGCGCAAAGCTCTTTTATCGCAAGCCTGACAACAACAGCTGGGGCGTGCTGAACACGCCGGAAAGCTTTGCCACTGAACATCCCGAGATCGTGAAGCGTGTTCTGGCCGCCTATGAGGAGGCGCGCAAGCAGGCGCTGGCGGATCCCGCTGCGTTGAAGGCGGCGCTGATCGAAGCCGCAAAGCTGCCCGAGGCGGTCATCGACCGTCAGCTGGAGCGCACCGATCTCTCCACATCGCGCATCGGCGATGTGCAGGCCGAGACCATCACCAAGGCAGGCCTCGCTCTTCAGGAAGCGGGCGTTCTGCCGGCCGATGCCGATATCCGGAAAACGGTGGCCGACCTTATCGACCCAAGCTTCAGTCAGGACCTTATTCAGTAATGACCATCGGCGCGGCAGAAGCAGGGCTGGGAGCGGGCGTCGGCGACGGGCGGGCGGAAACGGCTGCCGTTTCGCGACGCGCATCATGGCTGCGCCCTTCGGCAGGCGGATGGGGCGGTGCGCTCATTCGGTTCGGCCTTGCCGTCGCACTGCCGCTCGGCGCGTTTCTTTTTTGGGAGCTGGCGGTCGATAGCGGGCTCGCCAGCGGGCGGCTCGTTCCGCCGCCGTCGCGCATTCTTGCCACGCTCGCCGATCTGTGGACGGCGGGGCAGCTTGCCGACCATATCGCCTCGACCTGTCTGCGCGTGCTGCTCGGCTTTCTTGCCGGTGCCGCGGCCGGTGCGCTTGCGGGAAGCCTTACCGGCTATTTCCGGTTCGTGCATGCGGCGGTCGATCCAACCTTGCAGGCGCTGCGCGCCATCCCGTCGATCGCCTGGGTGCCGCTGTTCATCCTCTGGTTCGGCATCTTCGAGACATCCAAGGTGGTGCTGATCGCGACGGGTGTGTTTTTTCCCGTCTATCTCGGCGTGTCCACAGCGCTGCTCTCGGTCGATCGCAAGATCGTCGAGGTCGGGCGGATCTTTCGGCTAAGCGGGTTCGATCTTGTTCGGCGCATCCTTTTTCCTGCCGTGCTGCCGGCGTTCATCGTGTCGCTGCGGGCAGGGCTCGGGCTTGGCTGGATGTTCGTCGTCGCGGCGGAGTTCATGGGCGCATCGGAAGGGCTCGGCTATCTTCTCGTGGATGGCCAGCAGCTCGGCAAGCCGGATCAGATCATGGCGGCGATCCTGATCTTCGCGGTCATCGGCAAGCTGTCGGATGCGCTTCTGGTGCGCGCCACCGCGCCGCTCATTGCGTGGCAGGACAATTTCAGCCGGGGAGGTCTCTGATGCTGTCGCTGACGGGACTGGGCAAGATCTATGCTGGCGGCGTGCAGGCGCTCGCCGGCTTTACGCTGGATGCGCAGCCGGGCGAGATCGTCGCCGTCATCGGCGGTTCGGGCTGCGGCAAGAGCACGCTTCTGCGGTTGATCAGCGGGCTCGACACGCCGACCACGGGCACCGTCAGCATCAATGGTGAAACGGTCGAGCAGCCGCATCCGCTGATCAACCTCATCTTTCAGGAGCCGCGCCTTCTGCCCTGGCTCAGCGTCCTAGAGAATGTCGGCTTCGGGCTCGCGCATCTACCGCGGGCCGAGCAGATGCTGCGGATCAACGAGGCGCTCTGTCGCGTGAACCTGGAGGCCTATGGCGATCGGCTGCCGAAGGCGCTCTCCGGCGGGCAGGCGCAGCGCGTCGCCATTGCCCGCGCGCTGGTGCCCCGGCCGGAGGTTCTGCTGCTCGACGAGCCCTTTTCCGCGCTCGACGCCTTGACGCGCGAGACGCTTCAGCAACATCTCCTCGATATCTGGTCGGAGACGCAGGCGACGATGATCCTCGTGACGCATGATATCGACGAGGCCGTTTCGCTCGCCCACCGCGTCATCGTCATGAAGCCGTGGCCCGGCCGTATCCTCGATGAGATCGTCATCGCTCGGCCGCACCAGCGCGGCGGTGCCGATTTCGATCGTGCGAGGGCCGCCGTCCGCGCTGCGCTCGATCAATCCCTTTCCGTCTCGGCCCCTGCTGAAATCCGCAAGGGCCGGGCACAGCATCCATCCGTTCTGGAGACATCGCCATGACTTCCGCCCCTGAAAAAATCAACGTTCTCTGGTTCCTGCCGACCCATGGCGACAGCCGCTATCTCGGCACCACCATCGGCGGCCGCAATGTCGATCTCGCCTATCTGAAGCAGGTCGCGCAGGCAGCCGATTCGCTCGGCTATTACGGGGTGCTCATCCCCACCGGCAAGAGCTGCGAAGACAGCTGGGTCGTCGCGTCGGCGCTCGCACCCCTCACGGAAAAGCTGAAATATCTGATCGCCGTTCGCCCCGGCCTGTTGTCGCCGACGCTGGCCGCCCGGATGACGGCGACGCTCGACCGGATTTCCGAAGGCCGCGTGCTCATCAACGTCGTCACCGGGGGCGATCCGATCGAGAACAAAGGCGACGGCATTCACTATGCCCATGGCGAGCGCTACGAGGTGACGGAGGAGTTCCTCCACATTTACAAGGCGCTGCTGCAGGGCGAGACGGTCAACCACAAGGGCAAGCATTTCGATATTCAGGATGGGCGCGTGCTGTTCCCGTCCTACCAGACGCCGCATCCGCCGCTCTACTTCGGCGGCTCCTCCGGCATCGGGCAGGAGGTCGCGGCCCGCACCATCGACAAGTACCTGACCTGGGGCGAGCCGCCGGAGGATGTTGCGAAGAAGATCGCCGAGGTTCGGGCGCTGGCCGACCGCGAAGGCCGCGAGGTCACCTTCGGCATCCGCCTGCACGTCATCGTGCGCGAGACGGCGGAAGCGGCCTGGCGTGCCGCCGACGAACTCATCCAGTATCTCGATGACGATACGATCGCCGCGGCGCAGAAGGTCTTCGAGCGGATGGACTCGGTGGGCCAGAGCCGCATGAGCCGCCTGCATGGCGGCCGTCGCGACAAGCTGGAGGTCAGTCCCAATCTCTGGGCGGGCGTCGGCCTCGTGCGCGGCGGCGCCGGCACGGCACTGGTCGGCGATCCCGATCAGGTGAAGGCGCGGATGGAGGAGTATCGCGAGATCGGCATCGATACGTTCATCATGTCGGGCTATCCGCATCTCGAGGAGGCCTACCGTTTCGGCGAGCTGGTCCTACCGAACCTGCCGCTGGCCCATCCCGTCAGGACGCGCGAAAAGTCGATCAACACCGGGCCGTTCGGCGAGACGATCGCGGGCGACCATCGCCCGACACTGAAGGTCAGCCAGTCCTGATCTCGTCACGAGGTCATCGCCGATACCGACGCCCGCTGTCGGCGCGGGTGTCGGCGAAGGCTCGACCGCGTCGTCTATAAAATCACTCGACAAACTCCGTGACGTCTCTACCTTGGGCGTGTTGCGGTCATCAGGCGTTCCGGTTTGCTGCCGGGATGCTCCAGGATGCCGTGCCGAAGACAGACGGAGGGTTTGCTCTTGGATTATGATGTTGCGGTCGTCGGCTCGGGGTTTTCGGCCATCGCGGTCAGCGTTCACCTGTTGCGCTCGCTGCCGCCGTCAGCCACCATCGCGGTCGTCGGTGACGATCCGGCCTTTGGCCGGGGCACCGCCTACCGCACCGAGTTCCACCTTCACCGGTTGAACGTGCCGGCGGGGCGCATGAGCGTCTTCCCGGACGAGCCGGATCATTTCCTCAACTGGCTGGAGCGGCAGGGGCGCGGCATCTCGCGCGACGAGTTCGCCTCGCGCGGCGATTACGGGCTTTATCTTCGCGATACGCTCGCCTCCCTGCTGAGGGACCGCCATGCGCGCCCCAAACTCGATTTCATCCGGGCAAAAGCAACCGGATGCGTCCGCTCGCAGGAAGACGGGCTGCTGTTTCAACTGGCGGATGGCGAGAGCCTGCATGCGCGTGCGGTGGCGCTGTGTCTTGGTGTCGGCACCGCAGACCTCCCGCTTCGGGAGGAGCGGATTGCAGACGCTGCCCGGCGGCGGCTGGTGCGCAATCCGTGGCGGCTGAAGTGGCTTTCGAAGGTGAAGCCTGAGGACACGATCTGTATTCTCGGCTCCGGTCTGACGATGATCGATCAGGTGCTGACGCTGCGGGCCCGGGGGCATCGTGGCGTGATCCACGTCCTCTCGCGGCGCGGGCTGGTGCCACATGCCCATGCCGCGCATCATGGCACGGCCGTACTGCCGGACCTTCCCGAAGACCCTCTGACGATCAGCGGCATTCTGAACGCATTGCGCGCCCAGGTCCGCGCTGGCGCCGAGTGGCGCTCGGTGATGGATGGCCTGCGGCCGCGAACGCAGGCGCTGTGGCAGCGGCTTTCCCCGCCCGAGCGGTCCCGCTTCCTGCGGCATGCTCTGGCCTGGTGGAACATCCATCGCCACCGTGTCGCGCCGCCCGTGTTCGAGCAGTTCGATGCGCTGCGTCGCGATGGGTCCGTGAAGGTTCATGCCGGGTTTTTGCGCGATATCGGCATCGACGGAAACCGGCCGTGCCTTGCGTACCGGCCACGCGGTTTGCAGGATGTCGTATCCTTGCCGGTCGATTGGGTGGTCAACTGCACCGGTATGGAGCGCGCCGGCATCGGGCATTCGCCCCTGCTGGTCGAAATGTCGGATCAGGGGATAATCGTTCCCGACCGGTTGGGCCTCGGTTTGCGGGTCGATGAGATGTCGCGCGTCATCGGCGCCGGGGGCGGGGCTCGCCCGGGCCTTTTTGCCGTGGGTGCGCTGACGGCCGGGCAGTTCTGGGAGATCACGGCGGTGCCGGATATCCGCGTCCAGGCACAGACGGTTGCCGGCGCCATCGTCGCGGATACCGCGCTGGTCAAAGCTCAGGCAGCGCGGCGGAAAGCGAACGTTCTTCCCATGTCCGAGGTGGAGACCAGCCCCATCCGGTAGAGGGATGCGAGCACGCTGGCGACGGCCGGGCGGATCCGCTGTCCCTGGCGGAACCGTCCGGCGATGTCGGCCGCATCGACGGCACCGCCGCTGGCAATCAAGGCATCGATGACGAGCGCGGTCTGCGCGGCGTCATCGCGGGCGGGGAAGGCTGGCAGGCCTGCTGCCGCGGCAACGCCTTGGGGAAGACCAAGATCGGCCTCGATCTGCTGTGCCCTTTCTGTTTCGGAACCGAAGCGCTCGATCTGGTAGTCCGGGCGGACCCAGCGAACGATTCCGCGCTTCTCCTCCCGGGCGCGCTCCCTGTTCAAGGCAACGAGGTGGGCCAGCATGTCGGCTTGGGACAGGTCTGCCGGCCAGCCGTAAGCGGCGGCCACAGCCATATCCAGTTCGTCGTGCAACTCCCTCAGGATCAGAACGAGGCCGTCCTCGAAGATCCGGCGTTCCCTCGGCTCCAACCGGTCGGGATGCGTGCCGGCGACGATGAGGTCGAGCACGTTGTAGAGGCTGGTCAATGTCAGGTGGGGATGGGCTGCGAGCACGCGTTTGCGCTGGGCGTCGAGCGCTTCACCGACACGGCCGATCGGGTTCCGGTTCGTGCCCGCCATGAGGGGGAACGGGAAGGGATCGAAGCAGCGGGATTTCGAGTATCGGGGCCTGTCTTCGAGCGTGCCACCCTGCGCCGCCGCCCACATCGCGTGCCAGCGGGACGAGAGGATACCGAGGACCGCAGCGTCGTCCGTGGCGATGACGACCAGCATGTTGTCGGGCAGGATAGCCGCGTCGAGGAACTGGAAGATACGATGCTTTGCCGTCTCGACCGTGGCGATGTAGCGGGACAGGCCGGCAAGGGCCGGGCGAAGCTCGCGGCGCGGTTCGCCGAAGATCCACCAGTTGTCGCGGTAGGTCGCCCTGTTGTTGCGGTCCCGCTCCGGCTTCACGGTCAGCCTCAGATGCTGGTAGAGTTCGGGGTAGAACGTGCGCACCTCATCCTGCGTCCGCCCGAGGAGATCGATGGCCATGACCTCCCGAGGCCGGCTCGTCAGATCGCGCCCGTTGCGATAGGCCCGGATGTGCGTGTCGAGACCGGCGTGCCTGCCACGTCCGAGATGCTCTGCCTCTTTCCGACTGACGATGAAGCCCGCCCCATGAAGTTTGACGCCGGGTGAGCAGATCCCGATATTCGCCTTGAGGCCCCCCGCGGCGGTGACATCGGCGCCGATGGTCAGATCCGCGTTGATCCTGCCGGACGTCTCGCGAAACAGGATCACCGGCGTATCGGTCGCCACGCCGTCTTCCGATACCACCTCCATCAGCCGTCCTTCCAGCCTGCCGGCTTCCACGACGGTCATGGCGATCCGCACGGCGGCGCTGTCGCGCGTGACTTTCGTCCAGGGATGATCGGGGATCGCCATGACCAGCGAGACCGGCGCCTTGGCGCTCAGATGTCGCTCCATGACGCGACGCTGAAAGACCTGGCCGATCGAGTTGGTCGTGACAAAGCCAAAGCGCTTAAGGCGGGTGTCCTTCCGCGTCAGCAGCTCGGCCGACCTGTCCCACCAGTACATGACGAAATCGGCGCTCTCGTTCATCTCAGGGTGCGCGGTCCACAGGGCTTCCGCATAGGCATCGCCCATGCGGTTGCGCAGGTCCTTGCCGCCGATGAAGGGTGGGTTGCCGACGATGTAGTCGGCGTCCGGCCAGTCCGGCGGACGAGGATCGTCTAGCGAGACGAGAACCGCATCCATGCAGCGGATATTGTGGAGCGCCTTGAGAATCGGTTCGGACGGGATGCCGCCATTGTTGCGGAAGTGCAGTTGCAGGTGGCCGATCCAGAGAACGAGTTCGGCGATGGCTGCGGCGCGGGGGTTGACCTCAAGGCCGAGAAACTGGTGCGGATCGACGGTGTGGCTCTCCAGCCCGTGCAGGGCTTCCTGTCCGCCGAGATCGTTCAGGGCTTCCAGCACGTCGCTTTCCAGCGTTTTCATCAGCTCCAGCGAGACATAGAGAAAGTTGGCGGTGCCGCAGGCGGGATCGAGGATGCGCAGGTTGCAGAGCCGATCGTGGAAAGCCTGAACGCTGGCGATTGCCTGCTTCTCCCGCCCTTCGGTCTTCTGCCGGTCGGCCGTCGCGCGGATGCCGGCCCATTCCAGCCGCAGGGGGTCAATGACGGTCGCGATGACCAGCCGCTCCACGTAGGCACGCGGCGTGTAATGGGCGCCGAGGCGACGACGGTCGGTCGGGTCGAGCGCCTGTTCCAGGAAGGTTCCGAAAATGGCAGGCTCGACATCCTTCCAGTCGTGGTTTGCCGCGGCAGCGAGTTCGCCGATCTCCTCGCGCCGGAGGGACAGCGCACGGCGGTTGCGGAAGAACTCGCTGTTGAACCGTCGCACCGGGTGACGGATGGTGGCGGAGAAGCCGCCTTCGTCCATCGCGCGCCAAAGCTCCTCCATCATGCCGGGAAAGATCTCCGGCCGATCGGCGCAGTCTTTCAGCAGCAGCTTGAAGCTGTTGCGCGGCAGGAGGTCCACGTCCTCGGCGAACATGGTGAAGAGCACGCGCATCAGAAACATCGCGACGTCTTCCGTGGGATGGCCCGCCTTCTCCAGCGCCTGGGAGACCTTGGCGATCCGGGTGGCAATCTCGCGGGTTACCTTGGCGGCGTGGCGGGTGGGGTCGAGAGACAGCGGATCGGACCAGATGGCAACGAGGCGCTTGCGGACGGCCTCCTCGCGCAGGTCTTCGAGGTAGATGCGGTAGGCGCGTCGGTCCGGGAAGATGTCGTAGGCCTTCCCGTCGCGTCGAAAGTTCGCATAGATTTCGATGCAGTGGCCGACATCACAGACGAGGAGGAAGGGCGGGGGATCATGATCGGGCGGCAACAGGCGCACGTAATCCTCGGCCTGCGCGCGCGCATTGCGCATCAGCACGTCCCAGGCGCGACCGGCTCCGCGCCGGCCGCGGGTCTGCGGCTCCATGCCGGGGAAGGCCAGCATGTTCTCTGCGGAGCCCGCCGTGCCGCGAAGACTCTTGTCGCCGAAGATCCGGCTTTGCTTGGCCTCCAGCACGAAGCAATCGCGTTTGTCGAGGTCGATCCGGCGGCGTGTGGGCGCGCCCTCGCGGTTGGGCTCGCGCACCACGCGCTCGAAGACGTAGTCGTTGGCTTCCGTGCTGGCGGCGGCCGGCTGGGCGTGGGGCAGGCCGAGGAGATCGCAAAGCTCGGTGAGGAACAGGGCGTAATTGGCGCGCTCCTGCCCACCTTCCTGTCCCTGCCACCGACAAATGAACGTTTCAACTGCGGACTGCACGCTCGTCCCCCTTGCACGTGCCTATTTCTGGGAGACTCTTGGCGGAGATGCAAGTATAAATTACATTTCAACCTGATGCACTTTTTACGTGCTGTCTCTGGTCTATGGCAAAGGTCGAAATTGCGCGGGGCTGTGGGGTAATCCGACCCTTGCGGTTTAAATCGCCGGCGCCACACCCTATACAAACCTCCACACGCTGCGGTGCGACATGCGCTGTGGCGAACGGTGGCATCGGACGCTGCCTCATGACAGGACCAAGGAGACGAGCATGACCCTCACAGGCGAACTTCTGATCGGTGCAACGGCGCGGCGCGGGCAGGGCGGTGCGATCACCGGGTACGACGCCGCCACGGGTGAGGCGCTGCCCACGGTCTTCTCGGGCGCGACGGTTGCCGATGTGGAAGAAGCCGCAGCGCTTGCCTGGGAGGCGTTCGGCATCTATCGCGAAACGGGGCTCGAAGCCCGCGCGGCGTTTCTCGAAACCATCGCCCAGAACATTCTCGACATCGGCGACAGCCTGATCGAGCGCGCCATGGCCGAATCCGGCCTGCCGCGCGGACGACTGGAAGGCGAGCGGGGCCGGACGGTCGGCCAGCTTCGGCTGTTTGCCGCCGAAGTGCGGGCCGGGGAGTTCCAGAGCCTGCGTTTCGATGCGCCGGACCCGGAGCGCAAGCCTGCGCCGAAGCCGGACCTGCGCCTGCGCAACATTGCCGTCGGCCCGGTCGCCGTCTTCGGTGCCTCCAACTTTCCGCTGGCCTTCTCGGTTGCCGGCGGGGATACGGCCTCGGCGCTTGCCGCCGGTTGCCCCGTGATTGTCAAGGCGCATTCCGCCCATCCGGGCACGTCGGAGCTCGTCGGCCGCGCCGTGCAGAAGGCGGTTGCCGATTGCGGCCTGCCGGCTGGAACGTTCTCGATGCTGTTCGATGAGGACCGGGCCATCGGTCAGGCACTGGTGGCCGATCATCGCATCCGCGCTGTCGGCTTCACCGGCTCGCGCGCCGGCGGTACGGCGCTGATGAAGATCGCGGCGGAACGCCCGATGCCGATCCCGGTCTATGCCGAAATGAGCTCGATCAATCCGGTCATCCTGTTCGAACATGCGCTGACGCAGCGCGGTGCCGCGATCGGCAAGGCTTTTGCCGGCTCGCTGACGCTCGGCGCTGGCCAGTTCTGCACCAATCCCGGCCTGATCCTCGCCGTCGACGGGCCCGGACTCGATGCCTTCATCGCGGCGGCCGGCGAAGCGCTGAGCGCCATTCCCGCGCAGACCATGCTCACCAGCGGCATCTGCAAGGCCTATTTGTCCGGCGTCACCCGCCTGTCGGGCCACGCCGAGGTGAAGACGCTGGCGCAAGGCTTGGAGGGCACTGCGACGCAGGGCCGTGCCGCGCTGTTTGAGACGAGCGCCAAGGCCTTCCTTGCACATCACGACCTGCAGGACGAAGTCTTCGGTGCGGCCGGTCTGATCATCCGCTGCGCGGATGCCGCGGAACTCGAGGCGGTGATCGACGCGATGGAAGGTCAGCTGACGGCGGCGCTCCATATCGACGAGGCGGATCACGAAGCGGCTCGCAAGCTCCTGCCGAAGCTCGAACTTCTGGCCGGGCGCCTGCTCGTCAACGGGTTCGGCACCGGCGTCGAGGTGTCTCCGGCCATGGTCCATGGCGGCCCCTATCCGGCAACGTCGGACGGCCGCACGACATCCGTCGGCACGCTGGCGATCTATCGCTTCCTGCGTCCTGTCAGCTACCAGGACATGCCGCAGGCACTCCTGCCGAAAGCGCTGGTCCGGTAAGTTTCGACGATTCCTCGGACTGCCCACGCGGGCAGCTTTGGACTTGACGACGTGCCGCCGATCCTGAAGAGATCGGCGGACACGCCGCAGTCTCTGGAGGAGCCTCGATTGTGGCATCCTCTCGCATCAAGGCGGCGTCCGCGCCGGCAATTCCATGATCGAACATACGCCGCTGGTGGTCGCCATCGCCGTCGTCGCCGCCTTTCTGGTCGGTCTGTCCAAGGGTGGGCTGCCGATGGTCGGCACCATTTCCGTGCCGCTGCTGGCGCTCGTCATCTCGCCCGTAACGGCGGCGGCGCTGCTGCTGCCGATCTATGTCGCAAGCGACATGGTCGGGCTCTATCTCTACCGCAAGGACTTCTCGCGCCGGAACCTCGTCATCCTGACGCCGGCCGCGCTCTTTGGCGTTTTTCTCGGCTGGCTGTTCAGCGCCCATCTGTCGGCCGTGGTCATCGGCGCGCTCGTTGGCCTCGTCGGCGTGCTCTTCTGCCTCAATATCTGGTTCGGTGCACGCTACCGGAAGGCCGCACGTGAGGCCGATGTTCCGGGTGGTCTCTTCTGGGGAACGCTGACGGGACTGACGAGCTTCGTGTCCCATTCCGGCGCGCCGCCCTACCAGATGTATGTGCTGCCGCAGCGGCTGGAGAAGATGACGTTTGCCGGGACGTCCACCATCCTCTTTGCCATCGTCAACGTCGCGAAGATCTTTCCCTACTGGCAGCTGCAGCAGTTCTCCAACTACGATACGTCGCTGGTCCTCTGGCTGGCGCCGGCTGCCATCATCGGCACGATCGCGGGCCGGCGGCTGACGCTCGTCATCCCCGATGGCCTGTTCTTCCAGATCGTGCAGTTCACGTTGATGATACTTTCGATCAAGCTTATTGCCGATTACGTGATCACACTCGTGCGGTAGACCTCTTCCTTTCGCACCGCAGCAACATCACATTGGGGCCGGAACAACACCCCGTTCGAGGTCCCATGGAAAATATCGTTGAAAGCCTGATGCAGATGTTCGGCCCGTGGGGCATCGCGCTTCTCATGTTCCTGGAACACATTTTCCCGCCGATCCCCTCTGAACTCATCATGCCGCTCGCCGGCTATCGTGCCTCGCAGGGTGATATGTCGATTGTGACCGTCATCGTCGCCGGCAGCATCGGATCGCTGCTCGGGGTCATGCCGTGGTATTATGCCGGGCGGAAGCTCGGCGAAGCGCGGATGAAGCGGCTGGCAGCAAGGCATGGGCGCTGGCTGACGCTGACAGAAGCGGATGTGGACGCGGCAAGCCGGCGGTTTCGCGAGAACGGGGCGACCGCCATCCTCGTCGGACGGCTCATTCCGACGATCCGCACGCTGATCTCGGTGCCCGCCGGCATTGCCCGTATGCCGCTCTCCACCTTCACCATCTTCTCGCTCATCGGGACCGTCGCCTGGACATCCGGGCTGGCGCTTGCCGGCTATCTGCTCGGTCAGGCCTATGATGTCGTTTCGACCTATGTCGATCCGGTCTCCACCGGCATCTTCGTGCTGATCGTTCTTTTCTACGGCTATCGCGTCGCGACCTTCAAGCCGCAACCGAGCGATGCGTAGCGGCCGTTTTATCGCCGTTTCGACGGCAATGGCGCCCTGAGCGATCCTGGGCTGGAAATGCTCGCTTACGTCACTGGACAGTGAAATAAAGCGCTATATCTAGCGCTGCAGTGTGGAGGAGCGGCCTGACGGCGGCTCGTTGTTCGAAGGCGTCTTGGCTGCCAAGGCCGCGTCTCCCGTGAGAAAGGCGGCTTCGTGCCCAGTCTTGACATCGCCGGATTGATTTCAAAGGTCGCCATGGGCGATCGCGCAGCGCTTGCGTCCCTTTATTCCGCGGTCTCCCCGAAACTCTTTGCCATCTGCCTGCGTATCCTCAAGGATCGGACGGATGCCGAGGATGCTCTTCAGGATGTCTTCGTCAAAATCTGGCAGCGTGCCGACCGGTACGCGGCAACGGGCGTGAACCCGAACGGATGGCTGGCGGCCATCGCGCGCAACCAGGCGATCGACATGATCCGGGCACGCCGGCCGGCAGCCGACACGATCGGCGACGAGGGTCTTGAAATCGCCGATGGCGGCCCCGATCCGGAGGCCGTCTCGATCGGCCTCGGCGAGGGGCGGCGGATCGACCGCTGCATGGGCGAACTTCCCCCGGAGCGGGCCGATGCCGTCCGGAACGCCTATGTCGAGGGATTGAGTTACCAGGAACTGGCGGAGCGCTATAGCGTGCCGCTCAATACGATGCGAACCTGGCTGCGCCGCAGCCTCCTGAAACTGAAAGAGTGCCTGGAGCGATGACCGAGTTGGATGACAGCGACAGAGACCGCTCCCGCGACGAGGTGCTTGCCGCCGAGTATGCCGTGGGCGTGCTGTCCTTCGCCGACCGGAAGCGGCTGGAAGCCCGGATCGAGCACGAACCGGCGTTCGCCCTGCTTGTCGCCCAGTGGGAAGACCGTCTGAGCCCGCTGGAGCCGGCGGGCGAGGAAACGCCGGCGCGGACCGTCTATCCGAAGATCGAAGCGCGCCTGTTCGGTGCTCCTGTTGCCGCCGGTGCTGCGCGCGCCGGATGGTGGCATTCCCTAGCGCTCTGGCGGGGCATCGCCTTCGCCTCGCTGGCGGCGGTCGTCGCCATGGTTGCCGTCCAGCAAGGACTGTTCGGACCTGCGACGCCGTCGGCACCGCTTGTCGCCTCCATGACGGGCGAGGGGTCGCCTCTGGCGCTGCTCGCATCCTACGATGCCGCGAGCGGACGGATCGCCGTGACGCCGGTTGCCGCCGACGCCGGGCAGCCGCGCTCGCTGCAGCTGTGGATGGTTCCGGGCGGCGATGCCGCCCCCGTGCCGCTCGGTGTCCTGCCGCAGGACGGTCTCGGCGTGATCGAGGTTCCCGCAGCGATGCGGGCGAACCTTGGCGACGGCATGACGCTTGCCGTCAGCGTCGAGCCTCCCGGCGGATCGCCGACCGGCCTGCCGACCGGGCCTGTCATCGCAGCCGGGCAGGCGCGCCGTCCCTGATCGGGATATGCTCAGCACTTAACAATGTTTCATCGGCCGGGGCTCTCTCCGGCCGAAACTCTTTCTGCGGCCGGCTCGTCTCCTGTCTGTCACCCGAGACGTGACGCCCCGAAAGGCGCGACCGCGCCGGGCCGAGAACCGAACAGGAAGAGGAACCATTCATGTTGACGTCCGCACTCCGTACCATCGCCCTTGCGACACTCGTTTCCGCCACCGCCGTTTCCGCTTATGCCGCCAACCCGAAGGTCGGCGGCGCCGCCATGTTCGAAGACAAGAACATCGTCGAAAACGCCGTCAACTCCAAGGACCACACGACACTGGTCGCCGCCGTCAAGGCGGCCGGTCTGGTCGAGACCCTGCAGGGCAAGGGCCCGTTCACGGTCTTCGCACCAACCAACGAAGCCTTCGAAGCGCTGCCGAAGGGCACCGTGGAAACGCTTCTGAAGCCCGAGAACAAGGCCCAGCTGACCAAGGTCCTGACCTGCCACGTCGTCGCTGCCGATGCGATGTCCACGGCGATCGCCAAGATGATCAAGGACGATGGCGGCGAGCATGACGTGAAGACCGTCGGCGGCTGCGTGCTGAAGGCCAAGGAGATGGGCGGCAAGATCACGCTCACCGACGAAACCGGCGGCGTGGCGAATGTCACCATTGCCGACGTGAAGCAGTCGAACGGCGTCATCCACGTCATCGACAGGGTTCTCCTGCCGAAGATGTAAGCTTCAGCGATAGCGCGATATGACGAGCCGGTCGTTCCGAAAGGGGCGGCCGGCTTTTTTGTGTGTTCACGGCCATGTGTCCCTGAGGGAGCGAACCGATTGAATATAGGAGAGCCGTGCGGCTGACGCATGGGTGGCCTGAGGGCATCGCGCTGGTTGGTCGCGGTGTGGAGGCGTATAAACGGTCATCGAACAGCAACGGGGTCTGGCACACGGAAACATCCAGGCGGTGTTTCCAAAGGCCCCCTCGAAGACCTTGGAAAGGGAATATCATGAACGTAGCGCGCTCTTTCAGCACGTGGCGCAAGTACCGTCAGACGGTCAACGAACTCGGCCGCATGACGACCCGCGAACTCAACGATCTCGGCATTGCCCGCAGCGACATCCGCACCGTCGCCCGTTCGGCCGCCGCTCTCTAATCTGACATTGAATGCCTGCCGCCGGCATCTGCCGGACGGCCCCACCAAACGCCCGCGCCTTGTCGCGGGCGTTTCGCGTTTTGAGCGTTCGACGGAGGCGGGTCTTGTCTGATCCGGGGGCGAGCTGCCTTGACCATGTAAACGAAAACCCCCGCTTGTGGCGGGGGTTTCGGCCTTGGGAGGCACCCCACGGGCGATGCCGGGGGAGGGTGGCACCGAAAGCCGAGAGGCATCCGGTGCAATTCGAAGGTTATTCCGCGGCTTGAAGGGCGGGAACCTGTTCGACCAGCGGCGGGGCGTTGCCGGCGAGGGCTGCGGCGAGCTGGTCCTTGTCCAGTTCGTTTTCCCAACGGGCGACGACGACGGTTGCGACCGCGTTGCCGATGAAGTTGGTGAGCGCGCGGCACTCCGACATGAAACGGTCGATGCCGAGGATCAGCGCCATGCCGGCGACGGGAACCGAGGGAACGACCGAGAGCGTGGCGGCGAGCGTGATGAAGCCGGCGCCGGTGATGCCGGCAGCACCTTTGGACGAGAGCATGGCCACGAGCAGCAGGAGAATCTGGTCACCATAGCCGAGCGGCGTATCGGTCGCCTGGGCGATGAACAGGGCGGCGAGCGTCATGTAGATGTTCGTGCCGTCGAGGTTGAACGAGTAACCCGTGGGGATGACGAGGCCGACGACCGAGCGCTTGCAGCCCGCACGCTCCATCTTCGCCATCAGGCCGGGAAGCGCTGCTTCCGAAGATGAGGTGCCGAGGACGAGCAGAAGCTCTTCCTTGAGGTAGCGGATGAGCGCCAAGATCGAGAAGCCGTTATAGCGGGCGACAGCGCCGAGGATGCCGAAAACGAAGATCGCGGCCGTCAGGTAGAAGGTGCCGATGAGGAAGGCGAGGTTGGCGATCGAGCCGATGCCGTACTTGCCGATGGTGAAGGCCATGGCGCCGAAGGCACCGATCGGTGCTGCCTTCATGAGGATGGCCACGAGGCGGAACATGGGGGCGGTCACGGCATTCAGGAAGTCCGTGACGGGACGGCCCTTGTCGCCGACCATGCCGAGCGCGATGCCGAACAGTACGGAGAAGAACAGGACCTGCAGGATGTCGCCATCGGCAAAGGCGCCGACGATGGTCTGCGGGATGATGTTCATCAGGAAGCCGACGATGCTCGCCTCATGCGCCTTCGTCGTATAGGTCTCTACAGCCGTCGCATCCAGTGAGGCGGCGCTGATGTGCATGCCGGCGCCCGGCTGCACGAGGTTGGCGACGACGAGGCCGACGGCAAGCGCCAGCGTCGAGAACGTCAGGAAGTACAGCATCGCCTTGCCGGCGACGCGGCCGACCTTCTTCAGATCCGACATGCCGGCGATGCCGGTGGTGACGGTGAGGAAGATGACCGGCGCGATGATCATTTTCACCAGCTTGATGAAGGCATCGCCGAGCGGCTTCAGCTGGGTTCCGAGCTGCGGGTAGAAGTGACCCAGCAGGATACCCGCGATGATCGCGGTGAGGACCTGGAAATAGAGATGCCGGTAGAAGGGCAGCTTCGCCTGGGGTGCCATCGGTTCGGGTATCGCGTGCATGTCGTTCCTCCTTGCGTCCCCGCCAACTGGCTCTCCCGGGACTGTTCCTACTCAAGCGAGAGATTTGCAAAGAGCGTGCCAGTTTTCAGCCGCGCATTAGCCTGTTGTTTTTCCTTGCGAAGATCTTGGTACCCGTCGGACACAAAGGCAGGTCATGCGGATTTCCGCACGGCGTCATTTGCGGTTTGTCCGAATTTATGCACAATAGGATATGCACCATCCGCTTCAGATGCGTCCGAAATCCCCGCCTCGGGACCGCGTTCTTCCCTGGGTCGTCCTCGGGGTGTTTGTCCTTGCCGGCCTGGTGGTGGCGATGTTGGCCGGGTCCTATCTCGGGCGGGAAGACGCGCTCCGGACGCTGGAAGCACAGGCCCGCACGGATACCAGCTTGAAGGTCGCGCATCTGAGAGCCGTTCTTGAGCGACCGCGCGCCTTGCCGATGCTGCTGGCCCGGGATCGTCAGCTTGCCGATACGCTCGAGCGGCCCGATCCGGAGCGCAGCCTGAGCCTCGACCGAAAGCTGGAGGAGATCGTCGCCGATACGAACGCAGCCGTCATCTATGTCATCGGGCGGAACGGGATCGCGATTGCGTCGAGCAACTGGCAGGAGCCGACGAGTTTCGTCGGCAACGACTATACGTTCCGCGAATATTTCACCAAGGCGATGGCGGCGGGGACGGCCGAGCATTTCGCGCTCGGGTCGGTCAGCAAGCGTCCGGGTCTCTATATCTCGCAGCGGATCGAAGGCGCGTCCGGCCCTCTCGGCGTCGTCGTGGCCAAGATGGAATTCGACCAGATCGAGACCGACTGGAGCATGGCAGGGCGGCCGACCTTCGTGACCGATCAGAACGGCGTCGTGCTGATCACCAGTGTTCCCTCCTGGCGGTTCATGGCGATGACGCCGCTCGCTCCCGACAGCCTCGACGCTATCCGCACCAGTCTTCAATTTGGCGATGCGCCGCTGACGCCGGTGCCGATCACGGTTCTTGAGAAGATGTCGCCGGGTGTCGAGCGGGTGAGCGCCGTCATGCCCGGAGAGCGCCAGCGGGATTTCCTGCGTCTCGCCGTTGCCGTGCCCTCGACGGGCTGGAGCCTCGATTATCTCGTGGAGACCGATGCCGCCGTCGCTGCGTCGGTTCAGAGCAAGCGTTTGCAGGGCCTCGCGGTCGTCTTGCCGCTGGCCGCGCTGGCGGCGTTTCTGCTCGCCCGTCGCCAACAGGCAATCGGGCGGTTGGCGCGGGAATTGGCCGCGCGCGAGGAGTTGGAGCGGCGGGTGCGCGAGCGCACGGAAGCCCTGACATCGGCACGCGACCGGCTGGAAGACGAGATCGCCGGTCACCGGGCGACGGAAACGAAGCTTCAGGGCGTCCAGCAGGAACTCGTTCATGCCAACCGGCTTGCCATCCTCGGGCAGGTTGCTGCGGGCGTCGCGCACGAGATCAACCAGCCGCTCGCCACCATCCGCGCCTATGCCGACAATGCCCGCGTGTTCCTGACGCGCGCACAGACGGGGCCGGTCGATGAGAATCTGGAGAGCATCGCCGCGCTGACCGACCGGATCGGCAGCATCACCGATGAGTTGAAGACGTTTTCCCGCAAGGGACGGGCGCCGGCCGGGCCGGTGTCCGTCCGCACCATCGTGGAGAGCGCCGTCATGCTGTTGAAGAGCCGGTTCGCCGGGCGACTGGATGCCCTGCAGATCGGCCTGCCGGATGCGGACCTCCTCGTGCTCGGCGATCGCGTGCGGCTGGAGCAGGTGCTGATCAATTTGCTGCAGAACGCGCTGGAGGCTTTGTCCGGCCGCGGCGATGCGCGGGTGGATGTCGAGGTCGAGACGCAGGGCGACGATGTCCTTCTGCATGTCCGGGATAACGGTCCGGGCATCTCGCCGGATATCATGAGCGCGCTCTTCACGCCGTTCAACACCTCCAAGGAGCGTGGCCTTGGGCTCGGGCTCGTCATCTCGCGGGATATCCTTGCCGATTACGGCGGGCGCATCGCGGTCGAGAGTTCGGATCATGGGGCGCATTTCACCATTCACCTGAAAAGGGCACAGGCATGAGCGAGGTCAACGTTCTCCTGGTCGATGACGACCGCGATCTCCTGAAGGCGACGCGTCAGACGCTGGAACTCGGCGGCTTCACCGTCACAGCCGTCTCTTCCGCGCTGGAAGCGCTGGCCCTGCTCGACCCGCGCTTTTCCGGCGTCGTCGTCACGGATATCCGCATGCCGCTCATCGACGGTCTCGAGCTGTTCGACCGTATCCGCCGCATCGATCCGGATATCCCCGTCATCCTCATGACGGGGCACGGCGATATTCCGATGGCGGTGAAGGCGATCCGGGATGGCGCCTATGATTTTTTGCCCAAGCCGTTTCCGACCGACCGGCTGGTGCAGGGTGTGATGCATGCGGGCGAAAAACGCCGGCTCGTGCTGGAAAACCGGGCTTTGCGTGATGCGGCGGAAGAGGCGCGGGACGGCGGACTGCTGATCGGGCAGACACCCGCCATGGAGCGGCTGCGCGAGACGATCCGTCAGATCGCCGACACGGATGTCGACGTGCTGATGACGGGGGAGACCGGCAGCGGCAAGGAGGTCGTGGCAACGCTGCTGCACCGCTGGAGCCGGCGAGCGAAGGGGCATTTCGTCGCACTGAATTGCGGCGCGCTGCCGGAGCAGGTCATCGAGAGCGAGCTTTTCGGGCACGAACCCGGCGCCTTCACCGGTGCGCAGAAGAAGCGCGTGGGTCGGATCGAGCATTCGAGCGGGGGCACCCTGTTTCTCGACGAGATCGAGAGCATGGCGCCGGCGACGCAGGTGCAGATGCTGCGCGTGCTGGAAATGCGCGAGGTGACGCCGCTCGGCACCAACGAGGTGCGCCCGGTCGATCTCAGGGTGGTGGCGGCGACGAAGGTGGACCTTGGCGATCCACGGTCTCGCGGCGATTTTCGCGAGGATCTTTATTACCGGTTGAATGTCGTGACGCTGTCGATCCCACCTCTGCGCGAGCGCCGCGACGATATTGCGCTGTTGTTCTCCACCTTTGCCGTCCGGGCCGCATCGCGCTTCAAGCGGGACGTGCCCGTCATGACCGATGCGGTGCGTCGATATCTGGCCGATCATGACTGGCCCGGAAATGTGCGCGAACTCACGCATTTCGCCGAGCGGACCGTGCTGGGTTTTTCGCCGGAGGGGACGTCTCCGGGCACGCTGGATGTGCCGGATACGGGAGCCGGTACGCTGCCGCAGCGGATGGACAGGATCGAGGCGGAGCTTATCCGCACGGCTCTTCGCGAGGCCGAGGGAGACGTCCAGCGGACGATCGAGGCGCTCGGCATTCCCCGCAAGACTTTTTACGACAAGCTCCAGCGATACGGGATCGTCCGCAGCGACTTCGCCCGGAAATAGGGGTGAATCTTCACCCCAAAAATGGGACGAATTAATGCGGCTTGAAGGATTCCGGAGATAGTGTGGGCCGGGATGCCGGTCGGGTCGCTGTTTCCACGGCCTTGCTCCGGTGTCCCGCAACGCTTTCTTCACGCAGTCAGCCGTTCGGATGCCTGTATCTCTCTATTTTCGACCCACGCACCTTTTCCGGTTGCGGCGGTTCGCCATGAGGCGTGCCCATGCTCAGAGTTCTCTCGTGCATCACAACAGAGCATGATTTGCGTCTGGTTGTTTTTGCCGGTTTTCTGTGTCTCGTTTCCTGTGCTGCAGCCATGATGCTTCTGCAGCGCGCCCATCGCGCGCGTGGATATGTGCGCTGGATCTGGCTCGTCAGCGCCGGGACCTCCGGCGGCTTCGGCATCTGGGCGACGCATTTCGTCGCGATGCTGGCCTATGATGCTTCCCTGGTTCTCGGCTACGAGCCGTCGCGCACGCTGCTGTCGCTTGCGATCTCGGTGACCACGACCTTCCTTGCCGTCGCGGTTGCCTCGTCGCTGACCGGCCGTCTGGCCTTCATCATAGCTGGCATTCTGTTCGGTCTCGGCGTTTCCACGATGCACTTCGTCGGCATGACGGCCATCGAGTTTCCCGGCGCGATCCACTGGAACGTCAATCTCGTCTGGAGCGCGATCCTTCTTGCCGTGTTGTTTTCGGTTCCCGGATTTGCGTGCGTGAGCCTTGGACGTCTGAGCCCGAAGCGTCTGGCCGCTGCGGCAAGCCTTCTGACGCTCGGCATCGTCTCCATGCATTTCACCTCGATGGGTGGTGTTGTCATGACGCCGATGGCAGACTCGCCGCTCCCGTCGAACCTGCTGTCACCGGCCCTCATGGTCATCGTGATCGCCACGACCGCCTTGTCGCTGTTGTTTTCCGTTCTTGCTGCCGCTCTTTTCGCCAGCCGGTCCGAGAACGCGACCATGGCCATGAACACGCGGTTCCGGCATCTCGTCCAGGGCGTCAGCGACTATGCGATCTATCTGCTCGATCCCTCCGGTCGGGTGACCAACTGGAACGTCGGCGCGCAACGCATGAAGGGCTATGCCGACGGCGAGATCGTCGGCAAGAACTTTGCCATCTTCTACTCCGAAGACGAACGCTTGAACGGCGCGCCCGAACACGCTCTGCACACGGCGCTTGCCACGGGCAAGTTCGAGACGGAGGGATGGCGATATCGCAAGGACGGTACGGCGTTCTGGGCGTCCGTCGTGATCGACCCGATCTACGACGAGCACAACGATCATATCGGCTTTGCCAAGATCACGCGCGACTGTACCGAAGCCAAGGACAGCGCGGCACGGCTGCTCGACGTCACCAACAATCTCTCGATTGCGCTCAACACGATGGGGCACGGGATCGCGCTTTTCGACGCGAATGAGCGGCTGATTCTGCACAACGAGCTCTTTCGCGAGATCATCGAATTCCCGCGCTCGTTTGAAGTCGTCGGGCGGACCTTTCATTCGCTCTGTTACGAGCGTTTCAAGACGGACCAGACCGGATCGTATAACGCGGACGGGCTGTACGAGCAGCATCGCGCACTGTTTACGGCCCCCGGTGGCGGCGAGACAGCGCGGGAGGTGTCCAGCGGACGGACGATCCGCACGGTGCACCGCCCAACGGGCGATGGTTCCTTCGTCATGACGCTCGAAGACATCACCGCGCGTGTGGATGCCGAGGAAAAGATCCGGCATCTCGCCCGGCACGACGCCCTGACGGGCCTTGCCAACCGACACCAGTTCGGCGAGCGGCTCGACGCCGCGATCGAGACTGTCAGCGGCTCGGAGAAAGTCGCGGCCATCTGCATCGACCTCGACGATTTCAAGGAAATCAACGACCGCTACGGCCATGCGATGGGCGACAAGGTGCTTTATGCGCTGGCGAGCCGGATGCAGAAACTCATGGGCGAGAACGAGGCCGTCGGACGCTTCGGCGGAGACGAGTTCGTCGCCTTCAAGCGTTTCGTCCAGGAGAAGGATCTCGAAGATTTCATCGGCCGCCTTTTCCGGGCGCTGACCGAGCGGATCGTCATCGACGAGACGGAGATCCTGCCCGGCGCCAGCATCGGCGTGTCGGTCTATCCCTCGGACGCCCCGGACCGCGAGAAGCTGCTGAACAATGCCGACATGGCGATGTATCGCTCGAAGGCGCAACCGGAACAGCGCATCAGCTTTTACGAGGCCGCCATGGACGAGGCTGCGCGCGAACGTCGCGCCATGGGCCGCGATCTCGGCGTCGCGCTTGAGGAGAAGCAGTTCTTCCTCGTCTATCAGGTGCAGAAGTCGGCGCGGACGCGGGAGACGACCGGATACGAAGTCCTGCTGCGCTGGCGGCATCCGCAGCGCGGGCTGATCTCGCCGGCGACCTTCATTCCGATCGCGGAAGAATGCGGGCTCATCTCGACGATCGGCGACTGGGTGCTTGAAGAGGCCTGTCGCGAAGCCGTTGCCTGGGGTCTCGGTCACAAGATCGCGGTCAACCTGTCGCCGCTGCAGCTCGGGGATGTCTCGCTCGTGGACAAGGTCCGCTCCGTCCTGCTGCGGACGGGTCTTCCGCCGTCGCGATTGGAGCTGGAGGTCACGGAAAGCGCCATTATCGGCGACAAGGGCAGGGCCCTTCACATTCTCCGCCAGATCCGCGCGATGGGCGTGATGATCGCGATCGACGATTTCGGAACGGGATATTCCTCGCTGGAAACGCTTCGGGCATTCCCGTTCGACAAGATCAAGCTCGACAGGAGCTTCGTGAACGAACTCGACGGCCGGCAGTCGAAAGCTTTCATCCGGGCCATCGTTGCGCTCGGCAAGAGCCTCGATGTGACCATCCTTGCCGAAGGTGCGGAGACGGAGGAGCAGCTCCATGTCCTAGTTGCGGAGGACTGCGACGAGGTGCAGGGCTTCCTGTTCGGCCGTCCATGCCCGATCGAAGAGCTTCAGGATCCATCGCTCGACCTCCCGGCGCTTACGGCCTGACGCCGGTCACGTCGAACGGCATCTCATCTTACAGAGGTGAGGTGGCCGGGTTTCGGATGACGTGTGGTCATCGCAACGCCTGAAGGCCCGGTGCAGCACCGGGCCCTTTTTGTTCAACCATTCGAGAGGCTTCCAGCCTGACGGTCAGGCGGTCTTTCGAAAGGCCGGCGTCTCGATGTGCCGTGCCGGCTTGGCGGCGGCGGGCTCGCGGATGGTGCTGTGGTTGAGCTGGAAGCGGCAGACGAGGTCGGCGAGCGTGGCCGCACCCTGTGCGAGCGTATGGCTCAGTTCCGTCGTGCGGGCCACCATGGTCGCGTTCTGTTGCGTCATGCCGTCGAGGCTGTTGACCGAGGCGCTGATGTCGCCAAGGCCGGTGGTCTGCTCGGATGCGGCGGCGGCAATGGCGTCGATGTTCTCGTTGATCGAGGCGACGAAGACCTCGATTTCCGTCAGTGCCCGTCCGGTATCGCCGACAAGGCGGACGCCATCCACGACTTCCCGGGAGGCGTTCGAAATCAGATCCTTGATTTCCTTTGCCGCACGCGCCGTGCGCTGGGCCAGTTCACGCACCTCCTGCGCGACCACGGCAAAGCCGCGGCCGGCTTCGCCGGCCCGGGCCGCCTCCACGCCTGCGTTCAAGGCCAGCAGGTTGGTCTGGAACGCGATCTCGTCGATGACGCCGATGATGTGCCCGATGGAGGATGAAGCGGTTTCGATGCGCTGCATGGCGGCAACGGTGTCGCCGACGACGGTCACGGAGTGGCCGGCCTGTTCCTTGGCCTGCTTTACGAGATTGCGCGTATCCTGCACGCGCTCGTTCGACTGGCGTACGGTGACGGTGATCTGCTCCAAGGCAGCCGATGTTTCCTCGAGCGCGGCAGCCTGTTCACGGGTGTGCTGCGCGAGGATGCCGGACGCCTCGCGCATGGTATGGCTATGGTCGTTGAGGTTTTCCGTCTGCCCGAGAACATTCACCAGCGTCTGCTGGAAGCCGCCGATCGACATATTGAAGTCGTGGCGCAAGTGCTCGAACTCCCGCGTGAACGGACGGTCGAGCGTCTGGCTGATATCGGCCTGTGCAAGGCGCCCGAGACCGGTCCCCAGCTCCTCGATGGCGCGAACCCGTTCGGTCATGTCGGTCGCGAACTTGACGACCTTCATCACCCGGCCGTTCTCATCCACGATCGGATTATAGGTCGCCTGAATATGAACCCGTCGGCCATTTTTGCCGAGACGCAGGAACTGGTCGGTCACGAACGCGCCGCCGGCGAGCTGTTCCCAGAACGTCCTGTAGGCTGCCGACTGGACGTAGGCAGGCTCGCAGAACATTGCGTGGTGTTGGCCGACAATTTCCTCCAGCCGATAGCCGAGCACGGACAGGAAGTTCTCGTTTGCCGAAACGATGCGACCGTCCGGCGTGAATTCGATGACGGCCTGCGCACGCGACAAGGCCTCGAGCTTGCCATTGTCGCTCAGGCTCTTGATCTTCGATGCGGTGATATCCGTTGCGAACTTCACGACCTTGATCGGTCGCTTTCCTTTGAAGATGGGGTTGTAGGAGGCCTCGATCCAGACTTCGCGTCCGCCTTTGCCCAGGCGCTTGTACTGCGCCTGCTGGAACTTGCCCCTGGCGAGCGCCTCCCAGAAGGCCGCATAGGCCGGTGAGCGTGCTTCTTCCGGCATGACGAACATGCTGTGATGGCGGCCCACGATCTCGCTGGAGTCATAACCGATCGCGCGGCAGAAATTGGCGTTCGCGCGCAGAATCTTTCCCGTGAGGTCGAATTCGATAATGGCTTGCGATTGATCGAGCGCTTGCAGCACTGCACCGTCAGACGAAGAGAAGAGAGACATTCGGCCGGTTCGCTTTTTTAGATGAGGATAATACCTGCCCCCGAAAATAGGGTGCCAGATCTAAATTATTCCTAAAGTACAATCGGTTCCGGACGCTATCCGACCATTATTCCACAGTTGCGAAACTTTGGCTTTTCTCTGCATCGTCAGGTATTTTCAAATTCTGCGAGCGTGCATCTTAAGTTGTGAACAGCCCAGTTCCGGCCATGGTTCCGGTGTTGGAGCCTGCTTCCTGCAAAAGTGTTCTTCCACAACCTTGTTTCACGCAAACCAGCACTCCACATGTAATGCAACACGAACACAGGAGTGGCTTTTGATGGCGACGACAGCGTACAGAGCCGATTTTGCCGAAGCGGCCAGCGACGTCGGCCGTGTCGAGCAGTTGCGCCGGTTGCGCCGGCTCGCCAAGCTCGCGCGCATCATGGATACGGCCGTCGGGATTCCGGGAACGCGGTTCCGGTTTGGTGCCGACGCAATGCTCGGGCTTGTCCCGGTGTTCGGTGATGCGACAGGTGCGATCATCGGTCTCGCCATCGTCAACGAGGGTCGCAGACTGGGTCTTCCCAAGCGGAAGATCGCGCGCATGCTCTACAATCTCGGCGTGGATGCGACGATCGGCGCCGTGCCTCTCGTCGGTGATGTGTTCGACGTCTACTTCAAGGCGCACAAGAGGAATATCCGCGTGATCATGGACCATTTTGCGCTGACCGAAAACGATCTTTGACCGATCGACATCGTTCGCCCCCCGACATTCCCAGACATATTACGAACAAAAAGTGGAACCAGTTTCGATCTGGTTCCATTCCGGGGAGTCTGAAAATCATAGGAGAAGAGATCATGTCCATGCAGAAGCCAGCCACCGCCGTCGCTGAACCGAACGTTGTGACAGCGCAGGAAGCGCTGGAACCGCTTTTCGTGAAGCTCGAAGTGGAAGCCGATGCGCGCCTGATCCGGGCTGCCGTCGGCGCAGGTTGGACAGCGGAAGAGGCTGTCGCAGCCATTGACGACCTGCGCCGTCAGGACATGGAGCCCTCTCGCCATTGATGGCTTTTCATATCGCTCTTTATGTCAAAAAGGCCGGGTGAGATCCCCGGCCTTTGTCGTTCGAATGACGCCCGTTATTTCCGGGGCCCGACACCTGGCATTAGTGCTGCGTATCCGACTGTTGCTCCGAATAGTCCCAGTTCTTGCGGGCGAACTGAATGGCTGCCGCTTCGGCGCTTTCCTTCGTGTTGAAGCGTCCCACAAGCACATGGCTTCTATCACGGCACTGGAGCAGGACTGTTCCGCTTCTGAAGTCGTATTGCACTCTCAGATGACCTGACGTTTCCATCATCATTCCTCCCATAGCTTCGGCGACTCCTCATCGCAGCTATAGATGTAAGCCAAGGACCCGCGGGCGCAAGGAAACTTAACCGTAAAACCATTCACGGTTTCATGATCTCCACCATGATCGAGCAGGTGCGGGATTAGCCAGCCCATCGGTGTCGCGGGGCTCCTCTGTACATTTGCTGTCGGAGGGATTATGAGATCGCTATGGTATGGGCCGCAGCGTGCGGTCCTCAAGGCATGTGCGCGTGACTTCGCGCACGCTGCACGGTTCGAACTTCCGAGAGACAAACATATGACAGAATTCGCAGGGGTCGTTCCGGCGATCGCCGAGGCGTTGACCAAACGCGGCTATTCCACCCTGACGCCCGTTCAGGCCGCCGTCATCGAAGCGGAAATGTCGGGTCGCGACGCGCTCGTCTCCGCCCAGACCGGCTCCGGCAAGACCGTCGCCTTCGGGCTGGCGCTCGCCTCGACGCTGCTGGATGGCGCAGATCGCTTTGGCTCGGCGAGCAAGCCGTTGGCCGTCGTCGTCGCCCCGACCCGTGAACTGGCGCTTCAGGTCCAGCGCGAACTCGAATGGCTTTACGAGATGACCGGCGCCGTTATCGCCGCCTCGGTCGGCGGTATGGACATCCGCACGGAGCGCCGCGCGCTCGATCGCGGTGCGCACATCGTCGTGGGTACACCTGGCCGTCTCTGCGACCATGTTCGTCGCGGTGCGCTCGATCTCTCCGCCTGCCGGGCCATCGTTCTCGACGAAGCCGACGAGATGCTCGATCTCGGCTTCCGTGAGGACCTCGAATTCCTGCTGGAGACGGCGCCGGCCGATCGCCGCACGCTGATGTTCTCGGCTACCGTGCCGAAGTCCATTGCCACGCTTGCCAAGAACTACCAGCGCGATGCGCTGCGGATCTCGACGCAGGCCGAGGCCAAGCAGCATCTGGATATCGATTACCGTGCGCTCGTCGTCGTTCCCTCCGACCGGGAAAACGCGATCATCAACGTGCTGCGCTATTACGAGGCGAAGAACGCGCTGGTGTTCTGCTCGACCCGTGCCGCCGTCAATCATTTGACGGCGCGGTTCAACAATCGTGGCTTCTCGGTCGTGGCGCTTTCGGGTGAGCTCAGTCAGAGCGAGCGGACCCATGCGCTGCAGGCCATGCGCGACGGTCGCGCCCGTGTCTGCATCGCGACCGACGTGGCCGCCCGCGGGATCGACCTTCCCGGCCTCGAACTCGTCATCCATGCCGACCTGCCAACCAACCCGGACACGCTGCTGCACCGCAGCGGCCGTACCGGCCGGGCAGGACGCAGGGGCGTCAGCGCCATCATCGTGACCTCCAATGCCCGCCGCAAGGCCGAGCGGCTGCTGCGCGACGCGCGCATCGAAGCCGTCTGGGCCAAGCCCCCGTCGGCCGACGAAGTCTCGCAGAAGGACGACGAGCGCATTCTCTCGGATGCCGCGCTGAACGATCCGATCCGCGAGGAAGAAGCGGCTTTCGTCCAGCAGGTCCTGTCCGGCTTCAGCGCCGAACAGGTTGCAGCCGCTTTCGTGCGCCTCGCGCGTGCCGGCCGTTCTGCACCGGAAGACATCATCGATACGCCGGCCTTTCAGCCATCCGGTGCGTCATCCGGTGCGGCATCCGGGGACCGCGGTCCTCGGCCGGAACGGTCCGAACCGCGTGCTCCGCGTGGCGATTTCGGCGATGCCGTCTGGTTCTCCATCTCTGCCGGTCGCAAGCAGAATGTCGAGCCGCGCTGGCTGATCCCGATGCTTTGCCGCATCGGCCGTATTACCAAGCAGGAAATCGGCGCCATCAAGATGATGCCGGAGAACACGTTCGTCGAGATCGCGCGCGAATTTTCCGACAGCTTCGTCGAGGCGCTGGGACCCAAGCGCATGCTCGAAAAGGGCATTACCGTGACCCAGCTCGACAGCGCGCCGGATCTGTCTGCCGCACCGCGCAAGCCGTTCGTCCGCAAGGACAATGCTGGGCCTTCGGACAGCAAGCCGCGTTGGAAGGAAGGCGGCGAAAGCGCCGACCGGCCGGACAGCAAGCCCTGGGCGAAGAAGGCGGCCAAGCCCGGCTTCTCGAAGTCCGGTCCAAAGCCGGCGGACGATGGCAGCAAGCCCGCTAAGAAGCCTTTCAAGAAAAAGGCGTACTGATCAGTAAAAAGGCTCCGGCGAATATCGCCGGAGCCTTTTTCTTTTCGCCATGTTGAGGTTTCCTCAATCGTCGGAATAGCGCTGCTCCCGCCATGGGTCGCCCAGCATGTGGTAGCCGTTCTTTTCCCAGAAGCCGGCGCGATCGCCAGTCATGAACTCGATCTTCGTCAGCCACTTCGCGCTCTTCCACAGATAGAGGTGCGGCACGATGAGGCGAGCGGGGGCCCCATGCTCGCGCGTCAGCGGCTGTCCCTCCCAGTCGGTGGCGAGAAGCGCATGTTCACTCGCGAAATCTGCAAGCGGCAGGTTTGTCGTGTAGCCGTCATAGCTCGTGAGCATGACATAGGTCGCCTCGGGCTTCGGCATGACCAAGTCCAGCAGATCATGCGTCGAGACGCCCTTCCAGCTGTTGTCGTACCGCGACCACGTCGTGACGCAATGGATGTCCGATAGGAATTTGCTCTGCGGCAGCGCTTTCAGTTCCGTCCAGTCCAGCGTCACAGGGTTTTCAACGGCGCCTTTCAAGGTCAACGACCAGCTTGCGGTCTCGATCATCGGATGCTGGCCGAGGTCGAGGACGGGCCAGTTCTTGACGAGATGCTGGCCCGGCGGCAGCCGGGCGGTCTCAGACCGCGAGACCTGTCCGGTCAGAAACTTGCCTTCTTCCGCCCAACGGCGCTTCGAGCGGGTCAGTTTGGTGTCGTCGGACGGATCGTCCGGGGAATTGATATCCGACATGTCGTGCTCCTGACCGCGCTCTTCGTGACTCTATGGTCGTCCGTCCCTTATGCTTTCGTCAAGAGACGATGCCCGATCAAGCTGGCGCCTTGGTTGTCGCCAAGATGCCGGCCTCGCGTGCCGCGGCCATGAAAGATGCCTGCGCCTTGCGCGGGCTGAGGATGCCGTCGAGGGCATCCATGCAATGCTGGAGCGCGATGCGATAGGCTCTGCCGGCCTGTCCGGCGGGCCAGCCCCGCAGGAACTCAAGCGCATCCCAGGCGGACGCAATGGTGAACTCCTGGCTCTGCTGGAGAATGATCCGGACCGGTTTCGGAAAATGCTTGTAACTCATACGCGCCTCGCATGCTGTCTTTCGTGCGCGTGCAAAACTCGTTGCGGGGAGTTTGGTTCCGCCTTCGGTTAACAAAAATCTTGAAGAAAATCAGGAGGTTGTTGATCGAAATTTCTTTCCCGTCTTAAGGGAGAAGAACGTCCCGAAGCTCGTTGGCGCGGCGGATGCGCAGGTCGAGATCGGCCTCGATATGGTGAATATGGTGCACCATCAGGCGGCTGGCGCGGTCGAGCTGGCCGGCTTCGATGGCGTCGACGATCTCGGTATGCTCGCTATGGCCGCAACTGGAGACCGTGGATTGTCCGTAGAGCGAGATGACGAGGGAGGAGCGCGCGATGAGCTCGTCCATGAAGCGCTGCATCACGGCGTTTCCGGTCATGGCGGCGATCATCAGGTGGAAGTCTCCGGATGCCTTGATCTCCGCCCGACGGGCGCTCTGTCCGCGCTCGCTCATCAACCGGCCTTCATCGACCAGTTGCTCGCGAAGCTGCCGGAAATGCGACGGCGTCATGTGGCGCGCCGCCTCCGTCAGGATGCCGGGCTCGATGATGCGGCGGGTCGCGAAAATCTGGCGCGCCTCTTCCGGCGACGGATTGGCGACGAAGGCGCCGCGATTGCGCTCGACGGTCACCAGACCTTCATGCACGAGCGCCTGAAGGGCGCCGCGCACCAGCGTTCGGCTGACATTGAACAGGGCGCCGACATCCGTCTCCGTCAGCTTCGTCCCCGGCATCAGGCGCCGGTCGACGATCGCGTCCCGTATGGCGTCGCGAATGGCACGCTGGTTGCCGTCGATCCTGTTGCCATCGGCGTCAGGTCTGGCGATCAGGGTTTCCGGCTTCGTCTGGCGATTGTTCATGGTCGCCTAATCTAATGCAAATGCTGGCATGACAGAAGGCCCATTCGTATCCAGGAAAAAGCCCGATTGTATACGATCTGGCGGATTATTTTGCACAATAGATGAAAAAATAGGCGAATTTTGTAGGCTGAATGTAAGCAAGGCCAAAGGTTTCGACAGTTTTCTTTTAGAAACAGTTCCCTAACGGCTGCCCGACGAACTGGCACGGTTGATGCATTCTCTTCATTACGACAGGGGAACCCATCATGACCAAAGCGGCAGAGATCGACATCGTATCCGTTTCCAAGATTTACGGAAGCACCACGGCCGTCCATTCCATCAGCCTCAAGATCCCGTCCGGCAGCTATTGCTGCTTTCTTGGGCCGTCCGGCTGCGGCAAGACCTCGACGTTGCGGATGATCGCCGGGCATGAGACGATTTCCTCGGGCGATATCCGGCTCGGAAATACGGTGGTGACCGACCTGCCGCCGGCCAAGCGCGGCACGGCCATGATGTTCCAGTCCTACGCCCTGTTCCCGCATCTCGACCTCATCGACAACGTCGCCTTCAGCCTGAAGATGAAGGGCGTGGAGAAGGAGGAGCGTCGCGCGAAGGCGCTGGAGATGCTCACGCTGATGCAGATGGAGCCCTATGCCAACCGGCGCCCGGCCCAGCTTTCCGGCGGGCAGCAGCAGCGTGTGGCGCTGGCCCGCGCGCTGATCACAGACCCGGAAGCGCTGCTGCTCGACGAGCCGCTGTCGGCGCTCGATCCGTTCCTGAAGATCCGCATGCGCGCCGAGCTGAAGAAGCTGCAAAAGAACCTTGGCATCACCTTCGTGCACGTGACGCATAGCCAGGAGGAGGCGATGGCGCTTGCCGACATCATCGTCATCATGAGCGACGGGCGCATCGAGCAGGCGGCCAGCCCGCGCGAGGTGTTCGAGCGGCCGGCAACGGCCTTCGTCGCGCGCTTCATGGGCGATCACAACGTGCTGACCGGTCGTGTGGTTTCCAGCGCCGACGGCGTGCTGACGCTGCAGGTGCCGGAGGGGCAGACCTTTACCGTTGCGGGCGAGGGGCGGGAGGCCGGCTCACCGATCGACATCGGCATCCGCACCGATCGCGTCCGACTGTCGGAGCCGAGCGAGAAGACGCTCGGCTTCAACGGCGTCGTTTCCAACGTCGAGTATCGCGGCGCTTCGGTGAAGATCACCGTCATGGGCGCCGGTTCCGAGGATTTCACCGTCATCGCCACCGATGCGGATTATTTCGAAAAACCCGTCGCGGTGGGCGATGCGGTTTCCCTGAGTTGGGGCCTGGAGGATGCCGTCCTCCTGGGTGCCATGGCCGCCTGACTTGCCAGAATAAAGACCTGTCTAACCAGAATAAAAGGGAACAGACTATGACCGAGATCAAGGACACGAAGAAGGCGACCGGCATCAGCCGCCGCGCATTGATGAAGACAGGGGCCGCGGCCGTCGGCGCCATTGCCGGCTCCGGCGCGATCACCGGTTTCCCGACCATCTGGGCGCAGAACCCCATCACGCTGCGCCAGTTCGGCACGGGCGTTTCCAATATCAATGCCATCGCCGAGAAGTGCAAGGCCGACCTCGGCATCACGCTCGAGATGACGGCGACCGACTCGGATGCCGCCGCCCAGCGCGCCGTAACGCAGCCCGACAGCTACGACATCGCCGACATCGAATACTGGATCCTGAAGAAGGTGTTCCCGTCCGGCGTCATCCAGCCGATGGAAATCTCCAAGCTGAAATATTACGACCAGATCGTGCCCCTGTTCAAGACGGGCAAGCTGACGCCGGACAGCGTGATTGCGCAGGGCACGGCGCCGCACACGGTCGGCTTCGTGGAAAAGGCCGGCGACAAGACGTTCGCCAAGGCCGAGACCGGTCTCTTCACGATGGTTCCGACCATCTACAATGCCGATACGCTTGGTATCCGCCCCGACCTCGTCGGCCGCGAGATCACGTCCTGGGCCGATATCATGGACCCGGCCTTCAAGGGCAAGACCTCGATCCTCAACATCCCCTCGATCGGCATCATGGATGCCGCGATGATCATGGAAGCGCTCGGCAACATCAAATATGCCGACAAGGGCAACATGACTAAGGCGGAAATCGACGCGACGATCGACTTCCTGATCAAGGCGAAGCAGGACGGTCAGTTCCGCGCCTTCTGGAAGTCGTTCGACGAGTCGGTCAACCTGATGGCGTCCGGTGAAGTCGTCATCCAGTCCATGTGGTCGCCGGCCGTCGCAGCCGTCCGTTCCAAGGGCATCGCCTGCAAGTACCAGCCGCTCAAGGAAGGCTATCGCTCGTGGGGCGGCGGTCTCGGCCTTGCGGCGCATCTAGAGGGCGCGCAGCTGGATGCCGCCTATGAATACATCAACTGGTACACGTCCGGCTGGGTCGGCGGCTACCTCAACCGCCAGGGCTACTACTCCGCCGCCATGGACACGGCGAAGAAGTTCATGACCGAGGACGAGTGGGGCTACTGGATCGAAGGCAAGGCCGCTCAGGGCGACATCATGTCCCCGGAAGGCAAGATCATGGAAAAGGCCGGCGCCGTGCGCGACGGCGGCTCCTTCCAGGAACGCATGGGCAAGGTCGCCTGCTGGAACTCCGTGATGGACGAGGACCGCTACATGGTTCGTCGCTGGAACGAGTTCATCGCTGCTTGATGCGGTGCGGGCCGCACGTGCGGCGGCCCCTCACCCAACCCTCTCCCCACTTCCGCGGGAGAGGGGACGTGCCCTGCGTTACCTTTCGATAGAGGTGGGCGGATTGCCACAACCTTCCTTCTCCCCGCAGGCGGGGAGACGGTGCCGGCAGGCGGATGAGAGGCAGCCTTCTCACTCCGCTGAGCTTGAGTACTCAACGGAGACGACCGCACCATGGCGACCATCGCTGCAAGCAAGCCGACACCGGCGCCGGATGCGCGGGTGCGCACTCCGAAAACGTTTCGCCTGCCGCCGCGGGCCGTGTCCTACCTGCAGTCGGCGCCGCTGATCGCCATTCTCGGATTCTTCTTCCTTTTGCCCATCCTGATGATCCTGATCGTCAGTTTCTGGGACTACGACTTCGCGGGCCTCTATCCGGATTTCCTCACCCTGAACTACGAGGAGACGCTCGGGTCCTGGGTCACGTGGAAGACCTACCTGAACACCCTGAAATACACGGTCGCCGTCTGGGCGCTGACAACCTTTATCGGTTTCTGGGTCGCCTATTTCCTCGCCTTCCACATCCGCACGACGACCATGCAGATGGTGCTGTTTCTCGTCTGCACCGTGCCGTTCCTTACCTCCAACATCATCCGCATGATCTCGTGGATCCCGGTTCTCGGGCGAAACGGCCTGGTCAATTCGACGCTGATCGAGATGGGAGTCATTCCGGCGCCGATCGAATGGCTGCTCTATTCCGATTTCGCCGTGGTGCTGGCCATGGTGCATCTCAACACGCTGTTCATGGTCACGCCGATCTTCAACACGCTGATGCGGATCGACAAATCGCTAATCGAGGCGGCGCGTGATGCGGGGGCCACCGGCTGGCAGATCCTCTGGAACGTCATCATTCCGCTGGCCAAGCCCGGCATCGCCATTGGCTCGATCTTCGTCGTGACGCTGGTGATGGCGGATTTCTCCACCGTACAGGTCATGTCCGGCGGACAGAGCGCGTCGGTGGCGTTGATGATGCGCAACCAGATGTCGCTGCTGCAATATCCGGCGGCGGCCGCCAATGCCGTCGTGCTGCTGATCGTCGTGCTCTTGATGGTGGCCGCGATCCTGCGTGTCGTCGATATCCGCAAGGAGCTGTGAGATGAGCCACGAGAAACGCACCTTCGAATTCTACGTGCTCGCCGCTTTCTTCGCGCTGTTCGTGCTCTTCCTCTACGGCCCGCTGTCGGCGGTCCTTATCCTGTCCTTCCAGGGGCCGAACGGTGGGTTGACCTTCCCGATGAACGGGGTGTCGCTGCGCTGGTTCTACAATCTGTTCGAGCAGCAGGCGGTCGGCAATTTCGGGGCGTCGTTCCGGCGGTCCTTCTCGCTCGGCATCATGGTCATGGTCGTCAACGTGCTGGTGTCGCTGCTGGCGGGCCTTGCCTTCCGGCGGAAGTTTCGCGGCTCGACCACGCTGTTCTACCTCACGGTCGCCAGCCTCGTGGTGCCCTCCATCATCATTTCGCTCGGCATCGGCGTCGTGTTCCAACAGTTCGGGCTGAAGCCTGCCTGGTACTCCTCGGCCTTCGGCGCGCACCTCACCTGGACGTTGCCCTTCGGCGTGCTGATCATGTTCGCGGTGTTCAACCGGTTCTCGCCGGCCTATGAGGAAGCGGCGCGCGACCTTGGGGCGAGCTCCTGGCAGACCTTCCGGCACGTCGTGCTGCCGATGATCGCGCCGAGCCTGATCGGCGTCGGCCTCTTCGGCTTCACGCTGTCCTATGACGAGTTCGCCCGCACGCTGATGACATCGGGCACCTACAACACGCTGCCGCTCGAAATCTACGGCATGACCACGAACGTCACCACGCCGGTGCTCTATGCGCTCGGCACCGTCACCACCGTCTTTTCCTTCACCGTCATTCTGCTGGCGCTCGGCATCATCCTGATGCTCGGCCGCAAGCAGGCCAAGCTGGTCTGATCCCTCGCATGCGCATTCTCGTCGTCAATCCGAACACCACCGTTTCCATGACCGAAAAGGCGGCCGAGGCGGCCCGCCTCGTCGCTGCCACTGGCACCGAGATCATCGCCGCTACGGCCGCGATGGGGCCCGCCTCGATCGAAGGACACTATGACGGCGCGCTCGCTCTGCCGGGCCTGCTCAATGCGATCCGGGAGGGCGAGGCGGCCGGCGCGCAAGCCGCCATCATCGCCTGTTTCGACGATACGGGGCTCGACGCCGCGCGGTCGCTCGCCTCCATTCCGGTGCTGGGGCTCTGCGAGAGCGCGCTGGTCACGGCCGGCTTCCTCGCGCAGCGCTTCACCGTCGTCACCACGCTGGAGCGCTCCCGCGTGCTGCTCGAGAACCTGACACGGCATTATGGCTTCGGCGGGCGGGCCAAGGTTCGCGCGGCCGATATTCCCGTGCTCGACTTGGAGAAAGAGGGTTCGGGTGCGCTCGACAAGCTCCGCCACCAGATCGAACGGGCGCTTGCCGAAGACGGCGCCGAGGCCATCGTGCTCGGCTGCGCCGGCATGGCGGATCTCGCCTATGAACTGCAGTCAATCTACCACGTGCCGGTGGTCGACGGCGTTTCCGCCGCCGTCAAGCAGGCCGAGGCGCTGATCGCCCAGCGGCTGACGACCAGCAAGCGCGGCTCCTACGCCGCACCCTTGGCCAAACCCTATTCCGGTATGCTCAGCGGTTTTGCACCCACGGCATCTGTGTAAAAGGTCCTGATCTCCGGACGCGCAACGCCGTATCCGACAAACACACCAGCCGCATGTTCTTTCGCGCGGTTCTTTCTATATTGTCCGATCGATGGGCCAGAGACCTGTGATCCTCAGGTGTAAAAGAGGGACGGCATGGAACGGGATGCGGATGTGATCGTGGTCGGTGCCGGCTTCACGGGGCTTGCGGCTGCGCAGACGCTGATGGATCGCGGGCTGTCGGTCATCGTTTTGGAGGCCCGCGCCGAGGTCGGCGGACGCGTCCGCTCGTTCGAGACATCGGATGGGACGCGGCGGGATGCCGGCGGGCAGTTCATCTGCGACGACATGCCGGAGGTGATGACGCTCGTGCGGGAGGCCCGGCTGGAGATCGTCGAGAGCCGCTGGAAAGGCGCTGCGAAGACGGTATCGGCGACACCTTCGAGACGCGCGTCGCACCGTGACAATCCCCTCTATGCAAGGATGGAGGCGGCTGATCCGGCCGATCCCGCACTGGCGGGTTTGTCCATTGCCGACTGGCTGGACGAAAAGGATGCGACGGAGGCGGCCAAACGGGAATTCCGAAGCATGGTGCATGGTCTCTGGTGCCTTCCGGCCGATATCATCCCCTTCTGGTATCTTGTCGACAGCGATCGTCGGAACACCGCCGAGGTTTCCGAGTTGCAATATTTTCTGAAGGACAGCGCCGCCTCGCTGGCCGATGTCATGGCCGCGCGGCTGCGGCCGCACGTCTTTCTGTCCGCACCTGTCGCCCATATCCACCGGGATGAGGATCATGTCGTCGTAGAAACCGCCAAACAGCAGCTAACCGCGCGCCATGTGCTCGTTGCCGTGCCGCCGGTGCGCGCGCGCGATATCGTCCAGCATCCGCCGTTGCCGGAGCCGCTCGCCCGGGCGCTCGGCTGCTGGCGGAGCGGGGCCGTGATCAAGATCCTGCTGCGCTATTCCGAACGGTTCTGGTCGCCGTCCGTGTCCTCCGGCGTTTCGTGGGAGGATGTCAGCGGGCTCTATGCTTTCGACGTCAGCCATGACGCGGAACATGCCGCCTTCGTCGTGTTCGTCGGCGGTCCGCTTGCCCTCGACTGGCGGGTGCGGGGCGCGGCGTTCATCGAGCAGACGGTGCGCGAGCGCATGGGCGCATTGCTCGGGGCCGAGGCGCCGGAGCCTGTCGAATTCGTCCTGCACGATTGGACGGACGACCGCTGGAGCGGTGGCGGCTATAGCGACGTTATGATCGATCCCGAGGCTCATGACGCAGAGACGCTTCTGCGGCAGGGCGTCGGACGCGTCGCGTTTGCGAGTTCCGAGACCTCTCCGTCCTTCCCGAGCTATATCGAGGGGGCGATCGTGGCCGGAAGGCTTGCAGCGGAGCGCATTGCGGATGTGCTGGCTAGCGAAGACAAGGGGAGTGTGGGGCGTTTGAAGCAGGCGAACTGACGCGTCTTACTTGTCGAAGAAGCCGGGGCGCAGCTTTTCACCGATCAGGCAATCCACCGCAGAGGGACTTGCAACTGGGATGGGACGAAGCGGCGGCTGCCGCCCGCTGACCTCCATCACGAGCTTCTGCCGGATGGCGACGCTGAAGTCTTCGGGATTGTGGATCGGCAGCACGAAGGCGCCGGGGCCGCCGATGACGCAGTCGCTGTAGTAGCGGTCGAGCCGGACGCCGACACCGGTGGGGCGGATGATGATGGCGAGGCCATTGACGATGATTCCGCTGCGCACCGCCATGTCCCGGGCGGGCAGAACCGGCGGACCGAGATTGTTGGGACCGTCGCCGGAGACATCGATGACGCGGCGCTGGCCGTTGAAGGCATTTGTGTCGATCATCCCCGTGGCGTAGGTAAGCGCATTGGAAATCGAGGTGCCACGACGGGTGGTGACGGGCCGGGCTGCGATCTCGTCTGCAAAGGCGGCGGCGTCCGCGGCACTCGCGATCACATGCCAGTCCACGCGCGAGCTTTCGTTGACGCTGCCGGCCCACTCGAAATAGCTGATGGCGATTTCGCCGATCAGCCCGCCACGAACGGCATCGATGAACGCCTTGTGGCGTAGGGCTTCGAGGTAACCGGCGCGCTGGATGCGCGCTTCCTCCAGATCCATCGATCCCGACATATCGACGGCAAGAACCAGTTCGACATCCACGTCTCGGCGGCCAAGCGCCGCAATGGTCGTTATGTGGGTTACGTCGGTTGTGGAAGGGGCCGATGGGAGCCCGTGGCTGGAAAGGCCCATCAGCAATGCAATTCCCGCCAAGATCATGTCATCCAATCCCTGCTTCGCACCGTAGAGGCGAACATTAACACAACGGGTGATGGCGGCGACCGGTAAGCGGCTGCAGGACTTCAACACTCGGTGAGTACAAGAATTGCTGGGTATGAGAGACGAGACACGCGCCGCGTGACCGCTCGCGAGGAGTTGAAATGCTTTTCAAGGATACGACCGACGCCGGGCTGATCGACCGATTCCAGCTGGGCGCGTTTCGGTATTTCATGCGGTATACGCATCCGGAAACGGGTCTCGTGGCCGACAGCTCGCAGGAAGGCTCGCCTGCCAGCATCGCCGCGACCGGCTTCGGCCTGTCTGCGCTCCCCGTCGGTGTCGAGCGCGACTGGCTGTCCCGCGAGGATGCGGCGCAGCGGGCGCTGACGACATTGCGCTTCCTGCGCGACAGCGAGCAGAGCCGCGACACGTTGGCCACCGGCTATAAGGGGCTCTACTACCACTTCCTGGATATGAAGACCGGACGGCGGGCGTGGCGGAGCGAGATCTCGCTGATCGACAGCGCGCTGCTGATCGCCGGCGCCATCACGGTTGGTACGTATTTTTCCGAGAACACGCCGGCGGAAAAGGAAATCCGGGATATCGCCGACATGATCTATGCCCGTGCCAACTGGGCCTGGGCGCTGGACGAGCAGGATACGCTGGCGCTCGGCTGGAAGCCGCGCAGCGGTTTCCTTCCCTATCGCTGGCATGGATATAGCGAGGCGGTCATTTTGTATACGCTGGCGCTGTCCTCACCGTCCTACCCGATCCCGGCCAAGAGCTATCTCGCCTTTGGCAACCAGTGCGACTGGAAGGAGGCGCTGGGCAAACCGTTTCTCTATGCCGGACCGCTGTTCATCCATCTGTTTTCCCATGCCTGGATCGACTTCCGGGGCATCCGCGATACGGCAATGGCGGAACATGACAGCGATTACTTCGAAAACACGCGTTTTGCCATCGATCTGCAGCGTGACTATGCGGAGCGAAACCCGCACTCCTTTGTGGGTTACGGCGCGGATTGCTGGGGGCTGACCGCCTGCGACGGGCCTGAGCGTTCGCGGCGTCTGCGGGATGGTCGCCAGCAGCAATTTTCGGGCTATGCGGCGCGTGGTGCGCCGTTCGGCCCGGATGACGGGACGCTGGCGCCCTGGGCGCCACTTTCCTGCCTGCCGTTCGACGAAAAAGCGGCGCTTTCCGCGACGCGGCATATTCTCGAGACCTATCCGGGTGTGGTCGAGGAAGACGGCTTCATCGGCAGCTTCAATCCGAGCGTGCCGGCCCGCACGGCAGAGGGCTGGATGAACACACGGCGGATCGGGCTCGACCAGGGCATTCTGCTGATGATGATCGAGAACCACAGGACCGGCTTCTTCTGGAACCTGCTGCGCCAGTCGGTTCCGATCCGGCGCGGGCTGAAGCGCGCCGGTTTTGCGGGTGGGTGGCTGTAAGCTCGATATGGCAATGCGGCCCACCGTTTCAGCGGGCCGCTTGGCTGTCACGCCGTCTTGAGAAAGCGGTCGTTGATGGCGCCGGAGACGGTGCCGAGCACGAGCCAGAATGCCAGCGTCGTTGCCAGTGCCGCGACCGCGAATTCCGCGCCGAGAACGGCGGGAACCGGGCTTGCGATATCGCCGGGCTGGGGCGCGCCGTAGATGTGGGGCAAAGCGAGGAGCACAAATCCCGCACCCTTCGCCACGATCTCGGGCCGCAGCGCGATCAGGCCGAGACCGAGCGCCGAGAGCGCCGTGGTGATGAGCCACCACGTCTGGCGATCGCCAAGATCGGCGGCGGGGAAGCCGGGCAGTTCCGGCGGAAGGCCGAGAGCGGGAAGCATGTGGACCGAGAGCCAGCCGAGGGCACCCCAGGTGAGGCCGGTGCGCAAGGTCGGCGGGCTGCCGGTGAGAACGCCGATGCCACCTAGAAGCAGTCCGAAGCCGGCGCCCGTGACCAGATTGGCCATCAGCGTCCCGGAGAAACGGCTCAAACCGAACATGATGCCGCCATCCTCGTGCGCCTCACCATCATGCGCGTAGGCGGGTGTTATCGGCTGAAGCGCGGATGCGAGGGACTGGAGGAGCGATCTCGATTCGCGCGAGGAATGCTCGTGTGCCGTCGGTGTTTCGGGGGCCGGTTCGCCTTCATAGGTTTCGGCGTGGAGGATCAGGGGCACGACGCGGAGTTCCTGCGCGGCGGTCATGAAGAGGCCCGCGATGAGGCCGGCGCAGATGGCGGCCAGAAGTGTCTTGACGATCATGGTTATACCTTTCGGAGCAACGCCTTACCAGTGTGCCCTCGTCCTGTGCATGTGTGGAATGATCCGATCCATCGGCACGACAATGCGCAGCGCGACCGGCGCGCTCGCACAGAGGCGGTCGCGTCGGGCATGCAGGCGATGGCAACGCAAGGCCCGGTCACGGGGCTTGCGTTCGCCTGTCGCTTGAGAGATCGGGCTTGTTTGCTCTAGTGGCAGGGGAAGCCGAACGAGTGACGGACGTCGTGCGCGGTGTCGTGCAGCACGGCCGAATTGGCCAGACCTGCTCCGAACACGAGGAACGCCCCGATGCACAGGGAAAGGAGACCCGCAATCATGCGGTCATTGAGAGAAAGCGAAACGCCGGATGCGTTGGTAACAGCCATGACAACCTCCGTGATGGCAACGTGGGACGTGTCCCACTCATTTGGGCGAAATGCCCGACATCAATCGGCAGGTTTCCTGGCTCGCGGCGTCTGATGCCGGCTGGCATCGTCGGATCTTTCTCGCCTTCCCGCAGATCAGGGGTTCGCCCGTCTCCACAGTGGCTTCTACCGGTTGCCCGGCATGAAAGACCCTGACCGCTCTACAGTCGCGGGGTCGGCCGTGATTGAGGTGCCGCACTGGGTCCACCCGTCACGTTCCCATTTACTCCCCGGATGGTGTGGCACCCGGAGAACCTATTGATGAGCATCACTATGACGCGTGCGGAACGGCTGTCAATCGGCCCGGCCCGCCTGTCGCTCAGATCAGAGGGTTGCGGCGAGGGCGGCGAGCTGGTCGGCGCACTGGTTCCAGCCCTCGTGAAAGCCCATTTGCTCATGCGCGTCGCGGTCGGTCTTCGTCCAGTGGCGGACGCGGGCCGTGTAGCGCGTGCCGCCATCCTCCGGTTCGAAGGTGATGATGCCCGTCATGAAGGGCTTTTCCGAAGGCGTCCAAGCGTGGATGTAGGCGTCGGTGAAGACGATCTTCCGATCCTGCACGATCTCAAGATAGACGCCGCGATTGGGCATTTCCTCGCCTTCCGGGCTTCTCATGACGACGAGGTTCGAGCCGCCGACGCGCAAATCGACCTCGGCCGTCGCGATCGTCCACGGTTTCGGCACGAACCATTGCTGGAGAAGAGCAGGCTCCGTCCAGCAGCGGAACAGCGCGTTCGGCGTGACATCGATGTGGCGGGTGATGACGAGGTCGCGATCGTCGGCGGTGGTGGGTTCTGTCATAGGCTCGGGCATGGGCATTGTCCTGGGGCGGCTCGTCTGTTTTGCCGAGTTTCCGTCATCCGGCGCCGACTGTCGAGGCCTTTGCGATCGGCTTCGAACACCGGTTACGGACCGGCGGGGGAGGACTGGATCTTGACGATCGCGGTGGTCCATTGTGGTGCCTCGGGCGGGCCGGTGCGTGGTGCGGGGAAGACGAGGGAGGTGCGGAGCGGCCCGGAGTGACCTGGCGGGATGCGGGCGATGATCAGCGCGTCGTCGCGACCGATCGTGCGGCAGGCGCCAGCCGGGCAATCGTCGAGCGTGACGTCGAGGGTGAAATAGTCGAGGAAGGCGGGGCTGTCATTGTGGACCGTGCCGGTCACCACATAGCTGCTCGCGGGTGTGCTCTTTTCGAACTGAAGGTTTTCCAGCCGGACCTGGCTTTCCGCAATCGTGGCGACAGGCTGATCTGCGGTGACTGGCGACAGAGGCTCGGGCGGCCGGGCATTGTCATCTGTCCACCAGACGACGAAGGCACTGATGAGGCCGACGGCGACGAGCACCGAAAGCGCCGGCTCGGCCATCTTGCGAAACCGCTGGTCCCAGACGGCAAGCGCAACGACCACAAGGCTCGCGATCGCGAGCGAAATCCAAAGCATGAACTGCCTCCCCATGCATTCATATATAGGGACGACACGGCCGGGTTGAAAGCGCATGCGCTGAATCAAAACGGGAACAAAGGTGAGATCGCCAAGTTCCTCAGCCGCAGAAACACCGTTTGAACCACCGCGGCGACAAACCCGTCCCGCGGACCCGTGAAAGGATAAAACAATGGCAGGAAAAGCACTCGAGGATCTGTTCCACGACATGCTCAAGGATGTCTACTACGCCGAAAAGAAGATTGCGAAGACGCTGCCGAAGATGGCCCGCGGCGCGCAGAGCCCGGACCTGAAGGCTGCCTTCGAAAAGCACCGTGAAGAAACCGAAGGCCAGATCGAACGCCTCCAGCAGGTTTTCGAAATCTTCGGCAAGCGCGCCACCGGCAAGACCTGTGCGGCCATCGAAGGCATCATCGAAGAGGGCGAGGAAGTTCTTGAGGAATTCAAGGGCTCCCCGGCCGTCGATGCCGGTTTGTTGGCCACGGCGCAGGCCGTCGAGCACTACGAAATGGCGCGTTATGGCACGCTGAAGACCTGGGCCGGCCTGCTCGGTCTCGACGAAGCCGTCAAGCTGCTCGACGAGACGCTGAAGCAGGAAGAAAAGACCGACGCCGACCTGACGAAGCTGTCCAAGGCCGTCAACGCTAGCGCCATGGTCAAGGCGAAGGCTGCCTGAGCTTCAGGTTGATCGCCACGAATGAGAACGCCGGCCGGATCGCTCCGCGCCGGCGTTTTTATGTCCGGTAAAAGCCGCGTCAGTCCGTAAGGCTGATCCAGTAGGCGCCTTCGAATGGTACGGCAGCGAAGCGCGTGTTGATCTCGGCAAGCGTCGCCTTGGGGTCGAGATCGGCGAAGAGATCGGGCCGAAGCCAGTGGGCGAAAGCTTCTGCTGCCAGAATGTTGAGCGGCACCGCGTTGAAGAAATTCCACAGCCCATGCACGCGTTTGTCGCGCACGCCCTTGAGGTTGGCGAGGATGGGTGAGGTGACGACCTGCGCCAGCGTTTGTCTGGCTTCCTCATCCGCCACGCCGGGACCGATGGAAAAGGTGCTGTAGGTGCCGCCGGGGGAGCCGGTGGCGATATAGACCTCGGGGTCGGCGCCGATCAGATATTCCGTGCTGACGATGCCGCCTTGGGCGGGCAGGTTGCCCTCCGCGATGTTCCGGCTGCCGGTGAGGCCGATGAAGGCACCGAGACCACCGGTGCCATAGGCGTAGCAGCACTTGTCCGGGTTGGGGAAAGCATCCATCAACACCGTCGGGCCGGGCGCGGTCGCCTGTGCCACCCGGTCGCGGATGCGCTGCAGATGTGTCTCGTAGAAGGTCGCGAAATCCTCGGCCTGCGCCTCGCGGTCGAGCACGGTGCCCAGCAGGCGCATGGCGGACGGCGTGTTCTTCAGTGCATCGCTGTTGAAATCGACCACGATGACGGGGACGCCTGTGCTTTGCAGATAGTCGATGGCGCGCTTGCCGAGTTCGGTATCGGCCTGCCAGTTGGCCATGATCGCGAGATCGGCCTTCAGCGACAGGATCGTCTCGAAGGACAGGCCGTCGCCCGTTCCGTCGCCGATTGTCGTAAGCTTTGCAATATCAGGAAACCGCTTCTCGAAAGCAGCATAGATTTCCGGGTTATCGCCCTTCATGTCGCCCGACCAGCCCACAAGCAGGCTGACCGGATCCGGATGGATGAGCGAGAGAGCGACGAGGTTGAAGCCGCTGCCGAGCAGGATCGCCTTCGGCTTCTCTTTGATCGTCACGGTGCGCCCGATGGAATCGGTGACCGTCAATGGATAGGTGGACGCGCTTGCCGTGCCGGCCGAGAGACCGCCGACAGCCAAGAGAAGACAGACGAGAACGGCGAACAGGCGGCGGGAAAGCATCGGTCTCAGTGTCCTTTTTGCGGGCCTTCGCCACGCTGGGCGGGCAAGGCGCAGAGCGCGCCGCAGCTCGGAATGCCGGGAAGGAGATAGCGCAGGCAGCAGACCTTGCGGCGACAGACGGTCTCGTCGCCCACGGGCTCATGCCGCAGACAGCCGCGAAAGGGGTTCGCCGTGCCATCGGCAAGGACCGGCTGCTCGAACAGCGGGCGGGAAGCCCAGGCGTCGCTGCCGCTCGTCGGGGCCGTGGCGTTGAACGCGTAGTCGATGTAGACGGCCGCATTGTTCCAGGCGAGCTTCGGTGCCAGACCGGCGGCGGCTTTCATGGCCGCGACCACGGCAGCGAGATGGCGGTGAACCAGAGGCACGACATAGCCATCCGCGCCATCCGCTGCATCGGCCTCGCTCCAGTCGCCTTCGGTTTCGAGACCGAAGGCCCGCGGCAGGCCGTCTTCGGCGAGCGCGATGGTCATGCTGGCGAGATCGACCGGCAGGACGTAATCGGCCCGGCGCGCGACGATAAAGGGGATCGTCAGCCCCGCGAAGTAATAGAGCGACCACATGGACGCTATCGCCCGCCGGTCGCTACCGCCATGGGTTTGCGCATAGCGATCGAGCGCTTCGGTAAAGGCCGGAGACGAAAAGAATCCGGCAAGGGGCAGCGCCCCTTCCAGATCCCGCGACAGCATCATCTTTTCGCCGCACCAGGCATGCTCGCCGGTGAACACGGATTTCAGTTCCGGTGGCCGGAAGGCATCGTTTGGCGAAGAGGGAGGGGTCGGGATCATCCGGGCCTACCAGCTGTATTTCAGCGAGCCGATGACGGTGCGGCCCTGATCACGATAGCAGAAACCACCCGAGCACACGGCATCGCGCCGGTCGAAAAGATTGGTGGCGTTGACCTGCAACTTCAGCCCCTCGTATTTCTTGTCGATTGCGGCGAAATCGTAGTGGACCGCGGCATCGAACAGAACCCGCGACGAATTTTTCACCGTGTTGGTGTCGTTGCCGAAGCTCGAGCCGATGAAGCGCGCGCCAGCGCCGACGCCCAGCCCATGTGCGAATGTATCTTCCGGCATGTCGTAATTCGCCCAGACCGAGGCCATGTGCAACGGGACCGACGAGACGAAATTGCCCTGGCTATCCGCCGGTCCCTCGATGATTTTCATATGCGTGTAGGTGTAGGACGCCGTCAGCGAGAGGCCGTTGTCGAGGCTGGTCGTTGCCTCCAGCTCTAGCCCGCGCGACCGCAGCTTGCCGCGCTGGACCTGGATGTTTTCCGGTCCCGTTGGCAGGTTGACGACTTCGTAATAGAGGCCGTTGTCCTGATCGATGTTGAAGAGGGCAGCGGTGAGGAGCGTGTTGCTGTCGGGCAGCAGATATTTCACGCCGATTTCCTGCTGCTGGCTCTCCGTCGGGTCGAAGGGCCGGCGCGTTTCCTGATTGATGCCGGCATTGGGCGAGAAGGCGGTGGAGTAGCTGGCATAAGGTGCGAGGCCGAAATCGGTCTCGTAGGTCAGGCCGATGCGGCCGGAGAACGCCTTGTCGCGCTGCGACGTCGTGGTCGTGTCGCCGCTCGCCAGCACCGTGTCGTCGGTGTCCGTATCAACCCAGTCGTAGCGGCCGCCGAGCGTCAGCGTCCACGCGTCGTAGCGGATCTGGTCCTGCACATAGGTGCCGATCTGCCACTGGTCCTGAACGGTGCGGGTGGAGAAGGGGATCGGATCCACATCGCGCCCGGCATTCGGGTTGGCGGTGTCGAGCGGCGGGGCCGTTCCGGTGCCGTCGAGCGAGCGGTAGCGCAGCTTCTGGAAGTCGAGGCCGAAGAGGAGCGTATGATCGAACGCGCCGGTCGCGAACTTCGCCTCGATCTGGTTGTCGATGACGCCCGCCGTCAGGCGCTCGTCGAAGGTGCCGGCGCTGCTGTCGAGCAAGGTCGGGTCGAGCGCGTTCGGCGCATAGGCGAAGGCGTAATCGGCATCGATGTTGAGGGTCGAGAGGCGGGCGTTCTGGCGGAACACGAAGACGTCGTTCAGTCGGTGCTCGAACTCATAGCCGATCCGCGCCTGCTTCTGGACGGAATCGTTGAAGTCGGGGTTGCCGCCGAAGATGTCGGTGACTTTGCCGGTCAGCGGATCGTTGTAATAGGCGGCCGTGCCACCCGATTTCGTCCGGGAATATTCGCCGAGAATGGTGAGCTTAGTGTCCTCGTCGGGCTTCCATGTGATCGCGGGGGCGATATAGGCGCGGTCGTCGGAAACGGAGACCTGTTCGGTATCGGCATCGCGCAGCAGACCGGTCAGGCGGTAGTAGACCGGGTCGGTTTCGTTGATCGGACCGGAGAGGTCGAACTGGCCCTGATAGCGCTGGTTCGTGCCGTATTGCAGCTCGACCTCGCGCAGCGGCTCGATCGTCGGGCGCTTGGTGATCAGGTTGTAGAGCCCGCCGGCGCCGGATGCGCCGTAGAGTGCGGAGGAGGGGCCGCGCAGGATCGAGACACCTTCGAGCCCATAGGGTTCCGTCTTGAAGAGCGAGGAGCCGGCGCCCGGCTGGCGCAGGTTGTCGCGGAAGATGCCGGTATAGGTGACATCAAAGCCTCGGACGGAAAAGCTGTCGAAGCGCGGATCGAACCCGAAGGCGCCGACGCGCGTGCCGGGCGTGTAGGCAAGGGTTTCCTGAAGCGACTGCGGATTGCGGTCTTCAAGTTGCGCGTCCGTGACCGAGGAGATGGATTGTGGGGTCTGGAGGAAGGGCGTGTCCGTCTTCGCGCCGGTGGCGCTCGCCGTGCCGACATAGCCTTCGCCGGTGATGACGCCGCCGCTGCCGCCGGTGACGACGATTTCCTCAAGCACCGTCGGCTCGCCTGTTGCTGCGTCCTGCGCAAAGGCAGCCGTGCCCGTCAAAGGCAAGGCGAGCGCCAGGAGGGAGGTGCTGGTGACGAGGGCTGAGCGAAGCGGGAAACGGCGTGGCATGCGAACTATCTCTCGGTGAAAAGATGATTTTCACTATCAAGATTCTGTCGCAAAGACAGCCCTAAAACATGATGATTCCTATCATGTTTTAGGGCTGTGGGAATTTCGCAACGCTCGGCTTACGCGGGACCGCCGTGGCACGGGCAGTGACAACGGTTCCTGAGAGCCGTTCAGCTCTTGGCCTGCGAGACCAGTGCCGGCTTGTCGCGATAGGTCTTCGGGAACACAGTTTTGAGGTTCTCGATCTTCGGCAGGTCGTTGTAGACGATGTACGGATAATCCGGGTTGAGCGTCAGGAAGTCCTGATGATAGGCCTCGGCCGTGTAGAAGGCCTTGAGGTCGGCAACCTCCGTCACGACCTTGTCCGGAAAGACCTTTGCCTTGTCGAGCTGTGCGACATAGGCGTCCGCAACCTTCTTCTGCTCGGGGCTGAGTGTGAAGATGGCAGAGCGATACTGCGTGCCGTGATCGGGGCCCTGGTAGTTCAGCTGCGTCGGATTGTGCGCGACCGAGAAGAAGATCTGCAGCAACTGGCCGTAGCTGACCTGCGAGGGATCATAGGTCACCTCGACAGCCTCGGCATGGCCGGTCTTGCCGCCGCTGACGGTCTCGTAGGACGCCGTTTCCTTGGCGCCGCCGGAATAGCCGGAGACGGCGTTGGTCACGCCCTTCACATGCTGGAAGACGCCTTGCACACCCCAGAAACAACCGCCGGCAAAGACGGCTTTTTCGGTCTTGGCAGACGTCGTCTCATCGATGCTCGGCGGTGGAATGACCACGGCCTCTTCAGCGGCACCGGCGCGGACGGCCGTGACGGCGATGATGAGGGCCGTCAGCGCGAAGGCGCCGAGGACACCGCCTGTAAGGTTGCGGCGGAGATTGGAACGGGAGGTTTTCGACATACGGCAATCCCTGAGGGCGCGGATGGCTTGAGCGCCTGGCGACGCGCCGTGACGTTTTGGAAGTCTGCGCCGACAGTGAGCCGATCCTTGTCCGGCGTCAAATCGCGTTTTCGTGTAGGCTGGCGGTGATGCATCCGGTCCGAAGAAGGTGACGTTGAAGCTCTGATTCAAGGCGCTCGCCTGAAGCTTCAACGGGCCGGGAATGTCGAATCATTCGAGTCGCTTGCGCACTGTCGTTGAGGCCCTCAGTCACGGGCTGGTGCGGCGTGATGTGCCTTTCAGGCTCCGAAAACGGCGATGGCGTCCGACATCTCGCAAGACGTCGGACGCCATCCCATTCGATCCGAGGCAAGAGCCTAACCGCCTCGAAAGCAGCGGACCCCAGTCTTGTCAGGCGGTTGCTTCTGCCGGAACGAGCGCAATCTCCGCGCGGGCTGCCAGCAACTGGCGGGCGGCATTGGCCGCCTCAGTGCCCTTGATCACGAAGTGATCCGTGAAGAAGCGGATATGGGCTTCCGATTCCTGGAAGTGGTGTGGGGTCAGGACGGCCGAGAGGACGGGAACGCCGGTGTCGAGTGAGACGCGCACCATGCCGTCGAGCACGGTGGAGGCGACGAAGTCGTGACGGTAGATACCGCCGTCGACCACGAAGGCCGTGCCGAGGATGGCCGAGAAGCGGCCGGTCTTTGCCAGCGTCTGGGCGTGGAGCGGGATTTCGAGCGCGCCGGGCACGTCGAAAATCTCGATATCCGCAGCATTGCCGCCGAGTTCCTGCCAGCGGGCGGCAAACGCGTTGACGCACTGATCGACGATGGCTGAGTGCCAGCGCGCGCGGATGATGGCGATTTTCTGTGAGGGATGGGATGCGATGGTCATGCAAGTGGCCTTTCAAGGGTTAGCCGTTCGACGGGATCCCTTGGGCGAACACGCGGACATGACGCAGCCTTGTCTGGCCGTGACCTGCCGTTTGCTCTCTTTCATCCGGACTATACCGTCGGCTCCGGAGTCACACCGGATCTGCTGACCTTCCGACCGCTCGGCACGTGCCGAAGACCTGAAGCGCTCGCGGGCTCCAGGCATTGCCGCCTGTTACCGCCGGTGGGGAATTTCACCCCGCCCTGAGAACGTACGACGGTGACTATAAGCACCTGCAGCAAACCGTCAAATCCGCTTTGTTTCATGCAGTCGGGTTTTTGAAGAAAACTATTCCCTGACGATGAGAAGATCGCCCGCCGTAAAGCGCAGCGTCACCGTTTCCCCGATGGCCGGCGGCTTCAGGCCGGGATTGTTAAACATGTCGAAGGAGATCACGCTGTCGGCGATCTTCATGCGGGTGCGAATAACCGAGCCGAGGAAGTTGGTAGCGATGACGGTGCCGGTCAGGGCGGTATCGCCCTTGGCATCGGGCGCAATCGAGCCGGCTTCCGGCCTGAGCGCGAGCGATATCGTATCGCCGGCCTTCGCGGCTCCGAGCGGTTCGCGCAGCGTGATGCCCTGATCGCCGATGACGATGCGATGGGTTGCGGGATCGACCACCTTGGCGTCGATCAGGTTCAGCGTTCCGACGAAGGAGGCGACGAAGCGGGTCGCCGGGCGATTGTAGATCTCGAACGGCGTGCCGATCTGGTCGGCGCGTCCGCCATTCATGATGACGATGCGATCGGAGATCGACAGCGCCTCTTCCTGGTCGTGGGTGACGAAGACGGTGGTGATGCCCAGCTGCTGCTGGATCATGCGAATCTCTTCGCGCAGCGATACGCGGATCTTGGCGTCGAGCGCCGAGAGAGGCTCGTCGAGGAGGAGAACCTGTGGCTTGGGTGCGAGCGCCCGGGCCAGCGCCACGCGCTGCTGCTGCCCGCCCGACATCTGGTAGGGGTAGCGATCCGCGAGGTGCTCGAGGTGGATCAGTGCCAGCATTTCCTTGACGCGGCTGTCGATGTCGGCCTTCGGAGCACCGGCGACCTTCAGGCCGAAGGCGACATTGTCGCGGACCGTCATGTTGGGAAACAGGGCATAGGCCTGGAACACCATGCCGATATTGCGCTGGTTGGGCTTCAGCTCGTTCTGATTCCGGCCGCTGATCATGATGGTGCCGGAGGAGGGCGTCTCGAAGCCGGCGATCATCCGCAGCACCGTCGTCTTGCCGCAACCGGACGGCCCGAGGAACGAGACGAACTCCCCCTTCTCGATCGCCATGTCGAAGTCGTGCACGACCTGCGTCTGGCCAAAGGATTTCCGGATGTGGGTCAGGTTGAGAAACGACATGGAGCCTGTGACCTTTATGCCTTGGCCGGGGCGGACTTGCCAAAGCGCGAAACGAGATTGAGGAGGCCCATGGAGAGCCATGTGATGGAGAAGGCGATGACCGCGAGCGCAGACGGCTCATAGGCCTTGTTGGCGCCGACGAGCTGCAGGTAAGGGCCGAAGGCCGGACGGTTGAGGAGCGCTGCCATGGTGAACTCGCCCATGACGATGGCGAGCGTGATGAAGGCACCGGAGAGCACACCGCTCATGACGTTCGGGAAGATGCAGCGGAAGAGGATGGTCGACCAGCTCGCGCCGAGGCTCTGGGCCGCCTCCGTCAGCGTGCGGACGTCGATGGCCCGCATGGCGGTGTCGACCGCCTTGTACATGTAGGGCAGCGACAGGGTGATGTAGGAGAACATCAGCAATATGTTCGTGCCCGTCGTCGAGCCGGTGAGCGGCAGGACGGACGAGGAATTGTACAAGCGCAGATAGCCGAACACGATGACGATAGCGGGAATGACCAGCGGCAGCAGCGTGATGAACTCGACCACCGGCCGCATCTGCGGCAGGCGCAGGCGCACCCAGTAGGCCGTGGGGACCACCAGCAGCATGCCGAAGACGATGGTCAGCAGAGCCATCATCATGGAATAGCCGAAGGTCTCGCGGAACTGCATGTCCGAGAACACCGAGCGGTAGGCGTCGAAGGAATATTCGCCGCGGCGCATGCGCAGCGAGAATTCGAAGGTGCCGATCAGGGGGATGACGAAGTAGCTCGCCCCGATGGCCATGGCGATCCAGGCGCCGATGCGGTTCGTCTTCATTTCTGCCACCTCTCGGCGCGCATGCGCAGCATGAGATAGAGCACGTTGGAAACGCCGGTGATGACGATCATGCCGAGCGCGATGGCGTAACCAAGGTTCGGATTGTGCAGCACGTCGCCGCGGATCTGCGCGTAGAGCAGGATCGGCACGATGTTGAGCGAGCTGCCGGTGAGCGCGTAGGCCGTGGCGATGGCGCCGAAGGCGTTGGCAAACAGCAGCAGCGTGGTGCCGAGCAGGCTCGGCCACAGGATCGGCAGGGCGACCATGGTCCAGTATTGCCGGTTCGTCGCGCCCAGGATCTCGGAGGCCTCGCGCCATTCCTTCTTCATGCCGTCGAGCGCCGGCGTGAGGATAAGCACCATCAGCGGGATCTGGAAATACATATAGGTGAGCGTGAGGCCGGTGAAACTCAGGAGATTGAAGCCGGTCGAGTAGAGATTGAACCCGAACCAGTCGCGCAGGAGCACCGTGGCGAGGCCCGTACGGCCAAGGGTGGCAAGGAAGGCGAAGGCAAGGGGAACGCCCGCGAAGTTGGAGGCGACGCCGGAGAAGGTCAGAAGCGTCGAGCGCACCGAGGCCGGCAGTCCGCCGAGCACGACCGCCCAGGCGAGGAAGAAGCCGATGAACGCACCGCCGAGAGCGGAGGCAAGCGAGATGCGGATTGAGATCCAATAGGCGGACAGGATCGACGGGGTGAAAAGGTCGGAGATGTTCTTGAGCGTCAGCTGGCCGTCCGGCGTGAAGAAGGCGCCGATGACGAGGTAGAATGTCGGCGCCAGCAGGAAGAGAAACGCAAAGAGCATGAAGGGCGCGATGCCCAGCCAGTCGATGATCCGGTCCTTGTTGATGGTCGGGCCCGATTTCGGTATCGGCGCTGTCACTGTGCGGATCGGTTGGCTCATCGGCGAGCTTTCGTTCGGGAGGGCGTATCGGAAGCCCCTCCGCGCGAACGCGGAGAGGCTGGGTTTACGGGTCGTACGACCGGTAGGTATCTTACTGGACGTTGGCGCCGACGACGCTGTCCCACTTGCCGGTGATCTCGGTCTTGCCGGCAGCCTGCTCGTCGAGTGTCGGGAATACGGCCTTTTCATAGGCAGCAGCCGGCGGCAGCTTGTCGAGCATTTCCTTCGGGATCTTGTTGTTCTTGGCAAGATCGTTGAAACGGATCGGGTGGCAATATCCCTTCAGCCAGCCGAGCTGACCTTCGTCGGAGTAGAGGTATTCCATCCACAGCTTTGCAGCGTTCGGATGCGGTGCGAAGGCGGAAATGGCCTGCACGTAGACGCCGGCGACGACGCCGGTCGTGGGAACGACGACTTCGACCGGCGGGTTGCCGTTGAGGCTGTCGCGCCAGGAGAGACCGTTATAGTCCCAGGCAACGACGATCGGCGTGGAGCCCTGCGCAAGCGAGGCCGACTTGCCGATGACGGGCACGAGATTGCCGGCCTTGTTCAGTTCGCCGAAGTAGGAGAGGCCAGCGGTGCCGGCCTTCGTCGCGTCCGTTTCGCCGGCAGCAAGACCCGCGGCGTACACGGCCTGAACGGCCTGGTTGGAGGCGCGCGGATCGCCGGCCAGCGCGATGCTGTTGGCGTAATCGGACTTCTTCAGGTCGGCCCAGTCCTTCGGTACGTCCTTGACGATGTCGGTGTTCACGACGAAGGAGAGAACGCCGTAATAGTCGCCGTACCAGAAGCCGTCGGCATCCTTGGCGCTATCGGGGATCGAGTCCCAGGTGGAGACCTTGTAGGGCTGGATCAGCCCTTCGGCCTTGGCGGACGGGCCAAAGGACAGGCCGACGTCGATCACGTCGGGCGCCTGCGGGCCGGTGTTGCCCTTGTTGGCCTTGATGGCTTCGATCTCGTCGCCGGAGCCGGCGTCGGGGTTCAGTTCGTTGACTTCGAGACCGTACTTGGCCTTGAAGCCGGCGATGACGTCGCCGTAGCCGCACCAGTTGTGCGGAAGCGCGATGGTGGTGAGCGTGCCTTCCTTCTTGGCGGCAGCGATCAGATCTGCGCTCGGCTCGGCAGCGGCAAGCGCCGTGGAAGCGACGAGCATCGCCGATGTCAGCGACAGAAGGCGGTGGGTCTTTGACAGCACGAAAGTCTCCTTGGGTTTGTCAGGCCGGGGTTTCCGACCCGGTGGGTCAAGCTGATAGAGCGGCGTCATGAAGCTTCTATGACAGACGCGGTGGACAGTTTTACGCTTCGTCTCCCGGCTAAACCCCTGTATTTAGGGTTTTTTGTTGCAGGGTTTCCGGTGTTATCCCTTTCTCTTCTGGAAAGGTTTGCTCTCCTGAAAGGGCTTGCGAAACAGCGGTGTCGCATCGAACAGGGTTTCCAGCGCCTTCATCCGGTCGCGGGTCTCCTCCCAGATCGAGCTCTGGACCGCTTCGATCAGCGCCTCCACCGTGAAGAGGGTCACCACCGAGCTATCCCAGGCCGACGGCGCCTCGATATGCACGCGGAAGACCTTGGCCGCGGACTTGGCGACGGGTGAGGACCACTGGTCGGTGAAGAGGATGATCTCGGCACCGCGGGAGCGGGCGGCCTTGGCCAGCGTCTCCAGTTCCTGCTCGTAGCGGCGGATGTCGAACACCACCAGCACGTCGCCCTTCTTCATGTCGAGAACGTAATGCGGCCAGGGGCTGGAGCCGGAGGCGATCAGCGTCACGCCGGCGCGGATGACCTGAAGATGGGTGAAGAGATAGTCGGCGAGCGTGCGGGTGATGCGGCCGCCGATCAGGTAGATGCGGCGCTTCGGGTCGGCGATCAGCGCCGCCGCGCCGTCGAAGTCCTGCGTCTCCATCTGGGCGAGGGTGGCCCTGAGATTGTTGATGGTGGCGTCGGCGAAGCGGTTCAGGATGTGGGTGCCGGGCGCGTTGGTCGCCCAGCGGTCGTGCTTGCTGATCGGGTTTGAGATGGTCGCTTCCAGCTCCTGGTGCAACCGGGCCTGAAAATCCGGGAAGCCGCGAAAGCCGAGCTTCTGCACCATGCGCGCGACCGTCGGCGTCGACACGCCGGCGTTCTCGGCCACGGTCGTGATGCTCCCGAGCCCGGAAACGGGATAGTTGTCGAGCAACGTCTCCGCCAGCTGTCTCTCCGCCCGCGTCAATGCGGTGAAGTTCGCGGCGATCACGTCCGACACCGTCTTATGTGTTTCGGTGCTGATCAAGATTTTCCCCTGAGACCGATCTCCGCCGGCCTTCATGTGACAGAGTAAACATCGCTGTCACAATCGGAGTCAATGGGGCGGAGTCAATGAGGTGTGTGAATAGATCGTTTCAGTTTGCAATTGACAGACACGGGATTGTGAAGAATTCTCTTCAGTAAGGTAGGCTCGCCATGACGGCGGGCGCAGGGACGGAGCCGGGTGTGGGTGCTCTTTTGACCGTCGAGGATGGCGCGCCCGTTGCGCTGGAGAATGCGGATGCCGGTTCCCGCATCCTTCTCGTCTGCGAGCACGCGTCTCGCCGGCTCCCCCAGAGAATGGGGACGCTCGGGCTTTCGACCGAGGCGCTGGAAAGCCACATCGCCTGGGACCCAGGCGCGCTTGCCGTCTGCCAGCTCCTGGCGGCCTCGCTCGATGCGACGCTGATCTACCAGCGCTTCTCCCGCCTCGTCTATGATTGCAATCGCCCCCCGGATTCGCCGAGCGCCATGCCGGCGGTCAGCGAGATTTTCGACATTCCCGGCAATGCAGCTCTTTCCGCCGCCGAGCGGCTGGCGCGGACGGAGGCGATCTACAGCCCGTTCCGCAAGGGCCTGTCCGATCTCATCAAGACACGGGTTGCAAACCGTCGCCCGCCGGTTATCGTCACGATACACTCCTTCACGCCGGTCTGGCACGGCCGGCCGCGGGAGGTGGAGGTGGGCATCCTGCATGACAGCGACAGTCGGCTTGCCGATGCGTTTCTGGCGGATGCCGCCGAGGACGAGACCTTCGTCACGCGTCGCAACGCGCCCTATGGGCCGCAGGACGGGGTGACGCACACGCTGATCGAGCACGGCATTCACAACGGCCTGCTCAACGTCATGATCGAGATCCGCAACGATCTCATCGCAAGCAAAGACGGCCAGAGGGTCCTGGCCGGCTATATCGGGGATCATCTGGGCAAAGCCCTGATGCGCCTCGAACCATAAAAAGACCCGGGGAGCGGCATGTCCGCGGAGACCGTTCCCGCCTCGTTGGCGGGGGCACTGGCACGACTGCGTGAAGACCTCGAAACGAACCTGAAAAACGGGGCACACACGCAGCACGATCAAGCGTTGCAGCGCCCGCGCGCCTTCAAGGTTGCGCGCCGCTGTACCGGCATCCGGCAATACCGCCCGGCGCCGAGCGTTCAGAGGGGACCATCATGCCTGACTATAGTGACGTGGATAAGCACGCGGACCTTCAGGTCCTTCATTCCATGGGATACGCGCAGGAACTCGAGCGACGCATGAGTTCGTTCTCGAATTTCGCCGTGTCTTTCTCAATCATCTGCATTCTGTCCGGCGGCATCAATTCGCTGGCACAGGCGACGGCCGGGGCCGGCGGGGCCGCCATCGGCATCGGCTGGCCGATCGGCTGCTTCGTCTCCTTCGTCTTCGCCATGGCGATGGCGCAGATCTCCTCGGCCTATCCCACGGCCGGCGGCCTCTATCATTGGGGCTCGATCCTCGGCAATCGTTTCACCGGCTGGCTGACCGCCTGGTTCAACCTGCTCGGCCTCGTCACCGTGCTCGGCGCCATCAATGTCGGCACCTATTATTTCTTCATGGGCACCTTCGGCACGCCGTATTTCGGGATCGAGGACACGACTGCGTTCCGCATTCTGTTTCTCGTGGTCATCACCGGCCTGCAGGCGCTGGTCAATCACATGGGCATCGGGCTGACGGCGAAGCTCACGGACTTTTCAGGCTACCTCATCTTCGTCACGGCCATCCTGCTGTCGCTGGCCTGCCTGATCGCGGCCGATAGCTATGATTTCGCCCGTCTCTTCACCTTCTCCAACTTCTCCGGCGCTGCCGGCGGCAATGTCTGGCCGGAAACGTCCTCCGCTTGGGTGTTCCTGCTCGGCCTGCTTCTGCCGATCTACACGATCACCGGCTACGACGCTTCGGCCCATACGTCGGAGGAAACGGTGAAGGCAGCGACATCCGTGCCGCGCGGCATGATCTCGTCGGTGCTCTGGTCGGCGCTCTTCGGCTACATCATGCTGTGCTCGTTCGTGCTGATGATCCCGGCGCAGGCGCCGCTGGCCGACGGCACGGTCGCCGACGGCATGACGGCTGCTGCGTCGCAGGGCTGGAACGTGTTCTTCTGGTCGATGGACACGCAGATGAACCCAATCGTCAAGGACGTGCTCTATCTCGCGATCCTGTTGTGCCAGTGGCTCTGCGGCCTTGCGACGGTGACCTCCGTTTCCCGCATGATCTTCGCCTTCTCGCGTGACGGCGGCCTGCCGGCCTCCAAGGCTCTGGCCAAGGTCAGCCCGAAGTTCCGCACGCCGGTCGCAGCCATCTGGACGGGGTCGATCCTCTCGGTGCTCTTCGTCTGGGGCTCGTCGCTGATCACCATCGGCGAGACGCCGGTCTACACCATCGTCGTGTCCTGCACGGTCATCTTCCTGTTCTTTTCCTTCGCCATTCCGATCACGCTCGGCCTCTTCGCCTGGGGCACGTCCAAGTGGCCGGCCCAGGGACCTTGGAATCTCGGCGAGGGCGTCTTCAAGCTCTTTGCCGGCCTGACGGTTCTGGCCATGATCCTGATCTTCGTTCTCGGTGTGCAGCCGCCGAACGGTCCGGCGCTCTACGTCACCGTCGGCTTTCTCGTGCTGACCGGCGTGATCTGGTTCGGCTTCGAGAAGCGCCGCTTCCGCGGTCCGCCGATCGGCGAAGAGGTCAAGCGCCGCGCGGCCGAGATCGCCGCCGCCGAAAAGGCCGTGGGCCAGGCGTAACACGTACTGCAAGCGAGGCGGCACCCGAAAGCCGGGTGCCGCCGACGACAGACACCGACGCATTCCGACAATCGCAGACAGGACGCCCGATGACCTACTCGTTCGAAGAGCTGAAGACCGACGTTGCCGAAGGCCGTATCGACACGGTCCTTGCCTGCCAGATCGACATGCAGGGGCGGCTGATGGGGAAACGCTTTCAGGCCGAGTATTTCGTCGAGAGCGCGTTCGAGGAAACGCATAGCTGCAACTATCTGCTCGCCACCGACCTCGAAATGGAGACGGTGACCGGATATAAGTCCACGAGCTGGGAGTCCGGCTATGGCGACTATACGATGAAGCCGGATCTTGGCACGCTGCGCCGGATTCCATGGCTCGAAGGCACGGCGCTGGTGCTCTGCGACGTGCTCGATCACCACACGCATCAGGAAGTCCCGCATTCGCCGCGCGCCATTCTCAAGCGGCAGGTCAAGCGGTTGGAAGCCATGGGGCTCAAGGCCTTCATGGCGAGCGAGCTCGAATTCTTCCTGTTCGACCAGACCTACGACCATGCGCGCGAAAGCGGCTATCGCGACCTGAAGCTCGCCAGCGGCTACAACGAGGACTACCACATCTTCCAGACCACCAAGGAAGAGGAGGTGATGCGCGCCATCCGCAAGGGGCTGCAGGGCGCCGGCATTCCGGTCGAGAATTCCAAGGGCGAGGCCTCCTCCGGTCAGGAGGAGATCAATGTTCGCTATGCCGAGGCGCTCGACATGGCCGACCGGCACGTCATCATCAAGAACGGCTGCAAGGAAATTGCCTGGGCGAAGGGCAAGGCGATCACCTTTCTCGCCAAGTGGCATATGAACGCCGCCGGCTCGTCTTCGCACATCCACCAGTCGCTTTGGAGCCTCGACGGCAAGACGCCGCATTTCTTCGACAAGCAAGGCGAGTACGGCATGTCGGAGACGATGCGGCATTATATCGCCGGCCTGCTAACGCATGCGGGCGAGATCACCTATTTCCTCGCGCCCTATATCAACTCCTACAAGCGCTTCATGGCCGGCACCTTCGCGCCGACCAAGGCCGTCTGGTCGAAGGACAACCGCACGGCGGGTTATCGCCTCTGCGGCGAGGGCACGAAGGGCATCCGCATCGAGTGCCGCGTCGGCGGCTCCGACCTCAATCCCTATCTCGCCATGGCAGCGCTGCTGGCCGCGGGTATCGCCGGCATAGAGGGCAAGCTGGAACTGGAGGCGCCGTTCGTTGGCGACGCCTATTCCGGCAAGGACATTCGCGAGATCCCGAAGACGCTGCGCCACGCGACCGACCTTATGACGAACTCGGCCATGCTGCGTCAGGCTTTCGGCGACGACGTGATCGATCACTATACCCGTGCCGGCACTTGGGAGCAGGAGGAATACGATCGCCGGGTCACGGACTGGGAGGTGGCGCGCGGTTTCGAGCGTGCGTGAGATTATCGCAACATTGAGATAAACGGCGACAATATCGCATCAATGGTGTATTTTTCACATCATGGTGCGGAGAATGGATATGGCGATCGATACCGTTTGGTTTCATGACCGGCTCAATGCAAAAGGGAAATCGCTGCGGGATCTCGCGCGGTTTCTCTGGCTCGATCCCAGCGCCGTTTCGAGAATGTTGAAGGGAGAGCGGAAGATGACCGCGGAAGAGCAGGATCAAATCGCCGCGTTTCTGGACATCGGCATTCTTGATGTTGCGGCGCATCGCCGTGGGGACTCGCAAGGCTTCCAGGGCCCTGGGTTCGAAAAAAATATTCAGCAACCCTCTGTGCCGCAAGACAGGCAGACGTCGCGCGAGCGATCTTCGTCCCGCGTGCGTCTTGTCGATCCTTCTGATCCCGCTTTTGTTCACCCGGCGTTCGGGTGCATGGTCGGAACCATGACGGTCCCCGGCGATCTCGATCTCACCGCTCCGATGGAGGTCGACTGGAGTGACACCCTCTATAATGCGTAACGAGATTCTTCTCGATACCTGCGCCATCATCTGGATGGCGACCGGGCAGCCGATGCGGCCGGAAGCGATCGATGTATTCAAGGCTGCCGGGAGCGGAAACGGACGATTGTGCGTCTCCGCGATCTCGGCCTGGGAGATTGGAATGCTGATGTCGCGCGGTCGGCTGCCGGCAACGAAGGACGCCTTGTCCTGGTTCAAAGAGTTCGTCGCGGAGGGAGGGATTATCGTCGAAGCCGCGTCGCCGGATATTCTGGTCGCAGCGTCTTATCTTCCGTCGCTTGCGCACCGTGACCCTGTCGATCGCATCATCATCGCGACGGCGCGAGAACGGGATCTGAGGATCGTTACGCGCGACCATGTCATTCTGGACTATGGTGCGCTTGGCAATGTGATGACGCTCGCCTGCTGACGCGTGCTTGCCGGGGTGATGATCTCCCAGCAGGCTTGTGAAGTTCTATTCTCGTTTGTCTTCTCGGGACATTGCTTTCCGGCTCGTCCCTGACAAACTTTATTCCGGAGACCCTGATGACGATGATCCAATGCATTTCGCCGGTCGACGGCTCGGTCTATGCCGAGCGCGAGGCCATGCCCTACGAGGCCGCGTCCCAGGCGGTCGCTCGTGCGCGAAAAGCGCAAAAGTCCTGGGCCAAGCGGCCGCTCGAAGAGCGGGTGCAGCTCGTGCTCAAGGGCGTGACGCGGCTGAACGAAATGGCGGCCGACGTTGTGCCGGAGCTTGCCTGGCAGATGGGCCGGCCGGTAAAGTATGGTGGCGAGTTCCGCGGTTTCAACGAGCGCTCGAACTATGTCGCCTCGATTGCCGCGGACGCCATGAAGCCGATGGTGATCGAGGAGAGCGACCGCTTCGAGCGGCGGATCGTGCGCGAGCCGCACGGCGTCGTCTTCGTCATCGCGCCGTGGAATTACCCCTACATGACGGCGATCAACACGATTGCGCCGGCCTTGATGGCGGGCAATGTCGTGATCATCAAGCATGCCAGCCAGACGCTGCTCGTCGGCGAGCGCATGGTGCGCGCCTTCACCGAGGCCGGCATGCCGGAGGACGTGTTCCAGAACCTCTTCCTCGACCACGAGACGAGCGCGCGGCTGATCGCCGCCAAGAGCTTCGACTTCGTCAACTTCACCGGCTCTGTCGAGGGCGGCCGGTCGATCGAGCGCGCGGCGGCGGGAACCTTCACCGGACTCGGCCTCGAACTCGGCGGCAAGGATCCGGGCTATGTCATGGAAGATGCCGACCTCGACGCCGCCGTGGATACGCTGATGGACGGCGCGACCTACAATTCCGGTCAGTGCTGCTGCGGCATCGAGCGCATCTATGTGCACGAGAGCCTTTACGACGATTTCGTCGAGAAGTCGGTCACCTGGGTGTCGAACTACAAGCTGGGCAATCCGCTCGATCCGGAAACGACGCTCGGGCCGATGGCCAACAAGCGCTTTGCCGCCGTCGTGCGGGCGCAGGTTGCTGACGCGATCTCGAAGGGCGCGCGGGCGACGATCGATCCGAAGCTGTTCCCGGCGGATGACGGCGGCGCCTATCTCGCACCGCAGATCCTCATCGATGTCGATCACTCCATGGAATTCATGACCGAGGAGACCTTCGGTCCTGCCGTCGGCATCATGAAGGTCAAGAGCGATACGGAGGCGCTCGCCCTGATGAACGACTGCAAATACGGGCTGACGGCCTCGCTGTGGACGCAGGACCCGGAGCGTGCGGCCGCCATCGGCGCCGAGATCGAGACGGGTACCGTGTTCATGAACCGCGCCGACTATCTCGATCCCGCCTTGTGCTGGACCGGCGTCAAGGAAACCGGCCGCGGCGGCTCGCTCTCGATCTTCGGCTTCCACAATCTGACCCGGCCAAAATCCTACCATCTGAAGAAAGTCACGGCATGACCATTACCGCTAACTGGAGCTACCCAACCGCCATCAAGTTCGGGGCAGGGCGTATCAAGGAACTCGCCGAGCATTGCAAGGCCGTGGGCATGAAGCGGCCGCTGCTTGTCACGGACCGCGGCCTTGCGCCGATGGCGATCACGCAGAATGCGCTGGATATCTTGGAGGCCGCCGGCCTCGGCCGCGCGATCTTCGCGGATGTCGATCCGAACCCCAACGATATCAACCTCGAAGCCGGTGTGAAGGCCTTTCACGATGGTGGGCACGATGGCGTCGTGGCCTTCGGCGGCGGTTCCGGGCTCGACCTCGGCAAGGCCGTCGCCTTCATGGCCGGCCAGACGCGACCGGTCTGGGATTTCGAGGATGTCGGCGACTGGTGGACGCGGGCCTCCGTTTCCGGCATCGCACCGATCATCGCGGTGCCCACGACGGCCGGCACCGGCTCGGAGGTCGGTCGCGCCAGCGTCATCACCGATCACAAGACGCATACCAAGAAGGTCATCTTCCATCCGAAGTTCCTGCCCGCCGTGACGATCTGCGATCCCGAACTCACCGTCGGCATGCCGCAGGTGATCACGGTCGGTACCGGCATGGATGCCTTCGCGCATTGCCTGGAAGCCTACTCCTCGCCGTTCTACCACCCGATGTCGCAGGGTATCGCGCTCGAAGGCCTGCGACTGGTAAAGGACTACCTGCCGCGCGCCTTTGCCGATGGGCAGGATATCGAGGCCCGCGCCAACATGATGAGTGCCGCCGCCATGGGCGCCGTGGCGTTCCAGAAGGGCCTCGGTGCCATCCACGCGCTGTCGCATCCGGTAGGCGCGATCTACAACACGCATCATGGCATGACCAACGCCGTCGTCATGCCGGCCGTGTTGCGCTTCAACCGGCCTGTCATCGAGGAGAAGATCGCCCGGGCCGCCGCCTATCTCGGCATTTCCGGCGGGTTCGACGGGTTCACCGATTATGTGCTCGACCTGCGATCGAGCCTCGGCGTTCCCGATGCTCTCTCGGGTCTTGGTGTCGGCACCGACCAGATCGAGCGCATGGCCGAGATGGCGATCGTCGATCCCACGGCCGGCGGCAACCCGGTCGAATTGACGCTCGATGCGGCGCGGGCGCTGTTCATCGAAACGATCTGATCTCGAAATGCAGCCTGGCGCGAGCGTCTGCCGAAGCTCGCGCCAGGCTGTCTCTCATTGGTTCTCGTATGGCGAGTTAACACTTCGTTAACCACGATTTGAAAGGTTCGGTTAACCACAGCGGCTTCAGGGGCTGGAGCTGTTTGCGGGGCAAACCGGGGCTTTGCATCCCCAACGAGGTTTCCATGCCAGTCATCACATTCGCCAACACCAAGGGCGGCGCGGGCAAGACCACCGCAGCACTCATTCTCGCAACCGAACTGGCGCGCGCCGGCAACCGCGTGACGGTGCTCGACGCCGACCCGCAGCGCTGGATTTCGACATGGCATGAGCTCTCGGGCCGCGTTCCGAACATCGATGTCATCTCGGAAATCACGATGGCATCGATCCAGGGCCATATCATCGAGAACCGTAGCAATACCGACTATTTCGTCATCGACCTCGCCGGCGCGCGCAACAGCCTGCTCGCCACCGCGATCGGCCTTTCCGACCACGTGCTGATTCCCATCCAGGGCTGTTCCATGGATGCGAAGGGCGGGGCGCAGGTTCTGGAACTGCTCGCCCAGCTGGAGAAACAGGTCGGCGTGCGCATCGACCATTCCGTGGTGCTGACCCGGGTCAGCTCGCTGGTGACGACGCGGGCGCTGCAGGTGGTGAAGGTGCTTCTGGCCAGCCGCAACGTGCGCGTTCTGGAAACGCCCATTGTCGAGCGCGCGGCGTTTCGCGATGTGTTCGATTGCGGCGGTACGCTGCAGACCATGGACCCGGCCCGCGTCAGCAATCTCGACAAGGCGCGGGAGAATGCTCGCGTGTTTGCCGAGGAGGTCCGCCGCCTCGTGCCGCTCCACGTCACCCGCGCCTTCCGCCGCGCCGCCTGATCTGGCTCGTGGGGCGCGACGTCGTCGGTGTCGCGCCCTGAAGCGTATCGCGATCTTTCAGATTCGCTGACGCTTGAGGTCCTTGTTTTTTCGCATGTCGTGGTCGCAAACCGCTGCACACTTTTGCGCGACATGCTTTAAAAGCGCCGGTCGATCAGGTGCTTGGCCTGTGCGCCGACATGGTAGAAGACCGACTTCAGCGCCCGCAACGGATCAGGGGCCAGCGGCGTTTCATCGAGCGGCATGGCATGGGTGCCGCCGGTGATGTGATGGGCGAGGGCCCGGCCGAACACGGTGCCGGGCGCAATGCCGCGGCCATTGTACCCGCTGACCGAGAGAACATCGGGCGCCACCGTGTGCAGGCGCGGCAGGGCGTTGGTGGTCATGCCGATGCGGCCATCCCACCAATATTCGAAATCGACATCGCCGAGCTGGGGAAAGAGCGCCGTTAGCGAGCGCTTGGCAAAGGCCCGATGCGTACCCGTCGCCAGCGCATCGAGACGGCCGATGCTGCCGAAGATCAGGCGGTTCTGCTGGTCCATGCGGAATGAGGTCATCACCATGCCGGTATCCCAGCACCCCTGCCGTTCCGGCAGGATCGTTGCCGCGACATTTGCCGACAGCGGCTTCGTGGCGAACTGGAAATAGGGCAGAATGGTCAGCTCCGTCGTCGGCGCGCTCCAGGGCATGCCATCGACGAGCGTGCCATAGGCGTTGGTGGCGAGAACGACTTTTGGCGCGGTCACGCTGCCGGACGGCGTTTTCAACACCCAATCATTTCCCTGGCGGGTGGCGCTGGTCAGCGGCGTCTCGGTGAAGAGGCGAACGCCGGCTTTGACAGCCGCATGTGCCAGACCCCGCGCATAGGCCAGAGGCTGGATCGTGCCGGCACGGCGGTCGAGAAGGCCGCCTGCGAAACCCTCGGCACCCGTCAGTTGGCGCGCGCGATCCGCATCGAGCACCTCCACCGGCGCGCCGAAGCCCGCCCACTGCGCCTGCCGGTCGGTGATATCGGCAAAGCCTTCGGCACCCACGGCCATATGCAGCGTGCCGTTGTGAACGGCCTCGCATTGGATCTCGTGCCGGGCGATCAAATCGAAGACGAGGGCCGGACCATCGCCGAGCGCATACAACAGGCGCTCGCCGGGCTCCCTGCCGAGAGAGGCGATGAGATCGGCCGGCTTCGTCCACATGCCCGCATTGACGAGCCCGACATTGCGCCCCGATCCGCCGAAGCCGATCACGCGCGCTTCGATGAGGACGACCTTCACGCCCTGTTCCGCAAGGTGCAGCGCCGCCGACAGGCCGGTGAAACCACCGCCGATCACGGCGACATCTGTTGTCACATCCGTCTGCAGGGCCGCGGTCTGCGGCGGGGGCGGTGCGGTCGCATGCCAGAGGTTCGGCCCGATCTTGTAACGCGCGCGTTCATCCGCCATGCGGCAATCCTTGTCGTATCGCTAGGTCGTTCACCGCAGAGATAGCCGATCCCGCTTGTGTTGCGTCATGACAATAGCGGATGACGTGATGAGCCGGCGCGATCCGGGTCGCGAGCTCATCGAGAATCATCGCAAGACTTCGCGGGACCCGGTCGGATATCCCCGACAATTCCGTTGTCCGAACGTGCCTGCTGCCGTCGCGGTCGCTGCTTCCTTGGCGTCGATGCGGCTGAGTTCGGCCGCTTATTCGAGGAACTCCACCGTCGTGCCGACGCTCACCATCTTGGCCAGTTCCGTCGCATCCCAGTTGGTCAGCCGCACACAGCCGTGGCTCTGCGTCTTGCCGATCTTCGACGGTTCCGGCGTGCCGTGAATGCCGTAGGTCGGCTTCGACAGTGCGATCCAGACCGTGCCGACGGGGCCGTTGGGGCCGGGCTGCAGGGTGAGGACCTTGTCGTTCTCACCTTGCTTGAAATTGATCTTCGGATTGTAGGTATAGCCGGGATTGAGGGCGATCCGGTCGACCTGCACAGTGCCGGAGGGTGACGGCGTATCCGACGAGCCGATCGTTGCGGGATAGGCCGCAATCAGCGCGCCCGCCTCGTCATAGGCGAACACCTGCTTGCGCGCCTTGTCGGCGACGACGCGCGTGACCTTGCCCGTCTTCGGTTCGCCCGGATTGATGACCTTGATGATCGTCCCGGGAATCGTGAAGTCGACGCCGGGATTCAGTTCGCGCAGATAGGCCTCGTCCATATGGAAGCGCTCGCCGAGCATTTCCGTCGTCGAGGTGAAGGACATGTGCGGAAGCAGAGCCTTGTGGGCGTAGTCTTCCGGAATCTCCGCGACATAGGGCCCTGCCGCATCCGCCGCCGTGATGGTGTAGCTGGTGATCGCGAGCCCGCCGCTGAGGCGCAGGCGCTCCAGCGTGTCTTCCGTATTGTTCGGATCGAGCGTTTCCCCCGTCGCCTGCTGCCAGGCTTCGATGGCCTTGGTGACGTTCGAGCCGTTCTTGCCGTCGATCACGCCGGGAGAGAAGCCTTCCCGATCGAGGAAAACCTGCAAGGCGGTGATTTCCGCGCTGGACTTGCTGGTGATCGCTGCCGCACGGGGCAGGGTGGTGCCCTGCGATGCCGTCGGCTGTTCCGGCGGCAGTGCGGCCATGTCGTTTTCGTCCTGGGGAGCGTCCTGGCCTGCGGTCGGAAGATCGCCCCGCTCGACCCCCGGGGGCACGAAGTTGCGGTAATCCGGCACGCCATTCGCGCCGCCCCGCTGCCGAATATAAGGACGTTCGCCGTATGCCTCGTTTCCGAAGGTCCTGTCGCGGGAGGGCTGGCCGCCGAAAGCTTCGTCGCCATAGGGTTCCGCGCCGTAAGGATCCGGCGGCGGGCGGCGGCGGCCTTCGTTTGCGGCGCGCGATCCCATGACCGTTGCGACGATGTTGCCCCAGTTATCGACCAGCACCGTGCGGCCGCGCGCATCGCGCATCACCCGAACCTCGCCGTTCTCAGGCACATAGTCGAGAATATCGCCCTGCGGCGTTACCAGAACCTGATCTGGAGACAGCGCGAGGCGGGACTGTGCCGCAGCCGGTGTGGAAACCGGCGTGATGAGGCCGGCCGCCACGAGGGCGGCCATGAGGAAAGAAGGGATACGTCTCGGAGCGATGGTCACGACAAGAACCTGTTGATGGGCGGGCCGACCCGCGAGCTACAAGCGGAATGGGACGTTAATATGAAAAGACTGAATTCAACGTTAAAGAACTGCTAACCATATGCCGGGCAAGACGGCCGACGGCAAGAGAAACGCCTCGAGCGTTCCGAAGAGGTGACGATATGCGCATGGACGGAAGCCACGACGGAAAAATCGTGACGCTGCTTCTCGATCCCGCATCGGCCATGGATGTCGCGGCGCTGGTGGTCGATGGTCTCGATCTTTCGCCGGGCCACGCCATCCCCTCTGACGGCGATCCGCGCATCGACCAGGCGCTGAAAGGCTTTCTCTTTACCTGCGGTCCCGACCATATCCGGCACCCCGAGCCGACGGCGAAAGGCGGGCGCTATCCGCTGCATGGATCCTTGTCCGGCACGCAGGTGCCGACGGAAACGCTGACCGCGACGCAGAGCATGTGCCTTGCGATCGTCGATATCCGTCTCGCCGATGGCGGCATCGCGCGACTGACGCGCAGATGGTCGATGACGCACGGGGCCGTTCATCTCGAGGATCGAATCGAAAACATCGGCGGGGCGCCGTTCCCGCCCATGTGGATGTATCATCTGAACATCGCCGGTCGGTTGTTTGACGACAATACCCGCATCCGGGGAGACATGATTCCAGATGGATCGCAGGGCTGGCGATTCGGGGATGGCGAGAGCGCGCATGTGCTCTTTCCGGCGGTCGCTGATGATGGCTGGGCGAGGGTCGGCATTGGGCCGTTCCCGGCGCTGGGGCATCGCACTCTCGGCGTCCGGTTCAAGACCGACAGCCTGCCGTTCCTGCAGATGTGGCGCTGCCAGCGCGGTGAGGCCGATGTGGTCAGCATCGAGCCGGTATCGCACAGGATCGCCAAGCGTTCGGCGCTTTCCGAAAGCGGTGCGTTGTCCATGCTCATGCCGGGTGAGGCGATCGCCTATGAACTGATGTTCGGCTTCATTGATGAAGCTTCGTCCGGCAAGGCGTGATTGACGTGCGCTGCAAAGGCGTCCTACATCTTCTCAAACGAAGGTTGCGGCACGCCGCGCGCCGAGGAGAACTTGCATGGACGACATCCGCCCGATCAACGATGAATATTCCGTAACCGGCCAGATCACGGCCGCCGACCTCGACCAGATCAAGGCCTTGGGCTTCAAGTCGATCGTCTGCCACCGGCCCGATCACGAACAGCCCGGCCAGCCGGATTTTGCCGAGATCGAACAGCGCGCGCATGCACTGGGCATCGAAACGATGCACATCCCGGTCGGCCCGGCCGGCGTGACCGCCGACGCCGTTCACAAGATGGTCGATGCGCTCGATACGTTCCAGCGCCCCATACTCGGCTACTGCCGCTCCGGCGCGCGCTCGACCGCGGTTTATCAGCAGACGCAGCATATTCGCGGCTAAAGTTGCTGGATGATTTTATCCTTAGACCGATTCCGGCTTAAGGAATTCTGCATCAGGCGACGGGGCCTCCGGTGCCCCGCAACGTCCTCACATAGCTGATGGCTCGTCGCTTTTTTCAACGACACGCAGGCACCAGGCCGAAAAGTCGTCGATCGCCTGTTCCCGAATGGTGTCGTTCAGCGTCTCATGGCGCGCGCCCGGGTAGATGGTCGCCGTCACCTCTCGCAGGCCCGCTGTTTTCATCCGGGCCTGCAGCCACTGCATAGCCTTGCCCCTCTCTGTGGCCGGGTCTTCTCCGCCGCCGACAAGGTTGATCGGCATGCCGGGCGGCAGCCGCCGGAGGCGGTCAGGCTGGGCACCTGCGTAGCTCATGCGAAACAGGTCGATCCAGAGCGAAACCGTGACGTCGAATCCACAAAGCGGGTCGGCGATATAGCGATCGACCGCTGCCGGGTCATGCGACAGCCAGTCCAGATCCGTTCTGCGCGCCGGTATCGTCCGCGCCCACGTGCCAAACGAGAGGCGGTCCACAAGCGGGCTCGGAACGTCCGAGCCTTTCAACATGCGCTCGATGGCCAGCAATCCCTGCCCGAACCGGCCGGCAAGGCCCGGGTTGAAATTGGCATTCCAGACGGCAAGGCCGTCATAGAGCCCTGGCTCGGCTTCGGCCGCATTCAATGCGATCAGCCCGCCCATCGAGTGCCCGAAAAGGATGACGGGAAGACCGGGATGCCGTGAAACCGCATGGTTCCTGACGGCGGCAACATCCGCCAAAACCGCGCCGATCCCGTCATCGGGCGCAAATCTCCCCTGCAGGTGTGCAGCGCTTCGCGTCGCGCCATGCCCGCGATGATCGTGCGTATAGACCGCAAAGCCCCGCGCGGCCATGGCAGCCGCGAAATCCTGATACCGCCGAGCATGCTCTGCGAGACCATGACTGATCAGAAGCACGCCGCGCGGCCCGGTGCTTGCAGCCATGTAGTAGAGCGCAAGGTCCGCCCCGGATGGACTTGCGAGCCGAGCCTCTTCGAATGCCACTGTCACCACCTCCCCAAGCCGTCCCCGAGCACCACTATCCCGTCCTGAAACGGGTTCTGTCAATATGAGGGTTGTCTAAAAAAATTGTCGCCGGACAGGAATTGTGCTTGCGTTATTCCTGTTTTAGTCCTCTATTGATCATGGTTTGTTCTGGAGGTTGAGATGACGTCAACAGATGTGGAAATGACGGTGATCGCTCTGAAGCGATGGCTGCGCACCTTTCGTCCGGCGCTGGTATCCTGCGCTATCATCACGGTAAGTTGCGCTGCGTATGACGTGCACGCCGCGGAGACGGCTGCTCCTCGAGCGGCGATCGGACAGAATGCGCTCCACCTTGCCGACGGTGCATCTCCCGTCGGGGCATCCGGGGTCCTTCCCAGCGTGACGCCAGCTCTCCCCGCTCCAGCGGAGGCCTCGCCGCCAATATCCGCTCGGATACAGCCTGATCCCTCCGGCACGCAGAGGGTCGAGACACGTCCATCGGTGCCCGGGAAAACCGGCTTTGTCTTTGGTCTCAGCTGGCTACCCGCCTTTTGCGAAAGCAGGGCGAAGCGGCCGGAATGCGTTGGGCAAAGTGCCGAGCGCGCGGATGCGAAGCAACTGACACTCGCAGGGCTCTGGCCGGTCCGCAATAGCTTCTGCAAGGTCTCCGAGACCCTACAGGCCGAGGATCGCAAGCGCGACTGGTTGGCGTTGCCGGCTGTGCCGCTCTCGGCGGACGTCGCCACCAAGCTTGCGGCCGCCATGCCGGGTACCGCCTCGGGCCTCGACCGCCATACATGGCTGCGCAGCGGCACCTGCCAGGTTCTCGATCCCGACGCGTATTTTTCCCTGCAGATCCGTTTGCTGGACGCCGTCAACGCGTCGGCTGTCGGCGCGTTGTTTCGAAGCCGAATCGGCAGCGATATCACCGAGGCCGAGGTTAAGGCTGCGTTCGACCAAAGTTTTGCGGTCGGAGCAGGGGACCGTATTCGCCTCCAGTGCCGGCAGGTCGGGGACCGTATGCTGGTCACGGGGTTAACGATCGGTCTCTCCGCGACGATGGAAGAGACGTCGGATCTTGGAGGCCTGATCCATGCGGCAGCGCCGACGCGTTCGCGCTGTAGTGGCGGTATGGTGGATGCGGTCGGCCGGGTTCGTTCCGAACGTCAGGCCGTCGCTGGCCAAATGGCCCCGGGGGTGAGCGGGGCTGCCAAGCAGGTTGACGTTCGCTAGCGATGGAGCTTGGCGGCGGCCTTTGGCTCTCGTCGGGCTCGCGCTTCCGAAGGGTATCCGGGTGGAAATGACGGCGAGCGTCATTGCTCCCCCGGCGCAATTCGCCTACATAGCGGGCCAAATTCCAATTCCCGCGGAGCATTGATCGAGCATGGCGCGTCAATTTATCTATCACATGGCCGGGCTGAACAAGGCCTACGGCACCAAGAAGGTCCTGGAGAACGTCCATCTTTCGTTCTACCCGGACGCGAAGATCGGTATTCTCGGCCCGAACGGTGCCGGTAAGTCGACGGTGCTGCGCATCATGGCCGGCCTCGACAAGGAATATACCGGGGAGGCCTGGCTGGCCGAAGGTGCGACGCTCGGCTACCTGCCCCAGGAACCGCATCTCAATGCCGAGAAGGACGTGCTCGGCAACGTGATGGAAGGCGTGGCCCACAAGACGGCCGTGCTCGAGCGGTACAACGAACTGATGATGAACTATTCCGACGAGACGGCCGACGAAGGCGCGCGTCTGCAGGACGTCATCGACAGCCAGAACCTCTGGGATCTCGACAGCCAGGTTGAAATGGCCATGGACGCCCTGCGCTGCCCGCCGGCCGATGCCGACGTCACGGCGCTGTCGGGCGGTGAACGCCGCCGCGTGGCACTCTGCAAGCTGCTTCTGTCGCAGCCGGACCTTCTGCTTCTCGACGAACCGACCAACCATCTGGACGCCGAGACGATCGCCTGGCTCGAAAAGCACCTGCGGGAATATCCGGGTGCCGTCATGATGATCACCCACGATCGCTACTTCCTCGACAACGTCACGGGTTGGATCCTTGAGCTCGACCGCGGCCGTGGCATTCCGTACGAAGGCAACTACTCCGCCTACCTGCAGTCCAAGGCCAAGCGCCTTGCCCAGGAAGGTCGTGAGGACGTGGCCAAGCAGAAGGCGCTGTCGCGCGAACAGGAATGGATGGCATCCAGCCCCCGTGCCCGCCAGGCCAAGTCGAAGGCGCGTATCCGGGCCTATGACGAGTTGGTGGAAGCAGCGGAAAACCGGAAGCCCGGCGAAGCGCAGATCGTCATCCCGGTCGGAGAGCGGCTGGGGACGGTGGTCATCGAGGCCGAGAACCTTTCGAAGAGCTATGGCGACCGCCTGCTGATCGACAACCTGACGTTCAAGCTTCCTCCAGGCGGCATCGTCGGCGTGATCGGCCCGAACGGCGCCGGCAAGACGACGCTGTTCCGCATGATCACGGGTCAGGAAACACCGGACAGCGGCAAGATCACCGTCGGTGAAACGGTCGATCTCGGCTATGTCGACCAGAGCCGCGACTCGCTCGGTGGCGACAAGACCGTTTGGGAAGAGATCTCCGGCGGCAACGACATCATCAAGCTCGGCAAGTACGACATGAACAGCCGCGCCTATTGCGGTGCGTTCAACTTCAAGGGCGGCGATCAGCAGCAGAAGGTGGGCTCGCTCTCTGGCGGTCAGCGCAACCGCGTACATCTTGCGAAAATGCTGAAGGACGGCGGCAACGTCATCCTCCTCGACGAACCGACCAACGACCTCGATACGGAAACGCTCTCGGCCCTGGAAGAGGCTCTGGAAGCGTTCGCAGGCTGCGCCGTGATCATCAGCCACGATCGCATGTTCCTCGACCGCCTCGCCACGCACATCCTCGCCTTCGAGGGCGACAGCCATGTCGAGTGGTTCGAAGGCAACTTCGAGGACTACGAGAAAGACAAGGTCCGTCGCCTCGGCCCGGACTCCGTCAACCCGCGCCGCGTCACCTACAAGCGCCTGACGCGGTAAGCGGCGGCTTGCAAGGATCGCTTCGAGCGTGCCGTTCCTTCGGGAGCGGCACGCGGACAGTTATCAAGTGTGTCGATTGCGCGCGAGATAAGGCGTGACTCAGGCCAGACATCATGTGCCTCTGGATAAAGCGCATGCGTTCGATGTGAAGCACGGTGGTGACCTCGTAGGCGTATCGTTTGCATTGCGAGTGTTATTCGGCCTGTACTGCATCATTCTTTAGATCGGAATGGTTTCAGGATAAATTTGCGCCAGCTTTAGAGTGTTACAGCGTTCCTGAGCGCGTCATATATGACGTAGCAGCACTTTAGGGTGTGGGCCTTAAGCTCTGAATGTGGGTCGCAAGTTGTCTTGCCAGCGCATCCGGGTGGGAGATCGCGGTGTCCAAGGTCAGATCGGGTGGCACGTCCCATGGCTCGTAGCGATGTGTCAAGATCCGATCCCATGACGGTTTGACCAGGCCGATGACATCGCTTTGACGGGTTTCGGCGCGGCGCCGGTGTTCGTCGAGATCGCTGCAGATCAGGACTACGTCGAGCGCCATTGTGCCTGTCTCTACCGCGACGGATCGCCATGCCTTTCGGGATGCTTCGACCGGGTTGACGCAATCGGCGACGACAATGTGGCCAAGACGAAGGTTGTCGGCAGCAATGGCTTGGGCGACGACATATCCGAGCGGACTATCTTCCGTATGACGGTGGTCGGAGTGGAGAGTATGCTCGATAGTGTCGATGCGGAGATGGACGGCGTGCAAATGGCGGCAAACGCGGGTTGCTATCGTCGTCTTTCCGATTCCCGGCAGGCCTGAGAAAACGATAAGCATTGACACCCCACGTGCTTTGGAGCCGGTTGGATAGCGTTCGTATCCTACGTTTCACGACCGCGCTGTCCACGACGGATATCGTCCACCCCGTCTTTCCGCTTGCAGATCCCCCATTTATCACATAAACATATCTTTATGTGTTGATGGGAAGAGTATGACAAACGAGACTGGATTGCGGCTGGATGAGGTGGTGGATGTGCTGAAGGCGGCAGGGGAGCCGACGCGCCTGCGGTTGCTCGCTCTTCTGGCTGCCGGAGATCTGACGGTAACGGATCTGACCGAGATTCTCGGGCAGTCGCAGCCGCGCATTTCTCGCCATCTGAAGCTCTTGACGGAAGCCGCCCTGATCGACCGTTACCAGGAAGGGGCCTGGGCGTATTTCCGTCTTCGGGGGCAGGGACAGAGCGTTGCCCTGGTTCGGCAGATCCTCGGCGCGGCGGATGGCGACGATGCCGTTCTCGCGCGGGACAGCGAGCGTCTGACCGCGCTGAAGCAGGCCCGGTCCGATCGTGCGCAGGCCTATTTCAGCCGCAACGCTGCGGAGTGGGACGCCATGCGGCGGTTCCATGTGAGCGAAGCGGAGGTCGAGGCAGCGCTGGTCGCGGCTGTCGGACCGGAGCCGGTGGAGAGCCTGCTCGATTTGGGAACGGGGACGGGCCGCATCCTCCAGCTCTTCCAGGGGCTTTACCAGACCGCCACGGGCGTGGATGCAAGCCGGGACATGCTGGCGGTCGCACGCGCCAACCTCGATCGCACCGGGGTTTCCACGGCCTCCGTGCGCCACGGCGATATCTTCAACCTGCCGCTCGATGGCCGTCAGTTCGATCTGGTGACGATCCATCAGGTCCTCCATTTTCTCGAAGCGCCGGAAGCGGCCATCGAGGAGGCAGCGCGCCTGCTGGCGCCCGGCGGACGTCTGGCGATCGTCGATCTTGCGCCCCATGCGCTCGAGCATCTGCGTCAGGATCACGCCCATCTGCGTCTTGGCTTTTCGCATCAGGTGATGGGAGAATGGCTGGAAATGGCCGGTCTTTCCGTCCAGCGCGCCATCGATCTTTCGCCGAAGGCGGCGCAGGATACGCCGCTCACCGTGACCATCTGGATCGCTGGCAAGCCCGCCGATTCCTCCGCCGACCAGACCCGACGTCTTGCTTCAGGAGCCCGCTGAATGTCCACCCGCACGCTTTATCCGGCCGAGCGCGGCGATCTGCGCCTCTCCTTCGAGTATTTTCCGCCGAAATCCGACGAAATGGATGCGCAACTGACGCGGACGGCTGCGGCCTTGAACGCGTACGCACCGGAATTCGTCAGCGTCACCTATGGGGCGGGCGGCTCTACCAAGGCGCGTTCGCTGACCACGGTTCGCCGTTTGCTCGACGATTGCGCCATTCCGGGCACGGCCGCGCATCTTACCTGCGTCGGTGCGACGCGGGCCGAGGTCGATGCCGTCGTCGAGGAGTTCGCGGCGGCGGGGGTTCGGCATTTCGTAGCGTTGCGCGGCGATCCGCAGGGCGGCATCGGCGCGCAATATCAGCCCTTTCCGGATGGCTATGAGAATGCCGCGGCGCTCGTGGCGGCGCTCGCCCGCAGCGGCCGGTTCCAGATTTCGGTGTCCGCCTATCCCGAGAAGCATCCGGAGAGTTCGGATGTCGATGCCGATATCGACATGCTCAAGCGTAAGGTCGACAATGGCGCGACACGGGCATTGACCCAGTTCTTCTTCGACAACAACGATTTCGAGCGCTATCTGGAGCGTGTTCGCAAGGCCGGGATCTCGATACCCGTCGTTCCCGGCATCCTGCCGATCAACCAGTTCGGGCAGGTTTCGAAGTTTGCCGCTCTCTGTGGGGCGCGTATTCCCGAAGCCTTGTCAGCCCGGCTTGCTCATCTCGACGAGTCTCCGGAAGAGCGCTTCAAGGAGGCGACGCATATTGCGGCCGAGCAGATCGTGGATCTCGCGCGTCGCGGTGTTCGGGATTTCCACCTCTACACGATGAACCGCTCGCCGCTGATCACGGCCGTCTGCGATCTCGTGGGTTTCAAGCGGACTGATGATGTGGCCGTGGCGGGTGCCGCTGCCTGAAATTAAGCCTGGACGCACAAAAGCCCTCGAAGGTTCATTTCGAGGGCTTTTGCATGCCAGATCAGGGAGACGATATCCTCCCGTCCCACGCTGAGAGCGTCCCGTCGGCCTCCATCCTCAAGGCCACCGAGATTTTCATCTCCTCCTAGATGAAGAGCATCATCGCAACGAATGCGAACGAGGCACCTATCATGAGAACATTCACGGACCGTGCGATTCCCATTCAACCCTCCAAGCGTTAACGCGTGAAACATAGGTTGAAAATGTCACACCTCCAAGGAAATCTTGTGCTGCACTGCGGTGGTTTGAGAGGCGAAAAGGCTCGGGAACAGCCTAGGTCCTTGCGTTTGCTGATCTAATTCACATTAACGGATTGTTTTCAGCTGTTAACAACTTCTTGCGTTGGGGCAATGATCGTTAACGCCTGCGGCGGAAATGCGACAGTTTTGACGGCGATGTCCCGTGTCGCGTGATATCTACCGCGCCCTGCCGCGCACCAGCAGGCGCCCATCCAGCACGATCAGACCGGCTGCAATCAGCGTCATGCCGCCGATGTCTGTCGCGTCGAGACGCTCGCCGAGGAACACGAGCCCGAAGAGGAGGGCGCTCGGTGGCACCAGCAGCGTGACGAGTGAGGTATTGGTCGCGCCGGCCCGCGCCATGATCCGGAAGAACAGGATATAGCCGTAGGCGGTCGACACAAGCGCCAGCGCGAGGATGGCGAGGATCGTCGTCAGCGGCGGCATCGCCAGCGTCCATGGGTGATCCGCCAGCAGCGAAACGGGCAGCATGATCAGGCTCGAGGCGGTCAACTGGCCGGCCGCGGTCACCGGAGGTGCGAGCGCCCGGAAGCGGCGGCCATAGATGCCGGCAAGGCCATAGCTGAACGCGGCGCCGAGCGGCAGGAGCAAAGCCCAGAGCGGTATGCCGGCGGAGGTTGCGCCGAGGTGGCTGAGAGCACTCGGGCCGATGAGGAAGACCGTACCGGCAAGGCCGAGCGCGGTCCCGGCGAGTTTGCGGGGGCTGAGCTTTTCGTCATCGGTCAGCGCGTGGGCAATCAGCACGGTCCAGATCGGCGTCGTCGCATTGAGGATGGAGGCAAGGCCGGCACCGATCTGCGTCTGCCCGAGGAAGATCAGGCTGTGCGGGATCGCATTGTTGATGAGCCCGAGAACGAGGAAGGCACGCCACCGCGCGACGAGCTGGGCGTAGATGTCGAACCGCCCGCGAATGAAAAGATGCAGCGCGATTGCTGCAATGGAGACGCGCATGAACACCAGCGTGAAGGCGGGAACGTGCTGCACGGCGATGCGGCCGAAGAAGAACGAGGCGCCCCAGATGAGCCCGAGCAGCGCCAAAAGGCCCCAGGTGAGCGGCGTCATCCGCGTTTCCACCGGTGTCATCGCGATCGACATGCTGCTTTTCCCTCCTGGCCTGAATGTCCGCTCCAACATTTCTACGGCGGGACAGGATCCGGGCTGTAGCGCGTTGCGCGAGCATCCTCCACCCGTTTTTTGCGTTGCTCACCGGTGCTCGGCAGGAAGGGCAGGAGCATCGGGCGCTGACGTTCCGATAGGTTGACCTTGCCGGCTTCATGCCGATCATGGCGGCATGTTCGCATCCGTTGCCGTATACCGGTGGCGCGCTGAGTCGATGCGCATGGACCGAGGGAGACGACGCTGCAGCCATCATCCGCCGCACACACGGCCGCAGAGGCGGCAGGTCATGGACAGGATCTCGTCTCGATCGCGCTGGTCATCGCGGTCGCCGCTCTCATGGGTCTGGGCTTTCTGCGCCTGCGCCAACCGCCGCTCGTCGGGTTCATCCTGGCCGGCGTCGCACTGGGGCCGACGGGTCTCGGGTTCATCGCCGATAGCGCCAATGTGACGCTGCTGGCGGAGATGGGGGTGATCGTGCTCCTGTTCTTCATCGGCATGGAGCTCTCCATCCGCGCCTTCATCCTCAGCCTCCGGCAGGCCTTGCTGGTTGCCGGCGGGCAGATCGGTGTTTCCGTCGGGGTGGCTCTGTTGGTCTCGGCGGTATCCGGCACGCCGTTTGCCGAAGGGCTCATTCTCGGTTTCGTGGTTGCGCTGTCCTCCACCGTCGTTGCGATGAAGATGCTCGACGATCGCGGGGAGCTGCGCGGCGAGACCGGCCGTATCGCCGTTGGCGTGTTGATCGCGCAGGATATCGCCGTCGTGCCCATGCTTATTCTCGTCACCAGCCTCGGCGGTGCGGATAGCGGCGAGATCGGGGTGCTGCAGATCGCGGTCAAGATGCTGCTTGCGATCGGGCTGCTCGGCGGCTTGCTCTGGTGGCTCGGGCGTCGGGGTAAGCTGCGGCTGCCGTTTAGCGCGGCTATCGAGGACAAGGTGGAGATCCTGGCGTTGGGCGCGCTCGCCGTCTGCTTTTCCGCGGCGGCGCTCTCGGGCGTTGCGGGCATGTCGCCGGCCTATGGCGCCTTTCTCGCCGGCATCGTCATCGGCAATTCGACGCTGCGGTCGCGGGTCATTCCGGTCATCGAGCCGATCCAGAGCGTGCTTCTCGTCGCCTTCTTCCTGTCGATCGGGCTTCTGATCGACCTGACCTTCATGGCCGAACATCTGTTTCTGGTGCTCTCGCTGGCCATCGTGGTCATCGCGGCCAAGACGGTGCTGAACATAGCGCTGTTGCGGCGCACCGGCTCGCCGCCGCAGGTGGCGCTGGTGGCGGGGCTTTCCATGGCGCAGATCGGCGAATTCTCGTTCGTGCTGGCCGCCGCAGGGCTGTCGGCCGGGGCGCTCGATCTCGATGCCTACCGCATTGCCATCGCCGTTACGGCCCTGTCTCTGCTCGTGTCGCCGCTCTGGGTATCGATCATGCATCGGCTGGACGGGCTGGCCGCCGAACACCGCGAGAGCTATCGCCACGCCTTCGCGATCGCCTATGCACGCGAGCTTGCCGAGGTGTCGCGGGGCGGGGCGGCGCTGTTGGGGATCGGGCGGGCGCTTCGCATCCGCTATCGCGCGCTGCGGCTTGCCCGGCAGCATCGGCGTGATCGAGGCGACAGGGCGTGATCGCACAACGCGAAACGCCGCGGTCGTTTCCGACGCGCGGCGTTTCGGAGCCTCAGGATTGCGAGGGCTTATGGCAGGGCGTCGAGGACGGCCTGCGTCGCCCAGCCATCGGCGGGGATGCCAAGGCGCAGCTGCTCGCGTTGCAGGGCGGCACGGGTGCCGGAGCCGAGAATGCCGTCGATCTTGCCGACGTCATGGCCGATGGCGTCGAGCTTGGTCTGTAGCATCTTCATCTGCTCGTCGTTCAGGCCCGGTTCCGGGTTGCGCGCCTCATAGGGCGGCGCGCCGGCGAGGCGGGTGGCGAAGTAAGCGGCGGAGGTCGTGTAGATGAACGACTGGTTCCATTCGAGATAGATGTTGAAGTTCGGGTAGGTCATGAACGCCACGCCCTTGCGGCCCTGCGGAATGACCACCGAGGCGGCGAGGTCGCCGAACTGCGTGTTGCCGTCGCGCGGCTTGACGCCGAGTGCGAACCACTGTCCCGTGGTCATGCCCGGCTGTAGGCCCGTCTTCTCCCAGGGCAGGTTTTCCGGCAGGGTGACCTCCTGGATCCAGGGCTGTCCGGCGGTGTAGCCGAGGCTCTTGATGAACTTTGCCGCCGTCAGGATGGCGTCGGCCGAGCTTTCCTTCAGATTGACGTGGCCGTCGCCGTCGCCATCGACGCCCTGCGCGATGATGTCTTCCGGTAGCATCTGGACCTGGCCGATCTCGCCGGCCCAGGCACCCGTCGTCGTTGCCGGATCGAGGTCGCCATGCTGGACCATCTCGATGGCGGCGATCAGCTGCGGACGGAACATGTCCGGGCGGCGGCAGTCATGGGCGAGCGTGACCAGTGCGTTGCGGGTGTTGAAGTTGCCCTGCACGGCGCCGAAGTCGGTTTCCATCGCCCAGAAGGCGGTGATGACCGGGGCGGGCACGCCATATTCCTGCTCGGCGCGGGCAAAGACGCTGGCATATTCCTTCATCTTCTTCGCACCGATATCGAGCCGCGCCTTGCTGACGGTGCGGTTGGAGAATTCGGCAAAGGTCTGCTTGAAGACGCCCTGCGCCCGGTCGCGGCCAAGCACCTTCTCATCGATGACGGCGCCGGCCAGCGCGCGATCGACCACGTCGGCCGGAATGCCCTTGGCGACAGCGTCCGTCTTCACGCCGCTGAGGAAGGCTGCGAGATCGCCGCCGCAGGGTGCCGCTGGTGCCGCAGCGGCCGGAGCCGCGACCGGCGGTGTCGCGGTCTGTGCCGATGCCGTTCCCGAAACGGCAGCCGATGTCATGAGCGCGAGCAAACTGGCGGTGACGAGGCGGGACGAGAGCGGGCGTGTGCTAGGCATAGGTGGGTCCTTAAAGACGGTTCAGGCAAGATGACGGCAAACAGAGCGCCGCCGGTCGCAGGACCGGCGGCGTCAGGCCGATTTCACACGGCAATAGGGCGGAATGAAGAGCGGCGGCCAACGAAAAGCCGCCGCCGCAGGACCGTCAGTTCCCGGCAACCTGCTTCGGCTCGGAAACGGCCTTCACCCACTTGCGCCAGTTCTTCTCGGAACCTGCGAAGACGTTGATGTCGGTGTTTCCGGAAATGCCGGGGATCTGGCCGGTGCTGGTATATTGCCAGAAGGCCCAGCGGCGATCCTTGTAGATTTCGACCGGGTGCTTGGCGACGGAGCGCACCCAGAAATGATGCTCGTTGAACTGCCCAACGAGATTGTCGCGGTGGAAATCGACGGAGGTATAGATGATCGGGCGCTTGCCGTAATAGGACTCGAGCCTGTCCATGAAACGCTTCATCTCGCTCTGGACGGTCAGCGGCGAGGGACGGTAGCGGCAGGTCTTGGACTCGCCATTCCACTCCACGTCCAGCACCGGCGGCAGGTGAACTGCGCTTCTGGGAACGTTGCGGATGAACCAGTCGGCCTGTTCGTCAGCCGTCGAGCAGAAGTAATAGAAGTGATAGGGCGCGTAGGCGATGCCGGCCGCGCGGGCCTTCGGCCAGTATTCCGAGAAACGCGTATCGACCACGTCCTTACCCTCGGTCGCCTTGATGAAGGCGAAGGACACGCCGGACTGCTTGACGGCTGCCCAGTCGATATCGCCCTGCCACTTGGACACGTCGATGCCGTGAATGCTGTGGTGCTGGGGCGTGCGATCGCCGAAATCCTGCGGGTCCTTGTCATGGAAACGCGGCGGTATGGATGCCGTCTGCACGAGATCGTAGTCGGTGGACGTGCACGCGGACAGGAGCGTGACAAGCGGCAGAAGAGCGAGGAGCAGCCGGCGCATGGAGTTCCCGTTCGTTGATGATGGAACGTTGTGCCTCACCCGTGACTGCCCATTCGTGCTGACCCCCCGGAGACCTTGAACCCCATTTTCATCATATCAACGTAAAAATTGGGTTAGTTTCAAGCCCTGATCGTAGCATAGCGTTCGTGGCTTGTGTCAGACGGCCCATTCTTGCGGCTCGTTCCGGCGAGATTTCCGGCCGTCAGGTGCGTTTCGCGCCGGTCTCGTTGGTTGGGAGAAATGTCACGTGCGCCGGCAGGTGATGAGCCAGGCATAGCCCCGGCCGATGGATCGGGTCTCCGTGACCATGCCGCGCGCATGGGCCTTCGCCGCGAGGACCGACATCAGATGCGCCCGCGGCGTGACGTGGAAGCGGGTGAGCCAGGCCGTGAGGATGCGGTGGGCGATCGGCGGCAGGCCTTCCTGCTGGCCGAAATCCGCGATGTGCAGGGCGCCACCCGGCGCGAGCGCGTCGAGCGCGGTCTCCACGGCCTTTTCCCAGTCGGGAATCATCGACAGGGCGTAGGAGATGACGACGTGGTCGAAACCCTCGACACCGAAGGCGCGTGCATCGAAATCCGTGGCATCGGCCGTCTTCAGGGTCGCATTGCTGCCGGCGAGCGCCTTCTCGGCGGATATGAGCATTTCGGATGAAATATCGAGGCCATAGAGCTTTGCATGGGGGTAGCGTCTGGCAATCAGCGCCAGATTTCGCCCGGTGCCGCACCCCACTTCCAGCACGCGGGCACCGCGTGCCGCCCCCAGTTCTTCGATGAGCGTATCCCGCCCGAAGAGGTAGTATTTGCGCGTGGCGTCGTAGATGTGACGCTGGGTGCGGTACATCCGGTCCATGCGACCGGCATGCGCGCTGTCGGAAACCATGGCGTCGCGCATGCGGCTCACGCCTGCCTGCGGTAGATGTGGAAGCCGCCGTAGATTGCCGAGCGATCCTTGACGTTCAGGGCGCCCGATTTGGTGCGGTCGTATTGCCAGTGTGCGAGCAGGCTTTCCGAGACGCGGCCTTCGAGGATGCTGCGTTCGGCCGCGGTGCGGAAGATGACGACGGCGCCCGGAGCGGCTGTGCGGGTGATCTCGGTCCAGAGGTCGTTGAGCTGCTGGTCCGTCATCCAGTCCTGCGCATCGAGAAGAACGTAGCGATCTACCGTGCCCGGCTGCTTGCGCGCGAGGAGATCGGTAAAGCTTTCGTGATGGACGTGCACCCGCTCCGCATTGTCGCGAATCGCCTCGTAGGCCTCCGGCTGGAGATGGAGCGGCAGCATGCCTTCGTGCGGCAAGGGGTAGCGGCGGCCGAAGGCCTGCCAGGCGAAGTAGTTGTGTCGAAGCGGGAAGTGGCAGACGAGCTTTTCCAGCCGGTGGCGAAGAACCGGCGCCAGCGTCTTCTCGGTACTGAGGCTTGCCAGCTCGTCGAACTGCTGCGGCGGGATGCCGAGCCCGAAGAGGGAGCTCTTGCGCCCCGTCAGCCAGCGGATCACCGGACGCTCGAACAGAGGCGCAAGGCGCTCGTCGAAGAACTGGCGTTGCTCGCGCAGGGAGCGGGTGGCGACAAGCTCGGAGGGGTCCACGCCATGGGCGCGGGCCAGCATGTGGCTGAGCCAGATGAAGCGCCCGAGCAGGCCGGTGCGATAGAGATTGGCGCCGAAGACGGAGATCCGCCGGCGACCGTTCAGCTTGCGGCCTTCCCAGTAGCTGCGTGTGGACGCATCGAGATGCGGCGCGATGAACCGGTCGTAGGCGGCGACGTTGGACGTCAGATGTTCGCGGGCGAGGAAGCGGACGAGGTCGCTATGCGCGGGAAGATGGCGGAAGGCGGCAAGCTTCAGCCGGTTCAGCGCCACATGATGCCTGTTCAGATCCACGACATCGATGCGCTCCGGCGTGGCGGAGAGATAGGCGAGCATGTTGCAGCCGCCGGAGCCGATGGTGACGATGTGGTGCTCCGGGCGGATCTGCATCGCCTCCATGTCCACCGCGGGGTCTTCCCAGATCTGGGGATAGACGAGGCCGGAGAAGAGAAGGCCGAAGAGACGCTCCGACAGTCCGGACGCCGTCAGCGGCTGGTGCTGGATCAGCGCCTTGCGAAGCTTCTGGTTCTTGCGCCCGCCGGGCGCATCCGCAACGCGCGGGGAGGATACGAGATCGATGGGCGCCAGATCGGTCATGGTTAACAGCCGTTCGTTGAAGATGCGACGCTTCTAGGATGCTTGCGCAACACTTTCGTGACGTGGGCTGTGGACCCTCCGGTGTAACGCCCCGATCGTTTACCAAACCTTCAGAGTCCGCTTGGCAGGCCGCTGCAGATCAACCAAAGGTATAGCTTGGCGACGTCTGTCGGTCGTTTAAACGGCCGCGGAGGGCGTGGCGCGCGCGAAGCAGGTGATTCCTTTTGGAAAGAACATGATGTTGACGTGGCTGCAGAAGAGACGATCCGAGCGCAAGAGCGTGAAGGACACGAACGGCGACCGCGAGACGGTGACAGCCGGCAACCCGACGGCGTCATCGATCGCGCCGATCCTGCACATCGATCATCTCACCGGCATTTCCAACCGTTTCGCGCTCGAACACGACCTGACGGCGGTGCTGAGCCGTCCGCAGGGTCACGGACGGGGCGCGCTGCTGCTGATCGATCTCGACCGGTTCAAGTTCATCAACGACGCGATGGACCATTCTGCCGGCGATGAAGTGTTGATCCGCATCGCCAAGCGTCTCTCCAATGTGCTGACCGGGGTTGGAACGATCTACCGGCTGGGCGCAGACGAATTCGCGGTCCACGTTGCCGGATCTCCGTCCCGTGGCAAGATCGAGGATATCTGCGCAACGATCAAAACCGTTCTGGGCACGCCCTTTGAGCTCACGGCCGGCGAAGTCTGGATCGTGGGGAGCATCGGCATCGCCGTGCCGGCGCCCGAGGACGTGTCCATGTCGGCGCTGTTGCGTCGCGCGGATCTCGCCGTGATGAAGGCGAAACAGATAGCCGGCAACAGCCATGTCTTCTACGAAGCGGGCATGGCGGCCGAAGCATCGGCCCGCTCCGAGCTGGAATATGATCTCTCGCGGGCGCTCGACCGGAACGAGTTCTTCCTCGAATACCAGCCGATCGTCTGCTCGGAAACGCGGATGATCAAGGCCTTCGAGGCGCTGATCCGCTGGCGGCATCCGCAGAAGGGCGTGATCGCGCCCGACCAGTTCATCTCCATCGCCGAGGCGACGGGCCTCATCCTGCCGATCGGCAATTGGGTGATTCGCACGGCCTGCGAGGAGGCCATCCGCTGGCCGTCGCCGATCGGCGTTGCCGTCAATGTGGCGGGCGATCAGTTCCGCGATCCGACCTTCCTGCCCTATGTCCGGGATTGCTTGCGCCAGTCGGGTCTCGCGCCCGAGCGCCTGACGATCGAAGTGACCGAATCGATCTTCTCGGTCGATCCTTCCATCATCTCCGACAGCCTGACGGAACTCCGGGCGGAGGGCGTGAAGATCGCGCTTGACGACTTCGGCATCGGCTTCTCCTCGATCAACAATCTGCGCCGCTTCCCTCTCGATCACCTGAAGATCGACCGGTCCTTCACCGCGGCCATGCTGGGCAGCAAGCGGGATGCGGAGCTTGTCGATATCATCCTGAAGCTCGGCACCACCTTCGATGTGTCCACGACGATCGAGGGCGTGGAAACGGAACCGCAGCTGGAATATGCGCGCTCGCGTGGCGCCAATGCCATACAGGGGTTCCTCATCTCGCGGCCCGTGGCGGCGGGCGACGTCTCGGCCATTCTGGACCGCAACCGCGTGCACCACGCGAAAGCCTGAGCAAGCGACAATCGGTCCTGCGGGTTGCGCTCCCCCCGTCGAAACGGCCATAGTGGTAACGGCGTCAGCTTGGGCGCGGCGTCCTGCCGCCGCCCGGCTTCCGCTCGCGCACGTTACCGCTTCTGCCTTGTAGAACGTGACGTCGTGGCAGCTTCATTTGCTGCATCGCCTGCTGTCCTGCCGCTGTGGCCGACTGCGGGCGTGCAGTCATGCGGAACCGGATCATGCGCAGACGCACGTTTCTCATGTCGATGGCCGGCGGGCTATTCACGCTCGTTGCCGGTGTCGGCACCTGGTTGACGGTCGCTCCCCCCGACCTCCTGAAGCTCGGCGACAGCTATGCGGCAAAGATGGTCTGCTCCAGCCTGTTCGTTGCCGGTCGCAATGCGTCGGAGGTTCTCGCCGACGACGTGCAGGCGCCGGGCCATCCGTTGCTGCGCTTCATTCGCGTGTCCGTGGACGAGCAGCGCAAGACCGTGACGGCGCGGATGTTCGGCTTTGCCGCACCCGGGCATGCGATCTTCCGCGACGGCCTCGGCTGCTCCAACGTGACCGACGGGGCCTTTGCGGCCTTCCCCGGCAACCGGTCGCTGCGCCGTCGTAGCGTGGAGCCCGACACGACGCAGCCCTGGCCGGAGGGTGGTGCGCTGGTGGCGGATGCCGGCGTTCAGGCGCTGATCGAGGACGAAACACGGGCAGGGCCCGGGCTGCGCGGGCTCGTTGTCATCCGCGACGGCCGGATCATAGCCGAACGCTACGGACGCGGCTTCTACGCCTCCACGCCGCTTCTCGGCTGGTCCATGACGAAGACGGTGACGGCGGCGCTCATCGGCTTGCGCATCCGGGACGGGCAGATGGCGCTCGACAAGGCCGACCTCCTGCCGCAGTGGCGCAACGACGAGCGCAGCCGGATCACGCTGTCGGACCTGCTCGGCATGCAGAGCGGCCTCGGCTTCAACGAGAGCTATGGCAGCGTCACGGATGCCACCCGCATGCTCTTCCTCGAAAACGACATGGCGGCCTATGCCGCGTCGAAGACGCTCGATACGGCACCGGGCACGCAGTTTTCCTATTCCAGCGGCACCTCGGTCATCCTGTCGCGCCTGTGGATGAATTCGTTCGCCAGTCCCCGCGAGGCGCTGACGTTCCCACGTGCGTCCCTGTTCCGGCCGCTCGGCATGAGCAGCGCCATCCTCGAGCCCGACGCGCACGGCACCTTTGTCGGCTCGTCCTATATGTATGCGACGGCGCGGGACTGGGGGCGGTTCGCGCTCTTTCTGCTGCAGGATGGTGTCTGGAATAACGAGCCGATCCTGCCGCCGGACTATGTCCGTCTGATGCGCACGGCGACGTCAGCCTCCAACGGCCGGTTCGGCTCCGGCCAAGTGTGGATGAAGACGGGGCAGGAGGCTCAAGGCTTTCCGAGCGACGCCTACTGGATGCGGGGGCATGACGGGCAGTCGATCCTGCTCGTGCCGTCGATGAAGCTTGCCGTGGTCAGGCTGGGCCTGACGCCGCGCCTGATGGGCTATGACGACAGCGTGCTCCATCGCGACATCATCGCAGCGCTGGCAAAGCCGCAGCCTTGACAGGAGGCTGTGGCGTTCGGCATTCACATGCAGAGGGTGAAGAAGGCGCTGACAGGATCAAGAGGCTGAGCCTGAGATCAGGTGAGACGCTCCGCGGGACGGAAGCATGAGCCAGCCGTCAACCGCAGGTCAGCGTTCCGGGACGTGCAATCAGCGCATGCCGAGGGTGTCGAGCAGGCCCTTGCGCTTGGCGTGGTAGTAATAGCCGCTGGCATAGAGCTTGACGGCATTGTCGTTCTGGTTTTCAGCAACGACCCAGGCGCCGCGCAGATATTGCGTCGCGTATTTCAGATTGGTTTCCGCATCGAACAGGCCTTCCGGCGGACCGTCGTAGCCAAGGCCCTTGGCCGTGTTGTAGCGGATCTGCATGAGGCCGTAATTGCCGTTGTGATAGGCGCGGGGATTGTAGGTGCTCTCGCGGCGGACGACGCGATGGACCAGGTCCTCCGGGACACCGTTCAGCTTGGCATAATGGGTGATGAGCTTGTCGAGTTCGGGACGCGAGCTCGTCGGCTTTTCGCGGCCGAGGAGAGCGCTGGCCGCCGATTCCATCTTGGAATAGGCGACGGAAATCAGCTGCGGCTTGGCGGCGGGAACGATCATGCGCTTGGCGACGAGCGTTTCCAAGCCGACCGGTTCGCCCGTGTCGAAGTCGGAATCCATGGCGCCAGCGCTGGCGATCGTCGGCCGTACCGGGACTTTGCGCACCGTGATCATCGCGTTTGCGGTTTCCGGCAGGGCGTCGGTCGCGGTGCCGGCGAGAAGCGGGTTGGCGGCGTTGACGGATGTCGTCGCTTTGGCCGGAGCCAGCGATGCGACCTCGGTATTGGCCAGCGCGTTCATGGCGGACGGTGTGGCCGGCGCAGTCTTTGCGGCCTCGGCCGAAGCCGTGGCCACCGCTGCGTTGGTCGTCGCCGTGGCAATGCCGGGTGCAGTCGCAGAGGGCGTTGCCGAAGCATTGGTGGTCTGGGCGGCGAGGGCGGCTGCGGCCGTGGTGGCTGCGCCGTCCGGCGTCGGCAGAGCGTAAGCCGTCATTTCCGTTCCGGGCTTGGCAAGCGGTGTGACCGACTGTGCTGCCATCAACTGCTCCATCGGGGTGCGCTCGACGCTCGAGCAGCCGGCCATCAAGGTCGCCGAGATCAGTGCACATGCCGTAAGAGATTGTTTATGAACGGAAAGACGTGAAACTGCCATGCTGTCGCTTTCGTGCTTTGTGGCCCCGTAGCCTTACCAGTGCTGCAGCCAAAAGCCGCCATGCCGTGCCCGTCATTAACCTATATGAAGGCCGGTCGCAAGCGAGGGTGGGATATGGGCCCTGTCGGTGGAGGTTTCCACAGGTGCGGAAGCCCGGAAATGCGGGCGCCGGGGCTCCTGTTTTTTCGAGCCCCGGCGCCGTATTCTGCCGTCTATCGGCGCTCGGGAGCCTGGCGGCGGATCACAAAATCAACCGCTGTGCTCCCGGTTTTCGTGTCGTCAGTGCGCCGGCTTCCAGCTCTGGCCGATCGCATCCATCACCTCGCCGAACCATGGCGTGGCCGTGTTGAAATGCTTGCCGCCGCGGATGCGGGGGAACTCGATCGTGCGCAGCTTGCCGCCCTGATCCTCGTCATGGCCGGTGACGCCCGAGACCTTGTCGAGGGCGCTCTGGACCGCGAGATCGACCATGCCCTGTATAAGGCGGAGGTCGTCGATATTGGCCGGGGCCGAGCGGGCGTAATAGCCCGACTTCTGGACCATGGCACGCTGGGCGCCGAGAAGGTCCGCGAACTGCTTGGAGAACCAGTTGCCGACATTGATGGTGTCGAGCTTGACGTGGCCGAAGGCATCGCGCTTCACGGTGTCACCGGCGGCTTCGCGCTCGGCGACGATCGCGTCCATGCAGGCGCCTTCGCTGACGAAGAGGGTGACATAGCCGGTCTTTGCCATGACGGCGCGCAGGCGCTCTGCTTCCGCCTGCAGATCGAAGGCTGTCTCCGGGAGATAGAGACCGTCGATGGTCTTAAGCGCCTTGTTCATCATGAAGCCATCGACGAACTCGGTCTTCTCGACCGTCTGCATGTAGGAACGTGCCGTGGCGGCGGTCAGCCAGCCGCAGTGGCGGCCCATGACCTCGTGGACGATCAGCGTCTTGGGCGCCGCGCTCTGCTCGTTGCTGACATTGTCGAAGAACTTCGCGCCATATTCGGCAGCGGTCCAGGCGCCGAGCGACTGGCGGATCGGCACGACGTCGTTATCGACGGTCTTCGGCAGGCCGACGACGGTGAGGTCGTAGCCGTTGGCACCGAGATAGGCGGCAAGGTCGGCGGCCGTCGTGTTGGTGTCGTCGCCGCCGATCGTGTGGAGAATCGTCACGCCGTCGGAGGCAAGGCGCTCGGCTGCGACGCGCAGCGGGTTTTCACCCTCCTTGACGAGGCCGCGCTTGACGCAGTCGGCGGCATTGGTGAGCTTGACGCGGCTGTTGCCGATGGGGGAGCCGCCATAGCGGTGCAGAAGACCCGCCTTTTCGCGCATCTGCGGCGTGATTTCGATCCGGTCGGCCAGAAGCAGGCCGTAATAGCCGGAGCGGTAGGCCATGAGTTCGATATCGGGGGCGATATCCGTATAACGCTCGATCAATCCGCCTACGGCAGACGACAGGCACGGGGCGAGACCGCCCGCCGTGAGCATTGCGACTTTCTGCTTGGCCATGATTCCTCCTCGGGATATTGCCATTCATCGGGTTCCGCACCTGTCCTAGCCCAGATCCCCCACAAGTAAAATGACATGAGCCGCACGGCTGCCGAGCGTGAAGCGCAAATTGCAGCATGAAAATAGTGAGGGCCATCACAAAAGTGTCATTCCAGGCCTTGCTCGTCTTGCAATCGCCGGCGACATCTGATCAGACTTGAGCTCCTTGCGGGACTGCGACCGGAGATGTCGGCAGTTCCGATGCAACACATCGCACGTGCGATGCTTTCGTCCTTGGCATCAGCGCCGGACAAAACGGGAAAGAAACTCCTCATGTCGATCTGGGATCGCCTTATCGGAATCGTGACATCGACCGGCAATGCGCTGTCGGGTCTCGTCGAAGCGATCCGGACGCTTTTCGAGGGCGACCCGGAGACACGCCGCAAGGTGGCCTTTTCCGTGGCCATGATTGCGCTCTCGGCCAAGATGGCGAAGGCGGATGGCGTGGTGACGGAGGCTGAGGTTTCCGCCTTCCGCCAGATTTTCAAGTTCCCGGAAGACCAGGCACAGAACGTGGCCCGGCTCTACAACCTCGCCCGCCAGGACGTGGCCGGATACGAGGCTTATGCCGAGAAGCTTTCGGGGCTCTGCGTCTCCGGCGAAGCCAATTGCCCGGTGCTTGAAGACATCATCGACGGGCTGTTCCATATCGCCAAGTCCGACGGGGCGCTGCACGAGAAGGAGCTCACCTTCCTGCGCCGCGTCGCCGAGATCTTCGGCATGGACGATATGAAGTTCGAGGCGATCCTCTCGCGGCATGCCTATCTCGAGGGTGTCGATCCCTATGACCTGCTCGGCGTTTCCCGGAAGGATGATTTCTCGACCATTCGCCGGCGTTATCGCGTGCTCGTCTCCGAGTATCATCCCGACCTTCTGGTCGCCCGTGGCGTTCCGGCCGAGCAGCATGCGACAGCCAACGACCGGATGGCCGCCTTCAACGCTGCCTATGAGGCGATCGAGAGAGAACGTCGCGCGGCATGAGCCTTCCCGTTTGCGATTTCCCGAAGGCGCGGTTTGTGGCCTCGCCCAATCATAACGAGCGGTTGGGCGTTTCCAGCCCGGATATGATCATTCTGCACTATACCGGCATGCCGACCGCGGCAGGCGCGCTCGACTGGCTGTGTCGTGAGGAGAGCCAGGTGTCCAGCCATTACTTCGTGCATGAGGATGGCCGGGTGGACCAGCTCGTGCCGGAGGACCGTCGCGCCTGGCATGCGGGCAAAAGCATCTGGAAGACCGAGACGGACATCAATTCGCGCTCGATCGGCATCGAGATCGCCAATGCCGGCCATCCCGGCGGTCTGCCGGATTACCCTGCGATCCAGATCGCGGCGGTCGTCGAACTGTGTCAGTTTTGTGTCAAGCGCTGGTCCGTCCCCCCCGAGCGGGTGCTGGCGCACAGCGATATCGCCCCTGTTCGCAAGGTCGATCCGGGGGAAAATTTCCCCTGGAAGAACTTGTATAAAAAAGGCGTTGGTCACTGGGTCGAGCCGGCGCCTGTCGGTGGCGGGCGCTACTTCCAGCGGGGCGACAGAGGTCAGCCGGTCGAGGCCGTGCAGAGCATGCTCTCGCTCTACGGCTATGGCCTTGAGGTCACTGGCGAATTCTGCGAGAAGACCCATGGTGTCGTGGAGGCTTTCCAGCGGCATTTCCGACCGAGCCAAGTCGATGGAATCGCGGATATCTCGACGCTCGATACGCTGCATCGGCTGCTCGGTTCGCTGCCACAGTTCACGCGCTGACGACAGCCGTCCCCTTTACCGTTCCGCAGCATTTTGCTGCATCGCCATATCATGACCATCTTCCACACGGATTTTGACGCCGTACCGAGGGCGGGGTCCTGAGGGTTGCGTACCGTTCCCCGCTGATGACCATGATCATGGATCGGGCGAGGCCGGGGCGGGGCGTCCGCTGGCTTCCCGAATCCCAGCGGAGTTTACAACATTCATGAGACGAACGACTGTCGTCCAGGCAGCCGCCTGCTTTTGCGCGCTTTTTTCGGGGGTTCAACCATCATTCGCCGGTGCTTTCGCGACGGTCGTGCCGGCACCGGAAGCCGCTTACCAGACTGCATCCACAGAACTTTCCCTCAAATCCTCTCCGACGAGAACGGCCTCTCTCGAAGACGTCAGGGCATCCGAGATGACGCGTACGCTGCCGGAGATCGGGCGGACGCTCGGCTTTCCGCTCACCAGTTTCGAGATGGACGCTCCGGCCTATTCCGGCCTCATCGCCACCTATGCGCAGGCCTTCGGCGTGCCGATCGATCTGGCGCATGCCGTCATCCGGGTCGAGAGCAATTTCAACCCGAAGGCGCGCGGCAGTGCCGGTGAAATCGGGCTGATGCAGATCAAGCCGGCGACGGCGCGCATGATGGGGTATGGCGGCAGCCGGGCAGGGCTGTTCGATCCGGAAACCAACATCAAGTTCGGCATGAAGTATCTCGCCAAGGCACATCGTCTCTCCGGCGGCTTCACTTGCGGCACCATCCTGCGCTACAACGCCGGCCATGGCGCCACCCGCATGAACCCGGTCTCCAGGCGCTATTGCGGCAAGGTTCAGACGTTGCTGGATTCTTAGACGGCAGGTCCGATGGAGACCGGTGAAGACCGGAGATGGCGATGAGCGGAACGTTCGACACGATCGTGATCGGCAAGGGCATGATGGGCGCGGCCGCCGCGCGCCATCTGGCGGTGAGCGGGACAAGCGTCGCCCTGATCGGTCCGGACGAACCGCGCGACTGGGCGACGCATGACGGCGTGTTCTCCAGCCATTACGACAACGGCCGGATCACCCGCACCATCGATAGCGACGGCGACTGGGCACGCATGGCCCGCCGCTCCATCGAACGCTATCACGGGATCGAGACCCGATCCGGCGTTTCCTTCTATACTGAGATCGGTTGCCTGATCGCGGCGGCAGATGGAGGTGCCTATCTCCGCAACGTCGATGCCGCTGCAAAAGGGTTGAGTGTGCCCGTCGCCCACATGGATGCGTCTGGCCTGCAATCGCGCTTTCCCTATTTCTCCTTCCGTGATCATGAAAGCGGGATCTTCGAGGCGCGCGATGCCGGGCATGTCAACCCGCGGGCGCTGGTTGCCGCGGAAACCGTCTGCGCGGCAATGGCCGGCGCGTCCGTCATCAGCCTTGAGGTGACCGGTCTTGCCGAAACGGCAGACGGCGTGACGGTGACGACAGCCGATGGCGCCACGTATCAGGCGCAGAAGGTGTTGGTGGCGACCGGCGGGTTCGCGCTGTCGGAGCGGCTTTTGCGCCGCAAACCTGCCATGCAGGTTCTGGCGCGCACGGTCCTTTTCGCGGAAGTTGCGGAGGCGGACAGGGAGCGCCTGTCGGCCATGCCGTCGCTCATTCGCAACGGGCCGACGGAAGCCGAAAGCTTCTATCTTCTGCCGCCGATCGTCTATCCCGACGGCAAGACCTATATCAAGATCGGTGGCGATCCGGACGATCTTCAGCTTCATGACGAGGCGCAGATCCGGTCGTGGTTCCGCGGCGGCGGACGGGAAGAGGCAGCAGCGCATCTGGCGCGGCATCTTGCCGATATCCTGCCGGACGTCACGCCGACGTCCACGCATTTCTCGCCTTGCGTCGTCTCACTGACGGAAACCGGCTATCCCTATATCGGCTATGTCTCATCCGATCGCGTCGCGGTTCTCACCGGCGGCAACGGCATGGCGGCGAAGAGCTGCGACGAGATCGGCCGGCTCGGGGCTTCGCTGATCCTCGACGGCAAGGTGGACGACGACGGCTACACGCAGTCCTTCGCGGCGGTCTTTGCCTGAGACTGTCACCCGCACTCGTGGATAAAGCTGGCCAAGGCTGGAAGTCTCCGCTATCAGGGCGCTGCCAGTCGGCCGGGCAGCCGCTCTCCGCTATGACCGAAAGGTTGCGGGGGGAGGAAAGTCCGGGCTCCACGGAAAAACGGTGCCGGATAACGTCCGGCGAGGGCGACCTCAGGGATAGTGCCACAGAAAGCAAACCGCCCGCGTCTGACGCGGGTAAGGGTGAAAGGGTGGGGTAAGAGCCCACCGCGCGTCTGGTAACAGGGGCGGCACGGTAAACCCCACCGGGAGCAAGACCGAATAGGGATGACGTGGCAGCCGCAAGGCTGCCGGCCTGTTCCGGGCCAGTCATCCGGGTGGGTTGCACGAGGCGGCGCGCGAGCGTCGTCCCAGATGAATGGCTGCCACGTTCCGGTCCTCAACCGGCCGGAGCCATACAGAACCCGGCTTACAGGCCGACTGGCGTTTTTCCTCTCCTACCACCCCTGCGTGCGATGCGCCTTATTTTGGGTCACGTCGATTTTCTCCTATGTCGCTGTTCTCGCACGTATTTGAGCGTTCGCGAATGCCGCTTCCGGTATTTTGAACGTTTCCGATCGCGGCGTGCAAACAGAGTGTTGCCTGAGCCATCGTAACCATTTGTTAAACTTAACAGTCTATCAATGATGGGTGGAGGCGGCCCCTCTGACGACCCAAATCCCATTGACCCCCATATGGTCCCATGCTATCCCAATCATGCACTGCACAGGGGTCGTTGACGGCCCGATCATCGCGAGTTTGGTGGTTGCCCCGACAGGGGTTTTGGAACGGGTTTGTCGCCCGGCGGTGGCGTATTGTGTCTGCTTCCGGGGTTGCTTGCGGGCGTTTTCCGTCGGCGCATTGGATGAAAACGGCTGTTGCGCGTCATGAACCGCTTTCTCTCGCATGCCACGAACCGTATCGATGCGAAGGGACGGGTTTCCGTTCCCTCGTCGTTTCGCGGCGTGCTGGCGAAGCTGGATATTGCGGAGCTGTATTGTTTCCAGGATTTCGTGTTCCCTGCCATCAGTGCGGGCGGGCCGGAATTGCTGGATCGTTTCGAGCGGCAGATTGCGGGCGAGGATCCGTTTTCGCCGCAAGCCAACGAGATGTCGCTCCTCATTCACGGGGGCGGGGTCTTCATGAAGCTCGACCAGGAAGGTCGGTTGATGGTCACGGATTTCATCCGCGACTTCACCGGCATCACCAACGAGGTGACTTTCGTTGGCCGGGCGGATCACTTTCAGTTATGGGCGCCGCAGGTGTTTCAGGAAACGCAGGCGGCGGCACGTCAGGAACGCAGGTTGCGAGGTCTGCGCCCCGGCTAGCATGGAGAGACGGAATGGTGGCGGATCTTGGCGACAGTGCAGCTGGAGCCGATGGCGGACCGGTCCGCCACATTCCGGTTCTTCTCCCAGAGGTTTTGAACAGGCTTCAGCCGGAAACGGGTAAGACGATCCTCGACGGCACGTTCGGTGCCGGCGGATATACGTCCGCGATCCTTCAGAGTGGCGCCGACGTCATCGCGCTCGATCGCGATCCGAGCGCGATTGCTGCCGGACAGGCCCTCGTCGCGGCGAGCGGCGGTCGGCTGACGCTCATTCACGCACAGTTTTCCGAGTTGGCCCGTCATGCCCCCGAAGGCGGGCTTGATGGTGTCGTGCTCGATATCGGCGTCTCCTCCATGCAGATCGACGAAGCGGACAGAGGCTTTTCCTTCCAGCGCCGCGGCCCGCTCGACATGCGCATGTCGAGCGATGGCGTTTCCGCGGCCGATGTCGTCAACCGTGCGAAGGTCGGCGATCTCATCCGCATCTTCGGTTTTCTCGGCGAAGAGCCGCAGTCGGGCCGCATCGCGCGCGCCATCGAGAAGCGCCGTGCGGAAACGCCGTTCGAAACGACGCGCGATCTGGCCGGGCTGATCGAGGTGGTGACCCCGCGCAAGGCCAAGGACAAGATCCATCCGGCGACCCGCGTCTTCCAGGCGCTGCGCATCTTCGTCAACAACGAGCTCGGCGAACTGGCCGAGGCGCTGTTTGCCGCCGAGCGCGCGCTGAAGCCCGGCGGGCGGCTGAGCGTGGTGACCTTCCATTCGCTCGAAGACCGGATCGTCAAGAAATTCTTTCAGGACCGGGCCGGCAAGGCTTCGGGTTCGCGCCACCTTCCCATCATGCACGAGCGCCCGGCAACCTTCGCACCAGTTGGTAAGGCGATGATTGCAGCCAGCGAAGACGAATCATCCAGGAATCCGCGCGCCCGCTCCGCCAAGCTGCGGGTCGGGGAACGCACGCATGCCCCAGCCGAGGCCGCCGACATGTCGATTTTCGATCTGCCAGACCTTGCAAGTCTTTCGAAGCTGGGAGGCTGACGCATGCTGAGAACGCTCGATATCGTCTTGATCGTCGTCATGACCGCTGCGGCGACCGTGACCTATACGATCAAGCACAAGGCCGAGAACAAGCTCGAGGACGTTCGTTCGCTCGATGCGCAGATCAAGCTGGAGGAAGATACGATCGACCTTCTGCGGGCCGACTGGGCGCTGCTGACGCAGCCGAACCGGCTCGACCGTCTCGTGCAGGCCTATGACAAGGACCTGCAGCTCGTTCCCACGGACCCGACGCAGCTTGCGCATCCCGAAGAGCTGCCGATGCTGAAGGCCGATGTCCCTCCGCCGGAGGAGAAGGACAGCAAGGGCAAGAAGAAGGCCGCTCCGGCCGTCGCATCCAGCGATAGCCAGAAGACCGACGAGATCTCAACAGGTTCGGTGGCGCGCTGATGTCGTTTCTTTCCCGCATCATGGTCGTCAAGAGCAAGGCGCACTTCTCTGCCGGCGGCAACAATCACCCCGGCGATCTTTCGCGCGGCGCGCCCTTCGAAGGCATTCGCAAGCGGCGCGGCAACCAGGCCCGCAGCCGTGTCGCCATCGTCATCGCCGGCTTCTCTGTCGTCTACTGCATCATCGGCGGACGCCTGATCCAGTACGGCTTTGCCCAGCCCGAGACGGTATCGAGCATCGGCCGCGCCGACAATCTGATGGCTTCGCGGCCCGACATTCTCGACCGCAACGGCCAGATTCTGGCAACCGACATCCGCACCGTCTCGCTCTTTGCCGAGCCGCACAAGATCGTCGATGCGGACGAGGCGGTCGAGCAGCTGGCGACCGTGCTTCCCAATCTCAACAATGCCGACATCTATAACAAGCTGAAGTCCAAATCGCGCTTCCAGTGGCTGCGCCGCCAGCTGACGCCGAAGCAGCAGAGCGATATCCTCGCGCTCGGCATTCCCGGCATCGGCTTCCGGCCGGAGAAGCGCCGCTTCTATCCGGGCGGCGTCACCGCCTCGCATGTCGTCGGCCACGTCAACGTCGATAACCGCGGCATTGCCGGCATGGAGCGCTGGATCGACAACCAGGGCCTCGCGGACCTTGCTGCCATCGGCATGACGAGTGATGCGAAGCTGGAGCCCGTGCGTCTGTCGATCGACCTGCGCGTCCAGAACATCATGCGCGATGTCGTCGTCGATGCCATGGTCAAGTTCAAGTCGCTGGCCGCCGGCGGCGTCGTCATGGATGTGAAGACCGGCGAAATTCTCGCCATGGTTTCCTATCCCGATTACGATCCGAACAAGCCGGCCGATGGCGCCAAGGAAGGCTGGATGAACCGGATGTCGAACGGGACGTTCGAGATGGGCTCCACCTTCAAGTCGTTCACCACGGCCATGGCGCTCGACAGCGGCAAGGTCAAGCTGACCGACAGCTTCGACGCGCGTTTCCCGATCCGCATCGGCGGCTTCACCATCAAGGACTTCCACGGCAAGCATCGCGTGCTGACCGTGCCGGAGATCTTCCAGTATTCGTCCAACATCGGCACCGCCAAAATGGCCGATCTTGTCGGCATCGACGCGCACAAGGAGTTCCTGACGCGGATCGGCCTTCTGACCCGGATTCAGACGGAACTGCCGGAAATCAAGATGCCGAGCCAGCCGAAGGTCTGGAAGAAAATCAACTCGATCACGATCTCGTTCGGCCATGGCGTCTCCACCACGCCGCTGCAGACGGCGGTCGCGGGCGGGGCGCTGATCAACGGCGGCAAACTGATCGAGCCGACCTTCCTGCCGCGCACCATCGAAGAGGCCGCTGCCGCCTCCACGCAGGTCATCAAGAAATCGACCAGCGACGACATGCGCTACCTGTTCCGCTGGAACGGTGTTCACGGATCGGGCCGGAACGCCCGCGTTCCCGGCTTCAATGTCGGCGGCAAGACGGGCACGGCCGACAAGGTGGTCAACGGGCGCTATTCGAGCGACGCCAACTTCAACGCCTTCCTTGCCGGCTTCCCGATCGACGATCCGCGCTATGTGGTGCTGACCTTTATCGACGAGCCGAAGACCGACAAGGGCAACGGCGCGGCGCTCGCCGGCAACACGGCGGCCCCGATGGTACATGACATCATCAGCCGTTCCGCGCCGCTTCTGGGCGTCGAGCCGAAGTTCGGTGCCGACGGTTCCGCCTTGCTTGTGGCGTATTGAGCGGTAAAGGACGGTCACGCGGCCGTGATGGCCCAAGGGAATCGTGTTGGGAAAAGTGCAATCGATGAAGATCAGTGACCTTGCGACGCTTGCAGACGGGTACGACGGCGTGGGCGCGTTCCTGCCGTCAGGTCAGGCCGATGCCGAAATCGGCGGACTGACGGCCGACAGTCGCAAGGTGTCGCCCGGCACCCTGTTCGTGGCGGTTCCCGGCAACAAGGCGAACGGCAGCGTTTATGTCGATGACGCCGTGTCGCGCGGTGCGGTTGCCATCGTGACCGAGGAGGACCTCGGCTCGAACCTCTCCGTGCCCGTCCTTCGCGTCGCCTCTACCCGCACGTTTCTGTCTCTCGCAGCGGCACGTTTCTATGACGCGCAGCCCGAAACGATGGTCGCCGTCACCGGTACGGCGGGGAAGACCTCCGTCGCTTCGTTTACCCGCCAGATCTGGGCGCATGCCGGGCTTGCCGCTGCGATGATCGGCACGACCGGCGTCGTTGCGCCCGGCCGGAACGACTACGGCTCGCTCACCACGCCCGATCCGGTCTCGCTGCACCAGCTGCTGTCAGAACTGGCTGCAGCCGGCGTGACGCATGCGGCCATGGAAGCCTCCAGCCACGGGCTCGACCAGAGCCGGCTCGACGGCGTTCGCCTCTCGGCTGCCGCCTTCACCAATCTCGGCCGCGATCACATGGATTACCATCCGACGATCGAGCATTATCTCGGCGCCAAGATGCGCCTGTTCGAAGCGCTGCTGCCCAAGGGCGCGCCGGCCATCATCTTCTCCGACGACGAATGGTCGGATGCCGCGATCCGGGCTGCGAAAGCGGCGGGCAGCGATGTGCGCACCGTCGGCCGCAAGGGCGACTATCTCGCTCTGAAGCGCGTGGAGCATTTCCGCCACAAGCAGATCGCCGAAGTGCATGTCGATGGGCGCATCTTCGAGGTGAACCTGCCGCTCGCGGGTGACTTCCAGATTTCGAATGCGCTGGTGGCCGCAGGTCTTGCCCTGTCCACGGGCGTCGATGCGCCCACGGTCATGCTGGCGCTCGAAAAGCTGCAGGGTGCTCCGGGCCGACTGGAGCTTGTGGGTCAGACGTCGGATGGGGCGCTCGCCTATGTCGATTACGCCCACAAGCCGGACGCTTTGGCGCAGGTCCTGTCCTCCGTCCGGCCCTTCACGACCGGACGCGTTGTGACGGTGTTCGGCTGCGGTGGCGACCGCGACAAAGGCAAGCGGCCGCTGATGGGCGAGATCGCGACCCGGCTGTCCGATGTCGTGATCGTGACGGACGACAATCCGCGTTCGGAAACACCGGCGACGATCCGCAGCGAGATCCTGGCCGCGGCACCCGGCGCGACCGAAATCGCCGATCGCGCGGAGGCCATCCGCCATGCCGTCGGCATGCTCGGACCCGGGGATACGCTGATCGTTGCCGGCAAGGGTCACGAGCAGGGACAGACAGTCGGCACGGTCACGCTGCCCTTCTCGGATCATGCCGAAATTCGCAAGGCTCTTGGTGCGCAGCAGACGGCTGGCCAGGATATGGGAGGCTGACGACATGGGTTTTCTCTGGACGAGCGCCGACCTGCTGGCCGCCATGCACGGTCGCCCGGTGGGCAACCTGCCGCAGGGCATTACCGGCATCTCGATCGACAGCCGCGCCATGGGCAAGGGCGAGGCCTTCTTTGCCATCAAGGGCGACCGGGTGGACGGGCACGACTATGCCGGTCTCGCCATTGCCAATGGTGCCGCCCTTCTCGTTGTCAGCGAAGGCAAGCTGCCGGCGCTCGGACGCCTGATCGCGCCGATGATCGTCGTGGATGACGTGCTCGCGGCCATGGTCCGGCTCGGCTGCGCGGCGCGCGACCGGAGTGCGGCCAAGATCATCGCGGTCACAGGCTCTGTCGGTAAGACCACGACCAAGGAGATGCTGCGGCATGCGCTGTCGCCGAGCGGGCGGGTTCACGCATCCGTCGCCTCCTTCAACAATCACTGGGGCGTGCCGCTGACGCTCGCGCGCATGCCGGAAGCGACCGATTACGGTGTCTTCGAAATCGGCATGAACCATCCGAACGAGATCCGGCCGCTGGTGCGCATGGTCCGTCCGCATGTCGCCGTCATCACCACGATCGCCCCGGCGCATCTCGGCAATTTCCGCGATCTCGACGAGATCGCCACGGCGAAGGCCGAGATCATGGAAGGGCTGGTCGATGGCGGTCATGTCCTTCTCAACCGCGACAATGCGCAGTTCGGCACGCTGGAAAAGGCGGCCGCGATGCTCGGCGTCTCGAGCGTCCACAGCTTCGGCGTCGATCAGCGTGCCGATTTCCGGATGATCGAATATGCGGCGACGCCGGAGGGCGGCACGCTCTGGGCGATGATCGACGGCCGCACGCTCGAGATCCCGCTCGGCGCTCCGGGCCGCCACATCGCCGAGAACGCGCTTGCCGTGCTCGGTGCGGCGACGCTCGTCGGCGCGGACCTCGACACGGTGATATCAGCGCTGGCGACGCTGCAGCCGGAAAAGGGCCGCGGCGAACGCCATCGTCTGTCCGTGGGCACGGGCACGATGACGCTGATCGACGAGAGCTACAACGCCAATCCCGCCTCCATGCGCGCGGCCATCGCGCTTCTCGGAGAAGCCGAGATCGGCGTCGAGGGCGGACGACGGATCGCCATTCTCGGCGACATGCTGGAGATGGGCGCGCATGCCACGCAGGCGCATGCGTCTCTTGCCGGCGTGTTGCTGGAGCAGGGCATCGACACGGTCTGGCTTGCCGGACCCGAGATGACGCATTTGCGGGACGCTCTGCCGGAGACGGTCTCCGTGGTGCATTGCGATGCGGTCGACGATCTGCGCAATCACGCGGTCGCCTCGGTGCGGGCGGGCGATGTCGTCATGATCAAATCCTCGAAGGGAACGGGCTGCGGACGGATTGTCCAGGCGCTTCTCGATACATTTCCGGCGCAGGCCGAAACGGAGCAGGCGCTCTAGCGCTCGCTCCACCTCATTTTCCTCTCCGGTCGGGAGAGGCATGTCGATATCGAATTTTCGGGGAAGGGTCCCTCATGCTCATCTGGCTTGTCGAACTGGCGGACCATTTCCAGTTTTTCAATCTGTTCCGGTACATCACGTTCCGCACCGGCGCGGCGCTCTTCACCTCCGCCATGATCGTGTTCCTGTTCGGGCCGAAGATGATTTCGTCGCTGCGCGTGCGGCAGGGCCGGGGACAGCCGATCCGCGCCGATGGGCCGCAGACACATTTCAAGAAGGCGGGGACGCCGACCATGGGCGGCCTGATGATCCTCGCCGGCATCGTCGTTTCGTCGCTGCTCTGGGCCGACCTTTCCAGCGTCTATGTGGTCTCGACCCTGCTCGTCACGCTTGGCTTCGGCGCCATCGGCTTTTATGACGACTATCTCAAGGTGACGAAGCAGTCGGACAAGGGCTTTTCCGGCAAGGCACGTCTCGCGATCGAGTTCGCCGTCGCCGCCGTCGCCGTGTTCTTCATGATGCGCTCGGCGATTTCCGCCGGCACCGCCGGCTCCACCTTCGGCTCCTCGCTGACATTCCCCTTCCTCAAGGATTTCACGCTCAACCTCGGCTATTTCTTCATCCTGTTCGGTGGCTTCGTCATCGTCGGTGCCGGCAATGCGGTGAACCTGACGGACGGGCTCGACGGTCTGGCCATCGTGCCGGTGATGATCGCTGCGGCATCCTTCGGCGTCATCGCCTACCTTGCCGGTAACGCGGTGTTCGCCAACTACCTGCAGATCCACTTCGTACCCGGCACGGGGGAACTGGCCGTCATTCTCGGGGCGGTCATCGGGGCAGGGCTCGGCTTCCTCTGGTTCAACGCGCCGCCCGCCGCCATCTTCATGGGCGACACCGGATCGCTGGCGCTCGGCGGCCTCATCGGCACCGTCGCTGTGGCGACCAAGCACGAGATCGTCATGGTCATCATCGGCGGCCTGTTCGTCATGGAGACGCTGTCCGTCATCATCCAGGTCTTCTGGTTCAAGCGGACGGGCCGCCGCGTGTTCCTCATGGCGCCGATCCACCACCATTTCGAAAAGAAGGGCTGGACGGAAAGCCAGGTCGTCATCCGCTTCTGGATCATCGCCGTCATCCTGGCCATGGTCGGCCTGTCCACGCTGAAGCTGCGGTAAGCCGATGATCCCCGTCACCACGCTCAGCGGCCGCCACATCGCCCTCTTCGGTCTCGGAGGCTCCGGGCTTGCCACCGCGCGCGCGCTGGTTGCCGGCGGCGCGACGGTGACCGCGTGGGACGACAATGCCGAGAGCGTGGCAAAAGCCGCTGCCGAGGGGATCGGCACCGGCGATCTGCGGCAGGCCGACTGGTCGATATTCGAAGCTTTCGTTCTGTCGCCCGGCGTGCCGCTGACACATCCGAAGCCGCACTGGACGGTCGATCTTGCGCGCGGCGCCGGGGTCGAGGTGATCGGGGACGTCGAGCTGTTCTCGCGCGAGCGACGGGCTCTTTCGCCCGAAACACCGCTGATCGCCATCACCGGCACCAACGGCAAATCCACGACCACGGCGCTGATCGCGCATATCCTTTCCGCCAGCGGCCGTGACACGCAGCTCGGCGGCAATATCGGCACCGCGGTGCTGACGCTCGCCCCGCCGGCGAAAGACCGGTTCTATGTGGTCGAGTGCTCGTCCTACCAGATCGACCTGACGCCTTCGCTGGAGCCGACCGCCGGCATCCTCCTCAACCTCACGCCCGACCATATCGACCGGCATGGGACCATGGAAAACTATGCGGCGATCAAGGAACGCCTTGTCGCTGCGAGCCATACGGCCATCATCGGTGTGGACGACGCCTGGTGCGAAGCCATTGCGGATCGCGTGGCGCTCGCCGGCCGTCCCGTCATCCGCATCGCCCGCCACCGGTCGCTCGGTGACGGCTACTACGCTGAGGGCGCCGCCGTGATGCGCGCCGAGGCCGGTCTGGCAGAGGTCTTTGCCGATCTTTCCGGCATCGCAACGCTTCGGGGAAGCCATAACGGCCAGAACGCGGCAGCGGCGATCGCCGCCTGCCTCGCGGTCGGCGTGTCGAAAGCGGAGATCCTGTCGGGGCTCGCCTCCTTCCCCGGGCTCAAGCATCGCATGCAGCCGGTTGCGACCGTCGGCGACGTCACTTTCGTCAATGACAGCAAGGCGACCAATGCGGAGGCAGCGGCTCCGGCGCTGTCGAGCTTCGAGCGGATCTACTGGATTGCCGGTGGCGTGCCCAAAGACGGCGGCATCGCGTCGCTCTCTCCGTATTTCCCGAAGATCGCCAAGGCCTACCTGATCGGCCGCGCGGCGGACGATTTCGCGGCAACGCTTGGCGATGCCGTCCCCTTCGACCGGTCGGAGACGCTGGAGAAAGCCGTGGCGGATGCGGCTGCGGATGCGGCACGGGACGGGTTGCCTGCCGCGGTTCTGCTATCCCCGGCTTGCGCAAGCTTCGACCAGTACAAGAATTTCGAGATGCGCGGAGATGCGTTTGTGGCCCATGTGGCCGCTCTTCCCGGCGTGACCATGCTGATTTGACAGCCGTGGCGGCTCTGTCGCCGCGGCCGGACGGTTTACGGCGCGACTGCGCTTTTTGACGAGGATGAAGACATGGTGAGTCGTGCGGAGCGTGGCCCGGTGGCCGACTGGTTCTGGACCATCGACAGGTTCTTCCTGGCGACGTTCATTCTGTTGATGGGCATCGGGTTCATGCTGTCCTTCGCCGCGAGCCCTGCGGTCGCGGAGCGGCTGGGCCTCGACAGCTTCCATTTCGTCAAGCGTCAGGCGGCCTTTCTCATTCCGTCGCTGGTCGTCATGATCGGCCTGTCGTTTCTGACGCCGCGTCAGGTGCGTCGCACGGCCATCGTCATTCTCGCCGCGTCCATCGCCATGATGATTCTCGCGCTATTTTTCGGCGTCGAGATCAAGGGCTCGCGCCGGTGGTTCTCGATCGGCCCGATCGGCATCCAGCCGTCCGAGTTCATGAAGCCTGCCTTCGTCATCGTTTGCGCCTGGCTCTTCTCCGAACACGCCCGCCAGCCGGAAATTCCCGGCAATCTCTTCGCGATCCTGCTTTACGGCATCGTCGCCACGCTTCTCATCGCCCAGCCCGACCTCGGGCAGACCATCCTGACGACGGCCGTCTGGGGCGGCATGTTCTTCATGGCGGGAATGCCGTGGCTCTGGATCGTCGTTCTCGGCGGCTCGGCCGTCGGTGGTCTCGTCGTCGCCTATACGCTGCTTCCCCACGTCGCCGGCCGTATCGACCGGTTCATGACCGGCGAAGGCGATACGTTCCAGGTGGACACGGCGCGTGAGGCGATCATTCGCGGCGACTGGCTGGGGCAGGGTCCGGGCGAAGGCATCATCAAGCAGATCATCCCGGACAGCCACACGGACTTCATCTTCTCGGTCGCGGCGGAAGAGTTCGGTATCGTGTTCTGCATGGTCATCGTCGCCATCTTCTCGTTCCTCGTCATGCGCGGCCTCAGCCACGCCTTCCGCGAGCGCAACGACTTCAACCGCTTCGCCGTCGCTGGCCTCGTGCTGCAGATCGGTATCCAGTCGATCATCAATGTCGGGGTCAATCTCGAACTGCTGCCTGCCAAGGGCATGACGCTGCCGCTGATTTCCTACGGTGGTTCCTCGATGATCGCGATCTGCGTCACCGCCGGCTTCATTCTGGCTCTCACCCGCCATCGACCGGAAAAGCGCGCTCTGGAGCGCAGCCTGTTCCGCACCGGTGCGCCTGTCGCGGCGGAATAGCATTACGGCATCCCACACGCGCTCGTTATGCGCGCGGCCGACCAAATGACAGCGTCGCGCGTCCCTCCGACACGCGACGCTGTGGCACTTCAAGCAGCGGTAGAATGGCTGAGGAAACCGGTCCCGGTTTCCGGCATTATGCGCTAGAACATTTCGTCCGTGCTTTTTTGACACATATTCGCTGCGCTGCTTTGCGCAACACGCTTCGTACTGGAGGTCTCGAGTCTTGACCAAGGGCATCGTCATGCTAGCCGCCGGAGGTACCGGCGGTCATCTTTTTCCAGCCGAGGCGCTCGCGCACGAACTGGCCGCACTGGATTTCACGGTGCACCTGATCACCGACCACCGGGCCGAGCGCTACGCCGGTTCCTTCCCGGCCGAGCGCATCCATGTCGTGCGCTCCGCCACGATCGGCTCGCGCAACCCCGTCAAGGTCGCGTCGTCTCTCTGGCAGTTGTGGAGCGGCCTGCGCGAGGCCCGCGGGATCCTGAAGGAGGTAAAGCCGAAGGTGGTCGTGGGGTTCGGGGGCTATCCGACCGTGCCGCCGCTTCTTGCCGCCAGCCGGCTGCGCATCCCCACCATCATCCATGAACAGAACGCCGTGATGGGCCGCGCGAACAAGGGCCTCGCCGGGCGCGTCACCGCAATCGCCGGCGGCTTCCTGCCGGAAACGGACGGCCGCTACGCGCAGAAGACGGTGACGACGGGCAATCCGGTGCGTCCCGCCGTGCTCGAAGCCGCCGAAGTTCCCTATGCGGCATCCGGCCCGGGTGAGGCGTTCCGACTCGTCGTGTTCGGCGGCAGCCAGGGCGCGCAGTTCTTCTCCAAGGCCATTCCGGCGGCGATCGCTCTGCTCGAGCCCGAGCTTCGCGCCCGGCTGCACGTGACGCAGCAGGCCCGGCCGGAGGATCTCGACGGCGCGCGCACGGCGATGTCGAAGTTCGAGCTGACGGCGGAAATCTCGCCCTTCTTCACCGACATGGCCGAAAGGATTGCCTCCGCCCATCTGCTCGTCTGCCGCTCCGGTGCTTCCACCGTGTCGGAAATTGCGGTCATCGGTCGCCCGTCCATCCTCGTGCCCTATCCCTTCGCGCTCGATCACGATCAGGCGGCGAATGCGGCGGCCCTCGCCGAGACCGGAGCGGCACGGCTCGTGCCGCAAAAGGACCTGACGCCGGAGGTTCTGGCTGGCTTCATTCGCGACGCGATGAACAACCCTGAGAGCATGACGGAGATGGCGACCAGCGCCAAGGCCGCGGGCCGGCCCGACGCCGCGCGCTTGCTTGCCGGCATGGTAGAGGCTATTGCCAGCGGCCAGACGATTGCCCAATTCAAGGAAAAACGCTCATGAAACTGCCGCAGACGATTGGCCTCGTCCATTTCATCGGTATCGGCGGGATCGGGATGAGCGGCATTGCGGAAGTGCTGCACAACCTCGGCCACCGCGTCCAGGGGTCGGATCAAGCCGACAGCGCCAACGTCCAGCGGTTGCGCGAGAAGGGCATCGAGGTCTTCGTCGGCCACAAGGCTGAGAACCTCGGGGAATCCGAGGTCGTCGTCGTTTCCACGGCGATCAAGAAGACCAATCCGGAGCTGATCGCGGCCCGCGAGAAGCTGCTGCCGGTCGTGCGCCGCGCCGAGATGCTGGCCGAGCTCATGCGCTTCCGCAGCTCGATCGCCATCGGCGGTACGCACGGCAAGACGACCACGACGTCGATGGTTGCGGCCCTGCTGGAAGCCGGCGGTCTCGACCCGACCGTCATCAATGGCGGCATCATCAATGCCTATGGCACCAACGCCCGCATGGGGGCCGGCGAGTGGATGGTGGTAGAGGCCGACGAATCGGACGGCACTTTTCTCAAGCTTCCAGCCGATGTGGCCGTGGTCACCAATATCGACCCGGAGCATCTCGACCATTACGGCACGTTCGATCAGGTGCGGGCGGCGTTTCGCCAGTTCGTCGAAAACGTTCCCTTCTACGGCTTCGGCGTGATGTGTCTCGACCATCCCGAGGTCCAGACGATGGTGTCCAAGATCGAGGACCGCAAAGTCATCACCTATGGCGAAAACCCGCAGGCGGACGTTCGCTTCTTCAACATCCGCATGGACGGAGCGACCTCGATTTTCGACGTCGCCATTCGCCGTCGTCGTACGGGCCAGCTGATCGAATTAAAAGATCTACGCCTGCCGATGCCCGGCCGCCACAACGTTTCCAACGCGACGGCCGCCATTGCGGTTGCCAACCGGCTCGGCATGAACTCCGAGGATATCGCCAAGGGCCTTGCGGCCTTCGGCGGCGTCAAGCGCCGCTTCACCTTCACCGGCGAGTGGAACAACGTTCGGATCTATGACGACTACGGCCACCACCCGGTCGAGATCAAGGCCGTGCTGCGCGCCGCGCGCGAGGCCTGTCAGGGCCGAATCATCGCAGTGCACCAACCACACCGGTATTCGCGCCTGCAGAGCCTGTTCGAGGATTTCGCGGCCTGCTTCAACGATGCCGATACGATTCTTTTGTCGCCCGTCTACTCGGCCGGCGAGGAGCCGATCGAGGGGATCACTTCCCAGGAGCTGGTTTCCCGGATCAAAGCGGGCGGACATCGCGATGCCCGCTATGTGGACGGGCCGGAAGCCCTTGCGCCGCTCGTCTCCACCATTGCACAACCCGGTGACTTCGTGGTTCTTTTGGGCGCCGGCAGCATTACCTACTGGGCTGCCGCGCTGCCAAAGGAATTGGCCGACATCACAGCGGCGGGGACAGGACAGGACGCATGAAACAGGTCGACGGAACAAAGCTGCTCGCATCGCTTGGCGAGGGCGTCAACGCGCTTCGGGGACGGCTGACGCCGGATGCGCCCATGGACCGCGTGACCTGGTTCCGCGCCGGCGGGCTGGCCGAGCTGATGTTCCAGCCGCACGACGTCGATGATCTCGTCACCTTCCTGAAGCTCGTTCCGAACGAGGTGCCGGTGATGGTGGCCGGCGTCGGCTCGAACCTGCTGGTGCGCGATGGCGGCATTCCCGGTGTCGTGATTCGCCTCTCGGCCAAGGGTTTTGGCGATATTGAACTTGTGGGCGACAATCGCGTAAAGGCCGGCGCCATCTGCCCGGACAAGAACCTTGCGGCCATGACGCTCGATCACGGGATCGGCGGCTTCTTCTTCTATTACGGCATCCCCGGCACCGTCGGCGGCGCGTTGCGCATGAACGCGGGCGCGAATGGCGGCGAGACGCGCGAGCGGGTGGTCGAGGTGCATGCCGTCGACCGGCAGGGCGAGAAGCACGTGCTGAGCAATGCCGACATGGGCTACAGCTACCGGCATTCGAGCGCGCCGAAGGACCTCATCTTCACGCATGCGGTTTTCGAGGGCTATCCCGAAGACAAGGCGAAGATCCGCGCCGACATGGATGCCGTGCGCCAGCACCGCGAGACCGTTCAGCCGATCCGCGAGAAGACCGGCGGCTCGACCTTCAAGAATCCGGAAGGGCATTCCGCCTGGAAGCTGATCGACGAAGCCGGCTGCCGCGGCATGATGATCGGCGGTGCGCAGATGTCGCCGATGCACTGCAACTTCATGATCAATACGGGGCAGTCGAGCGGCTACGAGCTCGAATATCTCGGCGAAACCGTGCGCCAGCGCGTGATGGAGCATTCCGGCGTCAAGCTGGAGTGGGAGATCAAGCGGATCGGCAAGTTCATGGCGGGTTATGAGGTGCGGGAGTTCTTGGGCCGGGCGACGGTGTGATGGCGGAGAGCGAGGCCGGTATCGACGCTTCGCGCCGCAAACTCGTTGGCAACGAAAGGCGGAAGCTCGCCGCCGGTGCGCTTGACCGGCTTTCCACTGCGTTTCTTGCCGTTGGCGTTTTGGGGCAGGTGCTGTCGCTAAAGCCTGAATCGACCACGATGAGCGGGCTGGCCGTGTTCGGTGGTTGGATTTTGGGCGCGGCGCTATTACATTGGGCTGGACACCGCATCCTTGGAGGGTTGAAAGCATGACCTCGCAAGATTTCGTCTGGTATGTTTTCCCGTGGATCGTTTCCGCGATCACCTTGGGATGGATCGCATACGATTATTACAACAATCCGGGCCGGTGAATTCGGCTCATTGTCATTAAAAAAGGCCGCGATGTCAGTGACATCGCGGCCTTTTCGTTTGTTCTGATTCCGCTTGAACTCAGACTTCGTTTTTGCCCGAGAGCAAAATGCAGACGAGCGTGATGACGGTTGCGAACAGGAGGTAGTATCCGACGGCGGTCATGCCGTAGGTTGCTTGCAGGTAGGTGGCGATGTAGGGCGCGAGCGAGGCGCCGAAGATGCCGGCGAAGTTGAAGGTGATCGAGGAGCCGGTGTAGCGCACATTGGTCGGGAAGGGTGCGGCCAGCGCCGTTCCGATCAGGCCGTAGGTGATGCCCATCAGCGCCATGCCGATGACGACGAAAAGGACGACGCTCGCTTCACCGCTGGTCAGAAGACCCGGCAGGAAGAAGGAGAAGATGCCGATCAGCACGGTGACGCCGATCAGGATCTCGCGGCGGCCGAAGCGCTCGGCAAGTTTGCCGGCGATCGGGATGAAGATGCCGAAGAGAACGGCGCCGAGCAGCTGGATTTCCAGAGCATCGACGAAGGGCAGCTTCAGGACCTTGATGTTGTAGGACAGAAGATAGGCCGAGCCGATGTAGAACAGCACGAAGGTGGCGAGCGCCACGAAGGTGCCGAGAACCAGGCTGCGCTTGTGGTTGCGGAAGAGTTCGACGACCGGAACCTGAACGCGCTCGTGTTTGTCGATGGTCTTCTGGAACGCCGGCGTCTCGGTGATGGAGAGGCGGACCCAGAGACCGACCGCGATCAGCAGGATCGAGGCGATGAAGGGTATGCGCCAGCCCCAGCTGAGCAGCGCTTCCTGCGACATGACATGCAGCAGCAGCCAGAAGACGCCGGAGGAGAGGAAGAGGCCGACGGGCGCGCCGAGCTGCGGGAACATGCCGTACCAGCTCTTCTTGCCTTCAGGCGCATTTTCCGTCGCCAGCAGAACGGCACCGCCCCACTCGCCGCCGAGGCCGAAGCCCTGACCGAACCGGCACAGTGCCAGGAGCAGCGGTGCGAGAACGCCGATCGATTCGTAGGAGGGGAGAAGGCCGATGATGACGGTGGAGATGCCCATCGTCAGGAGGGCTGCGACCAGCGTGGTCTTGCGGCCGACGCGATCTCCATAATGGCCGAAGACGACCGCGCCGAGCGGGCGGGCGAAGAAGGCGATGGAGAAGGTGGCAAACGATGCCAGCAGCGCCGTCGTCGGATCGGTGTTCGGGAAGAACAGCGTCGGGAACACCAGGACGGCAGCCGTTGCGTAGACGTAGAAGTCGAAGAATTCGATGGTGGTGCCGACAAGGCTCGCCAGGAGCACGCGAGCCGGGGAATTGGTAGCGCGTGCGTCCAAGACATCTGCCTTCGACGATACCGGAGATATCGCGTTGCTCATGATCTTGTCCGTGTTGAGGATCCGCCACCCTCATAGGTAGCTGACGGCTTCTTACGGCAAGTTAATGTCGGAAGAAACCCTTTTTGCGCAAGAATATGACACGATTTCCGGCTGTTTTGCATCCGATGGAACGATGGCGCATAGCCCCTCGACGAGCTGCCTTACCGCTGCCTTGTCTTTGGGCGAAAGCATGGCGGGGGCGGAGCCTTCGACCGGAAAGCGCCTCGGAACCCGCTTCAGCCATGCAGGATCCGCACCCGTGCCATTTTCAACACAGAGGCCATTCGCCTTGACGAAAGTCCCTGCCTGAGGTGCCGCTCACGGCACTTGGTTAACGAAAGTAAACGGTTCGTTAACCTTAATGACGCTTTAGTGAGAGCAGGCAGGCAAGCTTTGAGTCGGGGTTCGGCCCCGTCGCTTGGCCGCCGCATGATGGATCAGAAACGTCGGGGGTTTTCATGAGTGGCAAACACGTCGCAGTGCTGATGGGAGGCTTCTCGTCGGAGCGGCCAGTCAGCCTGTCTTCGGGCGCCGCCTGTGCCGATGCCCTCGAAGCCTTCGGCTATCGCGTCACCCGCATCGATGTCGAGCGGGATATTGCGACGGTTCTCGGCGCCCTGCGCCCGGATGTGGCGTTCAACGCGTTACACGGCCCCTTCGGCGAAGACGGCACGATCCAAGGTATTCTGGAATATCTCGAGATTCCCTACACGCATTCCGGCGTGCTGGCCTCGTCGCTCTCCATGGACAAGGGTCAGGCGAAAATCGTCGCAAAGGCGGCTGGCATTCCCGTCGCCGAGGCGAAGGTCATGGACCGGCACGATTTCGGCCAGGATCATCCGATTCCCACGCCCTACGTGGTCAAGCCGGTGCGCGAGGGGTCGAGCTTCGGCGTCGTCATCGTGCAGAAGGACCAGTCGCACCCGCCGCAGATCATCACCTCTAGCGAATGGCGCTATGGCGATCTCGTCATGGTCGAGCGGTACATTCCCGGACGGGAGTTCACCTGCGGCGTCATGGGCGGCGAAGCGCTTGGCGTGACGGAGATCATTCCGCAGGGCCATGCCTTCTACGACTTCGATGCGAAATATGCAGCCGGTGGATCGAAGCATGTCATTCCGGCGGAAATTTTACCGAATATTTACCAAAACATTCAAAGACTGGCCGTTGCGGCACATCATGCGATGGGGTGCCGTGGTGTCAGCCGCTCCGACTTCCGTCTCGACGAAAGCGCATCCGGAGAGGGTGAGCTGATTTGGCTCGAAATCAATACACAGCCGGGCATGACCCCGACATCGCTGGTTCCTGAAATGGCGGTTCATGCCGGCCATTCCTTTGGTGAGTTCCTCAGCTGGATCGTGGAGGATGCGTCGTGTTTGCGTTGAGAGGTCGTTTCCAGGAGCGCGTCCGTGCGCCGCAGGAATTCCGGGACATGGATGGCCATGTGGTCCTGCCGCGTCCGCTGCGCCGCGTCGTCCGCTTCTTCGTCGCGCTCGGCACGGGCCGGATCCATTTCGCTCCTTATACCGGGACTGTCTCTGCACTGGCCCTGTTTGCCGCAACGGGCCTTTATGGCATGGCGATCGGCGGGCACACGCCTGAAGTCGCAAAGGCAACCACGTCGGCTGCCGGCTTTGCCATCGAGGACGTGAAGATCGCCGGCAACGACCAGACGTCGGAAATCGACATTCTTCAGGAAATCGGTCTCGACGGTGCGACGTCGCTCGTCGCGCTCGACATCGATGCCGCCCGCTTGGCGATCGCCAAGATGCCCTGGGTGGAAGAGGTGACGGTCCGTAAGGTCTATCCCGGCACCATCGAGGTCAACCTCAAGGAGCGCAAGGCCTTCGGGATCTGGCAGCACGGGTCCGACCTGTCGCTCATCGAAAAGAGCGGCAGCGTGATCGCGCCGCTGCGCGACAACAAGTTTGCCGAACTGCCGCTGTTCGTCGGCCGGGATGCGGAAACAGCTGCGGCCGACTTCTATGCCCGCTTTGCCGACTGGCCGGAAATCGCCGGCCGCGTAAAGGCCTATGTCCGCGTCGCCGGCCGTCGGTGGGATCTGATTCTCGACAACGGCGTGATGGTGAAGCTTCCGGAGCAGGATCTCGACCGCGCCATGCAGGTGCTGTCCACGATGGAAGAGGGCCAGCAACTGCTGGAACGCGACATCGCCGCCGTCGATCTTCGTCTCGAAGACCGCACCACCATACAACTGACCCCCGGCGCCGCAGAGCGCCGACAGGTCGCCCTTGAAGCCCGTACCAAACAGCTCAAGAAACTCGAGAGCCAAGAGGACCGCATATGAGCCTGTTCGGTTCGTCGCATTTCGGCCTGCCGCGTCTGAAGCCCCTGTCGGCGAAGCGATCCCACATCGTTTCCGTTCTCGACATCGGTTCGACGAAGGTCGTCTGCATGATCGGCCGCCTGACACCGCGCGCCGAAAGCCAGATCCTGCCCGGTCGCACGCATGCGATCGAGGTCATCGGTCTTGGCCATCACAAGTCTCACGGCATGAAGAACGGCGTCATCGCCGATCTGGATGCGGCCGAAAGCGTCGTACGGCTTGCCGTCGATGCCGCCGAGCGCATGGCCGGGCTGACCATCGACAGCCTGATCGTCAACGTCTCCGCCGGCCGCCTGCAGAGCGATATCTATACGGCCTCCGTCGATCTCGGCGGCCAGGAAGTGGACGGGGCCGACCTCAAGCGGGTTCTCGCGGCGGCCGGCCAGCGCTCGCAGCGTCAGGATCGCGTGATTCTTCATTCCCTGCCGACGGGCTTCTCGCTCGACGGCGAACGCGGTATCCGCGATCCGCTCGCGATGTTTGGCGATACCCTCGGCGTCGACATGCATGTGCTGACGGCCGAGCGTGCGGCACTGAAGAATCTCGAGCTGTGCATCAACCGGGCGCATCTTTCGGTCGAGGGTATCGTGGCGACGCCTTATGCCAGCGGCCTGTCCGCACTGGTGGACGACGAGGTCGAACTCGGCTGCGCCTGCATCGACATGGGTGGCGGCACGACGACGATCTCGGTCTTTGCGGAAGGCAAGCTCGTGCATGCCGATGCCGTCAGCCTTGGCGGTCATCACGTGACGACGGACCTCGCACGCGGTCTCTCGACCCGAATCGAGGATGCCGAGCGGCTGAAGGTCGTGCATGGCTCGGCCATGCCGAACGATGCCGACGAGCGCGAGATGGTCACCGTTCCCCCGATCGGTGAGGACGACCGCGATCAGCCGACTCACGTGCCGCGCGCCCTCGTTTCGCGAATCGTCCGCGCCCGCGTCGAAGAGACGCTCGAACTCATTCGCGACCGCATCCAGCGTTCCGGCTTCTCGCCGATCGTCGGCAAGCGCGTCGTTCTGACCGGCGGCGGAAGCCAGCTGACGGGCCTGCCGGAAGCGGCACGCCGTATTCTCGCCCGCAACGTGCGGATTGGTCGTCCTCTCGGTGTTTCCGGCCTTCCGCCGGCCGCCAAGGGCCCGGCCTTCTCCACGGCTGTCGGCCTGATGATCTATCCGCAGGTCGCCGAAATGGAGACGCATGCCGCCCAGGGCGGGATGCTGTCTGCGCTCGGCGGCGGCGACAGTCGCTTTGCCCGAATGGGGCAGTGGCTGAAAGAGAGTTTCTAGGTTCGCGTAAGGTAGAACCGCCATAAGGGTAAATTGAGATCTGGCCGGCTCGGCAAGGCGACCAGAAACCAGGAAGGAACGGGTAAAATGACCATCAACTTGCAGAAGCCGGATATCACCGAGCTCAAGCCCCGCATCACTGTCATCGGTGTCGGCGGCGGCGGCGGCAACGCCGTCAACAACATGATCACCGCAGGTCTCCAGGGCGTCGACTTCGTCGTTGCCAATACGGACGCCCAGGCGCTGACCATGACCAAGGCCGAACGAATCATCCAGATGGGTGTGGCCGTTACCGAAGGTCTCGGCGCGGGTTCGCAGCCGGAAGTCGGTCGTGCGGCCGCCGAAGAGTGCATCGATGAGATCATCGATCACCTCTCCGGCACGCATATGTGCTTCGTCACTGCCGGCATGGGTGGCGGCACGGGTACGGGTGCTGCTCCGGTCGTCGCACAGGCGGCCCGCAACAAGGGCATCCTCACCGTCGGCGTCGTCACCAAGCCTTTCCACTTCGAAGGCCAGCGCCGCATGCGGCTTGCCGACCAGGGCATCGCCGAACTGCAGAAGTCGGTCGATACGCTGATCGTCATCCCCAACCAGAACCTCTTCCGCATCGCCAACGACAAGACGACGTTCGCCGACGCTTTCGCGATGGCTGACCAGGTCCTGTATTCGGGCGTTGCCTGCATCACCGACCTGATGGTCAAGGAAGGCCTGATCAACCTCGACTTCGCCGACGTTCGTTCGGTGATGCGCGAGATGGGCCGTGCGATGATGGGCACCGGCGAAGCCTCGGGCGATGGCCGCGCCATGGCCGCTGCCGAAGCCGCGATCGCCAACCCGCTCCTCGACGAAACGTCGATGAAGGGCGCACAGGGCCTCCTGATCTCGATCACCGGTGGTCGCGACATGACCCTGTTCGAAGTCGATGAAGCCGCGACTCGCATCCGCGAGGAAGTCGATCCGGACGCCAACATCATTCTCGGCGCGACGTTCGATGAAGAGCTCGAAGGCATGATTCGTGTCTCCGTCGTTGCAACCGGAATCGATCGTACGGCCGCGGAGGTGGCCGATCGGACTTCCAGCTTTCGCCCGGTAGCATCCAAGCCACGTCCGGCAGCACCTGCCGCTGCGCCCGCCATGCAGGCCCAGCCGGCACCCGTTATGCAGCAGGCGGCGCCCCAGCCGCAGGCACCGCAGGCCGACCATATCGCCGAAGCCATCCGCCAGGCCGAAATCGAACGCGAGCTCCTGATCCAGGCGCGCGCTGCCGAAAAGGCTCAGGACGACTTCCGTCCGCAGAGCAAGCTGTTTGCCGGTGCACCGGAAGCCGCTCCCGTGATGCGGGCTCCGGCTCCCATGCAGCAGGCTCCGGTCGAAATGCCGGTCTACCAGCAGCAGCCGATGCAGGCCGCGCCGATGCATGCCCAGCATGCTCCGGTGCAGCACATGCAGCATGAGCCGATGGTTCAGCGTCACGAGCCCGCTCCGATGATGCGCCAGCCGGAACCCGTGCGCATGCCGAAGGTCGAAGACTTTCCGCCGATGGTGAAGGCCGAAGCCGAACACCGGTCCCAGCCGGCCGCCGCGCACCACGAAGAGCGCGGTCCTATGGGCCTTCTCAAGCGAATCACCAATTCGCTCGGCCGCCGCGAAGAGGAAGATCATTCCGTCGCGTCGGACATGACCTCGGGAGCGCCGAGCGCTGCATCGCAGCAGCGCCGTCCGCTGTCCCCCGAGGCGAGCGTCTACGCACCGCGTCGCGGTGCGCTCGACGAACGCGGCCGCGTGAACCCGCAGCCGCGTGCGCAGGACGACGATCAGCTCGAAATTCCGGCGTTCCTTCGCCGTCAGTCGAACTGATTTTCCACCCGCCTTCTACCTTGCCGGAACGCCTGGGCCCCAAGCCCAGGCTTTTCCGTTTTTTTATAATCTTTGCAAGGACATAGAGGGCGAGGAAGAAGCGTTACAAAGCGAAAGAAACAGTGATTTGGAATGGCTGCTCGCGGGCCTTATCTTCGGGCTTGAAAGTCTGCGGATATCAGGGCTCCCGATCGTATCGAAGGCTGGGGGCGGCAAGTTGGACTTGCCGTCGAGAGGTTGACCTGGGGCTCAAAGACGTATCTTGCAGACACGGAATAAGGCGGTTCGCCGCCAGAATTGTGAAAGTGAAGAGCATGGGACTGGGAATTGGACTGCTGGGGTTTCAGACGACGATCGCCGATCACGTAACCCTGACCGGCACGGGCGTACATTCGGGCGCCGACGTTTCGATCACCTTCCATCCGGCTGAAGCCAATACCGGTATCGTCTTCCAGCGTCTCGACGGCGAGCGGGTTCTCGGCGAATATCTCGCCGTGTCCTCCAATGTCGGCAATACGGATCTCTGCACCATTCTCGGTACGTCGCCGGCCACTTGGATCGCCACGATCGAGCATGTCATGGCGGCAATCTACGCTGTCGGTATCGACAATCTGCTGGTCGAGGTTCACGGCGCGGAAATGCCGATCATGGATGGCAGTTCGGCGCCCTTCATCGAGGCCATCGAGCAGACCGGTATCAAGGCGCTTGCCGTGAAGCGCCGCTACATCCGCATCCTCAAGCCGGTGCGCATCGAGCATGGTGCCTCCTGGTCGGAATTCGTGCCTTATGAGGGCGGCATGCGCTTCGAGGTCGAGATCGATTTCGACACGCCACTGATCGGCCGCCAGTCCTGGCAGGGCGACATGACCGCTGCGACCTTCAAGAACGAGCTGTCGCGGGCCCGCACTTTCGGTTTCATGCGCGATGTCGAGCGGATGTGGGCGGCCGGTCGCGGCCTCGGTTCCTCGCTTGAAAACTCGGTCGTCATTGCCGACGACCATACGGTCATCAACGTCGAGGGCCTGCGCTACGCCAAGGACGAGTTCGTCCGTCACAAGACGCTGGACGCTGTCGGCGACCTCGCTCTGGCCGGCCTGCCGTTCATCGGGTGCTACCGCTCCTATCGCGGCGGTCACAAGATGAATGCCAATGCCTTGCAGGCTCTGTTCAGCGATCCCACGGCCTACGAGATCGTGGAAACGGCGATGCCGCGCACGCGTGTTGCGCGCGAGAAGCAGGTCGCAGGCGCGTCCGAGCTTTCGGCCTGACGCACAATATACATAAAAATTGCCTTAAAGCCGGTCATATGACCGGCTTTTTCATGGACGCGATGCCACAAAATTGCGTTAATCGGTCACCATGACGTTGCGGACTTGTTCTAGTATGATCTAGAACCGCATGGTCGGCGGCGGGGCAGCTGCCACTCGAGTTGGGATGTTCTGATGGTTTTTGCAGACGGCTTCGAATGGAAGACGATGGCGCGCGTGGCGATGGTCACGCTTGTAGCGGCGACAACCAGCGTCGTCGTGACCGCCTGCCAGAACGACCCCGACATCGACATCACCAAGCTGACGGCCGAGACCGATCCGCCTGAGGTCCTCTACAATCAGGGCCTCGCCAACCTGAATGCCGGCAAGACGACGGAAGCCGCGCGCAAGTTCGATGCCATCGACAAGCAGCAGCCGTTCTCCGAATATGCCCGCAAGGCGCTGGTAATGAAGGCTTTCGTCAACTACCGGCAGGGCCAGACACAGGACGCGATCAACGCGGCCACGCGCTATCTCAACCTCTATCCCGAATCGGAAGATGCGGCTTACGCCCAGTACATTCTGGGTCTTGCCTATTCCAAGCAGATCCCGACGGTGACGCAGGACCAGAAGCCGGCCTTCAAGACCATCGAGGCGATGCAGGTCGTGGTCACCAAGTATCCGAATTCCGAATATGTCGAGGATGCGCAGGCGAAGATCCGCTTTGCGAAGGACCAGCTGGCCGGCAAGGAAATGCAGGTCGGGCGCTATTATCTGGAGCGTAAGGAATATCTGGCGGCCGTCACGCGTTTCCGCACCGTGGTCGAGCAGTATTCCGGCACGAACCAGGTTGAGGAAGCGCTGGCCCGCCTCGTCGAGAGCTACTTCGCCATGGGAATCACCAGCGAGGCGCAGACGGCAGCGGCCGTTCTCGGTCACAACTATCCTGACAGCCAGTGGTATGCCGACAGCTACAAGCTGCTGCAGTCCAATGGGCTCGAGCCGCGCGAGAATGGCGGGTCCTGGATTTCCCGGGCCGGCAAGAAGATCCTCGGCGTCTGATCCGAAAGAACAGAAGACCGGATGCTTTCACAGCTCTCGATCCGCGATATCGTCCTGATCGAACGGCTTGACCTGTCCTTCGATGCCGGCCTGTCCGTGCTGACCGGCGAAACCGGGGCAGGCAAGTCGATCCTGCTCGACAGCCTGTCGCTGGCGCTCGGCGGACGTGGCGACGGTTCGCTCGTGCGCCATGGCGGGACCAAGGGGCAGGTGACGGCGGTCTTCGATGTCGCGCTGGATCATCCCGCCCGCGTGCTGGTGCGCGAAAACGGCATCGACGACGATGGCGACCTGATCTTCCGCCGCGTGCAATCCTCCGACGGACGCACCAAGGCCTATGTCAACGACCAGCCGGTGTCCGTCCAGCTTCTGCGCCAGGCGGGGCAGATGCTCGTCGAAATCCACGGACAGCATGACGATCGCGCGCTGGTCGATACCCATGCCCACCGCCTGTTGCTCGATGCCTTCGGCGGCCTGACGACCGAATCGGAGACCGTCGCCGATCTCTTCCGGATCTGGCGCGATGCCGAGCGTGGCCTGAAGCGTCACCGCGAGAAGGTGGATGCCGCCGCCCGCGAGGCCGACTATCTGCGCGCCGCCGTGGAGGAGCTTGAGGCTTTGGCGCCGCTCGATGGCGAGGAAGACGGGCTTGCCGAACGGCGGGCAACGATGATGAAGTCCGAGCGCATCGCCTCCGATATCAGCGAGGCCAGCGATTTCCTCAACGGCAATGCATCTCCCGTTCCGCAGATCGCCTCGCTGGTGCGTCGTCTGGAACGTAAGAGCCACGAGGCGCCGGGCCTGCTGGAGGAAACGGTCAACCTGCTCGATGCGGCGCTGAACCAGTTGTCCGACGCGCAGATGGCGGTGGAGGCAGCGCTTCGGCGCACGGAATATGATCCGAAGGAACTGGAGCGGGTGGAAGAGCGGCTGTTCGCGCTGCGCGCCGCCGCCCGCAAATATTCGGTTCCCGTGACGGAGCTTCCCGCACTCGCCGTTCGCATGATCAACAGCGTGGCCGATCTCGATGCGGGCGAGGAGAAGCTGAAACAGTTCGAGGCGCAGGTGGCGATTGCGCGGACGGATTTCGATGCGGCCGCGGCGGCCCTGTCGTCCAAACGGCACAACACGGCAAGCGCGCTTTCCGAGGCCGTGATGGCGGAGCTGCCGGCGTTGAAGCTGGAGCGCGCGCGCTTCATGGTGGAGGTCGCGAGCGACCCGACGCAGCTGACGGCCGAAGGCATCGATGTCGTCGAGTTCCATGTGCAGACCAATCCCGGCACGCGACCGGGGCCGATCATGAAGGTCGCGTCGGGCGGCGAGCTTTCGCGCTTTCTGCTCGCGCTCAAGGTGGCGCTGGCCGATCGCGGCTCCGCACCGACGCTCGTCTTCGACGAGATCGATACCGGGGTGGGCGGCGCCGTTGCCGATGCGATCGGGCAGCGGCTGAAGCGGCTGTCGAAGACGGTTCAGGTGCTCTCCGTCACCCATGCGCCGCAGGTCGCGGCACGGGCGGCGACCCATCTCCTGATCTCCAAGGGGCCATCGGAAAAATCCTCGGAGATGATCGCGACGCGCGTGGCGCGCATGAACGACAAGGACCGCACGGAAGAGATCGCCCGCATGCTCGCCGGCGCCTCGATCACCGAGGAGGCACGGGCGGCGGCGGCGAAGTTGCTGGCGGGTGGCGGCTGAGGCGGGAACCGCTTTTCCGTGCGTTCGTAAGCGGAATAACCGGGCATGAGATGAGCTTGGGATCACCGGCTTCGTCCTCTTCTCAAAAGGGCGATTTTCGCTAAAACACTCCCGACAGCAGGAGTGACCGCCATGACCGATATCAAGCCCGTGGATGCGCTGAGCGAAGCCGACGCCGTGGAAGAGCTGGCGTTTCTGGCCTCCGAGCTTGCCCGTCACGATGCGCTCTATCATGGCAAGGACGACCCTGAGCTTTCGGATGCCGACTATGATGCGCTGAAGCGGCGCAACGGCGAGATCGAGGCGCGGTTTCCGGACCTCGTGCGGCCGGACAGTCCCTCCGGCAAGGTTGGTTCAGCCCCCTCCGGCCTCTTCCAGCAGGTGACCCACGCCCGTCCCATGCTGTCGCTCGACAACGTGTTTTCCGACGAGGACGTCAGCGATTTCATTGCCAGCGTCTACCGCTTCCTCGGCCGCTTGCCGGATGATTCCATCGCGTTTACGGCCGAGCCGAAGATCGACGGCCTGTCGATGTCGCTGCGCTACGAGAAGCGCAAGCTGGTGACGGCCGCCACACGCGGTGACGGCACGACGGGGGAGAACGTTACCGCCAATATCCGCACCATCGCGGAGATACCGCAGACGCTGCCCGACGGCGCGCCCGATGTGGTGGAGGTGCGCGGCGAGGTCTACATGGCCAAGAGCGACTTCCTCAAGCTGAACGCGCAGATGGAAGAAGAGGGGCGCCAGACCTATGTCAATCCGCGCAACACCGCCGCGGGCTCGCTGCGCCAGCTCGATCCCGCGATCACCGCCACCCGCAAGCTGCGCTTCTTCGCCTATTCCTGGGGGCAGATGTCGGAGATGCCGTCGGATACACAGTCCGGCATGGTCGAGGCGTTGAAGGGCTGGGGTTTCCCGGTCAATCCGCTGACGCAGCGGCTGACCTCGGTTGCCGCCATTCTCGATCACTACCGGCAGATCGGCCTCACGCGGCCCGAGCTCGACTACGATATCGACGGCGTCGTCTACAAGGTCGATGACCTCGTGCTCCAGGGCCGGCTGGGCTTCCGCTCGCGCTCCCCGCGCTGGGCGACGGCGCACAAGTTTCCGGCCGAACAGGCCTTTACGATCCTCACCGCCATCGACATCCAGGTCGGGCGAACCGGAGCATTGACCCCCGTCGCGCGTCTCGTACCGGTCACCGTCGGTGGGGTGGTCGTGACCAATGCGACGCTGCACAATGAGGACTACATCAAGGGCATCGGCAATGCCGGGCAGCCGCTGCGCGAAGGGCGCGACATCCGCATCGGTGATACCGTCATCGTCCAGCGCGCCGGCGACGTCATTCCGCAGATCGTCGATATCGTCGAGGAGAAGCGGGCGGCCGACAGCGCGCCCTATGTCTTTCCGAAGACGTGCCCGGTCTGCGGCAGCCACGCCGTGCGGGAGGTCAACGAGAAGACCGGCAAGGTCGATTCGGTCACGCGCTGCACGGGCGGCTTCGTTTGCCGGGCGCAGGCGGTGGAGCATCTGAAGCATTTCGTTTCGCGCAACGCTTTCGACATCGAAGGCTTCGGCGCAAAGCAGATCGACTTCTTCTTCGCCTCCGAAGACCCGACCTTGTTGATCCGCACCGCGCCCGACATCTTCACACTGGAAGAGCGCCAGCAGGGCTCGCTCTCCAAACTCGAAAACATCGACGGCTTCGGCAAGGTCAGCGTTCGCAAGCTCTATGAGGCGATCAACGAGCGGCGTCAGGTGGCACTTCCCCGCTTCATATATGCGCTCGGCATCCGCCATGTCGGGGAGACCACGGCGAAGCTTCTGGCACGATCCTACGGAAGCTACGGCGAATTCGACAAGGCAATGCGGGCGGCGGGCGAGCCGGGGGCGGAGGCTTGGGACGACCTGAACCGGATCGACGGGATCGGCGACGTCGTCGCGCGCGCCATCGTGGAATTCTACAAGGAAGACCGCAATGTCGCGGTGGTGGATCGACTGCTGAAACAGGTAACGCCGCTCGATGCCGAAGCGCCATCGGGTGAGGGCAGCCCGGTTGCAGGCAAGACGGTGGTCTTCACCGGCTCTCTCGAAAAATTCACGCGCGACGAGGCCAAGGCTCGGGCGGAAAGCTTAGGGGCCAAGGTGTCCGGCTCCGTGTCCAAGAAGACGGATATCCTCGTCGCCGGCCCAGGCGCGGGCTCCAAGCTCGGCAAGGCGCGGGAACTCGGCGTCCAGACCATGGACGAGGACGAGTGGCTGGCCTTGATCAGCGGCTGATTCCGTCCATCGACGTCCGTGCATGAGCGGTTTATTTTGCACCTGCTTCGTCTTTGAATTGTCTTTTTGCACCGCACACGATACCGGATGCCGCATAGCGGAGGGGAGATCCGGGATGGAGACAGTTTCGACAATCGTGAGCCTGCGCCAGTTGCTGGGTGAACATCGGCGGGCAGGGCGTTCCGTCGGTCTCGTGCCCACCATGGGCTATCTTCACGATGGGCATATGGAGCTCGTGCGTCGGGCCCGTGCGAGCAACGACGTCGTCGTCGCCAGCATTTTCGTCAACCCGCTGCAGTTCGGCGCGGGCGAGGATCTTTCGCGTTACCCGCGCGATCTCGCGCGCGACCAGGCGATGCTGCTGGACGGCGGAGTCGATATCCTGTTTGCGCCCGGCGTTTCCGATATGTATCCGCGGGTGATGGAGACGGTGGTCGATGTGCCCGCACTCGGCGCCGAGCTCGAGGGTGCGGTGCGTCCCGGGCATTTCGCGGGCGTCGCGACCGTGGTGACGAAGCTCTTCAATCTCGTACAGCCGGACCGTGCCTATTTTGGCGAGAAGGATTTTCAGCAGGTGCAGATCATCCGCCGGATGGTGGAGGATCTTGCCCAGCCGGTCGAGGTGGTGGCGGTGCCGACCGTGCGCGAGGCCGACGGCCTCGCCTTCTCCTCACGCAATGTCTACCTGTCACAGGCCGAACGCCGCGCGGCCGTGATCGTGCCGCAGGCGCTGGAGGCGGCGGCTAGGCTGCTGGGCTCCGGTATCGCGTCTGCGATGGAGCTGGAACAGGCGATTGCCGACTTCATCCGCCGCGAGGCGCTCGCCGTGCCCGAGGTCGTTGCCGTTCGCGATCCGGAGACGCTGGCGCCCATCGATACGGTTCGGGGTCGCGGCGTTCTGGTTCTTCTCTTCGTCCGGTTTGGCGCCACGCGGCTCCTCGACAATCGCGTCTATCTCTCGTCCTCTCCTTCCGAAAGCCGTTTGCCATGAGCGTTCAGCCCGGTTCTGTCACCTCCCGTCGTCGCCTGACGCCCTCCGTCATCCAGGCGCTGAAGGGCGAGCGGCCGATCGTCAGCCTCACGGCCTATACGACGCCGATCGCCCGGCTGCTCGATCCGCATGTGGATTTCCTGCTGGTTGGCGATTCGCTCGGCATGGTGCTCTACGGCATGGAGTCGACGCTCGGTGTCACGCTGGAGATGATGATCGCTCACGGGCAGGCCGTCATGCGCGGAACCTCGGTGTCTTGCGTCGTCGTGGACATGCCGTTCGGCTCCTATCAGGAAAGCCGGGAGCAGGCGTTTCGCAATGCCGCCCGCATCCTGAAGGAGACGGGGTGCAGCGCGATCAAGCTCGAAGGCGGGGCGGAGATGGCCGAGACGGTGGATTTTCTGTCGAGCCGGGGCATTCCTGTGCTCGGCCATGTCGGGCTCATGCCGCAGCTGGTGAACACGACGGGCGGTTATCGCTCGCTGGGGCGAACCGAGCGCGAGGCGGCGAAGATCCGCCGGGATGCCAAGGCCATCGACGATGCCGGCGCCTTCGCCATCGTGGTCGAGGGCACCGTCGAGCCGCTGGCGCGCGAGATCACCGCCTCCCTGAAGGCGCCGACCATCGGCATCGGCGCATCGCCGGCTTGTGATGGCCAGATCCTCGTATCGGATGACATGCTCGGTCTTTTCAACGACTTCAAGCCGCGTTTCGTCAAGCATTTCGCCAATCTTGCGCCGCAGATTTCGGCGGCGGCCGAAGCCTATGCGGCCGAGGTGAAGGCGCGCAGCTTCCCGGGGCCGGAGCATACGTTCACGGTGAAGAGCTGAGGGACGCGCGTCCACCTTTCCATGCATGACGCGGCTTGATCGGGCCATCAGCGGAATTCATTTGCCGCAGATACCATCCATGGCTAAAGCCGGGGCCTCAAGCCGCAGGCTCGGCACTTCCCTTGGATCTTCATTATGGCATCTCGTGATTTCTGGGACGGCGCCCGTCGTGGCGTTCCGATCGTGCTTTCCGCATCTCCCTTTGGCGCCCTGTTCGGTGCTCTCGCCATCGACAACGGGTTCAGCATCGTCGATGCGATGTTCATGAGCGCAACGGTCTTTGCCGGTGCGAGCCAGATGGTGGGGCTCGATCTCTTCGGTCATGCCGTCCAGCCGTGGCTGATCGTGCTCTCGGTCTTTGCCGTGAACTTTCGCCACGTGCTCTATTCCGCCTCCATGGCCCGGCACATCGCGCATTTCTCGCTTCTCCAGAAAGGGGCCGCGCTGTTCCTGCTGACCGATCCGCAATATGCGGAAACGGAGAAGCGGGGCGAGCGCGGGGAGCCGGTGACCTTCGTCTGGTACATGGGGCTTGGCCTTGCGATCTACCTGCCGTGGCTGCTTGCGACCTTGCTCGGAGCGGTGTTCGGGGGGCTGATCGGCGATCCCAAGGCGATCGGGCTCGATGTCATGCTGCCGATCTATTTCATGGCGCTGGTGCTCGGCTTCCGCAGCCGCGACAACTGGCTGCCGGTGGTCGCCGTCAGTTCGGTCGTCTCCGTGATCGCCATGCATCTGGTCGGCTCGCCGTGGCATGTCAGCATCGGGGCGCTGGCCGGCGTCGTGCTGGCTGCCTGCCTTCCGGTGAAATCCGGGGAGACTGCCCGATGAGCTTCGACCATTTCCTGCCGCAGGACCTCCGCCTGATCGGCATCATCATTCTCGCGGCCATCGCCACCTATCTCACGCGCATCGGCGGTGCGATCATGATGGCGCGGATGGAGCGCATTCCGCCGCGTATGGAAGCCGCGCTGAACGCCGTGCCGGCAGCCGTGCTCTCGACGCTGGTCGCGCCCGCGCTGTTTTATGGCGGAGCCGACGTGACGATCGCGATCTTCGCCGCCTTCCTCGTCGGCCTGCGGTTTTCGGCACTGCCCATGCTGTTTGCCGGATGGGCCGTGGTGATGGTGCTCAGATATAAAGGTCTGTTCTGATCGGGCCGACGAGCATGTCGCCTGTCGGCCCTCCCTCGCTTCCCTAAAGCGCAGCCGTTGCAGCGTCCAGCCAAGCCTTCACATCCGCGCCGTCGATGAGGGGCGTCAGCTTGTCGCGCGTCTCGGCATGGTAGGCATCGACCCAGGCGCGTTCTTCCTCCGCCAGAAGCTCGGGCAGGATGAGGCGGCGGTCGATGGGGCAAAAAGTCAGCGTTTCGAAGCCGAGCATCTTCTGGTCGCCGCCCTCGATGGCGGCTGCGTCCAGCACATGCAGCAGGTTCTCGATCCGGATGCCGAAGGCGCCGGGGCGGTAGTAGCCGGGTTCGTTGGAGAGGATCATGCCGGGCAGAAGCTCCTGCATGCCCGCGCGCGAGATGCGCTGCGGCCCTTCGTGGACGGAGAGGTAGGAACCCACACCATGCCCGGTGCCGTGCCCGTAGTCGGTGCCGGCCTTCCAGAGGGCGATACGGGCCAGCGGATCGAGTTCAACGCCGCGCGTGCCCTTGGGGAAGCGCGCTGTGCTGATCGCGATCATGCCCTTCAGCACCAGCGTGAAGAAACGCTTCTGCTCCTCCGGCACGTCGCCGATGGCGACGGTGCGGGTGATGTCGGTGGTGCCGTTGACATATTGCCCGCCGGAATCGACGAGGAACATGGCTCCCGCTTCGAGCGGCTGGTCGCTTTCCGTCGTCACGCGGTAGTGCATGATCGCTGCATGCGGACCCGCCCCGGCAATCGTGTCGAAGGAGACGTCCTTCAACGGGTTCTGCAGCCGTTCGCCGCAAGCGATCCGCACGGCCTCCAGCTTTTCCGTTGCCGCGATTTCGCTAACGGTGCCGGGTGTCGTTCCATCGAGCCAGGCGAGGAATTCGACCATGGCCGCCCCATCTTGCAGGTGGGCGCGGGCGGCGCCTTCGAGCTCGACCGTGTTCTTGCGCGCACGGGGAAGCCGGGCCGGGTCTGCCGCCTCGATCACGGTGCCACCGTCTTTGCGGATGCGGTCGGCGAGCGCGAAGGCGGCGTGGTCGGGATCCAGCATGAGGCTGACACCGGATGTGGCGAGTGCCGACACGCGGGCTTCGAAGGTTTCCGGCGCCTCGATCTCGGCCATCTGGGTGAGGTAGGCTTTCTCCTCGATGCCGGTCTTGCGGGCGTCGAGGAAGATCTCGGCCCCGCCATCGGCATGGATGATCGCGCGGGCGAGGGGATGCGGCGTGTGGGGAACGTCGTTGCCGCGCAGGTTGAACGTCCAGGCGACGGAGGACGGGTCGGTGAGGATGACGGCAGCGGCGCCGGCTTTCACCACCGTCTCGGCCATGTCGGCGATCTTCTCCGTTGCGAGAACGCCGGCCTGTTCGATCTTCTGGATGACGACGCGGCCCAGCGGCGCGTCCGGCCGGTCGGTCCAGAGACGGTCGAGGGGGTTGTGGTCGAGGTGTATGAGGGCGCCGCCGATCTTCGCCAAAGCGGTTTCCAGCTTGCGGACGTCTGCGCCCGTGTGCAGCCACGGATCGATGCCGAGGCGGAAGCCCTGTGGTGCGTGGCGCTCGATCCAGAGGTGCGGCGGCTCGCCGATCAGGTCGCCGCCGGTAAAGACCGTGCCATCCACCTGTTCGGCAAGTTGCGTGACATATCGTCCATCCACGAACACGACCGCCGTCTCGCGCAGGATGAGGGCGATGCCGGCCGAGCCGGTGAAGCCCGTCAGCCAGGCCAGGCGCTCGGCGGAGGCCGGAACGTATTCTCCCTGGAATTCGTCAGCTCGGGGCACGAGAATGCCATCGATGCCGAGCGCATCGAATGAGGCCCGGAGACCATCAGCCCGTTCGCGACCGAACTGCGGTGTGGAGGTGACGTCGAAGGACTGGAACATGATGTCTTCCTGCATGCGGATGAAAGTGGACGTTCCGCTTTATAGCAAATCCGGCCCCGATGTCCCATCGGTGCAGGCGGTGACCAAAGCGCCGAGACGCATTCATCATACTTATGCAGATTCCGCATGGCACCTATTCGCGCCAGCCCCTAGCTACCATCGGGCAATGCGTTAAAAGCACGGCCAACGGACGGGCCGCGAACACCCTGTTGCCGCAGATGCCGCAAGGCAATCTTCTGAGTGATCCGTTCGATCGGTTGCCTTCTCCTCCTCCCTCCGGGCGCCGTTTTTGGGATCACGCAGAGTCCGCTTGAGCGATCCTCCTCCTTTGGCTCGCGGACATTGGCCGGCTTGCCGGTCACGGGCGATGCTTCGGCATCGCCTTCGTCTTCGAAAGGCCGTCCCATGCTCCCGCATCGGACGGCCTTTTTCGTCATGTCCTATGCCGTTACAAGCGCCTCAGGCGCGGCTGTCGAGATGGATGGTGACCCAGCCGTTGCGCCAAAGCGTGCGGACATGGCGCAGCTTCTGGGCGTTGTAGGCGGACAGGACCTTCCAGCGCTGTTCCGCCAGGATACCTGAAAGGATGACGGAGCCGCCGGGCAGGAGGTGGCGGGCGACATCCGGCGCCATGCGCATCAGCGGGCGGGCGAGAATGTTGGCGATGATGAGGTCGAAAGGCCCGTGTTCGGCGAAGGCCGGCGACTGGAAGCCGGTGGCGGTGACGGCCGCGATGCCATTGGCGATGCCGTTGCGGCGAACGTTTTCGCGTGCGACGCGGGTGGCGATCGGATCGATATCCGTGGCCAGCACCGGCACGGTCTTGATCTTGCGCAGGCCGATCGCGAGAACGCCGCTGCCCGTTCCCAGATCCAGCGCGTTGGTGACGGTGCGCGAGCGCACGACGCTTTCGATCATCTCCAGGCAGCCGGCCGTGGTGCCGTGGTGGCCGGTGCCGAACGCTTCGCCGGCATCGATCTCGATGGCAATCTGTCCTGCGCGGACCTTTTCCCGGTCATGCGAGCCGTGGACAATGAACCGCCCGGCGGCAACGGGGCTCAGGCCCTCGAGCGACTTGGCGATCCAGTCGATATCCGGAATTTCCTCGCGCAGGATTTCAGTGCCGGGCTTCCAGCCGTCCACGATCTCCGCGAAGCGTTCGCGGATCTCGTCCTCCTCGGCAAAGTCGAGATAGACGGATGCCTCCCAGATGTCGCGCTTCTCGTCGATCTCCATCGTCGCGATGGCATAGCCTTCGTCCTCGAAGACGTCCGTCATCAGAGCGAGAACGCTGTCGGCACCTTTTTCGGTGGTGGTGAGATAGAGGCGCAAATCAGCCACGGGCGGTCCTTCAGGTCTCTTGAGCTTCGGATGAGCGCTTTACCACGACCACACGGCATTGCACGGCCAAAATGCCGCTTGTGGTCAAAGCCTATGCCCGCCGGGAGAAAGACGCTCAGCTCTTGGTCAGGTTTTCGAGCTTCTGGACGGCCGTGTCGGTGTTCTCGCCATAGGCGATGGTGCCGCGGAAACGACCTTCGGCATCCAGCAGGAAGACGGAGGCCGAATGGTCCATCGTGTAGTCGCCATCGGGTTTTTCCGCATCGAGCGGGACCTTCTTGGCATAAACCCGAAAGCCCTTGACCATTTCCATCACCTTGTCCGGCGGGCCGGAGATGCCGGTGACGCGGGCGGAGACGTTGGAGACGTATTGCCCGAGGATCTCCGGCGTATCGCGTTCGGGATCGACGGTGACGAAGAAAGCGTTGAGCTTCGTGTTGTCGGGATCGACCTTGGCGAGCCAGCCGTTCATCTCGAACAGCGTCGTCGGGCAGACCTCCGGGCAATGGGTGAAGCCGAAGAAGACGGCCGAGGGCCTGCCGGTCAGGGCCTTCTCGGTGATCGGCTCGCCGTTCTGCGCCACCAGCGTGAAGGGAACCCCGAACGGCCCGCCCACTGCGGCCTCCTTGGTCTCCGTCATCTTGTAGGTCAGAAACCCCAGCGCCGACGCGGTGACCAGAACGGCAATCCAAAGGACGATTCGAAAGAGTTTCATGTCAGGCCCGTTTCACGTCCATGCGGCGTCTTTTGATGTCGAAGCCAAGGCTTAGAGCCAAGTTGCGATCGGTGCAAATCGATTTGCGAGGAGCTTCCGGCAGGAGCGATCACCTCTGCGGCACCCGCTTTCTCCTCCGGTGGGGGCAGTATTGAGTCAGAAGCAGAGCGACAGGCTGCCGGCGGCAAGCGCCAGCACCATGTCTGGGCCATATGTCCACCAGCCGAGCATGCCGGCCCAACCCACCAGCAGAAGGCCTGCGGCGGCGAGGGCGATCCGGGTGGCGTTGCCGGGCGAGATGCGATCCATCATGGGGTGCTTATAGCCCGTTTCTGCCGGCGCCAGAAGCCGGAATGAAGGTTTGTTATCTTTACCGGATCTTTAACGCATCGCTGTTATGCTTCTTTTCCGTGCAGGTCTTCCCGCGCGTCGACATGAGGTCGGCCGTTCCCGCCATCGCCATCTGTGAACGCTGCTCCTCCATCTTCGCGCGACACGATTCGCGCCATCCCGGACCTCGATCATGCAACATGAGACCCGCCAGAGATCCCTGACCGTCAGCCAGAGACTTGCGACGCTGGGCGTCGTCACCTTCGTCGGAATCAGCGCGATTCTGGCCACGGGATGGTTCGAGCAACAGCAGGTGGAGCGCGTTCTCGCCGAGGCGGATGCCGCGAAATCCGTCGAGAACCGGGCCATCGATCTGCGGGTCACCAGCCTCGATCTCGTGCTCGCGGCCATGGACACGATCGTTGACAAGGACGACAAGGTCATCGCGCCCGACCGCTTGAAGGAGATCGAGACGGCTGCGTCGGATCTCAAGAGCGCTAGCGGTGACATTGCAGGTCTTGCCGTCGCCGTCGGCAAGCCCGATCTGGGTGCCGGCGTTCCCCAGATGATATCGCAGCTGACCCAGTCCATCCAGACGGACCTCAAGGCGCTTGTCGAAGCCGGAGCCGACCAGGCCGCGTTCGATGCCATCGACGACCAGATCGATACGGCAGGGTCGCAGCTCACGGAGCGTTTTGCGAGCCTTGCAGAAGCCGGCATGGCAATGACACAGATGCGTGTCGAAGAGGCGGGCGCGATTTCGCGCTCGGCCTTCGTCTGGCAGTTCGTCTGCGGCCTCGGTGCGATGGTGCTCGTTCTCGGGCTTCTGACGGTGCAGGGCAATATCCTCCGCCGCGGCATCCTCGGCGTTCGCGACAGCATGCAGCGCATTCATGGCGGCGATTATGCGACGCCGGTCGGCGCGGTGGAGCGCAGCGATGAGATCGGCGACATGGCGCGCTGCGTCGATCGCTTCCGCACCGACGCCATCGACAAGCAGCGGCTGGAGCGCGATGCCGCCGACAGCCGCAGCCACAACGATACAGATCGCCGCCAGCGCGAAGTCGCGGCCACCGAAGATGCCCGCCAGGTTCAGGTCGCCGTCAGCGCGCTCGGCCAGGCGCTGAACAAGCTGGCGGACGGCCAGCTGACGGTCGCCATCGACACGCCGTTCCGGGCCGACCTCGAATCGCTTCGGCTCGATTTCAACCAGGCTGTCGAGAAGCTCCGCAACGTTCTCTCCGGCATGCGCGACAACAGCGCCTCGATCACGGCCAACGGACGCCAGATGCGGTCCGCGGCGGACGATCTTGCCAAACGCACGGAACAGCAGGCGGCCTCCCTCGAGGAAACCTCCGCCGCGCTCGACCAGATCACCGTCACCGTTCGCACCGCGACGGAGAAGGCGGAAGAGGCGAGCCAGATGGTCAGCCGCACGCATGCCAACGCCGAGGAGTCCGGCCGGATCGTCGGCGAGGCCGTTGCGGCCATGGCGCGCATCGAAGATGCGTCTGCCGAGATCGGCAAGATCATCAACGTCATCGACGAAATCGCCTTCCAGACCAATCTTCTCGCCCTGAACGCCGGCGTCGAAGCCGCGCGCGCCGGGGAGGCGGGCAAAGGCTTTGCCGTCGTCGCACAGGAAGTCCGCGAACTGGCGCAGAGAGCGGCCGGTGCGGCCAAGGACATCAAAGGCCTCGTCAACCGGTCGTCCACCGAGGTCGGCACCGGTGTGCGGCTGGTGCAGGAAACCGGCGAAGCGCTCGGCCGCATCGGTACGGACGTCGACCAGATCAACGAGCACATGCGCACCATTGTGGTTGCCGCCCGCGAGCAATCGACCGGACTGACCGAGATCAACATCGCCATCGGCCAGCTCGACCAGATGACGCAGCAGAACGCGGCCATGGTCGAGCAGACCAATGCCGCGAGCCATACGCTGGCGCAGGATGCCGAGAGCCTCTCGAGCCTGATCGCCCAGTTCGCCATCGGCGGTGCCGCGGCGTCCTACGCATCGGCATCGCCCACGCATTCGCCGCGCACAGCGACGACGTCGTCGTCAAGCCACCGCCCCGCCGCGGCGCCGAAGACCTCGTCCTCCGCCAAGAGCCCCATCGCTATCCGTCCCGCGACCATAAAGCCGGCTGCCACCCATTCGCGCCCGGCGCCGTCGCCCGCCAAGGCGCTCATGGGCAAGCTTTCCAGCGCGTTCGCAACGCCGTCGACCTCCAGTACCAACGATCAATGGGAAGAATTCTGATCATGAACATCACCTCCAAACAGTCGGGAAGCTCGATGGAAATCGTGTCCTTCCATCTCGGCAACCAGGAATTCTGCATCGACATCATGGCGATCCGCGAAATCCGCGGTTGGGCGCCGGTGACGCCGATGCCGCACACGCCGCCTTACGTGCTCGGCCTCATCAACCTGCGCGGCGCCGTCATCCCCGTCATCGACATGGCCTGCCGCCTCGGCATGAACATGACGGAACCGTCGGAACGCTCGGCCATCATCGTCACGGACATCGCCGGCAAGCTGGTCGGCCTGCTGGTCGAACAGGTTTCCGACATGATGACGATCCGCAGCGAGGACCTGCAGTCGGCACCGGAGATCATTCCGGAAGCTCAGCGCGCCTTCTGCCGCGGCATCGTGGCGCTGGAGAAGACCATGGTCTGCTTCCTCAACCTCGACACCGTCATCGCCGACGAGCTGGCGCAGGCTGCCTGATCGGTCTGCCTGATCGAAAGTCCATCGTTCTGACATCGCATGCCGGGCTAGCCCGGCATGCAGGGCCGGTCTATGCTTCGTCTCACCAGATCCTGTCTTGGGAGACGCCCGGCCGATGAAATGCCTTTTGCTTGTCGATATCCAGAACGGCTTCTGCCCCGGCGGCCATCTTGCCGTGCCCGGTGGCGATGCCGTCGTGCCTGTTGCCAACCGGCTGATGGCCAAGGGTGGCTACGATCTCATCGTCGCGTCGCAGGACTGGCATCCGGCCGATCACGGCAGTTTCGCCTCGCAGCATGACGGCGCTGCACCCTTCACGATGGGAACGCTGAACGGCCAGCCGCAGATGCTGTGGCCGGACCATTGCGTCGAGGGCACCGAGGACGCGGCCCTTCGGCCGGATCTCGACCAGAGCCGGATCGACACGATCCAGCGCAAGGGCCTCGACCGCACCGTCGACAGCTACTCCGCCTTTCGCGACAATGATCAGACGGCGCTGACGGGCCTCTCCGACCTTCTTCGCGCGCGCGGCGTGACGCGGCTCGACGTGTGCGGGCTGGCGACGGATTACTGCGTGAAATTTTCAGCGCTCGACGCGCGGGCCATGCTGCCGGAGGCGCATATCCGGTTCATCGAGGATGCCAGTCGGGGGATCGATCCCGAAGGTGTTCGCACCGCGATCGACGAGATGACCCAGGCGGGCATTGCCGTGGTCACCTCGGATACGGTTCTGAGCGAGACGCGGGTCTGACGCGGCTTTCGCTGGAGGGGCAAGCGCCTTATTGCGGCGCGCCCTTCTTCCACGTGACCTGCTGGTTGAAGAGGGGAACGGTCGAGATCGACATTTTCGCCGAACCTTCGACGACCTGGCGGGAGTGCGCGAGATAGATCAGCGTGTTGTTCTTCCGATCGTAGATGCGGGTGACCTGCAGCGACTTCCAGATCAGAGACAGGCCCGAGCGGAACACTTCTTCGCCGTCCTTCGAGAGGTCGATGTCGTCGATGACGACGGGGCCGGTCTGGCGGCAGGCAATGGAGTTGTTGGAGGGGTCTTCGAACCAGTTGCCCTTGCGCAGGCGATCGATGACGCCGCGGTCGAAATAGGTGACGTGGCAGGTTATGCCCTCGATCTTCGGATCGCTGACGGCGTCCACGAGAATATCGTTACCGGTCCAGTCCACGCCGACCTCGCCCACGGTTTCAGCCGTGGCCGGCGCCGAAAGGGCGACAAAGCTCAGCAGGGCGGCAGCGGCGGCGAGGCGGATTTTGGTCAGGGGCATCGGCAGATCTCCGGAACGGGTTCACAGCCGAAATAAGCGTCCGGGAAAGCAATGCAAGCCGTCGGTGATGAATATGCTGTTCCCACGACATCCCATGTGCCCTTTTCCGACGACAATTCGGAATGCTGGCGGTCGGGTAGGGATTTCTCACGCACAGGGTCTCAATCCGCCGCGTCACCCCTGGAGTTGGAGCAGCTAGCGCTGCGCAGCGGTGCCGTATGTCTCCCGTTTTTCGTCATTCGTGAAGCCGCGGGCGTGCCCTGCGGCTTCTTCATTTTTGACAATCCTCAGATTTCGGGATGCTCGTAAAGGAAATGGTTACCATGTTTCGCCATTCTTTCGCCTAGCCGCAGTGTTCTAGGGAGCGCGCAACATCAGCGCCAGGCGACCCAAACGGCCGGCTTCGACGACAGTGCGTAGTGCTGTTTTCGGATTGCGTAACCAATTTGGGTAAAGAGTTCCATGGCGCTAGCGATTGAGAATGTTCGACAGGTCGATACGCGTTCGCAGACGCGCCCCCTCCGCCAGCAGTCCCCTTCGCCGCATAAAGCCGGCCCTGCCAGAACGCAGCGCTCGCGTCTCTTTCCTGCCGTTTTCGCCGCAGGCGTCGGCCTTGCCGGCGTCGGCTGGCTCATGGCCACCATCCTCACCATGCATGGCGTGGTCACCATGCATGGCGTTGCCGGCGATCTCGCGACCGGCGGGCGCCCGACATTCCAGACCTCGCTCGGGCTCAACGCCATTCCCCGCGGCCCGGTGGGCGAGCGGACGGTGCATGTGGCGAAATTCTCGCGTCTCGTGAAGACGCCGGTCGTGGCCGTTGCCGCAGCCAAGACGCAGCCCCAAATGGCATCCGCCAGCACCGTTCACCGCATCGTTCTCGCGGCCCTGCCGCCCAAGCCGGCGACGCCTGCCGTGACGGCAGCACCTGTTCAGGTCGCCTCGCTCGACGCGCGTGCGGATGTGGCCGTGCCGCTTCGCGAGAATGCGATGCTGGAGCCGGATGCCCAGCCGACCGGATCGCTGCCCAAGCCCTTCAGCCTCGTTCTCAATGATGACGAGACGACGGAGCATCTGCCGGATCTCGGACCGCTCCCGCTGTCCCGTCCCGGGATTACGATCGAGGCGGACGACGCGCCGACCGCAGCGGAGCGCCCTCGCAAGCCGTCCGTGCAGCTGGCCTATGCCAAGCCGAACGCGCCGATCGACATGGATGACGACGAGCCGTCCATGGCGCCGCGCAAGCCGCTGTTCGGCAACCGCAAGGGCGTCGCCTATTACGATATCTCGGCCGGCGTCGTGCATATGCCGAACGGCGAGAGGCTGGAAGCGCATTCCGGGATCGGCAAGCTGCGCGATAATCCCGATGCCGTGCACATTCCGATGAAGGGCCCGACACCGCCCGGCACCTACAAGGTGACCATGCGCGAAGCGCTGTTTCATGGCGTGGAAGCCGTTCGCCTGACGCCGATCGATGGTGTCGCCCCGCATGGCCGCGTCGGTCTCTTGGCGCACAGCTACCTCCTGCGCAACCGCGGCGACAGCCATGGCTGCGTCGCTTTTGCCGACTATCCGCGCTTCCTCAAGGCCTTCAAGCGCGGTGAGGTGACCCAGATGGTCATCGTCAGGAGCATGAAGGGCGGCTTCTCCAAGCCTGCAAAGACGCTCGCCTCGCTCTTCTCGCGCAACGGGTGAGGTTGGTGTAAAGAAAGGAAAACCCTCTCTGCCCTGCCGGGCATCTCCCCCACAAGGGGGGAGAAGACTCGGAGCAACGCCCCGCTACCTTGCTGATGGGAGTGGGGCGGTGGCCACAAGTCTTCTCCCCCCTTGTGGGGGAGATGGCTGGCAAGCCAGAGAGGGCCTTATTTTTCCACCACAACCACGCCGGAGCCTTTCAGGCCGGCGTTTCTGCGGGACTTAAGCGATGCTTCCTTGGATTGAGATCGACACGGCCGATATTCCCGGCGGTGGCGGGCAGTTGCGGCTGAAGAGCCGGGGCCAGGAATTTTCGATCATGCTCGGCAGTAACGAGCTGATGAACAGCCGGCTCAGTGGCTCCGAAGAGGCGCTGGCGTCGCTTGCACGCGAGAAGATCGGCGATCGCCCGCGTCCCGCCTTCCTTATCGGCGGGCTCGGCATGGGGTTCACGCTGCGCGCCGCGCTTGCGATCCTGCCAGACGATGCCGAGGTCACGGTTGCCGAACTGGTGCCCGCTGTCGTGCGATGGGCGCGGGGGCCGATGGCGAGCGTGTTCAAGGGCTGTCTCGACGATCCGAGGGTGACGATCTACGATGGCGATGTCGGTGCGTGCATCGCCGCCGCGCGTTCGGCCTATGATGCGATCCTGCTCGATGTGGACAATGGTCCCGACGGGCTGACCCGCGCTTCCAACGATCGCGTCTACGACCATCAGGGTCTACGAGCCACGCAATCGGCGCTTCGACCGGGTGGCGTGCTAGCCGTATGGTCTTCCGGGCCGGATCCGCGTTTCACCCGTCGGCTGAAAGATTCAGGGTTCGATGCTGAGGCGATCTCGACGCGTGCCAACGGCAAGCGTGGCGGGGCACGCCATGTGATCTGGCTGGCGGTCAAGCGTTAGGATCTCAGACCTTCTCGACAAAACCGTCCAGCACGCGTTTCTGTCCGGCACGGTCGAAATCGATCGTAAGCTTGTTGCCCTCGATTCCCGCGATGTTGCCGTTTCCGAATTTGATGTGGAACACGCGGTCGCCGACGCCGAATTTCGATGGGGTCTCCACCGTCGAGCGGACGGTCAGTTCGCCCTCGATGGTGCGGGCCTTGGGGCCGCTTTCGCCATAGCCGATGCGATCAATGGCGACGCCGGAGCGGTTGCCCCAATTGTCGCGGGTCGCATCGGTCTTGTTGGCCTGCGCGCGTTTCCAGCCCGGCGTCGCATAGGTGTTCTGGAATGGCTCCTGCTTGTCGAAGCGGGATTGGCCATAACCGCCACGCCCGTAGCCTCCATAGGACTGCTCCATCTCGGCAACCTCGACATGATCGACCGGAAGCTCCTCGATGAAACGCGAAGGGATGGTGGACTGCCAGAGACCGTGGATGCGGCGGTTTGAGACGAACCAGAGGTGGCAGCGGCGCTTGGCGCGGGTGAGGCCGACATAGGCGAGGCGCCGTTCCTCCTCAAGCCCCGAGCGGCCGCCTTCGTCCAGCGAGCGCTGGTGCGGAAACAGGCCTTCCTCCCAGCCGGGCAGAAACACCGTTTCGAACTCCAGCCCTTTGGCGGAGTGCAGCGTCATGATGTTGACGGCGTCGAGGTTCTCGTTCTGCTCGGCATCCATGACCAGCGACACGTGTTCGAGGAAGCCGCGCATGCTCTCGAACGCTTCCATCGAACGCACGAGTTCCTTCAGGTTCTCGAGCCGACCCGGCGCTTCCGCCGTCTTGTCGACCTTCCACATATCGGTGTAGCCGGATTCCTCGAGGATGATTTCGGCAAGCTCGGTATGCGGCGTGTTTTCCAGAAGCCCCTGCCAGCGGCGCACCATGGTGACGACGTCGAACAGCGACTTGCGGGCCTTGGCCTTCACCTCGTCGGTCTCGATGATATCGGCGGCTGCCGCCAGCATCGGGATGTCGCGGGCGCGGGCATAGTCGTGCAGCAGGCGGATGGTGGTGTCGCCGAGGCCGCGCTTCGGCGTGTTGACGATGCGCTCGAAGGCGAGATCGTCGGCATCCTGGCAGACGAGCCGGAAATAGGCCATCGCATCGCGGATCTCCATACGCTCGTAGAAGCGCGGGCCGCCGATGACGCGGTAGTTGAGGCCGAGCGTGACAAAGCGATCTTCGAACTCGCGCATCTGGAACGAGGCGCGCACGAGGATGGCCATGTCGTTCAGCTTGTGCTTGTCGCGCTGGAGTTGCTCGATCTCCTCGCCGACGGCGCGCGCTTCCTCCTCCGAATCCCAGGCCGCGTGAACCTGAACCTTCTGGTCCTCTGGGTCGTGCCGGTCGGTGAAGAGCGTCTTGCCGAGACGGCCCTCATTGTGCGCGATCAGATGGCCGGCTGTGGCGAGGATATGCGCGGTCGAGCGGTAGTTCCGCTCCAGCTTGATGACGACCGCGCCCGGGAAATCCTTGTCGAAGCGCAGGATGTTGTCCACCTCCGCACCGCGCCAGCCATAGATCGACTGATCGTCATCGCCGACGCAGCAAATATTAACCGTATTGTCCGCCGTGCGCGGCTCCCCTTTCGCGGGGCTCGGTCGCTGGGCCAAAAGCCTCAGCCACATGTACTGGGCGGTATTGGTGTCCTGATACTCGTCGACGAGAATATAGCGAAAGCGGCCGTGATACTCGCGCAGCAGGTCGGGATGCTTGCGGAAGATGGCGATGGGGTGCAGCAGCAGGTCGCCGAAGTCGCAGGCGTTGAGCGTGCGCAGGCGTGCCTGATAGGCGGCGTAGAGCTCGCGGCCCTTGCCGTTGCCGAATGCGCGTGCGTCGCCTTCCGGAATGTCGGCGGGCGTCAGACCCTTGTTCTTCCAGCCGTCGATCAACTGGGCGAACTGCTTGGCCGGCCAGCGCTTGTCGTCGATGGATTCGGCCTGCAGGATCTGCTTGATCAGGCGGGTGACGTCGTCCGTGTCGAGAATGGTGAAGTCGGAGCGGATGCCGGCGAGTTCGGCATGGCGCCGCAACAGCTTGACGCCGATGGAGTGGAACGTGCCGAGCCACGGCATGCCCTCGACTGCGCCGCCGACGAGAACGCCGATGCGCTCCTTCATCTCGCGCGCGGCCTTGTTGGTGAAGGTGACGGCGAGGATCTGGCTCGGATAGGCGCGGCCGGTCGCCATGATATGGGCGATGCGCGTGGTGAGCACACGCGTCTTGCCGGTGCCGGCACCCGCCAGCACGAGCACGGGGCCATCCAGCGTTTCCACGGCAAGGCGCTGCTCCGGGTTGAGGCCCGAGAGATAATCCGGCGCGCGATCGCGGTCGCGGGCAGCCATTGCGCGGGCTGCGAGACCCGAAGGGCCTTGTGCCGGAACGTTGCCTTGATCGTGCTCGGGACGCCCATCGCGTGCAGCAACGGGCATATCTGCCGCGTCAGCACCTCGGCGTTCGCCTCTCGCGGGCGCGCGTGCGGGCTCTTCGTCGAAGAAGGGGATGTCGTCGAAACCGTTGCTCATGCGGTTCAATGTAGTGATTCGGGTCCGAAAGGCCAGAATTGCGTTCTTCTTTTATTCCCCGCGCAGACGGTCGGCTATCTCGTGAACCGGAGAAATCCATCATCATTACAATTGCGTAATGATGAGCTTGCGGGATTGCGTCACATGCGGGCTGCCCGGTACTTTGGGACGAACCGTCGCATTCCGCTCATCTGAACCGTCCCTGTCGGGAATGCCCACGTCGGAGACCTGCATGCAGATCTGGAAACAGCTGGCCGTCAGCCTCGTCATTCTCCTCGTCGGCCTCGCCGCCTGGGTGCGCTTCGTGCCGTCCGCCGGGCCGATGCTCGTGTCCGCCGGTGTGCCCGGCAGCGTCGTCGCACTGGTCGCGCCGTCGGCTGCATCCGGCGACAAGGGACAGGGACAGGGACGGGGCGGACAGAGCGGAACGCAGCGGGCAGCGGCCGGCAACCAGACGCCGCTCGTCGTGACCGAGGCTGCAGGAACCGCGCTCGTCAACGATCGGCTGAACGCCATCGGCAACGGCGAGGCCATCCTCTCCGTGACCGTGACGCCGCTTTCCACCGGCAATCTCACGGAAGTGCTCGTAAAATCCGGCGAGCGGATCGAGCAGGGGCAGGTGATCGCCAAGCTCGACAGCGACGAGCAGGTCCTCGCCGTCGCTCAGGCCAAGGTGCTGCTGGACGCCGCCCGCGACAAGGTGGAGCGCAACCGCCGCCTCGGCAATGCGGTTTCGATCGCCACGCTGCGGGAGGCCGAGTTCGCCGAGCAGGCGGCGGAACTGGCGCTGAAGACGGCGGAGCTGGATCTGACGCGACGCGATATCGTCGCTCCGTCCAAGGGCATCGTCGGCATCATCACCGTCAATCCCGGCGACTACGTCACCACCTCGACGCCGATTGCCGTGGTGGACGACCGGTCGCAGATCCTCGTCGATTTCTGGGTTCCCGAACGGTTCGCCAACAATATCAAGGTCGGTCAGGAGGTCTCGGCGGTTGCCGTGGCGCAGGTGACGCGTCAGCTGACCGGCGCCATCCACGCCATCGACAACCGAATCGACCAGGCGAGCCGGACGCTGCGTGTGCGGGCGCGCCTCGACAATCCGGACGACAGCCTGCGGGCCGGCATGTCCTTTTCGGTCAACGTCCGTTTCCCCGGCGACAGCTATCCCACCGTCAATCCGCTCGCGCTGCAGTGGAGCGCTGATGGGTCCTATGTCTGGCGCGTGGTGGACAGCAAGGCGGAGCGCGTGCCGGTGACGATCATCCAGCGCAACTCCGACAAGGTGCTGGTGGATGCCAAGCTCGAGAAGGGCGATATGGTGGCGACCGAGGGCGTGCAGAGGCTGCGGGACGGTGGCGAGGTCAAGGTTGCCAATGCGCCGGCGGGCGCTGCCGAGCAGAAGGTTTCGAGCGCGCAACCCGTGGCGATGACCGTGGAGGCCGCGCGATGAGCGGCCCCCACAAGACAGGGGCGGGTGGTTCTGCGGGGTTTACCGCCCTCTTCATCCGACGTCCGATCCTCGCGCTGGTGGTCAATACGCTGATCATCGTCGCAGGGCTTGCGGCGCTGAACGGCGTGGAGATCCGCGAATTGCCGGAGGTCGACCAGCCGGTCGTGTCCGTCAATACGCGCTTCGAAGGGGCAGCACCCGAAACGGTCGACCGGGAGCTGACCTCGGTGATCGAAGGGGCCGTGTCGCGCGTGCAGGGCATCAAGGATATCTCCTCCACCTCGCAATATGCCCAAAGCCGGGTGACGCTCCAGTTTTCAGACACGACCGATATCGGGCAGGCGTCCAACGATGTGCGCGATGCGCTCGGCCGGGTGACCAACGATCTTCCCGATGGCGCCGATGCACCGCAGATCGTGAAGGCGGATGCCGACAGCCAGCCCATCCTGCGCCTTGCGCTCACCTCCGACACGCTGTCGATGGAAGACCTGACGCTGCTGGCCGAAAACGAGGTGACCGACCGGCTCGCCTCCGTGGAGGGGGTCGCCGACGTCCAGCTGAACGGCGAGCAGGAGAAGATCTTCCGCATCGACGTCAATCAGGGCAAGCTTGCCGCCCGCGGCTTGACGGTGGCCGACCTGCGCACGGCGCTGGCCAGCGCCTCGCTCGACGTTCCCGCGGGATCGCTGACCAGCGCCAATCAGGACCTCTCCGTCCGTGCGACGGCCGACCTGCAGACACCGGAACAGTTCGAAAAGGTCATCCTCGGGCCGAACGTGCGCCTCGGCGACGTCGCGACGGTGACGATGGGGCCCGATATCGGCACCTCGTCGCTCCGCTCCGGCGGCAAGCAGGGCATCGGCCTCGGCATCATCCGGCAGGCGCAGTCCAATACGCTCGACATTTCGAACGGCGTGAAGACCACGGTGGCCGAGATCGGCAAGATCCTGCCGCCGGGCACGGAACTGACCATCACCAGCGACGATGCCGTCTTCATCCAGGGCGCCATCCACGAGGTCGAGATCGCGCTCGTCGCCTCCGTCATCATCGTGACGGTGGTGATCTATATGTTCCTGCTCGACTGGCGCGCGACGCTGATCCCCGTCCTGACCATGCCGATCGCGCTGATCGGCACCTGCGCTGCCATCTACATGGCCGGCTTCTCGATCAACATCCTGACCCTGCTCGCGATCGTGCTGGCCACCGGCCTCGTGGTGGATGACGCGATCGTCGTGCTGGAGAACATCGTGCGACGGCGAAGCGAGGGGATGGGCCCAAGGGCAGCGGCCGTTCTCGGCACGCTCGAAGTGTTCTTCGCGGTCATCGCGACGACGGCGACGCTGGCAGCCGTCTTCATTCCGCTGTCCTTTCTGCCGGGGCAGACGGGCGGCCTCTTCCGCGAGTTCGGTTTCGTCCTCGCCTTCGCCATCATTCTTTCCGCCTTCGTGGCGCTGACCTTCTGTCCCATGCTCGCGTCGCGCATGCTGAAGGCGCAGCCTGACGGCCACGGCCATAGCGGGTTCCTCGGCCGCATCGGCGGCATGTTTGCCCGTGGTTACAGGCGCTCGCTCAAGGCCTGCCTCGATTCGCCGCTCGTCGTGTGTCTCGCCGCCGTGATGGTCGTCATCGCCGGCGGCATCGCGTTCACGACGCTGCCGTCCGAGCTGACGCCCACGGAGGACCGGGCGCGCATCCTGCTGCGCATGCAGGCGCCGCAGGGTGTCTCGCTCGATTACACGCAGGCGCAGATGCGCCGGGTGGAGGATGCGCTGCAGCCGATGGTGAAGGCCGGCGAGATCGCCAATGTCTATTCCATTTCGGGGCAGGGCGGTTCGGTCAACAATGGCTTCATGGTCCTGTCGCTCTCGTCCTGGGGCGATCGCGAACGGACGCAGCAACAGATCTCGCGCGAAATCTCACGCCTGTCGGCCGAGATCCCCTCGATCCGGGTCTTCCCGGTACAGCCGAACAGTCTTGGCATTCGCGGCGCCGGCAACGGCCTGCAGCTCGCGCTGGTCGGCAACGACTACAAGGCGCTCGGCGACGCCGCCGCCAAGCTGGTGCGGCAGATGGAGGATAGCGGCCGCTTCGAGAACGTGCGCCTGAACTACGAGGCGAACCAGGCACAGCTGTCCGTGACCATCGACCGGGAGCGCGCGTCCGATCTCGGCATCGACATCAATGGCCTTTCGGCGGCGCTGCAGGCCATGCTCGACGGCAACAGCGTCATCGACGTCTATGTCGAAGGCGAGGCCTATCCGGTCAAGCTGCTCTCGACCACCAATCCCGTCAACGACCCGACCGACCTCGAAAACCTGTTTCTGAAGACCGGGGACGGCAAGATCGTGCCGATGTCGTCCATCGCCACCGTGAAGGAGCAGGCCGTCGCGCCGCAGCTGTCGCGCGAATCGCAGTTGCGCGCCGTGTCGCTCTCGGCGGGGCTTGCACCCGGCACCGGCCTTGGGGAGGCGCTGGTCTATGCCGAACAGGTCGCCAAGCCGTTGCTGCCGGCCGGCTCCCGCGTGGTGCCGCTGGCGGAAGCCGCGACGCTCAACGAGAACTCCGGCGCGCTGTTCGTCACCTTCGGCTTTGCCATCATCATCATCTTCCTCGTGCTGGCGGCCCAGTTCGAAAGTCTGATCAGCGGCCTCGTCATCATGTCCACGGTGCCGCTCGGGCTCGCCTGCGCTGTGTTCGCGATGGTCCTCACGGGCAACTCGTTGAATATCTACAGCCAGATCGGGCTCGTGCTGCTGGTCGGCATCATGGCAAAGAACGGCATTCTGATCGTCGAGTTCGCCAACCAGCTCCGTGACCGCGGGCAGGGTCTGCGCGAGGCGATCGAGAATGCTTCCAACATCCGGCTTCGTCCGGTGATGATGACGATGATCGCGACCATTGTCGGTGCCGTGCCGCTCGTGCTCGCCAGCGGCGCAGGGGCGGAAGCGCGTATTGCGCTCGGCTGGGTTCTCGTCGGCGGCCTCGGCCTTGCGACCGTGGTCACACTGTATCTGACGCCGGTCGCCTACCTCGCCATCGCCCGCTTTTCCAAGCCGCAGGTGGACGAGGAGCGGCGATTGCAGCGCGAGCTTGCCGCGGCCTACGGCGTGCACGAGGTCGAGCCGGAAGAGAGGCTGCGCGCGGCGGAATAGGCCGGCGCGCTGCCCGATGTCTCGAATCGGCGCAGCTGTGGCGCTTGCGTCCCATGCGTTCCGAAAATGCACGGTAACGCTCGCGCGATGAAGGAGGTGCTGGACAAAGTGATTCCGGATTCTACAGTAGGGCATTGATATTTCAGCAGGACCGCAGGCAACCTGCTTGCGGTGGAGGAAGCGGTCGATGGCTCTCAAGGCGATCAGGTCGGGCGTTCGCAACGAGGCGGGGATCGTTGCGGCGATAACGGCGCTAAAGGCGCAGTTCGGCGAACGCTTGCAGACGGGTGAGGCGATCCGCGCGCAGCATGCCCACACGACCACCTATATCCCGGCGCAACTGCCGGACGCTGTGGTGTTTCCGCAAAACAGTGCCGAGGTTCAGGCGATCGTCGGGATCGCCGGGGGAAACCGCGTGCCGCTGATCCCGTTCGGAACGGGCTCGTCGCTCGAAGGCCATGTCAACGCGCCGCATGGCGGCATCAGCATCGACATGAGCCGGATGAACCGCGTTCTCGCCGTCAATGAAAGCGATCTCGACTGCACGGTCGAGCCGGGCATCACGCGGGAAGAGCTCAACAGGGAGTTGCGCGCGACCGGCCTGTTCTTCCCGATCGATCCCGGCGCCAATGCATCGATCGGCGGCATGGCATCGACGCGCGCCTCTGGCACCAACGCCGTGCGCTACGGCACCATGCGGGAAAACGTTCTTGCGGTCACCGCTGTCATCGCCGACGGGCGCGAGATCCGCACCGCCCACCGGGCGCGCAAATCTTCGGCAGGCTACGACCTTACGCGGCTGTTCGTCGGTGCGGAAGGCACGCTCGGCGTCCTGACCTCGGTCACTCTTCGGTTGCACGGTATTCCCGAGACGATCGCGGGCGGCGTCTGCGCGTTTCCGAATATTGGTGCTGCCTGCAACGCCGTCATTCTCACCATCCAGTCCGGTATTCCGGTTGCGCGGATCGAGCTTCTGGACGAGACGCAGGTGAAGGCGAGCAACGCCTATTCCGGGCTGCACTTGCCGGAGATGCCGACGCTCTTCGTGGAGTTCCATGGCAGCGCGGACAGCGTGGCGATGCAATCGGCGGCATTTGCAGAAATCGTCGAAGCGTTCGGCGGCGGCGATTTCAGCTGGACCTCGAATGCCGATGAGCGAGCCGTGCTGTGGAAGGCGCGGCACGACGCCTACTGGGCGCAGAAGGCGTTGCGGCCGGACTTCGCCATGCTCTCGACCGACGTCTGCGTGCCGATCTCACGGTTCGCGGACTGCGTCGAGGCGACACGGGAGGACATTCGCGAAAACGACCTGATCGCGCCCATTGTCGGCCATGCCGGCGACGGAAACTTTCATGTCGGCCTCCTGTTCGACGACAAGGATCCGGCCTATGTCGATCGGGCGGAAGCGTTCGTGGAGCGGTTGAATGCCAGGGCGCTGGCAATGGATGGAACCTGCACGGGAGAGCACGGCATCGGGCAGGGGAAGATGCCGTTCCTGGAGGCGGAGCTTGGCGATGCGCTCGATCTGATGCGTCGGGTCAAGCGCGCGATCGACCCGGTGGGAATCTTCAATCCAGGCAAGATTTTTACGGGATGAACGAGAATTTGCCGCCGTGCCATGCTACTGCATCGCGGGCGCGGTGCCTCACCCGAAAGGGAATGACGGCAGATATTTGATGTGCGCCGGCCGGCATTCTGGCGTCGTTGACGACGCGGGGTGCAGGGCGGCAAAAGCCAAGAGGATACACCAGCCCGTTGTGGGCTGCGTGGCAGGATCGGACAGGACGTAAGGCTCGGTGCTTTCGCGTATTTTCGTCATCGTCGGCGGTTTGTTTGTGCTCGCGCTGTTTGCTGCGCTGATCGCGCCGCTGTTCATCGACTGGACGGATTTCCGCAAGGACTTCGAGCGTGAAGCCGGCCGGATCATCGGGCAGCCGGTTGTCGTGCACGGCAGCGTCGATGCGCGGCTGATCCCCTTTCCCTCCGTCACGCTCAACGACGTCCGTATCGGCGAAACCGAGGCCGGAGCGCCTTTGGTGCAGGTCGAGCATTTTTCCATGGATGCCGAGCTTGCGCCGTTCCTTTCGGGTGAGGCACTAATTTTCGATATGCGGCTGGACAAGCCGAAGGCGAAGATGCGGCTTCTGCCGGATGGTACGCTCGACTGGGCACGCGGGCGTCGTGCCGCCATCCCCGCAAAGACCGTGGTGCTTGAAAACGTCGAGATCACCGATGGCGAGATCGAGTTCATCGACGAGCAGACGGGGCGGACGCGCGACGTGACGGGGCTGAACGCCGATCTTTCCGCCCGCACCCTTGCGGGCCCCTGGAAGGTCGAGGGCCGGGCAGCGCTCGATGGCGAGGCCGGCAGCTTTTCCTTCTCCAGCAGCGAGCCGCTGGAAGGCGGCGGGTTGCCGCTGCGGGCGCGGCTGACGCCCGACAAGCGGCCGTTCGGCGTCGATCTCGACGGCGAGCTGAAGATCGTTGAATTCCGCCCGGTCTATCAGGGCAAGTTCACGATGACGGAGAACCGGCCCGCCGATGCCCCGAAGCGCGAGGACGATGCGGCGGCGCTTAGAATCAACGGGCAGTTCGAACTGACCAATGACCGGATCCGCGTGCCGGACTACCGCGTCGAGGTTGGCCCGCGAGACGATCCCTATCTCGTAACCGGTGAGGCGACGCTCGACACCGGCAAGACACCGGAATTCCTGCTTCTGGCCGACGGACAGCAGATCGACGTCAGCCGCATCGGCGGCAAGCCGGGCGCTGCCGGCAAGACCGGACGCGATCCCGCGATCTCCATCCGCCAGCGGCTTTCCGCCATGATGGAGATCATCGCCAATATCCCCATTCCGCAGGTGCCGGGCCGGGCAAGCCTCAAGCTTCCCGCCATCGTCATCGGCGACACGACCGTGCGCGACGTGCGGCTGGATCTTCGCCCGGATGGTGCGGGCTGGATGATCGACAATGCGGTGGCGCAGTTCCCCGGTCGGACGCAGCTCGAAGCCAAGGGCCGGCTCAATCTGTCCGGCCAGCGCGCCTTTCGGGGCGACCTTCTGGTGGCGTCCAACCAGCCCTCCGGGCTCGCGTCATGGCTTGCCGGCTCGGTCGATCCCGCCATCCGCCGGCTTCGCACGGCCGGATTCTCCGCGACCGTCAACCTGACGGACACGCTGCAACAGTTCGAGCGCCTGGAAGTGGCTGTGGGGCCGGCGACGCTGAATGGGCGTGTGGAGCGACAGGCGCTGAACGGCGTTCCCCCGACGCTCTCTGTGCAACTGAAGGGCAACCGGATCGATCTCGAAGCGTTGCAGGCGCTCACCGGACTTGTGGCGGGCGATGCCTCCTACGAAACGCTGCTGTCGCACACGATCGCCGCCGATATCTCCGCCGACACGCTACTGGCCTTCGGCGAGGAGGCGCGGGACGTGCAACTCGTGGCGACGCTCAAGAACGGGCAGGTGCAGGCCGAGCGCGCATCGATCGGCAACATTGCCGGTGCGCAGCTCGCGGCCTCCGGGCGGATAGGCGGTACGCTGGCTGCACCCATCGTTTCGGCCAAGATGAAGATCGCCGCGCCGGACATGACCTCCTTCTTCAAGATGGTCGAGCGGCACGCGTCAGCCCATCCCATCCTCGCGCGGCTCGCCCGCAGCGGCGGCTACTACAATGATGCGGCGCTGGACGTGACGCTGACGGCGGGCAGCCGCGAGGGCGACGCGCCGGTGACCTTCGGCATCGTCGGCACGGCCGGCGGCAGCCGGGTCGCCGCGAACTACCAGGCGCCGACGATCGCGCAGGCGCTTGCGGGGCAGGGTATCTTCCTCGAGGCGACGCTCGAGAACCCGTCGAGCCTCGTGCTGCTCGGGCAGGCGGGCTTTGATCCACTGCCGTTCGACACGGACGCCAACGGCCTCCTCTCCATCAAGCTGCAGAGCACGGAGGGCGACAAGGCTTCGGGGACGCTGAGTTTCACGACCGAAAAGACGGCGCTGAACGCCAGCGGCGAGATCGACCTCTCGCGGGACCGGTTCCTCAGCGGTCAGACCAAGATGACGCTGGAGAGCCAGGATTTCGAACCCTTCCTGCTGGTGCAGGGCATCGCGTTGCCGCAGACGGGAACGGGCCTGCCGCTGAGCCTGAAGAGCGACGTGACCGTGACGCCGGAGGCGGTGACGCTCTCCGGCGTGGAAGGCAAGGCCGACCGGAACGGCTTCACCGGGCAGATAGCCTTCGACCGCACCGTGCCCGGCAAGGCCACCGGTCAGCTGGCTTTGGATACGCTCGATCTCGCCTGGGCGGCCGAAGGCTTGCTCGGACCGGTGCAGGATCCGCTCGAGGGGACGCTGGCGACATCACCGGTCGCGCCCGTTGCCTGGAATGGATACGACGTCGCGCTGGATCTCACCGCCAAGCAGGTCTGGCCCGGCGTCTACGGCGCCATTTCCAATATGATCGGCAAAGCCGTCTGGAAGGGCGACCAGCTTGAAATCACGGATGCCGCTGGCGAATGGCTGGGCGGCAAGATGTCGGGCCGGATGCTGCTCGGCAATGGCAACGGGTCGGGCTTCCTTCAGGCGCGGCTCGATCTTGCCGGTGGTGATCTGTCTGCGGCGGCGTGGAAGACATCCGGTGCCTCCGTTGCCAATGGCCGTTTCGATCTGTCGCTGGCGCTGGAGGCTTCGGGCAAGACGGCAAAGGGCATGGCGGAGTCGGCCAGCGGGTCCGGTGCCGTCAACCTCTCCGATCTCACCGTGCGTGGGCTGAATGTCGGCGCGCTTCCCACTATTCTTGCCGGAGCCGACCGGCTCGAAGGCGAGATCACGCCCGCGGCTGTCGAGCCGATCGCCCGTCCGGCGATTCTTTCCGGAGACGCTGCCCTCGGCACGGTGAAGGTACCCTTCAGCATCGCCGGAGGCACGCTGCGCGCGCAGAACGTGACGTCCAAGGTCGATGGTGCGACGGTGACCGGTGATGCCGAGGTGTCGCTGCCCGACCAGACGCTGAATGCCGCCCTGCATGTCATCTTCAATGTCGGCGACCAGACCGTTGCCGGTGCCGAGCCAAAGGTGGAATTGTCCTACAAGGGCGCGCTGGACGCGCCGGGCTTCCAGTTGCAGACCGGTGAACTTGCGAGCTTCCTGTCGCTCCGTGCCTTCGAGCGCGAGCGGCGGCGGGTCGAGATCCTTCAGGCCAATGTGCTGGAAAAGCAGCGTCTGCGCCGGGAGGCCGCTCTCTACAAGGCGCGTGCCGAGGAGCGCGAGGCGGACCGCGTGCGGGCTGCGGAAGAGCAACGGCGCCGTGCGCTGGCGCTTGAGGAAGCGGCGCGGCAGAAGGCGGAAGCCGAGGCTCGCGCGGCTGCCGCCGCCAAGGCCGCGGCGGAGGCGAAGGCCATCGCCGACCAGTGGGCTGAGCAGGCAGAACGCATGGCCGCGGAGAAGAAGGCCGCCGCAGACGCGCGCGATGCCGCAAGGGCCGCGGAGCAGGAGCGCCAGCGGCGCCTGATGCCGGTCGATCCCGGCGAACAGGTGGAACGCGGTGGCACTCTGCCGGCGCCGGGGACGATACCGGACAGGCTGAACTTTCAGACATTGCCGGGCGTAGCGCCGCAATAATCAGGCGCGCAGGAACGTGTGGTCTTCCGACCGTCTCTGACGGCAGGAGAGGTCTTGGCGACATCGTGGGATGAGTGCTGCCTTCACCGCATTCCTCGAAACGATTCGGACACAAGGCCTTACAGCTGTCCCGCGTCGTTCCTGTCGGGCGCCGAAGAGTTCGCACCCTGCGATTTGACCCAGGCGAACACGTGCACCCGAAGCGCAGAGGACAGGTTGCTGTCGGCCGGGCGGGCGTCGTCGATCTCGGCGATGAGGCGCGCAAGGGGGACGGCGCGGGCGGCGGCAATGGCTTTCAGTTCCTGCCAGAAGACGTCTTCCAGCGAAAAGCTCGTGCGGTGGCCGTGGAGGGTGGTGGAGTGTTTTTTCAGCATGGCCGGTGCGGCCGTTTGGACGTCCGAGGCGCCGCGCATGTCGTGTGGCGCCAGCCGATTGGCTTGGAGCGGATCAATCCTTGTCCTGCCCGTCCTTGTCCTGCCCGCCGGTCTCGGAAGACGTCTCCCGCCGGCCCTGGTCCAGCCGACGCTCCGACGTCTCGTTCAACGCTTTCGTCAGTGTCTTCTCGGACTTGGTGCGGCCGAAGGTGATGCGGTTCTGTTCCGCGGTCTTCTCGTCTTTTACGCGGCTCTTCTGCTTGCGAAACTGGCGCAGATTGACGACGTCGCCCGTCATGATGCGTCAGTTCTTCTTGCGGAACGCGTCGAGGGAGACCACGGAAGCGCCGGCCTTGCCGTCTTCGGCCTTCGGTGCTTCGGCTTCCGTCTCACCATCGCCATCGACGGTCACGCTCGGGCGCTCCACGGTCACGCCGGGATAGGCGGTGATCTCGGCGGATTCGGTTTCCGCATCCTCGTCTTCGGCAACGGCCACGTCGAATTCCAGTTCGAAATTCACCGAGGGGTCATAGAAGCCGCGGATCGCGTTGAACGGAATCACCAGCTTTTCCGGTGTGTCGGAAAAGGAGAGGCCGATTTCGAACAGCGATTCCGTGACCTTCAGCTCCCAGAACTGGTGCTGCACGACGATGGTCATCTGCTCGGCATATTTGGATTTGAGATGCTGGGAGATGCGCACGCCGGGCGCACCGGTCAGAAAGGTGATGAAGAAGTGGTGATCGCCCGGAAGGTGACCTGTCGCTGCAACTTCGCTCAGAACCTTGCGGATAACGCCACGCAGCGCGTCCTGTGCGAGAATGTCGTAGCGGATATGGTCCTGGCCCATCGGATCCCCGTCTTGTCTAGCTGTTTCAGTGTGCGCTGCCATGTACCGCGCGAGCGGCGACCGACGCGCGTCGTCCACGAAACCATTTGCACTATTGATGGACGATTTCAAGGCGCAGCGGTCGGAGGTCTGGAATTGGCATCGCGGCCCATGCGTCCATCACATGGCTTCAGGTACTTGCAGTTTTGTGGGGAGAAGTGGAGGTTTCTGTTGCCAGGTACCTCCGAACCCCGCCTTACGGTGCGAACCGGAAGGACTTGATTTGAAGTGTCACACCGCGATTAAGCAGCGAGACGAGCTTCCGCATAGTTGTCGTTTGCAACTACTGTTAAGCCCGATAACGGTGGTACAATGCCGAGCAAAAGTTCGATCTTTACGCCCTTGTCGATCCTATTTCGCCCCCATCAAAAGCCGGCCTTAGAGCTTTCACCGTTCGGATGCGCTGTTTCCAGAACATCTTCGGGCCGGTTTTTGGTGGAGGCGCCGGGTACCGCCCCCGGGTCCAATAGGTTTATTACACCGACAGTTTATTGCCATATCCGCCTTGCGACGGCAGAATTGATATAGGCGTTCCCGCAGCCGATGAAAAGGGCAAAGCGCATGGAAAAAGGGCACCTCCGCGGAAAAGCAGGGTGCCCTTTCGTATCTCTGTCAACAATCGGTCTGCGCTGCCGTCCTCAGGCGGCGTCCTGCTCGATTTCGGCGATCTCGATGCGGTCGTCTGTCGAGATGGCATCGATCGTGCGGCCGGGCTGCTCGGGCGAGCCATCGGCATGCTCGATGGTGATATCGACGGCGCCGGGGTCCATGAGGCCGAAAGGCGTGCAGAAGGCGATCTCGGCTGCATCGCGGCCGACGCCGATGCGCACGAGGCCATCGAGATTGGCCTGGCGCGTCGCATCGAACAGCCACCAGCGGCCGTCGAGATAGGCTTCGAAGACGGCGTGGAAATCGGAGGGACGCAGACCGTAGGCATAGCAGCTGACGAAGCGGGCGGGGATGCCGAGCGCCCGGCAGAAGGCGATGCCGATATGGGAGAAATCGCGGCAGACGCCGGCGCGCAGCAGCAGGCTCTCATCCGCCGTCGTCTGGCCGTTGGAGGAGCCACGCTGGTAGTCGATATTGTTGTAGATCCAGTTGCAGATCGACGTCACGCGCTCATGCCCCTTGGGCAGATAGCCGAACTCGCGGAGGGCGAAGGCGGCGAGGCGGTCCGAGGAGACGAAGCGCGAGGGCAGGAGGAAAGGCATGATGTCGAGCGGGATCTCCGACAGCGGCGTCTCGTTGATCGTGGCCGGATCGGCGCGGAAGACGTCCAGGGTGACTTCGGCGGCGTAGTTGATTTCCAGCGGGCCGGGGGCCACGTCGATCTTGAAGTAGCGGTTCTGCTCCTCCGGCACGGTATAGGTCCAACGCGGGCCCTTGGGGCTGATCGTCAGCGTTTCCACCAGGTCGTGGTGACGCTGCAGCTTGGCGACTTCGACGTTGAAGATGAACACGGTGGGTTCGCGAACCTCATAGGTGAGGGTGCAGCCAAGCTTGTAACGGACGGTCATGAGCGCGCTTTCGTAGAGGGAGGATGCAGGCCGGGCGGACGCTGGGAGGTGACGTTGCCCGGATGACGGGTATGATGAGGTGCCGGGGAATGCGCTGGACAGAAAAAGGTTCCATCGTCTTTCCGACATTTATAAACGGCATGCCGAAATTAATAAATGTCATGAATGTCAGGCCTGTGACCAATTCTGCAGGACGGCACCACGAGCAAGTGTCCGGTAATGTAGACCGGGATGCGCAAATCGCCAAGGTACCGGCAGTTCGCTTTGGAGAATGGGCTTCCGGGTCTATCGCATGGGCACCACAGGTCTTATCCTCGTGCGGACTCGAAGTTCGCGGACACGCCGATCATGAAACAATATCTCGACCTCCTTCGCCATGTGATGGACACCGGCTCCGACCGCAGCGATCGGACCGGAACGGGCACGCGCTCGGTGTTCGGCTACCAGATGCGGTTCGACCTTGCGGAGGGCTTTCCGGTTCTCACGACGAAGAAGCTGCATCTGCGCTCGATCATCCACGAGCTTTTGTGGTTCCTCCGCGGCGATACGAACATCGCCTATCTCAAGGAAAACGGCGTCAGCATCTGGGACGAGTGGGCCGACGCGGCGGGCGATCTCGGCCCGGTCTACGGCTATCAGTGGCGTTCGTGGCCGGCGCCCGACGGGCGGCATATCGACCAGATCGCGCAGCTTGTGGAAGGGCTGAAGACCAATCCGCATTCCCGCCGGCATATCGTTTCGGCCTGGAACCCCGCATTGGTGGACGAAATGGCGCTGCCGCCATGCCATTGCCTGTTCCAGTTCTACGTGTCCGATGGCAAGCTTTCCTGCCAGCTTTATCAGCGTTCCGGCGATATCTTCCTCGGCATTCCGTTCAATATCGCCTCCTACGCCCTGCTGACGCTGATGGTGGCGCAGGTGACGGGGCTGCAGCCGGGGGATTTCGTGCACACGCTGGGAGACGCGCATATCTACAGCAATCATTTCGAGCAGGCGCGGCTGCAGATGACCCGGACGCCAAAGGCGCTGCCGGTCATGCGGCTGAACCCTGACGTGAAGGACCTGTTCGCGTTCCGCTACGAGGATTTCGAGCTGGTGGGCTATGAGGCGGAAGCGGCGATCCGGGCGCCGATCGCGGTATGACGGCTGCAAAGATCGTCATCGTGGTGGCCGCCGCGCGGAATGGCGTGATTGGCCGGAACGGGGACATGCCCTGGCGGTTGCCGACCGACCTTAAGCATTTCAAGGCGTTGACGCTCGGGCGGCCGGTGGTGATGGGTCGCAAGACATGGCAATCGATCGGCCGCCCGCTGCCGGGCCGCCCGAACATCGTTATCACGCGCGACGAGACCTTTGCGCCTGACGGTGCCGAGCGAGTCGGTTCGCTGGAAGACGGCTTGCAGTTGGCGGGGGAGAAGGCGGCCTCTCTTGGCGTGGATGAGGTCTGCGTCATCGGGGGCGGGCAGGTCTATCGCGATGCGATGTCCTTTGCCGACATCATCCATATGACCGTGGTCGAGGCCGATATCGACGGCGATACGGTGTTTCCGGCGATCGACGCTTCGATTTTCGAGAAGGTTTCCGAGGTTTTTCCGCCGCGTGGCGAGAAGGACAGCCATGGCGTCGTGTTCACGACGTGGCAGCGGCGGATCGGCATCGCGCCGGGGACCCGCATCGGTTCGCTCGAACTTTAGCAATAAACGGAACGAAATTGCCTTGTTAACGCCAAAGTTATGACGCGCCGCGTTGAAAGGCTTCAGGGCGATCCCTATAACGGGGTTACTTCCCAGTCGGTTCCGCCGATTGCCGGAGGTGGGAGTGTAACGAAAGAGGTATGAATGCCCTGGAGCAATCAGAACGGCGGCGGCGGTGGTCCTTGGGGCGGCGGCGGCGGTAACGGCGGCAATGGCGGTGGTGGAAACAAAGGCCCCTGGGGCCAAGGTCCCAACCGCCCGCGTGGCGGCGGCGGTGGCCGCGGCAATGGCGGTCCGCCGGATCTCGAAGAGATCTTGCGCCGGGGTCAGGACCAGCTGAAGAACGTCGTTCCCGGCGGCTTCAACGGCGGCGTGGCCGCGATCATCGGCCTGCTGATCATCGGCTTCATCCTCATCAATTCCGTCTACACCGTCCAGCCGGACGAGCGTGGCGTCGAGATGCGCTTCGGCAAGCCGAAGGAAGAAATCTCGATGCCGGGCCTGCATTACCACTTCTGGCCGCTGGAAACCGTCGAACTGGTCAAGGTCACCGAGCAGCAGCAGAATATCGGCAGCAAGTCGGTCTCGGCCGATCCGTCGTCGGCCGGCCTGATGCTGTCGGGCGACCAGAACATCGTGAACGTCCAGTTCTCGGTGCTGTTCTCGGTCACCGACCCGAAGGCCTATCTCTTCAACGTCGAGGATCCCGCCAACACCCTGCAGCAGGTCTCCGAAAGCGCCATGCGCGAGGTCGTCGGCCGTCGTCCGGCGCAGGACATCTTCCGCGACAACCGTCAGGCGATCGCGCAGGACGTGAAGGCGACGATCCAGGCGACCATGGACACCTATGGCGCCGGCATCTCCGTCAACACCGTTGCGATCGAGGATGCGGCTCCGCCGCGCGAGGTCGCCGACGCGTTCGACGAGGTGCAGCGCGCCGAGCAGGACGAGGATCGTTTCGTCGAGGAATCCAACCAGTACGCCAACCAGGTGCTCGGTCGGGCCCGCGGTCAGGCGGCGCAGAACCGCGAAGAGGCGGCGGCCTACAAGGACCGCGTCGTCAAGGAAGCCGAGGGTGAGGCGCAGCGCTTCGTCTCGGTCTATGACGCCTATGCGCTGGCTCCGGACGTGACGCGCAAGCGTCTCTATCTGGAAACCATGCAGGAGGTTCTCGGCAAGTCCAAGAAGGTCATTCTGGACGAGAAGAACGGCCAGGGCGTGCTGCCCTACCTGCCGCTCACCGAAATCGGCCGGCCGGCCCCGCAGGTCGGAGGAAGCAACTGATGAATAGCCGTCTTCCCTATTTCCTGATCGCTTTCGCGGTCATCCTGATGGCCGTCTATTCCTCGGTCTTCGTCGTTACCGAACGACAGCAGGCGGTCGTCGTTCGCTTTGGTCAGATCCAGGACGTGAAGACCGAGCCGGGCCTCTATTTCAAGCTGCCCTTCGCCTTCATGGATGCCGATCGCGTCCAGTATGTCGAGGATCAGGCCCTGCGCTTCGATCTCGACAACATCCGCGTGCAGGTTTCCGGTGGTAAATTCTACGAGGTCGATGCCTTCGTGGTCTACCGCATCCAGGATCCTCGCCGCTTCCGTGAAACGGTATCCGGTGACCGGTCCTCCGCCGAAGCCCGACTTCGCACGCGTCTCGATTCGTCGCTGCGTCGCGTCTACGGTCTTCGCGGCTTCGAATCGGCTCTTTCCGAAGAGCGCGCTTCGATGATGCGGGAAGTCCGTGCCGACCTGAAGACCGACGCCGAATCGCTCGGTCTCAACATTCAGGACGTTCGCATCCGCCGCACCGACCTGACGCAGGAAGTCTCGCAGCAGACCTTCGACCGCATGAAAGCGGAACGTCTCGCCGAGGCGGAGTTGATCCGCGCCCGGGGTAACGAGCAGAGCCAGCGCCGTCGCGCCATCGCCGATCGTCAGGTTGTCGAACTCGTGGCCGACGCGCAGCGTGATGCGGAAATCCTGCGCGGTGAAGGCGAAGCCGAACGGACGCGCGTGTTTGCGGAAGCCTTTGCGCGCGATCCGAGCTTCTTCGAGTTCTACCGCTCGATGACCGCTTACAGCGCAGCGATCGCAAGCCCGGAGACGACGCTGGTGATTTCGCCGGACTCGGAGTTCTTCCGCTTCTTCAACAGCTCGCAGGGTGCGCCCTTGCCGTCCGCGGCTCCGGCCACTCCCGCTGCACCGGCCGCCCCGGCGACGCCTGCCGCGAACTGAGCCAAAACGGACCAAAGATAAAAGAAGGGGCCGGCAGCGATGCCGGCCCCTTCTTTCTTGACGGCATGCGCTAGGGATGGCAGGGCAAGCTTGCAGGGCGGCGCATCTCCCATGTCCGGCCCTCACCGAATGGTTTGACCTGCTGCTCGAGCGCAGCAGACGTTACGTCCACAACGCTTGCTGCCCGTCAGGCCCGATGTCGAAGGCCTTTTCTCTGGCGCTGGCGTATCGAGGGGTATGAATGTCTCGCAAACTGCTGATCCGGCTGGTTGAAGCCGAATATTCGATCACCCGGCTGAATGTCGGCTCGCCACTGCCGGAATGGCTGCCGGGCGCCGGCTTCTGGTCGGTCTCCTCGTCGCGGGAGGAAATGACGCTCGTCTGTCGCGCCGCGCGTGTGCCGACCGGTGTGATCTCGTCGAATGGCTGGCGGTGCCTCCGGATCGAGGAGCACTTCGCCTTCGATATTCCGGGTATTCTGTCGTCCGTGCTGGAGCCGCTCTCGACGGCCGGTGTCGGCCTGTTTGCGAACTCGACCTTCAGCACCGACTACATCTTCATTCTCGGCTCCGACCTCGACAAGGCCGTCGCCGCGCTCAGGGCCCACGGCCATGAGGTGATGGTCTGAGCGGGATTATCCCGAGCGCGGTCAACCTTGGTCTAATCAGGCCTTCTTGAGGAATTCCGTCCGCAGCACGAGACCCTTGACCTTTTCCGCGTTGCATTCGACTTCCGCCGGATCGTCCGTCAGGCGGATGTTCTTGACCAGCGTGCCGCGCTTCAGCGTGACGGATGTGCCCTTGACCTTGAGGTCCTTGATGAGCGTCACCGAGTCGCCATCGGCGAGCTCGGTTCCGTTGCTGTCCCTGACGACGATGCCCATGGTTGTATCTGCTCTGGCGCGCGCCCGCGCCTGCGTGTGCGTTTCGCCGCTTATGACGCCCGGGCGGTGCCGGCGCAAGGGCCTGCGGCACTGGAGGGTGTGCAGTGCCTCGTCGCATCCGGGCCATAACGAAAAGATGACTGGACGGGTGGGGCCTGCGCCTTATCTTCGCTTCCATGGGCGTGCAGGAATTCGGACTGTCTGCCTTGCCTCTATCTGTTTCCGCACCGTGCGTCTGGCTCGCCCGAGGCTTTTCCTTCCGCCGTGCTGCCGGTAAGGTACCGGCGAACCGACGGCATATCTTTCCGAAACGAGGACTTCATGGGATCACACCGCTCCAGCTTCACCCGGACGGCGGCGCTTGCCCTGTCGACGGCTCTCGTTTTCGCAGGCCCCTTCGAGGCGGTGGCCCAGGTGGCCAAGCCAATTGCGCCGCCAGCAGCCACCGGGCCGCTTCCGGTTCCGCCACAGCCGTCGCCCTCCATCGCCCCCCCCGGACGCGCGGCCCAGGGCCCGGATTCGGTGGCCGATCTTGCCGCCGGGCTTCTGGATGCCGTCGTCAACATCTCCACCTCGCAGAACGTGAAGACGGACGACGACGCGCCGATGCCGAAGGTGCCGCAGGGCTCGCCCTTCCAGGATTTCTTCGATGAATTCTTCAAGGGCCAGAACGGGCAGGGTGCGCCCGGCCGCAAGGTCGAGTCCCTCGGCTCCGGCTTCGTCATTGATCCCACCGGCTATATCGTCACCAACAACCACGTCATTGAGGGTGCCGACGATATCGAGGTCAACTTCGCCAACGGCTCGAAGCTGAAGGCGAAGCTGATCGGGACCGATACCAAGACCGACCTTGCGGTGCTGAAGGTGGAGCCAAAGAAGCCGCTGACGGCGGTGCCGCTGGGTGACAGCCGTGCGATGCGGATCGGCGATTGGGTGATGGCGATTGGTAATCCGTTCGGCCTCGGCGGTACCGTCACCGTCGGCATCATTTCGGCCCGCGGGCGCAACATCAATGCCGGTCCCTACGACAACTTCATCCAGACGGATGCCGCCATCAACCGCGGCAACTCGGGCGGACCTCTCTTCAACATGAAGGGCGAGGTGATCGGCATCAACACGGCGATCATCTCGCCCTCCGGCGGCTCGATCGGCATCGGCTTTTCCGTGCCGACGGAGCTTGCGTCCAACGTCATCACCCAGCTGAAGGATTTCGGCGAGACCCGTCGCGGCTGGCTCGGCGTCCGCATCCAGCCGGTCACCGACGATATCGCCGAGAGCCTCGGCATGGACACGCCGCGCGGCGCGCTGGTCGCCGGCATCATCGAGGGTGGTCCGATTTCCAAGGGCGAGATCAAGTCCGGCGACGTCATCACCAAGTTCGACGGTCGTGATGTCGCGGAAATGCGCGATCTGCCGCGGGTGGTGGCAGAAAGCCCGGTCGGCAAGGCCGTGGATGTCATCGTCATCCGGGATGGCAAGGAGATGACCGTGCAGGTCACGCTCGGCCGGCTGGAAGATGCCGATGTTGCGAGCGCCGAAGCCTCTACGGACGAAGCGCCGGGGTCCTCGGACGACGCGCCGGGGACGGAAGGCGAGGGCGGTGCGGGCAGCCAGGAGGGCACCGATCAGGCGGAGCCGCCGGCTGCCGATTTGCCGAAGTCCGACGAGGTGCTCGGTATGAAACTGGCCTTGCTGGAGGCGCCGAACCGCCGCAGCTTCGGTATCGGAGACGATGTCGAAGGCGTCGTCATCACCGAGGTCGCCCAGGGCTCGGCCGCTGCCGAGCGGCGGATTACGGCGGGCGATGTCATCGTCGAGATCGGTCAGGAAGCCATGAAGACACCCGAGGACGTGACCGCGCGGATCGAGGAGTTGAAGGCCGACGGACGGCGCAATGCTTTGCTGATGATCTCCAACAAGACCGGCGAACTGCGGTTCGTTACGGTGCGCATCGAGTAGCCGGGAGATCGCGTCGGAGACGACGGGCCTCCGGTGGGAGGTCCGCGATCACTCCGGGCGCTTCCGGCGATAGAGCACGTGGCGTTTTAGGTGCGGATGCGTGTCCGGCACGCGCGGATGGTCGAAATCCCCATCGATATCGCGGATAAGGCCGATGCGCTCCATCACGGCGATCGAGCGGCGGTTGTCGGTGACCGCGAAGGAAACGATTTCATCAAGACCGCGCGTCTTGAACCCGAAGGCGAGCAGGACGCTTGCCGCTTCCGTCACATAGCCCTTCGACCAGTCGCGCCGCGCCAGGCGCCAGCCGATCTCGACGGTGCCGACCGGTAGAATCGGAGCGAGATCCGGAATGGCCAGGCCGCAGAAGCCGATAGGCTCGTCGGTCTCCTTCAAGGCGAGCGCGAAGAAGCCATAGCCCGTGTCCGCGATGGCCTGACGGTTCCGGTCGAACAGGGCGTCGGCATCCGCACGATCCCGGCGGAACGGGAAGAACGTCATGACCTCGGGATCGCTGTTGATCTCGAAGAAGAGATCGCGATCCGAGTCCTGCCAGTTGCGGATGCGAAGGCGCTCTGTTTCCGTAATGATCATGCGCGACCGGTGCGGGTAATGAAATCCGTTCTGCGATAGCCCTGGATGTAGAGGAGCGCGGTGAGGTCGCCATGGTCGATGCGGATCTTCGCTTCGGCGGAGACCGTCGGTTTCGCGTGCAGGGCGACGCCCGAGCCGGCAAGCTTGATCATGCCGAGATCGTTGGCGCCGTCGCCCACCGCCATCGCATCTTCCGGCGTGATGCCGAGACGTTCCGTGATCTCGATCAGCGCATCGACCTTGGCCTGCCGGCCGAGGATCGGCTCCTCTACGGTCCCGTCGAGAATACCGTCCGCGACCACCAGCCGATTGGCGCGGTTCTCGTCAAAGCCGATTCGTTCGCCGATGGGGCCCGTGAAGACGGTAAAGCCGCCGGAGACGAGGGCGGTATAGGCACCCTTGGCCTTCATGGTTGCGACCAGCTCGATGCCGCCGGCCGTCAGCGTGATGTGCTTGGCGATCACGTCGTCCACGACGCTGATCGGCAAGCCCTTCAGCAGGCCGACGCGTTCGATCAGGGCCGGTTCGAAGGCGATCTCGCCGTTCATGGCCCGCGCGGTGATGACGGCGACCTGTTCCTTCAGGCCGACTTCGGCTGCGAGTTCGTCGATGCACTCCTGCCCGATCATGGTCGAGTCCATATCGGCGATCAGCAGGCGCTTGCGCCGCGTTTCCGCATCCTGCACGATGACGTCGACCGGCTGTCCGGCGACGACGTCGCGCAATTGCCGCTCGGCCTCGGCCGGGTCGGTGCCATCGCGCAGGGCGATATCGCAGGCGATCCCGTCGGCGAGCCAGTAGAGACCGGACGCCTGAACGGCCGCTGCTGCCTTTTCACCGAGAGCCGCGCTCAGCACCGGATTTGACGGATTGGCGACAAGCGTGGCAACGAGAGCCATGATGAAAAACCTTGAAAGAGGACAGGACACGATCCTGATAACGGGACCAACCGCCAGCGGCAAGTCCGCGCTCGCCGTTCGGCTGGCGCAGACGCATGGCGGCGTCGTCGTCAATGCCGACAGCATGCAGGTCTACGATACGCTCCGCGTGCTGACGGCGCGGCCGTCGGAGGCCGACATGGACGGCGTGCCGCACAGGCTCTACGGGCATGTGCCGGCCGGCCAAAGCTATTCCACCGGCGAATGGCTGCGAGAGGCGACCGTGCTTCTGGGGCAGCTTCGCGCGGAGGGGCGGGTGCCGGTCATCGTTGGCGGCACCGGGCTCTATTTCAAGGCGCTGACGGGCGGGTTGTCGGAGATGCCGGATGTGCCGGACGAGATCCGGTCGCGGCTGCGAGCCCGCCTTCAGGCGGAAGGGCCTGGCCCGCTGCATGCTCAGCTCGCCGAAGGCGATCCCGAAACGGCGGCCGTGCTGAAGCCCGGGGACGGGCAACGCATCGTCCGGGCTCTCGAAATCTTCGAGGCGAGCGGCCGGTCGATCCGCGGTTTTCAAGCCACGCGCGGCGCGATGGTGGTCGATCCGGACCGGGCGTTGAAGATGGTCGTGATGCCGGAGCGGGACGAACTTCGGCGGCGGATCAACCGACGGTTCGAGGCGATGCTGGATCAGGGGGCGATCGAGGAGGTCGCGTGTCTGCTGGCGAAAGACCTGTCACCCGATCTGACGGCCATGAAGGCGATCGGCGTGCCGCAGATCGCGGCGCTGCTGCGCGGAGAGATCGACCGGCGCGGCGTCATCGAGACCGCGTCGGCCGCGACGCGGCAATATGCCAAGCGGCAGATGACGTGGTTTCGCAATCAGCTGGACGAGAGCTGGGAGCGCGTGGTGCCTTGAGCAAGCCGTTTCATAAGGCGTCGGCCTACTTGCGGATCATGCTGCCGAGCGGCTTCTTGAGCAGGGTTTCGCGAAGGGACGGTGCCCGCGTGGGCGCTGACAGGTCGTCCAGCGCCTGAGGAACCGGCTCATCGGGCGAGCGACGGTCGGTTTCGCCGCCGAGGATCTGTCGGCGATAGGCGTTGAAGCGGTCGGCCTGCGGATTGGATATGGGATCGGGGTGCTGCGGCTCGATGCGCGGCAGCATGTCCGGGCGATAACTTTCGAGCCTTTCCGAACTGGCCGGTGTTTCCGCTCGGTTCTGGCTTTCTTGCCGCTCGGGAGCGCGAGGCGAGAGTGGCGGTGGCTCGATGCTGTCGCTGAAGGCTAGGCTGCCGGCTCCCATCGGGCTCATCGAGTATGGCGTCGTCTCGCTGCCGGAGCTTGCGCGCATCCGCGCAACGATCGTGCGCAGGTCCACATTGGCAGGCGTGTCGTCGTCGTCCTTCATCAGCCCGCCGGCCGCCTTCGGCAGGCGGTTCTCCGGTATCCGCTCGAATCGCATGCGCATCGGCACGGAAACGGCCTCGCCGAAGGCGATAGCCTCGCCGTTTCCGATCGATGACAGGAAGCTCATTGTCGAGACGGAGGAATCCGGGATGGCCGAGCGGATGATGTCCTGGTCGCGATCGTTCGACAGGCGCATGGCAAAGACCGTCGAGCACTGCGAGAGGATCGTCGGGTCGAGTTCGCCTGGGCGCTGTGTGATCATGCCGAGCGAGACGCCGTACTTGCGGCCTTCCTTAGCGATGCGGGCGATGGCCTGGCGCGTCGGCAGGAAGCCGAGCGATTGGTCGGACGGGACGTAGCGGTGCGCCTCCTCACAGACGACGAGCATGTGGACGCCGCCATTGCTCCAGAGACCGATTTCGAACGCCATGCGGCAGAGCACCGACGCGACCGAATTGACGACTTCCGAGGGGATGCCCGCCAGCTGGAACGTGGTGATCGGGCGTCCGTCGCCGGGGATGCGGAAGATCTTGGCGATCGTCTCGAGGATCGTGTCGTTGATCGTGTTGGACGAGAACATGAAGGTGTAGCGCGGATCGTTGACCGCTGCCATGATGCGGACTTTCAGCGAGCGGAGCGCCGGTTTTTCCGTTCGACCTTCCAGACGGCCGATGCGCTCGTCGATCAGCGCCATCAGGTCGGCGATGCGATAGGGAACCGGCGTATCCGCCGTCAGGGAGCTCTTCTCCGTCTGGCGCCGCATCACGCCGCCATCGCCCTTGAAGCCCTTCTTGGCGTCGGGAATGAGATCGCGCAGGATGTCGAGTTCCTCGGCAATAGCGGGGCGTCCCCGGAAGACGACTTCCGCGAATTCCTCTAGCCGCATCAGCCAGAAGGGCAGGTCCAGCGTGTCGGTGTCGATGACGACGGCATGGTCGGGGAAGGCGGCTGCGAACTCGTTGTGCGGGTCGAGGATCAGGATGCGCAGCTTGGGGTCGGCCTCGATCGCCTTGCGCAGGAGCAGCGTTACGGCTGTGGATTTGCCGACGCCCGTGGTGCCGACGACGGCGAAATGCTTCGAGAGCATGGAGGGAATGTGGATCGCCGCATCCAGGCTTTCGTCCTGCGTCAGCTTGCCGATGGAAAAGCTGCCGCCGCGGCCGGTGTCGTAGATGCGGGCGAGGTCGGCCGTCCGGATGCGGTGCGCGATGGCGCCGAGATAGGGATACTGGCTGATGCCGGCGGAAAAGGCTTCTCGCCCGTCGATATCCACACGGACCTCGCCCACGAGTTCCACGTCGATCCGGAAGATATTGTCCTGCTGCTCCGCCCAGTTGTCGTCGCTCGTGCGCATGGAGGAGACGAGGGCGACGACGCGATTGACGCCGACGGTGATGGAGACCAGTCGCCCGACGGACCAGAGTTCCGTGAGGGACGTCTCGCCGTTTTCCGCAAGAGCTGCAATGGTCGCGCGGGAACCATTGCAGGCGATGACGCGACCGAGGAAGCGATTGCCCCGGGCGACCGTGTCGCGCCTGTCCGCCTCCGCTGTGCGGCCCTCGGCCTGAAGTTCGTTGCTCACTACGTCGTCACCCCGCTTAAGGAACGGAATGTAAGCGAGGGACTTTAAGAAGATGTTTCTCTTCGGCTATTTTTGATTTCTCTGGCGTTTGGAAGGAGCGGTTTTGCTGCCGATCATGACATGGTCCCGCGCTGTCGCCGCAGCAGGGCGCCCGCCCGGTAAAGGTGTAAAAAGCGTTGACGGCGCGGCGGAATGCCGGTATCAGTGCGCCCCATGAACATTCAAGCAATCATTCTTGTGGTGGGATCGCGCATGGGCAGGATGGTGTAACCATCCGGCGATAGCCGCCCATGCGCAAACCAAGGCTCCTGACGGGGCCTTTTTTTATGCCTTCGAACAAGCAGAGCACAGGATCGAGACATGTCGGGCGGGAATAGCGAAATGGATGCAGCGAGCAGGGATAACACGATGACGGGCGCGGAGATCGTTCTGCGCGCACTCAAGGACAACGGCGTCGAAGTCATCTTCGGCTATCCCGGCGGTGCCGTCCTTCCGATCTATGACGAGATCCACCAGCAGGAAGACATCAAGCATATCCTCGTCCGCCACGAGCAGGGCGCCGGCCACATGGCCGAGGGCTATGCGCGCTCCACCGGCAAGGTCGGCGTCATGCTCGTCACCTCCGGACCCGGCGCTACCAATGCCGTGACCCCGCTGCAGGACGCGCTGATGGATTCGATCCCGCTCGTCTGCCTGTCCGGCCAGGTCCCAAGCTCCCTCATCGGCTCCGACGCCTTCCAGGAGTGCGACACGGTCGGCATCACGCGGCCCTGCACCAAGCACAACTGGCTGGTCAAGGACGTCAACGAGCTGGCAGCTACCATCCACGAGGCGTTCCGCATCGCGCGGTCCGGTCGTCCCGGCCCGGTTCTGGTCGATATCCCCAAGGACATCCAGTTTGCGACGGGCACCTATACGCCGCCCTCCGCCGTTCCGATCCAGACCAGCTACCAGCCGAAGGTCGAGGGCGATATCCGCCGGATCGAGGAAGCCGTCGCGCTGATGAAGACGGCGCGCCGTCCGATCATCTATTCCGGCGGTGGCGTCATCAATTCGGGCGACGCGGCGACACGGCTGCTGCGCGAGCTGGTTTCGCTGACGAATTTCCCCATCACCTCGACCCTGATGGGGCTCGGCTGCTACCCGTCATCCGGCACCAACTGGCTCGGCATGCTGGGCATGCATGGCACCTACGAGGCCAACATGGCCATGCATGATGCCGATGTCATGATCTGCATCGGCGCCCGCTTCGACGACCGGATTACCGGGCGGCTGAACGCGTTCTCGCCGAACTCCAAGAAGATCCACATCGACATCGACCCGTCCTCGATCAACAAGATCGTCCGCGTCGACGTTCCGATCGCCGGCGATGTCGGCCGGGTTCTCGAAGAGATGGTGCGCCTGTGGCATGCCGGATCGGCCGATCTCGACACGGCGCGGCTCAACGACTGGTGGGGCGACATCGCGCGCTGGCGGGGCCGCAAGTCGCTGTCCTACAAGCCGAGCGACGACGTCATCATGCCGCAATACGCGATTCAGCGCCTGCATGCGCTGACGAAGGATCGCGACACCTACATCACCACCGAAGTCGGCCAGCATCAGATGTGGGCTGCGCAGTTCTACGGCTTCGAAGCGCCGAACCGCTGGATGACCTCGGGCGGCCTCGGCACGATGGGCTATGGCTTCCCGGCCGCCATCGGCGTCCAGGTCGCGCATCCCGACAGCCTCGTCATCGATATCGCGGGCGATGCCTCGATCCAGATGTGCATTCAGGAAATGTCCTGCACCGTCCAGTACGGCCTCCCGGTCAAGATTTTCATCCTGAACAACCAGTACATGGGCATGGTGCGCCAGTGGCAGCAGCTGCTGCACGGCAACCGCCTTTCCAACTCCTACACGGAGGCCATGCCGGACTTCGTCAAGCTGGCGGAAGCCTATGGCGGCGTCGGCATTCGCTGCGACAAGCCGGGCGAACTCGATGATGCGATCCTGCGCATGATCGACAGCCCAGCGCCCGTCATCTTTGATTGCCGCGTCGCCAACCTCGCCAACTGCTTCCCGATGATTCCGTCGGGCAAGGCCCACAACGAGATGCTGCTGCCGGACGAAGCCACGGACGAAGCGGTCGCCACCGCGATCGATGCCAAGGGCCGGCAGCTGGTTTGATTGCACGGACGGGACGCTGTAGTGTAGCGGCGTCCCGTTCGAGAGAGGTGAGGGCCATGGCGAGAGTGAGACTTTCTGAAGCCGGCGATTTGCATGTGCCTCTTGAGTTGCGAGAGAGGCTTGGTCTTACTCCCGGCGCAGAAATGGATCTGACGACGAGCGACGGACGGATGATTGCCGTCCCTGTTGAACATACGAAAGCGCCGGAAAAGAAAACGCTGAGTATGGCGGAGTTTCTTGAGCGGATTCCACCCTACGAAGGCCCCCCGATCGATTTGACGGAAGCGTTGATAGATGAGGCTATTCTGGCGGAAGCGAAACGTCGATTTGAAAAAGTAAATCGGCAGTGGCATGACGACCATAACGATTGATACGAATGTTCTCTTCCGGATCCTTCTCAAGGACGGCAGTGATCAATGGCAACTTGCGGCGCGGCTCCTGCAGTCTCATCGCGTCGTGATCATTCCCACTGTCCTTCTCGAAACAGAGTGGGTTCTCCGCAGTGTTGCAAAATATTCTCGCAGTCGCGTCTTGCAGCTTTTTCAAACGATAATGGCATCGCATGACTTCGTGATTGTCGATCGAGACGACATCGAAAGGGCTATTGCGGCCTTCGAGGCCGGAATGGACTTTGCGGATGCCGTGCATCTTTGCCTCAGCGATGAGGCCACCACGTTCGTCACCTTCGACCGCGATCTCGTGCGGCGGGCGAGACGGTACTTGCCAAGTGCCAGCGTTGAACTGGCAAACATACTCTAGAGGAAACGGACCCTATCTCATGAACGCCCATCTACAGCCGACAGGCTCGGCCTACTTCATCGCCAAGGAAACCGAGATTGCGGAGAAGCATACGCTGTCCGTTCTGGTGGCCAACGAGCCGGGCGTTCTGGCGCGGGTGATCGGGCTGTTTTCCGGGCGCGGCTACAATATCGAGAGCCTGACCGTGTCGGAGACCGAACACGAAGCGCATCTTTCGCGCATCACCATCGTGACGCGGGGTACGCCGCATGTTCTGGAGCAGATCAAGTCGCAGCTTGAGCGGCTGGTGCCGGTTCACCGCGTCGTGGACCTGACGGTGCGGGCCGGTTCGCTCGGTCACGACCGGCCGATCGAGCGCGAGGTGGCTCTGGTCAAGGTCAAGGGAACGGGCGAAAACCGGGCGGAGACGTTGCGGCTCGCCGATGCGTTTCACGCCAAGGTGGTCGATGCGACGGTGGAGCATTTCATTCTGGAGATCACCGGCAAGTCGTCGAAGATCGACCAGTTCGTTGCCGTCATGAAGCCGCTTGGCCTTCTGGAAGTCTGCCGCACCGGCATCGCCGCGATGAATCGCGGTGCGCAGGGCATGTAATAATGCCTTGTCTTTCAGGTGCTTGAGGCGGGTTTTTCGGATGCAGAATCCGGCGCCTCATGTATCGATTCAAGCACAAAGGCCGCGTCTTCGTGAGGAGGCGCGGCCTTTGTCGTTTCAGATCATTTCGAGAGGGCGTTTTCGCGAGGGCGGCGGGAAGGCGGCATCGAGCGTGGCCTTGTCCTCGTCCGTCAGACGGATGTCCAGTGCAGCAAGATTTTCGCGGATGCGGTCGGGCCGACCGGTCTTCGGGATGGCGATGACATCCGGCGTTGCCAGAACGAAGGCGAGCGCGATCTGGGCGACCGTCGCGCCATGCACGGCGGCGACGCGCTTCAGGGTGGCGTTGCCGAGCAGGCGGCCTTCGTCGAGCGGCGAATAGGCCATGATCGGCACCCGCCTCTCTGCGCACCAGGGCACGAGGTCGAAGGCGATGCCTCGGCGCGACAGGTTGTAGAGAACCTGATTGGTCGCCATCCTGCCCGGTGCCAGGTCCTCGACCTCTTCCATGTCATCGACATCGAAGTTGGAGACGCCCCAGGCGCGGATCTTGCCGTCCTGCTGCAGACGCTCGAATGCCTCCACCGTTTCGGACAGGGGAACGCCGCCGCGCCAGTGCAGGAGGTAGAGATCGATATGGTCGGTGCCGAGCCGCTTCAGGCTGTCCTCGCAGGCGCGCAACGTCTTCGAGCGCGCGGCGTTCGACGGCAGGACCTTGCTGACGATGAAGGCGTCGTCGCGACGGCCCGCAATGGCTTCGCCCACCACCCGTTCCGCACCGCCATCGGCATACATTTCCGCGGTGTCGATCAGCGTCAGACCGAGATCGAGACCCAATCTGAGGCTCGACACTTCGTCTGTGCGCGAGGCAGGACTCTCGCCCATGTGCCAGGTGCCTTGACCGAGAACGGGAACCGAAGTGCCGTTCGGGAAGGTGGTGCGGGGCAAAGTCGTGGTCATCGGGCGCATCCTCTCTGTGTCTTCAGAGGGATATAGACGCCTGCCGGTCGGACGGAAGAGGCGTCATCCCGGAGGCAGGCGGGCGCCGGCGCGCCTGGCGACGAAGCGGGCAAGCGGCGGGCCCATGGCCATGACGAGCAGCAGCCGCGCCGTCTGCAAGGCCATGACGAAAGAAATGTCCACATTGCTGGATGCCGCGATGATGGCGATCGAGTCCATGCCGCCGGGGCTGGTCGCGAGATAGGCGGTCAGCGGATCGATGCCTGCGGTCTGCGTCAGGATGAAGGCGAGGATACCCGAGATTCCCATCAGCACCAGGATGGAGGCGACGGTCGGCAGGAGGACGCGGCGGGCATGGGCGATGACGGCGCGCGTGAAGCCGAGGCCGATATTCCACCCGAGCGCGGCATAGCTGATGGCGAGCAGCCATTCGGGCAGGTGGATGTGAACGCTGCCGGTGACGCTGAGCAGTCCGCCGATGAGGAAGGGCATCAGGAGAACGCCGGCGGGGATGCGCAGGTACCAGCCGAGCATGCCGCCGAAGACGGCGACGGCGAGCGTCTGTGCCAGCGAGAGGGCGGCGATCGGCTCGAACCAGGCGATCGCGGTGGTGCCGCCTTCCAGCCCTGCCCAGTAGCGGGCGACGAGGGCGGCCGCGGCGGCGACGAAGACCACGCGCAGATATTGCATGAAGGCGACCAGCCGCACATCGGCGCCATAGGCCTCCGCCATCACCATCATGGTGGTGGCGGCGCCCGCCGAACAGCCCCAGATGGCCGTCGTGCCGGGCAGCACGTTGAGCCGGGTGATCATGTAGCCGCTCAGCGTGCTCATGGTGATGACGCAGACGACGATGCCGAGAAAGAGGGGCCAGTTTCCAAGGAAGGTGCCGACGATGTCGCCGGTGATGGAGCCCGCGATCATGGTGCCGATGAGCGTCTGGCAGGCGAGCACGAGCACGCGGTTGAGGCGAATGGTGCCGCCGTTCAGCCCGACGATGCCGCCGGCGACCATGGGCCCCATCAGGAGCGCTGCCGGGATGCCGAGCGCTTCGATGCCGCCGGCAATCACCAGGGAGAGAACCAGCAACAGCGACCATTGCGCGGCGTGCGACCGCCGGCCGAGGCCGGTCTTCACGGGAGAGAGGTGTGGTGTCATCAGGCGAGCCGATCTCAGGCATCTCCAGCCGAGCTGTGAAAGTCTCGGCGCAGGACATGCGGAAAAGCAATGGCCGGATATTCTCTGGTGAGCCGAGGTTCACCGGTAATGCTCGGGCCGGGATAGGAGACATCCGGCGCGCGTCACGTGCAGGTGCCTGTCGTCAGCGGGTTAAGGACCATGGGCGGTCGGAAGTCAAGGTTCGGGGGCGCAGAGACAGGCCCCGGATGCTCATCTGTTTTTGCTCTCGGCACTGCGCCGTGAGGCCCATCCACGAGGGGAAAGCGCACGGCCGGGCTTGCGCTCCGGCGCCGAATCCTGCCACGTCGTCTCATGGAATTTGCACCCCAGCAGGATGAGGCGCTGAAGGCTGTCAGCCAGTGGCTGAAGGCCGGGCGCAAGCCGTTGTTCAGGCTGTTCGGCTATGCCGGAACCGGCAAGACGACGCTTGCGCGCCATTTTGCCGAACATGTCGATGGGGAGGTGCTGTTCGCAGCCTTCACCGGCAAGGCGGCGCAGGTGCTGCGCTCCAAGGGCGCCTCCAACGCCAAGACCATCCATTCGCTGATCTATCGGCCGCGCGGCGAGGAGGAGGTGTCCGACGAGGAAACCGGCAAGACGTCGGTCTCGCCCATGTTCTCGATCAACCGCCAGAGCCCGGTGGCGAAAGCGGCGCTGATCGTCGTCGACGAATGCTCCATGGTCGATGAAGCGCTCGGCAAGGACCTGATGAGCTTCGGCACGCCGATCCTTGTTCTCGGCGATCCCGGGCAGCTGCCGCCGGTCACCGGTGGCGGATATTTTACCAATGACGAGCCCGATTACCTTCTAACCGACATCCACCGGCAGGCGCGCGACAACCCGATCATCAAGCTTGCTATGCAGGTGCGCGAAGGCAAGGAGATCATGTTCGGCGACTACGGCACGGCGAAGATCATTCCGAAGTCCGAGGTGACGCAGGATCTCGTGCTCAAGGCGGACCAGGTGTTGGTGGGCACCAACAAGACCCGGCGCCGCTACAATACGCGGCTGCGGGAGTTGAAGGGGTTCACGACGGAGTATCCGCAGTCCGGCGACAAGCTGGTCTGCCTGCGCAACGACCCTGCAAAGGGGCTTCTCAACGGGTCTCTTTGGCAGGTGATGACCTCGTCCAAGGAGACGGTGAAGCCGGGGATCAACCTGATGATCCGGCCGGAAGACGACGACATCGATCGGGGCGCTGCCAAGATCAAGCTGCTCAAGACCGCCTTCGAGGATGTCGAGGGGGAAATCCCCTGGTCGACCCGCAAGCGCTACGACGAGTTCGACTACGGCTATGCGCTGACGGTGCACAAGGCTCAAGGGTCGCAGTGGAATGACGTCGTGCTGTTCGATGAAAGCTGGGCATTCCGCGACACGCGCGAGCGCTGGCTTTACACGGCGATCACGCGCGCTGCGGAAACGCTGACGATCGTACGCTGATCCGGACCACATCTCGTGCATCCGGATCGAAGCGCTCACCCGTCAGGGGTGAACGTTCCGCTTCAACTCGCTGGCGCTGATGACGAATTCGCGCTCGTTCTTGCGCTTGCCCAGCAGCTTTTCCTGGCACAGGCGCGCCTGCTTCAGAGCATCCCGGCTTTTCTCGCGGCGATAGGTGTCCGTGATCAGCATGCACTGCATCAGCGGGCTCGATATCCCCTTGTCCACGGCATAGTGGAAGAGGTCGCCATTGGTTGCCAGCGTCTTCGCAGCGATGCCGAGGCTTTCGAAAAGCAGGTCGAAATCGTTGGAGAGGTTTTCGTTGTCGATCCAACTTTGCGAGACGATATCGCCGGTCGCATCGCTCGACACCGTAACGCGCGTCTGGCTGTCGGTCTCCGCGGGGCTGATGGAGATCGTGAAGGCGAGGGGGCTCGTCGATGGTGGAGGTGACGCAGGTATGCGCGGCTTCGAGACCGGAATGATGACCGTGTAGTAGTCCATCGCGCCGCGGATCTGCCCGGCAAGCTGCGCCGCAAGGCTCGTTTGCTCGCCATCGGAGCGAACCGTAACGCGCGGCAGGTCGATATCGTTAGCCATCGTGGAGATCGAAAAGCGGGCCTGGACCTGCGGGCTGACGCCGAGCGCGGTCGAACTCAGAGGCACGAAAAGAAGGAGAGGGAGAAGAGAGATCATGGCGACGGGCGATGCCAAAGGGGCTGGAAGCCAGCTCGGTCTCGCCCGCCGGGTGATCGACAAGCGGGATCTCGCGCGAGCGCCGGCGGTTGCCGGCTGTTCCTCGCTCACCGCACTTTCAGCCGATACGTCAGCGGGCGGCATGTCGTTGACGATCTCGACGGGCTCCGCGTCTTGAGGTGGCGTCTCGACGATCGCTGCAGGGATCACGACCTCCGCGCTCGGTTCGGTGACCACCGTTTCCGGCACATTCGCCACGGGCGTGCGGCGCAGGTAAATGGGTGCGTATCCGCCTTTGGGGATATCGATCTGCCAGACGGCGTCCTTCCCGTCGGCTTCGTAATAGGCCGCCAGCAGCTTGCGCAGCTTGCCGGCGTGAACGCGGACGAGGGGATCGCTATCGGCGTTGAAGGCATCCGGCCGGCGGAAAACGTCCACGGCAATGGTGTAGCCCTTCAACTGCATGGCCTGCCCGGCCAGGTCCTTCGTTACGACATAGGAAAGGAATGCGCGCAGACGCTCGGAGCGCGAGAAAGCAGTGCCGGACAGCACATCGGCAAGAGCCCTGCGAATTTCGGTATCAGTTGGTCTGTCCAACGGCTTCAAGACACTGTGCCTCCTTCCTCTGAAAACGGCCTGCAGGCCATCCCCGTCCCAGGGAGGCACGTGCGTCATTGCGATTCTCGACGTTCTCGATTCCCTTCAAGCACGGATTCATGCGGTCTGACCAGTAAGACGCATGTTATCATACAAGCAAGATTTTTTCCCGTTTTGCATGATGCAACCCTCACATGCCGGCATCGCTGATTTTCGCCGAAAGCGCTTATTTATGGACGAAAATCCGTCTTCGGGCACGACTCGACGCCCTCGAACCACATCCCCCACGTCTATTGTTCGTCCTCGCTTTCCTCCTAGCAAGGTCTGATATGCGTGGCGTTTAAAAATGATGTTATTTACTTACTAATAATGGAGAAATGAACCGGCGACGCACCATAACGGGGCTTCGGCCCGTATTTCGGTGCCGCATCCAGCCGCGAGCGTTCCGTGAGCCCATGGTGATCGACCGAGGCTCGGCCGTACCAGCTCTGGAACGGCGTCTCACGGGATGGTAGAGGTGGCGTCGTCGCCCAGCCGCGTCGTCCGCCGTTCCGATTTCCCCGGTTTCCATAGGTGTCACATGCCCGCCAAGCTTTCGGTCAACCTCAACGCGATCGCCATGCTGCGAAACCGGCGCGATCTGCCGTGGCCTTCGGTCGTCGGCATCGGCAAACGTGCGCTTGAGGCCGGCGCCCATGGGCTGACCGTGCATCCGCGTCCCGACCAGCGTCACATTCGCTTTTCGGATCTCGGTCCCTTGCGGACGCTGATCGACGAGATGTTTCCGCAGGCGGAATTCAATATGGAAGGCTATCCGAATGCCGAGTTTCTGGGGCTGGTCGAGCGGCATCGCCCTGAGCAAGTGACGCTGGTTCCCGATGATCCGGCGCAGGCGACGTCGGATCACGGATGGGATTTCCGGGCAAACCACGCGCTACTGACGGATGTGATCACGCGCCTTAAGGATCTCGGGCTTCGAGTCTCCTTGTTTGCGGACGGTGATGGCGACCGGGAAGCGCTCGAGATCGCACGAGCGACCGGGGCCGACCGGATCGAGCTGTATACCGGTCCTTACGGCGGCTGCTTCGGCGCGCCGGACCGGGCGACGGCAATCGCGAAGGAGCTGGGACGCACGGCCGCGTTCGCTCGCGAACTGGGCTTCGGGGTCAATGCCGGCCATGACCTGACGGTGGAAAACCTGCCGTTGCTCGTCGAGCACGTTCCCCATCTCGATGAGGTCTCGATCGGCCATGGCCTGACAGCCGATGCGCTCGAATACGGGATGACGGAGACGGTCCGCCGATTCCGTCGGGCCTGCGGCGAGCTTGTCGCCTGATCGCAGGCCCTTCGGGATCCATCAGCCGGCGAGTGCGGCCTTGTTTGCCTCAAGGAACGCCTTGAGCGACGTCGACGGCCGGCCGGTCAGTGTTTCCACCGAGTCCGTGACGATCTCGATATGGCCGAGGCGGGTGTTCGCGTCGAAGGACACCAGCGTCGGGATGAGGAAGCCGGGGAGACCGGCGCCAGCCAAACCTTCGGCGAGCTGTTCATCGGTCAGGTTGACGACGGCGAGCGGCTTGCCCGTGACCTCGCTGACGAGCGCGGCCACTTCGGAATTGGTATAGCCGACGGGGCCGGTGAGGGTCAGCGTGACATTGCCGGTTTCGTCGGCCAGAAGCGCTGCGACGGTGGCGGCGGCGAGATCGGCACGGGCGACGTAAGACGTCCGTCCATCACCTGCCGAGGTGTACCATGTGCCGGACTGGAGGGCGCTCGGCAGCGACAGGAACAGGTTCTCCATATACCAGCTGTTGCGAAGGATCGTGTAGGCGAGCCCCGACGCCTTGATGGCTTCTTCGGTGCCGAGGTGATCCGGTGCGAAGGTGACGGCCGATGTCTCTGCATTGGGCAGGGACGTGTAGAACAGGCGACCGACGCCCGCGCGCTTGGCGGCGGTAACGGCATTGCGGTGCTGGGTGAGGCGCTGGCCGGGAACGGCGAGCGCATCGGTCGAGATGATCAGCGCCTTGTCGATGCCCTGAAAAGCAGCGTCGAGCGTGGAGGCGTCGTCGAAGTCTGCCGTGCGCAGCGTCACGCCCTTTTCGGCATAGGCAGCGAGCTTGCCCGAGTCGCGGCTGGCGGCGACGATGTCGGCGGGTGCGACCTTGCCCGAAGCGAGGAGGGCGTCGAGAACGAGACGGCCGAACTGGCCGGAGGCGCCGGTAACGAGGATCGTGGACATGGACTTCCTTCTCAAGAATGACGGCTGCCGCATTGCAGGCTGAGCCAATGAAAGATATGGTCTCAAAAAGAGACTTTCTCTTCATTCCTCACTGAGACGTCTCTGTAAAGGTGGCAGTTTTTTCGCCTATAGGCACAGAAAGGGAACCGACCGGTGAACACGAATGTCCGCAAGACCCAAGGTGAAAGCGCCATGATCATCGGCGGTGTCGTCTTTACGCCCGGAAATTGCCCCATGCGCGACGTGCTCGGGAACATCGGGGGCAAGTGGACGACCTTGATGATCCACGCGCTGAGCGAGGGGCCGATGCGGTTTTCAGCGCTCAAGCGCACCATTCCGGATATCTCGCAACGCATGCTGACGCAGACGCTGCGCGATCTCCAGCGCGACGGGTACATTTCACGCACGGTCTACCCGACCAATCCGCCGAGCGTGGATTACGCCCTGACCGATCTCGGCCGCTCGTTTCTCACCGTGCTTCTGCCGCTCGTGGATTGGTCGACGCAGCACCACGGTGCCATTCGCGAGGCCCGCAACGAATTTGATGCCACGATGTAGCGTGGTCGGCTTCAGGCCGCCTTCTTGCGGGTCGTTTTTGCCGCCTCATCAAGGGCGAACGCGACGGCGGCCTTTGCATGGATAGCGGTCGAATCGAAGCCGGGCAGGGCAAGCGTGTCGGGATCGAGGATGAGACAGATCTCGGTGCAGCCGAGGATGACGGCATCGGCACCGTCCGCCTTCGCCTTGGCGATCACCGCATACAGCGCCTCACGTGAGGCATCGCGGACATGGCCGGCGCAGAGCTCCTTGAAGATGACGTCGTGGACGAGCGTGCGATCATCAGCCGAGGGCACCATGACGTCGATCCCGAGGCCCGACATACGGTCCGCATAGAAGCCGTGCTCCATGGTGTAGCGGGTGGCCAGCAGCAGCGGGCGACGGATGCCGGCTGCGGTCATTGCCTGCGCGGTCTCGTCGATGATGTTGATCAGCGGCACGCCGATGGCGGCCTGCACGTCCTCTGCCACGAGATGCATCGTGTTCGTGCAGATCAGAACGCAGTCCGCGCCGGCGGCCTCCAGACCACGCGCGACATCGGCGAGGCGCTTGGCGGCATCGGCCCAGCGGCCGGCCATCTGGAGGTCCACGATCGACTGGAAATCGACCGAATGCAGCAGGACCTCGGCCGAGTGCAGGCCACCAAGGTGGGAACGCACCGCTTCGTTGACCATGCGGTAATAGACCGCCGAACTTTCGAAGCTCATTCCACCGATGAGACCGATCTTGCGCATGATGTCGTTTCCCCTGCTTAGCTCGCGATGACGACCATGATGCGGCGGATCGCGTGGCATGTGCTTGTATTTTCAAGCTCTTCTCATTTAAGAGACGCGCTGGAATTGCGCTATTATACACATTTGTGCAATATTTCGGCGTGACATGCTGTGGAGGCGCCAGAATGCTCGACGATCGCGACCGAAAACTGCTGGGACTGTTGCAGGAGGATGCGGACCAGTCGGTGACGGTGCTGGCGGAAAAGATCAGCCTGTCGCTCTCGGCCTGCTCGCGCCGCATCCAGCGATTGGAGGAGGCAGGCTACATCGCACGCCGAATCGCAGTGCTCGATCGCGATCGGATCGGCGTGCCCACGACGGTCTTCGCTCTGATCAAGACGACGCAGCATTCCGACGAGTGGATCGACGGGTTTCGTCGGATCATCCGCGACATCCCGGAGATCGTCGAGGTGCACCGGCTGACCGGCAATTACGATTACATCCTGAAGATCGTGCTGCCGCGCGTCGAGCATTACGACGTCATCTACAAGCAGATCGTGCGCAAGACGGAACTCTTCGATGTCTCCGCCTCGATCTCGATGGAGGTCCTGAAAAGCGGCGGCGCGTTTCCGGTCGATTACGCCGTCTGAGCCGTCAGTTGTTGATGCTGGTGATGGCCCAATGCGAGACGCTGCAGTCGTCCGTGTCGCAAATTGCCGTCATCCACAGCGCACCATTTGCAAAGCCGACGCCGTCGCTGTTGACGATGAGGTCGCCATAGGTCTGTTCCGCCACGCTGTTCTGCGTTTCCTGCATCACCAGCTTCTCGTAATTCTCCACCATGTCGTCTTCCGACTGGATGTCGTAGCTCTCGCCATTGGCGTTGACGGTCAGCGGATACGCGCCGAGATTGGCCACGGTAACGGGATCGCCAAAGCGCATCGCCTCCGTGAGGAGCTTGAAACTGTCAGCGAACCCTTCGGAATTGCCATGGAGCGCCTCGATCCTCTCCCGGGCCTCCGCGGTCGATTGCGCAAAGCCTGGATACGCTGACAAAAGCGCGGCGGCGAGCGTGAAGGCGATGACGCAACGCTTCAGCATGATGTTCCTCCCGAATATCTCCGGTCGATCTGTAGCCCAGCCCACGGCGAAGCGGGAGGTCCATTCTTGCGTTTCCGTTCATTCGATAAATTTCCCTTCAGCCGCTTGACCGGCAGCATGGCATCCGGCATAAGAAGAACCGTACCGTACGGTACTCACTTGGAGGTTTTCGCCCGTGTCGTCCCTGTCCACCCAGCCGGAATTTTCGCCGCGCCAGAACGCTGTTCTCGACAGCGCGCTTCGGCTGCTGGTCGATGGCGGCGAGCGGGCTCTGACGACGGCGGGCGTTGCCCGGGCGGCGAACTGCTCCAAGGAGAGCCTCTACAAGTGGTTCGGCGATCGCGACGGCATTCTGTCGGCGATGATCGGCTATCAGGCGAGCAAGGTGCGCACGCTGGAAGAGCGGGCGGAAACGCTCACCGTGGACAGCCTGCGCGCGCATCTGGTGGTTTTCGCGCGCGATCTGCTCGACGTCCTCAGCGGCGACGTTTCGCTGGCGCTCAACCGTCTTGCGATCGGGCAGGCGAGCCGGGACGGTTCCCATCTCGGGCAGATGCTGCAGGAACGCGGCCGGCGCCAGATCGGCAAGCGTGCAGGTGGGCTGCTCGATGCCGGCCGCAGGGCAGGGCTGTTGCGCTTCGACAACGGCGAAGAAGCCTATGGCATGCTCTACGGGCTCGTCGTCACCGATCTGCATCTTCGCATGCTGCTCGGTGAAGACATGAAGCTGACAAAACAGGATTTCAGCCGCAGGGCGGAGCGGGCGGTCGACGCCTTTCTCGATCTGTGCGGTACGAAGAAGCAAACGGCCAAGCCCTGAAGGCGGCCGAGAGTTCAACAAGGGAAGGATACATTCCATGCGCGTCTATTACGATCGTGATGCCGATCTCAATCTCATCAAGTCCAAGAACGTTGTCATCGTCGGCTATGGCAGCCAGGGTCGCGCCCATGCGCTGAACCTCAAGGACAGCGGCGCCACCAACGTCGTCATCGCCCTGAAGGCCGGTTCGCCGACCATCAAGAAGGCCGAAGCCGACGGCTTCAAGGTCATGACCGTTGCCGAAGCCGCCAATTGGGGCGACCTCCTGATGATGGCGACGCCGGACGAACTCCAGGCCGACATCTACAAGGCCGACATCGCCGGCAATATCCGTGATGGCGCTGCCATCGCGTTTGCACACGGCCTCAACGTTCACTTCGGCCTGATCGAGCCGAAGGACACGCTCGACGTCGTCATGATCGCACCGAAGGGCCCGGGCCACACGGTTCGCGGCGAATACCAGAAGGGCGGCGGCGTTCCCTGCCTCGTTGCCGTCGAGAAGGACGCTTCGGGCAACGCGCTCGATCTCGCGCTCTCCTACGCCTGCGGCGTTGGCGGCGGCCGTTCGGGCATCATCGAGACGAACTTCAAGGAAGAGTGCGAAACCGACCTCTTCGGCGAGCAGGTCGTTCTCTGCGGCGGTCTGGTCGAGCTGATCCGCGCCGGTTTCGAAACGCTGGTCGAAGGCGGCTATGCGCCCGAAATGGCCTATTTCGAGTGCCTGCACGAAGTGAAGCTGATCGTCGACCTGATCTATGAAGGCGGCATCGCCAACATGAACTACTCGATCTCCAACACGGCCGAGTGGGGCGAATACGTCACGGGTCCGCGCATCATTACGGCCGAAACCAAGGCCGAGATGAAGCGCGTCCTGCACGACATCCAGACCGGCAAGTTCACGTCGGACTGGATGCAGGAATACCGTTCGGGCGCCGCGCGCTTCAAGGGTATCCGCCGCATGAACGATACCCACCAGATCGAGGAAGTCGGCGCCAAGCTGCGCGGCATGATGCCTTGGATCGCCAAGAACCAGCTGGTCGACAAGGCCAAGAACTGATCCGCCTTTCACGGCCGGAACAAGAGAATGCCGGGCTGTCATGCCCGGCGTTTTCGTAGAGGGTGGGCATCATGGCCCACCACCGTTTTTGCAGTGCAAAATTGATTGTGCTTCGCAAAAATTGACATTGAAGGTTGCATGATCGCGCTGTTGGGCGCACACTGACCCTGTCTCGTTCCACATCGAGGAGGATAGTGTGATGACGACTTTGATGGAGTATTTCGCCTGGTTCGACTTTGCGATTCTCTGCGCCATCGGCGCCCTAATCGCGTGCAGTGTGACATCCGGCAATGCTTGAGACGTGTCAGCGACGCTGATGCCTACGGAGGACGGCAGAGGACCGGACCCTTCCAGAGAGACCTCGCCGGGCATTCGTGCCCGGCGCTCCATGTCCGGGCAGAACTCTCCCGTCTCACCACCCACAGCACCCCGCCGCCCGCCTCTCTCGGCCACCCCGCAGAGAGGACTTTTTCTGCTGATTTAGGTCAGCATTGTTGACTTATTCCACCTGCCGTGATGTGGTTCGGCAAAAGCATTATCGAGGAAACATCCATGCTGGACTGGGAATCCATTTTCGCAACGCGCTCGAGCCGTATGCGCGCGTCGGAAATCCGCGAACTTCTGAAGCTGCTCGATCGCCCCGACATCATCTCATTTGCCGGCGGCATTCCGGACCCGGCCTTGTTTCCGGATGCGGAATTCAAGGCGGCCTATGCCGACATCTTCTCCGGCCCGTCCGTCGGGGCCGCCCTTCAGTATTCGGTGAGCGAGGGCTACCTGCCGCTGCGCGAATGGCTCGTCGGCGAAATGGCGAAGATCGGCATCCCCTGCGAGGCGGAAAACATCCTCATCACATCCGGATCGCAGCAGGCGCTCGATTATCTTGGCAAGCTGTTCCTTTCGCCGAACGATACGGCGCTGGTGACATGGCCGACCTATCTCGGCGCGCTGCAGGCCTTCAACGCCTATGAGCCGAACTACGACCAGCTGACGCCGGGCGGCAACCGCACGCCGGCCGCCTATCAGGAAACGGCCGCAAAGGGCGGCGGACGCGTCAAGTTCGCCTATCTCTCCGCCGACTTCTCCAACCCGACCGGCGAGACCGTGACGCGCACCCAGCGCGAAGCGCTGATCGACATGGCCGACGAGATGGACATCGCCATCATCGAGGATGGTGCCTATCAGTCGCTGCGGTTCAACGGCGATGCGATCCCGCCGATCCTCGCGCTGGAAATCGCCCGCAAGGGCGCCATCAACGAGACACGCACGATCTATAGCGGCTCGTTCTCCAAGACGCTGGCGCCGGGTCTGCGCGTCGGTTTCGTCGTGGCCGCCATGCCGGTCATCCGCAAGCTCGTCCTGATGAAGCAGGCGGCCGACCTGCATTCCTCGACCATCAACCAGATGGCGATCTGCCATGTGGCCGAGCGTGGCTTCGACCAACAGGTCGACAAGATCCGCTCCGTCTACAGCCAACGCCGCGATGCGATGCTGAAGGCGCTGGAAACCCATATGCCCGACGGCGTGTCCTGGACGCGCCCGGAAGGCGGCATGTTCGTCTGGCTGACGCTGCCGGTCGGCATGGAGGGCGCCGCGCTGCTGGCGAAATCGCTGGTCACCGCCAAGGTCGCCTTCGTGCCCGGCAAGGCGTTCTTCGCCGATGGCTCCGGCGCCAACACGCTGCGCGTCAGCTTCTCCTGCGCCAATGAGACGATGATCGAGGAGGGCATCTCGCGCCTCGCCCATCTTATCCGCGGTGAAATACTCGCCAAGGTCGCCTGATCGTCTGCACGCATCGCTCTATGTATTCGCGTACCACTCTGTCATGAGAGGGGTACGCGGCTTTCTCCGCGTGATGTCACCTGAGAGGACGATAGATGCAGGGCCAGAGCGATGCCACAAAAGCCTTTATTTCCGACCTTGCCGGACGTTTCCAACTGAGCGAAGGCGCCGTGACGGCGATGCTCGTTGCGGTGAAACGCGGGCACGGCACGATGGCGCAGTTCGATATTGCCGAACTCGGCGGCCACGGCCAATGGATGCGCGGCGGCATGACCATGGTCGGCGACATGTTCAATCACAGCCTGAAGAACACGGTCGATAATCTCTGCAACAGCCTCGCCGAAGCTCTGTCATCGGGGCGCATCGACCTGCCGGGCGCATCGACCGGGCAGCATGCCTGGTGGCCGCAATGGCTGGGCGTTCCCTCCAGCACCGGCGCGCAGAACGACAGCGCCTATGCGGTCTTCCCCTCCCAGCGTTGCCTTGCCATCAAGGACGGCGATGGCGTGACCCTTTACGATACCGAGGACCACCTGATCTCCGGCGTCGGCCAGCAGCAGGGCTTCGGTGGCTCGCAGACCTTTACCAGCCAGCGCGGCTCCTTCTCCGTTTCCGGCCTTCGCCGTCTCAACAATGGTGGGGATCTGCCCGGTGCCGAGCCGATCGGCAACCACGACAAGAACCATGCCGGCGCGGGATATTCCGATGCCCCGAGCCGTTCCGATCCCTGGTCTGCGCCGGAAACGGGCGATGGCGAGAATGCCGGGGAAAACTGGCCTTCCGCCCACTCGGCACCGCTCGCCGCCATCAGCCCTTCGAGCGCATCGCTTGAGGAACGTCTGGTGGACGCGGCGGAATCCCGGCAGGAAGCCTCCGTTCCGTCATCGGATCGATCGCAGCCTGCGGCCTCGACAGCCCAGCCGGCTTCGGACGGCCTGCAAATCATCGCCCTGATCGAGAAGCTTGCTGCCCTGCGGACCGCCGGCATCCTTTCGGACGAAGAGTTCTCGGCGAAGAAGGCCGAGCTTCTCAAGCGTCTCTGATCGGAGTTACCGACGCGGCGAACCATCAATCCGCCGCGTCGGCTCTTCACTCAGGCCTTGGCGATATGCGGCCCGAGCAGCGAGAGATCCGCCTCGCCGAGACGCTCGGCTGCCGTCTGCATCTGGTGCCAATAGGGGTAAATGATCGGCGGCGCGCTGACGGTGTCGAGGCGGTTGCGTTCCTCCTCCGTCAGTTTCAGGTCGGCAGCCGCGAGGTTGTCGCGGAACTGCTCTTCCGTCCGTCCGCCGATGATGACCGAGGTCACGGCCTTGCGGCCGATCAGCCAGGCCAGCGCCACCTGCGCGGCCGACACGCTACGGCTTTCCGCAATCTCGACCAGCACATCCACGATCGACCACAGGCGATCAACGTCGCGGATCGGCGGTTCCGTCCAGCCGGCGGCCTGACGGCTGCCTTCGGGCGTATGGTTGCGCCGGTGCTTGCCGGAGAGCAGGCCGCCCGCGATGGGGCTCCACACGAGGACGCCGAGGCCTTGGTCGATCGAGATCGGCAGAAGCTCGTATTCGGCCTCGCGCGCTTCGAGCGTATAGTGGATCTGCTGGCTGATGAAGCGGTGGCGATGGTCGCTGGCGCTGATCCCCATGGCCTTCATGATGTGCCAGCCGGAGAAATTCGAGCAGCCGATATAGCGGACCTTGCCATGCTGCACGAGCGTGTCCAGCGCCGCCATCGTCTCTTCCAGCGGCGTCTGCCCGTCCCACTGGTGGACCTGGTAGAGGTCGATCACATCCGTGTTCAGCCGCTTCAGGCTCGCCTCGCATTCGCGGATGAGGTGGTGGCGCGAAAGGCCCTGATTGTTGATGCCGTCGCCCATGGGAAAGCGTGCCTTGGTCGCGATCAGCACATCGTTCTTGCGCTTGCCGCCGAGAACTTCGCCGATGATTTCCTCCGAGGCACCGGCCGAATAGGCATTGGCGGTGTCGATCAGATTGACGCCGGCATCGAGGCATATGTCGATCAGCCGGCGGGCCTCCTCCACGCCCTGGCTGCCGACCATCGAGGCCCAGCCTTTGCCGCCCATGGTCATCGTGCCCATGGTGATGGTGGAGACCTTGAGGCCCGAGCGGCCGAGATTGCGATATTCCATGCTGTTTCCTCCTGTTGTCTGTCGTGAAACCGAAGATAGGGCGCGGCGACGATGGCGGGAACGGCACCGGGAGCAAATGAGGCCTGGCTTGCGAGGACCCTGCGTCCCACCTCTTCCGGACTTGCCTCTTCCTCCGGCCGGTCTATGGTCTGGCATCAGACAGCGGATGCCTTCATGACCCTTCGACTTGCCACCTTCAACATCGAAAACCTCATGCGCCGGTTCGATTTCTCCGGCTTCCGCAACCCATCCAAGCAGGACCGCGTGCTTCGCCTGTTCGATATCGGCAACGAGGCGGCCTATGAGCGTCTGGAAGAGGCTCGCACGATCACGCATGCCGACGACACGCGGCAGATGTCGGCCCTGGCGATCGCCGATTGCGATGCCGACATTCTCTGCCTGCAGGAGGCCGACGACATGGCCGCGCTGGAAGCCTTCGAATATGGCTATCTCTATCGGATGATGGGCAGCGGCTATCGCAAGAAGGTGCTGATCGAGGGGAATGATGGACGCGGCATCGACGTTGCGGTGATGATGCGGGAGACGACGCGCGACGGCGAGGCCATCGTCTGCACCAGCGCCATCTCGCACGCGGCGCTGACCTATGCTGACCTCAGCCTTCACGATGCGTACATCGCCCGCACGAATGTGCCGGAGGACCGCATCTTCCGCCGCGATTGCCTGCAACTGGAACTGACGATCGGCGGGCGGCCTTTGACGCTGTTCGTCGTGCATTTCAAGTCGATGGGGCCGAGCCGGGATGGGGTGGACGGCCGGCTTTCCACCATGCCGGTGCGGCGTGCCGAGGCGCTGGCGGTGCGGAGCATCATCGAGAAGCGGTTCGCCGGTTACATGCAGGATGCAAGCTTTGCCATTTGCGGCGATATGAACGACTACCGCGAGCGCATCGACGTCACCGGCGATCGCCGCAACGGCTATGGTTTTTCACGGGCGGCGGACACGTCCGCAGCGCTCGACGTGTTTGCGGCGGACGGCTTTGCCGAGAATGTGGTGCAACGCCGACCGGTGCTCGACCGCTGGACACTGTTCCACAGCCGCGGTCCGGCGGAGCGCCATCTCTGCCAGCTCGACTACATCTGGCTGTCGCCGGCGCTTGCCGCGCGCAATGCCGAGGCCGTGCCGGAGATCATCCGCGCCGGACAACCCTACCGCACCGTGTTTCCGCCGGGACAGGATGTCGAACGCTATCCCCGCATCGGCTGGGACCGGCCGAAGGCATCGGACCATTGCCCCGTCGTGGTCGCGCTCGATGTCTGAGGCGCCGCATATCCGCCCGTCCGGCATCGGTGCGGGCTGGCCCGCGGAAGGCACGATTTTCCCCGTCGCCGGCACCGACCTGCGCGTCCTGCCGGGGCCACATCCCATCCTCGCCCGGCATGGTCCCGAAATCGAGGCCAACTGGGTGCGGGAACAGGCCGCCAATCCCGCGCTCTTCAATGGCGAGATGGTGCTGCAGCACCGCCTGAGCGTGGAGGCCGGTACCATCGTGGGCGAGGGCTACCTCGCGCCCTATGCGGCGTTTCTCTGGTGGCGCAACGTGTCTCGCCCTCCGGTCGCCTGCCACCTTGCGGCCATTCCCGTCATCGAGACCTCGGACGGGGCCGTCATCGCTGTGCGCATGGGCAAGCGGACGGCCAATCCGGGCAAGGTTTACTGTGCGGCCGGCTCCATCGACGCCTCCGACATCGTGGAGGATGCACGCGGCCGGGTCTGCGACGTGCCGGGCAATATGCGCCGCGAGGTGCTGGAGGAAACGGGGATCGATATTGCGGAGGCGCAAGCCGGGCCTTTTCAGGCGCTGCATATCGGCGGCGCCGTCACGCTGTTTCGCCGGCTCCGCTTTGCGGAAACGTCGGCCGCCATTCTCTCCCGCATCCAGCACCATGTTGAGACCGCCGAGGAGGAAGAGATCGACGGTGCGGTCGCGATCTTCGATGCCGATCCCGAGACGCACAACTACCAGCCGTTCATGCGGGTGATCCTCGCGCATATCTTCGGAAAGCCGCAATGACGTTTTGGCCTTGCCCGCGGCGGAGCGCGAAGGCAAGGTTCGCCGGCGGCCGATGATACCGAGGCGGCGCATGGAGTGGGAGAACGGATTTGGCACGCCGCTACGCGATCTACGACGTCTTCACCAGCGAGAAGCTTCAGGGCAATCCGCTCGCCGTGGTCTTTGACGGTGATGGTCTTTCGACCGAGGCCATGCAGGCGATCGCCGGCGAATTCAATCTGTCGGAGACCGTGTTCGTCTGCCGGCCGGAGAACCCGACGTCTGCCGCGCGGCTCAGGATCTTCACGCCGGGCACCGAACTTCCCTTCGCCGGACACCCGACCGTCGGTACGGCCGTGGCGCTGGCAGAGGACGCGCAGGCCGGCGACGGCGTCAAGCGCGATCTCGTGCATGTGCTGGAGGAGAATGTCGGCCCGGTGCGCTGCGCGGTGAAGCTGCGGCCGGGGGAGGCCGGCTTTGCGGAGTTCGACCTGCCGCGCAAATCCGTGCGGCTGGATGCGCGCTTCGACATCGGCAGGATCGCCGACGCCTTGAGTTTGAAATCGACACAGATCGGCTTTGAGAACCACGTGCCCGCCCTCTGGAGCGCGGGTGTGCCGTTCGTGGCGGTGCCGCTGCACGACCTCAAGGCCATGACGGACTTGGAGTTCGATGCGGCGCGCTGGGAGCAGATCGCGCCGATGGCCGACGGGCGGCTCGCCAGCGCCTATCTCTATTGCCGCGGCGGCATCAATCATCACGCCCGGTTCCACACCCGCATGTTCGCGCCCGGAATGGGCATCCACGAGGACCCGGCAACAGGGGCTGCGCTCGCCGCCTTTTCCGCGGCCATCCATTGTTTCGACCAACTCACCGAGGGTCATCACAGTTTCCTCGTGGAGCAGGGCGTGGAGATGGGCCGGCCGTCCTATCTGCACCTCCATCTCGACATCGCCAACGGCGACATCGTCGGTGCGCGGATCGGCGGACATGCGGTCAAGATCGCTGCCGGGGAACTCTATCTCTGATAAGTTTGCAGTTTCCACGGATTCCTGTCCGCGACAACTGGACAAGCCGCGCGAAGGCCTCTATACGCCGCGTCAGACCGCAGCAATGCAGTCCTCGTGGGTGATTAGCTCAGTTGGTAGAGCAGCTGACTCTTAATCAGCGGGTCGTAGGTTCGAACCCTACATCACCCACCAAAACGTCCTTCCCGTGATTTGTTCGTCCGCCTTCGTGTTTGAAGGGCCATTCTTCACGAGATTGTCTTCCGTGTGCGCCCCTCCTTTATAGTCGAGATGGCCATCGCTTCTTTACGAAGAGCATCTGCCCTCTGGTGAGATGCCGAAGCAGAAGCATAATCCCTGTCATCGGAGCGTCTGACGCGAGGAGGTTGCCGCACAGACACTCCGACGAACAGGAGGGCCTGAGACCATGGATGTCCCCATCTACCACAACCCCGCCTGCGGGACCTCGCGCAACCCGCTGGCGCTGATCCGTCACGCCGGGATCGAACCCACGGTGATCGACTATGTGAAGGCCCCGCCCACGCGCGACCAGCTTGTAAAGATGATCGGTGACGCCGGCCTGACGGTACGACAGGCGATCCGCGAGAAGGGCACGCCATACGCGGAGCTCGGGCTCGATGATCCCAACCGTTCCGATGACGAGCTGGTCGACGCAATGCTGACGCATCCGATCCTGATCAATCGTCCCTTCGTGATCACGCCAATGGGCACCCGCCTCGCGCGTCCCTCCGAACGCGTGCTGGATATCCTGCCGGCGATCCACAAGGGCGCGTTCGCCAAGGAAGATGGCGAAGAGGTTGATCCAGGGGATATTCGGTTGTTTTTTGCTGCTTACAGGAAGCCGATCGAGATCCAGGGGACGAAGATGATCAGCAGCAGGGCGCAGAAGAGGGCTAGGAGGTGGGGCCAGACCTTGCCGATGACATCGTCGGGCGAGACGCGGCCGATGGCGCAGGCGAGGTAGAAGCCGACGCCGAAGGGCGGCGAGAACAGGCCGAACCCCATCGCAAAGACCGCGACGATCGCATAATGCACCTCGTCGATGCCCATCAGTTTGGCGATGGGAAAGAGGAGGGGGCCGAAGAGAACGATCGCCGGGACGCCTTCGAGCACGCTGCCGAGGATGATGAAGGCCAGCGCCGAGAGCAAGAGGAAGCCCATCTTGCCGCTGGGGACGCCCTGCATGAGATCGACCAGGTACTGCGAGAAGCCGGACTGCGTCAGTGCCCAGCCCATGGCGGTGGCCGCGCCAACGACGAGCAGGATCGAGCCGGAGAGCGAGGCTGCATCGACCAGCATCGGATAGAGCCGGCGCCACTTCATCTGACGATAGAACAGGGCTCCGACGAAGATGGAGTAGATGATGCCGATGGTTGCCACTTCCGTAGCGGTGGCCACACCTTCGACGACGGCCGTGCGGATGACGATCGGCAGGCCGAGGCCGGGGATGGCGGCGAGGAAGAGCTTGAACTTTGTCTTGCCGTTGATCTTGCGGGCCTGGCTGTTGTCTTCGCCGCGCGTCTGGATGAAGACGACGACACAGAGGGCGAGCATGCCGACGAAGGCGGGCAGGAGGCCTGCGGTGAACAGGGCCGCGATCGATACGCCCGTGACGGAGCCGACCGTGATCAACACGATCGACGGGGGAATGGTTTCCGACATCACGGCCGATGCCGACAGCAGGGAGACGAGGTCGCTGTCCTTGTTGCCGCGCTTCTTCATCTCGGGAAACAAAGCAGGGGCGACGGCGGCCATATCGGCAGCCTTGGCGCCGGAAATGCCCGAGACGAGATAGATCGCGCCGAGGAGCACATATTGCAGGCCGCCGCGCAGATGGCCGATCAGCGAGACGAGGAAGGCGATCATCGCCTGTGCAAGGCCGGCCATCTCGATGACGGCGCCGAGGAAGACGAACATCGGAACGGAGAGCAGGATCATGTGCGACATGCCTTCGCTCATCCGCCCGGGAACGATCGAGATCGGCACCCAGCTGGCGAAATTGAGATAGGCGGCGGTCGCAAGGACGAAGGCGAATGCAATGGGGACGCCGAGCATGATGCCGAGGAGGACGAGGCCGATGAAGAAGATCAGCAGGCTGTAATTGCCGATGTCCTCGAACCAGGGCATCGCCAGCTGGAAACAGCTGAAGACGGCGGCGAGGACGAGAAGGCTGACCGCGATCTGCGCCAGCGAGCTGGCCCGCAGCATCTTGTCGGCCGCAGTAATGAGCATCAGCACGACACCGACGAGAAGCGCCGCTTCGCGCCAGGCTTCGCTGATCTGCAGAACGGGCGTCACGCTGATGATGCGCTCTTCGACATGTTCCCAGGTCGGCAGCAGCATCAGCGCCAGCAGCGTCGTGACGATCACCATGGCGAAGGCGTTGGCGCGGGCCTCCCAGACGGGCGAAAGCTTGCGCACGAAAGCGGTGAGCCGCATGTGCTGACCGCGCCGCAGGGCGACGACGGATCCGAGCATGGTCATCCATACGAAGAGGATCGTTGCGACCTCGTCGGACCAGATGAGGGGCGTGTGGAGGAGGTAGCGCGCCGTGGTCGCCCAGCCGAGAAGAATGATCTCGGCAAGAACGATCGTGGCAGCAATGGCTTCGACGAGATGGCCGAAAAGGCGGTCGAAGCGCTGGAATGCGCCGTTTGGAGCGGGCAAGTCCGCGGTGGTTGTTGCTTCCATGATGGTTCCCCCCGAAAATCCGCGTCAACGCGGCATGTCGTCCTGTTTCAGGAGCCCAGCGGCTTCCCGAAGCAACACGGCGCACAGTCCCTCATAGGGACCCGTGCGCCGCGATGTGATCGTCAGAGCGTGCCGACGTCCTTCTCGAGCAGGCCCCAGGCTTCGGCGCCGAACTTTTCCTTCCAGCTGGCGTAGAAGCCGGCCTGTGCCAGCACGTCGCGGAAGGGTGCCTTGTCGACCGTGTGGAACGTCAGGCCGGCGGCCTCGATGTCGATCCGGGCCTGTTCGTTCAGGGCCTTGATGTCGGCGCGTTCGTTGACCGCGGCGGTCGACAGCTCTTCCAGAAGGATGGTCTGTGCTTCGGCAGGTATCGCCGACCAGCGACGGTTGTTGCAGAAGATGTGGTGACCGTCCCAGATGTGGCCGGTCATCGAAACGTGCTTCTGCACCTCATAGAGCTTGGAGCTCTGGATGAGCGCCAGCGGATTTTCCTGCCCGTCGACGATATGCGTCTGGAGCGCGGCATAGAGCTCGCCGAAGTTCAGCGGCGTCGGGGCGGCGCCCAGGGTCTGGAACAGCGTGACCCAGAGCTGGTTGCCGGGAACGCGGATCTTCATGCCCGCCAGGTCCGCCGGCGTAAGGATCGGCTTGCTGCCCGTCGTGATGTTGCGGTAGCCATTGTCGAGCATCTTCGGGAAGACGAACAGGCCGGCCTCGAAGAAGGCCTTGCGAACGAAGTCGCCGAGATCGCCGTCCATGGCCTTCCAGACATGGTCATAGGTGGGGAAGGCGAAGGCGACGGCATTGATGGCGGCAAACGGCACGATGGTCTGGTTGACGCTCGACGTGGACATCAGGTCGAGGGCACCGCCGCGGACCTGGGCAAACATGTCGGACTCGCCGCCGAGCTGGCTACCCGGATAGACCTGCAGGTCGATGGCGCCTTCCGAGCGTGCGGCGATCGCTTTCGACGCCTCGACGATGCGGGTGACGCCGGGGTGCGTGGGCGGGAAGGCCGTGCCGTAGCGCAGCTTGACCTTGGTGGCCGCGCGCAGAATGCCGGGGGCTGCAATAAGTCCCGCAGCGGCACCCGCCGCAAATGTACCGAACGTTCTCCGTGTGATGTTCATGATGTTCCTCCCAGGTTGATATGTGTCAATCCTCCCGCTGCAGCCTGTGCCGCGCGGTTCGGTCGTTATGATCGGTCTGTGTCGGTGGTGGTGAGCGAGACGGGCTGACGAAGCCGTCTCTTGGATCGTCCGGCATCTTGAGCCCCGCGGCCGGTTCGGAGATCACGATCTCCGTGGCAATCAAGCGTGGCATTCCGTCGATGCAGTTCCCCCTGCCTCCTCCATTCGCCGATCCGCGGCTATCCTCCCGTCTTGTCTATGACTACCATGGTAGAATGTCAACTAGGGGCGCGGAAGGTATTTTAGAGACGTCGGGAATTCACGCTTCGATGAGATCGGCACGCTGCTCGCGCAGGCGATGCGCCGTGCGCAGGACTTCGCGCAGATGTGCTGCCATGCTGTTTCCGGCGGCGACGGCATCGCCTGCTTCGATGGCATCCACGACGGCGCGATGCTGCCCGAGGAGGGTGCGAAGGTGAGACGGGTCGGGCAGGCTGAGATAGCGCACGCGGTCCATCTGCAGCTTGACGGACTGGATCACGCGCCAGCTCTTCGACAGGGACGCCTCTTCGCAGAAGCTGCGGTGGAACGCTTCGTCGAGATCGAGAAAGAGGTCGAGCGCTTCCGCATTCACAGCCTTTTCCTGATCGTAGAGATTGCTCTTGATTTCGGTCAGGAAGCGCCGGGAACAGCCTGCCGCTAAGCGCTTTGTGATGGAAACCTCCAGTGCTTCCCGAATGAACTGCGCCTCTTCGACGTCGCGAAGGCGAATCGGCGCGACGAAGCTGCCGCGTTGCGGGAGGATGTCGATGAGGCCTTCATCGGCCAGCCGGATCAGGGCCTCGCGCACCGGTGTGCGGCTGACGCCCAGCTGGAGGGAAAGCTCTTTTTCGCTCAGGGCCTCGGACGGCATCATGGCGAGCGTGATGATCGCGCGCCTCAGCTTCTCGTAAATCTGCGCAGCGATCGGCTGGCGGGGATTGATGGTCAGAAGAACCGACGAGGCGGGGGCCCCCATTCCGGATTCCGAGATCTCATCCGTACGTTTCACCACCATTTCGGCGATCCTTCATGTCTTTCGTTTGAACGGTAATCGCATAGTTTCGAGACAATATCCACGCCCGACGCGTTGACAGTCTGCCATGGTAGTATATTAAATGATATGACCCTAATGGTCGGGATGGCGAGGAGCGCGTCCCGACCCGGTCGGCTGGGGAGGCTTCCGTGATTTATTTACCGTCGATTCGTATCGCCCGATTCGTATCGTCAGGCATCTCCCTTGGCCGGGCCCGGTCGATGTCGGTCAAGCCCCGTGTGGTGTGTCGGCGCGGCGCTTTGGGTTCCCGATGAGACGTGCGCACGCGAAGTCGCGAAGCCCGAAGAGGAAAAAAGCATGAGACATATCTGGCGCTGGTTTGGTCCGATCGACAAGGTCACGGTGCGTGATGCGGCGCAGGCCGGGGCCCGCGGCATCGTCAGCGCGTTGCATCATGTGCCGACAGGCACCGCCTGGACTCTGGATGAAATCCAGAAGCGGCAGGCGGAGGTGCGCGCGGGTGGTCTGGAGTGGGAACTCGTCGAGAGCATTCCGGTATCCGAGAGCATCAAGACGCAGACCGGCGACTGGAAGGCGCATATCGAAGCCTGGAAGGAGAGCCTGCGGCAGCTCGCCAGGGCTGATATCTCGACGGTCTGCTACAATTTCATGCCGGTTCTCGACTGGACGCGGACGGACCTTCGTTGGGAAACGGACGCTGGCGCGCGCGCCATGCGCTTCGACCTCGTCGATTTCGTCGCGTTCGATGTTCACGTCCTCAAGCGCCCGGGTGCTGCCGAAGACTATCCCGCAGCGCTGTTGGACGCCGCCAGGCAACGCTTCGCGGAGATGTCGCCGGACAAGATCGCTGCGATTTCGCGCAATGTCGGTGCCGGTCTGCCGGGTTCGTCCGACGGCTACAGCATCGATGAGCTCAATGTCGCCCTGACGCGTTATGACGGGATAGGCGCGGAGAAGCTGCGGGCCAATCTCATCGATTTCCTCGCAGAGGTGGCCCCCGTTGCCGATAGCCTGAATATGCGCCTGTGCGCCCATGGTGACGATCCGCCGTGGCCGCTCCTCGGCCTGCCGCGGGTGCTTTCGATCGAAGCGGATTATGTGAAGGTTCTGGAGGCGGTCGATCTGAATGCCAACGGCGTCACCTTCTGCACCGGTTCGCTCGGCGCCCGGTCCGACAACGACCTGCCGGCCATGATCAAGCGCTTGGCGCCGCGCATCCACTTCGCGCATCTGCGCAATGTGACGCGTGAAACGGACGGCTTGCCCTGCTCGTTCTTCGAGGCGCAACATCTCGGTGGCAACACGGACATGGTCGCGGTGATTGCCGCGCTCGTCTCCGAGGAGCGCCGCCGCAAGGCCGAGGGACGTGAGGACCATGTGATCTTCATGCGGCCCGATCACGGCCAGGAGATCCTCGAAGACCTGACGCGCGGTGCGCAGCCGGGCTATCCGGCCATCGGCCGCCTGAAGGGCCTCGCGGAATTGCGCGGCATCGAGCAGGCTTTGTCTCATGCGGAATATGGACTGAATTAAGCGATGACACGCCTCGATAGAACGACTCACCTGCCTGCACATGTCGAACGCCCGGCGTTCGATCCGGCTGCCTTGAAGGCCGGCATCGTTCACATCGGCATCGGCGCCTTTCATCGGGCCCATCAGGCTGTCTATACCGATCTGGCACTTGCGGCGGAGGGTGGCGACTGGGGGATCGTGGGCGCCAGCCTGCGATCCGTCGATATCGTCGCGGATCTGAAAGCGCAGGACCATCTCTACAGCGTCGTCACCCGCGGGGCGGATGGCGATCGGGCGCGCGTCGTCGGCTCGATCATCGAGGCGATCGCCGCGACGGAACAGCGGGAGCATCTTCTCGACCGGCTCGCCGACAATGCCATCCGCATCGTCACGCTGACCGTGAGCGAGAAGGCCTATGGCATCGATCCGGTGTCGGGAGGGCTCGATCTTTCCCATGCCGCCATCGCGCATGATCTTGCAGCGCCCGGCGCGCCTGTCGGCGTCATCGGGCTACTGGTCGAGGCGCTGGCGCGCCGCATGCAGCTGGGCCGCAACCCCTTGACCGTTCTCTGTTGCGACAATCTTCCGGGCAACGGACAGGTGGTTCGTCGGCTCGTTCTGGAAATGGCAGAGCACCGGGATGCAGCGCTGTCGCAGTGGATCGAACGGGAGATCCGCTTTCCCTCCAGCATGGTCGATCGCATCGTGCCTGCGGCAACGGATGCAACGCGGGCCTTGAGCGCCTCCCTCATCGGGGCGGACGATCATCTGGCGCTCGAAACCGAGCCCTTTACCCAGTGGGTCATCGAGGACGATTTTGCCGCCGGCCGCCCCGCCTGGGAAGCGGGTGGTGCGATCTTCGTCAGGCACGTCCACGCCTATGAAACGATGAAGCTTCGGCTTCTCAACGGCTCGCACTCGCTCATCGCCTATCTCGGCCAGCGTCACGGCCTCGAATATGTCCGGGATGTCATGGCCGTTCCGGAACATGCCGAGCGGGTTCGCCGCCATATGCATGTCGTCCTGCCGACGCTCGACGCCGTGCCGGAAATCGACCTTGCCGCCTATTGCGACCAGCTCGTCGCGCGCTTTGCCAATCCGGCCATCGCGCATCGGACATCCCAAATTGCCATGGACGGGACGCAGAAGATGCCGCAACGCATCTTCGCACCGGCCATGGAACGGCTGGCTGCCGGCGATGACGCCGCAGGTTTTGCCGATGTCGTGGCACTCTGGCTTGCTTATGTCGCTGCCGTCGATCGGCTGGACGATCCGCGTGCGGATGAGCTGAAGGTCGCCGCGCAGCAGGCGGTTGCCGCCGGATCCGCCGCACCCTTCTTCGAGGTCGCCGGCCTGTTTCCGCCGGCACTCCGGGAAAACACGGCCTGGCGCGCATTGGTCGATGCCCGGCTCTCGGCAATGAACGCTCTCTGAAAATACCGAGGCGCGAAGGCGCGCAGGAGACTGACGACATGGTGACGATTTCCGTTCGCGAGCCCTACAAGCTTGAAATCGATGATAGACCCGTTCCTCAGCCCGGCCCCGGTGAGGTCGCGATCCAGGTTCGTCGTGCGGGCATTTGCGGGTCCGACATGCACATCCTCCATGGCTCCAACCCCTTCGCGGTCTACCCGCGCGTCATCGGTCACGAGTTTGCCGGTGTCATCGCGGCGCTGGGCGAGGGCGTATCGTCGCTTGCCATCGGCGAGCATGTGGTCGCCGATCCGGTCATCTCCTGCGGCACCTGTTACCCCTGCCGTATCGGACGTTCCAACGTCTGCGCCAACCTGCAGGTCATCGGTGTCCATCGCGATGGCGGCTTCCGGGCGGTGGCGATCGTCCCCGAGGCGAATGCCGTCAAGGTCTCGTCGAAGCTCGGGCTCGACGTCGCAGCGCTTGCCGAGCCGCTGGCCGTCGCAGCCAACGTTCTCTGGCGCACGGCGTGCACGAACGAGGATGTCGTCCTGATCTATGGTGCGGGCACTGTCGGCATCACCGTTCTTCAGATGGCCAAGATGAAGGGTGCCCGCTGCATCATCGCCGATATCGACGCCGACCGCCTCGTGCGTGCACGCGAATTCGGTGCGGACGTGGTCATCAATTCGCGGGAGCAGTCGGTGGCCGAGGTCGTCGCACCGGAACTCGGCGGTCTCGGTCCGTCGATCGTCATCGACGGCGCCGGCATTCCGAGCCTGCTCGAAGAGGCCTGCCGGGTCGCGGCACCTGCCGGACGCATCGGGCTTCTGGGCTTTTCGCCGGGGCCCTGCAACATCAGCCAGCAGGAAATCGTCCGCAAGGAACTGACGCTGGTCGGCTCGCGCCTCAACCGCCGTTTCATTCCCGAGGTCATCGGCTGGCTGGAAGCCGGTCTGCTGCGTCCGGAAGCCATGATCACGCAGACATTCGACGCCCGGGATGCCCGCGCCGCGTTCGATCTTGTCGAAAAGCACCCCGAGCAGACGCTCAAGGTCCAGCTCGTTTTTTCGTGACAGGCGAGTGATGGCGGCCTTTCGAGCATAAAACAGAGGCCGCCATCGTTAAAACTGCGTGACCTGCCCCGGAATGACCCGCCATTTCTCGTATTTTATCTTAGTGGTCTCTTAATTTTAAACTTTGATAGTTCTTCACATATTTTGGTGGAGGATTTTTATGGCTGGACTTTTTTCATCGGCGTCAGACCGTGTTTTGGAGGCGCTCGATCTTTCGTTCGCCATCATCGAATTCGACATGACGGGTAAAATTCTCAAGGCGAACAAGAATTTTTGCGATCTTCTGGGCTATTCCGAAAGCGAAATTGTTGGCCGTAACCATCGCATCTTCGTCGAAACGGACTATGCCGTATCCGACGACTATGCGGCCTTCTGGAAGAAGCTCCGGGACGGAGATTTCGTCTGCAGCGAGTTCACGCGGATCACGAAGAGCGGCGCTGAAGTCTTTATTCGCGGCAATTACAATCCCATCAGGAACGCGACCGGCAAGGTCGTCAAGGTCATCAAGTTCGCCAACGATATCACCGAGACGAAGATGGCCGGTATCGATTTCGGCGCCAAGATCGACGCGATATCGCGGGCCCAGGCCGTGATCGAATTCAAGCCCGACGGCACGGTCATCACCGCCAACGACAACTTCCTCAACGTCCTCGGATACAGCCTGTCGGACATCGTCGGCAAGAACCACAGCCTGTTCGTCGATCCCGCCTACCGCGCGTCCAGTGCCTATGCCGACTTCTGGAAGAAGCTGAATGCGGGCGAGTTCGTATCGGGAGAGTTCACGCGCATCGGCAAGCGCGGGCAGGAGGTCTTCATTCAGGCGTCCTACAACCCTGTTTTCGATCTCAAGGGCCGGGTCATGAAGGTCGTCAAGTTCGCGACCGATGTGAGCGAGCGCGTGACGAATGTCGATCGTCTGGCGGAGAGCCTGTCGAGGCTTGCGGACGGCCATCTCGGACAGCAGATCGAGACGCCGTTCCTGCCGAGCCTCGACAAGCTGCGGACCGATTTCAATGCAGCCTGTCGTAAGCTCGAAGGCGCGCTGAAGGCGGTGAGGTCGAATGCCGAAGCGATCGCCGCCGGTGCGGACGAAGTTCGTGTGTCGGCCGACGACCTTGCGCGGCGAACCGAACAGCAGGCGTCGTCCGTCGAGCAAACCGCGGCGGCGCTCGAGGAAATCACCACCACGGTCAAGGGATCCAGCCAGCGTGCCGAGGGCGCGGGCGTTCTCGTCGGTCGCGCCAAGGAAAGTGCGGATCATTCCGGCGATATCGTGCGCGAAGCGATCTCGGCCATGGACAAGATCGACAATTCCTCCCGCGAGATCGCCAACATCATCGGCGTCATCGACCAGATCGCGTTCCAGACCAATCTGCTGGCGCTGAATGCCGGTGTCGAGGCGGCACGGGCAGGGGATGCCGGGAAGGGCTTTGCGGTCGTCGCCCAGGAGGTTCGCGAACTCGCCCAGCGCTCTGCGGTCGCTGCCAAGGAAATCAAGGCGCTCATCACGACCTCGACGTCGCATGTCGAAGACGGTGTGTCGCTCGTCAGCAAGGCCGGCGAAGCCCTGCAGACGATCGCTGGCCATGTCCAACAGATCAACGAGGATATCCGGGCGATCGTGGAGGCCGCCCGCGAGCAATCCACCGCACTCGGCGAGATCAACCAGGCCATCAACACGGTCGATCAGGGCACGCAGCAGAATGCGGCCATGGTCGAGGAGCAGACGGCTGCAAGCCATGGTCTCGCGGAAGAAGCACGGGCCCTCTTCCATCTTCTGGAGCAGTTCCAGTTCGACGAGCCGGTGTCGCATCGGGCGGTCTCTTCCACCTCCGTTGCGCGCGGTGGCCGCAGCAAGGTTGCTGCCTGATCCGTCAAGGCACGGAAGCCTCTAGAGTTTGTTACGGATAAGGGGAATCCGGTTATCCCGAAGAGAAAAAAGACAACAAGGAATCCAGGGTCTGGCTGGTTCAGAATGAACCTGACAGATTCTGGACGAACGGCCATCGCGTCCTTGGTGACGCAATGGCCGAACTGTTTCCAGACCTGCAACGGCTCGACCTCAGCGGTCTTGCTACGGCTGCCGGAGGGCCGTGACCATCGTGCGTCCGGGGATGACGGAATACCTGTCATATCCGGACGGAAAATCTTGACAAATCAATACATCATGTTCGAATAAAGATGACAACTTATTGCGGAGACGGTCATCTTGCTGGTCATTCTTGCCGACGATCTCACGGGCACGCTCGATGCTGCCGCGCCCTTTGCTGCGCGGGGGTTGACGGTCGAGGTCGCCCTCGCACCGGCTGCTATCCCTGAGGCTCTGGCAGATGGGCCGGATGTTCTCTCGATCAACGTCCAGTCGCGGGAAGTCGGTGCAAAAGCCGCGCAGGCTGCGACACGTGCCGTTCTCGCCGCCTTGCCTGCGGATGTCGTGCTCTTCAAGAAGGTCGATTCGCGGCTGAAGGGGCATATAGCCGCGGAGCTCGACATGATGCCGTTTCGGGCGGCGCTGGTGGCTCCCGCGATCCCTGCCTTCGGCCGTATCGTTAAGGACGGGAAGGTCTTCGGCTTCGGCGTCGATGTGCCGATTCCGGTCACCGAGCGCCTCGGCGCGCATGCCAGCAAGGCGCGGATACCCGACACGGTCGACATGGACGAAATGGCGGCGCACCTCGATGACGCCCTGGCTGCGGGCGTCGATCTGCTCGTCGGCGCACGCGGCCTTGCCGAAGCTTTGGCGCGGCGGATGACGGGCGATGCGTCGGCGCATGCGGCCGAGGTTCCGGCGGGCCCGGGCCTGTTCGTCATCGGGTCGCGCGATCCCATCACGCTGGTGCAGATCGAGCATCTTCGCACCCGTCATGCGCCGGCTTATGTCGCCGCACCGAACGGACGCCTGTCGCCCGATGATCGTGCGGGTACCGCCCTGACACTGGTGCAGGCCGTCCCGGGCGAGGAAGAGGTGTCGTCGCTCGACGTCGCACGTCATCTCGCGTCGGGCGTCTATCCCGGCTGCGTGGACCCCTCTGCGACACTGATTCTTTCGGGGGGCGCGACGGCAGAGGCGGTGCTGGAGCGCATGGGCATCCATCGGTTCCGGCTGATGGGGGAATGCATGCCCGGTCTTGGTGTTGCCTTTGCGAACGGGCATTGCATTATCGCGAAATCCGGTGGCTTCGGCGGGGCGGAAACGCTGAGCGAGATCGCCGGGCACATGCTTCGGGACAGGGGTTGAGAAATGGGACTGGAAGCGGGAACGACACGCAAGAGCCTCGGCGACGTGGTGTTCGAGCGCATGCACCGCGCCATCAAGTCCGGGGCCTACCAGCCGGACGAGCGCCTGCCGACGGAGCATGATCTCGCAGCGGAGTTCGAAGTGTCGCGCCCGATCATCCGCGAGGCGTTGCGGCGGCTGCGCGAGCAGGGGCTGATCTACTCGCGACGCGGTGCGGGAAGCTTCGTGCGCGCACTGGGCCTGAAGGAGCCGCTCGGCTTCGGGCAGCTCGAAAACGTCGCCGATCTTCTGAACTGTTACGAGTTCCGACTGACGCTGGAGCCGGCTGCCGCCAGTGCCGCCGCAGCGCGGCATACGGAGGCAAGCCTCACCGCCATCGCCCAAGCGCTGGAACTGATGCGGGACGCGACCAACCGGCAGTCGCATCGCGTCGATGCCGATTTCGAGTTCCATCTCGCCATCGCCCGTGCGGCGCGCAATTCCTACTTCTCGACGGCCATGGAAGCCCTGAAGGAACACATCGCCGTCGGCATGAAGTTCCACGGCGCATCCGTGAAGCGCGACAGCGCCGGGCTTGCCCGGGTCTTCGGCGAGCACGAAGCCATCGCCAAGGCCATCGCCTCGGGTGATGGTCCGCTCGCGGGACAGTTGATGCGGGAGCACCTGACCGGGTCGCGCGAGCGGCTGTTTCCCAACTGAGGTCGATGATGCCGGCGTCTTCCGTCGGAAGACGCCGGCCGGGCCCTCAGTAGGCGGCGCGGTAGATCGCAAGGACGTCTTCGACGCTCATGTCGATCGGGTTGTTGTCCATCAGACGGCGGTTGGCGTGGGCATCCGCCGCATAGACCGGCAGATCGGCCTCGGTGGCGCCATGCGCGCGCAGCGACATCTCGATGCCGAGATTGCGGCAGAAGGTGTGTGCGGAGCGCAGGAGGTCGTCCTGCGAAAGCCGTTCGCCGAGACCGAGCGCCTGCGCGACTTCGGCAGACTTCTCCGCTGCCACCGGCTGGTTGAAGGCGAGGACCTGCGGGAAGATGATGGCGTTCGCGAGGCCATGGGGCAGGCGCAGCCGCGTGCCCAGGGGGTAGGCGATGGCGTGGCCTGCCGCGGTGTTGACGGGCCCAAGGCAGATGCCACCATAGTAGGAGGCGAGCATCATCCCCTCGCGGGCTTCCGTATCCGTGCCGTCGCGGACGGCGCGGGCGAGAAAGCGGCCGACGAGATGAAAGCCCATGCGGGCAAAGCCGTCGATCATCGGATGGGCGCGGCGGTTGGTGAAGGCCTCGACGCAATGCGCCATGGCATCCACGCCGGTCGCGGCCGTCACGGCCGCCGGGACCGAATAGGTCAGCTCTGGATCGAGCACGGCGACATCGGCGATCAGGTGCGGGCTTTCCACCGCGATCTTGTTGCCTTTTCCAGGATCTGTGATCAGCGAGCGGATGCCGGCTTCCGATCCCGTGCCGGCGGTGGTGGCGACCTGCACGAGGCGGGTGCGGCGACCGGCGACCTTGTTCGGTCCTGCCACGTCGGCCAGCGTCTGGTCGCCGTCCCAGAGGGCTGCGACGAGCTTGGCGACGTCCAGCACCGAGCCGCCGCCAAGGCCGACGATCAGGTCGGGACTGCAGCCGCGCGCGGCCTCGATCGCGGCATCCAGCGTCGTGATATCGGGCTCGCCGGGAATGGCGTCGAAGACGGTGATGCGGCCCTTCAACGCAAGGCGGTCGATGAAGCCGGCGGTGATGGGTGTTGCGATGACCAGCACAGAGGTCGCGTCCGCGGCCCAGGTACCGACGTCGCGGATGGTGCCGGCGCCGACGATGAGGCGGCGCGGCTGATGAAGGGTGATGGGCGCGATGGTCATGGCGGTTATCCCTGCTCTGCGTGCGCGGCGCGGCCGGCCACGAGCTTGCGCGCATAGGCGATCGCCTCCAGCATGTTGCCATGGTTGGCGATGCCCTTGCCGGCGATGTCGAAGGCCGTGCCGTGATCGACCGAGGTGCGGTCGATGGGCAGATCGACGGACACGTTGACGGCCGTGTCGAAGGCGACGAGCTTGATCGGGATGTGCCCCTGATCGTGGTACTGCGCGACGATGAGGTCGAACGCGCCGGTATAGGCGCGGTGGAAGACCGTATCTGCCGAGATCGGGCCGTGTGCATCGATGCCTTCGGCGCGCGCCGCCACGACGGCGGGGCCGATCTGATCGTCGTCCTCGGTGCCGAAGAGGCCGTTCTCGCCGCAATGCGGATTGATGCCGGCAATGGCGATGCGCGGCGCGGCATAGCCGATGCGCTTCAGGTGGGCGTCGCCGGCGCGGATGGTGGCGAGCACGCGCTCGGTCGTTGCCCGCTGGATGGCTTCCTTGAGGGAAACATGCGTGGAGACGTGGATGACCTTCAGCTTCTCGGAAGCCAGCAGCATGTAGGCGGCCTTGGAGCCGGTCAGGCTGCGCAGCATGCCGGTGTGGCCGTCATAGTGATGGCCCGCAAGGTTCAGCGCTTCCTTGTTGATCGGCGCGGTGACGATGCAGCCAATCGTCTTCGCCTCCGCATCGCGCACGGCCTTTTCGATGAAGCGGAAGGCGGCGTCGCCGGCGATCGGGCTCAGCTGCCCCCAGGCGAGCGGCGCGCCTTCGATCGGCAGATCGACGACGTAGGGCACGAGATCGATGTCGAGGCCCAGCGCATCGCGCGCCGCTTCGAGGGTCGGCAGGTTGCCGTAGATGCGGGTGCGGTCCCGGTCTTCCCCCGACATGTCGAGGAGGGCACGCACGGAAATCTCCGGGCCGACGCCGCATGGGTCGCCCATGGTGATGCCGATGATGTTGCTCATGAAAGTCTCCGTCCAGCCGCACTGTCCCAGCCGGGAGCCAGGCGGACATGTTTGATCGCGCGACGATGATAGGTGTAGGCGAGATGCAGCGTCCCGTCCGGCTCTTGGAGCAGCCAGGGATAGGACATCTCCTTGTTGCGGCCGTCGATGGAATCGTTCGACAGGCAGGTTCCCGGCCCTGTCTCGATGACCAGCCTTTCGGGGAAGGTCAGGCCGTCATCTGTCGAGAGGCAGAGCGCGACCGGTGCGCGGGGCACACCCCAGACCGGCACGCAGCCGCCCGTGGGGTCCGCATCCGGCCGGTCGTCCGCCTCGCCGAGTTCGTCATAGAGCGAGGCACGCCGTTCCGATGACTGGCTGGCGTTGACCGGGTTGCAGATGATGGCGAGCCGGCCATCCCGCAGGCGGGTGGCGGCGATGGAGGAGTTGTTGTTCGGTACGTCCGTGGGGGCAGGCACCGACCATGTTCGCCCGCCGTCCGTGGTCTCGGTGCGATAGATAAAATCGGCCTGCCGACGGCGGAAGAAGGCGGCGTAGCGGTCTTCTTCGAGGCTGACCGGGCCGAGATGGACGCAGCCGATGGAGGCATCGATATCCTGCAGCCGCCACGTTTCGCCGCCGTCTTCCGAGATGGCCACGGCCGCGGTGTCATGGCTGCCGTTCCATTTCTGGTTCGGCCGCTGGATGCAGCGGAAGATCGGCAGCAGCCAGGCGCCATCCGCCCGGACGACGATGCCGGCGCGGACGAAGCAGCCGCGCGGCAGGTCGAGATAGCGCCCGCCCGGCGCGGTGAGCACGAGCGCATCATCGGCATCGCGAAACACCTCGACCATGCGGATCCGGCATTCGTCCTGGTTTCCGGAAGGCTGCGAGGTGTGGAACAGCCAGAGCTTGCCGTCCGGTGCGGCAAAGAACATGGGGTTCTGCTCGGAATGGGCCGGATCGTTGCTCAGCTGCTGGGGCGGTCCCCAGGTCGATGTGCCTTTGGGGAGCACGCAGGCGAAGATCGAAATGTCCGACTTGCCTTCCAGCGTACCGCCGAACCAGGCGCAGACGAGCGCGCCATCCTCCAGTCGATGCAAAAAGGCGGCGTGGTTCTGAATCATCGGCGAGGGAAGCAGTGCTTCGTCCCGTCCGGACGTCACGGGTACAAGGGCTCCGCTCATGCCGCGGGCGATTTCTTCGGGATTCATCTTGTCCTCCATGTCGGTCAGAAGTCATGGATTTTGTATAGTTGTCAAGTTTTGCAATGTCATTACAACGAAATATCGTTCCGTTCTAAAATATTATCTACATGAATTTGAACGAATTTTCAGAGAAAAATTTTTTATGAGAAATAACATAAGAAATTAATTTGACAAAGTAGTGGTGAGGTCCGATGGTATGGTCAGCCTTGGCGAGAGGAAGCTCGGGACAACGGATCATTGCCGACCGGGCGTTTCGAGCGGCAGCGCGACATCGATGACCTGAGAGGTCTGGCGTCGCGTTCAACGGATGGAAGAGGGAGGAGACTATCGTGAAGAAAACACTGATTCTCGGCGCGCTGATGTTGTGCACCGCCTTGACGCCGGCATTTGCCGCGTCCGGCCCGATCAAGGTCGTGCTGGCCGAAGAGGCCGACCTGCTGGAGCCCTGCATGGCGACCCGCTCGAACATCGGGCGCGTGATCATGCAGAATGTCAGCGAGACGCTGACGGAACTTGACGTGCGCGGACAGCAGGGCGTGACGCCGCGGCTGGCCGAGAAATGGGAGCAGAACGCCGACGGTTCGTGGCGTTTTCATCTGCGTCAGGGCGTGAAATTCTCCGACGGCACGACGTTCGATGCCAAGGATGTGAAGCACAGCTTCGACCGCATCTTCAGCGACAAGAATGCCTGCGAATCCCGCCGTTACTTCGGCGGAATGAAGATCGAGGCAAAGATCGTCGACGATCATACGGTCGATTTCAGTGCAGATCCGGTTCAGCCGATCCTGCCGCTCCTGATGTCGCTCGTCACGATGGTTCCCGAGGAGACACCGCTCGAGTTCATCCGCGAGCCCGTCGGCACCGGCCCGTACAAGCTGACCAACTGGACGCCGGGCCAGCAGATCGTGCTCACCGCCCGTGACGATTACTGGGGCGCCAAGCCCGACGTGACGGAAGCGACCTACCTGTTCCGTGCCGACCCTTCGGTTCGCGCCGCGATGGTGCAGGCCGGCGAAGCGGATCTCGCGCCGTCGATCTCGCAGCTCGAAGCGACGAATGCCGCGACCGACCTGTCCTATCTCGACAGTGAGACCGTATACCTGCGTATCGACCACAATATCGCGCCGCTCTCCGACGTGCGCGTCCGGCGTGCGCTGAACCTTGCGATCGACCGTCAGGCGTTCCTCGGTACGCTGGTGCCGGAAAGCGCGGTTCTCGCCACGGCCATCGTGCCGCCAACGACGCTGGGCTGGAATCCGGATGTGAAGCAATTCCCGTTCGATCCTGAAGGCGCAAAGAAGCTGCTCGCGGAAGCCAAGGCCGATGGCGTGCCGGTGGATACCTCCATCGAGGTCATCGCCCGTTCCGCAAACTTCCCGAACGTCACGGAAATCATGGAAGCCATCCAGGGGCAGCTTCAGGATGTCGGCTTCAAGATCGACCTGAAATTCGTCGAAGTGGCCGAGCACGAGGGCTACTATTCCAAGCCCTTCAAGGAAGGTCGCGGACCGCAGATCGTGGCCGCGATGCATGACAACTCGAAGGGCGATCCGTCGTTCTCGATGTTCTTCAAGTACGCCACCGAAGGCACGCAGTCCGGCTTCTCCGATCCGAAGGTGGACGACCTGATCAAGCGGGCCTCGGCTGCCGTCGGCGACGAGCGCGCCAAGCTCTGGTCCGAAGTCATCGCCTACGTCCATGACGATGTGGTGGCCGATGTGCTGCTCTTCCACATGGTCGGCTTCGCCCGGGTTTCCGAGCGTCTGTCGTTCACACCGACGATCGCCACGAACTCGACGCTCCAGCTGTCCGAGATCAAGATCAAGTAATGCAGGATGGCGGGCGCTCCGGCGCCCGTCGCCAGGTTACGGCGGCGGCGGGATGATCCCGCCGCCCATGCCGCAGGAATTTCTGGCGAGGATGCCATGTTAAGCTTCATTCGAAAACGCGCCATCGCCAGCCTGATCTCCCTCGTCGGATTGATCGTGCTGGTGTTCTTTCTTTCGCGGCTGACGGGCGATCCCGCAGCGCTGTTTCTCCCCGTCGAAGCCTCGGCGGAACTGAAGCAGCAGTTCCGCGAACTGCATGGCCTCAACGATCCGCTGATGGTGCAGTTCGCCCACTACGTCGGCGATGTCGTCACCGGCGATTTCGGCGAATCCTTGCGCAAGGCGCGCCCGGCGCTCGACGTGGTTCTCGAAGCCTTCGTCTGGACGCTCTGGCTGGCCGCCATCACCATGTCGCTGGTCACGGGTGCGGCCATCCTCGTCGGTTCGCTCGCCGCCTTTCGTGCGGGCGGCTTCTTCGACCGGTTTTCCTCGATCGTCTCTCTCATCGGCGCCTCCGTGCCGGATTTCTGGCTCGCGATCGTCGCCATCGTCGTCTTCTCGGTCAATCTCGCCTGGCTGCCGACGTCGGGCACGGGTTCGATCTGGCACTGGATTCTGCCGATCTGCGTGCTCTTCGTGCGTCCCTTCGGCATCATCGTCCAGATCGTGCGCGGCTCGATGATCGGTGCGCTGTCCTCGGCCTACGTCAAGACGGCGCGGGCGAAGGGCGTGAAGTCGGGGCCGATCATCTTCATCCACGCGCTGCGCAACGCCATGCTGCCGATCATCACGGTCATCGGCGACCAGGCGGCAAGCCTGCTCAACGGTGCCGTCATCGTCGAGACGATCTTCGGTTTTCCCGGCGTCGGCAAGCTGATGATCGACAGCATTCTGCAGCGGGACTTCAACGTCGTGCTGGCGGCGATCCTCGTCACGGCGCTGGCCATCTTCCTCATGAACCTGCTGATCGACATGGCCTATGCGCTGCTCGATCCGCGCATCCGGCATTGAGGGGCACATCATGACACTCCAGACGATCGACGCGCCGCTCTCCGAAGAGCCATCCTTCATCGTGCGCATGGGCCGCATGCTGTGGGCCGACAAGTTCGCGCTCTGTGCCGCCATCTTCCTTCTGATCATCCTGCTCCTCGCTATCATCGGCCCGCATTGGCTGGGCGATCTCGCGACCAAGCAGAACCTGCGCGGCCGCAATGCCGCACCGTTCGACTGGGAACGCGGCTGGGTCTGGTGGATGGGTGCCGACGCGCTCGGCCGGCCGCTGCTCGCCCGCATCGTGGTGGCGACGCAGAATACGCTGATGGTCGCGGCGGGTGCCGTCGCCATTTCCTCCATCACCGGCACGCTGCTCGGCCTCATCGCCGGCTTCTCGTCGCCGCGCGTCAACCAGATCATCATGCGGCTTGCCGACGTGATCATGTCGTTCCCGTCGCTGCTGATCGCCGTCATCGTGCTCTACGTTCTCGGCGCCTCGATCCTCAACCTCATGCTGGTGCTCGCCATCACGCGTATTCCGGTCTACCTGCGCACCACGCGTGCGGAGGTGCTGGAAATCCGCGAGCGCATGTTCGTGCAGGCAGCAAGGGTCATGGGTGCCTCCAGCAAACGCATCCTGTTCCGCCACATCCTACCCGTGGTTCTGCCGACGCTGACGACGCTTGCGACGCTCGATTTCGCTTATGTGATGCTCGCCGAAAGCGCGCTGTCCTTCCTCGGCATCGGCATCCAGCCGCCGGAAATCACCTGGGGGCTGATGATCGCGCAGGGGCGCCAATACCTTCAGAATGCCTGGTGGCTGTCGTTCTGGCCGGGCCTCGCCATCATCCTCACGACCATGTCGCTGAACCTCCTGTCCAACTGGATGCGGATCGCGCTCGATCCCGTGCAGCGCTGGCGTCTCGAAATGAAGGGTCGCAAAAATGGCTGACCATCTCCTTGAGGTCCGCAACCTCTCCGTGGAATTTCACACCGCCGTCGGCGTGGTGAAGGCGGTTCGCGACATTTCCTATCACCTCGACCGCGGCGAAACACTGGCCATTCTCGGCGAGAGCGGTTCGGGCAAGTCCGTCTCGTCCTCGGCGATCATGAACCTCATCGACATGCCGCCGGGGCGGATCAGCGGCGGGCAGATCCTGCTCGACGGCGTCGATCTCCTGACCATGCCGGCGCAGGCGCGTCGCGAGGTCAATGGCCGGCGCATCGCCATGATCTTTCAGGATCCGCTGAGCCACCTCAATCCCGTCTACACCGTGGGATGGCAGATCCGCGAGGCGCTGACGGCACATGGAACGAATGGCGCCAAGGCGCAGGCCGAAGCCCTCCGGCTGATGGGCCGCGTCGGCATTCCCGATCCGGAAAACGCGCTCGACAAATATCCGCACGAATTTTCCGGCGGCCAGCGTCAGCGCGTCATGATCGCCATGGCGCTCGCGCTGCGGCCGGACCTGCTGATCGCCGACGAGCCGACGACCGCGCTCGACGTGACCGTACAGGCCGAGGTTCTGGCGCTGCTCGAAGAGCTGCAGCAGGAAACCGGCATGGCGATCCTGATCATCACCCACGACCTCGGCGTCGTCGCCGAAGTCGCCGACCGCGTCGTCGTGATGGAGAAGGGCCAGCTGGTCGAAAGCGGCACAGTGCGCGATGTCTATCGCAATCCGCAGCATCCCTATACCCGCAAGCTCATTGCTGCTGCCCCCGGCAAGGGCGAGATGCATGCCCCGCTGCCCCGCGTCGAGCCCGTTTTGCAGGTGCGCGATGCCCGCAAGACCTATGGCGCCTTCGACGCGCTGAAGGGCGTTTCGTTCGACCTGATGCCCGGCGAAACGCTGGCGGTGGTGGGCGAAAGCGGATCGGGCAAATCGACGCTCGCCCGCATTCTGCTGCGCCTCGACGAGCCGACCAGCGGCAGCGCGCTGTGGAAGGGCAGGGACCTTTTCCAGATGGGGGCTGCCGAGCTCTACAAGCTGCGGCGCGACCTGCAGATGGTCTTTCAGGACCCGACGCAGTCGCTGAACCCGCGCATGACCGTCTACCAGCTGGTCTCGGAGGCCTGGGTTATCCATCCGGATATCCTGCCCAAGGCCAAGTGGCGCGCCCGCGTTGCGGAGCTGCTCGTGCAGGTCGGGCTCGGGCCGGAGCATATGGGACGCTATCCGCACCAGTTTTCGGGCGGGCAGCGGCAGCGCATCGCGATTGCGCGCGCTCTGGCGCTGGAGCCGAAGCTGATCATTTGCGACGAGGCGGTCTCGGCCCTCGACGTCTCGGTGCAGGCGCAGGTGATCGCGCTGCTCGACAATCTTCGCAAGACCATGGGCATCGCCTTCATCTTCATCGCGCACGACCTGCCCGTGGTGCGCGACTTCGCCGACCATGTGATGGTGATGCAGAACGGCAAGGTGGTGGAACTGGGCACCGTTCGCGAGGTCTTCCAGACCCCGCGCGAGGCCTATACGCAGGCACTGCTCGCGGCCGGTCTCAACCCCGATCCGGATGTGCAGGCCGCCCATCGCGCCGCCCGCCTCCAGCGGGCCTGAGGCCTGCGGCTGCCTACCTCAAGAATTCAGGAGAACGTCATGTCCAAGAAAGCCTTCGTCGCGCTCGTCACCTGCTTCAACGACGATGAAACGATCAACTACGCCGCCACCCGCGCGCAGGTGCGCCGGCAGGTCGCAGCCGGCAACAACATCATGTGCGCCGGTACGAATGGCGATTTCTCCGCCCTGACCTACGACGAAAAGGTGCAGCTGACGGAAGAGGTGGTGGACGAGGTTGGTGGCAAGGTCGATGTCATCGTCAATGCTGGCATGCCGGCGACGTTCGAGACGCTGAAGCTTGCCCGAGAATTCGACCGCATCGGCGTCACCGGCATCGCCGTTATCACGCCCTTCTTCATCGCTTGCACGCAGGACGGCCTGATCCGGCACTTCTCGACGGTCGCGGATGCGGTGCAGACACCGGTCTACCTCTACGACATTCCCGCCCGCACGCAGAACCACATCGAGCCGGAAACGGCCCGGGCGCTGTCCGCGCATGGCAACATCGCCGGCATCAAGGATTCCGGCGGCGCCAAGGAGACGCTGGAGGCCTATCTCGCGGTCGGCAAAAGCGTCGAGGGCTTCGAAGTCTATTCCGGCCCGGATCATCTCGTGCTCTGGTCGCTGCAGAACGGCGCCGCGGGCTGCATCTCCGGTCTCGGCAATGCCATGCCAGACGTGCTCTCCGGCATCCTCAACGCTTTCAACAGCGGTGATATCGCCGAAGCGGAACGTCAGCAGGCGATCTACACCGCTTTCCGCACCGATCTCTACGCGCTCGGATTCCCGCCGGCGCTGGTCAAGCGCGCGCTCTACCTCACCGACCCCTCGGTCGGCGCCAGCCGCCAGCCGGCCTTGCTGCCCGACCGCGCGCAGGACGAAAAGATCGCCGTCATCCTCAAGCGCTATGGTCTCATGGCGGCCTGATCGGCTTTCACGATTTCCCGTAGGACATCGCAAAAAGTTGCCTGCTGCAACTGGACAAGCCGGGCGAAGGTCTTTATACGCCCGGTCACACCGCAGCGATGCAGTGTCGCACCGCGGATACGCAGTGTGGCACTGCAGGCATGCAGTGGGGATGGGTGATTAGCTCAGTTGGTAGAGCAGCTGACTCTTAATCAGCGGGTCGTAGGTTCGAACCCTACATCACCCACCAAAATTTCTTCATGCACATTGCTATGATGTTTGACCGCGCTTCTGGCGCGGTTTTCGTCGTTTCTTGCGACATTCCCTACGCGCGTCGTTTTGTCGTTGGACCGTTATTTTTCAACGCGTCTTGCAGCACTTCGAAGACCGGAGCGCCGATAGCGCAGCCTGCTGACCATCGACGCTTCCACCGTTTTCGCGGTGCATCTCCACCCGTCTAAAGTTCCTGTATTTATTTTGTCGACAGAGAGTGCGTGATTTGCTAAAGCCTTCTCAACAGCGGGTGAGCGATGGGGAACATCGTTCGGTTCGCGCTTCTTTTGGAGAGATGAGATGACCGATTCCGTTTTTGCCGGCTGCATTCCCGCTTTGATGACACCGTGCCTGCCCGATCGCACGCCGGACTTCGATGCGCTGGTGCGCAAGGGGCGTGAGCTGATCGATCTCGGCATGTCGGCCGTCGTCTATTGCGGATCGATGGGCGACTGGCCGCTCCTGACGGACGAGCAGCGGCAGGAAGGTGTGCGTCGTCTGGTGGAGGCCAGCGTTCCCGTCATCGTCGGCACGGGCGCCGTCAGCACGGCCTCTGCTGCCGGTCACGCGGCACATGCCGCGAAGGTGGGTGCGAAGGGCTTGATGGTCATCCCGCGGCTTCTGTCGCGCGGCTCGTCGCTGGCTGCCCAGAAGGATCACTTCTCGGCTGTCCTGAAGGCGGCCGACGGCCTGCCCGCCGTCATCTACAACAGCCCCTATTATGGCTTTGCCACGCGCGCCGATCTCTTCTTCGCGCTGCGCGCCAGCTTTGCGAACCTCGTCGGCTTCAAGGAATTCGGCGGCAAGGCCGACATGACCTATGCGGCCGAGAACATCACCACCGGCGATGATGATCTCATCCTCATGGTCGGTGTCGACACCGGCGTCTATCACGGCTTCGTCAATTGCGGCGCCGGCGGCGCCATCACCGGCATCGGCAATGCGCTTCCGAAGGAAGTGCTGCACCTCGTCGCTCTGTGCGAAAAGGCAGCCGCTGGCGACGCCGAGGCGCGCCGCGATGCGAAGGAACTGGAAGAGGCGCTGTGGGTGCTTTCCACCTATGACGAAGGCCCGGACCTCGTCCTGCACTACAAATATCTGATGGTGCTGAACGGCGACGCGGAATATGAACTGCACTTCAACGAGGGCGATGCGCTGAGCGCCTCGCAGCGCCGCCACATCGAGAATCAGTACACCCTCTTCAAGGCCTGGTACGCTTCGCGCTATCCCGCGTAAATGCCTCGCCTGACAATATGAAAGAGCCCATGCCGCTAACCTGCGGCATGGGCTCTCGTCGTTTCAGGGCTTGCGTCTCAGCCTACCATTTCTGGTGGACGTGCGGGGCGATCAGGCTCTTGTAGATCTCACGCGCGGCGGCCATCACATCGTTCGACAGAGGCGCGAGATCGGAGGCGGCGGCATTGGCGCGGGCCTGTTCCGCATTGCGGGCGCCGGGGATGACGACGGTGACGGCATCGCTCATCAGGATCCAGCGAAGCGAGAAGGCGGCCATGGTCGCGCCCTGCGGCACCAGCTTGCGCACTTCCTCGACCGCCTGCAGACCGACCTCGAACGGAACGCCAGCGAAGGTCTCGCCGACGTCGAACGCATCGCCGTTGCGGTTGAAATTGCGGTGGTCGTCGGTGGCAAAGGTCGTGTCCGCGGTGATCTTGCCGGACAGGAGGCCGCTGGCGAGCGGCACGCGGGCGATGACGGCGATGTTCTTGCGGCGGGCTTCCTGGAAGAACAAGTGGTCCGGGCGCTGGCGGAAGAGGTTGTAGATGATCTGGATGCTGACGACGCCGGGATATTCGATCGCCTTCAGCGCTTCCTCGACCTTTTCGACCGACACGCCATAGCCGCCGATCTTGCCGGCCGCTTGCAGCGCGTCCAGACCTTCGAACACTTCGGGACGATAGAGAACCTCGGTGGGCGGGCAATGCAGCTGCACGAGGTCGAGAATATCGACGCCGAGATTGGCAAGGCTGCGGTCGATGAAGCCTTCGAGGTTTGCCTTGGTGTAGCCCTCCGTAACATGCGGGTTCAGCCGGCGGCCGGCCTTGGTGGCCACCATCGGCCGCGTGTCCCCGCGCGTCTTCAGCACATCGGCAATGATCTTTTCCGAGCGGCCGTCGCCGTAGACGTCGGCGGTGTCGATGAAGGTGATGCCGGCATCCAGCGCCGCATTGAGCGCTGCGCGGCCATCGGCTTCGCTGACGTCGCCCCAGGATCCGCCGATCTGCCAGGCGCCGAAGCCGACATTGGACACGGTGAACGGCAGTCTGCCGAAGGAATGGTTTTTCATGATGATCTCCCTCGACGACTTCCGGAAAACGTGCGTTTTCCGGAAGTCGTCTGTTTCTTGTTTTGTCGCATTGTCCGACGCCGAAGCGATTCCGCTTCGGCTGGAAATGCTTACGTCGAAGTCCCTTGCGGCGACCCGAAATGCGGGCCTCAGGGTGCCTTCCGGTCGAAGGCTATGGCCGAACGTGTTGGCCATGGCAAGCAAAGCCATGCTCGCGGTGAAGGTTCCCAAAACAAAGCCGGGCATTGCTGGAATGCCCGGCTCGATGACGCGTGAGGATGGCTGTCAGGCCGTCTGCATGGCGCCGGGGCCGGCGATGGCCTTTGGCGGCACCTTGCCCAGAATGATCATGCCGAGCACTTCGTCCTTGGTCACATCCTCCGTTCGGGCATGCCCGACGACCTGGCCGTTCTTCATGACGGAGACCCGATCGGCAAGATCGAAGACGTCGTGAATGTCGTGGCTGATCAGGAAGATGCCAATGCCTTCGCGCTTCAGCTGCCGGATAAGATCGCCGACCTGCGCCGTTTCCTGCGGCCCGAGTGCGGCCGTCGGCTCGTCCATGATGAGGATGCGGGCGTCGAACAGAATCGCGCGGGCAATCGCCACGGACTGCCGCTGTCCGCCGGATAGCGCCTTTACCGGTTCCTTGAAGCGGCGGAAATTCGGGTTGAGCCGGCCCATCACTTCGCGGGCCTTGGCTTCCATCGCCACGTCGTCCAGCGTGCCCCATGGGGTGCGCAGTTCGCGCCCGAGATAGAGGTTGGCCGCCGCATCGACGTTGTCGGCGACGGCGAGCGTCTGGTAGATCGTTTCGATGCCGTATTTCTTCGCGTCGCGCGGATTGGAGATCTCGGCCGGCTGGCCGTTGATCAGGATCTCGCCGGCATCGCGCTTGTAGGCGCCCGAGAGGATCTTGATCAGCGTCGATTTGCCCGCACCGTTATGGCCGAGAAGCGCCACCACCTCGCCGGGGTAGAGATCGATCGAGGCATTATCGACGGCGTGGATGCCGCCGAACGAGATCGAGACGTTCTTCATCTCGACCAGCGGCGTGCCGGATGGCATGGCTGTGGTGCTACCGCTGGCGGCTGTTGCAGGGATGCCTTGGGGTGTTGTCGGGGTCATGATCGGCCTCCTTACTTGGCGCGCGCGCGATAGACGGTGTCGAGCCAGACGGCGACGACCAGCACGAAGCCGACGACGATGCGCTGGAGCGGGCTGTCGATGCCGAGAAGCACCATGCCCGACTGCAGGGACTGCATGACGAAGGCCCCGAGCATGGCGCCGGCGATGGTGCCGACGCCGCCGGCCAGCGACGTCCCGCCGATGACGGCTGCGGCGATCGTGTAGAGCTCGTCGAGCTCGCCCTGCGCATTGGTGGCGGCGTTAAGGCGGGCGGTGGAGATGGCGGCGGCGATGGCGCAGAGAATACCCATCAGCGCGAAGATACGCACCGTCACCCAGCGGGTCTTGATGCCGGCGAGTTCCGCGGCCTCCTGGTTTCCGCCGATGGCGAAGACATAACGGCCGAAGCGCAGGCGGGTGGAGATGAAGGTCATCACGATGCCGACGGCAATGGCGATGAGCACGGGAACGGCGATGCCGTGGGAGATCTTCAGCCCGCCCTCGGGCACGGGAATGGCGTTGGCCTCGGCATAGCGAAGGGCGATGTTGACGGGCCAGTAATAGCTGTTGGCAACGAGCACGGCCCCGATGACGACGGCGCAGGAGAGGGTGGCCAGCACATATTCCGCCCAGACCGGCCGGCGCGGAAAGCCGAAGCGCTTGCGCTGCTTGCGGGCGTTGAGAATGGCCCCGACGATGGCGAGGCAGGCGATGAGCCCGACGACCCAGCTGGCGGTGGCGCCGATGGAGCCTTCCGTGCCGCCGCCCATGAGGCGGAAGGTGGCATTCATCGGGGCAACCGTCTGCCCTGACGTGACGAACCACGTGGCGCCGCGCCAGACGAGCAGGCCACCGAGCGTGACGATGAAGGAGGGTACGCCGAGAAAGGCGATGATGACGCCGTGGAGCGCGCCGATGAGGCCGCCGACGACGACGCCGCAGGCGAGCGTGACGATCCAGATGAGTGAACTGTCGAGGCCGAGATATTGCGGCAGGATCTGCGCCTGCATGACGCCCATCACCATCCCGCAGAAGCCGAGCACGGAGCCGACGGAGAGGTCGATGTTGCGCGTGACGATGATCAGCACCATGCCGGTCGCCATGACTGCCACGGACGAGGTCTGTACGGTGAGGTTCCAGAGGTTGCGCGGGGTCAGGAACAGGCCACCCGTCAACATGTGGAAGCCGATCCAGATGACCAGCAGCGCGCCGATCATGCCGAGCAGGCGCGTGTCGATCTCGGTGGCGCGAAAGAAGCGCCGGACCGGATTTTCGGTCGTCGCCCGTGCCGGGTTGAATGGTATCGTATTGGTGGTTTCGGCCATGGCCTCGTCGTTCTCCCTCATGAACCGGGCAATGAACCGGGCAGGCGTGCCGTGTTTCCACGACCATGCGCGATCCTCCGCCTGTGCAGATCCCTCATCCGCTCAGATCGGGGCGGACGCGGCATGCGCGATGCCCCGTCCGCCCCGTTTCACATTGGCTTGCCGATCAGCTGCAGGCCGATCAGTTGCAGGCGGCGACAGAGCCGGCCTTCACGCCCTGGCAGGCTTCTTCCTTGCTGATCCACTTGGCGTCGATCACGGCGTTCAGATTGTCCTTGGTGATCGGCATGGGGGAGAGGAACACGGACTTCATGGCCACCTTCTTCGGGCCGCCTTCAAAGGTCTGGACGTCGGTGATAGCGTCCATCTTCTTGCCGTTGGCGAGATCGACCGCGATTTCCGCGGCGCGCTTGCCGAGAACGCGGCTGTCCTTCCAGACGGAAACGGTCTGGGTGCCGAGCGCGACGCGGTTGAGCGCAGCCTTGTCGGCATCTTGGCCGGAGACGGGGACGGAGCCGGCGAGCCCCTGCGCGTCCAGCGCTGCGATCGCGCCGCCGGCGGTGCCGTCATTGGAGGCGACCACGGCGTCGACCTTGTTGTCGGCGGCGGTCAGAAACTGCTCCATGTTCTTCTGGGCCAGTTCCGGCTTCCAGCCATCGGTATAGGCTTCGCCAACATTCTTTATCTTGCCGGCGTCCATGGCTTCTTTGAGCACTTCGACCTGGCCGGAGAACAGGAAGTCGGCGTTCGGGTCGGCAGACGAGCCTTTGATGAAGACGTAGTTGCCTTCCGGCTTTGCCTTCAACACTTCGCGGGCCTGCATGCGGCCGACTTCCTTGTTGTCGAAGGTGATGTAGAAAGCGGCGGGGTTTTCGATCAGGCGGTCGTAGCCGACGACCGGAATGCCTTCGGCGGCAGCCTTCTCGATGGCCGGGCCGATCGCGTCGCTATCCTGCGCCAGCACGATCAGCGCGTTGGCGCCCTGCGAGATCAGCGACTCCACATCGGTCAGCTGCTTGGCGGCGGACGACTGGGCGTCGGCCGAGATGTACTTGTCGCCGGATGCTTCGAGTGCAGCCTTGATGGCGGCCTCGTCGGTCTTCCAGCGCTCTTCCTGGAAGTTCGACCAGGATACCCCGACGACGAGGTCCTTGGCCTGCACCGCGGAATGCAAGGATACGATGACGGCAACGCCGGCCATGAGTTTCAGAACGGATTTCATCAAAACCTCCCAAACGCGGCTGACCGTTCGCGCGAACCTCCCGCACGACCCCCGCCCAGCCCGAAAACCTGCCGAACCCTCCTCCTGAGAGTTTTTTCTCGACAGTCGAGAAAATAGATGTCAGAGATTTTCAGGGCTGTCAACACGGTCATTTCTGGGGTTATTCGACAGGTTTTTTGGATTTCGGGTGGATAAGGTCAGGCTGCGCATGCTCATCAAGTCCGGCTCCGAGCAGATGCGCCAGCAGAACATCCTGCTCGTTCTCTCAGGCCTGCGGCGGCATGGTCCGCAGTCGCATACGGACCTTGGGACGCGCACCGGGCTGTCGTCGGCGACCGTCTCCGCCATCACCGTCGAGCTGGAGAAGGCGGGTGTGCTGGAGCGGAGCGAGCAGCAACCGGGGGCAGGGCGCGGCCGGCCCCGCGTGCTGTTTTCGCAAGCGCGCAATTGTGGCTATCTGATCACCGCGCAGATCTCGTCGGATGCCGTGCAGTATTCGCTGGTCGATTATGCCGGCCGGCTGATCGACCGGTTCGACGAGGCGCGGCGCCACGATGCGCAGAGCACGTCCCGCTTCGCGCCCCAGTTTCGCGAGGCGCTGGCCCGGCTCGCCGATCGTTCGCAGCTTGCGCGCGAGGCGGTGATGGCGATCTCGATCAGCAGCAAGGGAACGGTCGATGCCGACGGGCATCGGCTGCTCTGGTCGCCCTTGCTGGGAGAGCAGGAGATCGACTTCGCCGATCTGCTCGCGCCCGACTGGCGCGCCGTCGTAACGCTCAGCAACGAGACGCTGCTCGTGGCGCAGGCGCTCGGGATTGCGGCGAAACCTTCCGCGGAGGACCATGCACTGGCGGTCGTGTCGCTCGGTCACAGCATCGGGCTCGGCATCGTTCGCGTTCGGCGCCATGACGAGGTGGAGGCGAGCGCGCCCAATTTCGGGCATATGCTCCACGCCCCGGGCGGCGGGCTCTGCCGTTGTGGCGGGCAGGGGTGCATCGAGGCGACGGCCGGGTTCTACGGCATCCTGCGCACGGCCTTTCAGGTGCCGGCCGATACGATCCCGGCGAAATTCGTGCCGCTGCCGGAGATGGACAAGATCGCGCAGACGGCGCGCGGTGGAAACCGGATGGCGGGCTACGCCTTCCGTCAGGCGGGGCTTGCGCTCGGCAACGGCCTGTCGCGGCTGATGAGTTTCCATGGCCGCCTGCCGATCGTCTTCACCGGGCCGGGAACGCGCTATTTCGATCTTCTGGCGCCCGGCATCGACGAGGGGCTTTCCGCCTCGCACGAGGTGCGGCTGAAGGGGCGGCCCGAGATCACGGTGCACCCCGACGAGCAGCGGCTCGTCTTCGAGGGACATCTCGACCGGGCGCTGACGGGCATGGATCAGGCCATTGCCGAAGCCCGGCTCTCGCCCTCCGAGAAGCGGTCCGCCTGACGAGATTTCGAGTTTGTTTCCGTTTGTCTTTTCAGGATAACCGGTTCCCACTTATCCCTGACAAACTCTAGACGCCGAGGGTCTTCAGGCGGCTTTCGCGCAGGAGGCCGCTCGCATCCATGATCGGATGCGCGACGGAGACGATATGGGCGTTGATGCGCTTGAGGTCGCGCAGCATGTCGAGATGGAGCGAGCTGGTCTGCAGGCTGTCGGCATGGCCGTCGCGCAGGCGCTGGAAATGCCGCTCGGCCGATTGTTTCTCGAGATTACGGACCTCGACCTTCACCTCCATCAACTGACGGGCGAGATCGATGTCGCGGGTGACGAAGATCGTCTGGGCGATGCGCAGATTGTCGATCGTCATGTCGAACAGGGTCTGCAACTCCTGAAAGCCGGCGTCGGAGAACTTGAGCCCCAGCGTGATCTTCTTCGTCACCTGATCGAGCAATCCCTTCTCGATAATATCGCCGACATGTTCGAGGTTGATCGCATAGTCCACGATGACGATGGAGCGCCGGCCGTTCTCGTCGTCCAGGCCCTTCCGGCCGAGCTTCGAGAGGTAGATCTTCACCTCCTGCTGCAGGCTGTCGACGCTGTGCTCCAAGCCTGCGATCTGGCGCAGCGGCGCCATGTCGTTGGTGCGGAAGCTGTCGGAAGCGAGGATCAGCATGCGCTCGATGAGATCGCCGACACCGAGCACCTCTCGCGTGGCGCTGGTCAGGGCGACGACGGGGGTGGAGAGTTCGTGGTCGTCGAGGAATTTCGGCGCATTCTCCCGCTCGGGCTGGTCCGGCACCATGCGCATCATCAGGATCGACAGGCTGCGGGCGAAGGGCCAGGCCGCGATCGCCAGCAGGATGTTGAAGATCAGATGCGCATCGACCGGCAGCTTTTCCGGCGGCAGGGGCAGGCGGCCCAGCAGATCCGCGCCGATGCCGGCCAGCGGCAGGGCGATGAGACAGCCGCAGGTGCGCACGATCAGGTTGCCGAGCGTCACCCGGCGGGCCGCCGGCGGCCCGTTGAGGGTGGCGACGAACGGTGGGATGGCGCCGCCGAGATTGGCGCCGAGCACCAGCACGACGATGAGGCCGGGGGAGAGAATGCCGGTCGAAGCAAGCGACAGGATCAGGACGACGATCGCAAGGCTTGACGAGGACACGAAGGCGAGCACCGCGCTGAAGATGAGCGCGACCAGCCAGGCGCCGTCCAGAAGGGCGATGAAGGCGGCGAGCGCCGGTGATGCGCGCATCGGCTCCGTCGCAAGACCGAGGAGATGCAGGGAGAGCAGCATGAGGCCGATGCCGATCAGGGCCGTGCCGCCGCCCTGCCGTCCGCTATGTTTGCCGCGATAAAGCACGGTGCCTGAAAGAATCAGCAGCGGCGAGAGCCATTCGATGCCGGTCGAGACGATCCAGGCCGTGACGGCGGTGCCGATATTCGCGCCGAGGAGCACGATCTGCGCCAGCCGCTGCTTGACCATGCGGCGCTCCACGAAGGACGACACCATCAGCGCCGTGGCCGTGGAACTCTGAAGGGCCACGGTCGCGACGAAGCCGGAGAGAAAGGCCCGCCAGCCGCGCTTCGTGCCCGTCGCAAGGCCCGTGCGCAGCCGGGCGCCGAAGGCGCGCGATACCCCGTCCTTGACCAGCGACAGGCCGAAGAGCAGGAGCGCGATGGCGCCGAACAGGTTGATCATGACGATGGTGGATTGCATCGATCTTTATCCCGGCATGTCCGGCAGGTGGGGCTTCGCCCGCAGACATCAGGAGCATAGGATGCGCAATGAGGCGGGGCAACGATACTGCTGAAAGTAGCGTGTGGTGCGCGTCTTGCACGGTGTCGCTGCGACGCCGTTCGTCGCTCTCTCTTTTCCGTGAAGCGACGAACGTGCTTCAGGGAGCCTGAACGGGCTCCTTCGGCATCAGCGAGGGACGCACGAGCGACAGCAGATGGTCGATGCGGCCCTCCCGCTCGCGATCCGTCATCGGCTGCGGTCGGCGGATGAGGGCCGTCACCAGCGATTCGCCGATGATGGCGCCGACGAGCAGGCTTGCGAGTTCCGACGGACGCTCCGCCTTCAGGCGGCCGGTGGCGTCGAGGCGGGAGAGGATGCCGGTGAGCTTTTCCTTGCAGTAGCGCAGGCCGTTGTCGTGAAAGGCGGCCGCGAGTTCCGGCGCGTGCGCGCTTTCGGAAATGACCAACCGGGTGATGTTGACCTGCCGGTCGGAGAGGACGAAAGCCGAGAGCCGGGACAGGATATCGGCGATCACGACATCGGCCGGCTGATTCTCCTCCGGCATATCCAGCTTGATGTCGTCATGCATGACCCGGTCGATCAGGGCGACGAACAGGTTTTCCTTGGTTCCGAAACTCCGATACACCGTCTTCTTCGACATGCCGCAGGCCTTGACCACATCGTCCATATGCGTCGAGCGGTATCCTTGCGAGACGAAACACCGTTCAGCCGCAGCGAGAATCTGGTCCCGGCGCTCGGCTTCGCTCAGCGCGGCAGGACGGCCCGGTTTTTTCTTGATACTATATCCGCATATGCTCATGAGGGCCCTCTTGACTTTCGGAAACCGATGAGTTTTCTATTAATAGGAAACTGCAGGGTTTCCCGTCAAGCCCGAGGGGCCTTTACCCCGGACGAAACGGCAATATGGATCCGATCATGACCTTCCCCTTCGTCCGTATGGCGCTCGTCGCTGCCATGGCGGTGTCCTCCCTGACGGCCTGTTCCGACGATGAGGCGCCAGCGCCGAAGCCGGTGCCGCGCGTGCGCGTCGAGACCGTCGCTCCCAAACCGTCGAAAAGCGAGATCAGCCTGACGGGTTCGATCGCCGCGCGCACCGAGACCAATCTGTCGTTCCGGACCAGCGGCCGCATCATCGAGCGGCTGGTCGATGTGGGCGACGCCGTGCGCAAGGGTCAGCTCCTCGCCCAGATGGACGACGAGGTGCAGCAGGCCGATCTTGCATCCGCTCACGCCACGCTGTCGGCTGCCAATGCCGACGTGTCGCATGCGACGGCGGCGTTCGCGCGCCAGCAGACGCTGCTTCGCGCCAATTCGACGGCGCAGACGACCTATGATCTTGCGGAAGAGAACCTGAAGGTCGCGCGGTCTGCGCTGAAATCGGCCGAGTCGGCGCTGACGAATGCCGAGGAAACGCTGTCCTATACCAAGCTCACCGCCGAAGCGGACGGGATCGTGACGGCGCGCGATGCGGATGTCGGCGAAACGGTTCAGGCGGCGCAGGCCGTCTTCTCCGTTGCCGTGGACGGCCCGCGGGATGCGGTCTTTGATATCTACGAGTCGCTGCTGGGCAGCGGAGAGCCGCCGGACGTCACCGTCAGCCTGGCGTCGGACCCCTCCGTCGTCGCCCGCGGCCCGGTGCGCGAGATCGCGCCGACGGTCGATCGGCAGACGGGCACCGTGCGCGTCAAGGTCGGGCTCGACCGGCCGCCGGCCGGCATGACGCTCGCCTCGGTCGTGCGGGGCACCGTGTCGCTGGTCGGCCCGCCCGCCTTCACACTGCCGCCGACCGCGCTGGCCGCGTCGGGCGGAAAGCCCGCTCTGTGGATCTTCGATCCCGCCAACACCACCGTTTCGCTCCGCACGGTGACGCTCGCCGAATACCAGACCGGCGCCATGATCATCGCAACCGGTCTGAAGGCCGGCGATCAGGTCGTCGTCGATGGCACCAAGCTGCTGCGCCAGGGCCAGACCGTCATGCTGTCCGAGGGGACCACCCCATGAAGCCCGTCCTCATCCTCCTTCCGCTCGCCCTCATGCTGGCGGCCTGCTCCGACGACACCGAAGCGCCGCCGCCGCCACCGCGGCCGGTGAAGTCGCTGGTGCTGGAAGAGACGAATTCCGTTCCGCTGTCCTTCGCCGGAACCGTCGAGCCGCAGATCGTCACCAATTACAGCTTCCAGATCCTCGGCCGCATGATCTCGCGCAACGTCCAGGTGGGCGATGGCGTGGAGCGCGGCACGTTGCTGGCCGTGCTCGAAGCCACGGCGCTGGAACAGGACGTGCAGGCCGCACAGGCGTCGCTCGTCAGCGCCCAGGCGTCCGCCAACAATGCCCGTGTCGTCGAACAGCGCCAGAGGGGCCTTTTCGCCAAGACCGTCGTGTCGCAGGCCGCCGTCGAGGATGCCGTGCAGGCCGCGCAGGCTGCACAGTCCGCCGAAGTGCGGGCGCGGTCAAATTTAGCAAAGGCGCAGGAGCGTCTGAGCTATGCGAAGATCGCCGCCGACTATACCGGCGTCGTCACCAGCACGGCCGCCGAACCCGGCCAGGTGGTTGCCGCCGGGCAGACCGTGGTGACGGTGGCGCGGCCCGACCTTCGGGACGCCGTGGTCGATCTTCCCGCCTCGGCGGCCTCCGGGGTCAAGATCGGCGATCCCTTCGCGGTCGTCCTCCAGTCCGATCCGACGACAGTGGTCAAGGGTCGCGTGCGCCGCATCGAGCCCTCGGCCGATCCTGTGACCCGCTCCCAGCGCATCCGCATCGCGCTGCAGGCGGCGCCCGCCGCTTTCCGTCTGGGCTCCGTCATCTCGGTGTCGCTGCCCGACATGCGCCCGTCCGAACTGCTGCTGCCCGCATCCGCCATCGTTACCCGTGAGGGCAAGACGCTGGTGTGGATCATTCCGGACGGGACCGATACGGTCGCCACCCGCGAGGTGACGACGACCGGCACCGGCACCGGCGCCGGCACTGGCACTGGCACTGGCACTGGCACTGGCGGCGATCGCGTCTCCATAAGCTCCGGCCTCAAGCGCGGCGACCGCGTCGTGGTCGCCGGGGTCAACAGCCTGACCGACGGACAGAAAATCCGTATCTCCGGAGATTTGAAATGAAGCCGTTCAACCTGTCGGACTGGGGACTGGGTCACCGCTCGCTTCTCTGGTATTTCATGCTGGTCTTCTCGCTTGCCGGCTTCCTGTCCTACCTTAATCTCGGTCGCGAGGAGGATCCCTCCTTCACGATCAAGACCATGATCATCACCGCGCAGTGGCCCGGCGCCACCGTCGAGGACACGATCAAGCAGGTGACGGAGCGGATCGAGAAGAAGCTCGAGGAGCTGCCGCAGCTCGACTATACCAAAAGCCAGACGGTTGCCGGCCAGACGACGGTGTTCGTCTATCTGCGCGAAACGACACCGGCGGCGCAGGTCGCGCCGACCTGGGTGCGGGTGCGCAATCTCGTCAGCGACATCAAGGGCAATTTCCCCTCGGGCGTGCAGGGGCCCTTCTTCAACGACAGCTTCGGCGACGTCTACGGCAATATCTACGCCTTCACTTCGGACGGCTTCTCGCAGCGCGAGCTCCGCGACACGGTGGAAGCCGTGCGGGCGGAGGTGCTGACCGTGCCGAACGCTGGCAAGGTCGATATCATCGGGGCGCAGGACGAGGTGATCTTCCTCGAATTCTCCTCCCGCCAGCTGGCAGCGCTCGGCATCGACCAGCAGAGTGTGGTCGATACGCTGCAGGCCCAGAACGCGGTCGCCCCCTCCGGCGTCATGCAGGATAGCCCGGAGCGCATCAGCGTTCGCGTCTCCGGCCAGTTTTCCTCCGAGGAGAGCCTGCGCAACCTCAACCTGCGGGTCAACGACCAGTTCTTCCGGCTGAGCGACGTCGCCTCCATCCGCCGTGGCTACGCCGATCCGCCGAGCACGATCTTCCGCTACAATGGCGAGCCGGCGATCGCGCTGGCGGTCAACATGAAGCAGGGCGCCAATCTTCTGGCTTTCGGCGAGGCGCTGACGGAGCGCATGGACACGATCGAGCGGAAGCTGCCGGTCGGCATCGATGCGCATCTGGTCTCCGACCAGCCGAAGATCGTCGACGAGGCGGTGTCGGGTTTCACGCGGGCACTGTTCGAGGCTATCGCCATCGTGCTTGCGGTCTCCTTCGTCAGCCTCGGCCTGCGGGCCGGGCTGGTGGTCGCCATAGCGATCCCGCTCGTTCTCGCGATGACCTTCGTCATCATGGAATATCTCGGCATTTCGCTCCAGCGCATTTCGCTGGGCGCGCTGATCATCGCACTCGGCCTGCTCGTAGACGATGCCATGATCGCGGTGGAGATGATGGTGGCGCGGCTGGAGGCGGGCGACGACCTGCGCAAGGCCGCCACCTATGTCTACACGTCCACGGCCTTTCCGATGCTGACGGGCACGCTTGTGACCGTCGCGGGCTTCATTCCCGTCGGTCTCAACAACAGCGCGGCCGGTGAGTTCACCTTCACGCTGTTCATCGTCATCGCCGCGTCGCTCATCCTCTCCTGGATCGTCGCCGTGCTCTTCACACCGCTCTTGGGCGTGCTGATCCTGCCGAAGACGATGAAGCAGCATCACGGCGCCAAGGGCATCGTCGCCCGCATCTTCTCGCGCCTCCTGCTGATCTGCATGCGCTTTCGCTGGGTCACGATCGTCGTGACGCTGATCGTGTTCGCGGGTTCCGTCTACAGCATGCAGTTCGTCCAGCAGCAGTTCTTCCCCTCGTCGGACCGCAACGAGCTCATCATCGACTGGAACCTGCCGCAGAGCGCATCGATCCGCGAGACACAGCGGGAGATCGCCCAGTTCGAGGCGGAGAAGCTGAAGGGCAATCCGGATGTCGAGCACTGGTCGAGCTATGTGGGGCAGGGCGCGTTGCGCTTCGTCCTGTCGTTCGACGTGCAGCCGAACAGCCCGGCCTTCGGGCAGACGATTATCGTCAGCAAGAGCATCGAGGCGCGCGACCGGCTGAAGACGGATCTCGAGGCCTATCTCAAGAAGACGTTCATCGGCACGGATGCCTATGTGAAGCTCCTCGACATCGGCCCGCCGGTCGGCCGTCCCGTTGCCTATCGCGTCAGCGGACCGGAAATCCAGACGGTGCGGCAGCTGGCGCTCGACCTCGGCAATATCGTCGGTGGGAACAAGCATCTGGGCGACGTCGCCTACGACTGGAACGAGCCGTCGCGCGTGGTCAAGATCGACGTGCTGCAGGACAAGGCGCGCCAGCTCGGCATCACGTCGCAGGCAATCGCCACCACCATCAACGGTATCGTCGGCGGCACGACGGCGACGCAGGTGCGTGACGATATCTACCTCGTCAACATCGTCGGCCGTGCGGTCGAGGCGGAGCGCAGCTCCATCGAGACGTTGCGCGACCTCCAGCTGCCGGTCGGCGACGGGCGGTCCGTGCCGCTCGCAGCCGTCGCGTCCTTCCGCTACGATGTCGAGCAGCCGCTGATCTGGACCCGCTCGCGCATTCCGACCGTCACGGTGCGTGCCGGCATGATCGACAAGGTTCAGCCGGCGACGGCCGTGGCCGAGCTCGATCCGGCCGTGAAGTCCTTCGAGGCGACGCTGCCGCCCGGCTATTCGATCGCCGTTGCCGGTGCCGTCGAGGAAAGCGGCAAGGCACAGGGGCCGATCGCCGCCGTCGTGCCGCTGATGCTGTTCGTCATGGCGACGATCCTGATGATCCAGCTGCAGAGCTTCAGCCGGCTGTTCCTCGTCTTCGCGGTCGCGCCGCTCGCCATCATCGGCGTCGTCGCGGCACTGCTGCCGAGCGGTGCGCCGATGGGCTTCGTCGCCATCCTCGGCATCCTCGCGCTGATCGGCATTCTCATCCGCAACTCGGTGATCCTGATCGACCAGATCGAGACGCTGCGGCGGGAGGGCGTTGCCCCCTGGCGCGCCGTGGTCGAGGCGACCGAGCATCGTATGCGGCCGATCATGCTGACGGCCGCCGCCGCCAGCCTCGCGCTCATCCCGATCGCGCGCGAGATCTTCTGGGGCCCCATGGCCTATGCCATGATTGGGGGCATCATCGTCGGTACGGTCCTGACGCTTCTCTTCCTGCCGGCGCTCTACGTCGCCTGGTTCCGGATCCACGAGGAGAAGCCGGAGGCGCAGGCGACGACGGATGCGCACCCCGCGCCGCAGCCGCAGGCCTGACGGCTCTCGCATCGATCGTCATGATCTCCAGCGCCGCCCGTTCACCCGACGGGCGGCGTTTTCGTCTGGCATATCGGCTCGGCCTGCCGGACAGGTCAGCGTCAAACCCGTTCATGGGCATCCGAACATTTCATTTCCCAATGGTGAGATCCTTTGCCAAAACATTGGGGACCAAGGAGACGATGCGATGACATTGACCGGACCGCGGCCGGACTGGCTGACATTCGACTGTTACGGAACGCTGATCCAGTGGGACGAAGGCCTGATGGCGGCGATCTCGACGATCCTGTCGGGGCAAGCCGGGACCGTCGATCCCAGCGCCTTCATTTCCACGTTCGACGGGTATGAGCATGCGCTTGAAGCCGAGCGGCCGCATCGATCGTTTCGCGAGGTCAGCGCGCTCGCGTTGGAGAAGACGATGGTGGCGTTCGACCGCGCGTTCAATCCCGCGGATGCCGAGATCCTCACCGGATCGATCGGCCGGATGCCGCCTTTTCCGGAGGTGGTGGAGACGTTGCGCCGGCTGAAGGACGCCGGCTTCAAGCTGGCCATCATCTCCAACACAGACGATGCGATCATCGCGGGCAATGTCGCCCAGCTCGGCGGCGTCATCGACCGGGTGATCACGGCCGAGCAGGCGGGCGCCTACAAGCCGTCGGCGCAGATCTTCCATCACGCGTGGAAGAGCCTCGGCATTTCGCGCGAAGAGCTGGTGCATATCTGCGCCAGTCCGCATCTCGATCTTGCGGCGGCGCGAGACTTGGGCTTTCGTACGATCTGGATCGACCGGGGAACGGGGCGCAAGCCGCCGGAGGATTACCGGCCGGATGAGCGTGTTCCCACGCTCGATCATGTCCCCGGCCTGCTTAAGGCCGCCGGCTGGATGCAATAAGATTCTGGAGGCCGACATGGCGCATGAACTGACGATCCCCAAGGCTGGTCCCGCGCTGCTGCGCAACGCGTCGCTCGAGACGGAGGAAATCTGGCAGGCCCGTGTCGATCTCGCCGCGAGCCTCCGCATGGCGGCGCGGCTGGGGCTGGAGGAGGGCATCTGCAATCATTTTTCGGCGGTCGTTCCGGGCCATCCCGATCTCTTCCTCGTCAACCGCCTCGGCTGGGCCTTTCAGGAGGCGACGGCATCGTCGCTGCTGATCTGCGATTTCGAGGGCCATGTGATCGCGGGCGACGGGGTGCCGGAGGCCACCGCGTTTTACATCCATGCCCGGCTTCACAAGATGAGCCCGCGCGTCGGCGCCGCCTTCCATACGCATATGCCGAATGCGACGGCACTGAGCATGGTCGAGGGCGAGCCGCTTGTCTGGGCCGGGCAGACGTCACTGAAATTCTACGGCCGCGTTGCGGTGGACGAGGATTATAACGGGCTGGCGCTCGACGAGCGGGAGGGCGACCGGATCGCCGCCGTCCTCGGTGACAAGGACATCCTGTTCTTGAAGAACCACGGCGTGATGGTCTGTGCGCCGAATATCGCCGAGGCCTGGGACGATCTCTATTATCTGGAGCGCGCCGCCGAGGTGCAGCTGAAAGCTATGAGCACCGGTCGGCGGCTTCTGCCGGTTTCGCCGGAGATTGCCACCGTTGCCGCGCGCCAGATGCGGGAAGGAGACCCGGAAAGCGCCCGGCTTCATCTGGAAAGCGTGCGGCGCGTTCTGGACCAGCAGCAGCCGGCCTACCGGAGCTGACGGCTTAGGAAATACTCTAGCGGAGGCGCATGTCCCCGCCGTCTTCATTTTCGTCGCCGATCGGCGCTTCCATCGTGAAGACGACGCCCGTGACGTCGTAGTGCAGTTCGGCGCTGCCACCGAGACTGTTGGACAGCACGCGCTCGATCATGCGGGTGCCGAAGCCGCGGCTGGTCGGGGGTGACACCGGCGGGCCGCCGCTCTCCTCCCATATCAGCTTCAGCCGATGCAGGGACACGTCGGGCATGGCGTACCAGCGGATGCGGATGCGTCCCGACAGGTTGGAGAGCGCGCCATACTTGATGGCGTTGGTCGCCAGTTCATGCAGGGCCATCGCCAGCGTCAACACGAGGTTGGACGAGATCTGCAGGTCCGGCCCGTCGATGTCGATCCGGTTGGGATAGCTGTCCCAGAACGGATCGAGCGTCGCCCGGATGATCCGGCCGAGATCGGCACCGGAAAAATTGCCGGAGACGAGCAGGTCCTGTGCCGCGCCGATCGACTGCAGGCGCGAGGTGATGGCCCTGCCGGCAGCTTCCTTGTCCGGCGCCTGCCGAAGCGTCTGGTTGATGACCGACTGTACCGTGGTCATCAGGTTCTTCATGCGGTGGCTGAGTTCACGCACGGTGATGGCGCGCGCTTCCTCGGTCTGCTTCCGGTCGGTGATGTCCATCGACAGTCCCGACATTTGGGAGGCCTGACCGTCAGCGTCGTAATAGACCAACCCGCGAATATGCACCCAGCGCAGCCGGCCATCGGGAAGCACGCACCGGTGCTCGACATCATATTCTTCGTGGCGTTCCACCGCCTTTCGGAAAGCGTCGCGCACCCGCGCCTGATCCTCCGGCAGAACGGCATCGAGAAGATTGTCGACCGTGAAATCCTGGTCCGGCGCATAGCCGAAGTTCGCCTTGCAATCCGGCGAGGCGACGAGTTCCATAGTGGAGATGTTGAGCGTCCAATAGCCGAGATGGCCCGCCTCCATGGCAAAGCGCAGCTGCGTTTCATTGCGCTTCAGCTCCGCCGTGCGCTTTTGGACCTCGCCCTCCAGCAGGTCGCGGTCGCGCTCCAGGCGCACGAGGAGATCACGCTCCACGGTGACATCAAGCTGGGACGCGAAGAAATAAGTGAGTTCGCCCATCTCATTGAAAACCGGGGAAATCAGCAGGCGATTCCAGAAGGGCTCGCCATTCTTCTTGTAGTTTACGACGTCGATCTCAATCGGATGCCGATTGGCGATCGCCTCTCGCACCTTCTGGATATCGCCGCGGTCCGTATCCGGCCCCTGCAGGAAACGGCAGTTCGTGTTGATGACCTCGTCGCGCTCGTAGCCGGTGAAGCGGAGAAACGCGTCATTGGCAAAGACGATCGGATTGTCCGGCTTGGAGGGATCCGTGATGATCATCGGCATGCGCGTCGAGCGCACGGCCGCTGCGAAGGGATCGGGCCCCAGATCCTTCCGGACGATCTGGGCTTCGATGCGCTGGTGCTCTGTCACGTCGTTCAATGGTCGTCCTTTCGGTGACCTTTCTCCTAGATGGTAAATTCAGGGCGGCCATTTAAAAAAACAATGTCGGCTGTCGAAACTTGGCAATGTGAACCGCGTCCCGGCTGCTTTAAGCGGGACGCGGTGATCGCGTGAGGTTGGTCAACGGAGAAGACGGCGCGTGACCGCTTGAATGTTTTGCCGCTTTATTTTCCGTTTTGCGACAGCACGCGGTTGCTCGCATTGTCGAGCGCCCGGCTCGTGTCCTGCCCGTCGCGCTTCAGGCCGTTTGCCGTATTGCCGCAGCCAGCCAGGGTGAGGGCGGCGATGCCGAGGATGGCGAAAAGGATCGGGCGCATGATGTCTCCTGTGGGTTGCGTATGTTTTCTCGGACAGAAAAATGTGGCGTGACGGGACTTTTTCAATCCTCATTTGGGGGTGTGTTTAAAACCCGTGTCGATGCCGGTTTCCTCTGCGTGAAACTGCGGCTGACATAGCCAGAACCGGCGAGGCCGAACCGCCAGGGATGGTCGATCGCCTTGGTGATGCCGATCCGGGGGCCTGCGATCACCTCTGGGGGTGCCTCAAGGCCTGAGAGAAAGAAGGGGACCGCAAACAGGGACAGACCGTCATGCCCGCCATCGATGCCGAGCGCCTGGCAGACCCGGCCGGGACCGGCGCAGAGGAGTCTTGGCTGATCGAGCCCGCGGCGTTGCGCCATGACATCCTGTCCGGATGTCGGCTGTAGGGCCCGGATCAACACGGCACTGCCCGGCCGGCAGACCATGTTGACGCACCAGTGAATGCCGTAGGACCTGTAGACATAGGCATGCGCCGGTGGCCCGAACATGGCGCGGTTGCGGGGCGTCGGACCGCGAAAGCTGTGCGACGCGGCATCATCGGGCTCATAGGCCTCGGTCTCCACGATGACCCCGCCAATGCCATCGACGAACAGGGACGCACCGATCAGATCCCGGGCAACGTCCACGGCGGAGCGGTCGAAAAAGTCAGCGTCGATCATCAGGTTTTCTGTCGTTCCGAGCCTGCAGGTGCGGGCGATCCGGATGGCTTCCGAGGGAACCATACCGGCATTATCCCGTTTTCAGCAAAAGGAGATTTGTCATGTTCGTCAAGGATTTCATTCGTGTAACGCTTCTTTCCGCCGCATTGGTTTTGCCCGCGGGCGCCACCTTCGCGCAAGCGCAGCAGGGTGAATGCGCCGTTGGCGTGCCGCCGTCGGGAACCGCGCCGAATGCCAATCCCGGCAGCGGCTCGCTGACCGAGAAACTCGACGACTGCAACGGCGTGCTCAAGCCGCCAGCCGTCGGCGATGGCGAAATCGTCGAGCCGGCGCCTCAAACGGGTCAGATGCCGGTGATCACGCCAAATGATGTGCCGCAGGATGGAAATCCGCCGCAACAGCCGTAAGTCTCTCTCAAAGACTGTGAGAGGGTTCCATGGCAGACGGACATCAGGCCGGCAGGCAAGCGGCGACAATCGGCGGCGTACCGCTCAAGGATAGCACCGGGGAAAGCGACAGAAGGGGGCGCCTGGCGGAAAAGCCATCGGCCATTCCCTATCCCGGGTTGAAGGATGTCTTCTGGCGGGTCATCGCCGAGATCGGCGAGGACCGAGTGACGCTGATTGCGGCCGGCGTCACCTATTATCTTCTGCTCGCGCTCTTCCCCGCTCTTGCCGCGCTCGTTTCGATCTACGGCTTCGTTGCGGACCCCGGCGCGATCGGTGCCCAGGTTACCCTCCTCTCCGATGTCGTGCCCACCGGGTCTCTCGACATCATTCTCGACCAGTTGAAGACGCTGGCGACGCAGAAGACGTCGACGTTGTCGATCGGCTTCGTCTTCGGTCTCGTTGTCGCGTTGTGGAGCGCGCATAACGGCATGCGCGCCTTGTTCGACGCGATGAACATCGCCTATGGCGAAACCGAGAAGCGCGGCTTCTTGAAGATGACGGGTCTGGGTTTCCTCTTCACGCTCGGCGCGCTGGGCGTGGCGGTCGTCGTGATCTCCGCGATCGGCATTCTGCCAGCTGTGCTGTCCTTCCTGTGGCTCGATCGCTGGGTGGAGCTTCTCGCACGGTTCGCGCGCTGGCCGCTGATGCTGGCCATCGTCTGCTTTGCCACGATGATGCTTTATCGCTACGGCCCCAGCCGGGAGACGGCGCAGCTGCGCTGGCTGACCTGGGGTGCGGCATTCACCAGCATCGCCTGGCTCGGCGCATCGCTCGGCTTTTCCTACTACATCGAGAACTTCGCCAACTACAACGCGACCTATGGCACCCTCGGTGCCCTGATCGGCTTCATGGTGTGGACCTGGATGTCGGTGATCATCCTGATCGTCGGAGCGGAGATCAACGCCGAACTCGAGCACCAGACGACCATCGATTCCACGACCGGTCATCCGAAGCCGATGGGCGAGCGCGGTGCCTATGTGGCCGACACCATCGGCGATCCCGCAGCGTAAACACGCTGCATGAGGCAAGCCCCTCGTGACCCGGGCATGAAAAAAGCGACTGTCGCATCTCCGCGGCAATCGCTCCTAACGTCTGAAAGAATGTCGCATCTGTACCCTTATTGGGGCTTTGTCTCGTTCATGGCAGCTTCGTGATACCAGCTGTCGATGATCACGGGAGAGGCCACAGCCTCGACCTTCGCATCCATGCCGGTCTTCCAGGTCTTCAGCCCCTTGAGGCCGCCGATCGGGAATTGATAGATTGTTGCCGAGTGGCGCTGTGGTGTCGTTGTCATGGCATCGGCTCCCTTTTCTGTGTTGGAGTTATATGACGTTCATATGCACATATTTTGCGCTGAATGTCTAAAAATAAATCAAATCTTTGTTGGGTTTTCGCGCATTTTTCCATTGGGCGGCAGATTTCTGGTCGTCGCCTGGTGTTTCTGCCTTCATTTTCCACTTACCAACTGCCTCACTCGCGTCAGTGTTCCCCATGCTGCGCAACATGCTGCCGTTCCGGGCTGCAAATTGCCTCGTCTTTTCAACAGCGCCGCGGTGAGGCCCCGGTTTCCCTCGCTTCGGCCGTTAACAAAATCGTCATCTTCGCCAAGTGGGAGGCAAACTGGCACGGCGTGTGCATTCCTCCAGTTCAGAGGGGCCGGTTTTCGGTTTCGGGCATCGACCTCCTGGATTGCTCACCACCTATGAGAGATTTGTCATGACCAAGTATAAGCTCGAGTACATCTGGCTCGACGGGTACACACCGGTACCGAACCTGCGCGGCAAGACGCAGATCAAGGAATTCGACGCGTTCCCGGCACTGGAGCAGTTGCCGCTCTGGGGCTTCGACGGCAGCTCGACCATGCAGGCCGAAGGCCGCAGCTCCGACTGCGTTCTCAAGCCCGTCGCTCTCTATCCCGATCCGGCCCGGACGAACGGCGTTCTCGTGATGTGCGAAGTCATGATGCCGGATGGTGTCACGCCGCACCCGACCAATGCCCGCGCGACGATCCTCGACGACGAAGGCACGTGGTTCGGCTTCGAGCAGGAATACTTCTTCTACCAGAACGGCCGCCCGCTTGGCTTCCCTGAGCAGGGCTACCCGGCGCCGCAGGGCCCATACTACACCGGCGTCGGCTACAGCAATGTCGGTGACGTTGCGCGCGAGATCGTCGAAGAGCATCTCGACCTCTGCCTGGAAGCCGGCATCAACCACGAAGGCATCAACGCCGAAGTGGCCAAGGGCCAGTGGGAATTCCAGGTGTTCGGCAAGGGCTCCAAGAAGGCTGCCGACGAAATCTGGATGGCGCGCTACCTTCTGCAGCGCCTGACCGAAAAGTACGGCATCGACATCGAGTACCATTGCAAGCCGCTCGGCGACACCGACTGGAACGGCTCGGGCATGCACTGCAACTTCTCGACCGCCTACATGCGCGAAGTCGGCGGCAAGGCTTACTTCGAAGCACTCATGGCGCAGTTCGAAAAGAACCTCATGGACCACATCGCCGTCTACGGCCCCGACAACGACAAGCGTCTGACGGGCAAGCACGAAACGGCGCCTTGGAACAAGTTCAGCTACGGCGTTGCCGACCGCGGCGCGTCGATCCGCGTTCCCCATTCCTTCGTCAAGAACGACTACAAGGGCTACCTGGAAGACCGCCGTCCGAACTCGCAGGGCGACCCCTACCAGATCGCTTCCGCCGTCCTCAAGACGATCTCGGAAGTTCCCACCGAAGGCTACGCTTCGGCTGCAGCCTGACACCATCAGCACGTTCCGCCTCTTCGCCGCTGGCGCAAGGGGCGGAAGTTGATGAGCCTGCGACGCGGGCCAATTGAACAGAATGACAAACGGCGCTGGGCAACCAGCGCCGTTTGTCATTGTCGAGGCGGCAGGGTTCGAACGGATCGATCTCGAGGTGGCCGCGCGTCTTACGTCGCGCACCCGGCTTGGTTGTTGCCGCCGTGGTTGCCCTGGATCACTGCACGCGACCAGGGAAGGGTGCAGATACAAGAAAGCCCTCCCGCCGGTTTCGGCGAAAGGGCTCGACGTTCTGGCAGTCTGCGACAATCAGCTGCAGACCAGTTGCGGTATGACGCTCTTCAGCGCGTTACGGCGCAGGCGCTGCGGCCGGAGGTGCTACCGGAGCGACTGCGGGCGGCGTGACCGGGGTCGTCGTCACGGCCGGCGTCGTGGCGGCGCTGCCGTCGATATAGGGCAGAATTTCCATGCCGCCGTGGTAGAGCATGCTGAGCGCCACGTAGAAGATGACGGCGAGGCCGACATAGGCAATCCAGCGGTGTTTGTGCAGCAGGTTGGCGATGAAGCTTGCGGCAAGGCCCATGAGCGCGATCGAGACGATCAGGCCGATGACGAGAACGGTCGGGTGATCCTGTGCTGCACCGGCGACGGCAAGTACATTGTCGAGCGACATGGAAACGTCGGCGATGACGATCTGCGTTGCCGCCTGCAGGAAGGTCTTGCGGACGCGGGTTTCGTCTGCGGCATCGCCTGTTTCATGCGAAGCATTCTGGTCGGCCTGCCGCAGTTCGCTCCACATCTTCCAGCATACCCAGAGCAGCAGCAGACCGCCGGCAAACTGGAGACCGACGATGGCCAGAAGCTGGACCGTGATGGCAGCAAAGGCGATGCGCAGCACGGTTGCGGCGATGATGCCGACGAGGATCGCCTTGCGGCGCTGGTCGGTTGGCAGTCCTGCTGCGGCAAGGCCGATGACGATGGCATTATCGCCCGCCAGCACCAGATCGATGGCGATGACCTGTAGAAATGCAGCCAGTCCGGCTGCGGTGAAAATTTCCATATCCGATACGTCTCCCTCGTGCCGTTCGCTTCGAATGACAATTTCGTTATCCGTCCGCTAAAGCCATTCAATCGGGGAAGGCAAGGAGAAATCGAGGAATTCGACATCCCATCGCTCATCGTGGTCGCGGGATGTAACAAATTGGCATTTTGGGAACGTATCGATGTCGCTCGATAGCGGGTTACAGCCCAGCCATTCCCTTGCCTGGGACGGACGCCGGTCGATGTCCTATCGGCGCAACGGCTCGATGGGGATGCTCTCGCGTTGCGTCACATCATAGAGCGCCGGTTCGATCCGGCTGGTTTCGACATTGGGGAGATAGTAGAAGTGGACGAAGCCCAAGGCGAGCAGGCCGCCGATGACGTTCATGGCGGCGAAGATCAGGATTTCAGAGTCCATTTTGCGTCTCTCGTGAGAACGCCCCGGTTTCGGTGAGGGCGGTACGACCCTTTTGCCCAAGGGTCGCCCGGCCGGTGTCAGGCTGTCCTACAGCGCAGGTACGCGGCGCTTCGCCGCCATCAGAAGATCCAGTTCCGTCATGGAGGGCCCGAAGCGCTCATAGAGGCGTTTTGCCTCGTCGGTCTCCAGACCGTAGCGCGACTGGAACTCTTCCAGTGTGCAGGATTCGCCACGCACCGTCTTTCCCCGTATTCCCTTCAAATCTGTCATGTCACCGCTCCCTTGCCCGTCTCAACTGCAAACTCGCATGTGAACGCCTCGGTGTCGGCGAAGTTCCCTGAGCGCCGCGCAATTCGGAGGCACGCAGGACGGTCGCGATGCCGAAGCGGGAAAAGGGCTTTGGTAGGCGCCGTTTGAAGCCACTAAGGCTCGCAACGGCCCCTCAAGCTTGCCGATTGCCCTCGAGAGCCTTCAGAGTGGCCATCCCTGCCGCCTGCGCCTGAAGTTGGGACGCGAATTTTCCGGATGCGGGGTGGGTGACGCCGCGAAAGGTCAGCGTGAAGCTCCAATTGCCATCCCGCTGCTTGGCAACGGTTACGCTTGAATTCGCCTGTGTCATCTCGTCTCTCTCCCGCTTGAGGCTCCGCCATCTGTCTTGGCGCTGCCGTCCGTATCGATGGTTCTCCCTTAGTCCATCTCGACCGCAGCGGAAATCGCTTTCGCATGTCAGGCTGCGGAGAGGCGCTCTCTTCGCATGTGCAAAACGCATAGCTGCGATGCAATAAATCTGCTCGCACGAGCGCCGGAAAATTGTATGATGAACATATCGAAGCGATGCACCTCCTCCCGCAAAGCTTCGACGTCCTTGACGATCCTATCCTCCTCCCGGGATTGTTGATGGTGGTTGCAGCTTATCCTCCTCCCGAGCTGCCAACCGGAATTGAGAGCCTGCTGCACCTCCTCCCGCAGCGGGCTCTTTTCGTTTTGGGTGATGTTCTGTCGCTCAGCCATGACAGCGCCGTCAATCTGTGCGGCAGGGTGGGCGCCTACAAGACACCGGGCCACCTCCGGATCCACGCGCCGTCTCCCATCTCAATCCACCGTCTTGCGCCGACGCGGCATCGATAAGCATCTGTCATTTCATCACCACGCCGCTATGTCAGAGGAACATCAAACATGGGCACGCGTTCCGACTGTTCGTTCACAAGATGAACCGGAGGCCGGTCGGGGTCGCCGCGAGCCTGTGGTCCGTAGAGTGATTGTCGAGGAGAGCGTATTGCCAGTTCGTACCATCATGCTGGGGGTCTTCGGCTTCGTGATTGCGGCGATCCTGAGCGTCGTCGTCGTCCAGCGCCTCGAAGGAAAATCCGGCGACCAGTCCATTACCCCGCCGGATCCGCTCGTCGTCGCGCCGGAAAAGGCCGCCGGGCAGAACCCTTGAGAGTCGCAAGCTCGCCAAATCCTCAAGGCCGTCGGCGCTCGTCATGCCCGTCCCGGCGGCAGCCTTCATATTCTGCCGTTCACCCTCACGGATGCTGAACGCGTCGTAAAGGTGGTCACAAATGCCTCTGTTCTATTTCAATCTGTTCGATCATGAAGGCTTCTCTCGGGCGGAGGAGCCCTATGCTTTCACGGATGTTGCCGCAGCGCTGGCCGAGGCCGAGGTCGTCCTTGCTGAGATGGCGCTCGATGGTCTTCCACGAGGGCCCGATAGCCGCATCGAGGTCGAGGTGCTCGATGTGAACAGAACCTGCGTCGCAAAGGTCAGCCTCGAACTCCGGCGGCAGATTTTCACCTGAAGCCCATCGTCGCTCAACGGCTCGTGGAAGCGGTGGCTGTCAGACCACGTACCGCGTCGATGATTGGCGGCATCAGCAGCGCGGCACCGGCATTCGACAGGTGGTCGTCGTCGAAGTAGAAGATCCGGTCCGTCGAAAGGCTGTTGATGCAGCGGCCCTGAACGTAGCTGTCGCAGAAGATGGCGGATGGTTTGATCTTCGCGAGGCGGGGATGCTCGAGCGTGTCGAAAGCCGCGATGACCGCGGCGTTGCGGGCGCGATACCGATCCGACGACGTTCCCAACGGCTCGACATCCGTCGATGTCATGGCCGCGCGGGCCAGCAGATCCGGTACGTTCCAGCCCGCTTCCGGTATGGGGTAGACGAGCACCACGTTCACGCCGTGGTCGAGATAGGCATGGATATCGGCGAGAAACGCAGCGAGCACGCGCTCCTTGCGGGCAGGGTCGGTCTCGCTGCCCATGTCGTCGCGACGGTCGTAGAGGTCGGCATAGGTCGGCTTCAGGGCCTCGACGCCCCCCTCGCCATTGTCGAACGCATTGCCATCGAGATAGAGCGACCAGCGGCTGACCATGATGACGGTCCTGATGCCGCTCTTGGCGATATAGTCCTCCACGCCTTCGAAGAAGAGGTTGCAGCGGAGGCGGTATTTGGCGTTCGAGACCACGAAGCCGGAAAAGCCGGCGCAGGAGGAGTGCGACAGAGCGTAGAGGTCCAGCCCCGCACGCCCAAAAGCCCGCAGTGCCTCGCCGGTGATCGCACCGGCATGGGAATCGCCGATCAGGATCGTGTCGCTCTTCTCCGTGTTCGGCGTCATGCAGGCACGGATCGGATGCGGAAGCGTCGCCTCGCCCTTGTCGAACAGACAGGTCGTCATCGCCGGGTCGGGGTGAGCCTGCACCTCGAGTGCTGCGAGGGCCGCAGGTGGCAGGCGGAACGACAGGCCGTCGTCCAGCCGCCCCGCTGCTCCGATCGCCATCATCACAAGGGCAACCGCTCCGGTCGTGGCGAGAATACGGGGGCCGCTGGCGAGAGCCTTGATGCGGCCGGTGCGAAACGGCGTCTCGACGAAGCGCCAGGACAGGATGGCGAGGAGCACGGCGGCAACGGTGAGGAGTGCCATCAAAAAAGGCGTCGGCTCGGTCAGGCTGCGGATACGCGCGAAGGCGAACAAAGGCTGGTGCCAGAGATAGAGGCTGTAGCTGATCAGCCCGATGCCGGTCAGCAGCCGCAGAGAGAGGAGTCGGTACACGAGCGTGCCGGGACCGGCAAACAGGATGATCAGCGCGGTGCCGCCAACCGGCGCCAGTGTCCAGGCCGAGGGGAAGGGCGTGCCATCGTCATAGAGGAAGACCCCGGCGAGCACGGCGGCAAGCCCGATCAGGGAGAGGACGTCGTTGCCGGGCTGCTCGCGCTTGAGAAGAATGAGCGCGCAGAGCGAGCCGGCCAGCAGCTCCCAGGCGCGGGTGTGGGGAAGGTAGAAAGCTGCGTTCGGAAAGGCCACGGCGCCGTAGACGGCGAGCGCGAAACTGGTGAGAGCCGCCAGGAAAACGGCGGAAAAACGGACGCGGGCGCCGTAGCGATGGAGAGCCATGAGCAGGATCGGGAAGACGACGTAATACTGTTCCTCGACTGCGAGGCTCCAGGTGTGCAGCAGAGGCTGCTTCTCGGCGGCGGCGGCGAAATATCCGCTTTCCTGCCAGAAGAGCACGTTCGACAGGAACAGGCAGACGGCGATGATGCTCTCGCCAAAACTTTTCATCTGCGCCGGCAGCATCCAGGCCCAGGCGAAGGGCAGGCAGCAGAGGATCACGGTAAAGAGCACGGGCATGATGCGCCGCGCCCGCCGCTCGTAGAAGCCGAGGATGGTGAAGGTGCCCTTGTCCTGCGCGGCGGCGATGATCGTGGTGATCAGGTAGCCGCTGATGACGAAGAACACATCGACGCCGACATAGCCGCCGGCGAACCAGCCGACGCCCGCATGGAAGAGGATGACCGGGACGACGGCCACGGCCCGGAGGCCATCGATTTCTGGTCGGTGCTGCATGAGGTTTTCGCGTCAGGGGGCGGGCGGATATGGAGAACGTAAAAAGACGGCGGACCATCGATCCGCCGCCTAAAGGAATAGGCCACCGCCGGCATTCTTCAAGACGCTAATGGAGCAGCGCGCCCGCATTCTCCGTAGGTGTGGCGGCGGTGCACGTCCGGTCCTGTCGTTTCACGACCGGAACAAGCGCCAGCGATTGGGGCGGAAAGCGATGCGCGTGCCGGGGGTGGCTGCGACATCGGAGGGCAGTTCGATCTCGATCCGGCGCGTGCTGCCGGCGATATCCAGTTCGACATGCCGCGTGCCGGCAACGCGCCGGCTGAGCGTGACGACGCCGGCGAGACAGCCGCCGCAGCCGTCGAGCAGGTCGATGTCGTGCGGGCGGAAATAGAGTTCGGCCGGTCCTTGCCGCTCTCCCGGCGCGCTGACGCCGATCGAGCGATCTTCGAGCCATAGCTGTCCGTTCTCGACACGCACCGGCAGGGTGTTGGACTGCCCGATGAAGCCGAAGACGAAGGGGGAGTTCGGCGTGTCGTAGATCTCGTCCGGCGTCCCCACCTGCTCGATCCGGCCCTTGCTCATGACCACGACGCGGTCTGCCAGTTCCAGCGCCTCGTCCTGGTCGTGCGTCACGAAGACGGTGGTGTGGCCCGTGCGGTCATGGATCTCGCGCAACCAGCGGCGCAGCTCCTTGCGCACCTGCGCGTCCAGCGCCCCGAAGGGTTCGTCGAGCAGCAGCACGTTCGGCTCCACCGCCATGGCGCGGGCAAGTGCGACGCGCTGGCGCTGACCGCCGGAAAGCTGCGCGGGATAGCGCTTCTCCAGGCCGCCGAGCTGCACGAGGTCGATGAGATCTTCAGCACGCTTGCGAATGTCGGCCGCAGCCGGGCGACGGGACGAGGGGCGCACCTTGAGGCCGAAGGCGACATTGTCGATCACCGTCATATGCCGAAAGAGGGCGTAATGCTGGAACACGAAGCCGATATTGCGCTCCTGCACGGTCTTCTTCGACGCGTCGTCGTCGCCGAAGAAGATCGTGCCGTCGGTCGGGCTTTCCAGACCCGCAATCAGCCGCAGCAGCGTCGTCTTGCCCGAGCCGGATGGGCCGAGGAGAGCGATGAGCTCGCCGGAGCGGATGTCGAGTGAGACCTTGTCGAGTGCCGGGAACCGGCCGAAGTCCTTGCGGATGTCCTGAACGCGTACTTCCATGAAACCGTATACCTTTTTCAGTGCTTGCGTGCGGCGGCGATCTGCGCACTGAATTTGAATTCGAGCAGCGACTTGATGACGAGCGTGACCAGCGCCAGCAGGGCGAGTAGCGTGGCCACGGCAAAGGCGCCGATGAAATTATATTCGTTGTAAAGGATCTCGACCTGCAGCGGCATCGTGTTGGTCATGCCGCGAATATGACCGGAGACGACCGAGACGGCGCCGAACTCGCCCATGGCGCGCGCATTGCAGAGCAGCACGCCATAGAGCAGGCCCCATTTGATGTTCGGCAGAGTCACGTACCAGAAGGTCTGCCAGCCGCTGGCGCCGAGCGACAGCGCTGCCTCCTCGTCGCTCGTGCCCTGTTCCTGCATCAGCGGGATCAGTTCGCGGGCGACGAAAGGGAAGGTGACGAAGACCGTGGCAAGCACGATGCCAGGCACGGCAAAGAGCACCTTGATGCCGTGGCTGCTAAGCCAGGGGCCAAGCAGGCTGTGCGATCCGAACAGGAGCACGAAGACGAGGCCGGAAATGACCGGCGACACCGAGAAGGGCAGGTCGATCAGCGTGGTGAGGAACGCCTTGCCCTTGAACTCGAACTTGGCGATGGCCCAGGCGGCAGCAATGCCGAAAACGAGATTGAGCGGTACCGCGATGGCCGCGACCAACAGCGTCAGCCGGATCGCCGCCCATGTTTCCGGATCGGCGATCGCTTCGAAGAACGCGCCCGGCCCCTTGCGCAGCGCTTCCGTGAAGACGATGGCGAGGGGAAGCACGAGGAACAGGCCGACGAAGGCGAGCGACAGGGCGATCAGGCCGTAGCGGGCGAGGCGGCTTTCCGAGGTTGCCGACCGCACCATTTCGGAGGTGCCGCTGGAGGCGGGAGCGACAGCATCATGCGCCATAACCATACCTCCGCCGGCTCCAGGCCTGGATGGAATTGATGACGAGCAGCATGACGAAGGAGATGATGAGCATGACGGCGGCAATCGCGGTTGCGGCGGGATAGTTGAATTCCTCCAGCCGGATGACGATGAGCAAGGGTGCGATCTCCGAGACGTAAGGCAGGTTGCCGGCGATGAAGATGACCGAGCCGTACTCGCCGACGCCGCGGGCAAACGCCAGCGCGAAACCGGTCAGCACGGCCGGCGCGAGGCCCGGCAGCAGCACGCGGCTGACGGTCTGGAAGCGCGTCGCGCCGAGCGTTGCCGCCGCTTCCTCGACCTCGCGGTCGATCTCTTCCATGATCGGCTGCACCGTGCGCACCACGAAGGGCAGGCCGACGAAGATCAGCGCGAAGACGATGCCGAGCGGCGTGAAGGCGACCTTGAGCCCAAGCGGTGTCAGCAGGCTGCCGATCCATCCGTTCGGCGCGTAAAGCGTGGTGAGCGCGATACCGGCCACCGCCGTCGGCAGGGCGAAGGGCAGGTCCACCATGGCATCGATGACGCGCCGGCCGAAGAAGCGGTAGCGCACCAGCACCCAGGCCAGCAGCACGCCGAAGACGACGTTTGCCAGTGCCGCGAGGAAAGCGGTACCAAAACTGATCTTCAGCGCGTTCAGCGTGCGCTGGTCGGTCGCCAGCGTCCAGAACGTGCTCCAGCCGAGCGTGCTCGATCGCCAGGCAAGGCCGGAGAGCGGAATGAGAATGACGAGAATGAGCCATGACAAAGTGACGCCGAGCGCCAACCCGAATCCCGGGATGACGCTCGGCTGTCGAAATTGCCACCGCTGAGGGAGGCTTATGGTCATGTAATCTTATTGCCCCGGCTTGTAGATCTGGTCGAAGACGCCCCCGTCTCCGAAGAATTTCGGCTGAGCTTCCTTCCAACCACCAAATTCGTCAATGGTCGAGAGCTTCACGTCGGCAAAGCGCTTGATATCGTTCGGATCGGCCACTTCCGGCTTGAACGGGCGATAATAATGCTTGGCGGCGATCTTCTGCCCGACATCCGAGTAGAGATACTGGAGATAGGCCTCGGCCACCTTGCGGGTGCCCTTCGTGTCCACATTGCCATCGACCAGCGCCACCGGCGGCTCGGCCTTGATGGAAATCGAGGGGGTAACGATGTCGAAGCTGTCGGGGCCGAGTTCCTCGAGCGAGAGATAGGCCTCGTTCTCCCACGCGATCAGCACGTCGCCAAGGCCGCGCTGGACGAAGGTCGTGGTCGCGCCGCGGGCGCCGGTGTCGAGAACCGGCACGTGCTTGAAGAGTTGGGCGACATATTCCTGCGCCTTGGCATCGTCGCCGCCGTTCTGCGCGCGGGCCCAGGCCCAGGCGGCCAGGAAGTTCCAGCGTGCGCCACCCGAGGTCTTCGGGTTCGGCGTGATCACCTGGATGTCGTCCTTGACCAGATCGCCCCAGTCTTTGATGCCCTTCGGATTGCCCTTGCGGACGAGGAAGACGATCGTGGAGGTGTAGGGCGCGCTGTTGTTCTCGAACTTCGTCTTCCAGTCGGCGGGGATCTTGCCGCTTTCCTTGGCGATGGCGTCGATATCGGCTTCGAGCGCGAGCGTTACGACGTCGGCCTCGAGACCATCGATGACGGAGCGGGCCTGCTTGCCGGAGCCGCCGTGAGAGGTCTGGATCGTCAGCGTTTCCCCGGTGTCGGTCTTCCACTTCTCGGCGAAGGCGGCGTTGAAGTCCTTGTAGAGTTCGCGTGTCGGGTCATAGGACACATTCAGGATGGTCTGATCGGCAAAGGCGAACCCCATACCCCCGACCTGAATGCTGGTGGCCAGCAGGGCCACCGTGAAAAAGCGGGATAGTCCCTTTGCGTTCATTGATCTCGACCTCCGTGTTGTCGGACGTACTCTAGCGAGTCTGTCGAATAGGATAACGAAGAAGTTTGCGATTGCGACGCCCTTTGGAGAAAAGTCCTGCCGTCAGGTCTCCCGCTCGCGCAAGATTGATGCAACAAGGCACTCTGATACCAAGTGTCGATGATAGAAACCTATAGGACAGGCTTCTCGGGTTTTCTGGCTAGGAGAGGTTCGCAGATCGATGCTGTCGCATCGGTCAAGAGCCTCGACAACGCCAGAAAGCCCGAGAAGCCTGCCGAAGGTGGTTCAGTGCTGATCTCTGGCGGTGTTGCGATGCTTGCCCGATGCGACAGCATCGCGCTGCGCACCGCGCCTAGCCAGAGATCAGCACTGAACCATCCTATAGGTTCCTATCATCGACACTTGGTATTACATCCGGCAAAGAGGGGATGCCCATGGAAACGCTGTGCACGCCGCAGGAGGTCGTTTCGTTCTGGTTCGAGGATATCGACTCGGAACATTGGTACAAGGCGCACCCGGAGCTGGATGCGGAATGCGACCGGCGTTTCCGCGCCACGCATCTTGCCGTGTCGCGCAATGTGGGCCCGGACTGGCGGGAGACGGCGGAGGGACGGCTGGCGACCCTCATCCTGTTCGACCAGATGTCGCGCAATATCTATCGCGGTTCGCCGCTCGCCTTCGCCACGGATGGCCTCGCGCGCCGCGAAGCGCGGCTGGCGCTGGAAGCGGGCGCCGACCAGGCGGTCGCGCCGGTGCAGCGCGCGTTCTTCTACCTGCCGTTCGAGCATTCCGAGGCGATTTCGGACCAAGACCTTGCGGTCCAGCTCTTCACGGCGCTGGGCGATCCCGTGCTTCTCGATTTTGCCGTGCGCCACCGCGAGATCGTCGCCCGGTTCGGTCGCTTTCCGCATCGAAACGCCATTCTCGGGCGCATGCCGAGCCCGCAGGAGGAAGCCTTCCTGCTGCAGCCGGGGTCGCGCTTCTAGCCTCGGACCGGGAGAGCCTGCGGCGGGAGGCCCAAAATTCGCCATACCGAGCCGCCAACCGGAGCGCGTATGGCGTTCTCCTGCCGCATGATTCTCTCGGCCGCGTGCCGCGTTCTTTCTTTCAGTACCTTTCGGCCTCGTCCGTCGGGAAGACAGACCCAACCGTGAAAGCGTGTTCCCCAACGATGCTTCGTTTCCTCGCCATTCTGCTCCTTCTCGTTTCCAGCCTGTCGCCGGTCCTCGCGCAGCAGCCGGCCCCCAGCCAGCCGCTCCCCAGCCAGCCGGCCCAAAGCCAGCCAGCCGCGCCCGCGCAGCCAACGCCTAGCCAGCCCCCGGCAACACCCGCCACACCGGCTGCGAGCGTCGGACGGCAGAATGCCGGCGATGGCGGGGCGGTGCGGGACAGGCTGGACGATGCGCAGGCCGATACGGCACAGCAGCTTGACGCGGCGCGCAAGCGGCTCGATTCGCTTACGGCACAGGTCGAGACGGCCGACGCTGCGGAAACCGCACGCTCGACCCAGGCCAACAATTCGAATGCTGCCGACAACCGGCTGGCCGAAATCAAGGCGCAGGTCGATGATCTGTCGCAGCAGGTCGGCGGCCAGATGGATGCGGCCCGCACCCGCATCGAGCAGATCAAGGCGCGGCTGACCGAACTCGGCGATCCGCCGTCGGCCGGTGCCGAGCCCGAAGCTTCCGTCGTGACCGAGGAGCGCGGCCGCCTGATCGCCGAGCGCAACGCCCTGAACGCCGTGACCGGAACGGCCGAAACGCTCGTTGCGGATGCCAACGCGCTCTCGACGACGATCACCGAGAAGCGCCGCGTTCTGTTTTCCAGCACGCTGCTGCGGCACACGGACATCAACATCGACATGCTGGTCGATGCGGGCCAGGCGCTCGTGGTCGAGGCACAGGCGTTCTCCCGCAACATCGGTAGCTGGCTGACCTTCGTCTTCACCTTCAAGCGCGTGCCGCTGATGTCGGCCATGTTCCTGTCGCTCTGCTCGGCGCTGGTGCTTCTGGCCGGCACGCATCGGCTTTTCGCGCCGCTTCTGCGCCGCTCGGTGCGGGATCTCAACCCGACCTACATCGCCCGCCTGTCGCGCGCCTTCGGTTCGACGCTGGTGCCCACCATCGCATCTGCCACCTTCGCGACGACGGCCTTCTTCTTTCTCCAGTCCTTCAATGTGCTCAGGCCGGATATCGCGCCGATCGTGGTGACGTTTCTGGCGCTCTGCGTCGCCCTGCAATTCGTCTGGACGATCTCGACGGCGGTGCTTGCGCCCGGCCAAGCCGTCTGGCGGCTGGTGCGGGTGTCGGATCGTGGCGCGCGACTGCTGGTCGCCCTCATCATGGCGATGGCCTTCGCAAACCTGTTCGATTATCTGCTGGAGACGATCAGCGTCACGCTCGGCTCGCCTTTGGTGCTGACGGTCGCCAAAAGCCTGATCGCCTCGATCCTCATCGGCCTGCTCCTGATGGCGATCGCGCTGATCCGCCCGGTCATTCCGCAAGGCGAGCCGCTGGACGGGCAGGGGCGGCCGTGGCCGCGCGCCATCACCATTCTCCTGCTGCTTGCCGGCCTCGGGCTGATCACGGCGGCGCTCTCCGGCTATGTCGGGCTGGCGCGCTTCATCGCCACGCAGATCGTCGTCACCGGCGCAATCTTCGTCACCATGTATATCGGCATCCTCACAGGCAAGGCGCTGGCCAAGCAGAACGCGCTCGCCAAGACCGTTGGCGGCCGTTACCTGTCGCATCGTTACCGGCTGGAGCCGATGGCGCTCGACCAGATCGGGCTTGCGGTCGGTCTCAGCATCTACCTGCTCGTCGCCATGTTCTTCGTGCCGCTGCTGCTCCTGCAATGGGGCTTCAAGATCGCGGATATCGAGGCCTGGGCCTACCGGATCTTCACCGAGATCCGCATCGGCACGATCACCATCTCGCTGGTCGGTATCTTCGCCGGCATCCTGCTCTTCGTGCTCGGCTTCGTCATCACCCGCTGGCTGCAGCGCTGGATCGATGGCAGCGTGCTGGCGCGCAGCCGGGTCGATCTCGGCGTGCGCAACTCGGTCAAGACGGGCATCGGCTATCTCGGCATGGGCATTGCCGGCCTGATCGGCATTTCCGCCGCGGGCCTCGACCTGTCGAGCCTTGCGCTGGTCGCCGGTGCCCTGTCCCTCGGTGTCGGTTTCGGCCTCCAGAACATCGTCTCGAACTTTGTCTCCGGCCTCATCCTGCTCGTCGAGCGACCGTTCAAGGTGGGCGACTGGGTCATCTCCGGAACGACCGAGGGCTTCGTCAAGCGCATCTCGGTGCGCGCGACCGAGATCGAGACGTTCCAGCGGCAGACGATCATGGTGCCGAACTCGCTGTTCATCAACGCGTCCGTCGGCAACTGGACCCACCGCAACAAGCTCGGACGTGTCGATATCACCTTTTCCGCGCACTCCTCCAACGATCCGCGCAAGGTGGTGGAATCGCTGCGAGCTGCGGTGACGGGGCTTCCAAACATCCTGCGCAACCCCGAGCCGATCATCGTCTTCCGCGGCTTCACGTCGTCCGAGCTCGAGTTCGAGGTGCGCGTGTTCCTCGCCGATATCCTGCAGGGCATCTCCGTTCGCACGGATGTCCGCATGGCTGTCTTCGAGCGCTTTCAGGCCGATGGCATCGCGCTGGGCGGTCCGGCGGCACCCGAAGTGCCGATCAAGATCTCGCCGGAGGATGCCGAAGTGCTCTCGGCCATCTTCCAGGGGACGCGGTCTGAGGCTGCAAGGGGGTCCTCGCTGTTGCCGGGGGACGCCGGCGGCTATGTGGAGCAGCCGAGCGTCGAGCCGCCGGATAGCCGCGGCAATGATGTGCCGGACTCTTCCGAGAGCGACCGGCGTGATGCGCTGCGGGGCGAGGAGCTGCGTGCCGACGCCAAGCCCGGCGTTTCCGCTGCGGCATCGCCCGCACCGGAGAAGGGCACGGACGGGACGAAAAGCGGTCCCCGCAAGCGCCGGCCCGGCCGTCCGCGCTGACCGTCGTTCGGGAGTTGACGGTATGAACGTGACGCCGGCGAAGAATGTTTTTGTATTCTCTGCCGGTTTGTCGCGGTATTCCTGAAAAAGCCACCCTAGGTAGCGGCCTTTTAACGACTGCGAAAACCTTTTTTGCTAATGTCTCCCTCAGTGTAGAAAAAGAGAGCGCGCAATGTCGTTTTTCGGTGTGTCGGGGATGTATTACTCCGGAGAGTCCCTGCAACAGCACCGTATCGTGCTCGCGGAAGATAGTAATCTCTTCGCGGCAATGGTGTCGAAGCGTCTCAAGGAACTCCTCGATATCGATGTCATCGTCTGTAAGGACTATGACGAAGTCACTTTCGCCATCGAGAACGCTTCCTTCCCCGCGACGCTTGCGATCTCGAATATCAATCTGCCCGGCGCTGAGAACGGCGAGGCCCTGTCCTATCTGGTCGATATGAGCATTCCGACCATCGTGTTCACGGGCACGTTTCAGGAGAGCACGCGCGAGTCGATCCTCGCCAAGGACATCGTCGATTACATCATCAAGGACAGCGTCTTCGCCGTCGATATGCTGGTGGAATCCGTCTGCCGCTTTCTGACCAATCACCGGCACCACGTGATGATCGTGGACGACAGCCCGACGGCGCGTGCGCTTCTGACGACGCAGCTCAAGCGGTTCAATTTCCGCGTCAGCACCGCCGATTGCGGCGCGACCGCGCTGGAACTCCTCAAGCGCCACTCGGATATCGGCCTCGTCATCACCGACTACAACATGCCCGATATCGACGGCTTCGAGCTGACCCGGCGCATTCGTGGCGCCTATGGTCCGCACCAGCTGCGCATCATCGGCGTATCCTCCTCCACGAACCGTCTTCTGTCCGCGCGCTTCCTGAAGGCCGGCGGCAACGACTTCATCATGCGGCCGTTCGTCAACGAGGAGTTCTACTGCCGCGTCAACCAGAACCTGGACACGCTGACGAAGATCCGCACGCTCGGCTCGCAGATGGCGCTCAGCGCCTGATCTGACGAACGGAGACACTCTCGGGTCCAATGTCACCGACATGACGCTTGCGCGTGCCTGATGCGCACCAGGCGCCCGTTCCCGGGCGCTTGGTGTTTGCGTTGCGCCACGCCGATCCCCCCGATCTTCCATCCGTGGCGACGTGTACCCTGTACCGTTTTCGGGTCGCGTTAACGGAACACAAAACCCTTTGTGGTAAGTCATACGAGACATAACAGATCCCGCCTGCGCAGCGTCGACGGCCGGGATCTTGAGGGGAGCAGAACCGGCATACGGTATCCTGCTCGAAAAGGGTGGGGACCTTGACGTTCAGCAAGCAAGAGCAGACCGGCGATGTCGCGCTGAAGCGGAGCGGCAGGCATCTGCTGCTGATCGAAGATTCCCGCGTCTTCTCGACGCTCATCCGTCACGAGATCCAGAACGGCGAGGCGATGACGGTGACGCATTGCGCCTCGCTCGGCGACGTCACGCGGGCGCTGGAGTGCCAGAGCTTCGATGTCGCCGTGCTCGACCTCAACCTTCCCGACGCGCCGAACTGCGAGGCGCTCGACCTCGTGCTCTCGCACGGCATTCCCGCCATCGTCTTCACCGGCAGTTTCAACGACAGCACGCGCGAGCGCGTCATGGCGCGCGGTGTCGTGGACTGCATCATCAAGAACGAGCGCGACTCGGTGTCTTCGGTCGTCGCGGCCGTCCATCGCATGCTCAGCAATGCCGGCACGAACGTGCTGGTGGCGGACGACGATGCGGAACGCCGGCAGGCGCTGGCGTCGGTCCTGCGCGAGCAGCGGTTTCAGGTGACCGAGGCGACGACGGGGCAGGACGTGCTCAGCGCCGTGATGGAGGGCCGCGTCGATCTCGTCATCTCGGAATATGCATCTAGCGATCTCTCCGCGCAGCAGCTTCTCGTCGGCCTGCGGTCCTATGAATGCGAAACGACGGTGCCGATCATCGCCATGGCCCCACAGTCTGCCCGGGGGCAGGCGGCGCGCTTTCTCAAAGGCGGCGGCGCCGACTTCGTCGAGCGGCCGTTCGACCGCGACGAGTTCATCAGCCGCATCAACCGGTCGATCACCGTCCACCGGCGCATCGCCTCGCTGCAGCGGCTGGCGTCGCGCGATTACCTCACCGACCTCTACAACAGACGCTTCTTCTTTCAGGAGGGGCCACGCATTGTCGAGCAGTGCTTCCGCCGCAATGCGGGTTCCTCGATCGCCATTCTCGACATCGACCACTTCAAGCGCCTGAACGACACGTTCGGCCACGAGGTGGGCGATCTCGTGCTGAAGGCGGTCGCACGCACGCTGCGCAATTTCGTCGGCAACGACCACCTGCTCGCCCGCCTCGGCGGCGAGGAGTTCGGCGTGTTGTTCGACGGGCTCGATATCTCCGCCGCCACCCTCTATTGCGAGCAACTCCGGGAGACGATCGCAAGGACGCAGGTCGTCACCGACGACGAGGACCTGTCAGTCACCGTGTCGATCGGCCTTGCGCCCATCGAGCAGCGCGAGGTGTTCGACAACTATCTCCACGCCGCCGACCAGTTCCTGTACATGGCCAAACATGCCGGTCGGAACCGGATCGTCTCGGAACTTACGATGATCAATACGATGGCGTCCTGAGACTCGACAAGCGGATTGGGCGAGCGGACTTAACGAGCGGACTGGGCGAGCGTCACCTTGCGGTCGGCGCGCTCCTGCTGCGGGGAGCGGTTGTAGAGTTCGCGATAACACTTGGAGAAGTGCGACGCGGAGACGAAGCCGCAGGCGACGGCCACCTCGACCACCGGCATGGCCGACTGGACGAGGAGGTGGCGCGCGCGGTCAAGCCGGATTTCCAGATAGTAGCGGGCAGGCGAGCGTCCCATCTCCTGCCGGAACAGCCGCTCGATCTGGCGCCGGGAAAGTCCGGCACTGTCGGCAAGTTCCAGCAGCGACAAAGGTTCGGCGAGATTGCCTTCCATCAGCTCGATGATCGACAGAACCTTGGCATTCTGCACGCCGAGGCGCGCGCGCAGCGGCAGGCGCTGGCGATCGTGCGGGCCGCGGACGCGATCCGTCAGCGCCTGTTCGCAGACGCGATTGACGAGGTTCTCGCCGAAATCCTGATCGATCAAATTCAGCATCATGTCGAGCGAGGCGGTGCCGCCGGCGCAGGTGTAGATGTTGCTGTCGATCTCGTAGAGATCCGCAAAGACGTCGACCTGCGGGAAGGCTTCGGCGAAGCCCGGCAGGTTTTCCCAGTGGATGGCGCAGCGCTTGCCCGTCAGCAGGCCGGCGGAAGCCAGCACATGGGCGCCCGTACAGAGGCTACCGACGGCGACGCCGCGATTGTAGACCTCACGAAGCCAGGCATTGACGGATTTGTTCTGAAAATCTTCCACGAAGACGCCGGAACAGACCAGCACCATCGACGGCCGGCTCTCGCCGCCCAGATGCTTGCGTTCGTCGGCGACCGACGAGTTGACCTCCAGCGCGATACCGCTGGAGGAGACGACCTGTGCGCCGTCCGTCGAGGCGAGCCGCCAGGAATAGGCGTCGTAGCCCAGCATCCGGTTGGCGATCCGCAGCGTCTCGATGGCGGCTGCGAAGGGCAGAAGCGAAAAATTGGGAACAAGGAAGAAGACCAGCGAGCGCTTGGCAGTGAGCGGCTTGTTCACGAGCGATATCTCCATGCAGGGCAGATGGCTATTCGTCGCTTGGGCACGGCCGACGAGCTTGCCTGAATGCGACACTGGCATGGATGGTCGCGACTGCCAAGGAACAAAATTTGCGACATCCTGCGCCGTGCCTGAAAAAGCATCTGCCGATGGTGCAAACGCCCAATTATGTTGCTTTGCAGCATATGGGCTGGAGGATGGAGCCGGCGATAAAGGCCCGGTCTCTGTTTCGACTGATCTGTTTGCGACGCATGGATATGCGGTGGCTTTGTCGGAAACAGAAGGATCGAAAGTCATCTCGTTCGGGCGTGAGCACGACACAAAAAAGGGCGTCCTGCCGGTCGGCAAAACGCCCTTTTGTCAGGACCGCGGCGTCCTGGACACGGCGGGTCGTTTTTGGCTTCTTTGGCGGACGGGATCATTGCGCAGGCGTGTTCCGGTTGTCGGTTGATGCGGGAAAGCCGATGTCCTTGAGCGTGTCATAGGACAGCGATGCCAGAGCGCGTTCCGAGCGTCTGTCCTGCCATGTCTTGACGATGCGATGTGCGAGCGACGTTGCGCCAGCAAGCGCACGCGATCCGAATGATGGGGTCGAGGGTGAACTCGAGAGGCTGAAGGTAGACATTCTACTGGTTCCTTTTGATGGGGTTCTTCAAAAGGTCGCGACCATGAAGGCATCATGTCGCAACCCGGTCTATCAATCCAACGAATAGAATTGATGCGTCAGTTCAGTATTCTTGATGGTCGTTGACGGCGGACACCCCGATGTCGCGGCGGACCACCGCGGGAAGATTCTGCAATTGCCGGCGCGTGATCCGGCGTGTCGCCAAAAGTTTTTGCCGGTCGATGATCGCCCTCACGATGCGGATGATCGCGCCGACGGGATGGCGGGCCGATTCCGCCGGATCCGAGATGGTTCTCGTCTTGAAGGGAATGATGTTGCTGTTCATGGCCGGCGTCTCCGTTGCCCGTGCCTTGACAATGCGCGTCGGTCGATGTTCAATCAAACGAAATGAACTCATGGTATCGTTCAGTTTTTCTGATGATGGATCCGACATGAACATGATGATGCGGCATGCGCTGCCGATGCTCGAAATCGACGTGCTCAAGACCTTCGTGGCCATTGCCGAGACCGGCAATTTCACCACGGCAGCCGAGGCCGTCTATCGCACGCCGTCGGCCGTCTCGATGCAGATCAAGAAGCTGGAGGAGCTTCTTGGTTGCGCGCTGTTCCTGCGGGATGCGCGCTCGGTGTCGCTGACGCCGAAGGGGGAGGTTCTGCTGGGCTTTGCCCGGCGCATGCTGGCGCTCAACAATGAAGCGGTCACGCGCTTCCTCATGCCGGACATGCACGGTGTGGTGCGCCTCGGCGCGCCGGAAGATCTTGGCGAGCGTATCCTTCCCGACGTTCTCAAACGGTTCGGGGAGACCTTTCCGAACGTCACGGTCGATGTCACCATCGGGCAGAGCAATGTCATGCGCAAACGCGTCGAGGAGCGGCGCATGGACATCGTGATCTACAACAGCTTTCCGAGCGAGACGCTCCTCGACGGCGAGATCCTCATGGAGGAACGGCTCGTCTGGGCGGGTACAAGGTGCGGCACCGCCCATCTGCGCGAGCCACTGCCCGTCTCGATGTGGGAAGACGGCTGCGTCTGGCGGGCCGATGCGATCGACAAGCTGAACAAGGCGGGGCGCGCCTACCGCGTGGCTTTTCTCAGCGCACACACAACCGGCCAGAAGGCGGCGATCCTCGCCGACCTCGCGATTGCGCCGCTGCCCCGCTATCTCGTGCAGGGCGACCTCGTGGAGCTTGGGCCGGCGGAAGGCCTGCCGGATCTCGGAACCTACAATATCGGCATCCAGATGATCGAGGACGCCTCGGCGCCGGTGCTGGCGGTTGCCGAGCATGTCCGGGCCGCCTGCATCGCGCTTGTCTGATCGTCAGGCGCTGTCCGTCGTCTTCTTCAGCCAGCGCAGCACGCGGATTTCGTCGTCGTTCATCCAGCGCGTCATTTTTTCGCTGGTGCTCTTGCGCTGCGCGCGGAGCGTGCGCAGTTCCCCATTCTCGAAATCCTCGAACACCTTGGGGTGGATGTAGGAGCTCCGGCACACGGCGCGCGTATTGACCAGTGCGGCTGCGATGCCATCCACCGCCTCGTTGATCTGGCGCTTGCGCTGCCGCTCGCTCGTTGCCGGCTCCACGGTCGAAAGCGCCGTCGCCGCCATCTGCGTTGCGCCCCAGGTGCGGAACTGGCGCGAGGAGAACTCACCGCCGGTCGCCTCGCGTATATAGGCGTTCACGTCCTGCGAGCGGATCTGGTGGCGCTCGCCGTCCTCGTCGAGATACTGGAACAGGTGCTGGCCGGGCAACTCCTGCAGCGAGCGGATGATGCGGGTGATCCGGCGGTCATTGTGGCTGAGGCGCCATTCCTTGCCCGATTTGCCCTTGAACTGGAAGTGCACGCTTGATCCCGACACTTTCACATGCCGATTTTTAAGCGTCGTCAGGCCATAGGAGCCGTTTTCTTCGGCATAGACCGTATTGCCGACGCGGATGAACAGGTGGTCGAGCAGCCAGACGATGGTGGCGAGCGCCTTTTCCATGCCCGGCGTGCGTATGCGCAAATCGTGATCCACGCGCTCGCGGATTCGCGGCAGGCGTGACGCGAAGGACGGCAGCAGCGCGAACTTTGCCTTGCCGCGCTCGGCGTGCCAGTCGGCATGGTAGCGATATTGCTTGCGGCCGCGCGCATCCTTGCCGATCGCCTGCAGATGCGTCTGCGGATCGGGCGAAATCAGAACCTCGGTATAGGCGGGGGGAATGGCGAGCGCCGCGATGCGCTCGACTTCACCCGGATCGGAGATGCGCTGGCCATCGGGTCCGTAGTAGAGGAAGCCGTTCTTCCCCTGCTTGCGGGTGATGCCCTCTTCAAGACGGGAGAGATAGACGAGTTCGGGCACCGGCGTATCGCCGGCTTGCCCGGCGTCGCGTTTTTTGCCGACCGAAGCGGCGATCGAGGCTGTGATCTGGTCCACGGCCGTATGAACTTTATCGACAAGCGGAAGTTCCGGTGCGAGGCACTCGATAGCGCAAATTTTTCGACAACAGCGTCTCGATTTTTGTCACGATCACGTGAACCTTTTTGAAGGCCCGGCGTTATGTGGTCGAAGACACATGTCTTTCTTCCACTGGCGTTATTCAAGGACCCAAGCCATGACCGCAAAGACCATCGCTACCGTCGGCATCGTACTCGTTTCTCTCGTTTCGCTTTCCGCTTGCGGTAACACGATCCGCGGCGTGGGCCGGGACACGGCAAACACCGTCAACGCCACGCAGGATGCAGGCCGGAGCGTCGAACGCGCCGCCAACTGATCCGACCCGATTTTGTAAAGCGCCGGCGGCCAAGGGTCTGCCGGCGTTTTCGTGTCTGGCAACATGGCGCCGGTCGCCTATGATGGCGCCCATGTTCGCAAAGCTTCTCCTGGCGCTGGTCCTGATGGTCTCTCTTTCTCCCGACGCCCGTGCCGCCTGCCGTATCGTTCAGCACCTCGGCACCGACTACGCCGTATGCGATGTCGATCCGGCGACGGCGTCTCTCACGATTTTCCATGCAGACGAGACAGGCCGGCCCTATGGCGGCTTTACCGCTTTGAAGACCGATCTTCTTCGCGATCAGACTCGGCTCGATTTCGCCATGAATGGCGGCATGTACGAGAAGGACCTCTCACCTGTCGGGCTTCTGGTCATCGACGGCGTCGAGCGCAAGCCGATCGCGACCGGCGAGGGCTGGGGCAATTTCTATTTGCTTCCGAACGGTGTCTTCGCCCTCTCGAACGGCAAGGCTATCGTCAGGGAAACCGAGGCCTATCGCCGTTCGGTGGTGGCCACGCCCGATGTCGCGACACAATCCGGGCCGATGCTCGTCATCGATGGCGCGCTCCACCCGGCTTTCAAGCCGCAAAGCGACAGCCTGCAGATCCGCAATGGCGTCGGGGTCGATGAGAAGGGCCTCGTGCATTTTGCCGTCGCGCTATCGCCGGTGCGCTTTCACGATTTCGCGACGCTCTATCGCGACGCGCTCGGCTGTCCGAATGCGCTGTTTCTCGACGGGCACATTTCCAGTCTCTATGCGCCCGACCTTGGCCGCATCGACGAGACCTATCCGATGGGGCCGATCATCGCGGTGACGACGCCGATGTGGCATGGCGCCGTGCTTTCCAAGCCCGCTCCTTAGAACTTAAGCCTTCGGAAACGCCCGCTCCAGTCCGCCCGACTTGGTGAGCCCGGTGCGGAAAGCCTGATAGGCGGCATGCTGCGATGAGCGTGCGGCCTCCATCAGGCGGATCTGAAGCCGGGCAGGGGCGACATTGCCGAGCCAGAAGCCGCGCTGCTCCAGCTTCAGCGTGTGCAGGAAGCGTGCGCCGGCCGAGCGGTCGAGGAAGCGGTGCAGCCCGTCGATCAGCGCGTCGTCCTGTTGCGGGTTGTCCATCATCAGCGACAGAAAGGCCGTGTCCGCCGTCTGAAAGCGCTCGATGACGTCGGCAACCGCATCGCGGTCCGTCGGCGTCGGCTGCTGCATGGGGCTGATCGTCGTGTGCGTGTTCATGGGGTCCCTCAAGCCGGTGTCTGCATTCTCGCGCCGTCATGCCATATGAGGCTGAAGCCGGACTGGAGTGCTGCGCCGTGAAGGGAACGGTCAGAGGGCGGCCTTGACCTTCGCAGCGATGTCGGCAGGCAGCCAGGTGGTCCAGACAGGCTCGAAGGTCTTCAGGAAGTAGAGCGCCGCATCCTCGCGGCTGCCGTTGGTCTGGTCCATATGCGCCAGCACGCTGTTGACCGTCTGATTGTCCCATTGCCGTTTCGAGACATAGGCGAGGGCCTCGGGGCCGGCCTTTTCGGAGAAGCCCCGCGTGACGATCGTGTAGACATCGGTGGTGGGATAGCCGTTGACGACGGGCGCGCTGCAATCCGGCACCGCCGTGCAGTTGTTCCACTCGGCCCGGTCGTGGGTGACGCCGAAGGAGAGTTTGACCATCTCGTATTTGCCAAGGATCGCGGTGGGCGCCCAGTAATAGCCGAGCCAGCCCTTTTTTTCCTCGAAGGCCCGGGCGATCGAGCCGTCGAGATCGGCCGCCGATCCCGAATTGATCAGCTGGAACCCGGCATCGTCGCCCTTCAAGGCCCGGTAGAGGTTGGATGTCGGGATCTGGCAGTTCCAGTCCGAGGGACAGTTGTGGATCGCGCCCTTCGTGGCGTCCTGCGGCGAGGGGAAGAGTTCCGGGTGCTTCAGCGCATCCTGCACCGTCTTGATGTCGGGATGCGCATCGCTGATGTAGCGGGGGATCCACCAGCCTTCGACACCGCCGTCTGTCAGGACACGCGCCGCTTCGACCAGCCGGCCATCCCGCAGCGCGTCGGTGAGCGGTGCCTGCAACGAGGCCACCCAGATCTCAGGCGCCATGTCGGGGCGCCCCTCCGCATTCATCGAGGCGAAGGTCGGCATGGTGTCACCGGGCACGAGCTGGACCGTGCAGCCATAGCCCTTCTCCAGAATGAACCTGTCGATATGGGCCGTGATGGCGGCCGATCCCCAGGTCATTTCGGCAATCGACAGCGTGCCGCAGCCTGCAGCCCGGGCAGGCGTGCCCGACAGCAGGAGGACGCTGCCGGCGAGAAGGCCGAGCGCGGTCGCTAAGGTCGGGCCGACGGCGGCCTTCGTCATCTTCTCGCAGACGTCGCGAATGTTCTTCATCAGACCGACGCCTCCAGTGCGAACGCACGATGTCCCGCGATCATGTGTTGCCGATATTTTTCCGTCCGACCAGCCTAGAAGCTCTGGGACAGAAATCAACCGCTGTTCTTGCCGTTTCGAATCGGAATTACCGTGCAAGCCATTGAATTTCATCTCTTTCGAATGTTCGGTTCCATGAGCGCTCTTAACCCTCGGCGCATCCTTCCGACAGACGCGCCGATCCTGCGGGAGATCGGGGCCCGTTCGTTTGAGATGACGTGATTGTGACAAAAACGGAGGTCGGTCCCTGCGGGTAACTCTCTGGTAACTCTCACGGCCTAAGGATGGTGCCGTGGCTGGTCACAGCTGCTCTGCCGGATCAGGTTTTGCGTCCCGGCAATCTGCCAGCCTCGTGGCATCCGTTCGATGCCTCCGCTTGCCCGCCCCGCGCCGTGCGTTTCTCGGTGTCGAGGGCGGAAAACCGCAGGGCTCCGGCTGCTGCGGTTTTTGCGCGTGATCATCCCGACCTGTCCATGGCGCCCACCACTTGCGGGTGATATCAGGCCGCATGACAAAATCGATCATGCTTCAGGGGACGGGTTCGGATGTCGGCAAGACCGTGCTCGTCGCCGGTCTCTGCCGGCTCGCCTCCAATCGCGGATGCCGCGTCGCGCCGTTCAAGCCGCAGAATATGTCCAACAACGCGGCGGTGTCGGCCGATGGCGGCGAGATCGGCCGGGCGCAATGGCTGCAATCGCTCGCCGCCCGCATCCCGTCCTCGATCCACATGAACCCCGTGCTCCTCAAGCCGCAGTCGGAGACCGGCAGCCAGGTCGTGGTGCAGGGCAAGGTCGTCGGGCAGGCGCGCGGGCGCGACTATCAGACGATGAAGCCGACGCTGCTCGGTGCGGTGCTGGAAAGCTTCGAGACGATCCGCGCCGGCCGCGATCTCGTGATCGTCGAGGGCGCGGGCTCGCCGGCCGAGATCAACCTGCGGGCCGGCGACATCGCCAATATGGGGTTTGCGACGCGCGCGGGCGTGCCCGTGGTGCTGGTCGGCGACATCGACCGCGGCGGCGTCATCGCCTCGCTTGTTGGAACGCATGCCGTGCTCACGCCCGAGGATCGGGCCATGGTCACGGGATACCTGATCAACAAGTTCCGGGGCGATGTGACGCTGTTCGACGATGGGCTCACCGCCATTGGCGGCTTTACCGGCTGGCCCTGTTTCGGCGTGGTGCCCTGGCTGAAGGCCGCGCGCCAGCTTCCGGCGGAGGATTCCGTCGTTCTCGAACGCCTGTCGCGGGGAACGGCGCGGGCGCTGACCATCGCCGTGCCCGTGCTGCCGCGCATTGCCAATTTCGACGATCTCGACCCGCTCGCCGCCGAGCCGTCCGTGGACCTCCGCTTCATCCAGCCCGGCGACCGCCTGCCGGAGGATGCGGCGCTCGTCATTCTCCCCGGTTCGAAAGCGACGATCTCGGATCTCGCGGCCCTCAGGGCTGCGGGCTGGGACAAGGATCTTGAGCGTCACCTGCGACGTGGCGGACGGGTGATCGGACTTTGCGGCGGCTACCAGATGCTCGGGCGCCGAATCTCCGATCCGCTCGGCATCGAAGGCGGAACCGCCGAGATCGATGGCCTCGGCCTGCTCGACGTGGAAACCGAGATGGCGCGCGAAAAGGTGGTGCGCAACAGCGGCGCCCGTTCCACGGAACACGATGTCGCGCTGGAGGGCTACGAGATCCACCTCGGCAAGACCACCGGGCCCGACTGCGCCCGACCGCCCGTTATCATCGAGGACCGCCCGGACGGTGCTCTCTCGCCCGACGGTCGTGTCATGGGGACCTATCTCCACGGGCTGTTTGCCAGCGACGCCTACCGCGCGGCCCTCCTGCGCAGCTTCGGCATCGAGGCGGAGGCCTTCGATTATCGCGGTTCCGTCGATGCGGCGCTCGATGCGGTCGCCGGGGAACTGGAGGCCGTGCTCGATCCGCGCTGGCTCGACGGGCTCATGGGTCGCTAGAGCGTCGTCGCCTGCGTCGCTGAAATCGCTCTAGAATTCGCCGGATGCCTCGCGGCGGCGGCGATCGAGTTCCTCGCTGTAGCGGCGCAGGGTGTAGCTCTCGGTGAGCACGCCGACGACGCGGCGCTCGATCAGGTTGTTGCAGACGGCGAGCGCGTCGCTCTCCGTCTTGTCGAACAGGGTCGCCGCCTGCCGGGCGTTCATGTTCGGCTGCAGGAAGTCGTTCGGCAGCTTGATGTAGTCTTCGATTCCCTTGCCGGGTGCATCCTTCTCCACCGGGCTCGCATAGACCTCGGGAATGAGGATGACGCCGCCATAGCGGTTGTTGTCGTCGACGACGATGGCGCGCTGGGCCGATCCGAGCGGGAATTCGGCTTTCAGCTCGTCCAGCGTCGCCTTTGCGTTGATGGTGCGGACATCGGGCCGCATCAGCCGTCCCACGGTCAGATTGCGGATCCAGCCGACATCGTGCGCGCTGCGAATGCTCTCGCCGCGCAGATGGAAGCGCCATGTGGCAAACGAGTAGCCGAAGGTGGTGCGCACGACCAGCGACGAGGTGATGACGGCTGCGAGCACCAGCGTGGTGATCGGAAAGTCGCCGGTGATCTCCAGCGCGAGGAACGTCATGGTCAGCGGCCCGCCGATGATGGCCACCGCAAGCGAGCTCATGCCGACCACGGCATAGATGACCGGCGTCAGCGTGGTGTCGCCGAAGACGTAAGGAACGACGCCGGCAAAGACCTTGCCGAGCAGAGCGCCCATGAACAGCGAGGCGAAGAACAGCCCGCCGCGAAAGCCCGAGCCGATCGACACCGCCGTCGCGACCGACTTCATCAGGAACAGGCCGATCAGCATGGCGATGGGCGTGGCGTGTGCGAGGTTCAGATGCAGGGCGCCGTGACCGCCGGAGAGGACCTGCGGCGAGATGGTGGCGAGCAGCCCCACCACGACGCCGCCGATGGCCGGGCGCAGCGGCGCGGGGATGTCGCTCTTGCGGGCGACCTCTTCCGTCAGCGAGACGCCTTTCATGATGAGGATGGCGACACCGGCGCAGAGGGCGCCGAGGAGGATGGCCGGCACGTAGTCTCCGGGGACGACATCGCCGAACGCGCCGATGTCGATGGTGAACTCCTCGCCCCAGAGCAGGCGCGTCACGAGGTTGGCGACAAGCGCGGAGACGACGACCGGGGTCAACGAAGCGATGGTGTAGGAGCCGATGATCAGCTCGAAAGCGTAAAAGGCGCCGGTCAGCGGCGCGTTGAAGGCGGCGGCGATGGCGCCTGCCGCGCCGCAGCCGAGCAGCGTGCGCAGATCGTTGCGCCGTAATTTCAGGTTCACGCCGATCTTCGAGGCGAGGCCGGAGGCGAGCTGCGTGTAGCCGGCTTCCAGGCCGACCGAGGCGCCGAAGCCGTTGGAGACGAGGTTCTGTACCGCAACAACGATGCTGTCGGTCAGGGACATCCGGCCCCCGTGCAGCGCATTCGCCTCGATCGGGTCGACCATCGCCTTCTTGCGCCAGAGCGCAAGGCCCATCATGAGCAGCCCGAGCAGCAGCCCGCCGACGATCGGCGCCATGAGAATGGCGATCTGGCCCTTGAGGTCGGCCGAGCTGACGCGCTCATATTCGGAGATGCCGAAGATCAGCTTGTGGAGCTGCAGCGAGATGAAGCTCATGGCGATGACGGCGAGCCCCGAGGTAAGGCCGACGACGATGCCCGCCACCAGCAGCCCGATTTCGCTGCGCCGGGCGAAAATGCGCCATTCCGAAAAGGTGACGGATTTCCGGGCCAGGCGCTTCACGCGGGCAAGGGTCAGGGACTTCAGGACGTCGGGCATGGGAGGCTCGATCTCGTCGGGCGTCTCCGCTAAGGAAACGCTTGAGCTTCGGGTCGGGCGAAGTGCGGACATAGCGCGGAAGATTGACTTGATCCAGCGACGCGCCTAATCTTAGGTCTATGGATGGTTCCCGTGCGGCGCGTGTCGTTCGGGAGTAAATGGGAATGCGAAGGGATGGACCCACACAGGGCATCCTCATCGCAGCCGACCCCGCGACTGTAGAACGGTCAGGGTTCGCCATCCGGTCTCGCCTCATGGGCGACGGATAATGCCGCGTGGTGCGGCTGGCGTCATCTGAAGGGCAGGGCCGGAAAAGCCACTGAAGCAGCGATGCGAGCAACCGGGGTCGGACGCCTCCTTTTCTACGAATCGTCCACCTCTTCGACATCGACCCGGCCGTCAAACGCCAGGCAAACTGTTTCGGGAAGGCGAGGCGAACCCGTTCTCAGGGTTTTGACCCTGCGTGACGCCGTGAGCCAGGAGACCTGCCAGCCACACCGCGCCGCATCCTCATGATGCAGCGTTCCAGCGCCAGCACGGAGGTTGTCGTGGCACACGAGACGTTCGCCCACCGGGTCTCCCGGGCCGGCGATTTTTACGCATGCGATTTCGGTGCATGCCCGGCAGGCGCCTGCAGACCCCGCGGATCGCGTTGGCTTTTACGTTATGGGAGCAGCGGGATAGCCGCGCGATCATGACATCCCCCCTTCATGGTACCACGCTCGTGCTCGGCGGCGCACGCTCCGGCAAGTCGAACTTTGCCGAACGGCTGGCCTTGGAAACGGGCCTTGTCCGGCATTACATCGCCACCGGCCGCGCCTTCGACGACGAGATGCGGACGCGGATCGACACGCACCGCACGTCGCGCGGCGATCTCTGGACGACGCATGAAGAGCCGTTCGATCTCGTCGGTCGGCTGTCCGCCATCGACGCCGTCGGCTGTGTCGTTCTCGTCGATTGCCTGACGCTGTGGGTCACCAATCTCATGCTGGAGGAGCGCGATGTCGCGGCGGAATCCGCGCGTCTTGTCGATAGCCTCCCGGCGCTCCGCGCCTCCGTCATTTTCGTTTCCAACGAGGTGGGTCTCGGGATCGTGCCCGACAACCGCATGGCGCGGGACTTCCGCGATCATGCCGGCCGGCTCCACCAGCAGGTCGCGGCACAGGCGCGCGACGTTTATTTCGTGGCGGCAGGACTGCCGCTCAAGATGAAAGGTTAGTTCATGACATTTTCCAAAACCGGCGACCGTAAAGCCTCGGGCGCCAAGATCCCCGCGACCGTCATCACCGGCTTTCTCGGTGCGGGCAAGACGACGATGATCCGCAATATCTTGGAAAACGCCGATGGCCGGCGGATCGCGCTGATCATCAACGAGTTCGGCGATCTTGGTGTCGATGGCGACGTGCTGAAGGGCTGCGGGGCCGAGGCCTGCAGCGAGGACGATATCATCGAGCTGACCAATGGTTGCATCTGCTGCACCGTGGCCGACGATTTCATTCCCACGATGACCCGTCTTCTGGAGCGGGAGGGCCGTCCCGACCATATCGTCATCGAAACCTCCGGTCTCGCGCTGCCGCAGCCGCTGATCGCCGCGTTCAACTGGCCGGATATCCGCACGCAGGTGACGGTGGACGGCGTGATCACCGTGGTGGACAGCGCCGCCGTCGCCGCCGGTCGTTTCGCCGACGATCATGACAAGGTGGATGCCGCGCGCGCCGAGGACGACAATCTCGACCACGAGAGCCCGATCGAGGAGCTGTTCGAGGACCAGCTGACCGCCGCCGACCTCATCGTCCTCAACAAGACCGACCTGCTGGATGCCGCCGGCATCGAAGCCGTTCGCCGCGAGGTCGCCGCGCGCACCACCCGCAAGCCGATGATGATCGAGGCCGCGAATGGCGCGGTGCCGGCGTCTGTTCTGCTCGGCCTCGGCGTCGGCACGGAAGACGATATCGCCAACCGCAAGTCCCATCACGAGATGGAGCACGAGGCGGGCGAAGAGCACGACCATGACGAGTTCGCGAGCTTCGTCGTCGAACTCGGCCCGATCGCCGACTCTACAGGCTTCGTGTCGCGACTGAAGGAGATCGTTGCCGCGCATGACGTCCTTCGGCTGAAGGGTTTTGCGGATGTTCCCGGCAAGCCGATGCGGCTTCTGATCCAGGCGGTGGGAACGCGGATCGATCCCTATTTCGACCGCGCCTGGGCGGCCGGTGAAGCGCGTCGTACGCGCCTTGTCGTCATCGGGCTGCACGATCTGGACGAGGCTGCGGTGCGCGCTGCCATCGTCGCAGCAGCGGCGTAAAACAGGCAGGATCAGCGGCGGATGCATCTTCTTCTTGCGCAGAAAGGCACGATCTCGGACGGGGACGAGGCCATCGACCTCGGCCAGTCCCCTGGCGAGATCCTGTTCCTGTCCGCCGCCGATACGGAGCTTTCCGCCATCGCCAGCGCCTGCAAGACCGCGCACGGCGGGCGAACCCTGCGGGCGGCAAGCCTTCTGTCGCTGAAGCACCCGATGTCGGTCGATACCTATGTCGAGCGCACCGCGCAGCATGCAAAGCTGATCGTCGTGCGCGCACTCGGCGGTGCGTCCTACTTCAGTTATGTGCTGGAAGCGCTTCACGCCACGGCCGTCACCCATCGCGCCAAGATTGCCGTTCTTCCGGGCTACGACAAGCCCGATCCGGCGCTCGACGCCTATTCCACCGTGTCGGCCGAGGATCGGGCAGCGATGCTCGCCTACTTCACCGAAGGTGGTCCCGACAATATGCAGCGGTTCCTCGCCTATGCCGGCGCGGTCGTCGATGACGGCGAGCGGCCGCCGGCCGCAACGCCGTTGCTGCGGGCCGGCATCTGGTCGCCGGAGGAGGGCATCATCGGTGCTGCGGATTGGGCACGCGCGCATGCAGGGCAGCAGCCGATCGTGGCGCTCTGCTTCTATCGCGCACTCGTCCAGTCGGGCGAGACGCGACCGGTGACCGCACTGGTCGAGGCTCTTGTCGCCGAGGGGATGCGGGTTCTCCCGGTCTTCGTCTCCAGCCTGAAGGATGCCCTGTCCGTCGGCACGGTCGAGGCGATCTTCGCGCGGTTCACACCGGATGTCGTCCTCAACGCCACGAGCTTTGCGGTGTCCGTACCGGGCGGCGATCACAAGGGCACCGTGCTCGACGCCGGTGGGGCGCCGGTGCTGCAGGTGCTGTTCTCCGCCTCGACCCGGCAGGCCTGGGAAAGCTCGTCGCAAGGCCTGATGGCGCGCGATCTCGCGATGAACGTCGCGCTTCCCGAGGTGGACGGACGCATTCTTTCCCGTGCGGTCTCCTTCAAGGCGGCCGCGATCTATGACGAGGCGGTGGAGACCAACATCGTCGGCCACGCGCCCCTCCCGGATCGGGTCGCCTTCGTGGCGAAGCTTGCGGCGAACTGGGCGCGCCTGCGCCACACGTCGCCCGCCGACCGCAAGATCGCCATCGTGCTCGCCAATTATCCGAACCGCGACGGGCGGCTTGGCAACGGCGTCGGGCTGGATACGCCGGCCGGCACGATCGAGGTGCTGCGCGCCATGGCCAAGGCGGGGTATCCTGCGACCGATCTGCCCGCAGACGGCGATGCGCTGATCCGGCATCTCATGGAAGGCCCGACCAATGCCGCCCGCGACGGGCGGCATATCCGCGAGACGCTATCCTTCAAGGATTACAACGCGTTCTTCGCAACGCTTCCCAAACGGATTCAAGCCGAGGTCACGGCACGCTGGGGAGATCCCGCGCGTGACCCCTACGCGGATGGCGACCGTTTCGCGCTGCCGCTCGCGCGTCTCGGCGGCGTGCTGATCGGCATCCAGCCGGCGCGCGGCTACAATATCGACCCGAAGGAAACCTACCATTCGCCGGACCTCGTGCCGCCGCATGGCTATTTCGCCTTCTATGCTTTCCTGCGCCGCGCCTTCGGCGCGCATGCGGTGATCCACATGGGCAAGCACGGCAATCTCGAATGGCTGCCGGGCAAGGCCTTGGCGCTGTCGGAGAGCTGCTACCCGGAAGCCGTGTTCGGCCCTCTGCCGCATCTCTATCCGTTCATCGTCAACGATCCCGGCGAGGGAACGCAGGCCAAGCGCCGCACCGCGGCGGTCATCATCGATCACCTGACCCCGCCGCTGACCCGCGCCGAGACCTATGGCGCGTTGCGCGACCTCGAAGGTCTGGTCGATGAATATTACGACGCGGCCGGCGGCGATCCGCGGCGCTTGCGGCTGCTCTCCAACCAGATCCTGCACCTGGTGCGCGATATCGGGCTCGATGCGGATGCCGGCATCACCGAGACGGATGGCGAGGATGCGGCGCTGCAGAAGCTCGACGCCTATCTCTGCGATCTGAAGGAGATGCAGATCCGCGACGGTCTCCACGTCTTCGGCGTCTCGCCCGAAGGACGGCTCCTGACCGACCTGACGCTGGCGCTCGCCCGCGTGCCGCGCGGCAGCGGCGAGGATGGAGACGCGAGCCTGCAGCGGGCGATTTCGCGGGATTGCGCGCTGGTCAACGGGGGGGGCACGGACATACCGGTGTTCGATCCACTGGATTGCGCGCCCGCCACGCTCTGGCAGGGGCCGCGCCCGGCAATGCTCTTGGCCGTCAGCGACGATCCGTGGCGCAGCGAAGGCGACACCGTCGAGCGCATCGAGCTTCTCGCGGCAAAGCTCGTCGGCGGTGAGATCGCATGTCCCGTGGGCTGGCCGGCGACGCGCGGCGTTCTCGACTGTGTCGAGGCGCGTTTGAAGCCATCGCTGACCGCCTGCGGTCCGGCTGAGATCGCCGGTCTGCTGGCCGGTCTCGACGGCCGGTTCGTCGCCCCCGGACCCTCCGGCGCGCCGACGCGCGGGCGGCCGGACGTGCTGCCGACAGGGCGCAACTTCTATTCCGTCGATAGCCGCGCCGTGCCGACACCCGCGGCGTTTGAGCTCGGCAAGAAATCGGCCGATCTCCTCATCCGGCGCTACCTGCAGGATCATGGCGAGTGGCCGACGGCGCTCGGCCTCACCGCCTGGGGCACCTCCAACATGCGCACCGGCGGCGACGATATCGCGCAGGCGCTCGCTCTCATCGGCGCAAAGCCGCTCTGGGACCCGATGTCGCGGCGGGTCACGGGCTACGAGATCGTGTCCCCGGCGCTTCTCGGCCGCCCGCGCGTCGATGTCACCCTGCGCGTCTCCGGCTTCTTCCGCGATGCCTTTCCCGAGCAGATCGCGCTGTTCGACAGCGCGGTGCGGGCGATCGGTGCGCTGGAGGAGGACGATGAGGACAATGCCATCGCCGCCCGGATCCGCCGCGAGAGCGCGGAATGGCGCGAGAAGGGACTGAGTGCCGCGGATGCTGAACGCCGCGCCTCCTACCGTGTCTTCGGCTCCAAGCCCGGCTCCTACGGCGCCGGCCTGCAGGCGCTGATGGACGAGAAGCGCGGCCCCGAACGCTCCGAGCTTGCCGACGCCTATCTCACCTGGGGCGGCTATGCCTATGGCGCGCATGCGGAGGGCCGCGACGCGCGCGAGGTGCTGGAAACACGCCTCGCCGGTGTGCAGGCCGTGGTGCAGAATCAGGACAATCGCGAGCACGATCTCCTCGACAGCGACGACTACTACCAGTTTGAAGGCGGCATGAGCGCGGCCATCGAGCAGCTCTCGGGCACGCGGCCCGTGATCTACCACAACGATCATTCCCGGCCGGAAAAGCCGGTGATCCGGTCGCTCGAGGAGGAGATCGGCCGCGTCGTGCGCGGGCGGGTGGTCAATCCGAAATGGATCGCCGGCATGATGCGGCACGGCTACAAGGGCGCCTTCGAGATGGCGGCGACCGTCGATTATCTCTTCGCCTTCGCCGCCACCACGGGTGCCGTCCGCAGCCAGCATTTCGAGGCGGTCTACCAGGCCTTCGTGCTCGACGACGCCGTGCGCGCCTTCATGGAGGCGGCGAACCGCCATGCCTTCCGCGACTTGGCAGCCCGGCTGACCGACGCCATCGACCGGGGATACTGGCAGCCGCGTTCCAACTCGGCGCGCTTCGAGCTTTCCAACAGCCTGACGCTCAGGGCGTCGTGAGAACCCAAAGGGACGAGATATGACCGAGGAAACACCGGCCGCGGAAGTCGATCTGGAGCGTCACGCCATGAAGATGGCGAAGAAGAAGGTCGCGCGCGAAAAGATCATGGCGACGAAGACCGACGGCAAGGGCCTCATCATGGTCCATACCGGCAAGGGCAAGGGCAAGACCACCGCCGGCTTCGGCATGATCTTCCGACACATCGCCCACGGCATGCCGTCCGCCGTCGTGCAGTACATCAAGGGCGGCTGGGAGACGGGCGAGCGCACGCTGATCGAGACGCATTTCCAGCATCTCTGCCGCTTCTATACGCTCGGCGAAGGCTTTACCTGGGAAACGCAGGACCGCGCCCGCGATGTGGCGATGGCGCAGAAGGCCTGGGAAACCTCGAAGGAACTGATCCGCGATCCTGCAAATTCCATGGTGCTGCTGGACGAGATCAACATCGCGCTGCGCTACGATTACATCGATATCCACGAGGTCGTGCGGTTCCTCAGCGAGGAGAAGCCGCCGATGACGCATGTGGTGCTGACTGGCCGCAATGCCCGCGAGGAGCTGATCGAGATCGCCGACCTCGTGACCGAGATGGAACTCGTCAAGCACCCGTTCCGCTCGGGCATCAAGGCGCAGGTAGGGGTGGAGTATTAGATCCCGAACCAGACCCGAACCGGATTTGCCGGGTCGGCAAGCAGGCGGATGGCGAGCGCGATGCAGGTAACGACCAGCAGCGGCTTGATGATCTTGGCGCCGCGCTTCATGGCAAAGCGCGAGCCGACCTGCGCACCGGCAAACTGCCCGACGCCCATCATCAGCCCGACCTTCCACAGCACGACGCCATACCAGGCGAGCACGAGGAAGCCGCCGAGATTGGAGCCGAAATTGAGGAGCTTGGTATGCGCCGTCGCCTTGAGCACGCCGAAGCCGGCAAGGGCGATGAAGGCCAGCATGAAGAAAGAGCCGGTGCCGGGGCCGAAGATGCCGTCGTAGAAGCCAATGGCGGGCACGATGGTGAGGCCGAAGACGAAGGGCGTGATGCGCTGGGCGCGATCGAGATCGGCGACATTCGGCTTCAGCGCGAAGTAGAGCGCGATGCCGATCAGCAGGAAGGGAAGCACGGCGCGCAGCACGTCGCCCGGCACGACGGTCGCCACGATGGCGCCGATGGCGCCGCCGGCCAGCGACAGAAGGGCCATGGGCAGCTGGCTTTTCAGGTCGACATGGCCGGCCCTCGCATAGGCAAGGCTCGCCGAGCCCGAGCCGAACAGCGACTGCAGCTTGTTGGTGCCGAGCGTTTCCAGCGGCGGAAGGCCGGCGAGCAGCATGGCCGGCACGGTGATCATGCCGCCACCGCCGGCGATGCTGTCGATGAAGCCGGCGATGAACGCCGCGAGGAAGAGGAAAAGGAGCAGATGAAGGGCGAGATCGTGCACGATGGACCTTGGGCCGTGACGCTGGCAGCGGGATATCTAGGGGTGCGAGCGCTCGGCGCGCAGACACGCACGCTCTTTGGCAGAGCCGGCGGGGAAAAGGAAGGGCCCGCAGAGGCACAGGCTGTTGCCGACCGACCGGTATCGTCAAACCCGGGTTCGCCGATTCTGCCATGGAATCTTCATAATCCATTCCGGTTCGCGCAAATCTCTTGTAAGACACGCGTCATGCGACGGCGCCCGGTTCGGGCTGAAAACGCGTCCGGTGCGGCCGACCCTGTTCGGGGGCTCATGCCGGAGCTGTCGAGGCCTCGACCGGGGAGCGATCCCCGGCCGCCTGGCGTCTGCGCGACTGTAGCCTGTGGCGTCGTCATCGACCGCCACTTCGCTGCGGGATCTGAAACGCGGCTTACTGTTCGGCCCCTTCGGGCACAGGCGGCGTGCAGCGGAGAGCGTGGAATGACCATGAGCGGTGGGATGACGGAGTGCGGGCTCGTTCTCGGCCTCGGCTGCCGGCCGGGTGCAGCCGTTGCCGACGTCCTCGATCTCGCGCGCGCCGTGCTGGCGGATGCCGGCTACCCCAAGCTGCCGCTTCGCGCCATCGCCTCGCTCGATGCTCGCGCCGGCGAACCCGCCCTTCTCGCCCTTGCCGATCATTTCGCCGTTCCGCTCCTGACATTCGACGCCGCCCGACTGGAGGCGGAGACGCCGCGCATCGCGACGCCATCGCTGGACGTCTTTCGCCTGACCGGATGCCATAGCGTCGCGGAGGCATCGGCCCTTGCCGCTGCCGGGGTTGGCGGACGGCTGGTGGTGGAAAAGCGTACCTCCCGCCAAGCGACCGCTGCCGTGGTGGAAGCCGAGTCGAAACAACTGCTTGCCGCGATGTCTTCGACTTGTCTGGCCGCATCCTCCCAGATGGAATCATGCTCTCCCGCCCTGGAGCTGGCGGGATGAGCGTTTTCCCCTTCGAAGGCCTGCCGCTGATGGCGCCGGGCGCGGTCTGGCTCGTCGGGGCGGGTCCGGGCGATCCCGGCCTACTGACGCTGCATGCGGTCAACGCCCTGCGACAGGCGGATGTGATCGTGCATGACGCGCTGGTGGATGCCGCCTGCCTGTCTCTCGCGCGGCCCGGTGCCGTGCTGGAATTCGCCGGCAAGCGCGGCGGCAGGCCCTCGCCAAAGCAGCGCGATATTTCGCTCCGCCTCGTCGCGCTCGCCCAGGAGGGCAAGCGGGTGCTGCGGCTGAAGGGCGGCGATCCCTTCGTTTTCGGCCGTGGCGGGGAAGAGGCGCTGGTGCTGGTCGAGCACGGCATTCCCTTCCGGGTCGTGCCCGGCATCACCGCGGGTATCGGCGGTCTCGCCTATGCGGGTATCCCGGTCACCCATCGCGATATCACCCATGTCGTCACGTTTCTCACCGGCCATGATTCCTCGGGCCTCGTGCCGGATCGCGTCGATTGGGCGAGCGTCGCCAAAGGCTCACCCGTCATCGTGATGTATATGGCCATGAAGCATATCAGCGAGATCACCGCGAACCTCCTGGCCGCCGGCCGCGCGCCGGACGAGCCGCTGGCCTTCGTCAGCAATGCGGCAACATCTCGCCAGTCTGTTCTTGAAACGACGCTGGGGCAGGCCGCGACGGACGCCGCCTCCGCCGGCGTCTCGCCGCCCGCCATCGTCGTCCTCGGCGAGGTCGTTCGGCTGCGCTCCGTTCTCGACTGGCTCGGCTCCGCGCAGGCGGGTACGGCATCGGCGAGGGAACGCACGGCATGAGCGGCATCCTGATCGCCGCCCCGTCCTCCGGCTCCGGCAAGACCACAATTACGCTCGGCCTTTTGCGGGCGCTCAGCCGGCGCGGCGTTGCTGTATCTCCCGGCAAGGCGGGCCCGGACTATATCGACCCCGCCTTCCACACCGCGGCCTGTGGCATCGCCTGCGTCAACTACGACCCCTGGGCCATGCGTCCTGCCTTGCTCGACGCGCAGGCATCCCGCGCGCGGGACGATGGCCGCCTTCTCGTCATCGAGGCCATGATGGGCCTCTTCGATGCGGCGATGGACGGCACCGGCGCGCCGGCCGATCTCGCGGCGTCTCTGGGTCTGCCTGTCGTGCTGGTGGTCGATTGCGGACGCATGGCACAGTCCGTTGCGGCGCTGGTTTCCGGCTACGCCCGCTTCCGCGCCGATGTTCGGCTCGCCGGGGTCATCCTCAACAAGGTCGGCAGTCCGAAGCACGAGGCCATGCTGCGCGGCGCGCTTGATGCCATCGATATGCCGATGCTCGGCGTCATCGGCCGCGATCCCGGCCTCGCCTTGCCGGAGCGCCATCTCGGCCTCGTGCAGGCCGGCGAGCATGGCGGGCTCGATCGCTTCATCGACCATGCCGCCGATGCCGTCGAGGCGGGGTGCGATCTCGATGCGCTGGTGGCGCTCGGACGTCACGCCCGTCTTGTGCAGCCTGCAACGGACCACGTCGTCGCCATGGACCCGCTCGGGTCGCGAATCGCGATCGCGCGCGACGTCGCGTTTGCCTTCGCCTATCAGCACCTGCTGGCCGGATGGCACGCAGCAGGCGCGAGCCTCTCCTTCTTTTCACCGCTGGCGGACGAGGCGCCGGCAGACGATGCCGATGCCGTCTATCTCCCCGGCGGCTATCCGGAACTGCATGCGGGTACGTTGTCGGCGGCAGAAACCTTCCGCGCCGGCATGCAGGCAGCAGCCCTCCGCGATGCCCGTGTCTTCGGCGAGTGCGGCGGCTACATGATGCTCGGCGAGGGGCTTGTGGATGCGTCGGGCACGCGCTACCCGATGCTTGGCCTCCTGCCGCTGACCACCAGCTTTGCCGAACGACGCCGGCATCTCGGTTACCGCCGCGTCCGGCCACTGGACGAAACGGGATTTTTCAAGCCGATGATGGCGCATGAGTTTCACTATGCGACGATCGTCTCGGAAGGCGACGCCGCACCGCTGTTCGCCGTCGAGGATGCCGCAGGCACCTCGCTTGGCACCGCCGGCCTTCGCGTCGGGTCCGTGTCCGGCTCCTTCATGCACCTGATCGACCGCGCGCCCGACCTCGCCAGCGCGGAGCCGGCATGACGGCGCCGATCCAGCACGGCGGCGGCCTCTCCCGGACCATAGCGCAATATGGTGGCGCGGCTTCGGACTGGCTGGACCTGTCCACCGGCATCAATCCCTGCCCACCGCCGCTGCCGGACATTTCCGCATCCGCGTGGCACCGCCTGCCGGATGTGGATCTCGTGCACCGCGCCGAAGTGGCCGCTGCCGCATTCTACGGCACCGGGGAGCACCGTCCGCTGGCCGTTCCCGGCACGCAGTCCGTCATCCAGCAATTGCCGGCGCTCGCCGCGCCCGGCCGCATGGCCGCCATCCTCGGGCCGACCTATGGCGAATATCAGCGGGTCCTGTCGCTCTCCGGTTTCCCCGTCGATCCGATCTCCGATCCGAGCGAACTTCGGCCTGATCACGGCCTCGCCGTCATCGTCAATCCGAACAACCCGACGGGACGCCTTCTGCCGCGAGACACGCTGCTCGATATCGCCGACCACATGGCCGCGCGGGGCGGACGGCTGGTCGTGGACGAAGCTTTCGGCGACGGGGTGTCGGGAAACAGCGTTGTGGCCGAGGCGTTCGCGCATCCCGGCCTCATCGTCTTCCGCTCCTTCGGCAAGGTCTTCGGCCATGCCGGCATCCGCCTCGGCTTCGTCATGGCCGTGCCCGCCGTGCTGGAGGCACTGGCCGCAGCACTCGGCCCCTGGGCCGTCTCCGGGCCGGCGCTGGCGGTTGCTGAGCAGCTTTTGCAGGGTGACATTGAAGGCCTCCGGTCGCGAATCGCCGAGAGGAAGACAGGGCTGGACGAGGTCCTATCGCAAGCCGGCCTCCCCACGATCGGCGGCACGCATCTGTTCTCGCTTATCGAGGTCGCCGATGGCGCTGCCTTGCAGCACGCCCTTTGCGAGCGGCATATCCTCACCCGCAGCTTCGATTACGCACCCGGCTGGGTGCGAATCGGCCTGACGCCCGATCCGGCATCCGATCTCCGGCTTCTCGACGCCCTTTGCAAGGTTGCTGCCTGATGCGCCTTCTCATTCTCGCGGCCGGGCTTGCAATCGATCGTATCGTCGGCGATCCCGATTGGCTCTGGCGCCGCCTGCCGCACCCCGTGGTGCTGTTCGGCACGGCGATCGCCGCCTGCGAACGCCGGCTGAACCAGCCGCATCTCAGCGACGAGCAGCTTCGCAGACGCGGCGTGGTGGCAATATCAGCGCTTCTTCTGCTGTCCGCTGCGATCGGCCTTCTTGTCCACCTCGCGCTGTCGCCGCTCGGTCTTGCCGGCGCCGCGATCGAGGCCCTGATCGTCGCGATCTTCCTCGCGCAGAAGAGCCTGTCCGATCACGTCCTGCGCGTCGCCGCCGGCCTGACCGAGGGCGGGCTTGCCGGCGGGCGGCGGGCAGTCGCGATGATCGTCGGGCGCGATCCCGAGAGCCTCGACGAGGCCGGCGTCTGCCGGGCTGCCATCGAGAGCCTAGCCGAGAACTTCTCAGATGGAGTCGTCGCGCCCCTCTTCTGGTACGCGATCTCAGGGCTTCCGGGCTTGCTGGCCTACAAGATGCTGAACACGGCCGATTCGATGATCGGCCACAAGACCGAGCGCTATCTCCACTTCGGCTGGGCGTCGGCGCGCCTCGACGATGTCGCAAACCTCCCGGCTGCGCGGCTGTCGATGCTGCTCATTGCCGGCGGAGCGTGGTGGCGGCTTGGCCAGCGGGCAGGGCGGGATGCGCTGTCCGTCGCCCTGCGCGATCAGGGGCTTCACCGGTCGCCCAATTCCGGCTGGCCGGAGGCGGCGATGGCAGGCGCGCTCAATCTACAGCTTGCAGGCCCCCGCCTTTACGCCGGTGGCCGGGTCGAGGAGCCGATGATGAATGCCGCCGGACGGCCGGTCGCCACGGCAGACGACATTTTGCGCGGCGTCAGGGTCTTCCAGGCCGCCTGCACGCTGGCGCTGGCTGCGGTGATCTCTGTAGCCGTATTTCAGAATGTATTTTAACGCTCTGTTTCCACTGCTGTTTAAGTCTTTCTCCGTCCTCTTCCGGTAGCATCGTCCGCAGTGGGGACATCGTGCCGTTGCGGTACGCTAGGGGGATCGGATGCGTCGTTTTTTTCTCGCCGCTGTGGCGGTATCGTGCATGACCATGGCAACCGCTGTCATGCCGGACACGGCAAGCGCCGCGACGCTCGTCGCCCGCATCAGCCTTGCCAGCCAGACGATGACGGTGAGCGAAAACGGCATTGTCCTGCACCAATGGCAGGTTTCCACGGCGCGCCGGGGCTATGTCACGCCGCAGGGCAGCTGGAGTGCGAAATGGCTCTCTCGCGATCACCGCTCGCGGAAATACAACGACGCGCCCATGCCCTTCGCCGTCTTCTTCAACGGCGGCTATGCCGTTCACGCGACCTTTGATCTGAAGCGCCTGGGACGGCCGGCGTCGCATGGCTGCGTGCGGCTGCATCCGCGGAACGCGGCGGCGTTTTTCTCGCTGGCCAGCCAGGCCGGATTGCGGAACACGCGCATCGTCATCGCCGACTGAAGATCGCCCCCGGAGGTCGCCCATGCTGCAACGCGGTCCTTTCGGCAACAGGGCCGCGCAAAAATCCCGGCACGGCCGGAAGGCCATTGGCTTTTCTCACGCAGTTACCCTATAGCTTCGGCAAAACTTGCCACTCAAAGAGGTCCGCGCGTGACAGCCACATTCGACAAGGTCGCCGATATTATTGCAGAAACCAGCGAGATCGATCGCGAGACGATCACGCCGGAAAGCCACACAATTGACGATCTGGGCATCGACAGCCTCGATTTCCTCGACATCGTGTTTGCGATCGACAAGGAATTCGGCATCAAGATTCCGCTGGAAAAGTGGACGCAGGACGTCAACGAAGGCAAGGCGACGACCGAGGAATACTTCGTTCTGAAGAACCTCTGTGCCAAGATCGACGAACTGCGCGCTGCCAAGGCCTGATCGGCCTTTCCACCTGCACCCGTTCCGCGATGCCGCCTGACGCCGCTCTTGCGCGCTTGACAGGCGGCATCGCCGTTTCTACCTGACGGCCTCGAACGCAATGTCCGGGTGCCGCCGTCACCGGTCCTCGATACCTGTTGCGGGTCTCCCGTCATGGGTTTGAAACTGGTAAGCGGATGATGTCTTATGCTGCTTGAATATTTCCAGATGATCGACCGTGTCGAGGCCGTCGACATGACGGCGAAGACGTTGCGCGCCCGCTCCGTCGTGCCGGCCCGGAGCCCGGTCTTCGAGGGGCATTTCCCCGGCTATCCGCTCGTTCCCGGCGTCCTCCTCATCGAGACGATGGCGCAGGCCTCCGGCTTCCTCGTCCTCGCCGTGACCGATTTCGCTGCGATGCCGTTTCTGATGACGGTGGATGGCGCCAAGATGCGTTCCTTCGTGGAGCCGGAAGCCGTGCTCGACATCGAGGTCGTGCTGGAGCATGACGGCTCGGGTTTTGCCGTGACGAAGGCGAAGATTTCGTCTGGCGGCAAGCGGATCGCCGATGCCCAGCTAAAACTGCGGACCGTCCCTTTCGACCAGGTGCCGCTCGGCCCCATCGTCCGCAAGCGAGCCGACGAGGTCGGGCTCACGGCAGCGCTGGCCGCCCAGCCATCCCCGGAATTGCGTCCAGAATCGCCCCCAGAATCACCCAAGGAGTGACCGCATGAAGGCCGCCAACGATGTCGTGATAACCGGGGTGGGGATCGTCACCAGCCAGGGCGTGGGTGTCGCGCCGCATGTCGCCATGCTCACGGCGGGCGAGGCGCCTGCGGTGGTGGTGGAGACGGAGCGCTTCGCGCCTTACCCCGTCCACCCGCTGCCGGCCATCAACTGGTCGGCCCAGATCGCCAAGCGCGGCGACCAGCGGCAGATGGAGAACTGGCAGCGCCTCGGCGTGTTCAGCGCGGGCCTTGCGCTCGACGATGCCGGGCTGAAGGACGACACGGAGGCCTGCGGCACGATGGACATGATCGTCGCGGCCGGCGGCGGTGAGCGCGACATCGCGGTCGACAGCCTGATCGTGGACGAGGGTCTGAAGCGCAACGACCGCGAACATCTGCTGAATGAAAAGCTGACCACGGAACTGCGCCCGACGCTGTTCCTCGCGCAGCTCTCCAACCTGATGGCCGGCAACATTTCCATCGTCCACAAGGTCACGGGCTCTTCCCGTACCTTCATGGGCGAGGAAGCCGCCGGCATTTCCGCCGTCGAAACGGCCTTTGCCCGCATCAAGGCGGGCCAGTCGAGCCATACGCTGGTCGGCGGCGCACTGTCGGCCGAGCGGCTCGATATCATCCTGCTCGTGGAAGCGCTACAGGCGCATGCGACCGGTCCATGGCTTCCGCTGTGGTCGCGCGCGGACGGTGAGGGCGGCGGCATCATCCTCGGCTCGGTCGGCGCTTTCCTGGTGCTCGAATCGCGCGAACATGCCGAAAGCCGCGGCGCGCGGATCTATGCGACCATCGATGCCGTCGGCGGCGACCGCGGCAGGCGCGATGGCGGCGGGCTGGAACGCCGGCTGGACCAGTTGAGCGAGGCCGCACCGGGCGAGGATACCATCGTGTTTTCCGGCGCCAGCGGCCTTGCCGTCCTTGCCGCGCAGGAGCTGACTTGGCTGACCAAGCGGTTCCCGAATGCGCCGGTGCGCGGCTATAGCGGCGCCGTCGGACATGGGATCGAGGCGCAGTTTCCGCTGGGTCTCGCGCTGGCCGCGCTTGCGCTCGATGCCGGGGCCGTCGTGCCGCCCTTCGATCCGTCGGAGCCGTCCATGACGCGCGCGCCGAAGCATGCGATCGTCACGACGCTCGGCCACGGCCGAGGCGAGGGGATCGCCGTACTCACAGCCCATGCCAAAGCGGGTGCAGAGGAGCTTTCGTCATGACCAATGCCTATAAGGACCATCTGGGCCGCCCGCTGATCGCCGTTACCGGCATGGGCGTCATCACATCGCTCGGCCAAGGTCTTGAGGACAACTGGGCTGCGCTCACCGGCGGCGTGTCCGGCATCCACAAGATCACCCGCTTCCCGACCGACGGACTGTCGACGCGGATCTGCGGAACGGTCGATTTCATTGATGTTCCCAACGAAAACTCCGTCGAGCGGTCCTATGCCATGGCGCGGGAGACGACGCTGGAAGCGCTGGCGCAAGCCGGCATTTCCGGGGATTTCGACGGCCCCCTCTTTCTCGCAGCGCCGCCGATTGAGCCGGAATGGAGCGCCCGCTTTGCGCTTGCCGACCGCTCGCCGCCGTCGGAAAAGCCGGCCGACGCCTATAACCGCTTCCTCGCCGCGATGCGCGAAAAGGCCGATCCGGTGTTCTACGAGGCCGCCCTGTTCGGCGCCATCTCCGAGCGTCTGTCCGACCGGTTCGGAACGCGCGGGCTCCCGGTGACCTTATCCACTGCCTGCGCCTCGGGTGCCACCGCGATCCAGCTCGGCGTCGAGGCCATCCGCCAGGGTCGCACGACCCGCGCGCTGACCGTCGCCACCGACGGCTCGGTGAGCGCGGAAGCGTTGATCCGCTTCTCGCTGCTCTCGGCCCTCTCCACCCAGAACGACCCGCCGGAAAAGGCTTCAAAGCCCTTCACGCGCGATCGTGACGGTTTCGTCATCGCCGAAGGTGCCGCCACGCTGGTGCTCGAATCGCTTGAAGCCGCGGTCGCGCGCGGCGCAAAGGTTCTCGGCATTCTCAAGGGCTGCGGCGAAAAGGCCGATCTCTTCCATCGCACGCGCTCCTCGCCGGATGGCGGGCCTGCCATTGCCTCGATCCGTGCGGCGCTGGCCGATGCCGGCATCGCCGAGAGCGATATCGGCTACGTCAACGCGCACGGCACCTCGACGCCCGAGAACGACAAGATGGAATATGGCGCGATGTCCGCCGTCTTCGGCGAAGGGCTTGCCCGCATCCCGGTCTCCTCGAACAAGTCGATGATCGGCCACACGCTGACGGCGGCCGGCGCCGTCGAGGCGGTGTTTTCGCTGCAGACGATTCTCACGGGCACCCTGCCCCCGACCATCAACTACCAGAACCCCGATCCGGCCATTGCCCTGGATGTGGTGCCGAACGTCAAGCGCGATGCGCAGGTGACGGCCGTGCTCTCCAACTCCTTCGGCTTCGGCGGACAGAATGCCAGCCTGGTCATGACGGCGGAACCGGCCTGAGGCCGGCGGCATTGACGACCTCGCGGAAACGATAAGGAAAAGACCATGCGCGCGCTGCAACTGATCGACGACCGGAAGCTCGAAGTCACCGACCTGCCGGAGCCCGATGCACCCGGTCCGGGCGAAGTGACGCTGCGCGTCAAGGCCGTGGCGCTCAACCATATCGACGTGTGGGGCTGGCGCGGCATGGCGTTCGCCAAGCGCAAGATGCCGCTCGTCATCGGCGCGGAGGCTGCCGGCGTGGTCGAGACCATCGGGCCGGGTGTCGCCAACGTCCTGCCGGGTCAGCTCGTGTCGATCTACGGCGCCCGAACCTGCGGCCTCTGCCGCCCGTGCCGCGAGGGCCGCGACAATCTCTGCGAACATGTGAGCGGTGTTCACGGCTTCCATCTCGATGGCTTTGCGCAGGAGAAGGTCAATCTTCCCGCCCGCCTCCTCGTGCCCGCACCGCCCGGCATCGATGCCGTTGCTGCAGCGCTCGCGCCGGTTACCTTCGGCACGGTGGAGCACATGCTGTTCGACAATGCCAAGCTCGAGCCGGGCGAGACCATCCTCATCCATGCCGGCGGGTCCGGCATCGGCTCGGCCGCCATCCAGCTCGCCAAGAAGATCGGCTGCACGGTCATCACCACGGTCGGCTCCGACGACAAGATCGAGAAGGCCAAGGCGCTCGGTGCCGATCACGTCATCAACTACCGCACCGACCGTTTTGAAGGCGTGGTGCGCAAGCTGACGAAGAAGAAGGGTGTCGATGTCGTGTTCGAGCATGTCGGCAAGGACACCTGGGCCGGCTCCATGCTCTGCATGAAGCGGGGCGGGCGCCTCGTCACCTGCGGCTCCACCTCGGGCGTTTCCGCGGACATGAACCTCATGATGCTGTTCCAGCAGCAGCTCAAGCTCATCGGCTCGTTCGGCTGCCGGATGGAGAACATGGCGGATGCCATGCAGAAGATGGCGCGCGGCCTCGTTCATCCCGTCATCGATACGGAAGTGACCTTCGAAAACATCGACCGCGCGCTGGAGCGCATGGAAGGCCGTCAGGTGTTCGGCAAGATCGTCCTGCGGCTGGATTGATCGGGTGCGCATTCTGATCACGCGGCTCGTTCTGTTCTACAGGCATGCGAGCGACTGGATCGTGGCGCAGCTGGCCTTCCTGCCGCTGATGCTGCTGAAACTGCTTCCGCCGGACACGGCTCTCGGCTTCATGGACCGCGTGGCGCGGCTTGCCGGGCCGCGCTTCATGCGGGGCCGTCATCTGTTGACGCTCGCCAATCTGCGCGCCGCCTTCCCGGAGAAGAGCGAGAGCGAGATCGAAGCGATCGCGATGGAAAGCTGGGGGTCCATCGGCCGGCTTGCCGCCGAATACGTGTTTCTCGACCGGTTGTTCGACTATGATCCGACACGCGGCACGCCGGGCCGGGTGGAGGTGGTCGGCGCGCCGATCTTCCTCGACCTGCGCGACAAACCGCGTCCCTTCATCGTCTTTACCGGCCATACCGGCAGTTTCGAGATGTTGCCGGTGGCAGGATCGGCGTTCGGTCTCGACGTCACCGTGCTCTTCCGCCCGCCGAACAATGCGACCATGGCGAAGAAGGTCTACGATTTCCGCGCCAAGCGCATGGGAACGCTGGTGCCGTCCCACGCCGGATCGTCCTTCACGCTGGCGCGCAAGCTGGACGAAGGGCAGGGGATCGGCGTTCTGGTCGACCAGAAATTCAAGAAGGGTTTGAGCACAACGTTTTTCGGTCAGCCGGTCAAGACCAATCCGCTGCTCGCAAAGCTCGTGCGTCAGTTTGGCTGCGAGGTTTATCCGGCGCGCTGCATCCGCTTGCCCGGCAATCGATTTCGCCTGGAAATCGAGCCCGCCGTCGCGATTCCCCGCAAGGAGGGCGGCAGCGTGGATGTCGAGGCGACGGCGCAGCTTCTGAACGACACGGTGGAGCGCTGGGTGCGGGAATATCCCGGCCAATGGCTCTGGTATCATGATCGCTGGCAGGTCAAGCGCAAGCTGGCCCGCGAGACGAATACGAAAATGTAGACAGGGGAGCCTTTGGTTGGCTTTCTCAGTGTCAGCATACCTTATAAAAAAGACATATAAAATACACGATATCGCGAAGGATCGGTTGAACGAGGCCGTCGCCTGTGTAGAGTGAAACCGCGCATTTTCGGGCGTTTCGTTGACTTGGTGTCCTGCGGTCAGAATAGACATTCTATGTCTGTTGGCAGTGACGCATGGGTGTGGGGATAAGGTCGTGAAGACGCTGATCGATTTGTTCTGGGTGAAATACAGCCAGATCCAGCAGGCGGTGACCGGCGGGGAAACCGTGCTGATCGACGTCCTCGACAGAGAGATCGAACCCCTTTTGAAGGCGATCGAGAGCGAACGTGCAAAGACGGTCGCGGACGCCCGCCTGCAGTTTCAGTTTCTGCTGGATCTTCTGAAAAAGGAAGCCGACGACAGCTCCAATGTCATGCGACACAGCAATGTGCTGTCGGATCTTGCCGAGCGCTATTTCGTCGAGTCGGAGACCGGAAATCTTATGGTGCGGTACCCGGGCATCGCCCCGGAACTGACGGCGCTGCTCCCGAAGGTCCGGGCGGATGAGGGGCTGTTGAACGAGGCCATTCTCGACAGTCTGCCGGATCGTGTCTGCGTCGTCACGCCCGATTACCGCTATCTCTATGCGAATGTCCTTCACGCACAGCATGTCCATCAAACCCCTCTGTCCCTGATCGGGCGGACGATTCTGGAATTCGCCGGGCTTCAGTTCTTCGAGGACAACCTGAAACCCCGCCTCGACCGCTGCTTTGTCGGCGAGACGGTGGATACGACCTATGCCCGCGAAATCGGTGGCCGGACGATCGTGATCCGGTCCCGCATGACCCCGTGCCGCACATCGACAGGGCAGATCATCGGCGCCATCATCGTCTATCAGGAACTCGCCAACCGCCGCCGTGCCATCGCGGCCTGAGTGCGCGGCCGCCGGTAAATTCAGGCCGTAGCGTCTCCTTCGCCCTCCAGAAGAGCCTTGAGCCGGGTCAGGTCTTTCTGCACCCACGCGACATCGCGTGCGAAGCTGTCCTCACTCGTATCGGCCGGCTGCAACAGCGTGAACACGACCACGGCTCCCGAGCCGTTCGGTGTCACGCGGAAAGCATTGTAGCTTGTCACGCCTGTTTCCTCGACGACCGTATGGTCCATCACGCCGAGATCGTTCGCCGGCGTGAAGAATATCCTGACGGTTCCGAGCGGCCCGCTCGCGACCCAGTGATCGCCGGCAGGCTGGAGCCCGCTTGCAAGCCCGGATGCCCAGAGCGGCATCGTCTCGGGGCGGCTCGCATAGGCATAGACCGCGCCCGCATCCCGCTCGATGACGACCTCGACCGTTCGCACGTTCATCGTCATTTCGCTCTCTCCTTCTCCTCTTCGAGCATTCCCGGCGGTGCACGTGCGGACACCTTTGCAGGACGTCCTCGCGTCGCCGTCACATCTGCCGGCATCGGACGGGAAATGTAGCTGCGAACGTCAACAATGTCTTGTGGTTGACTCTTTCCGGTGCCAAAACTTGCGGCGTTCACCCATTCGGCAACCGGCTGCAACGGTCGGCATTGCGGGTAAGACACATCAATGGAACGCCCGCCGATGACCGGCATCCCCGCGTTCCAGGATCTAATGGAGGCATATACGTGGCACAGGCGGAAATCGGCCTAATCGGGCTCGGCGTCATGGGGTCCAACCTCGCGCTCAACATTGCCGAGAAGGGCAACACGATCGCAGTGTTCAACCGCACGGTCGAGCGCACGAGAGAGTTCTACGAAGAGGCAGGCGATCTGAAGGATCGCATCATCCCCTGCGAGACGATCGAGGCGTTCGTTGCGGCGATCAAGCCGCCGCGGCCGATCATCATCATGATCAAGGCCGGCGAAGCGGTCGACCAGCAGATGGAAATCCTGAAGCCGCATCTCGAAGCGCACGACATCATGATCGATGCCGGCAACGCCAATTTCCGCGATACGATGCGCCGTTTCGACACGCTGAAAGACAGCGGCCTGACCTTTATCGGCATGGGTGTCTCCGGCGGCGAGGAAGGTGCGCGCCACGGTCCCTCGATCATGGTCGGTGGCCTGGAAGAAAGCTGGAAGCGCGTCGAAAAGGTCCTGACCTCGATCGCCGCCCGCTATGAAGGCGATCCTTGTGTCGCATGGCTCGGCGAGAACGGTGCCGGACACTTCGTGAAAACCATCCATAACGGCATCGAATATGCCGACATGCAGATGATCGCCGAGATCTACGGCATCCTGCGCGACGGCCTGAAGATGAGCGCGACCGAGATCGCCGAGGTTTTCGCGACCTGGAACAAGGGCCGCCTCAATTCCTTCCTGATCGAGATTTCCGAAATCGTGCTGCGCGCCGACGACCAGCTCGGTTCCGGTCCGCTTGTCGACGTCATCCTCGACAAGGCGGGCCAGAAGGGCACCGGCAAGTGGTCGGTGATCGAGGCGCAGAACATGGGCGTGCCGGCCACCGGCATCGAGGCGGCCGTCGCTGCCCGTAGCCTGTCGTCGATGAAGGCCGAGCGCGAGGCTGCCGAGACGATTCTCGGACTGCCGGACGTGCCGCCGCTGTCGATCGGCGACAAGGCGGCCTTCCTTGCCGATCTCGAAAACGCTTTGCTTGCGGCAAAGATCGGCGCCTATGCGCAGGGCTTCGCCGTCATGGCGGCTGCCTCCCGCGAGTTCGGCTGGAACCTGCCGATGCCGACCATCGCCCGCATCTGGCGTGCCGGTTGCATCATCCGCTCGCAGTTCCTCGATGAGATCACCAAGGCGTTCACCGAATCGCCGGATGCCGCGAACCTCATCGTCACCCCGGCCTTTGCCGCCATGGTCAAGGAAACCGATGGTCCGCTTCGCCGCGTGGTCTCCGCCGCCGTTCTCGGTGGTCTCCCGGTCCCGGCGCTCGCCTCGGCGCTCGGCTACTTCGACAGCTATCGCCGCGCTCGCGGCACCGCCAACATGATCCAGGCCCAGCGCGATTATTTCGGCGCCCATGGCTATGACCGCACGGACGGCAAGGATTCGCATCACGGCCCGTGGGGCAGCGGCCTCGTCGCCGAACGGTCCTGATCTGCCGAACGATCCTGATCTGCCGAACGATCCTGATCTGAAGGGTGGAACGACCCGACGAAGAAAGGCCGCGCGGCAGATGTCGCGCGGCCTTCTTTCTGCTCTGAGAGAGGCGTCGTCAGATCTTCGATCTGTCGAGGCCGCTCAGACTCTGAAGCTCTTCCGGCGGTCTGCCGGCGATGCGGGCGAGGACCGCCTTGGCGAGCTCGTGGCCGGCGTGGCGGATATCTTCCTTCATGGTGATGACCTCCGGCCGCAGCCAGCCGAGGAAGTCGCTCGGCACCTTTGAAACGACGTCGATGTCGGCGCCGATCTTGCGGCCGGTCGCCTCGATGGCGGCAATCAGGGCGATGGTTCCCGCACCGCTACCCGAGACGATGCCATCCGGTACCGCCCCGCCGCGCAGCAGGCGTTCGAACGCGGTACGGATGTCGATCAGCGAATGGTCGATATCGACGGTGTCGAAGGGGATGGTCTCGACGCCAAAGTCGCGGACCGCGCGGTCGAAGCCGTTGCGCATGTGCCGGTGAAAGGTGAGGTGGGGCGGCGGCTGCAGCAGCGTGAGCCGACGCCGCCCGCGCTCCACCAGCGCCCGCACGGCCGCATAGGCGAAGCCCTCATTGTCATAGTCGTGATAGGGATGTGCCAGCCCCATATCGGTGCGTCCATGGGTGGCGAACGGGAAGTTTCGCTCCAGCATCAGCGCAACGCGGGCATCTTTCGGCTCCGTGCGCGAGATGATGACGCCATCGGCGGCACCCGTGTCCAGCACGTAGCGAACCGGGGCGAGGGCATCCCGGGAGGGGCTGTAGGGTGTGACGACGAGGTGGTAGGGCGTGGCCGCCAGCACTTCGGAAATGCCGACGACGATCGGGCTGGTGAGGCCCATGATCTCCTCCTCCAGCGACAGGACGAGGCTGATGACGTTGGTCTTGCCGGTGCGCAATCTCACGCCTGCGCGGTTCGGCTGGTAGCCGACCTGGCGCGCCACGAGGCGCACGCGCTCCTTCGTTTCCGCGCCGATATCGGGCGCGTCCTTCAAGGCGCGTGACACGGTGGTGATGCCGAGCCCGGTCATGAAGGCGATCGTCTTTAGGGTCGGGCGGTCGTTGCCGGGGAGGTGGAGTTGCGCGCCGCCGGTCTGCGGGCCGGCCTGCGCCGCCGTTTGTGGCAAACCATCGGTTTTCGTCGTCTCGTCCATCGATGCCTGCCCTTCCATCCGGCCCATGCAACCGGCGTGTCGCTGATCATCCTAGCCGGTTCGACGCGACTTGACCAATGTCACCCACCTCGTGCCTACACGAAAAATCTGTAACGATACAGTTGATCATGACGATCGTTCACGGGTCTTCTGTCAGGTTGCAATCTTCGGACGATGCCTGCATGACCCTAGAATGATTGCTGCGCTGCAAATCGGCATGGTGCGATGAAGGAAGGCAACAAGGCCGAAAACGACGCCTATTCAATAAGCTTATTGCACCTGAAGCCGTATATTGCACTGCAGTCCCCAGAGAACATGACCTTACTGGCATGACAGAAATTCTCCTATAGGTTGAATTTTAAGACTCTCAGAAAATTTAGCGGTTGCTCTGTTGCGTGCTTGAAGCACATCCGCTACGTTTTTACGGCAACGTTACAGTGAGGGAGGAGACTCATGATGACACGCTTTCGCGCAGCAATTCTGGCTGCCGGTGTGGTACTGCCGCTCGGTGCGGCTCATGCCACGGATCTGGAAGTAACGCATTGGTGGACGTCCGGCGGGGAGGCTGCGGCGGTCGCGGAACTGGCCAAGGCGTTCGATGCCACCGGCAACAAATGGGTGGACGGCGCGATTGCCGGCTCGGGCGGCACGGCACGCCCCATCATGATCAGCCGCATCACCGGCGGCGACCCCATGGGCGCCACGCAGTTCAATCATGGCCGACAGGCCGAGGAGCTGGTGCAGGCCGGCCTGATGCGCGACCTGACCGATGTCGCGACCGCTGAAAAGTGGAAAGAGGTCATCCGGCCGGCGAGCCTGCTCGACGCCTGCACGATCGACGGCAAGATCTATTGCGCACCCGTCAACATCCACTCCTGGCAGTGGCTGTGGCTCTCCAACGCGGCCTTCAAGACGGCCGGCGTGGAAGTGCCGAAGACCTGGGACGAATATGTCGCGGCGGCCCCCGCGCTGGAGAAGGCCGGCATCGTGCCGCTGGCACTCGGCGGTCAGGCCTGGCAGTCGGCCGGCCTGTTCGACGTGCTCCTGATTTCGCTCGGCGGCAAGGATCTCTATCTCAAGGTCTACAAGGACAAGGACGGGGAGACGGCCACAGGACCGGAGATCGCCAAGATCTTCAAGGCCGCGGACGATGCCCGCAAGATGGCCAAGGGCAGCAATGTCCAGGATTGGAACCAGGCGACCAACCTCGTCATTACCGGCAAGGCCGGCGGTCAGGTCATGGGCGACTGGGCGCAGGGCGAATTCCAGCTGGCCGACCAAAAGGCCGGCACGGATTATTCCTGCCTTCCGGGTCTCGGCATGAACGGCTTTCTCGCAACGGCCGGCGACGCCTTCTATTTCCCGCTCCTGAAGGACGAGGACAAGTCGAAGGCACAGGAAGCGCTTGCGAAGTCGCTGCTGGATCCGGCCACGCAGGTCGCCTTCAACCTGAAGAAGGGCTCGCTGCCCGTGCGCGGCGATGTCGATATGTCGGCCACCAACGATTGCATGAAGAAGGGTCTCGATATCCTTGCCAAGGGCGACGTTGTTCAGGGTGCGGACGAGTTGCTCTCGGCCGACATCCAGAAGCAGAAGGAGGACCTGTTCTCCGAATTCTTCGCCAGCACCACGATGACCGTCGAAGACGCGCAGACGCGTTGGGCCGGCATCATCGCCTCCGCCGAGTGATGAAGAGGTGGCGGCCTGTCGCCGTCACCATCCCCAACCAGCGATCACCCTCCGCATTCACCACCCGGGCCTCGACGAGGCCCGGGACCGCCCCGCCCTAGAGTTTGTCAGGGATAAGTGGAACCCGCTTATCCCGAAGAGACAAACGACGACAAAAGAAGCCAGAGTCTGGCTGGTTCAGAATGAACCTGACGGACTCGTCTCATGTTTGCCGCGCTCCGCCCATCAGGGAGAGCCACGAGGAGGCGCCTGCCGATGACGGTTCCAGCGACGACAGCTGCCCCACCGGCCCGGAAATCCACCCGGCCCAACCAGTATTTCCGCAATATGAGCGCGAAGATCGCGTCCATCCCGATGATCCTCACCGCCGTCGTTATCTTCGCGGGCGGCACGCTCTGGACGGTGCTCTACTCCTTTACCAATTCGCGGCTGCTGCCGCGCATGAGCTTCGTCGGCCTCGACCAGTACGAGCGCCTGTGGGCCGCACCCCGCTGGACGGTGTCGATCGTCAATCTCGGCATCTACGGCATCTTCTCGCTGATCTTCAGTCTGCTCATCGGCTTTCTGCTCGCCGCGCTGATGGACCAGAAGATCCGGTTCGAAAACACCTTCCGCACGATCTTCCTCTATCCCTTCGCTCTCTCCTTCATCGTTACCGGTCTCGTCTGGCAGTGGATCCTCAATCCGGAGTTCGGCATCCAGTCGGTCATCCGCTCGCTCGGCTGGACATCCTTCCGCTTCGATCCGCTCTACGATCCCGCCCTCGTGATGTACGGCATCCTGATCGCCGCGCTCTGGCAGGGAACGGGCCTCGTCATGTGCCTGATGCTGGCCGGCCTGCGCGGCATCGACGGAGAGATCTGGAAGGCCTCGCGCATCGACGGCATTCCCGCCTGGAAGACCTATCTCTTCATCGTCATCCCGATGATGCGGCCGGTCTTCATCACCACGCTCGTCATCATCGCCTCCGGCATCGTCAAGGTCTACGACCTCGTGGTGGCGCAGACCAGCGGCGGCCCCGGCATCGCATCCGAAGTGCCGGCGAAATACGTCTACGACTACATGTTCCAGGCCCAGAACCTCGGCCAGGGCTTTGCAGCCTCCACCATGATGCTGCTGGCCGTCGCGATCATCATCATTCCCTGGGCCTATCTCGAATTCGGAGGACGCAAGCGTGGCTGATATCGCCTCCCTCAACACCACCGCCGTCGCCATCGACGCCGCCAAGCCGCAATTGGCCGCCGGGCCCCGCGGCAAGCGCCCGGCACGCGCCTTTTCCGGCACCAACATCATGGTCTACGGCACGCTGCTGGTGTTTGCCTGCTACTACCTGCTGCCGCTCTACGTGATGGTCGTGACCTCGCTGAAGGGCATGCCCGAAATCCGGCTCGGCAACATCTTCTCGCCCCCGGTCGAGATCACCTTCGAGCCCTGGGTGAAGGCCTGGTCGAGCGCCTGCACCGGCCTCAATTGCGACGGCCTGTCGCGCGGTTTCTGGAATTCCGTGCGCATCACGGTGCCCTCGACCATCGCCTCCATCGCGCTCGCCTCGATCAATGGCTATGCGCTGGCCAACTGGCGCTTCAAGGGGTCCGAGACCTTCTTCATCGTCCTGATCATCGGGGCGTTCATTCCCTATCAGGTCATGATCTACCCGCTCGTCATCATCCTGCGCGAACTCGGTATCTACGGCTCGCTCACCGGCCTCATCATCGTCCATTCGATCTTCGGCATGCCGATCCTGACGCTGCTCTTCCGCAACTACTTCGTCTCGCTGCCGGAGGAGCTGTTCAAGGCGGCGCGCATCGACGGGGCAGGGTTCTGGATGATCTATTTCCGGATCATGCTGCCGATGTCGCTGCCGATCTTCGTGGTCGCCATGATCCTGCAGATCACCGGCATCTGGAACGACTTCCTGTTCGGCGTCGTGTTCACCCGTCCCGAATATTATCCGATCACCGTCCAGCTCAACAATATCGTCAATTCGGTGCAGGGCGTGAAGGAATATAACGTCAACATGGCCGCCACGCTGCTGACCGGCGCCGTTCCCCTCATCGTCTATTTCGTTTCCGGGCGCCTGTTTGTCCGCGGCATCGCCGCCGGCGCCGTGAAAGGCTGATCCTCATGACGTCAAGCGTTTCCATCCAGGATCTGTCGCTGAGCTTCGGCGCAGTCACTGTTCTCGAAAACCTCAATCTCGATATCCGCGACGGCGAGTTCCTCGTGCTGCTCGGTTCGTCCGGCTGCGGAAAATCGACCCTGCTCAACTGCATCGCCGGGCTTCTGGAAATTTCCGACGGGCAGATCTTCATCAAGGGCAAGAACGTCACCTGGGAGGAGCCCAAGGACCGCGGCATCGGCATGGTGTTCCAGTCCTATGCGCTCTATCCGCAGATGACCGTCGAGAAGAACCTGTCCTTCGGCCTCAAGGTCGCCAAGATGCCGCAGCCCGAGATCGACAAGCGGGTGGCTCGCGCCGCCGAGATCCTGCAGATCCAGCCGCTTCTGAAACGCAAGCCGGCCGAGCTTTCGGGCGGCCAGCGCCAGCGCGTGGCGATCGGGCGGGCTCTTGTGCGCGACGTCGATGTCTTCCTGTTCGACGAGCCGCTATCGAATCTCGATGCGAAACTGCGCTCCGAACTGCGCGTCGAGATCAAGCGGCTGCACCAGTCGCTGAAGAACACCATGATCTACGTGACGCACGACCAGATCGAAGCGCTGACGCTCGCCGACCGCATCGCCGTCATGAAGAGCGGCGTCATCCAGCAATTGGCGGACCCGATGACGATCTATAACGCACCCGAAAACCTCTTCGTCGCCGGCTTCATCGGCTCGCCGTCGATGAACTTCTTTCGTGGCACGGTGGAGGAGAAGGGCGGCCTCAAGATCGTGCACGTCGGCGGCGTCGATTTCGCGATCGACGCCTATCCCGCCCGCGCGCCGATCCTCTCCGGCACCAACGTCGTGCTCGGTATCCGCCCGGAGCATGTAACGGTGGACGAGGTGCCGGCCGGTTGCGATGCCCATGCGGCGGTGGTCGATATCGAGGAGCCGATGGGCGCGGACAACCTTCTCTGGCTGAAGCTCGCGGGTCAGACCATGTCGGTGCGGATCGCCGGGTCGCGGCGCTATGCCCCGGGATCGCAGGTCCGCCTCGGCATCGACATGGGCATGGCGTCGATCTTCGATTCGGGCACGGAGCAGCGGTTGTGACGGGTCGGCGTTGCTGCTGCATTGCTGGAACCGTTGCCGGGCGCCGCTGCCTCTCACCCTAGCCCTCTCCCCGCCTGCGGGGAGAGGGGACGTGCCTCAAGGCCGCTCCAAGTCCCTTCTCCCCGCCTGCGGGGAGAAGGTGGCGGCAGCCGGATGAGGGGTTGCAACCTCGCAGCGAGTTGAGGGATTGCGGCCTTATCGCAGAACGAACTGAGCAAACATGACCGAGCAGAGACCCGAAATGACCACCACCGCCACCACCACCGCCACCACCGATCTCTCCGGCACCTGGACCCTGTCGAGCCTCGACGCGAAACACACTCTCACCATGCCGGTCCCCGGCGATGTCCACAGCGCGCTGCTCGCAGCCGGCATCATCCCGGACCCCTATGTCGGGCGCAACGAGGCGGACGTGCAGTGGGTGGCCGAGCAGGACTGGGTGCTGGAACGGACCTTCGACATCACCGATGCCGCCGCGACCGACAGCTGGTATCTCGACCTCGACGGGCTGGACACGGTGGTCGATGTCACCCTCAACGATGCCCTCGTGCTCGAAGCCGACAACAGTTTCCGCCGCTACCGGCCCGACGTTTCCGGCAAGCTCGTTCCCGGCACCAACCGGCTGAAGCTGGTGATCAAATCCTCCGTACGCGAAAGCGCCGAGCGGCAGGCCAGGCAACCGTTCTACATTCCCTATTCCACCGCCAATTCCCCCATCCCGAACGGCAGCATGCTGCGCAAGGTCCAGTGCCATTTCGGCTGGGACTGGAACATCGCCATCGCCCCCCTCGGCGTCTACGAGCCGCCGCTCCTGAAGCGGCTGGCAGAGGCGCGGATCGAGCAGGTGACGACCCGGCAGGACTGGCATGAAGACGGCTCTGTCGATCTCGTCGTCACCGCCGCGCTCTTCGCCACGAAGACCGGCCATGCCTCCGTCCGCTTCGATCTCGACGGCACCGTGCAGGTGCTCGATGTCGATCTCGCCAAGGGCACGACCACGGTCGAGCACGTCTTTCCCGTCCGGCAACCGAACCTCTGGTGGCCGGCCGGCAGTGGCGAGCAGGCGCTGTCGAGCCTCGTCGTGTCCGTCGGAGAGGACCATGTCCGCAAGACCACCGGTTTCCGCAGAATCGAACTCCTGACCGATCCGGACGAGGCCGGCAGCCGCTTTGCCTTCCGGGTCAACGGCGTCGAGATCTTCTGCCGCGGGGCGAACTGGATCCCGGCCGATGCGCTGTTTTCGCGTGTCACGCAGGCCGGCGTCGAGGATCTGCTGCAGTCGGCGGTCGATGCGCATATGAACATGATCCGCGTCTGGGGCGGTGGCTTCTACGAGCCGGACTGGTTCTACGACCTCTGCGACCGGCTGGGCCTCATGGTCTGGCAGGACTTCATGTTCGCCTGCAACCTCTATCCCTCAACCACGGACTTCCTCGACAACGTCGCGGCCGAAGTGGACGATCAGGTGCGGCGCCTGTCGTCGCATCCCTCCATCGCGCTCTGGTGCGGCGATAACGAGCTCGTCGGCGCGCTGACGTGGTTCGAGGAGAGCCGGAAGGATCGCGACCGCTATCTCGTCTCCTATGATCGCCTGAACCGGACCATCGAGACGACGATGAAGACGGCGGCGCCGGACCTGATCTGGTGGCCATCGAGCCCGGCCGTGGGTCTGCTGAACTTCGGCGATGCCTGGCACGCCGATGGCGCCGGTGATATGCACTACTGGTCGGTCTGGCACGAGAACAAGTCGTTCGACAACTACCGCACCGTCCGCCCGCGCTTCTGCTCGGAGTTCGGCTTCCAGTCCTACACATCCATGCCGGTGATCCATCAATTCGCAGCGGCCAAAGACCTGAACATCGCCTCGCCGGTGATGGAGAGCCATCAGAAGAATGCCGGGGGCAACGAGCGGATTGCGGGCACCATGTTCCGCTATTTCCGCTTCCCCAAGGATTTTTCGAGCTTCGTCTATCTGAGCCAGATCCAGCAGGGCCTCGCCATCAAGACGGCGGTCGAGTTCTGGCGGTCGCTCAAACCCCATTGCATGGGCACGCTCTACTGGCAGCTGAACGACACCTGGCCGGTCGCATCCTGGTCGAGCCTCGACTATGGCGGCAGCTGGAAGGCCATGCATTACATGGTCCGCCGCTTCTTCCAGCCTGTCGCCGTCGCCGCCATCCCGTCGGACGATGGGAAGACCATTGCGCTGTCGATGGTCAATGACACGCGGGAAGCCGTCAGCATCGAGGTGCAGACCTTCCTCGTCTCGCTGTCGGGAGAGCGCCGCCCACTGATGGCGGCGAGCGGCACGTGCCCGGCCGATCGCGCCGCAACGCTCGTGGAGCTTTCTGCCGCCGACATCCCGGAAGGCATGCTGCTGTTCTGGACCTTTGAGGCCTCAGACGGCGCGCGGGGCGAGGGGCACCATGTTCCCACCTACAAGGCGCTCGATCTCGAACCTTCTAGCCTGCACCTGACGACGGCCGGCCAGGATGGCGGCATCGACGTCACCGTTTCAGCGAAGGGCCTCGCCCTCCACGTGATGATCGAGGCCGATGTTGCCGGGCGCTTCAGCGACAACGCCTTCGACCTGACCGCGGGGACAAGCCGCACGGTGCGCTTCACCCCATCGACTCCGGGCGAGGGCCCGTCGCCGGTCTTCACCGCCTACGACCTGCAATCCTCGGCCGGGTGACGCTCCCCGACGGAGCCAGAGACCGACCCGCATTTTTTAGAAAAAGGACAGTTCCATGAGACCGCTCAGCTTCCAGCTCTACACCGCCCGCAACTTTCCGCCGCTGTCCGATGCCCTGCATCTCGTGGCCAAAGCCGGCTATACACAGGTCGAAGGCTATGGCGCGCTCTATGGCGATCACGACGACAGCGCGGTGAAGGCACTGAAGGCCGATCTCGACCGCAACGGGCTGACCATGCCGACCGGCCACTTCAGCCTCGACATGCTGGAAAGCCATCCGGAACGCGCCATCGAGGTGGCGAAGATACTGGGCATCGAGACGATCTACTGCCCCTATGTCCTGCCCGAAAACCGTCCGACGGATGCCGCAGGCTGGAAGGCCTTCGGTGCCCGGCTGCAGAAGGCCGGAGAGACAGTCCGGGCGGCCGGGCTCGGCTTCGGCTGGCACAATCACGACTTCGAATTCGCAGCCCTGCCGGACGGCACCGTCCCGATGGACCTGATCTTTGAAGGCGGTCCGGATCTCGAATGGGAAGCCGACATTGCCTGGGTGATCCGCGGCGGCGCCGATCCGCTGGCCTGGATCGACAGCTATGCGGACAGGATCACCGCGGTTCACGTCAAGGACATTGCCCCGGCCGGCGAGAACACGGACGAGGACGGCTGGGCGGATGTCGGGCACGGAACGGTCGACTGGAAGGGTCTCTATGCCCGTCTCGCTTCGACGCCGGCCAAGACCTACATCGTCGAGCACGACAATCCGAGCGATCTCGCCCGCCTTGCCGAACGCTCCATCGCCTCCATCAAGACCTTCTGACAGCACGACCTTTTCAAAGGAGCATACGTCATGACACAGGATCTCGGCGTCGGCATCATCGGATGCGGCAACATTTCCACCACCTATTTCCGGCTCGCGCCCTTGTTCAAGGGCATCGAAATTCGCGCCTGCGCGGACATCAATCCGGCTGCGGCCGAAACGCGGGCCGGCGAGTACGGCGTCAAGGCGCAGTCGATCGACGAGCTGCTCGCCAACCCGGATATCGACATCGTCGTCAATCTGACCATTCCGGATGCGCATTTCCCCGTCTCCAAGCAGATCCTCGAGGCCGGCAAGCACGTCTACTCCGAAAAGCCGCTCGTGCTGACGCTGGAGCAGGGCGAGGCGCTTCGCGCCCTTGCGACCTCGAAGGGCCTCACCGTCTGCTGCGCGCCGGATACGTTCCTTGGCGGTGCGCATCAGCTGGCGCGCGCTCAGGTCGATAGCGGTCGCATCGGCCGCGTCACCTCCGGCACCTGCCATGTCATGAGCCCCGGCATGGAAATGTGGCATCCCAATCCGGACTTCTTCTTCCTGCCGGGTGCGGGTCCGGTGCTCGATCTCGGACCCTATTACGTCGCCAACCTCATCAACCTCATCGGCCCGGTCAAGCGCGTCGCGGCACTGGCATCCAAGGCCGCAAAGACCCGCACCATCTCGAGCGAGCCCCGCAAGGGCCAGGTCATCCCCGTGAAGACGCCGACGAACATTCATGCGCTTCTCGAATTCCACAGCGGCGCAACCGTGACGCTGACGGCGAGCTGGGATGTCTGGTCGCATCGTCACGGAAATATGGAGCTCTACGGCACTGAAGGCTCGCTCTATGTGCCGGACCCCAACTTCTTCGGCGGCAAGGTCGAGGTCAGCGGCAAGGGCAAGGAAATCTCGCCGCTCGAGCGCTGGGATCATCCGTTCTCCGTCGAGAACCAGGAGCACCCGCAGGGGCCGCTCGCCAATTATCGCACGGCCGGTCTCGCCGACATGGCGCAGGCCATTACCGAGGGCCGTGACCCGCGCTGCTCGCTGGAGCGCACGCTCCACGGCGTTGATGTCATGGTCTCGATCCTGAAGTCGGGCGACGAGGGACGGTTCGTGGACCTCACCACCACCTGCACCCAGCCGGCCCCGCTCGGCATCGAGGCGGCGCGGGCGCTGTTGCGGTAGACGACGACGGTCAGGGCCGCCCCTCATCCCCCTGCCGGGACCTTCTCCCCGCCAGGCGGGGCGAAGGGACTCTTGGCACCGCGTCCGCTCCATATGAAAACATCACGCATGGCACGTCCCCTCTCCCCGCAAGCGGGGAGAGGGTTAGGTGAGGGGCTGGTTCACCCACGACGCAAACAAAATCCGCGTGACGGTTCCTGCCGCGGGCGTTCTGCGATAGACCACGCCAACACTGACGAACGGAGGACAAGACAATGACCTGGCATCCCGCCGACACCCGCTACGACACGATGATCTACAACCGTTGCGGCCGCTCCGGCCTCAAGCTGCCGGCGATCTCGTTCGGGCTGTGGCACACCTTCGGCGAAACCACGCCGCATGCGCTGAAGCGCGAGATGTGCCAGACGGCCTTCGATCTCGGCATCACCCATTTCGATCTCGCCAACAATTACGGCCCGCCCTATGGCGCTGCCGAAACGGCCTTCGGCGAGATCTTCAAACAGGACTTCAAGCCCTATCGCGACGAGATGATCATTTCGTCCAAGGCCGGATACGATATGTGGCCGGGTCCCTATGGCGAATGGGGCAGCCGCAAGTACCTCATCGCCTCCTGCGACCAGAGCCTGAAGCGCATGGGCCTCGACTATGTCGATATCTTCTATTCGCACCGCTTCGATCCCGAGACCCCGCTGGAAGAGACCTGCGGCGCGCTCGACCATATTGTCCGGTCCGGCCGGGCGCTCTATGTCGGCATCTCCTCCTACAATTCGCAGCGGACCCGCGAAGCGGCCGCGATCCTCAAGGACCTCGGCACGCCGCTCCTGATCCACCAGCCGAGCTACTCGATGATCAACCGCTGGGTCGAGGATGACGGGCTTCTGGATACGGTCGAGGATCTCGGCGTCGGTTCCATCGTGTTCTCGCCGCTGGCGCAGGGCATGCTGACGACGAAGTATCTGAACGGTATTCCCGACGACAGCCGCGCTGCCCTGAACCACTATCTCAACCAGCGCCTCATCCGTCCCGAGGTCATCGACAATGTCCGCAAGCTTAACGAGATCGCCACCCGTCGCGGCCAGACGCTGGCGCAGATGGCGCTTGCCTGGGTGCTGCGCGGCGGCCGCGTGACCTCGGCGCTGATCGGCGCCAGCAAGACGTCGCAGATCGTGGATTGCGTCAAGGCGATCGACAACCTGTCGTTCACGGCCGAGGAACTGGCCGAGATCGACACCTATGCCCGCGAGGCCGATATCAACCTCTGGGCCAAGTCGGCCGAACTGGCCTGAGGTCTCTACGGCTTCCGGCGCATTGCCTCCCGATGGCGTTGTTCTTGTGTCGAGCGACGCCATCCCCCCGCCGTCATGCTCGGGCTTGTCCCGAGCATCTGCTGCACTGCCCGCGATCTGAAGGGCCATGATGTTTGCGGGGACGGCAGCAGATCCTCGGCACAAGGCCGAGGATGACGGAGGAGAGGGCGAGCGATCAACCGGCGACCGTCTCAAGGACAGGCAAGCCGCCTCGGCTTCAAGCCGGCGTGGTGGAAAATACCCGCGGGCGCAGGATTTCCAGCGTTCCGCGTGCGGTCGTGCGGAAGGGAAACTCCGGCGCGGTGTCGAATTCGACATGCTGGCCGTCTGCGGTCACCGCAAGAATCCGCTTGGAATCCGGGCGGTCGATGACGCGCAGGATGACGGCGGGGATGCCCGAGCCATCCTCGCGCCAGATGACGTCGGCCGGGCGGAAGAACAGTTCCGCCGGACCGTCAGGGATGCCCGCCGCATCGAACAGGATCTCGTTGACGCTGGCGCGGCCGGCCGTCACCGTCGCCCTCAAGCGGTTGGCATCGCCGAGGAAGTTCATCACGAAGGCATTTTCCGGCGTGCGGCAGACCTCTTCCGGCGTGCCGGTCTGGACGATCCGGCCCTTGTCGAGGATGACGACCCGATCGGCGAGGTCGAGCGCTTCGGCCTGGTCGTGGGTGACAAACAGCGTGGTGATGCCGAGCTCCTCGTGGATCTTGCGCAGCCAGCGGCGAAGGTCGCGCCGCACATTGGCGTCCAGCGCGCCGAAGGGTTCGTCGAGCAGCAGCACCTTCGGATCGACCGCGAGCGCCCGGGCGAGCGCCACGCGCTGGCGCTGGCCGCCGGAGATCTGCGCGGGGAAGCGATCCTTCAGCCCGTCGAGCTGCACCAGCCGGAGGAGGTCGGCCACGCGGTCGGCAATCTCGGCCGTCGAGCGGCGGGTCTTCGAGACCTTCATGCCGAAGGCGATGTTCTCGCCGATCGTCATATGCGGGAACAGCGCATAATGCTGGAACACGAAGCCGACGCCGCGGTTGCGGACCTCGATGTCGGTGGCGTTCTCCTCGCCGAAGAAGATCGCGCCCTCATCCGGATATTCGAGCCCTGCGACCATGCGCAGGATCGTCGTCTTGCCCGAGCCCGAGGGGCCGAGCAGGGCGACCAGTTCGCCGCTTTCGATCTCCAGCGAAACGCCATGGACGGCGCGGAAGGTGTCGAAGGTCTTGACGATCGTATCGAGGCGGATCTTCACGGCTTGGATATCCCCGGTTCAGTCGTTTCAAGTGTCGGGCCGGCCAATGCCGGACCGGTAAGCGCTGGACGCCGGACGCGGCCGGCGCCGCGGCGCTCCAGCGCGACCTTGGCGATCAGCGTCACGATGGCAAGGCTTGCAAGGATCGAGGCGGCGGCAAAGGCGCCGACCGCATTGTAGTCGTGGTAGAGCAGTTCGATGTGCAGCGGCAGCGTGTTGGTCTGGCCGCGGATATTGCCCGAGACGACCGAGACGGCGCCGAATTCCCCCATGACGCGGGAATTGCAGAGGATGACGCCGTAGAGCAGCGCCCATTTGATGTTGGGCAGCGTCACCGAGAAGAACGTCCGCCAGCCGCTGGCGCCAAGCGAGGTCGCGGCCTCCTCCAGATCCCGGCCCTGGGCCTGCATCAGCGGAATGAGTTCGCGGGCGACGAAGGGGGCCGTGACGAAGAGGCTGGCCAGCACGATGCCGGGCAGAGCGAAGAGGATCTTCATGTCGGCCGATTGCAGCGTCTCGCCGAACAGGCCCTGAAGGCCGTAGACGAACAGATAGGCGACGCCGGCGACGATGGGCGAGACCGAGAAGGGGATCTCGATGACGACCAGCAGCAGGCGGCGTCCGGGGAAGTCGAACTTGGTGATGGCCCAGGCAGCGGCGACCCCGAAGATCGTGTTGATGGGCACGGCGATCAGCGCCGTCAGCGCCGTCATCCAGATCGCATGCACGGTGTCGCGGTCGGTGATCGATTTTGCGAAGAACGCGGCGCCCTTGGAGAACGCCTGCACGCCGATGATGGCGAGCGGGGCGACGATGACCAGCGCCACCAGCAGGAGAACGACCGCAATGAGGCTGTTGCGGAAGATCGGCTTTTCGCCGATGCGCGGCGGGCGGCGGGTTTTCGTTCTGGTCATGGTCAGCCCTTCACCGTGTAGCGCAGGGCGCGGGTCTGCAGGATATTGGTGATCGCCAGCATCAGGAACGCGGCCATCAGCATGACGGAGGCGATGGCGGCGGAGGCCGGGTAGTCGTATTCCTCCAGCCGGATGAAGGCGAGGAGGGCGGTGATTTCCGTCTCGTAGGGCTGATTGCCGGCGATGAAGATGATGGCGCCGAACTCGCCGAGGCTGCGCGCGAAGGACAGCGACAGGCCGGCGAGGATGGCGGGAAAGAGCTGCGGCAGCAGCACCTTGGCGAAGATCTCGCCGTCGCTCGCGCCCAGCGTCTGCGCGGCTTCTTCCAGCGCGCCGTCGAGCTCTTCCAGCACCGGCTGCACCGTGCGCACGATGAAGGGCAGGCTGGTGAAGGCCATGGCGATGATGATGCCGAGGGGGGTGTAGGCGACCTTGAGCCCAAGCGTCGAGAGGGCACTGCCGAACCAGCCATTGCTGGCAAACAGCGTCGTCAGGGCGATGCCCGCCACCGCTGTCGGCAGTGCGAAGGGAAGGTCCACCAGCGCATCGACGATGCGGCGGCCGGGGAAGCGATAGCGCACGATGACCCAGGCAAGCGCCATGCCGAAGACGAGGTTGAAGGCGGTCGCCGCGGCAGCGCAGAGCAGCGTCACGCGATAGCTGGCGACCGCGCGGTCGGACGAGATGATCGTCCAGTAATCGCCCGGACCGAGGCTGGCCGCTTTGAAGATCAGCGCGCCGAGCGGCAGCACCACGATCACGGCGACATAGACCAGCGTGATGCCGAGGGTGAGCGGCAAGCCGGGAAGAATGCGCCGAGCCAAGGCCGGTCCTCTTTCTTGTCAGGTCGCGTGGGCGGCGGAGGCCGTCCTGCGGTCGTTCACGGGCCGCAGCTTGGTCCTCACCGGTGACGATGGGGCAAGCTGCAAACGGATGGAAGCCGCGGGGGACATCGTGTCCCGCCGCGGCTTCCGTTTTCCATAGATTGGCCCTGCGATCAACGGCTGCCGTAAAGTTTGTCGAGATGGCCGCCTTCGGCGAACTCTTCCTTCTTCACGTTGGCCCATCCGCCGAACACGTCCTCGACCTTGAGAAGGCGGATATCCGGGAACTGATCCTTGAACTTCGCCGCGACGGTTGCGTCGTTCACGCGGTTGCCGTTCTCGGCAAGAATGGTCTGGCCTTCGGGCGTGTAGAGGAAGTCGAGATAGGATTTCGCGAGATCGCGCGTCTTGCGCTTGTCCACGACCTTGTCGACCACGGCGACCGGGAATTCCGCGAGCAGGCTGACGGAGGGCACGACGATGTCGAACTTGTCCTCGCCGAATTCCTTGGCGATGCCCTTGGTCTCCGCCTCGAAGGTGATCAGCACGTCGCCGGTCTCGCGCTCGACGAAGGTGGTGGTGGCGGCGCGGCCGCCGGTGTCGAAGACGGGAACGTTGTCGAACAGCTTGGCGATGAACGCGTCCACCTTGGCCGGATCGTTCTTGAAGGTCTCCTTAGCGAAGGCGAGCGCTGCCAGATAGGTGTAGCGCGCATTGCCGGAGGTCTTGGGGTTGGGGAAGATGACCTTCACGTCGTCGCGCACGAGGTCATTCCAGTCCTTGATGCCCTTCGGGTTGCCCTCGCGCACGAGGAAGGCCGGGAAGGAATAATAGGGCGAGGCGTTGTTCGGGAAATCCGTCTTCCAGTCGTCGGTGACGAAGCCGCCCTTCACGAGGGCGTCGATGTCGATGACCTGGTTGAACGTGACGACATCGGCTTCCAGACCTTCCAGAACGGCGCGCGCCTGTTTGGACGATCCACCATGCGACTGATCGACCGTGACGCCGGGGTGCCTGGCGACGAAGGCTTCGTTGACCTTCTCGAACAGCTCGCGCGAAATATCGTAGGACGCGTTGAGCAGCTTGTCGTCGGCATGGGCGGAAGCGGTCAATGCGGCAAGGGCGGCACCGATCAGAAGGAAGCGTTTCATTCAAGTCTCCGGTAGGTTGATGGAGGTATCATAGGGTGGTGTCGTCCTCTGTCCGAGGTCGGCCATCTCAGGTTGTTCGACCATCCGGGAAAATTATTGCCGGGATGAGGGCCGGAGCAGAAAACCTGTCGTCGTCACGGGCATGTCTCCCTTTGCTGCGAAAGTCGAAGACCCCGGTCACCGCCTCTGCTGGACACGGCGACCGGGGCGTGTAATCTCCCCCTTCGGGCAAGCGGTTTTCCTTAAGGAAAGCCGCTTCTGGGATCCGGCGTCTGCAAGGGCGCCCGCAGGGAGGACAGACCGGCATTCTACCGGCTGACTGCGACAGGAGGAGAGACAGAACATGGATCGTCGTTCATTTATTCGTCGAGCAGGGATTGGTGGCGCCGGAGCCGCCGCTGCGACCGTGCTGGCAGCACCTGCCATCGCCCAGACGACCCCGAAAGTCTCCTGGCGACTGACCTCGTCCTTCCCGAAATCGCTCGACACGATCTATGGCGGCGCCGAGGTGATCGCGAAATATGTGTCGGAAGCGACGGACGGCAACTTCCAGATCCAGGTCTTTGCGGCCGGCGAGATCGTTCCCGGCCTGCAGGCGGCAGATGCCGCGTCATCCGGCACGGTCGAAGCCTGCCACACCGTTTCCTATTACTATTGGGGCAAGGACCCGGTCTGGGCGCTGGGCGCCGCCGTTCCCTTCGCGCTGAACGCCCGTGGCCATAATGCCTGGCAGTATCACGGCGGCGGCATCGACATGTTCAACGAGTTCCTGGCGCCGCAGGGTCTGGTCGCCTATCCCGGCGGCAATACCGGCGTGCAGATGGGCGGCTGGTTCCGCAAGGAAATCAAGACCGTCGCCGACCTGCAAGGCCTGAAGATGCGCGTCGGCGGCTTTGCCGGCAAGGTCATGCAGACCCTCGGCGTCGTGCCGCAGCAGATCGCCGGCGGCGACATCTATCCCTCGCTCGAAAAGGGCACGATCGACGCGGCGGAATGGGTCGGTCCGTATGATGACGAGAAGCTCGGCTTCTACAAGGTTGCGCCCTACTACTACTATCCCGGCTGGTGGGAAGGCGGCCCGACCGTCCACGCCATGTTCAACAAGGCGGCCTTCGACGGCCTGCCGAAGGCCTACCAGTCGCTGCTGCGCACCGCCTGCCAGGCGGCGGATGCCAACATGCTGCAGAAGTACGATTACCTGAACCCCGCTGCGATCAAGCGGCTCGTGGCATCCGGCGCGAAGCTCAGCCCGTTCAGCGCCGATATCCTCTCCGCCTGCTTCGACGCCTCCAACAAGGTCTATGCCGACATGGAAGCGACGAACCCGGCCTTCAAGAAGATCTGGGGCTCGATCAAGGCGTTCCGTGCCGAGTTCTACCTCAACGCGCAGATCGCGGAATACAATTACGATACGTTCATGATGATCCAGCAGCGTAACGGCAAGCTCTGATCCCTTTCACCATGTCAAAGACCGCCGCCGGAGCCCATCTTTGCACAGGGGCTCTGGCGGTTTTCGTTTGCCGTTGTACCACATGAAAAACGGCCGGGGATGAGCCCGGCCCTTCTGTCCGTTCGGCCCCGCCTACTTGAACGAAGGCGGAGCGCTGAGGTCGTTGGCAGGCGGTGCCGCGGGGTCGGCGGGTTTCGTGCCGTCCAGCGGGTTTCCGGGCGGAAGTTGCAGGCCGCCGGGGAGGCTCAAGCCGCCGCCATTGGTGCCGAAGCCGGGGACCTCGATCTTGATCGTGTTCGGGTCCACCACGGCGCCGTCACCCTTGTAGTGCATGACCATCTGCGGAAACATGATCGTCAGCGCCACCATGAGGATCTGGATGCAGACGAAGGGCACGGCACCCCAGTAGATCTGCCCGGTCGTCACCGGCGGCGTCATCTTGCCGGTGATGCGGTCGAGATAGGGGATCTTCGGAGCGACCGAGCGCAGGTAGAACAGCGCGAAGCCGAAGGGCGGGTGCATGAAGCTCGTCTGCATGTTGATGCCGAGCAGCACGCCGAACCAGATCAGGTCGATGCCCAGCTTGTCGGCGGCCGGCGCCAGCAGCGGCACGATGATGAAGGCGAGTTCGAAGAAATCGAGGAAGAAGGCGAGGAAGAAGACGAGCGCGTTGACCGCGATCAGGAACCCGGTTTCCCCGCCCGGCATGGCGGTGAGCAGGTGCTCGACCCAGATGTGGCCGTTGACGCCGTAGAAGGTGAGCGAGAAGACGCGGGCGCCGATGAGGATGAAGAGGACGAAGGCCGACAGGCGTGTCGTGGCGGTCAGCGCCGAGCGGATCACCTCCATCGACAGGCGGCCCTTGGCGCCGGCCATGATGAGCGCACCGACCGCGCCCATGGCGCCGCCTTCGGTCGGCGTGGCGATGCCGAGGAAGATGGTGCCGAGCACGAGGAAGATCAGCGCCAGCGGCGGGATGAGGACGATGATGACCTGCTGGGCCAGACGCGACATCATGTTGAGCTTCGTCGTGCGGTCGATGAGGGCCACGACATAGATGAAGGCGACGCCGCAGGTGCCGCCGAGAATGTCGGCATCCGCCCCGTAGGTCGGCGACAGCATGACATGGGCGGCATAGGCGAAGGCGAAGGCCACCACGAGGGCGACGATGAGCGAGGTGACGCCGGAGCCGAGGGTGCGCGCCTCGAGCGGCAAAGCCGGCATGGCCTCGCGCTTGAGGAACGACATCAGCAGGATATAGCCCATGTAGAGGCCGGTGAGGATCAGGCCGGGGATGAGCGCGCCGGCATACATGTCGCCGACCGAGCGGCCGAGCTGGTCGGCAAGGACGATGAGGACCAGCGAGGGCGGGATGATCTGCGCCAGGGTGCCGGATGCGGCGATGACGCCGGAGGCGAGGCTGCGGTCGTAGCCGTAGCGCAGCATGATCGGCAGCGAGATGAGGCCCATGGCGATGACCGAGGCCGCGACGACGCCGGTGGTGGCGGCCAGCAGCGCGCCGACGAAGATGACGGCATAGGCAAGGCCGCCGCGAACGGGGCCGAACAGCTGGCCGATCGTATCGAGCAGATCCTCCGCCATGCCGGATTTCTCCAGCACGATGCCCATGAAGGTGAAGAAGGGAATGGCCAGCAGCGTGTCGTTCGACATCACGCCCCAGAAGCGATCCGGCAGGGCGTTGAGCAGCGGCCAGGACAGGTTGATGCTGTCCGAATAGGGGGCGAGTTCGACGCCGATGACGAAGAACAGGAGGCCGTTCGCGGCCAGCGAGAAAGCGACGGGATAGCCGATCAGCATGAAGACGATCAGCGACAGGAACATGATGGGCGCGAGGTTTTCGGCGATGAATTCGATCACGGGCGGACCTCCGGAGCGACATTGGACGGCGCGGTTTCCAGCGGTGCATGTGTCGGCACGTAAGGGGCGGGATCGTCGATGACGCCGCGCATGATGGCGATCTTCTTGATGATCTCGGAGACGCCCTGGAAGGCCAGCAGGACGAAGCCCGCGAGCAGGATGGCCTTTGCCGGCCAGAGGATGAGACCGCCGGCGCTGGAGGACATCTCGCCGGAGACGTAGCTCATGCGGACATAGGGGATGAGGTAGACGATCATCACGAGCACGAAGGGCATCAGGAACAGGAGGTGGCCGAGCAGGTCGATCCAGTGCTGCACCCGGCGGGAGAAGTTGCCGTAGACGACGTCGATGCGGATGTGCTCGTTCTGCTTCAGCGTGTAGGCGGCAGCCAGCATGAAGGCGGCGCCGAAGAGGTACCATTGCGCCTCGAGCCAGGCATTGGACGACATGTTGAAGGCTTTGCGGATGACCGCGTTGCCGGCGCTGACGAGCACGGCGACGAGGATGAGCCACGTCACGGATTTGCCGATGAACTCCGTCGTCGCATCGATCAGGCGGCTGAGGCCCAGCAATGGTGTCATGTCGATCTCCCCCCTCTTAAAGCGTGTCGCGATTGCTCCGTACGCTTTAAGCTCCTGTTTTTTCGCATGTCGTTATCGCAAAACCGCTGCACACGTTTGCGCGACATGCTTCAGCGGCTCTCCCCAGCAGCTTTCCTTTCGCCACAGTGCCGATTTCGGCCGTGCGTTCAAGCGGTTTGGGCGGTTTTCCGCGCCGTTCGGCGGCGATGCGACCAAAGTCGAAGACGCGGCTGGCGGGCCGTATGGCGGCACGATCGGGGCGCCGAGCCATCGGGGAATTTCAAGCAAGTGATGATGAAGTTCAAGTAGTCTTCTGATTTGGTTACGGAATTGTAATGTGCATCTTCATTTCCCGTTCATCTTCCGGGGCCTAGTTTCCGGCTGTCTCGAAACGCAAGGACATGCCTCATGAAACGTTTTATCATCGCCCTTCTCGCCACCTCTTTCCTCGCAGCGCCCGGCGCCTTTGCCGCGCCGCAGGACCGGAACGACGGGGCCCGGGGCCGGACGGTCGAGCGTCATACGACGACCATCAAGAAAACGGAGGTGCGCAAGAACCGCTGGGCCCGCGGCCACCGCCTGTCGCCTGCCGAACGCCGCCGCACCGCCGAGGTCCGCGACTACCGCCGCTACCGCCTGAACGCCCCGCCGCGTGGCCAGCGCTGGGTCAAGGTCGACAACGACTTCCTGCTCATCAGCGTCGCCACCGGCGTCATCGTCGGCCTCGCCTCCAGCCGGTAAGCCATGTTTGCCGCAGCTCCCCTTGTGGGGCTGCGGTGTTCCCTTTCAACGAAAACGCCCCTTCCGTTCGGGCAGCGCCGGCACATCGAACGATGCCGGCGGCAGCCTCCGTCTCGCCCTGTCGGCCATTCTCTCATAAGCGGATTCGAGGTGGAGACAGAATCGCTCGGCGTCGAACAGGGGCGCGGAGTCCCGGTTTTCGCTCAGGCGCTGCTTGAGGTCCGCAATTTCTTCCGGATGCCTTGCAAGGGCGACGGCGCGATCGATCAGGGCCTGTTTGTCCGGGAGGACGAGGTCGGGCAGGCCGATCGCCGTCAGCAGGCTTTCGGAGACCCGCGAAGCGAAATGTCTTCCCCGCAGGGTGATGACCGGAAGACCCGCCCAGAGCTGGTCGGATGTCGTCGTGTGCCCGTTATAGGGGAAGGTGTCGAGCCCGAGGTCGGCTGCCTGCAGCCGGGCGATATGGCTCTCGTAATGCGCCTTGCCTGCAAAGACGATCTGCGTCTCCGTAACGCCCCGCGCCGCCATGGCCCGGGCGAAATTTTCGCGTGCGATACGGCCGTCGACGAGGACCCAGAGGAGGGCGTCCGGCACCTGGCGAAGGATATCGGCCCAGATGTCGATCGTTTCGATCGTCATCTTCCGGGTCACGTTGAAGGCGGCGAAGACGAAGCGGTCTTCGGGAAGGCCGAGTTCGGCGCGGAACGCTGGCTGTGGAAGAGCACGGTGGAACGGGTCGTTCGGCTGGTAGGTCTCGGGAAGGCGGCAGAGCCGCTCATGGTAGAAGGGTGCGGACGATGGCGGCGTGACGATCGGGTCGCCGATGACGTAATCGCAGTCGATGTTGGTGTTGCTGCCGGGAAAGCCGAGCCAGGAGACCTGCACCGGCGCCACGTTTTCGTTGAGGATGGTGTTCCGGTTGCCGGCGGTCGAGCCCTTGAGATCGACCAGGATGTCGATGCCGTCGGCGCGGATTTTCTGCGCAGCGTCTCTGTCGCTCATGGCATGGATCGGAACGATGCGTCCCCAGAGCGTGCGATCGCAGGTCTCGGCTGTCGTGAATTGTTCGTGCGTATGGCAGTAGAGCGTGACGTCGAAGCGGTTGCGGTCATGCAGGGTGAGGACGGCCTGCAGCAGGCGCATGGTGGCGTGACCGCTCCAGAAGTCGCTGGAGAGGTAGCCGATCCGCAGCGGTTGCGGGCCGCGCTTCCGGCTCATGCGGGGGCGGGCGGCAAAGGCGGGTTTCGAGCGGTTGCGGGCCGGGGTGCCGTTGGTCGCGAGACGGTTCAGGCGTTCGTTGTCGCAGTGGAGCAGGTTGGCGTAGGGCGTTTCGCCCTGGAGGAGCGGCGGTGTCGAGGTTGCCGTGTCCCAGGAGGCCTTCTCCCACCGGCGTTCCAGATCGGCCAGGGCTTCGTAGTCGCAGAAGTCCCGCGCGATCGCCATATAGGCGGCCTGCGCATAGGGATCGTCGGTCTTCAGGTTCGCCAGCTTGCGAAACACGGTGAGCACGGCGGGGTCGCGATCTTCGCCGGCATAGAGGTTTGCGGCGAGATGGATGTGGGCGGGATCGTCGCTCTCGACCAGGGCCGCCCGGACGAGGTGCGCCGATTGGGCATCGCCGGAGCGGACGAAGGCGGAGGCGACGAGCGCTGCGACATTCGCGTTGTCGGGCTGCAGCAGGAACAGCCGCATTCCGTAGAGCAGCGCTCGTGCATCGTCGCCTGCCGCCACGGCCGAGGCTGCGGCGCGCTCCAAGGCTTCGGGCGTCGGATCGAGATCGACGGCGCGACCGAAGAGATCGAGCGCATCCTTTTCCAGGCCGAGCTTCTGAAAAGTCCGGCCGAGGAGGGTCAGCACGCCGGCATCCGCGCCGTCATCGACCATGCGGCTCAAAAGCGTGAGAGCGGCGATGTAGTCGCCGCTCTCGTAAGCTCTGGTCGCGTTCGCCAATCGTCCCGTCATAGCATCACGCCTGTCTGTCATCGATGCCGGGATGATGGCGAAGCGAGCTTGTGCGAGGCCATCAGCCCTGCTGGGACAGGCAGTTTGCGAGCGACTGGGCGACGCCGTTCATCAGCTGGAAGTAGAGGTCCGGGCCGGCGGTCAGCGTGCCGGCTTCGGGGTCCAGCGTGCCGGATCTGGCGGTCGTGCCTTCCAGCACGACATTGACCAGCTTCGGCTCGAATTGCGGCTCGGCGAAGACGCAGGTGGCGCCGAGCTTTTCGATCTTGGCGTGGATTTCCTTCAGGCGCTGGGCGCCCGGTGCCGTTTCCGGGCTGACCGTGATGGAGCCGGCGACGGAGACGCCGTAGCGGTTCTCGAAATACTGGTAGGCATCGTGGAAGACGATGAAGGGGCGATCCTTGATCGGGGCGACGGTGGCGGCGATGGCAAGATCCAGGGCGTCGATGCGGGCGTCGAGGGTCTCGCGGTTGGTGCGGTAGGTCGCGGCATGTTCGGGATCGGCCTTTGCCAGCACCGTTTCGATCTCGGCGGCCATGGCCTTGGCGTTGCGCGGATCGAGCCAGGAATGCATGTCGAACTCGCCGTCATCATGAGCATGCTTGGCGTCATGAGCGTCGGCGGCGTCATGGCCATGAGCGCCTTCGGCCTCGTCGCCATCGTCATGCGGCTCGAACGGGCCGCCTTCGCGCTGCGGCAGTTTTTCGACGCCTGGCGCTTCTTCGAGCGCGACGATGGTGGCTTTGGAGCCCAATGTTTCCAGCGGCTTCTCCAGAAAATGCTCCATGCCTTCGCCCATCCAGAAGACGACATTGGCCTTTTGGAGCGCCGCGGCATTGGACGGCTTCATATTGTAGGTGTGGGGGGAGGCGGCGCCTTCCACGATCAGCTTCGGCTCGCCGACGCCGGCCATGATGGAGGCGACGAGGGAGTGGATCGGCTTGATCGACACCACCACATCGGGTGTCTGGGCGTGGGCCGTGCCGGCTGCGAGGAAAGCGGTGGCGGCGAGGATCAGCGAGGCGCGAGGGGACATAGCGCGAGGGGACATGGAGAAGCTCCTGTAGGGTTCATGCCGGGTCCGACCGTCTTATGAGCGACGACGACGTCGCGGTTGGCGGGATGGTCGGACCGTTTGTTCGGGCAAGACGTCGGCGGTGGTCAGGGAGGATGCCGGCGGCTTGTATTCTCAATGTAATGTTATTACATCAATTGCGTTATGCTATAACGTGTGGCATAGCCGCTGGCAACAGGGTCCTCCGGGAAATTTCCGATGTCCGAAACCGACGCTCATTCTCACACCGCGCCTGCCGTATCCCGTACGGGCGCGCCCGTACGTGCCGCGAGCGACGCGCTCGTGACGCTGCGGGAGGTGGGTATTCGCCGGAGCGGGCGGTGGCTGGTGCGGGGCGTCGATTTTTCCGTCTCGCGCGGCGAGATCGTGACGCTGATCGGGCCGAACGGCTCGGGAAAATCCACGACCGCCAAGACCGCCATCGGCGTGATGAAGCCGGACGAGGGGCGCGTGGAAAAGATCGGCGGCCTCAAAGTCGGCTATGTCCCGCAGAAACTTTCCATCGACTGGACGCTGCCGCTGACCGTGGAGCGGCTGATGACGCTGACCGGACCGCTGAAAAGCGCCGAGATTGCGGAGGCGCTGGCGTCCACGGGAATCCTCCACTTGGCGCGGGCGGAGGTGCAGCATCTCTCCGGCGGCGAATTCCAGCGGGCGCTGCTGGCGCGGGCCATCGCCCGCCGGCCAGACCTGCTGGTGCTGGACGAACCGGTGCAGGGCGTCGATTTCTCCGGCGAGATCGCGCTCTACGACCTGATCAAGACCATTCGCAATAGAACCGGCTGCGGCATTCTGCTGATTTCGCACGACCTGCATGTGGTGATGGCGGAGACCGACACGGTGATCTGCCTCAACGGGCATGTTTGTTGCCGCGGCACGCCGGAGGCGGTGAGCCAGAGCCCGGAATATCAGCGCCTGTTCGGCGTGAAAGCTGCACAGACGCTGGCTGTCTACAATCATGATCATGACCACACCCATCTGCCCGACGGCCGCGTCCTGCATGCGGACGGAAGCCTGACGGACCATTGCCATCCGGAGGATGGCCATCACAGGGACGGCCATCCTCCGGATGATACGGCCGTTCCGGACCACGTGCATGACGAAAGCTGCGGATGCGGCCACAGCCAGATCCGCCTGAAGCGGCTCGAACCGGGGAAGCGCGACCGTGCTTGACGATTTCTTCATCCGCGCCCTCATTGCCGGCGTCGGCCTGGCCATCACGGTCGGGCCGCTCGGCTGCTTCGTGGTCTGGCGCCGCATGGCCTATTTCGGCGACACCATGGCGCATTCCGCGCTGCTCGGCGTCGCGCTCTCTTTGCTGCTCGACCTGAACCTGATGGTCAGCGTCTTCATCGTCGCGGCGATGGTCTCGCTGCTCTTGCTGGCGCTGCAGAAGCGCGGCGGGCTTTCGACCGATGCGCTGCTCGGCATTCTCTCGCATTCCTCGCTGTCGATCGGCCTCGTCATCGTCGCCTTCATGACCTGGGTGCGGATCGACCTTGTCGGGTTCCTGTTCGGCGACATTCTCGCCGTGTCGGAAGCCGATATCGACATCGTCTGGGGCGGGGGCATTCTCGTGCTGATGGCGCTGGTCATGCTCTGGCGGCCGCTGCTCGCCGCAACCGTCAATCCGGAGATCGCGGAGGCCGAGGGGCTGCATCCGGAGCGGTCGCGGCTGTTCTTTATGCTGCTGATGGCGCTGGTCATCGCCATTGCCATGAAGATCGTCGGCATTCTGCTGATCACCTCGCTGCTCATCATTCCCGCCGCCACGGCGCGCCGCTTTTCGGCCTCGCCCGAGATCATGGCGGTGTTCGCCTCGCTGATCGGTGCGGTGGCGGTGGTCGGCGGGCTGTTCGGCTCGCTGCATTTCGACACGCCGTCCGGCCCGTCGATCGTGGTCGCCGCCGTCGTCATCTTCGTCCTCAGCCTGCTGCCGATCGGCCGGCGCGGGCGGGACGGCACGCCGTTTTCACCGCCGGGAGGACATCACTGATGGAGCCACGCAAGCTGACCCGCAACCAGACGCTCGTTCTGGAGACGCTGACCCATGCCGAGGCGCCGCTCAGCGCCTATACGATCCTCGACAAGCTGCGCGACCACGGGTTTCGGGCACCGCTGCAGGTCTACCGGGCGCTGGAGAAGCTCACCGAATTCGGCATCGTGCACCGGCTGGAGAGCCTCAACGCCTTCGTCGCCTGCACCCATCCGCACGACCACGGACCCGACAAGGCCGTGATCGCCTTTGCGATCTGCGAGGATTGCGGGCAGGTGAGCGAGATCAGCGATCCCGAGATCGAGGACCGGCTGGTGCTGCTGGCGACCAAGCAGCAGTTCAAGACCGAGAAGACGACGATCGAGATGCGCGGGCATTGCGGGAATTGCACGGCCTGATCCGGCTTCCGGCTGATTGTCTCTTCTGGCGTTGAGCAACGTCATTCCCCCTGCCGTCATACTCGGCCTTGTGCCGCGTATCTGCTGCACGGCCCGCGAGCTGGAGGACCATGGTGTTTGCGGGGACGACAGCAGATGCTCGGGACAAGCCCGAGCATGACGCAGGAGAGGGCGAACGGTTGCTTGATACCAGAACCTGGCGTCGAGCAACGGGAACCGTGTGAGGGGGGAGCTGGCTCAGTCCTCTTCGATCGGTGTGAGCTTGGCTGCGAAGGTCTGCCAGTTGCGGACATAGTTGTCGGCCGAGGCGCGCAGGCCGGCAATTGCGGCGTCGTCGAGCGTGCGCAGAACGCGGGCCGGGGCGCCGACGATGAGGGCATTGTCGGGAAACACCTTGCCTTCGGTGACGAGCGCATTGGCGCCGACGAGGCAATTCCGGCCGATGACGGCGCCGTTGAGGATGGTCGCGCCCATGCCGATAAGGCTGTTGTCGCCGATGGTGCAGCCGTGCACGATGGCGCGGTGGCCGATGGTGCAGCCTTGCCCGATCGCGACCGGGAAGCCGGCATCGACATGGACGACGGCGCCTTCCTGGATATTGGTGCGCGCGCCGATATGGATCGGCGCGTTGTCGCCGCGCAGCACGGCGCCGAACCAGATGCCGACATCCTTGCCGATCACGACATCCCCCACGACATGCGCATCCGGCGCGATCCAGTAGCGATCGGCAGGCGGGCAGGTGGGGCGGCGTGTGCCGAGGGCGTAGAGAGGCATGGTGGCTCCGGTGTTCGGGCAGGGACGTCGGCGCGCAGAATGCCTACGCGCCGGAAATGTCAGACGATGGCGACGGTGAGGTCGCCAAAACCTTCGACGCCGCAGGTGACGACATCGCCGCGGTTGACGGCGCTGACGCCGGCCGGCGTGCCGGTGAGGATGATATCGCCGGCGGCGAGCGTGAAGAGCTTGGAAAGCTCCGCGATGATCTCCGGGATCTTCCACGTCATCTGCGCGAGGTCGCCGTCCTGTCGCGTCTCGCCGTTGACGCTGAGATGGATGCGGCCGCTGGCGGGATCCGGGCACTCCTCTGCCACGACGAGCGGGGAGACGGGTCCGGAATGCTCGAACGCCTTGGCGGCGGCCCAGGGGTGGCCCTTGGTCTTGGCGTCCGCCTGAAGATCGCGCCGGGTGAAATCAATGCCGACGCCATAGCCCCAGACGCAGTCCATCGCGGTCGCCGGATCGATATCCGTGCCGCCGGCCTTCAGCGCGACGACGAGTTCGACCTCGTGGTGCACGTCGCTGGACTGCGCGGGGTAGGGGAAGCCTTCTGCCGGCAGGACGAGATTTTCCGGGTTCTTCTGGAAGAAGAAGGGCGGCTCACGTGAGGGATCATGCCCCATCTCGATTGCATGGGCGGCATAGTTACGGCCGACGCAATAGACGCGACGAACGGGAAACCCGGCCTCGCTGCCGCGAACGGGCAGAATGACGGGGGCGGGGGCGGGAATGACGGTGTTCATGGCAATCCGGATGCTGGTGATGACAGCGGCAGGATAGCACCCGCGAGAGGCGGCGGGGAAGACGGTGCGGTGATTTCGCGGTGTCGGAGCGTGCGGTGAGGGAGCCTGCGGTGATGCGGGCGCGCGAACCCGGTCGCTCCCGGATCCGCGCATGCGCCTGCGTCTCGCCGCAAGCGAACGTCGCCGGCCGGCGCTGTCGTTCCTCTCAGCGGCAGGCGTAGGCCTGGAGCTGGGCGCGGGTGATGAAAGGGCCGCCGCTGCGGGTCTTGCGGTCCGGATCGGTATATTCGAGGCTCGGCACATCGGGGAGGGCCAGAGCCTGGCGCACCGTCATGATGCCGACATCGCGCCGGTCCGTGCCACGCTTCACGCTCACTTCGACAATGCGGTACAGATTTTCCTCGACCATGACGTTCTCCCTTTGCCTCTTTTCTGCGATCCATCTTTTGCGACGTGTTTTCCGACTCAGGCATTTGCGGCCGTGAAGCGGGTTTTTATGAGGCACCTCACGAAGAGCTTGCCAGAAACGATCCGATGCAACCAGAGAAAATTTCGCAAAACGGCAAATAAGCCTGTCGTGTAAAGCAAATTTTGCCTCGATATGCTGCACTGCGAAAACAGAATGCCCTGCAGTCGACGTTTCTTTCGGCGCTGCGGAACAAAAATCCTTCCTGTGCTCTTCTTAGGGATACCTCACTCAACCCCGGAGCAGCGAAATGTCCGACATCAAGACAGGGTTCACCGGCGAACTGGAAGACAAGACGACCGTGGCCGCGAATGTGAAGCGCGCAACCGCCGCCGTTCAGCGCGAGGCCGGCGCCGTCGTCGCCTCGGCGCAGGATCACCGCGCGGCGACCGGGTCCGTGCTGCTGCTGGTGGGGGCTGCGGCCTTCGTCGCCGGTTATCTGCTGGGGACCGGACAGCGCCGCGAGACGCCGGTTTCGCGATACTGGCGATAGCGTTTCCGTCGGCGGCAAACGTGTTTGCCGGGGTATGGCGAAGGGCTGACCCGAGCAGCGGCAGAAAAACGCGTTGCCCATCTTGTTTTTGCTGCAATGCAATATTATCTTGAATTTACCGAAGCACTCCTCCTCCTCCCAGGTGCTTCGGGAGATCCGGGTCACCTCCTCCCGACCCTTGGATCCTTTCATAAAGCCTGCCGCACCTCCTCCCGCGGCAGGCTTTTTTCTTTTCCGGCCAGGGGCGGTGTCGCCGCTGTCGTTGGGCCGGCCCTTGGCGCGATGCGCGGTGCGGGGTATGAGGGCGGGGACAGGCGTGGCACGGCCGGCCAGCGCCTCCGGCGTTATCGGCCTGGCGATGATTTCAAGCGACGAGACGACATGATGACGGACATTGAGAACGCTTCCGAGACCGCGCAGGCCCGCATGTTCGCGCCGCCGGTGTTCGCCGTCGCCCCCATGATCGACTGGACCGACCGCCATTATCGTTATTTCGCGCGCCAGCTGTCCGCCCATGCGCTGCTCTATACCGAGATGATCGTCGCCGATGCGGTGTTGCGGGGGGATCGGGAGCGGTTGTTGCGGTGCTCGGTCTCGGAGACGCCGGTGGCGTTGCAGCTGGGGGGCAACGATCCGGGGAAGCTGGCGGAGGCGGCGCGGATCGGGGTGGGGTTCGGCTATAGCGAGATCAACATGAATGTCGGCTGCCCGTCCGACCGGGTACAATCCGGCACGTTCGGCGCCTGCCTGATGCGGGAGCCGGAGGTGGTGGCGGACTGCGTGGCGGCGATGAAGGCGGCGGTGTCCGTGCCCGTGACGGTGAAATGCCGGATCGGTGTCGACGATCAGGAGCCGGAGATCGCGCTGCGGGCGCTGCTCGACCGCGTGCGGGCGGCCGGCGTCGACGGCGTGTGGGTGCATGCGCGCAAGGCCTGGCTGCAGGGGCTTTCGCCCAAGGAGAATCGCGACATTCCGCCGCTCGACTATGCACTGGTGCACCGGATCAAGGCGGAGAATCCCGATCTGTTCATCGGCATCAATGGCGGGCTTCACACGCTGGGTGATGCCTTGCTCCAGCTTCGTCATGCCGACGCTCCTCTTGCTCTGGACGGCGTGATGCTTGGCCGGGCCGCCTATCATGATAGCGCGATGCTGACGGGCGTGGATGGGGCCTTTCCGCATCCGCTGACCGGGGCGGCGCCGGTGGCTGTCGATCCGGCTGATTTTACCGAGGCGGGGCATCGGCGGTCCGCGGATTTCTGGTGCGGCGTGCGGGATGCGATGATGGCCTATGCGGCGGGGCACATCGCTAGCGGCGGTCGGCTGGTGCATGTGACGCGGCACATGGTCGGGCTGTTTCAGGGCTGGCCGGGGGCGCGGCGGTTTCGGCAGATCCTGTCGGCCGATGCGACGCGGGCGGGGGCCGGGCCGGAGGTGATCGCGGCGGCGTTTGCTGCGGTACTCGTCGGTGCCGGTGCTGGTGCCGGGGAGCGCGACGCGGCGGAGTGACGGCGGGCCGTGGGGAAACTGCGGGCCAGTTTCAAAGAGCGGTAAAAGACAAGGGGACTGCGGTTCCCGAAGCTTTGCGGCTCAGTCTACCCGACGCTTGCCGACCGGGGAGATGTCGGCGCGGATTTTTTTCGATGGGGCGTGTCCCACTGACAGAAACGGCGCCACTGGGGCGCCGTTTCCGGATGTCGTCAGCGGCAGATTATGCGGCGCTGATGTTGACGGCCTTGGGGCCCTTGCCCATGCGATCCGGCTCGGTGTCGAAGGTGACCTGCTGGCCGTCCTTCAGCGTCTGGAGGCCGGCGGCCTGGAGAGCGGAGATGTGAACGAAAACGTCCTTCGCGCCGCCTTCCGGAGTGATGAAACCAAAACCCTTGTCCTGGTTGAAGAATTTTACGATGCCTTTGGTGGCCATGGGGATGTCCTCTGGTCTTCCCTTGAAGTGGTAACCGCACCCCCGATGCCGGGGAGGCGGGCGGTCATGCGTGTCGAAACAGGACACGCCGTCTGGATGTCACGTACGGGAGCAAAGAACGTCTACGCCCATGGGAGCCGCAAGGCCTTGCCGGCCATCCGCCCCATGCTGCCGTTCGGCCGTGTCCACAGCGGATCTCCCCACCGGAACGCCGCCGAGCGGCACAACCACATCAGTCCAGTCTCCGGGATGAACAGCCCGAACGGTATATTTCTGCCAGCAAATACGCGCCTTGGCAAGCGGCTCCGGATGGGGACGGATGAGAGAAAAAGGCCGGGCCTCCACATTTTCGTCGGATGCATGGCGGAGTGTCCCGAAGCGGTGCACAGCGGGCCGCCGGAGCCCGTAAAGGGTTGATGCCGGCGGCCGGGGCAGGTACTGCAAGGGTGGCCGACACTGTATGAAAAGACCCGTGACATTTTGAAAGACCGGCGGACGAGCCGGTGCGGCGAGAGGATTGGGGGCAAGGTGATCGATCCCTATGCGATGCTGGGCGTGGAGCGCGACGCCGACGAGGCCGCGATCAAGAAGGCCTATCGCCAGGTGGCGAAGACGGCGCATCCCGACCAGGGCGGCGACGTGGACGCCTTCGGCAAGCTGCAGGCGGCCTACGACCTGCTGCGCGACCCCGTGCGCCGCAAGATCTTCGACGATACCGGCTACGACCCGCAGCTCGCCGACCCGCGCGACCTGAAGGGCCTGCTGGTGATCGAGACGCTGGTCAACGAGGTGATCCTCGACGAGCGCGAGCCCGGCAGCTTCGACCCGGTGGCCGCCATGCGCCGCCGCCTGTCCGACGATATCGTCAAGAGCCGCTTCCATATTCTCGAACTGGAGCGCCACCGCGCCCGCGTGCGCCAGCACATGGACCGGCTGGGGCGCCGCCCCGAGGCGGATGTGCTGGGGTCGATGCTGCGATCGCGCTCGCAATCCATCGCCGAGGCGATCCGCAGCGCGGAGGGACAGATCGAGGTGATCGAGCAGGCCTATCTGATGCTCGAGGGGTATCGGTATGAGCTGGAGGTGTTGCGGGCCGAGGAGCGGGATGAGGCGGCGGAGTGAGAGGAGGGAGGAGGGAGGAGGGAATAGGCAGTAGGCAGTAGGAAGTAGGAAGTAGGAAGTAGGGAGTAGGGAGTAGGGAGTAGGGAGTAGGAAGGAAGGCCCTCTCTGGCCTGCCGGCCATCTCCCCCACAAGGGGGGAGAAGACTTGGGGTTGGCCGCTCGATTCCGTTTTGTCTTCGTGCTTGATTATGGTCCTGTTTCCTACTGCCTACTGCCTACTGCCTACTGCCTACTGCCTACTGCCTACTGCCTACTGCCTACTGCCTACTGCCTACTGCCTACTGCCTACTGCCTACTGCCCACTGCCTCCTCGCCAAGCCGAAGTCGAGCGGCCGGCCCCGGGTCTTCTCCCCCCTTGTGGGGGAGATGGCCGGCAGGCCAGAGAGGGTTTTTCTTTTAAACCCCATCCGCAAACGCCTCATCATCCCCATCCCCCCGAGCCGCCTCCTCCCGCCAGAATGCCCGAAACTCCGCCAACAAGGGGTCTCCGCGGGGCAGGCGGCGGGCGGCCAGGGTGAGGGCGGCGCGAATGTGGGGGCCGGTGTCGTCGGTGTCGATATTGCCGCTCCAGGCCTTGACCACGCCCGGCTCCAGAAGCTTTTCGATATGCATCAGTATGGCGAGGATCAGCAGAAATTCCTCGCGAAATCTGTTTTTCGCTTCCGCGATGCAGCGGGGAAAGCAGGTTTCGGGCTGCCAGATGGGAATGTCCGGGTCGGGCGCCGTCGCACCGGGCAGGCTGCAGGCGCGGTGACGGCGGCAGCGGGCGCGGTGGCAGAGGAAGGCCGGCGCCAGCAGCATATCCGCGACCGCGCAGGCGGGGTTCGGGGGTGAAGGCCGGATGGGCGGTGCTGCCTCGGTTGGTCGGGCGCTGGCCGGTCGGGCGCTGGCCGGTTGGGCGCTGGCCGGTTGGGCGCTGGGCGGCGCGATGCCGGGGGATGTCTGGTCTCGTCTGGACATGCGGTCTCCTTCACGCAGGCGATTTTGCCGCGTGGTCTGGCGCATCGATGCTGGACCGGCTGTCGGGCCGGAAGTCGGACGGGGCGCTGGAAGCTGCCGCGTTGATAAGGTAAATAATGACACCTTCCGGCGCCCCGTTCGGCGGTTTATGCCCGCAAGTGCCTCTCTGCCGGGATCCCGACCGCCCGGAGGGGCAGGACAGGATGGCGTTGCATGCCGCAAAGGCAAACCCGAACCCATTCGCATCCTCGCTTGCGCGAGGTGCTGCCGTTTCGGGGGGAGGCCGTGTTGCGGACCGTGTTGCGGGAGGCGCACGTCGTTCCTCCCACCCCACAGCCGGCTCCGCCTCGCCGGCACGCCTGCCGGTGTATCCGAGAGCGGAACGGGGCCAGTATGGGGGCGGGCCCGGGCGGCGGGGAAAACGGCGCGCGCAAAAATGGGGGGTGTGGCGCGTTTCGGCGTCGCCCGATCAGGCGATGCTAGGGGCGGAACGCACAGGAGGCAGGACCGTTTCCGGTCTGCCTCCTTGTTTTCAAACAGAATTTCGAACGGTCGGGATCAGCTGTAGCCGCCCTTTGCCCGCTGCTCGGCGGCTTCGCGCTGGGCGGTCTCCAGATCGTCCTCACCGTTCTTTTTCCCCGTCACTGCGATCTCCGGTTTCCCGCTGCGACCGGACCCTTCGCCGCCGGCGGAATGGGCGCGGGGGATTTGGGCGCTGTCGAAATAGGTGCGGAACGCGGCGATCTTGCCATCCGCCGCCTCCAGCACGCTGACGCCGCCATAGTCGAAGGCCTCGCCGTCGATCGAACCGCGGCTGCGCCATTCGAGAAAGGCAACGCCCTCCGTCTGCGTCACGGCGCGGAACTCGGAGGCGATTTCGTCGAAGGCATCACGGTAATGCGACCAGAACGTCTTCGCCGCATCCACCCCGCCATCGTCATAGGACACCAGCGGATTGGACAGGCTGGCATCGTCTGCGAACAGGCTGGCGATGGTGTCGGTATCGCGGTCGGATTCGAGGCGGTGGAGGGCGGAGATGAAGGTGTCTGTGAGTGCGGGCATGGGGCGCTCCTGAGGTTTGGCTCGGGAGAGAACGGGGGTGGGGGTGGGATGTTCCGGGGGGTGGGCTAGCTGTCTTCTTCTTGGTATGAGGCAGGCTTACTGTAATCAGACGAGCGATTCCGCATGAAAGAGGGCGTTAGCGAAATTTTGGGACGGACGGCTTTCTCATGAAGCCTTCGCTCGCTAAGCATCTTTTCATAAAGTGATCCCATTCTCTCAACGTTTAGCATATCAACTGCCATGTTTCGGAAAATTTTAGCAAATGGCCGATTTCGGGAATCGGGAAATAGGTTTCCAAACTTAAAATCTTTCGAAATTTCCGGCCCAGTTAAACCAACTGAAAAGGAAAAGCTCGGGCCTTGGCTATTTGTTACACCGTATTTCGACTTTAGCTTTTGAAGGGATGATTCAAGATAATTCATTATTTTGTTTACCTCCTTATAGCGCTCCCGTTGCCCAAGGTGTTTTAGATTGCTTAGTAAGTCTCTACATTCCACCAGCTCTTTCCGATTGCGGTGTTCTAATGCTAGAGATAATGCAGAAGAAGGACTAGGAGAATTTGCAATAAAGAAAGATGTAAAAAACGGCATCTTCAATACAAATGGAGCGTCTCCGCTCGGGCCTACAATCGAGGCTACAGTTTTTTGCGTATTATCCTTTAAACTCGAGATCAATGATGATATTTGATTAGGGTAATCTATACGCAGACAACTTTCACAGAATGCGTCTCTAAGAGGTGAGAGTGAAAGTTCAGTTTCCAGTGCGCTCGCTACAGATGCATAAAATCTTGATCGTTCAGCGAGCCAACCGTAACCAAATATCATTTTTTCTAATACGCTGCCGGTTCCACTACCAGAAAAATTGGCGTTCCTATCAGAGAACGAATTCATAAGGTCTTTAACGTCTTCGACGGAGTTATCTCCGACCACCAACTCAGGTTGAACCGCCGACGCGGGTTGTACGCAATCCCGATCTGTCAGTTCGTTTCCCAATGCCGCAGTTATCAGTTCTTCTTTAAATGCAAATTTCTTATCTTGGACAAGATAAGAAAGTGTAAGGTATTCGCTTGATACAAAAATATCCCAGCGCATTTGGGGTTCGATCTGTAAAGATTCAAAAAATCGAACTACGTCTCCCGCTGGTTTCGAACCTTCGAAGGAGAATATCATTTCCCTCGCAAATTGAGACGCATCACTTGCAAAATTTTTATAGTCAATATCTTTTATTTCTAAGAAATTTATGTAATTAAATTTTTTTAATCTATCTCGTCGATATTCTAATTTATAATCGTTTACACCGTAAATGTTGTCACTGAAGAGTATGGCGCAAACAAGCTTTTCAAAGCAGAGTATATCGTTGTTTGTATTCGATAGATTAAGTGTTTTGCTGACGCCAGTTAATCGCTCAACACCGCTTAACGTTGAATTGTCAATTAGCATCTTCAAATTACTCCGGAGCTGAATGTGATAGTGAGCCTCACCGCCCCGGCCGTCCCGTCTTCCCTTTCGTCCGCCCCTTCTGCCGCTTCACATCTCCCGCATCCTCATAGCTTCCGACACCCGCTTTCGCCCGGACCAGCGGGCGCGGGTCGTCTTTGCCTTGTTCCGGCAGGCCTTCCGTCAGCGGTGAGAAGCGTTTCGTGGCCTTTGCGGCGTCGGGTTTGACCGGCAGGGCGCCGGGGACGGGTTTTTCGGTGCGGCCGACGGTCATTTCGTCGAGGTCGTTGCGGCGGAAGAGAGGGCGTTCGGTGTCGGTGCCGGGGCCCATATTGTAGAGGCTGTTCTGGCGGAAGAGGGAGGGTGCGGGGTGTGGCTGCCCCTCATCCGCCCTGCGGGCACCTTCTCCCCGCGCGCGGGGAGAAGGACTGGCGCCCGTGGCGCTATCTGTGTCCTCGTCGGCGGTCGTATCTGCATTCCGCGCGGTTTTCGGCTTGTTGGTGGCGACTTCCTGCCCCTTCGCCGCGTCTCTTGCCTTGGCGCTCTTCTGGTCGGCCTTGCTGACGAAACCTTCCTGTGCCTTGGCTTCCTGCCGGGCCATCGGGTCGTCCATCGTTGCCAGCTCGGTGGCTTTGAGGCGTTTGATTTCGTCGCGGAGGCGGGCGGCGGTTTCGAAGTCGAGGTCGGTGGCGGCGTTGCGCATCTGTTTTTCGAGCGCTTCGAGATGGGCGGCGAGGTTGTTGCCGACCATGTGGCCGGCGGAGCCGAAACCCTTGCCGGAGGCACCGGCGATGTCGGCGCGGACGTGGTCGCGCTCATAGACCGAGTCGAGGATGTCGGAGATCTTGGCTTTCACCGATTCCGGGGTGATGCCGTTGGCCTCGTTATAGGCCATCTGCTTTTCGCGGCGGCGGGCGGTCTCGTCCATGGCGCGCTGCATGGAGCCGGTGACCTTGTCGGCATAGAGCACGACCTTGCCGTCGACGTTTCGCGCGGCGCGGCCGATGGTCTGGACGAGGGACGTTTCCGAGCGGAGGAAACCTTCCTTGTCGGCGTCGAGGATGGCGACGAAGGCGCATTCGGGGATGTCGAGACCTTCGCGCAGCAGGTTGATGCCGACGAGGACGTCGAAGGCGCCGAGGCGGAGATCGCGGATGATCTCGATGCGCTCCAGCGTGTCGATGTCGGAGTGCATGTAGCGTACGCGAATATTCTGCTCGTGCAGATATTCGGTGAGGTCCTCGGCCATGCGCTTGGTCAGCACGGTGCAGAGCGTGCGGTAGCCCTTGGCGGCGGTCTCGCGGATCTCGCCCAGCACGTCGTCCACCTGGCTTTTGGCCGGGCGCACCTCGACCGGGGGATCGATGAGGCCCGTCGGGCGGATGACCTGCTCGGCGAAGACGCCGCCGGCCTGCTCCATTTCCCAGGCGGCCGGGGTGGCGGAGACGGCGACGGTATCGGGGCGCATGGCGTCCCATTCCTCGAAGCGCAGCGGGCGGTTGTCCATGCAGGAGGGCAGGCGGAAGCCGTATTCGGCCAAGGTTGCTTTTCGTCGAAAGTCGCCCCGGTACATGCCGCCGATCTGGCTGACGGAGACGTGGCTCTCGTCGATGAAGAGCAGGGCGTTGTCGGGGATGTATTCGAACAAGGTCGGCGGCGGCTCGCCGGGGCGGCGGCCGGTGAGGTAGCGGGAATAGTTCTCGATGCCGGCGCAGGAGCCGGTGGCCTCCAGCATCTCGATGTCGTAGCGCGTGCGCTGCTCCAGCCGCTGGGCTTCCAGCAGGCGGCCGGCCTTTTCCAGTTCGGCGAGGCGGAGTTTTAGCTCCTCCTTGATCGATTTGATCGCCGCATTCAGCGTCGGGCGCGGGGTGACGTAGTGGCTGTTGGCGTAGATTTTGACCGATTTCAGGTCGCCGGTCTTGGTGCCGGTCAGCGGGTCGAACTCGGTGATGGCGTCGATCTCGTCGCCGAACATGGAGATGCGCCAGGCCGCATCCTCCAGGTGGGCGGGGAAGAGCTCGATCGTATCGCCGCGTACGCGAAAACTGCCGCGCTGGAAGTCCATGTCGCGGCGCTTGTATTGCTGGGCGACGAGGTCGGCCAGCAGCTGGCGCTGGTCGAGGCGGTCGCCGACCGACATCTGGAACGCCATGGCGGTGTAGGTTTCCACCGAGCCGATACCGTAGATGCAGGAGACCGAGGCGACGATGATGACGTCGTCGCGCTCCAGCAGCGAGCGGGTGGCGGAGTGGCGCATGCGGTCGATCTGCTCGTTGATCGACGATTCCTTCTCGATGAAGGTATCCGAGCGCGGCACATAGGCTTCCGGCTGGTAATAGTCGTAATAGGAGACGAAATACTCCACCGCATTGTTGGGGAAGAAGTTCTTGAACTCGGAATAGAGCTGGGCGGCCAGCGTCTTGTTGGGCGCGAGGATGACGGCGGGGCGCTGGGTGGCCTCGATCACCTTGGCCATGGTGAAGGTCTTGCCCGAGCCGGTGACGCCGAGCAGGACCTGGGAGCGCTCGCCATTGTTGAGGCCTTCCACGAGGTCCTTGATGGCCGTCGGCTGGTCGCCGGCCGGCTGGTACTCGCTGACCATCTCGATATGGATGCCGCCTTCGGACTTGGACGGGCGGGCCGGACGGTGCGGCGTCCACATCTTGCCGTCCTTGAACAGCGGATTGCCGCTCTCGATCAGGCTCGCCAGCGCATCCACCGTGGCGGTGACGGCGCCGGGGGCGAGCGTGGCGGAGTCCTCCAGCGAGATATCCATGCCGGAGACCGCGGGCAGGCCGGCGGCGGCGCGCGATTTCGGATCGCTGGCGCCGCCCATGGAGGTGCCGCGCGCGGACTTCGAGGATTTGAGGGCGGGCTCGACCGGCTTCGCCTTCGCCTTGGCGGCGGCGATCTCGACCTGCTTGCGGTGCTTTCCGGCTTTCGAGGCGACATCGCGGCGGGTCTCGTGCGAGGTCGCCTCGGCCTCGGCTTCGAGCTGTTTCACCCAGTCGGAGACGGAACCTGCCAAGGGGCTGGAAAGGGGGGCGCCTTCGAACGGCGCCTGTGCCGCTTCTTCGAACCCGGATGTTTCACGCGGGGAAGCAGCTGTTTTCTTCGGGGATCTGGCCATGGCGGAAATATGGAGAGAGTCTCCGAAGAAGAAAAGAGCCGGGCGTACAAGAAGGGAACATCGACGTGCAGATCCTTGTTGATCAGTATATTCGAATAAGCAATTCTGGCTGCGTCGAACCCTTCCGGAAAAGGAATCCTTCCATGATCAGGACCATCGTGATCGCAGGCATCATGTTGTTCGCGCCCGTTGCGGACGGACTGGCGCGGGACAAAGCCGTGACGCTGGAGTCGGCGCTGGTCCAAGCTTTGGAGCGGACCCTGTCCGCGCCCGTCCAGGCCCTGAAAGGTTTCTCGCTATCGGATGGATGGGGTGCCTGCGGCTATGTGACCACCGGCGGCGTGCGCAGGCCCTTCATGGCGACCGCCCTCAGAAAAAACAATCCGGCCCGGTGGATGCTGAAAATCGGCACGAACCGAAACACGGTCTATTCCGCCTATGCCACCTGCGCCACATTCGGCGCGCCTTTCGAGGGCTGGGAAAAGGTCGTAAACCCCTCGCCTGTGGGAGCAACGTCCGGAAATACCGGCAATGTGAGACTCTCCGCGGAGCAACGCGCTTTGGTGGAAAAGAGCGTGGGGCGGGAATTGCGCCTGTTCGGGAAATCCCGGATCACAGGCCTGATGGCCAGCCGGCGGCCTTACAAGGGCACGCCGATCACCTGGGCCTGCGGCACTGCGGTTTCCGGCCGGAAAGGGGTGCCGTTCATGGGCGTGTTCATGGAGAAACACGCATCGTCACCGGCGAGCTTCACGGTGACGGGGCACGGCGGTGACGCGCTGGACAACTGGACGACGTTCGACTCCTGCAAGGAAAGCGGCATGTCCTTCTCCATCCCGTTCTAAGGGGGTGTCTGGAAACCCGGCGGCTCGCCCGTCGTGGTTTTCAACGAGCCCCCGAGGCAACCGAGGCCGGCCATGCATGGCGTTCCATCCCAAGATGCCGCGCGCGGATGTCGAGGGGGCGAACCGGACCTGCCTGCGGTGCTTGCCGGCCTTCGGTACATGGAGGCCGATCGGGTTCGTGAAGGGTTCGTTGCGGATTCTCTCGAACTGACCCTTGTTCGGACACTTTCTGCAACCGCGAAGCGCATTGCTCATACATTAGAAACCATTTGCACAGCATCTTCTCCTTCTGACGTGAAGGGGGACTGGACAATGAAATATTTTCGAATTTCCGTGCGGCTCTACGCGCTGGTGGCGATGGCGTTGCTGATCATGGCGGGGGCCATGACCTATTCGCTGTTCCAGGCGCATGACCGGCTGGTGAGCGAGCGCAAGGCCATGCTGGCGGCGATGGACCAGAGCGCCATCGGCATTTTCACCTATTACAACGGGCTGGAGACGGCCGGTACGATGACGCAGGCGGCTGCGCAGGCCGCCGCGATCGATGCGGTCAAGGCCATGCGGTACCAGAACAACGGCTATCTCTGGATCAACGACATGCAGGCGCGCGTGCTGATGCATCCGATCAAGCCGGAGATGAACGGCACGGACCAGAGCGGCCTGGCCGACACGGACGGCAAGAAAATCTTCGTGGAATTCGTCAAGGTGGTCGCGGCGAACGGGCAGGGCACTGTCGATTATCACTGGCCGAAGCCCGGCGTCGATACGCCCGTGCTGAAATATTCCTACGTCATCGGCTTCCAGCCCTGGGGATGGGTCGTCGGCACCGGGGTCTATGCCGACGATCTCGCGGCGATGTTCCGGCAGGGACTGATCCAGCTCGCGGTGATCTCCGGCATTGCCGCCCTGCTGATCCTCGGCGTGGCGCTGGCCGTCGTGCGCAGCGTCGTCGGCCCGGTGGAGCGGCTGAAGGCCTCGATGCTGGCGATCTCGCGCGAAGACGTGTCGTCGCCGGTGCCGGAGACCGATCGCGGCGACGAGATCGGCCAGATGGCGAGCGCGCTCGGCGTGCTGCGCGACAGCGTCTCCGAGCGGATCGCCCAGCGGGCGCGCGAGGCGACGCAGCAAAGCGAGATCGAGACCGAGCGTCGCGGTAACGAAGTGCGCACGGCACGCCAGGCGCAGGAGCAGGCGGAAGCCATGGCCACCGTCGGCGCCGCGCTGGAAGCGCTGGCGCGCGGTGACCTGACGGCGGAGATCGGCGCGATCTCGCCGGAATATGCCAAGCTGCGCGACGACTTCAACCAGGCCGTCGCGGCGCTGGCCGGTGCCGTGCAGTCCATCGCGCATTCCACCGACGTCGTGCACGAGAATGCCGGCGACATTTCCGAGGCGGCCGGCAACCTGTCGCGGCGCACGGAGCAGCAGGCAGCGGCATTGGAAGAGACAGCGGCAGCGCTCGACCAGATTACGTCGACGGTGCGCAACGCCTCCGAGCGGGCCGGCGAGGCGCGCAGCATGGTGGCGGAGACCAAATCGAGCGCGGCGAAATCCGGCGAGATCGTGCGCAGCGCCATCGCGGCCATGAGCCGGATCGAGGGCTCCTCGGAACGCATCAGCCAGATCATTGGCGTGATCGACGAGATCGCCTTCCAGACCAACCTGCTGGCGCTGAATGCCGGCGTCGAGGCGGCCCGGGCGGGCGAGGCGGGCCGCGGCTTTGCCGTCGTGGCGCAGGAAGTGCGCGAGCTGGCCCAGCGCTCCGCCCAGGCGGCCAAGGAGATCAAGGAGCTGATCCGCAGCTCGACCGGGGAGGTGGAAACCGGCGTCGCCCTCGTCCGCTCGACGGGCGACGCGCTGATGGAGATCGAAACGCTGGTCAACCGCGTCAACGACCACGTCGCCTCCATCGCCACCGCCGCCCGCGAACAGGCGACGGGCCTGCAGGAGGTGAACGTCGCCGTCAACAGCATGGACCAGATGACCCAGCAGAACGCGGCCATGGTCGAGGAAACCACGGCGGCCAGCCAGACGCTGGCGCAGGAAAGCCGGACGCTGAAGGATCTGCTGCAGACCTTCCGGCTCGCCGGCGGCGGGGAGCGGTCGGTGCGGCGGGCGGCCTGAGGCGGGCGAGAGCTTGGCGGGAAGGGCGTTGCGGGAGCGGCGCCCTTTTTGCGTCGGGGGAGTTGGTGTTCGGCCGTGAGTAGCGAGTAGTGAGTAGTGAGTAGTGAGTAGTAGGCAGTCGGCAGTCGGAGGTTGGTCTTAAGCCGTGGGTGATGGATGATCGGGTCGTCGGCAGGGGGCGTCGGTCGTGATGGGTCGGCAGGCGTGCTCGGTCTCCGGGGGTCAGCGTTCGCCGGGGACGGGGGTGGGGTGGCCTTCGGCGTCGAGGGCGACCATGACGAAGGTGGCGTCGGTGACCTTTTCCATGCGGTCGGAGAGGTAGCGCTGGGCCCAGGCTTCGACCGTCAGCGTGATCGAGGTGCGGCCGACGGCGGCAATGTCGGTGTAGATGCAGAGGGTGTCGCCGATCTTGACCGGCAAAGCGAAGGCCATTTCGCGCACGGCCGCCGTGACGACGCGGCCGCGGGCGCGCTCGGCGGCGCGGATGCCGCAGGACAGGTCCATCTGGGCCATGACCCAGCCGCCGAAAATATCGCCCGCAGCATTGGCATCGGCCGGCATGGCCAGGGTTCGCAAGGTCAGTTCACCACTCGGCGTCGCCATGACAGTCTCCGTCTGCTTCGGCGCCTGTGCGCCGGGGATGGGGGCCGTCCGGGGCCGGGCCACGGACGGGTTTGCGTGGTCCCGTGCGTATCGCGGTTGCGGGCGTTCGTCATCCCCTCGATGGTGGAAAGTGGCGATGGCTTCGGGGTGGGATGTGTTGGGGCTTTGCCGTGGCTCTTGTGGCCGCGTCCGGGGATTCGCGCGCTGTCGTCGCGAGGTGGTGCGCGGGATGAGGATGCTTGGGACGCTCTGCGGGTGGGGTTTGCCCCTCACCCTAGCCCTCTCCCCGCTTGCGGGGCGAGGGGACGTGCCCTGCTTGGCGTTTTCGATGGCGGCAGTCCGGTGCCACGGGTCCCTTCGCCCCGCGTGCGGGGAGTAGGTCGCGGCAGCGGGATGAGGGGCGTTCTCTGCGCTATGTTTTTGGGATTGCAGAAGAAAGGCCCTCTCTGCCCTGCCGGGCATTTCCCCCACAAGGGGGGAGAGGACTCGGCGCGCGCCTCAGCTTCAATCTTGAACGTTTCTTTGAAGCGAGCGGCCGGCCACGAGTCTTCTCCCCCCCTTGTGGGGGAGATGGCCGGCAGGCCAGAGAGGGTTTTTCTTTTTTCGACCGGGAACGCGGAACGCCGCGCGCGGGGCCTCAGGCCGTTCCGGATGACGGGTCGGGGATGGTGGGGAGGCCGAGGCGGAGGCGTTGGCCTCGGGCGTAGCTGAGGGCCCAGTCGTGCTGGACGAAGGATTGCCGACGCTCGACGCCGTCCTCGACGATCACGACGTTCCATTCGTCGCGGTCGGCGACGACGGTGACGGCCATACCTGCGAGGGCATCGGGCGTTCCGTTTTCGATGGTCTGCTGCATATGGTCCATGCCCGGCCCTCTTTTCCCGCATCGCGCATTTCCGGTGAGCACAGGTCACCCGAAATGCGTCTTCTCTCCGTCCTCCGCATTCTCCACCGGCGCGATACCGCTTCGGCTGGAATGCTCCCGATGTCTTCGCATAACGCCCCGTGTTTCGTTGCCAGGCAGCGCTGCGATCACCGTTTCATGCTGTATTGTTCCGAGCCCCCTCGGGATGCGGACGTAAGACGCCCGGATCTGGCACCAGCACCGGCGATGCGCGAAGGCTTGGCCGGTGCCCTGACGATAGCGGGTTTGCGCGCCAGAGTAAACGGCGAGGGGTGGTCTGAAAACGCACTATAGATTCAAAATGTAGAGCGACCTTTGCGCGTTCGATCGCGCGCGCGGCGCTCTATCGTAACCTTTCATTTACCATGATTGCCTAAAGTCGAGCGATTGGCTCTCGCCCGCGCCGCGTGCCCGGAAATGACCGAAGAGGGGCGGCAGTCTTCTCTGACGTGCGACCCTTCTCTGGTCCTGCCCGGCAAATCCGGTCCTGTCGGAGGGCCGGGGTCTTCTCCGGGAAACCGGTTCCGTTCGAAAGGCGATATCCGGCATGGCGAACCCTCCACAGTCTTCCAGACGCGTTCCGCGCCGACCGTTGGTGTCCGTCGGGCTGATGCTGGCGCTGGCGGCGTGCTCCACGGATGTGCTGGAGCCGCCGGAGCGGATGAGCGGCGTGCGGCCCGTGACGGCAGCGCGACAGGAACGGGTGGCGACCTATCCCGTGCGCGAGGCTTCTTCGCCAATCCCCGCGAACGGTGTCGATATCGACAGCATGGTGACCGCCGCGCCCGTGGTCGGGCTGGCGGAGGAGCAGAGCCGCGATATTCATGCGGGGCAGAGTGCACTTGCAGGGCCGGGGCCTGGGCCGGGGCCGGTGCTGGTGGACGGGATCGGGACGAGCAGCGTGCATGTGCTTTCGGTGCCCGCGCGCGCGACGGCTGCGGTCACGCCGGCTATGCCGGGCGATATTGCGTCGGCTGCGCCGGGTGGGGACGATCCGGACCTGCCGCCGCTGACGCCCGAGCGGATGGAGATGGAGGCGCGGCGCAAGGCGCAGTTTCTGGAGCAGGAACAGCGGGTGATGATCGAGCGGCGGGACATGTTGCGCGCGCAGAGGGCGCGGGAGCAGCAGGTGGCGTTTCTGCCGCGGGCCGGCAATCCCGTCGATGCGGTTTCCGAACCGGATTTCAGCGGGCAGATGCCGGCCTCCGAGATTGCCTGCCGCAAGCGGCTGACGAAGCTGGGCGTGACCTTTACCGACGTGCCGCGCATTTCCAACGGGCCGTCCTGCGGCATCGATTATCCGATCCAGCTGTCCGGCCTGTCGGGCGATATCAACGTCAAGCCGGCGGTGAAGCTGAATTGCGAGGTGACGGAAGCCTTTGCGCTGTGGGTGAAGAACGAACTCGCGCCGTCGGCCCGCTATCGCTATCTCAGCGGCATCGGCACCATCAAGCCGCTCGGCGGCTATTCCTGCCGGACCATGAACTCGCGCCGCGGCGCGGCCATGTCCGAACACGCGCATGGCAATGCCATCGATGTCGGCAAGTTCGTGCTGAAGAACGGCAAGGAAATCGACGTGCGCAAGCCGGGCTTCTTCGCCTTTCGGGAAAAGGGCCTGCTGAAGGCGGTGCGGCAGGACAGCTGCAAATATTTCAACACGGTGCTGGGGCCGGGCAGCGATCCTTTCCACAAGGACCATTTCCACTTCGATCTGCGGTCGCGCAAATCCGGCTATCGGCATTGTAATTGACGAAACCAGTGGGCGGCGGAAAAAGAAGGCCGGTCCCCCGTTTTCAGACGGGCGCCGGCCTCAAGAAACCGGGCGGAGGGGACTGCCAGCCGATCGGTGCAAACCACAGAAGCGGGCAATGAAGCGGCGCCGTGTGCCCGGCGACCGTGATTGATTCTGGCGAAGGATTGATGACAGCGGAAAAGATCGGTTCGAGGTCGCCGGATGACTTTTGGCGGGGGAATGCCATATAAGGCATCCCGTCCCCAACAGTCCGGATCCCCTCCATGGCGCCCATCGTCTCCGTTTCCCATCTCGTCAAGACCTACGGGTCCGGGTTCCAGGCGCTCAAAGGTGTCAGCCTCGACATCGAGGAGGGGGAGATCCTGGCGCTGCTCGGGCCGAACGGCGCGGGCAAGACGACGCTGATCTCCATCATCTGCGGCATCGTCAATCCGAGCTCCGGCACCGTGCTGGTGAACGGCCATGACGTGGTGAAGGATTTTCGGGCGACGCGGGCGATCATCGGGCTGGTGCCGCAGGAGCTGACGACCGACCAGTTCGAGACGGTGTGGAACACGGTGTCGTTCTCACGCGGGCTGCACGGGAAGAAGGCCAACCCTGCCCATATCGAGAAGGTGCTGCGCGACCTGTCGCTGTGGGACAAGAAGGACAACATGCTGCGCGAGCTTTCGGGCGGCATGAAGCGGCGGGTGCTGATCGCCAAGGCGCTCTCCCACGAGCCGCGCATCCTGTTTCTCGACGAGCCCACCGCGGGCGTGGACGTCAACCTTCGCAAGGATATGTGGAAGGTGGTTCAGACACTGCGCGAAGGCGGCGTGACGATCATCCTGACGACGCACTATATCGAGGAGGCCGAGGAGATCGCCGACCGGGTGGGCGTGATCAATGGCGGCGAGATCCTGCTGATCGAGGAGAAGAGCGCGCTGATGAAGACGCTGGGCCGCAAGCAGCTGCGCATCGAGCTTGCCGAGCCGGTGACGGTGCTGCCTCAGGGGCTGGAGCCCTATCAGCTGAAGCTGGAGGAGGACGGCGGGCGGCTGATCTACGACTATGACGCATCGGGCGGGCGCACCGGCATCACAACGCTGCTGGCCGCCATCGCGGAAGCGGGGTTGCGGATCAAGGACATCTCGACGCGGCAGAGCACGCTCGAGGATATTTTCGTGGAACTGGTGGAGAAGCGGGCATGAATTTCGAAGCGGTCAAGGCGATCTACCTGTTCGAAATGGCGCGCACGCGGCGCACGCTGCTGCAGAGCGTGGTCTCTCCCGTCATCTCCACCTCGCTGTATTTCATCGTCTTCGGTGCGGCGGTGGGCTCGCGCATCCAGGAGATCGACGGCGTCTCCTATGGCGCCTTCATCACGCCCGGGCTGATCATGCTGACGCTGCTGACGCAGTGCATCGGCAACGGCTCGTTCGGCATCTATTTCCCGAAATTCACCGGCACGATCTACGAGATCCTGTCCTCGCCGATCTCCATGACCGAGATCGTGCTCGGCTATGTCGGGGCGGCGGCGACCAAGGGGATGCTGGTGGGGCTGATCATCCTCGCCACGGCCGCGCTGTTCGTGGACCTCTCGATCGCCCACCCCTTCGTCATGCTGGTGTTCTTCGTGCTCACGGCGGTGACCTTCTCGCTGTTCGGCTTTCTCATCGGCATCTGGGCCAAGGATTTCGAGCAGCTGAACCTCATCCCCATGCTGGTCATCCCGCCGCTCGTCTTCCTCGGCGGCAGCTTCTACTCGGTCTCGATGCTGCCACCCTTCTGGCAGGCGGTCAGCCACGCCAACCCGGTGCTCTACCTCATCTCGGGCTTCCGCTGGTCGTTCTTCGAGATCTCCGACGTGAACCCGCTGGTCAGTTTCGGCATCATCATCGCGTTTCTCGGCGTGCTGATGGGCCTGCTGGTGTGGATCTTCCGGACGGGGTATCGGTTGAGGAATTAGGGGGCAATCGTATCGCCTTGCCGGTGGACTTGTAGACTGCGGTGGAGTGCTATATATGTAGCACATTCTGGAGGGTGCTCGGATGTCCAACACAGCTAAAATTCGCCGTCAGGGCGGCGCCACCGTCTTCAGCATTCCGCCGGCGCTTCTGAAGATGCTGGGGGCGGACGTCGGTACGGAGCTTGCGCTGGTCGTCGACAATGGCGCGCTCGTCGCCACGCCGCTGAAGACGAAGAAGAGATACACGCTTGCCGAGCTTCTGGAAGGCGCCGACGAGATGGTGGCCCTGAACAAGCAGGCAGCGAGCTGGGAGGCCGGCGCCCCCGTCGGAAAAGAAGTGCTCTGATGGTCCGGAGCAATGTTCCAAAACGGGGTGACGTCTTCGTCGTCGATCTGAACCCCGTCGTCGGACATGAGATGAAGGACGACCAACTCTGCGTCGTCATCTCACCGCGCGAGATCAACGCGCTGGGGATGTGCCTCACGGTGGCGATCACGACGGGCGGGGCTTTTGCCCGAAAAGCCGGTATGGCCGTCAATATCACCGGACACGCAACCAATGGCGTGGCTCTGTGCAATCAGGTCCGAAGTTTGGATATGGTAGAGCGGGTCAGACAGAAGACCGCTCGCTACGCCGATACCCTCGATGCCGCGACGGTTGACGATATCGTCGCCCGTGTGGTCAGCATTATCGATATCACGTAAATATCGGCGACGTCCTCAATCCCGCAACCGCAACTCGTCCGTCTTCATCTGCATCATGTCGAGCGTGGAGAGGAAGCTCATGCCCAGCAGGCTCTGGTCGAGCTTGCCGTCTTCGGCGACGGTGGCGCGGACGTCATTGCGGATGATGGGGCCGATGGCGACTTGCGACAGGGTGACGGGGGCGCCGCGGGCTTCGCCGTTGGCGGTCATCAGGCGCTGGGTGTAGGCGAGGCTGGCGGGGTCGAGGCCGAGGTTCTTGGCGTCGGCATAGGACAGGGCGATGGTGCTGGCGCCGGTATCGACCAGCATCTGGACGCTCGCGCCGTCGATGGTGACGTTCGCCTCGAAATGGCCGTTCATGACCTTGTGCAGCACGACTTCCTGATAGCCTTCATTGTCGGTGAAGACGGCGGCGCGGCCGGGCATGAGGCCGCCGGAGAGGCGGGCCCAGTAGGATTCGAGCTCGCCGCGATAGAGATAGGCGGTGACGACCGCGAGGAAGATCAGCACCCACAAAGCGAACTGCCGGACGCTGTCGCTTAAGGTGCGGCTGCGCCAGATGCCGGCGGCAAAGACGGTGAGGAGGGCCGTCATGGCGATCAGGCTCGCAAAGCTGTCATTGCCGAGACCCAGCGTGCGGCCGCTGTCGTGATTGAAAAGCAGAAGGACGAGCCCCAGGCCGAGAATGCCGAGCGCGACGGTCAGCCTGTTCATTTTCTCGTGCGCTCCCGGGCCATGCGGTCGATGCGGACGCTCCGCGTTTCCAGACGGGAACCGGCATCGAGCGCGCTCATGCGCGTGTGCAGGCCGGTCATGATGTGGCGGCGCTCGCGGTCGCTGAAGAGCGTCCATGTCGCGATCTCGTCGCCCGTCCGCCCGCAGCCGCGACAGTAGCCGGTGGCGGCATCGATGGAGCAGACGGAGGTACAGGGTGATTCCATGAAAGGTCCAGGCTGGGAGTGATGTGTCGTTATATCGGCGCCTCAGGCGAAGATCGCAAGGGCGACGAGAAGGGCTGTTTCCGCCAGCTGTTGTGTGGCTCCGATTGTGTCGCCCGTATGGCCCGAAATCGTGGTCCGCACATATCGTGTCCAGAGCGGAACCGTGGCCGCGAAGGCGGCAAAGGCGATGAGGGCGGCGACGAGCGGGACGCCTGCCACCAGCAGGAGAAGACCGGAAAGCACGACGCCGGTGGCGAGCGCCGTGGTGACGGCGGCGGGCTGCGGCTGGCCGGCACCGGCAGCCACGCCGGTGTCGCGCGCCGGCGGCAGCTGCGACCAGTGCCAGACCATGCCCGCCCGGCTGAGCGCGGCGATGGCCATGAGCGCCAGCGCGCAGCCGGCACCCGAGAGATGGTCCGCGAGATCGGCGATGGCCACGGCCCGGAGCGCCAGCGTGAGCACCAGCGCGATGACGCCATAGGCACCGACGCGGCTGTCCTTCATGATCTCGAGCGCATGGCCGCGCGTGCGCCCGCCGCCGAGCCCGTCGGCCGCATCCGCAAGGCCATCCTCGTGCAGCGCGCCGGTGACGAGGGTCTGCACCGTCAGGGCGAGGAGGGCGGCGAGCAGCGGATCGGCATCCAGCGCAAGGGACAGGGCGAAGACGAGGCTTGCCGGCAGGGTGATGAGGAGGCCGGCCACGGCGAAGGCGCGCACCGTGCGGCCCATGCGGCCGTCATCGCCTGCAAAGAAGCGCGCGGGCACGCGCAGGCGGCTGAGGAAGGCGACGGCGCGCATCGTATCGGTGAGGAAGGTGGTGGCAGGGTTCGTCACGCGTTTGGCTCCTGCGGGTGTCGTGTCTGGCGGCGAAGGTCCGGCATAAGCCGTTGCCGGAGATCGTCATGCGCTTTAAGAGGGCGCGAGACAAGATGACGTGCCGCCGCTTTGCCTGAGCATGCGCCAGGCAGCGCGAGCGGCCAGTGGACCGGCTGACAAGCAGCCGGAGGAAAGGGATAGCCAGATGAGTGCCAGCGGTCTTCCGTTCGACGATTTTCGCGCGCTTCTGCGCCAGTTGCCGGGCCCTGATTCAGCCGCCCTTGCGGCAGCGCGTGCGCGCGATGCGCAGCTGACGAAGCCCGCCGGCGCGCTCGGCCGGCTGGAGGAAATCGCCTTCTGGCTGGCCGCGTGGCAGGGCCGCGCCCCCGCCGTGACGCGGCCGCTGGTCGCGATCTTTGCCGGCAATCACGGCGTCGCCGCACAGGGCATCACGCCCTATCCGCCGTCGGTGACGGCGCAGATGGTGGAGAATTTCGCGGCCGGCGGGGCTGCGATCAACCAGATCTGCGTGACCAACGATCTCGGGCTGAAGGTGTTCGACCTCGCGCTCGACTATCCCACCGGCGACATCACGCAGGAAGCGGCGCTGACGGAGCGCGACTGCGCGGCCACCATGGCCTTCGGCATGGAAGCGGTTGCGGGCGGCACCGACCTGCTCTGCATCGGCGAAATGGGCATCGGCAATACGACGATCGCCGCCGCCATCAACCTCGCGCTCTATGGCGGTTCGGCCCGCGACTGGGTGGGCCCGGGCACGGGCTCGCACGGCGAGCTGCTGGAGCGCAAGATCGCCGCGGTGGAAGCCGCGGTGACGCTGCATGGCGACCATCTCTCCGACCCGCTGGAGGTGCTGCGGCGCCTCGGCGGGCGCGAGGTGGCGGCGATGGCGGGCGCGATTCTCGCCGCCCGCATGCAGAAGATCCCCGTGATCATCGACGGCTACGTCGCCACCGCCGCCGGCGCCATTCTCAAAGCCATCAACCCCGCCGCCCTCGACCACTGCCTGATCGGCCACGTCTCCGGCGAACCCGGCCACATGGCCGCCATCGAGCAGCTGGGCAAGACGCCGCTGCTGGCGCTCGGCATGCGGCTCGGCGAGGGGACCGGGGCGGCGCTTGCGGCCGGCATCGTGAAGGCGGCGGCGGCGTGTCATTCGGGTATGGCGACGTTCGAGCAGGCGGGGGTGAGCGGGCAGACGGCGTGAAAGGCTGGTTTCAGGGGTGATGCTTTCGTCGGACTGTGGCGGAACGTCTCGCTCGTGGCTGCCCCTCACCCTAGCCCTCTCCCCGCATGCGGAGAGAGGGGACGTGGCCTGCTCGGTGTTTTCATGTGGGGTGGACGCGGTGCCTTGAGGTTCCTTCGCCCCGCGTGCGGGGAGAAGGTGGCGGCAGCCGGATGAGGGGCTGTTTTCGGGTGCGGTTTTGAAGGAAGGCCAGAGAGGGTTTTTCCTTGACTTACCGCGTCCCGTCCAGCGCGCGCTCGATGGCTTTGGCGTCTTGCCAGAGGGCTTCCATGCGGTCGAGCGTGGCGGCTTCCAGGCTTTCGCCTGATGCTTGAAGTTCCGTCTCGATGTGGCGGAAGCGGCGGCGGAATTTGGTGTTGGTGCCGCGCAGCGCCATTTCGGGGTCGGTGCCGGTGTGGCGGCCGATGTTGACCACGGCGAAGACGAGGTCGCCGAGTTCGTCGGTGACTTTGGCGGCGTCGCCGCTGCGGAGCGCCTCGCGCAGTTCTGCGATTTCCTCCTCGATCTTGTCGAGGATGGGTTCGGGTTCCGACCAGTCGAAGCCGACCTTCGCGGCGCGTTGCTGGAGCTTCAGCGCCTCGCTCAGGGCCGGCTGGTGGCGCTGGACGCCGTCGAGGAAGCCGGACGCGTCGTCGGTGAGACCACGGCGGAGGCGGCGGGCGCGGCGTTCGGCTTTTTCGGCCTGCTTGATCGCATCCCACTGGAGCTTGACGGCGTCGGGCGTATCCACCTCCGAGCGGGCGAAGACGTGGGGGTGGCGGCGGATCATCTTGGTGGTGACGGCCTCCACCACATGGCCGAAGTCGAAGGCGCCGGCCTCCTCCGCCATCCTTGCGTGGAAAACCACCTGCAGCAGGAGATCGCCGAGTTCCTCGCAGAGGTCGTCCATGTCGTCCCGCTCGATCGCGTCGGCCACCTCGTAGGCCTCCTCGATCGTATAGGGTTTGATGGTCTCGAAGGTCTGGACGATGTCCCAGGGGCAGCCGGTTTCCGGCGCGCGCAGGGCGGACATGATGTCGAGGAGTTTTTGGATGTCGCGGGAGGGCTGCATCGGTTCGGTCATGGGGCGGATTTCTGCATCGGGGGATAATGGCATCAGGCAAGCGGGATGGCGTTTTGCGCCTTGCCGGACTGGTAGGCGTCGGACAATTCCTGATAGCGGCGGCGGATGCGGGCGTCCTGGACTTTCAGGCCGGCGCGGTCGGGCTCGTCGCTGGTGGCGATGAGGTCGGCGATGGCGGCGGAGCGCCAGAAGGCATTCTGGCGGGCGTAGCCGCCGGGCTCCAGCCGGAAGACTTCCTTGAGGATGACGAGGTCGTGCGGGATGGCGAAGCTGTCGCGGCTGTCTTCGTGGCTGAAGAAATAATAGAAATTATCGAAGCCCGCCCAGGTGATGGCCGAGAGGCACATGGAGCAGGGCTCGTGGGTGGACAGGAAGATCAGGTCCTTCGTGTCGTGGCCCGGTTGACGTTCATAGAATCGCTTCAGCGTGTGGACTTCACCGTGCCAGAGCGGATTTTCCGTCTCGTTGTTGGTTTCGGCGACGACGAGGGACAGATCGGACTTGCGCAGGATGGCAGCGCCGAAGACCTTGTTGCCGGCGGCCACGCCTTTTTGCGTCAGCGGCAGGATGTCGCTTTCGATGACGGAGAGGAGGCGGGCGGCAAGCGGATCGGTGGGCATCGGGTACGGTTCCCTGTGGTCGGTGCGCCACTGTAACGACGAAGGCCGGGCGGGTGCAATGCACCGCAGGGTGGCGGCGGGACACATTTGCTCCGATACTTCCCCGTCTGAGGAAAAGAATACGCCGCGTCACGGGCTGGCGGATTTCTGTTTCTTCATTTTGCGCGTAGGATGGGCGATATCTAGCCAACCCACAAAGGACAGATTCCCCATCGTCATGAGCGAGCAACTGACCGTATTCCCGGCTTTTTTTCGCGTTGCGCAGAAATGCGTGGCGGTGTTCGGCAATGGCGACGAGGCCTATGCCAAGGTTCGCCTGCTTCTGAACACGCAGGCGCGGATCGTTGCCTATGCCGATGATGCGGAGCCGGAGTATGCGCTGTTCCTGGCCGAGAACGGCATTGAACGCATTGCCGCCGCCTTCGATGCGGGGCAGGTCGAGGGGGCCGTTCTGGTGTTTGCCGCAACCGGCGATGCCGCGCAGGACCGGCGGATCGTGGCCGCCGCGCGCGCGGCGCGCATTCCCGCCAATGCCGTGGACCAGCCGGACTATTGCGATTTCCTGACGCCGGCGCTCGTCAACCGCGCGCCCGTGGCCGTGGCGATCGGCACGGAGGGGGCGGGGCCTGTCCTCGCGCAGATGATCCGCGCTCAGATCGATCAGTTGCTGCAGCCTTCGCTCGGCAGTCTTGCCGGGCTTGCGCAATCCTACCGGATCGCGGCCGAAAAGCTTTTGCCGCGCGGTGCGCCGCGCCGGCAGTTCTGGAAGCGGTTCTTTACCGGCGGCGTGGCCGCGCATGTGGCGGCCAACGATGTTTCCGCCGCGCGCCGCGAGGCGACGCGCCTCTTGAAGGCGGGCAGCGTGGTCGAGGGCCGCGTCTATCTCGTCGGTGCCGGGCCGGGCGCGGTGGACCTGCTGACGCTGCGCGCCCAGCGGGTGATGATGGAAGCGGACGTGCTCGTCTATGACGCGCTGGTGCCGCAGGCGATCGTCGATATGGGCCGGCGCGATGCCGAGCGGCTGTCCGTCGGCAAACGCAAGGGCTGTCATTCGAAGTCTCAAGGCGAGATCAACCAGTTGCTGGTGCGTCTCGGCCGCGAGGGCAAGCGCGTCGTGCGGCTGAAGTCCGGCGATCCGCTGGTCTATGGCCGGGCGGGCGAGGAAATGGCGGCGCTGCGGGAGGCGGGCATCGGCTACGAGATCGTGCCGGGCATAACCTCCGCCTTTGCCGCGGCCGCCGATTTCGAACTGCCGCTGACGCTGCGCGGCGTGGCGTCGTCGCTGATCTTCACGACCGGCCACGACCTTGCGGGCGACGTGCTGCCCGACTGGGCGCGGCTGGCGGTCTCCGGCGCGACGATCTCCGTCTATATGGGACGGACGGTGGCGGCCTCGGTTGCCGCGCGGCTGATCGATGCCGGGCTGCACCGCGACACGACCGTGGCCGTGGTGGAGAATGCCAGCCGGGCCGACCGGCGGCTGCTGCACGGGACGCTCAGCGAACTGCCGGGGCTGGAGGCGCGCGACGATCTCGACGGGCCGGTGATGGTGATCATCGGCGATGCGGTGGCGGGTGCCAATTTCGAGCGGTCGGAGCCGCTGTCCCGGCGGGCCGGTCTTTCTCACGAGGCAGGTCTGGCGGCTGTTTCCCGCGCCGATCTCCCGGAAAACCAACATGACGTGCAACATGACGTGCAAGGAGCATGACGATGAGTGACAAGGTCCTGACGGCCAACCGACTGTCCGACGGCATTTCCGTCTGGCTGGATGCGGCCGGCAACTGGGGCGAGAGCCTGCAGGATGCCTTTATCGCGCGTCATGCCGAAGCTGTGAGCGCGCTGGAAGCGGCGGGCAAGACGGCGTTTGCCGACAACAAGGTCGTCGATGTCAACGTGATCGAGGTGGTGGAAGTGGACGGCGTGCTCAGGCCCTTGCGGCTGCGCGAGCGGATCCGCGCGGAGGGACCGACGATGGAGTATGCGCCGGGCTACAAGGGCCTGCACCATGTGGCGGCGGTGTAACGCCGGCGCGTCGCGGATAGAATCTTCCGCCGTCTTGCTTTTCCCGAGGCCGGGTCTGGTTTAAGGGAAAACACGCGCGGCGCACCGCATGTGCAGGACGCTTCTCAAGGTCTTCTGCACGAGACGTCTGCTTTCCCGGACGTTGGGCTTCCCGGACGTTGGGCTTTAAGGAAAAGACAAACGATGTATCGCTACGACGAATTCGATCATGCTTTCGTATCTGCCCGCGTGGAGCAGTTTCGCGACCAGGTGGAGCGTCGCCTGTCCGGCGAGCTTGCGGAAGATGCGTTCAAGCCGCTGCGGCTGATGAACGGCGTGTACCTGCAGCTGCACGCCTACATGCTGCGCGTCGCCATTCCCTATGGTACGCTGAACGGCCGGCAGATGCGGATGCTCGCGCATATCGCGCGGAAATACGATCGCGGTTACGGGCATTTCACCACGCGGCAGAACATCCAGTACAACTGGCCGGCGCTGTCCGACACGCCGAACATTCTGGCCGATCTCGCCAGCGTCGAGATGCACGCGATCCAGACCTCGGGCAACTGCATTCGCAACGTGACGGCCGACCATTTTGCCGGTGCCGCCGCCGACGAGGTCGCCGATCCCCGGCCTTACGCCGAAATCCTGCGGCAGTGGTCGTCGGTGCATCCGGAATTCTCGTTCCTGCCGCGCAAGTTCAAGATCGCCGTGACCGGGGCCGAGCGCGACCGCGCCGCGATCCAGGTCCACGATATCGGGCTGCACCTGAAGAAGGACGATCAGGGCCGCATCGGCTTTGCCGTCTATGTCGGCGGCGGGCAGGGGCGCACGCCGATGATCGCCAAGAAGATCCGCGACTTCCTGCCGGAAGAGGATCTGCTGTCCTACACCACCGCCATCATGCGGGTGTACAACCTGCACGGACGGCGCGACAACAAGTACAAGGCGCGCATCAAGATCCTCGTGCACGAGACCGGCGCCGAGGTGCTGGCGGGGCAGGTGGAGCAGGAATTCCTGCAGCTGAAGAACACCGAGCTGAAGCTGCCCGACGCCGATATCGCGGCAATCTCCGCTTACTTCGCGCCGCCGGCGCTGGGGGAGCGTCCGGAGGGCTGGGCGAACCTTGCGAGCTGGAAGAAGGCCGATCCGGACTTCGCCCGCTGGGTGCACCAGAACGTGGCGCCGCACAAGAACCCCGATTACGGCATGGTGACGATCTCGCTCAAGCCGATCGGCGGCATTCCGGGGGACGCGACCGACGTGCAGATGGAGGCCGTGGCCGATATCGCCGAGGAGTACGCCTTCGACGAGATCCGCATCAGCCACGAGCAGAACATCATCCTGCCGCATGTGGCGCTGGCCGATCTCGAGGCGGTCTATCGCGGGCTGGTGGCGACGGGGCTGGCGACCGCCAATGCGGGGCTGATCACCGACATCATTGCCTGTCCCGGGCTCGACTATTGCGCGCTGGCCAACGCCCGCTCCATTCCGGTGGCGCAGGAGATCTCCACGCGCTTCGGCGATCCTGACCGGCAAGCCGATATCGGCGAGCTGAAGATCAAGATCTCCGGCTGCATCAATGCCTGCGGCCACCACCATGTCGGCCATATCGGCCTGCTGGGCGTGGAGAAGAAGGGGGCCGAGCTCTACCAGATCACGCTCGGCGGCTCCGGCGACGAGACGACCTCGATCGGCGAGATCATCGGGCGCGGCTTCGAGCCGGACAAGGTGACGGACGCGGTGGAGACGATCGTCGACACCTATCTCGGCCTGCGGCTGTCGAAGGAGGAGACCTTCCTTGCCGCCTATCGCCGCGTGGGCCCGCAGCCCTTCAAGGATGCGCTGTACGGCGCCAAGGAACAGGAAGCGGCTTAAGATGACGCAGATCTGGAAGACGACCGGCTTCGTGACCGACGATCCTTGGGTTATCGAGACCGAGGAGACGCAGGCCGGCTCCAACGAGCGGGCGATCCACGGGCTGACGACCTTCATCGAGAAGGCGGAAGCGGGGGAGACCGGGCTCGGCGTGCTGATCAACCCGGCCGACGACGTGTCGCGGCTGCAGCCCTATCTGGACCATATCGCGCTCGTCGCCGTCGCCTTTCCCGCCTTCAACGACGGGCGGGCGTTTTCGCACGCTTCGCTCTTGCGGTCGCGGCTGAAGTTCGACGGCGAGATCCGCGCCATCGGCGACGTGCTGATCGACCAGGTGCCGCTGATGCTGCGCTGTGGCATCGACAGCTTTGCCGTGACCAATGCGACGGCGCTGAAGCGGCTGGGCGAAGGGCGCCTGCCCGGCATCGACGAGCATTACCAGCCGACGGCGCGGCCGTCTGGCGACGCCGGTTCCTATAGCTGGCGGCGGGTTTCCTGATCCGGCCTGCTTGTCTGTCGCGCGGCAAGGGACGCTCATGCGCTGCGGCAATCTCCGCTGGCGCAGGATTTTGAAATGGAATTGCTTTCCTTAAGCCCCGGTTTGGAATATTCCGCGCATGAAAACCTGAGAGGCGTAGTCAGCCTTTCGCTCGATCCGTTTCCGGGCTTCGGCTCGACGCACCCACGAGGATGAGACGCACAGATGAATGCTCCGGCCAAGACAGAGGATTTCGCCGCGACCGTACCGGCCGGCGTATTTGCCGAGACCGTGACCAGCGTCACGCATTATACCGACCGGCTGTTCCGCTTCCGCATGACACGTCCTGCCGGCTTCCGCTTCCGCTCGGGCGAATTTGCGATGATCGGCCTGATGGTTGACGGCAAGCCGGTCTACCGCGCCTATTCGATCGCCAGCCCCGCCTGGGACGAGGAACTCGAGTTCTTCTCGATCAAGGTGCCGGATGGGCCGCTGACCTCGCATCTCCAGGCCATCCAGCCCGGCGACCAGGTGCTGATGCGCAAGAAGCCGACGGGCACGCTGGTGCTGGACGCGCTGACGCCCGGCAAACGGCTCTATATGTTCTCGACCGGCACCGGCATCGCGCCGTTTGCCAGCCTGATCCGCGAGCCGGAAACGTTCGAGAAGTTCGAAGAGGTCATTCTGACCCACACGACCCGCGATGTGGCCGAGCTTAAATACGGCTTCGACCTGATCGAGGAGATCCGCAACCATGAGTTCCTGGCCGAAGTGGTGGGGGACAAGCTGCGCCACTACGCCACCGCGACCCGCGAGGACTATCCCTTCCGCGGCCGCATCACCGACCTCATCCGCAACGGCAAGCTCTTCACCGACCTCGGCGTCCCCGCCTTCGACCCGGAGATCGACCGCGGCATGATCTGCGGCTCGACCGAGATGCTGAAGGACACGAAGCTGCTGCTGGAAGAGGCTGGACTGAACGAGGGCTCGAACAACAAGCCGGGCGAGTTCGTGATCGAGCGGGCCTTCGTGGGGTGATGTTTTTGGAGTGAGGGTGCGGGGGTTGGACAAGAAAGACCCTCTCTGGCCTGCCGGCCATCTCCCCCACAAGGGGGGAGAAGACTCGGGGCGGGCCGCTCGTTCCACGTCCAAGATCGTACCTGCAGAAGCCTTGCCAGACGCTCGATGCCCACGAAAGCACGAGCGGCCGCCGCATGTCTTCTCCCCCCTTGTGGGGGAGATGGCTGGCAGGCCAGAGAGGGTTTTTTCTTGAGAGCCGCACCCGCAGGCAGCCCCTCATCCGGCTGCCGCCACCTTCTCCCCGCGGGCGGGGCGAAGGGACCCTGAGGCACCGCATCCGCCACATATCGGACATCGAGCAGGGCATGTCCCCTCGCCCCGCAGGCGGGGAGAGGGTTAGGGTGAGGGGCGGTTCCGGGCAAGGCGGTCCGGTCAGACGATGAAGTCGCCGGCGTGCAGGGTCAGGCGGTCGTCGAAGGTGAGGGCGAGGTCTGATTGGCCGTCGCCGTTGAGATCGCCATAGACATAGGTCGTGGACTTCAGCGAGGTGAAGCGGAGTTCTCCGCCGGTCTTGGTGAAGGTGCTCGCGCCGATGAACGAGAAATGCTGCACGCCGTCCAAGAGAAGGTTGGCGTCGATGCCGGAGAGGTCGATGCGGTCGCCGCTGCTGGCCGAGAAGTCGGTGATCGTGTCGCGCAATTTGGTGGCGGTTTGCGACTCCGTCCAGCTGGCATAGACGAAGGTATCGGCGCCGGCGCCGCCGGTCAGGATATCGCTGCCGACCCCACCGATCAGCGTATCGTTTCCGTTGCCGCCGCTCAGTCCGTCATTACCCTTGCCGCCGTCCAGCCGGTTGGCGGCGGTGTCGCCGATGAGCGTATCGGCAAAGGCCGAGCCCATGATGTTTTCGATCGACTTGAACGTATCGCCTGCGGCAAACCCCTTGTTTGCCGAGGGCTTGAGCAGGCTTGCCGTGACGCCGGCGGTCGCGTCTAGATAGGAGGCCGTGTCGAGGCCGTTGCCGCCGTCGAGCGCATCGGCTCCGGCACCGCCCATGAGGATGTCGTTGCCGTTGAGGCCGAAAATCGTGTCCTTGCCGGCATTGCCCGAAAGAAGATTGGAAAGTTCGTTGCCGACGATGCGGTCGTTGCCGGAGCCGGCATTGACGTTCTCGATCAGCGAGGCCGTGTTGCCGTCGTGCAGCAGCGCGTTGAAGATATTGCCGCGTGCATGACCGCCATTCGGGCCGCCACCGAGATCGGCGAGCTGCGCCTTGTCGAACACGGAAAAGCCGCCGGCGCGCAGATCGATCGAGAGGTTGGTCTTATACGCCGTCAGGTCGAACGTGTCCCTGCCGCCACCGTCCCAGAGGGTGGCGAAGATCTTGTTGGCGCCCGGTGAAATGGTGGTCTGGCCGTCGATGATGGTCGCGCCGGTCTTCGGCGTCCAGCGATAGACGGTATCGCCGGACATGACGCTGTAGTCGGCGCCATACATGGTCTGCAGGGCCGCGATATCGAGCGCCATGAAGGTCTGCGGCGCATCATAGGCGCCATAGCTGTAGCCGGCTTCGACGGATGCGCCGATATAGGCCTTGTAGGTCATCACCGTAAACTCGACGCTGTCCATGCCACGCGGCAGGGCGGCGTTCACCTCCGCCTCGTGCCCGTGCTTCAGGCCGAGCGCGTGTCCGAGTTCGTGGACGAGGGTGTGCCAGGCATAATTGCCCGCCTTCGGCTTCAGGTAATCGAAATCCGTGCCGGCATAGCCATCGCCGAACCAGATATCGCCCGAAACGGACGACGGGCCGGGGTAGTAGGCGAAAGCGGTCGGGTTGGCCGTGTCGGTGCCGGCGAACCGCAGGGTGGCATCCGTCGGGCCGCCGCGACGCAGGTCGAGAAGCGTGAAGCCCTCGAGCGAGAAACCATCGTCGGCCGCGTTGCCGCTGGATTGCTCCATGATGAACAGGGCGGCCGCGACCTGCTGCGGAGAGACGGGAAAGAAGCTGCCGGAGAGATCGTCATAATCGTAGTCGGCCCGTGTCGCGGGAAAGGCGTAGGTGAGGACGCCGCCGCTCCAGGCATTGTTCGACAGCACGCCGTCGATATTCGGATTGCCCGTCGCCGAGATCGTCGTGAACGGTGTCTTGCTGCCTGTCATATCCCCACCCCATCCGGAAAAATTCCGGCTCTTCCCGCCTTGGCCCCTGAAAGCGTCATACACTCTCAGGCTGTATGCCTAGCATAAGGATGTGGCGGATAAGCTCAAGCGGGTGACGGGCGCGCAGGATGAAAAATGCTGCGCGTCAGGGGCAGATCGGAGCGATTCGTGCCGTTTCGGTTAACACGCGTTCACCAGAACTGCACGACCTCTTGCTTTCGCCGCGTTCTCCCATACCGAAGCGATGCCGCTTCGGCTGGAAATGCTCTCAAGTGTGTCAGGTTCATTCTGAACCAGCCAGACTCTCAATCCCTCTGTTGTCGTTTGTCTCTTCGGGATAACCGCATTCCCCTGATCCCTGACAAACGCTAGTGCAGGATCTGGCTGAGGAAGAGCTTGGTGCGCTCGTGCTGCGGGTTGTCGAAGAATTCGGCGGGCGCGTTCTGTTCGACGATCTGGCCCTGATCCATGAAGATGACGCGGTTGGCGACCTGGCGGGCGAAGCCCATTTCGTGGGTGACGCAGAGCATGGTCATGCCTTCTTCGGCAAGGCTGACCATGGTGTCGAGGACTTCCTTGACCATTTCCGGATCGAGTGCGGATGTCGGCTCGTCGAAGAGCAGGATCTTCGGCTTCATGCACAGCGCCCGGGCGATGGCGACGCGCTGCTGCTGGCCGCCCGAAAGCTGGCCCGGATATTTGTGGGCCTGTTCGGGGATCTTCACGCGCTGCAGATAATGCATCGCGATTTCCTCGGCCTGCTTCTTCGGCATCTTGCGCACCCAGATGGGGGCGAGCGTGCAGTTTTCGAGAATCGTCAGGTGCGGGAAGAGGTTGAAGTGCTGGAACACCATGCCGACTTCGCGGCGGACCTCGTCGATCTTCTTCAGATCGTTGGTGAGCTCGATGCCATCGACGATGATCGTGCCCTTCTGGTGCTCTTCCAGCCGGTTGATGCAGCGGATCATCGTCGACTTGCCGGAGCCCGAGGGGCCGGCGATGACGATGCGCTCGCCGCGCATGACCTTCAGGTTGATATCGCGCAGCACGTGGAAATCCCCGTACCACTTGTTCATGCCGACGATCTCGATGGCGACATCGGTGGACGAAACAGTCAATTTCTGGGCGGCTTCAGCCATGATCAGTCCCTCGTGTTATCGTTTGTGGCCGGTATCGAGGCGACGCTCGACGAAGGCGGAATAGCGTGACATGCCGAAGCAGAAGATCCAGAAGACGAAGCCGGCAAAGATGAGGCCCGTCATGGGCGTCACCGGCGTGCTCCAGCCGCTGTCACCGAAGCTGGCCTTCACGATGCCGAGCAGATCATACATCGAAATGATGGTGACGAGCGAGGTATCCTTGAACAGGCCGATGAAGGTGTTGACGATGCCGGGAATGACCAGCTTGATCGCCTGCGGCAGGATGATGAAGGTCGTCTTGTGGAAGTAGTTGAGACCGAGCGCGTCGGCTGCTTCGTACTGCCCTTTCGGAATGGCCTGCAGGCCGCCGCGGATGACTTCGGCCATGTAGGCGGCGGCGAAGATGGAGACGCCGACAAGCGCGCGCAGGAACTTGTCGAAGTTGGTGCCTGGCGGCAGGAACATTGGCAGCAGCACGCTCGCCATGAAGAGAACGGTGATCAGCGGGACGCCGCGGATGAACTCGATGAACACGACGCAGGCCGTCTTGATGATCGGCATTTCCGACCGCCGCCCGAGCGCCAGCACGATGCCGAGCGGCAGCGAGACGGCGATGCCGACGAAGGACAGGATGAGCGTGACCATGAGCCCGCCCCAGAGCGACGTCTCGACATAGGAGAGGCCGAACCGGCCGCCGAGCAGCAGCACATAGGCGATGATCGGCAGGACGATGAGGAGCAGGATGGTGTTCAGCCCCTTGCGCGGCACCTTCGGCATCAGGAAGGGCACGAGAATGGCGATGCCGATGGCCAGCACCAGCAAAGGCCGCCAGAGCTGATCGCGCGGGTAGGAGCCGAACATGAACTGGATGAAGCGATCGTTGACATAGGCCCAGCAGGCACCGCTCCAGCCATCCGGCTGGATGCCGCCCTGCGCCGCGGTGGTGCAGACCGTGCGATCGGCGCCGGTCCATACGGCCTGAATGAAGAGCCAGTTGAGGGCGCCGGGCAGGTAGTAGAGGACGGCGAAGATGCCGATCAGCGAGAGGACGCTGTCGGTCGGCGTCGCGAACAGGTTCTTGCGCAGCCAGCCGACGACGGTCGAATCCGTCGAGGGCGGGGTTTCCGGCGCGATGAAATCATGGCGGACGAAGGCGATGTTCTGGGCCATATCAGCGCTCCACCAGTGCCATGCGGGCATTGAACCAGTTCATGAAGAGGGACGTGATCAGGCTGATCGAGACGTAGATCAGCATCCAGATGGAGATGATTTCGATCGAGCGGCCCGACTGGTTGAGGATCGTGTTGCCGACGGCGACGAGATCGGCGAAGCCGACGGCGACGGCCAGCGACGAGTTCTTGATGAGGTTGAGATACTGCGAGGTCAGCGGCGGGATGATGATCCGCATGGCCTGCGGCAGCACGACGAGGCGGGTGGCAAGGCCGGAGCGCAGGCCGAGGGCGTAGGAGGCCTCCGTCTGGCCGCTTGCGACGCCGCGGATGCCGGCGCGCACGATCTCGGCGATGAAGGAGGCCGTGTAGAAGGACAGTGCCAGATAGAGCGACAGGAATTCCGGGCCGATGACCATGCCGCCGCTCATGTTGAAGGAGCCGGGCACGGGATAATCGAGCGTCATCGGGCTGCCGAGCACGAGGAAGACGACGAGGGGCAAAGCGACGATCAGCGCCAGATTGACGACCAGAACCGGCGGGCGCTTGCCCGTCTTCAGCTGGTGGGCGGTGGCCCATTTGGTGAAGGCGATGGCCGCGATGATGCCGAGAACGAAGGCGGCGGCGACATAGACGAAGCTTTCGCCGGGAACGGGCGCCGGGAAGTAGATGCCGCGGTTGCTGACGAAGAAGAACGCGCCGGGATTGTCCTTCACATGCTGGAAGATGGTGCGGACGTTGGGCAGGAGCGCGAGGACGCCGAGATACCAGAAGAAGATGACGAGCAGCGGCGGAATGTTGCGGAAGACCTCGACGTAGATCGTGCAGAGCTTGGCGATCAGCCAGTTCTTCGACAGTCGGCCGATGCCGATCAGCAGGCCGACGATGGTCGCCGTGATGATGCCCCAGAAGGCGATGAGCAAGGTATTGAGCAGGCCGACGAGAAGCGCGCTGAAATAGGTGGAATCGGGAGAATAGGCGATCAGCTGCTGGCCGATGTCGAAGCCGGCGCGGCTGTTGAGGAACCCGAAGCCGCTGGACATGCCGGAGCGTGCGAGGTTGGCGACGACGTTCGTCGCGGCATAGTAGATGGCGCCGAAGACGACGACCACGGTCACGATCTGGAAGAGAATGCTTCGGAAAGCCGGATTATAGAGAAGCGACATCGTCGGTCGATGCGCGCCGCCCCCGGTGCGGACGTCGTTTGCAGCCATTCACTTGTCCCCTGTCGGTCACCCTTTTTTCCGGGTGTTCAAGACGTTCTGAAGAAGGGGCGGGCCATGCCACAACGGGACCGAGCCCGCCCCCTCCATATCAGCAGCCGATCAACGGATCGGCGGTGCGTATTGCAGGCCGCCCTTGTTCCACAGTGCGTTCAGGCCGCGCTCGATCTTGAGCGGGGAGCCCTGGCCGACATTGCGTTCGAACAGCTCACCGTAATTGCCGACGGCCTTGATGACCTGGACGGCCCAGTCCTTGGGCAGGCCGAGATCGGCGCCGAGCGTGCTGTTGGCTTCTTCACCGAGGAAACGCTTGATGTCGGGGTTTTCCGACTTCTTCATTTCTTCGACGTTGGCCTGGGTGATGCCGAACTCTTCCGCCGTGATGGTGGCGTAATGCGTGAAGGACACGACGTCGAACCACTTCGAATCGTTCTGGCGAACGGCCGGTCCGAGCGGCTCCTTGGAGATGATTTCCGGGAGAACGACGTGGTCGGCCGGGTTCGCCATCTTCAGGCGGATCGAATAGAGGCCCGACTGGTCGGTGGTGTAGACGTCGCAACGGCCGGCATTGTAGGCGGCGTCGGCTTCGTCCTGCGCTTCGAACACGACGGGCTTGAATTCCATCTTGTTGGCGCGGAAGTAGTCGGCGAGGTTGAGTTCGGTCGTGGTGCCCGACTGGACGCAGACGGAGGCGCCGTTCAGCTCCAGAGCCGACTTCACGCCGAGTTCCTTCTTCACCATGAAGCCCTGGCCGTCATAGTAGTTGACGGCGCGGAAGTCGAAGCCGAGCTGGCTGTCGCGGCTGGCGCTCCAGGTCGTGTTGCGGGCGAGCATGTCGATTTCGCCCGACTGCAGGGCCGGGAAGCGGTCCTTGGCGGAGAGGGGGGTGAACTTGACCTTGGTCGCATCGCCGAAGACGGCAGCGGCAACGCCCTTGCAGAGGTCGGCGTCGAGGCCCGTCCAGTTGCCGGAAGAGTCCTGGGCACCGAAGCCCGCGAGGTTGGAACCGTTCACGCCGCACTGCACGAAGCCCTTGGCCTTCACGTCATCGAGCGTGCCGGCGGATGCTGCATGGGCACCGAAACCCAGGACAGCGGCGCCGATCACGATCGGGAGAATTCTTGTTGCCATTCTTGAGACCCTTTTTTAAGTTTTCTGTCGCCCTCATCCCGGATACCTTGACGGCTTGCCGGAAGAAACGCCCCCGCCACCCTCCTGGCGCGAGTGAGGTCTATCTCATTCGTAAATGTCGGACGGGTCAAGTCACGTTGCCGAAATTCTAGGCCATTTCAACATTATCGGACGGTCTGCTCATTTTATCCGCTTATCCTGCTGGTGAGTGCAAAGTGCTGGCGAAAAATGAGGCAGCACGAGGCGCGGGCTTCGACGGATCTGACGATCCGGGCTTGACCTTTGACGCGGAGCGGACCGACAAGAAGCGCGACAGACCCCTGAGGACGCCCGCTGCCATGGACAGAACGGCGCCCGGGGGCATGCGATGCTGCTTTGAGGACAAGGACCGGACATGAGCGACAAGAGGGATTTTCTGGCGACGGCGGGTGTGAACACGCGGCTTGCCCATACGGGCAACGTGCCGTCCGACTATCATGGTTTCGTCAACCCGCCGATCGTGCGGGCCTCCACGGTGCTGTTTCCCGATGCGCGGACGATGGAAACGCGGGCGCAGAAATACACATACGGCACGCGCGGTACGCCGACCACGGATGCGCTCTGCGAGGCGATCGACGCGCTGGAGGGATCGGCGGGCACGATTCTCGTGCCGAGCGGGCTTGCGGCCGTTACCGTGCCGTTTCTCGCCTTCCTCTCCTCCGGCGATCACGCGCTGATCGTCGACAGCGTCTACTTCCCGACGCGGAACTTCTGCAACACGATGCTGACGCGGATGGGCGTGACGGTCGAATATTACGATCCCGCCATCGGCGCCGGCATCGAGGCGCTGATCCGGCCGAACACACGGCTGGTGCATACCGAAGCGCCGGGCTCCAACACGTTCGAGATGCAGGACATCTCGGCGATCTCGGGCGTGGCGCACAGGCATGGCTGCGTCGTGACCATGGACAATACCTGGGCGACACCACTCTATTTCAAGCCGCTCGATCATGGCGTCGACATCTCGATCCATGCGGCGACGAAGTATCCGAGCGGGCATTCCGACATTCTGATGGGTACGGTTTCGGCCAATGCCAAGCACTGGGAACAGCTGCACGAGGCGACGATCACGCTCGGCATCTGCGGCTCGCCGGATGACAGCTACCAGATCCTGCGCGGCCTGCGGACCATGGGCGTGCGGCTGGAGCGGCATCAGGAGAGCGCGCTGAACCTCGCCCGCTGGCTGGAACAGCACGAGGACGTGGCGCGGGTGCTGCATCCGGGCCTGCCGAGTTTTCCGGGCCACGACATCTGGAAGCGGGATTTCACCGGCGCGAGCGGGATCTTCTCCTTCGTGCTCAAGGTGTCCGAGCAGGGGAAGGCGGGGGCACAGGTGAAGGCGCGGGCGCATGCGTTTCTCGATGCGCTCTCGATCTTCGGGCTCGGCTATTCCTGGGGCGGGTATGAGAGCCTCGCGCTCGTCGTCGGGCTTTCGGACCGGACGATCTGCAAGCAGCCGGCGGAGGGGCCGGTCATCCGGCTTCAGATCGGGCTCGAGGACGTGCCGGATCTGCGGCGGGATCTGGAAGCCGGGTTTGCGGCAGCGGCGGCGGTCGGCGCTTAAGGCGTCTTCTGGCCGGGGAGGCGATGGCCGTAGAGCCAGTCGAAATCCTCGGCCAGTCTTTCCGGCGTGCGCAGCGACAGGACCAGGTTTCGGCCAAGACGGACCGGGCCGGAGGCGTGGTAGGCGAAGCGGTTGAAGGCGCCGCGGGCGCGCACGCGGGCGACGCGCGCCTTGCGGGTCTGGACGAAGGCGTCGAGATGCGCGGTGATGTCGCCGGGTTTTCCGATCGCCTCTGCAAGTTCGAAGGCATCCTCGATGGCCATGGCGGCGCCCTGGGCGGCAAACGGCATCATGGCGTGGGCGGCATCGCCGATGAGGATGCGCGTGCCGTCGTGCCATGCACCGTCCTCGACCTCGATCAAGGGCCAATAGCCGAGCGTTCCGGCCCTGGAGAGTGCCGACCGGATGTCGGGGTGCCAGCCCGAAAGAAGCTGCGCAATGGCCGCCCGGGAAGCCTCTTCGCTCGTGTCCGCCTGCGTCAACCCGCTGCCGATGGCCACGAGATTGAGGCCTCCGGATGCGCCGATCGGATAGGCTACGAGATGGGCGCGGCGGCCGAGATAGGCGGTGACGACGGTGGGATCGAAGGGCGACGGCGCGGCGTGCCGGGGCAGGGTAAGCCGCCAGGCGATGTTGCCGGAAAGGCGGGCCTTGCCGTGGCCTGCAATGGCGAGGCGGACTTTGGAGCCGATGCCGTCGGCGCCGACGATGAGGCCCGGCATGCGCTGCGTGATGGCCGAGAGAGACGCGGGCGTTGCATCGCAAATGGCCGTGTCCAGATGCAGGCGGCAGAGCGGGTGGGCGCGCACCGCATCTGCCAGTGCGCTTTGGAGAGCGGAACGCGCCATGACGGCATAGGGCGCCTGCCAGCGGGTGCGGGCGAAGGCGCCGGCCGGAACCCGCGCGATCGTCCGGAGGCTGCGGCCATCGACGAGGCGGATCTCCGATGGCTCCACCCAATGGGGCTGCAGCCTTGCGGTCAGGCCGAGAGCATCGAGAATGCGCGTCGCGTTCGGCGACAGCTGCAAGCCGGCGCCGACCTCGTCGAGGTTTGCCGCCCGCTCGACGATATCGACCTCGAAGCCCTTGGCTGCGAGCGACAGGGCTGCGGTGAGGCCGGCAATGCCGGCTCCGACCACCGTGATGGGTGTGCGCGTGTCAGGCAAACGCTTTTCCGGCAGGTCCGTGATGGTGCGGCAAGGGTCGGATCCGGGCGCCGGATTCGGCACGGTGCGGGGCCGTCAGGCCGCCTTGGTCTGGAACAGGCAGCCGGTGGGGCGGGTTTCATCCATCTTCAGCGCGCCGTTAAAGCGGAAGAGGGTCGAGCAGTAGGAACAGACCTTCTCGTTGTCGTCGCCCATGTCGAGATAGATATGCGGATGATCGTAGGGCACGGAGGCGCCGGTGCACATGAATTCCTTGACGCCGACCTCGATCACCGCGTGACCGCCATCGTTCTGGAAATGAGGAATACCGTGCCCGGCCATGTCGTTCTCCACTGTCTCGTCTGTCTGTCGCGCCGCCGCAGGGGTGAGGTCGGGCGCATTCGGCGCGGACATTAGGCCGGTTCGGCGCAAAAAGGTAGACGATTGCCGGCACTCGCCCGCGTTTTTTGCAGGGCACGGGGCTTTTTCCGCAGGGCACTCGGCCTTAAAGGGAACTGTTAAGACAATATCACGGGACCCGCTGAGATGGATCTGTCACCGCCACCCTTTTCGAGCTTCCGCCATGAGGGGCTCGATATCGCTTTCTTCGATGCGGGAAATCCGGCCGGCGCGCCGGTGCTGCTGATCCACGGCTTTGCCTCCTCGGCGAGCGTCAACTGGGTGTTTCCCGGCTGGCTGAAGACGCTGGGCGATGCCGGCTACCGGGTGATCGCGCTCGACAATCGCGGCCATGGAGCCAGCAGCAAGCCGACCGATCCCGCCCTCTACCATCCCGATGCCATGGCGGGCGATGCGGTCGCTCTGTTGACGCATCTCGGGCTCGGCTCCGCGCATGTGATGGGCTATTCGATGGGCGCGCGGGTGTCGGCGTTTCTGGCACTGTCCCATCCCGACCGGGTGCGCACGCTGGTGCTGGGCGGCCTGGGGATCGGCATGGTGACGGGGGTGGGCGACTGGGACCCGATCGCCGACGCGCTGCTGGCGCCGTCGCTCGACGACGTCAGCCATGAGCGCGGGCGGATGTTCCGCATGTTCGCCGACCAGACGAAGAGCGACAGGCAGGCGCTGGCCGCCTGCATCACCACCTCCCGCGAGCTGCTGAGCGCGGCGGAGATGAGCCGGATCGACGTGCCGACGCTGATCGGCGTGGGCACGAAGGACGACATCGCCGGTTCGGGCCAGGCGCTGGCCGAGCTGATGCCGCGGGCGGTCGCGATCGACATTCCCAACCGCGACCATATGCTCGCCGTCGGCGACCGGGTGTTCAAGACGGCGGTGCTGGCGTTTCTTGGCGAGCACGAGCCAAGCGACCAGGCCGAGAACCAAGAAGGCTGAGGCCCCCCATTTGAACTTGGGCGAAACTGCCCTATTGTGACGAGAGTCTGTTTGAAAAACCGACCCGCAAGGAATATGCGGCCGTAAAGGAGTGCGACATGGTCGCCAGGACCGACATGATCATGGACATGCGTTCGAACGAGACCGTCAAGACGATGGACCCGATCTGGGATAGCATGAGGGACGAGGCGCTGCATGCGTCGGCGCATGAGCCGATGCTGTCGGCCTTCCTTTATTCCACGATCATCAACCAGCGTTCGCTGGAGGACAGCGTCATCCACCGGATCGCGCAGCGCCTCGACCATGCCGATCTCGATGCGAGCCTCGTGCGCCAGGCGTTTCTGGAGATGGCCGAGGACTGGCCGGAATGGGCGGGTATCCTGCGCGTCGATATCCAGGCCGTCTACGACCGCGACCCCGCCTGCACGCGTTTCATGGAAGTGATCCTCTATTTCAAGGGTTTCCACGCGATCCAAACCCATCGGCTGGCCCATTGGCTGCTGCTGCGCGGACGGCGCGATCTGGCGCTCTATCTGCAGAGCCGCTCGTCCTCGGTGTTCCAGACCGACATCAACCCGGGCGCGCGGATCGGCAAGGGGATCTTCCTCGATCATGCCACCGGCCTCGTTGTCGGCGAAACCGCCGTGATCGGCGACAACGTCTCGATCCTGCACGGGGTGACGCTGGGCGGCACCGGCAAGGAGGGCAGCGACCGGCATCCGAAGATCGGCAACGGCGTGCTGATCGGCGCGGGTGCCAAGATCCTCGGCAATATCCATGTGGGGCAATGTTCGCGGGTGGCTGCGGGTTCCGTGGTGCTGAAGCCGGTTCCGCCGAAGGTGACGGTTGCCGGCGTGCCGGCGCGTGTGGTGGGCGAGGCCGGCTGCTCGGAGCCGTCGCGCTCGATGGACCAGGTGCTGCAAAGCTTCGAGATCTGAGGCCTGACGCTTTTTTTTGGGAACCTGCGCTCCCTGCACAGCTTGTGTGTAGCGGCTGCAATCGCCGTCGATGCAGGGTTTACACCCCTTGCGGCTTTATGAGAGAAGCGCCGCACTCGAAAACTGCTAGGAGACACGACTTGAAGCCTGAAGACATCAAAAAACTCGAAGCCTACTTCAAGCGCATTTTCAACCCGCAGATCGTCGTCAAGGCCCGTCCCAAGAAGGACGAGTCGGCCGAGGTCTATCTCGGAGACGAGTTTCTCGGCGTGGTGTTTCGCGACGAGGAAGACGGAGAACTGTCCTTCAGCTTCTCCATGGCGATCCTCGACATCGATCTCTGAGGTCTTCGCCTCAACCGTTGGATCCGAATGACATTTCAGCCCGGCCGGCCTATGCCCGCCGGGCTTTTTCGTTTCCTCGGGCTTTTTCGTTTCCTACGGCCGCTGGCTGCTCAATGTGAGGTTCTGGTGTCGAGCAGCTGTTTGCCCTCTCCTCCGTCATCCTCGGGCCTGGTCCCGAGGATCTGCTGTCGTCTCCGCAAGCGCCATGGTCCTTCAGATTGCGGGCAGTGCAACAGATGCTCGGCACGAGGCCGAGCATGACGGAGGGGCGGCGGCGTCGCTCACCATCAGAACAATGCGATCAGGAGGCAATCAGCCGGGAGCCGCATCCGATGACGGGGCTCAGAAGATCACGAGATGGTGCGCTGCGGCATCGAAACTTGACTTTATTGTGCACTGCACCTAGATTTCTCGCATCACAGACATCAGGAGGAATGCGCATGTTCGACTTCTCGAATGCCGGTTTTGCCGGTAAAGACGCCATGGAGACCATGACCAACAGCTATGCTGCCATGACCAGGGGCTTTCAGGCGATTGCCATGGAAGCGGCGGAATATTCCAAGAAGAGCTTCGAGGACAGCGTGGCGCATATGCAGAAGCTGACCGGCGTGCGCAGCATCGAAGCGGCCGTCGAACTGCAGACCTCCTTCCTGACGTCGTCCTATGAGGGCTACGTCTCCGAAGCCACCAAGCTCGGCGGCATGTATACGGACCTCGCCAAGGACAGCTACAAGCCCTACGAAGCACCGATGGCGAAGGCCGCGAATGCCATGCAGACGGCTACGAAAACCGCTGCTTCGGCCGCAAAGTCCGCCGCCGCCTGATCGGCGCCATACAGGGCTCGTGCCCTTCGAAATGACGAAAGCCGGCTGCGGGGTGCCGCGGCCGGCTTTTTTGTGTCTGGATCGTCCCCATATGTGCCTGGACCCTGCTTTTACGGCTCCGCTTTCCGGGCGAAGACGACAAAAGACATCAAACTTGAGGGCGCGGTTCGAATATCGTTGCAGTGGAATGGAACGGGCTTAAAATCGCTGCGAGACACACTATCTGATGTGTCATGGAATGGTCGCAATGGGCTCCCAAGTTTTGCGACCCCACGAGGGAATGAAGACGAATGATCGCTCTGCCGATCCGGATGGCCAAGAGTGGCGATGGGAATGGTGATTCCAATCGTGGTACCTCGGTCATTACCCGGACGAAGACACAGACCAAGAAGCCGAGCCTGTACCGCGTGCTGCTTCTCAACGACGACTACACGCCGATGGAGTTCGTGATCCACGTGCTGGAGCGTTTCTTCCAGAAGGATACCGAGGCGGCGACACTGATCATGCTGAGTGTCCACAATCACGGCGTCGGGGAATGCGGCGTCTTTACCTACGAAGTCGCCGAAACCAAAGTGACGCAGGTGATGGATTTCGCCCGCCAGCATCAGCACCCGCTGCAATGCGTCATGGAAAAGAAATGAGGATCCGACGTGCCAACATTTTCAACAAGCCTTGAAAAGGCGCTGCACCAGGCTCTCACGCTGGCCAACGAGCGCCACCACGAATATGCGACACTCGAACACCTGCTGCTGGCGCTGATCGACGATGGCGATGCGGCTGCCGTCATGGGCGCCTGCAACGTCAACCTCGATGCCTTGCGCAAGACGGTGTCGGACTATGTCGACAACGAACTCGGCAACCTGATCACCGGCTATGACGAGGACTCGAAGCCGACCGCCGGCTTCCAGCGCGTCATCCAGCGCGCAGTCATCCATGTGCAGTCTTCCGGCCGCGAGGAAGTGACGGGCGCGAACGTGCTCGTCGCCATCTTCGCCGAGCGGGAAAGCCATGCGGCCTATTTCCTGCAGGAGCAGGAGATGACGCGCTACGACGCCGTCAACTTCATCAGCCACGGCATCGGCAAGCGGCCGGGCGCTTCGGAAACGCGCACGCCGCGCGGCGCCGAGGATACCGACGAGGCGCCGAAGGCGTCGCGCGACCAGGACGAGGGCGGCCCCAAGAAGCCGCAGGATGCCCTGACCGCCTATTGCGTCAATCTCAACGAGAAGGCCAAGATCGGCAAGATCGACCCGCTGATCGGCCGCCACACCGAGGTCAACCGCACGATCCAGGTCCTGTGCCGTCGTTCCAAGAACAACCCGCTCTATGTGGGCGATCCGGGCGTGGGCAAGACGGCGATCGCCGAAGGCCTTGCCAAGCGCATCGTCGAGAAGAAGGTGCCGGAAGCGTTGCAGGACGCGACGATCTTCTCGCTCGACATGGGCACGCTGCTGGCCGGCACCCGCTATCGCGGTGACTTCGAGGAACGTTTGAAGCAGGTCGTCAAGGAGCTCGAGGAGTATCCGGGCGCCGTGCTGTTCATCGACGAGATCCACACCGTCATCGGTGCGGGTGCGACGTCGGGCGGTGCCATGGATGCGTCGAACCTTCTGAAGCCGGCGCTGTCGTCCGGCGCGATTCGCTGCATCGGCTCGACCACCTACAAGGAATATCGCCAGTTCTTCGAAAAGGACCGGGCGCTGGTGCGCCGCTTCCAGAAGATCGACGTCGTCGAACCGACCATCGACGACACGATCGAGATCATGAAGGGCCTGAAGCCCTACTTCGAGGACTATCACAAGCTGAAATACTCGAACGAGGCCATCAAGTCCGCCGTCGAGCTGTCGGCCCGCTACATCAATGACCGCAAGCTGCCGGACAAGGCGATCGACGTGATCGACGAGACCGGTGCGGCCCAGATGCTGCTGCCGCTCAACAAGCGGCGCAAGCTGATCACCGAGAAGGAAATCGAGGCGACCATCGCGACGATGGCGCGCATTCCGCCCAAGACCGTTTCGAAGGACGACGAGACCGTTCTCGCCAACCTCGAAAAGGAACTGCGCTCGGTCGTCTACGGGCAGGACCTCGCGATCGAGGCGCTGTCCTCGGCCATCAAGCTGGCGCGGGCAGGCCTTCGCGAGCCGAACAAGCCGATCGGTTCCTACGTCTTCTCCGGCCCGACGGGCGTGGGCAAGACGGAGGTTGCCAAGCAGTTGGCCGTCTCGCTGGGCGTGGAACTGCTGCGGTTCGACATGTCGGAATATATGGAACGCCACACGGTCTCGCGGCTGCTCGGCGCACCTCCCGGCTATGTCGGCTTCGACCAGGGCGGTCTGTTGACCGATGGCATCGACCAGCATCCGCATTCGGTTCTGCTGCTCGACGAAATCGAGAAGGCGCATCCGGACCTGTTCAACATCCTGCTGCAGGTCATGGATCATGGCCAGCTGACAGACCACAACGGCAAGAAGATCGACTTCCGCAACGTCATCCTGATCATGACGACCAATGCGGGCGCGTCCGACATGGCCAAGGCCGCTTTCGGCTTCGGCTCGTCCAAGCGCGAGGGCGAGGATGTGGAGGCGCTGAACCGCCTGTTCACGCCCGAGTTCCGCAACCGTCTCGATGCGGTGATCCCGTTCGGCTCGCTGCCGACGCCGGTCATCCATCAGGTCGTGCAGAAGTTCGTGATGCAGCTGGAAACCCAGCTGTCGGAACGCAACGTCACGTTTGACCTGCACGAGGATGCGATCGCCTGGCTGTCCGACAAGGGCTACGACGAGAAGATGGGCGCCCGCCCGCTGTCTCGCGTGATCCAGGAGCACATCAAGAAGCCGCTCGCCGAGGAGATCCTGTTCGGCAAGCTGAAGAAGGGCGGCGTCGTCAAGGTCACCGTCGGTCTGAAGCCGGACGGCAAGAAGGGGCTCATCCTCGAGACGATCTCGGAGACGGCCCGCATCAAGCCGAAGGCCGAGGTGGAGCAGAAGCCCCGCAAGCCGACCAAGGCCGCCAAGGCCGCCGAAATGGAAACCGTGGGTGCCGACACCGGGCCGAAGCCGAAGAAGGCGAAGTCCGACGACACGGACGCGACCGCGGCCAAGGATGCCGGCGCCGACGCCGCGCCCCGCAAGGGCCGGACGGTTCCGAAGGTGCCCCGGAAGTAAACGCGGGCGATAGAGAACGAGAGATGCCGGGCCCTGTGCCCGGCATTTTTGTTTGTTGGAGGCGTGCTGAAGACCCGCGTCGTCCTGCGCGGGCCTGTCCCGAGCATCTGCAACGGATTGATTTCATTGCGGTCAGCAGTTTCTCGGCAATTTGGCGCAGCGCGAAACCGGCGCCAATGGCAATGCCTTCGTTTTGTCGCGGCGGCTCCGAAGACGTGGGCCTCCGGACTGTATATCCCCGTCTACCGAACCGCCTCGATCACCCCTGCGTCACCCTTCCTTGCCCATTCGGTCAGCACGAAAGCGACGATGCCGGCGAGGGCGAGGGCTGTGGCGAGGGTGAAGAGGGTTCCGTCGTAGAACCGGCCGAAGAGTGTGGCGAAGAGGGCGGAGACGAGGCTGGAGCCGGAGGCGATGAGGGAGGCGCCGAGGCCGGCCATGTTGCCGAGCGAGCGCATGGCCATGGCGTTGAGATTGCCGAAGAGGATGCCGATGGCAAAGAAGGCGGGGAAGGCGGACAGCAGGAAGAGGGCGAGCGGTGGTTTGCCGGACCAGAAGGCGGATGCCGCAAGCATCGCCAGTCCGGCTGCGATGAGGCCGGCATAGCCGGCGCGTGCCATCGCCTCCATGCCATAGCGGGAGACGCATCGCGCATTGACGAAGGAGGCGAGGCCGACGCCCACGGCAAGGAGCGCGAAGTAGAGCGGGAAGGTTTCGGCGATACCGTAAATGTCGAAGAAGAGATCGGCGGCGGTCGCGAGATAGAGGAGCTGCGCGCCGAAGACGAGGCCGGTCGCGAGGATGAGGAGCACCACGCGGCGGGATGCGAGGATGCGGCCGGCGTTCGCCAGGAGGCTTTTCGGGCGGAGGGGAATGCGGCGGGCCGGGGGCAGCGTTTCGGGTTGGCGACGGAAGAACCAGATGCCGAGGAGGGCCGCGATGGCGAGGTAGGCTGCGAAGATGGCGCGCCAGCCGGCCAGCATCATCAGGCCTTGCGCCAGAAGCGGCGCCAGCATGGGCACGAGGATGAAGAGCGTGAACATGAAGGACAGGATGCGCGCCATGGGATCGCCCTCGAACTGGTCGCGGATCATCGCGCGCGTGGCGATCTTCGGACCGGCCACGCCGATACCCTGCAGGATGCGGCCGAGCACCAGCATGGGAAGCGATGTCGACTGGAGGGCGACGAGGGTGCCCACGGCATAGAGGCCGAGGCCGAGAAGGAGCGCCTTGCGACGCCCGATGGCGTCCGACAGGGGCCCGAGGAAGAGCTCGCCGATGGCCATGCCGAAGATGAACAGCGCGATGATGGACTGGGTGGAGAGCGGCGGCGCGGCGGCCATCTCCATCCCGATCCGGCGGAGCGCCGGCAGGAGGCCATCGATGCTGAGCGCCGTGAGGGAGGTCAGGCAGGCGTAAAGGACGATCCGCTCGCGCAGGCTGGTCATGGGTGTCCTCTCGGGCGGGATGGCGGTTGCAGGTTGGGTGACCTGTGCGGGCTGGGCCAGACGGCTGTCAAGGTCATCCGGGATTTTGGGGTATCGTAAACCCTATGCCGTTCTTGCCGTAGCGGGAACACGGGGACATGCAAATCTCTGAGGGGATGGCAGCCATACTGCCGGCGAAACGCTGCGTGGATTTCTAGCGATGAGATGTCACGAGCGGCCAACCACCCTCCGTCATCCCGGACTTGATGCGGGATCCAGCGACCTCACATCCGTCAGGTCGGAAGAGTTTTTTCAGCCCACAAGACGTGTGCTGGCTGGATCCCGGATCAAGTCCGGGATGACGGGGAGGTGGATGGGTAGTCCCTTCAGGATCGCACTTTTGCAGAAAGAGCCTTTTCTGTATGGACCTTGTCGCGAGGTGCCGCATCGCATCGGGAGGGAGATGCCGTCCCGCTTTCCTGTTGGATGCGGCGCTGTATCGGTTGCGCTTTTCGGGCGTGGCTTACGTGGTCGTCGACCGGCGCTGCGTGACAGGAATGGCTTGACGGGGGATGGTCGTCGCGCCATCTGGTCCGGCATAGAGATTCAGGCACCGTTTGCAGCCGAGAAGGCGGGGCGGGTGCGGGAAGGGCGGCGTGGCTTACTTCAGGGATGATGGTAGCGAGGGAACGGCGGGGTTCTGGTTCCTGAAGGGCATGCAGGGCATTTTCAGCCTGCCGGCGGCGATCCTGTTGATTTCCTTCGTCGGCTTTACGGCCTTCGCGCAGCAGTCGGGCGTGCCCGTCGATCAGGCGGTGTTCATGACGGGGATCGTCTGGGCGCTGCCGGCAAAGCTCATTCTCGTGGGCTCGATCCAGTCGGGGGCCAATCTTTTCGCGGCCTTCGTGGCGGTGACGCTGTCGTCGATCCGGCTGATGCCGATGGTGGCGGCGCTGATCCCCGAGATTCGCGCGGAAAAGACCCGCACCTGGGTGCTGCTGATCGTCTCCCACCTGATCGCGGTGACGGCCTGGGTCATGGCGATGGAGCGCGTGCAGCATGTGCCGCGGGTGCACCGGGTCTCCTATGTGCTGGGCCTTGGCTTGACCCTCGTGCTCGCCAATATGCTCGTGGTCGGCGTGCTCTACCAGTATGTGGCGGAGTTTCCGCCGATCGTTGCCGGTTGTCTGTTCTTCCTGACGCCGGTCTATTTCCTCGCCTCCATCTGGAGTTCCGGGCGGCATCCGGTCATCCATATCGCGCTGGTCGTCGGCCTGCTGCTCGGGCCGTTTGCCACGCTGTATGCGCCGGATTTCGATCTGCTCCTCTCCGGCATCGTCGGGGGGACGCTCGCCTGGGGGCTCGACGTGCTGCGGCGCCGGCGGCTGGAGGCACGGGTTTGAGAGGCCCGGGTTTGATGGGGGCTCGGGTTTGATGGGGGCCCGGGTTTGATGGGGGAATGGGTTTGATGGGGGAATGGGCATGAACTGGCAACCGGATGCCTGGGGCTACGTGTTCATCGCGATTGCCGGGTTTCTGGCGACCGACATCTGGCGGTGGCTCGGCGTCGTCGCCGGGCGGCGGCTGCGGGAGGATTCCGAGGTCCTCAACTGGGTGCGGGCGGTGGCGACCGCGCTGGTGGCGGGCGTCGTCTCCAAGCTCATCGTGTTTCCCACGGGCGTTCTGGAAAGCTCGCCGCTCTGGCTGCGCGTCGGGTCGATTGCGGTCGGCGCGCTTGCCTTCTTTCTGGGGCGGCAGGTGCCGGCCATCGGCATCGCCGCGGCCATCGCCTTTCTGGGGGCGGGGCTCTATCTTCTCGGGTTCTGACACGAGATAAGCGGAGGCCCTATGGCCAGAGACACCTCAGGTATGATCGACGGGCGGATGCCGCGTCGGGATGCGGGCGATGGCCGTCTGCTTCAGCGTCCGGCCTCGGGGCCCGGGCGGGCGGTGCTCTGCCTTCGCTGGCTGGTGCTGGCCGCGCTCGGCGTGCTGCTCGTCGTCGTCAATCCGCTGGCGGACCGGGCGGCGCAGTATAATCGGGACGTCACCATCGGCAGCACGGCGCTCTACGGCACGCTGCGGGTGATGAACTCGGTGATGAGCGTCGCCAAAGATGCGGATGTGACCGGCGGGGTCGGGGTGGCCTCGGTCACCGCGAGCCCGGGACAACTGCTGCAGCCGGTGACGAACACGATCGACCGGATGGCCGACCTGCTCTTCTGGCTCGCCATCGTCTCGGGCGTGCTGTCGACGTTGTTCCTGCCGGTCGCCAAGGTGGCGGCCATCGGGCTCGCCGGCGTGTCGCTGCTGCGCGCATGTGTCAGCCTCACGCGACGCCGGCTGCCGCGCTCTGCGGAGCGGCTGGCGCATGCGGTGCTGACGCTCTGCCTGCTGGGTGCGGTCGTGCTGCCGCTGTCCTATGCCATCGCCTTCCACGCCGGCGCGCGGATGACGGACGATGCCTGGCAGGGCGCGACCGTCGTGTTCGACCGGATCAATGCGGATTACGATGCGGAGGCCGTCGGGCAGATCGATGCGCTCCGGGACAGCCACGTGCCCGCCGTTCCGCAAGCCGCACCGGATACGAGTTTCCTCGGGCGGCTCGGATCGGCGGTCGATCAGTCGCAATCGGCGATCTCGGGCACGGTCTCGGCGGCCTCCGGGCTGGTGACGTCGCTGACGGAGGGCGTTGCGTCGAAGACCAAGGTCATCACCGACGGCATCGCGATCTCGTCCGACCTGTTCACGGCCTCGATCGCGATTGCGGTTTCCTACCTCGTGAAGATTCTCGTCATGCCGCTGCTGATTCTCGGCGCGGCGCTGTTTTTAATGCGGGCGGCGTTTCGGTAGGGCGGAAGGACACGGTCTATTTCCCTCCGTCATTCCGGGCTTGACCCTGAATCCAGCCAGCACACGTCTGTGGGCTGAAAAGACTCTTCCGACCTGACGGACGTCAGGTCACTGGATTCCGGGTCAAGCCCGGAATGACGGAGGGGGATTTTTCTGGCCTCCAGAATCGCACCGTTGCGGAAATGGACGGTTGCAGATGCTCGGGACAGGCCCGAGCATGACGAAAGAGAGCGTGGGGCGGCTTCCTCAGCCCAATGCGGCGCGGAGTTTTTCGGCGTTGGCCTTCAGGATGTCGCCGTCTTCCATGGTGCCGGAATGGGCGCGCATGGGCTGGCCTTCGTGGCGGGGGATGATGTGGAAATGGAGGTGGAAGACGGACTGGCCGGCAGGGGCTTCGTTGAACTGCATGATGGTGATGCCGTCGGCCGCGAAGGCCTTTTTGGAGGCGACGGCGAGTTTTTGGACGGCGGCGATCAAGGCGGGCAGGGTGGCGGGGTCGGCGTCGAGCAGGTTGCGCGAGGGGGATTTCGGCACGACGAGTGCGTGGCCGTCGGCCTGCGGCATGACGTCCAGGAAGGCGATGACGGCGTCATCTTCGTAGACCGTGTGGGAGGGGATCTCGCCGCGCAGGATCTTTGCGAAGATGTTGTTGGTGTCGTACTGGGTCATGAGAGGTCCCTTGTAAATTTCAGGTGTCGGATTCCACGTCCTGCCGCTCGCCCTTCCGGAAGGGGCTGTGCTCGGTGAGGATGTCGCCCATGGCTTCCACATCGAGGCGTTCGCGCTCGAGATAATCGGCGACCGCATGTTTCAGGCCGGGATGCGTGAAATAGTGGGCGGAGTGGGTGGTCACGGGGAGGTAGCCGCGGGCCAGCTTGTGTTCGCCCTGCGCGCCCGCTTCGACGCGCTTCAGGCCGCGCGAAATCGCGAAATCGATGGCCTGGTGGTAGCAGACCTCGAAATGCAGAAAGGGGTGATCCTCGATCGCGCCCCAGTGGCGACCGTAGAGGGCATCGCCGCCGATGAAGTTGATGGCGCCGGCGATGTAACGTCCCTCGCGCTTGGCCATGACGAGGAGGATGTCGTCGGCCATGCGCTCGCCGATCAGCGAATAGAAGGCGCGGGTGAGGTAGGGGCGGCCCCATTTGCGGCTGCCGGTGTCCATGTAGAAGCGGAAGAACTGGTCCCAGATCTCTTCGGTCAAGTCCGCGCCGGTCAGCCAGTCCACGGTGATGCCGTTTTCGAGCGCCGCGCGGCGCTCCTTCTTCAGCGCCTTGCGCTTGCGGGAGGCGAGCGTCTCCAGGAAATCGTCGTGGCTGGCATAGTTGTCATTGGTGAAGTGGAATTGCTGGTCGGTGCGGTGCAGAAAGTCTGCATCCTCGAAGGTTGGGATTTCCGCTTCGGGCACGAAGGTGACGTGGGCGGAGGAGACCCTGTGGCGCTTGGCAAGCTCCGTCAGGCCCGCCGCCAGCGCCATCTGCACGGCTTCCGGCGCGAAGGGCTCGGATGTCGCCAGCAGGCGCGGGCCGGTGGCCGGCGTGAAGGGCACGGAGCTCTGGAGTTTCGGGTAATAGCGCCCGCCTGCCCGCTCCAGTGCATCGGCCCAGCCGTGGTCGAAGACATATTCGCCCTGGCTGTGGTTCTTCAGGTAGCAGACGAGCGCGCCGGCCAGCGCGCCGTTGCCGTCCTCCATCAGCAGATGCTGGCCGAGCCAGCCGGTCTCGGCCGTGGCCGAGCCGGAGTCCTCGAGCGCCGAGAGATAGGCGTGGGAGACGAAGGGGTTGAAGGGCACCTCAGGGGTGCTTGAGCCCTTCGACGTGCCGATGAGGCGATCCCAGGCGGCCTTGTCGATGTCCTTGAACGACGTCTCGATGCGGATGCTGACTTCGTCTGCCATGCGTCAGGCCACCAGATCCCCGGTTGAACGCGGCCGCGGCTCGAAGCCCTCGAAGGTCATCTGGTCGGCATGGAGGAAGGTGTGGTCCGCGGCCGCCTCGTCGCGCACCGTCCAGGTGATCACGGTCCGGCCGATGTCGCGCTGGGCCGAGATGAAGGGGTTCGGCAGGTGGCCATAGTGGTAGGAGATGAAATCGAGGCCGAGCGCCATGGCTTCCTCGTGCAGCGCGAACTCCTCCGGCCGTGCGCCTTCGGCGGTGAGGCCGAGGGGGAAGCGCGATTCGAGCGCCTTCAGGTCCTTGAGCAGCCAGTGGTCGAAGCTCATCAGCGCGACCGGGCCGCTATAGCTTTCGAGGATATCGACCACGGAATCGGCAAAGCCCTCGTCGTCGCCCTGGCGGCCCTTCAGCTCCAGCACCAGGGGCACGCGGCCCTTGACGAGGCGCAGGAGCTGGGAGAGCGAGGGGATGCGGTCGGACGTGTTGCCGATGGAGAACAGGCCGAGTTCGCCCACGGTCTTCACGCGGATATCGCCCTCGACGCCGCAGAGGCGCTTCATGTCGTCATCGTGGAAGACCACGGGCACGCCGTCCGCCGTATATTGCAGGTCGCACTCGATGGCGTAGCCGTGATCGATGGCGCGCTGGAAGGCGGAAATGGTGTTTTCCCAGATGGCATTGTTCATGTCGTGGTAGCCGCGATGGGCGACCGGCTGGGCCTTGAGGAACGAAGAATCCTTGGTCTGAGAAAGCGCGGGGTTCTGAGAAAGTGCGGGCATCTTCGTCACGCGATCTCGATGACGGCGTCGATCTCGACGGCGGCGTTGAAGGGCAGGCCGGCCATGCCGACCGCGGCGCGGGCGTGGACGCCGGCTTCGCCGAGGATGGTGACGATAAGGTTCGACGCGCCGTTCATGACGAGGTGCTGGTCGGTGAAGCCCGGGGCCGAGGCGATGAAGCCGTTGAGCTTGACGATGCGGCGGATGCGGCCGAGATCGCCGTCGAGTGCGGCCTTTGCCTGGGCGAGCACGTTGATGGCGCAGAGTTCGGCGGCGCGCTGGGCGGCGGTGACATCGACGTCAGCGCCGACAAGACCGAGCACGGCAACCTTGCCGTTTTCCATCGGCAGCTGTCCGGAAATATAGAGGTGCTGGCCGCTGATGACGAAGGGGACGTAGTTTGCGGCCGGGGCGGCGGCAACCGGCAGGGTGATGCCGAGCTGTTCGATGCGGGCTTCGATTTCTGCGGACATGGATGTCTCCGGACAATATTGTATTCTCATGGGGAATGCGTCATGCACTTCATTGTGCGTTGCGGCGGAAACCGATCCGCCGCCCCGCTTTCGACGCATGCTTCAATATAGCATCGCGCGTCGATCCAACAGGAGCAGTTGAATGTTTCGTTCAGGCATGACCCGATCCGTCGTCGTATCCGCAGCACTTCTGGGGACGACGGTGGTCGGGACGGGGAACGCCACGGCGAACATCCTGGTTCCGCATCGTGCCGTCTACGATCTCGAGCTGAAGGATTCCTCCGAGCGCTCGGGCATTTCCAGCATGTATGGCCGCATGGTCTACGAGTTCAACGGCTCGGCCTGCGATGGCTATACGGTGAGCTTCCGCTTCGTGACCAAGGTGGATACCGGCGAGGACGTGCGGCTGACGGACCAGCAGACGACGACCTTCGAGGACCTGAAGACCGGCAATTTCCGCTTCCTCACGCGCTCCTTCACCGACGAGAAGCTGGACAAGGAAGTGCGCGGGCTCGCCCATGACGCCAAGGACGGCGTGACGGTGGACCTGACGGCGCCTGACAAGCGCGAGGTTGCGCTGGCCCACAGCCTGTTTCCGACCGAGCACATGCTCGAAGTGATCGACCGCGCCAAGCGCGGCGACAAGATCTTCGAATCGCGGATCTTCGACGGCTCCGACAGCGGCGACAAGACGCTGGTGACGACGACGCTGGTCGGCGCGCAGCACAAGCCGAAGGCCGGCGACGAGGACGCGGATGTCGGCAAGGCCGGCGTGATGGCGCAAAAGCCGTTCTGGCCGGTGACGATCTCCTACTTCAACGACGAGGCGACGGGAGACGCCGTACCGATCTACCGCATGGCGTTCAAGCTCTATGAGAACGGCATCACCCGCGACCTGACGATGGATTACGGCGACTTCGTGCTCAGCGGCAAGCTGGCCAATCTCGAAATGTTCAAGCCGGGCGGCGAGGGCACCTGCAAGTAGGTCCTTCTGGGGGTCGAGGATAGGAAATCCTCATGCTTTCAGTCTGTTGACCCGGTGGTGGGTGCTCTCTTTCGTCATCCTCGGGCTTGTCCCGAGGATCTGCAACGGTTCGAATTCGGTGAGATCAGCAGATCCTCGGCACAAGGCCGAGGATGACGTCCCCGGAAAAACGTTGTTTGCCACCAATTCGAAGTTTCGCGCCTTTTTCCTTGATATTCGCGGCGTCCCGCTGTATGGCGGGCCGCATTCCACACGTGGGGTCTGGGACGTTTCGGGAGACATCCGTTGCGTTCCGCCCGGTGGCACCATCATCGGATGGTGCTGTTTTCCCCACGGAGGTTCAACCGGAAAAGGATAAACGGCATGGCATTGCCCGATTTCAGCATGCGCCAGCTTCTTGAAGCTGGTGTTCACTTCGGCCACCAGACTCACCGCTGGAACCCGAAGATGAAGCCCTACATCTTCGGCGAACGTTCCAACGTTCACATCATCGACCTTGCACAGACCGTGCCCATGCTGTCGCGCGCCCTTCAGGCCGTCAGCGACACGGTTGCCAAGGGCGGCCGCGTTCTCTTCGTCGGCACCAAGCGCCAGGCGTCGGAAATCATTGCCGACAGCGCAAAGCGTTCGGCCCAGTATTACGTCAACGCCCGCTGGCTCGGCGGCATGATGACCAACTGGAAGACGATCTCCAACTCGATCCAGCGCCTGCGCAAGCTCGACGAGATCCTCGCGTCCGACGCTTCGGGCTTCACCAAGAAGGAACGCCTGAACCTCGAGCGCGAGCGCGAAAAGCTCAACCGCGCGCTGGGCGGTATCCGCGACATGGGCGGCGTTCCCGACCTGATGTTCATCATCGACACCAACAAGGAGTCGATCGCGATCGAAGAAGCCAAGCGTCTTGGCATCCCGGTCGTCGCCGTCATCGACTCGAACTGCGATCCGGACCAGATCGACTACGCGATCCCCGGCAATGACGACGCTTCGCGCGCCATCTCGCTCTATTGCGACCTGATCGCCCGTGCAGCCCTCGACGGCATCGCCCGTCAGCAGGGTTCGTCCGGCCGCGACCTCGGCGCGTCTGCCGACCTGCCGCTCGAGCCGGCTCTGGAAGAAGAAGCCGTCGCCACCGACGCCTGATTACCAAGCACGATCATTGGCGGCACCGGAGCGGTGCCGGCCAGGATTGACCGAACGGGGCCGTTTGCGACTGATGAAGTGGGCGGCCCCGCTTCTTTTCGAGGATACCGCCACAGCGCGGGTCCACATCGGGTGAGACTGTTCATCACGATGTCATCCTGAGGGGGCACACCCTCACACACTTTCCGGCAAACGCCGCTCGACCGTATCTGAGCGCACCGGACGAGACACAGAAAGAGGCCAAGACGATGACGACCATTACTGCAGCAATGGTGAAGGAACTGCGCGAGAAGTCCGGCGCAGGCATGATGGATTGCAAGAAGGCGCTGGGCGAAACCAACGGCGACATGGAAGCCGCGATCGACTGGCTGCGCGCCAAGGGCATCGCCAAGGCCGACAAGAAGTCGGGCCGCACGGCCGCCGAAGGCCTGATCGGCATCACCAGCGCCGGCACCAAGGCCGTCGTCATCGAAGTCAACTCCGAGACCGACTTCGTCGCCCGTAACGACGCCTTCCAGGAACTGGTCCGCGGCTTCGCCAAGGTCGCCGTCGACACGGACGGTTCGGTCGATGCGATCAACGCCGCCACCTATCCCGCGACCGGCAAGTCGGTTTCCGACAGCATCAAGGACGCGATCGGTACGATCGGCGAGAACATGACGCTGCGCCGTGCAGCCCTGCTCTCCGTCGAGGACGGCGTCGTCTCGACCTACATCCACAATGCGGTGGCCGACGGCCTCGGCAAGCTCGGCGTGCTCGTGGCTCTGAAGTCCACCGGCGACAAGGATGCCCTGAACGCCATCGGCCGCCAGGTCGCCATGCACATCGCCGCGACCAACCCGCTCGCCATCCGCTCGACGGAAGTCGATGCTGCGGTTGCCGAACGCGAACGCAACGTGTTCATCGAGCAGTCGCGCGCGTCGGGCAAGCCGGACAACATCATCGAAAAGATGGTCGATGGCCGCATGCGCAAGTTCTTCGAAGAAGTCGCCCTGCTCAGCCAGTCCTTCGTGATGAACCCCGACCTCACGGTCGAGGCTGCCATCAAGGAAGCCGAAAAGACGGTCGGCGCGCCGATCGAAGTCACGGGCATGGCCCGGCTCCTGCTCGGCGAAGGCGTCGAGAAGGAAGAGAGCGACTTCGCAGCCGAAGTGGCCGCCGTCGCCAAGGGCTGATTCTTCTTCGGCTTTGCGCAAATCGGAAGGGCATCGCGTGGACAACGCGGTGCCCTTCGTGTATCCGGCTGGACGCCATTAGCGTCGATCCGGTGGACTGATCGTCCGGAAGCGATGCAGCCTCTGCGGGTGCCGTATGCTTGATCCAAACAGCGCGCCGGACGACCGGACGCGCGCCACGACAGGAGTGACGATGTCGGCCGAACCGCTGTATAAACGCGTACTTTTGAAAGCCTCCGGCGAAGCGCTGATGGGCGATCAGGGGTTTGGCATCGACGTGACCGTTGTCGACCGGATCGCCTCCGACATTGCCGCTGCACGCGCCATGGGCGTCGAGGTGGGTGTGGTCGTCGGTGGCGGCAACATCTTTCGTGGTGTCGCCGTGGCGTCCAAGGGTGGCGACCGCGTGACGGGCGACCATATGGGCATGCTGGCGACCGTCATCAACGCGCTGGCGCTGGCGACCTCGCTGCGCAAGCTCGATATCGACACGGTGGTCCTATCGGCCATCGCCATGCCGGAGATCTGCGAGAGCTTCTCCCAGCGCGCGACGCTCTACCACCTGTCGCTCGGCCGCGTCGTGATCTTCGCCGGCGGCACGGGCAACCCGTTCTTCACCACCGATTCGGCCGCGGCACTGCGTGCCGCGGAAATGGGGGCCCAGGCGATCTTCAAGGGCACGCAGGTGGACGGCATCTACTCGGCCGACCCCAAAAAAAACCCGAACGCGACCCGCTTCGAGCGGCTGACGCATAGCGAAGTGCTCGACAAGGGCCTTGCCGTCATGGACGTTTCCGCGGTGGCGCTCGCGCGCGAAAACAGCATTCCGATCATCGTCTTCTCGATCCACGAGAAGGGCGGGTTCACCGACATCCTGACGGGCGGCGGCCGCGCCACCATCGTCACCGACAACTGAAACGGCAGGGATCTCGCAGAAAGCGGGATCGCACGGGCCGAGCACGGAGCAGAGAACATGAGTGAAGGTATCGACCTCAACGACCTGAAGCGCCGCATGGATGGCGCGATCGCTGCGTTCAAGAACGACATCGCCTCGCTGCGGACGGGACGGGCTTCGGCCAATGTTCTCGATCCGGTGATGGTCGAAGCCTATGGCTCGCGCGTCCCCCTGAACCAGGTCGCCAACATCACGGTGCCCGAGCCGCGCATGCTGGGCGTGTCCGTCTGGGATCGCTCCATGGTGAGCGCCGTGGACCGGGCGATTCGCGAATCGAATCTCGGCCTGAACCCGATCATGGACGGCCAGACGCTGCGCATTCCCCTGCCGGAGCTCAACGAAGAGCGTCGCCGGTCGCTGGTGAAGGTGGCGCATGATTACGCCGAAAAGAGCAAGGTTGCGATCCGCCACGTCCGTCGCGACGGCATGGACAACCTGAAAAAGGCGGAAAAGGACGGCGCGATCGGCCAGGACATCAGCCGCATCCAGTCGGAAAAGGTCCAGAAGATGACCGACGATATGATTTCCGACGTTGATCGCTTGCTCGTCGATAAGGAAAAGGAAATCATGCAGGTCTAGTCTGCATACTGCGTTTTCTCCCCTTCCGCGAAGTCAGGCCGTCCATGTCCGATCCGTCCGCCAGAACGCTTCCCCTCCATGTCGCCATCATCATGGACGGCAATGGCCGTTGGGCCGCCCGGCGCGGCCTGCCGCGGACCATGGGGCACCGCAAAGGCGTCGAGGCCGTTCGCGAGACGGTGCGTGCGGCCGGTGAGCTCGGCATCCGCTACCTCACGCTCTATGCGTTCTCCTCGGAGAACTGGAGCCGGCCGGAACCGGAGGTCAACGACCTCATGGGCCTGCTGAAGGTGTTCATCCGCCGGGATCTGGCGGAACTGCACCGCCAGAACGTGCGGGTCCGCATCATCGGCGACCGCTGGAACCTGCGCAGCGACGTGCTGCCGCTGCTCTTGGAGGCCGAGGAGACGACGCGCAACAATACGGCGATCACCGTCTGCATCGCCTTCAACTACGGCTCGCGCGACGAGATCGCCCGGGCCATGCAGTCGCTGGCCGTGGATGTGGCCGAGGGACGGCTGAGCCCCGAGCAGATCACGCCGCCGCTGATCGCCAGCCGGCTCGATACGGCCGGCATGCCGGATCCCGATCTCGTGATCCGCACCAGCGGCGAGGAGCGGCTCTCCAACTTTCTGCTCTGGCAATCCGCCTATTCGGAATTCGTCTTCATGCCGGAGTACTGGCCCGACTTCGACCGGACGATGCTGATGCGCGCCATCGACATCTATCGGCAACGCGATCGGCGTTTCGGCAATGTCGCTCCGGCCTCTGCCGCCGCCTCGTCCGCCACCCCGCCTCCGGCCAGCCTTGCGGTCGGTTCGTGATGGGCCGCGAACTCCAGCTTCGAATCGTTTCCGGCATCGTGCTGGCCGCCGTCGCACTCGGCGACACCTGGATCGGCGGTCCGGCCTTTGCCATTCTCTCGGCCATCATCGGGCTGGCCGTCTGGCATGAATGGTCGAGCATGACGCGGATCGCCGAGGGCGATCGTGGCGCCTACTTCGCCGGCTGGGGCGTGCAGGCGGTCGTCGCCGTTCTCATCATCGGCGGTGGCGACGAATATGCCTTGCCGGTTCTCATTCTCGCGTCCATCGCCGCCATCGTCTGGTCGCGATTCCATGGGCGCGGCTGGTGGCTGCCGGGGGGCGTCGCCTATGCCGGGATGACGACGATCTCGCTCGCGACCATCCGCGACGACACGCAGGTCGGCTTCGTCGCCATGCTCTTCGTCTTCGCGGTGGTCTGGGCGACCGATATCCTCGCCTTCTTCTTCGGCCGCGCCATCGGCGGCCCGAAGCTCGCGCCCGGCATCTCGCCCGGCAAGACGTGGTCCGGCGCCATCGGCGGCGCGGTCTCGGGCGTCGTTGCGGGAACGGCCGTCTACGCCTCGTACTTCTCGCTCGAGGATGCGCGCATCCCGCTGGTCGCGCTCGTGCTGTCGATTGCCAGCCAGTGCGGCGATCTGTTCGAATCCTATGTGAAGCGCCGGTGCGGCGTGAAGGACAGCGGCCGCATCATTCCGGGGCATGGCGGCGTCTGGGACCGGGTGGACGGGCTGGTGGTCGCCTGTTTCGCGGCGCTGATCATCGCGCTCGGGGAGGCCATGACGGGCGCCGGCGGCAAGATCGGCTCGTTGCTTCTGGGGCTCTGAGGTCATGATGACGATCAGGCGGGCCGGGGCGGTGGCGGGCCCGCAAAAACGTGATTTCGCGGCCATATCGCATTGCATGCGCCACCTCTATAAGACGGAGCTGCCGGGCTTGCTTCCAAGGGTGCGCTTGGCGCCAGCTTTCGACGATCTCGCTCGCCTCCGGCGACCTCGCTCGCTTTCAGCGACCTAGCCCGCCCTCCGGCGACCTGACAAGGACGACAATGACCTACCTGGCCGATCTCCTCCATCTTTTCGTGGGCTATATCGTCCCGTTTCTTCTGGTCCTGACTCTGCTCGTCTTCGTGCATGAAATGGGCCACTACCTCGTCGGGCGCTGGTCGGGCATCAAGATCGTCGCCTTTTCCATCGGCTTCGGGCCGGAGCTCGTCGGCTTCAACGACCGGCGTGGCACGCGCTGGAAGTTCTGCGCCATTCCGCTCGGCGGCTACGTCAAGTTCTATGGCGACGAGGATGCGGCAAGCACACCGGATTACCAGGCGCTCGAGGGTCTTTCGGCCGAGGAGCGCGGGCGAACCTTTCTGGGTGCGGCGCTCTGGAAGCGCGCGGCGACGGTCGCTGCCGGTCCGATCGCCAATTTCATCCTCGCCATCGTCATCTATGCGCTGCTGTTTTCGGCCTATGGCAAGCCGATCGCCGATCCCGTCGTGTCCGAGGTGAAGGCAGGCAGTGCGGCGGCCGAATCGGGCATTCGGCCGGGCGACCTGCTCGTCTCCATCGACGGCTCCACCGTCACGACCTTCGACGACGTGCGCCGCTATGTGGGCGTGCGCCCGGAAATGCCGATCGTCGTGGAAATCCGCCGCGACGGGCAGCTGCTGGAGGTGCCGATGGTGCCGAAGCGCACCGAGATCACCGACCAGTTCGGCAACAAGATGGAAATGGGCATCATCGGCATCGTGACGAACCAGGAGAGCGGCAATTTCCGCCTGCAGAGTTTCGGTCCGCTGGAAGCGATCGGGCAGGGCGCCGTGGAAAGCTGGCATATCGTCACCGGCACCTTTGCCTATATCGGCAATCTCGTCACCGGCCACATGAAGGCCGACCAGCTCGGCGGGCCGATCCGCGTGGCGCAGGCCTCGGGGCAGATGGCGACGCTCGGCGTTGCCGCCGTGCTGCAGCTTGCCGCCGTTCTCTCGGTCTCGATCGGTCTTCTCAACCTGATGCCGGTCCCGGTGCTCGATGGCGGGCACCTGATGTTCTATGCGATCGAGGCCATCCGCGGCCGTCCGCTCGGCCCCTCCGCCCAGGACATCGCCTTTCGCATCGGCTTTGCCATGGTGCTGATGCTGATGGTTTTCGCCACCTGGAACGATATTTCCTCGCTTGTCGGACGAATGAGCGGCGCGGTTGGCTAAAGGTTAAGGAAGAGGCGCTAAACAGGGGCAAGGCTTCTCTTCAAAGGTTTGATTAGAAACGATTTGTTTACGATAATTCTTGTCAGTAGTGGCCGTTCAGCCACGGTGGGAATTGAAGTAAACGGAAATTAACGTGCTACCTTGCTTGTATGAGAAAAGCGGGTAAAACGGCAGGCATGACCGGAGTCGGCACGAGTTCGCCGCGGGACATTGGAAGAAGGTAAGATCAGAACATGAAGGCTGGTTCAAAGTTTTTGAACGCGGTGTCGGCGGTTGCGCTGTCTGCAGGGATTGTCGCGTCTGGAACTGGCGTCGTCGTTCTTGCCAGTGCGTCTGTCGCTGAAGCTGCGACGATCCGTCGTATCGACGTTCGCGGCGCAACGCGCGTCAGCGCCGAGACGGTTCGCTCCAACATCACCATCGTTCCCGGCCAGGAGTTCACCAACAGCGACATCGACGCTTCGGTGAAGCGCCTGTACGCCACGGGTTACTTCTCCAATGTCAGCATCAACGTTTCCGGTGGTGCGCTGGTCGTGTCCGTCAGCGAGAACAACCTGATCAATCAGGTGGTCTTCAACGGCAACCGCAAGATCACCGACGAGAAGCTGGCTGCGGTCGTCAAGACCCGTTCGCTGGGCGCCTATAGTGAGGCGACCGCGCAGGCCGACATCCAGTCGATCAAGGATGCCTATGCCGGCATCGGCCGCAACGACGTGACCGTGACCGTTCAGACGGCGCCGATCGCGGAAGGGCGCATCAACGTGGCCTTCGTCGTCAACGAAGGCGACCGGACCAAGATCCGCTCGATCAACTTCGTCGGCAACAACGCCTACAGCGATGGCCGTCTGCAGGGCGTCATCTCCACCAAGAAGTCCGGCATCCTGTCCTTCCTCAACCGGAAGGACGTCTACAATGCCGACAAGCTGCGTGCCGACGAGGAGCAGCTTCGCCAGTTCTATTACAACCGTGGCTATGCCGACTTCCGTGTCGTCAGCTCCGATGCCGTTCTCGACGAGACGGCGAACGAGTACACGGTGACGATCACGATCGAAGAAGGCGAGCGCTACGACTTCGGTGCCGTCAATGTCGAATCGACCGTCGAAGGCATCAATGCCGAGGAACTGAAGGGTCTGGTCCAGAGCCGTCAGGGCACGATCTACAAGGCCAAGGACGTTCAGGAAACGATGTCGGAGATCTCCAAGCGCGTCGCCGCGCAGGGGTATCCCTTCGCCCGCGTCACGCCGCGCGGCAACCGCGACTTTGCGGGCCGCACGATCGCCGTCGATTATCTCGTCGACCAGGGTGAGCGCGCCTATATCGAGCGCATCGAAATCCGCGGCAACACCCGCACGCGCGACTACGTCATCCGTCGCGAATTCGACATGAGCGAAGGCGACGCCTTCAACCAGGAAATGATCGCGACGGCCAAGCGCCGCCTCGAAGCGCTCGGGTACTTCTCGACCGTCAACATCTCGACCCAGGCCGGCACCGCGTCCGACCGCGTGGTCGTCATCGTCGACGTGCAGGACCAGTCGACCGGTTCGTTCGGCATCGGCGCCGGCTACTCGGCCGGCAATGGCGGCGGCTTCCTCGTGGAAGCCTCGATCGAGGAAAAGAACTTCCTCGGTCGTGGCCAGTACATCCGCGTTGCAGCCGGTCGTGGCGAAGACAGCAAGACCTACAACGTCTCGTTCACCGAGCCCTACTTCCTCGGCTATCGCCTGGCAGCCGGCTTCGACGTCTTCAAGAACGAGAACGACTTCAACGACGACAACTACAGCTACGAGGATCAGGGCTTCAGCCTGCGCGTCACCGCGCCGATCACCGAGCGCCTGTCGTCGACTCTGCGCTACAACTACACGGAACTCGACTACCATGCGTCGGACGACGAGCTGGCCGACCTGTCGTCGCCCTACCGTCGCGTCGTGAACTTCTCGCCATGGACGCGTTCGTCGATCTCCAACTCGTTCACCTACAACTCGCTCGACGACGCCCAGCTGCCGCATGAAGGCATCCTGGCGACGGCGACGCAGGAATTTGCCGGCCTCGGCGGTACGTCCGACTTCTACAAGCTGACGGCCAAGGCCAAGTGGTACTACACCGTGAACGACGATGCCGACGTGATCGCGTCGCTGTCGGCCGGTGCCGGCCATGTTGTCGGGACGGGCGGCGAGATGGAAGTGTTCGACCAGTTCCAGATCGGCAGCAGCGAAATCCGCGGCTTCGAGCGGAACGGTATCGGTCCGCGCAGCCGCGAATATGGCGATGCGATCGGTGGCACGACGTACTTCACGGCTTCGGCCGAGGCGACGTTCCCGCTGCCGGGCGTTCCGCGCGATGCGGGCTTCCGTGGCGCCGTCTTCGCAGATGCCGGCACGCTGTACGGCAACGACGTCAGCACCCGCGCCAGCGACCGCATCGTCGGTACGGACGCGTCGCTGCGTGCATCGCTCGGCGTCGGCCTGCTGTGGGCTTCGCCCTTCGGTCCGCTCCGCGTCGATTACGCGGTTCCGATCGCCAAGGAAGATTACGACAAGGTGCAGAACATCAAGTTCGGTATTTCGTCGAATTTCTGATATCGGCAGTCCAGAACTGCATGCCAAACTGTTCTGGAGTCTGGCCCATGGATGTTAACTGGTTTTTCCCGCCGCATGACGGGCTCCGCCTGAGTGATCTGGCGGAGCGCATCGGCGCTTCCCTGCAGGACGAGACGGTCGGTGACCGGATCGTTTCGTCCGTCGCCCCGACCTATCGGGCCGGCCCTCGCGACATCTGCTACATGCTGCAGCGGCGGTATCGTGACGAGTTCACGACCTCGCAGGCAGCGGCCGTGATCTGCGACGAAAGCGTCGCGTCGATCGTGCCGCCGCATATTCCAGTGCTGCTCGCGAAATATCCCCACACCGCCTTCGCGCTGGCCGGCGCCATCTTCCATCCCGAAGCGCTGCGTCCGATCCAGAATCTCGGCGGACAGAGCGGCATCTCGCCGGCCGCCTTCGTCGATCCCACGGCTCGACTGGAGGACGGCGTTGACATCGAGGCCACGGCCGTGATCGGGGCAGGGGTCGAGATCGGCTCCGGCACGCGCATCGCCGCCGGCGTCGTCATCGGCCCGGGCGTGCGGATCGGCCGGGACTGCACGATTTCGGCCGGTGCGACGATCCTCTGCTCGCTCGTCGGCAACAATGTCATCATCCACCCCGGCGCCCGTATCGGGCAGGACGGTTTTGGCAATGCGCCGGGTCCGCGCGGCGGCATGATCAAGATCGTGCAGATCGGCCGCGTCATCCTGCAGGATCATGTGGAGATCGGCGCCAACACGACGATCGATCGCGGTGCGATGGACGATACGGTCATCGGCGAGGGCACGAAGATCGATAATCTCGTGCAGGTCGGCCACAACGTCCGCATCGGGCGCCATTGCGGCATCGCGGCGAAGGTCGGCATTGCCGGCAGCACGCGCATCGGCGACGGCGTCATGATCGGCGGCGCGGCGGCCATCAACGGACACATCACGATTGGCGACCGCAGCCAGATCGGCGCGATGAGCGGCGTGGCCGCGGACGTGCCGGCTGGCGAGCGGTATGGCGGCATTCCCGCCCGCCCCATGCGCGACTTCCTGCGGGAAGCGGCGGAGATCGCGGCACGGGCCAACTTAAGAAAGCGTAAGACGACGACGGGAGACAAGCAATGAGCGACACCCCAATGGGCGACACCCCCATGTACGACACCCCCATGGGTGACAGGGGGGCAACCGTTCTCGGCACGGCCGACATTCGCGAGATCATGAAGCTCTTGCCCCACCGCTATCCGTTTCTGCTGGTCGACAAGATCATCGAGATCGACAGCGACAATTCGGCGATCGGCATCAAGAACGTCACGGCGAACGAGCCGCATTTCACGGGCCACTTTCCCGACCAGCCGATCATGCCCGGCGTTCTGCTGATCGAAGGCATGGCCCAGACGGCGGGCGCGATCTGTGCGCGCAAGACGGCCACCGGCAGCAATCTCGTCTACTTCATGACCATCGACAATGCGCGCTTCCGCAAGCCCGTCGTACCGGGCGACCGGGTCGAGTATCACGTGGTCAAGCAGAAGCAGCGCGGCAGTATCTGGAAGTTTCATTGCGACGCCAAAGTTGACGGGCACCTCGTCGCGGAAGCGGATATCGGCGCGATGATCATCAGCAAGGACGAAGCCTGACATGATTGCCGAGAGCGCCAAGGTTCATCCGTCCGCCGTCATCGAGGACGGGGCCGTCATCGGCGAGAACGTCACCATCGGCCCGTTCTGCCATGTCGGTGGCCTGGTGGAGCTTGCCGACGATGTCGTGCTGATGAGCCATGTGGTGGTCATCGGCCGCACGAGCGTCGGTCGGGGAACGCGGATCTTCCCCTCGGCGGTGATCGGCGGCGACTCGCAGAGCGTGCATCACAGCGCGGTCGATACCCGGCTCGTGATCGGCGAGAACTGCACGATCCGCGAGGGCGTGACCATGAACACGGGCACCGTGGAGCATGGTGGGCTGACCTCCGTCGGCGACAACAACCTGTTTCTCGCCTATGCGCATGTGGCGCATGACTGCCGGCTGGGCAGCAACATCATCCTGTCCAACAATGTGATGCTGGCCGGCCATGTCGTGGTCGAGGACCGGGCGATCCTCGGTGGCGGTTCGGCCGTGCACCAGTTCACGCGCGTTGGCCGGCAGGCCTTCGTCGGCGGTCTCTCGGCCGTCAGCTATGACGTCATTCCCTATGGCATGCTGAACGGCAATCCGGGCATTCTCTCAGGGCTCAACGTCGTGGGCATGTCGCGTGCCGGCCATGACAAGGCGGTCATCCATCAGGTGCGCCGCGCCTACAAGTCCATCTTCGAGGGCACCGGCTCGGTTCGCGCCAATGCGGCTGCGATCCGCGACGATTATCTGGATTGCGCGCCGGTCATGGAAATTCTCGATTTCATCGGCGCGGACAGCGACCGCGCGCTCTCGTCCCCCACCCGGGGAAAGAAGGGCTGAGCGCCGTGCCGGGCCAGAGCCCGGAAGCGCCTCGAGACCGCAAGGGTCGGGGCCGTCTGGCGATCATTGCCGGCGGCGGTCGTCTGCCGCATCACGTCGCGGATGCGGCGCGGGCGCATGGCGAAAATCCCTATATCATCGCGCTGACGGGCGAGGCCGGAGACGGCTGGGGCGGCTATGACAGCTGCACGCTCGGCATCGGCAATTTTCGCGAGATCAGCGCGACGTTCCGAAACGAAGGCATCGACCGGGTCGTGCTGTCCGGCGGCGTGCAGCGGCGGCCGGAATGGCGGGATATCCGCCCGACGCTGAAGACGCTGTCGCGCGTGCCGGCGGTGCTGAAGACGCTGATATCCGGCGGCGACGATGCCGTGCTGAAGATGGCGATCGCGCTGATCGAGGCAAGCGGCGCGCGGGTCATCGGCGTACAGGACATCGTGCCGGAGCTCCTGGCCGAGATCGGGCCGATCGGGCGGATCTCGCCCAATGACGATGACCAGCGCGATATCGCAGCGGCAACGGCGGCGGCCAATGCGCTGGGCACGCTCGATGTCGGGCAGGGCGCCATCGCGGTCGGCGGACGGGTCGTGGCACTCGAGGGACCCGAGGGCACCGATGCGATGATCGCACGCGTGGCGGCCCTGCGCCGCGACGGACGGATTTCGCAACGCCGCCGTGGCGTGCTGGTCAAACTCTGCAAGCCACAACAGGACCTGCGTGCCGATCTGCCCTCCATCGGGCCGTCGACGGTCGAGAGTGCGCTGGCGGCGGGGCTTGCGGGCATTGCCGTGGAGGCCGGCCGGGCGCTTGTTCTGGAGCGGGCGGCCACCATCGATCTGGCCGACCGTTCGGGCCTGTTCGTGACCGGGCTCGATCGGGCTCTGCCGGTTTCCTGAACCTTCGGACGCGGCACGGGTCCCGGTCTTCCGGCGGATGGTAACATTGTGACGGACGGCGGGCGCGCTGTCGTTCCGCCAGCGTTTTTTCGAGGAGGGTGCATGCCGAAACAGAACACGCCGGGTCCGATCAAGGTTGCGGTCATTGCCGGCGAGGTCTCCGGGGATCTGCTCGGCGGGGATCTGATCCGGGCCCTGAAGGACCGTGTCGGGTCGGTCTCGCTCATGGGCGTGGGCGGCGAGGCGCTGGAGGGGCAGGGGCTGGTCTCGCTGTTCGATTATTCCGAACTCTCGATCATGGGCATCTCGCAGGTGCTGGCCCGTCTGCCGAAGCTCTTGCTGCGCATTCGCCAGACGGCGCAGGCGATCGTCGCCGCGAAGCCGGATGTGCTCGTCATCATCGACAGTCCCGACTTCACCCACCGCGTGGCCAAGCTGGTGCGGGCCTCGCTGCCCGACCTGCCGATCGTCGATTACGTCTGCCCCAGCGTCTGGGCGTGGAAGCCGGAGCGGGCGCTGCGGATGCGGCCCTATGTCGACCATGTCCTCGCCGTCCTGCCGTTCGAGCCGGAGGCGATGGAAATGCTGGGCGGGCCGCCGACGACCTATGTCGGGCACCGGCTGGCCTCGGACGCGGATGTGCTGGCGGTGCGCGCGGCGCAATGGGCGCGGGGCGAGGCGCGCAGTCAGGCGCTTGAGAGCCGCGGGGCGGAGGCTGGAGGCGAAGAGGCGCCGCGAACGTGCCTTATCCTTCCCGGTTCGCGCGGCTCCGAAATCGCACGGCTGCTGCCGGTGTTCCGGGAGGCGGTGGAGATCCTCGCGAAGCGCACGCCTGCATTCCGCTTCGTGTTGCCGACCGTGCCGCGGCAGGCCGAGCATGTGCGGGAGATGGTGCGCGACTGGCCGGTCGGCGTCGAGGTGCTGGTGGGGACGCCCGCCAAGTGGCAGGCGTTCGCGCAGGCCGATGTCGCCATGGCGGCCTCCGGCACCGTTATTCTGGAGCTCGGCCTTTGCAGCATTCCCGTCGTGTCGACCTACAAGGCGGACTGGCTGATCCGGATGATGCACAAGCGCATCCGCATCTGGACGGCCAACCTGCCGAACCTGATCGCCGACTATGTGATCGTGCCGGAATATTTCAACGAATCGATCCGGCCCGGCGCGCTCGCCCGCTGGATGGAGCGGCTCGCTCTCGACATGCCCGAGCGTCGCGCGATGATCGGCGGCTTCGATACGGTGTGGGACATCATGCGCACCGACGTGCCGCCCGGCGAGCGGGCGGCCGAGGTCGTGCTCGAGACGATGGCGGCGAAGGCTTCGCGCCTCTAGAGTCTGTCAGGTTCATTCTGAACCAGCCAGACTCTGGATTCCCTTGTTGTCGTTTGTCTCTTCGGGATAACCGGATTCCACTTATCCCTGACAAACTGTAGCGGATCAGTGCTTGTCGGCCAGAAGGCGCTCGATGAGATCGGGCGTCAGTTCAGTGAAATGGGTGATGACGACGGTCGGATCGAGGGTTTCCACGGCGACGTCGGAATAGCCGAAGGGGACGGCGATGGAGGGGATGGCGGCGTTCTGGGCGACGAGGATGTCGTTGCGGCTGTCGCCGATCATCACCGCGCGCCCGGGCGTTCCACCGGCAAGGCGGATGGTGGCGAGCAGATGCTCGGCATGGGGCTTGCGCACGTCGAACGTATCGCCGCCGGTGATCGCGGCAAAGCGGGCGGTGAGGCCGAGGGTTTCGAGCAGCGTCCGTGCGAGCATTTCCAGCTTGTTGGTGCAGACAGCCAGCAGGTAGCCGGCGTCCGACAGCCGGTCCATCGCATCGAGCACGCCGGGATAGGGCATGGAGGCGCCGGGCATCGTGGCGTGGTAATGGGCGACGAATTCCTTCATCTGCCAGGCGAGATCGTCCTCGCTCAGCGGCTTGCCGCGCAGCTTGAACGTCCGCTCGATCATGGCCTGTGCGCCGTGGCCGACGAGATGGGTCAGGTCGTCATAGCCGACGGCCACGAGGCCCGCCTGCGTGACCGCGTGATTGAGGCTCGTGACGAGATCGGGCGCGGTATCGACCAGCGTGCCGTCGAGGTCGAAGACGATGGTGGCGGGGGCCAAGGAGCTGGATGAGGGGGAGCTGGATGAGGGGGCGCTGGATGAGGGGGACATGGGGGCGCGGCCTTTGCGGGTCTGGAGTCCGGGTCTGATGTTTGCCTGCCGGGGTATGCGACCGCGGGCCGAAATGCAATCTGTCTCGGTTCGACGGCGATCGGTCAGGCGCCTGATGGGGCACGTTCGGCGGGGGTGTTCGCGCCGGGGGCTTTCCTCTGTCGCATGGGCCGTGTAAACCTCCGGGCGGCCGGGCCTGCCCGGACCAAGGGTTCAACGGGAGACAGCGGCGCATGGATGCCCGCCACATGAAGATCAAGGCCGCCGAGGCGGCGCTCGCGCATGTCGAGGACGGCATGCGGCTCGGGATCGGCACCGGCTCGACGGCCGAAGAGTTCATTCGCCTGCTGGCCGAGAAGGTCGCGGACGGTTTTCGCATCGAGGGCGTTCCGACATCCGAGCGCACGGCGCGGCTGTGCCTCGACCTCGGCATTCCCCTGCGCTCGCTGGACGAGCTGCCGGAACTGGACCTGACGATCGACGGCGCCGACGAGGTCGATCCCAACCTCAACCTCATCAAGGGCGGCGGCGGGGCGCTCCTGCGGGAGAAGATCGTGGCATCCTCCTCGGCGCGGATGATCGTCATTGCCGACGAGAGCAAGGTCGTCGACACGCTCGGCGCCTTCAAGCTGCCGATCGAGATCAACCCTTTCGGGCAGAAGGCGACGCTGATCGCCATCGAGAAAACCGCCGCGCGGCTGGGGCTTACAGGCGATCTCACCTTGCGCAGTTCCGGCGACGGGCTGTTCGAGACGGACGGTGGACATCTGATCGTGGATGCATCTTTTGGCCGCATTCCTGATGCAGATGCGCTGGCGCGCGAGCTGAACGGACTTCCGGGCGTGGTCGAGCACGGCCTCTTCATCGGCATGGCTTCTCTGGCGATCATCGCCGGCGAGGCGGGTGCCAGGGTTATGACGAGCGCACGATCGACCTGATCCCTCTTCCCATTTACCGGACGCGTCGAACCGGCGCGACGCCCAAGAACACACAGGAGCTTTTTCGCATGAACAGATTTGCAGGCCGGGTCCGCGTCTTGACCGCCTTCGTCCTTCTCGCCACCACGGCACCGGCAGCCTTTGCGCAGGACGTGACGGAAGACCACCTGAAGGCCGCGCGCGCCGCCATCTCCGCCATCGGTGCCACCGACAATTTCGACAACATCCTGCCGAACCTCGCCGAGCGCCTGAAGGCCAACCTGATCCAGTCCTCGCCGAACTATCAGGACCTGATCTCCTCGACCATCGACGCCAAGGCGCTGGAACTGGCCGGCCGCCGCGCCGATCTGGAGCGGGAAGCCGCGACCATCTATGCCAAGACCTTCACCGTGGAACAGCTGAACGCCATCAGCGCCTTCTACCAGTCGGAAGCCGGCAAGAAGCTGCTGAACGACGGCCCGATCGCGTCGCGGGAAATGCTGAAGGCGGCCGACATCTGGGCGGCCGGCGTTTCGCGCGACCTGAACGCGGAAGCCACCAAGGCGCTGCAGGCAACGCTTGCCCCGCCGGCTGACGCCGCCGGCCAGGCCCCGACGGCACCCGCACCCGCACCAGCCCCCTGAGGCTCGTCGCCCGATCGTCCTGACGACGTCTTCGAGCCCTCCGGACCTTCCGGGGGGCTTTTCTTTTGTCGGCCCGGCGCCCTATATCATGGGTATGCCAACGGGCAGCGCCGGACGTGACCGCGCCGCGCCCATGCGCATCTAAAATCTTCTCGGTCCCCGGAGCCTTCCATGACATCTTACGATTATGATCTCTTCGTCATCGGCGGCGGGTCCGGCGGGGTGCGCAGCGGCCGCGTTGCGGCGTCGCTCGGCAAGAAGGTCGCGATCGCCGAGGAATTCCGCTATGGCGGCACCTGCGTCATCCGCGGCTGCGTGCCGAAGAAGCTCTACGTCTATGCCTCGGCGTTCTCGACCGATTTCAAGGATGCCGAAGGCTTCGGCTGGACGGTCGGGGAGACATCCTTCGACTGGCACAAACTGGTGGCGGCCAAGGAAGCCGAGATCACCCGGCTGGAAGGGCTCTACCAGAAGGGGCTCGCCAACGCCGGCGCGGATATTTTTCACACGCGAGCGGAGCTGGTCGGGCCGAACAGCGTCAAGCTGATCTCGACCGGCCGGATCGTGACCGCGGAGCGGATCGTGATCGCGGTCGGCGGACGTCCGGCCCCGCACGCGGCGCTGCCGGACCATGAGCTGACGATCACCTCCAACGAGGTGTTCGACCTGCCCGAACTGCCGAAATCCATCCTGATTGCCGGCGGCGGCTATATCGCCGTGGAGTTCGCCAACATCATGCACGGGCTCGGCGTCGAGACGACGCTGATCTATCGCGGCAAGCAGATCCTGTCGCGGTTCGACAAGGACATGCGCGAGGGCCTGCAGAAGGCCATGACCGACAAGGGCATCCATATCCTCTGCGAGGACATCATCGAGACCATTTCGGATGCGCCAAGCGGTGGGCGGCTGGTGACGACGCTGAAAGGCGAGATCCTGACGGTGGATCAGGTGATGCTGGCGCTCGGCCGCGTGCCCAACACGGAAGGCCTCGGGCTGGAGGCTGCGGGCGTGAAGACCGACCATCAGGGGGCGATCGTCGTGGACGCGTTCTCGCGCACCAGCGCCCCGGGCGTCTATGCGCTGGGGGACGTGACCAACCGCGTGCAACTGACGCCGGTCGCCATCCATGAGGCCATGTGCTTCATCGAGACCGAGTACAAGGGCAACCCGACCTCGCCCGACCACGAGCTGATCGCCACGGCCGTGTTCTCCCAGCCGGAAATCGGCACTGTGGGCCTGTCGGAGGACGAGGCGGCGCGCACGCTGTCGGACGTCGAGATCTACCGGACGGAGTTTCGGCCGATGCGCGCGACGCTGTCGGGCCGCTCCGAGAAGACGATCATGAAGCTGGTCGTGAATGCGGAGAACCGCAAGGTGGTCGGCGCGCATATTCTGGGCCCGAGCGCCGGTGAGATGGCGCAGCTTCTGGGCGTCTCGCTGAAGGCCGGCGTCACCAAGGACGATTTCGACCGGACGATGGCGGTGCATCCCACCGCATCGGAAGAGCTGGTGACGATGTATGCGCCGAGCTACCGGCTCCGCAACGGCGAGCGGGTGTAGAGCCCGATCGGCTTCGCCCGGCGTACCGGCTTCGATGGTCGGGAGCGATGCCGGGTGAGGGCCGCAAGAAGCGGCACGATCCAGCGCAGGCCATCCCAGGCGGTGTCGTCGAGCGGATCGGCGAAGGCGTCGGTCGTCCGTTTGCCGTACGCTCTGGTGTTTCGACGGCCTGTCAGGGCGAGGATCAGAAGCTGGTCGCGCATGGGGCTCTCCTTCTCAAGGTGCGTGATCGGGAGATAGCCGTCGGCCACGCGCGATCGTAGACGCGGGAATGAAAGGGGCGTTTCATTCTTGCAGGGAGGCCGCCTTTCGTCTTGGTGCTATAAGCGCACGATAGCGGGGCTCGGGCGGGGATGGTCACGCGCGCAACGGGGACGGACGATGGACGAGACGGCCTGGGACGAACTGCAACTCTTCCTGCATGTGGCGATGGCGGGTGGCCTGAGCGCCGCCGCCGTGCGCACGGGCCTCAGCGCGCCGACGATCGGGCGGCGGATCCTGGCGCTGGAGAAGTCGCTCGGCCGGTCGCTGTTCGAGCGCAGCCAGCAGGGCTACCGGCTTGCGCATGACGGCGAGATCCTGCTCGACCATGTCCGCGCCATGCAGGCGGCAGCCGACGGCATCGCCGGCTGGCGGTTCGAGTTTCCGATCGTGACGCTGGCCGGCGACAGCTGGATGGCCGGGTTCATGGCCGACCATATCGATGTGCTGCGGGGCCCGTCGGATCGCTTCCAGCTCTGCTGCCGGGACACGACCGAGGAACTGGCCTTTCGCGGCGTGGATGTCAGCCTGCTTCCCAAGGCGCCGGCCGGCGGCAATGTCGCGGCCTTGCGATCGATCGGCATGCGCTATGCCGTCTATGCCGCGCGGCAGGCGCCGGCGGAGACGCGGGGGCGATGGATCTCGATGTCCACGGATACGGCGCGACGGGCGCCGGAGCGCTGGGTCTTCGAGAACCATGAGGCCGACATCCACACCTGGACGACGAGCTTCGACCTTCTTCACCGGCTGGTGCGCAATGGGGCGGGGCGTAGCCTGATGCCGGTCTTCGTGGGGGATGCCGATCCGGAACTGGAGCGGATCGGCGAACCCGTCGCAGCGCTCGATCATGCGCTCCATATCGTTAGCCACGACGACGAGCGGCATCGCCCCGAGGTGCGGCTGGTGATCGAGCGTCTGGCGGCGCTGCTCAAAGCCAAGGCAGGCCTGTTTTCCGGGCAATCCGTCATGGCGCCGGCCTGAGCGTCAGGCACGGCGAACGCCGGGGCGGCCGCGGCCGACAGGGCCGGCGACGGGCTTTGCAAGCGGCATCTTAACGTCTATAAGCCCGCATCGAAGAGGGCGCCGGAGGAGGCGCCCCGTGCGACGAGGCCCGCCGATTGAGGCGGGACCGTGAAAGGCGATCGAGATGGCACAGAACTGGACACCGACCAGCTGGAGGCAGAAGCCTATCAGCCAAGTTCCCGACTTCCCGGATGCATCCGTCCTGGCGGCGACCGAGGCGCAGCTTGCGACCTATCCGCCGCTCGTCTTTGCCGGTGAAGCGCGCAACCTGAAGAAGGCGCTTGCCAATGTTTCCGAAGGCCGCGGCTTCCTGCTGCAGGGCGGCGACTGCGCCGAGAGCTTTGCCGAGCACGGCGCCGACACGATCCGCGACTTCTTCCGCGCCTTCCTGCAGATGGCCGTGGTATTGACGTTCGGCGCGCAGCAGCCGGTCGTCAAGGTCGGCCGTATCGCCGGTCAGTTCGCCAAGCCCCGCTCGTCCAACATCGAGCGGCAGGGCGACATCGAACTTGCCAGCTATCGCGGCGACATCATCAACGGCATCGACTTCACGCCCGAGTCGCGCATTCCGAACCCGGAGCGCCAGATCATGGCCTACCGCCAGTCGGCCGCGACCCTGAACCTGCTGCGCGCCTTCGCGATGGGCGGTTACGCCAATCTCGACAATGTGCACCAGTGGATGCTGGGCTTCGTCAAGGACAGCCCGCAGGCCGAGCGCTACCGCAAGCTCGCCGACCGGATTTCCGAAACGATGGACTTCATGAAGGCCATCGGCATCACGCCGGAGACGAACCCGTCGCTGCGCGAGACCGATTTCTTCACCAGCCACGAGGCCCTGCTGCTCGGCTACGAACAGGCGCTGACCCGCGTCGATTCGACCTCGGGCGACTGGTATGCGACGTCGGGCCACATGATCTGGATCGGCGACCGCACGCGCCAGCCGGACCATGCCCATGTCGAATATTGCCGCGGGATCAAGAACCCGATCGGCCTGAAGTGCGGTCCGTCGATGACGGCCGACGGGCTGATCGAACTGATCGATATCCTCAACCCTGCCAACGAGGCCGGCCGGTTGACGCTGATCTGCCGCTTCGGCCACGACAAGGTTGCCGAGCATCTGCCGCGGCTCATCCGCGCCGTGCAGCGCGAAGGCAAGAAGGTCGTCTGGTCCTGCGACCCGATGCATGGCAACACGATCACGCTCAACAGCTACAAGACGCGGCCGTTCGAGCGGATCTTGAGCGAGGTGGAAAGCTTCTTCCAGATCCACCGTGCCGAAGGCACGCATCCGGGCGGTATCCACATCGAGATGACCGGCAACGACGTGACGGAATGCACGGGCGGTGCCCGGGCGCTCTCGGGTGCGGACCTTGGCGACCGTTACCACACCCATTGCGACCCGCGCCTCAACGCCGACCAGGCGCTGGAGCTGGCCTTCCTGCTCGCTGAGCGGATGAAGGGCGGACGCGACGAGAAGCGGATGCTCGTCAACGGCTGGGCGTAAGCGGCCGCAATCCTCTCCTCCGTCATGCTCGGGCTTGTTCCGAGCATCTGCAACCGATTGATGTGGTTGACGTCAGCAGATCCTCGGCACAAGGCCGAGGATGACGTTTCACTGAAAGAGCTGTGTGTCAGCGGCTTGGGGCCGGAGAGCGATCTCTGGCCCTTTTGCTTTTTGGTTGCGGCTTCGGTTCGATGGACGAGCCTCAGTTGCGCCTGTTCTCGTAGGCTTCGAGCCGGTCGTGGAGGCGGGCGATGTTGGCCTGGAGGATGGCGATTTCCTTGAGGAGGACGTCGTCGATCTTGTGGTGCAGGGAGATCAGTTCGATCTCCGACTTGAGGTTCACTTCATAGTCCTTCGAGGCATTCAGCCGGTCCTTGGCGGCCTCGCGGTTCTGCGACATCATGATGACCGGCGCCTGCAGGGCGGCGACCATGGAGAGGACGAGATTGAGGAAGATGAAGGGGTAGGGATCGAAGGCTTCGCTCTGGGTGAGGAGGAGGGTGTTCACCAGCGCCCAGGCGGCCAGGAAGACGAGAAAGCTGATGATGAAGGCCCAGGAGCCGCCGACGCGGGCGATCTGGTCGGCGAGGCGGTCGCCAAAACTCTGGCTCGCGACGAAGCTGGCATTGACGTCCTCCGACAGCGTCTGGCGTGCATGCGCTCTCCCGAGCACGCGGCGCTCGACCGCGCCGAGCGCTGCCGCCGGCTTGTTGAAGAGGCGGTGCGAGATATCTTCGATGGTGGCCATGCGGGCTCCGGGGTCCTGAAACGCTCTATGAGAGCGATACCGCCCTGTTTTCGGCGAAACTGTGTCGTTTCGCGGCAGGGTGTAAAAGTGGGGCAAATGCGGAAGGTAAGTTAAGTCTTAGTTATTCGTTTCCGCGCTAAAAATGAAACCGCGCGATGTGCGAAACTCCCCTATGCGCCTTGCCGGACATCATGTCCTCCCGCTCCTTACCTGTCTTTGCGCGGTGATGCGCTTCACCGGAGTTTTTCGCATGTCGTTTCAAAATCTTTCCATCCTGAAAAAGGTCGGGCTGGTCGTCCTCGTGATGGGACTGTCCTCTGCCGCCATCGCCGCCGTGGGCATACGGGGCATCGCAGCGCTGGAGGAGACGATGGTTTCCGTCGGTGCGCGCGAGGAGGTCGCCCGCGAGGCGATGGATCTGCGGGTCGACGTCATCTCGATCAGCCGCATGACCTACCAGCTGGCCGCGGAGCCCGCCAAGGCGGCGGATGTCCGCACCGAGGCCGCGCGGCGCCAGAGCGAGATGCTGGCGCGCCTGCCGAAGATCGAGGCTGCCGCCGACGCGACGCAGAAGGCCCAGATCAAGACGGTGGAAGAGAAGCTCACGTCCTATTTCGCCACGATCGATGCGATGGTGGACGCGGCAGCCGCACCCGGCGCCGACACCGCCTCCATGGCCGGGCCGCTCGGCCTGGCGCTCGATGCGCAGAAGGCGGTGACCGCTGCGGTCAAGGTTTACAGCACCTATTCCGGCGATGCGCTGGCGGCCGCCCGTGCCGAGGCCCTGCAAAGTTCGACCACGACCATGTTTGTTGCGATCGGCGCGGCCATTGCCGCCATCGCACTTGGCGGCTTCGTCAGCCTGCTCGTCGCACGCCGCGGTATCGTGGCCCCGGTTCGCGAAATGACCGGCGTCATGCGCGAGCTGTCCGAGGGACGGCTGGATGTCGGCACGATGGACACCACGCGCCGCGACGAGATCGGCGAGATGGCGCGGGCGCTCGACGTCTTCCGCCGCAACGCCCTCGCCATGCGGGACATGAAGGCGCAGGAGGCGGCCCTGCAGGCGAGCAGCAGCGACCTCCAGTCGAGCATCGCCTCCGTCGTTGCCGCGGCTGTCGCCGGCGACTTCACGGCGCGCATCGATCGCGATTACGGATCGCCCGACCTCAACCGCTTTGCCGCCAGCGTCAATGAACTGGTCGGCAGCGTGGACCAGGCGATCGCCGAGCTTCGCCGCGTCATCGAGGCGCTGTCGCAGGCGGACCTGACGCAGAGCATGAACGGTCGGTTCCAGGGCGCGTTCGGCGAACTGCAGGCCAATGTCAACGCGACGATGGTGACGCTGCGTTCCACCATGGAAAGCGTGCGCGGCGCGGGCTCGACCATTTCGGAAAGCTCGGCGGAGCTGAGCGGGGCGGCGAACGACCTGTCGAAGCGCACCGAGCAGCAGGCCGCGGCGCTGGAAGAGACGGCGGCGGCCCTCGACGAGATCACCGCCACGGTTCGCACGGCCTCCATGCGGGCGAACGAAGCGCAGGACATGGTGCGCGAGACCAAGGCCAGCGCCGAACGGTCCGGCGCCATCGTGCGCAGCGCGGTCGATGCCATGGGACGGATCGAGGACTCCTCCAGCCGTATCGGGCAGATCATCGGCGTGATCGACGAGATCGCCTTCCAGACCAACCTGCTCGCGCTGAATGCCGGTGTGGAAGCGGCGCGCGCCGGGGAAGCCGGTCGCGGCTTTGCCGTCGTCGCGCAGGAAGTCCGCGAGCTTGCCCAGCGTTCGGCCAATGCCGCCAAGGAGATCAAGACGCTGATCAGCGCCTCGGCTTCGGAAGTCGAGGGCGGCGTGACGCTGGTGCGCTCCACCGGCACGGCGCTGCTGGAGATCGAGAAGCTGGTCAATCAGGTCAATGGTCATGTGGAGAGCATCGCCACGGCCTCGCGCGAGCAGGCCACGGCGCTGGGCGAGATCAACACCTCCGTCAACCACATGGACCAGATGACGCAGAAGAACGCCGCCATGGTGGAAGAGACGACGGCTGCCAGCGAGACCCTCGCCGACCAGAGCCGCCAGTTGCAACAGCTCCTCGCCCGCTTCCGCCTGGAGCAGGGGTATGAGGCCGGAGCCCGCCGCGCGGCGTGAGGTCTGGCGAGAGCCGACGGGATGAGAGGGGTGGGGCGTGATGTCCGCACCCCTTTTGCTTTTCGGGAAGGTCCCGCCTCGCGGAGCCGGCCAACCATCTGACGGAGGGCCTATCCATCCTCCGTCATTCCGGGCTTGACCCGGAATCCAGCCAGCACACGTCTGCGGGCTGAAAAGACTCTTCCGACCTGACGGACGTCAGGTCGCTGGATCCCGGATCAAGTCCGGGATGCCGGGAGGGAGGAAAAGCTCCGCGAAAACAGCGCCCGACGCCGGTCCCGCCGATCACATCACCGGCTGCGGAAACAGCTCTGCGTGGGTTTCGAAGAAGCGGTCTGTGCCGTAGCGTTTGCCGAACATCATGTCGTGCTGGAGGAAGCGGTAGTCGCGCAGCACGGAAGGGATCTTCTTGTTGCGGGACCAGGCTTCGGTGTCCTTGCCGGCGGCGTCGACGAGCATGTAGCGGTCGACGACGTGGTAGCGGTTGAAGACGTCGCCGAGGAAGGCGGTGTAGTAGGGGTGCTCGAAGCCGCCGGTCTTCAGAATCTGGTAGGAGAGGAAGGCCGGGCTGATGGTGCCGACGTTCTTCACCGGGCCGGTCTTGTTCGACCAGATGACCAGCGGCGTCTCGTGGCTCGCCGCCATCTGCTCGGCCGTGCCTTTGCGCGACGCGGTGACGTCGGGCATGTAGCCGGTGGAGGTGTAGACGGTGTTCAGCGGCGGCAGGTGGTCGCCGAAGAGCACGATGATCGTCTCGCGGTCGCGCTCCTTGGCCCAGTCCATCAGCATCTTCAGGCTGTCGTCGGCTTCCTTCACGCCCTGCGCATAGGTTTCCAGCACCTGCCGGTCGTTCTCCGGCAGGTTGCCTTCGACCTTGATGGTGTTGTGCGCATAGCGGTTGGCCTCGTAGGGGCCGTGGCCCTGCAGCGTCACCGTGAAGAAGAAGAACGGGTCGCGCAGCTCGTCGGCCTGGCGCATGATCTCCTTGGTCAGGGATTCGTCGGAGGTGAAGATGCCGCGCTTTTCCATGGGCGGCAGGTTTTCCTCCGAGCGGAACTGCTCGAAGCCGAAGGACTTGTAGACGGCGCTGCGGTTCCAGAACCAGCCCTGAAACGGGTGGACGGCGCGCGCGACATAGCCTTCGCCGCGGAAGAAGGTGGCGAGCGAGGGGATCGGGTTGCGGATGTACTGCTGATACGGAATGCTGCCATAAGGCAAAAACGCGTTCGAGAAGCCGGTCAGCGCCTCGAACTCGACATTGGCCGTCATGCCGCCGAACTCGGGAGAGAACACGTCGCCGGACTGCATTTCGCGGATCGTCGGCATCGGATCCGGCGTGAGCTTCACGTTCGGCAGGCGGGTCGGATCCCAGAAGGACTCGCTCATGAGGACGATGACGTCGGGCTTGCCGCGATGCGACGTGCCGGCGGGCACCGGCTCGGTCGGGATCGCATCAATGGCGTTGGCCATGTAGCCGGGAGGGGCCGCGACATTCGCCATCGGCAGGTTCAGCACGAAAGCGAGCGTGAAGCCGTTGTGGCGGTAGTTTTCGGTCTGGTCCCACATGATGGGGATGATCTGCAGCCGGTCGCGCACCCAGGAGAACTGGTTGTAATCCATCAGGTGGTAGAAGCCGCCGAGGAGCGGCAGGGCGACCGCAAGGCGCGCAATGCGCTGGCGGCGCGTGAGCCGGGGGAACCGGCGCCAGGCGTGGCGGATGAGCCAGGTAAGGCCGGCCAGCGACAGGACGAGGCCGACGGCGATACAGATTGCGGTTCCCGGGCGATCGCGCACCAGAACGGGCATCAGCTCCAGAATCTGGCGGCCGAACAGGAAGTCGGTGGGATAGAGCGGATCGGAGAGGAAGATCTGCTTCTGGCGCGTGACGAGCGCCGGGACCAGCGCCAGAGGGGCGATCAGGACCAGCCCGTATTCTGCGCGGCCGACGATGGCGTCGATGGCGAGAAAGAGCAGGAAGAAGACGAAGGCCGTGACCAAGGCCGGGCGGGCGGGATCGAGGAAGAAGGCGGAGGCTTCGGCTGCCGAATTGCGGGCGATCCACTCGACGATGAAGATCAGCGAGACCGCGAGCAGGAACGAGACGACGATGCCGCGGACGTTGGACAGGGTCTTCGACGGACGCAGGTCCTGGACCGCTGTCGGTCCATAGACGTCCACGGAGGGTTTGACGTTCACGGCTGACTGAAAACTCGCCATGGCCGGCTCCCTTCACAAATTCTTCGCATGACTGTCATACCGATGTCATGTTGAACAGGGGATGAATGTGCTTTCCCACGCACAAGGCCCGTGATTTCATGGTTTTCGGCGGGGTGTTGCATTCCCGCGCGGAGGAGACGGCATGCGCAGTTCGGTCGAGATATTCACTGTGGAAACAGGCGAGACGCGGGTGGTCTGGCAGACGGACCGGCTGGTTGAGGCGCCGAATTTCACGCCCGGCGGCGACGGCCTGATCGTCAACGGCGACGGCCGGCTCTGGCGTCTCGGTCTCGATGAACGAGAGCCGGAGATGATCGACACGGGCTTTGCCGACAGACTGAACAACGACCATGGCGTTTCGCCGGATGGATGGCTGCTTGCGATCAGCGACAAGACGGAATTCGGGAAGTCGGCGATCTACACGCTGCCGATCGGTGGCGGCACGCCGACGCTCGTGACACGGAACCTGCCCTCCTACTGGCATGGCTGGTCGCCGGACGGCAAGCGGCTGACCTATTGCGGCATTCGCGACCAGGTGTTCGATATCTATACGATTGCCGTCGATGGCGGCGAGGAGACGCGCCTGACGCAGGGCGAAGGGCGCAATGACGGGCCGGATTATTCCGCCGACGGGCGCTGGGTCTATTTCAACTCCAGCCGGTCTGGCCGCATGCAGATCTGGCGTGTGCCAGCGGCGGGCGGGCCGGCGGAACGCATCACCGACAGCCCCTATGGCGACTGGTTTCCGCATCCCTCGCCGGATGGCCGCAGCGTCCTCGTCATTTCCTATGACGGCGATGTGTTCGACCATCCGCGCGACCTGACGGTGCGGCTGCGGCTGATGGACCCTGACGGCGGCAACGCCCGGGACCTGTTCGAGCTCTTCGGCGGGCAGGGCACGATGAACGTGCCGAACTGGTCTCCGGACGGGAAGAGCTTCGCCTTCGTCCGCTATGCGCCGGTGTCGTAAGCGCCTGTCTCAGTTCGTCTGCTGCTGCTGGTAGCCGGGGCCTGCGGGGTGGTGCAGGTCGATGGAGGATTCCTCGGCCGGCAGGAAGGAGGGGCCGACTTGGCGGACGCGGTTTGCTTTGGGGTCGTAGGGCCGCTCGTTGACGGCGGGCAGCGATGTCTCCGCCGGTGCCGTGGACGGCAGGAACACTTTCGGGGCGGCAGGCTCCGGGGCCGTGGGTGCGGCCGTGGCGGATTGCGGCTTCGTGGTGATGGTGACCACGGCTTTGTCGGATGGGGTGCTCATGCGGGGAGCGGGTGCATCGCCGGGCAGGGTCGAGAAGCCGGAGCCCGGGTTCGTGGCGGCCGATTGCGACGGAATGCGGCAGCCGCACTGGCTGCGGGCGGCGGGGCTTCCGCTCTTGTAGGCGAACGCCGTTGGCAGATCGGTATAGGGGCTGCCGGTGCTGGCCGAGATCATATCCTGCGTCTCGCCGGTCAGCGGATGATAGTAGAGTTCGGTCGTCGCCCCCGGGCAGCGGGCGCTGCAGGTTTGCGCATCGCGCTCGAAATCGTCCGGCGTGGCGTTGGCGGAGATCGGGAAGAACGAGCCGTCGCATTTGCGCACGCACATGGTGCGCAGCGGGCCATCCTGCGTCAGGAGATGCAGGTTGGGGGCGGACAGGTCCGTTATCGGCGGCTCGGACACAGGGCCATCGGAAGGCCCCCTCAGGCTCGTCTCTTCGCTGCCGATCGGCGGAAGGTCGGCGATGATGTTGCGAAAGCGGCGGGGTTCGGATGCATCCGGGCCCGAGACGGACGCGCTGACGAGATCGCTGTCGACCGCCTCGCAGCGATTGGCCTGCAGGGCCACCAGCACGCGGCGACGGGCGGCGTCATCGTCCGAGCCCGCAATCTCTTCCGCGCGGTGCGCTTTCAGCTCCGCGAGATCTTCGCTGATGGCGGCGATGCGGTTGTCGAGGTCGGCGCAGGCCTCTTCGTTGTCACCATTGATGACGGTGACGCTGTCCGTGCTGCAGCCGAGCGCCCGCTGCTGGCTGCGCGCACTGCGAAGCTCCAGATTCTGCCGCGTGATGGCGCCGGTGACATTGCGCTGACGGGTATCGTCATAGCCGCTGTCGTTCGACATCGTCTCGGGCAGGTCGGCGAGGCGCGCAAACAGCCTGTCGCAGAGCGGAGAGGCTTCGGCACCCGCTGACAGGCACAGGAGCGGCGCGAGCAATGCGGCCATGGACACTCTGCGGATACTCAAACGTCGCCTGCCTCGGTGGGAATGTCCGGCCTCCCGGAGAGACCGATAAGATCCGCGCCCTCGGGAAGCGCGGATAAGACGATATCATAGACGCTTTGCATCTCTCTGCAACGCGCCGCGCGATCACATTCGCGCGGCCAGAACGGTTCAAACCGGGTGTGACGCTTCCACCACGGCCAGGGCCGCCATGTTCACGACGCCACGCGAGGTGACCGAGGGCGACAGGATGTGGGCGGGCAGGGCGGCGCCGAGCAGGATCGGCCCGACATGCAGGCCGTCGATCATGCTCTTCACCACGCCGAAGGTGATGTTGGCGGCATCCAGATTGGGGAAAACCAGAAGATTGGCATCCTCGTGCAGCGTCGTGCTCGGCATGACGCGTTTGCGCAGAACCTGGGAGATCGCCGATTCGCCGTGCATTTCGCCGTCCGCTTCCAGATCGGGCGCAAGCTCGCGCACGAACTCCATCGCCCGGCGCATCTTGCTGGCGCTTTCCGATTCGCGCGAGCCGAAGTTGGAGTGCGAGACGAGGGCGGCGCGTGGCGTGATGCCGAAGCGCTTGATCTCTTCCGCCGCCATGATCGTCTTCTGCGCGATCTCTTCCGAGGTCGGGTTGAAGGTGACGAAGGTGTCGGTGAAGAAGGTCGCGCCGTGCTGGGAGATCAGCAGGCTCATGGCCGAGAAATCCAGCGCGCCCGGCCGCTTGCCGATGATCTGCGCGATATCGCGCAGATGGCGGCTGTAGCGGCCTTCGAGGCCGCAGATCAGCGCATCGGCCTCGCCGCGCTTCAGCGCGATCGCGCCGATGACGGTGTAGTTGGTGCGCACGATGGTGCGGGCGGCTTCCGGGATGACGCCGAGGCGACCGACCAGCGAGAGATACTGATCGACGTAATCCTTGAAGCGGCGGTCGCTTTCCGGATTGATCACCTCGAAATCGGTTTCCGGGCGGATGCGCAGGCCGTAGCGCTTGAGGCGCGATTCGATGATCTGCGGGCGGCCAATGAGGATCGGCAGCGCGGTGCCTTCTTCCAGCAGCACCTGGGCGGCGCGCAGCACGCGCTCGTCCTCGCCTTCCGAGAAGATGACCCGCTTCTTCTCGGCGGCTTTCGCCAGCGTGAAGATCGGCTTCATGATGAAGCCGGAGCGGAACACGAAGCGGTTCAGCTGGTCGAGATAGGCATCGAAATCGGTGATCGGCCGGGCGGCGACGCCGCTGTCGGCCGCAGCCTTGGCGACGGCCGGCGCGATGCGCAGGATCAGCCGCTGGTCGAAGGGCGAGGGGATGAGATAGTCCGGGCCGAAGATCGGCGTTTCCTCGGAGTAGGCGCGAGCGGCGACATCCGATGGCTCCTCGCGGGCAAGACCGGCGATGGCGCGCACGGCGGCCATCTTCATTTCCTCGTTGATCGTCCGGGCGCCGCAATCGAGCGCGCCGCGGAAGATGTAGGGGAAGCAGAGGACGTTGTTGACCTGGTTGGGGAAATCCGACCGGCCGGTGCAGATCATCGCGTCCGGCCGCGCCGCGCGGGCGAGATCGGGCATGATTTCAGGGTTCGGATTGGCGAGCGCCATGATGAGCGGCCGCTCGGCCATCTGCACCAGCAGTTCCGGCTTCAGCACGCCGGCCGCCGACAGGCCGAGGAAGACGTCGGCATTGGCGATGCTGTCGGCCAGCACCCGGTTGTCGCTCTTCTGGGCGTAGATCGACTTCCATTCGTCCATCAGGACTTCGCGGCCCTCGTAGACGAGGCCTTCGAGATCGTGGACCCAGATGTTTTCGCGCCGGGCGCCGAGCTCGACCAGAAGATTGAGGCAGGCAAGCGCTGCGGCACCGGCGCCGGAGGTGACGATCTTCGCCTTGGCGATGTCCTTGCCGGCGAGTTCAAGGCCATTGAGGATGGCGGCGGCGACGATGATGGCGGTGCCGTGCTGGTCGTCGTGGAAGACGGGAATGTCCATCTTCGCGCGCAGCTGGCGCTCGACCTCGAAACATTCGGGAGCCTTGATGTCCTCAAGGTTGATGCCGCCGAATGTGGGTTCCAGCGCCGAGATGACATCGACCATGCGGGCGATTTCCGGCGCATCGATCTCGATGTCGAACACGTCGATGCCGGCGAATTTCTTGAAGAGGACGGCTTTGCCCTCCATCACGGGCTTGGAGGCCAGCGGGCCGATATTGCCGAGGCCGAGCACGGCCGAGCCGTTGGAGACGACGGCAACGAGGTTGGCGCGCGCCGTGTATTCGGCGGCCATCGACGGGTCGTCGCGGATGGCGAGACAGGGGGCGGCGACGCCCGGGGAATAGGCGAGCGCGAGGTCGCGCTGGTTGCCGAGCGGCTTTGTCGCCTGGATCTCCAGCTTGCCGGGACGGGGATACCGGTGGAAGAACAGCGCCTGTTCGTCAAGGTCGCCGCCGGCCGGTGTCTTCGGTGTCTTGGTGTCTTCGCCGCTGCTCATCGCGTCAGTACCCTCTTTCAGAACGGGGTTCTTCTGGCACGAATTCGCCGGTGCGTACAGTTCGCGGCTCAGGTTTTGGCAGGCTTCTCACATTCACGTGTTGTGTTGTCATGCTCCTGAAACAGGAGTCTGTTTTCACGAATGGCAGGATCTGAAACCCGGAGAGGACACATGGACCAGAGAGTGAGCGAGCCTGCCGTCCGGCATTTCCGGACCCTGTTCATTTCCGACGTGCATCTGGGCTCCAAGGCCGCAAAGACCGATTACCTGCTCGATTTCCTGCGCCTGCACGATGCCGATACGATCATCCTCGTCGGCGACATCGTCGATGGATGGCGGCTGAAGCGCTCCTGGTACTGGCCGCAATCCTGCAACGACGTGGTGCAGAAGCTGCTGCGCAAGGCCCGCAAGGGAACGCGGATCATCTATATCCCCGGCAATCACGACGAATTTCTGCGAGCCTTTCCCGGTATGCATTTCGGCGGCATCGAGGTGGCCTCGCGCCATATCCACGAGAGTGCGGACGGACTGCGCTATCTCGTGCTGCATGGGGACGAGTTCGACGTGGTCGTGCGCAATGCCCGGCTGCTCGCCTATCTCGGCGACTGGGCCTACGACACGGCGATCGTCATCAATATCGGGCTCGCCGCCGTGCGCCGCCGGCTCGGCATGCCCTACTGGTCGTTTTCGGCCTGGGCGAAGCAGCAGGTCAAGCACGCCGTCAACTTCATCGGCGAATTCCAGACCGTCGTCGCTGCGGAAGCGCGCAAGGCCGAGGCGGACGGTGTGGTCTGCGGGCATATCCACCATGCGGTGATCGAGGATATCGGCGGCATCCGCTATATGAATTCCGGCGACTGGGTGGAAAGCTGCACGGCGATCGCCGAGCATGCGGACGGGCGCATGGAGCTGCTCACCTGGAACGTGCTGGCCGGCGCACCGCAGCCCGCAGAGGACAGCAGCGAGGCGCAGGCTCTGGTCGGTTCGTTTCTCGCGCGGCACGCCGCCTGAGCCGGGTCGCTTCCGGAAAGAGCCGGTGACGGCAAGCTACCGGGTTTCCGGGACAGGTTCGCACTGGCGCGGTCTACCCGGGGCATGATAACCGGCAGGATCGACATCAGGTCATCCCGAATGGATTCTTCCTCTTCGCCAAGGTTCCCTGACTCTTCGTCAAGGGTCCGCGAGCCGGCGCCGCCGTCGCGATTCGTGGCGCGGATCGCATTGCTCTTCAGCGCGCCGCTGTTCATCAACGGCTTTGCGCTGCCTTTCTTCCCGGTCTGGCTGGCGTCGCTGTCGTTCGACGCAGCGCAGATTTCGGTGATCCTGGCGGTCCCCATGTTCGTGCGGGTGTTCTCGGCGCCGGTCGCGGGCATGATCGCGGATGCGCTGGGTGAACGGACGCGGCTGCTGCTCTGGTCGGCCGGGCTGTCGCTGCTGACGGCGCTCGGGCTGTTCGTGTCCCACGCGTTCTGGGCGGTGCTGGCCATCTACACGCTGCAGGGCGTGGTCTATTCGCCCTATGTGCCGATCGTCGAGGCGGTGGCGCTGACCGGTGTTCGGCGCTGGGGCTTCGACTATGCGCGGATGCGGCTGTGGGGCTCCATCGCCTTCATCTGCGCGACGATGATCGGCGGCGCGCTGATCAGCCGTTTCGGCGCGATGATGGTGCTGCCGGCGATGACGGTGGGCTTCGTCGCCATGGTCGCGGTCACGTTCCTTGCGCCGCGCGTCGGGGCGCCGCGGCGTCCCTCCACGCTGACGACGCTGGCCGACCCGCCGCCGAAGGCGCTGCGCGCGCCCGACATCCAGATGCTGCTGATGGGCGTCGGGCTCGTGAACGGCAGCCACGGCATGCTGTTTGCGTTTTCGGCGCTCTACTGGACGAGCATCGGTTTTTCGGGGACGGAGGTGGGACTGCTCTGGAGCGCCGGCGTCGCGGCGGAGATCGCCATGTTCGTCGCCGCCAAGGTGATCCTCGTGCGGGTCAGCCTCTGGGCGATGATCTTTTCGGGCGCGGGGCTTGCCATTCTGCGCTGGCTCGTCTTTCCGCTCGATCTCGGCTTCTGGGGCACTTTCGCGCTGCAGTGTTCCCACGCCTTCACCTACGCCATCATGCATACCGGCCTGCAGACCATGCTGGTGCGTCGCGTGGCCGAGCGGCAGGAGACGGCGGCGCAGGGGCTTTACTTCTTCTATACGGGTATCTTCACGGCGCTCTGCACCTTCGTCTCCGGCATCTTCTACGGCTGGTTCGGCGTGCACGGCTTCCTGTCCATGGCGGTCGCCGCCTTCATCGGCTTTGCGCTTCTCATCGCCGCCTGGACGCTTCAGCCCCAGAGTTCCGGCTCCAGCGGCATGAGCAGCGAGCCTTCGTAGCGCAGGCCCGGCTCGCGGTCGCGCGCAAGCAGCAGCGGGCCGTCGAGGTCGACGAAGGCAGCACCCTGCGCGACGAGGGCCGCGGGCGCCATGGCAAGCGATGTGCCCACCATGCAACCGACCATGACGTCGAGGCCGAGTGCGCGGGCCCGATCGCGCATGTCGAAGGCGTGGGTGAGGCCGCCGGTCTTGTCGAGCTTGATGTTGACGGCATCGTAGCGGCCGGCGAGGTGATCGAGATCGGCGATGGTGTGGACGCTCTCATCCGCACAGACGGGGACTGGCCGGGGCACGCGGGCGAGGATCTCGTCATGGCCCGCCGGCAGCGGTTGCTCGATGAGCGCGACGCCCGCTTCCTCGCAGACGGCGAAATGCGCGGAAAGGTTGTCGTCCGTCCAGCCTTCGTTGGCATCGAGGATAATGATCGATTCGGGGGCGGACCGCCGGACCGCGCGGATGCGGGCGGCGTCGTCCGCGGTGCCGACCTTGACCTTGAGGACGGGCCGGAAGGCGGCTTCCGCCGCACGGGCCGCCATCGTCTCGGCGTCGGCGAGCGAGATCGTGTAGGCGGTGACGAGGGGCTGCGGCAGGGGCAGGCCGGCGAGCTGCCACACGGGCAGGGCGCTCTTCTTCGCCTCCAGGTCCCACATTGCGCAATCCACCGCATTGCGGGCCGCACCCGGCGGCATGATGCGGGCGAGTTCGGCCCGGCCGATGCCGCGCTCGATCGCGTGACGGCAGGCCTCGATGGCCGCGACGACGCTTTCGATCGTTTCGCCATAGCGGGCATAGGGCACGCATTCGCCGATGCCGTTCGTCACGCCCTCCCGCAGGCGGCAGGTGACGACGGAGGCTGCCGTTTTGGAGCCTCGCGAAATGGTGAAGTGCCCGGCGATCGGAAAATGCTCGACGGTGATCTCAAGCGTGGTCATCTGCGTATAGCCTTTCCGAAACGATGCAGAGGTGGGAACGTGGCATCGACATCACGGTCGTCAACTGCCTGTCGTCGCGATTGCCCTCGGCGTCTTTTCCATCGGTGACATCGTTAACGCCAGTCGCTATGAGTGTTGGAAGATCGCTACCGATGCAACCTTTGCCCAGAGAATTTAGAACCGCGTGACCAAAACTCTCGTCAAGACTGAAGCGACCGTCGAGCGCGACGATTCCGGCGAGAAGGGGGACACGGTCTATCGTTTCGGCGGTAACTGGCGCGCCTCCGGCCTGCCCTCCGTGGTGAAGCGCCTGGACGAAATGGCCAAGCCTGCCGGCGGGCCGCAGGGCGCGCAAGTCCGATTCGACCTCTCCGACATCACCGCCATGGACACGGCCGGCGCCTGGATCATCCGCCGCTTCATGACGAAGCTGGGCGGTGACGATGCGGTGACGCTGGATGGCGGCAATGCCGGCTATCTCGAACTCGTGAAGGCGCTGCCGGCCGAACTGCGCGAACCGCAGGCCGATAACGGCCCGCCGCGCACGCTTGCCGACAAGGCGTTCCAGCCCGTCGGCAAGGCCGTGCTGGCCATGTGGGACGATACGGTCGCGGCCATGTACATCGTCGGCTCCGCCGTTCGCGGCGCGCAGCTGAAGGTCGGCCGCCACAGCGGTCTGTCGCCAGCCGCCATTGTCAACCAGATCGATCGCATGGGTGTGCAGGCCGTGCCGATCGTCGCCCTGATGTCGTTCCTGATCGGCGCGATCATCGCGCAGCAGGGCGCCTTTCAGCTGCGTTATTTCGGCGCCGAACTCTTCGTGGTCGATCTCGTCGGCATTCTGCAGCTGCGTGAAATCGGCGTGCTCCTGACCGCCATCATGATCGCCGGCCGCTCCGGCAGTGCGATCACGGCCGAAGTCGGCTCGATGAAGATGCGCGAGGAGATCGATGCCCTGAAGGTAATGGGCCTGAGCCCCATCGGCATCCTCGTCTTCCCGCGCCTCGTCGCTCTCACCATCGCCCTGCCGCTTCTCACGATCATCGCCAATTTCGCGGCGCTTTCGGGTGCTGCCCTGGTGGTCAACATCTATTCCGGCATCACGCTCGACACCTTCCTCGCCCGCCTGCAGGAGGCGGTCGATTTCTCCTCCGTGCTCGCCGGTATGATCAAGGCGCCGTTCATGGCGCTGATCATCGGCATCGTCGCCTCCGTCGAAGGCATGAAGGTCGGCGGCAGTGCCGAATCGCTCGGCAAGCATGTGACGCAATCGGTGGTGAAATCGATCTTCGTGGTCATCCTCATCGACGCCCTCTTCGCCATCTTCTACTCGGCGATCAATTTCTGATGGAGGCGACAGCGATGCAGACCGCCGACAATGCACAGGACACGACGCCCAGCCCAGCGAAGGGTAAGGGCGATCGCGAGATCATCCTGTCCGTCAAGGACCTGACGGTCGCCTTCGGCACGAACGTCGTGCTGGATGCGCTGAACCTCGATATCTACCGGGGCGAGATCCTCGGCTTCGTCGGACCTTCCGGTACCGGCAAGTCGGTGCTGATGCGCACGGTGCTGCGGCTTCTGCCGCGCCGTTCGGGCAAGATCGAGATCCTGGGCGCCGAGTATGACGCGGTGAGCGACGAGGAGCGCGTGGAACTCGACACACGCCTCGGTGTGCTGTTCCAGCATGGCGCGCTGTTCTCCTCGCTGACGGTGAAGGAGAATATCCAGGTTCCGATGCGGGAATATCTCGACCTGCCGCAGGAGATCATGGACGATCTGGCGCGGCTGAAGATCGAGCTGGTCGGCCTTGCACCGGAAGCGGCCGACAAATTTCCCTCCGAGCTTTCGGGCGGCATGATCAAGCGCGCCGCGCTTGCGCGCGCGCTGGCGCTCGATCCCGACCTCGTCTTCCTCGACGAGCCGACCTCGGGTCTCGACCCGATCGGTGCCGCCGAGTTCGATGAATTGATCGCGCGGCTGCGGGACACTCTTGGACTGACTGTGTATATGGTGACTCACGACCTCGACAGCCTGTTTTCGGTCTGCGACCGCATTGCGGTTCTCGGGAACAAGAAAGTCATGGTGGAAGGGACGATCGAGGACATGCTCGCCTCCGACGACGACTGGGTGCAGTCTTATTTCCGCGGCAAGCGGGCGCGCTCGATCGTGCGCGACGATGGCCACGACCTGCACCATCACGATCCGAACGCGCCGCGGCGCGACGAGAGCAGCCGGTAGGACAACGAAAAGAGCGGGCGCGCAAGCTGACCGGTTTTAAAAATTTCAGACAGTTCTAATTAGGCCCGCGCGGCCACAGGGTAGACGCCAAAGATGGAAACCAAAGCCAATTACACGATCGTCGGGTTCTTCACCATCGCCGTGATCGTCGCCGCCTTCGGGTTCGTCTACTGGATGTCCCAGTTCGGACGCGGCGGCGAGATGGTCGAGCTGGTCGTGAGCATTCCCGGCTCTGCCAACGGCCTGAGCGTCGGTTCGCCGGTGCGCTTCAACGGTATTCCCGTCGGCAGCGTCCGCAGCCTCGCGATCAATGCCAACGATCCGCGCTATTCGGTCGCCGTGACGGAAGTTTCGGCCGATGCGCCGGTGCTGACCTCCACCAAGGCCACGCTCGAAGTGCAGGGCCTGACGGGTGCTGCCTATATCGAGCTCAGCGGCGGCAACAAGGGTGAGCCGAGCATCCTGCGCAAGGCGATTGACGAGGGCACCTCGGCCCAGATCCAGGCCGACCAGTCGAGCGTGACCAGCCTGCTGGCAACCGCCGACAAGATCATGGACCGCGCCAATGACGCCATCGGCGATATCCAGGGCTTCGTCTCCGACGTGCGCGGACCGCTGACCGGCACGATCACCAATGCCGAACGCTTCTCGAAGTCGCTTGCCGACAATTCGGAGGGTATCGACCAGTTTCTCGAAAGCGTGAGCGCGCTTTCGACCTCCATCAACAGCGCCGCCGAGAAGCTCGATTCGACGCTGACCTCTGCTGACGCGCTGGTGAAGTCGGTCAATCCGCAGGACGTGAACCGCATCGTTTCCAACGTCGCGCGGATGAGCGACGAGCTGTCGGCAGCATCCGCCGGCGTGTCCGATACGATCGCGACGATCCGCAAGACCGCCGAGACCTATGAGCGCTTCGGGGCGAATGCGACCACCACGCTCGCCAAGGTCGATTCGCTGCTGGGCGCCGTCGATTCGCAGAAGGTGGGCAACGTCATCAACGACGCCTCTGTCGCCAGTGCCGACGCCCGCCGCGCCATCTCGACCTTCGCGTCGCTGGCCGACAGCGTGCGCGAGCGGCAGCCGGAGATCGACCAGACGATTACCGACGTGACGCAGATGGCCAACAAGCTGAACGCGGCGTCCAGCCGTGTCGATGGCATCCTCGTCAAGCTGGACGGCTTCCTCGGCGACGCGGATGCGCCCGGTATCTCGCAGGACGCACGCCAGACGCTGGCCTCGTTCCGCAGCGTGGCCGACAATATCAACGCCCAGATCGGCCCGATCGCAAACAACCTGAAGCGCTTCACCAGCTCCGGCCTGCGCGACATCGAGGCGCTGGTGGACGATACCCGCCGCACCGTGCAGTCGCTCGACAGCACCATCTCGACCTTCGACAAGAACCCGCAGCGGCTTCTGTTCGGCGGCGAGACGGTGAAGCAGTATGACGGGCGCACGCGTCGCTGAGGCTTGATAAAGGCTACATGCGATTCGGATAAAGGCGGGACCGGCCAAGGTTTATGGCCGATCCCACGCCCTGCGAGACGCGCCTCGCACGAGGTATTGGACGAGAAGCGTGACATGACTGCACAGGTTGTCGCTTTTCCGCGCTGCACGTGATGCGACGGAGGCGTTTCGCCCTTGTCTTGTTCAAGTCGCTGCTTAGATTGCTCCCCATCAATAAGGGTCATGGCTGAATGTTTCCGGACGTCAACGGTACTGGTAAATCGCGTTTCCTCCGGGCTTTGGCTCTTCTTCTCGTGGCAGCACCGCTTGGCGCCTGCGCGGGGAAGCCGAATAACGACACCTATAGCCTGTCGTCCGTCCCGTCCGTCGAGGGACCGGCCGCGACATCCAAGCAAATTCTCGTGCCCGAGCCGACGGCGCTGAAGGCGCTCGACAGCGACCAGATCGTCATCCGGCTTTCGGGCTCCGAGCTGCAGTATCTCGCGAAATCGCAGTGGGGCGACCGCCTGCCGCGCATGGTGCAGTCAAAACTGGTTCAGGCGTTCGAGAACAGCGGCAAGGTCGGCGGCGTCGGCAAGCCGGGCGAGGGCCTCGCCATCGACTATCAGGTCGTGACCGAAATCCGCTCCTTCGAGGTGGACACGACCGGGTCGCGTACCGCGGTGGTGGAGATTTTCGCGAAGATCGTCAACGATCGCAACGGCACCGTCCGCGCCCAGAAGGCCTTCCGCGCCACGGTTCCCGTCTCGGGCACCGGCGCACCGGCCTATATCAAGGGGCTCGACGGAGCTGGCGCCAAGGTGGTGGCCGATATCGTCCGGTGGACGCTCACGGCGATCTGAGACCGGATCTTCTTTATCAACAACGGCTGCAGGGCGATCGCTCTGCAGCCGTTGTCGTTTCAGGTGGAAGCGAAAGATCCGACGCGACGCGGTAACTCCGCGTATCTGTCCGCAGCGTTCGCTTTCACGTCCGTATCTCGGGAATCGTCATCTGGTTGACCACCTCGTCGACACCCTCGACGGACGTGGCCGCTTCCACGGCGCGGTTGGCTTCCTCAGGCGAACTGATGAAGCCGGAGAGGACGATGGTGTTGCCGCGGGAGACGACGCTGACGTCGCTGACGTCGATGTCCCGCATGGCCGCCAGCGTATCGGCCACGCGGGTTTCCAGATCTGCCGGCTGGTTGGCTGCCGCATCGCCCGGGTCCGTACCGAAGAACGTCCGTTCCTTGTACACCATCGTCATTGCTCCTCTGATCCCGTGCTCTTGCACGGACGAACAACGTCGATGGCGCCGATTGGTTGCGATCGGCCCCGAGTAGCGCCGACGGGCGCTCAGGGGTAGCGAACGACCGGCGGGAGCGAGGAGAGGATCGAGTCGACATTGCCCCCGGTCTTCAGACCGAAGATGGTGCCGCGGTCGTAGAGCAGGTTGAATTCGACATAGCGCCCGCGCCGGACGAGCTGCTCGTCGCGATCCTCTTCCGTCCAGGGATTGTTGAAGTTCGAGCGGACGATCTTCGGGTAGAGCATGGCGAAGGCGCGGCCGATATCCTGGGTGAAGGCGAAGTCCGCTTCCCAGCCGCCCTGTTCGTCGGGCGAGTGCAGCCAATCGTAGAAAATGCCGCCCGTGCCGCGCGGCTCGTTGCGGTGCTTCAGGAAGAAGTATTCGTCGCACCACGCCTTGTAGCGGGCATGATCGGCCACCGCATGACGGCCGCAGGCGATCTCGAGACCCTTGTGGAAGAGGATCGTATCCGGATCGGTCATGACACGGCGTCGGTCGAGCACGGGGGTAAGGTCGGCGCCGCCGCCGAACCACTGGCTGGTGGTCACGACCATGCGCGTGTTCATATGCACGGCGGGCACATTGGGGTTTACGGGATGGGCGATCAGCGAAATGCCGGATGCCCAGAACCGGGGGTCTTCGGTCGCTCCGGGGATCTGCGCGCGGAATTCCGGCGAGAACTCGCCATGGACGGTGGAAGTGTGTACGCCGACCTTTTCGAAGACGCGTCCCGCCATCATCGACATGACGCCGCCGCCACCTTCGCCGCCATCGCGCTGCCAGGGTTTTCGCTCGAAACGGCCCGGAGGCTCGTCGGCGAGCGGACCCGTGAGATCGTTCTCGATGGCCTCCAGGGCAGCGCAGATCGTGTCGCGCAGGCTCTCGAACCAGGCGCGGGCGCGAAGCTTCTTGTCCTCGATGTCGTCGGGCAGGCCGGGTGGCAGGTCGGGTCGTTCCATCGCGGCAGTCCTCGGTGCGTGGCGTTCGGTCATTTCCAGAGTTTGTCAGGTTCATTCTGAACCAGCCAAAGTCTCGATTCCTTCGTCGTCGTTTGTCTCTTCGGGATAACCGGATTCCCCTTATCCCTGACAAACTCTAGACCATTTCGGTGACGAGCGGAATTACAGGGTCGGCCTATCCTGTTGTTTTACCGGATTTGCCTCGGTGTCTGCACCCGCTCCCGGAGGAGGCCCGTCTTCCCCGAACGTGCGTGATTCGACTCGCAAAAATGCGACGCGGTGCTTATCTTATTCCCCGCACCGTATCTCTCCGGATGACGAAAGGGCGTGGCATGGCAAGACCTCCGGCACCTCCATCGCTCGATGGCCTGAAGCGCCAGATCGCGCGGCATCGCGAGCGACGCGCCGAGACCGGTGGCAGCCTGTTCGTCCGCGAAACCTTCCTGCTCGACCGCCCCGCCGCCCGGGAGAAGGCGCAGGAATGGTTCGAGCATTTCCCAAAAGCCGCCTATTGGACCGAGGTCGAGAGCTGGCGTCAGCTCGAGGGCGATCGGATCGAGTTCACCATGCGCCGGCTGCCGACGGCGGACTAGCCCGGCGACAGATCGGGCGACGTCTGCCGCAGGGCTTCGCCCGTGATCATTGCCACCGACATGGCAAGGTTGAGCGAGCGTTGGCCTTCCACCATGGGAATGATGATGCGTGCATCCGCTGCTGCATGGACCGTGTCCGGTACGCCGGCACTTTCGCGGCCGAAAAGCAGCGTATCTCCGGGCGCGAATGTGAAGCGGGTATAGGGCTGGGCCGCCTTGGTGCTCGCCAGCACCAGACGCCGGCCGTCGCGCTGGCGCGCTTCCTCGAACGACAGCCAGTTGACGTGCCGCGCCAGCGTAACCGAGGCGATATAATCGAGGCCGGCGCGCTTCAGGTTCCTGTCCGACAGGTCGAAGCCGGCGGGCTCGATGATGTCGACGCCGAGGCCGAGGCAGGCGGCAAGGCGCAGGATGGTGCCGGTATTGCCGGCGATATCGGGCTGGTAGAGGGCGATGCGCAGCATGCGAGCCGGTTACGGCATCCGTGCCGAATTGGCAACAGCGGCGAGCCGGTCTTCCGGCGCGGCGAAAAAAGCCGTCATGCGATCTGGTGCGGGCCTGAAAAATTGGTTAAGAGGTTGCCAGCGCCCACACGAACCGTACGGAGGATTGCATGGATATCTCAGTGACCGTCAACCTCCGGGTGACCTGGCTCCGATCCCTTCGGACCGCATCTCACCCCTGACCGGTTCGCGCCGCTTCTTCTCCGTTTCCGGATATTCCAGCGCCGCTCGCCAAGGTCTGATCGTGCTTTTCCCGGCATCGATCTCCGTGACGTCAGCCTGACGCCCATCGCGGCTTCGTTATCCCGAATGCGGACGCTTCCGCCTTCCCAACGCCCTCTTTCTCGCCGCGATCCCTGGGGATGACCGTTTCCGGTCGTCATGGATCGCTCCGGAATCTCCTGTTTTTGGAGTCTGATCATGTTCGGCTGGTTTGAATCCCGCCTCGAAGCCTATCCGCAGGAGGAGCCGAAAGCGCCTCCGACCGGCCTGTTTGCCTTCTGCTGGCACTATTCCCGGCCGGCGGCCCCCTGGTTGTTCATCATGGCGTTCTGCGCCATGCTGATCGCCGTCGGCGAAGTCGCGCTGTTCCAGTTTCTCGGCAGCCTCGTCGACTGGCTGGCGGCGGCCGACCGCGCGACGTTCCTCCAGACGGAGGGAACGCGGCTGATGGTCATGGGGGCGATCATTCTCATCGGCCTGCCGGGCATCGTCGCGCTGAACTCGATGGTCATGCACCAGATCCTGCTCGGCAACTACCCGATGATCGCGCGCTGGCAGATGCACCGCTATCTGCTGCGCCAGAGCATGACGTTCTTTGCCAACGAGTTCGCCGGGCGCGTTGCGACCAAGGTCATGCAGACCTCGCTTGCCGTTCGCGAAACGGTGATGAAGATCCTCGACGTCTTCGTCTATGTCGTCAGCTACTTCGTCTCGATGCTGGTCGTCGTTGCCGCGGCCGACTGGCGGCTGCTCGCGCCGCTCGTCGTCTGGATGGCCTGCTATATCGGCATCGTCGCCTATTTCGTGCCGCGCCTGCGCAAGATCTCGAAAGAGCAGGCCGATACGCGCTCGATGATGACCGGGCGGATCGTCGACAGCTACACCAACATCGCGACCGTCAAGCTGTTCTCGCATGCGGGTCGGGAGGAGGTCTATGCCAGGGACAGCATGGACGCGTTTCTCGGCACGGTGCACAAGCAGATGCGCAAGGTGACGCTGTTCCACGTGCTGGTCTACACCAACAACTGCATCGCGCTGTTTGCCATCGCGTCGCTCGGCATTCATCTGTGGATGACGAGCGACGTTTCGATCGGCTCGATCGCGATTGCCGTTTCGCTCGCCATGCGCATCAACGGCATGTCGCAATGGGTGATGTGGGAGGTTTCGGCGCTCTTTGAAAACATCGGCACCGTTTATGACGGCATGTCGATGATGACGAAGGCGCATGACATCGTCGATATCCCTGATGCCAAGGTGCTGGATGCGTCGCGCGGCGGGATCGTCTTCGATGCCATCGGCTTCGACTACGGCAAGCACAGCCGGGTCATCGACCGGCTGTCGCTGTCGATCGCGCCGGGCGAGAAGGTCGGTCTGGTCGGCCGGTCGGGTGCCGGCAAGACGACGCTGATGAACGTTCTCCTGCGGTTCTACGACCTGAAGTCGGGTCGCATCCTGATCGACGGGCAGGACATCGCCACGGTGACGCAGGACAGCCTGCGCCGGCAGATCGGCGTCGTGACGCAGGATACCTCGCTGCTGCACCGCTCCATTCGCGACAACATCGCCTATGGCCGGCCGGAGGCGAGCGACGAGGAGATCATCGCGGCGGCGAAGCGGGCGAATGCCTGGGACTTCATCGCGATCCTCGAGGACAATCAGGGCCGAAAGGGTCTCGACGCCCAGGTCGGCGAACGCGGCGTCAAGCTGTCCGGCGGCCAGCGGCAGCGGATCGCGATCGCGCGCGTGTTCCTCAAGGACGCGCCGATCCTGATCCTCGACGAGGCGACCTCGGCGCTGGATTCGGAGGTGGAGCAGGCCATTCAGGAGAACCTCTTCGCCCTGATGTCCGGCAAAACCGTCATCGCCATCGCCCACCGGCTCTCGACGCTGACGGAGATGGATCGGCTGGTCATCCTCGAACAGGGCGAGATCATCCAGACCGGGACGCATGCCGAACTGGTGTCGGGGACGGGGCTGTACGCGGATCTGTGGTCGCGGCAGTCGGGCGGGTTCCTGCAGGAGGACGGAGAGGCGAAGGACGAGGCGGCGGAGTAGGGCGCTTCGGGTCTCTCGGACTCGGTGGGTGGGGCTGCCCCTCACCCTAGCCCTCTCCCTGCGCGCGGGAAGAGGGGACGCGGTTGCGGTATCTCGTTTCCGTTGTGGCTTGTTCGCGACGTGCCGTGGCTCGCTTGTGGTCTCTTCTCCCCGCCTGCGGGGAGAAGAGACCGGCAGGCAGATGAGGGGCTGGCCGCATCAGGAAACATATCGTCTGATCATGGACGGAATTTAACGCGCCCCGGCGGCCCGTGTGCATTGTCGTGACACGCTCGGCGCGTATATTCCAGCCCATGTTCCTGCGCCCCGTCTTCCGCTTCTTCGAAACCTGGATCCAGCCCTTCGCATACCGCGAGGCCTTGCAGCCGCCGCGGGGGCTTCTCGGGTTTATCTGGTTCTATATCGCCCAAGCCAAGGCGCCGTTCATTGCCATGCTGGTGCTCGGCGGCCTGAGTGCGGCGATCGAGGCGGCGCTGTTCTGGTTTGTCGGGCGGCTCGTGGATATTCTGGCGACGGTCGATCGCGCTGCCGGATGGGAGGGGTTGCTGGCGACGCATGGGCGGGAGCTGGTGGGGATGCTGCTCCTCATCGGCATCGTCAGGTTCGTCGTGACACTTGTCATGGCGCTGGTCGATCAGCAGATCATTACCCCCGGTTTCTACAATCTGGTGCGCTGGCAGTCCTATCTGCATGTCGCGCGGCAGTCGGTGTCCTTCTTCCAGAACGATTTTTCCGGGCGCATCGTCACCAAGGTGTGGTCCGGGGGCCAAGCAGCCGGCGACGTGGTGACCTCGCTGATGGAGAGCGTCTGGTTCGTCGGGATCTATTCGGTCTCGACACTGGTGCTGGTCGGACAGCTCGACCTGACGATGGCGGTGGTGGTGTTCGTCTGGCTGGTCGTCTTCTCAGGCCTCGCGCGCTATTTCGTGCCGCGCATCCGGGCGCATTCCAAGGAGACGGCGGAAGCGTCTTCGATGCTGTCGGGCCGCATGGTCGATGCCTATTCGAACATCCAGACGCTGAAGCTGTTCGGTCGCGACGAGGAAAACGACCGCTACATGCGCGACGGCTTCGACACCTTTCAGGCGACGACGCTGCGGTTTACCCGGTTCATCACCGGCGTGCGCGCCTCGATGGCGCTCCTGTCCGGCATCATGATCGTGACGATGGCAGCCCTTGCCGTGCACCTGTGGCTGGCCGGGGCGATCAGCTCCGGCGCCGTGGCGTTTACGCTGGCACTGGTTCTGCGGCTGAATTTTCTGCTGTCGCGCATGATGGTGCAGTTCAACGGCATCATGCGCAATATCGGTACGATCCAGAATGCGGCCGACATGATCGCCCAGCCGATCGACCTCGTCGACAGGCCGCAGGCGCCCGATCTCTTGGTGCGCCAGCCGGGCATCGCGTTCGAGGGGATCCGCTTCCACTATGGGCGCGAGAAGGGTGTCATCGACGATCTGTCGCTGACGATCCAGCCGGGTGAGAAAGTCGGTATCGTCGGGCGTTCGGGCGCCGGAAAATCGACGCTCGTCAACCTGCTGCTGCGCTTCTACGATCTCGAAGGCGGGCGCATCACGATCGACGGGCAGGATATCGCCGGCGTGCGGCAGGAATCGCTGCGGGCGCAGATCGGCATGGTCAGCCAGGATACGTCGCTGCTGCACCGCTCCATCCGCGACAACATCCTCTTCGGACGGCCGGACGCCGACGACCAGGCGCTGCGGCTGGCCGCCGAACGGGCGGAGGCGCTGGCCTTCATCGAGCGGCTGGAAGATCAGCGTGGGCGCACCGGCTTCGACGCGCATGTGGGCGAGCGCGGCATCAAGCTCTCGGGCGGGCAGCGCCAGCGTATCGCCATTGCCCGTGTCATGCTGAAGGACGCGCCGATCCTCGTTCTCGACGAGGCGACGTCGGCGCTCGATTCGGAGGTTGAGGCCGCTATTCAAGATAATCTGGACGCGCTGATGAAGGGCAAGACCGTGCTGGCCATCGCCCACCGCCTCTCGACCATCGCCGCGCTCGACCGGCTGATCGTGATGGATGCCGGCGCGATCGTGCAGGATGGGACGCATGCGCAACTGCTCGCTGAGAAGGGGCTCTATGCCGAGCTCTGGTCGCGCCAGTCGTGTGGTTTTCTTGCCCGGGATGACGCCGCGCCGTAACCCATGTCGTTAGGGCTTACGGGCCGTCAGGGCTTGCGGAAGGCGAAGTCGGCGACGAGGCCGTAATGGTTGGAGCCGTAGTCCCGATCCAGACGGTTCACCGAAAGCGGCACGAGCGGCGGGCGGCTGTAGATGTGATCGATCGCGACGCCGAGACCGGTATCGGCAAGCTGCACGGGCCATGTCGCCGGTTCGCGCGGCACGGTGCGCAGGCGCAGGTGGCGCAGCATCGTCTGCATGTCCGGCGCAATGGTGCCGGAGTTGAAGTCGCCGGAGAGCACCAGCGGTTCCGTGGTGTTGCGCATGAAGGCGGACAGGCGATCGAGTTCCTTCATGTGGTAGTTGTCGAAGAAGGGTTTCGACAGATGCGCTGCCACCATGCGGAAGGCGCCGCCGGGCGCCGAGATGCGCGCCGACATCACCCGGTCCTTGCGCAGGTCGCTGAGGTCGCCGATGGAGACGTCAAGCATCGGATGTTTCGAGAACATCAGGAGATCGCAGGTAGGTGTCCGTTCGCCACAGCCGAGCCGGTAGGGATAGGCGGCTTCGAGCCGCTGCAACTGCATGAACAGCGGCGCACCCTCCAGAATGACGGCGACATCCGCATCCGACGCCATCAGCATGTCGGCGACATCCGTCGCGCCCTCGAGATTTTCCGACAGCATATTGAACGAGATGATCCTGAGGCTCGAACCGGCGGCGAGGTCGGCTGCCGTCGCGTCGATGGCGAACTCGCGTTTCATGAAAACGGAATGTCCGGCGAGGGCGAGGGACACGACCAGGAACAGCAGGCTCGTGCGGCTGCGGGTGACGACGAACGACGCGAGCATCACCATCGCGATCGCCATCGCCGCATGGGTCTGCATGCTGTTGAGCAGCAGCAGCGGCCACACTGTGCCGAGATAGCGAAGGGCGCAGAGGACGAGGCCGAGGGCTGCAAGGGTATTCAGGATAATGGCAAGGGTCTTGCGCATGCAGGGGCTCTCTTTGCCGATCCGGATGCATGGCCGGTACCATGAAGAGGGGAATGCTGCAATGCAGCATTAGCGCTACGGCATGTTTGATCGTCAGCAAGGATTTTTGCTGGGTTCAGGCCGTATTTCCGGGCGTCGGGCGCTGCGCGTTCGGCATCAGGGCAACACCCGCGACAAAGCGTCACGGCCTGACGTACGCAAGGCTGCCCTGCGGCATTTGCAAGGCTGGACATGCAAGTTTATCAAGCATAGAACCCGGGAATGGCTCGGGAATCCGGAGCAGCGTCGCGCTGCCTATGGACCGGGCGGGGAGGCCCGGGGGGAAGCGGGATTAAATTGCGGCGAGCCGGTCTCGCCTTATTGATTTGGCGCCGTTCTTTCGCTCAACTGCGGAAGGACAGAACCGGCGTCGGGGACGCGTGGGCGGCTTTCTCAAGCTGCCGGGTTGAGAGGATGATGAGGCCGTGAGCGAACACCAGACAACAAGCGACACACCGAGCGAGCCGACGCGCCGCGACTTCCTGTATCTGGCAACCGGCATGGCCGGTGCGGTCGGCGTTGCGGCGGTCGCCTGGCCGTTCATCGACCAGATGCGGCCGGATGCCTCGACGCTGGCGCTCGCCTCCATCGAGGTCGACGTGTCAAGCCTGCAGCCGGGCATGTCGCTGACGGCGAAATGGCGGGGCAAGCCGGTCTTTATCCGCAACCGGACGGAGAAGGAAGTGGAAGAGGCGAAAGCCGTTCAGCTCGCCGACCTCAAGGACCCGGTCGCGCGCAATGCCAATATCGCGGCCGACGCGCAGGCAACCGATCTCGATCGCTCGGCCGGCGAGGGCAAGGAAAACTGGATCGTGATGATCGGCTCCTGCACCCATCTCGGCTGTGTTCCGCTCGGCCAAGCCGGCGATTTCGGCGGATGGTTCTGTCCCTGCCATGGCTCGCACTACGATACGGCGGGCCGCATTCGAAAGGGTCCGGCGCCGATGAACCTCGCCGTGCCCAACTTTGCGTTCACATCCGATACAGTCATCAAGATCGGTTGAGGGGGATTGCCGATATGAGTGGGGAACATTCAACCTATACGCCGACGACGGGACTGGAAAAGTGGGTGGATTCGCGGCTGCCGCTGCCGCGGCTGGTCCATGACAGCTTCATTTCCTATCCCGTTCCGCGCAACCTAAACTACGCCTATACCTTCGGTGCCATGCTGTCGGTGATGCTGATCATCCAGATCGTCACCGGCATCGTGCTGGCCATGCATTACGCCGCCGACACCACCGTCGCGTTCAATTCGGTCGAGAAGATCATGCGCGACGTGAACCATGGCTGGTTGCTGCGCTACATGCATGCCAACGGCGCCTCGTTCTTCTTCATCGCCGTTTACCTGCATATCGGTCGCGGGCTTTATTACGGCTCCTACAAGGCGCCGCGCGAAATCCTCTGGATTCTCGGCGTGGTCATCTACCTGCTGATGATGGCGGCGGGCTTCATGGGCTACGTGCTTCCCTGGGGGCAGATGTCCTTCTGGGGCGCGACGGTCATCACCGGCTTCTTCTCCGCCTTCCCGCTCGTCGGCGAATGGATCCAGCAGTTCCTGCTCGGCGGCTTTGCCGTGGACCAGCCGACGCTCAACCGCTTCTTCTCGCTGCATTACCTGCTGCCCTTCATGATCGCCGGCGTCGTCGTGCTGCATGTCTGGGCGCTGCATGTGACCGGCCAGACGAACCCGACCGGTGTCGAGGTGAAGACCAAGACCGACACGGTTCCGTTCACACCCTATGCGACCCTGAAGGACGCGCTCGGCGTGTCCGTCTTCCTGCTCGTCTACGCCTGGTTCGTCTTCTACATGCCGAACTTTCTCGGCCATCCGGATAACTACATCCCGGCAAACGCGCTGAAGACGCCCGCCCATATCGTGCCGGAATGGTACTACCTGCCGTTCTACGCGATGCTGCGCGCCATCACCTTCAATGTCGGCCCGATCGACTCGAAGCTCGGCGGCGTGCTCGTGATGTTCGGGGCGATCATCGTCCTGTTCTTCCTGCCCTGGCTCGACACGTCGAAGGTTCGCTCGGCGGTCTATCGACCCTGGTACAAGCTGTTCTTCTGGATCTTCGTCGTCAACGCCATCCTTCTCGGCTGGCTCGGCTCGCGCCCGGCGGAAGGCGCCTATGTGGTGATGTCGCAGATCGGCACGCTCTACTACTTCGGCTTCTTCCTCGTGATCATGCCGCTTCTCGGCCTGTTCGAGACGCCGCGCCGCATTCCGAACTCCATCACCGAAGCGGTGCTGGAGCAGAAGGCCCGCAAGACCCCGGTGGCGGCGTGATGCCGAGAGAAGAGACCAAGGACTCCAAGACGATGAAAAAGCTGATCACCGGCCTCTTCCTTGCCACCTCTCTTCTTGCCGGCCCCGTGCTGGCGCAGGAGAACGCGCCACACGAGGGCACCACGGCCACCGAAGAGCATGGCGGGGGAACGCCGCACTTCCCGATCAAGAAGCCGCATCAGGAAGACTGGTCGTTCGCCGGCCCGTTCGGCCATTACGACAAGGGGCAGCTGCAGCGCGGCCTGAAGGTCTACACGGAGGTCTGTTCCGCCTGTCATTCGATGAACCTTGTCGCTTTCCGCACGCTGGAGGGCCTCGGCTACTCGGAAGCACAGGTGAAGACCTTCGCCGCGAACTACGAAGTGCAGGACGGGCCGAATGCCGAGGGTGAGATGTACACCCGCAAAGCTGTGGCGTCGGACCATTTCGTCTCGCCGTTCCCCAATGCCGAAGCCGCCGCTGCGGCCAATAACGGGGCTGCACCGCCGGACTTCTCGCTGATCGCGAAAGCGCGTGGCATCGAACGCGGCTTCCCGACCTTCATCTTCGATATGTTCACGCAGTATCAGGAAGGGGGCCCGGACTATATCCATGCGCTGCTGAACGGCTATGAGGAGCCGCCGGCTGGCATGGAGATCGCGCAGGGCACGCACTACAACCCCTACTTCGCCAATGCTGCGGCCCTTGCCATGGCCAAGCCGCTGACGGAGGGCCAGGTGACCTATGACGATGGCGCGCCGCAGACGGTGGAGCAATATTCCCGCGACGTCTCGGCCTTCCTGATGTGGGCGGCAGAACCGCATCTGGAGGAACGCAAGCGCACGGGCTTCATGGTGCTGATCTTCCTGCTCATCTTCACCGGGCTGATCTATCTGACGAAGAAGTCCGTCTACGCCAGCAAAGAGCATTAACCGGGTCGGGGTTCGCCCCGACCGTGATGATCGAGTGACGGACGATATTTCACAAAAAATCCCGCAGGTTTGCGGGATTTTTTTATGGACCGATGCCGATATCCGGTCCTGTGAGAGCGGATGGGGCCGTTCGCTCGCCTTAAGACCAGAAGCGGCGGAAGGATGGCACGGTGTCCGCCTCCGCCTTGCGATAGCCGACGCCGTGGCCGATGAGGAAGCCGGCGATACCGACGAGGCCGAGGAGAAGGACCGTCGAGGACGGGTGTTCGGTCGCCGTCTGGCGGACGGCGGCGGCCTCCGCCTTGACGACGTTCAGGGCCTTGGTTGCGGTCGGCTCGTGTTCGCGATGGCCTTCGGGCAGGTCGAGGTTGGTCATTGTCTTCTCCTTTGTTCTTTGGGGATCCGGGTGAGCCTCCGCGTCTCGGAGACCGTTGCTTGTCACGTTACCGATTGTTCTCGACATCGAGTTCGATCTGGCGGCGGGCGATCAGTTCGAGGGTTCGGTCGGGGGCGATCCGGTAGACCTCTTCCCACTCGCCACCGCGATTGTCCCGGAAGCGGTGATTGAAGGTGCTGCCGATCGGCGATTTCATCAGCTTCGTGCGCGGCTGGCCGCCATAGATGATGCTGCCGGGGATCGGCTCGATCGGCTGCGCAGGCCCCCCGATGGACGTGCATGCCGTCAGACCGAGCAGGGCGGCGGAAGCGGCGGCAATGGCCAGTCTGTTCATGCGGGTCACTTTCTCGACGTGCTGGTTCGATGTGCTCTCCGCCAAACGATCTTCCGGCCGTGATCGTTCCATGCGGTGTCCCTGCCGTCTGCGCTGGCGGATGCTTTCCGTGAAAACGTCGAAACCCGCCGAACGTATTTCTCGTGCGGCGGGTTTCCAATGAGGGCCGTGGCCAGCCTTCGGTATGAAGAGCTTTAGCTGAAGCGGCCGGCAGCGTGGGCGAGCATGGTGTAGACCTTGCCCGTGTCCGAGGTCAGGTATGTCTGGGTGATCACCCGGTCTCGGTCGTTGCGGGCGACATCCGCCAGCAACTGTTCGAAATCGGCGATGTAGCGATCGACAGCGGTGCGGAATTCCGCTTCCCGGTCGTATTTCCGCTGAATCTCGTCGAAGGTCTGCTGGCCTTTCAGCGTGTAGAGGCGGCGCGTGAACACGTCGCGCTCTCCGCGCTGGTAGCGGCGCCAGAGATCGACCGACGCATCATGATCGATCGCACGGGCGATATCGACCGAAAGCGAGTTCAGAGATTCCATGACGTGGCGCGGGTTGCGGCTGTCGGTGCTGCGGAGGGCCTGTGTCGGGGAGGCCTGGGTCGGGGAGGCCTGGGTCGGAGAGGCCTGTGTTGCGGGGGCAGGTGCCGCCTCGGGCCGCAGACGGGCGGGCGCGATCTGCTGCGGCTCCTCCTCGCGGGAGGCACCGCGCAGGAGATCGCGCATCCAGCCGGAACCGCCTTCGCGCATGTCATCCTCTGCGGCCGAGGCCGGACGGAGCGGCGAGCGATCGGCAATGCCGACGCTGCCGCGCAGCGGGGTCTCGGCGGCAGCTGCGGGCCGCTGCTGAGCGACGGGCTCCTGCGGCGGCCGCGCGGTTCTCTGCGGCTGAGGCGATGGTGCGGCGGTCTGCGGCACTTCCGGCTGAGGACGTGCGGCGGCCTGAGCAGGTGCCTGCGTCGGCTGGGGCTGAACTGACTGGGCCTGCGTCGGCTGAGGACGGGCCGCCTGGACCGGAGCCGCCTGGACCGGAGCCGCCTGTACCGGAGCCGCCTGTGCCGGTGCGGGTTGTGCCGGTGCGGGTTGTGCCGGTGCGGGTTGTTCAGCCGTCTCCTGCGGTGCCCGGGCCGCTGCCGGCGCGGGGCGTGGCTGTGCCGGGGCAGCCGAGACCGGCGCCGGATGGCGTTGCGGCATGGACGAACCCTCGGTCGTTACGACCGTCCGGGCTGGTGCCGCTTCCGCTGCGCGGGCGCCGAGCAGCGTGGTGGGGGCCGCCGGGTATGGCTGCTGGTACGGATTGCCTGCTGGCGCGGCGGCAACGGCTGCCGGGGCGTAAGACGGCTGGGCCGGGGCATAGGCCGGCTGGGCGGCCTGCGTTGCCATGCGGCCGCGATGTGGTGTCGGCTCGCCGATTTCAAGCTGGCTGGAGGAGCGGCCGACGATGTCAGACAGTTCCTGCAGGGCCTTGATCTGCTCGGACACGGCGCGGCGCATGACGGCCGCATTTTCCTTGGCTTCTTCCGGCAGGTCGAAGGCACCGCGCTTCAGTTCGGCGCGGGTCATGTCGAGTTCGCGACGGATCTCCTCGCCGGAGCGGCGGATCTCGTCGGTGGCGCCGGCAAAGCGGGCAATGGCCTCGTCCACGGACTGGCGGATCTGCTCGCGCATCTTGTCGGACACTGCGTCGGACCGCTTGCCCGTCTCGTCGAGCAGGCCGTCGATCTCGGAGAGCGAGGCACCGACACTGCCGCGCAGGCGGGCGGCAACCTCACCGGCGCGATCTTCCGCACGGGCAAAGGTGCGATCGACGGAGGCCCCGGCGGTATCGGTTGCCGCGGCGATGGCGTCACGCATCGCTTCGCCGGCGGTGCGGGTACGGGTTTCCGCTTCGCCAAGCGTGCGATCGACATCGGAAATGGCGCGCTGGACGCCGTCGCGCAGGGTCCCTGCGACCTGGCCGGAGCGCTCTTCCGTGCGGGCCAGAAGCTGATCGACCGACTGTTCGGCGTCCTGGCCGGCATGGGCCAACGCATCGCGCATGGCGTTTGCCGCCGTCTGCGTGCGCTCTTCCGCATCGGTGAGGATGCGGCCGACCTCGCTGAAGGAGGCTTGGATGCCGCTGCGCAGGTTGCCGGCGATCTGGTTGGATCGATCCTCGGCGCGCTGGAACGAGCCTTCCACGAAGCCTTCCAGCGCGCGCATGGTGCGCTCGATGTCTTCCGAGCGGCTGACGAGGCCGACGGAGAGCGTGCGCAGGGCTTCCTGCCGCTCTTCGAGCGTGCCGGCGAGGTTCGACTGTGCGGCCGCCAGGAGATCGGAGGCCTGACCGAGCATGCGCGAGTGATCCTCGAAGCGGCCGACGAGGCTGCCGACCTGCGAAAGCGTGCTGGACGAGATCGCGACCAGCCGGTCGGCCTTGCCTTCAAGAAGGCGGGTGGAGGCCGACAGCATGTCGGAGGTCCGCTCGGCGGTTTCGGAAAAGCGGTCGCCGGTGGCGTTCAGACGCTCATCCATGGCGCCGAAGGTGCTCGTGGCCTCCTCGACCACGCCGGCAATGGCGGCGTTGCTGGTGGAGAGGCGCTCGATCAGCGCTTCCGCTGTCGATTGCAGGCGGTTCTCGACCATCTGGATCGCACGGGCGGTTTCCTCGGCGCGCTGCGAGATGGCGCCGAGCTGTTCGCCCGTGCGGGCGGACAGAGCGGTGACCAGCGCATCGTTTTCGGCGCGCAGGCGCTCCGCACCGTCGCGGGCAGCGGCGGTCAGGCGGTCTGCCGCATCGCGGCCGGCGGCGACATAGGTTTCCACGACCGGGCGGGCCTGCTCGTCGATGAGGCGCGACAGTTCGCTGGTGCGGCCGGACAGCATGGAATTGAGATCGCGCGTCCGCTCGTCGAGCGTGGTGCGGATGGCTTCGCCGCGCGCCTCCAGTGCCTTTTCGACCTCGGAGAGGTTGCGCTGCAGCGCATTGCCCTGCTCGGCGATGCGGGTTTGCGTTTCGGAAGCGCGAATGAGGGTCGCATCGGCGGCTTCGCCGACGCTGCGGGCGAGTTCGGCGCTGCGCATGGCAGCCGTGGCCGCGGTGCGCTCGATGGCGTTCTGGAAATCGGCCTGGCGCGCGGCCATGGCCTCCGCAAAGTCGCCACCGACCTTGGCCAGCGTGTCCGAGGACCGAACGGCTTCGGCGTCGATATCCTGCGTGGTGTCGGAAACGGCGCTGCGCAGGCTGCCGACGAGATGGGCCGCCTTGCCTTCGATCGTGCGGCTGACATTGTCGAGGCCGACATTGAGGGCGCGATCCATGGTGCCGAGCCGCTCCTCGATGCGGCCCGTGCCGCGCTCGATGGTCGTTTCGATCCGGCTTGCCGCTTCGCTGCTGATCCGGTCGAGTTCGCCGGTGCGCGAGGCGAGCGTTTCGGCGATGCGGGTGGCGGCTTCGCTGCTGATGCGGGCGATTTCTTCCGTGCGGCCGGCAAGGCTGCCGGATATACGCTCGGCGGCGGTGCGGCTGGCATGGTCGAGTTCCGACACGCGCTCGGACAGGGTGCCCGCGATGCGGTTGCCGGCGTCATTCACCAGCGTATCGACATTGCCGACGCTGTCGCGGATGCGGGTCTCGAGATGGCCGAGGCTCGCCTCGATGCGGGTGCCGGTTTCGTCGAAGCGGGTGTTGATGCCGGTGATCGAGGTGTCCATGCGCTCGGTCAGGCCATCGGCCGCACGGGCCAGTTCGGCCGTGGTATCGCCGAGGCGCACGGCCACGCGGGCGGTGCTGTCGCGCAGGCGATTGTCGAGCGCTTCCGCGCTCTGGTCGATCGTGCGGGCGAGTGCTTCCTGGCGTTCCTCGAGCGTCATCTCCAGCATGCCGGCGCTGGCGGCGATCGTGGTGGCGATGGTAGCCGCCTGATCGTTCAGCATGTCGGAGAGCTGCGTGGACCCATCGGCGACTGCGGTATTCAGCGCGTCGATGCGCGTGTCGAGCACGACGCGCAGACGGTCTTCCGTCGTGGACATCGTCTGGTCGAGGCTGGCGGCGCGGGCCGACAGGGTCTGCTCGATGGCGCCGGCGCGGGTGTCGATGGCGGCGGCCAGTTCGGCCGCGTGGGCGGAGAGGGCGCCGGCAATCTCGCCGCTGGCACCGGTCATGGTGCCGGCGATGGCATTGACGCGGCCGGTCATGTCCTCGGCAATGCCGGCGGTGCGGGCCGTAAGGTCGCGGTCGATCTCGCCGATGCGGTCGGTCATCGTCTCGGCGATGGCGCTCGCGCGGAAGGAGAGCTGGTCGGCGATATCCTCGACGCGTGTGGCAAGCGTGTCGCCCATTTCGGACGCGCGACCGACGAGGATGCGCGACAGGTCGTCCGTGCGTTCGGCAAGACGGTTGTCGAGGGCTGCGGTCTGGCCGGTGAGCGTTTCGTCGAGCGCACGGGCGTGATCGTCGATCATGCTGCCCAGGCGCACGGTGGTGCCGTCGAGCGCGCGCTCGATGCGATCCGTGGCGCTGGAGAGCGAGCCGGAGAGGATGGCTGCGCGCTGCTCGATGGAGCCGGTCGCATCGTTCAGCATGTCACCGAGGCTGGACGCGCTGGTGGCCAGCAGGAAATCGAGGCGCTCGGTGGTGCCGTCGATGGCGTTTTCGATCGCCGCGGTCGAACCCGTGAGGACATCGGACAGCGCCGATGTGCGGGTGGCGAGCATCTCGTCCATGTGGCCGGCCGTGCTAGAGACCGCTTTGTCGAGCTGGCGCGTTGCTTCCGACAGGGTGCTCTTGATGTTCGAGGCACCGCGGACGAGAACCGCATTGATGTCGTCGGCATTACCTTCGACGGCGCTTTCGATGGCGGAGGTGGTGGCGGCGAGTTCCCGGGCGCGGGCGGCAAGGACCGCGTCGATGCGCTCGGCAGAGCCGGCGAGCGTGCCGTCCAGCATGGTGGTCGCGCCGGCCAGCGTCGCCGACAGGCCGGAGGTGCCCCGGGCCAGCAGCATGTCGAGCTGTTCCGCGGTGCCCTCGATGACGCTCTCGATACCGGCCGTGGACGATGCGAGGACGCCGGAGAGGGACATGGTCCGCTCCGAAAGGACCTCGTCGATCGCCCGCGTGGAACCGGAAAGGGTCGTGTCGAGCGTGCGGGTTGCCAGGTCGAGCGTCTGCGACAGGCTGGACGTGCGCTGCGCGAAGACCTGGTCGATCTGCTCGGAGGTGCCTTCGAGAGCACTTTCGATGCCGGCGGTCGAGGAGGCGAGAACGCCCGAGAGCGACATGGTGCGCTCGATCATAATCTCGTCGATGCGCTCGGCGGTGCCAGAGAAGGTGCCATCCAGCGCACGGGTCGCGTCCGACAGGGCGCCGGTCAGCGTGGTGGTGCCACGGGTCAGCACGCGGTCGATCTGTTCGGCGGTGCCTTCGACGGCGCTCTCGATGCCGGCAGTGGAGGAGGCCAGCACGCCGGAGAGCGACATGGTGCGCTCGACCATGATGTCTTCGATGCGTTCGGCGGTCCCGTCGAAGGTCCGGTCGAGCGTCCGCGTGGCTTCGGCAAGCTTGCCGGCGAGCGTGTCCGTGTTCGAGGAGAGCACCCGATCAATCTGCTCCGCCGCGCCGTCCACAGCGCTTTCGATGCCGGCGGTGGAGGAAGCAAGGACGCCCGAGAGCGTCATCGTGCGCTCGATCATGATCTCGTCGATGCGCTCGGCCGTGCCCGAGAAGGTGGTGTCGAGCGTGCGGGTGGCGTCCGACAGGGCGCCGGTGAGGTTGTTGGTGCCGCGGGTCAGCACGAGATCGATCTGTTCGGCGGTGCCTTCGACCGCACTTTCGATGCCGGCAGTGGAGGAGGCGAGAATGCCGGAGAGCGTCATGGTGCGCTCCGTCAGGATCTCGTCGATGCGTTCGGCCTTGCCTGCGAAGGTGCTGTCGAGCGTGCGGGTGGCGTCCGAGAGGGCGCCGGTGAGGTTGTTCGTGCCGCGTGTGAGGACGAGGTCGATCTGTTCGGCAGTGCCTTCGACGGCGCTTTCGATACCAGCGGTCGAGGAGGCCAGCACGCCGGAGAGCGTCATGGTGCGCTCGGTAAGGATCTCGTCGATCCGCTCGGCTGTGCCTGAGAAGGTGCTGTCGAGCGTGCGGGTGGCGTCCGAGAGGGCGCCGGTGAGGTTGTTGGTGCCGCGGGTCAGCACGAGGTCGATCTGCTCGGCGGTGCCTTCGACGGCGCTTTCAATGCCGGCGGTGGAGGAGGCGAGAACACCGGAGAGCGTCATGGTGCGCTCGGTGAGGATCTCGTCAATGCGCTCGGCGGTGCCCGAGAAGGTGCTGTCGAGCGTGCGGGTCGCTTGCGACAGGGCGCCGGTGAGGTTGTTGGTGCCGCGGGTCAGCACGAGGTCGATCTGTTCGGCGGTGCCTTCGACGGCGCTTTCAATGCCGGCGGTCGAGGATGCAAGGACGCCGGAGAGCGTCATGGTGCGCTCGGTGAGGATCTCGTCGATCCGCTCGGCCTTGCCGGCGAAGGTGTTGTCGAGATTGCGCGTGGCGTCGACAAGGGTGTTGTTGAGGGCGCTCGTGCCGCGCGACAGGATCTGGTCGATCTGCTCGCTCGTGCCTTCGATGGCGGCCGTGGAGCCTGCGAGGACGCCGGCGAGGCGCGTGGTGCGCTCCGCCATGACCTCGTCGATGCGTTCGGCCGTACCGGCGAAGGTGGTGTCGATGGTGCGCGTTGCGCCCGACAGCGTCTCCGACAGAGTCGTCGTGCCGCGGGTGAGCAGCGTGTCGATCTGTTCCGTCGTGCCTTCGAACAGGCTTTCCATGCCGGCCGTCGTGCCGGCGAGGACGCCCGAGAGTTCGAGCGTGCGCTCGGTCAGCATGGTGTCGATCTGCTCGGCCGTGCCTTCGAGCGCCGCGGTGGAGCTGGCGAGAACGCCCGAGAGCGTCATGGTGCGTTCGCTGATGATATCGTCGATGCGCTCGGCCGTGCCGGTGAAGGCGCCTTCGATGGTGCGGGCGGCATTCGACAGGGTGGTGTCCAGCGCGCCGGCGCGGTCGCTCATCAGGGTTTCGATGCGCGTCGCATTGTTCGACAGCGTTTCGGTGATGGTCGCGGCGCGGGCCGCCATGATGCCGTCGATCCGTTCGGCATTGCCTTCCAGCGCGCCGTCGAGCGCTTCGGTGCTGGCGGCCAGCATGACGGAGAGTTCCAGCGTGCGGTCGGAGAGCGTGTCGTCGAGACGCTGATGGCTGGTTGCGATGGTGCTCGCCAGATCGTCGGCGCGTGCGGTCAGCGAACCCTCGATCCGATCCTGTGCCGCATCGAGACCTTGCAACAGGCCGCGGGCACGGCTGTCGAGCGTTTCCTGCAGCCGCTGCTCGGCGCTGCCGATGGCGGTGGCGACATCGTCGCTGCGGGTGGCGAAAGCCTGCTCGATATTGCCCCGGGCCGTGTCGAGGGCGCCGAGAAGGCGCTCGCTGCGGCTGTCGAAGGCGTCCGACAGGCGCCGCTCCGTCGTTTCCAGAGCGGAAGTGACGACGCCGGTGCGCTCGGTGAGCAGAGCGCCGATTCGGGTTTCGGAGGCGCCGAGCCCCTCCATGAGGGCGCCGGTGCGGGTGTCGAGCGTTTCGGCAAGGCGTGCCTGGGTGGTGCCGAGCGCGGTCTCGATGCTGTCGGCGCGCGCTGCGAAATCGGACTCGATGCGGTCCTGCGCGGCGGTGAGGGCGCTCATCAGCGAGCCGGAACGGGCGGCGAGAACGGTGTCGATGCGCTCATGCGCCTGACCGATCACGCTGTCCATTTCGCCGGTGCGCGCGGAAATGCTTTCCTCGATCATCGCCTGCGAGGCGCCGAGCGTGGTGGCGATGGACAGCGACTGATCGCCGATGGCGGCCTGGAATTTTTCGAGACCGTCATCCAGCAGGCGACCGAGCGTGTCGGAGCCGCCGGCCACGGACTGGTCGATGCGCGAGAGGCTGTCGGCCATCTTCGCATCCAGCAGGCCGGCGCGGCGTTCGAAGGCGGTGGCAAAATCGTGGAAGCGGCCGTCGAAGGCGGTGGCCAGCTGACCAACCGTGCCCTGCAGCTTCTCCTCGAAGAAGCCGGAGCGCAGGTCGAGATCCATGATGGCATCGTCGGCCGCAGTCTTCAGGTTCTGGCGGAAGCTTGCGCCCTTCTCGTCCAGCGCGCCGTTCAGCGTGTTGAGGATGTCGTCGAGGCCGCCGGTGATGGCCTGCTGGCCGACGACGAGGCTCTCGTTCAGGTCGCGCGTCCGGGCGATCAGCGTCTCGTTCAGCTGGCGGGCGCGTTCGTTCAGCGCGGCGTTCAGCTTCTCGGTGTTGCTGTCGAGCGTGGAGGCGCGCGTCTCGAACTGTCCGAGAAGCTGCTGTCCGCGCTTGATGAGCGTGTGGTTCAGGGCTTCCAGGCGGGTGTCGAACTCGCTGGTGATGTTGGTGCCGGCCGCGTTGAGACCGCTGACGAGCGCATCGGTGCGGGTGCTGAGCAGCGTGCTGATCGACTGCGATGCGGCCTGCGACTTCTCCATCAGCGCGGCGGCGCGGGTCTCAATCAGCGACGCCGCGGCCTCGCCCGAGGTTGCGAGCCGCGTCTGCAAATCTTCGCTGGCATTCGTCAGGTCGTCGCGCAGCTGGGCGTGGACGCCGGTGATGGAGGAGCGGATGCGCTCGGCATGGCCGACGATCGCTTCACGCTCCAGACCAAGTTCTTGCACGAGCGTGCGGACCCGCAGTTCGTTGTCGCTATAGCTGCGCTCGAGCGCGTTGACTTCCGAATGAACGAGGGTTTCCAGCTCGGTCGCGCGGGCGATTGTGCGCTCGATGCCTTCGTTCATGGCCGAGACTTCGCGGCGAACGGCCTGGCCGACCGTCATGATGCGGTCGGACGCGGTGGTTTCCGGTTCTGCCAGACGCAGGGCGACCTCGGTCATCGAGCGGGCGGCATTCCGCATTTCCTGCGCACGCGCCATCATGACGCCGAAGGCGAAGAAGAGCATGACCGGGAGGACGATGAAGATGGCGGCGACGATGGCGCCGGGCAGGGCGGCAAGCGCTGCCAGCGAACGGATCTGCCAGATTTCCGGGCCGTAGAGAAGGTTGGCGATCCCCAGGCCGGCGACGATCCAGATCAGCGACAGGATGGCGGCGCCGCGCATCGCGGTCCGGCCGGAGCGGGCTTCGAGCGAGCGGAGCATGGCCGGCGCCGTGCGACGGCTGTCGTCGTTGGCGGGGGCGAAGGTCGGCGATTTCGCGCCTGGGGCTGCCGGAACCGGTTCCGGCGCGAGGCTGCGCGGCGGGGCGAGGGGATCGTCGACAGGCTGGGCGGCGCGGGGCTGGGCAGCCGGCTTCGGCGCGGCAGACGGCTGGGCAGGCTTCACGCTTCCTGCTGCACGGGACGGGGACGTCGCGGCGGTTGCCCCGGTCTGCGGCTTCGGCGCCGTGCGGCCAGCTTCCGGCGGTGCCTCGTTGAGCGCGGACTTCAGTTCGTCGAAATCGATCCTCAAAGCGTCTTCGAGCGCTTGGAAGGCCTTGTCGTCGATCGACTCGTTGCTCTTGTTCGTCGCCATGCAGATACGCCTCGTTACCGAACTTTCCGTCTCGACATCGCGCAGCTGTCATGGCTGCCGACAATGCCGGATCGGGGGTGAGGACAGTTCCTGCGCATTGGATGCACGCAATACAATGACCGCACCAATTTCATACCGCGACCGGTGACGCTTTTTCCCATGGTCGCACAGCCATGGAAAGGGCCTCCGGGAGGGATGCCGGGCCCTTTGCGGAAACCGATATCCTGTAACGTATCGTAGTGACACATCCGGGGTAGTCTTACAATTAACGCCCCGGGGCATTCGTTAAAATGCTAACAAGTTCTTAACGGAATTCAGCCCCGGGAAGGCGCGAAGGCCCTGCAATGCCGGATGTTTTCGTTCGTTAACCATACTTGACAAAAGCCGCCCTGATTGCGCCCGGTTTTCATCTGATAGCAGCCCGGCTGCTGTGAAATCCACAGGAGACGGCAGTGCGGCGACAGGCCGGGTGCGCAGGGCTTCCGGCTCGACGCCACCGCGACCTTCATGTCCCGCATCGCCACCCGGATTCCGAGCCCGCGGGATGTCCCGCAACGAGCCGGCAGCGTTGGAAAACAGAATAAGGAAAACGTGCATGGCCGCCCTCAATATCGCCTTCGACAGTCCCGAAACGGCACTTGGCCATCTTCACTCCCGCGGACGTCCCATCGACCTCGTCCACCTCGCCAACCAGACGATGGGCGACAAGGTGCTGGAGATCGAAGTGCTGCAGATTTTCGCGCGCCAGTCGCGTCAGATCGTCAAGGAACTGCTGGTCGAAGATGCGCAGGTCCGCAAGGCCGCCGCGCATCGGCTGAAGGGTGCGGCACTGGCCGTCGGCGCCTTCACGGTCGCCCATGTCGCAGCGTCCGTGGAAGAGCGACCGGAGGATTCCGAAATCCTCGCCGCGCTCTCGTCCGCCGTCCTCGATACCGAAATCTTCATTCTCAAGCTCTGCCGGTAGCGGCCAGCGACACACGCCCGTCCGCGACGGTGGATCGCGGCGGCGTCCGTCCGGCGAGGCATCCTTCGGAAAGCAGGCAAATCGACCTGTTTTCTTGACGGCTCGCCTGAAACAGTGTGAGAAAAACGGGCACCCCCTATTTGCGGGCGTCGTGCCCTTTGGCATTGGCGGTCCCGCGCATCGAGCATCCGAGACCGCGCCATCATGACAAAACTCAGCATCATCGCCTTCGACGGCACCCGCCACGAGCTGGAGGTCCAGACCGGATCGACCGTCATGGAAAATGCGGTTCGCAATTCCGTGCCCGGCATCGAGGCGGAATGTGGCGGCGCCTGTGCCTGTGCCACCTGTCATGTCTATATCGATGAGGCCTGGACCGCCGCCGTCGGCGCGCCGGAGGCCATGGAAGAGGACATGCTGGACTTCGCCTACGACGTTCGCCCGACCTCGCGGCTGAGCTGTCAGATCAAGATGAGCGACGCGCTGGACGGCCTCGTCGTTCATGTGCCGGAACGCCAGGCCTGATCTTCAGGCCTGATCGACTGACGGCCTCGTCGCCCAAAAAAAGCCCCGCCTGTCGCAGGGACAAGCGGGGCCAGGAGGGCGCATCGCACGCAGGATGAGGGAGGGATCATCTGCGGCAACAGGACACGCCAGGAGAACAACAGGGCAGGGGTGAGCGTATCCGGTCGCCACGCGATCCGGTTCCGGACAGGTCCTTGCAAATATCGTCAGGGTCTTCTAGCCGGAAACACGACGGCCTCGATGCACATCCCGGTGGCATCGGCTTTGGAAGCTTCGTTTCTTCTTGGCTTCCGATGTTTAGACTATAGCCGAACTTGGCGCCGGCCACTATCGCTAGAAATCATCAATGAGTTGTTGCGGGTTTCAGCGCGCCCTGGACTCGGCCGGCTTGGCCATGCGCTCCAGGCGGTACTGGAGCAGGCGCACCATGCGCAGGTCGAAATTGGCGGCCTCGCGACGGTCGAAGGCGGCCTGGTCCTTGTCGTGCGCGCCAATCGCGTCTTCGCTGGCACGGGCGACGCGGGCCTGCATCCGCTCGCAATCCACCTCCGGCGGCAGTGACAGGAAGGTCTTTTCCATGTCGCGCGCATGGTTGCGGGCGATTTCGGCGTGGCGCTCCTCGTGGCGCTTGATGTCGCTCGACAGCGTATCCCAGACGAGGCCGAGATCGCGGCCGGCCGTGTTGCGGTTCTTCCAGCGCGGCAGGATGAGTCTGGTGTTGAGCGTCACGCGGGCGCTGCCGACGGCACAGAGGCGTCCGCGACGGACATAGCTCACGGTTCCCCCGAACTTGATGCGGGTGGCGCCGGGATGGCGCGCGCCGGTTTCGCGCATCTGCGGGCCCTGCGACGAGAGCGCCGCATCGAGTTCCGCCGCGGTACGGCCGCCGACGGAGAAATAGGTGATCGTCTTGTTCATCACCGTTTCCGCCCCGGCCGTCAGCGGCTCGGTGATCATGAGGAGGGCCGCCAGCGGGACGAGAAGGAATTTGCGGGCCGTGGTCATGGATAAGCTGTCTCGACGGTTGATGTCGCCCAAAGCTTGGGGCATAGGCTGGGCAAGCGCAACTGGAAATGCCCGCCGCCTTGAAACAAGGTTAGCGCTGCAACCCCACAAGGTCGGCCGTTTCGCCGAGATCCGTCATGGTTGATTCCCTCGATGCCGCCGATCCTTTTGCCGCCGTCGAATGGTCGCTGGCGCACGGCCGCAGCCTGACGCTGGGCCCGCGCGGCGTGCTCATGGCGATCGTCAACGTGACGCCTGATTCCTTCTCGGATGGCGGCAGCTTTCTCGATGTCGACGCGGCGCTCGCGCATGCGCAGGCCTGTGTGGAAAAGGGCGCCGATATCCTCGACATCGGCGGCGAATCGACGCGCCCGGGCGCCGAGGCGGTTTCCGCAGCGCAGGAGCAGGATCGTGTTCTCCCCGTCATCGAGCGGATCGCGCGCGAGACGGAGGCCCTGATCTCCATCGACACCTACCGTGCGGAAACGGCGCGGCTGGCGCTGGCCGCCGGTGCGCACATCGTCAACGATGTACACGGCCTGCAGCGGGAGCCGGATATCGCCACCGTCGTGGCGCAAGCGCGCGCCGGTGTCTGCATCATGCATACCGGGCGCGGGCGCGTGAAGGCCGAGGATGTGATCGCGGATCAGAGGCTGTTCTTCGCCCGGTCGCTGGAGATCGCGGCGGATGCCGGGATCGCCGCCGGTGCGATCGTGCTCGATCCGGGTTTCGGCTTTGCCAAGGAGGCTTCCGAAAGCTGGGCGCTGATGGCGCGTCTGGGTGAGTTGCATGGCCTTGGACACAGACTGTTGATCGGGACGTCGCGAAAACGGTTCCTCGGTGCGGCCACCGGCCGTGAAGCGGCCGAGCGCGACGTTGCGACGGCGGCGACCACGGTGGCGGCGCGGCTGGCCGGCGGCGCGATATTTCGCGTCCACGATGTCGCATTCAACAGGGACGCCCTGATGGTCGCGGATGCTATACTGGCGGCACGACCCGGACGCATTTAAACGTTCTCAGCGGCACCGGCGACGCGTCGTGGCTGCGACTATCGGCAGGAGATCCTGATATGACGCCGACCTATACGATCACGCTCAAGAATTGCGCCTTCTTCGCGCGGCACGGCGTTCATGACGAGGAGGAGTTTCTCGGGCAGCGATTCTTCGTGGATGCCGAACTGGTGGTCGAGCAAGGATCGGCGCTGCGCGAGGACCGGATCGAGGATACGGTGCATTACGGGATCGCCTTTGCCGAGATCGAGAAGATCATCACCGGCCGCCGTCGCTATCTCATCGAGGCGCTGGCGCTGGAGATCGCCGAGATGCTGTGCGCGCGCTGGCCGCAGATCCATCGGGCCAAGGTTTCCATCCGCAAGCCGAACGCACCGGTGCCGGGCGTGCTGGATTACGTCGCGGTGACCGTCGAGCACGTCGCCAAGCCATGAGCAGGATCGATGACGCGGTATGGCACCAGGCGGCGATCGGGCTCGGCGGGAATATCGGCGATGCCACCGCTGCCATCGCGGAAGCGTTGATGCGGCTCGATGCGCATCCCGACGTGACGGTCCTGGCCGTTTCCAGCCTCTACCGCACGCCGCCCTGGGGCAAGACGGATCAGGACTGGTTCTTCAATGCCTGCGCGGTGGTGCAAACAACGCTGGAGCCGGTCGTGCTTCTCGAGGCGTGTCTCGACGTGGAAAAAGCCATGAAGCGGCAGCGGCTGGAGCGCTGGGGGCCGCGCACGATCGATCTCGATGTGCTGACCTATGACAGGATCGCGATGGAGACGGCGGCGCTGACGCTGCCGCATCCGCGCATGACGGAGCGTGGCTTCGTGCTGCTGCCGCTGGCCGAGATCCTGCCCGACCATATCGTCGCCGGGCGGAGCGTTGCTCAGTGGGCTGAAACGGCCGATGCGGCGGGTATCGAGATGGTTGACGGGCGCGAGGACTGGTGGCGTGATCGGGCTGCTGTCAGCTGATCAGAATCGGGCAAGGCGCGTGAGTGCGCCTGCCCGACAGAATCTCTTTGTTCTTATCGCATGGTCCGACGGCGAAGCGGAGACGCTTCGCCTGGACATGCTTTAGCGGATCGAGCCGACGGCCATCTGATCCGTCTGGCGCGTGAGCGCGACGCCGATGACGGGGACCATGGTTTCCTCGACCTTCACCGAAATCGTGATGTTGAGCAGCGAGGGATCCGACATGCGGGCGATCATTGCGCCGTTCAGCTTCTTGCGGTTGATGCCGACGACGATCTTGTCCTTGGCGACATTGCCCGAGACGATGTCGAGGCCCTTGCCTTCGGCGCCGTCGAGGAACTTGCCGGAATAGCTGTTGCCCTTCTGGCTGATGACGGCCGACATCGGCTGCTTGAAGACGCCGACGCGGCAGAAGCCATCGAGCTTGATGCCGGTGTCGTCGGTCGGTTCGCCGGTGAGGTCGCAGGTGAACTTCGTGCCCTTGTACTTGCCCGCGACGATTTCGCCCGGACCTTTCCACTGGCCGGCGACCTGTTCGAAGAACGCCTTGTCGCGGCTGTCGGCCAGCGCTGGGGCAGGGATGGCGGCGAATGCCGTCAGCGTGAGTGCGGCCATACATGCGGCAGGGCCGCGCGCGATCAAAGAAGGGCGCGAGAACATGGGCGATCCTTGAGGGTCGGTGTCGAGAACGTGAGGTGACATTGGCACTTGAATGGTTAATGGAGCGTTTCCGTCGGCCTGAGGGCGCGTGCAAACCGCGACGATCTGCCGGATCGCTGCAGATTTGCAACGCTTTCGTTTTACGCCGCCCGCGCTATCTTGAAGAGTGCGCGGGCTTGAAGAGTGCGCGGGCAGGCCTGCACGGTGCCTTTGAACAGTGGCCTGATGTCGCGCGATCGATTCGGGGCCGGGGAGACGAGCGATGACGCATGCACCTGAGGAGATCGCGTCCGGCGCTGCGGGCGGAGGGCGGCTGATCTATCGCCACGGGCTGCTGACACGGCTGACGCACTGGGTGTGGGCCGTCGCGCTCTTCTTCCTGCTCCTGAGCGGTCTGCAGATCTTCAACGCGCATCCCACCCTTTATATCGGCAAGCAGTCGGGTTTCGCCTTCGACAACAGCGTGCTCAGGATGGACGCGATCTATGGGCCCGACGGGCAGCCGCAGGGGCGGACGACCGTGTTCGGGCACAGCTTCGACACGAGCGGCGTGTTCGGCATGAGCGGGCCTGCGGACAGCCCGGCCTATCGCGGCTTCCCCGCCTGGGCGACGGTGCCGTCCTATCAGGATCTCGCGACGGGCCGCGTCGTGCATTTCTTCTTTGCCTGGGTGCTCGCCTTCACGCTGTTCGTCTGGCTGGTCTCGGCCATCGCCGCCCGCAGGCTGCGGCGCGACCTGCTGCCGACCGGGCAGGACCTTCGCCACTTACCCCGCGATATCGCCGACCATGCGCGGCTCCGGTTTCGCCATGACGGGCGCTACAATGTGCTGCAGAAGCTGTCCTATGGCGGCGTGCTCTTCGTCCTGTTTCCGCTGGTCATCCTGACCGGGCTTGCGATGTCGCCGACCATGAATGCCGCCTGGCCGTTCCTGCTCGATCTCTTCGGCGGGCGGCAGACCGCGCGGACGCTGCATTTCGCCTGCATGCTGGCGCTCGTCCTCTTCTTCGTCGTGCACATCGTCATGGTTCTGCTGGCGGGGCCGGTGAACGAGCTGCGCTCCATCATCACAGGCCGCTATCGCACGCGGGAGACCGCGCCCGCGGCCGATGTCGTTTCCCGGGAGCCGAGATCATGAGCCGAACCTTTCAAACCAACCGCCGCCGGTTCCTGACGCTCGCGGGTGTCGCGGCCTCCACCGTGCCGCTTGCCGGCTGCGACGTGCTCGACGGCGTTCTCTCGGGCGACAGCGCGGTTCGCCAGACGCTCGCCTCCGCAAACAGCCTGAGCTACCGTGTCCAGCGGATGCTCGCGGGGGACCGGCTCGCGCCGGAGTTTTCGGCCACCGAAATCCGTCAGGGGCAGCGGCCGAACGGCTCGACCGATCCCGACGGGGCGGACTATCTCGCGCTGAAGGCGACGGCCTTCGCGACCTATCGGCTGCCCGTAACCGGGCTCGTCGAGAAACCGCTCGATCTCGGCCTCGACGAAATCCGCGCCATGCCGTCGCGCACGCAGATCACGCGCCACGACTGCGTCGAGGGCTGGAGCTGCATCGCCAAGTGGACCGGTGTGCCGCTCGCGACCATTCTCGACCAGGCGAAGGTGCGGCCGGAGGCCCGCTACGTCGTCTTCCGGTGCTACGACGCCATGGACCTCGGCCTCGGCGGCCCCACACCCTATTACGAGTCCATCGACCTTCTCGATGCCCGCCACCCGCAGACGATTCTCGCCTATGGCTGCAACGACCAGGCGCTGTCGGTCGCCAATGGCGCGCCGTTGCGTGTGCGGGTCGAGCGGCAGCTCGGTTACAAGATGGCCAAATACATCAAGTCGATCGAACTTGCCTCGACGCTCGCCCCCTATGGCGGGGGCAAGGGCGGGTTCTGGGAGGATGTCGGCTATGACTGGTACGGCGGGATCTGAGGGCCGCACGCGGCTCTGTGAGCCGCTAGGGTCTGTCAGGTTCATTCTGGACCAGCCAGACCCTCGATTCCTTTGTGGTCGTTTGTCTCTTCGGGATGACCGGATTCCACCTGTCCCTGACAAACTCTAAACGTCGTCGGCTGACGAGCGCTTCTGGCCGGGGGCGATGTCGCCAATGAAGTCGCCGATGCCGGGACGCTTCAAGGCGCGGAACGGCATGGGTCGGCAGAGGTCCATGGCGGCGATGCCGATGCGGGCGGTCATGAGACCGTTGACGACGCCTTCGCCGAGGCGGGCCGAGAGCTTCGACGCGATGCCGTGGCCGAGCACCTGTTGGACGAGGCTGTCGCCGACCGCGATCGAGCCGGTGACGGCGAGATGGGCCAGCACGTCGCGGATGAGGCGGAAGAGGCCGAGCGTTCCCGGGCGACCGCCATAGAGATCGGCCATGGCGCGGATCAGGCGGGCCGATTCGAACACGACATAGCCGAGATCGACCAGTGCCCGCGGGCTGACCGCGGTAACGATGGAGACGCGTTTCGACGCGTTGAGGATGAGGGTGCGGGCCTGCCGGTCGAGCGGCGTCAAGAGTTCGCGCTCGGTCAGCTCGATCAGATGCGGGCCGTCGATGATCTCGCCCTCCGTCGCCTTCAGGCGTTCGCGGCCGCGCGCGGTTTCGGGACGCGCGGCGAGGTGTTTCACGAGGTCGTTCATGGTCTTGCGGGCGACCATGTTGCCGGGTGCGGCGAAGGCGGCCGCCACCTCTTCTTTCAGCGACTGGACGGCATTGAGCCGCATCAGGCCGAGGACCTCGCGGCCGACAATGCCGAGCATGGCGAGGACGACGATGGCCGCCGCCGCGATGGCGACATAGCCGAGCGCGTCGTTGCGCGTGAAGAGGTCGCGCACGAGGCTGTCGATCCAGAGGCCGAGGGCGAGCGAGACGAGGACGCCGAGCGCACCGAGCGCGAGCTTCGCCAGCGAGAACCGCCGCCGCGGGCGGCGCTCCTCCAGCGCGGAAACGACGGGCGTGGCGAGCGTCGTCTCGGCGAAGGGGTCTTCCGCATCCGGCGTCAGGACGACGCCATCGCCGAAGCTTGCCGGCGCGCGACGGGTCTCCGGCTGCGGCGGCGGCTCTCCGTCGACAGTGAAGGCGGCGGGGCGGCGGGGAAGGTCGCTCATGCGAGGCGGTCTCCGAACAGGAACTGCATGGCCCGATCGAGCCGGATGTGCGGAACGGAAAGCTTTAGCCCGCCACCCGTCTCCTCGATATGCGGCGGGCGAAAGCGGACGAAATTGACCTCCGGCCCGTGCTGCCCGGGTTCCTCATCCGTCTGACGGAACAGGCTGTCGGGATCGCGCGGCAGGTCGCCGGGGAAGATCGCGGTCTTGCGCTCGCCGTCGAACAGCTCGCCATTGATGCGCTCGCCGGCGATGGGCGTTCCCACGATGACCGGCAGCGGGTGGCCGTCATGGTTGACGGTCGCCTCGCGGGTGGCGCGCACCGAGGCGAGCGCCATGACCTCGACGCCGGCACCGCTGCCACCGATGCGCTCCACGGCGCGCGCGACGATGCGCGCGGTGATGCGCTCCAGCCGGTCATGGCTTTCGTGGTGCAGGTGATCGGCCTTGGTGGCGGCGATCAGTACCTTGTCGATGCGGCGGGTGAGGAAGGAGGAGAGGAACGAGTTCGTACCCGGCTGGAAGCAGCCCATGACGTCCGCCAGCGCGCTTTCGAGATCGAGCAGCGCTTCGGGGCCGCGATTGATTGCCTGCAGCGCGTCTACGAGCACGATCTGGCGGTCGAGGCGGGCGAAGTGCTCGCGGAAGAACGGCTTCACCACATGCGTCTTGTAGGCCTCGTAGCGGCGCTCCATCATCGCGTGAAGCGAGCCGGATGCGGGGCGGCCATCGGGCAGGTCCGGCAGGGGCGCGAAGGTCAGCGCCGGCGAACCCTCAAGATCGCCCGGCATCAGGAAGCGGCCGGGCGGCAGGGTGGAGAGCGAGCGTTCATCCGTGCGGCAGGCCCGGAGATAGCGGGTGAAGGCTTCGGCCAGCGCGCGGGTGCGGCCCTCGTCCGCTTCCGCCTGCGGCGGGGCGGTCTCGCAGAGCGCCAGCCATTCAGCGGAGAGCTCGCGGCGTATGCCGCTGCGGGCGCGCGCGACGGTCGCGGCGCTGAAGGTGCGATAGTCCTGCGAGAGGAGCGGCAGGTCGAGCAGCCATTCGCCGGGATAGTCGACGATGTCGATCGACAGGCGGCCGGGCGAAAACATGCGGTTCCAGCCGCTGGCGCTTTCGTAATCGAGCGTGATGCGCAGCTGCGAGATGGCGCGCGTCGAATCAGGCCAGATGCGATCGCGCACCAGCGCCGTGATATGATCTTCGTACTGGAAGCGCGGCACGGCGTCGTCGGGTTGCGGCTCCAGCCGGATTTTCGACACGCGGCCGGAGCGCACGGGTTCGAACACCGGCAGGCGCCCGCCATTCAAGAGGTTATGGACGAGGGAGGAAATGAAGACCGTCTTGCCCGCGCGCGACAGGCCGGTGACGCCGAGGCGGACCGAGGGATTGACGAGCCCGGCGGCGCGATCCGTCAGGGTATCCAAGGCGATTTTCGCATCGTCGGACATGCGGGTGAGAAAAGACACGCGGCTTGGCTTCCCTTCGTTACGATCAGGTGACATCCGGGCCGGCCGGCCCGCATGCGATATAGGGAGCCGCGCGCGTGCGGGAAAGGCAGGCGCGTCGACCGTGTCATGGAAAGATCGCTCGCAGATCTGGATTTACGGGGTCAGGACCTCGACAAGCCGGCCGGGAAGTTCGTCCGAGGCGGTGTCCGGCTTGCGGGCGATGGCGATGACCATGCCGGGCAGGAAGCCGGCGGGCAAAGCGCGCGTGGCCGTTGCCGAGCCGAGGCACTCCCAGGCAAGATGCTCCAGAACCGGATTGTGCCCGATGATGGTCAGCGGCGCGCCGGCGCCGGCTCTCGCTTTGATGTCACCGATGACGGCGAGATAGGCATCGAGCGCGCCGTCATAGAGCGGCTCCTCGAACGAGATCGAAGCTGACGGCGTCGTGCCGAGCAGAATGTCGGCGGTCTGGCGGCAGCGGCGCGCCGACGAGCAGGCGATATCGCCCAGCGTCCAGCCGCGCTTCTGCAGCGTTTCGGCCATACGGGCCGCATCCGCCCGGCCCATCTCATCGAGCGTCCGGTCGAAATCCCGCTCTCCAGCCCTCGGCCCGCCCGCGCGGGCGTGGCGGACGAGGAACAGGGCTGGCTGGGATAGGGCGGAAGACATGGAGGCGGAAGACATGGGGGAAGCCACCGGACGACTGAGATCAGACCTTGTCTCCCGGCTGTCGGCAAAGATCAAGCGCGGGCCGGGCTTCCGACGCTGCGACGGAGAGGACCAACCGAAAAAGACTGCCTCTTTTTTCGGCCGGATTGCATCACGCGGACGCCCGAACCTGCGGTCGTGCAGCGGTCATCCGGTATCGGATGGCCGCTCTCCTGTCACGTTCTTGTAATTCTGGTGAAATATGAGGCCGTTAGCTTCGTTTTCGAGCAATTTGAAATATGCGTGCGCCGTGCGCAGAGACTTGAAACACAGTCTTCATAGGTCTATAGACCCGCCGCATGAGATGTTCTTCAGGAGAAACGCGTTGAGTGAGAAGATCGATCTTGGTACCTTCGTTCTTTCCGAAGACGATGAATTCATGAACTCCCATCAACGGGCTTACTTTAGAGCCAAGTTGAATGCCTGGAAGAACGATATCCTCCGGGAAGCGCGCGAAACGCTCGGCCACCTTGCCGAAGAGAGCGCCAACCACCCCGATCTCGCCGACCGCGCCTCATCGGAAACCGACCGCGCCATCGAGCTTCGGGCACGCGACCGTCAGCGCAAGCTGATCTCCAAGATCGATGCCGCCCTGCAGCGGATCGACGAGGGCACCTACGGCTATTGCGAGGAAACCGGCGAACCCATCGGCCTGCGCCGCCTCGACGCCCGCCCGATCGCGACCCTGTCGATCGAAGCACAGGAACGCCACGAGCGCCGCGAGAAGGTGTATCGCGACGAGTGAACGTGCCGGTTCGAACATCGTGCATGTCGAATATCTTCTGAATGGTCGCCTTTGGCGGCCATTTTTTTTGCGCCAAGGGACCGGTCCAGGCCGGAAGGCGCCCTGTGGCGCGGCGCCATCCCTTACGGCTTGCGCTCGTTCCCCATCTCGCTCAGCATCCGGTTCATCTCCTCTTCCAGCGTCGGCTCGTTGCGCGGGGCCGGGCGAGGGGCTTCGATGGCGGGCGCGCGGGGCGCGGGCTCAGGGGCGAGACGGCCGAGGTCGCCGGAGATCTGGGCGTCGAGCAGACGCTCGAAATCCCGGCCTTCGTCACGCTTGCCTTCGTCACGGTTGCCGATTTCGGTACCGGGCGGCTTGGGTCTTGCAGCAGCGGCTGCCGGCTGGGCGGCGGAGGCGGCTGCAGCTGGCGCGGGGATCTGGGGGAGGACGCGCGCGCGGGCGGCTTCGAGGATGTCCTCGGGGGCTTTCCGCCCGGACGGAGCGGCGGCACCCGCGAGCGATTGCGGCGGTGATGTCTGGGCCGGTGCGGCGGTGCGGGCTGCCGGCGGCTGTCGGGGCGCGACGGCGTCGTCTCCGTAGAGCGCCTGCCCCATATTGGAGACCGGCGGCTGGGCGGGGCGTGCTGCCGGGCGGGCGTCCGGCGTTGGCTGCGGGCGCTGTTCGGGCCTCGCTTCCGTCCTGTTTTCGGGGCGACGCTCCTGCGCGATGCGGGCGGCAGGTGCGGGCAGGGAATCCGGGCGGGCGGGCGCTGTAAGATTTGCGGCAGCGGGCTGGCCGGTGATCTGTGGTGTGGCGGGCGGCGCGGCGATGGCCGCCTGTCCAGCCTCGGACGCGTCCAGTCGCGGCTTGGCGCCGACGATCCGGCTTTCGATGACGATATCGGTCGGACCGCCGATCATGATCAGGTGTTCGACATCATCCCGGCGCACGAGCACGAGCCGGCGGCGCGTGTCCACCGCCGCGGCATCCAGCACCGCGAGCCGCGGCTGACGATTCTTGCCGCCGCGGATGAAGGGGGAGGACGCGCGATTGCGCATGAACCAGAGAACGGCCACCAGAGCCAGCAGACCCGCGGCAACGGCAACGGCCGCGATGATGAACCGACCGCCGTTATTGCCGACGACATCTTCAAACATCTTCGCTCTCCTCGTCTTTAAGGTGCAGCGCATATGCGACGCTGCGGAATTGGGAATTGACGTCTTTTTGCCGGTGGAAACAAGCCGTGAGAACGCGTTGTCCCGGTAAATGGAGCGGTCGCCTGTCGCGTCCAGACATGGCCGTGCGGAAATCCGGGCCGATCCGCGGAATGTCGGAAACGCCTGCTGGCGCATGGGCGTCTTCGTCCGGCCGTTCCGTCGATGGCGGGAGAACGGGAAGGGGAACGAGCCTTGCCTGCCGAATGACGGGCAAGACGCTACGATACCGAGATTCCTTGTGAATTCGGCGTGAATTCACTCCCCTGACGCCCTGAGAACGCTTTGTCAGACTGGCGCCGGCTGATAAAGAGAATCGACCAATGACGTCGCGTGCGCGGACCTTCCAGGGGCCGGGCCATTTCAAGCGGCGGGGCAATGAGGACCCTGATGACGAAACTGCGACAGGCAGACGAGTATCGCATGCCGATCGTCGATCGGGGAACGCGTCCGGGAACCGTGCTGCGCATCGTGCTTCTGGCGATCGTACTGATCGCTTCGGCCGCGGCTTTCGTGATCTTCAAGAACCAGCTCGGCAACGAGGTGGTGCTCGGCATTCTCGGCATCCTCGCGATGGTCGGCATCTTTTTTCTGGTCTCCGCCGTCATCGGCTTCATCGAAGTCATGCCGCAGTCGCGCCCCGACGAGCTCGCACGCGCCTTTCTCGACGGGCACCCCGAGGGCACGTTGATCACCGACCGCAAGGGCCGGATCGTCTACGCCAATGCGGCCTATGGCGCGCTGACGGGCGCCGACAAGGCGAACGACGTACAGTCGCTGGAGACCATCCTGTCGCGTGACCGCGAGGCGACGGAGGCGATCTACCGCCTGACGAACGGCCTGCGCGAGGGCAAGGCGGGACACGAGGAATTCCGCCTGATGAAGCCGTTGCGTGCCGCCGGCGGATCGGCGGGCTCCGGTGCGCACTGGTTTCGCCTGAAGGCCCGCGTGCTGCCGCTCGAGGATGCCGACCGCAATCCGCTCTATATCTGGCAGATCTCCGACATCACCGCCGATCGCGACGATCAGGAGCGTTTCTTCAAGGAACTCCAGAACGCGATCGACTATCTCGACCACGCGCCGGCCGGCTTCTTCTCCGCCGGCAAGAAGGGCGAGATCTTCTATATCAACGCGACGCTGGCCGACTGGCTCGGGCTCGATCTCACCAAGTTCCAGCCTGGCTCGATGACGATCGCGGATCTGGTGGCCGGCGAGGGGCTGGCGCTGGTGCAGTCGGTGCAGGCGGATCCCGGCCTGCGCAAGACGAAGACGCTCGACCTCGACCTCCGCCGATCGAACGGGCAGAGCTTTGCGGTGCGCATGGTTCACCGGGTCTCGTCGGCCCGCGACGGCGCGCCGGGCGAAAGCCGGACGATCGTGCTGGCGCGCACGGTGGACGAGGAAGCCGACCCTTCGGCCTCGCTCGCGGCCATCCGCTTCACGCGCTTCTTCAACAATACGCCGATGGCGATTGCCTCCGTGGACGGCAACGGCCGTATCCTGCGGACCAATGCGCCGTTCCTGAAGCTGTTTTCGGGCGTCGTGTCGCAGGACGACATGGAGCGTGGGGCGCTGCTGGAGAGCGTCGCGCGCGTGTCGGAGCGCGGTCGCCTGCAGGAGGCGCTGGCGGCGGCCAAGGACCGGCAGAGCGATATCGCGCCGCTCGACCTGCCGCACCCGACCGACGAGAACCGCTTCTTCCGTTTCTACGTCAATGCCGTGATCGACCAGAGCGTCGCGAACCAGAGCGAACCGGCGCCCGAAGAGGCCGCCATCGTCTACGCCGTCGAGATCACCGAGCAGAAGGCGCTGGAAACCCAGATGGCGCAGACGCAGAAGATGAATGCGGTGGGGACGCTCGCCGGCGGCATCGCCCACGACTTCAACAACGTGCTGACCGCCATCCTGCTGTCGTCCGATCACCTTCTGCTGTCGGCGCGTCCCTCCGATGCGAGCTTTGCCGATCTGATGGAGATCAAGCGGAACGCCAACCGCGCCGCCGTGCTGGTGCGCCAGCTGCTCGCCTTCTCGCGCAAGCAGACGATGCGCCCGACCGTGCTCAACATGACCGACGTCATCGGCGACCTGCGCATGCTGGTGGACCGCATGACGGGCACGCATGTGAAGCTGGAAGTGGAATATGGCCGCGACCTCTGGCCGGTGCGCACCGATCTCGGGCAGTTCGAGCAGGTGCTGATCAACCTTGCGGTCAACGCCCGCGACGCCATGCTAAGCGGCGGCACGATTACGATCCGCACCCGCAATATGCCGGCCGAGGAGGCTGCAGCGCTCAATCGACGCGAGCTTCCGGCGGAGGATTTCGTCGTCGTGGAGGTCAGCGACGAGGGGACGGGCATCGCGCCCGAGATCGTCGACAAGATCTTCGAGCCGTTCTTCACCACCAAGGAAGTCGGCAAGGGCACGGGCCTCGGCCTTTCCATGGTCTACGGCATCGTCAAGCAATCCGGCGGCTTCATCTACCCCGAATCCGAAGTCGGCAAGGGCACGACCTTCCGCATCCTGCTGCCGCGCTTCATCGAGGAGGCGCTGCCGGCGTCCGGTGAACCCGGCGCTCTCGACCAGCCGCTGACGCTCGCAACGTCGATCCCCCCGAAGGCCGAGGAGCCGACGGACCTGACCGGCGACAGCGCCATCGTCCTCCTCGTCGAGGACGAGGAGGCCGTGCGCCGCGGCGGCAAGCGCATGCTGGAAACGCGCGGCTACAAGGTCTATGAGGCAGGGTCCGGCGTCGAGGCGCTGGAGGTGATGGAAGAGCTGAACGGCATGGTGGACATCGTCGTCTCCGACGTCGTCATGCCCGAAATGGACGGTCCGACGCTGCTGCGCGAGCTGCGCAAGACCTATCCGGACCTCAAGTTCATCTTCGTGTCCGGTTATGCCGAGGATGCCTTTGCGCGGAACCTGCCGGCGGATGCGAAATTCGGATTCCTGCCGAAGCCGTTCTCGCTGAAGCAGCTGGCGGTGGCCGTGCGCGAGATGCTGGACAGCTGATCCCGTGTTCGGCGCGCGCTGGTCCCTGCCGGAATGCGGCTCGGATCAGGCGGCTGCCGCGCGGCTAACGGGCGGCGTCGGCGATGACGTGACTTCGGCCAATCGCGGCCGGCAATGAATGGGATATGTCCATGCGCCTTCCCCTGCTTCTGCTCAGCACGCTCCTGATGCTTCTCGCCGCAGCGCCGTCTTTTGCGGCGACCTACCGGACGCCCGAGGCGCTGATCAAGGCGCTCTACCGCTACGACCCCGACGAAACGGATGCCGAGGCGCCGTCACCCTATACGCCCTTCTTCTCGGACGCGCTCAATGCGCGCTTCCAGGCCGACCGCGACAGCACGCCGGAGGGCGAAGTGGGTGCGATCGACTTCGACCCGGTGATCTCCGGCAATGACGGACGCGCCCGCAAGGTGACGACCAGCACGCCGATCATCATCGACGACAGGGCCGAGCTGGAGGTGAGCTTCGAGAATGGCGGGCCGGTGACGCTCTATTACACGCTGGTGCGGGAGCATGGCGGCTGGAAGGTGGACGATATCGCCAACCAGCAGGGCGATATCCCGTGGAGCCTGTCGGGCCTGTTCGACGACGCCAGCCGGTAGGGCGGTCGACGTCGGAACGAAGCGGCGCGATGATGACGCCGCCTCGTTCCCCGGGTGTCACGTCGTGGTGTCACATCATCGCGACGGCGATTTCGGCGGCGAGGCGCGCATTGTTCTCGACCAGCGCGATATTGGTTTCGAGGCTGCGGCCATCGGTCAGTTCGAAGATGCTCTGCAGCAGATAGGGCGTGACCGCCTTGCCGATGATCTTGTCGCGGTCGGCATTGTCGAGCGCGCGGGCGATGTAGATCTCCATTTCGTCGCGCGGAATTTCGTTCTCTTCCGGTACCGGGTTGGCAATCAGCATGCCGCCGTCGATGCCGAGACGGTCGCGCATGCGCTGGAAGTTGGCGATGGCGGCGGGGCTGTTCAGCATCAGCGGGCTCTTCAGCCCCGAATCGCGCGACCAGAAGGCCGGGAAGATGTCGCTGTCATAGGTGACGACCGGCACGCCGCGGGTTTCCAGCACTTCGAGGGTCTTGGGAACATCGAGGATGGCCTTTGCGCCGGCGCAGACCACGATGACGCCGGTGCGGGCGAGCTCTTCGAGGTCGGCCGAGATGTCGAAGGTCTCTTCGGCCTTGCGGTGCACCCCGCCGATGCCGCCTGTGGCGAAAACGCGGATGCCGGCGCGGGCGGCGGCGATCATGGTGGCGGCGACGGTCGTGGCACCCGTGCGGCGTTCGGCGATGGCAAAGGCGAGGTCGGCGCGCGAAACCTTCATGGCGCCGCGGGTCTGGGCCAGCGCTTCCAGCAGTTCGGCATCCAGACCGATGTGCAGCGTGCCGTCGATGACGGCGATGGTGGCGGGAACGGCGCCCTGGTCACGGATGATCGCCTCGACGCTGCGGGCCATGTCGAGATTGCCGGGGTAGGGCATGCCGTGGGTGATGATGGTCGATTCCAGCGCGACGATGGCCGAGCCGCGTGCCTTGGCGGCGGCGACTTCGGAGGAATAGGCGATCGGCAGATCGTGCGAGATGGGGCGTGTCATGGGGCATCCTTTTCGGCACTGCGGTGATGAGGCTGTGAAAACAGGATTTCGGCAGGCGACACAAGGTCCAATTCCTGCGCCAGCCGTTCTGGAGAAAGATCGTCTGCCACCGCCAGCGGCGAGCGGACGGTCACGGCGGCGGCCCCCACACCCGCGCGCAGGCATTCGCCGAGAGCCGCGCCCCCCATCAGGGTGCCGAGGAAGCCGGCCGCCAGCGCATCTCCGGCGCCGGTCACGTCGCCCAAGGCTTCGATGCGAGGGGGGCGAACGGTTGCGACCGCGTCGCCCTTGAAGGCAACGGCCGCGCGGCCACCACGCGTGACCACCCCGCCGGCAATGCCCGCGCCTTGCAGGATCGCCGGCCAGCCGTCCGCCGTCGTGCTCTTTTCGCCGCCGATCGCGGCGGCCTCGGCCTCGTTGAGAAACAGGAGATCGAGATGGGGAAAGGCCGGCCTCAGCCTCTCGACCTTTGCCGGAGAAATGGCGATCGCCGCCGTCTGCGCGCCTGCGTCCTTCGCCATCCGGAGGGCGGCGGACAGCGTTTCGGCGGGCAGGTTCGCATCGACCAGCACGAGATGTGCCTCGGCAACGAGATCGCGCAGCGCGCGCTGACGGAGCCTGCGGGGCGAAAACATCGTGTAGAGATCCATGTCGGCGAGCGCGACGACGAGGTTGCCGTCCGCCTCCAGAATGGCGGTGTAGCTCGGCGTTCGCCTGTCGAGGAAGGTGAACGCGCGGTCGATGACTCCGGCGGCTTCCGCCGCACGCGCCACCGTTTCCCCCTCCGCATCGCCGCCACGCGGCGCGACCATGCTGACCGACAAGCCCAGCCGCGCCATGCCGCGCGCCGCGTTGAAGCCGCCGCCGCCCGCCTCCTCGAACCAGCGGCCCGGATTGCTGGCGCCAAGCGTCGTAGCGCTGACGATCCGACCGCGCCGATCGATATGCGCGCCGCCGAAGACGACCACGTTCATCATGCGATGTCTCCCGGTGCGCGAACCCCGATGAACCGATTCGCCCGACCGGCCGGAGGGGAGAACGGTTGTACGTCAATGACATGCACAGGGGAGAACATGAACGGAACACAGCTCGAATTCGAATGATGAGTCAATGCGTTGAAGGCCTCTTGCAGGATGAGAACAAAAAGAGTACATACAGACCAGCGGCGGGTTCATTGCCTCGACTGACCCGATAACCTAAAGGTGGATGAAATGGCTCAGAACTCTTTGCGGCTCGTAGAGGACAAATCGGTGGATAAAAGCAAGGCGCTGGAAGCAGCACTCTCCCAGATCGAACGGTCGTTCGGCAAGGGATCGATCATGAAGCTCGGTGGAAAAGACAGTATTGTCGAGATCGAGACCGTTTCGACGGGATCTCTCGGCCTGGATATCGCGCTGGGCATCGGCGGCCTTCCCAAGGGGCGCATTGTCGAAATCTACGGTCCGGAAAGCTCCGGCAAGACGACGATGGCACTGCAGACCATTGCCGAGGCGCAGAAGACCGGCGGCATCTGCGCCTTCGTGGATGCCGAGCACGCGCTCGATCCGGTCTATGCCCGCAAGCTTGGCGTCGACCTTGAAAATCTCCTGATTTCCCAGCCGGATACCGGTGAGCAGGCGCTTGAGATCACCGATACGCTGGTCCGCTCCGGCGCGATCGACGTTCTCGTCATCGACTCGGTTGCGGCCCTGACGCCGCGGGCGGAAATCGAAGGCGAGATGGGCGACAGCCTTCCCGGCCTGCAGGCCCGCCTGATGAGCCAGGCGCTGCGCAAGCTGACGGCCTCGATCTCCAAGTCGAAGTGCATGGTGATCTTCATCAACCAGATCCGCATGAAGATCGGCGTCATGTTCGGTTCGCCGGAAACGACGACGGGCGGCAACGCACTGAAGTTCTACGCCTCGGTTCGCCTCGACATCCGCCGTATCGGCGCGGTCAAGGAGCGTGACGAGATCATCGGCAACCAGACCAAGGTCAAGGTCGTCAAGAACAAGATGGCACCGCCCTTCAAGCAGGTCGAGTTCGACATCATGTATGGCGAGGGCGTTTCCAAGACCGGCGAGCTGGTCGATCTCGGCGTCAAGGCCGGCATCGTGGAGAAGTCCGGCGCCTGGTTCTCCTACAACAGCCAGCGTCTGGGGCAGGGTCGTGAAAACGCCAAGGCCTATCTGCGGGACAATCCGGAGACGGCGCGCGAGATCGAGCAGTCGCTTCGCCAGAACGCCGGCCTGATCGCCGAGAAGTTCCTGGAAGACGGCGGCCCCGAGCCGGACAGCGATGGTGACGAAGCCGCTCTGGGCTAGGACGCGCGAAGAGAGCCTCGGTGTGCGTGACGTCGTCGTCATGCGCGCCTCTTCAGGCAGGTCCGACAGATACTGATGTCAGGCCATGCCTGTGTCGAGCGGCTGCTCCCTTTCGGGGCGGCCGTTTTGCTGTGTGATCGGTGCAGACCGTGATGGACGATCCGTGCGGGCGCGAAGGATTGCATGGGATGGAGCCTGTTGCGGGACATGCTGCTGGACAGGCATTTCTGCGAACGATAAAAGCCTCGGGTTCGCGCAAGCCTGCTGCTCCGATGACGGAACCGGCTTGCGCGTGGACGTGAACAATCGATACCGCCCGGGGCCGCTCGTCAGCAGCAGCCAGGGTGGCGCAGGGACGAAGGACCAGACATGAGCGGCGTAAACGAGATCCGGTCGACATTCCTCGACTATTTCAAGACGAACGGCCACACGGTCGTGCCGTCGAGCCCGCTCGTGCCGCGCAACGATCCGACGCTGATGTTCACCAATGCGGGCATGGTCCAGTTCAAGAACGTCTTTACCGGTCTGGAGCAGCGCCCGTTTTCCACCGCCACGACCGCGCAGAAATGCGTGCGCGCCGGCGGCAAGCACAACGACCTCGACAATGTCGGTTACACTGCGCGCCACCACACCTTCTTCGAAATGCTCGGCAACTTCTCGTTCGGCGATTATTTCAAGGAACGCGCCATCGAGCTTGCCTGGAACCTGATCACGAAAGAATTCGGCATCGACGCCAAGCGCCTGCTGGTGACGGTCTACCACACCGACGACGAGGCATTCGGCCTCTGGAAGAAGATCGCCGGGCTCTCGGATGACCGCATCATCCGCATACCGACCAGCGACAATTTCTGGGCCATGGGCGATACCGGCCCCTGCGGTCCGTGCTCGGAAATCTTCTACGACCATGGCGATCATATCTGGGGTGGACCTCCCGGCTCGCCGGACGAAGATGGCGACCGGTTCATCGAGATCTGGAACCTCGTCTTCATGCAGTATGAGCAGGTGACGAAGGAGGAGCGCCTCGACCTGCCGCGTCCGTCGATCGACACCGGCATGGGCCTGGAACGCGTCGCGGCGCTGCTGCAGGGCAAGCATGACAATTACGATATCGACCTTTTCCGCGCCCTGATTTCGGCCTCCGAGGAAGCGACCGGCGTCAAGGCAGAGGGCGACCGGCGTGCAAGCCATCGGGTCATCGCCGACCACCTGCGCTCCTCCGCCTTCCTGATTGCCGACGGCGTGCTGCCATCGAACGAAGGCCGCGGCTATGTGCTCCGCCGCATCATGCGCCGGGCAATGCGTCATGCCGAATTGCTAGGCGCCCGCGAGCCGCTGATGTGGAAGCTCGTGCCGGCGCTTGTCGGCGAAATGGGCCGCGCCTATCCGGAACTGACGCGCGGGGAATCCCTGATTTCCGAGACGCTGAAGCTCGAGGAAACCCGCTTCCGCAAGACGCTCGATCGCGGCCTCGGCCTGCTGGCCGATGCCACCGCGGCGCTCGACAAGGGCGACACGCTCGACGGCGAGACGGCCTTCAAGCTCCACGATACCTACGGCTTCCCGCTCGACCTGACGCAGGACGCGCTGCGCGGCCGCGGCATCGGCGTCGATCTCACAGGCTTTACCGATGCGATGCAGCGGCAGAAGGCCGAGGCCCGCGCCAGCTGGTCCGGTTCCGGCGATAGCGCGACGGAGACGATCTGGTACGAACTGAAGGATCGCTTCGGCGCGACCGAGTTCCTCGGATACGACACGGAGACGGCCGAGGGCGTCGTGCAGGCGCTGGTGCGCGGCGGGGCGCTGATCGAGTCGGCATCGGCCGGCGAGACCGTCCAGATCGTCGTCAGCCAGACGCCGTTCTACGGCGAATCCGGTGGTCAGATGGGCGATACCGGCATCATCACCTTCGATGGCGCACGCCTGAGCGTAACCGACACGCAGAAGCGCGGCGAGGGCGTGTTCGTCCACACCGCGACGGTCGATGAGGGCACGATCAAGGCTGGCGACGCCGTGGCGCTGACCGTCGATCACGCCCGCCGTAGCCGGCTGCGCGCCAATCATTCGGCGACACACCTGCTGCATGAGGCGTTGCGCGAGGTTCTCGGCACCCATGTCGCGCAGAAGGGTTCGCTGGTCGCGCCCGAGCGCCTGCGCTTCGACGTCTCGCACTCCAAGCCCATGACGGCCGAGGAGTTGAAGATCGTCGAGGATATGGCCAACGAGATCATCGTCCAGAACACGTCTGTGACGACCCGCCTGATGAGCGTCGACGACGCCATTGCCGAGGGTGCGATGGCGCTGTTCGGCGAAAAATATGGCGACGAGGTGCGCGTGGTGTCGATGGGGCAGGGCGTGCGCGGCGCAAAGGCCGGCCGTCCCTATTCGGTCGAGCTCTGCGGCGGCACGCATGTCTCTGCGACGGGCGAGATCGGGCTCGTGCGGATCCTCGGCGAAAGCGCCGTTGGTTCCGGCGTGCGCCGCATCGAGGCGCTGACGGGTGTGTCGGCGCTCGGCTATCTCTCGGAACAGGATGAGCGCGTGAAGACGCTGGCTTCCACGCTGAAGGTCCAGCCCGGCGACGTCATCGGCCGCGTCGAGAGCCTGATGGACGAGCGGCGCAAGCTCGAGCGCGAACTGACGGATGCGCGGCGCAAGCTGGCGCTCGGCGGCGGCGGCGCTGCCGGCTCCACGGATGCCGCGCGCGAGATCGGCGGCATCAAGTTCCTCGGGAAGGTCGTCACCGGCGTTGATCCGAAGGACCTCAAGGGTCTTGCCGACGATGGCAAGAAGAGCCTCGGCTCCGGCATCGTCGCCTTTATCGGCGTGGCCGATGACGGCAAGGCCAGCGCGGTCGTCGGCGTGACCGAAGACCTCGTCAAGGCGCACAGCGCCGTCGATCTCGTCCGCATCGCGTCCGTCGCCCTCGGCGGCAAAGGCGGCGGCGGCCGTCCCGACATGGCCCAGGCCGGCGGCCCCGACGGCACCCTCGCCGCCGACGCCATCGAAGCGGTCGCCCAGGCGATCGCGGATATTGCGGCTGCTGCCTGATTGACCTTGTTTGAGGGCGCGCTGACGGCAGCGCGCTCGCATCTGCCTGGGTCAAAGTGATAAGCGCCCCGAGGCGCTTTCATCACACAAGCTGTTCGGCCGCCGGGAGCTTTCATACGGTTTCTGGCTCATCGTTTCCGACGAGCAAAAGCGAAAACCGCAAAAGCTTCTTCTTTAAGGGTCCGATGATGACGGACGGTCCATCCACCGCTCCGTCATTCCGGGTCAAGCCCGGAATGACGGAGGGTATAGGCGCCCGCTTCTGAAACCTCATCGCTGAAGATAGAGACAGAGTTTATGTCGGCAGCGGGCCTGTCCTCTCGCCAGACATTTGCTTTGCCCGTTGCCCAGTTTGGCAGCCGAGCAAGCGGAACGCGGATCAGAGCCGTTTGCAACCGCCCATGTTCAGAGCCTTGACCACGCCGCCTCGCTCCGGTGGCTAAAGCGGCTTGCGATACTGAACAAACCCCGAGGCCTTCGCGACGCGGTCGTAGAGGCGGCGGGCGGGGGTGTTGTGGTCTTGGGTCAGCCAGTAGAGGCGGCCGGCCTGTTTCTGGCGGGCGAGATCGGCGGTGGCTTCGATGAGGGCGGCGCCGGTGCCTGCGCCGCGGCTTGTCGGATCGACGAAGAGGTCCTGGAGGTAGCAGGTGCTCTCCGGCAGCCAGCAGGATCGGTGGAAGATGATGTGGGCGATGCCGGTAAGGCGGTCCTTCGCATCGAATGCGCCGAGCGCATGCATGGGCTCGGAGGCGTCCAGAAGCCGCTGCCATGTGAGATCGTATTGCGCCTCCGGGAGCGTCGTCTCGTAGAAGGCGAGGTAGGCGCGCCACATCGGTTCCCACTGCGCACGATCCTGCGGTTCGAGGGGGCGGATCGTCTGCTGGGTGGGGCTTGTGGTCATCGGTGTCTCGCGGGAGGATGTCTTGCGCCGGGTAAGAGCGCTGCGGGTAATATGACCAAGTGATGAAACGAAAGAACCCGGCTGTAAAGCCGGGTTCGATGCATGCCGTCGGGTTTTGTGCCGGATCAGGCGGCCATGGCCTTGCCCAGGTTTTCGTCGATCTTGTCGAGGAAGCCCGTGGTGGAGAGCCAGGGCTGGTCGGGACCGATAAGAAGTGCGAGGTCCTTCGTCATGTAGCCATCCTCGACCGTCTCGATGCAGACGCGCTCCAGCGTGTCGGCGAACTTGGTCAGCTCGGCGTTGCCGTCGAGCTTGGCGCGGTGGGCGAGGCCACGCGTCCAGGCGAAGATCGAGGCGATCGAGTTGGTCGAGGTTTCCTCGCCCTTCTGGTGCTGGCGGTAGTGGCGCGTGACCGTGCCGTGTGCGGCTTCGGCTTCCACCGTCTGGCCATCCGGCGTCATCAGAACCGAGGTCATCAGGCCGAGCGAGCCGAAGCCCTGGGCGACGATGTCGGACTGGACGTCGCCGTCATAGTTCTTGCAGGCCCAGACGTAGCCGCCGGACCACTTGAGCGCGGAGGCGACCATGTCGTCGATCAGGCGGTGTTCGTACCAGATCTTGGCTTCCTTGAACTTGTCTGCGAATTCCTTTTCGAAGACCTCCTGGAAGATGTCCTTGAAGCGGCCGTCATAGACCTTGAGGATGGTGTTCTTGGTCGACAGGTAGACCGGAACGCGGCGCTGCAGGCCGTAGTTCAGCGATGCGCGGGCGAAATCGGTGATCGATTCGTCGAGGTTGTACATGCCCATGGCAACACCGGCGGCCGGTGCGTCGTAGACTTCGTGTTCGATTTCCGTGCCGTCGTCGCCGACGAACTTCATCGTCAGCTTGCCCTTGCCGGGGAACTTGAAATCGGTCGCGCGGTACTGGTCGCCGAAGGCGTGGCGGCCGACGATGATCGGCTTGGTCCAGCCGGGAACGAGGCGCGGCACGTTCTTGCAGATGATCGGCTCGCGGAAGATGACGCCGCCGAGGATGTTGCGGATGGTGCCGTTCGGCGACTTCCACATCTTCTTCAGGCCGAATTCCTCGACGCGCTGCTCGTCCGGGGTGATCGTCGCGCACTTGACGCCGACGCCGTGCTTCTTGATGGCGTTGGCCGCATCGATCGTCACTTTGTCGTCGGTGGCGTCGCGGTTTTCCATGCCGAGATCGTAGTATTCAAGGTCGATGTCCAGGTAGGGGTGGATCAGTTTTTCCTTGATGAACTGCCAGATGATGCGGGTCATCTCGTCGCCGTCGAGTTCGACGACGGGATTGGCGACCTTGATCTTGCTCATGAAAACGTGCCTCGTAGCTTGGAGTGGGGCTGGAAATAACGGATGCCCCGTTTGCGGAACGGACGATAGGTGGCGCTATAGCATTGGCAAGGCCCGAGGCAAAGCGGCGGGCGTTAAAACTTATGCGACTTTCGCGATCTTATCGTTTGAAAACAGCGGATCGAGCGTCGATACGACATGGCCATGGATGTCTTTTCCCTGCGTGACTGGCTGCTCGCCAACGATCCAGCCTTTTCGCGGCTGCGCACGGGCCTGCGGGTGACGCTGAGCGTCTGCCTGTCCGTCGGTCTGCTCGCGGGGCTGCACAGTCTCGTGGCTCCCCTGCCGAAGGCCGCCTATGCGCTCGCCATCACGCTATCGATCCAGAGCGGCCTGTCGGTGAAGGACGCCTCGATGCGCGAGCAGTTCGTGACGCGGCTTATGGGCTGCGGCGTCTGCATCGGCGTCGTGGGGCTTGCCGCGCTGCTGGAAGGGACACGGGTCGCCTCCGATCTCGCCTTCCTCGTGCTGATCTTCCTGGCCGCTTACGCCAGGACCTTTGGGCCGCGCGGCTTTGCGCTCGGCATGTTCGCCTTCATGTCCTACTTCATCGGCGCCTATCTCCGGCCCGACCTCGGCGACCTGCCGGCCACGGCGCTGGGGCCACTGACGGCGCTTCTGGTCGGGCAGGGCGTCCGGCGCTTCGTTCTCGCCGACGACTGGCGGGTCGATCTCGGCCGGGCGGTGGCGGCCGTGGAAACGCGGGTCGATCGCATCCTCGCCCGGATTTCCGCGACAACCGGCGGGATCGACGAGCGCGACCGGCGGCAGATGGATCGGCAGGTGGAGCGGCTGAAGGATGCCGTGCTGATGGCGGAAAGTTTTGTGCCGACGCGGCCCGAGACGGAGGGGCGACACGATGCGGAACGGGACGACCCGCGCCGGGTCGCGGTGACGATCTGCCTTTTCGAACTGCATGTCGCCGCCGAGAGCCTGGTCGTTCTCTCGCGGCAGGCCTTTCCGCCAGCGCGGCTGGTTGCCGCCCTGCGCGCCGGAACGCGGGAGCGGGTGGAACGGCTGGCCCGCAATGCCGCGCGATCGGCACCGGACGACAGCTATCTGCAGGATACGATCGATGCCTGCCTGTCGCTCGATGCCGTGCGGCGGCGGCTTGCCGTTGCGGTACAGCGGTTCGTGGCGGCGCCGGATGCGTCGCGAGGGATACAGGCGCCTGACAATGCGGGAGCGGCGGGGCTCAAGCTGGCACGCTTCACGCTCTCCGACCCGGCGGTGCGCACGGCCATCCAGATCACGCTCGCCTCCGCCCTTGCCATGGTCTTCGGGCTGATGCTGTCGCGGGAACGATAGTTCTGGGCGGTTCTGTCGGCTTTTCTCGTCTTTACCAATACGCGATCCCGCGGGGATACGGCGATGCGGGCGGTGCAGCGGTCCATCGGGACGCTGTTCGGCATCGCCGTCGGTCTGGTCGCCGCCAGTCTGCTGCAGACGATGCCGCCGGTCGTTCTCATCCTTGCCGCTGTCTGCGTCTTTTTGGCCTTCTACCTCCTGGCCGTTTCCTATGCGGCCATGACCTTCTTCGTGTCGATCGTGCTGGCGCTGGTCTACAGCCTGATCGGCAGCCTGACGCCGGAGGTGCTGATCCTGCGGCTCGAAGAGACCGTCATCGGCTCGCTCGCGGGGCTGGCGGTGGCCTTTCTGGTCTTCCCGGCACGGACGGAAACGCTGGCGGGCGAGGCGCTGCAGCGCTGGTGCGCGGCGCTGCGGCGCCTGCTGACGGATGCCGCGGAAGGGCGCAGCGGCTTCGATCTCATCCACCGGTCGCAGGTGCTGGAGCGGGCCTATGCCGAACTTTCTTCGGTCGTCCGGCCGCTCGGATCCTCCTGGCAGTTGGTGACGCGGCCGGGCGTCGTGCGGCAGACGCTGATGACCCTGATGACGGCGACCTACTGGGCGCGGACGTTTGCCGGCGGGCTCGCGGCCGATCCGTCCCGCAACGGGCGGGCTTTGCACGTCGTCGGCGCAGGGGAAGCAGACGGCGGTGGCCTCCCGTCCGCGCAGATGGCGCCGCTGGTGGCGGAGGCGCTGGCCGCCGTCGACCGGATCGAGGCGAAGGGTGGCGCGTTATTTTTGACGAAGCGGATGGCGCTGCCGCGCAAGCGCCGTCATTTCCGCCTATCGCGGCAATCGTCCCTCGTCGGTCTGGAGATGATCGCGCTGACGCTGTCGCGGCTGGAGCCGGAGCTAGAGGCGGGGGATGTGCCACAGACATCCCCGCCCACCGAGCCGGGGCCGCATCAGGAGAGCCGCGCGTGAAACGAACCCTTCTCTTTACCCTTTTTGCCCTCGCCGGTACGGCGGCACATGCCGCTGATGTCGCGGCGCCGGTCAAGGAAATCATGGCGGAAGCGCAGAACGGCTGGTCGGAAAATCCGGTCGGGGAACCGCGCGACTACTTCGACGACGAGCGCCTGAAGCGGATCTACAACCAGGATTTCGTGCGCGTCTACAAGGACGCGACCCGTTTCCCCGCCTTCGAGGATGGCGATTCGCCGCTCGATTACGACCCGATCGTCAGCGGGCAGGACAGTTGCTCGCTGAAGGACGTGAAGATCGTGGCCGCAGCACCCGTGACCGGGCGCGCGGATGTGGCTGTCACCTTCGACAATATATCCTGCCTCGAAGATCCGGGCGACCGGAAGCCCGCCGTGCTGCATTTCATCGTAGTCGAGGAGAACGGGCATCCGGTCATCGACGATATCCTGCGCGGCGGCGAGCAGGGCTCGCTGAAGGCCGAGCTTGCGGCCATCGTCGCACAGGGCGCGCAGTAGGCGCCGTCTTTCAAAACCGGCCGATCTGTGCGACGAAGCGGCGACATGTGACGGGTGCCGTTTCGGATGCGGCACCGCTTGGAATGGGGACGATATGGCAGGTACGAACAGCGAGCGTCCGCTTCTGGCGGAGGGACCGGCGATCATTCTGGTCCATCCGCAGCTCGGCGAGAACATCGGCATGGTTGCCCGGGCGATGGCGAATTTCGGGCTGGCCGAACTGCGTCTCGTCAACCCGCGCGACGGCTGGCCGAGCGAGAAGGCGCAGGCCGCCGCCAGCCGGGCCGACCATGTCATCAATCAGGCCAAGCTGTACGAGACCACAGAAGAGGCCGTTGCCGACCTCAATTTCGTCTATGCGACGACGGCGCGCGACCGATACGGCTACAAGCCGGTGCGTGCGCCGGGCGTGGCGGCGGAAACGCTGCGCGGCCGTTTCGCCAAGGGCGAGAAGACCGGGATCCTCTTCGGTCGTGAACGCACCGGTCTCACCAATGAGGAGATCGCGCTGGCCGACGAGATCGTGACGTTTCCGGTCAATCCGGCCTTCGCCTCGCTCAATCTCGCGCAGGCCGTGTTGCTGATGTCATACGAGTGGATGAAGACCTCCATGGTCTCGGAGGACCAGACATCCTTCCAGGCGCTGCCGCAGCAGCCGGCGACCAAGACCGATCTGCAGGGGCTGTTCGATCATGTGGAAGAGGCGCTCGATTCGCGGGGTTATTTCCGGCCGCTCGCCAAGCGCCCGAAGCTCGTTGACAACCTGCGGGCGGTTCTGACGCGGCCGGCCTTCAGCGCTACCGAAATCCGCGTCATCCGCGGTGTCATTTCCTCGCTCGACCGCTTTTCCCGGGAAACGCCGCGCGGCGCGGGTGCGCCCGCCGATGGACGGAGCGGGGCCGGCCGTCCTGTCGCGTCGCCAGAGACGGTATCGCCAGAGACGATAACGCCGGACGAGAGCGAGAGCTGACATGAAGCCGGTTCTCGTCTTCGACAGCGGTATCGGCGGACTGACGGTGCTGCGCGAGGCGCGGGTGCTGATGCCGGAGCGGCATTTCATCTATGTCGCCGACGATGCAGGCTTTCCCTATGGCGGCTGGACCGACGAGGCGGCGCTCAAGGTTCGGATCATCGGCCTTTTCGCGGACCTTCTCGCGCAGCACGATCCGGAGGTGTGCATCGTCGCCTGCAATACGGCGTTTACGCTGGTGGGGGCTGACCTTCGCGCCGCCTTCCCGCAGATGCGCTTCGTCGGCACCGTTCCTGCGATCAAACCAGCGGCGGAGCGGACGCGGTCCGGCATGGTCTCGGTGCTCGCCACCCCCGGCACGGTCAAGCGTGCCTATACCCGCGATCTCATCCAGTCGTTTGCCGCGCAGTGCGACGTCCAGCTTGTCGGCTCGCAGCATCTGGCGGCCATGGCGGAGGCCTATATCCGCGGCGAGACGGTGGAGGATGCCGCCGTGCTGGCGGAGATCGCACCGTGTTTTCGGGAGGTTGACGGGCGCCGCACGGATATCGTCGTGCTCGCCTGCACGCATTACCCTTTCATGGCGAACCTCTTTCGCAAGCTTGCGCCCTGGCCGGTGGACTGGCTCGATCCGGCAGAAGCCATCGCCCGACAGGCCCGTCGACTGGTGCCCGCGCCCGAAAGCTACGTGCCGCTGACGGGCATCGATCCCGCGATCTTCACCTCGGCAGCGCCTGACTTCTCCACGCGGCGGTTGCTGCAGGGATTCGGGCTGACGGTGTCGCTGCCGCTTTAAGTCCTTGTTTTGCCGCATGTCGTTCTCGCAAAACCGCTGCACACTTTTGCGCGACATGCTTTAGCTGTGGGTTGCGCCCGATGACGGGCGCGGGACTTCGCAAATTCTGATAGGCATGAGGACTGCCGGCGTGGCGGCGCGGCATTCCAGACGAGAACGAGGGTTTCATGAAGGTCGGCATCGACATGGGGACGGCGATGGACGGCACGTCCGTACCGCTCGATATCGAGGAATTGCTGGCAACGCGCCTTCTGGTGCAGGGCAATTCCGGTTCCGGAAAATCGCATCTGCTCCGCCGTCTTCTCGAGCAATCCGCGCCCTGGGTGCAGCAGTGCATCATCGATCCGGAAGGCGACTTCGTGACGCTGGCCGACAAGTTCGGCCATGTGGTGGTGGAAGGCGAGCGGACGGAGGCGGAGCTTGTGGGCATCGCCTCGCGCATCCGCCAGCATCGCGTCTCCTGCGTGCTGTCGCTGGAAGGGCTGGATATCGAGCAGCAGATGCGCACCGCCGGCCTGTTTCTCAACGCGCTGTTCGATGCGGACCGGGAGTTCTGGTATCCGATCCTTGTGGTCGTGGACGAGGCGCAGCTGTTTGCGCCCTCGGTCGGCGGCGACGTGACCGAAGAGGTGCGCAAGCTCTCGCTCGGCGCGATGACCAATCTGATGTGCCGCGGCCGCAAGCGCGGTCTCGCCGGCGTAATCGCGACCCAGCGGCTGGCGAAGCTTGCCAAGAACGTGGCAGCAGAAGCCTCCAACTTCCTGATGGGACGCACCTTTCTCGATATCGACATGGCGCGCGCTGCCGACCTGCTCGGCATGGACCGGCGGACGGCCGAAATGTTTCGCGATCTGAAGCGGGGCTCTTTCGTGGCGCTCGGGCCCGCATTGTCGCGTCGGCCCTTGCCGGTAACGATCGGCACGGTGGAGACCTCGGCGCGCTCGACGAGCCCGATGCTGACGCCGCTGCCGCAAGCGGTCGTGGATGTGGAAGACCTGATCTTCACGCCCGATCCGGACGAACTCACCCGGCCGCTGACGCGCCGCACGGCGCCGGCGCCGCGGCCGGCGACCGATATTCTGGCCGAACTCTCGCGTCCTCGCCCGGAACCCGTGGCACCCATGGAGGCGCGTCCGCAGCAGCCGGACATGCCGCCGGCCGACCGGGAGGCGCTGCTCGACCAGATCCTCGCCGAAATCCTCGACCATCCCGGTGCGGCCTTCCGCGCCGACGCGGAGCTGTTTCAGGACTTTCTCGTGCGCTGCCGTATCCGCCGCGTGCCGGGTGCAGCGCTTTCTCTGTCAGCATTCCGCCGCAAGATGGCGATCAGCCGCTCCGGCGTCGATGCCGATACGGCTGCGAGCGACGCCTGGAAGACGGCGCTCGATCTGTCGCGGCAGGTGACGGAGGATCTGCAAGGCGTGTTCCTGAACGTTGCGCAGGCGGCCTTGCGCGGGCTGCCATGCCCGTCCGACCTGATGATCGCGCGCGCCTATGGCACCCATTCCTCCCGCCGCGCCCGCCGTCTGCTCGGCTATTTCGAGGAGCAGGGGCTGATCGTGGTACACGGGGATGCATCCGGCCGGCGGATCGTTGCGTTCCCCGATCTGAAGACCGAGACGGCGCCGGGCGATCCGAATGCTGCGCTCGACATGGATGAACGGAGTGCTGCGGAGTAGGTCAGCTCGGGATGAGGTGAAGGGCTTCGGCACCGCCAATGACGGCCTGCGTCGACAGGCGCCGGTCGAATGTTGCGAGCTTGCCGCCTCTGGATCGGGCAAGGCCGAGGAGGTAGGTATCGGTACTGTCTTTGGAAGACAGACCTTGCAGATCGAAGACGGCGTGATCCGTCAGGCTGATGTCGTCTGCCCAGAAATGATGATTTCCCCGCATACGGAGCAATGAAAGGGCCGCTTGCGCCTCAGCGCAGTGGCGCACAGCGTTGCTATAGGCGGAGTTCGACAGAATGCGGATGAGGCCGTTTTCCGTAATGGGGCATGTTGCCCAGCCATCAAGGGCATCCGTCCGGAACCACCCATTCACACGGTCATGATGGGCATGCTTCTCATCGGCCAGCGCGATCAGGAGGTTGACGTCCAGCAGAAAAATCATTGGCCTCGCGCACCTCCTCCTCGTCCATCTCGTCCTGAATCTGCCTGATCTGTTCCAACGTGACGACGTCACCGTTTTCGGGTGCGACAAGCACCGGAAATCCGTTACGAAGAACAAGACGATGTTCACTCTCCATGCCGCGACGTGCCATTTCGGAGATCACGCTGGCGACAGGGCGGCTTTGGCGTTCGGCGACACTCTTCGCGGTCTCGAATACGTCGTCATCGATATTCAAGGTTATCTGCATCGCTGGTCCTTTGCTCGTCTCTTATATACCGTAGATCCCTTGCCACCTCAACGCATCCCGATGTTGACAATTCCATGACTTGCCCCTAAACACCGCGACAACGCCGGGCCGCAAAGCCCGGTGTTTTATTTGACATGTCCCGTGGCGTCTCCGTTAGCTTAATGCGAGAGGCCTGTCAGAACGGCGCAAGCGGTTCAGAGGAGGGCGTGTTTCCTTCATCCTGTCTGGCAACGGACGGGTGCAACGTTCTGAAAGGAAATGCGATGAGCAAGCGCGAATCGTCCAAGTACAAAATCGATCGCCGTATGGGCGAGAACATCTGGGGTCGTCCGAAGTCCCCGGTGAACCGCCGCGAATACGGCCCCGGCCAGCACGGCCAGCGTCGCAAGTCCAAGCTTTCGGACTTCGGTGTTCAGCTGCGCGCCAAGCAGAAGCTCAAGGGCTACTACGGCGACATCCGCGAGAAGCAGTTCCGCGCGACCTACGACGAAGCCAACCGCCGCAAGGGTGACACCTCGGAGAACCTGATCGGTCTGCTCGAATCGCGTCTCGACGCGATCGTCTACCGCGCCAAGTTCGTTCCCACGGTCTTTGCTGCCCGTCAGTTCGTCAACCACGGCCACGTCACGGTCAACGGCGTTCGCGTCAACATCGGTTCGTACCGCTGCAAGGTCGGCGACGTCATCGAAGTTCGCGAAAAGTCCAAGCAGCTCGTCTCCGTTCTCGAAGCCGTCGGCCTCGCAGAGCGTGACGTTCCCGACTACATCGAAGTCGATCACAACAAGATGGTTGCGACCTTCGCACGCATCCCGTTCCTTGCAGACGTGCCTTACGCCGTTATCATGGAACCGAACCTCGTCGTCGAATTCTATTCGCGATAAGCATTTGGCTAGGCTTCGGCCTTGCACATTCCGGAAAAAGCCGCTCCATTCGGGGCGGCTTTTTTCATGCGAAGAACCGCCTGGCAACGACGTGAGGACCCCATGTCGGATACGGAACATCTCGATCTCCAGTCGGTGCTCAACGACATCTACACCGCCGTCGAGCCGCGGCGCGGCGAGGGGAAGGTGGCGGACTATATCCCCCAGCTTGCCCGTATCGACCCCAAGAGCTTCGGCATGGCGATCGTCACCGTCAATGGCAAGGTGTTTTCCGTGGGCGATGCCGCGGTTCCATTCTCGATCCAGAGCATTTCCAAGGTCTTCACGCTGACGCTGGCGCTCGGCAAGCATGGCGAGCGGCTGTGGAAGCGGGTGGGGCGCGAGCCGTCGGGATCGGCGTTCAACTCGATCGTGCAGCTGGAGCATGAGGGCGGCAAGCCGCGCAATCCCTTCATCAATGCCGGCGCCATCACCATCAGCGACCTCATTCTTGCCGGCCATACGCCGCGCGAGGTGATCGGCGAGATCCTGCGGTTCATGCGGATGCTGGCCGATGACGAGGATATCTCGATCGATCCGCAGGTGGCGAAATCGGAGGCCGCGACCGGTTTTCGCAATGCGGCGCTCGCCAACTTTATGCGGTCCTTCGGCAAGCTCGATCATCCCGTGGAGCATGTCCTCGGGGTCTATTTCCACCACTGCGCCATTGCCATGACCTGCGTGCAACTTGCCAGGGCCGGCCTGTTCCTCGCCAATAACGGGCAGCAGCCGGGCACGGGGCATTCCATCGTGTCGCGCCAGCGGGCGCGGCGCATCAACGCTCTGATGCTGACCTGCGGCCACTACGACGGCTCCGGCGATTTCGCCTATCATGTCGGCCTTCCCGGCAAGAGCGGCGTCGGCGGCGGCATCATCGCTGTGGCGCCGGGCAAGGCTTCGGTGGCCGTCTGGTCGCCGGGGCTGAACGAGAACGGCAATTCGCAGCTCGGCTCGGTGGCGCTGGAGATGCTGGCAAACCGCACCGGATGGTCCGTGTTCGGCGCGTAACGCGATCCTCGGATCGATTTGTCTTGATCTTGACACGTCCGGCGGGCATGGCAGGCCATCCAAACGCATCCGCGTGCCTGTCGGCCTCCTGCCGAAGAGCCTCTGCCGGAAAGCCCGTCGATGACACCTGATTCCATGCTTCTGAACGACGATCCCAAGGGATCGCAAACCGAACCTCTGGCCAAACCTCCGGCCGAACATCTGGCCGAACCTCTGGCCGATCTGCCGGCGATCTTTCGCGGCATGCCGGACAGCGTCAGCTTCAACAAGCTGCGCAAGCGCCTCCTGCGCAATGTCCGCCAGGCGATCGAAGATTTCGGGATGCTGAATGGCCAGAAGCGCTGGCTGATCGGCGTGTCCGGCGGCAAGGACAGCTACAGCCTGCTGGCGCTGCTGATCGACCTGCAATGGCGCGGCCTGCTGCCGGTCGAGCTGATCGCCTGCAATCTGGATCAGGGGCAGCCCAATTTTCCGAAGCACATCCTGCCGGAGTATCTTGCATCCATCGGCGTGCGCCACCGCATCGAGTATCGCGACACCTATTCGATCGTGAAGGAAAAGGTGCCGGCGGGCGGGACCTATTGCGCGCTCTGTTCCCGGCTGCGGCGTGGCAATCTCTACCGGATCGCCCGCGAAGAGGGCTGCGATGCCCTCGTTCTCGGCCATCACCGCGAGGATATTCTCGAGACCTTCTTCATGAACTTCTTCCATGGCGGGCGGCTGGCGACGATGCCGGCGAAGCTCGTCAATGACGAGGGCGACCTGACGGTGCTCAGGCCGCTGGCCTATGCGGCGGAAGACGATCTCGCGAAATTCGCTGCCGCCATGCAGTTCCCGATCATCCCCTGCGACCTTTGCGGCTCGCAGGACGGGCTGGAGCGCAATGCGATGAAGGCGATGCTGGCCGACATCGAGGCGCGCATGCCCGGCCGCAAGGACACGATGCTGCGCGCGCTCGGCCATGCCAACCCGTCGCACCTGCTCGATCCCAAGCTTTTCGACTTCCAGTCGCTGACAACGCAACCTACAAAAACGGAGCCTCTTTCATGACCCGCGAGATCGACATTGCCGGACTGGCCAACCTGCTGCAGGAGGCCGCCGCAATCGAAATCATGCCGCGCTTCCGCAATCTTTCGAGCGGCGACGTCCGGATGAAGACGGAGGCGATCGATCTCGTCACCGAGGCCGACGAAGCGGCGGAGCGGCTGATCAAGGCGCGCATCGGCGATGTCGTTCCCGGCGCGCTGTTCATCGGCGAGGAGTCCGTCGCTGCCGACCCTGCGCTCTTGGACAAGCTTGCCGGCGCCGACCTCGCCGTCATCGTCGATCCGATCGACGGCACCTTCAACTATGCCGCGGGAATGCCGCTGTTCGGTGTGATGGCGAGCGTGGTCGCGGGCGGTGAGACGATCGCCGGGATCATCTACGATCCGATGGGCAATGACTGGGTGATCGCGGAGAAAGGCGCTGGCGCGTGGCTTTGCCGTGCCGACGGATCGCAGGATCAGCTTTCCGTGACCCCGGCTCCGACGACGCTCGCGGATCTCGTCGGTTGCGCGTCCACCGGGTTCTATGCGCCGGACGCGCGCCGGACCATCATGGGCAACATGGCCAGCGTGCGGATTGCGACCAGCTACCGCTGTGCGGCGCATGAGTACCGCGCCTTCTCCGCCGGGCACTTCCACTTCCTCATGTATCAGAAGCTGATGCCGTGGGACCATCTGGCGGGCTGCCTGATCGCGGAGGAGGCCGGCGCCTATGTGCGCCGCTTCGATGGCTCGCGCTACCAGCCACAGCATCTGGATGGTGGCCTCCTGGTCTCTTCCGACGAGGCAAGCTGGCATCTGCTGCGGGAGAAGGTTTTCACGATCTGACGTCGATCGATAGACTTCGATACCAAAAGGGCGGCCAGTGGCCGCCCTTTCCGTTTCTGCTGCCGAGGCTGCTCGTCAATGGCCGCCCATGCCCGGTTCCATCTCCGGCTCGTCGCCGGGATGGGTAAAGAGCTGTCCGCGTTCGGCCCAGAGCACGGCGAGGATGGTGAAGATGCCGAAAAGGGCGAAACCGACGAAGAGCGGGCGCACCGTGCCGTCGAACATCTGCCCGATCATGCCGCCGAGGAGCGCGCCGCCGGTGGTGGAGACGAAGCCGGTGACCGCCGTCGCCGTCCCCGCGATATGCCCCATGGGCTCCAGGCAGATGGCGGTGAAGTTCGTGGTGATGACGGCGAAGAACATCAGCATGATGCTGAGCATCAGGTAGGTGAAGAGGAAGGACGGCGTGCCGAAGAAAGCGACGCCGACGGCGAGCAGCCCGAGTGCCGTGAAGATGATCATGCAGGCATGGGAAATGCGGCGCATGCCGAAGCGGCGGACGAAATAGCCGTTTATGAAGTTGGCGACCGCGATGCCCGAGGCCGTGCCGGCAAAGGCGATCGGCAGCCAGTCGCCGAGGCCATAGACCGTCCCGAAGATCTGCTGCACCGTGACGATGAAGGTGCAGATGACGGCGGTGAAGAGCGTGAGGCCAAGCATGTAGCCGCAGGTGATACGGTTGGTGAGGACCGTGCGGAAGCCGCCGGAGATCGCTGCGACGGAGAGGGGCAGCCGCTCGGAGACGGGCAGCGATTCGCGCATGCGCAGGCTCGCCCAGACGAACAGGATTGCGCCGATGACGCCGAGCAGAATGAAGATCCAGTGCCAGTCGGCATAGGTGAGCACGGCCTGGCCGAAGGACGGCGCGAGGATCGGCACGAGCATGAAGACGATCATGATGTAGGACATGACCCGCGCCATCTCGCGGCCATCGAAGCAGTCGCGCGTGATCGCCGTGGTGGTGATGCGGATGGCGGCGCCGCCGACGCCTTGGGCGAAGCGGAAGGCGAGGAGGGCCGTAAAACTCTCCGTCCAGGCAGCGGCAAAGGTCGTGACCGTGAAGATGGCAAGGCCGAGCAGCAGAATCGTGCGCCGGCCGAAGGCATCCGCGAGGCTGCCGAAGACGAGCTGGGCGAAGCCGAAGCCGAAGAAGTAGACCGCGATGACCAGCTGCGCGTCGTTCGGATTGGGCACATTGAGCGAGCTGGCGATATGCGGCAGCGCGGGGAGCATGCTGTCGATGGCGACCGCAATGCTCGCCGTCATCAAAGCGATGGTGACGACGAACTCGCGGAAACCGAGCCCGATGCGTTGCGAGCCTTGCGGCAGAGGAGGCTGGGAGGGGGTGGACATACGGATCTCAATCTTAAGGGCGGTTAGGGCTCAGCCGGCGGGATGGTGGTGATCGGACGAAAACAGGCGGCCGCGCTCGGCCAGCAGCACGAAGAAGAGGCCGATGATGGCGACGGACAGGAAGCCGAATGCCAGCGGCGTGACAGTGCCGTCGAAGGCCTGGCCGATCATGGCGCCGATGAGGGCACCGCCGATGGTCTGCATGAAGCCGATGACGGAGGATGCCGTGCCGGCGACGTGGCCGAGTGGCTCCATGGCCATGGCGTTGAAGTTTGCGCCGATCAGGCCGAATTGGAACATGGCGCTCCCGTAGAGGATGGCAAACAGCCAGAACGGCAGGAAGCCGGCTGCGGAAAACAGAGCCCAGACGGCGCTGGCTGCCACGAAGAGCAGAAGCGCGATGTGGGATACCCGGTGCATGCCGTAGCGGCCGACAAGGCGCGAATTGGTAAAGGACGCCACCGCCATAAGGCCCGCGAAACAGGCAAAGACCAGCGGGAAGTAATTGCCGAGGCCGAAGACGCCGACCATGACCTGCTGGGCCGAATTGATAAAGCCGAACAATGCGCCGAAGATGAAGGAGATCGCCAGCGCGTAACACAGCGCCGTGCGATTGCCGAGAACGATGGCGAAGGAGGCGGAGATGCCCTTGATCGTGAACGGGCGGCGGTTCTCCGGCGCAAGCGTCTCCGGCAGGTACAGCACGACGAGCACGGTCGCGAAGAACGCGTAGATGGAGATGACCAGGAAGATCATGTGCCATTCGGCAAACAGCATGACCAGCTGGCCGATGCTCGGCGCGATGACGGGCACGACCATGAAGACCATCATGACGAGCGACATGACCTCGGCCATCATGCGCCCGCCATAGATGTCGCGGACGATGGAGACGCTGATGACGCGGGTGGCGGCAGCGCCGAGACCCTGAACGAAGCGCAGAGCGAGCAGCGCGCCGAAGCTCGGCACGAAGACGATGGCGAAGGCGCAGAGCGCATAGATCACCAACCCGGCGATCAGCGGCATCTTGCGCCCGAACCTGTCGGACAGCGGCCCGAAGAAGAGCTGGGCGCTGCCCATGCCGATCAGGTAGGAGGTGATCACGAACTGGCGGCTGTTCTCGTCGGCAACGCCGAGGCTCTGACCGATCTCCTGCAGGCCCGGCAGCATCATGTCGATCGACAGGGCGTTGATCGACATCAGCATGGCCATGATGGCGATGAACTGACCTTTCGACAACGGCATCGCGAAAGCGGGTTCCGTGGTGGACGTCATTTTCAAAAGTCCTTCCATCCCGCCGCTTTGCGGCAGGCGATCCGACGGAAGCACGCGGCAGCGCCGCGCATCGGCCGGACGTTCAGCCATAGGTCGTAGTCGATCCCGAGATCCCGGGATCATTGGCCCATAGCGCTTTTCAACGAAATCTGCCGGAAACCGGCCATGATGGGAGGCATCGCTGCTGTCCCGGTCTGTTTGTGAGAGGACGGATCACCGCGTGATTCGGGACCCGAATCAGATATATCGCGGTGCCCGCGGCTTCGGTAGCGCAATCCGGCAACAGCTGCGTGACGACATATCGACCGGCAACTGCTGCGGGTTCGCTTTTCGGCCGCTTGTGATGTCGAGCCTGAAAACAATGACCCCGGCGCGAGGCCGGGGACCAGATATCTTGCAGAGGAAGCCGGATCAGGCCGAAGCTTTGACCTCGACGCCGTTTTCCTGCAGATGCGTCTGAAGCTCGCCGGCCTGGAACATCTCGCGGACGATATCGCAGCCGCCGATGAACTCGCCCTTGATGTAGAGCTGGGGAACCGTCGGCCAGTTCGAATAGTCCTTGATGCCCTGGCGCAAATCCGCATCCGCGAGAATGTTGACGCCCTTGTAGTCGACGCCGAGATATTCAAGGATCTGCACGACCTGTCCCGAGAAGCCGCACTGCGGAAACTGCGGGGTGCCCTTCATGAAGAGCACGATGTCGTTGGTCTTGACCTCGTTGTCGATGAAATCATGGATGCCGGTCATACTTGAATTCCTTCTCTGTCCCGCTTCAAGGACGGGTGTCGATAACAGTCACATAGCATGCCGCGGCGCAGTTTTCACCCATCCTGCTTGAAAAAACGATGGGACCTCCGCATGAAGCGGAGAAACCCTCGACACTTGGTATTAGACGCGCTTCTGCTTGCTGCGCGCAGCCGCGGTGCGTTTGCGGCTGACTTGCTTCTTCGGCGCCATGGCTTTGATGATCGCATCCTTGACGAGCCCGGTCACGACGCCGGTCGGGGTGCGGGCCTGCCGGCGCGTCCGCTTTGTCGTTCCGGTGCCACTCTTCTTCAGGATCTCCTTCAAGACCCCGTCGACGACGCCTGCCACCAGCATCTTCATCAAGCCGGCCATTGGTTTACTCCGGAACCGATGTCTGCAGGGCGAGCGCATGGAGCACGCCCCCCATATTGCCCTGGAGCGCGTTGTAGACCATCTGGTGCTGCTGCACCCGGCTTTTTCCGCGGAAGGCTTCCGCGACGACTTCGGCCGCATAATGATCGCCGTCGCCGGCGAGATCGCGGATGGTCACCTGCGCACCGGGAATGCCGGTCTTGATCATGTCCTCGATATCGCCCGGTTTCATCGCCATGGGGTGTCCTCCTTGTTCCCGTACGGATTAACCCGCTCGGGCCAGATCCGCTTCATTCTGTGGCTCTATTCGGTCGCGGGCAATTCGCCGGACATGAAATCAGGGAACCACGATTCATACGCCTTTTGCAATCTCTCGATCGGAACGGCGCGGGCCGCACCGAGCGTGACGGTCGCGCCGCCCGTCTTGCCGATGACCGGCGCATAAACGCCGCGGATTTCCGCGATATTCTGGATCTCCTCGACATCGTCGGTCTTGACCGTGACGACGTAGCGGGCCTGATCCTCGCCAAAGAAGACGGGGATGGGGTCGCGGCCTTCGATCGGATCGATCGTGGCGCCGATGTCGGAGGCGATCGCCATTTCGGCGACGGCAAGGGCGAGACCGCCGGACGAGCAGTCGTGCACGGATGTGACGAGGCGATCGCGGATGAGTTCGCGGACAAAGTCGCCGGACTTGCGTTCCAGTGCCAGATCGACATGCGGCGGCGGGCCGTCGGTGCGGCCGTGGATGTCGCGCATGTAGACGGACTGGGCGAGGTGGGTGCCGAGGTCCGCCGGCGCGCCGACGAGCAGGATCGTCTGGCCTTCGGCTGCGAAGCGAATGCGGGCCATTTTCGACCAGTCATCGATGAGGCCGACGCCGGCAATGGTCGGGGTCGGCAGGATCGCCTGGCCGTGCGTCTCGTTGTAGAGCGAGACGTTGCCCGAGACGATCGGGAAGTCGAGCGCAAGGCAGGCTTCGCCGATACCCTTGATGGCATGAACCAGCTGGCTCATGATCTCGGGCTTTTCCGGGTTGCCGAAATTCAGGTTGTCGGTGGCCGCCAGCGGCAGCGCGCCGGTCGCGGTCATGTTGCGCCAGCATTCGGCGACGGCCTGCTTGCCGCCTTCGAAGGCATCGGCCTCGACATAGCGGGGCGTGACGTCGGAGGAGAAGGCGAGCGCCTTCGTCGCGTGACCCTCGACGCGCACGACGCCGGCATCGCCGCCCGGCAGCTGCAGCGAGTTGCCCTGGATCAGCGTATCGTATTGCTCGTAGACCCAGCGGCGCGACGCGTTGTTCGGGGATCCCACGAGCGTCAGCAGTGCATCCGCGATGTCGGCCTGGGGAATGTCGTCCGCGGCAAGCGGAGCCGGTACCTTGGCCGGCGTCCAGGGGCGATCATATTCCGGGGCTTCGTCGCCGAGTTCCTTGATCGGCAGGTTCGCGACTTCCTCGCCCTGGTGGAGAACGCGGAAGCGCAGATCGTCCGTGGTCTTGCCAACGATGGCGAAGTCGAGGCCCCATTTGACGAAGATCGCCTTGGCGACCTCTTCCTTGGAGGGCTCGAGCACCATGAGCATGCGCTCCTGGCTTTCCGACAGCATCATTTCATAGGCCGTCATGCGCTCTTCACGCACCGGCACCTGATCGAGGATCAGTTCGATGCCGAGCCCGCCCTTGGCGCCCATCTCGACGGCCGAGCAGGTGAGGCCGGCAGCACCCATGTCCTGAATGGCGATGACGGCGCCTGTCTTCATCAGCTCAAGGCAGGCTTCCAGCAGGCACTTCTCGGTGAAGGGGTCGCCGACCTGCACGGTCGGGCGCTTCTCCTCGATCGATTCGTCGAATTCGGCCGAGGCCATCGTCGCACCGCCTACACCGTCGCGGCCGGTCTTTGCGCCGAGATAGACGACCGGCAGGCCGACGCCCTTGGCTTCCGACAGGAAGATCGCGTCGGTCTTCGCCAGGCCCGCCGCGAACGCGTTGACGAGAATGTTGCCGTTGTAGCGGGCATCGAACTCGACTTCGCCGCCGACCGTGGGAACGCCGAAGGAATTGCCGTAGCCGCCGACACCGGCGACGACGCCGGAGACGAGGTGGCGGGTCTTCGGATGATCCGGCGCGCCGAAGCGCAGCGCATTCATGGCCGCAATCGGCCGCGCGCCCATCGTGAACACGTCACGCAGGATGCCGCCGACGCCCGTTGCCGCGCCCTGATAGGGCTCGATGAAGGAGGGATGGTTGTGGCTTTCCATCTTGAAGACGACGCAGTCGCCATCATCGATATCCACGACGCCAGCATTTTCACCGGGACCCTGGATGACGCGCGGACCCTTGGTCGGCAGCGTCTTCAGCCACTTCTTCGAGGATTTGTACGAGCAGTGCTCGTTCCACATGGCCGAGAAGATGCCGAGTTCGGTAAAGCTCGGCTCGCGGCCGATCAGATCCAGGATGCGCTGGTATTCGTCCGGCTTCAGGCCGTGGGAGGCGATGAGGTCCGGCGTGATCGGGCGGGCATTTGAGATGGCCATGTGAAGGTTCCCTGAGACGTTGGCCGGTTCTTAGCCGAAGCCCGCCCGTCGCGCGACAGGAAAATGCCTGGGGAATGCTGCCAAATGGCGGGAAAAGTGGTTTTCAGAATTGATAACCGACCATCAAGCCTGCCCGCGTGAAGCCGCCATTCGGGCCGTCGCAGAGCTCGGCATGGGAGGCGTGTTCCACCTGGCCAATGAGGCTCCATTTTTCATCGAGGCGATAGCCGACGGCGGTGTATTCATGAAAGAGAAGCCGACAGCCGAGGCGGGGGCCCTCCTCGTGTGATCCATCGAGGTTGCCGTCATGGACGAGGCCGCCGAAGCCGGCGTCGAGAAAGAGCTTGGGACTGACGTCGAAGGCCCAGTTCAGGCCGGCAAACGCCAGATTGGCGCCGCTGCCCGTGCCGATCTCACCGCCGACATGGACGCGCGGGCGGGCCAGCGCATCCCGCCAGTCGGTGGCCGTGCCGCGGTCGAACGGATCGAAGAACAGGGTGGCCGAAGGGAAGGCGCCGTCTTCGTGCAGGTTGCCATCGGCAATGGAGGCCGTCGCGCCGAAGCGCAGCTCATCGAAGGTGCCGTCACCGGCGGAGGCCGGCAATGCAAAGCCAAGCTGCCCGCTAACGAGAAGGAGGCAAGCCAGCGCCAAGGGGCGACGGCTCGGCTTCGGCTGGGTGTTGCCGGCAGGAATCATGTGAGTGTCCACGCTTGCGAAGGTCGTGCGTGGACTGAAGCAAATCTGTCTTGCGGGAGGCTTGCCTCAACTGGCGCTGTCGTAGCCGGCAAGACCTCCGTCCAGCACGTTCCGCAGCATATGGAAGCCGCGGCGGACATCCTCGCGGCCGTGATTGGAAAAGGCGATGCGAACCCGATGGTGCACCTTGTCGGAGCGTCCGGCCCTGAACTCGTCCTCGCCATCGATCAACACGCCGGCCTCGAAGGCGGCCGCCTTGAACGTGCCCGCCAGCCAGGGCTCGGGCAATTGCAGCCAGAGGAAGGGGATCTGGGGGAGGGACCGGAAATCGTGTCCGCTGAGGATATCGCGGGCGAGAGCCTCCCGCGCCTCCAACTCCGCAACGACGCGGCTGAGGATGGCTTTGGCTTCACCGGACAGCACCAGCCTTGCGGCGCATTCCGCCAGCAGGAAGGCGGTGCCGCCGGTCAGCATCTTGTGGGCGATCTTCACGCGGGCGGCGAAGTGCGGCGGGCAGGAGACCCAACCACCGCGAACGCCGGGTGCGACGGATTTCGACAGGCCGGAGACGACGAAGGTCCGCTCTGGCGCGAGCGCTGCAAGCATGGGCTGGGTGTCGTTCGTGAGCACGCCGTAGATGTCGTCCTCGATCAGCAAGACATTGTATCGACGGGCGATGGTGGCGATCGCCTGACGCCGCGTGCGATCCATCGAGGCCAGCGTGGGATTCTGCAGGGTCGGCATCAGGAAGACCACGGCCGGATGCTGCTGCTGGCAGATGCGCTCGAAATCCTCCGGCACGAGGCCCTGCGCATCGATGTCCCCGGCAAGGATGCGCCGGCCCATGAGGCTGAGCGCACGCGCGACCTGGCTGTAGGTCATGTTTTCAAACAGGATGCGATCACCCGGCGCCGTCACAGCCGTGACGACGGAGACGATGGCGGCGTGGACCCCCTGCGTGACGACGATACCCTCGACATCCGGCACCCAGTCGGCGCGTGCCATCCAGGCGGCGCCCGCTTCCTGCCAGTGCGTGGGCGCCGCGCGCGTGTAATCGGCGATCTCCGTCGGATGGTCGGAGACGACCTGCGCCAGAATCTCCTGGATGACATGCGCCTGCCCGACATGCGATGCCCCGGTCGCATCGAAGCGCAGCTTGCCCGTCGGCGCCTCGAAAGGACGTGTGCCGGCTAAGGATTTCATCGAATCGGACGTCGTGTCGGTCGTGGTCTTCCGCTCGCGGACATAGGTGCCGCGCCCGACTTCGCCGGCCACCAGCCCGCGTTCGTGCACCAGGGTATAGGCGCGGCTGACGGTGCCGAGGGTTACGCCGATATCAAAGGCCAGATTCCGCTGTGCCGGCAGCTTTTCGCCGGGCGGCAGGGCGCCGCTGTCGATCGCAGCCTCAATGGACTGCGCGAGCTTGAGATAGAGCGGTCCGTCGCCGGCCGAGAGGTCAGGAAGCCAATTTGTCATGGTGACAATAATGACATTGCTCGATTGTCTTTGTCAATTGTACGCATTGATCCGAAGCGATTTTGCAGGACTTGGAAGCAATCACGATGTCGTTCGGTCAATATAATGATACAATTGGAACAATTTATCCCGATAGTTTCGAGCGCGAGCGGTTGTTCCGGTCGAGTGGCGACATGGTTTCGCCGCCGAGCCCGATCCGGCGCGGCTTTTTCGGACGGCTGAGAGAAAGATTTGCCGAATGGCGGATGAAGCGTGCGGGACGGCTCGTGCTCAGGGATCTGACGGACGATCAGCTGAACGATGTCGGCCTGACGCGCTGGGAGGTTCGCGAGGAGCTTGGCAAGTCGTACTTCATCAAGTGAGTGCCGGCACCGTATCGTCCGGTCAGCACGTCGCTCGATGGATGCAGATCAGAGAGACTTGGTAGAGTCATAGGCGCGTCGGCGACAGCGGAGCATGATGGATGCTGGCCCGACGGCGAGACGGGATCAGCAGCCTTTTTCGCCGGCCATCCAGCGCTTGATGTCGCCTGTCATGCGCGTGCCGACCGGTTCGCTGAACAGAGGACCGAAGGCGTCGACCTTGGCCGGATGGCCTTCGGCCTGGATGACGGCGAGCGGGCGGGCTTCGGGGTTGTTGCGCTTGACGAGCAGGATGCGCGGGCGACCGGAGAAGGAATTGAGTTCCGGCGCCAGGCGGTAGGACTTGAAGGCGGCGTCCCCCGACTTGAACCAGCAGGCATTGGCGCTGAGCGCAATGCGCTCCATCGTCGGCAGCGCCGCGACGTTGCGGACGGGTGCTGGCTCCGGTGCCGACTGGCAGCCGGACAGGAGAGCCGCAATGGCGGCCGCGATGGAGGACAGGCAGGCAGGATTCATCGCTGGATCTCGGTATGGGTCCGGCTACGCCGGACGCTGTGTCGGAAAGAATCGCGGCCGATGATCAGGCCGCAATGACGTCGAGAGCCGAGGCGAACAGGGCGCGACCGTCCGAGCCGCCATGCGCGGCTTCGATCAGGTTTTCCGGATGCGGCATCATGCCGAGAACATTGCCGCGGGCATTGGTGACGGCCGCGATATCGTTCATCGAGCCGTTCGGATTGGTGCCGGCCGCATAGCGGAAGACGACCTGGCCGTTGCCTTCGATGTCCTTCAGCGTTTCAGCGTCGGCAAAGTAGTTGCCGTCGTGATGGGCGACCGGGCAGCGGATGATCTGGCCTTCCGCATAGGCGCGGGTGAAGTCCGTCGAGGCGTTGACCACTTCGAGCTTGATCTCCTTGCAGACGAACTTCAGCGAAGCGTTGCGCATCAGCGCACCCGGCAGCAGGCCGGCCTCGAGCAGGATCTGGAAGCCGTTGCAGACGCCGAGAACGCGAACGCCCTGTTCCGCCTTGGCCTTGATCGCCTGCATGACGGGCATGCGGGCGGCAATGGCGCCGCAGCGCAGGTAATCGCCATAAGAGAAACCGCCGGGGATGACGATCAGGTCGACATCCGGAATTTCGGTTTCCGTCTGCCAGATGGTGACCGGCGGCTTGCCGGAGATCATGGTCAGGGCGGTGATCATGTCACGGTCGCGGTTGAGACCGGGGAGCTGAACGACGGCGGACTTCATGGATGCGGATCGAACCTTGCCTGTGCCTCGGCGAGCTCACGCAGCTCGAGGCGGTTTTCAATGCGGTCGAGACGGGTCTCGTGGCGTCCGAGGACGCCATAGATGTTGTGAATGTCCTGCTGAACGGAAACGAGCGTGCCACGCATGCTCTGCATCTCGCTCTTCAGTTCACCGATGGACAGATCCAGCTTGTCGAACCGCTGATGAAACCTCTTCAGCAACTCGTACATCAGTTCATTTGTGACCTCTGCCATGCCACTCTCCCGCAACCTTCAGTCGAGGGAAATAGTATAGTTCTCGATCACGGTGTTTGCCAACAGCTTATCGCACATGGCCTTTACGTCGGCTTCGGCTTTCGCGCGGTCGTCGGTGTCGACCTTGAGGTCGAACACCTTGCCCTGGCGAACCTGGCCGATGCCTTGAAAACCGAGGGCGCCGAGGGCGCCTTCGATGGCCTTGCCTTGCGGGTCGAGAACGCCGTTCTTGAGCGTTACGGTTACGCGTGCGGTGATCACTTGTCGTTTTCCTCGAAACTGGATGCTCTCGGGTTCTGGTGGCTTATTTGACCAGAACCGGACCGGAACCGCGCGGCGGCTCGTTCTCATTCATGATGCCGAGACGGCGGGCGACTTCCTGATAGGCTTCGACCAAGCCGCCCATGTCGCGGCGGAACCGGTCCTTGTCCATCTTTTCCTTCGTCACGACGTCCCAGAGGCGGCAGCTGTCCGGCGAAATCTCGTCGGCCAGGATGATCCGCATCATGTCGCCTTCAAACAGGCGGCCGCATTCGATCTTGAAATCGACCAGCTGGATGCCGACACCAAGAAACAGGCCTGTCAGGAAGTCGTTGACGCGGATGGCGAGCGCCATCACGTCGTCGAGCTCCTGCGGGCTTGCCCAACCGAAGGCCGTGATGTGCTCTTCGGAGACCATGGGGTCATCGAGCGCGTCGGCCTTGTAGTAGAATTCGATGATCGAGCGCGGCAGCACGGTGCCTTCCTCGATCCCGAGGCGCTTGGACAGCGATCCAGCCGCGACATTGCGCACGACGATCTCGAGCGGGATGATCTCGACTTCCTTGATCAACTGCTCGCGCATGTTGAGGCGGCGGATGAAGTGGGTCGGGATGCCGATGCGGTTCAGATGCGTGAAGATATATTCGGAGATGCGGTTGTTCAGCACGCCCTTGCCATCGATGACGTCATGCTTCTTCTTGTTGAAAGCGGTGGCATCGTCCTTGAAGAACTGTATCAGCGTGCCCGGCTCGGGGCCCTCATAGAGGATCTTGGCCTTGCCTTCATAGATTCGGCGGCGACGGTTCATAGACTCTGTCTCATATTGTTGTGGGCGCTGGGAGATGCGCCTTTTCGTTGGTGCAGTCGGGGCATGTTTTTCTCCCGGGTCCATAGCGGAAAAGAAAACATTTCACAATCGGCGTCTGATCTGTCCGTGGGAAACGCGAGGGTCGATCACTGCATTGCAGGCCTGCGCCGGCCTCATGGCGGCGGCGGGATCATTCCGCGGCAGGGGAAGAACCTTCCGTCAGCAGAGCCGTATCAGCGGTCGCTGGCAGGCGTGCGCGCAGAAAGGCTTCGATGTCCTGCGTCGCCATGGGGCGGGCGAGGGCATACCCCTGCAGAACGTCACAGCCCATCGTCCGGAGCAGATCGATCTGCGCCTGCGTCTCGACGCCTTCCGCAACGATCTCGATATCGAGCGCATGGCCCATTTCGATGATCGCGGCGATCAGGCGACGATGGCGTTCGCCGCGCGTCAGCGGGGCGATGAGCGCGCGATCGATCTTCAGCCGCTTCGGGTGAAGGGTCGTGAGCCCGAGGACAGAGGCGTGACCGGTGCCGAAGTCGTCGATCTCGATGGCGATACCGGCTTTGCGGATGCGATCGATCGCTTTGGACATCTCGTCGTCGAGGGCATCGAGGAAGATCGATTCGAGCATTTCGAAAACGAAGGTGCCCTTGGGGAAACTCTGCGTCGGGAAGGAAACGAGCAACTGGGGATCGAGCAAGCGGCGGGCGGAGATGTTGACGGACATGCGGGGGACATCGAGCCCTTCGAGCCTCCAGCGCAGAAAGTCCGTGCAGGCTTTTTCCGCAAGCGACCTGTCGATGCGCCACATCGCGTCGATATCTTCGGCGATCTTCAGAAATCGGTCCGGCGCGAGGACCCCGTGCTCGGGATGTCGCCAGCGCGCCAGGGTTTCGACACCGCAGACCTCGAGCGTCTTCGCATCGAACTGCAGCTGGTAGAACGGCATGAAGGCGTCGTCGTCCAGCCCGCGCAGGATGTCGTCGGCCGTCTGTTTGATGGCGCGGTTGCGATTTTCCAGCTCTGCCGTGAAAAGAACGGTGCGGCTGCCCTTCTGCGCCTTGGCGGATGAAAGCGCGATCGCGGCGTTGATCAGCGCCTGGCGTCCGTCCACATCGTCGCCGGTCCGGGAAAGCCCGATGCTGACGCCGCAGCGACAGAGGTGGCCGTCGCAGGGGATAGGTGCTTCCAGGATGCGTATGACCTCGTCTGCGATCTGGGCTGCATTCTCCGAACGCTCGCCGGCGCCCAGCACGAATGCGAACTCGTCGCCTCCGATGCGCGCAAGCCACTCGTCTTGGAAACGCAAACTTTCCAGCAGACCGGCCACGTGAACGATGGCGGCGTCACCCGCCCTATGGCCGAGCGTATCGTTGATCTCCTTGAAGCGGGAGAGGTCGATATGCAGGATGGCGTGGGCGGGACGGGGAGCGTCCGGGGGCGCCGGGAGGCTATCCAGCCAGCGCAGGAGAGCGTGTCGGTTCGCAAGCCCCGTGAGCTGGTCCTGCAGGGCGCGACGCTCGATCTCGCGCCAGGCGCCCTCCAGTGCCTCGTACCGCGTTTCCGACAACGTGCGGGCCTGTTCGAGGCTCTGCTGCAGCATGACGTCGTCGGTCACATCCCAATTGGCGCCGAGTAGCCGGTGATGGCCTTTACCGTCGCGGAACGTCACCGATCGGGAGTGGAGGTAGCGAACCTCGCCGTCGGGCCGGATGATCCGGAAGGCGTTGAAGAAGGGCTCTCCGGATGCGATTCCGGCATCGATCGTCGCCCAGGTTCGTTCGCGGTCTTCCGGATGGAGCGTTTTCTCGAGCAGATCGCCCTCGTCTTCGCCGGGCCGGTCGCCGTAGCCGAAGATCTGCATGAGAACGGCATCGCGCGTTACACGGCCCGTCTCCAGATCCGCATCGAACACGCCGATCTTGGAAACATCGAGTGCGAGCCTCAAGCGCCGGGAAACTTCGTCCGGCGGAACCGTGTCGAAGGAAGCACGGTCGCTCTGGCTGCCTGGTTCGCTCGTCACATCCACGTCCGCCCAGCCCGGAGTACCGCCAGAGACGGGTTCGTCTTCGGGCACATTTCCAAGCGTCAGGATTCACCCAGATATACGGGTAAGTCAAGGCTTTAGGCGGCTGAGAAACTGGGCGAAGACCATCGTGCCCTCGGGCCATGGGCCGTGGCCCGATTCGGCGTTGAGGTGACCCGACTCGCCGGCATCCACGAGGGTCGAGCCCCAGGCATTGGCGATGTCGCCGGCATGCTCGTAGGAGCCGAAATGATCGTTGCGGCTGGCGACGATCATGGAGGGAAAGGGAAGCGGGTCGCGCGGGTAGGGGCCGAACGTCATCAGATGCTTCGGGCGGATCTTCGGGTTCTCGACATCCGGTGGAGCGACGAAGAAGGCACCGGCGATCTTGTGCTGGTTTTCCTTGGAGATGGCATGAACGGCCGTGGCGACGCCGAGGGAATGCGCAACGATGACCACCGGCTTGGTTGCGGCCTCGATCTCCTCGTTCATCCGGGCGACCCAGTCCTCGCGCACGGGCTTGACCCACTCCGCCTGTTCGACGCGACGTGCCGAGGCGAGCTTGCTTTCCCAGCGGGTCTGCCAGTGGCCGGGACCGGAGTTGGTATATCCGGGAACGATGAGGATGTCTGCTTCCGAAGCTTTCATGATGTCGCGATGTGCGGCGGCAAACCTTCGTTGTCAAGTCCCGAGGCCGTCAGGCATCGCGTTTGGGGCATGTCGCGAGCGTCGCCTATCGGAAAAGCTTATAGTAGGAGGCAATCTTGGCGCTGGTGTTCGAGGAGGTCATCAGGCGAATGCCGATCTGATCGCCGCGGGCCCACTGCACCATGCCGTTCAAGCGTCCGAGTTCTTCGGTGTCGATGATGACCGCCTGGCCCTGTGTTGCCTTTATATCGTAGGTCAGTTGCAGGTTCATGCCCGCATCCGAGAGATCGACCACGGTTCCGGTGCTCGTCTTGTCACGGCAGGTGACGCGCCCCGTGAGCTTGACGCGGGGCCGCGCTTCTCGTTCCATACCCATTTGTGCCGGCATGTTGGTTTTGCTCCCCTCGTCTGCATGTTAGCTGCAGTTTACAAAGTATCGGGAAGCATTCACCAAAGTCTTGCGCAGAACGGTCGCATTCTAGCGAATGCGGCCGTTCCGGCGGTTTCGGCGCGGCTCGGCGCGAGACGGATCAGCCGAAGACGCGACGGAAGATCGTGTCGACGTGCTTGGTGTGATAGCCAAGGTCGAACTTCTCGCGGATGTCGGCTTCCGGCAGGTAACCCCGGACCTCTTCGTCGGCGAGCAGCTCTTCCAGGAAGTCCTTGCCCTGCTCCCAGACGCGCATTGCATTGCGCTGGACGAGGCGATAGGCGTCCTCCCGCGAGGCGCCGGCCTGGGTGAGGGCGAGGAGGACGCGCTGCGAATGGACGAGGCCCCGGAACTTGTTGAGGTTACCCATCATGTTGTCGGGGTAGATCAGCAGCTTGTCGATGACATTGGTCAGGCGGGCGAGGGCGAAATCGAGCGTCACCGTCGCGTCCGGGCCGATCATGCGCTCGACGGAGGAGTGCGAGATGTCGCGCTCGTGCCAGAGCGCGACGTTTTCCATGGCGGGAATCGAGAAGGCACGCACCATGCGGGCGAGGCCCGTGAGGTTCTCGGTCAGTACCGGATTGCGCTTGTGCGGCATGGCCGACGAGCCCTTCTGGCCCGGCGAGAAATACTCTTCGGCCTCCAGAACTTCCGTGCGCTGCAGATGGCGGATTTCGGTCGCAACGCGCTCGACCGACGATGCGATGACGCCGAGGATGGCGAAGTACATGGCGTGACGGTCGCGCGGGATGACCTGCGTGGACACCGGCTCCGGCTTCAGGCCGAGGGCGGCGGCGACATGCTCCTCGACGCGCGGGTCGATGTTGGCGAAGGTGCCGACGGCACCGGAGATGGCGCAGGTGGCAATTTCTTCCCGGGCGGCGACGAGGCGGGCGCGGCAGCGCTCGAACTCGGCATAGGCCAGCGCCAGCTTCACGCCAAAGGTCGTGGGCTCGGCGTGAATGCCGTGCGAGCGGCCGATGGTGACCGTGTCCTTGTGCTCGAATGCGCGGCGCTTCAGGGCCTCCAGCAGGCGGTCCATATCGGCCAGCAGCAGGTCGGTCGCCTTGACGAGCTGGACGCTGAAGCAGGTGTCGAGCACGTCGGACGATGTCATGCCCTGATGGACGAAGCGGGCGTCCGGGCCGACGATTTCGGCAAGATGCGTGAGGAAGGCAATGACGTCGTGCTTGGTGACGGCTTCGATCTCATCGATCCGGTCGACGTCGAAGGTGGCTGCGCCACCCTTTTCCCAGATGGTGCGCGCGGCCTCCTTGGGGATGACGCCGAGATCGGCAAGCGCGTCGCAGGCATGCGCCTCGATTTCGAACCAGATGCGGAACTTGGTTTCGGGCGACCAGATGGCGACCATTTCCGGACGGGAATAGCGGGGGATCATCGGCTGTCAGCTTTCTCTCGGATATCGTTGGCCGAGCCTCTATCAAAGATGTCCGGCAAGCTCAACGCCGAAGGGTGTTTCCACGCCCGTGCTCATCGTCCCGTGTCAGCCACAAGCTCATGCCGAGAAGTGCGGGAAGCCCTATCGGCAGATAGAGCCGGACGCCCATGACGATGAACTGGTAGACGGCGCCCGCACTGGTGAAGGCGAACTGGTAGAACCAGATACGGGTGGCGAAGGGTGCGTGCCAGCGGGAGAAGAACAGGCGATACTGCATGGCGAAAAGGAAGGCCGTCATGCCGATCGTCAGAAGCGTCAGGCAGAGGAAGGTGCAGGCAAAGCGTGTTTCGGCGCGCCGGCCGAGCGAAAGTGCCCGCGAGAGGAAGATGCTGATCGGCAAGGCGAGCATGCCGCCGACGAAATAGAGGACCAGAACCGACGCGGTGTGGCCCGTTCCGGCGCGCCCGTGCAGGAACAGGGAGGCGAAGGCGCAGAGCGACATCAGGAGCCCCCAGACCGGCGCGAAGAGAAAGTGGCGTCGCATACCTTGCCAGCCGGCGCGCAACCGGTCTGCGACCGCCCTGCCAAAACTTGGACGTGGGGCGCCCGTCGGCAGCCGCGCCGGGCCGCCGTCGCTGGTCATCCGCGACCGCCTTCCGCAAGCGCACGAAGCTTTTCGATCGCCGTGCGATAGGCCTCGGGCGAGCCGCCGCCATAGATCGCGGATCCCGCGACGAAAACGTTTGCGCCAGCGGCAGCAGCCGTTGCGATCGTCGCTTCGGTGATGCCGCCATCGACCTGGATGTCGATCGGCCGGTCGCCGATCAGGCTGCGGACCCGGCGGATCTTGTCGAGGGTCGGCTCCACGAATTTCTGGCCACCGAAGCCGGGATTGACGGTCATCACCAGCACGAGACCCACCGTATCGAGCAGGTATTCGACGGTGGCCTCCGGTGTTGCCGGGTTGATGGCGACGCCGGCCTTCTTGCCGAGGTTGCGGATCGTCTGGAGCGAGCGGTGCAGGTGCGGTCCGGCCTCGGCATGCACGGTGATGCTGTCGCATCCGGCCTTGGCGAAGGCTTCGAGATAGGGATCGGCGGGGGAAATCATCAAGTGGCAGTCGAAGGGAGCGTCGGTGACGGGACGCAGAGCTTTCACGACATCCGGGCCGAACGTGATGTTGGGCACGAAATGGCCGTCCATCACATCGAGATGCACCCAATCAGCACCGGCGGCCACGACGTCGCGCACCTCTTCGCCGAGCCGTGAGAAATCGGAGGCGAGAATCGACGGGGCGATACGAATGGGAAGCGGCATGCTCAAATCTCCGGGAAGCCTTGCCCTCGCTTCGACGCAAGGAAAACGGCTGCATCATCTCTCCCTGAACCGATTCCGGTCCGAGTGCCGATGCAGTAGCATTGGTGGACTGGAGCGGCAATGTCGGGGCTCTCAGGGCGATGTGGGCCGCAGGTCGCGCCAGCACGGCTTGATGTCGCCTTCGGCCGGTGTCGCATCATGTACGCCGCGCGCGATCGCCCGCGCCATCGTGGCGGCGGCGGCGGCGCAGAGGCTGAGGAAATCCGCGGGGCTGAGACTGCCGGGCCGTCGGCCCGTCGAGACGGCAAAGACCAGATCGCCATCGAGCGGGGTATGCGACGGCCAGAGCGCGCGGGAGAACCCGTCATGCGCGGCGACGGCGAGGCGCTTGGCTTCGGCTTTCGTCAGAGAAACATCCGTGGCGATGACGGCGATGGTCGTGTTGGCCATCGGCGTGACGGCATCGAGCTTCGTGCGGATGGCCGTCGCGTTGGCCGGCAGGGGCATGGGCAGGCCCCGTCCGCCGAACTCGTCGTCCAGCTCGAAGGGGGCCGCCCAGAAGCAGGCGGTGTCGCCAATGGTCGCGGAGCCGAGCGGGTTGACAGCGGCGAGCGCGCCGATGGTGATGCCGTTCGCAAGGACGGTCGATGCGGTGCCGAGGCCGCCCTTGACGGTGGCGGTGTTTGCGCCCGTGCCGGCACCGATGGTTCCGGTCGCGACCTCAGCCGTGGCGGACATGGCGGCGGTGTAGCCGAGATCGCGATAGGGCGCATAGGTGCCCCAGTTCTTGTCGCCACCATTGTTGAGGTCGAACAGGATGGCGGCCGGGACGATCGGCACGACGGCGGGGCCGACTTTCAGCCCGCGGCCCATGGCGCGGAGGGCGGCCTGCACGCCCGATGCGGCATCGAGGCCGAAGGCGGAGCCGCCGGCAAGGCAGATCGCATCGACGGTCTGCACGCTGTTATGAGGCTCCAGCAGGTCGGTTTCGCGCGTGCCGGGCGCGCCGCCGATGATCGAGACGGCGGCAACGGCCGGGGGATCGCAGAGGATGGCGGTCACGCCGGATTTCAGCCGGTCGTCCTGCGCATGGCCGACCGTGAGCCCGGGAACATCGGTCAGCGCATTACGGGGTCCACGTTGCATCGTCATGTCGCGGCCCTCATTCGCCCGGCGACGGCGCATCCACGAAGCGGCCCTGGCGCCATTCCATCAGCCTGTAGGGATTGTCGGCGAGCTCATGGTTGGCGTCGAACCGGATGATTCCGACGACGGTGGGATAGGGCGCTTTTGGCAGTGCATCGGCCAGCGGCGTGCCGTCCTTCAGCGCGCGGTCCTTCGCCTGCTCAGCCAAGGTCATCGCGGCGAAGGCGGGCAGGGCATAACCGTCGGGCACGATATTGGCGGCGCGCATCGCCGCCGCGGTGGCGGTCGCCTCCGGCAGGGTCGCGGCTTCCGGCAATGTGACGGCGAGGACGCCGTCTGCCAGGGGAACCGGCTGGTCGGCCGCATTCAGCGCTTCGCCGCCCAGGAGCGTCAGCGGGAGTTTTTCGCTGCGGGCATCGCGGGCGATGATTGCGGCATCGCTTCGGTCGCCACCGATCAGAACATGGGTCGCCCCGCTGCGGGCGAGGCGGCGCACGAGGCTGATCTGCTGCTCCTGCGCCGGGCGGTAGGTATCGGTGAAGACAGGCGTCAGGCCCGTCTCGGCCAGAGCCGACCGCACGCCTTCCACGAGGTCGCGCCCATGGATCGTGCCGTCGTCGATCAGAGCGAGAGGCTCGCCCTTCCAGCGCTCGATGATGACGCTCGCAATCTTTTCGGCTTCCTTGCTGGCGTTCGGCACCAGACGGTAGAACGGCCATCCGTTCTTGCGCGCATCTTCCATGAGGATATCGGAGCGGACGCTCAAGGTGACGGCGGGGATGCCGGTACCGGCAAGCGTCGGCAGGACGGCTTCGAGGCTCTCGGTGCAGAGAAAGCCGACCAGCGCTTCTGCGCCCGCCGCAGCGACGGCGGCCTTCAGGGCCTCGGCGTCGTTAGCCTCGCACGTCTCGGGAATGGCGACGACCTCGGAGCCGCGTGCCTCTGCCTGGAACCGCGCGCCTTCCAGAACCTGCCGCCCAAGCAGAGCGAGCGGCCCTTCGACGGGGGCGACGACGCCGACCTTCAGCCCGGCAGCGGCGGCACCGGATGCGATGCCGGCGGCGAGTGCGAAAGCGGGAATGAGAACGAGGACGCGGGACATGGATCTTTCAGGGCTCGGAGTTGACCGGGCGGGTTGGCAATGTTTGCGACGGGACGCCGGTCCTGCATGTTCGGCAATCCGGGGACGCGCGTCAAAGGAAAACGGTCGGTTCTTCCGGAGATGCCCATGTTTTGACTTTGAGAACAGGGTGGAAGGCAGCCTCCGGCTGCTCGGAGCGACAGGACGATGGCGCAAAGCGGTCGCGGAAAATCCGCGGGCATCATGGCTGAAAACCAGTGGCCCACGCACTATATCGGTCGTCTTGCGGCAACCGTCGGGCTGACGGCCTGTTCCGGTGGCACGATCAGGGATATTTCCATGACGAATGATGCAGATGCGCATGATCCCCTCCTGCTTGCACAGGCCTGGAGCGAGCAGGGCCGGGCGGTTGCTCTTGCCACGGTGACCGAGACGTGGGGGTCTGCGCCGCGGCCGGTCGGCAGCCACCTCGTCATCGATGAAGACGGGAATTTCGACGGTTCCGTTTCCGGTGGATGCGTGGAAGGGGCGGTGGTGACTGAAGCGGTGGACGTGATCGCTTCGGGCGAGGCGCGCGTGCTCTCCTTCGGCGTGGCCGACGAGACCGCCTGGCAGGTCGGCCTGTCCTGCGGCGGGCAGATCCGGGTCCTCGTGCAGACGGTCGGTGCCGGGCTGGACCTGACGTCTCTTAGCCGGCTCAACGAATTGCGCGGTCATCGGTGCGCGGTGGCTTGCCTGACCGATCTTGCGACGGGTCGCACGCGCGTTTTCGCCGAGGGCGAGGAAGGGCCTGACGATCTCAGGGCTGCCTTCGTGACCGGCGTGTCGCGGCTGGCCGCCGACGGGCGCTGTTTCGTCAACATCTACCGTCCGCCGCCGCGGCTCGTGATCATCGGCGCGGTGCATATCGCCCAGGCTCTGGTGCCGATGGCGAAGATCGCAGGGTTTGCCACCCTCGTCATCGATCCTCGGACGGCCTTTGCAACGCCCGCGCGGTTCGGCGGCGTCGATCTCATTGCGGACTGGCCGGAAGACGTGCTGCCGCAACGGCCGCTCGATGCCTATACGGCGCTTGCGGCCATCACACATGATCCGAAGATCGACGATGCCGCGTTGAAGGCAGCGCTGGAGGCCGGCTGTTTCTACGTGGGCGCTCTTGGCAGCCGGAAGACGCATGGCAGGCGCGTCGAGCGCCTTCAGGCACTGGGGCTGGCGCCAGCAGCCATCGCGCGCATCTCCGCGCCCATCGGCCTCTCCATCGGGGCAGCGACGCCTGCGGAGATCGCGGTATCGATTCTGGCCGATATCATTCAGGCGCTTCGAACGCGACCGGTTGTGGAGACTGTTTCCGCTTCCGGGACGGTCGGCGCATGAGGTTCGGTCCGGTGCCGCTCGACGACGCAGAGGAGGGCATTCTGGCGCATGCCGTGGCGCTTCCGGAGGGACGGCTTGCCAAGGGAACGCGCCTTGGTGCCGTCGATGTTGCGGCCCTCGCTGCCATCGGCATGGATCAGGTGGTCGTTGCCCGTCTCGGGCCTGACGATATCGGCGAGGACGAGGCGGCGACGTTGATCGCGGCCGGAATCGCGCGGGATTATCTGACATTCTCACCGGCCTCCACCGGTCGCCTGAACCTGCACGCGGCCGTGGACGGTCTGTTCGTCGCGACGCGCGACCGTGTGGACCGCTTCAACCGCATCGACCCCGCCATGACGCTCGCCTGTCTTGCCGATCATGTGGCGGTGCGGGCTGGCGACATGGTGGCGACGATCAAGATCATTCCGCTTGCGGTGGATCGGCGGTGTGTGGTGGAGGCCGCATCGATTCTCTCGGAGGCACCTGCCTTCGCCGTCAAGCCTTTCATCCCGTGTGACGTGACGCTCGTCTCGACCCTGCTCCCGTCCCTGAAGGTGCAGGTGATGGACAAGACGCGGCGCGTGCTGGAGGATCGGCTGCGGCGCTCGGGAAGCCGTCTGACGGGTGAACTCCGGGTGGCGCACGGGCAGGATGCGGTTGCCGCGGCGATCCGCAGCGCCGTGGCGGAACCGTGTGACCGGTCGCGTCTGGTGATCGTGTTCGGCGCATCGGCCGTGACGGATCGGGACGATGTCATTCCGGCTGCAATCCGTGCGGCCGGTGGCACTGTCGATCATTTGGGCATGCCGGTCGATCCGGGCAATCTTCTCGTGCTCGGTACCCTCGACAATGTCAGGATCATCGGCGCGCCGGGTTGCGCGCGCAGCCCGAAGGAGAACGGTTTCGATTGGGTGCTGGACCGGATCCTTGCGGGCGAGACGGTGGGCGCGCAGGAGATCACGGGCATGGGCGTCGGTGGACTGCTGGCGGAAATCCCGACACGCCCGCGTCCGCGCGCCCGCAGCGAAACGGATGGCAACGGTGTTCAGGCGATGCGGCCGCTGATCGTACGCTCGGTGGTGCTTGCGGCCGGTCAGGCGAGCCGTATGGGTACGGCGGGGCATCACAAGCTGCTGGCGGAATTCGACGGTGTGCCGCTGGTGCGCCGGACCACGGAGGTGGCGCTTGCCGCGAGCCGCGAGCCGGTGACGATCGTGACCGGACATCGGGCGAGCGAGATCCGGGAGGCGCTGTCCGGGCTTGATGTGGTGCTGGTGCACAATGACGACTTTGCTTCGGGCATGGCGTCGTCGTTGATCGCGGGCCTCGACGGTATCGGACCCGAGGTGGATGGGATGCTGGTGCTGCTGGCGGACATGCCCGGGGTGACGGCTGGGGATGTGCGGCGGTTGATTGCGGCTTTTGAAAAACAGGGTGGACAGGCGGTCGTGCGCGCCGTCTATGGTGGCAAGCGGGGCAACCCGGTGATCCTGCCGCGCGCATTGTTTCCGGCGCTCCGCAAGCTCGAAGGCGATGTGGGTGCCCGCCACGTGATCGAGACAGGCGGACTGCCGGTCATCGATGTCGACATCGGCCCGGCCGCCCACCTCGATCTCGACACGCCGGAGGCAATCGCTGCGGCCGGTGGTGTGCTGAAGGGATAGCGCATGGATATCGACGCGATCGAGGATCTGTTTTCCGGGCTCGGCCCGGTGACCATCAAACGCATGTTCGGCGGCAAGGGCGTCTATCGCAACGGGCTGATCGTTGCGATCGATCTCAACAGCGAGCTGATGCTCAAGGCGGATCGCGAGAGCGCGCCCCTCTTCGAGGCGGCCGGTGCCCGTCAGTGGAGCTATGAGGGAAAGGCGGGCAAGAAGCCGGTTTTCATGCCCTACTGGTCGATCCCCGACGCAGCGCTCGATGATCCCGATGAAATGACACGCTGGGCGCGGCTTGCTTATGAGGCGGCGGTGCGCTCAGCCAAGTAGGCTCTGGGTCCGAAGCGCCGCGATGGCATCCGCCGCAAAGCGGGAGAGCGGCGCGGGCAAGGCGTCGAGATCGTACCATCCGATATCGGCCAGCTTGTCAGGCTCGGTTTCCAGAGGATCGCCGTGCGTATCGCGCGTGACGTAGATCAGCGAGATCCAGTGCTGCCGGTCCGCCTCGAGCACATGCTCGCTGACGCAGAGAAAGTCGATGGCGTCGCCGATCGCGAGCCCGCTCTCCTCGATGCCCTCGCGACGTGCTGCGGAACGACTGTCCTCCATCATGTCGACCTTGCCGCCCGTGATGGTCCAGTGTCCCTGTTCCGGCGCCTTCAGCCGGCGGCAGAGGAGGATTTGGTTGTCACGCAGAATAGCGAGTCCGCAGCCGACGCCCGGGAAATCGATACCGGGAGCGGCAGGCTTCGATGGTGTCAAAGGGAGACCCTCCACTGTCAGGCACAACAACGCAGAGCACTCTGCCTGTACAGCAGAACGCAAGAAGCGCAGCGGTTCAAGGAACACACTGCGCTTGAGCTGTCTCAGAAAAGCCGATCAGGCCTTGCCGGCAACCAGCATGAAGGCCGGAATTTCGTCGCCGAAACCGACCGGGGTCGGGCCGTCGTCATGGTCGCGGCGGTAGCGGTTGCGGCGGTCGCGATTGTCGTCATTGGCAGGCGACGCCGGGCGATGGTTCCGGGGGCCGGCGTTCTGCGGCTTCGGGTCTGCCTTGCGTTCTGCTCTCACGGGTTCAATCCTTGGCTGCACCGATTCGGTCTGGAGATGAGTATCGTCTGTCTTGATGTCAGGCTTGTGACCGGGAGCCTTGCTGGCTTCCGCCTTCACCGCATCCGGCTTGTAGCTTTCAGCGCTGTAGCCGTCCGGCTTCGTACCGTAGGGGCGCTGCGCATCGGGATTGTGGTCCACGACGTGGCGTGGGGCATGATCGCGCTCCCGCTCGCGTCCGCGACGCTTGCCGTCACGGCCGCCCTTCTTTTCGGAACGGCCGCCATCGGTGCTTTCCATCGGCGCCGGCAGATCGTCGAGACCGCCATTGTGCCATTCGATCTTCTGATCGATGAGCTTTTCGATCGCATCCGCCGCTTTCATATCGCGACGGCTCACCAGCGTGAAGGCGGCGCCCGAGCGCCCGGCACGGCCCGTACGGCCGATCCGGTGGACGTAATCTTCGGCATGGATCGGGACGTCGAAATTGAACACGTGGCTCACATCCGGGATGTCGAGGCCGCGGGCGGCGACGTCGGAGGCGACGAGCAGCGTGATCGCGTTGTCCTTGAAGCCCGCAAGCATCTTGGTGCGCGAGCTCTGGTCCATGTCGCCATGCAGCGCACCGACGGAGAAGCCGTGGCGGGTGAGCGAGCGGAAGAGATCGGCGACATCAAGCTTGCGGTTGCAGAAGATGATCGCGTTTTTCAACTCGTCCTGCGAGCGGATGAGATCGCGCAGGATGGCACGCTTCTCGTAATCCTTGCCGTGCGTGGCGACGAAGCGCTGCGTCACGGTCTTGGCGGTCGAGGAGGGCGGGGCCACCTCGATACGCTCCGGATTCTGCAGGAAGCGGTCGGCCAGCTTCTGGATTTCCGGCGGCATGGTGGCCGAGAAGAACAGCGTCTGGCGCGTGAAGGGAATGAGCTTGGCGATGCGCTCGATATCGGGGATGAAGCCCATGTCCAGCATGCGGTCGGCTTCGTCGATCACGAGGATCTCGACGCCGGTCATCAGCAGCTTGCCGCGCTCGCAATGGTCGAGCAGGCGGCCGGGCGTGCAGATCAGCACGTCGGCGCCGCGTTCCAGCTTGCGGTCCTGCTCGTCGAACGAGACGCCGCCGATGAGAAGCGCAATGTTGAGCTTGTGATTCTTGCCGTACTTCTCGAAGTTCTCGGCGACCTGCGCGGCAAGTTCGCGCGTCGGCTCCATGATCAGCGTGCGCGGCATGCGCGCCCGGGCGCGGCCCTTTTCGAGCAGCGTCAGCATGGGCAGCACGAAGGAGGCCGTCTTGCCCGTTCCCGTCTGCGCGATCCCAAGGATATCGCGGCGCATCAGCGCCGGCGGAATGGCGTTCGCCTGGATGGGCGTCGGGATCGTGTAGCCCGCATCGGTGACGGCGGAGAGAACTTTTTGGCTCAGGCCAAGATCAGCAAACGTTGTCAAAGGGAAATCTGTTTCCGTTCCGGTTCTAACGAACTCTGGTGCCGCGGGCCGCGCTCTCGAGGTCCGTCGTGGGCGCTCATAGGCCCAAGCTTGCGGAAAGTCAAGAAAACTGGCGCTTTGCGGCGATCGAGACGCGTCAAGTCGGGGAATCCGGCTCGAACACCCTGAATATGGGACGGAATTTCTTTTTGGGAAGCGTTTCAGTCGATATAGCTGCTGAGCTTCATCCCCGCATTCAGGAAGCGCATCGGATCGACGGCATCGCCGTGGAGCCGGACTTCGTAATGGAGGTGCGGGCCGGTGGAGCGGCCGGTGCTGCCGGAGCGCGCGATGGCATCCCCGGCCTTCACGACGTCGCCGACATTGACGAGAATGGTGGAGAGATGCCCGTAGCGCGTGCTGACGCCGTTGCCATGATCGATCTCCACCATATTGCCATAGCCACCGTTGCGGCCGGCAACGACGACCTTGCCCGGCGCCGTCGAGCGGACGCTGGTGCCGGTGGCAACCCGGAAATCGATGCCCGCGTGCAGCGCCAGACGGCCGAGGAACGGGTCCACGCGATTGCCGAACTGGCTGGTGATGTCGCTCTGCGGCGCCGGGTTGCTGAACGGCAGCTTGCGGACTTCGCCGCGCACCTGTTCGAGGCGCACGAGCGCGGTATCGAGTTCGACCAGCTGACGGTCGAAGACATCCTTCGTTTCCGGCTCGACATAGGGGCCGCCCATGGCGGTATCCGTGCTGTCGCCGCCGCTCCGCACCCGCGCCTCGTCGGCGTCTGCCGGATCGGGCGTGACGGAGAGGCCCGTGCGGGCGACGATGGTCTCGATGGCATCGGTTGCGCTGATGGCGCCGGACGTGAGCGTCGCGATCCTGTCCTTCTGCGAGCGCTCGATATCCTTCAGAGAGTGCGTGACGCGCGAGAACAGGCGGTCAGCACGATCGGTGATCGTATCGCCGCCGCGCATGTCCGTGCGGGTGAAGGGGGCGGCGTAGGCCAGGGCCGGCCCCTTGGGTGCTGTCTTTGCGGCAAGGCCCATCAGACGTTCGATGGCCTGGATGCCGCCGGTGGCGTCCGCGTGCTTTTCGGTCTCGGCCTTGTCGGTGCCGGGGTCGGCAAGTCCGGATTCCTCGGCGCGCTCGATGAGAGAACCGAGCTTGCCGTGGCGCGAGGTGAGGGCCTGTTGCTGCTGGAGAAGCTTCTCGACCTTTTCCTCCACCACCTGCTGGTCGAGCAGTTGGCGGCTGGTGACGCGATCGACCTGGGCACGCAACGCCGAGATGCGATCCTCGTAGTCGTGCTGCATGCGCGCCTGACGCGCCATCGTGCCGCCGATGAGGTCGTCGCGGAGAACAAGATAGGAGGTCGAGGCGAGATAGCCGATGGCAAAGAGGGCGCCGAGCGAGACGCCGACGGCGGTCATCCATGGGCGCACCGTCATGTGGTGGACCTTTTCACCACGGGCGAGGATCAGGATCGGCTGTTCCTTGCGCTTGCCGAATATCGGGCTTCCCGAACTCTGAGACACAATTTACTCCCGCAGCATGCCCTTAATCCATGCGCGGAGTAGACCTTGTTAAGGTTAATATTTGCTTGATATTGCCCCGGTGAATGCACCGTCTCAGATGTTCACCGAGGCCGTCATCGAGCGATAAAAGGACGGCGTCAGTCCGGCTTCGGCGCGGGCGACATCGTTGAACGGCGCCTTCAGGGGGCCGCGGAAATTGGCGCGAACGAGATCCTGAAAGGCGCGGGCTGGATCCTTGCCCTCGCGGGCGCACAGGAAGCGAAACCATTTGGCGCCGACGGCCACATGGCCCTTCTCGTCCTCGTAGATGATGTCGAGCACGGCGGCACTGGCGTCGTCGCCGGATTGGCGCATCTTTTCCTGCAGAGCGGGCGTCACGTCGAGGCCACGGGCTTCGAGGATGAGGGGAACGACCGCAAGACGCGCGGTGAGGTCGTTGCGCGTGTCGTGCGCCGCCTGCCACAGCCCGTCATGGGCCGGAAGGTCTCCGTAATCGGCGCCGAGATCGCGCAGGCGATTGCGCACCAGTCGAAAATGCTTCGCCTCCTCGAAGGCGACCCGCATCCAGCCATCGAAGAACGAGTTCGGTACGCGCTCCGTCGCAAACCGCGCGACGATGTCGAGCGCGAGATCGACGGCGTTCAGCTCGATATGGGCAATGGCATGGAGGAGGGCGATGCGCCCGCGCGGCGTCGTCAGCGCGCGGCGCGGCACACGCTGGGGCGGGATCAGCTCCGGCTTTTCCGGGCGACCGGGGCGGACGGGTACGGGAGTGTCGAGCGGCGAGCGCAGCGACAGGCGTCGCTCGCTCCACCGGCGGGCGGCCTCCTGGGCAAGGTCGGCCTTGAGGTCGAGATCGGAGGCGCGAATGGCGAGCGCGGCACCGTCGCGCAGCGATCGCATCGCGAGCGAACCCGTCGCTACGCTGCCGGAGGACGGGGCCTCCGGCGCGCTACCCGTCATCGCCCCGTCCCTCACGCGGTTGTGGCCTGAACGGCGGCGAGGACCTCTTCGGCGTGGCCGGGAACCTTGACCTTTTCCCACACCCGCTTGACGACGCCGTCCGGTCCGATGAGAACGGTGGTACGCTCCACACCCATGTATTTCTTGCCGTACATGCTTTTCTCGGCCCAGACGCCATAGGCTTCAAGCGTCGTCTTGTCCTCGTCCGCCGCGAGAATCACGGCGAGGTCGTGCTTGGCGACGAACTTGTCGTGCTTCTTTGCCGAATCGGGCGACATGCCGATCACGATCGCATTGGCGGCCTCGAACGCCTTGATTTTCGCCGTGAATGCGATCGATTCGGCCGTGCAGCCGGTGGTGTCGTCCTTGGGATAGAAGAAGAGCACGACCTGGCGGCCCGCCTGTTCGGCGAGCGAGACGGTTCCGCCGCCGTCCCGCGGCAGAGTGAAGTCCGGCGCCTTGGCGCCTGTGGCGATGACGGTCATGTTGGCTCCTGTTTTCTGTAAGGTCTGTCAGCGGATGATGAAAGACGTCGTTCCGACCATTTGTTGCCTCACTTATATGGTGCAAAGCAGCACGCCGTCATCCCCGCTGGGAGAATGGCCGATCATGGACGGCGGTTTGACGGCTCGTGTCCTACATCATGGTCATGGGCATCATGTTCATCGGCGCACACGGCTTTCGTGGCGCAAGAGAATAACGCCGGTTGCCGCATCGTTTGCCGAAAGGCAGGATAGGTCGATGGCCTCATTGATTTGTTAAATAGGGCTTACGCCTCGAGCCACGGGATATTGCCGAGACATGCATTTTTCGACCTTCGCAGAGGCCGACACCGCTCATGAGTGAGATCCGGGGTGAAAAGACCGTCTTCCGCAAGGAGGACATCGTCGCGTTGCATTCGCTGCCTTCGGCCCAGGCGCACGATCCCTGCATCCTGCATACGACCACGCGCCGCCGGTGGCCGCGCCGGTGCGTCAAGGGTGTTCTCGGGCTCGTCTCCGTCCTCATCCTGCTTGCCGCCGGCCTCGTCGTCGCCGTGGAAGTCGGGGGGATCGACCGTATTTTGAACACGCGGGCCCAGGCAGCGCTGAACAATGCGCTCGGCGACGCCTATCATGTCGATGTCGGAAGCACCGTGGTGCGCCTGACCGGTGACGGCGCGCTGGCGCTGAAGGCGCAGGATGTTTCGCTGAAGCGCAATGCCTCCGACGAGCAGCTGCTGACGACCGAGTCGGTCTTCATCGAGCTCGATCCGCTTTCGCTTCTGTCCGGCAAGATTTCCGTCTCTCGCATCGAGGCGGAAGGTGCGCGTCTCGCGCCGGCCATCCTGCCGCAGGGCAAGCCTCTCGACCTCACCGGCATCCGCATCGCCGATGTCAGCGGGGCGATGGAGGCGGTCTTTGCGCAGATGGATACGATCTCCAGCCTGATCGCCCGCAGTGGCACGCAGGTGGTGCGCATCGCCGACGTAATGCTGCCGCTTTCGGGGCCGCGCAACCGCGTGGTGAAGCTCGACGTTCACTCTCTCGATTTTGCCCGTGCCGAGAACGGGTCCATGACAATCCGCGGCGATGCCGCGATCGACGGGACATCGACAGCGCTGCAGCTGACGGCCGACAGTGACAAGGGACGCATCGTCCGCCTCGGCGGCGCCGTGACCGGCCTGCCCACCTCGGCCCTTCTCTACCGCGCGGAGACCGCGACCGAGCCACCGTTCGGGCTCGATACCAAGGCCTCGATCAACCTGTCTGCCGTGCGGGCCGGCGAAGGCGTTGCGCCCGAGTTGACCATGTCGGGCGCTCTCGATCAGGGCGTCTTCGTCGCGAGCGGCCTGCAATCCGATCTCCTGCCGTCCAATGTCAATCTCGCTTATGATTTCGATCGCGGCAGCATCGAGGTCAACACCTCGACGGTCCGGCTCGGCAAGTCGGTGTTCCCGTTCAGCGGTTCCGTCCGCGATATCGATTCGGCGAGCGCGGCATCCATGGCGCCGGCCGCGACGCTTTCGCAGGAAACGCTGCCCTCGGACCCGATCTCGCTGGCCCTGCCGAAGGGTTTCAGTATCGACGTGCTGGTGAAGGGCGGAACCTCCGCCCCGATCGACGTCAACGAGCCGCCGCTGACCTTCGATGCGAAGGTCGCGGGCGACTTCCAGTCCGAGCGGCATGCGCTGTTGTTCCGCGAGCTTTCCGTCGCCAGCAACCTCGGGACCTTCGCCGGCTCCCTTTCGATCGCCTTTTCGAACACGTCGCCGCAGATCAATTTTGCGGGCCTGACCACGGACATGCAGACGGCCGGCATCAAGCAGCTCTGGCCCTGGTGGGTCGGCAAGAAGGCCCGTGCCTGGGTGATTTCAAATATCTTCGGCGGCACCGTCAACAACGGCAAGATCCAACTGGCGATCGAGGAAGGGCGTCTGGCGGAGACCGCCGGCCCGGTCGAGTTCGGCGCGGATGAATTGACGATCGATTTCGACATCGGTGGCGCGCGAGTCAACATTGCCGGCGACATACCGCCGCTGCGCGACGCGACGGGGCATTTCATGCTGCGGGGCGAACGCGCGCAGGTGGATATCAACAGCGGCACGGCCTATTTCCCGTCCGGGCGGACGGTAACGCTGAATGGTGGAAACCTGATCCTCCCCAACACCTATGCCAAGCCGTTGATGGCGGAGCTTAAGCTGCAGGTGACCGGCGAGGCGGATGCGATCGCGGAACTCGTGAGCTATCGGCCTCTGGAAGCCCTGCAGAAGACCCCTTTCAAGGCGGAGGATTTCTCCGGCCCCATGACAGCGGATGTCGGCGCCCGGTTCGGGCTTGCCCGCGACCAGCATCCGCCGCCGCCGGAATGGCAGGCGGAAATGCGCCTGAACGGCGTTTCGCTGAAGACGCCGATGGCCGGTCGCGAGATCTCCGACATCGACGGAACGTTGCGCATCGACCCTCAGCATGCCGTTCTCGACGCGAAGGCGGCGGTCGACGGCGTCACGATGAAGCTCGATGCGGTGGAACCGATCGGGGCGAACAGCCCGGTCAAGCGCAGCCGCACCGTCTCCGGCACCTTGCCCGACGGCGCGCTCGCCAAGTTCGCACCGGGGCTTGCCGGCATCGTCGATGGACCTGTCGGTCTCGACGTTGATCTGCAGGAGGGTGACCGGCAGGTGGTCAAGGTCGATCTGGAAGGTGCGACCCTGTCTCTGCCGTGGATCGGCTGGAGCAAGGGGCGCGGCGTGCCGGCGACCTCGAGCCTTTCGGCTGTCTCGAAGGACGGGGTGACATCTATCAGCGACTTCAAGATCTCGGGCGAGAGCTTTGGAGCCGGGGGATCGATCACCATCGACAAGGCCGGCCTGGCCGCCGCCGACCTCACCTCCGTGCGCCTTGCGGCCGGCGACAACTACGCCGTCTCGGTGAAGCGGCAAAAGAGCGGCTACGGCGTGACCGTCAACGGCACCTCGGCCGACATTCGCTCGGTCATCGACAGCCTGAAGTCGCCGGGCGCAAAGGGCGACGTTTCCCAGGCAGCGGCCAAGCGCGTCTCGATCGATGCGTCGCTGGAGAGCGTACAAGGGTTCCACTCCGAAGCGCTCTCCAACGTCAACCTGACGTACACCGCCCGCGGAAAGGCGATCGAGGGGCTGAAGCTGAAGGCGGTGACCTCAACCGGACAGGCCGTGGTCGGCGATCTCGTTGCGTCCGGCGCCGACAATATCGTGCAGCTGACGAGCGGCGACGCAGGCGCTCTCGCCCGGTTCGCCGATATCTACGCCAATATGCGCGGCGGCCTTTTGAACCTGAAACTCCGGGATCGCGGCGGCAACTCCTGGCGTGGAACGCTCGATATCCGCAAATTCGCGCTCGTCAACGAGCAGCGGCTGCAATCGATGGTCTCCTCTCCCTCGACATCCGATGGGCGAAGCCTGAACCAGGCGGTCAAGAAGGATATCGACATGAGCTCGGTGAAGTTCGAGCGCGGTTTTGCCAATCTCGCGCTCGACGGCGGGCAGATCGCCCTCGACAACGGCGTCGTGCGCGGCAGCGACGTCGGTGCGACGTTTCAGGGCGTCGTGCGCGACCCCAATGGCAAGATCGACATGACCGGCACCTTCATGCCGGCCTACGGCCTCAATCGCCTCTTCAGCGAACTGCCGCTGATCGGCACCCTTCTCGGCAACGGCCGCGACCGCGGCCTGCTCGGCATCACCTTCAAGCTGACAGGCTCCTTCACCAAACCGAACCTCACCATCAACCCCCTATCGATCATCGCGCCGGGCGTATTCCGGAATATCTTCGAGTTCAACTGAGGAGGGGGAGTGGACCGCTGCTGAACGCAAAAGGCATCGGGCAGGGATTGCTGCCCGATGCCTCGGCGTAGGTCTCAATAGGATTGCTTGTCGCTCGGCTTACGACGGGCGGACGAGGATGTGCTTCTTCTTGCCGAGGGAGAGCTTGATCACGCCGTCTGCCGTGAGTTCGCTCGTGCCGATGGCCTTGCGCTCGTCGGAGATCGCGACATCGTTGATGCGGACGGCGCCGCCCTGGATGTGGCGGCGGGCTTCGCCGTTGGAGGCGGCGAGGCCGGAGCGGACGATCAGCGTCAGGAGCCCGAGGCCGGCGTCGAGTTCGGCGGCCGGGATCGCGATCGACGGCAGGTCTTCGGCGAGCGCACCTTCCTCGAAGGTCTTGCGCGCGGTCTCGGCAGCCGCCTCTGCAGCGGCGCGGCCGTGCAGGATCGCGGTCACCTCGGTTGCCAGCGTCTTCTTCGCCTCGTTGATCTCGGCGCCGCCGAGGGCCGTCAGCTTTGCGATCTCGTCCATGGGCAGCGTTGTGAAGAGCTTGAGGAAGCGGCCAACATCGGCATCTTCCGTGTTGCGCCAATACTGCCAGAAATCATAGACCGGCAGCAATTCGGCGTTCAGCCAGATCGCGCCGGAGGCCGACTTCCCCATTTTCGCGCCCGACGACGTTGTGAGCAGCGGCGAGGTGAGCGCGTAGAGCTGCTGCGTACCCATGCGGTGGCCGAGATCGATGCCGTTGACGATGTTGCCCCACTGGTCGGAGCCGCCCATCTGCAGGCGGCAGTCGTAGCGCTTGGCCAGTTCCACGAAGTCGTAGGCCTGCAGGATCATGTAGTTGAATTCAAGGAACGAGAGCGACTGCTCGCGGTCGAGCCGGGTCTTGACGCTGTCGAAGGAAAGCATGCGATTGACGGAGAAGTGCCGGCCGACATCGCGCAGGAATTCGAGGTAGTTGAGCGGACGCAGCCATTCGGCATTGTTGACCATCAGCGCGGCGTTGCCGGGCTTGTCATAGTCGAGGTAATTGGCGAAGCAGCGCTTGATCGAGGCGATGTTCTCCTCGATCGTTTCCACCGTCATCAGCTTGCGGGCTTCTTCCTTGAAGGAGGGATCGCCCACCATACCGGTGCCACCGCCCATCAGAGAGAGCGGCCGATGGCCGGTTTCCTGCAGCCAGTGCAGCATCATGATCTGCGTGAGGTGGCCGACATGCAGGCTCGATGCGGTCGGATCATAGCCGATATAGGCCGTCACGACCTCCTTCTGGAACAGCGCATCCAGCCCGCTCTCGTCGGAGAGCTGGTGGAGAAAGCCGCGCTCGTCGAGGGTGCGGAGGAAATCGGACTTGAACCTGGACATGGACCTGAACTCTTCAATCTGGCGGAAGCCGGGCCTTTAGCATTGTTTTTTGCGAAGTGCATCCGTCTCGGTCATGAATGTTGCAGACAGGGATCGCCGACGCGATTCGGCGGGAGTGACACGAAATGACGGCGGTGAAGACGGCGATCGGGCTGATGAGTGGCACCAGCATGGACGGGATCGACATCGCGCTCGTGGAGACCGACGGCGAGGCGATCGTCAGGCGCGGTCCGTCCCACGGGCTGTCCTACGACAGCGGCTTTCGCGCACGGCTGAAGGCAGCGCTTGTGATGGCCGGCGCGATCCGGCATCGCGCCGAGCGTCCGGGAGACCTCGCGCGCATCGAGCGGGACTTGACGTTGCTGCATGCCGTTGCCGTTCACGATTTTCTCCATGCGCAGGGGCTCACGGCATCCGATATCGATGTGATCGGTTTCCACGGGCAGACGGTGCTGCACCGGCCGGACGCCGGGCTGACCGTGCAGATCGGCGACGGGGCTCTCCTGGAGGCGGAAACGGGGATCGACGTCATCCATGACATGCGAGCGGCGGACATGGTGGCCGGCGGGCAGGGGGCGCCGCTCATCCCCGTCTATCACCAGGCGCTTGCCGCCAATCTGCCGGGCGAACTCGAAGGGCCTGTCGTGTTCGTCAATATCGGCGGTATTTCCAACCTGACCTTCGTCGGCGAAGACGGACACCTCTCGGCCTTCGATAGCGGCCCCGGAAACATGCTGATCGACCAGTGGATGGAGGCTCATGGTGGCGGGGCGTTCGATGCCGGCGGTGCCGTTGCTGCGGCTGGCGCCGTCGTGCCCGATCTTGCGGCCCGATACCTGAACCATGCGTTCTTCTCGGGCAATCTTCGCCGTTCGCTGGATCGCGGTGATTTCGCGCCGCCTGCCAAGGGCGAGGTCTCGCTGGAAGACGGCGCCCGCACGCTCGCCTATGTCACAGGTGCTGCGATCCTGCGCTGCGCGACGCATCTGCCGGCCCGGCCGAAGACCTATATCGTCTCCGGGGGAGGTCGGCTCAATCCGGTTATCATGCGTGAATTCTCCGCGCTGGCTGCGGAGAGCGGCGCCCGCGTTGTATCATCCGATGTCGTGGGACTGGATGGCGGCGCGATGGAAGCGGAGGCCTGGGCCTATCTCGCGGTGCGGTCGCTGCGCGGTCTGCCTCTGACGTTTCCGGGAACGACGGGCGTGCGGGAGCCGGTGAGCGGGGGTGTCCTAAATCAAAAGCCATGATCGAGGGGATCAAGGACGTCTCAGAAGCTCCAATGCCTTGTCGATCTCGTGGCGTCCACGTTCGGCCTCTTGGAGGTAGAGCTTGTGGGTTTCGAATTGTTTGACCATATGCACAGCGACGTCCGACATCAATGTCTCGACGCTCACGCCGCGTTCGCCGGCAATGCGCGCAACCTTCTCTGCCGTGTCTTGGGATACCGGAATGACGATTGCGTTCATGGTATCATCCTTTGCAGCAGTGACAGAGGCGTTTCGACGAGGATCTCCGGGAACTCGAGGTCCATGGACCGAAAGTCCCGGATATTGTTCGTAACGATCGTAGCGCCGTTTGCGGCTACAGCCAATTCGAAAACGTGATTGTCGGCTTCATCCACGAGGTTCGGCCGCCAGCTGAAATATATGTCGTGCCATCGGCACGTCGATACAAAGGCGCGCAGCAGCAGGCTGCGTTCCAGACTGTCGAGACGCGCCCTCCCAAAAATCGCCTCACGGGACAGGACGTCTCTATACTCCAGGAAAAGCGACGCCGACAAAACCGGCGTCAATGTCTTCAAAAGGCAAAGCTCGATGATTTTCGAAGAGGCGCTGCGACCGATACAGGCACTTGTCAGCACATTTGTATCGATAACGACGTTTGACATCGGCTTTAGCGGATGCGCTTCGCCGCAGGCTCCGGCGTCAGTTCGCCGTTCAGGCGGCGGTCGAGGTAGTCTTCGCACTCGGCCATCAGGGTATCCACCTGGCCGTTGAAGAAGTGGTTGGCGCCGGGGATGATGCGGTGCGTGATCAGGATGCCCTTCTGGGTCTTCAGCTTCTCGACCAGCGTGTTGACGTCCTTTTCCGGCGCAACCTTGTCGACATCGCCGTTGATGATCAGGCCGGAGGAAGGGCAGGGCGCCAGGAACGAGAAGTCGTAGGTGTTGGGCTGCGGGGCAACCGAGATGAAGCCTTCGATTTCGGGGCGGCGCATCAGAAGCTGCATGCCGATCCACGAGCCGAAAGAATAGCCTGCAACCCAGCAGCTCTTGCTGTCGGGATGCATGCTTTGCACCCAGTCGAGCGCCGAAGCGGCATCGGACAGTTCGCCGGCGCCGTGATCGAACTCGCCCTGGCTGCGGCCGATGGAGCGGAAGTTGAACCGCAGTGTGGTAAAGCCGCGCTTCTGGAACATATAGAAGAGCTGGTAGACGATCTGGTTGTTCATCGTCCCGCCGAACTGGGGGTGGGGGTGCAGAACGATCGCAATCGGGGCATTCTTCTGCTTGGAAGGCTGATAGCGGCCTTCCAGTCGGCCAGCGGGTCCGTTGAAAATGACTTCGGGCATTGGGTCTCCGGCGTGAGCATGGTTCCGATAAGCGGATAAGACGGCCGAGCAGTCTTGACGAAAGCACTCAGCTTTTCTAAAACCAGTTTAGAACCATTCAAAACTTGGCACGGCGTGCGTGCAGGTGTCGTCTCTTACGGCAAGCGAAGCGAAAACTTCAAGGAAAATGCGGTGCCTGCTCCGGTTTAGATGGGCCGGCGGACGCTTTTGGCAAGAACAGATCACCTGACGCACAATGCGTGAGGCAGAGGATACGGACGGTCGATATGGCCATGGCACGGATCTACATGGACTGGAACGCAACGGCGCCGATCTCGGCTGTCGCGCGCGACGCGTTCCTGTCCGCGCTCGACCTGACGGGCAACGGTTCCTCCGTTCATGCGGAAGGCCGGCGGCTGAAGACGGTGATGGAGGCTGCGCGGCGTGACGTGGCTGCGCTCTGCGAGGCCGATGCCGCCTGCGTCACCTTTACCAGCGGTGCGACGGAAGCGGCCAATATGGTGCTGACCCCGGATTTCCGCATGGGCCGGACACCGCTCGGCATCGGGCGGCTTTATGTTTCCGCCATCGAGCATCCCGCCGTGCGCGAGGGAGGACGCTTTCCGAAAGACCGTGTCCAGGAATTGCCGGTCACACAGGCGGGAACGATCGATCTGAATACACTCGAACATGCGCTGGCAGCCCATCCGCGGGAAGAGGGCATTCCGATGGTGGCCGTCATGCTCGTCAACAACGAGACCGGCGTCATCCAGCCGATCGCGCAGGTTTCCGAGCGTGTGAAGGCGGCAGGCGGTTTGCTGGTCGTGGATGCCGTTCAGGCCATCGGCCGCGTGCCGGTGTCGATCTCGGCTCTGGGTGCGGATTTTCTGATTCTTGCCTCGCACAAGATCGGCGGCCCGAAAGGGGCTGGTGCGCTTGTCGCACGCGGCGAGGTGCTGATGCCCCTGCCGCTCATCCATGGCGGCGGTCAGGAAAAGGGGCATCGCTCCGGCACCGAGAACCCGGCGGCGCTTGCCGGCTTCGGAGCAGCAGCGCGTGCGGCAAAGGATGCGCTTGGCGTTTACCCTGCGCAGGTAACAACTTTGCGCGACAGGCTGGAAGCCGGTATGCGGACCTCCGCGCCGGATGTCCTGATCCATGGCGCCGATACCCCGCGGGTGGGCAATACGACGTTCTTCAGCCTTCCCGGGTTGAAAGCCGAGACGGGGCAGATCGCGTTCGATCTGGAAGGGGTCGCCCTCTCTGCCGGATCGGCCTGCTCTTCGGGCAAGGTGGGGCAGAGCCACGTGCTGATGGCGATGGGGCAAGATCCGTCGCTTGGGGCGCTGCGTATCTCGATCGGGCCCACAACAACGGTCGAGGAGATCGACCGCGTTATCGACATCTTCGCCCGGATCGCCGGGCGCCGCCGGTCGAATATCGCGGCGGCCTGAAGAAAGCGTGTGGAAGCTGAGTTTCCGGGCCGAAAAAGGGTGAAACTACCCGCTCGGCCCATTACATAGACGGCACGACACAATCGTGCCTCACAGAGGGCCGGATCCTTGACATCCGGCAAGACGGGAGAATGACATGGCTGCCGTGCAGGAAACAATCGATCAGGTGAAACTGATCGACGTTGACCAGTACAAGTATGGTTTCGAATCGATGATCGAGATGGACAAGGCCCCGAACGGCCTGTCCGAAGAGATCATCCGGTTCATTTCCGCCAAGAAGGATGAGCCCGACTGGATGCTCGAATGGCGTCTGGAGGCCTATCGCCGCTGGCTGACGCTGACCGAGCCGGACTGGGCGCGCGTCAACTATCCGAAGATCGATTTCAACGCGATCTCCTATTATGCCGCGCCGAAGAGCACGCCCGGCCCGACCTCCATCGACGATGTCGATCCGGAGATCCTGAAGATCTATGAGAAGCTCGGCATTCCCCTGCGCGAGCAGGAATTGCTGGCCGGCGTAAAGACCTCCAAGATTGCGGTCGATGCGGTGTTCGACTCGGTGTCGGTCGTCACCACCTTCAAGGAGGAGCTGAAGAAGGCCGGCGTGATCTTCATGTCGATCTCGGAAGCCGTCCGCGAGCATCCTGATCTTGTGAAGAAATATCTCGGCACCGTGGTTCCGACCACGGACAACTACTATGCGACGCTGAATTCGGCGGTCTTCACCGACGGCTCGTTCGTCTTTGTCCCCAAGGGCGTTCGCTGCCCGATGGAGCTGTCCACATATTTCCGCATCAATGAAAAGGGCACCGGTCAGTTCGAACGGACGCTGATCATCGCGGAAGAGGGCGCTTACGTCTCCTATCTCGAAGGCTGCACGGCACCCCAGCGCGACGAGAACCAGTTGCATGCGGCCGTGGTCGAACTCGTGGCGCTCGACGATGCCGAGATCAAGTATTCGACGGTCCAGAACTGGTATCCGGGCGACAAGGACGGCAAGGGCGGCATCTACAACTTTGTCACCAAGCGCGGCGATTGCCGCGGCAACCGGTCGAAGATCTCGTGGACGCAGGTCGAAACCGGCTCCGCAATCACCTGGAAGTACCCGTCCTGCATCCTGCGCGGCGACGACAGCCGTGGCGAGTTCTACTCGATCGCGGTCTCGAACGGCCACCAGCAAATCGACAGTGGCACGAAGATGATCCATCTCGGCAAGAACACGTCGAGCCGCATCATCTCCAAGGGCATCGCCGCCGGCGTGTCGCAGAACACCTATCGCGGTCAGGTTTCGGCTCACCGCAAGGCGACGAACGCGCGCAACTTCACCCAGTGCGATTCGCTCCTGATCGGCGATCGCTGCGGCGCGCATACGGTGCCCTATATCGAGGCGAAGAACTCGACGGCGCAGTTCGAGCACGAGGCGACGACCTCCAAGATCTCCGAGGACCAGCTGTTCTACTGCCTGCAGCGCGGCATCCCGGAAGAAGCCGCGATCGCGCTGATCGTCAACGGCTTCGTCAAGGAGGTCATTCAGGAACTGCCGATGGAATTTGCGGTCGAAGCGCAGAAGCTGATTGGGATTTCGCTTGAGGGGTCTGTAGGCTGACGCAGCTTTAGGTCCGCTTTTCTCTCTTCGTCATCCTCGGGTTTGTCCCGAGGATCTGATCTGGCGTCCATGGAGGCAGAGTTGTCGGGTTTCGTTTACATGATGACCGACAAGCCTCGCGGCGTGATTTACACAGGCGTAACGAGCGATTTGGCGGGACGGGTGCGGGAGCATCGGGATCATGTACACGAGGGGTTTACGGCGAAATATAGAGCGGAAAAGCTGGTGTGGTTTGAACGCCATCCGAACATTGTCCTGGCGATACAGCGGGAAAAGTCGCTGAAACGGTATCGGCGGGAGTGGAAAATGAAACTGATCGAGGGCCTCAATCCAACGTGGACCGATCTGTTTGAACGTATTGATGAAATCGACAATCCATATCGTCCGCATTCAAACACGATAATGTGGGGCTATTATAATTGAGACGACGGCAGATCCTCGGGACAAGCCCGAGGATGACGTTCGCGAAGAGATACCGCGAGGCTGCCATCGTCTTTCAGAATCAAAAGAAGCCTATGGTCGTGATCGCCATGGGCCGCTGGAAGGAACGACCATGCTTGAAATCAGAAACCTCCATGCCCGGATCGCCGAGGATGGCACCGAGATCATTCGCGGATTGAACCTGACCGTGAAGGCTGGCGAAGTCGCGGCCATCATGGGGCCGAATGGGTCGGGGAAATCGACGCTGTCGTATATTCTCTCGGGCCGCAAAGACTATGAGGTTACCGAAGGCGACATTCTGTACAACGGCGAGAGCATTCTGGAGCTCGACGCGTCGGAGCGTGCCGCGAAGGGCATTTTCCTCGCCTTCCAGTACCCGGTCGAAATCCCGGGCGTTGCCACCATGCAGTTCCTAAAGGTGGCGATGAACGAGCAGCGGAAGTATCGCGGCGAGGAAGAGCTGAAGACCCCGGATTTCATCCGCCGGGTCAAGGAAGTGGCCGCCGAGCTGAAGATCAACCCCGATATGCTGAAGCGGCCGCTCAATGTCGGCTTCTCCGGCGGTGAGAAGAAGCGCGCCGAGATTCTGCAGATGGCGCTGCTCGCGCCCAATCTCTGCATTCTGGACGAAACCGATTCGGGCCTCGATATCGACGCGCTGAAGATCGTGTCGGATGGCGTGAACGCTCTGCGGTCGCCGGATCGCGCCGTGATCGTCATCACGCATTACCAGCGCCTGCTGGAATACATCGTGCCGGATACGGTCCACGTCCTCTACAAGGGCCAGGTCATCAAGACCGGCGACAAGTCGCTGGCGCTGGATCTGGAAGCCAACGGCTATGCCGACATCATCGGCGCGGCGGCTTGAAGGAGCGTTTGCTCATGAACATTCAGAACACGATCGCGCGAACGGCTGCCGAAACGGCGCTGCTGGAAGCGTATAACCACCAGCTGAGCGACCTGCCCGGCGACGGCGCCGTTCTCTCGGCACGCGACCTGCTGCTGTCCGACCTGAAGGATGCCGGCCTGCCGACACGGCGGCTGGAGGCGTGGCACTATACCGATCTGCGCGCATTGCTGCGCAACGTTCCCGCCTTTGACGGGTCTGCCTTCGCGGAAGCGGTCGCACCTTTGGCTGTCGGCTCGTCCGTGCTGACGGTTCTCAATGGCCGGGCGGATGCCGGCGATGCGCAGCAGGGCGTCGTCGTCAAGCGATATGGCGAGAGCCTGCTCGATGGCACGGCGGCCGGCGATCTGGTCGAGCGGAATACGGAAGACGCCATCGGCCGCATCAACGGCACCTTCGTTCGCGATGGTTTCGAGATCGAGATCCCGGAAGATACCGTTCTCCTCCAGCCGCTGGAGCTTCAGATCGTCCAGAGTGCCGGGCAGAGCCACAGCCGCTTTCCGGTGACCTTCGGGCCCGGTTCCAAGGCGACCGTGATCGAGCGGCATCTGTCGGTCGATGGCAAGCCGAGCCTTGTTTCCTCCGTCTCCGATCTCATCATCGAGGCGGGTGCCGAGGTGACGTGGATCCTGCTGCAGCAGCAGGGCGACGACGACACGCATCTCGGTCAGCTCAATTTCGAGCTGGGCGAAAACGCGTCCTTCAAGCTGTTCGTCGTCAATGCCGGCGGCAAGCTGGTGCGTCAGGAAGTGCATGGCGTGGTCACGGGCGAAGGCTCGGACTTCAAGCTGCGCGGCATCAACCTGATGGGCGGCGACACGCTGACGGACGTGACGTTCACGCTCGGCCATGACGTTGCGAACACGACCTCGACCGAGATCATCCGCAATGTGCTCTTCGACCGGGCGCGCGGCGTGTTCCAGGGGCAGATTCGTGTGGCGCAGGATGCGCAGAAGACGGATGCGAAGATGGCGTGCAACACGCTCTTGCTTTCGGAAGATGCGGATTTTTCCGCCAAGCCCGAACTCGAAATCTTTGCCGACGACGTGCAATGCGGCCACGGCGCGACCGTGATCGACCTGAATCCGACGCATCTCTATTATCTCCAGGCTCGCGGCATTCCGGAAAACCGGGCACGGGCCATGCTGGTCAACGCCTTCGTGGACGAGATCGTCGAGGAGCTGGAGAGCGAAACGCTGATCGAGCCGCTGGAGCTCATCATCGCTGAATGGCTGGCGCGCCACGCCTGATCGTATCAGGCACGCGCTCGGGCAAAGGCAGAAAGCAGAGGCATCATGGACCAGACGGTTTCCCTAGAGGCATATGACGTCGAGCGAATACGGCAGGATTTCCCGATCCTGTCGCGGACAGTTTACGGCAAGCCGCTCGTCTATCTCGACAATGGCGCCTCGGCCCAGAAGCCGCAGGCCGTCATCGACGCGATCAGCCACGCCTATGCCAACGAATATGCCAATGTCCATCGCGGCCTGCATTTCCTGTCGAATGCTGCGACGGACGCCTACGAACTGTCCCGCGAAAAAGTACGTCGGTTCCTGAACGCGCCGTCCGTCGATGACATCGTGTTCACCAAGTCCTCCACCGAGGCGATCAATACGGTCGCCTATGGCTGGGGCATGCCGAAGCTCGGTGCGGATGACGAGATCCTGATCTCGATCATGGAGCATCACTCCAACATCGTCCCCTGGCACTTCATCCGCGAGCGGCAGGGCGCCAAGCTCGTCTGGGCGCCGGTGGACGATCAAGGCGTGTTCCACATCGACGACTTCGTCAAATGCCTGACGCCGAAGACGAAGCTGGTGGCGATCACGCATATGTCGAACGCGCTCGGCACGATCGTGGACGTCAAGGAGATCTGCCGTATCGCGCATGAGCGCGGCATTCCGGTTCTGGTCGATGGTAGCCAATCGGCCGTGCACATGCCGGTGGACGTGCAGGACATCGATTGCGACTGGTACGTCATGACCGGCCACAAGCTCTATGGCCCCTCGGGCATCGGCGTGCTCTACGGCAAGAAGGAGCGGCTGGCCGAGATGCGTCCTTTCATGGGCGGCGGTGAAATGATCATCGACGTTAGCGAGGACGCGATCAGCTACAACGAGCCGCCGCACCGTTTCGAGGCGGGCACGCCGCCGATCGTGCAGGCGATCGGCCTTGGCGTTGCGCTCGACTATATGGACGGGATCGGCCGCGACAGGATCGCGCGGCACGAGGCGGATCTTGCCGCCTATGCGGCCGAGCGGCTGCAATCGGTCAACGCCTTGCGCGTGATCGGGCAGGCGCCCGGCAAAGGTGGTATCTTCTCCTTCGAGATCGAAGGTGTGCATGCCCATGACGTCTCCACGGTCATCGACCGTGCGGGCGTCGCGGTGCGGGCCGGCACGCATTGCGCCATGCCACTTCTCAAGCGGTTTGGCGTGACATCCACCTGCCGGGCCTCGTTCGGGCTTTACAACACGCGCGCCGAAGTCGACGTGCTGGTCGCTGCGCTGGAACAGGCGCGGAAATTCTTTGCGTGAGGATACGAGCATGACCCTAGAGACCCCGGCCGACACCACAGGCGAAACCGCGGATGCCCGTGACGGGATCGTCCAGTCGGCTATCCCGCCGGAAGAACTGGCGCGGCTGTCGGACGACGTGATCTCCGCGCTGAAGACAGTCTACGACCCGGAAATCCCGGCCGACATCTACGAACTCGGCCTGATCTACAAGATCGACATCGAAGACGACCGCATGGTGAAGATTGCCATGACGCTGACGGCGCCGGGCTGCCCGGTCGCCGGCGAAATGCCGGGCTGGGTCGAGAATGCAGTTGGCACTGTCGAAGGCGTTTCCGGTGTCGAGGTGTCCATGACCTTCGATCCGCCATGGACGCCGGACCGGATGTCCGAGGAAGCGCAAGTCGCCGTCGGCTGGTATTGATCACTGGGCGATAGGGTCTTACATTCACGTCCGAAGCACCGGGCCTTGAACCCGGTTGTTGCAAGGAGAATTTCCATGGGTTTTGCGGTCATGAGCCTGTCCGACGCCGCGGCACAGCGCGTCAACGCCATCGTCGATCATGCGGGTGGCGACACGAAGGGCATCCGGCTCTCCATCAAGAAGGGCGGATGCGCCGGCATGGAATATGCCGTCGATCTCGTGAGCGAACCCAATGCCAAGGACGACCTGATCGAGCATGCGGGCGCCCGTGTGTGGGTCGCGCCCGAGGCCGTGCTCTATCTGCTCGGCACGCGCATGGATTTCGAAGTGACCAAGATGCGGTCGGGCTTCACCTTCAACAACCCCAACCAGACATCGGCCTGCGGTTGCGGCGAATCGGTCGAACTGAAGCCTGCGGATCTTGCAGCCCTTGCCGCCAAGGGCGATGCGGTGGTGCGGGTCGGCTGACGGGTAACCGCGACGATACGGCTAGGCAAACGTCGGTTTCATTCGCATTCGTTGGCGTCGATAGCTCATCAGAGCCCGTGAGTGCTGCCGGCGACCATCTTTTTTCTCTGGCATCAATCGGCCAGATATTATTCGTCCATATGGTATCATCGATACGCACCGAAGTGGCAGAGGCGCTGACTTGCCCAGTCTGGACCGGACGATTCTCGAGGCTCTGTATAACGACCACCCCGACGCCGTTATCGTGACGGCGCCGGGAGGCGCGATCCTCTCGGCAAACGCAGCCGCGGCCAGCCTGTTCGGGTTCGATGCGTGCCTGATGGTCGGCCGGCCTTTCTCGCCCTTGCTCGACGAGGCCTTTCCGGATGGCGCGGGCAGCGCGCATGACATCTCCGTTCTTTACAAACGCGCAGACGGTACGCGCTTTACGGGGATGACACGCACAATTACGGTTCCGGACGCCGGTGATGTGCCGGGAACATCCATTCGGATCATTCGTGATAAACATCTGCGCGACGCCACTGACGACGTTCCGTCGATCCGCACCGTGGATACGGCTCTCGACGTCATCGCAGAGGGCATTGCGATTTATGACAAGGACGAACGGCTGATCCTCTGCAACAGGGCCTATCGCCAGCTCTTCGGCCCAATTGGAGAGCGTTTGCAGATCGGCATGTCGGCGGCGGATTTCGCGCTGCAACTGCTGTCGGAAGAGGGGATGGATCTGGGATCGGTCGAGGCCGAGGCCTGGATTCGGCGTCAGGTCGACCTGTTCCGCAGAGCTGACGGCGTGCCGGTGATCTTCCCTTACAGCAACGGGCGATGGCTGAGGGCCGAGAATACGCTGACCGCCGACGGCAATACCGTTGCCATCCGGGTTGATGTGACCGACCTGAAGAGAGTCGAACAAGAGCTGGATCGGCAACGGCAGGACTATGCGACGCTGGTCGAAACGATACCCGACTTCATCACCCGCATCTCGCCCGACCTCGTCTACACCTTCGTCAACCAGCGTTTCGCCGCCTGCATCGGCTTGTCCGCGGACGCAATTGTCGGCCGAAGCTGCCTCGATTTCGTCGCCGAGGACGATCCGCTGGTGGATGTTTTTCGCGGCCTGACGCCGGAGGAGCCTGCCACGGCGCAGGAGCAGTGCCGCGTGTCCGCGAATGGCGTGGAGATCTGGATGCTGTGGTCGAACCTTGCGGTCTTCGACGGTCGGCGCCTTGTCGAATATGTCACGGTGGGGCGCGATATCACCGAGATGAAGCGGCAGCAGATGCGCATTGCCGAGCAGCGTTCGGAGTTGCAGCGGAAGAACGAGGCGCTGGGGCAATTCACCAGCAGCGTCTCGCACGACCTGAAGGCACCGATGCGGCAGATTTCCATGTTCGCAGAGATGATCGCCGACGACATCGCGACGGACAAACTGGAAGACGTGCCGGTTTACGCAACGCAGCTGCGGAGCAAATCACGACGCCTGATGCAACTGGTCGATAGCCTGCTCGACTATGCACGGATCGCAGACCGAATCACGAGCCCCCAGCGCGTGGGCTTGCACGACGTGGTCGAGGATGCGCTCGGCAATCTCCAGAACGATATCGCCGAGAGTGGCGCGCAGATTACGGTCGAGGCGCTTCCCGATGTGATCGGGGATTCGGAGCTGCTGAAGCGCCTCTTCCAGAACGTCATCGGCAACGCCATCAAGTACCGGCGGACGGGTGTGGCGCCGGAACTGACGATTACGGGACGGCGGGACGAGCGGTTCGCACACATCGCCTTTCCGGACAATGGCGTCGGCATCGATCCGCAACATGCGGACAGGATCTTCGACATCTTCCAGCGGCTGCACCGGGATGAGAGCATTTTCCCAGGCACCGGTGTCGGCCTGTCGCTCGCCAGGCGCATCGCGGAAAGTCATGGGGGCACGATCGTGCTCGACCTGGAGTACCGGAACGGCGCGCGCTTCATCGTCAGTCTTCCGGCAGCCTGACGAGACGCTGGATGTGAAAAGGCCCGCTTGAAGTGAGCGGGCCTTTCCCAGGTTACTCTGCGGCTTCGGCGTAATCCTCGAGCGGCGGGCAGGTGCAGACGAGGTTTCGGTCGCCATAGACGTTGTCGACGCGGTTGACCGGCGACCAGTATTTGTCGACGCGGAAGGCGCCGGGCGGGAAGCAGGCCTGTTCGCGGGAGTAGGGGCGGTCCCAGTCTCCGACGAGGTCTTCCACCGTGTGCGGGGCGTTCTTCAGCGGATTGTTGGTCCGGTCGAGACGGCCGTCCTCGACGGCACGGGCTTCCTCGCGGATGGCCAGCATCGCGTCGCAGAAGCGGTCGATCTCGGCTTTGGTTTCCGACTCGGTCGGTTCGACCATCAATGTACCGGCAACGGGCCAGCTCATGGTCGGGGCGTGGAAGCCGCAGTCGATGAGGCGCTTGGCGACATCGTCCACGGTGACGCCGGCACTTTCGCCCAGCGGGCGCGTGTCGATGATGCACTCATGCGCCACACGGCCCTTTTCCGACGTGTAGAGCACGTCATACGCGCCCTTGAGGCGGGCGGCGATGTAGTTGGCGTTGAGGATGGCGACCTTGGTCGCCTGCGTCAGGCCTTCGCCACCCATCATCAGGCAGTAGCTCCACGAGATTGGCAGGATGGAGGCCGAGCCGAAGGGAGCAGCCGACACCGCGCCCGTACCGGCACTGTCGGGATTGGACGGATCGCGCGGTAGGAAAGGTGCGAGGTGCGCCTTGACGCCGATCGGCCCCATGCCCGGACCGCCGCCGCCATGCGGGATGCAGAATGTCTTGTGCAGGTTGAGATGGCTGACGTCGGAGCCGATATCGCCCGGGCGGGACAGGCCGACCATGGCGTTCATGTTGGCACCGTCGAGATAGACCTGACCGCCATGCGTGTGGACGATCTCGCAGACCTCGCGTACGCTTTCCTCGAACACGCCATGTGTCGAGGGATAGGTGATCATGCAGCAGGCGAGCGTATCGGCATATTGCTCTGCTTTCGCACGGAAATCATCCATGTCGATATCGCCATTGGCGCTGACCTTGACCACGACGACCTTCATGCCGACCATCTGGGCGGATGCCGGATTGGTGCCATGGGCCGATGTCGGGATGAGGCAGATGTCGCGGTGCCCCTCATTGTTGGCAAGGTGGTAGGCGCGGATCGTCAGGAGGCCGGCATATTCGCCCTGCGCGCCGGAGTTCGGCTGCATGGAGATCGCGTCGTAGCCGGTGACGGCGCAGAGCTTTTCGGAGAGATCGTCGATCATCGCCTTGTAGCCGAGCGCCTGGTCGGCGGGAACGAAGGGGTGAATCTCGGCGAATTCCGGCCAGGTGATCGGCAGCATTTCGGCTGTCGCGTTCAGCTTCATCGTGCAGGAGCCGAGCGGGATCATGGCTCGGTCGAGCGCGAGGTCGCGATCCGAGAGCCGGCGGATGTAGCGGGTCATCTCGCTTTCCGCGCGGTTCATGTGGAAGATCGGGTGGGTAAGGTAGGCGCTGCGGCGCAGGAGTGCCGACGGCAGGCGGTAATCCGGCTCGAACTGTGCCACCTTGAAATCGCCGCCAAAGGCGCGCCAGACGGATTCGAGCGTGATCGGGCGCGAGCGCTCATCGAGGCTGATGCCGATGCGGGTCTCGCCGATCTTGCGCAGGTTGACACCTTCCGCCACCGCCGCCTTCATGATGACGGACTGCAGCTTGCCGACCTCGACGGTGACCGTGTCGAAGAAGGTTTCCGGCTCGACGGCGTAACCAAGAGCCTCAAGCCCCTTGGCAAGGCGAACCGTTTTCTGGTGGATGCTCTGCGCGATGGCCTTGATGCCTTCCGGCCCATGGAACACCGCATACATCGACGCCATGACGGCCAGCAGCACCTGCGCGGTGCAGATGTTGGACGTCGCCTTCTCGCGGCGGATATGCTGCTCGCGGGTCTGGAGCGACAGGCGATAGGCGCGATTGCCGCGGCTATCGACCGAGACTCCGACGAGGCGGCCGGGCATCGATCGCTTGTGCGCGTCCTTGACGGCCATGTAGGCCGCATGCGGCCCGCCATAGCCGACGGGAACGCCGAAGCGCTGCGTCGATCCGATGGCGATATCGGCGCCCATTTCGCCGGGCGATTTCAACAGCGCCAACGCCATGGGATCGGCAGCCATCACGGCGATCGCACCAGTCTGGTGCAGGCGGGAAATCAGCCCGGTGAAGTCACTGACATGCCCGTAGGTGCCGGGATACTGAAAGATCGCGCCGAAGACGTCGGCCGACTGCATGTCCGTAAACGGGTTGCCGACGAGGATCGTCCAGCCGAGCGGTTCGGCGCGGGTCTTCAGAAGTGCGATCGTCTGCGGATGGCAGTTCTCATCGACGAAGAAGATCTTCTGCTTCGACTTCGAGACACGTTCCGCCATGGCCATGGCTTCGGCCGCAGCCGTTGCTTCGTCCAGCAGCGAGGAATTGGCAACGTCGAGGCCGGTGAGGTCGCAGACCATGGTCTGATAGTTCAGCAGCGCCTCAAGACGCCCCTGGCTGATCTCCGGCTGGTAGGGCGTGTAAGCCGTGTACCAAGCAGGGTTTTCAAGGATATTGCGCTGGACGACCGGCGGCGTGATGGTGCCGTAGTAGCCTTGCCCGATCAGCGAGACCAGCGGCTTGTTCATGTTCGCCGTTTCGCGCAGCGTATCGAGCGCTTCGCGTTCGGTGAGCGCCGCACCCCAGGCGAGCGGCGTCTTCTGGCGGATGGAAGCGGGAACCGTATCGTCGATCAGGGCGTCCAGCGTGGGATAGCCGATCACCTTCAGCATCGCGTCCATTTCGGACGGCGAGGGGCCGATATGGCGGCGGTTGGCGAAGTCGTACGGCTGATAATCCGTGAAGGTGAAATCGGCCGGCGTTGTCACAGGTGTCGTCATCAGGCGATCAGCTCCTTGTAGGCGTCCTCGTCCAGCAGCGCGTTGGCAGCGGAGGGGTCGGAGAGTTTTAGCTTGAAGAACCAGCCGGCGCCCTGCGGGTCGCCATTGACGAGCGCGGGGTCCTCGACGATGGCCGGGTTGGTTTCGACGATCTCGCCGTCCAGCGGACAATAGACGTCGGAGGCAGCCTTGACGGATTCGACGGTCGCCGCGCTCTCGCCCTTGGTGAGGGCCGTGCCGGTTTCGGGCAGTTCCACAAAAACGAGGTCGCCGAGCTGGTCGGCCGCGTGCTTGGTGATGCCGACAGTCGCGACGTCGCCGTCGATCTGCAGCCACTCATGTTCGTCGGTGAATTTCAGCATGGGATCGGCTCCTGATCAGCGCTTGTAGGTGGGAGTGATGAAGGGAAGAGCGGAAACGGTCATCGGCAGATACTTGCCGCGCAGTTCCGCAAAAACGGTGGTGCCCGCCGTTGCGAGCCCGGTCTCGACATAGCCCATGGCCACGGGATGGCCGACGCTGGGGCCGAAGCTGCCCGAGGTGACCTTGCCAACTTCGATCGTACCGGTCGCGTCGGAATAGAGCGTCGCACCGCCGCGCACCGGCGCCTTGCCGTCCGGCTTCAGGCCGACGCGGCGGATCGCCGTGCCGTTCGTTTGCGCGTCCAGAATGGCGCCGGCGCCTGGAAAGCCGCCGCTGCGGGCGCCGCCCGAGCGGCGGGATTTCTGGATGGCCCATTCGAGCGCCGCCTCGATGGGGCAGGTCGTCGTGTCGATGTCGTTGCCGTAGAGACACAGGCCGGCTTCGAGCCGCAGCGAGTCGCGGGCGCCGAGACCGATCGGCAAAACATCGGGATGATCGAGCAGGCGACGGGCGATATCTTCAGCCTTATCGGCGGGAATGGAAATCTCGAATCCGTCCTCGCCGGTGTAGCCGGAGCGGGAGATGATGCAGGGCACGTCGTGGATCAGCGCCTCGGCCACATCCATGAAGCGCATGGCGGCGACATCGGCCCAGAGCTCGGCCAGAACGCCTTCCGCACGCGGACCCTGCAGCGCCAGAAGCGCGCGGTCTTCGAGCAGCGTCAGTTCGAACCGGTCGCCCAGATGCGCCTTCAGGTGCGCGAAATCGGCGTGTTTGCAGGCCGCATTGACCACGATCAGGAACCGGCCGGGCAGGCGCGCAATCATCAGGTCGTCGAGGATGCCGCCGGTCTCATCGGTGAAGAGGGCGTAGCGCTGGCGGCCCTCGGCAATGCCGAGCACATCGACAGGCACAAGGCTTTCCAGAGCCAGCGCCGCGTCTTCCAGCGTGCCGGATGCGGCGCGCAGCTCGACCTGTCCCATATGCGACACGTCGAACAGACCGGCAGCGTCGCGGGTATGCAAATGCTCCTTGAGGACACCGGCGGGATATTGAACCGGCATGTCGTAGCCGGCAAAGGGCACCATGCGGGCGCCGAGGGAGAGATGCAGGGCGTGCAACGGCGTCTGCTTCAACGGGGCGTCGTTCAAGGCTGTGTGATCGTCCAAATCCGGTCTCCAGGTTGGCGCCATGCGCCGGCTCGTGTCAACGCGCACGGAGTCGTGACGTCGAATGAGCCCCCTCTGTTCCTTTGCCTGAGATTGTTATCCCTTCGGCGAGCGAAATGCTTCTCTCCAGAGTCCTGCCGGCATCCTGATGGTTCGTGGGCCTGAGAGTTTCCGGGGCGGTTGCTCCTTCGGCACCAGCTCGAAGCTGGATTCTCCCAACAAGATCGGGTTCAGATAAGAAGGATAGGGCATCCTTGGCAAGCGGAAAATGTCGCAACGGCCAAGATTTTCGTCGCCGCTGGCATGGTGCGGAAAGCGCGCCGACGCGTGGACGTGCCCGTTTCCGGCTTTGCTTTATCCCGGGCTCGCGATAGCAATGGGGTCGGATCATTTGCTATCGCGCGGACGCGCGTGGAGACGACGACATGCCTTCGGTGAAGACCACTCTTATTGCCGCCCTGTCGATGGCATTGCCTATGACGCTTGCCGCCATGCCAGCCGTATCGGCCGAAACCGCCAAGAGCGGTGGGCAGGTCGTTGCGGGCGCGCTGACGATCTCCGGCGGCACCGCCAAGCCGATGCCGCCCGGTGCGAAGGTCGGGGGCGGGGGGCTGACGATCGTCAATACCGGGCAGGCGGACGACAGGCTCGTTGCGGTCGAGAGCCCTGCGGCCGGCCGTGTCGAGCTGCATGAGATGACGATGGACAACGACGTGATGCGCATGCGCAAGCTCGACGGCATTCCCGTGCCGGCGGGGCAAACGGTGACGCTTGCCGGCGGCGGGCTGCACCTGATGTTCATGGATGTTGCAAAACCATTTCGCCAGGGCGACACGATCCCGCTGACGCTCACCTTCGAAACGGCGGGGAACGTTACCTACGAACTCCCGGTGGGCACGCTCGCCGGACAGTAATTTACCGTCTCAGGCCTGTGCGCGCATGGGTGTGGTGGTGACGGCGATGTTGCCGAGAGCATCTGCGGTCTTGAGTTCCGCGCGCAGGTGCGGAAGGGCGGTGGGATAGGTACTTGCGATGAAGCCGATGATCTTCTCGCGCATCTCGCAACGCAGGTCGAAGGCACGTGCGGCATTGGATGCCGAGCAGAGGATGCGGATCTCTACGGTCTCCGGCTTCAGGTCCGTCACCGCAATATTGATGACCTGCCCATCCCAGAGCGGAGATGCCGCAGCGATCTTCTCAGCCTCCTTGCGAACGGCATCGACGGGCACGCTGTAGTCGAGATAGACCATCACGGTTCCGATCAGAGCAGCGGTTTCGCGGGTCCAGTTCTGGAACGGCTTTTCGATGAAGTAGCTGAGCGGCAACACGAGCCGGCGCCAGTCCCAGATCTTGACAACGACATAGGTCGCGGTGATCTCCTCCACATTCCCCCATTCGCCTTCGATCAGCAGCGCATCGTCGAGACGGATGGGTTGGGTGATGGCAAGCTGAATACCGGCGAAGAGGTTCTTGAGCACCGGCTGCAGCGCCAGACCGAGCACAATGCCCGCAACGCCCGCGGAGGCGAGAAGGCTGACCCCATATTGCTGCACGGCCGGAAATGTCATCAGGCAGGCGGCGACGCCAAAGATGATGATGACGAAGCCGGCGATGCGCTCCATGATCCGCGATTGGGTAACGTGCTTGCGGGCGAGAAGATTGTCTTCCGCATCGAGCTTGAAGCGGCGCAGATAGACCGTCGTCCAGATATGCAGCGTGACCTTGGCGATCCAGGCGAAGACGAGGATGAAGCCGAGCAGCAGGGTATGATGCAGGGTCTCAGCCTGATTGGACGTCAGCGGCGCGATGGAGACGCCGAAGGAGAGGGCAACCATGATGGCCACCAGTCGGGTCGGGCGCTCCGAGCGTGCCACCAGCGACCGCCAGAACAGATCGTACTTCGCGGCAATCCGCGTCGCGATCTCGAACAGGATCCTGTGGACGAAGATGCCGATGCCGAACAGCAGCACAAGAAGGATGACGCTGACGGCCCATGCGGGCACCCAGCGCAGGGATTGGTCCAGCCATGTGATCATATCGCTCATGCGAAGAGGTTAGGGTGCGCTGCAGCATTGTGAAGGCCCTGCGTTGGCTTTTCTGGCGCGCTTGCCGTTGCAAGCGGGGTTCAGGAAAGATTAACCATGTAAGGCGAGTGTGTTAGCGGTGCGCTTCACGCGCCGCTGCGACACAACTTCGTCGCGATTGTGATCGATAGAGGCCGCATGCCAGCATTTCCTCGCCTGAAAGCCCTTCGCAAGGCCTGCGTCCAGACTGCCGCTATCGCCGCGCTCGGCATGGCGCTCAGCGGCTGCATGGCGCTCGACATGACGGAAGCGCCGCCGAAGCTCTCGTCGAAGATGGTGGCGGAGATGACGCGCAAGGGCATGAAGGCGGAGAGCCCGGTGCTCGTGCGCATCTTCAAGCAGGAAAGCGAACTGGAGATCTGGAAGATCGACCGGAGCGGCAAATATGCCCTGTTGAAAACCTACCCGATCTGCCGCTGGTCGGGAGATCTCGGGCCGAAGCGGAAGTCGGGCGACCGGCATGCGCCGGAAGGCTTCTACCATGTCACCAAGGGCATGCTGAACCCGAACTCCCAGTTCTACGTGTCGTTCAACCTTGGCTATCCCAACCGGCTGGAGAGCGCGCTCGGCTACACGGGCGAGGCGCTGATGGTGCATGGTGCCTGCTCGTCGTCGGGCTGCTACGCCATGACCGACCAGGGCGTGGGCGAAATCTACGCGATCGTCGCGCGGGCGCTCGAGGGCGGACAACCGAGTTTTCAGGTGCAGGCCTATCCCTTCCGCATGACCGCCCAGAATATGGCGGCTCATCGCGGCGATCCTGATCTCGCCTTCTGGCGCGTGCTCAAGGAAAGCTACGACGCCTTCGCCATCACCCGCCGGCAGCCGAAGGTGTCGGCATGCGGCGGGCGCTACGTGTTCGACAAGACGTTCCTGAACGGCGAGCCGACGGACCCGCTGGCACCGTGCCCGGAGGCCGCGCCCGGCATCGAGCCGCAGGCGCTTGCCAAGATCGCAGAAGAGAGCCGCGCGATCGACGCTCTCATCGGCGGGCCCGTGCCGATTGCCGCCTCCATGAGCGCCTATGTCGATGGCGGCATGCATCCGGTTTTCCGAACGCTCCTGAAGCAGACGGGCGCCAAGGGGATGGCGGCGAAGGTGTCCGGTACGAAGTACCCGATCAGCCGGCCGGACGCGGCTCTCGCCGATCCGTTTGCCGGGAAATAGGGCAACAGCCGGCGCTGGCGCGCCGACTGTCTTGGCCTCATCGGATGCGCCCTCGACGGGCCGTAAAGATCAGAGCGATCGGGCGTCGTTCACCATGCGCATTAGCTATGCTCCATATTAAAAAGCCGGCGATGACCGCGCCTATATTGTCGAGTCTCATCACCTCATGTAGCAATCTTTCCCGTGTCCCTCGCCATTCCGGCAGGGACGCCCGATAACAATCGGGACATTCGATCTCGGGGGAGATTTCATGAAGACCTTTATTCGTATCGCCTTTGCAACCACCATTCTTCTCGCCGGCCCGGTCAGCTCGGCCTTCGCCTTCGGCGCCATTGCGGTCAACGACGAACAAGGCATGGCGGCCGACGAAGCCGGCTATGGAATGGGTTGGGGAAGCTCCCGCAAGGAAGCCGAAAGCAACGCCGTTAAGGAGTGCAAGTCGGCCGGAAACGATGACTGCAAGGTTGCCGTATGGTTCGAACAGTGCGGCGCCTATGCTGGCGACCGCGTCAATTACGGCATCGGCTACGGCTCGACCCAGAAGGCAGCCGAGACGATGGCGACGAAGGATTGCCCGAATTGCAAGATCGTCGTTTCGGATTGCCAGTAAGTCAAACCCAAATTTTGCGTTTGCTCGGAGCCTAAAGGCGCTGAATGGACTCGATGTTCGCCCGGGGCGCTGCGGTGCCCCGGTGCGGAACGAGAACGATGGTGAGGACCGTCGCGACGAGGGAGGCTATCAGTATGACGCCAAGGGGCAGGGAAGTGGGTCTCATCATGGCAGCGTCCGCTCGGTCGACTGAAGGCGATCACGCGGCGCAGGGCGTCGCAGGATTCGCTCCAAAACATTGATCTCATGCACGCTTCGGGACCGGTGAGCCGGGCGCCTGCGCAGTGATCTCATTGTGCCGGGAGAAACTGTCCGCAAGCTGTCCATCAAACGGGGCAGGCTTGCTAAGGTCTTGCGGATATCACGAAGTGTTGCACCTGGAATGCTTGCGTGACGTCTCTTCGATCTTACATCGGTGCAAACGAAGGATGGTGCGCCATGTACAAGTTCATGATGAAGGAATTGATCGTCGTCATAGCGGCGCTGTGCGCCATATCAGGCTTGACGTTCGCCATGCTGGCCGTTTCGGTTTAATACCGAACGTCTCGATGCAGTGCAGTAGAGTCCGCGTCGTTAGAGAACAAATACCCCGATGACCATTGCGATGGGGACGGGGACACCCACCAGCCAAACGAGAAGCTCGCGAATCATAAACGCCCTGTAGTCGTCCCGATCGACGCCTCTTCGCGGCCGTTGTTTCCAAGCTTCCAACATCGCGATCTCCTGTTTCAGCCCGCTTACTGCCGCTTCAACCAGGAATATGCGTTTTCGTTCCGCTTCAGATGACGCAATATCAGATGGCCCGTTTCCCAGGATTTGCGATCGTCTAGATTTTCGATGAAGGAGAGCGTCCCCCGGGGATTGCCGTCTCCGTTACGGAAACCGGATCGCTGGCCGGACATGGGTCTTCAAGACCTTCCTCCAATGCGTCTTCGCCCTCGCCTGATGCCTCGTCCTGCCGCACGGATTGAACCGCAGGTGATTCTTCGTCTTCGGGAGGCCGGAAATCGCCATTCTCGCCGCCCGTCATCGGCACCTTCTTGAACTCGATCATGCCGCCGCCTCCCGTTTATTTAGGTTTTTCGGAAACGACGTCGGTGACAGAATGTTCCCGGCAGGGAACTCTGGTGGGTATGATATAGAACTGGCTGTCCGAAGGGGAGAATGGTGAGCGCGCAGGGATTCGAACCCTGGACCTACAGATTAAAAGTCCGTTGCTCTACCAACTGAGCTACGCGCTCCCGCGCCGGTCACCTGGGCGGCCGGCGAAAGTTGGCGGAGATATGCATAGGCGCGCGGTTGCGGTCAACCCATAAATCCGCGGATCCCCGATTTCGCAGCGACGGACAGGCCAGGGCGCGGGATGCAGATAGGACCGGCATGCCGTAAAGGGCGCGCGGAAGCAGCACGGTGTTCGATGGCGGGGTTCGTCCGCGACAGGCGTCACGTCTCCGGCATGCGGCGTCTGGCACCATTGCTGGCGACGCGCTCGCGCGGTAACACCGTTACCAGCCGTGCGGCGCTGTCATGCGCGATCGCGATCGTCTCTGAGGAACTGGTTTTGTCGATAGCCGATATCTCGATCTGGACCGCCGTGCTTGCGGGGGCGTTGTCGTTCCTGTCGCCCTGCGTGCTGCCCCTGGTGCCGCCCTATCTCTGTTACATGGCGGGCGTTTCCGTGGATCAGTTCCGGGGGACGAATGGCGCGGCGGCGGTTGCGACGCGGCGGGCCGTTCTGCCGTCGGCGCTTCTGTTCACGCTCGGCTTTTCCACCGTCTTCATCGCGCTTGGCATCGGCGCCTCGTCGGTCGGTCTTCTTCTGCGGCAGCATATGGACCTCCTGTCGCGAATCGGCGGTATCGTGGTCATCATCATGGGGCTGCATTTCCTCGGCGTGCTGCGCATCGGCCTGCTCGGGCGCGAGGCGCGCTTCCAGGGTGGGGGGAAGCCGGCGACGCTGTCGGGTGCCTATATCATGGGCCTTGCCTTCGGCTTCGGCTGGACGCCCTGCATCGGCCCCGTGCTGGGCACGATCCTCGGCGTCGCGGCAGCGCGCGATACGGTATCCGAGGGCGCTGTCCTTCTCGCGGTCTACTCCCTCGGTCTGGCCATTCCCTTCTGGATCGCAGCCGCCTTTTCCGGGGCGTTCATGGGGTTCCTGTCGCGCTTCCGCCGCCATCTCGGGCTGGTGGAAAAGATCATGGGCGGTCTGCTCGTCGTGGCGGGTCTCGCCTTCCTGTTCGGTCTCGTCAGCACGGTTTCCATCTGGTTCCAGCAGACCTTTCCGGTTCTGATGCAGATCGGTTGAACAGACGGGCGCTGCCCCCGGGATCACGACATGACCGATATCTTCAGCCTCGTGGCACCGTTCTTCGGCCTCATCCTTCTCGGTTATGGAGCAGCGCATCTGTTCGGCCGACGAGACGGAGCGGGTCCGGCCAGGCCCGGCCTCGAAGGCATGGCGTGGCTGAACGTCTATATTCTCTATCTCGCGCTGCCGTCGCTGTTCTTCACCCTCATTTCGCGCACGCCGATCCACGAACTGACCCGGTTCGATTTCATCCTGGCCGATGTCGCCGCCACCTATTCCGTCTTCACCCTCATCTTCGTGGTGGCCCTCTGGTTTCGCCGTGCGCCTCTGGCGGAAGCGACAGTGCAGGGGCTGGCGGCCGCTTATGGCAATATCGGCTATATGGGTCCGGGACTTGCGCTGCTTGCGCTCGGGGAACGGGCGGCCGTGCCGGTCGCACTGATCTTCTCCGTCGAGAACGTCGCGCATTTCATCATGGCGCCGGCGCTGATGGCAATTGCGGGAAGCGAGAAGCAGAATCCGGCGAGGCTCGCACTGTCCGTCCTGCGCAAGATCCTGCTGCATCCCTTCATTCTCGCGACGACAATCGGGGTCGCCGCGGCCGCGTTTCAGGTGCAGCCGCCACTCGCGATCCGCCGGCTGATCGAGGCACTGGCACCCACGGCCGCGCCTTGTGCGCTGTTTGCGATGGGCGTGACGCTCGGGCTTCGGCCGCTGAGGCGGGCACCGGTGGAACTGACCTATATCGTTCCAGCCAAGCTGCTGCTGCACCCGGCCGTCATGTATCTCGTGCTCAGCGCTGCCGGGAATTTCGAGCCGATCTGGGTGCAGGCGGCCGTACTGCTCGCGGCGCTGCCGACGGCGACGAACGTGTTCGTGATCGCCGAGCAATACGGCGTCTGGCAGGAGCGGGCCTCCGCGACCATCCTCATCACGACGGCGCTGTCGATGCTGAGCGTCACCGGCCTTCTCTATCTGATCGGATCAGGCGGAGTGCCGGCCGATCTTTTCCCGTAAGTCCCCCAGCATGGACCGGATCGCGCTGCCCGGCCGCAGGCCTTCCTGCATGACGAGGCTGCGCAGGGCGCCGGCCGATGACAGCGCCTGCAGCCCGCCGGCCCGCAGCATCTGCACCGGCAGAAAGCCGGTGAGCAAAGAGCGGTTGAGCAGGTCCACGCTGACCGTCCGGCTGAGAATATCGGCGCGCCTGCGCCGATCGTAGCGGTCGCCGAGATCCGCCGGTATGGCCGGCAGTTCGGCGAGCATGGCGACCAGCGTCATGACGTCGCGCAAGCTGAGGTTCAGGCCCTGTGCGCCGATCGGCGGGAAGGCATGGGCGGCCTCGCCCACGAGAATCACGCGGCCTTTGCCGAAGCGTGTGGCGGCCATGCCGGAGAGCGGGAAGGCCTGGGGTTCGGTATCGACCGTGACCTTGCCGAGCATGGACTGCATCCGCTGCTCCACCGCGCTCGACAGTGCGGCCGTCTCCCGCGTCAACATTTCCGCTGCCGCATCGGGCGTCATCACCCAGACGAGGCTGGAGCGGTTGCCGGGAAGCGGAACCTGCGTGAACGGACCTTGCCGTGTGTGAAACTCGGTCGAGATGTTTTCATGCGGGCGCTCATGGGCGAAGTTCAGCACGACCGCCGTCTGCGGATAGCTCCAGTTGCGCGTCTCGATGCGGCGCGCCTCGCGGACAAGCGAGCGCCTACCGTCCGCGCCGATCACCAGCGACGCCGTCAGCGAACGGCCGTCGGACAGCGCCAGGGTGCAGCCTGTTGCGTTCTCCTCGAGACTTTCCAGTCTCGCGTCGATGCGGGTGATGGATGGTGCGCTCTCGATCCTGTGGTTCAGCACGTCGAGGAATGGTGCGTTCGGGAGATTGTAGCCGAAGGCGTCGAGGCCGATTTCAGCCGCCCGGAAGGTGACGACCGGGGCGCGTAGAAGGCGATCCGTACCGTCGATGATGCGCAGCGTGGCCAGCGGCGCGCCGAGTGCGCTGACCTCTTCCCCAAGGTCGAGCTTCCTCAGAAAGCCGATCGCCTCGTCCATCAAGGCCGTCGTGCGACGGTCATGCGGTGCGGTCGGCGCAATGAGCGCGACGGTGCGGCCATCGCGGGACAGAGCGAGGGCTGCGAGTGCGCCTGCGAGGCCGGCGCCGATGACGGCGATATCGGTGTGATCCATGATTCGGTTCTCTTCCTTCGCCTTGGTCCGTCCGAGCCCATATCTAGCGCCGACCGCGTCTTTTTGGAATGGTCGCCATTGCCGCACGTGGTGCGTAAGTCCACAGCGGATTACGTAGGGAGCACGGCAATCGCTTGTTTTTGCTGGCAGGGCAGGGCAAACGATGCATATTACGGACATGCCGGCAGCGACACCGTCGCGGCGGAGGAGGCGGTGCGGCATGACCTGGCAATATTCGGGTCGCGCACCGAGTTTACGCGAAGCGTCAGCACAGGATGCGTCTGCCGATGAAGTTCTTCAATTACAAGCCGGTTCCCTACGCCGAGATCCGGGCTTTCTCGGTCCATGTTCTCACGGCTTCCGGATCGTTTCTCGCCTTCCTCGGCGTCGTCGCCGCCGCGGAACATCGCTTCGTCGATATGTTCTGGTGGCTGGGTCTGGCGCTGGCGGTCGATGGCATCGACGGGCCGATCGCCCGCAAGGTCCGCGTCAAGGAAGTGCTGCCCAACTGGTCGGGCGATACGCTCGACAACGTCATCGACTACGTGACCTACGTGCTGCTGCCGGCCTTTGCGCTCTATCAGAGCGGCATGATCGGCGAGCCTTGGTCGTTCGTCGCCGCCGGCGCGATCGTCATGTCCAGCGCCATCTATTATGCCGATATGGGCATGAAGACCGACGAATACTTCTTCTCCGGCTTCCCGGTCGTCTGGAACATGGTGGTGTTCACGCTCTTCGTCGTACAGGCGAGCGAGCTTGCCGCGTCCATCGTCGTCTTCGTCTCGGTGTTCCTCACCTTCATGCCGATCAGCTTTCTCCATCCGGTGCGCGTGCGGCGGTTGCGGCCGCTCAATCTGGCGGTCTTCACCGCCTGGTCGGTGCTCAGCGCCTATGCGCTGCTGATGCATTTCGAGACCCCTGCCTGGGTGGTCTGGGGCGTCGTCGGCACCGGCGTCTATCTCTACGTCATCGGGTTCATCCTGCAGATCTTCCCCAATCTCGGACGCGAATAAAGGAACAGGCCATGGCAAGAGCAATCATAATCCGGGAACTGGGTGGCCCCGACGTCCTGAAGATCGAGGGCGTGACCGTTCCGCCGCCGTCGCGCGGCGAGGTGCAGATCCGCCAGGAGGCGATCGGCGTCAACTTCATCGACGTCTATTTCCGGACCGGCCTCTACAAGGCGGCGAGCCTGCCCTTCATTCCGGGCAAGGAGGGTGCCGGCATCGTGACTGCGGTCGGCGATGGCGTGACATTGTTCTCTGCCGGCGACAGGGTCGCCTATGCCGGCGCGGACGGGGCCTATGCCAGCGAGCGCAACATCGACGAGCAGCAGCTGATCAAGGTGCCCGACGACATTCCGCTGGAAACGGCCGCCGCGATGATGCTGAAGGGCATGACCGCGCAATACCTGCTCAACCAGACCTTTCGCGTCGGCCCCGACACGGTTCTGCTGTTCCATGCAGCCGCCGGCGGCGTCGGGCAGATTGCCGGGCAATGGGCCAAGGCGCTGGGCGCGACGGTGATCGGCACGGCAGGATCGCCCGAGAAGATCGCGATGGCGCTCGAGCATGGCTACGACCACGTCATCGACTACCGGTCGGACGACTTCGTCGCGCGGGTAAAGGACATCACCAAGGGCAAGGGCGTCGACGTGGTGTATGATTCCGTCGGCAAGGACACGTATCCCGCCTCGCTCGACTGCCTGAAGCCGCGGGGACTATGGGTCAGCTTCGGCAACTCGTCCGGAGCCGTGGAAGCCTTCAATATCGGCGTGCTGTCCCAGAAGGGATCGCTGTTTGCCACCCGTCCGACGCTCTACACCTACACCTCAACACGGCCGGAGCTTGAGGCGTGTGCAAACGCGTTGTTTGATGTTGTGCGGAGCAATAAAGTGCGTATCAATATCAACCAGACCTATGCGCTTGATAATGCAAGCCAGGCGCATGCGGATCTGGAAGCCAGGAAGACGAGCGGAACAACTTTGCTGATTCCCTGAGAAGCCGAAACGGCGCCGGGGCATCTGCGGCTTGAAAGAGGGGGATGGCGTGGCGGTTGAAGGACCCAGCGCTGACAGCACCTTGCTGTCGGTCAGCAAGCTGACGAAGATTTTCGGGACATTTGCAGCCTGCAACGGGATCGATCTTGATATACGGCCGGGCGAAATCCATGCACTTCTCGGTGAGAACGGCGCGGGCAAATCCACCCTCGTCAAGATGCTCTTCGGCGTCCTCGGCCCCACGAGCGGACAGATAAACTGGCGCGGCCAGCCGGTGCGCATTGCAAGCCCCGGAGCCGCGCGGCGCCTCGGCATCGGCATGGTCTTCCAGCATTTTTCGCTGTTCGAGGCTTTGACGGTCGCGGAGAACATCGCGCTCTCGATGGACCCAGGCATCTCGCTCAACAAGATCTCGGAAGAGGCCGCCGCCCTGTCGGTGAGCTATGGCCTGCCGCTCGATCCGAAGGCGCATGTCGCGGACCTTTCCGTGGGCGAACGGCAGCGGATCGAGATCGTGCGCGCGCTGCTGCAGAACCCGCAGCTCATCATTCTCGACGAACCCACCTCCGTGCTCACGCCGCAGGAGGCCGACCGGCTGTTCGAAACGCTGGCGAAGCTGAAAGCCGAGGGACGCTCGGTTCTCTATATCAGCCACAGGCTGGAAGAGGTGCAACGCATCTGCGACCGGGCGACCGTGCTGCGCCACGGCAAGGTGACCGGCGCCTGCGATCCGCGGCAGGAAACACCGGCGTCTCTCGCCCGCATGATGGTGGGCAGCGATGTCGCGCATGTGAGCGCGTCGGGTACCTCGGCCAAGGGCAAGGTCCAGCTTGAGGCACGGCACCTGAAGGCTGCGGCCCGTACGCCGTTCGCCGTGTCGCTGAAGGACATCTGTCTGAAGGTGCATGCCGGCGAAGTGCTGGCGATTGCCGGCGTTGCCGGCAACGGACAGGGCGAACTGTTCGATGCGCTCTCCGGGGAGTATCCGACCGCCGACAACGACGCCGTTTTCATCCGCGAGAAGCCTGTCGGCCGACAGGGCATCAACCAGCGGCGTGCGCTGGGTGCCGGCTTCGTACCGGAGGAGCGCCACGGACATGCCGCCGTCTCCGCCCTGCCGCTGTCGGACAATCTGGTGTTGGCGCGCTACTATTCGGACCGCAAAGCCTTCATCGGTGGCGGTGCGCTCGGTCTCATCCGCAACGGTGCCGTGAAGCGGGCCGCAAAGCGGATTTCCGAGGCGATGGACGTGCGCAAGAGCGGGGAGGATCCACCGGCGGGCTCGTTGTCGGGCGGCAACCTGCAGAAATTCATCGTCGGACGCGAGCTCGACCGCCAACCGTCGGTTCTGATCGTCAACCAGCCGACCTGGGGTGTGGACGCCGGCGCGGCGAGCCGTATTCGCCAGGCGCTGGTGGATCTCGCCAAGGCCGGTTCCGCCGTGCTGATCATCAGTCAGGATCTCGACGAGATCTTCGAGGTGGCAACCGAGATCGCCGTGATCAACGACGGCAAGCTTTCCGAAATTTATCCTGCCGCGGCCCTGTCGCGTGAAAAAATCGGGCTTCTGATGGGCGGCATGCATGGGACGACGGCATCCGAGGCGGCCGCTGCCGCGACTGTGAAAGAGACGGCCCATGCGCATTGAGCTTGAAAAGCGGCCCAAGGTCTCTCTTCTCTATGCTTTCCTGTCCCCCGTCATCGCGCTCTGCCTGACGATCGTGGCCGGTGCGATCATGTTCGTGTTCCTCGGCAAGGACCCCGGACTGGCGCTTTACAGCTTCTTCATCGAGCCGCTGACGGAAGTCTGGTCGCTGCATGAACTTGCGATCAAGGCGGCGCCGCTGATCCTGATCGCGGTCGGTCTCTCCATCTGCTACCGGTCGAACAACTGGAATATCGGCGCGGAAGGCCAGTTCATCATGGGCGCGGTGACGGGCTCAATCGTTCCGGTCGTCTTCTACGAATGGCATTCGGCCCTCGTCCTGCCGCTGATGCTCGTCATGGGTATGATCGGCGGCGCGCTCTATGCCGGCATTCCGGCCTTCCTCAAGGCGCGGATGAACACGAACGAGATCCTGACGAGCCTGATGCTCGTCTATGTCGCCCAGCTCTTCCTCGACTGGCTGGTGCGGGGACCCTGGCGTGATCCGGGCGGGTTCAACTTTCCGGTGACGCGCGCATTCGCTCCCGAAGCGATCCTGCCGGAGATGTTGGCCTCGGGCCGCGCCAATTACGGCTTCGCCTTTGCGATCATCGCGGCACTGGCCATCTGGTTCATGATGCGCTTCACGCTCAAGGGCTTCGAGATCACGGTTCTCGGCCAGTCCGAGCGGGCCGGGCGGTTCGCCGGCTTCTCCTCGCGGCGGATGATCTGGTTTTCCATGCTGCTGTCGGGCGCCTTTGCCGGGCTTGCCGGCATCTCGGAGGTTTCCGGCGCCATCGGCAAGCTGCAGCCGGTGATCTCGCCCGGCTACGGCTTCACCGCGATCATCGTTGCTTTCCTCGGGCGCTTGAATCCGCTCGCGATCATCGTCGCCGGTCTCGTTCTCGGCCTCACCTATCTCGGCGGCGAGGCGGCGCAGATCTCGCTCGGGCTGTCGGACAAGGTGGTGCGGGTGTTCCAGGGGCTGCTGCTCTTCTTCGTGCTCTCCTGCGACACGCTGATCCAGTACCGCATCCGCATCGTCTGGCTCAGGGTGGCTGGCCAAGTGACGGGAAATGCGGCAGCGGAAGGAGCGCATTGACATGGGTATCATCGAAGCCATTCTCTTGACGGTCATCACCGCAGCGACGCCGCTGGTTATCGCCGCGGCTGGCGAACTGGTGACCGAACGGTCGGGCGTGCTCAACCTCGGCGTCGAGGGCATGATGATCATCGGCGCCGTCTGCGCCTTCGCCGCGACGCAGGCGACCGGCTCGCCCTATATCGGCATTCTCGCGGGTATCCTGTCCGGCACGCTGTTCTCGCTGCTCTTCGGCTTCCTGACGCTGACGCTGGTGGCCAACCAGGTTGCGACCGGGCTGGCGCTGACCATTCTCGGCCTCGGGCTCTCAGGCCAGATCGGCGAGCCCTATGCGGGACAGTCGGGTATCAAGCTGCCGCAGATCGTCTTTCCCGTCCTGAGCGACATCCCGGTCATCGGCCGTCTGCTGTTCCAGCAGGACCTGATCTTCTACCTGTCGATCGCGCTCATTGCCGGCATCCACTGGTTCCTGTTCCGCAGTCGCGCCGGGCTGAAGCTGCGCTCGGTCGGCGACAGCCATACCTCGGCCCATGCGCTCGGCATCAACGTCATTCGCACCCGCTACCTCGCCGTCATGTTCGGCGGCGCCTGTGCCGGTCTCGCGGGCGCGCAACTGTCGCTCGTCTACACGCCGCAGTGGGTGGAGAACATGTCGGCCGGGCGCGGCTGGATCGCGCTGGCGTTGGTGGTCTTCGCGTCGTGGCGGCCATGGCGCATCGTTGCGGGCGGTTATCTCTTCGGCGCCGTGTCGATCAGCCAGCTTTATGCACAGGGGAACGGCTTCAATGTGCCGTCGCAGCTTCTGTCAGCGCTGCCGTACCTTGCAACGATCGTCGTCCTCGTGCTCATCTCGCAGAACCGCCGGATGACGATGATCAACACGCCGGCTTCGCTCGGCAAACCCTTCGTGCCGGATCGCTGACCCGATCGGCCGCTGATATCTATTCGACAACATGAGAGGTCCAAAATGAAGAAACTTATCCTCGCTCTCGTCGCCACGACGGCGGCCATCGGCTTTGCCGCCTCGGCAAGCGCCCAGGAAAAGGCCAAGATCTGCTTCGTCTATGTCGGCTCCAAATCGGACGGCGGCTGGACGCAGGCGCACGACATCGGTCGCCAGGAACTGGAAAAGGCGCTCGGCGACAAGATCGAGACGCAGTTCCTCGAAAACGTGCCGGAGGGCCCGGATGCGGAACGCGCCATCGAACGCCTGTCGCGCTCGGGCTGCGGCCTGATCTATACGACGTCGTTCGGCTTCATGGACGCGACGGTGAAGGTTGCCGCCAAGTTCCCGAAGGTGATGTACGAGCACGCAACCGGCTACAAGACCGCGCCGAACGTCGCGACCTATAACAGCCGCTTCTACGAAGGCCGCTATATCCAGGGCCAGATCGCTGCCAAGATGTCCGAGAAGAGCGTGGCTGGCTACATCGCCTCCTTCCCGATCCCGGAAGTCGTCATGGGCATCGACGCGTTCCTGATCGGCGCGCGCTCGATCAACCCGGACTTCAAGATCAAGGTCGTATGGGCGAATACCTGGTTCGACCCGGGCAAGGAAGCCGACGCGGCCAAGGCGCTGATCGACCAGGGCGTCGACGTGCTGACGCAGCACACCGACACCACGGCGCCGATGCAGGTTGCGGCAGAACGCGGCATCAAGGCTTTCGGCCAGGCCTCTGACATGATCGCCGCTGGCCCGAAGACCCAGCTGACCGCGATCAAGGACACCTGGGGCGCCTACTACATCAAGCGCACGCAGGCCTTCCTCGATGGCAAGTGGGCAACGACGTCCAGCTGGGACGGCCTGAAGGACGGCATCCTGACCATGGCGCCCTACACCAACATGCCGGACGACGTGAAGGCGATGGCGGAAGCGACGCAGGCAAAGATCGAGTCGGGCGAACTGAAGCCGTTCACCGGGCCGTTGAAGAAGCAGGACGGCAGCGTCTGGCTGAAGGAAGGCGAGACTGCCGAAGATGGCGTGTTGCTTGGCCTCAACTTCTACGTCGATGGCGTGGACGACAAGTTGCCGCAATAAGCCATTGCGATCGGGTCGCCGCGCGGCCCATTCACATCACATCGATCCTGCAGGGCCGTCCAAGCGGCCCTGCTTTTCAAGCACATCATTGACAACCGGTTCTTTTTTTCATCATTCTTTTGAAGTCCATTTCATTCGGAAATGAAACGGAAATTCCATCTCCCTTCCAAGACACGCATATTGTCATATGATATGATTTTTCTGTCGTCCGGGAGGAATGTGGCGATAGAACGCGTATCGAGTCCGACGAGGGGGAAGTATGAAGAAGGGTCCGCTGGAGACGCTGATCACAGGCGTCGATACGCGCACGAGCCATTCTCAGGTCGTGGATGTCCTCGGCCGGGCCATTATTTCCGGTGAGTTTCCCGTCGGCACCATTTTGCCGGGCGACCAGGAGCTTGCAATGCGCTTCAAGGTGTCCCGCACCGTGCTGCGCGAAGCCATGAAGACATTGGCGGCCAAGGGCTTGATCGTGCCGCGTGCGCGGATCGGAACGCGGGTGACCGCCCGCAACCAGTGGAACCTGTTCGACAGCGACATCCTCACCTGGCACTTCCACAATGGCATCGACGAGGATTTCCTGACGCATATCAGCGAGGTCCGCATGGCCTTCGAGCCGCATGCCGCGGCACTTGCCGCCATCCATGCGACCGAAGCGGAGATCAGCCATATGATGCGGCTGGCCGTCGCCATGGGCGATCCCGCACATACGCCCGAATCGCTGGCCGTCGCGGATCTGCGCTTTCACCTCGCCGTGGCCGAGGCGTCGGCCAATCCTTTCATGCGCAGCGTCGGCAGCCTGATCGAGGCGGCGCTGGTCGGCATTTTCAAGCTCAGCTCGCCCGCGGCCGATCGTGAGGGCATCGAGGACGTCTCGCGCAATCATATCCGCATCGTGGAGCAGATCAGCCGGCGCGACGAGGCAGGGGCCCGCGCGGCGATGGAAGTGGTCATCCGGGTCGGCCGCGCACGTGTTCGTGTGGCCATGGATGATGCGCCCGAGACGGTCGCTGGCTGACAATCGTCGGTCTCTAACGGCAAGAATGGTGAAACTTGCCGTATCCCGCCTTGCTGCATTGCGCGGTTCCGCCTATTTCATGAAAACGATGATATCGCGCGCTGTGAAACCTGCACGGCGCGGAACATCGGTTTTCGAGGATCCATGTCCGAACTGCTCGTCATTTTCGTTCTTCTTCTGATCAATGCCTTCTTTGCCATGTCGGAAATGGCGCTCGTCTCCGTTAGCCGGCCGATGCTGCGGCAAATGGCCCGGCAGGGAAACGTCCGTGCGGAGATGGCGCTGAACCTTGCGGAAGACCCGGGCAAGTTCCTCTCGACCGTGCAGGTCGGCATCACGCTCGTGGGTACGCTGGCCGGCGCCTATGGTGGCGCGACGATCGCCGACAAGCTGGCCCCGGTCCTCGACGATATCAGCTGGATCAACCCCTATGGCAGCACCGTCTCGGTCGCCCTGGTCGTCACGCTTATCACCTATCTCTCGGTGGTTATCGGCGAGCTCATTCCCAAACAGCTGGCACTGCGCAACTCCGAAGGCATCGCCATGTTCGTGGCGCGGCCGATGTCGATCTTGTCCAAGGTCGTCTCGCCGGTCGTCTACCTGTTCGAAGGGTCCGCCAAGGTTTTCATGCATGTCTTCGGCGTGACCAGCAACAAGGATGCGGTGACCGAAGAGGAAGTGCAGGCGATCATGGCCGAGGGCGTCGAGAGCGGCGCCATCGAGAAATCCGAGCATGAAATGCTGCGCCGCATCATTCGGCTCGGGGATCGCAACGTCAAATCCATCATGACGCACCGGACCGAGGTGAGCTTCATCGACGCGAACGACACGCTGGAGGCCGTGCGCGCAAAGATCGAGCAGACCTCGCATTCGCGGTATCCTGTCATGGACACGTCCACGGGAGAGATCCTGGGTGCCGTGCTTGTCAAGGAAGTGCTGAACGTCGCCCCGGGGGGCACGTTCGACGTCCGAGTCTTCGTCAAGGAACTGCATGCCTTGCCGGAAACAGCCTCGTGCCTCAAGGCGCTGGAGGCCTTCAAGTCCTCGCGCATCAACATGGCGATGATCGTCGACGAGTATGGCAGCATCGAAGGCATCATCACGATCGCCGATATCCTCGAGGCGATCGTCGGCGTCCTCCCGTCAAACTACGACGATATCGAGCACGCGTTGATCCGCCTGCGCGAAGACGGATCCTATCTCGTGGATGGACGCACGCCGATCGACGAAATCCACCTGACCATCGGCATCGACGAGATCGATTCGGACGGCAGCTACGAGACCATCGCCGGCTTCCTCGTGCAGGAACTGCGCAAGTCCCCCGAAGAGGGCGATGTGGCCGAGGCGTTCGGGTACCGGTTCGAAGTGGTGGATATGGACAGCCGCCGGATCGACAAGATCCTGGTGTCGAAACTCGACGTGGCATCGACGGAGCGTTGAGGGCAGAGTTTGCCGGATCGCAGCAGGCTCGAGACAAACAAAAAGGCCGGGGGTTGCCCGACCTTTCGTTCTCAGAGTTTCTGTAACCTGCTAGTTCATCCGTAGTCAGATCACCTGACCCTGAGTATCTGCTGGAATGGTTAATAAAGGGTTAACGCGTCCGTTTTACGTCACCCTTCGAATTTTCAGTTTTCCTCAACCGAAATGCCGTTTTCGCCGATCTTGAGTTCTACGCCCTGCGGTTCGTTCTCGCGGTCGTAGATGTAGACGCCCATGACGATGACCAGGACGACCAGTGCGCCCAACAGCGCGTAAAGTCCGTTTCGGTTCATGCTGATATCCCCTTCGTTACCGATACTTACCGACCGATGAGATAGGGCGGGCCGCGGATTTGTGAAGATCGCGGACGGTGCCAAGAGATAGGCGATCGGCCTAAACGTCGCGGAGAAGAAGGACGGTGCAGGCCGATCCCGCATCGGCGGCTGGTGCGCCCGGTGCCCGAACGATGAGGGCATCCGACTGCGCGAATGTCTGCATCATCGAGGAATCCTGCCGGTCGAAGGCTGTCGCCGACAGGCTGCCATCTGCCAGACGCTCGAGCTTTGCGCGGATATAGTCCTGCCGCTTGTCGTTGGCGGCAAGCGGCCCGGCTGTGGTGGCGGCCGCGAGGCGGTTGCGCGCCTTCAGATGACCGAGGGTGCGGACAAGGGGCTCCAGGAAGAGGAGACCGCAGACGAGGCTCGACACCGGGTTGCCGGGAAGGCCGAGCACCTGCATGTCGCCGAGACGACCGACCATCAGCGGTTTGCCGGGGCGCATGGCGATGCGCCAGAAATCGAGCTCCATGCCCGCACCGACAAGGGTCGATTGGACGAGGTCATGATCGCCGACGGAGGCACCGCCGAGCGTGACGAGGATGTCGGCGCCTGTTTCTTGCGCGGCCGCCAATCGCTCCGCGATGCTCGACCTGCTGTCGGGAGCGATGCCGAGGTCGATGATCTCCGCGCCATTCTCCCGGGCGATGGCGGCTATGCCGAGCGTGTTCGACGCGATGATCTGGTCGGGTCCGAGGGTACTCCCGGGTGGCAGAAGTTCGTCCCCGGTCGCGAGAATGGCGACACGGACGCGCCTGAAGACGTTGAGACGGGCATGGTTCATGCCGGCTGCCACCGTCAGACGGCCCGAATCAAGCTGGTCGCCGGCGTGGAGGACGACATCGCCTTCGTGAAAATCCTGGCCCCGCGGCCGGATATGGCGGCCTTTGGCGGGTACGAACCGGGTCCGGATGCGATGGCCGTCAAGCCGCTCGGCATCCTCCTGTATCAGCACCGTATCAGCGCCCTCCGGCACGGGAGCACCGGTGAAGATGCGCACGGCCTGTCCCGGGAGAACCGTCCCCGTGAAGCGATTACCGGCTGCGGATTCGCCGATGACGGCGACGATGGCGCCGATCTCAGCAATATCCTCGGCACGCAGCGCATAGCCGTCCATGGCGGACGAGTCGAAGGGCGGATGGGTGAGGCGGGATGGGAGATCGAGGGCGAGGACGCGGCCATGCGCTGCACCGATGGCGACCACCTCCGTCTCCGTCACGGGGCGGGCGGCGGCCAGCAGGCGTGCCAGCGCGTCTTCGACGGGGAGCAGGCTCATGGGGATTCGGTCTCGCGGATATGCGTTTCGCGCACATAGTCGCCGGAGCGTCCGCCGGACTTCTTCAGAAGGCGGATGCCGCCGATTTCCATCTCGCGATCGACGGCTTTCGCCATGTCGTAGATCGTCAGGCACGCAACGCTCGCGGCCGTCAGCGCTTCCATCTCGACGCCGGTGCGTCCGCTGAGCTTTGCCAGCGTCTCGACGCGCAGGCCGGGCAGGCTCTCGTCGGGCACGATGTCGACGGAGACCTTGGTCAGCATCAGCGGATGGCAGAGCGGGATGAGGTTGGCCGTCTGCTTGGCCGCCATGATGCCGGCAAGGCGGGCGGTGCCGATGACGTCGCCCTTCTTGGCGTCGCCCGCGAGGATGATGCGCAGCGTTTCCGGCTGCATGCGGACGTAGCCCTCGGCAACGGCGATCCGAACCGTCTCGCTCTTGTCGCCAACATCCACCATGCTGGCTTCGCCGGTTTCGCCAAGATGGGTCAGCGGCGTGCCCGACATCACTCGGCTGCCTGCGTGGTGGCGGGCTCGGAAAGCAGGAGCCGGGTAGCGGCCGCCACGTCTTCCTGCCGCATCAGGCTTTCGCCGACGAGAAAGGTGCCGATGCCTGCGGCTTTCATGCGGGCGCAGTCGGCCGGCGTGAAGATGCCGCTTTCGCCGACGAGATGCCGGCCGGCCGGCACCATGGGGGCGAGACGTTCGGACACGGCGAGATCGACCGCGAAGGTCTTCAGGTTGCGGTTGTTGATGCCGAGGAGAGGCGACGTCAGGCGGAGCGCGCGCTCCATTTCCGGCTCGTCATGCACTTCCACCAGCACGTCCATGCCGAGGTCGAAGGCGCAGTCTTCCAGCCGGCGTGCGTCGTCGTCGGTGAGTGACGCCATGATGAGGAGGATGCAATCGGCACCCCAGGCACGGGCTTCATGCACCTGATAGGTTTCGAACATGAAGTCCTTGCGCAAAGCCGGCAGGGCACAGGCGGCGCGGGCGGCCGTCAGAAACTCCGGCGCGCCCTGGAAGCTCGGCCCATCCGTCAGCACCGACAGGCAGGCCGCACCGCCAAGCTCATAGGCCTTGGCGAGTGCCGGCGGATCGAAGTCCGGCCGGATCAGCCCCTTGCTGGGGGAGGCCTTCTTGATCTCGGCGATGAGGCCGTATCTGCCCGCCGCACGTTTGGCCTCCAATGCCTTCAGGAAGCCGCGCGGGCCCTCCTGTTCGACGCTCATGGCCTTCAGGTCGTCGAGCGAGACGCTTGCCTTTGCGGCTGCGATTTCCTCGCGCTTGTAGAGTTCGATGCGGTGCAGGATGTCGCTCATGTCAGGCCTCCTCTGCATTCGAGACACGCACGAGTGCCTCCAGCGCTGCGCGGGCAGCGCCGGTTTCCAGTGCATCACGCGCCAATGCCATGCCCTCCGTCAACGAGCCTGCACGACCGGAGATGACCAGTGCGGCGGCAGCGTTGGCGAGCGAAATGTCGCGGTAGGGCGTGACGTCACCTGCAAGGACGCCGCTCAGTGCCTTCGCATTGTGCGCGCCGTCGCCGCCCTTGAGGGCGGCGAGATCGACGGTCGGCAGGCCGAAGTCTGCAGGGGTCAGGTCGAAGGTGCGAATCGTGCCGTTCTCGATGGCGGCAACGTGGGTCGTACCGGTGGTGGTGATCTCGTCGAGGCCTTCGCCATGGACAACCCAGACGCTAGCGGAGCCGAGGTCGCGCAGGACTTCGGCCACGGGCACCACCCATTGCGGCGAGAATACGCCGACCAGCTGGCGGTTGACGCCTGCGGGGTTGGAGAGCGGGCCGAGCAGGTTGAAGATGGTGCGTGTGCCGAGCTCGACCCGTGTGGGGCCGACATGGCGCATGGCGGAATGGTGCTGCTGGGCGAACATGAAGCCGACGCCGGCTTCGCGGATGCAGCGGGCGATCGTATCCGGCCCGATATCGAGCTTGACGCCGAGGCAGGATAGCGCATCCGCCGTGCCCGACTTGGAACTCAGCGCACGGTTGCCATGCTTGGCGACGGGAACGCCGGCGCCGGCGACGATCAGGGAGGCGAGCGTCGAGATGTTGTAGGTGCCGGCACCGTCCCCACCCGTGCCGACGATGTCGATCGCATCGGCGGGCGCATCCACCGTGAGCATCCGGGCCCGCATGGCGCCGACGGCGCCGACGATCTCATCGACCGTCTCGCCGCGCACGCGGAGCGCCATCAGGAAGCCGCCGATCTGCGAGGGCGTGGCCGCACCCGACATGATGATCTCGAAGGCGGCCCGCGCTTCGTCCCGATCGAGAGACTGACCGAGCGCCGCCTTGGCGATGAAGGGTTTGAGGTCCGCCATACGATCCCGTCCGCCTATTGCTGCGCCAGCGCCGTTTCGGCCACCTGCTGGTTGATCGAAACGCCGTAACGGGTCTGCAACTCGGTGACCATCTGGTCGAGGATATCGTCGCCGCTTGCCTGGGCGATGGCATCGACCTGACGGCTGTCCTGATCCAGCGCATCGCCGGCCGCATTCTCGACGGCGGTGACCTTCAGCAGGATCTGGCCTTCACCATCCGTGCCGGCTGCGTTCGTCACGAGGCCGTTCGGGCCGCTGAAAGCAGCGGTGACGGCGGCGGGAGAGAGCGCGGCATCCTGCGCGGTACGGCGCAGACCCGTCTTGGTTTCCACGGCAATGCCGAGTTCCGCCGCTATGGTCTGCAGGGTCTCGCCCTTTTCGACGCGCGCCTTCAGGTCTGCGGCACGCTTGGCCAGCTCGGCGCGCTGCTGCTCGGCCGTCCAGTCGGCAACGACCTTTTCGCGCGATTCGTCGAGCGTGCGATCGCGGGCCGGCATGACGTCCTCGACCTCGAACCAGACATAACCGTCGCGCCCGAGATTGATCGGCAGGGTATCGCTGCCCGGGTCGGCCTTGAAGACTTCGGCCAGCAGTTCCTGCGGCTGCGGCAGATCGGCGATCCTCTCGCCCTGCGCATCGTTGCCGCGGGCATCGACGGCGGGAACGGAGACGGCCTTCAGGTTGCTTTCGGTCGCCGCATCCTGGAGCGTCGCGCCGGAAATGCGCGCATCCTCGAACTTGTCGTGGATCGCCGTGATCTCGTTGCTCGCATTGGCAAGGGCGACCTCCTGGCGGAGTTCTTCCTTCACCTCATCGAAGGTCCGTGTGGTTGCGGGGCGGATGTTGGTGACGCGCAGAACGACCGGGCCGAAGGCGCCATCGATAACGGGCGTGGTGCCGCCATCGGCCGCCACGGCGAAGGCGGCATCGCCGAGTTTTGCGTCCGGCACGCGCTCGCGGGTGAAATCGCCAAGAAGGACGTCGCCGGAGGTCTTGCCCTGCTCGGAAACGAGCGCATCGAAGGTGGTGCCGGCAGCGAGTTTTGCCGCGGCAGCATCGGCGTCCGTGCGGCTGGCAAAGGTGAGCTGCTCGACCGTCCGCGTTTCCGGCGTGCTGAAGGTTGCCTTGCGCTTCTCGTAATCGGCGCGCAGCTCATCGTCGGTGACAGCGGCCGGGTTGGCGATGTCGGTCGGCTCGAGCTTCACATAGGAGATCTTGCGGAATTCGGGGGCGCGATACTCGGCCTTGTGTTCCTCGAACCAGGGCGCGAGTACGTCGTCGGCCGGTGCCTTGATCGGATCGACATTGGCATTCGAGAGAAGCAGGTAGTCGAGCGAGCGCGTCTCGTTCTGGTAGGTCTTCAGCGCGTCCGTCAGGACCGTCGGCGCCTTGAAGCCATCCGACAGGGCCTCGACGATCTGCGAGCGGACAGCGACCTGGCTGCGATTCGTGATGTAATCGACCTCGCGAAGGCCGGCATTGCGCAGGACGCTGGAGAAGACGGTGCGATCGAACTGTCCGTTGACGGCGCGGAAGGCCGGGTCCTGGCTGATCAGGGTCGCGAGGCGATCCTGCGACAGGCCGAGATTCATGTCGCTCGACAGCTGGTCGAGCGTCGCGCCCGCCACGAGCTGCGAATAGACCTGCGCCTCGACGCCGAAGGCGCGGGCCTGATCGCGCGACAGGCGGGTGCCGAACTGGCGGGAAAGCTGAGCCAGCTGCCGCTCGTAGGCAAGCCGGAAGTCCGCGGGAGACACCTTGACGTCGCCCACCGTCACGACGGCCGTGGAGGCACTCGGCGCGATGGACGACGACACGCCCCAGACTGCGAACGAGGCGACGAGAACGATCAACAGGCCTTTGACGACCCATGTCTGGGCGCCTCTCCTCAGCATTTCCAACATAAGACTGCGCACCTCAACCGACAAAACACGCGTTCGCCCCGTGGCAAACCGTGTCGTTCCTTACTGCATAAATTTCGAAATCGGAATCAATTTAAGGAGAAATTGCAAAGGCCGTCTTATGGCCGCTGCGATCCGTCGGACGTGGGCAGCAGGCCATTGCGGATGAAGGCGTCGTAGCAGGGCGTGAGAGAGACCCTGACATGGCCGGGAAGGAGGGCTGGCGCATAGAGAGCGAGCAGCGCGGTCTGCGTCGGCGTGGCGGGGCAGGTCGGCATCAGCGCGAGATCGACTGTCCGGATGGCGTCGTTCTCCGCGTCGCCCGGAGGCGGGACGGCCCGCGTCGGATCGGCACCGATGGCGATGTTCCGTGGTGCCTGTCGATCCATCAACCAAGGGAACGGATTGACGAAGTCGATGGACATGACCGTTTCGAATCGGATGCCCTGACGGGCTTCATAAGCGCGGACGGCGGAAACGGCGCGATCAGCGTTCTCAAGCCATGCCCATTGGAAGTCGAAGTCGCTGAAAAGAAGGACGGAGAAGGGTTCGCCGGCAACCGCCAGCGCGTCGAACGCCTTCCGGTTCTCGACGAACATGGCTTCCAAAAGCCGTGCCCGCTCAGCAAAGCTCGGCCGGATGGCAAAGGCGCCCATCGTCTTCAGGTTCTGGTGATCGAGGCGCACCGTTCCCAGCATGCCCACCCAGGCGCGACTGGCCTTCTGGACGACGGCAACCGCCGGGGGAATGACGACCGCGAGAGCGAGCACCGCGACGACACCGGAGCGCACCGTGTTGCCGTGACGGCGGTAATGATCGAGGCCCGTGGCAAGCAGCAGCGGGTAGAGAAAGATCAGAGCCTGACTGCCGGTATTCTGGCTTTCGAAGAACAGGCCAGCGATAAGGAAGACGGAAATCCAGACGGCGGGAAGATCGAGGATTGCCGAAACCGTCTTCGGCGACGGGGTGGACGCCGCATTGCGCAACCGCTGGCGGACAAGATCGAGATCGGTGAGGACAAGTGCGATGCAGAGCCCGGCTGTCGCCAGCGACACGCCGATATTCATCGAGGCAGCCTTCAGGAGGCGCGGCAGAAGCGTTTCATCATTCAGCAGGAGGAGGGCAAGGATGTCGCCGATATAGGCCGACACCACGCCGGTCGCCAGCTCCAGACCGACGAGGATCGCAGCGAAGACGCTTGCTGCGATCACGGAGCGCTTCAGGCTCAGCCGTCCTGCGGCGAGCGCCATCCCGCACATCAGTGCACCGGCGACGACACCGGTGATCTTGATGAAAAAGAGCGCCAGCATGCTGGCCGCGACGACGCCGCAGAGCTTTCGACCGTCCTTCATGAAGACCAGGGCCGCAGCGAGGACATAAAGGAGCTGGCAGACCTGACGGTTGTAGATGCCGAAGCCTTCCGAGCCGGGATAGGGATAGAAGTTGCCGATGTTGAAAGGCAGCAGGGAATAGAGGAGGAACGGCGCGAGAAGCGCGAATGCGAGGGCGGTCGAGCGGCGCTGGACGTCGATCAGGACCATCGCCATCAGGGGGACGGTGACGACGAGAAGAGACCATGCCGACAGGAAGAGCGGATGTCCGTTCGGGAAAAGCCATATCGCACCGGCAAAAAGGAAATAGCCGAGAGCACCGACAGGCGCGAAGAAATCGATGGAGGGGATCTGCCCGCCTGCGATCCGATTCGTGGCGTCCAGATAGATGTAGAGATCCCACATCATCGCACCCATCGGCTGATGGAGGGTGGTGAGAAGTGCCAAGGGCAGCGCGAGCAGGACGGCGGCAAGTGCGAGGACCGGCGCAGACTGCTTCAGCCGGAAATAACGGCCTTCCGGCACTGCGCTTAGGTCATTCGCGACGGATGCCATGGAACGCCTCAAAGCGGCTGAGTTTTCGAACGAACTTGCTTATCGCATCGTGATCTTTTCATTGCGTTAACGTCGGGTCCGGAGAGCTCCTGCGGAACGGCTTCGTCACCCCGGCCGCCAACGTGCGCCTCCCGAAATCTGCTTCGCAAAGTGTTGCCTTTTGCTCTATGAGGCTGAGGCAACGTCTGGCGGCCCGGCTGGACGAGACCGGGAGAGACGCCATGAGCACCACCATCACCGACGCCCGTACTTGCCTCGCCGTGGTTCTTGCCGCGGGCGAGAGCACGCGGATGAAGTCCTCGATGTCGAAGGTGCTTCATCCCATCGCCGGCCGGGCGATGATCGCGCATGTGATGGAGTCGCTTGCCGGTGCCGGCATCCAGGCGGCCGCTCTCGTGGTGGGCCGCGATGCCGATGCGGTGGCCGCCGCCGCGCGCCGCGACGATCTGGCCCTGACGACGCATCTGCAGACCGAGCGGCTGGGCACCGGTCATGCCGTGCTCGCTGCGCGGGAGGCGATCTTGAAGGGCTATGACGACGTGATCGTCGTTTTCGGGGATACGCCGCTCATCACCGCCGAACCGCTGAAGGCCGCGCGCGCGCGGCTGGCAGCCGGGGACGACGTCGTGGTCATCGGCTTTCGCACGGCCCGCCCGACAGGCTACGGCCGGCTGATCATCGAGAACGACACGCTGCTGGCGATCCGCGAGGAGAAAGACGCCTCGGAGGCCGAGCGGGCGATCACCTATTGCAATGGCGGGCTGATGGCCATGAACGGCGCGCGGGCGCTCGAATTTCTCGACGCGATCGGCAACGCCAATGCCAAGGGCGAATATTACCTGACGGATGTGGTGGAAGTGGCGCGGGCCGCCGGCGCCCGCACGATCGCCATCGAAGCGCCCGAGACCGAACTGATGGGCTGCAACAACCGGGCGGAACTGGCGGCCATCGAAGCCGTCTGGCAGGCGCGTCGACGCCATGCGCTGATGGTCTCCGGCGTGTCGATGATCGCACCCGAGACCGTATTTCTCTCCTACGACACGCAGCTCGCGCAAGACGTGCTGGTCGAGCCGAATGTCGTGTTCGGCCCCGGCGTGACCGTGGAGCGCGACGCCGTCATCCATGCGTTTTCGCATCTGGAAGGCGCGCATGTCTCGGCGGGCGCCACCGTCGGCCCCTATGCACGGCTTCGGCCGGGCGCGCATCTCGGGGAGAATGCCAAGGTCGGCAATTTCTGCGAGGTCAAGAAGGCCGAGATCGGCGAGGGGGCCAAGATCAACCATCTGACCTATATCGGCGACGCTTTCGTGGGCGCGGGCACCAATATCGGCGCCGGCACGATCACCTGCAATTACGACGGTGTGAACAAGCATGTCACACGCATCGGCGCGCAGGCCTTCATCGGCTCGAATTCCTCGCTGGTCGCACCCGTCACCATCGGTGACGGGGCGCTGGTTGCGTCCGGCAGCGTCATTACCGACGATGTGCCGGCCGATGCAGCCGCGTTCGGACGTGCCCGACAGACGCTGAAGCCCGGACGCGCGAAGCTGTTGCGCGAGCGGTACTTGGCCGAGAAGGCCGCCAAGAGCGGAAAGGCCTGACCCGGCCAGCCGCGCCCGGCGGCGTTACCGGCTGATACCGAAAGTGACGGTACGCCGGTTGCTCCCGGCGCAAAAAACAGTAGTCAGCTTGAGGCTTAAGGTCTGGGCTCGAAATATCGGAGAAGTTCATGTGCGGCATCGTCGGCATCGTCGGGGCACGGCCCGTTTCGGAGAGGCTGGTCGATGCCCTCAAGCGGCTCGAATATCGCGGCTATGATTCGGCCGGTGTGGCGACGATCCATGACGGCCAGCTCGACCGTCGGCGCGCCGAAGGCAAGTTGTTCAACCTGGAAACGAAGCTCGCCGGCGATCCGCTTCCCGGCCTGATCGGCATCGCGCACACGCGCTGGGCGACGCATGGCGCACCGACGGAGAACAACGCCCATCCGCATTTCACCGATGGCGTCGCCGTCGTGCACAACGGGATCATCGAGAATTTCTCCGAGATCAAGGACGCGCTGATCGCGGACGGCGCGACCTTCTCGACGCAGACGGACACAGAGGTCGTCGCGCAGCTTCTCGCCAAGCTTCGGCGGGACGGGCTCGACGCGAAGCAGGCCATGCAGGCGATGCTGCGGTCCGTTACCGGTGCCTACGCGCTGGCGGTCCTGTTCGCCGATACGCCGGATACGATCCTCGCAGCCCGTTCCGGCCCGCCGCTTGCGGTCGGCTATGGCGAGCAAGAGATGTTTCTCGGCTCGGATGCCATCGCACTTGCGCCCTTCACCAACGAGATCACCTATCTCAACGATGGCGACTGGGCCGTGCTGACGGCGGATGGCGTCGAAATTCTCGACCATGACGGCAACCCTGTGACGCGTCCGCGGCAGGTGTCGATCGCCGCCGCCTACATGGTGGACAAGGGCAACCACCGGCACTTCATGGAAAAGGAGATTTACGAGCAGCCGGAGGTCATCTCGCATGCGCTCGGCCATTACGTCGATTTCACGGAAAACCGCGTCAGCGCTGCCGCCTCGGCTATCGATTTCGCCCGGATCCCGAGCCTTGCCATCGCGGCCTGCGGCACGGCCTATCTCGCTGGTTTGATCGGCAAATACTGGTTCGAGCGCTATGCGCGGCTGCCGGTGGAGATCGATGTCGCCTCCGAGTTCCGCTATCGCGATATTCCCCTGTCGCCCGATGCGGCGGCGCTGTTCATCTCCCAATCCGGTGAGACGGCGGACACGCTGGCGTCGCTGCGCTACTGCAAGGATCTCGGCCTGACGATCGGCGCGGTCGTCAACGCGAGCGAATCGACCATTGCCCGCTCGTCGGATGCCGTCTTCCCGATTCTCGCCGGTCCGGAAATCGGCGTCGCCTCCACCAAGGCCTTTACCTGCCAGCTGGCCGTGCTCGCGGCACTTGCCGTGGGGGCAGGGCGCGCGCGCGGCACGATCTCGATCGAGGAAGAGCGTGTTCTCGTGCGGCATCTTGCCGAGATGCCGCGGATCATGGCGAGCGTTCTCAACGCCATCCAGCCGAAGATGGAAAGCCTCGCGCGCGAGCTCTCCAAGTGCCGGGACGTTCTCTATCTCGGCCGTGGCACCAGCTTTCCGCTCGCCATGGAGGGCGCGCTGAAGCTGAAGGAGATTTCCTATATCCACGCCGAGGGCTATGCGGCCGGCGAGCTGAAGCATGGGCCGATCGCGCTGATCGACGAGAACATGCCTGTCATCGTGATCGCGCCGCACGACCGGTTCTTCGAGAAGACCATCTCGAACATGCAGGAGGTCGCAGCCCGCGGCGGCCGGATCATCTTCATCACCGATGAGCGGGGCGTGGCCGCTTCCAAGTTGGAGACCATGAGCACGATCGTGCTGCCGAACGTGGACGAACTGATTGCGCCGATGATCTTCTCGCTGCCGATCCAGCTTCTGGCCTACCACACCGCCGTGTTCATGGGCACGGATGTGGACCAGCCGCGAAATCTCGCAAAGTCCGTCACGGTCGAATAGCGGCTTTGGCGCGCAGTTGCAGCATGCGCGGTTGCAGTGCAGCTTTTACCATTGTCCGCCCGGCGGCAACGCCATATCATTCGTTTGCGGCCGCGAACCGAGTGCCGATGGAATCAGCATGACCGAAGCTCCGACGCGCATCTCCCTTGCCACCCGTCTGCGAAACAATTTTCTCGCGGGTCTGGTCATCTGCGCGCCGATCGCCATCACGCTCTGGCTGACCTGGAGCTTCGTGCGCTGGGCCGACAGCTGGGTGAAACCCTATATTCCCGCGCGCTACAACCCGGACAGCTATTTGAATTTCGCCGTGCCGGGTTTCGGCCTCCTGATCGCGCTGATCGTCATCACCATCATCGGCTTTCTCGGCAAAAACCTCATCGGGCGATCCGTCGTCAACCTCGGCGAACAGGTGCTGAACCGCACGCCGCTCGTGCGCGGTCTCTACAAAAGCCTGAAGCAGATTTTCGAGACGGTGCTGAAGGAACAGGGCACGCCGTTCAACAAGGCGGCGCTGATCGAGTATCCGAGCGCCGGGCTCTGGTCGCTGGTGTTCATAGCCACGGATGCCAAGGGCGAGATCGCCTCGAAATTCGACGCGATGGGGCGTGACATGGTGGCCTGCTTCATGCCGCCGACCCCGGTGCCGACGGCGGGGTTCCTCGTCTTCGTTCAGCGCGAGAAGATCGTGCCGCTCGACATGAGCGCCGAGGATGCCGCCAAGATCGTCATTTCGGTTGGGCTGGTCACGCCGCCGGAAGGCGGGCCTGTGGCGACGACGCGCAAAGGCCGCAAGGCTGCCGAGGCCGCTCCGGTTGTCATCGAATCCTGACGTTCATCCGGCTCGCAGGAACCGGATCGCCTCATCGCGGCGGTGAAGATAGAGCAGCGTTCGCAAGGCTTCGCCGCGCGGTGTGGTGAGATCGGGATCGCGCTCGATCACATAGGCTGCATCCTTGCGCGCAATCTCCAGAAGATCGGCATGGGCCTCGAGGCTCGCGATGCGAAAGCCCGGCGTGCCGGACTGCCGCGTGCCCAGCAGTTCGCCTTCGCCCCGAAGCTTCAGATCTTCCTCGGCAATCACGAAGCCGTCCTCCGTGTCCCGCAGGATGGACAGGCGGGCGTGGGCCGTCTGGCTGAGCGGCCCCTTGTAGAGCAGGATGCAGCTCGAGGCCTGATCGCCTCGGCCGACGCGGCCGCGCAACTGATGGAGCTGGGCGAGGCCGAAGCGCTCGGCATGCTCGATGACCATGATCGTCGCATCCGGCACGTCCACCCCGACCTCCACCACTGTCGTCGCGACGAGAAGGCGCGTTTCGCCGTTCTTGAAAGCGAGCATGGCCGCATCCTTGTCAGGACCGGCCATGCGGCCATGAATGAGGCCCGCGACGGGGCCGAGACGGGCAACGAGGATCTGGAAGCGTTCGTCGGCGGACATGAGGTCGGAGAGTTCCGACTCTTCCACCAGCGGGCAGATCCAGTAGATCTTCTTGCCTTCCTCGATCGCCCTGCGCAATCGCTCCACGATGTCGTCCAGCCGCTCCGTCGGCAGCGTCACCGTCTGGATCGGCTTGCGGCCGGCGGGCTTTTCCGTGAGCTTGGAAACGTCCATATCGCCGAAGGCCGCGAGCACGAGCGTGCGGGGGATCGGCGTTGCGGTCATGACCAGCATGTGCGGCGAGACGCCCTTGGCTGTCAGCCGGAGGCGCTGGTGGACGCCGAAGCGGTGCTGCTCATCCACGACCGCCAGCAACAGGCGATGATAGGAGACCGTGTCCTGAAAAAGCGCGTGGGTGCCGATGACGATATCCGTTTCGCCGGAGGCCAGACGCTCGAGCACGGCGTCACGTTCGCGGCTTTTCGTGCGGCCGGTCAGCACGTCGATCTTCACGCCTGCTGGGCCTGCAAGCCGGCTGAGTGTCGTAAAATGCTGGCGGGCCAGAATTTCCGTTGGCGCCATGAGCGCGGCTTGCCCGCCGGCCTCAACGGCTGCCAGCATCGCCATCAGCGCGACGGCCGTCTTGCCCGAGCCGACGTCGCCCTGGAGAAGCCGAAGCATCCGCTCCTCGCGCGCCATGTCGGCAAGGATTTCGGCGACCGCCGCGGTCTGGCTTCCGGTCAGGGAGAACGGCAAGGCGGAGATGACGGGGCCGCTCAGCGCGCCCGTCGCCTTGACCGGGGTTCCCGGCAGGATGCGCAGGCGCTGGCGGACGAGTGAGAGGGATAGCTGCCCGGCCAGGAACTCGTCATAGGCAAGCCGTCGACGTGCCGGTGCGCGCGGATCGATGTCCGTGGCGTCGCGCGGCTCGTGCAGAGCGATGAAGGCGTCGCGGACGGAGAGGAAACCCTGCTTCTCTAAAAGAGCCTCGTCCAGCCACTCCGGGAAGTTCGGTATCCGCGTCAGCGCCGCCTCAATCGTGCGACGCAATGTCTTTGGGGAAAGGCCGGCTGTCAGACCATAGACCGGCTCGACGAGGGCCATGGTCTCCGCGTCCTCCTCGCGGACCATCAGATCGGGATGCACCATCGACGCGCGGCCGTTGAACCAATCGATCTTTCCCGAGACGATGACGATGTCGTCGATCGGCAGCTGCTTCTCCAGCCAGTTGCCTTTGACCTTGAAGAAGGTCAGCGCCAACTCGCCGGTATCGTCCTGCAGGAAGACCCGGTAGGGCATGGAGGAGCGGCCAGGCGGCGGCGGCTGGTGGCGATCGATCCGGCCCTTGATGGTGACGATGGCGCCGGCAAGCGCATTCATCACGCCCGGCTGGTGGCGGCGGTCCACGATCGAGTGCGGCGCGTGGAAGAGAAGGTCCACCACGCGGCAGTCCTCGATGCTCTCGCGACCGAACAACCGGGCGAGAAACTCGCCGACTTTGGGGCCGACGCCGGGCAGCGTATCGAGCGAGGCAAAAAGCGGGTCGAGAAGGGCAGGGCGCATCGGGGAACTTCACTTGACGAAACGGACTTTGGCAAGGCTGACAAGTCGTTGTGCAGCGTTTATAGGAGCGGCGGGACCGTGGCAGCAAGGCTCAATTTCGCTCGTCCCGAACGACGGTCACGGCACCGGTCATACGCCGCAAGAGGGACAGTCCATGACAGGCATCACCCGCACCAGTGCCGATCTCGATCTGCGCCGCCGCAAGATCCTCTTCCGGGCGTGGCATCGGGGCTTGCGCGAGATGGATCTCGTCTTCGGGCAATTCGCCGATAACGAGCTGGCCGACCTGCCGGATGCCGATCTCGACGAACTCGAGCGCATCATGGCTGAGGAAGACAATGATCTCGTGAAATGGATCCTCGGCGAACGCGACCTGCCCGACCATTTCCGCACGCCGCTCTTCGCACGCATCTCCGCCTACCGTCCGGATTTCGAACCGCAGTCGGGACCGGCGGCCACAGGACCTTCTGAATGATTGCCGGATTTGACAAGAAAAAGATCGCGGGCGTCGCGCGCGAGATCACCATCGGGCCTGTGCCGGCTGGCGTCGAGCCGCTGCTGCTGGCCGAGATCGCGCGTGCGGAAGGTCCCGTCGCCTACATCCTGTCCGACGGGCAGCGGCTTGCCGATGTCGAGCAGATGCTGGGCTTTGCCGCACCCGATATTCCCGTGCTCACTTTACCGGGTTGGGACTGTCTTCCGTACGACCGCGTTTCCCCGAGCGCGGATGTTTCCGCCCGGCGGCTGTCGGCACTGAGCGCACTGATCGCGCATGCCCGGAAGCCGCATCCGGCCATCGTGCTGGTGACCGTCAACGCGGCGCTGCAGAAGATGGCGCCGAAGGACGTGATCGAGGGGCTCGCCTTCTCCGCCCGGCCGGGTGCGAACATCCGCATGGACGACGTCGCGGCCCTTCTGTCGCGCAACGGGTTCGAGCGCGTGGCGACCGTGCGCGAGGTCGGCGAATACGCCGTGCGCGGCGGTATTCTCGATGTCTTCGTTCCCGGCAGCGCGGAGCCTGTGCGGCTGGACTTCTTCGGCGACACGCTGGAGACCATCCGGTCCTTCGACCCCGCAAGCCAGCGCACGACGGGGCAGGCGCGGTCGCTCGACCTTAATCCGATGAGCGAGGTTTCGCTGACGCCGGAAACGATCAGCCATTTCCGGACGCGGTATCTGGCGCTGTTCGGCGCGACGACGCGTGATGATGCGCTGTATCAAGCCGTCTCCGAAGGTCGGCGTTATGCGGGCATGGAGCACTGGCTGCCGCTGTTCTACGACACGCTCGACAGCGTGTTCGATTATCTTCCCGGCTTCCGCATCGTCACGGACCATGTGGTGCGGGAGGCTGCGGCCGAGCGCTCCAAGCTCGTCCACGACTATTACGATGCGCGGCGCGAATCGGGGGTGGGCAAGCATCAGGCATCGCAGGGCACGCCCTACAAGCCGGTGCCGCCGGAGCAGCTTTATCTGACGGCGGACCAGTTTTCCGCAGCCCTTGCCAGCGGCGATGCCATTCGCTTGTCGCCCTTCTCCGAGCCGGAAGGCGAGGGCCGCAAGGTCGTGACCATCGACGCGCGCCTCGGTGTGCGCTGGGCGAAGAACGCCAACGAGAGCGCGCCGGAGGGCGAGCGCGTCAACGTGTTCGACCAGGCCGTCAAATACATCGCCGACAAGCGCGCCAAGGGTGCCAAGGTGCTCGTCACCGGCTGGTCCGAAGGATCGCTCGACCGGTTGCTCCAGGTGCTGGCAGAGCATGGGCTCGGCAACATCAAGCCGGTCGCGTCCTTCGGCGAGGTCGGCAAGCTGACGTCGGGCGAAGCTGCGGCTGCCGTCCTCAGCCTCGAGAGCGGTTTCGAGAGCGGCGATCTCGTCGTTATCGGCGAGCAGGATATTCTCGGCGACCGGATGGTGCGCCGCTCCAAGCGCCGCAAGCGCGGGGCCGACTTCATCGCCGAAGTGGCGGGGCTCGACGAGGGCTCGATCGTCGTTCACGCCGAGCATGGCATCGGGCGGTTCGTCGGGCTGCGCACCATCGAGGCCGCCGGTGCGCCCCATGCCTGCCTGGAACTCGTCTATGCCGACGATGCCAAGCTCTATCTGCCGGTCGAGAACATTGATCTGCTCTCCCGCTACGGCTCGGAAGGCAGCGATGCCATTCTCGATAAGCTGGGCGGTGTGGCGTGGCAGGCGCGCAAGGCCAAGCTGAAGAAGCGGCTGCTGGACATGGCCGGTGGCCTCATCCGCATCGCGGCCGAGCGGCTGACGCGGCGCGCACCGGTGCTGACGACGCCCGAAGGGATCTACGACGAATTTGCCGCGCGCTTCCCCTATGACGAGACCGAGGACCAGATGACCTCGATCGAGGCCGTGCGGGACGATCTCGGCGCCGGCCGGCCGATGGACCGGCTGGTGTGCGGCGACGTCGGCTTCGGCAAGACCGAGGTCGCACTGCGTGCCGCCTTCATCGCGGCGATGAACGGCGTGCAGGTCGCGGTCGTCGTTCCCACGACGCTTCTTGCCCGCCAGCACTTCAAGTCTTTCACGGAGCGCTTCCGCGGCCTGCCGATCCGGCTGGCGCAGGCCTCGCGCCTCGTCGGCTCCAAGGAACTGGCGCTGACGAAGAAGGAGGTTGCCGAGGGCAAGACCGATATCGTGGTCGGCACCCACGCGTTGCTCGGCAGCGCCATCAACTTCGCCAATCTCGGCCTTCTCATCATCGATGAGGAGCAGCATTTCGGCGTGAAGCACAAGGAGCGGCTGAAGGAGCTGAAGTCCGACGTTCACGTGCTGACGCTTTCGGCGACGCCGATCCCGCGGACGCTGCAGCTTGCCCTTACCGGCGTGCGGGAGCTGTCCTTGATCACCACACCGCCTGTCGATCGCATGGCCGTGCGCACGTTCATCTCGCCCTTCGACGCGCTGGTGATCCGCGAGACGCTGATGCGCGAGCATTATCGCGGCGGCCAGAGCTTCTACGTCTGCCCGCGGCTCGCCGATCTCGACGACGTGCAGGCGTTTCTTCAGTCCGACGTGCCGGAACTGAAGGTCGCGATCGCCCACGGGCAGATGCCGGCGACCGAACTCGAGGACATCATGAACGCCTTCTACGAAGGGCGGTACGATGTGCTTCTGTCGACCACGATCGTGGAGTCCGGGCTCGACGTGCCCCGCGCCAACACGCTGATCGTCCACCGGGCGGATATGTTCGGGCTGGCGCAGCTCTATCAGCTGCGCGGCCGCGTCGGCCGGTCGAAGGTGCGGGCGTTCGCGCTGTTCACGCTGCCGGTCAACAAGACGCTGACGGGACCTGCCGAACGGCGGCTCAAGGTGCTGCAATCGCTCGATACGCTCGGCGCGGGCTTCCAGCTCGCGAGCCACGACCTCGACATTCGCGGCGCGGGGAACCTGCTCGGCGACGAGCAGTCCGGTCATATCAAGGAAGTCGGTTTCGAGCTCTACCAGCAGATGCTGGAGGAAGCGGTTGCCGAACTGAAGGGCGACGACGAGGTGACCGACAGCGGCTGGTCGCCGCAGATCTCGGTCGGCACGCCGGTGATGATCCCGGATGACTACGTGCCGGATCTCCATCTCCGTCTGATGCTCTATCGCCGGCTCGGGGAAATCACCGAGCTTGCCGATATCGACGCCTTCGGCGCCGAGTTGATCGACCGGTTCGGGCCGTTGCCGATCGAGGTTCAGCACCTGCTGAAGATCGTCTACGTCAAGTCGCTCTGCCGGACCGCCAATGTCGAGAAGCTGGATGCCGGGCCGAAGGGTGTCGTCGTGCATTTCCGCAATCGCGATTTCCCGAATCCGGCGGGCCTCGTCGGCTACATCGCCAAGCAGGGAACGCTCGCCAAGGTACGACAGGACCAAAGCATCTTCTTCCAGCGGGATTATCCGACGCCGGAGAAGCGGCTTGGCGGTGCTGCCATGCTGATGACGCAGCTTGCAGGCATAGCAAAGGGATGACCCCCTGTACGTGAGAAATATCTGATTTACAGGATTGACACGCTATTGGTGTCGCGCAACATTGTCACTCGTTAGGCGGGAGAATGACAATGGATGAGTGGCTTGTGCTTGCAAAGACAATCGTGCCGGGCCTTGAAAAGGCGTTGGCGGAGGATCGGTCTGGAACGCTCGCAGCGGATATCGTCGTGGTTCTAAAGGCTGTGCCGGGCGTGATGGTGCCGGCAGACGCCGCCGTCATCCTCGACAGCGATCCTGCGCTCCGGGAGCGTGTCGTCACGCAGATATCGTCGTTGACCGAAAAGAGCAGTGAGACAGCGATTGCTCCGGTGAGCCCGGTCGCACCGGCGGTTCCGGATGAGATTGCGGAAAAGCTGCGACGTCTCGATGCGGAGTTCGAAAAGCTGGAGCAGGCGCGGCGGTTCTATCTGGAACTACAGTCGCGAAATGCGAAGCATGTCTGGGTGAACCCAGCTCTCTCCGTCGGCATCACCGGCGGATTTATTCTCCTCGTCTACATCGTCGCCTTTTGGAAAGTCGAACCAGAAAACTCGGCCGTCTTCAACATCATCCTCGGCGCGTTCGCCACTGCATTCGCGACTGTCATCAGCTTCCATTTCGGATCGTCCATCGGCTCGAAAGACAAGGATCAGGACAAGCGCAGAGAGGCCATGGAGCAGGCGTCCGCCGTGGATGCTGCGGCGATTGCACGGATTGCGGCGACCTAAGGCCGGCAGAACCTGTCAGTTGATATTCGCCTGGTTCTTCATCTGGGCGATATCGCGCAGGGCGCTGGTGAGCACCTCGACCGACTGGGCACCCATCACAGCATATTTGCTCTCGATGATGAAGCAGGGAACGCCGGTGACGCCCATGTCGCGTGCCATGTCGATCTCTGTCTTGACGTCGGCCGTGTCGGCGTCGGAGGCAAGCAGAGTGGTGACGACGGCACGGTCGAGGCCGCCGGCTTCGGCGATGTCGATCAGTGTCTCCCGGTCTCCGACATCGCGGCCTTCCTCGAAGTTGGCGCGAAACAGGCCCGTCACGACATTTGCCTGTATGTCGGCACCTTCCGCCTGGGCCCAGCGGATCAGCCTGTGCGCGTCGAGTGTGTTCGGCGAGATCTTCACGGCGTCGAAGTCGAAGGCCACGCCATCGGCGTGCCCAAGCGCCGTGAGGGTTTCATGCGCCCGCGCAACGGCGGCATCCCCGCCGAGCTTTGCGGCCAGGTGCGCCTTGTGATCGACGCCTTCCGGCGGCAGATCCGGGTTGAGCTGGTAGGGGCGCCAGCTGACCGTGACGAGGATCTCGCTCGCCAATTCCGCGATGGCCTTGTCCAGCCGCGCCTTGCCGAGATAGCACCAGGGGCAGACGACGTCCGAGACGACGTCGATGGTGACGTGTTCCATGGTGTTACTTCCCTTTCTGGCTTTGCTGGCCTTGCGGTACCGCAGGCGGCTGCGGGGCCGGTGAGGCGCTTGTCTGTGCATCGACATCCCACCATGTCGGCAGGCTGTAGCCGTAGAGCGGAACGGTGTTCGGCCGACCGATGCGCTTGTGGCGGCCGACCCACTGCGAGGCCACGTGATAGAGCGGCACCGCGTAGAAGTTGGAGACGAGCATCCTGTCATGGGCGCGAACGGCGGCGGTAAAATCTTCCTGCGAACGCGCCTGCAGAATGTTGTTGATCAGCGTGTCGATATCCTTGTCGGCAACGCCGGCAAAATTTTCGCTGCCCTGCCGATCGCGCGATTGCGACGACCAGCGGCCAAGCTGCTCGATACCCGGCGAGAGGGACGACGGGAAGGACTTGACGATGATGTCGTAGTCGAAGGACTGGCTGCGTTGCTGGTACTGCGAATCATCGACCGTACGCACGCCCGCGCGAATGCCGAGCGCTGCCAGGAAGCGCTGGTAGGCCAGCGCCATCTTCTCCTGACCTTCGTTCTGGGTCATGATCTCGAATGCGAGCTGCTGTCCGTCGCCGTTCTTCATCTGGCCGTCGCGGATCGTATAGCCGGCTTCGCGCAGCAGCGTCACCGCTTCGCGCAAAACGTTGCGGTCTCGCCCGGAGGCGTCGGTGACGGGCAGGCGGTAGGTTCCATCGAGCACGCCGGGGAGGATGCGGTTGCGGATATCGCCGAGCAGGCCCAATTCGCGATCGTCGGCCGGCTGGCCGAGGTAGGAGAGGCCGGAATTCTGCCAGTAGCTCTGCGTGCGCGTATAGGCACCATCATAGAGGTTCTTGTTGACCCATTCGAAATCGAAGACGAGAGCAAGACCCTGCCGGAGTTTCGGGTTGTCGAACATCGCCCGGCGGGTATTGAAGACGAAGCCGAGCATGCCCGAGGGCGTCTTCGGCGAAAACGTGTCCTTGATGACCTCGCCGGATTGTACCGCCGGAAAATTATAGCTGCGCGCCCAGCGATTGGGGCTGCCTTCCGGGTAGATGTCGATCTCGCCTTTCTTGAAGGCTTCGAACAGCGAATTGTCCTGCAGGAAATACTCGACGGAAACGCGGTCGTAATTGTCCTGACCGATCTTGGACGGCAGATCCTTTGCCCAATAGTTGGGGTCGCGCTCGTAGACGATCCGCTCGCCCGGCGTGACAGAGGCGACTTTGTAGGGGCCGGACCCGATCGGGAATTTCAACGTCGTCTGGTCGAAGGTCTCGACCGGTGTCGCGTGCTTCGGCAGAATCGGCGTCATGGCGATGAGGAGCGGGAATTCGCGGTCGCTCTTCTCATTGAAGGTGAAGCGAACGCTGCGGTCGCCGACCTTCTCCATCTTGGCAACCTTGTCGAGCCTCGACGCGAAGGGCACGCGGCCCTTGTCGCGGAAGATTTCGAAGGTGAAGATGACATCCTCCGGCGTCACCGGCTGGCCATCGGACCAGCGTGCCTTTGGGTTGAGATTGAACTGGATGAAGGTCCGGTCTTCATCCCACTCCACCGTTTCCGCCAAGAGCCCGTAGAGCGAGAACGCTTCGTCGCGCGAGCGCGTCATGAGCGAATCATAGATGAGGTTGCCGTATTCCGGATCGAGCATGCCGCGCGCCGTCGTGCGCATGCTTTTCAGGATGAAGGGATTGAGGTTGTCGAACGAACCCACGACGCCATAGGAAATGTGACCGCCCTTCTTCACCTGCGGATCGACATAGGGAAAGTTCTTGAAGTCGGCGGGCAGGGCCGGCGTTCCGTGCATGGCAATGCCGTGAACGGGCTCGGCGATCGCCGCGCCGGCGACTGACAGGGACGTGAACAGGGCGAGGCCCAGAAACAATGCGCGCACACGGTTCTCCGATGCGGACGGGCCCGGCAATAGTTCGAGCGGATCCAGAAACGATTCCTGCCGACCCTATCATGTCGAGCCGATTTTTGAACCTTGCCGTCCGCGAAATGGCGGTCGCATGACGTTGCCGTTGTGAAATGTCATGCCTGAAGCCGCTATTTTCCGTAGGCATGGCTGGATTAGGCCGGCGTGACGCTGTAGGAGAGGGAACCGCCACTTGACGGGTCATGTAAATGCCTCAATTGACCAACAGAGGAGCGGGCGGCCGAGCACTCGACATTGGGATGAGCGGATTGCTTGGGTGGTTCTCGGGATTATACATGGTCCCGTGCAGAACGATCGCAACCGATCCTGTAGTGAACGTGATGTTGCGCGTCTCTTTCAAGGAGCGCTGCACCCGAGCCGCAGAAACGATGGAATTCAGGAGACGGATATCGTTATGACCTTCAAGCCCACCCTTACCAAGAAAGTCGCCATTTCGGCTTTCGCCGGCGCCGTAGCGGCCGCTGCAATGCCGTCGGCCTCTTTCGCGCAGCAGGCATCCCAGCGCCCGCCGCAGGGCTGGTTCAAAGTCTGCACCAAGCAGGAAGACAATGACGTCTGCATCGTGCAGAACTTGCTCTCCGCCAATAACGGCCAGCTGATCACGGCTGCCGGCCTCATCAGCGTTCAGGGCAAGGTCAACCGGAAGATCCTTCAGGTCTCCGTTCCCTCCGCGCGCCTGCTGCCGCCCGGCGTCCAGGTCCAGATCGACGGCGGCAAGCCGATCAAGCTCGACTACGCGATCTGCATGCCCGACAAGTGCGTGGCCGAAGCGCCTCTGTCGGACGCCGTCATCGCCAGCCTGAAAAAGGGCAGCGAAGTGGTCTTCACGTCGATCAACTTCCAGCGCGCACCGAACCCGATCAAGATGTCGCTCGAAGGCTTCACCGGCGTTTTCGATGGCGAGCCGATCGAGCAGTCGAAGCTTCAGGAACGCCAGCGCCTGCTGCAGGAAGAAATGCAGAAGAAGGCGGAAGACGCCCGCAAGAAGCTTGAAGAAGCCCAGAAGGCTGCCAAGCAGAACTGATCAGGGCTATTGCCCAAGAAAAAAGCCCGGATCTCGCGATTCGGGCTTTTTGTTTTTCAGATCCAGGCAGGATATGCCGGCTGATCAGTGCGTGACGACGGCCTTCGGCTTGTACTGGCCAATGGTCTCCGGATCGAAGAACGTCTCGACCTGGGAGTGACGAACCGGTGTTCCCGTCTCGTCGGACATCAGGTTCTGCTCGGAGACATAGGCGACATATTCACTCTCGTCGTTTTCTGCCAGAAGGTGATAGAAGGGCTGATCGCGATCGGGCCGAACTTCGGCCGGAATGGCGTTCCACCATTCTTCCGTATTCGCGTACTCCGCATCGACATCGAAGATCACGCCGCGGAACGGGAAGAGCCGGTGGCGAACCACTTGTCCGATCTGGAACTTTGCATCTCTCTGTTTCATCATGACCGTATTCCTTTCCTTCAATATGTGGGAGGAAACGGCGCAAGATCAAGGGACGGACGGAGACCGCGCAGGGGTTATGCCCCGAAAAACACATTGCCTTCTCAGGAGGCAACGCTCTCCACAATGATAAGCCCCGGGCAACGAAAAAGGCCGGCGCTCGTGGCGCCGGCCTTTTTCGTTTCTTCGCGGCAGATCAGGCCGAGTAGTACATGTCAAACTCGACCGGATGCGGCGTCATGTCGTAGCGCATGACTTCGGCCATCTTCAGCTCGATATAGGCATCGATCTGGTCGTCATCGAACACGCCGCCGGCGGTCAGGAACTTGCGGTCGCGATCGAGATTTTCAAGCGCTTCGCGCAGCGAACCGCAAACCGTCGGGATCTTCTTCAGCTCCTTGGCGGGCAGGTCGTAGAGGTCCTTGTCCATCGCTTTGCCGGGATGGATCTTGTTACGGATACCATCAAGACCGGCCATCAGCATGGAGGCAAACGCCAGATAGGGGTTTGCCAGCGGATCGGGGAAGCGGACTTCGACCCGCTTGGACTTGGCACCCGAGCCGAACGGAATGCGGCAGGAGGCCGAGCGGTTGCGGGCGGAATAGGCCAGCAGAACCGGCGCCTCATAGCCCGGGACCAGACGCTTGTAGGAATTGGTCGTCGGGTTGGTGAAGGCGTTGATCGCCTTGGCATGGCGAATGATGCCGCCGATGTAGAACAGGCAATTTTCCGAAAGACCTGCGTATTCGTCACCCGCGAAGGTCGGCTTGCCGTCCTTCCAGATCGACTGGTGCACGTGCATGCCCGAGCCGTTGTCGCCAAAGATCGGTTTCGGCATGAAGGTCGCCGTCTTGCCATAGGCATTGGCCACCTGATGCACGACGTATTTGTAGATCTGGATCTGGTCGGCGCTGCGCACCAGCGTGTCGAACTTGACGCCAAGCTCATGCTGGGCGGCCGCCACTTCGTGGTGCTGCTTCTCGACCGTCACGCCCATCTCGGAGAGGACCGTGAGCATTTCCGAGCGCATGTCCTGGCAGCTGTCGATCGGCGGGACGGGGAAATAGCCGCCCTTGACGCGCGGACGGTGGCCGAGATTGCCGGTGTCGTAAGCGGTGTCGTCATTCGACGGCAGTTCCGACGAATCGAGCTTGAAGCCGGTGTTGTAGGGATCGGCCTTGTAGCGCACGTCGTCGAAGATGAAGAATTCCGGCTCGGGGCCGACGAAGACGGTGTCGCCGATGCCGGAGGACTTCAGATAGGCTTCCGCCTTCTTCGCCGTACCGCGCGGGTCGCGATTGTAGGCTTCGCCCGATATCGGGTCGAGAATGTCGCAGACGACGACCATGGTCGACTGTGCGAAGAACGGGTCCATATGCACCGTGGCCGCATCCGGCATCAGCACCATGTCGGACTCGTTGATCGCCTTCCAGCCGCCGATGGACGAGCCATCGAACATCACGCCATCGACGAACATGTCTTCATCGACGCAGGACACATCCATGGTCACGTGCTGAAGCTTGCCCTTGGGATCGGTGAACCGAAGATCAACGAACTTGACGTCGTTTTCCTTGATCTGTTTGAGGATGTCGCTCGCAGTCGTCATATCGGAGATGTCCTTCCCTGACGGTTATGGGCCGCCGCGCGAATGCGGCGGCATGAAATCAGATGGCGTCGACGCCGGTTTCGCCCGTGCGGATTCGGATGACCTCTTCCACATTCGACACGAAGATCTTGCCGTCGCCGATCCGCCCGGTCTGGGCGGCGTTGCGTATCGCCTCGATGACCGCATCGGCGTTCTCGTCCGCGAGAACCACCTCGACCTTCACCTTCGGCAAAAAGTCCACGACGTATTCCGCGCCGCGGTACAATTCGGTATGGCCCTTCTGCCGTCCGAAACCCTTGGCTTCCGTCACCGTAATGCCCTGTAGCCCGACTTCCTGAAGGGCCTCCTTCACTTCATCCAGCTTGAATGGCTTGATGATCGCTTCGACCTTTTTCATGAGAAAATGTCTCTCCGCTTCTCCCGTTGGAACAGGGGAATCCCCGCTCGCCCCACCATATGCATTTAGCATGCCATGTCTTCAAAATCTCAACGCATTTACCTTGAGGATGCGAGGATCGGACGTTGTTTTCATCAATCGAGCTCATCACTGCAGGAGAATGCCTATTTCTTGTGTAATGCGAGCGGTTTACGGCAATTTAATGCACTGCGGAAGGAATTTGCCCAATTTTAGCATGATATTTGAGCGCCAAATATATGCAGATGCTCAGTTATTGGTCAATACGCATTCCCGTGAGATGCTTGATTTCTGATCTTGGCCTCTGCACTGTAAGAGGAGGATCACGTATTTGCGCAAGGGTGGCAAGATGGGCGTCGAGACAGATATGGCCGGCTGGATCCTGACGCCGTCGGGCATGGCGAAGGTTGATCGCGATGCGGCTGCTTCCGGCATCTCTTCCTTCGGGCTGATGCGCGCTGCGGGCCATGCCGTCGCAGCCTCGGCGCTGCGCCATTATCCCGAGGCGACGCGGTTCGTCTGCCTCTGCGGATTCGGCAACAATGGCGGCGATGCGCTGATCGCTGCAGCAGCGCTTGCCGACAGCGGAGCACGGGTTGCGGTCTACCTTATGGGCGATCCGGCACGCTTCCCGGGAGATGCCGCCCGCGCATTCGCTGCGGTCTCCATCACCCACCAACCGCTTGCCACCTATGTCCCAAGGATCGGTGACGTCGTCATCGACGGTCTGTTCGGTGCAGGGCTTTCGCGCGCGGTTTCCAGCGATGTCGCGGCCCTGATGAGGAGGGTCACGGATCTGGCTCTGCCCGTCATCGCGATCGACCTGCCGTCGGGCGTGGATAGCAGATCCGGGCAGGTGCTTGGAGAAAGTTTTCAAGCGGCGCAGACGGTGACGTTCATGACGCGCAAGCCTGGACATCTCCTGCTGCCGGGTCGGACCTTGTGCGGGACGCTGGAGGTCGTCGATATCGGCATTCCCGCGCGCATCGTGAAGTCGCACCGGGCATCTCTCGTCGAGAACACGCCCGCGCTCTGGCACGAGGCCGTGAAGGTGCTCGATCCTGCCGCCCATAAATACCGCCGCGGGCATCTCATCGTCTTTTCCGGCGCGGCGCCGAGCAGTGGCGCAGCCCGCATGAGTGCGACCGCCGGGCTTTCGGCCGGTGCCGGCCTGGTCACCATGGTGGCGCCGACGGAGGCCTTGCCAACCCTCGCCGCGCACCTGACCGCGATCATGCTGAAGCCGGTCGATACGGACGAGATGCTGTCCGACCTCGTCAAGGACAAACGCCTGAACGCTTTCGTGCTCGGACCCGGCTTCGGCGCACCAGACCGTGCCCGCCTCTACGTCGCAGCTCTTTCCGATCGAGCGCTGGTCCTCGACGCGGACGGCATCACGGCCTTTCGCGATGATCCCCAATCCCTGTTTGCTGCATTTCGCGGCCCGGTTCGCCTCGTCCTGACGCCGCATGATGGAGAGTTTTCCCGGCTCTTTCCGGATCTCGCCGCGGACACTGCCCTTTCCAAGATCGACCGCGCGAACCAGGCGGCCGAGCGAAGCAATGCGGTCATTATCCTCAAGGGCTCGGACACCGTCATTGCGGATCCGGACGGGCGTGTCGCGATCAACGCCAATGCCCCGCCATGGCTTGCGACAGCCGGCTCCGGCGATGTGCTTGCAGGAATCGTGGGCGCCCACCTCGCACAGGGCATGCCACCCTTCGAGGCCGCCGCGAGTGCCGTCTGGCGCCACGGAGCGGCGGGACATGAGGCCGGAGAAGGCATGACGGCCGAAGATCTGCTGCGTGCCATCCGGCCGTTGCCGCGAATGCCTTCGAGTCTGGCGCGTTTATTATGATGCGCTGAGGATGCTCTCGCACTTCCCGCGTGCTGCATCACCGGCTCTGCAGACGGCCAGATCTCACAAACCTTATAACTTCAGAAAATCCGTGATTTGCAAGATCATCTTAATGTGACAGATGATCCAAAACTCACGATCTGCGCGGGTTCAAATTCGCTATTCGAACCGCTTCTGAAGCGCCATCGCCCCGTTCGGGGCATTGACCTTCCCCTCATGAATGAAAAAGGCGAAGACGTCGCGAGGCTGTTTCGGCAGCGGGTCAGCCAGCGAGGGAAGCCCGTCGGCCACGCCTCCCGATCTCCAGGCATCGAGACGTGTTTCCCAGTCTGCCAGGCGTTTCTCGTCGTAGCAGGTTTCGACATCATCGCTGCCGGTCTGCAAACGGGTATAGACGAAGTCGGCGGTCACGTCGGCGATCAGCGGATACTCCGAATGATCCGCACAGACGATGGCGACGTTATGCCTGCGGGCCATCTCGACGAACTCTGGAACCTGGAAGGAGCTGTGGCGAACCTCCACGGCATGGCGCAGAGCCAGCCCATCCTGCGTTTCCGGCAGCAGGCTTAGAAACGCCTCGAAATCCACGGCATCGAATTTCTTCGTCGGCATGAACTGCCAGAGGATCGGTCCGAGCTTGGCGCCCAACTCCGACAGCCCCTGGCTCAGGAAACGCGTGATCGACTCCCCGGCCTCCGCCAGCACCTTCTTATTCGTGGCATAACGGCTTGCTTTCAGCGTGAAGACGAAATCGTCCGGAACTTCCGATGCCCATTTCGCGAATGTCTCGGGCTTCTGGGAGCCGTAATAGGTCCCGTTCACTTCGATGACCTTCAGCGCCTTGCCGGCAAACTCGAGCTGCCGCTTCTTCGCGAGGCCCTCTGGGTAGAAGGTCCCCTCCCAAGGATCGAACGTCCAGCCGCCGATGCCGACGCGAATCGTACCCGTCTTATCCATGCCACCCATCCCCTCTTACTCGTTCCTTGCCAGCCCGCGCTATTCCGCAGCCACGGCCTTGCGGACCGGGCGGCGCTCCAGCAGTTCCTTCAGGAAGTGGCCGGTGTGCGAGCGCTTTTCCCGGACGATCTGCTCCGGCGTTCCCTCGGCCACGACCTGACCGCCGCCATCCCCGCCTTCCGGACCAAAGTCGAGGATCCAGTCCGCCGTCTTGATAACCTCCAGATTGTGCTCGATCACGACGACGGAATTGCCCTGGTTGACGAGTTCGTGCAGCAATTCCAGCAGTTTCGCCACATCGTGGAAATGCAGGCCGGTGGTCGGCTCATCCAGAATATACAGCGTCCGTCCGGTCGATCGCTTGGAGAGTTCCTTGGCCAGCTTCACGCGTTGCGCTTCGCCGCCCGACAGGGTGTTCGCCTGCTGCCCGACCTTGATATAGCCAAGCCCGACCTCGTTGAGCGTCACCAGTTTGTCGCGCACGGCGGGAACCGCCGCGAAGAACTCGACGCCTTCCTCGACGGTCATGTCCAGCACGTCGGCGATCGACTTGCCCTTGAAGGTGACGTCGAGGGTTTCGCGATTGTAGCGTTTGCCGTGGCAAACGTCGCAGGTCACATAGACGTCCGGCAGAAAGTGCATCTCGATCTTGATGACGCCATCGCCCTGGCATGCCTCGCAACGCCCACCCTTCACATTGAAGGAGAATCGCCCCGGCTGGTAGCCGCGGGCTTTCGCCTCCGGCAGGCCGGAAAACCAGTCACGGATGGGGGTGAAGGCGCCCGTATAGGTGGCGGGGTTCGAGCGCGGCGTACGGCCGATCGGCGACTGGTCGATGTCGATGACCTTGTCGATATGCTCGAACCCGTCGATACGGTCGTGATCGGCCGGGATCTCGCGCGCACCCATCACGCGACGGGCGGCTGCCTTGTAGAGCGTCTCGATGAGGAAGGTGGACTTGCCGCCACCGGAAACACCGGTGACCGCCGTGAAGACGCCGAGCGGGATAGACGCCGTGACGTTCTTCAGGTTGTTGCCGCGCGCGCCAACGACCGTCAGCTCCTTCTTTTTCTTCGGCTTCCGCCGCTCCGCCGGCACCAGGACCGAAAGGTCGCCCGAAAGATACTTGCCGGTCAGCGACGTCGGATGATCGATGATCTCCTGCGGCGTGCCGGACGCCACGACCTGTCCGCCATGGATGCCAGCCGCGGGACCGATATCGACGACATAATCCGCCGTCAGGATCGCATCCTCGTCATGCTCGACCACGATAACCGTGTTGCCGATATCGCGCAGGTGCCGCAGCGTATCGAGCAGGCGGGCATTATCGCGCTGATGTAGCCCGATCGACGGCTCGTCCAGCACATAGAGCACGCCTGTCAGGCCGGAACCGATCTGCGACGCGAGCCGGATGCGCTGGCTCTCGCCACCCGACAGCGTCCCGGAATTTCGCGAGAGGCTGAGATAATCCAGCCCGACATCGTTCAGGAATCGCAGCCGATCGCGGATCTCCTTCAGAATGCGGACGGCGATCTCGTTCTGCTTGTCCGTCAGACGCGCAGGCAGATCCTCGAACCAGTCGCGCGCGACGCGGATCGACATGTTCGTGACCTCTCCGATATGAAGACGATCGATCTTGACCGCCAACGCCTCGGGCTTCAGCCGGAAGCCCTTGCAGGCGGGGCAGGGGGCTGCCGACATATAGCGCTCGATCTCCTCACGCGCCCAGGCCGACTCGGTTTCTTTCCAGCGCCGCTCAAGATTGGGAACGATGCCCTCGAATGTCTTCGTGGTGTTGTAGGAGCGCGCGCCGTCCGCATATTGAAAGACGATCTTGTCGTCCGTGCCGCGCAGGATCGCCTTCTTCGCAGCGTCGGAGAGCTCAGCCCAGGTATTGCTCAGTTTGAACCCAAAGGCCTTGCCGAGCGCTTCCAGAGTTTGATCGTAATAGGGGGACGACGATTTGGCCCAGGGGGCGATCGCTCCGTTCTTCAGCGTCCGATCATGCTCCGGCACGATCAACGCCTCATCGATCTTCTGCTGGCTGCCGAGACCATCGCAGGTCGGGCAGGCGCCGAAGGGATTGTTGAACGAAAACAGGCGGGGCTCGATCTCCGAAATCGTGAAGCCCGAGACGGGGCAGGCGAACTTTTCCGAAAACAGCACGCGCTCATGCGTCTCGTTCAGCGACTTGTTGGCGGAACCGCCGGCGGATGTCTCCTTCTCCGGCAGCGGCTTGTCGGCAAATTCCGCAATTGCCAGGCCATCCGCAAGCCTCAGCGAGGTCTCCAGACTGTCCGCAAGCCTTGCCGCGATATCGCCGCGCACGACCAGACGGTCGACGACCACGTCGATGTCATGCTTGTATTTCTTGTCGAGCGCGGGAACATCGGCGATCTCGTAAAACTGGCCGTCCACCTTTACGCGCTGAAAGCCCTTCTTCATGAGCTCCGCGAGTTCCTTCTTGTACTCTCCTTTTCGCCCTCGGATCATCGGCGCGAGAATGTACAGGCGAGCGCCTTCCTCCATCGCAAGAATCCGATCGACCATCTGGCTGACAGTCTGGCTTTCGATCGGCAGACCCGTCGCTGGCGAATAGGGCACGCCGACGCGCGCGAACAGAAGGCGCATGTAATCGTAGATCTCGGTGACCGTTCCCACGGTCGAACGGGGATTCTTCGACGTTGTCTTCTGTTCGATGGAAATCGCAGGCGAAAGGCCTTCGATCAGATCGACGTCGGGCTTCTGCATCATCTCAAGGAACTGGCGCGCATAGGCCGAGAGGCTCTCGACATAGCGCCGCTGCCCTTCGGCATAGATGGTATCGAAGGCCAGCGACGACTTTCCCGATCCGGACAGGCCTGTCATCACGATCAGCTTGTTGCGCGGGAGGTCGAGATCGACGCCCTTCAGATTGTGCTCCCGCGCACCGCGGATCGAAATGGTCTTGAATTCGCTCATGGTCGGACGCTCTGCATGGGGACGAAGCCCTTACTTAAGATCATTACTTCATATGTCGAGGCGCGTTTTCGGGAAACCGCTATTCCTTCGTTACAGTGATCCCCTGTCTGCGATCCCCTGTCTGCGGGCCCTCACGGCCTCGCTTGACAGGATCATACCCAAGACATAGAACAAATAAAGAACAAATTTGCAAACTGTTGTGGATTGCTGCCGGCGAAGGGCGAAATGCCGCGCTCAACAGCGTAGGCTCGCGGCACGATGCGGATCGTTGAACCGCTTTCAGGAGACAGGACAAAGAGATGGCTGGTAGCGTAAACAAGGTGATCCTCATCGGCAACGTCGGGGCGGACCCCGAGATTCGGCGGACGCAGGATGGCAAGCCGATCGCAAACCTGCGCATTGCGACCTCCGAAAGCTGGCGCGACCGGAACTCCGGTGAGCGGCGCGAGAAAACGGAGTGGCACACCGTCGTGGTCTTCAACGAAGGCCTGTGCAAGGTCGTGGAGCAATATGTGAAGAAGGGCGCCAAGCTCTATCTCGAGGGCGCGCTGCAGACCCGCAAGTGGCAGGACAAGGACGGAAACGACCGTTACTCGACCGAGGTGGTTCTTCAGGGATTCAACTCGACGCTGACCATGCTTGACGGTCGCGATGGTGGAGGCAGCGGTGGCGGTGGCGGAAGCCGTGGCAGCTCGGAATATGGTGGCGGAAGCGGTGGGTCGAATTACGGGGACGATTATGATCGCCCGGCCCAGTCCTCCGGCGCCCGATCGGGCGGCAGCACCGGCGGATCGAGCGGCGGCTTCTCGCGCGATCTGGATGACGATATCCCGTTTTGATTCACGTCGGCCTGCCGCAGGTTGATGCATAAGTTCGAGGTTTCTTTTGCGCCGTCATGGGTAAGCTCATGGCGGCGTTGCTATTGCAAAGCTGAGGGAGGTTGTGCGTCGACAACAGTTCCTGCTTTTCGTGGAATGCAAAAAGCAACGCTTTGGACAAACGCCTGTTGTTGATTACGCCGGCTGTGGTTTACCCAGAATGTCCCTTGCAGAACACATGAGGAACATATAACACTGTTCTTGCTTTGTTTCGTGACTCTGGAGTCGATTGATCATGCTGACCCGCAAGCAACAGGAACTGTTGATTTTCATTCATGAGCGCATGAAGGAATCGGGTGTTCCCCCTTCATTCGACGAAATGAAGGATGCACTTGAGCTCGCGTCCAAGTCCGGCATTCATCGTCTGATCACGGCTCTCGAGGAGCGCGGGTTCATCCGGCGCCTGCCCAATCGGGCACGAGCGCTTGAGGTCATCAAGCTGCCGGAGGCGTATCTGACGGCCGTCCCACCCAAGCGTGGCTTTTCGCCCAGCGTCATTCAGGGAAGCAGAGGAAGCTCCGCACCTGAAAGTGCGCCGAAGACGGCGGCCGGGCTGGGCAACGACAATAGCGTGTCGGTTCCGGTGATGGGGCGCATTGCCGCAGGCGTCCCGATTTCCGCTATCCAGAACAATACGCACGATATCTCCGTTCCCGCCTTTATGATCGGCAATGGCGAGCACTACGCCTTGGAAGTCCGAGGCGACTCGATGATCGAAGCGGGTATTCTGGACGGTGACACCGTGATCATCCGCAATGCCAACAGTGCTAGCCCCGGCGAGATCGTCGTTGCCCTCGTGGATGACGAAGAAGCAACCCTCAAGCGCTTCCGCCGCAAGGGCGCCTCCGTTGCTCTTGAAGCAGCCAATCCAGAGTATGAGACACGGATTTTTGGCCCAGAACGGGTGAAGGTCCAAGGAAAGCTCGTTGGCTTGATTCGCCGTTACCAGTGAGAGGGAAGGGCGTTGCTGTTATAAGGTTGATGAAGTCTCGTCGTCATCAGGTTCCAGCACATGAAGCCTTGGCGGCAAGCTGTTTGGAGTTCACGTTTTAAACGGTCCTGGTTGATTGCTTTCCCGGCGAGGACAAACGAAAATCACAAAGGTCACGTTCTGCAGAGATGCGATCGTGAGGGTCGAGCCATCCACCTTCTCGTTGGTCCGGCCTTGAGCCGGAGCGTTGCCATCTGACGTCCGTAAGATGAGTCGACACTTGTGGACGCACCAACGTCAGGTCGCTGGATCCCGCCTCCAGGACGGGATGAAGAAGGGGTAATTGAAGGCCTCTGAAATCTCGTGGCTTGAGATGTAGGCAAGCTTCGCCATCCATCCCTTACGTTACCAGCCGCCAGGAATTTGTGCCACCTGGTGTTCCGTTCGCAAAGCGATCAAGCGGAACACGTTCAGTTCTGAGACCTGTCAGCTCAACGATGCCTGTAGGTGAAAGTCTATGGAACCGCTTGGACAGGTCGGCGTTTACCGGGCGAACGCGACGGAGGCGAAGATGCCCGCAACATTGGAATCTTTCGAGTTATCGTCTTTAACGATAATGGAAGTGACCTTGCGGGAAGCATGACGTCTATGAGTGTACAGAACGCAGAAGCAGCCCAGGATTTAACTAGCGAGGTCTATAGCCCGCATAGAAGCCGTAGCACTTTCCAAGGCGAGTAAAGCGGCTGATGGTAAACCCCATCGAGGCTCCAGCTTGTAGCAGGATGGTCGCATTGGCGATTTCAATTTATTTTTTGGTGCTGTTCAAAGTACTACTTACCAAAAACGCGCATCTTCATGCGCTAGGGATTCCATTATGAGAATGATTTTTGTCGGAATGCTTGCATCGGTCCTCAGTATACTTGTGATCAAATATGCAAACAACGATCTCGGAAACAGTGTTCCGTTGACGACGGTCGGAGCAGCCAGTTCGCTGTGATACACAGGCATCACAGTCAGCTGCTCCGACATATTATACTAGAAGAGTTCTAGTGGAAGATCAGGCCGATTACTCGTGGATCGTGTAAGATCCCATCTCGCATAAATTCTGCTTGTCTTCCGTTGTTGCGAGATCTGAGCCCTCTTCGAATTCGAAACGCATGTCGTAGTTACAAACGTCTCGCCCGTCCGCGATCGTAAGTTCAATTGTCTCGCCGGGGTTGAGAACCTGTTCGCCGAACACGTCTCCCTCCCAGTCACTGACACCGACAGGTGACGTGTAGAAGCGCGTTAGAACAGATTTCGTGCCGTTCTTCAGTGTGAACACCAGATCCTCGGCCTGTGCTGCCCCGGACATAAAAATGGCGCTGATGATAATCGCGCCTGTGGTGATGATTTTCATTGTTCCCCCCCGTATATCTAATATGTCGCCAATGGGTTGACGATAAAGGGATATTACCGAGTCTCTTGTCGGATTCAACTGGATTGTGGACGTTCGATCAACAGACGAATGCCGTTTCAGACCGGCTGCAAATTCCAAATGCGCGTTCGCCGCCATCATTTACCCAGCAGCTCGGTCGCTATCCTTGCAGCGCAAAGAGATGTGAACATGGCGCATTGAATTCGTTTGGAAATCTGCGGCGTTCCACGGGCAGACAGCGCTCGCCTATATTCAGAGAATGTAAACTGGACGGCCGCCGTGATCTCGTGGCAGCGACGTGACGTCAATCTGTCGCCCGACCCCGTTCTTAAATTAACGGCAGTCGCGTCCGCGCCCCTTTTGCCAGAACAAAAACCCTACGTCCACCGTGCGTGTCGTTGAGGGGCCCATATAGGGCATAGGTCAGATGGAAGACGTTGAGGGGGACGTTACAGGTGCATGAAAATGCGGTTGGAGGCCTCGCCCGGAATTGAACCGGGGTGCAAGGATTTGCAGTCCTCTGCGTCACCACTCCGCCACGAGGCCTCTTCGGGTCGATTTAACGAACCGTGGCCAGCGTTTAGAATCATCCTAGACGAAGCGCAAGAGGTCCGGTCCGATTTCGGCACTTTTCTTGGACCCGACCATTTTACATTTGAAGTTTCGCGCGCTGGCGGAAGAGGTGGGATTCGAACCCACGGTACGGTCTCCCGCACGCCGGTTTTCAAGACCGGTTCCTTAAACCACTCGGACACTCTTCCTGAGGCTTTTCGCCTTGCGAGGGTTTGGTTGGATTAGCGGTTGGAGGGCGGGTCGTCAACTCGGGGTTTTAGGCCAAGGTTCAGCATGGGCCTCAGGCGGAGCCGCTGAACGATCGACCCGGATGCCGTTGGCGTTAAGGTTTGGAACAAAGGCAGATTGGCGGTGTTCAGAGAGCGGATAATCAAGGGCAATGGAGATCGAGTGATGCGGAAGGTTATGATGTGTGCGGTTCTTGGCCTTGGTGTTGCTCTGTCACAGCCGGCCGTTGCCGCCCTTGGCGATCCGGCGTCTTATTCCAGCGACGACGTTGTTTTGGCGGGCCTCGACACTTCGACGCCGATGGGCAGCAGTGCCAACGATAAGACGGCTGACATCTGTGTTCCGCCGGAGGAGCAATATATTCCCTCCTTCGTGCGGGATTTACGGGGCCGGATCGTCGGCGTGAACTACACCATCATCGAATATGTCTGCTGAGGTCGGCTGACCTCGCGGTCGGCTGATCGTAACCATGCATTAACCATAAAAACCAATTCCATGACATGTGCGGACCCTGCGTTCGCATTTATGCCACGTTGCTGTCATTTTTGACGACTGTATCCTTTTGGTACGATCGGCGCGCCTGCGAGGGGCTCAGGTGTTCCGGTTTCGTCAGACAAGCGGCAATGTGGGACAGATGACTTTCAGACAATACGCACGTTTCCTCGCGAGAGGCGCAGGTTTTGTGGCCGTTCCGGCGATCTGCCTGGCGCTGACGTCCTGCGGAACCACAGCGCAGGTCGAGGCTCCGAAGAAGCGGAGCAAGGAGTATTTTCCTGAGTCGGTCTATGGCGTCAAGGCGAGCCCCCGCGTCGCCGACGGCAAGAACATTCCGAAGGGCGGCGGGCGTTATCAGGTCGGCAAGCCCTACAAGGTCAAGGACAAGTGGTACACGCCGAAGGAAGACTTCGGCTACAACAAGGTCGGCGTTTCCTCCTGGTACGGATCCGCATTCCACGGTCGTCTGACCGCCAATGGCGAAGTCTACGATACGGCGCATCTCTCTGCAGCCCATCCCACATTTCCGCTTCCCAGCTATGCCCGCGTGACGAATGTCGAGAACGGCTCTTCGGTCATCGTTCGCGTGAACGATCGCGGCCCCTACGAGTACGGGCGCATCATCGACGTATCCTCCAAGACGGCCGATCTTCTCGACATCAAGCGCAAGGGCAGTGCACAGGTGCGGGTGCAATATGTGGGCCGTGCGCCGCTTGAAGGCAACGACATGCCTTACCTGATGGCGTCCTACGCGGCAAAGGGTAGCCGCGTACCGGGTATCGCTCCGGAAGGACAGATCGCGTCCGGCGTCATGGTCGCCTCGAACGAACCTCTGTCGCGACAGATGAAGAACCTCGGGTCTTCGGATCTCGGAACGGTTTCGGTTCCGGCCAAGGCGCCCGTGCCGCAAGCAGCGCGCAATCACGCGGCGCCGTCTGCAAGTCCTTCGCTCGACAGTGCTTCCTCGATGACGGCCCTTGCCGAGACGCAACACGTGCTGCGCGCGCCGGGCGCCATGGAGGCCCTGGAGGCTTTCGTGACGCTGCCGGACATCGGCCCCATTCCCGCAGAGCGTCCGGGCAGCTTCGGCAAGCCGGGTAACGGCATTCTCTATGCCGCGGCCTATGTGGAAGCGCGCGTCAGCACCTCGGAAACCGCGTTCGATGCCATCATGGTCGATCCGCAGGCTTTGACCTCATCCGCCATCATTGCGCATGCCACACGCAACGCTCGCTGAGACCGGCGGGATGACGGCGGCCGCTTGGGAGGCTTCGTGAGGCGGCGCACGCTCGGCAAGACATTGGCGCTGACGATAGCGCTCGCGCTCTGCAGCACCGCCTCCGGCGCGCAGGAATTCGACACCAAGGCGCGCCAGGCGCTGGTCATCGATGCGCTGACGGAAACCGTTCTCCTGGAGAAAGCGGCCGACGAAGCCGTGCCGCCGGCTTCCATGGCCAAGATGATGACGGTCGAGCTGGTGCTCTCGGCCCTGAAGGCCGGGAGCCTGTCGCGCGATACGCTTTTCCCCGTCAGCGAGCATGCCTGGCGGACGGGCGGGGCGCCATCCGGCACATCGGCGATGTTTGCCGCGTTGAATTCCAGAGTCTCGGTCGGCGATCTGTTGCAGGGCGTCGTCGTGCAATATGCCAATGATGCCTGCATCATCCTCGCGGAGGGAATGGTCGGCAGTGAGGCCGCATTCGCGGAGCGCATGACGGCGCGAGCGCGGGCGATCGGGCTGAAAAACTCGACATTCGCCAATCCAACCGGTCTGCCCGCGGAGGGCAATCTGACGACGATGCGGGACCTCGTGAAGCTCGCGCGTCATCTCCGCGCGTCCTATCCCGATGATATTCCGCTCTTTCGGCAAGCCGAGTTCGAATGGAACAAGATCCGCCAGCGCAACCGGAACCCGCTGATATCCGCGAATATCGGCGTTGACGGCTACGTCACGGGTTTTGCCGAAGGTTACGGCTACGGCATCGTCGCGTCCATGGAGCGGGATGGGCGCCGCGTTGATCTGGCGCTGAACGGGCTCGCCACGGACAAGGACCGCGTGGCCGAGGCAAGGCGTGTGTTCAACTGGGCCATGACGAACTTCTCGGAGAAACGGCTGTTCGCCGAGGGCGAGGCGGTCGCGGAGGCGAGCGTCTACGGTGGCGACCGACCTGCCGTCGGGCTGGTGACGGCGGGTCCTGTCGATATCCTGCTGCCGGTGAAGACGCCGGCGAAGCTCACCGCCCGTGTCGTCTATCGTTGGCCGTTGACCGCGCCTGTGCGGGCAGGGGAGGTCGCGGGCACGCTGCGTATCTGGAACGGGGAGCAGCTATTGCGGGAGGTACCGCTGAACACGGCCGTGTCCGTCGAGGCCGGCTCGCTGACGCGCCGCGCTGCGGATGCCTTGCAGGAATTGCTGTTCTTCTGGCTTTGACTGTTCCTGTCGATGGCGCTGCGGTGTGTTGTCCAGCGGCTCTGCGTCCTTTTCCAGCGCGCGTGTTTTCAGACGAAGAGCAATAGGCTACTGGATCTTATCCGCTTGGAATGCTCTCCGCGTCTGTGCGATGGCGGGTACATGGTGATCGGCGTTTGCGGCATCAGGGCTGGAGATCGCGGCTATTGAGGCAATGGAATTGACGGCAGATGCGATGTTCGTGACATTCGAAGGCGGCGAGGGGGTCGGCAAGTCGACTCAGATCCGTCTTCTCGCCGGCGCGCTGGAAGCGCAGGGCCATGCCGTGCGCATCACCCGCGAACCCGGTGGTTCCGCCGGGGCCGAGGCCGTGCGGCATGTGATCCTGTCTGGAGCCGCGGAATCCCACGGCGTTGGCATGGAGGCGCTGCTTTTTGCCGCCGCACGCAGCGACCATGTGGAAACATTGATCCGCCCGGCGCTCGACAGTGGCAGCATGGTCCTTTGCGACCGCTTCATGGACTCGTCCCGCGTCTATCAGGGCATCACAGGAAATCTTCCCGAACCCCTGATCGATGGCCTGGAACGACTGGCCATCAACGGTCTGCGACCTCACATCACCTTCATCCTCGACATGCCTGCGGCCAAAGGCCTAGAGCGGGCACGGGTCCGTGCGTCCAAGGCCGGCGACGTAGCGAATGCCGTGCCGGATCGCTTCGAGAAGGAAGAGCTGGAAACACACGAGAAGCGCCGCGAGGCCTTTCTGGACATTGCTGCGCGCGATCCCGTTCGGTGTCGTGTCATCGATGCCTCTCGTTCGGTCGAAGCCATCGCGCGCGATGTGCTGGCAGCCGTGGAAGCGCTCATCGCCGAGCGGCAGGATGCGGGGGTAGAGGCATGAGCGACGGTCGATCCGATGTCCTCGATGGGGCTATCGCGCCATCCGACAACAGCGCATTGTTTGGGCACGAAGAGGCACAGGCTTTTCTCGCGGCGGGCTATCGTTCCGGCAAGGGGCATCACGCCATCCTCATCGAGGGGCCGGAGGGCATCGGCAAGGCGACGCTCGCCTTTCGCTTTGCTAACCACATCCTCAGCCATCCCGAGCCGGCCGATGCGCCGGCTGAGATGGCGGATCCCGATCCGGGTTCCGTGGTCAGCCGGCAGATTGCGGCGGGGTCGTCCCACAATGTCCTGCACCTCACACGTCCGGTAGACGAGAAGACGGGCAAGGTGAAAAGCGCGATCACCGTGGACGAGGTGCGGCGGGCAGGGCGGTTCTTCGCGCAAACCTCGGGAACCGGCAACTGGCGCATCGTCATCATCGACCCGGCCGACGATCTCAACCGCAACGCGGCAAATGCGATCCTCAAGATTCTCGAAGAGCCGCCGAAGCGGTCGATGTTTCTCGTCCTCACGCACACGCCCGGCCGACTGCTGCCGACCATCCGCTCGCGCTGCCTGCCTTTGGCGCTAAGGCCCCTTGCCGATGCCGATATGACCCGGGCGCTGGCGCATCTCGACATCCGGCTGGAGGGGGAAAGAGGAGCGCGTGTGCTTGCGGCGGCAAAGGGCAGCGTCTCGGAGGCGCTGAAGCTCGTCAATTATGGCGGCCTCGACATCATCGACGCGTTCGACCACATGCTCGGCCATCCCGACGACGCGCCGGCGCGGCGCGAGATGCACAAGCTCGGCGATATCCTTGCCGCCAAGGACAGCGATACGATCTTCGACTTCTTCGCGACGCTCGTCGCGCGCCATGTGAGCGCACAGGCGAAGGCCGCCGGCCTTGGCGGCGATCTGGCAGCGGCCGAACGGTTCGCGCGGCTTTCGTCGGAGCTGTCCGAGCGGCTGACGACCGCAGATGCCTACAACCTTGACCGCAGGCAGACTATCCTCTCCATTCTCGACGACCTCCGGACGGCTGGAACGGGTGTTTGAGGTGCTGCGCTGGCTGGGTCTCGATCCGGCGTAGGGCAGGGATTGGTTTTTCACCCTCTTGCATTCCCTCCGCTTCGCGATTGGTTTAAGGACGTTGCACGCTCGCAAGATGCCCGACACCCCGACCTGCAGAAGTCCCGCCATGACAGACACATCTCCTTTCTACATCACCACCGCCATCGCCTATCCCAACGGGCGGCCGCATATCGGCCATGCCTATGAGCTGATCGCAACCGATGTCGTGGCGCGGTTCGAGCGGCTTTCCGGGCGCGATGTCTTCTTCCTGACGGGGACGGACGAGCATGGTCAGAAGATGCAGCAGACGGCGCGCCGGGAAGGCCTGACGCCTGGAGAATTGGCGGATCGCAACGCGGCCGAATTCCAGAAGATGGTGAAGCTGCTCGAAGGGTCGAACGACGATTACATCCGCACGACGGAGGCGCGCCACCATGAGGCCGTGAAGGTCATCTGGAACAGGATGGCGGACGCCGGCGACCTTTATAAGGACGCCTATTCCGGCTGGTACTCCGTGCGCGACGAAGCCTATTATCAGGAAAGCGAGACCGAAGTCCGCGCCGATGGCGTGCGCTATGGACCGCAGGGCACGCCGGTCGAATGGGTGGAGGAGGCGAGCTACTTCTTCCGCCTCTCCGCCTATCAGGACCGGCTGCTCCAGCACTACGAAGACAATCCGGATTTCATCGGTCCCGCCGAACGCCGCAACGAGGTCATCTCCTTCGTGAAGTCCGGCCTGAAGGACCTTTCCATGTCGCGCACGACGTTCGATTGGGGCATTCCCGTGCCCGGCGATCCGGCCCATGTCATGTATGTCTGGGTCGACGCGCTGACCAACTACATCACCGCCACCGGTGCGCTGACGGACCCGGACGGCCCGCGCGCAAAATACTGGCCGGCGAGCATCCACATGATCGGTAAGGACATCATCCGCTTCCATGCTGTCTACTGGCCCGCCTTCCTGATGTCGGCCGGCCTGCCGCTGCCGAAGAAGGTGTTCGCCCACGGCTTCCTGCTCAACAAGGGCGAGAAGATGTCGAAATCTCTCGGCAACGTGGTCGATCCCGTCAATCTGGTGGAGCATTTCGGGCTCGACCAGATCCGCTATTTCTTCATGCGCGAAGTCTCCTTCGGGCAGGACGGAAGCTATAGCGAGGAAGCGATCGCCACCCGTATCAACTCGGATCTCGCCAACGGCATCGGCAACCTCGCGAGCCGCTCCCTGTCGATGATCGTCAAGAACTGCGACGGTGCTATTCCGGTCTGTGGTCCTTTGAACGAAGCCGATGAGGCCATGCTCGCTTCGGCGGATGCCCTGTACGCCTCGACGCGCACCGATATGGACGCGCTCGCCATCCATAAGGTTCTCGCCTCCATCATCGCGGTGGTGTCGGAAGCCGACCGCTATTTCGCGGGGCAGGAGCCTTGGGCGCTGAAGAAGACCGACCCCGCGCGCATGGCAACGGTTCTTTATGTGACGGCGGATGTGGTGCGCCAGGTGGCGATCCTCCTTCAGCCGTTCATGCCTGGCTCTGCAGCCAAGTTGCTCGATCTGGTTGCTGTGCCCGAGAACCAGCGCGGTTTCGCCTTCCTCGGTGAGGCCGGCCGGCTTGCCTCGGGAACGCCGCTCGAAGCGCCGAAGCCGGTCTTCCCGCGCTACGTCGCGCCCGAGGCCTGATCGTGGCTCGTCCCTTGCTAATCGACACGCACTGCCACCTCGATTTTCCGGATTTCGAGGCCGAGCGGGATGACATCGTTGCCCGGGCGGCCGAGATCGGCGTCCACAAGCTGGTCACCATTTGCACCCGCGTCAAACGGTTCGACACGATCCTTACGGTCGCCGAGCGATACGACAACGTGTTCTGCTCGGTCGGGACCCATCCGAACAATGCGGATGAGGAACTGGACGTGACGACGGAGGATCTGGTTCGGCTGTCGGCGCATCCGAAAGTGGTTGCGATCGGCGAGGTGGGTCTCGACTATTTCTACGATACGCAGAAGCCCGAGGACCAGAAGACCGGCCTGCTTCGGCATATCGCCGCTGCCCGGGAAACCGGCCTGCCGCTGGTCATCCACAGCCGCTCGGCAGACGACGACATGGCGGACATCCTGACGCGCGAGACAGGGAAGGGGGTGTTCCCCTTCATCCTCCATTGCTTTTCCTCGGGCCCCGATCTTGCCCGGGTCGGCGTGGAGCTGGGCGGGTACATCTCGTTTTCCGGCATCCTGACCTTCCCGAAATCCGAAGAGCTCCGCGCGATCGCCCTCACCGTGCCGCATGACCGGCTGCTGGTGGAGACCGACGCGCCCTACCTTGCGCCAAAACCGTTTCGCGGCAAGCGCAACGAGCCGGCCTATGTCGCGCATACGGCGCAGGTGCTCGGAGAAACGCTCGGGCTTTCCATCGACGACATCGCGGCCGTGACCACCGACAACGCGTTGCGCATCTTCTCCAAGATGCCGCGATCCTGAACCGATGACATCGATGGCGGCACGGCGGATTTTCACCATTCTCGGCTGCGGATCGTCTCCCGGCGTGCCGCGCATCACCGGCGATTGGGGTGCCTGCGATCCGCATAATCCGAAAAACCGCAGGCTGCGGGCAGCGTTGCTGGTGGAGCAGGTGGCAGAGGATGGCGGCCGGACGACGGTGCTGATCGATACCGGGCCGGACGTGCGCGAGCAGCTTCTATCAGCCGGGGTGAAGGACCTCGACGCCGTGGTCTACACGCACTCGCATGCCGATCACCTCCATGGCATCGACGATCTCCGGGGCTTCGTCATCCACAACCGGCGTCAGACGCCGATCTGGGCCGACGCTTTCACCCTCGCTCGGATCCGCGACGGGTTCGGTTATTGTCTGGAATCGCCGCCGGGAAGCAACTACCCGCCGATCATCCGGGCCTGCCTGATCGAGCCGTCGCTCCAACCTTTCCAGGTCGAAGGCGCAGGCGGTCCGATCGCGTTCCAGCCGCTGCTGCAGATGCACGGTTCGATCCACTCGCTCGGCTTTCGCGTCGGCGATGTCGCCTATTGCACCGATGTCAGCGACTTTCCGCCAGAGACGGTCGACAAGCTCGGCGGATTGCAGACACTCGTCATCGATACGCTGCAATATCAATACCATCCGAGCCATCTCTCGCTCGACCAGTCGCTCGCCTGGATCGAGACGATCGCGCCGCAACGCGCCATCCTGACCCATATGCATGTGCCTCTCGACTACGACACGGTCATGCGCGAGACGCCGGCCCATGTGGAGCCGGCCTATGATGGCTTGCAGATCATGGTCGAAGCCTGAACCGACTTTAAGCGAAGTAGGGCGTGAGATTGTCCCGGACGCGGTCGAGAACGGTTGCACCGCGCAGATCAGGCTCGAAACGTTCGCCGGTGATCGTCTCATACGCCTCGATATAGACCTTCGACGTCTGCTCGATCAGCACGTCCGGGATTGCAGGGATCGGATCCTTGTAGGGATCGCAACGCTCGGTCACCCAAGCGCGCACGAAATCCTTGTCGAAGCTCTTCGGCCGTCCGCCGGTCGCGAAACTCTCCGGATAGCGCTCCGCGATCCAGTAGCGGCTGCTGTCGGGCGTATGGATCTCGTCGGCCAGCACGATGCGTCCGGACGCGTCGGTACCGAACTCGTACTTGGTATCGACGAGGATCAGGCCACGCTTTGCCGCCAGGTCCTGTCCGCGCTGGAAGAGCGCCAGCGCGTAGCCTGATACCGTATCCCATTGCTCCGGCGTCAGGAGCTTCTGCGCAATGATCTCCTCGGCCGAAAGCGGCTCGTCATGGCCGCCGTCGAAAGCCTTGCTCGTCGGCGTGATGATGGCGGTCGGGAGCTTCTCGTTGTCCTTCATTCCATCGGGTAGGCGCGTCCCGTACATGGATCGCTCGCCATTGCCATACTTCGTCAGGATCGACGTGCTGGTCGTTCCCGCAAGATAGCCGCGCACGACGATTTCCACGGGAAGGATGTCGAGCCGCGTTCCCACGACGACATTCGGATCGGGATATTCGAGCACATGGTTCGGGCAGATATCCGCCGTCTGCTCGAACCAGTACCGCGCCGTCTGCGTCAGCACCTGACCCTTGAACGGGATCGCGGTGAGCACGACGTCAAACGCGCTCAACCGGTCCGTCGCAATGATGATCCGCCGCCCGTCCGCTAGATCGTAGTTTTCTCGGACCTTGCCGTTGTAGCGCCCGGGAAGCTCGGGAATGAAGGCATCGGACAGGATACGCTGGTTGGTGTCGGTCAAGGGCAATCTCATCGCTTTGGGAAGGAGAACTCTCAGTGGATTAGACGTGCTGCTGCCATTGCGTCAATAGAATGGGAATTGGTTGAGAGGTATCGTCATCGAAATACGTGCTGCCGCATGGCATACTGGCGCACTTGAACCCAAGGCTGTTCCATAATCTATATTATGTGATCTATCTGTGTAGCCGCAAAGTTAAAGTGTCCTGTTTCTGCAAAGTTGGAATGTCACACTCCCCGGGTCTGAAGGACGTCTGGGAGATTGCAGATTGGATTGATAACGATGAGCGAACGCGATCTGCAGCGGATCGAGATTTTGTCTAAGGTCATCGCGGGGCGGATGACGTTGGTGTCGGCGTCGCATGTGCTTGACCTGAGCGAGCGCCAGGTTCGCCGGTTGCTGGAGCGGATACGCACGGGTGGTGCGGCGTCGATCCGGCACAAGGCGATCGGTCGTCCATCGAACAACCGGATCGGCGATGGTGTTCGGGACTATGCGATGACGCTGGTCCGCGAACGCTATGCGGATTTTGGGCCAACCTTGGCGACGGAGAAGCTGGCCGAGCGGGATGGCTTGCGGGTTTCGCGCGAGACGGTTCGCAGCTGGATGGTCGATGCCGGACTTTGGCTGTCGCGCAAGCAGCGCCGGACGTTTCATCGGCCGCGGTTGCGACGTGAGGCTTTTGGCGAACTGGTGCAGATCGACGGCTCGGAGCACCGCTGGTTCGAAGATCGTGGGCCGTCGTGCTCACTGCTGGTGTTCGTCGACGATGCGACGGGCAAGTTGATGCAACTGCGTTTCGTGCGGTCCGAAAGTGCCTTTACCTACTTCGAGGCGCTGGCCTTGTATCTTGAGCGTCACGGCGCGCCGATCGCGTTTTATTCGGACAAGCATTCGGTGTTCCGGGTGGCGAGACAAGATGCCAAGGGTGGCCAGGGCATGACCCAGTTCGGGCGTGCGCTTTGCGAGCTAAACATCGAGATTCTCTGTGCAAATTCAAGTCAGGCCAAGGGGCGCGTCGAGCGGATGAACCGAACGCTGCAGGACCGGCTGGTCAAGGATTTGCGGCTTTTGGGCATCGACAATATGGAGGCCGGCAATGCGTTCCTGCCGGATTTCATGGAGTCATACAACACACGATTTGCGGTTACCCCTGCCCGTTCGGAGGA
>NZ_QJSR01000003.1:0-119275 GCF_003217095.1 Rhizobium sp. PP-CC-3A-592
GTTGGCTGGCTGCTCACCGCGATCCAGGAGCGGGTGAACGAGCATGATCTGCCTGACTGGCAGGCGCTCAACCTTCTCGTCGATGATGTCTTGGAGATGTTGGGACTGGTGGAGATGACCGTTCACTGAAGCGAGAGCGATCGCGAAAAACTCAGCTGCTTTGGGGAAAGCACTCCACAAACTTATGCTTCATAAAAGATCTGTCGGATCATCTCCGGCAGGATGGCGCCATGGCTAGCGACGCGCTCGAGGCTCCCGCAGCAAAAGAGTCTGCTAGCAGTATCACGAGCGCGATTTTTGCAAGCGAACGCCCGGCCCCTCGCCGTTCTCAGGAATAAAGATGATTCCTGCTTCTTCCAGCACAGCACGAAGCTCATCGACCGTCGACTGCTTCAATTCATAACCCGTTTCAAATCGGACGACTGTGTTGGTCGACATACCGGCCCGCTCTGCAAGATCCGCGATCTTCAACCCCAAGGCCGCGCGCGCCATCCTACATTGAATCGGTAACATGTAAATTCGCCTAATATAGGCGAATTCTCTTTGATCCGCCCTGTGTCTGTTGTAAAGTAGGTCGCCTGCGGCACGCAGACGGTCGAACAGAGTGTTGCAACCACCCTGCTCGACCTGACCAAAACCCTAGCTATCAGGAGCTTGGATCATGGCTGATTCCGAGAGTAGCAGAACTCTGCCTGGAATTTCGATTGAAAAGAACGACGCGACAAGCTGCAAGGCTGACGAAACGCCAACCATCATCACGCGGCGAAACCTTCTTTCACACACAGCGCGGGTTTTGCAGCAGCGCTTCACCGACATGGCGCCTCGGACCAAGAGAGGGCCTGCTCCGGTACGCGAAATCTGGTTGCGTTGGTGGAGCCTCCATCAGCAGCATTTGCGTCAGAGTCGCAGAGTACGGAAGCTCAACGACAGGCTAATGGAAGACCTAGATGGCTATCCGTCTGTCGCGATCGACGGGCTTGAAGGTGAGTCGCCCTACGTTGCGACGACATACGCAGAGATCCGACACCTGTCCTCCAAGATCGGCGCCGGGCGGGCTAACGCCGCACGATCGACGCTACGGCAAAGAAGGCAAGCCTGGAAAAAGGCCGACGCTCGCATTGGGTACAGCGCTGCCCTCAGGCGAGAAAGGGACCTCGATCGCTCTGCAGGTATTTCCGCCAACGTGGTACTGCTGATGCCACCGTCCTCCCTCATGGAGGTCGCTGCCAAGCTTCACTGCCTTCTTGAGCTGCACGATCCTCGGCTCAGACATGAGCATGAGCCCTGGCTGCAATTGCGAAGGCTGCTGAAGGAACTTGTAGAGCTTCGTCAACGACCGGATTATGAGCGCTGATGTACTACGAAAGGGCCTGACGGGTCGGAGTCTCATCGAGCGGGCGGTTCCGCTAGGGGCGGAATGACACTCCAAGCGAAAGCGGCTTTTGTTGCCGTTGAACGCTCATGAAATTAGGCTCGGGAAGTCGTACTTCCTACGGGCTAATCGCTGTCCAGAACAGAGTTTAGCTGGGACAGTGGAGACCTGACAAGAAACGCCAAGAGCAGTCATCACATGCGTCCGCACTTAACAGCATCAAGCCGGTATAGGAGACGCCGAGAACGTCTGCCCGAGTTGCTCGATCACCCTTCGCTATCGTCTAGCCGGTCAGCTCCAACAACGGGTCGCTCATGCGCACACTGATCATAATCGCAATCCTGACGGCATCCGCCGTTCTTGGCTATAAGATTGCGTCTGACCGGAACAGAAATCCGGTCTTCTGGGCTATCATCTGCTTTTTCCTCCCGCTTCTCGGCTTTGTAATGTTGGCTCAGCTCAAAGATCGAAAAAGCATCGCGGCTGCATCGGTCGCGCGAACATCAGATCACAAAGGTAGATGATATCTATTAATCTTTACAAAGAAGTCCATGCAGAGTGGCTAGCTCAGTAAGGCTGGCGAGACGATCGTTGCCCCTCCCTCCGTCGCACCGCTGCGCAAGTCTCATCCTGATTGACACTGAATCTCACCTTCGTTGTCGCTGCGCACACGGTAGCGTGTCAGGCGCTGACCAGATCGAGAGTCAGTTTGCACAGTGGGTCTTCGTCACCGCCGAAGCCGTCGATCATCGCGGCAATGACGCGGTCGCGGGCCAGTTGATCGTCATCGAACGGCAGCCCGGCCTGTTCGGCCAGCATGGACAGGAAAGCCAGTTGGGTTCGGCCATTACCTTCACGGAACGGGTGAATAGCGTTGAGCCACGCAAGCGCTTCAGCAGCTAAAGTCGCGAATTCGGCGGGGCGTTTGTCGGCAAGGAAGCTGTGGCCCTCGAGCGTTGCGAACGCTGCTTTCATCTGCTGGTCGATATGCTCCGGGTAGCAAAACCAGTTGTAACCCTTACCAATCCGGATGGTCCGCGCTGTCCCGGTCCAGTCGTAGACGTCCTGGAACAAGTGGTGGTGAAGGGCCATGTAATGCGGATAAACCGGCCAGCCGGCGGCGTCTCATCAGCTCTAATGAGGAACAGCGCAAGTTCGGCTTCGTCGAGGTCATTCTGGTTACGGAGATCGAGCTTGTTGATCAGCACGGTCGTGCCGGGATAGCACGCGGGATCCTGCTCAGCGGTATAAACCACTGTTAGGTTTTCACCTTGATAAACTGCTGGCAGACAAGCGCACGGCGCTCGTCACCGCTGTTGTCCTGGGACTGGTTCAGCACGGCACGCATACGGGCACTCAGACTCATACCTTCGACGGCACTGATTTTTTCGCCCCGCGCGCTCGTAAGCTTGCTCGGCTGAGTGATCCGTCCAGTTTGAGAAGGCTGCTTTTTCATAAGCTGAAATTACCTTGACCTATCTGGAGACTGCAACATGTTCCTAAGGCCTTGCCTGCCTGTGACTTCCGCAGCGATGCAGACTCTTGATCACTTCCGTATCCGTTGCCGTCAGCCCGCCGACCGGCTCATACTCACTGGCATTCCCTTGCCCCGCAGCAACGCCATGAGAAGTGGGCCAAGTCCGAACTCATCCGCGCTCTAATTGACGCTGACCTGACTGCGCTTCAGGTCCACGTCCTGCCAGCGCAGGCCACGCAGTTCGGACGAGCGCCTGCCGGTGAAGATCGCCGTCAGGAGTAGGGTCAACGTCGACATCGCGGTCCACGATCACGCGACGACCGTTCGCGCTGACAACATCCATCCGGCCGACGGTCGGCAATGACCCTGCTGCTGGCTCTACCTCTGGGACAAGCAGCGCGGGGACAAAGCCGCTCACAGGCGACGCAACATCCAATTGCCACGCTCGTGCGAGCCGGCGCCATTCATACAACTGCGAGCGCGATATGCCATGTCGCCGCGCCGTCGTCGCACACAAGCCAGGTTCCGAATAGCTCTCAGCGACAATCTGCAGCTTCATCTCTTTGCTGAAGCGACGACGTCGCCCGCTATCGACAATCTCAAGTCGTTCCATTCCGCACTGTCCATATTGACGTCAATAAGGACAGTCAGTGCCAGATCCGACAGCTCCTACACGGCGGCCCACCTCGGATGCGTACGTATCTGTGCCGGTCGGCACTGACACAGTACCTCAAACAACGGGCAGCCACGGTTCGAACTCTGCCCGCAGTTCCTGCATAGTTGCCGATTATTGCTAATCGACAAAGACGAACTGTTGAGGAAGTCGGTACGGAAATAGCCCGGCTCGATGCCCGTGACGTGAATGCCGAGCAATGCCAGTTCGTCATGCTGAGCCTCGCTCAGCCCTTCGATCGCGAATCTCGTCGACGAGTGGACACCGAAACCGGCCGCGCCACGATCCTTGTCGACAATCGAAAGGTCGATCCATTCCGGATCAAAGTGGCCACCGCACCACCCTATAGTTTCGGCATATTCGGGATTCTTCCGGTCGGCGATGCTCTCCATGAACCGCTCATAGCCCGGCACGCCGCCAACACCTTCGGGCGATCGCGCCCTTTCGCCGGCGACGCAGCTTCCGTTTTTGGGTGTGGCACTGAGCGTTCGGAACTCCTCGGCCGCGACGGTGTGCCGCCAGTCATCCCCGAAATCATAGTGGTAGCTGAAGACAGCACCTTGCTCGAAGTCCAGCAAGCGAACTTCGCTTTGATCGAAGACCCGAGGATCGTCATCGGTCGCATCCTCCGTCAGGATTTCAACGTCCCCATAAAGGAAGCCACCGATGCGAAACTCATAGAGATGCTAGTTCCACCAGTTGAACGCAGCCTAAATTCCATGGTGCAGATGCTGCAGGTTCCAGTGGATCGGCAGGACCAGACGGCGCCAGACGTCCGGCGCGACCTCGTTGATGGATACTTTGATCTGCACAGCATTAGCGGCTTTGAACATTGCCTGAATCAACATGGTTGGTCAAAAATCGTCAAGACGACCGCTCGCGGCGCATAGCAGGATATCGTGGGCCGTTCCTTCGCGACCACCCCGCCAAGATGTCGTTCGCGGCTTCTAACCCAGGCTTCCCGCAAACCGTTCCGGATATCGCTCACGCTGGAAGACTTCGACGACATAATCGACGAACACTCGCGTTTTCTGGGGAAGGAGGTTTCTGCTGCCATAGTAGATCGATATCGGCCCGGCATCGACCCACCATGATGGTAACACCCGCACGAGCTCGCCGCTTTCGAGATGGGGCAGGGCATCCGCCTTGATGATCAGGGTAACGCCCAATCCCAACAGGGACGCGGCCCGCATCGCGGCGGGATCGTTCACCACAATGGTCTCCTTGAGCGAGACGGTCTGTTCCTCCCCGAAGGCATTTCTCATCAGCCTCGGGGCGATCCGACCGGTGCGCATGGACCGCATTGCGATGCCATCCAGTGCCGCAAGATCCGCAGGGGATGCGGGAAGGGGGCGATCGCTTAGATAGTCGGGCGAAGCCACGGCGATGAGGTGAGCGGGAGCAAGCGTCCTGGCAACGATGCCTTGCGCAAGTTCGAAACCGCCGCCGATTGCCGCGTCATATCCTTCTGCGATCAGGTCAACCTGCCGGTTCTCGAACATCCATTCGGGGCTGATCAGCGGATATCGTCGCATGAACTCGGGCAACATCGGCAAAATGTATCCGATTCCGAAGGTTGGTCCCATGCTGATCTTCAGAACGCCTGCGGGCTTTCCGTCCGAGTGCGCGATTTCGGCGATGGCGCCTTGAAGATTTTCCAGATGATTCCTGATGGACAGAAGGAACCGTTCGCCGGCCTCCGTTAGGGTCAGGCTGCGCGTGCTGCGATGAAACAGGCGAAGTTTCAGGCTCGCCTCCAGCGCTGCCACGTTGCGGCTCACGGCTGCGGGCGTGAGACCAAGTCGTCGCGCCGCAGCCGAAAAGCTGCCAAGTTCGGCGCTTCTCGCGAAAGCCTCCAGGTTTGCAAGACTTTCCATAAACGCCACCTTCAAATTTCACTTGAAGCTGATATCGCGCATTACCGTCTAATCAAAGTGGAATAATCAGGCCATCTTCCTCCCACGAACAACTGTTGGAGTGAAGACAATGACAAAAGCAAACCAACCCTTGACCGGCAAGGTCGCTCTAGTTACCGGCGGATCGCGTGGCATTGGTGCGGCCATCGTTCGGCGGCTTGCCAGGGACGGCGCCAATGTGGTGTTCAGCTACGCAGCCTTGGCCTCCATCGCTGACAGCATCGTCAGGGAGATCGAGGCCGCTGGACGCCAGGCACTTTTCATCAAGGCGGATCAGGGTATCCCGGGAGAGGTCGCAGCCCTTGTCCGGAAGGCACACGCATTCCGTGGGCGGCTCGACATCCTGGTCAATTCGGCAGGCGTCTTCGTCACCGGCATGGTGGGCTGCCCTGAAGCCGATATCGCAGCTTTCGATCGCCAGATCGACATCAACGTCAAGGGCGCCGCCGCAGCCGTTCGCGCCGCAGTTCCGCTGATGAGCGATGGTGGCCGGATCGTCTCAAGCGGAACAACAGGCGCCGTCCACGTGCCCTTTGCGGGCGCTGCGGACTACGTCGCGACAAAGGCCGCGGTCGCTGCCTACACCCGCGGATGGTCCCGCGATCTCGGACCACGCAACATCACGGTCAACATCATCCAGCCGGGGGCGATCAACACCGACATGAACCCGCAAGACGGGCCGTTTGCGGAAACGTTGAACAAGCTTGCAACGCTCGGTCGCTACGGCCAACCGGAGGACATCGCCGCGGCTGTGGCGTTTCTTGCCGGCCCGGACGCCGGTTACATCACCGGGGCGACATTGAACGTCGATGGCGGCCAATCCGCCTGAACTCAAACCGATCATCAAGGAGAAAACACATGACCACCATCGGTATCATAGGAGCCGGTAATATCGGTTCCGCTTTCGCAAAAGCTCTCGCCCGCAACGGCATTCCGGCAATGATTGCCAACAGTCGCGGGCCGGAAAGCTTGTTCAGTCTCGTTAGAGAAATGGCGCCTCACATTTCGGCAGTATCCATCGAGGCTGCGGCGCAGGCCGATATCGTGCTCGTTGCCGTACCCTGGTCGAAACTCCCGGCCGCGCTTTCCGGATTGCCTCCCTGGAACGGACGGATCATCATCGATGCCAACAACCCGATCGAGGCGCCCTTGTTTAAACCGGCCGAACTGAACGGCCGGTTGTCAACGGAGATCTTTACCGACCTCGTTCCCGGTGCGCGGGTCGTGAAGGCCTTCAATCATCTTCTGGCCAATCTTCTGTCCGTCGATCCGCATTCCGAAGGCGGGGAGCGCGTGCTTTTCTATTCCGGCGACGATGCCGAGGCGAAGGCCGAAGTCGCGGCATTGATTAAGAAGCTTGGCTTTGCCGGCATCGACCTTGGCGCGATCGCTGTCGGGGGCAGGCTCACGCAATTTCCCGGCGGGCCGCTGCCTGCGATCAATTTTGTCAAGTTCGTCTGAACCCAACGCCCCGGAGAAAAGACCATGTCCGCAGACCCGATCGATACCGCAAACACGTTCTTCGACCACTGGACCGCCAATCGCATCGAGGATGCCCTCGCAATGCTCTCGAGCAACGTCCTCTACGACAACGTCCCGTTTCCGGATATCGTCGGACGGGAAAACGTTCGCAAATTTCACCAGAACTTCGGCGTTGGGACATCGTTCATGATCGACTGGAAGGTCACCAACATCGCGACCGCCGGAAACGTTGTCCTCAATGAGCGGGTCGATATCTTCACCCACGAAGGCGGGGGCACGATCACGCTTCCGGTCATGGGCACGCTAACCGTGGAAGGCGGTGTCATTACCGTATGGCGCGACTATTTCGATCCGGCTGATTTCAATCGGCAGCTTGAGCTCATTTTAAATCAGGCTGATGGGACCGGTAAAAATGGCTAGGCGGCGTGGACAAATTTGAAGTCAGCTGATCGTTGCAATCGCGGTTTCGGTCTCATTACGCGTTGGTGGCCTGCTATCGTCCGCAACGAACGCTATCGCTTCGGCGACAGCATCGTCGGCAAAATCAAAGTCGTCACTCATCATCAGGCAATCGGCGGTGTAGTTCGCCGCGAGAAAAGGCAGTTGGTCCGAAAGCATCGCTTTGAGGAGTCTGCGGGCTAGGTCGCGGGTAATCACTTGGGTCGGTCCGTCAGGCACCATGACGGAGCCCATGCCTTCAGTCTTGCAGCCATGCTCGCAGGCATTCACCTCGTTTGAGGTTTCGCGCCCGAAGGCTTCGGGCGACAAATCTCCATTCAAAAATGCTACGAGGGACGAATGCTCCATCCATGAAGAATAGCCGCCTCGCACACGGCCGCAACCTGCTATCGGCTGCATCGAGATTTAATTGACGCCGTGGCAGATGATTGATGCAAGCCTGCTTTCTGAAGGCAGGCTTGAGCCGGGGCGATCTCACTGAAGCAGAGTGGCGAGTTGTCAAAGTTTTGTTGCCGATTTAGCCCGAGAACCGTGATTCTGCGAAGCCGTTCCGGCCTTGCAAATTATCGGTGCTGCTTCATGTTGGCTTGAATTGGAGGACATCATGGCTAAGCTTGCGCTTCCCCTTCCAGACCCATGCCTGCCCGGGCAGGAGAGTGTCTGGTCTTTCCCGAGGCCAAGCATCGCCCAGCCAGTGCGCAATCATTTGAAAATCATCTACGACGGTCACGTTCTCGCCGAGACCACGGCCGCCGTTCGCACGATCGAAAGAAGTCATCCGCCAACCTATTACTTTCCGCCCGCCGACGTAGATCTTTCCTTGCTCCGCGAAAGCAGCAGCAGATCGATTTGTGAGTGGAAAGGACAGGCGCGCTATTTCGATATCGGATCGGGCGACAAAACGAGCCGGAACGCAGCTTGGGCCTATCCGCATCCCACGACATCCTTCGCCCTGATCAAGGATTTCATAGCCTTCTACCCGCAGACCATGGACTTGTGCCTCGTAGACGGCGAGGCCGTTGTGCCTCAGGCCGGGACGTTCTACGGCGGATGGATCACCTCAGCCGTTGCCGGCCCGTTCAAAGGTCCGCCTGGAACAGAGCGGTGGTGAATGAGGCCAGACCTTTCAGGCGGTTACGGCCGTCTGGCCCTTTGCTCTACATTGTGCAAACCGGACCATCCAGCAAACGAGTTGTGAGCGCTTGCAGCGAGTCCGGCAAACACTCACCAGGTCTTCCGGGCATCGCTACTCTCGTTGGCCAGCCGCACCGCGCATTTCGAACGACCAAGAGGGTCTATGAACGCCTATCTTACCACTGCGATTGTCTATGCCGGGGCCGCCGTCGCCGAGATCGTCTTCTTCTTCGCGTTCTAGGCCTGGCTTCAAATGGACAAGACGATCTGGTGGCTGTCACCGGGTATCCTCGCGCTCGTGTCATTCGCCTCTCTGCTGACGCTTGCTCCGAGCGAGAACACGGGGCGCGCCTATGCCGCCTACGGCGGCGTATACATCATGGCTTCGTTGCTCTGGCTCTGGATCGCCGAAGCTTATAAGCCGGACAAATGGGCCCTGACAGGTGGCGCACTCGCCATCATCGCCGCGGCAATCATCCTGTTCGCGCCGCGCGGGCCTGCAGGCTGAACGGAGACGTTCCGAACCGGTTCAAAGCCAGCCCGACTTCTTGAATCGATAGAACAATACGCCACAAGACGCCGTGATGACGGCAAGAACCATGAAGTACCCATATCGCGTCTCGAGTTCCGGCATGTTGCTAAAATTCATGCCGTAGATGCCCGCGATCGCTGTCGGGACCGCCAGGATCGCCGCCCAGGCGGCAAGCTGCCTGGTGATCGTGCCCTGACGTTGCTGTTCCAGCAGGTTGCTCGCCTCGAACACGGACGTGATGACCTCCCGCAGTCCGGCGATCATCGTTTCCACGCGGCGAGTATGATGCAGCACGTTCCTGAAGTAGGGCTTGGCGTTCTCGTCGACGCAGGGCAGTTCCAGATGAGCCAGCTTGCCCGCCATCTCCGCCATCGGCCCCAGGACGCGTTGGAACAGGATGACCTGGCGACGCATGCGGAATAGCCGCCTGATCTGCTCTCTCTCGAGGAAAGAGATCAGCATGTGCTTTTCCATCTCGAAGACCTTGTCCTCCATCTTCTCGACCATCGGAAGGTATCCGTCGACGACGAAGTCGATGATGGCGTGCAGGACGTAATCCGGCCCCTTCTTCAAAAGGTGGGGTGACTGTTCGAGCTGTTCGCGAAGTGGGTTGTGGGCTCTGGCGGAGCCGTGTCTCACGGTGACGATATGGAACTTGCCAACGAATATGCAGGTCTCGCCGTATGCGATCCGGTCACCCTCCAAATGAGCGGTCTTGGCGACCACGAACAGCTGTTCGCCGTAGACATCGACCTTGGGGACCTGACGGCCGTTGAGTGCATCCTCGACCGTAAGCGGATGGAGGTCGAACATGACCATGAGATTTACCATCTCGTCGGCGGAGGGATCGGATAGCCCGATCCAAACGAAATCGCCGCTAGAGAGCTTAAGCGGCTCGCCCGAAAGCGGGACGTCACCTACACGCACGCCGTCGCGGTAAAGGTGTGAAGCAACAACCGTCATGCGAAGACACACGAAACACTGCCGAGGGTACCTAGGTCTGCAGTCATTTCCTGTGACGGAAGCACCTGGAGGATCGTAGGCCCCGCGCCCACTACGACGATGTCACCGGCGTTGATCTGCCGTTGGCTCTCCCGCAGTCGAGTGGCCAGATCGCAAAGGATATCCAGCGGGTGTTCGGAGTCTGATGGAAAGGAAAACGAGTGCAGCCGGGCGCCGTTGACGAAGACCGTGCCCACCCCGCTGCCAAACTCTTCCAGCACTTCAACCTCGGCTGATTTCCCGAGGATGGTCAGGAAGTGGTATGCGAAATCGGCTGTCGCCGGGCGATCTCCACGAAAGGCTCGTCGGCTTCGTCTGGTGAAAATGCCGATCGCTGGTCGTACGGTGATGATCGCCGTCGAAACCGCTTCACGGGTGGCGTTCTCGTTTTTGTCCGGAAACTGGCGAATGAAGTTGAAGGCGAGTTGGCATTGCGCCCCGATGACACCAGTGGGAAGATTGACGGGACGTCCCTCGTGAACGAAACCGTCGTCGGGAATTGGACTGAAAACCACCTTTGTCAGTCCGAGTGTGTGACGGACGCTTTCGCTTGACCCGACGACGCAGAGCCCCTCGAGTTCATGACCATAAGCCTCAAGCGCTTCCGACTGAATTTCGACTGCCTCGGCATCCGACGCTATCTCGCCGAGATCGATATCGGATAGAGTGCGGTGTCGTCTGCAGGACGCAAGCTGCGCCGCGATCGATTCGATAGACTGGGAATTCATGGATAGTTCTCGGAAGCCTCTTTTTTTGTAGATCGCCACCTTGGCATATGATTTTCATTGGAAGAGCATGGCCTAGATATAAAGAAGCCATCGTGATCGCGGCCAATGTCAGCGACGCGCCATGGCTTCGGAATTCTAGTCGTGGTAGCAAGCCACGCGGTTATCCGACCTTGCTGAACTCCAGTTCGAACACCGCTCCGTCCGTGACGGTGACCAACTCGGGATGCCTGCCGCTCTCTTCGCTTGCGAAATGACGCGCCGCGGCCTCGTTGATGAAGATGCCGCCCACCAGGCCGAGCCTGTCGTTCACGATCCACCCACCACGACGACCCCTCCCGATGACGAATCTCGGTCCGGCCACCGTGTCGTTGCCCGGTAACGGAACACTGGCATCAGCCGCCTGTTGTGCAATCGTCATTTCGCTTGTTCCTTCTGTTGACGGCGCGGTTTCAAGTGCGCCACGTAAAACCTAAGCCGCATGGCATGTGGAATTCGAGGGGGCTGAAGCGGAAAGAAATAAGGATGCCATAGTCTTCAGGCAGCAGCCCTTCTCGTCCGTTTCGGGGACGACGTCGCGCAAGCCCGTCGAAGCAGATTTTCGCTCTCCTGATCGAGCGGCACAAGCGGAAGCCTGACATCGATCGGGTAGGGACGGTTCGCCGAGACGGCAACCTTGAGTGAGGGAATGTCGCATGGTTCGATTCCCGCTACGGACATTTCTCCGATCGGCCATCGCGCGTTGGGCGACACGTTGGAAAGAGATGACACGACCCCCGAGCCTCCCAGAGCCATGAAGGACGACAGCGATCGCTCGTCTCGGGACAGGTGCGTGTATCGATCTCGAAGTTGCGCTTCCAAGTCCGCAAAATGAGCCAGTCGCCCCGATCCGTGGCAAATGCCGACGATCTCATCCAGATCGGCGAGCGCCTCGAGCAAGTCGGCACCGTAATCGCGTGCCGTCCTGGAAGGCTCGTCGTCGACCATGATTTCAATGCCGACGGCGGCGCTAATCTGACGAAAGTGATCGGCCACGCCTTTGAGGGTCGGCTTAGAGTAGTAAGGGACGGTAACCAACAGGGCATCGGCGCCGAGGTGCTGCGCCCTTACGGAGTCCTCTATCGTCTTCCGCGTGCAGTTCGAGCCGGTCGCGGCGATGACGGTCAGGTTGTCTCCCGCGCATTGCACGGCTGTCGTGAGCAGCAGGTCTTTTTCCGGCTGAGCGAGGGTGCAGGCCTCTCCAATGACGTCGTGGACCACGACGCCATCCATTCCCGCCGCGACCTGGCGGGCAACCTCAGCCTCGAAGGCAGGTATATCGATCCCCGTCGCGCAGAACGGTGTCAACATCGCGGTGATGGCATACGGGCCACAGCCCCGGAAACACGTCATGGTCATTTTCCTGTTGAAACGAGATCAAACGTCGTGCCGACCGCATATTTTTTCGATGTGGAGGATTGGACGATCTCGTCTCTTTTCCATAGGGAGAGCGCGCGTCAGCCCGTCAGGATCGCGTAGACCTCGTCAGCGGTCTTCGCGGCGCGCAGCCTCCGAACGGTATCGTCCTCACGGAAGCACCGGGCGATACATGACAGGACGTTGAGAGCTTCCGATCTCGACGAAGCCGGGGTCAGCAGCAGAATGACGATGTCGACGGGCTCGTCGTCTACCGCCTCGAAATCCATCGGCCTTGCCAGGCGCGCGACGAGGCAGAATACGGACGAGAGCCCCGCGACCCCGGCATGGGGAAGTGCGATACCGCCGCCGATCCCTGTCGAGCCAAGGGCCTCGCGGTCGAAGAGAGCCTTCGCTATGGCTTGTGGAGAAACCGAGGTTGTCTTGCCCACCTTCTCGGACAGCTGTCGCAACAGCTGCTCCTTGGACGGCGCATTCAGCCCGACGAAGACGTTCTCCGCCAGGAGAAAATCCTGCACTAACATTTTACGCTCTCCGTGAATTCAACGCTCAGGCGATTTCCGCCAGACGGTAACCGACGCCCGTCTCCGTGAGAATGTAGCGGGGCTGATCCGGGCTTTCCTCGATCTTTTGTCTGAGCTGCCGGACGTAGACCCTGAGATACTGGACGTCGGTGGTCTCGCCCCAGACCTTGTCGAGAAGGAAACGATGGGTCAGGACCCGGCCGGAATGCTGCACCAGCAGGCGCAGGATGTCATACTCCTTGGGCGTCATCTTCACTTCCTGGCCTCTAACCTTGACGATCCTCCTGACGAGATCGACGACAAGGTCGCCCGCCTGGAATGTCGGGTTCTCGCCCTGTGTCTGAAGGCGGTGGCGCAGCGCCACGCGGATACGCGCGACCAGTTCGTTCATGCCGAAGGGTTTGGTGACGTAGTCGTCAGCACCAAGCTCCAGCGCCTTGACGATGCCTGCCTCGTCGGTCCGGCTCGACAGGATGAGGATCGGGAAGGGCACGTTCTCCGCACGCCATTGCGCCAGGAGTTCGTGTCCGCCCATGTCGGGGAGACCGAGGTCGAGCAGCGCGAGGTCGGGCACATCTGCAGCTGCCAGCTCAATGGCGGCATGGGCGTTGTGAGCTCCGTGGATGACGAAGCCCTGCGATGAAAGACCTACGTCGAGGAGCTTGCGGATGGGCGCCTCGTCGTCCACGACGAGGATCTTGACGGTGGCGTTGGTCATGGTGTCACACCCTGGGAGGTCGTCGTTTTCGGCAGCTTGACTTCGAACATCGCGCCTTGGCGATCCGGCCTGTTCTGCGCATGGATGGTCCCGCCCATGGCTTCGACAAACCCTCGGCAGATGGAGAGACCAAGCCCCGTGCCCGCCGTGACGTGGTCGATTTTGCGGACACGGTAGAAACTGTCGAATATCCGCTCTTCATCGCCCGACGGGATTCCTTGGCCTTCGTCGAGAACCATAAGGCGAACCTGGTTTTCGTTGGCGCTCGCACCGATTCGGATCACGGTCCCGTCGGGCGAATACTTCGCCGCGTTGTCGACGAGGTTGAACAGAACCTGTTCGAACAGGACGGGATCGACTTTCACCATCGGCAGGTCGTCCGGGATCGCGACGTCGACCTGATGGTGGGCGGTGATTTTGGCGGATCGCGCAAGCGCCGAGCCGACGATGTCGCCGACATAGTGGGGTGCGGAATTCGGCACCATCGCGCCTGAACCTATTCGCGTCATGTCGAGCAGGTTGGCGATGAAGCGGTTCAGGCGCTCCGACTCTTCGATTACCGTCGTCAGCAGTTCGTCCTTTGCCTCTTCGGAGAGCCCACCGCCGAAATCCTTGATGGTTCCCGCCGATCCGAGAATGGCGGCCAATGGGGTCTTGAGATCGTGGGATATGGAGGTCAGTAGCGCCGTGCGAAGCCTGTCGGTTTCCGCGGCGAGCTTTGCCCGGTCTGCGTCGGCGACAAGCTGAATGCGCTCGATCGCCAATGCCGCCTGGTCGGCGAGAGCGTCGAACAGGCGCTGCTGCTCCGAGTTCAAAAGTGGACCCTGCCTGTCATTGTCGAGACCGATGACACCGATCGCGCCACGCCCGGTCCTCAGGGGAAGATACAGCCGCTTCGCGCCGGGCAGAGTGTCGGCGGCGCGGCCCGCGGGTCGATCGTGTTCCCAGGCCCATTTCGCGGCGGCGATGTCCGCGTCGACAAGCGTGTCGTCCGGCGGATATCCCGCACGGACCGAGATCGTACCGTCGTCAGGCAGAAGGATCACGACGCGGACTTTGAGCATGGAGGCAATCTGATAGGCCGTCGCCCAGAGAACGTCGTCGAGCGTTCCCGTCCCGGCGAGCTTCTTCGAAAACAGGTAGAGGTCTTCGGTCGTGCGCGCGCGTTGTCGTGCGGCAATTGCCTGTCTCTGGACCGCGGCCGCCAGATTGCTTGCCACCAGCGCCGTGCCGAGAAAGAACATCAACGCGACGACGCTTTCCGGATCGCGGATCGTGAGCGTGTAACGCGGCTCGAGGAAGAAGAAGTTGAACGCGACGGCTCCGAGAACGGAGGCGAAGAGCCCGGGGCCGAGACCGCCCCTGACCGCAGAGGCGAGAACGCCCATGAGGAAAACCAACGCGAGATTCTGGACGTTGAATGCTTGGTCCAGAAGAACGCCAATCACGACCGAGACAGCCATGAACACCAGGCTGAAGACATAGTACTTGGGTTTGACCTTGCTAACCGACTTGGCGGTCCGTACGCCTCTTGAGACCATTTCCTCGTCGCCGCCGGACATCACGTGGACGCTGATCGTGCCCGAGTGGCGGATAAGATCGTGGGTTATCGACCCTTCTAAGAGTTCCCGCCAGCGCGGCCTGTCGGACTTGCCGATGATCAGATGGTTGAAATTGTTCGTGTTGGCGTAGGCGATCAGTTCCCGGGTGATGCTCGACGCCGGAAGCGTGACAGTCTCGGCACCCAGTTGTTCGGCAAGACGCATGCAGGCGGCCAGCCGATCCTTGTCGACGTCTCCGAGATAAGCCGTTTTGGGCGTCTCCAGATGGATTGCCGTCCAGGGAGCTCTCAACCTGTCGGCCTGCCGCCGGGCATAGCGAACCAGTGCCGCGCCGTTGCGACCGTGATCGAGGCAGACGAGGATTCGCTCGCCCGCCGCCCATGGACCGGGTATCGCATGGGCCTGCATATGGTTGAGGAGCTGGTCGTCGACGCGCTGAGCGGTTCGCCTCAGCGCCAGTTCCCGAAGGGCCGTCAGGTTGCCGGGCGAAAAATAGTTCTCGATGGCCCTGCGCGCCGTCTTGGGCACGTAGACCTTGCCATCGTGCATCCGCTTGATGAGGTCCTGCGGCGTGATATCGATGATCTCGATGTCGTCGGCGCGATCGATGATGCTGTCGGGAACGGTTTCTCGAACGCGGATACGGGTGATCTGGGCGACGACGTCGTTCAAGCTCTCGACGTGCTGGATGTTCAGCGTCGAATAGACGTCGATGCCGTTGGCGAGAAGTTCGAGGACATCGAGATAACGCTTGGGATGCCGGCTCCCTGGCGCGTTGGTGTGTGCCAGCTCGTCGACGAGCGCCAGGGACGGGCGGCGTTCGATGATGGCGTCGATATCCATCTCGTCCAGGGCCTGTCCTTTGTAGTCGATGGCCCTTCTGGGAACGATCTCGAGACCGTGCACGAGAGCCTCCGTTTCAGCGCGCCCGTGTGTTTCGACGACACCTATCACGACATCGGTCCCGTCCGCCTTGCGCGCGCGGGCCGACATCAGCATTTCATAGGTCTTACCGACCCCCGGAGCCGCCCCGAGAAAAATCTTCAATTTGCCTCGGCTCTCCTGCGCCGCCCGCTCCAGGAGGGCTTCAGGTGAGGGACGGCGATCGTGTCCGGATTGCTTGTCGTTGGGCATTGTCCGCTCCCGAGGGTTCGGCAGCCCGGTTCAGGAGCTGCCGAATGCCTTGTCGTTTCAGCGTGCCGGATTGTTGTCCAGCGCGAGGTTCAACGCCAGCACGTTGACAAGCCTGTCCGTCGTGAAGGCCGCGCCGGGCGCAAACGCGTTGGTGTCGATCAACTGGTTGACCTGATCGACGGGCACGTTGCGAGCCTGGGCGATACGCTCGGCCTGATAACGGGCGGCGCGCTCGGTTATGTGCGGATCGAGACCCGCACCCGAGGCTGCCGCAAGTTCTGCGGGGAGGGGGTTCTCAGGTGTCGCTCCATAGGCGGCGACGGTCTCTGTCGCACGGTCGGTCAAGTCCTTACTCGTTGGCGACTTGTTAGAGCCGCCGGCGGCATCGGCCTTATAATCCACCGCCGAAGGGCGTGGCCAGAAATACTGCGGCTGGGTAAAGGCCTGCGCAACCTGCCGGCTGCCGATGACCTTGCCGTCCGGCGCGGTGATCAGCGAACCGTCGGCGAGGTCAGGAGCAGCCGTCTGGCCAATGGCCCAGACGACACCGGTATAGCCGCCGACGCAGATGACCATCGTGGCGACGGAGATTCGAAGACTTGAGAGAAGGGTTTCCATGATGACGGTTCTCACTTCATGAACATGACGTGTTCGGCGATCGGGCCGAGCGTGGCGGCGGGGAAGAAGGTCAGCGCGCCGACGATGACGACGGTGACGGTCAGCATGCCGGCGAAGGTGCCGTCCTCGACCGAGAGCGTACCGCTCGATTCCGTTGCCCGACGCTTGGCCGACAGCGATCCGACGATCGCCAGCGGAAGGATGATCGGGATGAAGCGGGCCAGTAGCATGACGGTGCCCGTTGCGATGTTCCAGGCCACGGTATTGTCGCCGAGCCCCTCGAAACCGGAGCCGTTATTGGCGGCCGCCGAGGAGAACTCGTAGAGGATTTCGCTGAAGCCGTGCGGGCCGATATTGTTGAGCGTCGCCGCACCCCATGGCGTCACCGCAAAGATCGCCGTGCCCACGAGAATGAAGAAGCCGTGGCTGAGCAGGCCCATCATCGCGAACTTCACTTCCTTCGCCTCGACGCGCCAGCCGAGATATTCGGGCGTGCGGCCGATCATCATGCCGGCGATGAAGACGCCGACGACGATGTAGAGAAACATGTTGATCATGCCGACGCCGACGCCGCCGAAGTCTTCGTTCAGCCACATGCCGATCATCGGCATCAGGCCCGTCAGCGGGTTGAGGCTGTCATGCATGGCATTGACGGAGCCGTTGCTGGTGGAGGTGGTCACGACCGCCCAGACGGGACCCGCCGCCGCGCCGAAGCGCAGTTCCTTGCCTTCGAGATTGCCGACATCCTGCGTGATCGGCAGGGATGCGAAGGCGTGGGTCGGCGCGGCTTCAAAACCGATCGCTCCGGTAATGCGGGCGCCCATGAGGATGAGCATCACCGTGAAGAGCACGGCGGCATGTTTCATGCGTCCGATGATGCGACCGAACATCCACACGCAGCCCATGGGAATGATGATGATCGAGATGGTCTGCAGAACGTTCGACCAGAAGGTCGGGTTCTCGAGCGGGTGGGTGCTGTTCGGCCCGAAGAAGCCGCCGCCATTGGTGCCGAGCTGCTTGATGGCGACGAAGGCCGCAACCGGGCCACGCGCGATGGTCTGCTGCACGCCCTCCAGCGTGGTCGCGACCGCCGAGCCCTGGAACGTCATGGGCACGCCCGTGAAGAGGAGCAAGATGGCGACGACCAGAGCGAGCGGCAGGAGAACGAGAAACGTCGCGCGCTGCACGTCTACGAAGAAGTTGCCCAGCTTGCGTCCAGCCAGCCCGCGCGCCAGTGCTGCGAGTGCCGCGAGACCAACGGCGGCAGAAACGAATTGGAGCCACATCAAGGCGGCGAGCTGCGAGAGGTAGCTCATCGCAACCTCGCCCGAATAGTGCTGAAGGTTCGTATTGGCGACGAACGAGCTTGTCGTGTTGTAGATCAGGCTGCCTTCGAGCGCTTGCCTGCCGTCGGGATTGAGCGGCAGATATTGCTGGAACGCGAGGATTGCGAAGCAGATCACGAACATGACGACATTGAAGCCGAGGAGGGAGACAACGTATCGTTTCCAGTCCTGCGTCTGTCCGGTCGCCGAACCACCGATCGACTGGAATGCCGAGGTAAAAAGGTTTGGTTTTCCCTGGCCCGCGCCTGGGTCCATGGCCCAGTTCATGTAGCGGCCGAGTGGCCAGGAGAGGAGGGCTGTGCCTCCAATGATCATGATGACGAAGAGGATTGCTTGTATCATTTTGATGTCTCCAGCATCAGGCTTTTTCGAGCGCCGAGGCCAAGGCGAAGAGCAGTCCGAAGACGATCATGCCGAGGATGAACATTGCGATTGTCATGGCTTTTCCGATCAGGCGAGGTTGAGGGCCGACACGATCATGTCGATAAGCTTGATGCCGACGAAGGGCACGACGAGACCGCCAAGGCCGTAGATCAGCAGGTTACGTCTCAGAAGAGGCCCTGCGCCGATCGCCTTGTAGGCAACGCCTTTCAGTGCCAGCGGGATCAGCGCGATGATGATCAGGGCATTGAAGATGATGGCCGACAGGATCGCGCTTTCGGGTGTCGAGAGACGCATGATGTTGAGTGAGTCGAGCTGCGGGTAGAGCACCACGAACATTGCCGGAAGAATCGCGAAGTATTTGGCCACATCGTTTGCGATCGAGAACGTCGTCAGCGATCCCCGCGTCATCAGGAGCTGCTTGCCGATCTCGACGATTTCGATGAGCTTGGTCGGATCGCTGTCCAGATCCACCATGTTGCCCGCTTCGCGCGCGGCGACCGTGCCGGTATTCATGGCCACGCCGACATCCGCCTGGGCCAGCGCCGGCGCGTCGTTGGTGCCGTCGCCGCACATCGCCACCAGCTTGCCCTTCGCCTGTTCGTCGCGGATCAGCTGCAGCTTGTTCTCCGGCGTCGCCTGGGCGAGGAAATCGTCCACGCCAGCTTCCGCGGCGATGGCGGCTGCCGTCATCGGGTTGTCGCCCGTGATCATCACCGTGCGGATGCCCATGCGGCGGAGCTCCGCGAACCGCTCGCGGATGCCGCCCTTCACGATGTCTTTCAGGTGGATGATGCCGAGCAGTTTCCCGTCCCGGGCAACGGCAAGCGGCGTACCGCCGGCCTTGGCGATCGTGTCGGCGAGGGCCTGGCCTTCCCGAGCGACAGCGTCCGCCGAAGCGCTGCCGCCGGAGACGGCGTGAAGCTGGAGATACTTGAGAACGCTGTCCACGGCACCCTTGCGGATCGACGAGCCTTCGAGGTCGACGCCGGACATCCGGCTCTGGGCGGTAAAGGGGACGAAGGTCGCATGGAGGTCCTTCATGTCGCGCGCGCGGATGCCGTATTTTTCCTTGGCGAGCACAACGATCGAGCGGCCTTCCGGCGTCTCGTCGGCAAGCGAAGCAAGTTGTGCTGCGTCGGCAAGCTCCTGTTCGGTCACGCCTTTGACAGGCCGAAACTCGGTCGCCTGGCGGTTGCCGAGCGTGATCGTTCCCGTCTTGTCGAGAAGTAGTGTGTCGATGTCACCCGCTGCCTCCACCGCACGGCCGGACATGGCCAGCACGTTGAAGCGCACCAGACGGTCCATGCCAGCAATGCCGATGGCGGAGAGAAGCGCGCCGATGGTGGTGGGGATGAGCGTGACGAACAGCGCCACGAGCACGACGATCGGAATGGAGCCGCCGGCATAGCTGGCAAAAGCCGGAATGGTCGCGGTCGCCATGACGAAGATGAGTGTCATCGCGGCAAGCAGGATGTTGAGCGCGATCTCGTTCGGCGTCTTCTGGCGTTCGGCACCCTCAACCAACGCGATCATGCGGTCGATGAAGGTGGAGCCGGCGGCTGCCGTGATGCGCACCTTGATCCAGTCGGACAGAACCTGCGTGCCGCCCGTGACGGCCGAACGGTCGCCACCGGACTCGCGGATGACAGGTGCCGATTCGCCCGTGATGGCCGCCTCGTTCACCGAAGCGATACCCTCGATGATCTCGCCGTCCGACGGGATAATGTCGCCTGCCTCCACCAGCACGATGTCGTTGACCTTGAGCGAGTTGCCGGGGATATCTTTCCAATCGCGGCTCTCGGCGGAGGGTAGGAGTTTCGCCTGCGTCTCGGAGCGCGTACGGCGGAGCGACTCGGCCTGTGCCTTGCCGCGGCCTTCGGCCACCGCTTCGGCAAAGTTGGCGAACAGGACCGTGAACCAGAGCCACAGGACAATCTGGAATGAAAAACCGAGACCTGCTGCCCCTGTCATGGCATCCTTGACGAACAGGATGGTGGTCAGCAGGGAGACGACGGCAACCACGAACATGACCGGGTTCTTTGCCATGGTCCGGGGATCGAGTTTTTTGAACGCTCCGCCTATGGCCGGAACGAGAATGCGGGCATCCATGATGCTCGCTGACTTGGGCTGACTCATCTGAGACCCCGATTTGAAATGTTGAAAGGAAAAATTCAGCTGGTGGACGTCAGGCGAGATATGACCTTGGCTACGAAGATGACCGCGCCGAGCACGCCGATCATCCCCAGAATGATGTTGGAGCCACGGTATGTCTCCCGGGTCTCGAGACGCGGAAAGACGGATCGACGCACGAAGCGGACCAGCACTCGCAAGCGTCTTAGAACCTCTCGGGCCGCCATAGGGCGTAGGCCAGGTAGGCAGTGATGAAGACGGTCACGGCGCCGCTGAGGATGTAGTCGAATGTCATGTCACACCTATCGTTCGTGTCGAAGCTTCGGCGCGTAAAGCGCCAAGGATCGACTGGAATATGCGGCGGATCGACATAGGAATTCGAGACGGGAGAGATATCAACGATATAAAGATTTTATAGTTTTGACGGACGGCCCGATTCATCCGACAGCAGCAGAGCCATAAGCACCGAAGTCGTCTTATGCGGGTGGGCGCACAAGGTCCGGAACCGGCTGGAGCCAAAGGCTGACACGCGGGCCTTCCAGCGGCCCTCTACGAAAACCAGGCTCTCAAGCCTGCGGACAGGGCTTGCCGTGTTCGTCAAAAGCGTGATCGCACCATCGAAGTCTTCACGGTCCATCGCCAGTCGAAACCTCTCACGGATTTCCATATCATCGCGTGCGCCGCTCAGGGACGTCATCACGCGAAGCGCTTCCCAGAGATGATGTTCACGCAGTCGTGGTAGTGCCGCAAGGCGTTGGACAAGTACCTCTGTTCCAGAAAGATCTTGCGCCGCGCGCAGTGCCAGGGCCTTACCCATGAAAGTACGTGACGAGCATGGCTAAGCCCGCTGCGGCCAAAACAAACCGTAACGACACATGAGATTTTGTGGCGTTCTGGCTTTGGACGGCGCTTGGGATCTCCGTTCCACAACGATGCGTCCGCAGCCAATTATGTAGAAAGACAAGCCTCGTGGAAATGATCGGGTGTCCGCTGGAATGCACGCTGCTTTTCATTTTCGACCTCACTAGATTGGCCGATGGCAAATGCACCGGGGCAAACGAGAAGGTAGACGGATCGACATATCATTTCGATTGGAAGTGACCTCCTGCAAAATAGATTTTCCATAAATATTTACAGTGAACTAAGGATCTCCCGCCTGCTTACTTTACGAGTATCAAACTTGTTATGGGTGCCGCGGGTTCGATCGTTGAATGGAGACTCGATCAGTTCTCGTTCAGACTGTCACCAAAACTTATGCGCCCGACCCCAACGACACCGAGATTATCGCGATCGGCCGCAATCCGTTCCTGATTGCCGATGCCTCGGCACGTCCTGCCGATGTATCGTCGTGACGTTGAATTGTCCAAGCCGGGTAGAAGGAGGAAAGCGCAGCATACTGATGTCCGCAATAGTCTCGAAGTGCGCTGGTGCGAGAATTTCGAGATCCTGGCTGATTAGAATTCCAGGACCGGCTAGCGACCACAGCTCTGATCGCAGATCAGCAGGATAATCGGCCATTCGTGGGATGGTGGCCGCCGGTTCGATACCATTCAAGGCGTATATGTTTCGCTGTCCGTGTATTCAAAATCGGGGTAGCTTAGAGTCGGCCTCGAAAAGGCTTTAACGATATCGGTATCTTGCGAGGCGTCTGGTAAGCATGCGGATGTGGGCGATCGTGATCCACGCCTCGGCTGAAGCGATGGATTTCTCGAAGTCCTTGGCCAACCTGCGGCACCGACCCAGCCGTGCGAAGGTCCGTTCTACGACCCAACGGCGCGGCAGGATTTCAAACCTTTAGCCTTATCGGAACGCTTGATAATTTCGAGTTTCCATTTACCGATTTTCTGCAGCCGTTTTTTCAGCTTGTCGCCTGCATAGCCGCCATCGGCGAAGACATGAAGGAGCCGCGGCCATCGGTTGCGGATGGATTTCAGAAGATCGGGAGCGCCGTCGCGATCCTGGATATCGGCACTATGCACCATAAGGCCGACCATCAGCCCGAGCGTATCGACGATGATGTGACGCTTGCGGCCATTGGTCTCAGTGCAAACGTAGTTTGTCGCCGTCTTACCCGAGTCAAAGCCCCGGATGCCGCCACTTTCAGTCGTTTTGACGCTTTGGCTGTCGATAGCACCAGCCGTCAGAGAGGCTTCTTCCCCTCCAGTTCGCGTGCCTCCATGACGAGGTGATGGTTGATCCGAGACCCAAGCCCCGTGGCTCGCCATTCATAAAAATACCGCTGTCCTGTCGAACAGGGCGGAAAGTCCTTTGGCAGCATCCGCCACTGGCAGCCTGTCGAAGCGATATAGAGAAGTGCGTTTAAAACATCGCGTAAATCGGTCTTGCGCGGCCGGCCCAAAAGCCGTGGCTCGGGCATGAACGCCGCAACAAAATCCCATTCGCGATCGGTAACATCACTTGCATATAGGCTCGTCCGACGGACATAATCCGCCGAGGGGTTCAGTCTAGGCCATTGTGCACTCCATCGAATCTTCGCAAATCCGACGGAATCACAACTGGCTGAAATCACTCAACTCTTTTTTGGGGCAGCCTCTAAGTTAACGCCTAGACGAAACAAATTTCATGCCGATGGGCAATCTGGTGTCAGGGTCGTCGATTTTGATCTCTTCAAGACTCTGCTGCTGGCCTAGCAGCTTACGCCATGTTTCGGCTATGGCCGTTGACATCGTCAATTGCCGCTGCGGAAGGATGAGGTAGGGCGTTCCTAAGCTGATCTTCGATCACCGCACTTTGGTTAACGCCCAATGTCATTTCTGCCTTTTTTCCAAATCGTCGAAATATGCCTCGAAATACTGGCGCATCAGAATCGACGTAATTGATGGGCTGCGCTGCGGATCGATGATGAGAGAGAGCGTGAGCGGTGGCAGACCGCGGTCGCTGAAGCGTAGATAGGCAAGGCCGTCGTCGCGCTGGACCTGTGCGCCCTGCGACAAAGCGATCAGGCCGAATCCCGCACCTTCTCGAACCATGGACCGCATGAGGTCGAGACTATTGGTCGTAAGCACGGGCCGAAGCCGCGTTCCCGTCCGGGCGGCGGCGACATCAACAGTATCGCGAAGATGGGTGCTGGCATCGGGAATGATTGTTGGATTTTGAAAGAACGCCTCAAGCGAGAGGGTCGCCTCCGGTTCGGGTAGCCGGGCGGCCGGCACGACGGCGCGCAGATGAAAAGGGGCGGAGCGGGTGACGGTAACGCCGGGCAGGGGCCGCGGGCTGAACGTCAGCCCGAAATCGGCAAACCCGTCCAGGACAAGTTTACGAACCTGATCGGAGTCGACAACGAGGACATTGTTGCGGATACGGGGATGATCGCGCATGAAGCGGGCCATCGCGCCGGGAAGGAAATCGAACACGGTTTCCTGCGAAACCGCGATTTTGACCTCACCGCGGCGCAGGCCTTTCAGCTGTTCGATCTCGAACGTGATGCGGGCGTAATCCTTGCGCCATCCCTTGACGCCGTGAATGAGGATCTCGCCTGCCGCAGTCAGGCGCATGCCACGCGGCAGCCGTTCGAACAGTGCCACGCCCATCTCCTCCTCGGCGCGGATCAACTGCTTGTCGATGGCGGAAGCGGATACGTTCAGTTCCGCCGCCGCCTTCCGGATCGACCCGAGACGGGCGATGGCCTCCAGATATTGGGCGAAACGGGAGAACAGCAGCCTGCTCATGGCAGATCGATGGCCCTGTGTTGAGAAAAAGGAAACGCACCGGACGGATCTTGATGTTTGTAAAAGGCACCCCGCCGATTGTCTATAGAGGCTCGAAGATGAAGGACCGACATGCACCCGATCACTCCCGAGACCTTTGGCGTGGATATTGCGGGCAAGACGTTCGACTTGCCGATCATCGCCCTCAGCGATCGGCGCGCCATTGCGCTGCTCATGGTCATCGAAATGGGCGTGCGCTTCGGCGATCTTGTCGGCGATGCGATGGTGGCGCGGTTTGCCGCGCTGAAGCCGGATATTGTGGTGGGCAGCGCGACACTCGGCATCCCCGCGGCAATCGAGGTGTCGCGCCGTCTCGGGCTTGACCAGTATGTCATCCTGCAGAAATCGCCGAAATTCCACCTTGCCGAAGCGCTGGTCGAGGACGTCAGGTCTATCACCACCGGCGGCTCCCAGCGGCTTCTGCTCGACAGGCGCTCCATTGCGCTCCTGCAGGGCAAGCGCGTTCTGGTCGTCGACGATGTAGTCGCGACGGGCTCCAGCATGGCTGCGGCGATCCGGCTGGTGCGCCGCGCCGGCGCCGAGGTTGCGGGTGCCGGTGTGATCCTCGCAGAGGGACACGCCTGGCGCGACGCGCTGGGCCGGGATGCCGGCCTCGTGACCACGCTCGGCCACATCCCACAGTTCGATATCGTCGACGGCATCGCCATACCGGATGCAGCAACGGAATATACGGCGCGAACAGGCGCAAGCCACGCGTTCGGTCGGGATAATCGGAACGTTGGGAGATGGTCTGCAGGCTAGAGTTCGTCAGGGGATAAAGGGACACCAGCGTTCCTGAAACCAGAGACAGAAACAAACAGCGAGGGTCTTTCAGGGCAGACCAAAGCTGACCGGACGGACCAGCGGACAACAGAAAAGCAAGCGGACGGCTCATCAGCCCAACCGCCTTTGACAGACCATAAGGGAGGTCTCCCGGGGCGGGCGCCATGCCCGAAGGCCTGTCTATCTCAACGCAAGGGGAACTATGAAAATGCAACAGACAACTCTCTCACACAGTGACGGTAACACGCTCTTTCCGCTCGTGCTGTCCATCGTCGCGGCCGCTGCCACAGGTGTGCTCTGGGCCTATGCCAATCCGATCCAGCTCGTGCCTGGCGTCATCCAGTGGCGGATTTTCGCCTTCCTTCCGCCGCTGATCGGCATTCTGCTCGGCTGGCGTAGCGGCTTCATCTGCGGCTATCTCGGCACGATCGTCTGGTCGCTTCTCGCCGGCACGTTCATTCCCGCCCATTCACTGATCGTCGACGGCATCATGGTCGGCCTGACGGGCCTTGTTCCGGGCTTCCTGTTCGATCCGGCAAAGACCATCTTCGACCGCACGGTCCTCGTCAAGATCGCGCTTGCCTGCCTTGCCGTTGGCATCGTCATGGTCGCCGCCGTGTCCGCAAGTCTTTCCTATCTCGGCATCTTCCCGTTCTGGTGGGCCTTCGGTTACATCGGCCTGTCCGACATTGTGCCCATGGTCATCGGTACGCCGCTGCTGATTGTCCCGGCCATGAAGATCCTGAAAAGCGCCCACCCGGCGGGCTTCAAGCGCTTCTGAGACCAACCGGAAAGATCCAGTGCTCAAGATTACCAGCCTTCGTCTCGGTTTCGGCGGTCCCGATCCCGTGATCGCCGAGACGGACTGCCATCTCGAAGAGGGCCAGCGGCTCCTGATCTGTGGCGAGGCCGGCAGCGGCAAGACGACGTTTCTTGCCGCTGCCGCCGGCCTCATTCCGCGCCTGCTACCGATACCCGACCATGCGGGCGACGTCACGCTGATGGGCCGCCCGATCGCAACCTTCGACAAGACCGAGCTCTTTTCCACCATAGCCTTCGTCTCGCAGAACATCGACGATCAGCTCTGGGACCTCTGCGTGGAGGATATTATCGCCTTTCCCCTCGAAAACCGGGGCGTCGAGAAACAGGCGATCCGCGAGCGGTTGCGCACTCTGATCGCGGCCTTCGGGATCGAAGCCCTATGCGGGCGCCGGGTGCTGACGCTGTCCGGCGGCGAGCGGCGCATGGTGGCGATCGCCGCGGCCCTTGCCGCAAGCCCCTTGATCCTGGTGATGGACGAGCCCACAACCGGCCTCGACCCGGCGGCCCGGGCGCGGCTTGCAGCACTTCTGCAAACGGTGGCGAGTTCCGTCTCGGCCCTCCTGGTGGCCGAGCAGGATCCGCTGGCACTCCTGTCGGTGATCGACCGGATTGCGCTCCTGTCCGATCGCCACCTGTCGCAGCCCGTTCCCCCTGCCGACATCGTGCCGCTCGATAACCCCTGGCGCAACGCGGGCCTGTTGCCGCCGCTGCGGCAACGCTCCGAGCGTCCACCCGCTATCCTCGGGCGGCCTCTGCTGGAGGTACGCGGCCTCACCACGCGGCTGGCACGTCCTGACGGCCAGCCGGTTCTCAAGGGGGTGGATGTCGAGATCCGCGCCGGCGAGGTTCTGGCCCTGATCGGGCGCAACGGCGCGGGCAAGACGACGCTCTTCAAGGCAATCCTCGGCCTTGAGAAGATCGCATCCGGTGCGCTCGTCCTCGACAGGGAGGCCGCCAACTCGTGGACGGTCGCCGCCAGGGCGCGCAAGATTGCCTATATACCGCAAAACATGCGGCACATCCTGTTCAACATGACGGTGACCGGCGAGGTGATCTTCGCCATCACCGCCGCAAGCGCCACCTCGACGGATCCCAACATTCTCGCGAGGGCCGCAGCGGCGCTCGAGCGTTACGGCCTGTCAGGCTTTGCCGAGGCCAACCCGTTCGTCCTGTCGGCCCGCCAGCAGGCGCTGCTCGGCCTCGCCTGCGCGGATGCGGCCGGCGCGCTGATCACCATCGTCGACGAACCCCTGCTGGCCCGCGACCTCAAGGGACGGCGCATGCTCGATCTCTTCATTGCCACCCTGCAGGAAAGTGGTCGATCCGTCATGCTGATCTCGCACGATCTCGAACTGGTGGACGATGTGGCGACCCGCATGATGATCCTCGACGACGGCGCGATCGCGTTTGATGGCGCGCTTAACGAAGGCTGGGAGAGCGCACCCTTCCGCCGGCTCGGTTGGCCGGCGCCCTATCGCCAGATGGCCGGAGAGATCGGATGAACCGGCTGCACGAGATCAATTTCTTCATCAAGCTGGCCTTTGCCTTTGCGGTGATGCTGGTCGCCTGGCTGGTGCCTGGCTGGCGCTTTGGCCTGCCGTTTGCCGTTCTCACCGTCGCCTTCCTGTGGCTTGCCGGCGTGCCTGGCCTGCGCGGCTACATCAAGGGCGCGCTGCTGCTGTCGGGCATGGTCGTTGTCAGTTGGCTGGTGAACCTGTGGCTGCAGGGCGCAACGACGGCCGAAGCCCTGCCGATTGCCGCCGGCATGGCTGCGCGCCTCGTGACGACCACGGCCGCTTTCTTCTTCGTCATGGAAACCAGCACGCCTGGCTCGATCCTTGCAGCGTCAAGCGCTGCGCGGCTGCCGCCGGTCGTTACGCTTGTCCTGTCGCTGACCTTCGGCATCATCCCCATGCTGCGCGACGATTTCGAGCGCATCGCCGATGCCCAGCGCGCACGCGGCATGGAGATCGACGACGTGAGCCTGCCGACGAAACTGCGGTTTGCGCTCGCGCGCGGTATTCCGCTTCTCGTCCAGGCCATTCGCATGGCGCACGCCATTTCCTTTTCTCTTTCCATTTACGGGTTCGACCTCAAACAAAAGCGAACCACATGGCGCATTGTCGGCCCGATGGTCGAGCCTCGCATGAACATGAAGGACAAAGCCGATGACAACTGACCCCGCAGACGCAAAAACGGACCCGGCAACCGGACAAAGCTGGCGGGTGGACGTCGCCGGCTGGCCCATCGATCTGCCAATCGTGGCGATCAAGCCGGACTTTGCCATTTCGCTGATGATGGTGATCGATCTCGGTGTCAAGTTCGGCGAGCATATCGGACAGGCACTGGCGGCCAAACTCAAGCCGCTCGAGCCCGACATCATCGTCGGCGCGGCGACGCTCGGGATTCCGGTTGCCATCGACGTCACCCGTGCCCTCGGCCTCGACGCCTATGTCATTCTCCAGAAATCGCCGAAACTCCATCTCGCAAACGCGCTGGAACAGCGGATTTCGTCGATCACCTCCAAGGGCGAGCAGAGCCTTCTCCTCGACCGTGCGGCGGTTCCGCTGTTGAAGGGCAAGCGCGTCGTCGTTGTCGACGACGTCGTCGCATCCGGCTCCAGCATGAAAGGCTCGCTGGACCTCGTGCGCAAGGCAGGCGCCGAGGTGGTCGGCATCGGCGTCATCCTGACGGAGGCGACCGACTGGAAGCAGATACTGGGTGCCGACGAACCCCTCGTCCATAGCCTTGCACACATTCCCCAGTTTTCACCCGGCCACGACGGCACTTGGGAACCGATTGCCGGCACCTGACGTTTTGGGGGCTTTGTCATCCGTGGTGAGAGCCAATAAAAAGCGCTGGTCCCAGCACTTAAAAGGTGCGCCGTGATATGCTGCTGCGGGGATGACTTTAACGTTTTTCTCAAACCTCACCACCGTAGCCAAAGCCGCCCCATCAAGCCGCCGATTGCTGCGCACAGCACGATGCCGAGCGTGTACCAAAGGGCAACGAAGGCCAGGCCGTTCTCGATGCAGCCCCAGCTGTAGACCCACGCCCCGAGCGCGCCGGCGGTCATGCCTGCAATGGTTCCGCCGAAGGTCGGCGATGTCGGGGCGCTTTTGCGCAGGAACCAGAATACCGCGGCCATCAATGGTGCTCCTGTCGCAAGGATGATCAGTGGGCAGAACCAGGCGGAGATGCCCATGACGAGCCTCCGGCTTTCTTCTGGAGAGGATGACTGGCGTATCTGCACCACTGCCATGACGACCAGAAGGGCGTAGACGATCGAGATGGGAACGGCTGCTCCGATTGGCCGTCCGCCGGGGCGCGCGACAGCCATCAGGGTGCTGAGCCCGATGATGGCGAGCAGCAGCGGATAGGCGGATTTTATCCAGAAGGCGGGTAGGGACAGGGCGGCGCTGAGATCCGGGCGCAGCCCGTGGCCGAGAAGGATCAGCGCTGCCGAGAGTAGCATGCCCGGCATCAGCGCTCCGACGAGAAGCCTCCCGAGCGCATCCTTGCGCACCGGCCTGAGATCCCGCACGAGATCGTCGATCAGCTCATTCACCTTTGCCATGATCGCCTCTCAATCTTGCTGCCAGTGCCTTGATACCTCTGTGGATGCTGACCTTGACCGTCGCCTCCGACCGTCCCGAATGCAGGGCGGCCTCGGCTATGGACCGGCCGTCGAGCCGTACCTGCCGGATCGCCTCCGCCTGCCACGCGGGAAGGACGGCCAGCAGCCTTTGAATGTCTATCTGTGCGGCCACCGCATCCTCGCGGTAGCCGTCCGGGATGGCTTCCACAGCATCCAGCCCGACATGACCACGTCCACCCGTCCTGCGGTGATGATCCACTAGCTTGTGACGGGCGATGGTAAAAAACCATGCCGTGAAAGGTCGCTCCCGATCATACGTTATCCGTCGCTGGTGCAGCGCGAGCAGCGTCTCTTGCACTAGGTCGTCCACATCCGTTTTGTCCGCCCGTGCAAGGCGTCGCCCGTAATAGTGTTCCAGCAGGTGCCGGAGCACATCGAGCAGGCACCGATAGGCCTTCTCGTCCCCATCGAGGGACAAGAGCATCAGCACCTTCAGCTCGGACTCGGTCACAACTGTCATGTCTCTGGGAGGCTCATACGGTGCAGTGCCGAAACGGTTACAGCGCCTTTTGAAAAAAGCGAGCGAATTCCCGGCACGATCACATCGGCGTGATGCTTGTAACCGGATCGGCGTCCGGTCCGAATGAGTTTCCCGTGACCGTCGACGCAGTCCGCGTCCTGCACATCACCAGGAGATCCATCATGACCTATCGCCTCATGACCGCCACCGCTGCTATCATTCTGGGCCTCACCCTCTCGTTCGGTGCGACACAGGCCCAGACCAGCACGGACGCCATGAAGAAGCCGGACGCGATGAAGACCGAGGCCATGAAGCCTGATGCCATGAAACACGACGCCATGAAAGGCACCAAGGCCGACTGCACCAACAAGGCCGACATGGAAAAGGACAGCATGAAGAAAGCCGACATGATGAAGGGCTGCGACGCCATGTAAGTACTGCCGCTGCAGTGATCTTCGTCGTTTCCCGGTTCGTAGAACGTTCTGCAAGAGCCGGGGAACGACGTTTCCGGATCCGCCTTCGGACACGCAAGGTAGGTCTTGGTCACTGTCACGATATCACCGATCTCGGAGGGAACGTCATGTTCGGCTCATCTTCCACGACATCCGGTCAGCAAACGCTGATCCGCCGTCACAGCCTGACCGTGCGGCTGTCGCACTGGCTGAACGTGCTTGCAATGACGGTCCTTCTCGCTAGCGGATTGCAGATCTTTAATGCGCATCCGAGCCTATACTGGGGTCAGTATGGCGCCGATGACGATCCGTCTGTCCTGTCTCTGCAAGCCTTCGAGAACGATGGCGGTTTGAAGGGCGTCACGCGCGTCGGCCCTCTCTCGCTCGACACCACGGGCGTGCTCGGTGTGTCCGAGGTCGATGGCGAACCCACGGCGCGTGGCTTCCCAGCCTGGATCACGCTTCCCAGCTATCAGGATCTCGCCACGGGGCGTCGCTGGCACTTCTTTTTCGCCTGGGCCTTCGTCATCAACGGTCTTGTCTATCTCGCCTATGGCTTTGTCTCGCGGCATTTCCGGCGCGATCTCGTGCCGACGAAAGCCGAGCTGACGCTCGCCCATCTCGGCCATGAGATCGCCGACCATTCCCGGCTGCGGTTTCCCAAGGGTGAGAAGGCGCGCCACTACAACGCCCTCCAGAAGATAACTTATCTCGTCGTCATCTTCCTAATGCTTCCGGGCATGATCCTGACCGGGCTCACCATGTCGCCGGGCTTCAACGCGTTCGCGCCCTTCTTGCTCGATCTCTTCGGTGGTCGGCAGTCCGCCCGCACGCTCCACTTCATCTTCGCGACATCGCTCGTTGCCTTCGTCGTCGTCCATATCGCCATGGTGCTGGCATCCGGCGTCCTCAACAACATGCGCTCCATGATCACGGGCCGCTACGCGATCCGTACGGAACCATCCCTCTCCAAGGCATCAGAGACCGCGCCATGAACAATTTTCTCACCCGCCGCCGGTTTCTCATCGGCTCCACGTTGACCGCCTCGACGCTCGGTCTCGCCGGCTGCGACGCGCTGGTTGAAAACGGTAATGTCCAATCTGTGATCAAGATGGCGGAAAGCCTGACCCTGCGGACGCAGCGGTTTCTGATTGGCGACACGGCGCTGGCACGTGAGTTCAGCGCGAGCGAGATCTCGCCGACGTTTCGTGCCAACGGAACCTCCATGCCGGACGGCGCAGAATACCAGTCGCTTCTCGCCAGCCGCTTCGCGCAGTGGCAACTGCACGTCGGAGGGCTCGTCGAGCGCCCGGCAAGCATCTCGCTCGCCGCATTGAAGGCGATGCCGGCGCGCACGCAGATCACCCGGCACGACTGCGTCGAAGGTTGGAGTGCGATCGGCCAGTGGACGGGTGTGCCTCTTGGTGACGTGCTGCGCGCCGCAGGCCTGAAGAAGGACGCTCGCTACATCGCCTTCCACTGTGCCGACGAATACGAAAAGACCCTCGACGGCAGCGGCTGGTATTATGAGAGCATCGACCTCGTCGATGCCTTCCACCCCCAGACCATCCTTGCCTATGCCATGAACGGCCGCGACCTGGAGGTGCCGCACGGCGCACCGTTGCGGCTAAGGGTCGAGCGGCAGCTCGGCTATAAGCAGGCGAAATATGTCATGCGCATCGAGGCCGTTGCCGATCTCAAGAACCTCTATGGTGGCAATGGCGGCTTCTGGGAGGATCGCGGCTACGAATGGTACGCCGGGATCTGAGGTTCTGCAGGCGGTCGAAACCGACCAGCCTTGCGAAACCGGCGAATAACACCCCGCATTCGCCGGACGTGACGACAGGGGATAAACAAGGAATGACACATGTCCTATCTCTCAAAAACCAGCATCGCGGCGCTGACGGGTGTCTTGATGGCCGCAACGCTCAGCACAGCCGTTCAGGCGGCCGACCAGATCCGGGTGCGCGGCACCGTGGAAAGCCTTGAGGGCAATACGCTGTCGGTGAAGACCCGCGAGGGCACCGATGCGAAGATCATGCTGACCGACGGTTGGAAGGTCTCCAGCGTCGCCAAGGCCTCCATCGACGACATCAAGACCGGCGACTTTGTCGGCATTGCATCGTTGCCGACTGCCGAAGGCGGCGATGGTGCGCTCGAAGTGCTGATTTTCCCCGCAGCCATGAAGGGCACGGGCGAAGGGAGCTATGCCTGGGACCTGAAGCCGAACAGCTCGATGACGAACGCGACCGTTGCCAACGCCGTCAAATCCGTCGATGGCCAGACGGTGACGGTGACCTACAAGGGCAAGGAAAAGAAGATATCCATCCCCGCGGGCACGCCGGTCGTGACATTCGCACAGGCTGTTAAAGCAGACCTGAAGAGCGGTGCCACGGTATTCGTGCCGTCCGAGAAGGCCGCCGACGGCACGATCTCAAGCAGCCGCGTCGTGGTTGGCACCAACGGCGTTCAGCCGCCGATGTGAGGTGTAAGCATATTCCGCCGCGAGCTTCATTTGCTTGCGGCGGGGTAACCGAGTTCGGTAGTCTAAGTGATGCCAGCAAAACCTATGTCAGAGGCTCGTTGAATGGGAACGAGACGACATTAAACGCTTAACAAAAACAGTTTGCGGGGACGAGGTTCGACTCTTTGGAGGCGCATGTGTCTTGCCGTCCAGGCAATCGGAAAAATAGTAGCTGAAGACATACCGCGACATCGCGCTGACGCCGGATCATGTCGGCCGCGCCGTTCGCTTCGCAATTGAAAAGCCCGACGATGCTGACGTCAAGGAGATCGTCCGTGCGTCCGACCAAGGCGGATTTCTGACCAGTCACCCAGAAACCAGCCGGCGAAGGAGGCTGTCGAAGACGGTCTGGAATGGAGATAGCCATTTTACCGAGCCAATGGTGCAGAACATATTTTGCCCTATCCTTCTTTCCAAGAGAGCGAGCTCTATCTCGTCGTATCGCACGATAACGCCTTGGATGCATCCGGCAGAACCTCCCGGAGACAGATCATATCAGCGCAAACGAACAGAAGGCATGTGATGACAGCCAATGACCAGATGCTCCGGAACCATGTAGCCATCGTCACCGGTGCCAGCTCTGGGATCGGTATCTCCGTTGCCGAGGCGATGGCGGAGGCCGGTGCCGCCGTGATCGTCAACTATCGCTCTCACCAGCAGCCCGCCGAAGAGCTGGTTGCGAGGATCAAAAGCAACGGTGGGAAGGCTCTTGCCCTGAAGGCTGACGTCTCGCAGGAAGACGACGTCGCCAAGCTCTTCGATGAGACCGTCGAAGCGTTTGGACGCGTCGATGTGCTCGTTTCCAACTCCGGTGTCCAAAAGGATGCGGCCATTGCGGATCTTTCGCTCAGAGACTGGAATACCGTTATCGACATTAACCTGACTGGCCAGTTCCTTTGCGCCCGCGAGGCCGTGCGTCGCTTCAGATCGCAACCCAGGGAGAGCCGGCCCGCTCGTAGCGCCGGGAGCATTATCGCCATGAGTTCCGTGCACGAGATTATCCCTTGGGCCGGGCACATCAATTATGCTTCGGCCAAAGGCGGCGTGCGAATGCTGACGCGATCTCTCGCTCAGGAAGTGGCTGCCGAGGGCATCCGGGTCAATGCGATTGCGCCGGGCGCCATTCGCACACCGATCAATAAGGATGCCTGGGAGACCGGCGAGGCCCTGACCAAGCTTCTCCGGCTGATCCCGTATGGTCGCATCGGCGAGCCGGAAGACGTCTCCCGCGCCGCCGTCTGGCTCGCCTCTGACGAGGCTGACTATGTGACGGGCACGACGCTCTTCGTCGATGGCGGAATGTCGCTCTATCCGGAGTTCCGTGACAATGGTTAAGCCAAACCGCGCCATAAGTGAGCATGGAATTGTCGGAGACATGGAGACGGCGGCGCTGGTTGCGCAAGACGGAACTCTCGACTACCTCTGCTGGCCGGCACTCGATAGTCCTACGATCTTTGCGGAGCTTCTCGACGAAAAGAGGGGTGGTGCATTCTCGATTGCGCCGCAGCTTGTCGATCCGCGCAGTCTTCAACTCTATGTGCCTGATACGAACGTTCTGATCACCCGCTGGATGGCGGATGGCGGGAGCGCGGAGGTCTTGGACCTCATGCCGCATCCGGATGCCCGCGTTCACCCCGGAAACACCGCCCGCTGCATCCTTCGTCGGATCTCGGTGACGCGGGGAACGATCTTGTTCAAGATCCGCTGCGCGCCCTGTTTCGACTATGCCCGCGAGATCCCGAACATTTCCGCCATCGATGGCGGGGTAGAGTTCACGGGCAAAGACTTGACAATGCGTCTACTCGCATCGATCCCGCTGACTGCGAGGGATGGCGCAGCCGAGGCGACGTTCGAGCTTTCGGTCGGTCAAACGGCTTGGTTTACGCTCGGCGGCGAAGATCTGACCATTTCCGACGACGCGATGATTTCCGCCGAGATTGTTGAAACGACGGCCGCGTGGCGAAGCTGGGCGGGCAGGGCGACCTATCGGGGACGCTGGCGCGAGCAGGTGCTGCGCTCGGCCCTTGCCTTGAAGCTTCTGACCTCGCGCCAGCACGGATCGATTGCTGCGGCCGCGACATTTTCGCTTCCCGAAGCGATCGGTGCCGGCCGAAACTGGGATTATCGCGCGACATGGATCCGCGATGCCTCCTTCACGGTGTATGCCTTCATGCGGCTCGGCTTTTTAGAGGAGGCGCAGCATTTCGGCCGATGGGCGGGCCAGCGCGTCATGGCCTCGGATGCCGACCATCCGCTGCGCATCATGTATGCGATCGACGGATCGGAGGCGAAGAACGAGGAGGAATTAACGCATCTTTCCGGCTATGCCGACAGCCAGCCCGTCCGTATTGGGAATGGCGCGAATGTTCAAACTCAGCTGGATATCTTCGGCGAACTGATGGACAGCGTCTATCTCTCCAACAAATATGGCGAGGCCATCAGCCATAATGGCTGGGAACACGTTCGAAACATCGTTGAGTATGTCATCGAGCACTGGCAGAAGCCCGATGCCGGGATCTGGGAGATGCGGTCGGAACCGCGCCACTTCCTGCATTCACGCCTCATGTGCTGGGTGGCGCTCGACCGCGCGATCCGGCTTGCGAAAAAACGCTCCCTGCCGGCGCCGATCGTGCGCTGGGCGGAGTGCCGCGACGCCATAAATGCTGATGTGTGGGAGAACTTTCGTCATCCCGAGAACGGCTATTTCGTACAGGAGCGCGGTGGGAAGGAGCTCGACGCAGCCCTTCTCATGATGCCGCTCGTGCGCTTCGTCTCCTCTACCGATCCGGTCTGGCTAAAAACGCTTGACGCCATCGGTGAGCAGCTCTGCGACGATGGTCTCGTCTATCGCTATCGCGTCACGGACGGCCTTGAGGGCGACGAGGGTGCTTTCACCACCTGTACGTTCTGGTATGCCGAGTGCCTCGCCCGCGCCGGACGTCTTGACGCGGCTCAGCTAACACTGGCCAAGGGCATGCGCTATGCCAATACACTTGGACTCTTTGCCGAAGAGCAAGATGTCCGAGGCAGGCAACTCGGCAACTTTCCGCAGGCGCTGACGCACCTTGCATTCATCAGCGCTGCCTTCTTCACAGATCGTCGCCTGGATCCTTCACATCGCCCGAATTGGCAACCCTGATGGAGTTTATGCCATCGTCGTCGTGTTCGAAGCGGATTTCGGTCAGCGCCTTTCAACGCGGCTGATACAGGACGCTGGAAACATCGGGCAAATGAGCAATGACCCTTTCTTCAATTTGCCGGCGGTGGCACGCTGACAATTATCCGGCCTTTTAGGATGAACCGTGGTCGTCCGAGCTATACCGCGTCCTCGGGCACGATCCTCAAGGCTGTATTTCCATTACCAGACCCATAGTCACAGGCTACGTTCCCCGACCAAGCAACTTCAAAGGGAACGCGTTCAAAATAACAGGTCGTCCGTTCAAACCCCATCAAGGCGGAAGCAATTCGCTTGCCACAGGCTGCCCGCAAACCGTGGACGACGAAACTCTCTAAGTGCGTCCAATGACTAGCTATTGTGGATAGGGTGGCACCGACAACGTGTTGCAAGTTCTATTTCTATGGCGAGCCATACCGCAAGGCCGCAATCAGCGCTCTTAGGGCCGGCGGTGATTGCCGTCGGCTTGGATGATAGAGATGAAACCCGGGAAAGCTGGGGCACCAGTCCTTGAGCACTTGTATGAGCGCACCGGAAGCGATCTCGTCCGCCACGTCATGCTCCATGATGTAGCCCAGCCCTGCTCCTGCCCGGACGACCGCCGCGGGCAGTTCGCCGTCGTTGGCAATCAAAGGTCCGCTGGTGCGGATCTTGATGTCTTTGCCATCCTTTTGAAATTGCCAGGGCAGTAAGCCGCCCGACGTCGTCAAGCGATAACCGATACAGGCATGACGATCGAGATCGTAAGGCGTCTGTGGCGGCGTGATACGCTCGAAATAAGCAGGAGTTGCGACCACCACTGTTCGCAGGTCTGGTCCGATCTTGACCGCAATCATGTCTTTTTCGATTGTCTCGCCCAGCCGGATACCTGCGTCGAAGCCTGCCTCGACGATATCTGTCAGGCTGTCATCAATGTTGACCTCGACCCGCACCTCCCGATTGGCAAGCAGGAAGGCTGGCAGCTTCGGCACCAAAACCATCTTGGCAGCGTAGGCGAAGGTGGTGATGCGCACTGTGCCCGACGGATTGTCGCGCCATTCCGCCAGCGCCCCCAATCCGCTCTCAATATCCGCAAAGGCAGGAATGAGAGATTGCAGCAGTCGTTCCCCGGCTTCGGTCGGCGATACGCTGCGGGTCGTACGCGCCAGAAGACGCACTCCCAGCCGCTCCTCTAACCCGCGCATCGCGTGGCTGAGCGCAGAAGGCGACATGGCTAGAATTGCAGCCGCCCGGGTAAAGCTGCGCGCGCGCGCGACAGCGGCAAAGGCCATGAGATCATTGAGTTCGTTTCGTTCCATTGCTGCATGGTGCTCATAAGCTCATGCCGCTGGCAACGGCTAATCCTTATGCGCTGTCACCCCTACATGTCTCGCTACAGATACAATGGAGAACGAACATGGATCTCACCAGCTATCGTACACTCGGAAAATCAGGGCTGATCGTCAGCCCACTAGCGCTCGGGACGATGACGTTCGGCGCCGGGCGGTGGGGCGCGGGGGAAAAGACCTCCCAGGCATTGTTCGATGCCTATGTCGACGCCGGCGGCAACTTCCTCGATACGGCGGATATCTATTCCGGCGGTCAGAGCGAGCAGATGCTTGGAACCTTTCTGGCTGAGAGCGGCGTGCGCGATCGGCTTGTCGTCGCCACCAAGTCAGGCTTTCCACGCGGTCAGGGCACGCCGCTTTGGGGCGGCAATGGCGCAAAAAACATCCGTCTGGGCATCGAAGGTTCATTGCTCCGCCTGCAGACGGATTACATCGACATGTATTGGATGCATGTCTGGGACCGAACAACACCCGCAGAAGAAGTGCTGCAGACACTGACGGACGCAGTGCGTGCCGGCAAAATTCTGCATTACGGCTTTTCCAACACGCCGGCCTGGTATGTTGCGAAGATTGCGACACTGGCCGAAGCACATGGCCTGCCGAAACCAATCGGATTGCAATATGCCTATTCGCTGATTGACCGCGGCGTCGAACTCGATCTCGTTCCGGCGGGCGCAGAGTTCGGGCTTGGCATGGTGCCCTGGAGCCCGCTGGCTGCTGGACTACTGACCGGAAAATATGGTCGCGACATGCTTACCCAAGCGAACCGAGCCACTGAATTGCCCGACACGTCTGCCGAAGCAACAGAAGGTGAGAGCGACGGGCGATTGAACGGCGACAATCCGTTCGGTGGCATGCTGTTCACCGAGCGTAATTTCGATGTCGTGGATGTTGTGAAGATCATAGCCGCCGAGGTTGGGCGCTCGCCCGCAGAAGTGGCGCTTGCCTGGGTCACAAAACGTCCCGGCGTGTCGTCGGTGCTGATCGGTGCAAGCCGTGTGGAGCAACTGTCTGAAAACATCGCCTCGCTCGACGTCGTGCTGGATGACAGTCACCTGGAACGTCTGGAGCAGGCAACGGCTCTGCCACTGCTGAACCCCTACTTCATCTTCGAGATGCCGACGTCGCGCATTTTTGGCGGTAAGACGGTTGGAGCGTGGCGTTAAGCAAGCCGGAATCTTGTCGTCGCCGGCGCATCGCGATGGCGACGACAAAGGTCTGTCTACCGCCCACGTGTTCCGGAATAGACGCGGCCATGTGCACTGCTATTGACCGCGATGCTCGACCTGGTCTCAGCGTATGTCGACCCACGCGTGTTGCCGGCTTTCGTAGACCGAGAAGCGCGGAGAAGGAAATTGTGAACCCGCAAACAGGTTGACAGGAACAGCAATGATATCAGGAGATTTTTGAAGGAAGTAGAAAGCGCCCGTTCCACAGGTGACGTCAACGCTCAGTCCAGCCGTGCGCCGGCGCGCGATTTTGCGGCGTTCATCCAGATCGATCTGGGAGTAGGTGCGTTTCATGTCTCGTTCCTTGCAACTGATAAGCCACTGTTATCTATTGCACGTCGCACTTCATCCTTGAACCCACCCGGCTACACAGTTAAATCACATAATCAACGTTATGGAACTATCATGCATTCAGCCGTACCTCTTCACCGTTCACCCCGTCTGTACGGCTGCATCAGCGCCTGCGGCACGCGGGCGCGGCGGGCCATGATGGCGAGGGCGGCGATGGAGAGGATGTAGGGGATCATCAGGAAGAGCTGGTACGGGACCGCGCCGCCAAGTGTGGTCTGGAGGCGGAGCTGGAAGCTGTCGAAGAAGGCGAAGAGGAGCGCGCCGAGCAGTGCGCGGCCTGGGCGCCACGAGGAGAAGACCACGAGGGCGATGCAGATCCAGCCGCGCCCCTGCACCATCGTCGGGAAAAAGCTGTTGAAGGCGGAAAGCGTCAGGAAGGCGCCGGCCATGCCCATCAGCGCGCTGCCGGCCATCACGGCGCCATAGCGGATCGCCATCGGGTTGATGCCTTGTGCTTCCGCCGCATGCGGATTTTCGCCGGTCATGCGGATGGCGAGACCTAGCGGCGTGCGAAACAGCATGTAGGCCATGACGAGAGCGATGAGGATCGCGAGATAGGTCGGTGGCGTCTGTGCGAAGAGTGCCGGGCCGATGAAGGGTAGATCGCTCAGGCCCGAGATCGCGATCGGCTGGAACGGCTCGATGGTCGGCGGTGTGCCGGCGACCGGCACAAGCAGGCGGAACAGGAAATAGCTGAGGCTGGAGGCAAACAAAGTGACGCCGAGACCGGACACATGCTGCGATAGGCCGAGCGTGACGGTGAGAAGCGCATGCAGAGCGCCAAAGACCGCACCGGCGACGGCCGCAATCAGGAGACCCGTCCACAGGTCGGCACCGTTATAGACCGAAAGCCAGCCGATCATCGCGCCGAAGGTCATGATGCCCTCGATGCCGAGATTGAGGACGCCTGCCCTTTCGCAGAGAAGCGCGCCGAGCGTGCCCAGGATCAGCGGCGTGGCGATGCGCAGCACGGCGGCCCAAAGCCCGGCAGAGGCGAGGATGTCGAACACCGCGGTCATCGGCGGATCCTGTACTGGGTAAAGAACAGAGCGACCAGCATGGTCAGCAGCGAAAGCGACACCGTCAGATCCGCGATATAGCTTGGAATGCCCATGCTGCGGCTCATGCCGTCTGCGCCGACGAACATGGTCGCGGTAAACAAGGCGGCGAGCACGACGCCGAGCGGATGCAGGTTGGCAAGCATGGCGACGACGATGCCGGAATAGCCGTAGCCGGGCGAAAGGTCTGTCGTCACATAGCCCTTGACGCCCATGACCTCCACCGCGCCGGCAAGTCCTGCAAGGCCGCCCGATATGCAGGCGACGCCAACAAGCGTTCGCCCAAGCGGCACGCCGGCGAAAACGGCGGCCTGCGGATTGAGGCCGGCCGCGCGGGACTGCAGGCCGAAGACCGTGCGCGATTGCACGAAATGCAGGAGAAGCGCGAGGACCACCGCGATGGCGAGACCGAGATGGAGGCGGGAGCGCGAGAGCAGCTTCGGCAACATCGCGCCATCCGCTACCGATTGCGATTGTGGCCAGCCGAAGGCTGCAGGGTCTTTCAGCACCGTATCGATCAACATGGAGACGAAGAGGACGGCGACGAAGTTGAGCAGGAGCGTCGTCACCACTTCATCGACCGAAAAGCGAAGCCGCAGCCAGAGCGGCACCAGCAGGAGAACCATGCCAGCAATTGCGCCGAGAACGAGCAGCGCGGGGATCTGGATGATGGGCGGAAGACCGCCGAGGAGATGCGAGCTTGCGGCGGCCACGATGATGGCGCCGAGATAGAGCTGGCCCTCAGCGCCGATGTTCCACAGCCGCGCCCGAAAGGCGACGGCGGCGGCAAGGCCGGTCAGCATCAGCGGCGTGGCGCGTGTCAGCGTTTCCGTGACGGACAGGCGCGAGCCGAACGCGCTCTTCAGGATGCGCCAATAGGCCTCCAGAACCGGGGCGCCGGCAATGGCGATCAGCACGCCGGATATGGCGAGCGCTGCGACGATCGCCAGGATCGGTGTGGCGATGACCAGAGCGAGAGGCCTGTGTTCGCGCCGCTCAAACCGCATGGGTCACCTCCGGGTGCCACTCGCCCGCCATCATCAGACCGAGCCTTTGCCGGTCGGCATCCTCGTTGCGGATCGGCGGGGACAGCCGGCCACCGACGATGGCCTGGATACGGTCAGCCAGTGCCATCACCTCGTCCAGATCCTCGGAGATCAGCAGCACGGCCGTACCGGCTTTGCGGGCTTCCAGGATACGCTCGTGAACGGCAGCGACGGCGCCTTCGTCGAGACCGCGCGCGGGCTGGGCGGCGAGCAGGATGCGCGGCCGGTTGATGAGGTTGCGGCCGAGAATGAGCTTCTGCATGTTGCCGCCGGACAGCAGCCGGGTGCGCGTGGCGGGCGTTCCCCCGCGCACGTCGAACTGCGCGATGATATCACCGGCAAACCGCATGCCGCCCGCACGGTCCACGAGGCCGTATGTCGCATAGTTCGGAAGCCGTTCGAGAATGGCGTTCTCCCAGATCGCCATTTCGCCGATCGCGCCCTCCTTGTTGCGATCCTCTGGAATGCGCCCGATGCCGGCTGCGACGACGTCTCCAACGGAGAGATGATCGACGGGCTTGCCGAAGAGGAGAATGTCGCCGGAGGTGCGGGATATGGTTCCGGACAAAAGCTGGGCCAGCACCCCCTGCCCGTTTCCGGACACGCCGATGATGCCGAGCACTTCACCGGCCCGCAGGCGGAAATCCACTGCCTTCAGCGTATCCACGCCTTGATGACGCACGGAGACGGCGGCGGCTTCCAGAACCGTTTCGCCCGGTGTCGCGGCCCCACGCACGGGCCGCGACACGCTGCGCCCGACCAGAAGCTCGGCAAGCTCCGCTTTGCTGGTTTCCGAGGCCTTGCGGTCCGCCACATGCCGGCCGCCGCGCAGAACGACGATGCGGTCGGCGGTCGCCATCACCTCGTCCAGCTTGTGCGATATGAAGATGAGCGAAAGCCCTTGGCGCGCCATGACCTTTAGCGTCGAGAAGAGCGTCTCGGCCTCGGCCTGCGTCAGCACCGCGGTCGGCTCGTCCAGCACCAGAATGCGGGCGTCGTTGTAGAGGGCTTTCAGGATTTCCACGCGCTGCTGCTCGCCCACCGAGAGATCCCCGAGCCGGGCGTCGGGATCGACGCTCAGCCCGAAGCGCTGTGCGATGTCGAGCAGCTTGGCACGCGCCTCGGTGCGGCGGGAGCGCAGCGACCAGAGGCTTTCCGTTCCCGTCGTCACGTTTTCAAGGACCGTGAGGTTCGGGGCGAGCGAGAAGTGCTGGTGGACCATGCCGATGCCGGCGCGAATGGCGGCACGCGGCTTGCCCGGCGGCAGTGCGGTTCCGTCGATCAGCACCTCACCGCTGTCCGGCACATAGTGGCCGAAGAGAATGCTCATCAGCGTGGTCTTACCGGCGCCGTTCTCACCGAGAAGCGCAACGATCTCCCCTTTCGCAAGCGAAAGCGAGATGCCGTCATTGGCAAGGTTGGTGCCGAAACGCTTGCTGACGCCGACGATCTCGAGAACGGGCGCCATCATCACGACAATCCGGCGATGGGAAACGGATGCGTATAGCGCTGCTCTTGCTCCAGACGATGCGCAAGCTGCAGGAGCAGCGCTTCGCCGCCCATCGGCGCCATGATCTGGACCGGCAGCGGTAGGCCATCGGCGTCGCTGCCGAAGGGAAGCGTGAGGGCCGGACATCCCGAGGCATTGGCCAGCGAGGCCAGCGGCGCGAAGGCCGCCATGCGCCCGAAGTGCAGGTCGAGATCCGCGTGATCGCTCGGGAAGGAACCGATGGGGAGCGGCGGTCCGGAGAGGATCGGGCAGAGCAGAACGTCGATACCATCGAAGAGACGCCAGAGATCGCGGCTGACGAGAACCATGGCGTTCAGGCTTTTCCAGAGATCGACGGCCGGTAGAGACAGGCCCCGCGCGATGACCGCCTGCGTCAGCGTTTCCGCGCGCGCGGCATCGAGACCGAAGGTGGTGACGGCTCCAGCGAGGTTCGCGCAAACGATATCGACGAAGGCGCGGCGGCTGGCAGTGCAGGCCGCATCGATGGCCGAGACGGGCACGGGTACCAGCCGGTGTCCGTCAGCCTCGAGCGCCAGTCCTGCTGCCTCGACGATGGCCATCCGGTCGGAGTCTGTCGGGTAAAGCGCGCCGGTGTCGGTCAGGATGCCGATGCGAAGCGGAGCGGAGGTCCGTTGAGCGTGGTTCACGGGTGGGAACGGCCCCCGCGCATTCCCGCTCAGGGCTGAAAAGATCGCAGATGTGTCGCGGACCGAGCGGCAGACGGCAAGTTCCGACGCGATGCCGCCAAGGTGGTTGCCGAAGCTCGGGCCGGCCGGCATCGCCCCACGGCTGGGCTTGAGGCCGACGAGGCCGCAGCAGGCGGCGGGCACGCGAATGGAGCCGCCCGCATCCGTTGCATGGGCGATGGCGACGATGCCGGCGGCAACCGCGGCCGCAGCCCCACCGGAGGACCCGCCGGCCGTACGGCCGGGGTCGAGAGGGTTGCGGCAGGTCGGGCCGACGGCCGGCTCGCTCGCGAGCGACAGTCCGAATTCCGGGCTGTTGGTCAGCCCGAAGAGGCAGAGGCCGGACGCGCGGAAACGTTCGGCAAGATCGGAATCCGGGCTGTCGGCGTGCATGCTACCGCGTGCCAGCAGTTTGGAGCCCGCCGCGACCGGAAAGCCCGCAAACGGCCCGCCAAGGTCTTTGGCAAGCGTCGGCACACCGGCGAACGGCATGGCGGCACGCTCTGGCGAGCTTGGCGGGAGGGCGTCGATCGCTGCTGCCGCGGCAAAGCCCCTCGCCTCGTCCCGATAGGTGATGGCGCCAAGGCCTGCGAAGGTCTCGGCAGCAGCGAACGACGCCTGCATGGCCTGCGTGCTGGTGAGGCGGCCGCTGGCGATCGCCTCGGCCAAAGCCGTTGCATCCGTGGTCACGCGCAGGCTACTTCGGCTCGTCCGCCACTCTCGGAACGTCGAAGGTGCCCGCCTTGATCTCGGCGCGCTTGGCTTCCATCGCGGCCTCGGCGTCCGCCGGGGCTACGCCCTTGACGAAGACGATATCGCTGCCGCCCTCCTTCATCAGGCCATAGGCCGTGTAGTCGCGACCGGTCGGCTTGCCGCCTGCGACATCGGCCAGAGCGGCGTTGAGGATCGGCCGGAAGTTCCAGAGTGCGTTTGCAAAGACCGTATCGGGATAACGCGGCGTGTAATCGACCAGCGATCCCACGGACTTGATGCCACGCTCCTTGGCGGCGTCGGCCGTGCCGATGCGCTCGCCGAAGAGAATATCCGCGCCGGCATCGATCTGTGCGAGACCGGCTTCGCGCGCCTTCGGCGGATCGAAGAACGTGCCGATGAAGGTGACGAGGTGCTTCGCATCGGGGTTTACGGCCTTCACGCCAGCCGCAAAAGCGTTGATCAGCATGTTGACCTCGGGGATCGGCATCGCCCCGACCGAACCGACGACGTTCGACTTGGTCATCTTGCCGGCAAGCATGCCCGCAAGATAGGCGCCATCGAAGTTCCACGTGCCGAAGACGCCGAAGTTATCGCCGGCTTCCTTGCCGCTGGAGCCCATGACGAAGGCGGTATCGGGATAGTCGGCCGCAACCTCGCGCGCCTGCTTCTCGACCGGGAACGTCTCGCCGATGATCAGCTTCGCCCCCTGCTCCGCATATTCGCGCATGGCGCGCGGATAGTCCGTGCCGGAGACGCCTTCCGAGAAGACATATTCGATTATGCCTTCCTTTGCGGCATCCTGCAGCGCCTTGTGCAGCACCGAGTTCCACGCATTTTCGACCGGGGACCCGTGAATGCCGGCCACCATCACCGGCGTTGCGGCGCGAAGGGAGGGCGCAAACGCGCTTGCGCCCAAGGCCATTCCCGATGCCAGAACGGCACGGCGCGACATCAAGAATTGCTTCGTCATTCGGGTTCCCCATTTTTACCGATTGGTTCAATTTCTATGAGCGGCCTAAAAATGTGTCAAGCGGCTTACGGGGTTATAAAATGAGCAAGAGCGGTCTACCCACAGCTCCGTCAAGATCGCAACGGCTTGGATAGACGCGTGCCCGCAACAATCCAGCTCAATGGCGGTGGAAGCGCCGGCATCGCGGGATCATTGCGGAAACGTTGACCGTCTACGTCATCAGCGGGAAAGCGTCGCGTTTTCCAAAGACCTCCTTTGCTGCAGACAGACCGTTAAGTGCCGACGGAAACCCCGCATAGACCGCCATCTGCATCATGATTTCCGTAATTTCCTCCCGCGATAGCCCGACATTCAGCCCCGCCTCGATATGAACCTTCAGCTGTGGCGCCGCCGTGCCCATGGCTGTCAAAGCCGCAATGGTCGCGATCTCCCGGGCACGCAAGTCAAGGCCTGGCCGGCTGTAGATGTCGCCGAACGGGAATTCGAGGAGGTATGTCGCAAAATCCGGGGCGATATCCGCCAGTGCGGCGACGACATTTTCCCGGGCCTGCCCGTCGATTTCAGCGAGTGCGCGCCGCCCTCTTTCCAGCCGGCTGACGCCCGTCATTTGGTGCTCCTGTGTCATTATGGTCTGTCCCTTTCTCTGCCCCGGCATATCCGGAGATCTTGGCATCGAGGACGAGAAGATTGGCCTGGAGATCGGCGATATGTTCGCCAACACGATTCCGGTGCTGCTCCAGAAGGACACGCCGCTCCGGTTCCGTTGCTGCACCGCGGCTGCGGAGTTCGGCGTAGAGCAGCATCTCCCGGATCGGCATGCCCGTCGCCTTCAGCCGGCGCAGAAAGGCGATCCAGGTGAGGATGGCCGCATCGTAATCGCGCTGGCTCGACCCATCGCGATCGGCATAGGGCAGCAGACCGATACGCTCGTAGTAGCGGATCGTATGTGCCGATAACCCGGACCGTTTTGCAAGCTCACCGATCTTCATAGGCCCTCTTCTCTTCCAACGACGCTTCAAAGGCTACGGGTTCGAGTACACTCTCAGTCAAGCGTTCATTTCTCAATCCCTGTCCCTTCGGTCGGCGTTGTGGGCAGGAGGTCACTATCGGCGGCAGCGTCGGCTGGATGGGGACACAGAAAGTGAGGCTTCGTAAAGCATACGGGCGGCTTTTCGCGTGAGACGAGCCTCTACGGGTACCCTCAAATTGGGGTCAGCCTAATTTGTATGCAATCTGTTAGATCATGCGCTTTAGACTACTGCATGAAGGAGACCCGACTTCATGATCGCCTGGGCGAAACGCACTATTCTTGTTTTCTGCGCAACGGATGCATTCGCTTCCCGGCGCGATGTCTTCTCCGTCGCCCTACGCTCCGCCCTTGGCGTCGTCTTCGTGGGCGATATCCTCAACGTGATCGGCCATCTGGTGCTGAACGCGTTCGGGCTGCTGCCCTACCCGCTGGTGCCGGCGGCAACGGTCGGCGTGCTCATCACGACGCTGCTCGGCACGCCGCTGATCTTCACCATCCTGTATATTATCGGGCTTGCGATCCACGATCTGTCGATCTCGCGGGCACGCTTCGAGGCGTTGAGCCGCACCGACCAGCTATCGGGCCTTCTCAATCGTCGTGCCTTTCTCGCAGCCTATGCCGAACACAAGGGCGAAGCCTCCCTCGTCGTTTTCGACATCGACCGTTTCAAGGCACTGAACGACAGTTTCGGCCATGAGGCAGGCGACCGCGCCATCGTCTCTGTCGCCTCCGTCCTCAATGACAATTTCCAGCCGCCGCATGTTCTTGCGCGCATCGGCGGCGAGGAGTTTGCGGTTCTCATCGTCGGCATGGAAGCGGCAGAGCGGATGGTGCTTGCCGGCGAGGCCGTGGTGCGTATTTCGCGCAACCCCATCAACCTCGGTGGCGTCAAAACCGCGGTGACCGTCTCCGCCGGTGTCGCCGAGTTTGCCCATTACACAGGGTTTGCGCAGCTATTTGCCGCCGCGGACAAGGCTCTCTACATCGCCAAGGCCTCGGGCCGAAACCTCATTCTGCACGCGGACGACATTCCGGAGCAGCTTCGCAACGACAGCAATCATGCCCATGTGCTGCCGCCGGCCTTGCAGGCTGGGGTCGCGACATAGCTCGATGTCAGCCATCCGGCATCACATCGTCGCCCCGATCTGCCAGGGAACGAACTCGTTCGCACCATAGCCGAGCTCCTCCGACTTGGAGCGCTCGCCGGAGGCGACGCGCAGCACGGTCTGGAAGATCTCCCGGCCCTTGTCCTCGATGCTCACGCCTTCGAGGACGTCGCCGCAATTGATGTCCATGTCCTCTTCCATGCGGCGATAGAGATCGGAATTGGTGGCGAGCTTGATCGATGGCGTCGGCTTGCAGCCATAGGCCGAGCCACGGCCTGTGGTAAACGCGATCACATTGGCGCCGCCGGCCACCTGCCCGGTTGCGGCAACCGGATCGTAGCCGGGCGTGTCCATGTAGACGAAGCCCTTGCGGTCGATGCGCTCGGCATAGGCATAGACCCCGCGCAGGGTCGATGTGCCGCCCTTGGCGACAGCGCCGAGCGATTTTTCGAGGATCGTCGTCAGTCCGCCGGCCTTGTTGCCAGGCGACGGATTGTTGTTCAGCTCGCCGCCGGCGCGTGCAGCATAGTCGGTCCACCAGTCGATCAGATCGACGATCTTCTGCCCGACCGCCTCGCTCTCGGCGCGGCGGGTCAGCAGGTGTTCAGCCCCGAAAATCTCGGGCGTTTCCGATAGGATAGCCGTTCCGCCCTGCCGCACGAGCTGGTCCACCGCCGCGCCGAGCGCAGGATTGGCCGTAAGCCCGGAATAGCCGTCGGAACCGCCGCATTGCAGGGCCAGTGTGATTTCGGAAGCGGCAACCGTTTCGCGGCGCGCCTTTGCGGCCATCGGCAGGAGATCGCGGATGCGTTCGACGCCGGCCTCGATCGAGCGGCGCGTCCCCCCGGTCTCCTGGATCGTCAGGCTCTGGAAATGATCGCCCTCGACGATGCCATATTGCTGTTTCAGGCGCGGGATCTGGAAAACCTCGCAGCCGAGACCGACGAGAACCACGGCGGCAAGGTTGGGATGGGTCGCATAACCCCATTGGGTTCGCGCCAGAATATCGTAACCCTCGCCTTTCGACGCCATGCCGCAGCCCGTGCCGTGGGTGAACGGAATGACGCCGTCGATATCGGGATAATCCTTGAGAATCCCGGACCGCTCGACCGCCTCGGCAATGAAGCCGGCGACGGTGGCGGAACAGTTCACCGAGGACAGGATGCCGATATAGTTGCGCGTGCCGACACGCCCGTCCGGGCGCCTGAATCCTTGAAACGTTTCCGGCACCTCGCCCGCCAGAAGGCCGCTGTCGGGTCGCGCTTCCGTGGCGAAGGCGTAGTCGCGGGAAAAATCGTGGATCGCGACATTGTGCTCGTGCACCCAGTCTCCCGGCGCGATCGGAACGGACGCAAAGCCGATGATCTGGCCGAACTTGCGGATCGGCTCGCCCTCGGCAATCGGCACGAGCGCGATCTTGTGCCCCTTGCCCACCGCACTGCGCGCCGCCACGCCGTTCTGCAGAATGTCACCGTTCGAAACGCGGTCGATGGCGATGACCACGTTGTCGGCATCGTTGAGGCGCAGAATGCGGGGCGTCGCCATGGTCATATCTCCAGAATGGCTTTGATGGTACCAGCTTCCGGGCGCAGCCACTGCGGGAAAAGTTCAGGGCCATCCTCAAGCGCGCCGCGATGCGTGATGAGCGCATCGACGGGCACCCTGCCGGCGGCCATCTGGCGGACCACTTCGGCAAAATCGTCGGCCTGGGCGTTGCGGCTGCCAAACAGTGTGGCCTCGCGTTTGTGAAACTCCGGGTCGGAGAAGGTGATATCGGTGCGCACGACGCTGACCAGCACGTAGCGCCCGGCATGGGCGATGAAACCGAAGCCGCGCTGCATGGCTCCGGCATTACCTGTCGCGTCGATGACGACGTCGAAGAAGTCTCCGCCGGTCATGCGCGACGCCTCGGCTTCGGCTGACGCATCCGCCATGATCATCGCATCGGCGCCCAGCCGGTCGAGCGTGAAGCCCAGACGATCCTCACGGACATCCATGACCGTGACATGCGCGCCGCGCGCCTTGGCGAAGATGATCGCCGACATGCCGATGGGGCCGGAGCCGACGACAAGAACGCGGTCTTCAGCCGAAACGCTACCGCGCTTCACGCCATGTGCCCCGATGGCCAGGAATTCGATGGTCGCTGCGGCATCGAGCGAGGCGCCGCCGGCCGACACGACGTTGCCTTCCGGCACGCAGAGATATTCCGCCATGCCGCCATCGCGGTGCACGCCGAGCACGGCGATGCTCTGGCAGGCATTCGACACGCCCTTTCGGCAGGCGTGGCAGGTGCCGCAGGAGAGGTAGGGCACGATATAGACCGCCTCGCCTGTTTTCAGTGCGCTGCCTTGAGGCGCGCTCTCGACCGTGCCGGACAGTTCATGCCCCATGACCCGGGGATAGTCGAGGAACGGGTGCTTGCCCTGGAAGATGTGGTAGTCCGTGCCGCAGATGCCGACGCGGCGGATGCGGACCAGAACCTCGCCCGGGGCCGGCACGGGAACGGGGCGGTCGATGACCGAAAGACGGCCGGGCTCGTTGCAGATCAGGGCTCTCATAGCATCACCTTCGCAGATCGTTCGCAGTCTCGTCATGGTGCGGAAGCCGGGCGACCGGCTTCCGCAATATCGCCGTCAGCGGCGCGATCAGGTCTTGGGCAGGGTCGCCGGCAGCGGCACGCCCGTGTAGCGGTTGTAGATCTCGCTGAGCTTCCCGTTCTTCAGGTTTTCGGCGATGACCTCGTTCAGCTTGGCTTTCAGCGCGTCATCACCCTTGCGCAGCCCGATCGCGTAGGGGTTGGTCTTCAGCACGATCTTGAGCGTCAGCGGATCGGCCGTGCGGCGCTGGTTGACCGCCGACATGATCTGCGGCGAGGATGCCATGACGTCCACCTGACCGGAAACCAGAGCCGTGACGAGCGTCGCATCGTCATCGTAGCGCGTCAGCTGCGCGCCCGGCAGCTTGGCCGTCGCTTCGAGATCGTTCGTCGAGCCGCGCGTCGTGCCAACCTGCACGCCGTTCAGATCTCCCGGCTTGGTCACGTTTGCACCAGCCGAACCGGCCGCAACCACGATCTGGATCACACCATAGGCATCGGTGAAGTCGATCACCTTCTTGCGCTCGGCATTAACGCTGAACGAGGCCATGACGATGTCGGCCTGGCCGGTCAGGAGGGCGGGAACGCGGTTCGGGCCGGTGACCTGCACCAGTTCCAGTTCCACGCCGAGCGCTTCGGCAACCAGACGGGCACTCTCGATGTCCGAACCCGTGGGCTGCATCTGCGCGTCCGTCATGCCAAAGGGTGGCGAGCCCAGATCGACGGCAATGCGGATCTTGCCGCGCTGCTGGATGTCGGCCAGCGTATCGGCCATGGCGTTCGAGCCGCCGAGCACGGGCAGGCCGATGACGAGGGCGAAGGCCGCCGCGGAGATGGTGGAAAGCAGGTTACGTCTGTTCATGGTCGTTCCTCCCGGTTGAATGACTGTAAAGCGTTTGCTGGGCCCCTTGCTTTGACGCAAGTCGTTCGCTTTAGAGGCCGCTGCCGACGAAGTTCGCCAGTTCCGGCGTCTTCGGGGCGTCGAGCATGGACCCGGGTCCGGTCTCCCAGACTTGGCCCTTGTGCATGTAGATGACCTGGCTTGCGACCTTGCGGGCGAACGCCATTTCATGGGTGACGAGGATCATGGTCATGCCGCCGCGTGCCAGATCCTCCATGACCTTCAGAACCTCGCCCGTCAGCTGCGGATCAAGGGCCGAGGTGACCTCGTCGAACAGCATCAGCTTCGGCTGCATGGCCAGCGACCGTGCGATCGCCACGCGCTGCTGCTGTCCGCCGGAAAGCTGCTCGGGATATTGCTGTGCTTTTTCCGACAGCCCGACCTGTGCCAGCACATCCCGCGCAAGGTCGCGCGCTTCGCTCTTGCCGATCGATTTTACGCAGGTCGGCGCAAGCATGATGTTCTGCTCCACCGTCAGGTGAGGGAAGAGATTGTAGCTTTGGAACACGATGCCGACATCTTGGCGAAGCGCGCGGCGGTCGAGTTTCGGGTCGCCGACGGCGTGCCCGCAGACCTCGATCGTGCCGTCCTGAATGGTCTCCAGCGCATTGATGCAACGAAGCGCCGTGGACTTGCCTGAGCCGGACTGGCCGATGACCGCTGCGACGCCGCCGCGCTCGACCTCGAAGGATACGCCTTCCAGAACCTTGAGAGCCCCGAAATACTTATGAACGTTGCTGAGCTTAACGACCGGCGACATTGAGCTTCCTTTCAAGCTTCCGGCTCCACATGGACAACGGGAAGCAGATCGCAAAGTAGAACGCTGCCACCACCATGAAGACGGTGAAAGGTTCGAAGATGGAATTGTTGATGAGCTTGCCGGCCTGGGCGAGCTCGATGAAGCCGATGACCGAGGCGAGCGACGTGTTCTTCACGATCTGCACGAGGAAGCCGACCGTTGGTGGCGTCGCGATGCGCAGCGCCTGCGGCAGGATGACCCGGGTCATGCGCTGCCAGCGTGTCAGCGCCAGACATTCGGCAGCCTCCCACTGGGTCTTCGGCACCGCCTCGATGCAGCCGCGCCAGATTTCGGCGAGGAAGCCGGAGGCGTAGATGGTCAGGCCCGCACCCGCCGCGAGGATGGCGGGAAAGCCGGGGCCGGCAAAGATGGCGATGCCGTAATAGATGAGAAACAGGAGGATCAGCAGGGGCGTGCCCTGCACGATCTGGATGTAGGTGCTGGCCGCCCGCCGCAGAAGTTTCGACGGTCCGATGCGGGCGAGCATGACGCCGAAGCCGAGCAGACCGCCGCCGACGAAGGCGATGGCCGACAGGCCGAGGGTCCAGAGAGCGGCCCATGCCAGGAATTCGACGTGGAGCAGGCTGAATGTGGGGGTCGTCATCACAGGGGCCGCCTCACAATGTCGTGCCGAGCTTGCGCCGGCGGGTAAAGGCTGCCTGGGCGAAAGCGGTGAAGGCACCGCGCATCACGAAGGACAGGACGAGATAGATGAGGCCGACGACGATGTAGGTCTCGAACGCGCGGAAGGTGCCGGATTGGATGCGGTTGGCGACGGCGGTCAGCTCTTCGGCGGAAATCTGCGAGGTGATCGAGGATGCCAGCATCAGCAGGACGTATTGGCTGGTCAGTGACGGATAGACCCGCTCGATGGCCGGGCGCACGATGACGTGCCAGTAGATCTGCGGCTTCGAAAGCCCGAGACACTCCGCCGCTTCGACCTGCGAGCGATGAATGGACTGAAGGCCGGCCCGCACGATCTCGCAGGTGTAGGCGCCGACATTGACGGTGAGGGCGATCATGGCCGCGAGGTTGGCGGAGACGCGGATGCCGAGCGTGGCGATGCCGAAATAGATGATGAACACTTGCACCAGCAGCGGCGTGTTGCGGATCACCTCGACATAGGCCGCCACGATCGCCTTGACGACCGGTGATCCGTCGGCCCGCCCGATGGCACAGAGCGTGCCTACGATGAAGCCGGCGACCGTCGCGACGGCGGAAAGCTGCAGCGTCAGAACCGCACCCCAGAGAAAATCCGGCCAGTACGGCAGAAGCGCGGAGAAATCGAACGTATAGGTCATGCCTCTGCCCTCTCCGTTTCATGCCTTGCTACAGCCTGCCCGGCGATGAGGCCGCGGAGGATCGGGGCTGCCGGCGTGGTGCCGGCTGTCGCGACCCAGTCGAGGAAGGCGCCGATCCGCCGTTCGATCTTGACGCCGTGGTTCTGGGCGATGTCTGCAACGCGGTGATCGAGGAACGGGTTGTCGAACCGCTCCAGCGTTATGTCCACATAGGCCTTCGCTTCATCGGCCATGCCATGCGCGGCAAAGCCCGGCACGACCTCCTGCCGGTAGACGGCAAGCAACCGCTCGCGGATCGCCGCGTCCTGCAACAGGGCCCGGACCGTCTCGTCCTGTGCGCGACCTTCGCGCAGCCAGATGTCGGCGAGGACCGTGTGGCCGAGATTGAGGATATGCAGCTTTAGCCGCTCATAGGGCTCGAGATCGTCGGTCAGAATGACGGACGGATGGTCGAAGGGGAGCGCAAGTCCCGACTTCGCCTCGATCGCCCAGAGCGCGTAGGGCTCGGCCACAGCACCAACTGGCTCGATCGGTTCGGAGACGATGCGGTCCACGAGCGTGTTGGCGAAGATGACCTCGGTCTCGACGTAGTGGAGGAACGCCTCGTCTGCACCGGCCTCGGCAGTAAGCGACAGAACGGCTTGCTGCAGAATGTCGCCATTGCGGTTCAGAAGCTCGCACGGCAGCACCGTAAGCGGACCGCCCTGCGCCTGCCAGCGGTGGAAAAGCAGAACCGTAAGCTTGCCCACGAACGAGGTGGGGACGCGTCCTGAGAAAAGCGTGTCGCCGCGATCATCCGCAGACACGTCGTAACCGCGATCGCCTGTGTTGGAGACGACGAAAGCGGCGTCGTTCGCAAACAGCGCCTTCAGCTTTGCCCAATCGGCCTGCGCGGAAATACCGCCATCGACCGATGTGACGGAGATCCGGCGCTCGACCTTCCGGCCGGCCTCGATACCGCGGATGATGACCGGATAGCCTTGCGGATGTCCGAAGGCTGCCACACGGCCGGCGCGTTCCGCGGAACCCGAGACCTGGACGATGGTGATCGGACCGATCGCCTGACCGGCCTCGCGCGCCTCGTGAACGAAGAGATCGACATGCGCCTGAAGAAAGCGGCTGGTTCCGAACTGAATGATGCGCGTGCTCATACGCGAAGCTCTGACGTGGCAGAGCGTGAAGGCATGTAACAGACGGCAAACATGGCGCTGCACGCTGTTCTGCTGATGTTCGATCCGCTCATGCGTTAGATCCTCCTCAGGTTCTCCCTTGCGTTTTATATACAAAAGACAAACTGCCACGCAATGCTTTATTTTGTTTATTTCATGCAATAAACAGGAGGCTGCCGACACGAAGACCGGCGGGGAGGCGTTTGGAATGAAGGGAAATGCGGTCTACAAGCGGAGTTACAACGGCTGCCTCGCAATCTGCGGGAGCCTGCCGCTCGGCGCCGAAATGCCTTCCGAGAACGAGCTTTCGCAGTCGCTTGCCGTCAGCCGCACCACGATCCGCACGGTGATGACCGGGCTTGAAGCTGCTGGCATCCTCCGTCGCGAAGGCGGCGCCCGCCGGCTGTCGCGCCGCCCTGCGCCAGGCGATGCCTTTCCCGACACGCAGACCCTGTCGACCAGCGCCACCGTCGAGCGTCGTTTTCTGGAGTGGATATTGGACGGCCATATCGGACCGGGTCATCTGCTGACGGCTGCGGAACTTGCGCGACAGTTCGGCACGTCGACCACGATCATCCGCGAACACCTGCCGCATTTCCAGCATTTCGGCCTTATCGAGCGGCGTCCGAACAGCGCCTGGCTCTTCAAGGGCGTCACGCCGGCCTTTGCAAACGAGATCTACGAGGTCCGCGAAATGTTCGAGCTGCGCGCGGCGCGCAGCTTCATCGATCTGCCCGACGATTCCGGATCATGGCGGCGCATGCGGACGATCGAGGCGGAGCACCGTGCATTGCTGGCAAGCATCGACACGGATTACGGGCTGTTTCCGGATCTGGACGAACGCCTGCACCGTACCGTCCACGAGACCGCCGATAACCGGTTCATCAAGGATTTCTACGACATCATCTCGATGCTCTTCCACTACAATGCCCAGTGGGATGCGGAAGACGAGAAGCAGCGCACCTTCACCGCGCTGACCGAGCACCTCGCTTATATCGAGGCGCTGCTGCGCCGCGACCTCAAGGCCATCGACCGAGCCTGCCGCCAGCACCTGAAGACGGCACGCTCCAACCTGCTGCGCTCGATCGAACTGCGCATGAAGGTGCCTCAGGCTCCGGATGTATCACCCGCGTGAATCGGACGTGCCTGATCGATTCATAAGTTTGGTTGGACGCTTTCTCCGCCACGGGCGATTCTCGCCCCATGAACCAGCACCTCTATTACCTCTACATCGAACGCACCCAGCCGGCGAAAAACATGGCCCGGTTCTACGCCCTGTCGATCGAGCCCTCCTTGTTCGGCAAGACCTCCCTCGTCCGCCGCTGGGGACGGATCGGGACGACGGGGCGCGAGAAGATCCATCTGTTCGAGGACGAGGCAGCGGCCGTCACGCTCTTCCTGCAGGTCGCACGGCAGAAGCGACAGCGAGGCTATGGTCCGAGACCCGCCATATCCAGCCAGATGCCTGCCGCGTATCGTCCGTCATAGTCGATCACGTTCGTTCGCAGTTCCGCAGAGTCTCAGATGGCCGGAACAAAAAGCGCTATGTAGGCATTATGAGTGGCCGTTGTAATTGCCTCTTTTTCGGCGCCTGGAGTACGCATGAGCCAGAAAGATGATTGGCACCTGACGGAAATTCTCGATTACGAGCATGGCCGGGGCGATCCCTTTGCTGCTGCCGTGCGGGCGACCCGCATGGCGATGGTCATCACGGATCCTGCACAGCCAGACAACCCGATCGTGTTCTGCAACGAAGCGTTCCAGAACCTCACGGGCTATAGTCGCGAAGACATCGTCGGCCGAAACTGCAGGTTTCTGCAGGGTGTCGACACGGATGAAGACAGCATTGCGAAAATCCGGTCGGCCATCAAGGCGGAAGAGAGCATTCACATCGACCTGCTGAATTACCGCAAGGATGGCTCGACGTTCTGGAATGCTCTGTTCCTCAGCCCGGTTCGCGGCGAGAGCGGAGACGTTCAATTCTTCTTCGCGTCACAGCTCGACGTGACGGATCGCGTGATGGCGCACGAGACGATTGCCGCGCAAAAGGCCGCCGTCGATAGAGAGGTCAAGCGCCGCACGGCAGATCTGGAAAAAGCGCTGGAAGCCAAGACCCTGCTGCTTCACGAGGTCGATCACCGGGTCAAGAACAACCTCACCATGATTGGCGCCCTCTTGCGGCTTCAGGTCCGCGCGATCGACGATGCCGATATCCGGGTGAAGCTCGAAACGATGATGGAGCGGATCGACGCGCTCGCGACGGTTCACCGCCGGCTCTACCAGGCCGACGACGTGACGCGCTTCGACGTTGCGGCCTTCGCCGCGAACCTTGCCTCGGACGTGATCGGCGCCAGCGGGCGCAGCAATATCCGGCTAAAATGCGATATTGAGCCGATCGAGGTGCACTCTGAGCACGCATCGGCGCTTGGACTGATCCTGAACGAGGTCCTGACCAACGCCATCAAGCACGGCCTGCGCGAGAACCGCGCGGGATCCGTCTCGATCATCGCGACCCGTGATGGCGAGGAAGCAACGCTTTCGATCGAAGACGACGGGGTCGGGCTGATCATGGACCCCGCATCCAGTGGTCTTGGTCATGCCCTGATCAAACGCCTATCGCCGCAAAGCGGCACGACTGTCGCGTGGAGCCGTCTGCCGACGGGCACCCGCGTGACGTTGCGCATACCGGAAATGGAGCAGACATCATGACCCCCTCCCCCCCGGCCTTCAAGGCCCTGCAGGTTCTCATCGTTGAGGACGAACCTCTGCTGGCCATGGATGTGGAAATGATGGTCGAAGAAGCCGGGCACAGCGTCGTCGGCGAAGCCGCTTCCCTCTACGAGGTGGAGGCGATGGAAACCGAGCCGGCGCCGGATCTCGCATTGGTCGATATGCAGCTTGCCCGGGGCACGAACGGGCTCGACGTATCCAAGCTGATCCAGGACAGGTGGCCCGGCGCTGTGATCGTCTTCGTCACCGCAAACCCGAAGAAGATTCCCGAGGACTTTTCCGGCGCCCACGGCGTTATCGCCAAGCCCTTCTCACGCAGCGGTTTCCTGTCGGCGCTGAACTATCTCGGCGAAGGCATCGCAGACCCGCCCCCGGCATCGAGCCAGCCCTCCAGCTTCGTGGCAGCGCCCGCGGTTCGCGAAAGCTGGTCGGTGCGGTCGCAGATTGATCGATAGGTGATGGGTCAGGCTTGGTGGGTCGAGGCGACGTTGTTGCTCTGTATCCCAAATGAATCTTCAGCGATTTTGTAAAAGCATATTGGACGCAATCGCAGAAGTTCAAATCAGCAACATGTATGACCGCATTTTCATAACATGCAGTAGCAACCAGCTGACCGTTCCCGATCTCGGCCGTTAGTGTTTTTTCCCTCAACATGGACCGCCGCAGCAGGGGCGATGCCTTACTCCGTCTGCTGAAGCTGTGTCAGCAAAGCCGTCATCTTCACAACGAGGCCGGTTGGTGCGTAGTCGACATCGACGCCACCGGCGCCGGCCAGACCCATGCGCAGAAGCTTCGTGCCGAAACCCTTGCGCTCCGGCGGCGTGACATTCGGACCATTGGTTTCCTGCCACGTCATGTGCAGCGCACGCTCAGCGCCCTTCCCGTCGATGAACCAGTCGATCGCAACGCGACCGTGCTCGTTTGACAGGGCGCCGTACTTCACCGCGTTGGTGCCAAGCTCGTGCAGCAACAAAGCAAGCGACAGGGCGCCCTTCGGGCCGACGATCGTCCGGGGGCCGCGCAGATCGACGCGATCCGCAGGTGCCAGGCTCTCAAGCGTTGTCGCCATGATCGCCTGGATCGGTGCGGAATCGTGATTGTCGTGCAGGAGGACGTCGTGGGCCCGACTGAGCGCATGAAGACGCTTCTCGAAGGTCCGCACATGCGCCTGCTCGGTCACCGGACGCAGCGTCTGCGTGGCGATGGCCTGGACCATCGCCAGCATATTCTTCAGCCGGTGCGCCATTTCCCGGTTGATGAGTTCCTTTTCCGCCTCGACCATCTTGCGGTCCGAGATGTCGGTGACCGCGACGACCGCGCCCGAGAGATCTCCGGAGAGGTCCTTGATCGCCTCGCCCACGATCGAGATCCAGGTCTTGCTGCCATCCGGCCGGTGATAGAGCACCTCCACCGTTGCGCTGTCGCATTCGCGGGCCATGATACGGGCTAAAGGATAGTGCTGCGGATCGAAAGGCGCGCCATCGTGATGGGTCGCGACGAAGATATCATATTCATCCACCGACTGCGCGGCCGTTGCGTCACGACCCAGCAACTGCTGAGACCGCTCGTTCTGGAGGATGATCCGCCCCGTCGGCGCTTCCGCGAGAAGCACGCCGACCGGCATGGTGTCGATGATGGTCGAGAGTTGCCGCTGCTGGTCGCGCAGTTCCGCTTCCAGCTTCAGACGCGCGGTAACCTCCACGAAGAGAACGACGAAACGCTCCGCGTCGAGCGGCTGGGCATGGCCTTCGTACCAGCGGCCTGTCGTCCCGACCTCCCGCACGAAGACGAGCGGTTCGTTGGAGCTGACGACACTTGCGAATGCGGGGATCCACGCGTCTTCGCTGCCGCCGAAAACCTCGTGAACCGTTCGGCCGACGGCGGAGGAAGGGGCAATGCCGACCAGCTCTCCCCAAGCCCGGTTGACCTCAATGTAACGCCAGTCGATCACCTGACCGTCCGCATCGCGGATGAGCTCTCCTAGAATGAAACCTTCCTCGAGTTGCTCGAACAGGCCACGCCAGTGCGCCTCGCTCTTTTGCAGGCGCTCCTCGGCCAGCTTGCGCGCCGTCACGTCGGAGAAGACGGACGCGATGCGATCCGCGCCGATCCGGCGAATACGGTTCTCGAACCACTTTCCGCCGATTTCCTTTGCCTGGTTCAAATGCACGATCGGCTCGCCGCGATCGAAGACCGACCGATAAGCGGGCATCATGTCACCGAGCACGCCGGGGGCGACCTGCGACAAGGTGGCGCCCAGCACTGTCTCGGATATCATGCCCGTCAAACGCTGGAACGCCGGATTGACGTCTTCGAAGCGGATATCGACGATATCACCCGTCGCATCGCGCACGGCGCTCGCAACATAATAGCCTTCCTGCATGTCATGGAAGAGCGAACGATACATGAGTTCGGAGACACCGACCTCGATCTGCTTCTCGACGACCTTCGCCAGCGTTTCCAGCGCAAGCCGATCGCGCGTCATCCAAATTCGAGGCTTCGTATCGATGGCGGCAAGCGCCCCGATGAGTTGCCCGTCCGGCAGGCGAATGGGAACGCCGAGATAGGCGACGACGCCGATATCGTCGATAGCCATGTTGTCGCGCACCAAGTCGTGCAGGCGCGCATCCTCGATCGCCAGGACGTCGTCCGTGGCCACGACATGCTGGCAGAACGAATGGGTAATGGGGGTTTCGCCGCGTGCGGCCCACGGTTCCGGCAGGCCGCAATGACCGGCAAAAACCTGCCGGTTCTCATCCACGATGGAGATGATCGCCACGGGGACGTCGAGGGCCGCGCGAACATGCTCCGTCAGGTGCCCGAACTGTTCGTTTCCGGCCTTGTCGAGAAGTCCACTGCGACGGATCGCGGCGATGCGCTGGGCGGCGAGTTCTTCGGCGTTCATCCTGACCTTGTCGACCTTGATACGGCCGATCTTCCCGGACCCGCGCCAGAGGGACAATCCGGTGGCTGCGATGTTCGGCTCACACATACGACCGAACGCCGGTATTTCAAGCAGAGTCCGACGGAAACAAGCTCGTTGCCGTATCGATGACAGAAATGCGGTCAGAAAATTGGCCCGTGTGCCCGGCGCGGCACACATAGGGGGCCATCCACCGCCTAGCTCGACCGCCGATGGTCCGGCTCCGCGCACGGAGCTGGTTTCCGTGTGCGATGATCAGAATTTCAGGATCTGCCCGGCAGCCGAGAGCTTCTTACGCAGATCGTTGACATTGACCTTGTTCACATTGCCCGACGGCGCCAACGCCGCTGCAGCCCCGGCCGCCTGTCCCAGCACCATGAACGTCGGCTCGACGCGTACGGAGGTGAAGGCTGCGTGGCTCGAGGAAATGGCGACGGGAACGATGAGGTTGGTGACCTGCGCCGCCTTCGGCAGCATGGCGCGATAGGGAATCTCGTAGGGACCTACGCCGATACCGTCTCGGGATTCATCGGCGATGTAACCATTCAGGACCGTTCGGATCATACCGTGCTCGTCCATTGGATAGAAGCCGAGACCGATCGTGTCTTTGTACGCCGTCTTCTTGACGAGATCGTTTTGCGTCAGAACGAACTGACCTACAAGACGCCGTGCTTGACGGACGTACATCTGACGGGGAAAGCCACCATTATCGACAAATTCGTCAGCGCAGTAGCCGAACCTGGACGTGTAGTCTCGCACATATTGCGGTACACGCGGGTCTGTTTGTCCAAACCATAATAACCCCTCAATGTGGTTGCGCACCATATTGCGGATTTCATTACGTTTGGCTTCGTTGCCGGTCGTATAGTCGTACCCGATATGCCAGACATTGGTGGAAAAGAAGGGTGTCGAATTGACATCCTGCTTCCCGCGGACCGTATTGCCGTAGCCTAGGAAATACGCCTGGTCGATGCTGATCCCCGCAGGCTTGTGCGCGGCAAGGAAGCGGGCTGTCGTCTCGTATCGCAGCGGATCGTAATTTGCAGGCTTTGAGAACGGAATACGATTGTTCGCGTTATTCGTCACGCAGAGCCGGTAGTTGAATGCCATCATGCTGGTATCGGCTGATCCCAAAGGCTTCTGACCGACTCCAATAACGCCTGGCAGCAGCCCGCTGTTGCGATCCCCGGGAATGACATACGGGTCGACCAGAATGGATTTTCGGCTGACATATGGCCGGGCAAGCTTCTGTACGCCAGCAGCCGTTTCTCCATACTTCAAGCGGCTTTCCCGTCCAGCAATGGTACCAACGAAAGCCTTGAACATCAGGTCGCCTTCGTAGCTGGCGTCGATGAACACGGCTCCGCAATAGGTCTTGCCGGAGACCATTGCAATCTCGGTGATAGCCTTGTTGACCTTGGTCGTCTTCAGCACGCGCTGCTGAAACTCGACCCTGACCTTCGCCGTGGCGAGCATGTCATTAAACGTGGATTCCGCCCATTTGGACTCGAAATAGATGCGGATGGGGTCCGGTGTGCCGTAATAGGCTTTCGCCTTGGCCAGAAACTCGGCGGTGATGCCGCCATAGACGTTCTTGCGCGGCGATGCGTCGGTCTTGGTCAGGCCGTTGGACATCATGCCGCCGATATGGGCTGTCGGCTCGAGCAGGATGACGGATTTCTTCAGGCGCGAGGCCTGTATCGCCGCGGTGATGCCCCCCGGCGTTCCCCCGTAAACAACGACATCGGCACGCTGGCACACTGCGGCCGCAGCCTGTGCGCTTCCGAACATCAGAAAAAGCCCCAGAACGAAACAGGCGCGCTTTATCTGTACTGCTAAATCCATCATATCTCAACAACCCTCGCCTTATGGAAAGGGGTATCGAATATTCGCAGAAAAAACAACTGCTGGAAGAGTGCGTTGATGTCGGATTCGTCAGATTCCGGAAGACCTATTCGCCGATATCGATGCTCCACGTTGTCTGCCCGAGTGAGATGGAAACGGTCGCCGGGAATGGAAGGGTAAGGCCTCCGCAGAGGGAGCCCGTGGTGACGACCATGCCCTGCAGCAATGTATCGGCGGCGCGCCCAGCCTCATTGGCATAGGCGACGAGGGCTGCCAGAGGATCCTTGTCCGGGTGCGCACCCGGGGCGTCGAAGAGAAGTTGGTCGCCTGCGGTGACGCGAAGGTTGTCCGCCCGGCCTTCATCGAGAACATCGGCGTCGAGCGACGGCCCGAGACGGTAGCCTGCGTTGCTCATGAGGTCTGCAACCAGAAGTGCCGTGCGTCCCTGAGGGCCGCCGGCATAGCGACTGCGAACCAACTCGATCCCGATATGGACGGCAGCGATGGTGTCCCCGATCTCCTGCCGGCCATAGGGCTCGGCGCGGACAGGGAGATCTCGACCGAGAACGAGCGCGATTTCGACCTCCAGCTTCAGCCCGGGCTGATACGGAAAGCTTGCCGCCTCGGTTACGGACAGCAACGGCGCGCTCAGCACACCGTCGCTTCGCAGGGAAAGCTTGTACCCCTTGGGGTCGATGCTCAGTCGACCCAGTATTGCGGACTGGATCACATAGGCCTCAGCCAGATCCGGTTGCGGCACGGCGTCGATGTCGACGCTTCCGCTGTTTCGAATGGCCTCTGCCAGGATATCCGCCAAATCCATGCTCATGTCTCTCTCGCTTGCCCGCGTCCGACCGACCTATCGGTCCCTGTGGATCGGCTCTGCCACGAAAGGCCCGCCCTGGTAAAGCGAAGCAGGATCGTCTTTCGGCGGCGTGGGTATGGCGGCGTCGAGTTCGGCCCGGAATATCTCCGCATTATCCTTCGGGCGCCATCCGAGATAGGCGGCCGCGCTGTTGTCCCACCACGAGCAATCATTGTCCGAGACGCCCCAGATGATCGGGCAGCCGAGCAAGGGCGCATGAAAGACCCGCCCGATCAGCGCTTCGAAATCGTCGAATGACATCCAGGTTGCGAGCATGCGGTGGTTCCGTGGCTTTTCGAAGCAGCTGCCGATGCGGACCAGTGCCGTCTCCTGCCCGAACTTCTCGTAGTACATCCGCGCCAGCGCTTCGCCGAAGCATTTTGAGACGCCATAGAGACCATCAGGACGCATCGGCGACGTCGTGTCGATGTGCTCGTCCTGCCGGTAGAAGCCGATCGTGTGGTTGGAGCTCGCAAAGAGAATGCGCGGCTGGCCGTGTGCCTGCGCCGCCTCGTATAGATTGTAGAGGCCGGCGATGTTGGCGTTGAGGATTTTTGAGAACGTGTCCTCGACCGAGATGCCGCCAAGGTGCAGAATGCCATCGCACCCGTCGACAAGCGCCATCACGGCGTCGGCATCGCCGAGGTCGCACGGCATCAGCTCTTCGTTCGGCGCGGCGTCCCCAAGGTCGGCGATGTCGGACAGTCTGACGATGTCGGCCATCTTGCCCAGTCGCTCGCGCATCGCGCGGCCCAGCCCGCCCGCAGCGCCCGTTACCAGCAGTCGTTTCAACTGTCATTCCTCCTGTGTTGTCAAACTTATCATACAGGCTGCTGGAATCGCGTCAACAGATCGGCTATATCAGTGGCAGCGGATGCACGTATACTACATCGAATATCAGTCGGAGACGCGAAGAATGAACAAGGCCCGCGCCACGGGAGGCACCCTGACGGCAAGGCTCGGAGAAAGCCTGCGCACAGCCATCGTGGACGGTCGCTTTCCCCCCGGCACCAAGCTTCCAAGCGAGGCGCAGCTGGGCAAATCGCATGGCGTCAGCCGCACGGTGGTGCGCGAGGCGATCGCCAGTCTGCGCGCCGACCGGCTGGTCGATACGCGCCAGGGCGCCGGCGTCTTCGTGCTGGAGCCACCGCAGCCCATGGTGCCGGCGGCCCTTTCGCTACAGACGATCGACCCGGCTCGCGTCTCCTCCATGATCGAGGTTCTTGAGCTTCGGACGGCCGTCGAGGTCGAATCCGCCGGCCTTGCAGCCCTTCGGCGCTCTCCGCTGCAGGAAGAAGTGATTCTGGAGCGGCACTATGCCGTTCGCGCATGCCTTGAAGCCGGCGTATCGAGTTCGGAGGCGGACTTTGCGCTTCACCTCGCCATTGCAGAGGCGACGAACAATCCGCGTTTCCGCGATTTCCTCTCCATGATCGGCTCCAACGTCATTCCGCGGGCGGCCTTGCGCACCGGTGACGAGGAGACCGACCAGACGGCCTATCTCAAGCTGATCGACGAAGAGCATCGCGCCATCGTGTTCGCCATCTCGAACGGCGACGACGACGGCGCGCGCGAGGCCATGCGCCGCCACCTGCGCGGCAGCCAGACACGCTATCGTTCGCTCCTGCGCGAGAACAGAAAAGCTGTATGACAGGTGATTGACACCCGTCTGACGAACTTGTAGACCTCGGGATGCCGGAGGAGGCAAAGAGGACATCCCGATGAACCCGCAAGACGTAAAGGTCGCGCTTGGCGCTGGCTTGTTGTCATTTCCCGTGACCCATTTTGACGGAAACGGAATTTTCCAGGCCGAGAGCTATCGTCGGCATGTTGAATGGCTGGCCGGTTTCCCGGCGCCCGTTCTGTTTGCGGCCGGCGGCACGGGCGAGTTCTTTTCGCTCGCCCCGCGCGAAATTCCCGACATCATCCGGGCCGCGAAGGAAGCGGCCGGCAAGACCGCCATCGTGTCCGGCTGCGGCTATGGCACGGAGATCGCGATCGACATCGCGCGAAGCGCGGAGAAGGCAGGCGCCGATGGTATCCTGCTCCTGCCGCATTACCTGATCGATGCGCCGCAGGACGGCATCTTCGAGCATGTCCGGCGCGTCTGCCAGTCGGTCGGCGTCGGCGTCATGGTCTACAACCGCGACAATTCGGTCATACAGGTCGATACGCTGCAGAAGCTCTGCGACGCCTGCCCCAACCTCATCGGCTTCAAGGATGGCACCGGCGATATCGGCCTCATCCGCCAGATCTCCGCCACCATGGGCGACCGGCTGACCTATCTCGGCGGCATGCCGACGGCGGAATTGTTCGCGGAAGCCTATCTGGCGGCGGGCTTCACCACCTATTCCTCCGCCGTCTTCAACTTCGTGCCGAAGCTCGCGGTGGAATTCTACGACGCCTTGCGCGGCGGTGACCGTGCGCGTTGCGAGACGATCCTGAAGGATTTCTTCTATCCCTTCATGGCGCTCCGCAGCCGTCGCAAAGGCTATGCCGTTGCCGCCGTTAAGGCCGGTGTCCGCCTGCAGGGCTTCGATGCCGGCGCGGTTCGCCCGCCGCTCTCGGACCTGACGCTAGAGGAAGAAGGCATCCTCGACAGGTTGATCGACCCCTGGAGGCGTTGAGATGAAGATCGCGGCGGTCCACACCCATCTGCTGGAATACCGGCTGCCGACGCCGTTCGAGAGCGCGTCCATGCGGTTCGACCGGCGGGCGCATATTCTGGTCGAGGTGGTCTGCGACAACGGTCTTGTCGGCTGGGGCGAATGCCTCGGCCCTGCCCGGCCCAACGCCGCTGTGGTCAAGGCCTATACCCAGTGGTTGATCGGCGCCGATCCGCTGGAAACCGAAAAGATCTGGGCGGTGCTCTATAATGCGCTGCGCGACCAGGGCCAGCGGGGCCTCGCCATCACGGCACTCTCCGGCATCGACATCGCGCTCTGGGACATCAAGGGCAAACATTTCGGCGTGCCCGTCTCGACCCTGCTCGGCGGTCGTTTCCGCGAGAGCGTCAAGGCCTATGCCACCGGCAGCTTCAAGCGCGACGGCGTGAACCGTCTCGACGATAATGTCGCCGACATCACCCGCTACCAGCGCGAAGGATTTCACGCCAGCAAGATCAAGATCGGTTTCGGTGTCACCGAAGACCTTGCGATCGTGCGGGCCGTGCGCGATGCCGTCGGCCCGGAGTTCCGCATCATGGTCGATGCCAATCATGGCTACGATGCGCTGGACGCCATCCGCTTCGGCAATGCCGCGGCCGAACTCGATATCGACTGGTTCGAGGAACCCGTCGTGCCCGAGCAGCTTGCCGCCTATCGCGAAGTCCGCGATCGCCAGCCGATCCCGGTTGCGGGCGGTGAGACGTGGCACAGCCGCTGGGGCATGCGCGAACCCATCGAAACCCGCGCCGTCGATATCCTCCAGCCCGATCTTGCGGGCACCGGCGGCTTTACGGAAGCCCGGAGAATCGCAGATCTCGCAGCGCTTCACGGCGTGCGCGTCGTGCCGCATGTCTGGGGAACGGCGGTGCACATCGCCGCAGCCCTCCAGTTCATGGCGGCGATGGTGCCGAGCCCGGTGCGCGTCAACCCGGTAGAGCCGATCCTCGAATTCGACCGCACGGAAAATCCGTTCCGGCAGGCGGTGGTGAAGACGCCGATCGATCATCTTGACGGTGTCGTCGCGATCCCGAATGGCCCCGGCCTCGGAATCGAGATCGATCGCGATGCGCTCGCCGAATACCGCATGCCCGACGCAGGAAAGGACATCTAATGCTCGTCAGACCTCTTTCCGGACCAGCACCGACAGTCGCCTTCCCCGCAGGCTCTGTCGATTCACAAATGCACATGTATTTGCCGGGATATCCGGCGCAGCCGGGCGGTCCTGACCTTCCAGCGGGCAGCCTGCCGGACGCCGATCAGTACCGCGCCTTCATGCGCTGGCTCGGTATCGACCGTGTCATGATCACACAGGGCAATGCCCACCAGCGCGACAACGGCAATCTCATCGCCTGCCTGACGGAGATGGGCGACGTCGCGCGCGGCGTTGCCGTCATCGATGCCGAGACGAGCGAAGGCGAACTCGATCGTCTCTCGGCCGCCGGCGTCGTCGGTGTGCGCATCATGGATCTCCCAGGCGGCGCCGTCGGCCTCGATGCCCTCGAAGCCGTCGATGCCAAGGCTGCAAGCCGTGGCTGGATGGTCGCCGTCCAGTTCGACGGCAACCGGATCCTCGACCATGTCGACCGGCTGAAGGCGCTGAAATCGCGCTGGGTGTTCGATCATCACGGCAAGTTCTTTGCTGGCGCCGCACCGGATGGCGCCGAGGTGACCGCGCTGCGAGGGCTGATGGATGGCGGTCGGTGCTGGTTCAAATTCGCCGGCGTCTACGAGTCCTCCCGTTCCGGCGGACCTGACTATCCCGATGTAGCAGCCTTCTCGCGGGTTCTGGCAGCGCATGCGCCGGAGCGCATCGTCTGGGGCAGCAACTGGCCGCACAATCTGGCGAAGACGCAGGACGCCTATCCTGACGACATCGCGCTGGCCAATACAGTTCTCGGCTGGATCGGCGACGAAGCAGCCATCCGTCAGGCGCTGGTCGATAATCCGGAAGAACTGTTCGGCCTTCCCGCATGGCAGGCGGTCGAAAAGAGAGTTTGATACGACCCGGCAGAGGAGAGCCGGATTTCTTGAAACGGTGGAGGAAACACATGAACATCGCAGGCAAACTGATCATGGCGCTGGGCATCGCCCTCGCCGCATCGACCGCACAGGCGCAGGAGATTACCTTGCGTTCCGCGGACATTCATCCCGATGGCTATCCGACCGTCGAGGCGGTCAAATATATGGGGCAGCTGCTCTCGGAACGGTCGAACGGCCGGATCAAGATCGAGGTGTCCAACAATGCCGTTCTCGGCAACGAAAAGGACACGATCGAGCAGACGCGCTTCGGCGTCATCGACATGAACCGCGTCAACGCCGCGCCGTTCAACAATCTCGTGCCGGAAACCACGGTTCTCGGACTGCCCTTCCTGTTCCGCTCCACCGATCACATGCACCATACGGTGGATGGACCGATCGGCGATGAAGTGCTCAAGGCGTTCGAGCCGCATGGCCTCGTCGGCCTCGCTTTCTATGACAGCGGCGCCCGGTCCTTCTACACGACCAAGAAGCCGATCGAGAAGCTGGAAGATCTCAAGGGCATGAAGATCCGCGTCCAGCAATCCGATCTCTGGATCGCCATGATGCAGGCCTTCGGCGCCAACCCGACGCCCATGCCGATGGGCGAGGTCTACTCGTCGCTGGAAACCGGCGTCGTGGATGGTGCCGAGAACAACTGGCCTTCCTACGAGTCCGCCCGCCACTTCGAGGTCGCGAAGAACTATACGCTGACCGAGCATTCCCTGAACCCTGAGATCCTCGTCATTTCCAAGATCTCCTGGGACAAGCTGACGCCCGAAGACCAGACGCTGCTGCGCCAGGCCGCCAAGGATTCCGTTGGCAAGATGCGGGAGCTATGGACGGCGCGTGAAAAGGCATCCGAGGAGAAGGTTCGCGCGGCCGGCAACAACGTCATCAAGGTCGACAAGAAGCCCTTCGCCGACGCGATGAAGCCCGTCTACGACCGCTTCGTCACCGACCCTGCCATGAAGGACCTGCTCGAGCGCGTCCAGGCCGTTCAATAATATCAGCGTCGACAGGCCCCGTGATGGGGCCTGTTTTTGCATATGCCGGCGCGGGCATTCCACCGGCTCTTTGGGAGGATTCTGCAATGCGGCATTTCATGTCGTCTGTGCGACCGATTCTGGCCGCGCTCAACCGGACGGCGCTCTACCTCGCCGGCCTCGGGATCGTCGCGATGACGCTGATCATTGGCTGGCAGGTGTTCGGCCGCTATGTGCTGAACGATACGCCCAGCTGGTCGGAGCCGCTGTCGCTGCATCTCATGTCTTGGTTCATTCTTCTGGGCGCCGCCGTTGGCGTTCGCGAGAGCGTGCATCTCGGCCTCGATCTGGTGCACCACATGGTGTCGCCCGCGGTCCAGAAGCTGATGGACCAGATCAGCCTTGGCCTCATCACCCTCTTCGGCATCGCCATGGCCTATTATGCGGTCCTGCTGGCGGCCGGCACGTGGAGCGCGCGCATTCCGGTTCTCGGATGGCCGGGCGGCGTGGATTTCATTCCCATGATCGTCGGCGGCGTGCTGATCTCGCTGTTTGCAGCGGAACGCTTCGTCGATGTGTCCCTCGGCCAGGAAGTCACCGACGTCGTCGTGCTGACGGAGATTGCGTAATGGCTTACACCATCCTTTTCGGCACGTTCACCACGCTGATGTTCATCGGCATGCCCATCGCCTTCTGCCTCGGCATCGCGTCGGTCGCCACCGTGCTCTATATGGGCCTGCCGCCCATCGTCGTGTTCCAGCAGATGAATTCCGGCATGAATGTCTTTGCCATGATGGCGATCCCGTTCTTCATTTTCGCCGGCGACCTCATGGTGCGCGGCGGCATCGCCACGCGTCTGATCCGCTTTGCCGCAGGCCTCGTCGGTCACCTCAAAGGCGGGCTGGGCCAGGTCAACATCGTGGCCTCGACCCTCTTCGGCGGCATTTCCGGCTCGGCTGTTGCCGATGCCTCGGCCGTCGGCGGGCTGATGATCCCGCAGATGGCGGCGCGCGGCTATGATCGCGGCTATGCGGTCAACGTCACGGTCAACGCCGCGATCATCGCGCTGCTGATCCCGCCATCGCACAACATGATCCTCTATTCGATCGCGGCGGGCGGTAACGTCTCGGTCGCCGATCTTTTCACCGCCGGCATCGTTCCCGGCTTCATGCTGGCCGCAGCCCTGATGATCACGGCCTATATCGTCGCCCGCAGGCGCGGCTACCCCGCGGAACCCTTCCCCGGTTTCTCGAAGGTCGGCTATTACCTGCTGGCGTCGTTTCCCGGCCTGCTCCTGATTGGCATCATCTTCGGCGGCGTGCGCTCCGGTATCTTCACGGCTACGGAAAGCTCCTGCATCGCGGTACTCTATGCTTTCCTCGTCGCAACCCTCGTCTATCGCGAGCTCGACTGGTCCGGTTTCGTCGAGGCGGTGCTCGGGGCGGCCCGCACCACATCCATGGTGCTGCTCGTCATCGGCACGGCGGCGGCCTTCGGCTGGCTGATGGCCTTCCTGCAGGTCCAGACCCTGATGATCGCTGCAATCAGCGCCATCTCCGACAATCCGATCATCGTCCTCCTGGTCATCAACATCATCCTGCTGCTGCTCGGCACCTTCATGGACATGGCGCCGATGGTGATCATCGCGACACCGGTTCTCCTGCCCGTCGTCAAGGCATTCGGTGTCGATCCCGTCCATTTCGGCGTGGTGATGATCCTCAATGCCGGCATCGGGCTGAATACGCCGCCGGTGGGCACGGTCCTCTTCGTCGGCTGCGCGGTGGGAGGCATTTCCATCCGGGAGGCGATGAAGACGATCTGGCCGTTCTTCGGGGCGAGCATCGCGGTGCTCTTGCTTGTCACCTACATTCCCGCGCTCTCCCTCTGGCTCCCGGCCGTGTTCCGATAGACGCGCACGTATCGCCACCTGTTCCCGCGCCCTGCATTTCGCGATGCAGGGCGTTTTCGCATGCGCCGAACGCGCGGAAAGGTGATGGACGCCGAAACCCGTGACCGAAATGGCCACGCTCAAGCAACAAAAATGAGAGATCTCCAGAAACAGAAAAGCCTGCCGCGGGAGGAGGTGCGGCAGGCTTTCCGAAAAAACCGAACATGGGCTGGGAGGAGGAGTGCCGATGTTCGAGCAGACGTCCCTGGGAGGAGGAGTTGAGCGTCTGCGGAACGAAGCTTTGCGGGAGGAGGTGCATCGCTTCGTTGGATATGAGTATACGGATTCTGGCGATATATCCCAGCGACGTCTTTGCAGTGCAGCCATGCGGTAGAAGCAGGACTGGAGCTTGTGAGGGATCAGTGGATCCGGTTTTCCCGAAGAGACAAGCGACGACAAAGGAATCCAGAGTGTGACTGGTTCAGAATGAACCTGACCGACTCTGCGGTCGAGGACGTTCGATCAGGCGCGAAAACGGTCGAAGGCCGTCAGCCGCCGCATGGGCGGATCGGCTTCGGGATAGCGGTAAATCTCGCTGCGCAGGAACCGCAGTTCCTCGTCCACGGCCTCCTCGGCGATCTCGACCCACCAGGATTTCGGTCGCCCGTCGCTGCCGTCCGCCCAGCGATAGCCGCGCGCCTTCAGGTGATCCTTCATGTCGAAGGGGCTGTGCTCGGCATAGATGCGCACGCGGCTGGCCTGGCTTGCCTCGTGCAGTTCGGCAAAGGCCGTGGGCACGCCATCGACCGCGCGGTTCAGCACTTCGAGAAGCGCGAAGCAATCGTCCACCGCCCGGTGCCCCTCATGAAAGAAGCCGGCCTGACCGATGAGATAACCGAGCTTGGTGCCCTCATAACCGCGTGCCGACCAGTCGATCTCCGCATTCGAGCAGGCCCATGCCTTGCGTTCGAAGACCGGGTGGAAGGTCTCGCAGAAAGGCCGGTCGAAGGCTGCGTTATGGGCAATGATGAGGTCGGCGGGCGCCATCATGGCCTCCAGTGCCGCCACGTCGATCTGCTGCCCCTCGACCATCTCGTCCGTGATTCCCGTTAGACGCGTGATCTCCGGAGGAATAGGTGCCAGAGGCTGCCGCAAGCCACCGAAGACGCCGGTGATGTCCCCGATGTCGCCGCTCGCATTATACGTAAACGCGATGGCGCCGATCTCGATGATCTCGTTGCGGCGATGATCGAGGCCGGTCGTTTCCGTATCCAGAATGACGCCGCGCAGCGGAAAGCCGGGCCGCGGCTCCGTGGTGACCGCGCGTGGCTCCAGCCGTCGCAGAATTCGGTAGCGTCCGGTGCCGGTCAATTGCTCGACAAGGCTCGCTTCCGCCGCCGGGCCGGACGGCAAAGGCGCCGGTCGCGCGCGTCGTGTCGCCGGTCGTGCCATCTCGCGCGCCTCGTGCGCAAACATATCGAACTGCACTGCCATTGGCCGCCTCTTATGCCCGTCTCGCCCTTTGAGTCTATCGGGACTCGATGAGATCAGTATAACCCGATGACAGGTCAACGTCAGGAGCAAGCCCGTGGAAACCACTGAAATCGGCAGCCGTAGCGACTTTGCGCTCTGGGCGATCCAGCGCGCACAGGAGATCGTCACCAGTGAGGGCGCCGCCTTCGCGATTGCCGCGCGCGACATGAACGACGACGCTCTGGCCACCACCGCCGCAGCGCTGGGCACTGCGATTTCCGAGGCGATGCTCGAAGTCTTCGACGGGCTGATCGGCGACTGAGCGGGACTGTCGATGGTCATCGCCAAGTTTCCATCAATTTCAGACGGATACGCCCTTCCCTTCACAGGGAACCGCTATATCTCAACCTTTAGCGTCCTGGAGGCTTTTCCCGGAGGCCTTGAATGTAAGGAGTTGGGGTTATGGGAAGTTCTGCACTGATCAGCATCCTGATCACGTTTCTCGTCGTTGTTCTGGTTCTCTATCTCGTCGCACGCCTGCCGATCGACGGCCGTGCGAAGCAGATCGTCCAGATCATCGTGATCATCATCGGCATCATCTCGCTGCTGAAATATCTCGCCGTCTTCTAGGCGACGTGTGATTGACGAGACTAAACAGGTCCGGCCTTCAGCCGGGCCTGTTTTCGTTTGTGTTACTCGAACTTCTCACACGAACTTCTCATGGGCATCCGCCTTCCCCATGACCCAGTAGCCGGCCGCTTTCAGCCAGCCCTGTGGCAGACCGCGCCGTTCGACCTCGGCGCGCAGGGCACGGGTGACGGAGGCTTCCGCCGCGATCCAGACGAAGGTTTCCGGCTCGATCGTGATGGTCTTCAGAAGATCGAGCAGCGGGGCTGCATCGTTCGCCGAAGCCAGGGACCGATAGGCCCAGAGCGCATTCAGCGATGCTTTTGTTTCGAACAGCTGCCGTTCCTCAGGACCGGCAACCGCCACGAGACTCGTCATGACATGCCCGGCCCCGGCTTCCTCGATCCGTCGGCCGATCGCCGGCAGGGCTGTCTCGTCGCCGATCAGCAACCATCGCTTCACGTCCGGTGAGACAACAGCCGAACCGCGGGGTCCGCCGATCTGCAGTTCGTCGCCGATCTTCGCGTTCACAGCCCACTGCGTTGCCGGGCCTGCTTCATGCACAGCGAAGTCGATGACGAGGCTGCCGGTTTCGGCATCATGACGACGCGGCGTGTAGTCGCGACGCTCCTCCTCGCCTGCGGTCGATGGCAGCAGGATCTTCACATGGTCGTCGGGAGACAGGCTCGTGAAGCCGGCAAGGTCTTCGCCACCAAAGGTGATCCGCAACATGGCGGGCGTCACGTGTTCGATGGCGGAAACCATCAGCTTTCGGCGGGTGAGCACATGGCGGACGCGCTCGATGTGCGGCGGCGGCTCGGCGGATGTGACCGTTGAATATGTCATGGTCGGGCGTCCTTTCAGAAGACACGGAGACGAGGGTTCGGTGTGTCGGGGCACCCATCCGTCGGGCACCTGTTTGACATTCCGATATATCGTGATATATCCACGATATGACAAACAATCAACAGACATCCTCACCTGAAACAGCCGGCATGCCTTCCCCGCAGCCTCGGGCAGATATTCGCGACCCGGTAGATGCATCGCTCGCGGAGCATTCCCATGAGGGAAAGCATGCCCATCACGGAAAGCACGAGCGACACGGCCATGGACACCGTGGCGGACCGCGCGGGGGGCATGGGGACCACGGTGAGCACCACGGTCGGCATGGTGGACATGAGGGGGAGCGGCGCGGCGGGCGGCATCGCCTGTTCGACTATGGTGAATTTCGCCTGCTTCTTCTCGCGATGATCGCGGACCGTCCGAGCCATGGCTACGAGCTGATCAAGGCCGTCGAGGAGAGGTCGGGCGGCAACTACGTCCCCAGTCCGGGCGTCGCCTACCCCACCCTCGCCTGGCTCGACGACATGGGCTATGCGGTGATCGAGCCGGAAGAAAAGGGCCGGAAGCTCTATCGCATCACGGGGGAAGGACAGACGTTCCTGATGGAAAACCGTGAGATGGCGGATATTCTGCTGGCCCGGCTCTCGCCCTCGGCCCGTGGACACATTCCGCCGCCTGTTCTGCGCGCCATGGAGAATGTCAAATTCGCCCTGCGCCTTCGACTGAAGCAGGAAACGGTCGATGCCGAGACCATCGAGGCGATCGCCTCAGCGCTCGATGCGGCCGCGAAAGCCATCGAGCGTAGCTGAAAGACATCATGTGACGCGCGGCGCCTTGGACGATCGGGAGTGCACGACGACGCCGAGCCCTGCTCAAAGCAAAACCAGCCCCTGGGAAGGGACCGGTTTCCGATCTCGAAAGCGTAAGCCGTCGGTCGCCGGCGTTCGTTCCGATCAATCGTCGTAGACAGGCAACTGTGCGGCAGCGGCGGCATCGATATCGACGACCAGACGCAGGCCGTCCTGCTTGACCTTGTCGAGCGCGACCACGCGATGCTCGCGGCCGAGATTGGCGCTGCGTTCGAAATCGACGGCCACGCCGGTCGGCGTCGTCTTGTCGCTACCGACCACATCCTCGATCTCGCCGATCTTTTCACCGGCTGCGTTGTAAACGTTCATGCTTTCCAGATCGTCTGCCGTGACGTTGAAGCCTGGAACCATCGTCTTTCCCGACACGTCGACCAATGCTGTCGCCGGAGCCTGCGAAAAGGAGGCTCCGGCGCCAGCGAGAAGTGCAAGGGTCGTGGTTGCGATGAAGGTATTGCGCTTTGTCATGGTGGCTCCGTCTTATGGGATGATGACGCAGACCACGATCGGCGCGGTCTGCAGCCCGGAGAAGACGCAAACCACCTGATAGGTTCCCCTAGACATGTCGCTCGACGATCACGAGACCGCGTGTGACGATCACGACGCCGTTAGCGACGAGACCACGCTCCCTTCCAACGGGACGAGCGCAATCCGCTGACCATCCGGGCCGAACAGATGCAAGCGTTCCGTGGGAAAGCCGACCGTCAGGTCTGTGCCCGGTGCCAGAAGCGCCCGGTCGCTGGTGAAGATCTTGAACGGCAGCCCATGCACCGTCAGGTGCAGAATGATACCGAGCCCGGTCGGCTCGATCAGTTCGACGGACGCCGCAACGCCTCCGGTCACTGGCCGAATGGTGACATGCTCGGGACGAATGCCGAGCGTGACGGACGTTCCCTCGGGCAGGTCCACCGCCTGCCCCAGCGAGATCGTCGTTCCGTTGGTGAGCCGCACGAGGCTCGTCCCGTTATCAGAGGCCATCGTGCCTTCCAGCATGTTCATGCCTGGCGAGCCGATGAAACCGGCGACGAAGAGATTGGCAGGCCGGTCGTAGAGCTCGAGCGGCGCCCCGATCTGCTGCACCGAACCGGCATTCATCGCGACGATGCGCGACGCGAGCGTCATTGCCTCGATCTGGTCGTGGGTAACGTAGACGGAGGTCGCGCCAAACTCGGCATGCATGCGCTTGATCTCGGCGCGCATCTGTTCGCGCAGGCGCGCATCGAGATTGGAAAGCGGCTCATCGAACAGGAAGGCCTTCGGCTGGCGGACGATGGCGCGGCCCATGGCGACGCGCTGCCGTTGCCCGCCGGAGAGGGCCTTGGGGCGACGGCCGAGGAAGGGATCGAGGCCGAGCTTCGCGGAGGCTGCGGCAACGGCGGCGGCGATCTTCTCCTTCGGGGTGCGACGCAGCCGTAGGCTGTAGCTCATATTGTCGGCGACGGTCATGTGCGGATAGAGCGCATAGGACTGGAACACCATGGCGATGTCGCGGTCCTTGGGCTTGAGGTCGTTGACCTCGCGCCCGTCGATCGACATCGTCCCGGACGAGATCGATTCCAGCCCCGCGATCATCCGCAGCAGAGTGGACTTGCCGCAGCCGGAGGGTCCGACGAGAACGATGAACTCGCCATCCTGTATCGACAGATCGACGCCATGGAGCACCGGGTGGTCTCCATAGGTCTTGACGATATCGCGCATTTCAATGGAGGCCATGAATTACCCTTTCACCGCGCCGGCCGTCAGGCCCTGCACGAGATACCGCTGGATCAGGAGGAAGAAGAGGCAGGCCGGCACCAGCGCCATGACGCCCGCCGCCATCATCTGCCCGAAATCGACGGAGAATTTCGACACGAAGGTGAGAAGCCCGACCGGGAATGTCGCGCTGTCGTTGCCCGAGATCAGCATGAGCGCGAAGAGCAGTTCGCTCCACGCGGCCGTGAAGACGAAGCCGAGTGTGGCGGCGATGCCGGGCAGCGTCAGCGGCAGGATGATCTGGCGGAAAGCGGTGAACCGGCTTGCCCCGTCGATCATCGCCGAATCCTCGAGGTCCCTCGGAATACCATCGAAGAAGGACTGCATGAGGAAGGTCGCAAACGGCACGTTGAACGCGGTGTAGACGATGATGAGGCCCATCAGGCTGTTGGTCAGGCCGAGCGGCGACAGCATCTTGAAGATCGGCGCGACCAGCATGACCAGCGGAAACATCTGGGTGATCAGCATCAGCGCCACGACCGCATATTTGCCTCGGAACGTAAAGCGGGAGAGCGCATAGCCCGAGAGCGACGAGATCAGCGTGACGACCAATGCCGTCGAACCGGCAACGATCAGGCTGTTGCGGAAGAAGATCGGAAAGGCGCTGTTTTCGAGAACGTAGCGATAATGCTCGAGCGTTGCATGTGACGGCCACATGCGCACGCCTTCGCTGTAGAGCAGGTCGTTCGGCGTCACCGAGACCTTGAGCAGCCAGTAGAGCGGGAACAGCGCGAAGACGACATAGGCAAGAATGGCCAGGCGATGCGCGATGGTGAGGAGGATGCTCATGATCAATCCTTCTCGATCAGGCGCTGGCGGATGACGACGATCACCATGGAATAGGCGAGCAGCAGCACGAGGAGGACGAGCGCGATGGCGGAGGCATAGCCGAAATCGAGCCGCTTGAAGGCCTGCGTGAAGATGTAGCTGGCGACGATCTGGGTGCGGTCGGCGGGGCCGCCATTGGTCATGACGATGATGAGATCGGCGAAGTTGGCAATCCAGACCGTGCGCAGGAGGACCGTGATGGCGATGGTCGGCGCAAGGAAGGGCAGCGTGATCGAGGTGAAGCGCTGCAACGGATTGGCGCCGTCGATCGCGGCGGCTTCATAGAGATCGCGCGGGATGGCCTGAAGGGCGGCGAGCAAGGTGATCGCGAAAAACGGAATGCCCCACCAGACATTGGCGATGATCGGCCCCCACATGGCGAGATGCGGATCGGCAAGGATGTTGTTCGGCGCCGACATGATGCCGAGCGACACCATCCAGTGCGGCAGCGGGCCGATGACCGGATTGAACATCCACGCCCAGTTGAGCCCGGCCAGGAAGGTGGGTACGGCCCAGGGCAGGAAGACCAGCGCCTGCGCAAGGCCGCGTCCGGCAAACGGCTTGTCGAGGAGAAGCGCCAGGATCAGCCCGAAGAAGAACTGGAGGAAGACGGAGGCGCCGGTCCACCAGAGCGTATTGCGCAGCGCGCGATAGAAGGCCGTATCCTGCGAAAGCTCGCGAAAATGATCGAGCCCGACGAACCCGCCGGAGAACGGATTGAGCAGCTGGATATCGCGGAACGCGTAGGACAGGCCGAGTATGAGCGGCACCAGCATGACGGCGATGATGAGCACGAGCACGGGCGCCGTGTAGAGCCAAGGCTCGGCGGCATCGGCAAGCCGGCGTGCGAAAGGCTTGAGTGGACGCGGGCGGCTGCCGGTCGTGGAAAGGGTCATGGAGTCGTCACCTGAAGGTCCGGCGCTAATGTTTGTCAGGGATAAGTGGAAGCCGGTTATCCTGAAAAGACAAACGAAAACAGGAAAAGCGAGAGTCTGGCTGGCTCAGAATGAGCCTGAAAGACTGTAGCGTGAAGGCGAAGCCCGGCGCGCAGCGGAAGGGCCGCGCGCCGGGCTCGCGACGAGGGTTACTTCGACGCGAGGAACTTCTTCTGCGCCTTCGTCATGTAGTCCGCCCACTGCTTGCCAAGCTCTTCCGGCGTGATGTCGCCGAGCAGCGCTTCCTGCGAGGTCTTGATGACCAGCGAGTCCTTGAAGAAGGCGAATTCCTCGAGATAGGTCGGCATGGTCGTCGGCACGGCGTTCGTGTCGGCAAGCTCGGCAAACCAGCCCTTGAACTGTTCGCTCTGGTAGAACGGGTCCTTCTCGGCGGTCGTCAGAGCCGGCAGAGCGCCGGTCTTCTTGTTCCACTCGATATTGCCTTCCGGCCCTTCGAGCGTCGAGATGAGCTTCCAGGAGAGGTCCTTGTTGGCAGACGACGCCATCATCGACCAGCCGGCAAAGCCGATGGTCGGGAAGGTCTTGCCGTCGGGGCCCTTCGGCATGGTCATGACGCCGAAGTCCTCGGCCTTCATGCGCTGCGCAATCGCGATCAGGGCGTCCGGGTCCTGATCGAGGAAGGCGCAGGTCCCGGAGTAGAAGCCGGCGACGATTTCGTTGAAGCCCCAGTTGACGCTGTCCTTCGGGGCGTAGCCGTTCTTGTAGAGATCGACCACATAGGTCAGGCCCTTGACCCAGCCGGGGCTGTCGAAGGTCGAGGTGCCGTCTTCGTTGAAGAAGCTGTTGGAGCCGGCCATGCTGGCGCCGAACATGACCCAGCCGTTCAAGCCTCCCGGGCCGCCGCGCAGGCAGTAGCCGTACTTGCCGGGGATGGCGGAAACCTTCTTGGAGGCCTCGGCGAACGCTTCCAGCGTCTTCGGCGGTTCGGTGACGCCGGCCTGTTCGAGCAGCTTCTTGTTGTAGAACATCGCCCGGAGATAGAAGCCGTAGGGCAGCATATAGGCCGTGTCCTTGACGTCGCGGCCAAGTTCCAGCGTGCGGGCGCTGAGGTCCTTGGTGTATTCCCACTCCTTCAGGTAGGGCTCCAGGCTCTCCAGCATGCCGTTATTGGCGTAGAGCGAGAGCCAGGTGTCCGGCATTTCGATGACGTCGGGCACGTCGCCGGCCGACACCATGGTCGCGAACTTCTGGAAGGCATCGCTCCAGGGCAGAGAAACGATCTCGACCTTCGTGCCCGGATTGGCGCCTTCGAACTTGGAGACGATGCTCTTCAGCGTCTCGGTACGCTCCGGGCTGGTGATGACCTCGACGAGCTTCAGGGTGGTATCGGCCAGCGCCGTGCCGGCCATGAGGGCGGTGAAGAGTGTGGCTGCAATCAGATGTTTCATGCTGTTCTCCCTTTTCTTGATTTGAATGTCAGTCTCAGGCCGCGGCGGCGGATGTCGCGGCGTGGATGGCGGGCTCCAGATCGGCCCAGAGCGCTTCGGTTCCCTCCAGCCCCACATGCAGGCGGACGGAGCGGGCGCTGATGCCGAAGGTATGTGCGGAGTTCGGCTGCGCCTTCTGCTCCAGGACGACCTCGCCGGGAACGATCAGGCTCTCATGACCGCCCCAGGATACGCCGAGCTTGAAGAGCCGAAGCCGATCGGCAAAAGCCCTGACATCGACACCTTCGCGAAAGATGAAAGAGAAAAGGCCGGACGTGCCGTTCAGCCCCGGCGGCAGGCGGTTGGCAAGACCCGGATGGCACACGGTCTCCACCGCATCCATCGCCTGAAGGCGCGTTGCGATCTCCAAAGCGGACGCCTGATGCTGCTTCATCCGGATCGGCAGGGTGCGCAGGCCCCGCACGATCAGCCAAGCGTCGAACGGCGAGAGCTTGCCGCCGAGATAGGGATAGGCCTCGCCCCGGATGCGGTCGATCAGCGCCTTCGGGCCGGCCACGACGCCGGCGACGACATCGCTGTGACCGCCGAGATATTTGGAGGCGGAATGCAGCACGAGATCGCAACCGAGCGACAAAGGTTGCTGGAAGATCGGGCTCGCCCACGAATTGTCGATCACCGAAATCGCGCCGTGACGGCGGGCAATCGTCGCAAGCGCGCCGACGTCATGCGCTTCCATCACCCAACTCGTCGGGCTTTCCATGTAGAAGAGCTTGGCGCCGGGCATGGCCGCCTCGACCGCCGCCTCGTCGCGACCGTCGACATAGGTCACCGCGATGTTCATGCGCTTGAAGAAGGTGCCGAACAGCCGGAAGGCATCGGGATAGAGATGGCGGACGGCGACGATCCGGTCGCCGGGCTCGACGAAGGACAGCACGGTCGAGGAGATTGCCGCCATGCCGCTCGCAAAGCCCAGCGCATCTTCCGCACCTTCGAGCTTTGCCAGCATCTCCTCGAACAGGCGGACCGTCGGGTTCAGGCCGCGGGTATAGACCGGCCGGTTGCGTTCGCCGCGATAGGTCGCGACCATCTCGTCATAGCTCGAAAAGGTGAAGAGCGAGGTCTGCACGATCGGCGGCACGACGGCCTCGAAGGCATGGGTCTCGTCATGAGCGACGATCAGCGAGGCGGGATCGAAGAGATCGTGGCCTGGGGTCATTTCGACATGTCCTTGATATCTTCCTCTACGATGGCGAGGATCTTCAGCGTTTCCGTCCGCGCAGTCTCGGCGTCGCCTGCGGCGATCGCATCGAAGAGCGTCCGGTGGAAGGGAAAGGAGCGCGCCGCGAAATCCGGCCGATCGAAGGGCTTCGACCAGAAGCGCTCGAAACCGCCACGCATCTGTTCGAGCAATTGCCGAAACAGCGGGTTGTGGGTGGCGTCGTAGATCGAGAGGTGGAACGCGAGATCGGCCTTGCCCGATGTGCCCTCGGCAAGATGCACCGTCTCCATTTCGTCGAGGCGGGCCTCGATGGTCTCAAGGTCCGTCTCCGTTCGGCGGCGGGCGGCCGCCATGGAGGCCTCGACCTCGATGCCGCGGCGAACTTCGAGCGTCATCAACAGGGCGTCGCGAAGGCCGACGGATTCGAACGAGAGCGGCATATGGACCGTGCCGGCGGAAATCGGCTTCAGCAAGTAGTTGCCGCTGCCCTTACGGCTTTCGACCACGCCCAGCGCTTGGAACTTGCCGATCGCCTCGCGGATGGTCGATCGGCCGACGCTGAGCGCCAACATCAGTTCGCGCTCGGCCGGTAATCTGTCCCCAGCCTTGAGGCCGGCATGCTCGACATACTGCGCCAGCGCCGTCTCGACCTGCTGCGCCCGGTTCATGGGCGGCAACGGCTCGATGCGCGTCGGTGCACGGGGCGACGCACTCACGACAGGGACTCGCTCAAAGAGAATTGGTCTGACATCCTGCCAATTGGGGATGGCTGTGATAGTTTGTCAAGACGCTGCCGTCGGAAGCTTTATGCTTTTTTAGTCAGAGACACCCCCATGCCCCCGTGCATGTCCGCCGTAGGCTGACTGTTGTGTTGTCATGGCTGACGGCGGCGTGGACATCGCGAAGGCTGGACACCGTTCCCCCACTTTGATTCGAGCGGGGTCAGCTGTGGCATCATCATCCGGATGCATGGGCCAACCACCTTCATGTCGAAGCTTTTCGTATTCATCCCCGCCCCTTCGTTGCACGATCAATCATCGCGGCGACGAAGACGATAAGGCCGTTTGCGAGACCTTGATGGAATGCCTGGACATTCATCAACGTCGAACCGTTGCGCATGGTGCCGAGAGTGGTGCTGACGATGCTGCCCGTGTCGCCCATCAGCGAGGCCCCGCCGATAGCCGCCGCGACAATGGCGTCGAGCTTCCGGGTACTGCCGAGGATGGGCTCGGCAATACCCGGGCGGCCAACGACAATGAGAGAGGCTGACGCGTCTCCGTATCCGCTGCGCAGCGCGTCACCCACGCCGGCCGTGCAGTTGCCTGCCTGCCGGCGTCATCGCGATCAGAAAGGAGAGCGCTTATGCACCGGCCGGGGGAATGACGCCCTTCGTGAACAGGAAGCAGCCGTAGAACCGCGTTTCCCCTGTCGAGATGACGCAATAGGCTTTCTTCGCCAAATCGTAGAAGGCGAAGCGCTCGATCCCGTACATCGGGCAAGGCTTGCCCTCGGCACGGTCGATCTCCGCCTGAACCTCGCGCTGCACATCCTGCACCTCGTCCGGTGCGCCCATCACTTCCATGCGGCCCGCCGAGTTCTGCAGCGGTGTATCCAGCGGCAGCACGGAGAGGATCGCGGCGATCGCCTGGGGTGCGCTCAGATTGGCCATCGTCAACGGCCGCCCGATCACCGTCTGTCGTCCGACGCTATCGGTGGGAAAATTGGTGTCCGATATGACGAGCGTATCGCCATGCCCCATGGAGCGGAGTGCGTGCAGCACGTCGGCGCCGAGCGCCGGATGAATATTCTTCAGCAAGAAAACCTCCCATTACGTCTTCGTCGCGGCTCCCGCCGCGATCTCTGAATGCCCACGTCACGGCTCCCGCCGTGAGGCCCTTGACGATGTAAGGCTTCAGGAAGATTCCGACCAGCACCAAAGCATCATGGCGGCTATTGATCACCCGTTGACGCCCAGCGATCCGGTCTGGCTCGCGACCGTTACACGTAGCGTCTTCGCATCGGAACCGTCGAGAAGGGCGTCATCCAGCTCTGAGCTTGAGCAGATAAGTCTCGCGGTATTGCGACAGCCCTGTTCAAGCTTTTCCCCGGCTGATATGTTCGTTATTTGTTCCCAAGTCCCTGGCGCGACGATTCTGTGTCTGGCTGCGGAACAAGCAGGCAGGACGGGGAAGACGGCATGGCGGCGGTAGCCTATCTGGATACGTTGAACGAGCGGCAGCGCCAGGCCGTCGAGCACGGCATCGTTTCCAACGGGACAACATCCGACACGGTCGCAGGTCCGCTGCTGATCATCGCGGGCGCCGGATCGGGCAAGACCAATACGCTCGCGCACCGCGTCGCCCATCTCATCGTTCATGGTGCCGATCCCCGGCGTATCCTTCTGCTGACCTTTTCGCGCCGCGCCGCGTCGGAAATGGCGCGGAGGGTCGAGCGGATCTGCCGGAAGGTGCTCGGCGCTAACGCGGGTCTTCTGACCGACGCCCTTGCCTGGTCCGGCACGTTTCATGGCATCGGTGCCCGCCTGCTGCGCATGTATGCCGAGCAGATCGGCCTCGATATCAATTTCACCATCCACGACCGGGAGGATAGTGCCGACCTGATGAACCTCGTGCGTCACGAACTCGGCTTCTCCAAGATGGAAAGCCGGTTTCCGACCAAAGGCACCTGCCTGTCCATCTATTCCCGGGTGGTGAATTCGCAAGCGCCGCTGACCGACGTGCTGCGCCTGCATTTTCCCTGGGTCGCCGGGTGGGAAGCGCAGCTGAAAACACTGTTTGCCGCCTATGTCGCCGCCAAGCAGGCCCAGAACGTGCTCGATTACGACGATCTCCTGCTCTACTGGGCGCAGATGGTGTCCGATCCCGGCCTCGCGCAGGATATCGGGGATCGTTTCGACCATGTCATGGTAGACGAATATCAGGACACGAACCGGCTGCAGGCCTCGGTGCTCATGGCGCTGAAGCCCGGCGGTCGCGGCCTGACCGTGGTCGGCGACGACGCACAGTCCATCTACGCCTTTCGCGCCGCCACCGTTCGCAACATCCTCGATTTCCCCGGCTCCTTCAGCCCGGCGGCCGATGTGATCACGCTCGACCGCAATTACCGTTCGACCCAGACCATTCTCGCTGCCGCCAATGGCGTCATCGATCTCGCGCGGGAGCGGTTCACCAAGAACCTCTGGACGGAGCGCCAGTCGGCCGAGCGGCCGAAGCTGGTGACGGTGAAAGATGAGACGGATCAGGCCGCCTTCATCGTCGAGCAGGTTCTGGCCAACCGCGAAACCGGCATGACGCTGAAGCAGCAGGCCGTGCTGTTCCGCTCCTCCAATCACAGCGGGCCGCTCGAAGTCGAACTGACGCGGCGCAATATTCCCTTCGTGAAGTTCGGCGGTTTGAAATTTCTCGACAGCGCGCATGTGAAGGACATGCTGGCCTTGCTGCGGTTCGCGCAGAACCCGCGCGACCGGGTGGCAGGCTTCCGGCTGCTGCAGATGCTGCCGGGCGTCGGCCCGCAGACGGCGGGCAAGATCCTCGATACGATCGCGGCCGATCCCGAGCCGCTCGCGGCCCTGGCCGAAATCCCCGCCCCGCCCCGTGCCGGTGACGACTGGAGCCGCTTCGTCACCATGCTGGAAAGCCTGCGAAAGTCCGGCCCGGGCTGGCCCACGGAGATCGGTCTCGCACGAATGTGGTACGAGCCGCATCTCGACCGCATCCACGAGGACGCCGAAACGCGCAAAGCGGACCTCCTGCAACTGGAGCAGATCGCCACCGGCTATGCCTCGCGCGAGCGCTTCCTGACCGAACTGACGCTTGATCCGCCGGATGCCACGAGCGACCAGGCCGGCGTGCCGCTGCTGGACGAGGATTACCTCATCCTCTCGACCATCCACTCCGCCAAGGGGCAGGAATGGCGGTCCGTCTTCATGCTGAACGTGGTCGATGGCTGCATCCCGTCTGATTTGGGAACCGGGACGACGCAGGAAGTCGAAGAGGAGCGCCGTCTTCTCTATGTCGGCATGACGCGCGCGAAAGACAGCCTGTCGCTGATCACGCCGCAGCGCTTTTTCACCCACGGGCAGAACCCGCAGGGCGATCGACATGTCTATGCCGCGCGCACCCGCTTCATTCCCGCGACGCTGCTCCAGTTCTTCGAGAGCACGACCTGGCCGCTGGTGTCAGCATCCGCCTCGGAACGCAGCGCGCGCGAGATCCGCATCGATGTCGCCGCCCGCATGCGCGGCATGTGGAGCTAGGCCGTGCAGACGGGCGCTTCCGATAGGCCGGAAACGGCAGCAAGAGCGGCGGCCCGCGAGGCTCAGGATCTGGCAGAAGCGCTGGCCGCACCCGTTCCCGAAGCTGTGTTGGCGGAAAGCGTCGAGGCACGGGATGCCCCGGTGCGCAAGATCATCCATGTCGATATGGACGCCTTCTATGCCTCGGTCGAGCAGCGGGACAACCCGGAGCTCCGCGGCAAGCCGGTTGCCGTCGGCGGATCGGCCGCGCGGGGCGTGGTGGCGGCAGCGAGCTACGAGGCAAGGGTGTTCGGCGTTCATTCCGCCATGGCGTCCGTCACCGCCAAGCGCAAATGCCCGGACTTGATCTTCGTCAAGCCGCGCTTCGAGGTCTACCGCGCCGTGTCGCAGCAGATCCGGGAGATCTTTGCGGATTACACGCCTCTGATCGAACCGCTGTCGCTGGACGAGGCCTATCTCGACGTGACGGAAAACCTGAAAGGCATGGAGATCGCAACCGAGATCGCTGCCGAGATCCGCGCCCGGATCTTCGCCGCCACCGGTCTCACGGCCTCGGCCGGCATCAGCTACAACAAGTTCCTCGCCAAGATGGCGTCCGACCAGCGTAAGCCCAATGGGCAATTCGTGATCACGCCGAAGAACGGCCCGGCCTTCGTGGAGGCCTTGCCGGTGAAGAAATTCCATGGTGTGGGCCCGGCCACGGCCGAGCGAATGAAGAAGCACGGTATCGAGACGGGACTCGATCTCAAGATGAAGCCGCTCGCCTATCTCCAGCAGCATTTTGGCAAGTCCGGCGCCTATTTCCACGGGATCGCGCGCGGCATCGACGAGCGGCGCGTGCGCCCGGACCGCATCCGCAAGTCGGTCGGCGCCGAGGACACGTTCAGCGAGGACATTTCCGACCTCGCCCTCGCCGAGGCAGAACTGCGCCCGCTGGCGGAGAAGGTCTGGCGATACTGCGAGGCGCACGACATCACCGGCAAGACGGTGACGGTCAAGATCAAATATGCGGATTTCACGCAGGCGACGCGCGCAAGAACGCTGGCTTCGCACTTTGCCCGGATCGATGATGTTCTCGATGTCGCCGACCAGTTGCTGGCGACGGTCCATCCCTTTCGCCGGCCTGTGCGGCTTCTCGGCGTAACGCTGTCCTCGCTGACGACGGCCGGAGCGAGTTCCGACACGAGCGAAGAACCGCAGCTCGATCTTGGTCTGTAGGCCTCTCGGTGCTCGGGGAGCAGCAAGCAAGCGATAGGCTCAAAACGAAAAAGCCTGCCGCGGGAGGAGGTGCGGCAGGCTTTTCGATAAGAACCGAACGGCGACTGGGAGGAGGATGTCGCCATTCCGTCGAACGATCCTGGGAGGAGGAGGGGAGCGTTCGAACTACGAAGGGACGCGGGAGGAGGTGCATCGCTTCGTTGGAATACTATCTACGCCGAGATGCCTGCCCTTACGAGAGGCAATGTTGCAGTGCAGCTATGCAGAAATCGAAGGGCACGACCGTGTGTCGCTTCATGGGTCGTAGAGGGTCGCTACGCATCGCCCTTGTTCACAAGGTCAGTCTGTGATTGCATTGGGAATGCCGATCCGGCCTTGGAGGTTTCATGCTCTTGTTTCTTGCATTCCTGATCGGCGTCATCGCCGGCCTGCGCGCCATGACCGCGCCCGCAGCCATTGCCTGGGCTGCAACGCTCGGATGGATCGATCTTTCCGGTTCCTGGGCATCCTTCATGAGCTCGATCTGGGCGGCCGGACTCCTCACCGTCCTCGCACTCGGCGAATACGTCACCGACCAGTTGCCAACAACGCCGAGCCGCAAGGTGCCGGTGCAGTTCGCCACCCGTGTCGTCGTGGGCGCGCTTTGCGGTGCGGTCATCGGAACCCCCTCCGGTGGCTGGCTAATCTGCCTCGTTGCCGGTTTCCTCGGCGCCATCGCCGGCACCCTCGGTGGGGCCGCTCTCCGGGCCCGTCTCGCAGCAAGCTTCGGCCGCGATCGGCCGGCAGCCTTTGTCGAGGACGCCATTGCCATTATCGGGGCGTTTCTCATCATGAGCGCCCTGCCCGTCTCGGCGTCCATGCCGATCCCTGCATGAGGACGTTCGACGCGATCATCATCGGCGCGGGCCAGGCCGGCCCGTCGCTTGCCGCTCGCCTGTCCGCCGCCGGGCGCTCCGTCGCCATCATCGAGCGCAAGCATGTGGGCGGAACCTGCGTCAACACCGGGTGCAAGCCGACCAAGGCGCTCGTCGCCAGTGCTCACGCCGCCCATATCGCCCGGCGTGCTGCGGATTTCGGCGTCGTCATCGGCGGAGACGTGACGATCGACATGCCCTCCGTGTTCCGCCGGTCGCACAAGATCACGCTCGACAGCCGCCACAGCAACGAGCGCTGGCTGGAGGGGCTTGAAAACTGCACCCTGATCCGCGGCCATGCGCGGTTCGAGGATCGCACGACGTTACGTGTCGGCGACGAGCGCCTGTCCGCGCCGCAGATTTTCATCAATGTCGGCGGCCGGGCCGCCATCCCGGATTTTCCCGGAATCCATGACGTTCCCTCCATGACCAACAGCGACATCGTCATGCTCGAGCGTGTGCCGAAACACCTCATTATCGTCGGTGGCAGCTATATCGGTCTGGAATTCGCCCAGACGTACCGTCGTTTCGGAGCCGAGGTCACCGTCGTCGAAAAAGGGCCTCGACTCGTTGCGCGGGAAGACGAGGAGATATCGGACGCGATCCAGGCGGTGCTGGAGGATGAAGGCATCGTGGTTCGAACGGCGGCGGAGTGCATCCGCTTTTCCCGCGACGGCGAAGATGTCATCGTCGGTGTGAACTGCACGAAGGGTGAGCCCGCCATTCGCGGCTCCGACATTCTGCTCGCCACGGGGCGCAAACCCAACACGGACGATCTCGGGCTCGACGTCGCCGGCGTTGCTCTGGATGAGCGCGGCTACATCGTCGTCGATGACGCGCTCGCCACCAGCGCGCCCGGTATCTGGGCAATGGGCGACTGCAACGGCCGTGGCGCCTTCACCCATACGGCGTATAATGATTTCGAAATCATCGCGGCAAACCTGCTGAATGGCGAGACCCGCAAGGTCTCCGACCGCCTGCCCGGTTACGCGCTCTACATCGACCCGCCGCTTGGCCGTGTCGGAATGAGCGAACGGGAGGCCCGCGCCTCCGGCAGACGGATCCTCGTCGGACGTCTGCCAATGGCGCGCGTTGGACGAGCCGTCGAGAAAGGGGAGACACAGGGCCTTATGAAGATCATCGCCGATGCGGACACGCGCGAGATCCTGGGCGCTGCCATTCTCGGCACGGGCGGCGACGAGGCCATTCATGGCGTGCTCGACATGATGAATGTCGGCGCGCGCTACGACGACCTGCGCTGGGCCGTACCGATCCATCCCACCATATCGGAATTCTGGCCGACCCTCGTTCTCGGCATGAAGCCGGTGGATGCCTCTTCATAGAAAATGCCCCCGGTTTTCGCCGAGGGCCTCGCTTGATGATGGGGCAGAACAGGCGTGCCGATCAGAACTCTTCCCAATTGTCCTGTGCTGCGGCTGCGGCCGGTGCGGCACCGGCGGAACCGCCGGAGAACGCACGTGCGAGCGTGTTCGCCATCTTGCGGGCCGGAGACGCGACGGGAACGGCGCGCGTGGCTGTCGCGAGCGCGGGCCGGCTCGGTGTCTTGACACGGGGCGCTGCCTGCGACGGCGCTGCCGACGCATAGGATGCGGATGCACCGCCGAACTGGAAGCGCGCGACCAGATCCTTCAGCCGTGCAGCTTCGGTGGCGAGCGTGGCGCCGGCCGCATTGGCCTCTTCCACCATCGCCGCATTCTGCTGCGTCACCTGATCCATCTGGTTGACGGCCGTGTTGACTTCGGCAAGGCCGACCGACTGTTCGCGTGACGAGGTGGCGATCGCATCCATGTGCTGGTTGATCGTGACGATGTAGGTCTCGATCGTCTTCAACGCTTCGCCTGTCTGGCTGACGAGCTGGACACCGCTTTGCACTTCGCCTGAGGAATTGCGGATCAGATCCTTGATTTCCTTGGCAGCTTTGGCCGAGCGTTGAGCGAGTTCACGCACTTCCTGCGCGACCACCGCGAAGCCCTTGCCGGCTTCGCCGGCGCGGGCGGCTTCCACACCGGCATTCAGGGCCAGCAGGTTCGTCTGGAAGGCGATTTCGTCGATGACGCCGATGATGGAGGAGATCTGGTTGGAAGACTGCTCGATCTTGCTCATCGCATCGACCGCGCTGTTGACGACGGCTCCGGACTGGCGGGCGCTGTCATTGGCCTGCACGGCAACCGTGCGGGCCTCTTCCGCGCGCTTGGAGGAGTTGGCGACGTTGGCGGTGATTTCATCGAGGGCTGCGGCGGTTTCCTCGAGCGAGGCCGCCTGTTGTTCGGTCCGGCGCGACAGATCGTCGGCACTCTGGCTGATCTCGCGCGATCCGCTGTCGATCGAGCCGGTGGCGTCCGCAACCGCGCTCAGCGTGTCACGAAGCTGCTCGACGGCCCGGTTGAAGTCCGTGCGCAGCGTTTCGAAGTCGTCGGCGAAGCGCTCGGTGAGCTGGAAGCTGAGATCGCCGGAGGCCAGATGCGTCAGCCCCTTGGCGAGCCCGCTGGTTGCCTGCGCCATCGCTTCGGCACGCTCGTGCTCCAGTTCAGCCTGGCGGCGGCGCTCGCCTTCGCTCAGCGACCGCTGCTGGATGGCTTCCGTTTCCAGCGCACGCGCCTTCAGGCCGTTTTCCTTGAACACTTCCACGGCGCGCGCCATGCCACCCACTTCGTCGCGGCGATCGGTGCCGATGACATCGGCGTCGAGGTCACCTGTTGCCAGCCTCTGCATGACGCTACCCAGCGCATCGATCGGCTGCACAAGCCAGGCCCGGATGGCGAAGAATGCCGCGAGGATGACGGCCAGCGTTCCAACGACAACCAAGGCGATCGTCACCCAGTAGGTGTGGATCGATCCGGTCGTCAGCACGTCGCTCTCCGTATTGGCAATGACGAGGAGCTCGTTGGTTTCCTCCGCCATGGCCTGGCTCATGGGGGCGAACTGCGTCTCGCATTCCCGCAGGAAGGCGCCCTGCGCGCTCAGGCGATCCTGGGAGCCCCGGGCGCTGGTCGCGCGCGTAAAGGCATTGCCGCAGGTCTCGTTGAGGATCGACAGGCCCTTGGTCTTCAGTTCGGGGATTCTTGCGTTCTCGGGTGTCGCGGCAAGTGCCGCGTCCATTTCCGTGGCGAACTGTGTCTTGGCGGCCTGAAGCTCGGCCGTTGCCGCTGCCTTCGCCGCCTCGGTGGTGACGATCATCAGCGTGCCGGCCGCCGCCCGCGCGGCCTGGAAGGCCTGGTTGGCAAGAGCGAGCTCCGTGGCGGCCTTTGACTGCTGGGTCAGCAGCGCGGAATAGGCGTCATCGGTTTTCATGATCCGATCGCCGGAGTAGAACGCAACACCGAGGGAAAAGAGCGCGAAGACGCCCATCAAGCTCAAAAATTTGCCAATGATCGGAATGTGTTTCACAAGATGCCTCAAGCCATACGCAACAACGAATGGCGGCACCATACGGCGTGAATTTTTAAGCGAAGGTTTACGTGCACGCCGGCATTCGCACATGCGAACACATTCTTCGCCTCATCGTGCATAACTGCTTACAGATTCCCTCCGGAAGACCGCCTTAGGCGGCGAGCGGCTTTACCTCCGCCTTGTCCCTCAGTCGCGCTGCATATTTCTGGGCGATCACGGCGCAGGCCATAAGCTGGATCTGATGGAACAGCATCAGCGGCAGCACGATGGCTCCGACGGAGGACGAGGCGTTGCCGAAGATGGCATTGGCCATGGGCACGCCGCTGGCGAGCGACTTCTTCGATCCGCAGAAGGTGATGGTGATCTCGTCTTCCTTGGAGAAGCCGAGAAGGCGGCTGCCGAACATGGTGATGCAGAGGACCGTGGCCAGGAGCGCCATATCGACGAGGATAACGGCGGCGATATCGCCGAGCGAGAACGTGTGCCACAGCCCTTCCATAACGGCCTCGGAGAACGCGAGGTAGACGACCATCAGGATGGAGCCGCGATCGACGGGCATCAGGAGTTTCTTGCGCGAGCGGATCCAGTTCCCGATCCAGGGCTGCAGGATCTGTCCGACGACGAACGGCAGCATCAGCTGCAGAAGAATGCTCTGCAGCGCATCCCAGGAAAACCCACCGCCGCCCGTGGTGGACAGGACGAGGCCCGTCAGCAGCGGCGTCAGGAACATGCCGAAGATGTTGGACCCGGAGGCCGCCACGATCGCTGCGGGCACATTGCCGCCGGCCATCGATGTAAACGCGATCGATGACTGGACCGTCGAGGGCAGGACGCAGAGAAAAAGGATGCCGGTATAGAGCGGGGCGGCGAGAACCGACGACGGGATGAGGCCGATGGCGAGGCCCAGAAGCGGAAATATGCAGAATGTCGTCAAGAGGATCGTCATGTGTAGCCGCCAGTGCAGTGCCCCCGCCACCACGGTATCGCGCGACAGGCGCGCGCCATGGAGGAAGAACAGGAGCCCGATCGCAATGTCCGTCGCGATATCGAAGACATCGGCATATCGCCCATGGATCGGCAGGAGCGACGCAAGAATGACGGTGCAGACGAGGAGGACGGTGAAGGTATCGGGCAGGTAGCGGCGCATGGTGGTGATCCCTTGATGGCCCTGGGGACAGGTCTTTCCTTGAAGTTGCGTCGCGTCATCGCTTATCATGTTTCAAGATGCAAACACTAACAGTCATTATAAAGTCCGATAACCGTGCTCAACCTCACCCATCTCGCCAGTTTCGTCATGCTTGAGCAAACCGGCAGCTTCACGGAGGCGGCTCTGCGTCTCGGCATCGGTCAGTCCACGGTCACGCAGCATATTCAGAGGCTAGAAAAGGCGCTCGGGCGCCAACTGGTGTTCCGCGATACGCACCAAGTGCGGCTGACGGCGGAGGGAGAAGCGCTTCTCGGCCACGCCCGCGGCATGCTCGACCTGAATGGCAAGGTCGCGGCACTCTTCGGTGAGAACCGGTTGCGCGGGCGTTTGCGGCTCGGCGTTTCGGAGGATGTCGTGGCCAGTCGCCTGACGGCGATCCTGGCGGATTTCATCCGGCTCTATCCTCTGGTGGATCTCGAAATGACGGTTGCCCTCAGTGCCGTGCTCAACCAGATGCAGGATGCGGGCGATCTCGATCTGGTGCTCGCCAAGCGCCACATCGGTGAAACGCATGGGCGGCTGCTCTATCGCGAGCCGCTCGTCTGGCTTGCACAGGACCCTGATCTCCTGCTGTCCCGCGGAAACGCCTTGCCGCTCATCGCCTTCCCCCCACCCTCGATCACCCGGCGCATCGCGCAGAAGGGGCTTGACGCGGCACGCATGCCCTGGCGGATCGTCTGCACCTGCGGCAGTCTGAGCGGGCTGACGGCCGCGGCGCGCGCAGGCATGGGGTTTCTGGTCCAGCCGCGCAGCATGGCGCCGAGCGGCCTGCGCGAGGTCTCGGCAGATCGTCTTCCGCCGCTTGCGGATGTGGAATTCGTGCTTGTGCAGAGACGTGGCGCCGACGCAGCGCTCGTCGATGCACTGTCGAACCTCATCGTCGCGCAGATCGCGCCGCATCATGCGTAAGGCCGCAGCTCATTTCGAGCCCCGGACAACGGCCCAAAACGCAAAACGCCCGCGGCAATCGCGGGCGTGAAGCAAATGGTCTTGAGGTTATCCGTGCAGCTCCCGCTTCAGCAGAAACGCTGACCCCGGACTTAGCGGATGGCAGCGCGGGCGACGCTGGTGATCTCGGAGCGGGAGATGCCGAGGTCGTTGAGTTCGCGCGTCGACATGCGGCCGAGTTCGGTCACCGTCTGACGATACTTGCGCCAGTTATTGAAGGAGCGTGCTACGTTCATGATGATCCCCTTTCCAAGGTCTCCAGCGTTGGCGAAACCCTTGTTTCGTCTCTTCCGCTGTGTTGAGACCTTTATACGCGTGCACCGCAGCATCGACCAGCGCGAAAGCCTCAGGTGACGTATGCAAGAGCCGCATGCCTCGGATTTGCAGAGGTTAAGAGATCTGTAAGACTTATCTGATCTCGGCGTTCGCCCTGATGGGGGCAGGCGCCCTCCCCGACACGTCCCGCGGCTCAACAACGCTTGCATACATGCCTGTCGTACGAAATTCCGTCGGGCTTGCACCGAAATGCCGGCGGAAGACCTTGGCGAAGTAATTGGGCTCCTCGAAGCCCGACATCAGCGAGATCTCTTTGACAGAAAGGTTTGCCGCCTGCGTCAACAGCTTTGCAGCGCGTTGCAGCCGCTTGCGCATCACGAACTCCGCCGGCGGCATGCCCTCGGTGGCGCTGAAGACGCGGGAGAAATGCGCGCGGCTGAGCCCGGACACGCGCGCGAGCTCCTCCACGGGCAGCGGCTTCTCCAGATTGTCGGCAATATGGGTCAGGACATGCTGCATCGTGCGATATTCCTGCCCGAACACCGGATGCGCCCCGAAGACATCGTCGTAAAGCGCCATCGCCGCCTCATAGGCGATGGCCGAAGCCCGGCCCGGCATTTCTCCGCCGTCATGGATCAGCCGGTAGCTGCAATCGGCGAGGTGCTCGATCGTTTCCGGCTGGAGCAAGAGGATCGGCCCATTGGCGGAGAGAATGGCCTGGTGCAGGCGCATCGCCTCCTCGCCGTTCATGGAAATCCAGAAGAACTCCCACCGCCCGCCGGGTTCCAGCCAATAGCGATGATTGTCCGGCACGGTGACCAGCAGGGTTTCGCCTGGTGTCACGCGGTAGGCTCGCCCGTCATAACGCAGGTTGCCGGCGCCGGAAATCGTGTGTTGCAAAACCGTGAACGGTGTCTGTCCGCGCTTGCGCCCGTCCCAGTCATAGTTGGGTTTTTCGCGGATCTCGTAACCGGTGCTCGTCGGCATGGTGTGCAGCCGATGCCGCCCGCGCGGCAGGGAAACGGTCCTCATGCACGGCCCGCTGGCCATCAATCTCTGCAGCATAGAATTACCCATGAAAGCACAATCCCTCTCTATCACGCTTCGATATTATACGCATAATGCCGCCTAAGGGAGCAATAGCGGGAGAGTACAGAGCGATGGATGAAAGCCGAACGGGAAGCCTGAATGGCTTCAAGCCGCGCTTGCACCGCGCGATTTTACCCGGCTGAACGAACAGACCCATTCGGAGGACAAAGACCGCCATGAGCAGCTTCAAGATCGCCATCATCGGCGCAGGCAGCGTCGGCTTCACCAAGAAGCTTTTCACGGACATCCTGTCCGTACCGGAATTCGCTGAGATCGAGGTCGCACTGACCGACATCAGCGAGCAGAATCTCTCGATGATCAAGACGATCCTCGACCGCATCGTTGAAGCCAACCGCCTGCCGACCAAGGTGACGGCGACGACGGATCGCCGCAAAGCCATCGAAGGTGCGCGCTATGTGATCAGCTGCGTCCGCGTCGGCGGGCTCGGCGCTTATGCGGACGATATCCGCATTCCCCTGAAATACGGCGTCGATCAGTGCGTCGGCGACACGATCTGCGCCGGCGGCATTCTCTACGGCCAGCGCAACATTCCCGTCATCCTCGATTTTTGCAAGGACATCCGCGAGCTTGCCGAACCCGGCGCGAAGTTCCTGAACTACGCCAACCCCATGGCGATGAACACCTGGGCGGCGATCGAGTATGGCAAGGTGGACACGATCGGTCTCTGCCATGGCGTCCAGCATGGCGGCGAGCAGATCGCCGAAATCCTCGGTGCCAAGGACGGCGAACTCGACTTCATCTGCTCGGGCATCAACCACCAGACCTGGTTCACGGATGTTCGCCTGAAGGGCCGCAAGATCGGCAAGGACGAATTGGTCGCAGCCTTCGAAGCGCATCCGGTCTTCTCACAGCAGGAGAAGCTGCGCATCGACGTCCTCAAGCGCTTCGGCGTCTACTCCACCGAGAGCAACGGTCATCTGTCCGAGTACCTGCCCTGGTATCGCAAGCGGCCGGAGGAAATCACCCGCTGGATCGACATGTCGGACTGGATCCACGGCGAGACCGGAGGCTATCTCCGCTACTCCACGGAAACACGCAACTGGTTCGAAACCGAATTCCCGCAATTCCTGGAAAGTGCCGGCAAGCCGCTCGATCCGGCCAAGCGTTCCAACGAGCATGCGAGCCACATTCTCGAGGCGCTGGAAACGGGGCGGGTCTATCGCGGCCACTTCAACGTCAAGAACAATGGCGTCATCACCAATCTTCCGGCCGATGCCATCATCGAATCGCCCGGCTTCGTTGATCGCTTCGGCATCAACATGGTCGCCGGCATCACGCTGCCGGAAGCCTGCGCGGCAACCTGCATCGCCTCGATCAACGTTCAGCGCATGTCCGTCCATTCCGCCATCTCCGGCGATATCGATCTTCTGAAGCTCGCCGTGCTGCACGACCCGCTGGTCGGCGCGATCTGCACGCCGGACGAAGTCTGGCAGATGGTGGACGAGATGGTCGTCGCCCAGGCCGAATGGCTACCGCAATATGCCCATGCCGTTCCGGAAGCCCGCGAACGCCTGAAGCATGCTACGGTGAAGACCCGAGACTGGAAGGGCGTCGCCCGCCGTGAAGTCCGCTCCATCGAGGAGTTGAGGGCCGAGAAGGCCGAACTGCGGGCCGCGAGCTAAGAACGGCTTGAACCATGAGACGGCCCGCTTCTGGAGGAGAAGCGGACCGTCTTGTTCCGGAGGAGTGCCGCAGCCGGGGGAGCCGGACCGGCAGAGATTGAGGGAGAGACATGACCATGACATCGAACCGCCATTTGAGGGCCGTCGCCGCGCTGATGCTCGGCGTATCCGCCTTCGCAATGACCGCCTCGGCCTCCGAGCCGACCGTCGCGCCGGAAGCGCCGCCCTTTCCCGGGCAGGGCAAGATCACCTATGTGCCGCGCGACTCGATCCTCGAGTTCAAGGCGCTGCCGAAATACAGCGAGCCGGACTGGGTGACGGAAAAATTCGTCGCGACCGGCAAGCTGCCGCCGGTGGAACAGCGCCTGCCGAAGGAGCCGCTGGTCTACAAGACAGGCAATATGCCGGACGGCATCGGCGTCTATGGCGACACGCTGCGCCACGTCATCGGCGGACGGCCGGAAGGCTGGAACTATTCCGCCGGGCAGACGCAGGGCTGGGGCGGCATCGACATCGCCATGTCGGAGTGCCTGACGCGCACTGCGCCGTTGTTCCAGGTGGAAGCGACCGACGTCGAGCCGTTGCCGAACCTCGCGCGAAGCTGGGAGTGGTCGCAGGACGGCCACAAGCTGACCATGCATCTGGTCGAGGGTGCGAAATGGTCCGATGGCGTCGAATTCACCTCCGACGACCTCATGTTCTACTGGAACGACAATGTGGTCGATCCCAACGTGACACCGCTCAATGGCGCCTCTCCCGAGACGTTCGGCGAGGGCACGACACTGAAAGCCATCGATGCCTACACGGTCGAGTGGACCTTCAAGGACGCCTTCCCGCGCCAGCATCTGTTTGCCATGGCCTATGGCACCTTCTGCCCGGGGCCGGCGCATATTCTGAAAACCAAGCATCCGAAGTACAACAAGGATTTCACCTACGACCAATACAAGAACGGCTTCCCCGCCCAGTACATGAACATCCCGGTCATGGGCGCCTGGGTTCCGGTGTCCTACAGGCCGGACGACATGATCGTGCTGCGCCGCAATCCCTATTACTGGAAGGTGGACGAAGCCGGCCACCAGCTGCCTTACGTCAACGAACTGCACTACAAGCTCTCGACCTGGGCCGACCGCGACGTGCAGGCGATTGCCGGCTCCGGCGACTTTTCGAACCTCGAGCAGCCGGAGAACTTCGTCGAGAGCCTGAAGCGTGCCGCACAGGAAAGCGCCCCTGCCCGCCTCGCCTTCGGCGCGCGCCTTATCGGCTATAACCTGCACATGAACTTCTCGGCCAATGGCTGGGGCGACCCGGACGAGCGGACCAAGGCCGTGCGCGCGCTCAACCGCAATCCAGATTTCCGCAAGGCGATCACCATGGCGGTCGATCGCAAGAAGATCGGCGACAGCCTCGTGAAGGGGCCGTTCACCTCGATCTATCCCGGCGGCATCTCGTCCGGCACCAGCTTCTACGACCGCCAGTCGACCGTCTACTATCCGTTCGATCTGGAGGGCGCCAAGGCGCTCCTGGAGAAGATCGGCCTGAAGGACACGGACGGCAACGGCTTCGTCAACTTCCCCGCGGGCACCGCCGGCGGCGATGACGTGCAGATCGTGCTTCTCTCGACCTCCGACTACGGCACGGACCGCAATCTGGCCGAAGGCGTGATCGGGCAGATGGAGCAGCTGGGCATCAAGGTCACGCTCAACTCGCTCGACGGCGTCAAGCGCGACGCGGCCCGCGATGCCGGGCGGTTCGACTGGACCCTGCTGCGTCACAATTCGGAGATTTCCTCCGTCGTCCAGAACACGCCGCAGCTGGCTCCGACTGGCCCGCGCACCAGCTGGCACCACCGCGCCGGCCCTGACGGCACGATGGACCTGATGCCGTTCGAAAAGGAAATGGTCGCGACCGTCAACAGCTTCATCGCGTCCAACGACAATGCCGAACGGCAGGACCTGATGAAGAAATATCAGAAGATCGCGACCGAGAACGTCGATACGGTCGGCCTGACGGAGTATCCGGGCGCGCTCATCATCAACAAGCGCTTCTCCAACATTCCCCCGGGCGCACCGATCTACATGTTCAACTGGGCCGAAGACACGATCCTGCGCGAACGCGTCTTCGTCAGCGCCGACAAGCAGGGCGATTACGAGCTGTTCAAGCAGCAGCTTCCCGGCAAGCCCGGAGACCCCGGTCCGATCAACTGATCGGAGCACGGCCCAATCAACTGATTGAGGCCCGGCCCTTTGACATCACCGCCGCCGGGTATTCCGGCGGCAGAGAAAAATGACCGCACGGGCGCATGGCAGCGTCGCGTCCGGCGGCCCGTTTTCCTAAAGGATACGACATGCTCAGGTTTTTGCTTGTGCGGATCGCCTCCGCGCTGCCGGTGCTCTTCGTCCTGAGCGTCGTCACCTTCACCATCATCCAGGCACCACCCGGCGACTATAGCGACTATATCCGCTCGCAGGCGATCAACCAGGGCGGCGCTTCCTTCGAGGAAGCCGACGCCCAGGCGCAGGCCTACAAGATCGCGAACGGCCTCGATAAGCCGCTGCCCCTCCAATACGTCAACTGGGTCACGGGCATCGTCACGCGCGGCGATTTCGGCCACAGCCTGTTCTATAACAAGCCAGTCTCGGAAGTGGTCGGCGAACGCCTGCCCCGTACGCTGGCGCTGGCACTCGTCTGCCACATCCTTGCCTCGGTCATCGGTATCACCTTCGGCATCCTCGCGGCCACGCGACAATACACCTGGGTGGATACGCTGCTTTCGGGCATCTCGTTCCTTGGCATGACGGTGCCGCGCTTCCTGATGGCGCTGATCATCGTCTACATCATGGTGTTTCACTTCAATGTCAGCGAGATCGGCTCGTTCCAGTCGGCCCGCTACGGCGGCGCCCCCTGGTCCTGGGACAAGTTCGTCGATCTCCTGAAGCATGTCTGGCCGGTCATCGCCATCGCAACCTTCGGTGGCCTCGCCTACAATATGCGGGTCATGCGCGGCAATCTGCTCGACACGCTGAACGCGCAATATGTCGAAACCGCCCGCGCCAAGGGTCTCTCCGAGCGCAAGGTGATCATGCGCCATGCGGTGCCCAATGCGCTGCATCCGCTGGTGATGTACCAGGGCGTCGTCCTCCCCTACATGCTGACCGGTGAGATCGAGACGGCCATCATCTTCGCCCTGCCGACCGTCGGCCCCGCCATCGTCGGCTCCATGGCCGTGGGTGACGTCTATGTCACCGCGACCTTCATGCTCGTGCTCTCCGCCACCCTGATCGTCGGTAACATCATCGCCGACCTGCTGCTCGCCGCTCTCGACCCCCGCGTCCGCCAGATGGGAGGGGCCACCGCATGAGCTTCGAAACCCAGGCCACCCTGCCGATTGCAACCTCCGCCACGGAGCAGCACGAGACCGCACCCCAGGCGGGCGAGCGCCATCGCAACGAGAGCTACATGTCGCTCGTCTGGCGGCGGCTTAGGAAATCCTGGACCGGCATGCTCGGCCTGATCCTCGTCTGCCTGCTGCTGTTCTCGGCGGTCTTTGCGGATTTCCTGTCGCCGGTCGATCCCAAGGCGACGAATGTGGGCTTCTCGCCGCCGCAACTGCCGAGCTTCACCGACAAGGACGGCAACTTCGTCTTCCCTCCACGGGTTTACCCGGTGCGGGAAACGGACGAACTTGATCCGGTCACGTTCCAGCCGATCATCGGCCCGGATTACGACAATCCGCAGATCATCGGGCTCTTCGTCAAGGGCGCGCCCTACCGGCTGCTCGGCCTCATTCCGCTCGACCGCCACCTGATCGGCACGCAGGACGGTTCGCCGATCCATTTCCTCGGAACTGACAAGTTCGGGCGGGATGTCCTCTCCCGCATGCTTTACGGCTCGCGGATCTCGTTATCGATTGCCCTGACCGTGGTGTTCATCGTCACCGTCGTCGGCACCACGGTCGGCATGGTCTCGGGCTATTTCGGCGGCCGCTTCGATGCCTGGATGCAGCGCTTCGTGGAGCTCGTCCTCGCCTTTCCGCAGCTGCCCCTCTACCTCGCGCTGACCTCGCTGATCCCGGTCACCGCGCCCACGCATGTGTTCCTCGTCTTCGTGGTCGGCGTCATGTCGGCGCTCGGCTGGGCTCAGATGTCGCGGGAGGTGCGCGGCAAGACGCTGGCGCTCGCCCGGATCGACTATGTCCGTGCCGCCATCGCGGTCGGTGCCAGCGACCGGCGCATCATCCTCCAGCACATCTTCCCCAACGTCATGAGCCACGTGATCGTCGCGGTGACGCTGGCCATCCCGAGCGTGGTGCTCCTCGAATCCTTCCTCGGGTTCCTCGGTTTCGCGGTCAAGCCACCGCTGATCTCCTGGGGGCTGATGCTGCAGGACACCTCGACCTATTCCGTCATCGGGTCCTATCCCTGGATCCTGTCGCCCGTCGGCATCGTCCTGATCACCGTCTTCGCCTTCAACGCACTCGGCGATGGCTTGCGCGATGCCATCGACCCCTATTGAGAGGAGCGAGACCATGACGACATCAGACATCTCCGTCACGGCCCCGGACGAGCGCTGCGACCTTGCGCAGCACAAGGACGCGCCGATCATCGACGCGCGCAACGTCGCCGTCGATTTCAAGGTGGAGCACGGCATGGTCAGCGCCGTGAAGGACGTGTCCTTCCAGCTTTACCGTGGCGAGACGATCGCCATCGTCGGGGAGAGCGGGTCCGGCAAATCCGTGACGGCGCGCACCATCATGGGGCTGCTCTCCAAACGCGCCGTGACCAGCCCCCGATCGACCATCACCTACAAGGGCGAGGACGTGCTGAAATTCTCGGAAAACCGCCGGCGAAAGCTGCGCGGCGACCGGATCTCTATGATCTTCCAGGAGCCGATGAGCTCGCTCAATCCGGTCTATACGATCGGCGCGCAGATCGCCGAAGCCATACTCGTCCATCGCCGCATGAGCCGGAAGGCGGCCATGGCGGAAGCGCTCGACCTCCTGCGCCACGTCCAGATCCCCGAGCCGGAGGCGCGGCTGAACCAGTATCCGCACCAGCTCTCCGGCGGCCAGCGCCAACGTGTCATGATCGCCATGGCGCTCTCCAACAAGCCGGACGTGCTGATTGCCGACGAGCCGACGACTGCGCTCGACGTGACCGTGCAGGCTCAGATCCTCAACCTCATCCGCTCTTTGCAGCGCGAGATGAACATGGCCGTGATCCTGATCACCCACGACCTCACCGTCGTGCGGCAGTTCTCGGACTACGTCTACGTGATGAGCTCCGGCCAGGTGCGCGAGCACAACACCACCGAGGCATTGTTCGCCCATCCACGCCATCCCTATACCGCCAAGCTGCTCGCGTCCGAGCCGCGCGGCACGGTCAAGCCGATCACCGAGAGCGCGCCCGTGATCCTCGAAGGCCGCAATGTCCGCGTTGCCTTCACGCTGAAATCCGGCGGCTTCTTCAAGCCGATCTTCAGCGAGCTTCTCGCCGTCAACGATTTGAGCCTCACGCTGCGGCGCGGCGAGACGCTGGGTATCGTCGGCGAAAGCGGCTCCGGCAAGACGACGTTCGGGCAGGCGCTCATCCGGCTGCTGAACCCCGGCAGCGGCGAGATCACGTTCGATGGCGAGGCGATCCAGTCCTATGGCCGGACCGAGATGCGGCCGCTGCGCGCCCGCATGCAGATCGTCTTCCAGGACCCGTTCTCCTCGCTCAACCCGCGCATGTCGGTTGGTCAGATCATCGAGGAAGGCCTGATCGTCAATAAGCTCGGCGCGACGCGCGACGAGCGGCTGGGACGGATCTACGACGCGCTGGCCAGCGCCGGCATGCCGGGCAACATCCTCGGGCGGTTTCCGCACGAGTTCTCCGGCGGCCAGCGCCAGCGCATCGCGATCGCCCGCGCCATCGCGCTCGAGCCGGAATTCATTCTTCTCGACGAGCCGACCTCGGCGCTCGATCTTTCGGTCCAGGCCCAGATCATCGACCTGCTGCGCAAGCTGCAGGAAGAGCGGGGCCTCTCCTACCTCTTCATCTCCCACGATCTGAAGGTGGTGCGCGCGCTCTGCCACCGGGTCGCGGTGATGCAGCGGGGAAAGATCGTCGAGGAAGGCCCCGTCGCCGATGTCCTGTCCAACCCCAAGACCGAATACACCGAACGGCTTGTCCGAGCCGCCTTCAACGTTGCAGCCTGAGCAGAAAGAGGCCCCCATGACCAGACAACCCAAGATCACCTTCATCGGAGCGGGATCGACGACGTTCATGAAGAACATCATCGGCGACATCCTCCAGCGCCCAGCTCTCTCCGGTGCCAAGATCGCGCTGATGGACATCAATGCGGAGCGCTTGGCAGAAAGCGAAGTCATCGTCCGCAAGCTGATCTCGTCCCTTGGTGCAAAGGCCACCATCGAGATGCATTCCAGCCAGAAGCGCGCGCTCGACGGCGCCAATTTCGTCGTCGTCGCCTTCCAGATCGGCGGTTTCGAGCCCTGCACGGTCACCGACTTCGAAGTGCCGAAGAAATACGGCCTGCGCCAGACGATTGCCGATACGCTCGGCGTCGGCGGCATCATGCGCGGCCTGCGCACCGTGCCGCACCTCTGGTCGATCTGCGAGGATATGATGCAGGTCTGCCCGGAGGCGATCCTGCTGCAATACGTCAACCCGATGGCCATCAACACCTGGGCGATCGCCGAGAAGTATCCGAAGATCAAGCAGGTCGGTCTCTGCCACTCCGTGCAGGGCACCGCGATGGAACTCGCCGAGGATCTCGATATCCCCTACGAAGAAATCCGCTACAAGTCGGCCGGCATCAACCATATGGCCTTCTACCTCAAGTTTGAGCACCGCCAACCGGACGGTTCCTACAAGGATCTCTACCCGGATCTCCTGCGCGGCTACCGCGAAGGCCGGGCGCCGAAGGCGACCTGGAACCCGCGCTGCCCGAACAAGGTGCGCTACGAAATGCTGACGCGTCTCGGCTACTTCGTCACCGAAAGCTCGGAGCACTTTGCCGAATACACGCCCTACTTTATCAAGGAGGGCCGAGAGGATCTGATCGAGAAGTTCGGTATCCCGCTCGACGAATATCCCAAGCGCTGCGTCGAGCAGATCGAACGCTGGAAGGGCCAGGCCGCAGCCTACATCTCCGCCGAAAAGATCGAGGTGAAGCAATCCAAGGAATATGCGTCCTCGATCGTCAATTCGGTCTGGACCGGTGAGCCCTCGGTCATCTACGGCAACCAGCGCAACAATGGTTGCATCACCTCGCTGCCCGACAATTGCGCCGCCGAAGTGCCGTGCCTGATCGATGAAAACGGCATCCAGCCGACCTTCGTCGGCGCCCTGCCGCCGCAGCTGACCGCCCTGATGCGCACCAACATTAATGTGCAGGAACTGACCGTTCAGGCACTGATGACGGAGAACCGCGAACACCTCTATCACGCCGCCATGATGGATCCGCACACGGCGGCCGAGCTCGATCTCGACCAGATCTGGTCTCTCGTGGACGATCTGCTGATCGCCCACAACGAGTGGATTCCGCAATGGGCCCGCATCGAAAAGAAGGTCCGCGCCGCCTGACCGGACATAGATAGCGCGCGACCTCCTCCCGGGTCGAGACGACATCGTCGCCGCCGCGCTGACGGACCGGATGGCACTCCCTGGCCATCCGGTCCGTTGAATCATAGAGAGGCCGTTGGCAACCGCCTCTGGCCCAAAGAAAAAGCGCCGGAACCTTACAAGGGCTCCGGCGCTTCAACATTCGATGTCTGTGATCGTTACCGGATACGCTTCCCATCTTCCGCAAACAGCAAGGCCCGCGTCGGGTCGAAGCCCGCCTTCAGCACGTGGCCGGCCGACAGGCTGCGGCCGTTGCGGGTGGTGACGACGATGGTTTCGCCGGAGGTCGAGCGGCCATAGGCGAAGGTCTCGCCGCCCAGATGCTCGAACATGTCGATGGTGATCGACAGGCTGTCTTCGCCTGCATCGGTGAAATGCTCCGGACGGATGCCGAGGCGGATCGGCGTGCCGGCCAAGGGCACCGGACCCTGCAGAGGCACGGCGATCTCCTTGTCTGCAAAGCCGTCGAGCGTGACGAGGGCGGAGGTGCCGCTGGCGCCGATCACCCGCCCGGCAAAGACGTTCATGCGCGGTGAGCCGATGAAGCCGGCGACGAAGAGGTTGACGGGATCGTCATAGAGATCGAGCGGCGCGCCGACCTGCTCCACGATGCCGGCGCGCAAGACCACAATCTTGTCGGCGAGCGTCATCGCCTCCACCTGATCGTGCGTGACGTAGACGATGGTGGCGTTCAGCTCCTTGTGCAGCCGGGCGATCTCGACGCGCATGTGGACGCGCAGTTCCGCGTCGAGGTTGGACAGCGGCTCGTCGAAGAGGAAGACGTCCGGCTCGCGCACGATGGCGCGGCCGATGGCGACGCGTTGCCGCTGCCCACCGGACAGCGCCTTCGGCTTGCGGTCCATCAGCCGGCCGAGCTCGAGGATCTTTGCGGCCGCATCGACCCGGCGCGCGATTTCCGTCTTGTCCTGCCCGGCAAACCGCAGTGCAAAGCCCATGTTCTCGCGCACGGTCATGTGCGGATAGAGCGCGTACGACTGGAAGACCATGGCGATCCCGCGCTTGGAGGGATCGACGTCGTTCATCACCTGCCCGCCGATTTCCAGTGTGCCGGACGTGATGTCCTCCAGCCCGGCGATCATCCGCAACAGCGTGGACTTGCCGCAGCCGGACGGACCGACGAAGACGACGAACTCGCCCGATTTGATGTCGAGATCGACACCCTTGATGACGTCGAGCACGCCGAACGTCTTGCGGATGTCCTTGAGGGTGACGTCGGCCATTCCGGCTCCTATGCGCTGACGGTGAAGGTGACGGTCTGGGCTGCGAACAGGCCACACTCCGCCGATAGCGTGATCGTGCCGGAGGTCTCGCCCGCCTCCAGCCAGAAGCCGGTCACCCCGCCCTTGAAGCTCTGCAGCGACGGGCCGATGATCCGGCCGGGACCGTCTACGGCAAAGCGGATCGGCTCCTCGAAGAAGGGCAGGATGTTGCCGCCCTGATCGAGCACGCGGACGATGACGCGGACGGCGTCCTTTTCGCCGGCCCGCAGCTGCGTGTCATCCGGCGCGATCTGCAGCGTCGTCGGCAGCGGATCGGCCGGCAGCACCACGGTCTTCACCGCCTTGCCACCGACATAGCCGGTGATCACGCCGTCGCGCCAGATCCGGCCCCAGGTGCCGAACTCCGAAGGTGTGACATTGCGCATGTCGAGAATGACGGGCGGATGCGCGAGGTGCGGATAGGTTTCCCGGTCCGGCTCGACGCGCTTCGGTTCGAAGTCGCCGAATTTGATCTCCAGATAGTCGCAGTTCGTCAGGATGATCAGCGGCAGGACGCCGCCGATATTGCGCTCGCCGCGCGCCCAATAGGTCACCGGCTGCAGCACGACGCCGCCTTTAGGATCGCCCTGCGACGCGTAGGCATAGGCTGCGAGCTTCGGCTCGCGGAAGGTGTCGAGCACGCCGTGATAGCAGATCCGGTCGCCCGAACCGAAATCCTTGTGGGTGTTGTAGTCGAACATGCACCAGCCGGTGGAGCCGGAGATATCGTCACGACCGGCAACCGCGTCGAGGATCAGCAGGTGGCGCGTGACATGCTCGGCTTGCCGCTGCTCCTGATCGAAGCGCTTGGTCGGGTACATGTGGCCGTTATATTCGGTGATCATATAGGGGATCGGCTTGGTGATCCCCGTTGTCTCCACTCGGTCGCGCAGCACCACGCGGCCGCGATTGTTGCCGGGCATCTCCTCCTGGCCGAGGATGAAGTCGTTCATGGTATAGACGTCTTCGAGCAGCTCGGAATTGGTGATGAACCGAACGCCGCCGGTCTGGCGGGTGGTGTCGAGTTCGCGCGCCAGACGGTTGGTCTCAGCGTAGAAATCGTGGTCGTCCTGGCTCTCGTTGATGCGCACGCCCCAGATGATGATGGAGGGGTGGTTCCAGTCGCGCTCGATCATGCGGCGCACGTTCTCGACCGATTCCTTCTTCCAGGCCTCGCCGCCGATATGCTGCCAGCCGGGGATCTCCTCGAAGACGAGAAGGCCGATATCGTCGCAACGCTCGATGAAGCTTTTTGCCTGCGGATAATGCGAGGTGCGCACGATGTTGCAGCGCAGGTCAAATTTCAGGATATCCGCATCCTTCTCCTGCGCGCGCCGTCCCATCGCATAGCCGGAATAGGGCCAGGCCTGATGCCGGTTGAGCCCGCGCAGCTTGAGCGGATTGCCGTTGAGCAGGAACCCGTCCGGGGTGAACTCGGCGGTCCGGAAGCCGAATCTGCTCGACAGAGCATCAGTGCCGGACGCGGTCTCCAGCTCCGCCGTCAGCGTGTAGAGCACGGGATTGTCGATATCCCAGAGGGCGAGACCGGTGAGGCCATCGATGACAAGCGTCGTGCTGTCGCCCGCGACATCCGCCGTGACCGTGCCGACCACAGTGCCCGCCTTGTCGGCGATCGAAACGCGGATCGTGCTCGTCGTCGGCAGGGTCTGCGGGTTGGCGAGATCAACGCGAACTGTGACGGTACTCGCCGACAACGCCTCGGGCGTTTCGATCTTCATGTTGCGGATCGAGACCGGGCTTGCGACCTTCAGCCAGACATCGCGGTAGATGCCGGCATAGCAGAGATAGTCGATCATGCCGCCGAAGGGTGGGATCTCGGGGTTCTCGGACCCGTCGATCTTGACGGTGACGATATTATCGCCCGGCTTCAGCCCGGCGGTCAGCCGCGCTTCGAAGGGCGTGTAACCGTCGCGGTGGAAGGCGATTTTCTCGCCGTTCAGATAGACCTCGCAGTCGGCCATGGCGCCGTCGAAAACGAGCGAGACCTCACGGCCTTCGAAGCCGGCCTCCCAGGCGATCACCTTCTGATAGGTGAAGGCCTTCTGGTAGCTGGTTTCGTCGAAGTAATTGTAGGGCAGCTCCACGGCCGTGTGCGGCAGGCGCACCGTTTCCCCGTTCAGCGGCTGTCCGGCTTTCGCGGCATCGAAGCCTTCGCTGAAGGTCCAGTTGCCGTTGAAGCTTTCATACTTACGCATTGTCGACATCCTATTTCACAGAACCGAGCATGCCGGCCACGAACTGGCGCTGCATGACGAAGAAGACGAGAAGGGTTGGGAGCGTGGCGAGGATCGTGCCGATCATGACCACGCCGAAGTCGGGGTAATAGGCGGAGGCCAGCGACGAGACGACAAGAGTGATCGTCTTCGTGTCGTTCGACTGGAGAACGATCAGCGGCCAGAGATAGTTGTTCCAGTTCATCATGAAGACGATGACGAAGGCGGCGGCATAGGTGGACCGCATCACGGGAACGTAGATGTAGAGGAAGATCTGCCACTCCTTCAGCCCGTCCACCTTGGCAGCGTCCCGCAGTTCCGTCGGAAAGGCCTTCGTTGCCTGCCGGAAGTAGAAGATGATGAAGGCGGAAGCGACCGTTGGCAGCAGAATTGCGATGTGCGTGTTGATGAGCCCCGCCTTGCCCATCATCATGAACAGCGGGATCATGAGGGCTGCAAACGGCACCATCAGCGTTAGCAGCACCAGCGAATAGATGCGATCGCGCATCTTCGAGCGGAACATCTCGAAGCCGTAGCCGGCAAGCGACGACACGGCGATGGTCAGCAGCGTGGCGAGGACCGCCACCTTGGCCGAATTCCAGAACACCAGGGGCACATCGACCTGCGCGAAGAAATTCGCGACATTGGTGGAGAAGGCGCCGCCGAACGTCGCCTTGCCCTTGATGATGTCGATCGATGTGTTGGTCGAGGAAATCAACATCCAGATGAAGGGAAAGACAGAAACGAAGGCGGCGACCGACAGGGCGAGATAGGTCGCAGCGCGCGGCAAGGCACGGCTTGCCCGGGCAGAGAGAACAGGACGGGAAGCGGAAACAGCGGTCATGAACGCTCCCTTGCGGCGTAGAATTGCAGGAAGGACAGCACCGCTACCATGACGACGATCACGTAGGAGATCGTGGCGGCATAGCCGAAGCTCGGCATGTAGCGGAAGGTGAGATTGTAGATGTAGAGCGACAGCGTGATCGTCGCATCCGCCGGCCCGCCCTTGCCCTCGGTGAGGTTGTAGACCTCGTCGAACAGCTGGATGGTGCCGATGGTGGAAATGATGGTGGTGAACAGGATCACCGGCTTCAGCATGGGGATGGTCAGGTGAACGAAGCGCGCCCAGGCCGGCACACCGTCAATGCGGGCGGCCTCGTAGATCGAGCGGTCGATGTTCTGCAGGGCGGCGAGGTAGAAGATCATGTTGTAACCGGTCCACCGCCAGGTGATGGCGAGGATGACGAGGACTTTGGCCCAGAAGGGCTCGGTCAGCCAGCCAATGGGCGAGCCGATGATACCGACCGCAAGGAGCGCCTGGTTGATGACGCCGTCGATCGAGAACATGCTTTTGAAGAGGATCGAATAGGCGACCAGCGAGGCGACGCACGGCAGGAAGATCGCGGTGCGGAAGACGCCCGCGAACTTCAGGCGGTCGGTGTTCAAAAGCGAAGCGAGCATCAGCGCGAGCACGATCATGATCGGCACCTGAACCACGAAAAAGATCGTCGTATTGGTCAGCGCCTTCAGAAACACCGGATCGCCGCTCAGCCGCGTGATGTTTCCGAAACCTGCAAACTTCATCATCATGCCCCTGCCCGAAAAGAACGAGAGGTAGAGCGAGCGGAAGATGGGGTAGATGAGGAACAGGCCGATCAGGCCGATGGCGGGCGCGATAAACAGCCAGCCGTTGACATCGTAATATCGCTTCAGCCCGCGTGTTCGCGCGCCACCTGTTTTCGCGTGAGCCATGTTTTCCGCCGGACCTGTTGGATGAAGAATGCGCTTCAACCCCGGCCCACTGGGCCTGGGGAAAAGCCGGTGCCGCGCCCGGAGGGAGGCGCGACACCGCAGTGCGGCTGGGAGGAACCGCTTACTGGATCTGCCCTTCGGCCTGAGACTGGATTTCCTTCAGTACCGTAGGAATGTCGGCACCCTGGGCGAGCGACGGCAGATGCGCCGTCACGGCGGTGTCGACCTCGTTGGTGAAGATGCCGTAGTTGACCGGCGGCACCTTGGAGAGCCAGTCCGAAAAATTCTGCCACACCTTTTCACCGCCGAAGAACGGGTCAGCCAGCATGTAGGCATCGCCCGTGCGGGCCGCCATCAGCGAGCCCACGGCGCCACGCGTCGTCAGGATGTCCTGATAGAACAAGATATCCTTGGCATAGACCTCGTTCAGGAAGTCGATGGCTTCCTTCTTCTCGGGCGAGCTTTCGACCACGTACCAGCTGGAGCCGCCGAGGTTGGAAGCGTGCGTTGCCCCCTCGATACCGAGGCTCGGCAGGGGCGCGACGCCCCATTTGCCGGACTGGTCGGCTTGGGCCTTGACCGTTCCGGTGATCCAGACGCCGGTCGTGACCGTCGCGACATCGCCGGACGTGAAGGTGCCGACCCAGTCCGTCCAGCCGGCGGCAGGCTTATGGATGTTCGCCTTGAGGATCTTCTGCTGCGTTTCCAGCGCCGCCTTCAGTGCCGTGTTGTTCTCGATGCTCAGATTGCCTTCCGCATCGAAGTACCACTGGCCCGCCGACTGCATGAGGATGCGGGTGAAGCCGGCATCGGTGATATCGAGACCGAGCATCTTCTTGCCGGTTTTCTCCTCGACGACCTTGCCGATCTCGATGAAACGATCCCAGGTGATGTCCTGCATGTCGGACGGCTTGAAGCCGGCCTGTTCCAGATAATCCTTACGGTAGTAGAGGCCCGTCACGCCGCTGTCGAACGGCATGCCGTAGACCTTGTCGTCCACCGTCATCAGCTTGACCTTGTAGGGCGCGAAGCCGAAATAATCGACCGTATCGGACATGGGCGCGAAGGCGCCGGGGAAGGACTGAAGGTATTTCTGCGCGCCGTAGTCCTCGATCAGGACGATATCGGGAAGCGCGTCCGTGGTGCCGGAGGTCAGCGCGGTCTGCAGTTTCTGCTCGACATCGGCCTTGGCGAAGTCAACGATGTTGAAGGTGGTTTCCGGGTGTTTCGCGGTATAGCGCTCACCCGCTTCCTTCATGATCGCGACGTTGAAGTTGGGGTCCCAGCACCACACGGTGATCTCGCCGGCAAAGGCCGCGGTGGTGGCGAAAAAGCTTGTGCCCGCCAGAGCGACGGCTGCGAAGGTCTTGGAAATACGCTGAAAATGCATGGTCTTCCTCCCTGAAGTCCCGATGGCTGAGACAGCTCCACCTGTCTTGGGAGGGAGTATTTCCTAAACTTTGCCCAAGGGCAACATAAATTTAGTAAATATTTATCGCACTGCAAAAGTGCTCTGCTGCGACTGCGGTCACGGGGCCTGCGGAGTCCGACAGCTGCCGCGCCAGATCGTCTCGGTCGGGATCGTCACCATCTTGGCATAGCTGCGACCGCCCAACCGCTCAAGCAACAAGTTGACCGCGGTCTCGCCGATATGCTCGCCATGGATCTTCACGGTCGACAGCGGCGGCGTCAGAAACTGCGCCACGGGGATGTCGTTGAAGGAAACGATCGCCACGTCGTCAGGGATCGACAGGCCAGCCTCGCGCGCCGCGCGGTAGGTGCCGATCGCCATATTGTCGTTCGCAGTCAGGATAATATCGGGCAGCGGGCGCCGGGACAGGAGTTGGCGCGCGAGTTCGTAGCCGGTTTCGAGCCGCAGATTCTGCCCGGAATCGCAGCTCTCGCCGAGCACCAGAAGCTCTGCGTCGAAGGTTCCACGCGCCGTCTGCCAGTCGATATAGGCCTTGCAGCGCCGCTCGCCAAAATGCTGGGTTTCCCCGTTCAGATGCTCGTAGCTGCCGATGAAGGCGATCCGCTCATATTCGAGCTGATGAAGCGTATCCAATACCTTGTGCGTCGCTGCGACGAGATCGCTGTGGACGCAGTCGAACAGGTCCGAAGACGGCACGAAATCGGCGAACACGACATGGCGACAATGTTCGTCGAGCCAGGCGATCTCATTATCCGAGTGCTTGCCGATCACGATGACACCGGCGACGTCCGCCAGAAGCGCTGCGTCCGGCAGGGTATCGGAGTGGAAGACCTTGACGATATCGGTGCGCAACTCGCGACACCGGTTCTCGATGCCGAGGCGAACGCCGACATAATAGGGATCGGCCACCTCGTCGGACGGCTCCAGGAAATGGACGATGGCGAGCCTCTGAAGGATGCTTGGCTCCGCGCCGCCATGATGACCGGCTCCGTTCTGCGCCGCCTCCTGCTGCAAAGCCTCGCTCTGGCGGGCGCGGTTGCGGGGGGTGGCGTAATTCAGCGCCTCCGCCGTCTCGATGATCGCCTGCCGCTTGGCGGCGGAAATCGAGAGAGCGGGATCGTAGTTCAGGACGCGGGACACCGTCGCGGAGGACACGCCGACAGCTTTCGCAATTTCCTTGATGGTGACCATGAGATGCTGAAGCTCGATACTGAAAGCCGGTGACGGGACGAAGCAACTTGCCTTATTGCCGACCGGCTGTCAGTAAATATTTACTAGTTTGCACGCTGGGATCGGCGATTTTACCGTATGTCCACTCCGCCATGTTGTTCATCCATGGCGGAGACTCATCGCGCCTCTTCATGCAATGGCGACGATCTCCAGTTCCTGACCATTGACGCTGACGACATCGCCCACGGCCTTGCCGATCAACAGGGCCGCCACCGGCGAGACATGCGAGATCGTCCCGCCCTTTGGATCCGCCTCGTCCTCGCCGACGATCCGGTAGGTCTGAACGCGGCCGTCATCGCGGGAGAACGTCACGGTGCTACCAAAGGCGACGGCGGCCGAGGACGTCGGTCCCGGCATGACCTGCGCGGAGCGGATGCGAGCCGAGAGATAGCGCAGGTCCCGCAACGGCGTTGCCGTCTGCCGGCGCTTCTCGTTGACGTCTTCGATCAGGTTCGCCGCTGTATAGGCGGTCCGCGCCTGCTCCAGCTGCGCCTCCAGCGCCGCGAAACCCTCTTGCGTCACGAGGTTCGGATGCGCCGAGATCGGACGGTCGGGAACGAGCGTTTCCGATGCCGTCTCGAAGCTTTCTTCCTTGGTAAAGGCGACGCTCATTCCGGACCTCCCTGCATCACGCCGCGATCAGGCGACGGCGGCGACGCTTGCTTTCTCGGCCAGCGCTTCGGCGACAGCAATCTCCGCCAGAGCCAGGACTGCCTCGCGCGTGCGGGCGGCAGCGATGAAGCGGCCCTTGTGGCAGAAGCTCGCGCCGGTCACACCGCTGGCCGCCTCGAGGTCGGCATTCGTCAGCCCGGCCCAGGCGGCAGGAAGGTCGGCACGAAGCTCGAAGCCCTCGTCCGCGCGGCGAATGCCCGTGACGCACCAGTCCTTGTCGCGCGGGTGCACGACGAAGAGCAGCTGATCGGCTCCGGCCTTCACCACCGCCGAACGGAAGGGCATGCCGAGCGGAAGCTCCAGAATGTTCCCCTGCCCTGCCGCCTCGATCGCGCTCATGACCAGCGCCTCCGCGCGCAGCTTGGCCGCGGATTTGCCGATGCTGGCCTCCACGAAGCTGCGCGCAATGGCGAGCGCAGCATGAAAGCTCTGGTTTTCCGCGTCCGGGTCGACTTCGTCGAAGACGGGCTTCAGCGTTTCGAGCAGCGCCGGAAGCGTCAGCCCAGCGAGAACGCCTGCCGTCGAAGGGCTGAGCGCGCCGTTATCGACCAGATCGACCGGCAGGACGAAGCTGCCGTCGAAGGCGGCATGGATCGCGGCGACATGCGCCTCGGGAACACCGAACGCACGGAGGTAGTCCTGTCCGAAATGTCGCCAGACCAGGCCGAAGGAGCTGTAGGGCTGGCCATCGTCCCGCACCGGCGCACCGCGCTGGTGATGGTCGAAGATGCGCCTCTCCGCGTCATAGGCGCCGCCGACATCGTAGACGATCCGGTCCGCGCCGGCCGTGATCCACTCCGGCGCGCGGCTGCGAACGATCCGCGCCTCGGGATATAGCCGTGTCAGGATGACGCTCGAGAGAAGTTCATCGGCATGGAAGCCACCGGAATGGGTGACGAGATAAGGAAGGGTCATGCCGGATGCCTTGTTCTGTCGGGACGTTCGCGCCTGCGCGTGCCCATCAGATAGACGCTCCGCCTCCTGATCTCAACCGGTTTCGAAGGCGCCTCCCTCAGGCCGCTACGCTGTCGGCGGATGCCGCCTCCTCGGCGTTGGCGATCTTCGGCTTGCCGTAGAGGCCGAGATTGGCATCACCCCATTGCTTCAGCGCCAGCAGTACCGGCTCCATCGACCGGCCGAGCGGCGACAGGCTGTATTCGACCTTCGGCGGAACCTGTGCATAGACCTCGCGCGAGATCAGGCCGTCCTCCTCCATCTCGCGCAGCTGGTTGGTCAACATGCGCTGCGTCACGTTGGGGATGGTCTTGCGGATCTCGTTGAACCGGAGCGTGCCCGACAGGAGATGGAAGAGGATGACGGATTTCCACTTGCCGTCTATCAGCCCGATCGCCGCTTCCACCGAGCAGCCGGGGCTGCAATCGAACCGGGAATGCCGGACCTTCGCCATGACGGTATCCTTTTCGACACTATGTACGCTCTTTGTGCGTATTCCATTCTGTCGAGCGTATGCGCATATCAAGCCTGAAGCAACCGGATCGGCCGGCAGCAGAAAGACGAGGAACCCGATCATGAAAGCAGTCGCCTACACCAAGGCCGGCACCATCGAGCGCGACGATGCGCTCATCGATGTCGAAATCTCCAAGCCGACGCCCGGGCCCCGCGATCTTCTGGTCGCCGTGGATGCGATCTCCGTGAACCCGGTGGATACGAAGATCCGGAAAAACGTGTCGCCCGATGCAGGTGTGCAGAAAGTGCTCGGCTGGGATGCGGTCGGCCGGGTCGTGGAGGTGGGCGATGCCGTAACAACGTTCAAGCCCGGCGATGCCGTCTACTATGCAGGCTCCCTGCTGCGGCCGGGCGCAAACAGCGAATTCCATCTGGTCGATGAGCGGCTTGTGGGTAGGAAGCCGTCGTCTCTATCGAATGCCGAGGCCGCCGCTTTGCCGCTCACGGCCATCACGGCGTGGGAAATGCTGTTCGATCGTCTCGACGTGCGCAAGCCGGTCGCGGGCGCGGCAGACGCCATTCTCATCATCGGCGGCGCCGGCGGCGTCGGGTCGATCGCCATCCAGCTCGTGCGTGCCCTCACGGGCCTGACCGTCATTGCGACGGCGTCCCGCCCGGAGACGCGGGATTGGGTCAGCGAACTCGGCGCGCATCACGTCATCGATCACAGCAAACCGCTCGCAGACCAGATAACCGCGCTCGGCATCGGCGCCCCGGCCTTCGTGTTCTCCACCACGGAAACGCACCGTCATCTCGCCGCGATTATCAGCCTGATCGCCCCGCAAGCCCGCTTCGGCCTGATCGATGACCCCGAAAGCCTCGATGTCACCGGCTTCAAGCGCAAGGCCGTGTCCATCCACTGGGAGCTGATGTTCACCCGCTCGATCTTCGAGACGCCCGACATGGACGAGCAAGGCAAGCTGCTCACCGAGGTCGCCGCGCTGATCGACGCCGGCAAGATCCGCACCACTGTGACGGAGGTGCTGCGACCGATCAATGCCGAGAACCTGAAACAAGCGCATGCCGTGATCGAAAGCGGCAAGGCGCGCGGCAAGATCGTGCTCGAAGGCTTCTGATCTCAAGCCCTGCCGACCTCCGGCAGGGGCTGACGCTCGCACGGGGATCTCGAGTTTGTCAGAGATAGGTGGACACCGGTTCTCCCGAAAAGAGAAACGAAATCAAAGAAGGCTAGAGCCCGCCAGGTTCTGCATGAACCTGGCGGGCTCTAGCAACTCGCGCAATGGCGCAACGCGCTGATCTCCTGCGAGAGATCGCGGATCCGGACTTTCAAGTCCTGCCACGTACCGTCATCCACGTCGTCATCACCAAAGCAACGCCGCTCCTCGTGGAGAAACAGGCGGGTCTCCAGATCATCGCGCAGGCTTTCCAGCCGCAGGACATGTCCTACTCCTGCCATATCGTTTCCTCCTGCGAGGTTGCTTTTCGTAGCTCTCCCGACTGCGGCTCAGAATGCTGCGGCGGGGATCCAGTCGGCCGTCACGGCTGTACTGGTCGAGAAGGCGGGGATCTTCCGGGCAAGGTCCTCGACCGTCTGGACGCTGGCGGCCCGAAGCTCATCCTGCGTGATCAGCAAGGGCTCCACGACGATCCGGGGCGGTACGGGTTGGCCGGCGATCTGCAGTGCCACCGCGCGGATCGAAACGGCGCCGACAACGGCCGGATTGGTCGCAGCCGTTGCGACCCAGGGGCTGCCGGCCTCGGTGATCTCCTGGATATCGGCGGTGGAGACATCCGCCGAGTAGATCTTCACCGCCTCGGACCGCCCGAGATCGGCAAGCGCCAGCTTCACGCCGCGCGCGAACTCGTCATAGGGCGCAAAGACCACGGTAATATCCGGGTTTGCCTGCAGCGCCGCCTTGGCCTGGTCTGCGGTTGTCGCGGCCGTGGTATCGCTAACACTGCCGAAATGCGCCTTCTGTTCGATACCAGGATTTGCCGCCTTCACCTTTTCCCAGACCTCGTTGCGGCGGTCGAGCGGCGCAAAGCCTGCGACATAGACGTAGCCGGCCTTGAAGGCCGTGCCATTGTCCTTGATGGCCTTGTCGAGAGCGAGTTCGGCGAGGCGGTGGTCGGATTGCTCAACCTGCGGGATCTTCGGATTGTTCAGATTGACGTCGAAAGCGACCACCTTGATGTTCTTGCTCAAGGCCTGCTCAACGACATCGCCCAGCGATTCCGGCAGGCCGTGATCGATCACGATGCCATCGACACCGAGGTTGATCGCCTGAAGAATCTGTTCGCGCTGTTCGCTCGCGTTCTGGCGGCCGGGGAACACCCTGAGATCGACGCCGAGCGCCTTGGCCTGCGCTTCCGCTCCCGCCTGATAGGCCTGGAAGAAATCGCCGGCGGAGATGTAGCTGATCAGGGCGATCTTTGCGCCTCCCTTGTCGAACGGTGCGGGCGCGCCGGGAAGTCCTGCTGCCTGCGCAGGCAGCACAAGAAAAATGGGGAGCGTGGCGGTTGTAAGGGCGAGACGGAGGAAGGGCTTCATGGTCGTGGGTTCCCGTTGAACGACGCCGGATCGAGCGTTGTCCTATCAGGCCATTTAGTCTAGTATAATGGTAGATAATAAATAGCGTCATTCTCCGCGTTTGCGGATGCATTTTGCAAATGCTGTGCCCGGCGTAGAACGCCACACACCTAAGCTCTCCCCCCTTGAATGCGCGCGAAAAGCGGCCACAGCGGCTCAACGCAATAATATTCTACAAACGCGCTCGACTATAACAGGGGCACACCTTGTCGGAGGTCCATGGGTGCGGCACGCCTTGCCGAACATCCGGAGACCTCCTCATGCCGCTTCTTGATATCCGCTCGCTTTCTCTCTCTTTTGGTTCCACACGCGCCCTGGACGCTGCGTCGCTCAGCATCGAAGCCGGCGAGATCGTAGCTTTGATGGGTGCAAACGGCGCGGGCAAATCGACGCTCGTCAAGATCCTCTCCGGCGTCCAGAAAGCCGATAGCGGCGACGTTCTCTGGAAAGGCTTGCCCTTTGCTCCGGCAAACCCTGCGGCGGCCGGTCGTGCCGGGATGGTGACCGTGCACCAATCGACGGATGTCGTCGGCATTCCCGATCTCACCGTTGCCGATGCGCTGATGCTCGACCGCTTTATCGACGGCCGCCAACCCTTCTTCCTCTCCACGGCCTCCGTTCGCAGATCGGCAGCCCGTCTTCTAAAGGGAACGGGCATCGACCTGCCGCTCGATCGCCGTTTCGGCGATCTCGGCACGGCAGATCGGCAGATGGTAGCCATTGCCCGCACGCTCTCCAACAAAGCCGAACTGCTGATCCTCGACGAACCCACCGCAAGCCTTTCATTGTTGGAAAGCCAGAGGCTTTACGCGCTCTTGCGGGCATTGAAGGCACAGGGCCTGGCCATTCTCTACATCTCCCATCGCACGGCCGATCTTCAGGCGCTGGCCGATCGCGTCGTCGTCCTTCGCAACGGACGCGATGTCGGGCGCTTCGCGCGACCGATCGATTTCGACGCCGCCATCGAGGCGATGATCGGGCGACCACTACCCGCAGCCGAAACACGGCGGGCTGCAGCGCCCGGCAAACCTCTCCTCCACCTTCACGGCGCCGCTCTCCTGCGCGACAGCCGGCCCTTCGACCTGACGATTCACGAGGGCGAGATCGTCGCCATCACGGGCGTCCTCGGGGCGGGCAAGAGCCGACTCCTTTCGACCCTGTTCGGTGTTTATCCCCTGGCGTCCGGCAACATGACGCTTGCCGGCATGCCCTACCGTCCGAAAGGACCGGCCGATGCCATTGCGGCCGGCGTCGTAATGGCCGCCGAGGATCGCCATCGCTCGTCTCTGATGCCGGCCGGCTGGCCGGGCGAGAGCATCGCCGAAACGATCAGCCTCCCGCATCTGGCCCGCTGGTTTCCCTCCGGCCTGATCGACGCGCGGCGGGAGACCCGAGAGGCCGCGAGAGCCATCGAACGACTGGGAATCAAGGCCCGCGATCCCGATGCCTCGGTCTGGTCGCTGTCCGGCGGCAACCAGCAGAAGGTGGTTCTCGCCCGTTGGGATGCCGCCGCCAGCCGCATTCTGCTTCTGGATGAACCCTTCCAGGGCGTCGATATCGGGGCACGCCAGGATATCATCGACGCGCTGCGCAGCCAGCGCGGGCGCGCCACGCTGATTGCCACATCGGATCCGGACGAAGCCCACGCCGTCGCTGACCGCGTTCTCACCCTCTCCCGCCACACGATCGAGACCGCTGCGCCCGGTGAGATCCCTAAGCCGCAGGCGCTCCGCGACCAAAAGGAAGACGCATGATCCCGCAGGACCCGACACCCGCCGCCTCTCCCCTCGACCCGAACAGCACCGCCTCATCCCGCCTATCTGGTCTGGACGCGATCCGCGAGGCGGTTGGCAGCAGTGCCGTATTCCTGCTGCTGGCCACTCTCCTGAGCGTCTTCGCGGCCGCGCAGCCTGCCTTCCTCACGGTCGGCAACCTGATGAGCATCCTGCAGGGCGTCTCCGTCGTCGCCATCATCGGCGTCGGCGTCACCGTGACGCTGGCCATCGGCGGGTTCGACCTGTCGGTCGGCGCGGTCGCCGCTTCCAGCGTCATGGCCGCAAGCTATGCAATGATCGTGCTCGGCTTGAACGCGACGGAAACGGTGCTCCTCGTGATCGCCTTCGGCGCTCTCGTCGGCCTGTTCAATGCATTGCTCATCGTCCGCCTCGGGGTGCCCGATCTCCTGGCAACGCTATCGACGATGTTCCTTCTCACCGGCTTGCAACTGATCCCGACCGCAGGTCGCTCGATTTCGGCCGGCCTCATCCTGCCGGACGGCACGACAGCCACCGGGCGGGTCGATCCTTCTTTCCTCCTGATTGGCCGATCCAGTCTCTGGGGAACCGTCCCCATTCCGGTGGTCCTCATGGGCACGCTCGCCATCGTCCTTTTCGTTCTCACCGAAAAGACCCGCTTCGGCCGCGTTCTCTTCGCCACTGGTGGTAACGAGATCGCTGCGCGGCTCGCAGGCGCGAATACGGCACGCATCAAGACCATCGCCTATGTGCTTTCGGGTGCCTTGGCCTCTGTCGGCGGCATCGTCGTCGCGGCCCGCGTCGGTCGGGGCGATGTCTCCTCCGGCGCGTCCCTCCTCATGGATTCGGTCGCCGCCGCGCTGATCGGCTTTGCGGTGCTCGGCCTGCGGCGTCCCAACGTCTTCGGCACCATCATCGGCGCCGTTTTCGTTGGCGTGCTTTTGAACGGGCTGACCATGTTGAATGCCCCCTACTACACGCAGGACTTCATCAAGGGTGCCGTCCTCGTCGGAGCGCTGGCGCTGACCTACGGGGTTGCGCGGAACCGGCTGTAGGCCGCCGTTTTCCAAACGAGGTTCGCCGGCTGACGCTTGTGCATCAGCCGGCGAGATCTTGTTATTGGACGGGTGACCGCCATCCGGGACAAGCCCGAATGGCGGTGTGTGTCTTAGATCGACTGGTAGGCGAGGACGATGGCGTTCATCTGCTCCGTGTCGAAGGCGGCGACCTGGGTCGTCGTGAAGGCCCGTACCTGCGTGGTCGACAGGTTGCCGATATCCGACGTCGAGAGCCCTGCCAGTGCCCTGAGGTTGATGGCAGCGATATCGTTCGTCGAGAAGGTCAGGAGGTCCTGCGAGGACAGAGCAGCAATCGCTGCCGAGCCAAGCACGGACACCTGGGTAGCGGTCAGCGCACCGATCTGGTCGGAGGACATGGCATCCAGCTGCGCGGTCGAGAGCGCGGCAACGGCTGCCGTGCCCAGGGCTGCGACCTGATCGGTCGAGAGCGAGGCCAGACCGTCGGTCGTCAGAGCACCGACCTGTGCCGACGTCAGAACCTTGACCTGCGCCGTCGTCAGGCCATCGATCTGGGCCGTCGAAAGCACCTTGATCTGGGCCGTGCTGAGTGCACCGGCCTGTGCCGTCGTCAGACCGCTCAGCTGGGTAGACGTCAGGGCTGCGATGTTCGCCGTCGAGAGGCTCGACAACACCTTGGCACTGAGAGCCGAGATTTCCGTCGACGAGATCGTTGCCATATCGACGGTTTCAAGGCCTGCAGCCGCGGCCGACGAAAGCGCCGCCAGCTGCTTGGTGTCGAAGGCATCGAGCTGCACGCTGCTCAGCGCACCGATCTGCGTTGAGGTCAGGGAGGCGATCGCAGCCGTGTTCAGGGCTGCGACCTGATCGGTCGAGAGCGAGGCCAGGCCATCGGTCGTCAGAGCGCCGACCTGTGCCGCCGTCAGAACCTTGACCTGTGCCGTCGTCAAGCCGTCGATCTGGGCCGTCGAAAGCACCTTGATCTGAGCCGTGCCGAGCGCACCGGCCTGCGCGGTTGTGAGACCGCCCAGCTGCGTGGAGGTCAGAGCCGCGATGTTCGCCGTCGAGAGGTTCGACAGCACCTTGGCGTTGAGAGCCGAGATTTCCGTCGACGAGATCGTTGCCATGTCGGCGGTTTCAAGGCCGGCTGCGGCTGCCGGCGACAGGGCCGCCAGTTGCTTGGTATCGAAGGCATCGAGCTGCACGCTGGTCAGAGCGCCGATCTGGGTCGAGGACAGCGCGGCGACCACGGCCGTGCTCAACACTGCGACCTGATCGGTCGAGAGCGAAGCCAGACCATCGGTCGTCAGAGCCCCGACCTGTGCCGCCGTCAGAACCTTGACCTGTGCCGTCGTCAGGCCGTCGATCTGGGCCGTCGAGAGCACCTTGAT
>NZ_QJSR01000003.1:119374-436389 GCF_003217095.1 Rhizobium sp. PP-CC-3A-592
ACCATCGGTCGTCAGAGCCCCGACCTGTGCCGCCGTCAGAACCTTGACCTGTGCCGTCGTCAGGCCGTCGATCTGGGCCGTCGAGAGCACCTTGATCTGGGCCGTGCCGAGAGCGCCGGCCTGTGCGGTCGTCAGACCGCCGAGCTGCGTGGACGTCAGGGCCGCGATGTTGTCCGTCGAGAGCTTCGACAACACATTGGCGTTGAGAGCCGAGATTTCCGTCGACGAGATCGTTGCCATGTCGGCTGTCTCGAGGCCGGCGACGGCTGCCGGCGAAAGCGCCGCCAGCTGCTTGGTGTCGAAGGCACCGATCTGCACGCTGGTCAGAGCGCCGATCTGTGTCGAGGACAGCGCGGCGACCACGGCCGTGCTCAGCACTGCGACCTGATCGGTCGAGAGCGAAGCCAGGCCGTCCGTTGTCAGAGCGCCAACCTGTGCCACCGTCAGTACCTTGACCTGTGCCGTCGTCAGGCCGTCGATCTGGGCGGTGCTCAGGGTGCGCATCTGGGCAGCGGTCAAGGCGCCGGCCTGTGCCGTCGTCAGGCCGGCCAGCTGGGTGGATGCCAGGGCAGCGAAGTTCGCCGTGGACAGGCTGGCGAGCGTCTTGGTGTTGAGGGCGGAAATCTCGGTCGAGGCGATGGCCGCGATGTCGGCGGTTTCCAGGCCGGCAACGGCCGTGGACGTCAGAGCTGCCAGCTGCTTGGTGTCCAGGGCACCGATCTGGGCCGTCGTCAGCGCAGCGATCTGGGTGGAATTCAGCGCACCAACGGCGGCCGAGCTGAGTGCGGCGACCTTGTCGGTGGCAAGCGTTGCAATCACGCTCGACGACAGGCCGGTAATGGCCTTGGCGCTGAGAACGGCAATCTCGCTGGTCGAGAAGGCCGCGAGGTCTTCGGATGCAAGGACCGCCAGATCTTCCGAACCGAGTTCCGCGATCTGTGCCGCATTGAGCGCACCGATCTGGGCAGAGCTCATGGCGCTCAGCTGGGCGGTCGAGAGAGCAGCGATCGTCTTGACGTCCAACGCTGCGACCTGATCGGTCGAGAGCGAGGCGACACCATCCGTGGTGAGCGCGCCGACCTGTACCGCCGTCAGGACCTTGACCTGCGCCGTCGTCAGTCCGTCGATCTGGGCCGTCGAAAGCACCTTGATCTGGGCCGTGGTGAGCGCACCGGCCTGTGCGGTGGTCAGACCGCCGATCTGCGTGGACGTCAGGGCTGCGATGTTGTCCGTCGAGAGCTTCGACAACACATTTGCGTTGAGAGCCGAGATTTCCGTCGACGAGATCGTTGCCATGTCGGCCGTTTCAAGGCCGGCGACGGCTGTAGCCGACAGGGCCGCCAGCTGCTTGGTATCGAAGGCACCGAGCTGCACGCTGCTCAGAGCGCCGAGCTGCGTGGAGGTCAGCGAGGCGATCACGGTCGTGTTCAGGGCTGCGACCTGATCGGTCGAGAGCGAGGCCAAGCCATCTGTCGTCAGAGCACCGACCTGAGCCGCCGTCAGGACCTTGACCTGCGCCGTTGTCAGGCCGTCGATCTGGGCCGTCGAAAGCACCTTGATCTGGGCCGTGCCGAGAGCGCCGGCCTGAACCGTCGTCAGACCGCCGAGCTGCGTGGAGGTCAGGGCCGCGATGTTTGCCGTCGAGAGGTTCGACAGAACTCTGGCGTTGAGGGCCGAGATTTCCGTCGAGGAGATCGCCGCCATATCGGCGGTTTCAAGGCCGGCGACGGCTGCAGGCTGCAGGGCCGCCAGCTGCTTGGTGTCGAAGGCATCGAGCTGCACGCTGGTCAGAGCGCCGATCTGCGTCGAGGACAGGGAGGCGATCGCGGTCGTGCTCAGGGCTGCGACCTGATCGGTCGAGAGCGAGGCCAGACCGTCGGTCGTCAGAGCGCCGACCTGTGCCGCCGTCAGGACCTTGACCTGCGCCGTCGTGAGGCCGTCGATCTGTGCCGTCGAAAGCACCTTGATCTGAGCCGTGCCGAGTGCGCCGGCCTGTGCCGTCGTCAGACCGCCAAGCTGCGTGGAGGTCAGGGCCGCGATGTTCGCCGTCGAGAGGTTCGACAGAACTCTGGCGTTGAGAGCCGAGATTTCCGTCGACGAGATCGTTGCCATGTCGGCCGTTTCGAGGCCGGCGACGGCCGCAGGCGACAGGGCTGCAAGCTGCTTGGTGTCGAAGGCACCGATCTGCACGCTGCTCAGAGCGCCGATCTGCGTCGAGGTCAGGGAGGCAATTGCCGCCGTGTTCAGGGCCGCGACCTGATCGGTCGAGAGCGAGGCCAGACCGTCCGTGGTGAGAGCACCGACTTGGACCGCCGTCAGAACCTTGACCTGTGCCGTCGTCAAGCCGTCGATCTGGGCCGTCGAAAGCACCTTGATCTGGGCCGTGCCGAGTGCGCCGGCCTGTGCCGTCGTCAGGCCGCCGAGCTGGGTAGAGGTCAGGGCCGCGAAGGTCGTTGTGGAGAGGCTCGACAGAACCTTGGCGCTGAGAGCCGAGATTTCCGTCGACGAGATCGTTGCCATGTCGGCGGTTTCAAGGCCGGCGACGGCTGCGGCCGACAGGGCCGCCAGCTGCTTGGTGTCGAAGGCATCGAGCTGCACGCTGCTCAGAGCACCGATCTGCGTCGAGGTCAGGGAGGCAATTGCCGCGGTGCTCAGCACTGCGACCTGATCGGTCGAGAGCGAGGCCAAGCCATCGGTCGTCAGAGCCCCGACCTGTGCCGCCGTCAGAACCTTGACCTGTGCCGTCGTCAGGCCGTCGATCTGGGCCGTCGAGAGCACCTTGATCTGGGCCGTGCCGAGAGCGCCGGCCTGTGCGGTCGTCAGACCGCCGAGCTGCGTGGACGTCAGGGCCGCGATGTTGTCCGTCGAGAGCTTCGACAACACATTGGCGTTGAGAGCCGAGATTTCCGTCGACGAGATCGTTGCCATGTCGGCTGTCTCGAGGCCGGCGACGGCTGCCGGCGAAAGCGCCGCCAGCTGCTTGGTGTCGAAGGCACCGATCTGCACGCTGGTCAGAGCGCCGATCTGTGTCGAGGACAGCGCGGCGACCACGGCCGTGCTCAGCACTGCGACCTGATCGGTCGAGAGCGAAGCCAGGCCGTCCGTTGTCAGAGCGCCAACCTGTGCCACCGTCAGTACCTTGACCTGTGCCGTCGTCAGGCCGTCGATCTGGGCGGTGCTCAGGGTGCGCATCTGGGCAGCGGTCAAGGCGCCGGCCTGTGCCGTCGTCAGGCCGGCCAGCTGGGTGGATGCCAGGGCAGCGAAGTTCGCCGTGGACAGGCTGGCGAGCGTCTTGGTGTTGAGGGCGGAAATCTCGGTCGAGGCGATGGCCGCGATGTCGGCGGTTTCCAGGCCGGCAACGGCCGTGGACGTCAGAGCTGCCAGCTGCTTGGTGTCCAGGGCACCGATCTGGGCCGTCGTCAGCGCAGCGATCTGGGTGGAATTCAGCGCACCAACGGCGGCCGAGCTGAGTGCGGCGACCTTGTCGGTGGCAAGCGTTGCAATCACGCTCGACGACAGGCCGGTAATGGCCTTGGCGCTGAGAACGGCAATCTCGCTGGTCGAGAAGGCCGCGAGGTCTTCGGATGCAAGGACCGCCAGATCTTCCGAACCGAGTTCCGCGATCTGTGCCGCATTGAGCGCACCGATCTGGGCAGAGCTCATGGCGCTCAGCTGGGCGGTCGAGAGAGCAGCGATCGTCTTGACGTCCAACGCTGCGACCTGATCGGTCGAGAGCGAGGCGACACCATCCGTGGTGAGCGCGCCGACCTGTACCGCCGTCAGGACCTTGACCTGCGCCGTCGTCAGTCCGTCGATCTGGGCCGTCGAAAGCACCTTGATCTGGGCCGTGGTGAGCGCACCGGCCTGTGCGGTGGTCAGACCGCCGATCTGCGTGGACGTCAGGGCTGCGATGTTGTCCGTCGAGAGCTTCGACAACACATTTGCGTTGAGAGCCGAGATTTCCGTCGACGAGATCGTTGCCATGTCGGCCGTTTCAAGGCCGGCGACGGCTGCAGCCGACAGGGCCGCCAGCTGCTTGGTATCGAAGGCACCGAGCTGCACGCTGCTCAGAGCACCGAGCTGCGTCGAGGTCAGTGCGGCGACCGCCGCCGTGCTCAGCACCGCGACCTGATCGGTCGAGAGCGAGGCCAAGCCATCGGTCGTCAGAGCACCGACCTGAGCCGCCGTCAGGACCTTGACCTGTGCCGTCGTCAAACCGTCGATCTGGGCCGTCGAAAGCACCTTGATCTGGGCCGTGCCGAGAGCGCCGGCCTGCGCCGTCGTCAGACCGCCAAGCTGGGTGGAGGTCAGGGCCGCGATGTTCGCCGTCGAGAGGTTCGACAGAACTCTGGCGTTGAGGGCCGAGATTTCCGTCGACGAGATCGCCGCCATATCGGCGGTTTCAAGGCCGGCAGCGGCTGCAGGCTGCAGGGCCGCAAGCTGCTTGGTGTCGAAGGCACCGAGCTGCACGCTGCTCAGAGCGCCGATCTGGGTCGAGGACAGGGAGGCGATCACGGTCGTGCTCAGGGCTGCGACCTGATCGGTCGAGAGCGAGGCCAGACCGTCGGTCGTCAGAGCGCCGACCTGTGCCGCCGTCAGAACCTTGACCTGTGCCGTCGTCAGACCGTCGATCTGGGCCGTCGAAAGCACCTTGATCTGGGCCGTGCCAAGCGCGCCGGCCTGTGCCGTCGTCAGGCCGCTCAGCTGGGTGGAGGTCAGAGCCGCGAAGTTCGAGGTGGAGAGCGTTGCAATCGACCGTGCGCTGAGGGCGGAGATTTCCGTCGACGAGATGGTCGCCATGTCCTCGGTTGCAAAGCCGGCAAGTGCGCCGGCGCTCAGTGCGCCGAGCTGAGCCGTCGTCAGTCCATCGAGCTGGCCGGAGGAAAGAGAGGCAACCTGAGCGGATGACAATGCGGCAACCTGGCTGGACACCAGCGTTGCAAGTTTGCTGCTGTCGAGAACGGCGAGCTGCCCGGCCGTCAGACCCGTTACAGCTGCAGCGGAAACCGCGCGAAGCTGTGTCGAGTTGAACGCCGCAAGGTCTCCCGTGGCGAAGGCCGCAATCTGATTCGATGAAAATGCAGCAATCTGCAGCGAGGTTAGAGCACCGACATCGCTGGTCGTGAACGACGCGATCGTGGAGGTATTGAGAGACTGGATCTGTTTAACGCTGAGAGAAGATACAATCGAGGTCATGGGTGCGCGCCTTCATCGTTCAAGGATTAATATTCTTTCCTCTCCGATACCTGCGGCGGAAGGCGTAGCCTCGCGTCACAGAGCCTATGATGCGCCGGGCATCTTCAAACGATCGCCATGGCTGCTGCCTGCTCCATCGGGCAAGGCACAGGGTGGCGCTCATTCGAGCGGAAAGAATATCTGGAACATGGCTCATAAGAGCCTGACGTGGGGGCGGCATCATGCATGCAGAGTTAGAGACTCTGCTTCCCACACCTGGAAGTATCAATAGATTCGAAGTCTGTGAATTCCCCTGTGGACGCCCCCGCATCCCACGAAAGGGGATACCGATCTGTCCACGTCCCAATTTGTATCGCGTCACCTTCTAATTTTCGGTTAAAACGCAACCTAAAGAAATAGTTTAAACGTCCGCTCCCTCGTTACATCGGGTAACTTGCGCGGGGATGGCGCTTTTCAAGCCGATACAGATACGTCTTCCGCCACGCGGCCGATGGGCAAGAACATTCGGCCGGTTAAGCTGTTTCCGTGTCGTTGTGCGCTGCGGCCGCAAGCTCAAGGCAAGGCAACGCCGCTAAGGGTCGAGGCAGTACCGTCTCCGCAATGCGGCCTTCAGGCCCACGATCAATGTGATGTCCATGGTTATTCATAATACCTTTGCCTCAGCACACCAATCGATGCTTGCCGCCGCCTTGGAACGAGCACGCCAGCAGCAACTATCCCTTCTGGAACTCTTCCAGATCGCCGAAGAGCTAAACGCGAGCAACCAGAAGGCCGCGGCCGCAAAGCTCTACAGCACTTGGATCGCATTTAACGACAACAGCCCGGTCCTGCATCTCGCCTACTTCAACTACTCGGTCACGTTGCGGGGTCTGGACGATATGCCCGGCGCCATCAATGCGCTCCAGGCCAGCCTCAAGATCTCGCCGCTGATGGGCCAGGCGCGCATCAATCTCGGCCGCACCTTCGAGGACAGCGGCCTGAACGCACAAGCCGTGCAGCAGTGGCAGCAATATGTCGCCGCGACGCAGGATATCACGCCGGAAAAGATCGGCTATCGCCTGATGGCGCTCCAGCATATCGGCCGCGTCATGGAAGGTGTCGGCCTGCTCGAGGATGCCGAAGCCATCCTGTGGCAGGCGATCGAGCTCCGTCCGGACCGCACCGAGGCGGCGCAGCATTGGCTGTCGACGCGCCAGCACCAGTGCAAGTGGCCGATCATCACCACGTCGGAATATGTTACGAGCCGGCAGCTGCTGGAAGCCTTTTCGCCGCTGCCCCTCGCCTGCTACACGGACGACCCGATCTTCCAGATGGCAAAGGCCTATCGCTACAACAAGCATCTCGTCGGCCGCATCAATGCCCGCGACATGCTGCGCCCTGCGTCCGCTAGGAAGGCCGGCACGACGCAACGCCTGCGGATCGGCTACGTTTCCTCTGACCTGCGCGACCATGCCGTCGGTTTCGCGCTCAGCGAAGTGCTGGAACTGCACGACAAGACGAGCGTCGAGGTCTTCGCCTACTATTGCGGCGAGCCGCGTATCAACGACGCCACCCAGACCCGTATCCAGACGGCTGTCGATCACTGGCATGATATCGCCGCCCTCAGCGACCTCGATGCCGCCAGACAGATCCGCGCCGACGAGATCGACATCCTCGTGGACGTCAACGGCTACACCAAGCATGCACGCACCAGGATCTTCGCCTATCGCCCGGCGCCTGTGATCGTGAACTTCTGCGGCTACCCGGGAACGATGGCGAGCCCGGTCCATCAATATATCATCGCCGACGAGCAGATCATCCCGCCGGAAAACGAGCTTTATTACACCGAAAAGGTCCTGCGCATTCCCTGCAACCAGCCGGTCGACCGGAAGCGCAAGATCGCGGCCAAGCCGACACGTGAGGCAGCCGGCCTGCCGGAAGACGCCTTCGTGTTTGCCTGCTTCAATGGCTCGCAGAAGACCACCGCTGCCTGCTTCACGCGCTGGATGACCATCCTTGTCGCCGTTCCCGGCAGCGTGCTCTGGCTGCTCGGTGCCTCGGAGCCCGTCAACCAGCGCCTTCGGCAGCTGGCGATCGACCACGGCGTCGAGCCGGATCGCCTGATCTTCGCGCCCAAGGCTCCCAACGCCTTCCACCTCGCGCGCATCGGCGTGGCGGATCTCTTTCTCGACACCTTCCCCTACGGTGCGCATTCGACGGCTGCCGACGCCGTGACCATGGGTCTGCCGGTCCTGACGCTTCGCGGCAAGGGCTTCGCATCCCGCTTCTGCAGCAGCATCCTGTCTGCCGCCGGCATTCCCGAGATGATTTGCGAAACGCCGGATGCCTACGTCGCCAAAGCCATCGCCTACGCCCGCGACCCGGAGAGCCTGCTGGCCGTGCGCCATTCGTTGCAGGCGCAGCGGGAGACCTGCGCGCTGCGCGACATCCCGGCTCTGGTGCGCCGTCTCGAGGAGCTGTACTGGCAGATGCAGGGCGAAGGCGAGCGCGGCGAGATCCCCGTGCCGCGCCTCGACAATCTCGACATCTACTACGAGGTCGGGGTCGATTTCCTGTCCGACCCGGTCGAATTCGAGACCGATGCGAGCTACCGGGAGCGTTACCGCCAGGAACTCGCGCAGCGGCACGCTTATGCGCCGATCACTAGGGACACCCGCTTCTGGACCGATACCGACTGATCCAGCGTGCTGCCGGGGGGCAGACGCAGGCGACGGTAAGCGAGACCTTCCGGCACTTCGCCGCAACCAGACGAACGACGACATCGACGAGAGGGCAGGACGACATGAACCCCGTGATTTTGGTCACTTTTGCCGGCCGCCAGCAGCGGATGGAGATCCTGACCCGGTATATAAGGAAGGCGCTGGAAGCCGGGATCATCGACGAATGGCATATCTGGGATTTCACCCGTTCGGCCGAGGACCGCGCCTGGGTCACGAAGGAATTCGGCCCGGTACGCTTCATGGGGCCGAACGCTTCCTACCAGCACAAGGGCTCGGTCAGCCGTCTCTCGTCGTTCCGCACCACGGCAAAGATCCAGAGCGACCTGCACATCGCGATCGTTCCGAACGACAAGACGAGCGATGCCTACGAACTCGTCATCGGCGGCTGGAACAACACCCACTCCGCCCTTCGCCGCATCACCGAGGCCGATCTCACCAGCTTTTCGCGCGACACGCATCCGCTGATCTGGACCCGCTCGACACCCGGCGTTCTGTCACCGGGTCTGGCCAATCACGTCGTTCTGAACCTCGATGAAACAGGCGTTCCGACCCTCCACGTCAATGGCGTGATGGTCGGCACGTGGCCCGACATCCATCTGCCGGGCGGCGCGTCGATCATGGTTCGCGGCGGCTGGGGCTCGGACCTCGAACTCTGCGACGTCCAGAGCCCGGTCCGCCGCTATGTCGGCAACGAGAACGAGAGCACGCCCTACTGGCAGGCCTACAGCTATTACACCAAGCGCCTCAGCGCGTTCACGGACGCCGTTTTCCTGAAGTGCGACGACGACGTCGTTTATCTCGACCTCGACAATCTCAGCAAGTTCATCGCGTTTCGCCGCGACAATCCGCACTACTTCATCGTGTCGGCGAATGTCGTCAACAATGGCGTCTGCGCCTATTGGCAGCAGGAAGCGGGCTCCCTGCCTGCCACGCTCGGCCAGTTCGAGCGCCCGCCAGGCGGCTTCGGCGGCAGCCTGTGGCAGAGTGCAGAGCGCGCCACGCGGCTGCACGAATACTTCCTCGGCAAGACCGAGAAGTCGCTGCCGCTGCCGAGCCCCGTCATCGACTGGCATGAGCGCCAGTCGATCAATTTCATCGCCTGGCTCGGCAAGGACCTCGTCCATATGGCGTTGCCGAAGTGCGACGACGAATATGCGTTGACGGTCGATCTGCCCAACTACCTGAACCGCCCGACGGCCATCTATTCCGACTTCACGGTGAGCCATTTAAGCTTCGGGCCGCAGGAAAACGGCCTGGCGCTCGAGCGACTGATCGACGGCTACGATGCGCTGATGCGCACCAACCTTGCGGCGGCCTAGAGCAATTCCGGTAAACGGGGCTTCAAATGCTCTGAGGTAACGACATATCCGTGCCGGACCGGCATGGGTCAAGAACGATAAAAGACGAGGAAGCGACATGGGCGGGAACGGGAAAATTGCGGTGGTCGGCGCCGGCCTTTCGGGTGCCGTCATCGGGCGCGAACTGGCGCTTGCAGGCTATAGCGTCGAGATCTTCGACGTCCGCGACCACATCGCCGGCAATTGCTACAGCGAGCGGGATGCCGATACCGGAGTGATGGTCCACATCTACGGACCGCACATCTTCCATACGGATGACGAAGAGGTCTGGAACTACGTCAACCGCTTCCAGACGTTCATGCCCTACAAGAACCGCGTGAAGACGACGGTGGACGAGCAGGTCTTCTCGCTGCCGGTGAACCTGCATACGATCAACCAGTTCTTCGGCAAGACCTTCCGGCCCGACGAGGCCCGGGCCTTCATCGAAGAGAAGGCCGACAAGACTATCGCAGATCCGCAGACGTTCGAGGAGCAGGCACTGCGTTTCGTCGGCCGCGAGCTCTACGAGGCGTTCTTCAAGGGCTACACCGAAAAGCAGTGGGGTTGTTCGCCGACCCAGCTTCCGGCGTCCATCCTCAAGCGCCTGCCGGTGCGCTTCAACTATGACGACAACTACTTCTTCCACCGTTTCCAGGGCATGCCCGAGAATGGCTATACGGATATGGTGGCGGGCATCCTCGATCATCCCGGCATCACCGTCCACCTCGGAACGCGCTTCGACAAGTCGCAGAACGATGCCTATGATCACGTCTTCTATTCCGGCCCGCTCGATGGCTACTTCAACTATGAATTCGGCCGGCTGGGATATCGCACGCTCGATTTCGAGCGCTTCACCTATGAGGGAGACTATCAGGGCTGCGCGGTGATGAACTACGGCGATCCCGATATTCCCTACACCCGCATCACCGAGCACAAGCACTTCTCTCCATGGGAAAGCGTTGCCGGATCGGTCTGCTACCGCGAGTTCTCCCGCCTCTGCGGTGAAGACGACGTGCCGTTCTATCCCATCCGGCTGGTCGAGGAAAAGCAGCTGCTGGCGTCTTACGTCGAGCGGGCGGAGGCGGAAACCGCCGTCACCTTCGTCGGCCGTCTCGGCACCTACCGCTATCTCGACATGGACGTGACCATCCGCGAGGCGCTGGATACCGCAGCGCTTTACAGGAAGAAGACCGCTGACAACGCCCCCGTTCCGGCCTTTCTGCATTCGCCGCTCTGAGCGTCCGGACGAGCCGCGTCAGGCGTTGCCTTCGACCGCCTCCGCAGGCTGGTCCTGATCGAGCCGCTTCGGCACCCAGAGGCAGACGGGGACGATGAGGACCGTTATGACGAACATCACCAGGAAGGTGACGTGGAGCGCCGCCTGCAGAGCCATGCGGACCGGAACTGCATCGATCGCCGCCGCGCCTGTGCCGTCAAGCAGGCCGCGCAGCTGTTCGGGGGAGATCGCGCCGATGCCGCCGGCATGCGCAAGGCCGTAGCTGAGCACCGCACCCAGAATGGAGGCGCCGAGCGTGCTGCCGAGGTTGCGGGAGAACACGTTCGACGCTGTGGCGCTGCCGCGCTGCGACCAGCCGACGCTCTCCTGGGTGATGACCAGCGCGCAGATATTGAGCAGGCCCATGCCGACCCCCATGACCAGCGATCCCGCACCGGCCTGGGCCGGCGAGCTTTCCGGCGTCAGCAGCACGAGCAGGAAGGCCCCGGTGGGGATGAGGAGGCTTGCGACGAGCATGATCGGCCGCAGCCCGAAACGTGGGAACATGCGTGAGGCGAACGTGGCGCCGGCCGGCCAGCCGAGGAGCAGCATGGTCAGCGCGAAACCGGCGACCAGCGGCGAACGGTCGAGCACCGTCTGCACATACATCGGCAGAAAGGTCGTCAGCCCCATGATGGCCATGCTGGCAAAGAAGATGGCGATGTTGGAGGCCGCGATCGGCCGGCGCAGCCAGAGATCGGGCGCGACCATCGGCGCTTCGGCACGACGTTCCTGCCAGAGGAACAGGCCGAGACTGACGACAAAAACCAGCACGGCCAGGATCGTGTAGACCGGCGTCGCGGCCTCCACCTCGGTCAGCGCCACCATGAGTGCGGAGATGGAAACGGCGAAGAGCGCTGCGCCGAGAATGTCGATCGACGCCGTCCGCGTCCGCTTCTCCTCGTGCAGAAAGCGGATGAAGCCGAAGGCCGCGAGGATGCCGACGGGAATGTTGATCCAGAAGACCCAGGCCCATGGCAGGCTGTGAATGATGAAGCTACCGAGCAGCGGCCCGACGACGGCGGACAGTGCCCAGACGCTCGCGAGATAGCCCTGCACTTTGCCGCGTTCGCGTCCGGGAAACAGGTCCCCGATGATCGTCATGGCGACCGGCTGGATCGCACCGGCGCCGACGCCTTGCAACAGGCGGAATGCGATCATCGACGGCATGGACCAGGCAAAGCCCGCAAGCAGCGACGACGCGAGAAAGACGGCGATGCCGAAGAGCACGATCGGCTTGCGACCGTAGATATCCGAAAGCTTGCCGAACACGACGGTCGTTGCCGTCTGCGTCAGCAGAAAGGAGGAGAACACCCAGCTGTAGAGGTTGAGCTGGCCCAGTTGCGCCGCGATTTGCGGCATGGCGGTCGAGACGATGGTCGCCTCGATCGCGATCATCGCCATGCTTGCCATGATCGCGGCAACGACGAGGCCGCGGTGAACACGTTTTTCCGTCATGAATGGGTTCCGGAGCGCCTTGCCGGCGTAGAGGGAGGGACATCGGCGGTCGGACGGCCGTCAGTAGACGACGGCATGCGCCAGCGCACCCTTGCAGGCGCCGACGCTGCGTCGGTCGAGATCGGATCTCGCGTCCCTGAACTGGACCCGTCAACGTCATGGGTCAAGCCCGATAGTTTGTAAAACTTACATTCTCTGCTCTGAATCACGCGGACGGCGGACGGGATGACGAACCGGGCCATCTCCGCGGATACCGACACGTCTATTTCGCGCGACCAAGCCGCGAATATCGAGGCGCATGCAATCCATTCAGGTTGCTCACTTCAGGCTCATGCAAGCCAGAGGCAATACTCAAGACGGTAACCAGCCGTATCGATGGGGTGTTCGCCCATGCTCGTTCGGAGGGAGAGCTTTGTCCGGTGGCAGGGCTCGGCGCCCGTTGCGAGTGCGCCGGTTAAGTCTGGGGATTGATGGCATGACGACAATTGCTTCCGGCCTGAGCGTCACGCAAATCCGGTCCCTGTCCGCACCCGCCGTTGCGGCTTGGACGACCGAAGATGTCAGCTCCCTCTCCACGCTCCAGATCAAGGCCCTCTCCTCCTCCCAGATCGCCGCCCTCGACGTCGAGGACGTGGAGATTCTCAGCACCGAGCAGCTCAGCGCCATCTCCCGCGCGGCCATCGTCGGTCTGACGCTCGATCAGCTCAGCGCCCTGCACAAGACCGGCATCGAGGCGCTGTCCTCCTCGCAGGTCAGCGGGATGACGACGACGCAGATCGGCGCATTGACGGCTGATCAGGCGGAAGCCCTGACGCCGGCCCAGATCAAGGCGCTGACCAGCGCCCAGATCGCCGCTCTGAGCGCGGAAGACCTCGCGACCTTTTCGACGGACGACATGAACGCGATCGCGGGCACCGCTATTCGCGGGCTTCGGACAGACGTGCTGTCTTCGCTGACGAACGATCAGATTTCGGCTCTCAACACCGGCGCCGTCTCGAACCTGTCGAGCGACCAGCTCGTCGCCCTGAGCAAGGATCAGGTCGAATCATTCACCTCGTCACAGGTTTCCGCCCTCAGCTCGCTCCAGCTTGCGGCGCTCGAGCCGGAAGATGTCGACGTGCTTTCCCTCGAGGACGTCACGGCGATCTCCATCCGGTCGATCGCCGGTTTGCGTATTGCCAACCTGTCGAACGACAAGCTTTCCGCACTCTCGCCTGCGCAGGTTGCCGCTCTGGGTGCATCGCAGATTTCCACGTTGAGCACAGGGCAACTGGCAGCCTTCAACAGCGTTCAGATCGCAGCGCTGGCACCGAGATCCGTCGCAGCCTTGACGACGGACCAGATGGCCGCCCTGACCTCGGACCAGATCGGCGGTTTGTCCTTCACGCAGATAAAGAGCCTCACCTCCACGCAGGTCTCCGCCCTGTCGTCCAGCCAGATCGCCGCATTGTCGACGTCTGCGATGTCGGCCGTTACGGCGCAGACATTTTCCGGAATTCAGCCGCACGCCATCCCTGGGCTGACGGCCGGTCACGTTGCGGCGCTCGCGACCAGCGTCATAGCCAGTCTGAGCAGCCGGCAGATCGAGGCACTGAACGGCGCGCAGCTGGAAGCCCTCACACCCGTGCAGGTCAAAGCCTTCAGCGCGACCCAGCTGGCCGCCCTTGATGCTGACGATATCGCCAACTTCTCCCCCATCGATATCGCCGCCATCAACGGCCAGGCCGTGCGAGGGCTGAAGACAGACGTCGTTGCAGCACTTTCAAACGCACAGCTCGCTGCGCTCAGCACCGCCACCGTCGCCGCGCTGACGAGCACCCAGGTCAACGCACTGACGACCGACCACCTCCCGGCCCTGCTCCCGGCGCAGATCGCCGCTCTCAGTGCAGTGCAGATCAGCGGTTGGGGTTCCGAGCAGTTTGAAGCGCTCTCCACGGCGCAGATCGCGAAGCTTGGCACGCAGACGATTGCAGGCCTCAGCACGCTACAGATCAGCACCTTGAGCGCAGAACAGACGGGAGCGCTGACCTCACAGCAAGTTCGGGCACTGACCTCGACGCAGGTTGCAGCCCTCGGGCAAAGCGCGCTGGCCTCCTTCTCGTCTACGGCCATAGCGGCCATTTCGACGATCGCCATCAAGGGCCTGGGCACCGACGGCATCGGTCGTCTGTCCACAGGCCAGATCGCGGCGTTCACCTCCAGCCAGACGGGCGCCCTGACGACCCTACAGCTATCGGCCATGAGCAGTCTGCAGGTCGAGGCCCTGTTACCCGTACAGATCCGAGCCCTCTCCGCGACACAGCTTGCCGCGCTCGATACAGCAGCCATCGGTACCTTCTCGACCGAGGACATGACCGCCATCACCAACAGGGCGATCTCAGGCCTCCAGACGCACATTCTTGCCGCGCTGTCGAACGACCAGATCGCGGCCCTCAGCACGAGCGCCATCGTCAGCCTGACATCGCCCCAGATTGAAGCTCTGCAGACGGGCCAGGTCGCCGCGCTGTCGTCCGATCAGATCAAGGCCCTGACCGCTTCTCAGCTTGCTGCCCTCGGTGCGGATGATCTCGCGTCTCTATCGACCGACAATATCGGGGCAATCTCCAAGTCGTCGCTGTCCGGACTGACGACGGACGTCGCCGCAACGCTGTCGACAGCGCAGATTGCCGCCTTGACGACAACACAGGTTGCCGGACTGACGAAGGGACAGCTGGCCGCGATGGGAACGGCGCAGATCGAGATTCTCTCGCCGACACAGATGGCCGCCCTGACCTCCGTGCAAATCTCCGGCTTCAGCGACGAGGCTATCGCCACCCTCTCCACGGACGATGTCGCGGCGATGACCACGGCGGCGGTGCAGGGCCTTAACATTGCAGCCCTTTCAGCCAGCCAGCTGGCCGCGCTGACGACCGCGCAGGTCGCGGCTCTGCGGACAACGCAGGTTGCGGCACTGTCGACCGATCAGATCGGGTCGCTCTCGACGGCACAAGTGGCTGCTCTGAGCGCGAATTCGGTGGCGGTGCTTTCGACGGCGCAAATGGCTGCCCTCAGCACGGCCCATCTTGCAGCTCTCAGCACCACCCAGGTCGCACGGTTGACCGCGCAGCACTTCACCGTGCTCAACGCGAGCGATCTCGCAGCATTTTCCGTATCCAATGTCGCCGCGATCAACAGCCGGGCCCTATCCGGCCTCAGCGCCGATGTCATCGCGACGCTTGGGACCGCCGAGATCGCCGCCTTGGGAACATCGGCCATCGCAAACCTGACGACGGCGCAGATCGAGGCGCTCGGGACGGCGCAGGCCGAGGCGCTGTCTTCGGTCCAGATTCGCGTGCTGACCGCAGCACAGGTCGCCGCGCTCGGCGCCGATGATATCGCGACCTTCTCGAAGGAAGAGTTCGCAGCCATCAGCACCACAGCCATAACCGGCCTCAGTGGCGATGTGATGGAAAGTCTGACCGTGGACAAGATCGGCGCCCTGAGCACGGGTGTGATCGCGCGGCTGACGACCACGCAGATCTCGGCGATGGCCGCAAGCCAGATCGCGTCCCTTTCGGTTGCGCAGGTCAAGGCCCTGAGCGTCACGCAGATGGCCGCACTTGACGTCGCGGATATCGCCGCCTTCCCGACGGCAAACATCGCTGCCCTCGGCAGCCAGGCACTCTCGGGCATAGGCACGGATCTCGTTGCGGCCCTTTCCACCGCGCAGGTCGCAGCGCTGGGGACGGCTGCGCTCGCCGGTCTCTCGACCCTGCAGGCGTCGGCTTTCTCCACCGGGCAACTCGCCGCCCTTTCCGCTTCGCAGGTCAAACAGCTGACCTCGGCGCAGATGGCCGCTCTCGCCGAGAACATTTCGGCCTTCTCCACCGAGCAAGTGGCCGCCATGACGCCGCTTGCGATCGGCGCGCTCGGGACCGACCAGATCGCAGCCCTCAGCGATTTGCAACTGGCGGTGCTGACCTCGGCTCAACTGGGCGGGATGACGTCCCAGCAGATGGCCGGGTTTAGCACGGCGGATATCGTTGGGCTCTCCTCGCAGCGCATCGGGTCGCTAAGCAGCAGCGCGGTCAGTGGTCTCTCGACCGCCCAGATCACAGCGCTTGGCGTGGACCAGATCGTCAACCTCTCCACCCGGCAGGTCGCAGCCTTGAGCTCGGCCCAGATCGGTGCCCTTGCAACCGCCAATGTCGCCGTGCTCTCGACGGCACAGATCGCAGCGCTGTCGAGCACGGCGATTTCCGGCTTTACCTCGCAGCACATCGCCGTGTTGACGACGGATCAAGCGGAAGCGCTGACCAGCGCCCAAGTGGGGAACCTGACGTCGGGTCAGATGTCGGGGCTCCAGCCGGACGACATGGCCACCTTCTCGACCAAGGATATCGCCGCCATTACATCCGCTGCGATTGCCGGCCTCACCACCGCCACGATCGCCACGCTCTCCACGAGCCAGATAGCTGCTCTCAGCGCATCCAGCGTGCACGGCTTGACCACACGCCAGCTGGCAGCGCTGCAGACAGGGCAGGTGGAAGCCCTGACTGGCGTCCAGATCGCAGCCCTCAGCTCGTCCCAGCTGTCCGCCCTGTCCTCCAGCGCCATCGCCACCTTCACGACACGCGAGATCGCCTCGATCGATCCGGCTGCCATCGTCGCTCTGTCCTCCGCCACCATTGCGTCGCTCGATCCGACCAAAATTGCAGCATTGAGCACCGCGGCCGTCGCGGCCCTCGGCTCCCGCCAGATCGACGCCCTGAGCGCTGACCAGATCGCAGCGCTGACCCGTGCTCAGCTGGGCGCCCTCACCTCCCGGCAGACCGCCGTGCTGACCTCCACCGACATTCAGGCCATCCTTCCCAAGAACATCAGCGCCCTGTCGTCCGATGCGATGGCGGGGCTGACCTCCGAGGCGGTCACGGCCCTGACGAACGACCAGATCGCCGCCATCAGCGCGAGCGGCATCAGCGGGCTCAGCACATCGTTGATCGCGCATCTCAGCAGCACGCAGGTGCAGGCTCTCGGCACCACCCAGATCGCTGCCCTGAGTTCCAGGCAGGTGGCCGTTCTCGCCGCCAGCGATGTCGCCGCGATGACGGCGATGCAGATCGCCGCGCTGAGCGCCGCAGGCGTTGCCGGCCTGACCACCCAGCAGATCGGCGCGCTGAGTGCCGATCTGGCGGAAGCTCTCAACGGCGTCCAGATCGCAGCGCTTGGCTCGCGGCAGCTGGCGGCGCTCGGCACCGGCGCGCTTGCCCGCTTCAGCCTCACCGATATCGCTGCCATTTCCGCCTCGGCCATCGCCGGCCTGTCCACGGCGACGATCGCAACGCTTTCGGCCGAGGGCGTCGCTGCTCTCAGCACCGGCAGCATTGCCGGCCTGAGCAGCACGCAGATCGCAGCCCTATCGAGCGACCAAGTCGATGGTCTGACGACCGCGCAGGTCGCAGCACTCACCTCCAAACAGGTCGCCGCAATCGGAACGGCAGCCGTCGCGGCACTGTCGCTCCGCCAGATGGCCGCTCTGAGCGTCGACGGCGTCGCGGGCTTCACAACCACGCAGATCGCCGCCCTGACCACGGACCAGACGACCGCCTTTACGCCGACGCAGGTCGCGGCACTCAGCTCCGCCCAGGTCGCAGCGATGGCCAACGAGGATCTCGACGGCTTCTCGACGGCGGATATCGCCGCCTTCGGCTCTGCGGCCATCCCCGGCCTGTCAACGACGGCGATCGCATCTCTGTCTGCAGAACAGGTCGCAGCTCTCAGCGCCTCCGGCGTGGCGGGGCTCAGCACCGACCAGATCGCCGCGTTGAACAGCAACCAGATCGAAGTGCTGACGACCGCGCAGCTCGGCGCGCTCTCCTCCAGGCAGGCGTCCGTTCTGGGAACCGAGGATATTGCCCTCTTGTCTCCCGCCCAGATCGGCGCAATGGGAACAAGCGGGGTTGCGGGTCTCTCCACGGCGGCGATCTCCGTCCTCACGATCGATCAGGTCAAGGCCCTGACGAGCGTTCAGATGGGAACGCTTTCGTCGCAACAGCTGGCCGTTCTGAGCACCGATGCCTTGGACAACCTGGGTACGGCGCAGCTCGCGGCGATCAGCTCTCTCGCCATTCCCGGCCTCTCCACGACGGCGATCGCATCGCTCTCCATGAACCAGATCGCCGCACTCGGCACATCCGCCATCGCAGGCCTCGGCACGGCACAGATCGCAACTCTCAGCGTCGATCAGGCCGAAGCGCTGACGGCGTCGCAGATCGCGGTGCTCGATTCCCGACAGCTGGCGGCCCTCGGCGCGGATGATATCGACCGCTTCACCACAAGCGAGATCGCCGCCATCAGCTCGACCGCCATCGCGGGTCTGTCGTCGTCCATGCTCTCCTCATTGACGCAGCAGCAGATTGCGGCCCTGAGCCCGGGCGGTATTTCGGGGCTCGCCTCGACGCAGATCGCAGCCCTCACCTCCACCCAGATCGAAGCCCTGAGTCTTGCACAGGTCGGTGCGCTGACCTCCAGCCAGATCGGCGCCTTGAAAACGAGCGGCATCGCCGGTCTCTCGGACAGCCAGCTTGCCGCCCTGAGCATCAAGGGCCTTGCCGGCATCAGCAGCGGTCAGGCAGCAGCGCTCAGCGCTGCACAAATGCAGGTCCTGTCGACCGGTCAGATCGCAGCCCTGAGTTCGGAGGCCATTTCGGGCCTCACGACGGACAGCCTCGCAACGCTAAAGCCCGCCAAGATCGGCGCCCTCGGCTCGACGGCCGTAAAGGGTCTTCCGACCGCCTTCATCGCCGCGCTGTCTCTGACGGAGATCGCAGGCCTCGGCACGGGCACCGTTGCCGGGCTGACGAGCGCACAGCTTGGCGTGCTGAGCGCCGAGCAGGTGGATCAGCTCACGACCAGCCAGATCACCGCCCTCAGCCAGAGCGGTCTCGCCGGCCTGACCACGACGCACCTTGCGACCTTCTCGACGCAGGATATCGCCGCGATCGCGCCGGGAGCTATCAAAGGATTGAGCACGACGATCGTTTCCGGCCTGACATCGACCAGTATCGCGGCTTTGACGACGGGCCAGGTCGCGGCCCTCGGTTATAGCCAGGTGAGCGCCCTGACCCCGGCGCAGATCGAAATGCTCTCGACATCGCAGGTCGGCGCCTTCGGTCTGATGCAGGCCGCAGCCCTCGGCTCGGACGATCTGGTCCGGCTGACGCCGGAACATATCATCGCGCTCGGTACCGGCGCGATCTCCGGTTTGAGCACGCGCGCCATTTCAGGCCTCACCGTTGCACAGGCGGAAGCCTTCACGCCGGCTCAGATCAACGGCATGACCTCCGCGCAGCTGCAGGCCCTGACGGATGTGGCGATCAACGCCCAGACGACCCCGAACACCTCCAGTGCCCGTATCGCCTCGGGTTCGGAGACCTCCAGCGCGCAAAGCGAATCGTCCGCAACGTCCGAACAGCCGAGCGAAAGCAGTGCATCGCTGATCATGTCGATGCTGAGCGTCTAGAAAGCTGACAGGCGCGCCGCCTGACCGCCGCGTTCCTGTCCCGATACCTTCCGACCGCTCGTTCAGGACGTGTCGGACAGCCGAATCCTATGCCTCCCCACCATACGATCATCGCTGCCTCTGGCCGCGCCTCACCTCCCGTGTATGCAGCCCTCTTGCCCATCCATCCAAATCCGATTGACAGCCAAGGTAAGACATCATATCTCTTGTGACGGAGTTGAGGAACGGAATGCTGCTGGGGAGCAGCGTGTGGAGGAAATGATGCATCGCATGATCAAAGCACTGTCGACGATTTTAGTTGGTTCCACCTTGCTGACCAGCCCAGCATGGGCTGAAACACCGCCGAATATGCTGGTTGTCGGCTTTTCCATGAGCAATATCCTGACGCTGGATCCCGCCGCCATCACCGGCAAAGAGACGGTACAAGTTCTTGCCAACATATATGATAACCTTGTTGGGCTCGACGCCGTCAGCCGCGCGCAGGTCAATCCGCAGCTCGCCGAGAGCTGGACTGTCAGTCCCGACAATACGGCAATCACCTTCAAGCTGAGGTCCGGCGCGACCTTCGCCTCCGGCAACCCCGTGACGTCGGCCGATGTCGTCTGGTCGCTGAAGCGCCTCCTGACGCTGAACCTCGCGCAGGCCTCGTTCCTCAAGACGCACGGCTTCACCGCCGCCAATGCCGAACAGAGCTTCACCGCGCCCGACGAGACGACGGTCGTCATCACCCTGCCGAAGAAGGTCGATCCGGAGATCATCGTTCAGACGCTGGGTATCGTCGGCCCCGGCTCGGTGCTCGACAGCAAGGCCGTGATGGAACACGACAAGGCCGGCGATCTCGGCGCTGCCTGGCTCACCAACAATTCGGCTGGCTCCGGCCCCTACACGCTTGGTCAGTGGCGCTCCAACGAGCGGGTCATTCTCGACCGCAACGAGAGCTACTGGGGCGAGGCGCCCGGCATGAAGCGCATCATGATGCGGCATCTGGCGGAATCCCAGAGCCAGCGGCTGATGCTCGAAAAGGGCGATATCGACATTGCCTATTCGATGTCGGCCGCCGACCTGAAGGCGCTGGAGAAGAGCGACAAGGTCGAGGTGCAGACCAATGGCGGCAGCGGGTTCTACTACCTCGCCGTCTCCATGAAGGACGAGAAGTTCCAGAAGCCGAAGGTGCGCGAGGCGTTGCGCTACCTGATCGACTATCAGGGCCTGAACGACACCGTCCTGCCCTACTTCGGACGCCTGCGGGATCGCCCGATCCAGACCGGCCTTTTCGGCGCCCTGCCGAATGAGGGCTACAAACTGGACGTGGAGAAGGCGAAGGCCCTGCTGGCGGAAGCGGGTTACCCCGACGGCTTTTCGACGACGCTCCGTGCAATCTCCGACGCGCCGTTCATGAATGCGGCGACGGCCATCCAGGCGACGCTGGCGCAGGGCGGCATCAAGGCCGAGATCATCACCGGCAGCGGCGACCAGATCTATGGCGCGATGCGCGAACGGAAGTATGACCTCCTCGTCGGCCGCGGCGGCGGCGGGCAGTTGCCGCACCCGGACAGCAACCTGCGCGCCATCGTCTACAATCCCGACAATGCCGACGAAGCCAAGCTGACCAATTTTCAGGGCTGGCGCACGTCCTTCTACGACGAGAAGATCAACAACATGGTCGATGCGGCGCTCGTGGAGACGGACAAGGCGAAGCAGGTCAAGGATTACGAAGCGATCCAGACCTATTATGCCGATGTCGTCCCGGCCATCCAGCCCTTCGCCGAGGTGGTCGACAGCGTCGGCTACCGCGCCGACATCAAGGGACTGGCGCTCAATCCGTCCTGGTCCACGCGGCTGCGCACGGTGACGAAGGAGCGCTAGCGCGCTTTGGCCGGCGTGCCCGCACGCCGGCTGCCGCCCCTCGACCTTTCGCATTTCAAGGACGCTGTCATGAACAATGCGCGCTTTTCTGCTTTCGGCAGGCAGGCAGGGACCATTCTGGTTACCCTCATCGGCCTTCTGATCCTTACCTTCTGCATCGGCCGCCTGATGCCGGTCGATCCCGTGCGCGCGATCGTCGGGGAAGAGGCCGACCGGGCGACCTACGAGATGGTGGCCGAGCGGATCGGGGCCAACCTGCCGCTCTACCAGCAGTTCTTCAAATATGTGAGCGACCTGCTGCACGGCGATTTCGGCGTCTCGATCCGCACCGGACAGCCCGTCATCAACGATATCCTGCACGTCATGCCGGCAACGATCGAGCTTGCGACCTTCGCCATCATCGTCGGCGCCGGCCTCGGCATTCCCTTGGGTATTCTCGCGGCCGTGCGCCGCAACAAGCCCGTCGATCACGTCATCCGGTTCCTGACGCTCATCGGCCATTCCATGCCGATCTTCTGGACCGGCATGATCGGTCTCATCGTCTTCTACGCGGCGCTCGATCTGGTGGGCGGCGGCGGCCGCGTGTCGGACTACTATATCGGCCTCGTGCCGGAGACGACCGGCTTCCTGCTGATCGACTCGATACTGGCCGGCGACTGGGAGGTCTTCTGGGACGCGGTCAATCACCTGCTGCTGCCGGCGAGCATTCTCGGCTATTCCTCCATGGCCTACATCACCCGCATGACCCGCAGCTTCATGCTGGACCAGCTGAACCAGGAATATGTGACCACCGCCCGCGTGAAGGGTCTCTCGAAGAGCCGGACGATCTGGCACCATGCCTTCGCCAATATCCGCGTCCAGCTCGTCACCATTGTCGCGCTCGCCTATGGCAGCCTGCTCGAAGGCGCCGTGCTGATCGAGACCGTGTTCTCGTGGCCGGGCTTTGGCCAGTACATCACCAACAACATGCTGGTCGGCGACATGAACGCGGTGATGACCTGCGTCCTGCTCGTGGGCGTCATCTTCATCGGGCTCAATCTCCTGTCCGATGCGCTCTACAAGATCTTCGACCCGAGGACGCGCTGACATGACGACGAAATCCATCGACATCGGGACCGCAGCCATGACCGCTTCCAGTGCGAAGACCTATACGGCCTGGAGCCGCCTGCTCCGTGTTCTCAAGGACCTGCTCGCCAATCCCTCCTCCGGCTTCGGCCTCGTGGTCATCGCGATCCTCCTCGTCACGGCGCTCGTGGCACCCTGGATCGCGCCCTATGAGCCGAACATGATCAACCTCGCCAAAGCCCTGCAGCCGCCGTCCACCGCCCATCTGTTCGGCACGGACGAACTCGGGCGCGACGTGCTCAGCCGCATCATTCACGGCTCCCGTATCAGCCTGACGATCATTACCATCGTCTCCGTCATCGTCGGCCCGCTCGGGCTTCTGGTCGGCACGACCGCCGGCTATTTCGGTGGCTGGTACGATACGGTCATGATGCGCATCACCGATATCTTCCTGTCCTTCCCGAGCCTCATCCTGTCGCTTGCCTTCGTCGCGGCGCTGGGCGCGAGCCTTGAAAACGCGATCATCGCCATCGGCCTCACCGCCTGGCCGCCGATCGCGCGGCTGGCGCGCGCGGAAACGCTGACCTTCCGCAATGCCGACTACATCTCCGCCTCACGCATGCAGGGCGCCTCCAAGCTGCGCATCATCATCAAGTCGATCATGCCGATGTGCCTGCCCTCCGTGCTCGTCCGCGTCACGCTCAGCATGGCAACGGTGATTCTGACGGCGGCCGGCCTCGGCTTTCTCGGCCTCGGCGCGCAGCCGCCGCTGCCGGAATGGGGCGCGATGATCGCCACCGGGCGGCGCTACATGCTCGACAACTGGTGGCTGGTCGCCTTCCCCGGCGGCGCCATCCTTCTCGTCAGCCTCGCCTTCAACCTGCTCGGCGACGGCCTGCGCGATGCGCTCGATCCGAAACAGGGCCACTAGGAGGCGATGATGGAAACGCAGATGGACAACCCCACGCCTCTTCTCCGCGTCGAAGGCCTGCGCGTCAGCTACCGCAACGGCAAAGCCTACACGCCCGTCGTCAAGGGCGTGTCGTTCGACCTCGGCCGCGAGCGGCTCGGCATCGTCGGCGAGTCCGGTTCGGGCAAATCGACCATCGGCCGCGCACTCCTCAAGCTCCTGCCAACCGCGCGGATCGAAGCAGACCGGATGGATTTCGAGGGCACCGATCTTCTGGCCGCAAGCGAGCGCCAGATGCTCTCAATCCGGGGCCGGCTAATCTCGATGATCCTGCAGGACCCGAAGTTTTCGCTGAACCCGGTGCACCGCGTCGGCGACCAGATCGCCGAGGCCTATCGCGTCCATAACAAGGCCTCTGCCCAAGTAGCGCGCGACAAGACGCTCGCCATGCTCGAGGCGGTGAAGATCCGAGATCCCGAGCGGGTCTACGGACTTTATCCCCATGAGGTCTCCGGCGGCATGGGCCAGCGCATCATGATCGCCATGATGCTGATCCCCGAGCCGCAGATCATCATCGCCGACGAGCCGACCTCGGCGCTCGACGTGACGGTCCGCATGCAGGTGCTCAACATCCTCAACGAGCTGGTGACCAACAAGGGCATCGGCCTGATCATGATCAGCCACGACCTTAACCTCGTGCGCAATTTCTGCGACCGGGTGCTCGTCATGCGGCATGGCGAAGTGGTGGAGGAGCGTGCCGCGCGCGACATGCAGAACTGCGTCCACGCCTACACCCGCGGCCTTCTCGCCGCGCAGCCGCATATCGGCGGAAGCCGTCACCCGCTGCCGGTGCTCAACCGCGAGCCGATGGTCCGCAACACGTGGGAGGCCCAGCCATGAACGCCATCGATGTTCGCAATGTCTCGATCGACCTCGGCTCCGGCGCCGCCAAGCGACGGATCCTCGGAGACGTCACGTTCTCCGTCAAGCCCGGCGAATCCTTCGGGCTCGTCGGCGAATCCGGCTCCGGCAAATCGACCATCCTGCGCTGCATCGCCCGTCTGCTGACCCTCTGGGACGGCGCGATCGAGATGGAGGGCACATCGATCAAGGACATGCCCTTCGCCGATTATTGCCGCATGGTGCAGATGGTTTTCCAGGACCCTTACGGTTCCCTTCACCCGCGCCAGTCGATCCGCACCGCCCTGCAGGAGCCCCTGCGCATCCACCGTATGGACCGGCAGCTGGAGCGGATGGAGCGGGCACTGACCGATGTCGGGCTCGATCCTGCCTTCCTCGCCCGCTATCCGCACGAATTGTCCGGCGGGCAGCGCCAGCGGGTGGCCATTGCGCGCGCACTGATCCTCGAGCCACGCATCCTTCTGCTTGACGAGCCGACCTCCGCGCTCGACGTCTCCGTGCAGGCCGAGGTTCTCAACCTGCTGGCGGATCTGCGGACCCGGCGCAACCTCACCTATCTCTTCGTCAGCCACGATCTGGCGGTGATCGACCATATGTGCGAACGACTGGCGGTGATGCAACACGGGCGCGTGGTGGAGATCATGGATCGCGCGGTTCTCTCCACGGGCAAGGCCAACGACCCCTATGCCCGGGAGCTGATCGAAGCGAGCCTTGCCTACGATCAGGCCGTTTGACCGTTCACCGCCCGCCGGAGGGGCTCTACGCCATGACGATAGATGCCGACAATCCCGCCCCAGTTCCCGCAGGCGGCCGAAGACGCGAGACCTTAAGTTCGCAGGTCATTCGCACGCTTGCGGACCGCATCCGGCAGGGCGAATATTCCCGCGGCTCGCAACTGCCGACGGAGAAGGTGCTGATCGACGAGCTTGGCGTCAGCCGCACGGTGGTGCGCGAGGCGATCGCCAATCTGCGGGCGAGCGGCCTCGTCTCGATTCAGCACGGGGTCGGCGCTTTCGTGCGCGATGATGCGGGGATTCCACCCTTCCGGCTTGCCCCGGAAAGGCTGACCATGGTGGAAAACCAGTTGAAGGGCCTGGAACTGCGCATCGGCATCGAGTCCGAAGCCGCGGCTCTGGCGGCCGAGCGCCGCACGCAGGCCGACATCGACGCCATGGCCGCCGTCTGCGACGCGATGGACGACGCCATCCGAGACATCGTCCGCGACAGCCAGACGGACTTCGCGTTTCACTGTGCGGTGGCCAAGGCCAGCCAGAACGAGCATTTCTTCGGCATCTTCAACTATCTGGGTGAAACGCTGATGCCGCGCATGCGGCTGCAGACCAAGGATGTGGAAGACGCCGTGTTTCAGGCGAATCTCGCGCGGGTCAACAGCGAGCACCGTCTGGTCCTTGCCGCCATCGCCGAACGCAACATCGACGGCGCCCGGCTGGCGATGCGGCAGCATCTGACGGTCAGCCGCGACCGGATGATCGAGCGCATGCGCCGCGGCGGATGATCGACGGCGAGAACATGTCGGATCTCGCAAAGCGCCTGCGGGATAGAAACACCTTCGCCTGGAACTTCGACCCGGCCGTGTCCGATGTCGCGACATGGCAGAGGACGACGCTTGTCGCGGTGCGCAAAGCACTCGGTATCGAGACGATCGCCACGCCCTCGGCGACACCCTTTGCCGAATGGGAGGTTGACGGGCTATTCGGCCAGCACCTGCAGCTTGGTTTCTCGAATGGAGAAACAGCCGACGCCTATCTGCTTCGCCCTTCCACCAAGCATCCGACGCCCGGCATCCTGCTCCTCCACGATCACGGCTCCTTCTTCACCATCGGTCGGCAGAAGCTGATCCGGCGCCCGGACGAGCCGCTTGAAACGGCGGCGCAGTCGGACGAATGGGCGGCCCGTCTCTACGGCAGCCGGCACGTCGGCAATGCGCTGGCGCGACGGGGTTACGGCGTTCTCTGCGTCGATGCGCTCGGGTGGGGCGGTCGGGCCGGAACGGGATATGCGGGACAACAGGCGCTGGCGGCGAACCTCATGCAGTTCGGCCAGTCACTCGCGGGCGTGGTGCTGCAGGAAGATCTCGAAGCGCTTGCATTCCTGAGGCATCTCGACGGGATCGACCCGAAGCGCGTGGCAAGCTTCGGCTTTTCGATGGGCGGCGCGCGGGCCTGGCAGGTGGCGGCCCTTTCGCCGGATGTGAAAGCCTTCGTATCCGGCGGATGGATGGGCAACCTGTCGGGGCTGATGCAGCCCGGCAGCAACCAGCTGCGCGGCCAGTCCGCCTTCTACATGCTGCATCCCGGCATCGCCGGCCGGATCGACTATCCGCATTTCGCAGCGCTTGCCGCGCCCAAGCCCGCCCTCTTTCTCAGCGGCCGCGACGACCGGCATTTTCCGGAAGCCGTCGCCATGGACGCCTTCCGCCAGATGCGCATGATCTGGGATACCACGGATGCACCGGAAGCGCTCCAGACGCGGATGGTGCCCGCCGGCCATGTCTTTGCGGTGCAGCAGCAGGATAACGCGATCGACTGGCTCGACCGCGTCCTCTGAACCTCAGGCGACGAGATTGGCGTCGATAAAGTCGAAGTTGATGTCTTCGCCGAGGCCGGGCTTGTCGGAGATGTGAACGTAGCCATCCGCGTCCATCGGATCGACCAGGCCGTTCAGATATTCGAAGCCATCGTCATATTCGAGGAAGGGGTGCAGCAGCCCGCGCTCGTACCAATTGGCGTTCTTCGAGCAGGCGGCGATGATCAGGTTTGGCGCGCCATTTCCGTGGATCTCGCAGTTCATGCCGAAGGATTCGGCCAGATGCATGCATTTCATGGCTGGGCTGATGCCGCCGACATCGTGAACGCCGGTGCGCAGAATATCGCAGGCTTTCGTCGCAATCCATTCGGCGCGGCTGAAGTGCTTGCCGCCGGCGCTTTCGGGCCCGAGAACGGGGATATCGAGGTTCTCGGCCAGCCATGCGTAGGACATCGAGCTCTGCTCGTCCATCGGCTCCTCGATCCAGTCGAAACCGAGCGCCTCCAGCCCGCGGCCGAGCTTCAGGGCGTCCGTCCGGGTATACCAGTGGAAGGCGTCGATCATCAGGTGGATATCCGGGCCGACGGCTTCGCGCACCGCCGCACAGGCCTTGAGGTCCATGCCGACATCCGGCGCCCAGGATACCGGCGGCATCCAGGTGTGCAGCTTGATGCCCTTGTAGCCGCGCGCGACGAGCTTTTCGGCAAACCGGCCATAGTCCTCCGGGGTCGCCAAGCCGTTCTCCAGCTCATCCCCGCACATGATCGAGCCATAGGCGAGCATCTTCTCGCGGTAGGTGCCGATCAGCTTGTGCACCGGCATGTTCAGCTTTCGCCCGGCGAGATCCCACAGGGCGCAATCCACGATCGCCAGCGTCCTGTCGGTCAGCTGCGCCGCGCTGCCGCGCTGCCAGTGCGCCAGTTCCTGCCAGAGCCGCTCGCGCGCAAAGGGGTCGGCGCCGATCAGCACCTTCTTCACGAACTTCTCGATGACATGCGGACGCACGACCTCGGGCGCCGCAAAGCAATAGCCTTCGCCACCCTCGTCATCGACGATGGTCAGGAGTGCGAGATTCACCTTGTGCGCCGGCCCCGGATGGGCATGGCCGGCCGTGTCCTGATGGCGATAGGTGGTGTGGGCAAAGACGCGCACGTGGACGTCGACGATTTTCACGGAAATTCCTCCTGGGATGGGCGCGGCGAACGCCGCTGCCGGTCATTGCGAAAAAGAGAGGGGCCGAAGCCTCACGCCAGCGTGTAGGCGGTCTTCACCACGGTGAAGAACTCCGCGGCATAGCGGCCCTGCTCGCGCGGGCCGAACGACGAGGCCTTGCGGCCGCCGAACGGCACATGGAAATCAACGCCGGCCGTGGGCAGGTTGACCATGACCATGCCGGCCTCCGCATTACGCTTGAAGTGGGTGGCGTGCTTCAGGCTGGTGGTGGCGATGCCCGCCGACAGACCAAACGGCGTGTCGTTGGAGATGGAGAGCGCCTCGTCATAATCCCGAGCCCTGATGACGCTAACCACCGGCCCAAAAATCTCCTCGCGCGAGATGCGCATCTGGTTGGTCGCCTCGGTGAAGAGCGTCGGCTGCAGGTAGAAGCCGGGCGTCTCGCGCGTCAGCACCTCGCCGCCGAATGCCAGCTTTGCCCCTTCGGCCTTGCCGATATCGATATAGTCGGTGTCTTGGCGCAGCTGCCGCTCATCGACCACAGGGCCGATATGCGTGCCGGGCTTCATCGCATTGTCCACCGTCAGCGTTTTCAGCCGTTCGGTCAGCGCCACAACGAAGCGGTCGTGGATGCCTTCGGTGACGATCAGCCTTGAGGATGCGGTGCAGCGCTGGCCGGTAGAGAAGAAGCCGGAATTGGCAGCCGCCTCGACCGCGACCGGAAGGTCGGCATCGTCGAGAACCACCATCGGGTTCTTGCCACCCATTTCCAGCTGGAACTTGCGGTTATGCTCGATCGAGGCGAGAGCGACTCGCTTGCCGGTGCCGGTCGAGCCCGTGAAGGTGAGACCGCCAAGATCCGGGCTGTCGAGCAGCGCCTGCCCAACGACGGAGCCGCGCCCCATGACGAGGTTCAGCACACCCTTGGGAAGACCGGCGCGGTGAAGAATATCCACGATCGCCCAGGCACAGCCGGGCACGAGGTCCGCCGGCTTGAAGACGACCGTATTGCCATAGCAAAGCGCCGGCGCGATCTTCCATGCGGGAATGGCGATCGGAAAATTCCAGGGCGTGATGATCCCGACGACGCCAAGCGGCTCCCGTGTCACCTCGACGCCGATCCCCGGCCGGGCCGATGGCAGGGTCTCGCCTGCCAGCCGCAGCGCTTCGCCTGCGAAGAAATCGAAGATCTGTGCGGCACGCGTCACCTCGCCAATCGCCTCGGGAAGCACCTTGCCCTCCTCACGCGCCAGAAGCGCGCCGAGTACTTCCTTGCGCGCGAGAATTTCGTCGGACGCCTTTCGCAGGATGGCGTGGCGCTCCAGAATGCCGGAACGCGACCATGCCGGAAACGCAGCCTTGGCCGCAGCGATGGCGTCCCGCGCATCGTCGGCACTCGCCTGGGCGTAGAGACCGACGACGTCGTTGGTATCCGACGGGCTCAGGTTTGGTGAGGCCTGCGCACCGACCCACTCGCCGGCAATGAGGTTCTGGTAAATGGTCATATTCGTCTCCTCCACACATCCGCCCGGGTCAGGCGCATTTCCGCCGGCCATCGATCGCCTCGAGCCCAGGCGCCCGCCTCCAGCAGGAGCGCTTGTTATCATATAACTGACGTATGTCATCCTATAAGACTTCACTTCCACGTCAATTAATTTCTTCCCGCATATGCGTCACATGGTCTATCTTTGCGATAAAAGCAGACGAAACAAAGCGTTCGCAGAGCGGGGATACGTGAAGAGATCGGACCACGACATGCAGGGTACGCCGGCGCGCAAAGGACGAAACCTTGTGGCCACCGTCAGCCACAGGCTGCGTGCCGCCATTGCGGACGGCACACTGAAGCCGGGCGACAAACTGGCAAGCGAGAGCGGGTTGACCGAAGAGCACCAGGTCAGCCGGACCGTCATCCGGGAGGCCATCGCGTCCCTGCGGGCAGACGGACTGGTAGAGGTGCGGCATGGCGTCGGCGTGTTCGTTCTGGCCACGCAACCCAAGCCGCAGGGCGGCCTGCAAAGCGTCGATCCCAACCGCGTCTCGTCCATCATCGAGATGCTGGAGGTTCGCGCCGCCATCGAGATCGAGGCCGCGGGCCTTGCTGCCGGGCGCTGTTCCCCGGCGCAGCAGGAGCTTGTTTTCGAGGCACTGCACGTGATGAACAACCAGATCGCATCGGGCACCGCCACGGTGGAGAGCGACCGCGCCTTCCACCTCGCCATTGCCGACAGCACCAACAATCCCCGCTTCCGGGAACTGCTTCAGGCCATCGGCGAGCAGATGATACCGCGCTCTCTTCTGGGTGACGACAGGCCGGAGGCGACGCCCACCGACTACCTCTCGCAGATCCAGCAGGAACACGAGACCATCGCCCGCGCGATCGCCGACCGGGACGAGACGGCTGCACGGGATGCAATGCGCAACCATCTGAAGGGCAGCCAGCAGCGTTACCGGGCTCTGATGCGCAGTACGCGCAGCACCGTGACCACATAGATCATACAACTATTGACAGAGATAATATCTCTCGATATCGTCCTCCGGAATGCAACGCCTGGAGAACATCCCTTGTCTATGGAACCCATCGAACTGAAGCACGCGCTCGGCGCCGGCCTCCTGTCCTTCCCCGTCACGCCCTTCGGTGCCGACGGGCTGTTCAATCGCAAGGCCTACGAGGCGCATGTTGGCTGGCTTGCCGGCTTCGATGCGACGGTTCTGTTCGCCGCCGGTGGAACGGGGGAGTTCTTCTCGCTGGAGCCTTCGGAAATTCCCGAGATCGTCGCCGCTGCCAAGGCCTCGGCCGGGGCTACGCCGATCGTTGCCGGTTGCGGCTATGGCACGCGCATCGCGGTCTCCATCGCGAAAGCCGCGGAAAAGGCCGGTGCGGACGGCATTCTGCTGCTGCCGCATTACCTGATGGATGCGAGCCAGGAAGGCCTCTACCAGCATATCAAGACCGTCTGCCAGTCGGTCTCGATCGGGGTCATGGTTTATAACCGTGATAATTCGATCCTGACGGCGGACACGCTGTCGCGCCTTTGCGACGCCTGCCCCAACCTCGTCGGATTCAAGGACGGCTCCGGCGACATCGCGCTCGTCCGCCGCATCACCGCGACGATGGGCGACCGGCTCACCTATCTCGGCGGCATGCCGACGGCAGAGCTCTTTGCCGATGCCTATCTCGGCGCGGGTGTAACGACCTATTCCTCGGCCGTCTTCAACTTCGTGCCGGCGCTCGCCCAGCAGTTCTACACGGCGCTTCGCGCCGGGGACACGGCGACCACCAACCGCATCCTGATCGACTTCTTCTACCCGTTCATGGACATCCGCAATCGCCAGAAGGGCTATGCGGTCTCCGCCATCAAGGCCGGCGTCCGGCTGATGGGCTTCGACGCCGGCCCGGTTCGCGCGCCGCTGACCGACCTGACGGCGGAAGAGGTGCGGATGATGGAAGCGCTCTGCGAACCCTATCGCAACATGACACCGGTCTCGCAGGCCGCCGAATAGCACCTAGAACGCGCATTCCTAAAGGCCCGGTATTGTCGGGCCTTTTTGCTTTGGCGCAGGTGAAGGATCAGCGACGGGGCCTGTTGCGAAAGACGATGCAGGCCCCGCCGGTTTTCCGCACGATGGCGCAAAGGGCGTCTGCCTCCTGCCGGTTCTCGCGCCCGATGCGCGCAGCGTAGCGGGGCCGATAGCCGAAATTGCCACCGCGCTGGCGGATCAGAAGCGCGCGCTCGGCATTATAAGGCGCGGGTAGCCGGGCGACGGCCAGCGTGAACAGCTTCATCGCGGTGGCAGGATTGTAATGCCCGGCAAGCTGCACGCCCCAGGGCGCCCAGTCGGCCGAGCCGGCAAGGACGGGATCTCGGATGATGCGGCTGGTCGCAAGCGCGATGCAGGCATCGAGAAACGGCTTGGCCGGATCGAGCACCGGGGCGGCACTCTCGGGCGGGCTGGTTTTCCAGGTTTCGGCGGGATGTCCGGTGATGGCGAAGACGTAATCCTGCGTTTCCAGCGGCAGCCTTCCCGTCGAGAGAAACCGCGAAAGCCCGCCCTCCCCGGCATTATAAGCCGCCGCGGCAAGCCCGGCATTGCCGAACCGTGTGCGAAGCTCCTGCAAGTAAGCCGAGGCGGCATCGAGCGACTGGATGACGTCGAAGCTGTTGCCGAGCCCACGTGCCCGCGCCGTGCCCGGCATGAACTGCGCGATGCCTTCCGCGCCCTTGGGGCTGACGGCCTCCGGCCTGAACAGGCTTTCGCGCCAGAGCAATCGTGCGAGGAAATCCGGCGGCAGACCCGACCGTTTCGCGAAATGCTCGATCGCCCGGCAGAGATCGCCGTTGAAACTCTCCTTGCGGATGCAGAGGGCCGGCGATGCCGCGCCGCCCTCGTACAGGCAACCGGCATCCCGCTCCTCCTTGGTCTGGGCAACTGCCTCCGATGCCTGCAAGGGTAAGAGATATGCGCCGAGGAGCGCGACACGAAGGGCGGCGACGACCGTGCAGCCGCGCAGCCGGGACGTTGCTTCCTCGTCCCGGCAGAAAGCAGCCTGCGCTCGTGGTTCCATCCCGCGCCTCAACGGGTGATGAGATCGTGCCAGGCGAGACCATCGCGGGCGAGAAGATCCGCCGCCGCGTCCGGCCCGAGCGAGCCGGGCGCGTAGGGCTCAGGTGCCCCGCCTTCCGCCCAGCGGTCGAGAAACGGCTGGACGGCCCGCCAGCCGGCTTCCACCGCATCCGCCCGCTGGAACCGGGTCTGGTCGCCGGTCAGGATATCGTAAATCAGGGTCTCGTAACCGTTCAGCCGGCCGATATCGAACAAGCCGGCATAGCGGAAATCCATCACCGCGGGCTCCACTGCCACGCCGATGCCGGGTCGCTTGATGAGCATATCGAGGCTGATGCCCTCGTCCGGCTGGATCTGGATGACGATGCGGTTCGGCGGCAGGTGCGCGTTCTTGAGGCGCGGGAACTGCGCGAACGGCACGGGTTTGAACGTGACGATGACCTCCGTATCCCGCACCGTCAGCGCCTTGCCGGTGCGCAGGTAGAACGGCACGCCGGCCCAGCGCCAGGTGTCGATCATCAGCTTCAGCGCGACATAGGTCTCCGTGGTGCTGTTGGGTTTGACGTCCGCTGTTTCGGTATAGGCAGGGATCGTCCGGTCGCCGATGGTCCCGGCGGCATAGGCGCCGCGCACGCTGTTTTCGGCCGCCTCTTCCGGTTCATAGATCCGGATCGCGCGCAACACCTTCGCCTTCTCGTCCCGCACGGCTTCCGCGTCGAAGCTGATCGGCGGCTCCATCGCCACCATGGACAAAAGCTGGAACAGGTGGTTCGGGACCATGTCCCGAAGTGCCCCGGTGCCATCGTAGAAGCTGCCGCGCGTGCCGACCTCCACGGTTTCCGCCGCCGTGATCTGGATATGGTCGATGCTGTCGCTGTTCCACAGCTTCTCGATCATCATGTTGGCAAAGCGCAGCGTCATGATGTTCTGAACCGTTTCCTTGCCGAGGAAATGGTCGATGCGGTAGACCTGCGTTTCCGCCACACGGGCCAGAATACGCGCGTTGAGCGCCTTTGCCGACGCCGCATCATGCCCGAACGGCTTTTCGATCGCGATGCGGCGAAAGCCGTCGGCTTCCGTCGTCAGCCCGTGATCGGCGAGCTTTTCGACGATATCGCCGAAGAAACGCGGCGGTACGGCGAGGTAGAAGACCGCGTTTCCGGTGAGTTCGGCGGCGATCTCGGCGTAGATCTGATCTGCCGTGAAGTCTCCGGCGCGGTAGCGCAGTTTTGGCCGCAGGCTCTTCCAGGCCTCGCCACGTTGCGCATCGCCTTCGCCGAAATGCCCGGCACTGAAGGTCTCGAGGCTCGTCCTGAGCATCTCGTCATCGCCGGCGTCCTTGCCGATGCCGAGCACGGTCGAGGACGGGTTGATCAGCCCTTCCCGCTCCATGTTGATGAGCGCGGGAACGAGCAGGCGGCGGGTAAGGTCGCCGGTCGCGCCGAAGATCACCAATGTTGCGGGCGGCGCGGGATCGAGATTGCCGAGCGCTGCGCCTGAGGTGGCGTCGGCGGTCTGCTGCACGCGGGCTGTCGGTGTCGTCACGCGGGTCTCCTTTAATGATAACGATCGCCCCGGCATCCTCTTCAGCGGCACGCCCGGTCGCCCCAAGAGATAGGGCGGGTGGAACCGGGTTCACCTAGGGAACGCGTGCAAATGCGATTGTTGACTGGATCAGTTTTATCGATATGAATAAAAACTTCAAAGGCCTAGCTTGGAGTGCCAGATCGTGAGCCGAAATTTTCTCGTCGTCGATCCTGAAGAGAACCAGGCCGTTTTGAAGGGGCTGGCGTCGCCAGCCCGTATTTCGATCCTGAAGCTGCTGCAAGACAAGGGTCCGATGAACGTCAACGACATCGCCGACGTCCTCCGATCGCCGCAATCCAGCGTGTCGATCAACGTCCAGATGCTGCAGGAAGCGGGGCTGATCAGCACCGAAACCATCAAGGCGCGGAAGGGAAACCAGAAGGTTTGTCACGCACTTTACGATGAAATCCTGATCGTTCTGAAAAACGATATCAAGGAAACGGAACCGGACGCCATCGATGTGTCCATGCCGCTCGGCCTCTATACGAGCTTCGAGGTGTCGGCACCTTGTGGGCTCTGTTCGGTCGATGGCATCATCGGACTGCTGGACGTACCCAGTACGTTTCTCGATCCCGACCGCATGAAGACCGGGCTGATCTGGTTCACCCGCGGCCATGTCGAGTACCAGTTTCCCAACAATGCCCGCCTTGCCAATGCGCAGATCCGGGAGCTGGAATTCGTGCTGGAACTCTCCTCCGAGGTTCCCGGCACCAGCGCCGACTGGCCGTCCGACATCACGCTTGCAGTCAACGGCGTGGAGGTGGGAACATGGACCTCTCCGGGAGATTTCGGTGATAAAAGAGGGGTTTACACGCCGGATTGGTGGAAACTGAAGGGCTCGCAATATGGGAAACTGAAAAGCTTTCGCGTCAATGACGAAGGCTCCTACGTCGATGGCCTGCGGATATCCGACATCCGTCTCGACGATCTGAAACTGGACGTCCACCATTCCATCCGCCTGCGGATCGGTGTGCGCGACGATGCCAAGCACCCGGGCGGCATCAACATTTTCGGGCGCGGTTTCGGCAACTACGATCAGGATATCCTGCTGCGGCTGCGCACCCGCAAGTAAGACACCGGTTTCGCACTGCACAACATTTTCCGCTTGACGCTTCCCGTCGCCTCCGCTCTATTCATCTTAAATCATGATACAAATCATGAAATATGATTTACTCGGGAGGACGGCATGAAGGCGACAGTTATCGCCCATAGCAAATTCACGATCTCGGAGATCGACCCGCGGCTTTACGGCTCGTTCATCGAGCATCTGGGCCGCGCCGTCTACACCGGGATCTACGAGCCGGACCACCCGACGGCCGATGGCGATGGCATGCGTCGGGATGTCATCGATCTCGTGAAGGAGCTGCAGGTCCCGATCGTCCGCTATCCCGGCGGCAATTTCGTCTCCGCCTATAATTGGGAAGACGGCATCGGCCCGCGTGAAGAGCGCCCCGTTCGCCTCGATCTTGCCTGGCACACCTCGGAGAGCAATCAGATCGGCATTCACGAGTTCGCCGACTGGTGCGAGACGGTGGGCACGGAGATGATGCTCGCGGTCAACCTCGGCTCACGCGGGCTCGACGAGGCGCGCAACTTCCTCGAATACGTCAATCACGAAGGCGGCAGCACCTGGAGCGACAAGCGCCGCGCCAACGGCCGTGAAGCGCCGTTCGATGTGCGCCTCTGGTGCCTCGGCAACGAGATGGACGGCCCCTGGCAGATCGGCCACAAGACGGCCGACGAATATGGGCGGCTTGCCCATGAGACGGCGAAGGCCATGCGCGCCTTCGACAGCCGGCTCGAACTCGTCGTCTGCGGCTCCTCCAACGCCCATATGCCGACCTACCCGCAATGGGAGGCGACGGTGCTGGAGCATACCTACAACGAAGTCGACCACATCTCGCTCCACATGTACTTTGAGAACCGGGCCAAGGACACGGCGAGTTATCTTGCCCGCAGCCTGGAGCTCGACACCTATATCGGTACGGTCGCCGGCGTCATCGCCTATGTGAAGTCGAAGAAGCGCTCCAAGAAGGACGTCTATATCTCCTTCGACGAATGGAACGTCTGGTACCATTCCAAGGAACGGGACAAGGCGATCCTCGAAGGCCACAATGGCTGGCCGGAAGCGCCGCCGCTGCTGGAAGATGACTATAATTTCGAGGATGTGCTGCAGGTCGGCTGCATCTTGAATACGTTCATCAACCGGGCCGACGTGGTGAAGATCGCCTGCCTTGCCCAGCTCGTCAACGTCATCGCGCCGATCATGACCGTGCCCGGCGGCCCGGCCTGGCGCCAGACGATCTTCTATCCCTACTATTACGCCTCGGTCTACGGTCGCGGCACGGCACTGAAGCTGATGGTGGACAGCCCCAGCTACACCGTCGAGGATATCGGCGCGGTACCCTATCTCGATGTCTCCGCCGTGCACGACGCGACATCGGGCCATGTCACCTTCTTCCTCGTCAACCGGCATCTGAGCGAAGCGCTCGATCTCGATGTCGGCCTGCTCGAATTCGGCGTCCTGTCGATCGTTGAGGATCAGGTCATCGCCCATTCCGACCTCGGCATTACCAACACCGCGGAGACGCCCGATAATGTCGTGCCGGTGAAGGGCGAAGGTGCCCTGTTTGCGGACGGTCGTCTCACAGCGTCCATCGCGCCGCTGAGCTATCGGATGATCCGCCTCAAGGTCTGACGAGGATCAAGAGGCGACATTGCGGACCGGAGGAGGATACCCGGTTCGGCGACCCGGAATGGCGGCAAGGATGGCGGATGGACGGGCGGGAACCCGTGCCTCGGCCGGGAGGATACGATGCAGACCTGTGTTTTGAACGACACCGGCAGGAGGCTTGCATGACCGCGCAGATCGAGATCGACAGCGTCACGAAGCGCTACGGCGCGATGACGGTGCTTGAAAACCTCTCGCTGTCCGTCAAGGCCAATGAGTTCATGGTGTTTCTCGGCCCTTCCGGCTGCGGAAAATCGACGCTGCTGCGCATGATCGCCGGGCTCGAAAGCGTGGACGAGGGCACGATCTCCATCAATGGCGAACGGATCGACACGCTGCCGCCCGGCCAGCGCGGCATCGCCATGGTGTTCCAGTCCTACGCGCTCTATCCGCATATGACGGTCGCCGACAATATGGCCTTCGGCCTGAAGAATATCGACGTGCCCAAGGGCGTGATCGATGCGCGTCTGGCGGAGGCCGCCCGAATGCTGGAAATCGGGCATCTCATGGAGCGCAAGCCCGGCCAGCTCTCCGGCGGGCAGCGCCAGCGCGTCGCCATCGGCCGCGCAATCGTCAAGGAACCCAAGGCCTTTCTGTTCGACGAGCCGCTTTCCAACCTCGATGCAGCTCTTCGGGTTCGAACCCGCGTGGAACTCGCGCAACTGCGCAACCGCGTGAAGTCCACCATGATCTTCGTCACGCATGACCAGATCGAGGCGATGACGCTGGCCGACCGCGTCGTCGTCATGAACAACCGGCAAATCGAGCAGATCGGCACGCCAATGGACATCTATCTGCGGCCGGCCAGTCGGTTCGTCGCGACCTTCGTCGGGTCGCCCACCATGAACTTCCTGCCGGTCACCCTGTCGGAGAGCCGCGGCTTCCTCGTCGCGACGCTGCCGAATGGCGCACAGCTGACCACGACAATCCGCGCCGATGGCGTGACCGCGGCCGAACAGACGCTCGGCATCCGCGCCGAGGCCGTCCGCCGCACGGAGCCCGGCGCCGTCAACACGATGCCCGGCCGGGTCGAGGTGCTGGAAAGGCTCGGCGACCGCACGTTGCTTTATGTCCGGCTGAAGGACGGCAGCATGATCGTCGCCGAGGATATCGGCATGAGCCGCGTCGCCATCGGCGATGAGATCGCGCTTGTCCTCGACGGCACGCGGACGCACCTGTTCGATGCCGAGGGTCGCGCCCGCCATGCGGAGGAGATCGGCCATGGCTAACCTGACGCTTGCCGGCACATCCCCGGCGGAACGGCCCGTACCGTCCCGGCGACAGGTCCAGAACGTCAACGCGCCCCTCTGGCGCAACGCGATCTTCGTCGCGCCTTACCTCGTATTCTTCGTGCTGCTGCTCATCGTGCCTTTGTTCTGGGGCATGTGGATGAGCCTGCACAAGGCGGATGCGTTTTCCACCGGCCGCTTCGTCGGGCTTGCCAATTATGTCAGGCTTTTCAACGACCGGATCTTCCTGCAGGCCATCGGCAACACGTTCTATTTCGTGCTGCTCACCGTTCCCGCGCTGGCGCTGATCGGCCTTCTGCTGGCGCTGGCGCTCAACCGGCAGACGCGCACGGCAGCGGTGCTGCGCACCATCTTCTTCGCTTCGTCGGTGCTCTCCGTCACCATCGTCACGCTGATCTGGCGCATCGTCTTCGTGCCGGGCTTCGGCCTCCTGTCCACCGTCTACGGCTGGTTCGGCGCCACGGCCCCGGCCTTCCTGTCCGATCCGACGCTGGTCATGATCGCCATTGCCATCGCGACGATCTGGTGGTGCGTCGGCCTGCCGATGATGCTGTTTCTTTCCGCGCTCCAGCAGATCCCCGGCGATATCTATGAGGCCGCGGCACTCGACAATGCGGGACGCTGGCGCACGTTTCGTTCCATCACCTTCCCGTCCATCAAGCGCACCTTCGTGCTCGTGGTCGTGATCCAGATCGTGCTGCAGTTCCAGCTCTTTGGGCAGGCGCGGCTGATGACGAATGGCGGACCCAACAATGTGTCCACGCCGCTCGTCCTCTACATCTACGACGCCGCCTTCAAGCGGTGGGATCTCGGTCTCGGCGCTGCTGCCTCCGAAGTCCTGTTCGCACTGATCCTCGTTGCCGCGATGATCCAGTATCTCGTTTCCCGCCGGAAGGGAGAGGACGCATGAGCACGATGACAGCCACATCCGCGCAGACGGGCACGGGACCTTCCGGCATGGTCGGACGCAGCACGGGCGATCGTGTCATTCTGGCCCTCACGATCGCGACGGCCGTCGTCATGATGGCGCCGCTGGTCTGGGTCGTCGCTCTGTCGCTGAAGGACAACAAGGAACTGATGGCGAGCATGAACGCCGTGTTCCATGCCCCCTACACGCTCCAGAACTATCTCAACATCCTGACGACCTCGTCGGTCTTCCGGTGGATTCTCAACAGCCTCATCGTGTCCGGCGGCGTGACGCTCGGCACGCTGGTGCTCTGCTCGCTCGCCGGCTACGGCTTTGCCCGCCTCAATTTTCCCTTCCGCAACGTCCTCTTCGTGGTCGTGCTCATTGGTCTCGCCATTCCCGAGCAGGCCGTGCTGATCGCCCGCCACCAGCTCTTTTCCTGGTTGAAGCTGCACAACACCTATCCGGGGCTGATCCTGCCCTGGCTTTCGGCGCCCTTCGGCGTGTTCCTGATGACGCAGTATTTTCGCGCCATTCCCAAGGAGCTGGATGAGGCGGCGCTGCTCGACAATGCGAGCCGCTTCAAGATCTTCTGGAAGGTGCTTCTGCCGCTGACGGTGCCGGCGCAGGCGACGCTCGGCATCTTCACCTTTCTCAGCGTCTGGAACGATTATTTCTGGCCGCTGATCTCGGGCACGAAGAAGGAAATGTACACGCTGACCGTCGGCATCGCCTCGACGCAGACGAACTTCGCGCAGTCCGAGGGTCTCGGCTTCCTGATGTCGCAGGCGGTCTTTGCCAGCGCACCGATCCTGATCCTGTACCTGTTTTTCCAGAAATACATCGTTACCGCCGTATCCGGCGCTGCCGTTCGGTGAGGAGACTGCCCGGCCTGAGGCAAGACAAGGCCGGTGAAACGCAATCATGACATGGAGGAGACACGCAAGATGCATGTATGGAGGACGTCTATTCTGGCGGCAGCTTCGGCCCTTGCCGTGATGGCGGCGACGCCGTCGTTCGCGGCCACCGAGCTGAGCCTGCAGCGCTTTTTCGGCGCCTGCGACGCGGATTTCGGCAGCAATACCGATGTGGCGAAGGCCGTCGGGGAATGCGGGATCATCACCTCGATGATCAACAAGTTTAACGCCGACAATCCCGATATCCATATCTCGGTGACGACAGTGGAGTGGCCGGGCTACGACCAGCTGACCGCGCAGTTTGCCGCCGGAGATCCGCCCGACATCGTTTCGATCCACCACTCGGCGCTCTCGGACTACCAGTCCAAGGGCCTGCTGATGCCGCTTGACGAGGTTCTCGCCTCCGTCGGCGTGAAGCCGGACGACTTTACCGATGCGGCCCGAAACGGCGTGACCAAGGACGGCCAGATCTACGGCCTGCCGATCGACAACTGGACGATGCTCTACCACATCAACATGGACCTGTTTAAGCAGGCGGACCTCGTGAATGCCGATGGCACGCCGAAGCTGCCGACCAGCGTCGACGAACTCCTGGCGCAGGCCAAGCAATTCCGCGAGAAGACCGGCAAGCCTTACTTCGTCCAGAATCTCGCCAACGAGACGGCGCTCTATACCCGCAATTTCTACACCTACCTGTTCCAGCAGGATTCCGACTTCTTCGCCGATCCGCTGAAGGTCAAGCTGAACACGCCCGAGGCCAAAAAGGTCTTGGAGATGTACAAGGCAATCTTCGACCAGGGCGACACCACGAAGGACATGGACTACGCCGCCAGCATCAACGCCTTTCTCGCTGGCGAAGGTGGTGTGCACCTTAACGGCACCTGGGTCATCGGCGACTACAACGCCTCCTCGGAAACGCCGGGGACCGCGCTGAACAAAGGCGGCTATGCCGTCTATCCCTATCCGCAGCTCTTCCCCGGCAAGAAGAGCCAATATGCCGACGGCCACGCCTGGGGTATTTCGCAGAAGGACCGCTCAGCCGAAGAGACGGCGGCCATCGGCAAGTTCCTCAAGTTCTTCAAGGACAACGACTTCGAATGGTCGCGCACCGGCCACCTGCCGGCCGTGAAAGCCGTGTTCGAAACGTCAGCGTTCAAAGCCCTACCACACCGCGACACCGTCGCGCCGATCGCCACGCTCGGCACGGCCCTCCCCTCCACCGTCCAGCGCCAGTTCGCGATCCAGGACATCATCGGTCAGGAAATGAACGCCGCGATGACCGGGCAGAAAGAGGTCGATGCAGCGCTGGCAGATATGGAAAACCGCATCAACGATCTTCTGGCCAACCTGTAGAGCCGGCTGAATCTCGGCTTATCTCCCTCGACCTCGGGGCGCTACTCCCTGCCTTCGAGGTCAAGACCCGCCGCTTTCCCTGAAGCGGCGGGTCATTCGTATCGGGGTGTCATGCGTTCTGAAAAACGGGCATAAAGCCGCAGACATCCACAGGACGATGAACACACCATGATTGAAACGAGGCGCAGCGACGAACGGCATATCGGCCTGCGCATCGCGCTTTCATTGTTCTACGCGGCGGCAGGCATTCTGCATCTCGTCTGGCCATCGCCTTTTCTGACGATCACACCCGGTTGGGTGCCCTATCCGACAACGGTCATCGCGCTGACGGGAGTTTGCGAGCTTCTCGGCGCGATCGGTCTCTGGTTCCGCGCCGTCGAGCGGCCAGCGGCGCTCGGCCTCGCGCTATACGCCGTCTGCGTCTACCCCGCCAACATCAAGCATGCCATCGACGGCCTGACGGCGATTGATGCGGGCGTTCTGCCCTGGCTCTATCACGTCCCGCGTCTGGCGCTTCAGCCGGTGCTCGTCTGGCTGCCCCTCTACGCCGCCGGCATCCTGCACTGGCCGCTTCGCAGACGGTAGACGCGGCAGGGCCGAGCCTACGGGCAATCGAAAAGAGGTATCACGATCAAGGCTTCAGCGACGGGCTGAAGGCGAGCAGGCTCAGGATCTCGAACAGCATCTGTGCTCCGGCCTGGGCGGTGTTGGTCGTGCTGTCATATTGCGGTGCGACCTCGACGACGTCTCCACCGACGAAATTGAGACCCTTGAGGCCGCGGAGCAGTTCCAGCGCCTCCCGCGTGGTCAGACCGCCGATCTCCGGCGTTCCCGTGCCGGGCGCAAAGGCCGGGTCGAGACTGTCGATATCGAAGGAAAGGTAGGTCGGCCCGTCTCCGACGATCGTGCGCGCCTTCTCGATGATCGCCGGAATGCCCATTCCGGTCACCTCTTCTGCGTGGATGACCGTCATGCCGGCATCGTAGGAGAATTCCCAGAGATATTCGGACGAGCCGCGAATGCCGATCTGGATCACCCGTGTCGGATCGAGAACGCCATCGAGAACCGCGTTGCGGAAGGGGCCGCCATGGTGGAACTTGGTCAGGTCATACGCACCGCCCGTATCGCAATGCGCATCGATATGGATCATGCCGACAGGCCGCTCCCGCCCGACCGAGCGCAGAATGGGATGCGTCACGGAATGATCGCCGCCGACCGACAGCGGCAGGATGCCCTTTGCGACGATCCCGTTTACATGCTGCTCGATGTCCTCGTGGCTCATTTCCAGCCGGTAGCGGCTGCGAAAGGGAACATCGCCGATATCCGCTACGCGCAACTCATGCACCGGCGCGACCTCGAGCACATGGTTATAGGGCCCGATCCGCTCGATCGTCCGCAGCGCCCGCGGGCCGAAGCGGGATCCGGTGCGGTTGGTCACGCCGAGATCCATGGGAATGCCGAGCAGCGCGACCTGCAGCGCGTCGAACGCTTCGCTATCGCTCGGCTCGACCAGAGGTGCGGACAGCAGTGTCGGTATGCCGGAATAGGGTGCAGCCCGTGTGCCGCTTTCGGAGAAGATATGCGCAGCCACGCGGCGAAAGCCGGGATCGCTGATCTCGCCCCCGTGCCCAGTCGCGTATTTTTCCCGTAATTCCAGCAGTCTCTGTTCGGTCAACGCCATCGGAAGCTCCCGTGATGTGAGAGCCTGACGCTATCGCGGTCTCCCGGCAATTCAACCGAAATCGGCGAGAGCCTGTCTCAATGACTGGTCAAGCGGCCCGTGCGTGCCGAACATCGTCCTCCTCCAGCAGGCGGAAGCGGCCGACGAGGCCTGCGAGCATGTCGATATCCTCGGCAAGCTGCAGGGTCGCGGCATTGGTCTCTTCCACCATCGCGGCGTTCTGCTGGGTCATGTGATCGATCTGGTTGACGGAGCCGTTGACGGATTCGAGCGAGGTCGACTGGTCGCGGCTGGAGGTCGCGAGATGATCGACATGGCCGGCGATATCCACGATCTGGTGTGCGATCTCCATCAGCGCACTGCCGGTCTGCTCGACATATTGCGAGCCCGTTGCAACTTCCGCCGACGATTTCGCGATCAGCCCGCCAATCTCCTTGGCCGCCTGCGCCGAACGCTGCGCAAGGTCGCGCACCTCTTGGGCAACGACCGCAAAGCCCTTCCCGGCCTCGCCCGCACGGGCCGCTTCGACGCCGGCGTTGAGCGCGAGAAGGTTGGTCTGGAAGGCGATCGCGTCGATGGCGCCGACGATCTGCCCGATCTTGTCGGAAGCCTCGCGAATCCGCATCATGGCCGAGATGGCGTTCTGCACGATGCCGGAGGAGTTGTCGGCATTGCGCTTGGCGCGCTGGACGATGCCCTGCACGTCGTTGGCGCGACCGGCCGCCATGCGCACCGTGGACGAAACTTCGTCAACCGCCGCCGAGGTTTCCTCAAGCGCTGCCGCCTGCTGCTCTGTTCGCTTGGCCAAGTCGCCGACGGCATCGGCCATCTGCTGGCCGTTATGGTGGATGGCGCTGGAAATAGTGCGAATTTCAGAAAGCGTCTCGCGCAGGCCACCCACCGAGGCGTTGAAGTCACTGCGCAGACGATCGAGATGCGCGGCAAAGGGCGTCTCGATGGTGACGCTCATGTCGCCACGCGCAAGGCGCGACAGGCCCTGCGCCAGCGTGTCCACGGCGAACTGAACCTGCTGCGCGGCCTCCTGGCGGTCCGCATCGTTGCGCAGCCGCTGGGTCTCCGTCTCGCGGCGGGTCGCCTCCGCCTGCTCTTCCATCGAGACCTTGGTGAGCGCATTGCCTTTGAAGACCGAAAGCGCGCGCGCCATGTCGCCGATTTCGTCGGAACGGTTTTCACCCGTGATCGACGTATCCAGCGCACCGTCCGCAAGGCGACGCATGGCGGCGGTGATCTGCCCGATCGGGCCCTTCAACGTCATGACCAGAGCGGTGCCGGCGAGAAGAGCGATGAGGATGCCCGCAAGCGTCGCGCCGAGCGAAATCGTGTTGGCCTGCTCGCGCTCCGTGCCCGCACTCTGCTTCTGGCTTTCCGCGAATTCCGTCAGCAGCGTCCAGGTCCCGTCGATCTGAGCCGCCGCCGCGTCGAATTCCGACCGCTGCTTCTGGGACAAGGCGACAAGCGCGAGGGCGTTCGCCTCCAGGGACGTAAGGGCAGGCTTCGCCTTTGCCGGCAGCGCGGCCAGAACCGTATCCCCGGGGATGGCAGTCGCAAGGCCCTCCATCTCCTTGCCATAGGCGTACAGCGCCTGCTGCACCGTCTTCACGCCACCGTCGTCCGGAACGGCAGCGAGTTCGGCGAAGACGACGCGAATCTGGTTGGCATTGCCGACGATAGCGCGCAGTTTGTTGCCGACGCGATCGGCCTTGGCGATTTCGCCTTCCGCTGCGGCAAGCGCGGAGACGGCATTTCGCAGGGCTTCGTCGGACGCCGTCTTGATCGCAGCCGCCGCACGGTCGAGCGAAGCGAGTGCGGTGACGAGATTGCCGGCGGCGAAGGGATCGGTGCCAGCCTTGGCAGCAGCATCGCTAACGGCCGCCATCTGAGGCTTCAGTGCATCGACGGCCGGAAGCGAGACCTTGCCGAGCGCCTTGATCGTCGCGTCGAGCGCCGTGGACACGGCGGGCAGGCCCGTCTTGATCGCCTTGATCCGGTCCGCGTCGCTGACTGCCGCGGTTGCCTGCGTCGCGAGCGTCTGCGCCGCGGAACCGAGCGCGCCGACTTGCAGCGCGGTCTTCAGGTCGGATTTTGCGGATTTCTCGAGGGTCTTGGCAGAGGCGAGGAGGACGAAGGCCTGTTTCCCTGCTGCGGCCTGCACGGCGAGCAGTTCTTCGGTGCTGGCGCCAACCGCGGTGGCGATCCGCTCGCGGTCGGTCTGCAGCGCCCAGAGGGTTTCGATGTTTGCGGCGATGCTCGCGGACTGGGCGAGCGCCTCGTCCAGGCGGGTGACATCCGTCTCCGCACGCAGGCCATCGGCCATCGTCTTCAGATTGGCGATCTCGTCGCTCAGTTCCCTGCGCGCGGCATCGTGCGTCTCCGGCGACGGCTGCATCAGGAAGCGCGACATGGCGGAGAACACCTCCTTGAAGCCGCTCAGCGACTGGAGGACGCTGTTGGAGATTTCCATGCGGCCCTGCAGCAGGCCGGATGTGTAAAGACCGGTGATGCCGACGGCCGTTATGCTGAGCACGAACGGCGTGACGAGAACCAGCACCTTGGTCTGGATCCGTATCCGAGACATCAAACGATCGATCATGAAAGGCTCCCCCACCCGCTGAGGCCGCACCGGAATGCTCGGCGCAGCGCGTGCGGCATTCTGTCAAATACGGATTAAAATATAATAAAATACTTACGATCCTTATGGCCCCAGCATCTTCAAGCGCTCCGTCCGGTGCGAGAGAATTTGACATTGCGGCGCAGGCCGGTTCCTGCCATTGCGGCACTGTCGATGGCGTGTCCTCGTCCATGGTTCGGGCTGGGGGGTCGCGGCTGGAGGACCACATGGTTTCGGAGATCAAGGACAAAGGCCCGCTGACGGGTATCGCGCTGGCCTCGGCGGGCTATGCCTGCTTTGCCCTGCAGGATGCGATCGTCAAATGGCTGGTGACGGATTACGCGGTGCCGCAGATCCTGTTCTTCCGCAGCCTCGTGATCGTCGCCATCACCGGTGTGCTCGTCCGCATTCGCAAGCACCCTTCCGCCTGGCAGAGCCCCTATCGGAAAACGCTGGTGCTGCGCGCCGCGCTGATGCTGGTCGCCTGGCTGCTCTTCTACAATGCGGCCCGCACGCTGGGCCTTGCGGAACTGACGACGCTCTATTTCTCGGCGCCGATCATGGTCATGTTCCTGTCGATCCTGATCCTGAAGGAAACGATCGGCATGGGACGCTGGATCGCCTGTATCGGCGGCTTCATCGGCGTGGTCGTTGCCGCAAACCCCACCCACTCGCCGAACCTGCTGCCGGCGGCCATGTGCGTCGTTGCGGGTTTCTGCTGGGCCTGGAGCACCATTCTCGTGCGGCTCGTCAGCCGGAGCGAATCGACGCTGACCCAGATGTATGCGACGAGCCTGCTGTTCGGCCTTGCCTGCGCCCTGTCACTGCCCTGGGTCTGGACCACGCCGGATGCGGCGGGCTGGGGCCTGCTGCTGGCGCTCGGCCTCATCTCCACGATCGGGCAATACCTGCTCTATGACGGCTTCCGCTACGCTCCGGCCTCGGCCATCGCGCCTATCGAATATACCGGCCTGATGTGGGCCTTCCTCTACGGATACCTGATCTGGACGGAAGTGCCGGCCGTGAACGTCTTCATCGGCGCCTTGCTGATCGTGGCCTCCAGCATCCTGCTCGTCGTCTGGGAGCGACGGGGACAAAATCCCCGCCGCAAAAGCTCGCCAGCCTAGCCCTTCTTGGCCAGCTGCATCAGCGCGACCTGCTGCTGCAGCCGGCGCTGGGCCTGATCGACCACCACGGCGACGATGATGACGATGCCCTTGATGACCATCTGCCAGAAGGAGGACACGCCCATCATCACGAGCCCGTCCGACAGGATGCCGATGACGAAGGCGCCGATGATCGTACCCCCGATCGTACCCCGCCCGCCGGACATGGAGGTACCGCCGAGAACCGCTGCCGCGATGGCATTGAGTTCGAACGAGTTGCCGGTGGCCGGATGCGCCGCCATGAGTTCGGAGGAGATGACAATGCCGACGATGGCGGCGCAGAAGCCGGAGAACATGTAGACGAACATCTTCACCCGGTTGACCCGGATTCCCGACATGCGCGCAGCCCGCTCGTTGCCCCCGACAGCGAAGATTTGCCGGCCGAGCGGCACGTAGCGCGCGAAATAGGCGGCAGCCAGCGCGACGACGATCAGGATCCAGATCGACACCGGCAGGCCGATGATGCGGCCCGAACCGAGAAAACCGAAGCCCGTGGTGGCCAGCTCCGGCTTGCCGATGAGGTTCGGGAAGGTCTGCCCGTCCGAAGATAGAAGTGCAAGCCCGCGGGCCACATAGAGCGTGCCGAGCGTGGCGATGAAGGGCGCGACGTTCAGCCGGGTGATCAGCAGCCCGTTGACCGCACCGATCAGGATGCCGACCGCCAGCGTGATCAGGCAGACCTCGACGATGTTGAAATAGATCGTATAGCCGATCTGCAGATCGATGCCGTTGAGGATCAGTCCACCGGCCACCATGCCGCAGAGCCCGACGATGGAGCCGACCGAGAGGTCGATGCCGCCGGTGATGATGACGAAGGTCATGCCCATGGCAAGAAACGCGTTCAGCGCCACATGCTTCGACATCAGGATGATGTTGGCCGTCGAGAGGAAGTTCGGCGCGAAGGCCGAGAAGAAGGCGATGACGGCGAAAAGCGCGATGAACGTCCGCAGCTTCATCAGCGTCAGCAGAAGCGAGCCGCTGTCCGTCGCGGCTGCCGGTGTGGTCGTGGTGGCCGTCGTCATGGCGCGATATCTCCGCTGGTCTGTGTCGATTTGTGCCCGATCGATGCCGCCCGCACGATCACTTCCTCGCTCGCCTCCGCCCGGTCGAGAATGGTGGTGATGCGGCCATTGCTCATCACGGCGATCCGGTCGGACAGCGCCATGACCTCTTCGAGATCGGAGGTGGAGAACAGGATGGCGAGCCCCTCCCCCGCGAGCCGGCGCATGGTGCGGAAGACATCGGCCTTCGCGCCGACATCGATGCCGCGGCTCGGCTCGTCCATCAGCAGAACCTTCGGCTTAGTCATCAGCGCCTTGCCGATCACCACCTTCTGCTGGTTGCCGCCGGACATGGAGGTCACATCGAAATCCGGGTTCGGCGCCTTGATCGCGAGATCCTTGATAGCGTCCGTGATGGCGGAGCGCTCGCGCTCGCCGACAATGTGGAACTTGAAGCGCACGAACCGGTCGAGGCTGGCCAGCGTCAGGTTCGCGGCGATCGACAGCACCTGCACCAGGCCTTCGCGCTGCCGGTCTTCGGGGATCAGCGCCAGGCCGCGCTTGATGCGCGTCGGGGTGTCGCGCGCGACGATCTCCTCGCCATCAACGAAGATGCGGCCGGTCGCGTGGGGGTGCTGTCCCATGACGCATTCGAAGAACTCGCTGCGCCCAGCGCCCATCAGCCCGTAGATTCCGAGCACTTCGCCGGCCCGCACCGAGAGCGAGAGATGATCGACCGCAAGGCCTCCGGTTCGCCGCGCGAGCGAAATATCCTCGGCGCGGAAGGCTTCGCGACCCAGTTTGTGATCGACGGATTTTGCAAAATCCTTGGCATCCGAGCCGATCATCGAGCGGACGATCCAGCGGGTGTCGATGTCCTTGACCAGTGCCTGGCCGGTGATCTGCCCATCCCGCAGCACGGTGATGTGGTCGCCGATGCGCATCAGCTCTTCCAGCCGGTGCGAGATATAGACGATCGCCACACCCTGCGCCTTCAACTCCGCAATCACCTTGAACAGGATATCGACCTCGGCGGCCGAGAGGGCCGAGGTCGGCTCGTCGAGAATGAGAATGCGCGTGTCGAGCGAAAGCGCCTTGGCGATCTCGACCAGCTGCTGCTGGCCGATCGGCAGGTCCTCCACCATCGTCTCGGCACTGATGCCCGCATCCAGCCGGTCGAGGAAGATGTTGGCCTTATCGACCTGCGCCTTGTGATCGATGCCGACGAAACCGCGGACGATCTCGCGGGTGGCGAAGATGTTTTCGGCGACGGACAGGTTGCCGAAGAGATTGAGCTCCTGAAACACCATGCCGATGCCGTGTTTCTGGGCATCGGCCGGCGAGTGGAACTCGACCGGCTTGCCGTCGAGGAGAATGCGCCCGAGGGACGGACGCTCGACGCCGGCGATCATCCGCATCAACGTCGATTTTCCCGCACCGTTCTCGCCGACGAGCACGTTGACCGCGCCACGGCGCAGCGACAGGTTGGCGTTTCTGACGGCGACGATGCCGGAATAGACCTTCGTCACGTCCTCGAGCTGAAGGATGATGTCGTCTTCGTCTGCCATGGTCAGCCGCCGATTGCCAAATTGACAGGAGTCAACAAGGGCAGCTGCCCCTTCGCAGGCAGCGGATAGGCGCCGACCGCCTCGATCGTTTTGCCCTCCAGGCCCGCGCGCGGCAGGGCCTGCAATACCTGCCCGTTCAGATGAGCATTGAAAGCCTTTCCGAATTCGGCCCACTGGATCTGGTTCTTGAACTGGTTGAAGCTGACAAAATCGAGGCTGTCACGGATCGCAGTGCCTTTGATGACCGGCCCGATCTGGACCCGCACATCCGCCTTGCCGTCACCGTCGATATCGGTGTCGAGATAGCCGGCGCGCGATGTGGTCTCGGCCTTGATCACGGTGCCGGAAATTTTGGCAGCATAGGTCCAGGGAGCATTGCCCTCCTTTTCCTTGTGCCCGTATTTCGCGGCCGCCGCTTCGGGATCGGACGCGATCAGCGCGGCGACCTCGGCATAGGGGCCGGCCTTCGACGTGAGGTAGGGCACCACTTTGGGCGTCCAGAGCTCGGTCGCCTGCCGCTCGGGGTTGAAGCCGCCGCTTGCGGCCTCCGCGGCTTCTTCCGCCGTCGGCGTTTTGATGATCTTGCAGCCGGCCAGGACCATGAGCGTGGCCGAGGCGAGGCAAAGCGCGGCAGCGGCGGTGAAACGCGGCATTCCGTCAACTCCGGATGGGAAAAGGCGCGGGCGGCGCGTGTGAACGAGCCGCCCGCCTCAGGAGGGTGGGATCAATCCTTGAGCGCGAAGGTCTCGAGCTTTTCGGCATTGTCGGCATTGATCAGCACGCAATCCATCAACTGTTTTTCTTCAGCCGGCGCCTTGCCCGTCTTGATGTAGGCGTCCGCCTGCTCGACGGCCATCTGGGCCTGCGCATAGGCCGGCTGCATCACGGTCGCCTTGATGCCGCCCGCCTTGATGCTGTCGCGGACATCGTTGGAGCCGTCGAAGCCGACGACGATGACGTCCTTGCGGCCGGCGGCCTGTAGCGCTGCGATCGCGCCCATCGCCATCGTGTCGTTGCCGGCGATCACACCCTTGATATCCGGATTGGCCTGCAGGATGGTCTCCATCTTGGAGTACCCTTCCGTCTGGCTCCAGTTGGCGGACTGCTGCGCTACCATCTTCAGGTCGGGATATTCGTCGATGATATCGTGGTAGCCCTTGGAGCGGATGCCGGCGTTCAGGTCGGCCTCGCGACCGAGCAGCTCGACGTAATTGCCCTTTTCGCCCATCAGCTTGACGAATTCCTCGGCGCCGAGCTGGGCGCCCTGATAGTTGTTGGAGACGATCTGGGAGACGGCGACACCCGTCGCGTTGATCTCGCGGTCGATCAGGAAGGACGGGATCTTTGCGTCCTTGGCCTTCTGCACGGCGGCGATCGAGGCTTCCGAACCGGCATTGTCGAGAATGATGGCCTTGGCGCCGCGGCCAATGGCCGTGTCGATCAGCTGCGACTGCTTGTTGGCGTCGTCGTCGTGCACGAGAACCAGCGTTTCGTAGCCGAGCTCCTTCGCCTTGGCCTCCGCCCCGACGGCTTCCGCCTTGAAGAACGGGTTGTCATGGCTCGGCGTGATGATCGCGATGAGATCGGCCGCATAGGACGGCAGGGCGGTGGAAAGCGCGAGAGCGCCGGCAAAGGCGGCAAGGGTCAGTCTGCGTGCGAGTTTCATGTGGTTCCTCCCAGGTTTTGTCGTGTGATTGACGCACCCGCCTCCCTGCGGGTCCGTGTCTGCTTGTCGGACGGGCCGCTTCCGAAGCGGAACCGTCGCGACCGCGCGATCAGGTGTGATCGCGCGATCAGGTGATCCGCCGAATGCTCTCGGCGATCTCCTGCGGTTCGAAGACATTCTTCCAGTCGTCGCGCATCAACGCGGGTATGCCGAACTCGATCGCCTTGTTGCAGGCATCCGAGAACACGCCATCGACTTCCTTGAAGATGACGGCGCCGAGCACGTTCATATGGCCGAGCAGGAAGTCGCGCGCCGCCTGTTCCGGCACGCCGCGCTTCACGCATTCGTCCAGCGCCTGGCTCATGACGACGAGCAGCGAGGCGCAGACCGTTTCCGACAGGCCGGGCTCGAGGATCGCCATCTGCTCCACCGTTACGCGATGCGAGCGCATCACCGGCGCCCAGATGGTCTTCGCGACCTCTTCGCCCAGCGCATAATGCTCTTCCGGCCCCTGCATCAGCGCGGAGACGATATGCTGCTTGGCGGCGATGCCGCCGAAATGATCCTTCTTCGCCGCCATCTCGGTCTCGTCGTTGAAGATCGGGGGATGGCAGGGGTGCGTCACGAAATAGGTGATGTCGGCGCGCTCCGGCAGATGGCCGGCAAAGGGGGCAGCCGCATCGAGCACGACGACCATGGTGCCCGGAGCAAGCTTGTCGATGATCCCGGAGGCGACCTTGCCGATGGCCGTATCGGGCACGGCGAGAACCACGACCTCGGCGCCGTCGAGCGCCTCCTCCACGGGCAAGCAGGTCAGACCCAAATCGGCCTGCAGCCGCGCGCGTCCGGCGTCGCTGACCTCCACAGGGCGAATGTCGAAACGCGAGCCGATGAGGTTGCGCGCGAGCCGCGTGCCCATTTTTCCGCCTGCGCCGAAAAGTGCGATCGATGTCATATGTCCTGATCCCGTTTTGTCGGGTCATCTAACGGCAACTGGTATAATGAGTCAATGATCATTTCACATGATGTCGAGAGGCGATATTTGCCGGACCCTGCTTTCCCGTGTCCCTTTACGCAGGTGGTCCGATCCGGCTAGATCGGAACAGGCCGGCAGATGCCTTGGAGAGACCGGATGTAGCGGTGGTCAGCGTCGCGCTTTATGCCGCACACCATTCTGGACAAATGCCATGCTCGTGTTTCTCGATTTCGAAGCGTCCTCCCTCGGCAAGAAGAGCTATCCGGTCGAGGTTGCCTGGGTCTTCGAGGATGGAACGTCGCGCGCTCACCTGATCCGCCCGACGCCCGATTGGACGGACTGGTCGATGAAGAGCGAGCGCATTCACGGCCTTTCCCGCCGCCGTCTCCACTTGGAAGGCACGCCCGTCGCGGACGTTGCGCGTGATATGCTGGAAACGCTGGAGGGACACGCGCTCTACGCCAGCGCGCCGTCCTGGGATGGGAAATGGCTGAGCGTGCTGCTGCGCGCAGGCGGCCTGCCGCGCCATGCGCTGAGGCTCGGGAAATCCGACGACGCTTTTCTGGAGCATGCGAGGACGATCATGGATGGCACGTTCACCCGCCGCGAGATCGCCGATTTCGTGAAGGGCATCATCGAGAGCACCGAGCCGGCGCAACCCGCGCACAGGGCGCTGGCGGATGCGACGCTGGAGCACACGCGATGGCTTGCCATCCGGAAGGCCGCTGCGCAGGCCGTTACCGAGCGCGGGAACGACTCACAGTAGGCACCGCATGCCAAGCCTTTTGCCGATGCTCCCAAGACGCCGAAGCCCCTTGCACGCCGCTCGACCCGGGTAGCCGGACAGTAAGGCACGCCTCGTCTCGCCGCGGGACACGCGCCCTGTTTTTCCAGATGAGCCCCTGTCCTTCTACACGAGCATGTCGCGGACGAGGCGGCGGAGCCAGGCGTTGAAGGTCGAGTGATGCGCCCGCTCATGCCAGAACAGAAAGACGGGCATGGCGCCGAATTCCTCGGGCGCATCCACCACGGCGATATCCGACAGCGCCGCAAAATGATCCGCGAACGGCTTCGACGTCGTGAAGACGAGATCGCTGCCGGCGAGCACCATCGGTACCAGCGCATATTCCGAAAGGCTCGCGCGGATGCGGCGCTGCAGGCCGAGTTCGGCGAGATGTCCGTCGATGGGGCTGACGGACGCGCCGTGGGGCGGGTTCGGCGACAGGTGCTCGAGATCGAGGTAATCCTCCATGGAAATGGCGGACGCGCCGGCAAGCGGATGATGCCGGTCGAGCATGCAGACGGTCCGGCATTCCGTGACCGTTTCTCCCCGCAGGTTGCGCGATACGGGCTGGCGATGGGCGAGCACCAGATCGACCTCGCCGGCTTCCAACAATTGCTGAAGCGCCGCCATGCTCGGCATCGGCAGCATTTCCAGCATCATATGCGGTGCGACCTGCCGCAGATGACGGATGAGGCGGGGAACGAGGAAGGGACCAAAGCTCGTCGCCGCGACGATCCGCACCCGCCTCTGCGACGTCGCCGGATCGAAATCCGCCTCGCGTCCGGCGAGATGGTCGATATCGTCGAGGATCCGATCGACGAGCGTGACGAGATCCTGCGCCCGCGGCGTTGGCGCAAGGCCCGTGCCGCTGCGCACCAGAAGCGGATCGCCGGTCATCGCCCGAAAACGACGCAAGGTCAGGCTGACGGCCGGCTGGCTCAGGCCATGGATCGCGGCCGTGCGCGAAACGCTGCTTTCCGACAGCAGGGTCTTCAGCACGCGAAGCTGGCGGATATCGAGTTCGCCACGGGTTCGCTCGCCGACCTCCAGCGTGTCGGTCGCCGTCTTGATGCTACCTGCCAAACTGTCTCCTCCTCCGGCACGCGAGCACCGGCATATTCCCTCTTGCCGCCTAGAACGACGCCATCGCCTTTGCCACCTTCGCCTTGAAGGCTTCGAGTTCGGCCGGACCGTTGCCGTTCATATTATAGAGCGCGAGATAGCGCACCGGTCTTTTCGGACGGAAGATGGCCCATAACACACGGCGCGCCACCTTGCGCGGCGGGTCGCCGACGAGCATGGCGCGGAAGCGTGGGCCGCCATAGGTGGTGATCACAGCGACCGATTTGACGTTGTGGAGGATGCGGACGAGCTTGCCCTTGTCGCCGGCCGACATGGTGAACGCCACGCCGGGAACGAACACGCGGTCGAAGAACCCTTTCAGGATCGCCGGCAGGCCGAAATTCCAGACGGGGTGGACGAGCACCACGGCATCGGCCGCCCGGATGCGCGCCACATAGGGCGCGATGTCCGGCGTAATGTTGATGGCCTCGTTGTGGTAGTTCAGCCGCTCCTCGCGCGAGAGAACCGCGTCGAAGCCGTCATCGTAGAGCGAGAGCAGATCGACCTCGTGCCCCCGCGCCTCCAGCGCCTGCCGAGCGACATCCCGCAATTGGGCGCTAAAGCTGGTTTCGACCGGATGTGCGTGGATGAGAAGGACGCGCGCCATGGCTCAGGCTGCATCCACGCTTTGCAGCCCGGCGAAGACCCAGCTGCGTTTCTGGTTGAAGTCGTAATCCGGGTTTTCCCAGGCGACCATCTTGCCGGGATTGAGCAGGCCCTTCGGATCGGCCTCGCCCTTGAAGGCGAGCTGGCCCGCATCCGTCTGCTTCATGCCCCCCTCTTCCAGCGTGTAGCGATGCGGGTTAAAGACGAGGCAGCCATTGTTCTCGTGGATGGCGATGATCTCCTCGAGCCGCTCCTCGCTGGTGAAGCGGACGATCGGCAGGCCGGAAAAGACGATGCGGCCGTCGAAGCGGATCATTTCCAGATGCAGCGGCATCTCGTCGCCGAGCATCTCGTGGATGCGGCGGACATGCTCGAAATCGGGATACTGCGTCTGGAGATAGGTGATCGACGGATCGACCTTCAGGCCGCGCATTGTCGTATGGTTCCAGCAAAGCTCGTAGACCGGCGGAAACTGGCGCTTGTCCTCGGGCGGCACGGTATCTGAGCGGAAGATGAGGTCGCCCTTGTGGTGCGCGGCGAGAAGGGCCAGCGCGTCCATGGCGTGGGGTGCCGCGATGACGACGACGAGCGAGGTTTCGCGCGCGAAGAAGCGGCGATAGTGCGGAAAGTAGTCGTGCGCCACGGGTGCGGCGACCACCGCGATCTCCTTGGTGAGGATGCCATCCTGCCGGGCCAGCGCCTCGGCGAACCGCGTTGCGGCCATCACGTCGGGGAAGCCGACGAGGCTGTCGATCCAGTCATAGGCGGCCGTCAGCGGCAGGGTGACATCGGTGATGATGCCGTTGGTGCCGTAGGCATGCGCGACCTTGAGGATGTCGGCGCCCTCGATCTTCAGCACGCGCGGCACTGCCTCGCAGGTGACGACGGTCAGGCCGAGAATGTTGCCGAGCGCCCGCAGGCCGCCCCAGCGGATCGACCCGACGCCGCCGGACCCGCCCGCAACGAAGCCGCCGACGGTGGCGGTGCGGTAGGTGGAGGGGAAGAACCGGATCTCGCTGCCATGCGCTGCCCGCGTCTGCTGGTCGATCTTTTCGAGGATGACCCCGGTTTCCGCCTTCACATGTACGGGGCTCGTCTCTATGATGCGGTTCATCTCGGCAAGGTTGAGCACGACCCCACCGGCCAGCGGCATGGCCTGTCCATAATTGCCGGTGCCCGCACCGCGCGGCGTGATGGCGATGCCGTGGCGATGGGCGGCCGCAAGCACTTCGACGACCTCGCCTTCGGATTTAGGGCTGACGATGAGATCGGCCGTGACATGATCCAGCTGGCGTTTCAGGACCGGCGAATACCAGTAGAAATCGCGGCTCTTCTTCTGCACCAGCTTCGGATTGTCTTCGACCGCGATGGAGCCGATGTCGTTGCGGAAAGCGTCGAGCGTCATGATGTCACTCCGAGAAGGGTGTCGAGGTCGCGATAATCGGGAAGCTTGGCCGAAATGACCCTGCCGGTGCGAATGACTGTGCGGTCGGACTGGGGCCGCGAAAAAAGTTCCCCGGGCGTGCGCGCCCGCGTAACGACGAGATCGGCCGGCGCACCCACCGCCAGCGTCGCGCCATAGGCAAAGCCGGCGGTTGCCGCCGGGACAGCGGCGACGGCGGAAAACCAGTCGGCAAGCTTTTCCTCGGGATGGTCCAGATGGCCGATGCGCACGCTTTCGCGCAGCACTTCCAGCATGTCGAGGTCGCCATAGGCGTAAAATGGATCGCGGGTATTGTCGGAGGCGAGCGACACCACGACGCCGGCCGCCTTCAGTTCGCGCAGCAGCGTCACCCCGCGCCAGCGCGGCGTCTCCTCCGGCCGGCGGTCCTGCAGATAAAGATTGCACATGGGCAGCGACACCACCGCGATGCCGGCTTCGGCCACGCGGTCGATGGTCGCCTTCGCATCCTCGCTGGCGAGGATCGCAAGCGAGCAGCAATGGCCGGCCAGAACGCGCCCGGAAAAGCCGGTCTCGATCACGCGGTCGGCGAGCAGCGACAGGCTGCGCGAGGCGGTATCGCCGCTTTCGTCGATATGGAGGTCGAGGTCGAGGCCGTGGCGGCCGGCCGCATCCACGAGGTTGGCGATCGCCTCCCCTGCGCGGTCGAAGACGGAAATCGCGCCGCCGAGAGATCCGCCATAGGTCTTGACCGTGCGGGCCAGCTCTTCGACCAACGCCTTGTCGAGCGCATGATCCGGCCCGCAGAGAGCGGTCGCCTGAAGCTCGATGCGTCCGGCCCACTCCTCCCGCTTCCGCGCAAAGACCGGCCAGGAAATCCCGTGTTGCGGCGGGGCGGAATCGAGATGCGTCCGGATCGCCGCCGTGCCATGCGCATAGGCGCAGCGCAGGGCGAACTCCATGCGCGCCTCGACGTCGCCAGCGTTCCAGTTCGCCACGCGATCGGCTGATACCGCGTTGAGCGCCCCCATGAAGGAACCATCCGGATTGGGCCTGCGCGGCGTGATGTGGCCCTTGTCGAGATGGGTATGGAGATCGACGAAGGCGGGAAGGACGATGCCGTCGTCGGCCTCCAGCACTGTCTCGCCCTCCGCAGGCACAAGCGTGCCGGATGGGGCGATGGTGTCGATCAACCCGTCGATCAGCCGGATATCGACGGCGGAAAATCCGGTTCTGCCGGGGACGCGGCCCTTCCGGATCAAAAGCTTGGTGGAGGTTATGTCATCCGTCATGTCGTCAATTCTCCCGCGCAAGCGCGCTTTCGTGCCAACGGCGCAGCGACAGCCAGGCGACGACCGATGTCAGGGCGAAGATGGCGACGCCGGTTGCCGAAAGCAGCACCAGCGCCGCGAACAGCCGGGGAATGTTCAGGCGGTATTGTGCCTCCAGGAGCCGGAAGGCGAGACCCGAACCCGCGCCGGCGGAGCCCGCCGCGAACTCCGCGACGACGGCCGCAATCAGCGACAGGCCACCGCCGATCTTCAGCCCGGTCATGAAGTAAGGCAGGGCGGCCGGCAGTTTCAGGAAGCGCAGTTGCTGCCAGCGGCTTGCGCCATAGAGGTCATAGAGATTGAGAAGATTGTGATCGACGCTTTTCAGGCCCTGTACCATGTTGGACAGGATCGGGAAGAAGGCGACGAGGAAGGCGCAGATCATGATCGCCGCCTGCGTCGAGGAGACATAGACGAGAATCAGCGGTGCGATGGCGACGATCGGCGTGACCTGCAGGATGACAGCATAGGGGTAAAGCGCGAGTTCCACCCATTTCGACTGGACCAGCAGGACCGCCAGCAACGTGCCGCCGATAAGCGCGAGAATAAGGGCGGAAAATGTTATGCGCAGCGTGACGAGCAAGGCCGGATAGAGCGTTCCCCAGTCCTTGACCAGCGTCTGCGCGACGAGGCTGGGAGCCGGCAGGATATAAGGCGGCACGGCGTTGACGCGGACATAGACCTCCCAGACGAGCAGGGTCAGCCCCAGCATGATGGCGGGAACCGCGACCCGCAGCAGCCGGCTTCGGCCGAGCCCCGGCTTTTCAGGGTCAGTTGCAAAGGCTGCCGGTGCGAGGTCTGCGACGGTCTCCATCGTCATGTTTCTACCGCTCCGGGCACATACATCGCGCTGACCAGCGCCTGCGACACCGATCGGCAGAGATCGCCATAGGTTTCGGACAAACGGAAGCCCTCGTCCTTCTCGCGGCCTTCGGGGCGCGGCAGTATCATATCCGCAACGACCCGGCCGGGCCGCGCGCCCATGACGGCGATGCGACTGGAGAGATAGGCAGCTTCGAAGACGGAATGCGTGACGAACACCACGGTCAGATCCTTCTCGCTCCAGAGACGCAGCACATCATCATTCAGTTTCTGCCGGGTGATCTCGTCGAGCGCACCGAAGGGCTCGTCCATCAGGAGAAGTTTCGGATCGGTCACGAGAGCCCGGGCGATCGACACCCGCATGCGCATACCGCCGGAGAGTTCTCTCGGGTAAGCTTTAGCGAAATCCTTGAGGCCCACGGTTTCCAGCGCCCCCATCACGCGGTCGCGGACCTCGCCTTTCCCCATGCCCTTGAGGCGAAGGGGCAGAAACGCATTGTCGAACACCGGCTTCCACGGCATCAATGTCGGCTCCTGGAAGACGAAGCCGATGTCGGCATCCGGCCGCCCATCCCGGCCGATCCGCGAGGCCGGCCAGTCGACCATGCCCTGCGACGGACGTCCGAGGCCGGCGATGATCCGCAGCGCGGTCGACTTGCCGCAGCCGGAAGGCCCGAGAAGGCTGACGAACTCGCCCTTGTGGATGTCCATCGTCATGCGCGAGAGGGCGAGCGTGCCGTTGGAGAAGCGCTTGGTGACATCGCGAAGCGACACCACGCTGCGGGGCGATACAGAGACCGGCGCCGGTTCGGCGCCGTCCGGATTGCCGGAGGGAACGGCCTGCTCCATCGGATCAGGACTTCTTCAGGTCCATGCCCACCTTCTTGCATGTGAACTGCAGCGTGTAGGATTTCTTGATGTCGAGATCCTTCTTCACGACGTCGATTGCCGCCATCTTGTCGTAGAAGTCCTTGTAGTGCGCATCCGTCATGCAGCCGATGCCGCCCTCCTTGGCGTCGCCAGATTCCAGAACGTCGAATTCCTTCATCTTGGCAAGCGAGAAGGCCAGCTGCTCGTCGGTCATCTCCGGATTGTCGGTCTTGATCAAGGCGTTGGCGGCCTTGTTGTCGGCATGCATGTAGTTGTACCAGCCGATGGCCGTGGCATCGACGAAACGCTGCACGAGGTCCGGGTTCTTTTCCACCAGCGCCGTCTGGGTCTCGATCGTCGTGGAATAGGGGTCGTAGCCGGCATCCGCGAGCAGGAAGACCTTCGGCTTGAAGCCCGCCTGTCGCTCGATCTCGAAGGGTTCCGAGGTGATGTAGCCCTGCTGGGCAGACCCCTTGTCAGCGAGGAACGGGCCGGGGTTGAACTGGTAAGGCTTGAACTGCTCGTCCGAGAAACCCTTGAAGTTGGCCTTCATCCACGTGAAGTAGGTGGTGAAGCCTTCCTTGCCCATGAAGATCGTCTTGGCCTTGGCAAGATCCTCGAAGGTCTCGATACCGGCATCGGGATGCGCAAGGATGCCCTGCGGATCCTTCTGGAAGATGGCAGCGACCGTCACGAGCGGAATGCCCTGCGCCACGGCATCGAACGAGCCGAGCGTGCCACCCATGTAAAAATCGATCTGGCCGGCGATCAGAAGATTGCGGTTGGCCGCTTGCGGCCCGCCCTGGCGGATGGACACATCCAGCCCGTACTTCGCATAGGTGCCGTCGGCGATGGCCTGATAGTAGCCGCCGTGCTCGGCCTGGGCGAGCCAGTTCGTGCCGAAGGTCACCTGATCGGCCGCGAGCGCCGGCGCGGCGGCGGAAAGGGCCAGGGAAAGAAGGAATGCAGAGACAGGCAAGTTCGGCATGGCGACAGGGTCCTTCTAAGGCTAAGAGCGGCGGAATAAGTTGAGCTGATGAAAGGTGTGGTAATCGGCTTTCTAATGTGTACTGTATCAGCGGAATGCGATGATACTAAAAGAGGCATGCACAATTGCAAGGCATTTTTTCGGAAATCTCCACATCTTCATCCGCGCTGAAACCCGCGCATCGTCCCATCCCCGTCTCGGGCATCGCGCCGCCTTTGGCGGCCTACAGCCATGGGGTCGATGTGGCCACCGGCGCCCGGCTCGTCTTCTGCTCCGGGCAGTTGGGTCTTGGGGCCGACGACATCGTACCGCCGGACTGCGAGGGGCAGGCAGAGATCTGCTTTGCCAACGTAAAGGCGATCCTCGAAGGGGCCGGCATGAGCCTTGCCCATGTCGCGCGGATCAATGCCTATGTCACCGGCCGCGAACACCTGGCGGCCTATATGCGCGTGCGCGACCGGCTGTTCGCAGAGCATCCCCCGGCCTCGACCCTGATGATCGTCAGCGGCTTCACACGTCCCGAGTTCGTGGTGGAGATCGAGGTCGTCGCCGCTGCGGTCGAGACCCCATTGGCAGAAGAGGAACCGAGACCATGAGCGGACAGCGCAAGGTATGGTGGGGCGATTTCGCGACCACGGACTTTCAGGATATCGACCCGATGGAGACGATCGCGCTCCTGCCGATCGCGGCAACGGAGCAGCACGGGCCACATCTCGGCTGCGGCACGGATGCGACGATTGCGCGGGGCATGCTGAAGACGCTGATCCCCCTGTTGCCCGGAGATCTCGACCTGCGCATTCTGCCGATCCAGTCGGTCGGAAAATCGAACGAACATCTGCATGCGCCGGGCACGCTGACCCTCCCGGCGACGGTGCTGATCGATCATTGGCTCGCCCTCGGGCAGTCGGTCGCCCGTGCGGGCATCCGCAAGCTGGTCATCGTCAATTCCCATGGCGGCAACGAGGAGGTCATGGGCATCGTCGCGCGCGAGCTCCGCGTGACCGCGAACATGCTGGTCGCAAAGACCTCCTGGTCGCGCTTCGGCAAGCCGGACGGTCTGTTCTCGGATGTCGAAAACCGCTTCGGCATTCATGGCGGCGATGCCGAAACGTCCCTGATCCTGCACTTCCGGCCTCAAGCCGTCGATATGGAAAAGGCCGAGGATTTTCCCTCGGTTGTCGCCGAGGACGAGGAGAATTTCGCGCTGCTGCGCGCCACCGGCACCCACGCCTATGCCTGGATCGCCAGCGACCTTAACGCCACCGGCGCGGTCGGCGAGGCGGCACAGGCGACGAAGGAGAAGGGCGAGGCGCTGGCCGTGCATCAGGCTCAAGGTCTGGTCACGCTTCTGAAGGATGTACGGAAGGCGCCTTTGCCCGGCTCACGATAACCCTGATGATGCCGGCCGAGGACGACGTCCCTCTCTGCGAACGTGAAAACACCGGCGGGAAATGCTCCCAGCCGGTGTCGTTTCTTCGTGTCAGGTCGATATTTTAACGCAGCAATTAGTTGCGTGCGATTCCGAGCTTGTCGATGGTCGACATCAGGAGATCTGCGCAGGCCTTTGCGGGCTCGTCGTCGGCGCATTTCAGATCGATCTTCACGTCATCCGTCTCGACGCGGTAATGCGCAGCCTTTGACGGCGGGGGCGGCGGACGATGACCCTCGGGACCGCGCGGCCCCTTATCGCCCTTCCTGGCCTCTTCCGGGCCACCCGGCGGCGGCGGCGGCGGGGTCATGGCGTCGGCTGCAGCGGGAGGGGCCGGCGGCGGCGGGGGCGCATCTTGAGCGACCGCTGCGCCTGCAGCGAGCGACAGGGAAAGGCCGGCGAGAAGAAGAAGGCGCTTCATAGGAAATCCTATTGTTGAGTGGCCCCCGACAACGCCTCATTCGCATCTTTGTTCATGTACCATACCCTGATGTAGGCATGATTTTTCTACCCGTTCCGTTCGCCAGCCCGCAGCGAAGCCGCGGGCTGGCGGAAAGAACATCACGCCTGCAAGGCGCGCTCGAACACCCGCGTCAGACGCTCGGCGAAGGCACGGGGGTCGGACGGCTTGTCGCCATCGAGCACGCGTGCCTGATCGAGAAGAAGCAGAGCGGCATCCTCCTTCAGCGCGGTACCATCCGCCTTGGCGGCAATCGCCTTCACCAGCGGATGCGCCGGGTTGATCTCAAGGATCGGCTTTGCCGAAAGCTCCAGCCGTCCGGCCCCCTGCAGGATCTTCTCCATCTGCCGGTCATAGCCGCCTTCGGATGCGACGAGGCAGACCGCACTTTCCGTCAGGCGGTCGGAGGCGCGAACGTCGGAGACTTCTCCGGCAAGCTTCTCCTTGGCATAGGCGATGAAGGTCGCGACATCGGCGGAGGGCGCGCTGTCTGCTTCGGCCTCGCCCTCCGGCTTGGCGAACTGCGCGAGGTCAGCGGCACCCTGTGTGATCGACTTGAAGGCCTTGCCCTCGAACTCGCCGGCCGTCATGACCCAGAAGCTGTCGATCTGATCCGTCAGAAGCAGAACCTCGATCCCGCGGGCGCGGAAACCTTCCAGCTGCGGCGAGGCCTTGAGCTGCTCGACGCTGTTGCCGGTGAGGTAGTAGATCGCCGACTGCTCGGGCTTGGCGTCTTCGACATATTGCTTGAGCGAACGGCTTTCCTCGCCGGCTGCCGTCGTCTTGAAGCGGGCCAGCGACAGAAGCTGCGTGCGCCGCTCGCCATCCTCGTAGATGCCTTCCTTGAGCACCGCGCCAAAATTTTCCCATACCTTCGCGAAGGCCTCGGCGTCGCTCTCCGCCAGCTTCTCGATGGCGGTGATGATGCGGCTCGTCACGCCCTTGCGGATGGCCGAGAGGATCGGGCTTTCCTGGATCATCTCGCGCGAGACGTTCAGCGGAAGATCGGCGGTATCCACCAGACCGCGGACGAAGCGGAGGTAGCGCGGCAGCACGTCTGCCTCATCGGTGATGAAGATGCGCTTGACGTAGAGCTTCATACGGCCCTTGCGGTCCGGATCGAACATATCGAACGGCTGCGCACCGGGAATATAGGCCAGCGTCGTATATTCGTGCCGTCCCTCGGCGCGGAAGTGCACGGTCAGGGCAGGCTCGTCGTACTGGCCGGACAGGCTGCGGTAGAAGTCGGCGTGGTCCTCCTTGGAGACCTCGTTCTTCGCGCGCGTCCAAAGCGCCGTGCCATCCGTCAGCGGCACAGGTTCGGCGCCGGGCTTCTCGATGATGGCGATCGGCACGGGAACATGGCCGGACTGCTCCTTGACGATCCGCTCGACGGACCAGCGCGAGGCATAGGTCTTGGCGTCTTCCATCAGGTTGAGCGTGATGCGCGTGCCGCGCGCCGGGGCGTCCGTGAGATCGACCGGGCTGACGGTATAGGCGCCCTGCCCGTCCGACGACCAGAGCCAGGCCTCTTCCGATCCAGCGCGCCGCGAGACCACATCCACCCGGTCCGCGACCATGAAGCAGGAATAGAAGCCGACGCCGAACTGGCCGATCAGTTGCGCGCCTTCGCCCGCCTTGTTGGCCTCGATGCGCTCCATGAAGGCACGCGTGCCGGAGCGCGCGATCGTACCCAGCGCCTCGATCAACTCCTCGCGGCTCATGCCGATGCCGTTATCGTCAACGACGAGGCGAAGGTTCTCCTCGTCCAGCGTCAGCGTGATCCGGTTGTCGGCATCGCTGCCCAGGAGGTTCGGCGCGGCGATCGCTTCGAAGCGCAGCTTCTCGCAGGCGTCGGCCGCATTCGAGATCAGCTCGCGAAGAAACACGTCCTTATCCGAATAGACCGAGTGCACCATCATATGCAGAAGGCGCGACACGTCGGCTTCGAAAACATGGTTCTCGGCGGGGCGATCCGCATCAAGGTTCGTCATCTGTCGTCTTCTCCGTCATGGTCGAATGTCGAACGACCAGTTGGCGAAGATTTCGTGCAGATTCAAGAGGCTCGGCGCGTTACCAGCCAAGTCGTCGGGGAAAAATCACAAGGACGGCGTCCCGGGGCGGATAACCCCGGAACGCCGTACTGTCTTTCTTTGGCGATCACGGCCGCAGCGATCCCTTACGGCTGCGGCGGCCGCGATACGTCTTCGCCGGCGGCAGGGGCACCGGCGCCCATATCAGGCGCAGGGCCCACCTCGGGTGCGGGGCCTTCAACGCGGGGACCCGCATCGGCGACAGGGCCTGCGTCCGGGCCGGGATCGGCGTCGGACCGAGCATCAGGCCCACCCTTCGGTCCGCCCTTGGGACCCTTCGGGCCATCGGGACCGGGGCGCGGTCCATGGCCGTGATGCGGCGGCTTGCCGGCTGGACCGAGCGCTTCGATCTTGCCGTCCGGGTGAACGAGGAAGCTCGCATGCAGGAAGCCGTCATCGAAGCGCCCCTGGACGCTGATCTCCTCGTTGACCATCACGAGCTTGCCGTCCTCGCCCGTTGGTCCGGTCTCGACCAGTGCGCGGCCGCTGGCATCCTGAAGGACGAACTTGTTGCCGAAGATCTCGGCAACCTTGCCCTTGATGGTGACGAGGTCGCCATCCGGCAGGGTGGAAATGGCGACCGGCGCCATCGGTGCCATCTCAACGCTCGGCTTGGCAAGCTTCATGGCACCTGCACCGCCGGCAATGCCGAGGGCCAGAAGGGCGACGGCTGCGACGCCGGTAAAGGCCAGCCGCGACGAACGCCTGCGGTGCGGCGGTACGGTGCGGTCGGTTGCAACATGGGGGGCAGCCTGATCGGCAGTGGCTTTGATTTCTTCGTTCGACATCGTGTTCTCCTGTCGTGTTGACGAGACCCTTCTAGCAAGACGTCGCCACCGGCAGCCTGAACCTCGCGGTTCAGCTTGCGTTAAGCCGCCGCGCCCTATGTCCTCCTCCACGATCAGCGGGAAACGGGATGCCATGAGAGTTCTTCTTGTCGAGGACGACGCCGATCTCTCCCGGCGTATCGCCGCCAGCCTGCGAACGGAGAGCTTCGTGGTCGATATCGCCACCAATGGCGAGGACGCGGAACATGCCGGCCTCACCGAAATTTTCGATGTCGCGGTGCTCGATCTCGGCCTTCCCCGTAAGGACGGCATCTCGGTGCTCAAGGCCTGGCGGGAAGCGGAACGGGTCTTCCCCGTGATGATCCTGACCGCGCGCGACGGATGGCCGGACAAGGTCGCCGGATTCAAGGCGGGTGCGGACGACTTCATGACCAAGCCGTTCAAAGTCGAGGAACTCGTGCTGCGCCTGCGCGCGCTCGTCCGCCGCGCCACGGGCCATGCGTCGTCGCTGGTCACCTGCGGACCGCTGGTGTTCGACGCGCAACTCGGCACCTTCGAGCTGGAGGGTCTGCCGCTGAAGCTGACAGCGCTCGAATGGCGCGTGCTCTCGTGCCTGATCCTGCGAAAGGAGGTCATCGTCGATCGTCGCGAGCTGATCGAGCGGGTCTATGAGGGGGACGCGGAGGTCGATTCCAATTCGATCGAGGTCATCATCGCCAGGCTGCGCCGCAAGATCGGTGCGGAGCGGATCGAGACCGTTCGCGGTCGCGGGTACATGCTGACGGCCGCTCCATGAAGCTCCCGTCGCGATCGACCATCTCCGCTCGGCTCCTGATCTTCTCGACGCTGTTCGTCACGGCCGCCCTGATCATTGCCGCCGTCATTCTCTGGCTGATCGTCGCCGGCGTCGTGCGCGAACAGATCGACCAGCGGCTCGACACCCAGATCGACGCGTTGCGCGGCACGCTGGTCGTTAGTCCGGATGGCTCGCTGGCGCTTGGCGCCTCCCTCGATGGGCCGCCTTTCGACCGCATCGGCTCCGGCTGGTACTGGCAGGTCATCGGTGACGGTGGGCCGATCACCTCGCGGTCTCTCGCTGGCCGCACGATCGACAGCCCCCCGCGCCCCATGCCCGGGCGGCATCGCCCCGGACCCGACGATCCGCAGAAGCGCGCGGAGGCTGCCGACGATGGGGGCAAGGATCTGCACATCCGCACAGTCGAAGCCCGCATCGGCGACCGGACGCTCGAAATCTCGGCGACGGCGCCACAGGCGGCGCTGAACGACCCTGCCCGGCGGGCGCTTTTCTGGCTCGTGCCGGCCATGGTGGTTCTGGGAATCAGCCTCGTTCTGGGCACCCTGCTGCAGGTGCGCTACGGCCTTCGCCCGTTAAAGACGCTCACACAGGATATTGCCGACGTTGCGGAAGGCTCACGCGAGACGCTGCCGGATGTGGACGCCGAGGAATTGCGACCGGTGGCAAACGAGATCAACCGGCTCGTTGCCGCGAACGTCCAGCGCCTTGCCGACACCCGCCTGCACTTCGCCAACCTCGCCCATGGCCTGAAGACCCCCGTGGCCAGCCTTTCGCTCGCGCTCGACGATCGCAACGATCCGGACGGAGAGATGCGCCGGCTGGTGGAGCGGATCGATGAGCGCATTCGCCATCACCTCGCGCGGGCTCGCAAGACGATGTCCGGCGCGGGCATGGGTGCCTCGACCGCACTCGACGCCAGCGTTGCCGATCTCGTGCAGATCCTCTCCCGCATCCATGCCGAACGGGGACTGACCGTGACCTGCGCCGTCCCCGACGACATCGCCGTCGCCTGCGCCGCCGACGATCTCGATGAAATCCTCGGCAACCTGATCGACAACGCCTGCAAGTGGGCGCGCACGTCTGTCGTCATCACGGCTGCTATCGAGGGCCGTATGGTCGTCATCGGCATCGAGGATGACGGGCCAGGGATCGCCGAGGACAGGATTGCCAACGCGTTTCTGCCCGGCATCCGCATGGACGAGAGCGTTCAAGGCGACGGGTTCGGGCTGACGATCGCGCGCGAGGTCGCCGAACTCTACGGCGGCGGCATTATCCTCGCGAACCGCCCCGAGAGTGGCCTGAAGGTCAGCCTCAGCCTGCCCCGCGCCACGGTCCGGCCCGGTGCTTTGACGTAGCACGCAGCCGTGTCGATGGCTGCCGCAGGCGCGCGTGGAACTTCGCTCGCAACCGCTCGTTAACGGGCATATCGAACCCAAGGAGTGACCATGGCAAACCAGAACGATATTTCCCCGGCCGTACGGTCTTTGCAGAACGAGCAGGGCGACCGCGAGCGCCGCGGCACGGACAGCGATCTCGACAAGGCGCTGGAAGATACGTTCCCGGCCTCCGACCCGGTTGCCGTTTCCTCGACCACAGGTGACAACCACAGCAGCCGCTCGTACCGCCGGCCGTCAGCCTCGTCCGATGTAAAGGGCTCGCTCGACGGATATCTGGCCGACATCGAAGGCCGCATCCGCGAGAAGCCACTTGCCGCAGCCGCTATCGTCGCCGGGCTTGCCTGGCTCTACGGTCGTACGCGCTAAGCTTTTCTAAGATCACATTGATCGGACAGGCAGGCTCAGGCCTGCCTGTTTCGTTTCGGAATATCGCAAGGTCCCGCAGGATCGGCGAAGCCGACGCGGTTTCGACCGTCCCTCTTCGCCTGATAGAGTGCGGCATCCGCTTCCGAAACCAGGCGATGGACGCCATCGAGCGGCCGCCCGGCGAGGTGGGAAACGCCGATACTCGTGGTCAACAAAATACGTCCCCCGTTCTCGCTACGCACGTCGAGGGCCATGATCGCCGCACGCACGCGCTCGGCAAGACCGGCCAGAGCGGCACGATCCCGCCCTGACACAACGGCCACGAACTCCTCTCCGCCGTAGCGGCCGACATGGACCCCATCCTTTTCTTCGAACCGCTGCAAGGCCGCAGCAACCGCTACGAGGCAGGCATCGCCGGCATTGTGGCCGTAGGTGTCGTTGATCGCCTTGAAGTGATCGAGGTCGATCATCATGACGCCGATATCCGGTCCGCCGGATTTCGCGGCCTGGAACGTGGCATCCAGAACGCCTTGCAACGAGCGGCGGTTGGCAAGGCCTGTCAGGCCATCGCGGTCGGAGAGAATTTTCAGAAGGGTGTTGGTGCGCGAGAGATCGCTCGACAGCGCGCCGTAGGCTTCCACAGCGCCGGCGATGGTCGCGAGTTCATGGAAAACCGGCGTCCGCGGGGCCGCGCCTTCGGGATTGCCGCTGCTGATGGCTTCGAGCCGCGCAATAGCCGCGCCGATCGGCGCCATGACATGGCGGCTGACGACCCATAGCGTCACGACGAGGAACAGGACCGGCAGCGTCAGGATCAGCGTCCAGCCGAGTTTGACCTCGCGCGCGGCACTGCCGATGGTCGAGGCCATGCTGTCGGCCAGCGCCACCGCATCGGTCGCCAGCGTCTCGCTCAGGCGGTCGGCGGTGAGGATGGCACGCTGGTAGGCTTCCGCACTGGCCGCATCCGTATTTCTGATCTGCGTCTCGATCTCCGCCGTCATCTCGGCACCATCGGGATCGCGGAGCTTGCGGGAGGCCTCGCGCGTAGACACGATCACCTTGACGGAAGCCGCAATGTCGCGCGCGCCGTCGATCAGCGTCTGGTTTTCGTCGAGCGTGAAGCTCTGGCAGAGCGTCTGCAACTGCAACTGGATCTGCCGCTCGATCTTGCGGTCATGCGCAAGGTAGACCGAGCGGATGAGCGAGGCTGCCCGCTCGATCTTCAGCGCGTTCCTGTTTTGAGACAGGATGAGCGGGATCTGCTCTTCACGAGCCGTTTGCGCGTCCCGCTCGATCCCGTTCAGGAATCGCACGGAATAGGTCGCCGCAATCCCCGCATAGAGGCAGACCAGCAGCAGGGCGACCCTGCCGACGATCCGCATCGATATGCCATGCCGGGGTTTGCGCAGAAAGGTCATGGATCAATAGATGCTGAAGGGGAAATAGACGTCGTTGATCCGCTCGTAGCTGCCGTCGAGGCGGGTCTTCTTGATGGCGGCGTTTACCTGCTCCAACAGTGCCGTATCGCTCTTGCGCGCCGTGACATGCGCCGTACTCTGGAGAAAGTCGTTGGTGACGGGATCCCCGATGAACTCGAAGGCCGACCCCTCGGCGCTTTCGAGGAAGCTCATCAGCTCGATCGCGTCGCCGAGCATCAGATCTGCCTTGCCCTGTTCGAGAAACGATTGGGCTTCAGGCTGGTCCTTGCCGAAGACGAGCGTGCTCTTCGCATAGACCTTGGAAAGATATTGCGATTGCATCGTGCCATTGCCGGCCGTGATGCGCGCTCCGGCAAGGCCCTCGGGGCTGATGTCCTGGTACTTCTTCGCGTCGCCGATGAACACGGCATGCGACCGGTAATAGGGATCGGAATAGGCGATGCGCTTTGCCCGCTCCTCGGTGAAAGCCATGCTGGAGACCATGAGGTCGTATTTGTTCTGCTCCAGCCCCTCGATGATCTCTGCCCAGGGCGTGACGACGAAGGTGCAGGTCCGCTGCATCTCCTTGCAGAGGGCCTTGGCGATATCGACGTCGAAGCCGGTCAGTTCACCCTTCTCATTGACGAAGTTGAACGGCGGGTAGGCCCCCTCGGTGCCGATCCGCAGGACCGGATCATCCGCCAGCGTCGGGCTGGCGGAGACAAGCGTCAGAAGAAGCGCTGCAAGCATGCGTCGGGATATCATGGTCGATCTCCGGTTTCGGAGCGCATGATGGCTGAGGGCTATTAACGGCGGGTCCAGAAGTTAGGTGAACTAATCCTTACGCTAACCGATTTAAAGGATATTCGGTCGACGCGCGCAGGGAAAGCGCCGGTTTAGCTATAGTCGATGCCTGTCGCGTGGGCCGCTTTGAGCATGCCCTTGTAGATGCCCTCCTCCGAGCCGGCGATGACGACGGCGCCGACGGCACGCTTGTAGAAACCTGTCGGTCCCGCGCCGCCGATGACGCCATATCCGTAACCCTGGTCGTGCATGGCCAGCAGCGTCTTCAAAAGCAGCGCGTGACCGATGCCCTTGCCGCGCATGGCCTCATCCACGCCAGTGGGGCCGAAGAAGCCGCGCGCGGTCGCGTCGTAGCAGGCAAAGCCGACGACCTCGCCTTGCCTGACGGCGACGAGCAGCGAGACCGGCTGGCGCATCATCGCCACGGTGGCCTCGCTGACCCAGCCCTGCCCGAAGCGCGGGCCGATCCAGCCCGCGATCGTGTGCAACTCCGGCGGCAGGGCGCGGCGGATGATCACGTCCTCCTGCGCTACCTTATCGTCGAGTGCCGCATCCGGCTTGAGGTCGTAGAGGTTGACGAGCATGTCCATGGCAAAAATCCTATCCCTTTACCGCGCCGGCGGTGAGACCGGCCACGATGCGCCGTTGGAAGATCAGAACGACGATGATCAGCGGCAATGTAACGGTGACCGAGGCGGCCATGATCTGGCCGAACGGATATTCATAGCGGGTCGTGCGCCCGATGAGGCCAATCGCCACCGGAACGGTCTTGTTCTCGTCCGTCAGCATGAAAGTGAGCGCGAAGAGGAATTCGTTCCAAGCGAGAATGAAGGCGAGAATGCCGGTGCTGGCAAGGGAAGGCCCCATCAGCGGCAACAGGATCCGTGTGAGAATCCGGAAATGCGAGCACCCGTCAATCAGCGCCGCCTCTTCCAGCTCCCGCGGAAACTCGCGAATGAAGGTCGTGAGAATCCAGGTGGTGAACGGCACGGTGGACAGCAGGTAGGTGACGATGAGCGCGCTCGGGCGATTGTAGAGGCCGAGCGCGTTGATGAGCTCGAACATGCCGGAGAGGACCGCGACTTGCGGAAAGATCGAGATCATCAGGATCGCCATCAGCACGACCCGCTTCTGGGGAAAATCCAGGCGTCCGAGGGCGTAGGCCGAGACGATGCCAAGCGCCAGCGACACGACAGTCGTGCCCGTTGCCACGAAGACCGAATTGAGCAGCGAGCCCATGAAGACCGGATTGTCGAACAGTTGCCGGTAATAGCTGAAATTCAGCGCCGGCAGAAAGGCCGTCGTATAGAGCTCCGCCCCCTGCTTGGTGGAAGAGACGATCGCCCAGTAATAGGGAAACAGCGTGTAGGCGAGCACGAGGAGGATAAGCACGCCGAGAGCACCCTTGCGGACCCGGCGACGCAGCCGGTAATGCGCCGATGACCGACGCTTGATGCGAACGGGTGAGGATGTGGAGGCAGTTGTGGCCATGATCATTCTCCCGCCGAACGATCGAGACGCAGCGCGCCGATGAGGATAATGGCGACCAGTGCGACCAGCAGGAACACCCAGGTGGAGGCAGCCGAGCCGACGCCCAGTTCCTGAAAGCTGATCAATCGGTCTCGCGCATAGATCGAGACCGTCATGACGTTCTGGTTGCTGGCGGCGAGCACATAGGCCAGGTCGAACATGCGGATGGCATCGAGCGACCGGAACAGCACGGCAACGCCGATGGCCGGTTTCAGCAAGGGCAGCGTGATCGACCAGAACCGCTTCCATGCGGGAATGCCGTCGACTTCGGCCGCTTCCATCATCTCGCCGGGAATGGTCTGGAGGCCGGCGAGGATCAGGAGCACCATGAAGGGCGTCGTCATCCAGACGTCGATGAAGATCACCACGCCCATGATCAGCGAACTGCTCGCCGTCCAGGCGATGCCGTGGTCGATGAGCCCGAGGGAGATGAGGATGCGGTTGAACACGCCGAACTGGTCGTTCAGCATCCACTCCCAGATCTTGGTGGCGACGACGACGGGGATCGCCCAGGGAACGAGGATCGCCGCGCGCAGCAGTCCGCGCCCGGGGATCGCCTCGTTCAGCAGCAGGGCGATGCCGAGACCGAGCAGCGTCTCGATCGCCACGGAGATGACGGCAAAGGTCAGCGTGTTCCGCACCGCCGACCACCAGGCGGGATCGTTGATGACCTCGATGAAATTCGAGATGCCGACCATGCCGTACACGGCGGGATCGTCGAGATAGGCATCGGTGAAGCTGAAGAAGAACGTGCGGCCGAGCGGCCATACCGCGACCATCAGCATGACGACAACCAGCGGCGTCAGGAACAGCCACGCCGTCCTGTGCTCCCGGCGGGCGAGCTTAGCGCTCATGGAGCAATCTCCCCTCGGCTGGAACACCCTCGGGCAAAGCGCTCGAAGACCGGTGGGCGATCCGCTTGCCCTCGCCATCGAAGACGAAGATATCGGCATCCGCAAAGGAGAGCCCAACCAACTGGTTGCGACGCTCGGCCGGCGGACGACCGGCGACGCGCACGACCCAGATCGTTTCGTCGGACAGGCGGATATAGGCGAAGTGCTCGTGACCGAGGTCCTCGACGCGTTCCAGAATGCCGTCCATCCGGCCAGCGCCGGCAGCGACGATCGACAGCGCTTCGGGCCGAACGCCGACGGAGGTGGGCTGCCCGCCATCGACCAAAAATCCGGCCGGCAAGGCGAACCCGTTTGTCCCGGAGCCTGCTGCCAGATCGGCAAAGTTCATCCGGGGACTGCCGATGAAGCCTGCGACGAAGCGGTTGACCGGCGACTGGTAGAGTTCCAGCGGTGTACCGACCTGCTCGATCGAACCCTGATTGAGCACGACGATCCGGTCCGCCAGCGTCATCGCCTCGGCCTGATCGTGGGTCACGTAGACCATGGTGGTCTTGATGTCCTCGTGCAGGCGCGCGATTTCGATGCGCATTTCCATGCGCAGGTCGGAATCGAGGTTGGACAGCGGCTCGTCGAAGAGAAAGATCTCCGGCTCGCGCACGAGCGCCCGGCCGATCGCCACGCGCTGGCGCTGGCCGCCGGAGAGTTCCCGCGGGCGCCGGGCGAGCAGGTGATCGACCTTCAGCATCCGGGCGACGGTCTCGACCTTGCGCCGGACGGCGTCCTTGCCGAGGCGCATGGTTTCCAGCGCAAAGCCGATGTTCCGCTCGACGCTCATGTGGGGATAGAGCGCATAGGACTGGAAAACGAAGGCGACGCCGCGCTTGGATGCGGGCACGTCCGTGACCTCTTCGCCATCGATGAGCACTTGCCCGCTGGAGGCGGGAACGAGGCCGGCGACGATGCGCAGCAGCGTGGATTTCCCGCAGCCCGAGGGGCCGACGAAAACCACGAACTCGCCGTCCGCGATGTCGAGATCGACGCCGCGGATGACGGTGTGCGTGCCGTACGTTTTGGTGACGGAAGAAAGGGCGATGGATGCCATGGCAGATCCGATCAGGAAGACAAATGAACGCCGCCGCGCCTGCGTCGCGGCAGGCTCGTGGTCATGCGGAAAGGTCGAGACGAGAGAGGGTCCGAAGCCACATCGCGCCTCCGTTTCCAACCCCTTAAAGGCCGGAAACGGAGGACAGCCTTGGGAGGGCTCAGCGACTTTCCTTCAGCTTCTCCAGCCGGGCGGCCAGGTCCTTGAGGCCGCTCTCGACCTCTTTACTGCCGGACAGCATGTCGTGGACGCTGCGATAGAAGGCCTGCGACACGCGGTTGTAGCTGGTGCCGGTATAGCCGGACGGGCGGCTGGCGCTGTCGGCAAAGGCCTGCTGGTTGTCCTTGAGGAAGGGGATCTTCGCCAGGACGTCGGGATCGGTGTAGAGCGCCGTGATGGACGGGTTGAAGGCGGCATCGACGGCGCGCATCTTCTGCATCTCGGGACCTGTGATGAAATCGACGAAGTTCGCCGCGACATCCGGCTTCGTCGAAAACTTCGAGACGCCGTAATACATCGGGCCGAGGCAACCGGACGACTTTTCGCCGGCCTTGCCGACCGGAAGCGGCATCATGCCGACCTTGTCGATGACGGCGCTGCCCTTGGTCTGCGACGTGCCCCAGACATAGGGCCAGTTGCGGTGGAAGATGGCATTGCCGGATTCGAAGACGGCGCGCGAGGCTTCCTCGTCGTAGTTGAGCACGCCTTCGGGGCTGATCGTGCCGATCCAGCTTTTCGCGAGCGTCAGAGCCCCGGCGGCCGCGGGATTGTCGATCGTCACCTTGCCGTCGTCGGAAATGATGTTGCCACCGCCGCTGGAGCTGATCAGCTCGATCGCGTCGCAGGTCAGGCCTTCGAAGCTCTTGGCTTGCCAGGCATAGCCCCACATGTCGGTCTTGCCGTCGGCGCGTTCCTTGTCCTGGATCTCCTTGGCGGTCGCCGTCAGCTCTTCCCAGGTCTTGGGCGCGGGCTTGCCGTATTTCTCCAGCAGATCCTTCCGGTAGAACATCAGGCCGACGTCCATATAGGCGGGCATGGCCACCAGCTTGCCGTCGAGCTTGGCGGCGTTCAGCGTGGAGGCGAAATGCTGGTCCTGATCGGCTTTGGGCACGAGAGTCGAGATGTCGAGCAGGTTGTTCTTGAACATGCCGAGCCAGATGACGTCGAGGAACAGAACGTCGACATCGGTGGATTTCGCGGCAAGCAGCTGCTGGTAGAGCGGGATCGCATCATCCAGAAGTGCCGGCATCTTGTTGATCTTCGCCTCGTTCCCGGTCTTCTCCTTCCAGGCGGCTGCGGCCTTGGTGCAGAGCTCGAACTCGGTCGATGCGCAGAAGACCGACACGGTTTCGGCGTGTGCCGCGCCGGCGCCCAAAAGCGCGAGAAGCGGAAGGCTGAAGGCAAGCTTTCGATTAAACATGACGGTCGTTCCCCTGTTCGATTTTTTCCTCTGACGGCGTCTTCGTTTTGTTTTTGTCGGCCGCTGATGACGATTGGACTGGATATGACCAGTTATGTCAATCGCTCTTCAATTTTATATTTCAGGCTTATGACAAGATCTGTAATGATGGTGCGAGCAGGAAGGGAATCCGGTTGGGCGACGGTGCGGCAGCAGACATCTTGGTGGACGGGAACCGCAGCGCGCCAGTCGATGCGCCGCTTGCCGCCATGGTGCGCCATGACGATCCGCGGCCGCTTCACCAGCAGGTGAAGGAGGCGCTGTTGCGCGCCATCGAGGACGGCCGCCTGCCCCACAACGGCAAACTGCCGTCTGAGCGCAAGCTCGTCGAATCCTTCGGCGTCAGCCGGATCACGGTGCGGCACGCGATCCAGGATCTGATCCGCCAAGGCATGGTCAAAAGCCAACCGGGCAAGGGCCTGTACGTGACTCTACGGCCGCTCGGCTACGAGCTGCAGGTGCTGGAGAGTTTTACCGCGACCGCTCTCTCCACCAACCGGCAGCCCGGCAGCATGCTGGTGGAGGTGCAGGCCTACAAGCCGGCCGCCGACATCACGCGACCTCTGTTTCTGCCCGAGGGTGCGGAAGTGGTGATTCTCAAGCGGATCCGGACGATCGATGGCGTACCTGTCGCGATCCAGACCGACTGGCTGCCGGCAGCCCAGGTACCGGGATTGGCCGATCTCGACTGGACCGGCGCCAACCGCTCGCTCTATGCCGAACTGCGCGACCGCTATCATATCCAGCCCGGCCGGGGCCACACGACGCTCAGCGCCCGCATCGCCACGCCATGGGAGGCCGAACGTCTGGAACTTGCCAACCCGGCCGCCGTCCTCACCGTCGACCAGATCGTGTTCGATCGCCGCAACCGGCCGATCAACATGACGACGCTGATCCATCATCCCGAGCGATATCCGCTGACGCTGACGCAGTCGTAGCGCACATATTCCGGGGGTCGCTCCGGCGGGCGAACTGCGGTAGAAGCCGGCCGTTGCACCGGAACCGATCGTGGAAACCACTCTCTATCTGCCCGTAAAGACATTTCTGGAAGGCTTCGGCTTCGAAGTGAAAGGCGAGGTTGCGAGTTGCGATCTCGTCGGCGTTCGCGCGGGCGAGCCGGACATCGTCGTCGTCTGCGAGCTGAAGCTGACCTTCAATCTGGAGCTGATCCTGCAGGCCGTGGACCGGGCGACCCTGTGCGACGAGGTCTGGATTGCCGCGCGGGTATCGGCGAAAGGGCGCGGGCGGGAGGCGGACAAGCGCTATCGCGATCTCTGCCGCAGGCTCGGCATCGGCATGCTCGGCGTCGCGGATACCGGCGCCGTCAGCGTCATCGTCAGCGCCGTCTCGCCCATGCCGCGCACCAACCCGAAGCGTCGGGCGAGACTGGTCAAGGAACATCGCGCACGCCAGGGCGACCCGACCGCCGGTGGCGGCGCGCGGGCACCGATCATGACCGCCTACCGCCAGCAGGCGCTTCTCTGCGCCGCCGCGATCCGGGCCGGCCGGGTGCGGCCAGTCGAGATGCGGCCGAAGGCACCGAAGGCGGCCGCGATCTTGCAGGACAATGTCTATGGCTGGTTCGAGCGCGTCGAGCGTGGGATCTATCGGCTGACCGAAAGTGGCAACAAGGCGCTGGAGCGCTGGCCGCAGATCGAGGATACGGCGGAGGGATGAAAGCCGTTTCGGACCCGCGGAAAACTGTCATAAAACGGTGATAGACGATCTGCGACGGGAAAGGGAAAGACCATGACGACCATCCGCACGATCGACCAGCTTGCCGAGATCTATGACGGCGTTTCGGAAGCGTCCACCGCCAAGGTGACCTCGTCCCTGACGCCGGGTTACCGCGCGATGATCGAGGCATCGCCGTTTCTGGCCCTTGCCACCGTCGGGCCGGATGGCATGGACTGCTCACCGCGCGGCGATGCGGAAAGCGTCGTCCGGGTGCGCGACGACAAGACCGTGCTCCTGCCGGACTGGCGCGGCAACAACCGCATCGATTCGCTGAGGAACATCGTTCGCGACCCGCGCGTCGCCCTCATGCTGCTCGTCCCCGGCTCCAATACGACCATGCGGATCAACGGCGCGGCCACCGTTTCGATCGATCCCGACCTTCTCGAAAGCTTCGAGATGGACGGCAAGCACCCGCGCAGCGTCATCGTGGTCGAGATCCACGAGGTCTATTTCCAGTGTGCCCGCGCGCTGATCCGCTCCGAACTTTGGAACCCCGCTCGCTTCTACGACCCGGCCACCCTGCCGACAGCCGGGCAATTGCTGAGAGAAGCAAAGGCGAGCTTCGACCAGGAAACCTACGATCGCGAATGGGCGGCACGCGCCGCCCGGACGATGTGGTAGCGCTCAGAGAGAGCGCGTGATGCCGCCATCCACGCGGATGCTCTGTCCGGTGATGTAGCCGGCACCCTGCGAGGCGAGAAACGAGACGGTTGCCGCGATCTCCTCGCTTTTGCCATAGCGGCCCATGGGAACGCGGTCGCGAAACGTCTCCTTCTCCGGCAGGCTGTCGATGAAGCCGGGGAGGACGTTGTTCATCCGCACGTTGTCGGCCGCGAACTGGTCGGCGAAAAGCTTGGTATAGGCGGCAAGGCCCGCGCGGAAGACCGACGAGGTCGGGAAGACCGGGTCGGGCTCGACGGCGCTGAAGCTCGAAATGTTGATGATGACGCCGGATTTCTGCGCGCGCATGATCGGCGCGACCAGCCGCACCGGGCGGACCACGTTCATGAAATAGACGTCCATGCCCCGCACCCAGTCCTCGTCGGTGATATCGGCGACGGGCGCGCGCGGACCGTGGCCGGCGCTGTTGACGAGAACGTCGATGCGGCCCCAGCGCTCCATCGTCCGGTCGACCAATGTCTTGAGATCCTCGTTCGACTGGTTGGAGCCGGTCACGCCCAGACCGCCAAGCTCTTCGGCCAGCGCCTTACCCTTGCCGGAAGACGAGAGGATAGCGACCTTGAAGCCATCGGCGGCCAGCCTTCGGGCAGCGTCAGCACCCATGCCGCTTCCGCCTGCGGTGATGATGGCGATCTTGTCGGTCATGGCGTCTGCCTTTCGCGTGCTGGAAGTTTTCAGAATGTATGCCACTGGACATCGTCCGGGCGAAGCGGTTTTTGCGGGCGATGGGCGTCGCGCCGACATGCGAGCGGCGGCATCGCTGCCGCCGCTCGTTTCGTGATGAGCGGATCAGGCCGTCTGCAGGCGGGCCCGTCCGGCAAAGACGATGACGACCACGCCGAGGAGGGCGGAGATGCTGGTGAACCCGAAGACGGCAGCGGCGCCGTGGGTATCGACAAGCAGCCCACCGAGCACTGCCCCGCTCGAAATCGCGATCTGGAACGTGCTGAGCATCAGCGCGCCTGCACTTTCGGCCTCGTCGCCGGCAGCGCGCGTCACATAGCTCTGGACGCTGACCGGCAAAGCGCCGAAGGCAAAGCCCCAGAGGGCGGTGGTAACGGCGGCAATCGCCGGAGAGGCTCCAAGGAGCGCCAGAACCAGCGCCGTCGCGGCGACGCCACCGGCGGCAAGTGCGATCGAGAGCGAGGTGTTCCGTTCCGAGACGAAGCCACCGAAGATGTTGCCGAGAAAGCCGCCGATGCCATAGGCGAGCAGGATCGCAGAGAGGCCTTCCACGCCGAAGCCGGGAACGGTCTCGAGGTAATAGCGAATGAAGGTGAACCCGGCAAAGTGCCCGGCGACGACGAGAAGCACCGTCAGCAGACCGACGCGAATGGCCGGCCGGCGCAGGACGCCGAGCAGCGTCGAAAGCCCTGCCGCGCCCTTCGAGGGCATGACGGGAAGGCTTGTCGCCTGCATGACGAAGGCGACGATGCCGAGTGCGGCGGAGATGCCGAAGGCCGTGCGCCAGCCATAGGCCTCTCCGATCCAGGCGCCGAGGGGTGCGGCACACACGGTGGCGAGCGAGACGCCTGTCATGATGATCGCCATGGCGCGCGGCATGAGCCGACCGGGAACGAGGCGCATGGCGAGCGCCAGCGACATAGCCCAGAAGCCGCCGAGACCGATGCCGAGCAGAGCACGGGACAGAAGCAGCATCGGAAGACCGCTAGCAAAGGCCGCCATGAGGCTCGACACGATGAGAAGCGCGGTCAGCACCAGAAGCGTCGCGCGACGGTCCCAGCGGCTGGTTCCGATCACGACGGCCGGGCCGGCAACCGCCCCGACGATGGCCGTCATCGTCACGGATTGTCCGGCGGCGCCAATGCTGACGCCCAGATCCTGCGACATGGGCGTCAGCAGGCTTGCCGGCAGGAATTCGGCCGTCACCAGCGCGAAGACACCGAGAGACAGCGAGGCGACGCCGGCCCAGGCCGCCGTTTTGACGTCGTCGGTTCCCGGCATGTGTTGTACGTCATCATCGATAAGTGCGTTCATTAGCATGCTCTCCAATAGGATATGTCCTATGGTTAGGCGCGACAAGCTGGAGAATCTATGCTATAAAATCCATATCACATGACCATTCGTCCAAAATTGGGAGCCTATGCCGTGAACGATCCGCTGACGGAAATGCTCAAAGGACTGCGTCTCGACGGCGTGGATTACAGCCGCTGCCAGCCGACGGCGCCATGGGCAACGGCCTTCCCGAAACAGGATGCTGCGCAGTTCCACTTCCTCGCAGCGGGCTCCGCCTTCTTTCAGGGCCCCTCCGGCGCGTGGAGCAAGCTTCATCCCGGTGACGCCCTGCTTCTGCCGCGCGGCGATGCCCATATCATCGCCAGCGCGCCCGACGTGCCGGCCACCCCGCTCGCCGCCCTGCCCCGCAAGCCGCTCTGCGATGGCATCGTCGAGCTGGAATGCCAGGGCTCCAACAGCCGCAACGTGCTGTTCTATGCCCTGATGCGCTTCAATGTCGATACGCTCCATCCGCTGCTGCAACTGATGCCGGATGTGATGCGGGCCAGCGACCTCGCCGCCAGCGAGCCCTCCATCCGCCCGCTGCTCGATGCCATGCAGCGCGAGGTCGAGATGAACCGCGTTGGTGCCGGCGGCATCCTGTCGCGTCTCGCCGACGTGCTGACGGCAACGCTGATCCGCACCTGGGTGGAGCATGGCTGCGGCGATTCGACCGGCTGGCTGGCCGCCTTGCGCAACCCTGAAATCGGCCGCGTGCTGGCGGCGATCCACCTCGACCCCGCCCACGACTGGAGCGTCGACGAACTCGCCCGCCATATGGGCGCCTCACGCTCGGGCTTCGCGCAGCGCTTCGCGGAGGTGGTCGGCGAAACGCCCGCCCGCTATGTCGCCCGCATGCGCATGCACCAGGCCCACCAGTGGCTCGGCGAAGGCCAGCGCGTTGCAGCGGTGGCGGAGCGGCTCGGCTACGAGTCGGAGGCATCCTTCAGCCGCGCCTTCAAGCGCATCACCGGCAACCCGCCAAGCCACGTGCGGGATGTTGCAAAACGCCAGCCGCGGGCGGCCGCAACGGATAGGCTCGGAGTTCAGCAAGGAGCTTGAGCGCCGTGGGGATGTGAGGCGCAGGTATTCTCATCCCGTCAATCGCCCAACAGCGCAACCACGGTCTCCGCGCAAAGCGCCAGCGAAACCGCCCCGGCATCGCGATGGCCGATGCTGCGTTCGGCGAGCGGGCGCGCGCGACCGAGGCGGGGCGTGAGGGCGCGCGTCTCATCGGCGGCCGTGGTCGCGGCGGCGGCGGCACGGGTCCAGGCCGTCGTCAACGATCGCGTTTCCGCAAACGCCGTCTCCAGCGTCTCGACGAAGGGCACGAGCGCATCGACCAGCGTCTTGTCGCCGACCTTCGCGCCTCCGAGCCGCGTGACGCCGTCGAGAGCCAGGCGCGCGCCGGCCACGATGGCGGCGTCATCCCGCATCTTGATGTCCGAAAGCGCCGTGCTCCAGGCCCGGAGCAGCACGCCCCAGATCACGCCCGAGGTACCGCCTGCGCGATCCGCCCAGGCATCGGCTGCCGCCGCGAGAACGCTTCTCGCACCGGCGCCTGCTGCAACGGCGGCATCTGCCGCCACACGGGCGGCCGTCGCGCCGCGGGTCATGCCCTGCCCGTGATCACCATCGCCCGCCTGCGCGTCGATCCGACCAAGTTCGGCTTCCGCCTCGTGGAGCACCTCGGCGAGCCTGGTGATGATGCCGGCAATGCAGCGGCCGGTCTCGCGTGACGCATCCGACGCCGCGGGAAAGGTCGGTGTTTCCTCTGTTTCCTCAGGGATAGACTCTGTGAGGACAGGTTCTTCGCGCCGGACCAGCACGGCCGTTTCGCAAGGTGCGCACCAGAGGCGTTCGAGATCCGCATCCAGCCAAAGCAGGCTGAGCGAGCAGCCGCGCATATCGAGGCTCGTTACGAACTCGCCGACCTCGGGACGCACGACCTCCAAGCCCGCCGCGGCCAACCGCGCCGCGACCTGCGGCCAGAGGACGAAGAGTTCTTCGTATTTGGTGGCGCCGAGGCCGTTCAGGATCACGGCAACGCGCGTGCAATCGGCAGGGCGCTCCGCCAGCAGACGGTGCGTCAGGAGATCGGCAAGTGCCGCGGCGGGAAGGATCGCCGTTTCGCTGATCCCCGGCTCGCCGTGAATGCCAAGCCCAAGTGCCATCTGGCCCTTGGGTACCGTGAACAACGGCTCGGCCGACCCCGGCAGGGTGCAGCCGCCGAACGCGACGCCGAAGGAGACCGTGCGGGCATTGGCATGCTTTGCCACGGCCTCGACGTCATCCAGCGGCCGGCCCTCCTCTGCGGCCGCACCGGCGATCTTGAAGACGATGAGGTCGCCTGCGATACCTCGGCGGCTCAAGTGATTGTCGGCCGGGCCGCTGGCGACGTCATCCGTGACCGGAAGCACGCGGACATCGAGACCTTCCGCCCGCAGCCGCTCGGCCGCAGCGCCGAAATTCAACACGTCGCCGGCATAGTTGCCATAGCCGAGCAGCACACCGCCGCCCCGATCTGCCAGCCGGCAGACCCGCGCGACAGCGGCCGTCGAGGGCGACGCAAAGACATCGCCGGCCACAGCAGCATCCGCCAAACCGGTTCCGACATATCCGGCGAAGGCCGGATAATGCCCCGATCCGCCACCGACGACGACCGCGACTTTGCCCTCCGCCCGTGGTGTGGACCTGACGACGCCACCCTTCACTGCGCGCACGAAGCGACCATAGACGGCCGCGTAGCCTTTTAGCGCGCTTGCCGCGAAGTCTTCTGGTTCGTCGTAGATCGTCGTCATGTGCATCGTCTCCTCAGCGAAGCTGCGTCACGAATTGCTCGTAAACGCATATGGCATCCGTAAATACTGCCAATCGCCGGCACACGCGATACCGATTGCGCGCGTTCACACGACATCTGCCTTCATCGGCGAGCGCATGGTCGAATTAGGGCGGCAGACGTCTTTGAATCTAAAAAATGATCAATCTATCGTGATTGTTCGCAAATAGTGAACGGTATGTCTGCATTTGCCCGGGTTCTTTTGTAAGCGACGATATGCTTTGACACGGCACGATATCGGAGAAAGCCCGCGTGAAGCATAACAGTTCGACGGCTTACGGAAGCGTATCCCGCTTCTTCCATTGGGCGACAGCCGTCGTCATCAGCCTGAACATCGCGATGGGCTTTCTCGCGCATCGATCGTCGATGGAGGCGGTCGATACGAAGGTTCTCTACTTCTCGATCCACAAAACCCTCGGCGTTCTCGCTTTCACGCTGGCGCTCGCCCGTATTTGTTGGACGCTTTTCCAGTCGCATCCGGCTCCCGTGCACCCGGAGCGGCGCCTCGAGACTTTCGTGGCCGCCGTGGTTCACTGGATGCTCTATGGTTCGATGCTGCTGGTTCCGCTGACGGGCTGGATCGAGCATGCCGCGACCTCGGGATATGCGCCGATCCTCTGGCCGTTCGGCCAGGATCTGCCGCTGGTGCCGAAATCGGATGAACTGGCGCAGCGCATGGCCGCAACGCATCAGCTTCTGGCCTGGACGCTCTGTCTGGCCGTCGGGCTGCACGTGGCAGGCGCTTTGAAACACGCCCTGATCGATCGTGACGGCGTTCTCCAGCGAATGACGCGCGGGAAGAGCGCAGGAACGGAGTCCGGGCGTGCCGGCTGGAGGTCCGCCATGGCCTTCGGTCTTGCGGCGGTGGCTTTCGCGGGCGTGGTGTTCGCCTCGCAGATCGGCCTTCGCGCCGCATCGGCCCCCGCAGCCTCCCTTCAGGCCGCGACATCCGAGTGGCAGGTGACCGAGGGCACGCTCGGCTTCAAGGTCAAGCAGATGGGGACCCCGGTTACGGGCTCATTCTCGGACTGGACGGCCTCCATCGCCTTCGATGAGGCCACGGGAACGGGCACTGTCAAAGCCGTCATCAATCTCTCAAGCGTCACACTGGGCAGCGTGAGCGACCAAGTGAAGGGCGCCGGATTCCTGGATGCGGCACAGCATCCGCAGGCGCAATTCACCGCGCAGATTCAGGCGGAGGGCAAGGACTTCCTCGCGGTTGGAACCTTAGATCTCAAGGGCATCGAACTGCCGGTCCGACTGCCGTTCACGATGACCATCAAGGATGGTGTCGCAGACATGGCGGGTCAGACAGTGCTGGACCGACGGGACTTCAAAGTCGGCGAAGGTTACGCGGACGAGAAGACGGTCGGCTTTCCGGTCGAGGTCGATATCTCCCTGCAGGCAAAGCGCTGAGGCACAGCCTCGCAATTCCATTTCCGTCTGCATTCCGCAGGCGGCATGAACGAAGGACAAGATCATGATCTCCAGAACCAAGTATGCTGTCTTCGCGTCGGCAATGCTTCTTGCAGGCGCCGCCCATGCCGAGCCGAAGGCCTACACGTTCGATTCCGGCCACAGCCAGGTCGTCTTCTCCTACCAGCATCTGGGCTTCTCGACCACGAGCGGAATGTTCAGCGGCATCACGGGCACGATTAACTTCGATGAAGCCAAGCCCGAGACCTCGACCGTTACGGTCGAATTCCCGATCTCGTCGCTCCAGACGGGCGACGCCGGCCGCGACAAGCACTTCCAGTCGGCCGACTTCTTCGGCGGCGAAGGCAAGGCACCGAATGTGAGCTTCAAGTCGACCTCGATCAAGGTCACCGGCGAGAAGACCGCGCTGATCACCGGCGATCTGACGCTGAACGGCGTCACCAAGCCGGTCGTCCTCGATACCGTCCTCAACCAGCAGGGCCAGCATCCGATGGAAAACAAGCCGTGGATCGGCTTCAATGCGACCGCCACGGTCAAGCGCACCGACTTCAATCTCGGAATGTTCGCCCCGGCGGTCTCCGACGATGTCGTCGTCCGCATCTCCGTCGAGGCAAGCGCGGCGAAGTAACAAAAAAATGGCGCAGACCTCTCGGTCTGCGCCATCTCTAGCCTCGGAACGCCTTCGGCGCCGTTTCAAACCTTAACGGCAAACGCGGCGCGGGCCCGAGTTGGGCTGGTACGTGTTATCTGACGCGCGGTAGGAACGGTAGCGCGCCGCACAGCTGCTGCGGTTCTGCGAGGCGATCGCGCCACCGATGATGGCACCGGCGGCAAGACCACCGATAATCGCACCGTTGTTGCGGTGACGACGGTCATAACGTCGGCCATCGCGGTTGCGATCGCGACGGTCATAGCGGCGATCGTCGCTGTAGCGGTCACGACGATCGTAGCGGCCGTTGTAACGATCGCCGTTGCGCTGGTTGTGCCTGCGAATGATCCGCCTGTCTTCCCGATACTGAACCTGCTGAACATCTGTCGTACCTGTGGATGTGGAGCCTGCCGATGTCGTGACGGCCCGCGCCGGGAAAGCCTGCGCCGGCACAAAACTGGTCAGTGCGGTGACGAGGGAAATCAGGATAATTGCGAGTTTTTTCATCATGCCTTTTCCATTGGTTATGGATTGCACATAGTGCGTCAGCAGCGCGCGGTAAGGCGCATGGCGGGCACAATCCCCCCATGAGGCGTCTTGATGAAGATCTCGGTCTCGCGGATTCGGCCATAATACATCCGGCAATGCGATATAGCCTCCGTCCGGCCGCAACGAAGCGGGATGGGTAAGGACTTGAGGATTTCGATGAAGACGTTCCTGCTTCGCTCTGTTACGGCCGTCATGGCGGTCATGGCAACGTCCATGATCTCCGCACAGGCTGAGGGGTTTGGCCCAATTGCGGACTTCATGGTGATGGATGTGTGCACGGGAGCCAATGGAAAAGCGGTCTCCGGCGTCCCCGGAGACAAGGGCTGCCAGCGGCACCGGGATATCGCACCGGGAGAAACCCCGCCCTACACCCTGCAGAATTTCCCTGCACCCACCTCCGGCTGTGCGGCAGGGCCGGTGTCGAAGATCAACGTTCCCGTATCCCGCTTCAACGAGACGCGCATCGTCAGCTCCACCCTTCGCCAGGTCCCCTGCGGCAAAGCGGCCCCTGATGACGATGACGATCTCGAGCGGAACGGCGCTTCGATCCAGTGGCATGACGACGGGTATGGGTTCATCATGGGCAGTTACAGCCCCGTTTCCCTGTCCTCCTTCGAAAGTGATCTTTGCGCGGCAAACAAGGATAGCTCCCAGCGCTTCTTTCGCGGCTGGGTCATCGGCCCGGCTGACGTCCCCGCCCTCGGCGCAACGGGATACGGTGTGTTCCAGACGAAGCTCCAGAAAGGCGCAGCCTCTGCGAATATGGGCGCATGTGCGCTCCGCTATTCCCGCGCCCTGACCACTTGGGCCGTCGATAAGATCACCTACACATCCGGGCGCGATCTCGTCTCGGTTGTATCCAGCCATTACTCCCGCGGGGCCACGGACGGGCAGAGCCCGGGCGAGGCGATGCAGATGGAGCAGACGTTCTGGACACGGGAATTCGGACTGTCGCGCTGGGAAAAATGGGCCCGGGAGGACTGGGTCCATCCCCGCTCCGGCAAATCCGCGTTGGATCTCGCAGCACAGCTCGTCGCGGCCGGCAGGTGCAGCCCGCCTGTTCATTCACCGATCACGTTCACGCCGGAAATGCAGATCAGCGGCACGGATGACGGGGCGGATATCTACAGCCGGATCATCGGCAATCCCGTCACCGGCGAACAGCACAAATGGGTGATGACGCTTTGCGAGGACTATACCAATATCTCGTCCCTGGCTGACGGGGCTAAGGTGCTGAACCGTGTTTCGACGCTCGCCGATGACGGTTACTGGGAATAGCCATCGTAAACATTGCGCCGTCGACGAGGAATGGCCGCTCTCTCATCGTCCGGACCTCCGACGCGCCGGCATCGTCATCGCGATGACGCTTGCCACCACGAAGACGAGGCCTAGCAAGGCGTTCGGGTTGGGCATTTCGCCGAGAAACAGAACCCCGATGCCGACGCCGATCGGGACGCGCAGATAGGCCTGTGCCGTGGTGCCGACGGAGCCCAGCCTCTGCAGCAGCGTGAAATAGAGAACGAAGGCAAGCGCCGTCGAGAAAACGGACAAGGCGAGAAGCGCTGCGAGCGACGACACGGCAGGCGCAAGCGTCCAGGGCTGATCGACGAGAAGACTGACGGGCAGCAGGATCACGCCGCCCCAGATGAGGGAGCCTGCCGCCGGCATCATCGGGTCGAGATCCCGGAAGGTCCGGCCAAAGGTCACGGCTCCGCCATAGGCGACAGCCGCGAGGATGATGGCGAGCTGCGCAATGACGCCGGTGCCAAATCCCGCAAGAACGGACGGGCCGACCACGAGGCAGATGCCGAGAAGCCCGAAGGCGACGCCGAACAGCTTCGGCGCCGTCACCGCTTCATGACGCGTTATGAGGGCATTGATCAGGAAGGCAAAGACGGGCGTCAGCGAATTCAGGATGACGGCCAGTCCTGCATCGACATGCTGCTCTCCCCAGGCAATGAGCGTGAAGGGTAGAACGGAGTTCAGGACAGCCTGAATGACGAAACGGCGCGTATTGCGGCGATCCCTCGGGAGCTTCAGCCCGCGCAGACGAAGAACGAGCAGAAGCAGACTGCCGGCAATGATCGTCCGTGCGGCGATCAGCGTGATGGGCGGGATCGTGGCGACGCCGATCTTGATGAAGGTATAGGACGCGCCCCAGAGGGTGGCGAGAGCCAGGAGCATCAGAAGGCTTATGGCAAGGCGGGGCTGTTTTTCGGGCATGTCCGGTCCAGGTCGTTGATGTCGATAGGGCAGAGCCTTACAGGTTTCCGGCCGCCGACGCTTCGGTCATCGCCGAAGCATTCGCGCCTGACATGCGGGCGGCAAACCGATAGTCTGCGGCCATGATCGATCCTCCCACCGGCAACATGATCGCCCAGGCGGCCCATCTCATGGGCGACCCCGCACGCGCCAATATGCTGGCCGCCCTGATCGGCGGCGAAGCGTTGACGGCAGGGGAACTGGCATCTCATGCAGGCATCACGCCGCAGACGGCGAGCGGGCACCTCGCAAAGCTTCTCGACGGACGGCTCGTTACGGCCGAGCGGCAGGGACGCCATCGCTATTTCCGGCTCGCCTCCCCCTCCGTCGCACAATCGCTAGAGAGCCTGATGGCGCTCTCGCAGATGCCGCTGGCCGCTCCGGTGAAGCGCCACGGCCCACGCGACGAAGCGATGCGTTGGGCCCGGACATGCTACGACCACATGGCTGGCCGGCTCGCTGTCGAGATCACCGCCACGCTGGAGCAGCGAGGGCTTCTGCACCTGTCGGAGGGCGTCGGCGTTCTCTCGGACGAGGGACATCGCTTCTTCTGCGATTTTGGAATCGACCTCGCGACGCCCCACCGCCCGAAGCGTCCGGTCTGCCGCATGTGCCTCGACTGGAGCGAGCGCCGGCCGCATATGGCGGGACGACTCGGCACGGCGCTGCTGACGCGAACGATCGAGCTCGGATGGGTGATGCGGACGCCGAGCAGTAGGACGCTGAAGATCACCCCCGCCGGTGATCGCGGCTTTGCGGACATGCTCGGGCGGGCGCTCAAGCCGTCGTAGAGCCTGAAACACCTTCAAAACGCCGATCGGGGAAGGTGAGCGTCACCCGGGTGCCCTCGCCCAGCCGCGACTGGATGCTCGCATCTCCGCCAGACTGGCGAATAAAGCCGTAGACGGTTGCAAGACCGAGACCCGCACTGCCGTTTTTCATGCGCGTCGTGAAGTAGGGCTCGAAAGCCTTGTCGATCGCCTCCGGCGTCATGCCGACGCCCGCGTCGGAAACGGAGACCATGACGGATGTACCGTCATGGGTGGCCGAGATCGCGATCTCTCCGCCCTTCGGCATGGCTGCGGCCGCGTTCAGGCAGAGGTTGAGCACGGATTGCTCGAAAAGCGAGGGATCGAGATAGACCGGCGGCAGATCCGCGGCCGTCGACAGCGTCACCCGGCAGGTCTCGCCGACAGCGATTTCGAGAACGTCGATCATGCCGGTCAGCACGGATCCGAGATCGATCGAGACGGGAAAGATCTGCTGCTGGCTTGCGACCGACAGCATGCTGGAGGACAGCGCGCGGCCCCGGTCGGCAGCCTTGCGAATGCGGTTCAGATGCCGTCTCTGGCGATCGGTCACGCCGTCTTCGCGCTCCAGAAGGCCGAGACTGCCGGTGACGATGCCGATCATATTGCCGACCTCATGGGCGAGCTGGTGCGTCATGCGCATGATGCCGTCGAGCCTCAGGGCCTTTGCGGCCTCGGCTTCCTGCCGGTCGGCTTCAGTCACGTCGCGCGCGAGAAGAACGAAGCCGCCATCCAGCTGGCGGGAGAGCGACACCTCCACCACCTGCCCGTCTTCCTGGCGCAGGCGGAAGACGAACGGCCTGCCCGGCCGCTGCGTGTCGTCGAGTGCAGCCTGCAAACCCATGGCATCGATATCGGGCAGACCAGCGAGGAAACGCTGCAAAGGCAGCTTTCGCGAGGCACCGCCGCGCCCGACAAGCTCGATCACCCGCCGGTTCATGGCGAGCGGTTTGCCGGTGGCGTCGAACAGGGCGATGCCCTCGTTCATGCTGCGAAAGATCGCGCGGATCGTCTTCGCCGCCGTCTCCGCCTTTCGACGCATCCGGCTGACGCGATCGACGCTTTCGCGGAAGGCGCTGAAGGCCTGCACCAGCCGGATCAATTCTGTCTCGCCGCCGCGATAGCGCGGGGCGGCGATCTGCTTCTGCCCTCCGGCGAGCGCGTTCATGCCGGCCGAGAGATCGACGATCCCGCGCGAGACCCGCATGACGGACCGGATGGCGAGCGCCGCGATGATCAGCATGAGGAGCGCGGTCACGAAGACGATACTGAGCAGCCGTTGCAGCATCTGCGAGATCGCTTGCACATCGTCGCCGAGCTTTCGCACCACGCCATCATTCTGCGCCTCGACGGCAAGCGACAGTTCGCGCGAAACCGTGTGGAGGCGCGTGATCGCGGCGCGAATGGAAAACATCTCCCGCAAATACCGCGTCTGCGCCGCGAAGATGCGGCGGTGGGCGTCGAGCGCGGCCTGGTCCATGCGCACCGGCGCGGCCTCGGCGATCGACAGCTCGCGGACATACCGCCTCTGGAGTTCGCCCAGCTGGAACAGGCTATCGGATGTCGAGGCCGATTGCGCGATGGCGTTGAGGCCTGGCTGCAGGTTGCGAACCGTCGTCATGTCCCGCGTCGCGATCTGGCTCAGCGCCATCGCGGCATCCGATTTGTGCGCCTGTGCCGCTTCGGCATTTTGCAACATGGTGATCGTCTGCTGCTGGATCGCGCCCAGCAGCGCCAGCACCTTGCCATCGGCGGGCGCTGCCGTCCGCTCCTGCCGGGGTTGCATCATGATCATCAGCGCCTCGACTTGCGTCAGAACGGCGCGGCTTTCGCTGGAAATGCGGTAGGGCGAGGTCGCGTTCATCAGGAAGGGTGCGCTGGAAACGAGGTCCGACACCTGCTTCGAGACGATGACCGACTTGCCGAGACTGACGAAGGCCTGCGTGCCATAGGTGGCCATCTCGTTGCGCGCCTTCAGGAGACCGACGATGGCGACCGTGGAGATGCCCAGCACCAGCACGCCGATGAGAAGGATGGCAGCGGGAAGACGGAAGGCGATGGAGGAGAAGAAGGCGCGACGGGTCATTGCTCCGTCTCGCGGCGCGGGACCTCCAGGACATAGCCGCGGCCCCGGCGCGTCTTGATGTAGCGCGGCAGTTCCGGGTTCTGTTCGATCTTGCGGCGTAGCCTCAGAACCAGAACGTCGACATTGCGATCCACGTAGCGGTCCGTGCCACTGCCCAGCCGCTCGAGAATCTGGGATCGGGTGACCGGAAGGTTGGGTGTTTCGGCAAGCAGTTCCAGAAGCGCGAACTCGGCGCCCGTCAGCGTCTTGCCCGGCTGCCCTTCGCAGACGGCCAGCCTGCGCTTCAGGTCGACCGTCCAGTCTCCGAGCTGGAGCGCCGAGGCAGCGGGCGCGAGGTCTACTGCCAACTCCGGCACCCGCTCGGGCTTCGGCATCAGGATCGAGCGGCGCAGCACCGCCTTCATGCGGGCGGCAAGCTCGATCGGCTCGAACGGTTTGACGATATAGTCGTCGGCCGCGGTCTCAAGGCCCAGCACCCGCTCGGCCGAGCTGCCGGCCGCCGTCACCATGATGATGCCCACATCCATGCTGCTGCGAATGCGCTGCGCAAATGTTCGCCCCGACGCACCGGGAAGATTGTGGTCCAGCAGGATAAGATGGACGATCTCGAGGGACAGGAAGGTCGTCGCTTCCTCGGCCGAACCGGCCACGAACGGCGTCCAGCCCTCCGCCTCCACGAGATCGAACAACATCTCCGCCATATCCGGATCGTCCTCCACGATCAGAATCTTCACCTGCATATCGAAATTCCTCCTGCAGCAGCATAGGCTTCGGGGCGGAATGTTCAAATGCTTGCCGATGACGGGATCTGTCACAAATGTAACATTTGAAAGTTTCGCAACCGTCGGAAACATCGGCTGTAACAATGGTAACCACTCCGTCCTTGAAGCGTTCGCCGTATCTGCCATTCTGGCTGCGGAGGTCGGGACATCATTGGTCCCGAGTGGAGGCTTTTGGTGAGGACGTTCATCTGTCTGGCAGCGGCGGTATGTCTGTCGTTCGGCGCGACCGCACGTGCAGAGCCTATGGCGCGGCTCAACGTGTTGTGCGGCGTGGACGAAGCCTGGTGCGCCGCCATGAAACACGCGATGCTGACACGGTTACAGATCGACGCCACCATGACGCGCAAGAGCACAGGCGACATCCTCGATCAGGTGCGCAATGAGAAGGCCGATCCGCAGACGGATGTCTGGTGGGGCGGCACGGGCGATGCGCAGTTGCAGGCGGCCGATGAAGGTCTGCTGCAATCCTACCAGCCGCAAACGACCGCCGCGATGCTGCCCTGGGCCGACAATTTCTTCGATCTCTCGGGCGGGCATTCCGCAGGCATCTATGCTGGAGCGCTCGGCTTTGCCTACAATACCGAACTTCTGAAGCAGAAGGGCCTTAAAGCCCCGGCCTGCTGGAAGGACCTGCTCGATGGGACCTATGCCGACGCCATCGAGCTTGCCGATCCGAATTCGTCGGGGACGGCCTATACCGCGCTGGCGACGCTGGTTCAGCTCTTCGGGGAAGACGAGGCGTTCAAATATCTCGGCCGGCTCGGCGCCAATATCCGCGCCTATCCGCCGTCGGGTTCGACCCCGGTCAAGGATGCCGCCCACGGCGAGACGCTGATCGGCATCTCCTTCATCCACGACGCGGTGACGCTGCGGCAGGCCGGCTACCCGCTCGAGATCGTCGCGCCCTGCGAAGGCACGGGCTACGAGATCGGCGCCGTCAGCATCGTCAAAGGTGCGAAGAACCTGGAAGCGGCCCGCGCCTTCGTCGATTTTGCGCTGAGTGCCGAAGGACAGGCGACAGGGGCTGCCGCCGGGCAGAACCAGGTGCCGTCCAATGCCGGCGCGTCCCTACCCCCCGGTGCACCTGACATTTCGATGATCCGGATGGTCGATTACGACTTCGCGACCTTCGGCTCGGCCGACGAGCGCCGCCGGCTTCTGAAAAGGTTCGACAGCGAGATCCGCGGGATCCCCTGACCGCAAACATTCGGAGGAGCGGCGAAAACCCGTCCTTCCGGCAAAGACCGTCGCCTGCGCGTTTCCGCCGGCGCCGAGGCATCACACACAGGACGGAACACGTGATCCCGCTTGCAGAGACAGGCGGGCAAAGCATCCCCGTGTCGTCCGAAAATACGTTCAACCAAGGAGGAAAGACCATGAAACCTACCACAGCCGCCATTCTATGGATGGCAGGAACCGCACTGACCGCCACATCGGCGCAGGCGGCCGGTACGCTCAACCTGATCTGCTCGGCAGACGTCGTCATCTGCGAGCAGATGAAAGGCGACTTCGAGAAGGACCACGACATCAAGGTCAATATGGTGCGCCTGTCGTCCGGCGAAACCTATGCCAAGATCCGTGCGGAGGCGCGCAATCCGAAGACGGATATCTGGTGGGCGGGCACCGGCGATCCCCACATGCAGGCGGCGTCCGACGGGCTGACGCAGGAATACAAGTCGCCGCTGCTCGACCAGTTGCAGGATTGGGCGCAGAAGCAGGCCGAAGGCTCCGGCTTCAAGACCGTCGGCGTCTATGCCGGTGCGCTCGGCTGGGGCTACAACACCGAGATTTTCAAGACGAAGGGCTTTACCGAGCCGAAGTGCTGGGCCGACCTTCTCAATCCCGCCTTCAAGGGCGAGATCCAGATCGCCAATCCGAACTCGTCGGGCACCGCCTATACCGCGCTCGCCTCGCTGGTCCAGATCATGGGCGAGGATCAGGCCTACGACTACCTGAAGAAGCTCAACGCCAACATCTCGCAATATACGAAATCGGGTTCCGCTCCGGTGAAGGCGGCGGCACGCGGGGAGACGGCCATCGGCATCGTCTTCATGCATGACGCGGTCGCCCAGACGGCGGAAGGCTTCCCGGTCAAGTCGGTCGCACCTTGCGAAGGCACCGGCTACGAGATCGGCTCCATGTCGATCGTCAAGGGCGCGAAGAACCTCGACAATGCGAAGACCTGGTACGACTGGGCGCTCTCACCCGCCGTCCAGTCGCGCATGAAGGACGCCAAGTCCTTCCAGCTGCCGTCCAACAAGTCGGCCGAGATCCCCAAGGAGGCGCCGCGCTTCGAGGATATCAAGCTGATCGACTACGACTTCAAGACCTATGGCGATCCGGCCAAGCGCAAGGAACTGCTGGAGCGCTGGGACCGCGAGATCAGCGCCAACGCGAACTGATACGCGCCTCGTGCCGGCTGGCGGAGGTGTTGGCCGGCGCGAGGCTTTGAAACATGGCATGGCTTGAAGAGGGGATCGGGATGGATACCGGCAAAGACAATCGTAACCGCAGACTGGATATCACGCTCGGCCTTGGCATTCTGGCCTTCCTGCTCGTCCCCTGGTACAGGATCGAGGGCGGGTTTCTGGGGCTCGGCTGGTTGTCGGGCTTCCCCGGCGAAGCCTCGGTTTCGCCCGGCCTGTTACAGATCTTTCTTCATGGCCGCTGGTGGCTCGCCATCGCCGCGCTGATGCTGGTGGTCGCCGGCATTGCCCGCTTCACGCGAGATCCGAAACGACGCGGCGTGCTCCTTGTCCTATCCGGCGCCATCGGCGTGGTGTTCCTGACGCTGCAGGGGCTGGCTATCGGTTATTCCGGCTGGTCGTGGACGATCAGCGAAACGCTGTTCGGAGCGTTGTCCGACGGGCAACCGTCGATGGGCGCGGGCGCCATGCTCTCGGCGCTGATCTTCGTGCTCCTTTTCTCCTTCGGCCTTGCCGAGCGCGGCGCCATGAAGGGCGATGCCTTCGTCGTCGCCTCCATCGCGCTTCTCGTCTTTCTGGTGGCGATCTTCGTGTTCTATCCCGTCGGCAGCATGCTGGTCGGCGCGTTTCAGGATTTCGACGGCTCGCTCAATCCGGAGGGATTCACCCGCAACATTCAGGACCCGGCCATCTGGAGCCTCGGCTGCGTCGTCGGTGGCGAGCGGTGCGGCGTGGCGTGGCGCACGCTGTGGCTGGCGATCATGACCGCCGGCGGCTCCACCATCATGGGGCTGGCCTTCGCGCTGGTCGCCACCCGCACGCGGTTTCCCTTCAAGAAGGGCCTGCGTCTCCTCACCGTCCTGCCGATCATCACGCCGCCCTTCGTCATCGGCCTTGCGCTGACGCTGCTCTTCGGCCGCGCCGGCGTCGTCACCGAAGCGCTCTCCAGCCTGTTTGGCATCGAGCCCGGCCGCTGGCTCTACGGGATGACGGGCATCTGGATCGCGCAGGTCCTGTCGTTTACGCCCATCTCCTTCCTCGTGCTCATCGGCGTGGTCGAAGGCGTCAGCCCCTCAATGGAAGAGGCGTCGCAGACGCTGCGCGCCAATCGCTGGCGCACCTTCTGGCGGGTCTCGCTGCCGCTGATGAAGCCGGGCATCGCCAATGCGTTCCTGATCGGCTTCATCGAAAGCATGGCCGATTTCGGCAACCCGCTGGTGCTCGGCGGCAGCCACGGCGTGCTTTCGACGGAGATCTTCTTTGCCGTCGTCGGCTCGCAGAACGATCCGTCGCGCGCCGCCGTGCTCGCCATCATCCTGCTCTGCTTCACGCTGACCGCATTCCTCGCCCAGCGCTATTGGCTGGCCGGCAAGAACTTCGCGACCGTCACCGGCAAGGGCGACAGCGGCTCCCACATTGCCCTGCCGCGCCCACTTTCCATCGGCGTGCATGCCCTGGTCGTTCCGTGGATGCTCTTCACCATCGTCATCTACGGCATGATCCTCTTCGGCGGCTTCGTCAAAACCTGGGGCCTCGACAATTCGCTGACGCTCGATCACTACGCCAGAGCCTTTTCGGTCGAGATGCGCAACGGGGTTCTCGCCTGGACCGGCGTCGCGTGGAACTCCTTCTGGACGACCATGGAGATCGCGCTGATCTCGGCACCGCTGACGGCGGCGGTCGGGCTGCTCACGGCCTACATCATCGTCCGCCAGAAATTCGTCGGTCGCAACGTGTTCGAGTTCGCGCTGATGATGAGCTTTGCCATTCCCGGCACCGTCATCGGCATCAGCTACATCATGGCGTTCAACCTGCCGCCGCTCGAGATGACCGGCACCGCACTGATCCTTATCGCCTGCTTCGTCTTCCGCAACATGCCGGTTGGCGTGCGCGGCGGGGTGGCGGCCATGAGCCAGCTCGACAAGAGCCTCGACGAGGCGTCGCTGACGCTGCGCGCCACGAGCTTCCGCACGATGCGCAAGGTCATCCTGCCGCTGCTGCGCCCGGCCATCACGGCAGCGCTGGTCTATTCCTTCGTGCGGGCCATCACCTCCATCAGCGCCGTCATCTTCCTCGTCAGCGCCGAATACAACATGGCGACCTCCTACATCGTCGGCCTCGTCGAGAACGGCGAGTATGGCGTGGCGATCGCCTATTCCTCCATGCTGATCGTTGTGATGATCGTCATCATCGCCGGCTTCCAGCTTCTAGTCGGCGAACGCCGGCTGCGCCGCGAAAACCGCGTCGCAGGCCTTCGCTCCGCGCCTTCATCCCTTCTCGGTCAGGAGAAAACAGCATGATCCACCCCCGCGCCGGTTCCGTCGTCTTCCAGCACGTCAAGAAGCAGTTCGGTGCATTCACCGCCATTCACGACCTGTCCATCACCATCGAACCAGGCCAGCTCGTGACCCTGCTCGGGCCTTCGGGCTGCGGTAAGACCACGACGCTGCGCATGCTGGCAGGCCTCGAACATCCCACCTCCGGCCAGATCCTCATTGGCGGCAAGGACGTGACGATGCTGCCGGCCAACGAGCGCGATGTGTCGATGGTGTTCCAGTCCTACGCGCTGTTTCCGCATATGAGCTCGCTCGACAACGTGGCCTACGGGCTGGAATCCTCCGGCATGAAGCGAAAGGACGCGCGCGAGCGGGCGGAAGAGGGCCTCAAGCTCGTCGGCCTCGCCGGCATGGGCGCGCGGCTTCCCGCAGAACTCTCCGGCGGCCAGCAGCAACGCGTGGCGGTCGCTCGGGCGCTCGTACTGGAACCGCAGGTGCTCCTGCTCGACGAGCCGCTCTCCAACCTCGACGCGCGCCTGCGCCGCCAGGTGCGCACCGAAATCCGCGAACTGCAGCAGCGTCTCGGCTTTACCGCCGTCTACGTCACGCATGATCAGGACGAGGCGCTGGCCGTCTCCGACCGCATCATCATCATGAAGGATGGCGTGATCGCGCAGGAGGGCTCGCCGCGCGATCTCTACGAGGCCCCCGCTTCGGCCTTCATCGCCGATTTCATGGGCGAGGCCAACGTCGTCGCCTGCGACGTCATCCGCGTCGAAGGGGCGGACGCGACCATTCGCATCGGGGCGCTCGAACATCGCGTGCCCAGCCGCAACGCACGGCCAGGGCCTGCCAAGCTTGCCGTGCGACCGAACTCGATCACGCTGGAGCCGGCGTCAACTGCCGCCTTCCCGGGGCGGATTACCCATGCGGCCTACCTCGGCGACCATGTGGAATATGAGGTGGAGACCGGCACTGGGCGGCTGTTCGTGGTCGATCCCGCGGTGGAACGGGCGCTGCCGCCTGCAACAGATGTCGCTGTCGGCTTCAAAGGACGCGGCATTGCCATTATCAACGACTGAGCCGCTTCGTATACAAGGACTTCACATGACGCATGATCTCGACGCCCGCTTTGCTCTCGCGCAGACGATCGCCCGCAACGCCGGCGCTGTCGCTCTCGACTATTTCAACCGCCGCGAAACGCTGGTCATCGAAACCAAGCGCGACGCGCAGGACGTCGTCTCGATCGCCGACCGGGAGGTCGAGAACCTGATCCGCGCCGCGGTGGCCGACGCCCACCCGGATGACGGATTTCTCGGCGAGGAATACGGCCTTGCCACGGGTGCCTCCGGCTATACCTGGGTGGTCGATCCGATCGACGGCACCAGCCCCTTCGTCAACGGCATGCCGAGCTGGTGCGTTTCCATCGCGGTCCTGCATGACAGCAAGCCGGTTATCGGCGTGATCTATGCGCCCTGCTTCGATGAGCTCTACGCCGCGGCCATGGGCAAAGGCGCCGTGCTCAACGGCCGGGTGCTGACCCTCGATCCGTCACGCACCATCCGCAACGCCGTCACCGGCATCGGCGCCAACAATTACGTCACGCCGGCTTTCGTCGGCAAGATGGTGGAAACGCTGATGGAAGCCGGCGGCAATTTCATCCGCAATGGGTCGGGCGCACTGATGCTTGCCTATGTCGCAGCCGGCCGGCTGGTCGGCTATTACGAACCCTATATGCACGCCTGGGATTGCCTTGCCGGCTACTGCCTCGTGACGGAGGCCGGCGGCTGGCACCATCCCTTCCCCGTCGACGGCGAGCAGCTGACCCGCGGCGCCCCGGTATTGGCCGCGGCTCCCGGCGCCGTGGACGATCTACGGCGCATTGCCGGGGTCTAGCACCGTCTCAGCCGCGGGCAGCACGCAGAATCATGCGGCCCGCGGACCATGTCCCTTCTCGTCACGCGTCCCGTGCCGACCGCAGCGTATGCGTCCCAAGCATGGCAAGGGCGCCGACGAAGCCGACGGCGGCGAAAGCGTAAAAGCCCCACGGATGCCCCATGCCGAGCGACACGAGCGTTCCACCGACCAGCGGACCGGCAATGGCACCAAGGCGGCCGACGCCTGCCGACATGCCGAGCGCGGTGGCCCGGATGGCAGGCGGGTGGTTTGCCGCGGTGAAGGCATAGACGAGGACCTGGGCCGAAAAGACGAAGCAACCGGTCATGAACACCAAGGGATACAGCAAGCCGACCGGGGTTTTCACCGAGAGGATGGCCAGCAGGACGCCGCCGCAGACGAACCACAACACCGCGGCCCGCTTCAGGCCGATCGTGTCGCCGACGCGCCCGGCGACGATCAGACCGACGACGGCACCCGCATTGAGAAGCAGAAGCAGCCAGAGCCCGCGTTCAAGCCCGTAGTCGGCGGCGACCATCATCGCCGGAAGCCAGGTGTTCAGCGCGTAGACCAGCAGAAGTCCCATGAAGGACGTCACCCAGATGGCGATGCTGTTGCGCAGGATCGGCGGGCGAAGAAGGGTGGCGATCGACGGCCGCTCCTCCGGCTGACCGGCCATCGGCGCGCCGATCTCGAGACCGAAGGCATCGGCAATCTGGCGGGCCTCCTCGGCTCGACCCTTGGCGAGCAGGAAGGCCGGAGATTCCGGCAGGTAACGGATCATCAGGGGGACGAGCACGAAACCGGGAACGGCGCCTGCGAAGAACATGGCGCGCCAGCCGAGCGATGGCAGAAGCAATAGACCGAGAAGGGCCGTCGAAACGGCACCGACATGATAGCCGGTCATGACCGTGGTCGAGGCCTTGCCGGCCTTGCCGCGTGAAAACTCCGTAACCATGGCGATGGCTGTCGGCAAGCAGCCGCCCAGACCGAAGCCGGCGAGGAAACGGAAGATACCGAGCTGCCACCAGTTCTGCGCCAGGCCACAGGCAAGCGTCAGCAGCGAGAAGGCGGCAACCGCCCAGATCATCACCTTGCGGCGGCCGAGGCTGTCTGTCGCGATACCGATCGACAGCGCCCCGAGCGTCATGCCGACAAGGCTGATGGTCGACACGAACGTTGCTTCCGGCGCCGTCATCCACGGCGTTTCACCGCCCGTCAACGTCGGGATCAACGCGCCCAGCACCACAAGATCGAAGCCGTCCAGCACCACAGCGGCCCAACAGAGTGTCGCGACCCATCCGACCGCGACGCCGCTCTTTCCGATTGTCATTTTCTCTCCTTCCCAAGCCTATATCGACGGGAGAGAAGCACTCCGCCTTCTCGTTCCCCGCGCGGGCCGAAAGCGCGAGCGTCAAGCATCGCGGCGCATTCTCTCGTCCTGATAACGGACCGTGGCCTTTCCCATCTGCGAAAAATTCACACGTCCGCCCTCCGGCTCCGATATTGCAGGGATCCTCCGGTTCGGTAAAATGAGTTTTTCTCGCGGATTGATAACCCGCGAGTTATGGTCGCTCCGGAAAGTGCGGCAGGTCCGGCGGAGATATCCTGCTCAGAGTTACGCCAGCCCCTCCGCGGCGACGGCGCCCGTCAGGCGGTCGAGCGTGCGCCCCATGCGGGTCATGATCTCGGTGATATCTTCCGGCGTCACGATCAGGGGCGGGCAAAGGGCCAGCTGATCGCCGATCGCCCGGAAGATCAATCCCTCTTCATGGCCAATGGTGGAGGCCAAGGCGCCGGCACGGCCGAGCTTGTCGAACGGCTTGCGCGTCACCTTGTCGGCGACCAGTTCGACGGCGCCGATAAGGCCGGCACCTCGCGCTTCGCCCACCAGCGGATGATCCGCAAAGGCCTGGAGGCCCGCTTGGAACTGTGCCTCAAGACGGGCGGCATTGCCCATCAGGTCGCGCTCCTCGATGATCGCGAGGTTTTCGAGCGCGACGGCAGTTGCCACCGGATGACCGGAGGCGGTGTAGCCGTGGCCGAACATGCCGATCTTCTCCGAGTTGTCGGCGATTGCCTGATAGATCGGGTCCGAAAACAGGACCGCGGCCAGCGGCATGTAGGACGAGGTGATCTGCTTCGACAGCGTCATGATGTCGGGCGTGAAGCCGTATTTCTGGCAACCGAACGGCGTCCCCAGACGCCCGAAGCCGCAGATGACCTCGTCGGAAGCGATCAGGATGTCATGGGCGCGGCAGATCCGCTCCACACCTTCCCAATATCCGACCGGCGGCGGCATCACGCCGCCTGCCGCCATCAGCGGCTCACCGATGAAGGCAGCGATCGTGTCGGCGCCTTCGGTTGCAATGACCATCTCGAGTTCGGCGAGCAGCCTTGCGGTGAAGGCGGCCTCGTCTTCGCCGGGCGCCCCGAAGCGGTAGAAATGCGGGCAGGTCAGATGATGCACAGGGATGGCCGGCAGGTCGAAGTCGCGGTGGTTGGTGGGCAGGCCGGTCAGGCTGCCGGAGGCGACCGTTATGCCGTGATAGCCCTTGATACGGGACAGGAACTTCTTCTTGTTCGGCCGGCCGAGCGCATTGTTCATGTACCACACCATCTTGACGATCGTGTCGTTGGCTTCCGAACCCGACGAGGTGAAGAAGGCGCGGGAGATGTTCGGCGGCGTCATCTCGACCAGCTTCTCGGCAAGCCGGATCGAGGGCTCGTGCGATTTCGACGAGAACGTATGATAGTAGGGCAGCTTCAGCATCTGCCGGTGGGCGGCCTCGGCGAGCCGGGGCTCGGAAAAGCCGACGGCGACGGACCACAGGCCGGCCAGCCCCTCGATATATTCCTTGCCGGTGTTGTCGTAGACCCGGATGCCCTCGCCGCGATCGATCACCAGCGGCCCGGTCCGTTCATGCTGGCGCATGTTCGTGTTGGGGTGCAGCACATTGGCGATATCGGCGTCGGCAAGGGAATTTGAGAGAGGCGTCATGAAGGGTCTCGCGGAGGGGATGAGGGAAGACATCGTCGCGATCGGCGATGTCAGGAACCGAGCGTGTTGCTGCGCCCGTCGGCAATGACATGGCCCATCGCACAGCCGGACATGGAGGGCGTGGCCTTCGCGGCGAAACGGCCCGTCCCGCTGATCGGTCCGTGCGTGCCTGAGCATGGGCGACGACCTCGGGAATAGCAAGACCGGTTCCCGGTACGCCGGTAATTTCCACGTGCTCTTCGCGATGAGCGAGGTCGTGCGGCGCCTTGGCTTGCGGCCCTCGGCGATCGCTTGCAGGCATGCTGCGGCTTGATCGAATTCTTCAGGCCGCGCTTTCGACCCCGACCTCGCTCACGTCGTGAGCGTTCGTCCTGAGGAAGACGAAGACCACGAGGGCGGTCAGAAGGGTGATGGCGGTCAGCAGGAGGAGCAGGTTGCTGAAGGCGTCCGAATAGAGCGACCTCAGCACTGCCCGATCAATTCCCTGTAAGGCATTCCCGGCAGCGCCGAGATCTCCGGCGGCAAGCCTTTGGGCGCTCGTCGCAATGGTCGAGGGCATGGCGCTTCCCTTCAATCCGTCGGCAACCAGCATCGACAGGATCGCGCTGACGACCGCGAGCGCAACGCCTTCGCCGGCGACCCTCGTGGTGCTGAAAATGCCTGTGGCCATTCCCGCGCGCTCCTTGGGCACAACGCTGACCGCCAGGCCGTCCATCAGCCCCCAGGGAAAACTGATGCCTGTACCGATCACCAGCATGGGCAAAGCGAGTGCAGAAACCGGAGCACCGACCGGGATCTGCGACAGCCAGAGCAGACCGGCGGCCGAGATCAGCAAACCCGTGCCGCAAATGGTGGCAGGGCGGAGCCAACGCGTCAGAAGTCCGGCTACGATCGGCAGGATCAGCAGCGGCGCGGAAAGCGCGATCATCAATGTCCCCGCCGCCGCTTCGCCCATACCCTCCACGCCGATGAAGCGCCCGGGAAGCAGGACCAGCAAGACGACGAAGCCATAGGCCGGAGCCGCCGCAAGCAGCTGAACGCCGACGAAGCGGGGGTAAGCGAACAACGAAAGGTCGAGCATAGGCCGGGAGACCGCGCGTTCCGTCGCCACGAACGCGAGAAGGAAGACGAGTGCGCCTGCCAGCAACCCCAACACCATGCCATCACTCCAGCCGCGCTCGGGCGCCAGCAGAATGCCGTAGGTGAAGAGGCCGAGCGCCGCGGTGAAGGTGAGCGCACCGCCCCAGTCGAGCCCGCGAGACGCCGGATCCCGGCTCTCCTTCAGGGCGTACCAGCCGAACATGAAAGCGAGAACGGCAAAGACGACCACCGCCAGGAAGATACTGCGCCAGCCGAGTGCCTCGATCATCAGGCCCGAGGCCACCGGGCCAAGCGACAGGCCGACGCCAAAGCTGGTGCCGACGATGCTGAAGGCGCGAAGCCGCGCCGGCCCATCAAACGCCTGCGCCAGCGCGGCCATGCCGCCGGAAAACGCCGCCGCCGCTGCAAACCCCTGGGCTGCCCGCAAAAGATCAAACACCAGGATATCTGTCGCAAAGACGAGCGCGAACGAGACCACGGCGAAGGATCCGACGCCCGCCAGGAAGATCCGCTTGCGGCCATAACTGTCTGCCAGGGCACCCGCTGCCATGAGGGTCGACCCGAAGGTGAGCATGAAGGCGTTCGTCACCCAGGCGATGGCAACCGGACTGCCGCCCAGCGCCCGCCCGATGGAGGGCAAGGCCACCGCCGTGCCCGTGAACGTGAGGGGCATGGCGGCAGCGGCAAGGCAGACGGCCAGCAAAGCCAGCCATGTTCGAGATCCGTCAGACGCGCGGGATGAGAATGACATGGGTGTTCCCTAAAGCTGGAGAATGACACGCCAACACGCGCCCTCTTTCCGCTTCAGTATATTTATGATTGAATATTCGAAAATGGTCTCGTTCTTCCGGTCATAACGGATCGAAACGCTCGAATGGTGCGATAGTGGAGGGAAAGACATGGACCGTTTGACCGGCCTCGGGGCTTTCGTCCGCACGGCCGATCTCGGTAGTTTCGTTGCCGCCGGACGTGTTCTCGGCCTATCCCCGTCTGCCGTCGGCAAGGCTGTCACACGGCTGGAAAGTCAGTTGGGCGTGCGACTCTTTCAGCGCTCCACCCGCAGCCTGCGGCTGACGGAAGAAGGCCGCGCGTTTCATGAACGATGCCGCCACATCCTCGACGATCTCGACGACGCGCAGGAGACGCTGCTGCGGACCCGGGAAACCCCGCGCGGGCGGGTCAAGATCAGCGCGCCCATCGTCGCCTACCACCTGCTCCTGCCGGTGCTTTCGGAGTTTCTGTCGCTCTATCCGGAGATCGAACTCGATCTGGACTTCACCGACTGCATCGTGGATCTCATAGACGAAGGCGTTGATGTCGCTATCCGGAGCGGGCAATTGCCCGACAGCCGCATCATGGTCCGCATGCTTCGGCCGTTCCGGATGCTCCTCTGCGCGTCACCCGCCTATCTGGAGAAACGCGGAACGCCGGCCTGCCCGCGCGACCTGTCCACCCATGTCGGGATCGGCTTTCGCTACCCCAATAGCGGCAAGATCCAGGACTGGCCCTTGATTCGTCCGGCGGGAGAGCCCGATGTCAGGATCCGTCACATCCTGACATGCAACAATATGGAGGCATTGCGCGGCGCCGTCCTGCGGGGGCTCGGCATCGGCTGCATGCCGGATTTTCTGGCCGCAGCCTCGCTCAGGAACGGTGAGCTTACGCCGCTGCTACTGGATCACCTTGATGCTCCCGGCCAGTTCAATCTGATCTAGCCTTCGAGCCGGCATCTTTCGCCTAAAGTGCGGGTTATCGTCGATTTCATCAGCAAGAGGCTGTTTTCCAGCGAATGTCAGCGTCTACCGGCGTCGCCAGATTCTTGAAGCTTCGAGACTCTTGAACACCGACCGCTTACCCGCGAGCCTGTCGGCACGCAGGTTCCGTCCGAACCTGTCACCTGACAAGGACAGCAAGTGTCACGCGGCGGGGCGATTCGTCAGGCAGCGGGCAACGCAGTCCTTCCAGCCGTCGATGTCGGCCTGGCGCGCGCCGTCGCTATCTTCCGGCTCGAACCGGCGATCGCATTGCCAGGCGTCAGAAAATCCGGCCTGGTCGGGCCAGAGCCCGGCACGCGAGCCGGCAAGCCATGCCGCACCGAGAACGGTGGTTTCCAGCACGACAGGACGATCGACGGGTGCTGCAAGGATGTCGGCGAGGCGCTGCATCGTCCAGTCGGAGGCGACCATGCCGCCATCGACCCGCAAGACCGTCCGCTCGCGCTTGTGGCCCCAGTCCTTCTTCATCGCTTCCAGAAGGTCGTGCGTCTGGTAGGCGACGCTTTCCAGCGCCGCACGTGCGAATTCGGCGGGTCCGGTCGCCCGCGTCAGGCCGAAGACGGCGCCGCGGGCATCGGGGTCCCAGTGCGGCGCGCCGAGGCCGGTGAAGGCCGGCACGAGGTAGACATGCTGATTCGGGTCCGCGGTCTTTGCCAGTTCCTCGGCCTCGGAGGACTTGGAGATGAAGCCCATTTCGTCGCGCAGCCATTGCACGGCCGCACCGGCGATGAAGATCGAGCCTTCCAGCGCATAGGTCGTCTTGCCGTCGAGACGGTAGGCGATCGTGGTCAGGAGGCGGTTGGAGGAGACGACGCGGTCATCGCCCGTGTTGAGAAGCGCAAAGCAACCCGTTCCATAGGTTGATTTCAGCATGCCCGGCGCAAAGCAGGCATTGCCGATGACAGCGGCCTGCTGATCGCCGGCCACCCCAAGGATCGGGATCTCCGCGCCGAAGATGGCGGGATCGGTCACGCCGAAATCGGCCGCGCAATCCTTCACCTCCGGCAGCATCGCGCGCGGAACAGAGAGAATGTCGAGAAGCTCGTCGTCGAAACGGTTCTCGGAGATATCGTAGAGCAGTGTGCGCGAGGCGTTGGTGGCGTCGGTCACATGTACCCGCCCGCCCGTGAGCTTGTAGATGAGCCAGCTGTCGATGGTCCCGAAGCAGACCTCGCCTTTCTCGGCACGGGCGCGCAGGCCGTCCACCGTGTCGAGCAGCCAGGCGAGCTTCGTGCCGGAAAAATAAGGATCGATCAGAAGGCCGGTCTTCTCGGTGAACAGCGGCTCCAGCCCCCGCGCCTTCAGCTCGTCGCAGAAGCGCGCCGTGCGTCGGTCCTGCCAGACGATGGCGCGGTGAACCGGCTCGCCTGTCTCGCGATCCCAGACGACGATCGTCTCGCGCTGGTTGGTGATGCCGATCGCCGCGATATCGGTGGCCGCGATGCCGGCCTTCTCGATCGCCTTGCGGCTGGTGGAGAGCACGCTCTCCCAGATCTCCTCGGCATCATGCTCGACCCAGCCGGAATCCGGGAAGAATTGCTGGAATTCCTGGCCCGCAACGCCGGCTATGGCCATTTTCGCGTCGAAGATCATCGATCGGGTGGATGTCGTTCCCTGATCGATCGCCAGAATGTAACCGCTCATTCGTCCTCGTCTCCCCATCGACCGAGCCCACGCCCGTCCGGCGCGCGCATTGCCTTGTCCTTCCGCCCGCGCTTCCGGCAATGTCACTTGTCCGGGTGGGCGGCCGTCAATAAGAGGCCGGGGCACGTCTCGCGCCCCGGCCGTTGTCTAGCGGGTCAGTCCTACTTCTGCCAGCTCTTGACGAGCTCGTCGTAGTTGACCGTGACCGGCTTTTCCTTCTCGTTCTCGATCTTCAGCTGCGGCGCGATGTTGCCCTTTTCGGCCGCATCCTTGCTCCAGTATTCGATATCGTGTTCCTCGGCGAGGTTCGGACCGATATCGCCCTGGACGCCGGCACGCTGCAGGCGCTGGAGAACCTTTTCCTGCTCGGCGCACAGCGAGTCCATCGCTTCCTGCGGCGTCTTGCTGCCGGCTGCGGCATCGCCGATCGCCTGCCACCAGAGCTGTGCCAGCTTCGGGTAATCCGGAACGTTGGTGCCGGTCGGCGACCATTGCACGCGAGCCGGCGAACGGTAGAATTCGACGAGACCGCCGAGTTCGGGCGCACGCTTGGTGAAGCTCTTGTCCTGGATGGTCGATTCGCGGATGAAGGTCAGGCCGACATGGCTCTTCTTCACGTCCACGGTCTTCGAGGTCACGAACTGGGCATAGAGCCAGGCGGCCTGTGCGTTCTTTTCAGGCGTCGACTTCATCAGTGTCCAGGAACCCACGTCCTGATAGCCGAGCTTCATGCCGTCCTTCCAGTAGACGCCATGCGGCGACGGTGCCATGCGCCATTTCGGCGTGCCGTCCTCGTTGACGACCGGCAGGCCCTTCTTGACGGCATCGGCGGTGAAGGCCGTGTACCAGAAGATCTGCTGGGCGACGTTGCCCTGTGCGGGAACCGGGCCGGCTTCGCCGAAGGTCATGCCCTGCGCTTCCGGCGGAGCGTAAGCCTTCAACCAATCGAGGTACTTGACGATGGAGTAGACGGCGGCCGGACCGTTGGTGTCGCCGCCGCGGGCGACGCAGGAGCCGACCGGCTGGGACTTTTCGTTGACCTTGATGCCCCATTCGTCGACGGGCAGACCGTTCGGCAGGCCCTTGTCGCCGTTGCCGGCCATGGAAAGCCAGGCGTCGGTGAAGCGCCAACCGAGCGACGGGTCCTTCTTGCCGTAGTCCATGTGACCATAGACCTTCTTGCCGTCGATTTCGCGACCGGTGAAGAATTCGGCAATGTCTTCGTATGCAGACCAGTTGACGGGAACGCCGAGGTCATAGCCGTACTTCGCCTTGAAGTCGGCCTTGTTCTTCTCATCGTTGAACCAGTCGTACCGGAACCAGTAGAGGTTGGCGAACTGCTGGGTCGGCAGCTGGTAGAGCTTCTTGTCCGGCGCGGTGGTGAAGGACGTGCCGATGAAGTCCTTGATGTCGAGCGTCGGGGACGTCACGTCCTTGCCTTCGCCGGCCATCCAGTCGGTCAGGTTGCGCACCTGCTGGTAGCGCCAATGCGTGCCGATGAGGTCCGAGTCATTGACATAGGCGTCATAGATGTTCTCGCCGGACTGCATCTGCGTCTGCAGCTTCTCGACGACGTCGCCTTCGCCGATGAGGTCGTGCGTGACCTTGATGCCGGTGATGTCGGTAAAGGCCTTGGCCAGAACCTTGGACTCATATTCATGCGTGGTGAGCGTCTCGGAGACGACCTTGATCTCCATGCCGGCAAAAGGCTTTGCGGCATCGATATACCACTGCATTTCCTTTTCCTGATCGGCGCGGGTCAGCGTCGAAAGGTCGCCGATTTCCTTGTCCAGGAACGTCTTTGCCTCGTCCATGCCGGCGAATGCCGACCCGGTAAAGGCGAGCAGCATGGCTGCCGTCGATGTTAGAAGATGCCGTCGCATGAGTAGTCCTCCTCTTAAGGTTTCTGCGATTGCGGTCACGGGCGCCAGGACCCTCCCCCGGCAAAACCCGTGTCGTTCAGATGCCTCAGACCAGCTTGAAGACGCCGATGGCGTAGACAACGGACAGGGCAAGAGCCCACCACACGTTGGGACCGACAAGCCCCAGCCATGCAAGGTGAATGAAGGCGCTGCCGAGCAGCGACACGAAGAGGCGGTCTCCCCGTGTCGTCTCGAAGCGCAGGATGCCGACGCGCGGATTGCCGCCGGGCGAAAGGAATTCCCAGATCCCCATGCCGACCAGCAGCGTCAGGATCGTCACGAAGAACAGGACCGTCGGCAGCGTCCACGCCATCCAGGAGAAGTTCATGTCGGTCTCCTTACACGCGGCCGAGGGCAAAGCCCTTGGCGATGTAGTTGCGGACGAAATAGATGACGATGGCGCCGGGGATGATGGTGAGCACGCCGGCTGCCGCCAGCACGCCCCAGTCCATGCCCGATGCCGAGACGGTGCGCGTCATGATGGCGGCGATCGGCTTTGCGTCCGTCGTCGTCAGCGTGCGGGCGATCAGAAGCTCGACCCAGGAAAACATGAAGCAGAAAAAGGCGGCGACACCGATGCCGGATGCGATCAAGGGAATGTAGATCTTCACGAAGAAGCGCGGGAAGGAATAGCCGTCGATATAGGCGGTCTCGTCGATTTCCTTCGGCACGCCGGACATGAAGCCTTCAAGGATCCAGACGGCCAGCGGCACGTTGAACAGGCAGTGTGCAAGCGCCACGGCGATGTGCGTGTCGATGAGGCCGAAGGCCGAATAGAGCTGGAAGAACGGCAGGGCGAAGACAGCCGGCGGGGCCATGCGGTTGGTCAAGAGCCAGAAGAACAGGTGCTTGTCGCCGAGGAACCGGTAGCGCGAGAAGGCGTAGGCTGCGGGAAGTGCTGCCAGCACCGAGATCACCGTGTTCATGACCACATAGATGATCGAGTTGATGTAACCCTTGTACCAGGACGGATCGGTGAAGATCACCGCATAGTTCCGCAATGTCGGTTCATGCGGATAGAGCGAGAAGGTGCTGGTGATCTCCATGTTCGTCTTGAAGCTCATATTGACGAGCCAGTAGATCGGCAGGAGCAGGAAGACGATGTAGAGCGTCGGCACCAGCCAGGACAGGCTGATGCCTGTCGATGGAGCCGATGCGCGGCTGACCGTCGTCGATGTCGGCGTGTTGATGGCCGGATTGGTCATTGCGGTGGTCATGGTTTCTCCTCCCTCCCCGGATCAGTTCTGAGCGTCGCTGGTGGTCATCACGGTGTAGAAGATCCATGAGAGCAGCAGGATGATGAGGAAGTAGATGAGCGAGAGGGCGGCGGCCGGCCCGAGGTCGAACTGCCCGATGGCGGTCTTGACGAGGTCGATCGACAGGAAGGTCGTGGAGTTGCCGGGCCCGCCGCCGGTGATGACGAAAGGCTCGGTGTAGATCATGAAGCTGTCCATGAAGCGCAGCAGGAAGGCGATCAACAGCACGCGCTTCATTTTCGGCAGCTGGATGTAGCGGAATACGGACCAGCGCGACGCGCCGTCGATCTTCGCAGCCTGATAGTAAGCGTCGGGGATCGAAACGAGACCGGCATAGCAAAGCAGCACGACGAGGCTCGTCCAGTGCCAGACGTCCATGACGATCAGCGTGATCCAGGCATCGAAGACGTTGTTGACGTAGTTGTAGGGAATGCCGAGCGCTGCGAGCGTATAGCCCAGCAGGCCGATATCAACGCGTCCGAAGACCTGCCAGATCGTGCCGACGACGTTCCACGGAATGAGCAGCGGCAACGACATTAGGATGAGGCAGACCGGCACACCGAACCCCTTCTTCGGCATGTTCAGCGCGATCAGGATGCCGAGCGGGATCTCGATCGACAGAATAATGACGGAGAACAGCAGGTTGCGCTGCAGTGCATCCCAGAAGCGCGACGAATGCAGCACCTGAATGAACCAGTCGGTGCCGGCCCAGAAGAACTCGTTGTTCCCGAACGTATCCTGAACCGAGTAGTTGACGACCGTCATCAAAGGGATCACGGCGGAGAAGGCGACCAGCACCAGCACCGGCAGCACCATGAACCAGGCCTTGTTGTTCCAGGTCTTTTCCATGGCTCAAGCCCTCCCGTTGGCGAGCGACGGATCGGAGACCCGCCAGCTGTCGGCGTAGATGTTGACGGCTGCGGGATCGAAAGTGATGCGCGGCTCCGACGGAATTTCGCCGTTCTCACTAACGACGATCGCCATTGGCCGGTCGGCAAACAGTGCACGCACGATCTTGTGGCGGCCGATATCCTCGACCTTGGAGATCGTCACCGGCATGCCCTCGCGGCCGAGCCGCACGAACTCCGGACGAATGCCGAGTTCGACCTTGGCGCCGCTGGCGATCTCGGGCTTGAAGCCGAGTGCCACCTGTCCGCCACCAAGATCGGCAGTCGTTCCGTCGATGCGGGCCGGAATGACGTTCATGCCTGGCGAGCCGATGAAGTAGCCGACGAAGGTATGCCGCGGCCGCTCGAACAGTTCCGCCGGCGTGCCGATCTGCACGATCTCGCCGTCATACATCACCACCACCTTGTCGGCGAAGGTCAGCGCTTCCGTCTGGTCGTGCGTCACATAGACCATGGTGAAGCCGAACTGCTTGTGCAGCCGCTTCAGCTGCGAGCGCAGCACCCACTTCATGTGCGGATCGATGACGGTCAGCGGCTCGTCGAACAGGATGGCGCTGACATCGTTGCGCACGAGGCCGCGGCCGAGCGAGATCTTCTGCTTCTGGTCGGCCGTCAGACCGCGCGCGGTCTTCTTCGCCCAGGAAGACAGATCGATCATCTCGAGGATTTCCTTGACCCGCCGATCGACCTCGGCTTCCGGAACGCGGCGATTGCGCAGGGGGAAGGCGAGATTGTCGTAGACGGTCATCGTGTCGTAGATCACCGGAAACTGGAACACCTGCGCGATGTTGCGGTCCTGCGTCGGTAGATTGGTGACGTCGCGACCATCGAACAGGATGCGACCTTCCGACGGCGAAACGAGACCGGAGATGATGTTGAGCAGCGTGGTCTTGCCGCAGCCGGAGGGCCCGAGCAGCGCATAGGCGCCGCCATCGTCCCAATCGTGATGGACTTCCTTCAGCGAGTAGTCGGCCGGCGATTTCGGATTCGGGCCGTAGGCGTGGCGGATATGGTCGAGGCTGATGCGGGCCATGTCTGTCTCCTCACGCCGCTCTGTCGAGACGGCCGGCGATGGCGCGTCCGTCGGTGGAAAAGGCCATGAGATGGCGGGTATCGAGCGCGAGATTCACGCGCGTGTCCGGCTCGATATTGCGGATGCCGGGCTCCAGCATGACCCAGCGTGCGCCGGCGCTCTCCACATGCACGAAGCTTTCCGAACCGGCGATCTCGCTGATGATGATCCGCGCCGGAAGCACGGCCGCCGCGTCCGAGGTGCCGTCGAGCGACAGGTGGTAGGGATGGAACCCGATGATGCAGGGACCGTCGGCGATGTCGGCGAGATGAGCGGGAACGAACAGAAGCGGCGCGCCGTCTTGCAGGAAGCTGCCACCGGACTTCACCACGGCCAGTGTGTTGAGCGGCGGATCGGCAAAGGTCTTGGCCGTGACGAGATCGACTGGCCGGCGGTAGACGTCGATGGTCGAGCCGAACTGGCTGATGCTGCCGTGATGCATGGTCGCGGTATGGCCGCCGAGCAGCAGGGCTTCGCCCGGCTCGGTCGTCGCGTAGACGAAGATGGCGCCGGAGGCTGCGAAGATCTTCGGCAGTTCCTCGCGCAGTTCCTCGCGCAGCTTGTAGTCGAGGTTGGCGAGCGGCTCGTCGAGCAGCACGAGGCTTGCATTCTTGACGATCGCACGCGCCAGCGCCGTACGCTGCTGCTGGCCGCCCGAGAGATTGAGCGGCGTCCGGGCGAGATAGGGCGTCAGCTTCATCAGCTCGGCCGCTTGTTTCACCTCGCGGTCGATGGTGGCGGCATCCTTGCCGGCGATCCGCATCGGCGAGGCGATGTTCTCATAGACCGTCATGGCGGGATAGTTGATGAACTGCTGGTAGACCATGGCGACCGAGCGATCCTGCACGCGAACGCCGGTCACGTCCTTGCCATCGAAACGGATCGTGCCGGATGTCGGCTTGTCGAGGCCGGCCATTAGCCGCATTAGCGAGGTCTTGCCCGACAAGGTCGGTCCGAGCAGGACGTTCAGCGAACCGCGCTGCAGGACGAGGTTCGTCGGATGGATATGCGTATCCGCTCCTACGACCTTTGTGATGTTCGTCAGTTCCAGCATGTCTTTCCTCCCAGCCCGCGGCGCTCCCTCCTTGGAGCAGCCTCAGGCGACGCAGCGCGCCGTCAAATTCTGCATGTCATCCGCGAGCGCGCTCGCCTCGGTTCCCGAAAGGTTCAGTCCGAGCTTCGTGCGGCGCCAGAGAATATCCTCCGCCGTGCGCGCCCACTCCTGTTCGATCAGATAGCAAACCTCGGCTTCGTAGAGATCCGCCCCGTAATGCCGCCCGAGCCCCTCGATCGTCTGCGCATCGCCAACGATCTTCCCGGAGAGCGTTCCGTAGAGCCGGACCAGCCGCCGTGCATGGCGATCGCTGAGAAACCCGAAGCGGTTTTTCAGTGCAGCCACCTCGGCCTCGTAGCCCGTCGGCGCGAAGTCGCCGCCCGGCAGCGTGCTTTTGGCCGTCCAGGGCGTGCCCTTGCTGCCGATCGCTTCGCCGATCTTTTCCAGCGCATGCTCCGCAAGACGGCGATAGGTCGTGAGCTTGCCGCCGAAGACATTGAGCAGCGGCGCCGCACCATCATCCGCCTCGACCTTCAGCACATAGTCGCGGGTCGCCTCCTGCGCCTTCGATGCACCGTCGTCGAACAGCGGCCGCACGCCCGAATAGCTCCAGACGATATCCTCGCGTCGCACAGCTTCAGCGAAATATTCGCTGGCTGCCTTGCAGAGATAATCCGTCTCCGCATCCGTGATGCGAATGTCCTTGGGGTCGCCGGTAAAATCTTGGTCCGTCGTGCCGATCAGCGTGAAATCGCGCTCGTAGGGAATGGCGAAAATGATGCGACCATCCGGGTTCTGGAAGAAGTAGGCCCTGGGATCGTTGAACTTCTGGCGGATGACGATGTGGCTGCCCTGCACGAGGCGGACATTGTGAACCTGATTCTTGCCGACCGCATTGGAGAGCACGCGGTCAACCCAGGGACCCGCCGCATTGACCAGCATCCGCGCCGTGACGCGCCGAACCGGGCCACCCTTGCCTTCCTGAATATCGACCGCCCACAGCTTGTCCTCGCGCCGGGCCGAAACGACGCGGCTGCGCGAGAGGATCTCCGCACCGCGATTTGCAGCGTCGCGGGCGTTGAGCACCACGAGGCGCGCATCGTCCACCCAGCCATCCGAATATTCGAAGGCCTTGGTGAAGAGCGGCTTCAGCGGCTTGCCGGCGGGATCGCGCCGCATGTCGAGCGTCTTCGTCGCCGGCAGAAGCTTGCGGCCGCCGATATGGTCATAAAGGAACAGGCCGAGGCGAATGAGCCAGGCAGGACGAATGCCGCCCTTGTGAAATGGCAGGACGAAGCGCATCGGCCAGATAATGTGCGGCGCCATAGCCCAGAGCACTTCGCGCTCCATCAGCGATTCCCGAACCAGCCGGAACTCGTAATGCTCGAGGTAGCGCAGGCCGCCATGAATGAGCTTGGTCGCGCCGGACGATGTGCCCGAAGCAAAATCATTCATCTCGGCAAGGCCGACCGAGTATCCGCGGCCGATGGCATCGCGTGCGATGCCACAGCCATTGATCCCGCCACCTATGACGAAGATATCGAAAGGTTCCTGCCCAGTCATGTTCCCCACCCCTTTCGCAATGCAGCATAAATGCGCATCTGCGAAACACGGACATCTAAAGCGAAATTAAAACGAATGTCAAATGAAAGCACATATAAAATATCGCTTGATAACCGAAAAGGGATCAAGCGGTCTCCATCAGCTCCACATTATGCTCACGGCAGATGGCGCGAATGCTTTCAGACGGACAGCGATCGGTGATGAACGAATCGACCTGGGAGATGTGGCCGATACGAACCGGTGCCGTGCGATCGAACTTGGACGAATCCGAGACGAGAATGACATGGCGGGCATTGGCGATAATCGCCTGGGCAACCTTGACCTCGCGAAAATCATAGTCGAGCAAGGCCCCGTCCTCATCAATCGCGGAGACGCCGATGATGGCGAAATCGACCTTGAACTGGCGGATGAAATCGACCGCCGCTTCCCCGACGATGCCGCCATCGGACCCACGCACGACGCCACCGGCAATCACGACCTCGATCTGCGGATAGACCCGTAAGCGATTGGCAACGTTAATATTGTTGGTGATCACCATCAGCGATTTATGATCGACAAGCGCGTCGCCTACCGTTTCCGTTGTGGTGCCGATATTGATGAAGAGAGAGGCATTGTCCGGAATGAGCGCAGCGGCGGCACGGCCGATCGCCTGCTTTTCCAGGGCAGCCATGGAGCGGCGCTCTTCATATTCGACATTCTCGTTGCCGCGCGGAATGACGGCTCCGCCATGAATGCGGTTGAGCGCGCGCGCGTCGCAAAGGTCGTTCAGGTCCTTGCGGATCGTCTGCGGGGAAACAGAGAAACGGAGCGCGAGGTCCTCGACCAGCACACGGCCTTGTTCGCGCGCGATCGATATGATCTCGCTCTGACGCGATGATAGCAGCACGACGACCTCCCTTTCGTTTTCTTCAATCTAGGCAGAAAACGAAAGGAGCACAATCGACCTTAGTGCGTTGTTGCGAGAACGGCCTCGATCTCCGCCACCGAGGGCATGGCAGGCGCCGTTCCGCGCCGTGTCACGGAGATGCCGGCCGTCGCGCAGCCGAATCGGACGGCCTCCAACGGATCTCGCCCGGCGGAAAGGGCCGCGGAGAAGCCGCCGACGAAAGCATCGCCCGCCCCTGTCGTGTCGATCACCGGCCCGACGCTGAAAACCGGCAGATGATCGGACTGCCCCGATGTGTGCAGAAGGACGCCACGACCGCCCAGCGTGATGACGGCCGCGCCGGCGCCGCGCTTCAAAAGGACATCCCCAGCACGGCGCGCATCGTCGAGCGTCTCGATACCAAAGCCGACGAGGGCCGCCGCCTCGGTTTCGTTGGGGATGATGTAGTCGCTCAAACCGTAGAGCATGTCGGGGAAGGTTTCGGCCGGTGCGGGATTGAACACTGTGACGACGCCGGCATTTCGTGCGATTTCAAGCGCTCGCTGCGCGGCCGCCACCGGCTGTTCCAGTTGGGTGACGAAGATGGCGGACTGCTCGATGGTTGCGCGGGCCGCCTCGACATCCTCCACGCCGATCGTGCCGGCCGCGCCGGGATAGACGATGATGGCGTTGTCGCCATTGTTTTCGTTGACATAGATGAACGCTGCGCCCGTCGGCTCCGTATCCATGACGGTCAGAACCGGCGTGACGCCGGCATCCGCGTAGGTTTTCTGCGCGAGATCGCCGAACGTGTCCCGACCGATCTTCGTTATGAAGGAGACGGCAGCACCGGCGCGCGCCGCGGCGACCGCCTGGTTGGAACCCTTGCCGCCCGGCCCGACCGCAAACCCACTGCCACGAATCGTCTCGCCGACCACCGGCATGCGCGCTGCGAGATAGGCCGTGTCGGCCACGAAAATTCCAAGAATGGATACGCCGTTCTTCACGTCTCTTCTCCTCTCGACCGGCTTCTCCTCCCCGATCACCCGCGCATCGCCTCGCATGCACACAGCCCGTCATCGGCTGCGGCGCGTCTTATCCCTTGTCGTTCATCGCGGCGCGCAGCGTCGCGTTGACCCGCTCCTGCCAGCCGGGACCGCCGGACTGGAAGTGCGCCAACACATCGCTGTCGATCTTCAGCGTCACCATCTCGCGGGTCTTCGGAACGACCTGGCGTTCCACCGCCGGAGCAACGGGTTTCTTGACGGGCTTGAACAGCGCTTCGGCTGCATCCTTGGCGCTCATAGGCCGGCGGGGGGTGATCGCCATCGATCGTATCCTCATGTCGAGTGGAAAATCCAACTCTATCAGCAATTACGATCGCACGTGACGGAATCCGCGCGGTTTTCGCAGCGTCCACAAGCGAATTTTCAGGCGCGCCATGACGGACATCCAATGCGGCCGGAAAGAGGTTTCCGCGGGGCTTTCGCCGGTGCATTCTCCAGATTTGCGACAGTATTTGGACGCGTTATCCCCCATGATCCGCCACCTCGGCGCAAGCAGCAGGCCGCAAGCGTTTGACAAACCACATTCCGTGCCGTACAACATGCTCATCGATACTTTGTTTGCCGATCGTTTTTTTGCTGCGCTCTGCGCCACGTGATAAAATCCCCTCTCAAAAGTCGACAAAAATCTCGCCATGCGTCGTATGGCGAGCAACGAATATTGCACTGAAAGGGTTTGTCATGACCACAGGCACCGTAAAATGGTTTAACGCTACCAAGGGCTTCGGCTTCATTCAGCCGGACGACGGCTCGGCCGACGTTTTCGTTCACATCTCGGCCGTCGAACGCGCCGGAATGCGCGAAATCGTCGAAGGCCAGAAGCTCGGCTTCGAGCTCGAGAAGGACCGCAAGTCGGGCAAGATGTCTGCCGGTTCGCTCCAGGCGGCTTAAGTCTTTCGCTCCCCTTGACCGCGGATGTACCGGCATGGGAAGCATGAGATGGTGAAAGGTCAGGCGGATGCCTGGCCTTTTTGCGTCGGCTGACAATCACGATCGGCAGCGTTTGCAGGTTTTGCCGGCGGCGCACGTTCTTTCGCGCGGCGCGGATTTGAGGCATAATGCGGCGGCAGGTCCGAATGGGCCTGCAAGCTCGCCGACCCACCTTTGGTGGGCTGTTGCGGATCCAGCCAGTGCAGAAAGACGCGGCAGCTTCGCTGCCATCGAGAAAGTAGAACAAGGAAGACACGTTGAGACACCCGAACGACAATGGCTTCAACGAACGCCGCAAGACGGCAATCGAAGCCAAGAAGCAGCTCCTCGCAAAATTTGCTGCAGCCCCCAAGCCGACCGATCCTGAAATGCAGGCCCAGCTTGCGGCTCGCGAAGCGACCGCCAAGGCCCGTGAGGAGCGCCGCGCAGAACGCGAAGCCCTGAAGAAGGCCGAGAACGAACGTCAGATGGCCGAGGCCGCCGAAGCCGCCGCTGCTGCCGAAGCCAGCGAACGCGCCGAAGCCGAAGCCCGCCAGGCGGAAGTCAACGATCGCGTTGCCCGCGTCGTGGCCGACGAGGCAGCGCGCAAGGCCGAACGCGACCGTCGTTATGCGGCACGCAAAGCCCGTCAGGGCTGACGCCTACCGGCAATCGGACGATGGCGGTGCATTGCGCCGCCATCCCGCAGTTTGCCAGCTTTCATATGCCGTACCGACGCGCCTCTTCTCTACCTGATCGCTCGCGATTGTTGGAGCCTCATGCAGCGCCCGACCGACGATTTGGCGACAGCGCGATGTAAGACGCTCTCAGCTTCGCTGTAATGCTCTCTACCTGCTGCAACATTTTTCCTGACGTCGACACCGATTGAAGGACGTCTGCAGCAGCCTCGACCGCCGAAGTCCAATGATCGGCGCTGACAAGCGACAGATCGGACGGCGTTTCGCAAGGTCCGCCTGCCGTAGCATTCTCTTTGGCGGGCAACCGCTTGCAGCCTGCCGTGCCCGTGAGATCGCGAGATCGTGGCCCATATGAATGTGGGAGGGCGCTTATCCCACTTGAAGGACCCGAAATGACCGCTCTGACACTGACGCCGACGCAGATCCGCGGATTGAAGCTTGCCAAGGACGGCAATCTCTTCCCGCAGGAGGCCAAGAAGTGGACGCACGAAAACGCCACCATCACCTATGCGAAGACCGACCGCTTCAAAGAGCGCCCGCAGAAGATCAAGTTCGTGACGACCACGACGCTCGACGAACTGCGTGGCATGGGCCTGCTGCGCACCATCGAAGCTGACAGCGCACCGCTGGAAACGCCGCACGAAATCACGATGGCCGGCAAGATCTGGCTGCTCCAGAACAAATAACCAGACGTTCTGCAACGCTCCGCAGTTGCGCTCCCCTCGGCGTCTTCTCGGCATCGATGGTTCGCGCGAATCTGTAGACATGACGTTTCTGGAGTCATTTGCGGTATCGTCGCCTGAATGCTCTTCGCGGACCGTTCCGGCCTTGCCGACGGACGTCGTTCGTTCATATAGGTAGGACATGCGGCTGACACCGCGCGTCCATCCGATATCGAACCCGAAAACCAGCACCGAAGGCCCGGACATGATCTCGCTCACGCATCTTCGGACACGGCTTTGACAGCTTCAGCAGAGACGGGCCGCCTCCGGCAGCTCGGCTGGTCGGACGTGTTCGCCGAACAACTCGCGCCTGATGAGAGCGCTCTGCACATTCTGCGCGTTTCCTCCGTTCACCGCTCGCGCATCGACGTGATCGATGTGGACGGCGCTGCGGACGTGGTTCTGTCGCCCAATACGAACACAGCCGATTTCGCCGTCGGCGACTGGGTGCTGGCTTCGCCGTTCACCCGCGACTTCGTGCGGCGTCTCGACCGCAAGACGGTTCTCCAGCGGCGAACCGAAGGCAGCCACGGGCAGCAGCTGGCGGCTGCCAATGTCGATACGCTCTTCATCGTCACATCCTGCAATGCGGATTTCAATCCGGCACGGCTTGAACGCTACCTCATCATGGCGAACCAGGCGGGAACCCGGCCGGTCATCGTGCTGACGAAGGCCGATACCGTCGAGGACGCCGAGACCTACGAAACGCAGGCGCGCGCGCTCCAGCGGGACTTGCCCGTCGTGGTTCTCAATGCCCGTTCGCCCGATGCTCTTGCAAAACTCTCCCCCTGGTGCGGCCTCGGCGAAACGGTCGCCCTCGTGGGGTCTTCGGGCGTCGGCAAATCGACGCTGGTGAATACGCTCGCAGGGTCTGGTGCGGAAGCGCAGCAGAAGACCGGCGAAATCCGCCAGCATGATGCAAAGGGTCGCCACACGACAACCGCCCGCTCGCTCCATTCCATCGCCGGTGGCGGCTGGGTCATCGACACGCCGGGTATCCGGACGCTCTATGTGAGCGATGTCACCGATGGCATCGACACCCTGTTTGCCGAGATTATCGAACTGGCCCCGCTTTGCCGCTTCCGCGACTGCACCCATCAGCACGAGCCGGGATGCGCCGTCCAGGCGGCCATTGCCAGCGGCACTCTCGACGCGGCGCGCCTTGAGCGCTGGCGCGGGCTGCTGGCCGAAAACCGGGAAAAGACGCCGGTTTCGAGTGGCCCGAAAGGCAATAAGATCTTTCGGAAGAAGAAATACTAGCACGGCGCAAACCGAGCAGCCAAAGCCTGTTTGGCAAGCCGGCACAGGTGCGCAACCCATTGCCAAGTCTGCGATATGGGCGCAAAGTGTTGCCATCGGCAGCAGATGATGCGGGCGCTGCCGTTCGGGGTGATGAAGCCCTGGCCCCAAGCAAAGGAGGACATCATGTCTTCCAAGTCCACCGCATTCGTTCCGACTTTCGCTTCCCAGACGGCGCTCTTCCTCGTGAAGGCCACGCCCATTATATCGCTGATCTTCATCACCTACTGCACGCTCATGGGCTTCGTCTGGTAGACCAGTCGAGCCCACAAACACACTCGGAGGACATCATGGCCAAAGGTCAAGTTCGCGGTAACAAGGAAACCCGCAAGCCCAAGAAGGAAAAGGCAGCCGCAACCCCCGCTCCCGCGCTCGGTTCGCAGGTCAAGGCCGCAGCCACTGGCAAGAAGGGCTGAACCGCTCCCGCTCGTGCCGGCTGCGCCAATGCGCAGCGGCACGGCTGTTCGCGTTCCGAGCTTCGTGAACGACGAACCAATACGAGTGGGAAAACCTGCATCATCCCGCAATTGCAATCGCCTTCAGATTGATCTGCTGCAGCAGATATAGAGCGCCGCAACGAGCCGGATTGCGTCATATATGACGCGCAGCCAGGTGCGACGGGTTGGCATGTGCCGGCACCCCTCGTCGAATCGCACCCGCAGCAAGAGCACTCTCCCTCCCCAGATCCACCGGATTGCCCACGAAATATGCGTCCGTGGGTGAAAGTTTCGGCACGTCGCCGAGATGTTCGGCAGATTTTTACCGAACGGTAAATTTTTGACCTTTTGATAAATTTATCACTGGTGCATTTCCATTTTTCGGTGCAGGTTTGCCGTCAAGCAGAGCCCAAAAGGCGGGGTTCAGGCAGGTAAAGAGGGGATCGCACCGTGGAAATTGGCATCTTCATTCCGATCGGCAACAATGGCTGGCTGCTTTCGGAGAACGCTCCGCAGTACAAGCCGACCTTCGAGCTGAACAAGGAAATCACCTTGAAGGCCGAAAAGTACGGCCTCGATTTCGTGCTGTCGATGATCAAGCTGCGCGGCTTCGGCGGCAAGACGGAATTCTGGGATCACAATCTCGAATCCTTCACGCTGATGGCAGGCCTTGCCGCCGTCACCACCCGCATCAAGCTGTTCGCGACGGCCGCCAGCCTCGTGATGCCGCCCGCCATCGTCGCGCGTATGGCGTCCACCATCGACAGTATCTCCAACGGCCGCTTCGGCCTCAACCTCGTCACCGGCTGGCAACGTCCGGAATATTCGCAGATGGGCCTATGGCCGGGCGACGAATATTTCTCCAAGCGCTACGACTATCTCGCGGAATATGCGACCGTTCTGCGGGACCTCTGGGAAACCGGCAGCAGCGACCTGAAGGGCGAATTCTTCCAGATGGACGACTGCCGCCTCTCCCCTCGCCCGCAGGCCGACATGAAGATCATCTGCGCCGGATCCTCCACCGCCGGCATGGATTTCTCGGCCCAATATGCCGACTATAATTTCTGCTTCGGCGTCGGCGTCAACACGCCGAAGGCTTTCGCACCGGCCGCAGAACGGCTGATCGCCGCAACCGAGAAGACCGGCCGCGACGTTTCGTCCTTCGTTCTGTTCATGATCATCGCGGACGAAACCGACGAAGCGGCCCGCGCCAAGTGGGAACACTACAAGGCCGGCGCCGACCAGGAGGCGATCCAGTGGCTCGGCATTCAGGGCGCGGCGGACACGCGCTCCGGCACGGACACCAATGTCCGCCAGATGGCCGATCCGGTCTCCGCCGTGAACATCAACATGGGAACGCTGGTCGGCTCCTACGAGACGGTCGCCCGGCTGCTCGACGATGTGCCGACGGTGCCCGGCACGGGCGGCGTCCTGCTGACGTTCGACGACTTCCTAAAAGGCGTCGAGGATTTCGGAACGCGCATCCAGCCGCTCATGGCCTGCCGCCAGCATGTGAAGACGATGACCCTGGAGGCTGCACAATGAGCGAGACCGTAACCGCCGGCTACCAGCTGCCCCGTCGTCATGTCCAGAGCGTCACCGTTCCCGCCCGCCCCGAGCCGATCAGCCTCAAGCCCAACGAAACGGCCGTGGTCGTCGTGGATATGCAGAACGCCTATTCCACCGAAGGTGGCTATGTCGATCTCGCCGGTTTCGACATTGCCGGCGCCAAGGGCACGATCGCCAACATCAAGAAGACGCTGGATGCGGCCCGCGCGGCCGGCGTGCTCGTCGTCTACTTCCAGAACGGCTGGGACAAGGACTATGTGGAGGCCGGCGGCCCGGGTTCGCCGAACTGGCATAAGTCCAATGCGCTGAAGACGATGCGCGCGCGGCCGGAACTGCAGGGCCAGCTTCTCGCCAAAGGCACCTGGGATTACGCGATCGTTGACGAATTGCAGCCGCAGCCGGGCGATATTCTCGTGCCGAAGACACGCTATAGCGGCTTCTTCAACACGAACATGGACAGCGTGCTGCGCGCCCGCGGCATCCGCAATCTCGTCTTCGTCGGCATTGCCACCAATGTCTGCGTGGAAAGCTCGCTGCGCGACGCCTTCCATCTCGAATATTTCGGCGTCATGCTGGAGGATGCGACGCATCATCTCGGACCGGAATTCATCCAGCAGGCGACGGTCTACAATGTCGAGAAGTTCTTCGGCTGGGTTTCCACCGTCAACGATTTCTGCGGCGCGATCTCGCAGGTCGCACCCGATCAGGACTGAACCCGGTAACGCGCAACGCCCCACTTCGATCAAGGAGACACCATGCCCAAGTCCATCATCGTTCCCCCAGGCACGCACAAGCCGATCGCCCCGTTTTCGCCCGGCACACTTGCCGATGGCGTCGTCTATGTCTCGGGCACATTGCCGTTCGACAAGAACAACGACGTTGTCCATGTGGGTGATGCCGGCGCCCAGACCCGTCACGTGCTCGAAACCATCAAGTCGGTGATCGAGACCGCGGGCGGCACGATGGACGACGTGACCATGAACCACATCTTCATCACCGACTGGGCGAACTACCAGGCCGTCAACGCCGTCTATGCCGAGTATTTTCCAGGCGACAAGCCGGCCCGGTTCTGCATCCAGTGCGGCCTCGTCAAGCCGGACGCGCTGATCGAAATCGCGACCATCGCCCATATCGGCTGAGACCGGTCGCACACACGACCTTCGGGCCGGATACCGACAAAGGCGGACCCATGCATTTCGATCTTCACGGCCGCACCGATGCGGGTGCCCGCACCGTTCTGCTGTCCTCAGGCCTCGGCGGCTCAGGCGCTTACTGGGCAGAGCAGATATCGGCACTCGCACCCGATTTCCGCGTCGTGACCTACGATCACAGGGGCACGGGCCGCACCGGCGGCGACGTGCCGGAGACCGGCGGCATCAGCGCGATGACGGATGACGTTCTGGAGATACTGGACGCGCTGGATGTCGATCAGGTCGACTTCGTCGGTCACGCGCTCGGCGGCCTCATCGGGCTCGATATCGCACTCCGCCAGCCACGCCGCATCGGCCGTCTCGTGCTGGTCAATGCCTGGAGCAAGGCCGATCCGCATTCGGGCCGCTGCTTCGACATCCGCATCGAGCTTCTGGAGAAATCCGGCATTCCCGCCTTTATCAAGGCGCAACCGCTGTTTCTCTATCCCGCCGTGTGGATGGCGGAGAACCCCGAGCGCATGGCCGCCGACGAAGCCCACGGCATCGCGCATTTTCAGGGCAAGGCGAACATCCTGCGCCGCATCGCTGCACTTCGTGCGTTCGACATCGACGATCGGCTTGCCGAGATCGGCCACGAAACGCTGGTGATGGCGACGAAGGACGATCTTCTCGTTCCCTGGACCCGGTCGCAGCGGCTGGTCGAAGGACTTGCGAACGCGGTGCTGGATCTCGTCGATCACGGTGGTCATGCGGTCAACGTGGTCGATCCCGACCCGTTCAATCAACGGCTCTTGCAGTTTCTCAAAAGCCCGAACGACACGAAAGCTACCGAATCATGAGCGTCGCCGTTTCCAACCGAATGGATCTCTCGGAGATTTCGGACAACGACACGCGGCGCGCAGCGTTCCGCGGCGCGATGGCGAAGCTCGGAGCCGCGGTCAACATCATCACGACCGACGGGCCGGGTGGCCGCACTGGCTTCGCGGCGACCGCCGTCTGCAGTGTGACCGACGATCCACCGACCCTGCTCGTCTGCCTCAACCGCTCGGCCTCGGTGTATGAGGCCGTCACGACCAACAAGGTGCTCTGCGTCAACACGCTGAATGCCGGCCACCAACCCCTCTCGCAGCTCTTCGGCGGCAAGACCCCGGCAGCCGAGCGGTTCGCCACGGCCGACTGGTCGGTTCTGACGACGGGCGCGCCAGCGCTGGACGACGCGCTGGTGTCGTTCGATTGCGTGATCGAGCACACCGTCTCGCAGGGCACGCATGACGTCCTCTTCTGCCGCGTCGTCTCCACCGCCACCCGCGCGGAGGGACAGGCGCTGTTTTATTTCGACCGGGCATATCATGCGGTTTCCGGCTGATCGCTGCGCGAGCCGGAAACCAGAACCGTCGAAAATCTCTGGCCGGAAGGCCAGATTTTCAGACGAAGGGATTTGGTTTCCGGTCTGATCGACCGGAAACCAAATCAGGCTCCTACCATTCCGCGACGCTGCCGTCGGAATGACGCCAGAGCGGGTTGCGCCAGCGATGGCCTTCGGCGGCGCGGGCGATGACATAGTCCTCGTCCACCTCGATGCCGAGGCCCGGACCCTGCGGAATGGAAACGAAGCCGTCCTCGTAGTGGAAGACCTCCTTGTTGGAGATGTAGTCGAGGATATCATTGCCCGTGTTGTAGTGGATGCCGAGGCTCTGCTCCTGGATGAAGGCATTGTAGCTGACGGCGTCCACCTGCAGGCAGGCCGCGAGCGCGATGGGGCCGAGCGGGCAATGCGGTGCCAGTGCCACGTCGTAGGCCTCGGCCATCGCCGCGATCTTGCGGCACTCTGTAATCCCGCCGGCATGCGAAAGGTCGGGCTGGAGGATATCGACGTAGCCGTCGGTCAGTACCTGCTTGAAGTCCCAGCGCGAATACAGCCGCTCGCCGAGCGCGATGGGCGTCGAGCAATGATTGGCGATTTCCTTCAGCGCCTCGCGGTTTTCCGACAGCACCGGCTCTTCGATGAACATCAGATTGTAGGGCTGCAGCTCCTTCGCCAGCACCTTGGCCATCGGCCGGTGCACGCGGCCATGGAAATCGACGCCGATGCCGATATGCGGGCCGATGGCCTCGCGGATGACGGCGATCGTCTCGACGGCGCGCTCGACCTTGTCCCAGCTATCGACGATCTGCATTTCCTCGCAGCCGTTCAGCTTGATGGCCTTGAAGCCACGGGCGACGACCTCGCGCGCATTGTTGGCGACGTCGCTCGGACGGTCGCCACCGATCCAGGAATAGACCTTGATCTTGTCGCGAACCTGCCCGCCCAGCAGTGAGTGGATCGGCTGGCCGAGCGCCTTGCCCTTGATGTCCCATAGTGCCTGGTCGATGCCGGCGATAGCGCTCATGTGGATGGCACCGCCACGGTAGAAACCGCCGCGATACATCACGTTCCAATGGTCCTCGATCAGGAACGGGTCCTTGCCGATCAGGTAGTCCTCGAGCTCGTGGACGGCCGCCTGCACGGTCAGCGCCCGGCCTTCGACCACGGGCTCGCCCCAGCCGGTAATACCCTCGTCGGTCTCGATCTTCAGGAACATCCAGCGCGGGGGTACGATGTAGGTGGTCAGTTTCGTGATTTTCATAGGATCTGTCTCGAGAGTGACGGGTGGTTCGAAAGGAAAGAGGTGGTCAGGACGATGGCGTTCGCGGATGATTTCGCAGCGCGGTTGCCAGATCGCGGGCCGCAAGGTCAAGCATGCGCATCGAACAGTCCCGGGCGGCGGCCTTGTCCCGCACTCTCAGGGCCTCGATCAGCGCGCGGTGGATATCCACGGCTTCGCCCCGGGCGTCAACAGCCTCGTTGGAGGCATGCAAGGCAAATTCGAGCGCTGCCTGGATGATGCTCGACAGCTGCATGAAGACCTGATTGTGGCTGGCCTTCATGAGATTGGTGTGAAAGGCGACGTCGGCCGCCGTGAAGGCTTTGACATCGTCCTCGGCGTCCTGCATGCGCTGCCAGGCACTCTCGATCTCCGCGATCTCCTGCACGGTGGCGCGCTCGGCGGCAAGCTCCGCCGCAAAGGGCTCGATCGCACGACGCGCATCCAGAATGCTCTGCAGAAGGTCGAGATCGAAGATGCGTGGGCCGATCCATTCCAGCACCTGCCGATCAAGCAGATTCCAGGCCTCACGCGGGCAGATCTGGGTGCCGATCCGCGAGCGACCCCGCACCATGCCCTTGGATTCCAGGATCTTCAGCGTTTCCCGGATCACGGTCCGGCTGACGCCATAGCGGATGCCAAGCTCGTTCTCAGTCGGCAGCATGCCGTTCGGCGGGAAGAGATCGGCGCAGATATCGGAGGCGAGCGAGCGCGTCACGTTCTTCTGAACGCGCGGACGCTTGACCGAAACGTCGCTGCCGGCCGTCGCGGGTAGCAGAGCGATGCGTTCACGCGGTCTTCTCATAAACGCCTCCTCTTGTCTGCCCAGCAGGCTTCACATTCCGATCCGGGGATGTGATGCGCGTGACGTGGTCTGGCAAATCACCAACACTGGAGGCACGATACACCAGATTTACAATCATCATACAATAAAATTTCCGGATATGATGAAAGGTTTCATGCAGGCTATCGGCCTTTGGCATCGCTCATCCGCGGCCTCATCCTCCTCCCCAGCCGTTCTCCTCGACAATCTGCGCTCAGCTGCCACTCGCCTCCGAGCATACGTTTTACGTGTCCTCGTAAATTTTTTTTCGTCACCAAAATCCAATGCAATGACATCCGAGCGATGCATGCGGTCGGCGGGTGGCCGCTCTCTGGCAGCTATATGCATTCGCGCTGAAATTGCAGAACGGATACTGCAGCGCATTGCAACCCTTTACCACTTTGCAAACACACGCGCATTAGCGCCGTCAATTGAAGACGACGCGCAAATGCCTTTGACGTAGGGGCCGCCGCACGTCGCCCCAAATAAAGGGTTGCAAGTGCGGTGGAAAGACGATTACCCCAGATAGAAAGGTACAAACCGGGCGAGGACCTTGGGAGGCACCTATTAACCTCTCGTTAGGTTTTTAAGTGCAACCTTACGGAGAACCGAGGGGGCTTGGCTTTACAGCAAAATTAGAGGTCTCGTGATGTCGATCATGTCACGTTTTACGCGTGACGCCTCTGGCGTCGCCGCGATCGAGTTCGCTATCATCGCGCCGTTGTTTCTGGCGGTCATGTTCACGATGGTTGCTTGGGGTCTTTATCTCGGGGCAACCCATTCCGTCCAGCAGATCGCAGCCGACACCGCACGCGCTGCCATTGCCGGCCTCTCGGCAAGCGAGCGCAATGCCTTGGCGTCCGCTTATATCAGCGCGATGAAGCCGGGCGAGTTCGCTCTCATCAATCAGAAGAAGCTGAACGTCTTGGTCGAGGACGACAAGGTTCGCCCCAATCAGTTCACCGTCAAGCTCACCTATGATGCCAGCGATCTGCCGATCTGGAACCTGATGACCTTCGCCCTGCCGGACACCATCATCGCGCGCTCCGCGACGATCCGGATCGGAGGTGCATAATGCCGATACCGGTCAACCGAAAGATGCAGACCTTCCGATCCCGTCGAGACGGCAACGTCGCCATCATGACGGCGCTCGTCCTGCCCGCCTGCATCAGCGTGCTCGCCATCGGCGTCGATTACGGCCACCTGACGCTGGAGCGCCGGGAGATGCAGGTCGCAGCGGATCTGACCGCAATCGCGGTCGCTTCCGATATGGCACATGCGGAAGCGGCGGCCTTGTCGCATATCGAGAACAACCGTCTGAACCTCGTGCTGAAAACGCCGCAGGGGCTGAAGGGACCGAGTGGTGCTGTCGTTCCGGAAGCGGCCATAACGGGGACAACCGGTCGCGTGACCCTCGAAAAGGGCCGCTACGTCGCCAATGCCGCTCTGGACGCCGATCAGCGGTTCCAACCGGGTGTGGCACCAAGTGATGCCGTGCGCGTCACCGTCGAGCAGCCGGGAACGCTGTTCTTCGCCTCGATGTTCACCACCCCACCCGTCATGTCGGCCGTCGGCACGGCCGCCATGACCAAAACCGCCGCCTTCTCCATCGGGTCGCGCCTCGCAAGCCTTGAAGGCGGACTGCTGAACGCGATTCTCGGCAAGATGCTCGGCACCACGCTCGACCTGAAAGCTGTCGATTACCGCGCTCTGGCCACGGCGGACCTCGACCTCTTCCAACTCACGCGCGGTCTTGCGTCCGACCTCAACCTGACGGCCGTGACCTATGACGAGATCCTCGCGACCGAGATCACCGTGCCACAGCTCCTGACCGCGATCCTGCGTCACGGCGGTCTCCCGTCCAGCACGACGACGCTGGTTTCGAAAATCCGGCAATCGCTGCCGGCAAGCGGCAAGCGTCTGCAGCTCGCCCGACTCATCGATCTCGGCAACAAGGGACATCTGCGCATCGATGCGCCCACGGGGCTCGGCATCAAGGTCGGTGTGCTCGATCTGCTCCAGTCGAGCGCGGCCCTTGCCAACGGCGTCGAGCTGGTCAAGGTCGATACGAAACTTGATCTCCCCGGACTTGGCTCGGTCGATCTCGCGCTGGCCATCGGCGAGCCACCGGTCGGCACGCCGCTCCACCGCGTCGGCGAACCTGGGCAGGCCGTTCGTACTGCGCAGGTCCGCGTCGCCCTCGCCATCAAGATCGACGGTCTGGCGGACCTGCTCGGTATCAAGATCAGTCTCCCCCTCTATATCGAGGTCGCGCATGCCGAAGCGAAGCTTGCAAGCATCCAGTGTCACGGCGGCAAGCCGAGCAATGCGACCGTCACGATAGACACGGTTCCGGGCGTGGCGGAGGTGTCGATCGGCCAGGTCGATGCGGCAGCGCTGAAGAATTTCGGATCATCGCCGCGTGTGACGAAGGCGAAGCTGGTCGAGTCCGGCCTCCTCACGGTCGAGGGGCTGGCGTCCGTCGATGTCGGCAGCGCGCAGGTCAGGAAGCTGACGTTCACGCCGGGAGACATCGCCGTGGGTACGACGAAGAACGTTTCGTCGAGCGGTCTCCTGACCTCGGTGACCCAGTCCCTTCTGGCCAATCTCGAAGCGGAGATTCGGCTGCCGCTGCTTTCCCTGATGACGGACAAGGTAGTGCAGGCCGCGCTGGCGAAGACGCTGGGCGCCGTCACACCCAGCATCGATGCGCTTCTCGAACGGATCCTCGCCGTTGCCGGCGTCCGCATCGGCGAAGCGGATGTCCGTGTCACTCAAGTCGACTGCGCAAACCCCGTTCTCGTTCAATAGCCCGGGGCAAGACCCAGGACGTTCTGAGTTCGACCAAGGAAACCGGTGCACATGTTCACTGTCCTCGAATGCGTCACGGATCGGCACGACCGGTCGATCACGATCATCTCCGGTCTGATCGCGCTTCTTGGCATGCTCGCCTTCCACCACCTGCTCCTGCGCGCGGAAGAGAGCACCGCCAGCCGACGTCGAAACTGGCGGCTGGTGGCGGCCTTTTCGGCCGGCCTCAGCGTCTGGGCCACGCATTTCGTTGCCATGCTGGCCTATGAAGGAACGGTCGCGTTGCGGTTCGACCTGATGTTCACGACGCTCTCCGCCGCCATCGCCGTCGTCGGCTTCTGGCTGGCCATCCGGCAAGGCTTTCTCGGCGCCGGCTCCACGGTCGCCTCCGCCGGGCTCATCACTCTCACCGTTGCCGCCATGCATTTCGTCGGCATGGCAGGACTTCGCGCAGGGGCGCATCTCGACTTCGACTGGGGGCCGATTGTCGTTGGTGCCGTCGTCGCGTTCGCGCTGTTTACCCTGTCGCTCGTGCTCTTTTCCCGGCTGCGCGGTCCTTTCCGGATCGCAGCCCCTGCGATCTGCGCAGTCCTCGGCGTCTGCACGCTGCATTTCGTCACGATGTCGGCAACGATCATCACGCCCGACCCGTCCCTGCCGGCAGACGTCATCGATATGGCGGATAATGTCTGGCTGACGAGCGCCATCACGGGCGTCACGCTGCTGATCCTCGTCTCCTCCGCCATTGGCGTCATCGTCGATCGGCATCTCGTCGATCTCAAAGGCTTTGCCAACTCCACGCTCGATGGCCTCGCCGTGGTGCGCGATGGCGTCATCCTCGAGGTCAACGCCAAGTTCTCGGCTCTGCTCGATCGCGAAGACGGCGAGCTCGTCGGCCGGCGCGCGGATCAGTTTCTGGTCGCGATCGACGATCAGCCGATCGACCAGCCGCGCCGCTCGGCCGTCGAGGCATCACCACGCACGGGCGATCATGCCCGCATTTTCGAGGTCGCCGTGCACACCATCGAATATGGCGGCCGCCCTTCGGAGGTCATCGCGGTGCGCGACCTGACCGAGCGGCGCGCGGTGCAGAAGAAGGTGGAATACCTCGCGCGCCACGACATGCTGACCGGCCTCACGAACCGCTCGATCTTCCAGGAAAGCCTCCAGCTGCAGCTGGAGCGTGGCACGTTGACGGGCAAGCCCTTCGCCCTGCTCGCGCTCGATCTCGATCGATTCAAGGCGGTGAACGATCTTTTCGGACATGCAGAGGGCGACCGGGTGTTGCGCGACGTGGCCGGAATCCTCCGCGCCAGCTGCCGCGGTGGCGACACGGTTGCGCGGATTGGCGGCGACGAATTCGTCATCTTGACGGCGGAGGGTGTCGATACGGAGGGCGCCGGGGCACTGGCTGCACGCATCCGCACCACCTTCCGCGAACGCATGAATATCTCGCTCGATCCGACCGCGGTCGGCGTCAGCATCGGCATCGCCGTTTTTCCGAAGGATGGCGCCGACGCCGACGCGCTGACGCAGGCAGCCGACGTTGCGCTCTACCGGGCGAAAGCGAGCGGGCGCGGCATGCATGCCTTCTACGATCTCGCCATGGATCAGGAACGGCGCGACCGGCGCCAACTCGAAAGCGATCTGCGTCAGGCGATCTCGCGCAACGAACTGCACCTCCTGTTCCAGCCGATACAGTCGATCGATGAAGCCGCCATTCTCGGCTATGAGGCGCTGCTCCGCTGGACCCACCCGGTGCGCGGCAATGTGCCGCCGGACGTCTTCATTCCGATTGCGGAGGAAAGCGGCATCATCCTGTCGATCGGCGAGTGGGTGCTGCGCGAGGCCTGCCGGCAGGCTGCCGGCTGGGACCCGGCACTGAAGGTCGCGGTCAACATGTCCGCCGTCCAGTTCCGCCTTGCCAACCTCGCCGGCGCCATCGCCAGCGTCCTCGATGCGACGGGTCTTCCGCCCGGGCGGCTGGAACTCGAAATCACCGAAACAGCGCTGCTGAAGGATCGTGTCGCAACGCTCGACATCCTGCGGCAGATCAAGGCGCTCGGCGTGAAGGTCGTCATGGACGACTTCGGTACAGGCTATTCGTCGCTGAGCAACCTCCAGTCCTTCCCCTTCGACGGGCTGAAGATCGACCGCAGCTTCATCGCCGGGATGGATCACGACGCCAATGCGCGCGCCATCGTCCGCGCGGTCGTCAGCCTCGGCCGCAGCCTCAATCTTCCGGTGACCGCGGAGGGCATCGAGACTCAAGCCCAGTACCGCATGATCGTCGACGAAGGTTGCGCACATGCCCAGGGCTATCTGTTCGGCAAACCGGACAAGGGGCCTGAAACATTCACCGGCGCGCGGGAGCATCGCGTCGAACTGAAGAAAACGAAGCCAAGAAAAGAGCGGAACACATGTTTGGATTGAACAAAGGCGCGGGACGGGGATCCGACATTTCGGATGCGCTCTCCAAATCGCAGGCGATCATCGAATTCGACCTCGAAGGGAACATCCTGCGGGCGAACGAGAATTTCTGCCAGGCTCTCGGCTACACGATCGAAGAGATCGTGGGGAAGCATCACAGTCTCTTCTGCGATCCCCGGACGGTCGCGTCCGAGGACTATGCCGCATTCTGGAAACGTCTGGCGAGCGGCACGTTCGATGTCGGCGCCTACAAACGCATCGGCAAGGGTGGCCGCGAGATCTGGATCCAGGCGACCTACAATCCGGTGATGAAGGGCGGCAAGCCTTACAAGGTGGTGAAACTCGCGGCCGACATCACCGCTGCCCGGGAGAAGGCGATCGAAGACGCCGGAAAACTGGAGTCTATTTCCCGCTCGCAGGCGGTCATCGAATTTTACCCGACCGGCGAAATCATCACGGCGAACGATAATTTCTGCAAGACGCTGGGATATGCGCTGAGCGAAATCACCGGGCGGCATCACAGCCTGTTCTGCCGCAAGGACTATGCCACATCGCCGGAATATAAGGCTTTCTGGTCGCGGCTGGCGGGCGGCGAGTTCATCGCAAACGAGTTCGTGCGCGTCGGCAAGGGCGGCAAGGAGGTCTGGATCCAGGCCGCTTACAACCCGATCCTCGATTCCAACGGCAAGGTCTGCAAGGTGGTGAAGTTCGCGACCGACGTGACCGAGCGCATGAGTGCCATCGCCGAGATCGGCACGGCCATGAAGGCGATGTCGAACGGCGATCTCACCGCGACCCTGGACCGGCCCTTCGTGCCCTCGATGGAAGAGCTGCGGCATCACTTCAACGCGACACTGGCACAGCTGCGCAGCACGATGGAGAATATCGGCATCAGCGTGGCGGCCATTGCCGATGGATCCCGCGAGATCAGCCAGAACGCCGAGAGCCTGTCGCGCCGCACGGAACAGAATGCGGCGAGCCTGGAAGAGACCGCAGCCGCGCTCGAGGAAATCACCACCACCGTCAACGATACCAGCGCCCGCGCGCAGGAGGCCGGCGGCCTCGTGAACGAGACCCGCAGCGGCGCCGAGCGGTCGGGAGCCGTGGTCGAGCGTGCCGTATCGGCCATGGCCGAGATCGCGACATCGTCGCAATCGATCACCGGCATCATCGGCGTCATCGACGAGATCGCGTTTCAGACGAACCTGCTTGCGCTCAATGCCGGCATCGAAGCCGCACGCGCCGGAGACGCGGGCCGCGGCTTTGCGGTCGTCGCGCAGGAGGTCCGGGAGCTGGCACAGCGTTCGGCGCAGGCCGCCAAGGAGATCGGCGCCCTGATCGCCGCCTCGAACGGGATCGTGCGCAACGGCGTGGACCTCGTGGGCGAAACCGGGCGCGCATTGGAGGACATCGTCGGCAAGGTCACCCGGATCGACGTCAATATCGCGGCGATCGTTCAGGCCGGACGGGAGCAGGCCGTCGGTCTGCGCGAGATCAACATCGCGGTTAACGCCATGGATCAGGCAACGCAGCAGAATGCGGCGATGGCCGAGGAGAGCACGGCAGCGAGCGTGGAACTGGCGGCGCAGACGACCGCCCTGCGGCAGCTTCTCTCCGCCTTCACCTATCGCGAAACCCGGCTGCGCATCGTCGCCTGACAGGAGATGCGGGATGGGAGGCGGCAGCGCAAATCGGGCGCTGCCGAATGTTCAACGGATCTGCCGTCTCCGGCGCGGTCGTGGCGATCGGGCGCCCTACTGGACGGCGGAGGTTCCGTAGATGAGGTTCGGTAGCCACAGCGACAATTGCGGGAAGAGACTGAGGATGCTGAGCAGCACCATCATCATGGCGAGGTACGGCAGGACTTCCCGGGCATAAGCCATCATCGGCACTTTCATCACCATGGACGAGATGTACATCAGGCCGCCGACCGGCGGGGTGATGCCCGCGATGGTGAGGTTGGTGATGAAGATGATGCCGAAATGGACACGGTCGATATGGACGCCGTCGATGATCGGGATCAGCATCGGTGTCAGAATGATGAGCGCCGCCGAGCCCTCGATCGCCGTGCCGATGACGAGCAGCATGACGTTGATGAGCAGCAGCATGACGAGCGGGTTGCTGGTCGCACCACCCAGCCAGCCGGACATTGCCTGCGGCACTTGCTCCCAAGCAAGGTAGAAGCCGAAGGCAGCGGCTGCGCAGATCATCACCATGACGACCGCAGAGTCGCGCACCGCTTCCGCCAGCACTTCGGGGATCTGGCGCACGGTGAATTCGCGGTAGCCGAAGATCGCGACGAAGAGGACATAGACGACGACCACGGCGCCGGCTTCCGTCGTCGTGAACAGTCCGTAACGCGTGCCCACGAAGATGACGACGGGAATGGAGAGTGCCCACAGCCCGTCGATGAGGGCCGTGCGCATTTCCGCGCCGGTTGCGCGCCTGTCGCGGAGCGAGCGATAGCCGCGCTTGCGGGCGATGAAGTGCGTCGTGATCATCAGGCCGAGCGCCAGCACGAGGCCAGGCACGACGCCGGCCGCAAACAGCCGGCCGATCGATGTTTCCGCAAGGAAGCCGTAGACGATGAGGCCGATCGACGGTGGGATGAGGCTGGTGATGATGGCAGCGGACGAGGTGATGACAGCGGCGAACGCCCGGCTATAGCCGCGCTCGGCCATCTGGATGCCGAGCGTCTTTGCCAGCATCGCGGCATCCGCATTGGCCGACGCGGTGAGGCCGCCGAGCAGCGTGGCGAGCACGGTGCACATCTGCGCGAGCGCGCCGGTCATGTGCCCGACCAGCACGTCGGCCAGCGTCAGAAGCCGCCGCGTGATGCCCGACGCGTTCATGATGCAGCCCGCGAGCACGAAGAGTGGCAGCGCCAGCAGGGACACGGACTGACTGCCTTCCGCCATCTCCTGCGCGAAGTTGGACAGAGGGATCATGTCCATGTTCAGGAAGAAGAAAGTGAGCGCACCGATTGCCAGAGCCCATGTGATCGGCGTCGACAAAAGGAACAGAAGGACGACGACGAGCGATGGGCCGGCCAAGTGGAAGAATGTCATATGATCGAATCCACGATGCGATGCGTGCGCGGGCGCCAAGGCCGCTCGACGATGAGGTGCTGCACCAGCATGCCGGCGGAGGCGATCGCCAGCGGCGCATAGGCAATGCTGCGGGACAGGTCGAGCGCGATGGTGTGCACATTGCGCGAGGTCCAGGCCTGCCAGAGGAAGAGGCCGGTCATCAGGACGAAGAAGGCGGTCAGGAGCACATAGTTGAACCAGCGAACCCCGTCCTGCACGCGTTCCGGCAGGGCACCGACCAGGACGTCGATGGCGGCATGGGTGCCAAGACGCACGCCGGCAACCGCTCCGAAGAAGACGAGGTAGGAGAAGGCGAGGATCGCAAGTTCGTAGGTCCAGGCTGCCGGCTGCGGAAAGATGTAGCGGCTGACGATGCCCCAGAGGATGGAGACGACGATGACCAGCAGGGCAAGGACGCCCACGGCCTCGTCGAAACGGCGAAGGCTCCAGAGCGGCGGCTCGGTCGAGGTTTCGGCAGGAATGTCCATGAGTGCTCCCGGCAAAGGAAAACCCGGCCTCATACCCGGCCGGGCCTCCACCTTTTTATTGCATGACGGCCTGGATGCGCTCGAACATGCCCGGCGTCAGGTTCGGCACCTTGCCATAGGCGGATTTCGAGGCCGCGACGAACGCAGGAACGTCCACGTCCGAAACGATCTCGACACCGCTGTCAGCCAGTTGCTTGGCATAGCCGTCGTCGGTCTCGATCGTCATTTTCGTCAGGTCGACGGCGATCTTCTGGCCTTCCTCCGTCAGCACCTTCTGCAGGTCTTCCGGCAGGCTGTTGTAGAAGCTCGCCGAGGCGACCCAGGCCGTGAACATGACCTGATGGCCGGTCTTGGAGATGACCTTGCGCGTCTCGTTCAGCTTCGAGCCGGCAATGGAGCCGAACGGCCCTTCCGCGGCATCGACCACGCCGGTCTGCAGCGCATTGTAGACGTCGCCCCAGGGAAGCTCCGTCGGGCGGGCACCATAGGTGGCGAATGTCGCCATCATGATCGGCGAAGACGGCACGCGCACAGTGACGCCGGCAAGATCGGCGGGTGTGCGAACCGCCTTGTTGGCAATGATGTGCCGGTAGCCGAACAGGCCATTCGGCATAATGATCTTCAGGCCCTTGGCCTCGAGCTTCGCCGAGAGCTCCTTGAAGACGTCGGAGGCAAACAGCTTGTCGCTCGCCTCGATGCTCGGGTAGACGTAAGGACCAGCGAGGATCGACATATCCGGCTCGAACTGGCCGAGCTGGCCGTAATCCGTTGCGCTGAGCAGGCTCGCGCCGCTCATGACCATCTCGTTAACTTTCTTCTGCGCGCCAAGCTGGTCGCCCGTCATCACCGTGATGGCAATGCGGCCGCCCGAGCGCTCGCCGACGCGTTCGGCATAGAGCTTCATCGCCTTGACGATCGGTTCGTTCGGATTGACCTGCGATGTGGAGAATCGCAGGCTGTAATCCTGCGCCTGCGCGACACCACAAAAGGACAGCGCCGCCAGTGCGGACGCTATGAGTATGCTCTTCATGAGACCCTCCATTGCCCGGGCTCCTCCCCTGGCATCATTCATATACGAATAGATACGTTATGAAAGAATAGTCGAGCTTGGTCAAGATGTAAGTGCCAGCCTTATCTTCGGACACGAAAAAGCCGGGCTGCGAACAGCCCGGCTTCCGTGAATGCCAGCAATCCATCGGGCTGGTTCAGCCCTTGAAGGTATAATCCGCGATCGACTGCGCCTTCATCTCGATCGAAAAACCCGGACGGCTCGGCGGCATGTAGGCCGCGTTCTCGATCACGCAGGGTTCGAGGAAGTGTTCGTGCAGGTGATCGACATATTCGATGACGCGGTCCGTCTTCGTGCCGGAAACGGCGATGTAGTCGATCATCGAGAGATGCTGCACATATTCGCAAAGCCCGACGCCGCCGGCATGCGGCCAGACCGGCAGCTGGTATTTCGCGGCGACGAGAAGCACCGCGAGAACCTCGTTCAGCCCGCCCATGCGGCAGCTGTCGATCTGCACGATATCAATCGCGCCTTCGGCAATGAACTGCTTGAACATGATGCGGTTCTGGCACATCTCGCCGGTCGCAACCTTGACCGGCGAAATCGCCTGCCGGATCTTGCGGTGGCCGGCAACATCGTCCGGGCTCGTCGGCTCCTCGATGAAGAACGGCTTGCAGAAGGCAAGCTGTTTTACCCAGTCGATGGCTTCGCCGACTTCCCAGACCTGGTTGGCGTCGATCATCAGATAGCGATCGGGGCCGATGACCTCGCGGGCGATCGTCAGGCGACGGATGTCGTCTGCGAGATCGCGCCCGACCTTCATCTTGACGTGGTTGAACCCCTCGTCGATCGCCTCCTGGCAGAGCCGGCGCAGCTTGTCGTCGTCATAGCCGAGCCATCCGGCCGACGTGGTGTAGCAGGTATAACCCTCTGCCCGCAGCACCGCCATGCGCTCGGCCTTGCCGGGCTCGGCGCGCTTCAGGATGTAGATCGCCTCGTCGCGGGTCAGCACGTCGGTCAGGTAGCGATAATCGACGATGTCGGCGATCTGCTCGGGCGACATCTCGCTGACCATGTGCCAGACCGGCTTGCCCGCCTGCTTGGCGAGAAGGTCCCACACCGCGTTGACGACCGCGCCGGTCGCCAAGTGTATCGCGCCTTTCTCAGGCCCGATCCAGCGCAGCTGGCTATCGCTCGTCAGGTGCCGCCAGTAGCGGCCGGGGTTTTCCAGCACCGCGGAAAGCTCGGTCCCGACAACGAGATGCCGCATCGCCTTGATGGCCATGCAGCAGATCTCGTTGCCGCGACCGATGGTGAATGTCAGGCCATGACCCGCAAGACCGGGCGTGTCCGTGTCGAGAATGACATAGGCTGCCGAGTAATCCGGATCGGGATTCATGGCATCCGAACCATCGAGGCTCTGGGACGTCGGAAAGCGCAGGTCGAACACGCGCAGGTCTGTAATGCGGGTCATGGGGGCTCCGGAGAGAGGTAAGATAAGGATCAGGCGTCGGCGCGGGCGGTCTGACGCTGCGAACCGAGACCATCGATCCCCAGTTCGATCACGTCACCGGGTTTGAGGTAGCGCGGCGGCTTCATGCCCATGCCGACACCCGGAGGCGTGCCCGTGGAGATGATGTCACCCGGTTGCAGCGACATGAACTGCGAAAGGTAGGAGACGAGATAGGCCGCGCCGTAGACCATGGTCTTGGTCGTGCCGTCCTGCATGGTGTCGCCATTGACCTTCAGCCAGAGCCGCAGATCCTGCGGATCGGGAACCTCGTCTTTCGTCACCAGCCATGGACCGGTCGGCCCGAACGTGTCGCAGGACTTGCCCTTGGTCCACTGGCCCGAGCGTTCCGTCTGGAAGGCACGTTCGCTGACGTCGTGGATCGTGCAATAGCCGGCGACATAATCGAGCGCTTCGGCCTCGCTCACATATTTCGCCTTGCGGCCGATGACGATGCCGAGTTCGACTTCCCAGTCGGTCTTTTCCGAGCCGCGCGGGATGAGGAGGTCATCATTCGGGCCCGAGATGGCCGAGGTCGCCTTCATGAAGATGATCGGCTCCGGCGGCACGGTCGCACCCGTTTCGGCGGCATGGTCGGAATAGTTGAGGCCGATGCAGATGAACTTGCCGGTGCCGGCGACGCAGGCGCCGAGGCGCTCGTCGGCAGACACGAGCGGCAGCGTTGCCGGATCGACGGCGGCAAGCTTTGCCAGGGCATCGGGATCGATGGAGGCGCCGGAGAGATCGGAGATGTGACCGGAAAGGTCGCGAATGGCGCCGGTCGCGTCGACAAGACCGGGTTTCTCAGCGCCCTGCGCACCGTAACGAACGAATTTCATGGCAGTATCCTTGCGGTTTTAGTGGAGACGCGAGCGGTCGGTCAGATCGACCAGCCACCGTCGATGGCATAGGCCTGGCCCGTGGTGTAGGTGGCGCCTGCGAGATGGACGGCAAGATCGGCGATTTCTTCCGCCGTTCCAAGCCGGCCCATCGGCTGGCGGGCGATGAAGGCGGCGCGCGCCGTCTCGTAGTCGCCCTGGGCACGCATGCGCCCTTCGAGCGAGGGGCTCTCGACCGTGCCGGGGCAAATCGCGTTGCACCGGATGCCGGCGGCGACGTAATCGGCGGCGACCGCCTTGGTGAGGCCGATGACGGCAGCCTTGGTCGTGCCATAAACGAAGCGGTTCGGCACGCCCTTGATGCTGGAAGCGACGGAGGCCATGTTGATGATGGCGCCGTCCTTGCGCTCGATCATGCCGGGCAGCACGGCCCGAATGGTGCGGATCATCGCCTTGACGTTGAGGTCGAAGGCAAATTCCAGGTCCTTGTCGGCCATCTCGAGGATCGAGCCGGAATGGACGACGCCCGCGCAATTGAAGAGCACATCCACCGCGCCGACCTCATCGACCAGCGCCTTCACGGCGGCCTCATCGAGGACATCGAGCTTGTGCGTCAGGATGCCGGGCTCGCCCGCGATCTCGGAGAGAATGTCGAGGTTGATGTCGGTTGCGTGCACGGTGGCACCCGCCTTGGCGAAGGCGAGCGCCGTCGCGCGCCCGATCCCCTGGGCCGCCGCGGTGATCAGCACCGTCTTGCCCGTCATTGTCGTCGTCATGGTTCCGTCCTCACTTCTGTTTTCGTTCAACGAGCAGAATGTGGTCTGCCGCCAGCACGACCTCGTCACGCTGGTTCAGCACCTCGCACCGCTCGATCACCCGGCCACTGTCGGCGCGCTTGGGATCATCCTCCTTGGCGGAGATCGTCACCCGCGTCCTGATCGTATCGCCGATATGAACCGGGCGCACGAATCTCAACCTATCGTAACCGTAGGAAAAGGCGACAGGATTGATAAGCGATGCGGTCATTCCGATGCCGATCGAGAAGATCATGGTGCCATGCGCGATCCGCTGCCCGCCGGGCAGGGTCTTTGCAAATTCGCTGTCCATATGGTGCGGAAAGAAATCGCCTGTATGGCCCGCATGAACGACGAAATCCGTCTCCGTCATGGTTCGCCCCGTCGTCAACCGCTGGTGACCGAGGTCGTAGTCTTCGAAATAGAGCGTCTGCTCGATCATCTCATGTCTCCGGCAGAGCGCGCACAGGCGTCGCGGGTTGGGCGCTGGATTGATAGGCGGCTTCGACCAGGGCCATGGTCCGCCAAGCGTCGTCCACAGCACCGACGAGCGTTTCGTCATCGCCGCTCGCAAAGCGCTGGAGGTTCGCCATGCGGCCGATGAAGGCGTCGGGAAACCATGTGCCTTCGAGCGGGATCGCGACCCAGCCGTCGCCGCCTTCTGGGTGAATCCAGAGTTCGTCCGGCTCACCCTTGGGATAGTCGAGATTGACCCCGAGCTTGACGTAAGCCGCCCCCTTTGTGCCGCAGATGCGGAATTCGCAGGCCTGGAATTTCCGCCCGAAATCATGGTCGTGATTGATCGACAGGGCGCAGCGGACGCTGTCGCCATAGTCGAGGATCGCGCTCGTTCGGGTCTGCGCGACATCGTGATTGGGGTGTCCGATGGTCTTGGCATGAACGCCTTGGGGATCGCCCATCAGACTACGCACGAGATCGAGATAGTGGATCGAGTGCATGGCGATCTCGATGCGCGGCAGCCCTTTGAGGAAGGGCCACAGCCCCCAGGGCGTCGCAAGCGCCAGATGAGCGTCGAAATCGACGACATCGCCGAGCAGCCCGCGCTGGATGGCATCCCGCAATGCCAGCATCATCGGCGCGAAGCGAAGCTGGAAGTTTACGGCCGCATGCAGCTTGCGCTTCCGGCAGAGGTCGAGGATCTCGGTTGCAGCATCGAGATCCGCACCCATCGGCTTCTGGATCAGGGCGTAGGAACCTTCCGGAATCGCCTTGAGAATGCGCGCATGCGCCACGGGCGGCGTCGCCAGATCGAAGATCGCGCCTTCGACCGAAGCGGCGTCCTCGACGGAGGCGTAAGCTTCCACACCCCAGCGGGTAGCCGTCTCACGCGCTTTTTCCTGGTCCGGATCGTAGAGCCCGGCCACCGGGAAGCCGGCTTTCCTGTAGGCGGGAAAATGTGCGTCGCTGACGATGCTGCCGGCACCGAAGATGACGATCGGGCGCGGACGGCGCGGCTTCGGCCACCATTGCCGCAGGCTCGCGGGATCGAAATGCGCGTTGCTTTCGCGGGTGTTGGTCAAGCAGGTTTCAGTCATGATGGAAGACCTCCTCCATCATCGCCCACCACTCACCTTCTTTCCGCGTCTCGAACGGCTTCTGGCAGGGCATGCACACGGACCACCAGTCCTGATTGCGCGGGTCGGCCGCCATCTTCGCCATATCCGCCGCGAAATCGTTTCCGATATAGGTCCAGGTGCCGAACAGCAGGTTCTCAGGCTCCTTAAGGAAGATCGTATACTCAGTTATACTGCAGGCAGAGATCAACGCCAGGATCTCCGGCCACACCGCCGCATGCAGCGCCTTGTATTCCGCTACCTTGTCCGGTTGCAGGCCGATGACCATTCCCATGCGTTGCATCGCGACCTCCTATTGCGCCGTGATATCGCGCGTGAACTCGGAAACGCTCTGCGCCTTGACCGCCTCCCAGTCCCAGGCAATGCCGAGGCCCGGCTCGCTTGGCGCCATCGCCCGGCCATCGCGGATCTCCATGCCCTTGGTCGTCAGGTCGTCGAGCTGCGGAATATATTCGACATAACGCCCGTTCGGCACGGCGCAGACGAGGCTGACATGCAGCTCCATCAGGAAGTGCGGGCAGACCGGGATGTCGAACGCCTCGGCGGCATGCGCGACCTTCAGCCACGGCGTGATGCCGCCGATGCGGGCGACATCCACCTGCACGATCGAGCACGCGCCCTTCTGCATATATTCGCGGAAGTGGCGGATGGAATAGATGGATTCGCCGACGGCAATCGGCGTCGCCGTCGAGCGCGTCAGGCGGATATGCCCGTCGAGATCGTCGGCCGGAAGCGGCTCCTCGATCCAGGCGAGGTCGAGCTCCTTCAACCGCTCGGCGCGCCGGATGGCTTCATCCACCGTAAAGCCCTGATTGCAGTCCGTCATGATCTCGAAGCCGTTGCCCAGTGCCTTGCGCATTGCGGAAAGGCGGGCGACGTCCTCGGAACCATGCGGCTTGCCGATCTTCACCTTCGAGCCGGCAAAACCCTTTTCCTTGGCCTGAAGCGCATCGTCCACCAGCGCACCGGCTTCGATATGCAACCAGCCGCCTTCGGTGGTGTAGAGCGGGCAGCTTTCGCGGGCGCCGCCGGCAAGCTTCCAGAGCGGCAGGTTCTGCTTGCGCGCGCGCAGATCCCAGAGTGCCGTATCGATTGCCGCCAGTGCGAGCGCGCTGATGGCGCCGATGGTGGTGGCGTGGGTGTGAAATTCAAGCTTGTGCCAGATCGCCTCGATCCGGTCGGCGTCCTCGCCGAGGAGGACGGGGGCGAGATGATCGGCGAGCAGCCGCATGACGGAGGAGCCACCGGTGCCGATCGTGTAGGAATAGCCGGTGCCGGTCGCGCCATCGCTATCGGTGATGGTGACAATGGGTGTTTCCTGGCTGACGAAGCTCTGGATCGCATCCGTCCGCTTCACCTTCGGCTTCAGGTCCACCATGCGCAGTTCGATCCGCTCGATCCGGGCCATGTCAGATCTCCCGGGCTGCGGCCAGGCTGCGTCCGGTCTCGGCCGAAAACAGGTGCGCCTGCGAGAAATCGAAGCTCATGGCGATCCGTTCGCCGGATTTGAGCGTCCGGGGATTGAGCATGCGCGACACCCATTCGCGTCCCGCGAACTCGACGAAGACGAGCGTCTCGTTGCCGAGCGGCTCGGTGATCGAAACCGGCAACGTCACCTCATGGACAGTGCCGTCGCTTCCCGAACTCAGGCCATGACCGCTTGGGAAGATATCGTCCGGGCGCAGGCCGAAGACCACCTGTTCGCCCTCCGTCACCCGGTCCGCGAACTGGCGCGGAAGGGGAAGGCTGTCGCCGTTTGCAAAGACGAGCTGGCCGGACGCGACACGCGCCTCCTCCATGTTCATCGGCGGCGAGCCGATGAAGCCGGCGACGAAGCGGCTGGCCGGTCGCTTGAACACCTCGTCGGGCGTCCCGACCTGCTCGATATAACCGTCGCGCATAATGACGATCCGGTCGGCGAGCGTCATCGCCTCTACTTGGTCGTGCGTCACGTAGATGACGGTGGACTGCACCTTGGCATGCAGCTTCTTGATTTCGGTGCGCATCTGCGTGCGCAGCTTGGCGTCGAGGTTGGAGAGCGGCTCGTCAAACAGAAAGACTTCGGGATGCCGCACGATGGCTCGGCCCATGGCGACGCGCTGACGCTGGCCACCGGAGAGCTGTGCCGGCCGCCGCTCCATCAGCGCGTCCAGCCCGAGGATCGCGGCGGCCTCGTTGACCTGCCGGTCGATCTCGCTCTGCGGCTGCTTGGCAATCTTGAGCGAGAAGCCCATGTTCTCGCGCACCGTCATGTGCGGGTAGAGCGCATAGGACTGGAACACCATGGAGATGTTGCGGTCGCGCGGCGGCAGGTCGTTGACGACGACGCCGCCGATCTCGACGGCACCGTCCGACACGCTTTCAAGGCCCGCGATCATGCGCAGCGTGGTCGACTTGCCGCAGCCGGACGGGCCGACGAGCGCGACGAACTCGCCGTCCGCCACATCGAGATCGATGCCGTGGACGACCTGCAGGGCGCCGTAGGATTTGACCAGTTTCTTGAGAGAGACCTGAGCCATGCAATCAGCCTTTGACAGCGCCGAATGTCAGACCTGACACAAGGTGCTTTTGAATGGCGAAGGTCAGAGCCAGCGCCGGGAGGATCATGATCACCGCCAGCGCGCACATGCCGCGCCAGTCGATGGTGAATTCGGAGGTGTAATCGAGCAATCCGACGGGAAGCGTCTTGGAATTGACCGACCGCGTCAGCTGCGAGGCGAGCGCGTATTCGTTCCAGCAGGTGAGAAACGAGAAGATGCCGGCGGATGCGATGCCGGGGCCGGCCAGCGGAAACTCCACCTGCCAGAAGGCCTGCCACCGCGTGCAGCCGTCGATCTGGGCCGCTTCCGCGAGATCGCGCGGCACCTGCCGGAAGAACCCGTCGATCAGCCAGATCGTGAACGGCACGTTCAGCGCGACATAGGTGAGGATGAGCCCGAAGTGGGTGTCGATGATACCGACGCGGGAATAGACGATGAAGAGCGGCAGCGACAAGGCGATGCCGGGCACCGAGCGCGTCAGCATGAGGCCGAGAAACGTGCCGGACTTGCCGCGAAAGCGGAAGCGCGCAAAGGCGTAGCCGCCGGACATGCCAATGGCGAGCGCGATGACGGTGGAGGTGATCGACACGATCAGCGAGTTGCGGAAATAGTCCCAGATCGGAATGCCGCCCTGCCCCACGCCGCCGAACATGGCGCGATACGCATCGAGCGTGATCTCCTGCGGGATCCACACCGGTGGTTTCGCCATGATCTCGACCGTCGGGCGCAGCGAACTGAGCACGATCCAGAGACCCGGCAGGCAAATGACGAGCATCGCGAGGAAAAGCCCGATCAGGTAGGCCACGTGCAGAACGCGGCGCTTGAGGCGCTGTTTGGAGTTACGGTCCATCTTACCACTCCGCTCCGATCTGGGTCCGGGCGGCAGCAAGCTTCCGGAAGAAATAGACGGTGAACAGGATCGACAGGAGGATCGAGACGTAGGCCATGGCGTTGGCGAGGCCCATCTGCGCATCCGAATAGGCGGTGCGGCCGACGAGCGTCCAGATCAACTCCGTGCGTCGCGCCGGCCCGCCATCCGTCATGATCTTCACGATGTCGTAGGCGCGCGCAATGTCGAGCGAACGAATGGTCATGGCGATGTAGGCGAACGGCATGACGAAGGGCAGCGTGACATAACGGAAGGTCTGCCAGGCCGTGCAGCCATCGACCTTGGCGGCTTCCACGGGCTCCTGCGGCATGGCGAGAAGCCCTGCGAGAATGAGGATGGCGAAGACGGAGGTGGAGGACCAGACTTCGGCGACGACGATCGCAAACAGCGCGAGGTTGCCGTCGATCAGCCACGGGATCGCCTGATCCGTCAGGCCGAGCGACTGCAACGCGTTGTTCACGAGGCCGACATTGTCGTTGAACATGAACTTGAACTGGAAGCCGACCAGAACCGGGGAAAACATCATCGGGAACATCATGATCGTGCGCAGCACGCGCTTGCCCCGCGTCGCCTTGTTGACGAGCAGCGCCAGGCCGAGGCCGAGCAGCATTTCCAGATTGAGCGCGATGGTGAGCAGGACAATCGTGCGCACGAAAGCCGCCCAGAAGACGCCGTCCGACAGGATGCGCTCATAGTTGCGAAAGCCGGCCCAGACCCAGAGTGTGGCCGGGCGCGTCAGTCGAAACGGCGTGAAGCTCGAATAAAGCGACAGAAGCAGCGGCAGCAGCACGACGGCCGCGAGCACGACGAAGGCCGGCAGCAGTAGGAGAACCGGTGTTGAGATTTTGCGAAACATGCTGTGGCACCTGACGACCGGCGACGAAAGCGCTTGGCCGATCGAGAACGGGGGCCCCCGAAGGCCGTATGAGCCCGAAGACGGTATGGAAGGGCGACGATCGGCGCCGCCGGGCTTCGCCCGCAGCCTGAGCTGCGGGCGAAGGTAGAGATAGCGTCAGAGCGCGCCGGCATCCTTGAGGATGGTCGTCGCCTTTTCGGCGGCCGCGTCCAGCGCTTCCTTCGACGTCTTGTCGCCGAGGATGGCGGCCTGAAGCTCGGGATAGACCGTGTTCGAAATCTCGATCCATTCCGGCGTCTGCGGCACGGCGAAGGCACCCTTCGCGGTTTCCTGGAAGGTGCTCAGCACCTCTTTCTTGTAGGGGTCGGAAGCCGCCTGCTCGATGTCCCAGGCCCAGACGGCGGTGCGCGTCGGCAGGGTGCCGTTTGCGGCCTCCAGTTTCTGCGAGTCCTCATTGGTCAGGAACCAGACGAGCGAAGCGGCAGCTTCCTTGCTGGCGCAGGCTTCCGTGATGGAGAAGCCATGATGGCCGGACCAGCCCGTGCGCTTGCCGGAGGAACCCTTGGGGGCCACGGTGACGCCGACATTGCCGGCCACTTTGGAAGACTTCGGGTCGTTGAAATAGGTCGCCCATCCCGGCCAGTCCAAGTTGAGCGCGACGGTGCCCGAGGCAAAACCGGCACCAAGTTCATCCCAGAGATAGTTTGTCGTGCCCGCGGGAACGGCCTTCGACTTGTAGAGATCGACGAACCAGTCGAGTGCCCGCACGCCGGCGTCCGAATTGAAGGCCGGCTTGCCCTCGTCATCCAGATAGGCGCCGCCTTCGGCGATCAGCATCTCGTAGAAGCGGCCGTTGATCGCCTCTTCCTTGCCGGCAAACTGGGTGCCGTAGAAATTAGGGGGCGCGGCGAAGAACTTTGCCTGGTCCGATACTTGGCTCCACGTATCCGGCGGCGCGAGATCGTAGCCGTACTTCTCCTTGAATGCCGCCTTCTTGGCGTCGTCGGTGTAGAGGCTCTTCTGGTAATAGAGTGCCGACACGTCGAACTGCGCGCGCGGCAGCATCACCAGCTTGTCGTCGATCGTGGACGCCTTGATGACGGTGTCGACATATTCGCCGACGATCTCCTTCGGCACCAGCGTGTTCAGGTCGACATAGAGATCGGGATATTGCGGGGCGAAGGACGAATGGTTCGAGCCGACGCACCAGGAAATCGATCCCGAGGCGATGTCGGACTTGATCTCCTTGTCGAGTTCGAAATGGTTCTTCTTGGAGAGCACGTTGACCTTGGCGCCCGTCGCCTTCTCCCATTCCGCGATCCGCGCATAGAGCGGCTCGTATTGCTGACCACCGATCAGCTTGGCGTCGATCGTGACACCGTCGAATTTGCCCATCAGTTCGGCCGCACCGGCTGTGCCGTGCGCCAGAACGAATGCCACGACGCCGGATGCGGCGCCACACAGCAGCTTGTTCATCAGATTCCCTCCTCCGAGTGCACTCCTCCTCGGGAGCACGGTCTCTCATCTGCGAGAAACTCATTCATATACAAACAACATTTTCAGGCATCGTCAAGCGACAACTTTGCTTTGTCGGGCAATCGTTCTTCGTATATGGAAATGCGTATTCACAGGGGATCCCGCATGTCGGACGGAGAAGACGATCGTTACCGCGCACCGGCGCTGGACAAAGGGCTCGATATTCTGGAGCTTTTGGCCGGGGTGGATGGCGGGCTGACGCAGGCGGAGATTTCCAAGAAGCTCAATCGCAGTCCGAACGAGTTCTACCGGATGCTCGACCGCCTCGTGCGGCGCGGCTACATCACCCGCATCGATGGCGACCGCTATTCGCTGACACTCAAGCTCTTCGGCCTCGCGCAGCTGCATGCGCCAACGCGGCGTCTGGCGGCCTACGCGACGCCGCTGATGCGCGACCTTGCGCAGCGGACGCGGCAGGCCAACCAGCTGGCCGTGTTCGACCGCGGCTCCGCCGTCGTCATCGCGCAGCAGGAAGCGCCGGATTATTGGGGCATTTCCATCCGCGTCGGCTCGCATATCAGCCTGTTCGACACAGGCTCCGGCCATGTCCTCCTCGCCTTCCGCCCGCCCGAGGAGCGGGAGATGATGATCTCGGAACATGTCAAGAGCCGGAAGGACATTGAACTGACGCCGGAGTTCTATGCGCGTCTCGACGAGATCCGTGCCCGTGGCTACGAGATGATGGCGAGTGCCCAGACGGCCGGGGTATTCAACCTCTCGGCCCCCATTCTCGGGCCGGACCGGCGCGGCATTGCGGCGCTCACCGTGCCCTATATCAGCCTCGTCAACGCACCGTCGGCGCCCGATATCTCCACGACGATCTCGCTGCTGCAGAAGACCGCCGAGCAGCTTTCGCTTCTCGCCGGCTCGGACGTCCAGCATGAGGTGCCCGCGGAAACGTAAGGCCTCGGGCAGCGACATTCTTATTTGAAACCTCTGCTCCTCTGTGAGAGTGTCACGCCAAGCGCATGGCGCGGGAGGAGCCCCCTATGATCATCGACACCCATCTTCACCTGATCGACAAGACGGCTCTTACCTACCCCTGGCTGTCCGCGGTCCCGGCGCTCGATCGGGACTACCTCTACGAGACCTATCGCCAGGAAGCCGTGCGCTGCGGCATTGCCGCAAGCCTGCATATGGAGGTCGATGTCGCGGCCGAGGAGATCGAGGCGGAAACGCAGCATGTGGGGCAGCTCGCCGCACAGCCCGAGAGCCTTGTCGTCGGCGCCATCTCCGCCTGCCGGCCGGAAGACGAGAGCTTCCCAGCCATGCTGGAGCGTCAGCGTGAGAACCCGCTGGTCAAGGGCTTTCGCCGTGTCCTCCACGTCATGCCGGACAACCTGTCGGAAAGCCCCGTTTTTCGCAACAACATCCGGCGCCTCGGGGGCACCGGCCTCACCTTCGATCTCTGCGTGCTGCCGCGCCAGCTAGGCCACGCGGCGGCACTCGCCGACCTCGCACCGGACGTGACCTTCATTCTCGATCATTGCGGCGTTCCCGATATAAAGGCGGGCGATATCTCGCTCTGGCGGGACGAGCTGAAGGATGTTGCACGCCGGCCGAACGTGGTCTGCAAGATGTCCGGGCTCGTCGCCTATACCGATCCCGACAGCTGGAGCGTGGACACGATCCGCCCCTATGCGGAAACCGCCATCCTGCAATTTGGATGGGACAGGGTCGTGTGGGGCAGCGACTGGCCCGTCTGCACGCTCGCCGGCAGCCTCTCGACCTGGGTCGCGGCCACGCATGCGCTGCTCGCAGGCAGCAGCGATGCCGAGCGCCACGCGCTGCTGGCCGGCAACGCGCTGAAGCTCTGGAGCCTCGATCTTCCCGTCAGAGCCTGAAGGATCGCCTCAGATCGTCATGCTCACATGCCGTTCCCGGCCATAGATCGAGACGAGCAGGATGATGACCGCACCGAGCGACGCCTGAACGGCGGCCGGCTGGAAGCCGAGCCCGATCAACAGCGTGTTGATCTCGGTAAGAACCAGCACGCCGGCGATCGTGCCAAGATAGCTGCCGCGCCCGCCGACCAGCGCCGCGCCACCCACCACGACCGCGGCAATCGTCTGGAACAGGTAGGGCTGGCCGACATCGCCATAGGCCGAGCCGGTGAAACCGAGAAGCAGGATGCCCGTGACGGCAGCAAACATGGCGCTGAGCGAGAAGGTCAGCATCCACATGCGCACAGGGTCGATCAGCGCGAGGGTGGCAGCACCGGGATTGCTGCCGAGCGCATAAAGCCGCCGCCCGTAGGGTGTGCGGGCGAGAACGAGCACGATGAGCGTTGCGAGCACCGCGAGCGCCGGTACCACCCAGGGAAAGGGCAGCGGGCCTGCAGAGCCCCCGATGGAGACGAAGGCGGAGACGTAGGGCGGCGCGGACCCGGACGGGAACCCCTTCGTCCAGAGCAGGACGGACCCCTGCACGATCATGCCGATCCCCAAGGTGACGATCAGTGGATGGATATCGAGCCGCCGCGAGATGTAGCCGTTCAGCGCGCCGATGAGCATCGCGATCACGATGACGAACAGGCAGACGAGCGCGAAATTCCACTTGTCGCCATAGAGCTGTGCGGCAACCACATTGGCAAAGCCGATGATGAAGGGGATGGACAGATCGATCCCGCCGAGGATGACGACGAGCGTCTGCCCGATGGAGGCAACGGCGAGGAGGGCGGCGATGACCAGCAGGGCCCGGATGGCGAACGGCGAGGAATAGCCCGGAATGACGAGCGTGCCGACCAGATGCAGCACGCCCGCAATGAGGAAAGCCATGAGGATTCGGCCGTTCGTGCCGGCGAGGCCCGAGCGGATGCGCAGGGCGAGGCCGGGCCTTGCCTGTTCGGGGCGACCCGTTTCGACGACAGTCATGTCAGACCTCCCGGCCGCGGGCCGCCCGCTCCTGCACGGCCGTCAGAATGACGGCGGCAACGAGAATGGCGCCATAGGCGATTTGCAGCACATAGGTGGAAACGTTGAAGGCGGTGAGCACGCTTTGCAGCAGGAAGATGTCGACCGCGCCGATGGAGGCACCGATGAGCCCGCCTCGACCGCCGGCAAGGCTGACGCCGCCGAGCGCGACGGCCGCAATCGAGATCAGCGTATAGGCCTGCCCGATATTCGGATCGGCCGAGCCGATCAAGGCCGTCAGCATCAGGCCCGCAACGGCGGCGAACACGCCCGTGATGACGTAGGCGATGAACCGGACGCAGGTGACATCGACGCCGGCTGTATAGGCCGCGCGGTCGTCGCTGCCGATCGCCATCAACTGGTCGTAATAGGGCAGCCGGCGGATGGTCCACCAGGCGGCGAAGAGCGCGATCAGCGGCAAGGCCGACCAAGGACCTGCCAGCGCCTTCAGCCATCCCGGCGCCGGCCCGATCGGCGCGGGCAGGATGGTCAGAGTCACACCGGTGAGGACGAGATAGGTCCCGAGCGTCGCCACGATCGGCTGGATCCGCACCAGCGTGGTCAGCGCCCCGTTGATGGCGCCGATGGCAGCGCCGATGAGCAGAGCTGCAGGAATGATGACGAACGGCGACGAGATGCCGGCTTTCAGAAACAGGAGCTGGATGACAATGGCGTTGACGAAGCCCATCAGCGGCCCGACCGAGATATCGATGCCGCCGCGTCCCCCGAGAATGACAGGCGCAGAGGCCACCGCCGCGCCGATGAGCGGTGCTGCAAGCCCGATGAGCGACCCCCAGGCCGATGGCTGAAAGCGTGCCGGGTTGAGGATGAGGTTGACGACAAGCAGGATGACGAGAAGCACGAGCGCAAAGCCCGTATCGCGCCAAAGGCCTTGCAGTGTTCGCATAAGCGCTTTCGTCATGCCGCGCGTCCGAACATGGCGGCGATGACGGCATCGGTCGTCATTGCGGACCCTTTAAGGTTGGCGACGATATCATGGTCGCGGAAAACGAGAACGCGGTGGCACAAGAGCAGGATCTCCTCGATCTCGCTGGAGAGAACGACCAGCGCCATGCCGTCCCGCGCGAGATCGCGGAAGACCTCGTAGAGCACATGGCGGGTGGCGACATCGACGCCGCGTGTGGGGTCGTTGAGCAACAGCACATCCGGCTTCAACGCCAGGGCACGCGCCAGCAACACTTTCTGCTGGTTGCCGCCCGACAGCGTGGTGATCGCCGCATCCGGCCGCGGTGCGGCGATGGACAGGCGGTCGCGATAGACCTCGTAGCGCCGCGCGCGCTGGCCGGCGCTGATGACGCCGAAACGGGCATCCTCCGACACCGTGGAAATGGCGAAATTGTCGAGGACGGACTGGGTGGGGAAGATGCCTGTCGCCCGCCGGTCGCGCGGGAGATAGGCGACATGGGCGGCGACCGCCTTGCGGAAATCCGTAATCCGCGTCTCGGAGCCGCCCCGTTCCAGAGACACGTCTCCGGCGAGCGGCTTCTGCAGGCCGGCGAGCGTTTCGAGAAAGCGCTCCTGCCCATGTCCGTCGAGGCCGGCAAGGCCGACGATCTCGCCGGAGCGGATCTCCTCGATGATCGGGGTCGCGCCGCGCCGGATCACGAGGTCACGGGCATGAAGGCGTGCGGGATCAGACATGCAGCAACTCCGCAGCCGTTTGTGGCGCCATGGCTTTCAGCAGCTCCGCAGGCGTCGAGAGCCCGCGCTCCTCGGTCGTCACGACCTTGCCGCTGCGCAGGATGGAGATCCTGTCGGAGAGGCTCATCACCTCGTCCATCCGGTGGGTGATGAAGAGAAGCAGCGAGCCTTCCGCTGCCAGCTGGCGCATCAGGGAAAAGACGGACTCGCGGTCGGCATAATCGAGCGCGGCGGTCACCTCATCGAGAATGAGAACACGCGGACGGCGAACGACCGCGCGCGCCAGAACGATCAACTGCTGTGCCGCAAGCGGCAAAGCGCCGGCTTTCACATCGAGCGGAACCGGCGTGACGGCAAAGCGGGCCAGCGCATCTGCCGCCGTCCGCCGCCGCCGGTCGCGCGGGATCTTGCGATGCACGAGCCCGTCGAGCCCAAGCAGGATATTGTCCTCCACGCTCCTGTCCGGCGCGATCAGCACTTCCTGGAACACGGTCGCGAAGCCCGCGGCCTGGAAATCGGCGGGCCTCCGTCCCGAAAACGGCTTCCCGTCCAGCAGCATCGTGCCGCCATCCGGCTGGACGATGCCTGAGAGCAGCTTCACCAGCGTGCTCTTGCCGGAGCCGTTCTCGCCCAGAATCGTGTGGATGGTGCCGCCACGGAACGCGATACTGGCACCGGCTAGGGCCACCGTCTCGCCGTAGCGTTTCGACAGGGTGTTGATTTCGAGCATCATGCCGTCCGCCTGTGGCGGCGGGCCGTCCACCTGGAACGCGCCCGCCTTTCCCTCATATTATCGCTACTTCGCGCACGCATCGGGCGTGGACGCATAGTCCCAACCGGGCGTGGGCTTGGCGCCGGTGAAGTAGGCGTCGAGCAGCGGTTCCGGCATCGGATCCTGCGGCGGAACCGGGAAGACGGAAACGGAGTCTGGCATCATGCAGTCTTTGTACCAGTTCGGCAGATCGGCATTGTGGATGGCCGGGATCGGGATCATCAGCGTGTTCAGCTTCGGCTTCTGCCCGTCCAGCATGCGCGCGCCGACGCGAAACAGCGTCTGTGCCGTCCAATGCGGCAGGAGCGCGTGGCCCTCGAAGCGAAACTTGTCAGGATTGGCCTTCCAGTAACCGAGTGCATCGCCGGTCAGTGAACCCGTGATCAGCGGCGCCGGGCGGCCGGCTTCGGCAAAGGCTTCGGCCACGACCCGGCTCTCGCTACCCGTGGTCCAGACAGCATCGATCGGCGCCGGATTGGTGGCGATCGCCTGGAAGACGACCGTCTTCGTGACGTTGGCCGTCCAGTTGCCGTTGACGTTGCGGGCGACCTTGAGCTTGGTGTTTTCGGCAAGCGCCTTGTCGCCGCCCTGGCGTTCCTGCACCACGATCGGGTGGCCGGCGATGCCTTCGACCAAGAGAACGCTGCCGCCATCCGGCAGAGCCTTGCCGACCGCACTCATCATGTCGTAGCCCCAGCGCGCATAATTGGAATCGACATTGATCGCGTTCGGGCTGGTAACGGACCCGGCAGCCGTCACGAAGGGAATGCCGGCCTTGGCTGCCGCGTCGATCGCGTCGTCCAGCGCTGTCGCCGAGCCGGGAATGGAGGTGATGATCGAGCAGCCCTTGTCGACGAAAGCGCGGATCTGGCTGATCTGCTGGCTGACGTCGTTGTTGCTGTCGGACACTTCGAAGCTTGCGACGGTGCCGTTCGCGATCAGTCCTTCCACCAGCCGCTGCAACTCCTTCGTCACGGTCACCCGCCACGGGTTACCCTGATAGGATTCCGAATGGCACCATTTCCAAGGTTTTGCAGGGGCCGTGAAGCCATCCCAGGCCGACGGCAGAACCGCCTGTGGCGCGCCTTCGTACTGCGCCTTCAAAGGCTCCGGCAGACCGGCGACGACGGTGGCGACGGCATCCTGCGCCTGCGTCGCATGCGCGGACAGCACGAGCGCCGTTGCGGCCAGAAGGCCGTTGATCCTCATTTTCATACTTATCTCCTCCCGAATGTCCGGCTCCTCCGCCGGTGTGCTAGATCGTCTTGAAACTCTCGCGGAACAGGCAGTTGAGGTCGGCGACGACCTCTGCCGGCGGCCGCTTTTCCAGAAGGCCGCGATTGATCCGGTCGGATGCCGCCTGCTGGAACGGCATGTAACCATCGTGCCGCGGACGAACCCAGGCGGCCTCCAGCGTTCCCCGCGTGGCGCGGTAGAAATCGGCGGTCGCGGCGTTCACCGTCCCGTCTTCCCATGCCGCCGCATGTCCCGGCTGCCCGCCGGAAGCGGCATAGAGGCCCTTCTGGACATCGCCGCTGGCGATCCAATAGGCAAAGTCGATCGCTTCCCGGGGCGAGGCCGAAAAGGCAGAGACCGCGATGCCGGTGCCACCCAGTGCAGACCCGACAGGGCCGTTCCGGCCCGCGGAGGGTATGTCACAGAAGTGGATGGGCTTCTCCCGAAAACCATCCATGGCATAGCTGACATAGCCGTAGATCAACGGTGTCACGGCATAGGTCGAGCCGGTATCCGCCATGGCTTCGAAGACGGCGATGGGGTCCATCTTGAAGCACATTGAGGGGACGAGGGCCGCGAGTTCCCGTAGCGCTTCGAACGCAGCCGCACCGGCGTCCGGCGCGATGAGCTCGTCGCCCTCGACGGCGCAGGGCGTGCCCAGATTGGCCGCCAGCGTGTAGAAGCTCATGAGGCTGTGCGGCGGGCGAAGCGGCAGCAGCACGCGGCCTTCGCGTGCGAGATCCAGCATTTCTTCCCACCGCTGCGGGGGTGCGGACAGGAGATCCGGCCGGAAGGCCTGCACCTGCGTTGCCGCATCAATGGGCAAGCCCCATTGCCGGCCCCGCCAGTGGTAGCTCGGAAAGGATGCACCGACGCTGCCGGCGCGAAGAGCCTCTGCCTCCGCCGCCTTCTCCAGCACGTCGAGCGGCGCGAGGCAGTTCTCCCGTGTGATCTGACCGACATGCGGATGATCGATGACGATGAGGTCGTAGGCGCGCGCCAGTTCCTCGACCGGATAGGTCTCGAAATCCTGCAGGGAGCGTTTATCCCAGGTGACGGTAACGCCGGTCTGCTCCTCCCAGAGACGCGAGCAGGCGACCATCGGATCGTAGCCGCGCGGGTGGTTCCAGGTCATGCCCTTGAGGGTGGTGCGTTGCGTGCTCACAGGCCGAACTCCTCACGGATGGCGGCGCTCTGCTCACCGATCCGGGGCGCTGCCCGATCGAACGTGGGACGCACGCCGTCGATCCTGAGCGGCGACCGCGTGGTGTGGATGGAGACGCCATCGTCGCGCGAGACCGTCTGCAGCATGTCGAGATGCTGAAAGCCGTCGCTTTCCATCAGCTCCTTCCAGTCCATCACCTTGGCGCACCAGATATCGGCCGGCTCCAGGATGGCGAGCCATTCGTCGATGGTCTTTTCGGAAATGCGTTTGGCGATCAGCGCCTTGATCGCGTCGCGCGCGGTAAACCAGCTCGACGGATCGCCCCGGAACATGGCGAGCTCGTCCATCTCCAGAAGGTCCGCCAGTTTCGGGATCGGCGTCATCGCGATGGCGAGATAGCCGTCGGCTGCGGGATAGACGCCGTAGGGGGCCGAGAGATAGGCGTGGGCGCTGCGGAAATCCGAGCGCTTCGGCAAACGGCGACCGTCGTTCAGATGCGTGGTCAGCACCTCGAACTGCAGATCGACCAAGGCTTCGAGCAGGCTGGTTTCTACATGGCTGCCCTTGCCCGTCACGCCGCGCCGCACGAGCGCTGCGAGGATACCCTGCGCCGCAGCCGCTCCGGCCAGCATATCGCCGATGGCAAGCCCGAAGGGCACCGGCCCCTGCCCCTCGTCGCCGTTCAGCCACATGACGCCGGAGCGCGACTGCGCCAGAAGATCCTGGCCCGGGCGCGAGACCCAGGGACCTTCGTTGCCGTAACCGCTGATCGAGCAGAACACGATACGCGGATTGATCGCCTTCACTTTGGCATAGTCGAGCCCCAGCCGCTGGATGACGCCGGGGCGGAAGTTCTGGATGACGACGTCGGCGCTGTGCAGCAGTTTGCGAAGCGCTGCGAGGTCGTCCGCGTTCTTCAGGTCGATCGCGAGGCTCTCCTTGGCGCGATTGATCGCGTGGAAAATCGTGGAGTCGCCGCCAATCTCCGTATCGCTGAGGTAGAGGCGCCGCGACAGGTCGCCGCCATCGGGCCGCTCGATCTTGATCACGCGGGCGCCGAGATCCATCAGGCGGAGCGAACAATAGGGGCCTGACAGGAACTGGCTCATATCCACGACGAGGAGCCCGCTCAAAGGGAGTTCGGCTTCCTCCGTTGCGGCTGCGGTCGTGAAGGCTGGGATATCGGACAACGGCATGACGGCTTACTTTTCGGTAACGGCGATGGCGCCGGGGTTCTTGTAGCGGACAGTCTGGAGATGCTCGCAATAGAGCACCAGCTCGCCTTCGCCCTTGAAGATCTCGTAGCTGGCCCTGATCAGGCCGAGATCCGCCGTGCGCGGCTTCTTCTCCATATTGGTCCGGATCGTGTAGATCGTGTCGCCGATGAAGACCGGCTTGATGAAGCGCAGCCTGTCATAGCCGTAGGAAAAGGCGTTGACGCAATTGGTGGCGACGAGGCCGAGGCCGGCGGAAAAGACGAAGGCACCGGCAACGAGCCGACGGCCGAAGATGCCCTCCCGCCGGGCGAACATCTCGTCCTGAACGTACGGATGGATGTCGGTCACGAGCGTGTTGAAGAGGTGGCTGTCGGATTCCCCGAGGGTACGGCGCAGCGAACGGATCTTCTGACCGACCGGCCAATCCTCGTAGAACCAGTTCTCCGCATTCCAAACCGGAAGGCCCGCATGATCTGCCGGCATGTCCGAGGGAAAGGTGCTTTCCACACCCACCGTAGGCTGAAACGTCTCCACGAAGCTCCTCCTCCGTATTTTCTTATGTGAAGATAGTGTTCACATATGGATTGCTTTTGCAAGAGGCATCGACCATTCTCGCCATGGGAAAAGGAACCGTTGGAAGACGGTGGAAATGGGAGGAAGAGACATGGCGGAGCCCTGCCTGATGTTTGTCGGATCGCTCAATCGCGAGGCGCCGTATTTTCAAGGCGCGCGCGGCACAGGCCTGACGGTCTACAGCTTCGACGAGGATACGCTGGCGGTGGAGACGCTTGCCGGCTTTACCGGCATCGACAACCCGACCTTCCTCTCGGTCACGCCGGATGGGCGCCGGGTCTATGCCAATTCCGAGATCTTCGGCTGGGCGGAAGGTCTGGTCTCGGCACTGTCCTTCGACTGGACGAGGGCAAGCCTCGCGCCGATCGGCATGCAGCCGACCCTCGGCAGCATCACGGCGCACAACACGCTTTCGGACGATGGCAAATGGTTGTTCGTCGTCAATTACGGCATGGGTGCCGGCGGACCGGATCAATCGCTGGTGGTCTATGGTATTCGGGAAGACGGAAGCCTGACGCCGCCTGTCTCCAGCGTGCAGCAGGTGGGAACCGGGCCGGATACCGACCGGCAGGAGCGCAGCCACGCCCATAGCGTCACCCGCATCGGGCCAAACCTGCTGCTGGTCGCGGATCTCGGTACGGATACGCTGACCACCTATGCCTTCGATGAAGAGGGCAGCTTATCGCGCCGCCATGTCTGCCCAAGCGCGCCCGGGGCCGGTCCCCGGCATGCAGCAGTTCATCCCGGCGGAGGCTGGATCTTCGTGATGAACGAGCTGGACTCGACTATTGCAAGCTACGCCGTCAGCACCGACGGCCGGCTGACACCCGTCGATGCGAAACCCGCCGTACCCGAGGATTTCAGCGCCGGCAATCACTGCGCCGATATCCAGATCTCACCGGATGGTCGTTTCGTCTATGGCTCGAACCGTGGGCACGACAGCATCGCCACCTTTGCCGTCAACGAAACCACCGGCCAGCTGACGCATGTCGCCCATACGCGCTGCGGCGGCGCGACCCCGCGAAACCTTGCGATCTCGCCGTCAGGCCGACACCTCCTTTGCGCCAACCAGAACGCCGACGTCATCACGATCTTCAAGCGCGATGCCGATACCGGCAGCCTGACACCGAGCGGAAAGACGATCGCCGTGGGCACGCCCATGTGCATCCGCTTCGCGTGATCGGCCGAGAGGCCGGCAGGGAATGCCCCGCCGGCCCTCCTCGGACTTACTTGCCGTCCTTCAGCTTGCCGACCTCTTCGGCACTCAGTTCGCCCACGGTGGTCACCTCGCCGTTCGTGATCTTCCACAAGCGGAACGGACCGGTGATGTCGCCATACTGGTCGAAGGTGACCGGACCGATGACGCCCTCGTACTTCACCGGCTTGCCCTCCTTGATCAGCGCCAGCGCCTTGACGAATTCGTCCTTGCCGGCATGGATCGGCGTGCCGCCTTCGGCCACGACCTCGCGCATCGCGGTCTTGATGGCCGCTGCATCCGACTTGCCGGCCTTGGCGATGGCGAGCCCGACGATGGCGCCGGCATCGTAGGAACGGTCGGCCGCCGGCGCCGACGGTGCGATGCCACCGGAGAAGGCCTCGTAATTGGCGTTGAAATACTCGGTCGATGCGGTCGGGCTGGTGCCGGACGATGTGCCGTAGGCGTTTTCGAGATATTGTGCGCCGACGCTTTCGATGAAGTCCTTGGAGTTCATGCCGTCATTCAGAAGGAACGTCTGCTTGCCACCGCCGGAAATCCAGGCGCGGGCGATCGTCGCACCGTCCACCGGCGTGCTGACGAGGTAAAGCGCATCCGGCTCGCCGGCCATGGCGGCACTCGCCTCCGAGGCATAGCTCGACTGCTTCTCGTTATAGGGCGTCGTGGTGGTGATGGTGCCGCCAAGCTTTTCGTACGCCGTCTTGAACTCGCGCACCATGTTGACGCCGAAGTCGTTGTTGACGTTGATGATGGCGATCTTCTTCAGGCCCTGGTCGATCGCGTATTTCGCCGCCGCCGTTCCCTGCAGCGCATCCGAGGTGATGGTGCGGAAGAACACGCCGTTCGTCTTGCCGTCACGGCCGAGCGCGGTGAGCGTCGGCGACGAGGAGGCCGGGGAGACCTGCACGACACCGGCCGGCGCCGTGACCGAGGTCAGGATCGGGATGGACACCGAGGAGATGATGCCGCCGATGATCACGGGCACCTTTTTGATGTTGACGAGCTGCGTCGCCTGATCGACGGCGACATTGCCCTGGCTCTGGCTGTCGCGCGTATCGGCCACGACCTTGCAGCCCCCCACGCCGCCCGCCTCGTTAATGTCGCGGAAGGCCATCTCGACGGACTTCGCGCCCGCCTGGCCATATTCGCCAGCCGGGCCTGTCAGCTCCATGACGAGGCCGACGGTGATGTCGCAATCGGCCGAGAAGGCGGGCGACGTGGAGGCTGCCAGTGTGGTCAAAAGCGCTGCGAGCAGATGTGACGGTCTCATTCTTATTCCCCTTTGTTGAGATTGTATTTCATGATGGCGCCGTGACGGCCCGTGCGGTCGCGTTCCAGCGCATAGACATCGCCGTCCAGCGGCCGGGCGTCAGTAAGGACGGCTGCCAGCGCCGCATGGTCTTCGTCGTCGAGCACGATATCGGAAATGGCGAGATTGGCGGGCAGATGGCTGCGGTTGCGCGCGCCGACGATGACGGCGGCAACGGCGGGCTTCGTCAGCATGGCAGCACTCGCGACCGTCGCGATGTCGGTCTCGTGGCGGTCGGCAATGCGCCGAAGTGTGCGCAGCAGGGACTGAAAGAGCTCCCATCCGCCAAAATCGTCGATGATCAACTTGTACTTGGTCAGCGACCGGTTTTCGAGCGGATGCTCCGGCTCCGTCTGCCCCAGCCAGCGATCGCTGAGGAAGCCGCCGGCGACCGTGCCGTAGCAGAGCAAGGCAAACCCCTTCTCGCGCGCGAGATCGACCATGCGCTTTTCCGGACGCCGGTCGAGCAGCGAATATTGCAGTTGAAGGGAGGCGACGGGAACGCCGGCATCGATGACTTCAGCGACATGATCAGTGTCGAAATTCGTCAGGCTGACCTTTCCGATCCTGCCTTCTTCCGAAAGCTCCTTCAACCAGCCGGCCGTCTCCAGCCAGCCGGGCACGTCGAGCGCCCACCAGTGAAACTGGACGAGATCGAGCGTCTCGAGGTTCAGCCGCTTGCGCGAGGTATCGATCACGCCCTCGACATAGGTCTTGTCGATGGTGGGCAGGACGGCAAGGTCAGGCACGAACTTCGTATGGACCCGGATGCGGGACAGTGCCTCTGCACCCCGCAGGTTGCCATAGGCGCGCCGGAAGCGGCCGATCAGCTCTTCGACGCCGGTATAGATATCGGCACAGTCGAAGGTGGTAATGCCGGCATCCGCAAAGGCGATCATGTCCTCCACCGCAGTGTCCCCATCGACCGCGCCATGGCCGCCGGCCAGCTGCCAGCCACCGCGAATGACGCGGGAGATCTCGTAGTCGGGAGCGATGGCGATGCGTTGCATGTCTTCGGGCCTATGTTTCGTCGTTCAGGGGGACTGCGGTGGTCGCGGCGTGGCTGAAACGCCGGTGGTGCAGGCGCGTGATGCGCAACCGCGTGGAGCAGTTCGGGTCGGGGCACGCGATCTCCGCATCCGTCGTCATCCAGTCGTTGCGATGGGTGGGCCGCTGCTTGGCCGCAAGCAGCGGCAGCACGGAGGCGAGCGAGTAGATCGACAGGCCCTGCCCCTCCGGCAGATGCAGCATTTCGCCACGCAGCTCGAAATGGTCGCCCGGCTTCGCGCCGCAATAGACCGCACCGCCCTCGGGAATGATCACGTCCACGCGCAGATCGAACAGCTCGAAGCCGTCATCGCCAGCCTCAGCCATAGCGCACCTCCACGCTTTCCTGCGCATCGAGCCGTCCCCGGATGAGGTCGAACGAGCGGCTGATGTCATTGGTGAGCGAACGAAGCGCCGCATCCTCGTCACGCTCCTCAAGCGCTGCGATCAGCGCCCAGTGATGATCGGTTGCGGCAAGCCCACCCTGCTCGTCATGGATCTGCGCCGCCTGCCGGATGATCGCGCCGGACTGCAGCCAGAGGCTCTCGACGATCGACAGGAGAACGGGGGAGCGGGCGACGCTGTAGAGATGAAAGTGGAAGCGCTGGTTCAGCGCGGAGGTGACATGGCCGATATCCTTGCCATGCGTCTCGAAGGCAGCATCGCAATCCACATTGGCCTGCTTCAGGAGGGCGATATCCTCGTGCGTCAGATGCGGCAGCGCGAGCGAGACCATCCGCCCTTCGATGAGAATGCGGGCCCGGGCGAGATCGTCGAGTCTCGCACGGGTGATGAGCGGCACGCGGACGGAGCGGTTCGGCAGCGACTCCAGCGCCTTTTCCGATACGAGACGGCCCAGCGCCTCGCGCACCGGCATGGTGCTGGTCTGCAGGCGCTCGGCAAGATCGACGATCCGCAGCACGTCGCCGGCATCGAACATGCCGTTGATGAGCGAATTCCGCAGCTGGGCATAGACGCGGTCCTGCAGCGTCTCGCGCCCGACCGGCGAGATCGCTCGCGCCTCGACGCCGGCGGCGGGTTCGTTTCGCCGATCGCCTCCCGTCCCTATTGCCATCTCCCACACTCCCGCGGCTGCCGGATCTGCGCCATCGATGATCCGAAGCCGACCGAGTTTGATCAAACATCACCGATCAAATCAAGCGTCTTGCGCTCTTCTTTGGGAACACGACCGCGCAAGTTGCAGAAGAAAGATCGTGACATCAGCGTTAAAACTAACTGTATAAATCGGTCGAATTTTAGCAATCGCGCATTTTGCTTCTTATTTAAGGCGTTTCGGGAATACTGTTCCTCGATAGAAAGCGACTTATACTGACGAGGATCATATGACCCATCACTCCGAAAAGCAGGCTGCCTTCATGATGGGCTTCGCCGGTCTCGGCGCCATGCTGACGGCCGCGGGTACGGCGAAGATCGTCGCTCACTTACAGACGGCAGACGCGTTCATCGGCTCGATCTGCGGCGGTTCGGCCAATGTTTCGGGCTCGATGTTTGCCGACGCTGCCCATTGCTGGGGCTGCCCGGCTGCCGCCCTCGGCGTCGCCCTCATGGTGGCGACGACCATCGCCGCACGGCAGCGCCCAGCCGGCACGCTGGTGCTTCAACCGGTCCGTTAAAGCAGGCTTTCGACCGCCCCGGCGGTCCGCATTTTCATTTCTGATCGTTTCGGGACACTGCAGGCTGACGCCTTGGCAGTCTGTTCATCCCATGGAGTATGACCAATGCCAACCTGACCTCGAAGGATACCCAATGGCAACGGCGAATGGGGTGCCGTCATCAAGGACGCCCTCATTCCGCTTCATTCCATCGTCCTTCCGGACGGCAAGGTGCTCGCATTCGGCACGGACGACGTTGCCGGAGACTACGACGCGCGCTTCGTCTACTCCATCTACGACCCGGTCACGGGTGTGCTCAAGGTCCTGCCGAATACCACGGGCACCAACATCTTCTGCTCGCAGATGTCGATCGACCCGACCACGGGCATGCCAAAATGGTACGCAACCCTCTTTCGACGATCCTAAATCAGTTATGATTAATTTTCGTTGAAGTCATGAATGGCACGGCATGGCGAGGTCGTGTCGAACGGACGGACAATTGAACCGGAGCCGCTCTGCTCCCGTACCTCTCCGACAACGGCCCATCCATGCTATCTCAATGGCCAAAGGTTTTCGGAGTGCGATTCATGGTCGAGAAAGTCACCGTCTGGTTCGATAGCAGCTGCCCGCTTTGCCAGTGCGAAATCGCGCTGATGCGGCGTCTCGACAGGCGTGGAGCGATCCGGTTTATAGATGCCTGCGACCCCTCGTCCTCCTGCCCGATCGACAGGGGCGATATCCTCGCGCGCTTCCATGCCGAAGAGAAGGGGCGGCTTCTATCGGGCGCTGCCGCCTTCGCCGCGATGTGGCGCGCCATTCCCCTGTTGCGCCCCCTCGGCATCCTTGCCGGGTGGGGGCCGGCAACGCCGCTTTTCGACACCGCCTATCGTGGTTTCCTGCGGGTTCGCCCGCGTCTGCAGCGCCTCTTTCGATGAACCGTCGTCAGGCCGTTGCCCTTGCGCGCGGCGGCGTTAGATCGTGTTTCAGCCGCTGCAATTGTGCATGTCGGCGACAGGGACGAGCGGGAGACGCATGAGCGATCCGAAACGCGTAGCGATCATCGGTGCGGGAATGGCGGGACTGACGCTCGCCCGGGCCCTTGCCGGCCATGCCACCGTCCGCATCTTCGAGAAGAGCAAGGGCATCGGCGGCCGGATGGCAACGCGCCGGATCGAGGACGTATCCTTCGACCACGGCGCCCAGTATTTCACGGTCCGCGACCCGCGCTTCCGTGACATGCTGGACGCGGCTGCGGCCGATGGCGCCGTGGAGCGCTGGAACCGGGACATCGTCCTCCTGCCGGCAGCACAAAAAAACGTTCATCGCGCCGATAACACTCGATATGTCGGCAAGCCCGGGATGAACGCCCTGCCGAAATGGATGGCGAGAGACTGCGACATCACCTTCAATGCCGAGATGAGTTCCATCTCCGGTACGCCCGGAAACTGGACCGTGATGACGGAAGCCGGTGAGCACGGCCCCTTCGACTGGATCGTCGCAACGGCGCCCGCACCGCAGTCGGCAGCGCTGCTCCCGCCCGCCTTCGCGCATCACGCAGCCCTGCATACGACCGGTATGAATGCCTGCTTCACCCTGATGATGACATTGCATCCCGGTGCGGCGACGCCGTTCGCAGCCGCGCGCCTCGACGATCCGGTCATCAATTGGATCTCTCGCAACGACACGAAGCCCGGCCGCGACGATGCGCCGTGCCTTGTCGTGAATGCCGGCCCGGAGTGGTCCGACCGGCATGTCGAGGCGCCGCTCGAAAGCCTGCGGGCGCAGATGCTCGAGGCCGTGCGCCTGTACATCCCGCTCGAGACCGCCGAGGCGGAAAGCGCCGTCATCAAGCGCTGGCGCTATGCGAACGTCGCGCGACCTGCCGGCCAGCCGTTCCTGCTCGACCGGGAGCAACAGCTTGCCAGTTGCGGCGACTGGTGCATTGCCGGCCGCGTCGAAGCGGCTTTCCAGAGCGCAAGCCAGCTTGCAGACGCTCTTCTCCCAGCTCTCCGAGAAACAACGCCATGACGACACTGTCGAAAACCACCTCGACACTGCTGACCTATGCCGGCGCCTTGCCGTTCTGGCTGCTGCTCGCCGCGCCCGCCGCCGTCCTCGGCATCGACACGGGCCAGGCGTTCCTCGCCTACGGCGCCGTCATCTCGGCCTTAATGGCGGGCACGCTCTGGGGCGCAGCGCAGATGGGCAAGGCGGGTCTTGCGGCGATCGTCGCCAGCAATGTGTTCGCGCTCCTGTCCTTCGCGACGCTGCTGATCCGCCAACCCGCCCTCTCCGCCGGCCTGCAGGTGATCGTCTTCGCTCTGCTGCTTCTCACCGACCGGATCATCCTGGCAAACGATCTCGAACACAGGTGGTATGCCAGACTGCGGACGCGGGTGACGATCATCGTCGTGCTTGCCTATGTTGCGATGCTCTACCGACTGGCATAGACCGGCAAAGAATAACGCGAGGAGCGAAACGACATGCTGCTACTGAACAAACCGCGCGGATCAGGCCCTTATCCGGACCGGGACATCGCCTGCCAGGAGGCCGTCGAGCAGACGTTCCTCGATATCGCCAAGGGGCTGACGCCCGATAACATCGTGGAGACCGCCTCCGGCCGCCTTCCGCCCCCGCTTCAGCGTCTGGCGAAGGAAGCGGAAAAGGTCGGCTGGGGACTGGAGGAGGCGGAGGTCGCCATCAGCGAACTCGCCCAGAACCTTCTGGACGATATGTCGGCGATGTAGGCGGCATGAAGTCTCGGCGCACAACGCCGAGATGAAGCGGTCGTTGCAGGGAACCGTCAGGACCTACGAAACCGCCGCTTGAGAAAGCTGGATGTCCGGTATTTGACGCCGGCCGGGCGTTCGGGGTCGGCCATGTCTGATTCCGCCATCAGGTCTTCCGCTGCGGTGAGGTCACGCATCGCCACGGGCACCAGCCGGCGTCCCGTCTCTGCCGTCAGCATCTCGATGGCCTTCACCAGCGACCCATGCTCCACAATCGCGGCAGCCACCTGGTCCTCGCGATGCCCGAGATGCTCGCCGATGAGCGCGTTTCGGCAGGCGGCGATCTTCTGCGCCATCTGCGGTTGGTCGGGGCGGGCCTCGATCAACACGTCGCATTCCGTATCGTAGCCCATCGACCGATTGTTGAGATTGGCGGAACCGAGCTTCAGTATCCGGTCATCGGCGATCATGATTTTTGCGTGAACATAGATCGGCGTGTTCGCATCGTTGACGGGATAGAGGATGCGAAACCTATCAAAACGGTCGGCATCGCGAACCAGCTTCATGAGCCGGATGCGGGCCGAGTCCATGGCTTTGGCTTCCAGCCACCCGTTCGCCCCTTCCGGGTTGACGACGACGATCTCCGGTCCGTCCGGTTCTTCTAGACGTCTGGCCAAGGCCTCGGCGATGCGGCGGGAGGCGAAATATTGGCTTTCGATGTAGAGCGTCTCGCGCGCGGCGGCGATGATGGCGAGCGTTGCGGTCTCTATTTCCACGACCTGCTGGCGCTCGTCATATTGCGGCAGCGTGCGGGCGATCCCGACATCGATATCGCGGAAATCGACGGTGAGATCGTCCGGCCAGGCGTCCGATCCGCTTTCGACCGGCTGCAGCGTATCTCCCGTCGCTTCTTGCCAGCGGGCGCGCGCGAGTTCGGCAAGAGCTGCGGCAGCCTTGCCCGAAAAGCACGTCGTCGCGTCATGCCAGGGCTCCTGGGCAAACCCCAGCGGCGAGCGGCGACGCTTGTCCTTTTCCAGATGCTCCGACGTATCCCACCGTCCGACCGTCATGTCGATGCCGCCGCAGAAGGCGACCTCGTCGTCAATGACGAGAAGCTTCATATGATGGGCCGACAGAGGCGGATGAGCGCTGTCGAGCTTCAGGCTGACGCGATCGGAAAACAGCCAGCCGAGCATATAGACCGGCGTCTCTCCCCGGACGAGGGAGGCGAACAGACCCATGTCCCATTTGAGAATGCGGATGTTGAGCGCATCGTTGCGCTCTGCCAGCCAGTTCAGAACGCGTCCGAGCTTGTCGGGAGATCCATCCGTGCTCTTGCCCGGCACGAGATCGATACGCGTATCGAAATCCCAGCCGATCAGCATGATCGACTTTTTTGCCTTCATCATCGCCTGCCGGGCATGACGAAAAAAGGCCTCGGCATCGACGATGACCGAAAGCCGGTCCGCACGGGCAACCCGCCAACAGGTCTGCCGTTCCACCAGAAGTGTCTGCATCGCCTCTCACATTCCCTACACGGTCGGAGCAGCGGAGATAGGGCTCGATCGCCGCCCGGCCATCTCCATTTGCAGAAGAACCTTCAGACCGGCAGACGGGAAACGGAACTGCTACGAAGAACTTACGAAATGGCCGTTGAAAACGGGCCGCCGGGGTGTAGCTTCCTGACGGGATGAGGTTGATGCAATGTGGAGGAATTCATCATGGTCAAACTGTTGCCAGCGCTCGTCGCGGCAGGCTGCGTGGCAGCTATTATGTTAAGCGCACCCGCTTTCGCTCTGGAACCCCCCGCCTCCCCGCCGGCCGACACGCCTCTGAAGGCATTCGTGACGTCGGTCGAAGCGGACAAATCGATCACCTTCCGGCTCTTTGCTCCGGCCGCCAAATCGGTTGCCGTTGTGCTCGGCCAGCGAGAGCCGATGATGATGACCCGTGGCGAGGACGGTGTCTGGACGGCGAAGAGCGACGTTCTCACGCCGAACCTCTATGAGTATTACTTCAACATCGACGGCTTTCGCAGCATCGATCCCGGCTCCCATCAGCCGAAGCCACAACGACAGGTGAACACGAGCCTCGTTCTCGTGCCCGGCAGCATTCTCGACACACGCGACGTGCCGCATGGCGACCTGCGTCTGGTGACGCTGTCATCCAAGGCGCTGAAATCCCAGCGCCAGATGCATGTCTACACACCGCCCGGCTATACGGATACCGCGGAACCTCTGCCCGTCGTCTATCTCTATCACGGGTTCGGCGACACGGTGGACTCCTGGGTTACCCAAGGGCGCGCACCCCAGATTCTCGACAATCTGCTGGCCGAAAACAGGATCAAGCCGATGATCGTCGTCATCCCGGATACGGAGGCCGACATTCCCGAGGCCATCGCCGAGAACTTTCCGGCGGCCCAGCGCCGCAAGGACTTCTATCCGATCAACGCCGACGCCATCGACCGCGAACTGATCGAGGATCTCATTCCCTACATGGAGAAAACCTACCGCGTGCGCACGGATGCCGACGGCCGCGCCGTCGTCGGGCTGTCGCAAGGGGGGTATCAGGCGCTGGTCTCCGGTCTCTCGCATCTCGGCACCTTCGGCTGGGTCGCGACCTTCAGCGGCGTTTCCACCACGACGGTGCCCAACAAGGCGGTCGATGCGGCGCTGAACGCCCCGGATACGATCAACAAGGCGCTGCGGAACTTCACCGTGACGGTCGGCTCGAAAGACACGGTCACGGGCAAGGATATTGCCGGACTGAAAACGACGCTGGACGAGAAGAAGATCGTCCACGAATACCACGAATACAAGGACCTCCAGCACGAGATGGACGTCTGGCGGCCTTCGCTGGTCACCTTTCTGGAAAAGGCTTTCCAGTAGAAGGACGGGCGGCGGCTACATCGCGGCCGTGCAATAACCCGGCTGTGGCGAGACGAGCATTCGACGTGCTCCTCTCGCCAACATGCCGAGTGTTGGTCAGATTTGGGAACGCTTACTGGCCGCTCTTAGCAACACGGCGGGGCGCTCCGGCTTCCGGCGTGGAGTTATAGACATCCGGCACGTACATGTCCGCCGGGACAGGCTTGCGGTAGTAGTCCGCGTTCCGCGCGCGGTCCGGCAGCTGGACGGAGGGCTTGGGGACGTCCTCGTAAGGGATCTGCTGCAGGAGATGCGAGATGCAGTTCAGGCGCGCCTTGCGCTTGTCCACGGCATCGACCACCCACCAGGGCGTTTCCGGGCGGTGGGTACGCTCCAGCATGTCCTCCTTGGCCTTGGTGTAGGATTCCCAGTGAATGCGGCTCTCCAGATCCATCGGGGACAGCTTCCACTGTTTCAACGGATCCCGGATCCGCATGTTGAAGCGGAAGGCCTGCTCTTCATCGGTGATCGAGAACCAGTATTTGATCAGGATGATGCCGGAGCGCACAAGCATGTTTTCGAACTGCGGCACGGACTGGAAAAACTCTTCCAGCTCGTCCGGGGTGCAGAACCCCATCACCCGCTCGACGCCCGCGCGGTTGTACCAGCTGCGGTCGAACAGCACGATTTCGCCGGCCGTGGGCAGATGTTGGACGTAACGCTGGAAATACCACTGGTGGCGTTCGCGCTCGGACGGCGCCGGCAGCGCGACCACGCGGCAGACGCGCGGATTGAGCCGCTGGGTCACGCGCTTGATGGCACCGCCCTTGCCGGCGGAGTCGCGACCCTCGAACAGCACGACGACCTTGAGCTTCTTGTGCTGAACCCAATCCTGCAAGCGGACGAGTTCGTGCTGGAGACGGAAAAGCTCCTGGAAGTAGACCTTGCGGTCAAGAAGCGGTTCGGCCGTCGGGTCCGTGCCCTCCTCGAAGAGGTCGTCCAGACGATCCTCTTCCATCTGCATTTCCAGTTCCTCGTCGAAACTGTCGACAATTTCCGCCTTGATGCGCGCGAGCTGGGCTGGGTCGTTGATATTCATGGAGGCTCCGTGACGGACAGAATGGGTTTGGCAAAAGCGCATGTTACCGCCTTTTCCGTGTCAGCAGAATGACGCTTGTCGGGCATCGCAAACGGCACGCCGGCACGCTAACGTTCCTTCGCATATTATCGTTCAAACGCATTGACTTGGGAGCCGTCTTGCGGCCCTGTCTGCCGTGCGCGACGGATGACGCTGCGAGACGAATTCGAGAACATTACCATTGCGATGCGACGGCTTGCTGCCCGGCATCGGACCTGAAAGGACGTTGCGTTGGCAACAGGCTTGATAGCGCTACTGGATGACATCGCGGCCATCGCGAAGCTTGCGGCCGCATCCCTCGACGATGTCGGCGCGCAAACGGCAAAGGCCAGCATCAAGGCTGCGGGCGTCGTCATCGACGACACGGCGGTGACACCGACCTATGTCGTCGGGCTATCGCCAAGCCGCGAACTGCCGATCATCTGGCGGATCGCCAAGGGGTCGCTGCGCAACAAGCTCGTCTTCCTGCTGCCGGCCTGCCTGCTCATGGGTGCGTTCGTGCCGTGGCTGATCACGCCGCTGCTGATGATCGGTGGCACCTATCTCTGCTTCGAGGGCGCCGAGAAGATCCACTCCTCGTTATCGGGCCACGGCCACGCCGACGCCGCCGACGCCGCGACCGTCGATCCGGCTACGCTCGAAGAGCAGAAGGTCGCGGGCGCCATCCGCACGGACTTCATCCTCTCGGCCGAGATCATGGCGCTGACGCTTGCCGGCGTGTCCACCTCGAACTTCGCGACACAGGTCGCGGTGCTCGCCGCCGTCGGCATTCTTATCACAGTTGCCGTCTATGGCGTGGTCGCGTTCATCGTCAAAGCCGACGATATCGGTCTCCATCTGGTAGCGACGGGCGGGGGCATCGGCAAGACGATCGGGCATGGTCTCGTAAAGGGCGTTCCGGTCTTCCTGCAGATCCTCGCGATCGTGGGAACCGCCGCCATGCTCTGGGTCGGCGGCAGCATCGTCATTCACGGCCTTGCCGAATTCGGGCTGCACCAGCCGGAACATATCGTCGAAGGCGCCGCGGGCTTCGCGGTCCTGCTCATCCCCGTCCTGCCACAGGTCGTGCACTGGCTGGTGGCGACCCTGATGCAGGCGATCTTCGGCGCCATCCTCGGCGGCATCGTCATCCTGCTCCTCCAGGCCTTCAAGCCGCTTTTCGCCGGAAGCAAGGCTTAGGCGGCAAAAGCAAGTGTCGGCGGCCTGTTTTCTGAAATGTGATGCGCGCCTCATACACAGAATGATCATCACCATGCAAAGCGGTCTTGCGAGATCGCGCATCTGATCGCATAAGCCGTGCATGTCTGATTCACGTATTTTCGTTGGCCTCAAGTCTGCCAAGAAGAAGTCCAAAGCCGCTGAGGCCCCCACGGGGCCGCAGTGTCAATGGCATGGGTGCGAAAAGGTCGGCACGCATCGCGCGCCGGTGGGCATGGGAGGCGAAGGCCTGTTCCTGATGTTCTGTCTCGACCACATCAAGGAGTACAACAAGGGCTACAACTTTTCGCCGGACCTCTCCGACCCGGCCGTTGCGCGCTACCAGCGCGAAGCGATCAGCGGCGCGCGTCCGAGCTTCGGCAAGCCGATCGTGGAAGCGACCGAACTGCCGATGCCGTTCACCGTGCGGTCGGGCTCGGCAAAGTCGCTGAACGCCCGGAAAAGTGCGGCCGAACGCCTGATGCAGAAGCGGGAGGCACAGGCGCGAAAACTGAAGGTGCTCGAGGCGAAGGCCTTCGAAACCCTGGGGCTTCCCCATGATGCCACGCCGGACCAAATCAACCGGCGCTACAAGGAACGCATCAAGCTGCACCACCCGGATAGTAACGCTGGAAACCGGGCGTCGGAGGCGGAGCTTCAGGCGACGATCGAGGCACACAAGATCCTCAAGCTCAACGGCTTCTGCGGATAGGCCGTTGGCCCTCTCCAGTCACGGATCGGTGAATGACACCTGTTGCGGGGTCGTGACGGCCGCCCGGTAGGCCATGACCACGGCGAAGAGCGCCTGCGTCATGCGCTCGCGAACACCTTCGTCGCCGAACGTCACGGCCTGAATGCCTTGAAAGAAGATGCCGTCGAGCATCACATAGGCCAGCTCCCGAAACGGCTCGGGGTCCCGCGTCGGATCGATCAGCCGGAGAACGGTTCCGGTGATGCCCTTCAGGTCGTGCTCGATCTCCGTCACGACAGCCCGGTATTTCGGCTCGAACAGGGCCTGGTTGCGCAGGTCGTACCAGAAGCGGTGCATGGCGGTGGATGTCATGGCGCTCTCCACCAACGCCTCGATCGCCTCCTCGACCGAATGCCTGTCGACGATGATATCCGCAAGCCGGGCGATGAAGGTCTGCTTGAAACGCCGGACGGTAAAGACGATCAACTCGCTCTTGTCGCCGAAATAATAGTGGAGACGGCTAAGATTGATATCGGCCGCAGCCGCGATATCGCGCAGCGACGTGCGCGCATAGCTCTGCGTCGAAAGGCTCCGCAGGGCCTGATCGGCAAGCTCCGTCTTGCGCTGCAGCCCCTTCGCCGTCTTATGTCCGCTTTGCTGATTTTGCGCCTTTATGCGTGTCATGCGATCAGCTGTAATCCCAACGTTCCCCGCCGTCGAGGCAGTGCTTGACAAAAATGGGACGGTCGTCCAACTTATTTATTCCGCTAAATAAGCGGTCACGAATGGGAGGGCGTGATGGGAGGAAGCCGCAGGGGTGTGGCGCCTGCAGCAGGCTTGCGGGGTAAGGCTCATAGCCCGACCGATGCAGCCGGGGTGACGGCGTGAGCGAGGACGTCTTCGATATCATCATCATCGGCGCCGGGCCGGGAGGCTGCGCGACGGCGGCCCGCATTGCCGAGGCCCGACCCGACTGGCGTATCGCGCTGGTGGAAACGGGACCGGCAAAGGGAAACGCACTGGTCTCGACTCCGGCCGGTATCGTCGGTCTCGTCGGCCGCCGCAATCGCCACAACTACGCCTATGAGACCGTTCCGCAGCGGGAGTTGAACGATCGCTGCGGCTTCCAGCCACGCGGCCGCGGCGTCGGGGGCAGCAGCCTCATCAATGCGATGATCTACATTCGCGGACAGGCTGCAGACTATGATGGCTGGGCGGCTGCCGGATGCACCGGCTGGGGCTGGGGCGATGTGCTGCCGCTGTTCCTGCGTGCTGAGGACAATCGTCGCGGATCGGACACGTTCCACGGAACGGGAGGACCATTGCATGTGGACGACCTCTGGACGGATGTCGCGCTGACCGGCGATTTCATCACCGCGGCGAGACAGGCCGGCTATCCGCTGAACAGCGACTTCAACGGACGGACGCAGGAAGGGTTCGGCACCTACCAGCTTTTTCAGAAGGCGGGTCGTCGCTTCGACGCCGGCTCCGCCTACATCCACACACGGCCGCACCCGAACCTTACGCTTCTTTCCGATACGCAGGCGCTCCGCCTGTCCTTCGAGGAGAACAGGGCGACCGGCGTGGAGGTCCGCCATCACAGAAGGACGCGCACCCTCACAGCACGCCGAGAGGTGGTGCTGGCCGGTGGTGCCTTCGGCACCCCGCAACTCCTCATGCTCTCCGGCATCGGCCCGGCGGAGCATCTGCGCCAGCACGGCATCGGCATCGTTGCGGACCGGGAGCAGGTGGGTGCCAATCTGCAGGATCACCTCGACCATATCAGCAGCCGGCTCGTGCGCGGCGGCGGCGTCATCGGAACGACGCCCGTCGGCTCGATCCCGCTCCTTCGCGGGGTCCTGCCCTATCTTCAGGGCAAGCGTGGAAGCCTCTCCAGCAACTTCGCCGAGGCCGGCGGCTTCGTGCGGTCCTCGCCATCCGTCGATCGGCCCGATCTCCAGTTTCACTTCACCATCGGCCTCGTCGAAAATCACGCGCGCCGCATCATCCTGAAGACCGGCATCTCCCTCCATGTCTGCGTCCTGCGCCCTACGAGCCGCGGCATCGTGCGGCTGGAGAATGCCGATCCGACGAGCGCCCCTCTCATCGATCCCCGCTATCTCTCGGATGCCTGCGACCTGCAGACGCTGGTCAAAGGGGTGCGCATCGCCGAGCACATCCTCCGGCAGCCCGCTCTGGAGCGGCACAAAGGCCGCCCCTTCCGTGCCCTCGACCCGCAGGACGATGCGGCCATCGAGGCAAGCATCCGGGCCCATGCCGACACGATCTACCATCCCGTCGGCACCTGCCGGATGGGCAGCGATGCTGCTTCCGTGGTCGATCCGGAGCTGCGCGTGCGCGGGGTCACCGGTCTGCGCATCGCCGACGCCTCGATCATGCCGACGATCGTCAGTGGCAATACCCAGGCCCCAAGCGCCATGATCGGCGAGCGCGCCGCAGACCTGATCCTGCGCACAGGGAAGAGGTAGGAAACGACATGACCGATCTTCACGCCATTCTCTTGGCACAACGCCGGGCCTTCACGGTTGCCCTGCCCGAGCCGCCCGCCATCCGCATCGACCGTCTGAAGCGCGCTGCGGCCATGATCCGCGACAATGCGAAGGCCTTCTGCACAGCACTTTCGGAGGATTTCGGGCATCGGAGTATCGAGCAATCGATGCTGACCGATATCGCCGTTTCGATCGGGGCGCTCGATCACGCCGCCAGGCATCTGCGCGCCTGGTCGAAGCCGGAGCGCCGGCCGCTGCCGTTTCCGCTCACTCTGCTCGGTGCGCGGGCGCATGTCGAATATCAGCCGAAGGGTGTCGTCGGGATCATCGCGCCATGGAACTTCCCGATCAACCTCATCATGACGCCCATGGCCGGCATCTTCGCGGCCGGCAACCGTGCCATGGTCAAGACCAGCGAGTATACGCCGGCAACCAGTGCCGTCTTCGAGGCGGTCGCAGGCCAGTATTTCGCAGAAGACGAACTCCGCTTCGTCAGCGGCGGCCCGGAGGTCGGTCAGGCCTTTGCCGCCCTCCCCTTCGACCATCTGATCTTCACCGGAGCGACCGGCATCGCCCGCCACATCCTGCACGCCGCCGCGGACAATCTCGTACCCGTCACGCTGGAGTTGGGCGGCAAGTCGCCCGTGATCGTCGGGCGCGGTGCCGACATCGGGCGCGCGACCGGACGCGTGGCTTTGGGCAAGATGCTCAATGCGGGACAGGTCTGCCTCGCGCCCGATTACCTGTTCGTCCGAGACGCGGACGAGGAGGCTGTCGTTGCCGGGCTGAAGACCGCGGTTATCAGGATGTACCCGACCCTCCTCGACAATCCGGATTACACCTCGGTCATCAGCGACCGGCATGTCGCGCGACTAACGGGTCTTGTGGACGATGCCCGTGCAAAAGGCGCATGCGTGGAGGTCATCAATCCCGCCAATGAGGATTTTTCCGCCGGAAACGGTCGCAAGATGCCGCTCCACCTCATCCGCGGCGCGACCGACGACATGCGCGTGATGCAGGAGGAGATCTTCGGGCCGATCTTGCCCATCCGCCGCTTCGAGGACATGACGGATGCGATCGCCCAGATCCGTCGCCGGGGCCACCCGCTGGCGCTCTACTACTTCGGCGCGGATGCGCAGGAGCAGCGGCACCTCATTGATCGGACCATCTCCGGAGGCGTCACCATCAACGACGTCCTCTTCCACGCCCTGCCGGACGACCTGCCCTTCGGCGGCATCGGGCCATCGGGAACAGGCGCCTATCACGGGCGGGACGGGTTCAGGACGTTCAGCCATGCCAGGGCGATCTATTCCCAACCAAAGCTTAACATCGCCAAACTCGCCGGCATGATGCCGCCTTACGGCTTGTTCGCGCGACTGTCGGCCCGGCAGACGATCGGCCGCACGAGAAAGAGAAAAAGACAAGCGCCGGGCGAAGGCCGCTGAAGCGGCAGGTTCTTTTATCCCGGCTCCCGCATTACCGCTCGCGCAAGACGCAGGGATGCTTATAGTCGCACCGTTGATGCGAGGAGCATGACCCACGGGGAGGAGAGACCGTGTCGCAAACCATTGCCTTCCTGCCGCCGCGGGCCGACGTACTGTCGCAGCGGGCCAGGATTATCGCGGATCTTGCCGACCTTCTGCCGGAGGGTGGGCTGGTGCATGAGGCGCGCGAGCTGGTGCCGTTCGAAACGGACGCCTATGTCGCCTACCGGCAGCTGCCGCTGGCCGTTGCCCTGCCGCGAACGACGCAGGAGGTGTCCGCCGTCCTCGAATATTGCAATCGCCACGGCATTCCCGTCGTCCCGCGCGGGGCAGGAACCTCGCTCTGCGGCGGCGCCATTCCGCAGCCGGATGCTGTTGTGCTCGGCCTCTCGCGCATGTCCGCTATCCTGGACGTCGATCTCGAGAACCGGGTCGCGAGGGTGCAGGCCGGCGTAACGAACCTGTCGATCTCGGAGACCGTCGGGCCGGAAGGCTTCTTCTATGCGCCGGATCCGAGCTCCCAGCTTGCCTGCACCATCGGCGGCAATATCGGCATGAACTCGGGCGGCGCGCACTGCCTCAAATATGGCGTGACCACGAACAATCTGCTCGGGGTGACCATGGTGCTGATGGACGGCACGGTCATCACGCTCGGCGGCAGCCATCTCGATGCGGCGGGCTACGATCTTCTCGGCCTCGTCTGCGGTTCGGAAGGGCAGCTCGGCGTCGTGACGGAGGCGACGGTAAGAATCCTCGCAAAGGCCGAAGGTGCCCGGCCGGTCCTCTTCGGTTTCGCGACATCGCGCGAGGCGGGCGCCTGCGTTGCCGATGTCATCGGCGCCGGCATCATCCCCGTCGCCATCGAGTTCATGGACAAACAAGCCATCGAGATCTGCGAGGCCTTCGCCAAGGCCGGCTATCCCTTGCATGTCGGCGCGCTGCTGATCATCGAAGTCGAGGGGTCGGACGCCGAGATGGAGGCGATGCTGGCTGCCATCGTCGCGATCGCCCGCCGCCATGGCGTGATGACGGTGCGCGAGAGCCAGTCGGCGACCGAGGCCGCCCTGATCTGGAAAGGCCGCAAATCGGCCTTCGGCGCCACCGGGCGCATCGCCGATTATATCTGCATGGACGGCACCGTGCCACTCGGCAAGCTCTCCTATGTACTCCAGCGGACGGAGGAGATCTGCACCGGCTTCGGTCTGCGAGTCGCCAACGTCTTCCATGCCGGCGACGGCAACATGCATCCGCTGATCCTGTTCGACGCCAACGACCCGGCAGAAGCCGCCAAAGCCGAGCAGGCGGGCAACGAGATCCTGAAGGTGTGCGTGGACGTGGGCGGCTGCCTGACCGGCGAGCACGGCGTGGGCATCGAGAAGCGCGACCTGATGCGGTTCCAGTTCTCCGACACAGATCTCGCTCAGCAGATGGCCGTGCGCTATGCCTTCGACGCCGACTGGCTGTTGAACCCGTCCAAGGTCTTCCCGCTCGACGGACGGCCCGCCGCATGAACGATGTCCATCATCCCCAGAATGAGGCAGAAGCCTGCGACCTGATCCGGCAGGCCGCGAGCAACGGAACGGCCCTCTCCCTCATCGGCGGCAATACCCGCGCGGGTCTCGGCAACCGGGTTTCAGCCGGTGTCGTGCTCTGTTCCACCGGGCTCGCCGGCATCGTGGAGTACGAGCCCGGCGAGATGGTGATGACGGCGCGTGCCGGCACGCCGATCTCCGAGATCGAGGCGTCCCTTTCCGCCAACAACCAGATGCTCGCCTTCGAGCCGGTGGATCACCGCGGCGTGATGGGGACGCAGGGTGAACCGACCATCGGCGGCGTGTTCCTGTCCAACGCATCGGGCCCGCGCCGCCTGTCTGCCGGCGCGGCGCGCGACAGCCTGCTGGGCATCCGCTTCATCAACGGGCGCGGCGAGGCGATCCGGGCCGGCGGTCGGGTGATGAAGAACGTGACGGGGCTCGATCTCGTCAAGCTGCTGGCAGGCTCGCACGGCACGCTGGGCTTCGTCACGGAGGTCACTTTCCGCGTGCTGCCGCAGCCGGAGAGCGAAGCAACCATCGTGCTCAGCGGCCTCGATGATGCCACGGCCACGAGAGCGATGGCGGCGGCCATGGCGCAACCGGCCGATGTTTCCGGCGCGGCGCATATCCCGCAGGCACTGGCGCAGACGCTCCCGGATGCTTTCGGGAAGACTGGAGCCCTGACGGCTCTGCGACTGGAGGGCCTCTCGGCTTCCGTTGCCGTGCGGGCCGCCTCGCTGGCGGTAAGGCTGTCGGCGTTTGCGCCCGTCGCGACGGTGGAGCCGGCTGCAAGCGCCCGGCTCTGGCGCTCGATCCGCGATGTCACGCCGTTGCAGGCGCTTCACGATCAGCCGCTCTGGCGGGTATCCGTCGCGCCGACCGCGGGTCATCGGCTGATCGCGGCGCTCCGGCAACAAGCCGATGTCGATGCGCTCTACGACTGGCAAGGCGGGCTCGTCTGGTTGCAGATAGGTGGCGAGCCGCAGGCCGATGTCCTGCGCCGGACCATTGCGGCCGTCGGCGGCGGCCATGCCACGCTGATACGCGCATCCGCCGATCAGCGGGCCGGCATCGCCGCCTTCGAGCCGCAACCGGCGCCGATCGCGGCGTTGTCGACGCGCATCAAGGCCAAGCTCGACCCGGCCGGGATCTTCTCTCCGGGCAGGATGGCACCCGACGCCGGGACGAATCTGTGGCTGGCGGGCAGGACGGGATAGCGACGGATGCAGACCTCTTTCACACCGGAACAGCTGTCCGATCCGCATGTGGCGGAATCCGAGAAGATCCTGCGGCGCTGCGTCCATTGCGGCTTTTGCACCGCCACCTGTCCGACCTATGTCACGCTCGGCAACGAGCTCGACAGCCCGCGTGGGCGCATCTACCTCATCAAGGACATGCTCGAGAACGACCGCCCTGCCGACCGCGAAGTCGTGACGCATATCGATCGCTGTCTCTCCTGCCTTGCCTGCACGACGACCTGTCCGTCGGGCGTCGACTATATGCACCTGATCGACCATGCCCGTGTTCACATCGAGCAGACCTATAGGCGCCCGCTCGCAGACCGGATGATCCGCGGCCTGCTCGCCGCCATCCTGCCGTACCCCGCCCGGTTTCGCGCCGCACTGGCGCTCGCCCGGATCGCCCGTCCACTCGCCCCATTCCTGCGCCGTATAAAGCCGTTGGCCTCGCTCGCCGCCATGCTCGATCTCGCACCGCGCCGGACGGCCAAGCGACCAGCGGAGACCGTTCCGGCTGCCCTTCCGCCCACGCGCGGCCGCGTCATCCTGCTGGAAGGCTGCGCCCAGCCGACGCTCGATCCCGGCATCAACGCGGCCACGGTGCGGCTGCTGACCCGACTCGGCGTCGCCGTCGCCACACCGAAGGGCGAAGGCTGCTGCGGTGCGCTGGTGCATCACATGGGCCGCGAGCCGCAGGCGCTCGATTTCGCCCGCCGCAACATCGACGTCTGGATGCGCGAGGTGGATGCAGGCGGGCTTGACGCCATCCTCCTCACGGCATCGGGCTGCGGCACCACCATCAAGGACTATGGCCACATGCTGCGCCTCGATCCGCTCTACGCCGAAAAGGCCGCGACGATCTCGGCGCTGGCAAAGGACATCACGGAATACCTGTCCACGCTCGACCTCAAAGTCCTGCCGAAACGCGATCTCGTGGTCGCCTATCACTCCGCCTGCTCGCTCCAACATGGTCAGAAGATCACGGCCCTGCCGAAGCTTCTCCTGAAGACCGCGGGCTTCACCGTGCGCGATCCGGCGGAAGGTCATCTCTGCTGCGGCTCGGCCGGAACCTACAACATCCTGCAACCCGAAATCTCCGCCACGCTCAAGCAACGCAAGGTGAAGGCCATCGAGGCGACGAAGCCGGACGTGATCGCGGCGGGAAACATCGGCTGCCTCACCCAGATCGGTTCGGGAACGGCCATCCCCATCGTCCATACCGTGGAACTGCTCGACTGGGCCTATGGCGGGCCGAAGCCCGTCAAACTGAACGGTTGATACCCCAGGCGTATCTTCCCAAGCTTCGGTTCTTTCCTGCGCCGGCGATGGCTCGGCCTTCCAGCCCGCATCATACTTGACGCGTTAGCCCTCCAGACTTAGGGGGTGGCTACCTCAAACAGGCGGAAACGATGGCCGACGCAAAACCCGATGCGGCTGCAGGCGGCTCGATCCACTGGAAGCGAAACCTCGCGGTATCGCTCGCCGGCTCGTTCACCACCATCGTCGCCATGACGCTGCTTCTGCCCTTCCTGCCGCTCTACGTCGAGGAGCTCGGCGTCAGCGATCACGCGGCCATCGTGCAATGGTCGGGAATTGCCTATGGCGCCACTTTCTTTGCGGCGGCTCTGGTCGCGCCGCTCTGGGGTCGCCTTGGCGATATCTACGGGCGAAAGTTGATGCTGGTGCGCGCGAGCCTCGGCATGACGGTCGCCATCGCGCTGATGGGCGTTGCCGAAAACGTCTGGCAGCTCGTCGCCCTGCGGCTGTTCGTCGGGCTGGCCGGCGGCTATTCCTCGGGCTCCATGGTTCTGGTGGCCACGCAGACGCCGCGAGACCGTTCGGCCTGGGCGCTCGGCATGCTTTCCTCGGGCATCATGGCCGGCAATCTCGTGGGGCCGCTGATCGGCGGCGTGCTGCCGCCGTTGATCGGTATTCGCAACACGTTTCTGGCAGCCGGCGGTCTCATCTTCCTGGCGTTTCTAGCCACGACATTCCTCATCAAGGAGGAAACCGTGCCCGGCCGCAGGCAGGCCGCGAAGGCCGGCGGCGGGTGGGCCGCGATACCGGACAAGGCACCGGTCATCGCCATGCTCGCCACCGGCATGCTGCTGATGCTCGCCAATATGTCGATCGAGCCGATCATTACGGTCTATGTCGCCCAGCTGGTCGATGGGCCCGACACGGTGACCCTGTGGGCCAGCTTCGTCATGTCCGCGGCCGCCCTCGGCAGTATCCTGTCGGCCTCGCGGCTGGGGCGCCTTGCCGATCGCATCGGCCACTGGCCGGTCATCGCCGGCGCGCTCGTCGCGGCGGGCATCCTGCTCGTACCGCAGGCCTTCGTCACCAGCGCCTGGCAGCTGATCCTGCTGCGCTTCCTCATGGGCGTCGCGCTGGGCGGCCTTCTCCCCTGCATCGCCGCCGTCATCCGGCATGGCGTGCCCGATCGCTCCGCCGGCACCGCACTCGGCCTCTCCGTCTCCGCGCAATATGTCGGTCAGGTCGCGGGCCCCCTGCTCGGCGGTTTCATCGGCGGCCATATCGGCATGCCCGTCGTCTTCATCGGCACGAGCATGCTGCTCCTTGCGGGCGCGGCTTTCGTCTGGACGGCAAAGCCGTCCATGGCCGACTAGGCACGTGTGACCATGCTGCCTGTTCTCAGGGATGACTGACGAACGCCCTGCTGACCATCTTCCAGTCACCCTCGATGCGACGCACGGGACCCTTGACCTCGATCCGGCTGCGCAGGTGAATGGCGGCGCTGGAAGAGCCGATCATCAGCTCGAACATGCCCGGCTCGACAATCCGGAAACCCTCCTGCCCCGTGAACGAGAACATGTCCGTCGGGACGCGGAAGGTGACGCAGGCGCTTTCGCCGGGCTCGAGGAAAACGCGCCGGAACGCCTTCAACTCCTTGATCGGGCGGACGACCGAACATACGAGGTCGCGGACATAAAGCTGGGGGATCTCCGTTCCCCCGCGCTGGCCCACATTGCGCAGCGTGAAGGAAACGCCGACGCTGCCCTCCTCGCTCTGCACCGAGGACCGGTCGAGCGTGAGGTCCTCGTAGACGAAGTCCGTATAGGAGAGCCCGTGCCCGAAGGGATAACGGCTCCCGAAATGACGGGCCACCGGGGTCCCCGAGCTTTTGAATTTGTGATTGTAGAAATAGGGCGAAGCGCCGCCGCTGCGCGGCACGGAAATGGACAGGCGACCGGAGGGCTCGACGACGCCGGTCAGCACGTCGGCAATCGCCGCCCCGCCTTCCTGCCCGCCAAAGAAGGCCATGACCTGAGCGGCCACACGATCTTCCAGACCACTGAGCGTATAGGGCCGGCCGGAGGTGATGACGACGATCACGGGCGTTCCCGTTTCCACGACCGCGTCCAGCAGGGCCTGCTGAACGCCGGGGAGCACCAGCGTATCGGTGTCCGATCCTTCACCCACGGTGCCCGTCTGGAAGATGCCGGAGAGATCTCCAACGCAGACGATCGCCACATCGGCCTGTCGGGCGGCCTCGACGGCCGCCGGAATGAGATCGAGGCTCGTGGAGACCGGAGAGGTTTGGGACAGCGTCGTCATGTCGGGAACGTCGCCGGGAAAGACCGGCGCGCCCGACTGACGGGCCTCGAGGATGTGGCAACCCTTGGCGTAGCGGACACGCTCGGTGCCGAACCGCGCCTCGAAGGCGGCGCGCGGCGTGATTACGGATGTTGCGGCGTCCTTGAGATCGCTGACGATGAGATGCACGGGGAAGGAATAATCGCCAAGCAGCGCCAGCGGATCGTCGGCCGTCGGGCCGATCAAGGCGATGGTCTTGGTCTCCGCCAGCGGAAGAATGCCGTCATTGGCGAGGATGACGACCGATTTCTGGGCAACCCGACGGGCGACATCGATCGCCTCCGGGGTCTGCAGCGCGATGCCGGCCTCATCGGTATAGGGATTCTCGAACAGGCCGAGGCGCATCTTCTCGGTCAGGATACGGCGCACGATCTCGTCGATGGTATCGATGCCGATCAGGCCCCGCGCCAGTGCCTCCTTCAGATGAGATGCGCAGTCGTCGCCTGGAAGCTCCACGTCGAGGCCGGCCTTGAAGGCGAGCGCAGCGGCTTCCGCCGGATCGGCCGCAACGCCGTGATGCTGATAGAGCAGACTGATGCCGATATAGTCCGCGACGACCAAGCCATCGAAGCCCCAGTCGTCTCGCAGCACCTTCGTCAGCAAATGATGCGAGGCATGGCACGGCTCTCCATCGATGTCGTGATAGGCGGGCATGACCGATCCCGCATCCGCCAGCCTTACGGCCATTTCGAACGGCAGCAGAAATGTGTCGTTCAATTCCCGCCAGCCGAGATTGACCGGCGCATGGTTGCGCGCGCCCTCCGAGAGGGAGTGCCCTGCATAATGCTTCAGCGTCGCCAGGAAGTCGCGGTCGCGCCCCTGCAGGCCGCGGACATAGCGGGAGGCCATGAGCCCGACGAGATAGGGATCCTCGCCGAACGTCTCTTCCGTGCGACCCCACCGCGCGTCGCGGGCGACGTCCAGTACGGGGGCCAGCCCCTGGCGGCAGCCGATGGAGCGGGCCTCCTGGCCGATGACCCGGCCAACCTCCTCGATGAGGGCGGGATCGAACGTCGCGCCGAAGGCGAGCGACGAAGGAAACAGCGTGCCGCCCTGCGCCATGATGCCGGACAGGCATTCTTCGTGCGAAATGACGGGAATGCCGAGCCGGGTTTCTTCCACGAGGAATTTCTGCAGCCGGTTCAAAGCACGGACGCCGGCAGCCGGATCGACCGGGCGGCTGCCGAGAGGGCGCGTGATCTGCCCGAGACCGAACGACAGCTTCGCCTTCAGCCGATCCGCATCATCAGCGCCGGTGAACGTATCGGTGCGCACCTCGTGACGGCCGTCTTCCGACAGCAGCAGCCAGAAGGCGTGCATCTGTGCGATCTTCTCCTCGATGCTCATACGGCCGAGAAGATCGGCAACGCGGTTCTCGATCGACTGGGCAGAATTCTTGTAGATATCCGTCATGGCCACAGGTCCAGAATTTAAAGAGACGACACGGCGTCACGTGTTGCACGCGTTAGCGCTAGTAGTCATTAAACTCGATCTAACATGGTAGCGTATCTTCATTATAACAAGGACTTGCTGCTGATATGCCTCTTGTGCCGAGGCCCATGTTTTACCCCTAAAAAACGAGACGCCTGCTCGGCTGTGACAACTGAAGATGGCGCCTTATCCGGAAAACGGTCTGAAAACGGGATGCTGCTGTATCGGTATCCGTACGTTTCTTGCGGGAACCTCGGCCGACTTCGTTAAAGTCTTCGAACACGGAGTACAATAGCGAGATTTCTTACAACATCGTCACCGCGACAGGACGAACCTTGATGACCAGGGCTCAGACATCTCTGGGGCAGCCGTGAGCTTGGAAAAACGTGGCCTGACGTGCCAACCAGCCAGACACCTTGTTTTATGATGTTTGTCATATTAAAGTCTATGCACCTTTAGGAGGAGGTGAACAATGGACGTCCTCAGGAATAACCAAGCCGGTCTTTCCGGTCTTGCTCAGTTGCAGGCTCTGATAGCGGCCAACAGTCCGCCGCCGATCAACGAAACGATGAAGTTCGTCCTGATCGAGATCGAAGAAGGTCGGGCAGTGTTCGAAGGCAATCCCGACCGCAGCGTCTATAACCCGATCGGATCGGTGCATGGTGGATATGCCGCGACGCTTCTCGACAGCGCATGCGGCTGCGCGGTCCATTCCAAGCTGGCGGCCGACCAAGGCTATACGACGCTGGAACTCAAGGTCGCCTATCACCGTCCGCTGACGGAGGCGAGCGGTCCCGTTCGCGCCGAGGGGCGCATTCTTTCGATGGGGCGGCGCGCGGCCTTTGCCGAGGCGACGCTGACGGATCGCGACGGCCGCCTCTGTGCCAGCGCGACATCCACCTTGCTCGTCTTTCCTCTCGAGCGAGCCGCAGCGACCGCCTGACAGCGACCACCAACTAACGCCTTCAAAACAGGAGGGACGCCACCATGAGCCAGTCCGACATCATCCTCGCTTGTCCCGTGCGAACAGCCATTGGCGGCTATAACGGCACATTGAAGAACACGCCCGCAACCGAACTTGGCGCGATCGTGATCGCCGAGACCCTGCGCCGCTCCGGCCTGTCGGGCGAAGACATCGACACGGTCGTCATGGGCAACGTCGTCCAGGCGGGCAACCGCATGAACCCGGCGCGGCAGGCCGCGATCGGCGGGGGTTTGCCGGTTTCCGTGCCGGCGCTGACGGTCAACCGCGTCTGCGGTTCGGGCGCACAGGCGATCCTGTCGGTGGCGATGGAGATCATGGCCGGCGGCGCAACGGCAACGATCGCCGGCGGAATGGAGAACATGGATCGCGCGCCCTACCTGATGGATGGCGGTCGCTGGGGCTACCGCATGGGCCCGGCACAGATCCTCGACAGCATGCTGACCGATGGCTTGAACGATGCATTCTCCGGCCAGCATTCCGGTTGGCACACGGAGGACCTTGTCGAAAAATTGCAGATGACCCGTCAGGACCAGGACGCGTTCTCCGCACAATCCCAGCAGCGTTTCGCAGCCGCGCAGGAAAGCGGCGCGTTTGCGGAGGAAATCGTATCGGTCGAGGTAAAGGGCCGCAAAGGCACCGAGAGTTTCAACCGCGACGAAGCACCGCGACCAGAAACGACGGTCGAGACGCTGGCACGGCTGAAGCCCGCCTTCCGCCCGGACGGCACGATTACGGCCGGCAATGCGCCGGGGCTGAACAGTGCCGCGGCGGCCGTGATCGTTGCAGAGCGCAGCTTTGCCGAGAAGAAGGGCCTCGTGCCAATGGCGCGAATGGCCGGCTATGGCGTGGCCGGGGTGGAGCCGGGCCTGTTCGGTCTCGGGCCGGTGCCGGCCGTGAAGTTGGCACTGACACGCGCCGGCTGGAAGCTCGGCGATATCGAGCGGATCGAAATCAACGAGGCCTTCGCCGCCGTTCCGATCGCCGTGATGCGCGAACTCGGCCTGCCCGAGGACATTATCAATGTCGAAGGCGGCGCCATCGCCCATGGCCATCCCATCGGCGCAACGGGCGCCATCCTGGTCACCCGCCTGCTGCACGGCATGAAGCGGGACGGGCTTTCCAAGGGGATCGTCACGCTTTGTATCGGCGGCGGACAGGGGATTGCTCTCGCGCTCGAGATGATCTGATCCGCGGTTCTCAGCCCTTGAGGGCTGCGGCCGGCGACTGGCGATAGGCGAGGACGGCCGGCACGACGGCAAGAACGGCCGCGAAAGCCGTGACGAAAGCTGCGAAGGCGAGGTCTCCGCGTGCGAAGGCCACGGGCATCGTGAAGCCGTTCTGCCGCGAAACGATGCCGCCGATGACGTCCGAGACGAGGTAGCCGAGGCCGAAACCGAGGAGGATGCCAGCAAGGCTGATGGCGAAAAGCTGCAGCCAGACGATCCGGAACACGACGGTTCGCGATGCACCGAAGGCACGCAACGCGCCGATCTGCCGCCGGCGCTGCCCGACATGCATGATGGTAACGAGCAGAAGTGCGGCCGCGATGAGAACCTGCGTGCCGATCGCCACCGCCATCAGCAGAATTTTGGCATCCCCAAGCGTCGCATAAAGCCGCGTCAGCACCTCACCGGGAAAGACGGCGAGCGTCGTGCCGCTGCGATATTCCTGGCGAAGCTTGTAGGCATCGGCAATCGTCTTCGGCTTGACCAGAACGGCCGGCACCCCGGCTGAATGTTCCGCCCAGTCTTCGTTGATCGGCGCCGTGGCATCGGCGCTATGCTCATGCTCGCCACCCGCATGGCCAGCTTCGGCGTGGCCCGCTTCCTCGTGACCAGCCTCCTCATGCTCGGCCTTGTCATGCCCCATCCCGTGCAGCTCCCACACGGCCTGTATGGGCACGAGAATCGCCCGGTCCCATGGCGTGCCGGTCGGCTTCATCCGACCGACGACCGCATAGGCAAGGCCGGTATGCGTATGGGCGCCCTCTTCCGCGGTCCCGTGCATGGGCTTGATCACCGCGCCCATGGAGAGGTCGACCGCCGAGCCGATCACCGCATTACCCTCTTGCCGCAAGCCCACACCCTCCTGCAGTTGCGGCGAAAGATGCGCCACGAGAGCGGTCGATGTGCCCACCAGCGGATAGCCCGCAAAGGAATCGCCGAAGCCGATGGGGGCGGCGAATGCCACGCGCGGATCGGCCGCAAGACGCTGAAGCACGGCACCTTCCATCAGCGGCAGGGGGGCTGGCTGAAGGAAGACGGAGGACAGGACCAGCTGCGTTTCGCTGCCCGCCGCACCGATCACCAGATCGAACGCGTTGGCCGCGCGGGCGCTGCCGAGCCGGAGCGCGCGTTCCTGCAGCGTCACCGAGACGGCGAGCGCAACGGCGAAGGCGACCAGCAGCAGGATGGCGATCGTCCCGCCCTTGTGGCGGCGGATGTCCGCGAGGATGAAACCGATCATATCACAGCCGCCTTGCTGTCATGAGAGATCTGGCCGCGTTCGAGCGTGATTCGGCGCGGCAGGCGCGAAATCAGGGCGGGATCGTGCGACACGACGATGAGCGTGGCACCGGCCGCACCCGCCAGACCGATCAGCAGGTCGGCAATGACCTGACCGCTTTCCTCGTCGAGACTTGCCGTCGGTTCGTCGGCGATGACGATGCCCGGTGCGCGCACGAGCGCGCGGGCGATGGCAACGCGCTGCATTTCGCCGCGCGACATCGTCTCGACCGACTGGCCGGGTCGTTCGAGCCCCGTGCCGGCAAGGAGGTCGCGTGCGCGACGCTTGACGGCGGACGATGCCGCGGAGGCAAGCCGCGCAGGCAACAGGACGTTGTCGAGCGCCGACAGTCCGGGAAAAAGATGAAAATCCTGCATGACGAGGCCGACATGCTCGGCCCGCCAGTGGTCGCGCCGATGCTCGGCAAGGCGAACGAGATCGGTTCCGCTCCAGTCGATCCGACCCTCGCGGACGTGCTCAAGGCCGGAGACGACATTGACGAAGGTGCTCTTGCCCGAGCCAGAGGCGCCGGTCACGGCCACGTTTTCCCCAGCTGCAAACTGCAATGCAGGAACCGAGAGCACCGGCGCGGCAAGCCCGGCATAGGAGACGGCGATATCTTTGAGGGTCAGCGACAGCATGTGCTCAGACCGACCAATAACGCGCATTGCGGAGACGCAGCCGGCTGACGAAGCCGGTCTCGGTATCCGTCCACGTGCCCACCTCCAGCGTCCCCGACACGGAAATGCGCGTTCCCGGCTGGACGAAGGTCTGCGCCTCATTGAGGTAGACGACGACGATATTGTCGGGCCAATCGGAATCCGACGAGCAGAAAGGGCAGATCGACATGGGAATCTCGGTCAGCACGAAGAATGCCGCCTCGGCCTTCAGGGGCGGCGCCATGAAGCCGCTCATCGTCACGCCCTTGCCGTTCAGCGCTTTCACGGTATCGGAGAAGGTAAGGCCGAGCACGCCGACACTGCCGTAGAGATCGTTGAAGCCGATCTCGGTGTCCGCAGCGAAAGCGAACGGCGGAAAGACCGCCGCTGGCAGGGATGCGAGCAAGCCGAGGAGCGTGCGACGGCGCAAGGCCTCAGATTTCGTCATGTCGTTTCCTCAAGCGCCGCCGGGCGATAACCCGGCGGGCTGCCCTTTCTTACTTCGCGGAGATCTTGTCCGGCGAGCCGAGGGCGAGACTGTCGGCGAGCACGCGGTAGATGTCGCTTTCTTCCATATAGCCCTTGAAGCCTTCCGATCCGGGGCCGCTTGCCTGCAGCACGACGTCATCGACGGCATGGACGGCGCTTTCGGAGGTCTTCGGCAGATTGCCTTCACGCAGAACGGCGCCGGGCACGTCCTTATAGGCCGGGTTCGCGACGTATTCCTTGTTCTCGTTCTGGACGGTCGGCTCGAACGGGCCATCGAGCTTCGGGCGGAAGGTCTCGTAGTAATCCGGGAAGTTGCTGGAAAACACGGCGAGGCGGCGCGTCGGATCGACCTTGTCGGGATAGCCGTCGCCGTCCTTGTCCTCGTAGTTGGGGAAGCCGGCATCGGCGTAGATGCCGACCTTCTGGCGCATCTCCGTGCCCGGCTTCTCGTCGTCGATGGTGCCGATGACGGAAATGCCGTGGGTGTGGTCGCCGGTAACGACGATCAGCGTATCCGGGTTCTTGGCGGCGAAGTCGCGCGCGACGCCCACGGCCTTGTCGAACTCGATCGTCTCATACAGCGCCCGGTCCCAGTCCATCGGGTGGGACATCTTGTCGATCGTGGCGCCCTCGACCATCAGGAAGAAGCCGTCCTCGTTCTTCGACAGCTGCGTCAGCGCCGCATTGGTCATGTCGACGAGGCCCGGCTGGTTCGGGAACTTCGAAACCGTGCCCTTCTTCAGGAAATTGCGGTCGAGGATCGAGTCCATGTTGCCGGTGTGGAACAGGCCGAGCAGCTTGGCGGCATTGGTGCCGGAAGAGGCCTCGAGTTCGGTCCTGTCGGTCGCCAGTGCGTAGCCGGCGTCCTTGAACAGCTGGATATAATCCTTGTCGTCCTTGCGCTTGGAACCGGGCGTTGCCTGCGGCAGGAAGTAGGCGGAACCGCCGCCGAGGATGACCTCCGGCTGCACGGCATAGAACATGCCGACGATGTCGGCCTTGTCGGCGCGCTTGCGGGTGTGGGCGACGACGGCGGCCGGGGTGGCATCCTCGATCTCGGCGGTGGACACGACGCCGATCGCCTTCTTCGTGGTGCGGCGCAGAGCCTCCGCGATGGTCTCGACCTTCGGGTCATCGAGGCTTGCCGGCGTGCGGTCGGCATAGACGCCGAGGGCGTTGACCGCCGTCTTGTGGCCGGTCATGTAGGCGGACATCGTGTTGGCGCTGTCGGTCGCAATCGCGTCTGTGGCCGAGGTCCCGACGAAGGCCATGTGGTCGAGATCGTCCATGGCGAGACGGCCATTGGACTTTCCTTCGGTCATGCCCTTGGACATGATGCGGGCGCCGGTGCGGTGCGCGACGGAGAGGCCGTCGCCAAGCAGGAAGATCACGTTCTTCGCCTTCGGCTGCGCGGTGGTCTCGTAGACCTCCCACGTCACCGAATTCGTCTCGCCGCCTGCGGTCACGTCGACCTTGTAGCTGCCGGCCTTCAGGATTCGCGCGCCGCGCAGGATCAGGGCGGAACCGAGAACCTTGTCCTCCTTGCCCTTTTCCTCGGCCACGAATTCGGCAGCGGAGCCGAGCGCCGCGGCATAATCCTCGCCGTTGACGGTGACCTTCACATCCTCGGCCTTCACCACGCCGGGCAGCTCGATCTTGAAGTCGAACGGCGATCCCGCAAGGATCGTCGCGCGGGAGAGCGGGTAGACGGTCGTGGCCTGGGCCGCGCCGGCAAGGATGGTGGTCGCGACAAGCGCAGCAAGAAGAGTCCGCATGAGAACCTCGTTCGGGTGGAGAGGAGACTGTATGCGGGCAGGCTTAACCGCCCTGTGTGACGGTTGGATGATGGTCGTCACGCTGGTTGCAGAAAGACGACGGTTCGCCGCTCGGTGTGGGTGTCGCAGCCGCGGGCGACTACGCCTCGTCCTCGTCGTCCCCATCGACGACACCCGTGAGCCGCATGCCCTCGATCCAGGTCGCGCCGTCTTTGCGGATGACGCGCTTCGGCCGGGTTCCGCAGCGCTCGAAAACGGCAGCGGCGAACGCTTCGGAGTGGGTGACGATCCAGATCTGACTGGTGGCTGCGGCCATCGCGATCAGATCGGCGAGCGGCGGCAGCATGTCGGGATGCAGGCTCGCCTCGGGCTCGTTGAGCGCGATCAGCGGCGGCTGCCGATAGGACATCAGGGCGGCCGCGAGGGCGAGGAAGCGGATCTGCCCGTCGGAGAGTTCACGCGGCTGAAAGACGCGCTGCGGAAAGTCGGGAAAGATCAGGCCGAATTCCGCAAACTCCCCGGGTTCCGGCACGTAGAGCCGCGCGCCGCCGAGAGCTGCAGCGATCGCCCGGTCGAGGTCGACGGTGTCGCCGCGGGTGTGGACGAGCGTTGCAAAGACCGCCGCCATATTGCCGCCGTCCTCGTCCAGAAGCGGTGCCGTGACGGCAAGGCATGGCTGGCGCAGGGCCGCATCCCGGTCGGTGCGAAAACCGTGGAAGAAACGCCAGCCATCGACCAGACGGCGAAATGTTCCGACTTCCGGATAATGTCCGGCATCGCCCAGCATGGCGATCGCCGTCTCCGACGTCATCGCCCGCTGCGGATACTCCTCCATCCGTCCACGTTCGCCGCGCACCATCACGCCCGGCCCAGCCCGTTTCATCATCGTGACCGGCCGCGCGCCCGTTTCGACCGAAAGCACCTCTTCCTTGATTTGTGGCTCGAAGGCGAAGCCGGCTGCGGCCTTCGGCGGTCGCAACCCGGCCTCCACGCGGTAGCGGAACGTCACCGCCCGCTCCTCGTCCAGCACTTCGACTTCGAGCCTGATGCGGAAATTCTTCTCGATGCGTCTCGGGCCAGACCAGAGCGCGGACGCCATGCCCCCTTCCGCCGCGATCTCGTAGGCGAGCGAGCCCCTTACGGCGGCCTGCACGAGTTGCAGGGCACGATAGAGGTTGGACTTGCCGACGCCGTTTTCGCCGATGAACACGTTGACACCGCCCAGATCCATGCGGATCGAGCGCAGCGAACGGTAGTTCCGGGCGGACATGGAGCGGAGCATCATGATCGTTGTCTACACCGGGTATCATGCCCGATGAAAGCATCCGGCACGACCAAATCCCTGCGATGCCGTCGCGAATGCGGGATCCGATCAGTCCCCTTCATGCCCATTCTCGACAGCTTGTGGGGCACGCAACAGAGCAACCACGGCATCCTGCAACAGGACGCGATGGCGGCTGCGCATCGTGGCTTCGCCGAGATCGCGGCCGAAGATATGGCCGAAGGTGTGACGGTTGGAGACCCGGAAGAAGCAGAAGGACGAGATCAACATATGCAGGTCGATCGGATCGACCTCGCGGCGGAACGCGCCGGTCTCCTGTCCCCGCCGGAGGATCGCGGCGATCGTGTCGATGATCGACACGTTGAGGCGGCCGAGGCTGGAGGACTGGCGCATATGACTGGCGCGATGGATGTTCTCGATCGTCACCAGACGAATGAAATCGGGATTGGCCTCGTCATAGTCGAAGGTGAAGCCGATCAGGCGGCGCATGGCATCGACCGGATCACCGTCGGCCAACCGCAGTTCCGCCTCCACCTTGCGGATGCCGGTATAGGCATGTTCGAGCACGGCGAGGTAGAGACCCTCCTTCGAGCCGAAATGATAGTAGATCATCCGCTTGGACGTCCGCGTGCGCTCGGCGATGGCATCGACGCGGGCGCCCGAAAGGCCGTTCGCCGCAAATTCCTCGCGCGCGACCAGCAGGATGTCGTCCCGCGTTTTCATCGTGCGATCCCGCTGTGTCACGCGGCGCCGGCCGGGCAGACCGTCGGCGTCAAGATCCCCCGGTTCGTCAACACGTTCTGTGTCGGCCATCTTCCTCATCATCCTCCCACATGCCCATGACGGGCACGACCGATCGCAAACATCGGCGCGGCCCATTCTGCATGTTCCAACCGGCACGTCATTCACCGATCTTCCCGACAACACGATTTTCGCGTTGACTAAACGAACCGGTTCGTACATTTTTATCCGAAGATGGCTCCGGCGAAAAGAGGCGGCGTTTCGGTCGTCATCGGCGCAGGACAATGCCGGATCATAAATGCTGTGGGCCGGGCGTAACGGGCTACAGGACATCATGGCGATGCCTTAGGATCTGGAGGGATCCCGCATCGACGGACGGGAGCAGACGATCCGGCAGGGAGTGCCGATCGCACGGGAGGACTTTCATGAGACGGATCGTCGATCTGTATTTTGCGCTTCTGCGCGTCTCCATCGCCCTGCTCCTCGCAGCGATGGTCATCCTCGTTTTCACCAACGTCATCCTGCGCTACGCGCTGAACAGCGGCCTGACGATCTCGGAAGAGATGTCGCGGCTGGCCTTCGTCTGGCTCATCTTCCTCGGTGCCGCCGTCGCGTTGCGCGAGCACGCCCATATCGGCATCGATACGATGATCCGCGCTTTGCCACGGACGCTCGCCAAGGCCTGCGTTCTCCTCGGCTACCTCCTGATGCTGCTGGCTTGCGTGCTGCTCCTTCAGGGCGCCTGGGCGCAATCGGTGCTGACCTGGGGGGCGATCACGCCGGCGGCCGGCATCTCCATGGCGTGGTTCATGATCCCCGCCGTCATCTTCTCGCTCACGGCCCTCCTGCATCTGGGCAGCGAGACGCTCGCGATCCTCACCGGCCGCCTCGATGTCTCCAACATCGTGCTGGTGCAGGAATCCGAAGATCTGCCGCCGCCGACCGCCTCGCCCGTACCGCCGCTACCCGCTACGTCCGGCTTCGGTCGCTGAGGGGAACGACGATGGTCATTGCAGTTTTCCTCGGCTCGCTTCTCGGCACCATGGCATTGGGCATGCCGATCGCCTTTGCGCTCATCCTGTCCGGGATCGCGCTCATGGTTCACATGGACCTGTTCGACGGGCAGATCGTCGCACAGACGATCCTGCAAGGCGCCGACAGTTTCACGCTCATCGCCGTTCCGTTCTTCATGCTGGCCGGCGAGGTGATGAACCAGGGCGGGCTCTCCAAGCGCATCGTCAATCTGGCGATCGCGCTGGTCGGGCATAAGCGCGGTGGTCTCGGCTTCGTCTGCATTCTCGCAGCCTGCGTCCTCTCCAGCCTCTCCGGCTCGGCCGTGGCGGATGCGGCGGCGCTCGCTGCCCTGCTGATGCCGATGATGATCAAGTCCGGCCACGATCCGGCCCGCTCGGGCGGCCTCATCGCCTCCTCCGCCATCATCGGCCCGATCATCCCGCCCTCCATCGGCTTCATTCTCTACGGCGTGGTCGGCGGTGTCTCCATCACCAAGCTCTTCCTCGCCGGCATCGCGCCGGGCCTTATGATCGGCGCGGCCCTCTGCGTCGCCTGGCTGGTGGTCAACCGCAAGGAAACCTTCGCCATGCCGGCAAAATCCTCCTGGGCGGAGCGCCGGCACGCGCTCGTCTCAAGCCTCTGGGCGCTGATGCTGCCGGTCATCATCATCTTCGGCCTGAAATTCGGCGTGTTCACGCCCACCGAAGCCGGCGTGGTCGCCGCCGTCTATTCGCTGTTCGTCGCCATGGTCGTCTACCGCGAACTGACGCCCGGCATGCTGCTCGACGTCTTCACCTCGGCGGCGAAAACCACCGCGATCGTCATGTTCCTGGTCGCCGCCGCGTCGGTTTCCGCCTGGCTGATCACGATTGCCGACCTGCCCGGCGCCATGGTCGCGCTTCTGGAGCCGCTGATGGGCAACCAGACGCTGCTGCTGATCGCCATCATGGTGCTGATCGTTGCCGTCGGCACCGCCATGGACATGACGCCGACCATCCTCATCCTGACGCCGGTCCTGATGCCGGTCATCAAGGAGGCTGGCATCGATCCCGTCTATTTCGGCGTGCTGTTCATCATCAACAACTCCATTGGCCTCATCACGCCGCCGGTCGGCACCGTGCTCAACATCGTCTGCGGCGTCGGCAAAATCTCGATGGAGAAGCTTATCCGGGGCGTCTGGCCGTTCATGATCGCGCAGCTGATCGTGCTCATCCTGCTCGTCCTCTTCCCCGTTCTCGTCACCGGCCCGGCAGCCTTCTTCGCCGGTCGCTGACCTCGCCCCTTGCCGCGCCGGTGTCCAAGGGAGGGGCCGGCGGGGAAACCAGAAGCAACCAAGGCGTCGGGAGGCGCCGTTATCCCGGAGGATAAACCCATGAGACTGACCCAATCCATCGCAGCCCTACTGGCCGCAGCATCCATTTTCGGCGCGGCCGGTGCCCATGCCGAGATCAGCGAGCGGACGATCAAGTTCGCCGCCCAGAACTCCAAGGGCCACCCCCAGGTCATGGGCATGGAGCGCTTCGCCGAGATCGTGAAGGAAAAGAGCGGCGGCAAGATCGATGTCAAGCTGTTCCCGGGCGGCACGCTCGGCGGCGACGTCCAGACGCTCGCCTCCGTGCAGGGCGGCATCGTCGAGATGAGCGTGATGAACGCCGGCATTCTCTCCGGCACCATCAAGGAGTTCGGCGTGGTCGATCTGCCGTTCCTGTTCGGGACGCCTGAAGAGGCCGACGCCGTCATGGACGGTCCGGTCGGGACCGATCTTTCAGCGCGCCTGCCCGCCCAGCGCCTCGTCGGCCTCGGCTTCTGGGAACTCGGCTTCCGCCATCTCACCAACAACCGCCATGCGGTCAACACGGTCGAGGACGTGAAGGGCCTGAAGATCCGCACCGTGCAGTCGGCCGTGCCGCTCGCCACCTTCAATGCGCTCGGCGCCAACGCCATTCCCCTGCCCTATCCCGAGCTTTACAGCGCGCTGGAAACGGGCACCGTCGACGGGCAGGAAAATCCGCTCGCCAACATCGTCAACGCCAAGTTCACCGAGGTGCAGAAGTACCTGACGCTGACGGGCCACCAGTACAATCCGCAGATCGTGATCGTCTCCAAGGTGTTCTGGGACAAGCTCGATGCCGAGGAGCAGGCCCTGCTGCAGGACGCCGCCACGCAGGCGCGCGACTATCAGCGCAAGGCCTCGCGCGACGCCAATGCCGGCTTCCTGGCCGAGATCAAGAAGAGCGGCATGGAGGTCGTCGAACCCACGACCGAACAGCTCGCCGCTTTCCGCAAGGCCGTCGAACCGGTCGTCGCGCAGTTCCGCGACACGATCGGCGCGGAAACCGTCGATGCCGTGTTCTCGCAGCTGAAGACGATCCGCGGTCAGTAACAAGACAGCGGCAAGGCGGGACGATCCACCTTGCCGCTCCCATCCGCCAGACGAAGGAGGTCACCATGCTCGCCCCCCCGCTCGATCGATCCACCCGCACGATACAGGTCGGCCTCATCGGCAGCGGCATCCAGCTCTCACGCTCCCCCGCTTTGCACGAGGCGGAAGGCAAGGCGAACGGGCTGGCGCTCTCCTATGAGCTGATCGACCTCTATCGGCTGGGCACCGGCGCGAAGGACGGGCACGGTGCGGGGGTCGGCGTCGAGGCGCTCGGCGATATCCTGCGCGATGTCGAGAACCGAGGCTTTGTCGGCGTCAACGTCACGCATCCGGCAAAGCAGGCCGTCATTCCCCATCTCCACGCCTTGTCGCCGGAAGCCGAAGCGCTCGGTGCCGTCAACACGGTCGTCCTCAGGGATGGTCGCCGGATCGGTCATAATACGGACTGCTCGGGATTCGCGGAAGGCTTCCGCCGCGCGTTGCCGCAGGCCGACCTGTCCTGCGCCGTCCAGCTCGGCGCCGGCGGCGCCGGGGCGGCGGTCGCCCATGCCATGCTGCAACTCGGCACGAAGCAGCTGACGATCTTCGACAATGACGCCGCACGCGCCGAAGCGCTGACACAACGGCTTTCCCCTTTGTTTCCCGAGGCACGCATCCAGATGGGTGACGACCTGGCTGCGGCCATGGCGCGCGCAAGCGGCCTCGTGCATGCGACGCCGACGGGCATGGCGGCGCATCCGGGCCTGCCGCTGCCGGCCGATTTCCTCGACCCCCGTCATTTCGTCGCCGAGATCGTCTATTTCCCGCTCGAAACCGAGCTTTTGCGGGTCGCCCGCGCCAAAGGCTGCACCACCGTCGATGGTGGCGGCATGGCCGTGTTCCAGGCGGTGGGCGCCTTCCGCCTCTTCACGGGCATCGAGCCCGACGCCGCGCGCATGCTCGCCCATTTCGCCGACATGGGCACCAGCGGCACCTGAGGACACCCCAACCATGATGCCGATCGTCGAACAGGGAACACGCCGATGAAAACTTCGATTGCCACCGTGTCCATCTCCGGCGACCTGTCCGAAAAGCTCGCGGCCATCGCCGCTGCCGGCTTCGGCGCCGTCGAGATCTTCGAGAACGACTTTCTCGCCTCGAACCACGGGCCGAAGGACGTCGGCCGGATGGTTCGCGATGCGGGGCTGGAGATCTGCCTGTTCCAGCCCTTCCGCGACTTCGAGGGCCTGCCCGAACCGCAGCGCAGCCGTGCCTTCGAACGGGCGAAACGCAAGTTCGAGACGATGAACGAGCTTGGCACCGACCTCATTCTCATCTGCTCCAACGTCTCGCCGCTCGCGCTCGGCGGCATCGACCGCGCGGCGGACGATCTGCGCGCACTCGGCGACATCGCCCGCGAGCACGGGGTTCGCATCGGCTATGAGGCGCTCGCCTGGGGCCGCTATATCAACGACCATCGCGATGCTTGGGAAATCGTGCGGCGCGCCGACCACAGCCATGTCGGGCTCATCCTCGACAGTTTCCACTCGCTGGCGCGCGGCATCGACAGTGCCTCGATCCGCTCAATCCCGAAGGACAAGATTTTCATCGTGCAGATGGCGGACGCGCCGAAGCTCGATCTCGACCTTCTGTCCTGGAGCCGCCACTACCGCAACATGCCGGGCCAGGGCGACCTTCCCGTCGCCGACTTCATGGCCGCCATCGAGGCGACCGGCTATGATGGCTATTACTCGCTCGAAATCTTCAACGACCAGTTCCGATCGGGCTCGGCGCAGCAGACGGCCGTCGATGGGCGGCGCTCGCTGATCTACATGATGGACCGGCTGAAGGCCGAAGGTCGCGCGGTCAAGGGTCCGTCGGAACCCAACCCGTTGCCGCCGCCTGCGCGCGCCGCGGGCATCTCCTTCGTCGAGTTCGCCACCGACATGCAGTCGGCCGTGGCGCTGTCCACGCTGCTCCAGTCCATCGGCTTCCGGCACGCCGGCCATCATCGCTCGAAGGATGTGGATCTCTACACACAGAACGATCTGCGCGTCGTCATCAACACGGAGACCGAGGGCATGGCGCATTCCGCCTATGTCGTTCACGGCACCAATGTCTCGGCGCTGGGGCTGCGCATGGCGGACGTGCAGCAGGGCATGGCGCGCGCGGCCGGCCTGCTGGCAACCCCTTACAAGCAACCTGTCGGGCCCGGCGAACTGGAACTGCCGGCCCTGTTCGGCATGGGCGGCAGCCTCCTGCATCTCGTGCCCGAGGATGCGGCGCTCGACCGGCAATGGGAAACGGACTTCGCGCTCGAACCCGGGTGGAACAGGCATGCCGGTGCCGGCCTGAGGGCCGTCGATCACATCGCCCAGACGGTGCGTTACGAGGACATCCTGTCCTGGACGCTGTTCTACCGCTCGATCTTCGACCTGAAGCCGCTGCCGCCGGTCGAGGTGCCCGATCCCGGCGGTCTCGTGCTCAGCCAGGTTCTCCAGAACGACGACGCCAGCCTGCGCATCGTGCTCAACGGTTCCCAATCCATGCGCACGCTCTCCTCGCGCTTCGTGTCGCAGTTCGTCGGCCCCGGCGTCCAGCATGTGGCCTTCGCAACCGCCGATATCTTCGCGACAGTCGAGGCGCTGCGCACCAGCGGCGTCTCGCTGCTACCGATTTCAGGCAATTATTACGACGATCTCGACGCCAAGTTCGACATCGCGCCCGAGACGCTCGCGGCGATGCGGGCGGGTGATATCCTCTATGATCGGGACGAGGACGGCGAGTATTTCCAGATCTATCTCGGCACGCTGGAAGGCGGCTTCTTCTTCGAGATCGTCGAGCGGCGCGGCTATCGCGGGCTCGGGGCAGCCAATGCCGCGATTCGCCTGACCACGCAGGCGCGCCAATCGCCGCTGCCAGCTTTGTGATGTGTTCGGGCGACCGTTAGAACGTCGCAAAAGGGGGCCCGCTTGTGAGAGCGGGTCCCCTTTGCGTCATGCGAAGACCCGCTTCAATACAGGCACGCGGCGGATGAAGAGAACGTCGAGGGCGATCATCGCGACGATCAGCAGGCCGGACAGTGGAAACAGCACGCCGAAGACGACCGCCATGCCCCACAAAACACCATAGACCCTGCGGCTCGTGGGATAGGGGGGAACGCCGAGGCGACCGGAGGGCCGGCGTTTGAGCCACATGACGACGGCGGCGACCGAGGAGAGGATGATGGCGAGACACGTCGCGAGCATCAGCAACTGGTTCAACAGGCCGAATTCCTGCCCCATATGGATGTTGATCGCGAACTCGGTGAGCTTGGCGACCGGGCCGTAATCGGCATAGCCGATATCGACCAGCGGCTGGCCGCTGTACTGATCGATATGGATCGTCCGCACCTGCGCGAGATCGTCGGGATAAACGGCGGTGGTGAAGACGCCGGCAGCGTCGGCGGGAAGCGTGACCTCGTATCCCGGCGCCATGCCGCGCTCCCGCGCGATCTCGACGATCCGGTCGATGCCAAGCGGCGCGTCCATCGGCTGATGCGACATCGGCATCGGCGAGGCTTCCATCGTCCAGCCGACCGTCTGCATGGCATGCTGGGCATGTTCGCTCGATGTCGGCACGTTGTCCCACAGTGCGGCGGGATAGCCGGTGCCGGTCGCCACGGTCAGCTCTGTTAGCTTGCCGCCCCAGAAGGACGACCAGGGCAGGCCTGACAGCGCGAGAAAGGCGATGAACCCGCCGGCGAACGCCCCGGTTACGGCATGCGTATCGCGCCAGAACACCCGGCGCGACGGCGTTCCCCGCACGGTCAGGACACCACCGGTCTGCCGGCGCGGCCACCAGAGATAGAGGCCGGAGATCACGAGGATGATCGCGAACCCCGCCATCGCCTCGATCACGCGGTTGGCATAGGTGCCGAAATACTCGAGGCTGTGCAGCTTGCGCACGACCTCGTTGAACTCCTGCGTCTTTAGCATCGTGTCGAGAACGGCACCCGTATAGGGGTTGAGGAACACATAGGCCGCGCCCGCATCCGTCGCGAATGTCACCCGAGCCGAAGCGGTCGGGCTGACGGGCGGCCGATAGGCCTTTACCCGCACGCCGGGGTAGAGTGTCTGCGCCTTGGCGATCAAGGTGCTGGGAGCCTGCTGTGGCGTGGTCGCCTCGGCAACCACCGTCCGCGACGCAAAGGCCGTGCGGTCGATCTCGTCGCGGAAGAGGTAGAGCGAGCCGGTGACGGCGAGCAGGATCATGAAGGGCACGGCGATGAGGCCGGCATAGAAGTGCCATCGCCAGATGGCGCGGTAGGTATCGACAGAAAGCGCGGAAACGCTTGCCTGTCGGGATGCGGTAAGGTCTGTCATCGTCAATCCTGGGATTGGACCGCATGCCGCCGTCGGAGACGTTCGGGAACGGCCGAAAAAGCTTGAGGCTTCGACATGCCGATGCGCCGGGAGCGCGCAGGATGCCTTTGCCATCGATGGCGGGCACAAGCGCCCGCTCGGTGCTTTTCAGACCGGTGGCCCCTGCGCGTCATACCGCCTGACATCCGTCGAGGCGGACAGGATGACGGCATCGTCAGCGCGTATCTCCACGGCGACGGAGAAGCAGATGGGCAAGCCCGTATCGTCGGAGGGTGCCAGCACCGTATGCGCCTGCACGCCGGCATGGCAGAGCTTGCTGCACGGGCATTCCTGATGCTGATGGCCGTCGGCGGGGCGATGCGCCCCATGGTCGGCAGCGCAGAGGACCGACAGGGGATCCGGCGCCGCCATCGCGGCACTCGACCATCCCGTCACCAGCGTCTGGATCGCGAACGACAGCGCCAGCAGGATGCCCAGGAGAGCCCCCGATTGTCTGTCTGCGATGATGCTGCGCCAGAACGTCATGATTGTCGAATGGCACAGTTCCTGCCGTCTGTCATCGCGACATCTTGTGCACAGGTCGTTTGCGAGGATGGACGGGATCATCGATGATCCCGCACCATATCCGAACCGCGATTAAGCCAATTCGCTCCCGACCCGGTTGACAAAATGGCGCTTCGTAATGTTATTACATTTATGTAAATCGCCGATAGGGTTTTGGGCGACGCAACATGGTTTTACCTTCAGGGAAAAGACGGCTAGATGATCCGCATATCGCTCCCGGCACGTCTCCTCGCTCACGACGCCACGCTGCCTGACGAAGAAGAAGGACGCCGCGTGCACGATGTGACCCTGTCAGCGAGTGGTCTCGGATGGTCGATCCGGGATGCGCAGATCCTGCAGGATGTTTCCCTGACGCTGGGCCAGAACGACCGGCTGGCGATCGTCGGCCCCAATGGCGCCGGCAAGACGACGCTGCTCCAGCTTCTCTCCGGCATGCTGCAGCCGACGACGGGCGCAGTTTCGCTCGTCGGGCGGCCGCTTGCATCCATGACCCCGCAGGAGCGGGCCCGGCTGACGGCCGTGGTCGGACAGTCCGACCAGCCCGATCACCGCATCCGCGTGCGCGACTATGTCGAACTCGGCCGCATTCCGCACATGCAGCGGGCGACGCGCGCGCAGGAACGTCTGTTGGTGGACGACGCGCTGGAGCGAACCGGCCTTGCCGCCCTCGCCGCGCGCGCCATGGGCTCGCTCTCCGGCGGCGAACGGCAGCGGGCGCAGATCGCCCGGGCGCTGGCGCAGGCACCCCGCATCCTGTTTCTCGACGAGCCGACGAACCATCTCGATCCTCTGGCACGCCGCACGCTGCTGTCTCTGGTCGCGGAACTGGACGTCACGGTCGTTGCCGTCCTTCACGACCTGCATCTCGTTCCCGATTTTGCGACCCATGTCGTGGTGCTGAAAGACGGACGGCCCGTGGCCAGCGGGCCGGTCGCCGCAGCGCTGTCGAAAAGCGTCGTCCGCGATGTCTTCGGCATCGATCTCCTGCGTCTGCCGCATCCGCATGAAGATCGCGAACTCACGGTCTTCGACATCGCAGCCCCTCTCTGAACCCCGGAGCCTCTTCCATGAAACGCCTTCTCCTGGCCGCCCTTGTCTCATTCGCAGCCTCTGCCGCCCATGCTTTTCCGGTCACGGTCGACAGCTGCGGGCAGGCGCTGACATTCGACGCGGCGCCGAAGCGTGCCGTCGTGCATGACATCAACATGGCCAAGATGGCCTTCGCGCTTGGCCTCCAGCCGCAGATGGTCGGCGTCACCGGCATCAGCGGCTGGTACAAGCTGGACGATGCCTTCCGCAAGGAACAGGGTGCTATCCCCGAACTCGCGCCAAAATATCCGACGCTGGAAAATCTCGTCGCTGTCGAGCCCGACTTCTTTTTCGCGGGCTGGTACTACGGCATGAGGCCCGGCGGTGACGTGACGCCGGAGACGCTGGCACCCCACGGCATCAAAACGCTCGTGCTGACGGAAAGCTGCGTCCACCTCGACAAGGCGCGCCCTGCCGCCTCCATGGACCTGCTCTACGGCGACGTGGAAAAACTCGGCGTCATCTTCGACCGGAAGACGGAAGCCGATGCCCTGATCGAGGACTGGAAGAGGGAGCTTGCGGGTATCGAGGCCAAGGTCGCGGCAAACGACGGGACCCGCGTGTTCCTCTATGACAGCGGCGAGGACAAGCCGTTCACCGCCGGCAAGTTCGCCATTCCCACCGCCATGATCTCGGCGGCCGGCGGCGTGAACATCATGGCCGACATGGAAACGAGTTGGGGCACGACGGACTGGGAAACCGTCGCCATGCGCAATCCGCAGTTCCTCGTTCTTCTCGACTACCAGACCGACACCGGCTACCGAAAACTCCTCGACTTCCTGAAGAGCCATCCCGCCATGAAGGAAACGGACGCCGTGAAGAATGAGCGCTTCGTGGCCCTGCGATACGAGGAGCTGACGCCCGGTCCCGATAACATCGCGGCCATCGGCAAGATCGCCCGCGCGCTGCACCCAGAAGCCTTCTGAGGGTGCGAGCCGCATTCCCCCTGGGTGTCGTGGCAGCCTGCCTGACTGTGGCGGCGCTTGCCTGCATCTCCATCGCCTATGGCTCCACCGTCATCCCCATGCCCCAGGTTCTCACAGCACTTGCAAGGGCGGCCGGCATCGTCCAGACGGACCCGGCCGGCATGGTGGACCGGATCATCGTCGATCTCCGGCTTCCCCGCGCCATCCTCGCGATTGCGGTCGGAGCGGGCCTCGGCGTCATCGGGCTTCTCCTGCAGACGGTGACGCGCAACGATCTGGCCGATCCCTTCCTGTTCGGCCTGTCGGCGGGTGCGGCGGCCGGTGCAGTCATCGTCATCACCCGGCTCGGAGACCGACTGGGCGTCCTGACACTACCCATTGCAGCTTTCGTCGGGGGAATGTGTGCGACCGGCATCGTGCTGATGCTCATCCGCCGCGCGCAGGGCTTTGGCCCCGAGCGGCTGATCCTGGCCGGTCTCGCCGTCTCGTTCCTGTTCACGGCGCTCACCAATTATCTGGTTTTCTCCGGCGACCAGCGTGCGGCCCATTCCGTGCTGTTCTGGACCATGGGCGGCCTCGGGCTTGCCAGCTGGCAGAACATCGGCATCGGAATCACGGGTGCCGCCGTCGCAACCGGCTATGCGATGGCGCGCCACCGGCACCTCGACGCCCTGCTCGGTGGAGAGCAGACGGCCGAAAGCCTTGGTATTTCCGTACGGCGACTGCGGCGCGAAACGTTTCTGGCGGCCAGTTTCGCCACCGCCCTCCTCGTCTCGATCACGGGCGTCATCGGCTTTATCGGGCTCATGATCCCCCATGTCGCCCGCACGCTGGTCGGCCCGCTGCACAAGCGGCTGACGATCCTCTGCGCTCTTCTGGGTGCGGCCCTGCTTCTCGGCAGCGATCTCATCGCCCGCACGCTCCTACCGCCGCAGGAACTCCCGGTCGGCATCGTCACGAGCTCGATCGGCGCTGCCTTCGTCGTCATCGTGATTTTGCAGAAAGGCCGGGCGGCCTGAAGCCTATCAATCCGCCATTCCTATAACATCAGCTTCTGGGCTTCAGGTTTTCCGGATCGTAGAGCGGCTTGTAGCCGACGGCGACGATCTCGACCGGGAAGCTCTCGTTGAAGTATTCAACCGTCAGCTTTCGTCCGACCTCGCAATGTGACTGCGGGATATAGGCCAGCGCGATATTCTTGCCGATGGTCGGGCCATAGGCGATCGAGGTCGTGTAGGACCGGCGGCCGAGGTCGTCGATCAGCACCGCGCCCGTTTCCGGATCGATGACCGGCAGCGATCCCACGGGATAGCGCTTCACGCCGCTGGCATCGGTGTTGTCGGTCATCACAAGCGTGCAGAGCATGGCCGGCTGGTGAGCGCGGGCCTTGTATTCCAGATGCTTCGCCTTGCCCCGGAAATCGGCTTCCTTGACCTTGGGGCGGGCAAGATCCGCCTCGATCAGATTGTATTGGGTCAAGAGGTCGCCGTTCTGCAGGCGCAGGCTCTTTTCCATGCGGCGCGAGTTGGCATAGGTCTCGACGCCGAAAGCCATGACACCTGTCGCCCGCAGGGCATCCCAGACGGCAAGGCCATCCTCGTATTTCATATGCAGTTCCCAACCCTGCTCGCCGACATAGGAAATGCGGAAGGCCGTGACGGTCACGCCTGCGATCTCGATCGGCTTGATTGCCGCGAAAGCGAAGTTTTCCAGGTCGAGGGCTGACGGGTCGGCCACGACCTTCTTCAGCGTCTCGCGCGCGTTCGGGCCCCAGATGCCGATGGTGGTGAATTTTTCCGAGACGTCGGTAATAACGACGTCAAGACCGCGGTCTTCCGCCACGCGCTTCATATAGTAGAAGTCGCGAGGCCCCGCATCGGCACCATTGATCAGGCGGCAGCGGTCGGCGAGGCGGATGACGGTGAAGTCTGCCCGCACCATGCCTTCGTCATCGAGGAAATGCGTATAGATGCCCTTGCCGATATTGCCGTCGCCGCCGATCTTGGCAGCGCAGAGCCATTCGAGCAGGTCGACATGATCGGGCCCCTCGATATCCACCATGTGGAAGTGCGACAGGTTGACGATGCCGCAATTCTCGCTCATCGCCAGATGCTCGGCATTCGAGACGCGCCAGAAATGGCGGTTGTCCCACTCGTTCTCACGCACCGGCACACGGTCGCCGTATGTCTCCAGCAGGTGCTCATTGGCCTTGTAGCCGTGGGCACGCTCCCAGCCGCCGAGTTCCATGAAATAGCCGCCGAGTTCCTTTTCGCGCTCATGGAAGGGTGAGCGCTTGGCGCCGCGGCCAGAGGCGTAGGGTTCGCGCGGATGGATCGCCGGGAAGTAGATCTTCTGCGCCGCCTCGTAGCTACGGCCTTCGATGAACGCTTCCGTCAGCTGGTGCGGGTAGAAGCGCGCATAGTCGATGGAGTTGTGGTCGATCTGGGTCCGACCGTCCGTCATCCAGTCGGCGATCAGCTTGCCGTAGCCCGGGCCGTCCTTGACCCAGATGGCAACGCAGTACCAGAGGCCGCGCACCTTCTGGCTCTCGCCACAGGACGGGCCGCCGGCGGCCGAGACCTGCAGCAGACCGTTGAACGAGTGGCCTTCGTTGTAGCCGAGTTCACCGAGGATCGGCGTCAGCTCCATCGCCCGTTCCAAAGGTTCGAGAATCTGCTCCATGTCGAGGTCGCGCTGCGAGGGCGACAGGCGCGCCTCGTGTTTTTCGAGGATCTCGCGCGGGTGGCAGAGGCGCGGGTTTTCGGCCTCGTAGTAGCCCCACTCGATCTGCCCGCCTTCCGTCGTGTTCGGATCGCCGGTGTCGCGCATATAGGCCGAGTTGCCTTGGTCGCGCAGCAGTGGATAGCCGATTTCCTTGCCGGTGCCGGCGAATTCGTTATAGGGGCCGAAGAAGGTCAGCGGATGATCGACCGGCATGACGGGCAGATCTTCGCCGACCATTTCGGCAATCAGGCGACCCCAGATCCCGGCGCAGACGATGACGTGGTCGGCCAGGATCGTGCCGCGATGGGTGACGACGCCCTTGATGCGCCCCTTCTCGACGATCAGCGAGGTCGCCGGCGTATTGCCGAAGATCTTCAGCTTGCCGGATTTTTCGGCGGCATCGATCAGCTTTCCCGCGACGGTCTGCGAGCGCGGGATGACGAGGCCGGCATCCGGATCGAACAGGCCGCCTTGCACCTGATCTTCCTCAATCAGCGGGAACATCTGCTTGATCTCGGACGGGCTGACATAATGCGCGCGCGTGCCGAAGGCCTTGGCGGAGGATAGCTTGCGCTTGATCTCTTCCATCCAGGCATCATCGCCGGTACGGGCCACTTCCAGACCGCCGATGCGGGCGTAGTGGCCCATCTTCTCGTAAAAATCGATCGAATATTGTGTCGTCCAGACCGACAGATAATCATGGCTGGTCGTGTAGCAGAAGTCCGAAGCATGCGCCGTCGAGCCGATGTCTGTGGGGATGCCGGACTTGTCGATACCGACGATGTCGTCCCAGCCGCGCTCGATCAGGTGATGCGCAATGGAGGCGCCGACGATGCCGCCCAGCCCGATGATGACGACCTTTGCTCTGCTTGGAAACTCTGCCATTGCCTGCCTCGTATCTCCGATATCGGGTGATTGTAGAGCCTACGCCGCGTAACGCCTGATCTGAAAGCGACAAGGACTGGCCGCGATCACGGTCGTGCCGGGAGCAAATCCGACATGAAGGCTCCAATGAAAGCATATAATTGATAAACGGGCGCTTTATGAGAAACCTTTGATCACTCCGCGCGTTTCGAAGCGAATTTTCCGAACCGACTTCACGTCCAACATAGGACCTCCTTGATGAGTACAATGGCGGCAAGCGCACATGTAGCGCCTGTAGAACCCCGGTCGCGGTCGGTCAAAGCCCTCAGCGCCGTCAACTTCTTTCTTGCCGACGTCCGTGACGGGCTCGGTCCCTTCCTCGGCATCTTTCTGATCGGCCAGGGCTGGAGCACGGCAACCATCGGCGTCGTCATGACGATCGGCGGCATTGCGGGCATGCTGGCGACCACGCCGCTCGGCGCTCTTGCGGATGCCTCCAAGGCCAAGCGCTTCATGGTCGGCTTCTGCGCGGCCCTCGTCATCGTGGCGTCTCTCGCCATCCTGTTCGTCCCCACCGTGACCTTCGTGGCGGCCTCGCAGATCGCGACCGGCATCGCCGGTGCCGCTATCGGCCCGGCCGTCGCCGGGCTGACGCTCGGCCTTGTGGGGCAGAAGGGACTAGCCCCGCAGCTCGGGAGAAACGAGGCTTGGAACCACGGCGGCAATGTCTTTGCCGCCGCCGGCGCCGGTTTCTTTGGTTACGAGTTCGGCCTGACCGCCGTCTTCATCCTCATGACGGCCATGGCCGTCGGGTCGATCATCGCCGTCATGATGATCAAGCCTGAGGATATCGACCACGATGCCGCACGCGGCATCGAGAAGAAGGATGGCAAGGACGCAGAGGCGCCTTCGGGCTTCAGCGTGTTGTGGAAGTCCACGCCGCTGCTGATCCTCGCCGCCACGCTTATGCTGTTCCACTTCGGCAACGGCGCCATGCTTCCCCTGCTTGGACAGCAGGTGGCAACACAGGCGGCAAGCTCCGACGTGCCCACGGACGACGGCACGGCAAGAGCCGCAGCCGCTGGTCAGGACACCGGCACCACGACCACACTGCCACCCGGACAGAGCAAGCCGGGGCAGCCCGCAGCGCAACCGGTCGGCCAGCATTCGTCTCTCCAGAGCCTGCTGTCGGATCCGGTCTCCTACACCGCGGCGACCGTCATCATCGCCCAGCTGACGATGATCCCGATCGCGCTTCTCGCGGCCGGTTTCGCCGGACGGCGCGGCTACTTCCTGCTCCTCGTCGCAGCCCTTGTCGCACTGCCGGTTCGCGGGCTGATCGCCGGCCTGTGGCCGAGCCCTTATGCCCTTATCCCGGTACAGATGCTGGATGGCGTCGGTGCAGGCCTTCTCGGTGTCGCGGTGCCCGGTCTCGTCGCACGGATGCTCAAGGGAACCGGCCATATCAATGCCGGCCTCGGTGCGGTCATGACGGTGCAGGGCATCGGCGCCTCGCTCAGCCCGGCGATCGCCGGCGTCATCGTCTCGCATTTCGGCTTTTCAGCCGCCTACCTCACTCTTGCCGGCTTCGCCCTTTGCGGGCTGGTCATCTGGCTTGTTTCGATGAAGAAGGTGGCAGCGGCCTGCGCCGGCGACTGAACACCCCAACCGTATCGCACGTTCACGAGCGCTCTTGTCAGCCGACAGGGGCGCTCAGTGTTTGCGCCGCTGAGGCACACCACCACCCATGCCGCGCTTCGCAAGGTAGAGCTCGATCGCGGCTCGCGTGAGGAACGAGGCGAGACCGACGAAGATCGCGACGATGCGGATTCGCGTCTCGTCCCGATCGACCTGCGATTGCCGTGCTGACAGCAGTGCCTTCTCGCTCTCGGTAATGGACCCGATCACGCGCCGGATCCCATCCATCGTGGCGCGCTCCATCATCGAGATCTCCCGCTTCCGCGCGGCTTCAAAGCCGTCGGCATCGTGTACCTCGATCGAGCGCTTCAGCTCGCCAAGCTTATCGTCGATCATCCCGTTGAGCGTTGCCACCCGTGCGATCTGCTCGGCATTGTCGGAAATATGCGCCTTCAGCGTACCCCGAAGGTCGGAAAGGCGCGTCAATGCCTTGTCGTAGGGGTCGAGATAGCGGCGATCGCCGCTGAGCAGGTAGCCACGCTGGCCTGTCTCTGCATCGTCGAGCCCGATCAGCACATCCTTGGTCGTGTCGATCGCTTCATAGGTGTGGACGACCAGATCCTGGTGATCGCTGAGCAACATATGCGTCCAGCTCGTTGCGACCACGCCCGCGGCAATGACGATACCGACCGGGATCGACCGCAACAGAACCGGCGTCGTCAGATAGGTGCTCCGCAGGCCGCGCCAGGAGAGGTCCACCATTCTCGATCTCCCAATCGCCTTCCGGGCATAACGCCAGGTGCGTCCAAATAAACTGCAGACCGTTCGTAGACCACGGAGGTGACGTCCCAACGAGGAGGCATCTCGCACCTCTTCCTACCGCGCGAACATCCCGCAGCGCAAACTGGGGCGACTATCTGGGGTGTCAAGTTGCCTTTGCAAATTCCGTCCTCACGTCCCACGCTTTTGCCTTGAGAATGCCGTGTCATTTTCGGGCAAGTGCGATGCGGAGGACCATTTTGGATTTTCCGGTGTTGTACAACCCTTGCAGCCATACCGCTTGGCGATCGCCTTTGATGAAAACGTGAGAGCCGGTTATCCTATCCGCGATAGAGTATCTGGCCGCACGCCAAGGAGCGACCAGATATATGGGTGTTTTTGGGGATTATCTTCGTTTGAACCGGTCAAAACCGATGTTGTCAGAAATCAAAGGATGCGGATAGCATGAAGGCGCGGGGTGCACCGGCCGAGAGGAAGCCGCGTGCCGAGGACGCCCAGTACTTCTCGTCGAGGACGTTCTCGACATTTGCCCGGACTTCGATCGGCTTTCCATTCTCCCGCTCGAAGACATAGCGCGCACCCAGATCAAGACGCGTCCAGTCCTCAACTTTTTGCGTGTTTGCCCGATCGTAATACGTGCTGCCACTGTAGAGCACGCGACCTGTCAGCGTCAGATTCTCGACCCACGGGGTGTCGTATTCGCCATAGAGACTGACGGTCGTTGTGGGGACGCCGGGAACCCTTTTGCCGTCAAACGTGCCGGCAGCCGTGCTGTCCAGCTTGGCATCCATGAACGTCACGCCACCAAGGACGCGGATGCCCTGAAGCGGCTCGCCGAACACCGAAAGCTCAAGACCGCGGTTTACCTGGAGACCATTGACCGAGAAGGTATTTGTCGTCGCATCGGTGAAGGCACTTTCCTGCCGGATCTCGAACAAGGCGGCTGTCAGCAGAAACGAACCGAAATCGTACTTTACCCCGATTTCCTTCTGATCGTGGACGAAGGGCGGGAAGATCTCGTTTGCATTCGCGACCGTCGCCGGTGCAATCGCACCCTCGGACAGCGCCTCGACATAGTTGGCATAGACGGAGAGATTGTTGGTGACGTTGACGACAGCGGCGACAGCCGGGCTGAAGTTCGCTTCGTCATAAAGGTAATTTCTGTCTCCCACCGGGAAAAGCGGATTTCCGGGACGTGTATTGAACCCTCTCGAGCGAATATCCTGATAGCGCCCGCCCACGGTTAAAAGGAAGCGTTCGTCGAGGAAGGACAAAGTATCGGATAGCGCGATGCTCGTCGAAAGAAGATCTGCAAAGGGTACGAGATCGTCCGAGCGGGGGAAATCGCTCGTATCCACCGAGCCGTCGGGCAAATAGACAGGGTTGTAGATGTTCGTGGGATATGCCGGCGGCAATCCCAGTCTACCGGGCAAGAAGCTGCCGCGATCGTTTTCGTTGAGGTTTCGTGCGACCGCGAGGTTGACCTGATGACCGACCGGGCCGGTATCGAATTCCGAGCGCAAGCCGATTTCACCCGAAAATCCCTGGATCTGCTGCGGCTGAATGGCGAGGCTGGATGTCGCATCTCCATTTGCGTTGAGGATCGTGTAGGACGACGTCAAAAAGTCTTCGCGGTAACGGCTCGCACCACCGGCAGCATAAAGCGTCGTGTTATCAAGCACATCGAACTCGACGCGACCGGAAATCATGTTGTATGTGCTGTCGTGATATTCGAACGGGTTGGCCGTATTGATCTTGCCGTTCGGTGCGCGCGGTATCTCTATGCCGGGCACAGCACCGTTGAACAGGGATGTCGGCGCATCGATATTCTGCGTGGAATGATTGAGATCGAGCGAGGCGCGGACGCGGTCGCCGCGATAATCAAGCCCGATCGATGCGACACCGACCTGGTTGTCGTTGTTATCAAGCCGAGAGTCGCCATCGCGGTAGGAACCGTTCACACGAACGCCGAACTCTCCGCCCGGCCCGAAGCGGCGACCGACATCGGCATGCGACCAAAGTTGCGAGTCGGAGCGATAGCCGGTCGTAAGGCGTGTCAGCGGTTCGTCGGTGGCACGTTTGGGCACGAGATTGATCGTGCCGCCGACCCGGCCGAGGCCACCATTTGCAAATGCGGTCGGCCCCTTGAGGATCTCCACACGCTCGATGCCCTCGAGGAAACTGCGCCGGGGATTGGCAATGTAGGGAAGCCCGTCATAGAGCGTATCGAGATTGGTGACCGAGAAACCGCGGATCATGAAAGCATCCCGTTCGCTGAACGCAGGAGCGTCCTGGCGCACGGATGGATCGTTCAGCGTGAGATCGGCAACGGTCCGCGCCTGCTGATCGCGGATCAACTTCGACGTCAGAGACGTGACGCTGAAGGGCGTTTTCAGAACGGGCTGATTGCCCAGAACACCGACACGAGCACCGGAAGAGACCTGCCCGCCGGCATAAGGTGCCGGAGGCTGACCGATAATTCCCGTCGCCGGCGCCTGCCCCTCGGACCGACCGACGACGACAATCGTTTCGAGCGTCGTTGCCTGTGACGCACCGGAAGAACGTACGACCTCGGACTGGCGTTTTGCCCGCTCATCTCGCGCTTCCTGCCCTTGCGCCGACCCGGCGGAGATCGCGAGTAGCGATACACTTGTGAGAGCCGCGTTGACCCACCAACGCGACCCACAGCCAATCCAACCTCTTGACATTCCATGCCCCCTGTAACGCGTTTGACGCACGACGCACTGCATCGTTCTTCGAACTCGGCGCCGATCCATTCAGCTGCCACGACAGAGAGACGATCCAGACCGAGAAATTTTTCTCGGATTGGCAAGATTGCAGAGTCTACGTTGTGAAGAGTGCTCTGGCGCATGCAGGGAAGAGCGGCAGATGCGTCGTTTCCGTTCGTGCTGCGAGTGCCGGCCCGGCTGTCTACGCCCCTTTTTCCAGACGAAAAATCTGTCGTTTTATCTCCTCAAAAATCAAGAAACACAAGTATAATTCGTATCTTTGCGGTTTCGACGATAATTCGAAACACAATTTCGTTCGAAAATGACTGAAATTCCGAGATATAAACTTGCACCTCGCTGAAGCTTCCCCACCTATGCCTTCCATAAAAAGACAATTGGAAACATAAAATGTCCATTCATTGGAACCGTCCGGTCGCTGTCCGCATTGGAAGCGGCATCGCCGATGTCATTCGAGGGCCGATAGACGCCTTTGAGGCCTTAAACAATCGGTGGCCGGCGGAACACGGAGAGTCCTATTTCGTGGCAAAAGCCCTGTGCAGCGAGGCCGTTGCGACGGCGTCTTCAAACGACACGGTGCGCGACGCTTTCGTCGATGCCGCGCAGGATGCCAGGCTCCTGATCTGATCACAGCACCGATCGTGACGCCCTGGACACGATGCGTTTGTCGTTCGGGCATTGCGTCATGCCTTCGAGGTTTTAAAGAGGTACGGCATCCGTCTCGAGGATGCCGTACGCAGTCGGGCTCCGTACCCAGGTGACCACGTTGGTCAAACCGGGCGGCCCATAATCTTACCGGTGTGACCTGCGCTCTAGGCGGCGCTCGTGGATACGAAGTCCGGCTCGCCGGCGGGGCGCAACTTGATGTCGCCGTCCGCCACCCAATCGATCGTCCGCAGGTCGTCGTTGACGATCTCGCCATGCACCGGCGTGTTCATCATGACGGTCTCGAAAAAACCTTCGTCGGCAATGAAGGTGTTGCGGTAGAATTCCTTTTGGATGCGCGCGCAAATGGGCCATGATGCTCCTGTTCTCTATCGGGTGCTGCTGCGACGTCTTGTTCACCACACGCGGCGTTGCCGACCGCTTCATGTCGATCAGGCTTCAGAGAGAAAAGGCATGCTTTCAAGCCGACGCTCTCAAGGACATTTCCGAACGCGACGCGCTGACCGGGCTGCTTAACCGGCGAGCGCTCGAGCAGAATTTTGAAGGGTACCGTACCCAAGGCTACCACGCGCTCGCCGTGCTCGACCTGGACCACTTCAAGGCGGTCAACGACGCTCATGGCCATGCGGCCGGCGATGCGGTCCTCAAGGCGGTGGGCAAGGTTCTCTGAGCGGATCCGAAGGTTCAAGCATTCCGTCTCGGCGGTGAGGAGTTCGTGCTGCTCGCGCGCGGCGAGGATGCACAATTGCGGGCCAAACGTCGCCGCCAGGCAATTCCCGTTGCCGTTGCAAACGCAGTTCCAAGCTTGGGGCCTCTGTTCCTGCCAGCATATGCATGTCAGTTGGGCTCACAAATACCGACGTGAGCTTCCCAGAGCTTTATCGACAGGCAGACCTGCGGCTTTACGCTGCCAAACTTTCCGGACGTAACCGAACCAAATCAACGCTCGTGCAGACATCGAGGAACGAAGCGGACCCAATGATCGACGGCGCGGCAAAGCACGCGCGATCATAAGATTTGCGGTTTTGAAAGCCATCGACGTCTCCGTGAAAGAGGCGGTTCGCCTAGACCCTTTTGTCCCCTGCCCGCCATCCGAACAGCGCGGCAGCGCGATCCGCGAGATCCCGGGCGATCGGCATCGCCGATGTCGCGGCAGGAGACGGAGCGTTGCAGACATGGATGGTCCTGCGGGTTTCGCGGATCAGGAAGTCGTGGACGAGGCTGCCGTCCGCGAGAACCGCCTGAGCGCGGATGCCGGGCCGATAGGACTTGAGGTCGTCGAGCTGCAATTCCGGGCAGTATCTCCTGCAAAGCGCGAGGTAGCGGCGCTTGCTGAGCGAATTGCCCATTTCCGACAGGCCGGACCGGAGATTGTTGCGCACCAGGCGGCGAAAGCCGGAATAGGCGATCATCTCCTTGAGGTCGCGGACGTTGACATCGGAGAACCGGTAGCCCTCGCGCGCGAAGGCGAGAACCGCATTCGGCCCTACCGTCACATAGCCGCCGATCATCTTCGTGAGGTGGACGCCCAGAAACGGCAGCGCGGGGTCCGGGATCGGGTAGATCAGATGGTTGACGATGCGGTCCTTGTCGGAACCCAACCGGTAATATTCGCCGCGAAAGGGCACGATGCGGAAGTCGAGATCGAGGCCGCAAAGCCGCGCCAGCCTGTCGGCCATGATGCCGGCGCAGGCGATGACATGCCGGGCGCGGATCTCCTCCTGCGGAAGTTCGATGCGAACGCCGTCCACCTCCTCGCGCAAGGTCGCAACCGTGGCGCGGGTGCGGATTTCGACACCTCTATCAGCGAGGATCCCGGCCATCGTGCGGGCGATCAGCCCGTAATCGACAATGCCGCTGGTCGGCACGAACAGCGCCCCGACGCCGCGAATATGCGGTTCGCGCCGGACAAGCTCCGCGGCATCCAGCCGTTCCACCGGCAGGCCGTTCTGTCGGCATCGCTCTTCCAGCGCAGCAAGACGTGGCATCTCGTCAGGGGCGGTTGCCACGAGCATCTTTCCGCATTGCTCGAAGGGAATGCCGTGCTCGCGGCAGAAACCGATCGTCGCCTCGACGCCGTCCTTGCAGAAACGCGCCTTGAGGCTTCCCGGCTGATAATAGACCCCCGCATGGATGACGCCGCTGTTGCGCCCGGTTTGATGCGTGGCGACCTCGGCCTCCTTTTCCAGCACGACGATGGAAAGCCCGGGCCAGCGGGTCGATATTTCCAGCGCCGCGGACATCCCGACGATGCCGCCGCCGATGATGGCAAGATCATAAGACACAGATGCTGTCCCCGCTCCTTACTATCGCGTCCTTGAGAGGATGCACCGACGGGGATCATGCATCTAGGTGTGCATCGCGCAGCAGGTCGAACATCAGCTTGAAGAAGCGGTCGCTGTCCACCTCGTAGGCGATGCGCGCATTGTCGGGCTCGCCACGTTCCTTCCAGAAATCGGCGACCGTGGCGCCGAAGGCAAAGGTCCCGTCCAGATCGACGGCGATGTGCGCCGGCCTGGTGCGCACCAGCGTCGGGTCGATCACCAGCGCCAGCGCCAGGGGATCGTGCATCGCGCCGCCGACGCCCATGGAATTGCGATGCAGCTTCTCGTAGAAGCGCAGCCAGTCCATGACGAGCCTGCCGAGTTCGGTGTCGATGGTCGCAAGCTCCGCATACTGCTCCGCCTCGACGAGAACCTGCATGGTCACATCCAGCCCGACCATGGTGACGGGCACGCCGCTGTCGAGCACGAGCCGGACGGCTTCGGGATCGCAGAAGGCGTTGAATTCGGTGGGCGTGATGATCTCGCTCTTGCGATAGAACACCCCGCCCATCCAGATCAGTTCCTTGATCTTCGGCAACACCTGCGGGTGCTTGAGAACGAGCAGGCCGATATTGCTGAGCGGCCCGGTCGCCACCACGATGATCGGCTCTGGTGCCGCTGCAAGCCGTTCGGCGAGGAAGTCGACGGCGTGCTGGCTCACGGGTTCGCGTTGCGGCATGGGCAGGTAAGGTGAGCCCTCAAGACCGCTCGGGCCATCCGCCGTTCCCAGCACCAGCGGACGGGCAAGCGGGCGAACGCAGCCGGCCGCAACCGGCACGTCACCCGCACCGATGAAGTCGAGGATGCGGATGGCGTTCGAGGTGGTCTTGTCGAGTTCGGCATTGCCGCAGGTGGTCGTCACGCCGAGAAGTTCGATATCGGGCGAGCGATGCGCCATGACGAGGGCGATGGCGTCGTCATGGCCGGGATCGCAGTCGTAGAGGATGGGTGTCGGCATCGGAAACGGTCCTTCAGGCTGCAGTGCCAAGACCGCCGACGCCTGCGTAGCGCGCCATGGTGGTCTTGAAGATCGAAAGGAAGCGGCGGCCGTCGAGGCCGGTGGCGATGCGGGTCGTTTTCGGGCCGTCACCGCCGGGCAGGATCTGGTGGCCGCGATAGGCCACCACCTGTCCCCGCGCGACGCCCTTTTCGATCACGACATCGGCAAAGAGCGGCGCGGTCGTCGTCACGAGATCCGGCGCGAAGGCCAGAGCGACGGTAATGACGTCATCCATGGGAAACCCGACCAGACCGAAGAACTCGCGCCAGATATCGATGTAGATCGGAAACACCTCCCCGATCATATCCACGACGGCATTGTCCGCCCCGACGGAGGCCATGTCCGCGATGTCGTCGCGCGTCAGCATGCTGTCGGCGACGCGGTTGTCCTCGCAGATATCCAGCGGCACGAGGATCTTGTCGACATCGGCATTGAGCACGATGCGCGACGCCTCCGGATCGGCCCAGATATTGTACTCCGACAGCGGCGTCATGTTTCCGGGCGTGGTGAAGTTACCACCGAGCACCAGCATGTTCTTCAGAAGCGACGGCAACGCCGGCTCCTGCAGGATCGCCAGCGCCGCATTGGTCGTCGGCCCCGTCGTCACCAGCGTGATCTCGCCCGGATTGGCCCTGACCGTGTCGATGATGAAATCGACAGCATGGCCGGGATTGGCCTTGCGGCCAGGCTCGGGCGCCGGAGGATTGAAGGTCTTCAAACGGTCACCGAAGCGCGCCGTCAGCCGCTTTTCGAAATGGACGGGCGCTTCCATGGCCGCCTTGGCGTGTCCGACGATCGGCCGCCAGGCGCCGGCATGGACCGGAATATCGTCACGACCGGCCAGCGACAGCGTGTTCAGCACGACGTCGGTGACCTGTTTGATCGGGCCGGCAGCGCCGGTGACGGTCGTCACGCCCTCCAGCTTGATGTCCGGATGGGCCGCGGCGAACAGCACGGCGAGAATGTCGTCGCCGGCGGAGTCCACGTCGAGGATGATACGCTGCATGGGAAGCCTTCGAGGTCTCGGGTTTTCAGGAACGGGGAAGCGGCGCGTCGCGGCCGGCTTCCCCCGAGGGATGGACGGACAAAGCGCGGCGGATGGTCTCGACCGTCTCGCGGATGCGCTTCGGCCGTGCGCGCCAGGAGAGCGCGAACAGGGCGACGAGCGCCACGGCATATGGCACAGCCAGAACCAGATAGGACGGGAAGCCGAAGGTCTGGAGCCGGAGCGAGAAGGCGTCGGCAAAGCCGAACAGCAGGCAGCCGGCCAGCACCTTTAGCGGATCGCCACCCGAGAAGATCAGGATCGCCACCGCCATGAAGCCGCGCCCGGAGGACATGTTCTCGGTGAACATCGTGATGTAGCCGAGCGACATGTGCGCGCCGGCCAGTCCAGCAAAAAGGCCGCAGAGCAGCGACGCCGCATAGCGGATCCGCACGATCGAGATGCCGAGCGCCTCGGCCGCCTCCGGCTTCTCACCGACCACGCGGATATAAAGGCCGAGCCGGGTGCGGTTGTAGAAGAGGATGAGGAGCGGCACGGCGAAGAAGGCGACGTAGACGAGTGGCGTGTAACCGGAGATCAGCTGCGCGGTCGAGGGGCCGAGCAGATCACGCGCACCGGGGATCTGCACCTTGGGCAGGCCAACGATGCCACGCCCGACCACGGAGCCGCGCGTGCCGAAGATCGCCTTCAGAAGCGACACGGTCATGCCGCCGGCAAGAATGTTGAGCGCCAGCCCCACAACAACCTCGTTTGCCCGGAAGCTGACGACGAGAACGGCATAGATGAGCGCAAAGACGAGCGCGGCGGCAACGCCGATGACCATGCCGCCCACCGACGAGCCCGTCCAGATCGAGCCGACGACGGCGAAAAAGGCGGCGATCAGCATCTGGCCTTCCAGCCCGATGTTGAAGATCCCGGCCTTGGTGGTGAACGAGCCGCCCAGCGCCACCAGCAGGATCGGGGTCGTGGTGCGGATGGTTGCGACCAGCAAAGCGACGTTGAAGAGGTTGCTCAGAATTTCCATCGGCGCTCTCCCGTGCGGTCGCCGCGTCGGCGCATCATGAGATCGGCGGAGACCGCCAGGATAATCAGCGCCTGGATGACCGTGATGATTTCGCGCGAGGCTGTGGTATCGACCTCAAGCAGCAACGAACCGGCCCGCAGCGCGCCGAAGAACAGGGCCGTGAAGATGGTGCCGATGGGCGAGCCGTTGGCGAGCAGGGCCGCGATGAGCCCGTCGAAGCCGAAGCCCGGCGCAAAACCTTCCATGAACCGGTGATGCACGCCGAGCGTCTCGACACCGCCGGCAAGACCGCCGACGGCGCCGGAGACGAGGAGAACACCGAAGCCGACACGGCGCACGCTGACGCCGCCATATTCCGCAAACTTGGGCGCGGAACCAACCATGGTCACAGCATAGCCTGCAGAGGTCCAGCGGAAGAAGGCGGCCACGCCCACGGCCAGCGCCAGGCCGATGAGAAGGCCGATGTTGAGCCGCGAGAAGGAGAAGAGTTCCGGCAGGTAGGCGCTCGTCAGGATCGGCGGCGTTTCCGACCATCCGCCCGGGCGCTTGAACAGGAAGATGGTGAGATAGGAGGTGAGCAGCGTCGCGATGTAATTGGCCAAAATCGTGGACACCACCTCGTTGGTGCCGAAGCGCACGCGGAAGAAGGCGGGTATCGCCATCCAGAGCGCACCGGCGACCACCGCCAGCGTCATAGCGGCAAGCACGTGCAGCACGGGCGGCAGTGCGAAGGCGAACCCCACCCAGGCGGCAGCGAACCCGCCGAGAAAGAGCTGTCCTTCGATGCCGACATTGAACATGCCGCCGCGAAGGGCGATGCAGGCCGCGATGCCGCAGATGAGGATCGGCGTCGTCTGCAGCAGGGTGCTGGCGATCTTCTCCGCATCGCCGAAGGCACCGCGCATCAGCGTCATGAAGACGGCAACCGGGCTTTCGTCGATCATGAGAATGATGATGGCACCCAGCGCCAGCGCGATGGCGAAGGCGAGCGCTTGGCCCGCCAGCGTTCGCGCCTGCCCTTTTGAGAAAAGCCCTCGGAAGAGCAGGCGGTTCGTCATGAGGCCTCCGTCAGGTCTGCCGGGTCGATCCCGGCCATCATCAGTCCGATTGCGTCCTCGTCCATTTCGGCACCATCGACCGCGCCCATGATCCGGCCGTCGAACATCACGAGAATCCGGTCGGCCAATGCTTTCAGCTCGTCGAGCTGGGTGGAGATCAGGAGGATCGCACGGCCGTCGGCGCGCTGGCGCATGATCTCGTCGTGGATCGCCTCCTGCGCGCCGATATCGACGCCGCGGGTCGGCTGGTCGATGAGAAGCATGTCGCCGCCGGCGGTGAACTCCCGCGCCAGCACGACCTTCTGGATGTTGCCGCCGGACAGGCTGCGTGCCGGGTCTTTCGGCCCACGGGCGCGGATGTCGAAACGCAGGATCAGCGCGCGCATCGCTCCATGCACCGCCGTCCAGTCGATCACGCCGAGGCGGGCAAATGGCTCTTTGTTCTGGCGCCCCATCAGCATGTTGGCCGACAGCGACGCATTGCGATCGACACCGCGCACCATGCGGTCGCCCGGGACATGGGCAAGACCGCGGTTGCGGATCTCGGCCGGCGTCCGGTCGAGGATATCGTGTCCGTGGAGCTGCGCGCGGCCGTGGCTGGCAGGCCGAAGCCCGGAGAGAACCTCCGCGAGTTCCGTCTGTCCGTTGCCGGCGACCCCGGCAATGCCGACGATCTCCCCGGCGCGAACGGTGAGATCCACCGACTTCAATGCCGTCAGCCGCCGGTCATCCCGCGCCCAGAGGTCGGTGACCTCAAGCGCCACAGCGCCTTCGTTCCTGTTCCGGGGACGCCGGTCGAAGCTGACGTCGCGGCCGACCATAAGACGGACCAGCTCCCGCTTGGTGAGCGCACTCTTCGGCTTGGTGGCAACGACGCGGCCGTCGCGCAGCACCGTAACCGTGTCCGACACCGCCATCACCTCTTCGAGATGGTGCGAGATGAAGATCACGGTCATGCCGTCGTCCACGAAGCTGCGCAGCGTCTGGAACAGGTCGCGGCTTTCCTGGGGCGTGAGGACGGCCGTGGGTTCGTCGAGAATGATGGTGCGGGCGTTGCGCGCCAGCACCTTCAGGATTTCGATGCGCTGCTCGATGCCGACCGAAAGTCCCGCCACCCGCTCCTGCGGATCGACCCGCAGGCCGAACTTCTCCGAGAGGACGCGGGTGCGCTCCACCTGGGCTGCGCGGTCGATGAGCCCGTTTCTGCGGATTTCCATGCCGAGAAAGATATTGTCGGCCACGGTCAGCGATGGCACCAGCTTGAAGTGCTGGTGCACCATGCCGAGCCCCTCGTTGATCGCCACCGCCGGACTGTCGACCAGCATGGTCTTGCCGCCGATCGAGATGGTGCCGGCATCCGGCTGCAGCAGGCCGAACAGAATGTTCATCAGCGTCGTCTTGCCGGCGCCGTTTTCGCCGATGATCGCGTGGATTTCGCCGCGACGGACGGCGAGATCGATGCCGTCATTGGCGGTGAAGGCGCCGAAGCGCTTGGTGATACCGGAAAGATCGACGGCAAGGTCCATGAGGCATACCGAGGCAGGAGAAGAAGACACGAGGATTTCATCGAAGAACGACAGCCGAACGGCCGGCGTTGACAGCCGTCAACGCGCCTTCGCCGAGCAGACGACGCGAGATTGCGTCGCCCTTACCGTCGTGAACGGCAGCGTGGACGGCGGAGTTCGTCCGCGCCCACGCCGGACCGTCTTACTTCGCGCGGGCGATCTGGATCTTGCCGGCGATGACATCCGTGCGGATGGTTTCCAGCTTGTCCTTGATCGCGGCCGGGAGCTTTGCCGCGACATCGTCGCAGACCTTCACCTCGACGCCGCCCGAGGCGAGATCGAAGGTGCGCGTTCCCGGCGTGACCTTGCGGCCCTCGACCTCGTCCTTGATGATCGCGTAGACGGCGACGTCCCCGCGCTTCAGCATGCTGGCCAGCACGTTGCCGGGCGCACTGGAGCACATATCGATATCGACGCCGAGCGAATATTTGTCGGCTGCGGCACTTGCCTGCATCACGCCCTCGCCGGTCGGGCCCGCGACGTTGTAGACGATGTCGGCACCCTGCCCGTAGAGCGCCATGGCCAGTTCGCTACCCTTTGCCGGGTCATCGAACGTACCGGCAAAGACCGAATTCACCTTCACGTCTGGCGCTGCATATTTCGCGCCCTGCTCGTAACCGCCCAAAAAGTTGCGGATGACGGGAATGTCGCGACCGCCGACAAAGCCGATCGCCTTGCCGTCGCCGATCTTGTCGAATTCGGGCCCCATATCCTCGACCATGCCTGCGAGCGCACCGGCGATGAACGAGCCCTGTTCTTCGGCGAAATTCGCGTAGACCATCGTCTTCGCGTCGAGCACGCCGTCGATGAAGACGAAGCGCTGGTTGGGGTACTGTGCGCCGACCTTCTGCAGCGCATCCACCAGTTCCCAGCCCATGACGAAGATCAGGTCGTACTGGCCGCTCTTGGCGAGATTGGCGAACTGCTCCTCGTAATCGAGCGCCCGGTTGCCGGTATCGACAAGCTTGAGGTCGATGCCGAAATCGTCCTTGGCCTTGTTCAGGCCGTTGACGATGGAAATGCCGAACCCTTGCGCGAAATAGCCGGAGATCGCAGCGATGTGCACCTTCTCGGCAGCGACGGACGGAAGGGCGGATGCAGCCAGCACGACGCCGGCCGCTAAGAAGCGGGCAAAAATCTTCATTTTGGTTCTTTCCCTCTGGTAGCCTTCTCGGCAGATCCATCACCCGGTCTTGATGCCGCATTAGTTGATGGTCATACGAATACTGTGTCGACTTCCAAATCTTGTCAATCGCTTTCTGACGCTTTTTTCATCTTGCTGCATTGCACGCCAGAATCGCTCAATTCCGTCGCTCGGCAACACTGCCAGGGTCATGCGACCGGGTTTCTCCGGCGTCTCCCTTGACAAGGAGCGGACGTGATGGATTGTTACCACTCTAACAAATATGGAGAGGTACATGGCAGACGTGGTCGTACGCAAATTCGTCGTTTCCGTGGATGAGATCTTCCATGAGGGAGGCCCGGTCGCCGGCACGCCTCTTCGGCGCGCCTCCGTTCTCGCCGTCATCGAGAACCCGTTTGCCGGCGCCTATGTCGAGGACATCGCCTTTTTCATGGATGACCTGAAGCCGCTGGGCCTGGAGATGGCGCGCCGCCTCATCGATGCGTTGGGCGGCGATCCCGCTGTCGTCGAAGGCTACGGCAAGGGCGCGATCGTCGGATCGGCCGGAGAGCTGGAGCATGCAGCCCTCTGGCATAATCCGGGCGGCTATTCCATGCGCGAACTGCTCGGCGATGCCCGAGCCATCGTTCCCTCGACCAAGAAGGTCGGCGGACCGGGCACGCGCCTCGATGTCCCGATCACCCATATCAACGCATCCTACGTCCGCAGCCACTTTGATGCGGTCGAAGTGGGCATCGGCGACGCACCGCGCGCAAACGAGATGGTGCTTGCCCTCGCGATGACCACGGGTCCGCGCGTCCATGCGCGCGTGGGCGGCCTGAAAGCCAGCGAAATCAAGGGCGAGGATGGGCTGCGATGAACGCGAACGACACCATCGGACTGCGCCGCATCATAACCGTGGTTGAGGAAACGCTGGTCGAGGGCGGACGAAAGCTCGACAAACCCACCCGGCGCGCGGCCTCCGTCGCCGTCATCCACAATCCCCTTGCCGGTCGCTATGTCGAGGATCTCTCAGCCCTCGAAGCCGTCGGCCGGGTGCTCGGGCAGATTCTGCCGGAGCGGGCCGTGGCGGCTTTGGGGATCGAGGGGTCGCGGATCGAAAGCTTCGGCAAGGCCGTGCTCGTCGGGGAGGATGGTGAGCTGGAACATGCAGCGGCCCTGATCCACCCGGAGCTTGGTGCACCGTTCCGTGCCGTTCTGGGCGGCGGCGCTGCCCTCATCCCCTCCTCCAAGAAACGTGGTGCGCCCGGTGCGACCTTCGACATTCCGCTCGGCCACAAGGATGCCGCCCGGGTGCGCAGCCATTTCGATGGCATGGAGGTCCGCGTGCCCGATGCCCCCCGCGCCGACGAGATCGCCGTGGCAATCGCCGTCACCGACAGCGGCCGGCCGCACCCGCGCGTAGGTGGCCTGACGGTGGATAGGATCATCGGCAAGGACGGCATGGTCTGAACCTTCGGTATGACCGACATGCAACGGCCGCGCCCCGACAGGAGCGCGGCCGTTGCATGTTGCGATGCCTTCAGCCGGCCAGAAGCTCCGGCACGAGAATGGACGGCGGCGTGTTGCGGCTGCGGGTGATGCGGGGGACACCGTCGACCAGGATCATGCCGATGCCCGGCATGTTGCCGAGCGCCATGCTGTCGAGAACACCGTCGCCCGCGCCGCCCATGGCTTGGTCGATGAAGACGAGATCGGCGGCAAGGCCCACCGCGATCCGTCCGCGGTCCGTCAAGCCGCGCAGGCGCGCGACATTGCCCGTGGCCAGGCAGATCGCGATTTCCGGCGCGAGATTGCCGAGAGACGCCAGCATGGTCACGAGCCGCAACATGCCGAGCGGCTGGACGCCGGAGCCGGCCGGGCCATCGGTGCCGAGCACCAAGCGGTCAAGCGCCCCGACATCCCGCACGGTATCGAGCACGAAGAGACCGGCGCGCATATTGCCGTTGTGGACGATCTCGAGCCCGCGGGTGCTCGTCTCGCAGATGAGGCGCAGCTCGGCTTCCGGCAGGGACGTCGGCCCGCCATTCAGATGTGCGGCGACATCGGCATCGACTTCCAGCACCGTCTCCGCCCCGATGCGCGACGAGCCGGGAATGGAATGGCCGCCGACATGGGTCATGGAGGTCATGCCGTTCTGCCGCGCCCAGGCAACCATTTGCCGGCCGGTGGCGCCATCCTTGACGGAGCCGAGGCCGACTTCGCCGACCAGCGTGACGCCGGCAGCCGCGAGTTCGACGAAGTCCGCTTCGGTCAGCCCGTGCTCGAGAATCAAGGCGCCGGCGAGCACCTTCATGCCCGTCGGGGAAAATGCGCTGAAGGCGCGCTGGGCCGTGATGGCGAGCGCCTTGACGCCGATCACGTCCCTCGGGCGGCCGGGCACATGCACCTCGCCGGCCGAGACCAGCGTCGTCACACCGCCATGCAAGGTCGAGTCGATCCAGCCAAGCTGGTTCTGCCTCGGTGTCCAGTCACCCATGACAGGATGCGAATGGTTGTCGATCATGCCGGGCATGATCGCGGAGCCCTTGGCATCGATCACCGTGATGTCGTCCGGCAGCGCCATGGAGGAGGCGCGGCCAATCTCCGAGATCCGCCCACCCTCGACGAGAATGGCGTCGGCATCTGCGATCGGCGCTGCGAGATCGCCGGTGAGCACCAGCCCGAGGTTCCGAATGAGAAGGCGGTCAAAGGATGGCTGCATCGTCGGATTTCCTCAGGGCTTGGCGATGGGAATTTGGCATTACGGCGTCCACGGCGCGCAGATCGGCTGTCGTCAGTCCGCTTCCGGCTCGCCAACCCTGTTCAGCAGATCAAGCAACGTTGCCTGCTCGCCGGGCGAGAGCGGTGACAGCAGGCGGCGCGCCACCTGCATGGAGCGGTCGAGCAGGGGCAAGGTGTAGTGCACGCCGGCATTGGTCAGCGTGATCATCGTCATGCGCTGGTCGGTATCCGAGCGCTTGCGCGCGATCAGTCCGCGCTTCATCAGCGCCTTGACGACGAGGCTGATCGTGGACGGATCCATCTGCGTCATGCGGCCGAGATGGTTCTGCGAGAGTTCGCCGTGTTTCAGAAGCGTTGCCAGAGCTGCGAGCTGCGTCGGCGTCAGGTCGTCTCCGGGCATGACCGCCTGAAAGCAGGCCGTCGCCCGCTGGTGCGCGCGCCGCAGCAAGTGTGCCGCGTGATGCTCCAGCGAATATCCCGTACGGGCGTAATAGGCCTGGATTTCATCGTGGCCCAGTTCGGGAAGCTCGATGGCGGTGGGCTGGTCGCTCTGGTCCGGCGATGAGAGATCAGGGGAGATGGGATCGATCGTCTTCAAAAGGTCTTCCATTCGATAGGCAGGTCTTGGGGGCAATCGCGCTATCTTGTCGTCATTGCCTCCTGCGTGGTCAGGCCGCAATCATATTGGTGAGCGTGGCGCCCTTGCTGAAGGCGGCAACGACGGACTGCGTATCCGAAACGAGGCCGAAATGCGTGGCGATGTCGTAGAGCGAGCTTTCCTGTTCGCGCGGGCCGGTCGCAGCGCAGGCATCGGCCGGCACGACCACCTCGTATCCGTTGAAGAATGCGTCATGCACGGTCGAGCGGACGCAGATATTGGTGACGACCCCGCAGATGACCAGCTGGTCGAGCTGCATATCCTTCAGCGTCAGGTCGAGATCCGTCTGGAAGAAGGCGGAATATCGACGCTTGGTGACGTGGATGTCATCAGGGCGGGCCCCTAGATCCTCGATGATCTCGGTCGCCCAGGTGTTTTCGAGTCCGTGCGGCGTGCGCTTTGCCCATTCGCGCTCATGCCGCATTCCCGGCCGGTGCGCATCGTGAACCCAGATAACCGGCGCTCCGGCTGCGCGCGCAGCTTCCACCAGCGCCAGTTGCGGCCCGACCAGAGACTCATAACCGGGCAGCACCATCTTGCCGCCCGGTTTGCAGAACTCGTTGATCATGTCGATGACGATCAGCGCGCTACGCTTGCCATCCAAGCGGATATCCTGCTGTTCGAGATGTGCAGAAAAGACGTCGAGCGACATGGGCGTCTCCATGGTTGCGGGGGAGCGGCAATGGTAAAATTCATTGATGATCAAACAAGCAATCGAAGGCCGGTGAAGTCAAGCGGTTTATCAGACCCTGCTCGGCTATTTCATCGGATGGCTGGCGATCCGGAGTTCCGCTATCCCTAAAATTTTCACAGGGAACGGTGCCACAAACCGACCTTGACATCCTAAGTATGATGAGACCTAATCGTTTGACCATCAACGATATCGACGATAGCCCTTATCCTTTCGGCTTATCGATGTCTGACGTCAGGAGCCGGCGTTTCCATGAAATCCTGTTCGCAGCCTCGTCAGCCTGGACCTGCCTTCGACTTTGATGACCAAGGGATTGCCCGATGAGCCGCATTCTGGTGACTGGTTCGAGCGGCTTGCTTGGTCGTCATGTCGCTGCCCGCCTCGTGGAAGCCGGCCATGCTGTCACCGGCCTCGACGTCAGCGCGCCACCGGAAGGTGCATGCTGGTCTCATGTCACGGGCGAGGCTGGCGCGCTTGCGGTGGTGGCGCAACTGGCCAAGGGCATGGATGCGCTCGTCCATATCGCCGCCATTCCCCGCCCGACAGGCCGGGCGGCGGCCGACGTGTTCCGCATCAACATGGCGGCGATGTATGCCGCCGTCGAGGCTGCGCGCCTTTGTGACGTTCAGCGGTTCGTCTATGCCTCGTCCTTCAGCGTGCTGGGATTTCCCTTCTTCGAGGCGCCGGTCGTGCCGGTTTACTTGCCGATCGACGAAGCGCATCCGATCGGTGCGCAAGACGTCTATGCGACAACAAAATGGCTCGGCGAGGAGCTGGTCGAGGCAATGGTTCGACGCGGCGCCTTCTCGGCCGTCAGCCTGCGGATGCCGTGGATCCAGACGCCGGAGACGTTCCACGCGGCCATCGGCCCGCGCCGTTTGCACGCCGATGCCGCGCGCGACCTCTGGGCCTATCTCGATGCGCGGGACGCCGCCGCAGCCTTCGTTGCGGCCGTTGAGCGGCCGGTGACCGGGCACACGCGTTTGTTCATCAGCGCCGCCGACAGCTATATGGATTGCCCCAGCGCGGATCTCATCGAAAGAGCCTATCCGGGCACGCCGATCCGCAAGCCGATCGATGGCTCTGCCGCGCTGATCGACACATCCGCCGCGCAGCTGCAGCTTGGTTTTGCGCCGCGCCATTCATGGCGGGATTATCCGCTATTCGAGAACTGAACGCGCAAGAGGAGTGGCTATGATGCGGTTTGCAGACAAGGTCGTGCTGGTCACCGGAGCTGCCGGTGCCATCGGGAGTGCCGCCATGCGCCGTTTCATGGCCGAGGGCGCACGCGTTGCCGTCGCCGACATCGACCTCGACAAGGCCCAAGCGCTGGCCGTAGCGTTCGGTGAGAGAGCAAAGGCATTTGCCGTCGATGTGGCGGATCCCGCATCGGCCGCAGCGATGGTTGGCGATGTTGCCGCACATTTCGGCCGTATCGACGTGCTGTTCAACAATGCGGGCATCTCGGGCAAGGTCGCGCCCATCCACGCGCTTGCGATCGACGACTGGCACCGCATCGTCGGCATCAATCTCAACGGCATTTTCTACGTGCTGCGCGCAACGCTCACCGTCATGATCGAGGCCAAGATCCAGGGCACGGTGGTGAACATGGGCTCATCCATGGCCGGCTGGGACGTGCTGGCCGGAGGCGCCGGCTACGCATCGACCAAGCATGCGATCGTCGGCCTCACCCGCGTCGCCGCACTGGATGCCGCACCCTATGGCATCCGTGTCAACGCGGTTTGCCCCGGCGTGATCGAGACGCGGCTCGGCGTCCCCGCCGGCGACGATGCCGCCTATGAGGCCGGCATCCGGCGGTTTTCCGATCGCATTCCCTTGCGTCGCATCGGCCAGCCGGAAGACGTGGCTGCCACGGTTGCCTTCCTCGCCTCCGACGATGCGCGTCACGTCACCGGGGTCGATTGGTTGATCGACGGCGGGCAAACCCTGCAGAGCTGGGCCAACGCCCCGGATGCCGAGGCCTTCCCCCGCCGGGTGTAAGCCAACGCGTAACGGGGGCAAACATATCGGCGGCCTGGCGCAACCGTCAGCCGGGCATGCGGTGCAGTTCCGCGAGCGTCATCATCCGAAGCGGGTGGTAAGCTGACTTTTGAGGCCTGCGCTGATCCCAAGATTTCAAAGCAAACGTGCAGAGAGCCTAGTCACGTGGAACTAAAGTAAGTATCATTTTATTACGCTTCTGTAGCAACGGCAGGAGTGTGACTGATGGTCGGTAGGCAACCGGACCTTGTCGCTCTGAGCGACGAGGATAGAAATTTTCTTGAGTCTCAGGTGCGTCGGCACAAGGCGCCGCGCTCGCTGTCGGATCGATGCCGGATAGTTTTGCTATGCGCGCAGGGCCTGCAGAGCAAAGATGTTGCCGAACGCCTTGGCGTCCACGAGCACACGGTTGGCAAGTGGCGCCGCCGGTTCGTGCAGGATGGCATTGACGGACTGACCGACGAATATCGCGCAGGTCGGCCACGAACCGTCTCTGACGCGCAGGTAGCTGAGGTGGTCGAACGGACATTGAACACCACCCCCAGGGATGCCACACACTGGTCTATCCGTTCGATGGCAGCCGACCGCGGGCTGTCGCACACCACCATCCGTCGGATATGGACCGCGTTTGGTTTGCAGCCGCACCGTTCGGAGACATTCAAGCTCTCTTCCGATCCGCTGTTCGTTGATAAGGTGCAAGACATAGTCGGCCTTTACATGTCGCCACCGGACCGGGCAGTCGTGCTATGCGTGGATGAGAAATCGCAAATCCAGGCACTGGATCGAGAGCAGCCGGTTCTGCCCATGGCGCCGGGCATCGCCGAACGGCGCACCCATACCTATGTTCGCAACGGCACGACATCCCTGTTTGCCGCGCTCGACGTTGCCACTGGCGCGGTGATCGGCCGGTGCTACAAACGTCACCGCGCAACCGAATTCCTCGACTTCTTGAAGCGGATTGACGCCGAGATGCCAAAGGGACCGGACGTGCATCTGGTGATGGACAACTATGCGACCCACAAGACGCCGAGGATCAAGGCCTGGCTCGCACGCCGCCCGCATTGGCATGTTCACTTCACGCCAACGTCAGCCTCCTGGATCAATCAAGTCGAGCGGTGGTTTGCAGAGCTGACGCGCAAGCAGTTGCAACGCGGTGTCCATCGTTCCACCGCCGAACTGGAAGCCGACATCGACGCGTTTATCGCAACACACAACGAAAATCCCAAGCCATACAGATGGGTGAAATCTGCCGACCAAATCCTCGCCTCGGTCAAGCGATTCTGCCAAAAAACAATGAGCCGAACTTTAGATTCGGGTGACTAGGGTTTGCGCGATTACGATATTGACAAGGATAACGGCGGCGAGGATCGATAGGGTCGCGTTCACTCGGCCCTGAAATTTTGGCTGTTGGGTAGCGCGCCCTCCTGAAGCGAGATCCGGGCTTCCATGCAGCATTTCGATACAGATGCGCTTGCGACCTTCGTGGCCGTGGCCGACGCCGGGGGCTTTACCGCGGCGGGCTTGCGGATTGGCAAATCCCAGGCCGCGGTGAGCTTGTTGATCGCCCGCTTTGAAAGTCAGATCGGCAGGAAGCTGTTCGACCGGACCAGACGCGGCGTACACCTGACGGAAACCGGGGAGATCCTGATCGGCTATGCCCGCCGGATCATCGCCATCGAGGACGAGGCTTTGGCTGCGCTCGATCCCGGTTCGATGCGCGGATATGTGCGGCTCGGAATGCCGGACGATTATATCGAGCTGTTCGGGAAGCCCTTGATCGAGGAGTTTTCTCGCGCCAACCCGCGCATACAGGTCGAGATCCAGTTTGATTTTTCTCGCTCGCTGGAATCGATGGTCGAGCATGGCACGATCAACCTCGCAATCATCACGCGCGCGCCGGATTCCGTGGTCGGCGAATTGCTGCGCCGGGAACAACTCATTTGGTGCGGGCCTGCGGAGGGAGAAACGCAACGCCAGCGCCCGTTACCCCTCGCTCTGTTTCCCGAGAAGGATTGTCGTGCACGACCGCATATCGTGCACGCGCTCACGGAAGCCGGCATCCCGTGGCGTGCGGCATGGACGTCGTCGCATCTGCCGTCGATACAGGCCGCGCTCGATGCGGGCGCAGCCGTGACCGCCCTGCCGGCCTCCGTGGTCGCATCGAGACATCGCCGTCTGAACGCGCAGGATGATGAGCTGCCGTTACTGAAACCGCTGGAGATCGCGCTGCTCGTTCCCCACGGCGCCCGCGCTGCGGTGCGCACGGTCGCAAGTTTCGTTCGCTCGCACTTCCAGCAGCTTTGACCGGATCGTCCGAACGCGCCCGCCGCCATGGTCGGCGCTTGGCCGGAGATTCATGCAGCCGATCTCACGCAGCCATGTCACGCGCCGCATCCCTGAAGATGCCGACCATATCCCCAATGACGGCATCGGAATGGGCATCGGACAGGTAGAGCCGGCCGAAAGCAAACGGCATGACCAACAGTCCGCGACGGCGTAACGTCTCGTGGAGCCTGAGCGTCAGGGCAGCGCTTGCCTTGGCCTTGGCCTCGGCATAGGTCGAGGGTGCGCTATCGGAAAACCAGATCGTGAAGACGGAGCCTTCCCCGGATGTCGCCACCGCCAGGCCCTGATCGGAAAATGCAGCGCCGATCTCCTGCCGCAACCGATGGCCCTGCGCCTGAAGCGCGGCATAGTCGAGATCCTTGAGAAGCTGGAACGTGGCCGTCACGGCTGCTGTCGCAACGGGATTGCCGCTATAGGTGCCTGCACGCATAACCGCTCCCGCTTCGGCCAGCGCCATCAGCTCAGGGCGGCCGACGACGGCGGCAACGGCAATGCCGCTGCCGATGGCCTTGCCGACAGTGGCAATGTCACCTTCAATGCCCAGGCCATGCCCTGCCAGGCCGAAGCCCGTGCGGAAGCCCATGAGAACTTCATCGAGGATGACCAGCGCGCCATGGCGTCGCGCCGTCGCTTCCAGATAAGCGAGATAACCGGGCGCTGCCGGGATGCACCCAGCATTGGCCAGCATGGGCTCGACGATGACGGCGGCGATGTCGTCATTTTCCGCAAACAGGCGATCGACATCGTCGAAATCGTTGAAGCGCAGCAGGGTGGTGCGCTCGCGTGTCGGTCTGGCATTTGCAACCATGTCCGCATCGAGGGAGCCCGCCTGTCCCAGCGTAACATCGTCATACCACCCGTCATAGCCGGCCGCCATCTTGGCGATCTGGCTGCGCCCCGTGGCTGCGCGCGCGAGCCGGCAGGCGAGATGCACCGCCTCGCTGCCGGTGTTCGTAAAGATGGCGCTTGAGAGATGTCGCGTGGCCGAGGTCAGCAAGGCGGCGGCTTCCTCTTCTCCGTCATGGGCGAAAGCCGGCATCGGTCCGTTGCGCACGGCGGCCGTCACCGCCTCGACGACCGCCGGGTGCGCATGGCCGATCACGGTGGCGCCGAAACCGAGCGCCGTATCGATGTAACGGCGCTGCGCACCGTCCCAGACATAGGCGCCTTCGGACCGGCGAGCGAGGAAGGGTTCGCCGTCGAGACAAGGCAAGGCGCGGCCGGCGCTGGAGATGCCTCCAACCAGATGTTTGGTCATTGTAGGGTGTCCATGTGTTGTGCCGCTGCGGGCTCTAGAATCCGAAGTAGCGCGGCAGCCATTCCGTCGTCTCAGGAATGAAGGCGACGAGCAGAAGGCAGATATTGCTGGTGATGAAGAACGGGATGAGCCTGCGCGTGACCGCGTTCACCCCCACTTTGGCGACATTGCAGACGACGAAGATGTTGGTGCCTACCGGCGGCGTGAACAGGCCGATGCCGAGTGCCATCGTGAAGATCAGCCCGAGCTGATACGGCTGCAGCCCGGCTTCGACACCGATCGGATGAACGATCGGTGCCAGAATGATCAGCGACGGCCCGAGATCCGCCCAGGTACCGACGAAGGTCAGAAGCGCCAGGATCAGAAGGATCGTGATGGTGGGACCGGCACCCCAGGCGTGAAGCAGTCCGGCCGTCCATTGCGGGATCTGCTCGACGGTGAGGATCCATGAAAACGGCACGGAGACGGCCATGATGATCATGATCGCACCGGTCATACGCACCGTCTCGACCCCGATCTTCCAAAGGCCCGCCCAGGTGATCTCCCGGTAGAGCAGGCCACCCACCAGCAGCGCCCAGACGACGGCAACGAAAGCGGCCTCGGTCGTCGTTGCCAGTCCGCTCAGCATGGAGCTGAGCACCGCAATCGGCATCATCAATGCCGGAAGGGCGCGAACAAGATGACGGCCGAAGCTCGAGAGCGTCGGGCGGGTGTCCGACTTCGGGAAGTTCTCCCGGACGCCGATCCACCAGGCCGTCAGCCCGAACGTGATTGCCAGCATCAAGCCGGGAATGATGCCGGCGGCAAACAGGCCACCGATCGAGGTATCGGTGATGACCCCGTACATGATCATCACCACGCTGGGCGGCAAAATGATGCCGAGCGTGCCGGCTGCAGCGGTGACGGCTGCCGAGAAGTCGCGGGGATAGCCGCGTTCGGCCATGGCCGGGATCATGATGGCGCCCACGGCGCCGGTATCGGCCGTCGCGGATCCCGTGATGCCGCCATAGATCATGCAGGTCGCGACGTTGACGACGCCGAGCCCTCCCCTGACCCAGCCGAACATATCATTGGCAAGATCGATGATCCGGCGTGTCAGGCCGCCCTCGTTCATGATGCCACCGGCGACGAGGAACAGGGGGATGGATGCGAGGGATATGGAATCGGCGCCCATATAGACCTGTTGGGCGAACCAGGACGGCGGCAACGGAACCAGACCGCAGAAGATGACGACCAGCGTGGAGAACGCGATCGACCAGGCGACCGGCACACCGGTGTAGAGCGTTATGGCGAAGACGCCGAAAAGAACGAGAAGGGTCATCGCGCGCGCTCCCGGAAGGCTGAAACGATACGTGCCAGGGCGATGACGGCGAGCGTCGCTCCCATGAAGACGATGATGCTCTGAACGGTCCAGCTGGGTGCGCGCATCACCGGGGTGGGCACGAACCCCGTGCGGGCCAGCATCGCCCGGCCGCTCCAGAGAAAGGCGGCAGCCACGCTCAGCAAAACGAGGTTGTGATAGATGCGGAACCAGCGATTGCGGCCGCTCGTCGAGGTGTTGCCGTCGATGGAGACGTTCTCACCGGCGACCTCCGAGAGAACGGCACCGATGGCCGTGGTCCACAGGAACAGGATGCCGACCATTTCGAACGACCATGTGATGCCGGACAGGCCGAGGTATCGGCCAACTGCGCCAAGACCCGTGGACAGGATCAGACCGACGACGACTAGGACGCCAATGACCGTCATCACCAGAACCGCTGAAGAAGCGAGGTGTTTCATGGGGTTTCCAGGATGGGAGGGAGGAGATTGACAATCAGGCGACACAGACCCCCCGAATGATCGTTCCGGGGGTCTGCAGGCTTTGATTATTGGCCGGCAGCGGCCGTGCGAACGGACGACACGAAGTCCGCGCCCCATTCCGCTCCGAATTTCGCATAAACGGGATCGACCATGGCCCGGAACGGTCCCGCATCCACCGTCGTCACCGTCACGCCCTTGGACTTGAGGTCCTCGATGACCTTGGCGTAGACGTCGTCGAGCCTACCCCGATACCAGGTGGTCGTTACATCGACAGCCTTGAGGACGGCAGCCTGATTCTCGGGGCTCAGGCCGTCGAAACGCTCCTTGTTCATGAACCAGTAGTTCGGCGTCCAGATGTAGTTCGAGACGGACAGGAACTTCGCGCTTTCATACCATTTCTGGTCCGCGAAATCGCGGATTTCCGGCTCGACGCCGTCAACGACATGCGATTGCAGCGATGTATACACTTCGCCGAAAGGCAGCGACTGCGGCAAGGCGCCCAGCTGCTCGATGGTCGTGAGAATGACCGGGTTCGGCGGCGTGCGCAGTTTCAGGCCCTTCATATCCGCGGGCGTGGCGATGGAGGTGCTGACGGTCGCGAACTGGCGAAAGCCGGAGTCGAGCGCGCCGAGCATCTTGAAGCCGTTGTCGGCGCCGGTGTCGAAAACCTTCTTGCCCACCGGCCCGTCGAGAAAGGCATGTGCCGCTTTGGCATCCGAGAACAGGAACGGCAAGGTGACGACGTTCAGTTTGGGATCGATCGCATCGGCAACGCCGCCAAGGCCGATGTCGATCGAGCCGGAGCCGACGCCATCCGCAATCGGCCCTTCGTCGCCCAACTGACCGTCCGGGAAAATCTGCACCGTCAGCCCGTCCTTCGTTTCCTTGGCCAGCGTGTCGGCAAACATGACGACAGCTTCCTGGATCAGGCTCTTCGAGCTCGATGCATGGGCGAGCCGAAGCGTTTCGGCGCTGGCCGAGCCCACACAGAGGACGAGGAGCCCGGCGATGGCGGACGTGGAGAGGCGATAGGCGTGAGCCAGAATAATGTTAGATTTAAACATGTTACCCTCTTTGTCATTGTTATGACAAAGAGTATGTGGGGCCTTCGTCGAGGGTTCAATCGAGAAAGCGCATCTTCTTATTATCATACGTTATGTGAGTATATCAAAATGCTATGCTGGGTCGCTTGCGGCGTTGGACCAGAGATTTTCGCCGGTCAGCGAGACGAGGATTTTGTCGGGCAGACCAAACACATGGGCCATATGAAGCATGGACATCCAGGTCATGGTTTTATGGCCATCGTTCCGTCGGTTGGCGATCCAAAGCGTGAACGTTTTCCATCGACGGCACTCAACCATAGGCCTGCCAGATCGAGAGAGGTATGGGCACCGTAGCGATAGAGACCATGGTCCTGATCGTAGAAGATATAGCCGTCACTCTCGATCGTGAAATGTCGCTGTTCGGCTTCTGTTTGCATCAGACTGCGCGCCATCTCTTGCGCTGCCGGTAACCCGATTGGCGGCTCCGGCAGGGACTCACGGGTTCCCGTTGGCGGCGTGTCGTCGGAGGCACCGAGGACACTCATCACGGGACGATGGACGTTGGGCAAGTTGAAGCCGACGCTTGTCCAGGCAAAGACGAACGCGCCGCACAGTGCGTCCACCACCTACAGCGCCGGCGACACCGGCAACGAAATCCGTAGCCTTGGCGTATGTAGAGATCAGTAGCTGTTCATGCGTTCGGTCACGCGATGACCCGGTTCCGGCCGAGGGCTTTCGCCTGAAAGAGGTTTTCGTCCGCAGCCCTCAGGCAGCCTGCCGGATCAAATCCCGGCTGGCAAAGACACGCGCCGATGCTCGCGGATATCCACACTTCGGAGCCAGAGGGTGAAAGCAAGACAACACGGGTGATCTCTTCCCGGATCTCTTCGCTCCGATCGCGCATTTCATCGAACGTCATATTGCTTTGAAAGAGCCCGAATTCTTCTCCGCCGAGACGTCCCGCGAAATCGGATTGTGACTGATAGCGGGTCAGGATCCGGCCGATACATCGGAGGGCTTCATCACCGGTCGCGTGACCATACCGATCATTGATCGACTTGAAATAGTCCAGGTCCAGAAACAGCAACGCACCGGCTACGCCCCGTTGACGGGTTGCCTCCAGGTCTTCCAGGAATGCGGTCCGGTTGAGAATGCCTGTAAGGCCATCTCTGCGAGATCGGAACCGAAGGGCGTCATAGGCATCCGCGAGCTTTTGCAAAGCTTCCGTCGTTGCGGCTTCGGCCCGTCGAACTTTCTCCGACTGGCTAAAATGGAATGCCGAGGCCGGGATCGATATCGCCAAGGGGCAGAAGATCGTCATGAACAGACCTGCACCCGCCACCTGCCCTCCGAGCAACGGAACGACGGCGAACGAAAGAGCCAAGGAGGCAACAATCGAAAGCAGGCCCGTCAAAAGGGACTTCTGAATTACACGACGCATCGAAACCACCGTCATCAACACGAATCAGTATGAGCGCAATGAATTTAAGAGTCTTGAAATGTGTCCTTAAAAATCGTCCCATCTGGCCCGGTTGATAGGCCCTTCCGGTGACGGCCGGAGGGCCGGTGTCATCAGGCCGGGGTTTCGGCGCGCGTGCCCGACCGGACGGCGGCGATGCGGCCCAGAAAGGCCAGGACGAACAGGGTGCTGAGGACGAGGACGATGGTCGGGGCGGGGGCGCTGTCGAGGAAGAAGCTGGCATAGGTGCCCGCCACCATCGAGACGGCGCAGACGGCGACCGAGGCGGCCAGCATCCGCCCGAAGGAGCGCGTGACGAGGAAGGCGATGGCGCCGGGGGTGACGAGCAGGGCCACCGCCAGGATCAGCCCGACCGAGGTGAGCGTGGCGACGATGGTCAGCGACAGGAGGGTCAGGAGCCCGTAATGCAGCCATCCCGTGCGCAAACCCGAGACCCGCGCCTGCGCGGGATCGAAGGCATGCAGCAGGAAATCCTTCCATTTCAGGATCAGGACGAGCGAGACGACGAGCGCAATGATGCCGGATGTCGTAAGATCGGGCAGGCCGACGCCCAGCAGGTTGCCGAAGAGAACGTGGTCGAGATGCTCGTTCGTCGTGATCGCGGTGTAGAGGACGATGCCGAGCCCGAACATGCCGGAAAACACGACGCCCATCACCGTGTCGCGCTTCACCCGGCTGTTGTCGGAGAGATAGCCCGTCGCCACCGAGCAGATCATGCCGGCGGCGAAGGCTCCGACCAGGAGGGGCAGGCCGAGGATCCAGGCCAGGACCACACCCGGCAGCACGGCATGGCTCACCGCGTCACCCATCAGCGCCCAGCCCTTGAGCACGAGGAAGCAGGACAGGAGCGCCGTCGGCACCGACACGATCAGGCAGATCAGGAAGGCGTTCTGCATGAAGGACAGCTGGAACGGCAGAAGAAGGGTTTCGAGGCTCATAACGCGCCCTCCCCTCCGGCAGGCTCGCCGGGGTGGGGCTCCACGCGTCTGGCGCGCCGCCGTGCGGCGAGGATGCCGTGCTTCGGCGCGAACGCGAAGGCGAGGAGAAAGATCAGCGTCTGGAGCACCACGATGATGCCGCCCGTCGCTCCGTCGAGAAAGTAGCTGGCATAGGCGCCAAAGAAGCTCGACGCGGTGCCGATCGCCACGGAGAGCGCGATGAGACGGGGAAAGCGGTCGCAGAGGAGATAGGCCGTCGCGCCGGGCGTCACCACCATGGCGATGACGAGAAAGGCGCCGACCGTCTGCATAGCCGCGACCACCGCGGCGGACAGCAGCATGAAGAACACCGCCTTGAGGAGGCCGGGCCGCAGACCGATCGAGCGGGCGTGGTTCTCGTCGAAGAAGGTGACCATCAGGTCCTTCCACTTGGCGAGCAGCACCGCGAGGCAGACGAAGCCGATGATGGCGAGCTGCAGCGTGTCCTCGGGCGTGATGGCGAGGATATTGCCGAAGGTAATGGTCTGGACGCTGACGCCCACGGGGTTCATCGAGATCATGAACAGGCCAAGCCCGAAGAAGGAGGTGAAGATGATGCCGATCACGACGTCCACCTTCAGCCCCGAGCGCTCCGAGAGGAACAGCATGGCCGCGGCGGCCAGCCCGCCCGAGATGAAGGCGCCGAGCGCGAAGGGCAGGCCCAGCATGTAGGCGCCGGCGACGCCGGGCACGACGGAATGGCTCAGCGCGTCGCCGATCAGCGACCAGCCCTTGAGCATGAGATAGGCGGACAGGAAGGCGCAGACGCCGCCCACGAGCGCGCTGACCCACATGGCGTTCGTCATGTAGCCGTAGTCGAAGGGTTCGAGGAGAAGCGCGATCATGTTTGCTCCTCCGCGCCGCTCCGCCGCAGGCGGTTGCCGTAGTGGACGAAGGGCCGCTCGTCGTCGGTGATGATCGAGACCTCGCGCGGGTCCTCGTCGGCGTGGAGGATGCGAGCACCGAGCGTGAAATGGCGCAGGACGCCGCCGAAGGCGTGCTCCAGATTCTCCCGCGTGAAGACCGTTTCCGTCGGCCCCGAGGCCAGAACCGTCCCCTTGACGAGGACAGTGCGATCGCAGAATTCCGGGACCGAGCCGAGATTATGGGTGGAGACCAGCATCACCCGCCCCTCGTCGCGCATCTCGCGCAGGAGCGCCACGATCTGGTCCTCCGTCTTCACATCGACGCCGGTGAAGGGCTCGTCGAGAAGGATCACCTGCCCGTCCTGTGCCAAAGCCCGCGCCAGGAAGGCGCGCTTTCGCTGGCCGCCGGAGAGCTCGCCGATCTGGCGAAGCCGCAGATCCGCCATGCCGACGCGCCCGAGCGCCGTATCGACCGCCTCCCGGTCGCGCCGCGACGGACGGCGCAGGAAGCCCATATGCCCGTAGCGCCCCATCATCACCACGTCCTCGACGAGGACCGGGAAGGTCCAGTCCACCTCCTCGGCCTGCGGCACGTAGGAAACGAGGTTCTCGCGCAGGGCCTGGCGCACCGTGCGGCCGAGGAGCCGGATCTCGCCGCGCGAGGCCGGCACGAAGCCCATGATCGCCTTGAACAGCGTCGATTTGCCCGCCCCGTTGACGCCGACGAGCGCCGTTACCGTGCCACGCGGCGCCTCGAAGCTGGCGTCACGCAGGGCGGTATGGCCATTGCGATAGGTCACCGTCACGTTCCGGGCGACGATGCCTTCGGTCACGTTCGGCATCTCGGCCGTTGCGGTCCGGGCCATTTTGTCCGTACCGGCCATCATTCGCTCACCGCGCCGAGTCCGTCCGCGACGGTCTGCGAGGTCACGCGCAGCAGGTCGAGATAGGTCGGCACCGGCCCGTCCGCCTCGCTCAGGCTATCGACATAGAGAACGCCGCCGAAGGCGGCCCCGGTCTCGCGCGCGACCTGCTTGGCGGGGGCGGCGCTGACCGTGCTCTCGCAGAACACGACGGGGATCTTGTGCTCTCGAACGCCATCCACGACCTTGCGCACCTGCTGGGGCGTGCCGGTCTGGTCGGCATTGATCGGCCAGAGGTAGAGCTCCTTCATGCCGAAGTCGCGGGCCAGATAGCTGAAGGCGCCCTCACAGGTGACGAGCCAGCGCCGCTCCTGCGGAATGGCGGCGATGCGGGCGCGCAGCGGCTCGATCGTGGCGCGGATCTTCTGCTTGTAGCCGTCCGCATTGGCCCGGTAGGCCTCTGCGTTCGCCGGATCGTTGCGCACCAGTGCGTCGCGGATGTTGTCGACATAGATCAGCGCGTTGTCGAGACCCATCCAGGCATGAGGATTGGTCATCCCCTCGTAGGATCCTTCCAAAATCGGGATGGGCTGGACGCCTTCGCTGACCGTGGCGGAGGGAACGTCGCCGAGATGGCCGAGAAACTGCTCGAACCAGCGCTCCAGGTTCATCCCGTTCCAGAGAATGAGATCGGCGTCCTGAGCGGCGAGGATGTCCCGCGGCGTCGGCTCGTAGCCGTGGATCTCCGCGCCGGGCTTGGTGACGGAGACGATCTCGGCGGCATCGCCGGCGACGTTCCGGGCCATGTCGGCGATGACGGTGAAGGTCGTCACGACCTTGAACCTGTCCGCGGGTTGCTGTGCCAAGGCCGGGAGCGTGGCGGCCACGAGAAGGGCGGTCGCAAGGGCAAGGATACGGGATCGGCGCATCAGATCATCTCCAGCAAGGTAAGCGGACGGGAGGAATGCTACCGCCTTTACATAGATGATAATGCGATGCATTCGCATTTAGCAAGAGCAAATGCGACGCATTCTCATATTGATGGCGCGATAGGCTTGTCGTAAAAGGGCTTCATGACAAATGCGACGGACGGCGATCAACCCTCGACGGATTATGCGAGCTTCCTGCGCGCGGCGGATCTGCGCGTGACGCCACAGCGCCTGGCGATCATCGGCGTTCTCGCCGCGGAAGCCGATCATCCGAGTGCCGACGAGATCCTGTCGCGCGCGCGCAGGATCGACGACACCGTGTCGCTGGCGACGGTCTACCGCACCCTGTCCTCCCTCGAGGCGGCCGGCATCATCCGGAAACTGGCGATTGAGGACGCTTCGGCCCGTTTCGAGCTAAAGCCGCGGCGCGAGCACGATCATCTGGTCGATGTCGACACCGGCGAGGTGATCGAGATCCCGAACGACGAGATCGTGCAACTCCACCAGGAGATCGCGCGCCGCATGGGCTATGACATCGTCAGCCACCACACGATCCTGCGCGGCCGCAGACGACAGGACTAGTAAGACTTACCGTGACCGGCGATTTTGTTCATCGCAGAGCCTCTGATTGCAAAGTCGCGAACTGGCGGACCAAAGCGCACAGACCATGACGGAGGTGCTGCGCTAGACGATGAGGCGCTCACGCCCTATGCCGGTAACACCGGATGGCTTTCGAAACGACATGGAATCGATACCGCTTACGGTCTTTGCAAATCATGACCGTGGTGTTTCCGCCTGTCTGTTCGACGTTTGGACAGGTCCTACAACGGCGGCAGCCGGCGCTTGACCGACTGTCCCTTGATCACCGCCGTGCTGGTCACGGCATGATCGGACAGGCCTTCCAGCACCGCGTCCATCTCCTCGACGGAGTGCACGACCAGCCGTGCCAGAAATGGATCCTCGCCGGTGATCCGGTCGCATTCGACGATCTGCGGTGTTTCCTGAATGAGCTTTTCCACCAGATGCAACTTGCCCGGCAGCGGCCGGATGCGCACCAGCGCCCGGATCGCATAGCCGAGCGCGCGCGGATCGGTCTCCACCGTGAAGCCGGCGATGACGCCCGTCGCTTCCAGACGCCGGACCCGCTCGGCCGTGCTCGGGGCCGACAGGCCGACCAGACGGCCAAGCTCGCTCATCGGCAACCGGCCTTGCGCGTCGAGCGCCGTGAGCAGGTGCGCGTCGATGGCATCGAGGGGAAAATTTCCGGATCGAAGGGGATCGGCGTCTTTTGCTTTCGTCATGGAGCGAGATTAGCGATTTCACCTCCGATCCGCCATGGATTTTGGGCGACAATCCGGCGATGCTGAATGCCTCTCCTTTCAAGGCTTTCTGTCATGATCATCGGCATCCTCTCCGGGCTCGCCACCTGCGCGCTTTGGGGCCTCACCTTCGTCGCCGCACGCGCGGTCGCACCCTTTACCCCCATCGATCTCGCGGTTTCGCGCTACGGCCTGTTCGGCCTCGTCTCGCTCCTGCTGATGCTGCATCCCCGCTTCCGCCCCGTTGGGCTCGGTCTGCGGCACTGGTGCATCGGCCTTGCACTCGGCGGGCTCGGCTATGTCGGCTATTTCGTCAGCGCGGCCTTCGCTGTCGGACTTTCGGGACCGGCCATTCCGCCGCTCGTCACCGGACTGATGCCGGTGATCCTGCCGTTGATCGCCAATCTCAGCGAGAAGGCGGTAGACTGGCGGAGGCTGGCAAGCCCTCTCTTCCTGATCGCCGGCGGTATCGCCTTCGTCAATCTCGGCACATTCGCGGATGTGTCGTCGGAAGACCGAGGGAACCTTCTCGCTGGCACGGCCCTGTCCTTTGCCGCACTTGCCGTCTGGGTTGTCTATGGCCTCTCAAACTCCGTCATCCTGCGCGACAAAGAAAATGCTCCCGACAGTCTCGCCTGGACGGGTGTTCAGGGCCTCGGCGCTCTGATCGGCAGCATTATGCTGCTCCCCTTCACATCGCTCGCCGCGCAGACCACGTTCACGCCACCGCAGGTCGAGACATTCATCCTCTGGTCGCTGCTCATGGGCCTTGCCGGATCCTGGCTGGCCACCGTGCTCTGGGTGGTCGCAGCGCGCCGCCTGCCTCTGTCGCTCGCCGCTCAGCTGATCGTCGCCGAAACGATCTTCGGCCTCGGCTATGGCTTCTTCCTCGAGGCGCGATGGCCGACAGTGACCGAAGCGGCCGGCGCGGGACTGCAGATCGCGGGCGTGTGTCTTGCGATTGCCGTCTTTACGTCCAGCAGCCGCAGCAGAGTGAACGGGGCATAGATCGGAATTCCGGATCAGGTTTGATCCTTGTCTCAGTCATCCTTCTCGCCGACATCTGAAAGGTAACGCTCCTGAAGGGATCAGAACCCCTTCATCGATATCGGCTGCCAAATTGGAACTTCTTCGCAAACGACCCCGCCGCCATAAAATCGATAGCCACTCGAACCTGCCCTCAGGTAAAAGCTCAGGGGCGTTGGCATCACACCACCGCACACACCGTCTTCGTCTCGAGATAATTCTCCAGCCCCGGCGCGCCGTTCTCATAGCCCCAACCGGATTGCTTGTGGCCACCCTTGGGCAGTTCGGGGGAGAAATAGGAGTGGCAGTTGATCCAGACCGTGCCGGAGCGGATGGCGGCCGACAGGCGGTGGGCGGTACTGAGGTCGGCGGTCCAGACGCTGGCCGCAAGGCCATAGGGCGTGTCGTTGGCGAAGGCGAGCGCCTCACCCGCCTCGTCGAACGGTGTAACGGCGACGACGGGACCAAAAATTTCCTCGCGCATCAGGGCCATATCCTGGCGCACGCCGGTGACGACGGTCGGCGCATAGAAGGTCTGCTGCTCGCCGTCCTGCACCCCGCCCGCGACGATCTCCGCGCCGTCGGACACACCGCCGCGAACATAGCGCGCGACCCGGTCGGCCTGTTTCCGGTTGACCAGCGGCCCGAGGTCGGTCTCGGGGTCGAGGCCGTGGCCGAGACGCAGCCTGCCTGCCTCCCGCGCCAGCCCTTCGACCAGCCGGTCGTAGACCGCGCGGTGGGCATAGACGCGCGAGCCGGCGACACAGACCTGCCCGGCATTGGCGAAGATGCCGCGGGCGATGCCGGGAACAGCGAGGTCCATGTCGGCGTCGGCCAAGACGATGGCCGGAGATTTGCCGCCGAGTTCCAGCGTCAGCTTTTTCAGATTGCCGCGCGCCGCCCCCACGATCAGCTTGCCGACCTCGGTCGAGCCGGTGAAGGCCACCTTGTCGACGTCCGGATGGGCAGTGAGCGCTGCGCCCGCGACCTCCCCGGAACCGGTGACGATGTTGACGACGCCGGCCGGCAGTCCCGCCTCGATCATCAATTCGCCGAGGCGAAGGGCCGTGAGCGAGGTTTCCTCGGCCGGCTTCAGCACCACGGTGCAACCGGCGGCAAGGGCCGGCGCCAGCTTCATCGCCGCCATCAGCAGCGGCGAATTCCACGGCGTGATGGCGGCCACCACACCGATCGGCTCGCGCGTCGTATAGGCGAAGATCGTCTTGCCCGGCGGCTGGTAGGCAATCGAGGTGGGAATGGTGGTGCCGAGGATCTTCGTGGCAAAGCCCGCAAAATAGCGGAACTGTTCGGCCGAGGCCGGGATTTCGCCGAAACGGCCGGTCTTCAGCGACTTGCCCTGATCGAGCGTTTCAAGCTCCGCCAGCGCATCCACATTCGCCTCGATACGGTCGGCGATGCGCCAGAGCAGTTTTGCGCGTGCCGACGGCGTCATGCCGCGCCAGGCGTCGCCTTCGAAGGCAGCTCTGGCGGCCGCGACGGCCGCGTCAACATCCGACGCATTCGCTTCGCTCAGTTCCGCCAAAGGCTCGCCGGTCGCGGGATCGTGGGTCGAGAACGTCGCGCCGCCGGCGGCCTCTACCCACGCGCCGCCGATCAGCAGGCGTTTGCGCGGTGTCGACAGAAAGGCCTTGGCGCCCTCGCTTTCGGGCTTGAACGGGCGAAGGATGAGGGTCATGGGGGATCTCCGGTCTCGCTTGCTGCGCCGTCGCGCAGGCGGTTGGCGGCGGAAAGCGCGCCGCGCAGGATGGAATGATAGCCGGTGCAGCGACAGAGATTGCCCTCCAGCGCCGACAGGATCTCCGGCTCTCCCGCCTGCCGGTTGCTGAGGAACAAGGCGGTCAGCGCCATCAAGAAGCCGGGCGCGCAATAGCCGCATTGGAAAGCGTTCTCGTCGATGAGCGCGGCCTTGACGACACGAGCAGTGTCGAAGGCGCCCAGCCCCTCCGGCGAGACGATGTCGGCACCTTCGATCTGCCAGGCCATGACGAGGCAGGCATTGACGGCCTGGCCGTTCATCATCACCGTGCAGGCGCCGCAGCGCCCGATGCCGCAGGCGATCTTGGTGGCCGTCTGGAGGTACTGGTCGCGCAGGATCTCCGAGAGCCGAGTCTCGGCCGGCGTGGCGATGGACCGCATCTCGCCGTTGAGGCGGAAGGCGATGGTGCTCATACGCGTGCTCCGATCGCGTCCAGAAGGCCTTCCGGACAGAAGGGGACGGTCAGCGGCGTCTTGCCGGCGGTCTGGCCGGCGGTCTGGCCGATGGCCTTTCCAACGGCGTTGGCGATGGCCGGGGTGATCGCGCCGATCCCGAGTTCGCCGGCACCGCGCGGGCCGAGGCCGTCGCCCTCATCCAGCCCTTCCAGCGCAAAGACCGACATGCTGCGCGCCGTATCGCGGATGCCGGGCAGCATGTAGGTGTCGAGATTGGTGGTCACATAGGCACCGTCCAGCATCCGCGCGTCCTCGGTCAGGGTGAAGCCCAGCCCCTGGATCGCCCCGCCCTCCATCTGCCCGAGATAGGCGGCGACGTCGAGAACCGGGCCTGCGGCCGTGTGCTGGTGGATATCGAGGACGCGGACGGCGCCCGTGATCCGGCTCACCGCCACGCGCACGATGCAGGCGCCGAAGGCGAAGATGTAACGGGCGTTGCCGGCCGTGTGCTCCGTCTTGGGAAAGTCGAAGGCGACCGTGACGGACGGCCGTGCGTCAGGCGCAAGCGCCGCGGCCAGGTCGCGAAAGCGCAGGAGCAGCCGTCCGCTGTTGCTGCGGCGGTCGGCGATGCCGCCGGGCGCCAGTTTCAGGCCGTCGGCGGGCCGGTCGAGGAGACGGGCGGCGGCGTCCGCCAACCGGGCGGAAAACTCCGGGCCCGCCAGTCGCGCGGCCCGCCAGACGACATAACCGCCGCGCGAGGCGCTGGTCGAGCCGGAATCGGGGGCAAGCGCCGTGTCGCCGGTGACGGGCAGGATATCGTCGCGGCTGCAGCCGAGCTCGGCGGACACGGCCGCCTGAACGGAGGTGAGCAGTCCCTGTCCCATCTCGTCCAACCCGTAGGCCGCCTCGATCAGCCCGTCGGCGCGCAAGCGCAGGCGCCCGCCGGCCGGATCGGGCACTAGCGAGCCGAGCCCGTTGCCCTGATAGTTCAGCGCCATGCCCGTGCCGATCACCTCTTCGCCGTCGCCGGGCCCGGGATCGTCCCAGAGCGGGCTTGCGGCGGCGGCCTCCAGCATGTCCGCGAGGCGCTCCGACGGGGCGACGGTCTGGCCGAGAAAACCGGGTGAGCCTTGGGCGCGCAGGTTCCGTCGGCGGATCTCCACGGGCGTCAGACCGCAGAGGTCCGCCAGCGCATCCATCTGGCATTCGATCGCATAGGTCATCTGGTTGGCACCGAAGCCGCGAAAGGCGCCGCAGACGCCGTTATTGGTATAGGCAAGCCGCCCGCGTGTCGAAACATGCGGGATCACATAGGGACCGGCCACGTGCTCGAGCGCGGTTTCGAGCACGCCGGGACCGAGCGAGGCATAGGCACCGGCATCGGCGAGCAGATCCACCTCCTGCGCGATCAGGCGCCCGGAGGCGTCGCAAGCGGTGCGCATGCGGATGATCATCGGATGACGCTTGATGCCGGATATTACCGATTCGGCCCGCGAAAGCTGGAGGCGCACCGGCTTGCCGGATTTGATCGCCAGCAAGGCCAGCGCCGGCTGCACCGTCAGCTCGTCCTTGCCACCGAAAGCGCCGCCGGTCGGGCTGGTGACGACGCGGATCGTTTCCTCCGGACGCCCGAGAATGCGCGCCAGCTGCAGCCGGTCGCGCGCGCCGTGCTGGCCGCCGACGAAGACGGCGAGCGATCCGTCCGGCTCGACACGCGCAAAGCCGCCTTCCGTTTCCATGAAACCATGCATCTGGCGCGAGGTCTCGTAGCGCCGCTCGACGACATGCGCAGCACCCCCGAACCCGGCCGCGACGTCGCCGCGCGAGAAATGCAGGATCCGCTGCAGGTTGCCGCCCGCATGGATCGCCGGGGCTGCGTCCGACAGCGCCTCTTCGGGGTCGGTCACGACGGGCAAGTCTTCATAGTCCACCCGGATCAGTGCGAGCGCCGCCTCCGCCGTGGCCGCATCGACGGCCGCGACGGCGGCCACGGGATCGCCGACAAAGCGCACCCTGTCGAAGCAGAAGGCCGGCTGGTCCTGCACCACGATGCCGAACGCATTCTCGCCGCGAATGTCGCGGTGCGTGACGACCGCCGCGACGCCGGGCAGCGCCTCGGCCGCGCTGGTATCGATTGACAGGATGCGCGCATGCGGGCGACCGGCCCTGAGAATCCGCCCGACCAGCATGCCCGCCTCCCGCTGGTCCGTCAGGTAGGGAAGTGTTCCGGAAACCTTGCGCTCCATGTCGGGCCGGACGTGCCAGCGATGCGCCTGGTCCTTTCGGGTCAGGCGGATCTCCGTTGGCGTACGCGGCGTCTCCAGTTCTGCCGATCTCTCGGGCACGGGAGCCTCCGCCGGGCGGGATCGTCCGGCATCCCGCAAACCCTGCACCAGCGCATTGGCCGCAACCATCCGCCTGTACCGCCCCGACCGGAACGCATCGTCCGGCGCGTCGATCGCGGCGATCAGCGCGGAGCGCAGCGCCGGCCAGTCGATCCCGGCGACATCCTGTCCTGTGAGCAGCCGCTCCATCTCCAACAGTCTGCGCGGCACGATGATACCGCCGCCGATCGCAAGGCGCGCCGCGACGATGGTGCCATCGCGGCAATCGAGACGGCCCGCGATACCGATGACGCTGGGGGTGAAGGCGGCACGCAGGCCGATCTTGCGCTGGGTCCAGCGGCTCTGGGAATCCGGCACCGGCAGGTGCACCGCCTCCAGCACCTCGGCCGGGTCGGCCGGGCGGCGGAGCCAGCCGGAAAGGGGCTCGCGGAAGCGCCCGTCTCTGCCTGTCACCTCAAGCGTCGCGTCCAGCGCCAGCAACGCCGGCAGGAGGCAGCCGGTGCGGCCGACGATGTTGCCGCCGACCGTGGCAAGGTTGCGCACCGCAGGCCCGGCCACTGTGCGGGCGGCGGCCTGCAGCAGCGGCAGGTGATGCGCCACGCGCTCGCTGGAGCAGAGAAGGCTGAGCGGCGACAACGCCCCGATCCGCAGGCCCGCCGCATCCCCCGTGATCCCCTTGAGACCGGGAATGCGGCCGAGGTCGATCAGCCGTGCCGGCTTGGGCAGGCCGCGGGCCCACTCCAGTTGCAGCGCCGTGCCGCCGGCGACGAGACGCGCGTCGCCCTGAAGCAGGTCTAGCGCGTCCTGAACGCTGGCCGGGTGCAGGACCTCGAGGGAAAGGAGGTGCGGGAGATCGGCCATCGTCACCCCGCCCCGGTAACGGTGCCGAATCGCAGGCCCTTTTCCTTCAGCCAGCGGCGATAAGCGATGGAGGAGGAGTCAGCACGGGTCGGAATTTCCCGCCGGGGCTCCATCGGCAGGAGCAGCGGGCGCTGGTTCTCCACGATGATGCGGTCCTGCAGGAAAATTACCTGCTCGAAATGCAGGAGCGAGGTCTGGGTGGAGGCCGTATCCACCAGATACATGACCGGCTGTGCCCGGCAGAGATCCTCCTCGATCGGCTGAATGAACAGCGCGATGGCGTCAAGCCGGTCGGGGGCCGTCGGACAGACGCGGTAGAGCATCACCACGAAGGGCATCGGTACCCGGTAGGTCAGTTGCACGAAGCCACCCTCGCTCTCGGTGGCGGCGATCCGCGGCTGGAAGAAGGTGCAGTTGGTCGCCCACACCTCGTCCACGTCGCGGCGGATCTCGCTGAGATAGCTCGGCACCTCCGTGTTCGGCTCGGCGCCCAGAATATCGGCATGGACGAACGGGAAATGCGCCATGTCGAGAAAATTCTCCACCACCCGCAAGCCGGAGGCACGCATCGTCACCCAGCCGCAGGGCACGAACCGGCGATCGGTCTCCAGCGCCTCCGAAATGTCGAAGATGTCCCGACGCGGCGCGCCGAGCGTCGTCCATACGCAACCGTATTTCTCCCGCACAGGGAGTGGCGGGCCGGCAGGCGCCTCGCGGACGGTGATGCCATCGGCGCCGCGCGACACGATGATGTCCTGCCCGAGCAGGCGGGTGAAAACGGGCGTGTCTTGGATCTCGGCCGCTGTTTCGACCGCATACCATTCGTCGAGCGCTGCACTGTCGGTCGTCTTTGCCACCTGTCTTGCTCCGTTGCCCTTTGCCGGTGTTCGGAATGCTCTGCAACCGGCGGCCGGTCCTGTCATTGCCCCGCTTTCGTCCACTGCGCCGTGCCTTCATTATTCTCCGCGAGCCAGGCGGCCCGGCGGGCAAAATGGGGTGGAGCGAGGCGGTGGATGTCGGCGATGATGTGGTCGAGGTCTGCGGTTTTCAGCACGCCGTCCTCAGCCAGGATCCTGCCGTCCACCATGGTCAGGCGAACATCGCTGCCGCGCACGGCGTGGACCAGATTGTGCTGCAGGTTGAAGTAGGGACCATCGGAAAAGACCGGCGTCATCCGCGGCGTATCGGTGCGCACCGCGATCAGGTCGGCGCGCTTGCCGGCTTCCAGCGATCCGATCTCGTGGTCGAGGCCGATGGCCCGCGCGCCCGTGATCGTCGCCATGCGCAGCACGTCCCAACTGTCCATGGCGGCGGCGTCGAGGTCTTTCAGCTTGCCGAGGAGGGAAGTCACCTTCATCTCCTCGAACATGTCGAAATTGTTGTTCTCCTTCTCGCCGTCCGTGCCGATGCCGACCGGCACACCGGCGGCAAGCATATCGGCCACCAACGCGATGCCGCTTGCAAGCTTCATGTTGCTCACCGGATTGTGGGCGACGGAGACGGTATGGTTCGAGATCAGGTCGATTTCCGACGCATCAAGCCAAACGCCGTGGGCGATCATGGTGCGCGGCGCCTCGAAGAAGCCGAGCTCCTTCAGGGCGAACATCGGGCGCTTGCCATAACGCCTGTCGAATTCGGCAAGCTCGATCTGTGCCTCGCTGCAATGGGTGTGAAAACCGGTATCGTAGCGTTTTGCAAGGTCGATGGCGCGCTGCTGGCCGGCCTCGTCCGCATAGAACAAATGCTCCAGCCCGACCCAGACATTGACGCGGCCACCGGCCTTGCGGTGCCACGTCTGCAGCATGGCCTCGTTCATGTCGAGCGTGTCGAAATAGTTGTAATCCGGGTGTTCGCCGACATAGGGAACCGCCACCAGCCGGTTGCCGATGATCTCCGCCGCGCGCGCGCTGCCCTCCATGAAGCGCCACATGTCGACCACCGTCGTCGTGCCGCCGAGCACGGATTCCGCGTAGCAGAGAAAGGAGGCGGCCTCGGCTTCCTCCGGGCGCAGCATGCGGTGCATCGGGTTGATGTGCAGGGTCAGCCAGTCCCAGACCGGCAGATGCTCGGCCGTCCCGCGGAGAAATCCGGAATGGGCATGCGCATTGACGAGGCCCGGCATCAGCAGGCAGTTCGTCATCCTCTTGACCGGCACCCGGACGTTGACCGCCGTCAACGTATCCACCGGCCCGACGGCCAGGATGCGGCCGTCCTCGATCAGCACGGCGCCACCCGCAATCACGCTGTTTGCGGCGTCCATGGTCAGGAGCGTATCGCCGGCGATGATCAGCTTGTCCGTTGCCATTCTCTGTCCCGTTCCGGTTGAGGGTCTGTCGGTCATAGGTCTCACGCCGCTCGCAGCAGAAAGTCGGCCGCGCGTTCGCCGATCATGGTCACCGGTGCATGGGTGTTGCAGGTGGGAATGATAGGGATTACCGAGGCGTCTGCGATGGTCAGGCCCTCGACGCCGCGCACCCGCAGGCGGGCGTCCGTCACCGCCATATCGCCCGCGCCCATGGCGCAGGTGCCGCAGACGTGAAAGAAGGTCGAGCAGGCGTTGCGGATATAGGCGACGATCTCGCGGCGCGAGAGCCGGGAGGCCGGCGCGAGATGGCCGCCGAACCAGTCGGCATAGGCGCGGGTCTGCACGAGGTCCAACACGGTTTCCACCGAGATGACCAGCGCGTCGAGATCGGCTTGTTCGGCCAGGTAGTTCGGCTGAATCTCCATCCGACCGCCGGGCTCGGCACCGAGCAACCGCAGATGCCCGATGCTTTTGGAGCGCATCAGGCCGCAGCCGATGGAGAAGACCTCGCCGGAGAGGTCGTGAAGCTCACGAATGCGCGCCTCCGCGCCGTTGCCCTGGATCGGAAACGCATGGAGGTCCGCCTGCGGCAGGGCGGCCGACGACTTCCAGTTGATCATGGTCCCGCCGCCATTGCCGACGACCGGCCCCAGCGGTTGCCTCGCCCGGAACACGCAGGACTGGACCAGCGGATGATCCTGCAAATTGCGTCCGACGCCAGGCAGCGAAGCGAGGACATCCACGCCGAGCCGGGAGAGCTCCGCCGGATCGCCGATGCCCGATTGCATGAGGAGGCGCGGCGTATCGATGGCGCCGAGTGCGAGCACGACCTGCGTGGTGGCGCGAGTCTCGCACAGGCGCCCTTCGACCAGATGATGAACGCCGACGCAGCGGCCGTGCGCGAAGCCGAGACGGACCGCGAGCGACCCGGTCAGCACCGTCAGGTGCGGGTGCGCAAGGATCGGCCGGAGATAGCCCGTCGCCGAACTCCAGCGCTTGCCGCCCGAAATGTTGAAATTGGCGATCGCCGCCCCTTCGTTATCAGGCCCGTTCGGATCGTCGATGACCGGAATTCCAAGCTCCGCCGCGCCGCCCAGCATGGCGCCGGCGACCGGATGAACGGGCGCACCGCGCTCGATGCGCAGGGGGCCGCCGGCGCCCCGCAGCTCTGTCTCGCCGTCCTCCCAGTCCTCCGCGCGCTTGAAGAAGGGCAGCACGTCGGCAAAGGACCAGCCCTCGCATCCGGCCTCTCCCCAGGCGTCGTAGTCCATCGGATGGCCGCGATACCACATCATGGCATTGATCGCCGACGAGCCGCCCAGCACCTTGCCGCGCGGAATGCCGATCGTCCGGCCGTTCACCCGTTCCGTCGGCGCGTAATCGTAGCCCCAGTCGTAGGCGCCACGCCCAAGCGGTACCCAGGCGGCGGGATCGTCCAGCGCCGAAACGTCGAGACCGGCCGGACCGGCCTCGATCAGGAGCACGGTCGCATCCGCCCCCTCGACCAGCCGACGCGCCACGGCACAGCCGCCCGAACCCGAGCCGACGACGATATAGTCGTAAGCTGGAGCAAGCGTTCGGACGGGCAGGATGGTCGGGTGCGCCATGGTCTAGTTGTGCTCGCTCGGCCCCATGATGACCACGCTCTCGCTGGCCTCCACATGGCGCACGAAGATGTACTTGTCCTCACGCCCGTCGCTGTGCTTGCGCCGGATGTCCGGCTGCACGCTGCCGGCCACCTTGGCGACGACCAGATAAGGCACGTCGGCGGACAGGCCGGCCTGGCAATGGGCGTCGAATTCCTCCACCGTTCGGGCGGTAAACGCATTGTCCACGCCGCAGCCGCGCGCGATGGCGGCGATGTCGACGCGGCCGAAGGCCGTGTGTGTCGGAGGGCCGCCGATCGATTGGTAGCACTCGTTGTCCCAGACGACGACGAACAGGTTCTTCGGCTGCTCGTTGCCGAGGGTCGCCAGAATGCCGAGATTGAACATCATGCCGCCATCGGTATCGAGCGAGACCACGCGCCGGTGCGGCAGACCGGCGGCGAGCCCGAAGGCTTGCGGCGTGACGCAGCCGAGCTGCTGCTGGAAGAGGCTTGCCGCGCGCATGTGCGGGGCGGCATTGTACCACTCGTCGACGCTGCCGCCGAGCGACAGGATCACCAGTTCGTCCTTCAGCCGCGCGGCGAGCGCCGTCATGCAGTCGAAACGCTTCATCGCACGATCTCCCCGCCAAGCGCGATCGCCGAATGATAGTAACCGGCATAGGACCAATTGTAGGCATCGACGATCGCCCGCTCGATGCCGTCTTCCTCGCGTACCACGCGGTAGGGAATCCGCAGCGCGTCGAGCACGGGCTCCATGGTGATGCCGTGGGGGATCGCCCACCAGTTGTTCTCGCCCAGCTCGCCGCGATAGCTCATCAGCATCACGACCGGAATGCCGGCACCGAGACCCATGCGGGCGAGCGGTTCGACGGCGGCGCGCAGGCCGGAATTCTCCATCACCAGCGCGGCGCGCTTGCCCGAAAGGAACACGCCGCCGCAGATGGCCGCGCCCTCGCCCTCGTTGGTGACGCGGATGGTGCGGATGTCGGGGTCGGCGTCGAGCGCCGGATAGAGTTCCTTGAACAGCGAGTCCGGCAGGTAGCAGACGATGCTGACGCCCGCCTTCTTCAACCCCCGGATCACCGCATCGACGGCCGATTGCTTCATGATGCATCCTTTCGAGGAGAGCAGGGTGGCAAGAACGCGGTGTTCCGAATAGTCCTTGATTTTGTCACGAACCGGTGCGCCAGACGCAACATGTCAGCCCCCCTCGCCCGTGGCGTCGCGCAGGCGGTCGAGATGTCCCCCAAGCACGCGGCCGAGCGCGGAGGAGGCCGGCGACATTTCCTTTTCGGTGCGCGAGAGGAGCATGAGCTTGCGCAGCGACAGCTTCGGATCGCGCAGCGGCACGAAGCCCAAGGTGCCCTCGGCAATATCCTGCTCGATACCGACGCGGGTCTGGAGCACGAGCCCGAGGTCGCGCTTGGCAAGGTCCGTCATCAGCGCGATGGAATTGGTGCGGGCGCGCTGGTTCAACTCGGCAAAGGTGCGCCCGAAGGCCTCCTCCACCCAGGCGCCGAGCGTCAGGCTCGCGTCCGACAGGATGACGCGCTCGCCGGCGAGGTCCGACATGCGCAGGTCGGCCTTTCCGGCCAGCCGGTGGTTGGGCCGGGTGACCACGCCGAGCGGCAGCGACACCATGCCGATGCGCCGCACATTGCGCGGCACCCGGATGTCGAAGACGAGGCCGAGATCGCATTCGCCTTCGGCCACGGCATTGGCCACCTGCTGAGAACTCATCACCCGTACATCGACGGCGATGCCGGGATGCGATCGCCAGAAGGCCTCGAGCGCTTCCGGCATCAGCCCGCGCGACACGCTTTCGATGATCGCCACCGACACCGTGCCCCGGTGCAGGCCGTGCAGCTCGTTGATCTCGTTGCAGGCGCGGTCGAGTTCGGAAAAGCTCTGACGGGCATGGTAGAGCATCAACTCGCCGGCGCTCGTCAGCTTCAGCCGCTGGCGCACCCGCTCGAACAGCGGCAAGCCGAGTTCCTCTTCCAGCTGCTTGATGATGCGGCTGACCGAGGAGGGCGCGACATTGAGGAGCTGGGCGGCCTGCCGCATCGAGCCCAGTCGTGCCACCAGCTGGAAATAATGGATGCGGATGGCGACGAGGCCGAGCCGGTATGGGTCCATCAGACCCGCTCGAACAAGGGCTGCAGCGCCATCTGCGGCACCAGCACATTGCCCTTGTCGGTGATACGAATTTCCGGAATGACCGACAGGGGGATCAGGTTGAAACCCATATAGGGAATGGTGCAGCCCGCCTTCTCCCATTCGATTTTCAGACGTTTGACGTCTTCCGCCACCGCATGGACGCGCTTGTCGGAGAGAAGCCCCGCGACCGGCAGTTCCACCATCGCGGTTACCACCCCGTCCATGACGACGCAGACCCCGCCCTGCACAGCCTCGATCGCGTCCAGCGCCACCTGCATGTCGGCCTCGCTGGCACCGGCGACGATGATGTTGTGGCTGTCATGGCCGACCGAGGAGGCAACCGCGCCACGCTTGAGGCGGAAATTGCTGAGCAGGCCATGGCCGACATTGCCGTCCGATTTGCCGTGCCGCTCCACCACGGTGACGAAGCAGAGGCCATGGCGGTCGAAGTGGGTCTGCCAGTCGTTGGCAGGTTCGAGTTCGACGGGGACATGGCCGAGCATGATGCCGGGCAGTTCCGTGCGGATCGTGTGCGCGATCACCGTCTCGGTCGGCAGATCGGGCGTGAGCTTCAGTCCCTTGGGCAGTTTCACGGTGCTATAGGCGGCGTCCGGATAGCGGTAGGGGCGCGACAGGGTCTCCTCCAGCACGGGGGTGATCGTCCGCTGATCGACCACGAGTTCGCCGCCATACCAGGTGCTGACAGGGGCGAGATCGTCGCTGAGAAGCACGAGATCGGCGCGACGCCCGCCGCCCATGCCGCCGATCTCGCCGTCCATGCCGAAGCGGGTGGCGCCATGCAGCGAGCCCATCGACCAGGCCTGTTCGGGCGTCATGCCGGCCTTCACCGCTTCGCGCACCACCCCGTCGAGCCCGAAGAACAGGAGGTCGTCGGCATCACGGTCGTCGGTGCAGACGGCAACGCGTTTATGAGACGCGCCAAGCTCGGTGATCGTCCGGATCGCATGCGGCAGGGAATGCCAGGCGGTCGTCGGCGGGCCGCCGCGCAGGAACAGCCAGATACCGGCCTCCAGCAATTCGTCGGCGATCTCCCGGTCGATAGCTTCGTGGGTGTCGGTGACGCCGGAGGCGGCATAGGCGGCGACGAATTCGCGGCCATAGACATGGCCGGAGACCGGCCGGCCGCGCGAAAGCGCCGCGGCCAGGATGGCATGGGCGCGCTCGTCGCCCATGGCGACGGGAACGAAATCCATCTTCTCGCCGAGAGCCACGGCTTCCGGCCACGCATCGAACAGCGCGGCGATCTTGCCCGGCGTCAGATCGCCGCCGGCGGTTTCAAGTTCGGGCGAGGTGGCGGGAACCGTGCTCGGAACGGTGAGGAAGATCGACAGCGGCGCGTGGCGCGCATCCTCCAGCATCGCCTCCACACCCGCCACGTCCATGACGTTGCCGATCTCGTGGCTGTCGCAGAAGATCGTCGTCGTGCCGTTGAGAAGGGCGGCCTCGGCATAGGCGCAGGCCGTCACCATGCTGGATTCGATGTGGATATGCGGATCGACCAGCCCCGGCGCGAGAATCCCGCCCCGCGCATCGTAACGCTTCGCCCCGCCCTTGTGGCTTCCCGCGGGTTTGACGGCGGCGATGCGTCCGCCCGAGATCCAGATCTCCCGCTCCGGCAGGATCCGCTCGGAATAGGTGGAGAGCACCCGCGCATCCCCGATGACGAGATCGGGATCGCGGCGCCCGGACGCGACATCGGCAAGCCTGCGCGTCATTGTGGAGAGTGGCTGGACAGAAAAGCGGGTGAGAGGCTGCATGGCGATCTCCGGGGATGGGTTGAGATGAGCGTGACGGGTTGTTCTGTCTGTCTTTTCTCCCGCAGAAATGGCCGATCCTCCCGATCGTCCAGCCCTAATGATAATCCGGGATGCCCGGCATCGTGATGAAGCCGTCGAGCGCGCGGACGCGGCGGATCCAGCGGCGCAAGGCGGGGAACGCGTCATGATCGATGCCGTAGTCGCGACTGAGTGCGAAAGAGGGAAAGAGGGCGAGGTCGGCGAGGGTCGCCCCGTCGCCGCAGAACCAGTCCTGCCCGTCGAAATGCCGCATCGTCATGTGGTCGTCCATGGTGCGGAACGCCGCGCGTGCCCGTCTACGCAAGGCGTCCGCATCGCCGGGAACGGCGAACATCGCGTTCAGCCGCGCCTGGAGTGCCGGTGCAAGTGCGGTTTCGGAAAAACCGAGCCAAGTGACGACGGTGCCGAATTCGGCTGGCGCCTCCGGCAGAAAACGGCCCGCCGGGTCGAAGGCCTTGGCCAGATACATCAGGATCGCCGCCGTGCCGTGCAGAACGAGGCCGTCGTGTTTGAGAACCGGCAGCGTGCCCTGCGGATTGAGCGCCAGCATGGCGGGCTTCAACTGCTCCTGCCCTGGAAACATATCGACGGCGACGGAATCATAGTCGCATCGCAGCATGGACAGCAGCAAGCGCACGCGATAACTCGCCTCGTCCAGTTCGTAATGATAGAGTGTCGGCTGCGCCATCAGGCCACCTCGCTCGTGGTTTCCAGACGGAAGCGCAACGCTTCCGCCCAGTGCGCATGATGCTTCTGCCGCGCGACCGGTTGGGGCTCCGCGCCGAGGAGGACGACATGCGCGCACGTGCGGGCGGGAGTGACCGCCTGCACGGCCACCAGCAGCGTGTCTCCGTCCAGGGTGATCACCGCCGCGGGGCCTTCGAGCCCCAGCTCTGTCTGGACGGCCGCGGCGGGACAGTCGATCGAGACGCTGCGCACCGGGGCGATGCTGGTATCCGCCCCGAGATCCGGCAGAAGCGCATCCGCAGAGGCCGTCGCCCAGACGATGCCGTATTTTTCCGCGACCCGGTACAGCGGCACCTTGATGGTCTGCGGCACGTCGAGCTTCGGATGGGCCGGGATGTAGCGACACTGGCCGGCCGCATCGTACTGCCAGCCGTGATAGAGGCAGGCGATGTGGTCGCCGCGCACGAAGCCGAAGGACAGGCGCATGCCGCGATGCGGGCAGCGGTCCTCCCAGACATGCGCCGTGCCGCCGGTGTCGCGCCACACGACGATCTCGCTGCCGGAGACGACGGTGCCCGCCGAGGTTCCGGCCTCGATCGACGACGACAGGGCGACCGGCACCCACCCCTCTTCCAGTCTCATGTCCCGCTCCCGTTCATGCGCTCAACTCCGTTCGACATCGAGGACGATGCAATCCTCGGGCCCGAGGCTGCAGGCCATTTCGAAGGCATCGACGAGGTCGTCCTGACCCCGGACACGGAAGGTAGCCGCATCCGCATCGCAGGCGCCGACATCGATCTCGATATCCAGCCGCCGGGCGCGGTGCAGCGCGAATTCGGTGAAACTTCCGCACACCATCCGCCCGCGAAACGTAAACCGCGCCGCAGCGCTCATCTCCGACATCGGCGTCCCATGCCCTTGCAAAACCAATCCCCGGAGCCCTCAAATTCGCCAGACTGCATAAAAAACTTGCACGTCTTTCTTTTGGGCATTCTAGGCATTTTTCGCCGCAGTATTCAAGTCGCACGCTCCGATCCGGTGTTGCCTTTTACACATCGCTATTGCGGCAAAAACTCGCCGATACCGAACAACCCTGCCTCTTGGGGCCCGGTTTCCCGACGCCGCAAGGCTTTGCGGCATGACGGGACTGCGAAAACGTGCGTCAGGTCCATGCGTTCCCCCCGGATTTCCCGTGTTGGCCGGCGCATTGCGGGTGCGGGATCCGCAAGGCGCCGCCAACTGGCACACGAGTTGCTTTAAAACGAGGCTGGGGCGCGACGTCGCTCAAGAGAACGACCTGAAGGGGATGCCATGATCGACCTGCGTACACTTTCCCGCCGCGGCTTCTTGAATATGAGCGCGGTCGGAGCGGCCTCGCTGATGCTACCGGCCGGCCTTGCCCGCCAGGCGCTGGCGGCGACCGCGCTTCCGGCCATTGCCGAAGAAGACGCCGTGATCGGCTTCGGTCATGTCGGTCCCATTTCCGACGAGGGCTGGACCTGGTCGCACCATCAGGGCCTGCTGGCCGTCAAAGAAGCCTATCCGAAGCTCAAGAAGATCCTGGAAGTCGAGAACATTCCCTATTCCGCCGATGCGACGCGCACCTATCGGCAGTTCGTCTCGGAAGGCGCCAACCTGATCTTCGACACCTCGTCGAACGGCGACTTCCTGCACGAAGTCGTCAAGCGCGCCACGGACGTGGCGTTCCTGGAATGCAACGGCCACATCACCATGGACAATCTGGGCTGGTACTACCTTGCCCACTGGTATCCGACCTATGTGCTGGGCGTGGCTGCCGGCCACCTGTCGAAAACCGGCAAGCTCGGCTATGTCGCGTCCTTCCCGGTGGCCTCCGTCTACGCCTCCACAAACGCCTTCCTGATGGGTGCGCGCACCGTCAATCCCCAGGCGACGCTCCAGACCATCGTCATCAATTCCTGGTTCGATCCACAGGCCGCGACCCAGGCCGGCACGGCGCTGATCGACAATGGCTGCGACTTCCTGTTCGGCATCATGGACGAGGCCGGCTACCTGCAGGTCGCCGAAAAGCGCGGCATCTGGGCCGCGATGTGGAACACCGACATCCGCCGCTACGGCCCCAATTCCTACGTCTCCTCGGTTATCATCGACTTCAAGAAATTCTATGTCGATCAGGTCGGCAAGCGCCTGGCCGGCACGTGGACGCCGAGCGAGACGCTGCTGGCCATGGGTGCCGGCGTCGACCGCGACGCATGGGGCGAGAAAGTGCCGACCGATGTCGGCAAGGCCGCCGACGCCGTGCGCGACAAGATCCTTTCGGGCTGGTCGCCGTTCGAGGGCGAGATCAAGGATGCCACCGGCACGGTCCGCGTCGCCGCCGGGCAGAAGATGACCGAACTGGAACTGTACAATTGGGACTGGTCCGTCGACGGCGTTTCGGGGCTGACCTCTTAAGATCCGCATCCTGAGATTGGCATCGTGTGAAGAAGACCCCGCCCCCATGCTCCCCGACAAGGGGTTCGGAAGGGGGCGGGTCAAAACCCGGCCCCGCCCGCCTTGCCTGAGCCGAAGCGTTCCCGCGTCCACCATCACAGCCCACAAGGTCCCTGGCCCTGTCGACATCCCCTCACGCACCCCGTTTCCAACCCGCTCCCGGCACGCCGCCTCTCGTGCAGTTGAGGGGGATCGCCAAGTATTTTCCGGGCGTCGTCGCCAACGAGAATGTCCATCTGGAGGTCATGCCGGGCGAGATCCATGCGCTGCTCGGGGAGAACGGCGCCGGCAAATCAACGCTGATGAACATCCTCACCGGCATCTACCAGCCGGATGCCGGCGAGATCATCATCGACGGCTATGCGAAACAGTTCTCGACGCCGGTGCAGGCGATCGCGGCCGGCATCGGCATGGTCCACCAGCATTTCAAACTGGTTCAGGCCTTCACGGTGGCCGAAAACATCCATCTCGGCTGGTCGGACACGCCGCGCCGCGCATCCGCCCATGTCCTGGAAGCGCGCACGCAGGTGCTCGCCGCCCGGTTCAACCTGGCGACCCGCCCCGGCGCACGGGTGAGCGACCTCTCGACCGGCGAGCAGCAACGCGTGGAAATCCTGCGGGTGCTGGCCCGCGATGCCCGTGTGCTGATCCTCGACGAACCGACGGCGGTGCTGACGCCGGCCGAAGCGCGCGAACTGTTCAAGGCGCTGCGGGTGTTCGCCGCCGCAGGCAATGCCGTGATCTTCATCAGCCACAAGCTGGACGAGGTGCTGGAGATCTCCGACCGCGTCTCGATCCTGCGCGGCGGCCGCAAGATCGCCACCGAAAACACGGCCGACTGCACGCCCCGACTGCTGGCGCGGCGCATGGTCGGGCGCGATATCGTGCTCGCCGACATGCGCCAGCGGGCGCCGGGCGCCCGCCCGGTGTCGGCGACCCCGGTCGTGAGCCTCGAAAACGTATCGGCCATCGGAGACGGCGGCCATCTGGCGCTGAGCGGCATTTCGCTCGAGATCCGCGCCGGCGAGATCGTCGGCATCGCGGGCGTTGCCGGCAACGGGCAACGGGAGCTGAGCCAGGTGCTGACCGGGATGCGACCGGTCAGCGCCGGACGCATCCTGATCGAGGGCCGGGAGGTTGCCGCGAGCGATCCCGCAGCCTTTGCCGAAAGCGGGATCGGCCACATTCCCGAAGACCGGCTGCACAGCGGCCTTGCGCCGGCGCTCAGCATCACCGTCAATGCCGTGATGCGGGAATACAGGCGACCGCCGGTGTCGCAGGGCGGCACCTACCGACCGGCGGCAGCGGCGGCGCTCGCCCGCGAGATCGCGGCCGCCGCCGAGGTCGCCATTCCGGATTTCGGCATGCCGGTGCGAAATCTTTCCGGCGGCAACCAGCAGCGGCTGGTGGCGCGGCGCGAGATCCGCATCGCCAGCAAGGTGCTCGTCGCCGCCTATCCGAGCCGCGGCCTCGACGTCGGCGCGATCAACACCATGCTGCGCTACATCGTCGAGCTGCGCGATGCCGGCGCCGGCATCGTCCTCATTTCCGAAGAGCTGGAAGAGCTGCTCAACCTGTCGGACCGCATCGCCGTTCTCTACGAGGGAAAGATCATGGGCATCCTCGACAACGACAGGACCGATATCGACGAGATCGGCCTGATGATGGGCGGCCGAATGCGCGTCCCCGGAGCCGCCTGACATGGCCACCTTCCGCTTCCAGCGCATCCCCTCCGCCTCGTCCGGCGTCGCCTTTGCGGCGCGTGCTGCCGCCATCCTGCTGGCCCTCGTCTTCGCCGGTCTCATCCTGGCGGCGACCGGGGCCGATCCGCTCGACCTCGGCTGGCAGGTGATCTCTGCGAGCTTCAGCTCCAGCTTCGGCCTGGAAGATCTGGCACTGCTCGTCACGCCACTGATCCTGACCGGCCTGTCGGTCGCCGTCGCCCAACAGATCGGCGCCTGGAATATCGGCGCCGAGGGCCAGTTCTATGCCGGCGCCTTCGGGGCGGCGGTCGTCGGCCTGTTCGTGCCCGGCCCGCCGGCCTTCATCCTTCCCGCCATGTTCGCGGCGGGGTTGCTGGGCGGCGCGCTGTGGATCCTGATCCCGACGCTGGCCCGCGCCTATGCCAATGTCAACGAGCTGATCACCACGCTGCTCCTCAACTTCGTTGCCATCCTCCTCGTCTTCTACGTCTCCACCAGCGTCTGGCGCGACCGCACCGCCAATTCCGCAACGCCGCGCATGTCCGCCGAAATCCCAGACTTCTGGGGCTCGGTCCACTGGGGCCTGCCGATCGCGGTTCTGGTCGCCGTCGCGGTCGGCCTGTGTCTCGCCTTTTCGCGCTGGGGCTACGAGGTGCGCCTCGTCGGCTCCAATCCGTCGGCGGCAAAATATGCGGGGATCCCGGTGCGCCGGCACCTGATCGCGGTCATGCTGCTGTCGGGCGCGATCGCCGGCCTGGCCGGCATGCTGGAGGTGGCAGGCACCGTTCACCGGCTTCAGGGCGGCATTTCCAACAATTACGGCTATCTCGGCATCATGGTCGCGGTGCTCGCACGCTCCTCGGCCATCGGCGTCGTCTTTTCGGCCGCGCTGATGGCCTTCATCCTCAACTCCGGCATCATCCTGCAGACGCAGGGGCTGACGACTTCGGCGGTGCTGGCCATTACCGGGCTCATTCTGTTTCTCACCGCCATCGGCGACGAACTCGCCCATTACCGCATCACGCGCGACAAGGCGTGAAGGAGCAGACGATGGATCTTCTCACCGGCCTCTTCACCACGGCCTTCCTCGCAGGCGGCGTTCTGGCACTGGCCGCCCTCGGCGAGGTGCTGGCCGAGCGGGTCGGCGTCGTCAACCTGGGCGTCGAGGGTCTGATGGCGATGGGGGCGCTGACCGCCATTGCCACCGTCGCCGCCGTACCCTCGCCCAGCATCGGCTTTCTGGCGGCGCTGGCCGTCGGCGCGCTGTTCGGCATGGTGTTTGCTTTTGCGACCGTGATCCTGCGCGCCAACCAGGTGCTGTGCGGGCTGGCGCTGACGCTGATGGGCAGCGGTCTCGCCTCCACCATCGGCCGTGCCTATTCCGGCATGCCGGCCCGCGCCGTCTTCCCGGGCGTCGAAGTGCCGATCCTCAGCACCCTCCCCGTTCTCGGCAAGGCGTTCTTCTCGCAAAACATCCTCGTCTACCTGATCTACATCATCCTGCCGGTCGGGCTGTCGATCCTGATGTTCCGGACCCGCCACGGGCTGAACCTGCGCGCCGTCGGCGAGAACCCGGCGGCGGCCGATGCGGCAGGCATTCCCGTAACGCTGATCCGCTTTGCCTATGTCACCGCCGGCTCGGCGCTCGCGGCGGGCGCCGGAGCTTATCTGACCCTGACCTTCGTGCCCTCCTGGTCGGACGGCGTGGTGGCCGGTCGCGGCTGGATCGCTGTGGCGCTGGTGATCTTTGCGGGTTACCGGCCGATCCCCGCCGTGCTGTCGGGCCTCCTGTTCGGCTTCATCACCGCGCTCGGCTTCGTCGGGCAGGCGCGCGGCTGGCCGGTCGCGCCCGCCTTTCTCTCCATGCTGCCCTATCTCGGCACCGTGGCCTTCATCATCGTGCCGGTGCTCGCCTTCCAGCGCATGCGCCGCATCATGGCCGCCCCCGCCGCCATCGGCCTGCCCTATTACCGCGACGTCCGGTGACCGGAGACTGCCCATGTTCACGCCATCCGTGAAAGACATCGCCCCTCTCGCGACCTCTAGCGGCGCTGTTCTCGCCCGGGCCGTTCGAGGTATAGTGTCCGTGTACCGACGGACGGCCATCAGGCTGTGATGAACCGGATCCACGACCAATAGGAGGCATCGCATGAACACCTGTTCGGACAAGGCCGCGCTCGATCAATGGTATCCGCTGGCGACCGAGGCGGAACTGCCCTGCGGCACGACTGCCACCCGGCTTCTCGGCACGGACCTCGCGGTCACGCGCGCACGCGACGGAACCATCACCGTCATGGCGGAGGGGCGCAACGATCCGCTGCCGACGATCCGCCGCTTTGGCCTTCTCTGGGTGACGCCCGGCACGCCGGCCGGCGGGCTGTTTTCGCTGCCCGAGGCCGACGAGGCGGACCGGCGCGTGGTCAATTGCGGCACCGTGGCGGTGCACGCCTCCGGCTTGCGCATCGTGGAAAATTTCCTCGACATGGCGCATTTTCCCTTCGTCCACACCGACATTCTCGGCGCCGAACCGCACACGGAGGTGCTGCACTACAATGCCGAGATCCGGCGCGACGTGGACGAGGTCTGGGCGACCAACTGTCAGTTCTTCCAGCCGCAGGCAGCGCTGTCCGCGACATCAGGCATCATGACCGACTATATCTACCGGGTGATGACCCCGTTTGCGACGCTGCTTTACAAGACCTGCCCGAATGCCGCCAACCGCTGGGACGTGATCTGCCTGTTCGTCCAGCCGCTCGATCCCGACCGCTGCATCGCCCATCCGGTGATGTTCCTGATCGACGACGTCTCGACCACCACCGAGCTCGTGCAGTTCCAGCAACTGATCTTTCTGCAGGACCGGATCATCCTTGAGAACCAGCGTCCTCTCCTCCTGCCGATGGAGCCCCGCGCGGAGATCCCGACGCGCGCCGACGCCTCGTCCATCGCCTATCGCCGCTGGCTGAAAGAGAAGGGCATCACCTACGGTACGACAGCGATGGCGGCGTGACCGGGCCGCAGACAAGACAGCACCTGTGCCCCGTCACGCTGCTTGCCTCTGGACACCGCGACCATCAGACATCACGGGCAGCCACCGCTACCCGGCGTCGCGGCCGGTGACTTCGGTTCCGAGATCGCCCTGTTCGAAAGGGGTACGCCGTGCCGGAGGTAATGTCATGGGATCTGGTTCGCGTTTTCCTCGCTCTGTCGCGGCTGCAGAAGTTCTAATCCACACTTTCCCCACCGCAATCACGATTTCAGCCTGGCGAAGGACCGTGGTTTCTCCCAGTAGAAGCCCTTCTCACGAAAGACCGTCGAAATGCGCGAGAATGTCCGCTTCGGAGACGACGTCGGCGTATTTTGCGTTCATGTCGAAGAGGTTGGCCTCGTGGGGTGCGGGGTGGCGGTCTCCGCAGGCGTCGCGGACCACGGTCGTGATGAACCCGTGCGACATGGCATCGACGCAGGATGCACGGACGCAGCCGCTGGTTGTCAATCCCGTGAGCACCACGTTATCGACGCCCATCGACGTCAGAAGTGGCGCAAGCGCGGTGCCGAAGAAGGCACTTGGATACTGCTTGGTGACGATGAATTCGTCGCTTTCGGGCACGAGCCCGTTCGGCCAGCGGCCGAGCGGGTTCCCGGCGGTGAAGCAAGCCAGCGGCTTGGCTTTCTGGAAGAACCGGCCGCCGTCGGCGCCGCTCGGGTGAAGAACGACACCCGTCAGAATGACGGGAATGCCTTTCGACCGAGCGCGTTCGCGAATGCGCAGCGCACTTGCCAGTGCAGCATCGACCCCGGCATAGAGCGGGCTGTCCGGTTCGAAATAGGCCTGGACGAAATCGACCAGGACCAAGGCCGGCTTCCGTCCGAAGCCGATCCTGTTGTCATAGGCCTTCCGGTAGTTATCGAGCAGCTCGTCGGCAGACATCGTGTTCTCCCAAGAGGATTTGGCGGCGCATCTTCGCATCGCCGTCGGTCACCGTGATCAACCCGGCCGGCAGGGTGAGGCAGCAGAACCCGCTGCCGGGGACCAGCACATCCGCCACCGGTCCGTGGGCTCATGCGCACATGGCCAGTCGGGGAGGCAACGCCCTGTGATGGTCGGTCGCCGCCTGGAAGGCGACGCCGGCACGCAGGCAGAGACCGTCGTCCATCGGTCGCCCGACGATCTGGATGCCCGTGGGAAGGCCGTGTTGTCCGAGACCGGAGGGCAGCATCAGCGCCGGAAAGCCGGTGAGATCGAAAAGCATGGTGTTGCGGGAGATGATCTCCTGAAAAGGGATGGGCCGACCATCGACATCCACCGTCATCCTGTCGAGCCGGCCCGCCTCGCCGCCCAGTCCGGGCGTGATCATGAGGTCCACGCCGGCCATCGCCGCCGCAACCGTCTCCTGCGCCTGAAGCCGCATCTGCAGGGCGCGTCCATAGTCCGAAGCGCGGATCTCCATGCCTTGCCGCAGCCGATGCACGAGCCCCGCATCGAACAGCGCGGCGCGGTCGATACGCTCCTCGTGATAGGTCGCAAGCTCTGAGAGCAGGATCGTCCACCCGGCTTCGTGCAGCGGCTCGACGTCGATCTGCGGCATCGGCACCAGCTCGCAGCCGAGCGTCTCGAAAACGGTCAGCGCCGCCCGCCAGTTGGAGAGAACGCCGGACGATACCTGCTCCGTGAACCAGCCGCCGGGAACGCCGATCCGCAGTCCGGCGACATCGGCCGGACCATGAAGAAGGCCTTCGCACGCCGCATTCAGAGCGACGTCGCGCAGGGCGGTCATGAAGGGAAAGCTCGCGGCGATGTCTGCAGCGCTTCTCGCCATGGGGCCGACATGATCGAGCGTCCAGGAGAGCGGCGCGACGCCTGCGCGCGACACGCGCTCGCGGCTCGGTTTCAGGCCCGTCGTGCCGCACCAGCAGGAGGGAACGCGGATCGAGCCACCCGTATCGGTGCCTAGCGCCAGCGGCAGGAGCCGCGCGGCAAGGGCTGCACCGGAGCCGGTCGAGGATCCACCTGTCCAGCGGGTCGCGTCCCAGGGATTGGCGACCGCGCCATAGCGCGGATTGAAAGGGGAGCCGGTGGCAAATTCGGTCGTTGCCGTCATGACGAAGGGGATGGCGCCGGCTGCGCGAAGTGCTGCGACCACCGGAGCGTCGTTCAGGGCGATCCTGTCGCCGGTGAAGGCAGAGCCCGACGTGACCAGGGTCCCCGCGACGTCGATGATATCCTTGATGCCGAACGGGATGCCTTCGAGCGGTCGCGCGATTCCCGTCTGCCAGCGCCGGGTGCTGTCGGCAGCGGCGACTTCCGCTCCCGGCACGCCGGCGAGGATCGCATCGCGCCCGGATTCATCCTCTTCGATCGCGATCCGGAGGGCGGACAAGACGTTGGACGGGGTTGTCGCGCCCTCGGCATAGGCGTGCAGGAGATCCCCGACGCCGGCATGACGGACGGAAACCGAAGCTCGCACCGGACGGCCTTCGCGAGACCGCTCGGGTTCATTGGCCAGGATGGACAGATCCTGTCCCGCCAACGGCGCGGCAGCGGGCCCTGTCCGAAAGGGCGCGTCGGCGCGCGTCGGATCCCGCATACCTACGGGATCGAGCGTTTCCGGCACCGGTATCCGCTGGGGCACGGTCATACGGTTCATTCCGCGGCGATGGCCGTGGCGGTCGCGCGGGTCTGCATCAAGGGCTGGATACGCTCCCCGAACTGGTCGAGACCGACGAGGAAATCGTCGAAGGTCAGCATGATGCCCTTGGTACCTGGCACGTCGCCGGCTTCGTCGAGCATCTGCGCCACGCTGGCATAGGAGCCGACGAGGGTGCCCATGTTGAAGTTGACGGCGCCTTCGGGAAGATTGATGTGCTTGGCCGTCGAGTTCGGGTCCGCCGTCTGGTCCCGGCCGCCCTGGTCCGCCATCCAGGCAAGGGCGTCCACGTCGGCACCGGCGCGATATTTTTCCCACTTCGCCTTGGCGAGCTCGTCCGTTTCATCGGCGATCACCATGAAGAGCACGTAGGCGCCCACGTCGCGGCCGGTCTTTGCCGCCGCTTCGACCAATGTCGTGTTGTTGGGCGCATAGGCTTTTGGCGTATTGATTCCGGCACCCATGACGAAGTTGTAATCGGCATATTCAGCGGCAAATGCCATGCCGCGCGGGCTCTGGCCGGCCGCGACGATCTCGATCTTCCCCTGTGGCGACGGCTTCATCCGGCAGTCGTTCATGGTGAAATGCTTGCCGGAGAAGGTGCATTCGCCGGTCTCCCAGAGGTCCTTCATGATGTGGACATATTCGCTGGCGTAGTCGTAGCGATAGCCGAAATAGGCATCCCCTGGCCACATGCCCATCTGGTCGTATTCGGCCATCTGCCAGCCGGAGACGATGTTGATGCCGAAGCGGCCCGGCGCGACGCTGTCGATCGTGCTCGCCATGCGGGCGACGAGCGCGGGCGGCAAGGTGAGGACAGCCGTCGAGGCGAAGAGCTTGATCTTGCTGGTGACCGCGGCAAGGCTGGCCATGAGCGTGAAGGATTCGAGATTGTAGTCCCAGAACTCGGCCTTGCCGCCGAAACCGCGCAGCTTGATCATCGACAGGGCGAAATCGAGCCCGTAGGCCTCTGCCTTCTGCACCACCTGCTTGTTGAGCTCGAAGCTCGGCATGTATTGCGGCGATTCCGTCGAAATCAGCCAACCATTATTGCCAATCGGAATGAAGACGCCAATGTCCATGGAGATACTCCTTTGCAGGATCGAGAGAGGCAGGAGACGCGCAGTATGTACGAACTAATGCAAAATTCGTGAGGCCTGTCCAGCGCAAAATTGCTGCATATTTATGCGTGATTATTCTTTAGGCAAATGCATTTCCGCGTTGCCGCGGGGCTGGTCAACGCGGTCGCTTTCGCGCACGAAGAGACGACCACCGGGACGAATGGCGAAAATTTGCTCATGGAATGGAGGCCGCTGGACGCGCCTGTGCGGCATCGCCGCGCGTGGGCTGCGGCCGGTCAGCTTCCGGCGCGCAACGTCGTCGAATAGGTGAACCGGTCGGCGGGCAGAATCTGGAAGGCGTATTCGATCAGGCGGCGGCCGGCGCTGAAATAGCGACGGGTCACCTGAAGGGCGAGATCGCCGGCCTTGCTGTCGATCTGCGCCGCGATCTCGGCCGTCAGGATGAGCGGCTTGATGTCCTGCTGGATTTCCTGGATCTTCTCGCCGGTATAGTCCTCGATCAGATGGAAGATCGCGGATTTTGCGACATCGAGGTCGCGAACGGCCGGGGCCAGGCGCGCGTCGACATACACCTCGTTCCACGAGTAAGGCTTATGCCGCGTCGCCGGGTAGCGCACCCCGCTCATGTGGAGGAACTTGCGCCCAGGCCGGCAGCCGAGTTCGACCGCAAGCCGCCCTTGCGCCGATATCTCTTCCTTGTGGGTAATGACGAACTCCGTCTGGCTGGCAATCTCGAACAGCTCGGACCGCGAATGCGCGATGAAGCGCTTCCCGTCGAAGTTGGACCCCGCCTCGACGCGCGTACCGACACCCTTGCGGGCCGAAAGCTGTCCGCTCGCGCGCAATGTACCGATGGCCTGGCGGACGGTCTGCCGGCTCACGCCCAGGGAAGTAGCCAGCTCATTTTCCGTCGGCAGAAGCGAGCCGACCGGAAATTCGCCCCGCCGGATGCGCGCCTCGAGATGGTGAGCCACCTGCATGTAGAGCGGCGCCGTGACGAGTTCGGGCCTCCAGTCTGCGGCATCGACCACAACCCCCGTCGGTTCGCCCTCACCCAGTGTCGCCATCGGCGCTTTGCCCATCCGTCTCGCTCGCCTCCCACTCAGCGTCTTCTTCACCCGTTTTCACCACGGGAGGCAAACGAAATCCAGCATAGCGAAAAAGGTAACGTCCTCGTTGCCGAGAAAGGGGAAATCAATTAGTACGGACATATACAATTTGCATGTGTCACCATTCTCGTCGAAAGTCCCTCCATGTCCGACATGCTGGCAGAAGCGGCCGAGCCGCAGCGCGCCTCGTCCCTCCTTCAAACGCTCACCGTCGCCACCCTCGTGCAGATCGTCGCCACGGCCAGCGTGCTTGCCCTGACCGCAATCGCGCCGCTTGTCGCACTCGATCTCGGCATCGGCGCGCATTGGATCGGCTACCAGATCAGCCTCATCTATGCCTCCGGCATGATCTCCTCGGCCGTCGCCGGCACGCTGGTCCAGCGCTTCGGGCCGGTGCGGATCGAACAGGCGGCGCTTGGCTGCTTCATCTTCGGCTGCATCGGCATCGCCACCGCCATGATCGGCCTGATCGTGATCGGCTCGCTGTTGATCGGCATCGGCTACGGGCTCAACAATCCCGCAGCGTCCGAAATGCTGAGCCGCGTCACCCCGCCCGCACGCCGCAACATCGTCTTTTCGCTGAAGCAGAGCGGCGTCCCGCTCGGCGGCATCCTGGCCAGCTTCCTCTTTCCCTATCTTTCCGCCAGGCTCGGCTGGCATACAGCGCTCCTGGTTGGCGCAGCACTGCCATTTCTCGTCTCCTTGCTGATGATGGCGACGCATGCGGCGGAACCTGTCGCACCCCGCACGCCCACCTCGTTTCGCCACGGCTTCCTTGACGAGCAGACGATCATCTGGAGAAGCCCGAATTTGCGGGCGCTGAGCGCGCTTGGCTTTGCCTACTCCGCCATGCAGCTGTCGGTCTCGGCCTTTGCCGTGGTCACGCTCGTCCACGATGCCGGATGGTCCGTGCTCGCCGCAGGCTCGGTGGCGGCCGCCATGCAGTTTGCCGGTGCGTTCGGCCGCATCTTCTGGGGCGTCGTTGCCGACCGGATCGGTGGCGGCTTTCTCACCCTGGCGCTGCTCGGCCTTCTGGGCGGGCTTGGATATGCCGGCCTCTTCTGGCTGCCAGACATGCCGGCCATCGCCCAGATCGCGCTGTTCGTCGCCATGGGTGGCGTGACCATCGGGTGGAACGGCGTGCTCCTGGCCGAAGTCGCACGCAACGCGCCGGATGCCCGGGTCGGCGCGATTACCGGCGGCGTTCTAGTCTACACCTTCATCGGCGTCATCGTGGGTCCATCGAGCTTTGCCATGCTCTACGCCCTGATCGGCCACTACGGCGCAAGCTTCCTTACGTTCTCGCTGTTCGGCTTCGGCGGCATGCTGGTCGCCTGGCAGGCCCACCGCGCAACCAACTGATAAAACAGGCATGAAATGTACGGACAAACCGACCTTCTCTATCGTGCGAAGGCCGGTTTTCGGCGTTGAATTCCTATCCCGCACGACACGCCGTCTGACCAAGGAAAGAGCGCCCTGCCTGTCGGTCGAATAGAATTGCACAGTTTATATGCAGGAAACTTTTTTAGGCAAATATAGTTGACGGCAGATCGAATAAGTACGTACATTATCCCCAAGACTTGCGTCCAGGCAGATTTCGTTCAGGCAGATCAGGGCTCGCGCTGAAGAGCCGGAAAAGGGGATACATGCAGAAGCTTCTCACCGGCGCCTTTCTGGCCGTTTGCACCTACGGAATGACCGCGCCGGCCATGGCCGACCCCATGGCGGATGCAAAGGCCATCATCGCCGAGCATGAGAAGATGCCTGTTTTCGAAGCGCCGGGGGAAGCCTTCGATGCCAAGGCCTGCATGAAGGACAAGAAGGTCCTGTCGATCCCGATTTCCATGACCATTCCGTTCAATGTCGAACTGCAGAAGGCGATGGCCTCTGCCGCCGCCGAGATCGGCTTCACCTACACGACCTGGGACAACCAGCTGAAGGTCGATCAGTGGATCCAGGGCGTTTCGCAGGCGATCAGCCAGAAGTACGACGCGCTCGATATCGCCGGCGGCCTCAATCCCGAAGTGCTCGGCCCGCAGCTCTCCGAAGCCCGCTCGGCCGGCCTCAAGATCAGCACCACGCATCTCTACGACGTCACGCAGGAGCAGTTCGGTGGTGTGGACTATTCCGCCAAGGTCGATTTTTCCGGCGCCGGCAAGCTGCTGGCCGCTTGGGCCTATGTGAAGACCGAGGGCAAGCCGAACGTGCTGATCGTCGGCTCGTCCGATGTCCTGCCTTCCATTCCCTTCGTCAAGGCGATCCAGAGCGAGCTCAAGGCGCTCTGCCCGGACTGCACGCAGAAGCATCTCGATGTGCCTGTGTCCGAATGGGCAACCAAGATCCAGCCCGGCGTGCAATCGGCGCTGATCTCCGATCCCGGCATCAATTTCGTTCTGCCGATCTACGACTCCATGTCACAGTTCGTCTTCCCCGCCCTGCGCATCACCGGGTCGGAAGGCGCGGTCAAGATTGCGAGCTTCAACGGCACGCCCTTCGTGCTCGACATGCTGCGCGAGGGTCAGGTGGACATGGACATCGGCGAAAGCCTCGGCTGGGCCGGCTACGCCGCTATCGACAACATCATGCGCATGATCTGCGGGCTGCCCACCGCTACCAAGCTCAACGTGCCCCTGCTCGTCTTCGACGAGAAGAACGTGAAGACCGCCGGCATCCCCGCCAATTTCAACGACGGCTATGGCGATGCCTATCTCGGCGGTTTCCGAAAGCTGTGGAAGCTGAACTGAGAAAGCCCGCCCGGACCGCAAACCTCAGGACGTCGCCCATGCCTGCACCTGACATGCCCGCACCTGACGCAACGACGGGTAAAGACGTCCTTCGCATGTCGGACATCCGCATGTGCTTTGGCAGCCACTACGCGCTCGCCGGCGTGACGCTGTCGATCCGCCGCGGCGAGGTGTTCGGTCTCCTCGGGCAAAACGGTTCCGGCAAGTCGACGCTGATCAAGGTGCTCGCCGGCTTCCACCAGCCGGAGGCCGGCAGCGAGATCGTGTTGTGGGGCGAGACGATGCCGCTGCCGCTCGATCCCATGGCCATCAAGAAGCGCGGCGTCGCCTTCGTCCACCAGCATCTCAGCCTCGTGCCGTCGCTGACCGTGGTCGAGAACATGCGGGTGACGGCGCTTGGCCAGAAGACGCCCTGGCGCGTTTCCTGGAAGAAGGAAGCCGCCCGCGTCGGCGCGCTCTTTGCCGAGTTCGGCCTTACCATCGATCCGTTCGCGACCGTCGCCAGCCTGCCGCCGGTGGAGCGGGCGTTCGTCGCGATCGTGCGGGCCTTCGACGACCTGCGCGCCTCCGATGCCGGCTATGGCGGCGAAGGCATCCTCGTGCTCGACGAACCCACGCCCTTCCTGCCGGCACAGGATGTCGAACGCCTCTTTGCCCTGATCCGCTCGATCGTGCGGACCGGGGCCTCCGTGGTTATCGTCACCCATGATATCGATGAGGTCCGGGATATCACCGACCGCGTCGCCATCCTGCGCGATGGCAAGCTGGTCGCCATCCTCGACACGCAGACGACCGGCCGGCAAGCCATCCTCGACACGATCGTCGGGTTGCGGGTCGATGCATTCGAGAAGACCCGAAAGACGAGCGTCGGTGCCCCGGCCGTCATCGTGCGCGACCTGACAGACGGCCGTCGCCCCGGCTTCGATGTAGACATCCGCCCGGGTGAGACCTTGGGCATCACGGGCCTGATCGGCTCGGGCTTCGCCGCCGTTCCCTACATGCTCTATGGCGCCCGTCGTGGTGCAGGCCGCATCCGGATCGGCGGCCAGGAGGTCGATCTCGCGCGCATGACGCCACAACGGGCACAGTCCCTCGGCATCGCCTTTCTGCCCGGCGACCGCCTGGGGGCGGCCGGTATCGGATCACTGCCCATCACCGACAACATCACCCTGCCTGTGCTGGCCGATCACCTCTCGGCGCTTGGCCTCGGTCTCGATCGGCGTGGCATGCGCCAGCATGCGGCCGCACTGTCGACGGACTACGACGTGCGCCCGGCAAGGCCCGATCTCAATCTCGGCGCGCTTTCCGGCGGCAACCAGCAGAAGGTTCTTCTGGCCAAATGGCTTCAGACGAAGCCGACGCTGCTGATGCTGGACGAACCCACGCAGGGCGTGGACTTCGGCGCGCGCCAGCAGATCTTCGAGGCGCTGCACCGCGCGAGCGAACAGGGCACGGCCGTTCTCTGCGCCTCCACCGACAATGAGCAGCTCGAACAGATCTGCGACCGCATCATCGTCTTTGCCCGTGGGCGGCCGGTCGCAGAGCTTACCGGCGCAGACATCACCCGGAAATCGATCGCCGAAGCCTGCTTTTATGGCGAGACAACCGCAGCGGAGGCCGCGCAATGACGACCATCGACCTCTCCACACCCGACACGTCCGCCAAAGCCGGCCCTGCCAAACCGAAGCGCCGCCCGCTCGACTGGAAGACGGAGACCGAGCGTTTCGCGCTGCTCGGCGCCTGGATGCTGCTCATCGCCATCTTCGGCATTCTGATGCCGGAGTCCTTTCTCAGCTGGCGCAATTTCTCCACGATGTTCGGCTCGCAGGCAGTTCTCGTCGTCCTCACGCTGGCGCTGCTGGTTCCGCTCACCTCCGGCGATTTCGATCTCTCCGGCGCTTCGGTCCTCACCATGAGCTCGATGCTGATTGCCGTCCTCAATGTGCGGGAGGGCTGGCCGATTGCGCCGGTCATTCTGGTCGCCCTTGCCAGCGGCGCCGTCATCGGCGCGGTCAATGCCGTCTTCGTCCTCTACTTCCGTATCCATTCGCTCATCGTCACCCTCGGTATCGGCACGTTCGTCAACGGGCTGATCCTGTGGATCAGCCAGTCGCAGACGATTTCCGGCGTCTCGATGGACCTCGTCGGCTGGGTGATCATCAACCGCTTTCTCGGCATCCCCCTCGCCTTCTTCTACGCGCTCATTCTCGCCGGCATCCTCTGGTACGTGCTGGAATTCACCATTCCCGGCCGCAAGCTGCTATTCGTCGGCCGCGGCCGCGAGGTGTCGCGATTGAACGGTATCGCTGTCGATCGCGTCCGGGCGGTTTCCTTCATCGTCTCAGGTCTCATCGCCGCCTTTGCCGGCGTGCTGTATGCCGGCATGACCGGCTCCGCCGATCCGCTCTCCGGCCTCAGCCTGTTGCTGCCGGCCTTTGCCGCCGCCTTTCTCGGCGCCACCACCATCTCGCCCGGCCGGTTCAACGCCTTCGGGGCCGTCATCGCGGTCTACTTCCTCGTCACAGGGATTACCGGGCTCACCATGCTGGGCGCCGACGCCTATGTGCAGAACCTGTTCTACGGCGGCGCCCTCGTCATCGCCGTCGCCCTTTCGCAGCTGGTGCGCAATCGCCAGCCGCAGGATTTCAGCTGAGGAGCTTTCCATGGATCGCGGTCTTTTCGCAGCCCTCTCCCGCCAGTTCCTCGATCGCGACGCGAACGAGGCCGAACTGACTGCGATGACGGGACAGGCCGATCGCGCCGCTATGCACGTCGCCGCACATCCGGCCGGGCGCAACGGTGCTCTCTTCGCCGTCGAGCCGGCGTATTTCGAACAGGCCTTGCAGGAGGCACAGCATGAGCCGCACTGATCCCAAAACCCTGCGGGAGGCGGCCGATGCCATTGCGAGTGGCCGGATTTCCTCTCTTGAGATGACCACGGACGCCCTGGCGCGTGCAGACCATGCGCAGCCGCATCTGAACGCCTTCATTGAGATAGCGCGTGATGCGGCTCTCGACGCGGCGCGGGCCGCAGACGCGACGCGTTCCCGCGGCCTGCCCCTTGGGGTCCTGCACGGCGTCCCCCTGGCGCACAAGGACATGTTCGACCGCACCGGCCGCGTCACCGGCTGCGGCTCGAAAACCCGCGCCGATCATGTCGCCACGGAAACGTCCACGGTCATGCAGCGCCTCGAGAGCGCCGGCGCCCTGCAGATCGGCCGTCTCAACATGTCGGAATTCGCCATGGGGCCGACCGGTCACAATGCGCATCATGGCCGCGCGATCAATCCGGTCGATCCCGCCCGCATCACGGCGGGTTCGTCCAGCGGCTCCGGCGCGGCCGTCGGCGGCGGTGTCGTTCTCGCGGCGCTCGGCTCCGACACGGGCGGTTCCATTCGTCTGCCCGCTGCCTGTTGCGGCGTCGTCGGCATCAAGCCGACGCAGGGGCGCGTCAGTCGCCACGGCGCCATGCCGCTGTCCTTCTCGCAGGATTGCGTCGGCCCGCTCGCCCGCACCGTCGAGGATGCCTACCTCCTGTTGCAGCTGATCAGCGGTGCCGACGGCCGGGACCCGACCTGTTGCGACGTTCCACCACCCGCGGCGCTGACAACCGAGATCGGCACGATGCGCATCGGCCTCGGCGGCGGCGTCTTTGCAGACGCCCTGTCTGGAGACGTCGCAACGGCGATGGAGGACATGGCCCGCCTTCTTCGCCCCGTCTGCCGTTCCGTCGAACCCGTTCTGCCGCCCGACCTTTCGCACGTCGCAGAGCTCGCGAATGTCGTCGCCATGAGCGAAGCCGGTGCCGTTCACTTCGACGCCTTGCGCAGCCGGCCGGAGGATTTCGGTCCGCAGGTGCGGATGCGGCTTTCCCAGGCGATCGCCATCCCCGCGCCGGTCTATCTGCGTGCGCTGCAGATCCGCGTCATCATGCTGGAAGAGATGCTGCGCACGGTCTTTTCCGCGTGCGACCTCCTGATCGTGCCGACCATGCCCTTCCTGCCGCCGCTGGCAAGCGACGTGGACGTTGGCGCAGGTGCCGCCATGAACCGCATTATCAGCGACATGACGGCCTTCACGCGCCCGTTCTCGTTTCTCGGCCTGCCCGTCGTAACGCTGCCGGTGGCCCGCAGCCGCGAAGGGTTGCCCGTCGGACTGCAGATCGTCGCGCCGCCCTGGCAGGAACAGCGCGCCGCATCGCTGGCCTTGCATATCGAGCACGCGCTCACCCTCGGCCCGTTTTCGGCCGGATTTTCCCGGCCTGAGGCTGCCTGAGGTCACGCGAGAGGAAAGACCATGTCTGCGATGCCCTTCGTCGATGAGACCCTGAGCGAACCCACACCTGTCGACCGCGATGCCTTTCGCAATGCCATGTCGAGGCTCGGCGCCGCCGTCAATATCATTACGACGGATGGACCGGCCGGCAAGGCGGGCTTCGCGGCCTCCGCCGTCTGCAGCGTCACAGATACGCCGCCGACGCTTCTCGTCTGCCTCAACCGCTCGAGCTCGGTCTTTTCAACCTTCACCGCCAACCGCACGCTCTGCGTCAACACGCTGGCCGGCCATCACGAACACCTGTCCACCCTCTTCGGCGGCAAGACGCCCGTGGAGGAGCGTTTCGCTGCAGCCACGTGGCAGAAGGGCACGACAGGCGCGCCGATCCTCGATGAGGCCATCGTCTCCTTCGACTGCGCGGTGAACGAGAGCGTCGATATCGGCACCCATCAGGTCCTGTTCTGCACGGTCCTCGGCATCCGCGAAACGGACGGCGACATCCCGCTGATCTACTACAGGCGCGGATACCACCGTATCCTCCGTGAAGCAGGGTAACCGGTTCGCCAAGGGCAGAGGGCCGGAGCCCTGCCACGGAATTGCGCCTCTTCTCGTCAACCGAGCGCAGCGAGCGTCTCGGCGGCGTCTCCGTCGATGATCAGGCCATCGACGACGCCGCTCTTCAGCAGGCCTTTCGCCGCTATCGACTTTTCCTGTCCCGCGATCAGCAGGATGACGGGGATACCGGATCGTGGGCGTGCATCTCGCGAATATAGATCTTCAGGAAATCCGACGGCACACGCGAGCAGATGAAATTGTGGAGGTTCTTCTGTTCATCGACGGAATAGAAGACCAGCCGGCTCGCACGCATCGTGCCCGACAGCAGTCGAAATGTCTCGTCGACGAATTCCCGCTTGCGAACCTCCGAGAAAGCCACGGCCATCCTCCACAGCGCCCTACACAGCAGCAAAGGAAATCTTGCTGCAGTGCAGCAAGCGAGTCAAGGGTTTCATCCGGATCGCCATGCAAGCCAAACCTGTCGGCTCTCAACGCCTGGTCTGCCATACAGGAAACGGCAAGACAGTTGGTACTTTCCGTCCTCAGAGTCCCACCACGTTTCCGGGTCATTTCCGGGAAAAATCTCGTCATACCTTGCCGGAAGGTTCGGAACGTTGCAGGTTCGTTACGAAAGAAACTCTCCGGTTTCGGGGAAAATCCGCGCTATGGGCCCGGGAACAGTCACCGGCTGCCTTAAAAGAGACATGGACGAGATGCCTGAGTACGTTATCGGCAGAGGTCTAGTGGCGAAATCACTTTGTCGCTCGGCGCCATTCCATGACGGTGAAAGGCGACACGCATGAGGCCGGGGCAGCGGCTTGCGCGGCGTGAGACGAAGGCCTCAGCGACGGGCGCGTCCGGTCCCGGCATGAGCCCGGGCGACATTGCAGACCATAATTCCCGCGTGGCGCTCAGCCTCATCAGAACATTCGGGCCGTTGACACGGCAGGAGCTCTCGGATCGCCTCGGCCTAACCGAGCCGGCGGTGACGGGTATCATGAGCCGGCTCGATGCCCAAGGATTGGTGCTGAAACGCAAGCGCTCCGGCACCGGACGCTACCATGCCGCAGAATTCGCGCTTCAGGCGGAAGGCGCTTTGGGTTTAGGTATCAGCCTTTCCGCAGAGACGCTTGAGATGGCGCTTGTCGATCTTTTCGGCACGGTCGTTTCCCGGGCAGAGGTTGAGGGTGCGGATGTTGGAGAGCGCCTTCCGGATGCACTTGCGTCCCTGCTCGGCGCCGTTAGCACCCGGATGCCGCTCGGCGTCGGAATGGCCTTCGCGCCGGGATGCCCGCCTCAAGCAGATACGATCAAACATCTTCTGCCGGGCCGGCCCGTCTTCCTCATGCCGGATACGGAGGCGTGCCTCACCGGAGAGCGCCTGCTGGGGCTTGGCGAGCCCGAAGGCGGGCTGGTGGTGATCCTGATCGACGACACCGTACGCGCCGGGCTCTTCATCGGCGGCAATACCTTTCGTGGCATGAACGGACGCGCGGGGCAAATCGGCGAGATGCGTCCGGGCCGTCTGCATCCAAGCCTGACGGAGGTCGCCAATCGCGGCGCCTATCTCCGCGCGCTCCAGGCCGGACCTTCGGCCCTTGCCGCCTGGACCGAGACCGCGGCTGACCGGCTGCTCGATGCTGTGGTCGCGATCGCCGGTTTCGTTTCACCGGGCGCCCTTCTTCTCGGCGGCACGCTGCCCGAGCCGGTCCTCGACAGTCTCATCGCGCGCATGCAGGATCAACGCAACGATCAGGCAAGCACCTTCGTCGCCGCTCCGTGGATCCCGCCGATCCGGCGTGCCACGCTCGGAGATAGCGGTATCGTCATCGGGGCGGCGATGACGCCTTTGGTGGAGTTGCTGCTGCCGCGGACGGGATGACGCCGCCGTCCCGGGCGGAAAGCGGCACGCGTTCCCGCTGGGCCGCCTCGGCCGTCGGCAGGCAGAGCCTGTGGGCGAGCGGCATGGTGGCAGCACCCAGCGCTGCCGCATCCTCAGACCCTGCCGCCCGGTGCAGGGAGGGTGGTGTGATGCCGCGGCGAAGGATTTCCTCGCGCGTAAAGACCAGAAGCTCATCGATCATCCGGACCGGCAGGCGCCCGCCGATGAGCACGCCGTCGGGATCGACGATCATCCCGATATCGATGATGGCTTCGGCGAGCGTGATGCTGATTGCCTGTAGCCAGGCGCTGACCAGCCCCCGCGCCTCGCCCGTCAAGGCAGCCAGTTCGGCAGGCGTCGAGACCTGAATGCCGTGCTGCTTCAGGTGGTCGTAGAGGATGAACAGCGAGAACATCTCGCCGAGAGGCTGCGTCTTGCCGGCAGCCGGACCGTTCTCGATAACGACGGGAAGCCAGCCGATTTCGCCGCCAAGGCCGCTTGCGCCCTTGTGGCGCATACCATCGATGACGAGGCTGCCGCCCAGGCACGCATTGACGAAGATGTAGAAGAAACTGCTGATCTCCGTTCCGAAGCCGTATTCGATCTCGCCAAGCGCCGCGGCATTGGCGTCATTGTCGATGAAGACGGGATGGCTCGTGATCCCGGCAAGCGCCCCGCGCACGTCGAAGCCGCTCCAGCGGCTGTAGGTTTCGGGACGTCCGATCACGGGCACCTCGCCGAGCCAATCGGGAATGGCGAGGCCGATGCCGGCAAGGCGCGGTTCCTGGATCACCTTGCGCCGGAGGAAAGAGGAAAGGGCATCGCCCATCAGCGCGACGAAGGTCTCCGGCATCATGAAGCGCATTTCGTGGTGAATACGCCCCCGTACGGCGCCGGTCGCGTCCACGGCGACGACGGTCAGGTGATCGCGATCGATGTTGGCGCCGATCGAGAAGACGCCTTCGGGATCGATCTCCAGCTCGATAGCCGGCTGTCCACGCAGCCCCTGGCGCCGGCGCGCCTCCATCACGAGGCCTTCGTCGAGCAGGCGATCGACAATGCGGGTCACGGTCTGCTTCGTCAGCCGCGAGCGCTGTGCCAGTTCCGTGCGCGAGATCGGCGCCCCGCGATAGATATCGCTGAGGATCGTAGCACGATTCTGGGCTGCCGCCTGTTCGCCGTTGGAGCCGGCAAAAGTCACGCAACGTCTCCCGTCATGTTGGACCGGCCGAGCCGGATGAAAAAGGCCTGCACATCTTGCGAGGCGCAGGCCAAGGTAGGCCAAAGCGGCCGGGGGAGGAAGGGTTGAGAGATCAGGTCCTTGTGAGGCGCCAGCTTTTGACTTCGAAGGGAAGGAGTCCTGTCGCTGCGACGCCGTCCATCGGCTCCTCGAGGATGGTCACCGGTTCGCTCGTTGCCCAACCCTCCGGCAGCGCGACGGCGAAGTCGCCGCGACGACCGGCCGGCTCGAAAACGCGCAGAACGAGATCGTCACCATCTTCGCTGGGCTTGAGGCCAGAAAGCGCCGCTTCGATGCCCTTAGGGGCAAGCGGCTGCCATGCGCCGACGGCCCGATCTGTGACGGGCAGAACCACGAGCGGCTGGTTCAGATCCTCCGCCTCCTCGCGCACGCCACCCTCGTACCATGTGCCGGCATGCGGCATGAGCGCGTAGGTGAAGGCCTGGTAGCCTTCGTCCGCCATCGGGTCCGGGTAGATCGGCGAGCGCAGCAGCGACAGGCCGAGCACGCTTCCGCGCATGCTGTGGCCGTACTTCGCGTCGTTGAGAAGGGCCACGCCGAAGTCCGGCTCCGACAGATCGACGAAGCGGTGCGCGGGCGCCTCGAACATGGCCTCGTCCCAAGACGTGTTGGAGCCCGTCGGCCTTTCGAGCACGCCGTAGGCGCACTCGCATGTCGCATGCTTGCTCTTCACGGCGAGTTCGCTGAGGCTGCGCAGCATCACGCGGCGGTCGTGCCAGTCGATTTCCGTGTGAATGTCGAGACGGCGCGCATTGGCGCCGAGGCTTAAGGTCTGGACGATGCGGGAATGGCGCCAGGTGCGCGCGATCCGGATCGCAACCCGGTGAGGTCCGGTCTCGACGATCTCGATCGCATCGAAGCCGGTGATCTCCTCGGCCTTCTCGATGTAGTCGTTCTCGACATCCCAGGCGTCCCAATTGCGCGGCTTGTCGGCCGTATAGGCATAGAGCCGGTTTCCGCGCCCGTCGATCGCCTCGCGGCCGGTCGGTTTATGGAGGATGCTGGCGATCGATCCGTCCTCGGCGAGCGTCACCTTGATCGTGGAGTTTTCAAGGGTGTTCTCGGTGACCGTGAGGCCCGGTGCCGGGGAGAGTGCCGAGGCCGGGAGGACGGCGATGCCGAGCGGCGGCAACGTGCCTTCCGTCGAGACAGGACCGCCTGGCAGATCGAGCCGGATCGCGCGCGGGAAGAGTGACGGGTTGACGACGAGAACCGCGCCGCTTTCTCCGCCAGACGCTGCCGGCAAGCGGTCCGCAAGGGCTACCATCGCCTGATCGAGCGCCGTCGTTCCCTCGGCAATCGCACCGTCGAGTTCGCGCACCGCATCGACATAGACCTCGGCGATGGAGGAGCCGGGCAGGATGTCGTGGAACTCGTTCTTGAGGACGACGCGCCAAGTCGGCTCCATGGAGGCCGGACGCGCGGCGCCCATCAGATGGGCAAGGCCTGCCACCGTTTCCGCCGTGATCAGCGTGCGCTCCGCCTTGCGATGCAGGCGCTTGACCGCGCTCTGGCTCGTCAGCGTCGCACGGTGTAGCTCGAGATAGATTTCGCCCTGCCAGACATGCAGCGCCTTCTCGGCAGCCGTCTCGTGTGCGCCATCGAAGAAGTCCTCGACCCGTGTCCACTCGGCCTGTGGGATCGCCGGGAAGACGCGAAGCTGTTCCTCGCGCATGACCATTTCCGGCGTCACGCCACCGCCGCCGTCGCCATATCCGACGCAGAGAAGGGTCGTCTCGTGCTTGTCCTTCTGGCGAAAGTTCTTCCAGGTCGGCACGAAGCAGTCGGGACGCACGAAGCCGTTATAGCCCTGCATCGGGTTGTCGAAGGTATGCGCCAGCACGCGGCTGCCGTCGATGCCTTCCCACCAGAAGAGGTCCGCCGGAAAGCGGTTCGTCTCCGACCAGTTGACCTTGATCGTGAAGAAACTGGTCATGCCGCCCTGGCGCAGGATCTGCGGCAGGGCGCCGGTGAAGCCGAAGCAGTCGGGCAGCCAGCAGACGGTATGGCGAATGCCGAAGGTCTTTTCGAAGTAGCGCTGGCCGTAAAGCACCTGACGCGCCAGGCTTTCGCCCGTCGGCATGTTGGTGTCCGGCTCGATCCAGAGGCCACCGACGGTTTCCCACTTACCGGTCTTAACCTGCCCCTTCACGCGCTCCAGAAGATCCGGATCGTCTTCCGCAATCTGTGCGTAATAGTGTGCTGTGGATTGGTTGAAGCGGAAATCTTCCGATCCCTCCATCAGCGACAGGGCCGTGTGGAAGGTCCGGCGGATCTTGCGGCGCGTTTCGTCATACGGCCACAGCCAGGCGAGATCGATATGGGCGTGGCCCGTGAGCGCGATCTTGCCCTGCGGCGGGAAGCGTTCGCGAAGGCCGGCAAGCCGCGCCATCAGCGCATCGTAAGCCTTGATGACGCTGGCCCGATGATGGTCTTCCAGACTGCCGGGCTCGGCCTTCAGGTCCGGCAGTTGCCAGATCTTCTGCTGCATCGGCGCCATCGATGTGCGCGAGACGTAATCGGCCGTCGCCGACGGCCAGTCGAGCGAGCGCAGCGTGTCTTCTCCGGCATCCAGCAGATGCGGCACGACGTCGTGACCTTCGAGAACCGTGATGGCTTCCGCGATCTGGCGGACGAGCAGCCAGAGCCTGTCCACGGACGGCTCCAGCCAGAGGAGTTCGGCGCGTTCCAGATGCGGCTTACGCACGGGCTCGCCAAACGGCAGGCGGGCGACGGTTTCCGATGTCACCGTGAACCGCGTGGAGGGAACGCCGAACTCGCGGTGATAGGGGTCGAGACCGACCGTCTTGGAGACGCCATCGTTGGAAGCGATGGTGATCAGGCTTTCGCCACCGAGGTCGAGGTGGAGACGGGTGTCCTCCAGCGGCCAACCGGCGGGCACGTCGGCGGAGCCTGAAAAGCGCTGCGTCCCCTGGATCTGCGGCCAAGCATGGCCGAGCGCGATCGGCGTGTCGTTGACGTGCCAGCCGTCGATCTGCGCGGTCTTGCGGACGCGCCAGAATTCCAGCTCGGCCATGCGCACCTGGAAGCGCTCGAGACGTTGGGCAAGTGTGAGTGTCATGATCTTCAAGTCCTGGTCTGTGTCATGAAAGGATCAACCCTTGACCGCGCCGGCGGTCATCGCGCCGAGAATGAGGCGCTGCAGGGAGAGGAAAGCGATGATCGCCGGCACCACGGAAACGAGGCAGGCAGCGGCGAGCAACTGGATGGAGCTGTCATTTTGGGTCCCGGCATACTGGAAGATGCCGACCCCGATGGGCGTAAGGGCTTCGCGGGTGATGAGCAGGAAGGGCACGAGGAACTGAGACCAGCCGGCAATGACCGAGATGATGAAGGCCGAGGCGATGCCGGGCGTCGACAGCGGCAGGATGACCCGCAGGAACACGCCCCACCGGTTGCAGCCGTCGATCAGCGCTGCCTCGTCCAGGCTTCTCGGGATGCCGTCGATGGAGCCCTTGAGGATCCACGTCACCGTGGGTACGGCGAGCGCGATATAGACCATGACGACGCCGAAATGGCTGTCGGTCAGACCAATGGCCGCCATGTAACGATAGAGCGGCACCATGATCACCAGCGGCGAGATCATCTGGACCGACAGGATGGCCATCATCCAGCCGCCCTTGCCGCGAAACTTGAAGCGCGAGAAGGCATAGGCCGCAGGCAACGCGACGACGAGGCAGCCGATGGCGCTGAGCGAAGACAGCTTCAGAGCGTTCCAGAGGTAGCCGAGAAACTTGTCCGAGGAGAGGATCATGGCGAAGTTGTCGAGCGTCGGCGCTTTCGGAATGAACCGGCTGACGCCGAGAAAAACCTCCTTGCGGGTGCGCAGCGCCAGCGACAGGAGCCAGAGCAGCGGCCATGCGAAGAAGACGAAGATCACCAGCATGAACAGGTAACTGAGTGCGTCGCCCAGTCTCTCGCGGGATGCGGCGGACATCATTCCTCTCCCTTCGGCAGAAAGACGGCATAGACCAATGCCAGGCCCAGACTGATGGCCAGCATCAGGATCGACAGCACGGCGCCGACCGACAGGTCGTAGTTCCGGAAGACGATGTTGAACGTGTAGAGCGAGAGAACCTCGGTTGCCCGACCGGGGCCGCCGCCTGTCAGCGAGATGATCGCGTCGAACGTGTTCAGAGTCTGGATGGTGATCAGGATCATGTTGACGAGGATGGCCGCGCGAAGCTGCGGCAGCGTCACGTAGAACAGCCGCTGGCGGGCATTGGCACCATCGACGGACGCCGCCTCGTAGAGCACCGGATCGATCGCCTTCAGCGCGGCATACATGACGACCATGGAGAAAGCGGTGCCGCGCCAGACGTTGGAGAGCACGACCGACCACATGACGAGATCGGGATCCGACAGCCATTGCACGGGTGCGGCACCCATCAGGCGCAGGATGCTGTTCAGCCCGCCGAAGGGGGCCTCGTTGAAGAGCATCTTCCAGATGATACCGCCGGCGATGCCCGGCACCACCCAGGCGACGAGCGCCGTGGTGCGCACGATCGTCGTGCCGAACAACCCCCGCCCCTCCCCGCGCACCACCACGAGGGCGATGACGAGGCCGAGCAGTTGCTGGGCGACGACGCTCGAGCCGGTGAAGACGAAGGTGACCCAGAGGATCTGCCCGAGTTCCGGTCGCGACAGCGTGTCGATCAGCGTCGAAAGCGTGTAGGTCCCATCGTTTGCCAGAAGCGTTGCGCGCATGAAGGCGAGCCGCATCACGTCGAAGACGGGGTAGAGGTAGAACAGCCCCAGCACCAGGATCAGCGGCAGCACCCAGGGGACCACGCGCGGAGCATCGTGCCGGCTGCCGCGGGCAAGGCGGGCAGCCACATGCTGTTCGAAGGTTGCGTTCTGCACTGTCATGATCGAGCCGGCCTTCTGCGAGACGTGCGCGGCGCGGGGACAGACCCCGCGCCGAACCTGGGTGCCTAGAGGCGGCCGAAAGCCGCGGTCGCTGCCTTGAAGGCTTCATCGACCGCTGCATCCGTGGTTTCGGCGCCAGTGAGCACCTTGCCCATCATGATCTGGATCTGGTTGGAGATCTCCGGATAGACAGGAGCGCCGGGACGCGCCTGCCCGACCTTCAGGGCCCCGCCGAAAGCCTTGTTGGCGTCGCTCGAGAAGATCTTGTAGGTCGAGTAGAAGTCGGCCCGCGTCGGCAACTGTTCCTGCAATTCGTTGGCCGGCCCCATGTAGATCTCACGGGCAAGGTTCGCGCACATCTCGACCTTGGCCGGATCCTTGGAGAAGGCTGCAACGGTCCAGCCGCCGGTGCCGGTGGACCGCTCGTCTTTCGTCGGGCCCGGGAGGCGCGAGAAGGTCCATTTGGCGAGCTCTTCCGGTTCCAGGACCGTCTTCAGCTGGCTGTACTGCCAGTTGCCGCCGACGAACAACGCGGAGGTACCTGCCGCCGCTGCAGCGTTGAAGTCGTCATAATTGCCGATCGTTGCCACGCGCTTTGGTGCAGCACCGGATTCCACGAGATCGCGATAGTAGTTCACGGCCTTCACGAACTTCTCGCGGTTCTCGCCTTCGCCGAAGACCGGCTTGCCGGCATCGTCCACGAGCTTGCCGCCCTGGCCCCAGAAGTTCGCCAGCCAATCGAAGGTCGTGCCCTCGTAACGGCCACCGTTGAAAAGAATACCTTCCATGCCCTTTTCGACGGAGGCAAGCGCTGCCTTCTTTGTGTCGTCCCAGGTTTCGGGCGCGTCCGGAATGATATCCGTATTGCGATAGAGCACGCGCAGATCGGTCGACCACCACCAGGCATAGATCTGACCGTCGGCGCCGGTCACACCTTCGCGGATGAACGGGAACAGCTGGTCGATCTCTTCCTTTTTGAAGTAAGGCGAGAGCGACTGCAGCACACCGGACTTCTTGAACAGCGGCAGCACGAAGCTGTCGACGGCCGCGCAATCCGGCGCGTTGCCGGACTTGGCCTGTTCGAGCATGCGGGCCTGTTCCTGGCTGATGTCGCCGGACATCATCTGCAACTCGACCTGCCAGCCTGCATGATTGGCGACGAAGACATTGAAGAGCTTGCTGTAACCCTCTGCGAGAACCGGATCATTGTTGCGCGGACCGTCCGACGTCATGCGGAAGACGAGCTTGTTCGGCGCATCCGCCGGGCCGACGGTGTCGCCGGTGATCGTATCCTGCGCGAAAGCCGCGACCGGCAGCGTCATAGCGACGGCCGACAGGAGCGTAAGAATTCTAGCGTTCATGCAAATGTCCTCCCCAAAGTTTTTCGTGCGTCCGCACGTCGTCTCGCCCACGGCGATGCCCGAACCGGCGGCAGCGTTCACATTCTCGTCTCGCGGATATCGTATGCCGCAAGCTTGTCGCCTGCCGCCTCCGCTCCCCATCGACCCTCCTCGTCTTCAACAACGATCTTCCCAAGTCGCAGAAATTAGATTAAATCACTTTTGTTTTGTGTCAAGCCACTGTGTCGGGAGGATGATGATGGCGCGTTTGGAACTCGAAGAGATCCGCAAGTCCTATGGAGCTCTGGAGGTGCTGCACGGTATTTCGGTGGCAGCGGAGGACGGCGAGTTTCTTGCGCTGGTCGGTCCGTCCGGCTGTGGAAAGTCGACCTTGCTGCGCACCATCGCCGGGCTGGAGGCGATCACGTCAGGAGACATCCGCATCGAGGGAACACGGGTCAACGACCTTGCACCGCGGGACCGCGACATCGCGATGGTCTTCCAGAACTACGCGCTCTATCCGCACATGACGGTCGAATCCAATATGGGTTTCGCGTTGCGGCTCGCAGGTCTCGCAAAAGATGAGATCAGCAAACGGGTGGCGTCGGCGGCGGACATCCTGGATCTCACGCGCTATCTCGATCGCAAGCCGGTCGCGCTTTCCGGTGGTCAACGCCAGCGCGTCGCCATGGGTCGAGCCATCGTGCGCGCACCGAAAGTCTTCCTGTTCGACGAACCGCTCTCCAACCTGGACGCCAAGCTGCGCGTCCAGATGCGCGGCGAAATTCGTGATTTGCAGCAAAGGCTTGCGACCACCACCGTTTATGTCACCCATGATCAGGTCGAGGCGATGACCATGGCAGACAAGATCGTCGTGATGAATGGCGGCAAGGTCGAACAGATCGGGCATCCGCTCGATCTCTACCACAAGCCCGCCAACATTTTCGTCGCGACCTTCATCGGTTCGCCGCAGATGAACCTGATCACGGGGCCGCTGGCCGACCACTACCGTGCCACGACCATCGGAGTCCGGCCGGAGCATTTCAACGTCCGTGCCGTGGCCGATACGGGTAATGAAAGCGATAGGGACGGTTGGAGGGGGCGTGTCGCGTCCGCCGAATATCTGGGTAGCGACACGTTTCTCGTCGTCGATATCGAGGGCGCCGGTCGCCTGCAGATCCGCACGCATGGAGGCCTTGTCCTGCCCATCGGTCAGGATGTCGTGGTGAAGCCGGACGACCAGTTCCTCTACCGCTTCGATCCTCTGGGTGTCGCACGTTAAGGTCTTGCCCGGAGTACGGAAATCCCTCGCAAGGTGTCCAAACAGCCTCTTAGCGGCAACACGACATGTCTCTGATGTCGAGGAAACGTCTTGTTAAGTCTTCGTTGACCATAATCTCTGCCAGACGAACGTGCCGACGCTTTCTGCCGGCCGTCATTGTTTCTTGCAGAGATCGGAAACGCCGTGTTCGAACGTTCTGTGGCCGCACGTCTTGCAGGCCTGCTACCGCCCGGCGCCCATAGGGCTCTTCAGGTGCTGGCGCGCTGCGCCGCCCGCGCATCTGCGATTGCCGTCATCGCGGTGTCTGCCTTGACGCTCGGTGCCTTCGAGGCGGTGGCCGAGGACCGCGCTCTGAAATTGTTCTTCACCCACACGGGCGAGCGCGCGACGATCACGTTCAAGCGGAACGGGCAATACGATGCGAAGGGTCTGGCGCAGATCAACCGGCTGCTGCGCGACTGGCGCCGGAATGAGCCGGCCCGCATGGACCCCCGCCTGCTCGACCTCGTCTGGGATGTCTACGAGCGCAGCGGTGCCAAGAGCCACATCAACATCGTCTCCGCCTATCGCTCGCCCGCGACCAACAGCATGCTGCGCGGCCGTTCCCGCAGCACGGGCGTCGCCAAGAACAGCCAGCACACGCTGGGCAAGGCCATGGATTTCTTCATTCCCGGCGTGAGCCTGGCGAAACTCCGTTCCATCGCCATGCAGTTGCAGGCGGGCGGCGTTGGCTATTACCCGACATCCGGCTCGCCGTTCGTGCATCTCGACGTCGGCAATGTCCGGGCATGGCCGCGGATGTCGCGGCAGGAACTCGTGCGCATCTTCCCGAACGGCAAGACTCTGCATTTGCCCTCCGACGGACGGGCGCTGCCCGGCTATGACAGCGCGATGGCGGACCACAAGCGCCGGGCCAGTGGCAAATCAGTCATCGTGGCGAGAAGCACGGCTCCACACCGCTCGCCCGAAACGGCAAAGAACGATGCGAGCCTCGTGACGGCGCTGCTGCCGACACAGACGAGCCGTGCGCAGCAGGCGCTCGACCTCCAGACGAGGCCGATACCGGAGACGCGTCCGGCAACCTCTCCCGATCTCACAGCCCAAAAACTCGCAGCCCTGAGCGTGCCTGTTCCGACCTTCCGCGCCGCCATGCTGCCTCCTGCCGCAGACATGACGGAAAGCGATCACACCGCTGTTCGCGAGGGTACGTCGGCATTCCTGCCCTCCCCGATGTTCACGGCACGGGCAGGCCTCGCGTTCGCCGGACGCGCCTTGCGGCAGCCGACATCCGCGGAAACCACGCTTACCTGGGGCCGTGGCACCCGGCCGCCTGCGTGGACCGTGCCCGACCGAGCATTGCTCGGCTGGGCGTTGGCGCGCACGGACACGCTCCAGCGCCTCGTCCTTCCCGAAAATCTGCGCCGCGTCTTCGCCGCGACCGCCTATGACGGACCAAACGAGACCCCCAAACATCGGCGTGGCGCATCCGTCCCGTCGATCCCGTTCGACGCCGACCGGTTCGCACGGGACGGCTGACGCGCTGCGCCGTCACGCCAGGTGTGCGCGCACCGGATGATCCCGCCCCCGAATGTCGACCGTCAGCGTGCGGGTGAAGCTGCGGCCGGGCGGAACCCCTCCCGCAGCCCGCAGGCAGGCGTCGGACACCACGAGGCGACCCTTCAGATCGCGCGTGGCGCGCTCCAGCCGGCTTGCCACATTGACGACGTCGCCGATAACGGTGAACTCACGCCGTTCGCTGGTTCCCACGTTGCCGACGATGACTTCGCCGAAGTGCAGGCCGATCGCCACGCGGATGGGCTCGGCGCCGCGTAGCGTCCGCTTGGCGTTCCACGCGGCATAGGCGTCCAGAAGATCGAAGGCACAGGAGAGCGCCCGCTGGCCCGCGTCGGTCTGCGGCTCGACGCCGCCGAACGTCGCCATGATGCCATCGCCCAGAAACTTGTCGAGCGTACCGCCGCTGGGAAGCAGCACAGCGCATCCCCGTTCCTGAAAGCTGCGCAGAAGCGCCAGCGCCTGCTCAGGCGAGCGCTTTTCCGCCATGTGCGTGAAGCCGACGATATCCACGAACATTACCGCAACCTCGCGCTTGGAGGGCGCGCCGAAGCTTGGGCCATCATCTCCCATGGCATGCGCGACATCGGGCGACACATAGCGCGCGAGCGACTGCCGCACGGCGTTGTCCTTGATCTGGGCGATTAGCGTGTTGCGGCTGCGCAGCACGGCGATGGCGAGGAACAGGGTGAACAGCCCGGTCGTCACCACCTGCACCCACATCTGGGCGAGGCCGACGAAGTAAGGATTGAGAAACCGCTCCAGCGCCTGCATCTCCGTCAGGTCGCCGGCATCGCCGAACCTGACGGTATCCACCCTGTCGTAGATGCTGTTGATCCCGAAGGACCAGACCGCGATGATGATGCCACCGGTCCACACGACGAGGATCGGCGAATAAGTCAGCGCGGATTCTGCAAGCAGCAGAAGCACATAGAGGAATTCCGGGCCGCGTGTCCGCGTCTGGATCGGCCAGTCGGACGCAAAGTCGCCGAAGGGCGGGAGAAGGATGGTGGACGTGATGAGGGCGACGTCGAGAATGGTGCAGGCGAGCTTGATCGTCCAGGCGGCCGGATGGCGGCGCGTTGCATAAGGGATGTAGCTGAGCGCAAGGAAGGCGAGACTGATAGCGAGATAGTACATGTTTCGCGGCCAGGCGGTGCTGACCAGAAGCCAGAGCGCAATGACGGCCACAGCGCAGAGCCGCACGCGGAACGCGGTCGCCAGTCCCGTCAGTTCCGCATCGTGCAGCCGCCGCGACTGCTCGTCGGACGTTGAGCGCCCCGGCAGCGCGGCAGACAGTTGAAGCTGAAGCCATTCGAGCATCAGATACGTTCACTCCCTGCAGCCGTCATGCGTGCCGTCCTCCGCAGATCTTGCTACATCAAGAAGGTGCTGAATGACATCCGTAAGATATAGGGATGGTTCGCGAGCGACAGCGTTGAAATGGAAGAGACCGAACGACCGTGCGCAACCTGGTGAGCGCCGGAGAGCGACGTTACCGACGCCACGGCTCCCCGCGAGGCGGGATCGGACAGATCGCCTTCGGCAAGATCCACACCAAGCGCCCGCGAACGCCTCTTGTCGCGCACCAGCGCCGGAACTTTAAAGTTGAGCGTGAGCGCGGATCAAACCCTCTCCGTTACGGGAGAAGGGCTTGGGCCTACCCAGACCAAGCCCGTCATTTTCGACGCCTGAACGGTAGTTCACCGCCAGCATGACGATCAATGCGACCGTCGCTTCGCCGGAAGATCGACCCGGCGACCGGGATGCCGCGGCTTTTCGCTGCATCTCAGACCTTGGCCGGCGTCTCCAGCAGGTGGAGCAGGTCTGGATGGTGCTTGGCTGCGACATCGGGATGCGAGCGCAGGCGGCTTTTCAGGTGGTTGATGCCGACCTCGCGGAAGATCGGGTTGAGGGCATCGACGGTGACGCCGCGTTCGCCGCGCTTCAGGCTCTCGGGCAACGGAATGACGGGAATGGTCGCGTCGTAGCGGGCGCCGAGGAAGAAGGCGACGGAATAGCGTTCGCTGCCGGCCGGTGGCGTCACCACGCCGTGCACGTCGGCGCGCACGAAGCCGTTGGTCGCAAGTTCCAGAAGCTCGCCGCTGTTGATGATGAAGGTTCCCGGCACCGGAGGCGCATCGATCCACACGCCCTCTTCCGTGCGGATGCGCAGGCCGGGCACCGTATCCTGCAAAAGCACGGTCACGAAGCCGCCGTCCTTGTGGGCGCCGACGCCTTGGTCGCTGCCTGCCTCATTTCGACCCGGGTAGCGGATGATCTTCAGAAGCTGCGAGGGTGATGGCTCGTAGATATCGGCGAAAGCGTCTTCCGGCTGGCCGAGGGATAGCGCGATCGCCTTGAGCACGTCGATACCGATGCGGGTGACTTCGGCCTGGTAACGCAGGAGCAGCGATCGCAGCTCCGGCAGGGCCTCCGGCCACTGGTTCGGGCCATAGAGCCGGTTCCATGGGGTCTCGGGTCCGGCTTCGACCGGCTGCCCTTCGGTGTTGATATCAAGCTGCTCGCGCCAATCCTTTTCGCCGCGCGTCCGCTCGTATCCAGCGCGATTGTATCCGCGGAAATGCGGTGACTTCAGCATCTCGATCGACAGCTTGTCGGCGTCCGGAAGAGCGAAGAAGCGCTTGGATGTGGCGAGCACATCGCCGATCAGGCTTTGCGGAACGCCGTGGCCGGTCAGGTAGAAGAAGCCGTGGTCGTGGAGGACGCGCGTCAGTTCCGTGATGAAAAGGTCCCGCTCTTCGGGCGTGCCGTAGAACCGGGAGAAGTCGATTGTGGGCAGATGCACGGGCTTGGTGTGAATCGTCATGGACTTGTTCCTCAAGACGGCGGATGGGGAATGAGACGAGATGAGCCGCACGCACGGCTTCGGAGCGGCACCGTGTTTTCCGCGCGGACGATTCGACACCCGCCAGCAAGCGCCGATCATTCCTTCACGGTGACGTCGAAGGCATCCCTGTGCGCAACGTGTCAGTTTCAGCCGGCAGGCAAAGGCTCGCCGATCGAGAGCATCAGCCGGTTTGCCCAGTTGAAGAACGCAGCGCCATGGATGACATCGGAGATCTCCTCGGTCGAGAGGCCGGCAGCCTTCAGGCGGTCGACATGGGCGGAGTCGAACGCCGGAGGCGTCTGGGTCAGGGCGACGGAGGCGGCGATGATCGCATTCCAGCGTTCGCCGAGATCGACGGTCACGCCTTCATCCAGAAGACGCTGTACGTCCTCGCCGCGCTTTGAGAAATGCGAGGCGAAGCGGGAATGCACGGAGGCACAGAAGATGCAGCCGTTTTCGCGCGACGCGGCGGTCGCGGCCAGTTCGCGCTCGGCGCGCGGCAAGCCGTCTTCGACATTGTAGAAGATGTCCTTGTCCGTTTTCGTTCTCGCCTCCAGAACATCGGGGTCGCGCACCAGCAGCATGAAATAGGGCGATTTCGCGCGGGATGCCTCGACCAGGCCCGCCCAGTGTCGATCGGTCAGTTGATCTTCAGCAAGCGGCGCCAGCCAGGGCGTCCAGCCGATCCGGTCCTGGGTAAAGGCGACGGGGGCATTCTCGACGGCAGGCGTGATGACGGGGTGTTGCAGGGGAGCGTTCATGAGGGCATCTCCGTTCAGGCGGCGGACAGGACTTTCAGACCGGCGACAACGCGGATCTGAAATGAGAGAAACGCGACGAGCTGCGACAGCGTAACGATGCCGGTGGTGCTCCAGCCGGCAGCCGCCAAGGCAGCAAGAGCTTCCGGGCTCGCCTCCCGCGGCCGGAAGACGAGCAGATGCGCATGATCGAGCGCCGCAGCCAGCCGCGCGCCGATCGCATCACGCTGCGCGGAAGCGACGGCGTAGTGGAGGCCCGGCTTGTTTTCGACCGAGAGCGGGCCATCCGGATAGGCGCCATAAGGGCCTTTCGTGGCACCAGCCTCGGCGGCGGCGAGAACGGCTGCACGCAACCTCTCCCCGTCCGGCTGGCCGGTCAGAAGCGCGCCGTAGTGCTCCGCGCTCGCTGTATCGGCATGCAGGACGGCCACGAACAATGCGACGGCGAAACGCTCGGCGAGGCTGACATCGTCGGTGTTTACCGGCTGGAAGAGCGCCCGGTACGTCTTTTCCGCGTTGTCCCGCGTCACGGGTCGCCGCAAGCGCAGGGACTCCAGCGGCGATCCTGTCGCGGTTCCCGCCAGCGTATCGATGATATCGGTCATGATGGTCTCCTTGTGCAGATGTCTGGGTGCAGATGTCTGGCGTATTTCGAGGCGCGTTCGCTTCGCTCTGGCGTCGTTCAGCGAGAGAAAGAGACCGAACCTATTCCGCCGCAGCGAGATGGCCGGCTTCACTGCGGTGCCAGCCGAGGGCTGGCGCCACGTGCGTTGCGATCAGCTCGATTGAGCGAAGGATTTCGGCATGCGGCGGATCGATGGAGTGGACCTGGAAGGTCAGATCGGTGGTGCGTGCCAGCGCATCGTCGGCCTTCAGCGAGGCGATGACGTCGTCCGGCGTGCCGACGTGGCTGTCGAGGGCGCGGATGAGGTCGTGCACCGAGGTGCCAGGGATGCGATGGCCGGCTTCGGCAAAGCGCGCGGCAACGCGGGTCAGGCCGATTGCCGCAAGCCGTAGCGCCTCCTTGCGGCTCTCCGCCACGAACAGGCTGCGCGAGCCGAGGATGCGCGGCGTGCGACCCTTCGGCAGTGCCGCGAGATAGGCGTCGATAAGCGGATTCTGCAGGTCGGGCAGTGTCGCGTCCGGCCGGTCGGCGGGCCGTGGCTGCGTACGCGACAGCATCAGTCCATCGCCGGAGCGACCAGCAAGCTCGGCGCCACCAACCGAAAACGTGGCCAGCCAGACGCGATCGATCAGTGTCGGTGCCGGCGGATAGAGCGTGTTGCCGCTCGGCAAAGCTTTCCCGGCCCATGCCGTTCGCACCAACGCGAGGTTGCGCGCATAGACCTCGCCGCGCGTCGCGCTGTCGATGCCGAATTCCTCGAAGGATTCGCGCGTGCCCCCCGTGCCGAAGCCGACCTCAAGGCGGCCGTTCGACAGCAGGTCGAGGACGGCGGCATCTTCCGCGACCCGGATCGGATTTTCCATGGGCAGGGTGATGACGCCGGTGCCAAGCCGGATGCGCTCCGTCCGCGCCGCGACATATGCAAGGAACACGCTCGGCGAAGGAAGCCCGCCCTCCTCCGGATGGAAGTGATGCTGGGCGATCCAGGCACTGTCGAAGCCGAACGCCTCGGCATGGCCGATCTGCTCCGCCGCCAGCCTGTAACGTTCGCCGGGGGAGACCTCGTCGAGGAGGCGGGTGAAAAAGCCGAGGTGCTTGCGGGCCGTCGCGGTTTCGCTTTTTGCCAGGGTCATGCCGGATATCCTTCTGCCGTCTCGGACGGATTGGGCCGGGCGCCTTGTGACTGACGTCGGCGCCCGGGAATGGCCTCGATGAGGTCGCGCGTGTAGGCGCTTGTGGGACGCTCGAACACGGCCTCGACCGAGCCATGATCGACCTGACGGCCCTCGTGCATCACCGAGACGCTGTCGGCGATCTGCCGGACGACGGCGAGATCGTGCGAGACGAAGAGATAGGTGAGCCCGAGATCCGCCTGCAGTTCGGCAAGCAGCGAGAGGATCTGTGCCTGCACGGTTACGTCGAGCGCCGATACGGCTTCGTCGAGAATGACGAGCTTGGGTTCGAGGATCAAGGCCCGCGCGATCGCGATGCGCTGCCGCTGGCCGCCGGACAGGGCATGCGGCCGGCGGGCAAGCGTTGCCTGCGTCAAGCCGACCCGGTCGAGGATGGCGGCCACGCGCCGGGCCCGTTCGTCGCGTGCCACGGGGGCGAAGTTCAGCAGGGGTTCCTCGATGATGGAGAACACCGACTGGCGTGGATCGAGCGATGCCAGCGGGTTCTGGTAGACCAGCTGTACCTTGCGGCGGAACTGCCGCAGCGTTTCGCCTTTCAACGTGCGAGCGTCGAGGCCGTCGATGAGGATGCGACCCGATGTCGGCCGCTCGAAGCCGGCAACCGCGCGAATGGTGGTCGTCTTGCCCGACCCGCTTTCACCCACGATCGCATGCGTCGTGCCCGGGTCGATCCCGAAAGATACGCCGTCCACCGCCCTCTGCACGCCGCCATCCGGCAGTGCGAAATCCTTGATGAGATTTTCCACGGCCACGAGAGGCGTCTCGCCGGCGCGCGATCGCCGCACGATACGGGCCGGGGCGGACAGCGAGGGCGCGTCGGCCAGCAGGCGCTGCGTATAGGCGCTTTGCGGCGCAACGAGAATGTCCGCGGTCGCACCTTCCTCCTGGATCTCGCCGCCCTTCAGCACGATCAGCCGGGAGGAGCGATCGGCGGCCACGCCGAGATCGTGGGTGACGAAGAGCACCGCCGTGCCGAATTCCCATCGGAGTTCGTCGATCAGGTCGAGAATGCGCTTCTGCACGGTCACATCGAGCGCGGACGTCGGCTCGTCGGCGATGATCAGCGCCGGTTCGAGCGCGATGGCGATGGCGATCAGCACGCGCTGTTTCATGCCGCCGGAAAGCTCGTGCGGATATTGCCGGGCGCGGACCTCCGGCTGCGACAGACCGACTTTGGTCAGGAGTTCGATGACTCTCCTGTCAGCAGCCTTTCCCCTCGCCTTCCCATGCACGGTCAGGATTTCCCGCACCTGCGCGCCGATGGTCATCACCGGATTGAGCGAGCCTGTGGGGTCCTGCGGAATGAGGCTGACGACAGCGCCGCGTACGGCATCGAGCCGCTTCTGGCTCCACCGCGTGATATCGGTTCCGTTGAGAAGAATGGCGCCGCCGTCCACCCGGCCGTTTCCTTGGAGAACGCCGATCACCGCCTGTGCGATGGAGGTCTTGCCCGAACCGCTTTCCCCGACCAGCGCCACGACCTCTCCCGGAAAGACCTGGAGGCTGACGCCGTTGACCGCGCAATGCGGGACGTTCGCATCATAGGAGACGCGCAGGTTGCGGATGTCGAGGATCGGCGTGGTCATGATCCGGCCCTTCCGAACGACTGGCTGATGCGGTTGGCCGAGAGAACGACGATGACGACGATAAGACCGGGCGCCGCCGTCAGCCACCACGCCGTTGCGAGGTAGTTGCGGCCCTCGGCAATGAGGAGGCCCCACTCCGGTGTCGGCGGCGGTGCGCCATAGCCGAGGAAGCCGAGCGTCGAGATCTGCAGCAGGGCCCAACCGAACTGAAGGGCTGTGAAGGCAACGACCGAGGTCAGCGAATTCGGCAGGATATGCCGCCAAAGAACCTTCACGAAACTGCCGCCGCTGCCGAAGGCGGCTTCGACATAGTCGGACCGGCGCACGCGAACGACTTCCGAGCGGGTCAACCGGGCAAAGCCGGCAATGGCCGTTGCACCGACCGCAATGGCCGAGTTGAACGTGCCGAAGCCGAGAAGGATGATAATGCTCAGAGACACCAGCAATGTGGGAATGGAAAGCAGCACATCCACGAGGCGCATAAGCAGATCGTCGATCCAGCCGCCAACCGAACCCGCGAGAATGCCGATCGTCGTGCCCGCCAGAAGCCCGACGCCAACGGCCGCAAGCGCTCCGGTGAGCGAATGAACGGAACCGTGCACGATGCGGGAAAACAGGTCGCGTCCGAGCGAATCCGTGCCCAGCAGATGTGCTGCGCTCGGTGCCTTGAGCTGTCCGCCGGGCACCCCTTCCACGGGATTGTAGGCTGTGAAGAGGCCGGGTGCCATGGCCCAGAGGAGAACGGTGGCGAGCACCAGCCAAGCGAGGACGAGACTGGGCGATACGCCGCGCCAGACCCTGAAGCGCGCAACGGAGCTCGGCGCTGCAGCCGACGCCGGCACCGACCGTCGGTCGAGGATGTCGAAACTGGTCATCAGGCACCTGCTCGGGGCTTCAGCCTCGGATCGAGGAAGGGATAGGCGAGATCGACGATCAGGTTGATCGCCACGAAGATGGCGGCGGAAACGATGACGACCGCCTGGAGAACGGCCAGATCCTGATGGCTTACCGCCCGCTCCGTCAGGCTGCCGATGCCGCTGAGGCCGAACACGGTTTCGGTCACGACGGCGCCGGCCAGAAGCTCGCCGAAGAGAACGCCGGCAATGGTGAGGACGGGCAGAACGGCGTTGCGGGCGACGTGGCGGAACAGGACGCGGCCGCGCGAGGCGCCCTTGGCGCGGGCGACGGAGACGAAAGACCGCGTTTCGATCTCGTCGAGGTTACGGATGAGAATTTGCGCCAGCGGCGCGGAGATCGGCACAGCCAGCGTGAGAACCGGGAGGATGAGGCTTTCCCACGGGCCTGGGTGGATGACTGGGACCAGCTTGAGCCGAAAAGAGAAGATCTGGATCAGCATGATGCCGAGCCAGAAGACGGGAATGGAGATGAACAGCGCGGGGATCGACTGGATGAGATCCCGCAAGCGGCTGCCGGCCGAAAAACTGGACAGGAAGGCAAGAAGTGCGGCGAGGATGACGGCTGTGGCAAAGCCGAGCGATGCGAGCGTCAGCGTGGCCGGAAGGTTGACCGCGAGTTGTGCAGAGACGGGAACGCCGGCCTGAACAGAATAGCCGAAATCGCCGGTGAGCAGATTTCCAAGCGATGCCGCATATTGGGCGAAAAGACTACCGTCCACCGCATAATCCGCTCTGATCTCTGCGATCTGCTCGGGGCTCAATCCGTATTCGGGGTTGAGGAACTTGATCAGCACGGCATCGCCCGGCATAGCTTGCAGCAGCACGAAGGAAAGGGTGAAGGCGGCCCAGAGAACCAGAACCGCCTGTCCGATGCGTGCAAGAACGAATTTCAGCATGACCTCTCCGCATTCCAAACTTTGACCGGCGATCGATCCCGCAGCCGGTCAAAGGCTCATTTGTCCAGCCAGACGCTGTAGAAGCTCGGGCGTCCGACCGCCTCGAAGGCAAGCCCGTTGACGTAAGGCGCTGCCGCATAGACCTGTGGCTCTTCGAAGATCGGGATCGCATAGGCTTGATCGAGCACGTAGGCCTGCGCCTCCGCTGCCGCTTTCAGGCGCTTCTCACGGTCCGGCTCCGTTGCGATCGTCTCGAGGATACCATTGAGCTTCGGATCGACGAACGACTGGACCTTGTCGCTCGGCCCGCCCTTCTGGCGCAGGACATCGCGGTTTTTCGGATAGTACTGGCTCTTCAGCACGTCCGGATCCGCCCGTCCGACCATGGCCGGTGAAACCGGCGTCTTCAGGGGATCGAGATCGTCGACCGTCCGGCTGCCGGCGTCGCCCGCAAGCACGTTCAGCGTCACGCCGACCTTGCCCCATTGCTGGGCGACGAGCTGGAGCGTGGCGCGGTTTTGCGGCTGCGGCAGCGACTCGTAGGCGGTCAATACCAGCTTCTGTCCGTCTTTCTCGCGGATGCCGTCCGCTCCGGGCTTGTAGCCGGCTTCGTCCAGAAGCGCCTTTGCCTTCTCGGGATCGAAGCCGAGCTTCGCGGCTTCATCCGCATAGCCGATGGCGCTCGATGCGAGGATGGAGGTGGCGACCGGGTAATTGGCCGAAAAGAGCGTGGACACGATCTCCTTCGTGTTGGTGGCGAGCGAGAGCGCCTTGCGCACCTTCACGTCGGCAACCAGCGGATTATCCGGACGGAAGACGATGCTGTTGTTCACGCCGCGCGTGCTGGCCGCATAGATGCGGAAGTCCTGGCTCTCCACCTGCGGCTCGTCATAGGCCTGGATCTGCCGGATAAGATCCGCCTGACCCGCAAGCAACGCACCGATCCGCACGCTGTCCTCGCCGGTGACGATATAGCTGATGCCGTCGATATAGGCCCGACCCTGATGCTCCAGCTTTGCCGGGCCCCACGCATAGTCCTCGCGCGCCTTGAGGTTGAGTTCCTTGCCGAGCGTCTCGCTCTCGACGAGGAAGGGCCCGGACCCCACGATTTTCGTCGCGTCGCCCAGCGTCTCGAACGGAAGCGTCAACGTCTTCAGCGAGAGGAGGCCGGAGCCTATGACCGAAGTGCCCTGCAGAAAGCCGGGCGAAGGCTTCTTGAAGTAAAACTTGACCGTCTGAGGATCGACGACCTCACTGCGATCGTAATTGTTGACGACCTCGGAAACCGGGTATTTCAACGCCTTGTCGCCGAGGCCGAAAACGTCGAAATTCCGGGCAACGGCTGCCGCGTCGAGCGGGCTCCCGTCGGAGAAGCTCACGTTGGAACGAATCTTGAACGTGTATTCCGTCGCATCCGCATTCACCTGCCAGGATTCCGCAATCCAGGGCTCGATTTCCAGCGTTTTCGGGTTCTGGTACGTCAGCTTGTCGGTGATCTGGTTGAGAATGCCGCCATTCGGGTAAAAGCCGCCCGCCGGAGGATAGAGATTGGTGTGCGTCTGCTGCTCCAGATAGATCAGCGTGCCCCCTTTGACCGGCTCCGCAGCGTGCGCCCCAGTCACGCTCGCCGCCGTGGCAGCCAGAACGGCTGCAAGAGTAAAGGATGTTAAGGAGACTCGGCTTTTCATCAGACACCTCTGGAATTCGATGATTTCAGGGTAATCCTTTCCGATTATGGGGCAATGCAGTCTATAAGATTAGTATACTAAATTTCCTATCAAGGATGGATGAAATCTCTCACGCTGAAGGTCGCGGGAAAATATCGCTGGAACGCGATCCTTCCTAGGCATATCGGTCGATCCCATCAGGAAGGCGCCCGGCGGGTTTGTCTGACAGTCTGCGGATCGTCCTCGGGATGATCTCGAAGACATCGGACGACGTTGCCCCGCGGATCTGGTGGACGATGACGCGTGTGTTCATTGTCCATTGGCCCCGAGCACCAGCACCAGCACCAGCACCTTGCGACCGGTGACGGTCACCGGTCAATCCGGGCCTGCTGCTGGGGCGAATAGCGTTCGCCCTGGATGGCGATGCCGGCAACAGCATGGTCGATCGCAGCGAGATCGGCTGCCGACAGGGTGATGTCCGCCGCCGCGATGTTCTCATCCAGACGATGCAGCTTGGTGGTTCCCGGAATCGGCACGAATGTCGGGCTCTGTGCCAGGACCCAAGCCAGTGCCAGCTGGGCCGGCGTCACGCCCTTGTCCTGCGAAATCCGGGCCAGCGTGTCGACGATGCCTTGGTTGGCGGCACGGTTTTCCTCGCTGAAACGCGGGACGGAATTGCGGAAGTCATTCTGGGTGAAGCTCGTGCCCGCATTGATCGTACCGGTGAGGAAGCCTTTGCCAAGCGGGCTGAAGGGGACGAACCCGATGCCCAGTTCCTTCAGAACCGGAAAGATCTGCCCCTCCGGTTCTCGCCACCACAGCGAATACTCGCTCTGCAACGCTGCGACCGGCTGGACGGCATGCGCGCGGCGGATATTGGTGACACCTGCCTCCGACAGTCCGAAAGCACGGACCTTGCCTTCCGCAATCAGGTCCCTCACCGTGCCGGCGACATCCTCCATCGGTACGTTCGGATCAACCCGGTGCTGGTAGAGAAGATCGATATATCCCGTCCGCAGGCGCATCAGGGAGTCCTCGACAGTGGCGCGGATATGGTCCGGCCGGCTGTCCATGCCGCCGCCACCGGGGATGTCGAAGCCGAACTTGGTGGCGATCACGACCTTGTCGCGGATTGGCTGAAGCGCCTCACCGACAACCTCCTCGTTCTGATAGGGACCATAAACCTGAGCGGTATCGAAAAAGGTGATGCCGCGCTCAAAGGCGCCCCGGATGAGCTTGATGCCTTCAGCCGGTTCGAGCGGCGTGCCATAGGATTGGCTGATCCCCATGCAGCCGAGGCCGATCGCTGAAACGTCGAGACCACTTGTGCCGAGTTTGCGTGTTTGCATGATGCGTCTCCTTTAAGATTGGTTGAGCGGATGGCGACTTCGGAACCCCTTCGCCGTAGAGATAGGAAGCGGTGACACCGCCTTTTATCAAAATCCACCGGTGACGAACGGCCGTCCGGACCCCTTGGCGAAGGCCTGAGAGCCGTTACGTTCGATGCCCATTGGCGCGCATCCTTTCTGTCTGATGTGTGCCAAGATACGCTTGTCAGATCATTCTGATTAGATGGTATGATCCGCATGAACATATGCGGGGGAGCCATGAATGTTGCGCGAAAACCTGATCGATCTGCTGGCCCTGCGTGCGGTGGCGCAGGAACGGAGTTTTACCAAGGCGGCTGCAAAGCTCGGCTTTTCACAATCGACTCTGAGCCATACGATACGGGAACTGGAATCCCGGCTCGGGGTCCGGCTGCTGACCCGCACGACGCGGAGTGTGGCGCCCACCGAAGCGGGCGAGCGACTGCTGCAGTCGATCGGGCCCGACCTCGATCACATCGAGGGCGAGCTGGCGGCGCTGAGCGACTTCCGCGACCGTCCGGCCGGCACCATCCGCATCACCTGCAGCGAACATCCCGCCGACACCATCTTGCGTCCCGCCCTGCAGAAGATCCTGCCAGCCTATCCGGATATCCGCGTGGAGGTGATCCTCGACAACGGGCTCACCAACATCGTGGCGGAACGGTATGATGCAGGCATCCGCCTTGGGGAGCAGGTCGACAAGGACATGATCGCGGTACGGGTCAGTCCGGAGGTCAGCATGGCGCTGGTCGGGTCACCCGCCTACTTCGCAAACCACGACATACCGCTGACCCCGCGCGACCTGACCGAACACAACTGCATCAACCTGCGCCTGCCGACCTTTGGCGGGCTCTATGCCTGGGAGTTCGAGAAAGATGGTCAGGCACTGAATGTGCGGGTCGACGGCCAGCTGACCTTCAATACCGGGAGCCAATCGCTGAAAGCCGCCATTGCCGGGCTTGGACTTGCCTTCGTCACAGCGGACATGGCCCTGCATGCGATCAGCGAAGGCAAGCTTATCCGTGCCCTGGAAGACTGGTGTCCCCCGTTCCCCGGCTATCACCTCTACTACCCCAGCCGACGCCTGCCCTCCCCTGCCTTCGCAGTCCTGCTGGAGGCTTTGCGTTACCGAGGCTGAGCGCGATTGACGGCGAGAGCCCATGCAGTCGGGCAGCAATCTCGGATTGAGCCCATGCGTTATTTGAGAATCACAAAAGAATAGGCGGTGCAGAAATAATACCGTTGGTTTTCATGCAGAACAGAGCCGGTTAGGCGCATAATTCCCGTTGAGAATTGAACCATGTGAACCTTCTCCCGACGCGGTGAGCATCGGGGGCAATGGAGTGATCCACATGGGACTTTTAACATCATTCGGCGAATGGCGCTGTGAGAGAAGCAGCCCGTGAGATCAGTGGGAACACGGAGGTGTCGCGCAACACGATCGCGAAGGATCGGAACGCTGGTACCATCGGGGGCTCAAAACCAACGATTCCTTCAATTGGTAGAAAAGTCTCTACCGAAGCTAGCGGCTTAGTTCGTCAACCAGGTTCTAGTTAATTTCCTGCGACCAGTCATCCTCGCCGATTGCGCTCGCTGGAAGGGGAATCCGACGGTTGACACCCAGCCGCTATTTAACCTGGGCCGCATCTACAACCGCATGAGGAATACGGCGATCTCCGTGATCAACCCATGAACTCCCATTGCCCTTGGTTCTGCTGATCCTCGGCAAGTTTTGGCGCTTAAGCATTCAGTTGGACTGGTCAGATAGGCCTCTCACGCCGTTCAAATCGGCTCTATCTGCGCCCACCTCCGAAGCCATTCCCGTCTCGTTTCACCGTCGCTGCGCGCTCAAATTTTCACCGATGAATATTCGGAAGATGAAACGCTTGCTGGAAATAGGAGCGGAACGCCATTATCGCGGGGGAGAGTTCCATGTTTTTGCGCCAACTGAGACCGACATCCATTGGCGGAACCGGATCGTTGACGGAAATCGTCTCGATCCGCCGTCCTTCCAGCGACCAGGGTCGGTGCACCATGTCGGACAGGATTGCAACACCCAGGCCGTTAGCGACCATTGAGCGAACCGCCTCCACCGACGAAGTGCGAAGAATGACCCGCGGCTGGTAGGGGCTGGTGCTCCAGTATTTCAGTGCGGATTGGGCAGCTTCGTCCACCGTCAGCATGATATACGGCTCCTCGGCGATATCGCGCAGACTGACGACATCGCGGCGCAGGAGATGATGCTGAGCGGGAACCCACAACCGTCGCGCCGATCCCAGAAGTTTTTCCGTCATCAGCGCCGGATTGAGGATATTCGACGTCAGGAGGACCGAGATATCGTAGCGGTTTGTCAGCAATCCCTCTTCGATCGATTCGCGGTTCTGTTCGAAAAATTGAATATCCAATTTTGGAAATAGCCGCCTCAGACGCTCGATATGCAATGGCAGGAAATAGCCGATGACCGTGTAGGTGGCGGCAACGCTGAGCGTTCCTTCCACGGCACTGGAGACGAAATTGAGGTGTGTCGCCTCGTCGACTTTTTTCACAATTTCATAGGCATGCGACAGAAATTGCCGTCCCGGTTCCGTCAGATCCATGCCCTGCGGCGTTCGTAGGAAAAGACTGACGCCGACAATATGCTCCAGTTCCTTGACAGCAGTTGTGATTGCCGATTGCGAAATCGACAGGTTGACGGCCGCAAGCGAAATCTGGCCGAGCTCGGCCGTGGCTATGAAATATCGCAATTGCCGAAGACTGATAGCCATTCCCGCTTGTCCATTTTTGGGTTGGTAATTTCGAAGCCAAGCCTTCTGAAAAACAGAACCCCCGACCAATAGATGAGCATGGTCGTGCCTAAAATATTGCCGGAACCGGCTAAAACTCTCAAATATCTCAAGAAAAACAGATGGCTATCGTCACCGACGTTTCTGATTTTCCGAAAAATAATATGGTAAAAAAGAAATTTTCAAAGGACATATTTTCTCCTAGCCTCAGCCGATCAAAAATAGACAGGCCTTGAAGCGGCCTAATGCGGACAATAGGGGGCATGTGTCTTGCTTGAGATTGTCGATATCAATTGCGATATGGGAGAGGCTTTCGGCCGCTGGCGGATCGGCGATGCCGACGACGCATCCCTTATGGGGCTAATCAGTTCCGCAAATATCGCAGCTGGGTTTCATGCCGGCGATCCGAACCTGATGGATGAGACCGTCCGGCTTGCGGTTGCCCACGGCGTCGGTATAGGCGCTCATCCGGGCTATAATGACCTGCAGGGTTTTGGCCGCCGGAAGATCGATGGAACCGCCAGGGAACTGGTCAACGACATCATCTATCAGGTGGGCGCAATCCGCGAGTTCGCCCGTCGGCACGGCGCACGGCTGCAGCACATCAAGCCGCATGGCGCCCTTTACATGGAAATGGCCGTCAACCCGGAGCTCGCACGGATCTTCATCGATTACCTGCGCTCCGTCGCGCCGGATACGCCGGTATTCTGCATGGGTGGTTCCGTCACCTACACCGCAGCCGTGGAGGCTGGTCAGCCCGCCATTCGCGAATTCTATGCCGACCGGGATTACAACGATGCCGGTTCTATCGTCTTCACCCGAGATGCAGGGCGGCCAAATCCGGCAGCGATCGCCAGTAAGGTCCTGCGTGCCTGCAATCAAGGCAAGGTGCGCACCGTCAGCGGCAACGACATCGACATTGCCTTTGAATCCATCTGCTTTCATTCCGATACGCTCGGCGCTCTCGATATCGTGCGCACCATGCGCGAGGCGCTGGTGGCGGATAATATCCGCATCGCGCCGGTATCGGAGATCATCAGCCTCAAATCCACGCGCGGAGAACAGTCATGACCAAGCTCGAAATCAGATCGCCGTTGCCCGGCACTTTCTATCGGGCCTCGTCTCCGGAAACGCCGGCTTTCAAGGCAGACGGCAATACTGTTGCAAGCGGGGATGTCATCGGTCTCATCGAGGTGATGAAAACATTTCAGGAAATCGCCTCCGATGTCTCCGGGGCAAATATCCGGTTTCTGGTCGATAACGAGGAGCCGGTGATGGCCGGCCAAGTGATCGCCGAGGTCGAGCAATGACCATTAAATCCGTTCTCGTGGCCAATCGCGGCGAGATCGCGGTGCGCATCATTCGTGCCGCCAAGGCGCTGGGCATCCGTACGGTTCAGGTCTACAGCGCTGCCGATGCCGATATGCTGGCCGTTCGGCTTGCCGACGAGGCTGTCAATATCGGCTCTCCAGCGCCGAAGAAATCCTACCTCAATATCGAGGCGGTGATCGAGGCCGCCAAGGCGGCCGGCGTCGATGCCGTCCATCCCGGCTACGGCTTTCTAGCGGAAAACGGAGATTTTGCCGATGCCGTCGTTGCAGCCGGCATGATTTTCATTGGTCCGAGCGGCGACGCAATCCGTCTCTTGGGTGACAAGGTGGCGGCCCGCTCCGTGGCAGTTGGGGCCGGTGTGCCTACGGTGCCCGGCAGCGACGGTCGCGTCGATACGCTGGCGGCTGCCCGCGCGGTGATCGAAAAGACCGGTTTTCCAATGATGATCAAGGCTGCAGCCGGCGGCGGCGGACGCGGTATCCGCATTGTTCAAACGCTGGACGATCTGGAACAGCAGTTTCCGCAGGCCTCGGCGGAGGCGGCGGCAGCCTTTGGCGACGGCGGTCTCTATCTTGAAAAGGTCATTACGCGGGCACGCCATGTCGAAGTGCAGATTCTGGGCGATGGCGAGAACGTCATTCATTGTTTCGAGCGTGAATGCTCGCTGCAGCGTCGCCGCCAGAAGGTTTGGGAAGAGGCGCCTGCGTTTCTGTTGCCCGCCGATATCCGCGAGAAGTTGTGCGCCAGCGCAGTTGCCGTGGCCCGTGCTGTGAAATACCGGGGCGCCGGAACTGTCGAGTATCTCTACGACGAGGATGCCGGCGCGTTCTATTTCATCGAGGTCAACACCCGCATTCAGGTCGAGCATCCCGTAACCGAAATGATCACCGGTATCGATCTGGTGCAGGAAATGTTTCGCATTGCCGGCGGTGCGGCGCTGTCCATCCGGCAGGAGGATGTCCGCGTGTCCGGCCATGCCATCGAATGCCGCATCAATGCGGAAGACCCTGCACGCGGCTTCATGCCAGCGCCGGGTCAGATCGAGACGCTGGAGATCCCGGAGGGTGAAGGCGTGCGGTTCGATACGATGCTTTACGAAGGGTATACGGTGCCGCCATTCTACGACAGCCTGCTCGGCAAGCTGATCGTCCGGGCAGATACCCGCAACGCCTGCCTCGACCGGCTGAAGACGGCGCTCGAAGGTCTTAAGGTCACGGGGCTTGCAACCACCATTACCTTGCATCTGGCGCTGGTCGACGACGACAACGTCCGGCGCGGCGATTACCACACCCGGTTTCTCGAGGCCTGGCTCGAAACGCATTTTTCCTTGACCGTTGCCCGGAAAGTGGAGGTTGCCTGATGCAGAACCGCTATACATTCGGAGGTGACGAACACCTCTTCGTTGAATGCAGTGACGAGATGTCACTGGACGCTTTCTTCAAAAGCCTCTCCATGGCCAAGGGCGTGCGCGACAGCGCGATCAAGGGCGTGACGGAAATCTGCCCGGCCAATGCCTCGTTCCAGATCAAGTTCAACCCCGACATTATAAAGCCGGATGATATCCTGAAAGAGGTCAAGGCGATCGAAGGGGCGGCTGAAAAGGCCGAGCCGGTTCTGAAAACACGCATCGTCGAAATACCCGTGTTTTACAACGACCCGTGGACGCATGAAACGCTCATGCGTTTTCGCGAACGACATCAGGAACCGGCAGGGACCGACCTCGACTATGCGGCGCACATCAACGACTTCCCGTCGGTCGATGATTTCGTGGCGGCGCACTCGGGTTCGCCCTGGTTCGTTTCCATGGTGGGCTTCGTTGCCGGTCTGCCCTTCATGTACCAGATGGTGGAGCGCCAGCGGCAGATCGAGGTACCGAAATATCTGCGGCCGCGTACGGATACGCCGCGCCTCACCGTCGGACATGGCGGCTGTTTCGGCTGCATCTATTCGGTGCGGGGTGCAGGCGGCTACCAGATGTTCGGCATCACCCCCATGCCGATCTTCGATCCGACCCAGACAACGAGCTATCTGCGCGATTTCATGGTGTTCTTTCGTCCCGGGGATATCGTCAGGTTCAAGCCAATCGATCGCGATGCCTACGATCAGGCGATCGAGGACGTGGACAAGGGGAGCTTTTCTCCGCCGATCCGCGAGGTGACCTTCGACCTTCGGGCGTTCCAGAAGGATATCGTCGGGACCAATGCCAATCTGGAGGGCATGCTCAATGGCCATTAAGGTTTTGCACCACGGGCTGTCGACGACCGTCCAAGATCTCGGAAGGCCCGGCTATTTTCACCTTGGCATCCCGATCGGCGGCGCGATGGATCGTGTAGCGATGCGGGCAGCCAATCTGCTGGTGGGCAACGAGGAGGATGCGGCCGGACTTGAAGCCGTGTTCCTGGGGCCGAAGCTGGAATTCACGAAAGATGCACTGGTCGCCGTCACCGGAGCCGATATGCCGGCGAAACTGGATGGCGTGGCGCAACCCGGATGGACTGCCTTTGCGGTCAAGACAGGCCAGACGCTCTCCTTCGACTTCCTCAAATCGGGCGCGCGAATTTATATCGCAATCGCGGGCGGCATCGATGTGCCCGTGGCGCTGGGCAGTCGCTCGACCTATCCGATCGGGGCGCTCGGCGGTTTCAAGGGACGGGCGCTCGCCGCTGGCGACGAAATGCCTCTGGGAACTGCCGTTTCCGGCATCGTTGGCCGCACGGTGCCGGAGGCGCTTCGCCGCATGCCCGGCAATCCGGCCGAGCTCCGCGTGCTTCCCGGTCTCTACTGGGACCGGCTGACGGATGAAGCGAAGGAAAGTTTCTTTGCCGATGCCTGGAAGGTTGCACCCGAGGCGGACCGCATGGGCTATCGCTTTCGCGGCGGCCGCAAGCTGTCCTTCATCGACCGGACGCAGCCCTTCGGCGCCGGTTCAGACCCGTCGAATATCGTCGACAGCTGCTACCCCTATGGCTCCATCCAGGTTCCCGGCGGCACAGAGCCCATCATTCTGCACCGGGATGCTGTGTCGGGCGGAGGATATTTCATGATGGGAACGGTGATTTCAGCCGATATGGACCTGATCGGCCAACTCCAGCCACACACGCCGACCCGCTTTATCAGAGTCACGATGGAGCAGGCTCTCGAAGCACGCGCCGAGCGCACAAAACTCCTAGCCGCTATCCGGCAAAGCCTTTTGTGAGGATGGCAGGATGAGCGGACTATTCGACCCGCGTCAGATAGTCGGCCGTCACCGTCGGACCGGGGATGATCGAGACGATCTTCATCTGGGCGATCATCCGCCGCATGGCCGCATCCAGATGCGCCTCAAGCATGGCCGCTGCCGCCTTGGCGGCGCCGCGCACCAAAAGCTCGACGATCAGTCGTATTTCGGTGATGACGGTGGGATCGCTCGGCAGACCCAGATGGCGCAACAGGCGCTCGGAAGCGTCCAGCGGCAGAAGATTGTTGCGGATCAGTTCGCGCATCTTTTCGTTGGCGTTGGTCATCACGCAGATGTCGATCATCTGGGACTGCAGCGCATCGAGGTTTTCCAGATGATCGCCGACGTCTTTGCCTTCCATGTCGAGAAGCCGGGCGAACAGATCGTTCAACCGGTCGCGGTCGACATCTTCGGCGCCAGCCAGAAGCGCCGACGGCTCCAACATCCGCCGGAACGCGAAATGGTCCTTGATGGTCTGGGCTGTCAACGGCCCGGCGATCCAGTGCGAACTCTGGTTCTTGCGCACCAGGCCGCGCTCGTGCAGCCGGCCGAGGACATCGCGGACCACCGTCCGGCTGACCTTGAAATGGTTTGCGAGTTCGATCTCGATGATGCGGTATTGCCCGAATACGACACAGCCGGCGACGTCGGCCTCGACGGTATTGTAGATACGCTCCCAGGACGAGCGGCTTTGCAAAGCCTCATCGGCATCCTGCGCGATGACGATGCCGAAGGACTTGATGTCCGTCCGGTCGGGAGCAAGGCCAGCGCCCGCGGGGCCGACGAGAAAGCCGCGCCCGTTGAAACGATGAATGAGGCCATCGGCCTCAAGGCGCGAGAGCGCGCGCTGGACGGGCGCACGCGACGTCTGGAGAATTTCAGCAATCGGGCCCTCCAGCAGAACCAGCCCCAAGGGCAGCAAGCCACCGTCGATATTTTCACGCAGAATCTGCTCGGCGATCTCGTAACGACGCTGGGTGTTCTGTGTCGGCCTGTTTCGTATCATCGGAAGGACGTCCTCCATCCGAGTAGCGGATGGCTTTAAAGTTGCATCTCTCTTTAAGTCATTTTCCAGAGGCGTCACACCACAATCTAAATGACTTTTGCATACAATCGAACGATAAAATCTGAGAAAATCCAGAAATCGATGAACGAGAGATCGGCCGTACCCGGATTTTGAATTTCTGCCGATCTTAGGGGCAGAGACCGATCGCAGAGCCTCGTTCTGCATATTTTCCTTGCACGGATCCGCTTATAAAGCCTACTTTATGGGCTTTTTTGGTAGGGGACTCCATTGCCATAAACACCATAACGAGACCGCAAACCGAGGCCGGTTTGTGATAGTCGACGACGCATGTCGAAGTCCAAATGCGCATTCCGGCAAAAAATTCATTCATTTCGAAAAGCCTATTGAATACAAAATTCATTTATGCAATCTTTTTGGCAGTCGGGTGCCGGAAGAAGCGCCCAGAGGTGGATGAAAAGAAACGTCGAGAACGAATGGTGTGGTGCGCGCAAGGGTATGCGTGCCAACGCCTTGTCCTGCCCAGCTTCGTGCGGTTCGATTTCGCATATCCGGGTCGGGCAAGTCAGTCGTTGCTCGCCGTCAAACTGGCAGGGAAATCATGTCTGCAGTTCTGGATCTCTCGAATGTGCGAAAGACCTACGGTGCCCTGAACGCGCTTGACGGGCTTGATCTTACGTTGCCCGACAATGCGTATGTGGCACTCCTCGGCCCCAGTGGTTCGGGCAAAACAACGCTTTTGCGGGTCATTGCCGGCTTCGAGACGCCGGATGCGGGCAGCCTGACCTTCAAGGGAAATCGCATAGAGGGCGTTGCGCCGCACCGCCGCGATATCGGCTTCGTCTTCCAGAATTTCGCGCTTTTCCCGCATCTGTCGGTGGCCAAAAACATTGCTTTCGGTCTCGAACACCGCGACATCGATCCGGTGACCGATCCGAAAATTCTGCACACGCGGGTCAAAGACATGGTGGCGCTGGTGGGACTCGATGGTCTCGAGGAGCGTGCCGTTACGCAGATTTCAGGCGGCCAGCGCCAGCGCGTGGCACTGGCGCGCACGCTGATCACCGAGCCATCGCTGGTTCTGCTCGACGAACCCCTCGGCGCGCTTGATGCAAACCTGCGCGGCCGCATGCGCTTGGAATTGCGTGCCATTCGCGAGCGCTGCGGCGTGACGTTCCTGCATGTGACCGGAAGCGAGAGCGAAGCGCTGGCCATGGGCGATCTCGTTCTCGTTCTCGATCAGGGAAAAATTGCCCAGGCCGCTGACGCCGACACAGTCTACAACCAGCCGAAATCGCCTGCCGTGGCCCGTTTCCTCAACTGCTACAACCTGTTCGACGGCACTCTGTCCGGCAACGGCTTCGTCAATCCGCTGGCAACCTTTCCGCTCGGTGGCGCAATACCGCGCCAGAGCGGCCAACCGGGTTATGCCATTCGCTACGACCGGATCGCCGTTCGCCCGCTGGACGAGGCCGTCGCCAATGATGAAGTGCGGCTGGAGGCGACCTTCGTCGCGGACGAATATTCGGGTGCCGCGATCAATTCCTTCTTCGCACTCGATGACGGGCGCGTGTTCGAGGTGGAATCGCATCTCAGCCAGACCGTGCCCGCCGCTCTTCAACCGCAGTCGCGCTATGCGCTGGTCTGGAAGCGGGACGATGCCCTTGTTTACGCATGACCCGCTTGCAGCAATTCCGGCGGCAAGACGGATTGGAGATTGAACGATGACGATAATCGCTGAAACGGCATCCAGAGCACCACCGGCAGTGGCTGCGAAAAAGGTATCCGACAAGACGCTGTGGCTGCTGGCGCCGGGCCTTCTGTGGATGCTTCTGTTCCTTGTCGTTCCCATGCTGATGATGGTTTATGTCTCGTTCTGGACGCAGACCACCTTCAAGATCAGCCCGATCCTGACGGTGCAGAGTTGGGTGACCTTCTTTACCAGTGAAACCTATCTGAGCGCGCTCTGGACCACCGTGCGGATCTGGCTGATCGTTCTCGTCACGACACTCCTGGTCGGTTACCCGGCAGCGCTGTATGTCGGGCTTTTCGTGCGCAACAAGACCACCCAGACCGTGCTTCTGGTGTTCTGCGTCATTCCGTTCTGGACATCGTTTCTCATCCGGGTTCTCGCCTGGCGGCCGATGCTGGGAAAAGAGGGGGCAATCAATCTCATCCTGCAGGCGCTCGGCATTATCAATACGCCGATTGAAGTCCTCTTGTTTTCCGAGCTTTCGGTGATCATCGGCATGACGCAGATCTACTGCGTCTTCATGGTCGGTCCCATCGCCTTCATGATGGGCCGCATCGACCAAAGTGTCATCGAGGCGGCGCAGGATATGGGCGCTGGCTTCTGGAGGATCTTCCGCACCATCATCCTGCCGTTGACGATGCCCGGCGTTGTCGTCGGTGCCATCTTCGTCTCGGTCATGGTGCTTGGCGAATTCGCAACGGCTGCCGCCCTTTCGGGCCGAAAGGTCAATCTGCTCGGCAATATCATCGTTACCCAGGTCGGATCGCTGAAATGGGCCTTTGCCGCCGTGGTCGGCGTGGTTCTCACCATTCTCATGGGCATCGTGGTGGCGGCGCTGCTGCGGGTCGTCGATCTCAGAAAGGCGCTTTGAGCCATGAATTCCAGCGGCACGAAATTCGCGCTTGGCGTCTACACCAGTCTCTTCCTGGTGTTCCTTTATGCCCCGATGGTCGTTCTCGGTATCCTTTCCTTCCAGACGGGGCCGGAGGGTGGACCACAGTTCCCGATCATCGAATGGTCGACCTACTGGTACCAGCATCTGTTCGGCTTCACGCCACCCTCGCGCATCGCGCCCTTGCCGATCAACGAGGCCCTGTTCCGCTCGCTGGTCCTGTCTGTCATGACGATGATCGTCTCCACCGTGCTGGGCGTCAGTTCAGCGCAGGCGTTCCGCCGCAAATTCAGGGGCTCGGGCGTCGCTTTCTATCTCATCGTTCTCGGCATGATGGTGCCGGGCGTGCTTGTCGGCCTCGGCATGGCGCTGGTCGCCAATGTGTTGGGCATCGACCGCCACTGGTGGGGCACGGCTTTCGTCCTGCATGTCGTTTACACCTATCCCTTCGCCTTCCTGGTCATGCTGGCGATTCTCAACCGCTTCGATCCGAGCGTCGAGGAGGCAGCCTGGTCGCTTGGCGTGTCGCCGATCAGGACCTTTCGAAAGATCACCTTCCCGTTGATCTTTCCGGGCGTGCTCTCGGCCATGCTGTTCGCCTTCACGCTCTCCTATGACGAGTTCTCCCGCACGCTGTTTGCCTCGGGCCGCGATCTGACGCTGCCGCTGGCCATCTACGGGACGTTCTCGGTGGAGGTGCACCCGAACGTCTTTGCCTTCGGCGTGCTGACGACGATCTTCTCCTTCGCACTTCTCGGGGTCTATGCCGCGCTGATGACGCTTTCCATCCGCCGCGCCAAACGCATCGCCATTCAGGAGGAAGCATGATGTCTTCAGCCATCATTCCATCTGCCATCGTAACAGGCGCCGGGTCCGGCATCGGCCGCGCCATTGCCCATCGGCTGGCATCGGACGGCTACGCGGTGGTCGTCAACGATCTGAAGATCGAGGCTGCGCAGCTCGTCGCAGATGAAATTTCGACATCCGACGGCAAGGCGAAGGCTGTGGCCGGCGACGTGTCGTCGGAGCCAGATACGGTCGGCATCCACAAGGCCGCGTTCGATGCCTTCGGCGATACGGCACTGCTGGTCAATTGCGCCGGTATCGTCCACCAGTCTCTGTTCGAAAATCTCGAAGTGGCCGATTTCGACCGGATGTTTGCCGTTCATGTGCGCGGCACGTTCCTGATGACCAGGCTGGTGCTTCCGGCCATGCTTGCCGCCCGGTCCGGCGTCATCATCAACATCGCCTCGCAGCTCGGCCAAATCGGCGGCATCGAATTGTCGCATTATGCAGCGGCCAAATCGGCGATCATCGGTCTGACGAAGTCGTTGGCTCGCGAAGTGTCGAGCCGGGGGGTGCGCGTCAATGCGGTGGCACCCGGGCCGATCAACACGCCGCTGGTGCGCGCTCTGTCGGAAGACTGGCAGGCCCGCAAGGCCGCCGAACTGCCGCTCGGCCGCTTCGGCGAGCCGGAAGAGGTGGCGGCCACTGTTTCGTTTCTCGCCTCCCCCGCAGCCAGCCTGTTCGTCGGCCAGACACTTGGTCCGAACTCCGGCGACGTGATGCTTTAAGGACAGGAAAGACCGATATGACCGATACTCCCCGCATTGTTCTGATCACCGGCGCCGGCATCGGCATCGGGCATTCGACCGCAAAAGCCTTTGCGGCGCTTGGCGATCATGTTGTCGTCACCGACATTCTGGAAGCCGAAGGCAAAGCGACCGTTGCTGCCATCGAGGCGGCAGGCGGCGCGGCGGAATTCGCGTATCTGGATGTCCGTTCCACAGCGGCGGTGGATGCGCTGGTGGCCGATGTCGAAGCCCGCCATGGCCACATCGACGTTATCGTCGCCAATGCCGGCATTGCTCACAAGGCGCCGCTGGATGTGCTGACCGACGAAAAATGGGAGCTGACCTTCGATATCGATCTCAAAGGTATTTTCCGCGTCGTCCGGGCGGCGGCCCCTGGAATGAAGGCACGCAGAAGCGGCGCCGTGATTGCCTTGTCGTCGATCATGGGAACCTCCTACGGCTGGGATGAGCATGTGCATTATTCAGCAGCAAAAGCCGGTGTCGTCGGTCTGGTTCGCGGACTGGCGGTCGAGCTTGCCCGTGACGGCATCCGCGTCAACGGCATGGCGCCCGGATATATCCGCACGGCACAGCTCCTGTCTGAGGAAAATTCACTGGGTGCCGCCGGTGCCGAAAAGGCAGGAGAATTCATTCCCATGGGGCGCATCGGGGAACCGGAAGAGATCGCCGATGTCATCACCTTTCTCGCATCGCATGGCGCAAGATACATGACCGGCCAGGTTCTGGTCGTGGATGGCGGTCTCCTCGTGGGCCGATACTGACGGTACTGCCTGATGACGATGGGCGTCCAATAAAGGACGCCCTGGGGAACAAAAAGAAACCGGAGAAAGACAATGACAATTTCGATGGAAATGAACCGTCGCTCGCTGCTGAAGCGATCTGCTGGTGCCATGGCGCTGGCCATGGGAGGTGGGACCCACTTCCTTTCGTCCAGCGCTGCCTATGCGCAGGCTTCGCTTGCCAGCCAGGAACTGCGCACGGTCGGCCTTTCCGTGACCGTGCAGGAACGCATTCTTGCCGATTTCAAGAAGGCAAGCGGCGTCGGCGCAACCTCGGGCACTGCCGCCACATTCCCGGATGCGCAGACCCGCATCCTTTCTGGCTCCAAGGACTATGACGTCTGGGAAACCATTGGCGAGCGGCTTCCCTCCGTCGTCATGACCGACAATGCCGAGCCGATCGAAACATCGGCTCTGAAAAACTGGTCCAATATCCGCGATGTTTTCACGAAAGCCGATCCGAAATTCGACCCCAAGGCACAGATCGTCGGCCAGATCTGGACGGATGAAAACCAGACGTCGCTGTGGATGGTTCCGACCGTCTTCAACTTCGATTCGATCGGGTACAACCCGGAGGTTCTCTCCGACGAGGAAGCCAATAGCTGGACGGCGATCTTCGACAGCAAGTACAAAGGCAAGTCCGGCCTTAATACAGATCCTCTGACAGCGTTTGGCCAGGCCGTCATGGCAATGAACACGCTCGGTCTTTCGGATGTGAAGAACCCGGGCAACCCGACGGCTGCCGAGATGGACGAAGCCGCGAAATTCCTCATTTCCAAAAAGAAGGAGGGCCAGTTCCGCGCGCTCTGGGGCGATTTCGGCGAACTCGTCAACTTCCTGGCTTCCGGCGAAATCGTTGTCTGCGACGCCTGGCAGCCTGCCGTCATGGCCGTCAAGGCGCAGGGCAAGGCTTGTAAATACGCGATCCCCAAGGAAGGTTATCGCGCCTGGTCAATCGGCAACACCATGCTGAAGGGCACCCCGAACAAGGAAGCTGTCATCGCCTATTCCGACTACTGGCTGTCGGGCGAGCCCGGCATCACCGTCTCGGAGCAGGGCTATTATTCGCCGACGACCAACATCAAGGACGTCATGTCGCCGGAAAAATACGCCTTCTGGTACGAAGGCAAGCCATGGGTGGGTGCCGCCGAGCGCGGCATCAAGGAGGGTGACCTGCGTGACGGTGGCTCGCTCGAAACCCGCGCCGCCAACGTCGCCTACTGGCATCAGTGGCCGGATGAATACGACCACCTCATCCAGAAGTGGGATGAATTCCTCAGCGCCTGAGCGCGATCGTTCCCTCTCCCCGTTTACGGGGAGAGGGTCAAAGCGAGGGAGCATTGTGTGCTCGACGCAGGTATATCCGGAGCAACGCCATGATTTACGATCTCGAACTTTATCAAGTTGGCAAAGTCTACGACAACGGCACGCCTGCCGTCATCGATTTCAATCTTGCCGTCAACAAGGGCGAGTTCATCGCATTCCTCGGCCCCTCCGGCTGCGGCAAGACAACGACGCTCAGGATGATTGCCGGGTTCGAAAGCATCTCCTCCGGCAACATGATGATCAAGGGCGTTCGCATAAACGACATCAGCCCGGCACAGCGGCCGACCTCGATGATCTTCCAGAATTACGCGCTATTTCCGCATATGACGGTGCGCAACAATGTTGGCTACGGACTTGACGTCAAGGGCATGGCGAAAGCTGAACGCAACGCCAAGGTGGACCGAATTCTCTCCACGCTCGGCCTCGACGACATCGCCGAAAACAAACCGGACAAACTTTCGGGCGGCCAGCGCCAGCGTATCGCCTTGGCTCGCGGGCTTGTGGTGGAGCCCGATATCCTGCTTCTTGACGAGCCGCTTGGCGCGCTTGACGCCAATTTGCGCAAGGCGATTCAGAACGAGCTGAAGCTTTTGCAGAAGACGCTCGGCATCACCTTTGTGTTCGTCACCCACGCGCAGTCGGAAGCGCTGGCGCTGTCGGACCGCATCGTGGTGATGAACCAGGGCCGCGTCGAACAGATCAGCCCGCCGCATCAATTGTACACACGACCGAACACGCCGTTCGTTGCCCAGTTCATTGGTCGAAACACGATTTTCAAGGGCGCGGTGAAGGGTCGGAACGCGGGCCATACCATGGTCGATACGCCCTTCGGAACCCTGACAGGCGATGCCAACGGCGCGATGGCCGATGGCGCCAACGTTTCCGTGGTCATCCCGGCCGAAGCCATTGAGGTCCATGCAGGAAACGCGGGTGGACGCGAGGAAATCTCCCGGCTGTCCGGCGGCAACGTCATCGATGCGAAGATCCGCCGTTTCGACGTGGTCGGGCATATCTCGCATCTGTCGGTAGCGCTGCCCGACGGGCGCATGCTTTCACTGGAAGCGCATGTCGACAAGTATCCGCCGGGCGCCTTCCCGGTCGATGCCGATATCACACTGGCCTGGAAGCCGGAGCGCGCCACGGTCATTCCGGCGCATTGAATAAGAGCCCGAACATACAGCCGGGCCAGACACAAGAGACCACACAAGGAGTACGAAAATGGCAAAGGAAATTTTCTGCAGTTTCGGCGTCGATGTCGATGCGGTTGCAGGCTGGCTCGGTTCTTATGGCGGCGAGGATTCGCCGGACGATATATCGCGTGGCCTGTTTGCCGGTGAAGTCGGCAGCCCTCGCCTGCTGAAGCTGTTTGATCGCTTCGGCATCAAGACCACATGGTTCATCCCCGGCCATTCCATCGAGACTTTTCCCGAGCAGATGCAGGCCGTGGCCGATGCCGGTCATGAAATCGGCATTCACGGCTATACCCATGAAAACCCGATCGCCATGACCCGCGAGCAGGAAATCCAGGTTCTCGACAAGTGCATTGAGCTTGTTACCAAACTTTCCGGCAAGCGGCCGACCGGCTATGTGGCGCCGTGGTGGGAATTTTCCAACGTCACCAACGAACTGCTTCTGGAACGCGGCATCAAGTATGACCATTCCCTGATGCACAATGACTTTACGCCCTATTACGTCCGGGTCGGCGACAGCTGGACGAAGATCGACTATTCGAAAAAGCCCGACGACTGGATGATCCCGCTGAAGCGGGGCCATGAGACAGACCTCATCGAAATTCCGGCCTCGTGGTATCTCGACGATCTGCCGCCGATGATGTTCATCAAGAAAGCGCCCAACAGCCACGGCTTCGTCAATCCGCACGATATCGAACAGATGTGGCGCGACCAGTTCGACTGGGTCTATCGCGAGATGGACTATGCCGTATTCCCGATCACCATCCACCCCGACGTGGCCGGTCGGCCGCAGGTGCTGATGATGCTGGAACGGTTGTTTGCCCATATGAGCAAACATCCGGGCGTAAAATTCGTGACGATGAACGAGATCGCCGACGATTTCGCGGCACGTTTCCCGCGAACGAAGTAGGGTGAGAAAAAGCCCACCACCCACTCCGTCGTCCTCGGCCTCGAGCCGAGGACCCATCCGGGCTGATGGATGGTCGGGTCAAGCCCGACCATGACGGAGGAGCGTTTTGCGGAGTTTGCCAGCATACTCTTTCTACCCGTGCAGGGTGTTTGAGAGGGGCAAAGCCAGACTTGGAGAAAACCATGTGTTCGCTGTGCGGCATTCTGGGAGGCAATGAGCACTGGGCCGATGCGGTCGCCCGGCCCGGCGTCTACACGCGCAATGTCGAGCGCATCGACCGCAGACGCGAGCGTGCCAATCGCGTGCGCATCGCCAACCGGGTGCTGTCGGTCTTCGGCCTGTCGCTGACCGATTGGCAGGGCAGTTCATTTCTTCTATCCACCCGCACCGGCAAGACGGAGATTATCGAGGACCTCGGTCATCTCTGGCCCGCCGCCGAGCGTCTGTGCGGCAGGTCGCTCGATCCACTGGACGAGCCCTTTCTGGAACGGCTGGAGGCCGATGCGCGTGGCTGAGACCTGCATTCCGGCGATGACCCCCGTGACCCTCATCACCGGATTTCTCGGGTCGGGAAAAACCACGTTGCTGAAGCAGCTTCTTGACGATCCAGCTCTGTCGGACACGGCCGTCCTCATCAACGAGTTCGGCGAGGTCGGGCTCGACCATCATCTGCTGGAGCGGCTGGACGAGACCATGGTGCTGCTGCAATCGGGCTGCCTGTGCTGCACCATTCGCGGCGATCTGGCGGATGCCCTGCGCGATCTGCTGTCGCGGCGCGAGTGCGGGCTGGTTCCGCCGTTCCGCCGCGTAGTGATCGAAAGCACAGGTTTGGCCGATCCGTTTCCGGTCATCTCCACCATCAAGTCCGATCCGGTGCTGCGGCATCATTTCAAGGTCGCCAACGTCATCACCGCACTCGATGCCGTCAACGGCCTGCGACAGTTGGAGACCTATGGCGAATCCGTGCGCCAGGCGGCGATTGCCGATGTGATCGTGCTGACAAAGACGGATATCGCCGACGCGCCGGATGTGGTGCGTTTGACCGAAGCGGTGCGCCGGCTCAATCCGGATGCGCCGATGATCCCGGCATCCGACACGCTTGACGCCAACGCGCTTTTGAACGGCATCGCCCGCGAACAGGCCAGCGGCTTTCACTGCGACGAACCGGCATCCGCCGGCAACGCCCGGTCGCCGCACGGCTCGTCCATCCGCTCCTTCGTTATGACCGTCGAGACCACCATCGACTGGACCACCTTCGGCATCTGGCTGACCATGCTGCTCAACCGGCATGGAGACAGAATACTGAGGGTGAAGGGCATCCTCAATATTGAGGGTGAGGCGTTTCCCGTGGCCATCCACGGTGTCCAGTATCTGGTTCATGTTCCTGTGCACCTGACTTCCTGGCCATCCACCGATCGGCGTTCGCACATCGTATTCATCGTCGATGGCATCGAGCCGGCGCTGATCGAGCGATCCTTCGTGGCGTTTAATGGTCTGGGCACATCCAGCCCGGCCGTAAGACAGGTCGAGGAGGCCTGATGGCGCGCAAGTCCCCCTCCCGTTCCGGCCTGGCAACGCCCGCCCTCCACACTCAAGGGAAAATAAAGCTCAGAATTCTCGGCACGGCGATCTCGCTTCTGGAGGAATTACGCGTCGGCGCCGAGAAGGATCTCGGCATGGATATCGAATACGACAATCAGGATTTTCTCACCGCCCAGCACAAAGCGGCGCTGGAGCCGATGACCTACGATATCTACGACCAGTGTTTTCACAATCTCGATATCGTCTGGTACTGGCGCGCGGTGCAGCCGATCGATATCGACCGCATTACGCTGTGGGACGAAATCACCGACCTCACCAAGACCGGCCGTATCGGTCCCAATGCCCGCGTCGGGCAGGGCGATGCGCCGGTGACGAAGCTCTTTGTGCAGCCTAATCTGGCGCTTGACGAAAAGCCGTCAAGCTGGATCTCCATGCTGCCGACCACGCATAATTTCGACAGCTTCGCTTACAAGACCGATGCCGGCAGCTCCAGCCAGATGACCTCCTGGGCAGCCCTTCTGGATCCGCAGTGGCATGGTCATGCAGCACTGGTGAATGAGCCGGCGATCGGCATTTTCGACGCGGCGCTCGCGGCGCAAGCGGCGGGCCTGATGACCTTCAAGAATCTTGGCAACATGTCGGTGGAGGAGATCGACCGGCTGCTGGATATTCTGGAGGAACGCAAGAAATCCGGTTTCTTCAAAGGGTTCTGGCGTTCCGCCGAAGAGGCTGCGAACCTGATGACCAGGGCCGATACACAAATTCAGAGCATGTGGTCGCTTGGCATTAGCACGCTCAACCTGCGGGGTGTTCCTGTTGAGCTTGCCAATCCGGCCGAAGGGTATCGCGCCTGGCATGGCGGCCTGTGCCTGTCCAAACGGCTGAGCGGCCGCATGCTCGATGCGGCTTACGACTATCTCAACTGGTGGATTTCCGGCTGGCCGGGCGCAGTCGTGGCGCGGCAGGGTTACTATATGTCGACGCCGCACCGCTCCCGCCCACATATGACGGTGGCAGAATGGGACTACTGGTACGAGGGCATGCCGGCCGCGACCGATCTGCCCGGCCCTGACGGTCTTGTGCGAATTAAGGCCGGTGCGGTCAGAAGCGGTGGCTCCTACTGGCAGCGCTCCAACTCGATTGCCGTGTGGAATACCACCATGGACGAACACAATTATCTCGTTCGCCGCTGGATGCAGTTTGCAGCGGCCTGACAGCAGAACAGAAGAATGACCATGTTCAACGCCATGTCCATCGCCCAGCTTTCAACGCTCATCCAGAGCGGTGATGTTGATCCTGTCGCCTTGGCCGAGACCACGTTTGGCACGATTGCGGCAGCCGATCCAGCGATCTTCATTACACTGTCGAAAGAGCGGGCGCTGGCGGAGGCGGAAGCGTCCTTTCGCCGAATCCGGGACGGTCGGTCGCTTGGTATTCTTGACGGCATCCCGATCGGCTGGAAAGACCTGTTCGATATGACGGGCATGACGACGACGGCCGGGTCGAAGGTGCTGGCCAGAGAACCGGCCGCTAAGAGAGACGCGGCAGTCGTCGATGCCTTGAAAGCCGCAGGTATGGTCGCTATCGGCCGTCTTAATATGAGCGAATTCGCATTTTCCGGGCTCGGGCTCAATCCGCATTACGGAACGCCGGAAAATCCGCGCAGCACGGATGTGCCGCGTATCACCGGCGGCTCGTCCTCCGGTTCGGGGGCTGCGGTAGCGGCAGGTCTCGTGACCGCTGCCATGGGCACGGATACCGGCGGATCGATCCGCATACCCGCCGCCTTCAACGGCATCATCGGCTACAAGGCAACACGCGGACGGTATGCTATGGACGGTGTTTTCCCGCTCGCCAAGAGCCTCGATTCGCTTGGGCCACTGTGCCGCACGGTGCAGGATGCCGTCTGGATCGATGCGGCTATGCGGGGTCTGACGACACCCGCTGTTGGCCGGCAGCCGCTGACCGGGGTCGAGGTGGTTATCCCGCAGAATGTCGTTTTCGACGGGGTGGAAGCCGGTGTACTTGCTGCCTTCGAAGGTGCCGTGGAACGGCTGACCGACACCGGTGTCAAAGTCGCTCGGGTTGAAATCCCAGCCTTCGACGAGATACTGTCGCTGATGTCGAGCCACGGCGCGCTGGTGACGGCTGAGGCCTACTGGCTGCACAGGCACCGGCTGGAAAGCGACGATGCGCTGTCGATGGACCGCCGTGTCGTCTCGCGCACCAAGCTTGGCGCCAACATCAGCCTTTCCGACTATATCGATATTCTGAATGCCCGCACACGGTTGATCGCCGACGTCGAGCGGCACGTGGGAAACAGGTTGATCGCCTTCCCTACGATCCCGCACGTGGCACCGCCGATCGCGCCGTTGACGACCGACGACGATCTGTTCGCGAAAACCAACAGCCGGACGCTGCGCAACACGCTGCTCGGCAATTTTCTCGATTGGTGTGGCGTCTCCGTTCCCTGTGGCACGGGCGATGCCGGCATGCCGGCCGGCTTCCTGCTCTCGGGACTGGTCGGCAACGACGAAAAGCTTCTCTCCGTCGCGCTATCGGCGGAGCCCGTCATTCGTGGCGATTTTATCTGAGACACTCATTCCAAGGAGACCAGCCCCATGTGCATGGCATGTTACGTCGACGAGGCCACCAAGAACCGGATCATCGCCTACAACGCGGAATTCCATAAGGTCACCAAAAGCCCCTATGGCAGCGCCGACGAAATCGGCATGCTCAACCTGATCGATGGCAAATCGCGTTCGGCAATCATCTCGCGCGCCGATGCCTCGAAAGTGTTCGATCTTTCGGTCGATCATTTCGTCGGCATGCCAGGCTGGTTCGGAGCGGGCGACCAGCCCTACCAGATCTGGATGACCCACACGCCGCAGGGCGAAATCGTCGCCAACACCATGGGCGTGTCGAAGGGAGCCAACGATCTTGTCGCCTACTCGGGCGATAGCATTTCGATGTACACCCACTGCGGTACGCATATCGATACGTTCAACCACTTCGGCTACAACGGCGAGATCTTCAACGGGTTCACCGCCAAGGACCATCTCGGCAGCCGTGCCTGGGAAAAATGCGGGCCGGAAAAATATCCGCCGATTTTCGCCCGCGGCATCCTGCTCGACGTCGCAGGACTGCATGGCGTCAACACACTGTCGCCAAGTCACGGGATCGGCAAGGCGGATATCGAGGGTTGCCTGAAGAAGCAGGGCCTGAAGATTCTGCCTGGCGATGTCGTGTTGCTGCGTACCGGCCAGATGCTGGTCTGGCCCGACATGGCATTTACAAAAAACACCCCCGGCCTTAACCGTGAGGGCGCGGAATACATCGCCAAGCACGGCGCCATCATAATAGGGGCCGACAATCTCACCCTGGAGCAGACGCCCTCCGTCCATGAACTCAACTTTTTCCCGGTTCACACCTACCTGCTGGCCGAGGCTGGCGTGCCCATCCTCGAAATGGTCAATCTGGAAGAGATCGCTGCAGAAAAGCTTTACGAATTCGCCTTCTTCGGCGCCTGTATCAAGCTGCGCGGCGCAACCGGAACGCCGATGCGCCCGGTGGTACTGCCCTTGAATTAGACCCGAAGATTGAGGAGCTGGAATTCCTGTCGGTGAACAGATCGGATTACTGTGCTTTTCAAGCTCTGCTATGGATTACGTCGTGCCTTAAGGCCAAGGGCGCTTGTGCCGGCGCATAGGAGAGAGCGAGGACTGCGCGAGCATAACCTAACACCTAGCAGTTCATCGAGGCTTGGCGTGCTGTGGCTTAGGATGAAATGGAGCGCAGGATTTGAACCTGCGGCCTTCAGGTTATGAGCCTGACGAGCTACCGGGCTGCTCCACCCCGCGGAAGGGATTTGGACTGAGGTTGTTGGAGA
>NZ_QJSR01000004.1 GCF_003217095.1 Rhizobium sp. PP-CC-3A-592
CACATCGCAAAGTGATCAAGGCTTTCCGCCAAAATCACCGCAAAACTCAACCACACAAGAGCCCGAGGCCTAAACCCGAGACCGACAATCCCACCACAAAGTCAAGAAACTTCAGAGCGAGTTCGTTGGTCGCCAGCAGCGCCGCCGCCCTCGTTGGTGTGCGGTTTATAGATCCGGGACAGAGCGTTCGTCAACAGCCCCCGTCCGAAAAACTTCATAAAAGTGACAAGTGGCTGTAATAACTATAGAATTCCAGACGGTGGAGATTTCGGCCCGTTTCCACAAACGAAAACGACGCCCGGAGCGGGGGCTCGGGCGTCGGTCGATAGACAGTTCGCTTGTTGTGCGAAGATAGAGGCACTCGCCTATTCTGCAGCCTCTGCAGGCTTCGGCACGTAGTTCAGGATCGGCCCGAGCCAGCGCTCGACCTCCAGCACCGACATGCCCTTGCGACGGGCGTAATCCTCCACCTGATCCCGCTCCACCTTGGCCACGCCGAAATAGTAGGCCTCGGGATGGCCGATGTAGAGACCGGAGACGGACGAACCCGGCCACATGGCAAAGCTCTCCGTGAGGCGGACGCCGATCTCGGCTTCGGCATCGAGCAGGTCGAACAGCGTGGTCTTTTCAGTGTGATCGGGCTGGGCCGGATAGCCCGGCGCTGGGCGGATGCCCGCATAGGGCTCCGCGATCAGCGCTTCCGGCTCGAACGCCTCCTCGGCAGCATAGCCCCAGAGCTCCTTGCGGACGAGTTCGTGCATCCGCTCGGCAAAGGCCTCTGCGAAGCGGTCGGCCAGCGCTTTCACCATGATTGCGGCATAATCGTCGTTCGCGCGCTCGAACCGTTCGGCGATTGCGACCTCCTCGATCCCGGCGGTCACCACGAAGCCGCCGACATAATCGCCGACACCGCTCTCGGTCGGCGCCACGAAGTCGGCGAGCGCCATGTTCGCACGACCATCGCGCTTGGCCATCTGCTGGCGCAGCGTGTGCAGGGTCGCAAGCGGCGTCCCTCGCGATTCGTCCGTGAACAGCTGGATGTCGTCGCCCGTGGAGCCGGCCGGCCAGAAACCGATCACGGCTTTGGGGACGAACCAGTTTTCCGCGATGATCTGGGCCAGCAGGGCCTGCGCATCGGCGAAGAGCTGACGCGCGGCGGCCCCCTGGCGTTCGTCATCGAGAATTTTCGGATAGACGCCCTTCATCTCCCAGGTCTGGAAGAACGGCGTCCAGTCGATGTAGCGCGCGAGTTCGCCGAGGTCCCAGCCATCGAAGACGCGCGTTCCCAGGAACGACGGGCGGGTCGGGCGATAAACCGACCAGTCGGCGCGATGCCGGTTCGCCCGGGCACGCTCCAGCGGCAGACGCTGCTTCTCCCGCTCCGAGCGCGCATGCGCCTCCGCCACCTTGCGGTAATCGGCCCGGATCGTCTCGATATAGGGATCGCGGGCCTCCGGCGAGAGCAGGTTCGACACGACACCGACGGCGCGGCTGGCATCGGTGACATAGACCGTCTGCCCCAGATCGTAGCGCGGATGGATCTTGACCGCCGTATGGACCCGGCTCGTGGTCGCGCCGCCGATCAGCAGCGGCAGGTTCATCCCCTCACGCTGCATTTCTGCTGCAACATGCACCATTTCGTCGAGCGACGGCGTGATGAGGCCGGAGAGGCCGATGATATCGACCTTCTCGGCCTTGGCGACCTCCAGAATCTTTGCCGCCGGAACCATGACGCCAAGATCGATGATCTCGTAATTGTTACAGGCGAGAACCACGCCGACGATGTTCTTGCCGATGTCGTGGACATCTCCCTTGACGGTCGCCATCAGGATCTTGCCGGCCGATTGGCGCGCCTCACCGCCTTCGGCCAGCTTTTCCGCCTCCATATAGGGCAGGAGCACGGCAACAGCCTGCTTCATGACGCGGGCGGATTTCACCACCTGCGGAAGGAACATCTTGCCGGCGCCGAACAGGTCGCCGACGACGTTCATGCCCGCCATCAGCGGTCCTTCGATGACGTGCAGCGGACGAGCGGCGACAAGCCGTGCCTCTTCCGTGTCATCCACGATGAATTCGGTGATGCCGTTGACCAGCGCATGTTCCAGCCGCTTGTCCACGGTCCATTCGCGCCAGCGCAGGTCGCGCTCCTTCGCCTCGCGTCCGGCAGCGCCCTTGAACCGCTCGGCAAGCGTCAGCAGCCGATCGGTCCCATCCGGCCGCCGGTTGAGGACGACGTCCTCGCAGGCCTCGCGCAGCTCCGGCTCGATGGCGTCGTAGACGATCAGCTGCCCGGCATTGACGATGCCCATGTCCATGCCCGCCTGAATGGCGTGGTAGAGGAACACGGCATGCATGGCCTCGCGCACCGGCTCATTGCCGCGGAACGAGAAGGACAGGTTGGAAACGCCGCCTGAGATGTGGACATGCGGCAGGGTCGCCACGATCTCGCGCGTCGCCTCGATGAAGTCGACGCCGTAATTGTTGTGTTCCTCGATGCCTGTGGCCACCGCGAAGATATTGGGGTCGAAGATGATGTCCTCTGGCGGAAATCCGACCTCCTCGGTGAGGATGCGATAGGCGCGGGTGCAGATATCGACCTTGCGCTGGCGGCTGTCGGCCTGGCCCTGCTCGTCGAAGGCCATGACGACGACGGAGGCGCCATAGGCCCGACACAGCCGCGCCTGATGCAGGAAACTCTCCTCGCCTTCCTTCAGCGAGATGGAATTGACGATGGACTTGCCCTGCACGCATTTGAGGCCGGCCTCGATCACCTCCCACTTGGAGCTGTCGATCATCACGGGGACGCGGGCGATATCCGGCTCGGCGGCGATCAGGTTCAGGAACTCGATCATCGCCTGCTTCGAATCGATCAGGCCTTCGTCCATGTTGATGTCGATGACCTGGGCGCCGTTCGCCACTTGGTCGCGCGCGACATCCAGCGCTGCGGCATAGTCGCCTGCCGTGATCAGCTTGCGGAATTTCGCCGAGCCGGTGACGTTGGTGCGCTCGCCCACGTTGATGAAGGGAATGTCCTTCGTCAGCGTGAAGGGCTCCAGCCCGGAGAGCCGCATCTGCGGTGCGATGGCCGGGATCTGCCGGGGTGGGAAAGCGGCCATATCTTAGAGCCTCGCCTGTGCGTTTGTGTCGAGACCGGAGCGGGGCACGTGCCCGACGACGGCTTCGGCGATGGCCTTAATGTGCGCGGGTGTCGAGCCGCAGCACCCGCCGACGATGTTGACGAGGCCGTCTCTGGCAAAGCCGGCGATCTGCGCGGCCATCTCGTCCGGGCTCTCGTCATAGGCACCGAATTCATTGGGCAGGCCGGCATTCGGATAGGCGCAGATGAGCGTATCGGCGACGCTGGACAACTCGGCCAGATGCGGCCGCATGGCGTTGGCGCCCAGCGCGCAGTTGAGGCCGATCGAGAACGGTCGGGCGTGGCGCAGCGAGTACCAGAAGGCCGTCGGCGTCTGGCCGGACAGCGTGCGGCCGGAGAGATCGGTGATCGTGCCGGAGATCATGACCGGCAGGGTAATGCCGCGCTCGGCGAACACTTCCAGCGTCGCGAACACAGCCGCCTTGGCGTTCAGCGTATCGAAGATCGTCTCGATCAGCACGATATCCGTGCCGCCGTCGATCAGCCCGCGCAGCTGCTGCCCGTAGGCGAGCCGCAGGTCGTCGAAGCTGACGGCGCGGTAACCGGGATTGTTGACATCCGGCGAGATCGACGCGGTGCGGTTGGTGGGCCCAAGCGCGCCGGCCACGAACCGGCGGCGACCGTCCTTGTCCTGCGCGCGCAGGCCGGCGCGCCGGGCGAGGCGTGCACCGTCGCGGTTCAGGTCGTAGACGGCGTCTTCCATGCCGTAATCGGCCTGGGCGATGGTGGTGGAGGAGAAGGTGTTGGTCTCCAGAATATCCGCACCCGCGAGCGCATAGCGATAGTGGATGTCCTCGATCGCCGCCGGCTGGGTGAGGGTCAGCAGATCGTTATTGCCCTGCAGATGACACTCGCAGCCCTGAAAGCGTTCGCCGCGAAAGTGCTCTTCCGTCAGTCCGAGCGTCTGGATCTCCGTGCCCATCGCGCCATCCATGATGAGGATGCGCTCGGAGGCAGCCTGCCGGAGGGCACGTGCGACCTCGGAGCCGTCGGGCGCCGGGGTCGGTTCACCGAAAAGGGCCGTGATGGCGGACATGGGACAACCTTTCGCCTGCTGGACAGGCTTCGGAGTGACATAAAGATATATTTATGTCAATATATGTTACGTCTGGATGCGCGCAAGGCAGTCCTTCAGCTCGTAGATCGCGCAGAGGATGTGGTAGAAGGTGCTGGCAGGCGCCGCCTCCTCGATGAAGACGCCGTTCTCGGGCAGCTTGTCGCGCCACAGCCCCTTGACCGGGACACCCAGAAACAGGTTCAACGCTGCGATCGCCCGTTCGGCCGAGCCGAGATAGCGCACCTGTGCCTCGCCTTCGCTGAGTGCCGCCAGACGGATCGCTGCCTTCAGCCACTCGGTCTGCGGCCAGAGCCGCGCCAGCGGGTCGCGCACCGAGAAATCGTCGTTGAGCTGCATGATGGCGACCTTGCGCGTCGCGCAGATGCCGTGCGCCTCGCCGATCTCGAACAGACGCCGCGCCTTGACGATCGCGCCCGCATCGCCCCGGCGCTCGCCCCAGCGCAGCAGCAGCCAGGCCCATTCGAACTGGTGCCCCGGCTCCACCACACGACCGAGATCGCCGGGCATCGGCGCCCAGTCATGGTCGAAGAACTCGCGAAGCGCGCCGGTCTGCGGATCGATAAAGCGGTCCATGCAGAGCGAAGCGATCTCGTCTGCCAGATTGGTCCAGCCGACCTGATCGAAACCCTCGACCTCTTCGCTGGCAAGGCAGGCCTCGAACAGATGCATATGCGGATTGGAGCAGAGCGGCAGGCGCGGCGGGTTGTCCTCCTCGAAGCCGGCGACCGGGTGCTTGCACCACTCTTCCAGCTTTGCCTTCAATGTCGTGCTGCGCTCCGCCATCTCAGCCCGGCGCTCGGGGAAGGCGCGCGCCATATAGGCGAAGGCCAGCAGCGCGAAGGCCTGATTGTAGATGTCGAACGACGGATCGAGCAGCGTGCCGTCGGCATCGGCAAGCGCGCCGTAAAAGCCGCTCGGCTGCAGGAACACCCGGTCGAAGAAGGCGAGACCGCCGGTGCTCGCCCCCTGCCAGTCGCCGGCCCAGCCGCGCAGGCCCGCTTCGGCAAAGCAATAGGTCTGGCGCGGCTGCACGCGGGAGCGCAAATTGTCGCGCGTCGGCTGGCCAGTCAGGTCGATCGTCTCGACGAAGCCGCCATCGGGATCGTTGAACCCCTTGTCCCGCCAGAGCGGCAGGGCCTGTTCGGTCAGCCAATGGTCGAGGGAGGCGGAGAGCGCGGAAACGGCCATGGATGGCACCTTTACGGGAAAAATCAGAAGGAGAACTCAGACATCGAGACGGAGGCTGGCGAGGTCATGGCCGAGATGCAAAGCCAGCGCCTCGACCACCATCGCATGGTCCTGCCGCTGCGGCAGGCCTGAGACGGTGACCGCGCCGATGCAGCCGGCCCCTGTAACCGTGATGGGAAAGCTGCCGCCATGGGCGGCGAAATCGGCATCCGACAGGCCGAACTTGTCCTGCAGGCTGCGCCCGTCGCGGGCGAGCGAAAGCCCGGTCGCATAGCTGCTGCGAAAGAAGCGGGCGACACAGTTGCGCTTGCGGCGCACCCAGTTCGCATTGTCGGGCGAGGTGCCTTCCAGCGCTGCGTAGAACAGCGGCATGGACAACAGGCTGACGTCGATGACGACGCCGAGCTTGCCGGCCGCCGCCATGTCGCGCAGCCGCAGGCCGAGCGCCCAGGCGACATCGGCGTCGAAGTGCGCGAAGGTCAGCGTCTTCTCCTGATGGGCGACGCGGGCGATATCGGTTTCGAGAGAAGCGGTCATGCGTCTATTCCTTCCAGAGCCATGCGGCGCCGCGCACGCCCGAACTGTCGCCATGGACGGCCTTGCGGATCGGCGTCTCGAACGAATCACCAAAGATATACTGCGCGACGAGGCCCGGCAGATCGTCGTAGATTTCATCGACATTCGACATGCCGCCGCCGAGCACGAACACATCGGGATCGACGACATTGGTCAGAAGCGCGAGGCTGCGGGCCAGACGATCGGCAAAGCGCTCATAGACGCCGCGGGCGACCGCGTCGCCGCCGCGCATGTCGGAGATGATGTCGCGCGCCAGACGCTCGCGCCCCGTGGTCAGGCGGTAGTCGAGCTCGACGCCCGTGCCGCAGGCGTATTTTTCCAGGCAACCCGTCTTGCCGCACCAGCAGGTATGGCCGGGATATTCCTCCGGCCGCATCCAGGGCAGCGGATAATGGCCAACTTCGGCGGCAACGCCCTGAAAGCCGGCATGCACCTTGCGCCCGATCGCCAGACCGCCGCCATGGCCGGTCCCGATGATGATGCCGAACACCGTCTCGGCCCCCGCCCCCGCCCCATCGACCGCCTCGGAGACGGCAAGGCAGTTGGCATCGTTGGCGATCCGCACGGGGCGACCGAGCAAAGCTTCGAGATCCTGGCCGAGCGGACGACCGTTGAGAATGACGGCATTGGAATTGCGCACGAGGCCCGTGCGCGGGTTGGGACTGCCGGGAATGCCGATGCCGACGCTGCCCGAGGCGCCCGACGCCGCTTCTGCCGAAAGAACCAGCGACCGCACCGCATCGAGGCAGGCATCATAGGACGTCGGCGTCGGCACGCGCTCGCGCGCCCGCAGCGCACCCGCCTCATCCAGCGCCACCACCTCCATCTTGGTGCCGCCCCAGTCGATCCCGATAAACATCAAGCCCCCCTTGTGCCGCCTGCAAAGAGGCGCAGGCGGGCCTGCATATCACCCCGGCAATCCCGTTTGAAGCCCCGCCGAACACACCGAAGCATGCCCCCCGAAACCACCAATCCCCACCACCCCCCTTGGCTTCCCCGACAACCTTTTGTAAGGATGCCGACGATGGTCCCGTAGCTCAGGTGGATAGAGCGACAGATTCCTAATCTGTAGGCCACTGGTTCGAGTCCAGTCGGGATCACCACAAATTCAACAGCTTAGGAATATGCCGTTCCCACGCGTTCCTAGCGCGTTCCTCAAGCTATGTTTTCTGTCCGTTCTTGAGGTTGCGATGAGCGACGCGGAGCTGCGCAACGTTCGATGTTTTTTCGAGCGTTTTGCGATTATAGCGCTGCGTTGTTGCAATATTGTCATGGTTCGCATGGTGGCGGAGCATCTCGATATCGGCGCCCGCGTCGCCGCCTTCGGTAATGCCCCCTGCCCGGCTGTCCCGGTTCCAGACGTCTTTCGAGACTCCGCAAGCGTCTGCCAGCGTGCGCCACATCTTGATGAAATACCGCTGCTGGTATGGGAGGCCGGTCGTCTCGGACTTCACGACCGGGCCAAACCGCTGGCCGATCGGCACGAGATCCATGATGGCGCGGAGGAAGGGATACTGCATGGTGTCGTGCTCGGCCACCTTGCCGGTCTTGCTGGTAGCCTTCACAAGCACGCCCTTGTCGTCAATGTCCGACCATAGCAATCCGTCGCGCCATCTCTGGCCGCGATAGACGATGCCGCCGATCCCAACCTCCTCCGCGTCCTCCCAACGGCCGATGACATCGATCTGTCGCAGGGTGAGCTCGAACTGCAGCGCCTGGGCAAGCGCGATTGACAGCCGGCCCTTTGAGATCGCCAGCTCGCAGATCGCTTTCGTCTGCTCGAACGAGATTGCCGCGGTGCGCCCACGCGGAACATGGAAACGCATTTCCTCCATGACCGTCTTGAGCCGGAAGCACTCGGTGATGTTCATGACCACGCCGAAGCCGATCACAATGCGCAGGAGCTGGATCGCCTTATAGGCGCGGCGGTGGCGCTCGGGCTTGCCATCGGCGGCCGGCTCCTTGAACTTCGAGTGCCAGCGCCGGACATCAAGCCCGGTCACCTTCTCGATCCGACGGGCTCCTACCGATGTCTCGAGAAGGCCAAGGCTCTCGTCGTACATCGCGCGGGTATTGCTCTTGATCTCGAAATACGGGCTCTCGGGCGTTTGCTGGTAGAGCCGGATCAGCGAGCGCAGAGTGCCGTCATAGGTCGGCCGGGTGCCCTGCCCGCGCTTCGTAAGCCATTCCTTCAGCTCTGCCGTCAGCACGCGGCACCGCGCGGCGACCTCATCGTCGGTACCATGAACGCGCACGGTCTTGAGAGGGTAGCCTTCTGTGTTCTTCGCAACGGCCGAGGCGACCCAATAATGGGCGGTCGTGCCGTCTGCTCGTGGCCGGACCTTCAGGCCAGGGGCTTTCAATTCCATTTTTCATCTCCATCAAGGCCAATAGCGGCCGGTGCCGACGATGGGGTGAGTCCATATCGCCGATCAAGGAATGCTTCGCAGGCGGGCCAATACCTTCGGCCGCCGAAGAGCGGGTCCGGCTCGGGGAAGCCAGATTTCGACAGCGCGGAGAGGGCATCCTTCAGCAGCTCAGTCTTGACGCCGATGCGCTCGGCGAGCTCTGCCTCGGTAAGGAACAGGCTGGTGGCTCTGCTCATGCTGCGCACCATCCCATGGCGAGGTGATCACGGCGCTCGTCATATGCTCGGTCGGGGTCGGGCATGCGGGATCCGGTGAGCGCGGTGTGGAAGTATTCGGCGGCGTGCTCGGACTTCTGGATCTCGTCGGCGATGATCGCGAAGATGCCGTCCTTGATCGCGTGCGGCAGGCCGAGATAGCCGTTTCCGCGCGGGATGAGCCGCACCCCGTCGTCGAACGTGATGCTGGCGACATAGAAACTGTCGCATTCATCATCGACGAGCTCGGCAACACCGCGCGCATCAAAGCACTCGGTGATCGGATAGATGCCGTCGAAATCGTAGTCGCAGGAGAACGGCTTGTTCTGCATGGTCAGTCTCCTTGAATGAGTCCGGTGACGTAGGTGTTGGTCGCGTCCGCGTCGGCGTGGCCTTTCAGCCGATCGTTGTGGGCGGATAAGATCTGCTTGCCGATGTCGACGAGGTACTGCTCGGTGAGCTTGACCTTCTCGCGTGCGTGCGTGGCCATGAGGCTGTCACGATCAATTTCGCCCGCCAGCGCCGCGTGATACGCGAGCAGCACAGCATTGTTGGGCGCCGATGCTTGGGAGGTCTGGTCGGCGCTCGCATCAGCCGCGGGCTTTGTCTGCCCCGGCTGAGCTACTGGATTGGTGTTCTCGCCACGCGCCCAGGCACGGAGCTGTCGGCCGCAATCCTCGCTGACACGCTTGCCGGCGGGGAAGAACGGTAGGTGCTGACTCTGGATCTTACCGTAGACGGCCTGCCCGTCCTCGATGAGAGGCACGCCGGGATTGTCTGGAGTGACGGTGAAGCTCATCGTCATCTCGAACATGAAGCGTTTCTCGCAGATCGGCACCCATCCGGCGCTCTGGATCGCTGTCTTCTCGCGCCCGGACTTCTCGTCGAGCACCTTGACGAACTTAATCTTCTCCTCGGCGCGCAGACAGAAAATTATGTAGGCGCGCACCTGCCGCAGCGGCGACATGAGACGGGTCTTGTGCCGGGTTTTCGGGACTTTCCATGCAGGGGCGTTGAACTTGTCGATCTCCCAGCCTTCGAGCTTGTCGTAAGGCTTGCGTGCGAGCCGCGACACCTCAGCGTCGTGCATCTCCTGCAGGCCGCCAACGCCTTCATATTCATCGGACGTGCTGTCGATGATGATGACCTTGGCGCCGGCAGCCTCAGCCTTCTGGATTGCCTCGATGTAGGATTCCGGCGTGAACGGCGGGCGCATGTCCATGTGCTTGAACTTGAACTGGTCGGCATAGTGCAGCATGCGCTTCGCCTCTGTGTCGATGGCATAGATCGGCTCGCCCTGGGCAAGGCCGGTCGCCATCTTCAGCGCGGAATAGGTCTTGCCGCTACCGGACGCGCCGGCGATCGCGATCAAGAGGCTGGTGTCGTCGCGCACGGCGTCGATGAAATCGGCCATTAGCAGGGCTCCATGATCTGTTTGGGCTGGTAGGGGCGGCTCTCAAAGAACGGCATTGGATCGAACCCGAGACCCTGCAAACGCGGGTCTTCGATCTCGCGGGAAGACCACGAGGTATCGATATATGCCGGCATCTCTGCGGTCAGGATCTCGGTCGGGTATCCCGGCCAACGGTTCTCGGCCATGCACTTGCGCCACAGCAGGAAGGCATTCGAGACCATCTTCTCGCCAATGAGCCGGCCACCATTGTCGACACGAACGACGGACACCTCGTGCGGAGCTTCCTGCTCTTGCATGATGAAGAGGAAATCGAGCTTCATCTCGTGGCGGTCGATCTGGGGGAACAGGCGACGGATGCCACGGCGATAGAACGCGTCCTGGAAATGGTACGTGTTGTTGTAGAGCGTGCGGGATACTGCCTGGGGCGAAACCTGCATGCCGGTGGTCTTGTAGTCGAGGATCGTCAGGCGATCGGGCGCGACGTCGAGGCGGTCGATGCGCGCCCGGGCCCAATGATCACCGCACGGATCAATCCACGCGGCCGTGACCTCGTTCAGCAGGTTTGACGACGTGCCGGCAGGATCCGCCAGACCGCGCAACGCCGGGTGCTCGCTGTCGATGAACAGGGCGCGGGCCTTGGCGACCATGGCGAGCGCAGTCTTGTGGTCGGCGAGCAGCAGCGGAATAGCGCCCTCTGCCTGCGCTTCCTTGCGTGCTGCCTGCGCCTTGCCACCCTTGTAATCCTTGGCGTCGATGACACGGATCTCGGTCGGCTGGTTCAGCAGCAGGGCGTGTGCGGCACTACCGATCTCGCGGATGTTGCTGTTCGGCTTTTCCTCGGGCTCCTGTCGGTTAAGACGCGGGTGAGCGGTGAAGGCGTGGCGCGGGCTCTCGTCGATGAGCTTGAGGGCGATCGAGCGGGAGAGGCTGGGCGTGGGCGCGGCGTCTGCGTGATAGGACGCCTCGGACATGCGATACAGGCCCGGCTCGACGATCGTCTCGGAGTGGATGAGGTCGATCATACGCGCACCTCTGCGGCCGCGCGTTTCGCCGCACGGTTCTGAGCACGGAACGGCGCGTCCCAATGGTTGTGGCAGCGCTGGCAGAGTGCCCTGCAACGCGCTGGATCTGCGTGGGTCTCGTCGTGATCCATGTGGGCGATCGTCAGAACGACCTTCCCGCCAGTTTCAGGATGAAGCTTGCCGTTGACGGCCCGGCATTCGGGATGCTGAGGCGTGCCCTCGCAGCAGTCGCCGGAACGCGCCAGCAGCTCGCCTCGAAACTTGAGCCATTCCTTCGAGCGGATCGACCCGCCTGGGTACCGCTTCATTTTCTCGGCGCTGATCGGCATCACGCGGCCTCCTGCGCTGCAAACGCCTCGATCCACTCGACGGCCGTCTCCACATCCGGCATGTAACCGGGCGCGGTCATGCCCTTGAATCCGGGTACGAAGCCGTTGGTGACTCGGAAGACGACACCGGCGCGATTGCCGATGGTGAGGTTCAGGACGGTCTCAGCGGACGCGTCCATGTTGGCGGGGTGCTTGGCGAGGGCGATGGTCTTCATCAGAGTGCCCTCGGGACGGAGACAGATGCCAGCAGCTGGCCCTTGAGCGCAGCGAGCGGCGCCTTCGGGTGCTTCCTGGCAATGTCGAGATCGACGAGGAGCCGGATCTGCTTTTCTGCCTGCCGGCGCATTTCATCCTGACGCAGTAGGGCTTCCTTGGGGTGCTGCATCGTTACACCCTCCCCGCGATCTCATACGCCCGCTCGACACGGCTGAACGAGGTGTGAGCTGCGAACAGGACGACGATGCCGATGACTGTGATCAGCACGATCAGAAGCACGTCGTTTGCGCGGGTGGCGAGGGCTTTCAGCACGCTAGGGTCGGTGGCATGCTGGCGAGCGACGGAGGCTCCATGACCACGATATTCGGACTGATCAAGCTCGTGACGCTGATATTCGCGCCGATCGCTTTCTTCATCTGCCTTGCGGAAGGCCTCAAGATGAAAGAAGGGCGCAGGGACTGGCGCAGCTTGGGCTACGCGGCGCTGATCGGCGGTGCGAGCATTGCCGCTATTTGGCTGCTGCCGGGGGCCGTCGAATACATGTGAAGAAAGATGCATGACACTCTCCTTAATCGGAGATCGGATTACACCGTATAGAGTAATCTCTGTCAACACCATTCGGTGTAATTAAAACCCACACCCTTCAATCTGCACGATTTGTGATCGGTCAACCGAAAAATCGATTCGACTCTTCCGTGGACTCCTGCTTACAAATGAGAACATAAAGAGAACAAATTGGGAGGCTTGAGACCGTGCAGAATAGTGTCGCGTACCCGGAATCAAACCGAATGCTCTGTGAGCTGACGAGCGTGCAAGTCACATGCGAGGAATGTGGCCGCAGCAATTCGCTAGGCTTCGAAGCCCTGCAGCGCGCCACCTTCTCAGGGGTCTACAGCTACGAACTGCTCGTTGCGCGGCTAAAGTGCAAAGTCTGCCCGAGCACGCCTCGCCGGTGGCGGCGCCTTAGAGTCCGGCCAGAATGGCGGCTCGACTATACGGTGGAGTGATGGACCACCTTGTGGATCGAGAACACGTCGTCGGCATCGAAATCCAACTCCTTCGGCTCCCCTTCTTCAGGGTTATGCTGCCACAGGCGCAGCACCTTCGATGACTTTGATTTGAACTCCTTGATGTAGCTCGCCATCTCGTCGCCATCACTTTCTGCCTTGAGCTGCACCACCACATCATCGCCAGCGCGCACCGGCAGTCGCGGGTTAAGCCACACCGTTTCACCAGCGCGATATCGTGGCTCCATAGATGTGCCGTAGACGCGAACTGCGTAAGCTTCGGGGACATCCTCCAGGCCAGGCGGGCAGAAGACGTCAGCAACCTTCATTCCGTTCATAATGAAGCGACCATTCGGGCCAGCCTCCGTCTGGCCGTATACCGGGATACTTCTGTCCTGAGAGAACCGCTGAAAGCGCGGTGGAAAGCTGGCGTTCGGTTTCGGCGGTGAAATCGCCCCTTTGGTAAGCTCGTCGAGCGGGAGACCTAGCACGTCGAAGATAGCAGGCAGGAAGCGTGACCGCATGCTGCGATGGTTCTCGATCTTGTCGATGGTCGCCTGTGTTGTGTTGACGGCCTGCGCCAACTCGATCTGCGATATTTTGAGAGCTTCACGGCGCTCCCTGACCAACTCACCGAACTTTTCCATACTCTTAATTATACGCCTCTAGGTGTATTTAATGACACTCTTTTCGGTGTATTGACGGATTACACCATACAGTGTCATTATGAGTGTCATGAGCGACACGACCTTAAATCCCGACATCAGCGCCGCGATTGAGTTCGTCGGCAGCCAACAGAAATTGGCAGACGCCATCGGCGTCAGTCAGCAAACCATTTCCAAACTCCTGCTTGGTCAGCGGTCGAAGATCTCGGCCGAAATCGCGGTGGGCATCCATCAGGCGACGGGCGGGGCAATTCCGAAGTGGCGTTTGCGTCCCGAACTTTTCGAAGCCCCCGTTTCCGAGATCGCTTGATGTCAGCACAATCCTCCTTTTTCGCGTCGTCTGGATTCAGCAAACACCGCACTAAGATTCGGTGTGTTGACGCCGTGTGCGACATGGCTCGCAGCCTCTGGCCCTCGAAAACCGCCATCAACCTTTCAAGCCGTGCCGAGATCTCGAAGCGCGCTGCCGAGCTGTGGCTCGAAGGCCGTACCGAGCCGGGCGCGGATGCCCTCGTGAACCTGCTGCGCTCAGACGCCGGGTTCCTGCTCCTTCAGCAGCTCATGCAGGGCTCTGGCACGCGCTGGTGGAAGGACTTTCAGCGCGGCGTGCACATCGCCGATCTGGAACAGAAGCAGGAGGTGCTTCGGCTTCAGCTCGAGGAAATCAAGGGAGGAATGCAGCCATGATATCGTTCGTTGCCGACTGCCTGTTGCGCGTTTCGAGCGCGCTGTACCTCGCGTCCCTCAAGACCAAGAATTGGGCTCTGGCGGTCATCACCTATCGCAGCCGGAGGGCGCGCCGATGAGCTGGTACCTCGCTGCATCGGCCTCCATCGCTATCGGCATTGTCGCCCTATTCCTGTCCCTCGGCGCCATCTCCCTGCGCGAGGCCCGCAAAGACCACCCTAACGGCTTCCCATGGATCTGACCCCGATCCGGGTCTGCCCGGAATGCGACCGCGCTGTCGGCGCCGGTTTCCACTGCTGGGAATGCGGATACCTCCCGGCTCTTACCGATCTCGAATGCCAGATGGCGATCGAGCATGTGCCCGGCGCAACGCGCTTCGTGCGTCCGGCTGTTCCCAACCCCTCGAAGCGCTTCAGGAGCGATGAACATGGACAAGCCAACAATCGAGAATGTCGCCTCGGAAACACTGTCGGGCGATCTGCGCGACGTCATGCTGACCCACATTCGCAGCATGGAAATGCCCTGGTCGAAACTGTCTGAGCGGGCGCAGGAAGATAAGATCTACGCCATCCAGAACGCGTGCGAGCACATCGTGCGTCAGGCCGTGCAGACCATCGCAGCATCGGGACATGAGGTGATCGCCGTCGAGGTGAGCAAGTTCACCGTCAAGGACACGATCAAGATGGAGGTCGTGGCAAACGTCACCACGCCGAACATCGAGCAGCTTGCCGACAACCGCGGCCGCAACGCTCTCCTCATCTTCGTCTCGGCATCCGACTATCTCGGCGAGCGTGCCCAGGCATCGGCCGACAAGGACGAGCCCGAGCTGCCGATTGACGCAGACGCACCCAAGGCAGCTTGAGCATGACGGCGCGGATCAAGTTCATCATTCCCGGCGACGTGGTGCCGTGGGCTCGTGCAGGAGGCGGCAAGACCGTCATCAAGTTCACGCCCGCTCGCCAGCGGAATTACATGGGCATGATCCGCGCCGAGGCTCATCGGCAGATGGAAAGCTTTGCCGGCCCGCTCGAAGGGCCGTTGCAGTTGAAGGTCGTTGCCGTTGCCCTGTGGCCGAAAGCCACCACCAAGGCCCGCCGCGCCGCTGCGGATGGCGCATGGAAAACGACGAAGCCCGACGCCGACAACATCACCAAGATCGTCAAGGATGCGCTGAACCAGATCGCCTATGCGGACGACGCGCAGGTCTCGTTCTCCTCCTGCTGGAAAATCCTCGGGCCGAAAGCCGGGCTGCTGGTTGAAGTGATCAGCCTTGCCGGCGTGCCCGCTCCCACCATCGAATTGTGAGGATCGCCGAATGCCAGAGTGGACAGAAGAACGGATCGACAGCTTGCGCTTCATGTGGTCGGAGGGCTTGAGCGCGTCTGAGATCGCGACACGTCTGGGCGGCCTGACGCGCAATGCCGTGATCGGCAAGGTTCATCGCCTCAAGCTGCACAACCGCGTTTGTGTGGCAAAAGAGATCCAGGCAAAGACGCCGCAGGTCAAGGTTGCCAAGGTGCCCAAGGTCACCAAGGCTGTGTCCGTTGCGAAGGTCGTGGTAAGGCCCGCGCCCCGTGCTGCTTCGACCGCTGCTTCGCGCCCCGATCTGCCGGACATGATGGGCTCGGTTCTCAAGCCAGTCCCTTTGCTCAAGACGCTTGTCGACCTCACCAAGGGCGACTGCCGGTGGCCGGTTGAAGGTGAGCGCGCCGAAACACGCTTCTGCTGCCACGCTGTCTCTCAGGGCTCACCCTACTGCGAATATCACCGGCTGGCGTCGAAAGGCCCGGGCACGAAGTCCGAGCGGGTGGCGGCGCGCGAGCTGAGGAGGGCTGCATAATGGGCCGCCGCTCCGATTTCCCGCGCCTTGAGCGTGACGCCTACCAGACGATCGATCCGCGCGCCGGGCAGAAGCTGATCCCGCACCTGCGCGGCGTCAAGACCTTCGCCGAGCCGTGTGCGGGTGAGGGCTATCTCGTCGGCCAGCTTCAGGCCGCCGGCCTTGTCTGCACCTATGAGGGCGATATCACGTCTGGCCTCGACGCCCTGTCACACCCGTTCGAGCAAGATGCCGGGTTCGACGCCATTATTACCAACCCGCCCTGGCGCCGCGACATCCTGCACCTGATGATCGAGCGCTTCATGCACATCGCGCCGACGTGGATTCTCCTCGATGCCGGCTGGGCATACACCAAGCAGTCAGCGCCCTTCATCGACCAGTGCTCGCACATCGTCGCCGTGGGCCGTTTGCGCTGGATCCCCGACACCAAGATGTCCGGCAAGGATGACTGCGTGTGGTTGCGCTTCCACAGCCAGCACGTCGGTGGCCCGCGATTTGTCGGGCGGGAGGTGGCGAATGCTTGATCGTGTCACCAACCACGCCTGCCTCCGCTACATGGAGCGCGTTCTCGGCCACCCTGTCGAGACATGGCTCGCCGGCCGCTCGCCGATGCGTGAGGCCGACAAGGTGGCTCTGTGCTGCAATCTTGCCGGCCTGACCGTCAATGGCGTGCGTGAGCTCGTGCTGCATCCTGCTGTACTGCGCATGATCGCTTGCGGCTTCCGCCAGGTCACCGTGCGTCTCGACGGGTTCGCCTATGTCATCCAGGATGGCAAGGTCATCACCGTGCTCGCCGGCTACATGCGCGACACCCGCCTGTGCCAGTCCACCAAGCTCAAGACCCAGACCCGCGCCGAAGCTCGCAAGACGATCATCCGCAGGGAGAAGCGTCATCGTGGGCGTCGTCGGCAATTCGAGGTGGCGTGATGCAGCAGCTTGGACTTTTCGACGCAGTACGCATGCCTCCGGTCAGGATTGCTGTCGAGCGTGATGGCCCGGTGCTGCAGACAGATCCGGATTTTACGTTCCGTCTCCCCCATCCCCGCTATGCATGGGACCGCGCGGAGATTGAGGTTCATCGTCACATCGATGGGCTATGGATGTGGTCTGCCAGCTACAATGCCGACTTGGGCGGCAGTGGCTATCGTGTCGGGCCCAAATGGGGACGGTTCGCACAAACTCGCGAGGATGCGCTCTTCTATGCATGCGAGGAGATGGTCTCTCGCCTTCAGGAGAAGGCCACGGCCGATGCTCTGTTGATCCTGAAATGGGCTGACGCTCTGAAGGACAATCCGAGGGCATTTGGATGAGCGAACGCCCCTTCATGCAGCTCTACGTCTCCGATTTCATCGGGGACACCCTGCAGCTCTCCACCGAGCAGATCGGCGCCTACATGCTGCTGCTCATGGCTATGTGGAACGCTGGCGGAAAACTGCCGTCCGCCGAGGCGAAGCTCGCCCGCGTCACGCGCATGTCGGTCAAAAAATGGAAGACGATCGCCGACGATCTGATGCCGTTTTTCGAGGTCGACGGTGACGTGATCCGGCACAATCGCCTGACGAAGGAGCTCCAAAAAAGCGAGAGTAAAAGTCAATCGAGGGCCGCCGCTGGGGCAGAGGGTGGAAAGGCTAAGGCACTAAAAGATAACGAAGCACGCGTGGCAAATGCTATGCGTTCGCCACAGCATCTTCCAGATACCATAACCAGAGAAGAGCCTTCTTCGCTTCGCTCAGAAGAACACGCACGACCTGCGAAGCAAAATCATCAGCCTGAATTCGAAAGCCAAATCTGGCCGATCTATCCCCACAAGGTCGGTAAGCCGGTGGCTCTACAAGCCTACCTCAAGGCTCGATCCAGAGCAGATCTCCCCACCATCCTCGACGGTCTGCGCCGGTACGTCGCCAAGACCGACGACAGGCCGTGGTGCAACCTCTCGACATGGCTCAACCAAGACCGCTGGGCCGACCAGCCCGCCGCGCCCGTCGCTCGTTGCCAGCCGCCCCCGTCCGGTACCGGCAACGCCATGGTGGACCGCCTCGACGAACTCATGAACGGAATGGGACAGCGCAATGCAGACGAACGACGGACGATTGAGGGAAGCAACGAGCATGGAGCTTACGATCGCGCTCCGCAGGCTGTTCTCGGCTTTGCCGCTCCGCAAGGGCGACGTTGACGGGCAGCTTGAAGGATATCTCATCGCGCTGCGTGGTGCCTCGTTCCATGCCCTCGACACAGTGGTGGTCAAGGTGATCCGCGGCGAGATCGATGGCATCTCGAAGACGTTCTCGCCCACGCCTCCGGAGCTGTCCCAAGCCATCCGCGACGAGATGGCATACGTCAGCAAGCAGATCGAGCTCGCGATCGCCCGCATGGAGATCGAAGACCAGCGCCCCATCTCGGTCAAGCCCATGTTGCTCGTTGACCGCATCGCCCAGGCCAAGCAACGCATGATCGACGAGGGCCGGGCCCAGCTTTTCACCGTCACCTCGCACCCCGGCTTTCTCGCTCGCAAGGGTGAGCTGCCGACCGGCGGCATCTACTGCGCCATCCTCGGCGCAGCCTATGGGCCGCAAGGCTCGGCATCGCGTCCTTCGCCGGCTCAAGAGGTTCCTGATCCAGTTACTGCCGACCTCGATTGGTAAGCTACAGCCTGCAACACATTGCTACGGATTGCACCATGACCGCTCGCACAAAAAACGAACGATATCTGTCCCGGCCCGACGTTTTGCAGCGGTATGGCATTAGCCGGTGGACCCTCACGCGCTGGATCGACCGCGACAAAGACTTCCCGATCCCGATCAAACTGAACGGCCGCGACTACTGGTCCGACTATGACCTGTGCAAGTTTGAGGCCGCTCGTGGTGGTGCAGATCCGGACACTGAGGGCCGCGTGATCGGGCTCAAGCCTGTCTCCGGCGTCATCACCGACTATCAGCAGCTCGTCGATGCGCTGGTCTCCCGTCGCAACAGCATGGACATATCGAGCATGGAGCTCGACGCACGCTGCGGCATGCAGGAGGGCTACACGTCCAAGCTTGAGAACTATGGCCGGCCACAAGGTCGTGGGCTCGGGCCTGACATGTTCCCGCTGTGGCTGGGCGGGCTGAAGGTTGGGCTTGTGCTGGTGGATCTGCCCCGGCGGCCTCGGAAACACCGAGCGTAAGCGCTGTTTCGTAAAGCGCGTTCACTGATGCCAGTCCGCCCCTTGGCCTCAAGCCTATCCAGGCGCTCAAGGTCTTGCTATTTGATACCGAGGTAGGAGAACAGCTGTGACCGTTTTAATCTGTCTAAAAACCCGTGACTGTATCTTTGCTGCTTCTGACAGTCAGACATACGCTGTAGGGACCACTCAGGTGGGCGAGCCACAAGACAAGATCAGGAGGGTCGGGTCTTTTGGCCTCTGGATGCTCGGGGGAGTGATGAATGCAATACCCGAGCTGGAGCCGATGTTGGATAGTGCTCAGGACATAGAGGCGCTCGACGGCAGAATGCAGCATGAAGGGACTGACGCTTTCGTCAGATGGGGCGAGAAAGCCAAACACCTCAATTTAGATAATGTGGGAATATATTCTATTGTCGCTGGCTTTGACCAGCGAAACGAAACGCGGCTGTTCTCTCATCTATTCAGAAACAATGAGCACAAAGAGTTTACCGGAGATAACCAGTACATCGTTCTGGCTACAGATACCTCACATGTCCAAAAGTTGGCTGAAGCGCGCATTGCATCGCATATTGTCCGCTCAGGTTCTGGACATACGATCCAAGCTGATGCCTGGGCAGCGGACATCGTAGCCTTAGCTGCTGAGAAATTTCCAGTGGAGATTGGCTTTCCGGTGAGAATGTATCTCCTTCGAAGAGAAAGCCTTCCACAAACCAAACTTGTAGCCAAGCGCGGGGCTGCACCAGAACACGCTTGGGTAGTGCCTCTTGATCCATTCTAAACTCAGCTGTCCGGAGTTTCCGGATAACTCACAGCTGCGTCAGTACCTTGTGCGAAAGATCCTAATACTCCTCGCAGTTCTGCGTGGCCTGACGCGCCGTATCCACCCAGCCTGTGTTTGGCGTCGGCGGCCGGCCACCATGCGTCCGCGGGTATCCGCCGGCCCACTGCCATTTGCCCGTATTTGGGCTGGTAGGGGTCAGTCATTTCTTTCCTGGGACTGTCGCCACAGAAATGCCGGCGGCTTGGCGCAGCTCATTGATCTGAGCATAGACCTTCTGGTGCTCAAGGCGATCTTCCTCGGTAGAAGAGAACTCTCCATCAATCAATGAATTGTCCGACCAGGCCTGTTCCAGGACCAAACGCAGCAGATAACGCGGCACGAGAACCGTTTCTCCATCATCATTGATAGGCTCATTCCCCTTGATCATGTCCATCGTCATCTCCTCATCCACATGCTCATCCTCATCTTCACCGGCATGTCGGTGTCCAAGCTGATATCCAGCCATGTGAAGTCCGCGGCTAAGCTCACCGAAGCACATGCCATCCGGTACCGCTTCATCACCTGTTTATCGATCGCCTTCTTCGTCGACCGGTTCTCGCCGTTCTCGATGTCCGTAATCGACGACACGCTGAACCCCGTCAGCTGCGCCACCTGCGCCTTCGTCATCTTCACGATCTCGCTGCGCCAGTATCTGCATTTCAGGTGTTCCGGCTCGCTCTCAAGCGGTCGTTCCATAGGTGATGCCCTTCATCGCCTGCAATGTGCAACAGTCGCATATTGAGCGCTACTGAACCTGCATATGTTGCACGTTACAGCCGATGCCCATCATCCGCCAAAGCACACCGAATCCCCCATCCGGCTGAAAAGGCAAAAGTGCAATAATTGCACGTTCATCCGACACGGCTAATTCGCGCCCTCTCCGGCCGTCCTCGCAACCCACTGTAATCATTGCATCCGCATCCTGTGCTTTGCGTCCATTTTCCGCCACTTGTACCAAGCTTCGCGCGCGCATCCTTCTTCCCTTACAGGTCAGCGCATTCCGAGGCATCAGCAGAGGCGCAGAGACAGCAGCATGGTCATGCCTTCCAAGCAGACGGCGCAAGCACTCTCCCGAGCAGGACAGAAAGCCGCTGCAACCCTCCGCAAGCAGAGCAAAGAGATCGTCCTCACCCCAGCCGTCAAAGGCGCCATCGAGCTCATGGTCTTCGAAGGTCAGAAACGACCCGAAGCCGCTGAAGGCGTTGGTCTGAAAGACGACAGCCTCCGCAAGGCCCTCATCAAACCGGATGCTCTTGCATACCTCAATGAGTGTATGGAGGTGTTGCGAACCAGCGCTCGCCCTCGTGCGCTCCACCGCATGGTCGATCTGCTCGACGCCAAGACCGAACGCATTCAGTTCGAAAGCGCGAAATATCTCGATGGTATGGACCGCCCGAGCCATGCAGTGGGGGCCGCGCAGATCAACGTCCAGGTCAACACCACCACCAACGTGACCCCCGGTTACATGGTCAAACTGGATCGATCAGGCGGCGCACAGATAGAGCATCTGGCGAAGGGTGAGGGTAAGGCGTTACCGCATATGCAGGACGTTCCCGAGGATGATTGAGGAACGCCACCCCGTACCCCCTTCGTTCTCGTTCGAGCGCCCGTCAGAGGGGGGTGGGGGCAAAATTGGGCTCGAGTCTTCCAGTTCCACCCTCACACACAAGTCGCACCACTCAGAGGTTCAGGACTGAGATTTTTTTCACCCACCAGGAGATTGCAGCGATGGGCACGATAAACGGCGTTGATGTCATCTGCCAGAAGTGTGGCTCTCGAGATATCGAGATCCGTGGCTTCACAATCAGTCCCGGGAAGATGAAGGGCGGCACGATCAAATGCCTTCGCTGCGGGCACACGGAGAAACCGGAATGACCATGTTCCGAAAGCTCCCCGTTGTCGTCGAGGCGTTCCAGTTTTCCGGGTCGGAGATTGATGGGCCGACCTGGGCGGTTGAGGCGGTGGATTATGGCGTGATCCGGTTCGATGCCGGGTCGGCGGTGGTGAAGACGCTGAACGGCGATCTGACGGCTGGCCCGGGCGACTGGATTGTTCGCGGTGCTGAGGGCGAGATCTACCCTGTGAAGGGGGATATCTTCGAAGCGACGTACGAGGTGGCTTGATGTCGAACGTCGTCGACCTGCCCGTCATCACCTGCCTGCCGCTTGATCCGAAGCGTGTCATCGCTGGCGCCGCCAAGCACGAGTTCAAGCGCGTGATGATCATCGGAGTGCTTAAGGATGGCGACGAGTATTTCGCGTCTTCAGATCCAGACGGCGGGACGCTGCTCTGGGATATGGAGCGGACGCGGCATGCTCTCATGAAGGTCGCCGACGATGCTTGAGATCATCGAGCCGGATCGCCCGGTCGTTCTGCCCAAGATCGAGCTCGCCCCAGATGGTCGCAAGATCTACGCGCCTGACGGCAACGTGCTGTGCGATTTCATCGAGTGCCGCAAGCATGTGAGCATCGTCCGCGGCTCGATCGGCTCGGGCACGTCGACGGCCTGCATCATGAAGATGTGGCTGATCTCGTGCGAGCAACGGCCGAATGACGACGGGCTGCGAAAGACGCGCTGGGCGGTCTGCCGTAACACCTTCCCGGATTTGAAGAACACGACGGTGAAGTCGTGGCTCGACTGGTTCCCGGAGGAGATGTACGGGCGGTTCTATTGGGACCGACCCTATCGGCACATGATCCGGCTCGGCGACGTGGAGATGGAAATCATCTTCCTGGCGCTCGATACTGAGGACGATGTGCGCAAGCTGCGCTCGTTCGAGTTCACGGGCATCTGGTTCAACGAGCTCGAATTCATCGACAAGGCGATCGTCGACGAGGCGGAAAGCCGAACCGGCCGATATCCGGCGGTGAAGGACGGAGGGGCAACGTGGGACGGCGTGATTGCCGACATGAACGCGCCGCGCGAGGATCATTTCATCCCGCTGATGATGGGCGAGGTTCCACTTCCGGACGATTGGACGGAGGAAGAGCGGCTTGCCTACAAGCGTCCGGACAATTGGGGCTACCATGTGCAGCCGCCGGCCATGCTTGAGATAAAGGACGCTGCCGGCACGCTGACTGGCTATCGGATGAACCCGCTGGCCGAGAACACAAAATGGCTGAAGCCCGGCTATTACGCGGAAAAGATCAAGGGCAAGACGAAGCAGTGGATCGACAGCCGCGTGCTGAACAAGATCACGGTGTTCGTCGACGGTAAGCCGGTCTGGAACCAGTTCAACGCGGACAGTCATGTGTCGAAGACGGCTCTTGAGCCTATTCCGGGCTGGCCGGTCTATGTCGGGCTGGACTTCGGTCGGAATCCGGCTTGCGTGGTCGGGCAGCTCGTCAACAATCGGTGGCGGATCTTCGCCGAGGTCACGGCGCGCGGTGTCGGCGCGTCGATCTTCGCGCCTCTGGTCAAGCAGCTGCTCGATCGCCGCTTGGGCGACTGGCAGCCGACATCGCGGCACGCCGATTTCCAGGGCTTTCAGGTCGAGTTTTTCGGGGATCCGAAAGGCGAGGACGGCACGCAGTCGGACGAGACGACGGCCTATGACGTTTTCCGCTCATTCGGCATGCCGGTGCGGCCGGCGCCGGTGAAGAACAACCACATCCAGACCCGTATCGAGGCCGTCGAGTATGCCATGATCACGATGGTGAACGGCATGCCGCGGCTTCTGGTGTGCGGCGTGAACTGCCGGACGCTCAAGGTGGCCATGGCCGGCGGTTATCACTTCGCGCGCATCAAGGGCACGTCTCGGCATAAGGAAACGCCCGAGAAAGACCGCTATTCCGACATCGCCGACGCGACGCAATACATGGTGCTCGGCGCTGGCGAGGGCCGCGCGGTCGCTGGCGGCACGCACGCCGGCCGGAAATCGGCAGTTGACATCAAGGTTCAGAAGAAATCGAGGCGCCGCGGTGGGTTTTGACGGTTTCGGAGACGGCTTGAAGCTGACGGACTGCGAGCCGACCGATTGGTTCGTCGCGTTCCACCCGGATTCGCCGCATTGGTGGGTGCGCGCATTGGCCTGCGGTCGGTTCAAGCACGTCTCGGTCATGGGATTCGTGGAAAGAGCTCAGGCATGGGTGCTTTTCGACTTCCAGATGGACCGATCGCGGGTCCTGATCGTCGGAAACCATGAGGCCGACCCTGTGCTCGCGTACTTCAGCGGCGAAAACACGATTGTGCGCATGGCGCGGCCCATCGGGCGGGAGCTGAACCTGAATATGTCGGTCGGCCTGTGGTGCGTGCCAGCGGCGGCCCACATCCTGGGTCTCAAGTCCTGTGCTTTGCGGCCAGACGCCCTTTTTCGTCAATGTCTCGCCAACGGTGGCGAAATTATCAGCGAAAGCGGCGGTTATGAAGCAGGAGAAGCCAAAGGAAGATCCGGAGCTTGCGCGCCAGAAGGCAGCGGCCGCCCAGGAGAAAATCAACACGATGCGGGACCGGCTGACGACGGAGACTGACCAGTCGCTGCGCATGTTCGGCGCCCGTAGCGCGCTCGCAGGTACCGGCCGCGTCTCGCCGCTCGTCGGCAAGTAAGGGGCGCCCGTGGCAATCTCGCGTCCGAAGTCGACCGCGCCAGCGGCGAACCCGTTCCCGCCTCAGAGCGTGACAGAGGACGCGAACCAGCGCCTGAAAGACGCCCGCGCGCAGAAGACCGAGGCGCGCGCCGATCTGCAGGAGGCCTATTTCTTCACCCGGCCGCGCCTGTCCTGGAACATCGAATCTACCGTTAAGGCGAGCAAGAGGAGAGATGCAGAGCAGGAAGATCTTGCGACCGGCATTGGCGCGGAAGTTTCCGAGGATTTTGCGACGGAGGTGGTTTCCGCGTTTTTCCCGCAAGGCACGGATTGGGTAGCGAACGGGCTTGATGAGTCCGAGCTCGGCGACATTGAGCCGCAAGACCTCGCTGACCTGCAGGCCGAGAGCAAGAAGCGCGACAAGATCATCTTTTCGGCGATCCGCGCATCGAACTTCGAATCCGAGCTTGGCTCAACGCTCGATCCGCATGCTGCCGTTGGCACAGTCGCGTGGTGGATCGAAAAGCCGTACAATACCCGGCCGATTTCCTGCAGCTCGGTACCGCCGCGCGAGCTCGAATTCAATGTCGAGGCCGATGGCTCGGTCGGCGATCGGTTCCGGGTCCGGCATGTCCGCGGCACGAAGCTGCGTTCCGTCATCGGCGACATCACGCTGCCGGAGAAGATCACCAAGAAGGTGCGTGACGAGAAGTCGTGCACGATTGAGGTCGTGTGGTGTTACTGGCGCGACTGGTCCCAGCCTGAGGATGAGGTGTGGAAGCACGTTCTCCTCATCGATCGCATGGCTGTGAAGACGGAAGATCTCACCGGTGAGGGCTGCCTGCCGCTGATCATCGCCCGGTTCTCGCCCGACAACGAATATGCCTGGGGCTTCGGCCCCTCGATCAAGGCGCTGCAGGATTACCGCGTGCTGGACGTCATCACGGCCGCCACGCAGGATCGCGTCGACATCGCGATCAACCCGCCGATGGGCTATCCCGACGACGGTGTGATGGATTTCGAGAACGGGCTCGAGAGCGGCAAGGCCTATGCCATGCGCCCCGGCTCCGGCAAAGACGTAGTTCCCCTGTATTTCGAGGGGAATGCCGATCTCGGATTCTACACAGCGACCGATCTGGAACGCAGAATCCGCCGCAAGCACTTCGCAGATTATCCCGAGCAGAAGGGCGACACGCCGCCCACGGCCACGCAATGGGCCGACGAGATGGTCAAGGCGCAGCGCCGGATCGGCACGCCCGGCAAGAAGTTCTGGCGCGAGGGTCCGTATGCGATCTATCGCCGGTTCGAGTGGCTGCTCGAAAAAGACGGCAAGATCGACGACATCACGATTAACGGTCGCAAGCTGACGCTGGTCCCCAACAATCCGGCCACCCAGGCAGCGGACAATCAGAAGGTTCAGGTTGCAGGCAACCTGCTGACCATGCTCAAGAGCTACTTCCCGGAAACGTCGCAGGCCGCAATCGACGAGCGAAAGACTGCGGAAAATCTGCAGCTCTTGCTCAAAGACGAAGTGATCGTCCTGCGCGGCGAAAAAGAGACCGCCGATCTCGTGCAGTCGGTGCTTGGCGCCGCGCAACAGTCCGGCATGCTGCCGACGCAGGGGCAGTGATGACACGCATGAAACTCTCCGATCCCGACGTCAAGGCCGCCCTCAACTGGTTTTCTCGCCAGCGTGAGGGTGCCGCCTTTTTCGCGCTTCTGCAGTCAGTGGTCGAGGAGATCGGCCCCATGGAGACCTGTGCTTTGCACGCTCACAACGCTCGCCGCACATTCGCGGCCGATCTGATTGCGATGACAGAGGCGGAAAAGAGCGATGGGCCAGAAGACGGAACGGATGAGCGACGGCATGGATTACCAGGAAAACAGCGAAAAAGCAGGCGGGCCGGCCCCGCTGGTCGGGCGTAGCCCGGGCGCTTTCGCGTTCTCTTCGCCGTTCGGCCCGCGCATCACGCTGGCACCCGAAACAGGTTCCGGCTCTGGTGGCGGAGCGGAGAGCTCCGGCGCTGCTGGCGCGTCTAATGCAGGCGGCGCCGCCGATGCTGGTGCTGCGGCAGCCGATGCAAACGCGGCTACAGAAGGCGCCGCCGGTAAGGCCGAGCGCCCCGACTATATTCCCGAGTCTTTCTGGGACGCGGAAAAAGGCTTCAAGGCCGACGATCTCAATTCGCTCGTTGCCTTCAAGGCGGAGCATGACGCCAATCTCGCGCAGGTGCCCGACAAGCCGGAAGGTTACAAGGTCGCTCTGCCGAAGGACTTCAAGCTGCCCGATGGCTTCAAGCTGCCGGAAGGTCAGGAGTCCATCATCGACGACACGGACCCGCGCGTTGCCGATCTCCGCTCCTTCGCCCACGCCAACCAGATGAGCCAGACGCAGTTCGAGAGCATGGTCGCCCTCGGTGCACAGATGGACATCGCAGAGCAGGGCCGCCTTACTGAGGCGCTTGCCGCGCAACGCGAGCTTCTGGGTTCCAAAGCCGCGGAGCGCGTCAACGCTGTGACCTCGTGGCTGGGCGCCAAGCTCGGCGGCGACTTCGCCCAGGCGCTGGCGCCGATGATGTTCACGGCCAAGCAGGTCGAAGCGTTCGAGGGGCTTATGCGCCTCAACAGAGGTACCGCTCAGGGCAATCCCGGTGCGGGTCGCGATGTCGGAAAAACAGAAATTTCGGACGAGGAGTACGACAAAATGTCTCCCGCCGAGAAGATCAACTACGCCCGAAACTCCAAGAAGTGACGGCCTGAAGGAGTCTCTCAATGCCCGACGTAATGACGCTGCCCGAATACGCCAAGGGGCTCGAAAAGACCTCGATCGAGCGCCCGCTCATCGAGTCCTTTGCGGCTGAATCCGACATCATGCAGATGCTGCCGTTCGAGGGTTTCTCGGGTGCCGCATTCGAAGGCTACCGGGAAACCAGCATCGGTTCCGCCGGCTTCCGCGCGATCAATGAAGGCCCGAGCACATCTCAGGGCAAGATCGCGCCATTCCAGGAAACCAGCTTTCCGATCGACATCCTGCTGAAGGTCGACAAGGCCATCATCGCACGCCATGGCGAAGGCCGTCGCGGTCGCGAAGAAGCCATGCAGATGAAGGCGCAGGCCCGCCTCTTCACCAACACCTTCTTGTCCGGCGACAATTCGTCGAACCCGAAGGAGTTCAACGGCATCAAGGCACGCTGCCGCGCCGACAACGGACGCCTGCTGCACAATTCGCTTGCCTCCGGCGGCGCCGCGCTCTCGCTCTACAGCCTGGACAAAGCCATCCAGAACACCCGGCGGGCAAACTGCATCATCGCAGGCTGGGATCTGATGCCTCGTTTCATCCAGGCGGCGCGCGACACAGCGATCTCCGGCTTCGTTATCCAGAATTGGGATGAAGTCGGCACGCCGAAGATGACCTACGCCGGCAAGCGCATCCTGTTCGGCTACGAGAAGGACCGCCACGGCGTCATCCTGCCGTTCAACGAGGTCGCGCAGGGCGGCGGCGCCGCGGTCACCGCGTCGCTTTTCGTCGCCAACCTCAGCGCGGAAGGCCTTCACGGCATCCAGCTCAAGAACATGGAGGCGATCGACCTCGGCCTCTCGAAGGAAGACGGCGTCTTCTACAAGACGAACGTCTCCTGGGACGTCGGTCTCGTCGATGAGGGCGATTACTGCGTCACCCGCCTGACGTCGATCTCCGATCTGCCCTTCGTGAAGTAACCGAGCGGAGCCCGCTTCGGTGGGCTTTTCGCCCTCAATCGTACAGGAGAGCCCGATGGGCAAGAGAACCTACAATATCGATATCGAGCTCTTGCTCGCCGATGGTGCCGCTGCCGTTACCGCCGATGGCGTTTCGCAGGTCGCCAGTGCCAACGTCTCCAAGGAGCTCGGCCCCGGCCGCTTCGAGGGTGTGCTGATCGTCGACGTTTCGGCCGTCAAGACCACGGCCGGCGACGAGGTCTATAACCTCCTGCTGCAGGGCTCGGCCGACAACACGTTCGCCACCAAGGAGACGGTCGCGCAGTACACGCTGGGTGCCGGCGCCGCGCGGCCGGGCGCGCCCATCACGTCGCCGATCGGGCGCTACGAAATCCCGTTCACCACGGAGCAGCACGACAACGAATATCGTTGGCTGCGGCTCTACACCGACGTCGTTGGAACGGCGCCCTCGATCACCTTGAAGGCGTTCATCGCCGAGCGCTACTAAGCGCTCGGTTTCGCCTGTTCCCACGGAGACCAGTTCAATGCCCGAGAAGACAACGCTCTACTACAAGGACAATACGACGGCCGAGATGGATTCCGTCGATGCCCGTCGTGCGCTGCGCGATCATCCTTCGGAATGGTCCGGCGCCCCCTTCCCGGAGGATTACGCCAAGGCCGAATCCGAGAAGGTGAAGGCCGATCGTGACCAGACCGATGCCCAGCGTGCCGCCCTCGAGGAAGAGACGCGTCGCAAGGCAGCCGACAAAGCCGCCCAAGAGCAGGCCGCCCGCGACGTCGAGGCAGCGCGCATTGCCGAGCAGCAGGAGGAAAAGCGCCGGGCCGACGAAGCCGCCCGCAACGGCGACCTTTCCGTGCCCGCGCCGCTGACGCCCGTCTCCAACGACGGCTTCAAGGTCGGCCACATCCCGAGCGAAGTCCCCGCCCTCGAAGTTCCGTCCGCACCGTTCCTCGCCCGCGACAAGGGTCACGGCTGGTGGGGCATCTTCGACGCCAAGGGCCTGCAGATCGGCGGCGCGATCCGCGAGCCCGATGCCAGCGCGTTCAACGAGCTCTCGGACGAAGACAAGGCGGATTACGTTAAGGCGGAAACCGCCAAGGCCTGACGTCAGCCGCTTTCATCGCGGCCGGCTGGCGACAGAGACCGGGGAGGCACCGCTTCCCCGGTTTTTTCATGCCCTGTGCTTTGCCCGGCTTGTCCCCAAGAGCCATTCTCGCCGCCATGGACAAGCTCACCATCTTGAACAACGCCCTCCGCGCGACCGGCAACAACACGCTGAACGTGCTGAACGATGGCACCGACGAATATCTCGTTGCGAACGGGGCATTCGATCGCGCGGTGCGATTCCTGACCGCGCGGCATACATGGCCGTTTGCCACCACGAGCGATTTGCTTGAGCGAATCCCGGATGGCGAGAACAAGTCCCGGCGGTTCTCTCGCAATGCCTTCCGCCTCGCGCCGAACACGCTGCATGTGAAAGAGGTCTATTGGGGCACCACACCGCTGACCGAATACGAGATCCTCGGCAACGTGCTGTCGTGCAACTACGGGTCCGACGTCTATGCCATGGCCGTGAAAGAGGCGCCGGAAGAGCTTTGGCACCCGCTGGCCGATGAAATTCTGACGATCTACGTTGAAGCCGGCTGCCTGCGCGGGCTGAACGAGGATTTCAGCGAAGCGACGCGCCGGGAACAGCGAGCAGAGGGCTTGCTCGAAGAGGCCAGACCGCTGAATGACCAGCAGAATCCGGCCCGCAACATCTACAAGAGCAAGATCGCCGCCGCCCGCGGGAGGCGCCGGGTATGAGCATCCAGGATCTGATCATCCGTCAGCGCGATTTCTCGGCCGGCGAGGTTGAGCCGGATGCCGTTCGTCGGGATGACATCGAGATCATGAAATCCGCCGTTCGGCGTGCTCGCAATCTTGTGTCGACGCATACCGGCGCGCTGACCCGCCGCCCCGGCCGCCGTTTGCTGTTTCGCGACACCGGCATCGTTGCCGACTTCAAGCCGTTCAACGACGTCACATACAAGGTGGTGTTCACGGCGGGCGGCGTGCGCGTGCGCTCCGTGGGCGGGACTCTGCTCGCCTCATTGTCGGCACCTTGGGGGGCGGCCGATCTCGACAGCCTCGTGTTCGAGCCTATGGAGAATGAAATGTTCGTCGCCTGGGCCGGGCGCACCAAGGTCTTGAAAGTCACGAAGGGCACCCGGTCGTGGTCGATCGCCGATTACGTCTTTGACCAAGGACTGGACAGCACATATCGCGTTCCGTTCTATCGGTTCGAGGACACGATCGGCATCACGATGCGGCCCAGCGCGCTGACCGGCAACATCGATGTCGTGTTTTCGCAGGCATTTCTCACCGCAGGCCACGCTGGCACCGTCTTCCGGTATTCACAGCGGCAGATCCGCTGCACGACCGTAACAAACGGCACGACGATGCGCGCGCAGGTCTTGGAGGAATTGCCGAAAACGTATCGCTTCACCGTCACGAGCTCCGCGGGTTTTGCGGTCGGGCAGATCGTGGAGACCGACCAGACCAACGTCAAGGGTGAGGTGGTGAGCGTCGACTTGCTGGCTCCGAACAGCATCGCCGTGGCCATGCTCGGATCGCTGACGGCACCCGTCGAGAACGAGAAGCTTGTCGGGCCGACTGCCGTCACGAAGATTGAGGAGATTGCGAGCTCGAGCGCCATCGGCGCCACCCTGCAGTGGGAGGAGCAATTCGTCTCGAACGCTCGCGGCTGGCCGGCGTCCGTTTCGAAGGATCGCCAGCGCCTGATCATGACAAACTTCGACCAAAAGAAGAATGCGATTTTCTGGCTGGCCGCCGGCAACAACCGCGATGGCCTGATCGGCGGCGATCCGGATAACGCGATGGTCGAATCCATCAGCGCGGAGTGCCAGGTCTTCCATGTCGTCGGGGGCTATGACGAGTTCGCGGTGACCGATCGCGGCATCTTCTATATCCCGGTGTCGGTTGGAACGCCGCTGCAGCCGGGCAGTGTCGAGTTTCGCCCGGTCTTCACGAGCGAAATCTCGCGCATCCGTCCGGTTGAGGTCACCGAGGGACTGATCTTTCTCGATAAGTCCACGACGGGGCTCTACGCCATCAGCGCGACAGGCCAGACCGCGCGCCCCTACATCGCGAACGAGATCAACCGGTTCCACAGGCACCTCTTCGGCGGCGTCAAATCGCTGGCCGTCACATCGGCCACGAGCGAATTCCCGTCGCGCCAGATCTTCGCCGTCAATTCTGATGGCTCGGTGGTGGCCGGGCAGTTCAATGCCGATCGCGAGTATGTCGGATGGTTTCGATGGGAGGGGGACGGCGCGGTGCGCAGCGTGGCAGGCGCCTATGGCACCGTCGTTTTCATGTCCATTTACAGCTTCAACGGCGCGGAACTCGGCATCGCCGAAGAGCTCGATTACAGCCTGCTGTGCGACAGCGCGACCACGATGACAGGCACCATCGCGCCCGACGTCTATTACGGCCGCGAGGTCGATGTGTTCGGTGGCGGGTTCTATCTGGGGAAGGCCGTTGTGGGTGCCGGCGGGGAGATTTCCGGATTCTCGGACTATCCCACGATCACCATCGGCATCGACTTCCAGCACTCCCTTGTCCCGCTGTTCTCCAATTTCGATGGCGGGCAGGCAGCCGGGCAAGGTGAGCAGCGGCGCAAAATCGAGAAGATGATGATCACCGTCCGCGAGACCCAGGAGTTTCAGGTCGGGAACCGGATCTTCGGCAGTTACCGCGGCGGCGAGGACATGAGCAAGCCGGTCCCGATGCGCGATGACACATATCGGTACCGCGAGACCGGCCGCTCCTACGATCCTGCCGTCGAGATCTCATCGACCTTTCCCTGCGCCTTCAAGCTCATCGAGCTCACCACGAGGATCACAGTCTAATGGGTGTTGCAGCAGCAGCAATCAGCGGCATCGGCTCGCTTGTCAGCGTCTACGGTCAATATCAGGCCGGGCAGCACGCGGCCGCGCAGTCGAAACAGGCGGCCGAGGTCGGGAAGATCCAGGCCGATCAGGTGGACGCGAGCTATCGAGACGAGCTCAACAGCACGATCTCGAACATCCGCGCGATCCGGGCGTCTGCCGGCGTCGAGGCGTTCTCACCCACCGGCGTTGCGTACGAGGCCGAGCAGCAGAAGCGAAGCGACCGCGACCGCAAGATTGAGGTCGGCTCGAAGCGAATGCAGGCGACCCAAGATGAGGCCGACGCGCGGTTCCGCAAGTCGGCCGCGCGTACATCGCTGCTCGGCGGCGTCGCTTCTTCCCTTCCTCAGTTCTTCGGAGCCTGACCGTGGCGAAACTTCCCGAGATCCAGCAGCGCGGCGCCGTCACGCGCGGCCCGCAGTCTTCCGTGTCGGCGGCTGAGATTGCCAACCCCTATCAGCAGATCGCGAATGCGCTGTCGACGACAGGTCAGGCGCTGCAGCGGCAAGAGGTTGCCGAGGCCCAGAACGAGGGGCAGAACGCCGTCTATCGCGACGAGGCCGGCAATCTCAAGGTCGACACGCGCTCGAACTTCTCAGCGTCCGGCCGATCCTACAACGCTGCGGCCCAGCAAGGGTATGCTGCGCGACTGGCCGGCGATATCCGTGCTCGCGGCGCCGCGCTGACAGCGGAATCCAAGGGGAATATCGAGTCCTTCAACTCGAGCTGGAAGGCGTTTCGCGATCAGACCCTGACGGCTGTCCCGAAGGACTTCCGCGGCGCCGTCACAACCATGCTCGACACCGAGGGCCCGCGCTTCGCATTGGGCGTTTCCGAGCAAAAGCGATCGACGGACATCAAGGAGTTCGAGGGCAATGTCAAAGCCGAGATCCAGTTGCTCGACGACGACATGTCGGCGCTGGCGCGCGGCGGCGGTACCGGCACGGATGCCTACAAGGAGAAGCAGGCCCAGGCCCGCACACTCTATAGCCAGCTCGCCGAGAACCCGGATTTCACCGTGGGCAAGCAGGAAGCCGACATCGCGGTAAAGCGCATGGAGTCCCGGCACATGTCGGAGGCCATGCTCGGCACCGTCGATCGCGCGCTGCAGACTGGCGGCATCGGCGAAGCGCGCAAGATCGCCGAGCGCATGGCGACGGACACGAGCCTGTCGCTCTCGCCGGCCGAGCGCCGGCAGTATGCCGGGCTTGCCGGGGAGCGGATCAATGGGTTCGTCGCCCAGACTAAGGCCAATCTCAAGCCGGTGCAGGACCAGTCGACGGTCATTCAGAAGCGGCTCAAGGAGGGCGTCGGGCTCGACAACGACGATATCGACACGACGGCGCGGCAGCTTGCCGCCGGCGGCGATATGTCGGGCGCCATGGAGCTCTATTCCGCTCGAGCCATGGCGCGCACGCTGCAGGGATTCAAGTCTTTGGACAATCGAGGGCAGACGAACCAAGCGGAGCGCTTGCTCTCCCAGGCCAACGGGGGCGGAGATATCCTTGCCGCGATCCGTCAGACGGAGAGCTCGGGAGATCCGAATGCCGTCTCGGCGCGCGGCGCGGCGGGCAGCATGCAGGTCATGCCCGAAACGGCGGATGAAATCGCGCAGGAACTCGGCGATGCAGGCTATCCTGCTGCAGGAACCCGCGAAGAGAAGCAGGCATACCTCAAGAGCGGGGGCGCATCCGATCGCTATGGCGAGCACTACTTCAACAAGATGATGACGAAATATGGTGGCGACCGTGAGGCTGCCCTCATCGCCTACAATGGCGGCGCGAAGCGTGCGGATGCGTGGATCGCAGCCGGCCGTGACGACAGTGTCATTCCGAAGGAGTCCGCGGACTATTACAAGAAGGTGCTCGGCAGCACTGTTTCTGCGTCGCAGTTCTCGGCTGAGGACGTGACGGCAGCCAAGACGTTCCTTCAGACCCGTACTGACAAGGACGCCAGCCACATCGACGGCATGGATGGGGCTTTCTCCGTGAAGGTCGCCCGAATGCTTGAGGCTGCACCGGCGGGTATCCGGGAAAAGCTCGGCATCTATTCCGGCGCCCGTTCTGTCGCGCGTCAGACGGAGCTCTGGGAAGAAGCCGTGATCAAGTATGGCTCCGCTGCGGAAGCCCGGAAATGGGTCGCCCCTCCTGGCAACTCCCAGCACAATCACGGGAAGGCGGCCGATCTGTCCTATGGTGGGCAGTCGCTCAAGAACGCGCCGCCTGAGGTGGTGAGCTGGCTGCACCAGAATGCAGCGCAGTTCGGTCTAAAATTCCCTCTGGCCAACGAGAACTGGCACATCGAGGACGATACGACACGCGGCGGCAAGGGCTCAAACTCAGTCAATCCTGAGCTAGTCAAGGAATACCGCGCGGAGGTCACCTCCGATGCAAAGCAGCTCTTCACCGACATCAAGGCGGGATACGACAAGAACCTGACGCCGGCCGTGGCCGACATCAACCTGCTGTCCCGACAGCTCGCCGTCGTCGACGATCAGGATCTCCGGCGCGAGGTCGCGGACTATTTCACCAGCCAGTCGGCTATTGCTCAGACCGCTGGCATGGCGCCCGCCCAGGTCGAAAGCTTGGTCTCGTCGCTGCGCTCGGATGCTGCCGATGGGGCCACCGCTGCACAAGCCCAGATCATCAGCGGCATCGAGGCGCAGGAGAAAGCCCGCACCCAGGCACTCAAGGATGACCCGATCGGGTTCGCGGCACGTCAGGGCATGATTGCCGCGCCGCCGCCGCTTGATCTCAGCCAGCCCGACACATGGGCCGGCACCTTCACCGCCCTGCAGAATGGCGCGGATGTGCTCAAGGCGCGCGGTCAGGTCGGCACGATCTCTGCTCTTCGCCCGGAGATGCAAGCCCAGGTCTCGCGTGCGCTCACCAACTCGACGCCGCAGGACTCCGTGCAGCTTCTCAGCTCGATGGCTACCAATCTCAGTCCCGATACCTACAACGCCACCATGGCCGCGCTCTACTCGTCCGGCCAGTCCCGGGCGGCGGCGGCTGCCGGCGCGCTGGTGCCGAACAATCCCGAGGCGGCCGAGGGCGTGCTTCGCGGGCAGCAGCTACTCAAGGAAAACCCGCTCTACGCTCCGAAGCGGAACGACGACAACACGATGGCGATCAACGATATCCTGCCGCCGGCTGTGTTTGCGCCCACGCTGGAAGGTGCCCGGCAGGGGCTCCTCGAAGCGGCGACCGCACGCTACGCCGACCTCTCGGCGCAGGCCGGCGACAGCAGCGGCGAAATGAATGCCGATCGCATGGAGCAGGCCGTTAAGGAAATCACCGGCGGAATTCTCGAGTTCAATGGCAGCCAGATCGTCGCGCCGCGCTACGGCATGTCGCAGGATGATTTCGACAAGACCGTCGAGGCTATCTCGGATCAGGATATCGGGGCGGCCATGACGTCTTCCGGGACGGCGGTGCGCGCCGATGACTTCCGCGACCAGGGGCGGTTGCGCGCCGTCGCCGATGGTCGGTACCTGCTTGAGTTCGGCAGCGATGAGAGCCCGAGCTATGCACTCCGGCGCCCATCGCCCGGCGGCTACGGGCAGCCATCAGTGTTCGTGCTCGACCTGAGGGGCCGCTGATGCCGATGATCGTTCAAGAAAAGGATATGGCCGGCGCGCTGCAGCTCGCCGCGCGTTCTCCGTTGCAAGGCATCGATCCCGGATTTCTCGGCCGCTTCGAATCCGACTATGCGGCCATGCGCGATTTCTCGAACTCGGACGCGATGTCCCGGCACACCAGCGACGTGCAGGGCGAGTTCATTCAGCAGCTCTATGAGAAGGGCGACCTCGAAGCCCGGCAGTGGGTCGGCGGTGGCGGCGCGACGCTGATCCGCCAGGGCGACGAGAAGGCGCAGCAGTGGTTCGAGCAGTGGAAGAGCCGGAACCCTTCGGCAGATCTCGCATTTCCGACGCCTGAGACCATGGAAGCCGAAGCTCTCCGGCGCATGGGCGGCGCTCGACAGGAATCCAACAGCCTGCAGGCGCGGTCGAACAGCATGCGTTCCGGCGTCGGCGGGTTCCTCGGCACGGCAGCCGGAGCCATGACCGACCCCATCAACATTGCGGCGACTGCGCTCGGCGCCGTGTCGGGCGGCTTGGCCGGCGGCATCCTGCGCACCGCGATGATCGAGGGCGGCGTCAACCTCGCATCTGAGACGGCCATTCAGGCGCTCACGCTCGGCGACAAGCAGAAGGCCGACCCGACGTTCGGCGCGGCCGATGCCCTCTATGAGGTCGGCGCGGCCGGCGTCGGCGGTGCAGTGCTCGGTGGTGGTCTGAAGGGGCTTGCTGCGGCATGGAGCCGAGCGAAGACCGGGCAGTGGCCGTCGCATGTGCGCGACACCGGCGCGGTTCTGACGCGCGAGGCGACAATCCCCGCGTCTCGGTTCGAGAAGACGGTTGCCGGCGACAGCGCACACCGTGCGGCCGTGATGAAGGCGGCCGACGATATCCAGCGCGGACGTCCGGTCGAACTGCCGCCCGAAGCTTTCACGCAGGCCAACACCCGCCCGGGGCGCGTCTACGATGCGGACGGCAATAACATCGGCGTCCGCTATGAGGTGGTCGAGGCCGATGATCTGGTTACGTCACATCTCGACGATCTCGGCGTGAATCCGGCATTCCCTCCCGAGCTGCAGCCGCGTGACCGCAGCCGGGCGCTGTCGCAGGATCAGATCGCGGGCATCGCCGCAAACCTGCAGCCGGAGCGGCTTGGCTTCTCGGCCCAGGCAGAGTCCGGCGCTCCGATCGTTGGCGCAGACGGCCTTGTCGAATCCGGCAACGGCCGCGTGATGGCGTTGCGCCGCGCCTACCAGCAGAACGACGTCCCGGCCTCGAACTATCGCAGCTTCCTGAAGGCACAGAACTTCGACGTCGACGCCATGCGCAACCCGGTGCTGATCGCCCGGCGTGTGACCGATCTCGACCCAGAGGCTCGCGTCGGCTTCGTCAATGCCGCGAACCGCTCCACCGCCATGCGACTCGGCGCCTCCGAGCAGGCGCTTGCCGACGCCCGGCTGCTCGACGCGGATCTGCTCGGCCGGCTGGATGGTGCCGACGTCAAGGCTGCCGGCAATCAGGCTTTCGCTCGCGGCTTCATGTCGAAGCTCCCGCGCGCCGAGCAGGGTGCGCTCATCGACAAGGATGGATTCCTGTCGCAGGAGGGCGAGCGGCGGATCACGGCCGCGCTCATGGGGCGCGCCTATGGCGAGCCGGTGCTTCTCGGCCGGGCGCTCGAGGACACCGACAACAACATCAAGACGATTGCCGGAGCACTGGCAGACAGCTCGGCGCCGTGGTCGATGATGCGCGACGCCGTGGCGCGCGGCGAGATCCCGGCCGGCATGGACATCACCGATGATCTGCTGAACGCGGTTAAAATGGTCATGCGCGCGCGCGACGAGGGGCGCCCGGTCGGCGAGCTCGTTCACCAAGCCGAGATGTTCGGCGGCCCCGACGAGCTGGCGAAGATCGTGGCTCGATCCCTGTTCAGCGACGCGGACATGAAGCGCCCGATCGGCCGCGCGAAGATGGCGGCCTTCCTCCGCGACTATGCCTCCGAGGCCATGAAGAATGACGCCGGCCCTCGCCTCTTCGGCGACGCGCTGGGCGCCTCCGACATCCTGAAGTCCTCGCTTGATCGCGTTGGCCGGCAGGATCTCATGCAGGTGGCAGAAGAGCGCCTGTCTCCCGCTGCGATCGACAAGCTTGCAGAGGCGCCGGAAACGGTCGAGGCTTCGATCATGGACGGCCTGCGACTCGTTGCCGACAATGAGGAACAGGTGGTTGCCGGCAAGTCCGAGCCGATCCGGATCGACATCGGCGACGGCCGGGGCGAGCGCACGCTCGACGAAATCTTGAACGAAGCCGATGAAGAGATCGCCGCCGCCGGTGAGATCGAGGCCTGCACCATCGGGAGCGCAGCGGAATGAGCATCGCCAACTGCCTGACGCGCCTTGTGCAGGCGCAACGCATCTCCCAGAAGCAGGCCGACGACGCGCTCGCGCTGTACGAAGGCGCGCAGGGCCGGCTCTATCCTGCCATGGGCCCGGTCTCGTCCGAGGCCGCCAGCGCGATCGAAGCCGCCCGCATCATGAAAGAGACAGCCGAGCGTCGCAAACTGATGGCTGCCAAGCAGGCGACTGCCTACACGACCGCGCTCAACCGGATGCAGCAGCACCCGAACGGGCTGACGGTCGGCCTGCAGAGCATGCTCGTGCGCGACAACCTCGAAGGCGGCGAGGCCATGGGCAACGCCATCCATATCGACGGCCACAGCGAGAACGTGACGAAGCGGCTGCTCGGCATGATGAGCGGCGCCATGGAGCCCTATGCGTCGCGGTTCGCCGGTCTCAGCCAGGACACCGAATCCATCTGGAACATCGTGCGCGAGCTGTTCGGCAAGGATACCGGCGATCAGGCGGCGAAGGCTGCGGCGAAGGGCTGGACGGACACCACGGCCTATGCGGTCGAGCGGGTGAAGCGCGCCGGCAAGCCGCTGTCCGTGCTCGACGACTGGCGGCTGCCGCAGAGCTGGGACACAAGCCGGCTGCGCAAGTTCTCGCAGTCCGAGTTCACGAACGACCTGATGACCGAGTTCGAGGCGGGCAACCTGCGCGTGATGGATGCCGAGGGACAGGGCGACGCGCCGCGGGCGGCGGTAGGTGGCATCATCGCGAACGCCTACAACGACATCACCCTCGGCCGCGCAGGCGCCGGGGCAGCCGGCGGCTTCTCGAACCAGCTCCGCGTCTTCCGCTTCCAGTCGCCGGACACCTATATCCGGCTGATGAAGAAATACGGGGTCGGCGACGGCGGGCTCTACAACACCATGATGGGACACTTCGGCGGCATGGGCAGGGAGATCGCGAGCGTCGAGATCCTGGGGCCGAACTATCAGGACAATTTCAAGCGCCTGCTCGACGTCGCAGCCAAGGACGACACCCTGCGCAACAACACGGTCGGCAAGCGGTTCGCCCGGTCGATCTCGCTCAACAGCCCGGCGGCGGTGCAGCGCACGTTCGACGCAGCCACCGGCAAGCTCGGCATGGCGCAGAACGAGCTCATTGCAGGCATCGGCGGCGGTATGCGCAACATCCAGACGGCGGCCCGGCTCGGATCGGCCACCATCGCGGCCCTCCCCGGCGACAGCTTCACGGCCGCGCTCGCCGCCAACGTCAACGGCATTCCGGCCACGGCCGTGCTGGGCCGGCTCGTGAAGGATCTCACGACGAACCGGGAAGGCTCGGAAGCCATTGCCCGGCAGATCAACCTTACCGCCGCCTCTGTCATGGATCATGCCATCGGCTCGAAGCGCTTCGCCGACGAGGTGGTGGGACAGGGGCTCACCGGCCGTGTGGCCGACACCACGATGCGCATGACCGGCATCAACGTGTGGACCGAAGGTCTCAAGCGCGCATGGGGCATGGAGTTCAACGGCTTCATCGCCCGGCAGGCTGAAACCTCGTTCGACAAGCTCGACCCGGCATTCTCTGGATACCTAAAGCGGTACGGGTTCACGCCGGAGCAGTGGGACAAGCTGCGCGTCACGCCGCCGATCAAGGCCGACGGCGCGAAGTTCTTCGACGTCAACGGCGTCGAGGATCAGGCGCTGGCCGACCGGCTGATGTCGGCGATCCTGGACGAGCGGCGTTTCGCCATTCTCGAACCGGACGCCCGGGTGCGCGGCGCCATGACGGCGGGCCTGCAGCGCGGCACCTTCATGGGTGAGATCGTCCGCTCGGCGACGCAGTTCAAGAGCTTCCCCATGACCTTCATGATGACGCACATCATGCGCACCGCCGTGCAGGATGGTGCCTGGGGCAAGACGGCCGCCGGCCTGAAGCTAGTCACGCTGATGACGGTGGCCGGGGCAGTTACATCGCAGATGCAGTCCATCGTCGCCGGGCGAGATCCGCAGGACATGGCGACGCAAGAGTTCTGGACTCAGGCGTTCATCCGCGGCGGTGGCGGCGGCATGCTCGGCGATCTCGTCTACAGCTCGACGACACGCGGCGGGGACGGCCTGACGGAATATGCGATGGGCCCGGGGCCGGGAGCGATCTTCTCCGGCGTCGGCGACTTCATGCAGGCGGTGTCCGGCAACAAGGAGATGACCGGCAAGATGCTGGCCCAGCACATCAAGGCTTGGACTCCTGGCTCGTCGCTCTGGTTCTCCAAGATCGCAACCGATCGCCTGCTGTTCGACAACGTGCAGGCCATGGTTGACCCGAACTATCGGCAGACGTTTTGGCGGTATGAGCGGCGGATGAAGAAGGAGTTCGGGCAATCGTTCTGGTGGGGGCCGGGCGACCCGCTGCCGACCCGCGCGCCCGACATCGGGAACATCGCCGGCAAGTAGCCTGTGCTTTGCGAGCGGTGCTCCGCGCGGGCATCGTCACGCTCATGTCCACGATTGAACCCGACAATCGCATCTCGACTTATGCGCCGACGTCACCGACGACGACGTTCTCGATCGGATTCGATCTCTACAATATTCAGGATGTGGCGGTCTATCACAACGGCGCTCGCCGGTACGACTTTGGCGTTCTGGCCGATTTCTCCGGGGGCAAATCCAGCAACGGCCGCGTCGTCTTTTCCTCCGGGATCACCGGTGCCGTGTCCGTCCTCGGCTATCGCCTTCCTCGGCGGCAATCGCGCTTTCAGGATGGTGCCCCGCTTCCGACCCGCGATCAGAACCTCGCTCTCGATGTACTCACAGCGCAGATGCAGGAGATGCATCGGGACATCTCGCGGGCGCTCCTCAACAGCCTTGAAGGCTCGCAACTCAGCATCGAGGAACTGATCGATACGGTGGGGATCGTTGCCAACCTTCGGTCAGCAGCGTTTCGCGATGCCAGCAGCTTTGCAACCTCCACCCAAGGCGCGCGGGCTGATACCGCTTTACAGCCCGGCGCCTCTCTTGCCCCGGTGAAGCCACAGAGCTTCGCCCTCGCGATCGGCGAAGACACGGTAACCATTGCCGGCGGCTATGACGCTGGTGGGGTTTTCGAGGTCATTCTCAACGGCGCGGTGATGGAAGAGGGGCCGGATTGGACCGCAACGGACGGCGTTCACGTCGTTCTGACCAGCCCCATCACCGCATTTGACGCGATGTCTACCACGAACACGGCACGTCTGCTTGTGCGCGTGGCCCAGGTCTACGGGACGGCATCTGAGACGCTCGATGGAGGGTTCTATTGATGGCGACTCCATCCCGAAAAACAGCATCGTCAGGCTCACTGCGAGACAGCATCGGCCAACCCAATGGGATCGCGCCCCTTGATGATGCTGGACTTGTTCCGCCCGAGTTCCTGCCCGAGGGCTACGAAGACCCGGTTACGCCTGAAGAGCGTGATCTGATTGCACATGCCCTTCAAGAAACTGACACCCTTGATGGAGGATCGTTCTGATGGTCGATAAAGCGGTAACGATCAAGCTTCGCAACAGCGCAACCCCGGGAGCCGTTCCCGCTGCCGGGATCTTGGCAACAGCCGAACCTGCCATCAACCTCGCTGACGGTAAACTGTATGTGAAGGATAGTGGTGGAGCGGTGAAGCAGGTTGCCCCGTCCATGACGGAGCACAACGCCAAGGCAAACTCAGCCTCACCCACATTTACGGGGATACCCGCTGCTCCTACGGCGACGGCCGACGATACCAGCACTCAGCTTGCGACAACGGCCTATGTTGTGGGGCAGGCATCTTCCGTGGCCCCTGCGGCAAACGGCGTGGCTGCGATTGGCACTTCCAAAAAGTTCGCGAGGGCCGATCACGTCCACGCGACGGACACGACCAGGGCGCCTATCGCTTCGCCATCGTTCACCGGAACGCCGGCTGCGCCCACCGCCACAACCGGTACCAACACGACGCAGCTGGCGACAACAGCATTTGTGAAGGCTGCGCTCGATGCCCTCGTGGCCGCGGCACCAGGAACGCTCGACACGCTCAACGAAATCGCCACAGCCCTTGGCAATGACCCCAACTTCGCTGCGACGATGACACAGAGCCTCGCCAGCAAAAGCGCCGAATTCGATGCAATCAACGGAGGTACGTTCTAATGCCCATCATCGCTGACACTGACCTTCCCGCGCGACTGCGGGAGGTATGCCAGACCGTCACGGACTGGAATACCGCTCAAGCTAACGGCTGGTATATGGCCAATAACGCATCCAACGCTCCGGTCACAAACACGTGGTTTTTTGGCGAATCCGTCAATCACGGCGCAGCCGGTTGGTGCGCGCAAACTGTCACTGCATTCACTGCGGACGGAGCATCCGACAGCGCAACTTACCGGCGTGATCTCAACAATGGGAGCTGGAGCGCTTGGTATCGGATTCGGCAGTCCGAGACCGAGCTCGATCTTCGATACGACCGAATTTTCGACGAAATTAATGGAGGTGCATTCTGATGGTTACCAAGAACGCAACGCTGATCACCAAAAAGTCTACAGCTGCCGGAGCGGTCCCTACCGCAGCGTCCCTCCAGCCGGCAGAGCTTGCTATCAACACGACCGACCGGAAGCTCTACTCGAAAGATTCAGCTGGAAACGTGTTTCAGATGGCTGGCGAGGCTGGGCGCGACGTTGGTGACTATGTGAAGTACGAGAGCTTCCTCGGCTCGCAAAACCAGGGCATCGGCGTCAAGCCGGATAACCCCGTTTGGTTTCGTCGTGACAAGGACAAGGTCACGGAATTTGCCCAGGTGTGGATTACTCGCGATATTGAGGCCGACGCCGACCGCGCGCTGAACGAACAAGGCTATACCTCAGCGGCACTGCGCATTGACTGCAATGTGAAGCAGCTGGCGCAAGAAGCCTCGCAGTGGCCTTTTACTGCAGTTCTAAAGTACGAGGCAACGGGCGGAGACGCCGGCAATGCGCAACACGTCTGCCTTTTCGCTGGCATCGACAAGAAAAACCCATCGGCCTTCATGTGGGCTTCGAACATCGGCGTTCGCGACTACAATCCGAACCCCACGCGCGGAACGGTCGGCGTCGAACTGACTATGGCTGTGGCAGGTCCGGACAACAACGGTCAGCGCTTCGGCCTCCACGTCGCTTGCAACTCGATCGGTCAGAACGGCGGCCCAGATAGTCAGCCTGGCACGAACGGTGTCTATGCAGCGATCGTCGCAGGCGGGCCGGCCGGCAACGTACAGTTCAACCGCATGGTGAAGCTGGAAGGCACGGGCAAGGTCGCGATCGACATGTCGGAAGTCACGCACGAGAGCGGCGACGTGGCGATGCGCATGGTCTCTGGGGCTAAGCTCCAGTGGGGTGACGCTCACAACATGACCAATATACCCAAGGGGCAGATTGCTTGGTTCCCGTCCATCCAGACATTCGGCCTTGATGGGGTTCCGCTTGCTAACTCCGCGATTGCCGGGGTGGCCGACGCCCTGCCGTCTCGGCCGGCAACCTACCTGAAGTTTCAAATCAACGGCGCAATGGTGCGCATCCCCTGCTACGGCGATAGCTAAAGGAAGAAGCTGTGAAAACCATGAATGAAGCGATCGAGGCCCGGTTCGGGCGGCTGACCGCAACCGTGTGCGAATATGAGGTCATCACCAACCAGCAGCGGGTGAGGATCGAAGAACTCGAGGCTGAGTTGGCGGCTGCACAGGCAAGCAGTCAGCAGCTCAAGAGCAGCAAGCGAGTCGCACGCTCATAATTCCTTGTCTTGATATCCTGTCTTCGCTGTGCTTCTGGTGGCACGGTTAAGGCAGGATTTCAGGATGTTCGAACTCAGCGAAAACCGCATTCTCGTGGCGATAACGTTTCATTACCGCCAGAGCAGATTACAGTATCTCTACCAGACCATGCGCGCCATCGCGCACTATCCGGTCCGAAGCGTAGATTTCCATATTTTCACGAACTCGGCAGACGGTGCGCATCATCACGAGATCCATGGGATATTTTCGGAGATGTCCGAAACGTTTCACGGTGCAGACCGAAGCCTGAGCATCCATACGGTTCACGATCTTTCAAACCCGCAGCACCTTACGTGGTCGCACAAACCGCTGGTCCGTGAGTTCGTCGGCAGTGCCTATACCCATTTCATTTATACCGAAGACGACCATGAAATCACCTACGGCAACTTTCTGTATTTCCTAAAATATCGAGAGGAGTTGAAGCCGCACGGTCTTTATCCTGGCTTTCAGCGGATCGAGCTTAGCTATCAGGACTCGGCGATCTACTCGACAGACCAATTCGGCAGAAGCAAGATGGCACCGCGTGCCAAGATTGAGCACGAAGGCTTTGTGTTCATGACTATGGACAACCCGTATTACGGGTTCTTCATCCTCGATCAGGATCTAGCGCTCGAATACGTCAATAACCGCGCGTTTGACATCGAGACCAGTAAAGAGAGCTTCCCGTGGGAGGTTTCCGAGCGGTCAGCAATGGCTCTGACCTTCGAGAACGTGCCCGCCGGTTTTTGGGTACGCCCAGTAGTACCAGTCACGAAAGCCTACAGGATCGCCTCGATGGCCTGCGTCCGCCACCTGCCGAACAACTACACTAACAACCCTGATAGCCTCCTCGGCAAGATGCCGATGGCGCACGTCATTGCCGAGTAGGAGACGCGATGCAAGAAACTTGGAACATGCAGGATTTGCCGCCGCTCAATGAGAAGGTCGTCGTTCTGCGCCCGACCTCGCCCGAGCTAATAATCGACGCTACTCGTCGCGCGGCGACAAACGCTGACGATGGTTGGCAGTGGGAGACGGATTGGTTTCTCGACGGCCGAGTGATTGATCGTGAAACTGTAAAGGGCTGGAAGCCTTGGTACCAGTTGCGCGACACGAGCTCAGTAGGTCTCGTACCTGCTTAGATCAGGTTTATCTTTCAGAAGGATTTGCGCTGTTGTCTCTTAAGATTTCCATGGGGGCGCTTCGCATTGCCTTCGCCTGCTCGTTCGCATTACTGTCCTCTGCTGCGTCTGCAGAGCAGCTTTTTAACGTCGAGCGAACACTCCGTCCGGGCTCTGATGGAGTCGAGCTAATCGCAGACCCAAAATTTGAAGCGGGCTTTTCTGCGACGCCAGCCTGCAACAGTCCAGAGGCTGCCGCCTGCGCTGAGAACACTCGCTACGATTTGAAATCTCCCGCATATCCGGACATGGAAGACGTCAAGCCTGTGTGGGAACTGAGGCAATGGGGAAGCCGAAGCAGCTTAACGGCTGATCCGCAGAAGTTTGGGGACGGGTATGGCTGGGCCAACCTAGAAAAGCGCCTCGTCCTGCACCCAAACGGATTGGTCGAGATGGCTGTTAACGGCGACAGCGAATTTCAAGGCAAGTATGGAGACACGACAAAGTCCGCACCGAGCCTTATTGCGGGACAAACAATCTCAGCTCCTGGTACCTACAGCCGCGACACCGGCTCGATTAAGGACATGGAGAAGCTTGTCTTCAATATGCAGTTCAAGCTTCCTTACGACGACGAAAACGTGAAGCAAGGGTATGATGCAAATCGGCACGCTATCTTGTTCCCTGTCAACATCACCATCCAGAACCTGAATATCAAGAGCAAAGGCTATGGCCAGTATGTCTGGCTGCAAGTCGGGTTCTATGACGATCGCCAAGCTAAGCCCGTTACAAAGGTAGACCAAGCTATGGTGGATACGGGCACAAAAATGCTTATCTACTTCGTTCCGGCCGACAGAATGACGAAGGGCGACGTCCATAGCGGAGAGTGGATTAGATTTAACGGAGACATCCTCCCATCCGCCAAACGTTCAGTAGAGATGGGGTTTGAAAGAGGAATTCTGACCTCCGGCGATATCGCCGATTACAAGATTGGCGGCTTTAATTTGGGCTACGAACTTACCGGACTGAATATCACGACGATGGAGTTCAAGAACTTGAGCCTCCGCATGTTCAAGAAGTAACTGTCGCGCATCCAGCTAGTCAACGGTATGCGACGCCCCTATCCCTCCCACGTGATCCGCTCACGAACAACGCGCGCAGGCGTCCCAGCGATGATGCAATTCGCTGGAAACTCTTTTGAGACGTAAGACCCTTTGCCAACCACGCTGTCGTTGCCGACCTTCGCACCAGGCCATAACGTAGCGTCTGCAGAGATCCAGACATGATCACCGACGATGATGTCGCCAGCGGGGTTCAACCGCTCACCTGTGTCAAGATCAAGGATCTTATGAACGTGACTGCTGCTGAATGAGGTGTTGCCTGCAATGAGGCAATCTCGGCCAAGCTGGATAGTGGCGCTCTCGTGCATGTGCAGATGGCTCGTTCCGTTGAAGGCGCAGCCGTCGCCGAGCGCGATCTTTCCGGGCGCGAATAGCCGGATATGCTGCCCGCTTAAAAGGCAGCGGGACCCAACCTCCACCGTACCTCCGCCATTGACCTCGATGTAGATGTCGGAGCACGAGAATGGCCGGCCGAATACCACACGATTTCCTTTGCCGTTGACGACGACATTGCCGGGGAAGTCGCGCAAAACATCTTCCGCGATAAGGATTTCGTTTTCGCCTGGGAACTGCTCGATGATGTTCATTGCGTCGGTCTCCGGTTTCAGTCCGACCTACCACCCACCATTACGCAACTCAACAGCGTCCCTGTGCTTTGCGCCATGACTTCGTGACGCCGATTATCCGGCCATCGAAACGAGGCGATGGCGATGAACGAATTCGAGCGGTCACTGGCGAAGGTGCTGGTTCATGAGGGCGGGTATGTGCATGACCCGCGCGACCCGGGCGGCGAGACGAACCAAGGCGTGACGAAGAAGGTCTATGACGACTATCGCCGCAACATTGGCGTCAAGACCCAGAGCATCAAGCTCATGACCAACGGCGAGCGCAACTCCATCTACCGCATGCGGTATTGGGCGCTCATCAAGGGGGACAGCCTTCCGGCCGGCGTCAGCTACGTGGTGTTCGATGGGGCGGTGAACTCCGGCGTCAAGCAGTCTGTCATGTGGTTGCAGCGCGCGATCGGGATTACAGGCGATGCCGTTGATGGTGTCCTTGGTCCTGGCACGCTCGCGGCGCTCCGCGGCATCAACGATCATGACGCGTTGATTGCGCGCATCCTCAATCGCCGCATGACCTTCCTCAAGAACCTGAAGATCTGGAAGACCTATCGCAAGGGTTGGACGAGCCGCGTCAACGACGTGCGCGCCATCGGTCAGGCGTGGGCATTCGGCTCGGTCGGCCCCGAGATCACATTCATCGACAAGGCGAACGTCAAGGCCCGGATCGAGGACGCCAAGAACGCGCCGACCAAGGGCATCGCAGACGCAGCGACTGGCAGCGGTGTTGGCTCCGGCGCGCTAGCCGCCACGCTGCAGCAGGTGCAGGACCAGCTCGCACCCTTCAGCGCCGGCAGTGCACTCATCGGCCATGTCGTCGCCGGGCTGGTGATCGCCACCGGCGTGCTGACGATCGGCGGTGTCGCCTATCGCTGGTACGCCACCCGCAAGAAGGCCGAGCTGGCCGATGCGCTCGACAAGGTGCCGGTGTGATCGGCCTGCTCGGCGGCATCAAGATCGGAATCGGCGTGTTGATCGGCGGCGCTGTCATCTCCGGCCCCTGCTACCTCTGGGGCAAGGCTGCGGGCCGCCAAGAGTCCACAGTTGTCGCCCTCGAAAACTCCGTCGTCATCCTGCGCAAGAGGAACGAAATCGATGCTGAAATCTCTCGCTCTGATGCTTCTGAGCTGTGCCGCTCTCTCTTCGTGCCAGACACAGAAGAGCACCGCGAATGCGTGCGACGGGTGGCAGAAGCTGACACCGACGCTGGAAACGGCGGTGAAGATCGTGGTGGATGATAGGCCGTTCGCCAATCAGGTCGCGGCGCACAACGCGCTCGGCATCCGTCAAAAATGCTCGAAGTGACGGCCGGCCGGATGCACTACTTGGGTTGAACGAACAACCCCTGGTGAACGTTAAGGGTTGAGACTTCAATGAGCGATGCGGGAAACACGTCCATGACTTGGGACTGGGTCAAAGGGAATATCCCCACCATCATCGCGATCGGCGGCCTGTTCTGGTATACGGCCCAGGACAATGCCAAGATCAAGGCTCAGCTCGACGAGGGCGAGCGGTACCGCGTGACCCGCAGCACCCAGACCGACAAGAACTTTGCCGACGTCGACTCCGCCCTGAAGAACATGAGCGATCTGCCCTATCGCATGGGCGCGCAAGAGGGGAAGACCCAGGCGCTGAACGATCGGGTCGACCGTCTGGCCGACGCTATCCTTGGTTCACAGGAGGCGATCAGGAAGGATATTGCGGGGCTCTCCACGAAGGTCGAGGTGCTGGGCTCGAAGATAGACACTTTCTCCGAGAAGCCGCAACCTAGGGAGGCCCACTAAAGTGGGCCGTCAGCCTTGCATCTGATTTGTAGCTTACTGGTCAATCTGGTCTAAACGTTCTCAAGTACGGCCACTCGCAAATCCTTACGGACGTCGAGCATCGATCCGACCTTCAGCCAATTGAGTTCTCCGCCCATGCTAGACGTGTGGTCTCGGGATAGAACTCGGACCTCAATGCTATCTGGCAACCTACCGGCTGGCGACGGGATGTTGAATTGAAACCCGCAGTGTGGGCCAACCGCCGCCGGGCGCGCTGCAGCAACATCTTGTCGCGGCAAGTTCGGTAAAGTCTGCGCTCGCAGATGTCCGTCGATCCAGAGCTGGATCTTGTCAGCGTAGGTATCGCCAGGGCCAAGCGCCCACCCCTCCACTAGGAGAAATTGGCCTGAAGACACGCCAATTCGATCAATGTAGCCGTGAGCGCCTGTTTGCACACCCGACAGACTGCCCTCGGCAACGAAGGCGCTCATTGCTGCAGCTGGCGTAATCGTAGCGACAGGCGATATCAACGGGAACGACGAGGCGTTCTGGCCGGTGAACCGCTCCGACTTCCACTTCGAGTTAGTCAGAATGAACAACAGCTTGTCGACGCCGGCCTGATCCGCCATCCGCTGCGCGTGAAGGATTTCTTCGTCGCTGTCGTTGAAATCGAAGAGGATGTATTTCCATTCGATCCGCAAATCGCGATGCCCATACGTCTTTGCGTCGGCGGCGAACTTCATCGCCACGTCGAAATTTCCGCCCTTTCGGTACCGTTCGTATGATTCCGGCTTTGTGCCATCACAGGACATGACGATGTAGTCGAACCGACCGTCGCCAACGGATGTGCGGAAATCTACGTTCCCCGTGGTGGTCGCCATCTGGATCGTGGTGGGGAAGCTATCGTACGCAATGTCGACAAGCTCGCGAAACCGGGGGTGCAGAAGTGGTTCGCCCCAGCCGATGTAGTGGACCTGATTCATGCGGTACTTCTCCAGCGCCGCAGCCTTGATGAACCGCCGGAATACCTCGACGTCTAGACCGTCTTCCGCTCGCCCCTTGCCAATGATGCTCTTGCGGATGCAGCAGGCGCAGGACAATTCGCACGCCAACGTCGGTTCAACGAGAAGATCAAAGCTATGCGACAGGATGTCGTTCGGAGCAGCGCCAAGGGCGAGCAAATCGCAGCCCTCGCAAACCGTCGGCCAAGGCGTCCGGCCCTGCTGAAACGACGATCGAACATGCGAATAGATCGGGCCTTCGAGGATGTCACGAAGCTTCCACTTACCGCCGGCGCGCACAAGGCCGAGGTCGATGCCGTAGCCAGCGCTATCGTCGCAAGCCAAATGACCATCTGCTTTCAAAGTGATCTGGCGTAGTATTCGGCAGTCCATTCATAACCTCATATTCTAACTGCCATATCATCGCATAGATTTTCAGTTGTGCAAAATTTGACAAGCCACAACCGCACAGCCTTAAGCTCAAATAAGAACGCGTTCCCAGAGCTATCCGGGAACGCGCTTTTTCAGGGGAACACTTGCATATAATCCCAGAACTTAGGCAGAGATTCCTAATCTGTAGGCCACTGGTTCGAGTCCAGTCGGGATCACCATTCGAGAAAGCAACGACCGCTGCTGATAACCTGTTCACAGATCCATTTCATTCAGGATTTCTCTTAGACGAGAAATATCGACCTGAAACTCTTTCCGGCCTTCCTCGACCAACGAGCCCATGAGAAACCCGTAAACTAAGTTGTTGATGGCAGCTAAACGCTTCATGCACCAATTGATGTGGGCCGGATTCTGAAATTCCAGCACTTTCGCATCAGGCTGGCAGAAAACGATATTCGTCATCCCCGCACCGTGCGGAGAGATAACCATGCGAGCGCCGTGCAAGAGAGCTGCTTGTTCCCGCAAGCTTCGACCCTGTAACGAGACGATCTGAAAGCCGCGTTCGGAAACCAAGGCCTCCACTTCGTGCTCGTTCACGAGCTTGCGTTCGGAGGCATCAGACCGAGAAATGTAGATGCGCTCTGAAGCTGAGCCCGCAGGACTCACAAGTGCACTCTTCAGATCTCGGAACGTTTCCATGAACACCGGATGCGGATCAAGGCCCGCCGTACCGAACTGCTGCGCGACGGTCAGTTCTCCCACATGAAGACTGACATTGTCTCTAAGGTAGACGGCCTTCAGATCGTATTTCTGTAGGAGGATTTCCAACCCGGTGCGTTGGAACTCTGTATTTGGCTGGGACGTAACGATCGTATCAATCCCGAGAAGGAAATCGGGATTGATTTTGGCGATAAGAAACAGAAGCCAATGGTAGTAATTATCGTAAACCCCGCCGCAAGCGTAGAATGCTCGATCAATCGAGACAACGTCGCCGGCACTGGCGTGCAAGTATCCCTCGCTTCGATCTTCAATAAGGTTATGCGTCAAGAAGAATGGATGCTGAAACGCTGTACTCTCTACGAAACGGCTACCAACCCGGACAGCGCCAAATCGGGAAATGACTCGTGCGTCGTTCAACTGCATACGTTGAACAGCAGGTGCGGGATATGAACTCCCATCGAGAGACATATCGCCGAATACATGTGGCGGGTAGTGAACAACGGTCGAAGGTTTCAAAACCTCGCGGTGCGATGCAATTTCTTCAATGGAGACGGGCAGCAGATGCTGCACGCCTGAAGCCTCTTCTAACTGCGCTTTTGCACCATGCAGGTTTGGATCGAGGAACTCTCCTTCAAGAACCAGACGACCCAGTCGACGCACCGCTTGCGGAAAGCAAATGGACCTTTGTCCTGTTGGCCCAAGAAAATAGAGGACACCGCCCTCCTCAAGCCAAGACGTCTCGTTCGCTCCGTTATAACCGAGGATTTTTCCGGAATAATCGAGAAGCAATAATTTTTGATAGTGATCGAATTGATGATTAAACGACCATATCTTTTTTGGAAGACTATCAATAGCTTTCTGAGGAAGAGACAAACCTATGCACCATGATAAAAGACGTTAAGTTTAGAATTGAGACTTCCGATTTAGTGCATGCTCTAGCCATTCAGTTCGGCCATGGAAGACCGCATGTTTCCCAAGGATCGACACGCGTGCCTTTATCGACACGAAGACCTAAATTCTCTTGAGGGAGATTGTAGATGTAATCGTGTGACAGACTGGCGAAGTTTTTCGAAAAGCGCTCGAACGCCGACATGTTTGAGAAGGTCGATCGACTTAAACCGATGAATGTCGATGCCAGCTTGCTGATTTCGAAATCGATAAGAGACGCATCTATCGCCGACATGTTCCTGTAAGTTTCAGGGTCCATGAAGTCTGTCTTCCAAAACAATCGGATGCCCGTTGCATCCTCGACGGCTTGGTTGATGAGGTGCTTGGGTTGCGGCGCATACCGCTCATCGCAGAACACGTAAAGCTGTTTGACATCCGGCAAAGAGCGCTTGATCTTCGTGCAGATCTCGACTGGCGTAAGGTAATTCTGCTCTGGACGGACGAGGACCGGATCCAGATTGTAGCGGCAATAAGATGCCCAATCACCCTCGATCCGAAACTGCGCCATAACGGAGAGATTGTTCTTGTAGAAAATCTCGCTGCACAATGCTTGGAACAGTGTTGAACTTCTTATTCGAGGCACAAGAGATCGACAGAAATCCGAGATGATATCCGTCGCCGCAGTCTCTTCCTTCTCAGCAATCGAGCCGAGATGAGCCGCACCGAGGTGAAAATGGTTCCACCCGCCTCGCTCTATGCGATCCGCATATTCAACCGCCGGGATCGGCACGATACCGACACCCCAGCGATTGAGAAACTCACTGAATATCTCTGTCCAGAACACGTCGCCGAATGCGTGGAACGTCGATTTGGATTCGTCCTGATCCCGACTGTAAATCCTCGGCAGATAGATGAACCGATCCGCCGGATCAGGCATCCTGGACGCATTGATGACGAGGCCGAGAAGAGCAAGCTTCTGGTTGCTGATGCCGCCGTCATTGTAGTCGAAGCCTAGACCGACCCTTGTCACGACAGGAGTGGACGCGGGCAGATCTGTCACACCTTGGTTCTCTGTCCCAAGAGGTCGTTCAGGTTTCCAAAATCGACCAAAAATGCCTCGTCCCATGACGTTCCTCCGTTGACGTTCTCGCCACGCACTTCCTCGTAGGATTGCCCCTTCAAGGTCGCAATGAAGTAGAAGAAGGTATCCGGCATCGTCGCAGGCGCGAGATTGATGATGCGCGCCGTGGAAGGGGCGAACATGATATTGGTCATGCCGGCACCCATGACGCCCATGACGCAGGATGCATTCTTGAACTTGTGGACCTGCTCCGTGAGATTCAGCTTTCCGGGATGCAGGATTTCGAAACCGTGTTCCGTGACGAGACGGTGAATGTCGGCCTCATTGCCGATATTGCGCGGCGCGCCGGCGCGGCTGACGAAGATCTTGCGGGGCTCCTCGCCGTCCACCGCATCCCGGATCCTGTCGATCGCCTCGAAAACGAGCGGCGACATGTAGGAGCCGTGCAACGTCATCCCGCTGACGACGATCAACTCCTTGAAGAAGGTCACGCTGTTGGCCTTCAGCGGAAAGCGCGGCGTCGATTTGATCGTATCGACGATGCCGAGAGAGTCGGAGATGACCGTGTTCATTCCGGTGCCGACATCCGGAATGGCGACGCCCGACACATGGGTCAGCTTTCTCGCCAATTCGAGCTTTGGCAAAATTTCCACCATCCAGTGCCCGTAATTCCCCTCTCCCCGCTTTCTCAGAAGCAGACAGGACGTATCGATCACGGGAATATCGGTGGCCGACGCGATGTCGCGAAGGGCCCTCTCCTGCTCCTCGGGCGCATGCTGCGTGATCGTCTGGCTGATCACCTTGCCGTCGCTGTTGAACACGAGCCCTTCCGCCGTGACGTGGACATCGAAGACCTTATCGACCGAAATCGACCGCGCGCCATGACTGTTCGAGTACCAGCCGGGCCGCATGGCGTCGTGGATCGACTTCGGGATGAGATCGATACCGGAGACGACCGGAGGCGGCGCAAGGAATGCAGGAGATTCAATCACGCCCAAATGCACGTGATGCATGCTGCGTATATCGACGGCTTCAACCATTACGAATGACACTGCTCCAATGGCACGCTTGAGGGGACACTGTTTCGAACACGCTTGCCAGAGGGCATATGCATTTTTCAGATCAAGTGACGACGAATATTACCTTACATGGTGCTTTGCTGCCTCTAACATGAACCGTGCAGCCTTTCGACTGATTTTTCCGGTCTCGGAGTCTTCTGGAGCCGCAATGTACGGTTAAGCCTTGTTCCGAATTTTTTCCGCTTGTACGACGTTGGCGCTTGAACATTGAGGTCGACGTAAGCCGAATGACGAAGTCAGAACACCACCACATCACCATCCTCGGTTCCACCGGTTCCATCGGCTGCAGCACGCTCGACGTGGTGGCACAGCTTGGGGGGCGGGAGCGGTTCGTGGTGGAGGCTTTGACGGGGAACGGGAATATCGGGCTTCTCTGCGAGCAGGCGAAGGCCGTCGGCGCGCGGCTGGCGGTGACGGCGGATGAGGGGCGGTATCTGGAGCTGAAATCGGCGCTGGCCGGCACCGGCATCGCGGTTGCCGCGGGGCCGAGCGGGCTGCAGGAGGCGGCCGCGCGCGCGGCGGAATGGGTCATGGCGGCGATCGTCGGCACGGCCGGCCTCGCCCCCACGCTGACCGCCGCCCGGCGCGGCGCCGATATCGCGCTCGCCAACAAAGAATGCCTGGTGTCTGCCGGCGCGCTCTTCGTGCGCGCTGTCGCCGAGGGCGGCGGGCGGCTCATCCCGGTCGACAGCGAGCATTCCGCGATCTTCCAGGCGCTGGAGGACGACCAGCGCCACGCGCTGGAGCGCATCATCCTGACGGCGTCCGGCGGGCCGTTCCGCACATGGTCGCGCGAGGCGATGGCTGGCGTGACCGCCGAGATCGCCCGGGCGCATCCCAACTGGTCGATGGGCCTGAAGATCTCCATCGGCAGCGCCTCCATGTTCAACAAGGCGCTGGAGATGATCGAGGCCAAGCACCTCTTCGACGTGGCACCGGAGCAGATCGAGGTGATCGTCCACCCGCAGTCGATCGTCCATTCCATGGTCGGTTATACCGACGGCTCCGTGCTGGCGCAGCTCGGCGCGCCGGATATGCGCACGGCGATCGGCTACGCTTTGACCTATCCGGCGCGCCCGGCGCTCAATGTCGAACGGCTGGATTTCGCAAAGCTCGCACGGCTCGATTTCGAAGCCCCCGACGAGGTCCGCTTCCCCGCGCTGCGGCTCGCTCGCACCGCCCTGACGCGCGGCGGGCTTCAGGGTGCCGCCATGAACGCGGCCGAGGAAACCGCCTTCGAGGCGTTCATCGCGGGTCGCATCGGCTTTCTCGACATGGCCGATATCGCCGAGACGGTGATGGAGCGGATGATCGACTGGCCGGCAGCGGATGATATGGACGACGTCTTTGCCGGCGATGCCGCGGCCCGCCGCTTCGCTATCGAGGCGATCGGTGCCCGCGCGGCGGCCTGACTCAGCGAAGGAGCAGCGCCGTTGCATAGAGCCCGAGGCCGAAGGCGACGTGGGCTGCAAGGTTCAGGGCGCGCACCCGGTTCGGGTTGGGCAGCCGCGAGGCGGCAACGCCGAGGCCGAGCCCCGGCTGCAGCAGGAACCAGCCTGCGGCCACGGTGACGATGCCCCAGACCAGCGCCGGGATCAGCGTCGGCGCGGCAAACCAGTCGAGACCGACGAAAAATGCAAGCATGATCCCGTAGACGATGCCCACGGCATAATGGCCGATCCAGCCGAGCGCGTTCTCGTTGGCAAAGGGCGCGGCATCGCTGATGGACTCATGGAACAGCTGGCCCCGGCCGGCATGGTAGAACCACCGCCCGACAGGCGCCCAGTTGGCTTTCGGCTGGCCGAAGGCGACCGCCAGCAGAATGGCCCAGAGATCCATGGCGAGCGTCGCACCCACCCCGATCACCAGCCCGCGCCAGATCAGTTCCATCATCATCAGGCTTATCCCCTCGCCGTTCCCCTCGATATCTGTCTTCTAGATCAGAATTCGGGGGCTGCGAAGCGGAATATGCGGCGCCGCGTCAGGCGACGGCGCGGGCCAGCGCGCAGCGCGACCACAACTGATGCAGCGCGCCCACCAGATGGTCGATATCGCCATCCGAATGCAGCGGCGTCGGGGTGATGCGCAGGCGCTCGGTCTTCTTCGGCACGGTGGGGTAGTTGATCGGCTGAACGTAGATGCCGCAATTGTCGAGCAGCAGATCCGAGATCCACTTGCATTTCGCCGCATCGCCCACGATCACCGGCACGATGTGGCTCGGATTGGGCAGGTGCGGAATGCCGTTGCGGTCGAGAAGCGATCGCAGGCGGCGCACACGCTCCTGATGGGCAAAGCGTTCGACCTGGCTCTCCTTCAGGTGACGGATCGAGGCGAGCGCGCCTGCGGCCAGCGCCGGCGGCAGCGCCGTGGTGAAGATGAAGCCCGAGGCAAACGAGCGGATATAGTCGCAAAGCGCAGCCGAAGCGGCAATATAGCCGCCCATCACGCCAAAAGCCTTGCCGAGCGTCCCCTCGATCACCGTCAGCCGGTGCATCAGGCCTTCGCGCTCGGCAATGCCACCGCCGCGCGGGCCGTACATGCCGACGGCATGCACCTCGTCGAGATAGGTCATCGCGCCGTAGCGCTCGGCCACGTCGCAGATGTCCTTGATCGGCGCGATATCGCCATCCATCGAATAGACCGATTCGAACGCGACCAGCTTGGGCGCTGCCGGATCGGCCGCTGCCAGCTTCGCCTCGAGATCGGCCACCGAATTGTGCTTGAAGATCACCCGCTCGCATTTCGCGTGGCGGATGCCCTCGATCATGGAGGCGTGGTTCCCGGCGTCGGAAAAGACGATGATGCCGGGAATGCGCGAACAGAGCGTGCCGAGTGCTGCCCAGTTGGACACGTAGCCGGAGGTGAAAAGCAGCGCGGATTCCTTGCCGTGGAGATCGGCAAGCTCCTGCTCCAGAAGAACATGGTAGTGCGTCGTGCCCGAGATGTTCCGGGTGCCTCCCGCACCCGCGCCACAGTGGTCGATCGCCTGCTTCATGGCGTCGATCACCTTGGGGTGCTGGCCCATGCCAAGATAGTCGTTCGAGCACCAGACGGTCACGTCCTTGACGCCATCCGCCGTATGCCGGCGGGCTTTTGGAAACTGTCCGCGCTGGCGTTCGAGATCGGCGAAGACGCGGTAGCGGCCTTCCTCGTGAAGACCGTCCAGTTCCGACCTGAAGAATTGCTCGAAGTTCATGCGTGTCTCCAGACCCTTGGCGTCTTTTTAAGTGAACCGTCCCGGTGGCCGGCCGGCACGCGCCCTCATGGCTTGCGCGGCATCAGGCCCCTTGTTTTGAATGGTTCCAGATTATCCTGAAGATTTCATTCCACCCTCCTCCGGATCAAGTCAAGACCGGGGCCGAAAACAGACCTGTGACACGATATCGCGACCTTCCAGCCGGAAAACGCCGGCAGGGATCAAAGTCGTCTTCAGCTTTTGTTCATCATAACTGTCGTCCATTCCGTTAGGGACGTTTTTTATGGCTCCGGATTGGACTTTCGGAAGGTCGCATTTAACTTCTCGCATTAAGGTTCGGGAAAAGGCAGGCGTCTGCCGTTTCAAGGCACAGCAGGGGCGTGACGGCTGACGTCAGGTCCCATCAGGAGAGATCACTATGAAGAAAGCCATTGTGCTGGCGGTTCTCGCTATGACGGTTGCGAGCTGCAGCCAGACGGAAAAGGGTGCCGGCATCGGCGCCGTCTCGGGCGCAGTCATCGGCGGCGCCGTCACCGGCAATGTTCGCGGCGCGGCCGTGGGTGCGGCCATCGGCGGCGTTTCCGGCGCGGTCATCGGCAACGTCTCGGAACAGCCGGGCCAGTGCTACTACCGCGATCGCAACGGCAGCCGTTACATCGACGATTGCCCGCGCTGATTGCGACAGCAAAGCGCCTTTGCCGAACGGCATAACATCGGGAAGCCCCGCTTCGGCGGGGCTTCTGTTTCCGTAACGTCACACTAACGACTGTTTCTGGCGTCACGAGGCGCCGGAGACTTTATACGTCTCACGAGGATGTGTAGTGTCACGGAACATCGCAAACGTGCAAACGTTGAAAGAGACGGCATCGCTTTCCGTGGGCGATCGCTACAGGACTGTCAGTCGACACGGGATGCGGAATCGAATGCGTTTGCCGACTGTCAGTCCCGCGTATCGTAAAGCCGGCCTTGCCTTGAGCGTCGCCGCCCTGGCTCTGTGTGGCCCGGCCTCCGTTCAGGATGCCGCAGCATTCAAGCTGTTCGGCATCAACTTTTTCGGCAAAGACAAGGACGAGGAGACCGCCGAGGTCATCGATCCCGTCACCTATACCGTGACCCTCAACGAGGGCACGGATGACGACGAGCTGAAGAGCGCGCTTTCCGGCAGTTCGCGCCTGGTGCAGGATAAGGACAAGCCCGTTTCCGGCAATCTCGGCCTTGCCATCAAGGCCCGCGACGACCGCGACAGGCTGCTGGCAGCACTGTACGAAAAGGCCCGCTACGGCGGCACCGTGCAGGTCATGGTCGCTGGCAAGCCGATCGAGAGCCTGCCGCCGGACCCGGTCTTTCCGGCCGGCGTGCCCGTACCGGTCACCATCACGGTCGATCCCGGTCCCGTCTTCACCTTTGGCAATATTCTTCTGGAAAGCGATGCGGGCGGGCGCGACCCGAAGGCCTATGATCTCCAGCCGGGCAACCGCGCCGACTCGACCCTGATCATCAAGGCGGGCGAAAAGATCGTCGAAGACCTGAAGAAGGAAGGGCGGCCGCTCGCCACCCTGAAGGGACGCACCGCCGTCGCCGATCACAAGACCAACACCGTGGATGTCACGATCGGTGCCGAAGGGGGACCGGTCGCGCCCTTCGGTACTGTCGCCATCAAGGGTGCGCGCACGGTCAATCCGGAATTCGTCGCCAACTATTCGCGCCTCAACACCGGCCGGCAGTATTCGCCGGAGGAAATGCGCAAGGCCTCCGAGCGCCTGCGCCAGCTCGGCGTCTTCTCCAGCATCACCATCCGCGAGGCCGAGCAGTTGGCGCCGGATGGCTCGCTGCCGCTGACCATCGAGGTATCCGAAGGCAAGCACCGCTACTTCGGCGCGGGCGCCAAATTCTCCTCGACGGACGGCTTTGGCGTCCAGGGTTACTGGGGCCACCGCAACCTCTTCGGCGAGGCGGAGTCGCTGCGCATCGAGGGCTCGATCGACCGGCTGGGCGAGACCAAGGAGATCACCGATCTCGACTACACCGCCGGCATTCTCTTCACCAAGCCCGGCGTCTTCGACCCCTACTCAACCCTGACCGCCAGCGTGAAAGCATCGCTGATGGATCCGGATGCCTACAAGGCGCAGGTGGTGACCGGCGCGGTCGGCCTCGCCTATGAACTCTCGGAAGCCGACACGGTGTCGATCGGCGCGGAACTCGCCTGGAACAACATCGAGGATGCGTTCGGCGAGCGCCGCTATCTCACGCCCTCGATCCCGCTCGATTACGTCCGCGATGCCCGCGACGACAAGCTGAACCCGACCGAGGGCTATCGCGCGACGCTGAGCGTCAAGCCGAGCTACGACATCTACGGCGAGACGTTCTTCTCGACGTTCGAAGGCTCGGCCACCGGCTATCTCGGCTTTGGCGAAGACAACAATTATGTGCTGGCCGGCCGCCTCGGCGCGGGCGTCATCGCGGCCGATGGCGGGCTCGACGATATTCCCGCGACACGACGCTTCTTCCTCGGTGGCGGCGGCACGGTGCGCGGCTTCTCCTACCAGGAAATCAGCCCGCGCAATGCGGACGACGATCTTCTCGGCGGCCGTTCCTACGTCAATGCCAATGTCGAGGCCCGCATCGGCGTCACGAAGACGATCAGCGTCGTGCCCTTCATCGATGCCGCCACCGTCTCGGCAAAGACCGTCCCGGATTTCTCCGACGTCAAGATCGGCGCCGGCATCGGCGTGCGCTACCTGACGGCGGTCGGCCCCATACGCGTGGATTTTGCCGTGCCGCTGAACCCCTATGACGGGGGAACGCGCTACGGCATCTATGCCGGGATCGGCCAGACGTTCTGAGCAGCCGGTGGCTGCTGTCCACGGCAAACTGCCGTTTCAATGACATGATCGCAACCTACGGGTTGCCAATACGATGACGACCTATGGGTCAGGACGAGACGCCGGCCTGGCATGGAGCAGACGATGACACGGATTTTCTCGATCGCCTTGCGCGGCTTCGCCATTCTCCTCAGCCTTGTCGTCGTGCTCGCGCTGGCCTTCGTGCTGTTTGCGGGCTTCACGGCGCCCGGCGCCCGCATGGTCGCCAGCCTGATCGAGAAATATGCCTCGACGCCCGACCAGATCGTCCAGATCAACGATCCGAGCGCGCTTCTCACCGGCACTTTCAAGGCCGGTTCCATCGCGCTCTACGACAGCAAGGGCGCCTACGCGGAGATCCGCGAGCTGAAGCTCGACTGGACCCCGACGGCGCTGTTCTCCAAGCGGTTCGACGCCGCCAATCTTTCCGCCGGCTATATCCGCATCGACCGCCTGCCCATTCCCTCGCAGCAGACGGAAGAAGTCCGCTCCAGCTTCGCGCTGCCGCTCGACGTGAAGATCGACCGCTTTGACCTTGAGGAAGTGGTCATCGGAAAGGCGATCGCCGGCGAGGATCAGGTTCTGAACGCGGGTGGCATGGTCAACGCCACGAATTCCAGCATCGCCGCAACCGTGGCCGTCGCCCAGCGCGACCGCCCCGATGCGAAGGCGCTTGCCGATATCGTCTACGATCCCGCCGCCAATGCACTGAAGCTCGAAGCCAGCGTAGACGAGCCGAAAGGTGGCATGCTCGCCCACGCGCTGCGCTTGCCCCAAGAGCCCGCGATCACCGTCCGCCTGACCGGTGACGGCCCGCTGTCGCGCTGGAACGGAACCGCAAGTGCGGCTCTCGACGGCCAGGAAGTCCTCAAGCTCGACGGTGCCCACACGCTGGCGCCGGACGGCTACCGGACGCTGTCGCTCAACGGCGGCGGCACCTTCGCCGCCCTGATGCCGGAAACGCTGCGCCCGCTGTTCGAGGGCACCACCGTGATCAACATTGCGGCAGCACTTCAGGACGGCACCGCGATCCGCATCGATCGCGGCCGGATTTCCACGGCCGCAATCGACGTCAACGCGAGCGGTACGCTCAGCACGGTCGGCAGCAACGACCTCAAGGTGACGCTCACCGGCGTCGATGGCCCGGCTCCGCTGCGCTTGCCCCTCGCCGGCGGAATGGCGGAGTTCGCCGTCACCTCGGCGGATCTCTCGTTGCTCGGCGATGCCCGCTCCGCCGTGCTCGATCTGAATGCTGCGCTCGACCGCGCCGTGCTGCCGCAAGGCACCATCGAGAATGCCGCCCTGAAGGCCCATAGCGATGCCTTCAATATGACGGATCGCAGCGGCGCCGTTACGCTCTCGCTGACGACAGGCGCGACCAAGCTCGCAAATGCCGATCTCGACCGGCTCATCCGCGGCCCCCTGACGATCGACGGCCGCCTCGACGTGACCCCGGACGCCATCGCCTTCAACCCTCTGACGATCGACACCGCAGCGCTCGACGGCACGCTCACCGGCAGCTACGGCCTGACCACTGGCGTGTTCGTGACCGATCTCCGGCTGACCGCGCCCGCAGAAGCATTGCCGCCGGTCGTCGCCAGCCGCACCGGCGGTCCCGTCTCGCTCGATGGGCGGATCGAAACGGGGGCAGATGGCGCCCTGTCGCTCTCCGGCTTGTCGCTGAAGGCCCCGACGCTCGACGCGACCGGCAACCTCGCTCTCCAGTCGGGAAGCCTGACCGGACGGATCGAGGCCGCGGTCCCGGATATCGGTGCCTTCGCCGCCAATGCGAGCGGCCGCGCCACCCTCACCGCCGACATCTCCGGCCCCTTGAGCGCGCTCGGCATCAAGGCGGAAGCCAGGACCGATCAGGCGACGCTCGCCGGGAAAACCGTCACCGGCCTCACGGTCGTTGCCGACACCACGCTGCGCGGCGGCCTGCCGGTCGGCAAGCTCACCGCCAATGGCGCGGTCGATGGTCAGGCCGTCACGGCAACGGCGGATCTCACCTCCGAAAACGGCGCGCTCGCCATACCCGCGCTCGAATCAACGGTCGCCGATAACCGGATCACCGGCGCCCTCACCTTTACACCCGATTTCCAGCCGAACGGAACGCTGAACTTCGCACTGCCGAATGTCGGCGCGCTGGCGTCTCTTGCCGGCCAGACGGCCGCCGGCGACCTGACGGGCAAGGCGGATATCGTCAGCCGCGACGGCAAGACCTCGGTTGCCATCGATGCGACCGGAAGCGGCCTGTCGCGCGGCGATCTCTCGATCGTCCAGCCGCGCGCGCAGGTCACCATCACCGATCTGAAGAATCTCACCGTCGAGGGCAAGATCACGGCGGATTCGCTCGGCCAGGGCACCAATCGCGCCACCGGCGCGACGATCATCCTGAACAAGCTGGGCGCAGACACGAACATCGCGCTCGACGGCACCTTTGACAATGCGCCGCTGTCGCTGAAGGGCTCCGTGACCACGGAGAGTGGCACGCCATCCTTCACCATCCAGTCGCTGAACGCCGCGCCCCGCGGCATCCCGCTCGAACTGTCCGATCCGAAGACGCTGGCGCTCGACCAGGGCGGCGTCCGCCTCGACGATTTCGCCATTCAGCTTCCCGGCGGCACGGCCAGCGTCACCGGCCTCGTCGGACAAACACTCGATGTCACCGTTGCCGTTCGCGGCAACCCGGCCGTCGAATACGCCCAGCCGATCGACGGCGGCGAGGCCCGCGTGGCCATTACGACAGCCGATATCGTCGCCCGCGGCCCCATGACCGGCGCCGTCATCGACGTGAAGGGCCAGCTGGCCTATGTCGCCGTACCCCAGGGCCGGCTCGAGACGGTCGGCGTGGTCGCCCATAGTGACAGCTTCGACATCACCGGCCGGCAGGGAGCGATTCGCGCCACTATCGATGCCGGCGCGACCCGCTTCGTCAATGCCGATCTCGGCCGCCTGCTGCTGAGCCCCCTGAAGCTCGATGCGACCATCAGCGTTGCCCCGGATGCGGTCGGCTTCGACCCGGTCACCATCGACAGCGCCGGTCTCGACGGTGCGGTCAACGGCCGGTTCCAGATGAGCGACAACAGCCTGCGCGCCGCACTTCGCCTCAGCGCCCCGCCTGCCTCCCTGCCCGCCGCTCTCGCTTCAAGGTTCGACACCAACCTCGCACTGTCGGCAAACGTCACCCGGGACACCGCCGGTGCCCTCAACGTCACCAACATCGCCGTGGATTCCGGCACCATCACCGCCAATGGCTCGCTGTCGCTGATCGACGGACAGCTGACGGCGGCGACCGCCGGCACGCTTCCCGACCTCGGCAAGGTGCTGGCCGATGCCAAGGGCAGTGCCCGCTTCACGCTGGACGCCACCGGCGCCCTCGAGCGCCCGCTGGTCAAGGCCGAGATCCGCTCCAGCGGCGCGACGCTCGCCGGGAGAACGCTGAGCGACCTCGTGGCCGCGGCCACCGTGACGGCCGACCCCCCAAACCCGCAGGCTGCGATCACCGCCACCGGCGCGCTCGGCGGCCAAGCCATCGACATCCGCACCCGGCTCGAAACGACGAACGGCCGTATCCGTATTCCGGAACTTGCCGCCCGGATCGGCGACAACCGGCTCGACGGCAGCATCGACCTGACCGAAGCCTACGAGCCGAACGGCACCATCACCTTCAACCTGCCGGATGTCGGTCTGATCGCCGCCATGGCCGGCGAACAGGCCTCGGGCGACCTTGCGGGCTCGGCCACCATTGCCAGCACAGGCGGCAAGACCTCGCTGGCGCTGAAGGCATCCGGCTCGGGTATCAAGCGCGGCGATCTCGTCATCACCCGCCCTGAGGCGGACATCACCGTCGAAGACCTGAAGGCGCTCGCCATCCGCGGCACGGCCAAGGTGGAAACGATCGCGCAGGGGGCGAACCGCGTTTCCAACCTCGATCTCGCCTTCGACCAGAAACAGGCCGGTCTCACCGAAGTCCGCCTCGACGCGGTCTACGACAATGCGCCGCTCGTCTTCCGCGGCGCCATCGAAACGGCAGCGGCCCGCACGACCGTCAGGCTTTCAACGCTGTCCGCCGCGCCGCGCCAGATCGCGCTGAAGCTCGCCGCACCCTCCACCATCATCATCGAGAACGGTACGGTCCGCGTGTCCGACCTGCGCATCGGTGCATCCGGCGGCACCATGGCCCTCACCGGCACGGCGGGCGATGCGCTCGACCTCAGCGTCCGGCTCGACCGCCTGCCCGCCCGTTTGATCAATGCGGTCGCCCCGACGCTCGGCGCCGACGGGACGATCGACGGCTCGATCGTCGCCAAGGGCACCGCTGCCGCTCCCGATGTCACCTACGACCTGCGCTGGGCCAATGCCACGGTCGCGCAGGCAAAGTCGGCCGGCGTCGGCGCGCTGACCATTACGGCGAAGGGCGGCTTTGCAGACAACACCGTCACGCTCGACACCGACATTCGTGGCGGCGGCGGACTTGCATTCAACGGCGGCGGCAAGCTCGGCATTGCCGGCAACCGGCCGATCGACATGCGGTTCAACGGCGACCTCCCCTTCTCGCTGCTCGGCCCGATCCTCGCGCAGAACGGATTCGTCCTGACCGGGACCGCAAAGGTCGATGCGGCAATTTCCGGTGCCGTCTCCGCTCCCATCGTCAACGGTTCGGTCACCACCTCCGGTGCCCGCCTGCTCGACGCCCGCCGCAACCTCGCCGTCAACGGCCTGACCGCAAATGTAATCCTTGCCGGACAGCAGGCGCGGATCGAGCGGCTGACGGGAACGCTCTCCACCGGCGGCTCGCTCGCCGTTACCGGCACGATCGGCATCGAGCCCGGCTCGGGCTTCCCGGCCAATCTCAACATCCGCCTGGCAAAGGCGACCTATGTCGATGGTAGCCTGCTGACGGCGAACCTCGACGGTACACTGAAGCTGACCGGACCCCTCACAGGGTCACCGATCCTCAGCGGGCGCGTCGCCATTCCCAAGGCGTCCATCACCATCCCCGAAAAGCTCCCGGCATCGCTGTCGGAGATCAACATCAAGCACCGTAATGCCCCCGCCGACGTGCGCCGCATGCAGGCGCTGGTCCAGAAGGACGCAGGCGACGGCACCCGGGAGAAAAGCAGCGGCATCGGCTTCGACATGACGGTCGCGGCCTCCCACATCTTCGTGCGCGGCCGCGGCGTCGATGCCGAGCTTGGCGGCGATCTCGTGATCCGCGGCACCGCGGCGAACCCGGCCGTCACCGGCGGCTTCCAGATGCGCCGCGGCCGGCTGGAGATCCTCGGCAAGCGGATCACCTTCACCGACGGCACCATCACCTTCGGCGGCAACCTCATCCCGGCGCTCGACCTCGATGCGACATCGACGGCAGGCTCGACCACCGTCACGGTCAATGTCGCGGGCCTCGCCAACAGCCCCAACGTGACCTTCAGCTCCTCCCCGGCCCTGCCGCAGGATGAAATCCTCGCCCAGCTGATCTTCAACCGGTCGCTCTCCAACCTTTCGGCCGTGCAGATCGCGCAGCTCGCGAGCGCCGTTGCACAACTCGCCGGAGGTCCCGGCGGCTCGCTGTTCGATGGCTTGCGCAACAAGCTCGGCGTCGATGACCTCGACGTGTCCACCGACGACGGCGGCGGCGCCATGTTCCGGGCCGGCCGCTACATCAACGACCGCACCTATCTCGAACTGCAGCAGAGTGCCGAGGACGGTGCCAAGGCCGTCATCAATCTCGATGTCGGCCGCGGCGTGAAGCTGCGCGGCGAAGCGGGCTCGGAGGGCGGCGGCGCCGGCGTCTTCTACGAGAAGGAATACTGACGCTTCGCCGTCATCGATGCGTCCGCAGCCCGTGCCCGGCGCTGCGGACGGTCGCCCTGCGCAATCTGATGGATGACCCTTTGCAATTTGCCGGAACGGGCACGCAAATTTACCCATCTTGCATCTTCCGGCGAGATCGCTGCCGGTGCACAGTCCGCGCCGAGACGTTTGGCTGAGGGAAGACGCATATGGTTTCGATTGGGTTGATTGGCGTACCGCTGGAGGAAGGCTCCGGCCGCCGAGGCTGCAGCATGGGCCCGACGGCGCTTAGAATCGCCGGCATCGACCGCGTCATGGCCGATCTCGGATTCGATGTCACCGACCACGGAGACCTCCGCCCCGATCCGGTGGACAATCTTGGACGCCATCCCGGCGCCAAACATCTGCCGATCGTCGCCGGATACACCCGCGCACTGGAGGCGGCGACCTATGATACCGCGTCGAAGGGCGCCGTGCCGGTCATTCTGGGCGGCGACCATGCGCTGTCCATGGGCAGCGTCTCGGGCATGGCCCGCTATGCTGCCGAGAGCAAGCGCCCGCTCTTCGTGCTGTGGCTCGATGCCCATGCCGATTTCAACACGCCGGAAACCTCGCCCTCGGGCAATATGCACGGCATGCCCGTCGCCTTCTTCTGCGGTCATGCCGAGTTTGCGGAGATCCTGCCGCCGGGACGGCCCCTCGTCGATCCGAAGCGCGTCTACCAGGTCGGCATCCGCTCCGTCGACGAGACCGAGCGCCAGGAGATCAACCGCCACGGCGTCAACGTCTACGACATGCGCGCGCTCGATGAGATGGGCGTCGCCGCCATCGTCAAGGAGATCCTGAAGGCCGTGGAGCGCGAGGACGGGCTGCTGCATGTCAGCCTCGACGTCGATTTTCTCGAGCCGGACATCGCGCCCGGCGTCGGCACCACCGTTCCCGGCGGCGCAACCTTCCGCGAGGCGCATCTGGTCATGGAAATGCTCTGCGACAGCGGCCACGTGTCCTCGCTCGATCTCGTGGAACTCAATCCCTTCCTCGACGACCGGGGCAAGAGCGCCCGCGTCATGGTGGAGCTCGCCGCCAGCCTCTTCGGCCGCCGCATTCTCGATCGCCCGACCCGCAGCGGCTGAAACAGGCTCGCAAACATGAAAAGCTCTTTTAACCATTCATGCGGTATCCTGCAGTCTGAAAATCCGTCGTGATTTCGAATGCGGGGACAAGAGACATGAGCAACGCACTGACAATGGCCGGTTTTGGCGGCGAAACGCTGGAAATCATTGCCTTCCGGCTTCATGACCAGGAATTCTGCGTCAAAACGACCACGATCCGCGAAATCCGCGGCTGGGCGCCCTCGACGCCGATCCCGCATTCTCCGCCGGAAGTCATCGGCGTGATGAACCTGCGCGGCACGGTCATCCCGATCATCGATCTGGCCCACAAGCTCGGCATGAAATCGACCGTCGCCAACGAGCGCAGCGCCATCGTGGTTGCCGAAGTGCATTCGATGGTCGTCGGCCTTGTGGTCGATCGCGTCTCCGACATCCTGACCGTCCAGGGCAGCCAGGTCCAGCCGGTTCCCGAAGTCACCACGTCCTTCGACAAGGCCTATGCCGAAGGCATCATCGCTAACGAAAACGGCATGATCTGCTTCCTCAACCTCGCCCGCATGTTCAAGGAACGCGACGTCGAGGAAATGGCAGCCTGACGCTGCCGGGGGAGGAAATGGCAGCCTGACGCTGCCGGGGGAGGAAATGGCGGCCTGACGGTCATTCGACAGGAATATTAAATAAAGCTGTTACACGCCTCTGGGAAAACCGGACGGCGGCGCGAGACACCCTCGCGCCCACCCGATCCGGAGACCCTGGCGTATGTGCACCCGTAAGAAACAATCGCTGGCAGCCATGCTGTGGACCGCCTTCCTGCCCGCCACGCTGATGGCGGGCGTGCATTTCGGCAGCCTGCTGCTCACCGACAATTTCCATGAAGTCGTTCCCGGCCAACTCTACCGCTCGGCCCAGCCGTCGGGCGCGGATCTCTCGGACTATAAGAGCCGCTACGGCATCCGCACCGTCATCAACCTGCGGGGCCCGAGCGAAGGCGCCTGGTACCGCGACGAGGTCGAAGCGGCCGCGCGCGAAGGCCTCGTGCATATCGACTTCCCCATGTCTGCCTCGCGCGCTTTGACGGCGGAGAAGAGCCGGAAGCTGATCGCGATCCTGCGCGACGCCCCCAAGCCGATTCTGATCCATTGCAAGTCGGGTGCCGACCGCACCGGCCTTGCCAGCGTCATCTATTCGAGCCAGATCGCCGGCAGGGACGAGGAGACGGCGGAGCGACAATTGTCCATCGCCTTCGGCCATATCGCCATCCCCTTCCTCTCATCCGCTTTCGCCATGGACGAAAGCTGGGAAAGCCTCGAAGCGGCGCTCGGCATGCCGGGATAGGCCGGCCCACCGAGAGATTATGGCGCAGACTTGCCCAGACGCTTGTCATACCCGTCGAGAATGCGCTTGACCAAGGCCGGGTAGTCCTCGTCGAAATGGTGGCCGCCCTCGATCGGGATCACCTCAACCCCGGTGCTCTTCAGCGTCGGGCAGACATCGTCCTCCTCGTCGGTGCCGTAGACGCATTGGACCAGAGCGGGATCGATGGTCTTCAGATCGTCGGCCGGATCGCCGTTGCCATCGGACGCGGCGGCACCGAGCCAGCCGAGAACGGAAATCTTGTAGTCGACCTGATGCGACACGGCGAGAAGCGAGAGCTGCGAGACGCGTGCGCGGTCGGCCGCTGGCAGGAGGTTGTAGGTCCGCGGCAGCACGTCGGCACCGAAGGAATAGCCGATCAGCAATACGCGCTTGACGTTCCAGCGCTTGGTATAGAGCCCGATGATGCGCGACAGATCGTTCGCGACCTCCTGCGGCGCGCGCTCCGCCCAGAAATAGCGCAGCGAATCGATGCCCACGACCGGCATGCCCTGCTGCTGCAGGACGTCGCCGACCTCCTTGTCGATATCGCGCCAGCCGCCATCGCCCGAGAGCACGATGGCCATCGTATCGCGCGTCGGTTTGGCGTCGAGCACGGTCAGCGGCAGGCCGAGCGGGTTGTCGTCACCACCGCCGCTTTCCACCAGACCGGACAGGGCGTCGGAAAAATCCTGCCAGATGTCGCCATCGCTGTTCTGAACGTCGATGTCGTCATGCTTGGCCTTCAGCGCCTCGACATGGGTCTTGCCATCGGCGGGTGCCGCCGGGCCGAGGAGAACCGTTATCGGGTCGGGCAGCGGCCCGTCGGTCAGGCCGTATTCCATCCGGTCGCCCACGGTGCGCTTGTCGGCGGGCGTGCAGAGCTCGCGGGTCAGCGCGATACCAGCGTCCGGATCGCCAGCGAGCGTATGGCCGATGGTCGCCGCCGGCGTCTGTGCCGCGATCGCCAGCGCCATGGCACCGCCCGCGCCGACACCGGCGACGATCGGCAGGTTATAGTCGGAATTGTCGAGGGAACGCTGGACCTGCTGGCTGAGCGCCTCGATATCGGAAACCGTATAGACGCAGTCGCCATCGTCCTTGGCAAGCGAAGCAAGGTAGGACGGCAGGTCGATCCCGATCACCAGCGCGCCCTCGCCCGTCATCCGCGATGCCACGAGATCTTCCTTCGCGCCCCAGCCGGCCGCGTCCGAGAGCAGCACCACGGCGGCTTTCACCTCGCCCGTCGGCTTTAGGATGCGCGGCGCGGGGATCATGCCGGTGTCGAAGCCGGATGCATCTTGCGCAAAGGCAGCACACGGCGCCGTAGCCAGCAGGCTCAGAACCGTCAACGTCTTCAACAGTCTCATTTCTTCACGAGCCCTTTCACGCCGCCACCGATCAGGAACGTGGCGTCCATCAGCGCGAGGACCGGACTGATCCCCCCACCGGCTGCCATATAACGAGGCTCCCATCGGGGATGGAACTTCGTCTTGAAGGCCTTGAGGCCCTTAAAGTTGTAGAAGCGCTCGCCGTGCTCGAAAACGGTCCGCCCGACCTTGTCCCAGACCGGCGAGGACCGCCGCTCCGAAAGACCGGCGAGCGGCGCCATGCCGAGATTGAAACGCTTGAAGCCGCGATCGCGCAGATGCTCCATGACCGAGACGAACAGGAAATCCATCGACCCCTTGGGAGCCTCCGGCGAAAACCGCATCAGGTCCACGGAGCCCTCCTCGAGCGTATCGGTGACGAGGATGTTGGCGAAGGCGACGATCTTTCCCTCGACTTTCAGAACCGCGACCGGCTGACGGCAGAGGTAGTCGCGGGAAAAGGCGCCGAGCGAAAATCCCTTCTCCTTGGCTTCGTGATGCGCAAGCCACGTATCCGAGACCGCTTGGAGATCGTCGAGGATCGCAGGCACATCGGCAGCTTCGATCAGTTCGAACGCCAGCCCGTCGCGCTGCCCGCGGCTCACCGTCTGGCGCAGCGTCGCCCACTTTCCGCCCTTCAGGGTGAAATTCGTGAGGTCCATCGTGGCGATTTCGCCCAAGCGAAAGGCGCGCAGGCCGGCATCGGCATAGTAGGACAGGCCGGCCGGCGAAACCTGATAGAAGACCGGGCGGCACCCGACGGCCCGGGCGCTTTCGACGAACTGCCAGATCAGGTCCGCCCAGGCGTCGCGCGGCCCCACCGGATCGAACAGTGCGATCCAGGAGCGCGCCTGCCGGCCATACATGATGAAGGCCCTGTTATCGGGAGAGAACATCAGGCTCTTGTCGCCCATCAGCACGAGGTTGGCGTCGGACATGCCCTGCTGCGCGATGATCGCCATCGCCCTGTCGAGATCGTCGGGAGACGGCGTTTCGATCGTCCCCCGCGCCGGCCGCATCAGGCTCCAGAAGGCGACGGCGCCGGAAAAGAGCACGAGGCCGAGCACGGCGCGCAAGCCACGCGGCGCTTCGGCCGAGAGTTCGAACTCCCACCAGAGCCGGTTGGAATATTCGACGTCGCGATAGACGAACAGGAGCACGGCCACGGCAAACAGGCAGAGCGCACCCATGGCCGTCAACCACGGCACCGTCAGCGCGGTGCTGGTCATGGTCGCCGGCCGCGTGAACACGCGGCGGCTGATGAGCAGGCTGATGATGAAGAAGGCGAGAAGCCCCGCCTCGAACAGGGCGACCGCCTTGACCAGCGAGAGGAGAAGGGCTGCGAGCGCCAGCCCGAGTGCGGCCCACCACGCCCCGTCGAGCCGCCGCGCAAGGCCGCGCGCCGCGATCAACAGAGCAAGGCCGAGCACGCTGGCAAGAAAGTGCGCACCCTCGATGACCGGTAGCGGCACGTAATCCGACAGGAAGGCAAGGTTTTCATCCGGCGTCGGCGTGACGCTCGAGAAGACCAACATGGCCGCGAGCACGAGCGCGAGCGCCGAGAGCAGCAGCGGCGTCAGGCGCCCGGCAACCCGCCGCAGGCTGGAGCCGACCGGCTTGCGCGCAAGCGTGCGCACTTCGGCGATGACGACGAACAGCACGGCGAGGATCAGCGGCACGACATGGTAGATCAGGCGGTAGAGCACCAGCGCGCCGAGAACCGTATCGACGCTCGCCGTCTGCCCGAGGGCCGCGACGATGACCGTCTCGAACACGCCGAGACCTGCGGGAACATGGCTGAGCACCCCGAGCCCGACCGCCACCGAATAGATGGCCAGAAACGCCGGCCAGCCGATTGTCCCTTCCGGCAGAAGCACGTAGAGCACCGAGGCGGAGGCCGCGAGATCGAGAACGGTGACTAGGAACTGGCGCGATGCCGTCCGCGAATCCGGCAGGCGCACCGAGATGCGGCTGAAGACGAGCGGCTGCCCGTCGCGGCCCGCCACCATCAGCGCGACGATGGCCGTCAGCACCAGGATGGCGACGATCCGCAGGCCGGAGGCCGACAGCCAGGTGAGCGGCGCGACTTCCGGCGCGATGGCGAGAAGGCTGAGTGAGCCCACGGCGGCGAGGCCGAGGCCGAAGGCGAGCGTGACGAAGGCGATGACACCGCCGATCTCCTCCGGCTTCAGGCCCAGCCGCGAATAGGCGCGATAGCGGATCGCCCCGCCGCTCAGCGGCCCGAAACCCGCGGTGTTGCCGACCGCATAGGCCGCAAAGGCCGTCAGTGCGACATCGTTATACGGCAGGCGATGCTTGACATAGGAGAGCGCGCTGACGTCGTAGAACGTCAGGGCGAAGAAACTGAGGCCCGTGAACACCAGCGCCAGCGCGATCGCGGTCCAGCTCGTGCTATCGAGCGCGCCCATCACGTCCTCGTAGCGGACTTCCGACGTCAGGTGCACGATGGCGATGACGACGATGGCCGCGACGAGCAGAATGGCGCCGCCGGCCGCAAACCGGCTGATGCCGCCGAAGCGGGCAAGGATGTCGCGGGGTACGTCAGGCTCCACACCTGTCGCAGGTGCGCCGGCAGAAGCAGGGGTCGAAGGCGTCGTATCGGGAAGGGTCATGGAACCACATGCGTCTGGTGAATGCCGGAAAAGCTCTATATCGCCGAGCCGGGCTGCTTGACAGTGAACTTCCTGTAACGTTCGGCCGATTGCAAACTGCGCGAGGAGCGTCCGAAGTCAAGGTCGTCTCTGGCTTTCATCAGCAATTCCGGCAATACGAGGGCAGACGCGGATGCGAGGTCTCTTGAAGAGGACCCGGACCCGGCTATCTCTCGACGCAGTTCAGGCGGGCAGAATGACGAACAGCACGAGCGGCAGCACAGACGGCAAGGCGGAGAAGACGGATGGCCTTCAGGACGTTGCGGACGCGGCCGGGCTCCAGGGTGCAAAGGAGACGGAGCAGCCCTCCGGCCTGCGCGCCACGCTGAGGCGGCTCTACTATGGTACGGATGGTCAGGCCGTCGGCTTTCAGGTGACCATCGGCATCGTCGATCTCGCCGTCATCCTGTTCTTTCTGGCCGGCCCCTATCTCACGCGCCACGGCATCTATCTGGTCATCGACTATGCGATCGCAGCACTCATCGCCTTCGAGCTGACGGCACGGTCGCTGATCGCCAACAAGGCATGGCGCTTTCTCGTCCGGCCGATGACGCTGGTCGATATCGTCATTCTCGCCACGCTGCTCTTTCCCGAGACGTTTTCGAGCTTCGCCTTTCTCCGGGCCCTCCGCATCTGGTCCTTCAGCCAGAGCCGCGTCTTCGGCATTCTCGTTCACCGGGCCGGCTGCCGCGAATATCAGGAGGTCATCGGCGCCTGCATCAATTTCGTGACGTTTCTCTTCCTCGTTACGGGCTTCGTCTACACGGCGTTCTTCGCAACGGAATCCGGCATTACCGGCTTCGTCGATGCCCTCTACTTCACGGTGGCGACCATCACCACCACGGGCTTCGGCGACATCACTTTGCCCGGCACGCTCGGCAAGCTGACCTCCATCGTCACGATGATCTTCGGCATTTCACTGTTCGTGCGGCTGGCGCAGGCCATCGTCCGGCCGAACAAGGTGCGCTTCTCCTGCCCGCAATGCGGCCTGAACCGGCACGATGCCGATGCCGTCCACTGCAAGGCCTGCGGCCATATCGTGAATATTCCCGACGAAGGCCTCTGATCGCCTCGAAAAGCCAGCATTCTCCAGACTCGCACAAGCATCGACAGGCTTGATGGAAGCCGGATGTTTCCGGGCGTCGCAGGCCTTTGCGACACCCGGGCGCATTGTGCCGATCTGGCACACACTTGTCCTAGGCAAGCACGCCGGCTCCTGTTACATTTCGATATGCGGAAACACTCATGACGGAAACGATCCTGCTGGCACTCTACACGCTCGTGGCGCTGTTCTTTCTTGAGACGACGTTTCGCGAAGGCGAGATGGCGCAGGTCAAGAGCTGGGACATCCTGCGGGTCGCAGGCCTGCTCTATTGTATGATCTGGCCGCTGATGGTCCTGCACGTCACCATTCTCGCCTATCGCGACCGGCACGCCCGCTGACAGAGCTGTCGGGTTGCGCGTCTGGCGCCGAGGTTCGAATCCGACGCTTCGCGCCATCGCCATACTGGACTCCCTGTCGAGACAGGCTCATAGGGCAGGCGAGCGACGAGCAGACGGAGACGATGACCCGGCATGACGAGTGTGGAGAAAGGCCGTTCGGGACGCGTATTCTTTGCTATTGCCGTTCTTGTCGTCTTCACGGCGATCGTCGGTACGGTGCTGGGTGCAAACGACCTGCGCAACCTCAATCTGTTCCTGGCGCATTTCGGCTATCCGCCCGTAAGGCTGGAGCAACTCTTCCCCTCTGACGCACCGACCCTGCAGACAGCCCCCGGTCTCGTCATACCGACCGTGCGCATCGTCAAGGGCATCCGCCTGCCGGCACCCACCATTCAGGTTCCCCGCTATGCCCGCGCCAACCTGGATGGAATCCCCACCACCTTCGTTCGGGCCATCCGCATGGATCCGCGCCGGCTTTGCGACGCGCTGCGCACGAATGGCTTCCCCGAGATCACTTGGACAGCCGGCGCGGTGGACGGGCGCGGGTCCGAATGCTCGGCCTTCCTGTCGATCGGAAAAGGCGTGAAGGCGGGCGCAACACCTGCCCCGGCCCCACCGATCGAAACCCTTGAACTGCGGACCGGCGAAGACGTCGATCCGGACAACGAGCCCCTGGTCGAGGCCCCGCCTGACGAGCCGCCGCCGCCACAGCAGTCCTCCGTCTTCGTGCTGCTGAAGGGCGATCTCAAGGGTCGCGTGCTTTCTTTCCGCGTGAAATTCAACATCGAGATCGAGGCAGACCGCGCGGCCGTGATCGCGGCCGGCAGCCGTGCCGTGGAGTCCTTCCTTGCACAGGTGCATTGGCAGGACGATGGCGACATGCTCCGCCAGATCGCCGCATTGCAGGAGTTCGACAGGGACGACTTCGGCAGCCACATCCTGTTCAGGCGGGAGATGGGCGATCTGCCGCGATACAACTTCCTCGCCCGCCAGAGCGACAAGCCGCGTCGCAAGATCAGCGACGCGTTCTTCGATCCCTTTGCCTGGCTGCCGCTGAGCGATGCCGGTCTTTCGCTCTGGATGCCGAAAAGCGCGCTCCACAGCTTCAAGCTCCCGCCATTTCCCGGCAAGTGACCGTACACGCGGGACAGGCACAGCGCTTAACATTAGAATTTTAGGATTAACCAATAGACAAGGCTTTTGAGATGCCTGGTTGCCAAAAACCCGTGTCTTTAATAAATCGTTAAATACAAATATTGATTGGCCGAATACTTCTAGAAGGCCGAATTTAAAGGGCACATTTGTGTATCAATACGGCACAAATCTGTGTCGTTTCATCGAGAACGTGTGCTTCTACCCATTCATCACGTCACATCGACGACATTGCTTTAGTTGCAGGGAAATAGCCGATGAGCATCCATCCCATACTGCAGAGAATAGGCCGTTCGGAGACAGACGTCGCTGGACAGAATGCCGGCACGCGTTCGCCCATGCTGGAAGCCCTGCTGGCCGATACCATGCTGGCAAACGACAATGTCCCGACACTTGTCGCTCGCACACGTCCCCATGCACCGGTCCAGTTTGCCCTGAAGCGGGCGATGGACGTCGGGGGTGCGTTTGCCGGACTGATCGTTCTCGCCCCGATCCTTCTGCTGATCGCCATCATGATCCGCCTGGAGAGCAAGGGCCCCGTCTTCTTCCGCCAGCTGCGCACGGGTCGGAACGAAGTGCCTTTCGAGATCCTCAAATTCCGCTCGATGTATGTCGAGCAATGCGATCATGCCGGCGTGAGGCTGACGGTCGATGGCGACCCCCGCGTGACGCGCATGGGCCGGTTCCTGCGCAAGACCAGCCTCGACGAAATCCCGCAGCTCTGGAACGTCGTCGTCGGGCATATGTCGCTCGTCGGACCCCGCCCGCATGTGCCCGACATGGTCGCTGGCGGCATGAACTATGCGGACCTCGTGCATGGCTACGAGAACCGCCATCTGGTTCGGCCGGGATTGACGGGTCTTGCCCAGTCCCGCGGCCTTCGCGGCCCGACGACGGACAGCGACACGGCCATTCGCCGCATCCTGAGCGACGTCGAATACATCAGGACCTTCTCCATCCTTCTCGACATCCGCATCCTCGTCCGCACCATCATCAACGAGCTCCGGGGCGGCACGGGCTCCTGATCTCGGAGCCCTGCCCATCAGGCCGGACGGCTGGGGACCGTATACCCGGCCATCGGTTGCCCAGACGACCGGGAAAGCGCATGATCCCGCTTGCATGATCGACAAGCTCGAATTCTTCATAGCTCTCGCACAGGAGCGGCACTTCGGCCGCGCCGCCGAGCAATGCGGCATCACCCAGCCCACGCTGTCCGCCGCCATCCGCCAGCTTGAAGACAACCTCGGCGTCATGCTCGTCAATCGCGGCTCCCGGTTCCAGGGGCTGACGCCGGAAGGTCAGCGCGTGCTGGAATGGGCCCGCCGCATCGTCGGCGATGCCCGCACGATGCGACAGGAGATGCGGGCGGCAAAGAAGGGCCTCGTTGGCCATATCCGTCTTGCAGCCGTTCCGACCACGCTCGCGATGGTGCCGCGGCTGACCGCGCCCTTCCAAGAAAAACATCCCGACGTCACCTTCTCCGTCCTGTCGACCACGTCCTCGAAAATGCTGGGTCTTCTGGAAAATCTCGAAATCGACGCGGGCCTCACCTATCTCGACAACGAGCCGGTGGGACGTGTGACCAGCGTGCCCCTGTCGGTGGAGCGCTACCATCTCGTCACGGCCTCCGGCACGCCGCTTTCCGACCGGGCATCGGTAACCTGGGCGGAAGCCAGCAGCATTCGGCTTTGTCTATTGACCAACGACATGCAGAACCGCCGCATCATCAACCAGCACTTCAGCGCGGCGGGCGTCCAGGCCCGCCCGACGCTCGAATCCAACTCGATGATCGTGCTGTTCTCCCACATCCGCACCGGCCAGTGGGCGAGTATCATGCCTTACAACGTCGCGAAATCCTTCGGCTTTCACGATGACATCCATGTGATCCCGATCGAAGAGCCGGATGCCGGCCACCTCGTCGGCCTGGTGGCGACGCACCGCGAACCCTATACGCCACTGGTCTCGGCCCTCCTGCACGAGGCCCGCAAGCTCGCAGAACAGCAGGGCGTTTGATAGAAATCTTCTATCGCTCCACGGTTCTTCCATATTGCTCGCATGGTTCATCTCTGAGACCTTTACCGCCTGACGCCAGGTTTCGTGTTTCTGACATGAACCCGCTTGGAGGAGGCCGGCAAAACACCGGCGCGTCACAGACCTGTACGGAGGAGCCCGGTGGATCGACACCTTGTCAGCAGCGACCTCGCAACGAGCGTCGCCGAGATCGTTTCCGACATGAAGCATCTGGAAGGGCCGTTGCTGCCGATCCTGCATGCGGTGCAGGCTGCATTCGGGCATATCCCGAACGAAGCCGTTCCGATGATCGCCTTGGGGCTCAACCTGTCGCGCGCCGAAGTTCACGGGGTCGTTACCTTCTATCATGACTACCGCAGCCATCCTGCCGGCCGGCGTGTGCTCAAGCTCTGTCGCGCCGAAGCGTGTCAGGCCATGGGCAGCGACCGTCTGGGTGATCGGGCGAAAAGCCGTCTCGGCATCGATTTCCACCAGACCACGGCGGACGGCGCGGTGACGCTGGAGCCGGTCTTCTGTCTCGGGCTCTGTTCCACCGCACCCGCCGCCATGCTGGACGGCGCGGTGCACGGACGGCTGGATGCACACGGGCTCGACATGCTTCTCGCGGAGGTGGGCGCATGACCCGCATCTTCATCCCCCGCGATGCCGCAGCCCTTGCCGTCGGTGCCGACCGCGTTACAGCGCGCCTCGCACAGGAAGCGGCAGCCCGTGGGCTCGATCTCACCATCGTCCGCACCGGCTCGCGCGGCCTGCACTGGCTGGAGCCACTGGTGGAGGTGGAGACATCGGCGGGCCGCATGGCCTACGGCCCCGTCACGCCGGCCGACATCAGCCCCCTGCTCGAAGCCGGCTGGCTTCTTGACACATCAGAAGTCGTCAACCATCCGCTCTTCCTCGGACCGACCGAGGAGATCCCGTTCCTCAGGAACCAGACCCGCCTCACCTTCGCGCGCTGCGGCGTTATCGATCCGCTGTCGCTCGACGACTACCGCGCCCATGGCGGGCTTGCCGGTCTCACCAAGGCCGTCGCGATGCCACCCGAGGCAATCGTCGAAGCCGTCACCCTCTCCGGCCTGCGCGGCCGCGGCGGCGCGGGCTTCCCGACCGGCATCAAGTGGAAGACCGTTCTCGACTGTCCGGATGCGCGAAAATACATCGTCTGCAACGCCGACGAAGGCGACAGCGGCACCTTTGCCGACCGGATGATCATGGAAGGCGATCCCTTCGTCGTCATCGAGGGCATGGCGATCGCGGGGCTCGCGACGGGTGCCACCAAGGGCTTCGTCTACATCCGCTCGGAATATCCCCACGCCATCGACACGATGACGAGAGCCGTCGGCATCGCTCGGCGCGCCGGCATGCTCGGAACCTCGGTTCTCGGGCAGGGTAGCAGCTTCGATATCGAGATCCGCACCGGCGCCGGCGCCTATGTCTGCGGCGAGGAAACCGCGCTCCTGAATTCGCTCGAAGGCAAGCGCGGCGTCGTGCGCGCCAAGCCGCCTCTGCCGGCACACAAAGGCCTGTTCGGCCAACCGACCGTCATCAACAACGTCATCTCGCTCGCCTCGGTGCCCGTCATCCTCGACAAAGGCCCCGAACATTACCGCGACTTCGGCATGGGCCGCTCCCGCGGCACGATCCCGATCCAGATCGCGGGCAACGCCCGGCGGACCGGCCTCTACGAAGTCGCCTTCGGCCTGACCCTCGGCGAGATCGTCGATACCGTGGCCGGCGGCACCGCCACGGGGCGGCCGGTCAAGGCGGTACAGGTGGGCGGCCCGCTCGGCGCCTACTTCCCGCGCGCTTTGTTCGACACGCCCTTCGACTACGAGGCCTTCGCGGCCGCGGGCGGCCTCATCGGGCACGCCGGCATCACGGTCTTCGACGACACCGCCGACATGCTGAAACAGGCCCGTTTCGCCATGGAATTCTGCGCCGTGGAAAGCTGCGGCAAATGCACCCCCTGCCGCATCGGCTCGACCCGCGGCGTGGAGGTCGTCGACCGCATCGGCCGCGGCATCGAGCCGGAAAAGAACCTCGCGCTGCTGACCGACCTCTGTAACACCATGAAGTTCGGCTCCCTCTGCGCACTGGGCGGCTTCACGCCCTATCCGGTCATGAGCGCCGTCACGCATTTTCCGGATGATTTCGTTGCGGCACCGGTTGTGGAGGCTGCGGAATGATACACGCGTCCAGCACGGCTGCGGCCCGTGGGCTGCCCCTCACCCTAACCCTCTCCCCGCATGCGGGGAGAGGAGACGCGGCCTGCTCACCGTTTTCGAACAGGGCAACACTTCACCACGAGTCCCTTCTCCCCGTCAAAACGGGGAGAAGGTGGCGGCAGCCGGATGAGGGGCAACCCCACGGCAACACCGCCCACAACGACACCCAGCACCCTCATCTTTCAGGAGACCCCCATGCTTCTCGTTCCTGAAACCGATTTCGGCACCCCCGCCTCTCATGCGGAAAAGATGGTCACCCTTACCATCGACGGCCGCGAGATCACCGTGCCCGAGGGTACCTCCATCATGCGGGCGTCCATGGAGGCCGGCATTCAGGTGCCGAAGCTATGCGCGACCGACATGGTCGATGCCTTCGGCTCCTGCCGGCTCTGTCTGATCGAAATCGACGGGCGTAACGGCACGCCCGCCTCCTGCACCACCCCGGTGGCGCCGGGCCTCGTCGTCCACACCCAGACGGCGCGGCTGAAGGATATTCGCAAGGGCGTGATGGAGCTATATATCTCCGACCACCCGCTCGATTGCCTGACCTGCGCGGCCAATGGCGATTGCGAATTGCAGGATATGGCCGGCGCGGTCGGCCTGCGCGACGTGCGCTACGGCTACGAGGGCGACAACCACGTGAAGGCCCGCGATAGCGACGGCACCAATCCCCGCTGGATGCCGAAGGATGAATCGAACCCCTACTTCACCTACGACCCGTCCAAATGCATCGTCTGTTCGCGCTGCGTGCGCGCCTGCGAGGAGGTACAGGGCACGTTTGCGCTGACGATCGAGGGCCGAGGCTTCGGCAGCCGCGTCTCGCCCGGCCAGCACGAAGACTTTCTCTCCTCGGAATGCGTCTCCTGCGGCGCCTGCGTCCAGGCCTGTCCCACCGCGACACTGACCGAGAAGTCGGTGATCGCCATCGGCCAGCCGGAGCATTCGGTCGTCACCACCTGCGCCTATTGCGGTGTCGGCTGTTCGTTCAAGGCGGAGATGCGGGGCGAAGAGCTGGTGCGCATGGTGCCCTGGAAGGACGGCCAGGCCAATCGTGGCCATTCCTGCGTCAAGGGCCGCTTCGCCTATGGCTACTCGACCCACAAGGAACGCATCCTCAACCCGATGATCCGCGAGAAGGTGACCGACCCCTGGCGGGAGGTCAGCTGGGAAGAGGCGTTGGCCCACACGGCCGCTGAGTTCCGCCGCATCCAGTACCAGTACGGCCGCGAATCGATCGGCGGCATCACCTCCTCGCGCTGCACCAACGAGGAGACCTACCTCGTCCAGAAGCTGATCCGCGCCGGCTTCGGCAACAACAATGTCGATACCTGCGCCCGTGTCTGCCACTCGCCGACCGGCTACGGCCTCGGCCAGGCCTTCGGCACCTCGGCCGGCACGCAGAATTTCGATTCGGTCGAAAAGACCGATGTCGTCATCGTCATCGGCGCGAACCCGACCGACGGCCATCCCGTCTTCGGCTCGCGGCTGAAGAAGCGGCTCCGGCAGGGGGCAAAGCTGATCGTCATCGATCCCCGCCGCATCGATCTCGTCCGCTCACCGCATGTGGAGGCCGCCTATCACCTGCCGTTGCGGCCCGGCACCAATGTCGCCGTCGTCACGGCGCTGGCGCATGTCATCGTTACCGAAGGCCTCTGCGACGAGGACTTCATCCGCACCCGTTGCGACTGGTCGGAGTTCGAGGACTGGGCCGGTTTCGTCTCCGAAGAGCGTCACAGCCCCGAAGCGACCGAGGCGCTGACCGGCGTGCCCGCTGAAGCACTGCGGGGTGCAGCCCGCCTGTTTGCCAACGGCGGTAATGGCTCGATCTATTACGGCCTTGGGGTGACCGAGCACAGCCAGGGCTCCACCACCGTCATGGCGATTGCCAATCTGGCCATGGCCACCGGCAATATCGGCCGCCCCGGCGTCGGCGTGAACCCGTTGCGCGGGCAGAACAACGTGCAGGGCTCCTGCGACATGGGCTCCTTCCCGCACGAGTTGCCCGGCTATCGCCACGTCTCGGACGACGCAACGCGCGACATCTTCGAAAAGCTCTGGGGCGTGACGATCTCCGACGAACCGGGCCTGCGCATCCCCAACATGCTGGATTCCGCCGTCGATGGCTCCTTCAAGGGGCTCTATATCCAGGGCGAGGACATTCTCCAGTCCGATCCGGATACCAAGCACGTCGCGGCCGGCCTTGCCGCCATGGAATGCGTCGTCGTGCAGGACCTGTTCCTCAACGAAACGGCGAACTACGCCCACGTCTTCCTGCCGGGCTCGACCTTCCTCGAGAAGGACGGCACCTTCACCAATGCCGAACGTCGCATCAACCGCGTCCGCAAGGTGATGACCCCGCGCAACGGCTATGCCGACTGGGAGGTGACGCAGAACCTCGCACGCGCCATGGGCTTGGCGTGGGATTACACGCACCCGTCTCAGGTCATGGATGAAATCGCCGCGACCACGCCCAGCTTCGCCAAGGTTTCCTACGCCTATCTGGAGGAAAAGGGCTCGGTGCAGTGGCCCTGCAACGAGGCGGCGCCCGAGGGCTCGCCGATCATGCATGTCGATGGCTTCGTGCGCGGCAAGGGCAAGTTCATCCGCACCGAATATGTCGCGACCGACGAGAAGACCGGCCCGCGCTTCCCGCTGCTTTTGACCACCGGCCGCATTCTCAGCCAGTACAATGTCGGCGCGCAGACGCGGCGCACCGAAAACGTCGTCTGGCACGAGGAGGACCGGCTGGAGATCCACCCGCATGACGCCGAACTGCGCGGCATTCGCGATGGCGACTGGGTTCGGCTGGCCAGCCGCTCGGGCGACACGACGTTGCGCGCGCTGATCACGGATCGCGTCGCGACCGGCGTCGTCTACACCACCTTCCACCACCCGACGACGCAGGCAAACGTCATCACCACGGACTTTTCCGACTGGGCGACCAATTGCCCGGAATACAAGGTCACCGCCGTCCAGATATCGCCCTCGAACGGCCCGTCGGAATGGCAGACCGAATATGAGGGTCAGGCCCGCCAGTCGCGCCGCATCGCCGCCAAGCTGGAGGCCGCGGAATGAGACCCGCGACGAACGGCAGGGCGGTGGACAAGGCAGGGATCGCGCTTAGATGATGCCTATGACCCAATCCACCGCGCCTCCCCTCGTCCGCACCGTACCGCAGCTTTCCCGCCGCAACGGTCGCATACGCCCGGCCACCCGCATCGTACCCGAGGAGACGCCCGTCGCCTTCAGCTATGGCGGCTCCACCCATGCGGTGATGATGGCGACGCCCGCCGATTTCGAGGATTTTGCCACCGGCTTCAGCCTGACGGAAGGCATCATCTCCGATCCCGCAGACATCGAAAGCGTCGAGGCCGTGGAGACGCCCGAAGGCTATGACCTGCAGATCACCCTGCGCGACGCACAGCACGAGGCGCTGGTCACCCGCCGCCGGCACATGGCCGGACCTGTTGGCTGTGGTCTCTGCGGCATCGAATCGCTGGAGCAGGCCGTGCGTGAAACACCGTCGGTCTCCGCCTCCAGCCTCAGCCTGACGCCGACCGAGATCGCGCAGGCCGTCGCCATGCTCAACACCCGGCAGCCGCTGCATGCAGAGACCCGCGCCGTCCACGGCGCCGGCTTCTACACGCCCGGAGACGGGCTGGTCGCCGTGCGGGAGGATGTCGGCCGGCACAATGCGCTCGACAAGCTGGCCGGTGCTGCCGCCCGGCAAGGATACAAAGGCGTCGAAGGTGCGGTGGTGGTGACGAGCCGGGTTTCTGTCGAGATGGTCCAGAAGACGGCCATTCTCGGCAGTCCCTTCATCATCGCCATATCGGCTCCGACGGCGCTGGCCATCCGCACCGCCGAAAAGGCCGGCATGACGCTGGTGGCGCTGGTGCGCGGCGACGAGTTCGAGGTCTTCACGCACGCCGACCGCATCGTCTACGCCGAGGAGAGGACGAGCCATGTCGCCTGACGCCGCGCAGAACACCCATCCTTCTTCCACTCAGGGAGAAGACGGCCCGCCGCATGGCACGAACGCGAAGCTCGTGCGTATGGCGAACCAGATCGCCACCTTCTTCCGCTCGCAACCGCACGAAGACGGCCCGGCCGGCATTGCCATCCATATCAATAAGTTCTGGGAGCCGCGCATGCGCGGCGCGTTCTTCGCGCTGATCGAAAAGGGAGACGCGGGCTTCGATCCGATGGTGACGGCAGCAGCCCCGCTGATCAAGCACCCGCATTCGAAAGAAGACGCCATCGGGCTTGGAGCGGATGCCGCACGCGGCGCCCCCGGCGGCAAGGGCACGGCGGCCGGCGAATCGCTGTCCGAGCCCAACATGCCCGAGCCGAACATGGCCGAGCCGACATAGACCCCGCACGCGCTTTGGGATCTTGCAGTGTGGAGGCTGCAAATCCTTCGACGCGCGCGTGACGATACAGACCAACCGCCCGAGGAGGGGCGTAGAGGAGGAGGACGACCATGTCGGCAACGACGGAACCACTCGGCATTCCCGTGTCAGCGGGACTGCTCGACCGGGAGCGCATCATCGCCAAGCCCGGCTTCAATCGCTGGCTCGTGCCGCCGGCAGCGCTTGCCATCCATCTCTGCATCGGCATGGCCTACGGCTTCAGCGTCTTCTGGCTGCCCTTGTCGAAGGCGATCGGCATCTCCGCTCCCGCGGCCTGCGCAGATCTCACGCTCGGCTCCGCCCTCTTCACCACAACCTGCGACTGGCGCGTCAGCGATCTCGGCTGGATCTACACGCTGTTCTTCGTGCTCCTCGGCTCGTCCGCCGCGATCTGGGGCGGCTGGCTGGAAAAGGTCGGCCCGCGCAAGGCCGCCACCGTTTCGGCCTTCTGCTGGAGCGGCGGCATCCTCATCGCGGCTCTCGGCGTCGCGACGCACCAGCTCTGGCTGATGTGGCTCGGCGCCGGCGTCATCGGCGGTATCGGGCTTGGCCTCGGCTATATCTCGCCCGTCTCCACGCTCATCAAATGGTTTCCCGACCGGCGCGGCATGGCGACCGGCATGGCGATCATGGGCTTTGGCGGCGGCGCCATGATCGGCGCACCGCTTGCCAATATCCTCATGACGCATTTCCGCTCGGAGACATCGGTCGGCGTCTGGCAGACCTTCGTCGTCATGGCGCTCGGCTATCTCGTCTTCATGCTCGCCGGTGCCTTCGGCTATCGTATTCCGCCTGCCGGCTGGCGTCCGGAAGGGTGGAGCCCACCCGCTGCCAAGAGCACGATGATCACGACGCGGCATGTGCATCTGCGCGATGCGCACAAGACGAAGCAGTTCTGGCTGATCTGGGCCGTGCTCTGCCTCAACGTCTCCGCCGGCATCGGCGTCATCGGCATGGCCTCGCCCATGCTGCAGGAGATCTTCGCCGGCTCGCTGATCGGCGCACCGGGTGTCGCCTTCACCGACATGTCGAGAGAGCAACTGGCGGGCGTTGCGGCGATCGCGGCCGGCTTCACCGGGCTCCTCTCGCTCTTCAACATCGGCGGGCGCTTCTTCTGGGCCTCCCTGTCCGACAGGATCGGCCGCAAGAACACGTATTACTGCTTCTTCCTGATCGGCATCGTGCTCTATGCGCTCGCCCCCTGGGCGGCCGGTATCCAGAGCAAGCTGTTCTTCGTCGGCATGCTCTGCATCATCCTGTCGATGTATGGCGGTGGCTTCGCCACCATCCCCGCCTACCTCGCTGATATCTTCGGCACACAGTTCGTCGGCGCCATCCACGGGCGGCTGCTGACGGCTTGGGCGACGGCGGGCATCATCGGCCCGGTCGTGGTCAACTATATCCGCGAGGCGCAGATCGCCGCGGGCCTGCCGCGCGATCAGGTCTACAACACCACCATGTACATCCTCGCCGGCATGCTGGCGCTCGGCCTCGTCGCCAACACCCTCGTGCGACCGCTGGCCGACAAATGGTTCATGAAGGATGCGGAGGTCGCAGCGCTTCAGGCAAAGACCGCCGCCGTGAATGCCGGCCCGTCCGGCTCCTTCGGCATCGGCCGGGGCGGGCTGGATGCGAAGGCGCTTCTCGCCTGGGCCTGCGTCGGCTTGCCCCTCGCCTGGGGCGTCTGGGTCACGGTGAAGGCGAGCCTCGCGCTCTTCGGCTGAACGCGAAAAGCCCTTCGCGCGTGATCGCGCGAAGGGCTTTTATCGGGAATGACGAGATGTCGATCAGTAGCTCGGTGCGAGCAGGGCCGGTGCGATCGTCGTGTTCAAAAGCTGCTGCAGGAAGAACAGGATGACCAGCACCACCAGCGGCGACAGATCGACACCGCCCATGTTCGGCAGGATCCGGCGGATCGGGCGGTAGAGCGGCTCCGTCAGCTGATAGAGCGAGCGGCCGATCATGCTGATCGCCTGATTGTTCGTATTGATGATGTTGAAGGCATACAGCCAGGAAAAGATCGCCGAGGCGATGATGAGAAACCAGGCGATATTGATAATGAAGTTCAGTGTTGCGATGACGGCGAGCATGCCGGGCCTCCGGTTCCTGGACCGCCGTGCGCCATCGGCGATGGGCGAGCGTCGTTCCAACATTCATGGCTGCACAGCATTTTCCGCGCGACCCGATTCCGGGAGCGCGGCATTGTGCAGGTGTTGACTGACATGTAGACACTGGCAGCGAAAGCGGCAACCCTGCGTCGCGCGCGGTGTGGCAACATGTTTAAGACGGCGCAACGGCCGGCGCCCCTAGCGAGCGGCCCGATGCAACCAAGGCCGGGAAAGACCAGTTCATGTCCATCGTCGAAACCGGAGACCGCTACGCCGCCTTTCGGCATGTCGGGTATCGCCGCTACTTCTTCGCCCGGTTCCTCGCCTATTTCGCCATCCAGATCGTCAGCGTCTCCGTCGGCTGGCAGATCTACGATCTGACACGCGATCCGTTCGACCTCGGGCTCATCGGCCTCTTCCAGTTCCTGCCGTCGCTGGTGCTGATCCTCGTCACCGGCTCTGTCGCCGACCGCTACAACAGGCGCATGATCATGGGCGTCTGCATGGGCGTGAGCACGCTCTGCGCGGCGGCCCTTCTCGCCCTCACCCTCACCGGCACCTTCACCCTCTGGCCGGTCTATACCATCCTCGTCGTCTTCGGCATCGAGCGGGCCTTCCTCGCGCCGGCCTCGCAGTCGCTCGCGCCCAATCTCGTGCCGGAGCGGGATCTGGCCAATGCGATCGCCTGGAATTCCACCTCCTGGCAGACGGCGATGATCGTCGGCCCGGTCGTCGGCGGCCTTATCTATGCGCTGGGGCCGGCCGTTCCCTACAGCGTCGCCGTCCTGTTCTTCGCCGCCAGCGTCGTCATGGTCTATGCCATCCCGAAGCCCGCGCAGAAGAGCAGCCAGACGGCCCAGAGCTGGCAGGCCATCACCGCCGGTTTTCGCTATATAAGGGCGGAAAAAATCGTGCTCGGCGCGATCTCGCTCGATCTCTTCGCCGTTCTCCTCGGCGGCGCCATCGCACTCATGCCGGTCTTTGCCCGCGATATCCTCGATCTCGGGCCTTGGGGTCTCGGCCTCCTGCGCGCGGCCCCGGGCGTCGGCGCGGTCGGCATGGCCATGTGGCTCGCCGCCCATCCGATCCGCCATCGCGCCGGCGTGCTGATGTTCGTGGGCGTCGCGCTCTTCGGCCTCGCCACCGTCGTCTTCGGCCTGTCGGCCACGCCGTGGATCTCGATCGTCGCACTCGTCATCATGGGCGCCTCCGACATGATCTCGGTCTATGTGCGGGAAACGCTGATCACGCTCTGGACGCCGGACGAGTTGCGCGGCCGCGTCAACGCCGTCAACATGGTCTTCGTCGGCGCGTCGAACGAGCTGGGCGAATTCCGAGCCGGCATGATGGCATCCGCCTTCGGCGCGGTCCCGGCCGTCGTCATCGGCGGCGTCGGCACACTGGTCGTGGCTGTCCTCTGGTCCTTGGGCTTCTCGCAGCTCCGCCGGATCGACACGCTGGATGCGCCCGAGACGAAGCGATAAGACGCTTTGCGGATGACGGAGGGCGAACCCGTCAGTGCTCCGCCGTCTCCACGATGTCGGATTTCGCCGCGGCTTCCTGCCGCTTCATGATGCGGTCGCGGCCGGAAACGCCGAGCAGGTCGGCGATCCGCCAGATCACATGATCCTCCATCTCGCTGCGCTCGCCGTCGACATAGACGATCTCCCATAGCATGCCGACGAGATCGATCCGCTGCTCCTCGCTGAAGTGCCGCTTGATATCGGAGGTGAAGCGGAAGAAGTCGATCGCCTCGCTCTCGGCATCCTCACCGGCGGCGATCAGCGCATCGAGCGCCGCATCGTCCAGCGTGTAGTGCTCCTTGATCATCGAGCGCACCTTGCGCCGCTCGATATCGTCGGCGTGCCCGTCGGCCTCCATCACTTGGATGCAGAGCGCGACGATCGCGATACGCGGATCGCCGGCCTCGATCGGGTTCGGATGCTCGGCACCGGTGAGACTGTCGATGAAAGTGCGGATACGATCAAACATGGGTTGCGCGGCGCTCACGGGAAGAGGTCGTTGATATCGACAGGAAAGACGAGGCTGAAAGCCGGGTCCAGCCCTATTCACGCCGCAAACGTAGAAAGGGGCCCCGCAGGGCCCCCGAACCGTTAGAAAAGTTTGAATGTCGTCTTTTCTGCAACTCTATCCGTGCGCACACCGGGATCATCCGGCGGCCGGCCGAAGAACGGCTCGACCGGCGCGTCCGCAGGCTTCTCCGCAGAGGCGGCACCGGACGCTGGCTGAGGCGGCACCTTGACCGCCAGCGCACCCTCTTCCTTCTTGACAAGCTCCTTGCGCGTCGCCTCTTCAGGTTCCGTGACGACGACGGAACGCGCCGGCTCGATGGGCTCGTGAACGATGACCGATTCGGTCGGAACGGGAACGGCAATCGAAGCCGTCCGCTCCACCGTCTCGACCGACGCTGCCGTTGCCGTCACCACGGCTTCCGGCTCGATCCGGTCCGGAGCGACAACAGGTGTCGCGACAGGCGGCAGGCTGCGAATGGCCGCTTCGCCACGGCTGACGCCACCGTCCTCAAGCGGTCCATCGATGGTGTTGACCGGCATCTTCCACTCGAACGCATCCAGACGTCCGCTGACCGGCGAAACGGGCAGCCATTCCTGCGACACGACACCGTCGGCGATCCAGGCGGCATCCCGTGGGCTCTTCAGCGCCTGGTTCATCCAGTGGCGGATGCGTCCGTCGTCGCCGGTATCGGCTTCCTCGATATCGGCGAGCAGCAGGAAGACGCTTTCCGTCGGCGCGATACGGGCGGCCGCTTCCGCCATGGAACGGGCCAGCGCCAGTTCGCGGGCCTCCAGCGCACTTTCCGCAACCGCCATTAGCGAGATGGCATTGTTCGGCTTCCACGCCTCCAACTTGCGGGCACGCTTCAGCCGATCGACCGCCGAATCGCCGCTCCGCGCCCGGACATAGGCCTTGGCGACCTCCGGATGCGGCGCCTGCTTCCACAGCTTTTCAAGAACGGAGGCAGCTTTCCGCAGATTGTCTTCGCGGAACAGCGCCTTGGCAGCGATCAGGCCGGCCGGCACCAAAGTGGGATCGAGCTTGAGCGCCGCCAGCGCATCGTCGCGCGCGGCCTTTGGGTCTGCATCGAGCTTTTCGCGCGCACGGGCGGTCAGAAGAACTGCCTTCTTACGATCGGCTTCCTTGCGGTCGATGACATGGCTGGTGCGGCTCTGATCGAGCAGATGCACGGCCTCGTCCCAGCGGCCCGCCTGGCTGCGCTCGTCGAGCGTCGCTAAGGTCGCCCAGGCAAGATGCGGCGCCTTGTCGGCGGCGCGCTCGGCATATTGCCGGGCCGCTTCGTTGGCACCCAGACGTTTGGCCTCAAGATAGAGCCCACGCAGGCCAAGCTCGCGCGTTTCCGGGTCCTCGGCCATGCGCTCGAACTTCCGCCGGGCATCGTCGTGCTTGCCCTCGATCAGCGCCGTCTGCGCTTCGAGAAGATGGATCAGCGGCTCCTGATCGGCCGACAACAGCCCGCGCGTGCGCGCCGTCATCTTGCGCGCGAGGATCGCATCGCCGGCACCGGCAGCAATCAGCCCGGCCGAGAGCGCCTGATAGCCACGGTCGCGCTTGCGAACACGGAAATACCGGGCGATCGAGTACGGCGAGAACCAGATGACGCGGACGAGCCAGACCACGAGCAGAATGGCCGCGATCAGGGCGACCAGAAGCGTCGCGCCGACCATCAGGCTGGTCTCGATGCGCTGACCCATCCAGATCAGCGAAAGTTCGCCAGGCCGATCGGCAAGCCACGAGAAGCCTGCGCCGAGCGCAAGGACGATCAGGACGAAGATGAGAATACGGATCAAATCGGCTCTCCTCAGCCCTGTTTGGCGGGTGTGGAGCCGGGTGCGGCTCCGGCCACGGCGGCGTCGATCAGGCCTTCGACCTTGATGCGTTCATCGAGCTTCGTGCGGAATTCGGCTCCGGCATCCTTGGCAGGCTGCGGCAGGCCGTCCCATTCGAGGCTCGCGCCCTTCAGGTCGCCATTGGTCAGCCGGTCTTCGATGCGGGCGACGACGGCTTCCGGCCCCGTACCCTCGACGCTGCCGACGGGGCGAACGCGCACGGCGGACGCGGCGCTATCCACGAGGCGCGAGAAGATGCCCTGATTCGGATCGGCTCCACGAATGGCCGCAAGCATCGCATCGGCCGTATCGGGGAAGGTGCGCGTCAGGTCCGAGCGCGACGAGACGCCGCGCGGCGCGACGTCGGCCAGACGGGCAACGGCGGGATCATCCGGCGAAATGCTCTTCAGAGCGTCGAGCTCGGCCAGAAACGGCCCGCCGCGGTCAATCGACGTCTTCAGTGCCGTCACGGCGATCGCACGGGCAAGCTGAACGTCGCTTGCCGGCTCCTCGAGTTTCTTTTCCGCTTCCTCGATGCGTGTCGACAGCTCCGACGTCGCTGTCTCAGCCGCTTGGCTCTGGTCGGCAAGGCCGGATTTCACGGTTGCAAGCTCTTGCGTCAGGCTCTCGACCTGCGCCTTCAAAGTGTCGGCCCCGGATGCATCACCGGTCGCACCGACGCTCTGCTCGACTGCGGCGAGCCGCTGCTCCAGCCCCTCGCCACCGGACGAGCCTACCGCCGAAACCTGTGCCTTCAATGCATCGACTTCGGCTCCAAGATCGCGTCCCGAATCTGCAGTCCCGGACGATGAAGGGCCGATCGAGGGCACGATCCCGGCATATTGCAGCACGCCGGCACCGGCGAGGGCAATCAGGCCACCGAGAATGCCGGCCGCCAGTGCGCCGGAGCGCGAGGGGCTTGCAGCCTGAGAAGAACGGGTCGGCTGCGTCGGCGGAACGGAGGCCGCATCAGGGCGCGCTGAGGATGCAGGCTCTTCGGCAAAAACCGCAGCAGCCGCTTCGGCACGCGCCTCATCTTCGGCTTCGGTCTCCCGGCTCTTTTCGTGAAACGTTTCGGTCGGGGCCTCGCCATCGGAATGAATGCTCTCGGCAGAATCACGCGCGGCGGCGGCGATCTCTGCGTCTCTCACGACCGCGTCATCGGGCGAGACCGGCTCCGCCGTATCTTGGCGAGCGTCCATGTCCTCCGGTCGCGCCGCATCCGACGCATCCGGCGTGGCATGCAGATCGATCGTCAGCGGCTCCTGATCGGGCTTGGTGCGGCGCGGCGGGTTCTCCGGATCCATGCTCTCTTCTCTATGCGTGAGGTCAACAGCATAAACCTAGACACCGACCCCGGCGAGGGAAAGGCCCCACCGGTCGATTTGCGCGATTCAGGCGTCGATGAGAGCGAGCAATGCGTCCTCGTCCGGCCGCACCGCGATCTCCACATGGCGACATCCGGGCGGTACGGCGTCGGCAATCCGGGGGCCGAGACAGAGGATTCGCACGCTGTCGGCCAGCATCACCGGGGCGATCTCGGAAAAGAACTGCCGGGCCGCTTCCCGTGAGTAGAACAGCACCGCTTCCGGGTGAAAAGCCTTTACGCGCGCGGAAAATTCACCCGGCGGCCGCACGACCGGCCGCATGCGATAGACCAGACGAACCTGCAGCGGCACACCGGCAACCGTCATGCGCGTTTCCAGCTCCGGCAGCCGCGGCGTGCCCGCGAGATAGAGAAGAATGCCCGTTTGCGTGCCGCGATCACGCAGGATCAATTCCGCGAGGCCCCCCGCATCGCCGGGACCGACCCGCACGTGGGAAAAGCCCAGATCGAGCGCCGCCTCCGCCGTTGCGGTCCCCACGCAGTAGACCGGAATGGGCGTGAACGACGACAGCGCATCGGGGGACTGCCGCAACGCCCGAAACGCCTCGGCGCTGGTGGCGACCACGCCCGATGCGGCAAGCGCCGTCGCCCGGATCGGCAGATGCTCCGCCTCGCTTAGCGGCAGAAGCAGCGTTTCATGGCCGGCAAGCGCCAGCCGTCGGAGCGTGTTGTCCGCTGTGGTTTCCGGGCGCGTGACGAGGACGCGCACGCGTTCAGACCCAGCTTGAGAAGAAGCCGGGCGCTGCGTCGGCCCGAATGTCTTCGCCCGCCTGCGCGCCGATCTTCGCCGCGTCGGCCGACCGCCCCTCGGCAAAGACACGATGATGCTGCGTCCCGTCCGGCGTCAGGATCATGCCGGAGAACGAAATCTGCTCCCCGTCGGAAATCGCATAGCCGGCTATGGGCGTGCGACAGGAACCGTCGAGCGTATTGAGAAAAGCCCGCTCGCAGGTCACGGCCTCGTGCGTTCGTGGATCGTCAATGGCTGACAGGAGATCGTTGATGGCAGTGTCGCCGATCCGGCTTTCGACAGTGATGGCACCTTGGGCCGGTGCCGGCGGAAAATAGGTGGGATCGAGGATCTCGGTGGCGACGCCTTCCAGATTCAGCCGCTTCAGCCCGGCAAGCGCAAGCAGCGTGCCATCCACCTGGCCCTCGGCCAGCTTGCGCAGCCGGGTCTCCACCAGACCGCGATAGACGATGACGTTGATATCCGGCCGCAGCCTGCGGATCAGCGCCTGCCGCCGCAGCGAGGCCGAGCCGACCGTCGCCCCTTCCGGCAGGGCGAGAAGAGTCGGCGCGGTGCCGCCGATGAAGGCGTCGCGGGCATCCTCGCGCGGCAGGAAGGCGGAGAGGAACAGACCGTCCGGCAGGCGCGTCGCCATGTCCTTTGCCGAATGAACGGCGAAATCGAGGGTGCCCGCCAGAAGCTGGTCTTCCAGTTCCTGCGTGAAGAGGCCCTTGCCGCCGATTTCGGACAGCGCGCGATCGGTGATCCGGTCACCCGCCGTCGACAGCGGCACGATCTCGAACATCTCCTCCGGCAGGCCATGCGCGAGCATCAGCCGGTCGCGCGTCTCATGGGCCTGAGCCAGCGCCAGGCGGCTGCCGCGCGTGCCGATCCGGAAAGGTTTCGTTTGCATCCGCTACGATCCGTTGTTACCGGAGGTCCGTGTATCCCCCTTTATTCCCGACCGCAATCTTCGAGTCACCCGCCCCATGAACCGGCCCCTGCGTATTCTCGGCATCGAGACGAGCTGCGACGAAACCGCCGCTTCCGTCGTGCTGCGCGACACGGACGGACGCGGCGAGATCCTTTCAGACGTGGTGCTGAGCCAACTCGAAGAGCACAGCGCTTACGGCGGCGTGGTGCCGGAAATCGCGGCCCGCGCCCATGTGGAAGCCCTGGATACGCTGATTGCCGAAGCGCTCGCCCGCGCGCAAATGTCGCTGTCCGAGGTCGATGCGATCGCCGCCACCAGCGGTCCGGGCCTCATCGGCGGACTGATCGTCGGCCTCATGACCGGCAAGGCGATGGCGCGCGCTGCCAACAAGCCGCTCTATGCCATCAACCATCTCGAAGGCCATGCGCTGACCGCGCGCCTGACGCACGGGCTCACCTTCCCCTATCTGATGCTGCTGGTGTCCGGCGGCCATACCCAACTGGTACTGGTGCGCGGCACCGGCGATTACGAGCGCTGGGGCACGACCATCGACGATGCGCTGGGCGAGGCCTTCGACAAGACGGCAAAGCTTCTGGGCCTGCCCTATCCCGGCGGCCCGGCCGTGGAACGCGCGGCCAGAAGCGGCAATCCGGAACGTTTCACCTTTCCCCGTCCGCTCGTCGGCGAAGCCCGGCTGGACTTCTCCTTTTCGGGCCTGAAGACCGCGGTGCGGCAGGTGGCGCAAGCAATCGCTCCGGTGGGAGAGCAGGATATCGCCGACATCTGCGCCTCCTTCCAGCATGCGGTGTCGCGCACGCTGAAGGACCGGATCGGCCGCGGCCTTCAGCGCTTCCGCGAAACCTACCCGGATGTCGGCAGGCCCTCGCTCGTCGTTGCCGGCGGCGTGGCCGCCAACCAGGCCCTGCGCGCGACGCTGGACAGCCTCTGCGACAAGAACGGCTTCGATTTCGTCGCGCCGCCGCTACACCTCTGCACCGACAACGCCGCCATGATCGCCTGGGCAGGCGCCGAGCGCATGGCCGCAGGCCTGCCCGCCGACGATCTCTCCGTTTCGCCCCGCGCGCGCTGGCCGCTCGACGGGAACGCCGAAACCCTGCTCGGCTTCGGCAAGCGGGGCGCCAAGGCATGAGCGAGGCGAACACTCCCGCAACCGGCCCCGCAACCGAAAAGGTGGCCGTCGTCGGCGCCGGCGCCTTCGGAACGGCGCTCGCCACGGTCATCGCCCGCACCGGCCGCACAGAGGTGACCCTCATCGCCCGCCGAAAGGACGTCGCCGACGCGATCCTTTCCCGGCGCCGGCACGAGGACGCACTGCCCGGCATCGATCTGCCTGAACCCCTTCTCGCCACCGCCGATCCGGCCTCTGTTTCCACCGCGGGCATCGTCCTCTTCGCCATGCCGTCGCAGGCGCAACGCGAGGCTGCGCAAGCGCTTCGGCCGTATCTTACGCCAGGCGCCGACATCGTCATCTGCGCCAAGGGGCTGGAGCGCGGCACCGGCCGGCTGCTGACGGAGGTCATCACAGAGGAGCTGCGCGACCTCGAGGTTTCCGTCCTCTCCGGCCCCGGCTTTGCCGCCGATATCGCCACCGGCCTGCCGACCGCCATGGTCATCGCATCCGCCTCTGCGGAGCGAGCCGCACGGCTCGCAACCGCCCTGTCCGGCCCCACCTTCCGCCTCTACCCCTCGGCCGACCGCACGGGGGTACAGCTCGGCGGCGCGCTGAAGAACGTGCTGGCCATCGCCTGCGGCATTGTCGAGGGCGCAGGCCTTGGCGAATCCGCCCGGGCCGCCATGATCGCCCGCGGCCTTGCCGAACTCTCGCGCTACGTTGCGGCCTGCGGCGGCCAGGGCGACACGGTTCGTGGCCTCTCCGGTCTCGGCGATCTCGTTCTCACCGCCACCAGCCATCAGTCGCGCAACCTGCGCTACGGCATTACGCTCGGTCGCGAGCGACGCGCCGCCCAGCCGACCGTCGATCTCGTCGAAGGCGCACTTGCAGCCTCCGTTGCGGCCACGGAGGCCCGCCGCCTCGGCCTCGACATGCCGCTGACCTTCGCCGTCGCCGCCATGATCGACGGGACCATCGACGTGGAAACGGCGCTCGAACAGCTCATGTCCCGCCCCATCACTCAAGAATAGCTTCGGAAAGGCACGACCATGCTCTTTGCAGCCCTTTGCACCGATAACGAAGGCGCACTCCAGATCCGCCTCGACACCCGTCCGACCCATGTCGCGTATCTCGACGACCTGAATGCCCGTGGTATCCTGAAAGTCGCCGGTCCGTTCCTGGGCGACGACGGCAAGCCGAACGGCAGCCTCGTCATCATCGAGGCCGAGACGAAGGAAGCGGCGACCGCGATCTTCGCCGAAGACCCCTACGCCAAGGCCGGCCTTTTCGCCTCCGTCGAGGTCAAGGCCTGGAACTGGGTCTTCAACAAGCCGGAGTGACGTGCAATGGCCTACTGGCTCTGGAAGTCCGAACCGTTCAAATGGTCCTGGGCCATGCAGAAGGATGCAGGCGAAGCCGGCACCGAATGGACCGGCGTGCGCAACTATCTCGCCCGCAACAACATGCGGGCCATGAAGATCGGCGACAAGGGGTTCTTCTACCACTCGAACGAAGGCCTTGAGATCGTCGGCATTGCCGAGGTCTGCGCCCTGTCCCACCCTGATTCAACGGCCGAGGGCGACGCCCGCTGGGACTGCGTCGACATCCGCGCCGTCTGCGACATGCCGAAGCCCGTCACGCTGAAGGACGTGAAGGCCAGCGAGCGGCTGAAGGACATGCAGCTCGTCACCTCCATGCGCCTGTCGGTTCAGGCCGTGACGGAGGAAGAATGGCGCGAGGTCTGCCGCATGGGCGGCCTCGACAATCCGCCGGAATCGCCCACCGCGTGAAGACCCCCGCGTGAAGACGGACCCCGAACGCTTCATCCGCGGGAACACGAGCGTTCTTGCTCCACCGCATGTTCCCGAGGTGCGGCTGTTTCTGGCGAGCGAGGCGCACGCCCTCTGGCTGAAGACGGAAGACGAACTCGACGCCATCGGCCTGCCGCCGCCCTTCTGGGCCTTTGCCTGGGCCGGCGGACAGGGCCTTGCCCGCTATGTGCTCGATCACCCGGAGATCGTCACTGGCCGGACAATCGTCGATTTCGCCTCCGGCTCCGGGCTGGTGGCAATCGCCGCCATGAAGGCCGGCGCGGCATCGGTCTTGGCATTGGATACCGATCCTTGGACGGGAACCGCGATCGCGCTCAATGCGCAGCTGAACGATGTTGTCGTCACGCACGAGAACACGGATCGGATCGGCCAGCCCATCGCATGCGACGTCTTCCTTGCCGGTGACGTCTTTTACGACAAAGCCTTTGCCAACAGGTTGTTACCTTGGTTCGAAGATCTGGTTGCAAGCCGCATCGACGTCATCGTCGGTGATCCCGGCCGCGCCTATTGCCCCCGCGACCGCATGGAGCCGCTTGCGACCTATGAAGTTCCGGTAACGCGGGCGCTCGAAGACAGCGAGGTCAAGAAGACCACCGTCTGGCGGTTCCGCTAGATCGCCACTATACGGCTCGGCATTGCCGCCTCAGCGCCCGCGAATGACGCAGACACCCGCCTCGAAGCTGCAGGCGCTGTCATTGCGGCGAGCCGCACCGCGATCAACCGTGATGACGCGGCTCCGCGTTTCAAGCGCGGGATACCGTTCGACAGCGCCGTAGCCGATGTCCTCGTCGTAATTGGTGATACTGAAAGTGCTGCCGGCACCACTGCGATACCAGCCATTCGCATTGCCGGAATATCGCCCGGACCCGACGATGGCGGCGGCCGGGGCACGCCAGCCGCGGTGATATCCCGTCACATCTTGCCCCACACGATATCGGCGCTCGCCATCGAAGACGCCGCGCACGACGCGATAATCCGGCACCGCTTGCCGATCACCCTGAAGGCGTACGCCGGATCTCTGTTCGCGCTGGTCCTGTTGCGCGGAATCATACAGTCCGCGATATCCCTCATCTCTCGCTTCGGCATATCCGAACGCCGACAAGACAAGAGTAAACGCGACAGCGACCGATCGCAGGGAAATGTCCTGATACATGATGAACCTCCGACGGATCTTAACAAAACGTTAAGAGCAATCTGGAGCAGGTCGCCGTGAAAGTCAGGCGGTTGCATCGGATTTCGCCAGATATGCTTAATCGTTAAAATGCCGTTTAACGGTCGTCCCGATAAACCTCCGTCTCTAATCGATTAATTTTCTTTCGCACCGCAAACAGGCTTGTGAAGACCCCTGCCGAAGATTAAAGCTCGCCACAACTGAATGCTGCGCAATCCCTGCGCAAACCGGATATAAAAAGTCTAGTTTTTGGACGATTGACCGGTCGTTCCGTGAGGTTCAGATGACGAATGTCACCAAAAGCCGGCCGCTTTCGCCGCATCTTCAAATCTACAAACTCATTCCGACCATGCTCATGTCGATTGTGCACCGCATCACCGGCGCGGCACTCTACTTCGGCACGGTTCTGGTCGCCTGGTGGCTGATCGCGGCGGCCAGCGGCCCGGCCTATTACGATTGGGCCAGCTGGTTCTTCGGCACCATCATCGGCCAGGTCATCCTGTTCGGCTACACCTGGGCATTGATCCACCACATGTTCGGCGGTCTGCGCCACTTCATGTGGGATATGGGCTACGGTTACGAGAAGGAATTCTCGACCAGGCTCGCCATCGCCAGTGCCATCGGCTCCATTACCGTGACGCTCCTTCTTTGGATCGTCGGCTTTATCGTTCGCTGAGGGCTCCGATCATGGATATGCGCACACCACTCGGCAAGGTCCGCGGTCTCGGTTCGGCCAAGGAAGGCACGGACCACTTCTGGCGCCAGCGCCTGACGGCCGTCGCCAACGTGCCCCTTCTGATCTTTTTCGTCGTCTTCATCATGACCTATGCCGGTGCGCCTCACGCAGACGTGGTCGCAGCGCTCGCCAATCCGTTCGTCGCGGTGGTTATGGCCCTTGTCGTCATCTCCGCCCTGACCCACATGCGGATCGGCATGCAGGTGATCGTCGAGGACTACGTTCACGCCGAGGGCATCAAGATCGTCCTTCTCATGCTCAATACATTCTTCGCGATCGCGGTTGGCGGGCTCTGTCTTTTCGCCATCCTGAAGCTCGCCTTTGCAGGATAAAACCATGGCATCGACCGAAGCACCGTCCGTCAACGGCAAGGCCTACCAATATGTCGACCATTCCTACGACGTTATCGTCGTAGGTGCCGGCGGCGCCGGATTGCGCGCCACGCTCGGCATGGCCGAGCAGGGTTTCAAGACGGCCTGCATCACCAAGGTCTTCCCGACGCGTTCCCATACGGTCGCAGCCCAGGGCGGCATCGCCGCCTCGCTGCAGAACATGACGCCGGACAGCTGGCAGTGGCACCTGTATGACACCGTCAAGGGCTCCGACTGGCTCGGCGACGTCGATGCCATGCAGTATCTCGCCATGGAAGCGCCAAAGGCGGTCTATGAGCTCGAGCATTACGGCGTGCCCTTCTCGCGCAATGCCGAAGGCAAGATCTACCAGCGCCCGTTCGGCGGCCACATGCAGAATTACGGCGAAGGCCCGCCGGTGCAGCGTACCTGCGCTGCCGCCGACCGGACCGGCCACGCCATTCTGCACACGCTCTACGGCCAGTCGCTGAAGCACAATGCCGAATTCTTCATCGAGTATTTCGCGCTCGACCTGATCATGTCGGACGACGGCAGCCGCTGCACCGGCGTCGTCGCCTGGTGCCTGGATGACGGCACGATCCACCGCTTCTCGGCCAAGATGGTCGTGCTGGCGACCGGCGGCTATGGCCGCGCCTATTTCTCGGCCACCTCGGCCCACACCTGCACGGGCGATGGCGGCGGCATGATCGCGCGCGCCGGCCTGCCGCTGCAGGACATGGAGTTCGTTCAGTTCCACCCGACCGGCATCTATGGTGCCGGCTGCCTGATTACCGAGGGTGCACGCGGCGAAGGCGGTTACCTCGTCAACTCCGAAGGCGAGCGCTTCATGGAGCGCTACGCCCCCTCGGCCAAGGACCTCGCCTCGCGCGACGTCGTCTCGCGCTGCATGACGCTGGAAATTCGCGAAGGCCGCGGCGTCGGCAAGGCGAAGGACCACATCTTCCTGCATCTCGACCATCTCGACCCTGCCGTTCTCAACGAGCGCCTGCCGGGGATTTCCGAGAGCGCCAAGATCTTCGCCGGCGTCGATGTGACGCGCGAGCCGATCCCGGTTCTGCCGACCGTCCACTACAACATGGGCGGCATCCCCACCAATTACTGGGGTGAAGTGCTGAATGCCGACGGCGAGAACCCGGAACGCATCATCCCCGGCCTGATGGCCGTCGGTGAAGCCGGCTGCGCCTCGGTGCACGGCGCGAACCGCTTGGGCTCCAACTCGCTGATCGACCTCGTGGTCTTCGGCCGCGCCGCCGCCATCCGCGCCGGCAAGGTCATCGACCGCGCAAGCCCGATCCCGGCGCTGAACACGGCCGCCTGCGACAAGATCGTCGGCCGCCTCGACACGCTGCGCTATGCCAGCGGGGGAACACCGACATCGGTTCTGCGCGAAAAGATGCAGCGCACGATGCAGGAAGACGCCGCCGTGTTCCGCACGCAGGAATCGCTCGAAAACGGCTGCAAGCGCATGAGCGCCATCTGGTCCGAAATGTCCGACATCAAGGTCACCGACCGCTCGATGATCTGGAACTCGGACCTGGTGGAAACGCTGGAACTCGAAAACCTGATGGCCAACGCCATCACCACGGTCGTCGGCGCGGAAGCCCGCAAGGAAAGCCGCGGCAGCCACGCACGCGAAGATTACACCTCCGGTCCGTTCGCCGGCCGCGACGACGTCAACTGGCGCAAGCACACGCTGGCCTGGGTCAATGAGGCCGGCGACGTCAAGCTCGACTATCGCCCGGTTCACACCGAACTGCTCGCCGAAGGCATCGATCCCTACAAGATCGAGCCCAAAGCCCGCGTATACTGATATGGCAGCGGCGGAGACGGGATATTCCGGCACGCCGCTTCCAAAGAAGCTGGGTTTCAAACCCGGAATGACGGTAGCGTTCATCGCGCTGCCGGACAGTCTGGCGGAACTGCCGGCTTCGGTTGAATTTACTGCCTGCGACCGGTTCCCGTCCTGGGAGGCGATGCGGGCGGCGGCAGGGATTTACGATGCGATCCATGCCTTCACGATCATGAAGGCGGAGATCGAAAGCGAGCTTTCCGGGCTGCAGGACTGGATCACGCCGGATGGCATGATCTGGGTCTCATGGCCGAAGAAAGCTTCGAAGGTTAAGACGGACGTGACCGAGGATGTCGTGCGCGCAGCGGCCCTCGATCTCGATCTGGTGGATGTCAAGGTTGCCGCGATCGACGCGATTTGGTCGGGGCTGAAGCTGGTCATTCGCAAGGATCGGCGCAAGGATCGGCGCAAGGAAAGAACGGACAGGTCACATGGTTGAACTTGCACTTCCCAAGAACTCGCAGATGACCGAGGGCAAGGTGTGGCCGAAGCCCGCCGGCGCGACGAACACCCGCGAATTCCGCGTCTATCGCTGGAGCCCCGACGACGGCAAGAACCCGTCGATCGATACCTTCTTCATCGATGTCGACGATTGCGGCCCGATGGTTCTCGATGCCCTGCTCTACATCAAGAACAAGATCGACCCGACGCTGACGCTGCGCCGCTCCTGTCGCGAGGGGATCTGCGGATCCTGCGCCATGAACATCGACGGCACCAACACGCTGGCCTGCACCAAGGGCATGGACGATGTGAAGGGCACGGTGAAGGTCTATCCCCTGCCGCACATGCCTGTGGTCAAGGACCTCGTGCCGGACCTCACCAACTTCTACGCCCAGCATCGCTCGATCGAGCCTTGGCTGAAGACGGTTTCGCCCGCTCCGGCCAAGGAGTGGAAGCAGAGCCATGACGATCGCGCCAAGCTCGATGGTCTCTACGAATGCATTCTCTGCGCCTGCTGCTCGGCATCCTGCCCGAGCTATTGGTGGAACGGCGATCGCTATCTCGGCCCGGCCGTGCTGCTTCAGGCCTATCGCTGGTTGATCGACAGCCGCGACGAAGCCAAGGGCGAGCGTCTGGACAATCTGGAAGACCCCTTCCGCCTCTATCGCTGCCATACCATCATGAATTGCGCGCAGACCTGTCCCAAGGGCCTCAACCCGGCCAAGGCGATCGGCGAGATCAAGAAAATGATGGTCGAACGTCGCGTCTGATGGGCGATTTTACGAGAGGAAACGCAGATCGGCGTTTCCTGTACGCCACAGGGCTGTAGGAAAGGACGTTTTTCAACAGCCTTAAAGGTCGATTAACCTTAATCCGGCCTATATCTGTCTCGAACGTTCATTTTTCATACGAGACGACCGGGAGTTCGAAATGCGGGCATATCATGTTGCGGCGGGTCTGGTGGCGGTGCTGGCCCTTTCGGGATGCCAGCGCACGTCGGTGGGCGCTTTCGACCAGCGTGACACGGGTGGGCCTGCCCCCCTGCAGGCGCAGCCCGTTCCCTCCGTTTCTGGTGGCGCCCTGCCGCCTCCGACGAGCGGCGACACCTCCCAGTTTCCGGCAGCACCCGTCAACCAGACAGCAGCACTCGGCGGCGCGCAGGTCCCCCCCGGTGCTCCGGCAGCACCCGCTGCCTCGCTGGACGTCACTAAGGAATCCATGGTCGGCAACTGGCGCGTCGCCAATGGCGGCAGCTCCTGCGATATGTTCCTGACGCTGACCAATCTCGGCTCAGGCTCGCGCGGCGGCACGCGCGGTTGCGCGGGCGAGCTGACGCAGATGGGTTCCTGGGAAGTGGCCGGCAAGCAGGTCGTCCTCAAGGACCGCAGCGGCAACGCGCTCGCCCGTCTCTACAAGACGGCCGATTCCCGCTACGACGGCCAGACCAATGGCGGCCAGCCCGTCAGCCTGAGCCGCTGATCCCCGAGCGGTCGAAGCCGAGATCTCCAGCGCCCGGTTCACGCCGGGCTTCTTCTGACGGCCAGGAAGGCTGCGCGTGCCAAACGCCGAGAACACCATCTCCAGACGCCTCGAGGCCCGCATCGCAAGCGGCGACATGCGCCACGATCCGGCCCAGCTTGCCATCGCCGCCCGCCTCGACCGCCTGTCCACGGACCTGGCCGCCAGCCGCGCCAACCGCAAGTCGAATGCGCTCGGCTGGCTCTTCGCCTCGAAGCGGGACCAACGCCCGCCGATCAAGGGTCTCTACCTCTATGGCGGCGTCGGGCGCGGCAAGACCATGCTCATGGATCTCTTCTTCGAGACCGTACCGATCAAGCGCAAGCGACGGGCACATTTCCACGAATTCATGGCCGAGGTGCAGGACCGCATCTTCAAGCACCGGCAGAAGCTGAAGAACGGCGAGACGAAGGACGCGGACCCGATGCCTCCCGTCGCCGCCGATATTTACGCCGAAGCCCGCCTTCTCTGCTTCGACGAGTTTTCGGTGACCGACATCGCCGATGCGATGATCCTGTCGCGCCTGTTTGGCGAACTGTTCAAGCGCGGCTGCGTCCTCGTCGCCACCTCCAATGTCGAGCCGGGCGATCTCTATCGCGACGGCCTCAACCGGTCGCTCTTCCTGCCGTTCGTCGATCTCCTGCGCGCCCATGCCGATGTCGTGCCGCTCGACACACAGACGGATTATCGCCTGGAGAAGACCAGCGGCCTGCCCGTCTGGTCCTCTCCCCTAGACGATACCGCCCGTCAGGCACTTGAGACCTCCTGGGCGAAGGCGACGGCAGGCCTCAATCCCGCACCCGCCGATCTTACCTTCAAGGGCCGCACCATCCACGTTCCATCAGCGGCCGGCGATTGCGCACGCTTCTCCTTTGCGGATCTTTGCGCCCGTCCGCTCGGTGCGACCGACTATCTCACCATCCTGTCGCATTACCGTGTCATCTTCATCGACGACATCCCGCTGCTCGACCCCGATCGGCGAAACGAAACCAAGCGTTTTATCATGCTGGTGGATACGATCTACGACCAGGGCGCTCGGCTGTTCGCATCGGCCGCAGACCGCCCGGAGAACCTCCTGACCGTCAAGCGCGGCACGGAAGGCTTCGAGTTCGACCGGACGGTTTCCCGCCTGATCGAACTGCAAAGCAGCGAATATGCCGGCGCGCATGCTGCAAATGCGAAGAATTCGTGACTTAATATCTTACGCTTACGTAAGAAAATATTGATCTAAACGATTGAAAAACCTCACTCCAAAAGTATCGGTTGATATTTTTAGAGGAGACGACTAGTGCTTTCGCCCGTGAGGTTGGGTGCCGCCCGGAAAAGCGGAGACGTGTCGCTGCAGACCTTGCCAGATTTGATCTCAAAGGAAGCACTTTCATGGCGCGCAACAAGATCGCACTTATCGGTTCCGGAATGATTGGCGGCACGCTGGCACATTTGGCCGGCCTCAAGGAACTGGGCGACATCGTTCTCTTCGACATCGCCGACGGCGTGCCCCAGGGCAAGGGCCTCGACATCGCGCAGTCCTCGCCCGTCGAAGGCTTCAATGCCAACCTGACCGGCGCCAGTGACTATGCAGCGATCGAAGGCGCCGACGTTTGCATCGTCACCGCCGGCGTTGCCCGCAAGCCCGGCATGAGCCGCGATGATCTGCTCGGCATCAACCTCAAGGTCATGGAACAGGTCGGCGCCGGCATCAAGAAATACGCCCCGAACGCCTTCGTCATCTGCATCACCAACCCGCTCGACGCGATGGTCTGGGCACTGCAGAAGTTCTCGGGCCTGCCCAAGAACATGGTCGTTGGCATGGCCGGCGTGCTGGACAGCTCGCGCTTCCGCCTGTTCCTCAGCCAGGAATTCAACGTGTCCGTCCAGGACGTCACCGCCTTCGTTCTCGGCGGCCATGGCGATACGATGGTTCCGCTCGCGCGCTACTCCACGGTCGGCGGCATTCCGCTGACGGACCTCGTGAAGATGGGCTGGGTCACCAAGGAGCGTCTTGAAGAGATCATCCAGCGCACCCGTGACGGCGGCGCTGAAATCGTCGGCCTGCTCAAGACCGGCTCGGCCTATTACGCACCGGCCGCCTCCGCCATCGAGATGGCCGAATCCTTCCTCAAGGACAAGAAGCGCGTCCTGCCCTGCGCGGCCTACCTTTCCGGCCAGTACGGCGTCAACGACATGTATGTCGGCGTTCCCACCATTATCGGTGCCGGTGGCATCGAGCGTATCATCGAAGTCGAGTTTACCAAGGCCGAACAGGAAGCCTTCGACAAGTCCGTGGCGGCCGTTGCCGGTCTTTGCGAAGCTTGCGTCGGCATCGCCCCGAGCCTGAAGTAATCTTTTCCGACATCAGACAGGAATATGTCCCATGAACATTCATGAATACCAGGCCAAGGCTCTCCTGAAGAGCTTTGGCGCACCGGTTGCCGAAGGTGTCGCGATCTTCTCGGCCGACGAGGCAGAAGCTGCGGCGAAGTCGCTTCCCGGCCCGCTTTACGTCGTCAAGAGCCAGATCCACGCTGGCGGCCGCGGCAAGGGCAAGTTCAAGGAACTCGGCGCTGACGCCAAGGGCGGCGTGCGCCTGGCAAAGACCATCGAGGAAGCCGTTTCCCATTCGAAGGAAATGCTCGGCAACACGCTCGTCACCAAGCAGACCGGCGACGCCGGCAAGCAGGTGAACCGCCTCTACATTGAGGACGGCGCCGACATCGATCGCGAACTCTACCTCTCCATCCTCGTCGATCGCGCCGTCGGCCAGGTCTCCTTCGTGGTCTCCACGGAAGGCGGCATGGACATCGAAACCGTCGCGCACGACACGCCGGAAAAGATTATCAACGTCGCGATCGACCCGGTCGCCGGCGTAACGGCTGAGAACCTCGATGCCCTCACCTCCGCGCTGAAGCTCGAAGGCGAAGCCAAGGCCGACGGCGAGCGTCTGTTCCCGATCCTCTACAAGGCCTTCGTCGAGAAGGACATGAGCCTGCTCGAGGTCAACCCGCTGATCGTCATGACCAACGGCCGCCTGCGCGTCCTCGACGCCAAGATGTCCTTCGACGGCAACGCACTGTTCCGCCACGAAGACGTCGTCGCGCTGCGTGACAAGACCGAGGAAGACGCCAAGGAAATCGAGGCGTCCAAGTATGATCTCGCTTATGTCGCCCTCGACGGCAACATCGGCTGCATGGTCAACGGTGCCGGCCTTGCCATGGCCACCATGGACATCATCAAGCTCTACGGCGCCGAGCCCGCGAACTTCCTCGACGTCGGTGGCGGCGCCACCAAGGAAAAGGTCACCGCGGCCTTCAAGATCATCACCGCCGATCCGGCCGTGAAGGGCATCCTGGTCAACATCTTCGGCGGCATCATGAAATGCGACGTCATTGCCGAAGGCGTAATCGCAGCCGTGAAGGACGTCGGCCTTACCGTGCCGCTCGTCGTGCGCCTCGAAGGCACGAACGTCGACCTCGGCAAGAAGATCATCAACGAGAGCGGCCTCAACGTCATCTCGGCCGACGATCTCGACGACGCCGCCCAGAAGATCGTTGCTGCCGTGAAGGGTGCCTGATCGATGAGTGATGCAAAAAAGACGGTCAATCGCCAGTCCTTCGGACCGAACGAGACCGACATCAACCTGTGCTACTTCGTCTGCTGGGACACAACGCCGGACCTCGACGACGAGGCTGCCGATCGCTGGGCGCATTTCACGCATGACGAAGATGCCGTCGAGTTCTTCAAGCTGAAGTCGAAGGACGACACGCTGTACGTCTGGAAGGGCGAACTGGGCATTTCGGCGGCCGACAAGCAGTTCGACTGGTTCCACACCCACTGGTCGAAGAACCTCAACAGCCATCTTGGTGAGAAGTCGATAGCCGGCAAGGGTTACCGCTGGTCCAACGACGCCTTCGAAGAATTTGATTCCCTCGAATTCGAGGAAGAGGAAAACTGATCCATGTCCATTCTCATCAATAAAGATACCAAGATCCTCGTCCAGGGTCTGACGGGCAAGACCGGCACGTTCCACACCGAACAGGCGCTCGCCTATCACGGTACGCAGATGGTCGGCGGCATCAACCCGAAGAAGGGTGGCGAGACCTGGGAAGGCTCCAAGGGCGAAAAGCTGCCGATCTTCGCAACGGTTGCCGAAGGCAAGGAACAGACCGGCGCCGACGCATCCGTCATCTACGTTCCCCCGGCCGGCGCTGCTGCCGCCATCATCGAGGCGATCGAAGCGGAAATCCCGCTCATCGTCTGCATCACCGAAGGCATTCCGGTTGCCGATATGGTCAAGGTCAAGGCGCGTCTCGATGCGTCGAAGTCCCGCCTGATCGGCCCGAACTGCCCCGGCGTCATGACGCCGAACGAGTGCAAGATCGGCATCATGCCGGGCAATATCTTCAAGAAGGGCTCCGTCGGCGTCCTCTCGCGTTCGGGCACGCTCACCTATGAAGCCGTGTTCCAGACGACCAACGAAGGCCTCGGCCAGACCACGGCCGTCGGCATCGGCGGCGACCCGGTCAAGGGCACCGAGTTCATCGACGTGCTCGAAATGTTCCTGGCCGACGACGAGACCCAGTCGATCATTATGATCGGCGAAATCGGCGGCTCGGCTGAAGAAGAAGCGGCGCAGTTCCTGATGGATGAGGCCAAGCGTGGCCGCAAGAAGCCGATGGTCGGCTTCATCGCCGGCCGCACGGCACCTCCCGGCCGCACCATGGGCCATGCCGGCGCCGTGATCTCCGGCGGCAAGGGTGGCGCAGAAGACAAGATCGCCGCCATGGAACAGGCCGGCATCCGCGTTTCGCCCTCCCCGGCCCGCCTCGGCAAGACGCTGGTGGACGTCCTCAAGAGCTGATGCAACGTTTAAGGGACGGCCGGCCATTGGCGTCGGCCGTCCCTTGCCCCATCTAAGATGAAAAGGCAGTCAAAGCCTCGCGCTGTGGTCCTGCCAAACAAATGTCACGCATACGGCCGTATTGGATGGCCGTCGCAAAGTCGGCCCGGAATGGCGCATCGCATGTTCCCAAGGCCGCATCCAACAAGTCAGGAGGCGGACGGACAGGTCCGCGATAAAACCATGGCAAGGCAAGAGGCCAACGAGCAATTTCAACTGACGTCCTTTCTGGACGGCGCCAATGCGAGCTACATCGAGCAGCTCCACGCGCGCTATGAGGCGGACCCGTCGTCCGTCTCGGGCGAGTGGCAGTCCTTCTTCAAGGCGCTGGCCGACAATCCCGAAGACGTCGTGAAGGCAGCCAAGGGCGCCTCGTGGAAGAAGCCGAACTGGCCCCTGACGCCGCGCGACGACCTGACCTCGGCGCTCGACGGCGACTGGGGCACGGTCGAGAAGGTCATCGAGAAGAAGGTGCAGGCGAAGGCCGAAGCCAAGGCGGAAGCGACCGGCGTTGCCGCCACTCCCGCCGACATTCACCAAGCGACCCGCGACAGCATCCGCGCCATCATGCTCATCCGCGCCTATCGCATGCGCGGCCACCTGCATGCCAAGCTCGACCCGCTGCAGATCGCAGCCCCGGTCGAGGACTATCATGAACTGTCCCCGTCCAATTACGGCTTCGAAGCCGCCGATATGGACCGCAAGATCTTCCTCGATAACGTGCTCGGGCTCGAATATGCCTCGATGCGCGAAATCGTCGATATCCTTGAGCGGACCTACTGCTCGACGCTCGGCGTCGAGTTCATGCACATTTCCGATCCCGAGATCAAAGGCTGGATCCAGGAGCGCATCGAGGGCCCCGCCAAGGGCGTCGAGTTCACGCCGGAAGGCAAGAAGGCGATCCTCTCCAAGCTGATCGAGGCCGAAGGCTTCGAGCAGTTCATCGACGTGAAGTACAAGGGCACCAAGCGCTTCGGCCTCGACGGTGGCGAATCGCTCATCCCGGCGCTCGAACAGATCATCAAGCGCGGCGGCCAGGACGGGATGAAGGAAATCATCCTCGGCATGGCCCACCGTGGCCGCCTCAACGTTCTGACCAACGTCATGGGCAAGCCGCACCGCGCCGTGTTCCACGAGTTCAAGGGCGGCTCGGCTGCCCCTGACGACGTGGAAGGCTCCGGCGACGTGAAGTACCACCTCGGCGCCTCCTCGGACCGCGAGTTCGACGGCAACAAGGTTCACCTGTCGCTGACGGCCAACCCCTCGCACCTCGAAATCGTCAACCCTGTGGTCATGGGCAAGGCGCGCGCCAAGCAGGACCAGATGGCGACCACTTTCGAAGGCGATGTGATCCCGCTGAAGGAACGCTCCAAGGTCCTGCCGCTCCTGCTGCATGGCGACGCCGCCTTTGCCGGGCAAGGCGTCACCGCCGAAATCCTCGGCCTCTCCGGCCTGCGCGGCCACCGCGTCGGCGGCACGCTGCACTTCATCATCAACAACCAGATCGGCTTCACCACCAATCCGGCCTTCTCGCGCTCGTCGCCCTATCCGTCCGACGTCGCCAAGATGATCGAAGCGCCGATCTTCCACGTCAACGGCGACGATCCGGAAGCGGTGACCTATGCCGCCAAGATCGCCATCGAATTCCGGATGAAGTTCCACAAGCCGGTCGTGATCGACATGTTTTGCTACCGCCGCTTCGGCCATAACGAAGGCGACGAACCGTCCTTCACGCAGCCGAAGATGTACAAGGTCATCCGCGGCCACAAGACGGTCGTACAGATCTATGGCGAACGTCTGATCGCCGAAGGCCTGATCACCGAAGGCGAACTGGAGAAGATGAAGGCCGACTGGCGTGCCCGTCTCGAACAGGAGTTCGAGGCCGGCCAGTCCTACAAGCCCAACAAGGCCGACTGGCTGGATGGGGCATGGTCGGGCCTGCGCACCGCCGACAATCAGGACGAACAGCGCCGTGGCAAGACCTCGGTGCCGATGAAGTCGCTGAAGGAAATTGGCCGCAAGCTCTCGGAAGTTCCGGAAGGCTTCAACGTCCACAAGACGATCCAGCGATTCATGGACAACCGCGGCAACATGATCCAGACGGGCGAAGGCATTGACTGGGCGATGGCGGAGGCCCTGGCCTTCGGGTCGCTCGTCGTCGAAGGCACGAAGATCCGCCTGTCGGGCCAGGATTGCGAGCGCGGCACGTTCTCGCAGCGCCACACCGTGCTCTACGATCAGCAGACCGAAGAGCGCTATATCCCGCTCGCCAACCTTGCGCCCACCCAGGCGCGCTATGAGGTCATCAACTCGATGCTGTCGGAAGAAGCCGTCCTCGGCTTCGAATACGGCTATTCGCTTGCCCGTCCGAACGCGCTGACGTTGTGGGAAGCCCAGTTCGGCGACTTCGCCAACGGTGCGCAGGTCGTCTTCGACCAGTTCATCTCCTCGGGCGAACGCAAGTGGCTGCGCATGTCGGGCCTCGTCTGCCTGCTGCCGCACGGCTACGAGGGCCAGGGTCCGGAGCACTCCTCCGCCCGCCTCGAACGCTGGCTGCAGATGTGCGCGGAAGACAACATGCAGGTCGTCAACGTCACGACGCCGGCAAACTACTTCCACGTGCTGCGCCGCCAGATGAAGCGCGACTTCCGCAAGCCACTGATCATCATGACGCCGAAGTCTCTGCTGCGTCACAAGCGCGCCATTTCCAGCCTGTCGGAAATGGCCGGCGAGACCTCGTTCCACCGCCTGCTGTGGGACGATGCGGAGGTCATCAAGGACGGCCCGATCAAGCTCCAGAAGGATGCCAAGATTCGCCGCGTCGTGCTCTGCTCGGGCAAGGTCTATTACGACCTGTTGGAAGAGCGCGAAAAGCGCGGCATCGACGACATCTACCTCCTGCGCCTGGAACAGCTCTATCCGTTCCCGGCCAAGGCGCTGATCAACGAACTCAGCCGCTTCCGCAATGCGGAGATGGTTTGGTGCCAGGAAGAGCCCAAGAACATGGGGTCGTGGTCGTTCATCGATCCCTATCTCGAATGGGTGCTGGCGCACATCGATGCCAAGTACCAGCGGGTGCGCTACACCGGCCGCCCGGCCGCAGCCTCGCCGGCAACGGGCCTGATGTCGAAGCATCTGGCTCAGCTTGCTGCCTTCCTCGAAGACGCGCTCGGAGGCTGACGCGTCGATATGGGCATCCTCTTCACCAACCCGTATCAGATTGGGCGGACCGCTGCATCGGCAGCGGTTCTTACCCGTCTGGCGGCGTGGGTGGACTGTCAGCCCAATACCGGCCTTCCGCATGGCCGGTCCCGTGGGCGGAACGCCGTTCCGCCGCGGTCTGCTTCCCCCTTTCTTCCCTTTTCAGGCGCGACTGACCGGTCCGGCAGCAACGCCCGCAACATCAGGACGTTTTAACAATGGCAACCGAAATCCGCGTGCCCACCCTGGGTGAATCCGTCAGCGAAGCCACGATCGGCACCTGGTTCAAGAAGGTCGGCGACACCGTCAACGCCGACGAGCCGCTGCTGGAGCTCGAAACCGACAAGGTCACCATCGAGGTCCCGGCACCGTCCTCCGGCACGCTGTCGGAAATCGTTGCCAAGGAAGGCGAAACCGTCGGTCTCGGCGCGCTCCTCGGCCAGATCGCCGAAGGTGCGGGCGCGAGCGCCGGCGCTGCCCCCGCTGCCAAGCCCGCCGAAGCCGCGGCGCCTGCGCCGGCTGCGGAAAAGCCTGCCGCCGAAGCGCCTGCTGCTGCGTCTGCTCCGTCCTCCATGCCGCCCGCTCCCGCTGCCGCCAAGATGCTGGCCGAGAACAATGTGCAGGCCGCCGATGTCGATGGCTCCGGCAAGCGGGGCCAGGTCCTGAAGGGCGACGTGATCGCCGCCGTCAACCGTGGCCTCCAGGCACCGGCTGCCCCGGCCGAACAGGCGAAGGCCCCGGCACGCGGCCCCTCGAACGCGGCCGACGCACCGCGCGAAGAGCGCGTGAAGATGACGCGCCTGCGCCAGACGATCGCCAAGCGCCTCAAGGACGCCCAGAACACCGCTGCCATGCTGACCACCTATAACGAGGTGGACATGAAGGCGGTCATGGACCTGCGCACCAAGTACAAGGACGTCTTCGAGAAGAAGCACGGCGTGAAACTCGGCTTCATGGGCTTCTTCACCAAGGCCGTGACGCACGCGTTGAAGGAACTGCCGGCCGTCAACGCCGAGATTGACGGCACGGATCTGGTCTACAAGAACTTCTGCCACGTCGGCATGGCCGTCGGCACGGACAAGGGCCTCGTCGTCCCCGTTATCCGCGATGCGGACCAGATGTCGATCGCCCAGATCGAGAAGGAACTCGGCCGCCTCGCCAAGGCTGCCCGTGATGGCTCGCTGTCGATGGCCGACATGCAGGGCGGCACCTTCACCATCACCAATGGCGGCGTTTACGGCTCACTGATGTCCTCGCCGATCCTCAATGCCCCGCAGTCCGGCATTCTCGGCATGCACAAGATCCAGGATCGTCCGGTCGTCGTCGGCGGCCAGATCGTCATCCGCCCGATGATGTATCTCGCGCTCTCCTACGATCACCGCATCGTCGACGGCAAGGAAGCCGTGACCTTCCTCGTCCGCGTCAAGGAAAGCCTCGAAGATCCGGAACGTCTCGTTCTCGATCTCTGAGACTGGATCATGAGGCCTGCCCGCAAGGGCGGGCCTTTCGCCTGACCGAAAGATGCCTGCATGGAACCGACCGTGATCGCCACCTCGCCCTTTCCGGCGCTCGTCGCCTGGAGCGTGGTGCTGCTCGTCTTCCAGATCTGCCTGCATGGCATGCTGGTGACCCGCGAACTAGGGTCCGGCTGGAATGCGGGCCCGCGCGACGGCGACGACCAGCCGAAAGGTGTGCTTGTCGGCCGGGCTGGCCGGGCGTCGAAGAACCTTCAGGAAACCTACCCGGCCTTTGTGGGCCTCGCTCTCGGTCTCGCCATTGCCGGCGACCCCTCGGGCTGGGGCCTTGTCGGTGCCTGGATCTGGTTTGCCTGCCGCATCGTCTACATCCCGCTCTACCTCGCGGGCATCCCCTATATCCGCTCCCTCGTCTGGCTCGGCGCTCTTTTCGGCCTCGGCCTGATGGGCCTCGTTCTCGTCTTCTGAGGACGCTATCGTTCCGGGCGGCCTGGGTTGCCCGAACCTTTTTCCCTGCCCGGAGCTGCAGGCACCGACCGGAGACGCATGATGGAACTGTCCGTGCATCCCTATCTCTTCGAACTCGCCTCGTTGATGGCGATCTTCGCCTTCGCGATCGTCTCGCCCGGCGCCGATCTCGCCATGGTCATGCGACAGTCCATCCTGCACGGACGCCGCTCGGCGATCCTCACCTCCTTCGGCGTCGGCACATCGCTGATGGTCCACGTCACCTATACGATCCTCGGTCTCGGCCTCGTCATCTCGCAGTCGATCACCCTGTTCAACATCGTCAAATGGTGCGGCGTTGCCTACCTGCTCTACATTGGCATCAAGGCTCTGAAAGCAAAGCCGGCGGAAAGGCTCGATGTAGCGGCCCCGGAGCCTGCCGCCCGGGGCCCGCAATCCGCTTTCAAGGCCTTCGGTCTCGGCTTTGCCGCCAATGCGCTGAACCCGAAGCCCGTCTTCTTTTTCCTGTCGATCTTCTCGACGGTTGTCAGCACGCAGACGCCAGTCGCGGTCAAGTTCGGTTATGGCCTCGTTATGGCGAGTTGCCTCATCCTGTGGTTCGTGGCCGTGAGCCTGTTCATGACGACACCCGCCATGCGCGCCCGCTTCGCCCGCATCAGCCACTGGATCGACCGCGCCAGCGGCATGGTTTTCATCGCGCTCGGCCTGAAACTCGCAACCGAGAAGGCAGCCTGAACCCATAGGCTCCTCTCGACACTTACATCCGGCAGCCGCTGAGCGGCCGCCACGGTCAACATCGGCAGCTGGAACAGGCTGCGCACGGAAGGACAGTATCCATGGCTTATGACGTCGTTATCATCGGAACCGGCCCCGGCGGCTATGTCGCTGCCGTCAAGGCAGCCCAGCTCGGCCTGAAGGTCGCTGTCGTCGAAAAGCGTGCCACCTATGGCGGCACCTGCCTCAACATCGGCTGCATCCCCTCCAAGGCGCTGCTGCACGCTTCCGAGATGTTCCACGCCGCCGGCCACCTGGACAGCCTCGGCATCGAGGTCGAAGCCCCCCGCCTCAACCTGCCGAAGATGATGGAGCACAAGGACGCGACCGTAAAGTCGAACGTCGAAGGTGTCGCCTTCCTGTTCAAGAAGAACAAGATCGACGCCATCCAGGGCACCGGCCGCATCGCCGGTGCCGGCAAGGTCGTTGTCACCAATGATGCGGGCGAAGAACAGACGATCGAGACGAAGAATATCGTCATCGCCACCGGCTCCGACGTCGCCGGCATTCCCGGCGTTCCCGTCGAGATCGACGAGACCGTCATCGTCTCCTCCACCGGCGGCATCGCGCTCGAAAAGGTGCCCGGCAGCATGGTCGTGGTCGGCGGCGGCGTCATCGGGCTCGAGCTCGGCTCGGTCTGGGCACGTCTCGGCGCACAAGTCACGGTGGTCGAATATCTCGACACCATCCTCGGCGGCATGGACGGCGAAGTCTCCAAGCAGTTTCACCGCATCCTCGCAAAGCAGGGCATCGCCTTCAATCTCGGTGCCAAGGTCACCGGCGTCGCGCGCGAAGGCGACGGCGCAACCGTCACCTTCGCGCCCGTCAAGGGCGGCGAGCCGCAGACGATTTCGGCCGACGTGGTTCTCGTGGCAACCGGCCGCAAGCCTTACACGGCGGGTCTCGGCCTTGAGGACGCGGGCGTCGCGCTCGACAATCGCGGCCGCGTCGAGATCGACGGCCACTTCAAGACCAATGTCGAGGGCATCTACGCCATCGGCGACGTCGTGCGCGGTCCGATGCTCGCCCACAAGGCGGAAGACGAAGGCGTGGCGCTGGCCGAAATTCTTGCCGGCCAGGCCGGACACGTGAATTACGATGTCATCCCCGGCGTCGTCTACACCCAGCCGGAAGTCGCCTCCGTCGGCAAGACCGAGGAAGAGCTGAAGAGCGCCGGCATCGCCTACAAGGTCGGCAAGTTCCCCTTCACCGCCAACGGTCGCGCGCGCGCGATGCAGGCCGTCGACGGCTTCGTGAAGATCCTCGCCGACAAGGAAACCGACCGCGTTCTCGGCGGCCACATCATCGGCTTCGGCGCCGGCGAGATGATCCACGAGATCGCCGTCCTCATGGAATTCGGCGGCTCCTCCGAAGACCTCGGCCGCACCTGCCACGCCCACCCCACCATGTCGGAAGCCGTCAAGGAAGCCGCCCTCGCGACCTTCTTCAAGCCGATCCACATGTAAGAAACGACGTGCCGGTCATGGCCGGAAGACGTCCTTTTCAAATGCAAAAAGCGGGCGTCGTTCAGGCGCCCGCTTTTTGCATTCAAGGTCCGATACGCTCAGACGCTGAGGCAGAGATACTTCACCTCGATATAGTCCTCGATCCCGTATTTCGAGCCTTCGCGGCCCTGACCGGACTGCTTGATGCCGCCGAAGGGGGCGACTTCGGTGGAGATCAGGCCGGTGTTGATCCCGACCATCCCGTATTCGAGCTCTTCGGCCACGCGGAAGATCCGGGAGATGTCGCGGGCGTAGAAATAGGCGGCGAGGCCGAATTCCGTATCGTTGGCCATGGCGATCACGTCGCCTTCCGTCTCGAAGCGGAAGAGCGGCGCGACGGGTCCGAACGTCTCCTCGCGAGCAAGCTTCATGTCCGGTGTGACGCCGGTGAGGATCGTCGGCTGGAAGAACAGGTCCCCCTTGTCGGTGTCCCGCGCGCCGCCGACGGCAATGGAGGCCCCCTTGGAGACCGCGTCGGCAATGTGATCCTCGACCTTAGCCAGCGCCTTTTCCGAGATCAGCGGGCCTGCACTGACATCCGGCTCGAAGCCGCCGCCGACCTTGATGGCGCGCACCTTGGCGGCAAGCTTTTCGGCAAAGGCGTCGTAGACGCTCGACTGCACATAGAGACGGTTGGCGCAGACACAGGTCTGCCCGTTGTTCCGGTATTTCGACACCATCGCGCCTTCGACAGCCGCATCGAGATCGGCATCCTCGAACACGATGAAGGGCGCGTTGCCCCCCAGCTCCAGCCCGAGCTTCATCACCTGCCCCGCCGACTGCCGGAACAGGATCTTGCCGACATTGGTGGAGCCGGTGAAGGTCAGCTTGCGCACCTTGTCGCTCTCGCACAGCTCCAGCCCGACGGCTGCCGAATCGGTCGACAGGATGACGCTGAAGAGCCCTGAGGGAAGGCCGGCCCGCTCGGCAAGGATCGCCAGCGCCAAGGCCGACAGCGGCGTCTCGGCGGCAGGCTTCGACACGATGGCGCAGCCGGCGGCGAGCGCTGGCGCGACTTTTCGGGCGAGCATCGCATTCGGAAAATTCCAAGGCGTGATGGCCGCGACGACACCGATCGGTTGCTTGACGACGATGATGCGCTTGTCAGGCTGGTGCCCGGGGATCGTGTCGCCATAGACGCGCTTGGCCTCCTCCCCGAACCACTCGACATAGGATGCACCGTAGAGCACCTCTCCCTTCGCCTCGGCCAGCGGCTTGCCCATTTCGGTCGTGAGGATGATGGCGAGGTCGTCGGCATTAGCGACCAGAAGGTCGTATAGCCGGCGAAGGATCTGCGCGCGGTCCTTGCCGGTCTTCCGGGCCCAGGCCTTCTGCGCCTTGTGAGCGACCGCAACAGCCTGCGCCGTCTCGGTGCGTCCCATGTCCGGAAGCGTCGCGACATGGGCGCCGGTTGCCGGGTCGCGCACATCGAAGGTCTTGCCGTCGGCGGCTGCCGCCACCCAGTCGGCGCCGATCAGCGCCTTGTCGGTCGCAAGGCTCGGGTCTTTCAGCTTGGCGAGAAGGTCCGGTGATAGGCTCATTGTCAGTCTCCCTTGACACAGTCGCGCAGCGTGTCCTCGAGGATATCGAGCGCTTCGGTAAAGATATGATCCTGGATGGTGATCGGCGAGAGAAAACGGATGACATTTCCATAAACACCGCAGGTGAGCAGGATCAGCCCCTTCTCCAGCGCCCGCAGCCGGACCCTGTTCGTAAAATCGGCATCCGGCATCGCGGTGCCCGGCACGTTGAACTCCACCGCATTCATGAAGCCCGGTCCCCGAATATCGACAATCTGAGGCACGAAGTCCTTGAACGACTGCAGCCGCTGCTTCAGCCGCGCGCCCAGCTGTTCGGCCCTTGCGCAAAGATCCTCGTCGGCGATGACGTCGAGCACGGCGAGGCCCGCCGCGATGCCGATCGGGTTGCCGCCATAAGTCCCGCCGAGGCCACCCGGACCCGGTGCGTCCATAATGTCGGCGCGCCCCGTGACGGCCGCGATCGGGAAACCGCCGCCCAGCCCCTTGGCCATGGTCGTGATATCGGCAACGACCGGATAATGCTGCATGGCGAACATGCGTCCGGTGCGCGCAAAGCCGGTCTGCACCTCATCGGCGATCAGCAGGATGCCATGCCGGTCGGCAATCTCGCGCAGCGCGATCATCAGCGCCTTCGGCACCTCGTAAAAGCCGCCCTCGCCCTGCACCGGCTCGATGATGAAGGCCGCGACCCGCGCGGGATCGACATCCGCCTTGAACAGCCGGTCGAGCAAGGCCAGCGACGCCTCCACCGTCATGCCGTGAAGCTCGGCGGGGAAGGGAACATGGAACACGTCCGGCATCATGGCGCCGAATCCGGCTTTGTAGGGCGCCACCTTGCCGGTCAGCGCCATGCCCATGAACGTCCGGCCGTGAAAGCCGCCGGAGAACGCGATGACGGCGGAGCGCTTCGTTGCCGCCCGGGCGATCTTCACGGCATTCTCGACAGCTTCGGCACCTGTGGTCACGAAAACCGTCTTCTTCTCAAAATCGCCGGGCACCAGCGCATTCAGCCGCTCGGCGAGACGCACATAATTCTCGTAGGGCACGACCTGATGGCAGGTGTGGGTGAAGCGATCGAGCTGGTCCTTGACGGCGGCGATCACGCGCGGGTGCCGGTGACCGGTGTTGACGACGGCGATACCAGCGGCGAAGTCGATATAGCGCTTCCCCTCGATGTCCCAGATCTCCGCATTCTCCGCCCGTTCGGCATAGACCTGCGTGGTCACACCCACGCCGCGCGATATGGCAGCGCCGCGACGTTCGGCGACTTCGAGATTCAACATGGCATCATCCCCTCTGGCAACAGACGCCCGCGCGCCTATAGAAATTACCTATATTTTTTCTGTAGAGTTTGCAATCCCGTTTCTTCGGGCTATGAGAGGCCTCACGCGCACCTTAGGCCGACGGATATGGACGACATTCGCTTCAAGATCACGGAAGCCGCCCGCATGGCCGGCGTGTCCGCCTCGACGCTGCGTCTCTGGGAAAGTCAGGGGTTGATCGAGCCCCTGCGATCCGCGACAGGCCAGCGCCTCTTCGACCAGACGCTCATGGACCGGCTGAAGACCATCGGCTGGCTGCGCACGGAAAAAGGCCTCAACCCGGCCGCCATCCGCGAGGTTCTGAAGGATGAAGGCGAGGCCGCCGCTCCGGTGGAGACACAGGCCGCACTGGCCGAGGGAAACGCATCGCCCGCCATCGGACCGATGATCCGCCATCTCCGCCGCCAGGCCGGTCGGACGCTGCAGAGCGTCGCGGAGGAGACCGGCATTGCCCTGTCCCTCCTCTCCTCCTTCGAGCGGATATCCCAGGGACTATCCCTGCCGGCACTTCACGCGCTCGCGGCGTGCTTCCATACGACGCTCGCGGCCCTCTCCGGCCAGGAAGGTGGCGATCACCGACAATCGCTCGTGCGCGCCGGACAGTGGACCGCCTGGCCCGCGACCGCCTCCGGCGTCACCATCCAGCCTTTGGCGGAAGGCCGGCACCAGATGGAGTGCCACCGCTTCGTCCTCTCCCCCGGCGCCTCCAGCGAAGGCGCCTACCGGCATGACGGCGAGGAGTTCCTCCATGTCCTTCAAGGCCGGATGCAGATCGTGCTCGATGGCGACCAGTTCTTCGATCTGACGGCCGGCGACAGCTTCTATTTCGAGAGCACCCGCTTCCACGCCTGGCGCAACCTGCACGAGGCCGAGACCGTGCTGATCTGGATCAACACGCCAGCAACCTTCTGATCAGCCGAGCACCTTCACGACCGTGCCCCGGCGCGCGAAGGCAAGGATGCGCCGCATGGCGGGCAGGCTGACGGCGATGCAGCCTTCCGTCGGCTGGTAGCCCGGGCGGATGAGATGGAAGAAGATCGCCGATCCCCCGTTGCGGCGGCGAACGCGTATGTTCCAGTCCATCACCAGACAGACATCGTAGAGCCCGTCGGAGCGCATCATCGTCTCGTGACGACCGGCAAAAGGGGCTGCGACCAGCCGGTTGTAGCACGCGTGATCCGGCGCATCGCACCAGAGCATGTCACGCCGCGTTCGCTTCAGGGAAAGGCGTGTGGCAGGCGGTACGATGCGGTCGGCCCTGACATAGCCGTCGATCAGCGGCATGGCCGCAATCGGCGTCGCACCATCACCCTCGCGCTTGCGCGCGGTCATGCCGCCACGACCGATCGCGGCTTGCTCCGTCCGTCCGGCAACGGATACCAGCGCCCGGCAGCGGTTCCCCGGCGCCGCTCTCACCGTGATCGTACGGGGGGATGAACGCGGTTTCGGTGGAATCTTGCGCATGAGGCTCACAGGAAAGTGCATGGGTCGTGATGGTGCAGTGCTATCATGCCATGTTAGCAAGGTTTCGTCAGCGAAAGGACGCCATGCTTGCCATGGAATCATGTTTTCACCGACAGCCCTCTCGCGAGGGGGAACGCCGGGATCACCCGTTTCCGGCGTGAAGCGGGCCTCCTCGGCCTGCAGAGTGCCGGCTTGGCTTGCCCGAGTGCTTGCCAAGTCCGATGCGAGAGCTAATTTACGTGAGACGCCCAGGAGGAAGTCCAACATGTCATCCCGTACCATTCTGCTCGTCGACGATGATGACGTGTTGCGCCAGACGCTGGTCGAACAGCTCTCGCTTTACGAAGAGTTCGTCATCCTGCAGGAAGCGACGGCCAGTAAGGGCGTGCAGGCGGCCCGAACCGCAACGGTTTCGCTGCTGATCATGGATGTCGGCCTGCCGGATATGGATGGCCGCGAGGCCGTGAAACTGCTGCGCAAGGGCGGCTTCAAGGCACCGATCATCATGCTCACCGGCCACGACACGGATTCCGATACGATCCTCGGGCTGGAAGCCGGCGCCAACGATTATGTAACGAAGCCGTTCCGCTTTGCCGTCCTGCTGGCCCGTATCCGCGCCCAGCTGCGCCAGCACGAGCAGAGCGAGGACGCGACCTTCACCGTCGGCCCCTATACCTTCAAGCCCAGCCAGAAGCTGCTGACGCTCGAAAACGGGCAGAAAATCCGCCTGACGGAAAAAGAAGCGGCCATCATCCGCTATCTCTACCGCGCCGACCAGAAGGTGGTGACGCGCGATGTGCTGCTGGAGGAAGTCTGGGGCTACAATTCCGGCGTCACCACGCACACGCTGGAAACCCACGTCTATCGTCTGCGCCAGAAAATCGAGCGCGACCCTTCCAATGCCGAGATTTTGGTGACAGAAAATGGCGGCTACAAGATCGTCCCATAACGCCGGCTGACGATCGGCCGTCCGTGTGCGGACGGCAACGGATCGGAGAGCCCCTTGGCGCTGAACGACGATATCGCCCTTCTCTCGATCGTGCCGCTGTTTGCGGATATCGACGACGAAAAGCTCCGCCTCGTCGCCTTCGGCGCCGAACGCCGCCGGCTTGTGCGTGGCCAGCAGCTGTTTCGCGAAGGTGCGCCGGCCGATTGTGCCTATGCGGTCGCCGCCGGACGTTTGGCGCTGACCCGGGCGACGGCGAGCGGCGGCATCGAGACCATCGCCAATGTCGGCCGCGGCACGCTTCTCTCCGAACTCGCCATGATCTCGCTGGTGGAGCGCAAGTTCACGGCGACGGCCGAGGTCGAGACCGAGGTCATCCGCATCACCCGGCCGCTCTTCCACCGCATGCTGGAAGAATATCCCGACGTCGCCGCCCTGGTCGACAAGCGCATCCGCGACAACCTCAACGCCATGATCCGCCGCGTCGGCAAGCTCGCCCCGCGCTTCCTCTGATCAGCCCTCAGAGATCGAAGGTTGCGATCACAGGCACGTGGTCGGACGGACGCTCCCAGCCGCGGGCTTCCTTGATGATATCGACCTGCCGCAGATGCGCGGAGAGATCGGCGGACGACCAGATATGGTCGAGGCGACGGCCGCGGTCGGCAGCCTCCCAGTCCTTGGCGCGGTAGCTCCACCAGGTATAGAGCTTTTCCGGCGAGGGCGTGTGCTGGCGCATCAGGTCCACCCAGGCGCCGCCCGTCATAATGGCCGTCAGGCCTTCGGTCTCGACAGGCGTATGACTGACGATCTTCAGGAGCTGCTTGTGGGACCAGACATCGTGTTCGAGCGGCGCGACGTTGAGATCGCCGACGAGGATCGAGGACACGCCGGCGTCCGTCTCCGCATGCAGCAGCTTCATCTCCTCCAGGAAATCGAGCTTGTGGCCGAATTTCTTGTTGATGGTCCGGTCCGGCTCATCGCCGCCGGCCGGCACATAGAAATTGTGCAGGCGGATGCGCTTGGGCCCGTGTGAGAAGACCACCGAGAGATGCCGCGCATCGCCGACGCCGCAATAGTCGCGCCGGTCCACAAGCTCCGTCAGCGGCAGCCGCGAGAGCGTGGCGACGCCGTGGTAGCCCTTCTGCCCGTGCATTGCCATGTGTCCATAGCCCAGCGCCTCGAAGGCCTTCACCGGGAAGAGATCGTTCGGGCACTTGGTCTCCTGCAGGCAGAGAATGTCGGGCTGAAACCGCACGAGGAAATCCGATACCAGCGGCATGCGCAGGCGAACGGAATTGATGTTCCAGGTTGCGATCGACAACGTCATGATGTGCCTTCCGGAATGCGAAAAAGGTCCCGCGGGAACGGGACCTTCGACCAGCCCCATCCGGGACCTTTAATCCATTTTGAGCGCGCGCGACAAGCGCGACGGCAGATGCCTACTTGCGGATCTCGTCGTAAGGGATCCGGAAGACGGCATCGTCCATCGGCATGCCGGTCTTCACGTTGAAGATCATCACGGACGTATCCTTCTTCTGCGGATCGGTGATCGTCCACTGCCGAAGGTCGTAGGTCTTCGGATCGAACATCATGGTGATGGTGCTGTCGCCGAAGATCGAGCGGTCGCCGAGCACGATGGTGATCAGGTCCGTCTCCTCCTTCACGTCGCGCACCGTCTTGCCGGAAAGGTCGATGGAATTGGACAGAAGCAGGTTCAGCGGCGTCTTCGACAGGGGATAGAGATCCCAGGTCTTGAGCTTCTGGTTGCCGATGACGACCGACTTACCGTCGGCAATGACGCGCATCGGCGACGGCGCCTCATAGTTGAAGCGGATACGGCCCGGACGGCTGATGAAGAATTTTCCGCCCGTCTGCTCGCCGCGCGGGCCGAACTGGACGAACTCGCCGCTCATCGTCTTCACCGATGCGAAGTGATCGGCGATCTTCTGCGCCGTCCCGGTCGATTGCGCCGCGGCCGGGTCGAGCGGGAGCCCGATGGTCGCCAGCACGCCGAAAACCGCCACGCCTGCCACAAAGGTGCGCCGCGACAGGAGCGACCGATCCGCCTGTCCAGTCCTGTCGGTCGTTCGTGTCTCTGTCATGGGAAACTCCTGTTGAATCACTGCGTGATGTGGCGCGCAACTGCGGCACCTTCAAGACCTCGCGGGGCAAGACCCTTACTGGACGAGACCGGGTCGGCAGGCACGCGCCGGGCCCGAGACCGGGCGCTGGGTCAGCGTCCGGTGATCTCGTCTTCCGTCGGCACCAGGATTTCGCGCTTTCCGGCATGGTTGGCCGCGCCGATGATGCCTTCCTTCTCCATGCGCTCGATCAGCGAGGCCGCCCGGTTGTAGCCGATGCCGAGACGGCGCTGCACATAGGAGGTCGAAGCCTTACCGTCCCGCAGGACGATCGCCACGGCCTGATCGTAAGGGTCGTCGGACTCCGCGAGGTTGCCGGTGCCGGCCGGCCCGCCGCCACCGCCGCCCTCGTCGTCCTCGCCGTCGTCCTCGGTGATCGCATCAAGATAGTCCGGCGATCCTTGCGTCTTCAGATAGGAGACGATCTGCTCGACCTCGTTGTCCGAAACGAAGGGCCCATGGACACGCTGGATGCGCCCGCCGCCGGCCATGTAGAGCATGTCGCCCTGACCGAGCAGCTGTTCCGCACCCTGCTCACCGAGAATGGTGCGGCTGTCGATCTTCGATGTTACCTGGAAGGAGATGCGGGTCGGGAAGTTGGCCTTGATCGTGCCGGTGATGACGTCGACGGACGGACGCTGCGTCGCCATGATCACATGGATACCGGCGGCGCGCGCCATCTGGGCGAGCCGCTGCACGGCCCCTTCGATGTCCTTGCCCGCAACCATCATCAGGTCGGCCATCTCGTCGATGATCACGACGATATAGGGCATCGGCTGCAGGTCGAACTCTTCCGTCTCGTAGGTCGCCTCGCCGGTCTGGCGATCGAAGCCGGTCTGCACCGTGCGGCTGATCGCCTCGCCCTTCTCCAGCGCCTGCTCGACGCGGGAGTTGAAACCGTCGATATTGCGCACGCCGATCTTCGACATCTTCTTGTAGCGCTCTTCCATTTCGCGCACCGTCCACTTCAGCGCCACGACGGCCTTCTTCGGATCGGTCACCACGGGCGAGAGCAGATGCGGGATGCCGTCATAGACGGAGAGTTCGAGCATCTTCGGGTCGATCATGATCAGCCGGCACTGGTCCGGCGTCATGCGGTAGAGAATGGACAGGATCATCGTGTTGATGGCGACCGATTTGCCCGAGCCGGTGGTACCGGCGACGAGCAGATGCGGCATCTTGGCGATATCGGTGATGACCGGTTCACCGCCGATGGTCTTGCCGAGCGCCATGGCGAGCTTCGCCTTGCTGCCTTCGAAATCGCGGCTGCCGATCAGTTCGCGCAGGTAGACCGTCTCGCGGCGCTGGTTCGGCAGCTCGATACCGATAGCGTTGCGTCCCGGCACGACGGCGACGCGGGCGGCGATCGCGCTCATCGAACGAGCGATATCGTCGGCAAGGCCGATGACCCGCGAGGACTTGATGCCCGGTGCCGGCTCCAGTTCGTAGAGCGTGACGACGGGCCCCGGACGGACATGGATGATCTCGCCCTTGACACCGAAGTCTTCGAGCACGCCTTCCAGCATGCGGGCGTTCTGCTCCAGCGCATCCGCCGAGAGCGTCGCATCGCGCACGACGTTCTTCGGCTCGCTCAGGAACTCGAGCGGCGGCAGAGTAAAGGTGCCGTCGCCATTGCCACGCCGCTCGAACGCCGTTTCCGGAGCGCGCGGCCGCGGCTGTGCGGCAACGACGCGGCCGGGAACGGGTGCGCGACGGGACGCGGGAGCCAAAGGCATGTCGTCATCACCGGAAAGAAGACCCGACGGCAGCATGTCCGCGTCGTCCACATCGTCCTCGTCATCGGAATCATCCGTATCGAAGCCGGGATCGCGGCGCGGCGCGGCGGGACCATCGAGCGAAGGCTCGACCCGCACGGCGGACTTGCGCCGCACCGGCTCGTTCAGCGTGCCGAACTCGTCGTCGTTGAAATCATAAGGCTCGTCGAAATCCCGCTCTGCTGCAGGCGTGCGGCGGGCAAGACCGAAGAGGCGGCGGAAACGGGCCTGTGTCGTATAGCGCATATGCGTGAAGGCGCCGGCGAGGAACATGACGAACCCGCCGCCCGTCTCGTCGTCCTCGATCTCCTCGCGGACAGTCTTCGCCTTGCTGGGCGTCACGACCGGCGCCTCCTCCTCGTCGGGATCGGCAACGCCGAAAAGGCCGGCGGCATAAACGAGAAAGACGGTCGCGGGAATGGCGATGATGGAGCCGAGCACGGTGGCGAAGGTGCCCGTCGGATACTCCCCGGTGATCAGCGCCGGCAGGCGCAGAATCATGTCGCCGAACACGCCGCCAAGGCCGTTCGGCAGCGGCCAGGTGACGGGTGCCGGCACGCAAGACAGCGCCGCTGCAGCGAGAACCGAGCCGACGAACCAGCAGGCGCCGCGCTTGATGATCTTGTCGAACGGCTTGTTGCCGATGAGAACCAGCGCCCAGGCCAACACGGGCAGCAGCGCCACGACGCTGCCGATCCCGAAAAACTGCATCATCCCGTCGGCAAAGGCCGCACCGCCCGTGCCGAGAATGTTGGTCGGCGGGTTGGCCGTGGCATAGGAGAAGCTCGGGTCTGCGACGTTCCACGTGGAAAGGGCGGCAACCGCTGCCATCAGCAGCGCAAACAGCGCGTAACCGGCAAGCGCCACCGACTGGCGCCACACGAATGCCGACAGCACGAATCTGCCGGACCGGGTGTCGAATGCCGCCTGATTGCTTCTTGCCATGGAAAAATCTGCCTGTCCTGATCGCCGAAGCGCCCCGATCGTCCGAAACGCCCCGATCGTCTGAAAGAAAAGGCGCCCCAGCCCGCAGGGTAGGCAGAGAGGGTTAAAGGTCCATTAACCATGCCCGCCTGGATGGCATGGGCCGGCAAAAATCGACGCGTGACCCGTCCTGACGCTACAGGACCGCCTGATCGCCGATGCCGAGCGCCCGCTGCGCATCCCGTACCCGCTCCGGCGCATCCGCCAGCTTGTAGCCGGCCTCCACGAGCCGCGTCGTGTGGATCTTGTTGTAGATGAACGCCCAGATGATGCCGACGATGAACCAGCCGAGACCGACGCCGATGAAGCCGGCGATCATCCCCACCACGATCATGCCGAGCCCGAGCCCCACGTCGCCTCGCAGCAGCGCCGGAATGCCGCCGAAGAAGAGGCTGGTCCAGCTGAAGCCGTAATATCCGATCTTCGTAATGCCGGTGGCGGGATGTTGCAGGCGGATCGCAGTGGCCATGATGCCCTCTTCTGGAAAAACCGAAAGTTGAAAATATTTCTGGGCGAAGTCAATCGGCAACCGGCAGGACGCTTGGGAAAACCACGGACGGCAAATGGCTGTCCGAGCAGAGAAAACCCGGGAAGGGACTGTGAGAAAGAACGGCCGGCAGGTGACGGCCATACAAAATGGGAAAAACCCGGCAGTGAACTGCCGGGCTTGAGGAATGTGCGCTCGAGGCGGACGGGAGACCGGCTTTCGGCCGATCTCCGCGAAAGCGCCTACGAGTGGTAGGCCGCTTCGCCGTGGCTTGCGAGGTCGAGACCTTCGCGCTCGGCTTCGACCGGTACGCGCAGGCCGACGATGACGTCGACGACCTTGTAGAGGATGGCTGAACCGATGCCCGACCACAGGATGGTGACGATCACACCCTTCAGCTGTGCCCAGACCTGCGTTGCCGTGCCGGCATAGGAGGCTGCGAAGTCGGCCGTCGAGTAATCGACGATTCCGGCGCCGCCGAGGGCCGGGTTGACGAATACGCCGGTCAGCAGCGCGCCGACAATGCCGCCGACGCAGTGAACGCCGAACACGTCTGCCGTGTCGTCATAGCCGAACTTGTTCTTCACCGTGGACACGAAGAAGTAGCAGAGCGGGGAGACGATGAGACCCATGACGATGGCGCCCATCGGGCCGACGAAGCCTGCAGCTGGCGTGATAACGACGAGGCCGGCGACGGCACCCGAAGCGGCACCAAGCATGGAGGCCTTGCCGCGGGTGAAGGTTTCCAGGATCGACCAGGAGATGATCGCGGCAGCCGTCGCGACGAAGGTGTTGATCATGGCGAGAACGGCATAGGCATTGGCTTCGAGGTTGGAGCCGGCATTGAAGCCGAACCAGCCGACCCAGAGCAGCGAGGCGCCGATCATGGTCATGGTCATGGAGTGCGGAGCCATCATGTCCTTGCCGAAGCCGGTACGCTTGCCGACCATGAGCGCGCCGACAAGGCCCGCGATGCCGGCATTAATGTGAACCACGGTGCCGCCGGCGAAATCGATCGCGCCGAAGCCGAAGATCAGACCGGTCGGGCCGTCATAGGCGCTCGGGCCGCCCCAGAACCAGACCATGTGGGCCATCGGGAAGTAGACGAAGGTGAGCCAAAGGATGGTGAAGAGGATCACGGCCGAGAACTTGATGCGTTCTGCGAAGGCACCGATGATCAGGCCGGGTGTGATGGCGGCGAACGTCATCTGGAAGCAGACGAAGACGAGTTCGGGAATGGCCACCCCCTTGGAGAAGCTTTCCGACAGCGTCGTGACGTCGACGCCCGACAGGAACATCTTGGAGAAGCCGCCGATATAGCTGTTCATCGAGCCGCCATCGGTGAAGGCGAGAGAATAGCCGTAGGTGACCCAGACGATCATGGCGACGGCTGCGACCATCAGGACCTGCATCAGCACCGACAGCATGTTCTTGGTGCGCATCAGGCCGCCATAGAACAGCGCCAGACCCGGCACCGTCATCAGAAGCACGAGGATGGTAGACAGAAGCATCCAGGTCGTATCGCCCTTGTCGACCGTCATGGCCGGTGCGGCGGCAGCTGCCGTTTCGGCAACGGCCGGCACCGCGGTGTCCTGGGCAAATGCGACAACCGGCGCCAGGAAGGCGGCCGTTGCGGCACCGAAGCGCCCGAGGGTTGTCGAGAATGTGTGAGATGTCATGTGAAGAAAGCTCCCTCTAACAGCCGTGGCTTACAGCGCTTCTGAATCGGTTTCGCCGGTACGAATGCGCACCGCATGGTCAATGGAGTAGACGAAGATCTTACCGTCGCCGATCTGGCCGGTCTTGGCGGAAGACGCGATCGCTTCGACGGCCTTGTCCACGATCTCGGCGGCGACGGCGATTTCGATCTTGAGCTTCGGCAGGAAGCTGACGGCATATTCGGTGCCGCGGTAGATTTCGGTGTGCCCCTTCTGGCGGCCATAGCCCTTCACTTCCGTAACGGTCAGGCCCTGGATTCCGACGGCGGTGAGCGCTTCACGAACCTCATCGAGCTTGAACGGCTTGATAATGGCCATCACAATTTTCATCTGGTTTCCCATCCTTGTTCATCTGCGGCTCACGTGCCGTCTTTGCATGCCGATGAGCCTTGTTTCCCCAACGACCGCTCAGTTCTATTCAAGGCGCGTGCCAGTTCCGCGTCGATGCGAAAAATAGATGAAAAGTCACCAAATCACCGCATTCACCGACGGGACGCCGATGAAACGTTAAATATTCACCAGATTTTCAGGCTAAAAATTGCGCAAATTTAAAAATTTGCTGAAGAATTAGTCATTTGCCTTTTTCCGAATCAGTCCTTCCTGAGCGACGGAAGCGATCAAGTTTCCGGAGCGATCGAACAGGCTGCCGCGGTTCATGCCGCGCGCACCACTCGTGCTGGGGCTGTCCTGCGTATAGAGCAGCCAGTCGTCGAGCTTCACCGGACGGTGGAACCACATGGCGTGGTCGAGGCTCGCCACCTGCAGGCTGCGATCGAAGATCGAGGTGCCGTGGGCGCGCAGCGACGTGTCGAGCAAGGTCATGTCGGAGAGATAGGCGAGCACCGCCGCCTGCAAAGGCCGGTCTTCCGGCACAGCGCCCGTCGCCTTGACCCAGACATGCTGGACCGGCTCCTGCCGCTCGCGCGAGAAGTAGTGCTTCAGCGACACCGGGCGGATTTCGATCGGCCGCGGCTGCTCCCAGTAGCGCCGGATCGCCTCCGGCGCGTTCGCCAGAAACATCGCCTTCATCTCGGCTTCGCCCATCAGCTCTTCCGGCTGCGCAACCGTTGGCGGCGATACCTGATGTTCGAGCCCCTCTTCCTCCACCTGAAAGGAGGCCGACAGCGCGAAGATCGCCGCGCCATGCTGGATCGCCACCACGCGCCGCGTGGTGAAGCTGCCGCCATCGCGGATCCGATCGACCTCGTAGATGATCGGCACGGCGGGATCGCCCGGCCGCATGAAATAGGCGTGAAGCGAATGCACGAAGCGATCCGCGGTCACCGTACGCTGCGCAGCCACCAATGCCTGCCCGATCACCTGCCCGCCGAACACCCGCTGCCAGCCGACCTGCGGCGACACGCCGCGGAAGAGATTTACTTCCAGCGTCTCCAGGTCGAGCGTCTGTAGAAGAACGTCCATGGCGGTTTTGGTTGGGGCATCATTGGACATTGCGCGGTCTCCGGCGGTAGGAAGCATGAGGTCGATGATCTATATAGTGCACAAGCACAAGAGCGAAGGACGGGACGGATGATCGATCTATTGGTGGCAGGCGGCGGATATGTCGGGCTCTCGCTGGCAGTCGCCGTCAAGACGGCAGCGCCACACCTCTCGGTGACGCTGATCGACGGCGCACCGGACGGTGCCTGGCGCGGCGACGAGCGGGCCTCCGCCATCGCCGCCGCCGCTTCCTCCATGCTCGACGTCCTGGGGATCTGGCAGACGATCGCACCGGAAGCCGAGCCGATCCGCCGCATGGTCATCACGGATTCCAAGACCGCCGATCCCGTTCGCCCTGTCTTCCTCACCTTCGAGGGCGACCCGGATGCGGACAGACCTTTCGCCCATATGGTCCCGAACGTCGCGCTTGTCGGCGCGCTGCGCGACAGGGCGGCAAGCCTTGGCATCGACATCCGCCCCTCGACGACCGCGAGCGGATTTACCGCGGACGATCACGCCGTTCGGCTGAAGCTTGCCGATGGCGGCGAGATCGAGGCCCGCCTGCTGGTCGCCTGCGACGGCGTGCGCTCGAAGCTGCGCGATGCCGCCGGCATCAAGACCGTGAATTTCGATTATGGGCAGTCCGGTATCGTCACCACGGTCGAGCACGAGCGGCCGCATGACGGAACCGCCGAGGAGCACTTCCTGCCGGCCGGCCCGTTCGCCACCTTGCCTCTGCGCGGCAATCGCTCGTCGCTCGTCTGGACCGAGCGGACGGCGGACGCAAACCGCCTCATCGACAGCGACGACCTCGTCTTCGAGGCCGAGCTCGAACGCCGCTTCGGCTACAAGCTCGGCGCGCTCAAGGTGGTCGGCGGCCGCCGCGCCTTTCCGCTCGGGCTGACGCTCGGCCGCGCCTTCGTCGCCAACCGCTTCGCGTTGGCCGGCGATTCGGCCCATGGCATCCACCCTATTTCCGGGCAGGGTCTCAATCTCGGCTTCAAGGATGTAGCGGCATTGGCCGAAACCATCGTCGATGCCGATCGGCTCGGCCTCGACATCGGTTCGCTCGCCGTCCTCGAGCGCTACCAGACCTGGCGCCGCTTCGATACGGTCCGTATGGGCGTGACGACGGATGTGCTGAACCGCCTGTTTTCCAACGACGTCATGCCCGTGCGCATGCTGCGCGACATCGGCCTCGGCATCGTGGATCGCCTGACCCCGCTCAAATCCTTCTTCATCCGCCAGGCGGGCGCCGCCGCGAGCAGCGATCCGAAGCTCCTGACGGGCAAAGCGATCTGAAAGACCAGCCAGGGATGTTTGCTTCGCAAGACCGGGACCATCAGTCCTCGATCTTGCGAGCCTCGGAAATCAGCATGATGGGAATGCCGTCGCGAATGGGATAAGCGAGCCGCGCCTTCTCCGAGACGAGTTCGTTTTCCGCCGCGTGATAGCTCAACCGCCCCTTGGTGAGCGGGCAGACGAGAAGCTCGAGCAGCTTTGGATCGACGCGGCGGGTTCTCTCGTCCACAGCAGGGCCTATTGCAGCATGGTTTCGATGTCGCCGAACGTCTTCGCCAGCACGATCTCGGTGATCGCGATCAGCGTGTCGGCACGCGTCTTCAGGTCCGGCGCTTCCAGCAACGCCTGCTTTTCGGCCGGGCCGTAGGGCAGCATCATGGCCATGGAGTTGACCAGCGTCGTGTTGCCGGCGCGCTCGACGCTCTCCCAGTCGGCTTCAAGCTTGTTGGTGTCGAGATAGGCCTTGAAGGCGGCAAGCAGCGCTTCGCGATCCACCTGCGCCTCATCCTCGGATTCCGTGAGATCGCCGGCAAACGGCGTGATCTTGAAGGTCCTGTAACCCTTGACCGGGTGCATCTCGTCGAACAGGCGGAAACGGCAGATGCCGGTCAGCGAGGTGATGTAGCGCCCGTCCTCCATCTCGGCAAACGACGTGATGCGGCCGACGCAGCCAACCTGACACAGCGCCTGGCTATTCTCGCTGTGATCGGTCAGCGAGGGCTGCACCATGCCGATCAGGCGGTTGCCGCAGAGCGCGTCGTCGAACATGGCGAGGTAGCGCGGCTCGAAGATATTGAGCGGCAGCTGCGAGCCCGGCAGCAGCAAAACGCCGGTCAGCGGAAACACCGGAATGACGTCCGGAATATCTCTCGGCTTCAGGTAACGTGCATTTCCGACCTGCATCTCAGGCAAACTCCGCCATATCTCGGGCAACGGACCGATCATCGGCCCGTCCGCCTCGCATTATGGGATGACATGGTGCGCTTGCCGGAAATCTCAAGCGGGAAACATGGCTGGGGGGATGCGGCATATCAAACCGGAGGAAACGGCTCCGGCGCGAAAAAGTTCACGAGAACAGGATGGCCGACATCTTGCGACGCGCAGACAGCGTTGCTGGATCGGCAGGTCCCCAGACCTCGAAGAAGGCGACCAGCGCCCGGCGGGCGCCATCGTCGTCAAACGCGCGGTCGCGCCGCATGATCGTCAGCAAGTGCTCGGCCGCCGTCTGTCGGTCACCCTCCACATTGCGGATCTTGGCAAGGTTCAGCCGGGCGGCATGATCGTCGGGATCGGCAAGAAGGGCGGCTTCCAGCGCCTTGGGGTCGCCCAGCTTGCGCGCTTCGTCGATCTGGTCGAGTCGCTTGAGAAGGGCGGAGACCTGCGGATCGGCCTTCTGCTCGTCGGAAAGCTCCGACAGGATCTCGCGCGCCTGATCGAGCGCGTCCGATGCAATCATCACCTCGGCAAGCCCCGCGCGGGCCGGCAGGCTTTCCGGCTCGACCTGAAGCACGGAGGCGAAGATGCCCCCGGCATTCTGCAGGTCGCCCGCGTCCAGCAGCTGCTTCGCTTCCGCAAGTGCCGCTTCGATCTCGGCTGCCTGATCGTCGATCATGGGGCCTGCGATCTTCTCGATGAAGGCCCGGATCTGGCTTTCCGGAACGGCACCCATGAAACCATCCGCCGGACGACCGTCAACGAAGGCGACCACGGCGGGAATGGACTGGATGCCGAGCTGGCCGGCGATCGAGGGGTGATCGTCGATGTTCATCTTGACGAGCTTCACCCGCCCGCCCGCTTCCGTCACCACCTTCTCGATAATCGGCGTCAGCTGCTTGCACGGGCCGCACCAGGGCGCCCAGAAGTCGACCAGCACGGGTAAGTTGCGCGAGGCCTCCAGCACGTCGCGGGCAAAGGTGGCCGTCGTCGTGTCGGAAATCAGCGCGCCAGCCCCAGCGGGCGCAGCGGCGGCAGGCGATGGCGACACTGTTGCCGGCGCGCCGCCATAGGTGGCCGTCGCGCTCATCTGGCTGCCGTAGGAACCGGAATAGGGATTGTTGCCGCTCATCGAATGCTCCTTGCGGGGACCATGCGCAGCCCCGATCCTCGTCCTCACCGGATGTGCTCCGGCCATTGCCCTCAAAGATCGTATGTCAGGCCGTGACTTTCAAGACAAGCGGCACATGCCCCGTCGCCTCGGCAAAGCGGATCAGGTCCTTCGACGCCAGCGATGTCGTGGCGTCGTTCGTCAGCGGATGGCAGTTGACGATTTCCTCGCGCATCAGGTCCGAATCCAGCACCAGCGTGACGGCTTGGGCATGGTCGTTGATGACGCCAAGCGCGGTCACGGCACCGGGAATGACGCCCAGATATTCCATCAGTTTCTCCGGCTTGCCGAAGGAGACCTTGCTCGCAGCACCGATCAGCGTGTGCACGGTCTTCAGATCGACCGTCGCATGCTCCTCCACCGTCAGGAGAAAGTAATTGTCCTTCCTGTCCTTCACGAACAGGTTCTTCGTGTGCCCGCCGGGAATCTCGTCGCGGAGCGATACCGATTCGGCCACGGTGAACACCGGTGCATGCCGCTTCGTCTGGTGGGCGATCTCGAGATCGTCGAGAAAGCGGAAAAGTTCCTCTGCCGTCTTCGGCTGCACGTCCGTCATGTCCTAGCTCCTGTCTCTGCTCGCATATGTGATTACGAAGCGCAGACACGAGACGCAATCGCAGAGACAGGTCTGCAAGGTGTTCCGTCACGACATCTCGACGCCCGCCACATCCGGTGCGGTAAAAAATCGCGAGGCAAAGATATTGCAAATTCAATTTGTTAGAAGAAATTTCGGCAAATTGTTTTCACTCTCGTCATTTCCCTGTTGCATTTCCAAATCGGCTGAGCGATATAGCGCCCGTCGCCAACGAAAACGGCGACGCCACGGTCCACCGACTACCCCCGGACCTTGGTTGATGAGCGGGTGTAGCTCAGGGGTAGAGCACAACCTTGCCAAGGTTGGGGTCGAGCGTTCGAATCGCTTCACCCGCTCCATTTTTCCTAATAAAGACGTTATGAAAAATTGACGCCTGTCAGCCGCTTTTCAGCGCCGCGATCTGCGACGATCCTTGCTGTGCTCGTGCACTTCGAGATGCCGGCATTTGTGGCCGATATTGCCCTGGCGCCTCTCATGTTCCGACACGAAGCGGCGGCGGACGTCCCCAAAACCGACCGTCTCCACGAATGATCGGCAGCACGCGAAAATCGGAGTGCGCCCGAATGGACACACTCCGCACATCATCAGCTCTTCGAGAAGATATAATCCGTTTCCTGACGCAGCGTTTCGCCGGGGCGCAGGATGGTGTTCGGAAAGCCCTCGTGGTTGACGGCGTCGGGCCAGATCTGGGTTTCCAGGCAGAAGCCTGCGAACGGCCCATAGGTGCGGCCTTCGAGACCGGGAACGGGCGTGTTCAGCTTGAAGCCGGAATAGAACTGGACGCCGGGCTCCGTCGTGCGGACTTCGAGCGCGACACCCGAATCGATGCTGCGGACAAGGGCCGCGGACCGCTTGGGGCCGCGCTCCGGCGAGAGGCAGAAATTATGATCGTAGAGCACCTTCTCGCCCTCGGTTTGCCGACGCATGGACGACATCTGGCGCAGATCGAACACCGTGCCGTCGACCGGGGCGATCTCGCCAGTCGGGATCTGCTGCTCGTTCGTCGGCAGGTAGTGATCGGCGGCGATCATGATGTCGTGGCCGAGCGTGTCGGCACGCCCATCGAGGTTGAAATAGGTGTGCTGGCAGAGATTGGCGATCGTCGGCGTGTCCGTCGTCGCCGTATAGGTGACGCTGAGGCAGCCATGGCCGGAAAGCCTGTAGGTCGCGTTGATCTCGCAGGTGCCGGGATAGCCCGCGCGACCTACGGGATCGACGATCTTCAACGAAACGGAATCCTCGGTGACATCCACGATCGTCCAGAGACGCTTGGCGATGCCGTCGCTGCCGCCATGGAGATGCGTCACGCCCTTCTCGTTGAGTTCGAGCTGGAAGTCCTCGCCGTCGATCGTAAAGCGCCCTTGACCGATGCGGTTGGCCGAGCGACCGGGCGTCGCACCGAAATAGGAGGAGTGGGCCGGATAATCGTCGAACGCCTCGAAGCCCAGCACCAGCGGTGCCGCATGGCCCTCCAGGCGCAGGTCCTGAATGACGGCGCCCCAGGAGATGACCTTCGCCGTCAGACCGCCACCGCGGATCGTCACGCGGTGCACGGGTTCGCCCGTCTTCAGATGGCCGAAAATTTCCATGGCTGTGCTGCTGGTCAAAATATGGTCCTCGCTCTTGTCCGGTCGCAGCACCCAAGGCACCGCCGACCTCATCGTCTCCCGCGTCGATCGCGGAATCTTCAGCGCGCGCCTTTACCAGCGCGCGCAAACCTCAGCGCCCCTTGCCGATCTCCGCCAGCTCGTAGGGTGTCGTCTGGTAGATATCGTTGATCCAGTTGCCGAACAGCAGATGCGCATGGCTGCGCCAGCGGTTCTGCGGCGGCAGGTCCGGATCGTTGTGGGGGAAATAGTTGTACGGCATCTTGATCGGCACGCCGGCATTCACGTCGCGGAAATACTCGTCCGACAGGGACGTCGAATCATATTCCACATGGTTGAACACATAGAGACGGTTGCCGGCCTTCTCGTGAACGAAGCAGACGCCCATCTCGTCGGATTCCATCAGGATCTCCAGCCCAGGCACCGTCTCGATGTCGTCGCGCCGAACCTCGGTCCAGCGGGAGACGGGGATCTGGAAATCGTCGGAGAAGCCGCTGAGATAGACCGAGGACGGATTGAGATTGTGGTGCGTGTAGACGCCGAAGGCCTTTTCCCGCAGCGCATGCTTCGGCACGCCATGGAAATGGTAGATCGCCGCCATCGCGCCCCAGCAGATGTTCAGCGTGGAATGGACATGGGTGTGCGTCCAGTCGAAGATCTGCTGCATCTCCTCCCAATAGGTGACCTCCTCGAAGGGCAGCAACTCCACCGGCGCGCCGGTGATGATCAGCCCGTCGAAATGCCGCTCGCGAACATCCTCGAACGTCTCGTAGAAGGCGAGCAGGTGATCTTCAGACGTGTTCTTCGCCTTGTGGCTGCCGAGACGGATCAGCGTGAACTCGACCTGCAGCGGCGAAGCGCCGACGAGGCGCGCCATCTGCACCTCGGTCTTGATCTTGTTCGGCATGAGGTTGAGAAGCCCGATCTGCAGCGGCCGGATATCCTGACGGATGGCGGCCGTTTCGGTCATCACCCGCACGCCCTCGGAGACGAGGGTTTCAAAGGCGGGCAGCGTATCGGGTATCTTGATGGGCATCGGCTTCACTCGGAATAACGACACCGGCCGAAATGGAGGGTAGCGGGCGAAACATCGTCCCACGGCCCTTTAGCGACTTGTTTAACGTGGCTGCAAGCCGGCCGGCCAAATCACCACGCCGCAAGTCATAGACCCGATGCCCCCACGAATCAAGGATGACGCGAATCAGGGACGCTGTGGGGTCTTTACCCCTCCAGTTCCTCGCGCAGCATTTCCAGCTCCAGCCATTCGCCTTCCATCGTCTCGATGGAGGCGCGCAGCTTTTCGAGTTCCGCGGCCAGCGCTGCAAAGCGGGCCGGGTTCTTGGTGAAGAGCTTCGGGTCGGCCATCTCGGCCTCGCGCTTGGCGATCTCGCCTTGCGCCTTCTCCATCTCCTTCGGCAGGTTCTCCAGCGCGAACTTCTGCTTGAAGGAGAGCTTTCCCTTGGCAGCCTTCCCGGTGCCACCCGCACCGGAGGTCGAAGCGGCGCCGGTCTGGCGGGCCTTCTCCGCCTTCTCGGCGCGCTTGCGCTCGTCGGCCACGCCCTTGCGCTGCAGCATCATGTCGGAATAGCCGCCGGCATATTCGATCCAGCGCCCATCCGGGGCTTCCGGATCGGCCGGTGCGATGGTGGAGGTCACCGTGCGGTCGAGGAAGTCGCGGTCGTGGCTGACGAGAATGACGGTGCCGGCAAAGCCTGCGACGATCTCCTGCAGCAGGTCGAGCGTCTCGATGTCGAGGTCGTTGGTCGGTTCGTCGAGGATCAGGAGGTTCGTCGGGCGCGACAGGATGCGCGCCAGCATGAGCCGGGCCCGCTCGCCACCGGAGAGGTTCTTGATCGGCGTGCGTGCCTGCTCCGGCTGGAACAGGAACTCCTTCATGTAGCCGGTCACATGCCGCTGCTCGCCATTGACCAGCAGGGTCTCGCCGCGACCGTCGGTCAGGTAGTTGGCCAGCGTATCCTCGAGGTTCAGATCCTCGCGCTTCTGGTCGAGCGTGGCGATCTCGAGATTGGTGCCGAGCTTCACCTTGCCCTCGTCGGGCTTCATCTGGCCGGTCAGCATCTTCAACAGCGTGGTCTTGCCGGCACCATTCGGGCCGACGAGACCGATGCAGTCGCCGCGGTGCACCCGGATGGAGAAGGGTGCGACGATGATGCGCTCGCCATAGGCCTTGGTGATCTTCTCCGCCTCGATCACCAGCTTGCCGGATTCCTGCGCATCGGACACGTTGGCCTGTACCGAACCCTGCGGCCCCTTGTGGCCGCGATAGTTGGAGCGCAGATCCTGCAACGCGCCGAGGCGGCGCATATTGCGCTTGCGCCGGGCGGTCACGCCATAGCGCAGCCAGTGCTCTTCCCGCTCGATCTGCTTGCCGAGCTTGTGCTGCTCCAGCTCTTCCTGTTCCAGCACCTGGTCCCGCCACGCTTCGAACTGGCCAAACCCCCGATCGAGCCGGCGCGAGGTGCCGCGATCGAGCCAGACGGTGGCCGTCGAGACCTTCTCCAGAAAGCGACGGTCGTGCGAGATGAGGATGAGGGCGCTGCGCGTCTTCTGCAGCTCGCTTTCCAGCCATTCGATGGTCGGAAGATCGAGATGGTTGGTCGGCTCGTCGAGCATCAGGATATCGGGCTCGGGCGCCAGCACCCGGGCAAGGGCCGCGCGTCGCGCCTCGCCGCCGGAGAGATCGTTCGGGTTCTCCTCGCCGCTCAAGCCCAGATGCGAGAGAAGATAGGTCACACGATAGGGATCGTCACCGGGCCCTAGCCCTGCTTCGGCATAGGCCTGCACGGTGGTATAGGCCCCGAAATCCGGCGCCTGTTCGAGATAGCGCACGGTCGATGACGGATGCCGGAACACCTCGCCCGACTGCGGCTCGATCAGCCCGGCGGCGATCTTCAGCAGCGTCGATTTGCCGGAGCCGTTGCGGCCGACGAGGCAGATCCGGTCGCCCGGCTCCACCTGCAGCGCCGCACCGTTCAAGAGCGGCGTGCCACCGAAGGTCAGCACGATATCGTCGAGTTTCAGAATGGGCGGCGCCATGGTCAGGCTCCTGTCATGTCGAGGGGGCGGGCGAGAAGCATCGCGCGGCCTGTGCCAAGCGTCAGCCGCACGGGTCCTTCCGCCACGTTGGAAAGGGTGCGCGACGACCCGAAGGGCACCGCGAAACGGGCGAGCGCATAGCGCGCACCCGCAATGGAAAGATCGCTCAGCGCATCGAGACCGAGCACGGAAAACAGGCAGCCTTTCGGCAGCTCGATCTCGGTAACGCCGGGAAGCAGCGGCACCGCCTCCTCCTCGCCCGAGGTCAGGAGCACGTCGAGCCCGGTCTCGGCAAGGTGCAGGCCGTGCAGCAGGTGCTGGAAGGCATGGTCGCTGCGCTCGCCGCCGAGCGCCCCGGCGAGAATGAGCCGCGTTGCGCCGCGCATCCGCGCCGCAGCGACCGCAATCTCGCCATCGGTCTCGTTCTTGGCCGGCGGATAGGGCTCGCGCCGCACGTCCGGCCACGCCGCGATCAGCGCATCCGGTGTCGAGTCGAAATCGCCGACCCAGAGCTCCGGCGTCAGCCCGATGGCGCTCGCATGCCGCATGCCACCATCGGCCGCGATGACGCGCGTGCCGGCGATCTGCACGGCCAGCCGGTCGGTCATCGTCAGCGGCCCGCCGAGCAGGATGGTGAATGCGGTTGCGGTCATCGCGCTGCCATAGCGCGAAGCCGGCCCGGAGGCAAAGGTCAAAGGGTGCAAAAGCCCCAAAGATGCAGGAGGGCACGGGCGTTGGCACACCGCGCATCCTGCAACCTTGGATCTTGCCAACAGGCAGGACCGCGTCTAGATCTTTGCGTGCTCTAACGGGGTGCCTTTCCAACGCGACGATCCTTCGTCGCGGGAAGATGGGCTGAGAGGCTGAAAAGCCAACCCGCGGAACCTGATCCGGTTAGCACCGGCGGAGGGATTAGACGGCTCGCAAGCGCTACTCCCCTTGAAACACGTATTTTTGAAGGAGGCGCGCATGCGCGGCACATGGCTTTTCACCACCACGACCACCCTGCTTCTCGCGGCAGGCATGATGCTCCCCGTCACGGGCGCTGAAGCCGCCGAGAAGAAGACACTGACCGTCTATACCTATGAGAGCTTCACCAGCGAATGGGGTCCCGGGCCGAAGATCGCCGAAAGCTTCGAGAAGACCTGCGACTGCACGCTCACCTATGTCAGCGTTGCCGATGGCGTGGAGCTGCTCACGCGGCTGAAGCTCGAAGGCCCGGCCTCCAAGGCGGATGTCGTCGTCGGCCTCGACACAAACCTCGTCACTGAGGCCAAGGCCACCGGCTTCTTCGCCCCGCACGGCCTCGACACCTCGGCGCTGAACGTGCCCGGCGGCTTCTCGGACGACAGCTTCGTGCCCTATGACTATGGCCATTTCGCCTTCGTCTACGACACGCAGACGCTGAAGACCCCGCCGAAGAGCCTGAAGGAACTGGTCGAGGGCGGCGGCAAAGAGAAGATCGTCATCGAGGATCCCCGCACCTCCACACCCGGTCTCGGCCTGCTGCTCTGGATGAAGTCGGTCTATGGCGACCAATCCAGCGAAGCCTGGAGCAAGCTGAAGGACCGCATCCTCACCGTCACGCCCGGCTGGTCGGAAGCCTATGGCCTCTTTACCAAGGGCGAAGCGCCCATGGTTCTGTCTTACACGACCTCGCCCGCCTACCACATGGTCGCCGAAAGCAGCGATCGTTATCAGGCGGCGGAATTCGCCGAGGGGCACTACATCCAGATCGAGGTGGCCGGCATGACCAAAGCCGCACGCGACCCCGATCTCGCCAAGGCGTTCCTCGCTTTTCTCGACGGCCCGCAAGCGCAAACCATCCTGCCCACCACCAACTGGATGATGCCGGTGGCGACCCCCAGCGAGCCGCTGCCGGAGGCTTTCGGAAAGCTGGTCCAGCCCAAGACGACCTTCCTGATGAGCCCCGAGGAGGTCGCCCAGAACCGCAAGGCCTGGATCGACGAATGGCTGGCCGCCATGAGCCGGAACTGATCATCCCATGCCCGCCGGTCGCGATCGCCGCCTGACGCGGACGCTTGGTGTTGCGGGCATCACCGGCATCGCGCTGTTCGTCGGCGCGGCCATCCTCGCGCTCGCGCTGGCCGCGACCCGCGAGGGGGCGGGAACCGGAGCCGCGAGCGATGTCTTCGACGCCCCTGTCTTTGATGCCTATGTCTGGCGCGTCGCCCGCTTCACGCTGATCCAGGCGGGCCTTTCCACGCTCCTGTCGGTCGCCTTCGCTATCCCCGTGGCCTTAGCGCTCGCCCGGCGCCGAAGCTTTATCGGCCGGATCTGGATTATCAGGCTGATGGCGCTGCCGCTCGGCCTGCCCGCGCTGGTCGCAGCCCTTGGCATCGTCGGCATCTGGGGGCGGCAGGGCGTCGTCAACGATCTGTTCGCCCTGCTCGATCTCGATCGTCCGGTCGCGATCTACGGTCTTGCCGGCATTCTCATCGCGCATGTCTTCTTCAACATGCCGCTCGCCGTCAGACTGCTGTTGTCGGGGCTCGACCGCATTCCCGGCGAATACTGGCTTGTCTCCGCCAATCTCGGACTATCTCGCCTTTCGCTCTTCCGCTTCATCGAGTGGCCGGTCATCCGCGGCCTGCTGTCGGGCATTGCCGGCCTTATCTTCATGCTGTGTGCCACCAGTTTCACGCTGGTGCTGACGCTCGGCGGAGGACCGGCGGCGAGCACGCTGGAAGTCGCGATCTATCAGGCCCTGCGGTTCGATTTCGATCCCCCGCGCGCCATCGCGCTTTCGGCGCTGCAGATCACGGTGACCGCCGTGCTCCTCCTCGTGCTCCGCTGGCTGACCCCGCCCGCAACCGAGGGGCTCACGACCGGCCGGCCGGTGCGCCGCTTCGATGGCCGGTCGCGCACCGCCCTACTCGCCGATATCCTTGTCATCGCGCTCGCCGCCCTCTTCGTCGCAGCGCCGCTCGCCTCCGTCCTCGTCTCGGGCCTTGCCTCCGACCTCGCCAAACTCGCATCAGACGCCCAGGTCCACCGGGCGCTCGTCACCAGCCTCGGCATCGCCGCGGCATCGGCGGTTCTTTCGGTCGCCCTCGCCACAATCATGCTAACCACGCGCCAGATCCTCCTGTCGCCACGCCGGCCGGGCCGTTTCGCGCATGTCTTTTCCGGCAGCGTCGCCGCCGGTACGTCGCTGGTCCTCCTCGTGCCGCCGGTCGTCATCGGGGCGGGATGGTTTCTGCTGCTCCGTCCGTTCGGTGATGTCGCCCGCTTCGCGCCGGCCGTCATCACCCTCATTAACACGCTGATGGCACTGCCCTTCGTCACCCGCGTGCTGGCACCGGCCATCGCAACGCATGCCGCCCGCACCGGACGCCTAACGACGAGCCTCGGCATTTCCGGCTGGTCGCGCATCGTCCTTGTCGACGGACCGGGCCTGCGCCGCCCCTTGTTGATGGCCCTGTCCTTCGCCGCCGCCCTGTCGCTGGGCGATCTCGGCGCGGTCGCATTGTTCGGATCACAGGATATGGTCACCCTGCCCTACCTGCTCTACAGCCGCATGGGCAGCTACCGCACCACGGACGCCGCCGGTCTCGCCCTTCTTCTCGGCATCGTCTGCGTCGCCCTCACCATCCTCGGAACCGCACGCGAAAGCCTGAGGGAGCGCGCATCATGACCACGACAGCCCCGACGATCGCCGTCCGTCTCGAAAACGTCGCGGTCCGCTTCCCCGGTCATCCCGCCCCGCGAACGCTCTTCTTCGATGCCGCGATCGAAAGCGGCGGGATCACCGCGATCACCGGCGCTTCCGGCTCCGGCAAATCCACCCTGCTCAACCTCGTCGCCGGCTTCGAGACGCCGGACGCAGGCCGCGTCAGCATTCTGGGCAAGGACGCGACCCCGATCCCGCCGGCGCTCCGTCCGGTCTCGGTCATCTTCCAGGAACACAATCTCTTTGCCCATCTCGACGTCGCCACCAATGTTGGCCTCGGCATCAGCCCCGCCCTGAAGCTTGACGGGGAGGATCGGGAGCGGATCGAGCGGGCGCTGCGGGATGTGGGGCTTGCGGGCTTTGCTCGGCGCCTGCCGCCGACGCTGTCGGGCGGCGAACGGCAGCGGGTGGCACTTGCCCGCGCTCTCGTGCGCCAACGCCCGATCCTGCTGCTCGACGAGCCCTTTGCCGCGCTCGACCCCGGACTGCGGCAGGAAATGGGGGATCTGCTGGCGGCATTGCAGGAGAAGGAAGCAAGCACGATCCTCCTCGTTACACACCACGCCGACGATGTGCGCCGCCTCGCCGATCGCGTGCTGTTCCTCGACGACAGCAAGGTCGCTCTCTACGAAGAGGCCGACGCGTTCCTTCGCCGGACCGAACCGGCAGCGGTCGCCCGCTTCCTCGGAGCACGCTCATCCGCCTCCTGAACCGCTTCGACACCGCGTGCCACAATTTGACCGTCCGCCTGTGGCACCCGCGGTGGAGCAGGGCCAGCACGGAAGAGAACTGCAGCTTTTTTCCGCAAACCGATCAGCTTTACGGAATTATGCAGTAGGCATGAGCGGCACGAATAGGCTAGATCGGGCTTTGGGAAACGGGGCGATTGCACGTATCCCAGGATGTAGGGCGGCTCTGCCGGAACTGCCGTAAGCGTTCGGCACGCCGCCGGACGCGAACATGGGCTGAGGCATGACGGTGAACGAGCGGAACGAGCGGAACGGCAGGCAGCTGTCGACCCGCGGCATTGCAAGCACCCTGCGCGCGTCCGTTGCCGGCCTCGCACTGCTGGCGCTCGCCGGTTGCCAGACCGCCATCGAGCAGAGCTACGAGCCGAGCGTCTCTCCCTCCGCCACGCCGCAGATCGTCGATGAAGTCCAGAAGAACGATCCCCGCGCGCAGATGGGCGCCCGCGAACATCCGCGAATCGTCGCGAGCTATGGCGGCGAATACAAGGACGAGAAGACGGAGCGGCTGGTCGCCCGCATCACCGGCGCCCTGACGGCCGTATCCGAGAACCCCAACCAGTCCTATCGCATCACGCTGCTGAACTCGCCCGCGATCAACGCCTTCGCTTTGCCCGGCGGCTATCTCTACGTCACGCGCGGCCTGTTGGCGCTCGCTGACGATGCCTCCGAGGTCGCCGCCGTGCTCTCGCACGAAATGGCGCACGTCACCGCCAATCACGGCATCCAGCGCCAGCAGCGCGAGGAAGCCGAAGTCATCGCCAGCCGCGTCGTCTCCGAGGTTCTCTCGAGCGACCTCGCCGGCAAGCAGGCGCTCGCCCGCGGCAAGCTGCGGCTCGCGGCCTTCTCGCGAAACCAGGAGCTTCAGGCCGACGTGATCGGCGTGCGCATGCTGGGCGAAGCAGGCTACGACCCCTATGCCGCGGCACGCTTTCTCGATGCGATGGCCGCCTACAGCCGGTTCTCCTCCGTCGATCCGGACACCGACCAGAGCATGGACTTCCTGTCGAGCCACCCGAACGCGCCGCAGCGCGTGGAACTGGCCCGTCGCCATGCGCGCGCCTTCGGCCCCGAGGGCACGACGGGCGACCGCGGCCGCGACTATTTCCTCGATGGCATCGACGGCCTGCTCTACGGCGACAGCCCGCAGGAGGGCTATGTCCGCGGACAGACGTTCCTGCATGGCAAGCTCGGCATTCGCTTCGACGTGCCGGCAGGCTTCCAGATCGACAATAAGGCCGAAGCGGTGCTCGCCACCGGCCCCGGCGAGATCGCCATCCGCTTCGATGGCGTGGCCGACACCCAGCGTCGCAGCCTGACCGACTATATTGCGAGCGGCTGGGTCACCGGCCTGCAGCCCGAAACGATCCACGCCATCACCATCAACGGTCTGGAAGCCGCGACCGCGCGCGCCTCCGCCGAGCGCTGGGATTTTGACGTGACGGTGCTGCGCATCGATACCCAGATCTACCGCTTCCTCACAGCCGTGCCCAAAGGCATGCCGTCGCTGGAACCGACGGCCGACGTGCTGCGCAAATCCTTCCGCCGCATGAGCCCGCAGGAGGCTGCAGCGCTCAAGCCGCTCCGCATCCGGGTGATCACCGTCGGCCCCGGCGATACGCTCGCGACCCTGTCCGCCCGCATGATGGGCACCGACCGCAAGCTCGATCTCTTCCGCCTGATCAACGCCCTGCAGATCACCTCCACCATCAAACCCGGCGACCGCATCAAGATCATTTCGGAGTAGACCCGTCTCCAAGGCAGACACGAAAAAGCCCGCTGGTGTGGCGGGCTTTTTCGTATGCGGCTGTCGTTGACCGACTTCAGTGTGCCGTCAGGGCAAGCTCCGGAGCCTGGGCGACGAGGGCAACCTTCAGCTTTTCCAGGGCCCGCGTTTCGATCTGGCGGACGCGTTCCTTGGAAATTCCAAGATCGGCGCCGAGTTCTTCGAGCGTCGCGCTGTCTTCCGACAGGCGGCGGGCGCGTATGATCTTCATTTCGCGATCGTTCAGCTGCTCCAGCGCATGACCGAGCCAGGTCTTGCGGCGTTCCTGATCGATCATGTCCGTGACCTGCTCGTCCGGTAGGGGTGCAGCACAGGCCAGAAGGTCGAGGCGTTCGCCGCTGTCGGCGTCACCCGAAGAAATCGGGGCTTGCAAGGACGAATCACTGCCGGAGAGGCGGGCATCCATCGTCTGCACGTCCGCAAGACTGACACCAAGGGCCGAGGCGATTTCCTCGTGCACCGCACGGGCCGTCAGCTGGCTGTTGCCCTGGGCAAGCTTGGCACGCAGGCGCCGCAGATTGAAGAACAGAGCCTTCTGGGCCGAGGAGGTCCCGCCGCGGACGATCGACCAGTTGCGCAGGACATAATCCTGCATGGAGGCGCGGATCCACCATGTCGCGTAGGTCGAGAAGCGGACATCGCGGCTGGGCTCGAAACGGGCGGCGGCTTCCAGAAGTCCGATATGGCCCTCCTGGACCAGATCGCTCATCGGCAGGCCGAAGTGCCGGAACTTCGCGGCCATGGAGATCACGAGACGCATATGCGCCATGGCGATCTTGTTGCGCGCGTCCTGATCCTGATTGTCCTTCCAGGCCTGCGCCAGAAGCTGCTCCTCGCCCCGCTCCAGATAGGGAGCCGCCATGGCAATCTTGATCATGCGCCTGTCTGCAGAAAGATTTTTCATCGGCTACTCCATGACGGGCACGCGACCGTGCCTCCGGGCTGAGCTTCGGGAGACGGTATTGCGAGGGTGAAAGACTTGACCTGCAATCGGGGCGCCCTAATTCTGTTGTATGAGACGACGCCACGCGGATGGACATCGGTTCGATCTGGGCCCGACCGGGCGCTTGGCCAGTCGATCGGACGTTTCATAACGCCTGCTTTTCACAAAAGTTCCGCCTGCCGACGCCGATGTGCAGCGTCGAAGCGAATTTGTGAGCGCGCACCGGAAATCGGGGCGACGGACACCCCCTCACGAACTGCTCCCTTCGCCTCTGACAGGTCATCACCCGAAGCGAGGCGTCTGTGTGCGGCGCGAATTCGGGCTTGCCGATCTCGTTAAAATACCGTTAATTTCGTCTCTGCCGGGCAGGACGCCACGGCGGGATAAAAATGGGACGGACAGGGTCGACACGCGCAACATGAAGACATTGTCCATCGAAGTGCGCCCCGGCCTGCCGAGAGACGCTGCTGAAATCTCGCAGGTTCACCGTCTTTCCTGGCTGCACACCTATTCCGGCCTAATCCCCCATCGCCCGCTGAACGAGATGGTCGATCGCCGCAATGCGAACTGGTGGCGCAAGGCAACCGGCGGTCCCTCCACGCTTCTCATCATCGAAGTCGCCGGCGTCATTGCCGGCTATGCAACGCTCGGCCTGTCCCGTTCCCGCGCTCTGCCGCAGGAAGGCGAGGTCTACGAGATCTATTTCCGCCCGGAATATCAGGGCATCGGCCTCGGCCGCATCCTCTTCGGCGAGGCGAGCAGCCTCTTGAAGTCGCTCGGCTGCCGCGGCCTCGTCGTCTGGTGCCTGGAGGAAAGCGCGCAGGCCGTCCGCTTCTTCCGCAATGCCGGCGGCCGCGACGCCTGCGAAGGCATGGAGGATTTCGGCGGAAAGAGCCTGAAGAAGATCGGCTATGTCTGGAGCTGACGCGTGCCGCCGACAAAGCTCTAAAATCGATAAAAGGGTCGCTCTTTAACCTCATTGCCTACAAATGAACGCTTCAGACCGCCGCTGATATTGCACAACGGCAGGTTTGGCTTTATCGGACGTCAGTCCCACTTCAGGAGCATGGAGGCTTCATGCGTATTGACGCAATCTCGATCGGAAAGAACCCCCCGGAAGACATCAATGTCATCGTGGAGGTTCCCGTTGGCGGTCATCCGATCAAGTACGAGATGGACAAGGAAGCCGGCACGCTTGTCGTCGACCGCTTTCTCTACACGCCCATGACCTATCCGGGCAATTACGGCTTCGTACCGCACACGCTGTCCGACGATGGCGACCCGATCGACGTCCTGATCGCCAGCACGCGCCCGCTCGTCCCCGGCTGTGTCATCAACGTCCGCCCGATCGGCGTGATGATGATGGAAGACAATTCCGGCAAGGATGAAAAGATCATCGCCGTGCCGAGCGCGCACCTGACCAAGCGTTACGACAAGGTCAAGGAATATACCGACCTACCGGAGATCACACTGCAGCAGATCGAGCACTTCTTCGAACACTACAAGGATCTGGAGCCCGGCAAGTGGGTCAAGATCTTCGGCTGGAAAGATGCCACCATTGCCCGCCAGCTGATCGTCGAAGCGATCGAGCGCGCAAAGACCGTCAAGTAAGGTCTGCCGTATCAACATTCCGCAAGCCGCGTCCTGCACGGGACGCGGCTTTTTTCATGCGGGATTTCGGGCTGCGGCCGGAAGCCACGATATCGTGTCAGCGGCTGATCCGCGTCGAGAGCACGATCGACGACAAGGTCTTCTCCACCCCCTCGATCGTCCCGATCCGGTCGATCACGAGGTCGAGCGCGCTGATCGACGCCGCCTCGACGATGGCGATCAGGTCGAAGCTGCCGCTGACCGAATGCACGATGCGCACCGCCTGCATGGCTTCGAGATCGCGTGTCACCCGTGGCAACGCCCGGGCCGCAAGCGTGATGAGGATATGCGCCCGCACCAGCCCACGCTCGTACTCGCTGGAGAGGCGCACGCCATAGCCGGTGATCACCCCGTCCCGCTCCAGCCGCTCCAGCCGTGCCTGCACGGTTGTACGAGAGAGCCCGAGCTTTCGGGCCAGCACGGCCGTCGGCATGCGCGCATTCTCGCTGAGCAATGCGAGGAGGCTGCGATCGCTGTCGGAAACATTCATATCGACCAATCCCTTCGGCGAAATGCCGAATATGATGCGCTCTTTTGCACGGATCGGCGCTTCTGGACAACAGCACCCCGATGCATGCTGTGCGAAAATTCGAGAAGGGGAACAGCATGAAGACCATCATCGTCATCGGAGCCGGCAAGATCGGCGCCACCATCGCACATCTGCTTGCAACCTCCGGCGACTATGCCGTCATCGTGGCCGACCGGAGCGAAGAGCAGCTGTCGCGGCTCGGAACGCATCCCGCGCTGTCGGTCAGAACCGTCGATATCGCCGATGCCACCGCGATGGACGCCCTGCTGACGGGCGCTTTCGCCGTCCTTAGTGCCGCACCCTTCCACCTCACGGTCGATATCGCCGCTTCCGCCGCACGTTGCGGTGTCCACTATCTGGATCTGACGGAGGATGTGGAATCCACGCGCCAGGTCAAGACGCTGGCGGAGGGGGCGACGAGCGCCTTTATCCCGCAATGCGGCCTTGCACCGGGCTTCATCTCCATCGTCGCGCAGGATCTCGCTGCCCGCTTCGACACACTCGACAGCGTGCGCATGCGCGTCGGCGCCCTGCCGCAATATCCGTCGAACGCGCTCAACTACAACCTGACCTGGAGCACCGACGGCGTCATCAACGAATATATCGAGCCTTGCGAAGCCATCGTCGAAGGCCGGTTGACGGCCGTGCCGGCGCTGGAGGAGCGCGAGGAATTCTCGCTCGACGGTGTCACCTACGAGGCGTTCAACACCTCGGGCGGTCTCGGCACGCTCTGCGAGACCCTCGCCGGTCGCGTGCGGACGCTGAACTACCGCACGATCCGCTATCCCGGCCATGCCGCGATCATGAAAGCGCTTCTCAACGATCTCGGCCTGCGCCACCGCCGGAAGGTGCTGAAGGACATTCTGGAGAACGCGCTGCCGTCAACCACGCAGGACGTCGTCATCGTCTTCGTCACCGTCTCCGGCCATCGCGACGGGCGGCTCGTTCAGGAGACCTATGCGAACAAGATCTATAGCGGTGTCGTTGCCGGCCGGATGATGAGCGCGATCCAGATCACGACGGCCGCCAGCATCTGCGCCGTGCTCGACATGCTCGCCGCCGGCGACCTGCCCCCTCACGGCTTCATACGCCAGGAAGACATCGCCCTCGACGCCTTCCTCGCAAACCGCTTCGGCCGCCACTATGCCGACAGCCGCTTCACCGAGAAGCTTGCGGGTTGAACTGCCAGACCGGTCTCAGAGCCGGCCGAACTCATCGTCCAGGCGAACCGTGTCGTCGTCGGAGAGATAGGACCCCGTCTGGACCTCGATGAGCTCCAGCGGGATCTTACCCGGATTGGCAAGCCGGTGGGTCACGCCTTGCGGCACATAGATGGACTCGTTCTCGTTGAGAAGCCGCGTCTCCTCCCCCAGCGTCACCTCCGCCGTCCCTTTCACGACCACCCAGTGCTCCGAGCGGTGGAAGTGCTTCTGCAGCGAGATCTTGCGACCGGGTGCGATCGACAACCGCTTGACTTCGAACCGCTCGCCGCTGAGTACAGAGGAGACCGAACCCCACGGCTTGTAGGAGGTCGGATGAACCTCCGTCAGGCTGCGGGTCGCCTCCGAGCGTGCGAGCGCCTTGACGATCTGACCGACGTTCTGGCTGTCGGCAAGACGGCCGACATAGACCGCATCCTCGCTGGCGATGACGGCGATATCATCGAGGCCATGAACGGACACATGAATGTCGCGCGAGAGAACCAGCGAATTGCGGGTATCCGAAACGCTGGCCTTCTGGCCGACGACGTTACCCGCCGCGTCCTTCTCGCCGACGGCCCAGACCGAGTCCCAGCTGCCGAGATCCGACCAGGGGAAAGACGAGGGAACGACGGCCGCATGAGCCGTGCGTTCGAACACCGCGTAGTCGACCGAAATATCCGGCGCCTGCGAAAAGGCCTCCGCATCCAGACGCTCGAAATCGAGATCGCGTCGAGAAGCCTCGACAGCCGTGAGCGCGCTGGCGTGGACCTCCGGCGCGAATTTTGCGAGATCGGCGAGGAAGAGACGGATCGGCAGCATGAACATGCCGGAATTCCAGAGATAGCGGCCCGTCGCCAGCAGCGCCTCGGCCTTCTCCCGGTTCGGCTTCTCGACGAATCGCGCGACCGTCCGGGCACCCCCGGCAAGCTCTTGCCCGGTTTCGATGTAGCCATAGCCCGTCGCCGGCTCGGTCGGCGTAATGCCGAAGGTGACCAGCATGCCCGCCGCCGCGGTATCGCGCGCAAGGCGGATACAATCGTTATAGGTCTCGTTCGCATCGATCTCGTGGTCGGAGGCGAGCACCTGAATGATCGCGTCGTCGCCATGGTCGCGGGCCACGACGAAGGCTGCGGCCGCCAGTGCCGGCGCCGTATTGCGCGCAACCGGCTCTAAAAGGATCGAGGACAAACGCGCGCCGACGGCTTGTGCCTGCTCCGCGACGATGAAGCGGAACTCCGCATTGGTCACGATAACAGCAGGCTCGTAGATCTCCGGATCCGAGACGCGCTGCAGCGTCTTCTGGAACAGCGAATGCTCGCTGAGGAACTGCAGGAACTGCTTCGGCGCGGTTGAGCGGGACAGCGGCCACAGGCGCGTTCCCTTGCCACCGGCCATGATCACCGGGACGATCTTTGCAGCCATTACCATGTCCTTCCCTGTCTCCGCGGCATTGCGCTTGCGTGCAAGCTTTGTCGCAACCCGTTGCTGATGCCTGCTCGTCCAAGCGTGTTCGACGAGCGCCAACGGAGCTATAAATTGCTGTTAAAACGGATGTCCACCGTCCGTCTCAGGTGACAGACACGCGTAACATATGCTCATCCCAGGTAGCCGGAAAAGGGGCATAAAAAAACCGGCCGAAGCCGGTTTTCGTCGTCTCGGTCAGCCCGAGACCGTCTCGTTGAGCTGCGTAAGCTCGGACAGAAAATTCTCGATCTTCGTTCGATGCTCGTCGCCGTGATGCGGCTGGTCGAGTTCGGCGCGTGCGGCCTCGATCCGGCGCTCCACTTGGGCCACATCGAACTCGCTCACCGGCATCGCCGATTCGGCAAGAACGGTGCAGCCGGTCGGCAGGATGTCGGCGAAGCCGCCGAACACGACATAGCGGTTCGTCTCGCCGCTCACGGTTTTCACGGTGATGACGCCCGGCTTGATCGTCGTCATGGTCGGTGCGTGATTGGCCATGACGGTCATCTCGCCTTCCGTCGCCGGAATGACGACTTCGCTGACCTGCTCGGAGAGCAGCAGACGCTCCGGGGAAACGAGCTCGAGTTTGAAATCAGCCATATCAATTCAGCGAATAGCGAATAGCGAATAGGTTGAGAAAACCGTCCCGCAAAAATTCACCTACCCCTATTCGCTACTCCCTATTCGCTATTCGCTTCGATTAAGCGGCTTCAGCAGCCAGGCGCTTGGCCTTCTCGACGGCTTCATCCATGGAACCGACCATGTAGAAGGCGGCTTCCGGGAGATGGTCGTATTCGCCGTTGACGAGGCCCTTGAAGCCCTTGATCGTGTCTTCGAGAGCGACCAGCTTGCCCGGCGCACCGGTGAAGACTTCGGCCACGAAGAACGGCTGCGACAGGAAGCGCTCGATCTTGCGGGCGCGGGCGACCGACAGCTTGTCGTCTTCCGACAGTTCGTCCATGCCCAGGATGGCGATGATGTCCTGAAGCGACTTGTAGCGCTGCAGGGTCGTCTGCACCTTACGGGCAACTTCATAATGCTCTTCGCCGACAACCATCGGGTCGAGCATGCGCGAGGTCGAGTCGAGCGGATCCACGGCAGGGTAGATGCCCTTTTCGGCGATCGAGCGCGACAGAACCGTCGTTGCGTCCAGGTGGGCGAACGAGGTTGCAGGCGCCGGGTCGGTCAAGTCGTCGGCGGGAACGTAGATGGCCTGAACCGAGGTGATCGAACCCTTGGTCGTGGTCGTGATGCGCTCCTGCATCTGACCCATGTCCGTTGCGAGCGTCGGCTGATAGCCAACGGCCGACGGGATACGGCCGAGCAGAGCGGATACTTCGGAACCCGCCTGCGTGAAGCGGAAGATGTTGTCCACGAAGAACAGAACGTCCTGACCTTCATCGCGGAACTGTTCGGCGATCGTCAGACCCGTCAGAGCGACGCGAGCGCGGGCGCCCGGCGGTTCGTTCATCTGGCCGTAGACGAGCGCGGCCTTGGAGCCTTCGCCGCCGCCATGCTTGTTCACGCCCGACTCGATCATCTCGTGATAGAGGTCGTTGCCTTCGCGGGTGCGCTCGCCAACGCCGGCAAACACCGAGTAACCGCCGTGCGCCTTGGCGACGTTGTTGATCAGTTCCATGATCAGAACCGTCTTGCCGACGCCGGCACCACCGAAGAGGCCGATCTTGCCGCCGCGTGCGTAGGGCGCGAGCAGATCGACGACCTTGATGCCGGTGACGAGGATTTGTGCTTCCGTCGACTGTTCGACGTAGGACGGCGCTTCCTGGTGGATGGAGCGCTTGCCGGACGTGATCAACGGACCGGCTTCATCGACCGGCTCGCCGATGACGTTCATGATGCGGCCGAGCGTTTCCAGACCGACGGGAACCGTGATCGGGGCGCCGGTGTCCGACACCTTCTGGCCACGGACAAGACCTTCGGTCGAGTCCATCGCGATGGTGCGAACGGCGTTTTCGCCGAGGTGCTGGGCCACTTCGAGAACCAGGCGCGAACCGTTATTGTCGGTTTCGAGCGCGTTCAGGATCGAAGGCAGCTGGCCTTCTTCGAAAGCAACGTCGACGACAGCGCCGATAACCTGCGTGACGCGGCCGACGGCAGCGGTCGTCGCTGCGATGTAGTTCGGGGTCGCTGTATCAGCCATGTTCTTACCCTCTTGTCCTAACCTTAGAGCGCTTCCGCGCCCGAAATGATCTCGATGAGTTCCTTGGTGATCTGAGCCTGGCGCTGGCGGTTGTAGCTCAGCGTCAGCTTGTTGATCATCTCACCGGCATTGCGCGTCGCATTGTCCATCGCGCTCATCTTCGCGCCCATTTCGCCCGCGACGTTCTCGAGCAGCGCCCGGAACACCTGGACCGAAATATTGCGCGGAATGAGGTCGCTCAGGATCTCGCCCGCATCCGGCTCGTATTCGTAGATGGCGGCAGAACCGGTATCAGCCGATGCTGCTGCGGGAACAGCGGCAGGGATGAGCTGCAGCGCCGTCGGAACCTGGCTGATCACCGACTTGAATTCGGAGTAGAACAGGGTGCAGACGTCGAACTCGCCCTTTTCAAACAGGCCGATGACCTTCTTGCCGATCTGGTCGGCATTCTCGAAGCCGATTTTCTTGACCTCGCGCAGATCGACGCGGTCGATGATCAGCGAAGCGAATTCGCGGCGAAGGATGTCGTAGCCCTTCTTGCCGACGCAGATGATCTTGACCGTCTTGCCGTCGGCCAGCAGCTTGCGGATATGATCGCGCGCAAAACGCGCGATCTGGCTGTTGAAGCCACCGCAAAGACCACGTTCCGCCGTGCAGACGACCAGGAGATGCGTCTTGTCGCGACCGGTGCCCGTCATCAGCAGGGGCGCGCTATCGTCCGTGCCGACCGCCTGGGCGATGTTCGACAGGACGATGCTCATCCGCTGCGAGTACGGCCGGGCGGCTTCGGCCGCCTCCTGCGCACGCCGAAGCTTCGCCGCGGCGACCATTTTCATCGCCCTGGTGATCTTCTGCGTCGCCTTGACGGAGGCGATCCGGTTCTTCAGATCCTTAAGAGAAGGCATCCAGTATCCGTCCTAGGTAGCGTCTGCGGGTGCGTCTTTAAGCAGACGATCAGGAAAAGGTCTTCGCGAAAGCGTCGATAGCCGCCTTCAGCTTGGCCTTGGTGTCGTCCGAAATCGCCTTTTCGGTGCGGATCGTGTCGAGCACGCCCTTACCTTCGGAGCGCATGTAGGACAGCAGACCCTGCTCGAAAGGACCGACCTTGTTGACGGCGATCTTGTCGAGGTAGCCGTTGACGCCGGCAAAGATCACCGCAACCTGTTCTTCCGTCTTCAGCGGCGAGAACTGCGGCTGCTTCAGAAGTTCGGTCAGGCGCGCACCGCGGTTCAGCAGGCGCTGCGTCGAGGCATCGAGGTCCGAACCGAACTGAGCGAAGGCCGCCATCTCGCGGTACTGCGCAAGCTCGCCCTTGATCGAACCGGCAACCTGCTTCATCGCCTTGACCTGCGCGGCGGAGCCGACGCGCGAGACCGAGAGGCCGACGTTCACGGCCGGGCGGATACCTTGGTAGAACAGGTCGGTTTCGAGGAAGATCTGGCCGTCGGTGATCGAGATCACGTTGGTCGGAATGAACGCCGAAACGTCGTTGCCCTGCGTTTCGATGACGGGGAGAGCGGTCAGCGAACCGGCGCCCTTTTCGTCCGAAAGCTTGGCAGCGCGCTCGAGAAGGCGCGAATGCAGGTAGAAGACGTCGCCCGGATAGGCTTCGCGGCCCGGCGGACGGCGCAGCAGCAGCGACATCTGACGGTAGGAAACGGCCTGCTTGGACAGATCGTCATAGCCAATCAGCGCGTGCATGCCGTTGTCGCGGAAGTATTCGCCCATCGCGCAGCCGGCGAACGGTGCGAGGTACTGCATCGGAGCCGGGTCGGAGGCCGTAGCGGCAACGATGATCGAGTACTGCAGGGCGCCACGCTCTTCGAGCACCTTGACGAACTGCGCAACCGTCGAGCGCTTCTGGCCGATGGCGACGTAGACGCAGAAAAGCTTTTCGCTTTCCGGGCCGCTGTCGTGAATGGCCTTCTGGTTCAGGATCGCGTCGAGAATGATCGCGGTCTTGCCGGTCTGGCGGTCGCCGATGACGAGCTCGCGCTGGCCGCGGCCGACGGGGATGAGGGCATCGATGGCCTTGAGGCCGGTCGACATCGGCTCATGCACCGACTTGCGCGGAATGATGCCGGGCGCCTTCACGTCGACGCGCGAGCGGCGCGTTGCGTTGATCGGGCCCTTGCCGTCGATCGGGTTGCCGAGAGCGTCGACCACGCGGCCGAGCAGTTCGGGACCGACCGGAACGTCCACGATGGCGCCGGTCCGCTTGACGGTGTCGCCTTCCTTGATGGCCCGGTCCGAGCCGAAGATGACGACGCCGACATTGTCGGCTTCGAGGTTGAGCGCCATGCCGCGCACGCCGCCGGGAAACTCGACCATTTCGCCCGCCTGGACGTTGTCGAGACCGTAAACGCGGGCGATGCCGTCACCGACGGACAGAACCTGGCCGACTTCGGAGACCTCAGCCTCCTGGCCGAAGTTTTTGATCTGATCTTTGAGAATTGCGGAAATTTCCGCGGCGCGGATATCCATCAGCCGACCTCTTTCAGTGCAAGCTTAAGGCTCGAGAGCTTTGTGCGAAGGGAAGTGTCAATTTGGCGGGACCCGACCTTGACGATCAAACCACCGAGAATAGACGGATCGACGGTGACGTTGATCGCCACCTCTTTGCCGGTGACGCCCTTGAGCGCCGCCTTCAATTCAGTCTGCTGCTGATCGCTCAGCGCATGCGCCGAGGTGACCTCGGCAGAAACTTCGCCACGATGGCGGGCGGCCGTCTCGCGGTACGACCGGACGATGCCCGGGACAGCGAAGAGACGGCGGTTGCGGGCGACGACCTTGAGGAAGTTGCCCACGAGACCGGTGAGACCAGCCTTTTCGGCAATCGCGGAGATCGCCTTGAACTGGTCTTCAGCCGAAAAGACCGGGCTGAGGATGAGGCGCTTGAGATCGGCGCTGTCGTCGATCATCGCCTGAAAACGATCGAGATCGGCCTGCACGTTTTCGACCGAGCCGGCTTCCTGCGCCAGATCGAAAAGCGACGACGCGTATCTTTCTGCAACACCGGAAATATGGTCGGACGTTTTTGCCACGAGCGCGCTTCTCTTGCTATGATCCAAGAGCGATCTTCGGACGAACCGAAAACCGAACACATTGAATTTGTTGCTGTATCCTCAAGGACATCCTGGCTTGACAGGCCCGGCTCCCCCACGAAGTCGGGGTTCGTCTAGCATAGGAAAATTGGACTCGCAACACGCGAGGGGAGCGATTGCACCAACCTTGGGCCAAATTCTGCCCAAAAGCGGGAGTGTGATGGCCTCGGCGAGGTGTAAAGCGGGGTCTCGACCTTACAGGAAGCCGAAAACATAGGCCAATGGCAGGATGGCCAGCACCATTTGCACGAGAACAAATAGCCAGTTCACGAGCGTGTTACCTTGATCCGACAGCATCGACAGGATGCGCCCGAAAGCGGCGAGCGCGAAGGCCGAGCCGAGCGCGAGATAGACCATGGGTTGGGCCAGCACGATCGCGGCGAGGCCGAGACCGAGCGGAAAGCCGCCGAGCGTCGAGCGCGCCTCGGCATAGCCGCCGCGCCGGCCTTCCCGCAACGAAAGCCCCATGGCCCGGAACGAGAGGCCCGGTGCGAAGAGAAAGAAGAGGCCCATGACGCAGGTCGCCACGGCGCTGAGGAAGGCGAGGAACTCGCCGGTCTCGGTCGGTATGTACAGATCCATCGCCGCGATCCCATGCGCCTGTCGTTGTGCGGCTTTGTGCCGGTCTGCGGAGATTTAGACCAAGTCGGCACGGAAGGGAATCGGGTGCAGTCGGGGCTCAGAGGAAACTTTGCGGATCGATATCGAGCTGGACCGACACCGAACCGCGCACCTTGGGTCCGGCCGCGATCATGGCCCGCATGAAGGCCTGCATGTCGCTGTTGCGGCGGCCGTGGACGAGAAGCCGGAACCGATGGCGACCGCGAACAACTGCGAGGGCCGCTTCGGCAGGTCCGAGCACGGTGATGCCGGAGACCTGGGGTGCGGCCTGGCGCAGGCCGCGCGCATGCGTCTCCGCATCGGCCCGCGTATCTGCCGAGACGATGACGGAGGCGAGCCGCCCGAACGGTGGCAGCACCGCCCGCTCGCGTTCGCCGATCTCGCGCTCGTAGAACGCCTCGGCATCGCCGGAGACGATCGCCTGCATCACCGGATGCTGCGGCTGGTAGGTCTGCAACAGCCCACGGCTCTTCAGCCCCGTTCGCCCGGCGCGCCCCGTGACCTGGCTCAAGAGCTGGAAGGTCCTCTCGGCCGCCCGGGGGTCGCCATTGGCCAGCCCGATGTCCGCGTCCACGATGCCGACGCAGGTCATCATCGGAAAGTTATGGCCCTTGGCGACGAGCTGCGTGCCGACGACGATATCGGCCTCCCCCTTGGCGATGGCCTCGAGTTCCAGCCGCAGGCGCTTGACGCCCATGAGGTCGGAGGAAAGCACGATGGTGCGCGCTTGCGGAAAATGCCGATCCACCTCCTCGGCGATCCGCTCCACGCCGGGCCCGCAGGCGACGAGATGATCGAACGTGCCACATTCCGGGCAGGCCTCCGGCGTGCGCTCGGCATAACCGCAATGATGGCACTGGATCTGGTTGCGGAACCGGTGTTCGACCAGCCAGCTCGAACAGTTGGGGCACTGGAAGCGATGTCCGCAGACGCGGCAGAGCGTCAGCGGCGCATAGCCTCGCCGGTTGAGGAAGAGCAGCGCCTGCTCGCCCTTCTCCACCGCCTTGCCGATGGCCGAGAGAAGCACCGGCGACAGAAAGCCGCCGCGCTCCGGCGGGTGCCGGCGCATGTCGATCAGGCCGAGATCCGGCATGGCGGCCGCGCCGAAGCGGGCGCGCAGATGGATGGGCCGGTAGCGCCCGACCTCGCCATTGACGCGGCTTTCCACCGATGGCGTCGCCGAAACCAGCACGACGGGAAAATCGCCGAGCCTTGCCCGCACCACGGCCATGTCGCGCGCATTGTAGAACACGCGGTCTTCCTGCTTGTAGGCGGGGTCGTGCTCTTCATCGACGATGATGAGGCCGAGATCCTCGAACGGCAGGAACAGCGCCGAACGCGCACCGGCCACCACCCGCACGCCGCCTTCGGTCACCTGCCGCCACACCTTCTCACGGGTACGGGGTGCAAGATCCGAATGCCATTCCGCAGGCTTTGCGCCGAAGCGCTTCTCGAATCGATCGAGGAAGGCGGCCGTCAGAGCGATTTCCGGCAGGAGAATCAGCACCTGCCGGCCCTGCCGCAAAGTCTCGGCGATGGCCTCGAAATAGACCTCCGTCTTGCCGGACCCCGTCACGCCGTCGATCAGCGAGACGGAGAACGTCTTTTGCGCCGCCGACGCGATCAGCGTATCCGCCGCCTCGCGCTGGATCTCTTCCAGCTCGGTCACGGCATAGTCCGCATCGGGCGCGGCCACCACGGGCGGCGGCGGCATGAAGGCGGTCTCGAACACGCCTTGGGACCGCAGGCCTTCCACAACGCTGGTCGAGACGCCGGCGGCATGGGCAAGGCCCGAGCGCGTCCAGAAGAAACCGTCGGCGGCCGTTTCCACCACACGCGTCCGCGCCGGCGTCATCCGGTCCGGGCGCCGGTCGGTCAGCCGCAGCCCCTCCACCATCGGCTCGGGATCGAAGGCCGCGGGCACGCGCAGCGCCATGCGCGCGACGAGCCCGGGCGGCGACAGCGTGTAGGCCGCGACCCAGTCGAGAAAAGCGCGCATATCCTGTGACAGCGGCGGGCAATCGAAGACCTGCGTGATGGATTTCAGCTTCTTCGGATCGACGGCCGGCCCGTCGGTCGCATCCCAAACGACGCCCGCGACCTGTCGCGGCCCGAGCGGCACCTGCACGATCGAACCCGGCTGGATCGCCATGCCGTCCGGCACCCGATAGGAATAAGCCTTGTCCGCAGGCATGGGCACCAGAACCGGCACGACCCTGCCCGGCGCCTCGGGGCAAGCCTTGTCCCCGAACAGATCAATCGAATCGCCCGTCATTGCGGCGGACATTGCTCCCATGGGCGCCGAAAGAAAAGAGGCAGCGTTTCGGAGCGTGTCGTCAGAAGGCAACCGGCGCGGGAAGCGGGACTGCGACGGCCGGCGTCTCGGCAACAATCTTCGCCGGCTGCACAGGCTTGAACACGGCATCACCGTCACGTGCCAGATCCGTCACCGTATGCCGCTCAAGCGCGCGGGTCACCTCGGCCGTATCCCCGTCCAGTGCGTCGGGCGGAATGAGATGGCCGACGGTCATGTCGAAGACGTTGCCCTTCTTGTTGAGCAGCTCGTGGAACACGGTCATGTCGCGCAGTTCGGTCGACCATTTCGCCAGCCAGTAGAACAGGCCGGAATTGCGGGCCTGCATGTGGACCGGGAGGATGGCGAGGTTGTGCTTGCGGGCAAAGCCGACGACGGAGGTCTTCCAGGGGCGCTCGTTCAGCCGCCCGTCCGCCCAGTAGGCGATGCGGCCCGAAGGGAACAGCACGGTGGCCTTTCCCTCGGCGATCGCGCGGTTCGTCACCTGCAGGGTCTCGCGCGCCTTCAGCTTGCTCTTGTGCTCGTCGCGCCATTCCACGGGAATGACCATCTCCACGAATCGCGGATTGACGCGGATCGCATCCCGGTTGGCAAAGAACATCATGTCCGGCCGACGCGCCTTCAACAGGTCGAACACCGCGACGCCGTCGGCAATGCCGGTCGGATGGTTGCTGACGAGCAGGAAGCCGCCTGTGCGCGGAATCCGCTCTTCATGCGCGACGCGAATGTCGAGCGAAAGCGTGTCGCTGAGATACTGGAAGGCCTGGAAGCCCGGCAGGTTGGCGACGCCGTTCGCAAATTCCAGCGCCTTGCGATAGTTCAGCAGCGTGTAGAGCGCCGGCCGCATGACGGGCCAGAGCGGGTGGTGGACGATGCGCTGTCCGCGCTCGGCGATCAGCGTATCCACGATATGGCCGGGCTGCCCCTGGGAAACGAGCGACACCGCTTCCGCGAACTGAGAGAAACCGCCTGCCGAGCCCTGTCTGGTCATTGTCGTCCCGCCGCCGCATCTCGCTCACCTATGGCAAATGAATATGATTGAGCGATGACGGATTCCAAGAGGACGTTAGCAATTCGGCAAGAGGTATGCGCCCAGACTTGATGTTTCCTCGGCAGGCAAGGGCTTCGACATGAATGAGTTTCTGGTCATCGGAGATGCCGTGCTGATGGCCGAGCGGGAAGCGTGGCTGAAGGCGCTGTCGAACGAGCGGCGGCTGTCGGACAAGACGGTCGAGGCCTATGAGCGCGATACGCGCCAGTTCCTCGCCTTCCTCACGGGCCACCTCGCCGGCCCTCCCAAACTGTCGGACATCAAGGCGCTGCGGCCGGGCGACCTGCGCGGCTTCCTCGCCACCCGTCGCCGCGATGGCGCGGGCGCCCGCACGCTCGGCCGCGGCCTTGCCGGGCTGCGGTCCTTCCTGCGCCATCTGGAGCGCAAGGGCCTGGTCAATGCCGCCGGCGCCGGTGCGGTGCGATCCCCCAAGCAGCCGAAATCCCTGCCGAAGCCGCTGACCGATAGGGATGCGCTGGCCGTGGTCGCAAGCGATGCGCAGCTGAGCGAGGAGCCCTGGATCGCCACCCGCAACGAGGCCGTGCTGACGCTGCTCTACGGCTGCGGCCTGCGCATTTCCGAAGCGCTCGGCCTGACCGCCGACGATGTCGCGGGCACCCCGCGCGCGCTCCGGGTGACCGGCAAGGGCGGCAAAACCCGCATCGTGCCGCTAATCGCACCGGCGCTCGATGCCGTGCACCGCTATCTCGCGCTCTGCCCCTATGCGGCCGAGGGCAACGACCTGATCTTCCGCGGCGCCAAGGGCGGCGTATTGCAGCCGGCGATCATCCAGCGCGAGATGCAGCGCCTGCGCGGGGCGCTGGGCCTGCCCGATACGGCAACGCCCCATGCCCTGCGGCACTCCTTCGCAACGCATCTGCTGGCCGGCGGCGGCGATCTGCGCACCATTCAGGAACTGCTCGGCCATGCCAGCCTGTCGAGCACCCAGATCTATACCGGCGTCGATTCCGCCCGCCTGCTGGACATCTACGATCGCGCTCATCCCCGCGCGTGAGAAGAGGCCTGAATCCGCGTTAACCATGCGCCTTAATCCGCTTGTCACGTCTCCGCCGCTAGGGTGACGGGAACCGTGAAGGAAAGGACGACCCGTGCCCGCGACGACCCCGACAAGACGCTCCCTTCCCACACATCTTGCCCGCTCCCTTGTCGACAACCTCGTCTCGCTCGCGGCACTCCTCCCTGTCATCCTTCTCGCAGCCCTCGTCGCCGCCTTTTTCAGCATCGGCCGCGCCCAGGCGCAAGAGATCGCCTGCAACGGTGTGAACCTGCTCGAAAGCTGGGAAAAGACCGCGCCGGATCGTGTTGACCGCGTCGAAGCCGAGGCGGCGCTCGTGCCCAACGGCACCGGCACGTTCTGGAAGATCGAAAAGCAGGGCGTTCCCGCCTCCTATCTGCTCGGAACCATGCACGTCACCGATCCCCGTGTGCTGGCCATGCCGAAGGGGGCGCCCGAAGCCTTCGCCGGGGCCGTGACGGTCATCGTCGAATCGGACGAGATCCTTGACGAGAACCGCGCCCAAGTGGCCCTGTTCTCCGACCCGAGCCTCACCATGTTCACGGATGGCAGCACGATCGAAAGCTATCTCGATGCGGACCAGAAGGTGATCCTGACCGAGGGCCTGAAGGCGCGCGGCCTGCCGTTGCCGACCGTCGCCCGCATGAAGCCATGGATGATCGCAAGCTTCGTCTCGCTGCCGCCCTGCGAACTCAGCCGGAAGGCCGGCGGCGCCGTCTTCCTGGACCAGAAGCTGGCACAGGATGCCGTGTCGCAGGGAAAGACGCTGAAGGGTCTGGAGACCATGGTCGAGCAGATCCACGCGCTCAACGATCTGCCGATGTCTTTCCACATCTCGGCTCTCGTCGATACGTTGAAACTCGGCGATCTCGTCGAGGATGCCATGGAAACGACGACCGAGCTTTATCTGGAGGGCCGGATCGCCACCATCATGCCCATGCTGAAGGCGGCCTCCGAAACCGTCGAGGGCAGCGATTCCGAACAGGACTCCGTCGCCTTCGAACAGCGGATCGTCACCGATCGAAACCATGTCATGGCGACGCGCGCCCGTCCGAGCCTCGATGCCGGCAACGTCTTCATGGCGGTCGGCGCCCTGCACCTGCCGGGCCCGGAAGGCGTGGTCGAGCTCCTCCGCAAGGACGGCTTCACCCTCACCGTCATGCCCTGAAATCCCTGTCGGACAAACGAAAACGCCGCCTCCGGAAACCGGACGCGGCGTTTTTTTATGCTATCGAACGGACAGGCGCCCGGCTTACTGCCAAGTGCGGATATCGACGAAGTGGCCTTCCACCGCCGCCGCAGCCGCCATGGCCGGGGAAACCAGGTGCGTGCGGCCCTTGAAGCCCTGACGGCCTTCAAAGTTGCGGTTGGAGGTCGAGGCGCAACGCTCGCCCGGCTTCAGCCGGTCGTCGTTCATGGCCAGGCACATGGAGCAGCCCGGCTCGCGCCAGTCGAAACCCGCCGCCTTGAAGATGACGTCGAGGCCTTCGGCTTCCGCCTGTTCCTTGACGAGGCCCGAGCCCGGCACGATCATCGCGGAGACGGTCGGCGCCACCGTCCGGCCTTCGACGACCTTGGCGACTTCGCGCAGGTCCTCGATGCGGCCATTGGTGCAGGAGCCGATGAACACGCGATCGACCGCGATGTCGGTGATCTTCGTGCCCGGCTTCAGGCCCATATAATCGAGCGCCCGCCACTTGGAGACGCGCTTGTTCTCGTCCTGGATCTCGTCCGGATTGGGAACCACGCCCTGAACCGAGATGACGTCTTCCGGGGACGAGCCCCAGGAAACGATCGGCGGCAGCTCGGCAGCGTTCAGCACGACAACACGGTCGAAATGCGCGCCTTCCTCGGTATTCAACGTCTTCCAGTAGGCGATCGCCTGCTCCAGCGCTTCGCCCTGCGGCGCGCGCGGCTTGCCCTTGATATATTCGAAGGTCTTCTCGTCCGGCGCGATGAGGCCGGCGCGGGCGCCGCCTTCGATCGTCATGTTGCAGATCGTCATGCGGCCTTCCATCGATAGCGCGCGGATGGCTTCGCCCGCAAACTCGATAACGTGGCCCGTGCCGCCGGCCGTGCCGATTTCACCGATGATCGCGAGAATGATGTCCTTCGCCGTCACGCCGTCGGGCAGCTGCCCGTCGACGCGCACCAGCATGTTCTTCGCCTTCTTCTGGATCAGCGTCTGGGTCGCGAGCACATGCTCGACCTCGGACGTGCCGATGCCATGCGCCAGCGCGCCGAAGGCGCCGTGCGTGGAGGTGTGGCTGTCACCGCAGACGATGGTCATGCCCGGCAGGGTGAAGCCCTGCTCCGGCCCGACGATGTGGACGATGCCCTGGCGCTTGTCGGAGGCCGAATAATATTCGACGCCGAAATCGGCCGCGTTCTGGGCGAGCGCCTCCACCTGGATGCGGCTTTCCTCGTTCTTGATACCGAGATGGCGATCCGGCGAGGTCGGCACGTTGTGATCGACGACGGCGAGCGTCTTTTGCGGCGCGCGCACCTGACGGTTCGTCAGACGCAGGCCTTCGAACGCCTGGGGGCTCGTCACTTCATGGACGAGGTGGCGGTCGATATAGAGAAGACAGGTGCCGTCATCCTGTTGATCGACGACGTGGTCATCCCAGATCTTGTCGTAAAGGGTCCGTGGTGCGCTCATGGCGTGTCATCCATTGGAAAGAATAAATCGGAAAAATCCGGCTTGCCGCCGGCGGGATCAGGCTTCAAAAGCCGGGGCACGAGCCCCTCAATGATCTATCGAAGTCGGCTGTTGAGCGCCCCGGAGACACGCGCGTAAAAGCGTGCCGGCAGGCGCTTGTGATCCTGCAGCACGACGACATTCTGCGCGCGACATCCGAACTTGGATTCCATGATGCTTCAAATAGCAGTTTCCAAGCAAGACTGCAAGTTTCGCCCGGGCGCAACCGACGCTCCGCGGCGCGGCGATCTTTACGGTATTCGACGATTCTCTCATGCTTCGCTTGCCAACCGGCTGAAAGTTTGAGACGCCGGAGACCTCCGTCATCAGGCGGATCTGGGGGGACATCATGACACGACCGATCACGTGGCGGGACCGCGCGCGCTATCAATTCGACAAGAGCATGGCGGCTGGGCCGATCGCACTGATCGGCTGGCTGGCGGTCATCTCGCTGATCGTCATCGTGCTCGCCGGACTGCTGCTGGCCATCAGCGGCATCGCGCAGGATGGCGGCGAGCCCGTGTCCTTCATCGAAGGCGCATGGGAATCGCTGATGCGCACGATGGATGCGGGCGCCATGGGCGGCGATGTCGGCTGGAGCTTCCGCGGCATCTCGCTGGCCGTCACCGTCGCCGGCATCTTCGTCTTCTCCGCGCTGATCGGCGTGCTCTCCTCCGGTCTCGACGAGAAGCTGGACGAGCTTCGCAAGGGGCGTTCCCACGTACTGGAGAAGGACCACACAATCATCTTCAACTGGTCGCCGTCGATCTTCGACGTGATCTCCGAACTCGTCATCGCCAACCGCAGCCGGCGGCGTCCGCGCATCGTCATCATGGCGGGCAAGGACAAGGTGGAGATGGAGGACGAGATTGCCGACAAGATCCCCGATCTCGGCAACACCCGCATCATCTGCCGCAGTGGCGACCCAACCGATCTGCACGACATCAACATCGTCAACCCCCAGGCCTCCCGTGCCATCGTGGTACTGTCGCCGGAGGGCGACTATGCCGATTCGCAGGTCATCAAGACGATCCTCGCGCTCGTGAACGACCCTTCCCGCCGCTCGGAGCGCTACCGCATCGCCGCGGAGATCCGCAATGCCGCGAATGCCGAGGTTGCGCGCATCGTCGGCGGCAGCGAATTGCAGCTGGTCCTGGCCGACGAGCTCATTTCCCGCATCGTCGTCAGCTCCAGCCGCCAATCGGGCCTCAGCGGCGTCTATACCGAGCTGCTCGATTTCGACGGTTCGGAGATCTACGCGCTCGAACAGCCCGACCTCGTCGGCAAATCCTTTGGTGCCGCCGTCATGGCCTACGACACCTCCACCCTGATCGGCATCGGCACCACCGACGGAAGGGTGCATCTGAACCCGGCGCGGGACCACGTGATCACCGCGGGCGAGCGTGCCATCCTGATTGCCGAGGACGACGACACGATCCGCCTGCGCACGGGCGACTTCACCGTCGATCGCGACGTCATCCGCCCGCGTCCGCCGGTCACGCGTCGGGCGGAAACCACGCTTCTGCTCGGCTGGAACCGCCGGGGGCCCATCATCACCCAGGAGCTGTCACGCTACGTCGCGCCCGGCTCCCGCCTGATGATCGCCGCCGACACGCCGGAGCTTCTCGACGAGGTCGCGGCCATGCCGTACCTGAAGGAGAACCTGTCGGTAGATTGCCGCGTGATCGACACCAGCAACCGCGCAGCCCTCGATGCGCTCGATGTGCCCGCCTTCGATCATGTGCTGGTGCTCGGCTATAGCGACCATCTGGCCGCCCAGCCGGCCGATACGGCAACGCTCGTGACGCTGCTGCAGTTGCGCAAGATCGCGGAGGCCGCAAACACCCATATCGGCATCGTCAGCGAGATGATCGACGTGCGCAACCGCGATCTTGCCGCTGTCACCCGCGCCGACGATTTCGTCGTCAGCAACAAGCTCGTCAGCCTCATGCTGGCGCAGGCCTCGGAAAACGAGCTGATGGCGGATATCTTCGACGAGCTTCTCGACGAGGACGGCTCGGAAATCTACATGCGCGCCGTCACCGACTACATCGCGATCGACCATCCGGTGAACTTCTACACAATCACGCTGGCAGCCCTGATGCGCGGCGAAGTGGCGCTCGGCTACAGCAAGACGGGTGCGTCCGTGCGCGACGAGAGGGGCCTTGGCGGTGTCGTGGTCAATCCCGCCAAGGGAGAGGCGGTGCAGTACGAGGCCGGCGACAAGCTGATCATTCTCGCGCGCGACTGATACCAGCGCTCGCGCGCGACGGATACCCATCCGGCCCTCACCCCCGATGCCCGCGTCGCAGCCGCTTCTCCAGCCCGCGCAGCGCCAGCGACAGGCCGATGGTGAGAAGAAGATAGATATAGGCGACGATCGAGTAGGTCTCGAAGAAGCGGAAGGAGCCGGCGGCATAGACCTTGCCCATCTGGGTGATGTCCTGCACGCCGAGCACGGAGACGAGCGAGCTGTCCTTGATCATCGCGATGAAGTCGTTGCCGAGCGGCGGCAGGATGGTGCGGATGGCCTGGGGGAAGACCACGAGCCGGAACCGCTGGAACCGGTTGAGCCCCAGCGCCTCCGCCGCCTCCACTTGGCCCCGATCCACCGACTGGATGCCCGCGCGAAAAACCTCGGCGATGAAGGCGGAATAGCCGATGGTGAGCGCGATGATCGCCCGCCACATCAAGGACAGGTCGCGCACCAGCACCGGCTCCATCGCACCGGCGGAGATCAGCGGCGTCAAAGCGAGATTGATCAGCCAGACGAGCCCCGGCGTGCCGACGAAGGCGATGTAGAACAGCAGCACGAGCACGGGAATGCCCCGGATCACCTCCGCGTAGAACCGGGCGACCTGACGCAACACCGGACTGCGCGACAGCGCCATCAGCGCCACGCCGAGCCCGACGAGCGTGGCAAGGGCGAAACCGACGATGGTGACGAAGATCGTCACGCCGATGCCGGCGGCAACCACGGTGAAAACGCGGGAATAGAGATCGTTGACCGCAATAAGGACGGCGAGGCCTACGGCGATCGCGGCCAGCGCGATCAGCCACCAGGGCAGCTCCCGCGCGGCGGCACCCCTGCCAGCCCGCGGGCTGTCATTGGGAAGGGATGCTTCGCTCAGAGAGGATTGCGACGACGGATCTAATGGGCGAAGCGGCATGGCGGGCTGCATGTCCGATCAGCCGCTGCCTTACTCGCCCATCTTGAAATCGACGAACCACTTGCGGTTCAGCGTTTCCAGCGTGCCATCCGCCTTCAACGCCGCAATGGCCGCGTTCACGGGCGCGACGAGCTTGGAGCCCTTGGGGAAGATGAAGCCGAAATCCTCGGTGCCGAGCGGACCGCCGATCAGCTTCAGCCCGCCATCGGACGTATCCACATAGCCCTTGCCGGCCGTGCCGTCCGTCAGCACGACATCGACGTCGCCGGCCTTCAGCGCCTGCACCGTCGCACCGAACGTCTCGAACAGTTTTACGCGCGGGTTCTGCTCGTTGCCGTCCAGCACTTCGTAGATGGCGGTGTAGAACGGCGTCGTTCCCGGCTGGGCGCCGACGAGACCCTCGGAGAGCGCGGCGAAGGACTTTCCGTCCGTAAACCGGCTCTCGTCGCCGCGCACCAGCATGAACTGCTCGGAGCGCATATAGGGGTCGGAGAAATCCACTTTCTCCTTACGCTCTTCCTTGATGGTGATCCCGGTCATGCCCATGTCGTACTGCCCGTCGGAAACGGACTGGATCATCGCATCCCAGCTGGTATTGCGATAGGTCACCTTGGCATTCAGCCGCTTGGCGATCTCGCCCACCGCATCATACTCCCAGCCGGCAGCCTGGCCGGTCTTCGGGTCGATGAACTGCAGCGGCGGATAGGCATTCTCCGTCACCACGACGATCTCGCGTCCGCCGAGATCCGGAAGATCGGCTGCAACGGCGTTCATCGGCGAAAAGGCAAGAACGGTCAGACCGGCGAGAACATGGCGGCGGGAAAACATGAGGCAGGCTCCTGGCGTGTGACGCGCGAGACTGTCACGAAACTTGCCCGAACGGCAAGAGCCGAGCAGGCGGTAAGGGCATTTCGACGGCAGCGCCACTGCCCAAGCAGAGGAGGAAATGGATCGCCGTTTCGGCGTCTCCAGCAAAACGGTTGCCATCCAGACGACGTCCGACCTGTCATGGTTCTGTTTTCAGCCCTATCGGCGAAAAACCTGCCTCCTTCCCCATCCCCCGGCTTGTCCCTACACTTTTTCGGCAAGGACCACGACGCTCACTCGACGAACGGCCTTTTGGAAGGAATACTTCATGAAACACGCACTCGCACCCGCTCTCCTCGCCATCTCGCTCTCGCTCGGATCGCTTCTGACGGCAGCCCCATCGCAGGCCCAGGAAGCCGTGGTGGCTGTGCCCGATGCGGAAGCGCTGTTCACCAGTGCAGATCCTCAGCTGAACGCCAACAAGCAGGTTGCGCTCGGCATCGTCAGGGACCTGCTGGAAGCCAACCACTGGGACAAGGCCGACCAGTACCTGACGGAGCGCTATCTCCAGCACAATCCGAACGCGGCGTCGGGTCGCGCCGGCGTGGTCGCCTATTTCACGCAAGTTCTGAAGCGCGAACCCTCGCCGATCCCCGAGAAGATGAAAACGCCGATCGCCTTCGTCACGGCGGAAGGCGATCTCGTCACCGTCGGCTATGTGCGCGAGGTCAAGGACGAGAAGGACCCGTCGAAGAGCTACACCACCACCTGGTTCGATACGTGGCGCATCAAGGACGGCAAGGCCGACGAGCACTGGGACCCAGCAACGAAGGACTGAGCCGGTTCATTTCGAACGAACCTTCAGACGTGAAAAAGCCGCCGGTTCGCACCGGCGGCTTTTTCGAATGGGAATGATCCGAAGATCTTATTCTGCGGACTTTGCGTCTTCGGCAGCCTTTGCAGCGGCGGCTTCTTCGGCAGCCTTTGCAGCGGCGGCTTCTTCAGCAGCCTTGGCGGCGGCTGCCTCAGCGGCTGCGGCTTCTGCTGCTGCCTTTTCAGCGGCGAGCGCCTGGGCTGCTGCAACCTTTTCAGCTTCCAGACGGGCCTTTTCCTCGGCAGCCGACTGGCGCGCCGTGTCGTTCAGCTTGCGGGCGCGCGTGCCGGTGTTCTCGACGATACGGGCCGACTTGCCGCGACGATCGCGCAGGTAGTAGAGCTTGGCGCGACGGACCTTACCACGGCGAACGATTTCGACGCTTTCGACCATCGGCGAATAGACCGGAAATACGCGCTCGACGCCTTCGCCGTAGGAGATCTTGCGAACGGTGAAGCTTTCGTTGATGCCGCCACCCGAACGGGCGATGCAAACGCCTTCATAGGCCTGCACGCGGGTACGGGTACCTTCCGTCACGCGTACGTTGACGCGGAGCGTGTCGCCTGCCGAAAATTCCGGGAGGGTACGCTTGGCTTCGATCTTGGCGGCCTGTTCGGCTTCCAGCTGCTGGATGATGTTCATCGGTTTAACCTTGCTTTCTTCTTAAACAGTCAGAGCGCCAGTGTGTCTTTCGGCTATGCCTCTGGACAGGTCTCTTCCCGTGAAGAGCGACGGCGGGTACACCATTCTTTGTTGACGGTCGCGGGCAGGAACCCGAGCCGGTGCGGCCTATACACCGGCAGCGCCGATTTGTCACCCCTCCACCCGAGGGATTCTGACGCAAGCATCGTGGCTTTCGAAGCGAAGAAGGCGTGTATCACCAGCATCGATCAGCTCTATGCCATCGAAATCCCTGGTGACGCTGCACCAGAAGGACCATGCCGCGGCGTTGCGCTTGACGACGCCGAGTTCCCAGATACCCGTATGTAGCGCCAGCAGCCGACGGACCGCATATTGCCCAAGTCCCGTTCTGCGGAACGCCGGGAGAACGCAGAACTCCGCCATGGCATGATCGATGGGCAATCCCGAACACGAATGCTGGTTGACGAGCGCAAAGCCTGCAGGATTCCAGGCGCCTTTCAGAGCGACCTCGATCATATAGGCCCAGCGATCGGCATCCTCGAAATAGAGAGCGAAAGAGGGATAGGCGGATTCGACGGGGCCAAAGGCGGATAGTCCATGCAGATAGTCATCGAGCAGGGTCCGCAATATGCCCTGATCGAATGTCTCGGCCAGTCGAATGCGCCAGATGTCGTCCGGCATAGAAATGTCGGGCCAAGGCATGCCGGGAAGTTCCTCCTGCGGATGTCCGTCCTTGTGTTTATGCACCAGCGCTATACCACGAAAAGCCGCCCTTTCTCGATGAGTCGCCGATGCCCGTCACAACCGCCGTTCTTCTCTTTCTCGCCGGCTTCCTGTCGAGCGCCGTCAATGCGGTGGCCGGTGGCGGCACGTTTCTCACCTTCGGCGCGATGACGCTGGCGGGTCTGCCGCCGATCGTCGCCAATGCGACATCGTCCATCGTCCAGTTTCCCGGCTACATCACCTCGGCGCTCGCCTACCGCCGCGAACTGATGGCCGACCGGCGGATGGCGGTGATGCTCGGACTTCTCTCGGCCGTCGGCGGCCTCATCGGCGCAGGCATCCTCCTGATGCTGTCCAATCCGTCATTCCGCTCGCTCGTGCCGTGGCTGCTCTTGGGGGCGACGGCGATCTTTGCGGCCGGACCGCTGCTCCGCCCGAAATCGCGGGAGGCGGGTGCGCCGCTCGGTGTCCTCGGCCTTCTCGGACAGTTCGCGACCTCGGTCTATGGCGGCTTCTTCGGGGCCGGCATGGGCATCATGATGCTGGCCGTGCTGGGACTGACGGCAGGCGGCGGCTATCACCGGATCAATGCGCTGAAGAACCTACTGGCCGTCGTCATCGCCGCCATTGCCGTTGTCGTCTTCACCTTCGGCGGGGTCGTCTCCTGGCTGGAAGCGGCCGTGATGATTCCCGGCGGAGCGCTTGGCGGCTATAGCGGCGTCTGGCTGGCGCGCCGCATTCCGCAAACCATCATCCGCGCCTTCGTCGTCGCGGTCGGCCTGCTGCTTGCCTTCTATTATTTCGTGACCGGCTGAGACAAATGGGGCTGAGACAGGAGATCGGGCCTGCGCTCACGCGTCAACCGCTCGGCCTCCGCCCGCCGCCAGCGCTCGATGGCGCCATGATTGCCGGAGGTCAGCACGGCGGGGATCTCCCGCTCTTCGAACACCTGCGGTCGCGTATAGTGGGGATGCTCCAGCAGCCCGCCCTCGAAACTCTCATGCACGCCCGAAAGCGCATTGCCCATGACGCCCGGCAGGATGCGCACGACGGCATCGAGCAGCGTCAGCGCCGCAGGCTCCCCGCCCGAGAGAATGTAATCGCCGATCGAGACCTCTTCGAGCGCACGCGCATCGATGACCCTCTGATCGACGCCCTCGAACCGGCCGCAGACGATCACCGCGCCCGGCCCTGCCGCGATCTCGCGCACCCGCGCTTGGCTCAGCGGCCGTCCGCGCGGGCTCATCAGCAGCCGTGGCCGCGCGTCGTCGCCCGATACATGGTCGATGGCGCGCCCGAGAATGTCCGCCCGCAGCACCATGCCCGCCCCGCCGCCGGCCGGCGTGTCGTCCACCGTGCGGTGCTTGTCCTCGGCAAAGTCGCGGATCTGCACGGCGTCGAGGGACCATTGCCCCCGCTCCAGCGCTCTGCCTGCCAGCGAATGGCCGAGATGCCCCGGAAACATCTCCGGATAAAGCGTAAGGATGGTGGCCCGGAACGCCATGGCGGCGCTCATTCGCCGGAGGTGTCGGGATCGAACGGCCCGGCAGGGTCGTCCTTGTCGTCGACGAGACCGGCGGCCACCGGATCGACCAGCATCGTGCCGCCTTCGAGATCGATCTCGAGCACGGAAAATTCGGAGAAGGGAATGAGAACCGGGCGGCGGCCGGGGCCCTTCAGCTCCAGCAGGTCGCCGGCACCGAAGTCGAACACGCCGGTCACCACGCCATAGCTCTTGCCCTCGGCATCCTTCGCCTCCAGGCCTTCGAGGTCGGCATAGAAGAATTCGTCCTCGTCGAGATCGTCGTCCGGCAGGTTTTCCCGCTCGATGAACAGGTCGAGCCCGTTCAGCGCCTCGGCCGCCGTCCGGTCGTTGATGCCGCGGAAGCGGACGACCACGACGTTCTTGCTCTCGCGCAGTTCCAGCACCTCGAAGACGCGCCCGTCTTCGCTGTGGAGATGGCCGTAGTCACCAAGCGCCGTCGGCTCCTCGGCAAAGCTCTTCACGCGGACTTCGCCGCGCAACCCTTGCGCGCCACCGATCGTGCCCATCAGGACGGGGTTTTTCAGCTTGCTCATGGATGAACCGTTCTTGAGATCATTCGTCGGAAAGATTGCGCGACCCCATAAACGAAAACGGGCGGCATGAAAATGCCGCCCGTTCCCGAAGATGCGTAAAGGGTCGATTACTCGGCAGCAGCGGCAGCGGCGTCGTCGGCCTTCTGCTTGGCTTCTGCGGCGCGCTCGGTCGCCTTCTTGCCAGGCTTGCCCTTGGTCGGGTTGCTGCGGGCTTCGCGCGTGACGATGCCGGCTTCGCTGAGGAAGCGCAGGACGCGGTCCGTCGGCAGGGCGCCGTGGTCGAGCCAATGCTGGATGCGCTCGTTGTTCAGTTCGACGCGCTTGGCATCGTCCTTGGCAAGCATCGGGTTCCAGGAACCGACCTTTTCGAGGAAGCGGCCGTCGCGGGGCGAACGGGCGTCGGCGATGACGACCTGGTAGAACGGACGCTTCTTGGAACCGCCGCGGGCGAGACGAATTTTCAGTGCCATGTCAATAACTCCTTGAATGTTGGCGTGCCGCGGATGCGGCCTGAGGTGGGTATGGAGAGACCGTCAATCCTTCAGATCGGCGGCGATGTCTTCGTGGTGCCGGATGACTTCCTTGATGATGAAGTTCAGGAACTTCTCGGCGAAATCCGGATCCAGGTGAGCGTCCTTTGCTAAGCGGCGCAGGCGTTCGATCTGGTATTCCTCGCGCGCCGGGTCGGCCGGCGGCAAATCGTGGAGGGCTTTGAGAACGCCCACGGCCTTCGTACAGCGGAAGCGCTCGGCCAGCATATGCACCAGCGCTGCATCGATATTGTCGATCGACTGGCGGTAGCCGGAAAGCTCTTCGCGGATGGAAGGGTCGATGCTCATGCAGACCTCACTTCTTCTTGGGCAGGCCGGGAAGGCCCGGGAAGCCGCCACCGAGGCCAGGCAGCTTGCCGCCCATGCCGGGAAGTCCGCCCATCCCTCCGGACAAGCCCTTGCCGAGGCCGGCCGCTTCCGCCTGCTTCTGCAGGGCTTCCAGCTGCTTGGGGTCGAGGCTCGACAGGTCGGGCATGCCGCCCATTCCGCCACCCATTCCCCCGGCCATGCCACCAAGACCCATCTTGCCGGCAAGGCCGCCCATCATCTGCTTCATCATGCCGCCGCCCTTCTTGCCGCCCATGGCCTTCATCATGTCGGCCATCTGGCGGTGCATCTTGAGCAGCTTGTTGATGTCGGAGGCATCCGTGCCGGAACCGCTCGCGATACGCTTCTTGCGGGAATGCTTGAGGAGGTCGGGATTGGCGCGCTCGGCCTTGGTCATGGACGAGATGATGGCCATCTGGCGCTTGAACATACGGTCGTCGAGACCGGCCGCCGCCATCTTATCCTTCATGCCGGACATGCCGGGCATCATGCCCATGATGCCGCCCATGCCGCCCATCTTCTGCATCTGGGAAAGCTGGTCGGCGAGATCGTTGAGGTCGAACTTGCCTGACTTCATCTTGGCGGCCATGGCCGCTGCCTTCTCGGCATCGATGTTCTCGGCGGCCTTTTCGACCAGCGAAACGATGTCGCCCATGCCGAGGATGCGGTCGGCAACGCGGCGCGGATGGAACTCGTCGAGCTCCGACATCTTCTCGCCGACGCCGATCAGCTTGATCGGCTTGCCGGTGACGGCGCGCATGGAAAGCGCCGCACCGCCACGGCCGTCGCCATCCATGCGGGTCAGCACGAGGCCGGTGATACCGACGCGTTCGTCGAAATTGCGGGCGAGATTGACGGCGTCCTGACCGGTCAGCGCATCGGCGACCAGCAGGATTTCATGCGGGTTCGAGCGCCGCTTGATCTCAGCCATCTCCATCATCAACGGCTCGTCGATATGGGTACGGCCAGCGGTGTCGAGGATGACGACGTCATGGCCGCCGAGCTTCGCCGCCTGCACGGCGCGCGCGGCGATATCGGTCGGCGACTGCCCGACGATGACCGGCAGCGTGTCGATGCCCGCCTGGACGCCGAGTTGGCGCAGCTGCTCCTGGGCGGCCGGACGGCGCGTGTCGAGCGAGGCCATCAGGACCTTCTTCTTGTCGCGCGTGTGCAGCCGGTGGGCGATCTTGCCCGAGGTCGTGGTCTTGCCCGAGCCCTGGAGGCCGACCATCATGATGACGACGGGGGCGGGCGCATTGAGATCGATGGAGACGCCGGTGGCGCCCAGCATCTCGACCAGCTCGTCATGGACGATCTTGACGACCATCTGCCCAGGCTTGATCGATTTCAGAACGTTCGCGCCGACGGCCTTTTCGCGCACGCGGTCGGTGAACGACCGGACGACTTCGAGCGCCACGTCGGCTTCCAGCAGCGCGCGGCGAACCTCGCGCAGGGCAGCCGCGACATCGGCTTCCGACAGCGCACCGCGTCCCGTCAATCCGTTGAGGATCGAACCAAGGCGGTCCTGGAGGCTTTCAAACATCGGCTCTTCCTTTTCGTTTGCGAACATATGCCGCAAACGTGGGTTCCGGGTCGTTTTCAAACAAGACGCAAAGCCGAACAGCACCCGAGGGCGCATCGCGCTGTCGGGTGTTGACCTCCGGGAACGTTTATACCTTGAAAGGGTCCCGGTCGGCGGCTCGGAGTCGTGTCTCGTCGCAGATGGAGCGCGGTAAACAGCAAACGGCCCGGAAAGTCAAGGCTTGCCGCCATCGCGAGGCCTCAGACCCGTCGATCCGCACCGGCAAGGTGTCGCTTTCCTATGGCGCAGGCACGAAAAAGCCGCCATCATCCTCGCATCTGCTGCCGTCGGAAACGACCGCGCTTTCACGGGGATCGGAATGAAACGCCGCACGTTCTTCAAATGGTCGCTGGCCGGCGCCGTCGCTGTCTTGTCCGGCGGCTTTACTGCCAGGAGCAGCATGGCCGCGAGCCGCTACTATAAAGGCCCTGTTAGCGATCACTTCGACGGCATCCGCTTCTTCAATCCCGGCGGTGTCGAGCCCAACGGCTTTGGCGACCTCCTGCGCTGGCGGTTCAACGGCCAGCAGGCGACCTGGCCCAAGACGCCCGATCCCCGCGCGACCGTTGTCAAGCCGGACGCGTCGGTGACCGGGCAGAACCTGCGCGTCACCATGGTCGGCCACGCCTCCATGCTCATCCAGGTGGCAGGCCTTAATATCCTCACCGATCCCGTCTGGTCGGAACGCGCGAGCCCCGTCTCCTTTGCCGGTCCGCGCCGTGTCTCGCCACCCGGCATCCGCCTTGAGGATCTTCCCCGCATCGATGTCGTGCTGATCAGCCACAATCATTACGACCATCTCGACCTCGCCACGATCGCGAGCCTTGAGGCAGCCCACAAGCCGACCTTCGTCACGCCGCTCGGCAACGACGTCTTCATCCGCAAGGTGGCGCCCGACGCGCGGATCGCGCTTATGGACTGGGGCGACGCGCTCGATGTCACGGAGGGCGTCTCGATCCATTGCGAGCCGGCGCATCACTGGTCGGCGCGCGGGCTCGGCGACCGGCGAAAGGCGCTCTGGGCGGCCTTCGTCATCTCGACACCGGCCGGCCGGATCTACCATATCGGCGACACCGGCTTTCACGACGGCATCAACTATCGCGCGGCGGGCAAAACATATGGCAGCTTCCGCCTCGCCATCCTGCCGATCGGCGCCTATGAGCCGCGCTGGTTCATGAAGGGCCAGCACCAGAACCCGGACGAGGCGATCGAAGGCATGCGTCTTGCGAACGCCGCCTATGCCGTCGGCCATCACTTCGCGACCATCCAGCTGACCGACGAGGCGATGGATGCGCCGGAAAGGGCGCTGACTGCCGCCCTTGCAAAACACGATGTCGATCCCGCCCGCGTTCGCCCGCTCCATGCCGGCGAAGTCTTCGACGTGCCCCCGGAAAGGAACCCCGCATGACCAACAGCACCTTCCACCAGCCCGTGGATGCCGTCGAAGTCCCGCGCTTTGCCGGCCACTCCACGTTCATGCGGCTGCCCGCCGTTCAGGACGCCTCCGGCCTCGACATCGCTCTTGTCGGCATCCCCTGGGATGGTGGCACCACCAACCGCGCCGGCGCCCGACACGGGCCGCGCGAGGTGCGCAACCAGTCGAGCATGATGCGGCGCGTCCATCATGTCACGCTCACCGAGCCGTTCAGCATCGCGAATATCGCCGATGTCGGTGACATCAGCGTCAATCCGATCGATCTTCTCGACGGGCTGAAGCGGATCGAGACCGGCATGCGCGCCATTGTGGAAGCCGGCGCGATCCCGTTGTCCGTCGGCGGCGATCACCTGACGACGCTGCCGATCATGCGCGCGGTGGCCGCAGGCGGTCCGGTCGGCATGATCCATTTCGACGCCCATTCGGATACTAACGACACCTATTTCGGCGGCAACCCCTATACCCACGGCACGCCGTTCCGCCGCGCGATCGAGGAAGGGCTGCTCGACCCGAAACGCACCGTGCAGATCGGCATTCGCGGCTCGATCTACGCGACCGACGAGCACGACTGGGCCCGCGCGCAAGGCATCCGCGTCATCTACATGGAGGAATGCACCCGCCGCGGCATCGCCGATGTGATGGCGGAAGCCCGGGCCATCGCCGGCGGCACTGCTGGGGACGGGCCGACCTATGTCAGCTTCGACATCGACTGCATCGACCCCTCCATGGCGCCGGGCACGGGAACGCCAGAGATCGGCGGCTTCACCACCCGCGAGGCGCAGGCGCTGGTGCGGGAACTCTCCGGCGTGCGGATCGTGGCGGCCGATGTCGTGGAGGTCGCTCCGCCCTTCGACGTCGCAGGTATGACGGCGCTGGCCGGCGCGACCATCCTGTTCGAGCTGCTCTGCGTGATCGCGGAGGGTGTCGCCGCACGCCGTTGAACGCAATCCTCCATTGATCCCGGCCTCTGGTAATCCCGCGTATTTTCCGCCATATACGCCCTTTCGCAGGACCTCTGCGCGAGGGTATGGGCAGGCATGGACAGGACGGTCGAATTCGCAAGGATGAACGGGCTCGGCAACGCCATTCTGGTCGTGGACATGCGCGGCCGGAGCGATGCCGTCACCCCGGCAGCCGCCATCGCGCTCAATGCCGATCCGCAGACCCGCTTCGACCAGATCATGGCGATCCATGACCCGAAGGCGCCCGGCACCGATGCCTGGATCGACATCCTCAACTCCGACGGCACCAAGGCGCAGGCCTGCGGCAACGGCACGCGCTGCGTGGTGCAGGCGATGGCGGCGGAAACCGGCCGCAAGACCTTCACCTTCCACACAGTCGCGGGCGTCCTCAACGCTGAGGAACACCCCGACGGCACGATCTCGGTCGACATGGGCAAGCCGGTGTTCGACTGGAACCGCATTCCTCTTGCCGAAGACTTTCACGACACGAGCCGCATCGAGCTGCAGATCGGCCCGATCGACGATCCCGTGCTGCATTCGCCCTCCGTCATGTCGATGGGCAATCCGCATGCGATCTTCTGGGTGGACCGCGATGTCATGTCCTACGATCTCGCGCGCTTCGGCCCGTTGCTCGAAAATCACCCGATGTTTCCCGAGCGCGCCAATATCACGCTCGCCCAGGTGACATCAGAGAGCGGCATGACCACCCGCACCTGGGAACGCGGCGCCGGGCTGACGCTCGCCTGCGGCTCGGCGGCTTGCGCGGCTGCCGTCAGCGGTGCCCGCACCGGCCGCACCGGCCGTAAGGTGGCGGTGACCGTTGCCAGCGCGGTGCCTTCAGGCGTGCTGGCCATCGACTGGCGCGAGAGCGACGATCACGTCGTCATGACCGGCCCGGCCGCATGGGAATGGTCCGGCCGCGTCGATCCTGAGACCGGCGCTTTCACGCGGGAACCTGACACAGGGGCGCAAGCGACAGGGGCACAGGCATAGTGAGCGGCGTCAAGATCATCACCTTCGGGTGCCGCCTGAACACCTACGAATCCGAAGTGATGCGCGGCGCGGCCGAAAAGGCGGGCCTGAACAATGCCGTGCTGGTGAACACCTGCGCGGTGACCGGCGAGGCTGTGCGACAGGCCCGCAAGGCGATCCGCCGCGCCCGGCGCGAGCACCCGGACGCCCGCATCATCGTCACCGGCTGTGCCGCCCAGACCGAGGCCGGCACCTTTGCCGCGATGCCGGAAGTGGACGCTGTTCTCGGCAATGCGGAAAAACTCGAAAGCAGCGCCTATCGCGCTTTGCCCGATTTCGGCGTCGGCAGCGAGGAGAAGCTGCGCGTCAACGACATCATGAGCGTGCGCGAAACCGCGCCGCAGATGGTGCGGATGATCGAGGGCCATGTGCGCGCCTTCGTGCAGGTGCAGAACGGTTGCGACCACCGCTGCACCTTCTGCATCATCCCCTATGGCCGCGGCAATTCCCGCTCGGTGCCGATGGGCGCCGTTGTCGACCAAGCCCGTATGCTGGTGGAAAACGGCTACCGCGAGATCGTGCTGACGGGCGTGGACGCCACCAGCTATGGCGGCGACCTGCCGGGCACGCCGACGCTCGGACTGCTGGCCAAGACCCTCCTGAAGCAGGTGCCGGAGCTTGCCCGCCTGCGCCTCTCCTCCATCGACAGCATCGAGGCCGACCGGCACCTGATCGACCTGATCGCCGACGAGCCGCGCTTCATGCCGCACCTGCATCTCTCGCTCCAGCACGGCGACGACATGATCCTGAAACGCATGAAGCGCCGGCATTCGCGGGCCGACGCGCTCGCCTTCATGAACGACGCCCGTCGCCTGCGCCCCGGCATCGCCTTCGGCGCCGACATGATCGCCGGCTTCCCGACCGAGACGGAAGAGATGTTCGCAGCGGCCGGAACGCTGGCGCAGGAAGCAGGGATCGCAAGCCTGCACGTGTTCCCCTACAGTCCCCGCGAAGGCACGCCCGCAGCCCGCATGCCGCAGCACGATCCCCTGCTGATCCGGGAGCGCGCCGCACGCCTGCGCGCCATCGGCGAGGATCTGGCGCGGGACCATCTGACCTCCATGGTCGGCACCACGCAGACCGTGCTGGTCGAGAGCAACGGCACCGGGCACACGGAAAATTTCACCCGCGTCGCGACACCGGGGCTCGAACCCCGCTCGCTGGTCGCGACGACGATCACGGGCCACGATGGCAAGAACCTCTCCATCGACACCGCCGAAAGACAGGCCGCGTGACATGAGCGGCCCCGCAGGTTTCAGGATATAAGATGGCGTTCGACTTCCTCAAAAGGGTCTTCACATTCGATCAGGTGCCGCCGGAAGCGCCCGTGGCCGACGAGCGCGCGCCGGATGCGGCAAAGCCTGCGGAAACCGGGACCCCGGTCGCCGAAGACATTAAGGCTTTCGAACCGTCCCCTCCTTTCGATGCCGCGCCGGAAGACACTCTGCCCGTTGCCGAGGATCCGGTTCTGGCCGAGGAGATCGCCACGGCCGGCGGCCCTTCGGCCGATGACGACACCGGTGAACCGGCAGACGACGGGCAAGCCACCGAGGAGCCGCTCCTCCCGCTCCCGGCCATCGAGGATATCGGCGATCTCGGCGTGGTGCCGCTGTCGCTGCTCGAAGCAGAGGCGGAGCTTGCCCCCGGCGAGAGCCCGACCGCCGATCTCGACCGGCCGCGCGACATTTCCGCTTTGCCCGCGGGCTTTGCCACGGGGCCGGCGCCCGAACCGGAGGCCGCCCCGGAAGGCGAACGCCTCACCTGGTTCCAGCGCCTGCGCGCCGGCCTGTCGCGCACCTCCTCGCAGCTGACCGGCCAGATCACGGCGCTCTTCACCAAGCGCAAGCTGGACGACGCGACGCTCGAAGAACTGGAAGACCTGCTGATCCAGGCCGACCTCGGCGTCGAGACCGCGTTGCGCATCACCGATACGCTCGCCTCCGAGCGCTACGGCCGCGACGTTTCGGGTGCGGATGTCTCGCGCATCATGGCCGCCGAGATCACCAAGGTTCTCACGCCCGTCGCCAAGCCCCTGCAACTCGACCTCAACCATCGCCCCCACGTCATCCTCGTCGTCGGCGTCAACGGCACCGGCAAGACGACGACCATCGGCAAGCTCGCCGCCAAGCTCTCGGGCGCGGGTCTGAAGGTCATGCTGGCCGCAGGCGACACCTTCCGCGCCGCCGCCATCGAGCAGCTGAAGATCTGGGCCGACCGGACGAACAGCCATATTGTCTCCTCGAAGCTCGGCGCCGATGCGGCAGGCCTTGCCTACGAGGCCTTCGAGGAAGCGCGCCGGCAGAAGAGCGACGTGCTGATCATCGACACCGCCGGCCGCCTTCAGAACCGTACGGAGCTGATGGCCGAGCTCGAAAAGATCGTCCGTGTGCTCGGCAAGCTCGATCCGGATGCGCCGCATACGGTGCTGCAGACGCTGGACGCGACCACCGGGCAGAATGCGCTCAACCAGGTCGAGATCTTCCGCAACGTCGCCGGCGTCAACGGTTTGATCATGACCAAGCTCGACGGCACGGCACGCGGCGGCATCCTCGTTGCCATCTCCGCCAAGCACAAGCTGCCGGTCTACTTCATCGGCGTCGGCGAGGGCATCGACGATCTCGAACCCTTCGAGGCCCAGGATTTTGCCGAGGCGATCGCCGGGATTGCGGATTAAGCATCGCGACTCCGCCGAAATTCCGCCGCCGTCTGCGGCCACATCACACGCATCTCACGAAAAGACCACAAGGCAGAGACGATGAAGACCGAACGGCCCGTAGACACCAACGTCACGCCGACCCCCGCCGAGCGTCACCATCCGGGCCTCAAGCTCGCGCTGGAACTCGGGCCCCTGCTGATCTTCTTCTTCGCCAATCTGCGCGGACCCTGGCTCGCCGAGACCTTTCCGGTTCTGACAGAACTCGGCGGCCCGCTGTTCATCGCCACCGGCCTCTTCATGGCGGCAACGGTGATTTCGTTGCTCGTGTCGAAGCTCGTGCTTGGCCACCTCCCCGTCATGCCCTTCGTGTCGGGCATCGTCGTCTTGGTGTTCGGCTCGCTGTCGATCTGGCTGCAGAACGACACCTTCATCAAGATGAAGCCGACCATCGTCAACACGCTCTTCGGTGCGGTGCTTCTCGGCGGCTTGTTCTTCGGCAAGTCGCTGCTCGGCCACGTCTTCAACGCCGCCTTCCAGCTGGATGCGGCCGGCTGGCGCAAGCTGACGCTGCGCTGGGGCATCTTCTTCCTGTTTCTGGCATTCCTCAACGAAGCCGTCTGGCGCGGTGCCGCCATCTGGTATGCGCCCGACGCTCAGGCGGCCGACGACTTCTGGGTGGCGTTCAAGGTCTGGGGCACCATGCCGATCACCATCCTCTTCACCATGGCGCAGATGCCGCTCATCCTGCGGCACTCCGTCGAAACCGCATCCGATAAGATATGACGGCCGTTCCCCCACCTGTAGAAGCTCTACCCCGCAGCCGCACGCTGCTCTGGATCGGCGCCTGCCTCGCCGTGCTGGCGTTCCAGGTGGCGGTGGAACTCTTCATGGGCCGCACGCCGATCTGCACCTGCGGCGTCGTCAAGCTGTTCGAGCCCGTGGTCAACAGCCCCGGCAATTCCCAGCACCTCGCCGACTGGTACACGCCGTCCCACATTATCCACGGCTTCCTGTTCTACGCGCTGACCACCTGGCTCTTCCCGAGAAAGCCGCTCGCAGCCCGGCTGTTCGTCGCGACTGTCATCGAGGCCGGCTGGGAACTGCTCGAGAACTCGCCGATCATCATCGAACGCTATCGCTCCGCGACCGCGTCGCTGAACTATGTCGGCGACAGCGTGCTGAACTCGGCCATGGACACCGTCTTCATGGCGCTGGGCTTCCTGCTCGCCGCCCGCCTGCCTGTCGCCGTGACGATCGTCATCGCCATCGTCTTCGAACTCTTCACCGGCTGGCTGATCCGTGACAACCTGACCCTCAATGTGCTGATGCTCGTCTGGCCGATGGACGCGGTGAAGGCGTGGCAGGGCGCGCTTTAGAGCCCAGGTTTACGTGAAATCAAAGAGATAGAGAGTTTTTGCGATTCGAAGAAAAGCAGAAACGCTCTATGACCCGGCGGACGCCTTCTCGATCGCCGGCATGAGACCTTCCCGCAGGCTGCGGTCATCGAAGGGGCCGACGCGCTTGTAGAGGATCGTGCCGTCGGGTGCGACAAGGTAGGATTCCGGGATGCCGTAGACGCCCCAGTCGATCGCCGCACGGCCGCGGGGATCGACGCCGATGGCGGAGAAGGGATTGCCGAGTTCGCCGAGGAAACGCAGCGCGTTATCCGTCTGGTCCTTGTAGTTGATGCCGACGACCTGCAGGCGCGGGTCCTTCGCCAAAGCGAGGATGACCGGGTTTTCCGCGCGGCAGGGCACGCACCAGGACGCCCAGACATTGACGAGCGTCAGCTTGCCCTTCACCGCACCATCCGTCAGCGCGGGCATGGGCGCATCCCTGAGCGTCGCGCCTTCGAGCGCCGGCAGAGCGAGAGAGGGCGCCTTCGTGCCGATGAGCGCGGACGGGATCTCGCTGATATCGCGACCGGAATCGAGCTGGCTCCAGAACACGGCGGCAAGGCAGGCAAAGACCGTCAGCGGCAGCAGCGCCAGCGCCAGGCGGCCCTTCGTCGTCGCACGGCTTTCCGGCAGGTCGCTCATGGCGTGCCTCCGCCGGCCGAGCGGCGACGGATGCCCGCATCCTCCAGCACTTGCAATTCGCGGCGCCGGGCGCGTGCATCGAGAACCACCCAGCTGATAAGGCTCGCGACAACGAAGACCGCGGCACCATAGCTGGCGGCGACATAACCGAGATGCGCGCTCATGCCGACGCCGCTCCGCGCGCGGCCTGCCGGCGCATGGCCGCAATGCGCCGCCGCCAGATTTCCGTGCGCATGGCTGCCAGATGCAGCGTGAAGAACAGGCAGGTAAAGGCGAGCGCCATCACCAGCAGCGGGCGCAGGAACTCAGGATCGATGGCCGAGCCGCCGAGGCGCAGGACGCTTGCCGGCTGGTGCAGCGTGTTCCACCAGTCAACGGAGAACTTGATGATCGGGATGTTGACGAAGCCGACCAGGATCAGCACGGCCGAAACCTTCGCCGCCCGCCCGGCATCGTCCATGGCGCGGTTGAGCGCGATCAGGCCGAGATACATCAGGAACAGGATGAAGACGGAGGTCAGCCGGGCATCCCACACCCACCATGTCCCCCACATCGGCTTGCCCCAGAGCGAGCCGGTGACGAGCGCCAGCGCCGTGAAGCCCGCCCCGATGGGGGCCGCACATTTCGCCGCGACGTCGGCCAGCGGATGGCGCCAGACGAGCGTGCCGAGCGCAGACGCCGCCATGACCGTATAGCCCATCATCGACAGCCAGGCGGCGGGCACATGGATATACATGATCCGCACCGTCTCGCCCTGCTGGTAGTCGGCCGCGGTGGAAAAACAGAGTGTCAGGCCGACGGCAAAGAGCAGCGCCGTCAGACTGGCCAGCCATGGCAGCAGGCGCCCGGCCAGCGCGACGAAGCGCGTCGGATTGGCAAGGTCGGTAAAGCTGCGAATGGCAAGGCTTCTCTCACGCATACGACCTCTCTACCAAGTTCGCGAGACCTCTTCAATGAACGTCGCGGCCGAGCATATGGTCACCTTTGCGTCATTCCGACGAGGCTCGGAGCGCCACCGCGGCCGCCGCCGGGCCGATGACGGCGAAGAACAGGGTGATGGCCGTGAGGATCATGAACGGCGGCAGGAAAGGCGCGGGATCCTCGACGGCTGCATAGGCCGCGCTGACGCCGAAGATGAGCACAGGAATGACGAGCGGCAGCACGAGGATCGACACCAGAAGCCCCCCGCGCGGCAGTGCCACCGCGACCGCCGCCCCCATCGCACCGATCAGCGTGATCGCCGGCGTTCCCGCAAGGAGCGTCAGCATGGTGGCAAAGATCGCGGTCGGCTCCATGTTGAGGAAGAGGCCGAGCAGCGGGGACACGAGCACGAGCGGCAGGCCGGAGGCCGTCCAGTGGGCAAGGCACTTGACGAAGACGGTGAGCACCAGCGGCGTCTCCTGCATCAGCATCATATCCAGAGCGCCATCCTCGCGCTCGGCCTGAAACAGGCGGTCGAGCCCCAGCAGCGAGGCGAGCAGCGCGCCGATCCACAGCATCGCCGGCCCCACCTGTGCCAAAAGCTTCAGGTCCGGCCCGAGCCCGAAGGGCACGACCGCGACGACGGCCATGAAGAACAGGATGCCCGTCAGCGCACCGCCGCCCGCACGCGTCGCAAGCTTCAGGTCGCGCAGGTAGAGCGCCATCATGGCCCACACCTGGGAACGGATATGGGAAAGAAAAAGCTGCGACCGAGCCTCATGCCGTCACCGCAAAGCCGGACATGGTCAGCATCTGCGCACCGGGAACATCGAGAGCCTGGTGCGTGGCGGCGATGACGATGCCGCCGGTGGCGCGATGTCCTGCGATCAATGCCTCCACCATCCGCTCGCTCGCCGTATCGAGCGCTGCCGTCGGCTCGTCCATGAGCCAGACGGGACGGTGCGCGACCAGAAGCCGGGCGAGCGCCGCGCGGCGCTGCTGCCCGGCAGAGAGATAGCCGAACGGCAAATGACCGAGACCGCCGAGACCGACTACCTCCAGCGCATCATCCGCATCTTTTGCCGGATCGCCCGCCTGCCCGCTAAACCGCGCCCAGAACACGAGATTTTCCGCAACCGTCAGGTCACGCTTCATTGCATTGCGATGTCCGAGATAATGAAGTGATTCGCGCACCGGTGCCGTGGGGTCGGTAGCCCCTTCGAGCAGGATCGTGCCGCTGTCGGCCGGATAAAGACCGGCGAGCGTTCGCAGAAAAGTGGACTTTCCGGTGCCGTTTCGACCGGTCACGAGCAGGGCGCCGCCGGCATCGAGAACGAGGCAAAACTCCCGGAAGATCGGGTCTTCGCCGCGGCTGGCGCCCAGCCCGTCCACGCGCAGGCGAATTGGCATTCATCGTCCTTTTACGACGTTGGTCGCATTGAAAAAAATTGTCTCGAATTGACGGCGTTCGATCTGGCACGTTTTGGCGAAATTATCTATAACGCGCCCAACACGCCAGCGGTCGGCGTGAATTTCATCCTAGCGCCGAACATGGAAGATTTTCCACGTGCGGACAGCGGAAATGACCGTACCCGCATCCCAATCTGCGCCTTCAGGCGCTCGGGCGTTCGCACGTCAGTTTATGGCGATCAGACGGAACGGGGTATCTCAGTGTCCAAGTCCCTAGACAGTTTCAATTGTCGTTTGACCCTCACGGTCAACGGCGCCGACTATGTCTATTTCAGCCTGCCCAAGGCCGAAGAGAACGGTCTCGCCGGCATCTCGCGGCTGCCTTACTCGATGAAGGTCCTGCTGGAAAACCTGCTGCGCAACGAAGACGGCCGGTCCGTCACCAAGCAGGACATCCTCAACATTGCCGCCTGGCTGAACGACAAGGGCACGGCTGAAAACGAAATCGCCTACCGTCCGGCTCGCGTGCTCATGCAGGACTTCACCGGCGTTCCCGCCGTTGTCGATCTCGCGGCCATGCGCGACGCCATGGTGGCGCTCGGTGGCGATCCGGAAAAGATCAACCCGCTGGTGCCCGTCGATCTCGTCATCGACCACTCCGTCATCGTCGACGAATTCGGCACGCCGAACGCATTCGCCCGCAACGTCGAGCTCGAATACGAGCGCAACGGCGAGCGCTACCGCTTCCTCAAGTGGGGCCAGCAGGCGTTCAAGAATTTTCGCGTCGTTCCCCCGGGAACCGGCATCTGTCACCAGGTCAACCTTGAATATCTCGGCCAGACGGTCTGGACCAAGGAAGAGGACGGCGAAACGATCGCCTATCCCGACACCTGCGTCGGCACCGACAGCCACACCACGATGATCAACGGCCTCGGCGTGCTCGGCTGGGGCGTCGGCGGCATCGAAGCGGAAGCGGCCATGCTCGGCCAGCCCGTCTCCATGCTCCTGCCCGAAGTCATCGGCTTCCGCCTGACCGGCAAGGTCAAGGAAGGCGTCACCGCGACAGACCTCGTGCTCACCGTCGTGCAGATGCTGCGCAAGAAGGGCGTCGTCTCCAAGTTCGTCGAATTCTTCGGCCCCGGCCTCGATTCGATGACGCTGGCCGACCGCGCCACCATCGGCAACATGGGCCCGGAATACGGCGCGACCTGCGGTTTCTTCCCGGTCGATGGCGAAACCATCAACTACCTCACCATGTCCGGCCGCACGACGGACCGGATCGCACTGGTCGAAGCCTATTCCAAGGCGCAGGGCATGTGGCGCAATGGCGACGGCGCCGAACTGGTCTTCACCGACACGCTGGAACTCGACCTCGGCGACGTCGTGCCGTCCATGGCCGGCCCGAAGCGTCCCGAGGGCCGCATTCCGCTCGAAGGCATCGCGCCAGGCTTCGCCACGTCGCTCGAAGCCGACTACAAGAAGCCCGGCCAGCTGGAAAACCGCTACCCGGTCGACGGCACGGACTATGATCTGGGCCATGGTGACGTGGCGATCGCCGCCATCACCTCCTGCACCAACACCTCCAATCCCTCGGTTCTCATCGCTGCCGGCCTTCTCGCCCGCAACGCCGTCGCCAAGGGCTTGAAAAGCGCGCCGTGGGTGAAGACCTCGCTCGCTCCGGGATCACAGGTCGTCGGCGAATATCTCGAGAAGTCGGGCCTCCAGAAGGACCTCGACGCGCTCGGCTTCAACCTCGTCGGCTTCGGCTGCACGACCTGTATCGGCAATTCCGGCCCGCTGCCGGCGCCGATCTCCAAGACCATCAACGACAGGGGCCTGATCACGGCCGGCGTCCTCTCGGGTAACCGCAACTTCGAAGGCCGCATCTCGCCGGACGTCCAGGCGAACTACCTCGCCTCGCCGCCGCTGGTCGTGGCCTATGCGCTGGCCGGCACCGTCCAGAAGGACCTGACGACCGAGCCTCTCGGCATCGGTTCGGACGGGCAGCCGGTGTTCCTCAAGGACATCTGGCCGACCTCGCACGAGATCCAGGAATTCATCCTGAAATACGTCACGCGCGAGCTGTACGAAAGCAAGTATGCCGACGTGTTCAAGGGCGACGTCAACTGGCAGGCCGTTCAGATTCCTGCCGGCCAGACCTATGCCTGGGACGACGATTCGACCTATGTGCAGAACCCGCCCTACTTCGTGGGCATGGGCAAGACGGGCTCCGGCATCTCCGACATCAAGGGCGCCCGCGTCCTCGGTCTCTTCGGCGACAAGATCACGACCGACCACATCTCGCCGGCCGGTTCGATCAAGGCGGCATCGCCTGCCGGTGCCTACCTCACGGGCCACGGCGTCGGCGTTGCCGACTTCAACCAGTACGGCACGCGTCGCGGTAACCATGAAGTGATGATGCGCGGCACCTTCGCCAACATCCGCATCCGCAACCACATGCTCGGCCCGAACGGCAAGGAAGGCGGCTACACCTTCCACTATCCGTCGAAGGAAGAGATGTCGATCTACGACGCGGCCATGCAGTACAAGGAAGAGGGCGTTCCGCTCGTCATCTTCGCCGGTGGCGAATACGGCAACGGCTCCTCGCGCGACTGGGCGGCCAAGGGCACCAACCTGCTCGGCGTCAAGGCCGTGATCGCCGAAAGCTTCGAGCGTATCCACCGGTCCAACCTCGTCGGCATGGGCGTCGTGCCCTTCGTCTTCGAGGCCGGCACCACCTGGGCTTCGCTGAACCTCAAGGGTGACGAGCTCGTCACCATCGAGGGCCTGACGAACGTCCAGCCGCGCGAAAAGCGCACGGCCGTCATCACCTATGCCGATGGCACGGTGAAGGAGGTCCCGCTGATCTGCCGCATCGATACGCTGGATGAGGTCACCTACATGAACAATGGTGGCATCCTGCAGACGGTTCTGCGCGACCTCGCAGCCTGAGGCGCCACGACCTGAAAAACGCGAAGGCCGGAACCCCGTTCCGGCCTTCGGCATGTCCGGCGTGCCTCCGTCGCCTTCGCCGAAATTTCACTCCAACGTGACTTTGTGTTGAGGACGCTGCGGCGTATGAAAGAGCGGTTTCCGGCTGCCGCAATCCTGCCCGAATTGGAATCTGCCCGAAGTGGACCCTGCATGCCCGCCTCCAAGACCTCTCGCCTGAGCCTGATCGGCAGTCTCTTCCTGCTGGCAGCCCTTCCGGCCGCAGCAGAGGAAGCGACACGGGAAGCAGTGCCACAGACGACGCAGGTGAAGACCGCGGACAGCGGGCTGGAGGTAAAGCAGCCGAAGGGCGTCGTGGAACTGTTCACGAGCCAGGGCTGCGCCTCCTGCCCTCCTGCCGACGCCGCGCTGAAGCACCTGATCGACGACGGCTCCATCGTCGCCCTCTCCTATCACGTGGATTATTGGAATTACCTCGGCTGGGCAGACACGCTCGCCTCGAAAGAGAACACCGCCCGCCAATATGCCTATGCCAAGATGTTCGGCCGAAACGGCGTCTACACGCCTCAGGCCGTGCTGAACGGCCGCGATCAGGTCAACGGTGCCAATCTCTCGGGCATCAAGGGACGTCTGATCGCGCTCAGCGGCGCCGACGCGGGCATGAAGGTGCCGATTTCGGCGGAGCGCAAGGACGACGAGATCGACATCACGATTGGCGAAGGCGACGGTAAGGCCAATGTCGTCATCGTCTACTTCAACCGCCAGAAGGTGGTGGACGTGGAGAAGGGCGAGAACAGCGGCAAGAAGATGTCGTACTGGCACGCCGTGCGCGACATCCAGACGATCGGCATGTGGGACGGGAAGCCCGCCCGCTTCGTGCTGCCCGCCTCTGTTCTCGACCAAGAAAAGGACAGCGGCTGCGCGATCCTGCTGCAGCAGATGAAGGACGCGGAAACCCCCGGCGCCATCGTCGGGGCGGCAACGCTGATGGCAGCGCAATAGGCTTGCCGCGAGACGCCAGAGAATTGCCCGGTCCGGCATATCGAGGGCTGGGGGCTGAGGGTTTCGATATCACCGGACCGGGCGGTCAGGGTGGCACCGGCCTGAGGCCGATCCCGGTATGACCATCCATGCTCTCGCGCGACCGGAGGTCGGACAAGGCGAGTTGCACGGAGACCCCGAGCCGGCGAACAAGAGACGCTGATCGACCGGCCAGGCGGCGCGCGGAACTCCGGAGAACCGAAGCAGCGGCGACGGGGCGGAGTTAACCGTTGAAATCGGGCACCGGTTTGACCGCAATGCGGCAGTGCAAAAAAAGCTGTCGCTACAGCAATACCCGTCTGTCCGTGCGCGCGTACCATTCAAGCTTGATTTTCAGCTGCACTCAGGCACACTGTTACCGTCCTGTCATAACAAAAGGCCGGAATGTGCATGACCGATCAGACGGATTTGCAAGGTCGCCCAACACCCGCGGCTTCTGAAAGCGTGGTCGTCGATCTCAGCGACTATCGACATGCCAAGGACCCTCTTCCCGTGACGTTCCACCGCCGCGAGCTCGATCAGATTCTGTGGGTCTATGGCCGCATGGTCGGGGAAGGCGAGTGGCGCGACTACGCACTCGACCATATGCGCGACAAGGCGGTCTTCTCCGTCTTCAAGCGCTCGGGCGAACAGCCGCTCTACCGGGTGGAGAAGGTGCCGAAGCTTGCCGCCAAGCAGGGCGCCTATGCCGTGGTCAACACCCACGGCATGATCCTGAAGCGCGGGCACGAGTTGCCGCAGGTGCTCAAAGTCTTCGACAAGCTGCTGAAGGTTGTGAAGAGCTGAGCTTGCAGACGGTGGCCTTCGACTCTGCGAAAAGCTGGATCAGGCGCCGTAGAGCGTATCCGGATAAACGCCATCCGTCGGCACCGAGTCGAGGCCTTCGCCGAGCGCCAGCTGCATGAACGTGGTATCGAGCCAGCGGCCGAACTTGAACCCGCTTCCCTTCACCGTGCCGCAATCCATGAAGCCCGTGGACCGGTGGACGGCGATCGAAGCGGGGTGAGCACCGCCAATGACGGCCACCATCTGGCGGAAGCCAAGATCCGTGCAGCGCGCGATCAGCTCCTTCAGAAGAGCCTTGCCAACACCGCGTCCACGCGCCTCGGGCGCGAGATAGATCGAATCCTCGACGAGAAACCGATAGGCGCTGCGTGTGCGGAAGGCCGAGGCATAGGCATAACCGATCACGACCCCGTCCGCGTCTTCCGCAACGATATAGGGATAGCTGTTGCCGGTGATCGTGGAGAAGCGCGTCGTCATCTCCGCCTCGTCGGGAATGGCGATCTCGTAGGTCGCGACGCCATTGCGGACGGACTCGCTGTAGATGTCCGTAATGGCATTGATATCGGCAAGGGAGGCATCGCGCAAAGTGAAGGACATGGCAGAATCTCGGCAGCAATCTTGGAAGACATCGGTGTCCCAAGTTCCTTCCACATTCCTCCAGCCCGATCAAGACGGTAGCGCCCGCACACGAAAAAAGGCGGCCAAAGCCGCCTTTCCCAATGATCAGGTCGAGACCTGCCCTATGCTTAGTTGCGGTTTCCGAGGAAGCGCAGCATGAAGAGGAACAGGTTGACGAAGTCGAGATAGAGCGTCAGTGCGCCCATGATCGCCTTGCGGCCGGCAGCCTCGAACCCATCACCTTCAAAGTACATTTCCTTGATGCGCTGCGTATCGTAGGCGGTGAGACCTGCGAAGATCAGCACGCCGATGACCGATATTGCGAACTGCAGGGCAGACGACGCAAAGAAGATGTTGACGATCGAGGCGATGATCAGTCCGAAGAGGCCCATGACCAGGAACGAGCCCATGGCCGACAGGCTGCGCTTCGTCGTGTAGCCGTAGAGCGACAGCGCGCCGAACGAGGCCGCGGTCACGAAGAACGTGCGCACGATGCTCTGACCCGTGTAGATCAGCATGATCGACGACAGCGACAGGCCCATCAGCGCGGCATAGACCCAGAACGTGGTCTGGGCGGCCGAAACGCTCATGGAATTGATCCGGAAGCTCAGGAACAGCACCATGCCGAACGGCGCCAGCATGATCAGGTACTTCAGCGGGCTGACATAGATCGCTTGGCCGAACGCGGTCAACTGACCATCGGCAAAGGCGAACTGGAAGGCGAGAAATGCGGCGACGCCTGTAATGGCGACGCCGAGCGCCATGAGATTGTAGACCCGCAGCATGTAAGCGCGCAGGCCCTGGTCGACAGCAGCGTCAGCGCGCGCGCCGGCGGTCTGCATGCGAAAGTTTCTGGGATCGGACATTCTTATCCTCTTATCAGCTCGAAGTGACGAACAGATCGCGACCAAAATCGGACCGGGCACCGCTGCGGAGCTTCAGCAAGCCTGAGGACAATATGATGCGGAACCGCCCCATTCTCAAGGGCGGCGCTGATGCATGACGCAATTGTAATGCGCGGAGGCCCTTTGGAGCCGTCTGCTGCCTGTCAGAGATCGCGCAGAACGGGCGCTGCCTTCTGCCCGAGCACGCGCCATGTCCCCGCAAGCCCGATGCCGACCGTCATGACCAGGGCGACGGCGATCGTCAGTACGGCCACATCCGGCAGGAAGGACGAGGGCAGCGTCATGATGCGGGCCACCACGAACCACGCCGCCACGCCGCCAGCCAGAAGCGCGAAGATCGCGGTGGAAAGTCCGAGGATCGCATATTCGTAGCAGAAGGCCCGGATCAGCGTCGCGCGGGTCGCACCCAGCGTCTTCAGCACCACCGCATCATGGATGCGCGCGCGGTTGCCGGCGGCCAGCGCGCCGGAGAGCACGAGAACCGAGGCGACGAGCGCGACGCCGGCCGCAGCACGGATCGCCGTGGCCAGCTGTCCCAGCAGGCCGTTGACGATGTCGAGCGCATCCTTCACCCGCACGCTGGTGATGGTCGGATAGGTGTTGGTGATCTGGCGCAATGCCGCCGCCTCCTGCTCGGCCGTGGCCGAGGGGTCGATGACGGTCGCAAGCCAGGCATGCGGCGCACCGGCGAATGTGTTGGGTGAAAACACCATGACGAAATTGATCGACAGCGATTCCCATTCGACGGTGCGGAAGTTGGAAATGCGGGCCGTGATGTTGCGGCCGAGAACGTTGACGGTGACGGTGTCGCCGACCTTCAGGTTCAGTTCGCGCGCCTCCTGCTCGGAGAAGGACACGAGCGGCTCGCCGCTATAGCCGTCCGGCCACCACTGGCCTTCCACGAGACGCGAATTCTCCGGCAGGTTCTTCGCATAAGTAATGCCGCGGTCGCCCCGGAGCACCCAGCGCCCGGCCGGCGCGACCTCGCGCTTGGCGACGTCCTCGCCGTTGAAGGCAAGGATGCGGCCGCGCAGCATCGGCACCTCGATGACTTTGCCGGCCGGCAGCGCCGTGTTCAACAGCGAGCGAAACCCTTCAATCTCGCTGCCCTGAATGTCAACGAAGAAGAAGTTGGGCGCCCGCTCCGGCAGGTTCCCCGTCAGCTCCCGCCGCAGGTTTCCATCGATCAGCGCCAGCGTCACGAGAAGCGCAAGCCCGAGGCCGAGCGAGAGAACGACGGACGGCGTCAGCGCACCCGGCCGATGGATATTGCCGATCGCTAGCCGTAGGGCCGGTGAGGAAACCCGCGGGCTCCGCCGCGCAAGGGCCGCGACCAGCACCGAAACGCCGCGCAGCACAACGAACGAAAAGGCGATGGCGCCGAGAAAGACGAGCGAGATCATCCGGTCGTAAGCGGTGAAGATGGCAAGACCGCCAAGCGCCGCAAGGCTCAAGGCCGCGGCCACCAGATAGGGCCAGGTGGGCCAGCGACTGCGGTCAAAGTCCTGATTGCGGAAGAGCGCGGTTGCCGGCACGCTGCGCGCCCGACCGAGCGGCAGGCAGGCAAAGGCCAGTGCCGTGAGCAGGCCGAACAGAGCAGCGAGCCCCAGCGCAGAGGGATAAAGCTGGAGATCCGTTGATATCGGCAGGATATCGGCAAGGAACCGGGCGGCGACCAGGGGAATGATCGCGCCAACGACGAGGCCGATAAAGATGCCGATCATCGCGATCAGCAGGATCTGGATAAGATAGATGGTGGAGACGAGCGCGCCGGGGGCGCCCAGGCACTTGAACGCCGCGATGACGCCGCGCTTGGCATCGAGATAGGCGCGAACTGCATTGGCGACGCCGACCCCGCCGACGATCAGCGCCGTCAGCCCGACGAGTGTCAGGAACTGCGAGAAGCGCGTGATGTTCGCCGTCAGCGACGGCGCGGCATTCTGGCTGGAGCGAATGGACCATCCTGCCTGCGGAAACTGCTGCTCCGCTTGTGCGCGAACCGCCGGCACCCCTGTAGGGTCGGCAAGGCGCAGCTTGTAGGCATGTTCCACGAGGCTTCCGGTTTGCACGAGACCGCTGGCCGCAAGCGCCTCCTGCGACACCAACAGGCGGGGCGCAAAGCCGAACCCATCCGAAAGCGCATCCGGCTCGCGCACCAGCGTGCCGGAAATCTTCACCCGCGCATTGCCGATGAGCAGCGTATCGCCCGTCTTTACGCCGAGACGATCGAGAAGCAGAGGGGCCGCGAGCGCGCCATAGGTGCCGTTATCGACGGAGAGAAGCGAGGCGAGCGGCGCCTGCGGTTCGCTTTCCACGGTGCCATAGAGCGGATAGGCGGCATCCACCGCCTTCAGTTCCACCAGCGCCTGGTTCGAGCCATCGGGAAGCCGCGCCATGGAGCGCAGTCCCGATGTGAGGGACACATCGCCGGCACCGTCGAGAAAGCTCGTCTCCTCGGTATTGGCGAGCCGGTTGTTCAACTCGAACCGGATATCGCCCGCCAGCAGCGCCTGCCCCTGCGAGGCGATGGAGCCGGTGATGGCCTGCGACAGCGAGTTGACGCCGGCGATCGCCGCTGTTCCCAGCGCGATGCAGGCAAGGAAGATATAGAAGCCCGACAAGCCGCCGCGCATTTCGCGCAGGGCCAGCCGCAGGGCAAGCGAAAGATCCGGCAGGCGCAAGGACGCCATCATGCCGAAACCGCTGACGGCGCGAGATCGGCCAACGAGCGCCCATCATCCACGATGATGCCGGAACGCACCTTGATCTGACGCGAGCAGCGCGCAGCCAGGCTGTTGTCGTGCGTGACGAGGATCAGCGTCATGTTGCGTTCGGCCTGCTTGGAGAAGATCAGGTCCGCGATCTGGCGCCCGGTTTCGGTGTCGAGATTGCCGGTCGGCTCGTCGGCGATCAGCAATTTCGGCGAGGGCGCGAGCGCCCGGGCGATGGCCACGCGCTGCTGCTCGCCGCCCGAAAGTTGCCCCGGATAATGCGACAAGCGCTCGCCGAGCCCGACCGACGTCAGCTCGCGGCGAGCGATGTCGAAGGCATCGCGCACGTTGGCAAGCTCGAGCGGTACGGCGACGTTTTCAAGCGCCGTCATATTGGGGATGAGGTGGAAGGACTGGAAGACGATGCCGATGTTGCGGCCGCGAAAATCGGCTACGCGATCCTCGCTCAGCCCCTGCAACGGCGTCCCGTCGATGACGATCTCGCCCTTGTCGAGACGCTCCAATCCGGCGAGCACCATCAGCAGGGTCGATTTGCCCGAGCCGGAGGGGCCGACGATGCCGACCGATTGCCCGGCATCGATTTCCAGACTCATGCCCTTCAGCACATGGACGGACGCTGCGGCCTGCCCGAGGGTCAGATCCGCATTTTTCAGTTCGATCATGGTTTTTGCCACGGGGTCCGCCCTATATAAGGATTATGCTGCAATTGCTCACATCCGGATTTAGGAGCGGCTTGATGCGAATGAAAGGTTTCAGGGCGCTTTTCCTGGCTGCTCTCGCAGGTTTGATCGCGGCAGGCCCGCTTCACGCTGCCCCCATCGAACTCGTCGGCTTCGGCGACAGCCTGATGGCAGGCTATCAATTGCCGCCCGACGACGCCTTCCCCGCACGTTTGGAGAAGGCTTTGCGCGACAAGGGCCATGACGTGTCGATCTCCAATGCCGGCGTTTCCGGCGATACCACGTCGGGCGGCCTTGCCCGCATCGACTGGTCGGTCCCGGATGGCACCAAGGGCGTCATCCTCGAACTCGGCGCCAATGATGCGCTGCGCGGCATTCCGCCGGAGGAAAGCCGTAAGAATCTTGTCGCGATGATCGAGAAGCTGAAGGCGCGCGGCATCGACGTGCTCCTTGTCGGCATGCTCGCACCGCCGAACATGGGCGGCGACTATGCCGATCGCTTCAACCCGATCTATCCGGAGCTCGCCAAGACCTATGGCGTCCCGCTCTACCCCTTCTTCCTCGACGGCGTCGTGGAAGATGCGGGCCTCAAGATCGAGGATGGCATGCATCCCAACCCCAAAGGCGTCGGCGTTATGGTGGAACGGATGCTGCCCGTGATTGAAACCTTCGTCCAGGGATTGCCGAAATAAACCGCGAGGCCGAGCCGGCGACACAGTTGCACGCGGTTTGACCGTCATCGGGCGCGTGTATCCGTTCAGCGGGCGTTAATCACCGTTGGACAAATATTGCAGGTGCGAATTTGTAGTTGCCTGCCGCTTCGCGTCGTGGTCGGCTGGGGTGTCTGCAAGAGGTTTTTGCAAGATTCGGGGAGCTCGTCATGCCGAGACTGTTTACCGCCCTCGAAATCCCGCGCAACGCGGCGATGAGCCTGTCCCTTCTGCGCGGGGGCCTTCCCGGCGCGCGCTGGATCGACGTCGAGAACTACCACATCACTCTCCGCTTCATCGGCGATGTCGATAACCGCACGGCCGACGAGATCGTCGATCGCCTCGACCGGATCGAGCGACCGGAATTCGAACTTCAACTGACGGGAACCGGCGCCTTCGGCTCCAAGAAGCCGCATTCGGTCTGGGCCGGCGTCACCAACCCGCCGGAACTGATAGCCCTGCAGGCCGAAATCGAGCGCATTTGCCAGCGGCTGGGCCTCCCTGCCGATCCCCGCAAATTCACGCCCCATGTCACGCTGGCGCGCCTGCGCGCCTCGCGGGTGGACGATGTCGTTCATTACCTGTCGGGGCGCGGCGGTTTCTTTACCAATCCGTTCACCGTTTCGCGCTTCGTGCTTCTGTCCTCGCGCGACTCCGTCGGCGGCGGCCCCTACCTCACGGAGGAAGTGTTCCAGCTCCACGAGCCGCGCTCCTCCGGCTTTGCACGCGTCGAGGAACAGGTGGCCAAAGGCATGCTATGACCGCACGGCACCTGTTGATGCCGAAGCAAGACATAAGGTGACCGGCATGACCAAGCGCGACAGACTGAACGCAGACGACATCGCCGCAGGTCTTGCGGATCTTCCAGGCTGGGCGCTGTCAGAAGACGGCTTGGCCATCGAAAAGACCTACCGCTTCAAATCCTTCGTCGAGGCGTTCGGCTTCATGAGCCAGAGCGCGCTGGCCGCAGAGAAGCTCGATCATCACCCCGAATGGTTCAACGTCTACAACCGCGTCGACGTGAAACTAACGACGCACACCGCGAAGGGCGTGACGGCGCTCGACCTCGCACTCGCCGCGCGCATGGAAGCGGCAGCGTCTCCCGCACGTCCATGACTGTCATTTGAATTGCTCGAATGTTTTCCCATATCAGGCCCTATCAGGGATGAGAAACAGGCGAGGTTAGGCGCATGAAAGCGGAAACGACGATGGACGAGGTCAAGATCGGCGAAATCCTCCTGCCGGGCGACCGTAGCGAGCAGGAGTCCAAGGCGCAGAAGGTTCGTCGCCGGTTCTGGCCGACGCTCAAGCGGGCGGTGCGCCAGGTTCCCTTCAGTCGCGATCTCGTCGCCGCCTATTATTGCGCGATGGACCCCGCGACGCCATTGCGCACCCGCGGGATTCTGCTGGGCGCGCTCGCCTATTTCGTTATGCCCTTCGACGTCCTGCCGGACGTCCTCGCCATGGTCGGCTTTTCCGACGACATCGCGGTCCTCACGGCGGCCTTCGCGGCCATCAGCGGCCAGATTAAGGAAAACCATTACGACAAGGCGGACACGGCGCTGGGCGAGGAAGGCCTCGCCGCCTGACACAATGAGACCGGAAACGCTTACTCCGTCCCGTCGATGCCGTCATCGTGAAGAAGTGTGCGCAACTTCCCGAAGGCAAGCCTGATCCGCGACTTCACCGTGCCGAGCGGCAAACCGGTTGATGCGGCGATTTCGGAATGCGACTGCCCGAAGAAGAAGGCGAGCTGGATCAGTTTGACCTGTTCGCTCGGAAGCTTGGCGAGCGCCGCGCGCACCACATCCTCCCGATCGCCGCTTTGAACCAGCTCGTCCGGCGCAGGTGGTGCGGTCGGCAACAGAAGCGGATCCTTCTCGTCCAGCTTGCGCGTCAACTGCCGGCGCGCGGCGTCTATACGCCGGTTGCGCGCGATTCTGAAGAGCCAGGTGGACAGCGAGGACTTCTCAGCATCGTAGAGAGCAGCTTTGTGCCAGAGGACGATCATAACCTCCTGCACGATCTCCTCCGCCTCGTTGGAAGGGGTATTCTGTCGCAACAGGAAGGATTTCAGCCGGGGGGCAAAAAAATGAAACAGTTCGGCGAAGGCGGCTTGGTCCCGCTCTTTCGCGACGGCATCCGCCAGCCCTGCGAAATGCTGTCTCGCGTCCCCTGTCATGCCTGCCTTCAGGGCCTCCGTGCCCAAGATTTGGTGTATGTGAAACAACAGGTAAAGCTCATTCGAGAAACGTCAAACTGTTGCCCGATTCTTTGTGACATTAGCGGCCCATCGGGGTGACATTATCGCGAAATCGGACCGTTTCCGATCCAACCTGACCCAATCGAAACGCACGAACAGCCGCAAACTGCGGATGTCGCCGGTGCTTCGAACCCTTAGAGCCCCGATAGGACGAACAGGCTGTCTGAGAGCGACATCCAGGACGAGGGCGACGGAGATCTGGCAGCGACGCCGGTCGTCGCGAACGATGCACGGCACGTCGAGAGCGTATCGTTTCCGCACGTTCCCGCCTTATTCTTGTGGTGTTGACGGTTTGGTAACCTGAATGAAGTCACAATAATCGTAATCGCGACCATGCATCGCCCGGCATCGGACGGGCGCTGGCAGCAAGACAACCGGCAGGACAAGATGTTTGTAAGACAGCTCTCAACCGCACTCGCACTCCTTCTCGCTGGCGCAGGCATCGCTTCGGCACAGTCTCCGACGCGCATCCAGCAGTTCAATGCCTGGGGGGCCTATTCCTACCAGTCGGGCAAGTCGAAGGTCTGCTATGTCCTGTCGGTGCCGAAGGAAAAGAGCCCCGCCAATGTCGATCACGGCGATATCTTCTTCCTGGTCTCTCAGCGCCCGGGACAGAACATTTCCTACGAGCCGCAGGCCATGATGGGCTACGCCCTTCAGGAAAACTCCAAGGTCACCGTGACCATCGACGCCAAGAACTTCACGCTCTTCACCAAGGGCAACTCCGCCTGGGTCGAGAATGCTGCCGAAGAGCCGGCTCTGGTGGCAGCCATGAAGGTCGGCAAAGCCATGTCCGTCGTCGCAAAGTCGCGCAAGGGCACGCAGACCAACTATTCCTACTCGCTGTCCGGCATCTCGGCTGCGCTGAAGCAGATCGAGAGCTGCAAGTAAGCACCTCTGCAGAGTGGATGGATCGAAGGCCGGCCTCGCCGGCCTTCGTCGTTTCGCCCGCACGGCATCGCCCTGCAGGAGGTGACGCCCGGCCAATTTCGTGCTAGACGCCGCATCAACGACATGCCGCACGGGTGAGACGCTCCCCGTACGCCTTATAGTGCCTGCTCCCGTTTCGCCCTTCCGTCCCTTTCGTCCAACCGACCGGGAACCGTTCGGCGTTGCGGGCAAAGCTGCGACAGGAACATTGTGTGATGACCGATATCCTTTCCCTCGACCGCCCCGCACGCCCCGCCGCTCGGCCGGCAGCGTTGCAGGAAATGCCCTCCCTCATCGGCCTCACGCGTGAGGAGATGGGCAAGGCGCTGGCCGACGTCGGCGTGGCCGAGCGGCAGGTGAAGATGCGCGTCAGCCAGCTCTGGAACTGGCTCTACGTTCGCGGCGTGTCGGATTTCGACCATATGACGAACGTCTCCAAGGATATGCGGGAGACCCTGAAGCGGCATTTCACCATTGCCCGGCCGGAGATCGTCGAGGAGCAGATCTCCACCGACGGGACGCGGAAGTGGCTGCTGCGCTTTCCGGCACGCGGTGCCGGTCGCCCGGTCGAGATCGAGACGGTCTATATTCCCGAGGAAGGCCGGGGAACGCTCTGCATCTCCAGCCAGGTCGGCTGCACGCTCACCTGTTCCTTCTGCCACACGGGCACGCAGAAGCTCGTGCGCAACCTGACGGCGGAAGAGATCCTCGCCCAGTTGCTGCTCGCCCGCGACCGCCTTGGCGACTTCCCGGATCGCGACACGCCCCCCGGCACGATCGCGCCGGCCGAAGGCCGCAAGGTCTCCAACGTCGTGATGATGGGCATGGGCGAGCCGCTCTATAATTTCGAGAGCGTCAAGACGGCGCTGCTGATCGCAACCGATGGCGATGGCCTGTCCCTGTCGAAGCGCCGCGTGACGCTGTCGACCTCGGGCATCGTTCCGGAAATCTACCGCACCGGTGAGGAAATCGGCGTTATGCTGGCGATCTCACTCCATGCCGTGCGGGACGATCTGCGCGACATGCTGGTGCCGATCAACAAGAAATATCCGCTGAAGGACCTGATGGACGCCTGCCGCGCCTATCCCGGCGTCTCCAACGCCCGCCGCATCACCTTCGAATATGTCATGCTGGAAGGCGTCAACGACAGCCTTGAGGATGCCAAGGAGCTGGTGAAACTCCTGAAGGGCGTGCCCGCCAAGATCAACCTCATCCCCTTCAACCCCTGGCCGGGCACGAACTACCAGTGTTCCCAATGGGAGCAGATCGAAAAGTTCGCCGATTTCATCAACGCCGCCGGCTATGCCTCGCCCATCCGCACCCCGCGCGGCCGAGACATCCTCGCCGCCTGTGGCCAGCTGAAGTCGGAATCCGAGCGCATGCGCAAGGTCGACCGCATGGCCTTCGAAGCGATGATGATCGCCAATCACGGCGCCGACGATTGAGATGAGCCTGATCCACAACGAGCGAACGAAGCTGACGGCGACCTATCTCAATGGCGTTGCCATCGCCATCTTCGCCGTTGGAGGGTTTGCGCCTGCAATCGGCTGGTTGAATACCGGGGCGGCGCCCGGCGTGACGGTGGCCGTCGTCTGCCTCGTTTGCATTTCGAGTTCGGTGGGCCTACATTTCATTGCACGATCCGTGCTGAAAGGACTGAAGCCATGAGCACAGAACAGTTCCTGACCATGCTGATCATGCCGATCGGCGGCTTGCTGATCGGCGCGTTGATGCTTTTCGTGACACGCAAAGACCGCAGGCCGGAAAACAATCCCGGCAAGTGACGCCTATCGCGCCTGCGTCAGCACGATCTTCACCGCAAACAGCGAAAATACCCCCGCAAAAACGTAGTCTATGGTGCGCATGACGCCCGGCCGTGCCTGAAGCCATCCGGAAAGCCGGTCCGCCGTCAGCACGACCGCGATGTTGATCGGCAGGGACACGGCAATCAGGGTCAATCCGAGCACGATCAGCTTCGCGCGAAGATTCGGATCACTGGCCGTGACGAATTGCGACAGGAAGGTCATAAAGAAGATGATGACCTTGGGATTGAGCAGATTGACCGACAGTCCGGACAGGATGTTCGCCACTGGCGAAGCCTTCGGAGCCGCCATGCGCTTGACCGAAAGGCTTGATCCATAGCGGATCGCCTGAATGGCGATATAGAGCAGATAGGCCGCACCCCCGGTCTTCAGCACGAAGAAAGCGGTCGGGGACGCCGTCACAAGCGCCGAGACGCCGAAGGCGACGAGGAATGTGTGCACCAGGCAACCCAGATTGGTCCCCAGACTGACCTGGAACGCTGCCGCTCGCCCTTGGCTCAGCGCCCGGCTGATCCAGAGTGTCATGTCGGGTCCGGGCGTGATGGCAAGCAGAAGGCTTGCAGCGGCAACGGCCAGCAGGGTCGGCAGGCTGGGGATGAAGTCCATGACATCGTCTCGCAGAAGGGTTCTGTGCTTCATCAGCTTTTGCAGCTATTCCCAGGCAAGGCAAGAACCTCCCCCATCCTCGCTGAAGGGCTCCCGTATGACATCGTCTTTCGAAATGCTGAAAATCCGAAATGCCGGGGAATGGCAGGCCTATCGCGAACATGATTTCGTTTGCCGGCTGGGCGCGGGAACGCTGCCCGAAGAGGCCTTCCGCCATTATCTCAAGCAGGATTATCTCTTTCTCATCCAGTTCGCTCGCGCCTGGGGCCTTGCCGTCTACAAGAGCCGCGATCTCGATGAAATCCGCCAGGGGCTGGAAAGCCTGAAGGCCATCGTCGAGGTCGAGATCGGCCTGCATGTCGGCTACTGCGCCGAATGGGGCATTCCGGAAAAAGCCCTTGCGGACGTACCCCCATCGCCCGCGACCCTTGCCTATACCGATTACGTCCTCGAAACGGGCCTGCACGGCGACCTCACCGACCTGCATGTGGCGCTTGCGCCCTGCATCATCGGCTATGGCGAGATTGCTCTGTGGCTCCAGGCCCAGCCTTTCCTGAAAACGGACGGCAATCCCTACACGGCCTGGATCGAGATGTATGCGAGCCCCGACTATCAGGCGCTCGTCCGAAGCGAGATCGACTGGCTCGACCGCCGGCTCGCGAGCCTCGACGAAACTGCCGTCTCGCGGCTCTCCGGGATTTTCCGTAAAGCGACCCGGCTGGAAGCCGATTTCTGGCAGATGGGCCTTGATCTCGCCTGACGCGCGTCTGGTTGCCCCGCGATTTTCTCCCTGTGCGGGATTTCGGATGTCCGGAATATGCAGTAAGAGTTCCGCCATTTCGAAGAGATACGGCGCATTCTGCCGCCGTTTACCCCCTTACTCCCATTTATCCCAGACGGAACGGATCACCATGGCACTTCCCAAAGACGTCAAGAAGGTCGTCCTCGCTTATTCGGGCGGGCTCGACACCTCCATCATCCTCAAGTGGTTGCAGACGGAACTCGGCGCGGAGGTCGTGACCTTCACCGCCGATCTCGGCCAGGGCGAGGAGCTGGAGCCGGCGCGCAAGAAGGCCGAGATGATGGGCATCAAGGACATCTTCATCAAGGATGTCCGCGAGGAGTTCGTCCGCGACTTCGTCTTCCCGATGTTCCGCGCCAATGCCGTCTACGAGGGCGTCTACCTGCTCGGCACCTCGATCGCCCGCCCGCTGATCTCCAAGCACCTGATCGACATCGCCCGGGAAACCGGCGCCGACGCGATCGCTCACGGCGCGACCGGCAAGGGCAATGACCAGGTCCGCTTCGAGCTGTCGGCCTATGCGCTCAACCCCGACATCAAGATCATAGCCCCCTGGCGCGACTGGTCGTTCAAGAGCCGCACCGATCTTCTGGAGTTCGCCGAGAAGCACCAGATCCCCGTCGCCAAGGACAAGAAGGGCGAGGCGCCCTTTTCCGTCGATGCCAACCTTCTGCACTCCTCGTCCGAAGGCAAGGTGCTGGAAGACCCGGCTGTCGAGGCCCCGAACTACGTCTACATGCGCACCATCTCGCCGGAGGAAGCGCCCGATGTCGCGACCACCGTCAAGATCGGCTTCCGCAAGGGCGACGCCGTCTCCATCGACGGCAAGGAGTTGAGCCCCGCCTCGATCCTTACCGCTTTGAACGCACTCGGCCGCGACAATGGCATCGGCCGTCTCGATCTCGTGGAAAACCGCTTCGTCGGCATGAAGTCGCGCGGCATCTACGAGACGCCCGGCGGCACCATCCTGCTGACCGCACACCGTGCCATCGAAAGCATCACGCTCGACCGGGGTGCCGCTCACCTCAAGGATGAGATCATGCCGCGCTACGCAGAACTGATCTATTACGGCTTCTGGTTCTCGCCTGAGCGCGACATGCTGCAGGCGCTGATCGACAAGAGCCAGGAGCATGTGGAAGGCGAAGTGACGCTGAAGCTCTATAAGGGCAATGTCATGGTCATCGGCCGGACGAGCGACAAGTCGCTCTACTCCGACAAGCTCGTCACCTTCGAGGACGACCAGGGCGCCTACGACCAGAAGGACGCTGCCGGCTTCATCAAGCTCAATGCGCTGCGCCTGCGCACGCTCGCGGCCCGCAACCGCATCAAGTAAAGCATGCAGAACCTGCGGCCGGGCAACCGGCCGCAGCTCTATTCCGCAGGCGTCTCCACGGCGCTCTGCGTCAGGCGCACGAACGCCACATAAGACACCACAGCCCCAAGGCACATCAGCGGAATGATGGTGCCGAATGCAAACAACGGCACGCCGACGAGCGCTGCCGCCAAGCCTCCGAAAAACCCGCTCGCCATCTGGATGAACCCGAGCATGGCGGACGCAGACCCCGCAATATGCGGGAACGACTGCAGCGCCGCCGTCGTCATATGCGGCGTGAGGAAGGCGATGCCGAAGCTCGAAAAGGCGACGGGCGCCATGACCGAAAGATAGGTCGGCGGCAGCAGATGCGTGGAGAGCGCGATCAGCGCACCGCCCGAGGCGAGCATCGCCAGCCCCACCTGCACGGACCGCTCGCCCCCAAGCCGTGCCGCCGTCAGCCGCAGGCACACCGACCCCAGAAAATAGAATCCGGACTGCATGAGCATGCCGAGCCCGAACGCCGTCGGCGACAGCCCGACCCGGTCGATGAGGATGAACGGCAGCATGGTCGCCTGCGCATAGAGCGAGCCGATCGCGCCGCCGAGCACGCCCGTGGCCGCGAGAAACCTGACATCGCCAAGAACCTCTAGATAGGACGCAGCGACCCGCCGCGGATGGGCCAGCGCCGGATCCGGCCGTCCCGTCTCCCGCATGAAGACGAGCACCAAAAGAATGATCGCCAGCGAAAACCCGATCAGCATCACGAAGATCGCATGCCACCCAAGGGCGGCCAGCAGCAGTCCGCCGATCGCCGGCGCCATGGCAGGGCCGATCGCCAGCATGATGCCGATGAGGTTCATGATCTGCGACGCCTCGGCGCCCGTGAACTGGTCGCGCACGACCGCGCGCGCCACCGTGATGCCGACGGATGCACCGATGCCCTGCACCAGCCGCCCGGCGAGCAGCCACGTTACATCGGGCGCAAGCACGCAGATCAGGCCACCAAGGGCGTTGATGCCGACAAACAGAAGCGTTGCGTTCCGCCGGCCGAAAGCATCCGAAAACGGACCCGAGACGAGCTGCGCAACGGAGAAACCGGCGAAATAGACGGTCAGCGTCAGCTTGATCATCGATTCGGTTGAGGAAAAGGCGCTGACCAGCTGCGGCATGGCCGGCGTGTAGATCGACATGGAAATCGGCCCGAGCGTCGCCAGCAACGCGCCCAGAATGCTGGTGCGGCGCTCGCTCATGCGCCCGCGCATCGCAGCTTTCATGAGGACGTTCGATCTGCCTGTGCCGTCCCTTGGGCTTGTGCCGCTCCCGGCACCGCCGCCTGCGCCGGGTTGCGGTCGAGGTCATGCAGATTGTCGCGCATCATCTTCAGGCTGAGCCGCAGGATTTCGAGCTCAGCGGCATCGTGCCCCGCCGTCACCTCGTCCATCAGCGCGCGGACATGGGTGCGGATATCCAGCAGCACGCCATCGGCAGCCGGTGTCGCCACCACGTTTTTCGCGCGGCGATCGGACGGATCGGGAATGCGCTCGACGAAACCGAGCGCCTCCAGCCGGTCAAGATAGGTCGAAAGCGTCATCGGCTCGATGCCCATGCGGATGGCGATATCCGCCTGCTTGATGCGCTGGTTGACTGCCACCTGAATGAGAGCCCGTGCCTCGCCGGGCGTCACGCCGAGGTTCGCCGCATTGATTCGTCTGTCGAACGCACTGCGCAGCAGGCGTGAAACATCGGTGAGAAGCATGCCGACGGTATCGGCTTCCAGTCGGACGGTCATGAAGTCTCCCTTATGCGCCGCCGCGTCGGTCGTGACCGGCCAGGATCGCCGCTGCATAACGCATTAAAAGCATTCCTGTTTCAGCATAAATGCAGTAAGCATTTCTTATCATTTGCAGAAAGGTCAGGCAACCGTCATCCCTTGAAGCGGACTTTGCTAAGCGCCATCTCGCAGTGCTACCTTTCTAACCAAGTTCTGAATCGCCTGACACCACGCATTTCATCACCGCAGGACATTCCCGAAGGATTTCGACGATGGCAACGCCCGATCTCAACCCCGCTCTGACAGACTGGACAGGCCCGGACGGGCTCCCGCACTTCGAGGCGGTCGCAGACACGGATTTCGCACCAGCCTTCGACGCCGCCCTTGCCGAACACGACGCCGATATCGCCAGCATCGCCCACAATCCGGATGCTCCGACATTCGAAAATACCATCGTCGCGCTCGAAATCGCCGGTGACAGCCTGTCCCGTGTATCGGCCCTCTTCTGGAACCGCGCGGGCGCTCACACCAATGAAACGATTCAGGCACTGGAGCGCGAGATCGCGCCGAAGATGTCGCGGCACTACTCGAAGATCGGCATGGATGTCGCCCTCTTCGCCCGGATCGACACACTCTGGAATGCGCGCGACACGCTTGGCCTGTCGCTGGAACAGTCCCGCGTGCTCGAACGGCACTGGAAGGGCTTCGTCAAATCGGGTGCCCAGCTTGCCAAGCCCGAGCAGGAGCGCCTCGCCGCCATCAACGAACGTCTGGCCGGCCTCGGCGCCGCCTTCGGCCAGAACCTGCTGGCCGACGAGAAGAGCTGGTCGCTGCTCCTGAAGGAAGAGGCGGATCTCGCCGGCCTTCCGGGCTTCCTGCGCGACGCGATGGCGGCCGCAGCGCGCGAACGCGATGCCGAGGGCACCTATGCCGTCACCCTCTCCCGCTCGATCGTCGAGCCCTTCCTGACCTTCTCCGAAAACCGCGACCTTCGAGAAAAAGCGTTCCGCGCCTGGTCGTCCCGTGGCGAAAACGGCGGCGACACGGACAATGGCGCCGTGATCCGCGAGACCCTGGCTCTGCGGGCCGAAAAGGCCCGCCTGCTCGGCTACAACAATTACGCCGCCCTGAAGCTCGACAATACCATGGCGAAGACCCCTGACGCGGTGAATGGCCTCCTGAACGCCGTCTGGAAGAAGGCCGTCGCCCAGGCCCGTCGGGAAGAGGCGGATCTTGCAGCGCTGATCGCCCGCGAAGGCCGCAACCACCCGGTGATGCCATGGGACTGGCGCCATTATGCCGAAAAGCTGCGCGCCGAGCGCTTCGATTTCTCCGAGAGCGAACTAAAGCCCTATCTGCAGCTCGACCGCATCATCGAGGCCTGCTTCGATGTCGCACACCGCCTGTTCGGCATAACCGCTACGGAAAAGACCGGCGTCCGGGGCTATCATCCGGATGTCCGCGTTTTCGACATCCGCAATGCCGACGGCACGCTCGTCGCGCTGTTCCTCGGCGACTACTTCGCCCGGTCGTCGAAGCGCTCTGGCGCCTGGATGAGCGCTTTCCAGTCGCAGCACCGCCTGCCTCTGCCGAATGGTGCAAAGGGCGAGCTGCCGATCGTCTACAATGTCTGCAACTTCGCAAAACCCGCCGATGGCAAGCCGGCGCTGCTGTCGCTCGATGATGCCCGCACGCTCTTCCACGAGTTCGGACACGGCCTGCACGGCATGCTCTCCAATGTGACCTACCCGTCCGTTTCCGGCACAGGCGTCTCCCGCGACTTCGTCGAGCTGCCATCCCAGCTCTACGAGCACTGGCTGACCGTTCCCGAGATCATGAAGCGCTACGCCGTGCACGAAGCGACGGGCGAGCCGATGCCGCAGGCGCTGTTCGACAAGGTGATGGCCGCCCGCACCTTCAACGCGGGCTTCAACACGGTGGAGTTCACCTCCTCGGCTCTGGTCGACATGGCCTACCACACCGCCGACAGCGTCGAGGACCCCGCGGCGTTCGAGGCCGCCGTGCTGGAGCGCCTGGGCATGCCGCAGTCGATCACCATGCGGCACCGCTCGCCGCACTTCCAGCACATCTTCGCCGGCGACGGCTATTCGGCGGGCTACTATTCCTACATGTGGTCGGAAGTGCTGGATGCCGACGCGTTTTCGGCTTTCGAGGAAACCGGAAATCCGTTCGATCCGGCCATGGCAAAACGCCTGCGGGACAATATCTATTCCGTTGGCGGATCGATCGATCCGGAGGACGCCTACACCGCCTTCCGCGGCAAGCTGCCGAGCCCGGAAGCCATGCTGCGGAAAAAGGGCCTCGGCGTCACCGAGCCGCTCACCGGAAGCGACGCCTGAAAAGGCCCGAACCGGCGCTCATCCAACCGAGCGCCGGGCACCCTCTTTCGCATTTGCAAAAAAACATGTAAGAGCCCGGGCAATGCAGTTGCGGCGTTCCCAAGACACGCCCCGAGCCCCCGGATACCCAAAACCATGAAAATGCGGAATATCGCGATCATCGCACACGTCGACCATGGGAAAACGACCCTTGTTGACGAGATTTTGAAGCAGTCCGGCTCGTTCCGCGACAACCAGCGCACCGTCGAGCGCATGATGGATAGCAACGATCTCGAAAAAGAACGTGGCATCACCATTCTCGCCAAGGCGACGTCGATCGAGTGGAAGGGCGTTCGCATCAACATCGTCGACACCCCCGGCCACGCCGACTTCGGCGGCGAAGTCGAGCGTATCCTGTCGATGGTGGATGGCGCGATCGTTCTGGTCGACAGCTCGGAAGGCCCGATGCCGCAGACCAAGTTCGTGGTCTCCAAGGCGCTGAAGGTCGGCCTTCGCCCGATCGTCGCGATCAACAAGATCGACCGTCCGGACGGCCGCCACGAAGAGGTCATCAACGAAGTCTTCGACCTCTTCGCAAACCTCGACGCGACCGACGAGCAGCTCGACTTCCCGATCCTCTACGGTTCGGGCCGCGATGGCTGGATGAACGTCAATCCGGAAGGTCCGAAGGATCAGGGCCTCGCGCCGCTGCTCGACCTCGTGCTCGAGCACGTGCCGGAGCCGAGCGTCGGCGACGAAGACGGTGCGTTCCGCATGATCGGCACGCTGCTGGAAGCCAACCCCTTCCTCGGACGCGTCATCACCGGCCGCATCCATTCCGGCTCGATTAAGCCGAACCAGTCGGTCAAGGTCATGAGCCAGGACGGCAAGGTGGTCGAAACCGGCCGCATTTCCAAGATCCTCGCGTTCCGCGGCATCGAGCGCACCGCAATCGATGAAGCCCATGCAGGCGATATCGTCGCCATTGCCGGCCTGTCCAAGGGCACGGTTGCCGACACGTTCTGCGACCCGTCCGTGACCGAAGCGCTGGAAGCTCAGCCGATCGATCCGCCGACCGTCACCATGTCCTTCCTCGTCAATGACAGCCCGCTGGCCGGCACCGAAGGCGACAAGGTTACCTCGAGGGTCATCCGCGACCGCCTGTTCAAGGAAGCCGAAGGCAACGTTGCCCTTAAGATCGAGGAATCCGAAGGCAAGGACTCGTTCTTTGTCTCGGGCCGCGGCGAATTGCAGCTGGCCGTTCTGATCGAAACCATGCGCCGCGAAGGCTTCGAGCTTGCCGTGTCGCGTCCGCGCGTCGTCATGCACAAGGATGAAGACGGCAATGTTCTGGAGCCGATCGAAGAGGTCGTGATCGACGTCGACGAGGAGCATTCCGGTGTCGTCGTGCAGAAGATGTCGGAGCGCAAGGCAGAACTCGCCGAGCTTCGTCCGTCCGGCGGCAGCCGCGTCCGTCTCAAGTTCTTCGCCCCGACGCGTGGCCTCATCGGCTACCAGTCGGAACTGCTGACAGACACCCGCGGCACCGCGATCATGAACCGTCTGTTCCACGATTATCAGCCCTTCAAGGGCGAAATCGGCGGCCGCACCAATGGCGTTCTCCTGTCCAACCAGTCCGGCGAAGCCGTTGCCTACGCGATGTTCAACCTGGAAGACCGCGGCCCGATGATCATCGAGCCCGGCGAAAAGGTCTATGCCGGCATGATCATCGGCATTCACTCTCGCGATAACGACCTTGAGGTCAACGTGTTGAAGGGCAAGCAGCTCACCAACATCCGTTCGGCCGGCAAAGACGAAGCCGTCCGCCTGACGCCGCCGATCCGCATGACGCTCGACCGCGCGCTCTCCTGGATCCAGGACGATGAGCTGATGGAAGTCACGCCGAAGAACATCCGTCTTCGCAAGACCTACCTCGACGCCAACGACCGCAAGCGCTTCGGCAAGGGCGGCAAGGGCGCCGCCGCTTAGGTGTCAGACCCGATTTGACGACAGAGCCCTGCCTTGCAAAAGGCGGGGCTTTTTTATGCCCGATGCTCAAGCTCTCCCCTCTTGGCAGCGCACCCTGCTGAGGCCGTTACAGGCCATCAAGACCGCAGACAGTAGTCGCGCACCAAGGCACGCAGACTCTCCTCAGAAGGCTACAGAGGAGCCACAGGAGCTCTTCTGCTTGCCAGGCGCCAAGACCGCGGAATGAGGGGCATCCTCCCTACGTCGCTCGACGACACCTCAACCTCAAACCATAAAAAAACCCCGCCTCTCGCAAGGCAGGGTTTTTGAACAGAACAAAGTGAGACGCTTACGCGGCTTCTTCTTCCTGAGTTTCGTCTTCATCGACCGTCTTGCCGCGCTTGGGACCCTTGGCAAGGTTTGCTTCGACGAGACGTACGGCTTCCGTGCCGGACATCTTGTTGACGGCGGCGATTTCGCGGGCCATGCGGTCCAGAGCGGCTTCATAAAGCTGCCGTTCGGAGTAGGACTGTTCCGGCTGATTCTCGGCACGGTACAGGTCGCGAACGACTTCCGCGATGGCGATCAGGTCGCCGGAATTGATCTTGGCATCATATTCCTGCGCGCGGCGCGACCACATGGTCCGCTTGACGCGAGCCTTGCCCTGGACGACCTTCAACGCACGCTCGACGAAATCCGTTTCGGACAGCTTGCGCATGCCGATGCTGACAGCCTTGGCAACCGGCACCTTCAGGCGCATCTTGTCCTTGTCGAAATCAATCACGAACAGTTCGAGCGACATGCCGGCGACAACCTGCTCTTCGATAGCGACAATTTGTCCAACACCATGAGCCGGATAAACGATCGATTCACCGATTTTGAAGCCATGGCGCGTGGAGGATTTTTTCTGCTGGGTCGTCATTCGTTTCAAAAACTCCCTGTTACGCTCCCGGCATAGGCCGGGGTCGGGTCAGTCAGGCCCGGGATGGACGGGCATCCTGCGGGTCACTCCTTACTGAAACGCACCAAACGAATTCAAACGCTTCGGCAAACAGATCACACGCAAGCAACGGACGTTGCATGGAGACATGAACCGTGACGAAGGAGAATTTGCTTTCGTGATGGTTTCGGGCACACAAAAGTGCCACGATGTGGATCAGTATTCAGACCCTACCACAAAAATCTGCCGAAATCAATGTTTTGCTTAAGCCACAGGCAAGCTTCGCCGCGTGTCGTTAAAAACGGCGTGCCGGTTTCCCTTGAGGAGACCGTTATCGAATCACACGCTGCAAGGAGCGTGCCTTGGCGACCTTAGTCACCTTGACCCGGGTTGGGCGAGAAGAACTTTTCGTACTTCCCCTCGATCCCGTCCATTTCCTTCGCTTCCGGCATCTCGTCACGCTTGATCGTGATGTTCGGCCACTGCGTCGCGAAGTCGGCGTTCACCTTGAGCCACATGTCGAGACCCGGCTCCGTATCGGGCTTGATCGCGCCAGCCGGACATTCCGGCTCGCAGACGCCGCAGTCGATGCACTCGTCCGGATGGATGACCAGAAAATTCTCGCCTTCGTAAAAGCAGTCGACCGGGCACACCTCGACGCAGTCGGTGTACTTGCAGCGAATGCAATTGTCGGTGACGACGTAGGTCATGCTCTCACTCCAGTCGGTCTCGTCTCGAACCCGGGCGCTTGGGAAGCCTTGGGGGGAGCGAGGATCATACAGCTTCGGCCCGATGGGCCCGATCTTCAGAAAAACCGCACGGTCCGGTGCCTCGTTGCGCCGGCCTGCGTGAGCCTTTCGTGGCTTGGGCCCGATCGTCGGGCCGCGGCGCACGTCGCCCTCGGCATTCCCAGGTGTTGTTGCGTGAGGTAACGGCTTTGCCCAACCTTTGCAAGGCTCTTGCGTTCCAATCGAACGTGCGGAAACGGAGGATTTTACTCCTCGCCGCCGATCTCCCATCCGTCCTGCAACCGGTCGATCTCCCGGCGCTCGCGCTTGGTCGGTCGGCCGCTTCCCGGCTCCCGCGTCGCCTGTTCGAAGGGCGTCAGCCGCTCTCCCGGAACCGGCACAGGCGTGAGATCGTCATAGAGCAACCGCGCTTCCTCGAAAGGGCCGCGCCGGCTGCCGCCGCTGCGCATGCGCACCGTGACATCTAGCCGGTCGAGGGACAGCAACACCACGTCGCCGCCTTTCAAAGCATGCGAGGGCTGCGTGACGCGCTGGTCGTTGACGCGAACCTTGCCGCCTTCGATCGCCTTCTGGGCGATCGAGCGGGACTTCGTGAGACGCGTGAAGAACAGCCACTTGTCGAGGCGTTGGCGGGAGGCAGCCTCTGCTGGCGTGATCTCCTGTTCGGCCATGCCGTGCGGTTCCCTACTTCTTCATCTGCTCCTTGAGAGCAGCGAGCTTGGCGAAGGGCGAATCCGGATCGATCGGCTTGTCCTTGCGCGGCGGGCGGGCCTCGAAGGTGGCCGGAGCCTGCGACTTGCCGTGGCCGCTACCGGATGGCTTGCCGCCCGGCCGGTCGTTACGGTCGCGACGCTCGCCACGGTCGCCCTTATGATCGGGGCGTGCGCCATCTGCCGGCTTGCCGTCGCGGCCGCGATTGCGGTCCGGACGTCCACCGTCAGGGCGACCGCCGCCAGCCTTGCGCTCACCGTCACGATCGTCGCGACGACCCTGCGGGCGGCCGTCAGAGGGTGCGGAACCGTCGGTTGGTGCGGCAGTTGTCTTGTCCTGGCCGGGACGGTTGCCGCCGCGGCGATCGCCATTGCGGGCATCGCGCTGTCCGGGACGACGCTCGCCCTGGCGCTGGTTGTCGCTGCGCCCACCCGGACGCCAGAGAAGCACGGGCTTCACTTCGGCTTCGGGAGCCTCGCTTGCCACGGCGTCCGACGCGTCGGTAGCTGCCGCAACCGGCACAGGCTCGGCCGCCTCTTCGGAAACGGGCGTCTCTTCGGCGGCAGGCGCAACGTCGGCTGCCGGCGCGTCCGAAACGGCTTCGGTCTCGGCAGCAGGTACTGCCTCGACAGCTGTCTCCTCGGTCGCGACATCGCCTGCGGTGCCTTCGTCGGAAGCCTCTTCCACTGTCGCGGCATCATCCGATGCAGCGGCGTCGCTCGTCTCGGGCTCGGGAGCCTCGGCGTCGGACGCCACGGTCTCTGCCTTCGGCGCGGCGTTGCTGGTTGCCGGTGCCTGCGCACCCAGGAATGCTGCGGCTTCCTCCGGCTTCACGCTGTCGGCGCGATAGCCGAGACCCTTCAGGATCTCTTCCATATCGTCAGGCGTTGCGCCGAGGATCGACAGCATGGCCGTCGTTGTCGTGAACCGGCGACCGTCATAGGCGCCTTCCGGCCGCACGGTCGTGCCCGGCTTCCACTGCAGGAGCGGGCGAATGAGATCCGCGAGGCGCTCGAGAATGTCGATACGCACCGCGCGCTTGCCGAGAAAACGGAAGCCGGCGAGCTTGTAGAACATGCGCTCATAGGACGGATCGGTGACGATCGACGTTCGGCCGGCCGCAAGAACCGGAATGAGGTCGCCGTAGCCGGGCTTGTCGAGGCCGTCGTTCTTCAGCGCCCAGAGGAGCGTGATCAGTTCGGCCGGCGCCGGCTTCAGAAGCGCCGGCATGAAGATATGATAGGCGCCGAAGCGAATGCCGTGGCGGCGGATGGAAGCGCGGGCCTCCTGATCGAGCGACTTCACGTCTTCGGCGACGTCGCGCCGGAAGAGGACGCCGAGGCTTTCGACCAGCTGGAAGGCGAGGCCCTTGGCAAGACCCTGCAGGTCTTCGGCGCGCGACAGGTCGTCGAGCGGCTTCAGGACGGTCGCGATGTGATGATTGACGTAGCGCTCGATGCGGGCGGAGACATGATCGCGTGCCGCACCCTGCAGCTGCTCGTCAGCCAGCAGGATGACGCGGGGCCGCATGATGTGGTCGCTGGCCGCGAGCCGCGCGACGGGGTCGCCCAGCCAGCGGACAAGGCCGTCGGACGACAGCGCCAGATCGGCATTGCCGGCAGCGTGCAGACGTGCAGCGCGGGCCTCGAACTCCAGCGCCAGCGCCTTCTGGGCTGCCCCCTGCACGGCGCGGGCATCCAGCCCGTCCGTCGTGGTGGCCAGCACGAACCGGAAACCGGTGAGTTGTCCCACATGATGTCCTTCCACGAAGACATCGCCATTCACACTGATTTCCGCTTCCAGCATCGCATTCTCTCTCAGCCGCTTCATGAGCACAGATGTCCTGCGGTCAACGAACCGTTTCGTCAACCGTTCATGTAACGCGTCGGACAATCGATCTTCGATTTCCCGCGTCTTTTCCTGCCAGTGTGTCGGATCGGCAAGCCAACCAGGCCGGTTCGATACATAGGTCCACGTTCTGATCTGCGCGATTCGCGCCGACAGCGTATCGATTTCCCCGTCGGTATGGTCTGCCCGGCGCACCTGCTCGGACATGAAATCCTCGTTGACGGTGCCACGCCGGACGAGGTCGGAGTAAATATTCGCAATCAGATCGGCATGCTGCGCAGGCGCGATCCGACGGTAATCGGGAAGGGCGCAGGCTTCCCAAAGCTTTTCCACCGTCCGCGCGTTCGTCGCAAGCGCCTTGACCTCGGGAAGCGTCGTCAGGAATTCGAGCGCCTGCTGATCGACCGCCGGAAGCGCCCGTGTCAGGCCGTGAACGGCAGGTGGTGCCTCCAGCGTCTTCTTCAGCGTCGCCACCGACGTGAAGTCGAGTGCCTTGGAACGCCATTGCAGAACCCGTACCGGATCGAACTGGTGTTGCTCGATGCGATGGACCAGCTCGTCGTCGAACGGCTCCACGCGCGAGGTCACCCCGAACGTTCCATCTCTCAGATGGCGCCCGGCGCGGCCTGCGATCTGTGCGAGTTCGCCAGGATTGAGGTTGCGGAACTGGTAACCGTCATATTTGCGGTCCTGCGCGAAGGCGACATGGTCCACGTCGAGGTTGAGACCCATGCCGATCGCATCGGTCGCTACGAGATATTCGACCTCGCCTTCCTGATAGAGCGCGACCTGCGCATTGCGCGTGCGGGGGCTGAGCGCACCGAGCACCACGGCCGCGCCGCCGCGCTGGCGGCGGATCAACTCGGCGATCGCATAGACCTCATCGGCCGAGAAGGCGACGATGGCAGAGCGCTGCGGCAGGCGCGTTATCTTCTTGGAGCCGGCATAGAGCAGCTGCGACAGGCGCGGACGCTCGACGATGGTGATGCCCGGCAGGAGATGTTCAAGGATCGGCCGCATGGTGGATGCGCCGAGCAGCAGCGTTTCCGACCGTCCGCGCAGATGCATCAGCCGATCGGTGAAGATGTGCCCGCGCTCGAGATCGCCGGCCAGTTGCACCTCGTCGATGGCGACGAAGGCTGCCTTCGTCTCGCGCGGCATCGCCTCGACGGTGCAGACGGAATAGCGGGCGAGATGCGGCGTGATCTTTTCTTCGCCGGTGATGAGCGCCACATTGTGCGCACCCACCCGCTCAACGACGCGCGTGTAAACTTCGCGGGCAAGAAGACGCAAGGGGAGACCGATGACGCCGGATTCGTGCGCGACCATGCGTTCGATCGCATAATGCGTCTTGCCGGTGTTGGTCGGGCCGAGGACCGCGATCACGCCGCGGCCACTCAAGATCATCGGTTGGTCAGGCACGTTTCAGACCTTGCGCATTGTATGGGCAGCAAACGGCGAAGCGTCCGCAGCGCGACACACATGACCACGCGGCGTGGGAAACACAAGGCCACGCCGGCAAAAAGTCCGTCCGTCGCAACGGGGGGAACCGATTTCTCAGGCGAAGACCTGCAATTCCCTAAGCGAAGAACTGCCCGCCATTCGCCGACAGCGTCGATCCGGTGATGAACCCGGCATCGTCGGACGCCAGGAACACCACGCAACGCGCCACTTCCTCGGGCTCGCCGAGCCGGCCGACCGGGATCTGCGGAATGATCCGCTCGGCCAGTACCTTTTCCGGGATCGCGCGCACCATCTCCGTGCCGATATAGCCGGGACAAATGGCGTTGACGGTGATGCCCTTTGCGGCACCTTCCTGCGCGAGCGCCTTGGTGAAGCCGATATCGCCGGCCTTGGAGGCGGAATAGTTGACCTGGCCCATCTGGCCCTTCTGCCCGTTGATCGAGGAAATATTGACGACGCGACCGAAATTGCGGTCGCGCATGCCCGACCAGACCGGATGCGTCATGTTGAAGAGGCCATTCAGGTTGACGTTCACGACCTCGTTCCACTGGGACGGCGTCATCTTGTGGAACATGGCGTCGCGGGTGATGCCGGCATTGTTGACCAGAACCTCGACTGGACCGAGCGCTTCCTCGATCGTGGCGGCACCTGCCGCACAACTCGCATAGTCCGAGACATCCCACTTGAAGACCGGGATGCCCGTGACGTCGGAGAAGGCCTGCGCCTTTTCCTCGTTACCGGCATAGTTCGCGGCCACGCGGTAACCCGCGCCCTTGAGCGCAATCGAAATGGCAGCGCCGATGCCGCGCGTTCCACCCGTTACCAAGGCAACCCTGCTCATGCTCGTCCTCCCTCAATCGTTCTTTTCTTCAAGGTATTTCGTGTCGTCCAGCCGACATTGGTGAAATTGAAAAGGCCGGCTCAGCGCCGGCCTCTGTCCAAGATCCTTCCTCAAAGACCCTCGACGCAGAGCGCGATACCCATGCCGCCGCCGATGCAGAGCGTGGCGAGGCCGCGCTTGGCGCCGCGGCGCTTCATCTCGAACAGCAGCGTGTTGAGAATGCGCGCGCCCGAGGCGCCGATCGGGTGGCCGATGGCGATTGCACCGCCGTTGACGTTGACGATCGATGTATCCCAACCGAGATCCTTGTTGACGGCGCAGGCCTGCGCGGCAAAGGCCTCGTTGGCTTCCACGAGGTCGAGGTCGGATGCGGACCAGCCGGCCTTTTCCAGCGCCTTGCGCGAAGCCGGGATCGGACCTGTGCCCATGATCTGCGGATCGACGCCGGCCGTCGCCCAGGAGGCGATGCGGGCGAGCGGCGTGATCCCACGACGAGCGGCTTCCTGCTCGCTCATCAGCAGCGTTGCCGCCGCCCCGTCGTTGAGGCCGGACGCATTAGCGGCCGTTACGGTACCGTCCTTGTCGAAGGCCGGGCGCAGCTTCGCCATGCTCTCGATCGTCGCGCCATGGCGGATATACTCGTCGCTATCAACGGTCACGTCGCCCTTGCGCGTGGAGACGACGAAGGGAATGATCTCGTCGGTGAAGCGGCCGGCCTTCTGGGCGGCTTCCGCCTTGTTCTGCGAGCCGAGCGCGAACTGGTCCTGATCGTCGCGCGACAACTGCCACTTCTTGGCGATGTTCTCGGCTGTCACGCCCATATGGTAGCCGTGGAATGCGTCCGTCAGGCCGTCCTTGATCATGGTATCGATCATCTTGAAATCGCCCATCTTCACGCCCGAGCGCAGATGCGCGCAGTGCGGTGCCATGGACATGGACTCCATGCCGCCGGCAACGATGATGGCGGCATCGCCCGTTGCGATCTGCTGCATGCCGAGTGCGACCGCCCGCAGGCCGGAGCCGCAGAGCTGGTTCATGCCCCAGGCCGTCTTTTCCTGCGGCACGCCGGCCTTCATGGCCGCCTGACGCGCCGGGTTCTGCCCCTCGCCTGCCGAAAGCACCTGCCCCAGAATGACCTCGTCCACCTCGGCCGCCTCGAGACCCGCGCGCGCCAGCACGCCCTTGATCACGGCGGCACCCAGCTCGTGCGCCGGCGTATTGGCAAAGGATCCATTGAACGCGCCGACGGCGGTCCGACCCGCGCTGGCGATGACGATGGATGGTGTGCTCATCACGGTCTCCTCCCTGAGAATGCAATCGGATCCGGCTGGCGAGACCCCTTGAGGAGGCAAGACTGAACGAGGTTCTCGCGCAAGTCAAAGTGTAAGTGGGAGAAAGCTGCACGTCGTTACGCGAGCGTGATCACTGCAGCGCACAAAGAGATTGTCTTATGGCGCGATTTCCGCATATCCTCATGAAATGCTATAAAAACAGCAATTTGGGGAGGAGACCCTGATGGCGAAGCAAGACGGGCAGATCGTTATCAAGAAATACGCCAACCGGCGGCTCTACAATACGGGAACGAGCACCTACGTCACGCTCGACGATCTCGCGGTCATGGTCAAGAAGGGGGAGGAGTTCAACGTCCAGGACGCCAAGAGCGGGGAGGACATCACCCATTCCGTCCTGACGCAGATCATCTTCGAACAGGAAAGCAAGACCGGCAATACGCTCCTGCCGATCTCCTTCCTACGCCAGCTCATCGCTTTCTACGGCGACCAGATGCAGGCGGTCGTGCCGAGCTATCTCGAACATTCCATGCAGGCCTTCACCGACCAGCAGGTGCAGATGCGCGAGCAGATCGGCAAGGCCTTCGGCGATACGCCTTTGAGCAAGAACCTTCAGGTGCCGCTGCAACTGGTCGAGGAGCAGGTGAAGCGCAACACCGAGATGTTCCACCAGGCCATGCAGATGTTCTCGCCCTTCATGGCCGCCGCCCCGCAGGCGCGCGAACCGCGCAAGGCCGAGGCCAAGGACATCGACGAGCTGAAGGAGCAGCTGCGCGCGCTCCAGAGCAAGCTCGAGAACCTGACCTAAAGTCACGCCTTGTGCCGGGACGGACGGCGGCCCCTGAAGGCCGCCATTTCCGTCCCCTGCCCCCTACAAGAGCCGTCACAGCCCGATCGAGACATCCCGCCCGGCGGTGCGCATCGAGATGGTGAAGCCGGCGATCACGTCGATAAAGCTGATCGCCATCAGGATGAAGAAGACGTCGGTCGCAGCCCCCGCCATCAGCAGGAATTCGATCAGGAAGACGATGAAGAGCACCATCGACAGGATGTGATCGACCAGCGTCTTGGAATTCGTCCGGGTGGCTTTGAGGATTTCCACGAACAAGAGGACTAGGCTGCCGACGATCAGGAGATCGCCGACGCTCATGCTCCATGTCGCCCCGGAGAGCATCGCAAGGCTCGTCACGGTCTCCTCGAACACGGCGACGCCGCCCGCCCCGAGTGCCCCTGTCATGGCAAGATTATAGAGCGCGAACGGCAGGATCAGGAGGGGGATGGAAGCGAGCATGGCATGGTTCCTGACTGGCGAAATCGTCTGGCCCTCGAAAAGGGCCTCGCCTCGGGTATGAACCAGCGATGTGCGGCAATCAAGGCAGCGGCGGGCATTGGGCGAGGCAACGCCCAGCCGACCGGCAAGATACCGGCATCATCGAAACGCAGAAAAGGCCGGCACGATGGCCAGCCTTTTCCGTGATCTCGGTCTTCTCGACCATCCGTCCGCAGGATCGCCCGAGGGCGTGCCTGCCGGACGGCAAGACGATCAGCTTGCCTTCGGCGTCAGAACCTGACGACCGCGGTACATGCCGGTCTTCATGTCGATGTGATGCGGACGACGCAGTTCACCGGAGTTCTTGTCTTCGATGTAGGTCGGGGTCTTCAGCGCGTCTGCAGAACGGCGCATGCCGCGCTTCGACGGGCTCGTTTTTCTCTTAGGAACAGCCATTTCAAACACTCCACGTATCGGGGGAAACCACCAGTCTGCGGACCGTTGAACGGGCCGGGATGAAGGCGTTTCAATCTCGGAATTGGCCGGGCTTATACATGCAAGATGCCATCTTGGCCAGACCCCACAGGTTTTTTTTGCCCAGGCATCGCGAACTTTCGAAAAGGCACGCTCAGGCTTCGTCTTCCGGCACGATCCAGGTTTCCGCCAGCGCATCCGTCTGCCAGGCGAGGAAGGCCGGATGCGCCTTGACGGCCGCTATATAGGCGAGCGACACCGGATCTTGCGTCAGCGCATAGATCTCCAGCCGGTTGACGACCGGGGCGAACATCGCATCCGCTGCGGTGAACTGGCCGAAGAGGAACGGCCCGCCGGATTTGGCCACCGCCTGCGCCCAGATGGTCTCGATCCGCGCGACATCCTCCATCACACCTTCGGGCAACGCGATCGCGCCGACCGGCCGACGGATGTTCATCGGGCAGGCGCCGCGAAGCGCACGGAACCCCGCCAGCATTTCCATCGAGATGCTGCGCGCCATGGCCCGGTCGACGAGATCTTCCGGCCACAGGCCGGCTTCGGGGAAGAGTTCGGCGGCATATTCGATGATTGCGAGCGATTCCCACACGCGAACCGCGCCATGATGCAGCACGGGGACCCGGGCCGTCGGAGAGATCTCCCGAAAGCGTGGATTGCCGTTCGGAAAATCGAAGGGAATGACGACATCGGTGAAGGGCACGCCGCAACCCTTGAGAGCGAGCCACGGTCGCAGCGACCAGGAGGAATAGTTCTTGTTGCCGACGTAAAGGACGAGGTCGCTCATGCTGGATCTCCGGTGGCGGTCCCGGCGTTAGAGCAGACCCATCAGAACCCATCCAATCAAAAGGCGTGATTTCAGGGATAAAGGCACTTGATGTATCCGCCGGACGCCCCTGCCCGACGCTCGATCATGGAGGCAAGCCTTCTCAGCCCGCGGCCCGGCTTGCCGGCATTGCGGTCGATCGGATTGGGCAGAGAGACCGCCAGAAGGGCCGCCTGCCGTCGCGTCAGCTTGGAGGCCGGCACGCCGAAATGATGCTGGGCTGCGGCCTCAGCGCCATAGATGCCCGGGCCCCATTCGGCGATATTCAGATAGATCTCCATCAGCCGCCGCTTGGTCCAGACGAAATCCGCCGCCAGCGCCAGGGGCAGTTCCATCGCCTTGCGCACGAAGGAGCGGCCGTTCCAGAGAAACAGGTTCTTGGCCGTCTGCATGGGAATGGTGCTCGCGCCACGCGTCTGCTCACCCTCCAGCGCGTCATCCACGACGCCGCGCATCTGCACCCAGTCGACACCGGCATGCATGCAGAACTGTCCGTCTTCCGACATCATCACGGACTGCACGAGATTGGGTGAGATCTTCTCGAACGGCACCCATTGCCGATCATAGCCACGGAGAAGCGCCAGATCGCGCAGCATGAGCGAGGACACCGGATGCACGAAATTCGGCGAATAGAGGATGATCAGGGCGTAGGGCAGCAGCAGGAGAACGACCGCGACGACGAGAAGCTGACGCCACCGGCGCCTGATCCGCGCGAACATGCCTCGTTTGGCGTTTGACGGCAGTTCCTCATCTCCACCTGTGTCCGGACCACGCACGTCCTGACTTGCCGCATCCCGTCTGGCAGGATCCGTAGGGACGTCGTCGCGCAAGGACACGTCTTCGGCGCGAACCTCGCTTATCCCTTGCTCAGGGCTCGAAGCACGGACCTCAGCGGCATCGTGCTCGCTTGGCATATCGACCGGGAGCTTACGGAGGTCTGGCCCCCGCGATTCTGGCTCACGTGGTTCGGGTACGATATCCCAACTCTGATCGTCCCGACTGATCAACCCGTCCGTCGCCCCATCCGCACCCTCCGTCATAGTCTAAGATCGAGGGGATTTGAACGTCCTTTTCACCGCTGTCCCCGGTAGAGACGCGCTTCCCGGTGAAATTTATTGAACGCGCCGCACGCGCATGCCAAAGAGCCGCCATGAACGCAGCTGCCCAGACCTTCGATACCCAACTCCGGCAGAGTGCCGACCAGGTCACGGCCTGCCTCGAAGCGCTCCTGAGCGACACGGTCGCGCCCGACGAGATCGCCCGCCCGCCCGCACTGCTCGCGGCCATGCGGCATGGCGTGCTGAACGGCGGCAAGCGGCTGCGCCCCTTTCTGGTGATGGAGAGCACGGCGCTGTTCGGCGGAGATGCGCAAGCCGCCATCCGGGTCGCCGCTGCCCTCGAATGCGTGCATTGCTATTCCCTCGTCCACGACGATTTGCCGGCCATGGACGACGACGACCTGCGCCGCGGCCAGCCGACGGTCCACATCGCCTATGGCGAGGCGAATGCCATCCTCGCCGGCGACAGCCTGCTGACCCTCGCCTTCGACATTCTGGCCGGACCCGAGACCACGCTCCCCGATGCCGTGAAGACGGCGCTCGTGCTGGCGCTCGCCCGCGCCTCCGGCCTCGGCGGCATGGCCGGCGGACAGGCGCTGGATCTGGCAGCGGAAACGACCGCACCCGACGAACGGGGCATCGTCACCCTTCAAGCCATGAAGACCGGCGCCCTCATCCGGTTTGCTTGCGAAGCCGGCGCGATCGTCTCCGGCACGGGTGCCGAAGACCGTGCGCGCATGCGCCAGTTCGGCGAACGCATCGGCCGCGCCTTCCAGCTTGCGGACGACCTGCTCGACCTCAAGGCAGACGCTGAGACCATGGGCAAGGCAACCGGCAAGGACGAAGCCCGCGGCAAGGCAACACTGGTCGCCCGCCGCGGCACCGGCTGGGCCGAAGCAGAACTCGCGCGACTGGTTGCAGAGGCCAGCGCCCTCCTCGCACTTTATGGCGATGCCTCGAAAACGCTGATTGACGCCGCAGCCTTCGTCGCCAACCGCGATCATTAAGCCGATCCGACCATCATGCTCAAAAACGCGGCCGAACGCGTCGTGTAACTAAACACTGAGTCTCCATCTACCGGATCAGCGCGGACTTGCCCCTCGGGAGATACGTGCCTGTCGGCGTATCGCTCTCGGCAGGTTTGCCGTCCTTGACGATCGTCCGGCCGCGCAGGAGCACGCGGGTGGGCCAGCCCTGGATGTCGAGGCCTTCGTAAGGCGTGTAGTCAGCGCCGTGGTGAAGAAGGTCGTTGGTGAGCGTCGTGCGCTTCTCGGGGTCCCAGAGGGCGAGGTCGGCATCCGAGCCGATGGCGATGGTGCCCTTGCGGGGATAGAGCCCGTAGAGCTTGGCATGGTTGGTGGCCGTGACCGCGACGAAGGTGCTGAGATCGATGCGGCCCTTCATGACGCCTTCGGAAAAGAGGATGGGAAGGCGGGTGGCAACGCCCGGGATACCGTTCGGGATCCAGCGGAAATGGCGCTTGCCCTTCTCGTTCAGCTTGCCTTCCGGGTCATCGAAGCGGAAGGGGCAATGGTCGGAGGAGAACAGGTCGAACACGCCCTGTTCGAGGCCCTCCCAGCAGGCCTCCTGGCTCGCCTTGTCGCGCGGCGGCGGCGAGCAGACGTATTTCGCCCCTTCGAGCGCCTCCTGATCGAGATCGTCTGCCGTCAGCATCAGATATTGCGGGCAGGTTTCGCCGGCGATCTTCTGGCCGCGCTGGCGCGCGCGCCGGATTTCCTCCATCGCCTCGCGGTTGGAGACGTGGACGATGACGATCGGGACATCGACGATTTCGGCAAGCGACAGAGCGCGGTGGGTCGCCTCGCGTTCGGCCGCGACCGGACGGGTCGTCGCGTGGAATTTCGGGGCGAACTTGCCTTCCTCCTCGTGACGGCCGATGAGATAGCGGATGGCATCCTCGTTCTCGCAGTGGACCATGACGAGCGCACCGGTGCGCCGCGCCGTGTCGAGCGTGGCGAGGATCTCGTCATCGCGCAGCCGCAGGCCCTCATAGGTCATGAAGACCTTCATCGAGGTATAGCCGTCCTCGACCAGCGCCGGCACTTCCTGGCCGAGCACCTCCGGCGTCGGGTCGGTGATGACCATGTGGAAGGACACGTCCACATGGCATTTGTCCTCTGCCTTCGCATGATAGATCTTCAGGGCCTCGCGCAGCGACTGACCCTTCTCCTGCATGCAGAAGGCCATGACGGTCGTGTTGCCGCCGATGGCGGCAGAACGGGTGCCGCTGTCGAAATCGTCGGCCATGACGATGCCGTCGCCGGAAGGCTGGTCGAGATGCACATGGCTGTCGATGCCACCGGGAAGGACGAGAAGGCCGGTCGCATCGATGATCTCGTCGGCGTCCATCAGCTCTGCCGCGAGCGCGACGATACGGCCGTCGCGGATGCCGATATCGCTTTTGAACGTATCAGAGGCCGTTACCACCGTTCCATGGCGGATCACCGTGTCGAAGCGCATCGTTCTCTCCTTTTCCCTATGTTCAACGCGGCCTGTTCAGCTCGCCTTGGCCAGCCCGGCATCGCCGGCAAGGATGCGGTCGAGGGCTGCTGTGAAGCGATCGACCTCTTCCAGCGTGTTGTAGTGGACCATGGAGACGCGCAGCATGCCGCCATGGTCGGTGAGGCCGAGATATTCGGCAAGGCGGCGGGAGTGGAAATCGCCGAACCGCATGGCGATCTTCTCGGCATCCATCGCCTTGCAAAGCTCGCCGGCATCGCGGCCATCGAAGCGGAAGGCGATGGTCGGCACGCGGGTATCGTTCCGGTTGGTGGCCTGACCGACGATGCGGCAGTCGTTGCGTGCACGAAGATAGGCGAGGAGCCGCTCGACGAGCGCATTCTCCTGCGCGGTGATCGCCGAGAAGGCGGCCTCGATCTTCCGCCGGGTCGTGCCGGTCTCGCCGGCCTGCTCGCCGAGCGTTGCGAGATAATCGACGATGCCGCAGGTGGCATAGGCAAGCTCGTAGTTCGGGTTGCCGGGCTCCAGCTTCCCCGGCACTTTGTCCTTGCCGTAGAAATAGTGGTAGAGCGTGTCGAGCTCCAGCAGCAGGTCGTACTTGCCGTACATCAGCGCGTAGTGCGGGCCATAGGTCTTGTAGAGGCTGAAGACGTAATAGTCAGCATCGAAGGCCTGCACGTCCACGGCCCGGTGCGGCGCATAGGCGACGGCATCGACGCAGATCAGCGCGCCGCGCGCATGCACGAAATCGGCGATCTCGCGGATCGGGTTGACCGAGCCGAGGATGTTGGAGACATGGGTGACGCAGACGAGCTTCGTGCGCTTGGTCATCAGCGGCGCGAGATCGGCCAGATCGAGCGTCATGGTTTCCGTGTTCAGCGGCCAGATCTTGAGCGTGATGCCCGCCGCCTGCAGCCGGTCCCAGGGGCCGATATTGGATTCGTGATCGCTGACCGTGATGACGATCTCGTCGCCGGCCAAGAGCTGGCTCTGCATGGCGCGCGCGAGATTCTGCAGAAGCGCCGTGGTCGAGCTGCCGAAGACGATTTCTTCCGGTCGGCTGGCGTTGACCAGATGCATGGCCGCCGTGCGCGCCTCGTAGAGCGCGCGGGCTGCCTCCTGCGAGACATCGTAGGAGCCGCCGATCTGGACGTTCTTGTCGATCAGGAACGTGTTGATGCGGTCGAGCGCGCCTTTCAGGATCTGAGATCCCCCGGCATTGTCGAAAAAGGCCCAGCCTTTGGCGAGCCCTGGAAACTGGCTGCGCACATAATCGAGATCGAGCGGCGTCGTGGTGGCCATCCGTGTTGTCCTCCGTATTTTCTTGTTCAGTGGTTGAGGACAGCGCGCAGGAAGCTGCGCGTGCGCTCTTGCCTCGGGCTGTCGAAGATCTGCTCCGGCGTGCCGGCTTCCACCAGCCGTCCGCTGTCCATGAAAATGACGCGGTCGGCGACCTGGCGGGCAAAGCCCATCTCGTGCGTGACGATGATCATGGTCACGCCGGTGCCAGCGAGCTTGCGCATCACGTCCAGCACCTCGCCCACCATTTCCGGGTCGAGCGAGGATGTCGGCTCGTCGAAGAGCAGCACACGCGGCTCCATGGCCAGCGCGCGGGCAATCGCCACACGCTGCTGCTGGCCGCCGGAAAGCTGGGCCGGGAATTTCTCCGCCTGTTCGCCGATGCCGACGCGGGCGAGCAAGTCGCGGGCCTTTCGCTCGGCCTCGTCCTTCACCGTGCCGCGCACCCGCATGGGCGCGAGCATGACGTTCTTCAGCACGGTCATGTGCGGGAAGAGATTGAACGACTGGAACACCATGCCGACCTCGGCCCGCACCTTGGCCAGCGCCTTTCCGGGTGCGACGCGGATACCATCGACCGTGATCGTGCTGTCGGCTGAGAAAGCCTCCAGATGATTGATGCAGCGGATCAGCGTCGATTTGCCGGAGCCGGACGGGCCGATGACGCAGACGACCTCGCCCTCGGCGATATCGAGATCGATGCCGTGGAGAACCGTGAAGGTGCCATAGGCCTTGGTCAGGCCGCGGATGGAGATGATCGCGGGAACGGGCGTGGTGATGGGCGTGCTCATCAGCGTTTCCCCCGTGCGAAATGCTTTTCGAGGCGGGCAACGACGGCGACCATCGGCCAAAGCAGCAGGACGTAGATGATGGCGGCACCGATCAGCGGCGTCGGGTTGGCCGAGAGCGCCTGCGCCTGCGTTGCCTGTTTCAGAAGGTCAGGCATGGCGACGACGGAGGCGAGCGCCGTGTCCTTCATGACGTTGATGCAATTGTTGGTGAGCGGCGGAATGACGATGCGGATAGCCTGCGGCAGGATGACATCGACCATCGTGTGCCTGTTGGAGAGGCCGAGCGCGGCCGACGCCTCGAACTGGCCATGGGGAATGGCCTCGATGCCGGCGCGGAAGATTTCGGCCGTATAGGCAGCCGACACCAGCGACAGGGCTGTGACCGCAGAGAGAAAGGGCGACAGGCGGATTCCGACGAAAGGAAGCGCGTAATAGACGACGATCAGCAGAACGAGCAGCGGGATCGAGCGGAAGATATCGATATAGATGCGGATCAGCAGCTTGAAGAAAGCCGGTGCGTAGAGCCGCGCAATGGCGAGGAACAGGCCGCCCGCAAGACCGCAGAGAATGCTGGTGACGCCGATCTGCAGCGTGACCACCAAGCCCCACATGAGCTGCGGCAGACTGTCGGCCAGCACCTGCATGTTGAAGAAGGTATTGATGAGATTCATGGCCGAAACGGCTCCCTGGCATCCGGCAGGACCTCTGCGGTCCTGCCGGTGCGGTTGCGGCTTACTTGGCCTTGGGCATGTCCATGACGGCAACGGTCGAGGTCGTATCCTCGGCCTTGGCACCGAACCAGGTCTCATGAATCTTGGCGATGAAGCCTTCGCCCTTCAGCGTGGTGATCACGTCATTGACGTCGGCAGCCAGCGGGTCGCCTTTGTTGAACATGATCGAGTATTTCTCGCCGGTCGGGATCCGCTCGACGACCTTCAGCTCCGGCTTGTCCTTGACGTAATAGAGCAGCGCCGGAATGTCGGAGATGTAGCCATCGACGCGGCCGGCGACGAGGTCGAGCATGGCGGGCTGCAGGCCTTCGAAGCGACGAATTTCGCCCAGCTTGTACTCGGCCTTGTGCGCGTCCGCCCACATGTCGCCGGTCGAACCGGTATCGACGCCCACGACCTTCTCGCCCATGTCCTTGAGGCCGGTGATGCCAGAGGCTGCGGTGACGGTCAGCGACTGGTCGCTGTCGTAATAGGGCTGGGCGAAGCTGACGGACGCCAAGCGCTTCTCGGTGATGGTGATCGAGGAGACCGCCATGTTGATGCGGCCGGACTGGACGGCCGGAAAGAGGCCGTTGAACGGCGTGTTGACGAATTCGACCGTCTTGCCGAGGCGCTTGGCGATTTCGTTGACGAGATCGACTTCGAAACCTGTCACCTTGCCGCTCGCATCTTCGAATTCCCACGGCACGTTGCCGATATTGGCACCAACCGTGAGATCGGCGGCGTAGGCACCGGCCGTGCCAAAGGCTGCGAGGACGCCGGCGAGAAGCGTGGTCTTGAGAGTGTTCGTTCGTGTCATGAGAGTTCCCCTTGTTATTTGAACATGACTCAATCTACAGTGGCCTGACTGGTCAGACCAGTCAGGCCAAAAAAGCACGATGCTTTCCGCTTGGCAATGGCCGCGAACAAAATAGATTGGACGCCTGTCTCTCGGATTTTAGACGCGGATACGGCAGGAGTTGATATGTCGGTCGGAAGAGCTGGGGCGTCAGCGCCTATCGCCAAGTGCTTGAGGTGCGGAGTGGGGTTTTCATGTTGAACAAGACGCTCGTCCCGCAATCGGTCGCCCGCGAGATCCAGGCGATGATCCAGAACGGCACGTTAAAGGCGGGCGAGAAAATCCCGTCTCAGCGCGGATTTTCGCAGACGCTCGGCGTCAGCCGCGCATCCCTGCGCGAGGCGCTTCTGACATTGGAAACGCTGGGTCTTCTGAAGACGGAAGCGGGGCGAGGCACCTTCGTGGCTGCGGCGACGGAAGGTACGAGGGGCGCCTCCGGCCATATGGCCCCATGGCGCTATTCCGACAGCTATTCGGTGTTCGACGTCTTCCAGACGCGGATCCTGCTCGAGGGCGAGATCGCGCGGCTGTCGGCCGGTCGCCTGACGCAGTTGCAGCTCGACCGGATGGAAACGGCCACGCAGACCATGGAGGAATGCTGGGCGCGGCAGGATCTCCTGTCGAATGTAGAGGCAGACCTCGCCTTTCACGGCACGATCGTCTCGGCATGCTCGAACGCCATGCTGAAAGCGCTCTATCAGACGGTGCGCGATCAGGTGACGGAAACGCAGCGCCAGCCGATCCCGATCACCGACCCGGAACGCATGCGCCATTCGATCGCCGAACATCGCCGGATCATCGCGGCGCTCCGAAGCAACGACGCCGCAGCAGCACGCCATGAAATGGAAGCGCATATCCGCAACACCGCACGCTGTGCCGGACTTTCGCCGTAGCCACAGGGCCGATCGCGTGTCAGGCCGTCTTTGCCAGACGAATACGCGGGCGACCGAGCTTGCGCGTGATCGTCATCAGCGGCACCGGGCCGGTCTCGGTCAGCGCCGAGCGGACGGTTTCGGCCAGCGTCAGCGTGATGAAGTCGGCATTGGTGTCCTCCAGCGTCATGCGCGGGTGGTCCTGACCATTGGCGAGAGGCACGAACAGGCCGACCCGCAAGCCCGGCTTCATGCGCTTCAGGCGACGCACAAGATTGCGGGCATGGGTCTTGGAGTTTCCGTTGAGGAAGGTGAAGACCACGGTGTCGATCGTGTCGCTATCCCTGAGCATGCGCAGATCGGTCGTGGAATGCGCGATGCTGGTGGCATCCGCGCCTTGGATCTCGAGGAGTTGGGCCAGCATGGCGGCCGCCGCGTCGTCTATGTCTCCACGCCCACCGATGCAGAGCAGCGAATGTCCGGTGCCGTCCGGCAGATCGACGTCGTCGCCTGCCTTGTCGGTTCCGTCATTGGCTTCCGGATCGCTTGGCACGTCCTCCTCGCTCTCCTCCTCGTCGGCGATCTCCGAGAGATTATCCACCAGCGAGCGAACGCTGCCGGAGAAGCGCTCGATTTGCGCCTCCGTCATCACGCCGCGCTGCCGGTCGACTTCGCCGAGAAGGAGCGCGGGCATGCCGACCTTTTCGTAATAGTCGAGCAGATACTCGTCTTCCAGATAGTCTTCCGCATTGGCTGTCGCTTCGTCCGGATCGCCCGCCAGAAGCCTTTGATAGAGCTTTTCATGCGGCTCCAGCACGGGCTCGTTGCCGAGCAGCACGTCGAGAAAGCTAAATTGCGGAACATAACGGCCAAGGACGACGAGGCAGACCGTCAGCGGCGTCGACAGCATCAGCCCGAGCGGCCCCCAGAGCCAGGACCAGAAGATCGCGGAGATGATGATGGCGAGGGGCGACAGGCCGGTGTGCGATCCGTAGAGCCAGGGTTCAACGACATTGTTGCTGATCAGCTCGGTCGTAAGAAACAGGGCGCCGACCCAGAACACGAGCGACCAGCCGGGTGCGATCGCCAGCGCCAGAAACAGCGGCAGGATCATGCCGATGACCGGACCGATATAGGGCACGAAGCGCAGGACCAGCGTCAGAAGGCCCCAGAGGATGGCATTGGGAATGCCGAGGATCCAGAGGCCGAGGGTGATCGGAAAGGCGTAGAGCGCATTCACCACCAATTGCATCAGCAGGTATTTGCCGACCCGCTTGCCGGCATCCTGAAGCGCCTCGGTCGTTCGGTGGAGATCGTTGAGGCCGACCAGCCGGATGAACCGGTCGCGCAGGTCCTCGCGCTCCAGCAGCATGAAGATGACGAGCACGATCACAAGGCCCGCCGTGGCAAAAGGGCTGATCAGCGGCAGGATGAAGTTTCCGAGCGTCTGGATGGGGTTCGAACGCGTGACGATCTCGACCGGCATGGGTTCGCGCGATGTCGGCACGGCAGCCGCCGCATCCTCCTGGCTCTCGACCGCCCGCGTTTGGATCTCCTCGCCCACCCGCTCCACGATACCGCTCAGGTGCTTCATGATGCCGTCGCCGGACCCGGCTTGGGCCAGCGTCTGCACCTTGACGACGATGTTGCGCTGGTAGGCCGGGATATTCTGGGCGAGGTTCGACACCTGCGATGCGACGACGACGCTGAAGAGGGCGATGGCGCAGAAGGCCGAGGCGACCGCGATCATGACCGCAGCGATCTTCGGCACCGAGCGGCGGCGCAGGAAGGAGACGATCGGGGCGAGCGTGAAGGTGAGAAGAAGGGACAGCGCGAGCGGAACGAAGATCTCCTGGCCCACCTTGAGAACGACGGTGGCGCCGATCAGGATGAGCAGGACATGGCCCGAGAGCTTGTTGCGGGAACTGGGATCGACCGGCGGGTAGAGGTCCGCCTTGCGAAGAGGCGCGGTAACGGTCGCTTTCGTGCTCACATGTCTCTCCAAAACCCGCTGATCGCGCGGCTGAGGACCGAGCTTTAGAGAACACTGATGCCGAATATTGGTTCCGTTTGCCAGATCAATATCCGGCACGAATTCCAAGCCGGCGGAACCACCGGCCCTTTGCATCTCCTGCCACGCTATCTATGCGGTTTTCGGCCGTTGATGCCTGTGGCCGTCAGACGGGCCGGGCCCAGCCGGGAATGACTGCCCATGGACGGCGACGGTGTTCTAACGCGTTGAGCTATCGCAGGATTTTTTCCCTCGAAATGATTCCGATTTCCGGGAAAATGCAGTAGAACTCCCCCTGTCCCGATCCCTTACGCACACCCGGCGAGATACGAGTATCATGAGCATTGGTTCCAGCAAGGCAGCCTGGCCTTTCGGCGGCGGCGAGCTCGGGCAGCGCATCCGGGATTTCGACTGGGCCTCGACATCGCTCGGTCCGTTCGGCACCTGGCCCGCCAATCTGCGAATCAAGGTCAATTCCCTGATCAATTCGCCGATCCCGCAGGTGCTGATGTGGGGGCCCGATCATGTGATGATCTACAATGACGCCTACCGTGAGATCGCCGGCGGTTATCACCCCCGGGCGCTTGGCGGCAAGGTGCCGGAGATCTGGCCGGAAATCTGGGACTGGAACCGCCGCATCCTGGAGAGCGGCCTTAAGGGCGAGGTCCAGAGCTTTCGCGATCAGCCCATGGTGCTGCACCGGAACGGCCGACCGGAAGAGATCGTCTTCGACCTGTTCTACACGCCGATCTACAATGACGAGGGCGGGGTCGATGGCGTGCTTTGCACGGTGCTCGAAAACACCGACCGGGTGCGGGCCGTGCGGGCTCTGGCCGAAAGCCAGGCGGAACTTAGCCGGATCGCCGACGCGCTCCCCATTCTCGTCGGGTTCCTCGATGTCGATCACGTCTATCGGTTCGCCAACAAGGGCTATCTCGAATGGTTCGGCCATCCCGCAAGCGCGGTCATCGGCCGGCATATCCGCGAGATCATCGGCGAGGAATATTATCGCAAACGCATCTCCTATCTCGAACGCGCCTTTGCCGGCGAGCCCATCATTACGGATACGGTGATCCGCAGGCCGGGCGGCGACCATCGCACCGCCGAGGTGCGCTACATGCCGCGGCTGACGGATGCCGGCACCGTGGACGGTATCTACATCCTGCTGATCGACATCGAGGACCGCAAGCGCGCCGAGAAGGAGCTTCTGGTCAGCAACAACCGGTTTCGGGCCGCAGTCCACGCCGTGCACGGCGTTCTCTGGACCAACAGCGCCGATGGCCGGATGATCGGGCAGCAGCCGGGCTGGGCCGAGCTGACCGGGCAGCCTTACGAAGCCTATCAGGATTACGGCTGGGCGGACGCGGTGCATCCCGACGACCGTCAGGCGACGGTCGAGGCGTGGAATGCTGCCGTCGCCGACCGGCGGACGTTCATCTGGGAACATCGCGTGCGCCGTCATGATGGCGTCTGGCGGATGTTTGCCATTCGCGGCGTGCCTATCTTCGACGAGCAGGGCGATATCGCCGAATGGGTCGGGGTCCATACCGATATCAGCGAACAGCGGCAGGCCGAGGACGAACTGCGCCGGCATGCCGTGCATCTGGAGCGCCAGGTCCGCCATCGCCAGCGCGCCGAGGAGCAGCTGCGTCTGCTCAACGAGACGCTGGAAGCCCGCGTCAGCGAAGAGATCGCCGTACGGCGGCAGGCGGAGCGGGCGCTGCAACAGGCCCAGAAAATGGAGACGATCGGCAAGCTCACCGGCGGCGTCGCCCATGATTTTAACAACCTGCTGCAGGTCGTCTCGGGTAATCTGCAGCTGCTTGCGAAAGACGTGGCTGGCAACGAACGCGCCGAGCGGCGGGTCGCAAATGCCCTGGCCGGCGTCAGCCGCGGCGCCAAGCTTGCAAGCCAGCTTCTGGCCTTCGGCCGAAGGCAGGCGCTGGAGCCGAAGGTCATCAATGTCGGGCGCTTCATGTCGGGCATGGACGATCTGCTGCGGCGCTCCATCGGCGAGGCGATCGAGCTGGAAACCATCGTCGCCGGCGGGCTGTGGAACACGTTCGTTGATCCGGTGCAGGTCGAGAACGCGGTGCTGAACCTCGCGATCAACGCGCGCGACGCCATGGATGGCAATGGCAAGCTGACGATCGAGGTGGGCAATGCTTATCTCGACGACGATTATGTCCGCAATCATGCCGAGGTCGAGGCGGGCCAGTATGTCGTGCTGTCCGTCAGCGACACGGGGTCGGGCATTGCGCCGGAGGTGCTGGAACAGGTGTTCGAGCCGTTCTTCTCCACCAAGGCCGAAGGCAAGGGCAGCGGGCTCGGCCTGTCGATGGTCTATGGCTTCGTCAAGCAATCGGGCGGCCATGTGAAGATCTACAGCGAGGTCGGCCACGGCACGACGGTCAAGCTTTACCTGCCCCGCGCCACGGCCAGCGAAGACCGCGAGGTGACGATCCAGTCCGGACCCGTCGTCGGCGGCACGGAAATGATCCTCGTGGTGGAGGATGACGACGAGGTGCGCAACACGGTGGTGGAGATGCTGAGCGATCTCGGCTACGGCGTGCTGAAGGCGACCAATGCACAGAACGCGCTCAGCGTGGTGGAAAGCGGCATCGCCATCGACCTGCTCTTCACCGACGTCGTCATGCCCGGACCGCTGAAAAGCGTGGAGATGGCGCGCAAGGCCAAGGAGCGCCTGCCGGATATCGCCGTGCTCTTCACCTCGGGCTATACGGAGAACTCCATCGTCCATGGGGGGCGGCTGGATGCGGGCGTGGAACTTCTTTCCAAGCCCTATACCCGTGAGGCGCTGGCGCGCAAAATCCGCCATGTCATCGCCAATCAGAAACAGCGTTCCGCCGTGAACACGCAGGTCGCCGCCACTGTTGCACCCGGCCCCGCCGCGCCGCGCCATGTCGTTCCCGGGCCTGTGCCGATCGTTACGCGCGCGCCCGAGCCGGCACCGGTGACGGTTCTGGTCGTTGAGGACGATCCGCTGATCCGGGCCAATACAGTGGAGCTCGTCGAGAATTTCGGCCATGCCGTCATCGAAGCGGGGAGTGCGCAGGAGGCGAGGGAGAAGCTGGCCGGCGCATCGGTCGATGTGCTCGTGACCGATCTCGGCCTTCCCGACGCATCGGGCGCGGATCTCGCCGCGGAAGCTCTCGCAATCAACCCGGCGCTCGGCATCGTCTTTGCGACCGGTAACGACCGGGCACCGGACGGTTCGCCGCCGGATGCGGTGCTGCTGCGCAAACCTTATGATGCGGACGGGCTGGAGGCGGCCATCAAAGCAGCAGCCCGGCGGGCGTCTGCGACCTGACTTTGCGACCGTAAACGCGGATAGACGCGGTTCGGCGGACGTTTTCCTGCGGCGGCGGCCTCACGCCTCCGCGGCAACCACGCTCCACAGAAGCTCTTCCGTGTTCAGACCATCGCTGAAAAGAGCCACGAGATAGGCAGCCTCGATCTCCGCCTTGGGGCCGGTACTGGGGATCTGGCGATGATCACACAGGCGCTGGAAGACGCGAAAGAGCATATCCATTTCCGTCGGCGTGATGACGGTGCCTTCCTGAAAAACATACGAACCCAGCATGACGTGCTCCCGGCTGCCATGCAGCAGCCTCTGTTGGCGAATGAGGCGTAAACCTTCTTCCCTGAATACGGCCCGAGCCTTGTGTCGCTCGCCTTCGTCAGGGCGCCGCCTCCACGCGCCATCCTCCATTTGTGACGTAACGTTTTCCCGGGCTATTTCAATATGTCGTGAGGGTTGTAGTATGGAGCGGAGCAGCTTCGTAAAAACGCAGGACTCTTCGCCACCTCTTCAAGGCGCATTCGCGTCTAGAGGCCGCGTGCGTTTGGAGAGTTCTTGCGCTCTACACATTCCTTTTTTTCACGGGAGCCATTGTTTTTCCGTAAAACGGACCAAATGAAGTTTTACACTTTTTCTTGAAGTGCCCTATTTTCATCTGGGCCATATCCCGAATGTCTGAACTGGCTGCCCTCTGACCGGCAGCCGTAAAGAGAAGAGACTGAACCAATGTCTTGGCGTAACCAACCCATGCTGCCCGAGCATGTCGATCTCTGTCAGCGCGTGTACGACGCTGCTCGCAAGAAGCGCAAGATCGCGCCTGACAGCGATGCCAGCAACCCCGTCGCAGCTCTTGTCCTCACGCTCTATCGTCACGGGGTCCTTGAGGAAGAGGAGTTGCTGCGGCGCGTCTTGAAGGCGCTTGACGAAAAGAACTGAGATGACAGCAGGTTCGGGTTCTCGACCTTAGGGACGGCCGTGGATCGGGTCTATTGCAGGAACACGCGAACGCTGGCGGCCCGGCCCGCCGCGTCGATGACGGTCAGAGTGGAATAGCCGGCACCATCCGGCACCCACTGGTTGATCCGCCGCCGGGTGAGATCCGCCAGCGGTCGGCCATTGGCCAGCCAGCGAAACGGTGCCCGTCCGCCCTGAAGCTTCAACATCAGCGGCAGCGGCACGCCGGCGACATCCTTGCCGAGATCGACGCGCGCACCCTCCGGTGGATAGACGATCTGCGGCGCGGCCTCGCGGATGTTGGCGCGCAGGAGGCCGCTCGTCGTCATGGAAAAGCGGCGCTGGCTGATCGGCAGGTCCTGCGCCGCGATACGCACGGCGCCGGCCGGCGCGCGCGGCAGCGGCACGCCCGCAATGCCCGATTTGGCAAAAGCCTCGAACAGGATCGGCGCCGCCGTCGCATAGCCGGTGATGCCCGGCACAGCGCCGTTGTCGGCGCGGCCAACCCAGACGCCGAGCACCGTCCGGCCGTCATATCCGATCGACCAGGCATCGCGGTAGCCGTAGCTCGTGCCGGTCTTGTAGGCGATCCCACGACGGGCGCTGCCGGTGGGCGGCAAGACGCCCGAGAGAATATCGGCAATCTGCCATGTCGCCGCCGGGTCCAGCATGGGTTCGCCGGCGATGGGCCCAGGCACCGAGTCCACCCCGTCGCCGAGCCGCACGGGCCGGCCCTCATTGGCAAGCCCGGCATAGAGCTGCACCAGATCGCGCAGCGTCACACCGAGACCGCCGAGCCCGATGGCAAGGCCCGGCGTCTCCTGCGGCGGCAGGATCGGGTTGATGCCCGCGCGCCGCATACGCAGCATCAGCCGGGATGGGCCGACCGCATCCAGGAGCCGGATGGCCGGGACGTTCAGCGACAGTTGCAACGCCTGCCGGATAGTGACGTCGCCCTGGTAGGTCATGTCGAAATTGCGTGGGCGGTAGCCGAAGAAGTCGGCCGGCCGGTCCTCGATCACCGTTTCCTGCGACACCAGCCCCTCTTCGAAGGCCAGTCCGTAGATGAAGGGCTTCAGGGTCGATCCCGGCGAGCGCGGCACGCGGGTCATGTCGATCCAGCCCTTGCGGCTCGAATCGAGATAATCCGCCGATCCTACCTCCGCGAGAATTTCCCCGGTCGCGGCATCCGCCATGACCATGGCGACCGAAATGCGGGGGCCGGCGCGCTCGGCCGCACTCTTCGCCACAGTTTCCAGAGCGGCCTGAACAGGCGCGACGAGCGTGGTATGAAGCGTGGGTGCGGCCGGCGCCTTGCGACGCGCTGTTTCGGCAAGGTGCGGGCTGAGCGTCGGCAGCGGACGACGGCTTTCCGGCACACGCGTGACGGCTGCCCGCTCCGCCTCGCCTTCCCCAATGACCGCGGCAACGGCAGCGCGCTCCAGCACGCGGGCACGCGCGGCTTCGGCCGCCTTTGGATGCCGGTCGGGACGCCGGCGCTCGGGCAGTTGCGGCAGGGCGACGAGAAGCGCCGCCTCTGCGACCGTCAGCCGCCGCGGCTCCTTGCCGAAATAGGCCAGGCTTGCCGCGCGCACGCCTTCCAGATTGCCGCCATAGGGCGCGTGGGTCAGGTAGAGATCGAGAATCTGCGCCTTGGTCAGCCGGCGCTCCAGCTGCCAGGCGCGGGCCATCTGCCGAAGCTTCGCGCCGATCGAGCGGCTTTCGCGCGGCTCGATCAGCCGGGCGACCTGCATGGAAAGTGTCGAGGCGCCGGAGACGATGCGGCCGTGGATGATGAACTGCACGGTGGCGCGGGCAAGCGCGCGGACATCGATGCCCCCATGCTTGGCAAAACGCCGGTCTTCGTAAGCAATGAGCATGCGGACGAATTGCGGATCGACATCCTGCGCCGTGGTCCTCAGCCGCCAGCGGCCATCGACTGTCGCGAAGGCCCGCAACAGCCGGCCATCGCGATCGACCATTTCGGCCGAGGTCGAAAGCGCGGGACCTTCGAGCGGCGGCGGATAGGCATGGTCCACCGCATCGATGGCAAACATGGCGCCGACGACAAGCCCAACCAGAATGCCGCCGCCGACAAGACCGGCGGCGAACGTTCGGGCAAGACCGCCAGAGATGGCGGGTGGATGCAACGACCGACGCATCACTCGACCGCCTGAACCTCCATGCGGCCCGTTGCCGTGCGCGCGGAGAATTGCGGACGGTACATATCCTCGACCGTTGCAGCCGGATGATCGTAGGTGCCGGGGGTGACGGCGCGCACGACGTAGGCAACCGTCATCTCGTTCGTATCGCCGGCGGCATGGTCGAAGGCGGCGACGAAGCGGTCGCTGCGGAACTCGCTATGGGCCGCCTGCATCTCGCCCAGCCATTCGAAATTCGACAGCTTGGCGCTGTCCACCAGCGTCGGATTGTCGATCTCGAACCCGGCAGGCAGGAGGTCGGTGACGAGAATACGGGCCGGACCAGGGTTGAGATCGGTCGCCTTGATCACCACGACATAGCGTTCATTCTGGCGGGCTTGGCTGACATTCGCCGGCTCGCCGTCGAGCGTGTAGGTGCTGCGCTCGATGGCATAGCCGTTGCCGCCGGCCGGCAGCGGGAAGGCGGGAGCGGCAACCGTCGTCACTGTCGCCGTCACCGGCTCCTTGCCGGTATTGGCAATGGTGATGGGACGGGCAAGAATCTCGTCGCCGGTTTTGCGGGCGGCAAAGGCGCCGGATGACGCAACGCCGTCCACCGTCAGGGCCAGACCCTCGTCTCCGCCCGACACGGCACGGGCCGCGAGCAACATCCACAATTGCTCCTGGGTGCTGGTGGTCGACGTGCGGTCCCATGCGGCCGCGACCTTCTTTGCGAGCGCGGGAATGATCGTCGGGACCGGACGGCTTTCGGCTGCAAGCGTCAGCACTGCCGCATCGTCGCGAAGGGCGGAGCCGTAGTCCGACCGGGCAAGCTCGGAGATCTTCGCATCCTCAGACATCGTCGCTGCCTGCGAAAACACGCTCTCCGCCCGGTTCGCATCGCCATAAAGCGACAGGGCTGCGGCCAGGTGTCCCTTGGAAAGGGCCGTCGGGAATTCGCCAAGCTTCGTATCGACGTAATAGCGCAGGTCGCTGATGGCGGCCTTGCGGTTGCGGGCGAGAACATAGAGCGCATAGGCGATGCCATTGCCCTGCTCGGTCACGTTCACATCGTAGGAGAGCGAATTCTGCAGGTTGTCGAGCGCCTGCACCATGGCCTGTTCCGGCACGTCGAAGTTCTTTTCGCGGGCGCGGGTCAGAAACTCGGTCACGTAGCTGTCGAGCCAGAGATCGCCGGAACCGGGACCCCAGAGGCCGAAGCTGCCTGACGACGACTGGTAGGAGAGGACGCGGTGGATCGCATCCTGAACGCGCGTGCGCACATCGGCATCTTCGGGAAGACCGGATTGGGCGGAGAGTTCGCTTAGATAGAGAAGCGGCAGGGCACGGCTCGTCGTCTGTTCCGCGCAGCCATAGGGGTAGCGGTCAAGCACCATCAGAAGCGCCGGGATATCGAAGGCGGCAGCCCTGCTGACGCTGAGGCTGACGGACGCGCCGCGCAGCTGACTTTCCGCAAGCAGGCCCTCGTCCACGACAAGGCTCGCCCCGGGCTTCAACTCGACCGGCAGACGCGTGGTGACCGGAAGCGAGGCGGGCCGGACAGGGATCGACAGCGTCTGGTCGAGCGACAGTCCATCGGCCCCGGCGATCTTGACGGTGAACGTCCCATCGCCCGGATACACGCCTTTCAGCGGCAGGGTCACGTCGATCTTCGAGCCGGCCGGAATAGCAAAGCTCTGGGCGAGCGAAGCTGTCTCGACAGAGAGCGAAGGATCGGCCTCGACCGTGATCGTGAGATCGCCGGCCGGAGCGTCGGTATTGGCGATATCGAGGCGCAGTTCGGCGCTGTCGCCGGGCGCCAGGAACTTCGGCAGGCTGGCGGTAACGACGACGGGATCGCGGATGACGACGTCGCCGCTCGCATGGCCGACGCCCGCTTTCGTCCAGGCCACGGCCATGACGCGCGCGGTGCCGTTGAACTGCGGAATATCGAAGCCGATGATGGCCTTGCCCTCGGCGTCGAGCTTGACCGGGCCGGAGAAGAAGGCGACCAGCTTTTCCGTGGGCGGGTTGCCCTGCAGCGCCATGGCACCGCCATCGCCGCCGGTGCGCAAACGTCCCGTCGCACCCAGCGAGCCATCGATCAGGCGGCCGTAGAGATCGCGGATCTCGAGGCCGAGGCGGCGCTGGCCGAAATACCAGCCATCGGGATCCGGTGCCTGGTAGCGCGTGAGATTGAGAATGCCGACATCGACGGCGGCGAGCGTCACATAGGCTTCCTCGCCGACACCGGCGCCGGCAACGCTGACGGGGATGTTCAGCGTCTGCCGCGGCAGCGTCTTGTCCGGCAGTGTCAGGGACACGTCGAGCTTGCGCTCGGCCGGATCGACCGACAGCCATTTGACGCCGATGGCGCGCATCGGCATGCGGCTTTCCTGCGCGTCGCCCGGTCGATAAAGCGTGGCCGTGACATAGGCCCCGGCACCGAACTCGGCCGTGATCGGCAAAGCGATCTTGTCGCCGGTCGCGGGAATGGAAACGGTTTTGGTGGCGATCAGGGTTTCCGAACCGACGGTGACCAGCAGTTCGCCGGCAAATCGCGGCGAGACGTTGAGGGTCGCGGTTTCCCCGACCTTGTAGCTGTCCTTGTCGAGAGCGATCTCCAGCCCATCGGGCGTCTCGGTGGAGGTCGCCGCGACGTAGAAGCCGGCATCGAACTCGACGCTCGAAACGGGATCGCCGCCAGGGCCCGCGACCTCCAGCCGGTAGCGGCCCCAGGTGACGGGAACGCTGACCGTGCCACCATCAGTACCGGCATCGACCGTGCCGTTCGACAGAAGCTTGGTCGAAAGGATGGGCTCGTAGCGCCACGCCGTGCCCTCCCGATACCACTGGTACTGCCGCTCGACACTCATGAGCTTCCAGGTCAGGCCCGGCATCGCCTTGCGCGCGCCATCCGGCCCGACGCCGATCACGTGGAACGTTCCGGTGGAATTCTCGGTGAGAGCACCGCTGAAATTCGGCTTGATGCCGATCCGATCGGTCTCCGAGCGCACGGGAAGCTCCAACGTCCGCTCGACCGCCCGTCCGCCCGCTTCCTGCAGCCGCACGGCGATGGTGGCGTTGACGAGCTGAGTCGTGGCCGGGACGTCGGAGAGATCGACGTCGAATCTCGCCTTGCCGTCCGCATCGAGCGGCGTCAGCATGTCGAGCGTCTGGCGGCTATCCTCGGTATTCTCCTCGTCCGCAAGGCCGAAGACGTAGCCGGGATAATCAGGGCTTTCATGCGTCGGCTTCAAAAGCACATCGCCTTCGAGCTCGAGACCCGCCGCCGGCGCGCCATAGAGAAAGCGGCCATCGACGGTGACCGGCACCGGCGTGCCGGGCGTGATGGCCTGCGCGGTGCTCTTGAGGTCGAATTCGATGCGATCCGGTACGAAATCATCGACCTGAAACGGCTTTTCGCTGATGGCCTTCGCCTTCGGATCGGTGAAGACCTGCACCGTCCAGGTACCGCGCATGGCATTCGGCTGCAGCGCCATATCGAGCGTGTAACCGCCGAGCTTGCTGTCGGACGACACGATCCGCCGGTCCTCCACGCCATCCGGGCGCAGGAAGACGAAGGTGAGCGGCAGATCGGGAACGGCTGTCGCCGCCGGATCGCGGGCGAGCGCCGACACGTGAACCGTCTCGCCGGCCCGATAGATGCCGCGCTCCGTCCAGGTGAGCACATCGACGGCGCCCGGGGCCGGGCGGCCGGTGACGCCACGGTCGGATAGGTCGAAGCCGGCGCGCGTCATATCGAGGAAGACATAGTCGTCGGTGCCGGCACGGGCTGCGATGACGGCCGGCAGCGTGGCATCCCCACCGCGCAGGAGACCGGCGGCAAAGACCGCGCGGCCATCGGCGTCGGTGGTTGCGGTGCCCAGCACCTCGTTGTTTTTGGCGACGAGTTCCAGCGCGACGCCGGACAAGGGTTGTGCCGACGAGAGCGAGCGCGTGAACACACTGAGGCCATCGGTACCGGCAAAGGTCGAGAGGCCGATATCGGAGACGACGAACCATTGCGTGGCCCGATTGTCCCATTCGTTGGAAGCGCCGGTCGCCGAGACGGCCGTCAGCACATAGACGCCGGGCTTGCGCTGCGGCACGGCCTCGTCCACCGGAAAGCTGGTGACGACCTCCTTGTTCAGGTCCGTCTGGAGGTCGATCGTGCCCTGCCAGACGAGTTCGCCGCTCTCGTCGCGAATGCGGTCGGCGCTGTAGCCGTCGAGCTGGGTCAGAAATTGCGAATTCGTCAGCAGCTGGGCGATGTTGCGATCACCGACGCGGTAGAGCTTGAGATTGGCGCTCGTCGTGTTGACCGAAACGAGGGGAATGCCGCGCCGTGCCGTCATCGGCAGCACGAAGCTGTCGCCGGTGAAGCGCACCATGGCCGGGCGGTCGGGAATGTAGAGATCGAGATCGACGGCCGCCTCGAGCGGCTCCTCGACGGACGAGGGAAGACCGGGGCGCAGCGCGAGCTTGTAGCGCTGACCGTGGGACAGACCCTCGACGCAGATCTGACTGTCCTTCGCCTCGACCGCCTGCGGCGCGGCGGCGTCCAGCGTCAGGAACGGCGTATAATCGACGCCCGGCTGCAGCGGCTCGGAAAACTGGACGCAGGCGCGCGGCGAAACGGCTTCCGCCTCCACCGTATTGCCGATCACGCGAAAGCCGTTCTTGCTGCGCAGATCGGCAAAGGCTGCCCGTATCGTCGGGTTTTCCACCAGCGCAAGGCTTGCCTTGTAGGCTTCGAGCGCCGGGCGGAAGCTTTCGGTAGCGGCAAGCGCCTGTCCCAGCATGGCCAGCGCGTCGGCGCGGTCGGTGGCAGTGCGCGACAGCTCGTAGCCATTGATAGCGGCAAGCGCCGACTGGTTGGCGACGGTCGCATTGCCGGTGATGAGGTTGGCGGTGCGGGAGGCCTGCGTCCACAAGCGGCCATCCTCGGCATCGATCGCGAGCGCGGCCATGAGGCTCTGAAGGGACGCCTCGTTGGCACCCTCCTGACGTTCGCGGGCGGCCTGCGCAATCAGCGCCACACGACCGGCGTCCGCGCGATCCTCCGGCACGGTGAGCGCGCGCTTGGCCTCGCGCGCCTGGGTTACCAGTTCTTCCGACAGGAAGGGCAGCGAAAGGGCGGCGCCGATATCCGGGCCGGCGCTTGCGGCATCCACGATCCGGCCGGCAACGGCGCCGGGAAAGGTGTTCAGCGTGTGGAAATCGGACTTGAGGAAGCACCACTTCACCTTGGGATTATAGGTGAAGGCGCGGCAGTTGCGATCCGTGATACAGACCTTCTCGCAATCGGCGAGCGACAGGTTCTGCTCCGTGCGCAGGTCGAAGCCGAAATAGTCGTGATCTCTCGTCGTCGCGACGGTTCGCCCCCCGGCGGCAGCGACCGAGATCACCGAACCGAGCAGCATAAACAGGCCCAAGGAGAACCGAAGTGTCGCGCGCATGCCGAATTTCCCCCGCAAGGTCCGGCCTGCTCAAGGCGGCCGGTTCCGGCGCCACTCTCCGTCCGGGCCCTGTCATTGTCAATCCAGATGCACGTTCATAGAGGGATCGGCAGGCCCTGAAGAGCGATGCTGCGATAGGTCACGCCGACCTTTGGTTCGGAGGTCCTGCCTTCCGAGCAAGCCCCTTCGGCGACGGGCGCTGTCGCGTCAGCCGGCCTGGCGCTGCGGGCGGGCGCGCATGTCGATGAGCGTGGCTGCGGCATAGGTCTGGGCGACGATTTCCGGCACCAGATCGATATCCGGCAGGGAACCGAGGCCGAGCGGGCCGATGGCGAAAAGGCCGATGGCGCGGCCGCGCGCATCGAGAAGCTCGCCGGCCGGATTGACCGAGAGGCCGAGATGCAGCTCGTCGGTGACGGCGAGCTGGTTGCGAAGGGCGGCGGCGATCACCGGCACATCGAGATCGGCCGACAGGCAGCGGCAATCGATGATGCGGTCGGCCGTGAACAGGCTTTCCGCCTGCTCGCCGGCCCAGCGGACGATGAGGCCTTGAGAGGACCTGCGCAGCGCGGTGCCACGCCGGAGTTCCGTCAGTCCGGCGCCAAGCTCGCGCTCCAGCCGGGCATGGACGTCGGCCGGCAACCGGTTGCGGTGGGCGTCGTAGATCGAGCGCAGATGCCGGTTGAACTGCCGCTTCTCGCTGGGCGGAAGGGAGGACCAAAGCGAGCTTGCCCGCTTGCGCAACCCGTTCATGGCCGCCTGCCAGCTCCAGCCGTTCTCCTCCGCCTCCGCACAGGCTTCGCGGACGAAGCGCAGGATGTGGCGCAACTGCGAGGGCATGGGTTGGGTCGGGAATACCGAATCGGCGGCCAGCCGCGTATGCGGCTGTGGCAGGAATCCGCGACGCGAGAGGATGGAGATCCGTCCGGCGAACCCGGCATCCCGCAGCTGCAACACCTGATCCACGGCCCGCAGGCCGCTGCCCATGACGATCACATGCTTCTCGACGCTTTGCGGCGTGGTGATCTCGCGGGTCAGCGCCCGCGCGACATCGCCGGCATCCGCCTTCAGGCCATAGCCCGTTGCGAGAATCACATCGTCGAACACCATGGCCCCACCATCGGCAAAGCCGAGGCGAACGCCGCCATGATCGAGGCGACGGATGTCGTCGGCGATATCGTGCGACATCTGCACAGTTACATCGCGCCGCTGGGCGAGCGCCTCGGAGAAGCGCTGATAGACATAGTCACTGAAGATCGATTTCGGCACGAAAATCTGCCCGAAGCCGGGAATGGCGGCGGAAACGGCATCGCGAAATTCGCTGCTCGCCTGCAGCCAGCGCGTGAAATCCTTCGGTTCCCCGGTCGCGACCGAGAGATCGCGAGCGCGGCTGTTGAGGATCTCCGTCGAGCGGGCGCCGGCCAGCGCCTGACCGCCGCTGATGGTGGGCGCGGGATCGAACAGCCGCAGCCGGAAGGGTTGCGTCACCGTCTTCAAAAGCGCGATCGCCATCATGATGCCGGAGAAACCACGGCCGACCACTGCGATATCGAGCGGGTCGCCGGATGCACGTCGGCCGGGTGCGGAAATGCCGAGAACCGTCATATCATTCCTCCCTTCCTGCCGCCTCTAGCAGGTGTCGGATCGTTGAACCTGATGCCCTCGCCCTGGTCGTCCTAGGGGACATTGCCCCGGGCGCATGCGTTCACACATATGCGGTCATGTCGTCAGTCGGGGATTACAACACGGGTTTCGCCCGCCATCAAGCGGTTTTCACGATCCGTTAACGTCTGCCATCGTCGGTTAGGACGGCGTTGATGTTTCCAACACGAGAAAGGGGCCACTTTCGCGGCCCCTTTAGGTTATGAGCGAACGAGGCGATGCGACTGCTGTCGCTCCATCCGGCGGATAAACGCGTTGATATCCGCCCGTCCGCTGCGCACCTGGCGCTTGCGGATCATGATGCCCATGATGCGGGCTGCCGTAGAGACCGTCATATCGTCGAGCGGGCTTTCGCTCGACCACGGCTTGGTCAGCTGCGACGTCACCACCTCCCGGACGGACGTCGGCAGAATATCGGTGCATCCGCGCATATGATTGAAGACCAGCGCGATCGGCAGGAGTGCACCTTGATAGTAGATGGTCGGCGCATCGGCGCCGCCGTCCCATTCCTCATAGGCGTCGATCGCCTCGCGGAACAGCTGATGCAGGGTAATCGGAGCATGCCCCTGGTGAAGTTCTGGCAGTAGAGTGTTCATCTGCGTCTCCTCACATTTGCTTCGACGCGGGCGGGTCGCGCCTGCACATTTCCGCCTGACGTATTAATGACGTGCTTTGCCGCCGGGTTCCACCCTTTTGAGAAATTTTTTTGCGCATTTCGCAGAGGTACCAATCCTTAAGCCAAGGATTACAATAGCTTTGCCTGGGTACATCCATCTTTCGCCCTTGTTATCGGTACTGCGTGGAAAGGGCTGATTAACCTTTATTTTCTATTGAATAGAGGTGCCCATCGGCCCTCATGTTCCCGAGTTTGCAGGTTCCCATGCGTCTATCCAGAACGAATCTTCCCCACGGTATCGACAATGCGAAGGCGGAGGATGCGCAGCAGCGCATCGAGCCGGTCAAGCGGATCTACGGTACGCCGGAGACGCTCGGCGGCGCTTTCCTGTCGGGCGCCGACACGGAGAATGCCGACGAGATGGCCGCCGGCGAGATCGAAGGACGCGCGCCGATCTGGCAGAGCAACTTCGTCATCGGCCCCAATGTCCGCTTCACCCGCACGCCGGACAGCGCCTATCCCAAGCGCAGCCCGAAATCGCCGCCCATGCTCGAAATGGTGCAGATCAACGAGCAACCCCCAGCGTCGATCTCCGACATGACAGAGGCCACGGCCTCGATGGAACGACCCGAAATGACACAGACCTTCGACATGCCGGAAACCGATTTCGCGACGGCGCGCGGCGCCTTGGCGCTGGCGCTGAAACTGCGCCGTGAATTCCCGCAAAGCGACGCCTGGCCGCAGGTCGCGCAGATCGAGGCGCCGCGGGATGCCCAGCCGACAGAGATTGTCGACGTGGTGTCTGTCGAACCCGAGACTGTGATCGAAGACGTTGCCGTCCCGGCAGAGACGCCCGCGCCGGTATCGCTCGCTCCCCGCGCGTTCAGCTTCGCGATCAACGATGCGATCTTCTTCGAGACGCTGCTCTCGAACCCGGATTTCGATCCGTCCCTCTCTCTCATTCCGGCGCCCGCCATCCGGGAAACGGCATCGGTCAGGACCGAGCCTGAAACGATGGCAATCCCGGTTGCGGCCGAAACGCCGGCTCCTGTGCCGCCAACGATCGCGTTTCGGACAAGCCCGGAATCCGTGACGGCGCTGTATCGGGTGATCGAGGTCGGCCCGGCCAAGACCGTTGCCCTTTCCGGCATTGACGAGACCGCACCTGTCGAACTCGTCGCCGAGGCGGAGCCAACGGCCGCACCGGAAACGGTCGCCGAAGCGCCGGCCGGCCCCGAGGTTGCCGAGGAGGCGCCGGCCGCCTTCAAGCCACGCATCCGGGCCGCCCAGGTTCTTGCCGGCCGGCTGACACCCTCGCTGCAGCTGAGTGCCGCTGCCCGCGCCATCGATCTCTCGGTCCTGCCGGATATGGAAGGCTACCAGCTTCCATCGGTCGAACTGCTGCAGGAGCCGGTGTTCCAGCAGACCACGTCCATGAGCCAGGAAGCGCTGGAACAGAGTGCGGGCCTGCTCGAAAGCGTGCTGGAAGATTTCGGTGTGCGCGGCGAGATCATCGACGTGCGGCCGGGCCCGGTTGTCACGCTCTATGAGTTCGAGCCGGCACCGGGGGTCAAATCCTCGCGCGTCATCGGCCTGTCCGACGATATCGCCCGCTCCATGTCGGCACTGTCGGCCCGCGTCGCGGTCGTTCCCGGCCGCAACGTCATCGGCATCGAGTTGCCGAACCCGGTGCGCGAAACCGTCTATTTCCGCGAGATGATCGAGTCGCACAGCTACGAGGAAACGAAGTTCAAGCTGCCGCTCTGCCTCGGCAAGACCATCGGCGGCGAGCCGGTCGTGGCGGAACTCGCCAAGATGCCGCATCTGCTCGTCGCGGGAACGACGGGGTCCGGCAAGTCGGTGGCGATCAACACGATGATCCTGTCGCTCCTCTACCGCCTGAAGCCCGAGGAATGCCGCCTGATCATGGTCGATCCGAAGATGCTGGAACTGTCGATCTATGACGGCATTCCGCATCTCCTCACGCCCGTCGTCACCGACCCGAAGAAGGCCGTGATGGCGCTGAAATGGGCGGTGCGGGAAATGGAAGACCGCTATCGCAAGATGTCGCGGCTCGGCGTCCGTAATATCGACGGCTATAACGGCCGCGCGGCGATCGCCCGTGCCAAGGGCGAGACGGTGTTCACGACGGTCCAGACCGGGTTCGACCGTGGTTCCGGCGAGCCGGTGTTCGAGGAGCAGGAACTCGACCTCGCGCCGATGCCCTACATCGTCATCATCGTTGACGAGATGGCCGACCTCATGATGGTCGCCGGCAAGGAAATCGAAGGCGCGATCCAGCGGCTGGCCCAGATGGCACGTGCCGCCGGTATCCACCTGATCATGGCGACGCAGCGCCCCTCGGTCGATGTCATCACCGGCACGATCAAGGCGAACTTCCCCACCCGCATCTCCTTCCAGGTGACCTCGAAGATCGACAGCCGCACCATCCTCGGCGAACAGGGTGCCGAACATCTGCTCGGACAGGGCGACATGCTGCACATGGTCGGCGGCGGACGCATCGCCCGTGTCCACGGACCTTTCGTCTCGGACGAAGAGGTCGAGAAGGTCGTCAACCATCTGAAGGCGCAGGGCCGCCCCGAATATCTGGGCACCGTCACCGAGGATGCCGACGAGGTGGAGGAGGCGCCCGAGGAAGATACGGCCGTATTCGACAAGTCCGGCATGGCCGAGGAAGACGGGCAGGACCTCTATGACAAGGCGGTCAAGGTGGTGCTGCGCGACAAGAAATGCTCGACCTCCTACATCCAGCGCCGCCTGCAGATCGGCTACAATCGTGCGGCCTCGCTGGTCGAGCGCATGGAACGCGAAGGTCTCGTCGGCGCGGCCAACCACGTCGGCAAGCGGTCGATCATCGCCGGCGGACGGGACACCATGGAGCCCATCGCCATCGAGCCTGTTAACCTCGAGAGCGAAGACTGAGGACATGCAGGGCACCCGGGGCGAGACATTCGCCTCGGGCTCCGCGATCCAGACGCTGTCCGGTCTCGCAAACCCTTTTGTAGCAGGCATTTGGAACCAAACCCGGGTTCACGAATTATCCCGTGTTCTTAGGGGCGCGACGATGCGCGTGGGAGATATCATAATGAAGAGAATTCTAGCCTCTGCCGGCATTGCGCTGGCGATCGCAGCCGGCGGTACGGCCGGCTTTGCAGGCGTTGCCAATGCTCAGGGCGTGGAACTACGTGTCGGACCGGACGGTATCCGTCCTGTCATCCGCGAGCCGCGCCGCGAACGTGGTCGTGACCGGTGCGGCGAACGCGAAGCTCGCGCTGCCGCTCGCGAATCGGGTCTCCGCGACCCGGAAGTCGTGCGCGTCACCGAACGCCGTGTCGTCGTGGAAGGCATGACCCGCCGCGGTCCGCAGCGCATCACCTTCGCCAACCGGAATGGCTGCCCGGAAATCTGATCACATTCGAAGACAACGAATAAAAAAGGGCTCCAGCATCGCTGCTGGAGCCCTTTTTCATGTTTTGACGGTCTGGATCAGTCAAGCAGTTCGGCCGGAACCTTGCCGCCGTTTTCCGACAGCTTCTGAAGCAGCGCCTTGTGCAGGAACACGTTCATCTTACCGGAGTCGTTCGCGTCGCCGGTATAGTGCAGCTCCTGTGCCAGTTCTTTGCGTTCCGAGAGGCTCGCTTCCATACCAAGCGCCTTCATCAGGTCGACGATTGAGTGGCGCCAGTCGAGCTTCTGGCCCTTGGCGGCGACAGCCTTGTCAAGCATCGCGGCGACATCGACCGGACCGGAAGCCGACGTGGTGGTGGCCGAGGGTGCCTGCGACGGAGCGGCCGTCGGCGTACCGGATGTCGTGTTTACCGCCGGACCTGTCGGGGCAACGGGTGTGGCCGACGGTGCCGTGGATGCAATAACCGGGCCGGTGCCCGTGGGGTTGATGGTCGTGCCGGTCGGCGAAGCCGGTGCGGTGGCCTTGTCGTGATGGCCGAAGATCGCGTCCTTGATCTTATCGAAAATGCCCATGGGAACGTCCTCCTTTGGTGGGGGCGGCGCATCGCATGCGCGCCTGCCTGCACGCTTTAACTAAGCCGCAGGTTTCATTCTCCAAGGGCTCGCCCTGGAATGGCACTTGGTAAAAGGACAAAAGCGAAGAGAGGCGCCCAGTGTCCGTCGGAGATTTTTCTTCAAATCATCGGCGTTTTGCTCTAAAGCGCGAGGCAATTCCGTTCCCCCCTGGAAAACGAAAGTCGCAAGGCCATGGACAAGTTCGTCAAGCTCACCGGCGTCGCCGCTCCCCTGCCCGTCGTCAATATCGACACGGACATGATCATTCCGAAGGATTACCTGAAGACGATCAAGCGCACCGGGCTCGGCACCGGCCTGTTTGCCGAAGCGCGCTACAACGAGGACGGCACGCCGAACGAAAGCTTTGTGCTGAACAAGCCCGCCTACCAGAACGCCAAGATCCTGGTCGCCGGCGACAATTTCGGCTGCGGCTCCTCGCGCGAGCATGCGCCGTGGGCACTGCTCGATTTCGGCATCCGCTGCGTCATCTCGACCTCGTTTGCCGACATCTTCTACAACAACTGTTTCAAGAACGGCATCCTGCCGGTCGTCGTCAGCCCAGAGAATCTCGAGAAGCTGATGGACGATGCGAGCCGCGGCTCGAACGCCGTTCTGACGGTGGACCTCGAGAACCTCGAGATCACCGGCCCCGATGGCGGCAAGATCAGCTTCGAGCTCGACGCCTTCAAGCGTCACTGCATGCTGAACGGCCTCGACGATATCGGCCTGACGCTGGAGAAGGTTTCGGCCATCGACGGCTTCGAGAAGTCGAACGCCGTCGAGCGTCCCTGGGCCTGATGTCCGACGCCGAGGCACCGGAAACCCGCCGTCTGATCTCGTCAGGCTCGCCGTTCGAAAGGACGGCGGGCTATTCGCGTGCGCTCGTCCAGGGCAATTGGTGCTTCGTCTCCGGCACCACCGGCTATGATTATACAACGATGACCATGCCCGACACGCTGGAAGAACAGGCCTGCAATTGCCTGAAGACCATCGAAAGCGTCGTCCGCGAAGCCGGCTTCTCTTTGTCCGACGTCGTCCGCTGCCACTACTACATCACCGATGCCAGCTTCGCCGACCGGGTCTTCCCGATCCTCGGAGAAGCCTTCGGCGAGATCCGCCCGGCCGCCACCATGGTCGTCTGTGGCCTGATCCGCCCGGAGATGCTGATCGAGATCGAAGTCACGGCACTTCGCCGCTGACCGCAATACCGACACCCCGACGCAAAAACGCCCCGCTTTCGACGGGGCGTTTTCGTATTCGGTGTCGTGATCCTTCCCGGATCAGGCGGCCGTTGCGCGGCGGACGTCGTCGTCCGTCAGGATGCCCGAGGCCCGCAGCAGGGCTGCAAAGCGGCCGTTGGACTGGCTGAGCTCGTTGAAGCCGCCCATTTCGACGATCCGGCCACGGTCCATGAAGACCACCAGATCGGCTTCGCGAACCGTCGAGAGACGGTGTGCGATGATGAAGGTCGTGCGGTCCTTGCGCAGGTTGTCGATGGCGTCCTTCACCCGGTTTTCGGTTTCCACGTCGAGCGCGGAGGTGGCTTCGTCCAGCACCAGGATCGGTGCGTTCTTCAGGATGGCACGAGCGATCGCGATCCGCTGGCGCTCGCCGCCGGAGAGGCGGTTACCCCGTTCGCCGACCCGTGTGTCGTAACCCGTGTCGCGGCTTTCGATAAAGTCCGAAGCAGCGGCAGCTTCAGCGGCCTTCACGACCTCTTCCAGAGTGGCATCCTCGCGGCCCAGACGGATGTTGTCCGAGATGGAGCGGTTGAGGAGGCCGGCGTCCTGGAAGACGGTGGCGATCGAGGCACGCAGCGACTTGCGGGTCACCTTGGCAACATCGACGCCGTCGATCAAGACCTTGCCGGAGGCCGGTTCGTTCACACGCTGCAGCATGTTGATCAGCGTGGTCTTGCCAGAGCCGGTGGGGCCGACGATAGCGATGGTCTGGCCGGCCTTCACCTTGATGTTGATGTCGTGCAGGCCATCCGAGGTGCCCGGGAAGTGATAGGTCAGATCGCGGAACTCGACGTCGCCACGAACATGGTTCAGTTCACCGGCATCCGCTGGCTCTTCACGATCACGAACCGAGTCTTCGAGGTTGAAGAAGTCTTCCAGCTTGGCACGCGCTTCGAAGATCTGGTTGACGAAGTTCTTCATCTGGTCGAGACGGCCGATCAGAAGGTTCGCAAAGCCGATGAAGGCAACCACTTCGCCGACACCCAGTTCGCCGCGCTGGACGAGGATGGTGCCGATGACAAGGATCGTCATCATGGAGATCGTGGACGCCATGCGGTTGAGGCCGCTGGCCAGCGCCCACCAGTCGAGAACCGGCAGCTGCACAGACATGAGCTTCTGCGTGAAAGCCTTCAGTTCGCGTGTTTCGGCTTCGATGCGGTTGTAGCTGTGAACGACCGAGACGTTGCTGATGGCATCCGACACATGGCCGAACACGGTGTGGTAATGACCTTCGACAGCAGCCTGGCCATCCTTGGTCTTCGCCATGACCAGCTTGCCGATGATGACATAGAGCGTGCCGAGGACGACGAGGACGATCGACAGGCGCCAGTCCATAGCAAAGGCGGTGGGAACCAGCAGCGTCAGCGCGACGGCCGTCGAGAGATGCTCGCGCATGAATTCGAGCCAGAGGCCGAACAGCGTTTCGCAAGCCCGCAGCAGCGTATGCAGCGCATTGGACGTGCCGCGCTGGCTGTGCCAGGAAAGCGGCATGGAAATGATGCGGCTGAAGGCTTCCGTGATCAGCGTCGCACGGCGCTGGTGCGCCAGGCGGTCAGCTTCACGGGCGACCAGCACGAAAGCAATGGTGTTGAAGATGCCGAGCGTCGCCCACATGATCAGGGTCGACGTGACTTCCGTCTTGGAGGAGATCGCGTCGATGATGCGGCCGAACAGGATCGGCTCGGCGATCGTGATGCAGGCCAAAACGATGTTGGCGACCACGATTGCGGAAACGCGAAGCTTGTGAGCGGCGAGATACTGGAGTGCTCTCGCATAGACCTGGAACAATGACACTATCTTATCCCTCGTGGGAAAACTCGTTGTCGCGCCAGACCGGCCAACCGGCCCGGCTTGAAAACGAACCGGTGAGAAGACGTGCTTCTCCCTGTTCGATGAGGCCACTATCGCAATCGCAACATGAATGGTCGCTGAACGAGGTATTCATGTTGCGATGCAGCACCGCGGACAGCCTCGAACGTCGTCTTTGCAACGGTCTTTCGATGCCCGCTTGAGAAAAGCGTGTCGGCTTTGTGCAAGCTGGGCTGGACAGGCTGAATAAGCTGGACTTTGCTCGGTCCGGACGGGCGCCAGACCGGCATCATGATTCTGACATTCTTGTGAAATCCGAAATTGAACTTCCTAAAATGAGCGGATAGAACTCATATCGCGGTGCAGCAGAACCGCACGTCAAGGTGTAGGAGGCCAGCTTGTCCATCAAAAAAATTCTCGTTGCCAATCGATCCGAAATCGCGATTCGCGTGTTTCGCGCCGCCGACGAGCTGGGCCTGAAAACCGTCGCGATCTGGGCCGAGGAGGACAAGCTCGCCTTGCACCGCTTCAAGGCCGACGAGAGCTACCAGATCGGGCGGGGGCCCCATCTGGAGCGCGACCTCGGACCGATCGAAAGCTATCTCTCGATCGACGAGATCCTGCGCGTGGCCAAGCTGTCCGGCGCGGATGCGATCCATCCGGGCTACGGCCTGCTGTCGGAAAGCCCCGAATTCGTGGATGCCTGCAAGGAAGCCGGCATCATCTTCATCGGCCCGACGGGCGACACGATGCGCCGTCTCGGCAACAAGGTCGCCGCACGCAACCTCGCCATCGAGATCGGCGTTCCCGTGGTGCCCGCGACCGAGCCGCTGCCGGACGACATGGAGCAAGTGGCGCGCATGGCCGAGGAGATCGGCTATCCGATCATGCTCAAGGCCTCCTGGGGCGGCGGCGGGCGCGGCATGCGCGCCATTCGCGACCCGAAGGATCTCGCCCGCGAGGTGACGGAAGCCAAGCGCGAGGCGAAGGCCGCCTTCGGCAAGGACGAAGTCTATCTCGAAAAGCTGGTGGAGCGGGCGCGCCACGTCGAAAGCCAGGTTCTGGGCGATACCCATGGTAATGTCGTGCATCTGTTCGAGCGCGACTGTTCGGTTCAGCGCCGCAACCAGAAGGTCGTGGAACGGGCTCCGGCACCCTATCTGAACGAGGCGCAGCGCCAGGAGCTTGCAGCCTATTCGGTCAAGATCGCCCAGGCGACCAATTACGTCGGTGCCGGCACTGTCGAGTACCTGATGGATATGGACACCGGAAAGTTCTACTTCATCGAGGTGAACCCGCGCATCCAGGTCGAGCACACCGTTACCGAAGTCGTCACCGGCATCGATATCGTCAAGGCGCAGATCCACATTCTCGACGGCCATGCCATCGGAACGCCGGAATCCGGTGTGCCGAAGCAGGCGGACATCCGCCTCAACGGCAACGCGCTGCAATGCCGCATCACCACGGAAGATCCGGAGCAGAACTTCATTCCCGACTATGGCCGCATCACCGGCTACCGTTCGGCAGCCGGCTTCGGCATTCGTCTCGATGGCGGCACGGCCTATACCGGCGCAGTCATCACGCGCTTCTACGATCCGCTGCTGGTCAAGGTGACCGTCTGGGCGCCGGGCGCTCCCGAGGCCATCACCCGCATGGAGCGTGCGCTGCGCGAATTCCGTATCCGCGGCGTGGCGACGAACCTCACCTTCCTCGAAGCCATCATCACGCACCCGAAGTTCCGCGACAATTCCTACACGACGCGCTTCATCGACACGACGCCGGAGCTCTTCCAGCAGGTCAAGCGGCAGGACCGGGCGTCGAAGCTTCTCACCTATCTGGCCGACGTGACCGTCAATGGTCACCCCGAGGCCAAGGGACGGCCGCGCCCCTCCGCCGATATCGCCAAGCCCGTCGTGCCCTACGTCAAGGGCGACATCTTGCCCGGCACCAAGCAGAAGCTGGACGAACTCGGCCCGAAGAAATTCGCCGAATGGGTGCGCGCCGAAAAGCGCGTGCTAATGACCGACACCACCATGCGCGACGGCCACCAGTCGCTACTCGCAACGCGCATGCGGACCTATGACATCGCGCGGATCACCGGCACCTACGCCAAGGCTCTGCCGCAACTGTTCTCGCTGGAGTGCTGGGGTGGAGCGACCTTCGACGTTTCCATGCGCTTCCTGACCGAGGATCCGTGGGACCGTCTCGCCCGCATCCGCGAGGATGCGCCGAACCTCTTGCTACAGATGCTGCTGCGCGGCGCGAACGGCGTCGGCTACAAGAACTATCCCGACAATGTCGTGAAGTATTTCGTGCGCCAGGCGGCCCGCGAGGGGATCGACGTCTTCCGTGTGTTCGACTGCCTGAACTGGGTCGAGAACATGCGCGTGTCGATGGATGCCGTGAACGAGGAAAACCGCATCTGCGAGGCAGCGATCTGCTACACGGGCGACATCCTCAATTCCGCGCGTCCGAAATACGATCTGAAATACTACACCGCGCTTGCAGGCGAGCTGGAACGTGCCGGCGCGCACATGATCGCGCTGAAGGACATGGCAGGCCTCCTGAAGCCGGCGGCGGCCACCGTGCTGTTCAAGGCGCTGCGCGAAGCGACCGACCTGCCGATCCATTTCCACACCCACGACACGTCGGGAATCGCGGCTGCGACCGTGCTGGCCGCCGTGGATGCGGGCGTCGACGTGGTCGATGCGGCCATGGATTCGCTCTCCGGCAACACCTCCCAGCCCTGCCTCGGCTCGATCGTCGAGGCGCTGAAGGGCTCGGAGCGCGATCCGGGTCTCGATCCCGAATCCATCCGCCGGATTTCCTTCTACTGGGAAGCGGTTCGCCACCAGTATGCGGCCTTCGAAAGCGACCTCAAGGGGCCGGCATCCGAAGTCTATCTTCATGAAATGCCGGGTGGTCAGTTCACCAACCTCAAGGAACAGGCGCGCTCGCTCGGTCTGGAAACCAAGTGGCACCGGGTGGCCCAGACCTATGCCGACGTCAACCAGATGTTCGGCGACATCGTGAAGGTCACGCCGTCCTCCAAGGTGGTGGGCGACATGGCGCTGATGATGGTGAGCCAGGATCTCTCCGTCGCCGACGTCGAAAACCCGGCCAAGGACGTGTCCTTCCCGGAATCCGTCGTCTCCATGCTGAAGGGCGATCTCGGCCAGCCTCCGGGCGGATGGCCGGAGGCGCTGCAGAAGAAGGCGCTGAAGGGCGAGGAAGCCTATACCGACCGTCCGGGCTCGCTGCTTCCCGAAGCCGATCTCGATGCCGAGCGGCAGGAGGTCGAAACCAAGATCGGCCGTTCGGTCTCGGATGTCGAGTTCGCCTCCTATCTCATGTATCCCAAGGTCTTCACAGATTATGCGCTGGCTGTGGACACCTACGGTCCGGTCTCCGTGCTGCCGACGCACGCCTATTTCTACGGGCTAACGACGGGCGAGGAGCTTCTGCCGGAGATCGAGCGCGGCAAGGCGCTGGTCATCCAGCATCAGGCCAAGAGCGAGCCGGACGAGCAGGCCATGGTCAAGGTCTTCTTCGAACTGAACGGCCAGGCCCGCATGATCAAGGTGCCCGACCGCAACCGCGCGGCGACCGCCGCCGTTCGTCGCAAGGCCGAAGCCGGCAATGTCGCCCATCTCAGCGCGCCCATGCCGGGCGTCGTCTCGACCGTCGCCATATCCGCCGGCCAGACGGTCAAGGCGGGCGACGTCCTGCTGTCGATCGAAGCCATGAAGATGGAAACGGCGCTGCACGCCGAAAAGGACGGAACGATAGCGGAGGTGCTGGTGAAGACCGGCGACCAGATCGACACTAAGGACCTGCTCGTCGTCTTCGGCTGAATCGGCGATCCCGACGATATGAGAAACACCGGCTGGCAACGGCCGGTGTTTTGCGTTTGAAGAGCCCGCACGCCGGTATCCGCCCTGGCGCGTTCTCCCTACAAAAACAGCGGCACGATCAGCGCCGTCACCAGCGCGTTCAGCGCCATGGCGATGCCGGCAAAGAGGCCGGCGACGGGATCGACCTGGAAGGCGCGGGCGGTGCCGATACCGTGCGAGGCAAGACCCGCCGCAAAGCCGCGGGCAGCATAGTCGGTGATCCGCATGCGGTTCATCAGACCGGTGACGATGACCGCACCGGTAATGCCGGTCAGGATCACGAAAACGGCGGTGAGGCCGGGATCGCCGCCGAGACCCTTCGATATCGCCATGGCAACGCCGGCCGTCGAGGACTTCGGCGCCATGGAGACGGTGAGCGCTTCCGGAAAGCCGAAGAGCGCGCCGAGCGCGAGAACGCTCAGGACCGCCGTGACGCTGCCGGCGGCGAGCGCTGCCAGCATGGGCAGGAAATTGGCGACCACCAGCTTGATCTGCCGCACGAGCGGCACCGCCAGCGCCACGGTTGCCGGACCCAGCAGGAAATGGATGAACTGCGCGCCCTCGAAATAGGCGGGATAGGCGACGCCACCAAGCGTCAGGCCGAGACCGATGACGACGACCGAGATCAGCACCGGATTGACCAGCGGATGGCCGTTCGCCCTGCGCGCCGCTGCATTGGCAAGCAGCCAGACGACGAGCGTCGCCGTCAACCAGAAGAGCGGCGTTGCCGAGAGGTAGACCCAGAGGCTGGACGGCAAGGCCGGCACGGACTGCGCCTGATCGGTGGCGGCCTGTGCCGCAATCTGCCCCAGGTTCGACATCTCGGTCATGGCTTGCGCCTCCACCGTTGTTCCAGATGCTTGGCCAGGGTGAACGCCCAGACGGTCACGACAAGTGTGACGACCGTGGAGACGAGAATGGCGGCGAGGATCGGCAGCCCTAGGGATATCACGAGATCGAGGTGTTGGACGATGCCGACACCGGCCGGCACGAACAGGATGCCGAGATTGGCGAGCAACCCATCGGCGACCTTGCCGGTGGATTGCTCCATGGCGGCAGCAGCGGATAAGCGTCGGGTCGCAAGCAGAAAGAGCGCGAGCAACGCAAGCCCGATCACAGGTCCCGGAACCTGGCCGCCGCTCGCATAGGAAAGGGTCTCCCCGACGAGCTGGAAGCCGAGCAGCCACGTGATGCCCTGGATCATGCTGGGTGTCTCCTGTCGATGTTGGAGATGCGTCTCGTGTCGAGAGACGCCTTGTGAACCCCTCTTTTGCGGAGGGTCAAGCCCGGCGGATAGAAATCCCTTTGCACCTCGGCCGAAATTGTTTATGCACGTTCTTACCGATTCATGCATGATTTGGAATGAAAATGGCAAGCGACCTGCTGTCGCGCGAGAGACAGGATGCGATCCGGGCCCAACTCCGCCAGTCCGGCCGGGTGCTGGCCGGCGATCTCGCACGCGCGTTCAAGGTCTCGGAAGACACGATAAGACGCGACCTGCGCGAGATGGCAGCGGCAGGCCTCTGCGAGCGCGTTTATGGCGGCGCGCTGGCACTGCCCGCCGAGCAGCCCTTCTCGGTGCGGACCGGCATCTCGCGCGGGCGCAAGCAGGTGCTGGCCGCAGCGGCCGTCTCCTGCCTCAAGGATGGTATGACGGTGTTCGTCGATGCCGGATCGACCAATCTCGCCATCGTCCAGGCGCTTCCACCCGGGCTCTCCCTCACGCTTGCGACCAACATGCCGGCCATCGCCGTTGCAGCACTGGAACACGCCAGGATCGAGGTCATCGCCATCGGCGGCCGGATCGACCGTCATGTCGGCGCGGCGATCGGCGCGCAGGCGGAGCGGGATCTGGACATGCTGCGGCCCGACCTCTGCATTCTCGGCGCCTGCGGCCTCGATGCGAGAGCAGGCCTAACGGGCCTCGTCTATGACGACGTCGCCTTCAAGAAGATCGCCGCCGCGCGCGCGGCTGCCGTGCTCGTCGCCTGCACCAGCGACAAGCTGGAAGCGGTGCACCCCTTCGTCATCGCCAGCCTGAGCGACCGGATGACGCTGACCCTCGAGGCGGACGCACCTGACGCGATCGCGACCGGGCTGAAGGAAACAGGTGCGACAATCCTGCGGGCCGAGCCGGTCGCCGGCTGATCCGCACACACACAAAGACGACATGATCCGGTCGCAGGGCCGGGAGGAGATAGATGATGGACCACCACACGACCACTGGAGCACCGGACGGGCCAGCGCACGCAGCAGCGGAGATGGCGCCGCGAGGCTACATGCCGAGGATCAGGCTCGCCGTGTCGCTGCTGTTCCTGATGAACGGCTTCATGATGGGCAGCTGGGCGCTGAAAATTCCGGTGCTGAAGGATCGGCTCGGCATCAGCGAGGGCACGCTCGGCCTCTTGATCCTCACCTTCGGCATCGGCTCCCTGCTGATGATGCCGGTGGCGGGTGGGCTGATCTCGCGGCTCGGCTCACGGCAGATCTCTAACCTCATGGCCGCCTGCCTGGCGCCTATTCTGCTCCTGCTCAGCCTCGTGCCGGGCCTCCCCCTCGCCTTCGTCGTCCTCTTCCTGCTCGGCGGCTTCATCGGCGCCATGGACGTGGCGATGAACGCCAATGCGGTGGCCGTGGAAAAACGCATGCGGCGGGCGATCATGTCGTCCTGCCACGCCTATTGGAGCCTCGGCGCGCTGTTCGGTGCAGCGCTCGGCGGCCCGGCGCTCGCCCATTTCGGCGAGGTCACCCATGCCGTGCTGGTCACGATCACCGGCCTTGCGATCCTCGCGGTTGCCTGGCCCATGGTGATGGCGGATCACCCGCATCCCGAGGCCGAAAAGGAAAAGCTGGCCTTGCCACGCTCGTCCCTTCCCTGGCTGATCGGCATCGTCGCCTTGTTCTCGATGATCCCCGAGGGCTCGGTCATCGACTGGAGCGCGCTTTACATGCGCAACGAACTCGGCGCTTCCGTCGCCTTGTCCGGCTACGGCTTTGCCGCCTTCTCCGCCACCATGGCCATCATGCGCTTTGCCGGCGATCATGTCCGCGATCGCTTCGGCGCGGTGAGGACGCTGCGCGTCTGCACGCTGCTTGCTCTCCTCGGACTGGCGACGGCAGGGCTTGCACCCAGCCCAACCGTCGCGATCATCGGCTTTGCCGTCGCCGGCATCGGGATTTCCAACATGGTACCGATCGCCTTTTCGGCGGCTGGCAACCTGCCGGGGCTCGCGCCGGGCATCGGCCTCTCGGTCGTCACCTTCATGGGCTATTCCGGCATCCTGGTTGCTCCGTCCCTCATCGGCTTCATTGCCGAGCATGTCGGCTTCTCCCTCGTCTTCACCTCCATCCCGCTGCTCTTCCTCGTCGTTCTTCTGCTGTCGGGCCATGCGGTTCATGCGGATGCGGCAAAGAACGGATAGGACGGGAGCCTGATGCCAGGCGGCGGATATGCGTCATGAATTCGCCGCCAAGACCTGCTGGAGCACGCGTGCTGCCGGGTGCGCCTTTTCGACCTGGAAGGCGCGGCGTCAGTTGACACCGCGTCGATCCTCCTGCACCTCAGGGGCGCCGATCGACCGGGAATGCACGAGGCCCACCATGTCCATGTCCTTTGCCTTCGAACCTCAGCCACGCCGTGAAACGGTCGCCGTGGATGTCGGAGGCGTGCTCGTCGGCGGCGGCGCACCCGTCGTCGTGCAGTCGATGACCAACACCGACACAGCCGACGTGGATGCGACGGTGGCGCAGGTCGCAGCTCTTCACCGTGCCGGCTCCGAACTCGTGCGCATCACGGTCGATCGCGACGAGAGTGCAGCGGCCGTACCGCGCATCCGCGAGCGGCTGGAGCGCCTCGGCCTCGACGTGCCGCTGATCGGCGACTTCCATTATATCGGCCACAAGCTGCTCGCCGATCACCCGGCCTGCGCGGAAGCCCTCGCCAAGTACCGGATCAACCCCGGCAATGTCGGCTTCAAGAAAAAGAAGGACCGGCAGTTCGGCGCGATCATCGAGCGGGCCATCCAGTACGACAAGCCGGTGCGCATCGGCGTGAACTGGGGCTCCCTCGACCAGGAACTCCTGACCCGCCTGATGAACGAGAACCAGGAAAAGGGCTTTCCGCTGACCGCGCAGCAGGTGATGCGCGAGACCATCGTCCAGTCGGCGCTGATCTCGGCCGAGCTTGCCGAGGAGATTGGCCTGCCCCGCAGCCGCATCATCCTGTCGGCCAAGGTTTCCAACGTCCAGGATCTCATCCCGACCTATGCCATGTTGTCGATGCGTACCAACCATGCGCTCCATCTCGGCCTGACGGAGGCCGGCATGGGCTCCAAGGGTATCGTCGCCTCCTCCGCTTCGCTCGGCATTCTCATGCAGCAGGGCATCGGCGACACCATCCGCATTTCGCTGACACCGGAGCCGGGCGGCGATCGCACCCGCGAGGTGCAGGTGGCGCAGGAGCTCCTGCAGGTCATGGGCTTCCGCCAATTCATCCCCGTCGTCGCCGCCTGTCCGGGCTGCGGGCGCACCACCTCCACGGTGTTTCAGGAACTGGCACAGAAGATTGAGGACGATATCCGCCGCAACATGCCCGTCTGGCGCGAAAAATATCCAGGCGTCGAGGGCCTGAAGGTCGCCGTCATGGGCTGCATCGTCAACGGCCCCGGCGAAAGCAAGCACGCCGACATCGGCATCTCCCTCCCCGGAACCGGCGAACTCCCGGCCGCCCCCGTCTACATCGACGGCAAAAAAGCCCTCACGATCCGCGGCACCAACATCGCCGGCGATTTCGAAACCCTGGTCGGCGAGTACATCGAGAAGCGCTTCGGCCACGGCCAGGCTGCGGCAGAGTAAGACCGCGCTGTCGATACAGCCCCGCATGGCGAAGGCGCATGGCAATCATCTTATAGCCGGACGACCTGGCGCGTGATTCGCACAACGATGATGGCTTCGGATCGTTGATTTCCATAGGGAATGTATGCTGATGGGTCAGCCCGAGATCCGTCTCCGCCAACCGACAAGAGCGGATGCGTACATGTGCCGAAGATCAGCAATAATTCGTGACTGAATCATCAGACGAATGGCGGAGAGGGTGGGATTTGAACCCACGATGCCCTTGCAGGCATGCCGCATTTCGAGTGCGGTGCATTCGACCACTCTGCCACCTCTCCGCGGGGTCAGAAGGCGCTTTGGAGCGCGAGGCGGTTCATAGCGGCAGTTCGGGGGGATGGCAAGAGGGGGAAAGGCTTCAATTTGAGGGATTTCAGGGGTTTTACCTTGACAGTTTTCTAAAGTTCACGTAACGGGCGCGTCTGAAGTGGTGCGAACTCCGTCATGGGGTTGCGACACCGCGTCAGGCCGGATGTCCACAAGGGTATTCGTTTCGTCGGCCGGGGAGAACCTTCCCTTGGCCATTCCGACTGATAAAAAGACGGCCGTTCTCTTCGTTTGAAGAGGCAGAGCCGGACCGAACAGACAAGGACAAGACATGTTCGCAGTCATCAAGACCGGCGGTAAGCAGTACCGCGTAGCCGCAAACGACGTCATCACCATCGAAAAGCTGGATGGCGCCGAGGGCGACAAGATCGAATTCACCGAGATCCTGATGGTCGGCGTCGGCGCCGACGCCACGATCGGCCTTCCCTTCGTCGAAGGCGCCATCGTCAGCGCGGAAGTCGTCAGCCACGGTCGCGCCAAGAAGGTCATCGCCTTCAAGAAGCGCCGTCGCCAGAACTCCAAGCGCACGCGCGGCCATCGCCAGCACCAGACGACTGTCCGTATTCTGGACATCGCAGGCGCCAAGTAAGATCGATCGAAGGTTTAAAGGAGAAGACCCATGGCACACAAAAAAGCTGGCGGTTCGTCGCGTAACGGTCGCGATTCGGAATCCAAGCGCCTTGGCGTGAAGAAGTTCGGCGGCGAAGCCGTCATTCCAGGCAACATCATCCTGCGCCAGCGCGGGACGAAGTGGCATCCGGGCGCCAATGTCGGCCTCGGCAAGGACCACACCATTTTCTCGCTGACGACAGGCAACGTGGACTTCCGCACGAAGGCCAATGGCCGCGTGTACGTCTCGGTGATGCCGAAAGCAGAAGCAGCGGAATAAGCCGGTAGCGCTCTAAAACAGCCGGCGTCTCATCGACCCGGCTGGCCGTTTCAGGTTCAGACCACGACAAAAGGGGAGATGGGGCAAGACCCAACTCCCCTTTTTCACGTCTGGAGGACGAGACATGCAGAGCGAATTGTTACGGGAAGACCGGCCGAGGTCTCCCGAAGAGCGGCTGAGGCCGCAACGGTCAAGGACCGATTGCCCGATATTATTGTCACCGAGGCTCGTGCTGCGCGCGCCCCATGAAGACGATATCGACGCCCTTGCCCATCTTGCCAACAACGCCAACATCGCCACCATGGTTTCGCGCATGCCGCATCCCTACACGGTGGCGGATGCCGCGGATTTCGTGCGACGTACGAATGCCGGCACGATTGGCAAGTGCGTCTATGCCATCACCAAAGCGGACACGGGCGCCTTTCTCGGGTGCTGCGGTGTCGAGCCGCATGAGGATGGACGCACGGCCGAACTCGGCTACTGGCTGGGCGAACCGCATTGGAACAAGGGCTATGCGACGGAAGCCGCCCAGGCGCTGATCGACATGGCTTTCCGCACACGCGAGATCGCGCAGCTGGATGCACGCTGCCGGGTGATGAACGTCGCCTCGCGGCGGGTCATCCAGAAATGCGGCTTCCAGTATCAGGGCGGCGGCATGGTCGGCAGCCTTGCGCTCGGCGGCATGGTGCCGGTCGAGTGGTTCCGGCTGGACCGCAAGACCTGGATCTCGCTCAGAAGCTGGGGAGGCGGACGATGACGCTCGACTTGGAAATGCCGGCACGGCGCAAGCCTGAGGTGTCTGGCGCCAGGAGCCCGGCTTCCGGAAGCCTGCCGCCCTGCCCGGTCATCCGGACGCCTCGGCTGACCTTGCGGCCGCACGCCCTTTCCGATGCGGAGGCCATCACCGCCTCGCTCTGCGACTTCGGCGTTGCCCGCATGCTTCTGCGCGTGCCGCAGCCCTATCATCTGGGCGATGCACGGGAATGGCTTGAGACGGAAGCGAATGCCGGCACTGCATGGAACGCGGCCATCACCGAGACGGACGATGTCCATATCGGCGTGGTCTCGATCGAGAAGCTGCGGAACGGCTGGCACCTCGGCTATTGGCTGAACCGCCAGGCCTGGGGCCGCGGCATCATGAGCGAAGCCGCCTGGGCCCTCATCGCGGCATTCTTCCAACAGAGGCCCGATGGCACAGTGCTATCCGGCGTCTTTGCCGACAACACGGCCTCGCTGAAGGTTCAGGCAAAGCTCGGCTTCGCGATCTCGGGCATTGCGGATGTCTATGTCCCGGCGCGCGGCGCAACGGTGAACCGGATCGAGACGCGGCTGACGCGGGATGCCTTTGCGTCCGCCGCATAACGACATTGCGGGCGGCTTCGGCATCAAAGCTGGAGCCGCCCGCACGAAGGATTTCTTTGACCTGTCCGGGCCGCGCCTATATCGATGGCGGCATTTCCGGCAGTAACCACGAACGGCACGACGATGAAATTTCTTGATGAGGCCAAGGTCTATATCCGCTCCGGCGACGGGGGTGCCGGCGCGGTATCCTTCCGGCGCGAGAAGTTCATCGAGTTCGGGGGCCCCGACGGCGGCGATGGCGGGCGCGGCGGCGATGTCTGGGTGGAAGCCGTCAACGGCCTGAACACCCTGATCGACTTCCGCTTCCAGCAGCATTTCAAGGCCGGCACCGGCGTTCATGGCATGGGTCGTAATCGCACGGGTGCGGGCGGTGATCACGTGACGCTGAAGGTGCCGGTCGGCACACAAATCCTCGAAGACGATGGCGAAACCCTGATCATCGACATGATCACCGAGGGCCAGCGCTTCCGCATCGCGGCCGGCGGCAATGGCGGCTTCGGCAATGCGCATTTCAAGTCGGCCACCAACCAGGCGCCGAGCTGGGCCAATCCGGGCCTCGAGGGCGAGGAAAAGACCATCTGGCTGCGGCTGAAGCTGATCGCCGATGCCGGCCTCGTGGGGCTGCCGAACGCCGGCAAGTCCACATTCCTCGCCACCTGCACGCGGGCACGGCCGAAGATCGCCAACTATCCCTTCACGACGCTGCACCCGAACCTCGGCGTCGCCACCATCGATGGGCGCGAATTCATTCTGGCGGACATTCCCGGCCTGATCGAAGGCGCGCATGAAGGCGTCGGCCTCGGCGACCGTTTCCTCGGCCATGTCGAGCGCACGCGCGTCCTCCTCCACCTCGTCTCCGGACAGGAAGAGGATGTGGCCAAGGCCTACAAGACCGTGAAGCACGAGCTGCAGGCCTATGGCGGCGAACTGACGGACAAGGTGGAGATCGTGGCGCTGTCGCAGGTCGACACACTTGACCCCACCGAGCTGAAGAAGAAGCAGAAGGCTCTGGCGAAGGCTTCGGGCACGACACCCTTCCTGCTCTCGGCGATCGTCGGCACCGGCATGACGGAGACGCTGCGCGCCCTGCGCGATATCATCGTCACGGCTCAAACGGCGGGGAGCGACGACTGATGCGCTCAGCCCGCAAGCCGCTTTCGACCTATCGCCGGATCGTCATCAAGATCGGATCGGCCCTGCTGGTCGATCGCGCAAGCGGGCTGAAGACGGCATGGCTTCATGCCATCTGCGCCGATATCGCCGCTCTGAAGGCAAAGGGCGTCGATGTCCTCGTGGTCTCCTCCGGTGCCATTGCGCTCGGCCGCTCCGTGCTGAAGCTGCCGGGCGGCGCTCTGAAGCTCGAGGAAAGCCAGGCGGCCGCGGCCGTCGGGCAGATCGCGCTGGCACGTGCCTGGTCGGAAAGCCTGTCGCGGGATGACATCATCGCCGGACAGGTGCTGCTGACGCTCGGCGATACGGAAGAGCGGCGCCGCTATCTCAATGCCCGCGCGACGATGACGCAGCTTCTGAAGATGGGCGCGATTCCCATCATCAACGAGAACGACACGGTCGCGACCAGCGAAATCCGCTATGGCGACAATGACCGGCTGGCTGCGCGCGTGGCTACCATGATCGGTGCCGATCTCCTGATTCTCCTCTCCGATATCGACGGCCTCTACACGGCGCCGCCGCATCTCGATCCGCAGGCACAGTTCCTCGAGATCATCCCCTCCATCACGCCCGAGATCGAGGCGATGGCCGGCGGGGCCGCATCGGAACTGTCGCGTGGCGGCATGCGCACCAAGATCGACGCGGGCAAGATGGCGACCGGCGCCGGCTGCGCCATGATCATCGCCTCCGGCAAGGTCGATCACCCCTTGAGCGCGCTCGGTGAAGGCGCCCGCTCCTCGTGGTTTGCGCCCTCCACCACGCCGGTGACCGCACGCAAGACCTGGATCGCCGGGCAATTGCTGCCCTCCGGCAGCCTCACCATCGATGCTGGCGCCGAAACGGCGCTGCGCTCCGGCAAGAGCCTGCTGCCGGCTGGGGTGCGCGATGTCACCGGTTCCTTCAGCCGCGGCGATACGATCGCGATCCTGAGTGCGAACGGGCGCGAGATCGCCCGTGGCCTTGCCGGCTACGATGCCGACGAAACGCGGCAGATCGTGGGACGAAAATCGGGGGAGATCGCGGCGATTCTCGGTTATGCCGGGCGCGCCGCCATGGTGCACCGCGATGATCTGGTCATGACCGGCGCGACGCAGCACCTCATGACTGAGGATACCGAGAGGAGCGACATCCATGCTTGACGATCCCCGCAAGCGCGAAATTCAGGACCTGATGGCGACCATCGGCCGGCAGGCGAAGGCGTCGGCCCGGGCGCTCGCCATGGCGTCGCCGGAGCAGAAGACCGCAGCCCTCCTGGCCATGGCGGATGCGATCCTGAAACGGACCGTCGAGATCCTTGCCGCCAACGTGCTGGATCTGGAAAACGCCCGGGAAACCGGCGTTGCCGCCTCCTTCATCGACAGGCTGACGCTCAGCGAAGCGCGGATTGCGGACATGGCGAGCGCCATCCGCGATATCGCCGCCCTGCCGGATCCGGTCGGCGACGTCATCGCCGAATGGGACCGGCCGAACGGCCTCCGCATCCAGCGCGTCCGCACGCCGCTCGGTGTCATCGGCGTCATCTACGAAAGCCGGCCGAACGTGACGGCGGACGCGGGTGCGCTGTGCCTCAAGGCCGGCAATCCGGTGATCCTGCGCGGCGGTTCCGACAGTCTCCATTCCTCGCAGGCGATCCATGCCTGCCTGCTCGAAGGCCTGGCCGAAGCCGGCCTTCCCGAACATGCCATCCAGATGGTCCCGGTTGCCGATCGCGCGGCCGTGGGCGCCATGCTGACCGGCCTGAACGGCACGATCGACGTCATCGTGCCTCGCGGCGGCAAGAGCCTTGTCGCCCGGGTGCAGAACGAGGCGCGCGTGCCCGTGTTTGCGCATCTGGAAGGCCTCTGCCATGTCTATGTCGACGCATCGGCCGATCTCGAGATGGCACGCGCCATCATCGTCAATGCCAAGATGCGCCGCACCGGCGTTTGCGGCTCGGCGGAAACGCTGCTGATCGACAAGGCCGGAGCGGCGCGTTTCGTCGAGCCATTGATCACGGCCTTGAAGGCTGCCGGATGCGAGGTGCGCGGCGACGACGCGGTTCGTGCCATCGTTCCCGGCCTCATCGCTGCCACGGAAGACGATTGGGCGACGGAATATCTCGACGCCATCATCGCCGTGCGGATGGTTGAGGGCATTTCTGGAGCGATTGAGCATATCGGCCTCTGGTCGTCCTCGCACACGGAAGCGGTCATCGCCGAGGATCCCGACGTCGTCGGCCGCTTCTTCACCGAGATCGATTCCGCCATTCTCCTGCACAATGCCTCGACCCAGTTTGCCGATGGCGGCGAGTTCGGCATGGGCGGCGAGATCGGCATCTCCACCGGCAAGATGCATGCGCGCGGTCCCGTGGGCGTCGAGCAGCTGACCTCCTTCCAGTATCGCGTGCACGGCACCGGCCAGGTTCGGCCCTAGGTGACGCGAAACGAAGCCGTCGCCGACCGCTATCTCCGGATGCCGCATGTCGAGCCAGGCATGACGGTCGGCCTGTTCGGCGGCTCGTTCAACCCGCCGCATGACGGGCATGTTCTGGTGGCCGATATCGCCCTGCGTCGGCTGCGGCTCGACCAGCTCTGGTGGATGGTGACGCCCGGCAACCCCCTGAAGAGCCGGCGCGAACTTGCGCCGCTTGCCGATCGCATCGCGCTCAGCGAGGCGATCACGGAAAACCCGCGCATCAAGGTGACGGCCTTCGAGCAATCGCTCGGGCAGAGCTACACGGCACGGACGCTGGAGAAGATCCGCGCGCGCAACCCGGCCATTCATTTCGTCTGGGTCATGGGTGCCGACAACCTGAAAACGTTCGACCGTTGGCAGCGCTGGCAGGAGATTGCCCGCAGCGTACCCATCGCCATCGTCGATCGCCCGGGCGCCACGCTTGCCTATCTCTCCTCGAAGATGGCGCAGACCTTCGACTATGCCCGTGTGGACGAGGAGGATGCCGCTCTTCTCGCGCGCAGACCCGCACCGGCCTGGACGTTCCTCCACGGTCCGCGCTCGCGTTTAAGTTCCACAGCGCTTCGGGCAGGCAAGTCTGTGCGAGGCTGACGATCTTTTTAGCGGCGTCTTGAAACCTTAAGGCTTTGATGACTACATTTATAAGCGCGACTGTTCGACAAGCGGTTGCCCGGCACGCCTGCAGAATTTCTTAAATCGGAATCGATTTCAGGATAAAATCATGCGGCAGGTATGTCGAACGTGCATGTTCTGGTCACTGGGAAAGGAAAAACTCTGACAACAGTACACGCCAAGGGAAATGTCACCCGCATCTTCCCTAAAAGCACGGAACGTGGCGACGATGCCGCCGACCGGGCGCTTCAACTGGTTCTCGCAAGCCTCGAGGACTCAAAGGCAGAAGATATTGTCACGATCAACATTGCCGGGAAATCGGCGCTGGGCGACTACATGGTTGTAGTCTCCGGGCGATCGAGCCGCCATGTTGCAGCGATCTCCGACCACCTGATGTCCGACCTGAAGGACGAAGGCCTGGGCTCTCCCCGGGTCGAAGGCCTCGAGACGGCAGACTGGGTGCTGATCGACGCCGGCGATATCATCATCCATGTGTTCCGTCCTGAAATCCGCGAATTTTACAATATCGAGCGGATGTGGGCGGCGCCAGAAATGGATGACGGCACGCGCCACTGACCCTTTGATATCAGGCTTTCGGCGACACCTCCCAAGGGTTCGTCGAAGGCTGTACCTTGCGCGGCTTTAAGGACGCGTCGTCGCTGCGGATCGTCCGGCCGAATGCCGGCGGAAGACGTCGGTCGAAATCACAGCTACGCCGGAGGCCAGAGGGTTGAAAATCGGACTTTTTGCTGTCGGGCGCCTGAAAGCCGGCCCGGAGAGGGATCTTGCGGCGCGTTATCTCGACCGCTTCGCCAAGGCTGGCCCCGCTATCGGCCTTGAAGCCGGGCGGATGACGGAAATCGCCGAAAGCCGCGCCTCCTCCAGCGACACCCGCAAGCGCGAAGAGGGAGCCCAGCTTCTAAAAACTCTCCCCGACGCGGGTCTTCTCATCCTTTTGGACGAACGCGGCAAACACCTGGACTCACCCGATTTCGCCAACCTCATCGGCGGCTTTCGCGACCAAGGCAAACGCGACATGACCATCGCAATCGGCGGCGCCGATGGCCTCGACCCCGAGCTACACGCCCGCGCGGACGCCGTGATCTGCCTCGGCCGTATGACATGGCCGCATCAGCTCGTGCGCATCCTGATTGCCGAGCAGCTCTACCGCGCCGTCACCATCCTCTCCGGACATCCCTATCATCGCGTCTGATCTCCCGAAGGCACCATCAACCTTGCGTCATCAGGCAGACAGGCCACGCGTCTGCCGCATTTGTGACAAAAGGCTTTGACCTTCACTTCACGCACAAGCTTCGGGCAAGGCGGACGACGGCAGATGGCGGGATGACCAAAAGGGGGCAGACCAGACGCGGGAAAGCCGGGGCAGGCGACCGGACGATGCCGCATGGCTGCAGCTTCCGTCACATTCTCCTGATGTCCACGATTCTCGCCGCCTCAGCCCCCATCGGTATGCCTGCTCATGCGCAGGAAGCCGAGCGTGGTGATCGCCCCGCTGCTGCTGCTGCATCGGAAGATCCCGCTGCCGCGCTTTCCCAGCGGCGCAACAACACCCGCATCGAACTCGAAGCCCTGTCGAAGACGATCGGCGTCTCGCAGGAGCGCGCGCTTGCGCTCCAGTCCGAGATCGCCGACATCGAAAAGACCAATGAATCTCTGCGTCAGGCTTTGGTTGATTCCGCCGGCAAGCGTCAGGCGCTCGAACAGCAGATCGCCGATGGCGAGACGAAGCTTACCGATCTGCGCGTTCGCGAGGACACCGTGCACCAGTCGCTAAAGGCGCGACGCGGCGTGCTGGCGGAAGTTCTCGCCGCCCTCCAGCGCATGGGCCGCAACCCGCCGCCTGCCCTCCTCGTCACGCCGGAAGATGCGCTCGGCTCCGTCCGCAGCGCCATCCTGCTCGGCGCCGTCGTGCCCGGCATCCGCCACGAGACGGAAAACCTTGCCGCCGACCTTCAGGCGCTGGCAGGCCTGCGCACCGAGATCGTCAACCAGAAGCAGGCGCTCGGCAACGACATGACCGCCCGGCTCGAGGAAGAGCGGCGGATGAACATGCTGGTGGCCGAGAAGGAAAAGCTCAAAGACCGCAACGCCACCGAGCTTGCTGCGGAACGGCGCAAGGCCGAACAGCTGGCCTCGCAGGCAACGAGCTTGCAAGGCCTGATCGGCTCGCTCGAGACCGAGATCGGCTCCGTCAGGGCCGCCGCAGACGCGGCACGCGCGGAGGAGGAAGCCCGCGCGCGTCTGTCGGAGTCCGAACGCGAGGCCGCGCGCGAGCTGGCGCGCAACGCGGTGCCCGACAAAAACCGCATTGCCCCGGCATATGAATTTTCCGAGTTGCAGAAGAAACTCGCCTTTCCCGTCGCCGGTTCCGTCCTGCGCCGCTACGGCGAAGACGACGGCACCGGGCATTCCTCGCAAGGCATGATGCTGCGCACCGAAGCAGGCGCGCTGGTCACGGCGCCTGCGGACGGATGGGTCATGTTCGCAGGCGCGTTCCGCAGCTACGGGCAGATGATCATCCTCAACCCGGGCGACGGCTATCTCGTTGTTTTGTCGGGGATGGAGACGGTCGCCGTCCAGCCGGGCCAGTTCGTCGTCGCGGGCGAACCGCTCGGCCAGATGGGGGCGAAAAGAGTGGCGAGTGCTGCGGCTTTGGCGCTGGAAACAGATCGACCAACGCTTTACATTGAATTCAGAAAAGACGGTAAACCGGTTGATTCTCGACCCTGGTGGACCGCCTCAGATACCGGAAAGGGTCGAAATGATTCGTAGGGCTTCACTAGTTCTGGTCGGGGCGTTGATGGGCGCGACGGCGATGAGCGTCGTCTACTCCGCAGTCGTTCCGGCCGTTGCGGCCAATCCGTCCACCTATCGCGAACTGTCGATCTTCGGCGATGTCTTCGAGCGCGTCCGCGCCCAATACGTCACGCCGCCGCAGGACGACAAGCTGATCGAAAACGCCATCAACGGCATGCTCTCCTCCCTCGATCCGCATTCGAGCTACATGAATGCGACCGACGCCGAAGACATGCGCACCCAGACCAAGGGTGAATTCGGCGGTCTCGGCATCGAAGTCACGATGGAAGACGAGCTGGTCAAGGTGACGAGCCCGATCGACGACACGCCCGCCGCCAAGGCCGGTGTTCTCGCCGGTGACTTCATTTCCAAGATCGATGGCCAGGACGTTCGCGGCCTGAAGCTCGAGGAAGCGGTCGACAAGATGCGTGGCGCCGTCGGCAAGCCGATCAAGCTCACCATCCTGCGCAAGGGCGCCGACAAGCCGATTGAACTGACGATCGTGCGCGACGTCATCGCCGTACGGGCCGTCAAGTCGCGCGTCGAAGGCGATGTGGGCTATGTCCGGGTCATCTCCTTCACGGAGAAGACCTATGACGACCTGAAGAACGCGATCGAGAAGATCAAGAAGGACGTGCCGGCCGACAAGCTGAAGGGCTATGTGCTCGACCTGCGCCTCAACCCGGGTGGCCTGCTCGACCAGGCAATCAACGTCTCCGACGCCTTCCTGGAACGCGGCGAAGTCGTTTCCACCCGCGGCCGCAATGCCGACGAGACCCGCCGTTTCAACGCCACACCGGGCGACCTGACGGACGGCAAGCCGGTCATCGTGCTCGTCAATGGCGGCTCGGCTTCGGCATCCGAAATCGTCGCCGGCGCCCTGCAGGACCTGAAGCGTGCCACCGTTCTCGGCACGCGATCCTTCGGCAAGGGCTCCGTTCAGACGATCATTCCGCTCGGCGAAGCCGGTGCGCTCCGCCTGACGACGGCGCTCTATTACACGCCGTCGGGCAAGTCGATCCAGGGCACCGGCATCTCGCCGGATATCAAGGTCGATCAGCCGCTGCCGCCGGAACTTCTCGGCAAGGTCGAGAACACCAGCGAATCCAGTCTGCGTGGCCATATCCAGGGCCAGAACGAAACGCAGGAGGGCTCCGGCTCCGTCGCCTACGTTCCGCCGGAACCCAAGGACGACATCCAGCTGAACTATGCGCTGGACCTGCTGCGCGGCAAGAAGAGCGACCCGAGCTTCCCGGCCAACCCGCAGAAGGCCGAACTCGCACCGTAAAGGTCGAGAGATGATCGCTATGGCTTTCAAACGCCGTCCGGTCCCCCGGGCGGCGTTTTTGCGTGTAAGGCGTCGGTGGCGCGCAAGCTTCAGCCGGTAACAAGGTCGGCAGAGGCGATGGCAGATGACTGTGTTACCACGGGCCTCACCCGGCCCAATCGCTTGAGGGCACGGCTGAAGACATCGCTGCGATATTCCGGTCGGGATGCGCTAAAGTTTGTCAGGGAAAGTGGAAACCGGTTTTCCCGAAAAGACAAACGAAAACAAGAAAACCGAGCGTCTGTCTGGTTCAGAATGAACCTGACAGACTCTTGCTACCAGTGCAGGACGACTTTGGGGACGGATCTCAACGCACCGCTTGGCCAGAACAGGCGACCGGCAAAGACGAAGACGCCGCTCCGCAAGGGGCAGGCGGCACTTGGTCTCTTCGCGGCGGCCATTGCTGGCGTGACCGTCTTTGCACTGGTGTCGCCCACGGGCCTTCTTCCTCCAAAGCCAGACGTCGTTGCCGTCGCGCCGGCCGGCGAAAAGCCCGAGGAGACCACACAAGACGCGGCGAAGGCGACAGCCCAGCCGACCCGCGAAACATCGTCGTCGGGCGCGACCGTCAACCGGACGCTCCTCAACGACGGCAATGTGGTGACGACCTATTCGCCCGGCAAGCGCGGCAAGGACGGCCCCGCCATCATCGAGGTCGGCCCGGTGCGGGGCCAGGATCCGCGCATGGCGGCACAGCCGAACGACCTCCTGCTGGAGGACGCGCCCGAGGGCCGCCTGCCGGTCGTCGGACCGGATGGATTGCGGCCGATGGATCAATATGCAAGGCCCTGGTCGGGCGCGCGCGGCACGCGGATCGCGCTTGTCGTCGGCGGCCTGGGGATGAGCCAGACGGGGACGCAGAACGCCATCCGCACGCTTCCCCCCGCCACCACCCTTGCCTTCGCCGCCTCGGGCAACAGCCTCCAGCGCTGGATGCAGGAAGCACGGCGGACGGGTCACGAGATCTTGTTGCAGGTGCCGTTCGAACCTTTCGACTACCCCGCAAACAATCCCGGGCCACAGACCCTGCTGGTCGGAGATAGCGCCAAGCAGAACCTGGCGCAGCTACGCGACGCGCTCGGCAAGATCACCAACTATACCGGCATCATGAACTTCCTCGGCGGCCGTTTCCTGTCCGACTCCGGCGCACTCGAACCCGTGATGCGCGATCTCAAACGCCGCGGACTGCTGTTCCTCGATGACGGCACTTCGGCACAATCGCTGACATCAACGCTCGGCGACGCGCTGGACGTGCCCTATGCGTTCGGCGACGTCGTGGTGGATACGCAGCTCGACCGCACCGCCATTCTCCACAAGCTCGACGATCTCGAGCGGATCGCCCGGCGCAACGGCACGGCGATCGGTACGGCATCCGCCTTCGACGAAAGCGTTTCGGCCATTGCGCAATGGATGGAAGAGGCAGAGAAGCGCGGCATCGAATTCGTCGGCGTCTCCGCGCTGGTGAAGGACACGAAGCGAAACTGAACCGATCCCTTGTGCGCGCTGCAGGACAGCCGCCACACGTCTTGAGGACACCCGATGAGCAAGACCGGCAAGAACCCTCCACTTCGCGCTGAAGACCTCCCCTACCGGCCCTGCGTCGGCATTATGGTGCTGAATAGCGAAGGCCTTGTCTGGGCCGGGCGCCGCATCCCGCTGGGGAATTCCGAATATGACGGTTCGAGCCAGCTCTGGCAGATGCCGCAGGGCGGCATCGACAAGGGCGAGGACCCGCTGGAGGCCGCAAAGCGGGAGCTTTACGAGGAAACGGGCATGCGCAGCGTATCGCTGTTGATGGAAGCGCCCGACTGGATCAACTACGATCTGCCGGCCCATCTGATAGGCATCGGCCTGAAGGGCAAGTTTCGCGGGCAGACCCAGCGCTGGTTCGCGTTCCGCTTCGAAGGCGATGACGGCGAGATCGCTATCAACCCGCCGCCGGGCGGGCATGAACCGGAGTTCGAGGAATGGGCGTGGAAGCCGATGACCGACCTTCCCGGCCTCATCGTGTCCTTCAAGCGGGAGGTCTACGACACGGTGGTCGCCACCTTCGCTCATCTGGCAACGGAAGCGGCCCGCAAGGGCTGAACACGCTAAAGCGTGTCGCGATCCTTCGGATTCGCTTGGTACGCTTTAAGCTTTTGTTTTTATGCATGTCGTTATCGCAAAACCGCTGCACACTTTTGCGCGACATGCATTAGCGTAGCGGTCGATGCTGGATGGTGCCGGCCTGGATGCTGCGAGAAAAAAAGGATGCGGCGAGAAAGCCGCCGCATCCGATCAAAGCCTGTATCAGGCGTCTTCGCTGCCGACTTCGGCCTTGTCGGCGGAGGTCGCGTTCAGCTGGCCGTACTTCTCGGCGCCGATCGAATTGAACAGCTGCAGCTGCGTTTCGAGGAAGTCGATATGGCCTTCTTCATCGATCAGCAGCTGTTCGAACAGCTTCATGGACACGTAGTCGCCAGCCGCGTGACAGATGTCGCGCGATTCCTTGTAGGAACTGCGGGCGTCGTATTCGCCGGCGAGATCTGCTTCGAGGACTTCCTTGACGTTCTGCCCGATGCGCAGCGCACCGACGGTCTGCAGGTTGGGATGACCGTCGAGGAAGATAATGCGCGCGATAATCTTGTCGGCGTGATGCATTTCCTCGATGGATTCGGCCCGTTCCTTCTTGGCCAGGAGCGTATAGCCCCAATCCTCGAGCAGCCGGAAGTGCAGCCAGTACTGGTTGACCGCTCCGAGTTCGAGATAGAGGGCTTCGTTAAGCCGCTCTATGACCCTTGTGTCGCCTTTCAAGATCCGCTCTCCTGTTTTCTTCATGGAAATTTTTGAGACGGGTCATGAAATCAAATATTTGGTCATCCGTCGAGTGCCGCAGGGCATGATAGCGCTCGGTGGTCCGGATAATCAGGTCGACGACATTGGGGAAACAGCCACAGCAGCGGCCGCGCTTGGCCATGGCATGATAGACCTTCGCAGGCACGATCAGCTGCCAACAGTCCTCATCGAGAAGGGCGGTGATCGTGTCCTCGATCTCCTTTTCGGAGATGAAATTGCAACTGCAAACCAGCATGGCGTCTTGCCTGTTTTCGCATCCTCGCTGAGGCCAGCAGTAAACAAACAAGATAATTCGTGTCAAGAAAAAACCCCGTGAGGAGAGCCGGTCTAGTTTAGAACAATTCCAAAGAGATAGAGAAGGAGAAACGGAAGCCGGATCCCCCCATAGGCTGACGCTAACGGCGGGAGGTCGATGCGATCTCTTACCTTCGCGAACAGGCGGGCAATCAAAAAGTCGATCCCGGACACTTTGCGCAAGCGTTCCCGCCCAGACGCGGGCAACCCATCCAATGACATCCGCAGCACCTTGCCGACGGGAATATTTTCAAAAGATTTCGGGCGTCTCGAAAGAGATCTCAGGCCATTTTGGATGAAGCAAATGACGATATGCGCCCCATCTAAAATAAATATGGGGACGCGCGTTTTTTCTCTCCGGAGCACCTCCGAAAATAGGTCTCAGTGAAAATTCCGGCCCTTCGGCATGACCTGCGCCGTCTCCATAAGGCCGGATTTGATTCGCGCCTCGCGGCGCGCGCGCTCCCGCTGGGCCTGATCCACCGCATTGCCCTTCTGCCGCGCATCGACGGTCGCACGCAGCACCTCGTCCGCCCGTTCGTTGACGGCAAAGCGCCGGGCCTCGCCCTTGAGAAGACCCAGAGCCTCGGTCATGTCCGTCATGCTCTCGGCAACGACGTGGATGACTCCGTTCTGGCTTTGCAGGCGGCCGGTGACCTTGACCAGCCTTGCCCCCATGACGACGGCGCGGAACGTCTCGAAAACGGCCTTCCAGACGATGATGTTGGCAACGCCCGTCTCGTCCTCCAGCGTCATGAAGATCACGCCCTTGGCGGACCCCGGCCGCTGCCGCACGAGAACGAGGCCGGCCACCGTGACGCGTCGCCCGGGACGCAGGCCCGACAGCCCACGGCTCGCCACCACACCGTCCCGGGCAAAGGCCTCCCGCATGAAGGAAACCGGATGGGCCTTGAGCGACAGAGACAGCGCCCTGTAATCGTTGACCACCTCTTCACCGGCCGGCATGGTCGGCAGGCGCATGGCCGGATCCGCCCGGAGGTCCGCCTCTCCCGCTGCGGCAAAGAGCGGCAGGCGCTCGGCCGGTGCCCGCTCGTCGAGCGCCTTGATCGCCCAGAGCGCCCGGCGGCGATCGAGCCCGATCGAACCGAAGGCATCCGCATCCGCCAGCCGCTCCAGCACGCTGCGCGCCAGTCCGGATCGCAGCCAGAGATCGTAGATCGAGGCATATCCCGCACCCCGTCCGGCAACGAGCTGCTGCATATCGTTTTCCCGCAGACCCTTCACCAGGCGAAAGCCGAGGCGGACGGCGTATCTCGTGCAGATGACATTACGCATGTCGCGATGCCGCGGATCGATCGCCCGCCGGTCGAAGGCGCTTCCCCGCGCACCATTCTCATCGTCCTGCCCTTGCGAGCCGCCGCCCTCCAGGATCGTTTCCCAGTCGGAGCGGTTGATATCGACGGCCCGCACCTGCACCCCGTGCTCGCGGGCGTCGCGCACCAGCTGCGCCGGAGCGTAAAACCCCATGGGCTGGGCGTTAAGGAGCGCCGCGCAGAAAACGTCGGGATAGAAGGTCTTGAACCAGCAGGAGGCATAGACGAGCAGGGCAAAGGAGGCCGCATGGCTTTCGGGAAAGCCGTACTCGCCGAACCCCTTGATCTGGTTGAAGCAGCGGACGGCGAAATCGCGGCTGTAACCGTTGGCGACCATGCCCTCGATCATCTTGGTCTCGAAATTCGCGACCAGCCCGGACCGCCGGAAGGTGGCCATGGCGCGGCGCAGCTGGTCGGCCTCGGCCGCCGAGAACCGCGCGGCCGTCATGGCGATCTGCATGGCCTGCTCCTGGAACAGGGGCACGCCCAGCGTCCGCTGCAGCACCGCCTCCAGCTCCAGACTTTCATAGGGGATCGCCTCGCCCCGCAGCCGGGCCTCCCGGCGCTTGAGATAGGGATGCACCATATCGCCCTGGATCGGGCCCGGCCGCACGATCGCGACCTCGATGACGAGATCGTAGAACTCCCGGGGTCTCAGCCGCGGCAGCATGCTCATCTGCGCCCGGCTCTCAATCTGGAACACCCCGACCGTATCGGCCCGGCAGATCATGTCGTAGACCGGATTGTCGTCGTTCCCATAGTCGAGCTCGGTGTCGTAGACTTGCGAGAGCAGCATCTGCTTGCCGTAATGGGTCTCCAGCATGCGAAACGCCTTGGCGAGACAGGTGAGCATGCCAAGTGCCAGCACATCGACCTTGAGGATCTTCAGCGTATCCAGATCGTCCTTATTCCACTCGATCATGTAGCGGCCGGGCATGGCCGTCGGCATGATCGGCACCACCTCGTCCAGCCGGTCCTTCGTGATGACGAAGCCGCCGACGTGCTGGGAGAGATGCCGCGGCATGTCCATCAGCCGCCCGGCATAGGTGAACATGCGCATCACGGTCGAGTCGGTGAGATCGAGCCCGGCGGCTTTTGCCTGCTCGTCGGTAAACGACGACGTCCACCAGCCCCAGATGGAAGCAGCAAGCGCCGTCTGCACATCCTCGGAAAAGCCGAACACCTTGGCCACCTCGCGCCCGGCCGAGCGCGCCCGATAGCTGATGGCGGCCGCCGCGATGCCGGCATGCTCCTTGGTATAGGTATCGTAGATGAACTTGATCACCTCATCGCGCCGGGCATGCTCGAAATCGATGTCGATATCCGGCGGCTCGTCGCGGTCCATCGACAGGAAGCGATCGAAAAGAAGGGTGAACTTGACCGGATCGACCTCCGTCACGTGCAGGCAGTAGCAGACGGAGGAGTTCGCCGCGGACCCCCGGCCCTGACAGAGGATGCCCTTCGACCGCGCAAAGGCCACCAGCCGGTGGACGGTCAGAAAATAGGGCTCGTACTGCTTCTTATGGATAAGATCGAGCTCATAGGCGATCTTCGTCTCCACGGCCTCCGGCACGCCTTGCGGATATCGCCGCGCAGCCCCTTCCCGCACCAGCCGTTCGAGCGTCTGTGCCGACGTCTCACCCGGTCCGGACTCATCGGGATAATTGTGCTTCAGCTCGTCGAGCGTGAAATCGAGCGTCCGGAAGAAGCGTTCGGTATTGGCGACCGCTTGCGGGTAGCGGCGGAAGATGCGGACCATCTCGCCCGGCGCCTTGAGGAAGCGCTCGGCATTGGCCTGAAGCCGGAAGCCTGCCTCCGCAATCGTCACATGCTCGCGAATGGCCGTCATGACATCGGCAAGCGGTCGGCTGTCGGGGGAATGGTAGAGCACGTCGTTCGTGGCGATGAGACGCACGCCCGTGCTGTCGGCAAGGGCTGCGAGAGCTGCGAAATCCTGCGCATCGAACCCGTCATAGCGCGGCGTCATGCCGAGGAAGAGCCGGCCCTTCATGAGAGGCTGTAGCGACCGCAAGGTATCCCCGAGCGTCTTCCAGGCACGGACCTCCGTCTCGTCAAGGCCATCCTCCGTTCCTGCGTCGGATGGCGCTGCATGGGGTCCATCCGACGCTTCCCCCGGTCGGTCGGCCCCCTGTAGATCGGCCTGAACGCTCTCATGCCCGTTCTCATGGGTGCAGCGCTTCATCACGATCACCTGCAGGTGTTCCTGCCATGTCAGGAGATCGGAGAGGAAGAGGGTACAGGTGCCCTTATGGTCGGCACGCAGGTTGCCGGCGCTCAGCAACCGGCAGAGATGCGCCCATCCCTGCCGGTTGCGCGGATAGGCCAGCATGTCGGGCGAACCATCGGCAAAGACGAGGCGTGCGCCCGGCTGGAAAGGAAATTTTTCCTCGCGCGCCTCGGCATGGACCCGAACGACACCGGACAGCGTGTTGCGATCGGCGATCCCCAGGCCCCTGAGACCGATCCGCTTGGCCGTGACAACCATCTCCTTGGCGCCCGAGGCGCCGCGCAGGAAGGAGAAATTGGTACAGGCGCCCAGCTCGAAAAAGGTCGGCGGCTGGGCTTTGGGCGGCCCGCTACCTGGCTCTACCGAACCTCTGCCGGGTTCACGGCCGGTCATGCGAAAATGCCGTGCATGAACCAGTCGGGATGCATCCGCTCGCGCTGGAAGAGGCCGTTGCGGAACATCCAGAAACGGCGCCCCGTCTCGTCCTCGATGCGAAAATAGTCGCGCGTCGGCGCGTCCTCGCCGTCGATCCACCACTCCGCGGCAATGCGCTCCGGCCCTTCCGCTCGGGCGACCCTGTAGGCTGTGCGCCGCCAGAAGAACCGCTCCGGCGCACCGTCGGGAACATCGGCAGCGGGAACCTCCACCCGTTCGGGATGGGTCAGAAGACGCAGGGGTCGCACGGGCATGACCGGCCATTCCTCCGCCTGCAGCATTTTCCCGGCTGGAAAGACGGCATCGCCTGCCGGCTGTAGGCTTGCCGCCCGCTCGGGGATATAGCTTGCGGCAAGAACCGCGATGGAGAGCACATCCTCCCCGAAACGGGCGATGACGCGATCGGTGAAATCGGCAAGCGCCCGGCTCTGGTCCGGCCTTCCGGAAAAATCATCCTGGACGGATTTGATCGGCTCGGTCTTGAGGACACAGAGCCGCAGGATCTCGAAACCGAAACCGGCATCCAGATCGTCATGCACCGCGGCAAGCCGCTCCTTATAGAGTGCTGCGATGCGCTGCGGATCCCGCAACGGGGACGATGTACCGGCGAGCAGCCGGAACACTTTGCCGTCGACCCGAAAGAGCAGGAGCTCGAACTGGCGCCCGCCCTCTCCCCGCTCCTCCAGCGTGGTCTTGAGGCCCGTGGCAAGCTGCAGCGCCAGCCCGAGAATATCGTCTTCGCCGGAAACCGGCGAGATCAGCCGGCGCTCGACCGAAAGCTCGGCCACCGGGCGGCGCGGCGACAACGGCTCATCGTCATGCCCGAGTGCCTGGTCGAGCCGGAGGAAGACGAGCGGACCGAAGCGGCGCGCGAGCGCTGCCCGGGGTGCTTCCATGAGATCGGCGACATGGGTCAGCCCCAGCCGGATCAGCGTGTCCGTCAACGTCTCCGGCAGCCGAAGCGCCGTCACGGGCAGGGGGCCGAGCGCAGCGGCCTCCTCTCCCGCCTCGATCACGCTATCGTCAGACAATCGTGCAGTGGAAAATCGTGCAAGGGCCCAGGCAAGACCGGGAGATGCGGCAATCGCCCCGCGCGCCTCGACGCCGAGCTGGAATAGGCGCGACAGGACATCGTCGAGCAGCGCCTTTTCCCCGCCATGCAGATGCGTGCAGCCGGTAATGTCGAGCGCCAGACCGTCGGCACCCGCATAGGCGACCAGCGGCGTATAGCGATCGCACCAGTCGGCCAAGGCCGAAAGAAAGGCCTGGTCGGCAGCGGGATCGGCCGGCAGCACGTCGAGCTGCGGATGCATGGCGCGGGCTTCGGCCACGCCCTGCCCCCGCTTCAGCCGCAGGCGATCGGCCACGCTGTCGAGCGCCACGATCCGCATGGCATTCTCGACCTTATCGGAAAACACCACCGGCGGGTGATCAGGACGCCCGCTTGAAAGCCATGACGCGCCCCAGCGTCGGCGCGCCACCCGGTCGGCCGACAGATGCGGAAAGGACAGTGACAGGATCCGCTGCGTTTGCCGGAAGAGGGACGGCGACGGGGTCGAGAGGATGGAACCGGCGCGCATGGGAACTCCATTCAAGGTAGGCATCGACAGGGGAAAAGGCCCGTGTCTTCTCGGCAATGACGTGAAAGGCGGGATGCCCGATGCCGGTCGTGAGCATTGTGCCATCGGGCAGCATGAACGGGGCTGCGGGCGCGGGACGCACGAGAAGACGCAGGTGCGCGCTGCTCGCCTCCTCCTCGCCCGCCTGCCGCAGAAGAAAGATCGGGACGCCGCTGCCCATCGACCGCAATTGCAGCCGCCGGCTTTCCGGAAGGCCGAGACGCGCCGGATTGCCGCGGATCTCCAGAATGACGGCGGAAAACACGGAAAAGCCGAGTGCCGCCTCGGCAATCCACAACGCCTGCTGCAGATTGCGAGGCCGGGAGAAGAGGGCGGCACGCAGATCGATCCCGAGAAGCGACAGGCCGACACCATAAGGCTCGCCCGCCTCCTGTCCGGCCATCGTCTCGGAGATCCAAAGGATCGGCCCGAGCTCGCCCCGCGCCTTGCGCCGCGCCTGGCAGAGGGCGGCAAGTCCCAGCGTAAACCCCGTGGCGGCACCGGCATCGCGCGTTTCCGCCACCCGGATTTCGCTCAACCCCTTGAGCGGCAGGCCGCCAGACATGGCATGGTCGAGCGCGGGAACGCCGAGCGGCAGCACGTCTTCCTGCCTGGTGACGTCCTGCCCGGGGAGAGACCGTCCGGACGCGGAAAATCCCGCACGTTCGCCCTCCGTCTCCAAGCTGGGAAGACAGGAACCGGATGGCCTGTCTCGTTCCAGTCGGGCAATGGCATCGCGCAGGGCGAGCACCGTCTCCCGCGGCACAGCGTTTTCAGCCATGGCAGTCAGCTCCTATCCGTTCTTGATATGTTCTTATAGATTCCAGAGCTTCAAAAAAGAGTCAACGCAGTTGGGAAAAGATTCCGCAGATTCTGCACAATTGCCTTACCAAACGAATTGCTTCTCGAAATGAACCGGAAAATGGCTATATAAAAAGGACAAGGAGTATCCATGGCCCGGATTGACCAAAGCGACGATTGGCGGGAACGCCATGCGCCGACCATCAGCACGTTCGAATCCCTGACGCTGGAGGCCTATGGGCATCTTCCCGAGGAATTCCGGCTGCTGGCCACAGACCTCATCATTGTGATCGAAGATTTTCCGGATGACGACGTGTTCGAAGACATGGCACTGGAAACGCCATTCGACCTGTTGGGCCTGTTCGAAGGGCGCGGCATCGGCGAGCGGTTCACCATGGAAACCGGCACGATGCCGAACCGGATCACGCTCTATCGCCGACCGATCCTCGATTACTGGGCCGAAAACGACGAAACGCTGGGCGACATCATCACCCATGTGCTGATCCACGAGATCGGCCATCATTTCGGCCTGTCGGATGACGACATGGAGCGCATCGAAGCGAGCGTGGAGCATGTCGGCGGCTAAGAGCCTGCCAGGGCAGGCGCACCTAGCGGGGTAGAAAACCCGCCGCACGAGAGATTCACGACCTGGCTTCGCCTATTGCTCGGACAGCTTCATCTCCGGCACGTAGTCCTTGCCCTCGACATCCTTCACCACGGCCTGGCCGCACTGCATGACTTGGCTATCGGCATTGAAGGTGTAGGTCGGCGAACCGTGGAGATCCCAGCCCTTGTTGAGGGCGGCCGTTACCTTGTGACAGAAGCTCGCATCGTCGGGGCCAGTGAGAAAGCGGTAGAGTTTCATGGCTGCGTTCCTTTGTTCCTAATGGCCTCGACCTTCGCAAGGCAGGCGATCGCCTGTTCGAGATGCAGGGCCTCGACCATTTTTCCCTTGTGGACGATGACCGACCTGCCCGTATTGTCGGGGTGAGCAAAGGCGGCGACGATCTCCAGCGCCTCCGCCTCATCCTGCACCGAGGGGCCGAAGGCGGAATTGGCCGGTGCGATCTGCTGCGGATGGATCAGCATCTTGCCGTCGAACCCCATGTCGCGGCCGGCGGCGCATTCCTGTGCGAATCCTTCGGCATCGCCGATATCGTTGAAGACGGCGTCGAGAACGTCGAGCCCGCTGCCGCGCCCGGCAAGAAGGATCTGCATGAGCCAGGGCACGAGATAGGTGCGCCCGGAGAGAGCCGCAACGCCGGTTTCCTTGCGCAGATCGTTGAGGCCGGGAATGAGGCAATCGAGCCGGCCGCCGCGGGTCCGTCCGGTCTCGGCGATCGCCGCCACGTTGAGAACGCCCCTTGGCGTCTCGATCATCGCCCAAAGCCGCAGGTCTTCCAACCCGTCGCCCTCGTCCATCCCTTCGGCAATGTCGAGAATGTCGCGCGGCCCTTCCACCTTGGGCACCAGCACCGCATCGAACCGGCAGACGGACAGCGCTTCGAGATCAGCTTCGCCGAAACCGGAGGCAAGGGTGTTGATCCGGACGATCCGCTCGACACCCGGCGTGGCCTGCGCCAGATGATGCACCAGCGCTTCGCGCGCATCGGCTTTGCGCTCCGGAAGCACGGCATCCTCCAGATCGTAGATCACCGCATCGGTTGAAAGGCTCGCCACCTTCGCGAGCGCGCGCTCGTTGTCGGCGGGTACGCAGAGCACCGAGCGACGAATGCAGTGGGGATGGCGATCGGACAAGGACATCATGCCATGTTGTGCCTTTCCCGTCCCGTCTTCGCAAGCCCCATGCTTCCAGAGGCTCGCCTATCAGCAACGCACCCGCAGACGGTCATCAAAAAACCGGCTCCATCTTTCGATGGAGCCGGCTGATATGTTTGGAAGAATAATGGACCTCAGGCGGCCTTGCGGTCGTGACGGCCTTCTTCCACTTCCTCGACGATCTTCGCCACGAAGGCATCGAGATCGTTGGGGTTACGGGAGGTGATGATACCCTTGTCGGTCACCACAGCCTCATCCGACCACAGGCCGCCGGCATTGACGACGTCCGTCTTGATCGACTTGAAGGATGTAACCTTCCGGCCCTTGACTGCACCGGCCTCGACCAGCAACCACGGCGCATGGCAGATGGCGGCCACGACCTTGCCGGAGGAGACGAATTCGCGAACGATCCGGAGCGCCTCGTCCTCGACGCGCAGCTTGTCGGGATTGATCTGACCGCCCGGCAGAATGAGCGCATCGAAATCCTCGATCTTGACGTCTTTCGCCTCGAGATCGACGTCGATGCTGTCGCCCCAATCCTTTTCGTCCCAGCTCTTGATGCTGGTCTTGCCGATCGAGGCGATCTTCACGGTCGCACCCTGCTTCTGCAAGTCGTCATAGGGCACGCGCAGTTCGGACCGCTCGTAGCCGTCCGTTGCGAGAATGAGGATTTTGGATTCCTTGATGGAAGGCATGAGCCTGCTCCTTGTTGTCTTTCGATGTCTTGCCTCCGATCATTCCGGGCCGTTTGGCCAGCGGATATCAGAGGCGAATGTCACAACGGGTTCTCCCTGTTAACGAGGCGCTTCACCGATCGTTCCGAAAAACATCCGCATCATTCGAAACCAGCTTGCACCTTTATGGAGACGATCAGTGTCGAAATATGAAACCGGTCACGCACACAACATTGACGCGAGCGGCAAAAGAACATATGTAGAACATCATGAAAAAGTCGCTGAAAGAGCGTTTGGCTATCCTCTCGGATGCCGCCAAATACGATGCGTCCTGTGCCTCCAGCGGAACGACGAAACGCAATTCGTCGGCCAGCGGCGGCCTTGGCTCCACGGAGGGATCCGGCATCTGTCATGCCTATGCGCCGGACGGACGATGCATTTCGCTGCTCAAGATCCTGATGACGAACTTCTGCATCTACGACTGCGCTTATTGCATCAACAGGTCGTCGAGCAATGTCGAGCGCGCACGCTTTTCGGTCGAGGAAGTGGTCTGGCTGACGCTCGAATTCTATCGGCGCAACTATATCGAAGGCCTGTTCCTGTCGTCCGGCATCATCCGCTCGTCCGACCATACGATGGAGGAGATGGTGCGCATCGCGCGCGAGCTGCGCGTCACGCATAATTTCCGCGGCTACATCCATTTGAAATCGATCCCCGAGGCGTCTGCCGCGCTGATCGAGGAGGCCGGGCTTTATGCGGACCGCCTGTCGATCAACATCGAACTGCCGACCGATGCCGGCCTGACGCGCTATGCGCCGGAAAAACGGCCGGCCGGCATTCGCAAGTCGATGGGCGATCTTCGCCTGAAGATCGAGGAAATGCGCGACCCGACCCTGCAGACCAAGCGCATACGGCGCTTTGCGCCCGCCGGCCAGAGCACGCAGATGATCGTCGGGGCCGACCAGGCGAACGACAGCGTCATCCTCGGCACCAGTGCCCGGCTTTACGGCAGCTACGGCCTGCGCCGCGTCTATTACTCCGCCTTCAGCCCCATTCCGGATGCCTCGCGCAACCTGCCCCTCGTCAAGCCGCCTTTGATGCGCGAGCACCGGCTCTACCAGGCCGACTGGCTCTATCGCTTCTACGGCTTCGGCATCGACGAGATCACGCGCGACCAGCCGGATGGCATGCTCGACCTCGATCTCGACCCGAAGCTCGCCTGGGCGCTCGCCAACCGGCAGCGCTTTCCCGTCGACATCAACAAGGCCGATCGCGAGATGCTTCTCCGCGTGCCCGGTTTCGGCACGAAGATCGTCCGCGCCATCCTCACCGCCCGTCGGCACCGCACCTTGCGGCTGGAGGATCTCGTCCGCCTCAAGGTCTCATTGAAAAAGGTACAGGCCTTCATCATTGCCGAAGGCTGGACGCCGTCGCGCCTCATCGACCGGCCGGACCTGCGCACGATGTTCGCGCCGAAACCGGAACAGCTGGTCCTTCTCTGATGCAGCCGCTCGGCCTTGAGAGGCAAACGGTCACGCTCGACGGGAAGGGCCATTTCGGCGAATGGCGGGAGGCCGCACGCCGGCTTTTGATGGTGGGAACGCTGCCGGCCGCCGTGGACTGGCGGGAAAAGCATGGTGCCACCGACCTCTTTGCCGATCCTCCGCCGGCGCGGCTGAACGCAGAAGGAAAACCGGAGGGAGCGCGGCCGGAGATCACCGTTCCCCGCGCCTTCATGACGCTGGCCGAAACCGTGATCTGCCACTCCGATCCCGGCCGTTTCGGTCTTCTCTATCGCACGCTCTGGCGCCTGCAGGCCGAGCGCAATCTGCTCGACATCGTCTCCGATGCCGATGTCGTCCGGCTCAATGCCATGGAAAAATCCGTTCGTCGCGACAGCCACAAAATGAAGGCCTTCGTGCGCTTCAAGGAGATCGGCGCCAGCACATCCACAACAAGCACATCGACGACGGACATCATGGAGGTGATCGCCCGTCCCGCCCCTCTGGAGACGAGCGGCATCCCGATCGGCCGCCGGCGCTTTTTCGCCTGGTTCGAGCCGGACCATTTCATCGTCGCGCGCGCCGCACCTTTCTTCCAGCGGCGCTTCACCGACATGGACTGGATCATCGCCACGCCGAAAGGCTCCGCCGCCTGGGATGGAACCGCGCTGACGGTGACGTCCGAGCCAGCGGACGATCCCAAGCTGACCGATGACGCGGACACGCTGTGGCGCACCTATTACAGCAACATCTTCAATCCGGCGCGGCTGAAAGTGAAAGCGATGCAGTCGGAAATGCCAAAGAAATACTGGAAGAACCTGCCCGAAGCCGACCTCATCCCCGGTCTGATCGCCGGCGCGGAAGAGAAGGTGCGGGCCATGGCCGAACAAGCCATGAAGGATCCGCCGGCCTTCCACGCGAAGGTGCGCGAGGCCGCCATGCCGAAGACCGAGGAGAACACCGCCCGTCCCGGTACGCTGGAGGCCGCACGGGCAGAGGCGCGCGACTGCACCCGCTGTCCGCTCTCCTGCAAGGCAACGCAGACCGTGTTCGGCGAAGGACCGGACGACGCGAAACTGATGTTCGTCGGCGAGCAGCCGGGCGACCAGGAGGATCTTGCCGGAAGGCCCTTCATCGGCCCCGCCGGCAAGATGTTCGACACGATCGCCGGCGAGGTCGATCTCGATCGCAAACATGCCTATGTCACCAATGCGGTGAAGCACTTCAAATACGAGCCGCGCGGCAAACGCCGCATCCACCAGAAGCCGAACATGGGCGAAATCCGCGCCTGCCGCTGGTGGCTGAAGCTCGAACTCGACCTGATCCAGCCGAAACTGGTGGTCGCCATGGGCGCAACGGCGCTGACGTCCGTCATGAACCATGCCGAACGCCTCAGCGACTACCGGAGCCGCAAGGTCGATCTCGACGACGGGCGCGCGCTCTACACCACGGTCCACCCCTCCTACCTCCTGCGTATCCCCGACGAGGGACGCAAGCGCGAGGAGATCAACCGTTTTCGCGAAGACCTTCAGGCCATAAAGAGCCTCAGCGACACACTATAGAGCCGGCTATGCAGTAGCCGGTGTCAAACAGAGACCAATTCCAATGGCAGGCTGTTCATCACCTCGTGGCCATCCGGCATGATCAACAACTGGTTCTCGATGATCATCCCCCCGACGCCATCGATATACCAGGGCGTCTCGAAGGCGACGACCATGCCGGGCTCCAGCACGACATTGCTGGTCGCGGAAAAGAACGGCCATTCCTCGCTGCCAAGCCCGGCACCGAGACCATGGCCGAAATGGCCGCGGCTGAAACCCGGAAAGCCCGCTTTTGCCATTGCAGCACGCGCCGCTTCATGCACCGCCCGCATCTCGACATCCGGCCGGATCTGCGAGAGGCCCGCCTCGAAAGCCTGAGACAGCGCGTCGAACAGCCGGCTCTGCAGGGCCGTCGGCGTGCCGCAGACGAAGGTCCGACCGGTATCCGACGTATAGCCCTTGATGAGACAACCGACATCGACCTTGATCAGGGACCCCTCCTCCACCACGCCGCCCCGCGACCAGGGATTGGCGCCGACCGACACATATTCCCAATGTCCTGTCAGGTTTCGGATATCCCGCTCCCGCGCCGCCGCCTGCACGGCAGACGTCCAGACCTGCGCCAGCGCATCGCGCGTCTGCCCGGGAGCGATCGCTCCAGCCAGTGCACCGATTCCGACCTCGGCCAGCGTGACAGCCGTTCGCAGATGTTCGATCTCCGGTGCTGATTTCACCATCTTCAGCCGGCGAAGCACATCGCTGCCATCGACAAGGCGGCAACCGGGCAGTGCCGCCGACAACGCGGCGAAATCCAAAACCGAAAGGCTGTCGAGTTCGACGCCGACACGCGCGCTTCCAAGCTTCCGCGACGCCAGGAGATCGCCGGCGAGGCGAAACCCGAGCGCTGCATCGAACGTCTCCGGCCGCACGAAGCCAGCCGCCCGACCGGAGCCTGCCCACGCAGCGGCAATAAGATCGGGCACAGGCTGGTTTGTGTCGTGCGGCCTCACATCCGCCGTCTCGACCCAAAGCGGATGGATACGGATGTCAGTCACGTCGCTCGATGCCCGAAAACTCTCCGCGAAGAGATCGCTGACGACAGCACCGATGGGAACGCCCGGATCTGCAGGAACGAGGGCCGCGACGGCACCGGCCCGCCGCCACATCGTGCCGACACCGGGGTTTGCACCCGTCGCATAGGTGAAGCCTTCCGGCGTGAACAGCAGAAGCGCGTCGAGACCGGCCGCTTCCATCAGCCGTGCCGCCCGGTCCCTGTCGAGATACGCCATATCGGTCTCCATTCGCACAGGTCGCTCGCCCGAGGCGACGCGTTTCAAATATTGCCCATGCAGAGATATTTCATGTCGAGGTAATCCTCCATGCCGTGCCGCGACCCTTCACGGCCGATCCCCGACTGTTTCAGCCCGCCGAAGGGCGCCGCTTCCGACGACATGCGGCCCGTATTGATGCCGATCATGCCGTAGTCCAGCGCCTCGGCCACCCGCCAGACCTTGCGCAGTTCGGTCGCGTAGAAATAGGCTGCAAGGCCGTAGATCGTATCGTTTGCCTGATGGATCACATCCCCGACCGTTTCGAACCTTATGACCGGCGCAACCGGGCCGAACGTCTCGTCGCAGGCGACCAGCATGCCGTGATCCACATGGGTCAGCACCGTCGGCGCAAAGAAGGTGCCGGTCTCGCCGACCCGGCCGCCGCCGCAGAGCACCTGCGCGCCGCGCAACACCGCATCCTCCACATGATGCGCCACCTTGCGCAGCGCTGCCTCGTCGATCAGCGGGCCGACCGAAACGCTCGGCTCGAAGCCATCCCCGACGCGCAGATCGGCGACATGGGCCGCGAGCTTTTCGGCAAAGGTGTCGTAGACCGCGGACTGGACATAGATCCGGTTGGCCGAGGTACAGGTCTGTCCGGCATTGCGGAACTTCGCCTGCACGGCGCCATCGACCGCGGCATCGATATCCGCATCGTCGAAGACGATGAAAGGCGCGCTTCCACCCAGTTCAAGGCTCACCTTCTTGATCTGATCGGCACATTGCCGCATCAAAAGCCGCCCGACCTCGGTGGAGCCGGTGAAGCTGATCTTGCGCACCTTCGGATGGGTGCAGAGCTCATAGCCCACCGCCTGCCCCTCGCTGGCAAGGACAAGCTGGAACACGCCTTCGGGGAAGCCGGCCTCGAGCGCCAGCCGATGCAGCGCGACGGCCACCAACGGCGTCTGTTCGGCCGGCTTCAGGATAACGGGGCACCCCACGGCCAGCGCCGGCGCGACCTTTCGCGCCACCATGGAGGCCGGGAAATTCCACGGCGTGATCGTGCCGACGATGCCGACCGGCTGCTTGATGACGAACATCCGCCGATCCGTGGAAGGTGCCGGAAACGTCTCGCCGTAGACGCGCTTCGCCTCCTCGGCATACCATTCGATATAGGCTGCGGCATGCTGCACCTCTGAGCGCGCCTCGCCCAGCGGCTTGCCCATTTCGGCCGTCAGGATCGCGGCGAGATCGTCGATATGCGCGAGAACGAGATCGTGCCAGCGCCGCATGAGCTGGCTGCGGTCCTTGGCGGGAAGCCCGGCCCAGGCCGGCTGCACCAGCGCCGCCCGCTCGATCGCCGCGCGTGTTTCCGGCACGCCCATATCCGGCAGGGTCGCGAGCAGAACGCCGGAAGAGGGATTGCGAACCTCGAACGCCGCACCCGTCACCTCGGCCTCGGCAAGAATCCGCGGATCTCGGAGATGGCGGGTGAGGTCGGATGTGACACGCATGGCAGGCTCCCGGATCAAGGCAATTCCCCGTTACGTCAGGCTGATGTCCCCGGGAGAAGGCTCCGGACATTGCCGCGATTGCCCCGACATGACCAATGAAATCCGCTGATCGGATGACCACGTCAACGAATGAAAAAGGCGAAGGATCGTCAGGCGTCGATGGCTACACCGGGAAACACCACCCGCGCCCTCAGGCCGCGGCCGATCCCACGCTCATCCATCACGGCCGGCCCGAGCGAGAGACGTCCCTCGAAGCGAACCGCGATTTCCTCGACGATCGGCAGCCCGAGCCCGAGACCCGGCGACTCGCTTTCGCCGCGGGCAAAGCGCTGGCGCACGGCGGACAATCTTTCCGGCGGAATTCCCGGCCCGTTGTCCTCGACATCGAGCAGCACGATGCCCGGCTCGCAGCCGACTCTCACCGTCACCTCGGCACCCTGTCCGGCATAGGCGAGGGCGTTTTCCACGAGATTGCGCAGGAGTTCGCCGATCAGCAGCGGTTCCGCGGCGATGAAGGCGGTTCCCTCGCCTTCGAAGCCGAGATCGATACCGGCGTCGGCCGCGCGGGGCACGTATTCCGCCGTGATCTCCCGCGCAACCATCGTCAGGTCCATCGGCACTGGAGTGGTCGAAGATCCCGATCCCGTCGCATCGATCTTTGCGAGAAGCAGCAACTGCGTCAGGATCCGCTCCGCATGGCCGACGGCCTCATCGCTGCGGGCGATGAAGGTCTTGATGTCCTCAGGCTTTTCGGACCGGGCGGCAAGCGCGAGCTGTGTGCGCACTACGGCGAGCGGCGTACGCAGCTGGTGGCCCGCATTGCCGGAGAAATGCCGCATGGCATCGAGCGCCGATTGCAGCCGCACCATGAAGGAATTGACCGTCTCGACCAGTCCTTCCACCTCCCGCGGCACGGATTGCCGGATCGGGCGAAGATCGTCCGGGCTGCGCTCGGCAATCGCGTCGCCCAGCCGGTAGAGCGGACGAAGCGACAATGTGACGGCGATCCAGACGATAGCCGCCGCCCCGAAGATCAGGAGGAACAGGCGCAGTGCGGAGCGAAACAGCAGCGCACGGGCCAACTGCTGCCTCGCCACCGTGGTTTCCGCCACCGTCACGACAAAGGGTACGGAATTGATCCCCGTCGAGGCGGAGCGTTCCAGCGCGGCAATGCGGATCGGCTCTCCGCGATAATCCGAATCGAGATAGACGGCCTGCCGCCCCTGCATTTCGGCAATGCCCGGCAGCGTCCGGTAACCGGTGATGAAATGGCCGGGCGGCCCATCGACCCGGTAGAACACCCGGTCCTGCGCTGCCGAGGTCAGCATTTCCAGCGCGACATAGGGCATGTCGACCTCCAGCGTGCCGTCCTCGGCAACGACCACACGGTCGGCGATCGCCAGCGCCGACCCCGCCAGCACGCGATCGGACACGCTGTTGGCCGTTTTCACCGCCTCGCGATACGTGTCGCCGAGCGCGATGATGCCGATCACAGCGGTGGCCGCGAGCAGCCAGGCCAGGAGCCGCCTGCGCAGCGAATGCGCCGCCCGCACGCCGCTCATGCCATGTCCGGAGCAGGGTCGGCCGGCGCCGCCGCCTTGTCGAGATAATAGCCGATGCCGCGCGCCGTACGCACCGTCAACCCGTAAGGCGAGAGGCGCTTGCGCAGGCGACTGACATATTGCTCAATGGCATTGGGGCTGAGATCGTCGTCGAAGGCCGTCAACGACTGCATGATGGCGTCCTTCGCCACCACCTTGCCGGCCCGCATGAATAGGATCTCCAGAAGCCCGGTCTCCCGCAGGGGAATATCGATGGGGATGCCGTCGGACGAGAAAGTGCGCGAGGTCAGGTCCAGCGAAACCGAGCCGAAGGTGACCATGGACGAGCGCAGGCCCGCCTGGCGCCGCAGCAGAACGCGCACGCGCGCCTCGAACTCGCCGATGTCGAAGGGCTTGATCATATAGTCGTCGGCGCCGAGATCGAGCCCGCGCACTTTTTCCTCGGCACTCCCCCGCGCGGTGAGGATCAGCACGGCCGACCGGTTCTGCCGCGCCCGCAGGGAGCGCAGCACGTCGAGCCCGTCCATCTCGGGCAGGGTCAGATCGAGGATCACGAGGTCGAACCGCTCGGTTGCCGCCGCCGCATCGGCCGAAGCACCGTCGCGCACCACATCCACGGCATAGCCGCTGCCGCGCAGGATGGCGGCAAGCCCTTCCGACAGGACCTTATTGTCTTCGACCAGAAGAATTCTCAAAACACGGCGGCTCCTCGACCCTCGCAATCCTAGAATAAGTCTCCGCACGGACAAAACGATTTCCAGCCATATCGAGCCATCGATTTGGAATTGCAGAGGAAGCCGGCATCCCGACGCTTGTGCGAAGGCCATCGCTGGCGCACACTCCACCTATGTTTCGCCTCGCCGCAGCCCTCCTCCTGTTTCTTGCCGGTCCGATCGCCGCCGCCGCCGCGCCCGATTTTTTCCCCGCACGATCCGGCCGGACGGATGCGCCGGTGCTCAACGTCTATTCCTCGCTGGACGATCCCTTGGCGCAGCCGCTGATCAACGGATTCCAGTCCGCCAATCCCGACATTGCCGTTCGCCATGAAAACATGCTGACCGGCGAGATCTACGACCGGATCGTCCGGGAAACGGATGCCGGGCAGAAGACGGCGGACTTTGCCTTTTCCTCGGCGATGGACCTGCAGGTGAAGCTGACCAATGACGGCTATGCCCAGCCGAGCGACCTGCCCCTCACCCGCTCCTGGCCGGCCTGGGCCAACTGGCGCAACACCGCCTATGCCCTGACCTTCGAGCCGGCCGTCTTCGTCTACCACAAGCCGAGCTTTGCCGGCCGCAAACCGCCCTCGACCCGCGCGGAGTTCGTGCGCTTCCTGCGCGAGGCGGGCAGCAAGGCCTTCGGCCGCATCGGCACCTACGATATCGAGCGTTCGGGCGTCGGTTTCCTGTTCATGGCGCGCGATCAGGAGCAGTTCGGCGACATCTGGTCGGTGATCCGCGCCATGGGCGAAGCGGGGGTCAAGCTCTATGCGACGAGCTCCGATATTCTGGAGCGGGTCGCCGACGGCCGCTTCCTGCTCGGCTACAACATCGTCGGTTCCTATGCGGCCGACTGGGCCGAACATCATCCCGATCTCGGCATCATCCTGCCGACCGACTACACCGTGGTCATCTCAAGGATCGGCCTCGTGCCGGAGGCAGCGTCTGCACCGGAACTCGGACGGCGCTACCTCGAATTCTTCATGTCCGCCGAGGGTCAGTCGATCATGGCGCGCGAGCTTCATATCGCCGCCGTCAATCCGGACGTGGCCGGCGACAACACGGCGAGCACGTTGCAGGACATTCTGGGCGCGCAGCTGCGCCCCGTTCCCGTCAGCCCCGGCCTGATGGTCTATCTCGACCAGGTGAAGCGCGCGCGCCTGATCGCCCGCTGGAAGGACGTGCTCGGCCTTCCCTGAACCGCGATGCGTGGAAAGGAAACGCCCCTCCCGCAAAATCTGACGCGATCTATCCTGAGTTATGCACGGGATGCATGGATGTCAGGTTGATGTCAGCTTACTATGGTGGCTTAGTGGTGTTCGTCAGCCGTGGAGGCGGTGACGAAGCGGTGCGGAGGAGTGTCTCACCCAAAACGGCCCGAGCGAAGATCCCTCGATCTCACGCGCGCCTGTTCCACATACTCCTCGCGTCAAGAATTGAAACAAAGCGCGCAAACGCGCTGACGGAGGACGTCACCTTGAAACAGTTTCTCATTGCATCCCTGATCGCCGGTGCCATAGCGCTTCCGGCAGCCGCTGCCGACTACACCATCATCGCACCGGCCAACCCCGGCGGCGGCTGGGATCAGACCGCGCGCTCCATGCAGACCGCCCTGCAGCAGGAAAAGATCTCCGGCAACGTGCAAGTCCAGAACGTGCCCGGCGCTGGCGGCACGATCGGTCTCGCCCAGTTCGCCAGCCAGTCGGCCGGCAACCCCAATGCTCTGCTTGTCGGCGGCTACGTCATGGTCGGCGCCATCCTGACGAACAAGTCGCCGGTGTCGCTGAGCGAAGTCGAGCCGATCGCCCGCCTGACCGGCGAATACGAAGCGATCGTCGTTCCCGCCGAATCGCCGCTGAAGACCATGGGCGACCTCGTCGAGGCGCTGAAGAAAGATCCGGGTTCGGTCTCCTGGGCTGGCGGCTCGGCCGGCGGCACCGACCATATCGCGGTCGGCCTCATCGCCAAGGCAGCCGGCGTCGATCCGACCAAGATCAACTACATCGCGTTTTCCGGCGGCGGCGAAGCCCTTGCAGCCATTCTCGGCAATCAGGTCACTGCCGGCATCTCCGGCTACGGTGAATTCGAATCGCAGGTCAAATCCGGCACGCTGCGCCTCCTCGCCGTTTCCAGCGCCGAGAAGATCGCCGGCATCGAAGCACCGACGCTGAAGGAAAGCGGGCTCGACGTGGTCGTGCAGAACTGGCGCATGGTTGCTGCTGCGCCCGGCCTGTCCGCCGAACAGAAGGCCGCCGTCACCGCCGACGTCGAAAAGATGGTGAAGTCCGCCTCCTGGCAGGAAACGCTGAAGGCCAAGGGCTGGCAGGACACCTACCTCTCGGGCGATGCCTTCAAGGAGCAGCTCGCCAAGGACGTCTCGGCCACCGAAACCATCCTTAAAGACATCGGTCTCGTTCAATGAGCGAACATTTGCGCACACAAAGCGCAACCTCGCGCCGCCCCGACAGGGCGGCGCTTGCCGTTGCGGTCTTCCTCGCCGGCCTTGCCGGCCTGATATTCTGGGATAGCTCCCGCCTTTCGGCCATGGCCAATTACTCCAAGATCGGCCCTGCCACCGTTCCTTTCGTCATTGCCTGGTGTCTTCTCGGCCTTTCCATCTGGACCGCCGTTGCCGCCTTCCGCAGCGAGTTCCCGGTGCGCGAGCGCCAGGAAATTCCGCCGGTCGCCTGGATCGTCGCGGGTCTCGTCCTGCAGATGCTGTTCCTGCGCACCGTCGGCTTCTCCGTCGCCACGGGCCTGCTCTTCGCGTTCACGGCTGCGGGCTTCGGCCGGCGCAAGCTGTGGATCACCATTCCGGTCGGCATCGTGCTCTGTCTCGCCGTCTGGCTCATCTTCGCCGGTCTCCTGCAGCTGTCGCTGCCGGCAGGGCCGCTCGAACACCTCTTCTTTTAAGAGACCGTCATGTCGACATTCGAATTCCTGCTCCAGGGCATCGGCATTGCCATGCAGCCGATGAACCTGCTCTACGCGCTGGTCGGCGTGACGCTGGGCACCGCGGTCGGCGTTCTCCCGGGCATTGGCCCGGCGCTGACGGTCGCGCTCCTGCTGCCCGTGACCTACCGTCTCGATCCCGCGGGATCGCTGATCATGTTTGCGGGCATCTATTATGGCGGCATGTATGGCGGCTCCACCACATCGATCCTGCTCAACACGCCCGGCGAAAGCGCCTCCATCGTCACCGCGCTGGAGGGCAACAAGATGGCCCGCAAGGGCCGGGGCGGGCCTGCGCTTGCCACGGCCGCCATCGGCTCCTTCGTCGCCGGCCTCATCGCCACCATCGGCTTGGCGTTCATCGCACCCTTCGTGGTCAAGGTGGCCCTCGTCTTCGGGCCGCGCGAATATTTCGCGCTGATGGTTCTCGCCTTCGTCACCGTGTCCTCGGCCTTCGGGGATTCCACGCTGCGCGGGCTCACCTCGCTCTTCATCGGCTTTGCCCTTGCCATCGTCGGCATCGACCAGCTAACCGGCCAGGCCCGCATGAGCTTCGGCGTGCCGGATCTGCTCGACGGCATCGAAGTGACGACGCTCGCCGTTGCCCTCTTCGCCATCGGCGAGACGCTCTATATCGCCGCACAGGGCGCGACCGGTCCCGACAAGGTCGAGGCCGTCAAGGGCTCGGTGTGGATGACCAAGCAGGACTGGTCGCGCTCCTGGAAGCCTTGGCTGCGCGGCACCCTCATCGGTTTCCCGATCGGCGCCATGCCCGCCGGCGGTGCCGAAATCGGCACCTTCCTCTCCTACGCCACCGAAAAGCGCCTGACGAAGCACCCGGAAGAATTCGGGCACGGTGCGATCGAAGGTGTCGCCGGACCGGAGGCCGCCAACAACGCGTCCGCCGCCGGCACGCTGGTGCCGCTCCTGACGCTCGGCTTGCCCACGACGGCCACCGCCGCCATCATGCTCGCGGGCTTCCAGCAATATGGCCTGCAGCCGGGCCCGCTGTTGTTTGCGACCAACCCGCAGCTCGTCTGGGGTCTCATCGCCTCGCTGCTGATCGCCAACTTCATGCTGCTGGTCCTCAATCTGCCGCTGGTGGGCCTCTGGGTAAAGCTGCTGACGATCCCGAAGCCATGGCTCTATGCTGGCATCCTGCTGTTTGCGACGCTCGGCACCATCGGCGCCAATCCGTCCGTCTTCGAACTCGGCATGCTGCTCGGCTTCGGCCTTCTCGGCTACATCATGCGTATCCTCGGCTATCCCATCGCGCCCGTCGTCGTCGGCCTCATTCTCGGGCCGCTCGCCGAACAGCAGCTGCGCAGGGCGCTGGCGATCAGCCAGGGCGATCCGAGCGTGCTCTTCACCTCGCCGATCGCCGCCGTGCTGCTGACCATCGCAGCGCTGGCCCTGATCGTACCGTTGATCCTGCGCGCGCGCGGACGCGGACAGGTGCTCTCGCAACTGGCCGCCAGCGAAGACTGATCAGAGGCTTCATCGCGCATGACATCGAATGGCCGGATGCTCCCGTAGGAGCGTCCGGCCATTTCCATTTCCGGCTTTGGACAGCGATAATATAATCGATTTAATTCCGACGATACTTGTCTCTGCAAACGTCATAACGGCGCCAGCGAAGTAATATTTTCTTAAGACATCCGTCTTGCTTGCCGCGCATGGCTGCAATGAACTCTTGTGCATTGTGAAAGGAGCTTGGGAAGCCCATCTTCAGGTCACAGAAGAAGAGCAGGAGACGAAGACAATGACCAGCAAGCGTAACATTTTCGGCCGTGCCTTTGCCGTCATCGGCGCAGCATCCGCAGCAGCAGCAGCCATCGAAGGCGGCCGTCGCCCGCAGGCCCGCGACCTCAACACCCTCGGCATCGACCCGACCAGCTTCCCGGCTCCCTATCGCCGCGGCTGATACGACGCCGCTGCCGACAGGCTGTCGCAGTGAAAGATTTCGCCTGGGATCATTCATCCCGGGCCGCAAAAAGCCCGCAGGTCCATGACGGACCGGCGGGCTTTGCTTTTGGGGGATAGGCGACAAGCAAGACTTCGGCTCCTGCAACGCTCGCAGACTCGGTCACATCGCATAGAAAACCCGCGATCCTTTCGAACCGCGGGTCTGTCTGCCAGAAAATGGCCGGCGACCTTCGCCGCCAGCCTCGATAATCAATGCGGGGCGACAGCGTCGGCCCCGACCGGATGATGCCTCTTGTTGTACCGAATGGACGACCAGAGGGCGATGCCGATGAGCGTCGCGCCACCGAGACCGGTGATGACCTCTGGGATATGCACCAGGGTCTGGACGTACATGATCACCGAGAGGATCAGGATCGCATAGAACGCGCCGTGTTCCAGGTAGCGATATTCCGCGAGCGTTCCCTTCTCCACCAGCATAATCGTCATGGACCGCACATACATGGCGCCGATGCCGAGGCCGATGGCGATGACGAACAGGTTCTGCGTCAGCGCGAAGGCGCCGATGACGCCGTCGAACGAGAAGCTGGCATCGAGCACTTCGAGATAGATGAATGCGCCCAGGCCACCCTTCGCCGCTTCGCTCATGGTCTTCTGCGACGCATCGAGCAGGCCGCCGATCACTTCGACCACGAGGAAGGTGACGAGGCCGTAGATGGCCGAGAAGACGAAGGTCGTGCTCTCGATATCCGGCGTCGCCGCATCGTCCGGGATCAGCGCCGAGAAGGCGAGGATCAGGACGAGGACGAAAGCGATTTCGACACCCTTGATGCTGGCAGCCGCCGACAGACGCTTCTCGATGAAGGAGATCCAATGGATCTTCTTGTCATGGTCGAAGAAATAGGAGAGACCGACCATCATCAGGAAGGTGCCGCCGAAGGCTGCGATCGGCAGGTGGGCGTCGTTCATAATGCGCGCATACTCGTCCGGACGCGCAGCGGCGAGGATGATGGCATCGATTGGGCCGATCCCGGCCGCGATCACCACAATCAGCAGCGGGAAGACGATCCGCATACCGAAGACGGCAATGAGAATGCCCCAGGTCAGGAACCGCTGCTGCCAGATCGGCGTCATGTCCTTAAGCTTGTTGGCATTGACGATGGCATTGTCGAAGGACAGCGAGATTTCGAGCACGGCGAGTACCGTGCAGATGAAGAAGACGGTGGCCATGCCGCCGATTGTTCCGGTCTCGTTCCAGCCGAGCCAAGCGCCGAGCGCAAGACCGAGGCCGGTGACGATGAAGGCCCAGGTGAAATAGCTGAGCGTCGATGTCTGGGTGGAGGGGTTCATGCGCCCGCCCTCCCGTTGGCAGCGACGTTCGCTCCGGTGCTGATCAGATCGGGGGTGGCAAAAAGCGATGCCATGCCCGCACGGGTATGCATCGTCGTAAAGACGTTCTTTGTCATGGGAATTTACATCCGCCGGCTCAGTGTGCTGGCGGTACCGACATCGCGAGAGCGCCGTTAAAACTCTCGCCAGAGGGGCCCGGCACCAAATTCGTCCCGCGCGAGTGTCGATGTCGTATGCGCGGGGTTGCTGAACTATCTAGCCATCCTTAATCCCGCGTCAAGATGCCACCCCCATAGCGGGCGAACTCATTTCCTTTTGTCATGAAGCCATCGTCAACCGGCACTACAGCGCCGTGCGTCATATATGACGCACTCAGGTTCGCTGTAGCGCTTTATCTCTGCTGCATAATCTTATCCTGAAATCGATTCCGATTTAAGGATTATGCAGTAGATCGCACCCGCCTTTTATGGCAACAGGCAGAGCCTCTTGCCGCGCCTGATCGAGCGTGCATCGGCCCCATCTCCGATCATGCGCCCCGATCACGCCGAGCAGCCCGCCATGCCCTCAACCGTCTCTCCGAAACCCTCTGCCATTCAACACGGTTCAGCCAGCCTGGGCATCGTCTTCATGCTTCTGGGCATGCTGATGTTCTCGCTGAACGACACGATGGGGAAATGGCTGGTTGAGACCTATCCGGTTCTGCAACTGATGGCGATCCGCAGCGTTGCCGCGCTTCTCGTGCTGCTGCCGCTCGTGCTCCGCCGCGGCATCATGACGGTGGTTCGGGTCGAGCGTCCCGGGCTGCAGGCCCTGCGCGCGCTGCTCTTCGCCATCGACGCGACCGCCTTCTATTTCGCCGTCGGCTACATGCCGCTGGCCGATGCGATGATCTACTGGCTGGCGGCCCCCATCTATGTCGCGGCGCTGTCGCCCTTCCTGCTCGGCGAAAAGGTCGGCTGGCGGCGCTGGACCGCGATCCTCATCGGCTTTGCCGGCGTGCTCATCGCGCTCGATCCCTCGCGCGAAAGCCTGTCGATACCCGCGCTGGTCGCGCTCTTCGGCAGTGCCTGCTTTGCCTTCGCCATCATACTCGGCCGCACGCTGCGCACCACGCCGGATACCACGCTGGTGGTCTGGCAGTTCGTCGGCTCGCTGGTCTTCTCGCTCATCGGCATCACGATTGTTCCCGGCAGCTGGGCGCCGCTCGATCCAGCGACGATCCTGCTTCCGGCCCTTCTCGGCGTCGTCGCCATGCTCGCCCACGTGCTCGTCAGCCGCTCTCTGAAGCTTGCGGATGCGGCGACCGTCGTTCCCCTGCAATACACGCTGCTTTTCTGGGCAGTGGTCTTCGGCTGGATCTTCTTCGGAGATACGCCACGCCCGACCGTGATCATCGGCGCCGCCCTCATCGTCGCCTCAGGCCTCTTCATCTTTTTCCGTGAGCAGACGCTAAAGAAATTTCGGCCAGCCGACGAATAGCGGCCTTCTCCGTTGCCAAAACAGTTGCGATCCTTATGCTGGTCAACCAGACAGTGATCCGGCGGTCGTCGCTCCGAGGGTACCACGACGTCACTTGGGAAGCCCCGCCCGGAGCATGGGAAAAGAGCAGCCGCAACCAGAGCGGACGGCACAATGGGAGAGAGTGAATGGGACTGATCAGCCTTCGGCAATTGCTGGATCATGCGGCCGAAAACGACTATGCGGTACCGGCCTTCAACGTGAACAATCTGGAATATGTCCAGGCGGTCATGCGCGCGGCGGACAAGACCGACAGTCCCGTCATCCTCCAGGCCAGCCGCGGTGCGCGGGCCTATGCCGGCGACGGCTTCCTGCGGCACCTGATCCTCGGCGCGGCCGAGGAATATCCGCACATTCCGATCTGCCTTCATCTCGATCACGGCGACCAGCCCTCCACCTGTATCTCCGCCATCACCAACGGCTTCACCTCCGTCATGATGGACGGATCCCTGCTGGCCGACGGCAAGACGGTGGCAAGCTATGAATACAACGTCGCTGTCACAGCCGAAGTCGTGAAGATCGCGCATGCGGCCGGCGTCTCGGTCGAAGGCGAACTCGGCTGCCTCGGCAATCTGGAAACCGGCGCCGGCGAGAAGGAAGACGGGCACGGCTTCGAAGGAAAACTGACGCGCGAGGAACTGCTGACCGACCCGGAACAGGCGCTCGACTTCGTGAGCAAGACTGGCGTCGATGCGCTCGCCGTCGCCATCGGCACCAGCCATGGCGCCTACAAGTTCACCCGGGCGCCGGATGGGGACATCCTGTCGATCGATACCATCGAGAGGATCCACAAGGCCCTGCCCAACACCCACCTCGTCATGCACGGCTCCTCCACGGTGCCGCAGGACCTGCAGGACCTCTTCACCGCCTATGGCGGCGAGATGACCCAGACCTGGGGCGTGCCGGTGTCGGAAATCCAGCGCGGCATTCCCTTCGGCGTGCGCAAGGTCAATATCGATACCGACCTGCGTCTGGCGATGACCGGGACAATCCGCAAGTGCTTCAAGGAGAAGCCGGAAAATTTCGATCCGCGCAGCTACCTGAAGCCCGCGACGGCCCTGATGACCGACGTCTGCCTGGAGCGTTTCGAGGCCTTCCGAACCGCCGGCAAGGCATCGTCGATCCGCATCAAGCGGATGGCCGATATGGCGGCCACCTACACGAAGATGGCCTGATCCACGTGCCGGACATCGATAGCAAAAACCGGGGGCCCTCCACCCTCCGCACCGCCCCGCAGGAGGGGACGGTCGTTCACCTGCCCGCACCCGTGGTGGTCATGGGCGTCAGTGGCTGCGGCAAAAGCTCCGTCGGCGAAGCCATCGCCGCGGCTTTTGCGACCGATTTCATCGAGGGCGACGCCCTGCACCCGCCGGAAAACATTGCCAAGATGTCGGCGGGCACGCCGCTGACCGATGAGGACCGCTGGCCGTGGCTCGATGCCGTCGGTAAGGCACTGCATCAGGGATCCGACGCAGGCCATGCGGTCGTGGTGTCCTGCTCCGCGCTGAAGAAGGTCTATCGCGACCATCTGCGCAAAGCGGCGGGCGGCAGGCTCGCCTTCGTCTACCTCACGGGCACGCGGGCCGTCCTCGAATCCCGCATGGGCCATCGCACCGGCCATTTCATGCCCACCTCCCTGCTCGACAGCCAGTTCAGGACGCTGGAACCCCCGACGGGCGAAGACCTCGTCGTCACCGTCGATATCGACCGACCGCTCGACGCCGTCACTGCCGCCGCCCTGGAAGGCCTTGCCGATCTCCGGACCGCGTGAGAGCCTTCCTGCGGGAGCTCCTTCGTCTCTGGCACCCGATCTGCGTTATTTTTGTCGCAACCCACTCCTGCTTGCCCCGAAGCGCATGCACCCCGTGACTCCGGCGGCAAAAGCGCTCTAAGGACGTTCGGTAAGGCGGCACCCGTGATTCTCCACCGCTCGCGGCACCGGGAGGCGCAGCCGAAAGACATGTGAGGTGGTAAGCGCAGGCGATGTCATGACGTCGTCACATGAGAATGACACGCGTGCCGCAAACGACGGCAAATGCCACATCCGCTTCGACACGCGTCTCCCGGTGCTCGGACGATGTGGAACAGGAACGACCGCCAAGGCTTTGCCGAATGCGCAAAGACCGGAAGCAGGCCATGATCGAGGATGCGATGCGCTACGCTCTTTATTTCACCCCACCGAAAGACGATGCCCTGACGCTGGCTGCTGCGGCATGGCTGTCGCGCGACGCCTTTCTCGATGGCCGGGTGCCGACACCCGAGGTTCCCGGCTTCACGACGGAAGAGCTCGGCACGCTGACGGCGGAGCCGCGGCGCTACGGCTTCCACGCCACGCTGAAGGCACCCTTCGAGCTTGCGCCCGGCCGCACGGAAACCGAGCTGCTGGCAGCCCTCGACGAATTCTCCGCCGAAAGCGAACCCTTCGAGATCCCGTCCCTCACGCTCGGCCAGCTTGGCCCCTTCTTCGCGCTCGTTCCCGGCGCGCCCTCGGATGCGCTCTCACGCTTCGCCGCCGAGACCGTGCGCCGGTTCGAGCCGTTCCGTGCAACCCTGTCGGCGGAAGACATCGCCCGGCGAAATCCGGAAACGCTTCCCACAGCGCAGCGAGAGAACCTGGAAAACTGGGGCTACCCCTATGTTTTCGACGAATTCCGCTTTCACATGACGCTGACCGGCGCGGTTCCGCAGGAGCGGCGCCCGACCGTTCGGGCAGCGCTTGAAGAGGCGTTCGCCGGCTTCCTCGGAAAGCCGCTGCCCGTGACCGCGCTCGCGCTCTTCATCGAGCCGAAGCGCGGCAGCCCCTTTACCGTCCACTCGCTGATGCCGCTGGGCGACGCCGCGACCGAAGGAGACAGATGAATGGCCCTTGAGCAGATCTTCACCAATGCCAGCATTGTCCTGCCGGATGAAATCGTAAAAGGCTCCGTCCTCGTACGCGACGGGCAGATCGCCGATATCTCGACCGGTGCGCTTCACAGCGGCGAAGACTTCGAGGGCGATTACCTCATTCCGGGCCTCGTCGAGCTGCACACCGACCATCTGGAAACGCATTATTCCCCACGTCCTGGCCTGCGCTGGATGAAGATGGCGGCGATCCAGGCGCATGACGCGCAGATCGTCACCTCCGGCATCACCACGGTCTTCGATTGTCTGCGCATGGGCTCTGCAGAGGGCGACGACGGCTTTGCCACAGGCGAAATGCGCGCCATGGCCGATGCGCTGGCCGAGGCCGAGCGGGAGAACCGCCTGCGTGCCGACCACCGCATTCACCTGCGCTGCGAGGTCTCGACCGACAACGTGCTCGACCAGTTCGACGCCTTCCGCGACGATCCGAAGGTCGGCCTCGTTTCGCTCATGGACCACGCGCCGGGCCAGCGCCAGTTCCAGACGATGGATCAGTACATCCTTTACTACAAGATCAAGCGCGGCCTCTCGGACGAGGCCTTCGCGATCTATGTCGAGAAGCAACTCGCGCTGTCAGAGCGCAACTCGGCCCGCCATCGCATCGCGCTCGCCGACATCTGCGCTGCCCGCGGCATCCCGATCGCGAGCCACGACGATGCGACGGCGGCTCACGTGACGGAATCGATCGATCTCGGCGTCAAGCTGGCGGAGTTCCCGACCAGCCTGGAGGCCGCAGACCTCTCCCACCAAGCCGGCCTCAGCGTGCTGATGGGCGCGCCGAATGTCGTGCGCGGCGGCTCGCACTCCGGCAACATCGCTGCGCGTGATCTCGCCGAGCGCGGCGTGCTCGACGTGCTCTCCTCCGACTACGTCCCCTTCAGCCTCATCCACGCCCCCTTCCTGCTCGCCGATGCGATCGAAGGCTTCGGCCTGGAAAAGGCGATCGCGCTCGTCAGCGACAATCCGGCCCGCACGGTCGGTCTTGAGGATCGGGGACGGATCGCGGTCGGCCGCCGTGCCGACCTCGTGCGCGTCGAGCGGCCGAGCGGCGTACCGATCGTCCGCTCCGTCTGGCGCAACGGACGGCGTGTCGCATGACCCCGGATCACCCGACCGGCGGCACCGGTGCCATGATCGTCGTCGTCGGCCCGAGCGGCGCCGGTAAAGACAGCGTCATCGACTATGCGATGGCGCGGCTGAAGGCCCGATCGGCCGAGGTCGAGCTCGTCCGCCGCGTCATCACGCGCGCGCAGGATGCCGGTGGCGAGGATCACGAAGCGATCTCGCCTGAGGATTTCCGCGCCCGTGCCGAGCAGGGCGCCTTCGCCGTGCATTGGGAGGCCCACGGCCTTCATTACGGCATCCCCGTCGCGTGCCACGCGAAGCTCGAGGAGGGACGCACCCTGGTTGCCAATGGCAGCCGCGCCGTGCTCGACCGTTTTCGGGACGCGTTTCCCCGCGTGGCGGTCGTGAATATCGTGGCATCGCCCGAGGTCATCGCGGCTCGGCTGATCGCCCGCGCCCGGGAGAGCGAAGCCGAGATCCGCAAACGGCTCGCCCGCCAGGTGCCGGACATCGATGGCGATCCACATTTGACCACCATCGACAATAGCGGCCCGCTGGAAGAAGCTGGCGAACGCTTCGCGGCCTTCGTGCTATCGCTGGCGAGAGCCGAAGCCAGTTAGTTGAGGGGAAGGAGGGCGGCAGATGCGCCCTCCTTCCTTGTCGTCCTATTCGATATCGAACGAGACGCCCTGCGCCAGCGGCAGCGCCTTGGAATAGTTCACCGTGTTCGTCGCCCGGCGCATATAGGCCTTCCAGGCATCCGAACCGGATTCCCGACCGCCGCCGGTTTCCTTCTCGCCCCCGAACGCACCGCCGATCTCGGCGCCGGACGTGCCGATATTGACGTTGGCGATGCCGCAATCCGAACCGTCGGCCGATAGGAACCGCTCGGATTCCTGCAGGTCGCGGGTGAAGATCGACGAGGAGAGGCCGGCGGCCACGGCATTGTGGGCCGCAATCGCCGTGTCGAAGTCGCTGTACTTCATGACGTAAAGAATCGGCGCGAAGGTTTCCTCCAGCACCGGTCCTGCCTGCTCCGGCATTTCGACCAGCGCGGGCTTGACGTAATAGGCGTCGGTATGGCCGAGATCGACGCGCTCGCCACCCGTCACGCTGCCGCCATGGGCCTTGGCCTCCTCGAGCGCTTTCTGCATGCCCTCATAGGCCGGGCGATCGACCAGCGGGCCGACGAGGGCCGTGCTTTCGAGCGGGTTGCCGACGGACACGCTGCCATAGGCCTTCTTCAGCCGCGGCAGCAGGGCGTCATAGACGCTCTCATGGACGAACAAACGCCGCAGCGTCGTGCAGCGCTGCCCGGCCGTGCCCATCGCACCGAAGGCGATCGCGCGCAGCGCCATGTCGAGATCCGCAGACGGGCAGACGATGCCGCCATTGTTGCCGCCGAGCTCCAGAATGCCGCGCGCAAAGCGCTTGGCAAGCCGCGGGCCGACATCGCGGCCCATGCGGGTGGAGCCCGTTGCCGAAACGAGCGGCACCCTGGGATGATCGACCAGAACTTCGCCGATCGTGCGGTCACCGATCAGAACGGAGGAGAGACCGGACGGTGCGTCCTCGCCGAAGCGCTTGATGGCCTTTTCGAGAACGGCCTGGCAGGCGAGCGCCGTCAGCGGCGTCTTTTCCGAAGGCTTCCAGACCACGGCATTGCCGCAGACGAAGGCAAGCGCCGCGTTCCACGCCCAGACGGCGACCGGGAAGTTGAAGGCCGAGATGACACCGATGACGCCGAGCGGGTGCCAGGTTTCCATCATCCGGTGGCCGGGGCGCTCGGTCGCAATCGTCAGACCGTAGAGCTGGCGGGAAAGGCCGACCGCGAAATCGCAGATGTCGATCATCTCCTGCACTTCGCCGAGGCCTTCCGACGGAATCTTGCCCGCCTCCAGCGAAACGAGGCGGCCGAGATCGGCCTTGTGCGCCCGCAGCTCCTCGCCGAGCAGACGGACGAGTTCGCCACGGCGCGGCGCGGGGATCAGGCGCCAGGCCTTGAAGGCCTCGTGCGCGGCCTCAATGCGGGCAGCGGTCTCGCCAGCCGAAATGGTCTTGAGGCGCGCGATTTCCTGGCCGGTGACCGGCGAGAAGGACACCATGTCGCCACCGGTGTAAAGGGCGGGATCGACGCCGAGAAGGCCGAGAAGGCGGCCCGTCTCTGCGACGACGTCGAGCGGCTTGTGGGCGATGTTCATGGGTTCAACTCCTGAAAGGGGATCAGCCGAAGCGGACGGTGCCGAGACCGCCGGGCGAGGTGAGGGTGAGAAGGCCGCAGGCCATGTCCTTGATCTTCTGCGGCGTATAAAGATCGTAGTAATGCTGGTTCTTGCGGCCGATGGCGTGCTCGGCGCTGAAGCTGCCGGCGAAATCCTCGACCGTCACGGCATAGACCCAGTCGCGCAGTGCCGTTTCCAGCGAACCGTCGGCAAGCCCCTCCGCATCGCGCGGAAAGACGATGTTGAGATGGACGCCGCCATCGCCGATATGGCCGAAATCGCAGATCCGCCCCTGCGGAAAGCGCTCCGGCATGTCGCGCTTCATCCGCTCGCAGAACGCCATGATATCGCCGCGACGGAAGGCGACGTCGAAGGCGATGAGGCGACCGGACTGCTTGACGCCCTCTGACAGGGCATGCCGCAGGGCCCACATCTCGTGCGCCGGACCGATAAACGCATCGGCCAGCGGCGCCGCTTCGGTCTCGAAGATCTCGGCCAGCACGGATTCAAGCATGTCGCCGAGCGGCTCCTCGCTCTCACGCGCCTGCCACGTCCGGCTGACCTCGGCGAGGATCACATAGTCCGGAATCTCGCCGTTCTGGAACGGGTTGCGAAGCGACGGCACATGATCGAGGGCCGCCGCGATGGCGTTGCGCGACATGCCCTCGAAGGCCGAAAGCGTCGTACCGAGCCTCTCCTCCATCAGCCGCAGCAGCGGCATCACGGCCTCGGGCCCCGCCGGCACGAGATAGGCGGTGGCGGTCTGCAGCGGCAGGCGCTCCAGGTTGAGCACGCAGCGAGTAACGACGCCGAACGCGCCGGATGTACCGATGAACAGCTGCTTCCAGTCCACGCCTGTATTGTTCTTGCGCAGCGCCTGCCCGAATTCGAGGATCGTCCCCTCGGCATCGGCCAGCACCACCGTCAGGCCGAGCACGTTGCGCCTGACATCGCCATATTTCAGAAATCGGGAGCCGCCGGTATTGGTGGCGATCATGCCGCCGAGACGCGGATCGGCGCCGAGATCGATCGGAAAGAACAGGCCGGACGCCTCCAGCCGCCGGTTAACGTCCGACAGCAGCAGGCCCGCATCGGCCTCCAGCGAGCGGTTATCGGCATCGAGCGCGAAATGCCCGGTCATCCGGTCGAGGCTGAGCACCACCTGCCCGCCCGCCGCATCGGGCGTCGAGCCGGAGACGAGGCCCGTATTGCCCGACTGCGGCACGACGGCAAGGCCGTGACGCACGCAGTAGGAAAGGACAGCGGACACCTCCTGCGTGGTCTGCGGCCGCACCACGGCCAGCGCCCGGCCGGCATCATAGCGCGCGCCGGTCTCATAAGCCGTCATGTCGCCGGCATCGGACACGAACCCGCGTTCGCCCAAAAGCGCCTTCAGCGCCCGCGCATGCTCCTCCCCGATCACGGCGCGAACGGTCACTCGGCCGCCTCGGCACGCGATGTCGCCTGTCCCGACGTGCCGGACATGCAGGCCACGATCGAGTCCGCTTCGATCGCGGCATAGTGGTCGAATTCGTTCAGCACGGCCTGTCCGAGATCGGACTCGAACTGCTGCTGGCTGGGGCTCGCGGAGAAATCCTGCGCGGCAGCATCGCCCAGGTTCGACTGGAAGATGCCGGCAGCACTGACGGGAAGGAAATCCTCATAGACGATCGGGTCGAACCGCACGAGCCCGTCGCGCAGCAGCGTCTCGAGGTCGCCCGGGATCTCGGCACCCCGGCCCTTGTCCGTCAGGCTGTAGGTGAAATATCCAAGCCCCTCAGCGCGGATACCGTCCCAGCTGTCCGGAAAGTCCGTGAAGGCATCCGCCAGCGCCTGCTCGTAGGCTGCGGCATTGGAGCCATCAGCGGCCGGGCGGACATGTTTGCGCGACTGATCGAGCAACGCATCGTAAAGCGCCCGCCCCTTCGGGGTCAGGGCAATGCCGCGCTGCTCGATCTCGCCGAAGCGGGCCGTGTGCGAACCGGCAACCCAGTCGCCGTTCTCGTCCTGGAAGGAAACCGGCTCGTCCAGCGCCTTGAACGAAGTCTGGCGCAGGAGGATCGGGCAGGCCCGCGTCGGCGGACCTTCGATGACGGCTTTGGGTGCAATGCCTTTTTCCGGCATGCGCGCCTGCACCGCGTCGATGTCGAGCGTGCGCGGCGTCAGGTGGTTGATGTGCGGTCCCTTGAAGGAGACGACGTCGGCCATCAGGCGATGCGCATCGTGCAGCCGCTTGTAGAGGCCCGCATCCACGATGGCCTTGTCGTGCCAGCGGAACGTCTCCAAGACCGCCTCTACGAAGGCAGCTGCGTCCTCGGCGTTCAGTCCACCCTCGGCCTCCGCCTTCTCGGTGAGCGCGACGGCACCCGGCGTGAAGATCGCACGCGTCGCCAGCACGCGCTCGGCCTCCGCCCGCAGGTCCGCATCGTCGATCAAGTCGAGACGCAGCAGCGAGGTGAAGACGCGGAAGGGGTTGCGGCTGAGCGCTTTCGCACCGACCGGACGAAACGCCGTGGAATGGACGGGAACGCCCGCCGTGCTGAGGTCGTAATAGCCGACCGGAAACATGCCCATGACCGCGAAGACGCGGCGCATCATCGACAATTCCGCAGGCGTGCCGAGCCGGATGGCACCGTGCCGCTCCTGCGAAATCCGCTCCAGCGCATCGGTCTCCGTCAACCGCTCGGCGAGGGCGGGCTCCGAGGCGAGCACATGCGCATTCACCTCCGAAACGAGATCCATCAGCGTGCCATAGGCCGGCACTTCCGCCCGGTACATGGCCGACATGGCGGCGGAAAAGGCGGAACGGATATCGTCGTTCTGAACGAAGGTCTTCTCGGTCATGGCGGCTTGCCTCGCGATATGGCGTCACGATAGGATGTGTCGCGCTGATCATTCTGGTTTCGTATGATACTACCCCGAAATGCGCTTTGATTGCGACGGTTTTGACTATGATCATGCGGGGGCGGAATGAAGTTGAGCCGAAGACTGGTGCCCGACATCGCCACGCTGCAGGCGTTCGAATGCGCCGCGCGCCATGGCAGCTTCACGCAGGCCGCAGCGGAATTAAGCCTCACCCAGAGCGCCGTCAGCCGCCAGATCAAGGACCTTGAAGGCCAGCTCGGCGTGCTCCTCTTCGAACGCATCCGCCAGCGCGTCATCCTGTCGGATGCGGGCCAAAAGTTCCTGCCCGAAGTGCGCCGCCTGCTCCGCCAGTCGGAGGAGCTGATGGTGCGGGCCATGGGGGCGGCCCGCTCCGACAATGCCCTGTCGATCGCGACGCTGCCGACCTTCGGCAGCCGGTGGCTGACGCCGCGCCTGTCCGATTTTCTCCGCCTTCACCCCGACACCATCCTCAACATCGCCGCCCGGTCGCAGCCGTTCGATTTCGGCGAGGAGAATTTCGACGTGGCGATCCACTACGGCCAGCCGGTCTGGGCGCATGCGATCTGCGACTATCTCTGCAGCGAGGTCATCGTGCCCGTGGCCAGTGCAGCTCTTCTGGCGCGCCACCCTGCCCCCGAACCGGCCGACCTCGACGGCGCGCCGCTGCTGCACCTCGCAACCCGGCCGAAAATGTGGGCGGAATGGTTCGAGGCGAACGGCACGACGGCCGGCAGCGCCTATCGCGGCAGCCGCTTCGACCAATTCGCCATGGTGATCGAGGCGGCGATTGCCGGCCTCGGCTTTGCGCTCCTGCCGCGCTATCTCATCGAGCACGAGCTTGAAACCGGCCGCTTGGTCGTGGTGTTCGACCGGCCGATGAAGACCGAGAACAGCTATTACCTCGTCGTGCCCGAGGGCAAGATGGAGAACCGGGCAGGCCTTGCCTTCCGGGACTGGATCATGGGGCAGGTGACGTGACGACAGAGCTTGAGGCCTTCACGTTCAAGACACGGCTTACGGAACAAAAGGCTGCAAGCCGCGTTTCCGTGGGGAAAGAAATGCCATGCTTTCGCTTTAAGCCCGGGAGGTGGCGGCCATCAAATGTCATCCGAAAAAACCTGTAACGACGCTCTGCCTTCCTGCGCTTCACACCCTGCGTCCGACCGCGCCGAAGCTGCGCTTTGCCTTGCAAGCGCACCGGCATCCCGCTAGAAAACAAAGCCTTTATTTTAGATGCCTCACATCCGATCGGCAATCGCGCTTGTCGGCCACCGGGATGGTGCTTTCCCGCACCCTCTCACGGATCGGCTGCCGCGATGCCGACGGGGTCCCGAGGCCGGGTTTTCCCGGTAGCGGTCCACTGCAAACGATGCCGGCGCCGTGAAAGCGCCCGATTGAGAGGCCACGCCTCACGCCGACCGACTGCGCCCCGTGCAGTCGCCTCACTCTTAACTCAACGGTTGGATCCAGAACCCGCTCCATGGCCCTGCAAGAAACACACACGACCTCGCCGCGCGGAGCCCAGCCCGCCCTCCTCGACACCAACGACTCGATCCGTTCGACCTATTTCACGAACGAGGAACTTCGGGCCGCAGGTGCCGCACTGGCACGAGACGGCGCGACGACCCTGCCGAGCTTCTTCCCGTTCGAGTTCCAGCAGCGTCACCGCGAGAACGAAGGCGAGATCTTCCGGGTCTACAAGATCACGGCCGCCGATGTGGAAGCCGGCGCCACCATCACGCCGGCGGCGGAATGGCTACTCGACAATCACTATGTCGTGGAAGAAGCAATCCAGGAGGTCCGGCGCGACTTTCCCCGCAAGTTCTACCGACAGCTGCCCACGATCCCGGTCGCCGGCACGTCCATTCCGCGCACCATGGCGCTGGCCTGGCTCTACACGGCCCACACACACTCCACCGTATCGCGCGAAAGCCTGACCGCTATGGTCGAGGGCTTCCACGAGCATGCCACCTTTAAGATCGGCGAGCTCTGGGCGCTTCCCTCCATCCTGCGCTTCATCCTCATCGAAAACCTGCGCCGCATCGCCATCCGCGTCGAGCGCTCGCGCGCCATGCGCCACAAGGCCAACGACGTGGCCGACCAGATCGTCCGCCTGAGCGATCCGGAAAAGGCGTCGACGCTCCTGAAGGATTACGAAGGCCTGACGGCCGACAATTCCTTTGTCGCCCAGCTTCTCTACCGCCTGCGCGACGGCTCCCAGAGCGGTCGCGTCGTCATCGGCTGGCTTGAGGAGCAGCTGGAGAAGCGCGGCAGCGATGTCGAGGAGGCCCTGGTCGCCGAGCAGAACCGCCTCTCGTCCGGCAATGCGACGATGAGCAACATCATCCGCTCGCTGCGCGAAATCGACGACAACGACTGGGCCGTCTGGTTCGAGAGCGTTAGCAAGCTCGACGCCGAACTGCGCGAGCACTCCGATTACATGGCGCTCGATTTCGGCTCCCGCAACAAGTACCGCACGACGATCGAACGCCTGGCCAAGCGCTCGGGCCTGACCGAGCTGGAGGTCACCCAGCGCGCCATCGCCATGGCCGCCGAAGGGCAGAATATCGTGCCGATCCGGCCGACAGCCGACGAGACGTCGGTAGAGGCCGGCACCGAGCCTGTGATCGAAGACGATATCCAGGTCCATGCAACAAATGTCGGCGATTTCCTGGTCGGAAACCAGACCGACGCTTTCGAGGAGGCGATCGGCTACCGCCCGACACCCGTTCAGTCGGTGGTGCGCACAGCGCGCCGCATGGGCTGGCTCGCCATCGCTCTGCCCAACCTCATCCTCACGATCCTCGCCATCGTGCTCGTCTATGATTTCATCAGCCCCATGGACATGCCGACGGGCGCCAAGCTGATCATACTGCTTCTCTTCGCTTTGCCCGCCTCCGAGGGTGCCGCCGGCCTCTTCAACACGGTCGTGACCTTCTTCCTCACCCCGTCGCGGCTCGTCGGATACGAGTTCCTTTCCGGCGTTCCCGAAGATGCCCGCACGCTGGTCGTCGTTCCCTGCCTGATCTCCAAGCGTGATCACGTGGACGAACTCGTCCGCAATATCGAGGTCCACTACCTCGCAAACCCGAAGGGCGAGATCTACTTCGCGCTGGTTAGCGACTGGGCCGACAGCCAGACAGAGGAAACGGCCGCCGACCTCGACGTCCTGGAATATGCCAAGGGCGAGATCGCGACCCTTTCCAAGCGCTACGCCCATGATGGCCGCACCCGCTTCTACCTCCTGCACCGCCGCCGCCTCTACAACGAGGGTGAAGGCGCGTGGATGGGCTGGGAGCGCAAGCGCGGCAAGCTGCACGAGCTGAATCTGCTCCTGCGCGGCGACCGCGACACGACCTTCATATCAGGCGCCGACAAGGTACCCGAGAACGTCCAGTACGTCATGACGCTCGACAGCGACACGCGTCTGATGCGCGATGCCGTCACCAAGCTCGTCGGCAAGATGTACCACCCCATCAACCGCCCCGTCATCGACGCCAAGAACCAGAAGATCCTGTCAGGCTATTCGATCCTGCAGCCGCGCGTGACCCCGTCGCTGACGACCGGCAGCGAAGCCTCGTCTTTCCAGCGTATCTTCTCGGCCAATCGCGGTATCGATCCCTATGTCTTCACCGTCTCCGACGTCTATCAGGACATCGTTTCGGAAGGCACCTTCACCGGCAAAGGCCTCTACCACGTTGATGCCTTCGAAGCGGCGATCAAGGGCCGCATCGACGAGAACGCGGTTCTCAGCCACGACCTTCTCGAAGGATCGTTCGCGCGCTGCGCGCTGGTGACCGACGTCGAACTCGTTGAGGATTTCCCGATCCGTTACGAAGTCGAGACCTCGCGCCAGCATCGCTGGGCGCGTGGCGACTGGCAGCTCCTCCCCTACATCTTCAGCCCGTCCAACGGCCTTTCCATGCTCGGCCGCTGGAAGATGTACGACAATCTGCGCCGCTCGCTCATCCCTGTCGCGTGGCTGATCGCCTCCGTGCTCGGCTGGTACTACATGGAGCCGACGCAGGCGCTGATCTGGCAGGTCGTGCTGATCTTCTCCCTCTTCGTCGCCCCCACCCTCTCGCTCATTTCCGGCCTGATGCCGCGCCGCAACGACATCGTCGCCCGCGCGCATTTCCACGCCGTCCTTTCCGAGATCAGCGCCGCCAATGCGCAGGTCGCACTCCGCATCGTCTTCATCGCCCATTCCGCCGGCATGATGGTGGATGCGATCGTGCGGGCCGTCTACCGTACCTTCGTCAGCGGCAAGCTGATGCTGGAATGGCGTACGGCAGCACAAGTGCAGAGCAGCGCCACCGGCACCGTGCTCGACTACTACCGCACCATGTGGATCGCCCCGGTGATCGCCGTGGTGTCACTTGGCCTGGCCGCCGTCTCGGCCACCGGCCTGCCCTTCATCGGCATTCCCTTCGCCGTTCTCTGGGCGCTTTCCCCGGCCATTGCCTGGCTCGTCAGCCAGTCGGCCGAAACCGAAGACCAGCTCGACGTCTCCGATGAAGTGAAGGCCGAGTTCCGCAAGATCGCGCGCCGCACCTGGCGGTTCTACGAGGATTTCGTCACCGCCGAGCAGCACTTCCTGCCGCCGGACAATTTTCAGGAAATCCCGCATCCGATCCTCGCGGAACGGACGTCGCCGACCAATATCGGCGTTTACCTGCTCTCGGTCATGTCGGCCCGCGACTTCGGCTGGATCGGTTTCGAAGAAACCATCCGCCGTCTCGAGGAAACCGTCGCGACCGTGGATGCCATGCCGAAATATCGCGGCCACCTGTTCAACTGGTACACGACCAACCGCCTGGAAACGATGGAGCCGAAATACATCTCGGCCGTCGACAGCGGTAACCTCGCCGGTCACCTCATCGCCGTCTCCTCCATGTGTCGCGAATGGGCGGAAGCGCCCTCGGCGCATGTGCAGGGCAGCCTCGACGGCATCGGCGACGTGGTGTCGATCCTTGCCGAAATGCTGGCCGCCCTGCCCGACGACCGCAAGACGGTCCGCCCATTGCGCCGCCGCATCGAGGAACGCCTGATCGGCTTCCAGAGCGCGCTGCAGGCGGTCAAACGCGAGCATGAATTCGCCTCGATCCGCGTCATCAACCTCTCGGTCCTCGCCCGCGACATCCAGAAGCTGTCGCTCAACCTCGACCACGAGGTGAAAAGCGGCGCCAGCGGCGAAGTCGTCAAGTGGTCGGGCCTGCTCGTCCAGACCTGCGAAGCGCACATCGCCGACAGCGTCTTCGACCTCGGCGCCATCGACGCGCTGCGCCAGCGCCTCATCGTGCTGCGCGACCGCAGCCGCGACATCGCCTTCTCGATGGACTTCACGTTCCTTTTCCGCAAAGAACGTCGCCTGCTCTCGATCGGCTACCGCGTCAACAGTGGTGAGCTCGACGAAGCCTGCTACGACCTTCTCGCCTCGGAATGCCGCCTGACCAGCCTGTTTGCCATCGCCAAGGGCGACCTGCCGACGGAGCACTGGTACAAGCTCGGCCGTCCGGTCGTGCCGATCGGCGCGCGCGGTGCGCTGGTCTCCTGGTCCGGCTCGATGTTCGAATATCTGATGCCCCCGCTCGTCATGCAGGAGCGCCAGGGCGGCATTCTCAACCAGACGAACAATCTGATCGTGCGCGAGCAGATGAACCATGGCCGTCGTCTCGGAACCCCGTGGGGTATCTCCGAAGCCGCCTTCAACGCGCGCGACCATGAGCTGACCTACCAGTACACCAACTTCGGCGTGCCATCGCTCGGCCTGAAGCGCGGTCTTGGCCAGAACGCCGTCATCGCGCCCTACGCCTCGATCCTCGCCAGCATGTACGATCCGAAAGCCGCGCTTGCCAACCTCGATCGTCTGCGTGGCTTCGGAGCGCTGGGCGTGTACGGCTTCTACGACTCGGTCGACTTCACGCCGACCCGCGTTCCCGAAGGCAAGACCTGCGCGGTCGTGCGCAACTACTATGCGCACCACCATGGCATGTCGATCGCCGCGGTCGCCAACGTGGTCTTCAATGGCCGCCTGCGCGAGTGGTTCCACGCCGATCCGGTCATCGAGGCCGCCGAACTCCTGCTGCAGGAAAAGGCGCCGCGCGATATCCCGATCATAAACGCCAAGCGGGAGCCGGAAGCTCTCGGCAAGGGCCAGGAAGACTTGCTCCGCCCCGAAGTCCGCGTCGTCAAGAACCCGCTCGCCAAGGACCGCGAGACCGTGTTCCTGTCGAACGGCCATTATGCAATCATGCTGACCGCCGTCGGCTCCGGTTACTCGCGCTGGAACGGCCAGACCGTCGTACGCTGGAAGCCGGATCCGGTTGAGGATCGCACCGGCACCTTCATCTTCCTGCGTGACACCGCAACCGGTGACTGGTGGTCCGCCACCGCCGAGCCGCGCCGTGCGGAAGGCGAGAAGGCAACGACCCGCTTCGGTGACGACAAGGCCGAGTTCATCAAGATCGTCGGCGACCTCACCAGCGAGGTCGAGGTCATCGTCGCGACGGAGCACGACGCCGAAGGCCGCCGCGTGACGCTCGTCAACACCGGCTCGGAGGACCGCTTCATCGAAGTGACTTCCTATGCCGAACCGGTGCTGACAACGGACGACACGGATAACGCGCATCCGCTCTTTGCCAAGATGTTCCTGAAGACGGAAATCGACGCCAAGGGCGACCTTATTCGCGTGATGCGCAACAAACGCACGCCAAGCGAGCCCGACATGCAGGTCGCGCACCTGATCGTCGACAATGCCGGCACCGACCGTCCGACGGAGGTCGAGACCGATCGCCGCCGCTTTATCGGCGAAGGCCGCACGCTGGCGGAGGCCCGCGCCTTCGACGGCGATGTCAGCCTCTCCGGCACATCGGGCTTCACGCTCGATCCGGTCATGGCGCTGCGCCGCACCGTACGCGTGCCCGCCGGCAAGAAGGTGAGCGTCATCTTCTGGACGATCGCTGCACCCAACCGCGCAGACATCGATCGCGCCGTCGAGCGCTACCGCCACCCGGACAGCTTTAGCCATGAGATGATCCATGCGTGGACGCGCAGCCAGGTGCAGATGCGCCATGTCGGCGTGACCTCGCAGGAAGCCGCCAGCTTCCAGATCCTCGGCCGCTACCTCGTCTATCCCGACATGCAGCTGCGTGCGGACACGGCGACGGTGCGCGCCGGCCTCGGTCCGCAGTCGGCCCTCTGGCCGCTTGCGATCTCCGGCGATTTCCCGATCTTTACCGTCCGCATCAACGACGATGTCGATATGGGCATCGCCCGCGAAGCCCTGCGCGCGCAGGAATATATGCGCGCCCGCGGCGTCACCGCCGATCTGGTGATCATCAATGAGCGCGCCGCGTCCTATGCACAGGACATGCAGCACGCGATCGACAGCATGTGCGAGAACCTGCGTCTGCGCGGCCAGTCCGATGGTGCGCGCCAACACGTTTTTGCTGTCCGGCGCGATATCATGGAAGCCGAGACATGGGCGGCGCTGTTGTCCGCCTCGCGCGCCGTCTTCCATGCCCGCAACGGCAAGATCTCCGACCAGATGGCCCGTGCCGAAGCCCTCTATTCGACGCCGAGCATCAAGAAGGACAAGCCGGCCACCGGCTCCGTGCCGCTGCTCGCTGCCCCGACCGTGACCGATGCCGCACCCGCCACGATTTCCGGCGACGGCCTCGACTTCTGGAACGGCTATGGCGGCTTCTCCACGGATGGTCGCGAATACGTCACGCGCCTGCGCGGTGGCGAGGCGACGCCGCATCCGTGGATCAACGTCATCTCCAACGATATCTTCGGCTTCCATGTCTCGGCCGAAGGCTCGGCCTTCACCTGGAGCCGCAATTCGCGCGACTACCAGCTCACGTCTTGGACCAACGATCCGGTCGGCAACCGCCCCGGAGAGGCGATCTTCATCAAGGACATGACCAGCGGTTCGGTCGTCACCCCCTATGGCGCGCTCTCGCGTCGCAAGGATGTGACCTTCGAAACCCGCCACGGTCTCGGCGTCTCTACCTTCTCGAGCGTTCAGGACGGTCTGACGGTGGAAGCCACGCAGACCGTGCATCGCACGCTGCCCGTCAAATACACCCGCCTGCGCCTGACGAACAGCGCCGGCGAGGCCCGTCGCCTGCGCCTGTACGGCTATGTCGAGTGGGTGCTCGGCAACAACCGCGCCCGCACCGCGCCCTTCGTCGTCAGCCATTATGACGAAGTCGCGGAAATGATGTCGGCGAGCAACCCCTACAGCATCGACTATGCAGGGCGGACAGCCTACCTCGCCGTCAGCGAAACCCCGGCAAGCTTCACCGCAAGCCGCCGGGAATTCCTCGGCCGCACCGGTGGCATCCTTGCGCCGCAGGCCGTGGTCGATGGTGCCATGCTCACCGGCAGCTCGGACATTGACGGCGATGCTTGCGCTGCGCTCTCGCTCGACGTCACCCTGAAGCCGGGCGAAACCCGCGATCTCGTCTTCTACATCGGCGACAGCGACAACCGGGCCCAGGCGCTCGAACATCTGGAAGCCGCCAAGGCCGAAACGTTCGATGCCGTTCTGGAAGCATCAACCGCCTTCTGGGAAGCCTTCACCGGCGTCTTGGAAATCGAGACCCCGGACAAGGCGTTCAACAACCTCGTCAACAGATGGCTCCCCTATCAGAGCCTTGGATGCCGGATTCTCGCCCGCTCGGCTTTCTATCAGGCAAGCGGCGCCTTCGGCTTCCGCGATCAGCTGCAGGATACACTGGCCTTCATCGTGCACCGGCCGGAACTGGCGCGGACGCAGATTCTCAATGCTGCTGCCCGGCAGTTTGCGGAAGGCGACGTGCTGCATTGGTGGCTGCCGGGGTCCGGCGCTGGCGTGCGCACGCTGATCTCCGACGATGTCGTCTGGCTCGGCCACGCCACGCAGCATTATTGCGAGGTAACCGGCACCACGGACATTCTGGACGAGACCATTCCCTTCATCGAGGGGGCGGCGCTCGAGCCCGGCCAGCACGACAGCTTCTTCCAGCCGAAGGTCTCGGAAACCACCGCAAGCCTTTACGAGCATTGCGCCCGGGCTCTCGACCTCGCCATCAAGCGGACCGGCGAAAACGGCCTGCCGTTGATCCTCGGCGGCGACTGGAACGACGGCATGAACCGTGTCGGCATCGAAGGTCGCGGCACCAGCGTTTGGCTCGGCTGGTTCCTCGCCTCTACCCTGCGCGCCTTCACGGGCATCGCAGAGGCGCGCGGCGATAGCGCCCGCGTCATCGCCTGGACCGCCCATCTCGAAAGCCTCAAGCAGGCGCTGGAGACGGCAGGCTGGGACGGCACGCACTATCGCCGCGGTTACTATGACGACGGCACGCCGCTCGGCTCGGCCACGTCAGACGAATGCCGCATCGACTCGATTGCCCAGTCCTGGAGCGTGCTGTCAGGCGAAGGCGATCCGGCCCGCGCCACGCAGGCCATGGATGCGGTGCTCTCCGAGCTTGCCGATGACGAACATCGCCTGATCCGCCTGTTCACCCCGCCGCTCTCCGGCACCGAGCAGGACCCGGGCTACATCAAGGCCTATCCGCCCGGCGTCCGTGAAAACGGCGGGCAGTACACCCATGCAGCCACGTGGGTCGTACTGGCGCTCGCCCGCCTGAAGCGCGGCGACGATGCCTGGAAGGCCTTCCAGATGCTGAACCCTGTGACCCATGCGCTGAACCGCGAAGACGCCAATGTCTATCGGGTGGAGCCCTATGTCGTGGCAGCCGACGTCTACGGCCATGGCGACCTGACCGGCCGTGGCGGCTGGACCTGGTACACCGGCTCGGCCGCCTGGCTCTACCGCGTAGCCGTGGAAGGGATCCTCGGCCTGCGCAAGGAAGGCGAACGCCTGATCGTCGATCCCGCCCTTCCCTCGGAGTGGCAGGGCTTCAAGGCCCGGCTGACCATCGACGGCAAAGTGCACGAGATCGCCGTCGCCAGAAGCGGTGACGATAATGGTGCGTTTGAAGTTACGGTTGATACGACTGTCACAAAAAACGCGCATGATGGCGTTTTGCTCTAGCAACCAATGGCAGACCGGCCCGGTCGAACCCGGGCCGGTCTGCAAAGAAGCCTGAACGATATCGGCGAGGTTGAGGGGCTGGGGCGCCAAGATCCGCATGAGACCTCGAATGCTTCATGATACGCCTCCGGTGCTGCGCACCGCTCCTCCGACCCTTCTGCAGCCCTTGCTGCAGCCGGTGTCTGCGTCAACGCCCAGTGTAACACCCCTTCTGGCGTCCTCTCGGTCACCCGTTCCGGGAGAGCGCGACACGCGGCTGGATACCTATCGGGCCATCTGCCTGTTGATGATCTTCATCAACCATGTGCCGGGCCAGTATCTCGAATATCTGACGACGAAAAACTTCGGCTTCTCGGATTCGGCCGAAGCCTTCGTGCTGATCTCGGGTCTTTCGGCCGGCCTTGCCTATGGGCGGAAGTTCCTGCCCGGCAACCGGCTGGCGCTCAGCCTGCGCATCTGGCGCCGTGCCTTCACGCTCTACATCGCCCACATCATGTCGAGCATCATCACGCTCGCGATCTTTGCGGGCGGTGCGCTCTATTTCCACCGGCAGGATCTGATCAGCGAGATCAACATCCGCCCCCTGGTCGACAACACGGAGCAGGGCGTGGTGGCGATGGTGCTGCTCGGCCACCAGTTCGGCTACAACAACATCCTCTCCATGTATGCGGTGATGTTCCTCATGCTTCCGGGCATGCTGCTCCTGCAGAAGATCGGTCCCACCCTTCTCCTGGGCGTCTCGGCGCTGGTCTGGCTCCTCGCCGGCATCTTCCACATTGTGCCAATCAATTTCCTCGACCATAACTACTGGTTCCTGAACCCCTTTTCATGGCAATTCCTGTTTGCCATCGGCCTCGTCGCCATGATGCGCAGTCGCGAGGGCCTCTCCCTGCCGCGCCACCCCGCCCTCATCTCGGTCGCGGCGCTCTATGTCGGCGTCTCCTTCGCCTGGGTGCTGTTCTCCTGGTGGTCGATCGATTTCTCCCACGGCCTCCCCGCTGTACTCACCGGCTTCGACAAGACCTTTCTGTCGCTGACCCGCCTCCTCCACGTTCTCGCGCTCGGTTATCTCCTGGCCATCACCCCCGTCTTCAACCGGCTGTCGCGTCTGCGTCTCGATCACCCCTTGGTCATGATCGGCCGCCACTCGCTGCCCGTCTTCATCTTCGGGACGATCCTTGCGATGATCGGCCAGGTCCTGCTGTTCGTCACCGGCAAGGACCCGATCATCGGCACCCTGTTCGTGATGGTCGGCATCGCGCTCCATTTCGCCTATGCCCGCTATCTCGACTGGCTCGGCGGCCTCTCCACCGCCGCGCCGCTCAAAACCTGACATGACAGGTCTTATTCTTGGCGCGACGGCATTTTCCTGTCGGACGACATGCGGTAAGGAACCCGCAATCCGATTTATCAAAGCCATGGGAGGCCTTCTTGTCCACGCGCACACTTTTCCTTCTGCCGGGTGACGGCATCGGTCCGGAAGCCATGGCCGAGGTCGTCAAGATCATCGACCACATGAATATGGAAGCCGGCGCCGGGTTCGTCACGGACACGGGTCTCGTCGGCGGTTCGGCCTATGACGCTCATGGCGCCGCCATATCGGATGCCGACATGGCGAAGGCCATGGCAGCCGATGCCGTGCTCTTCGGCGCCGTCGGCGGCCCGAAGTGGGACGACGTGCCCTACGAGGCACGCCCCGAAGCCGGCCTCCTGCGCCTGCGCAAGGACATGCAGCTGTTTGCAAACCTGCGCCCCGCCATCTGCTATCCCGCGCTCTCGGCCGCATCGTCGCTGAAGCCCGAGCTGGTCGAAGGCCTCGACATCCTCATCGTGCGCGAACTGACGGGCGGCGTTTATTTCGGCGAGCCGAAGGAGATCATCGACCTCGGCAACGGGCAGAAGCGCGGCATCGACACGCAGGTCTACGACACCTACGAGATCGAACGCATTGCCGGCGTCGCGTTCGAGCTCGCCCGAACCCGCTCGAACCGCGTCTGCTCCATGGAAAAGCGCAACGTCATGAAGTCGGGCGTGCTGTGGAATCAGGTCGTCACCGCGATCCACAAGGACAAGTATTCCGACGTACAGCTGGACCACATGCTGGCTGACGCCGGCGGCATGCAGCTGGTGCGCCAGCCCAAGCAGTTCGACGTCATCGTCACCGACAACCTGTTCGGCGACATGCTGTCGGATGTCGCCTCCATGCTGACCGGCTCGCTCGGCATGCTGCCTTCCGCCTCGCTCGGCGCGCCCGACGAGACGACGGGCAAGCGCAAGGCGATGTACGAGCCCGTACACGGCTCGGCTCCCGATATTGCCGGCCGCGGCATCGCCAACCCGATCGCGATGATCGCGTCGTTTGCCATGTGCCTACGCTACTCGTTCAACATGATTGCGGAAGCCGACCGTCTGGAAAAGGCGATCGCCAACGTGCTTGATCAGGGCATCCGCACCGGCGACATCATGGCGCCAGGCGCTCGCCAGGTCGGCACGACCGAGATGGGCGACGCCATCCTGGCCGAGTTCAAGGCACTTTCGGCCTGATATCACTCGTGAAGAGCTAGGAAAATGCCTCGGCTCCGCACGGAGATCGGGGCATTTTCATGTCAGGTGGTTGACTTCAGCGAATGTGAAAATACGTCTCGCGGGATCGAAAGGACCATCATGAACAAGCCGATATCCTCCTCCGTCTGGCTGCTGCTCGGCGCCATCTTCCTCGTCGTCGCGCTCGTGCCCTTCGATCCGCACCTGTCGCAATCGGCGCAGGCGCTGCCGGAACCCTTCGTCGCCTTCAATGCCCGCATCACGGATTTCGGCACCTTCGCTTGGATGATCTACGGCTCGGCGACCCTGGTCATCATCGCTTACATCCTCGCGCGCGTCGTCAGCAGCCACGGCTTCGCCGAGAAGGCGAGGGCGGCGCGGCGCCTGTCGCTCTACTTCCTCGTGACGATCGGCACGGCGAGCGCCGTGGTGCATATCCTCAAATTCATCATAGGCCGCGCCCGGCCGGAGGCCTTTTCCGATCTCGGCGCCTATAGCCTGACGCCCTTTGCCTCCGAATGGCTGTTCCAGAGCTTCCCCTCGGGTCACTCGGCGGCCGTCGGCTCCTTCTTCGGCGCCTTCGCCATGCTGGCGCCGCGCCTGCGGATCCTCTTTGCGCTCGGCGCGCTCACCATCGGCGTCACTCGCGTCGTCGTCGGCGCGCATTATCCGAGCGACGTGGCCGCCGGCCTGCTGGTCGGTCTGTGGAGCGCCCTGATGATCGCCTTCCTCTTTGCCCGGCAGAACTGGGTGTTCCGGCTCGACGACAGGGGCTGGCCAAGACCCAAGACGCAGTTTCCGACCCACGAGAACGTCTGACGAAAAAACCCGGCGAGGTGGCCCGCCGGGTTCGTATCTCCTGGGATGAGGGTCTCGCTCAATCCATGGCGTGGATATCGCGGTCCTTGGTTTCCGGCAGGAAGAGCATACCGATGACCAGCGTGATGCCTGCAAAGATGATCGGGTACCAGAGACCGTAATAGATGTCGCCCTTGGCCGCGCTCATCGCAAAGGCCATGGCCGGAAGCAGGCCGCCGAACCAGCCATTGCCGATATGATAGGGCAGGGACATCCCCGAATACCGGATACGGGTCGGGAACAGTTCGACCAGCAGCGCGGCGATCGGGCCGTAGACCATGGTCACATAGATGACGAGAACGGTCAGAACGGCGATCGTGCCGATCCAGTTGACCCGCTGCGGATCGGCGACCATTGAATAGGTGCCGCCATTCGCCACCGTGTAGACCGGCATGGACGTCACGCCGGCCACTTCCTCCGCCGTCAGCAGCTTGGCGGCCACCAGTTCGTCGGCCGTCATCGTTGCCGGCGCCGAGGCGCGCACCGTTGCCGGATCGAGCGACAGTTCCGGATTGGCGGCGACGAAGCCATCGAGCTTGCTCTCCGGCACCTTCGCCGCACCCCGCTGCAGCGGATAACCCGCATCGTGCAGCGCCATGTTGATACCCTTCTCGAATGCAGAAGCCTTGGCTTTCGCATCCGCGCCGGCAGCGACCGTATCGTAGCTCGGCACGGTGGCATCGCCGATCTTGACAGCCGCAGCCTGGCCAGCGGGGCCGGGAACGATGTCGTAGGGCACGGAATTGCGGGTGAGGAACGCGGTTGCCACGTCGCAGGACGTCGTGAACTTCGCCGTGCCCGTGGGGTTGAACTGGAAGGTGCAGTCTGCTGGATCGGCGGTCACCGTCGCGCGGACGGTCGCCTGCGCTTCGGCGAGCGCCGGGTTTGCGGTCCAGGTCATGGCCTTGAACAGCGGGAAGTAGGTGAGCATGGCGAGCAGCAGCCCGGCCATGATGATCGGCTTGCGGCCGATCTTGTCAGAGAGCAGGCCGAAGATGACGAAGAAGCTCGTGCCGATGAGCAGCGAGATGGCGACCATAATGTTGGCCGACTGACCATCCACCTTCAGGATGTTCTGCAGGAAGAACAGCGCATAGAACTGACCGCAATACCAGACGACGGCCTGGCCCATGGTGGCGCCGAACAGCGCGAGAATCCCGATCTTGGCGTTCTTCCACGTGCCGAAGGCTTCCTTGAGCGGTGCCTTCGAGGTCTTGCCTTCCGCCTTCATCTTCTTGAAAGCCGGCGACTCGTTCATCTTGAGGCGGATCCAGACGGACACGCCGAGAAGCACGACCGAGACCAGGAACGGAATACGCCAGCCCCAGGCCGCAAAGGCCTCCTTGCCGAGCGCGAACTGGACACCGAGAATGACGATGAGCGACAGGAACAGCCCAAGCGTCGCCGTCGTCTGGATCCATGACGTGAAGTAACCGCGCCGGCCATGCGGCGCATGCTCGGCCACATAGGTGGCGGCCCCGCCATACTCGCCGCCGAGCGCCAGGCCCTGCAGCATGCGCAGGAGGATGAGGATGATCGGCGCGGCAATGCCGATGGTGGCTGCACCCGGCAGAATGCCGACGAGGAAGGTCGAGAGACCCATGATGAGGATGGTGACGAGGAAGGTGTATTTGCGCCCGACGAGATCGCCGAGCCGCCCGAAGACGAGGGCGCCGAATGGCCGCACGAGGAAGCCGGCGGCAAAGGCGAGCAGCGCGAAGATGTTGCGCGTCGTCTCCGGATACTGGCTGAAGAAGGTTGCGCCGATATAGACGGCGAGCGAGCCGTAGAGATAAAAATCATACCACTCGAACACGGTGCCGAGCGAGGATGCGAAGATGACCTTGCGCTCCTCCCCGGTCATCGGTGCGGCCTTCGTCCGGCCCACGGATGTCACATTTGCCATTCTCTCTGTCCTCCCAAAACTAAGGCGTGCATCCCACCGATCCTCCTCGATCGGTTCACGGGATGCGCCGATGGGCAAGAATGGCAGATCGGGAGGGCATCGGGCAGCGATCCTTTCGGATTATGACTTTCGTCTAACAACAGGCCCGCTCCGACGGGTTTTGCCGTGCGAAGAACCTTGACTTTACCGGCAGAATGAATAAGAGCAGCAGCGGAAAGGGAAGGGTTTATGCTTCGTCTGATGTCCATCATCGACTGCGCAAACGGTCTTGCTTCGGCAGGAGCGCCAGAACCCATGTCCGCACTTTTCACAAACACGGCCAAAACGACGACGAAAACCGTCTGACGTCTCTGGCCCACCGCTCTCTCCCCGGCACGGCCGGGGACGCGAAGCCCGCGCCGCAGGCGATCCGGGTTTCTCCCCCAGCTTCCGCGGAGAGAAGAGAAAGAGAGCAAGACAATGGGTTTCAAAATCGCCGTAGCAGGCGCCACCGGCAATGTCGGGCGCGAAATGCTCAACATCCTTTCCGAACGCGGCTTCCCGGCCGATGAAGTCGTGGCGCTGGCCTCGGCCCGGTCGCACGGCACCGAAGTCTCCTTCGGCGACAAGACGCTAAAGGTCAAGAACCTTGAAAATTACGACTTCTCCGACACCGACATTTGCCTGATGTCGGCCGGCGGCGCGGTCTCGCTCAAGTATTCCCCGAAGATCGCCGCGCAGGGCTGCGTCGTCATCGATAATTCCTCGGCATGGCGCTACGACGCCGACGTGCCGCTGATCGTGCCGGAAGTGAACCCCGATGCGATCACCCAGTTCACCAGGCGCAACATCATCGCCAACCCGAATTGCTCCACGGCGCAGCTCGTCGTCGCGCTGAAGCCGCTGCACGATTTCGCCAAGATCAAGCGCGTCGTCGTCTCGACCTACCAGTCCGTTTCGGGCGCGGGCAAGGACGGCATGGACGAGCTCTTCAACCAGACCCGCGCCGTCTTCGTGGCCGATCCGGTCGAAAGCAAGAAGTTCACCAAGCGCATCGCCTTCAACGTCATTCCACACATCGATAGCTTCATGGAAGACGGCTATACGAAGGAAGAATGGAAGGTTCTGGCCGAAACCAAGAAGATGCTCGATCCGAAGATCAAGGTCACCTGCACGGCCGTGCGCGTTCCCGTCTTCATCGGCCACTCGGAATCGGTCAACATCGAATTCGAAAACGAGATCACCGCCGATCAGGCCCGCGACATTCTGCGCGAAGCTCCCGGTTGCCTCGTCATCGACAAGCACGAAAATGGCGGGTACATGACGCCTTACGAAAGCGCCGGTGAGGACGCGACCTATATTTCACGCATTCGTGAAGATGCGACGGTCGAAAACGGCCTGAACATCTGGGTTGTGTCCGATAACTTACGCAAAGGTGCCGCACTCAACGCGATCCAGATCGCGGAACTGCTGGTCGCCCGCGGGCTGATCACGGCCAAGAAGCAGGCTGCCTGATCGGCACTAAAGAGACGAGGGACCCGCCGACCGGTTAGGGACGGCGGCTCCCCAAGGTTTGAAGACGGACGCTGACGGACGGATTCACGTGAAACATCAAGGCGCTGCCTCTGCCAGACGGCAAGGTTGTCGGCCATTAGAAGCAGGGCTACGGGGTTTTTTATGCTGAAGAAGACGTTCGCACTGGCAGGTCTTGTACTGGCCGCCGCCCTCGCGCCGCAAGCGGCCTTCGCCGCCAGCTGTGGCAACACGTCTGCCGGCTTCGACGCTTGGGTCCAGGACTTCAAGCAGGAAGCCTCCGGCCGCATCAGCCCCGCCGTGCTCGATCGCGCCTTCGCCGGTGTGAAGTACAACACCGCCACCATTCGCGCCGATCGCGGCCAGAAGAGCTTCAAACTCTCGCTCAACGAATTCATGAAGAAACGCGGTGGCGCGACGATCGTCTCGCGCGGCAAGAAGATGAAGGCGCAGAACGCGGCCCTCTTTGCGTCCATCGAACAGCGCTACGGCGTGCCGGCCGGCCCGCTGATCGCAATCTGGGGCATGGAAACCGGTTTCGGCAACTTCCTCGGCAAGGAGCACACGCTGTCTGCCGTTTCGACGCTTGCCTATGACTGCCGCCGTTCCGACTACTTCACCGACCAGCTCTACGCAGCTCTGACGCTCGTCCAGCGCGGCGATCTTGCGACGGATGCCCGCGGTGCAGCCCATGGTGAAATCGGCCAGACGCAGTTCCTTCCCGCAAACGTCGTGAAATACGGCGTCGATGGCGATGGCAACGGTCATGTCGATATGGTTCGCTCCAAGGCCGACGCCCTGGCCTCCACGGCCAACTTCCTGCGCGGCCATGGCTGGCGGGCAGGGGGCGGCTATCAGCCGGGTGAAGCCAATTTCGGCGCCATTCAGGGCTGGAACGCGGCCAGCGTCTACCAGCAGGCGATCGCCCAGATCGCAGCCGACATCGACGGCTGATCCTTTCGGATTTTGATGACAGAAAAGCCCCGGCGCGGATGCGTTCCGGGGCTTTTTCATGGTCATTTACAAGAAAGGCTGCAACGGTTCGACCCGTGCAGCCCTTCTTGAAACGATCATATGGCGCGTATCAGGTCCCGGGCCGGGAGAAATCACCCGACTTCGGATCCATAACCCACAGCTCCCCTGTCGAAATATCGAACCATGCGCCGTGCAGCTGCAGCTTGCCGCGCTGCTCGAGGATCTGGACGCAGGGGAACGTCCGCAGGTTGACGATAGAATTGCGGATCGACACATGCTCCATCGCACGCTGCCGCTCCGCCGCCGTCATGATGTCGTTTCCTGCGATCTGTTCGGCCGCCGGCTTCAGCATGTTCATCCATTTGCCGATGAAGTCGCCGGGCGACAGAGGCTCGGCGCTGCTATCGAGCACCGCCTTGATACCGCCGCAGCGGCCATGGCCCATGACGACAATATCCTTGACGCGCAGCGACTGGACCGCGAATTCCAGCGCTGCCGAGGTCGAATGATACTGGCCATCGGGCTCGTAGGGCGGAACCATGTTGGCCACGTTGCGCACCACGAAGAGTTCGCCCGGTCCGCTGTCGAAGACGGTTTCCGGCGCGGCGCGGGAGTCGCAACAAGCGACGATCAGCGTCTTCGGCTGCTGTCCGGTTTCGGCCAGCGTCTTGTAGCGGGCCTGCTGCTCGCTGAACCGGCCGTTCATGAATTTCTTGTAACCGCCCAGCAGGTGCTCGGGAAAATTATACATGTGCCTGTGCCCTTTTTGCTTCCCGTGTTTAAGCGCCGAATGCCCGATGAGGCAAGAGTAACGCGGTCAGCTGGGTTAATTTGCAGCACGCAGGCATGACAACGGCCCGCAAATGCAGAGCCTCAGCGCTTACGCGTCTGCGCCGGATGCATCAGGTGTCGCATCTGCACCAGCGACATCGGCCCTGTCAGGCAATGCGCGTCCTGCTGCAGCGTCAGCTCGTCCGCGCCGCGCCGTGCCGAGCGGGCCACCATCTCGAACACGCTGGCGGTGGCAAGCTGCAGCGCCTTCTCCTCGCTCTGACCCTCCAGCAGCCGTCCCAGAAACAGCGCGGCCATCAGGTCGCCCGTCCCGTTCGGCGGATTGTCCACCAGCCGGTGCTCGGCCAGCAGCGCATGATGTCCGGAGAGGTAGAGATTGCCTGTGCTGCCGTTCATCATGGCGATGGCCGACGTTACCAGCATGCGCGATGGCCCGAGCGCCAGCGCGGCATCCAGAATGGCCGCATTGCTGTCGAGCGCCGCATTCGAGAGCCAGGACAGCTCGAACCGGTTCGGCGTGGCGAGCCCCGCCAAAGGCAGCAGCCTGTCCCGGATGCCCGAGGCCACCGGTTCCGGCACATAGAGATCGCCCCGGTCGCCGATGACGGGATCACAGGCATAGATGAGGTGAGGATTGCGCGCCTTCAGCGTCTCGACCAGCCGGGCCACCGCCTCGACCTGCTGCGCATTGCCGAGATAGCCGGACAATACGGCCCGAACCTCGCCCACCCAGGGGGACGCCGCAAGCTCGCCCAGCATCGCATCGAACGTATCCGGGTCGATCGCCATCCGCGTCGAGCGTCCATGGCCGGGATGCCAAGGCATGATGACCGTCGGTACGGCCCATACGGTGAAACCCAGCGTCTCCAGCGCGAAGACGGCGGCGCGATTGCCGACGGAGCCCCGCATGACGTGGCTGGAAATGACGATGACGGCACCGGCAGCGGTCTCGGACATGCAGCAGGTCTCTCTTTCGGGTTCTCCCGCCAGATCGCCCGACGGTCATGCCGCTGTCAACTGCGCATGGGAAGAGGAGCCGATACCTCGACGGCAGGAACCCGATTCCGATCCGCTCGACCCAATGGCCTGCCAAGAGCGCATCCATGCTTCGGGAGAAAACAGGCTTAGCGGTCGCAAATGCGAATTGTTCTGCTAGGTTCACGTAAAAACAACGGCTGGAGGACGAAACACCATGGGCACTCGACATCATCCGAAGAAAACCCGCCTGATCGGCGAGATCGAGCAGGCCGCAGAACGCCTCGGCCAGCCCTTCCTGTCGCCGGCCATCCTCTTCGGACGCGCGAGCCCTGACGATATCGCCGCCTATGATGTCGGCATGCTCGCCGCCGCCGCGGCGCACGCCTATCAGGAAGTGACCGCTCGCAAGAGGAACACCTCCCGCGTAACCGTTACGGATCTAGAAAGCGTGAAGCCTGGCGGCGCGCCGGTCTCCGTTCTCTGCGTCACCGACCGCAACATGCCCTTCCTCTATGATTCCATCATGGGTGAGGTCACGAGCCGGCACCGTGATCTCTCGCTCGCGGTCCACCCGATTCTGGTGGTGTCCAAGGGCGCCGAGCCCGTGCTGTTCGATCCCGAGGAGGAGAGCGATCCGACGGATCGCGTCAGCCATATCCAGATTCACCTCAACCACCTCGTGGCCGAGGAGGCGACGGCACTGGTGGGGGCGATCGAGACCGTCCTTGCGCAGGTGCATCAGGCCGTGGGCGACTGGGAGCCGATGAAGACGCTTCTCGGCGAAGCCATGGGCGAACTGGAAGGGCAGACGACAAGCGACCGCGACGCCGACCGCAAGGAGGCGCTCGCTTTCCTGAAATGGCTGCGCGACGACAACTTCACCTTCCTCGGCATGCGCGAATACAGCTATTCCGGCGACGGGCAGAAAGCGACGCTCGACCGCGGCACCGGCCACGGCCTCGGCATCCTTTCCGATCCGAACGTCCGCGTGCTGCGCCAGGGACACGACGCCGTCGTCACCACGCCGGAAATCCTCGCCTTCCTGCAGGGTCCGGATTTCCTGATCGTCACAAAGGCGAACACCAAGGCCCTCGTCCACCGCCGCGCCTATATGGATTACATCGGCATCAAACGCTTCGACTCCAAGGGCAACGTGATCGGCGAACTGCGCGTCGTCGGCCTCTTCACCTCGACGGCCTATACGCGCTCGGCCTCCGACATTCCGCTGCTGCGGCTGAAGGTGCGCCGCGTCATCGAGCATTTCGGCTTCGATCCGCACAGCCACTCCGGCAAAATGCTGATCAATACGCTCGAATCCTACCCGCGCGACGACCTGTTCCAGATCGATGTCGAAGAGTTGCAGGTGTTCTGCGAGCAGATCAACGAGCTCGCCGATCGCCCCCGCGTGCGCGTCCTGCCGCGCATCGACCGCTTCGATCGCTTCGTCTCGATCATCGTCTACGTGCCGCGCGAACAATATGATTCCCGCGTCCGCGAGCGTATCGGCGATGTTTTCAAAGATGTCTACGAGGGCCGGGTTTCCGCCTATTACCCGGCCTTTCCGGCCGGCGGGCTCGCCCGCGTCCACTTCATCATCGGCCGCTCCGGTGGCACGACGCCGCGTGTCGCCCAGAGCACGCTGGAAGATGCCGTCCGCGAGATCGTCACGCGCTGGTCCGATCGTTTTCATCTGCTCGCCCGCCGCGACGGCGTATCGCTGAGCGTGAGCGAAGGCTATCAGGCGGCCTTCACTCCCGCTGAAGCCTATGCCGACCTGCCCGACATCGCTGCCGCGCAAACGGACGATCCGATTCGCATCGCCTTCTACGAGCGCCACCGGCTGCAGGACACGCCATCGGAGACGGCCGGGGAGGACACGTCGAACGCCGATCGCCTCGAGCTGAAGATTTTCCACGCCGACCGCGCCGTCTCGCTCTCCCAGCGCGTGCCGCTGCTCGAAAATCTCGGCTTCCGCGTCATCAGCGAGCAGACCCACGATCTCTCCGTTTCCGATGCGAAAGGCGAGCGGCTGGTGGTTCTTCACGACATGGAGCTGATCCACCGTGATGGAAAGACGCTCGACGTCTCGTCCATGGGCCCATTGCTGGAAGAGGCCTTCCTCTCCGCCTGGACGGGCAAAATCGAGGACGACGCCTTCAACCGGCTGATCCTGCTGGCTGGTCTCAACGCACGCGACGTCACGGTGCTGCGTGCCTATGCGCGCTACCTTCGCCAGGCCGGCATTCCCTATTCGCAAGGGCTGATCGCCGAAACGCTGAACAAATATCCCGCGATATCCGCCGACATATTCCGCCTCTTCATCGCGCGGATGAATCCGCAGACCGAGGAGAAGGCGCGAACGCGCGACGTCTCCAACCTCCAGACGAGCCTCGAAGATGCGCTCAACGCCGTTCCCAGTCTCGACGAAGACCGTATTCTCCGGCGCATGATGAACGCGGTGCTCTCGACGCTGCGCACCAACTATTTCCAGCGCGACGAAGCGGGCGAACCGCGTGTCATGCTGGCCTTCAAGTTCGACCCGAAGCTCCTCGACGGCCTGCCGGAGCCGCGGCCCTTCCGCGAGATCTTCATCTATGGCGTCGAGGTCGAAGGTGTGCATCTGCGCTTCGGCAAGGTCGCCCGTGGCGGCCTGCGCTGGTCGGACCGGGCACAGGATTATCGCACCGAGGTGCTGGGCCTGGTGAAGGCGCAGCAGGTCAAGAACGCCGTCATCGTGCCTGTCGGCGCAAAGGGCGGCTTTTTTCCGAAGCTGCTGCCGGCCGGCGGCGCGCGCGACGAGATCTTCCGCGTCGGCACCGAGGCCTACAAGACCTATATCCGCACCATGCTGTCGATCACCGACAATATCGTCGATCAGGAGATCGTGCCGCCTGACAACACGCTGCGTCTGGATGGCGACGATCCCTACTTCGTGGTCGCCGCCGACAAGGGCACGGCCACTTTCTCCGATACGGCAAACGGCCTGGCGCAGGATTCCGGCTTCTGGCTCGACGATGCCTTCGCCTCCGGCGGCTCGGCCGGTTACGATCACAAGAAGATGGGCATTACGGCGCGCGGCGCCTGGGAAACGGTCAAGCGCCACTTCCGCGAGATGAACATCGATATCCAGACGACGCCCTTCAGCGTCGTCGGTGTCGGCGACATGTCCGGCGACGTCTTCGGCAACGGCATGCTGCTGTCGCGCCAGATCCGCCTCATCGGCGCCTTCGACCACCGCGACATCATCATCGATCCCGACCCCGACATCGCCGCATCCTTTGCCGAGCGCGAGCGGCTGTTCGCTTTGACACGCTCCAGCTGGCAGGATTACGACCGCTCCGTGCTGTCGAAGGGTGGCATGATCATTCCACGGACGGAAAAATCGGTGAAGCTGACACCGGAAGCGGCGGCCGCCATCGGGCTCGAGAAGACCCAGGCGACGCCCTTCGAGATCATGACGGCCATCCTGAAGACGCGCGTCGACCTGCTCTGGTTCGGCGGCATCGGCACCTATGTGCGTGGCCCGACCGAGAACGACGCCGATGTCGGCGACCGGGCGAACGACCCGATCCGCATCACGGCGGACGAGGTCGGTGCGCGCGTCATCGGCGAAGGCGCCAATCTTGGCGTCACGCAGCGCGGGCGCATTGCCTTCGGCCTTGCCGGCGGCCGCTGCAACTCGGATGCCATCGACAATTCGGCCGGCGTCAATTCCTCCGACGTCGAGGTCAATATCAAGATCGCGCTGGCCTCCGCCATGCGCGACGGCCGCCTGACGCGCGCCAAGCGCAACACGCTGCTGGCGTCGATGACCGACGAAGTCGCGTCTCTCGTCCTGCACAACAACTACCAGCAGTCCCTCGCCATCTCGCTGACCGAGATGCAAGGCGCTGCCAACCGCACCTCGCTCACCCGGCTGATGACGCGGCTGGAGGCGGAAGGGCTCTTGAACCGCAAGGTCGAGGTTCTGCCGAACGACAGTGCGCTCAGCGAGCGCTACCAGTCCGGCAAGGCCGTGACCCGGGCCGAAATCGGCGTCCTGCTCTCCTATGCCAAGATCGTGCTCTTCGACGAGATCATCGACAGCGATTTGCCGGACGATCCCTATTTCCACGAAACGCTGATCGGCTACTTCCCGGGCAAGATGCAGAAGGCGCATCAGGGCGACATCGAGACCCATCGCCTACGGCGCGAGATCATCGCCACGCTGCTCTGCAACGACGTGATCAACCGCGGCGGCCCGGCCTTCATCTCGACCATGATCGACCAGACGGGCTTCCTGCCGGCCGATGTGGTGAAGGCCGCCGTGCTGACGCGCGACGGCTACGACCTGCCGCGCCTTTACCGTGCCATCGACGCACTCGACAACATGGTGCCCGGCACGGTGCAGAACGAGCTCTACCAAGATGTCGGCCGCATCTTCGCGATCGTCACCGAGCGCACGCTGCGAACCCGGGCCAGCACCGGCCCTCTGGGTCAGGCGATCGACAAGCTGCGCAAGGCGCTGGAGAAACTGACCACGGCCGCACACGGCGCCGTGCCGGAGGAGGCGGTGACGGAGATCGAGGCCCGCGCTGCTGCCCTTATCGAAAAGGGCGTTCCGGAAGCGTTGGCGCAGGATATCGCGCGCCTGTTCCTCATCACCCTCGTGCCGGAGATCATGCAGATCTCCTCGGTTGCGGGAACGTCGCTTGCCCGCACCGCACAGAGCTACTTCGCGGTGACGCAGAGCCTCAAGGTCGGCCGGCTGCTGGCCTCAGCCGAGCGCATCATCACCACCGACCCTTACGAGGCCATGGCACTCGCCCGCAGCACCAGCGATATCGCCGATGCCCGCCGCGCCATTACCATCGCCGCTCTTACGCAGCGCAAAGGCGAGAAGGAACCGGTGCTCGCCTGGCAGGAAGGCGACGCCGACCGCTTCAACCGCGTCGTGACGCAGCTGGCACAGATGACGGAGAAGGGTGAGACGACGCTCGCCAAGATCACCGTGGCGGCAGGCCTCCTGAGCGATCTGGCCGAAGACAGGGCCCGGTGATGGCGGAGACGGTGGAGGGGGCACCCGCGCAGGCAAGCCCAGACCGGGCAAGACGGGGGCAAACCGGCCGCGCGGGTCTCTGGGGCTGGATGCTGTTCGATCTGGCGGCGCAGCCCTTCTTCACCGTCGTCATCACCTTCATCTTCGGCCCCTATTTCGTCTCCCGCCTGACGGACGATCCGGCAGCGGGCCAGGCGATGTGGGGCTATACGCTCACCGTCTCGGGCCTCATCATCGCGGTGATGTCGCCGATCCTCGGATCTCTGGCGGACGCGACGGGCGCGCGAAAGCCATGGATCGCCGGCTTCGCGGTCGTCAAGATCGCGGCCCTGTCGGCCCTCTGGTTTGCGGTTCCGGGGTCTCCGCTGATCCTGCCCTTCGCCTGCATCGTCCTGGCGTCGATTGCAGCCGAGTTTTCCATCGTCTTCAACGACAGCATGATGCCGCGGCTGGTGCCGCCGGAGGACACCGGCCGGATCTCCAACATCGCCTGGGGCATCGGCTATCTCGGCGGCATGATCGTGCTGATCGCCGTCGTGGCCCTTCTCGCCGGCAGTCCGGAGACGGGCCTGACGGCGCTCGGCATCGCCCCGCTCTTCGGCCTCGACCCCGCAACCGGCGCCGATGCCCGCATCACCGGACCGCTGGCCGCCGCCTGGTACGCGCTCTTCATCCTGCCGATGTTCCTGTTCACACCGGATGCGCCGAAGACGACGATATCAGCAAGCCGGGCGATCGCGGAGGGCCTGGCGGACCTGAAGAGCGCAGTCCTCGGCCTCCGCCAACGACGCGGCATCCTCAAATTTCTGATCGCCCGGATGATCTTCCAGGACGGTGTTAACGGGCTCTTGGCATTGGGTGGAACCTTTGCCGCTGGCATGTTCGCGTGGCGGACGCTCGAACTCGGCCTCTACGGCATCGTCCTCAACGTCGTGGCGGTCGTCGGCTGCCTGTTCGCAAGCCGGCTCGATACCGCGCTCGGCTCGAAAGCCATCGTCATTCTCAGTCTCGGAAGCCTGATCGTCGCCACCATTGGAATCGTCTCGACCGGCCCCGGCTTTACGCTGTTCGGGCTGGTGCAACTCTCGACAGCCGATAGTGGCGGCCTGTTCGGCACGGCAGCGGAAAAGGCCTATATCCTTTTCGGCCTGCTGATCGGCATCGCCTTCGGACCTGTTCAGGCCTCTGCCCGCTCCTACCTCGCCCGCAGCGTCGCACCGGAAGAGGCTGGCCGCTATTTCGGCCTCTACGCGCTGTCGGGCCGGGCAACCTCTTTCCTGGCGCCCGCCAGCGTCGCGACCCTGACGCTTGCAACCGGTTCCGTGCGGGTCGGCATGATGGCGCTGATCGCGTTCCTCGTCATCGGGCTCCTGATACTCCTGACGACGCCGTATCCGGCCGACAAGGGCGACCGGATAGGGTAGGATTTTTCGGCCTGTTACGGCTTAGTGCCGGAAATGGCGCATGCCCGTGAAGACCATGGCAACGCCCGCCTCATCGGCCGCGGCGATCACTTCCTCGTCGCGCATCGAGCCGCCCGGCTGGATGACGGCGGTCGCACCGGCCGCAACGGCGGACAGAAGACCATCGGCAAACGGCAGGAAGGCTTCGGACGCCACGGCCGAGCCGATCGTCAGCGGCTTATCGAGCCCCAGCGCCCGCGCGGCCTCCTCGGCCTTGATGGCGGCGATGCGAACCGAATCGACACGGCTCATCTGCCCGGCACCGATGCCGACCGTCTGCCCATCCTTGGCATAGACGACGGCATTCGACTTCACATGCTTTGCGACCTTGAAGGCGAACTTCATGTCGATGAGTTCCTGCGCCGTCGGCGCGCGACGGGTGACGACCTTGAGGTCGAGATCCTCGACCATGCCATTGTCGCGCGTCTGCACAAGAAGACCGCCGGCCACCGTCTTGGCGGACAGGCCGGGCAGGCACGGGTCGGGCAGGGCGCCGGTGACGAGCAGCCGGAGATTGGCCTTGCGGGCGATGATCGCCTTCGCCTCGTCGCTGACGGACGGCGCGATGATGACCTCGGTGAACAGCTTGACGATCTCTTCCGCCGTCGCACCGTCCAGTTCCTGGTTGAGCGCGATGATGCCGCCGAAGGCCGAGGTGCTGTCGCAGGCCAGCGCGCGCCGATAGGCATCCACGAGCGTCGTCGCCGTCGCCACGCCGCAGGGGTTGGCATGCTTGATGATGGCGCAGGCAGGGGCCGCTTCCGGCGGAAACTCGGCCACCAGCTCGAACGCCGCATCCGTGTCGTTGATGTTGTTGTAGGAAAGCTGCTTGCCCTGCAGCAGCGTCGCCGTGGCGACGCCCGGGCGGTTCTCGCCGGTGACGTAGAAGGCCGCCTTCTGGTGAGGGTTCTCGCCGTAGCGCATTTCTTCCTTCAGCACGCCGCCGATCGCGCGATGCCGCGGCATCGGCGTGTCCAGCACCTCGGCAAACCAGCCCGAGATCGCCGTGTCGTAGGCCGCCGTCCGCGCATAGGCCTTGGCGGCCATCTGGCGCCGGAAGGCGAACGTCGTCGCGGCATCGTCGCCGAGCTGCGCGATCAGCATGTCATAGTCGGAAGGGTCGGTGATGACGGTGACATAGGCGTGGTTCTTCGCGGCAGCACGGATCATGGCCGGGCCGCCGATATCGATATTCTCGACCGTCGTCGGATAATCCCCGCCCTTGGCACGCACATCCTCGAACGGATAGAGGTTGATGACCGCGAGATCGATCGCAGCGATCCCATGGGTCTCCATGGCCGCGACATGTTCGGCATCGTCGCGGATCGCGAGCAAACCGCCATGGACGCCAGGATGCAGCGTTTTCACGCGGCCGTCCATGACTTCGGGAAAGCCCGTCAGCTCGGACACGTCGCGCACCGGCAGGCCGGCTTCCGACAATGTCTTGTGCGTGCCGCCGGTCGAGACGAGCGCCACGCCCTTTTCATGCAGAGCACGGGCAAGCTCGACGATGCCGCTCTTGTCGGACACGGAGAGAAGGGCTGTGCGCAGGGCAACGCGGTCGGGGGCGGGAATGTTCTTGGAGGCAACGGCCATGACAGGCTCCTAGCAAGGAAGAAGGGGCGAGGACGGGCAGGCAAGCCGGAGGGGCATGCGAAAGCCCGGCCGGCCGGATGCCGCTGCCGTTAGCACAGCTGGCGCCGGGAAGGAACCGCACCGGTCTACGGCCCACTGTCATTTCACCCGAATCCTCGAGGCTTCCTCTTGCTTTCGGGCACGGAGGTCACGTTCGCCGGGAAAGAATCCACTGGATTTCGGGCTGCTCTCCGGCAGAAAAACCGATCGTCAGCATCTGGGTCTTCCGCAGGCCCGAAGGGTCGGCAAAAAAGATATCCTCCTCCACCGCGATCGCACCATCACGGCAGGTCAGCACCCAGCCATCGCCGTCCGGCGCGACCAGCTTGACCTCATGCGCATCCGCCTGTCGCAGGCTGATGGCGGGGTGGATATGGAAGCGCGCAACCGCGGTCGCCGTATGTGCAGGATCGGGATCCGCCCCATCCTCCGTCACCAGCCGGTCGCGACCACGCAGGGTCGTGCCCGTGGCATTGAGGCTCAGATCTCGCTCATGCATGAGATTGAAGGCACCGGCATAGCCGTTGTGGCGCGCGACCACGCTGTCGCCGCCTTCACTGGGCGAATGCGTCACCGAGACCTCCGTCACGCCGCCGGTGATGATCGTCCCCAGAAAGCGCGAGGTCGAAAGCCGGGCCGACGAGCGATCCTCGACGGTAACCGTGGAATGTGCCGCCGTGACCCTGGCCATCTGGCGAAACCGCTCGCCGGCAAAGCGCGGCGCGCCGGAATTGATGATGAACCGATGACGGCCGGAAGACAACTCGAACGAAAGACACCCGGCATGCGCCTCTCGCGAGAGGGCAGCCGAGAGTGGACAGCCTGTGTCCATGATGACAACGACATCCTTTGCCGCCAGCCGCTCGTACTGGCTGTCCGGCAGGCCCTTGAACGGCTGACCGGCCGTCTCGTCATAGCGCAGCACCGACATCAGTTCGTTTGCCTGCGCGGACGTTGCGCCATTGAACAGCGCCAGCTCGCCGCCCTGATGGCGAAAGAAGCGCAGGGCTGGAAACATGCGGTCGATGGATGGGATCAGCTTTACAGGAACGTCGTGACCGAGATTGACATAGGTCTGGCGCAGCGGCAGCAGGTCGAGAAGGAGATCGAGCGCGACGCGCGGATTGCGCGAGGCATGGCCGCCATCGGGGAGGATCTGGCGATCGAGTTCGTCGTCGAGATGGCGCGCAGCCCGACGGATGGCCGAACCCGAGGCGGGCATGGAGACCGTCGCGAAGGCGATAGCGATCCGGACCTGGAGCCGTCCCTCGCCATCCGGCACCGCATTGGCGACATGCCGAAGGTAGCGCACATGCACCGCGAGGCTCTTCAGAAACCGGCGATAGAACACGTGATCCGCCTGCTTGAGAATCACCGGGGAATGGGAGAGCCACGCGATCAAGCGCTGTGCCGCGACATCCGGCTCCCAGGCGATGCCCTTGATGCCACGGCCATGCGTGGCCAGCCAGCGGCTGACGAGCTGGCGCGCGCGGGAAAGATCGTCTTCCTCCGTCAGCGCCCTTATGTGACGCGCCCAGCTGAACGTGTGCAGCCGGATCGCAAATTCACGCGAGGGAAGATCCACTTCGAAGGGCGATTCGCCATCCGTTTCCAGAATGCGTCCGGCAAGCGGAAAGCGCCCGGCAACGATCTCGCTGGCGATATGGGGGTCGATAACCCTGAGGTCCGTCGGCGCGACGATCAGCCGGTCGGGCGTCGTGCCGGAGAAGCGGATGAACGACATGCGACCGAGCACGAGGCGGCGCGACAGGCGCCACCAGGCTTCCCGAGTGTAGAGAGAGATCAGCCGTCGACTGTCCGACATCCGCATGAATGAAATGAAGCCCCACCCCATCCCGACGGCACGCCGGAATGTTCACGATCGATAACACAGTGACGCGTTTTCCGGGTCAGCACCAGTGGATGACCGAGGGAAGGCGAGCGGTCAAGGTTTGGAAACTCTTTCCTTACAACGATCTACGCAGGACTGTGGCATAAAAGCCGTCCAGCCCGCCGGCAAATCCCGGCTGCGGAGCCAGCATGGCAGGCGTCGTGCGCAGTTCCCCGAGGGGCGTAATGGCATCCTCCAGACCCGGAAAAGCATGGGGATCGACCGGAACACGCTCGCATCCGCCGTTTGCAACGACACGTGCGACCACCGCTTCACCCTCGGCCGGATCAAGCGAGCAGTTGGAGAAAACCACCAGCCCACCGGGCTTGACGACCGTCAAAGCATGACGCAGCAGTCTCTCCTGAAGGCCCGCAAGCTTGGTGATGTCCTCCGGACCCTTGGTGTAGGGGACATCCGGATGGCGGCGGATCGTACCGGTCGAGGAACAGGGCGCATCGAGCAGCGCGGCATCGAACAGCGTCTCCGGCCGGAAGTCCGCCATGTTGCATTCCAGCGTTTCGGCTGTCAGGCCGAGCCGTTCGAGATTGCCGTTCAGCCGCTTCAGCCGGCTGGCGGACTGGTCGAGCGCCGTCACCTCAGCCCCCGCACCGATCAGCTGCGCCGTCTTGCCCCCGGGGGCCGCACAGAGATCCACGACCCGCTGGCCGCGGATGTCGCCGAAAAGTCGCGCCGGCAGCGAGGCTGCGGCATCCTGCACCCACCATTCGCCATCATCGAATCCGTCGAGCGCCGAGACCGCGCCCTGGAACGATGCAAGGCGAACGCTCCCTGTCGGAAGCACGATACCTCCGAGGCGCTGCGCCCAAGCTTCCGGATCGGACTTTACCGTGATGTCGATGGCCGCCGGCTCCAGAAGCGCATCCGCGATGCGCTGGGCATGATCCTGCCCATAGGTGGAGACGAGCCTTGCCATGTACCAGTCGGGAAGGGATGGGGTCGTTTCGGCAGCGATTCGAAGGAGATCATCCTTTTCGCGCGACAGCCGGCGCAGGACCGCATTGGTCAGGCTCGCAAAGCGTCGATTGCGTGGATCGGCATTGGCCTGTTCCACAGCAAGGTCCACGGCCGAGTGATCGGGAATATCGAGATAGACGATCTGCGTTGCCGCGACGACGAGCTGGTGATGCAAGGCCCGCGCACCGTCCGGCAGAGGCGTCTTCAGGAGCTGGTCGAGCATGGCCTCGATGCGGGGAAGATGCCGCAATGCCGTGTGGAGAATGGCTTTGACGAGCGTCCGATCGATATCGGACAGCTGACGGTAAGCCGGATTCCCGCCGATCGGATCAAGCATGCCATCCAGCGAGATCTTCTTCTCGATCACCGCACCGAGCAACTTTGCTGCCGCCTGCCGCGCAACGAGGCCGGGCTTCTGAGGCCCGGGAGCTGGCTTTGGAGATCGTTGCGTCGCCGAATCGTTCTTTGTCTTCGTCATCAAGACCACGGGCCCTTTGGAGGTTCGGAGCGATCACGCCCCCAACCTGTGCGGGGCACGGAACGCGTCTTGCGCGTCGCCGTAGCAGGCTGAGCCGTGCGCGTCGAGGGCCGCGAAAAGCTGGCGGCCATGTCTTCGAGAGCCGCGATACGGTTTTCCGTCGCGGGATGCGTCGAAAACAGGTTGTCCATCCGCTCGCCGGAGAGCGGGTTAATGATGAACATATGCGCCGTCGCCGGATTGCGCTCCGCCGTGGCGTTGGGCACTTGGTACGCGGCGCCGGCAATCTTGCGCAAGGCGGAGGCGAGGGCGAGCGGCTGCCCGCAAATTTCGGCACCACGACGGTCCGCCGAATATTCCCGCGTCCGGCTCACTGCCATCTGCACCATCATGGCGGCAAACGGTGCGATGATCATCGCGGCCAGCGTTCCGATAAAGCCGAGCGGATTGTTGTTTTCGCGATTGCCGCCAAAGAAGAAGGCAAAGTTTCCGAGCATGGAAATCGCACCCGCCAGCGTCGCCGTCAGCGTCATTGTCAGCGTATCCCGGTTCTGCACATGGGCCAGCTCATGCGCCATCACGCCCGCCACTTCATCATAGGTCAGCGCCTGCAGAAGCCCGGTGGAGGCGGCCACGGCGGCGTTTTGTGGATTGCGACCCGTTGCGAACGCGTTCGGCTGCGGATTGTTGATCACGTAAACCCGCGGCATGGGCAGGCCGGCATTGGCCGCGAGGTCCCGCACGATGCCGTAATATTCCGGCGCGCTACGCTCATCGACTTCCTGCGCATCATACATGCGCAGCACAAGTCGATCCGAATTCCAATAGGAGAAGAAGTTCATGGCGATGGCGATGAGGAGGGCGACCATCATACCACCGCGACCGCCGATCAAAAGGCCGATGCCCATGAACAGCGCTGTCATGAAAGCCAGAAGCATGGCTGTGCGAATGAGGTTCATGCGCATCTCCGAAAGCAAAAGGTGCATTTTCGGCGGCGTTTCACGTGAATCATCGTGGGATTGCCGCGTTTCCCCCTATATGATGGTGCGCAGATGCCACGGATTCAACGGCCTAGTGAGGTCATACAATGCTGAACGACAATGACAATAACCAGGAAACACCGGGCAAAGTTCTCTCGCCGGCCGCACGTCGCGCCCTTGAGGAAGCAGCCGCTCGCCGTGAAGCGAGCGCAGCACTGGAACTGCCAACGGAAATCGGCGGTCGCGGCGGCGCGGAACCCGTGCGGTTCGGCGACTGGGAAATCAACGGTCGCGCAATCGATTTCTGATCGAGACGCTGAACAGAGACCGGCAGACTTTACTGCCTGCCGGTCTCCCAGCTATTTCTTGTTCTGGCGGTTGGCGACGAGATCGTCGACAACGCCGGGATCTGCCAGCGTCGAGATATCGCCGAGTGCACCGAAATCATCTTCGGCGATCTTGCGAAGAATGCGCCGCATGATCTTGCCCGAGCGGGTTTTCGGCAAGCCCGGCGCGAACTGGATCTTGTCTGGAGAGGCGATCGGTCCGATTTCGTTGCGCACGTGCGCGACAAGCGCCTTGCGCAGATCGTCCGACCCCTCCCGACCCGACATCAGCGTCACGTAGCAATAGATGCCCTGACCCTTGATATCATGCGGGTAACCGACGACGGCCGCTTCCGATACCGCATCATGACTGACGAGCGCGGACTCGACTTCGGCCGTACCCATGCGATGTCCCGAGACGTTGAGGACGTCATCGACACGGCCCGTGATCCAGTAATAGCCGTCCGCATCGCGCTTGCAGCCGTCGCCTGTGAAATATTTACCCTTATAGGTTGAAAAATATGTTTGGATGAAGCGCTCGTGATCGCCATAGACGGTCCGCATCTGACCCGGCCAGCTGTCGGCGATACAGAGATTGCCGTCCGCAGCACCCTCGAGCACGTTACCCTCGCTATCGACGAGTTCAGGCCGGATGCCGAAGAAGGGCAGGGTTGCCGACCCCGGCTTCAGTGCCGTGGCACCCGGAAGCGGCGTGATCATGTGTCCGCCCGTTTCCGTCTGCCACCAGGTATCGACGACCGGGCAACGACCGTCACCTACCACGTCATGATACCACTGCCAGGCTTCTGGATTGATGGGCTCGCCGACCGTACCGAGGATCCGCAGGCTCTTACGCGAGGACCGCGTCACATAGGCGTCACCTGCGCCCATCAGCGAGCGGATGGCCGTCGGCGCCGTGTAGAAGATGTTCACCTGGTGCTTGTCGATGATCTCCCAGAACCGGCCCTGGTCGGGATGGTTGGGCACGCCTTCGAACATCAGCGTCGTCGCACCGTTGGCAAGCGGCCCGTAGACGATATAGGAATGACCCGTCACCCAGCCGACATCGGCCGTGCACCAGTAGATATCGCCAGGGTGGTAGTCGAACACATATTCGTGGCTCATCGCGACATAGACGAGATAGCCGCCTGTCGTGTGCAGCACGCCCTTCGGCTTTCCGGTCGAACCCGAGGTGTAGAGAATGAACAGCGGGTCTTCCGCATTCATCGCCACGGGTTCGCACGCGGTATCGGCGGCCTGCGTTGCCGTGTGATACCAGATATCGCGGCCATCCGCCCAGGTGATCTTGCCGCCCGTCCGGCGCACGACGAGGACGGTCTTCACGTCGATGCCGTTTTTCGCGGCGATCTCTACCGCCTTGTCCGTATTGTCCTTCAGGGGGATCGGCTTGCCGCCGCGCATGCCCTCGTCGCAGGTGACGATAAAGGTGGAGGCACAGTCCACCAGCCGTCCGGCGAGCGCATCGGGAGAAAATCCCCCGAAGACGACGGAATGGACGGCGCCGATGCGGGCGCAGGCGAGCATCGCATAGGCGGCTTCCGGGATCATCGGCATGTAGATCGTCACGCGATCGCCCTTGCCGACGCCCTGCGCCTTCATGACGTTCGCCAGCCGGCAGACATGCTGGTGCAACTCGCGATAGGTGATTTTCTTGTCGATATAGGGATTGTCGCCTTCGAAGATGATCGCGACCTGATCGCCTCGTGTCGCCAGATGCCGATCGATACAATTGAAGGAGACGTTGGTCTGCCCGTCCTCGAACCATTTGATCGAGACCTCGCCGGTAAACGAAGTGTTCTTGACCTTGGTATAAGGCTTTGACCAGTCGATCCGCTTGCCGTGCTCGCCCCAGAAGGCATCCGGGTTTTCGACGCTCTCGCGATACCACGTGTCATAGGTCGCCTTGTCCACGAGGGCGCGTGCCTGAGTTTCCTCCGAGACGGGGTGGGTCTTGTCGGACATGGTCTTCTCTCTCCCTGCTATCGTGCTTGCGCATCCTCACGGCGCTTTTCACGGGATACATATCAGGTGCAGAGCGGGCGGCAATGAGACGAAAGTCAGGACGTCGAGAAGAATTGCAATTCTGCGACAAGAGGGGTATAGAAGCGCCCTATTCCCGGAAATCAGTGGTATTCCACGGCCCGCGACACCGGCGCGGCGGACAGAAGGACTATATCTATGGCTCAACAATTGCTGATGCCGAAAGCCACGGCGGTCTGGCTTGTCGATAATACCGCCCTGTCGTTCGAGCAGATCGCCACGTTCTGCAAGCTGCATCCTCTGGAGGTCAAGGCGATCGCCGATGGCGAATCAGCCCAGGGCATCAAGGGCCTCGATCCTATCGCCACCGGGCAGCTGTCGCGCGATGAAATCGTCCGCGCCGAAGGCAACCCGAACCACAAGCTGAAGATTTCCGATCCGAAGGTTCGCGTCCCCGAGTCCAAGCGCAAGGGCCCGCGCTACACCCCGGTCTCCAAGCGCCAGGACCGCCCGAACGCCATTCTGTGGCTGGTTCGCAACCATCCCGAACTCAAGGACGCCCAGATCTCGCGTCTCGTCGGCACGACCAAGTCGACGATCGAGCAGATCCGCGAGCGGACGCACTGGAACTCGGCCAACCTGACGGCGAGCGATCCGGTCACGCTCGGCCTCTGCAGCCAGATCGATCTCGACCTCGAAGTCGAACGCGCCTCCAAGGGCCGCCCGCTGCCGACAGCCGCCGATCTCGGCGCCACGCTGGAACCGGCGCAGGAAACCGAACGCTTTAGCTATGGCTATGAGCGCGAAGAAGAAAAGGAAATGGACGCAGACGCCGTTTTCGCAAAACTGAAGTCGCTGAAATCCGCAACGCCGGACGAAGAAGAAGAGAAATACTGATCCGCAGAAGCGTCATTGCGACATTCATCGAAAACCCGGCCATGCGCCGGGTTTTTTGTGACCTCAGCTTTTCAAGATCCTCAAGCAGGCTGCACAGCGACATCGCGCAGACCGAAGATCGCCGACCCCACGCGAACGCTGGTCGCGCCGAAGGCGATGGCGACATCGAAGTCACCCGACATGCCCATCGACAGCTTCTCGACGCCATTCTCTGCGGCAAGCTTTGCCAGCAGCGCGAAATGCGGGCCCGGATTTTCGTCCGCCGGCGGAATGCACATCAGCCCTTCCACGGGTAGGTTCAGCGTATCCCGGCACATCGCCACGAAAGCTGCCGTCTCCTGCGGCGTAATGCCCGCCTTCTGCGGCTCGAGTCCGGTGTTTACCTGCACATAGATCCGGACCGGCTTGCCCTGCCGCTCGATCTCCGCTGCCACGGCGCGGGCGATCTTCTCCCGGTCGATGGTCTCAATGACGTCGAACAGCGCAACGGCATCAGCCGCCTTGTTGGACTGGAGCGGGCCGATCAGATGGAGCGTGATATCCGGCGTCTCCGCCTTCAGCTCGGGCCACTTGCCCTGCGACTCCTGCACCCGGTTTTCGCCGAACACGCGCTGCCCGGCCGCGATCACGGGACGGATGGCGTCTGCATCGAAGGTCTTCGATACCGCAACCAGCGCCACGGAGCCGCGCGCGCGCGCAGCACCATCCTCTGCCACGTGGATGCGCGACAGCACCTCGTTCCACTGGTCCACTCGGGTCATAGGCAAGGTCTCCCTGGCAGTCATGTGGCTTGAAGCGCCACGGTCAAGCGCGATTGCAGGCTCGATATAACCAATCCGCGACAGGCCGCCAAGCAAGCTTGCGGGGAATGCCGCAGGGCCCAAGCAAAGGCCCGCAAAACTTGACGCTACCGTTGTTTCATGATGAAGGTCACGCCACATAAGACCGAGCGGCAGCGCCCCGCCACAATTTCCGGAACGACGAAACACATGGCCACAGAACGCTATAACCCGCGCGATGCAGAACCACGCTGGCAGCGCGAATGGGACGAGAAATCCGTCTACAAGACGGACAATAACGACCCGCGGGAAAAATACTACGTCCTGGAGATGTTTCCCTATCCCTCCGGCCGCATCCACATGGGCCATGTGCGCAACTACGCGATGGGCGACGTCGTCGCCCGCTTCAAGCGTGCGCGTGGCTACAACGTGCTGCACCCCATGGGTTGGGATGCCTTCGGTATGCCGGCGGAAAACGCGGCCATGGAGCGCGGCGTTCATCCCGCCGAATGGACCTACCAGAACATCGCTTCGATGCGTGCGCAGCTGAAGGTCATGGGCCTCTCGCTCGACTGGAGCCGCGAATTCGCAACCTGCGACGTCGCCTACTACCAGCAGCAGCAGCACCTCTTCCTCGACTTCATGGAAAAGGGGCTGGTCTATCGCAAACAGTCCAAGGTCAACTGGGATCCGGTCGATCATACCGTGCTCGCCAACGAGCAGGTGATCGACGGCCGCGGCTGGCGCTCGAACGCGCTCGTGGAACAGCGCGAACTGACGCAGTGGTTCTTCCGCATCACAGATTTCAGTCAGGACCTGCTGGATTCCCTCGATACGCTGGAGCACTGGCCGGAAAAGGTCCGGCTGATGCAGAAGAACTGGATCGGTCGCTCCGAGGGTCTCTCCATCCGCTGGGAGCTCGTCGCAGACGCACGCGCACCCGGTGAAACAGAGGTTGAGGTCTACACGACCCGTCCGGACACCCTATTCGGCGCCTCATTCCTGGCGATCGCCGCAGATCATCCGCTGGCGCGCAAGGTCGCTGCCGGCAATGCCGAGCTGGAAGCCTTCTGCGACGAATGCCGTCGCGCGGGAACCTCGCTTGCCGCCCTTGAGACGGCAGAGAAGCGCGGCATCGACACGGGCCTGCGCGTCCGCCACCCGTTCGATCCCTCCTGGGAACTGCCGGTCTACGTCGCCAACTTCGTCCTGATGGATTACGGCACGGGCGCCATCTTCGGCTGCCCCTCCGGTGACCAGCGCGATCTCGATTTCGCGCGCCGCTACGACCTGCCCGTGACACCCGTGGTCATGCCGGCCGACGGCAATGCGGCGACCTTCAGCGTCGGCACGGAAGCCTATACGGGCGACGGCGTAATGATCCATTCGCGCTTCCTCGACGGCCTTGCCACCGACGCCGCTTTCGAGCGCGTGGCGAGCTTGCTCGAAACCCAAGATCTCGGCGGTCGCCCGCAGGCCGAGCGCAAGGTCAACTTCAGATTGCGCGATTGGGGTATTTCCCGCCAGCGTTATTGGGGCTGCCCCATTCCGGTCATCCACTGCGAAGTCTGCGGTGTCGTTCCCGTGCCGAAGAAGGACCTTCCGGTTCGACTGCCCGACGACGTGACGTTCGACAAGCCCGGCAACCCGCTCGACCGCCACCCGACTTGGCGCCATGTCGGCTGCCCGCAATGCGGCGCTGCGGCCCGACGCGAAACCGATACGATGGACACCTTTGTCGATTCCTCTTGGTATTTCATGCGCTTCACGGCGCCGTGGGAAGAACAGCCGACCAACCGATCGATCGTCGATCGCTGGATTCCTGTCGATCAGTATATCGGCGGCATCGAGCATGCGATCCTGCATCTCCTCTACTCCCGCTTTTTCACCCGCGCCATGAAGGCTGCCGGTCACGCAGGGCTGTCCGAGCCGTTCAAGGGCCTCTTCACCCAGGGCATGGTGGTGCACGAGACCTACAGCCGTGGAGAAGGCGCGCAGCGCGAGTGGATCAACCCCTCCGCCATCACCATCGAGGATCTCGGCAACGGCCGCAGGGCGACGCTGAACGAGACCGGCGAAGAGATCGCCATCGGCTCCATTGAGAAGATGTCGAAGTCGAAGAAGAACGTGGTCGATCCGGATGACATCATCGCATCCTACGGTGCCGATACGGCACGCTTCTTCGTGCTGTCGGACTCGCCGCCGGATCGTGACGTCATCTGGTCCGAAGCAGGCGTCGAAGGCGCCCATCGCTTCGTCCAGCGCGTCTGGCGCTTGATCTCCGAAGCAGCGCCGGCTTTGGCCGCAGCAAAGGCTGCCCCTGCCACGGAAGGCCCGGCGCTTGTCATCTCCCAGGTCGCCCACAGGACGCTGAAGGCGGTCGAAGCCGACTATGACAAGCTCGCCTTCAACAAGGCCGTGGCCCGCCTCTACGAGATGGTGAACGCCCTTGCCGCGCCGCTCACCGATGTCGCCGTGGGAACGGACGCCACGACCACAAACGCCATGCGCGACGCGGTCGAGATCCTCATTCATCTGATGGCGCCAATCACGCCGCATCTGGCGGAACAGTGCTGGAGCGTTATCGGCGGCGAGGGCTTGATCGCCCAGGCGGATTGGCCGCGCTTCAACGAGGCGCTCGTCACGGTTTCCGAGATCGTTCTGCCGGTGCAGATCAACGGCAAGAAGCGCGCCGATTTGACAATCGCGCGCGATGCGGATCAGACTGCCGTTGAGGCTGCCGTACTCAGCCTTGATGCCGTACGGACCGCGCTGGAAGGCCGGCCGCCGAAGAAGATCATTGTCGTGCCGCAGAGGATCGTAAATGTCGTCGTCTAAGTTCGATCCCCGCCGCCGCATCGCCCTCGGCTTTGCCGGTCTGTCCCTGTTGCTGATGGCGGGCTGCCAAGTTCGCCCGCTTTATTCCGATGGTCCGAGCGGTGCCCCGGCGACGGCATTGGCCTCGATCGGGATCTCTGAAGCCAAGGACCGCGTGGAGCAGCGCGTGCGCAACGCCCTGATTTTCCTGACATCCGGTGGCAAGGGCGAGCCGGTCGCGCCACAATACCAGCTGGCGCTAAGCGTCAGCCACCAGACCACCGGGGTGCTCTTTGATGAGCGCAACGATAACGACACCGCATCGGCCGGTCGTCTCGTCATCGAAGCGGACTATAACCTGACCCGCGTCGATACCGGCAAGACGGTGAAATCCGGTCATCGCAAAGCCGTGGCACTGGTCGATTTCCCGATCCAGGAATTTGCCAAGCTTCGCGCGATCCGCGATGCAGAGAACCGGGCTGCCCGCGAACTCGCCGAAATCATCCGCGCCGATCTCGCCGCAGCACTCGGCAACTGATCCGGCGCCGGCATGAGTGAAATCAAATCCCACGAGTTCGACAATTTCGTGGAAAGGCCGCTGCCCAGCCAGCGGCTTTACCTTTTCTACGGACCCGATCGTGGCCTGGTTGCCGAACGCGCTGCAGCGATCGCAGCGAAAACCGGCATTGCGCTCGACGATCCCTTCTCCCTCATCAAGCTGGATGGCAGCGACCTGTCTCCGGGCAGGCTCGCCGACGAGGCCAATGCACTGGGTCTCTTTGGTGGCGGCAAGCTCGTCTGGGTGCGGGCATCGGGAACGGAAAAGGCTCTGAGCGAGGGTCTCGCCTACCTTGCCGAGGAGCCGCCACGGGACGCCTTCGTCATCGTGGAAGCCGGCGATCTGAAAAAGGGGACAGCCCTCCGCAAGATTGGGGAAACCGCGCGCAGCGTCATCGCCGTCGCCTGTTACGCCGACGACGTGAAGGCCATCAACGGCCTGATCGATAAGGAACTGGGGACCGCCGGTCTGCGCATCACACCGGCGGCACGCGAAGCGCTCCGCGATCTTCTGGGTGCCGACCGGCTGGCCTCGCGCAACGAGATCGCCAAGCTCGCGCTCTACTGCCGCGATGAACCCGTCATCGAGGAAAGCCATGTCCTCGATATCATCGGGGATGCCAGCTCCACCTCGGTCGATGACGCCGTGGATGCCGTTCTCACCGGCGATATGGATCGCCTGATGACGTCCCTCCGCAAGGTCGAAGCATCGAAGACGTCGATGTTCCTCGTGCTGCAAAGCTGCCTGCGCCAGTTCCAGCAGCTCGACATTCTCAGGGCGGAGATGGACGCAAAGCGGCTCGGACCGTCACAAGTCACCACAACGCTCGGTCGCGGCATTCACTTCCGCCGGAAGCCCTTGATCGAGGCCGCTTTGAAGAACTGGGGACTACCGGCCATCCGGCGTGATCTGCAAAGACTCCAGAACGCGATCCTGCAAAGCCGCGGCCGGCAGACGCTTGACGCGGACATCGTCAGCCAAGCGCTGATCGCCATAGCCTTTCAAGCGGCAAGACAACGCTCTGCTTGAGCTATGGTCTTTGCCTCGTCGCAGGTCAGCGACGCTCGAGCAGTCGGCAGATATCTTCCAACTGTTCCAGCGTCTTGTAGCTGATCTTCAGATGGCCGCCACTTGCCCGGTGATTGACAGAAACCTCAAGGCCAAGACTGTCGGTCAGCGAGCGTTCGAGCGCAACCGTATCCGCATCCTTTTCAGGCCGGGGCTTTGCACCAAAGGTCGGATCGTTCTGGGCTCGTATATCGTTCTGCGCGAGCTTCTCCGTATCCCGAACGGACAGGCCCTTGGCGATGATCGCACGGGCGAGGGTGGTCGGGTCGGAGGTGGGGATCAGTGCACGCGCATGGCCGGCCGAGAGCGTGCCGGAGGACAGCATGTCGCGTACCGGCTCTGGAAGCTTCAGAAGCCGGAGGCTGTTTGCCACATGGCTTCGGCTCTTGCCGATGATCTCGCCGAGGTCGTTCTGCGTGTAGCCGTGATCGGCAATCAGCAGTTCATACCCCATCGCTTCTTCTAGAGGATTGAGGTCGGAACGCTGAACGTTCTCGACAATGGCGATTTCCAGCGCCGTGCGATCATCCACATCCCGAACGATCACGGGAATATCCGAAAAGCCCGCAAGTTGAGCTGCGCGCCAACGGCGCTCGCCGGCGATAATCTCGAACCGGTCACCGTTCACGGTGCGAACGACAACAGGCTGGACGATGCCATGCTGGCGAACGGAGTTCGCAAGATCCTGCAATTCCGCCTCGTCGAACGTCCGCCGCGGATTGCGCGGGTTGCGCGTGATATGCTCGATCGGGACACGCCGGTCGGCTGGAACGCTCGGCGCCGGTGCGGATTCGGCGGAAATGGGCTGGTCCATCTCGCCGATTAAAGCAGCGAGACCTCTTCCGAGACGGCGCCGTGCGGGATCTTCGTTCATGGCGTTCTCCTCATCATTCTGGAGCCGGATCGATTATGCCGCAGCTTTCCGCTGGCGCTCGCGTTGAATCACTTCAGAAGCGAGCTGCAGATAGGCCTGACTGCCCGCGCATTTCAGATCGTAAAGGATAGCAGGCTTTCCATAGGACGGCGCTTCGGAAACCCGGACGTTGCGTGGAATGAGCGTATGGTAAACCTTTTCGCCCAGATGCGTACGAACGTCGCTCACGACCTGTTGCGCGAGGTTGTTCCGAGAGTCGAACATCGTCAGGACGATACCCTGTATATCGAGCTGCGGATTGACGCTCCGGCGGATCTGATCGACGGTCTCCAGCAACTGGCTGAGCCCTTCGAGCGCAAAAAACTCGCATTGCAGCGGCACGAGTACCGAATGTGCAGCGGCCATGGCGTTCATGGTCAGCAGATTAAAGGAAGGCGGGCAGTCGACCAGAATATAGGAGTAGGCCAGTGCCTCCGGCGTCGCGAGGGCCTTTTTCAAACGAAAAACGCGGTCGCTCTGACTGGAGATTTCCATTTCCAGACCGAGGAGATCCATGGTCGAGGGAATAATCGACAGGTTCGGAACGACAGTCGGATGAACGATCGTATCGATCGTATGCGTTCCCATCATCAGGTCGTAGGACGAATACCGCCGATCACGGCGCTGAATGCCGAGCCCGGTGCTCGCATTTCCCTGGGGATCCAGATCGATGATCAGAACGGATTCACCGATTGCGGCCAAGGCGGTCGCAAGATTGATGGCCGTCGTCGTTTTACCGACGCCGCCCTTTTGGTTCGCAATCGTAATGATCCGATTTTTATCGCGCGACATTGATCGCTCCTGCGCCCTGGCTCAGCTGCTGCATCCGCGGGATCTCGAGAATGACGGAGTCAGCCTCGACAATGCTTTGGTGTTTTACCAGATCGAAATCATACCGGCCACGCGCATTCGCGACTTCCGTCTCGTAATCCCTGCCTTTGTGAAAGAAAGCTCGTGTTGCACCACTCGCCATCCAGGGCGCGATGAACTGCAGCAACAGGGACAGATCGGCAACGGCCCGCGCAGAAATCGCATCACAGGCAGGAATTTTCGCGGGAGCGTCCTCAATGCGCAGAACATGCACGGACCCTCGTGCACCCGTTTCTTGCAAAGCAACACGAAGGAATGCTGCCTTCTTCTGATTGCTTTCGATGAGATGAACCCATCCCTCCGAGATTTCCGACAGAAGAATGGCTGTGATGACACCGGGAAAGCCGCCGCCGCTTCCCAAATCGATCCACGTTCTTGGGCCGGGCGCGAGCGCATAAATCTGAGCGCTGTCCCGGATATGTCGGTTGCCAATGTCTCCAAGCGTGGAGGGAGCAACAAGGTTGATCGTTTTTGCCCATTTCAGGAAGAGTCGGGTAAAATGTTGAAGCCTCTCGGTCGTTTCACGTGAAACACGCAAGCCGATCAATTCCGCGGACTGACTCGCCATCAGTGTACACCTTGTGCTGCATCACGCCGCTCATAGCGCTGCAGATGGGTCAGAATCAGCGTGGCGGCCGAAGGTGTCATACCATCGATGACCTGAAGCTGTGCAAAGTTTCGCGGCTGTAGTCGCGTCAGCTTCTGTTTCAGCTCATTCGAGAGGCCGGAGAGATCAGCGTAGGCGAAGTCGTCCGGTATCGTCCGCTCCTCCTCCTTGCGCGCGCGAACGATATCGGCCGTCTGCCGATCCATATAGACCGCGTAGTGCGCGTCAATCTCAATGGCCTCGGCAAGCCTGGTCGGCACCCCCGCAAGATCCGGCCAAATGCCCGAAAGACGTGAGAGGGTAATATCCGCATGCGATAGCAGATCGAAGGCAGAGCGTCTCTGCCCGTCCTTGTTGAGGTTCAAACCATGCGCGCCCGCTTCATTTGGCGTCAACATCCGCTGATGAAGCACTTCCTTCCACCGGTCGAAGGAACTCTGCCATACGGTAAACCGGTTCCGACGCTCGCGAGAGACGCAGTCGAGTGCGATCGCCGCCGGTGTCAGCCGCATGTCGGCATTATCGGCCCGGAGAGACAGCCGGTACTCCGCACGGGAGGTGAACATGCGATAGGGTTCCGCCACGCCGCGGGTGATAAGATCATCGATCATCACGCCGATATAGGAATCCGTGCGCGAGAAAATATGTGCCTCTCGCCCGGAAACTTTCCGTGTCGCGTTCAAGCCGGCAACGAGTCCCTGCGCCCCTGCCTCCTCGTAACCTGTTGTACCGTTGATTTGACCAGCCAGAAACAAACCGGGGATCTTCTTCAGTTCCAGGCTCGCTGAAAGCTCGCGTGGATCGACATGATCATACTCGATCGCGTAGCCGGGCTGCAGGATCTTCGCATCCTCAAGCCCGGGTATTGTCCGGATGAAGGCTGCCTGGACCTCCTCTGGAAGGGACGTTGAAATCCCGTTCGGATAGACGGTGTGATCATCGAGACCTTCCGGTTCGAGAAAGATCTGATGCCCATCGCGCTCGCCGAATTTCACGATCTTGTCTTCGATCGATGGGCAGTAGCGCGGTCCGACGCCCGAGATCTGTCCGGAATACATCGCCGACCGCTGAAGGTTCTCCTCGATGATCCGGTGGGTCGCATCGGTGGTTCGGGTAACGCCACACTCGATCTGACGCGTCGTAATGCGATCCGTCATGAAGGAGAAGGGGACGGGCTCCGCGTCCGCTGCCTGGCTACCGATCCTGTCCCAGCCAATCGTTCGGCCATCCAGACGCGCGGGCGTTCCGGTCTTCAGTCTGCCCAATGTCACGTGATGGTCTTCGAGCACTTTCGACAGCCCGATTGACGGCGCCTCACCAACGCGACCGGCAGGGATCTTTTTATCCCCGATGTGAATGAGACCACGGAGAAACGTGCCCGTCGTAAGCACGACAGCGCCACAGGATATGGTCTCTCCGCTCGCGAGGACAACACCGGCTATGCCAGCCGGGTCGAGGACAAGATCCACGACATCTCCTTCTATCACCGTCAGTGAAGAAAGATCCGCAAGTTCGGCCTGCATGGCCTCCCGGTACAGGCGGCGATCAGCCTGTGTCCGAGGTCCGCGAACGGCAGGGCCCTTCTTGCGGTTCAAAAGCCGAAACTGGATGCCAGCCTGATCGGCAACCCGACCCATCAATCCATCAAACGCATCGATCTCCCGGACAAGGTGACCCTTGCCCAATCCACCGATGGCGGGATTGCAAGACATGACGCCGATCGTTTCGCGCTTATGCGTCACGAGCACAACATTGGCGCCGAGACGCGCAGCGACGGCAGCGGCTTCACAGCCGGCATGTCCGCCACCGACAACGATAACATCATACTTCGCGATCATTTCGATTCCGATTCAATGTTTCACGTGAAACGTGCGGGACGACTCGCATGCGTTGCAGTCTATTTGCCGATACAGAATTCGGAGAAGATCACATCCAAGAGACCTTCGACATCGACCCGCCCCGTAATCCGCCCCAGTGCATCTCCGGCCCGCCGAAGTTGCTCGGACTGTATGTCCAGATTGACACTTTTAACGGCCTCAACCAACGCGGTCAGACACTGCGTCAGATGATCAGCATGACGACGCCGAGAGGGAACAGCGAAAGACTCTGCTTTTGCTTGATCCGGAAGTCGCGCCGTCAGCGCCGAGATCAAAGCCTGCAAGCCTTCGGGCTGCTTGACGGAGACGAACACGTCGGCAGCGGCTCTATCCCATGATTCCGGGGAAATATCAATCTTGGTGGCAATTCGGAGGATCTCGATTTGGCTGTCGGGCGGAACCACGAACCCGTCCGGGGTGTCGGAAAGACACAGGATAAGATCGGCATCCTGTAGAAGAGCCTTTGCCCTTCGGATGCCTTCGCGCTCGACCGGATCGATCGCCTCCCGCAAACCAGCGGTGTCGAAGAGTTTCACAACGAATCCGGCTAAGGAAATATCGACGCTCAGGACGTCGCGGGTTGTTCCTGCGATATCCGTGACGATCGCTAGATCCTGTCTGGCGAGAGCATTGAGCAGACTGGATTTCCCGGCATTGGGTGGACCTGAAATGACCACGCGATAGCCATCCCGGATGATCGCACCCGTCCTCGCGCCAGCGAGATGCTCGGCGATTTCCGCTCTGAGTTTTTTTATATCCAGCCAGATCATATCGCTGACGGAACCCGGAACATCGTCCTCGTCAGCAAAGTCGAGCTCTGCCTCGATCATCGCGCGGGCGTGGGTCAGACGCTTCGCCCAACCTTGATAGAGCTGTGAAATTCCGCCGCGGGCGTGTTCGCCGGCAAGGCGCCGTTGCATCTCCGTCTCGGCAGAGATCAGGTCGGCGAGACCCTCGATTTCGACGAGGTCCAGCTTTCCCTGTGCAAAGGCCCTGCGCGAGAACTCGCCGGCTTCTGCATGACGAAAACCCGGGAACGTAGCGAGCTCGTCCAGCAAGCGATCAACGACGGCCCGCCCACCATGAACCTGGAGCTCGACACAGTCCTCTCCCGTGAAGGAGGCCGGACCCGGGAACGTTAGGACCAATCCCTGATCGACCACATCTCCGTTACGGGACCGAATCGTTCGCAGCGTCGCCAGACGCGGGGAAACAGGACCACCGCAGAGACCCTCGCATACCGTCAACGCCGATGGCCCACTGATGCGAATAATGGCAACACCTGAGGGCAGACCGCCGGAGGAAAGAGAATAGATCGTATCGCTGGCCGCTGACATTCGAACCGTCCGTGAAAACATCATTTGAGATAAACGAAAAAATCCCTGGAGGATGCCAGGGATTTTCAGAACGCGTCCAGCGAAGCGAAAGATCAGCCTCTCATGAAGGCAATGATCTCATGTGTTCATAGAGTCGAAGAAGTCACCGTTCGTCTTCGTCTGCTTCAACTTGTCGATCAGGAACTCGATCGCATCGGTTGTGCCCATCGGCGCGAGAATACGGCGGAGAACAAAGATCTTCTGGAGATCCTGGCGCGGAACGAGCAGGTCTTCCTTGCGGGTACCGGACTTCAGAATGTCCATCGCCGGGAAGATACGCTTGTCGGCGACCTTGCGGTCAAGCACGATTTCCGAGTTGCCCGTGCCCTTGAACTCTTCGAAGATGACTTCGTCCATGCGGCTGCCTGTATCGATCAGCGCCGTCGCGACAATGGTCAGCGACCCACCTTCTTCGATGTTACGCGCAGCACCGAAGAAGCGCTTCGGGCGCTGAAGAGCGTTGGCATCCACACCACCGGTGAGAACCTTGCCCGAGGACGGCACGACAGTGTTGTAGGCGCGGCCGAGGCGGGTGATGGAGTCGAGCAGGATGACGACGTCGCGGCCATGCTCGACAAGGCGTTTCGCCTTCTCGATCACCATTTCGGCGACCTGCACGTGGCGCGTGGCGGGCTCGTCGAAGGTGGAGGAAACGACCTCGCCCTTTACGGAGCGCTGCATGTCCGTCACTTCTTCCGGCCGCTCATCGATAAGCAGAACGATCAGATAACATTCCGGGTGGTTGGCGGTGATCGAATGCGCGATGTTCTGCAGCAGCACCGTCTTACCCGTGCGCGGCGGTGCGACGATCAGGCCGCGCTGGCCCTTGCCGAGCGGTGCCACGAGATCCATAACGCGCGACGAAAGATCCTTCGACGTGGGAACCTCGAGTTCCATCTTGAAGCGCTCGTTTGGATAGAGCGGCGTCAGGTTGTCGAAGTGCACCTTGTGCCGGATTTTCTCCGGATCTTCGAAATTGATCGTGTTGACCTTGAGAAGCGCGAAATAGCGTTCGCCTTCCTTCGGTCCGCGGATCGGACCCTCGACCGTATCCCCGGTCTTCAGGGAGAAGCGCCGGATCTGGGATGGAGAGATATAGATATCGTCGGGGCCGGGGAGGTAATTGGCATTGGCGGAGCGCAGGAAGCCGAAGCCGTCCTGGAGGAGCTCGACGACACCTTCGCCGATGATCTCGACGTCCTGCGCCGCGAGCATCTTCAGGATGGCAAACATCAGCTCCTGCTTGCGCATCACGCTGGCGTTTTCGACCTCCACCGACTCGGCGAACGCCAGAAGGTCGGTCGCAGATTTGTTCTTGAGGTCTTGGAGCTTCATTTCAGCCATGAAGGAAAATCACACTTGCAGAGGGAATTGAAGGGCTGGCGCTGTGTGGGTCAAGGGAGCGGCAGGGGGATAGCCACTCGAACTCCAACGCGCGCCAGAAAGATGGGATGTCACACGCTAGCGACTTCCGGCCTGCACCGCAAGGGGGCTAGCGATGCGAGAGGCTAAAATGTCCGTGATGGCCTAAAACGGCTTTACGATGACGAGGATCACGATGACGATCATCAGAACGGTCGGCACCTCGTTCATGAGTCGCCAGTAGCGCGCCGTGCGTCGCGTACCGTCACGCGAGAAACGCCCGACGGCATCGGCATAGTGCACATGCACGCCGGTCAGCAGGATCACGGCAAGGATCTTGGCATGAAGCCAGCCGCCCTGAAAACCGTAGACGCTCCAGGCGAGATAGAGCCCGAGCGTCCAGGTGATCATCATAGCCGGGCGCATGATCACGTTCATAAGCCGCTGCTCCATCACCTTGAAGGTCTCCGACGTCTGTGAGCCCGGCTCGGCATCCGTGTGGTAGATGAACAGCCGCGGCATGTAGAGGAGGCCAGCCATCCAGGAGATGACGGCCACGACATGCAGCGCCTTGATCCAGAGAATGAGATCGGCCGGCTGCCAGACGATCAGCCCGACGATAATCGCCACAAGCACCGAAAGCGCCACAAAGGCCCGTACACGCGATTTACGGCCTACCGGGGCATCCGTCTGCCGCGTGCTACCCTCACCGCGCTCCGGGGTGCTCATACGCGGCTCCTGACACGTGCCACGAGATCAGCGACATGGGCGGGATCCGCCTGCGGCGTGATACCATGGCCAAGATTGAAGATCAGAGGGCCTTGTCCGAGACGGTCGAGGATCCGATCGATCCCTTCCTCGAGAGCCTTGCCCCCTGCAACGACACGCATCGGATCGAGATTGCCCTGCACCGGGCCTTCCTTCTGCAGCTCGGCCGCAAACGATAGCGGCACCGACCAGTCGAGGCCGATCGCGTCTGCCTGTGTCTTCTGGCGATAGTCCTTGAGCAGCAGACCCGCCCCCTTGGCGAAGGCGATGATCTTCGCATCAGGCCGGCGTGCCCGCACGCTGTCGATGATCCGGCGCACGGGAGCGACCGCAAACCGCTCGAACGTATCTTCCCCGAGCACACCGGCCCAGGAGTCGAAGATCTGCACGGCATCCGCACCGGCGTCGAGCTGCGCGACGAGATAGTCCGCGGAAAGTTCGGCGAGAAGGGCGAGCAGCGCATCGAAGGCTTCCGGGTGCCGGTAAGCGAACAGCCGTGCCGGTGCCTGGTCCGGCGTCCCGTGCCCGGCGATCATGTAGGTCGCGACCGTCCAGGGCGCACCGCAGAAACCGAGCAGCGTCGTTTCCGTCGGAAGCTCCCGGCGCAGGCGCGCCACGGTTTCGATGACCGGACGCAGATGATCGGCCACGGGCCTTCCGTCGAGAGCCCTGATGCCGTCGACATCGATCGGATCGAGCTTCGGTCCGCTGCCTTCCTCGAATCGGACGTTACGCTTCAGCGCGTCGGGAATGACGAGGATGTCGGAAAACAGGATGGCCGCGTCGAAAGCATAGCGACGGATCGGCTGCAGCGTCACTTCCACGGCGAAGTCGGGGGAGTAGCAGAGATCGAGAAAGCTCCCGGCCCTTGCTCGCGTCTCGCGATATTCCGGCAGATATCGTCCGGCCTGGCGCATCAGCCAGATGGGCGGAGGCGTCAGCGTCTCCCCGTTCAGAACACGGACGAGCTTGCGGTTTTCAGACGTCACACACAGCTTCCCTCTTAAAATAGAATCTTGAATCTAAGGGTTTCTATTTCTTAGAGTCGGTGACTATCAAGGATTAAAGGTTGTCGGTCCTTTGTCCCCAGAACGCACTTCCGTCCAAATTGGCGGAACGATGATCGGGCGCTTCAGGGACAACATAGGGAGCAAGTCGAAAAAATCCCGTCATTCGAGCAACTTGGCTGTCGTCCGATTTTTCCTCTGCCTGTGGATGACCTGTTGAGGATCGGCGGCGATCGGTCGCATCGCGAGTCTTTTTCACAAGTTCTCCGGAAAGATCGCCGGCGCGGGTCTCTTTGTGAATAAGTCGGAGGTTTTCCCCTTGCCTGCCGGGCAGGCTCCCCCCTAGGCTCGGTTTATCCACCATCATCAACAGGCGGCCAAGAATAGCGTGGACAATCACAAAAACTATTTCCACCTGCATTTGATCTCCGACTCGACGGGCGAAACCCTGATCGCGGCGGGCCGGGCAGCCGCGGCGCAATTCCAGACCTATCATGCGCTGGAGCACGTCTATCCGCTGATCCGCAATCGCAAGCAGCTGATGCAGGTGCTGGAGTCGATCGACACGGCGCCGGGCATCGTTCTCTACACGATCGTCGATCGCGAACTGTCCGACATTATCAATGCTCAGTGTCAGCAGATCGGCGTGCCCTGCGTGTCCGTGCTGGAGCCGATCATCGATCTCTTCCAGACCTATCTCGGCACCTCGTCGCGGCGGCGGTCCGGCGCCCAGCATGTCATGGATGCCGATTATTTCGCGCGGATCGACGCGCTGAACTTCACGATGGATCATGACGACGGCCAGCTTCCCGCAGACTTCAACGACGCGGATGTGGTGCTGATCGGCATCAGCCGCACATCGAAGACGCCGACCAGCATCTACCTTGCCAATCGTGGCATCCGCACCGCCAACATTCCCATTGTACCCGGCGTGCCCCTGCCGCAGCGGCTGCTGGAGGCTACGAAGCCGCTCGTCGTCTGCCTCATCGCGACGGCCGATCGCGTCTCCCAGGTGCGCGAACACAGAGTGCTTGGAACGACACATGGGTTCCACGGGCAGGACTATACGGATCGGGCAGCGATTGCCGAGGAACTGAAATATGCGCGTGCGCTCTGTGCCCGCAACAACTGGCCGATCATCGACGTCACCCGGCGCTCGATCGAGGAAACGGCCGCCGCCATCGTTGCCCTGAGGCCGCGCCTGCGCTAGTCCGCATCGCGATAGGGAGAGATCATCCATGACGCACCAGCTTGTCCTCGCCTCCGCGAGCCCGTTCCGGCGCATGCTGCTTGAGAATGCCGGCATCACCTTTACGTGGCAGGCGGCCGAGATCGACGAGCGCGCGCTGGAAGCACCGCTCGCGGCAGAAGGCGCATCCCCGGAAAGGGTTGCGACTGTGCTGGCCGAGGCCAAGGCCGAATCGGTCGCCTCCCTGTTGCGCAAAGCGCAAGGGGTGAGGGAAGGTACCGGTCCCGTCGTCATCGGGTCTGACCAGACGATGTCGCTCGGGGACCGCGTGTTTCACAAGCCCGCCTCGATGGAGGAAGCGCAGGACCATTTGCGCGCCCTGTCCGGACAGACCCATCAGTTGAACAGCGCCATTGCCCTTCATCAGGATGGCAGGACCTTATGGTCATATGTCTCGACCGCCCGCCTGAGGATGCGCCCGCTCGATGACGGATTTATCGCGCGGCATCTCGAGCGGGTGGGAGAGAAGGCTTTGACCAGCGTCGGAGCCTACCAGCTGGAAGGCGAGGGGATCCAGTTGTTCGAGGCGATCGACGGCGATTATTTTACGATCGTCGGATTGCCGATCCTGCCGCTGCTCGCCGAATTGAGAAGACTGAGTGTCATCGATGCATGATTCACGTGAAACATTTGTTAACCATGCCTTTGTCGCTGGCTATCCGGTCCGCCATTCGCGCTCGCCGCTGATCCATTCGCATTGGCTGAAGACACGGGGGCTGGACGGCAGCTACACAACGCGCGAAGTCACACCCGCGATCTTTCCCGATTTCATCGCGCTCCTCAAATCCGGTCAGTCCGGCTTCGTCGGCGGCAATGTCACCATTCCGCACAAGGAAACGGTGATCGCCCATGCCGATGAGGCCGATGCGCTGAGCCGGGAAATGGGTGCGGCCAACACCGTCTGGTTGGAGGAGGGCCGGCTGAAGGCAACCAATACCGACGGCCTCGGCTTTGCCGCCAATCTCGACGAGCGGGCACCGGGATGGAACAAGGCCGAGACCGCCATCGTGCTCGGCGCCGGCGGTGCCAGCCGTGCTGTGATTCAGGCTGTCCGCGATCGCGGCGTCCGCACCATCCATGTGGTCAATCGCACCCTGCCCCGTGCCCGCGAACTCTCCGATCGCTTCGGGCGCACACGCGTCCAGGCCCACGCCATGGACGCGCTGCCGGAGCTTCTCACCGATGCAAGCCTCTTCATCAACACCACCTCGCTCGGCATGGACGGCACGCCGGTTCCCGACTTCGATTTCACCCGCATGTCCGGCAACGCCATCGTGACCGATATCGTCTATGTTCCGCTCGTCACGCCCATCCTGGCACAAGCGGAGGCACAGGGCCGAAGGATCGTAGACGGGCTCGGCATGCTGTTGCATCAGGCAGCGCCGGGCTTCGAAAAATGGTTCGGTCAAAAACCACTCGTGGACGAGACGCTGCGCGCGCTTGTCATCGCCGACTTGGCGGCACACGCATGATCGTTCTCGGGCTCACCGGATTGATCGGCATGGGCAAGTCTACGACGGCCGGGATGTTCGAGGCGCTGGGCGTTCCGGTCAACGATGCCGATGCCGTCGTTCACGATCTCTATCGCGGCCAAGCCGTCGCACCCATCGAGGCAGCTTTTCCCGGTTCCACGAAAGACAGTGTGGTCGATCGTGCGGCGCTCAGCGCGGCGCTGGCGAAACATCCGGACGGCTTCAAGACCCTGGAGTCGATCGTCCACCCCCTCGTCCGGGAAAGGGAGCGGGCCTTTCTCGACAGAGAAAGACAGGTAAACGCCGCCCTCGTTGTCCTCGATATTCCCTTGCTCTACGAGACGGGCGGCGAGGGTCGGGTTGATAAGGTCGTGGTCGTCACTTGCGATGCGGACATCCAGCGTCAGCGGGTTCTCGCCCGTCCGGGCATGACGCCGGAAAAATTCGCCCTGATCCTGTCGCGGCAAATGCCGGACAGCGAAAAACGCGCCCGTGCAAACTATGTGATCGACACCGGTCACGGACTAGACGCCGCGCGCCAAAGGGTCGAAGAGATTGTCAGCGCTCTCACCGACCAAGCGGGATAAGATGTCCCCCGGTGGACAGCAGATCGTATTCGACGGAAGGAAGTGTCATGCGGGAAATCATCTTCGATACGGAAACCACCGGCCTCGACAATCGACAGGACCGCGTCATCGAAATCGGCGGCATCGAGCTCAACGATCACTTTCCGACCGGACGGACCTTTCACCGCTACATCAATCCCGGTGACCGCAAGGTCCACCCCGATGCGCTCGCCGTGCACGGCATCACCGACGATTTCCTGAAGGACAAGCCGGCCTTCGCCGAGGTGGTCGATGACCTCATGGCCTTCTTCGAGGGCGCCCGCTGGGTCGCGCACAACGCCACCTTCGACATGGGCTTCATCAATGCCGAGCTGGCGCGTCTCGATCGCCCGGCGGTCTCGCAAGACCTCGTCACCGATACGCTGTCGATGGCCCGCCGCAAGCATCCGATGGGTCCGAACTCGCTCGACGCGCTCTGCCGTCGATACGGCATCGACAATACCCACCGTACGAAGCACGGCGCACTGCTCGACTCCGAGCTTCTCGCTGAAGTCTATATCGAGATGATCGGCGGCCGGCAGGCAGCGCTCGGCCTGACGACGCAGGAAAGTCGTGCACAGGCGGAAGCCTCCGACGACATGGTCGCCGTGCCGCGCGAGCGCCCCGTGCCCTTGCGTCCGCGCCTTGCCGAAAACGACATGGCCGCCCATGCGGCACTCATCGAGAAAATCGGCGCAAAGGCCATCTGGTCGCACTACGAGGTCTGAACGCAAAACGCCCGGCCTTGTCGGACCGGGCGTTGAAAACAGTCGGCTTGAAGGCCGATCAGTTCGGAGTGGTGGAAACCTGGGCGCGGACGCGATCTTCGGCCATGCGCTGCGTGAACATCTGCGCGAAATCGATCGGGTCGATCATCAGCGGCGGGAAGCCGCCATTGCGCGTTGCATCGGCCACGATCTGACGTGCGAACGGGAAGAGCAGGCGCGGGCACTCGATGAAGAGCAGCGGCAGCATGTGCTCCTGCGGGAAGCCGGTGACGCGGAAGACGCCGCCATAGGTCAGCTCGACAGCAAACAGAACCTTGTCGCCATCCTTGGCTTCGGCATTCAGCGTCAGTACGACGTCGAACTCCGTATCCGTCATCGGATTGGCGTTCACATTAACGTTGATGTTGATCGCCGGAGCCTTGTCGCGGGCCTGAAGCGAGCGCGGCGCACCCGGATTTTCGAACGAGAGGTCCTTGATATACTGGGCGAGAATGTTCAGCGATGGATTTTCGCCGGTGTCACCGTTCGTGGGTGCTGCTGTGTCGGTCATGAGGCGCGTTCCTTGGAGGCGTTCGATAGAATGATGCGTTGAATGGAGCGGTTCATTGGTCGAGCGCATCTATCATTTCGGGCATGCCCTTACAACCCGAGCGGCCGGGCGGGACGCCGGCGAGGGCGTTTCCGTCAGCGGAGCCGGTCGTTCGGGTCGGTGCGGTCGGGGTCTCTGGTAAATTCTGCGTCATCGAGATCGATCACGCCGGGGATGGCGCGCGGCCGGGTGCTGGCCGGATCGGGGCGCGCACTGCTCGTCCGCGTCACCACGGTGATCCGCTTGCGCAGAAATTGCCAGACCGCTTCCCGCACTGCGGGAATGAAGAGAAGGATGCCGAAGACGTCCGTCAGAAACCCGGGCAGGATCAGCAGAAAGGCGGCGACGACGATCATCGCGCCATGCACGATCTGCCGGCTGGGGTTCTCGCCGGTACGCGATGCGGACTGGAGTTTCCGCAGGACACCAAGGCCTTGCGACCTCAGGAGAAGCGCGCCGACGATGGCGGACAGGAGAATGAGACAGAGCGTGGCACCCACGCCGATCTCGCGCCCGACGACGATGAAGGTGGCGATCTCCGCCATCGGCAGGAGCAGGAAGAAGAGCGGGATCAGGGAAAGGCGCATTCGGTCCACGTGTTGGTTGGAAGGGTTGTCGTCGGCCCGATGCCCTGAGGCAACAGAGCGAAGAGGCGGCATCGGATCATGCGTCGGCGGTTGATCTGCTTCAAGATACCTGCCGATCTGCTTTCAACGCTTTGCCAATCTGCTCCTGGCCATTTGAATGATGGGTCCATCACGTCTATATGGGTCTCTAAGATACATCATAAAAGCGGCATTGGTGGAAATGGGATCTTTCGACTTCGTAACATTGTTCTTTCTTGTCGCCGCGGTGATCATTTTCATCCAGCTTCGCAGCGTGCTGGGCCGTCGGACAGGCAATGAACGCCCACCGACCGATCCCTTCTCCGCCCGTGAACCTGTCGAGAGCGCCGACCCCACCGGCAAGGTCGTCCAGCTTCCCCGCCGTGACACGGTCGTGGACGATGCGGCGCGCTATGCCGCGATCGATGCCTTCGCCAAGCCGGAGACCCCGTTGAACGCTTCGCTGCGCAAGATCGCTGACGCCGACAACGCCTTCGACCCGAAGGAGTTCGTGAACGGTGCGCGGATGGCCTATGAAATGATCGTGACCGCCTTTGCGGATGGCGATCGGAAGACGCTGAAGTCGCTCCTCTCCAAGGAAGTCTATGACGGCTTCGAAGCAGCGATCGCCGACCGCGAGGCCAAGGGCGAAGTCGTCAAGTCGACCTTCGTCGGCATCGAGAAGTCCGACATTGTCTCGGCCGACCTCAAGGACGGCGAAGCGATCGTCACCGTGCGGATCTTCAGCCAGCTGATTTCGGCGACCTTCGACAAGGCCGGGACGATCGTCGATGGTGATGCGGAAGCCGTCTCCGAGGTCAACGACCTCTGGACCTTTGCCCGCGACAGCCGCTCGCGCGATCCGAACTGGAAGCTGATCGCGACCGAATCCGAGAATTGAGGTCTCGGCGTCCGGGCGTTTGCAGAAGAGAGATAGGGATCGCCGATGGATTTCGCGCTCCGTAAGGTCGCCTTTTCGGATCTGCCCGGCTGGGCGAGCGACGATCCATCGGATCTCCTGCCTGCGTTGCGCCGGTGCAGGCATCATGTCGAGACGGTCAAGCCCCACCGGACCGGATCGCTCGGCATCTCCTCACACGATCTCCTGCCCGCCTACCGCGCTGCCGATGACGTGGAAGTGCTGGATGCCGCTGCATCCCGCGCCTTCTTCGAGGCAAACTTTCAGCCCTTCGCCATCGAGCGTGGAGACGGAAAGCCGGGCTTCGTCACCGCCTTCTTCGAGCCGACCGTAGCCGTCAGCCACGAGCGCACCGAAGAATATGCTTATCCCTTCTATCGCCGGCCGGACGATCTCATCGATCTTGATGCGACCAATCGCCCGGCATCGCTGGACGAGAGCTTCGCCTTCGCTCGAAGCGTGGAAGACCGGACCGAGGAATATCCTGACCGACGCGCGATCGAGACCGGCTTTCTTGCAGGGCGCGGGCTGGAGATCGCCTTTGCCCGCTCGAAGACCGACGTCTTCTTCGCCCATGTCCAGGGGGCCGCCCGTCTGATCTTCCCGGACGGTTCATCGGAACGCATCACCTATGCCGCCAAAAGCGGCCACCCCTTCTCGGCCATTGGCCGGCTGCTGATCGACCGCGGCGAGATCGATGCGGCGACCGTATCCATGCAGTCGATCAAGGCCTGGCTTGATACCCATCCTGAAGACGCCGACGCCGTGATGTGGCACAACCGCTCCTTCATCTTCTTTCGCGAGGCTGCGGTCGATGATCCCGAACTCGGACCTGTCGCCGCCGCCAAGGTGCCTTTGCAGGCGGGACGCTCGCTGGCGGTCGATCGCCTGATCCATACCTTCGGCGTGCCGTTTTTCATCGCAAGCGACAGCCTGACCCGTATCGACGACGGCCGTCCGTTTCGCCGGCTGATGCTCGCACTCGACACCGGCACCGCCATCGTCGGTCCGGCCCGCGGCGATATCTTCACCGGGTCCGGCGATGAGGCCGGCGAGCGGGCCGGCGCGGTGCGCAACGAGGCGGACTTTTTCATTTTGATTCCGAAGGCGGCAGCGGCAAGATACGAGGCATGACGAGGAAGAAGACGCTTTCGAGCGAAGACCGCATTCTCTGGGGCAAGGTCGCCCGCTCGACGCGCGCGCTCCCTGGACGCATGGAACTGCTCGCGCTCATCGAAGGAGAGGACGCGCCGCAAAAGCCCACAGAGCCCGTGCCCGTTCCCGCAGCGAAGGTGACGCGCGCGCCGGCGCCCGTCGCCAAGGTCGAAACGCCGCGACATCACCAGCCGTTGGAAAAGCCGGTCAAGCGCAAGCTCGCCAAAGGCCACCTGCCAATCGATGCCCGCATCGACCTTCACGGCATGGCGCAGTCGGAAGCGCATGGGCTCCTCTTGAGGTTTATCACGCGGGCGCATGATCACGGCCTGCGGCATGTTCTCGTCATCACCGGCAAGGGCACGTCGATGGGCAGCGAAGGGGCATTGAAGCGTGCGGTGCCGCTCTGGTTCTCCCTGCCGGATTTCCGTTCGCTGATTTCCTCCTATGAGCCCGCTGCCCGCAATCATGGGGGCGAAGGCGCTCTCTATGTTCGCCTGTCGCGGCACGGCGTCTCGCGGCATGGCTCCGGCCTCATAGCATGACGCCCTTTGGTGAGGAGATGGTCCGCCTGCGCGCCGAGCGCGGGGTGACGCAGAAGCAGATGGCGCAGGCGCTCAACGTGTCTGCCGCCTATCTCTCGGCGCTGGAGCACGGAAGGCGCGGCACGCCGAGTTTCGATTTCCTCCAGCGGGTCGCCGGGTACTTCCACATCATCTGGGACGAGGCGGACGCCCTGTTCGCGCTTGCGGCGCAGTCGAACCCGCGCGTCACCGTCGACACATCAGGTCTTCCCCCGGGCCATACGATCCTTGCCAACCTCCTGGCGGCCCGGATCCGGCATCTCCCGGACCAGACGGTTGTGGATATCACGCAACTTTTGGACAATGCGCAGAAGGGTGCTAAAGATGGTTCCTGAAACCCTCTCCGGTAAAAGAGCCTGGCGATCTTGCCTCGGGAGCTGCGAGACAAACGGAAGAACCCATCCCCCGATCCCGCTTTCGCCGGATCGATTTCAAGTCCCGTTTCTGGCCCGCAACCATCTGTCAGATTTGGAACCGGACCCGGAAATGCTTATATTCAGACGATTGCCAACAAGCTGATTCGCCCTCCCGGATTCCCGCATGGCCCGGATTCTCGTATGGCAAGCGTCCGAAACGACGCCGTAACAATGGAAAGACCCGACCTCTATGACCGAACTGCCTGATGCTGCAACCGGCGCGAATGCCGAATATGGTGCCGATTCGATCAAGGTTCTCAAGGGTCTCGATGCCGTGCGCAAGCGCCCGGGCATGTATATCGGTGATACCGACGACGGATCGGGCCTGCACCACATGGTCTATGAAGTCGTCGACAACGCGATCGACGAAGCGCTGGGCGGCTATGCCGACCTTGTGACAGTGACGCTGAATGCGGATGGCTCCGTGACCGTGACCGACAACGGCCGCGGCATCCCGACAGATATCCACAAGGAAGAAGGCGTGTCCGCTGCCGAGGTCATCATGACCCAGCTGCATGCGGGCGGCAAGTTCGACCAGAACTCCTACAAGGTCTCCGGCGGTCTCCATGGTGTCGGCGTGTCCGTGGTCAATGCGCTCTCCGTTTCGCTCAAGCTGAAGATCCGCCGCGCCGGCAAGGCCCACGAGATGAGCTTCACCCACGGCGTGGCCGATGGTCCGTTGCAGGTGACCGGCGACAGCGGCGGCACGACGGGAACGGAAGTCACCTTCCTGCCGAGCACGGATACCTTCACGCAGGTCGAGTTCGACTATGGAACGCTGGAGCATCGCCTGCGCGAGCTCGCCTTCCTCAATTCCGGTGTCCGCATCGTTCTCACGGACAAGCGGCATTCCGACATCAAGCAGGAAGAGATGATGTATGATGGCGGCCTCGAGGCCTTCGTTGTCTATCTCGACCGCGCCAAGAAGCCGCTGGTCACGCGACCCGTCTCCATCCGCGGCGAGAAGGACGGCATCACCGTCGAGGTCGCGATGTGGTGGAACGACAGCTACCACGAGAACATGCTCTGCTTCACCAACAACATTCCCCAGCGGGATGGGGGCACGCACATGGCCGGCTTCCGCGGTGCGCTGACGCGTCAGGTGACGTCCTATGCCGACAATTCGGGCATCACCAAGAGGGAAAAGGTGACGCTGCAGGGCGAAGACTGCCGCGAAGGCCTGACCGCCGTCCTCTCCGTCAAGGTTCCCGATCCGAAGTTCTCCTCGCAGACCAAGGACAAGCTCGTCTCGTCCGAAGTGCGCCCCGTGGTCGAAAGCCTCGTCAACGAGGCGCTGAGCACCTGGTTCGAAGAACATCCGGCCGACGCGAAGATCCTGGTCGGCAAGGTGGTGGAAGCCGCTGCCGCCCGTGAGGCCGCCCGCAAAGCGCGCGAGCTGACCCGCCGCAAGGGTGCGCTCGACATCTCCTCGCTGCCCGGCAAGCTTGCCGACTGCTCGGAGCGCGATCCGTCCAAGTCCGAACTCTTCCTCGTTGAAGGTGACTCCGCAGGCGGCTCCGCCAAGCAGGGACGCTCGCGCGAGAACCAGGCCATTCTGCCGCTGCGCGGTAAGATCCTCAACGTCGAGCGCGCGCGCTTCGACAAGATGCTCTCCAGCCAGGAAATCGGCACGCTGATCACGGCGCTCGGCACGTCGATTGGTAAGGACGAGTTCAATGCCGACAAGCTGCGCTACCACAAGATCATCATCATGACGGACGCAGATGTGGACGGCGCCCATATCAGGACGCTGCTGCTGACGTTCTTCTTCCGCCAGATGCCGGAACTCATCGAGCGCGGCCACCTCTACATCGCCCAGCCGCCGCTTTACAAAGTTACGCGTGGCAAGTCGGCCCAGTATCTGAAGGATGAGAAGGCCTTCGAGGAATATCTGATCTCGATGGGCCTGGAAGAGGCGCGCCTCGAGCTCGGTTCCGGCGAAGTGCGCGCCGGGCAGGATCTGCGCGAAGTCATCACCGATGCGCTACGCCTGCGCGCGCTCGTCGAAGGCCTGCATTCCCGCTACAGCCGCTCCGTCGTCGAGCAGGCGGCGATTGCCGGTGCGCTCAATCCGGAACGCCTGCGCGACGACGAGAAATCCGCGGTCATCGCCCGCGAACTTGCCGAGCGGTTGGACCTCATCGCCGAGGAAACCGAACGCGGCTGGAGCGCGGAGATCGCCGGCGACGGCGGCCTGCGGCTCGAGCGCATGGTCCGCGGCGTCAAGGAACTCGCCTTCCTCGACATGGCGCTGATCGCCTCGCAGGATGCCCGCCTGATCGACCAGCTAAATGCCAAGCTGCACGACATCTACGCCATTCCGCCCGTGCTTCGGCGCAAGGAAGGCACGCAGGAGATCAGCGGCCCGCGCGCCCTGCTCGACGCCATCTTCGCCAGCGGCCGCAGGGGTCTCTCCATGCAGCGCTACAAGGGCCTTGGCGAGATGAATGCCGAGCAGCTCTGGGAAACGACGCTCGACCCGAACGTTCGCTCGCTGCTGCAGGTCCGCGTCAACGATGCCACCGATGCCGACAGCCTGTTCTCCCGCCTCATGGGCGACGAAGTGGAGCCGCGTCGCGACTTCATTCAGGAAAATGCGCTGAACGTGGCGAACCTCGATATCTGACGGAATACCCTTTCCAGAGTTTCAAACCGAAAAGCCCTCGCAACCAACCGGCTGCGAGGGCTTTTTCATGTCGATCTCATGCTCTGAGACAGGCGCCGATCAATCGGCCTTGAAGCTGCCGTTGAAGGCGAGTTCGGAAAGCGGCCGGCGGGGGCTCGGGGTTTCCCGCGCCTGCAGGCCTTCCGGCAGGACCGACTTGTCGCCGACCCGGCCGATCGCAACGCCGGCTTCGACGCGGTAGCCTTCGGGAATGCCGAGGATCTCGGCAGCCTTGTCGAAGTGGATGCCGGTCATGCCGTGCGCCTGGTAGCCGAGCAGCATTGCCTGATGGGCGATGGCGCCCCAGGCCGAGCCGGCGTCGAAGCTATGGCTGTAGGACGGCTTGGATTCGGTGGAGCCCGGTGCCGTGAAGTGCGTCTTCGAAATGACGATCACCAGCGCGGAGGCGGACTTCGCCCAGCTCTGGTTGAAATCGTTGAGGATCGGGAGAAGCGTATCCCATTCCGGCGTGCCGCGTAGCGCATAGGAGAAGCGCCAAGGCTGCGAGTTGAAAGCGGATGGCGCCCAGCGGCCGGCTTCGAAAATCGTCAGAAGCTCGGCTTCGCCCATCGGCTCGTCCTTGAAGGCGCGGGGCGACCAGCGGTCGAGAAAGCTAGCTTCGATCGGATGGTCGGCCTGTCGGAAATTGCTCGATGTGGTCATAGTTCTGGTCCTTCGAGTGGATCGGCCGCTGTGCCAGCGGTTGCCGATAGGAAAGGTTGGGCGCGACGGAGAGCGCACTGCACCATCTAGTAAGTCCGTGCCATTCCCGACAAGATGCTTTCAGCGAATAGAGTGTCTTCACCATGGAGACGATTGCCTGGTGCCCTATTTGGAAGAGAGTGACCGCGAGAAGGAGAGCGACGTGCCGGCACCGATCAACCCCTTCAAGGCGGCGCTGAATGAGCGACGCTTCCAACTCGGTTTCTGGGTAGCGCTGGCCAGCCCCTATGCCGCCGAGATTCTCTCCGGCAGCGGCTATGACTGGCTGCTCATCGATGGCGAACATGCCCCGAACGACATTCCCTCGCTGGCGGCGCAGGTACAGGCTCTGAAAGGCTCGCAGAGCCATGCGGTCGTCCGCTTGCCGGTGGGCGAAACCTGGATGATCAAGCAGATCCTCGATGCCGGCGCCCAGACCGTGATGATTCCCATGGTGGAAACCGTCGAGGAAGCCGAGCGGCTGGTGCGGGCGGTGCGCTATCCGCCGCGCGGCGATCGCGGTGTCGGCGCAGCCCTCGGCCGCGCCTCCAGCTTCAGCCGCATCGGTGACTATCTGGAAACGGCGGATCGCGAGATCTGCCTGATCGTCCAGATCGAGAGCCGGGCGGGTCTGGTCGCTCTCGATCGGATCGCCGCGATCGACGGCGTGGATGGATTGTTCATCGGCCCGTCCGATCTCGCGGCCGACATGGGCCTTCTCGGGCAGCCGAGCCATGCCGATGTCACGGCAGCCATTCGCGATGCCTTCGCGCGGATCGCCAAGGCCGGCAAGGCGTCCGGCATCATGACGCTGAACCTCGATCAGGCAAGGCTCTATCGTGAGCTCGGCGCGGACTTCATGGCGATTGGAACGGATGTGACGACGCTCGTGGAAGCAACGACCCGGCTCCGTCTTCAATATCAAGGCGATGAAACGTCCCATACCACAGGATCATCCGGGTATTGATAGGGCTTATCGACTTGTCAACGCCTTCGGGCGCACACTTCGTCGAGCAGTAGGGGAGGATTTCAAGATAATGGCAAAGGAAGGTCTTGCGACAGTTTCGCACCGGCCAACCGTGATACTCTAACGCACTTGCCGCACTGCACAATAAAGCGTAGCCTATCATATTAGAGGAATATGAAACGGAGACTTTACGCCAGAACTGTCTCCGCTCATGGTAAAAAGGAGTTTGTATCCAATGTTTTACCAGTTCTACGAGCTGAACCACGCGATCATGGCCCCCTGGCGTGCCGCAGCCGACGCCATGCGTCTGGCCTATAGCAATCCGCTCAATCCGTTGTCGCAAACCTATCTTGGCCGCACTGCGGCAGCCGGTCTCGAAGTCTTCGAACGATCGACCCGTCGCTACGGCAAGCCGGAATTCGGTCTGCATGAGACGATCATCAACGGCCAGCCGATTTCGATCGACGAGAAGATCGTCTGGCGTCAGCCCTTCTGCAATCTCATCCACTTCGAGCGCGTTCTCGAAAAGCCGGCCCGGTCCGATCCGCGCGTCCTGATCGTCGCCCCGATGTCCGGCCATTACGCGACCCTTCTGCGCGGCACCGTGGAAGCGCTGCTGCCGACGTCCGACATCTACATCACGGACTGGATCGACGCGCGCATGGTACCCCTGACGGAGGGGACGTTCGATCTCGACGACTATATCGAATACATCATCGAGATCCTGCATTTCCTCGGGCCCGATACGCATGTCATCGCAGTCTGCCAGCCGGCGGTTCCCGTTCTCGCCGCCGCCGCCATCATGGAAGCCCGGGGCGATGCGCTCTCGCCGGCCTCGATGACGCTGATGGGCGGGCCGATCGACACGCGGATCAACCCGACTGCCGTCAACAAGCTCGCCAAGGACAAGCCGATCGAATGGTTCCGCGACAATGTCGTGATGCCTGTTCCCTTTCCGCAGCCGGGTTTCATGCGGCCGGTCTATCCCGGCTTTCTCCAGCTCTCCGGCTTCATGTCGATGAACCTCGACAGGCATATCAATGCCCAGAAGGAATTCTTCGACCATCTCGTCAAGCATGACGGCGATGCCGCCGAGAAGCATCGGGAATTCTACGACGAATATCTCGCGGTCATGGACCTGACCGCCGAATTCTACCTGCAGACCGTCGATATCGTGTTCATGCAGCACGCTTTGCCAAAGGGTGAGATGATGCATCGTGGCGAGCGGGTGGATACGCACGCGATCCGCAAGGTCGCTCTGCTGACGGTCGAGGGCGAAAACGACGACATCTCCGGCGCAGGGCAGACAGAGGCGGCACAGACCATCTGTTCCAATATTCCGGACCATATGCGGATGCACTACGTGCAGCCGGATGTCGGACACTACGGCGTTTTCAACGGTTCGCGCTTCCGTCGGGAAATCGCACCGCGCATCACCGCCTTCCAGCGCGAGCACGGCCACAAGGCTGCAGCCGTCAAGGTCATCAAGGGTGGAAAAACCGCTTGAGAGCGGAAAAAGCGAACGGAAACATCAAAAAATGGTGAGATCGGGCAAGCCCTTGCCCGATTTCTGGTCGCGTCGTCTTGTGATGGAATGGACCTGTTCCCACATCGAAGAGAGCGGGTTCGACGATCGAACCCCTCCATAGATGAGGACCAATCCCCATGAATCAGAATGCCTTGATCCGTCCTGACTGGACGCCCGCGACCATTGCGTTGATGGTTCTCGGCTTCGTCGTTTTTTGGCCGCTCGGCTTGGCCATGCTCGCCTACATTCTGTTCGGCGAACGCCTGAAATCCTTCAAGCGCGACGCGAACGCCTCCGTCGATACCGTCTTTTCCACCTTCAGGGGTGGCTTCGGCGGCTTTGGCAAGACGGGTTTTTCGCGCAGCACGTTCCGCGCCGGCAATACCGGCAACGTCGCTTTCGACGACTGGCGCGAAGCCGAACTGGCGCGTCTCGATGAAGAGCGCCGCCGTCTGGACGATATGCGCGAAGATTTCGACGCCTATGTCCGCGAGCTGCGCCGCGCCAAGGATCAGGATGATTTCGACCGCTTCATGCGCGAGCGCAACAACCCGTCGAATGGCCCGGTCACCGGCTATACCGGTAACTGATCCTGGACGCGCCGTGTGACCTCAGGCGCGCTTTGACGCAGATACAGGCCGGCCTTTCCTTTGCGGGAAGGCCGGCTTTTTCATCTCCAATTTGCGGCATAAGGCCCGCGAATCATCTATCAGGAACCGATGTTTCCTCTACTGCTCAAGCCTGTTCGCCGGAAGAAGCCCGTCGCACCTGTCCGGCCGGTGACGAAGACCGTCGTGAAGACGCTGACCGTCGACGGGCGGCCGGTTCCTCTGACGATCCGGCAGAACCCGCGCGCAACAAGGATGACGCTGCGGATCGAGCCCGGCGGCCGTGCCCTCAAGATGACCATTCCCACCGGCTTGCCCGAACGCGAAATCACGCAGTTTCTCGACCGTCATCAGGCGTGGCTGGCCAGCCGTCTCGCACGCTTCTCCGGCGAAAGCGTGCTGGAGGAGGGCGGCATGATCTTCGTGCGCGGCGTGGCGCACCGTATCGAGCGCACGGGCCGGCTCCGCGGCGTGACGGAAAGCGTCGTGGTCGATGACGAGGCGGTGCTGCGGGTCAGCGGCGCGCCGGAACATCTTGGCCGACGCATCGCCGATTTCCTGAAGAAGGAAGCCCGCAAGGATCTGGAGCACTTGGCGCCTGCCCATGCGCTGCATGTCGGCCGACGGATCAAGTCGCTGACGCTGCGCGACACGCGGAGCCGCTGGGGCTCGTGCGCGGTGGATGGCGCGCTAAATTTTTCCTGGCGGATCGTTATGGCACCGCCTTACGTCATCGATTACCTCGCCGCCCATGAGGTCGCGCACCTCAAGGAAATGAACCACGGCCCAAACTTCTGGGCGCTCTGCGAGCGGCTTTGCCCGCGCACGGCCGACGCTCGTCACTGGCTGAAGCGCAACGGTACGCTGCTCCACGCCATCGACTTCACCTGATCGCGTCCTTCGACAACGGCGCGGGCCCTTGTTTTGGCTCGACTCGCAGGCCGATTCATGCAAATGCGGTGCCTTATGACCATCGATGTCAAGATCTGCGGATTGAAGACCGCCGAAGCCGTCGACAAGGCGGTTGCCTTGGGCGCGAACCATGTCGGCTTTATATTTTTCGAGAAGAGCCCGCGCAATATCGAGCCGGACGATGCCGCACGACTTGCCGACCGGATCCGCGGCCGGGCGAAGATCGTTGCCGTGACGGTGGATGCGGATAACGACACGCTGGACGAAATCGTCTCGTCGCTCGACCCCGACATCCTGCAGCTTCACGGCCACGAGACGGCGAGCCGCGCGCTGGACATCCGTGCCATCTACGGCCGGCCGGTCATGAAGGCCTTTTCGGTTCGCGAAGCTGATGATCTGCGCGCCGTGGATGCTTATATCGGCATTGCCGACACGTTCCTGTTCGACGCCAAGGCGCCCAAGGGTTCCGACCTGCCGGGCGGCAATGGCGTGTCGTTCGATTGGACACTCCTCGACGCGCTTGATGCCGAGGTGGATTACATGCTTTCCGGCGGCCTGAACGCCGGAAATATCCGCGAGGCCCTTCAGATGACCGGCACGCGCGCAATCGACATCTCCTCCGGAGTGGAGAGCGCGCCCGGCGTCAAGGATCTCGGGCGGATGGAAGAGTTTTTCGATGCCGTTGCACAGGCTTGCACAGAGCCTTTCCGGTCAAGGAGCACGACGTGAATCAGACCCCTCTACCCAATTCCTTCCGTTCCGGCCCCGACGAGGATGGTCGTTTCGGCATTTTCGGTGGCCGCTTCGTTGCGGAAACGCTGATGCCGCTGATCCTCGAGCTTGAAGCCGAATGGGAGAAGGCAAAGACCGATCCCGCCTTCAAGGCCGAGCTGGAACACCTCAACACCCATTATACCGGCCGTCCGAGCCCGCTCTATTTTGCCGAGCGGCTGACGGAGGAACTGGGTGGCGCGAAGATCTACTTCAAGCGCGACGAGCTGAACCACACCGGCTCGCACAAGATCAACAATTGCCTCGGACAGATCCTGCTCGCCAAGCGTATGGGCAAGACCCGCATCATCGCGGAAACCGGTGCGGGCCAGCATGGCGTGGCGACAGCCACTGTTGCGGCCCGCTTCGGCCTTCCCTGCGTGGTCTATATGGGCGCGACCGACGTCGAGCGCCAGTCGCCGAACGTCTTCCGCATGAAGCTGCTCGGTGCCGAAGTGCGCCCCGTCACAGCCGGTCACGGCACGCTGAAGGATGCCATGAACGAGGCCCTGCGCGACTGGGTCACCAATGTGGACGACACCTATTATCTGATCGGCACCGCCGCCGGCCCGCATCCCTATCCGGAAATGGTACGCGACTTCCAGGCCGTCATCGGCTGGGAAACGCGCGAGCAGATGCTGGCCATGGAAGGCCGCCTGCCGGACATGCTGATTGCTGCCGTCGGCGGCGGCTCCAATGCCATCGGTCTCTTCCATCCGTTCCTGGACGATGCCAGCGTCAAGATCGTCGGCGTGGAAGCGGGCGGCAAGGGTCTCGATGGCGAGGAGCACTGCGCTTCGCTGACGGCGGGCTCGCCGGGCGTTCTCCATGGCAACCGCACCTACCTGCTGCAGGACAAGGACGGGCAGATCAAGGAAGGCCATTCGATCTCTGCCGGCCTCGATTATCCCGGCATCGGGCCCGAGCATTCCTGGCTGAAGGATGCCGGCCGCGTCGAATACGTGCCGATCATGGACCACGAGGCGCTCGAAGCCTTCCAGCTTCTGACCCGCCTTGAGGGCATCATTCCCGCACTCGAGCCGAGCCATGCGCTCGCCGAAGTCATCAAGCGGGCGCCGACGATGGACAAGGACCAGATCATCGTGATGAACCTCTGCGGTCGCGGCGACAAGGACATCTTCACCGTCGGCAAGCTGCTCGGAATGGGACTGTAAGAACATGAGCGCACGTTTCGACAGGACCTTCGCCAAGGCCGCCGCCGAGCACCGTCCGGTGCTCGTCACCTATATCATGGGGGGCGATCCGGATTTCGACACATCCCTGTCGATTATGAAGGCGCTGCCCTCTGCCGGCTCCGATATCATCGAGCTTGGCATGCCCTTTTCCGACCCGATGGCGGACGGCCCGGCGATCCAGCTTGCCGGTCAGCGCGCGCTGCGCGGCGGCCAGACGCTCGAAAAGACGCTGGAGCTCGCCCGTCAGTTCCGCAAGACGGATACGGACACGCCGATCGTCATGATGGGCTACTACAATCCGATCTACATCTATGGCGTGGACCGGTTTCTCGATAACGCGCTTGCTGCCGGCATCGATGGCCTGATCGTCGTCGATCTGCCGCCGGAAATGGATGACGAGCTTTGCCTGCCCGCCCTCAAGAAGGGCATCAGCTTCATCCGGCTCGCAACCCCGACGACAGACGGACGGCGTCTGCCCAAGGTTCTCGAAAACACCTCGGGCTTCGTCTATTACGTCTCCATGAACGGCATCACCGGTTCGGCCCTGCCGGAACCGGCACTGGTCGGCGGCGCCGTGGCGCGCATCAAGGAACATACCAACCTGCCGGTCTGCGTCGGCTTCGGTGTCAAGACGGCAGAGCATGCCCGTGCCATCGGCGCCTCCGCCGACGGCGTGGTTGTGGGTACGGTCATTATCAATCAGGTCGCATCCAGCCTGACCGAAGACGGTCAGGCCACGGGCGCGACCGTTCCGGGCGTCGAAGCTCTCGTTCGTGGCCTTTCGGCCGGTGTCCGGGCCGCACGTCTTGCCGCAGCCGAATAATCGCCCACATTCAGGGCAATGACAGGCTGAACGATTTCAGGAGTTTCATGTGAACTGGATTACCAACTACGTTCGCCCGAAGATCAATTCGATGCTCGGCCGCCGCGAGGTTCCGGAAAACCTTTGGATCAAGTGCCCGGAAACGGGCGAGATGGTATTCCATCGCGATCTCGAGGAGAACAAGTGGGTCATCCCCGCCTCCGGCTTCCACATGAAGATGCCGGCAAAGGCGCGCCTGAAGGACCTGTTCGATGAGGGCGTCTTCGAGACGCTGCCGCAGCCGAAGGTGGCGCAGGATCCGCTGAAGTTCCGCGATAGCAAGAAATACACCGATCGCCTGCGCGACAGCCGTGCCAAGACCGAGATGGAGGACACGATCCTTGCCGGTGTCGGCACCGTCGAAGGCCTGAAGCTCGTGGCCGTCGTGCATGAATTTGCCTTCATGGGCGGTTCGCTCGGCATTGCCGCCGGCGAGGCGATCATCAAGGCCTTCGAGCGCGCCATCTCCGAGAAGTGCCCGCTCGTCATCTTCCCGGCCTCGGGTGGCGCCCGCATGCAGGAAGGCATCCTCTCGCTCATGCAGCTGCCACGCACCACCGTTGCCGTGCAGATGCTGAAGGAGGCAGGTCTTCCCTACATCGTGGTTCTGACGAACCCGACCACGGGCGGCGTCACGGCGTCCTATGCCATGCTCGGCGATCTGCATCTGGCGGAGCCTGGTGCCGAGATCTGCTTTGCCGGCAAGCGCGTCATTGAGCAGACCATCCGCGAAAAGCTCCCCGAGGGCTTCCAGACGTCGGAATATCTGATGGATCACGGCATGATCGACATGGTCATCAAGCGCCATGACATTCCCTCGACGCTCGCACGCTTGCTGAAGATCATGCTCAAGAAGCCGGTCGATGCGGTCAAGCGGACCGTCGAGCCGGAAATCGTGGTTCCCCCGGCAGCGGTGCCGGTTGCGGCCAGCGTTTAAGTTCAGCGATGACCGTCGAGGCAAGCGAAGCCACGCAGGAGATCGACAAGCTCCTTGCTCTTCATCCCAAAGGCTTCGATCTGTCGCTGGAGCGCGTGACGCGCCTCCTCGAAAGGCTTGGCAATCCGCAGGACCGGCTGCCGCCCGTCATTCATGTGGCCGGCACCAACGGCAAGGGATCGGTCTCGGCCTTCTCCAGGGCGATCCTGGAGGCGGTGGGTCTCTCCGTCCACGTCCACACCTCGCCGCACCTCGTCACCTGGCATGAGCGCTATCGCCTCGGCGTCAAGGGCGGGCGCGGCGCCTATGCCACGGATGCGGTTCTCGCAGATGCGGTGCGCCGTGTGGCGGCCGCCAATCGCGGCGAGATTATCACTGTCTTCGAGATTCTGACGGCCGTCACCTTCGTCCTTTTTTCCGAGCATCCGGCCGATGTCGCGATCATCGAGGTCGGCCTCGGCGGGCGTTTCGACGCGACGAACGTCATCAAGACGCCGGCGGTGTCGACGATCATGCCGATCTCGCTCGACCATCAGGCCTATCTCGGCGACCGCGTCGAACTGATCGCCGCCGAAAAGGCCGGCATTATGAAGCGCGGCTGTCCCGTCGTCATCGGGCAGCAGGAGGAGGAGGCCGCGCGCGACGTGCTGATCACCACCGCCGAGCGGCTGCGCTGCCCGGTGTCCATCTACGGACAGGATTTCATGGCGCACGAGGAGTTCGGTCGCTTGATCTATCAGGACGATGACGGACTGATCGACCTGCCGCTCCCACGCCTTCCCGGCCGGCATCAATATGCCAATGCCGCAGCGGCGATCCGCACCATCCGTGCAGCCGGCTTCGACCCGTCCGATGCGGCCATCGAGAAAGGCCTGACGACGGTCGAGTGGCCCGGCCGCCTGCAGCGGCTGACGACCGGAAAGCTGGCGGAACGTGCACCGAAACGCGCTGAGATCTGGGTGGATGGCGGCCACAACCCCGGTGCCGGCAAGGTGATCGCCGAGACGATGGCAAATCTCGAGGAGCGAGATCCGCGACCTCTGTTCCTCATCATCGGCATGATCAACACCAAGGATCCCGCCGGCTATTTCCAGGCCTTCTCCGGCCTTGCCGAGCAGGTCTTCACCGTGCCGATCCGCGATACGGATGTCGGTATCGATCCGGTGGCACTGGCGGAAGATGCAGCGGCCCAGGGCTTCGAGGTCGAGCCCGTCTCCTCGGTGACCGAAGCGCTGGCGATCCTCTCGGTCCTGTTCGAAAACCAGCCGGTTGCCCCGCGCATCCTTATCGGCGGCTCGCTCTATCTCGTCGGCAACGTCCTTGCCGACAATGGCACGCCACCGCGCTGAAAGATGGCAACGGAAGAAACGGCATGAAAAAACCCGGCTGCAAGGCCGGGTTTTCCAATTGTCGTATCTGATTACGCGGACGCTTATGCAGCGGCGTTGGTGATCCAGGAGGTCAGTGCGGTCTTCGGCGCAGCACCGACCTTGATGTCGGCAACTTCGCCGGCCTTGAAGATAGCGAGCGTCGGGATCGACCGGACACCGTACTGAGCGGCGATCTCGGGGTTCTCGTCGATGTTGATCTTCGCGACCTTTACCTTGCCGGCCATCTCGTTGGAGATTTCCTCAAGGCTCGGCGCGATCATCTTGCACGGGCCGCACCATTCCGCCCAGAAATCGACGATAACCGGCTCCTGTGCATTGAGAACTTCATCCTGAAAATTGGATGTATCGACTTTCACGGTCGCCATGATGCGCTCCTGGTTTCTATCGTGCGGAGGACCCGCAGGGCATGATCAGGATGTGATGATCCGGACCCTGGATTTCAATGTCCGGTATCTCATTTTGTGGCGAGCTCCACAAGCGCGGCGTCGAGAAGCGCCTCCGGCACTTCGATTGCCGATGGACCTTCGGTAAAGACGAGGATGCAGCGGAAACGATGGGCCGGATAGAGTGGTCGAAGGATCTCCCGGTAGATCGCAAGCTGTGTCCGGTAGACCATCGGTACGGCGCCGGCGTCACCGGGCACGTCGCGGTTGGTCTTGAAGTCAGCAATCACAACGCGATCGTCGGCAACGGCCAACCGGTCGATCCGGCCGGACACGGCATGTTCGCGCGCGCCGAGCCGAAGCGTGCCCATGATCGACACCTCGGCGCGGCTGGTGCCGGAGAACAGTTCGGATAGGGCGGGATCTTCGATGACGGCGAGCACGGAGCGCACGACGCCGTCTCGCTGCGCCTCGCTCCATGTGGGAACGGCGCGCGACAGGTAGAGCGCGGCGTCCGCTTCGCGCGCCTCGGGCGCCCGCGCGGGCAGGACCTGCAGCAACCGGTGCAGGATTGCGCCGCGCAAGAGGGATGGTCCGGTACGCTTGTCCTCGAGAAAGAGGCGCGATCCCGTGATCGTGTCCGCAGCATTGGCCTCGACAGTAAAGCCGGCCCCGGAGGGGCTCAAGGGTCGGGGAAGGTGGCGCTGCGGCGGCAGGGGTTCGAGCAGCGCCGGCGGTAGGGCTTCGCCATCATCGGCCGTGATCTCGCTTTGTACGGGTTCAATGTCGAAATCCGTCCGCTTCGTCAGCGCATGCCAGCGCGCGCCGCTCCATTGCAGGCCGCCCACAGCAAAATCGACGGGCACCAGACGGCGTTCCGCATCCGCCGCAAGTCCGGCCCGCACCATCGCGTGCCAACTCTCGGGATTGTCGAGCTTGCCACGATAGCCGCAGACGATCAGACGATCCGCCGCCCGCGTCATGCCCACATAGAGCAGTCGGCGATACTCTTCCTCGGCGCTTGCCTTCAGCCGCTGCGTATCGCTGTCGATGAGGCTGTTGGAGGCTGCCCGTGGCGGTCGCCAGACGGGAATGGCCAAGGTCTCCCCATCGGCGCCTCGTCCACCAGGGGAGGGCACCATGCGGAGTGCGGGAACGTGCTGGTTGTTGAACGCCTTGCCGCTGCCATCGACCAGGAACACGACCGACGCTTCCAGGCCTTTTGCCGCATGAACGGTCATGACGCGGACCTCGTTGCGCTCCTTGTCCTGCTCGCGCTTGATGGTCGGCGCTTCCAGTTCGAGCCCGGAAATGAAGCTCTGCAGACCGGGAAGCCCGTTGGCCTCGTGATCGAGGCAGAAGGTCAGGAACTCGTCGAGGATGTCGCTGACTTCACTGCCGAGCCGCGACAGGAACGCCGCCCGACCGCCGTCGGCACCGAGCAAGCGGGCATAGAGATCATGCACCGAGAGCGTATCCGCCAGCGCCCGGTAGTTCGCCAGCCGTGCGACGACCGGCTTGAGGGCAGGATCGGACGATCCTTCCAGCGCGGTCCAGAGGCTCTGGCCGAGGGGTCGCAAGGTTGTGGAGTCGGCCAGCATGTCCTCGGTCACTGCGAAAAGCGGGCTCTTCAGCACGGCGGCCAGCGACAGGTCGTCCTGCGGCAGAAGCAGGAAGCGCCCGAGCGCCATCAGATCCTGCACGGCGATATGCGCCGTCAGCACCAGCCGGTCGGCACCGGCGACGGGAATGTCATGCCGCGTCTTCAGGGCGCGCATCAGCGCGTTGACGAAGGCATCGCGCTTGCGCACCAGCACGATCACGTCGCCCGGGCGCATGACGCGGCGCGTGGTCTTCTCGATGATGGTCTCGGTGCCGATCCAGCTCGCAAGTGTTGCCGCGATGCGTTCGGCAAGGATGTTTGCCGGCGCGTTTTCCGGCGTCGCATCGAAGGCGGCGGTCCAGTCCTCCTCCTCAAGGCTCGGTGCGGGTGCGATCGCATCCCAGATCTCGACGAGACCGGGATGGCCGACGCGGTTTGAGGCATGCACGACGGGTTCGTTCCGGGCGCTGAGCCCGCGTGCATGGGCGGGCTGGCGAAACACCGTATCGACGGCGGACAGCACGTCCTCCGTCGAGCGGAAGGAGAGCTGCAACTGCACGGGGCTGAAGGCGAGCCCGCTGGCGTCGATCCGCCGCTTCGCCTCGCCCTCCTCTTCTGAAAAGCGCTCCGGCCGCGCGCCCTGGAACGAGTAGATCGACTGCTTCTCGTCGCCGACGGCAAAGAGCGTCCGGTGGCGGCCGCGGGCGCTGTCGCCGGTAAAGAAGTCCTCGGCCAGCGAGCGGATGATCGACCACTGCACCGGGCTCGTATCCTGCGCCTCGTCCACGAGAATATGGTCGATACCCTGATCGAGCTTGTAGTGCACCCAGGCGCCGACGTCCGCGCGGGTCAGCAGCCGGGCGGTCCGGTTGATCAGGTCGTCGAAGTCGAGCTGGCTTCGGCTTTTCTTGATGTCCTCATAGTCCTGCGTCAGCCGCTCGGCGAGCACCATCGCGGCCTGTGTCGCCTCGAACATATGGAGCAGGTTGAGCCGGTCGGAGAGCGTCAGAGCCTGATCGTAGGCGGCCTGAACCTTGTCCTCGAGATCGGGTGCCGCCTTGCGCAGTGGGGCGGAAAAGAAGCCCGACATGGCTTTCGGCTTGCCCGAGGACGGAGAGAAGAACAGGTCCCGAACGGCCTGATAGCGCTGGAGTGACGTTTTGAGTTCTGCCGCAACCGCCAGCCCGTCGGCAAAATCCCGCACCTTGGTACCGCCCGACGTGCGGGCGATATCGATATAGCGCGTGAGATCCGGGCCGTTGAGGCCGGCAAGCGGCCAGAACTGCGCGATGACGCTGTCCGCCGTCTCACTTTCGTCCAGTCCCAGCGCTTCGCGCAGGACACGATCGGTGCCGCCCTGCTGCTCGGCCTCGCTCAGAAAGGCCTGGAGCGCCGTACGGTTGGCGACGATCATCGACAGCAGGCTCTCGAGCCCGGTGTCGTCGGCGAGCGCCAGTACCGTCTCGAACGCGCCGGTCAGCACCGGATCGCCCTCGGTCGCCGCGGCCGTCAGGAGAAGACGGCGCGCATCGGCGAGCAGGATCGTCGCCGTCCGGTCGTCCAGTACGGAGAAATGGCCGGCGACATTGGCTTCCAGCGGAAACTGATGCAGCAGCGCTTCGCAAAAGGCATGGATCGTCTGGATCTTCAGCCCACCCGGCGTTTCCAGCGCGCGGGCAAACAGGCGCCGGGCTTCGGCGATCGTGGCAGCGCTCGGTGCCTGCCCTTCGAGTGCCGTGATCCGCGCCGAGAGCGTCGCGTCATCGAGAGTCACCCATTCGGCCAGCCTCTCAAATACGCGGTTCGACATTTCGGCGGCCGCCGCCTTGGTATAGGTCAGGCAGAGAATGGCCGACGCGCGGCATCCCGAAAGCAGCAGCCGGATGACGCGCTGGGTCAGGACATGGGTTTTGCCCGACCCGGCATTGGCCGAGACCCAGGCAGATCGTTTCGGATCCGAGGCGATGGCCTGCTGTTCCGTCGTCCAGTTCAGCCAGTCGGCCGGCGAGCCGCTCTTCGGTGCGAGATCGTCAGGCATCCCCCATCTCCTCTTCGCCATCGGCCGTCGACCATTCGGCAACGCGCGCCAGATGATCGTATTCTCCGCCGTAGGATTTCTCCTTCTGGACAATGACGCGCGAGGCGAAGCCGCGCTGGCCCGATTGCAGCGCCCGGAGCAGGCCGGTGAACTGCGCCAGCGATTCGTCCGCCAGCATGTCCGCCGTCTTCGGCTCGACATCGCCCCGCACACGCGCCTCGTTATTGACCTCGTCCACCGCGAACCGGTCCCCAGGCTTTAGCCGGACATAAAGGAGCGAGGCAGGATGGCGCCTGCCGACCTTGTCGAAGGCGCCTGCCTTAAGGGCCGCGGCTTCGAGCGGCAGCTGCGGGTCGAGCAGAGCGCGAGCTTCTTTCACGGAGGGGTTAGCACCGGTCTTGTAATCGACGATCACGGCCTCGCCATCGGGGCCGATGTCGATCCGGTCGGCAATGCCGGTCAGTTCGATATCGGCAACGCCGACCTGAAATTTCGCATAGCGCTCCAGGAAGGATTGACGGATTCCGTCCTTGCGGGAAATCTCCCAATCGATGAAGGCTCGACCGACGGCCGCAAACCGGGGTCGCCAAATGACGTCGATATGGACCGGTAAGCGCTGTTCGTTAAAGGCCGCATCGATCAGCTGCTGCATGACGGCCTGCGCTTCCGGACCCGCCGGATCGACCTCGCTCTTGGCGAAGCGCTCGACGATGGCGTGGTAGATCGTGCCGCGCTCGGCCGCACCGGGGTCCGCATTGAACCCGTCGATCGGCTGGAGGCGCAGGATGCGCCGGGCATAGATGGAATAGGGATCGCGGCGCAGGCGCCCGACCTCGCTGAAGGAATAGCGCCGTGGCTGCAGCGCGAAATCCGGCTTCGGCTCTGGGCGCTTGGCCAGCGGCGTGTCCGCACGCGCATCGAGAAGAGCGGCATAGCGCAGCCGATCGCGACCATTCTCGCGCAGGCGCTGACCGAGATCCTTGCCGCCGACAGCGAGAAGCCGCTGCAGCCAGCGGGAGGCGACGGTGGGCGTCGCGCCTTTGCGCAGCGACCGGCTGAACACCAGCCGACGCGTGCCGCAGGCCATCTGGAGATCGTGCGCCAGCTGGCCGATGCGCCGTTCCGGCGGCTCAAGCCCGATGCCGGTCTTCATGCTGCGCGATAGGAACGGGTCATTGGCGGTCTGTCCCGGCCATGTCCCTTCGTTCATACCGCCGAGGACGACGAGATCGACGCTCTGCAATCGGGCCTCAAGCGCCCCAAAGATGAAGACGCGGGGATGCCGCATGGCGCGCGGCTTGACGGCGGAACCGGCCATCAGCGCTTCCACCGCCTCGCACCACTGCCCGCCATCCGCCTCGATCTGCCCGTCCACCTCGATCACGGCGCGCAGCAGATCGGCGAGCGCCGCGCCCGCCTCGCCAGACCAGAGCGCGCCGAGGTCGCCCGTCTCCGTCATGGCCACACCTTCCAGCGCCCGGCCGGTCCGCTCGGCCCAGTCGGACAGTGTCAGCGACGTGCTGAACCCGCCGGCCCCCTTTCGCCGCCGCACCAGCATGGCGACAAGCGGCTCGACGGCCTTGGCGATGGCACCAGCCACGAAGCGGGCATCTTCGATATCCGCATCGGTCACCTGCGCCAGCCATTCCGGCGCATGGCGATCGGCCCGCCTTCGCACGGCCGCCTCGTCGAGCAGCGGCCTGAGGTCGGCAATATCGGCCGGCACCGTGCCGCCGCGCAGAGCCAGCAGCTCCAGCAGCGTCGCAGCCGGGCGGAAGCGCTCGGGCGACACACCGAAGAGGGCGAGCGGATGCTTCATCAGCGTTGTGATGGCGACGGGATCGCCGGGGCGCAGCGCCACGTCCAGCATCAGCCGGACAAGCGTGCCCTGCGGCGTGGATGCGAGCGGCGTTCCCGCGGAATCATCCGCCTCGATGCCGAAGCGCTGCAATTCGGCGGCAACCCGGCGCGCGAGATCACGGTCGGGCGTAATCAGCACGGCTTGGCACGCCTCGTCCTTCTGCAGCGCCAGCCGCAGCGACAGCGCGATCGCCGTCGCCTCCTCGCGCTCGTTGACCGCCTCGATCAGCGCCGCATCCGAAAAGGCTGCCTCGACGCGACGCGCATCGAGCGAGCGTCGGACAGCGTCCCAGGAACTGGTCGCTTCCACCGGCAGGAAAGCGTGCGACAGCGTCTCGGCCCGGTCGGCAAGATCCGCATCCACGGTGCCGATGGACAGGACTTCCGTCCGAGCGATGCCCATGCGCCGGAGGAGACGCACGAAGCCGTATTGCGGATGGCTCCGGCTGGCCGAATCGTCGCGGCGGGCGGCATCCACAGGTGGCGGATCGATGAGGCTCCAGTCCGCCTCCGTCATCGTCTCGTCGAGGCCGGGCAGCACGATTGCGCCTTGCGACAGCTTCTGCACCGCCAGAATAAGCCGGGCGGTGGCGGGAATGGAACCCGTTGACCCTGCGATGATGACCGGGCCGTCGATCGCACCGGCGGCGATCCGGTGGCTTTCAGCCTCGAGGATCGCATTGCGGTGGCGCGCGGGCGAGGAGCGGCTGAGTTCGGCCAGCCGGGCCGGCCAGAACTGGCTGGCGATCTGCAGAAACTCCAGCGTCAGCGTCCACCATTGCGCATAGTTGCTGGCATCGAGCGCGCCCAGGCTCTCCCAGTTCAGATCCTCCGTCTCGATATCGTCGATGATCTGCACGAGGTTGCGCGCCAGCCACAGGGCGTCGGCCGGGCTTGCCGGCGCGATCAGCGGGCTCTCGCCGTGGAGTTCGGTGACGATGCGCGGCAGCGTGTTGCGCCAGGCAAGGATCAGCCGCGACAGTTCGATCAGCCGCGCCGGGCCGGTCAGCGGCGGCGCGAGATCGAGGACGGCTGGCATCTCCGCATCGAAGAAGCCGCTATCGTCGTCCGTCTCCCCCAGCGCCCGGATGACCGGCAGGATGGCCGAGCGGGCGCCGAGGCAATCCACGAACTCCGAGCGCAGCACGCGCGCCGCGCGCCGTGTCGGCACGAAGATCGTCACGCCCGCAAGCGACAGCGGATCGGCCGGATCGTAGCGATAGTCGGGCACGATCGTCCCGTCGCAGATCGCATGGACGAGCGTCTTCAGGAAGGGCACGCCGGCCGGGATGGTGAAGACGTTCTGTCGTGCGGGCGTCATGGTCTGTCCCCTCAGGTGCGTTCCGCCAGCCGCGCAAACTGCGCTTCGGCCATGCCGATCGCGTCCGGCGTGCCCACGGTGATCCATTCGCCTTCGAGCATCAGGCCGTACAGGCGTCCGGCCGCGATCGCCTTGTCGAAATAGATGTTGAGATTGAAGGCGTCTTTTGGCGCATCTGAAAACAGCGTGCTCATCATGGCGATGGCGCCGGCATAGACGACGGGCTGCGGCAGCCCTTCGGCGTAGCGCACGAGTTGCCCGTCGGCCTGAAGCGAGAAATCCTTCTTGCCGTCATGCCCGGTCGTCCGGTCGAGATCGACGCAGAGAAGCAGCATGTCCATGCGATCGGGATCGAAGGCCTCGGCAAGCCGGGCCAGATTGCTGCGCCCTTCCGGCTCGCCGATCCAGAACAGGTCCGCATTCATGACCAGCACCGGACCGGGATCGAGAAGTGCCAGCCCCTTGGCAAGGCCTCCGCCCGAATTCATCAGGGTCGCGCGCTCGTCGGATATCCGGATCGCCGGCGCGGGGCGGGCATGAAGGTGCGCTTCCATGCGATCGGCGAAATGATGCACGTTGACGGCCGCCGTCTTGATGCCCGCAGCAACCAGAAGATCGAGCACATGGTCGATCATCGGCCTGCCCGCAATCGGCACCAGCGGCTTCGGCATCGTGTCGGTGATGGGACGCAGCCGCGTGCCGAGCCCTGCGGCCAGCACCATGGCATTCTCAATGAGCATGTCGCCCTTTCCTTGATTCAGGCCTTGATCCGGGCCTTGATTCGCGATCGATGCCTCGCATCATTTCCGAAACGCGGCCGGGTTCAACAACGGATACCGTGTGGGATGTCATGTCGCCGGAGCCATCTCAAGGGGTGACGCGACGAAGCGTCAGGTTGATACGGCCGCCATTCTTCAGAAGCGTCGACGTCGCGGGATAGATCCGATCGACGCCATGGAAGGCGAGCCGGCTTTCGCCGCCGAGAACGACGATGTCGCCGCTCGACAGCTTGAAGGAGACCGTCCGGTCGTTGCGCTCGCAACCGCCGACCCGAAACAGGCAGGCATCGCCGAGCGACACCGAGACGACCGGTGTCTGCAGATCCTGCTCGTCCTTGTCCTGGTGCAGCCCCATCCGCGCGGTTTCCGCATAGAAATTGACGAGACAGGTCTGTGGCGGCTTGGATGCACCGGCAACCGTCTGCCAGAGATCCAGCAGGCTTTGTGGAATGGCGGGCCAGGGCTCCTGGCTGACGGGATGCTGAGGTTGATAGCGATATCCGAGAGCCTTGTCCGTGACCCAGCCGAGCGTGCCGCAATTCGTCATCCGCACCGACAGTTCCTTGCCGGTCTTCGGCATGGCCGGGCGGTAGAGCGGGGCCGCGGCAACGACGGCCCGGATCTCCTCGACAAGGGCTTCCTGCCGATCACGATCGAGAAAGCCGGGAATATGGCGGAAGCCTTTCGGCAGGACCAGCATGGCCTCCTCCTGTTCGCGTTGCTGCCAGCCGCTCATGGCAAGGTTCTTTGCCGGATTCCGACCGGAACGATCACGTCATTCTCGTCCCAGGATTGCGCAACGTTCACATTCATCTATTCGCCGTCCGGGCGGCCACGCATCTTCTTGACCTCTCCGCGCCCGCTCTTCGCCTTCAGGCGGCGCTCCACCGAGCCGCGGGTCGGCTTGGTCTTGCGGCGGGGCGGCGGGGGCGGTTCGGCGGCTTTGAGGAGCAGCGCCTTCAGCCGCTCGCGCGCATCCTCGCGATTGCGGTCCTGGCTGCGGAAGCTGTTCGCCTCGATCATCAGCACACCCTCCTTCGAGACCCTGCGACCGGCGAGGCTTATGGCAATGTCGCGGATGCGCTCGGGCAGGGAAGGGGATGCCGCGATATGAAAGAACAGCTGGACGGCGGTCGCGACCTTGTTGACGTTCTGCCCGCCGGGGCCGCCCGCCAGCACGAACTGCTCGCTCAGCTCCCAGCCGGCAATGACGATCCGGTCGTTGATATAGAGGGGGTCGCTTGCCATGCCGTCGCCTTTCGTTCCCTGTTTATTCCAGCTTGGCGTGCTTTGCAAATAGAGCAATTCCAGCAAAAATGCACAGCGGTTTTGCTGGAATTGCGTGAAGACAGAAAGATAGGCTGAACGACAAAACCCGGCGCTGTTGCCAGCGTCGGGTTTCACGTGAAATCATCGATGAGGCGTTTCCGCCTGAGGTTTACTCCGCAGCGATGGCCAGTCCCGGTGCCGCATCGCGGACGCCGCCATCGACATGGCTCTCGAACTTGGTGAAGTTCGCCACGAACATATTGGCGAGCTTGCTGGCCTGCGCGTCATAGGCGGCACCGTCCGCCCAGGTCGAGCGCGGATCGAGAATACCACCCTCGATACCGGCGACTTCGACCGGCACCGCAAAGCCGAAATTGGCATCGGTGCGGAACTCGGTCTCGGCCAGCGAGCCGTCGAGTGCTGCGGCGAGCAGAGCGCGGGTCGCTTTGATGGGCATGCGGCGGCCCGTACCGTAGGCGCCACCGGTCCAGCCGGTGTTGACGAGCCAGCAGGTGACGCCGTGTTCGGCGATCAGTTCGCGCAGCAGGTTGCCGTATTCGCTCGGATGCCGGGGCATGAAGGGCGCGCCGAAGCAGGTCGAGAAGGTGGCCTCCGGTTCGGTTACGCCCTTTTCCGTGCCGGCGACCTTGGCGGTGTAGCCGGAGAGGAAGTGGTACATGGCCTGGTCGGCGGTCAGCTTGGCGATCGGCGGCATGACGCCGAAGGCATCTGCCGTCAGCATGATGATCGTTTTGGGATGACCGGCTGTGCCCGTTGCGCTGGCATTCGGAATGAAGTCCAGCGGGTAGGCGCAGCGGGTGTTCTCGGTCAGCGAGCCGTCGTCGAAGTCGGGAACCCGGTTCTCGTCGAGGATAACGTTTTCGAGCACGGTGCCGAAACGCTTCGTGGTCGCGAAGATTTCCGGCTCGGCTTCGGCCGACAGACGGATCGTCTTGGCATAGCAGCCGCCTTCGAAGTTGAAGATGCCGTCCTTGCCCCAGCCATGCTCGTCGTCGCCGATCAGCGTGCGCTTCGGGTCGGCCGACAGCGTCGTCTTGCCGGTGCCGGAAAGGCCGAAGAACACGGCGGAATCACCGTCGGGACCGACATTTGCCGAGCAATGCATCGGCATGACGCCCTTTTCCGGCAGAAGGTAGTTGAGCGCGGTGAAGACCGATTTCTTCATTTCGCCGGCATAGGACGTGCCGCCGATCAGCACGAGGCCGTTGACGAGATCGCAGGCGATGACGGTTTCCGTCCGGCAGCCGTGACGGGCCGGGTCGGCGCGGAAATGCGGCAGGTCGATGATCGTCAGCTTCGGCGCGAACGTCGTCAGGCTCTTCCGATCCGGGCGGATCAGGAGGTTGCGGATGAACAGGGAGTGCCAAGCGAACTCGGTGATGACGCGGGTCGGCAGGGCATTGTCGCTGTCGGCGCCGCCGATCAGGTCCTGTACATAGAGCGAGCGGCCCCGCGCATGGTCGAGCATGTCGGTGCACAGCGTTTCGAAATGCGCGGGCGACATTTCCTTGTTGTTGTCCCACCAGATCTGGTCTGTCGTCGTCGCATCGCGAACGACGAACTTGTCCTTGGCGGAGCGGCCCGTGTGCTGGCCGGTGAGCGCACGAAGCGCGCCGTCTGCCGTCACCTGTGCTTCGCCGAGCCGCAACGATTCCTCGTAAAGCTCCGCTGGTGTCAGGTTGTAACGGACGGCGACAAGGTCTTCAAAACCGAGTGCAGCGATTCCGAAATCCGGATTGCGAATGCCAAATTCTTCCATGAGCGCTGCTCCCCTGCGTTGTATCGATGGCCTAACATTAGCCGGAGTTACAGAAAACGCAAGATGGCAATAGAAAAAAGACAATAAATTCAATATATTAATCGATTTAAAGGAAATTGTTCAATGTTCAATCGGTTTAAATTCGCAATTGAAAATTTCGGAGGAGGCCGCTCTTAGGCCATTCATCCACGATTGTGCTTACCGTGACGTTTTCGCTTCGCCACAATTTGTTCCACCTTTATACTCATGAACGCGCGCCGGCCCTGGCACATCTCCGTATCGGGAGGTCTGTCTGTCCGGGCCGGCCTCTGTCGATGATGTCCCGTTTCCTGCCGGAGATGGGGCCGAGGAGAGAAGGCGCGAAGATATGATGGAGCGGAATACGATGCAGACCATTGCACTTGTCGATGACGACCGGAACATCCTGACATCGGTCTCGATCGCGCTGGAAGCCGAAGGCTACAAGGTCGAGACCTATACGGATGGCGCCTCCGCGCTCGACGGGCTTCTGGCCCGGCCGCCGCAGCTCGCGATCTTCGATATCAAGATGCCGCGCATGGACGGGATGGAACTCCTGCGCCGCCTGCGGCAGAAGTCGGATATTCCGGTCATCTTCCTGACCTCGAAGGACGAGGAAATCGATGAGCTCTTCGGCCTGAAGATGGGCGCCGACGATTTCATCACCAAGCCGTTCTCCCAGCGCCTGCTGGTCGAGCGCGTCAAGGCGATCCTGCGCCGCTCCGCCAACCGGGAGGCCGCAGCGGCAGCCGGTCCCGCCGGACTGCAGAAGATGAAGGACGACATCCAGGCCCGCTCACTGGAACGCGGCCAGCTGTCCATGGACCAGGAGCGCCACACCTGCACCTGGAAGAACGAGCCGGTGACGCTGACGGTGACGGAGTTCCTGATCCTGCATTCGCTCGCCCAGCGGCCCGGCGTCGTGAAAAGCCGCGACTCCCTGATGGATGCCGCCTATGACGAGCAGGTCTATGTGGACGACCGCACCATCGACAGCCACATCAAGCGGCTGCGCAAGAAGTTCAAGATGGTCGACAACGACTTTGATATGATCGAAACCCTGTATGGCGTCGGTTACCGGTTCCGCGAATCGGCCTGAGGCCCTGAACATCCAGACGAGCGGGAGAGGCTGAGCGTCCGACGTGGCTGATATCACGAGGCATGCGGCGATCGAGGAAGCGGACGGAGCCTATCGCTCCGGCCGACGCTGGGCCCATCCCTTCACGCTGATCCGCCGCATCTTCGGCAATGCCGTCTTTTCCAGCCTCACGCGCCGCATCCTGTTCTTCAATCTGGTGGCGCTCGTCGTTCTCGTCGGCGGCATCATGTATCTCAACCAGTTCCGCGAGGGGCTGATCGATGCTCGCGTCGAGAGCCTGCTGACGCAGGGCGAGATCATTGCCGGCGCGATCGCCGCCTCGGCCTCGGTCGATACGAACTCCATCACCATCGACCCGGAAAAGCTGCTCGAACTCCAGGCCGGGCAGAGCATCACGCCGCTGCCGCGCGACGAAGACCTCGAATTCCCGATCACGCAGGAGCGCGTGGCACCTGTGCTGCGGCGGCTGATTTCGCCCACCCGCACCCGTGCCCGTCTTTTCGATGCGGATGCCGACCTGCTGCTCGACAGCCGCCACCTTTACACCGGCGGCCAGGTGTTGCGCTTCGACCTGCCGCCGATCGAGCCCGAAAACCAGACGCTGACGGCCAAGCTCAACACCTGGTACAATCGCATGCTCCAGCCAGGCAACCTGCCGCTCTACAAGGAGCCGCCGGGTGGCAATGGGTCGATCTACCCGGAAGTCATGAATGCGCTGACAGGCGTGCGCGGCGCGGTGGTGCGTGTGACGGAGCAGGGTGAGCTCATCGTTTCCGTCGCCGTTCCCGTGCAGCGCTTCCGGGCCGTGCTCGGCGTGCTGCTTCTCTCCACCCAGGCCGGCGATATCGACAAGATCGTCCATGCCGAGCGGCTGGCGATCATCCGGGTGTTCGGCGTCGCCGCCCTCGTCAACGTCATCCTGTCGCTGCTCCTGTCGAGCACGATCGCCAATCCGCTGCGCCGCCTGTCGGCCGCCGCCATCCGCGTGCGCCGTGGTAGTGCCAAGGAGCGGCAGGAGATCCCCGACTTTTCCTCCCGCCAGGACGAGATCGGCAACCTCTCGGTGGCGCTGCGCGACATGACCGGCGCACTCTACGACCGCATCGCGGCCATCGAGAATTTTGCCGCCGATGTGAGCCATGAACTCAAGAACCCGCTGACCTCGCTCCGAAGTGCGGTGGAAACCCTGCCGCTCGCCCGCACCGACGAGTCCAAGAAGCGGCTGATGGACGTCATCCAGCACGACGTGCGCCGGCTCGACCGCCTGATCAGCGATATCTCCGACGCCTCGCGGCTGGATGCGGAGCTTGCCCGCAGCGATGCGCGCGGGGTCGATCTCGAAAAGCTGCTCGGCGATCTCGTCGATATCTCGCGCCAGGTTCGCAACAAGAAGAAGACGGTGCTGCTCAACTTCGTCGTGGAGCGCAAGGACAATCCGAAGGCGCGCTTCGACGTCAGCGGCTACGAGCTGCGCATCGGGCAGATCATCACCAACCTCATCGAGAACGCCCGGTCCTTCGTGCCGGAGGAGGGCGGGCACATCATCGTCCGCCTGACGCGCAACCGCACGCGCTGCGTCGTCTATGTCGAAGACAACGGTCCGGGCATTCAGGCCGAGGATATCGACCGTATCTTCGAACGTTTCTACACGGACCGGCCGGATGGCGAGGATTTCGGGCAGAACTCCGGCCTCGGCCTCTCGATCTCGCGGCAGATCGCCGAAGCCCATGGCGGCACGCTGCGGGCCGAAAACATGACGGATGCGCAAGGCGCGATCACCGGCGCGCGCTTCATCCTGTCGCTGCCCGTCGGCGAGGCGGCGTGAGCCTGAGGCAAGATGCAACGGACCATGGTCCGACCTCAGCCAATGACGAGGTCGCGCCCCGCAACATTCACGCGACGGCCGTCGTCCTCGGTACTCTCGGCTATCTCTTCGTCGGACCCTCCGGCACGGGCAAGACCAGTACCGCCCTTTCCTGCCTCTCGTCTGCCGCCCGCCGCGGCTGGAATGCGGCGCTCGTCTCCGACGATCAGGTTCTCGTCAGCCTGCGGAGCGGCCGCCTCGTCGCCCGCGCCCCGGTAACCATTGCGGGCCTGGCGGAGTTGCGTGGCGTCGGGCCCATCCCGGTTCGCACAGTCAAAGCTGCCGTCATGTCCTACGCCGTCCTGCCCGTCGCCCCGCCGTTCGACATGCGGGTCGCGCCGGAGGCCGAGACCTGGGACGCCGGCCCGGTCGCGCTCCCCTTGCTGCGGCTTCCGCTCCTCCCCGGGCTTGACCCGCTGGATGCACTCAGCCGTTTTTCGGCTCTTTGAAATGTCGCAGTCTGCACAGTTTTTGCTCATGTGATCCGTGTTTTAGGATTTTTGACTTGCACTCCGGCATTTCCTCGCCAAGATGACCGCCCCAAGGCGGAATGAAATTGTTGCATTGCGGCATGGCATGGCTATCGTCCGCCGAAGGGAAAAGGCAGTTGGAGCAAAGACACATGATCGGACTTGTGCTTGTCACGCACGGCAAGCTGGCTGAAGAGTTTCGTCATGCGCTCGAACACGTCGTAGGGCCGCAGAAATTCATCGAGACCGTCTGTATCGGGCCCGAAGACGACATGGACCAGCGGCGTCAGGATATCCTGACCGCGGTCATCGCCGCCAACGAGGGCAGCGGCGTCATCATTCTCACCGACATGTTCGGCGGCACGCCGTCCAATCTCGCCATCTCCGTCATGCAGAGCGGCACCGTCGAGGTCATCGCCGGCGTCAACCTGCCCATGCTGATCAAGCTGGCGGGCGTGCGTGGCGAGAGCGACATGGACAAGGCGCTGGTCGAGGCATCCGAGGCCGGGCGCAAATATATCAACGTCGCCAGCCGCGTTCTCAGCGGCAAATAACGGACGCATTCCTTCATGACACTGTCGCGGGACCTCCAGATCATCAACAAGCGCGGTCTCCATGCCCGCGCCTCCGCCAAGTTCGTACAGACGGTGGAGGCCTACGACGCCGATATCCATGTGACGAAGGACGGCATGACCGTCGGCGGGCTCTCGATCATGGGCTTGATGATGCTTGCTGCCAGCACCGGCAGCTCGATTGCCGTCACCGCAAGCGGCAACCAGGCCGAAGAAGCGCTGGAAGCCCTCGACGCCCTGGTGCGAGACCGTTTCGGCGAGGAAATGTAGGCATATAAACATATAAAGACGTCTTTATGTGTGTGTTGCCTGCGATCCGCTTTCCTGTTAGAGGAAGATCGCGCCCCGGCTATGCCCGGGCAACGAGATCACGCTCGCCAGCGGTCCCCGAGCTTCCAGCTTTCGACCCGGCGCGCCACCAGCGGAGAGCTTCATGAGCACGACCAACGACTATCTGGTAGCCGATATCGGCCTGGCCGACTTCGGCCGCAAGGAAATCACCATTGCCGAAACCGAAATGCCGGGCCTGATGGCCTCGCGTGAGGAATTCGGCACGTCGAAGCCCCTGAAGGGCGCGCGCATCACAGGCTCGCTGCACATGACGATCCAGACCGCCGTCCTCATCGAGACGCTGGTTGCGCTCGGTGCCGAGGTTCGCTGGGCCTCGTGCAACATCTTCTCGACGCAGGACCATGCGGCTGCGGCCATCGCCGCCGCCGGCATTCCGGTCTATGCCGTCAAGGGCGAGACGCTGACGGAATACTGGACCTACACCGACAAGATCTTCCAGTGGACCGACGGCGGCGTCTCCAACATGATCCTCGACGATGGCGGCGACGCCACCATGTACATCCTGCTCGGCGCGCGTGCCGAAGCCGGTGAAGACGTGCTGTCGAACCCTGGCTCGGAAGAAGAAGAGATCCTGTTCGCGCAGATCAAGAAGCGTCTGGCCGAAACGCCCGGCTTCTTCACCAAGCAGCGCGACGCGATCCAGGGCGTCACCGAGGAAACCACCACCGGCGTCAACCGCCTGTACCAGCTGCATGCCAAGGGCCTGCTGCCCTTCCCGGCGATCAACGTCAACGACAGCGTCACCAAGTCGAAGTTCGACAACAAATACGGCTGCAAGGAATCGCTGGTCGACGGCATCCGCCGCGGCACCGACGTGATGATGGCCGGCAAGGTCGCCGTCGTCTGCGGTTACGGCGATGTGGGCAAGGGTTCGGCAGCCTCGCTCTCGGGTGCCGGCGCACGCGTCAAGGTCACGGAAGTCGATCCGATCTGCGCCCTCCAGGCCGCCATGGATGGCTTCGAAGTCGTGCAGCTCGAAGATGTCGTCGCCAGCGCCGACATCTTCATCACCACGACCGGCAACAAGGACGTCATCCGCATCGAGCATATGCGCGAGATGAAGGACATGGCGATCGTCGGCAATATCGGCCACTTCGACAACGAGATCCAGGTTTCCGCCTTGCGGAACCTGAAGTGGAACAACGTCAAGCCGCAGGTCGATCTCATCGAGTTTCCCAAGGGCAACCGGATGATCCTTCTGTCGGAAGGCCGTCTCCTGAACCTCGGCAATGCCACCGGCCACCCGTCCTTCGTCATGTCGGCCTCGTTCACCAACCAGGTCCTGGCCCAGATCGAGCTCTTCACCAAGGGTGAGCAGTACGAAGCCGGCGTTCATATCCTGCCGAAGCACCTCGACGAAAAGGTCGCGCGCCTGCACCTCGCCAAGCTCGGCGTGAAGCTGACGACACTCTCCGACGAACAGGCCGCCTATATCGGCGTGACCCCGCAGGGCCCGTTCAAGGCGGATCATTACCGCTACTAAAGCGGATAACACATTCATCCACAGGTGAGAGGAGGCCGTGCGCTTGACAGCGTGCGGCCTCTTTTTCGTCTCGGCGCTTCCCGCTCGCTGGGGGAGTGGGTATGCTGTCTGTATCGATTCGGGACGAAGATGCGGCACTGACGCGGACCGAGTCGGAAAAAAGCGTTGGTTTTCAGGACGGAACGCAGCGCGTCGCAAGCGGCAGGCAAGCATAAGCGCGTAACGATCCCGAAGAAGACGATATTCGTTCAGGCGGCCTTACCCAGAGACCGCGTGGGACGGCGGACGTGCGCCCTGTCGGTTGATGCCTTTTTGGCGCAACGCCGGTCGGGACGCCGTGCAACGGGGACAGGCACGCGATGACGAAAGCTTCTTGGAACGCGGGACGGACGGGCGCCGAGCCGGTACGGTCCGGTATGGTGTCCGCCCAGGCGCCAGAATACCAGACGTCCCCATCCTCCTCGCCTGAACCCTTCACCATTCCGCGACGCGGGCGTTTGTCCCTGCTTGTTCGTCGCTTGGCCGCAGGCTCCGCGCTGGGGCTTCTCTCCGGCGAGGCCATGGCGGCCGAGGGCGTCGCAAGCGTCTTCCACTCCTCCGAAATCATCACCTTCTCGCTTCTGACCGGTGCCATCGCCGCGGCCATGATCTCCGCCGTCTGGGTCATTCGCCAGCGCAGCACGGTCGAAATCGACAATCGCGACCTGAAGACCGCGCTTGCGGACGCCCGCCAGAGCATCTCGCGCTTTCAGGCGCTGATCTCCGACAAGAACCGCAGCATCGTCGTCTGGGATGGCCCGGCTGAAAAGCCGGAGTTCCTTGGCCAGCTGCCGCCCGAGACAGGCGCGCCGCAGGACGACCGGGATTTTCTCGCCTTCGGCCGCTGGATCAAGGCGACGTCCGCCAGCGAACTCGAGCGCGCCATCGACCGGCTGCGCACTTATGCCGAAAGCTTCGACCTCATCGTCCAGACGAATCGCAACGAAATTCTGGAAGCACAAGGGCGCGTGTCCGGCGGCCGCGCCTTCGTGCGTTTCGTGGCGCTCAACAATCTTCGTGAGGAGCTGGCCGAACTAACGCTGGAGCGCGACCGCCTGCGCGGTGATCTCGCCAGCTTGCAGACGCTGCTGAACGCTGTGGACATGCCGGTCTGGCAGCGTGGTCGCGACGGGCAGATCAGCTGGGTCAACGAAGCCTATTGCGACGCGGTGGAGGCGCCGAGCGCCGATGTTGTGGTTCAGGAAGGCCGCGAGCTGCTGGCAACCGTTTCACGTGAAAAAGCCAAGGCGTTCTCGACCTATGATTCCCCCTTCCGCGACAAGATCTCGACGGTCGTGCGCGGACAGCGCACTTTCTTCGATGTCGTCGATGCGAAGACCACCTACGGCACGGCTGGCATCGCGCTCGATGTGAGCGCCATCGAGGCGGTGCGCGAAGAGCTTTCCCGCACGCTGAAGAGCCATGCCGAGACGCTCGATCATCTGGCGACGGCCGTTGCCACCTTCGACGGCTCGCAGCGCCTGCAATTCTACAACCAGGCCTTCCAGACCCTGTGGAACCTCGACACCGCCTTCCTCGCCCGCCGTCCCGGCAATGGCGAGATCTTCGACCAGCTGCGCGAGAGCGGCCGTCTTCCCGAGCAGCTCAGCTGGAAGCAGTGGAAGGAACAGGCTCTCTCGGTCTATCAGGCCATCGAAACCCAGACCGACATGTGGCACCTGCCGAACGGCCAGACCTTGCGCGTGTTCGCCACAGCCCGCCCGCAAGGCGGCGCCACATGGGTGTTCGAAAACCTCACCGAACGTGTCGACTTGGAAACCCGCTACAACACGCTGGTTCAGGTCCAGGGCGAAACCATCGACCATCTCTCCGAAGGCGTTGCCGTGTTCGGCCCGGATGGGCGGATCAAGCTATCGAACCCGGCTTTCCGGGCGCTCTGGGGCGTGACCGAGACGGAAGTCGCGCCCGGAACCCACATCCGCGCCATCGAGCAGGCCTGCGCCGTCTCTTATGACCAGCCGGATGGCTGGAAGCAGTTCGCCCATGCCATCACCAGTTTCGAGGACGAGCGGCCGTCGAGCCGCGGCATGCTGGAACTGCGCACCGGCCTCATCCTCGACTTCGCCATCATTCCGCTGCCCAATGCGCAGACCATGCTGACCTTCGTCGATATGACGGATAGCGTCCGTGTCGAGCGGGCCCTGACGGAGAAGAACGAAGCGCTGCGTATGGCGGACTCGCTGAAGAACGATTTCGTCCAGCACGTCTCCTACGAGCTGCGCTCGCCGCTCACCAATATCATCGGCTTTGCCGACCTCCTGAAGACGCCCGCATTCGGCGAGCTTTCGACGCGTCAGGCGGAATATGTCGATCATATCTCCACCTCGTCGTCGCTGCTGCTCACCATCGTCAACGACATTCTCGATCTCGCCACCGTCGATGCCGGCATCGTCGAGCTCGATCTCAGCGAAATCAACCTCACCGATTTCCTCGATGAAGTCTCCCACCAGATGGCCGACCGCCTGCAGGAAAGTGCCGTTACCCTGCGCATCGACACGCCCGATATGCTCGGCACCTTCGTCGCCGATCATCAGCGGCTGAAGCAGATCTTCATCAAGCTCCTGACCAATGCTGCCAATTTTGCGCCGGAAGGCAGCCTGATAGGCCTCTCCTGCGCCCGCGAAGGCAGCGATTTCGTCTTCACCGTCAGCGATCAGGGCCCCGGCATTCCGAAGGACGTGCTCGAAAGCGTCTTCCACCGCTTCGAAAGCCATGGCCAGCGTGGCGGCGCCGGCCTCGGCCTCTCCATCGTCGATAGCTTCATCACCCTGCACCACGGCAAGGTCCGCATCGTCACGCGCGAAGGCGAGGGGACGGAGGTCGTTTGCCGCATTCCCTCGGGCGCGCTGCCGAAGGCCGAAGCTGCGGAGTGACCGAAATGCTGCGCCTGCCGCTGCCGGACGAAGCATCCACCATGACGCTCGGCGAAGATCTGGCGCTCGCGCTCAAAGCCGGCGACACCGTCGCGCTGTCGGGCGATCTGGGTGCCGGAAAATCGACCCTCGCGCGAGCGCTCATCCGGGCCGTCGCCGATGATCCCTTTCTGGAGGTCCCAAGCCCGACCTTCACGCTCGTCCAGTCCTACGACCTGCGTATTCCCGTCTCCCATTTCGATCTCTACCGGCTGGGCGATGCGAGCGAGGTGCTGGAACTCGGCCTCGACGAACTCTCGGCAAACGGCATCTGCCTGATCGAGTGGCCGGAGCGGGCGGAAGGCTACCTGCCGCGGCAGAGCATCGTCCTGACGCTCGAACAGGATGGCGATGGTCGCATGGCCATCTTTTCCGGCAGCGAGCCGATCCTGTCGCGCATCGAGCGCAGCCTCGCGATCCGCCAGTTTCTCAATGATCAAGGCTATCAGGGCACTGCGCGTCGCCATCTCAATGGCGATGCCTCCGTGCGCGGCTACGAGCGCATCCGTCAAGCCGGAAAGCCGGACATGATCCTGATGGATGCGCCCCGCACCATTCCGGGACCGATCCTTGAAGACGGCAAATACTACCAGCAGATCGCCCATATCGCCGAGGATGTCGGTGCCTTCGTCGCCATCGATCTCTATCTGCGCAAGCGCGGCTTCGGTGCGCCGGACATTCTTGCGCAGGATATCGACGCCGGCATTCTCCTTCTGGAAGATCTCGGGGCCGAGGGTGTGCTCGATGCGGATGGCGTGCCTATTGCGGAACGCTACATCGAAACCGCCCGACTTCTCGCCCGTCTGCACGCGCAAGCTCTGGGCGACCGGTTGCCGCTCCCCGAAGGGCAGATCCATGTCGTGCCGCCCTTCGACCGCGCAGCGATCAAAATCGAGACGCGGCTGCTCCTCGACTGGTTCCTGCCGCATCATCGCGGCACGCCGGCAACGCTTGAAGAGCGCGAAAGCTATGCTGCCGTCTGGGACCGGCTGATCGACCTGTCGGACCGCGGCGAAAAGCACCTTCTCCTGCGCGACGTCCATTCGCCCAACATCCTCTGGCGCGAGGGAAGGACCGGCATCGACCGTGTCGCCCTCATCGATTTTCAGGATGCGATGATCGGCCCCACGGCCTATGACGTGGCGTCGCTCGTTCAGGATGCGCGCGTCACCATCGCGCCGGATCTCGGACGGGCTATTCTAAAAGCCTATATCGCCGAGCGGCACCGTCTCGGTTCGTTCGACGACGCGTCCTTCCTCGAGCATTTCCATCTGATGGCCGCGCAGCGAAACTGCAAGCTGGTCGGGATCTGGGTTCGGCTGATGCAGCGGGATGGCAAGCCGGGCTATATGAAGCATATGCCGCGCACCTTCGCCTATCTCCGCGAAGCGCTCGACCATCCCTCGCTGGCGCCGCTGGAGACATGGCTTCGAGAAGCCAGACTCTTGTAGCTTTACAGCTTACGAAGCGCGACCGTCTGGACGAGGTGATCGGTACCCTTTTGCAGGATGAGGTCCGCGCGCGGCCGGGTCGGCAGGATATTGCGGCGCAGGTTCTTTAAGTTGGTGTTCTGCCAGAGCCCCTCGGCGATCCCCAGCGCCTCCTCTTCACTTACCTGCGCATAGCGCTTGAAGAAGGATTCAGGGTCCTTGAATGCGGTCTGGCGTAGCCGCATGAAGCGGTCGACATACCAGGAATGGATCAGGTTCTCGTCGGCATCGATATAGATCGAGAAGTCGAAGAAATCCGACACCATCGGCACGATCTTGCCGTCCTCGGGCAAGTCGCGGGATTGCAACACGTTGATGCCCTCGAAGATCAGGATATCCGGCCGGTCCACCACCTGAAACTGGTCGGGCAGCACGTCATAGACGAGGTGGGAATAGCTCGGCGCCTTCACGTTCGGCTGCCCGGCTTTGATGGCGGAGAGAAAGCGCAGGAGCGCGCCGATATCGTAGCTTTCCGGAAAACCCTTCCGGTTCATGATGTTCTCGCGCATCAGTACGGCGTTCGGATAGAGAAATCCGTCGGTCGTCACGAGATCGACCTTGGGGCTGGACGGCCAGCGCGACAGGAGCTCGGCGAGAATACGGGCGGTGGTCGATTTTCCGACCGCCACCGATCCGGCGATGCCGATCACGAATGGCGTCTTGGTCTCGTCCGAGATCGTCAGGAAGCGCTTGCGCTGCTCGTAGAGGATCTGCGACGCCTCGACATGGGTGGACAGGAGACGCGACAGCGACAGGTAGATTCGCCGGACTTCGTCGAGATCGATCGGGTCGTTCAGCGAGCGCAGCCGGCGAACCTCGTCGGCGGTCAGCGTCAGGGGGGTGTCCGCGCGAAACTGCGACCACGCCTCGGCCGAGAAGAAGTGGTACGGGGAATAGTCTCGCCTGCCGAGATCGTCCGGCATATCCGCTTCCCCCCTGTTCTGCGCCGCGATGGTCACGTCTTTCGGCTCGCCTTCTCCTCAAGGCCTGACCGGACAGTGCGTCCCTCAAGCTCCTCCAGGACTTCCTGTAACGGAACGTCGGCAATTTTCAATACCACCAGCAGGTGATAAAGCAGGTCGGCACTCTCGGAAACAAGCTCCTGACGGTCGCCGGAGACGGCGGCGATAACCGCTTCCACGGCCTCTTCGCCGAGCTTCTTGGCAGCGCGCGCCTGCCCCTTTTCAACGAGTTTGGCGGTCCACGACGTCTCGGGCGAGGCTTTCGCCCGCTCCGCGACGATGGCTTCAAGATCGAAAAGGGAAAATCCGGTCACAGGACGCTCTCCTCTTGCGCCGAGCCGTCGAGCCGCATCGGAATCCCCCGTTCGGCCATGTAGCGCTTGGCCTCGCCGATGCTGTAGGTGCCGAAATGAAAGATCGAGGCCGCGAGAACGGCCGTGGCATGGCCGTCGCGAATGCCTTCCACCATGTGATCGAGCGTGCCGACGCCGCCCGAGGCGATGACGGGGACGGACACGCGGTCGGCAATGGCACGGGTCAGCTTAAGGTCGTAGCCGATCTTACTGCCGTCGCGATCCATCGAGGTTACGAGCAGTTCGCCGGCTCCCCGCTCGACCATGCGCGCTGCGAAATCGACCGCATCGATGCCGGTTGCCGTGCGGCCGCCATGGGTGAAGATCTCCCAGGCGCTGGTGCCTTCCGCCCCCGGCGTCACCCGCCGCTTGGCGTCGATCGAGACGACGATGCACTGGTTGCCGAACTTGTCGGCGGCCTGCGCCACGAAATCGGGATCGCGCACGGCGGCCGAGTTGATCGAGACCTTGTCGGCGCCGGCCAGCAGAAGCCGGCGGATATCGCCGACGCTGCGCACGCCACCGCCGACGGTCAGCGGCATGAAGCAATGTTCGGCGGTGCGCTCGACCACGTCGAAGATCGTGTCGCGGCCGTCGGACGAGGCGGTGATGTCGAGGAAGCAGAGCTCGTCGGCACCGGCCGCATCATAGGCCTTGGCGGATTCGACAGGGTCGCCGGCGTCGATCAGATCGACGAAGCTGACACCCTTGACGACACGGCCGTCCTTGACGTCGAGGCAGGGGATCACGCGGGCCTTGAGGGTCATGCTGCACGTCCCCTTGCACTATTGAGCACGGCAAGCGCCTCGGCCGGATCGATCCGCCCGTCATAAAGCGCCCGTCCGGAAATCGCGCCTTCCAGCTTGGCCATCTCAGGTGCGGCGAGGCGATGAATGTCTTTCATGGAGGCAAGCCCTCCCGAGGCGATGACGGGAATGGCGACCGCATCGGCAAGCGCCAGCGTACCCGTCCAGTTGATCCCGGCGAGAATGCCGTCGCGATCGATATCGGTATAGATGATGGCCGCAACGCCAGCGCCTTCGAAGCGCTGGGCAAGCTCGATGACGCCGAGTTCGGACGCCTCCGCCCAGCCCTCGACGGCGACCTTGCCGCCCTTCGCATCGATGCCGACGGCGACCTTGCCCGGAAACAGCCGGCAGGCTTCCTTGACCAACGCGGGATCACGCACCGCGACGGTGCCGAGGATGACGCGGGCGAGACCTTTGGCGAGCCAGCTTTCGATATGCGCAAGCGTGCGGATGCCGCCGCCGAGCTGGACCGGATTGGTGGTCGCCTGGAGGATCGCCTCGACGGCCGCACCGTTCACCGTCTCGCCGGCAAAGGCGCCGTTGAGATCGACCACGTGCAGCCATTCGAAGCCTTGATCCTGAAAGGCTTTCGCCTGCGCCCCGGGGTCCGGATTATAAACTGTGGCCTCTGCCATATCGCCGAGCTTCAAGCGCACGCAGACGCCGTCTTTCAGGTCGATCGCGGGAAAAAGGATCATGTCAGGGCTTCCAGCGCAGGAAATTGGTCAAAAGGGCGAGGCCGAGCGTCTGGCTCTTTTCCGGATGGAACTGAGCGCCTGCTTTGTTCTCGCGGGCGACGAAGGCGGTCACCGCCTCGCCATAGGTCGTGGTCGCAACGAGATCATCCGGGCTTTCAGCCGCAAGATGGTAGGAATGCACAAAATAGGCATGCAATCCATCCGGCCCGGTCGGAATGCCGTCGAACAGTGCGTGGGGCCGGTTGAGCGTCAGCGTGTTCCAGCCGATCTGCGGAATTTTCAGCGTAGCATCCGCGGGCTTCATCTCGGTGACGTCGCCCTTGATCCAGCCGAAGCCCTGCGTCGTCGCTTTCTCCAACCCGCGCGAGGCCATCAGCTGCATGCCGACGCAGATGCCGAGGAACGGCTTGCCGGCCTTCTCGACACTTTCGATGATGGCTTGGCTCATGCCATCGACGGCAGAGAGGCCGGCCCGGCAATCGGCATAGGCGCCGACGCCAGGCAGCACGATCCGGTCGGCACTTGCCACCCGATCTGCCTTGTCGGTCAGATCGATCTCGGCATCGATTCCGGCCTCGCGGGCGGCGCGCTCGAAGGCCTTGGTGGCGGAACGAAGGTTTCCGGATCCGTAATCGATGATCGCAACGCGCATCAGCGGCTCCCGTAGGTGTCGAACAGGCCGAAGCCCGGATTGGTAGGGTCGATGGTCTTACCATTGTTCCGGCCAGGGCTGAGACGCGGCAAAGGCAGGGTAGGATCGCTGGCGAGATCGTCGAGCGTCGCGCCATACATGGCCTCGGCCGTCTTCAGATCCGGCGCAGGCAGGACGGCGGCGAGCGTAAACCCACGCTTTTCCAGCCGATGTGCGAGATAGGTCGGCCCTTCCAACGCTACGAGAAGTCGCAGCGCCAGTTCGATCAGGATGACGGCCAGAGCGGCACCGGCAAGTCCGCCGGCCGCTGCCATCGCGCTTTGGAGGATGAAGACGGCGATGCCGGCGGTCCATTGGCGCTTGAAGAGAAGCCAGAAGGCGGGAAAGACGAAGCCAGGCCAAGCGAAGCGATCGGCAACGAAGACCGCATCCGCACTGTCGGGCCGCGCGCCGGGCGGGAGATAGACGAGAAACGGTGTCATAAGCAGCCTGCTCTCAACAGAAGGATCTTCTCTCAGGAAGACGTGTTTCGACGTGGCTGATACCACGCCTGCTCGGCGTCCGCTGCAGAAGGGTCCGGCTTAAGCCAGCGTTCCCTTCGTGGAAGGAATGCGGCCGGCCTGGCGGGGGTCGATCTCGGTTGCCGTGCGCAGCACGCGGGCAACGGCCTTGAAGCATGTCTCGGCGATATGATGGTTGTTCGCGCCGTAGATGTTCTGGATATGCAGCGTGATGCCGGCATTCTGCGCCAGAGCGTGGAAGAACTCTCGCACCAGCTCCGTGTCGAACGTGCCGATCTTCGGCGAGGAGAACGCGACGTTCCAGACGAGGAACGGACGCCCGGAAACGTCCACCGCCGCCCGCGTCATCGTTTCGTCCATGGCAAGATCGATCGAGGCATAGCGCGTGATGCCGCGCCGGTCGCCGAGCGCTTTGGCGATCGCCTGACCGATGGCGATGCCGGTGTCCTCGACGGTGTGGTGATCGTCCACATGCAGGTCACCCTTCGCCTCGATCGTCATGTCGATCAGGGAATGGCGCGACAGTTGATCGAGCATATGGTCGAAGAAGCCGACGCCCGTCGAGATGGTCGAGGCCCCGGTGCCGTCGATCACGACGGACACGGAGACGGACGTCTCGTTGGTCTTGCGGGATATGCTGCCGCTGCGGCCTTCTGCCTGTGCCATCGGGAACTCCGGTCTGTGAAAGTCGCCTGATATCAGGCCGGCCGGAAAATATCCAGCTTCGATTATCCGGCTGCTATTCGCCCGTCATACGGGGCACGTGCCACCCTCTGCGGCACCCTTTGCAATCGCTGTGGCCATTCTTACATAGATCGCAACATCAAGCATCGAACGCCCCGGGAACAGAGCCGGGGGCGGAAAGCAACAGGACGTTCATGAGCGAACATAACCCCTACGGAACCATGCATGCGACCACGATCATCACCGTGCGCAAGGGCGGCCAAGTGGTCATGGCCGGCGACGGTCAGGTCAGCCTCGGCCAGACGGTGATGAAGAGCAATGCCCGCAAGGTGCGCCGGCTCGGCAAGGGCCAGGTCATCGCGGGTTTTGCCGGCGCCACGGCCGACGCCTTCACCCTGCTGGAGCGGCTGGAGGCCAAGCTGGAGCAATATCCCGACCAGCTGATGCGCGCCGCCGTCGAGCTCGCCAAGGACTGGCGGACCAACAAGTACCTGCGCAATCTCGAGGCGATGATGCTGGTCGCCGACAAGACGATCACGCTGGCCATCACCGGCAATGGCGACGTGCTGGAGCCGGAACATGGCACCATCGCCATCGGCTCGGGCGGCAATTACGCCTATGCCGCAGCCCGGGCGCTGATGGATTCGGACCGGACGGCCGAAGAGATCGCCCGCCGCGCCATGGAGATCGCCGGCGATATCTGCGTCTATACCAACGGCAACATCGTCGTCGAGACGCTGGATGTCGCCTGAGCCCGGCGACCTTTACGTCTTTCGCGCCGTGCGCCACGAGGATTTTCCGCGCCTGGCCCAGTGGCTCGCCGAGCCGCATGTCATGAGATGGTGGGATGCGGCGGAGGTCGAGCTCGCCGCCATCGCGCAAGCGATGAAGACGGGGGAAACGCAGCCGATGATCGTCGAATGGGAGGGACGGCCCATCGCCTACCTCCAGACCTACGATCCGCACCGCGAGGCGGACCATCCCTATCGCGACCAGCCGGTGGGAACGCTCGGCCTCGACATGGTGATCGGCCTGCCCGATGACATCGGCAAGGGTCATGGCGGGAAGATAGCCGCAAGTCTTGCCGACCGGCTTTTCGCCACGGGCACGACGCGGATCGTCATCGATCCGCACCCCGAGAATTCCCGCGCGATCCGGGCCTATGAGAGAGCCGGATTCCGCTTCATCGACCAGCGTCACAGCCTTTACGGTCCGGCCCATCTCATGGCGCTGGATGCCCAGATTGAAGAAACGGACACACCATGACCACCTTTTCCCCCCGAGAGATCGTTTCCGAACTCGATCGCTACATCATCGGCCAGCACGATGCGAAACGCGCCGTTGCCATTGCGCTGCGAAACCGCTGGCGCCGCCAGCAGCTTCCCGATGAGCTGCGCGACGAGGTGATGCCGAAGAACATCCTGATGATCGGGCCGACCGGCGTCGGCAAGACCGAAATCTCGCGCCGCCTCGCCAAGCTTGCCGGCGCACCCTTCATCAAGGTCGAGGCGACCAAGTTCACCGAAGTCGGCTATGTCGGCCGCGATGTCGAACAGATCATCCGCGATCTGGTCGAAGTCGGCATCGGCCTCGTGCGCGAGAAAAAGCGCGGTGAGGTGAAGGCGAAGGCGCACCAGAATGCTGAGGAACGCGTGCTCGACGCCTTGGTTGGCAGCACCGCGTCGCCCGCGACCCGCGACAGCTTCCGCCGCAAGCTGCGCGACAACGAGCTGGACGACAAGGAAATCGACATCGAGGTCGCGGACACCGCAAGCCCCGGCGGCGGCTTCGAAATCCCCGGGATGCCGGGCGCCAATATCGGCGTGCTCAACCTCTCGGACATGTTCGGCAAGGCCATGGGCGCCCGCACGAAGAAGGTGCACACGACGGTCAAGAAGTCCTATTCGCTCCTGATCGACGACGAATCCGACAAGCTGCTCGACAATGAACAGATCCAGCGGGAGGCCGTGCGCTCGGCCGAAAACGATGGCATCGTCTTCCTCGACGAGATCGACAAGATCGCCGCCCGCGACGGTGGCATGGGTGCCGGCGTGTCGCGCGAAGGCGTGCAGCGCGACCTGCTGCCGCTGGTGGAAGGAACGACGGTCGCAACGAAGTATGGGCCGGTGAAAACTGACCATATCCTCTTCATCGCGTCCGGCGCCTTCCATGTGTCGAAGCCGTCGGATCTCCTGCCTGAACTTCAGGGTCGTCTGCCGATCCGGGTGGAGCTGAAGGCGCTGACCAAGGAAGACTTCCGCCGCATTCTGACGGAAACCGAGGCGAGCCTGATCCGCCAGTACAAGGCGCTGCTGGAGACGGAAGGCGTGACGCTCGACTTCTCCGACGATGCGCTCGACGCGCTGGCGGATGTCGCGGTGCACCTGAATTCCAGCGTCGAGAACATCGGCGCACGTCGCCTGCAGACGGTCATGGAACGCGTGCTCGACGAGATCTCGTTCGCGGCTCCCGACAAGTCGGGGGAGGAACTCAACATCGATGCCGAATATGTGCGCAAGCATGTCGGCGACCTCGCGGCCAACACCGATCTGTCGCGTTACATCCTCTGACGAACCGATCGACGGCGTCCTCCGCGTCGCTTCTAAGGCGTGGAGGAAGCTGTTGCCGGGAGAGACGGAATGGCAGAGGAATGACGGATGGCATGATTCCGACACCTTTACGCCGCATCACCTAAACGAACCGCCGCACCCTCTGGAGACTGAAGCCTTGCGCAAACTCGTTCCCGCTCTCGCCCTCATCACGGCCCTGCTTGCTTTGGGCCTGATCGCCTCGGGTGCGCCGGCCAGAGCGGAGATACGCGTGATGCCGGAGGGCAACCGCAATGCCGAGCAGCCGTCGGTGCCCGGCGCATCGGTCCGCCGCACGAAGGCGGGAAAATCGAGCTTCGACGCCAAATACGAGAAAGTGCGGCAGCTGCTCGCGACCGACAGCAAGCTGATGGGCAAGATCAAGTCCACCGCGCGAGCCTATGGCATCGACCCGATCCACATGGTCGGCGCCATCGTCGGCGAGCATACCTATAATGTCGATGCCTATGACCGGCTTCAGTCCTACTACGTCAAGGCGGCGGCCTATGCCGGCAACAGTTTCCGCTTCGCCTATGATGGCGAATCGATCGCTGACTTCGTCGATCGCCCACAATTTTCCGTCTGCGCCGGCAAAAAGGGCTCCTACGCCCTGTGGAGCTGCCGCGAGGGCGTCTGGGACAAGGAATTCCGCGGCGAAACGGTCGGGGGCACATCGTTCCCGAACAACCGCTTCTCCGCCGTCTTCTTCCAACCCTTCTTTGCCGGACAGACCTTCGGCCTCGGCCAGATCAATCCACTGACGGCGCTGATGATGACCGACACCGTTGCGCGGGTGTCCGGCTATGAGCGGCTGGACGAGAACAGCGCGGCCGACGTTTACAAGGCGATCATGGACCCCGACCAGTCGCTTGCCTACATGGCCGCCGTCATCCGCCACTCCATCGACGTCTATCGCTCGGTGGCCGACGTCGATATTTCCGACAACCCCGGCATCACGGCGACGCTCTACAATATCGGCAATCCCGACCAGCGCGCAGCAGAGCTCGCAGCGAAAAACCGATCGGGCGCCGCACAGTGGCCCGAGGAAAACTACTATGGCTGGCTGGTGAACGAGAAGCTGACGGAATTGAAGACGCTTCTCTGAAACACATAAGACCGGCCCCCACAATCAAAGGCCAGAACGACCCATGGATATGATCTCACGACCCTTCGAGCCGCCGGCCCCTGTTCCGCGCGCGCAGGACCTCTCCAAGTTCGAGGTCCTCCGGACGGTCCTGCGCAATCCGCTCGAGCTTTGGAGCGAGCAGTCCTACACGCTGCCCTGGATCGAAACGCGGTTCGTCAACCAGCAGACCCTGATCGTCAACGATCCCGGCCTGATCCGCTATATTCTTGTCGAAAACGTCGCGAATTATGAAATGTCGGAGGTGCGTCGCCTCGTTCTGCGGCCGATCCTGCGCGATGGCCTGCTGACGGCCGAAGGTGCCACGTGGAAGCGGACCCGCAAGGCGGTGGCGCCGGTGTTCACGCCACGCCACGCCAAGGGCTTCGCCGACAAGATGCTCTCGACCTGCGAGCATTATGCCGGCCGCTACGATCGCGCCGTCGATGCAGACGGTGTGGTCGATATCGCCACCGACATGACGGAACTGACCTATGATATCCTGGCGGAGACCTTGTTTTCCGGGCAGATCGCCGCGGAAACCGAGAGTTTCACCAAGGATGTCGAGACGCTGCTCGGCAGCATGGGGCGTGTCGATCCCATGGATATGCTGCTTGCCCCCTCTTGGGTTCCGCGCGTCACGCGCTGGGGCAGCGGTAAGCTGATGCGCCGCTTCGGCACGGTCGTGGCCGCCACCATGGAGGAGCGCCGCCGGCAGATGCGCGCCCATCCCGACACGGTGCCGCAGGACTTCCTCACGCTGCTTCTGGAGCGGGAAGGCCCGGACGGTCTGCATGCCGACGAGATCGCCGACAACATCCTGACCTTCATCGGCGCCGGCCACGAGACCACGGCCCGCGCGCTCGGCTGGACATTCTACTGCATTGCTCACGCGCCGGAATTCCGCGCGCTGATGGAAGCCGAAATCGACCGCGTCATCGGAGACGGCACGGACCCGGTCGATTGGCTGGAGAACATGCCGCATGTCCGCGCCGCGTTCGAGGAATCCATGCGGCTCTATCCGCCGGCGCCGTCGATCAACCGGGCAGCTATCGAAGCGGACAGCTGGACGTCGCCAACCGGCGAGCGCATCGATATCGCCAAGGGCGTTTCGGTCCTTGTCATGCCCTGGACCCTGCACCGCCATACGCTCTACTGGGAAAGGCCGCGCGCCTTCATGCCGCAGCGCTTCATGCCCGGCAATCGCGAGAGCCTGCACCGCTTCCAGTACCTGCCCTTCGGTGCCGGCCCGCGCGTCTGCATCGGTGCTACGTTCGCGCTACAGGAAGCGGTCATCGCGCTCGGCGTGCTGATGAAAACCTATCGCTTCGACGTGACGCCACAAACGCGCCCCTGGCCCGTGCAAAGGCTGACGACGCAGCCTCAGGGCGGTATCCCCATGCGCGTCACGCGCCGATAAAATACCCGCAGGGGTTTGCCCTTATTATCAGAAAACGTTGACTTCACGGCGTTCGTGAGGACATTGCAATGCACGAAACGGGGAAAGAGCGAGGAGACGTCATGAGCCGCATCGACACACAGGGTTTGCAGATCGAACAGGGCCTTCACGCCTTCATCGTCAACGAGGCGCTGCCGGGAACGGGGATCGAGGCCGACCGTTTCTTCGAAAGCTTCTCCGCGATCGTCCATGATCTCGCGCCGAAGAACCGGGTCCTGCTGCAGGTTCGCGATGCGTTGCAAGAGAAAATCGATGCCTGGTACCGCGAAAACGGCGTGCCAGTCGATCTCAAGGCCTATACCGACTTCCTGACCGAGATCGGCTACCTTCTGCCGGAAGGGCCGGATTTCACCGTTTCCACCTCAAACGTCGATCCCGAAATCGCCGCGATCGCCGGGCCGCAGCTCGTCGTTCCCGTCATGAACGCGCGTTACGCCCTGAACGCCGCCAATGCGCGCTGGGGATCGCTCTATGATGCGCTCTACGGCACGGACGCGATTTCCGACGAGGGCGGTGCGGAGAAGGGCAAGGGCTACAACCCAGCCCGCGGCAGCAAGGTCATCGCCTGGGCGCGCAACTTCCTCGATTCGAGCGCGCCGCTTGACGGTGCCAGCTGGAACGACCTGCGCTCGATATCGATCGCCGATGGCCGGCTGGTCCTGAACGACGGTTCGCTCTCGCTGAAGGACCCGGCCCAGTTCGCCGGCTTCAAGGGCGATGCCGCAGCGCCCGCGTCCATTTTCCTCAAGCGCAACGCCCTGCATGTCGAGATCGTCATCGACGCCAAGACCGCGATCGGTGCCGGTGATTCGGCACACATTTCCGACGTCGTGCTCGAATCCGCCATCACCGCGATCATGGATTGCGAGGATTCGGTGGCCGCCGTCGATGCCGAAGACAAGACGCTGATCTACCGCAACTGGCTCGGCCTGATGGACGGTACGCTCGCCGAAGAGGTCGCCAAGGGCGGTCGCAGCTTTACCCGCCGCCTCAATCCGGATGTCGCCTTGACCGCGCCGGATGGCAGCGAAATCACGCTGAAGGGCCGGGCGCTGATGCTCGTGCGCAATGTCGGCCACCTCATGACCAATCCGGCGATCCTCGACCAGGACGGTAACGAGGTTCCCGAGGGCATCATGGATGCCGTGATCACGGCCCTGATCGCGCTCCGGGACATCGGCCCGTCCGGCCGCCGCATGAACTCGCGCGAAGGCTCGATGTATGTCGTCAAGCCGAAGATGCACGGTCCCGATGAAGTCGCCTTCGCCTGCGAGATCTTTACCCGCGTCGAGCAGGCGCTGGGCATGGCGCCGAACACGATCAAGATGGGCATCATGGACGAGGAGCGCCGTACGACGGTCAACCTCAAGGCCTGCATCCGCGCTGCGCGCGAGCGTGTCGTGTTCATCAACACCGGCTTCCTCGATCGCACCGGCGACGAAATCCATACGTCCATGGAAGCCGGCCCGATGATCCGCAAGGGCGATATGAAGCAGGCGGCCTGGATCGCGGCTTACGAAAACTGGAACGTCGACATCGGCCTCGCCTGCGGTCTGGCCGGCCATGCCCAGATCGGCAAGGGCATGTGGGCCATGCCGGACCTGATGGCGGCCATGCTGGAGCAGAAGATCGCGCATCCCAAAGCTGGCGCCAACACCGCCTGGGTTCCCTCGCCGACGGCGGCGACCCTCCACGCGACGCATTATCACACGGTCGATGTCGCAGAGGTTCAGAAGGGCCTGAAGACCCGTCCGCGTGCCAAGCTCGATGATATCTTGTCCATTCCCGTGGCCACCCGCCCGAACTGGACGCCAGAAGAAATCCAGCGCGAACTCGACAACAATGCGCAGGGCATTCTGGGCTACGTCGTGCGCTGGATCGACCAGGGCGTCGGCTGCTCCAAGGTGCCCGACATCAACAATATCGGCCTGATGGAAGACCGCGCCACCCTGCGCATCTCCGCCCAGCACATGGCGAACTGGCTGCACCACGGCGTCGTCTCTGCCGATCAGGTGACCGAAACCCTGAAGCGCATGGCGGGCATCGTCGATCGGCAGAATGCGGACGATGCGGCCTACCGCCCGATGGCCACGGATTTCGACGGTTCCGTCGCCTTCCAGGCGGCCCTCGATCTCGTCTTCAAGGGTCGCGAACAGCCGAATGGTTACACCGAGCCGGTCCTCCACCGCCGCCGCATTGAGCTGAAAGCGGCATCGCAATAGCGATGCCTGCCCGGCCAGCGTGCCGGCAGTCTGTGAACGGCATGAGATGCCCATAAAAAAACCCGGAGCGATCCGGGTTTTTCTGTGAAAGGCGATGAGGCCTTGATCGGTTCGATTACTGCTGGACGACGACCAGCGTGCTCTTGCCCGGGCGAACGCGGGAATAGAGGTCGATGATGTCCTGGTTCATCAGGCGGATGCAGCCCGAAGACGCGGCCGTGCCGATCGAGTTCCACTCCGGCGTGCCGTGCAGGCGGAACAGCGTGTCCTTGCCTTCATCGTTGAAGAGATAGAGTGCGCGCGCGCCGAGCGGGTTGCGCAGGCCCGGGCCCATGCCCGCCTCGACATATTGCGCGACGTCGGGACGGCGCTGCGCCATTTCCTTCGGCGGATGCCATGTCGGCCATTCCTGCTTCCACGCGACATAGGCGCGGCCCTGCCAGGCAAAGCCCTGCTTGCCGACGCCGATCCCGTAGCGAACTGCCTTGCCGCCGGGCAGCACGTAATAGAGGAAGCGGTTCGGCGTGTTGACCACGATCGTGCCGACCGGCTCGTTCGTCGCGTAATCGATGATCTGGCGATGGAAGCGCTGATCGACGCGGTTGATCGGGATTGCCGGAAGCGCATAGCCGTGATCTTCGACCGGGCCGTAGCCGTCCGAGAAGATCTGGTTGGTCGCGACATGCTGGATCGGCGTGTTGGACGCGGTGACGGGCGCTGTGGAGCAACCGGCCAGAACGACGCTTGCCAGAAGGCTGCACAGGAAGAATGCGTTGCGGGTGCGCATGAGAATCTCTTAAAAGGAAGCGAAGGACGGCTCGAGTGGTTCGACCATCAGCCACTACGCTTATTTTCCATTCGCCGGGTCCTTGCAAGGGAATGCGCTGCAGCATGAAGCTCTGCTGATTCAAATTCGCCACGGATGGTTTTTTTGCAACAAAGACCACCATGTCGGGCATTGAAGCGCATGCCAGACAGGAAGATGCCATGCCGATCGTCTCGCTTCACGCCACCACCCCGCTCCTCGACGGACGCCAGTCCCGCCGCGCGATGCTCGTCCGCCGCGGCCTGCAACGCTATCTTTACGACCTGCGTCATGCGGTGATGCCGGAACTGACGCTGGCAAGTGGCCGCAGGGCCGATCTTGCCTCGATTTCCCCGAAAGGCGAGATCTGGATCGTCGAGATCAAGACGTCGATCGAGGATTTCAGGGTGGACCGGAAATGGCCGGACTACCGGCTGCATTGCGACCGGCTGTTCTTTGCCTCCCATGCGGAGGTGCCGCTCGACATCTTCCCGGAGGATTGCGGCCTGTTTCTCTCCGACGGCTACGGCGCCGACATGATCCGCGATGCGCCGGAGCATCGTCTCTCGGCCCCGCAGCGCAAATCGGTCACGCTGAATTTCGCCCGGGCCGCAGCCCAGCGGCTCATGCTCGCCGAATGGTGCGTCGGCGGCGCCGGGGATGCCTTACCGCTGCAGGACATCATGTCCGGTGCACAGGACAGCGACCTCTGAAGGCCTATTTCGGGGCCCGCTTGGCAAGGATCCGTTGCAGCGTCCGCCGGTGCATGTTCAGCCGGCGTGCCGTCTCCGACACGTTGCGTTCGCAGATCTCGAACACCCGCTGGATATGCTCCCAGCGCACGCGGTCGGCCGACATCGGGTTCTCCGGCAGTTCGGCCTTGTCGCCGTCACTCTGGACGAGGGCATTATAGACCTCATCGGCATCCGCGGGCTTCGACAAATAGTCCACCGCACCGAGCTTCACCGCGTTCACGGCGGTCGCGATATTGCCATATCCGGTCAGCATGATGATGCGCGTGTCGTCCCGGCAGCCGCGGATCGCCTCGATCACGTCGAGCCCGCTGCCGTCGCCCAGCCGGAGATCGACCACCGCATATTTCGGCGGATGCCGTTTCGCCTGGGCGATGCCGTCGGCAACCGATTCCGCGATCTCGACCGTGAAGCCGCGCTGCTCCATCGCTCGCGCCAGCCGGCGCACGAACGGTCCGTCGTCATCGACGATCAGCAGCGACGGATCGAGCCCGATCGCATCGTTCAATGGGTTTGCAACAGTGGCGCCGGCCGCCCCGGCATCGGCTTTCTCGCTCATGGCGCGATCCTTCATGTCTCTCTTATGGGTTAGATAAGGATCGGCCATCCCGGGGGAAAGGCGCAACCGCTCATTTCGCAGGCTTGGTGTCCATCAGATGCCGCGGCCATTCGACGCTGACGCGCGCGCCGGGTTTGTCCGGCCCCCCATTCTCGAAGACAAGCGTTGCGCCGGACCGCTCCAGCAGCGTCTTGGCAATGAACAGCCCGAGCCCGAGCCCGCCCGCTGTATCGTCCCGCTGCCGCCGCGTCACATAGGGTTCGCCGATCCGGCTCAGAATATCGGGCGCGTAACCGTCGCCATCGTCCTCGATCGTCACCGAGACGCGCCCGGCCGAATGCTTCACCGTCACGACGACCTCGGTATTTGCATAATCCACGGCGTTTTCGACCAGATTGCCGAGCCCGTAGAGAATGCCGGCATTGCGCGTGCCCACCGGCTCGCCCTTGCGGCCGGACGCCTCGACCAGCGTGATCTCGATGTCGAATTCCCGATGCGGCGCCAGCACCTCCTCGATCATCGAGGAGAGTGGCAGATAGCGCATATGCGCTTCGTCATTGGAGGAGAGCGTCGTCAACCGCCGCAGGATGTCGCGGCATCGTTCGCTCTGGCTGCGCAGAAGCTGGACGTCCTCGCCATATTTCGGATCGTTGCCGAGTTCGCGCTCCATTTCCTTCGCGACCACGCTGATCGTCGCAAGCGGCGTGCCGAGCTCGTGCGCGGCGGCTGCCGCCAGCCCGTCGAGCTGCGACAGATGCTGTTCGCGCTGCAGCACCAGCTCGGTCGCGGCCAGCGCCTCGGCCAGCTCGCTCGCCTCCAGCGAAACGCGATAGATATAGAAGGCGGCAAAGGCCGTGGTGGAAACGATGGCAAACCAGAACCCCACCATGAGTGCCGGCGGCACAACGAGTACCGCGCCATCGTACCAGGGCAGGGGATAGGGCGAAAAGGCGAGCGCCGTCACGCCGGCCACGGCCAGAAGCGCAAGCGCGACACTGTACCATTTCGGCTGCGAAGCCGAGGAGATGATGACCGGAACCGAGACCAGCGGCGCAAACGGATTGGCGATGCCCCCGGTCATATAGAGAAGCGCCGTCAGCTGCGCGAGGTCGATGCCGAGAAGCGTGAAGGCTGCGACCGGATGCAGCCGGTGGGCGGGGGGATAGCGCAGCGTCAGGTAGATGTTGACGACAGCAAGAAGCGCGATCAGCAGAAAGCAGGCGATCAGCGGCATCGGAAACCGCAGCCACAGCGCTACGATGATGATCGCGATCGACTGACCGGCCACCGCCAGCCAGCGCAGCCGCACGATGGTCTGCAGCCGGAGCGAGCGGCTGGCGGTCGGGTCGTCCGGCTCGCGCGATCCGGTTGCCGCGGTCTCTAGGGCCGTGTCCTGATGTGCCATTCACGTTCCCCTTGGTTTCGCGCGGGCCGTCGGCGCGGCCTGCGCTGGGTCTTCCGGCCAGGCGTGCCTCGGATAGCGCCCGCGCATGTCGGCGCGCACCTCCTTCCAGGAACCCGCCCAGAACCCGGGCAGATCCCGCGTCGTTTGGATCGGCCGCTGGCCCGGTGATACGAGTTCCAGAAGCAGGGGTATACGTCCCCCGCCGATTGCCGGATGCACGGTCAGCCCGAACAGCTCCTGCACCCGGATCGACAGCACCGGCTCTTCGCCGTCATAGCGGATCGGATGACGGTTGCCGGTTGGCGCTTCGAAATGCGTCGGCACGAGCGTAGCGAGATCCCGCGATGCGCCGGGAACGAGAGACATCAGCCCCTGTGTCAGGCTGCCCGGCTCGATGTCGCTCACGCCCCGCGCGTCCGTCTGGAAGGGCACGAACCAGTCATCGAGGCCAGCGAGAAGCGCCGTATCGGAAACATCGGGCCAGGGGTCTCCGAGCGTCCGGTGCAGGAAGCCCATCCGGTCGCGAAGCTGGCGTCCCTCCTTGGAGAACGGCAGCACATCCAGCCCCAGCATCTGCACGCCTTCCGCCAGCGCGCGCGCCGCATCCGCGCCGGTCGGACGTGCCATCGGCGTCTCCTCCAGCACGATCGCACCGATCCGCGTCACGCGCCGCGCTCGAACCTGCCGGCTCTGGCGGTCGAAGAAGGTCTCGTTCCCGGTCGTGATGGCGGACGGTAAATGCTCCTCGACATCCTCCAGCCGAATTTCTGCGGCCGAGAGAATCCGGTGTCGTCCGGCTGACCCGGTCACATCGGCGATGACGAGCATGGTGGCGCCGGAAAGACGCTCCGTCTCGGCAAGCTCCGCGCCGCGCCCGTTCGCCATCACGAACCGCCCGCGTCCACCCCGTTGCAGGGTGATCCGGTCGGGAAAGGCGCGGATCAGCAGGGCGCCGGCCAGCACAGGCCCCGCCGAGGCATTGCGCCGGACGCCAAGCCCCGATGCCATGCGCCGCGCAAGCCCGCGCGCCGCTTCGCCCCGCGGGCTCCGATCTCCGCGAAACTGCCGCAGCCGATCTTCCAGATCGACCGACGTTCCGCCAAGACCCTGTTCCGTCAGAAGCACCGCGATCTCGCAGGCCGCCATGCCCTGGCCTTCGGTGGCGGCACCCACAGCCATGGCCGCCAGCCGCGGCGGCAAGGCAAGCGCGCGAATCCGTCGTCCCGCCTCCGTCAGTCGTCCCTCGGCATCCACGGCGCCGAGAGAAGCAAGCAAGGCCCGCGCTTCGCGCCAGGCTGGTGCCGGTGGAGCATCGAGAAATGCCATGGAGGCAGGATCGGTCACCCCCCAATGCGCCAGATCGAGCACGAGACCGGAAAGATCGCTCGCCAGGATCTGCGGCGGCGTGAACGCAGGTAGTGCCGCCGTCTGGCCCGGATGCCACAGCCGGATGGCGATGCCGGGCTCGGTCCGCCCGGCACGACCGGCCCGCTGCTCGGCCGAGGCCTTGGAAACGCGCACCGTTTCCAGCCGCGTGATCCCGGTCGCCGCCTCATAGGCCGGCAGGCGCTGCAGCCCGCTATCGACAACGATCCGCACGCCATCGATGGTGATCGATGTCTCCGCGATCGATGTGGCCAGCACCACCTTGCGCTGCCCGCCGGCGACGGGCCGGATCGCCCGATCCTGCTCGGCCTGGCTCAGCGTTCCATAAAGACCGATGATATCGGTCGCTGCGGGAAGGCGACCTTCCAACCGCTCGATCGTTCGCTTGATCTCCGCCTGACCCGGCAGAAACGCAAGGATCGACCCCTCATCGCTGCGATGGGCCTCGATGATCGCCCGCGCCATGGCATCCTCGATCCGCTCGTTCGGTAACCGGTCACCATGCCGGATATCGATCGGAAAGCTGCGGCCGTGGCTTTCGATAATGGGGGGATAGCCGAGCAGCGCCGCCACCCGTTCCACGTCGAGTGTTGCCGACATCACGAGAATGCGAAGATCCTCGCGCAAGGCAGCGCGCACATCGAGCGCAAGCGCCAGCCCAACGTCGGCATCGAGCGACCGCTCATGAAATTCGTCGAACAGAACGGCAGCGACACCTTTCAGCTCGGGATCATCGAGCACCATGCGGGCGAACACGCCTTCCGTCACCACCTCGATCCGCGTTCGCGCCGAGATCCGGCTGTCGAGCCGCATGCGATACCCGGCCCGTTCGCCGATCTCCTCGCCGAGAAGAGAAGCGATCCGCCCGGCCGCCGCCCTTGCCGCAAGACGTCTTGGCTCAAGAAGAATGATCCGCCCGTCTCCTCTCCATGGAGCATCGAGCAGGAAAGGCGGCACGAGTGTTGTCTTGCCGGCACCCGGCGGTGCCGAGAGGACGGCCAAGCCATGGGTAGAGAGAGCAGTGCCGATCTCATGCAGGACGGCTTTGACGGGAAGGTCGGGAAGGGAGGCAAAAACAGGGAATGTCATGGCCGTATGATACAGAGAGCCGTGGGAAAGTGCACGACACCACGAGGCGATCCAAAGCTCTCGTGACCGATACGATCTTGAGGAGTGCTTTGAGTCCCGGAAAGGCTGATTCCTCTTGCGTTGGGCAGCGCACTTACACGCCAAATTATCGCCAAGAGGTTATGCACCCATGAAAAACTATATTTCACAATGACTTAGAAGAAATCTTATTTTTTTGAAACATGCCTGTTGACGAATGCTCTCTCCCGGATCTATAAACCGCACACCAACGAGGGCGGCGGCGCTGCTGGCGACCAACGAACTCGCTCTGAAGTTTCTTGACTTTGTGGTGGGATTGTCGGTCTCGGGTTTAGGCCTCGGGCTCTTGTGTGGTTGAGTTTTGCGGTGATTTTGGCGGAAAGCCTTGATCATTTTGCGATGTG
>NZ_QJSR01000005.1:0-217240 GCF_003217095.1 Rhizobium sp. PP-CC-3A-592
GAAGAGCTGGCCGCCCAGGCCGAGGAGCTTCAGGCCTCCATCGCCTTCTTCCGGGTGGACAACGTCTCTCACAAGCCGGCCCCGGTCGCCGCCGCTCCCCAGCGGTCCGCACATCACGCGGCTCATCATGCGGCCCATCACACGGCACCGTCTCGCCCGTCAGCCGCCCCGCGCAAGCCGGCCGCCACCGCCCCCCGCCAGAGCGTTTCTGCCCAGCAGGCCCGCGTGAAGGGTTTTGCCTTGGATATGTCGATGGGCGGCCCCGACGCCGACGACGCCGACTTCAAGCAGAGCGCCTGATATGGACCATATGCCGGCGGAGTCCCAGTTCGTCACCTTCAGCCTCGGGGAAGAGCTGTTTGCCGTCCCCGTCACCGTGGTCCGGGAGATCCTGGACCACGAGGACCCGTTCAAGATCCCGCACGGGCCCGACTACCTGATGGGCCTGCGCGACGTGCGCGGTCAGGGCGTACCGATCATCGACCTGCGCCTGCGGCTGGGCATGACGCCCACCGTGCGCACGCCGCACACCCGCATTCTGGTGCTCGACATTCCCCTGGGCGAGAAGGACCTCGCGCTCGGGCTGGTGGCCGACAAGGTGTTCGAGGTGACGCCCTTCCGGCGCGACAGCATCGAGCAGGCGCCGGACATCGGCGTGCGCTGGCGGTCGGACTACATCCGCGGCGTGGTGCGCCGCGAAACCGGCTTCGTCGTCATCATCGATCTTGCCCGGCTGTTTTCCGACGGCGGATCGGCGCTTGCCGCAACCGGCCTGCCGGAGCGTAGCGTCGCATGAGCACCGCAAGGCCCGCCATCCCAGGAGCATCTTTTCCGTGACACAGGCCGCTTCCTATCAAGACGCTCCCCGTCATGGGGCTTCCTATACGGAAGGCGGACGGCTGAGTGCGCGCAACTTCAAACGGCTGGGCGCCTATATCTACGACTATAGCGGCATCAAGATGCCGCAGAGCAAGGCCACCATGCTCGAAGGCCGGTTGCGGCGGCGGCTGCGCGCCACCGGCATCGAAACGCTCGATGGCTATTGCGATTTTCTGTTCGACGGCCATGGGATCGAGCGCGAGGCGATCCACCTGATCGACGCCGTCACCACCAACAAGACGGATTTCTTCCGCGAGCCGAACCATTTCGATTTCCTGCGCCAGACGATCCTGCCCGGGTTGAAGGAACGGGGCGTGCGGCGTGTCCGCACCTGGAGTGCGGCCTGTTCCACGGGTGCGGAACCCTACACGATGGCGATGGTGCTGGAGGATTACCGGCAGACCTGCAACGGTCCCGATTATTCGATCCTGGCCACCGATCTCTCGACCCAGGTTCTCGAAGTCGCGACCAAAGGCATCTATACCCAGGAGATGGTCCGGCCGGTTCCGGCCGATCTGCGCCGCCGCTTCGTCATGAGCGCTCGGGATCCGGCGCGCGGCGAGGTGCGGATCGTGCCCCAGCTTCGCTCCCGCGTCGGCTGCATGCGGCTGAACTTCATGGACGACGTCTATCGGGTCGGCGATCCGATGCACGTGATCTTCTGCCGCAATGTGCTGATCTACTTCGACAAGAAGACCCAGATGCATGTGCTGAACCGTCTGGTCGATTGCCTCCTTCCCGGCGGGCATCTGCTGATCGGCCATTCCGAGTCGATCACCGGCATGAACCTGCCGGTCCGCCAGCTTGCCAATACCGTCTTCGTGAAGGAATAGCCTGTGCCCGGCAAACAGATCCGCGTCCTGATCGTCGATGATTCCGCCAGCGTCCGGCAGACGCTGACGGCCGTTCTGGAATCCGACCCTGCCATTACCGTCATCGGCGCGGCTTCGGATCCGTTCATGGCCGCCAAGCGCATCCAGGAGGAAATTCCCGACGTCATCACGCTGGATGTGGAGATGCCGCGCATGGACGGCATCACCTTCCTGCGCAAGCTGATGTCGCAGCGGCCCATTCCCGTCGTCATGTGTTCATCGCTGACGGAGACGGGTACGGAAACGTTGATGCAGGCGCTGGAAGCCGGTGCCGTCGATGTCATCCTGAAGCCGAAGATCGGCGCGGCGGACTATCTCGCCGAGCAGGCGGCGCGGATCTGCGACGTGGTCAAGAGTGCGGCCCAGGCACGCGTCCGGCAGAAGGCTGGACGTGCCACGTCGGCATCTGCAGGCGGACCCAGCGAGAAGCTGACGGCCGATGCCATGCTGCCGCCGCCTTCCGGCAAGGCCATGGCGCGCACCACGGAAATGGTGGTCTGCATCGGCGCCTCCACCGGCGGCACGGAAGCGCTGCGTGAACTGCTCGAACGGCTGCCATCGAATGCGCCCGGCATCGTCATCGTCCAGCACATGCCGGAGAAATTCACGGCCGCCTTTGCCAAGCGCCTGAACGGGCTTTGCGACGTCGAGGTGAAAGAGGCCGAGGATGGCGATCCGGTGCTGCGCGGCCATGTGCTAATTGCGCCCGGCGACCGTCACATGATGCTGGAGCGGCAGGGTGCGCGCTATCACGTCTCGGTCCGGCCCGGACCGCTCGTCTCGCGTCATCGTCCGTCGGTGGATGTGCTGTTCCGCTCGGCGGCGCGGGCGGCTGGCAGCAATGCCATGGCGGCGATCATGACAGGAATGGGCGACGACGGCGCGCGCGGCATGCTGGAAATGCATCAGGCCGGCGCCTTCACGATCGCCCAGGACGAGGCGACGTCCGTGGTCTTCGGCATGCCGAAGGAAGCGATCGCCCGTGGCGGCGTCGATCGGATCGTGCCGCTCGGCCAGATCGCCATGGAAATTCTCTCCGAGGACAGGCGCCGGTAGCCGTTTTAACCCGGCCTTAACCACGACGCCGCAAAACTTGTCCCCGACGCCATGTGAGCGGCGTTCGGGACGGGCGATGACAAGCTCTGTGACGGAAACGGGGTTTGCAATGGCTATCATCACTTTCGCCAATACCAAGGGCGGCGCCGGCAAGACCACGGCCGTGCTGCTTCTGGCGACGGAACTCGTGCGGCGCGGCCACCGCGTCGCGATCATCGACACCGATCCGCAACGCTGGATCTCCCGCTGGTTCGAGGCCGCAGATCCCGTCGCTAACCTGACGGTCGCCACCTTCGTCTCGCTCTCGGCCTTGCCGCGCACGGTCGAGGAATATCGCTCCGCCGATTACGTGATCATCGATCTCCCCGGCGCCCAGTCGCCCTTGCTGGCCACCGCGCTCGGCCTGTCCGATCACGTGCTGATCCCCATTCAGGGCAGTTCAATGGATGCGCAGGGCGGGGCGCAGGTTCTGGAGCTGCTGTCCTATCTCGACCGCAAGGCCGGCATCCGCATTCCCCATTCGGTGGTTCTCTCGCGGGTCAACTCCATGGTCACCACGCGCGGCCTTCTCGCGGTCAAGATGCTACTGCAGGAGCGCTCGGTGCATATGCTCTCGACCCCGATCATTGAGCGCGCCGCGTTCCGCGACATGTTCGAGTACAAGACCTTCCTGCATCTCATGAACCGCGACCGCGTCAGCAATCTCGACAAGGCGATCCTCAATGCGGAACGCTATGCCGACGAGGTACCGGCGCTGGTGAAGGGCCGGGCGAGGGGCGTGCATTCCGGCCTTTCCCTCAAGGCCGACGCGGCCTGACGGGGATCGGTTTAGAACAACGCGTCTTCGAAGAGATCGTCGTCGCTTATCGCGGCAGCGGGCGTGGCAGCCGCAGGTGCCGTGTCCAACTCGTCCATCGGGAAGATCGACAGGTGAATGTCGCGCTCCTGCGCCATCGTGTAGGTCCGGTAGATGGTCTGCGACAGGCTTGCCGCTGCCGCTGACGGCACGGGCGCACCCAGATCTTCGGCGAAACGGCCGGCCATCTCGACGCAGGCTTCCAGAACGGTGCCGAGGCTGCTTTCGAAGTCGAGCGCGCCGATGGCCGAAGCGATCTTCCCGAAGACGGCATCGCCCTGTTCGTTGAAGGCGTCGAGATTTTCATCCATCTGCGTCGAGACCGCGGAGATCGACTGGAGGGCCATGTCGAGCGGCATTGCGATATTCGCGATCTCCGAGCCGCTGCCGGACGAGAGCGAGGCGGCGGAGGTTTCGATCCGCCGCATGCCGGCGACGACGTTGTCGGCGGGCTCTTCCAGCCGGCCTGCAAACGTGCGCAGCTCGCCGCTGACGACGTTGACCGAGCGACCGGCATCGCCCAGCCGCGAGCATCGCAGGTTGGAGTTCAGCGCCATGTAGTGGATGTCGACCTTGATCGACCGGATCATCTCGATCGCCGTGATCAGCGTCTGCACGGCATCAACCACGGAAGCGACAAGCGCCGTCGCATCGCGGCTGCGACCCTCGACACGGGCAGCGAGGTCGCAGGCGTGGCGAATGTCGCGCGCGATGACCTTCAGAATATCCTCGTCCGGCGCGTCGCGAAAGCCCGCAAGCTCCGACCTGAGGTCGAGAATGCGGGAGGCATCCGCCGTGAAGCTCGAGATCGTCGTGAAGACGCTGGCACATTTCTTCCGGAAATCCAGCAATGTCTCTTCCAGCTGGGCATGGGCCAGATGCAGCACGCAGGCGGCGATGCCGTCTCGCTCAGCACTGCCGAGATGCCGGCCATCGCCTTCGAGGAAGGCGTCGAGATGGCTGAAGCTCGCCTGGACATGCTCGATCCGCTGGCGCGTGATGTCGCCGATCTGAAGCGCAGACAACGCCGCGGCGATCTTCGTCTGGACGTTGGCAGCGACAGCCCTGACCTCGCCGGCGCGCTTGGCCATGGCCGCGTGCTGCGCGATCAGCCGGGTCGCATTGCCGGTGAGGTTGGTGACGATCTCGGGGATGGCGACGCGAAAATCGCCGAGGACGGAGGAGGAAAAGCTGCGCGCGGTCGACAGTTCGCCCTGCATGGATTTGAGCTCGGCTGCGAAACGCTCGATCTCGCTGGCGCCCGAGTGAATGCGGTCCCTGATCTCGTCGGCGAAATCGGCAAACTCGTCGAGGCCGGCACCAGTGATCTTGACGGTGATCGCGAAGACCTTGAGGTAGCGAAAGGTCTCGTGCATGTCATCGACGTGACGGCGCGATGCGGCGCAGAGATCGGCGATCTCGTCGAAGGACAATTGCCGTTCTGCCATGATGTCCGGCAGGCGGGCGAGCTCTGCGATCGTCCGGTGCAGACCGGCAATCGCCGCCGTGGTCGTCTCGCCGTCCAGTGCGCCGGTGACACGATCGAGCGTGCCGACGAGCCCGGTCACGAGCTCCATGACGGCCACGAGAGAGGCTCCGCCATCCAGAAACGCCGTCTCGATCCGATGATGCGCCTGTGTCAACCTGTCTTCGAGGTTGCCGCGTGCATAGGTGCTCGATTGGGAATTACGCAGGGCTAGCGGCATGGTTCTGGGTCCATTCTTCGTTCCCCCTACGTATAGCGGAAAGGCCCGAAGGTGCCGTAAAGGAGCAGGCTTAAGGGATCGTAACCTGAGGTTTTCTTCGGCTTGCAACCTTTCGGCTTGCTTGATGGGAACTTTTGCGCCGGTCATCCGTTGCTGCCTCGGCGCGCCGAGACTTGGTCGAACGCCTCTTGCTGCCGCGGAAACCACTGTTGCCCCGGCCGTACGCGCCAGCGATGATATCCTCTCCTTCACGATCGTCCAAACCTTACGATCTCCCGAGACAAGGAACAGAACCCATGGACCAGTCCGTAAAATCCCGCCGTAAGGCCGACCTGAAGACGCCGACAGGACTTTCGCAGGAAGGCGTGAAAGACATTTCCGGAGGCGCCTCGGCCCTTCTGGCCGATGTCTTCGCCCTGTACCTGAAGACGAAGAATTTTCATTGGCATATGTCCGGCGCGAACTTTCGCGACTACCATCTGCTGCTCGACGATCACGGTGCCGAACTTCTCGCCATCACCGACCCGCTGGCCGAACGTGTTCGCAAGCTTGGCGGATCGACCCTGAAGTCGATCGGCGACATCTCCCGTCAGCAGCGGATCAAGGACAACGACGCCGACTTCGTCCACCCGCACGAAATGCTGGCGGAACTGCGCGACGATAATGGAGCCCTGGTCCAGAGCATGCGGGAACTGCATGACCTCTGCGACGAGCATGGCGACGTCGCAACGGCGAGCCTGCTCGAAAACTGGATCGATGACGGCGAGAAGCGCGTCTGGTTCCTGTTCGAGATACTGCGCGACACCAACGCCTGACCGATCGTTTCGGACGGCGTATGAATGAAAAGAGGCGCAGGCTTTACAGCCTGCGCCTCTTTTCATGTTCGATGGATTGTCGAGATCTCGTTCAGATCTTGCCGTCCTGAAGACGCGACAAGAGGTATTTGCCGTATGTGCTCTTGCCGAGCTTCTTGCCGAGCACTTCCAGCTGGTTGGCGTCGATGAAGCCGTTGAGGTAGGCGATTTCCTCCGGGCAGGCGATCTTGAAGCCCTGGCGACGCTCGAGTGTGGCGACGAATTCGCCAGCGTCCAGCAGGCTGTCAGGGGTTCCCGTATCGAGCCAGGCATAGCCGCGGCCCATCAGTTCGACGCTGAGATTGCCGCGCTCCAGATAGACCCGGTTGACATCGGTGATCTCGAGTTCGCCGCGCGGCGAGGGCTTGAGGTTGGCGGCGATGTCGACGACGGCGGCGTCGTAGAAGTAGAGGCCGGTCACGGCCCAGTTGGACTTCGGCGCCTGTGGCTTTTCCTCGATGGAGAGCGCCTTCATGCTCTTGTCGAACTCGACCACGCCGTAGCGTTCCGGATCGGCGACGTGATAGGCGAACACGGTGGCACCGTCCGTGCGGGCGCTTGCGCGGTCGAACAGCTCTGTAATCCCGTGGCCGTAGAAGATGTTGTCGCCGAGGATGAGGCAGGAAGGGTCCGAGCCGACGAAGTCGGCGCCGATGATATAGGCCTGCGCCAGACCATCCGGGGACGGCTGCTCGGCATAGGTGAGGTTGATACCCCAGGCGCTGCCGTCACCCAGCAGACGTTGGAAGTTCGGAAGGTCGACCGGGGTCGAGATGATCAGGATGTCCTTGATGCCGGCCAGCATGAGCGTCGACAGCGGATAGTAGATCATCGGCTTGTCGTAGACCGGCATCAGCTGCTTGGAAGTGACCAGCGTCATCGGATGCAGGCGCGTACCGCTGCCGCCGGCGAGAATAATACCCTTCATCGAAATACTCCTAAATGAATTATGCCTGGAGGATGCGGGTGACGACCGTTTCGGTCGCTGCGCGCCAGTCCTGCAGGGTGACGCCGTGTATGGCGGAAAGCTTGCTGCCGTCGAGTTGGGAATTGGCCGGACGCTTTGCCGGCGTCGGGTAGGCACTCGACGGGATCGGGTTGACCTTCGCCGACGGACCGCCCCGTTCTGCCGACAGGCGGAAGATCTCGGTTGCGAACTCCGCCCAGCTGGCGCGGCCGGCATTGGTCAGGTGGAAGATGCCGCGCAGCGCCGCATCGTCGCTCTTCAAAAGGTTGCCGGCAACGGCAAGGACGGCATCGGCGATGTCAAGCGCCGAGGTCGGGCAGCCCACCTGATCGGCGACCACGTTCATCTCGTCGCGGTCGGCCGCCACGCGCAGCATCGTCTTGACGAAGTTCTTGCCATAGGGGCTGTGAACCCAGGCGGTGCGCAGAATGGCATGGTTCGGCGTGGCCGCCGCCACGGCCTCTTCACCGGCAAGCTTCGAGCGGCCATAGGCGCCGATCGGCGCAACCGGATCGCTCTCGACATAGGCACCCGCCTTGGTACCGTCGAAGACGTAATCGGTGGAGATGTGGACGATCGGAATGCCGAGGCCGGCAGCCGCTCTCGCCAGCGCGCCCGCCGCCTCGCCATTGATCTTGGTGGCGAGGTCTTCCTCGCTTTCCGCCTGATCCACCGCCGTGTAGGCGGCAGCGGAGATGATGATGTCAGGCCGCACGGTTGCGATGGCCGGTCCGAGTGTTTCCGGTGCGCTGAAATCCACCTCCGGGCGGCCGAAGGTGACGATGGCGATGTCGGGATGGTTGGCGGCCCGCTCGATGATCGAGCGGACGACCTGTCCTTCCTTGCCGGTGACGAGATATTTCAGGGCCATCAGGATGCCTTCGGCTGCGTCTGGATGAGGCCGAGGCGGCCGCCATCATAGCCGTCGCGCAGCGGCTTCCACCACCATTCGTTCTCCAGATACCAGCGCACCGTCTTCTCGATGCCGGTGTCGAAGTTCTCGAGTGCCTTCCAGCCGAGTTCGGTTTCCAGACGCGTCGCGTCGATCGCGTAGCGGGCGTCGTGGCCCGGACGGTCGGTGACGTGCTCGATCAGCTTGGCATGCGGTGCGCCCTGCGGACGCAGCGTGTCCATGAGTTCGCAGACGCGGTGGACGACGTCGATGTTGCGACGCTCGTTGCGGCCGCCGACATTGTAGGTCTCGCCGACCTGGCCGCGTTCGGCGATGAGATCCAGAGCGCGGGCGTGATCCTCGACGTAAAGCCAGTCGCGAATGTTGGCGCCGCTGCCATAGACCGGAAGCTTCTTGCCGTGCATCGCGTTGAGGATGATCAGCGGGATCAGCTTTTCCGGGAAGTGGTAGGGGCCGTAATTGTTCGAGCAGTTCGACACGACGATCGGCAGACCGTAGGTGCGCTGCCAGGCCTTGGCCAGATGGTCCGAGGAGGCCTTGGAGGCCGAGTAGGGCGAGCTCGGGTCATAGGGCGTGGTTTCGGTGAAGAGGCCGTCGTCGCCGAGCGAGCCGTAGACCTCGTCCGTGGACACGTGCAGGAAGCGGAAGGCTTCCTTGGCATCGGCTTCCAGCGTGTTCCAGTAGGCGCGCGCGGCTTCGAGCATGGTGAACGTGCCGATGACGTTGGTCTGCACGAAGTCGGCAGCACCTGTGATCGACCGGTCGACATGGCTTTCGGCGGCCAGATGCATGACGCGGTCCGGGCGGAACGTGTCGAAGGCTTCCTGAATGGCGCTGCGATCGCAGATGTCGGCCTGCAGGAACCTGTGGTTTGCCTGGTTGCTGATGCTTTCGAGAGAGGTCAGCGTGCCGGCATAGGTCAGCTTGTCGATGGTGAGAACCTCGTAGCCCTTCTCAAGGACGAGATAACGAACCACGGCCGAACCGATGAAGCCGGCGCCGCCGGTAACAATAACGCGCATAGTCGGGATTCCTGATGGTTACGAGTTGGCGTTGGGGCCGGTATAGGTGAAGCTTTCCTTCAGGTCGGCCAGCAGCGGCTGAAGCGTGTCCTTCTTCGACAGGACGGGCGTCTTGGCGACATCTGGCCAGACGATGCCGATGGCCGGATCGTCCCAGCGAAGCCCGCGGTCGTGTTCGGCGCTGTAATAGTCCGTGACTTTGTAGCTGACCTCCGTGGCCGGCACCAGGGTGCAGAAACCATGGGCAAAGCCCGCGGGAACCCACAGCTGATGGCCGTTCTGCGCGGTCAGTTCCGCGCCGACATACTGGCCATAGGTGGGCGAGCCGACGCGGATATCGACGGCGACGTCGTAGATGGCGCCCGCGATGCAGCGCACGAGCTTGCCCTGCGCGCGCGGTTCCAGCTGGAAGTGCAGTCCGCGCACCGTGCCGGCATCTGCCGAAAGCGACTGATTGTCCTGACGGAACTCGACCTTGGCTGCCTGTTCCTCGAACAGGGACTGGCGGAACGTTTCCATAAAGTACCCGCGGTCGTCACCGATCTTGTTCGGCTTGACCAGGATCACGTCGGAAATCGAAAGGCGCTCAAAATTCATCCAAAAGTCCATCTATCGTTGCTGAAATATCGATTGGCTGGCAATGCTTGTACCAACTTGTCTGTGCAGCTTTCAAGACATCTGTGAGACGCAGGCACCGGAGAGGCAGGATTTCCGTCTAATCCTTAATGGAGCCGTCTTCGCGATCGCGCGTCAGGTTGACGTTGTAGTAGGGATCGTTGGTGATCCGCTGCTTCCAGCGGGCAAGGACCGTTTCGGCTTCGCGGCGGAATCGGTCCGCCTTCTCTCCCGTCATGTCGAGGCCGCGGGTGGCGCTTTCCAGGTGGATGAGGCGCGCGGCCGGCACCATAAGATTGCGGTAGCCGGCAGCATCGAGCTTGAGGCAGAGATCGACATCGTTGAAGGCGATCTGCAGGGCGGCTTCATCCATACCGCCGACCTCTGCATATTTGCGGCGCTCGACGATGAGGCAGGCGGCGGTGACGGTGGAAACACGGTGCGTGGCGACGAGGCTGTCCATATAGCCGCGATCATCCCGCGCCTTGAACTTCTGCGGGTGCGCGGTGACGAAGCCGACGCCGCAGGCCATGCCGCCGTGCTGCACGTGGCCGGAGGGGTAGAGGAGCTTTGCGCCGACCGCGCCGACGTCCGGCCGCACAGCTTCCGCCACCATGGCCTTCAGCCAGGAGGCCTCTATGGCGAGGATGTCGTTGTTGACGAGGCCGAGCACCACGCCCTTGGCCACAGCCGCTGCCTGGTTGTTCAGGTGTGCGAAGTTGAATGGTCCCGGAACCTTGATGATGCCGACCTGTCCACCGGCCGCGATTTCATCGAAATAGGCCAGCGTTTCCGGCTGCGTACTGCCGTTGTCGATGATGAGGATATCGAAGCTCGGATAGTCGGTCTCGCGAAGAAGCGAGGCGACGCCATTGCGCAGGATGCCGACGCTGTCGCGTGTCGGGATCATCAGCGTGACGTGCGGCCAGCCGCCGACCGGCTCCTGTGGAGGCTGCGGCAGGGAGGCGATGGGCTTCGGCGTGACGTGACGATGGTTCAGCACGTCGGGTATATGCAGCACCTCCGTTTCCGCGACGCCAGCCAGCACGGTCGTCAAAACGTCCTGCCACCGGTCGGACGGTCCGGAAAGAGCCTGGCTCAGCCGATCCTGACGGATCGTGACGAAGGTACCGATATAGCCGGTCGAGGTCTGGAAGTCCGGATCCCAATCGGGCTTGAAGAGCGGGTCGCGGCGCGCGCCCGCAACCCAATGGTCCTCGTCGGTGTAGATGATGTCCGTGCTCTTGCCGCGTCTGGCGAAGATCTCCTCTGCAAGGCGGAACAGCGCTGCGGGAGAAAGCCGGTCTCCGGCGTCGATATGCACGACGTGGCTGCCCTGCCGGCCGTCGAGGGCTGCGGACAGGTTGGCGGGAAAGGTGGCGCTGGGAACGATGGTCTCGATCTGTTGCCGTTCCCCTGCCGTCAATGGGCGGGGCGCAAGGATGTCGAGCGTCCAGTGCGGATAGATTTGTTCTGCGAGCGATGCCAGCGTCTCCGCAAGGGGCACCGTTTCCGAAGCGTCCCATTCGACGAGCACCGCCAGGGCCGGCTTCTTCGGCCAGCGGGCGACGTTCGTGCGGGCTTGATCGGGGGCAAGCCGCGACGGCGTCTCGTGGCGGCGGATCCAGCGCTGGTAGGCGTCGAGGGCGGGGTTCGCAAGGCATTGCGCCAGTGCCGCTTCCATGGCCGTTGGGCCTTCATGCCGGCGCTTGGCCAGGGCTTCGCGCGTCGCGGCGCGGTCCCGTTTCCACGCATGGCGCACGACGCGGCTCAGCCCGATCTGCCGCAGGCCGATCTGCGTGACGGTGAAGGGGCCGGCGGCGTTGGACGGGTCGAGCCGGAGGCCGAGGACGGGCGCATCCAGCCGGCAGACCGCATGGAACCGGCCATTGCGCGGGACGAGGCGGAAGGTCGAGAAGGCCTGCCACCGCGGCGCATGCTCGACATAGAGGATCGGCTCGATGATCGGCGTCGTCATGTCGATGCCGAATTCGATCTCGACCCAGCCTGGGGCGCAGGCGGTGGCGCACCGGATCTCGAATTGCGGATTGTCGGTGGTTCCCGTGAGAACGCCGTCGCGAATGACCAGATTGGCCTTGGGCACCAGTTCGGCCTTGAGGTCGGTCGAGCAGGTGAGGGACGGGAGACGCGGGCGCGTCGTCGTGTCCGCCGCCGGTGCGGTATCGGTGAGATCTACGCCGGCACGCGCCAGTTCGCCCGAGAGGTCGTCCAGCAGGGCTTGGAGGCGCGGTGAAAGCGGGGAGGCGGGCGGTGGCGCTACGGGGCGCTGGATCACGCTGTTTTCGGGCAGGACCGCGACGCGCAAGCCGGCCATCTCGTGATCGACATTCGGCCCGTCCGGCAGCGCGCGGATGGCCTCGAACATCGCCAGCGCTTCCGGCAGCCGGTCGAGACGCTTCAACAGGTGGGCGAGGTGCAGTCTCGGATCCCATTCCGTGCCGTCGCACCGGATCGCCGTTCGATAAGCCTTCTCGGCTTCTTCCAGCGCGCCCGCGTCCTTCAGCAGATGCGCGAGCTGGACCCAGCGCGGCGCAGACGTGATCTCGCGCCGGAGTTCGCCCGTCATGGCGGTGATGGCTGCAAGACGGCGTTGGTCGTCCAGGGAGATCTCGGCGGACACGAATGGCTTCTCCGACAGTGTACGGACCTTTCGGGCGAAAGGATGCCGAAGGCTTTAAACGATCTCTGCCCGAAGGGAAACGCCGTTGGCTGTGCTGCCCGGAGATCCCGGCGACCCGCGCTTGCGGTGTTCTTTTCACCCCTATGGTCAGCAAGCGGCAAGCTCGCTGCTTCATGGTCGTTTTCCCGTGGGAGAGATGGCGGGGTGCGCTATAGTTTAGCGCAACAGGATTGGAAGAAAGCCGCAGACATGCCGCATCGCAGGGACGCTCGCAACGGTCAGATAGGGCGCGCTACCAGCGTGGCAGCAGGGGATCTGGAGGAAGAGCAGACGCTTGGCCAGCAGCTGCGCATGATGCAGCAGGCCTTCGTCGCCTCGCCGTCGCGGCGCATCATCCTGTTGCTGGCAGCCGGGCTCCTTGCGGTCATCATCGCCATTGCCATCGGGCAGATCTTTCTCAATCGCTGGTACAAGCCGTTCTACGACACGCTGGAGCGGCGCGACCTGCCGGCCTTTCTCGGGCAGTTCGTCGTCTTCGGGCAGATCGCCGGCGTCATCCTCGTCCTCAACGTCATCCAGACCTGGCTCGGGCAGTGGATCAAGATCAAGCTGCGGGAAGGGCTGACGCGGGACCTGATCACCGAGTGGATGAAGCCGACGCGGGCGTTCCGCCTTGCCAATGCCGGCTCGCTCGGCATCAATCCCGACCAGCGCATCCACGAGGATGCACGGCATCTGACCGATCTGACGGCCGGTCTCGGCATCGGGCTCGTGCAGTCCGGCATCCTGCTCGTCAGCTTCATCGGCGTGCTCTGGTCGCTGTCGGCCGGTTTCGTCTTCCGGTTCCAGGGCTATGCCGTGGCCATTCCCGGCTACATGGTCTGGGCCGCCATCCTCTATGCCGGCATCGCCTCGTGGCTCAGCTGGCTGGTCGGACGGCCGCTCGTGAAGCTGAACGGCGAGCACTACCAGCGCGAGGCAGCGCTCCGGTTCTCGCTCATGCGCGTCAACGAACATATCGAGGCGGTGTCGCTTTCGGGCGGCGAGGCGAACGAGAAACGCCGGATCGAGCGCGACCTTGCCTCGGTGCTGGAGATCAGCCGCGGCCTGATGTTCGCCATGACCCGCCTGACCTGGGTGACGGCCGGCTATGGCTGGGTGACGGTGATTGCGCCGATCGTCATCGCGGCGCCGGTGTTCTTTGCCGGAAATCTCTCCTTCGGCGGGCTGATGATGGCCGTCGGCGCCTTCAACCAGGTGCATGCGTCGCTGCGCTGGTTCGTCGACAATATCGAGGCGGTGGCCGACTGGCGCGCGACGCTGCTGCGGGTTTCCGCCTTTCGCTCGGCCATGCTGATGACGGACGAGCGCTACGAGAACGACAAGCGGATCGTCTATGCCGAGCCGAGTGGCGGCAGCATCGTCATGGACGACCTTGCGGTGGCGTCGCCGTCCGGCAGCGTCAAGCTTGCCGATGCGCATGTCGAGATCCTGCCCGGAGACCGGGTGCTGATCACGGCCCGAACCGACGTCGACAAGAGTTCGTTCTTCCGCGCGGTGACGGGCCTCTGGCCCTGGGGGCGCGGGCGGCTCGCGCTGCCGCCGTCGGACAGCATGGCGTTCATTCCGCGCGTACCTTATTTTCCGCCGGGCAGCGTGGCGGAAACCTTGATCCATCCCGCAGCACCCGACCGGTTCCCGCGCGAGCAGCTCGCCTCGGTGCTGACGCGCCTCGGGCTCGATCGTTTCGTGGCAGGGCTCGATCAACCGTTGCAGTCGCAGGTGAAGCCCACGGAGGCCGAGCTGCGCCTGCTCGCCATCGCCCGGCTCGGCCTTCACAAGCCGCGCTGGATCGTGGTCGAGGAGGTGCTCGATACGCTCGATCCTGAAACCTACCAGCGTGTCGTCACCTTCTTCACCGTGGAGACGGCGAAGGCTGCGATTATCAATATCGGGCGGATGCAGCCGAACGACACGTTTTTCAAGCGCGTGCTGCACCTGGAAAACGACCCTGGCGGCAAGACGCTGAAGCGCCTGCAGCCGCGAAGCCTGAGGACGCGTCGCGACGGTTAGGCAGCTTTTTCGCGCCACCATTAATCGGCTATTGGAGAATTTGGCCTATCCCAGATGCAACCGTCCTTAGGGGCTGAAGCTACGGCATCCGCGCCTTTGGCGGATCGGGAGGTTCGACGTGGAAGGACCACTGCAACATCGCTTTTCCCTCGTCGTGGCGACCCTCGGGCGAGTCGATGAGATCGAGCGCCTTCTGGTGTCGCTCGTCGCGCAGCAGCGCGGGGATCTCGAGGTTCTGTTCGTCGATCAGAACGGTGACGACCGGCTCGTGCCGCTTCTCGTGCGATTTTCCCAAGAGATCGACATCGTCCATATCCGATCAGCCGAAAAGGGCGTCTGTCGCGCGCGAAACCGCGGTGCGGCGCAGGCACGCGGCGCTTGGCTGATGTTTCCGGACGATGACTGCTGGTACCCCGGCGATTTCTTCCTGACGCTGGAGGCGCTGATGGCGTCAAAGCCGGCCGACATCTATAGCGGCAGGCCGACGGCGCCCGATGGACGGACGATCATGGGAAGCTTTGCCGCAGAGCCGACGGCGCTCACGCGGGACACGGTCTGGAACACGCTGATGGAGTGGATCGTGGTCGTACGACGGCCGGTGTTCGAGGCCGCAGGCGGGTTCGATGTGGCGCTCGGGCCGGGGTCGGGCACGATCTGGGGCGCGCACGAGGTCCAGGATATGGTGCTCAAATGCCTGGAGACCGGCGCCAGCGGACAGTATTTTCCGACACTGACGGCCCATCATCCCGAAGACCATGGCGATCGGCGGACGCGCGAGAATGCGCAGAAGATGTACCGCTACGGCGCCGGGCTCGGCTATGTGCTGCGGCGACACGGTTTTTCGATAGGACGGTTCCTGCCGGAAATCGTCCGTCCGCTGGCCGGTATCCTCGTTTACGGTCTCAAGGGCGACGGAGCGATGGCCCGCCGCTCGCGACATTTGCTGTTTGGCCGCCTGCAAGGGTGGCGTACCGCACCGGCCCGAAATGCGGCGCCGCAGACCGTTCTCAAACCGGTCTCGCCGCAGGTCTGAGGGGTCGGATATTCATGAGAATGATCGAATATTAACTGGTGCCGCCTTAGATTGACGAGCCCCGCACGCCCGTGCGTCCAACCAACGGAACCGAATGCGCAATGACTTCCGTCAGCATGGATGCCATCCAGATGCCCCGTCCTGCCGGTCGGCCGGTCACGTTCGAGAACACCGTTGGCCTCTTCACGCCGGCACAAGGAGCGATAACGCGCGCCGCCGTTCTGTTTATCAGCCCTTGGGGGCTGGAGGAGCTTTGCGTGCACAAGGCGTGGCGCGAGCTTGCCGATAGCCTTGCCGATGCCGCCATTGCCAGCCTGCGCTACGACCATCCCGGCACGGGCGATGCGCTCGACTTGTCCGAACCTTCGGGTCTCGAACCCTTCACGACGACGGTGCTGGCCGCTGCGCGATGCCTTCGCGATCTCTCCGGGCTTGATCGTCTGGTGGTGGTGGCGCAAGGGTTCGGATCGCTCCCGGTTCCGGAGCTGCTGCAGGCCAATGACCCCTCATTTCTGTTTGCGGGCGTCGCGCTTCTCGCCCCGGTCACGAGCGGGCGGCGGTATCTGCGCGAGCTTTCGCTCTGGGCGAAGGTCGTGGACGAAGGACTGGGCCTGCCGCTTGGCAGTGGCGGTCCAGGCACGTCCATCGCAGGTCTGGTGATGGAGGACAGCGTTGCCGCCGCCGTGCGCAGCGCGGATGCCAGGGCGTTCAAGCCGGCGGGATCGGCACGTTTTTTCATCGCGGAACGTCCGCAATCGGATGCTGACGGTGCGCTGGCTGTCCAGTTGCAGACAGAGGGTGCCGATGTCACCCGGGTCGTCTTCGAGGGCTATTCCGACCTCGTGTCGAACCCGACCATCGCCGAGACACCTGCCGCCGTTTTCAAGGCCTTGACCAACTGGATCCTCGGCCTCGATGCTTCTGAGCTCGAAAAGGGTGCCGGGCAGGGCGCGCCGTCTTCCGGCGTTCTCGATGGCGGCAGCTTCATCGAATGTCCCATGCGGTTCGGCGCCGGTGACCGATTGTTCGGTGTCCTCTGCACGCCGGCCGATGCCATTCCCGTGGGGACTGCCCTTTTGCTCGGCACCGGCTACGACCGGCAGTCCGGCTGGGCCCGCTCGACGGTCGAGACGGCGCGGATGCTGGCCGCATCCGGCATCGCATCGTTCCGGTTCGACGCCGCCGGAATCGCCGACAGCCCGCCGGTGCCGGAGGGCGACCGGCAGGTGCTCTATTCGCCCGGACAAATTTCCGACGTGCGGGCCGCGCTCGATCGCATCGAAGCCATCGGCCTGCCCGACCCCGTCTTAGTCGGGCGATGCAGCGGCGCCTACCTCGCGTTCAACGCAGCACTGGCCGATCCGCGGTGCCGCGGGGTCATTGCGATCAATATTTTGACCTTCGCCTGGGATCCGCGCGACGATGTCGACCAGATGATCCGCTACAATCCCCGCTCTCTCGACGACTACAAACGACGCGCCCTGCGCATGGAGACGGCCTACAGGTTGATCTCCGGCAAGATCGACGTGCCGCGCGCTGCCGGCAATATCCTGAAAATCGTCGCCCGCCGCGTCTCGCGGACGGCAGCCCCGGTGCTGGGTTCCCTGTCGGTCGAAGCAAGGCTGCGGAACGGCGTGCATCGCGCGTTCCGGCAATTGCGCGAACGTCATGTGCCCGTCTCGCTCGTCTATAGCGAAGGCGATATCGGCCTTGCGCGGCTGAACCAGCATTTCGGCCGGGACGGCCAGCTTCTGGCACGCTATCCAAACGTCTCGCGCATTCTGCTCGCCGATGCCGACCACAACGTCACGCCACCCAAGGCGCGGCGCGAACTGCGGGAGCATATCCGCGATACGATCCTCGCGATCGTGTCGGGCACGCGCAAGGCATCGTGATCGGATCGTTACTGCATAATACAGAGCGCTCTATTTGCGCATCAAAAGGGAACGGAGAGGGCGCTGCCGATGGCGGCGACGTCGCCAGAGGGACGCGCCGGCTTCTCCCTTGTCTCCGGCTGTGTTGATTGCGGCACCAGCTGGATGCGGCGGGCGGGGCCGGGCGCGAGGTGGAGCCAGTTGTCGGACGGCAGGAAGCCGGGGCAGGCGATGTGCACCGACTGGGCGAGGCGATCGGTCGCGATGTCGAGCGCGAATCCCGCATCGGTCTCGACCAGGGCTGCCGAGAGCGTCGCATCGTGGATCGCCGGGCGGCGGCCGAGCGGGAAGTGGAAGGCTTCGGCGAGGGGGGCGTTCGTTTCCGCCGAGATGAGGCGGGCAACCGTCACGTCGTGCTGCGGGCCGGCGAAGCGGTAGGCGTAGGTCGTATCGAAGAAAGCACCGAAGAGATCGGTTGCGGGCAGACGGAACCTCGATCGAGCAGGCAGGACGACGTCTCGGCGGCCGGAGATGACGGGCTGGCGACCCGCGCGCAGGCAGGAGAGTTCCAGCCTTGCCGTCTCCTCGCGCGCCGTGTCGTTGACGAGATGAATGTCGAGGCCGTTCGTTCCCTCGTCGAGGAGAAGCACCTGAAGGGGCCGGAAGGCGCGGCGGACGGCGTGCCAGACGGGCTTCGGCAGGCCCGTGGCATCGACGAGACCCCAGCCGGCGCCGGCCAAGAGATCCTGAAACGTCCAGACGAGCGCGCCGCCGCAGGCGGAGCCCGCGCGGCGCCATTCCGAGAACGTCGCCTCGATCACCTCGCCGGTCACCGCGCGGGAGAGGTCGAGATAGCGCGCGGGATCTTCCCGCCGCAGCCGGGCCGGATCGAGATCGTAGAGACGGCCGAGATAGTGGTCGCGCGTATCCTCGAAATCCCACGAGGCATCGCGGTCGCGAGGAACGCGGGCCTTCCAGCGGGGATCGTGGACGGGCGCGACGGGCAGGTGCGCATCGAGCGTTGCCTGTTCCGGTACGTTGGAAAAGGCAAGGCATTCGGCAGCGAAGCTGACATCGGCGCGGCGCGCATCCTCGAGCGGACGTTCATACGCGCCGACGCCATAGTAGTGGCCGACGCCGGCATTCGGCGAGAAGGGCTGCGCGCCGTCGAAGGGGGAATTGGGGACATACGCGATGTCCGGCCGCTCGTTGGCCACGATGCCCGGCAGGACCGTTTCGGTCAGAGGGCCGGCCCAGACCCGTTCGGCGAGACCCATCATCGCGGCCTGCTGGTACATCTCGCTGCCGCCGCAGAAGACGGCGAGCGACGGCGAGGCGCGTGTCGCCCGCAGCAGCGTCTCGACCTCTTCGCGCAGCAGAGCGGCAAAGGCCTCGTTCTCGACCGGATAGTCGAAATTGGCCAACATGGTGTCCTGCCAGATCATCAATCCGAGTTCGTCGCAGAGCGCGAAGAAGGCCTGTGTCTCGTAGGTCATGGTGCCGCCGATGCGGATCATGTTCATGTTGGCGTCTGCCGCGAGCCGCAGCCAGGGCGCATAGGCTTCTCGCGTTCCCGGCAGGCCCACGATGTCCGCATTGGTCCAGATGGCACCGCGGCAGAAGATGTCGACGCCGTTGACCTTCAGGGCAAAACGCGTGCCGTCGGTGCCGCGGTCGATCTCGATCCGGCGGAAACCGGTGCGGCCGAGGGTGAGACGGTCCTCACCCATGAAGATCTCGACGTCGTGAAGCACCGGTTCGCCATGGCTGCGCGGCCACCAGGGTGCGATGCCGGGCAGGGCGAGCGTTGCCTCCGCGCGGCCGTTTTCGACGGTAACGGTGGTTTCATGGCCGTCGCAGCGCAGCCGGATTGGCCCTGTTGCCGTCGTCTCGAAGCGGACGTTCAGGTGCCCGGTGCCCTCGGCATCGAGAGAGGCGGCGATATCGACGGCGCTGACGGAAGCCTGTTCGGCGCGGCGGAGCGTGACGGGACGATAGGGTCCGGCCGCGTGGATCTCCGGGCACCAGCCGGGCATGTAGCCGAGCGCCGTGGTCCGCACGCCGCGCAGGCCTGCGGGAACGATCATCTTGGTGCGCCAGCGCGCCCGCTTCAGCTTGCGCGACAGATGTGGCAGGAGCGCGCGACAGCAGATGGCGAGGCGGTCGTTGCCGGTGAGGCGCACGGGGACGTCGTGGCGCGTAAACATGCTGTGCGAGGACAGGATCTTCTCGCCGTTGAGGAAGACGTCGGCAATGGTCGCAAGGCCTTCGAAACGGAGAACGGCCTCACCCGGCGGTTCATCCGCGATGACGGTGAGGAACCAGGCATCCTGCCCGTTCAGCGGGTGGGGGGCCGTGCGGTCGAATTGGCCTGCCGCTTCCAGGGCTCCGGCGACGGTTCCGGGAACGATCGCGGAGATGCCGTCATCGTCAGGCAGTGCGGATGGGTCGGCGTGGAGCCCCGGGGGCGTCAGGACGAGGCGCCAGCCGTGCGTCAGGGGGCGTGCATCCACGAGACGAAGGCGGGCGGGCAGCGTTGTCATGATGTCCTGAGGTTTCCTGTCTGTCGGGCGCGAACGTGTCAGGCGAGCTTTGCCGCCAGCCCCTGCATCAGAGCGTCCCAGGCCTCCGCGGCCGGCGTCAGCGTGCCAGCGAGCGCGTCGAACCTCTTGCGGTTGACGGCGCGGGCGACCTGGAACTGCACGGTCTTGCCGACCTCGGAGATCTTCAGGGCCGCGAGGCGTTCCGCTTCGAAACGACCGTCCGGCGAAAGCCATCCGAGATGGGTGGCGAGCAGTTCGTAGTTCGCGCCGAACTGGCGCAGCGTGTTGAAGGCGTATTTGTGGAAGAAGTCGAAGTCGCGGCTGGCCAGCGCCTCAACCTGCGCCGGGAAGACGGCGGCAAAGGCCTGAAACGGGCTTTCCTGCGGGCGGCGGGCGAAATGAAATGCGAGCAGCGCCAGCGCCTTCTCCCGGATACGCGCCTCGTCCGGCAGTACGGTCGGCAGCTTGGCGAACTCGGTATAGGGCAGGAGCGGCAAGGCCTCCGGGCCAGCCAGCGTCTGGAACAGGCCGTCGAAATCGTTGCCTTCCAGATGGAAGAAGCCGCCATTGTGGAAATAATCGAGGCTGCGGCCGTGAACGTCCAGACGATTGATGCCGATCGTCGTCTTGCCGTGTTCGCGGCCATAGGCGACGCCCGCGGTGTCGGGCATGAAGAAGCTGTCCATCTCAACGAGGCAGAGACGGCCGCGGGCGATCTGGGTCTCCAGATGCCGCTCGACCCTGTCGAAGATGGCGAGTTCCGTGCAGGTGATGCCGTACAGAGCTTCGAGGTCTTCCAGCGGCACCTTGAAGAAGGTGAACTGGTCGCCCTCGAAGTCCTGCGTCAGCGTGAAGCCGAGCATGGCTTCCGGCGGCAGGCCCAGCGTGTTCAAGACCTCGATCCAGAGATCGATGTAGCAGTTGGTCTCCGGCCACATGCGCGCCGTGTCGTGGAGCGCATGCGGGCGATAGGTCTCGGGCGCGATGCCGGGGAAGACGGCTTGCATGGTTCGATCAGCCCCAGAGCGTCTTGCGGACGTGTGACGGCCACGCGTTGACGTCGAGGCCGTGGTGCTTGAAGAGCGCCAGCGCGATGCGCTCCAGGCCGAAACCGACGCAGGCGGTGTGCGCGGTTTCGCCGTCATCCGTCGTCAGGCCCCAGGTCTTGCCAAAATGGTCCTGATGGTAGTTGAAGCTCATGCAAGCGGTCGGGCCGGCATTGGCGTTGACGGGGATCAGCAGTTCGAACTTGAGGTTCTGGTTGCGCTGGTTGTTCTTGTACATCTTGCCGGCGCGGCCGAAGAAGGGGTCGTTGGCGACGTCGATCTCTACGGGCAGGCCGACCGATTCCATCAGCTTGGTGCCACGCTCCATCCAATCCTGGCGGAAGGCGACGACGTCCGTCGGCTTGCCCATGCGGACATATTCGCGCATGCGGAACAGCTGCATGCGGGTCGGCTCTTTCGACGGCTCATGACGGAAGCAATAGGACTGCAGGTCGAAGAGACCGCCGCCGGCCGGCAGGGCGCCACGCTTGGCGATCGTCGGGTAGAGCGGGTAGCAGGCCGCGGGCGTCAGCACGATGTCGGTTGCCTGCTGCTGGCCGGTCCAGTCCTTGCCTTCCTCCATGCAGGTCAAGAGGCTGACATGGTCGAGCTCGCAGCCGCAGAAGGAGTGGATGGTGCCGGCGAGCTGCGGGAAGCTCTTCATATAGCCCGAGCCTTCGAAATGGGCGCGGTTCATGCCGGGCGGGAAGCGGATGGTCTCCGGCTTGTCGACGCCGCCGAGACCATCGATCACGGCTTCGAAACGAGTGATGACGTCTTCGAACGCGCCGCTGCGGCCATAGAGGCCATCGACGCCGGTGTCGATAAGGAGGCCGGCCGCAAACAGCCGGTCGAGCAAGGGAAGCTGCATATCCATGGTCGGTTACCCCAGAAGGTTGGTTTCAATCTTGTTCACGAGAAGCATGTTCGACGTATTGGCGAGGATGCGGTCGTTGGAGATCATCAGCTGCGCCGACTGGGCGTCGCGCAGGTGGCGTCCGAGCGAGAACGGGGTGCCGTTCTTGTAGCCCATGATGCCGGTGATCTGCATGGCGTGGTCGATGATCTCGGGCACGGTCCGGGAGACCGCGATCTTCACGTTGTTCATCGCAACGGAGAAGCCCATGGAGGAGAGCAGTTCCGGCTCGGCAAGGGCTGCCTCATAGCGGGCAAGGCCGGCCGTGACGTTGGCGCGGACCTGTTGCAGGAGGCTGGAGGCTTCCGCGAGGTGCAGCGCGCCGGGCGGTGTCTGGCCGGGGCTCTTGCGGGCTGCGGCGCGCACGAAGGCCTGGGCGCGGGTCATCGCATTGACCGCGATGCCGTACCAGACGCCGCCCCAGAGCAGGTGCGAGCTTGCCAGCATGGATTGCGCCGCGATCTCCGCGAAAGGTTTCGGCAGGATCTGTTCCTTCGGGGCCTCGCCCTTGAAGAGATAGCCTTCCGAACAGGTGCCACGCATGCCGAGCGTGTCCCATTCGTTGGTGCGCTCCAGCGTGTACTGGTCCTTCGTGAAAACCGTCATGACCTGGTCGGTCGTCACGGCATCCGGATGGGCGCGGGAGGTGATGAGGATCGCATCGGCGTGGCGTCCGTAGGAGATGACCGTCGCGTCCTTCTGGAGCCGACAGGTGTCTCCATCGATCTCGATGGCGCAGATCGAGTTGCGCATATTGCCGCCGATGCCGCCTTCCGTCGTCGCCGAGGCGATGAGGAGCTGTTCGTCGACGATGCGGCGCATGAAGCTCTGATGCCATGGGCTGTCGATGCCGTGGGACACGAGGCTCGACAGCTTGATGTGGTGCATGGCGAAGACCATGGCGGAGGCGGAGCAGGCCTGGCCGAGAACGGTGCAGGCTTCCGCGATCTGCGCGGTCGTCGCGCCCTCTCCGCCCAGGGTGACGGGGATCTGGATCGACAGCAGCCGTTCCGAGATCAGGGCATCCGCCGCTTCGCGCGGGAAGCGGGCATTGCGGTCCACGTCGTCGGCGTGCTGGCCGGCGATGCCGGCCACGCGGCGGGCGCGCTCCAGCAGCGTCGATCCTTGAGCGTTGAGGGCGACGTCCATCAGGCGGCTTCTTTCCCGGCCACCAGCTGGTTGACCGTCTGCTCGATGATGGCGATCGTGGAGAAGGACTTGCGGTTGAGCAGGTTGTCGGGAAACTCGACATCGAACGTGTCTTCGAGCGCCAGCATCAGCTGCACCGAGCCATGCGACGACATGCCGGCTGCATAGAGGTCCGCATCGTCGTCCAGACCGGCTGCCGAGGGCAGGGAGGCATATTGGGCAAGCATCTCACGGATCTGGGTCTTCACGGCGTCACTCCTTTGCAGCGCGGCTCGAGGGCCTGTGGCTCTGATGACGCAGGGATAGCGCTTGCAGGCTAAAAACGGCCTAAGGAATATAGCTAAAGTTTCCTCAAGCGACGCCTGATATGGCGCCGTCCCTGAAATCCGCTCGCTTAAGTCCCTGCAAATACTGTGCTTCGCGTCTACGTAAGCCGCAACGTTCAGGGGTTGTTAACCATAAGCTGTCAATTCTTCGGATCGAGAACCTCGTGCGGGCTGCGAGTCATGGTCCGAACCCCGCCGAGCCGAAACGTGAGCGCTGACAAAACAACCTGGCGTGGATATGGAAGCCCTATGGACATCGACGTCTTTCAACTTCCGTCGATCGTGATGCGCCGCATCGGTATCGTCATCGTGACGGCGCTGATCTTCGGTGGCCTGGGGTTTGCCTTCGTTCTCAGCCAGCCGGCCGTGTTTCGGGCTTCCACCCAGATCCTGCTCGACCCCGAGCGGCTTGCCGCCGTCGGCCAGTCCGCCGGCGACACCGCCGCACCGGCGCAGGCGCAGCAGGCGATCGACAGCCAGATCTACGTCATGCAATCCTTCAGCGTCCTCTCCGAGGCCGCGCGCAAGCTCGCATTGCAGGAGGATCCTTTCTTCCAGGCGAAGGTTGGCCTGATCGGCCGGCTTCTCGGCCGGTCGCCGTCGGCCCCCGTTTCGGAAGAGGCGGCAGCGGCGGGCGCTGCGGCGACGCTCGCACAGAACCTCATTATCGCCCGCGCCGACCAGTCGCTGGTCTTCACCATCACGGCCCAGCATCCGAACGCGGCCCGCGCCGCCGAGATCGCCAATACCGTCTCGGCGATCTATCTGGAAAAAGCCAACAAGATCGGGTCCGACAAGAGCCTCAAGGCCAGCATGAGCCTTCAGGTCGAGGCCGAAGAGCTGCGCAAGCGGTTGCTCGAAGCCGAAGACAAAGTCGTCAAATTCCGCACGCAGAACGGCTTGATCAGCACCGGCGAGAAGGGCCTCGTGACCGACCAGCAACTCGAGGCTGTGACGCAGCAGCTCGGCAGCGCCCGCGCCGCCCTCGAGCAGCAGCAGATCAATTACAATCAGGTTCGTACTTTGACGACGGGCGATCTCGCCTCGGGCGCGATCCCCGAAGCGCTGCAGCAGACGTCGGTCACGACGTTGCGCACGCGCTATGCGCAGACTCTCGATCGGTTGGCGGAGCTGCAGACCAGCCTCGGCAGCCGGCATCCGCAGCTCCAGACCGCGCAGGCGCAGGCCGAAAGCATGCGGCGGGCGCTGGAGTCGGAGCTGAAGCGCGTTCAGGACTCGGTGCGCAATACCTATGAACGCAGCAAGGCCAATGTCGCGGCGCTCGAAACGCGCTTCGCCGCGCTTCGCAACGCCAATGGCGACAGCGGCGATGCGCGCACGACCCTTGCGCAACTGCAGAGCGAGGCCGATGCGATCCGCGGCGTCTACACCTCATTCGTCACGCGCTCGGAAGAGTTGAGCCGCCAGTACGATATCGGTTCGGGCAATTCCCGCATCATCTCGGAGGCCCTGCCGCCGACGAAGACGACGCGCGCATCTGCCCTGCTGGTGGCCATCGCCGGCTTTCTGTTCGGGGCCGCGGCCGGATCGGCCATCGCCGTCGGGCTGGATCTCGTGGACGGGCGGGTGACCTCCGACCGGCAGATCGTCGATACGCTCGGCGTCCCCGTCATCGCCCGCATCGCGGCTCGGCAGACGCGGGGCCAGACGCGGGGAACATCGGATGTGCCGGACGATGGCTGGGCTTCCGGGCGTTCACCGCGCACCGGCGGTCTCGTCGCACGGATGAAGCGCCGCCTGCCGTTTTCCGGCAAGGCGGCTGCACGGTCGCATGCCGCAGAACGCCAACGCGAGGCGGGCGTCACGCGCTCGGCCTATGTGCTGACCGATGCGGTTGCGGCCCTGCCGGCCCGGATCGTGTTTCTCTCGCCCGGCATGGAGAAGCCGGATGAGACGCTGGTGGGCGACATCGCGCTCGCGCTGGCCGATACGGGTGCGGCCGTCGATATCGCAGCGGCATCCGTGCCTGCCTCGTCTCTGCTGGCCGGTACACTCAAGCGGATGCAACTGGGCGGCGTTCCCGCTTTCGAGAGCGTCAGTTACCGCCGTCTCGATCGCCATGCCATGCCGCGGCAACGCAGTCGCGCCTCGGGCTCGCTCCTGTCGGCGGCGATCAAGCCGGCACCGGCCGACTTTTCCGTGATCGATGCGACCGGCGAAGAGAATGCCGCGCGGTTGATGGCCTTCGTGAAGGACAGCGACGCGATCGCTATCGTCATGCGGCCCGGCCGGGTGGGTCGCGCCGACCTCAAGGATCTCGCACAGACGCTCGGCCCCTGGAAAACCAAACTCGTCGGCGTCGTGATCGTCGAGGCGTCCGCCTGATGAGCGTTCTTCAGGACGTATCCGCGCGATATGCCCTACCGGTCGGCGGTCTCGCGGCTAAGAATGACGACGCCTGGCGGGGGCTCTATACGCGGCTTGCGGCCTTCAGCGTCATCGGCGGCCTCGTCTTCAACGCGCTTCTCTGCCTCGTCAACACACGGGTGATGCGGGTGTCCGACGGGCATGTGATGATGTCGGAAATGGTGCTGGTCGGCTGCGTCTTCATCGTGGCGCTCGGACGGCGCACGGCACCTTACATGCTGCTGGCCGTCTATATCTCCTACATGATCTTCCTCTTCACCATGCGCGGCGCGCCCGACCTCAAGGCCGTGCGCGACATCCTCATTCCCATCGGCTTCTATTTCGCCGGCCGGACGCTGCAGGACTTGAAGCTGGCAGATCGGCTGGTCTTCATCTCGGCGGCTATCGTGGTGGCGGTCGGTCTGTTCGAGTACATGGCGCTCGACGTCTACATCTCCTTCTTCAACGTCATCGGCTATTATCTCGCCCGCGGCAGCGTCACCGTCGATCAGCTCTACGGGCAGACGACCGGGCTGTTCATCAGCGGCATGCGGCCCAGCGCACGCACCATCCTGCCGTTTCTCGGCATGCACCGCGTGTCCTCGGTCTTTCTGGAGCCGGTTTCCGTCGGCAATTTCGGAGCGATCGTCTATGGCTGGTGCCTGTTCCGGCCGACCATGCGCCTGCGCTTCGTGACGCTTTTCCTCGCCCTCACGGTCATCGCGCTCGGCGATGCGCGGTTCGGGCTCTACACCTGCATCCTGATGACGCTGCTTCTGCCGGTCTACCGCTTCATGCCGCGCTTGGCCTGGTACGTGCTGCCGTTTATCATGCTGTCGGTGCTCGCCTATTACGGCATCCAGTCGGGAACGCAGGGCGGGCCGAACGATATCGGCGGACGGTTCCAGGTGACGGCGCATCTCCTCACCTCGCTCGACCTGCGCGTGGTGTTCGGCGCCCAGACGACGACGCAGTTCACGGCGGATTCGGGGCTTGCCTATACGCTGACGAAGTTCGGCCTGTTCGGCTTCATGGGGCTATGGGGCCTGCTCGTCTTCGCGCCGCTCAACAGCGTGAAGGCCCGGACCTTCCACGGCATGGTCATCGTCTACCTCCTGCTGCTGATGATCATCAGCGACAGCGGCTACTCCATCAAGACCGCGGGACTGCTGTGGTTCCTGTTCGGCACCATCTCGGTGCTCGACGATGCGGCGCTCGGTCGCAAGCCGAGGAACCCGAGCCCTGCAGCAACTGCCGGCCGGAACCTCAGCGCGGCCTGACCGCGTCCAAAGCCGGGCAGGCGTCTTCCTCGCGGGCGAGCTTGCGCGTCGTCAGGGCTTTCAGCTGTAGTCTGTCGCCGGTCTCGGTCGGCTGGATGTTGAGGGGTTCGTCCGGCGACCACCAGTCGCCGGCGGCCCAGTAGGTCCAGCCGATCCAGACGTCGTTTGCCTCTGCCATCACATCGACCATGCGGGCCAGCCCGATCATGCAGTCCGATGTCGCCGATCCCCCGAACTCGCCGAGGAAGCCGCGTGTCTTGTTGGCCCGGAACCAGTCGGTCATGGCGCGAAGCGCGGCGGCCGCATCGTCGCCCCGCGGGCAATCGTCGTTCGTGCCGGAGAAATCGCTGTCGAGATACTGGTGCACCTCGAAGGCGAGGTTGTTTGCCGTATCCTTGACGTTGATCATGGTCGAGGCATTGGAGGAGCCCTCGATATCGGCCTGCCAGCTGTGTGCGCCCGTCCACGCCACGCCGGGCACCAGCACGAGGTTCTTCGCACCCGTCTTGCGGATTGCGGCGATCGCGGCATTGGCCGGCGGCAGCCAGGCGGTGGGGGCCATGTCGAACGGCTCGTTCATCAGCCCGAAGACCACGCCCTTCTGGTTGGCGAAGACCTTGGCCAAACGCGCCCAGACATCGGCGAGCGCTGCGTCCGGCACGTCCTTCGTGCCGACGATCTTCTCGTTGTAGCGGGCGAAATTGTGGAGGTCGAGAATGACGGTCTGGCCGTGCGCGCGCATGGCCGCGACGCTTTCTTTCAGACGGGCGAGCTCCTCCCGGTCGAGCGGGCCGTTCAGCCTGCGCTGGATGCGCTCCCAGCGAAAGGGGAGGCGGACGGTGTTGAAGCCCTTGCCGGCGAAGTAGTCGATCGTTTCCTGGGACGGGTAGGTATATTCCTTGCCGAACACGCCGGGCATGGTGCCGAACTCCGCGCCTGCGAGATTGATGCCGTTGAAGCAGCCGGCGAGTGCCGGCTGGACGCCGGTGGAAAGGCAGGCCGCAAGCGCGACGAGACGGGCGGCGCGTCCGGCGAGAGAACGTGTCGGTTGCATGGTGTCAGTCCTCATCGGGCAGGGGCGGTCGTGTCGAACGACATAGCGGGACGCGACACGGAGGCAAGGCCAAGCACCGAGCGGTAGACGTCGCAGTAACGGTCGGCCACGGCACTCCAGCCATAGATCTCGGCTGCCGACATCAGATCGGCCCGGAGCGCAGGCCCCTGGGTCTCAAGGCGCGCATAGGCGGCTTCCACCGTATCGGCCGTTGCGGCGATGTCGGCAAAATCACAGAGGGACAGCTCCGGATGCCGACCCGCGAGATCGACGAAGGCGGCATTGGCATTGAGCACCGGAAGCAGCCCTGCGCTCATCGCCTCGACGGCCACGAGGCCGAAGCCCTCATAGTCGGACGCCGAGACGAACAGGGATGCCTCGGCGAGGCGATGGCGGATTTCGGGATTGGTCAGGCCTTTGTGGGTGGTCACGGCCGCCTCGACCCCCTGTTTGCGGGCCTCGGCCTGCAGCATGTCCACCGTGAGATCGGAGGGAACGCCGATGATGTCGAGGCTCCAGTCGGGATGGCGGGCCTTCAGGGCGGCCGTCAGCGCGATCAGCAATGGCAGCCGCTTGTTGGCGGAGAAGCGGCCGATGGTGACGAGCCGGCGTGTCGGCACTTTACTCGCGGCGCCCTCGAATTTGCCGATATCGACGCCATTCTCGATCAGGCGGACGCGATCGCCGGCGATCGGCTGGAAGGTGCGCACATCCGCCTCGCTGCAGCCGATGATGTTGGCGTAACCCTGGGCGGACACGCGCGTGACGCTGTTGAACCACGTCGTCTTCAGCGCCGAAAAGGCCTTGGTGTGGAAGAAGCCGCCATGGGTCGTCGCGACCATCGGGCGACGGTGAAGGAGGCGCCCCCAGGACAGGGCATCGAAGAAGAAGTCGATGGCGTGGACATGGATGAGATCGGCGTCGCGCAGATGCCGGAAGACGGCAGGTGCCACGGGATAGCGCGTGGAGCCGCGCCAGGGGATGCGGACGATCTCGATACCGTCGATGACCTCCTCGACGGGCAGGCGTCCCCGTTCCGGCTCGGAGAACAGGCTGTCGCAGGTGACGACGCGCACGCGAAAGCCACGCTCTGGAAGCGAATGGCAGAGATTGGCGACCACGTCTTCCAAGCCGCCGCGATTGGGCAGGAACTGCCGCACGACCTGAACGATCAGCGGCTTTTGCGCTTGCGACGTCATTTCCTTCCGCTCCTGCTTGCCCACCTCAGGCTCCTTGATTCTCGATCGTCTTCGGTGTGGTGACCGCGGGCGGAAAGGTGCGTCCCACGGTCGACGGGTTCGTGACAGGGCCCTCGCTACTGCGCGATCCCCGGCGGTTCCATGCGCCCCTTGCGACCGATAGGGTCTCATCGAAGATCGCCCGCTCCTGAAACCGCAAGAGCGCGATGGCGATGAGCATGCTGACGCAGGCGGCCGCGAGAAGAGCCACTGTCGAGCCCGCAAGGAAAAACTGGAGCACACCTGCCGCCACGACCAGAACCGCGGAGGGGATCAGTTCGCGGAAAATGCGCCGGGGCATCTGGGAGAAGAGAATGAGCAGGCTGCAATCGAGATAGCCGCGGCAGAGGAAGGCGATGGCGGCGCCGAGGATGCCAAACTGGTGCGTCAGGACCAGCAGCAGAAGGACATAGGGCACCATCTGCGCCACATGGATCTTCGCCGTCATGTCGGGGCGGCCTTGCCCCTGCAAAAGAGTGTAGGGGGCGAAGGTCAGGGCATTCGGCCAGCTGCCCATGAGGAGGACGACGGCGACGGTGCCGGCAATCGCCGTGAAGGACGGCCCCATCCACAGGTCGAGAAACGGCCGCATGAGAAGGATGCCGGCTGCGCAAAGCCCGGCATAAAGAATGCCGCTCACCATCATCGCGCGCTCGGAAATGGCGATGGCTTCCGCGCGTGGCAGGCTCGACAGGCGGGGAAACAACGTGCGGGCGAGCGAGCTGGTGAAGACCTGGCTGCGCATCACGAGGTTCATCGGCACGGAATAGTAGGTGACGGCGCTGACGCCGAGCGTCTTGCCGATGACGATCTGGTCGAGCGTGTTGAGAACCGGCAGGACGATGGAGGAGAGCGTGATCCAGCCGCCATAATTCATCAGGGAGCGGACCTTGGCGAACCGGAACCGATCGAAACGGAAGCCTTGCTCGGTATAGAGCGCGATCAGGGTCGCCACGACGACGGAGGCCGCGCGGGAAAGTGCGGCGGCGGGAATGATGACCGAGAGATCGGGCGAGATGAAGATGGCGCAGAGGACGGGCACGATCTGTCCGACGATCATGCCGCCGATCTGCAGTGCATTGGCGAGCAGGAAGCGCTCGCGCGATTCGAGGATGCCGATGGAGAAACCGGAAATGAGCGCGAGCGGCAAAAGACAGGCGATGAAGGGCAGGGCGGCCGCGATTTCGGCTTCGAGTTCCGGCGGCACGGTGAAGACGGTGAGCAGCAGGAAATTGCCTGCGAAATAGAGCAGTATGGCGCCGAGGCTCGCCAGTGCCATATTGAGAATGAAGGAGGTCGCGACGATCTCGGAGCGTTCCTGCTTTGCCGAGAACGGCAGGCGCGACAGGGCATTCGTCGAGGCGCGCGACAGGCCCAGATCGAGGAAGCCGAGATAGCCGAGCAGGACCCAGACGATGGACATGACGCCGTAGCGGGCGTCGCCGATATGGCGCACGAGAATGGGCACCGTCACGAGCGCGATCACGATCGGCGCGATCGCTCCCGCAACGTTGATGGCGAAATTCACCGATAATTGCCGTTTGGGCTTTTCCGTGGACATAGGGTTTTCCCGGGTCATTGCCGTCACCGAACAGGACACAGCCTCGCTTTTGGACGCGGATGGTCGCTCAGCGGGCAGATGTAGCGGGCAAAGACTAATGGATGCTGCAGAGATCCGGGCATGTGCTCGGAAGGGTAACCGGGATGTTAACAGGATTCGGACGATGCATCTGCGCCGCCGGGGTGCGGAACGCCGATTGGCTGTAAACATCATGGCGGATACGCGGGAGTGACCGGATGGCCGGTTCCTGCTAGCGGATGTCGCGAAGCGGATGGACGGAGGGTTCGCAAGCACGCTAGCTTGCAGCCTGCCGGACGATTGCGTCCGCGGCGATCTGCGAAGGCGAGAGACAAACCCCATGAAGAGCTATGTGCTGACCGTCAGCTGCAAATCCACCCGCGGCATCGTGGCTGCCATTTCCGGCTATCTGACCACGCAAGGCTGCAATATCGTTGACAGTTCGCAATTCGACGATCTCCAGACAGGCCTGTTTTTCATGCGGGTCAGCTTCATTTCCGAGGAAGGCGTCACCGAGGCCGCGATCCAGGACGGGTTCGTGACGATTGCCGAAACCTTCGCCATGACGTGGCAGATCCACGACTCTGCAAAGCGCATGAAGGTGCTGCTGATGGTGTCGCGTTTCGGACATTGTCTCAACGATCTTCTCTACCGCTGGAAGATCGGCGCGCTGCCGGTCGAGATCGTCGGTGTGGTGTCCAACCACTTCGAGTACCAGAAGGTGGTCGTCAATCACGACATTCCCTTCCATCACATCAAAGTGACGAAGGAGAACAAGCTCGAGGCCGAGGCGCGGCTGATGGAGATCGTCGAGCAGTCGAATGCGGAGCTGATCGTGCTGGCCCGCTACATGCAGGTTCTTTCGGATGCCGTCTGCAAGAAGATGTCGGGCCGCATCATCAACATCCACCACTCCTTCCTGCCGAGCTTCAAGGGTGCAAACCCTTACAAGCAGGCCTATGAGCGCGGCGTGAAGCTCATCGGCGCGACGGCGCACTACGTCACCGAGGATCTCGACGAAGGCCCGATCATCGAGCAGGACATCGCCCGCATCACCCATGCGCAGTCGCCCGACGATTATGTCTCCATCGGCCGCGACGTGGAAAGCCAGGTTCTCGCCCGCGCCGTGCATGCCCATATCCACCACCGCGTCTTCATGAACGGCAACCGCACCATCGTGTTTCCGGCAAGCCCGGGCTCCTACGCGTCCGAACGGATGGGCTGAGGTTTTTTCGCTCGCGATGGCGGGTTGACAGGCGCGGTCGCTTTACGCTCCCATGCGGGCTGCGGAGGGCATGACCTCCGTTCCCGCTCGGCTTGCTCATCCGGATGACACCATGGTCCAGACATCGCCGCCACGGCTGGTTATACGGCTCGATCTGCCCGGCCCGTCGGGGCCTGAACGGTTGGGGCGCGGCAAGATCGCGCTTCTCGAACATATCCGCGAGACGGGTTCGATCTCGGCTGCGGGCCGTGCCATGGACATGAGCTATCGCCGCGCCTGGCTGCTGGTCAGTGCCTTGAACGCGATGTTCGAGGAGGATTCGGTCACCTCGCAGCGCGGCGGCAAGCAGGGCGGCGGCGCTGTGGTGACGCCGTTCGGCGAGGCGCTGATCGCCCGGTTTCGGGCCATGGAGGATAAGGCGCTCGCAGCGATGGCCGAGGATATCGCCTGGCTGGAAGCGCATCGCGCCTCGTCTTGAGGCATGTTGTTTTCCCGAAACCGCTCCACACTTTCGGGCGACATGCTTTCAAGGATCCAGCGCCACCGTCTTGATCACGGCATGGACCGGCATTCCGGGTGCAAGGCCCAGCATGTCGGCGGAGACGCTGGTGATGCGCGCGGTCAGCCGTGTGCCGGCGCAGTCGAGCGCGACATCGACCTGATCCCGACCGGACGGCTCCATGCCGGTGATGACCCCTTCGATGATGTTCAGCGCGCTCAGGCCTTCGGGCCTCCTTGTGGCGAGCATGATATCGCGGGCGGCGATCCGCAGGCGCAGACGCTGTCCGGGTAGCCGCTCGGTGCCGACCAGCCAGAGTGTCAGGCCGCCGGCGGCGACCTTGACGATGCGGGGATCGGGCTGGTGGGGCGCAACCGTCGCCTCGATCACGGTGCCCGCCTCGCGCCGGCTGATTGCCTCGCTCGATCCGGGCAGGCTGAGCATGTCCGACGCCGTGCCGCTTGCGGTCAGCCGGCCGTTTTCGATCATCAGGACGCGATCGGCGAGCTGGGTCACCTCCGTGACGGAATGGCTGACATAGAGGATGGGGATGTCCGTCTCGTCGCGCAGACGCTTGAGATAAGGCAGGATCTCGGCCTTGCGCGCGTCGTCGAGGGCCGCGAGCGGTTCGTCCATCAGGAGAAGACGCGGGCGTGCGAGAAGCGCCCGGCCGATTGCCACGCGCTGCTTTTCACCGCCGGAGAGATTGGCCGTGGGGCGGGCGAGCAGCGGGGCAATGCCGAGAAGGTCGACGATGCGCTCGATGTCGCTGGTGCCGACAGGGGCTCTGGAAAACCAGCGGCCGTAGAGCAGGTTCTGTCGCACGCTGAGGTGCGGAAACAGGCGGCCTTCCTGAAAGACCGTCCCGAAGCGCCGGCGGTGCGGCGGTGTGACGGTCCGGCTTGCGGTGTCGAGGATCGTCTCGCCGTCGAGCCGTATAGAACCTTCGTCAGGGCGGATCAGGCCGGCGAGAACCCGGATGAGGGAGGTCTTGCCGGAGCCCGAGCGGCCGAACAGAGCGCTGATGCCGCCGTCCGTCGAGAAGGCGATGTCGAGCGAGAAGGCGTCGAGCCGGTGGCGCACGGAGACATCGAGCGTCATGTGCCGGACACCCTGCGGGCGGCGGCGGTTGCCAGCCATTCCGACAGCAGCAGTGCCGCCATGGAGAGGACCACCGAGACGAGCGTCAGGCGGAGCGCGCCGCCATCGCCGCCCGGCACCTGCGTGAAGGTGTAGATGGCGGCCGACAGCGTTTGCGTTTCGCCTGGAATGTTGGAGACGAAGGTGATGGTGGCGCCGAATTCGCCCATGGCCTTGGCAAAGGAGAGGATCATGCCGGCGATGATGCCGGGCAGGATCAGCGGCAGGGTGATGGTGGCAAAGACCCAGGCGGGCGAGGCGCCGAGCGTGGCGGCCGCCTGCTCCAGCCGCCCGTCCACTGCCTCGATCGACAGGCGGATGCTGCGCACCATCAGAGGAAAGCCCATGACAGCGCAGGCAAGAGCCGCTCCGGTCCAGCGGAAGGAAAAGACGAGGCCGGTATAGGTCTCGAGAAACGCGCCGACCGGACCGCGCCGCCCGAACAGGATAAGCAGCAGGAAACCGGTGACGACCGGCGGCAGGATCAGCGGCAGGTGGACGATCCCGTTCAAGAGGGAGCGACCCCAGAACCGGCCGCGGGCCAGCGCCATCGCAGCCAGAAGCGCCAAGGGCAGGCTTGCCAACATGGCGACGGCAGAGACCTTGAGGCTCAGCCGGATCGCCGTCCATTCCGCATCGCTGAGCGCAAGCCAGTCCAAAGTCGCAATGTCCTCCACGCCGTCGGGCCTGGTTTATAGGCCGGATGGAAGCCTTCTCCTATTTGGCGAGAACGGTAAAGCCCTGTGCCTCGAAGAGCGGCTTTGCGGCTGGCGAGCGGACGAAATCGAGATAGGCGGCCGCGTCCGGATGGGTGCTCTCCGAGAGGATCGCGATCGGATAGACGATCGGCGGGTGAGAGCTCTCCGGGAAGGTGCCGACGATCTTGACCGAGGGGTCGGCGGCGGCATCGGTTTCGTAGACGATGCCGAGGGGCGCCTCGCCCTTGGAGACGAGGAGAAGGGCGGCGCGCACGTTCTCGGCACCCGCGACATCCTTTTCCACCGACGACCAGACACCGAGATTCTCAAGCGCCGCCTTGCCGTACTTGCCGGCCGGCACGGAGTCCACGGCGCCCATGGCGAGCTTGCCGCCGGCAAGCCGCTCCTTCAGGTCGAAACCCTGGCCGATCTCCACCGGCTTGGCGTCTGCAGCCGGTGCGACGAGGACGAGACGGTTGCCGAGGAGCGTCGAGCGGCTGTCCTCGCGGACCAGTGTCTTGCCCGCGACGTAGTCCATCCAGGCGAGATCGGCGGAGATGAAGATATCGGCCGGTGCCCCCGCTTCGATCTGCTTGGCCAGCGCCGAGCTTGCGGCATAGGAGGCCGTCACCGCATGCCCGCTCTGCTGCTGCCAGGCATCGTTCACGGCATCGAGCGCGTTCTTGAGGCTCGCAGCGGCAAAGACCGTCACTTTCTCTGCTGCCACGGCCGGCGTTGCCAGCGACGCTGCCGCGACAATGAGAACCGTCAACGCGGCCCGTACGTTCGTTTTCAGTCCTTGCATTGTCAGCATTGTAGCATCTCCGGATATCGAAATATTTTGAGGAATATAACGCGTGCGAGGCGGTTGGCCAGCGATATGTTCGTCGAAATACATTGCAGCAGTGCTCTTGCGATGCCGGCGCGATGATCTATCGTTTCCGGCTCGTGGGACGACCGGCAACAGGCAGGAGACAGCAGGATGGACGGGACGGTGAGGCTGGAGGAGAGCTGGAGACAAGCGCTTTCGAAGGAGTTCGACAGCGCCTACATGGGCACGCTCAAAGGCTTCCTTCAGGCGGAGAAGCAGGCGGGAAAGCAGATCTTCCCCAAGGGGTCGGAATATTTCCGGGCGCTGGACCTGACGCCGCTCGAAAAGGTCAGCGTCGTCATCCTTGGGCAGGACCCCTATCACGGCGAGGGGCAGGCACATGGGCTGTCCTTCAGCGTACGGCCCGGCGTGCGCATTCCGCCGTCGCTCGTCAATATCTACAAGGAACTCCAGAACGATCTCGGCATACCGCCGGCACGGCACGGGTTCCTTGAGCATTGGGCGGAGCAGGGGGTGCTGCTTCTCAACAGTGTGCTGACGGTGGAGCGGGCACTGGCTGCATCCCACCAGAAGCGGGGATGGGAGACGTTCACCGACGCCATCATCCGCGCCGTCAACGACCAGCCGAGGCCGGTGGTCTTCATCCTCTGGGGCTCCTACGCGCAGAAGAAGGCGGCCTTCGTTGACCAGAGCCGGCATCTCGTGCTGCGCTCGGCGCATCCGTCACCGTTGTCGGCGCATAACGGCTTCTTCGGCACGGCGCCGTTCTCCAAGGCGAATGCCTTTCTTGAGGCCAATGGCCGCCCGCCGATTGACTGGGCGCTGCCACCGCTCTGAATGTCGCTATTATGCCCGCGGGTGCGTGCCCGCGGCGCCAGCCTGGCGAGCGACGACGCTTTCGCGCCAGACGGTGAAGATGCCGGCGGCAACGACGATGACGGCACCGACGATCATGTTGACACTGAGCACCTCGCCGAAGACGGAAACGCCGATGATGCTGGCAAAGACCAGCTGCAGATAGGTCAGCGGCTGCACTTCCGATGCGTCGAGATATTCATAGGCCTTGATCAGGAAGAAGTGGCTCGACGTGCCGGTGACGCAGAGAAGCGCCATCCACAGCCAATCGACCGGGGCGAACCATGTCCAGTAGAACGGGCCGATCAGCGTGATCGCCACGGCGCCAGCAGCGCCCGTGTAGAAGAAGCTGGTCATGGCCGTATCCTCGCGGCTGACGAGGCGGGTGGTGACGACGTAGAAGGCGAAGATCAGCGCGGAGGAGACGGGAACGACGAGCAGGGAGGCGGATTCGTCGCCGGTCGGGTCCAGGATGACGATGACGCCGATGAGGCCGACGAAGATCGCCGTCCAACGCCGCCAGCCGACGCGCTCGCCCAGAATGACGATCGAGAGGAGGGCGACGAAGATCGGCCCGACGGAGAAGATCGCCTGCGAATGGGCGAGCCCGACGCTGGCGAAAGAGGCGATGACCAGCACGATCTGGCTCACCAGCAGCAGCCCGCGCACGATCTGCAGGACGGGATGCTTCGTGGTCACCGCCGCTTTCAGCCCGCCGCTCGAGCGTGCCGCCAGGATGAGAACGAAGGCCGCAAACGCCCAGTAGCGGATCATCGTGATGAAGACCGGGGGATAGAGCCCGCCCATGTGCTTGGAGGTCGCATCCTGCAATGTGAAGATCAGGATCGCGACGAAGACGAAGAGATAGCCTTTGCGCTTGGATGTCATCAGTCGTCTTGCCGTGCTCGCCTCGACGACCGTGTTGGGCGCGCTCAGGTCTTTTGGGACATGCCCCGGTCGGGCACGCTTGTCTCTACTGCATAATTCCCGGAACCGGTATCGGTTTCAGAAGGAATTATCCAACAGGTGTAAAGTGGTAGAGCAAAGCGGGGTGCTGCATGAAACGGCGCCCCCGAGCCGGGAGCGCCTGTTCGTCCTGTCAGTCTTCCCGGAAGGTGCGCTGCATTTGTTCGGTCAGCGGCTTGGCGAGATAGGAGATGACGGTGCGGTCGGCGATCTTGATATAGGTTTCCGCCGGCATGCCCGGATAGAGCGTGAGGCCCTTGAGGGCGCTAAGGCTCTCCGGCTTCGGGCGGATGCGCAGGGGGTAGTAACTTGCGCCCGTGCGCTGGTCGGTCACCTGATCCGGGGCGATATTGGCGACCTCGCCCTCGACCACGGGTGTGGTGCGCTGGTTGAAGGCGCTGAAGCGGATCTCGACCGGCTGGCCGAGCGTGATCTGGTCGATATCGCTGGTGGCAATGCGGGCTTCGACCGTCAGCGTGTCGGCGGCGGGAACGACGAGCATCAGCACTTCGCCGGCATTGACGACACCATCGACCGTGTGGATGGCAAGCTGGGAGACGCGGCCCGAGATCGGCGAGCGGATGTCCAGCCGCTTCAACTGGTCCAGCGCGGCGACTCCACGATCCTCATATTCCGCGATGCGCGCTTCGACATCGGTCAGGTCCTTGGCGTTCTCCGTCCGGCGATCTTCGTCCAGCTGCAGGATCTGCAGGTCGATCTCGCTCGATTTTCCGGCGGCCTGCGCACGGGCGGCAATGCGGGCGCCGCGGTCGCCTTCGAGCTGGGCGCGGTCACGCTTGAGAGCGGTGACGCGCTGCATGGAGACGAGGCCCTGGGCATAGAGCTTGTCGACGCCTTCGAGCTCCTGACTGATCAGCTTCAGGCTGTCGGCGATGGCGTTGAGCTGAACCGTCTGCCCCTCGATCTCGTCCTTCAGCTGCGCCTTGCGCGAGGCGAGCTGGTTCTTCATGCCGACCAGCGCGCTCCGGCGGCTGTCGAAGAGACGTCGTTCGCTGTCCTCGAAGCCGGTGGACACCATGTCCGTCGGCACGACCTGCGTGATCTTCGGCACGGTGAAGGTCTTTTCTCCCGCCTGTTCGGCGAGGATCCGGGCGCGGCGGGCATAGAGCTGGGCCAGCGTGTTCTGGACGATCGACAGGTTGGCGCGCACGGTGGTGCCATCCAGCCGCACGAGCACCTGCCCGGCCTCGACGGTTTCACCCTCGCGCACGTTCAGTTCGCCGACGATGCCGCCGGTCAGGTGCTGGATCTTCTTGACGTTGTTCTCGACGACGACGGTGCCGGAGGCGACGATGGCGCTCGAAAGCTCGGTCGTGCCGGCCCATCCGCCGATGCCGCCGACCAGCACCACTGCCATGACGCCGACAGCCGTGATGTGGCGGGAGAGGGAGCGGCGCGACTGTGCCGGGGGAAGCGCGGCGGACGATACGCTTGTGCTCATGTTGCGGTTTCCTGTCCATTGCCCACGGCTTTCAGCGCGGGCGGCTGCGCCTGCAGCTGTGTCTGGAAATTCGGCTGGAACGGTTGTCCGGCTGCTGGGCGCGGTGGCTCCCGGCGCAGGATCTGCGCCAGAACCTCGTCCTTCGGCCCGAACGCCTGCATGCGGCCCTCGTTCATCATCAGCACCAGATCGACGCTGGCGAGCGCGCTTGGGCGGTGGGCGACGACGATGACGATGCCGCCGCGGGCGCGCACGCCGAGGATCGCTTCGCTCAGCGCCTGTTCGCCTTCGGCGTCGAGATTGGAATTCGGCTCGTCGAGAACGACGAGGAAGGGCTCACCGTAAAGCGCGCGGGCAAGGGCGACGCGCTGGCGCTGACCGGCCGACAGAGACGAGCCGCCGTCGCCGATCTCGGTTTCATAGCCGTTCGGCAGTTTGAGGATGAGGTCGTTGACGCGTGCGGCCTTGGCGGCCTCGACGATCGCGCCGGGTGCGGCGTCTTCCTCGAAACGCGCGATATTCTGCGCCACCGTGCCGGAGAACAGTTCGACGTCCTGCGGGAGGTAGCCGATATGCTTGCCCAGGCGATCGCTGTCCCACTGGTCGAGCGCTGCGCCATCCAGGCGTACCGCGCCGCGAAGGGTCGGCCAGATGCCGATCAGCGCGCGGGCGAGCGAGGACTTGCCGGAGGCGCTTGGCCCGATGATGCCCAGCGCGCTGCCGCTTTTCAGGGTGAAAGTGACATCCGCAAAGGTCAGGCGCTGAACGCCGGGCGGTCCGCCGGCAATGCCCTCTGCGGTCAGCTTTTCGCGCGGCACCGGCAGTTCCAGCGGCGCGTCGCGTTCCGGAAGGGCGGTGAGGAGTTCACCGAGACGCTTCCAGCTCTGTCTTGCCGCCACGAAGGAGCGCCAGTTGCCGATCGCCAGTTCCACCGGCGCCAGCGCCCGGGCGGTGAGGATGGAGCCCGCAATGATGATGCCGGGTGACGCTAGGCCCTCGATGACGAGCACCGCGCCGGTGGCCAGAACTGCCGACTGGAGGATCATGCGGGACACCTTCGACAAGGCGCCGTAGCCGTTCGAGACGTCGGAGTTGACGAGGTTGTGGTGGCGGTAGGCGTCGTTGCGCTCGCCCCAGAGGGTGGACATGCGGCCGAGCATGCCCATGGACTGCATGACCTCGGCATTGCGCTGGGATGCCTGAGCGAAGGCATTGCGCAGGTTTCCGGTTTCCGACGCCTTCTTGGACGGACCCTGCGTCCCGCGGTTGGTGAGGAAGGTGAGGGCGATGAGGATCAGCGAGCCGACGACCGAGACCATGCCGATGACCGGATGGAACAGGAAGCAGATACCGATGTAGAAGGGCAGCCAGGGCAGGTCGAAGAAGGCGGCGGGCCCTGCGCCCGACAGGAAGGCGCGCACCTGATCGAAATCGCGCAGTGGCTGCAGGCCATCGCCGGCCGTGCGCATCTTCAGCGGCTGGCGGACGACGGTGCGGTAGATCCGCCCTGTCATCGCCTCGTCCAGCGCGCCGGCGATGCGCACGAGCATGCGGCCGCGGATCCACTCGAACGCGCCCTGGAAGGCGTAGAGCATGAGCGCGAGAATGCAGAGCGCGACGAGCGTCGGGATGCTGCGGCTCGGCAGGACGCGATCGTAGACCTCGAGCATGAAGAACGAGCCGGTGAGGTAGAGCACGTTGACGAGCGCGCTGGCGACGCCGACGCCGATGAAGGCGCCCTTGCAATCCCGCAAAGCCTGCGCCGGCTCGGCGCCTGAATGTCTGGTCTGTGTCATCGTTACCCCGAGTGCCCGGCAGCCGCATGCCATCCCGAACGTGAAGCCACCCTCTGCGGTCGCTCTTGCCCTTGTAGATGCGGGCACATTAGAGAACATGATGTCAATTTTTCATCACCGAACGCGTATTTTCGATTTTATTTTAGCATTACCCGTTTCTCGGTTCCACGGGCTATAGGGACGGGCAGAATGCCGCAGGCCCTGTGACGGAGTGAACGGGCTCTGCGTGACCGTGCCTTGAAGGAGAAGCCATGCGACGGATTCTGGTGATCGGCATCGGTACGGGACATCCCGATCACCTGACGCTCGAGGCTATCCGAGCGATCGGCGAGGCGGACGTGATCTTCGTGCCGACGAAAGGCGAGGACAAGGCCGAGCTTGCCGATGTCCGCCGCAGCATGATCGCCCGGCACGGAGCGGCGGAGGCAAGGCTGGTCGATTTTGCCGTGCCACGGCGGCAGACGGACGGTGTCGGCTATCGCCAAGGTGTGGATCTCTGGCATGCCGAGATCGCCGATATCCACGAGCGGTTGTTTCTCAACCATCTGGCAGAGGGGGAGACGGGGGCCTTCCTCGTCTGGGGCGATCCGATGCTCTACGACAGCACGATCCGCATTCTGGAGCGTGTGAGCGACGGCGGGCGCGTTGCGTTCGAGGTTTCCGTGCTGCCGGGTATCACCAGCATGCAGCTGCTTGCGGCCCGTCACCGTATTCCCATCAATGGCATCGGGCAGCCGGTGACCATCACCCCCGGCCGCCGGCTTTCCGAGATTTTCCCGCAGACGGCTCAAGCGGTCGTGGTGATGCTCGACGGCGAAGAGGCGTTTCTGGCGGTCGAGGACCTTAATACCGAAATCTTCTGGGGCGCCTATCTCGGCCTGCCGCAGGAGATCACGATCGCCGGGCGGCTCGGCGCGGTGCGCGAGGCGATCGTTGCGGCGCGCGCCGCGGCACGGGCACGGCACGGATGGATCATGGACATCTATCTCCTGCGCACGCCCGCGACGTCCTCGGCTGCATAGACGACGTGCCTATGACCCGGGATTTGCGCGGCCCTTGCCGCATGCTGTATGACGGCTGATCGAAGGGCGCTGATATGATGATGGCCGGGACGGCAATGCGCAGGGATAGGACGACGACGGGATCACCATCGGCGCTGCGGCGCGGTGCCTGCCCGACGCTGGCAGCCCCGATGCAGACCGGCGACGGACTGCTTGCGCGGTTGCGGCCGGCGTCCGGTTTCTTCACGGCAGATGCTTTTCTGGCCCTTCTGGATGCGGCGGACGCGTTCGGCTCGGGCAGGCTCGACATTACCGCGCGAGGCAACCTGCAGATCCGGGGTCTGCGGGCGGAGAGCGTCGCGCCCTTGTCGGCCGCTATTGCCGGTGCAGGCATCATGCCGTGCGAGGGCATTGCCGTGGAAATGCCGCCTCTTGCAGGGCTCGACCCGTCCGAAGGGACCGATCCGCGCCCGCTTGCCCGAAAGCTTGCGGACCGGATCGGGGACAGCGGCCTTCATCTTGCGCCGAAGCTGGCCATCATTGTGGATGGCGGGGGGAGGCTGCATCTCGATGGTGTCGCAGCCGATATCAAGCTCGTGGCGGAAGCCGCCAGCGCCTCGCCGCTCTGGCATCTGCTCGTGGCAGGGCGGCAGACGGGTCTTGCGGGTACGGCAGACGAGATGATCGAAGCGGCGATGTCCGTCGTTGGGCACATCGCGGCCTGCGGGCCTGCCGCGCGGGCGCGCGATCTTCCGGCGGATCGGCTGCCGTCCGGTTCTTCGTCGCTCGTAAAACGGGACATCGCCATGTCGCCGGTTGGCCGGTTCGATCTTGGTACGCATGTCGTGCTGGGAGTGGCGCCGGCGTTCGGACAAATCGAAGCGCAGGTCGTTCGACAGCTGGTCCTTGCCGCCATGGCGGCTGGCCTGTCCGAGGTACGGCTCGCGCCCGGCCGCGCGCTTTTGCTGGTCGGTCCCGCCGGCTGCGATATGTCGGCGCTTGCTCTCCTCGCCAAGTCGCTCGGCTTCGTTGTGGAAGCCAGCGATCCTGCCCTGCGAATCGATGCCTGCGCCGGTCAACGTGGCTGTGCCTCGGCGCGCATCGACACGCACGCGGTTGGAGAGCACCTGATTGCGCACGCTCCGGCGCTGATGGACGGCTCGCTCGAGCTGCATGTGTCCGGCTGTGCCAAGGGTTGCGCCCGGCCGCGCGCTGCAGATCTCACGCTGGTTGCGGCGTTCTGTGACGGCCAGCCGGGGCTCGGCATCGTCGTCGGTGGGCGCGCCGGCGACAGTCCGGTTGTGACAAAGCGGCTGGAAGACGGCGCTTGCGCCATCACGGCGCTTGGCCAATGGGTTGCCGAGACGATAGAGAAGGGCGAATCGGCTGCCGCCTGCCTGAAACGGCTGGGGCCGGCGCGGATCGCCGCCGCCTTCTCAGGGGCTCGCTTCAACGGGATTGACCATGCCGGCTTATGACTACATCCGTGATGGCGACGCCATCTACGAACGCTCCTTCGCCATCATCCGGGCGGAAACCGACCTGTCGCGGTTCTCGGCAGAGGAGGCCGACGTCGCCGTGCGCATGGTGCACGCCTGCGGGCTGGTGGAAGCGGCCCGCGACTTCGTCTTCTCGCCCGGCTTCGTCACGGCGGCGCGCACGGCGCTTGCCGCCGGCGCCCCGATCCTCTGCGATGCCTTCATGGTGGTGAACGGGGTGACGCGCGCGCGGCTGACGGCCGGAAACGACGTGATCTGCACCCTGCGCGAACCGGACACGCCAGGGCTTGCCCGCGAGATCGGCAATACCCGGTCCGCCGCTGCGCTGCGCCTCTGGGGCGAGCGGATGGGCGGCGCGGTGGTTGCCATCGGCAATGCGCCGACGGCGCTTTTCCATCTCCTTGAAATGCTGCGCGACGGCGCGCCGAAGCCGGCGGCGATTCTCGGCATGCCGGTCGGCTTCGTCGGCGCGGCGGAATCCAAGGATGCGCTTGCCGAACAGTCTTATGGTGTACCCTTTGCCATCGTTCGCGGCCGGCTCGGCGGCAGCGCCATCACGGCCGCTGCCATCAACGCGCTGGCGAGGCCGGGCCTGTGAGAGTATCGATGACCGGAGATATCGAGACGAGTGCCGGCGGCGCAGCCCTTGCGGGCGTGACGGCGGGGCGCCTGATCGGCGTCGGCACCGGGCCGGGCGATCCGGAGTTGCTGACACTGAAAGCCGTGCGGGCGCTGGCCGAGGCCGATGTGCTGGCATACTTTGCAAAGGCCGGCCGGCGTGGCAATGGGCGCACCATTCTCGACGGTCTCGGCAAGGCGGACGGCGTTGCCAGCCTGTTTGCGCCGGGACAGATGGAGGGCATCCTGAAGCCCGGGCGCATCGAGTTGCCACTCTATTATCCCGTGACCGTCGAGATCGACAAGGAGCACGACGACTACAAGTGCCAGATCACCGGCTTCTACGATGCTTCGGCCGCCAGTGTCGCCGCGCATCTGGATGCCGGGCGGACGGTCGCGATCCTCAGCGAAGGCGATCCGATGTTCTACGGGTCCTACATGCACCTGCATGTGCGGCTGGCGGGTCGCTACGTTGCCGAGGTCGTGCCGGGGGTGACGGCGATGTCGGGCTGCTGGTCGCTCGCCGGCCTGCCGATCGTGCAGGGCGACGACGTGCTGTCGGTCCTGCCGGGCACCATGGACGAGGCCGAACTCTGCCGCCGGCTCGGCGATACGCAGGCGGCCGTGATCATGAAGGTTGGGCGCAACCTGCCAAAAATCCGCCGCGCGCTTGCCGCCTCCGGCAAGCTTGAAAACGCTGTCTATGTCGAGCGTGGCACGATGGCGAATGCGGTGATGACGCCGCTTGCCGACAAGCTGACCGACGAAGCGCCCTATTTCTCGCTGGTGCTCGTGCCCGGCTGGAGCGGTCGGATCATGGACGGTTCCGCATGAGCGGCCGCCTGACCATCGTCGGCACGGGCCCGGGCGATCCGCGCCAGACGACGCCGGAGGCGCTGGAGGCGATCGCGGCGGCCAGCCATTTCTTCGGCTACGGACCCTATCTCGACCGTCTCTTACTGCGCCCCGATCAGGTCCGCGTCGCCTCGGACAATCGCGAAGAACTCGATCGCGCCAAAGCCGCGCTCATGCAGGCTGCAGAGGGTGCCGACGTCTGCGTCGTCTCCGGCGGAGATCCGGGCGTGTTCGCGATGGCCGCTGCCGTCTGCGAGGCGATCGACCACGGGCCGGCCATCTGGCGCGAGATCGACTTTCGCGTGACGCCGGGCGTGACGGCCATGCTGGCGGTTGCGGCCCGGATCGGCGCGCCGCTCGGGCACGACTTCTGTGCCATTTCGCTCTCGGACAATCTGAAGCCCTGGGAGATCATTACCCGGCGGCTGGCGCTGGTGGCAGAGGCGGGGCTCGTCATCGCGCTCTACAATCCCATCAGCAAGGCGCGGCCGTGGCAGCTCGGTGCCGCCTTCGATGTGTTGCGGTCGATCCTGCCCGGGCAAACGCCCGTCATCTTCGGCCGCGCCGCCGGCCGGCCGGATGAGCGGATGCGCGTCATGCCGCTTGCCGAGGCCGATGCAACGGTCGCCGACATGGCCACCTGCGTCATCATCGGCTCGCCGGAAACACGCGTCATCGCCCGGCCCGGCCGCGGCGATCTGGTCTACACGCCGCGTTTCCTGCCCGGAGCGAGCACGTGATCGATGCGGGCGAGCGCCTCGTCCACCGTGCCGACCGTGGGCAGGGCTGCGTCTTTCGAGCGTTCGACGAGGATGACCGGAATCTGCAGCGCTCTGGCTGCTGCGATCTTGCCATAGGTGGCACTGCCGCCGCTGTTCTTGGCGACGATGCAGTCGATGCGATGCTTGAGGAGCAAGGCATGCTCTTCGGTTTCACCGAACGGCCCTGTCGCGAGGATGTAACGGACATCCGGCAGGGTAAGGGGCGGATCGACGGGATCGACGCTGCGCACGAGATAGGCATGCTGCGGCGCGGCTTCGAACAGCGCCGCCTCCTGTCGGCCGATCGCAAGGAGCACGCGCCGCGGACGTCCGTCCAGCGCGGCGACGGCGGCATTCATGCTCTTAACGCAGGTACAGAGGTCGCCCGGCTGGCACTCCCAGGGTGGACGGCGAAGGGCGAAGGCGGGTATGCCGGTTTCGAGGGCCGCCTTGGCGGCATTGTCCGAAATGCGGGTCGCAAAGGGATGCGTCGCGTCGATGAGAAGATCGAAGCCTTCGGCTCTCAGCGTCCGCGCCAGACCCTCGGCGCCGCCAAAACCGCCGATCCGGGTGGGTACAGGCTGCGCCATCGGCGTGCTCGTTCGGCCGGCGAGGGAGAGCACCACGTGATGCGTGGTTTTTGCAAGGGCAGCGGCCAGCACGCGGGCTTCCGTGGTTCCGCCGAGAATAAGGATATGATGGCCCATGCGTGACGGCGAAAACGCTTCCCTGACAACGGAACCCTGGCTGACGATCGTCGGCCTTGGAGAAGACGGTCTAGCGGGTCTCGGCGAGGAGGCCAAGCAGGCGATCTCCGCGGCGCGCCTCATCTTCGGCGGCAAGCGGCATCTGGCTCTGGCCGCGCCGCTGATCACGGGGGAAAGCTGCCCTTGGTCGAGCCCGTTCGAAACCGCCATCGACGTGGTGGTGGCGATGGCCGGCATGCCGGTCGTCGTGCTCGCCTCGGGTGATCCCTTCTTCTTCGGCGTCGGCGTCACCCTGTCGCGCCGCATCGATCCGGCGCAGATGCGCGTCCTGCCTGCGCCCTCGGCTTTCAGTCTTGCCGCGGCGCGGCTCGGTTGGGCGCTCCAGGATGTCGTCTGCCTGTCGCTGCACGGCCGGCCGCTCGATTTGATCCGCCCGCATCTGCACGGGGGAACGCGTATTCTTGCGCTGACGTCCGACGGTGACGGGCCGGCGGTCGTTGCCGAACTCATGCGCGAAACGGGCTTCGGCGCCTCCGCCTTCACCGTGCTCGAAGCGATGGGCGGGCCGCAGGAGCGGGTGAGCCTTCATACGGCGGGCGGGTTCAATCTTGTGGATTGCCATTCCCTCAATGTTTGCGCCATCGAGGTGGTCGCGGGTCGGCAAGCCAGGGTTCTTGGCCTGTCGCCCGGGCTTGGCGATGATCTGTTCGAGCATGACGGGCAGATCACCAAGCGGGAGGTGCGCGCGCTGACGCTCTCGGCACTTTCTCCACGGCGTGGAGAATGGCTTTGGGATATCGGCGCGGGTGCCGGGTCCATCGCGATCGAGTGGATGCTGGCCGATCCATCGCTGCGCGCGATCGCCATCGAGGCGCACCCGGAGCGCGCAGCACGGATTGGCCGCAATGCGCGGACCTTTGGCGTGCCGGATCTGCGTGTTGTCGAGGGGACAGTGCCCGAGGCGCTGGCGGGCCTCGCGGAGGAGCTCAGGCCTGATGCGATTTTCGTCGGCGGCGGCGGCAGCGAGCCTGGGGTCATGGACGCGGCGCTTGCCGCCTTGAGGCCCGGCGGACGGCTGGTCGCAAATGCGGTGACGACGGAGATGGAGGCGGTGCTGCTCGCCGCTCACGCGGCCCATGGCGGTAGCCTGACGCGCATCGATATTGCGCGCGCGTCACCTGTGGGCACGATGACGGGCTGGCGCCCTGCCATGCCGGTGACCCAGTGGGCTTGGACCAAGCCGCTGCAAGACGACATTGGCGAACACGACACTGGCGAACACGTGGGGAAAGCGCAGGGAGAGCCGGCATGACCGTTCATTTCATCGGCGCCGGTCCGGGTGCTGCCGACCTCATCACCGTGCGCGGGCGCGATCTGATCGCGGCCTCGCCTGTCTGCCTGTTTGCCGGCTCCATCGTGTCGCGCGACCTGCTTTCGTACTGCCCGGCAGGCGCCCGAATCGTGGATACGGCGCCCTTGTCGCTGGACGAGATCGAGGCGGAATATGTGCGGGCGGAGGCTGCCGGCGAGGATGTGGCGCGGCTGCATTCCGGCGATCTCTCCGTCTGGAGTGCGGTGGCCGAGCAGGTGCGGCGGCTGGAGGCGCTAGATATCGCCTATACGATGACGCCCGGCGTGCCGGCCTTTGCGGCAGCGGCAGCTGTGCTGGGGCGCGAGCTGACCTTGCCGGCGCTGGCGCAGAGCCTCGTGCTCACGCGGGTTTCCGGCCGTGCCTCGCCGATGCCGAACGCGGAGACGCTGGCCAATTTCGGCGCAACGGGCGCCACACTCGCCATTCACCTTGCCATTCACGCGCTGCCGCAGATCGTCGCCGAGCTCACTCCGCTCTATGGTGCCGACTGCCCGGTCGCCATCGTCGTCAAGGCGTCGTGGCCGGATGAGCGGGTGGTGCGCGGTACGCTTGAGGATATCGAGGTGCTTGTGGCGGAAAGCCCGATCGAGCGGACGGCTCTGATCTTCGTCGGGCGGACGCTCACGGCGGATGGGTTCCGCGAGAGTGCGCTTTACGACGCGGGCTATCAGCGGCGGTTCCGCGGGCGTGACGGGCTTTAGATGTCGATGCCCGGGTCGGCCTTCGCGGTTTCCGTCTTGCGCGGCACCTCCGCGCTTTTTTCCGCACGGTCGCGATAGAGCGCGGACTGGCCGAGCAGCATCAGCGTGACCGGTGTCGTGACGATCATGAAGATCACGATGAGGACTTCATGCACGATCCAGCGGTTTTGAAGTACGGCGAAGGCGAGCATCGAGGACATGGCGATCAGCAGAACACCGCCGCTGGTGCAGAGCGTCGGCGCGTGCAGGCGCTCGTAGAAGCTCGGGAAGCGGACGAGACCGATGGCGCCGGCCAGCGTGATGGCGGCGCCCGATAGCAGGAGCAGACAGACGGGGATGGCGGCCCAGACCGGCAAATCGACCAGGAACGTCATTCGATCACCTCGCCGCGCATCAGGAACTTGGCAAAGGCGATGGTCGAGACGAAGCCGAGCATGGCGATCGTCAGAGCGGCTTCGAAATAGAGCACGTTGGCCGTGCGGATGCCGAACGTCAGAAGCAGCAGCATGCCGGTAATGTAGACCGTATCGAGCCCGAGAATGCGATCCTGCGCTCGCGGCCCCTTGGCGACGCGGTAGAGCGCGCAGATCATGGCAAGGCCGATCATGATCTGCGAAATCAGCACGGACCAGATGATGAGAAGTTCGGTCATTCGAAGATCTCCTTGAGAAGCCGCTCGTAACGGTTGGTGACGATGGACTGCCAGTCCTTGCCGTCGGCCGTGTCGAGCACGTGAATGAGGAGCATGCGGGTCTGGCGGTCATATTCGAGCCAGGCGGTGCCGGGCGTGGTCGTGAGGATGCAGGCGAGCAGCGCGAGGGCGTTGTCGTCCTTCAGCGTCAGTTCCAGCATGACGAAGGCCGACTGGACGGGGGGCTTGCGGCGCGACAGGACGGCGCCGAGGACAGCGACGTTGGATTGCGCGATATCCTTGATCACGGTGCCTGCCAGACGGAGCGCGGCGCCCGGCCGGCGCAGGCGCGATTTGCTCGGCTCCAGATTGACCATGGCCCAGGAAAGGGACACGGACAGGATGGTGCCCAGCACGATCTGTCCCGGCGACACCGACTGGTTGACGAGCAGCCAGAAGCCGAGAAGCAGGAGCGACAGAAGCGGATAGGGGAACCAATAGCGCATCACGACCCCCCGTGAGAAACGACCGGCACGGCATCGCGCACGCTGCCGATGTAGATCAGCGGCTGCGACAGGGCCGTTGCCGTATCCTGAAGATAGCGCAGCGCGTGGCCGGACTGCAAAGTCAGGAAGCCGCAGGCGGCGAGAAGCACGAGCACGGGCGTGATCTCGATCAGCCGGACGCGGGGTACCGTGCCCTCGATCGAATTCCAGAAGGTGCGGATGCCGACCCGGTTGAGCGCGATCAGCGCCGCAAGGCCCGAGAGGATGAGCAGCGCCACGAAGGTCCACTGCGCCGCCGTGATCGGTGCGTTTTCGCCGAGGCTTGCAAACAGTCCGTGAAGGATCGCGAATTTGGCGACGAAGCCCGACAGGGGCGGCAGGCCCGCCATCAGCATGGTGCAGGCGACGAAGCAGATGCCGAGCACGGCCATGGTGCCGGGCACCGCGGCGCCGACTTCCTTCTCGGCGTCGTCGTCATCGCCGTCGCCATAGGCTTCCATCGTGACCGCGAGAACGTCTGCGCCCGCGTCTCTGGCGCGCTCCACAAGGTCGATGAGCAGGAAGAAGGCGCAGATGCCGAGCGTGGACGAGATCAGGTAGAACAGCGTGCCCGGAATGACGCCCGTGATGCCGAGGCCGATGGCGGCCATGAGCGAGCCGGACGAGATCAGCACGTAGTAGCTCGCAAGCCGGCCCATCGCTTGAGACGCCATGACGCCAATCGTGCCGAAGGTGACGGTGAGCAGGCCGCCATAGAGGAGGACGCCCTGTCCGAAGCCCGCGGACGTGCCAGCCTCGCTGCCGAAGAGAAGGAGCGAAAGGCGGAGCAGAATATAGACACCGACCTTGGTGAGGATCGCGAACATCGCCGCCACCGGTGGCGTTGCCGCGGAATAGGCCTGGGGCAGCCAGAAGCCCAGCGGCCACATGCCTGCTTTCACGAGAAATGCCACGCCGAGAACGGCAGCGCCGGCCTCCAGCAGCATGCGGTTCTCGGCACTCAGATCCGGAATGCGCAGAGCCAGATCGGCCATGTTGAGCGTGCCGGACGCCCCATAGATCAGGCTGACGCCGATGAGGAACAGCGACGAGGCGGCGAGATTGATAGCGATGTAATGGAGGCCGGCCTTGACGCGCACGGGGCCGGACCCGTGCAGCATGAGGCCGTAGGACGCGGCCAGCATGATCTCGAAGAAGACGAACAGGTTGAACAGGTCGCCCGTCAGAAACGCGCCGTTGACCCCGACCAGCATGAACTGGAACAGCGTGTGGAAATGGGGACCGGCCTTGTGCCAGCGCGCCATGGAGAACATCTGGGCGCAAAGCGCCATCAGTGTCGTCAGCGTGATCATCATCGCCGAAAGGCGATCGACGACGAGCACGATGCCATAGGGGGCAGCCCAGTTGCCGAGCTGGTAGACCAGTGAGCCATTGTCCTGCGCCGTGGCGGAGGCGATCATCAAGGCCGTGCCGGTGAGCAGCAACACGAGCGTCGCACCGAAGCTCAGCGAGCCTTTCAGTATTCGCCGGCGCTCGTCGATCGGGATCAGAGCCGCTGCGGTGACGAAGGGCAGGAGGATCGGCAGGATGATCAGGTGTCCGAGCCAGTTCATCGCTCTTCCCTCCCGTCCACATGGTCGTTGCCGGTAAAGCCGCGCGAGGCGAGCAGGACCACGAGGAACAGCGCCGTCATGGCAAAGCCGATGACGATGGCGGTGAGCACCAGCGCCTGGGGCAACGGATCGGTATGGGTGAGGAAACCGCCGGCGACACCCTTTTCGAGCACCGGCGGCGCGTTAAGCCGCAGGCGTCCCATGCCGAAGATGAAGAGGTTGACCGCATAGGACAGCAGCGCCAGCCCGACGACGACCTGATAGGTTCGCGGACGGAAGAGGAGCCAGATGCCCGAGCCCGCGAAGACGCCGATGCCGGCGGATAGAACGAGTTCCATCAGCTCTTCTCCTTTCCGGACAGTTTGACGCTGCGCATATGGGCGCGCGGCGAACGAACGGACTGGTGGGCAAGCGCAATCAGGATCAGCACGGTGGCGCCGGTCACGAGCGAGAAGACGCCGAGATCGAACAGGATGGCGCTCGCAAGCGGCATTTCGCCGATCAGCGGCAGGTCCGCATAGCGCGAATGCGTGGTGAGAAAGGGATAGCCGAACATCCAGGATCCGAGCCCCGTGGCGGTTGAGACCAGAAGGCCGACGCTGATCCAGCGCAGCGGATGGATGCGCAGGCGCTCCTCCACCCAGCGCGTTCCGCTGCTCATATATTGCAGGATGAAGCCGATGGAGAGCGCGATGCCGGCCGCAAAGCCGCCGCCCGGCAGGTCGTGACCGCGGAAGAACAGGAAGGCCGCGAACATGCCGATGACGGGGAAGAGCCAGCGCATGATGACCGAGGGGATGTGCAGATATTCGGCGACGCTCTCGCCTGTCTCGCGCTCGGGGTGGCGCGCATCGAACGCGTTCTGCACGCGCTGCTGTTCCGGACGCTCGAGGCTTTCAGCCGCCGGGCGGAAGCGCAGCAGCAGCGAGAACACGGTGAGTGCGACGATGGCGAGAACCGCGATTTCACCGAACGTATCGAACCCGCGGAAGTCGACGAGGATCACGTTGACCACATTGGTGCCGCCGCCTTCGGAATAGGCACGTTCCAGGAAGTAGCTGGAGATCGTCTCCGGCATCGGCCGTGTCATGACCGTGTAGGAGATCAGCATCAGACCGACCCCGGCCGTCACAGCGACCACGAGATCGCGAAGGCGGCGCATGCGCACGCCGACGGACATGGCGGCGGCGTCGCCCTTCTCGAAGCGCTTGGGCAGCCAGCGCAGGCCGAGGAGAATGAGCACCGTCGTGACGATTTCGACCAGAAGCTGGGTGACGGCGAGATCCGGTGCCGACAGCCAGACGAAGGTGATGCAGGTGACGAGGCCCGCGCCGCCGAGAAGAACGAGGGCCGCGAGACGGTGGAATTTCGCCTGGTAGGCCGCGCCGACGGCGCAGGCCATGCCGATCAGCCAGAGAATGGCGAAGACCGGATCGATGCCGCGGAAAGCGAAGTCGGTGGGCTGGAAGCGACCCCCTAGAAGGGGTGTGGCCGTTGCAACGATGGCTGCGAAGATGAGGATGCGCATCTGCGGCTGGAGACGCCGCGTGCCGGCCTTCATCTCCACCATACGCGCCCATTTCCAGGAGATGGTAACGAGGATGCGCTCGAAGATGCGCTGGCCCTGCAGCCTGCGGAAGTAGGGCGGGCCCTCGACGCTGGTGGCGAGATAGGGCCGCATGACGACATAGAGCAGGATGCCGGCCACGAGCGCGAAGAGGCTCATGAAAAAGGGCAGGTTCCACCCGTGCCAGACGGCAAGGCTGTAGACCGGCGTCGCATCGCGCAGCACGGAGACCACGGCCGTGTGCAGCAGCGGCCCGATGGTGAGGCTCGGCACGATGCCGATCACGAGGCAGGCGAGCACGAGAAAGCCGATCGGCGCGATCATCCAGGGCGGCGGCTCGTGCGGCTCGCTCGGCAGGTCGTGCGGCTTCGGGCCGAAGAAGACGGTGTAGATGAAGCGCAGCGAATAGGTGACGGCAAAGAGGCTTGCCAGCGTCGCCACATAGGGCGTCAGCGTGTCGAGCAGATTGACCCGGTGCGTTTCGATGGCTTCCGCAAAGAACATTTCCTTCGAGAGGAAGCCGTTGAGCAGCGGCACGCCTGCCATGGAGGCGCTCGCGACCATGGCGAGCGTGGCGGTTATCGGCATGTATCGAAACAGTCCGCTCAGGCGCCGCATGTCGCGCGTTCCGGTCTCGTGATCGATGATGCCCGCGGCCATGAAGAGCGACGCCTTGAAGGTCGCGTGGTTCACGGTGTGGAAGATCGCGGCAACGGCGGCCAGCGGACTGCCGAGGCTGAGGAGAACGGTGATGAGACCGAGATGGCTGATGGTGGAGTAGGCGAGCAGGCCTTTGAGGTCCTGCTGGAAGATGGCGAAGTAGGCACTGAGCAGCAGCGTCGAGAGGCCGGCAAGACCGACCAGCCAGAACCAGGCATCCGTGCCCGCCATGACCGGCCAGAACCGGGTGAGGAGGAAGACGCCGGCCTTGACCAGCGTGGCCGAATGGAGAAAGGCGGAGACGGGGGTGGGGGCCGCCATGGCCTGCGGCAACCAGAAGTGGAACGGAAACTGCGCGCTCTTGGTCAGGGCGCCGACAAGCACCAGCAAGAGGATCGGCACATAGAGCGGATGGTCGCGGATCGTATCGCCGGAGGCCAGCACCACGTCGAGATCGTAGCTGCCGACGACATGGCCGACGAGCAGCAGGCCGACGAAAAGGCAGAGCCCGCCGGTGCCCGTGACGGTCAGCGCCATGCGGGCGCCGTCTCGTGCATTGGCATTGTGATACCAGTAGCCGATCAGCAGGAAGGAGATGATGCTGGTCAATTCCCAGAAGATCGACAGGAGGATGAGATTGCCCGAGAGCACGAGGCCGAGCATGGCGCCCATGAAGGCGAGGAACATCGAGAAGAAGCGCGGAACGGGATCTTCCGCCGACATGTAGTAGCGCGCGTAAACCACGACCAGCAGCGCGATGGCGCTGATCAGGGCTGAGAACAGCCAGGAGAAGCCATCCATGCGCAGCGTGAAATTGAGGCCGAACTGCGGGATCCAAGCGATATCGGTGCGCAGCACGCGACCTTCGATCACGAAGACATAGAGCGACGTGGTGATCGCCAGACACAGGAAGGCGATCGTGCCCGAAAGCCAGGCGGCCAGCGTGCTGCGGTCGCTCGGCAGGCTGATGGCGATGAGGCTTCCCACGAACGGCGTGAGCACGAGCAACAACAACAGGGTTTGCGCGATCTCTATGGTCATTTCCCCAGTTTGATCGTTACGATGTCAGCTTCCTCGTGCCGGCCTCTGCGCGATGCAGCGGCGGACGAAGCTTCGGGGCCGGGTGGCATGAAGGGTCGGCGCGAGCGAACGCCGCGCGACACGCCGGAAATTTATGCCGGTATTCCGCCGCGATGCCAACCCGCGAAAGTGGCAAATAGACACCCCTCGTCGTTTTTCCAGTTTGTCTTATAAACATCATGCGGTGTTTTGGCGGGCGGGGGCGCTCGCGTAACGTTTCGTGGCTGGGAGAGCCAAGGAAACATTGCGTTACCCGTTCGTGATGGGCGGCAGGAGCCGGCCTGACGATGGCGCGCGCTGCCCGGAATGCAAAACGCACCGGAGAGAGCATCTCCGGTGCGTTTTCACGTCGGTCTTGTTGCAGTCGCTTATTTCGTCGCGACTTCGATGCCCGAGCCGCCGCCGAGGGCGACGTTGAGGGCGACATAGTTGGCGGCCAGGCTGCGGATGGCGGCTGCGAGCTGGATGCGGCTTTCGGACAGCGTGCGCTCCGCGTCGAGCACGTCGAGCAGCGAGGTCGCGCCGCCGCGATAGCTTTCGCGGGCAAGGCCGAGAGCCTGTTCCGAGGAGGCAACGACCCGGCGCAGGGCAGACACCGTCTCGTAGTTTTTGCGCAGCGCGATCATCGCGTTCTCGACTTCCTCGATGCCGTTGAGGACGGTCTGCTTCCAGACGAGATACTGCTCCTGTGCGACGGAGCGTTGCGCTTCGACATTGGCACGCAGGCGGCCGCCGTTGAAGATCGGCACGTCGAGCGTCGGGCCGAAGGACCAGCTCGTCAGGTTACCCGTGACGGCATTGCCGAAGGTGCGGCCGGCGTTGATGGAGCCGCTGAGCGAGAGGCTCGGATAGAGTTGCGCTTCGGCCACACCGATACTGGCGGTTGCGGCGGCCAGCTGCCGCTCGGCAACGCGGATGTCGGGACGGTTGCGCACGAGATCTGCGGGAACGCCGACCTTGGTGTTGAACTTCGGCCACGGCTGCGCCTTGCCGCGTGTCAGCTCGGCAGTGATCGAGGTGGCGGGAAGGCCGAGCAGCGTTGCGATGTGGTTGGCTGCCTGGTGGAAGCCGGTCTCATAGGCCGGAAGTTCGGCGAGCGTCGAGTTCACGAGACCTTCGGCCTGCACGACGTCGAGGCTCGAGGCGGCGCCGGCGCTGCGGATGTCGTTGGTCAGCTTCAGGGTCTCGCGCCGCGACGACAGGCTCAGCCTGGCAAGGGCCAGAGCTTCCTGATTGTAGCGGGCGTCGATGTAGGACGTCACGAGATCCGAGAGATAAGCGAGACGGGCGACGTTGATGTTGTTGTAGGCGGCATCGAGCGACGCGTTGGCGCTTTCGCGGGCGCGGCGATACTGGCCGAAGAGATCGAGCAACCAGGAGGCGCCGAGGCCGCTATCGAGCGACTTGGTCTCGGTGTGGCTAACGCCGGAGGTCTTCTGAAGGTACGAGCCGTCGGAGCCCTGCACGTTGCCGGAACCGCTGCCATTCAGCGCGGGAAGGCCATCGGCACCGGCGATCACGACGTTGGCGCGCGCCTGGACGATGCGTTCGATCGACTGCTGGACATCAAGGTTCTGGTTCATGCCCTGGGCCACGAGAGCGTCAAGCTTCTTGTCGTGGAAACTCTGCCACCAGGGGTTCAGGGTCACGTTGGCTGCGGGGGCATCGGCCTTGGAAAATTTGGCTGGCAGGTTGTCGGACGGCGTCTGGTAATCCGGACCCACCACGCAGCCGGACAGCAGGAGCATGCTCATGGGAAGGAGCGCTTGAGCAATCTTCATAAGGGTCCCCATCCGGCAAACGATGCGCCGGTAACGAATGATTCACAATTGGTCTTTAGCATGTTCACCATCCGAAGCGAGGAAACAATCCAAAAGCTGAGGGCCTTCCGCATTATTGTCTGAAAGTGTTCCCCGCATGCCACGCTTCGCGAGCGTCATACGGCGCGCAACGCATGGGCGAAGGTGGCAGGAGTTGACGCTAAGGCGCTGTAAACTCGATTGATTTTCGGTATGTCCCAATCCATGCCACCCACGCGGATTGTGTTTTCCTTATTCGCTTTTCGGCCATCTGCCGGACGATCGAAGCGCCGCATTTCATGTTTTCGGGCCTCAAAACTGGCTTACCGAGCACTTCCGGCGTCCTTTCCATCGGACCGGGCGGATGCTGCCTTGCACGGCGGCCGTGGTATTGACGACGAACGGTCGAGACGGTGGCCGGAGGGAGAATCACTGTCTTTCGACCAGCTGGTAACAGCCATGCCGCGAAAACGTGCGATTGCCCGGAACAATCAGGCTTGACGTTTCGCACATACGAGCCGGTTGCAAATCCTTTTGAAACCGGATTACGCGTCGTCCGTCACAGGAGCGCCCGCGTCGATCATCGACACCAGCGTCTCCAGCCGGTCGGCGTCGCGCGGTAGTTTGTCGGTTCGCAGGCGCGAGATGCGGGGGAAGCGCATGGCGACGCCGGATTTGTGGCGGGATGAGAAGGCGATGCCTTCGAACGCGACCTCCACCACGAAGCCCTGGTCGGGTTCCGCCCGGACCGAGCGAACCGGGCCAAAGCGTTCGACCGTGTTGTTGCGGACGTAACGGTCGAGCACTTCGAGCTCGGCATCGGTAAAGCCGAAATAGGCCTTGCCGACGGGCACGAGAACGTCGCCCTCGCCCTTGTCGCTCGCCGTCCAGACGCCGAAGGTGAAGTCGGAATAATAGCTCGACCGTTTGCCGTGGCCACGCTGGGCGTACATCAGCACGGCGTCGATATTGTAGGGCTCGCGCTTCCACTTGAACCACGGTCCCTTCATTCGCCCGGGCGTATAGGGCGAGTCGCGGCGTTTCAGCATGATCCCCTCGATGACGGGATCGGGCGGTGCGGTCCGCAGACGGTCGAGTTCCTCCCAGGATGAGAAGGGTACGAGCGGCGAGAGGTCGAAATGCAGTGGTGGCGTGGTGGCGATCAGCTTTTCCAGCGCTTCGCGCCTGACGTCGAAAGGCTCCGGGCGCATGTCGCGCGGGCCGTCGAACAGGAGATCATAGCCGCGCAGGAAGGCCGGATATTCCTCGATGGTCTTGCGGGTCACGACCTTGCGGTTCAGGCGCTGCTGCAGGTCGGAGAAGCTGCGCGTCGCCTGGTTGGAGCGCAGCGTTCCCCCAACCAGAAGCTCGCCATCGATCACGCCTTCGAAATCGACCGCTTCGAGAATGTCGGGAAAGGCCCCGGAGATATCGTCGCCGCTGCGGGAATAGAGCCGGCGCGTGCCCGAGAGATTGGCCAGTTGCACGCGGATGCCGTCCCATTTCCATTCGGCGACGAAATCGGCGGGGTCGAGACCATCGAGATCCTTGTCACCCACCGGTGTCGCCAGCATGACCGAGTGGAAGACGGCCGGCATGGTAAGTTCCGGGCGACCGGAATGGCCATCGAGCCAGGCGAACAACTCGACATAAGGCGGTAGGAGGCCGTGCCACAGCGTTTCGATCTCGCCGACATCGACCGTGCCCATCTCGCCCAGCGCCTGCTTGACGAGGCGGGACGAGACGCCGATGCGCATGGAGCCGGTGATAAGCTTGAGGAAGGCGAAGCGGCTGGAGCCATCGAGGCGATCGAGCAGAGTGCGCACGAGGTTGCGCACGTCCGCGCGCCCGACCGACTGGAGCTGCGCGACAATCGATCCGAGCGAGAGGTCGCCGACATCGGCCTCGTCGGGCTCGGTGCCCTCCCAAACGAGCGAGATGGTTTCGGCGAGATCGCCGACATAATCATAGGAATACTGGAAGAGGACCGGGTCCATCCGCTCCAGCATCAGCTGGCGCAGCACGTTCGGCTTGACGGTGGAGAGCGTCAGCGTGCCGGCGAGGGCGGCCAGCGCATAGCCGCGATCCGGATCGGGCGCCGTGCGGAAGTAGTCGGTCAGGAGCCGGATCTTCGCATTGCGCGAGGGGGTGAGGACGAGGCGGTCCAAGAGTTCGGCAAAATCCCGCATCATTCGCCCTCGTCATCATAGCCGACCAAATGCAGCGGGCGGGCCTTGATGCCCTCCAGCTCGCACCAGCGGACCAGCGCTTCCTCGCGCCCATGGGTCACCCACACCTGTCCCGGCCGGATCTCGCGGATGGTGCCGGTCAGCTCCGCCCAGTCGCAATGGTCGGAGATGATGATCGGCAGTTCCACGCCGCGCTGCTTTGCCCTCTGGCGCACCAGCATCCAGCCGGAGGCAAAGATCGGGATCGGATCGGGAAAGCGGCGGGCCCATTTGTCGGCAAAGGCCGAGGGTGGGCCGATGACGACAGTGCCTGCAAAGGCCGGCTTCTCCTTCGCCGTCACGGTCGCCGGGCGCAATTCGCCGAGGGGAATGCCCTTGGAGAGATAGTAGTCGCAGAGCTTGACCAGCGCGCCGTGAATGTAGATCGGCTCGTGATAGCCCGCCTCCCGCAGGAGCATTATCACCCGCTGGGCCTTGCCGAGCGCGTAGGCGCCGACCAGATGGGCGCGCTCGGGAAACTGGCGCAGCGAGGTCAGGAGCTTGCCCACCTCGTCCGCGTCCGGCGGATGATGGAAGACGGGCAGGCCGAAGGTCGCTTCCGTGATGAAGACATCGCAGGGCACGGGCTCGAAGGGGAGGCATGTCGGGTCGCGCCGGCGTTTGTAGTCGCCGGAGACGACGATCTTCGTGCCCCCGCGGCTGACCGCGATCTGCGCGGAGCCGAGAACATGGCCGGCCGGGTGGAAGCTGACGGTCACGTCGCCGATCGTCATCGTTTCGCCAAGCACCGCCTCCTGCGATTGGCGGCAGAAATCGGCGCCATAGCGGATCGCCATGATCTCCAGCGTCTCCCGCGTTGCCAGCACCTCGCCATGGCCGGAGCGGGCGTGGTCCGCATGGCCGTGCGTAATCAGGGCCTTATCGACCGGATGCACCGGATCGATGTAAAAACCGCCCGCTTCGCAGAACAGGCCCTTGGGCGTGGGATAAAGCAGCGTTTCCGGTCTCATGACGACTTAGATAGCCGGACCGGGGCCGGCCGCCAGAGAGGCGGCCGGGATTCTTTGCAGCCGACGCTTACGTGCGCGACAGCGTTTCGGTGATCAGTGCCATCACGGCATCCGCATCGATATCCGTGCAGACGGTCTGGCTTGGCAGGCCGTCCCAGGGGCTCGGCGGGAAGGCGCGGCCATCGGCTTTCTGGATGGTCTGGCCATCCGCGATGCCGCCGCAGACGACGCGGATCGCGCCGGTGCGCGTGGTGAAAAGCTCGGGCGCCACGACATAGACGCAGGCGCAGCTGTCGTGCACGACCATGCCGTCGGTCACGATGTGGGCGTAGAAGTCGATGTAGAAATCGGAGATATCGGCCAGCAGTTTAGCACGCGGGCCGGAGGCGGCGGCGATATCAGCAAGGGCAGAGCGTGTCATGACCGTCTTCATCGTCACGTCGAGGCCGATGACGGTGACGGGCCATGCGGCGCCCATCACGATGTCGGCGGCTTCCGGATCTCCGTGGATATTGGCTTCGGCGGCGGGCGTGATATTGCCGGCGACATCGAAGGCGCCGCCCATGATGACCACGGCCTTGACCAATGAGACGATCTCCGGATCTTCCGCGAGCGCCCGGGCAAGATTGGTCATGCGGCCGACGGCGACCAGCGTGACTTCGCCCGGATGGGCGCGCACCGTGTCGATGATGAAGCGATGGGCGGGACGTGCATCGGGCTCGCCCTCGACCGTGTCGGGAACCCCGATATTGCCGAGGCCGTCATGGCCGTGGATCATGACCGGCCAGCCGACATGGGCACGAGCAGGGTCGATCGTCTCCGCCACGCCCTTGGCCACCGGTGCCGGAATGTCCCAGGCGCTTTTGAGGAACAGCGCGTTGCGGGTCGTGGTCTCGATGGAGGCGTTGCCGAAGATGGTCGTGATGCCGAGAAGGTCGACGTCAGGGTGCTGATGCAGGAAGAGCAGCGCCATGGCGTCGTCCACGCCGGGATCGGTATCGAAAATGACTTTGTGCATGATGTCCCCCTCAGGCCTTGGTGCCGCGCTGGAAGCGGCGAATGCTGAATGGCGCGAGCGCCGGTTGCTCGCCCTTGTCGAACAGGTCCGCGACGAGCCGGCCGGTGGTGGCCGAAAGCGTGAGGCCGAGATGGCCGTGACCGAAGGCGAGGGCGATGCGCGGGTCGTCAGGGCTGAGGCTGATGACCGGCAGGCTGTCGGGCGTCGAGGGACGCCGGCCCATCCATTCCGTGCCGCCCGTCTCGGGCAGCGCCGGAACGTAGCGGCGCATCTTGGTGCGCATCGCCTTCGCGCGGGCGAAGTTTGCCGGTGCGTCCGGCCGTGCCAGTTCCACGGCGCCGCCGACCCGCAGCGCATTGTCGAACGGCGTGGCGCAGAAGCCGTGCTCGGAGAAGAAGATCGGCATGGGCAGCGTCACTTGAGGATCGGCGAAGGTCGTGTTGTAGCCGCGCTCGGTTTCCAGAGAGACGCGAAGACCGAGGCCGCGCACGAGGTCGCGCGACCAGACGCCCGCGGCAATCACGGCCTTGTCGAAGGTGTGCGTGGCGCCGGCGGATGTCGTGAGCGTGATGCCATTCGGGCTCGGGCGCACCGCGGAAATGCTCGCATCGACCAGGGTCGCCCGGGCGCGGACGTGCGCTTGCAGAGCGCGCAGAAAGGTCTCGGGGTGGCGGAAGGTGTGGTAGCCGGCCGAGAAGATACCGCCTGCAAGCGAGCCCTCGAGGGCCGGAATGCGCGCGCGAACGTCGGCGGGGCTCAGGCGCTCCACCGCAAAGCCGAGCAGCTTTGCCGTTTCGCTTTCATGGCGGAAGGCCGCATCGAGCGACGTCGGCGTGTCGAAGATCGTCATGGCGCCGGTGTGCTGCACCGGATCGACAAGGGAGGCCATGTCGGCGAGATGCCTGTGGTCGTCGATGACGGTCCGCATCAGGCCGAGAAGGGCGGTGCGGGTGCGGGCGGCCTGTGCCGGGCGCGCCGAGCGCAGAAAGGCGAGCAGCCAGGGGGTGAGGGCCGGCAGATCGCTCCAGCGCAGCGTCAGCGGCCCCAGCGGATCGGCAAGCCAGCGCGGGGCGGACAGAAGCATGTCCGGCCGGGCGATCGGGTCGATCTCCGGGATCGCCATGATGCCGGCATTGCCGACCGAGGCGGGAAGGCCGGTCGCGTCCTGCTCGAACAGCGTGACGTCATGGCCGCGTGCGATCAGGTGGATTGCCGTCGCACAACCGATGATGCCGCCGCCCACTATGCCGATCCGTGCCATGCCGTCCTGTCCGATGCTCTAGGAGTCTGTTGTTCAAGGTCATGCGCCATCCGGCCATCGGCAATCAAGGGCAAACGCAAGGCGCGCGCGGTTTTTCGCGAAGCGCGGGCCACCGTGCGGGCGTGCGGATTAAAGCTTCCTCAACCCTGTTCGTTTACGGTCCGGCCGTGATGTCTGCCGCTGGCAGGCCATTTGGAGCGCGTGATTGGGCATGGAGCGGCGGAGGTGAAAGGTTTTTCCCTGAAGGTGCGGCTGTCGAAGAAGCGTCTTCTCGGCGCCGCTGTCGTTCTGGTCCTCGTCGGCGGCGCTGGCGCCTATGTGCTGCAGAGCGGCTTGCTTTCGCATGAGGAGGCCAAGGTCGGGGCTTCCCAGCCCTCGGGCGTCGCCTGCACCACGGCGGATCTCATCAAGCTCAATCGCGGCGGCCAGCGCTGGCTGCGCAAATATGTCCGTACGGACAATGTCGACGGAATCGAACGGGTGCGCACCGCGCTGCGCGTTGCCGGCGTGCTCGCACAGTCGGAGAAGGCGGATCTCTATCAGATCGTCGTGCTCGACCGGGCGGGGCCGGAGGGCCGGGCGAACCTGCGCGGTGCCGCGATCGGCGCCGAGGTACTGTTTGCGCCGGACCCGACGAAGCTGCCGGACATGGACCAGCCCTTCATCGCCCGCTACGCCGACGGCAAGGCCAACGCCGTCGGTCTCTTCTATGGCGAGCGCAAGGCGCTTTCTCCCGAAGACATTCGTACGACGCTGACAGCAATGACCGATCGCGCCGATTGCGAGACGCTGGTCGCCGATGCATCCGTTGCGGTCGAGGGCGATGCAGTGGGCGGACACGGCAAGCCCGCCGGGCACGGCGAGAGCGCGCCCGCGGAAGGCCACGGCGAGGCGCCGGCAGAGCATGGCGCGCCTGCCGAAGGGCATGATGCGCCAGCAGCCGATGGCGAATCAGGCCACGAGGCACCGGAGAGCGAACACGCAGACGGCGAGGCCGGTGGCGAGCAGACCGCTGCGGCTTCAGGCGGATGGTTCTCGACCATAACCGCCTGGATCCCCGGAATGGGCGGCGAGACCGCGCATGGGGATGGCGAAGCATCGAAGGCTGCGGAACCTGCCCGGGATGGCATGTTGTCCACGGTCATGCGGCTGATCCCGGGAATGGGTGCGGACAAGGCGGAAGCGCCGGTTGCGAACGCCGATCATGCGCCCGAGACACCCGAGCACGGTGCGCCCGAGCATGGAGCGCCCGAACAGGCGGTGACGGTTCCCGAGGTCGATCACGAGAAGGATACGGCGGAAACCGAGGGACATGGCAAGGTTGCGGAAGACGCAGCCCATGCACCTGTCGCGACTGAGGTGGAGCACGAGGCGGCGGTACCGCATGGCGTGACGCCCGAGGAGACCGGCGCCACGCATTGATGGCGTCGATCCTGAAATAATCTCGCCTCAGTCTGCCTTGCGGCGGGCCGGGAAGAGGATGACGTCGCGGATCGACGGGGCGTTGGTCAACAGCATCACCAGGCGATCGACGCCGATGCCGAGACCGCCTGCGGGCGGCATGCCCTGGTCGATCGCGTCGAGAAAGTCGTCGTCGAGCTGCTTTTCCTTCTCGCCGCGGGCATGGGCCTGCTCGAGCTGCTCCACCATGCGGCGGCGCTGTTCTTCCGGATCGTTGAGTTCCGAGAAGGCGTTGCCGACTTCCCAGGCATTGCAATAGGTCTCGAAGCGTTCGACCAGACGCGGCTCGCCGGGCACTTCCTTGGCAAAGGGCGAGATGTCCTTGGGGAAATGCGTGACGTGGCTCGGCTGGATCAGCGTGCCCTCGACCTTCTCCTCGAAGATGAAGGCGAGGCATTCGCCCCAGGTCCAGTCCTTCTCGATCTCGAAGCCGGCCGCCTTGGCGGCGGCGCGCGCCTCCTCGTCGGTCTTGATGGCGAGGAAATCGATGCCGGTAACTTGCTTGACGGCATCCGGCATGGGGACGCGCTTGAACGGTCCGGCAAACGACAGCGTCTTGTCGCCGAATGTCACCTCGGTCGAGCCGTGAATGGCCATCGCGAGCGAGGAGAACAGGCGCTCGACGAGGTCCATGATGTCCTCGTAATCGGCATAGGCCCAGTAGCACTCCATCATCGTGAACTCGGGATTGTGCCGGGTGGAGACGCCTTCGTTGCGGAAGTTGCGGTTGACCTCAAACACCTTGTCGGCGAGGCCCGAGACCAGCGTGCGCTTCAGGAACAGTTCCGGCGCGATGCGCAGATACATGTCGAGCTTCAGCGTGTTGTGGTGCGTCTTGAAGGGCTCGGCGGTCGCGCCGCCATAGACGGAATGCAGCATGGGGGTCTCGACCTCCATGAAGCCGTCTTCTTCCATGAATCGGCGGATGCCGGAGATGATGCGGGCGCGCTGCTGGAAGCGGAGTTTCGAGTCCTCGTTGGTGAGAATGTCGAGGTGCCGCTTGCGGTAGCGCAGTTCGATATCCGACAGGCCGTGCCACTTCTCCGGCATCGGCAGCAGCGCCTTGGTCAGCATGGTGATCTCTTGCGCATTGATCGTCAGTTCGCCGCGCTTGGTGCGGCGCACGATGCCGGTGACGCCGATGATGTCGCCGATATCGACCATCGGCAGCAGCGCGCGGGCTTCTTCGGGCGTCGTGTCCTTGTGCGAGAAGATCTGGATCTTAGCCCCGGCATCGCGGATGTCCATGAACATGCCGGAATTGCGCGACGAGAAGACGCGGCCGGCAACGGTGACCACATCCTCGGTCACGGCGTCCGCCTCCAGCCCTTCGTATTTCTCGGCAAGCTTACCGTTGGTGATCGTCCGGTGAAAATGCGCGGGGTAGACATCGCCGATCTGCTCGCGCAGCAGCTTCAGCTTCTGGGCGCGGACTTCGGTGACGTCGGATGAGAGGGCGGTGTCAAGCTTTTCGGTCATGGTTGCCTGTCCTGTGGCGGCGGGGCCGCGAAATGGTTCGATCTGGTAACGATCTGTGGCGGGTGTGGCTGCCCCTCACCCTAGCCCTCTCCCCGCGGGCGGGGAGAGGGGACGTGCCCGACGGCCGCTCCGAGTCCCTTCTCCCCGCAAGCGGGGAGAAGGTGCCGGCAGGCGGATGAGGGGCCGCCATCCCCCAGATGTTATTTTCCTGCGCTCGCCGCCATCGCCGCAACCACCTGGCCCGCGACCTTCAGGCGCTGGCGCACAACGGAGCGGCCGAGGATGGCCATGCTGTCGAAAAGGGGCAGCGAGCGCGACGAGCCGGAGATGGCGATGAAGAGCGGTGCAAGCACCACCTTCAGCTTCTTGCCCATGCGGTCGGAACTGGCGCGCAGTTCGGCTTCCACGGATTCAGCGTTCCACTCGATGATGGTTTCGAGATCGGGCTGCACCGTCTTGAAAATTTCGACCAGCTCTTCCGGCGCGGTCTTCACCTTGGCGAACGACGATGCGTCGAGGCCGAGATCGGCCTTGAGCAGGAAGCCGGCGAGATCCGGCAGATCGCCGAGCTTGGAGATGCGCGACTGGGAGAGGCGCAAGCCTTCCTTAATCCGGTCGTTCTCCATGGCCCAGGCCAGCACGCGGCCGACGAACTCTTCTTCCGAAAGACCTTCCCGCAGCCAGCGGCCGTTCAGCCAGTCGAGCTTCTGGACGTCGAAGATCGCGCCCGCCTTCGACAGGTTTTCCGGATCGAAGTGCTCGGTCAGCTGGGCCATGGTCAGCATCTCCTCGCCTTCGGCGATCTGGATGAAGAACAGGCCGAGGAAGTTCATCAGCGCTTCCGGCAGGTAGCCGAGCGCGGAATAGTAGGAGATCGACGTCGGGTTCTTGCGCTTGGAGAGCTTCGACTTGTCGGCGTTGCGCATCAGCGAGAGATGCATGAACACCGGCGGCTCGAGGCCGAGATAGCGATAGAGGAGGATGTGCTTGGGAACCGAGGACAGCCATTCCTCGCCGCGCGCCACATGGGTGATGCGCATCAGGTGGTCGTCCACGACGTTTGCCATGTGATAGGTCGGCATGCCGTCGGCCTTGAGCAGGACCTGCATGTCGACGGCATCCCACGGAATTTCGACCGGGCCGTAGACGCCGTCGACGAAGGAGCAGACGCCTTCCGTCGGGATCTTCATGCGCACGACATGGGGCTCGCCGCTTTCCACGCGGCGCGTCACTTCCTCGGCGCTCAGGTGCAGGCAGAGGCCGTCATATTTCGGCGGCTTGCCGGCGGCGCGCTGCGCCTCGCGCATTTCGGTAAGACGCTCGGACGTGCAGAAGCAGCGGAAGCCGTGGCCGGCAGCGACGATCTTCTCGACATAGGGCTTGTAGATGTCTTTGCGGTCGGACTGGCGATAGGGACCGTAGGGACCGCCGATATCGGGGCCTTCCGACCATTCGAGCCCGCACCATTTCAGCGCGTCGAGCACCTTGGTCTCGAACTCCGGGGTCGAACGCGTGGCGTCCGTGTCCTCGATCCGCAGGATGAAGGTGCCGTTGTTCTTCTTGGCGAAGAGATAGTTGAACAGCGCGATATAGGCCGTGCCGACATGCGGCTCGCCGGTGGGGGAGGGGGCAATGCGCACCCGGACTGGTGTGTCTGTCATGATCTCGGCCTGTTGGCGTGCTGCTGGCGTTTCCGGGCAAGCGCCGCCGCACCGGCCCAGGCCCTCGAAGGCGGAGACGCGCGGCCACGCGCCTTGCGGGGCGGCCGGGCGTCCTCAATCGCGGGCGTGAGACCATATTCCCCGGCGCGCGTCAAGGCGGAGGCGGTGCGCGGCAGGTCTTGGCATAGAGGATAAGGGCCCGGCATGGCGGCCGGGCCCTTTCGTTCAGACGATCAATGCTGCGTCGGCGTCACGCCGCCGTTTGCGGCGCGCTCCCGCTCGCGCTTGCGGCGCGTGAACATGTTGAGCGCCTCGACGCTGGCCGAAAAGGCCATGGCGGCGTAGATGTAGCCCTTGGGGACGTGGACGCCGAAGCCTTCGACGATCAGCGTGCCACCGATCATCAGCAGGAAGGCGAGGGCCAGCATGACGATGGTCGGGTTCTTCTCGATGAAGTTGGCGAGCGGCGTCGCGGCGAGCAACATGACCGTGACGGCGGTGATGACGGCGATGAACATGATCGGCACGTGCGGTGTCATACCGACGGCGGTGATGATGCTGTCGATCGAGAAGACGAGGTCGAGGATCAGAATCTGGCCGATCGCCGCACCGAAGGTCATCTTCACGACGTTCTTGCCGGCGCCCACGAGGTCTTCCTTGTGGTCCTGAACGTCGACCGAATGGTGGATTTCCTTCGTGGCCTTCCAGACGAGGAAGATACCACCGGCGATCAGGATCAGGTCCTTGCCGGAGAAGCCCATGCCGGCGATCGTGAACAGGTCGGAATCGAGCTTGACGATCCACGCGATGGCGAAGAGCAAGCCGAGGCGCATGATGAGAGCCAGGCCGATACCGATCTTGCGGGCCCTGTCGCGATGCTCCGGGGGCAGCTTGTTCGTCAGGATGGAGATGAAGATCAGGTTGTCGATGCCGAGCACGACTTCCATGACGACGAGCGTGATAAGCGCAATCCAGGCGGCTGGGTCTTGCATGAGCAGCAGGAATTCCTGCATCGGGGCGGGTCCTTCTTCGATAGGAATGGCCTCTTTGAGAGGCTGATACGGGATGCCTGCGGCGTGCAGGCGTCAACGTTCCCCATGTAAAGGCAAATCGCCACACGACAAGTCGCCCGGCGTGCGCCAAACCCGTCCCGACGTCACATTACTTCACGTTTTCGCGATATAGAACGTCAGGAACATCGCAATGGCCGAACGAACCGTCCGGTCGATCTCGTCCGCGTCTGGCGGAACGGGCAGCCAGCCGAACAGACGGCGCTTGAAAAGGCCGGGCATGCAGAGCTCGATGAACTGCCGCGCGGCGAGATCCGTATCCTCGATCTCCAGCTGTCCCTCTTCGATCTTGCTTTCAAGATAGGTCTTCAGGATCGAATAACCGTTTTCCGGCGAGGCCGAGAAGAAGCGCTGGCAGAGTGCCGGCATGCGCTCGCTGACGCTCAGCACCATCTTCATGCCGCGGACAGTCGAGTCCGAGCATATATGGGTGACGAACGTTACGCCGAAATCCTGCAGGACGGCATCGACAGGCCCGTGATTGCTCTGCAGAACATGCTTCATACTGGCGACCACCTTGGCACGCTCGCGCTCGATCATGGCCGCAAACAGGTCCTCCTTGCCGCCGAAGTAGACGTAGATCGTGCCTTTGGAGACGCCGGCTTCGCGGGTGATGTCGTTCATGCTGGCGGCATCGAAGCCGACGGCCATGAAGACGCGCTTGGCGCCGTCGATGATCTGATCACGTTTGACCGGATCCTCGCCCGCCACCCGTCGGCCACCCGTCCCGGCATCCGCCATGGACGCGCCGGGCTGCAGCGCTTCGGTGACGGGAGCATCGGCCTTAACGGTTATCGTCGGGGCATCGGCTCGCTGCAGCGCAGGCATCGCATTCTCCCATCATTAACTTTTCGAACCGAGCGGTTCGATTTCGCTTGATATGCGGGATGGACTTGCCTATGTCAAATCGAACTGAGCGGTTCAGTTTGCTTTTCTTACTATTTTTTCGGGCCAATTTTCGGGGACGTCGACCATGGCAGGTTCCAGCAAGACATCGGCAGCGCATGTGCGGCCGGTGGGTGAGGATTTCGACACGGCGGATGGTGCGCCCACGGCCCGGGCCGAGGATGCGCCTGCCGCCGTCGCGCCCATCGCCGCACCCGCTCCGGATGCACAGGCAAAACAGCCGAAGCGCCGTCGTCTGGTTGTGCCCATCATCGGCCTTGCCGTTCTCGGGGCTGCGGGTTGGTTCGGCTATGAGTGGTGGACCAATGGCCGCTTCATGATCTCGACCGACGACGCCTATATCGAAGGTGACCTGACGTCGATCGCGCCGAAGGTTTCCGGCTATGTCGAGACGGTGAACGTCGTCGCCAACCAGCGGGTGAAGGCGGGCGATCCGCTGGTTACGCTCGACAATGGCGACTACCGGATCGCCGCCGATCAGGCGCAGGCCCAGATCGAAACCGAAAAACTGTCTCTTGCGCGGTTCGATGCGCAGATCGCCGGTGCGCAGGCGAGCCTGCTTCAAGCCCGAGCGCAGAAGACCGCCTTGGAAGCGACCGTGCGCGGGGCCGAAATCACGCAGAAGCGTGCCAGTGACCTCCAGTCGAAGGCCGTGGGTTCGGTCGCTTCCCTCGATAGCGCCAATGTGTCGCTGGACCAGGCGCGGGCCAACGTGCTCGCAGCCGATGCGACGATCGCGGCGGCTGCCGCCAACGTCTCGGTGCTTCAAGCCCAGCGCGCCGAGGCCGAGAGCACGATCCGCTCGCTGGAGCTGTCGCGCGACAAGGCCCAGCGCGATCTCGCCTTTACGGTCCTCAAAGCCCCTTATGACGGCGTCGTCGGCAATCTCGCGGTTCAGGATGGGGATCTCGTCTCCGCCGGCCAGCGTCTTGCGGCCCTCGTGCCGGTGAACAAGCTTTACATCGATGCGAACTTCAAGGAGACGCAGATCGCCGGTCTCGTGCCGGGCTCCAAGGTGAAGGTGCATGTGGATGCCTATGACGACAAGCCGATCGAGGCGACCGTCGAGTCCATCGCGCCGGCCTCCGGTTCCGTCTTCTCGCTGCTGCCACCGGAAAACGCGACGGGCAATTTCACCAAGGTCATCCAGCGCGTGCCGGTGCGTATCGCCCTGCCGCAGGATGTGCTCGACAGCGGGCGCCTGCAGGCCGGCCTGAGCGTCGTTGTCGATGTGGACACGCGCACCGCGCCGCAGACGACCGACACGGCCGCGGCGCGGTAACACCTCGTTTCTCCTTCTGCCCGGGCGACTGCGGCTCCGCCCCGCCGCCCGGGACGATCCTTTTCTGACGATATCGAGCGTTTTGCGGGCCTTTCGACAGGCGGCAGCGTTCGTACGGGAGCAAGCCCATGGCTGCGAGTGCAACTGCGACCGCCGGCGGGCGGCCCGGCGCGATGACGGCGGGTTCCGGCTCGGGCGCCAAGGCGGGCGCGGAAGAGAAGATGGACCCGCGCCGGCTCATCGCGTTCTTCGCGATGGTGGTGGGGATGTTCATGTCGATCCTCGACATCCAGATCGTTTCCGCATCGCTCGCCGAAATTCAGGCTGGGATCTCTGCCGGCTCCGACGAGATCGGCTGGGTGCAGACGGCCTATCTCATCGCCGAAGTCATCATGATCCCGCTCTCGGGCACGCTCGCGCGCATCGTCTCCACCCGCGTGCTCTTTGCCTGCTCGGCGGCCGGCTTCACCGTTGCCAGTGCACTTGCTGCAACCGCCACGAACATCGACCAGATGATCATCTACCGCGCGCTGCAGGGCTTCATCGGCGGCGGCATGATCCCCTCCGTCTTCGCCGCGGCCTTCACCATTTTCCCGCCCTCCAAGCGCAATATCGTCTCGCCGATCATCGGCCTTATCGCGACGCTGGCGCCCACCATCGGGCCGACCGTCGGCGGCTATCTCAGCCATGCCTTTTCCTGGCATTGGCTGTTCCTCGTCAACATTCCCCCGGGGATCGTGGTGGCGATCGTTACCTGGAACTACATCGATTTCGACAAGCCGGAGTTCAGCCTCATCAAGAAGTTCGACTGGTGGGGTCTTCTCTCCATGGGCGTGTTCCTCGGCTGCCTCGAATATGTGCTGGAGGAGGGCAATACGAATGACTGGTTCAGCGACGGCCATATCCTAATGGGCGCCGTCGCCTGCGTCGTCGCAGCCGTGGTCTTCTTCTACCGGGTGTTCACAGTCGATTTCCCAGTGGTGGACCTGCGCGCCTTCTCCAATCGGAACTTCGCCTTCGGCTCGCTCTTCTCCTTCATCATGGGCATTGGGCTTTACGGGCTCACCTATCTCTACCCGCTCTATCTCGGACAGATCCGGCATTACGATTCGCTGATGATCGGCGAGACCATGTTCGTTTCCGGTGTCGCCATGTTCTGCACGGCGCCGATCGCCGGCATTCTCTCGGGCAAGTTCGACCCCCGCGTGCTGATGGTCATCGGCTTCGCCTCGTTCTCGAGCGGCACCTACATCATGACCAACATCACCACGGACTGGGATTTCTACGAGCTCCTCGTGCCGCAGATCCTGCGCGGGTTCGGCATGATGATGTGCATGGTGCCGATCAACAACGTGGCGCTGGGCACGCTGGCGCCGGACAGGATCCGTGGTGCGTCGGGCGTGTTCAACCTCACCCGAAACCTCGGCGGCGCGGTGGGGCTTGCGGCGATCAATACGATTCTGACGCGACGGCAGGATGTGCATTACGCCCAGCTTTCCGAGCATGTGACCTGGAGCAACCCGGAGGCGATGGAGCAGTTGAAACAGATCGCCGGGAACTACAACGCCCACGGCATGGACGGCGCGACGATCGCCATGAAGCAGCTCGCCGGCATCGTCCAGCGGCAGGCGTCCATCCTGTCGTTTGCCGATATCTTCGTGCTGCTGACCTGTCTGTTTGGTGCCCTGATCTTCTGCGTCCTCGTGATCCAGAAGCCGAAACCCGTGGCGCCCAGTGCCGGCGGCGGGCACTGACAGACGCCACGCTTACCCGATCGACGCCGGCCTTAAGAGCGCTTCTGCTTTTCTTCGAATCGCAGAAGCTCTCTCTCATTTTGTTCTCCGCAAATCCGGACGCAAACCGCTTCGCACTTTTGCTGGATTTGCTCTGAGCCGGCGTTTTTCGTTTTGCCGATGGGCGCGATAATTTCTGATTTACGTACATCAAGAATTCCTCTAGACCTCGTTTCCGGAGGAGCTATGCGACCGACCGTTCACGATATCGCTGCAGAGGCGGGCGTCAGCCTGGCCACGGTCGACCGGGTTCTGAACCGGCGGCCGGGCGTGAAGGCGGCGACGCGCATGCGGGTGGAGGCGGCCATCGCAGCCATCGGGTTCGTCCGCGACATGGCGGCCGCAAATCTTGCCAAGAGCCGGGTCTATCCCTTCACCTTCATTCTCCCCGCCGGCGACAACTCGTTCATGCGCGGGCTGGAGCGGCATGTGCGCGACGCCATGGCGCGGCCTTCCGCCGACCGTGTGGCGATCTCGCTGGTCATCGTTCCCCCGTTCGACGGTGCAGCCGTTGCCCGTGCGCTCGATGCGGCGATCTCGAACGAGCCGGCGGGCATCGCCGTCGTCGCGGTGGATGCGCCCGACGTCGTGGATGCCGCGCGTCGTGTGCAGGCGTCCGGCATTCCCCTGGTGACGCTGGTGTCCGACCTCGGTCCCTCCTGCCGCGATCATTTCGCCGGCATCGACAACCACGCGGCGGGGCGCACGGCCGGCAGCCTGATGCGCCGCTTCGTCGGGCAGGAGAGCGCCACCATCGCCGTGCTCGCGGGCTCGATGCTGGTGCGCGACCATCGCGACAGGCTCGACGGGTTCCGCGCCGCACTGTCCGATAGCTGCCGCGTGCTGCCGGTGCTCGAGGGGCAGGACGATCCGGCGGCAACGGAGCGGCTGATCGCCGATCTTCTGGCGCGCCATCCGGATATCGTGGGCATCTACAGTCTCGGCGCCGGCAATCGCGGCCTGATCGCGGCCCTGCAACGTCATGACCGGCCGCGCCCCCGCGCCGTCATCGCGCATGAGCTCACGCCCCATACGCGCGCCGCGCTTGAAGGCGACCTGATCGATGCCGTGCTCAACCAGGATGCAGGCCATGAGGTGCGCAGCGCCATCCGCGTTCTCAAGGCCAAGGCCGACGGCATTCCCGCGGTCGAGGCACAGGAGCGCATCCGCATCGATATCTTTCTCAAGGACAACCTGCCGTTCGCAGACGACGCGGACGGCATGTCCCCTCGCCCATCCAGCGCCCCGCGTGGCGCAAACTAGGAGCATTCCATGTATCTCGGCATCGATCTCGGCACGTCCGGCGTCAAGGCGCTGCTTATCGACGGCGAGCAGCGCATCATCGGTTCGGCGACCGGCGCCTGCGACGTGCTGCGCCCGCATCCCGGCTGGTCGGAGCAGGACCCGGCCGACTGGATCCGCGCCACGCAGGAGGCGATCGCCGGCCTGAAGGCATCCCATCCCGCCGAGCTTGCCGCCGTGCGCGGCATCGGCCTGTCCGGACACATGCACGGCGCGACGCTGCTCGACGAGAGCGACAGCGTGCTGCGTCCCTGCATTCTCTGGAACGACACGCGCTCCCATGCCGAGGCCGCAGCGCTCGACGCCGATCCGCAGTTTCGCGCCATCACCGGCAACATCGTTTTCCCCGGCTTCACAGCGCCGAAGCTCGCCTGGGTGGCGAAGAACGAGCCGGACGTGTTTGCCAAGGTGCGCTGGGTGCTGCTGCCGAAGGACTATCTGCGTCTCTGGCTGACGGGCGAGCATATGTCGGAGATGTCGGATTCCGCCGGCACGTCCTGGCTCGATACGGGCAAGCGTGCCTGGTCGGAAAGCCTGCTGGCGGCAACGGGCCTCAGCGAACGGCAGATGCCGTCCCTGGTCGAGGGCACGGCGCCTGCGGGTACGCTGAAGTCGGATCTTGCGGCCGGCTGGGGCATGGGTGCCGGGGTCGTGGTGGCCGGTGGTGCCGGCGACAATGCGGCGTCTGCCTGCGGCATGGGCACCATCGGCGAGGGCCAGGCTTTTGTTTCGCTCGGCACGTCGGGCGTGCTCTTTGCCGCGAATGCCCGTTACCTGCCCAATCCGGAAAGTGCGGTTCACGCCTTCTGCCATGCGCTTCCCGACACATGGCACCAGATGGGCGTCATCCTGTCGGCGACCGATGCGCTGAACTGGCATGCCGGCGTCACCGGCCGCAGCGCCTCCGAACTGACGCAGGAGCTGGGCGATACGCTGCAGGCCCCGACCGGCGTCACCTTCCTTCCCTATCTCTCCGGTGAGCGCACGCCGCACAACGATGCCACCATCCGCGGCGCCTTCATCGGCCTTGGCCATGAGAGCGGCCGGGTGGTGCTGACGCAGGCGGTGCTGGAAGGCGTGTCCTTCGCCATCCGCGACAGCCTTGAGGCCTTGAAGCGTGCGGGCACGCAGCTGCACCGAATGACCGCCATCGGCGGCGGATCGCGCTCCGCCTATTGGCTGTCGTCGCTCGCGACCGCGCTCGACCTGCCGGTCGACGTGCCGGCCGATGGCGACTTCGGTGCAGCCTTCGGGGCTGCCCGTCTCGGCCTTGTGGCAGCCACCGGTTCCGACCCGCTTTCCGTCTTCACGCCGCCGAAGACTGCCCACACTGTGGAGCCGGTCGCTTCGCTGCGCGAGGCCTATGAGGACGCCTATCAGCGCTATGGCAGGCTCTACCCTGCCATCCGCGCCGCCTACTGACACCAGATAATGACATCATTGGAGGAGACATCATGAGCACCGGTTATTTCAAGGACATCCAGAAGATCCGCTTTGAAGGGCCTGACAGCACCAACCCGCTGGCCTTTCGCCACTACGACCCGAACGAAGTGGTCATGGGCAAGCGGATGGAAGAGCATCTGCGCTTTGCGGTTGCCTATTGGCACACCTTCGTCTGGCCGGGCGGCGACCCCTTCGGCGGGCAGACCTTCGAGCGTCCCTGGTTCGAGGACAGTATGAAGGCGGCAAAGTTGAAGGCCGACGTCGCGTTCGAATTCTTCGACCTGTTGGGCGTGCCCTATTACTGCTTCCACGATGCCGACGTGCGGCCGGAAGGCAAGACCTTTGCCGAGAACACGAAGAACCTGAACGAGATCGTCGATTACTTCGCCGGCAAACAGCAGGAGACCGGTGTCAAGCTGCTCTGGGGCACGGCGAACCTCTTCTCGCATCGGCGCTACATGTCGGGCGCGGCGACCAATCCGGATCCGGATGTCTTCGCTTTCGCGGCCGCGACGGTCAAGACCTGCATGGATGCGACCGTGAAGCTCGACGGCGAGAACTATGTGCTCTGGGGTGGGCGCGAAGGATACGAGACGCTGCTCAACACCAACCTGAAGCAGGAACTCGACCAGCTCGGCCGCTTCGTCAACATGGTGGTGGAGTACAAGCACAAGATCGGTTTCAAGGGTGCGATCCTGATCGAGCCGAAGCCGCAGGAGCCGACCAAGCACCAGTACGACTACGACGTCGCGACCGTCTACGGCTTCCTGAAGTCCTACGGCCTCGAGAACGAGGTGAAACTCAACATCGAGCAGGGCCATGCCATCCTGGCCGGCCACTCCTTCGAGCACGAGCTGGCGCTCGCCAATGCGCTCGGCCTGTTCGGCTCGATCGACATGAACCGCAACGACTACCAGTCCGGTTGGGATACCGACCAGTTCCCCAACAACGTCCCGGAAATGGCGCTCGCCTACTATCAGGTTCTGGCGGGCGGCGGCTTCACCACCGGCGGCACCAACTTCGACGCCAAGCTGCGTCGGCAGTCGCTGGATGCGGAAGATCTTCTCATCGGTCATATCGGCGGTATGGATTGCTGCGCACGCGGCCTGAAGGCGGCGGCCAAGATGATCGAGGACAAGGCGCTGTCCGGTCCGCTGGACGCGCGTTATGCAGGCTGGAGCACGGAAGACGGCCGCAAGCGGCTGACATCCATGTCGCTCGAGGACCTTGCAGCCCATGTGGAAGCGACCGACCTCAATCCGCAACCGCGCTCCGGCCGTCAGGAATATCTGGAGAACGTAGTCAACCGCTACGTCTAGGCGATCTAGACGTGATCCAAATCCGGCGCGTTCGCGGAAGCGAACGCGCCGGATTTGTTTTCCATGATCTGCAAACCCTCATTTTTAGGGTAATCGTACATTAACAATATCTTAGAGAGAGGCGAACACCTCTCCGTGATCAGGCAGACAAAGCTGCTTTACGTACCTCATCAATTGCGCTAGCTTCGATTTCGGAGGAGATTCAGCGTGATTTCGACAGCACCTTTTGGCGCTTGCGGCGGACACCCATCAGCGCGCCGATCTGTATTTTTGCGTTTGCATCGCGGACGTCGCGTTTCGTCTCAGGCGTTCGCGATGCGGAGCGCTGCATGAGCACTGCCCCTGTTTCAGCTTTCCCCTTGTTGCAGACGAGCGGACTGTCCAAGACGTTCGGCATCGTCGAGGTGTTGAAAGGCATCGATCTCACCATCGAGGCCGGCAAGGTGCATGCGATCATCGGCGAGAACGGCGCCGGCAAATCGACGCTGATGAAGCTGATCGCCGGCAATCTGCCGCCGACGCGGGGCGAGATCCTGATCGACGGCCAGCCGGTCACGCTGTCCGGGCCTGTCGATGCGGAAGCGCGGGGCATCGTGCTGGTGCATCAGGAAATCCTGCTCGCGCCCGATCTCACCGTCGCCCAGAACATCTATCTCGGCCGCGAAATGGTCCGTGGTCTGACGCTCGACGACAATGCGATGAACGAGGGCGCGCGCGAGGCTGTCCATGCACTCGGAGCCCACATCGATCCGCGCACGGTCGTTGCCCGGCTGTCGATCGCGCAGCGCCAGCTCGTGCAGATCGCGCGCGTGCTGCTGGTGCCTCACCGCGTCGTCATCTTCGATGAGCCCACCGCATCCCTTACGCCGCACGAGACGGCGGCCCTTCTCCAGGTGATCCGGCACATCCGCGATCGCGGCGTTGCCGTGCTCTACATTTCGCACCGCCTGCCGGAGGTGAAGGACATCGCCGATACCGTGACCGTGCTGCGGGATGGTCGCACCGTCGCCACGCACGCCGCCTCCACGCTGCAACCCGCCGACATGGCGCGGCTGATGGTCGGGCGCGACGTCGCCAAGCTCTATCCGGATCGCGTATCCGTCGCGTCGCGCGAGGCGGTGCTGGAGGTTTCCGGCCTGTCCGTGCCCGGCTATGCGACGAATGCCAGCTTCAGGCTCGGCAAAGGCGAGATCCTCGGATTTGCCGGTCTCGTCGGCGCTGGGCGGACCGAGCTGATGGAGGGCCTGGTCGGTCTTCGCCCGGCGCATGGCACGGTCATGCTGCATGGACGCCCGGTCCAGTTTCGCGACGTGCATGCCAGCCTCAAGGCCGGCATCGTCTATCTCTCGGAAGACCGCAAGGGCAAGGGGCTGCTGCTTGCCAAGGATCTGCGCGTCAACCTCACGCTCGCATCGCTCGGTCGCTTCGTGCGCGGCTTCCAGGTGGATCGGAAGAAGGAGCATGCGGCGCTCGATACGGCGATTAAGGATTTCGATATCCGCACCGGCCGCAAGGACCTTTTGGCCGGGCAGTTATCGGGCGGCAACCAGCAGAAGCTGCTGATCGCCAAGATGATGTTGCTCGACCCGCAGATCGTCATCATCGACGAGCCGACGCGCGGCATCGATATCGGCACCAAGGAACAGATCTACGCCTTTATCGCCCGCCTGGCCGAGGAGGGCCGGTCCATTATCGTGGTCTCGTCCGAGATGCCGGAACTGATCGGCATCTGCGACCGGATCGTCGTCATGCGGTCGGGGCGCATCGTCGGCGAGGTCGCGGGCGAGCGGATGACGGAAGACGACATCGTCGTGCTGGCCACGGGGGTTTCCGGCGGCGTTTCTGGGGAGGCCGCGTGACGCGGGGGACAATGACCAATATCACGGCAGACGGCGCAAAGCCGGCACGATCCATTCGCAACATCGACCTCGGGGCCGTCGCGCCCTTCATCGCTCTGGCGCTGCTGCTGGTGCTCGGCGCCTTCGCGCATCCGAATTTCCTCAGCATCGACAACCTGACCAACGTGCTGGCGCGTAGCGCCTTCATCGCGGTCATCGCCGTCGGCGCGACCTTCGTCATCTCGTCCGGCGGGCTCGATCTCTCCGTCGGGGCCATGGTCGCCTTCGTCGCGAGTGTGATGATCCTGCTTTTGAACAGCGGTGCGGCGGGCAGTCCCGGCATGACGCTTCTGGCGGGCGTCGGCATCGCCCTTCTGGTGGGGGCTGCCTGTGGGCTGGCCAACGGTCTGGTAACCACCGTCGGGCGGATCGAGCCCTTCATCGCGACGCTCGGCGCCATGGGCATCTATCGCGGGCTGACGACGTGGCTGTCGCAGGGCGGCGCCATCACGCTGCGCGACCCGGCCGTCCAGTCGCTTTACCGGCCGGCCTATTTCGGCACCATTCTCGGCGTTCCCGTGCCGATCGTTGTCATCTTCGTCACGGCGGCCATCGGCGCCTTCGTGCTCTATCGCACGCGCTATGGACGGCATGTCGTCGCGGTCGGCTCCAACGAGGATGTCGCGCGCTATTCCGGCATCAAGGTCAACCGCGTCCGCACCATCGCCTACATTATCCAAGGGCTTTGCGTCGCCATCGCGGTTCTCATCTATGTGCCCCGGCTCGGATCGACATCGGCGACCACGGGCATTCTCTGGGAGCTGCAGGCGATCACCGCCGTGGTCGTCGGTGGCACGGCGCTGCGTGGCGGCGTCGGGCGCATCTGGGGCACGATCTGCGGCGCCTTCATTCTGGAGATCGTCGGCAACATCATGCTCCTGTCCAACGTGGTCAGCGAGTATCTGCTGAGCGCGATCCAGGGCGCCATCATCATCATCGCCATGCTGGTCCAGAGGTTCCTGATCCGGCGGCCATGAACGGGATAAGGGTTTGCGGGCGCCCGGGCCAATGCCCAGAAGCCGGCATCATCGGGAGGAGAAGAACATGAAAAAACGTATTCTGGGACTGGCATTTGTTATGGCACTGGCAGGCACGGCCCTGTCATCTGGTGCCTTCGCGCAGGAGACGAAGACGATCGGCGTGTCGATCCCGGCCGCCGACCACGGCTGGACATCCGGCGTGGTGTTCCATGCCGAGCGCGTGGCGAAGCTTCTGATGGCCGAACATCCTGGCCTCAATGTCATCGTCAAGACATCGCCGGACGCGGCCAATCAGGCAAACGCCGTGCAGGACCTCAACACGCAGGGCATCGACGCTCTCGTCATCCTGCCGTCCGATCCGGATCCGCTGGTCAACGCCATCCGGGAAGTCAAGGACAAGGGCAAGTTCGTCACCATCGTCGACCGCGCACCGAGCGTCAATGACGACACGATCCGCGATCTCTATGTGGCCGGCAACAACCCGGCGCTCGGCGAAGTCGCTGGCAAATACATTGCCGGCAAGACGCCGGATGCCGAAGTCGTCATCATCCGCGGCCTACCGATCCCGATCGACCAGCAGCGTCAGGACGGGTTCGACAAGGGCATTGCCGGCTCCAACGTCAAGGTTCTCGACCGCCAGTTCGGCAACTGGAACCGCGACGACGCCTTCAAGGTGATGCAGGACTTCCTGACCAAGTACCAGAAGATCGATGTGGTCTGGTGCCAGGACGACGACATGGCCGTGGGCGTGCTGCAGGCGATCGAACAGTCCGGCCGCAAGGACATCCAGTATGTCGTCGCCGGTGCTGGCTCCAAGGATATGATCAAGAAGGTCATGGACGGCGACAAGATGATCCCGGTCGATGTGCTCTACCCACCGGCCATGGTCGGCACGGCGATGGAGCTGACGGCCTCCGCGCTCTACGATCAGGTCCCCGTCAGCGGCACCTATACGCTGGATGCGACGCTGGTGACCAAGGAGAATGCCGAGAAGTTCTACTTCCCGGATTCGCCATTCTGATCAGCGATCAAGGGCCGCCTGCGGACCCCCGCAGGCGGCTTTTTCATGCCCTGAGCGGACGAAACGTCGCGCCGCCGATGGCCGGAACGGGTTGCGCCCATATGTCAGAGTGATACCGTACCGCTTGGCTGCAACGTTGCAGGCGGGCGGGATCGTAAAAAGATGGGTGGCCGAAAGGTCTGCTCGACAGGATCGCTGCGCTGCGGCCGAGCGACAGAATGGAGGAGTTGTAAGATGAAGACGATCAAGGGGCCGGGCTTGTTTCTGGCGCAGTTTGCGGGCGATGAGGCCCCGTTCAATTCCTTCGATGCCATCACGAAATGGGCAGCCGACATCGGCTACAAGGGCGTGCAGGTGCCCACATGGGATGCGCGGCTTATCGACCTGAGACAAGCTGCGGAGTCTAAGGGCTATTGCGACGATCTGGCAGGCCAGGCGCGCGACAACGGCGTCGTCATCACCGAGCTATCGACCCATCTACAGGGCCAGCTGGTCGCCGTTCACCCGGCCTATGACGAGGGCTTCGACGGATTTGCAGCACCCGAAGTGCGCGGCAATCCGAAGGCGCGGCAGGAATGGGCCGTCGATCAGGTCAAGCTCGCGCTGACCGCGTCGAAGCACCTCGGCCTGAACGCTATGGCCAGTTTCTCCGGCGCGCTTGCCTGGCCCTATCTCTACCCGTGGCCGCAGCGTCCGGCAGGGCTGGTGGAAACCGCCTTTGACGAACTGGCGAAGCGCTGGAAACCGATCCTCGACCATGCCGAGGATTGCGGTGTCGATATCTGCTATGAGATCCATCCCGGCGAAGACCTGCATGACGGCATCACCTACGAGATGTTTCTGGAGCGCACCGGCAACCATGCCCGCGCCTGCATGCTCTACGATCCCTCGCACTATATCCTGCAATGCCTCGACTATCTCGACAATATCGACATCTACAAGGATCGCATCCGGATGTTCCACGTCAAGGATGCGGAGTTCAACCCGACCGGCCGTCAGGGCGTCTATGGCGGGTTCCAGAGCTGGGTCAACCGCGCGGGCCGCTTCCGGTCGCTGGGAGACGGGCAGGTGGATTTTGGCGCCGTGTTCTCGAAGATGACAGCGAACGATTTCGACGGCTGGGCCGTGGTCGAGTGGGAATGCGCACTGAAGCATCCTGAGGACGGTGCTCGGGAAGGAGCCGAGTTCGTCAAACACCACATCATCCGCGTGACGGAAAAGGCGTTCGACGACTTTGCCACTGGCGGAACGGATGAAGCCGCCAATCGGCGCATGCTCGGCATCTGACGACACCGCGTTTACGCGACACGAAAACGGAGAACAGGAATGGCCATCGAAGGTAAGGCAGCGGAGGCGCGCCAGCCGCGCATTCGGCTCGGAATGGTGGGCGGCGGGCAGGGGGCCTTTATTGGTGCTGTGCACCGTATGGCAGCGCGTCTCGACGATCAGTTCACGCTGGTCGCGGGCGCGTTGTCCTCGACGCCGGAAAAGGCGCAGGCTTCGGGGTTGGAACTCGGCCTCGATCCGGCCCGCACCTATGCCGACTATCGGCAGATGGCGATCCGCGAGGCCAAGCTGAAGGACGGCATCGAGGCCGTGGCGATCGTCACGCCGAACCATGTGCATTACGAGGCAGCGCGGGAGTTTCTGAAGCGCGGCATCCACGTCATCTGCGACAAGCCGCTGACCTCGACACTTGGCGATGCCCGCAAGCTCAAGGCGTTGGCGGACGAGAGCGAGGCCCTGTTCATCCTCACCCACAATTACACCGGCTATCCCATGGTTCGGCAGGCGCGGGCTATGGTCGCGAAGGGTGATATCGGCACGGTGCGCCTCGTCCAGGTGGAGTATCCGCAGGACTGGCTGACGGATGCGGTGGAGAAGTCCGGCTCCAAGCAGGCGGAATGGCGCACGGACCCGGCACGTTCCGGCGCGGGTGGCTCGACCGGCGATATCGGCACGCATGCCTATAATCTCGGTGCCTTCGTCTCCGGACTGGAACTTGAGGAGCTCGCAGCCGATCTCGACAGCTTCGTGGAGGGTCGGGCGCTCGATGACAATGCCCATGTCATGCTGCGTTTCAAGGAGAAGGACGGCGTACGCGCCAAGGGTTTGCTCTGGTGTAGCCAGGTGGCGCCGGGCCACGAGAACGGGCTGCAGGTTCGGATCTATGGCACCAAGGGCGGGCTCGAATGGACGCAGAAGGACCCGAACTATCTCTGGTACACGCCATTCGGCCAGCCGAAGCAGCTCCTGACCCGCATGGGTGCCGGCGCGCTTGAAGAAGCCAACCGGGTTTCCCGCATCCCCTCCGGTCATCCCGAGGGGTACCTCGAAGGCTTTGCGACGATCTACGCCGAGGCTGCCCGCGCCATCCAGGCGAAGCGCTCCGGCGGCAAGGTCGATCCGGCTGTCACCTATCCCACGATCGATGACGGCATGAAGGGCATGCTGTTCGTGGATGCCTGCGTGCGGTCATCGAAGCGGAACGGGGCCTGGGTCTCGGTCTGACCTCCCACACGCTTGCGGATTATCGCCACTGGATGTTCCACGTCCGGTGGCTTTTTCGTGTGCTCTTCACGTCTCCGGTCATCCGCCGTTCATGTTCGCGTGGATAGTCTTCCCAGCTTGCCGACTTTACGGCTCTGGCTTTCCCTGCGCCGCGGCGGTATGGGCGTCGCCCGAGACGACGATTGAAGAGGACACGAGTGATGACCGATCCCAAGACGCTGGCTGCGCGCTTTCCCGGAGATTTCCTGTTCGGGGTGGCCACGGCCTCCTTTCAGATCGAGGGCGCGTCGAAGGCGGACGGGCGCAAGCCGTCGATCTGGGATGCGTTTTCCAACATGCCGGGCCGGGTCTTCGGCCGACACAATGGCGATGTCGCCTGCGACCATTACAATCGCCTTGAGGACGATCTCGACCTGATCGCGAGCCTCGGCGTGCAGGCCTATCGCTTCTCCATCGCCTGGCCGCGCATCATTCCCGATGGCACCGGGCCGGTGAACGAGGCAGGCCTCGATTTCTACGATCGGCTGGTGGACGGGCTGAAGGCGCGCAACATCACGGCCTTCGCGACGCTCTATCACTGGGATCTGCCGCTGACGCTGGCGGGAGACGGCGGCTGGACGGCGCGCTCCACGGCGTTTGCGTTCCAGCGCTATGCCCGCACCGTCATCGCCCGTCTCGGCGACCGGCTGGATGCGGTCGCGACCTTCAACGAGCCCTGGTGCTCGGTCTGGCTTAGCCATCTCTACGGTATCCACGCGCCGGGCGAAAAGAACATGGAGGCGGCGCTGCATGCGATGCACGTGACCAATCTCGCCCACGGTCTCGGCGTTGCCGCCGTAAGGGAAGAGCGGGCAAACCTGCCGGTCGGCATCGTCATCAATCCCATGCACGTCTATCCCGGTAGCGACAGCGAGGCTGACAAGGCGGCTGCCGAGCGGGCATTCGATTTCCACAATGGCGTGTTCTTCGGCCCGATCTTCAAGGGCGCCTATCCCGACAGCGTGCTCGAGGCGCTGGGATCGCGCATGCCGGACGTCGAGGCCGGCGACATGGCCGTGATCAGCCAGAAGCTCGATTGGTGGGGCGTGAACTACTACACGCCCATGCGCGTCAGCGACGATCCGACCGAGGGTGCAGAGTTTCCGGCCACCAAGCCCGCACCCTTCGTCAACGAGGCAAAGACCGATATCGGCTGGGAAATCTTCCCGCAGGCGCTCGGCGATCTCATCCGTACCGTCAACGAACGCTACGATCTGCCGGATTGCTACATCACCGAAAACGGCGCCTGCTACAATATGGGCGTCGAAAACGGTGAAGTGAACGACCAGCCGCGGCTCGACTATATCGCCAAGCATCTGGCTGTCACGGCCGACCTGATCGGCGAGGGCTATCCGATGAAGGGCTATTTCGCCTGGAGCCTGATGGACAATTTCGAATGGGCGGAGGGCTACCGCATGCGCTTCGGCATCGTCCATGTCGATTACGACACGCAGGTTCGCACCATCAAGAAGAGCGGCCTCTGGTATAGGGATCTCGCAAGTGCGTTTCCGAAGGGAAATCACGCGGAAACGATTTCGGCTTGAGGGTCAGACGACTGTGCTGCGGTGGAAGATATTGAGGCCGTCGACATCGGTTTCGAGCCGGTTCCAGCCCCGGCGCTCGTAGAAGGGTGTGTTTTCCGGCGTGCAGTAGAGATGGATCTCTGCCGCCAGACGGGAGACTTTCTCGAGAGCGGCGTCGATCAGGCGCTCTCCGACGCCCTGGCGGCGGGCCTGTTCCTCGACCCAAAGGGCGGCAAGCCAGGGGCGATATTGCGGACGAGCGGGCATGTCGTCCTCGATGACGGAGATGGTGCCACAGAAGACATCGCCGCGATGGGCAATCAAGCTGAAAGGGATGCCGGTCGATGTGAAATTCTCGCTGATCTTTTGGACAAGCTGATCCTTCGTGATCAGACCCTCGTCGCGCCACCAAGCGGTCCAGAGGCGATCTGCCATAATGTCACGAAAATTCGGCGCATCCCGCAGATCCGAAACGGTGATGTCGTCCGGCATCGGTTCAGCTTCCCAAATGCTTTGATCCGCGCTTCTTCGCAAGCTCGATCTGCCGCTGGCGCTGCCGGTAGCGCTCACGGTCCTCGTCCGTTCGCGTGTCATGGCAGTGAACGCAGGCCACGCCTTCCTCATGCACCGGTGAGGCGCGCTCTTCCAGCGTCAGCGGCTGGCGGCAGGCGTGGCAGAGCGTGTGCTCGCCTTCGCCCAGCCCATGCGTCACCGAGACGCGATCGTCGAACACGAAGCAGGCGCCTTCCCACAGGCTTTCCTGCGGCGGCGTTTCCTCCAGATATTTCAGGATGCCGCCCTTGAGGTGGTAGACCTCGTCGAAGCCCTGGCTCTTCATGAAGGCCGTCGCCTTCTCGCAGCGGATGCCGCCGGTGCAATACATGGCGATCTTCGGCTTGTTGTGCAGGCCGGTATTGTTCTTCACCCAGTCGGGAAATTCGCGGAACGTCTTCGTCTGCGGGTCGAGTGCGCCGCGGAAGGTACCGATCGCGGTCTCGTAATCGTTGCGGGTATCGATCACGAGCGTTTCCGGGTCCGAGATCAGGGCGTTCCAGTCCTTCGGTTCCACATAGGTGCCGACGATCGTCAGGGGGTCGATATCCTCGACGCCCATGGTGACGATCTCCTTCTTGATCCGCACCTTCATGCGCAGGAAGGGCATGGCCGCCGCCCGGCTTTCCTTGTGTTCCAGAGCCGTGAATTCCGGCTGGGCGCGCAGGAAGGCGAGCACGGCGGCAATGCCGGCCTCCGTGCCTGCGATCGTTCCGTTGATGCCCTCCTGCGCCAGGAGCAGGGTGCCCTTCACGCCGTTCTCGTCGCAGACGGCCTGTAACGGATCGCGCAGATCCACAAACCGGTGGAGCCGGGCAAAGTGGTAAAGGGCCGCGACCAGAAACGCGCCTTGGGCTTCCGGGAGCAGTGTCGTTGCGCTGTTCGTCATGGGCGGTGAAATACCGCGTTCGGCGCGCGCGCGCAATCACCCGGCTGCGCCCGACGAATGCCTTACCCCTGGTGCGACGGGCGGAATGCGCGCAGGCGATGGCCATCGGGGTCTGCGGCGGTGAAGGTGTAGCCGAAATCGGCCTCGACCGGGGCCTGCAGGATCGGCAGGCCCTGTGCCTTCCACCTGTCATGGCAGGCGTCCACGGCCTCGGCACTTTCCAGCACGAAGCAGAGTTCGGTGCTGCCGGCGGCGGCGGCGGCGGGTGGCTCGATCGTGTGCTTCGACCAGAGGCCGAGCATGGTCGACGGGTTCATGCGGAAGAGGGCGAAGGTCTCCTGCGCTTCTACCGGGGTCGTGCCGAGAATGGTCTCGTAGAAGGCGGCGCTTTCGAGCGGACTATCGACGACGAGAAGGATGTAGGTCGGTTGCATGGCTGTCTCCTGATGGGCCGGACTGTCCGGCAGATCGGGTTTAGGCCGTGCGCCTGTCAGTTTCCGTCAGCATGGGACACGTCGTCAGAGATCGTGGACGATGCCGTTCTCGCGGCGCCATTCCGCCAGAAGCACCTCGCCGCGACGGGGATAGATCTCCTGCGTCGCCGTGACGTCGATCATACGGTCGATGCGGAAATGGCGAAAGCCTTTCCGTAGCTCGCACCAGGCGACGAGGATGCGCAGCCCTTCGAAATAGCCAAGAGCGACGGGCCAGATACGGCGCTGCGTTTCCTGCGCCCGTTCGTCGCGATAGGCGATGTCGAGTTTCACGCCCGCCTTGATGGCATCGCGCAAGGCTGCGACATCCCGCTCCGGGTTTTCCTTGCGGCGGGTGTTGGGGACGAGGAGGGCGGATGTTTCCAGCTCCCGCCGCAGGTCGCCGGGAAGAACGGCGGCGATCTTGGCGAGCGCGTGCGCCGCGGATTGCTTCAGGCGGTCGTCGGTATTGGCGCGAACCCAGCGGGCGCCGAGCACCAGCGCCTCGATCTCCTCGCTCGACAGCATGATCGGCGGCAGGAGGAAGCCGGGATTGAGCACGTAACCGAGGCCCGGCGCGCCGGTGATGTCGGCACCTTGCGCCTGCAGCGTGGCGATATCGCGATAGAGCGTGCGCAGGCTGACGCCGGTCGCCTCCGCCAAGGCCGCGCCGCTGACCGGCCGGCGGTGGGTGCGCAGGATCTGCAGAAGATCGAGAAGGCGGGCGGAGCGGGACATCGCGGACAGGGATAGCCGGTGGTCACGCGCTTCTCAACAGGAATGGACCGTTTGTCCGCCGCCTCAGGCGGCAGCAAGCCAGAGGATGGCGATGCGCTCGGCCTCCTTGCCGGCGACGTCACCGAACAGCGCATCGCCGTCGCCGAGCGCATGACGCTCTTCGGCGCGCATTTCGAGGCCGATGGCGTGGCGCAGGATGGCGATGTCCTGCGGCGGCAGGAGCTCGGGCTCGCGGGCGAGCGTGTCACCCAGAACGGCGAGGTCGTGGATGAATCCGAGGCGGTCGATCAGCGCCTTGACCTGCCGTTCGCGCGCCAGAATGACGCCGGGCCAGGCCGCCTGCAGCAGGAGATGATAGAACCGGTAGTCCTGCGTGCGCTTGCGCAACGTATGGAAATGTTCCGGCGTCGGTTGCTCGTGGCTGGCGGCAAGGGCAAGCTGGGCACGCTCCACCGCCTTGCGCCATGCCGCGGCCAGCATGTAGGCCGTCGGGCGGACGCCGTTGGCAAAGGTGCGCTTTCCCACGGCAGCCTTGGCATCGCGCAGTTCGGTGATCATCGCATCGATCGTCGCGTCGAGATCGCTCTCCGCGGTCACAACCCAGCCCTTGCGAACACGCAGCGCTTCGACCGCCCGCTCGGCTGCGGCCCGCTCTTCATCGGCCCGCATTTCACCGGAAAGCCGTTCGGTCAGGATCGTCGCGGTGTCGATCAGTGCGGTCGCGTCCCGGAGATCGGCCACAGTGCGCGAAGCGTCCCGCAGGCGGGCGTTTTCGCGTTTGTAGAACTTGCGCGCTTCAGGTGCGGCAAGCCGGTAGAGTGCGCGCGTGCGTTTCAGGCAGCGGCGTGCGACATGGATGGCCTCGGAGGTTCCCTCCGGGCGCAGTTCCAGTGCCGAGATGGCCTTGTCGAGTTCTCGCCCTGCGATCCGCTGGAATTCGTCGGTGAAGCGTTTCGCGGGTTTCAGTCTGTAGGCCATGATCGTTCCTGTCTGTCTGCCCCGATGCCGGCGGCGGCTTCGTCTCTCAGCGTCCGTCCGGCGTGATGTCGGGGCGCTGCTTGTCCTTCTGCGTCGCCAGCGCAAAATTCGAATAGCGCCGGTCGTCCGTCACCTCCTCGCCGATCCAGTCCGGCAAAACAGGGTCGTCGTTTTCCGTGCGCATTTCGACCTCGGCAACGATCAGCCCGGCATAGGGTTCCTCGAACACGTCCACTTCCCAGACATGCGTCTCGCCCTGCACGCGGTAGCGCGTCTTGGCAATGACGGTGCCGATGGCCGATGCGATCAGCTCTTCGCCGTCATCAAGCGGCACCTCATACTCGAATTCGTCCCGCGTCAGCATGCCCGTGCCGATCTTGATGGTCAGGCGGGCGCTCTCGCCATCGATCAATCGGATGCGGACGGTGCGGTCGTCCATGGCAGCGAGATAGCCCTGGCGCATCGCGGCGCCCGGTCCGGCCTCCGCCCGCCAGTTTTGATGCCTCACAAGGAACTTCCGTTCGATTTCCTTGGCCATCCCGTTCCTCGCACCGTGTCCTCGAAAACGTGTCCTCGCACCAAAGGCAACCTAATTCAGAAAATGCGGAAGTCCACCATGTCACACCTGCCATACTGCCGCATAAGGGCACGGACGCATCTCGACATTGGTGGATGCGGGCGGTATTGCGGAGGAAGATTCAATCGATTGAGGAGTGAAGCCGCATGATCGAGAAAACCGAACGCCTTCTGTCCGTCCTCAAGCTGCAGCCGGTCGTGCCGGTGCTCATCATCGAAGACCTCGCGACGGCCGTGCCGCTTGCCCGGGCATTGGTGGCCGGCGGCCTGAAGGCGATCGAGATCACGCTGCGGACGCCGGCAGCCCTCGCCGCCATCGAGGCGGTCTCCAAGGAGGTCGAAGGTGCCGTGACCGGTGCCGGCACCATCCTCAACCCCGAGCACTATGCCGCTGCCGTCGAGGCCGGCGCACAGTTCATCGTCAGCCCGGGCACCACGCCCGACCTGCTGGATGCTGCCGACGATCACGAAGCGTCGTTCCTGCCGGGAGCTTCCACCGCCAGCGAGGCAATGATCCTGCGGGCCGAAGGCTACGAGGTTATGAAGTTCTTCCCGGCCGAACAGGCAGGCGGCGCGGCTTTCCTGAAGTCGCTATCCTCGCCGCTTGCCGGCACGCTGTTCTGCCCGACCGGCGGCATCTCGCTGAAGAACGCGATGGACTACCTCTCGCTGTCCAACGTCATCTGCGTCGGTGGCTCCTGGGTCGCGCCGAAGGAACTGGTGGCGGCCGGCGACTGGGCCGGCATCACAAAGCTGGCATCGGAAGCCTGCGCACTGACTGCCTGAGGCTATTGCTTGAAGATGGAGCCTGCCGGAAACGCTCGTTCGATCAGTAACTTAGTTGACTGATCGGCGTAACATCTTCCGGCAGGACATCGCTCGACCTTTCGGGCAGTGCATTTGTTTTCCGCGTGCGACTTCCTATGTCACCTCCTCAGATGAACCAATCAGGAGGTTGACGACAGGATGTTCGACGCGAAAAAACTGCTGGACCAGTTTCTCGGCTCTCAGGGGCTCGGGGGGCAGGGGCATGGCGGCCAAGGGAACCAAGGCACGCAGGACCGTTCTGGATCTCAGCCTGGATCACAGGGTTCGTCGCAGGGCGGCTTTCTCGGCGGTGCTGGCGGAAGTTCCGTCGGCGGTGCGCTCGGCGGTCTCTTGGGCAGTGGCTCGATGAAGGACAAGGCCGGGCAGATCGTGCAGATGGCCCGCAACAATCCCCTGAAGACCGGCGGTCTTGCTGCCGTGCTGCTCGGCACGGGCACCGGACGCGACATCGCAGGCACGGCGCTGAAGCTCGGCGGCCTCGCGGCCATCGCTGGTCTCGGCTATACTGCCTACAAGAATTATCAGGCCGGACAGGCGCCGCAGCGGGTCGATCCGCAGACCGCACCCGAGATCCTGCCGCCACCGGACAATTCCGGCTTCTCCATCTCGCCCTCCGTCGTCCGCAATGACTTCGTGCTCGTCCTCGTGCGCGCCATGATCGCAGCGGCGCGTGCCGACGGGCATATCGATGAGAGCGAGCGTGCCCGCATCATGGAGCGTGTCGGTGCCAGCGGGCTCGACAGCGAGGCAGAAGCTTTCCTGCGCAATGAGCTGGCGAGCCCGGTCGATATCGACGGTCTGGTGGCCGCCGCCCGCACCGAGGAGGAGAAGGTCGAGCTTTACACGGCGTCGCGCCTGACCATCGAGCCGGACAGCCGTACCGAGCGCGGCTATCTCGATATGCTCGCCGGCCGCCTCGGCTTGCCGGATGCGCTGGTGGATCACATCGAGGCGACGGTCGCCTCCGCCAAGGTGCCCGCCGGAAGCAGCCCTGCAGTGGTCGATCCCTCGATCATCTGACGGTCCTGTCTTTGTTGTCCATGCGCGGCGGTGATGACCGCATCACCGGATTGCATTTGCACCGCCGCGCACCTTCGCCTATGCCGGAAAGCAAGGTCTGCCGGCTTGATGCCGGGGCAGGCCATGTCTCGATCTTCGCGAGGATGACATGACGAACCGCGACCTCATTAACTGGGCAGGATGCCCGGCGCCCAAGCCCGTGACGCTGGAGGGCGCCTATGCCATCCTCGAACCTTACGACCGAGTGCTGCATCTCCAAGCGCTCTGGGATGCCTTCGGCGGCCTCGCGATCAATGAGCGCCTGCGCTATTTCCCGCAATCAGCCTTTGCCGATGCCGACGCCTTCGGGGCGTGGCTCGATGCCGCTCAAGTCAACTGGGTGACGCTGATCTTCCGGGATAAGGCCAGCGGCGACGTCGTGGGCATGGCGAGCTACATGCGGCCGGACCCCGCCTACGGCGTCGTCGAGGTCGGCTCCGTCGCACATAGCGATGCCATGGCGCGCTCGCCGCTTGCCACCGAGGCCCATTATCTCATGGCCCGGCATGTCTTCGAGGATCTCGGATATCGCCGTTACGAGTGGAAGTGCCACAACGACAATACACCGAGCAAAGTCGCGGCGGCTCGGCTCGGCTTCACCTTCGAAGGCATCTTCCGCCAGCACATGGTGGCCAAGGGTGCCAACCGCGATACGGCGTGGTTCTCGATGATCGATGGCGAATGGCAGGTGCTGGATGCCGCGTTCAAGGCGTGGCTTGTGCCGGAGAACTTCGACCCCGAAGGGCGGCAGCGCCGGCGTCTCGAAGACCTGCGAGCCGACATCGTTGCCGCCACCGGTGCTGCATGAAGACGCTCGATCCGCGGGACCGCTCGGCGGCCATTGCCGCCGCGGTCTTTCTGGTGATTTTCGGCGCCGGCTTCCTGTTCCTGCCCAGCGTCATGCTCTATCTGGGCACGATATCGCCCTATCTCGCCGCTGCCGTCGGCACGCTGTTCGTGCTCGCCTTCTTCTTCGTGTTCTGGCTGCGCGCCCGTTACCAGCGCCGCCGCTGACCCGGCTTCAGCCCTGCAGCGATGCACCGAGCAGGGCAAGACCGAGGCCGAGGACCAGGACGGCGCCAAAAATCTCGATGCCGTTCGTCACCCGCATGGCCGTGCCGGCGCTCGACGCGTAGCGCACGGCGAGATCCTTGGCGGTGACGGCAAGGGTGGCCAGCACCGAGACCGTGATCGCCGTGCCCATGGACATCGCCAGCACGGACAGCACGCCGCCGAGATAAAGCCCGTTCAGCAGTGCGAAGGACAGCACGATCAGCGCGCCCGAGCAGGGACGCAGGCCGACGGCCAGCACGGCCGACCAGGCCTCGCGCAGCTGGAAGCGATCGCCCTTCAGCATGGACGGGTCGGGTGCATGGGCGTGGCCGCAGCTGGAGCAAACCTCTCCCGGCCCATGAGCATGTCCCGCATGATCATGATGGTCATGGCCGTGTGCGTGCCGGTGATGATGATCATGGACCTCCGGCATCGCAGGAGCGAAATCGAGACCACCGGCCAGCGCCAATGCAGGCCCTCGGGAAGGGCGGGCAAGCGCCCGCATCTTGCGGAACAGGAGCCAGGCGCCGAAGGCGGCGACGAGGGCGTAGCTGACGCGCTCGAGGAAGGTCGTCGCCTGCGTCATCGAGATCGAGCTTCCGCGCAGCACCAGATAGGCTGCACCGACGAGCAGGATGGCGACGCCGCCTTGCAGGAAGGACGACATGAACGACAGGGTGACGCCGCGCTTCAGTTCGGTCTCGTTGGCAATCATGTAGGACGAGATGACAGCCTTGCCGTGGCCCGGACCTGCCGCATGAAAGACGCCATAGGCGAAGGACAGGCCGACCAGCGACCAGAGGTGCCAGGGATTGTCGCGCATGCCTTTCAGTGCATCGGTCAAGGTCCGGTAGAAACCCTGCTGCTCCATGTTCACCCAGGAGAGGAAGCCGCCGAGAAAGCCGGATGTGTTGAATGCCGGCTCGGCTGTGCCGATGCCGAGCGGGGACTGCGCATGCGCAGCCGCGGCGGCCAGCACCAGCAGGGCGCCGGTCATGAGAGGGAGGCGAAGGGCGCGGGTCAGCATGTGAATTCGATCCTCGTCGCAAAGAGCTTCGACATGTCGGTGCCGGTCGGGTCCGTGAAGAAGGCGTCGGTCAGCGTCGACTGGTTTTGCGATATGACCTCGTCGGGATCCGGCCGCACCACCTTGTGCTGGCAGGCGGCGAGCTTGTCGCCGACGACGGCGAGATCGCCATCGCTTGGGAAGTCGATCGCCGTGTAGAGCGTCGGGTCGTAGATGCCGAAGGACATGGTGCCCTTCAGCGGCATGGACTCGGCCGGCTTGACCGCGAAGATCAGCAGCAATTGGTTGTCCTTGAAGTCGGCATGGATCGCATCCGGCTTGGAAACCTTCACCAGTTTTCCGTTGTCGTAGATCGTCGTGTAGTAATTGTATTCGCTGAGCGAATCCAGAACGGTCTGTCCGACCTCCGCCAGTTCGTCGGGATCGAGCGTGGCATTGGAGTTCTTGTCGAAATCGAGGAGAACGCTTGCCGAAAACAGCTCGTCGAAGCGCCAGACATTGCGCAACTGGCTGATATGGCCGGTGTCGTCCGAGACGACTTCCAGACGCGCCTCCGCGAAGATGTGCGGATGGGCGAAAGCCTGCGCCGGGAGAACGAGGGCTGCGGCAAGCCCGGCGAGCAGGCCTCGCGACAAAAGGGTACGTCTCATGGAAAACAGGGTCCTTGCCGAGAGCGTTTCCGCTTTTCCGCGAATCGCAAAAACTCTCTATCTCTTTGTTTCTACGCAACTCCGGACGCAAAACCGCTTCGCACTTTTGCTGGATTTTCTCTCGTGGTTATCCAGCGCGAAAGATCATGTCCGACGCAGACGCGGAGCGGGTCGCCCTGTCATCCGGCCGAAAGTAGACGGAATTGGGACAGCCGCGCCGTGATCCGTCTCGTCTCGCTTAGGCATCCGCCCTTTTGCGAAACCATCCATGCAGGAAATCGACCAGCGTGCGCACCTTCGTCGGCAGATACCGGCGGTGAGGATAGATGGCATAGATGCCGCGATCGTGCGGCAGGAAGTCGTCGAGCACCGCAACGAGGCTGCCGCTCTCCAGCTTCTGCCGGGCAATGAAATCGGGAACGCCGGCCACGCCAAGGCCCGATTCGGCCGCGCGCAGGCTGGCGAGCGGACTGTTGACCTCCATCGGGCCGCTGACCGGCACGGAGAAGTTCGTCCCGTCGCGGTCCACGAACCGCCAGTTGCTGTAGGAGCGGCCATTGGTGTCGATCACACAGGGCATGTGGGCGAGATCCGAGGGATGGGTGATCGGTCCGTGCTTTTCGAGGAAGGCCGGCGAGGCGCACATCTTGACGTGGAAATCGTCGAGCTTGCGGGCGATGAGGGTGCTGTCCTCCAACCGGGTGATGCGGATGGCGACATCGAAGCCTTCCTCGACCAGATCGACAAAGCGATCGTCGGAAATAATTTCCAGCGACAGTTCGGGATGGGCGAGGCCGAAGTCGATCAGGGACTGCCCGATATCGGCATCGATGAATGTGCGGGGCGCGGAGATGCGCAGGCGGCCCTTGAGATCGCTGTTTCCAGCGCGCACGAGATCGGCGAGATTGTCGATCTCCTTCAGGATTTCGGCGGCGGTGCGATAATAGATGTGTCCGGCTTCCGTCAGCGAGAATTGCCGGGTGGTGCGGTTGAGGAGGAGGGCGCCGAGTTCGTCCTCCAGTTCGCGCACATATTTGGAGAGCAGCGCCTTGGAGCGGCCGACGCGGCGGCCGGCCGCGGAGAAGCCCTCGGCATCGACGACGTCGATGAAGGCTCGGATGCGTGTCAGTGTGTCCATCTCGGCTCCCTTGCGCGGCTCCCGTGGCTCCTGGCCGGCATTATCCGGGAACCATTATCGCGCGCCGCCATTCAAAACATAGGGTTGGCGATGTCCGCAACCCTGTTGATGATCCGGCGCGGGCCGGACGACCATCCGTTCGTTGCTCGAAGCTGGTGCGAGGTTTGCGGTGGGGCGAAAAAAAGATCAGGCGCGGACCAAAAAGCGCTTGATTACGACAGGGATATTTCTTATCTCCGCTCTGCCCAAAGTCGCACGTGCCTGTGGGTGTCCGCCGATCCCTCGTTTGGTGAGGAAATCGGTAAGGTACCTGGATCTAACCGCTCCAGTCGTTTTTCCGGCCAACCGGAATTGCGAGGACATCTTGAAGCAACGACGGTGCGGGCCTTTTTGTTCTCTGCCGGCTTTCCATCAGCCGGGGTTACTGAAGAGGCACACCTTCATTGCCGGACGTGCGGTAGGTTCCAACCTCCAATCCATGGCAGACAAAGCCGGATGAACGCCTCGGCGGGCTTCATCCACAATTCGCGCTGTACGAGCGCCGTCTAGGATTCCGGGGTCTCCACCGGCTGGTATCCGAACGCGCACCCGTACGCCCTTTGTCCTTCACACCTCGGCGAGGTCTCCTCGCTGATCGTGAAGCCTAACGTATTGGGATTGAAACCATGACGACTGCTCGCATCATCGACTTCCTGAACACCCGTCGCCCCGAAGGCCCTTGCCTCGTCGTGGATCTCGATGTCGTCCGGGACAATTTCAAGGCTTTCCGCCACGCGATGCCGGACAGCTCGATCTATTACGCCGTCAAGGCCAATCCGTCGCCGGAAATCCTGCGTCTGCTCGCCGGTCTCGGCTCCAACTTCGATTGCGCCGGCGTGGCTGAAATCGAAATGGCGCTGGACGCCGGTGCGACCCCCTCGCGCATTTCCTACGGCAACACGATCAAGAAGGAACGCGACATTGCCCGTGCGCATGCGCTCGGCGTTTCGCTCTTCGCGGTCGACAGCCATGAAGAAGTCGAGAAGGTTTCGCGCGCCGCTCCGGGTGCCCGCGTATTCTGCCGCGTCCTGACGGATGGCGAAGGTGCCGAATGGCCGCTGTCGCGCAAGTTCGGCTGCGTGCCCCAGATGGCCGTCGACGTTCTCGTCTACGCGCACCAGCTCGGTCTCGTCTCGCACGGCGTGTCGTTCCACGTCGGCTCGCAGATGACCAAGGTCGATGCCTGGGACGTGGCCCTTGCCGATGCCAAGCGCGTTTTCGTGCAGCTGGCCAAGCAGGGCATCGAGCTGAAGATGGTCAACATGGGCGGTGGTTTTCCGACCAAGTACCTGCGCGACGTTCCCTCGGCCGAAGCCTACGGCAAGGCCATCTATGCGGCGCTGCGCAAGCACTTCGGCAACCAGCTGCCGGAAACGATCATCGAGCCGGGTCGCGGCATGGTGGGCAATGCCGGTGTGATCAAGGCGGAAGTCATCCTGATTTCGAAGAAGTCGGATAATGACAACCACCGCTGGGTCTTCCTCGACATCGGCAAGTTCGGCGGTCTCGCCGAGACGATGGACGAGGCGATCCGCTATCCCATCCGCACCGCACACGATGCGGACGAGATGGAGCCCTGCGTGCTCGCCGGCCCGACCTGCGATTCGGCCGATGTGATGTATGAGAAGAACATGTACCCGCTGCCCGTGTCTCTGACGATCGGCGACGAGGTTCTGATCGAAGGCACCGGCGCCTACACGACGACCTACTCGGCCGTCGCCTTCAACGGCTTCGACCCGCTGAAGTCCTACGTCATCTGACGTTTCTCGGCTCCCGCCAGTGGGAGCTTGCGGTTCCCGGAGACGGGTGCCCGCGGTTCCCGGACACGGGAGCCGCACCTTCACAATGATCCTTCGATACCGTTTGAATCGGTTTTGAGTACGGGAGGCCTTGCCATGGCCGCTGTTCTTGATTCTGTCCGCGCCTTCTTCGCGCAGAATGCCTTCACCATCGACGCCGAGAACCCCGGCGATATTGTTGCGCGCGAGCGGCTGCTCGATCGCGCCATGGGCCCGAACCGTCGTCGCAAGTCGTCGGAGCAGCTTCGCCGCGGGCGTGTCCCGGCCGAGGGTCTGGCGCTCGTCGCACGCGATTGCGATGGCCATGTGATCGGCACCGTGCGCCTGTGGAACGTCGACGCCGGCGTCGATGCCGAAGGCCGCGCCATTGCGGGGCTCCTCCTCGGCCCGCTCGCGGTCGATGCCGCGCAGGAGGGCAAGGGTGTCGGCGGCGCGCTGATGCGTGCGGCGATCGGCGAAGCAATGTTGCGCGGACACGGCGCCATCCTGCTCGTCGGCGATGCGCCCTATTACGAGCGCTTCGGCTTCCAGGCGCACCATGCCCAGCACCTCGTGATGCCCGGCCCGTTCGAGCGCCATCGTTTCCTCGGCCTCGAGCTGAAGGACGGCTGGCTGAAGGGTGCCGCCGGCATGCTGACTGCCAGCGGGCGCAAGCTTTCGCAGGCGATGCCGATGCGGAAGGTTGCCTGAACGGACCTCTTTCTCAAACGGCCGCTGGTGCGGTCGTTTGACTTGGCGGCAGGCCTGATCTAGCATGCGGCGGTGCGGATCGGAGCCCCGGCCGTCCGCAAGCCCTTCCGGCTTTGGTGAAGTCTCTTTTCACAGTCCTTTCGGTCATCCCTCCCGGCATGTTCCCGATGGCAATGCGGACCCCACGGATATCACGGCATGCCACTGCTGGAGAGATCCCGATGCGATCATCATTATCACCACCCCCATTGCCCTGCCTCGACGCGCTCAAGGATCAGGCGAAGCGGCTGCGGTCGTCCTTTGCCGCGCGCGGTATCGATATGTCCCATTCCCGCGCTCTGGAAACGATCGCGGAGCAGTATGGCTTTCGGGACTGGAATACGCTTCATGCGGCCGTCGGCAACCGGCCGCCGCTCGATCCCTATCAGCTGGGCTCGCGCGTGCGCGGCTTCTATCTCGGACAGCCGTTCGAGGCGCAGGTTCTCGGTGTGCAGGCGCTGACGGCGCAGGCCGGGCGGTACCGGTTGACGCTCGATTTCGACGAGCCTGTCGATGTCGTGACCTTCGAGAGCTTCTCGGCATTCCGCAAGCGGGTCCACTGCACGATCGACGCGTCCGGGCGAACAGCTGCGAAGACGTCGGACGGAAGGCCGCACGTCGAATTGCTGTGGTGAGGCGTCACGTTGACGTGAGGGCGGCGCGAGAGGCGCGCCGCCACCTTGCGGCCCGGCCGAGAATGCCTACCTCGGCTTCATGAAATTGATCTCATCCACATCCGCCCTCGCGCTCGCTCTGTCGGGTATTCTTGCCTGCTCCCCGGCCTTGGCCCAGTCGACAGTTGCTCCGACTGAGGCCACGACCTCTCCGAAAGCTCCGCCTCTGGACACGACGCGCCTGTCGAGCGTCCTGAACGATGCCGCCCGTCTCTCGCCATTGGAAACGGTCGTCGTCGCCCGCAACGGAGAGATCGTCGCCGAGCGGGGCTACCGGTCGAACAAGACGACGGACAGCACCAATATCAAATCGGCCTCCAAGACGATCATCTCCGCCATGGTCGGGATCGCGATCGAGAAGGGGCTGCTGACCGGCGTGGACCAGCCGATCGCGCCGATCCTGTCGCGGGACCTGCCGGCCAATCCCGATCCGCGGCTGGCGAAGATCACCATCGGCAACCTCCTCTCCATGCAGGCGGGGCTCGACCGGATGTCAGGGCCGAATTACGGGCGCTGGGTTTCCAGCAGCAACTGGGTCCGGTTCGCGCTGGCGGCGGATTTCGTGGACGAGCCTGGCGGACAGATGCTCTATTCCACCGGATCGACGCATCTTCTGTCGGCCATTCTCACCAAGGTCGGGGGGAAATCGACGCTGGCGCTGGCCCGCGAATGGTTTGCGCCGGTCGAGGGCTTTCGCATCGGGGCCTGGGAGCGCGATCCGCAAGGGATCTATCTCGGCGGCAACCAGATGGCGATGAGCGCCCGCTCGCTTCTGGCCTTCGGCGAACTGTACCGCAATGGCGGGCGAACACCGGAAGGCCGACAGGTGGTGCCGGAAAACTGGGTCGCGCAATCCTGGACCGAGCGCACGCAGTCCCGCTTCTCGGGCGATGGCTACGGCTATGGCTGGTTCACCCGCGAGATGAGCGGCCATATGGTGCATTTCGCCTGGGGCTTTGGCGGGCAGATGCTCTATATCGTGCCCGACCTCAAAATGACCGTCGCCATGACCTCCAATGAGGGCGCGCCGTCCGCCCGAACCGGCTATCGCGACGACCTGCACGATCTTCTCGCCCGGATCATCTCGACGGCGGGCGCGTGATGCGGACGGACCCATGCGGTACCGCATCGCAAGGGTCGCCGCAGCCGATTGGGTGGCCTCACGCACGGCGGATGGAGAGAAGCGTGTAGTGGAAGGGACCCTTGATCCCATCCTTCGGATAGGTGGAGATGCTGACGCGATCGCCCTGATTGCCGCCGAGGCAGGTGATGCTCGTCTCGGTCATCGACTGGAAGAATGTGACGTGTCCGCCGTTGTCCCCATTTCCAACGCGACGAAAGACGACGATATCGCCGACCTGAGGCGCCGCCGTCACGTCGTGTCCCCAATTTTCATCATGCCACGATCGCGCCCATTTGCTGTCCGTACCCTTGATGCCGGCCTGCTCGACGCAATAGTTGACGAAAGAGGAGCACCAGGCGGTTTCGTCGGGCGCTTTCCCGCCTTTGGTGGTCGCATGGTACATGACGATCCGCGGGTTGTTGCCAGACCCCGGAACCTCCTTGACGCCGGCGGCAAGTTCCGCATTGGCGATGTCGATCGGTTTCCGGGACACACTGTCGGTGAGGGCCAGCGGCAGGCCGCCGATCTTGGCCCTGAGATAGGAGCTGTGCATATAACCGTCCGACGCGCCGTCGCCCTGGATATCGACCTGCGTCCAGTCGCCGATCTGCTTCACGCCGCGCACGAGCGTGTCGAGCGGATACTTCTGAATGACGCCGAAGGTCTCGCCGGGGCCGGCCCGCAGGTTGAGGCCACCGCGGGCCGTAATGGCGAAGGTGGCGGATGCGCCGACGGTGCGCGGGGTCTCGACGAGGCCGTCCGCCGAGAACTGGCCGAAGCTTGCTTCCGCCGAATTGAAGATATTGCCATCATAGTCGATGCCGCCGAAGGGCAGATGCTGCTGCATGTCCTTTTGGAATAGGGTCCAGAGACCGTCCTTCAAAGCGCTTCGCGTGCCCGTCCATCCGAGCGATCCGGAAAGCCAGATGAGATCCACGAGACCCTTGTCGTGGAGTTTGCGGGCGACGAGACCCGATCCGTAGACGCCGAGGACGTAACGCCCGTCGAGTTCAGCTTTGACCTTGGCGAAGTAGCTTGCGATCTGGGCAAGATCGGCCGGGGCGACATAATCGTGATCGACGGCGAAGTAGATGCCGGAACCGGTCGGCTGACCCAGTTCCGCGGCAAGCTTCAAGGCGCGTTTTGCGTCGCGCGTGCCATTGGCGTCGGAAAGATCGCCCAGTCTGCCATTCGCGCCACCACCGGCCTGAAACACGACGGCCACGGTAAGGCCGGCTGCGTGAAGCGCCGTGAGTTCTGCCTTCGTCAGGCACTTTGATGGCAGGTTGCTGCTGTTGCCGATATTGTAATACCGGATCACGGAGACGACTCCGAGATCGGCAAGCTTCTGCGCATAAGGCCCGACATTGTGGGCGACGTCGATGATCTGCTGCATGTCCCTTCTCCCGTTTCGAGAAAATTAGACATGCAGGATTTTTAATTCAACCAAAAAGGTAAATGAGATGTAAATACGTCTTGTACGTGCTTTTGGTTGTGCGCCTATGAGGTGAGGTCGATGACGCCGGCTTCGCCGGCTTCCGTTCCGAACGCCAGTTGCTGACCGGATCTCGACCACGCAAAAGCGGAGATTGCACCCTTGCCGGGACGGCGCAGCAGAACTTCCTTGCTGTCGGCAAAGCGAACCGCGAGTACCATGCCATCGGAATAGCCGATGGCTGCCACCTCTTCGGAGGGATGGCAGGCGACCTGTGAGACCATGACGTCGGCGCGCGTTCCGAGCTCCAGCGGCGCCTTGCCCATGGGGCCGTCCTTGGCCTGGAAGGGCCAGACGATGGCGGCCGGGGCGCCGGAGGATGCGAGCCACTTGCCGCGCGCCGACCATGACCAGGACTTCACCTTAGCCGGGTAACCACTCATGCGCATATGGCGTGCTTCCGCACCGGGCTTGGTGTCCAGCTTCCAGCCATGCAGGGCGTTTTCCTGCATCATGGTGACGACGAAGCGGCCGTCCGGCGAGAAGGTCACGCCGGTATGTGCGCCCTTCCAATCGAGATCGATAGCCGGGCTCGATGTTGCTACCCAGTGCAAGGACACGCCGTTGTAGCGTGCGAGCGCGATGCGGAGTCCCTTCGGCGCGAAGGCGATGCCCTCGACCGTACGCTCTTCGGTAAAGTCGCGCGTTGTCCCGTCTGCCAGCCGCACGGTCGCCGTCTTGCCGGTCGCGAAAGCCACGGCACCTTGCGGGCCGGCGGCAATCTTGGAAATCCATTTGCGCGGCGCGTGGGCCAGTTCCGTCACACCGCCATCGCGCGTGATGCGCAGAACCCGGCCATCCTCGCCGCCGGTCAGCAGCGTATCGGTCGCGTCGTCGCGCAGGGCGACGAGCAGGCCTTCGTGGGCCGGCGTGACCGCATGACCGCCATCCAGACGATGCACGAGACCTGCGGCATCGGCAAAGACGGGGATGTCGCCCAGATAGGCGACGCCAACGATATGGGCTTCGAGATCGAGCGGGGCGACGGTCGGCATCAGTTCGGCTTTGCCGCGCAGGCCTGGAAAGTGCGTTCCAGCTTTTCGCGATCGAGATCGCGGCCGATGAACACGAGGCGGCTTTCGCGCGGCTCGCCGTCCTTCCACGGGCGCTGGTGGTCGCCCTCGATGATCATGTGCACGCCTTGTACCACGTAACGATCGGCGTCTCCGGCAAAGGCGATGATGCCCTTGAGGCGCAGGATGTTCGGGCCGTCCGTCTGCGTGATCTTCTGGATCCAGGGAAAGAACCGGTCCGGGTTCATCTCGCCGCCGCGCAGCGAAACCGACTGCACGGTCACGTCATGGATGTCGGATGGGGCATGCGTGTGCCCATGGTCATGGCCGTGATGATGGTCGTGTCCATGATGGTGGTGATCGTGGCCGCAATCGGGACCGCAGGCATGATCATGATCATGGTCGTGGTGATGATCGTCCTGCTTCAGGAAATCCGGCTCGTTCTCCAGCGCGCGCTCCAGGTTGAAGGCGCCCTGGTCAAGGACCATGGCGAGATCGATTTCCGAGCGCTGGGTGCGATGGATACGGGCGGATGGGTTGATGACGCGGATCGTCGCCTCGACCTTGGCGAGTTCCTCCGGCGTCACGAGGTCGGTCTTGTTGAGGAGCACGACATCGGCAAAGGCGATCTGGTCTTCCGCCTCGCGGCTGTCCTTCAGGCGCAGCGGCAGGTGCTTGGCATCGACGAGCGTGATGACGGCGTCCAGTTCGGTCTTGGCGCGAACGTCGTCATCCATGAAGAAGGTCTGGGCAACCGGAACGGGATCGGCAAGGCCGGTCGTTTCCACGATGATCGCATCGAAGCGGCCGGGACGCTTCATCAGCCCCTCGACCACGCGGATCAGGTCGCCGCGCACCGTGCAGCAGACGCAGCCATTGTTCATCTCGTAGATTTCTTCGTCGGATTCGACGATCAAGTCGTTGTCGATGCCGATCTCGCCGAATTCGTTGACGATAACAGCATATTTGCGACCATGATTTTCCGAGAGAATGCGGTTCAGCAGCGTCGTCTTGCCGGCGCCGAGATAGCCGGTGAGGACGGTGACGGGGATGGGCTTCTGGACGGGTGCTTCGGACACAGGTGCTTCGGACATGGGAAACCTCGGGGGCTGAGGAAAAGGGCCCACCGGCACGCCGGAGGGCGGCCAATGCGCAGGATCGTCGCGGTGATATAGGAGATGGCGCACGGCAGTGCAAATGCTCTGCTGCAGATATTCCAGCCTTTATAACATTACATGGTTTTAGTCCGCTCAGGCGTCGAACTGCGCGAGATCGAACGCAGCCACATCCGACAGGAGGGCGAGCAGGCCGGAGACCGCATGGTCGAGCAGGTGTTCGCCCCGCTCGGCCGTGGCCGCGGCGGCATTGCCGGCCGCGCCCTTGGGGTTCAGGTCGCGCATACGCCAGCCGAAGGCATGGGGACCATAGGCGCGCAGATGCGCAAATTGCGCCTGCCAGTCGCTCTGGCGCGAGGAGAAGGCCTCCACTCGCGCCCGATCCACCTTGTCGGGGTGGAGGGCGAGCATGACCGAGGTTTCGATGTCGCCGGCATGGATGTCGATGGATTTGGCGATCGGATCGATCCAGCCTTCTGGCTGGCCGAACCGGGTCCAGCTGGTGGCGACCGCCAGCATGTCGTAGCGAACCCGCGCTTCCGTCGCGACGATGGTCATCAGGGGGGCATTGCCGCCATGGGCGTTGAGCATGACGAACTTGCGGATGCCCTGCGCCTGCAGCCGGCCGGCAATGCCGAGCCAGCGCTCGACAGCCTCGTGATAGGTCAGCGTCTTCGTTCCCGCGACATCCATGTGCTCGATCGAGTAGCCAACGGGCTCGGTCGGCAGGACGGTGACCGGCAGATCGCCGCGGGCGGCGATGAGGCGCTCCACCACGCCGTCTGCGATCAGCGTGTCGGTCTCGAACGGCAGATGGGGCCCATGCTGCTCATGCGCGCCGAGCGGCAGAACGGCGATCCAGCCGGCGCGTGCGGATGGGGCCAGAGCCGGATCGTTGTCCGCCCAACGGGCTGCGGGTCTCGTCATCGCATATCTTTCCTGGCAGTGTCCCCGCAATGGGCGTTTCGCAAGCTCTTGCGGCCCTATTGTCATATGAGTCATACAAGCTCGACAAGGCGGTGCAAGCCTTCGGCAGGCAGGGGAGCGAGCATGGGCAAGAAAGACAAGTCCGAGAAGAAAGCCAAGCAGAAAAAGATCAAGATCGCCGATCACATCGGCATCGACGGGGAGGGTGCTCTGGATGCGGCGTCCGCGCCGGTTCTGGCACCTCTGCTGGCGCAGGCGGCCCGCTCTATGCGGACCGTGCTGTCGCGCAATCTTCTGGAAAGCGGGCTTTATGCCGGGCAGGACGGCGTGATGCTGGCACTGGCGGAGACCGACGGCATGACCGCCGGTGCGCTTGCCGGCCATCTCGGCGTCAAGGCGCCCACGATGACCCGCACCATCGGCCGCATGGAAGCCCAGGGCTTCCTCGAGCGCAAGGCCGATGCGGGAGATGCCCGGCTGACCAAGGTCTACCTGACGGCGAACGGCCGCGAGCGGCTGCAGGCCATCGAGGCTGCAGCGGACCTTTCGGAAGCCACCGCGCTGAAGGGGATGACGGACAAGCAGATCCGCACGCTCGCCAAGCTCCTGAAGGTTGTGGATGCCAATCTGCAGGGTGCCGAGTAGGCCCGCAGAAGGCAGGGAGTAGGCCTTGCCACGCCCTCTCGCGCAGGGATTGCAGTCTCGATTTAAACAGTTTAAAGAGGGTTTAAGAGCGCTTTCAGGCATTGCCGAAGGCGTTGGGGAGAGGGCCGGGCGAACCGGGAGGACACGTGGCGCAGAAGATCAAGCTCTCGACGATCGCGGAAACGCTGGGTGTTTCCACCGCGACCGTTTCCCTCGCTTTGCGTGACAGTCCGCTCGTCGCGTCGGTGACGCGGGACAAGATCAAGGATCAGGCACGGGCGCTGGGCTATATCTACAACCGCCGTGCCGCCAGCCTGCGCACCTCGCGCTCCGGCATTATCGGCGTCGTGGTGCACGACATCATGAACCCGTTCTACGGCGAGATTCTCAAGGCCATCGAGGCGGAGCTCGACCGCGACCGCCAGACCTTCATTCTCTCCAATCATTACGACTCGGTCGAAAAGCAGCGCGTCTTCATCGAGACCCTGCTGCAACTCGGCGGCGACGGGGTGATCATGTCGCCTGCCATCGGCACGCCGCCGGAGGATATCAAGCTCGCCGAAGACAACGGCATGCCGGCGATCCTTGTGGCGCGATCGATCGAGGGCGTCGATGTCCCGATCTTTCGGGGAGACGACGCCTACGGCATTTCGCTCGCCACCAACCATCTGATCAGTCTGGGTCATCGCTGCATCGCCATGGTCGGCGGAACGGACCTGACGTCCACCGGCCGCGACCGCTATCTCGGCTACGTGCAGGCGCTGCGCAAGGCCAATATCGACGTCGATCCCGATCTGCGCATTCCCGGCCCCCGCTCCATGCAGGGCGGCTTCGAGGCGGCGGTGCATCTGCTGTCGCTGCCGCAGAAGCCGACGGCCGTCGTCTGCTGGAACGATCTCGTCGCCATCGGCATGATGAACGGCATTGCACGTGCGGGCCTCGTGCCGGGTCGCGATGTGTCCGTCACCGGCTACGATGATCTCGAGGAAGCCGCCATCGCCACGCCGGCGCTGACGACGGTCTGGAACGGGCAGTCGGATGTCGGCCGCAGTGCCGCGCGCGCGCTCCTCGACCGGCTCAACGGCAGCCATGAGCCGGACGGCATCCACCTGATCAAGCCGGAAATGCGGATCCGCCAGTCGACCGGGCCGTTGCGGCTGCAGCAGGGCGACTGATCGATCTGTCTGCCGGTCATCCGTCTAATTCCCCATCGTCTCAACGATCGGTAATCCGCAGCTTCGGTTGACGCGCGGGATCGTTGCGGTAGTTTCCGCTGCGCTGATCCTGCCGCCAAGACCTGTTGCGGCTGCTTCCCTCGGCCGATGTCTGAAAGGATTTACCATGTCGCAAGACCGCCCGGTCATTCTCATCCCCGGCAAGATGCACCCGCGCGCGCTCGAACGCATGACGGATCTGTTCGATGTCCGGCAGATCGACGGTGCGGATGCGAGCCTGATTACGCCGGACCTTGCCACAGGCGTTGCCGGCATTGCGACGTTCAACAAGGTCCCTGCATCGCTGATGGATGCGCTGGAAAATCTGGAGATCGTTTCCAATTTCGGCGTCGGCTATGATGGCGTCGATGCCGGGCATGCCGCCGGCCGCGGCATTGTGGTGACGCATACGCCGGATGTTCTGAACGACGAGGTTGCCGATACGGCCATCGGCCTTTTGATCAACACGCTGCGCCGCCTGCCGGCCGCCGAGCAGTGGCTGCGCGACGGGCGCTGGGTCGAGGACGGACCGTTCCCGCTCAGCCCGCTGTCGCTCAGCGGTCGCAAGGTCGGTTTCTACGGGCTCGGCCGTATCGGGCAGGCCATCGCACGCCGACTCGAAGACTTCGGTCTCGAGATTGCCTATCACACCCGCTCGCGCCGTGACGGCGTGGCCTATGCCTATCACGATACCCTGCTCGGGCTCGCACAGGCCGTGGATACGCTGATCGTCATCGTGCCCGGCACTGCCGAGACGCGGCATACCGTGAACGCCGAGATCCTGCAGGCGCTGGGGGCGGACGGCGTCGTCATCAATGTCGGACGCGGCATCACGGTGGACGAGACCGCGCTGATCGCAGCACTGGAGCAGGGCGTAATCGCCGGCGCCGGGCTCGATGTCTTCGAGCGGGAGCCGCATGTGCCGGAAGCGCTGATGGCGCTGCCGCAGGTGTCGCTGTTGCCGCACGTGGCGTCGGCGTCGGTTGCCACCCGCAACAAGATGGCCGACCTCGTGGTCGACAACCTCGTTTCCTGGTTCAAGACCGGCAAGGCGCTGACGCCGGTGTCCGAAACGCCGTTTACGCGGCCGGCTCGCTAACCGGCTGCTTCGTCTCGCTATAGGCGCGGACGGCTTGGCCGAAGGCCGCGAACAGGTCGTTGGAGGTCTTGTCGCGGCCGACCCAGTATTCCGGGTGCCACTGCACGCCGACGGCGAACGCTTTTGCGCCGATGACGGACACGGCTTCCACGGTTCCGTCGTCCGCCACCGCCTCCACGGCGAGGTTCGGTGCAAGGTCTGAAATCGCCTGCCGATGCAGGGAGTTGACCTGCACCGTACCGGCGCCGACCACGCCCGCAAGGCAGCTTCCCGGTTCCACCATCACGGTCTGGCGGATGCCATAGGCGATGTCGAGATCCTTGACGTCGGGTTTCCGATGGTCCTGCCGGCCGGGAAGATCCTGGATCTCGGAGGCGAGCGTGCCGCCGAGCGCGACGTTCAGCTCCTGGATACCGCGGCAGATGGCCAGCACCGGAATGCCGCGGGCGAGCGCCCGGCGGATCAGCGGCAGGCTGGTGGCGTCGCGGCCGGGATCGAACGGCCCGTCGGCCTCTACGGCCTCCCGTCCATAAAGCGTGGGGTGCACATTGGAGCGCGAGCCGCTGACCAGAAGCCCGTCCACACGATCGAGAATGGCATCCGGCTCGTTGCCCGCTTCGAGCGCCGGCACGAGAAGCGACATGACGCCCGAGCCGTTCAGCGCGGCGCGGACATATTGATGCGGTGCGGCATGCCAGACATTGCCCTCGATCTCACGGAAATCGGCGGGTATGGCGATGATCGGCTTCGGCATGGGGTTCTCCGGTGCGTGGGGTCTGCAATCGACTTGCCGGGAACCTGTCGCGCCGTCAATGCCTCGCTTTACGGGCAAAACGCGATCCTGTCCGCGGGACGTGTCCCTGCGTAAGATGCAGCTGTCGCTCTTGCCTCCCCTGCTCCACGGCTCCTGACTGTCTATGGCCCCTGACTGTCTATGGGCCTTGACGTCGCGGGGCAGGGCGGGCATGTCTTGATGCCAAGAGGTGCCGCGTTTGGCGGCGTGGAAATTTGCGGGGAGAGAGAGACGATGGCCGAACATCACACGGGACCTTCCGAAACCGGTGCGCCGATGGATTATCCCGAGCACGAGAAGACCTATCTTCACTTCCTGAGTGCCGCGAAATTCCTGACCATCTTCTGCGTGGCGCTGTTGATCGCCATGGCGGCGGCCTTCTTCACGAGCGCCGGCTGGTTTACGGGCTTCGTGCTGTTCGTGCTCCTCAACATCGCCGGTGTTGTGCTTCTGCGCTGAGGTCCTTGCCGACCGTCGTTGCCGGTCTGCTTACGAAAATTCGTTGTATCTCTGCGTGATTTGCTCTTAGCTGCCGGCGTTGCCCAAGCAGCGAGAGGGATCAGGATGACGGAAACCACACGGCCGCTCGGCGCCACGGTCAACGGGCGGTGGACGCGGTTTGCCGTGCGCTCGCAGACGGCCGAGCGCATCGACCTTTGCCTCTTTCACAGCGATGGCGAAACCGAGTTGCGCCGCCTGCCGATGGGCCGCGAAGAAGGCGATGTCTTCGCGCTGACCCTGCCGGACGCGCCGGTCGGAACCCGCTACGGCCTGCGCGCCCATGGTGTCTACGATCCCGATCGCGGCCTGTGGTTCGATCCGGCAAAGCTTCTTGTCGACCCTTACGCGCTGGAACTCGACCGCCCGTTCCGCCACGATGCGCGCCTGACCCAGTTCGGCGCGGAGACGGCGGATCTCGTACCGAAGGCGCTGGTGACAAAAGTGCCGAAAGCCCGCGTCGCCCCACCACGCTTCTCAACGGATGGGCTGATCTACGAGGTGGCCGTGCGGCCGTTCACCATGCTGCATCCGGATGTGCCGGACGAGCAGCGCGGGACCGTGGCGGCGCTGGCGCATCCGTCCGTGATCGCTCATCTCAAGCGCATCGGCGTGTCCGCCGTCGAGCTGATGCCCATCACCGCCTGGATCGATGAGCGCCACCTGCCGCCGCTCGGCCTGACCAATGGCTGGGGCTACAACCCCGTCGCCTTCATGGCGCTCGATCCGCGCCTGGTGCCCGGCGGCCTGACCGAACTCAGGGACACCGTCGCCACGCTGCATCGCGAAGGCATCGGCGTCATTCTCGATCTCGTCTTCAACCATTCGGGCGAAAGCGACCGGCAGGGTGCGACGGTCTCCATGCGCGGCCTCGACAACGCCGTCTACTACCGCCATGTCCGTGGTCAAACTGGGCAACTGGTGAACGACACCGGCTGCGGCAACACGATTGCCTGCGACCACCCGACGGTTCGCTCGCTGATCCTCGATACGCTTCGGCATTTTATCAGCGCAGCCGGCATCGACGGTTTCCGCTTCGATCTCGGCTCTATTCTCGGCCGCGATGCCGGCGGTTTCCGACGGGATGCGACCCTTTTTTCGGAGATGCTGGCCGATCCGTTGTTGAAGGATCGCGTGCTGATCGCCGAGCCCTGGGATATCGGCCCTGGCGGCTATCAGCTCGGCCATTTTCCGCCGCCCTTCCTCGAATGGAACGACCGCGCGCGCGACGACATCCGGCGCCTGTGGCGCGGCGACGGCTGGATGATCGGGTCGCTTGCCGGCGCGCTGGCAGGCTCCTCGGATATCTTCGCGCAACATGGCGGCACGCAGAGCCGCAGCGTGACCTTCATCGCCGCCCATGACGGCTTCACGCTGAAGGATCTCGTCTCCCACAGCCACAAGCACAATGCGGCGAATGGCGAAGACAATCGCGACGGCCACAACGAGAACCATTCCTGGAACAACGGTGCCGAAGGGGCGAACGACGATCCCGGCATCGTCTCTGCCCGCACGCGCGACGTGAAGGCGCTGCTTGCGACGCTGTTTGCCACACGCGGCGCGATCATGATCACGGCCGGCGACGAGTTCGGGCGGACGCAGCAGGGCAACAACAACGCCTATTGCCAGGACAATCCGATCACCTGGCTCGACTGGGCTACGGCGGACGAGGCGCTGATCGCGCAATGCGCAGCCCTCGGCGAACTCCGCCATCGTTTCGATGTGTTTGAGGGCGACAGCTTCTTCACGGGCCGGGGCGATGTTGCCTGGGTCCGCCTGGACGGCAAGCCGATGGAGGTTGCGGACTGGGAGGGCGAGCGTACGGACGGGCTCGTCATGCTCCTCTCGACCCGCGATGCGACGACGCGCAAGGCCTGCCGTCTGGCGGTGGTCTTCAATCGCGCCCATGCGGCGGCGGCACTGACGCTTCCCGGCAAGGGGTGGCAGTCGCTGTTGCCGGACGTAGGAACACTTGAACAGGTCTCCGCCCGTTCGGTCGGCTGGTATGTGGCGCCCGGACGTTCTTAAACGGTTGCAAGCGATGCGACAGGAATGATCGATATGGATGCGAACGGTACGAAGACGACCAGCGTCAGGGAGATCGCGCTCGGGGAGGTCAAGGACCTCGTCGGTCAGGAGGTCGGGATCTCCGACTGGATCACGGTCTCTCAGGATATGATCGACCGCTTCGCCGATGCGACGCAGGATCACCAGTTCATCCACACCGATCCGGTGCGCGCGGCCGCCGAGACGCCCTATGGCGGTACGATCGCGCACGGCTTCCTGTCGCTCTCGCTTCTCTCGGCCATGAACTACAATTGCCTGCCGGTCGTGCGCGAGCAGACGATGGCGATCAATTACGGCTTCGACAAGGTCCGCTTCCTTGCGCCCGTTCATGCGGGCGCGCGGGTCCGCGGTCACTTCACCCTCACGGAAGCCCGCTTCCGCGGCGCCGGCATGCTCGTCGTCACCTATGAGGTCTCCGTCGAGGTGGAGCATGAAGGCAAGCCGGCGCTGACCGCGACCTGGCTGACGATCATCCAGTTCGATCCGAAGGACCGGCCGGACGATGCCTGAGGTCGCGACCAGCGATGCGGCCGTCCGCGCGGCGTTCCGGTCTCAGTCCGTCAGTTGTCGTGCGCTGGGCTCGCCTTTCGTCGCAACGCTCTGCGACCTCGCCGCCGAACGCCTGATGGCCACGCATCCTGTCGGGCGGCATATCCTCGGCTGGACGGGTGATCCGTCATCGTCCGCCGACTCCGTACCGCTGCGGTTCGCCGGATCCTTGCATGCTCTTGTTCTCGACGGCGCCGATCCTGCCCTTGCGGAGGCTTATCCGCCGCATGCGACGGATCCAGATGGTCTCTGGGATGCGGTCGAGCGTGCCTGTCGCGAGCATGCCGAGGCCATTCTCGCGCGCCTTGCTTCTCCGCCGCAGACGAACGAGGCGCGGCGGTCGGCAGCACTGCTGCCGGGCTTCCTCACCATTGCCAAGCGGTTCGACAAGCCGCTCTACCTCTCGGAAGTCGGCGCGAGTGCCGGGCTTAACCTTCTCTGGGATCGTTACGCCTATCGTCTCGGAGACTTTGCCTGGGGTGATCCGCAGTCGCCGGTGATGCTCGCGCCCACTTGGACAGGCGGGCCTCCGCCCGATGCGTCCCTTATCGTTCGAGACCGGGCTGGCTGCGATCTCTGGCCTCTCGATCCGGCACATCCCGACGATGCGGAGCGGCTTCTGTCCTACCTCTGGGCGGATCAGGCTGACCGGGTGGAGCGGACCCGCGCAGCGCTGCATCTTGCGGCTCTGTCCGGGCTGAAGGTCGAGGCGGCCGATGCCGTGGACTGGCTGGAGCGTCGGCTCGCCGTCACCCGCCCCGGCTGCGTGCATGTGATCATCCACACGATCGCCTGGCAGTACCTGCCGGCCGAGGCGCGCGAGCGGGGCGAGGCGCTGATCGAGACAGCCGGTCGTGCAGCCACTGAACGAGCCCCGCTTGCGCATCTGTCACTCGAAGGCGACGGCCGGGAGCCGGGCGCTGCCCTGACGCTCCAGATGTGGCCGACCGGGGCGCGGCATGAGATCGGGCGCGCAGATTTTCACGGCCGCTGGGTCGATTGGCGCGGCTGGCCGGACGTTTCCTGACGCCGGTTGGCGCCGATCAATGCTGGTCTCAGTGCCCGGCGTCCTGCGCGCCGGCCGCCAGCAGTCCCGAGACGTAAGGGGCGAACGAGCGCCAGCACTCGACGCGAAACGCGGTTTCGCCCGTGCGGTAGAGCACGATCTCGGCCTTGCCGAAGACGGTGCGCGAGCAGGCGCCGATGGGGAAGGTGTTCAGCGAGAGGTCCTGCGGGCAGCCGGCATTGATGGTGGCGGAGGCGCCCGGTCCTTCCACGAGAACGGCCGTGTTGCGGTGGGAGATGTCGGTTGCCGAATGCAGCGCGCCGGCGGAGGCCGCGCGACCCAGGAGATCGGTATCCGTTTCGTCGATGACAAGCCACTCGTCCGGCCCGAGCCAGAGGGCGTGGCGGGTGCCGTTCGTGACGGAGGTCTTCGGGCGTGTCGGCAGGGACAGGCCGAGCGCCGTCGAGAGCGCTGCCACGGCATCTGGTTTGGCGCGGAGCGACAGGCGACTGGCCGGTGCCGCCGGCGTCAGGCGAACGGTGGCGGAGCCGCCGTGGAAGCCGCCAAGCGGCAGGGTGCGTGTTGCGAGATCAGCCATGGATGCGGCCACCTTCCTTGTCAAAGAACACCATGTCGCTCACCTCGACGGCGATCGTTTTGTCGGCCATCGGCACGTAGAGGGTCTGGCCGAGCCGCGCCTTGCCGCCCGCCACGACCGCCATCGCGATGGAGCGCCCGCAGTTTTCCGACCAGTAGGACGAGGTGACATGACCGAGCATGGTCATGGGTTTCGGCTGGTTGGGGTCGGCGACGATCTGTGCGCCTTCCTCCAGCACGACATTCGGATCCTTCGTCAGCAGGCCGACGAGCTGCTTGCGGCCTTCGCGCACGAGATCGGGACGCTTCATGCCGCGGATGCCGACGAAGTCGGTCTTCTTCTTGCCGACCGCCCAGGACAGGCTGGCATCATCCGGCGTCAGTGTGCCGTCGGTATCCTGGCCGACGATGATGTAGCCCTTTTCGGCGCGCAGGATGTGCATGGTCTCCGTGCCGTAGGCACAGCCGTCGACGGCCTCGACCCGTTCGCGGATCGCGTTCCAGACATCGGGGCCGAAATCGGCGGGGACGTTGACTTCGAAACCGAGTTCGCCGGTGAACGACATGCGGAAGAGCCGCGTCGGCACGCCGCAGATGCGGCCTTCGGCCACGCTCATATGCGGGAAGGCCTCGTTGGATATGTCGATGCCCTCGACCAGCGGCGCGATGATCTCGCGCGCCTTCGGGCCCTGCAGGGCGATGACGGCCCACTGCTCGGTGGCCGAGGTCAGCCAAACATTCAGATGCGGGAATTCCGTCTGGAGATAGTCTTCCATGTGGTGCATCACGCGGGCGGCACCGCCCGTCGTGGTGGTCACATGGAAGCGATCGTCCGACATGCGGCCGACGACGCCGTCGTCATAGATGAAGCCGTCTTCCCGCAGCATGATGCCGTAGCGGCAGCGGCCCGGCTTCAGCGTGTCCCAGCTGTTGGTGTAGATGAGGTTGAGGAAGGCGGCCGCGTCCGGGCCGACGACCTCGATCTTGCCGAGCGTGGACGCATCGAACATTCCGACCGTCTCGCGCACTGTGCGGCATTCGCGGTTGACCGCGGCGTGCATGTCCTCGCCGGGGCGGGGATAGTACCAGGCGCGCTTCCACTGGCCCACATCCTCGAAGGCCGCACCCATGGCTTCCTCGGCCTCGTGCATCGCGGTCTTGCGGGTGGGGTCGAACAGGTCGCCGCGCGAATGGCCGATCAGCGTGCCGAAGGTGACGGGCGTGTAGGGCGCGCGGAAGGTGGTGAGGCCGACCTCGGGAATGCCGCGGCCGAGGGTTTCCGCCGCGATCGCGAGACCGTGGATGTTGGAAAGCTTGCCCTGGTCGGTCGCCATGCCGTTGGTGGTGAAGCGCTTGATGTGCTCGATCGAGTGCATGCCTTCGCGCACCGCAAGCCGGATATCCTTGGCGCAGACGTCGTTCTGGAAGTCGATGAAGGCCTTCACATCGTCCTCGGCCCCGGCGCCATAGGCGGCGCCCGCCATGCCGCCGGTCCAGGCGAAAGCCTGCGCTCCGGAAATCTCGAGCCGTGTGCTGGCCGGGAAGCCGGCTGCCTGCGCGGCAAGCTCGCCACCGGCGACGGCTTCGGCAAGGGTTGCGGCGATGTCGGTGGTGCCGTTGCAGGCGCCGACCGAAACGCAGTCCTGCGCGTAGATGCCCGGCAGGAAGCGCTGCGTTTCCGCGTCGAAGGCCACCTTGCCGCGCGATTGCGAGAACATGTGCACCGACGGCGTCCAGCCGGAGGAGGTGATGAGCGCATCCACCACGATCGAGCGGGCGCTGCTGCCGCCGCTGACGCGACGAACTGTTATGGAGGAGACGCGCAGTTTGCCCTTGGTGTCGGTCACGGCATGGCCGGTCAGGACCTCGATGCCGAGAGCCTGTGCCTGCGCCAGCACGTCAGCACCCGGCTGCTCGCGGCAATCGACGATGGCCGGAATGGCGATGCCGGCACGGTGCAGGTCGAAGGCGGCCTCGTAGGCGCTGTCATGCGCGGTGTAGACGCCGACCTTGCGGCCGATGGCGACGCCGAAATGGTTGAGATAGGTGCGCGCGGCCGAGGCCAGCATGATGCCGGGGCGGTCGTTGTTGGCGAACACCATGTGCCGCTCGATGGCGCCGGTGGCGATGACGACGCGCTTGGCGCGGACCTGCCACAGCCGCTCGCGCGGAGCGGTGCGGGCCGGGCGGGAGACGTGATCGGTCACCCGTTCGGCCAGCGCCACGAAGTTCTGCGCGTAATAGCCGAAGGCGGTGGTGCGGGTGAGCACGGTGACATTGTCCATGGCGGCGAGCCGGCGGGCGGCATCCTGCGCCCAGGCATAGCCATCCCTGTCGTCGATCGTCACGCCGGCATCGTAATGCAGCGCGCCGCCAACCTCCGGCTGCTCGTCGCACAGGATGACGCGCGCGCCGGCGGTAGCAGCAGCGAGCGCCGAGGTCAGGCCGGCGACGCCGGCGCCCATGACCAGCACGTCGCAATGGGCGTAGCGGCTGGCATATTCGTCGGTGTCCTCTTCCGTCGGAGACACGCCGAGGCCGGCTGCGGCGCGGATGCGGGGCTCGTAGATGCTCTTCCAGGCCTGCTTCGGCCACATGAACGTCTTGTAGTAGAAGCCGGCGGCGAAGAAGGGTGCGAGAATGTTGTTGATGCCGCCGACGTCGAAGGTGAGCGAGGGATAGCGGTTCTGCGATGCGACGGTCATGCCGTCGAACACTTCCTGCACGGTCGCGCGCACATTCGGCTGGCGCCGGGCATTGTCGCGCATCACGTCGATCAGCGCGTTCGGCTCTTCCGGGCCGGCCGAGACGATGCCGCGCGGGCGGTGGTACTTGAAGGAGCGGCCGACGAGGTGGACGCCGTTGGCGATCAGCGCCGAGGCGACGGTGTCGCCCTGCAGGCCCAGATAGGTGCGGCCGTCGAAGGTGAAACGTGCGGTTCTTGCCGGTGTCAGGCGTCCCTTGCCGGGAATGCGGTTCGCCCCGCCCCTGCTGTCGGCTTTGTCTGTCCGCTTGGCGCCGCTCATTCCGCGCGTCCTTCCGTGGCTTCGTAGGTTTCGACGACGGTCTCGTCGGTCATGGCCGCGATCGGCAGCGATGGCTTGGGCTCACCCGCCTTGTAGGTCTTCAGGAAACGGTCGCTGACGGTGTCGCGCGCCGCATTGAAGAACCGGCCGCAGCCGGCGATATGGCGCCAGCGCTCGAAGATCAGGCCCTTCGGGTTGTCCCGCAGGAAGAAATACTCCTCGAATTCCTCGTCCGAAATCGCCGCGATGTTCTCGGGCCGGGCGATATGGGCGTCGCCGGCCGCGCGGAACTCGAGTTCGGAGCGCTCTTCCTCGCAATAGGGGCAGTGGATCAAAAGCATGGGCGTGTTCCTGATGCGGGGGAGGACAGGCGAAAGCGGCGAGCCGAGGCGATCATCGTCAGTGCGCCACGGCCGCGGCTGCCGCCTCGTCGATCAGGCGGCCGGTGCGGAAGCGGTCGAGCGTTAGGCCGGCTGCCAGCCGGTGCGGCTCGCCCTTGGCGATCAGGTGGGCGAACAGGTTCGCCGAGCCCGGCGTCGCCTTGAAGCCCCCCGTGCCCCAGCCGCAATTGACGAACAGGTTCGGCACGGGCGTGACGCCCTGAATGGCCGAGCGGTCCGGCGTGTTGTCTGTGATCCCGCCCCACTGGCGCATCATCTTGACGCGGCGGAAGATCGGGAACAGCTCGCAGATCGCATCCAGCGTATGAGTGATGATCTGCAGACCGCCGGTCTGGGAGTAGGAATTGTACTGGTCGGTGCCGGCGCCGATCACCAGTTCGCCCTTGTCGGACTGCGAGATATAGGCGTGCACCGTGTTCGACATGACGACGCAGGGGAAGATCGGCTTCAGCGGCTCGGACACCAGTGCCTGAAGCGGTACGGAATGCAATGGCACGCGGACCCCGGCCATCGCCATGATCACCGAGTTGTGGCCCGAGGCGGAGACCCCGATTTTCTTCGCGCCGATGAAGCCGCGATTGGTATCGACGCCGGTGACGGCGCCGTCCGGCCCACGGCGGATGCCCGTGACTTCGCAGTTCTGGATGATATGGACGCCGCGGTCGGATGCGGCACGGGCGTAGCCCCAGGCCACCGCATCGTGGCGCGCCGTGCCCCCACGGCGCTGCAGAGCGGCGCCGTTGATGGGGAAGCGTGCGGAGGCGGAGATGTCGAGTGGCGGACAGAAGTCCTTCGCCTGCTCGGGCGAGAGCCACTCATTGTCGATGCCGTAGAGACGGTTGGCATGGATATGGCGCTTGAACACCTGCTGGTCGTGGATGCCGTGCGACAGCATCATGACGCCGCGCGGGGAGTACATGACGTTGTAATTCAGGTCCTGCGACAGGTTTTCCCAGAGCTTCAGCGAGTGCTCGTAGATGTCCATGCTCTCGTCGTAGAGATAGTTGGACCGGATGATGGTGGTGTTGCGGCCGGTATTGCCGCCGCCGAGCCAGCCTTTTTCGAGCACTGCGACATTGGTGATGCCGTGCTCCTTGGCGAGGTAATACGCCGCGCCCAGCCCGTGGCCGCCGCCGCCGATGATGATCGCGTCATAGGCCGCGCGCGGCTCGGGAGAGACCCACTGCGCTTCCCAGCCCTTGTGCGCCCGCATGGCTTCGCGTGCCACGGCAAAAACCGAATATTTGCGCATTCGCCTCATCTCCTGTCCGGGATGCCCCGATCCGTCTGTCCAACACATCGCAAATCGAGACGCGTCGCAACGTCCATTTTGCGACGTGGCAGGCCTTCACTTTCGACACTGCGAAAATGGCAGGACTGCGGGGGTTCGATCGGCATGGTCGATGGCAGCGGCGAACCCACGCCCATCGACGGGCGATTAGGCGCCCGGCGTGGCACGACTGAGGCAGGTCTGCCCCTTGAGATGTCGATTTTGTGTGCCAGATACCCTGAAACAACGCCACACTCCGGCGCGGGTGGACTTTGCAGCATTGATCTGCTACTTGCCGCCCATCATCGCAGCGCTCGAGCCCTTGCGATCAACGGACCATGCCGTCCGGCGGTGCCTCAAGCGCAGCCTCGGGTTCGGCCCATACACAGCAGCCTGAGCTTGTCTCGGCTCGATATCAAGGAATGTAAACACGTGCAGGTACTCGTTCGCGACAACAATGTTGACCAGGCGCTTCGCGCGCTGAAGAAGAAGCTGCAGCGCGAAGGCGTCTTCCGCGAAATGCGTGCCCGCGAGGCGTATGAAAAGCCGTCGCAGCGCCGCGCGCGCGAAAAGGCAGAAGGCATCAGCCGCGTCCGCAAGCTGGCCCGCAAGCAGGCCCAGCGCGAAGGCCTGCTGCCCATGCCGAAGTCTGCCGCCAAGTTTGCGGCCAAGGCACGCTGATCGGCGTTTGCTCCGAGAATGGTGACGGCGGAGGCGATGCATGCGCCGCCGCCTTTTTTGCGTTAGACGTATCCGGTGGCCGTCGCGTATTGGCTGTGGATGCGGCACTTGCGTGAACGAACCGCCTGTTGCGGCGTTACCGCTACAGCCGGGGCGAGACCGCGGACCTGTGACGTGCCTGAGGCATTCTTGATTTGAGGGATCGATCTTGACATCGACTGTGACGACAGAGGGTTTCGCCGGCCGGGACGCATCCCGCAAAGGCACGCAGCGCTCCAGCCGCCTGGGCATCCTTTCCGCGCTTGGAGCAGCCCTGCTGTTGACGGCCTGCCAGACGGATCCCTCGAACGACAGCACGCTGCAGGTCGAGCGGGCGCAGGGCTCCGAGCAGAACATCGCCTCGCTGTCGGGCGTCATCAACAGCAATCCAAGCGACCCCGAAGGCTACAATGTGCGCGGCTCGGCCTATGGTCGCGCCGGCGAATTCCGCCGCGCGGTGGCCGATTTCAACAAGGCGATCGAGCTCAACCCGCGTTTCTACCAGGCCTATGCCAACCGGGCGCTGGTCGAGCGCAATATGGGCGATATCGCCGAAGCGCTTGCCGATTATAATTCGGCGCTGCAGCTCAACCCGCGCTACGACGTCGCCTATATCGGTCGCGGCAATCTCTATCGCCAGAGCGGCCGGCTGGATCAGGCCTTCGCCGACTTCAACAAGGCGATCGAGAACGACACGACCGATCCGCGCGCCTATCACAATCGCGGCCTGATCTACCAGGCGCGCAACCAGCATGGACAGGCGATCGAGGACTTCTCGACAGCCATCTCGCTGTCGCCGAGCTCGCCGGAGCCGTATAATGGCCGCGGCATCTCCTATGTCGCCCAGAACGACGACGATAACGCGTTTGCCGATTTCAATACGGCCATCAACCTCAACGGTAAGATCGCGGAATCCTGGGCCAATCAGGCGCTGGTTTACGAGCGCCGCGGCGAAAAGGCGAAGGCGCAACGCTCTTACGGTCATGCCCTGCAGCTCGATCCGAAATACGAGCCTGCCCGGGCCGGCCTTGCCCGCGTCAAAGCGGCATCCTGAGGCTTTTCAATCGCATTCCATAAAAACGCCGCTTCGAAGCGGCGTTTTTCGTTTGTGGCTTTGCTTGAAGGCGTTGCCGGGCTCCTGCGCATCGAGAGGCGGGAGCCTGGCTGATGATCAAGTGATGACCGTCGGTTCGGTGCGGCCGGTGCGTTCCTTGATGCCGGCCAGCGCGTCCGCGGCTTCGATCAGGTCGGCAAGCGCCACCTGGGTATCGACATCGTGCTTCGTCGCATCCGGCTCGAAGCGCTCGATGTAAACGCGCAGCGTTGCGCCTGATGTGCCGGTGCCCGACAGGCGGAAGACCACGCGGGAGCCGCCTTTAAACAGGATGCGGATGCCCTGATTGTTGCTGACGGAGTGGTCGACCGGATCGTGATAGGAGAAATCGTCCGCCATCTCGATCGTGAGATCGCCGAGCTTGCGGCCAGGCAGGGTGGCGAGTTGGCTGCGAAGCGCGTCCATCAGGCCGTTGGCAGCAGCAGAGTCCACCTCTTCGTAGTCATGGCGCGAATAGTAGTTGCGGCCATAGGTCGTCCAGTGCTCGCGGGCGATATCGACGACGCTTTCCTTGCGGACAGCAAGGATGTTCAGCCAGAGCAGCACGGCCCAGAGACCGTCCTTCTCGCGGACGTGGCTGGAGCCGGTGCCGGCACTTTCCTCGCCGCAGATCGTCGCCAGACCCGCGTCGAGCAGGTTGCCGAAGAACTTCCAGCCGGTCGGCGTCTCGTAAATGCCGATGCCGAGCTTTTGGGCCACGCGGTCGGCCGCACCCGAGGTGGGCATGGAGCGGGCGATGCCGGCTAGGCCTTTGGCGTAGCCGGGCGCCAGCGTCGCGTTTGCGGCAAGCATGGCTAAGCTGTCGGAGGGCGTTACGAAGATGCCCTTGCCGATGATCAGGTTCCGGTCACCGTCGCCATCGGAGGCTGCGCCGAAATCGGGAGCATTCTCGCCCATCATTTCCTCGTAAAGCGCGCGGGCGTGGACAAGGTTCGGATCCGGGTGATGGCCGCCGAAGTCGGGCAGGGGCACGAAATTGAGCACGGAGCCCTTGGCGGCACCGAGACGGTTTTCGAGGATCTCCTTGGCATAGGGACCGGTAACGGCGCTCATGGCGTCGAAGACGATGCGGAAGCCGCCGGCGAGATGGGCGCGGATGGCCGGGAAATCGAACAGGGTTTCCATCAGTTCGGCATAGTCGGAGACCGGGTTGATGACCTGTACGGTCATGCCCGCGACCTGCTGCTCGCCTTCGGCGTCGAGATTGACGTCGGCGACATCGGCGATCTTGTAGCGCTCGATGGTCTTGGTGTGGGCGTAGATCGCGTCGGTCACCTTCTCGGGTGCCGGGCCGCCATTGCCGATATTGTACTTGATGCCGAAGTCTTCCGTCGGGCCGCCGGGGTTGTGGCTGGCCGAGAGAACGATGCCGCCGAAGGCTTCGTACTTGCGGATGACGTGGGAGGCGGCGGGCGTCGAAAGAATACCGCCGCGGCCGACGAGGACGCGGCCGAAGCCGTTCGCCGCCGCCATCTTGATGGCGATCTGGATGACCTCGCGGTTGTAGAAGCGGCCGTCACCACCGATGACCAGCGTCTTGCCGGCAAAGCCCTCAAGGCTGTCGAAGATCGACTGGATGAAGTTCTCGGCATAGTTCGGCTGCTGGAACACCGGTACCTTCTTGCGAAGCCCCGACGTTCCCGGTTTCTGGTCGGTATAGGGGGTCGTATTTACGGTTTTCGTCATGATTCAACCTTTCGCAAGAAGACCGGCATAAAGCGCGGCGTAGCGCGTGGCACTCATATCCCAGGAGACATCGGATTTCATACCGCGCGCTTGCAGGCGCGCCCAGATTTTCGGCTGGCGCCACAGGGAAAAGACGCGGCGGAGTGCGAGCCGGAGGCTTTCCTCGGAGACGGGGGAGAACAGGAAGCCGGTGGCAACATTCGCCGCCACCGCCGCCTCGTTGGCATCGATGATCGTATCGGCGAGGCCACCCGTGCGGGCGACCACCGGCACGCAGCCATAGCGCAGGCCGTAAAGCTGCGTCAGGCCGCAGGGCTCGAAACGCGATGGCACGAGGATGGCATCGGCGCCGGCCTGCATGAGGTGCGACAGCGGTTCGTCGTAGCCGACAACGATGCCCACGCGGCCGGGATGCACGGCGGCGGCCGTCCGGAACGCCGCCTCGAGCGCGGGATCGCCGGAGCCGAGGACGGCCAGCGTGCCGCCGTTGTCGACGATCATGTCGATGACACCGGCCAGCACGTCCATGCCCTTCTGGTCCGTCAGGCGGCTGACGACGCAGAACAGCGGCCCGTCCGTCGCGACCAAGCCGAAGCGCTCGCGAAGGGCATCGCGGTTTGCCGGCCGCTTCTTCAAGGTGGCGGCTGCATAGGGTGAGGCGATGTGCGGGTCGGTTGCCGGGTTCCAGACATCGGTGTCGATACCGTTGACGATGCCATGGAGGTCGGCGATGCGACTGGCCAGAACGCCCTGCAGGCCCATGCCGAATTCGGGGGTCAGAATTTCCTGCGCATAGGAGGGGCTGACGGTGGTGATAGCCGTTGCCGCCATCAGGCCGCCCTTGAGGAAGGAGACATCGCCATAATATTCGACGCCCTGCACCGAGAAGGCGCGCCAGGGGAGGGCGAGCTCCGGAAAGGTGCTGGCGGGAAACTGGCCACGGAAGGCGATATTGTGGATCGTCAGCACGGTCGGCACATGGGCAGCACCGCCATGCTGCATATAGACCGGGGCGAGTGCTGCCTGCCAGTCATGGCAATGGACGAGGTCCGGCGTCCATTGGGGCAAGATCCCGCGCGCGATTTCGGCCGCCGCCAGCGACAGGGCCGCGAAACGGCGGAAATTGTCGGGGTGGTCGAGGCCTTGGGGGTCGAGATAGGGCCCGCCCGGCCGGTCGAACAGCGCAGGCGCATCCAGGACGAGAAGGTCGAGACCGTCATGCTCGGCAGCCAGAATCGCGGCGGGATGGCCGAACAGCGTGTCGAAACCGCCAAGCCGCGTCGTCTCTCCAATCTTCGCCATGACCGCGGGGTAGCCGGGCAGCAGCGTGCGCATACGGATGCCGTGCGGTTTGAGCGCCGCGGGCAGGGCGCCCGCGACGTCGGCAAGGCCGCCGGTCTTGATCAGCGGAAAGACTTCGGAGGCGACCGAAAGGACGTTCATCGTCCTCACAGTCCCAGCTTGTCGATCATGGTTTGCGTGATCAGGCAGATGCCGTTTTCCGAGCGCCGGAACCGTTTGGCGTCAAGGTCCGGATCCTCGCCGACGACGAGACCTTCCGGGATCACGACGCGGCTGTCGATGACGACGTTCTTCAGCTGTGCGTGACGGCCGATCTTCACGCTCGGCAGGATGACGGCGCCGTCGAGGCGGGAGAACGAGTTCACCCGGACGCCGGTGAAGAGCATGCTGCGGTTGAGCGATGCACCGGAGATGATGCAGTCGCCCGAGACCAGCGAGGAGGTGGCCGAACCGCGCCGGTTCTCGTCGTCATGGACGAACTTCGCCGGCGGCTTGATCTCGGCAAAGGTCCAGATCGGCCAGGTGCTGTCGTAGATATCGAGTTCCGGGGTGACATGCGTCAGGTCGATATTGGCCTGCCAGTAGGCATCGATCGTTCCGACGTCGCGCCAGTAGGCCTCGCGCTCGAAATCCGAGCGCACGCAGGACTCATTGAAGCGGTGGGCGATCGCCTTGCCGTGCTGGACGATGTAGGGAATGATGTCCTTGCCGAAGTCGCGGCTGGAGGTCGGATCGGCCGCATCGCGCCGAAGGATGTCCATCAGGAACTTCGTGTGGAACACGTAGATGCCCATGGACGCCAGCGCCATGTCCGGATTGCCGGGGATGCCCGGCGGGTCGGACGGCTTCTCGACGAAGGCGATGATGCGGTCCTTCTCGTCCACATGCATGACGCCGAAGCCAGTCGCTTCCATGCGCGGGACCTCGAGGCAGCCGATGGTGACGTCGGCGCCGCTGTCCACGTGCTGCTGGAGCATCAGCTCGTAGTCCATCTTGTAGATATGGTCCCCCGCCAGGATGACCATGTACTCGACGCCGTGGTCCTCGATGATGTCGATGTTCTGGTAGACGGCATCCGCCGTGCCTTCGTACCATTGCGTTTCCGACACGCGCTGGGAAGCGGGCAGGATGTCGAAGCTTTCGTTTCGCTCGGGTCTGAAGAAGTTCCAGCCGTTCTGCAGGTGGCGGATCAGCGAATGCGCCTTGTACTGCGTGGCGACACCGATGCGGCGGATACCCGAATTCATCGCGTTCGACAGCGCGAAATCGATGATGCGGGCCTTGCCGCCGAAGTAGACGGCGGGCTTGGCGCGACGGTCCGTCAGTTCCTTCAGACGGCTTCCGCGGCCACCGGCCAGAACGTAGGCCATCGCGTCGCGGGCCAGCGGCTGTATGCGTTTTTCCATGATATCCTCCCGATTTTGCAGTCTCTTGGCCGGTCTGCCCGCCCTCTCAAACGGGCCGACCGGCATTATGCTTTCGTCTCGGCCGGATACCCGGCCTCGTCGGTTTTCAGTCCTGCTCCAGCATCAGCGTGGCGAGCGGGGGCAATGTCAGGTCCGCCCGGATCTCGCCCGATGCGGTGCGCACGGCATGAACCACGCCGCCATTACCCTTGCCGCTGCCGCCGTAGATCTCGGCATCGGTGTTGACGATCTCGCGCCAGCGACCCTCGCTCGGCAGCGGGATCGAGTAGACCTCGCGGTAGACGGGGGTGAAGTTCGAGATGACAGCGACGGCCTTCTCGCCCGGCGCCTTGCGCAGCCAGGCAAAGACCGAATTGTCGCTGTCGTCGGCGATCAGCCACTCGAAACCTTCGCCCTCGCAATCGCGTGCATGCAGCGCCTGCTTGTTGCGGTAGGTGCCGTTCAAGTCGCGGATCAGGCGGCGCATGCCCTGATGCAGGGGGTATTCGAGCAGGTTCCAGTCGAGCCCGCGCTCCTCCGACCATTCCGCCCACTGGGCGAACTCCTGACCCATGAACAGCAGCTTCTTGCCGGGATAGCCCCACATGAAGCCGTAATAGGCGCGAAGATTGGCGAATTTCTGCCAGTCGTCGCCCGGCATTTTCGCCACGAGCGACCCCTTGCCATGCACCACTTCGTCATGGGAGAGCGGCAACACGAAATTCTCGCTGAAGGCGTAGACGAGACCGAAGGTCAGGTCGTTGTGATGATGCTTCCGATGGATCGCGTCACGCGCAAGATATTGCAGCGTGTCGTGCATGAAGCCCATGTTCCATTTGAACCCGAAGCCCAAGCCGCCGGTGTGGACCGGTGCCGAGACGCCCGGCCACGAAGTGCTCTCTTCGGCGATCGTCAGGATGCCCGGGTGGCTGCCGTAAACCTCCTTGTTCATCGTCTGGAGGAATCGCACGGCATCGAGGTTCTCGTTGCCGCCATATTCGTTCGGAACCCATTCGCCGTGCTTGCGGGAATAGTCGAGATAGAGCATGGACGCGACCGCATCGACACGCAGCCCGTCGAGATGGAACTTTTCCGCCCAGTAGAGGGCGTTGTTGACGAGATAGGCGAACACCTCGGCCCGGCCGAAATTATAGATCGCCGTGTTCCAGTCGGGATGGAAGCCCTGGCGGGGGTCCTCGTGTTCGTAGAGGGCGGTGCCGTCGAAGTTGCGCAACCCATGTGCGTCGACCGGGAAATGGGCGGGTACCCAGTCGAGAATGACACCGAGGCCGACCTTGTGGGCGCCATTGACGAAGCGGGCAAAGCCCTCCGGCTCGCCGAAGCGGGCCGTCGGCGCATAAAGGCCGGTGGTCTGGTAGCCCCAGGAGGGATCGTAGGGGAACTCGCTGATCGGCAGGAATTCGATATGGGTGAAGCCCATGTCCACGCAATAGGGGATCAGTCGGGCGGCCATCTCGTCCCAGGAGAGGAACGCGCCGTTGTCGCCGCGCTGCCACGAGCCGGCATGCACTTCGTAGATGGAGATCGGCTGGCGGCGGGGGTCGGCAGACGCCCAGTGCGCGCGGTGCGCCTCGTCTTCCCAAACCTGCGCGATCTCGGACGTGGTGACCGACGCCGTCTGTGGTCGAAGTTCCGAGCGGCGGGCGAACGGATCGGCCTTCAGCGGCTGCAACTGGCCGTCCTGTCCGATGATTTCGTACTTGTAGGGTGTTCCCGCGGACACGTCCGGAATGAAGATTTCCCAGATGCCGGTGTCGAGACGCAGCCGCATGACGTGGCGGCGCCCGTCCCAGGCATTGAAGGCTCCTACGACCGAAACGCGACGCGCATTCGGCGCCCAGACGGCGAAGTGGAAGCCATCGACGCCCTCGTGGCGGACCGGGTGGGCGCCAAGCTTGTCGAACAGGCGAAGGTGGGAGCCCTCGCGAATGTAGTAGTCGTCCATCGGCCCGAGAACGGGGCCGAAACTGTAGGGGTCTGTGACCGTCCAGCTTCCACCTGCGTTTTCGGCCCTGTAGCGTACCGGCTGCACTTTGCGCAGGCTCACCGTGCCTTCGAAGAAACCGGCTTCGTGGCGAAGCGCCAAGGTGCCGAGGTCCTTGCCGGACAGGGTCTCGACCGAGACGCTGGTGGCGCCCGGCAGAAAACACCGGACGACGACATCCTTGCCGACCGCATGAGGCCCGAGGCTTGCAAACGGATTGGTATGCGTACCCTCGATGAATGCTGCTACCTCGTCATCCGGCAGACGTGCCGGCGACGAGGCCTCTTTCAGCTCGGAGGTCATCCGGCTCTCCAAATCTCATCGGCATACTGCCGAATTGTCCGATCGGATGAGAACCAGCCCATCCGTGCGGTGTTGCGGATGGTCTTGCCATACCATTGGCTGGTGTTGGTCCAGATCGCGTCCACTTCGCGCTGCGCCTTGGTATAGGCATCGAAGTCGGCCGCGACCATAAACCAGTCGTGGGAATAGATGCCGTCGATCAGGCCGGAGAAGCGGTTGCGGTCGTCGGGCGAGAAGACGCCGGACGCGATCGCCTGAAGGGCCTGCGAAAGCTCGCGCGACGCCTCGATGACGGCCCGTGGTTCGTGGCCCTCCTGGCGCAGGTTGGAAACTTCTTCCGCGGTCATCCCGAAAATCTTGATGTTCTCCTCACCGACGCAATCGCGCATTTCGACATTGGCGCCGTCCAGCGTGCCGATGGTCAGCGCTCCGTTCAACGCGAACTTCATGTTCCCGGTTCCAGACGCTTCCATGCCGGCGGTCGAAATCTGCTCCGACAGGTCGGCAGCAGGCACCATGATTTCCGCCAGCGAGACGTTGTAGTTCGGAATGAACACCACCTTCAGCAGGCCGCGCACCGCGGGGTCGTTGTTGATCACGCGCGCAACGTCGTTTGCCAGCTTGATGATGAGCTTGGCATTGTGATAGCTCGGCGCCGCCTTGCCGGCAAAGAGTTTTACGCGCGGAACCCAGTCGAGCTCGGGATGGGAGCGGATCTGGTCGTAGAGCGAGATCGCCTCGATGATGTTCAACAGCTGGCGCTTGTATTCGTGGATGCGCTTGATCTGGATGTCGAACATGGCCGACGGATCGATGCGGATGCCCATCCGGCTCTGGACGAGCTGGGCGAGCCGCACCTTGTTGTCGCGCTTGATGGCTGCGAAACGATCCTGGAAAACGGCGTTGTCGGCATGCGGGTCCAGCGCCTTCAAGGCCTCGGCGTCATCCATGAAGTCGTCGCCGATCGTCTCGCGGATCAGCGAGAACAGCTCGGGATTGCATTGCATCAGCCAGCGGCGTGGGGTGATGCCGTTGGTCTTGTTGTTGATGCGCTTCGGGTAGAGCTTGTGCAGGTCGGCAAACACCGTGATCTTCATGAGATCCGTGTGCAGCGCCGAGACGCCGTTGATGGAATGCGAGCCGACGAAGGCGAGGTTGCCCATGCGCACGCGGCGGTCGCCGCTTTCGTCGATCAGCGAGATGTTGCGCACCTGCTGGTCGCTGTAATTCGCCAATTTGCGGGCCTCGAGCAGGATCTTCGCGTTGATCGCGTAGATGATCTGCATGTGCCGCGGCAGCAGGCGCTCGAACAGCGGTACGGGCCAGGTTTCCAGCGCTTCCGGCAGCAGCGTGTGATTTGTGTAGGAGAAGGTGCGGCGGGAGTGATCCCAGGCCGTGTCGAAATCGACACCGTGGACGTCGGTCAGAAGGCGCACCAGTTCGGCGACGGACACGGCAGGGTGAGTGTCGTTCAGCTGGATGGCGACCTTGTCCGGCAGGGAGGTGAAATCCGGATATTGCTGGAGGTGGCGGCGCAGGATGTCCTGCAGCGAGGCGGAGGAGAAGAAGAACTCCTGGCGCAGGCGCAGTTCCTGGCCGGCCGGCGTCGCGTCGGCCGGGTAGAGGACGCGGGCGAGCGCTTCGGCCTTGTTGCTTTCGCGCAGAGCGCCGATGTGGTCGCCGGCATTGAAGGCATCGAGCAGGATGGGGTCGATCGGATGCGCGCTCCAGAGGCGCAGCGTATTGGTGCGCTTGCCGCGCCAGCCGACGACCGGCGTGTCGCAGGCCGTGGCGATGACGCGCTCGGCCGGCTTCCAGACGTAGCGGGTCAGTTCCTCGTCGATATTGACGGTCTCGACCGAGCCGCCGAAGCCGATTTCGTAGGAGCTTTCGCGGCGCTCGAACTCCCAAGGGTTGCCGTGCGCCAGCCATGTTTCCGGCAGCTCCACCTGCCAACCATCCGCCATCTGCTGGCGGAAGAGGCCGTGCACGTAGCGGATGCCGTAGCCATAGGCCGGGATATCGACGCTTGCCATGCTTTCCATGAAACAGGCCGCAAGCCGGCCGAGGCCGCCATTGCCGAGTGCGGCATCGGGCTCCAGTTCGGCGACCACGTCGATATCGACGCCGAAGGAGGCGAGCGCTTCCTTCAACTCGTCCATCAGGCCGATATTGGTGACGGCATCGCGCATCAGGCGGCCGATCAGGAACTCCAGCGACAGGTAGTAAACGCGCTTGGAACTGTCGGTATAGGCCTTGCGGGTGGACTCCATCCAGTTGTCGGTGATGCGGTCGCGCACGACCAGGATCGCGGCCGTCAGCCAGTCATGCGGCTTGGCGACCTTCGGGTCCTTGCCGATGCGGTAGGTCAGGCGCTCGATGATCTCCTGCGCCAGAATTTCGGCGCTCGACTCGCGGCGCGCGGCGTTCGGAATTTTCTCATTTGAGATACGGCTGACCATGGATCCGGGCTACCCTTTTGGACGTTGTTCCGACACCACCGAAGGCGCATGCCGACGGAGAATTGCAGCAATGTATGCACCGATACGAAGCGCTTGCAATAAGTGTTTTCAAGAGGATGTAAAATGAAGCCGGCGGGCGGCAGGCGCGTGCTCGGTGGCGCAAGCCTTCATCGCCGCCGCTTCCGATCCGTCCGCTACCGCTCCTGTTTTTCTCGTTCCCTATCGCCGTCGGCCGCGTGCTGCAGCCGGATGATCTGCAACGGCAAAAAACCCGCGCGAACGGGTCGCGCGGGTTTGAAAGAGGTGATCTCGATGTCGGTTTACTGCGTCAACCGGACCATGAGGTTGCTGGCTTTGTCGCCGATCGTCTTGAAGGCTGCGACGAGATCCTCGCTCTTTTCGGCCTGGAAGTAATAGGTCGGGTCCGTGGCGCAGCCCTGCAGGAGATCCTGGCCGCGCTTGGGTGCCTTGAAGGCGACGGTGAAGACTTTGATGCCGTCGTCGCGGGCCTTGTCGCAATAGAACTTCGTGGCGGCGTCGGATCGCGTCGCCTGACTGTCGCCGGTTCTGTTCTGGTAGAAATTGTTCTCGCCATCCGTCATGAAGACGATGTACTTGGTCGGTGTCGCCCCGGTCTTCTGCGCATGGGCCTTCGTCTCTGTATTTCCCGACAGGTCCCTGTAGGCAGAGGTGAATGCGTCGCTCGAATCCGTTCCTCCCTCTGCCAAGAGGGTATTGACGTAGGTTCCCGTGCCGGCCGTTCCCCAGGCGAGCACGCCAGCTGCATCCTGCGCGTCGTTGTAGGAGATGGCGGAGGTTCTCACATAGATCGAGGTGGGATCGGCGGTCTTCAGCTGGGTCAGTAGGCTGTTCACAGCCTTCTTGAGCGTCGCGATCTTCGAGACGTAGCAGGGCGTGCTCCACTTCGCGTAGGGCCAATAGGCCTCTTCGTAGATGTAGCAGCCATTGGTCGAGGTGTCCTTGGTGTCGGTCTTCCAGGCCATCGAGCCGGATCGATCGAGCACGAGCACCATCGACAGGGCGTTCTTCGTATCCGAGACGCCTTCCGACTTGCCGGTGGCCGACAGGCTGATGCCGTTGCTGCTCACGAGGCGCGTCATGGCATTGAGGTCGATGGGCAGGTTGGATTTGACGCTGATGTCGTAGCCCTTCGCGCCCGTCTGGAGGGTCTTCGGCTCGATCGTGACCGATGTGTTGTCGACCAGCAGCTTATCTGCCGCAGCCTGTTTCACGAGGGCTTCCGCTGCGGCGGGCGTGCCGACCTCTATCGCGCTGGAACTGGTGTTCCGCATGGCCATGACCACGTAGTCGTGCGCCGTTTCCCGGGCCTCGTCCACGGTCATGTGCTTGTTGGCAAGGCCGGAGGCTGCGGCAAGCGCGCCGCTGTCCACCGCCGCCTGGAGCCGGTTCTTCTGGAGCACGATGTTGGTAGTATCGATCGCCACGCCGGCGCCGAAGAGAACCACGGGAAGCGCTACGGCCGCCATCAGGGCGATGTTGCCGCCCCGATCTTCCAAGCAACGCCCGATCATACCAAAAAACCGCCTCATGTTCCGCTCCTTCGCCCACGGTCCGCTTCGCGATATCGCTGAAGCCCATCTTGCTGCTTCGATATCACGGGTTCGTTGGCGGCTGCTTACAAGAGAGGTTAAACTTTTACGGACAGGGCAGGCATTCGCGCATGAACCTGTCCCACATTCCGGGCAGGTGGTGCAGAACAGGACAGGTGAACGAGAGAAGGACCGTCAGGAAACCGGGACGACATCGACGGCCTGGTCCGTCTTGTGGCTGCCGTAGCTCTTGAGGACGCCGATAACCGGCGCGACGTCGGAATAATCGCGGCCGTGGCCGACGACGATATGGTCCGTGCCGGCGGGCACATTGTTGGTCGGGTCGAGTTCCACCCAGCCCAGCATCTTGCCGCACCAGACGCGCACCCAGGCATGCATGGCGTCGGCACCTTCCAGCCGCTCCTTGCCCGGTGGCGGCAGCGTGCGCAGGAAGCCGCTAACATAGCCGGCGGGAATGCCGAGTGCGCGCAACGCGACGATCATGATATGCGCGAAGTCTTGGCAGACGCCCTTCTTCAGCCGGAAGGCCTCGATCGGCGTGCTGTCGACCGACGTCGCCTTCGGGTCGTAGGTAAAGTCCTTGAAGATCCGCTCGCACATCAGGCCGGCGATCTCGCGGACGGTCATTCCGGGCTTGGCAATCCCGCGGGCATAGGCCGCGATCGTCGGATCCTCGGCAAGCCGCGGGCTCGGTGCCAGGAAATGGTGAGGGGAGCCGGGATCGAGCGACCAGACGGCGCCGATCTCTGCGGGAAAGGCGGCGAGATCCGGCGAGAAATCCGCTGTGGGCATCGCAGCTTCCAGCTGGACCCGCGCCTTCATGTGGATGATCAGCTCGTCGTGAAGCTTGCGGAAGAGGATCGACGTCGAGGGGTTTTGAAAGAAATCCAGCATGTCGGTGCGTTCTTCGGGCACCGGCGTGCAGGTGACGGTGCCCGCCACCAGACGCTGGCGCGACGGCAGGGACAGCGGCAGCACGCGCACGATGTGGCGTCCGCCGGAAACCGGGATCTCGTAGCTATAGGTGATCTTGAGGCTGATATCGTAAAGCATGGATCCCCCCGCGGTCTTGTCCGTCCGGACTCTATGCCCTGTTTGCCGTTCCGGCGCATTCTAAAAGCGGCCGCGTCACAAAAGCATAAGACAGCGCGGATCGCGCGCCATCAGCTCAGATAGGTCTGGGCGAGAATGTCGGAGAAGCGTTCCATCTCCTTTTCGAGGTGCTCGTAGACCTCGCTCGTCATCCCCTCGGGCGTCATCACCGCGAGACCCGAATGCAGGCGCACCGCCTCGCGGTAGAAGGGCGACATCTGGCCGTTCTGATAGGCGTTCGGCAGTTGTTCGACTTCGGCGCGGATTTCGTTCAGCTGATAGAGGATGGAGCGCGGGTTGAGCGGATCGAGCGCCAGGAGGTCGGTGACCGTCAAAGGTGCGGTGTTGACGTTGTAGCGGCGGCGATGGGTCATGACGCTGTCACCGATCTCCAGCAGCATGTCGAGCGCGCCGTCCGGCGCATCCCGGCCGGACATATGGCCGAGCAGGCGGGTCATGTGCATGCCGCGTTCGAGATAGCGGCCGATCGACAGAAAGCGCCAGCCGGTGAAGCGGTACATGTTTTCGTGCACGAGACCGGCAAAGCCCGCGAGCTTGCGCAGCAGGATGGTCATGGCGTGCGTCGCGTCGTCGCCGGCCTCCACCGTCGCGCGGAACTTGCGCACCGTCTTCGACAGATCGTTGAGCGCCAGCCAGCCATCGGCCGAGAAGCGGTCGCGGATGTTGCTCGCCGAATAGAGCGCGCTGTCGATGTTGGCGACGAGACTGTCGGGCACCGGCTGCGCCGAGTCGATGTCGAGCACCTTCAGATATTCCGAGACGTCCTTCAGCAGCGGCATTTCGCTGTTGGCGTTTTCGGCAAAGCGCCCGTGCCAGGCGCGCAGGATGCGCAGGGCGCCTTCCGAGCGCTCGATATAGCGGCCGAGCCAGAACAGGTTGTCCGCAGCCCGGCTCGGCAGGCTGCCGGGCATGGTGCGGATGAAGGTTTCGTCGGAGGTGAGGAGCGTGGTGCGCTCGACCGGGCGATCGCTGACGATCCAGACATCGGCCGCGGAGCCGCCGGCCTGCATGGCGATGGCGGCGGCGTCCGCGCCGCTCGAGATCCGGGCAAAGCCGCCGGGCATGACCTGCCAGCCGTTCCGCGTACGGGCGAGATAGACGCGCAGACTCATCGGGCGCGGCGTCAGCTTGCCATCCACCCAGGCCGGCGTGGTGGACAGCGTGACGACCTCCTGGCCGACCAGCTTCTGCCCGTCATTGGCCAGCCAGTCGCGGATCGAGAGCTTGGCGTTCTCGCGCATCGACGAGCCGAGAACCGATCGGCCGTTGTCGTCGAAGAAGGGGCGCGTGGAGTAGGCGGGGCCGATAACCATCTTCTCGATGTTGCGGGCGACCTGCTCGCGCTCGGGCTTCTGCCCGCACCACCATGTGGCGATGCTCGGCAGCAGCAGGTCTTCGCCCAGCAGATGATGGCAGATCGTCGGCATGAAGGCGAGGAAGGCGCGTGTTTCCAGAATGCCGGAGCCGAGGGCGTTGACGATGGAGACGGTGCCGGAGCGCAGTGCCGCGAGCAGGCCGGGCGTGCCGATATGGGAGCGCTGGTTGAGTTCGAGCGGGTCGGCGAAGGACGAGTCGAGGCGGCGCCAGAGAATGCCGATCGGCTTCAGGCCGGCCACAGTACGCACCATCACGCGCCCGTCCACCACGGTCAGATCCTCGCCCTCCAGCAGCATGAAGCCGAGATAGCGCGCGATGTAGGCGTGCTCGAAATAGGTCTCGTTGGCGAGACCCGGTGTCAGCACGGCGATGCGGTCGTCCGGCGAGCGCTTGCGCATTTGCAGCGCATCGCGGAAGGCGACGAAGAAGCGGGCGAGACGGTGGACATGGGTCTCGGCATAGATGTCGGAAAAGGCGCGCGTGGTCGCCACCCGGTTTTCCAGTGCGAATCCGGCGCCGGAGGGGGCCTCCGTGCGGTCGGCCAGCACCCACCAGTTTCCGTCCGGGCCACGGCCGATCTCGAACGACACGAAATGCAGGAAGTTGCCGTCGGCCGGTTTCACGCCGACCATGGGGCGCAGGAACTCGGTATTGCCCGCGACCAGCGCCGGCGGCAGGAAGCCTTCGTTGACGAGCGTGTTCGGCCCGTAGATGTCGGCGGCGATCCGCTCCAGCAGGTCTGCGCGCTGGATGAGGCCGAGCGACAGCTCTTCCCATTCGCGCTCGGCGATCAGCACCGGGATATGCGATAGCGGCCAGCTGCGCTCGGAGTTTTCCTTGGTGCCGTAGGCGCGGTAGAAGACGCCGGCGTCGCGGAGATAGCGGTCGGCCCGGGCAAAGCGGTTGGCAAGCTCCGCCTCGTCCATGCGGCCGATGGCCGAGACGAGGTGCTGCCAGACGGGGCGCACGTTGCCCTGCGCATCCACCATCTCGTCGGCGATGCCCGGTAGGGCGCGATAGTCGGCCACCGGGTCGCTTGTCCGCTTCGGGATACCAGCGGTCGTCCCGGCCAATCCCGCTTTGATGGCCTCCCCTTTGATGGTCCCGGCCGTCGGCTTCTGTGTCATGTCGTCCTACAGTCCCGCCGGCCGACGCAGATCGAGCGTGAAGGGGAACTCCGGCGAAGGGGTTTCCGGCGTCAGCGCATAGCCGCCGGCCGTGTGGCCCCAGGGCTCGAACCGCGCCAAGCGCCGCGCCTCCGCCTCGTTGCCGTTGACCGGGAACGTATCGTAATTGCGGCCGCCGGGATGGGCGACGTGGTAGATGCAGCCGCCGATCGAGCGGCGCGACCATGTGTCGTAGACGTCGAAGGTCAGCGGCGTGTTGACAGGCAGGACCGGATGCAGGCCGGCAGCCGGCTGCCATGCCTTGTAGCGCACGCCCGCCACCGAGACGCCGTTGACGCCCGTCGGGGTCAGTGGCACGGGGCGGCCGTTACAGGCCACCGTGTAGCGGCCGGGATTGGCGGTCTCAAACCGAACCTGCAGGCGCTCCACGGAGCTGTCGACATAGCGCACCGTGCCGCCGATCGCGCCCTGTTCGCCCATGACGTTCCAGGGCTCCAGCGCCTGACGCAATTCGAGCTTCGTGCCCTCATAGGTGACTTCGCCGCAGAAGGGGAAGCGGAACTCCAGCTGTGCCTCGAACCATTCCGGGCGGAAGTCGAAGCCGTTGGCGCGCAGGTCGGCCAGCACGTCGAGGAAGTCGGCCCAGACATGGTGCGGCAGCATGAAGCGGTCGTGCAGCGTCGTGCCCCAGCGCACCAGCCTGCCATCGGCCGGGTTCTGCCAGAAGCGGGCGATGAGCGCGCGCACCAGAAGCTGCTGGGCGAGCGACATCCGCGCGTTCGGCGGCATTTCGAAACCGCGGAACTCGACGAGACCCAGGCGACCGGTCGGGCCGTCGGGTGAGAACAGCTTGTCGATGCAGATTTCCGAGCGGTGCGTGTTGCCGGTAACGTCGGTCAGCAGGTTGCGGAACAGGCGGTCGGTCAGCCACGGCAAGGGAGCCGTGCCCTGGCCAGGCAGCGGCACCTGCGCCATGGCGGTCTCAAGCTCATAGAGGCTGTCGTGACGGGCCTCGTCGATGCGCGGCGCCTGGCTGGTCGGGCCGATGAACATGCCGGAGAAGAGGTAGGAGAGCGACGGGTGGCGCTGCCAGTGCAGCACAAGGCTCTTCAACAGGTCGGGACGGCGCAGGAAGGGGCTGTCGTTGGGGTTGCGCCCGCCGACCACCACATGGTTGCCGCCGCCGGTGCCGGTGTGGCGGCCGTCGATCATGAACTTGTCGGCGCCGAGCCGCGACTGGCGCGCTTCCTCGTAGATGACCGAGGTGATGTCGACGCATTCCTGCCAGTTCGCTGCAGGATGCACGTTGACCTCGATGACGCCGGGGTCCGGCGCGACGCGCATGACGTTGACGCGCTCGTCGTGCGGCGGTGCGTAGCCTTCGATGTGGATGGCAAGGCCCAAGTCGTTTGCGGCGGTTTCGGCCGCGGCGATCAGATCGAGATAGTCCTCAATCCGCTCCACCGGCGGCATGAAGATACAGAGGCGGCCGTTCTGGGGCTCGACCGTGATCGCGGTGCGCACGGCGCCGCCGATTTCGGCGAGCACCTGCTCGTTGCGGTCCTGCTGGGCTTCGGCCGCCTGGAAGGATGCTTCCGCCATCGCCCGGTCCGGTTTCGGCTCGGTTTTCTCACCGGGCTTCTGGGCCGCACCGGCGGCGCGACCCGGGCCGACGGGGAAGTCCGGCAGGGCGGTGCGGGGGATCGAGGGATCCGCCTCGTGGATATAGGGGAACTGCGATGGCGGGATGTAGGGCAGGGCGCCGAGCGGGATGCGATAGCCGACGGGGCTGTCGCCGGGCACGAGGAAGATCTTGCCGCGGCGCGTGCGCCAGCGCTCGCTCATCCACTTGCGTCTGCCCGCCTGTCCGCCGGAGGCCTGTGCGTTCCAGGCCTGCACGGGCAGGACGAAGCCGGTGGGAACCGTCAGGCCGCGCTCGAAGACACGGGCGATGCGGCTGCGTTCCTCGGCGTCCTTCAGTTTGGAATTGGACGGATCGACGTTCTCGGGCAGGCTGCCTTCCTTGATGATCCATTCGGCCGGGTCCTCATAGGCCGGCAGCACCATGTCCGGCTCGATGCCGAGCGCGACGGCAATGCCGGTCAGGAGCTTTTCGGCCTCCTCCGGTCCTGCCTTGGTGTCCACGTCCTCGCGCGCGACAAGCTCGGGATTGCGCCAGATCGGCACGCCGTCGCGACGCCAGTAGAGCGAGAAGGTCCAACGGGGCAGGCTTTCGCCGGGATACCATTTGCCCTGGCCGTAATGGAGGAAACCACCGGGCGCGAAGCGCTCGCGCAGGCGCCGGATCAGGTCGTCGGCCTTGCCGCGCTTGGTCGGGCCGACGGCGTCCGTATTCCATTCGCCGGATTCGAAGTCGTCGATCGACACGAAGGTCGGCTCGCCGCCCATGGTCAGGCGGACGTCGTTGGCGGTGAGCGCAGCATCGACCTCGTGACCGAGCGCGTTCAGCGCATCCCAGCTTTCGTCGGAGAACGGCTTGGTGATGCGCGGATGTTCGGCGACGCGGTCCACCCGCATCTCGAAGGCGAATTCGGTCCGGGTGTCGGGATCGCCGGCAAAGCCGCCGGAAATCGGCGCGGCATTGCGGTAATGCGGCGTGGCAGAGAGGGGGATATGGCTTTCGCCGGTCAGGAGCCCGGAGGTCGGATCGAGCCCGACCCAGCCGGCACCGGGTAGATAGACCTCGCACCAGGCGTGAAGGTCGGTGAAATCGACCTCGGTGCCGGATGGGCCATCGAGCGCCTTCAGGTCTGGGGCAAGCTGGATGAGATAGCCGGAGACGAAGCGGGCGGCGAGGCCGAGATGACGCAGGATCTGCACCAGAAGCCAGCTGGAGTCGCGACAGGAGCCGAGCGCGTTCGTCAGCGTTTCCTCAGGCGTCTGTACGCCGGGTTCCATGCGGATGACGTAGTTGACGGCCTGCTGCAGGCGCATGTTGATGCCGACGACGAAATCGACCGTGTTCATCGGCGTCCGGTCGAGACCGTCGAGATAGGCCTGCAAGGCGGGGCCGGCCGGCTCGGGCTGGCTGTAGATGGCAAGGTCTTCGCGAATATCCTCTGGATACTCGAACGGCCAGGTCTCAGCGCTCTCTTCCACGAAGAAGTCGAACGGGTTGTAGACCGTCATGTCGGCGACGAGATCGACCTCGATCTTGAACTCGGTCACCGGGTCGGGAAACACGTACCGCGCGATATAGCTGCCATAAGGGTCCTGCTGCAGCGTCACGAAATGGTTGGCGGGCGTCACCTTCAGGGAGTGGCTCAGCACCTTCGTCTTGGAATGCGCGGCCGGCTTCAGCCGGATCACCTGCGGGCCGAGGCGGACCGGCCGGTCATAGGTATAATGGGTCAGATGGTAGATGCTGGCTTTGATCGACATGCGGTCCCCTCGATGACGGATGGAATGTGTGCAATGCAACGAAATAAAGCAAGGCTGAAAAATCGGCAGGTCGGCTGCGGCTTTGCCATCGCACCCAGACGCGACATGACCCGCCCGAGCGCTGCCCCGTCAGGCGTAAGGGACGAATCCCATACATGATCCGCCCGCACCGGCAGGCAGGTAATGACGCTCAAGAGGAGGGAAGCGGGCCTGCGGTCGGCGCAGGCCCGGATGTCCCGGTCTAGAGTGTTTCCGCGTTTCTCCGAATCGCGAAAACCTTCTATCTTACTGTTTCAACGCAATTCCGGACGCAAAACCGCTGCGCACTTTTGCTGGAATTTGCTCTAATCCGGCAGGATGCGCACGGCGCCCTTGTCGGCCGAGGTGGCGAAGGCGGCATAGGCCTTCAGCGCCGTCGTTACCTTGCGCTTGCGCAGCTCGGTCGGCTTCCAGCCATTGGCGTCCTGCTCGGTACGGCGCAGCGCCAGTTCGTCCTCGGACACGCGCAGCGAGATCGTGCGGTTGGGGATGTCGATGTCGATCATGTCGCCCTCGCGCACGAGGCCGATCAGGCCGCCATTCGCCGCTTCCGGCGAGACGTGGCCGATGGAGAGGCCGGAGGTGCCGCCCGAGAAGCGTCCGTCGGTGATGAGCGCGCAGGCCTTGCCCAGGCCCTTCGACTTCAGGTAGCTCGTGGGATAGAGCATTTCCTGCATGCCCGGTCCGCCCTTCGGACCTTCGTAGCGGATGACGACGACGTCGCCGGCCACGACCTGGTTGGACAGGATCGCCTTGACGGAGGCGTCCTGGCTTTCGAAGACGCGGGCGGGACCGGAGAATTTCAGGATCGACTCGTCCACGCCGGCCGTCTTCACGATGCAGCCGTCGAGCGCGATGTTGCCCTTGAGCACGGCAAGGCCGCCATCCTTGGAGAAGGGGTGCTGTGCGTCGCGGATGACGCCCTTTTCGCGGTCGAAATCGAGTTCCTTCCAGCGGGCGCTCTGGCTGAAGGCGACCTGCGTCGGCACGCCGCCGGGCGCTGCGGAGAAGAGTTCGAGGGCGGCCGGATTGTCGGTGACGGCGATATCCCATTGCGACAGCGCGTCGCCCAGCGTCTTTGCATGCACCGTCGGCAGGTCCGCATTGATGAGGCCGGCGCGGTTGAGTTCGCCGAGAATCGCCATGATGCCGCCTGCCCGGTGCACGTCTTCCATGTGCACGTCGGCCTTGGCCGGTGCCACCTTGGAGAGGCAGGGCACCTTGCGCGACAGGCGGTCGATATCGTCGAGGTTGAAGTCGATCTCGCCCTCGTAGGCGGCCGCCAGGATGTGCAGGACGGTGTTGGTCGAGCCGCCCATGGCGATGTCGAGCGCCATGGCGTTCTCGAAGGCGCCCTTGGAGGCGATCGTGCGCGGCAGGGCGGTTTCGTCGTCCTGCTCGTAGTAGCGCTTCGTCAGCCCGACGATGGTGCGGCCGGCTTCCAGGAACAGCTTTTCGCGATCCGAATGCGTGGCGAGCGTCGAGCCGTTGCCGGGCAGGGACAGGCCGAGAGCTTCCGTCAGACAGTTCATGGAATTGGCCGTGAACATGCCGGAGCAGGAGCCGCAGGTGGGGCAGGCCGAGCGCTCGATGGTCTGGACGTCCTCATCCGACATCTTGTCGTCGGCCGCAGCCACCATGGCGTCCACGAGGTCGAGCGCATGGATCTTGCCGTCGGACAGGAGCACCTTGCCGGCTTCCATCGGGCCGCCGGACACGAAGATGGTGGGGATGTTGAGGCGCAGCGAGGCCATCAGCATGCCGGGGGTGATCTTGTCACAGTTGGAAATGCAGACCATCGCGTCGGCACAGTGCGCGTTGACCATGTATTCGACGCTATCGGCGATGACTTCGCGCGAGGGCAGCGAATAGAGCATGCCGTCATGGCCCATGGCGATACCGTCATCGACCGCGATGGTGTTGAATTCCTTGGCGACGCCGCCGGATGCCTCGATCTCGCGGGCGACCAGCTGGCCAAGGTCCTTCAGGTGCACATGGCCCGGCACGAACTGGGTGAAGGAATTGACCACCGCGATGATCGGCTTGCCGAAGTCGCCGTCCTTCATGCCGGTGGCACGCCACAGGCCGCGGGCGCCGGCCATGTTGCGGCCGTGGGTGGTGGTTCTGGAGCGATAGGCTGGCATGGCGTTTCCTCGAAGCGTTTATGAGGCTCGGGCGGGGCCTGGTTTGGCTTGGGCGCGACGTCCGACGACAGTTTCGGGGTCTCTAGCGCAAAACAGGCGTCGCGTCACGGTCTTCATACGGCAATCCGGTACGGTGCGATCAGGTTTTTGAACGACAGGTTGTTCGCATCTGCAAAAGAGTTTGCTCATGCAGCACGTGTGGCGGGAACCAACAGGCGGGGATGCCTGTTGTTGCAGCGCCCGCGTGACGGTCCGTCGCGTCGCCCCAAGGTCCCGCGCAGTTTCGTCCGCTCCTCTCAGAAGGCAGGTCTTCCACGATGACAGTTCCGATCGCCACCTATCGGCTCCAGTTCCGCAACGGCATGACCTTCGACAAGGCCATCACGCTGATCGACCACTGGAAGGCGCTCGGCATCAGCCATCTCTATGCTTCGCCGATCTTCGCAGCGACGGAGGGATCGACCCATGGCTACGACGTCACCGATGCCAATGCGTTCGATGCGGCGCTCGGCGGACGCGAGGGCTTCGACCGGCTGTCGGCGGCGCTCAAGGCGGCCGGTATCGGCCTGATCCTTGATATCGTGCCGAACCATATGGCCGCATCGCTCGAAAACCGCTGGTGGCGGAGCGTGGTCGAATGGGGGGAGCAGAGCCCCTATGCGCATTATTACGACATCGATTGGTCCCGCCCGCTGACCATTGCCGAACTGGGCAAGAGCTTCGACGAAGCGCTCGACGACGCGGAGATCGAGATCCGGCTGGACGAGGCTGCGGGAAACCTCGCGCTCGGCTATTACGAGAGCAACATTCCGCTTCACCCGTCGAGCTACAGCATGGTGCTGAATGGCGCGCCGGGCACGCTTGGCGCGAAGATTTCGGCATTGGCCGCCTCCGCTTCCGCGCAAGAAGATGAGGCGTTCCACCACACGATGCAGACGCTGATCGAGGGCAGTGCGGAGAGTGACCGTAAGGCGCTGTCCTCCTTTCTCGCCGGCCTGCCGGTGGAGCGTGTTAAGGCTGCGCATGCGGCGCAGGCCTTCCGGCTCGTGCACTGGAAGACGGCGGCGAGCGATCTCAGCTATCGCCGCTTCTTCGAGGTGGCGGGCCTTGCCGGTCTTCGCGTCGAGGCGCCCGACGTCTTCGATGCCGCGCACCGGCTCGTTCTGGAGCTCGTCAAGGACGGCATGGTCGATGGGCTGCGCATCGACCATGTCGATGGTCTCGCCGACCCCGAGGGGTATCTGAAGACGTTGCGCGACGCGGTCGGCCCGGAGGTCTATCTCGTGGTCGAGAAGATCATCGAAGAAGACGAGCGCGTTCCCGCGAGTTGGCCCATCGCAGGAACGACCGGCTACGAATTCATCGCGGCGCTCGCGCACCTCTTCGTGGATTCGGCTCAGGCGAAGACGCTGGACGCGGCCTATGCCGACTTTGCCGGGAGCAAGGACTATGCGGCGATCCTGACCGACGCCAAGCGGCTGATGCTGGATCGCAATTTCGAAGGTGAGATCAAGCGGCTCGTGGCGCTGGCCGGTTCGTCTGTGGGTGAGGCACACGATGCCAAGGCACTCGAGCAGGCGCTGAAGGCTTTGATCTCGGCGTTTCCGGTGTACAGGACCTACGGCACGCGCGATGCGCTGGGCGAAGACGACCGCACGATTCTCGACGGTGCGGTGGAAGAGGCGGCGCGCACGCTGTCCGGCGACAGCCGCGAGGCGCTCGACGCCATCGTCGTCGTATTGTCGGGCGCGACGGAGGGCGATGCCTTCGAGTTCCGCAGCCGGTTCCAGCAGGTGACCGGGCCGATCATGGCGAAGGCCATGGAGGATACCGCCTTCTATCGCTACCATCGTCTTCTTGCCCTCAACGAAGTCGGCGGCAACCCGGCGGAAGAGGAGATGTCCGTCGCGCATTTCCATGCCGCCATGCAGCGTCGGGCGGTCGAACAGCCGCACGCGATCACCACCACCTCGACCCATGATACCAAGCGCGGCGAGGATGCGCGCGCCAGGCTTTATGCCATCAGCGAGGCGCCCGATGTCTGGGCCAAGGCCGTCGCCCGGTGGCACGACATGAATGCCAGCCTCATCCAGACGCTTGCAGATGGTCCGGCGCCGGAGCCCGCAGTCGAATGGGCGCTTTACCAGGCGCTTGCCGGTGCCTGGGAGAATACGTCCGCGACGCCGGACGCCGAAGCGCTTGAGGCCTTTAAGGAACGCTTCTCCGCCTATGTGGAAAAGATGTTGCGCGAGGCGAAGGAGCGCAGCGACTGGTCGGAGGTGGACGAGGACTATGAGAGCGCCGTGCAGGCCTTTGCCGCAGGACTTCTTTCGCCGGGTAACAAGGCGTTTACAGATGATTTCCTCAAGACCGTGCAGCCGTTCGCTGAAGCCGGCCTCGTCAATGGCCTGACCCAGACGCTGGTGAAGATGACAGCGCCGGGCGTGCCGGATGTCTATCAGGGGTCGGAACGTGCCGATTTCAGTCTGGTCGATCCCGACAATCGCCGCATGCCGGATTATCCGGCCATGGCAGCGCTTCTGAAAGCGGCAGACGGCTTTCCGTTCGATGCTGCAGCTCGCGCTTCGGGGCAGGCGAAAGTCGCTCTGACCGCCCGGCTGATTGCGGCGCGGCGTGCGTCGCCAGCCCTGTTTGAGGATGGCGACTATCGCGCGCTCGACGTCTTGGGGGAGGGTTCCGGCAGCATCGTTGCCTATGCTCGCCGGCTGGGCGATGCGGCAGCGATCGTTATTGCGCCCTGCAAGGTGCTGGCTTTGCTGGAGAAGAGCGATCTGGAGCGTGCCTTCGACGCGATCGAGGTATCCCTGCCGGAAGGTCTGGCAGGCCGCTCGTATCGCAACGTCCTGCAGGGCGGAACGGTGGAGGCGGGCCAGACCCTGCATATGCGCGAGATCTCAGGAGCGCCCTACATTCTCCTGATCACGGAATAGTTGCTGCCCACTGTCGCATCGCATGGAACTTTCTAACCCTCGTGGCGTTTGGTAGCGCCACGAAGTTTGGCCATGGCGTAACGGTCGGGGGAAGTGCACGTGTATCATGTCGGCCAGGAGAATGACGGCGATCGTCTCGGTGACGATTCTTCAGGCAGCGGTGAGACTGCTATCATCCGGATCGGCGAAAATGCCTGGCGTCGGGAGATGGCAGACAAGATCGCCTTCATGATCGATGGCAAGGCATACTTTCAGACGCTCGATCAGGCACTGCGGCTTGCTTCCCGGCGTATTTGGATCATCGGCTGGGATTTCAGCCCCGACATCCACCTGACGCCCGAAAATCCGGAGAGCCCGACACTCGGAAACCTGCTTCTCTCGCTGGTTGAAGCGAAGCCCGAGCTCGAGATCCACATTCTCGTCTGGGCCATGGGGCCGATCTATTCCGGCAAGTCGCTGAAGCTCTTCCGCAAGAAGGGCTGGGCGAGCCATCCGCGCATTCACCTGAATTTCGACACGCATCATCCGCTGCGTGGTTCGCATCACCAGAAGATCGTCTGCATCGACGACACGACCGGCTTCATCGGCGGCATCGATCTGACCGCCCGCCGCTGGGACGACAGCGACCACAGGCCGGGCAACCCCCTGCGCGTGACGCCCGATGGCGAAGCTTACGAGCCGGTGCACGACATGCAGGCCGCTGTTTCCGGCCCTGCGGCGCGCATGCTCGGCGATATCTGCCGCGAGCGCTGGCTGTCCGCCATGGAGGAGACGATCGCGCCCGTCGAAGGAGCGGCCACCGCATGGCCCGGAAGCCTCGTGCCGGCCTTGACCGGGTGCCCGGTCGCGATTGCCCGCACCACGCCGGCGACGATCGGCCATGACGGCATCCACGAGTCCATCCACATGCTGACGGATGCGCTGAAATCGGCGCAGCGGATCGTCTATATCGAGGCGCAGTATCTCGCCGCCTTCGGCATCGCCGATATTCTCATCGAGCGGCTGTCTCGGCCGGATGGACCGGAAGTCCTGATCGTCGTCACGCGCATCTCGCATGGCTTCATCGAAAAGGTGATGATGGGCACCAATCGCGATCGCCTGATCCGCCGGCTGAAGCGCAACGATCCGCATGACCGGCTGCGCGTGATGTATGCCGTCGTGCCCTGCGACGACGAGGATGGGCAGCAGGAGGTTCTGGTGCATTCCAAGCTCGTCATCATCGACGATCGCTTTCTGCGCCTGGGCTCCTCGAACCTCAACAATCGTTCCGAAGGCATGGACACGGAAGCCGACATGGCGATCGAAGCGGTCAACGATGATCAGCGTGGCGCCATCGCCGATGTCCGCTATCGGATGCTGGCCGAGCACCTCGACTCCACGCCGGACGCGATACGGGAAGCCATCCTTCGGCTGAATTCTCTGCATGACGGCGTAGAATCGCTGAACACCGGTCGCCGCGGCCTGCGCCACTTCGATATCGATCTGGCGGAGGGCGAGGAAGACCCGTTGCCCGGCACCGATATCGTCGATCCCGCCGGGCCGATCCATCCGATCGACACGCTCCGTCGCCGCGCTGGCGCGATCGCCAGCCGCCTTTTCGGCCGCGCCTCGTAAAAGGTCGTTCGGCGCTTGACGTCCCCTCAGGCCAGCGAGCCCGCATGGCGACCTTGCGGCTCATCGCCCTTGCTTGCCGGTGCGTCCAAGGTCTTGTCCTTCATCACGATCTCGCTGATCAGAAGGGTCGGAAGACCGATGGCGAGCGGGATGAAATAGTAGATCACCCGGAAGGCGATGACCGCGGCGACGGACTCCGCGCCCGGTAGGATATGCGCGACCGTCGCCTCCAGCACGCCGATGCCACCGGGGACATGGCTGATGATCGCGGCGACGTTGGCAATGATCGAGACGGAAGCGACCTTGAGATAGCCGGCCTCGGCAAAGGCCGAGAGCATCTGGTGCAGGCTTGCGGCCACGAAGGCGAAGTTCAGCGTTCCCACCACGATCTGCGCCGCGGCGATCGGCAGCTTCGGCAGGTTGAAGCTCCAGTCCCTGATCGTCAGCGGCTTTCGCACAAAGGCCGACAGAACAAGGTAAATGACGGGGGCGATCAAGGACGCGATGCCGATGGCAAAGACGGCGCTGCGGCTGAGCCCCGTCATGTCGGCGGCATCCTGCGGGCGAAGCAGCAGGCTGGCGCCACCAAGGGTCATGAGGCCCAGCGCGACGGTGACGCCGCAGAACAGCACGATCTTCGCTACATCCTCGGCCGTCAGCCCCCAGCGCGCATAATAGCGATACCGGACGGCACCACTGCTGAGCGCGGCGATGCCGACATTGTGCCCGATGGACAGGCTGACGAAGGAGGCCAGCGCCGTCTTGTGGAAGGGCAGGCGATTGCCCGTATAGCGCACGCCCAGCGCATCGAAGCAGGAAAGGCACGCATAGGAGGCGGCGGCAAAAGCGAGGCCGAGCAGCAGATGCGACACCGGTATGGCCCGCAGCGCGGTCAGGATCTCGTCCAGCGTATACTGACGCAATGTCTGGAAGAGCAGATAGAGGGCGAAGAGAACGGCCGCGACGGCGACCACACGGAAGATTATGCGAAGGCTCATTCTGTGGTCGCTCTCTTGACATACGGACTTACAAAACAGTGAAGAGGACCTTTTCGATGTCCCGCACACCGCAACGCAGCACGCATTCGCGACTGCATCGTCGCACGGAACGAATTGGGGGCCCTCCGGGTTCCCTCGCCATGTCCGAACACGATATCCAGCCTTCGCTCGACCCCGCCGCTGCTACGCTGCCTGAAGCCGCCGGCGTTCTCTCCATCCTCACCTACAACGTCCACAGCTGTATCGGCACCGATCGGCGGATGGACCCGGAGCGCATTGCCGAGGTCATCGCCGCGGCGCGACCGGATGTCATCGCGCTGCAGGAACTCGATGTCGGTCGCGCCCGCACCGGCGGTATCGACCAGGCGGCGCGGATCGCAGATCTCCTCAAGATGACGTCGCATTTCCATCCCGCGCTGCATGTGCGCGAGGAGCAGTATGGCGATGCCATCCTGACGGCACTGCCGTCGCGCCTGATCAAGGCCGGGCCCATCCCGTCCGTCGGCGAGACGCGCGGCGCGCTCTGGGTGGAGGTCATGGTCGACGGACGGCCCGTGCAGATCTTCAATACGCATTTCGGCCTGAGGCGCGCAGAAAGACGGCAGCAGGCGGAGACGCTTCTCGGAGACGCCTGGATCGGCAACGACGCCTGCCGGGACCAGTCCATCATTCTGACCGGAGATTTCAACGCAATCCCCTCATCGGTCGCCTATGGCCTCCTCAAGCGCCGGCTTCCGCCCGTTTGCGTGGAAGTTAACCCCGGAAGTGCCAAGGGGACGAGGACGAGGATGGCACCCACCTTCCCCTCGCGTTTCCCGCTCCTGCGCCTCGACCATATCTTCGTCTCCGAGGGGATAGAGACGATCGCAGCGGGCCCTGTGCGCACACCGCTTTCCCGGATCGCTTCCGATCACCTGCCGCTGCAGGCAAGCCTTAGGATCGGCGGTTCGTGAAACTTCGGAACCATCGCCAGACCGGGCCGTTAACCTCGCGAACGCAATGGAAAGGATGAGATCATGCCAAATCGTGACCCACTTCCGACGCCTGAAACCGATACGCCACGGGGCCCAACTTCGACGCCGGGCATTCCCGATCGCGGCCAGGACCCGTCACCAGTGCCGCCCGTGATCGCGCCGGGCGATACGAAGAACCCGAATGATCCGGCTCTGCTGCCGATCGGAGATCCCGCTGGGATCGCCTGATACGGTACGGAATCCCAATGTACGAAAAAGGGCCCTTACAGAGATGTAGGGGCCCGTTTTTTTGAGTGTGAGGCGTCCTTTCAGAGACTGCCTTCCCCTTTGAAATAGCCCGGATATTGCACGAATTCAGGATCCGGCTTCCCCGGAGTTGGCGAAGGCGGCGTTTCGCCTTCCTCCTCATCCGCTAGAAAGCCGTGCGTGCGCATCCATTCGCGAAGAATGCGACGGACAGCTTCGTCACGCGAGATGTTCTGCTGCCGGGCGTGGGCGGCAAGGGCTGTTTCGAGATCGGTGGGGAGGGTCGTCATGTGGCAAGCCTCTCGGGTCTGGTGTCGATGCCGGACAACGTCTGCGTGTCCGGATCGTTCCCGATCCTCCCGAGACCACCGGTGAACGGGCGGTGGCATCGTCCGCCGCTTCGAAACCCATCGATTTGGCAGGCTGGCCTGTGGCCAGCGAACCGATATCCACTGCGCCGTCCCGTCAACGATATGAGAAGGTGAACGCGGGTGGGCGACGTCGTCTTACGGCGTCACCGTCAGCTTGGCCTGCATGCCTGCCTCGTAGTGGCCCTTGATGTTGCAGAATACCAGATAGGTTCCGGCCTTCAGGCGCGTCTTCAACTGACCATCGGCACCCGGCTTCAGGTCCTCCACCTCGCCGAGGCTTTTCAGCTTGCTTTCATCGACCCGATGCTTGGTCACATCCAACGGAATTTTCTGGTCGGCGGATTTCAGCCGCACGACGATCATCTCGTGCTCCTCGCCGGCGGCGTCATTGTGCACGCTGAAGACGGTGGCGCCGGCCTTGACGGTCGCGGGCTCCAGGCTCAACCCCATGGTGCCTCCACCTTCACCGGTTTCCACGACCTTAATCGTGCCGGCGGCAAAGGCCGTTGTGCTGAGAAGCGCACATCCGGCAGCCGTGAAAAGGGAAAGCGCCGTTCGGGACAGGGAGATCATGGGACAATCCTTCAGATAAGACCTCGCGCCGCGCAGGGTGCATCCGCATCCCGCCACGCGAGCGATGATTTTCGCTGACGGACCCTGTCGATCAGCCGTCGGCCCTGATGCGAAGCGTATGTGTTTGGAGGTCTTCCGGGAGGTGCTGCATTCCATATGCGTGGAAGATGTTGCGCCGATGGTCGTGACACGGTTCCAGTCATTGAAAATCCGAAGGAACGATCAATGTCTCCCCTCGAGGCGCAGGCCGCGCGGAACGTGTCCCCTGTCCTGCACGTTCGCAACGATGATCGAGGGGAAGATGGCCAACAAATTCGAGTTTCTCGCCCGGTGGGGATATGCCGCCCGTGGCGTCGTCTACATAACGCTCGGCTTGATCGCCCTTCTCGGCTCGTCTGCCGGTGAAGAGGCGAGCACCCATGGTGCTTTGTCCAATCTGCTCGGTCAGCCGTTCGGGCGCTTCCTGCTGGGAACCGTCGCCATCGGCCTCGTCGGGCACGTCCTCTGGCGGCTGGCGCAGGCGCTGCTCAATGCGGACAATCAGGACAACAGCCTGAAGGGCTATCTGGCGCGCGGGGGGAACCTTGCAAGCGGCATCATCAACGGCACCCTGGCGCTTGCCGCAGCACGGCTGGTCATGGCATCCGGCGGATCTTCGAATGGCGAAGGCGGTCCGGCAGCTTGGCTGATGCAGCAGCCGTTCGGCCGATTCCTCGTCGGCGCCTTGGGTCTGATCGTCGTTGCCGCCGGCGCCGTTCAGGCATGGCGTGGGATCTCGGGGAAATACCGGGAGCGCCTCCAACTGCCGTCCGGCAGAAGCGATCTTCTCGGCGGCGTTTCCGTTTTCGGTCTCGTCGCGCGCGGCCTCGTGCTCTCGATCACCGGTGGGTTCTTCGTGTTCGCGGCCGTGGTGGTGGACTCAGGACAGGCAGGAAGCGTGCCCGAGGCGCTGGACTGGGTGCGCAATCTGCCATCGGGAACCTACCTCTACGCAATCGCCGCTGCCGGTCTGGTCGCCTTCGGTCTATACAGCTTCATCCAAGCTCGCTACCGCCGAATCGACGCACCGGAGCAGGCAGACGTGAAGCGAGGCATGGCAAAGGCAGCGTCTGCGGTCGACAGGCTATCCTAGATCCGAGTGGGTCAGCCATGACCCGATCCGGCGTTCGCAATCTCTCGACAGTACGGGGATTGCAGCCGCTTAAAACAAAAAAGCCCTGTCGAAACAGGGCCTTTGAATAGGATGGTGGGCGTGACAGGGATTGAACCTGTGACCCCTACGATGTCAACGTAGTGCTCTCCCGCTGAGCTACACGCCCATCCGTGCCGCGGATAGACCACAAACCTTTTTGAGCGTCAACTGGCATCGTGATGCTTTTTTGACAAAAGAGGTGGGCCGGTGCGGGGGGTGGTGCCGGCGCCTTGTCAGGCGGCCAGCATCTTGTTCACTTCGTCGACCAGGTCGCGCAGGTGGAAGGGCTTGGAGAGGACCTTGGCGTCCTTCGGGGCCTTGCTGTCGGGGTTCAGCGCCACGGCGGCGAAGCCGGTGATGAACATGACTTTCAGATCCGGATCGAGTTCGGTCGCGCGGCGCGCGAGTTCGATCCCGTCCATTTCCGGCATGACGATGTCGGTGAGGAGGAGCGAGAAGGGCTCTTCGCGCAGCCGGTCGTAGGCACTGGCGCCGTTGTCGAAGGAAAGGACCTTGTAACCGGCTTTTTCCAGCGCCTTCACCAGGAAACGGCGCATGTCGTTGTCGTCTTCTGCGAGGAGAATTTTGGGACTCATGGATTTCCAGCCGTTGCTGTCTAGGTCTTAATGATCTGACGGGAAGGTGCGGTCGCCTCATGAAACCGCTTCGGGGTAAATATCCCGTGAAGACCGGCCGTCAAGGGCCGGGCACCACGCGAGCCCGCAACCCTCGTGAGGGGCGACTATGGACACAGATGCGGCCAACTGGCAACATGAACGAAGCGGCAAGATGACGACATGGTAAAAAGGATCGCGATGGAGGAGACGGTTCGGGAGCACGACCTGTTTTGCGTTCGCGAGCCGGACCATCAGCGAATTCCCTTTGTTTTCAACTCTCCGCACAGCGGCAGGCTCTATAGCGACGCGTTTCTGGCGCAGTCGCGGCTTGATGCGCGCACGATTCGCCGCTCCGAGGATCATTATGTGGATGAGCTTTTCGGCCGTGCGGTCGGGCTCGGTGCGCCGATGCTGGTCGCGCATTTCCCGAGGGCTTTTCTCGACGTCAATCGCGAACCTTACGAGCTCGATCCACGCATGTTCGACGGTGCATTGCCGCCCCATGCCAATATCAGCTCCATGCGGGTCGCCGGCGGCCTCGGCACCGTGCCGCGGCTCGTTGCCGAGAACATGGAGATCTACCGCGCGCGGCTGCCGGTCGAGGACGCGCTGGAGCGGATCGAGTCGATCTACAAACCCTATCATGCGACGCTTCGGCGGCTGATCGCCCGGACGCATGTGCTGTTCGGGCGCGCGATCCTGATCGATTGCCATTCCATGCCCGGCAATATCCGCGTGGCGGGCAGCGGCATGCGGCCGGATATCATCATCGGCGATCGCTACGGCACCAGTGCCTCCGCCGATCTCTCCCGCATGGCGGTGACGCTGCTGGAGGATCTCGGCTTCACGGTGACGCGCAACAAACCCTATGCCGGCGGGTTCATCACCGAGCACTACGGGCGTCCGAGGCGGGGCCTGCATGCGCTGCAGATCGAGATCAATCGCGGGCTCTACGTGGATGAGACGACGCTCGTGAAGAAGCCGGAATTCGACTGGCTGGCGCATATTCTCGGAACGTTCTTCGCGGAATTCGCAGCCCATGTCGAGAGCTCGACCGAGAGCCTGCCGCTCGCTGCGGAATAGGGGCCTCAGGACGTATCCCCAACATGCCAGACCGGGTCCGCCTTCAATGGTGACCGGCCAAAAAAAACCGCGCTTTTCGCGCGGCTAAGTCTAGGGAGGAAACACCCAAGGAGGGTATTTACAGCCACGAGTGACTGTAGGGCGAGTTTGATATTGCGGCGCACAATTGTCAAGGCCACTTTGCCGCGCGTGACGAATCGGCGATGCGCTAAGCCTTAGCTTTCGCAAGGGAATTTCTAATTTTGCCCAATCATTGAGCGGAAATGTCGGCGTGGCGTGCGAATGTGCATATGTCTTGTGCGGATCGCCTGAAAACTGCTGAAATCTTGTTCTGCATTTTCTTTTGAAGAAATTCGTCTAAGCATCCTCAGGTCGATCTTCACGTCCATCTCCAGGAGAGTGCCATGCTGCCGGACCGCCCCTTCTTCGATCGCCTTGCGGATGCAGCCAAGGCGGAGACGTTGCCGCGGTTTCGCATGGGCATCGGCGTTTCCAACAAGCTGGAGAGCGGGTTCGATCCTGTGACCGAAGGCGACCAGGCGGCGGAGCGGGCGATCCGGGCGCTGATCGAGAACGCCTTTCCGGAGCATGGCATCCTTGGCGAGGAATACGGCACGGTGGGTGCGGATCGCGATTATGTCTGGGTCATCGATCCGATCGACGGCACGCGCGCCTTTATCTCCGGCCTGCCGGTCTGGGGCACGCTGATCGGTCTCTACCATAAGGGTCGGGCCGTGATGGGGCTGATGGATCAGCCCTTCACCGGTGAGCGCTTCTTTGCCGCGGACGGCGTCACGCATTACCGGGGCCCGGAGGGCGAGCGAACGCTGGCCACGCGCGACTGCGCGTCGTTGTCGGAAGCCACGATGTTCACGACCTCGCCCACGCTCTACCACGGCGACATCAAGACGAAGTTCGAGGCGGTGCAGGACAAGGTGCGCCTCGCCCGCTACGGCTGCGATTGCTATGCTTTTGCGCTGCTGGCGGCCGGGCATATCGATCTCGTCATCGAAGCAGGGCTGAAGCCCTACGATGTCGGCGGGCTCATTCCGCTGATCGAGCAGGCCGGCGGTATCGTCACCGACTGGAATGGCGGCCGGGCGGAAATGGGTGGCGAGGTGATCGCGGCGGGAAGTGCGGCCCTCCACGCCGAGGCTCTGGCGATCCTCCGGGGCTGACCCGCAAAGAGGCTCAGAGCACCAGCATGTCGTCGCCGCTCAGGCTTTCCGTGACGTCGGGGCCGGTGCTGCCGGGAATGAAGGCGTCGATCGCTGCGATCGCCTGCGCACGGTAGCGGTCGTCCTCCTGGAAGACCTCGTGTCGGGCGCCGTCGATGGGGATGAGCGTGGCGGCGCGGAAGTTGCGGGCCAGCGTCTCGATGGCGGCATAGGGCACCAGACGGTCGCGCGTCGGGGCGAGCAGCAGCGTCGGCACCGTAATGCGCGTCAGGTGCTCGCGGCGCGTGACGCGGCGGATGGCGCGAAAGGTTTCATGCAGCCAGCGCGCGCTCGGGGGTCCCAGCGCCAGTTCGGGATGCGCCTGTGCAATCTCGGCGTTGCGGGCGTAGCGCACGGGGTCCGAGGAAACGAGGTTCTGCGGAAAGAGCATGGGCTGCTCCTTCGACAAGGCCAGGGCGCCGAGGCCGAACAGGCTGAAGGCGGCCGAGAGCAGGCCGATCTTGCCATGGCTCATGCGCTGGTTGCCGAGCGCCACGAACGGCGCGTTCAGCACCATGCGGTCGATCCGCGTTGCCAGTCGCGGGGCCTGTGCCAGCGCCACCAGCGCGCCCATGGAGTGGGCGACGAGGAAGAATGGCAGGCGCGTGTCCGGCAGCACGATCTTTTCGAGGAAGATCGACAGGTCCTCCTCGTAATCGGAAAAGCGGCGCACATGGCCGCGGCGCAGCTGCTTCAGCAGGCGCTCGGATCCCGCCTGTCCGCGCCAGTCGAAGGTCGCCACCCAGAGGCCGCGGGCGATGAGGTCGCCGATCATCTCGAAATATTTCTCGATCGATTCATTGCGACCGTGGAGGAGAACGACGGTGCCCTTGGCCGCGGTGTCGCCGCTGCGGAAGACGGCATAGCGCAGGCGTCGCCCGCCGGCGCCGGTAAAGAAGCCGACGGTGTGCCGGCGCGGATCGGCGGCAGCAGGCGGTAGCGGATTATCCGGCGTTGGAAACAGGCGCGGCTTCAGAAGCGCTTCATCCTCGGCGCGCGGCACGTCCCCGGACCTCGTCGCTATCGCGGCGACAGCGTTCCCAGGGTTGCCGGTGTCATGTCTTTGCGGAGCGGAGCGTGTCTGCATCTGGGGTTCCCGATCGGCGGTCTCGGCGTCGTGCGGCCGTGCCGCAAAGCGTCATGCTACACCTGCAGCCTTTCGGGCGGGTGAACGACAGACGCCGCGGCCGGACGTCAAGGAATAAAGCGCGCGCGGCGGGCGGTCAAAGGATTGTCGTCCGTTCTCCGCTGCGCCCGACCATAAAAAAGGGGCCGGAGCGGCGGGGAACCGCTTCCGGCCCGGAAGGGCGAAACAGGGGCGCAACGGGGAATGCAACCTTTCAGGGACGATCCGGCTGCTGTCTTGCTCCTGTTCCGATGACCCAGTTCTAGCGGAGGTCAGGTGAACCGAAACGGAACCGGCCGTTCATCTGCGGTTTATGTCAGCTTCGACACTCCCGCATGGTTACGCCATCATGCGAAATCAAGGGCTTGGCTTGATGGCGAGGGACGCTGAAAAAATTCCGATGCCTGCGATTTTGTCTTTGGAACGCCTCTTGACGGTCGAAATCGCCATTCCCATCTCATGGTCACGGGCGCCGAAGAGGGCCCGGCCACCGGCCTCGCCATCGCCGCTTACGGGATGACGGGCCAGAGAACCGCAACACGTTGCTCGAATAGTGAGGACACCATGCGTCACGTTGATTTTTCTCCGCTCTACCGCTCCACCGTCGGCTTCGACCGGCTGTTCACCATGCTCGACAGCCTCGGCCAGCCTGACCAGTCGCAGAGCTATCCGCCCTATAATATCGAGCGGACCGGCGACAATACCTACCGGATTACCATGGCGGTTGCCGGTTTCGACGAAAGCGAGCTTTCGATCGAGGCACGGGAACACACGCTGACGGTGAAGGGCGAAAAGAGCGAGGAGCAGACGGCTGAAAACCAGTTCCTGTATCGCGGCATTGCCAAGCGCGCCTTCGAGCGCCGCTTCCAGCTGGCCGAATATATGGAAATCCGCTCCGCTTCCCTGAAGAACGGCCTGCTGCACATCGATCTCCTGCGCGAGATCCCGGAAGCTGCAAAGCCGCGCCGCATCGAGATTTCGGCCGCGCAGAGCGCACCGAACCAGATCGAGGCGAACCAGGTGGACGCCAGCGTCAACTGATCGGCTTATCGCCTGATAGAAGAGACGGCGTCCCGAATGGGGCGCCGTTTTTCGTTGTTGCTCTCAAGCGCTGCGGCAGCCTTCGAGGAAGGCATCGACGTCGGCCGGCTCGGTGGCAAAGCTGGTGACCAGGCGATACAGCCCCTCGTCGGTTCCGAGCGTGCCGGCCAGCGCATGCGGCACGGGCCAGTCGTAGAACAGCGCGCCCTTTTCCTTCAGCGCCTCGGCATTGGCGGTCTTCAGGATCACGAAGAGCTCGTTGGCATTCGACGGCCAGGCGAGGCGGGCGCTGTTGCTGTCGGCGATGCCGTCGGCCAGGCGTTTGGCCATGGCATTGGCGTGCCGCGCAAGGTCGAGCCAGAGGTTGTTGTCGAGATAGGCTTCGAGCTGGGCCGAAACGAAGCGGGTCTTGGAGAAGAGCTGGGCCGAGCGCTTGCGCAGATAGGGCATATCGCCGGTCTTTGCGGGATCGAACAGGATCAGCGCTTCGGCGCACCAGCAGCCGTTCTTAGTGCCGCCGAAGGAGAGGATATCAACGCCGCGCTTCCAGGTCATCTCCGCCGGTGTCGCATCCAGCGCGACCAGCGCATTGGCAAAGCGCGCGCCGTCCATGTGGAGCGGCAGGTTATAGCGTTGTGCGATCGCGGAAATCGCGGAAATCTCGTCGAGCGTGTAGACCGTGCCGGCCTCCGTCGCCTGCGTCAGCGTCACGGCCATCGGCTGGCCTGCATGAACGAAGCCCGGCGGAAAGCGCTTGATCTCTGCCTCCAGCCGCTCCGGCTCCATCTTGCCGAAGGCGCCATCGACCGGTGCCATGCGCGCGCCGAGCGAGAAGAATTCGGGCGCGCCGCATTCGTCGGAATTCACATGCGCCTCGCGGTGGCAGAACACGTGGCCGCCGGGGCGGGTGACGCTGGCAAAGGCCAGCGAGTTGGCTGCCGTCCCGGTGCCGACGAAGAACACGGCGACCTCCCGCTCGAACACCTCCGCCAGCATCGCCTCGACCCTGCGGTCGAGCGGGCTCGTGCCATAAGCGGGGGCAAAGCCCGGGGCCGCCTTCACCAAGCTTTCCGCAATGAGAGGATGGGCGCCGGCCCAGTTGTCGGAGGAGAAGATCATGGGGCTTCCGATGGTCGAGAGAAGAGGGCGGATCCTAAAGCGCAAAGGCGCGCCGAACCTTCACACGACCATAATCACCCGGCGTCGGCAATCCAATCCAGACGAGAACGATCAGAACAATTGCAGACCAGTTTGAAACCAAAGGAAAGGCTAGGGTCATTCCGCGCAACATTCTTTCGTCAACCTTGCAAAAGCCGACATTTTCGGATCGATGACGCCGATTATTTAAGCGGTCTCCCTTGCAGTCACCGGAGCTTTCTGGCATAGAGCCTGTGAAATAGGACAGGCTTGCTGTCCTATTTCGGTCTGAAGACCGAATGGCCCGAAGCGCACATCCAAGCGGCGCGGGGCCTGAACAGGGTAACACCGTCTCATGCGGCGAGCGACAGGCTCACCCATGCGGTTGGCTCGATGCCGGTGTCCCCTGTCGAATGGTCGCGGATCATCTGACCCGGCACCGCCAAGCTTCGTTTGCGAGCGGCACAGGATCATGCAACGATAGACCGGGCGTCACAACGCGGTTGAAGCCGCGAGTGCGCCCCGACGACGGCAGGCCCGAGAGAGAAGGGCCGCAACTGGAGGGAAGACGATGACGCAGATCACGCCATCACATGACGCCGCATCCCATCGCGTAGAGGCCCAGGCCACCGCGACGACGGCGGCCGTGTTCCCGAAAGCCTTCCCGGAAAACAATTACAAGAGCGGCCTGCCGGCAAAGCAGGGTCTCTACGATCCGCGCAACGAGCACGATGCCTGCGGCGTCGGCTTCGTCGCGCATATGAAGGGCGTCAAGTCGCACCAGATCGTGCGCGACGGCCTGTTCATCCTCGAAAACCTGACGCATCGCGGTGCCGTGGGTGCCGATCCGCTGATGGGCGACGGCGCCGGCATTCTGGTGCAGATCCCGGATCGCTTCTTCCGCGAGGAAATGGCGGCCCAGGGCGTGACCCTGCCGAAGGCGGGCGATTATGCCGTCGGCTATCTGTTCATGCCGCAGGACGAAGCGCAGGTTGCGCATTTCAAGCAGGTCATCGCCGATGTCGTCGCGGAGGAGGGCCAGTCGCTGCTCGGCTTCCGCGATGTCCCGGTCGACAACGCTTCGCTGTCGAAGGCGCCGCACATCGCCGCCACCGAGCCGCGCCACGTGCAGGTGTTCATCGGCGCCGGCCGCGATGCCGCAACGAATGCCGAGTTCGAGCGTCGTCTCTTCACGTTGCGCAAGGTGATCTCCAACCGGATCTACGACGCCTACAAGGGCGCGGAAACCGGCTTCTATCCCGTGTCGCTGTCGACGAAGACGATCATCTACAAGGGCATGTTCCTCGCCTATCAGGTCGCGGCCTATTTCAAGGATCTGGAAGATCCGCGGTTCGAGAGCGCGGTCGCGCTCGTGCACCAGCGTTTCTCCACCAACACCTTTCCATCCTGGAAGCTCGCGCACCCCTACCGCATGGTCGCCCATAATGGCGAAATCAACACGCTGCGCTCCAACGTCAACTGGATGGCGGCTCGTCAGGCGTCCGTGTCCTCGCCGCTCTTCGGTGCCGACATCTCCAAGCTGTGGCCGATCTCCTATGAGGGTCAGTCGGACACCGCCTGCTTCGACAACGCGCTCGAATTCCTTGTGCAGGGCGGTTATTCGCTCTCGCATGCGGTGATGATGCTGATCCCCGAGGCCTGGGCCGGCAACCAGCTGATGGGGCCCGAGCGCAAGGCGTTCTACGAGTACCATGCCGCCCTGATGGAGCCGTGGGACGGACCGGCAGCGGTCTGTTTCACCGATGGCCGCCAGATCGGCGCGACGCTCGACCGCAACGGCCTGCGTCCGGCCCGCTACCTCGTGACCGATGACGACCGCGTCATCCTCGCCTCCGAAGCCGGCACGCTGCCGGTGCCGGAAGAGAGCATCGTCAAGAAGTGGCGCCTCCAGCCGGGCAAGATGCTGCTGATCGACATGGAAGAAGGCCGCATCATCTCCGACGAGGAGGTGAAGTCCTCGCTCGCCGGCCAGCACCCCTATCGCAAGTGGCTCGACAACACGCAGCTGATCCTCGAGGAGCTGAAGCCGGTGGAGCCGCGCGCGCTGCGCCGCGATGTGTCGCTGCTCGATCGCCAGCAGGCCTTCGGTTACACGCTCGAAGACACCAAGATCCTGATGTCGCCGATGGCGACGACGGGTCAGGAAGCGATCGGCTCGATGGGAACGGACACGCCGATCTCGGCCATGTCGTCGAAGTCGAAGCTGCTCTACACCTACTTCAAGCAGAACTTCGCGCAGGTCACCAACCCGCCGATCGACCCGATCCGCGAAGAGCTGGTGATGAGCCTCGTCTCGTTCATCGGGCCGCGTCCGAACATTCTCGACCATGTCGGGGCATCGCATGCCAAGCGGCTGGAAGTGCGCCAGCCGATCCTGACCAATGGCGATCTCGAAAAGATCCGCTCCATCGGCCACACGGAAGACCGGTTCGACACCAAGACGCTCGACTTCACCTATGATGTCGCGCGCGGTGCCGAAGGCATGCCGGAAATCCTCGACCGGCTGTGCGAGCGTGCGGAAGCCGCCGTCAAGGGCGGCTACAACATCATCGTGCTCTCCGATCGTCAGGTCGGTCCGGACCGTATCGCTATTCCCGCGCTGCTCGCGACCGCTGCCGTGCACCACCACCTGATCCGCAAGGGGCTTCGCACCTCGGTCGGCCTCGTCGTGGAGTCGGGCGAGCCGCGCGAGATCCATCATTTCGCGCTTCTCGCCGGCTACGGTGCCGAGGCGATCAACCCCTATCTCGCCTTCGACACGCTGACGGACATGCACAAGCGCGGCGAGTTCCCGAAGGAAGTCGACGGCAGCGAGATTGTCTATCGCTACATCAAGGCGGTGGGAAAGGGCATCCTCAAGGTCATGTCCAAGATGGGCATCTCGACCTACCAGTCCTATTGCGGCGGGCAGATCTTCGACGCCGTCGGTCTTTCGAGCGAGCTGATCGAGCGCTACTTCTTCGGCACGGCGACGCAGATCGAAGGCATCGGCCTCAAGGAGATCGCCGAGGAGACCTTCAACCGTCACCAGGCGGCCTTCGGTCCCGATCCGGTGCTGACCAACACGCTGGATGTGGGCGGCGAATACGCCTACCGCATGCGCGGCGAAGGCCATGCCTGGTCGCCGGACTCGATCGCCTCGCTTCAGCATGCCGTGCGCGGCAATGCGCAGGATCGCTACCGCGAGTTCGCCGACATGGTGAACGGCGACGCGCTGCGCATGAACACCATTCGCGGCCTCTTCACCATCAAGGGTGCGGAAGGTCTCGGCCGCACGCCGATCTCGATCGACGAGGTCGAGCCGGCAACCGAGATCGTCAAGCGCTTCTCGACCGGTGCCATGTCGTTCGGCTCCATCTCGCGTGAGGCGCACACGACGCTCGCCATCGCCATGAACCGGATCGGCGGCAAGTCGAACACCGGCGAGGGCGGCGAGGAGAGCGATCGCTACTTCCCGCTCCATGACGGCTCGGCCAACCCGGAACGGTCGGCCATCAAGCAGGTGGCCTCCGGCCGCTTCGGCGTGACGACGGAGTATCTCGTCAATGCCGACATGCTGCAGATCAAGGTGGCGCAGGGTGCCAAGCCCGGCGAGGGCGGGCAGCTGCCCGGCCATAAGGTGGACGCGACCGTCGCCAAGACCCGGCATTCGACGCCCGGCGTCGGCCTCATCTCGCCGCCGCCGCACCACGACATCTACTCGATCGAAGATCTGGCACAGCTGATCTACGACCTGAAGAACGTCAATCCCGAAGCGAACGTTTCGGTCAAGCTCGTCTCGGAAGTCGGCGTCGGCACGGTTGCCGCCGGTGTCGCCAAGGCGCGCGCCGACCATATCACGGTCTCCGGCTATGACGGCGGCACCGGTGCATCGCCGCTGACCTCGCTGAAGCATGCCGGCAGCCCCTGGGAAATCGGCCTTGCCGAGACGCACCAGACGCTGGTGCTCAACGGCCTGCGCTCGCGCATCGCCCTGCAGGTGGATGGCGGCCTGAAGACTGGCCGCGACGTCATCATCGGCGCGCTTCTGGGGGCCGACGAGTTCGGCTTCTCCACCGCGCCGCTGATCGCCGCCGGCTGCATCATGATGCGCAAGTGCCACCTGAACACCTGTCCGGTGGGCGTGGCGACGCAGGACCCCGTCCTGCGCAAGCGCTTCAAAGGTGCGCCCGAGCATGTGGTCAACTACTTCTTCTTCGTCGCCGAAGAGGTGCGCGAAATCCTTGCCTCGCTCGGCGTCTCGAAGTTCGACGACATCATCGGCGCGTCGGAATTGCTGGAGAAGGACACGCTGATTTCGCACTGGAAGGCGAACGGGCTCGATTTCTCCAACATCTTCTACAAGGTCGATGCGCCGAAGGCCGCGACCTACTGGACGGAGAAGCAGAACCACCCGATCCACGACATTCTCGACCGAAGGCTGATCGCGGAAGCGATGCCGGCGCTGGAATCGAAGATCCCGGTGAAGATCGAGGCGACGATCAAGAACGTCGACCGGTCGGCCGGCGCGATGCTGTCGGGCGAGCTGGCCAAGCGCTGGCGCCACAAGGGGCTGAAGGACGACACGATCTTCGTGACGCTGCGCGGCACGGCGGGCCAGTCGTTCGGCGCGTTCCTCGCCCGCGGCATCACCTTCGACCTGATTGGCGACGGCAACGACTATGTCGGCAAGGGCCTCTCCGGCGGCCGCATCGTCGTGCGTCCCTCCGAGGCGTCGAAGATCAAGGCGGCGGAGTCGATCATCGTCGGCAACACGGTGCTCTACGGCGCGATCTCGGGCGAGTGCTACTTCAACGGCGTGGCCGGCGAACGCTTCGCCGTGCGCAACTCGGGCGCCATCGCGGTGGTCGAGGGCGTGGGCGACCATGGCTGCGAATATATGACGGGCGGCGTGGTTGTCGTGCTCGGCGAGACGGGCCGCAACTTCGCAGCCGGCATGTCGGGCGGCGTCGCCTATGTGCTGGACGAGAGCGCCGACTTCCCGCAGCGCTGCAACATGGCCATGGTCGAGCTGCAGCCGGTGCCGGAGGAAGACGACATGCTGGAGAAGCTGCATCATCACGGCGGCGACCTCATGCACAAGGGCATGGTGGACGTCTCCGGCGACATGACGCGCCATGACGAGGAGCGGCTGGTACAGCTCATCTCCAACCATCTCCACTACACGGGTTCGCCCCGCGCCAAGGAGATCCTCGACAACTGGGCGGACTTCCGGCCGAAGTTCCGCAAGGTCATGCCGGTCGAGTACCGTCGTGCGCTCGAGGACATGGAACGGATGAAAATGGCGGAGGCTGCCGAGTAATCGGCGGTCTCGCCCGGGGCGGCGCTGGTCGCGGCCCCGGTTCGACCCTCCGGCGACGCGTCTTGCCCGATCCTTCAACGGGCAGACAGCGCGCCGATCCGGCCTCTCCTGCGGGTCTTGCCAGGAGCCGATATGGGCGCACCCGATCCGGCTCGGGCGTTCTCGTGAAAACCCGAAATATGCGCATTCCGACCCGCGCAAGAATGAACATGGTGTAACGTGTCCAGTGACCTTCTCGACATCGTCGCGTCGAAGGCTGCCATCCCGGTCTCCTGGGTGACGCCGCCGGTCGGCGAGAATTATCTCAATCTCGGCGACGCGCTGTCGCCGGTGATCGTTTCGATGATGTCGGGACTGCCGGTGACGCATGCGCCGAGCAAGAGCCGCCAGACCCGTCTTGCCGCCGTCGGCACCATCGGCCACATGATGGCGGGCGGGCACGTGCATGTCTGGGGAACGGGCACGTCGCCGAACCTCAATCCTGGCCAGCATGCCGACGAGAAGATCCCCTATACCCGGCCAGTCGATACGCGCTTCACCTTTCATGCGACGCGCGGACCGTTCAGCCGCCGCGTGCTCGGCAGCGACGGGCCTGCCGTCTACGGCGATCCGCTCTGGCTGCTGCCGCATTTTCATGATGCGCCGGTCGAGAAGACGCATGAACTCGGCGTCATCCTGCATCTGGCGGAACTGTCCGAGCGCACCTTCGATGCCCGGCCGAAGGATACCGAGGGCCGCCATCATGTGGCGCCGTCGGAGGCGGGTTCCGTCAAGCTGATCAACACGGTCACGCCGACGACGATTGCTGCGCTGCGCGAACGGCTGGACGAAATCCTCTCCTGCAAGCGGATCGTCTCGACCAGCCTGCACGGCATGGTCTTTGCCGAATCCTACGGCATTCCGTGCCTCTATTTCTCGCCACGGTCGCGCAGCACGGGGCTCGGACGCATCGATCTCTCCGACGAGAGCGGCGTCATCGACCTGCGCTTCGTCGATCTCTATCGCGGTCTCGGTCTGTCGGACCTCGACATCTGGTACCAGCCGCGGCAGGTCAAGACGAACTGGCAGGCCGTCATCGACGCCATCGACCGGGTCTGGGCGCCGAAGGTCTTCGACGACAAGCCGTTGATCGACAGCTTTCCGCTGCCCCTCGCCATGATGGGCAAGGGCGCGCGCGGAAGCGCCTTCGATGCGCCGCTGATCGCCGCGCTGCCGACCCAGCGAAAACGGCTTCCGGGTCAGGCCTTCATCGAGGGGCTGGCGGACCGGTTCTTCAGGTGACGGCCATGAAACATCTCAGAGTCATGAAACGTCCTAGGGTCATGAAATTCGATTGAGTGTTCGCCCTATCTGGCGACAATGCGATGAAAAGCCTGCCGGATCTCCGGCAGTCAGGAACAGAAACGGGTGGACGCGGAGCGGGTGGCATCAGCGCTTCCACGGCGACGATTGAGGGTTACGTCATGGGCAAGGTTACAGGTTTCATGGAAATCGACCGGCAGCTGGCAAAGTATCAGCCGGCCTCCGATCGTATCCGCCATTTCCGGGAATTCACGATCCCGATGTCGGAACCGGAAGTGCAGAAGCAGGCGGCACGCTGCATGGATTGCGGCATCCCCTTCTGCCACGGCCCGACCGGCTGCCCGGTGCACAACCAGATCCCAGACTGGAACGACCTCGTCTACAGCGGCAACTGGGAAGAGGCGATCCGCAACCTGCATTCGACCAACAACTTCCCGGAGTTCACCGGCCGCATCTGCCCCGCGCCTTGCGAGGAGGCCTGCACGCTGAACCTCGAGGATGCCCCGGTCACCATCAAGACCATCGAGCAGGCGATCGCCGACAAGGCCTATGAGATGGGCTACATCGTGCCGAAGCCGGCGGTGACGAAGACCGGCAAGTCGATCGGCATCATCGGTTCGGGTCCTGCCGGCATGGCGGCGGCCCAGCAGCTGGCACGCGCCGGCCATGCGGTGCATGTCTACGAGCGCGAGACCAAGGCCGGCGGCCTGCTGCGTTACGGCATTCCCGACTTCAAGATGGAGAAGAACTTCATCGACCGCCGCGTCGAGCAGATGACCGGCGAAGGCGTCACCTTCCATTACGGCGTCAACATCGGCGTCGACCGCACGGTGGAAAGCCTGCGCGAGGAGCATGACGCGGTGCTCTATTGCGGCGGCTCCGAGACGCCGCGCGATGCGGGCCTTCCCGGCGGCGATTTTGCCGGCGTGCACGATGCCATGCCCTATCTCGTCCAGCAGAACCGCCGCGTCGGCCGCGAAAATATCGACAGCGTCGGCTGGCCATCGGATCCGATCCTTGCCGGCGGCAAGCACATCGTCGTCGTCGGCGGCGGCGACACGGCGTCTGACTGTGTCGGCACCGCCTTCCGTCAAGGCGCCGTCAAGGTCACCCAGCTCGACATCCGCCCGCAGCCGCCGGAAAAGGAAGACAAGCTTGCCGTCTGGCCGTTCTGGGCGACGAAGATGCGGACCTCCTCCTCGCAGGCCGAAGGCGCCGTGCGCGAGTTTCAGGTGGCAACGCTCGAATTCGTCGGCGAAGACGGCGTGCTGACCGGCGTGAAGTGCTGTCAGGTCGACGATCGCCGCAAGCCGGTTCCCGGTACGGAGTTCGTCATCAAGGCCGACCTCGCCTTCATCGCCATCGGCTTCAGCGGTCCGCTGAAGGCGGGCGTTCTGGAAGAGCTTGGCGATGCGCTCGCCATCAACACCGACCGCCGCGGCTCCAGCAACGTCATCGCCGACGACAAGGACTACCGGACATCGGTCGACAAGGTCTGGGCTGCCGGCGACGTGCGCCGCGGCCAGTCGCTCGTCGTGTGGGCGATCCGCGAAGGCCGTCAGGCAGCACGCGCGATCGATGAGGCCCTGATGGGTTCCAGCGTCCTGCCGCGCTGATTTCGAGCGCGCGCTATCGACAGACGGATGTCCGGCGAATGCCGGGCATCCTCGACGCTGCCTTTATCTCTCAGGCATTTCGCTGGTCGTAGGCCAGTCGTGCCTGATCGATCGTCTCCTGATGCTCGAACGCCCAGTTGCCGAGCGTCTGCACGGGTTCGCGCAGCGACTGCCCGAGATCGGTCAGGGCATATTCCACCTTCGGCGGAATGGTCGGGTAGATCGTTCGTGTTACCAGCCCATCCCGCTCCAGATTGCGCAGCGTCAGCGTCAGCATGCGCTGGGAAATGCTGCCAAGCGCGCGCTTGAGCGCGTTGAACCGCTTCGGGCCCGGCGTCAGCAACATCACCACCAGCATCGACCATTTGTCGCCGATCCGGGAGAGGAGGGCGCTGGCCAGACGGCAGTCATGGGTCTCGTGCAGCGTCTCCAGCGTCATGTCCGTATTTGCAGGTGTCAAGAATGTGCCTCCTTGCGCATGCTCATCCACGTCATTCATAGTGCCTCGGTATGGAAAAGTAACTCTTGTATGTCACGCAATCGGTGACGAAGCGGGGCTTTGGCTTTCCCTGCGGACCTTATTCGAACGACCTGCACATGGTGCACCAAAGGATAGACACATGAAACTCCTTCACCTCGACTCCAGCATTCTCGGCGACCACTCCGTCAGCCGCGCGCTGTCCAAGGCTGCCGTCGAACGGATCAAGGCGGACAATCCCGTGATTGAGGTCACCTATCACGATCTCGTCGCCGAGCCGATCGCCCACCTCACCGGCCGCTATCTCGCCGGCCAGAGCGACGATGTGCAGCACGATCAGGCGCTTCAGGAAGATCTGGCACTTGGCGGCAAGGTGCTGGAAGCGTTCCTCGCGGCCGATATCGTCGTCATCGGCGTGGCGCTCTACAACTTCTCGATTTCAAGCCAGCTGAAAAGCTGGGTGGACCGCATCTGCGTGGCCGGCAAGACGTTTCGCTACACCGAAGCCGGCCCGGAAGGTCTGGCGGGGGACAAGCGCGTCATCCTGACGATCGCGCGGGGCGGCCTGTACGGTCCGGGCACGCCGTCGCAGCCCTTCGAACATGCCGAGACCTATCTGCGGTCGGTTCTCGCCTTTATCGGCGTCACCAATCCCGAGGTCATCGTCGCCGAAGGCCTGGCACTCGGTGCCGAGCCCCGCGAAGCCGCGACCAAGGCGGCACTCGAGACGGTCGCCGCGCTGAAGGCCGCCTAGGGCAATTCCAGCAAAAGTGCGCAGCGGTTTTGCGTCCGGAATTGCGTTGAAACACTCTAAGGAAAAGTCAGGGCGCCCGCTCTGAGCCTATCGGAGCGGGACGACCTGCCATGGCGGTGCGGCCCCCAGCCGGGGGCCGGTTCCGGTCTTTGGCGGGGCTGCGGCCGCCGATGGCGACGGGTCGGCATTGCCAAGAGATGGCCCTGCCGCCGGTGAGGCTGCCTCCGGTGTCACGGCCGGCGGCGCCAGCGCCGTCTTCACCAGCCGGAAATCGTCGATCCTGCCGAACGGGGCGGGCGGGGCCTCGCCTTTCTCGATCAGCAGGTCCCGCGCGCTACGCCCCGTGCTCGCCGGCAGGCTGGCGCCGTCCAGCAGCGCGGACGCGCCGTCAAGGTCGGGATCGACAAGGCTGATCGGCTGGGTCTTGATGATGGTCTCGCTGGTCGGGGCCGTCACCACGAGGTCCTTCATGTCGCTCGGATCGGGAATGTCGCTACCGGGCGCCGCCGTCTCGCCCAGAAGGCGGCGGATGTCCTTTTCCACGTAGAAGGCGAGCTTGCGCTTGCCGGCCGGCGTCAGGTTGATGCCGTCGGCGCCGCGCAGGCGCACCTGCTGGCCATTAATGTCGGAGCCCGTCGTCACGAACTTGCCCTGCTCGTCGACGAATCCATCCCAGATATCGATGAACTGCCCGCCGACCTTCTCCGCCTCGGTGCGGAAGATGCCGTTGAAGGTCACCATGTCCGCCGTCATCGCGGGGGACTGGAAGGACGGCATGCCGATCCAGAGAAGCGGCACGTTGCGGCTGCGGGCAAGGGCTGCGAAGGCCGCGACGCGCCGTGTGTATTCGGCCATCCAGGCATCCGTGCGGTATTTTTCCCGCACCGCGCCGATCTTCATCTGCTGGCGATCGTTGGCGCCGAAGCTGACGACGATCAGGGCCGGTTTCACGTCATCGGCATAGACGGGAAGCATGTTGGGCCAGTCGAAATAGTCGTCGCGCACCATGCCCGAAGAGCCCTCGCTGCGGTTCTCGACCACGATGCCCGGGCTGTCGGCAAAGGCCGTCTGCAGGCCATCGCTGAGGCTGCCGGCGATGAAGTCGCCGACGACGAGCACGGTCTTGGCATCCGCCTGCTTCGCCACGATCTCGGGCGCCGGCGTCTCGACAGGGGCAGGGCGGGCTTTGGCCCGCTGCGGCTTCGGTTGACGCCGCACCGGCGGCGGCGCCTCGCGGTAGATATTCCCGCCGTCGCCATAATCCTCGTAAACGCGCTGCTGCTGGCGCGGCCGGCCGAAAAACATGTCGAGGATCGTGCGCCGTTCCTGCGCTTCGGCACGGCTGACGGGCGGGAGGAAGGCGACGGCCGGCAGGGCGATGACGATGGCGAGAACGAAGGCCGCAAGCCGGCGCAGACGAGCATGCCGCGACGGTTGCGGCGAAACTTTGCTCTGATCAGCGCGTGGTGTCACGGCTTTGGGCATCTCGGCTCGGGGCATCGACATCTGCATTCCGGCCGGGCGTTCTGCCCGGTCCTCTTCATTTCCGCCAGACCATCTGACGATGGTTTGCCCGTTCCGGATCCTGCGCCCGAAAACAGCCGGGTTGCCTGGTGCCGCCGATCAATCCCGCAGAGCGCGGAGAAGGTTCTGCGTCGGCTGGCCGTCCGGGGTCATGCCATTGCGGTTCTGGAAGGCCTGGATCGCGGCCTTGGAACCGGAGCCGAAATTGCCATCGACCTCGCCGTCGTAATAGCCAAGTTCCTTGAGGCGTGACTGCAGTTCGAACTTCTGCTTGACGTCCAGCGTGCCGTCCGGCCGGCTCCAGGCCTGCTGCATGCCGCCATAGCCGGCAATTTCGTCGGCAAGAAGACCAACGCCGAGGGCGTAGGAGTCGGAGGCGTTGTAGCGCTTGATGACGGAAAAATTCTTGGTCATCAGGAAGCCCGGGCTGCCGCTGCCGCCCGGCATCTTCAGCGTGGCGCGGATGTTGCCGTCGCGGAAGCCCTTGCCGTTCGGGCGGGTAAAGCCGAGGGCCGCCCACTGCTTCAGCGTCTTCGTCTGGCCCTGTAGATCGGATCCGCCCGCGGGCACCGCCGTCTCGTAGCCCCAGGTCATGCCCGGCTGCCAGCCGTTCTTCTTCAGGAGGTTGGCCGCCGTCGCCAGCGCATCGGGGATCGAGTTCCAGATATCGCGATGGCCGTTGCCGTCGGCATCGATCGCATAGAGCAGGTAGCTCGTGGGAATGAACTGGGTGTGGCCCATGGCGCCGGCCCAGGAGCCGTTGAGTTCGCGTGGGCTCACATCACCGGACTGCAGAATCTTCAGCGCAGCGATCAGCTGGGTCTTGGCAAATTTCGCCCGCTTCGGATCGGCATAGGCAAGGGTCGCCAGCGCCCGCGGCACGTAATGCAGCCGGTCGTCCTTCTCCAGGACCGCGCCGTAATTGGACTCCATCGACCAGATGGCGAGCAGCACGTTGCGATCGACGCCAAAATGCTTCTCGATCGCATCCAGCGTGCGGCGGTGCTTCACCGACATCTCCTGGCCGACCTTCTGCGTGTAGGGGTTCACGCGGCTGTCGATATATTCCCAGATCTTGTGCTTGAATTCCGGCTGGTAATTGGCCTTCTCGATCACGGTCGCATCGGGCGTCTTCACGCCGGCAAAGGCCTTGCGATAGGTGCTCTCGGAGATGCCTGCCTTGGCGGCCGTCGGATAGAAGCCGTTGATCCATGTCTGGAAGCCGGCATCGGCGAAAGCAGGCGTGGTGGCGAGGAATGCGGCGGCGGCAACAAAGGCGGCGCGGAGGCGGCGGCGAAGGGGCAGACTGTTGCTGTTCATCGGTCTGTCGTTTCCGTAATCTCGGTCTCGCGCGTCGGGGGCGACGGGCGAGACATCACTGTACCATTCCAGAACCGTCCCATCTTGCGCTGCCGGTGACGGATCCGACGAGTGCCGGCTCTGCTGTGAGGGCCGGTTTGAGGAAGAGTATCGAAATGAGGTCAACAAGTTCTTTACCATGCCGAAGGACTTGCGTCTTCCTTAGGGAAAAAATAGCCTCTTACCCCTAGATACGTTCACGTTCTTGTGACGCGCTTGCTGCATGTTCACCGGGCATTCACCCGGGGTCGTGCATCTAGGCGGTGCATGCACGGCGCTCGTTACAGGCCGGCATCTTGGGGGCTGGACGTCGGCGCTCTGGAAACCGTGGGGAAGTCCGATAGATCCATGCCCATTCGTCGCCGGGCTTGGGAAGAGGTGCGTCGCAATTGCGTGGAAACGGAGTTGCTACGAACGAGAACATCGGGATCGACGTTCATTTTAAGCCGGTTTCCGGTAAGACGACATCACGCCACGGTGGATCAGCGATCGCTGATCCCCACCGTCCATTTTAAAGAATGACTGAGAACTGGAGATATTGATGAGTGAGAAGCGTAAGGTCCGAAAGGCCGTCTTTCCTGTTGCCGGCCTCGGCACGCGTTTTCTGCCCGCCACCAAGGCTGTCCCGAAGGAAATGCTGACGGTCGTCGACAAGCCTGTCATCCAGTACGTCGTCGATGAGGCGATCGAAGCCGGCATTGAGCACCTGATCTTCGTGACGGGCCGCGGCAAGGGCGTCATCGAAGACTATTTCGACATTCAGACCGAGCTCGAGCAGACGCTGCGCGAGCGCAACAAGACTGCCGAGCTGACGCTGCTCGCCGACATTCTGCCGAAGGCCGGCATGGCCAGCTTCACCCGCCAGCAGGCGCCGCTTGGCCTCGGCCATGCCGTCTGGTGCGCCCGCGATATCGTCGGTGACGAACCCTTCGCGGTTCTCCTGCCTGATATGATCATGCGCGGCGAAAAAGGCTGCCTCAAGGGCATGGTCGAGCTGTACGAGCAGAGCGGCGGCAACGTGCTCGCCGTCGAGGAATGTGCGCCGGAAGTGGCCCACAAGTACGGCATCGTCGGCGTCGGCGAGACGATCGGCGAAGGCTTCGCCATCAATGCCATGGTCGAGAAGCCGGCCGCCGGTACCGCCCCGTCCAACTACTTCATCAACGGCCGCTACATCCTGCAGCCGGAGATCTTCAATATCCTGGAAACGCAGGAGCGCGGCGCTGGCAACGAGATCCAGCTGACCGACGGCATGCTGAAGCTCCTGAAGAGCCAGGATTTCGCGGGCTACGTCTTCCGCGGCGAAACCTACGACTGTGGCGCGAAGGATGGCTTTATCCTCGCCAACGTCGCCTTCGCGCTGTCGCGCGACGATATCCGCGGCTCGGTCGAAGGTCCCCTCAAGGCCCTTCTCGCCCGCTGATCGATCGATACCCAACAGAAGAGCCGCGTTGCATCTGCAGCGCGGCTTTTTTCGTTTCGGGACGGGTCTCGTCTGTTTTTTTGCCGCATTATCCGACGCCGAAGCGATTCCGCTTCGGCTGCAAGTGCTTTAGCGCCGCAGGGTCAGGCCGACGCCGATCCGGGCGACGGAGGTGGCTTCGCCGCGGTCCGGTGTCGTCCGCTCGTAGCTGACGTCGCCGGTCAGGGCGAGATAGCGGTTGATGTCGTAGGTCAGGCCCGCACCGGTCAGCCAGACCTTCGTATCCGACGAGGCGCTGCCGGAGGGGTAGTTGCGGAATGTCAGGCTGTTGGAGAGCCGTGCGACGAGGGCGGAACGGAGTTCGTGCGTGACCCGGCTCGACAGCGTATAGGCGAGCGCGCCGCTTTCGCCCGAGGTGGTGGAGGGCTCCAGCGTCGTGGAGAGGCCGGTCGAGACATCCGTGCCGCGCTGCGGCGACCAGTTGATGAGGCCGTCGATGGTGGCGCCGTTCAGGTTCTTCAACCGCGCGTCGTCGAAGCGGTAGGTGTTGTAGCCGAGCGCCAACTCGCCCTTCAGCTTCTCGCCGAGATCGGCTTCCACCCCGGCGCGGCCGGAATAGGTCTTGTAGGACCGGCTGTAACCCAGGCTGTCCGAGCGCAGTTCGTAGACGCCCCGGCCGATAGAGGCTTCGAGGAAGGGGATGAGGGCTGGCGACAGCTCGTAGCCGATGCGGGTCGTCAGCGTGCCGACATCTCGGTTCCGGTCCTTCTGCGAGAGCGTGGTGCCATCGGAGAGATCGACATCGGAATAGGTCAGCCGGTTGACATCGACCTTGGCCGAGCCGCGCAGGATGCCGAAATCATGTTCGATGCCGGCGCCGAGTGAATATTGGTTGACGCCGGCCTGCGTTTCCGCCCCGTTGATCGCGTTCGGGTCCGTCGCATCCTCGCGGTCGAAGCTGTAGCCGGCGCGAAGCGTGGCGATGGTGTCGTGGCTGATGTCGAGGCGAAAGGCGCCGTCGATGTCGGCTCGCGGCTTGGTTTCGCCGGTGCCCGAGAGGTTGCGCTGCCAGTAGCCTTCGCCGGTGATGCTCAGCTGATGGCGGGACCAGTCGGAGGTCAGCGTGCCCTTGAGGCCCGTTTCCGTGTAGGTGCGCCGCTCGCGGCTGTCGCCGCTGCGTGTCGTCTCCGAGTTCACCGTCTGGCCGATCGAGGGTTTGAGGGTGAATGTGCCGAGCGGGATGCCGGGCACGTCGTCATCGTCGGCGAGCGCCGATTTCAGGCCATCGACGCCGGTTTCCCGCAGGTTGGACCGGATCAGGTCCTGATCGCGCAGCAGCCCGCCGCCGACCACGGCGTCATCGCCGATGGCGCCGGTGATATCGGCGTCACTGGCGGCCGTCGTGATGCCGCCCGTCGTGGGCACGGCGGCTGCGGCCGCGCCGGCTGCCTGCGGGCTGAGTGTTGCCGACGTCGGATCCTGCGGTCCTGCAAGGTCGGTATCGCCTGCGTCGTCTTCCACCGCCTGCGCCCCGGCTGTGCCGGGCAGAGCAAGCGATGTGAAGCAGACGGAGAGAAGCAAAATGGCCATGGCGGCACGAGCGGGCCGGACGGCACGCGCATCAGTGTCCGGGAGGTGAGAAGGCGCCATGGGCCGGGTCCGCAAGCTTGAAGCAATTGTTTCGCAATCGTAAACGCTTGTGGTTAACCAATCCTTATCCGCGGGCTTCCTCGCTTAAGCTTTCGGCTCAGGCGGCTGTGGCTTCTTCCACAAGAAGCCGCTGGCCATCGGCGGATAGGACGCGGACGCGGGCGCCGGTCGGCAGGTCGGGGCCGCTGACGGGCCATGTCGTATCGCCGAGGCGAACGCGGCCGCGCCCCTCGGCGATCGGTTCCTCGAGGATGGCCGTGCGACCGATGAGGCTGCGTCCGCGCTGGTTCAAGAGCGGCGCGTCGGAGTCCTGATCGAAGCGCGCCAGCAGCCGGCGGCCGACGAGCACGGAGACCACAGAGAGGATGGCGAACAGCGGCAGTTGCACATGCCAGCCGAAGAAGTCCGCATTCCAGAAGATCAGCGCCAGCGCGCCGGTCACGATCGCCGCCATGCCGATCCAGACGAGAAAGACGCCGGGAACGAAGATTTCGGCCGCGAGCAGGACGAGGCCGAGCACCCACCAGGCCCAGGGGCCAAGTTCCTCGATGACGCGCGCGACCATCAGACGCCGGTCCGCGGCGGGGCGAAGGGCGAGGGGGTGTTCGGTGTGCTTGGCGGCACGGATCGTGTCGGGCCGCGCGGACGTTCCGGCGCTGTCGGGGTGTCGCCGAACACCTCGCGGGCAATGGCGCCGATGCCGCCGAGCGAGCCGATGAGCGCGGAGGCTTCCATCGGCATCAGCACGATCTTGGAGTTGGGCGCGGTGCCGATCGCGGCGATGGCTTCGGTGTATTTCTGGGCGACGAAGTAGTTGATGGCCTGCACATCGCCGGCCGCGATCGCCTCGGAGACCATGCGGGTGGCTTTCGCTTCGGCCTCGGCCAGGCGTTCGCGCGCCTCGGCATCACGAAATGCCGCCTCGCGCTGGCCCTCGGCCTGGAGGATCGCCGACTGCTTGGCGCCTTCGGCGCGCAGGATTTGCGCATTGCGCGAGCCCTCGGCTTCCAGCACCTGCGCGCGCTTCTCGCGCTCGGCCTTCATCTGGCGCGCCATGGCGTCCACGAGGTCCTTCGGCGGCTGGATGTCCTTGATCTCGACGCGGGTGACCTTGATGCCCCAAGGCCCGACCGCCTCGTCCACCACGCGCAGCAGCTGATCGTTGATCTTGTCGCGGTTGGACAGCAGCTCGTCCAGATCCATCGAGCCCATGACGGAGCGGATATTGGTCATGGTGAGGTTGAGGATCGCGCTCTGGAGGTTGGCGACCTGATAGGCCGCCTCCGCCGCGTTCAGCACCTGATAGAAGGCGACGGCATCCGCCGAGACGCTGGCATTGTCCTTGGTGATGACCTCCTGGGTCGGCACATCCAGTACCTGCTCCATCACGTTCATGCGCGCGCCGACGCGGTCGATGAAGGGAATGATCAGGTTCAGGCCCGGCTCCAGCGTGCGCGTATAGCGGCCGAAGCGTTCGATCGTATGACGATAGCCCTGCGGGACCGTCTTGATGCCGGCGATGAGCACGAGGATGACCAGGACCGCAAAGGCCACCACAACGATGTCGAATCCGCCCAAAATCATCTCCTTCATCCACCAACTGGCCCCGGCTTAGCATGCCGGAGCGCGATGCGGAACCTTGCCGTTCCCGCGACGCGGGAACGGCGGGGATCAGATGCTCGGTGCGCCCAGCACCCGGTCCAGCGAAACGGCCTGCGGTGCTGCCACATCCACCCAGCCGCCGAGCTCGCGGCGGACCACGTGTTCGAGGACGCGCATGCCGTCGTCGCTGTCGTTGAGGCAGGGGATATGCGTGAACTTCTCGCCACCCGCATGGTGGAAGGTCTCGGCAGCCTCTACGGCGATTTCCTCAAGCGTTTCCAGACAGTCGGACACGAAGCCGGGGTTCATCACCGCGATCCGCTTGATGCCCTTCTGCCCGAGCGCCTCCACGGTCTTGTCCGTATAGGGCTGCAGCCACTCCTCCGGGCCGAAGCGCGACTGGAAGGTCACCTGCAGCTTGTCCTTCGACCAGCCGAGCCGCTCGCGCAGCAGGCGCGCCGTCTTGTAGCACTGGCAGTGATAGGGGTCGCCCTTCTTGAAGTAGGACTGGGGAATGCCGTGGAAGGAGGTGAGCACCACTTCCGGCTCCCAGTCGAGCGTCGCCAGATGCGTTCGGATCGAGTTCGCAAGGCTTTCGATATAGACCGGATCGTCGTGATAGGGCGGCACGGTGCGCAGCGCCGGCTGCCAGCGGGACTTCAGAAGCAGGCGAAAGGCCTCGTCGTTGACGGTCGCCGTCGTGGCGGCGGCATATTGCGGGTAGAGCGGGAAGAGCAGGATCTTCTCGCAGCCGGCCTGCTTCAGCGCTTCCATGCGCTCGGGAATCGACGGCTGGCCGTAGCGCATGGCCCAATCGACCACGAGGTTGTCATGACCGGCAAGGCTCGCCGCCATCTTCTCGGCTTGGCTGCGCGTGTAGGTGCGCAGATAGCTTTCGTTCAGGTCCTTGTTCCAGATGGTCTCGTAGGCCTTGCCCACCTTGGCGGGGCGCGTGTTGAGCACGATGCCGTAGAGGATCGGGTACCAGAACACGCGCGACCATTCGATGACGCGCTTGTCGCTCAGGAACTGCTTGAGATAGCGCCGCATGGACACCTTGTCGGTACCGTCGGGCGTGCCGAGATTGACCAGGAGGACGCCGACTTTTCCAAAGGCCACCTTCGGGTGGTCGGCGGGGAGGGGCGTGACGGTCATGTTCATGGCGGTGTCCTAGGCAAGAGATGGAGACGCTACCCGGTACGGACGCGGCCTGCATCGGTTCACATTGCCTTATGTAAAACAAAAACCGGCCCGGGGAAGCCCAGGCCGGTACAATAGGATGAGGCCGATTGTCTCATTGGCTGGCCGGATGGCGTTTGCCACGACGTGACGCCCGGTAAAAGCGCGGGGTCTCCGGCCTGTGGTCCTGCTGTCGCAGGTCGGCTACGAAGCCTTTGTGCTCCACCGGGACGACGCGGCCATCGAGCGATGACCGCACGGAGATCTCGTCAGCGCGGTGGCAGGGTCAGTTCCGTGCCGACATGCAGCCTCTCGGGAACCGGATTGCCGTTCGCCCCGGCAATCGTCTTCCACTTTTCGCCATCGCCATAGACGGACTTGGCGATGTCCCACAGCGTGTCGCCCTTGACGACGACATGGCGGGTTTCCGCGGGAGCCGTGGTTGCTGGTTCCATTGTGGTTGGTGCGGCTGCTGCAGGCTCTGTCGGTGCCGGAGCCGTTTCAGGCGCAGGCGTTGCAGGAGCCGGCGCCACTGGGGCTGGCGCTACTGGGGCGGCAGGTGTTGCAGGTTCAGGCGTTGCGGGTATGGGGGCCGGTGCTGCCGGAGCCGTTGCCGGTGGCGTTGCGGGTGCCGCGGGCGCGGGCGCAGCCGGAGCCGTTGCAGGTGCCTGAGCGGTCGTCGTCGGCGTTGCGGCCGGCGGAGCGGCGGGGGCCTGCTTTGCCGGGGGCACGTAGCTTGCCGGCGTCAGGTCGGTGATGCGGCCGTCGGTATAGGGCTTGTAGGGGTTGTGGGCGCCGAGATAGGCGGCTACCGCCTCTTCGAGATTGGGTCCGAAGTCGTAGGCATTCTTGGCGTTGGTCGCAAAGATCTTGAAGCCGTCGCCGCCGCCGCGCACGTAGTTGTTGGTGACGACGCCATAGGTCTTGGCGGGATCGATGGCCGTGAAGGCGTCGCCCTCCTTCACTTCGACGGCGCTGATGCGGCCGCCGACCGGCTTCGACCGGTCGAACGCATATTTCAGGCCGGCGACCTGCAGGAAGCGGCCGCCGCCGTCATCCACCTGGCTCACCGCGTTTTCGAGCGCGGTCAACAGATCGGCGCCGGTCAGCTGGAAGGTGGCGATGGTGTTCTGGAACGGCAGCACGGTCAGCACTTCGCCCATGGTCACCGGGCCCGCATCGATCGGTGCGCGCAGCCCGCCGCCGTTCTGCAGGGAGATGGTGATGCCCTGGTCCTTCACACGATCGAGCTGCGCATCGGCCAGTAGGTTGCCCATGCTGCATTCCCTGGCGCGGCAGACCTTCCGGTCGCCCTCGATGGGGCCGGAGGTCTCGCCGACCACCTTCTGTTTCAATTCCTCGATCGGCGCCTTCAGCTCGTTGATGCGCGCCGTCATCGCGGCATCGGGCTGAAACGTGCTGTCGATGAGGATCGGCTCGCCCGTCGCTTCCTTCACCACGCCCGCATCGTCGAAGACGATCCTGAGGTCACCCAGATAGCGGCTGTACTGGAAAGCCTGCACGACCGGCACCTTGTGGCCGTCGGGGTTGTCGACCCAGGTCGGGTAAGGCCCTTCCGCGCCCTCGACGGTGTTCGACAGCAGCGTGTGGGAATGCCCGCCGACGACGACGTCGACATCGGGGATCTTGGCGATGGCCGAGAGGTCGCGCGGATAGCCGACATGGGTGAGCGCGATGATCTTGTTGACGCCTTGCGCCTTCAAGGCTGTGACCGCCTCGGTGATCTTGGCGACATCGTCGGCGATGGTGATGTTCGGGCCGGGATTGGCGATGTCGGGCGTGTCGTTGGTGACGGCGCCGACGATGCCGATCTTCTGGCCGCCCTTCTCGATGACGATGGAGGGCTTGATGCGGTCGCCGATCTTGGCGGCAGCAGCCGGCACGACATTGGCGGTGACGACGGGGAACTGCACCTTGTCGAGGAAGGTCGCGAGCACGTCGTCGCTGTCGTCGAACTCATGATTGCCGACGGTCATGGCGTCGAACTTCATGGCGTTCAGGACCTCGGCTTCCGTCGCGCCCTTGTAGGTCGTGTAGAACAGGGAGCCCTGGAAATTGTCGCCGGCATTCAGCAACAGGGTGTTCTTGCCCGCGCCATCCAGCGCGCCGCGCGTGGTGTTGATGGCGGTCAGCAGGCGGGCGGCGCCGCCGAAGCAGGCGTTCTTGGCTTCCTCTTCTGCGGAGCAGGTCGCATCGGACTTGTTGATCGCCTCGATGCGGGAATGGAAGTCGTTGATATGAAGGATGTTCAGTTCGTAATCGGCAAAAGCGGCACCTGTGGACAGGGCCAGCAGGGACGCAGCCATCAGGCCGGTCTGCAGGGTGCGGATCATCACGATCTCCTCTTTGTCGTACGCATGCCCGCTGCCGGGGTTCCGGCACCGGACAACGGGATCGTTTCATCCCGCCGTCCCGACTTCAAGGAGAAAGAGCAGTGCCCGGCGATTTTTGCCGCTTAGATGTCGTCAGGTTTTATGCGCGGCGCGACAGCGAGAATTGGGCGCCGGTGTCTGTCGTGCAGTTGAGCTGGGAATTCGTGACCATGGCGCAGTTGACCTTCTGCTGGGTCTTGCGAACCATCGAGGTCATGTTGATCTCGACGAGTTTCGGCGTGATGCTGACATAGCTGCCGGAGGCGAGAATCTGGTTCGTGTCCGTCGTGCGGGTGGAGAAGGTGCCGCTTGCGAAGGTCGAGACGATGCCGTTCGGATCGGCCCAGGTTCCCTCGACGCCCACCGGCATGGCCTGGCTTCTCGGCATCTGGCTGACCTCGCGCGGAGCGGACTGGCACGAAGCGAGTGACGCAGCGACGGCAAGGGCGGTCATGATGGCTTTGGGGTTCATTGCAGGGTCTCCGTAGTGCTCGGAACGATCGGAACGTCGAAAAACCATGACGTGATCAGCACTTGTTTGCAAGCGGTGCGGGCATCGCGGTCGCGGCGGTGATCGCTGCAAACCATCAAGCGCGGCTTTCGGGAGACAGTTAGGGGCGATCTGCGCAGAAATAAAGCCCGGAGCGAGGACGCTCCGGGCTTTGTCCGTTCTCGATCGGTCGCGGCTTAGCGAACCAGGATGTTCTTGAACTGCCAGGCGTCGCTCTCGTCGATCTCTTCCGGGAAGAGGCCCGGGCGGCCGTCGAGCGGGGTCCAGTCGGTGTAGTGGCCTTCGACCGGGCCGAGATACGGCGTCTGCACTTCGAGGCAGCGCTTGTAGTCGATCTCGTCGGCTTCCACGATGCCGGCCTTCGGGTTTTCCAGCGCCCAGACCATGCCGGCGAGAACGGCCGAGGTTACCTGCAGGCCGGTCGCGTTCTGGTAAGGCGCGATGCGGCGCGTTTCCTCCAGCGACAGGCGCGAACCATACCAGTAGGCGTTCTTGTCGTGGCCGTAGAGCAGGACGCCGAGTTCGTCGACGCCGTCCACCAGCTCGTTCTCGTCGAGAACGTGGAGAACCGGCTGCGGCGTGCCGCCATTGCCGAACATCTCGTGCAGCGACAGCACCGCATCGTTGGCCGGATGGTAGGCGTAGTGGCAGGTCGGGCGGAAGGTGACGTCGTCGTCCTTGTCGCGCACCGTGAAGTAGTCGGCGATCGAGATCGACTCGTTGTGCGTCACGAGGAAGCCGTACTGGGCCCCAGGCGTCGGGCACCATGTGCGCACGCGCGTGTTGGCGCCGGGCTGCTCCAGATAGATGGCGGCCTGGCAGCCCTTTTTGTGCTTCTTGGCGTTCTTCGGCATCCAGTTTTCATGGGTGCCCCAGCCGAGTTCGGCCGGCTGCAGGCCTTCCGAGATGAAGCCTTCGACAGACCAGGTGTTCCAGAAGACGTTGAGCGGCTTCGGGTTCTTGGCGCGCTGCGTGTCGCGCTCCGCGATGTGGATGCCCTTGACGCCGACCTTCTTCATCAGCTTCGCCCAGCCTTCGCGGTCGTGCTGGTCCGGCTCGTCGAACTTGACGTCGAGATCGTTGGCGAGGTTCACCAGCGCCTGCTTGACGAACCAGGAGACCATGCCCGGGTTTGCGCCGCAGGTGGAAACGGCCGTCGTGCCGCCTGGGTTCTTCTTCTTCTCGTGGCGCATGGTCTCGCGCAGCGCGTAGTTGGTGCGCTCCGAGTTCTTCATGCTCTTGTCGAAGTAGAAGCCGAGCCAGGGCTCGACGACCGTGTCGATATAGAGAACGTCGAGCTTGCGGCAGAGCTTCACGAGATCGACCGAACCGGTATCGACCGACAGGTTGACGCAGAAGCCCTGGCCGCCGCCGGCCGTCAGAAGGGGCTTCAGCAGTTCCTTGTAGTTTTCCTTGGTGACGGCCGCCTTGATGTGCTTGACGCCGTGCTTCTTCAGGATCTTCAGGTCGCTCGCGTCTTCACGCGGGTCGATGACGACCATCCGGCTCTTGTCGTAGGTGAAATGCCGCTCGATCAGCGGCAGGGTGCCGCGGCCGATGGAGCCGAAGCCGATCATGACGATCGGGCCGGTGATTTCGCCGTAAACCGGATGAGAGGCTTCCGCCATAGGGTCTTCTCCTGAACGTTTCTTTTTAAGGCAAGCCGATCCGGGTTCGGTCGGCTCTGGGCAATATGCGCGCCCCTAGATCATAAATCGATGTCACAATAAAGAGCCGGCGTCTTTCGGCGATCCCTTAAATGACGGCTCTCATGGTGCCGAAGGTTCAGGACTCGATCAGCCGGGCGGGAATGAGACCGCGCAGCGCATTGCCCATCAACAGCGAGCCCGCGCGCACGGCATCGAGCGTCAATCGCTCGACACGGGCGCGGCGGGCGCAGATCAGCTCGGTGCGCAACACGCCGGCCAGCAGGCCGCAGGCGATCGGCGGGGTTTTGAGAATGCCTGTGCCATCGTCCAGAAACAGCGAGGTGATGGTTCCCTCGCAGGGTGCGCCGCGCTCGTTGAGCAACAGCACCTCGTCGGCCTCCCCGGCCGGCCACTCGCCACGCGCCGCGTCATAGGCATCCCGCCGGCTCGTCTTGTAACGCAGCAGCGGATCGGTCGATGCAAGGCGTGTTTCGGCGATCCGGACGCGCCAGACGGTGCCCGGCGGCTGGGCTGTGAAGGGCACGACGGCGATGTCGAGGTGGCCGTCGCGCGCCAGTTCCAGACGGACGCGGGAGGGGCCGGTCGCGTGGGCAACGGCGTGTTCGAGCCGGGAGGTCACGTCGTTCGGCAGGGTGAAGCCGAGGCGCCGGGCGGAGCGGGAGAGGCGCGCCATGTGCAGGCGCAGGCGGATGAAGCCCGTGTCGAGGCCTATATCGTTGCTCTCAGGCGGCTCGTATCGCAGCGTCTCGATCAGGGTGAAGTCGCTCATGGCATATTCCCCAGCGCGGGGGCCTCGTCGCCCAGCGCAAAGCGGGCCTTCAGCAGGCATTCGGCATATTCGGCCTCGGCGGTGGAATCATAGACGATACCACCGCCGACATGGAAGATCGCTTCGCCGGTGTCGAACAGGGACAGGGTGCGGATGGCCACGCTGAAACGCATGTCGCCGTTCGGCGCGATATGGCCGATGGCGCCGCAATAGGCGTCGCGCGGGCCGGTTTCCAGCGTGCTCAGGATCTCCATCGCCCGGATCTTCGGCGCACCCGTCACCGAGCCGCAGGGAAAGAGCGCTCGAAAGATGTCGGCGATGGCAAGGCCGGGGGAGAGCCTTGCCTGGACATGGCTCACCATCTGGTGGACGGTCGGGTAGGTCTCGATGTCGAACAGGCGGGGCACGTCGAGGGTGCCGACCTTGGTGATGCGCGAGATGTCGTTGCGCAGGAGATCGACGATCATGCGGTTTTCCGCCTGGGTCTTGCCGTCGGCCAGCATGGCCGCGACGATCGCCTCGTCTTCGGCAGGGGATGCGCCGCGCGCGGCGGTGCCCTTCATCGGATGCGTCTCGATCATCCCGTCCGCGATTCTGAAGAACAGTTCCGGCGAGCGGGACAGGAGGGTCGGGCCATCGAGATGGACGAATGCGCCGTAGCGCACCGGCTGGCGCTCGATCAGCGACCAGAAGGCGTCAAGCGGATCGCCGTTCCAGCGCGCCGTGATCGGCATGGTGAGGTTCGCCTGATAGCAGTCGCCCTGCCGCAAATGGCGGTGCAGCCGGTCGAAACGATTACGATAGGCGGGAAGATCCCATGCAGCGCGGGCCGAGGTCAGGAACGGCGTGTTGTCCCGGCGGCGGCGGGGCTGGCCAAGCGGATGGGACGCCTCGGCCGGATGCTCGAAGACGCCGAAGCACAGGAGCGGCGTTTCCCGGTTCTCGGGCGCCAGCGGCGCGAGCCGGTCCTCGAACAGATAGCCAGCCTCATAGGCCATGAACCCCGCCAGCCAGTGGCCTGCCGCCTTCGCCGCTTCCATACGGGCGAAGGCGGTGAAGACCTCGGCGCGCGTGCGCGCGGTGATGATCTCCAGCGGCTCGGCAAAGAGCGTCACCGTGCCGGTCGTGTCGTCGCTGAAGAGGATGAACGGGTCGGTGGGCATCGGGATTTCCGGGTTGTGGGCTGCCCCTCATCCGGATGCCGCCACCGTTTCCGGTCTTGATGGGGAGAAGGCTTGACGGGGAGAAGGAACGTGAGGTTGGCCGCTCGCTCAGACTGTGAGCATGCCACGTCCCCTCTCCCCGCAAGCGGGGAGAGGGTTAGGGTGAGGGGTGGAGGTGGGCGAAAAGTGTCATTTCAATCCAGCGCTCACGCGGGTCACGCCGCGTCCAGTGCCTCCAGCTCGTCGATCAGGCCTTCGATCATCGAGAGGCCCTTTTCCCAGAAGGCGGGGTCGGTGGCGTCGAGGCCGAAGGGGGCGAGAAGTTCGCTATGATGCTTGCTGCCGCCAGCCTTCAGCATCTCGAAATACTTCTGCTGGAACCCGCCTTCGGCTTTCTCGTAGACGGCGTAGAGCGAGTTCACCAGGCAGTCGCCGAAGGCATAGGCATAGACGTAGAAGGGCGAATGGATGAAGTGGGGGATATAGGCCCAGTAGGTTTCGTAGCCCTCCGAAATCGCAATGGCCGGGCCCAGGCTTTCCGCCTGAATGGACAGCCAGAGCTGGCCGATGGCCTCCGGCGTCAGCTCGCCGTCCTTGCGCGCCGTGTGCAGCTTGCGCTCGAATTCGTAGAAGGCGATCTGGCGCACGACCGTGTTGATCATGTCCTCGACCTTCTGGGCGAGCATCGCCTTGCGCTCGCGCTTGTCTGTCGTGCGCTCCAGCAGTGCGCGGAAGGTCAGCATCTCGCCGAAGACGGAGGCGGTTTCCGCAAGCGTCAGCGGCGTCGAGGCCATGAGGGCGCCCTGTCCGCCGGCCAGCACCTGGTGCACACCGTGGCCGAGTTCGTGCGCGAGTGTCATCACGTCGCGCGGCTTGCCCATGTAGTTCACCAGCACATAGGGGTGGGCGGAGGGCACGGTCGGATGCGCGAAGGCGCCCGGCGCCTTGCCCGGGCGCACCGGCGCGTCGATCCAGCCGCCATCGAAGAAGCGGCGGGCGATGGCGGCCATTTCGGGGTCGAAGGCGCCATAGGCCGAAAGCACCGTCTCGCGCGCCTCGGCCCAGGGGATCAGGTGGTTGGGCGTTTCCGGCAGGGGCGCGTTGCGGTCCCAGAAGTTCATCCGCTCCATGCCCAGCCACTTCGCCTTCATGGCATAGTAGCGGTGCGACAGGCGCGGATACGCCTCGCGCACGGCCTGCGCCAGCGCGTCCACCACCGCACGCTCAACCCGGTTGGCGAGGTGCCGGCTGTCGGCGATGTCGGTGAAGCCGCGCCAGCGGTCGGAGATCTCTTTATCTTTGGCCAGCGTGTTGGTGATGAGCGCGAAGGTGCGGATGTTCGCCTTGAACGTCGCGGCCAGCGCCTGCGCGGCCTTGCGGCGGGTGTCCGGGTCCGGCTCCTGCAGCAGGCTCAGCGTGCGCTCCAGCGGCAGCACCGCGCCATCCACGGTGAAGGTCAGCGCGGCCATGGTCTCGTCGAACAGGCGGTTGAAGGCGCCGGCACCGGTCATGGATTTTTCGAGGAACAGCTGCTCCAGCCGGTCGTCCAGCTGGTAGGGCTTGTCCATCCTCAGGTCGAGAATCCAGGGGCGGTAATGCGCGGCCAGCGCGTCGGCGGCGAGCGCCGTCTCGAGCACCGCATCGTCGATCCGGTTCATTTCCAGTGCGAAGAACAGGAGATGGCTCGCATCGTCCGTCAGCTTGGCCTGCACATCGCCGAAGAACTTGCCGATCTCGGGGTCGGAGGTGTCGGTATAATAAGTGAGCCCGGCATAAGAGCCGATGCGGCCCATGAGGTCTTCCAGCGCTTCGAATTCCTGCACGGCCTTCCCCAGGCCCTCGTCACCGGTCTTCACGGCCGCGTCCGTCAAGCGGCCCTTCCACTTTGCCTCGAAGGCCAGGCATTCCGCCCCTGCCTTTTCCATGTCGTCGCGGAAGGCCTGCGAATTCGGTGCGGGATAGAGATCCTCCAGCCTCCAGCGCGGCAGATCTCCGAGCGCGGCGTCGACGGTCGCGGCATCTGCGGGGCTCATGACATGCTCGGGAAAGGACGACGTCCGGGGAGAAAGGGTCATTGCGGTCACTCGCTTGCTTCGGCGCGCCAAGGCACTTGGCCGGGCTTGGCGCGGGGCCGGAACCTAACGTCCCCGTTGGTTAAAATGCAAGTCTTTCGCCAAACACCGTGTTCAATCCTTTGTGCCAGGAATGGACGCTGAAGGTGGCGTGCAGGACTGTGCGCCGATGACGTTGAGGCAGGAGGTCCCATGGCAGCGCAGATTCTCGTGATCGAGGACGATCCGGTCCAGCGGCGGATCCTGACAGGCATGATCGAGCGGCTCGGCCATATCGCGCATGTGGCTGAAAACGGTCGCGCGGGGCTTGATGTGCTGCTGCGCCGCGGCGCGCGGATCGATGTCATTCTCCTCGACCTGATGATGCCGGAAATGGACGGCCATGCGGTGCTCGCGGCGCTCGCCGAACGCAATATCACCACGCCCGCCATCGTGCAGACCGGGCAGGGCGGTATCGAGACGGTGGTGCTCGCCATGCAGGCCGGCGCCTTCGATTTCGTGGTGAAGCCGGTGTCGCCGGAGCGGCTGGCGGTGGCCATCGGCAATGCCTTGAAGCAATCCGGTCGGCCAGTGCGCGGCTCGACCAGCCGGCGCAGCCGTGGCGATGTCGTGCGTTTCGACGATGTGGTTTCCGCCAGCGAAGCGATGATCCGCGTGCTCGATCTCGCCAAGCGCGCTGCCCAGTCCAGCATTCCCGTGGTGCTCGAAGGCGAATCGGGCGTCGGAAAGGAAATGGTGGCGCGTGCCATTCAGTCCGGCAGCGACCGCGCGGCCAAGCCGTTCATCACCGTCAATTGCGGCGCGATCCCCGCCAATCTCGTGGAAAGCATCCTTTTCGGCCATGAGAAGGGCGCCTTTACCGGCGCGACCGAAAAGCATGCCGGCAAGTTCGTCGAGGCGGATGGCGGCACGCTGTTTCTCGACGAGATCGGCGATCTGCCGCTCGCCGTACAGGTCAAGCTCTTGCGTGCCGTGCAGCAGGGTGAAATCGAGACAGTGGGCGCGCGCCTGCCGCAGAAGGTCGATGTGCGGCTGATTTCGGCCACCAACAAGGACCTGATCACCGAAGTCCGTGAGGGCCGGTTCCGGGAGGACCTCTATTACCGCCTGAACGTCTTCCCCATCGCCATTCCCGCGCTGCGCCGCCGCAAGGAGGACATTCCGTTGCTGGTGCGCAACTTCGTGGAGATCTTCTCCAGCGAGCAGCGACTGGCGAAAACGCGCACCGTCAGCCATGGCGCGATGGCTCTGCTGACGGCTTACGATTGGCCGGGCAATATCCGCGAACTGGAAAGTGCCATCTACCGCGCCGTCGTCATGGCGGAGCATTCCGAACTCGACGTCACGGATTTTCCGCAGTTGGCCGTCACGCTGCCGGACGGACTGGCGCATGGCGTGATCCCGCATCTCTCGTCCGAGCCCGTGCGCAGCGAGGGCTCGACCGGCGCTCCTTCGTCCTTTGCCGGACTGTCGCATGCCCGTCCGGCACAGAGCGAACCGCCTGTCTCGCCCTCCGACCGGCGCGCGATGCGGTCGGTGGAGACGGTGACCGATTCGGCCATTCCGAGCATCGACGCCGGTGGCAATGTGCGAAAGCTGGCCGAGGTCGAGGAGGAGTTGATCCGGTTCGCGCTGAAATTCTATCGCGGGCAGATGAGCCAGGTGGCGCGCAAACTCGGCATCGGGCGCTCGACGCTTTACCGCAAGCTCAAGGATTATGGGATCGATCCGGACGATCCGTTCTCGGAAGCCGCGTGATTCACGTCCTGTTGGGACAAGCTTGCCTTACGCTTTCGTCAAAAACATGCGGTGTCGTTTAGACCTTGTTAGTGGTCCGTTCACTATATTATAAGGATAAGGGACGACTGTGGCATAAATGCCATGCTGTCACCGTATTTGACAGTCAACTGGACAGCCATAGGGAGCGGCGTGTCCGTCGACGGGGAAGAAGGTTTGCAGGATTTGTCGGGAATGATAACGCCTTTCGGCGCCAAAGTGCGCGACCTTTGCCGCCGTTGGGCCGGCCGCATGCCGCGTCTTCTCGGATCGCTGGTCATTGCCGCCTCCATGGTGACGCCCGGCGTGGTGCCCGCCGTCGAGGCTGCCGGGCAGACCCGGACGCTCAAGATCTTTTTCATCCATACCCGCGAGAAGGCGGAAATCACCTTCAAGCGCAATGGCCGCTACGACCCCAAGGGTCTGCAGCAGGTCAATAACATGCTGCGCGACTGGCGCCGCAACGAGCCGACGAAGATGGACCCGCGTCTTCTCGACCTGATCTGGGAAGTCTACCAGAAGAGCGGCTCGCGCGATTACATCCACGTCGTCTCCGCCTACCGCTCTCCTGCCACGAACGGCATGCTGCGATCGCGCACCAAGGGGGTCGCCAAGAAGAGCCAGCACATGCTCGGCAAGGCGATGGATTTCTACCTGCCCGACGTGAAGCTGAAGACGCTGCGCGAAATCGGCATGAAATTCCAGGTCGGCGGCGTCGGCTACTACCCGACATCCGGTTCGCCCTTCGTCCATATGGATGTCGGCGGCGTGCGTGCCTGGCCGCGCATGAGCCGCGGCGAACTCGTTCGCCTGTTCCCGGACGGCAAGACCATGCACCTTCCCTCCGACGGCTCGCCGCTTCCCGGCTATGAGCAGGCGGTGGCGGACTACAAGCGCCGCGTCGGCTCCAGCGCCATCGAAGTGGCCGGTGGCGGGACCAAGGGTGCCGGAGATCGCGACACCAAGCGCGGCGGCAAGAACCTCTTTGCCATGCTGTTCGGCGGTGGCGGTGATGAGGACGAGGATGCAACGGCGATTGCAAGCGGTGCCCCCGGCGGTTCCGAGAGCGATGATTCCGAAGCGCCTGCCCAGGCACCCGCCCGTACCACCAAGCCCGCGACCGCCCCGGTCCAGCAGCCGGTTCTTGCCGGTGTAGAGGGTGCGGACGAAGGCCCCGTTGTCGCCGAACAGACCGTCAAGGCGCCGGTTCCGCTCGTTCGCCCTGCCTTCCAGGAAGCCGATACGGCCGTCCAGACCGCGCTCGTGGCGCCGCCCAGGAATGCCGCGCAGGATGCTCTCGCAGCAGCGCTTCCCGATCCGGCGACGGCGACAGGCCCAGCGACCGCAGGCGAGGAATTTGCCGATCTGCGGAGCTACAAGGTTCCCGTGCCGATGGCGCGCCAGACCGATCCGCAGGGTAGCGAGGCCTTGCTTGCCAGTGCCGACCCGAATGCGATGAACGAGGATTCCGAGGTTCTTGGCTTCGTGCCCGTACCCGCCCTTCGTCCGGCTGGTGAAGCTGCCCTGATGGCTGTCGCCCAGGCCGACGTCTCCGGCGCAACGGCCGGCATGGCTGCACAGCCGCTGCCGGTACCGACGACGACGGCCCCGGCTGTGATCGCGACTGCACAGGCCCCTGTCGATACCGCGGCGGAAGCCGGTGCCAAGGTTGCCCTTGCGGCCCCGACCGTCGCCACTATCCCCGCTGCGCGACCGGAAGCCGTTGCCACGGCGCAGACGCCGCCGGCCGTTCCGGCCCATGACCCGACCCGCATCGCTGCGGCACCGGTTCGCCCGGTCAACCCGCCGGTCGAGCTTGCGTCCTACGCGCCGGCGCCGTCGTCCGCGCCGCGTGATCCGTTCGGCAGTGCCTTCGATGTGCCCGCCGAGGTGCCGACCAAGGCTGCCCGTCCGAAGAAGGTTCAGGCCGATGCCGCGCATCGCACCTCCGTGCGCACGGAGCCGAAGCTGACGCAGAAGATCATCGCGGAATGGGCGCTCTCGACCAGCCGCATGGCGACATTGTCGAAACCGGTGAAGGCGCCGCGCTTCGTCTCTAGCTCGCTACGTGCCTCACCGACGACGGTCTACTCCGCCGGTTTCACCAACCGTCCAGCCGTGGCCGATACGGCAAAGTTCAGCGGCACAGCCGTCAACTTCATGGAAGTTCAGCGCTTCAACTGACGGTAGCGGTATTTGAGGTGGAACCTTGGGTATTCTCGCTCCCCGACACAAAAATGCCCCTGAAAACATGGGGCATTTTTGTCTCTATACGGTAAATCCCCTAAAAATAGATCTTTTGGTTGTAAACTCGGGCGAAATTTGACACCGTCTCACCAGACTTACAGTAAGTCGGCATTCGGAGTCCGGTCATGGCCACCAAGGCACACTCATCGCTCTCCCCATTCAGCCCGGAATGGCGCGATCTGAATTCCGTTCCTCGGCATCGCTATTTCACGTCGAATCCCGTGGTCGATCGCCTCAGGCGTGCCGTGCCGTTTGATCATATCGTGATCAGCGGGCTCGACCTGGAGGGGTATCATTTCGGACGTGGGGTGTCCGTGGATACCGATCTGCCGCCGGCCTATGTCGAGACCTATGCGCGCGAGCGGCTCTATGAGATCGATCCTTTCGTCGAGGCCGCGCTTTCGGGAAAGGTCGTGATCGAGGCCGAGGTCTTTGCGGAGACGCCGAGGCCTGCCCTTCTGGAGCGTGTGACATCGACCTTCAACGTTCACAATCGAACGCTCGTGCCGGTCATGCGCAGTTCTGTGGTCTACGGTGCCGTCACCTTTATGCGGGAGATGCCGTTCGACAGCGAGGAACTCGCGTTCCTCACCCTGATCGCGCCCTCCCTGCATGCAGAGGTCACGCGGCCGCTGATGGAGCGCTTTGCCGTTTCGCATCTGCGCTTGTCGCGCGGTGAGGTCGCCTGTCTGAAGCAGGCGAGCCATGGCCTGACCAGCGAGGGCATCGCGCGGGCGACGGGCTACCAGAACGATACGGTGAACAGCTACATCAAGTCGGCCATCAAGAAGCTCGGGGCCGCGAACCGCACCCACGCCATCGCCGATGCCATCCGGCGAAACCTCATCCATTGAACCTGTAGCACCGGCGCTCGCCTTCAAACGCAAAACGCCGCCCGTCGATCAGACGCGCGGCGTTGATGCTGCCTGCGGATGACCGCAGCTGGACTACTCCATGCCGAGAGCGGCCATGTAGGTCTGGAGGATCGTTTCCTCCTCGATGCGCTCGTTCGCATCCTTCTTGCGCAGGCGAATGATCGTGCGGATCGCCTTGGTGTCGTAGCCACGGCTCTTGGCCTCACCCATGACGTCCTTGATGTCGTCTGCAATCGCAGCCTTCTCTTCTTCCAGGCGCTCGATACGCTCGATGAACTGGCGAAGCTCGGCAGCGGCGACGTTTTCCACGCCCGTTTCCGGGATTGTTCTCTCGTCCATTCCTGTTGTCCTTTTCGTTCAGGCTGTTTGATTGAGCATACGCCTCGCCGTCCGGCCTGGGAGGGCAAAGACGGGATGCGGGAATTTCGGAGGCTTTCGGGCCTCATGCCCGGCTGGGCCGTCACGTGCCGTGAAGCGGCGTCGAGGTCAAGTCACTTTGCGCAAAGATTGCCGCGCGCCGCTGCCGCCTGCACCGTGCTCACGCCTTCGGGCGGTTGATCTCGAAGGCCGCCTGCTTGTTGGCGCTCGCTTCGCGCTGGTGCTTCTCGCGCCATTCGTCATAGGGCATGCCGTAGACGATCTCGCGGGATTGCTCCTTGCTCAACGGCTGTCCACTCGCCTCGGCCGCATCGCGATACCAGTTGGACAGGCAGTTCCGGCAGAAGCCGGCAAGGTTCATAAGGTCGATGTTCTGCACGTCGCTGCGCTCGCCGAGATGGGCCAGCAGGCGGCGGAAGGCGGCGGCCTCGAATTCGGTTCGCTGTTCCGGTGAGAGTTCGGGCATCGGGCTTGTGTCGGGCATGGGCATGTCCTTTCGGTCGGCGGAGCGGGCAGGGCGCTCCCAATGCGAAGTGTTACGCGGCGTAAGGCCCCGTGCGGGAGGGGTGTCGCTCCGCGCGGTGCAGGTCGGCGCGGGCGTTTAGCCGCTCGAAGATCGGCGCCAGACGGTCGATCCAGGCGGCGACGCCTTCTGGCGTGCCGATCTCGTCCTGGCGCACCTCGATCAGCGCATGCGGCATGCCGGTTTCCATGCAGTGGCGGTAGAGCGTGTCACCGCGCAGGGCGCCGTCATAGGGCTCGTTGTCGCCGACCACGACATCGCCGGGTTCGCGCAGCGCTGCGAGAAGCGGCAGCACGGCGCGCGCGTCGGTGTCCCAGAGCACGGTGACATGCCAGGGGCGGGGTTCGCCCTTCCAGGCCGGGGTGAACGAGTGGAGCGACAGGATGAGCGGCGTGCTGCCGCTTGCCTGGGCAACCTCGGCGATGGTGTCGGCCACGGCCCGGTGATAGGGGCGATGGTAGCCCTCCAGGCGCGCCTCGGCTTCTGCCTCCGATAAAGGATGATTGCCGGCGATGATCGCGCCGTCGGAAATCTTCATGATCAGGGTCGGATCGTCCTCGCCGCGGTTCGGGTCGATCAGCAGGCGGGAATAGCGGCTCATCACGGCGGGCACGTTGAGACGCGTGGCCAATCCCCGGATCAGAGGCTCCACGCCGATGTCGTAGGCGATGTGCCGGGCAAAGGCGCTTTCGGCCAAGCCAAGCGTGCCGTAACGGGGTGGCAGCCGGTTGGTCGCGTGGTCGCCGAGCAGCACGAGCCCACGACCCATATCGCCTCTGATGATCTCGAACGGCGCCTCGTCGGCCATGGGGTTCAACCTCTTTGCATGCCTTTACAATTTTGATGACATGCCGAAAAGGCGATCGCAAGGCAGGCGCATCGACGCTAGAGCGCCGCGCGTCATTCATGACGCGCCAAGGTCGCTCTAACACTTTACAATTTTTGCGCAATTTAATCATTAAACCGATCTTGGTTTAATGAATTATGCAGGAGGCCGTGCCTGCCCGGAAAAAGCCGGAAATGAGGCCTTACACCTCCGTTGACTTTCGCCCCGCACCGTCGCAAGAAAGTGCCTCGACAAAATGCAATGGAGCACCATTGGAAACCGTGTCTCGACATCTTCTCTCCCCGTCGAACATGCGTCGCTTGTCTCTCGGTGGATTGACTGTCTTCGCGCTCGCGCTCGCCTCCCCCCTTGTGGCAACGGAGGCGCGCGCCGAATTTCGCGTCTGCAACGGTACGCAGAACCTCGTCGGGGTGGCCATCGGCTACCGCGCCAAGGAAGGCTGGATCACCGAGGGTTGGTGGCAGGTACCTGCCACCACCTGCGCGACGCTGATCGAGGGCGAACTGCAATCCCGCTACTATTATCTCTACGCCGAGGATGCGGCGCGTGGTGGCCGGTGGACAGGCAACGTCAACATGTGCGCCGCTGAAAACGAGTTCAAGATCGTCGGCGTGCAGGACTGTTTTGCGCGCGGTTTCCAGCGCATGGGCTTCAAGGAATACGACACGGGACGCCAAGGCAGCTGGATGGTTCAGCTTTCCGATACGCCCGGGACTCAAGAAGGCCAGAATTGATGAGACGGAATAGAAAAGCCAAAATCCTTGCGACGCTGGGACCGGCGTCGAACGAAGAGGCGATGATCCAGAAGCTGCACGAGGCCGGTGCGGATCTCTTCCGCATCAATATGAGCCATGCCAGCCACGACATGATGCGCACGCTCATCGAGCGCATCCGCTCCGTCGAGGCCCGTTGCGGCCGCCCCATCGGCATTCTCGCCGACCTTCAGGGCCCGAAGCTTCGTGTCGGCAAGTTCGTCGATAGCAAGGTTGACCTCGTTCCCGGCCAGACCTTCACGCTCGACGACAACGAGGCGCTCGGCGACAAGACCCGCGTCTTCCTGCCGCATCCCGAAATTCTCGAAGCGGTCAAGGCCGGCGACCGGTTGCTGATCGATGACGGCAAGCTGCACCTGCGCGCCGAAAGCGCCGACGGCAAGAGCATCGTCTGTACCGTCGTGTCCGGCACCAAGATTTCCGACCGCAAGGGCGTCAGTCTGCCCGATACGCTGCTCGGCGTCGGCGTCCTGACCGATAAGGACCGCGCCGACCTCGATGCCGTGCTTGCCACGAATGAAGTCGACTGGGTGGCGCTCTCCTTCGTCCAGCGTCCCGAAGATCTGATCGAGGTCCGCAAGATCTCCGGCGGCCGCGTCGGCCTGATGTCGAAGATCGAAAAGCCGCAGGCGATCGAACGGATCGACGAAATCATCGAGCTTTCGGATGCGCTGATGGTTGCCCGCGGCGATCTCGGTGTCGAAATGCCGCTTGAGGCCGTTCCCGGCCTGCAGAAGCAGCTCATCCGCGCCTGCCGCCGCGCCGGCAAGCCGGTCGTCGTCGCCACGCAGATGCTGGAATCGATGATCTCGGCACCGGTCCCGACCCGCGCCGAAGTCTCCGACGTCGCCACCGCCGTGTTCGAAGGTGCCGATGCCGTCATGCTGTCGGCCGAATCCGCCTCCGGCGATTACCCGGTCGAGGCCGTCGCGACCATGTCGTCGATCGCCAGCAAGGTCGAAACCGACCCGCATTATTCCGGTATCATCTACGCCCAGCGCACGCCGCCGGAAGCCACGGGTGCGGACGCCATTTCGCTTGCCGCGCACCAGATCGCCGAAACGCTGAAGCTGTCGGCCATCGTCTGCTACACGTCTTCGGGCAATACCGGCCTGCGCACGGCGCGCGAGCGTCCGCAGGTGCCGATCCTTGCTCTCTCGCCCGTCATCCAGACGGCGCGCCGGCTCTCGGTGGTCTGGGGCATGCACTGCGTCGTCACCAGCGATGCGACCGACCTTGACGACATGGTCAACCGCGCCTGCCGCATTGTCGCTTCGGAAGGCCTTGCCAATCCGGGCGACCGCATCATCATCTCGGCCGGTGTTCCGCTCGGCACGCCCGGCGCCACCAACATGCTGCGCATCGCCTATATCAGCGAAGACGGCGCCGGCGGCGTCTAAGCGTTAGAGTTTGTCAGGGATAAGGGAAATCCGGTTATCCAGAAGAGATAAACGACGACAAAGGAATCCAGAGTCTGGCTGGTTCAGAATGAACCCGACAGACTGTGGAGTATCCAACAGCAAAACGCCGCGTTCCCTCATGGGGACGCGGCGTTTTCGCGTTCAGTCCTCGTTGTCCCCGGCGATGCGTTTTTCTGCTGCGCGGGCGATTCCCTCAAGATCGGGCGTCTCACCGGCAACGGTCTCGATGGCGGCGATGGCGACGTCGGTGACGGTATAGTCGGGTTTGTGGCCGAGATTGTGGATGGTGACCAGCCGTGAGCCCGAGATCGCCTCATGTAGCTGGCGGGAGTGGATGTCCGGCAGGACGACCTTGTCCCGGTCTCCGGTGATGATGACCGTGGGCGCCGTGATCTCGACATAGCGCGGCGCGACCTTCGTGACATAGGCGAGCAGGTTGGCGATATCGACGGCATTGTTGCGGAAGGTCGCCGGGCGGAGCGCCAGATAGGTTTTGCTCTCGGCGATATAGTCGTCCGGCCGGTGGTTGGGCGCAAAGACGCTGCGGGTGGCCTTGTCCACCAGCAGGCGGCCGACGGTGGGTGCGACGAGGGTCGCGAAGAGATCGCCGAGCAGGGGCGTCTTGGCGACATTATAGTACCATTCGACGCCGCCCGGCCAGGGATGGGTGGCGGGGGAGAGGAAGACGAGGCCGGCCACTATGTCCTTGTGGTTCAGGGCAAAGGTCGCGGCAATCGCGCCGCCGAAGGAATGGGCGACGATGATCGCCTTGCGGATTCCGCGCTTCTTCATGAGGGCGGCCACCGCATCCGCCTGTCCATCCGGATAGGCGTTGCGCGGCCCGCCGCGCTCCGAATAGCCGAAGCCGGGGCGATCGAGGAACAGCATCTCGGCCCGGCCTTCCAGCTTCGCACGAAAGGCTGCCATCGGGTCGTTGAGGTTGGCGCTGGCGCCGTGGATAAAGACGATGGGCGGCAGGTCTGCGCCGGGCGGGCGGGGCACGTGAACGCTGTTCATGCGGTAGCCGCCGACATCTGTGAGGTCGCCCTCATGGCCGCTGGTCCGCTCGAAGGCGGATGCCTGATAGGTTCCGGCGCCGACACCCACGGCCATGAGGATGAGGAAGGCGGCGAGCGTCGAAAGCATGATGATCCTGCGGGTCGGGAAGATAGGCATGGTCCGTCGTCGTCACACCGTTAGCGGTCCCGGTGCCGATGGGCCACACCGAGGATAGGGCTTGCGGTCCGGAATCGGATTTTCGATGTCATACGGAGCGCTGCGGGAAACGGTTCACCGGCGTGCAGAGCGGCCGATTTCCGGAAGGTAGAGTGAACGGACCCTCTCAGGTCCGGTTGCCCGCCAGCTTCTCTTCCAGCTCGCCCACCTGCTCCTGCGCCTTGCGTTCGGCGGGGTAGACGGCGAGGAACTGTTCCCAGGCCCGCAGGGCCAGTTCGTCCTTGCCGGAGGCGGTGAGGATTGCCGCCATTCCCGCGAGCGCACCGAAGTGCCGCGGCTCAAGCGCCAGCACGCGGTTGATGTCGGACATGGATTTCCGGTAGTTGCTCATCTGGTAGTGCAGCGTCGCCCGCTGGTTCCAGCCTTCGACATAGTCGGGCGCCAGCGCGATGACCTGGTCGTAGAGGTCGAGGGCGCTCGGCTGTTTGCTGTCGGCCACGGCTTTTGCCGCCCACTGCATGAGCAGGTTCACGGTCGCACTTCCCGAATCCTGCCATTCCAGACGGATCTGCTCGGCAATGCCGCGCGCCTTCTCGGCATCCCGCTCGCGCTTCAGTGCGGCAAAGAGGGTGTCGAGCTTCTCGGCCCGCGTCGGGAGCTTTTCCGGCTCGGCAGGCTTCGCCGTGGGCATGTCTGCCGTTGGCACCGGCGCGGTATCCGCCGCCTGGACAGGGCCGAGGGACGACATGACGAGACATGCCGCAACCAGAGGGGCCAGGCGAGACGGTGCGGGAATCAGGGTACGGGACATGAAAAAGGCCATGGTGAGAGGGTATCCCGCCATGGCCTCAGATCAAATCAATTTTATGACATGCTCCTCGACCAAAGGTCGAAAGACATGTCACTTCAGTCCCGCTTCGGCAGATTGCCTCAGCCCTGACGGGCCTTGAAACGCGGGTTGAGCTTGTTGATGATATAGACGCGGCCCTTGCGGCGAACCAGACGGTTTTCGCGATGACGGGCCTTCAGCGACTTAAGCGAATTTTTGATCTTCATCTTTCTGATCCGCAGTTGCGGCGAATGCACATTCGCACAGGGTCTAAACAATCAAAAAGCGCGCCTGCGAGCCTGTCAGGGCTGAGCGCGCTCTTTACGGTGGCTGGCAAATACCCCGAGCCCGGGCTGCTGTCAACCATAACGGCCGGGATTTCGGACGCGAAGCCTGGTTTTTAGCAGGTTTGCGACATCCGGCGCAAAGCTCAGCCAAGCACCGTCACATGGCCCATCTTCCGGCCCGGACGGGCGTCCTCCTTGCCATAGAGATGAACGAGCGTACGGGGCTCCTGCAGCCAGCGCGGCAGGTCGTGAATGTCGTCGCCGATGAGATTCTGCAGCACCGCGTCCGAGTGGCGGGCGGTATGCCCAAGCGAAAGGCCGCAAACGGCGCGGATGTGCTGCTCGAACTGCGAGACCACGCAGGCGGCCTCCGTCCAGTGGCCGGAATTGTGGACGCGGGGCGCGATCTCGTTGACGACAAGCCCGCCATCCGGCCGCACGAAGAACTCGACGCCGATGACGCCGACGTAATCCAGTGTTTCCAGAATCGCTCTTGCCGCAGCGGTCGCAGCCTGCGTGGCTGCCGCGTCGATCGTCGCCGGTACGGTGGAGGTGTGGAGAATGCCGTTGCGGTGAACGTTCTCCGCGGGGTCGAAGGCGGCGAACGCACCGTCGGTGCCGCGCGCGGCGATGATGGAGATCTCACGGTCGAACGTGATGAAGCTTTCCAGAATCAGCGGCACGGCGCCCAGGCGCTCGTAGACGTCTGCTGCATCTTCGCCGCCATCGCGGAAGACGTGCTGGCCCTTGCCGTCATAGCCGAGACGACGGGTCTTGAGCACGCCCCTGCCGCCGAAATCGGCAAGGGCTGCGGCGAGCTCCGCGGCGCTGTCGACCGTGTGGAAACGGGCCGTCTCAAGGCCGCAGGCATTGAGGAAGCGCTTCTCGGTCACCCGGTCCTGCGCCACCTCCAGCGCCTTCGGCGGCGGGTAGACCGGCCGGCTGCGGGCAAGGCGCGCGGCGGCGGCCACGGGCACGTTCTCGAATTCGTAGGTGACGACATCGCAGGCCGTAGCCAGCGCGTCGAGCGCGGCTTCATCGTCGTAAGCGGCCGCGATCTGCCGGTTGGCGGCCTGCGCTGCCGGACAATCCGCCTGCGGCTCGAGGATGACGGTGCGCACGTTCAAGCGCGCGGCGGCCATGGCGAGCATGCGGCCGAGCTGGCCGCCACCGATGATGCCGAGCGTGATCATGCCGGGTCGACCGGATATTCGGCGACCGCGGCGCTCTGCTCGGCGCGCCAGATATCCAGCCTGTCGGCAAGATCCGGATCGGACAGGGCAAGCACGGCGGCCGCCAGCAGTGCGGCATTGATGGCGCCGGCGCGGCCGATGGCGAGTGTGCCGACCGGAATGCCGGCCGGCATCTGCACGATGGAGAGCAGGCTGTCCTGGCCCGACATGGTTTTTGACTGCACCGGTACGCCGAAGACGGGCAGGGGGGTCATGGCGGCGGTCATGCCGGGAAGATGGGCGGCACCGCCGGCCCCGGCGATGATGACCTTGAAGCCTTCCTCGCGGGCGGAGGTGGCGAAGGTTACCAGCCGGTCGGGCGTGCGGTGGGCCGAAATGATGCGCGCTTCATAGGGAATGTCGAGCGCATCGAGCATGTCGGCGGCATTCTTCATGGTTTCCCAGTCGGACTGGCTTCCCATGATGATGGCGACGGGGGGCGGACCGGGGTTCGTCATGTCTCGCACTCCTTGAAGAGAGGTTCGCGGGATAGAGGTTGGCGCCGGCCTTCAAGCAAGCCCGCGCTGGTCGATAAAGGGTTCACGCTCGGTCGTGTCTCACATCCGCATCCGGCCCATATCAGGCGATGATGTCGGGAATGATCACATCCTCGATCTTGGTGATCCTGTCCTTGATGACCAGCTTTTTTTTCTTCATCCGCTGAATTCGCAGCGCATCGCAGCCGGTCTGGATCATCGCATTGATGGCGACATCGTAATCCTCGTGCTCCTGCCGCAGACGCGCAACGCTCAGTCTGAGTTCGGCCTGGTCCTGATCGGGCATGCGGATTTCCCTGTCGGCATCCGGCGGCAGAACTGTCGTCGGGTAAGAAAAGTGGTGCGTGGCCGCACGGTCTCAAGCGGCCGGTTCGGATCATTGCGGCGCGGCGGGAACCTTCCGGCCCCGTGCGCGATTCATCCAAGGCGCGATCCTCTAGCATAGAACGATCGTTCACGGGAAGTTATCCGTTTCTGCGATTTCGCCTTCGACAAATCGGCAAACGCATGGCACACTTCCCCCGTTAGAACCTGAACATCCGGCGCCTGGCGACCGGATGCAAGCAAAAGGAAGGGACTGCCACATGAACATTGAGGCTCATCTTGCAACGCTTGAGAAGAAACACACCGTTCTCGAAGAAGAGCTGCATTCAGCTCTGACAAGGCCGTCTGTGGAAGACGAATATATTGCCACGATCAAGCGTCGGAAGCTGCGTTTGAAGGACGAGATCACGAAGATCCGTTCGACGACTCATTGATTACGTAAAGCATTCTCTCCAGGGAAATTCACGTGATAGCCGGACACAGCCGATCATGACGGCACGAGATCCGCGCTTTTGAAGCAAGACGCCTCGCAAACCGGCTTACCCCGTTTGCGAGGCGTCGGCTTTTTTGGCCGCCCGAATTGGTGCGCCCTGCGATGGAGTGCCGATGCCTGCGACCCGCTGTCGGGTGGTCCACACGGCATAGAGTTCGGACCATCGTCTAAGCTGTCTCTCCGTCTACCATTCTCTCCAAATCTCAGAGCCCGCACGCTGATTCCTCCCGCTTGCCCGACGGCCGGGATGACCGGGGGTTGGCAAGGCGTGCGGACTCCTCATGCGGGCCGGCCGGCCCCCGCCCTCTTTACCCTCCGGTCTGCTGCTGGCGGCAGTGACATCGGGCGATATGGGTCGACATGCGCCGTCGCGGGAGGGCTGGTCTTCGGGGCGCAAGGCGTCACGCCGAAGAGCGCATGGGTAAGCGAACGAATACAAAAATGGTGGGAAGCACCGGATATCGCGCATCACATGGAATCCTGGTCTCGGCGCACCACGAACGAACATCCCGTGCGCACGCCGCTGCAACGCCTGCGGGATGTGAAGCTCACACCATGTCCGTAAAGCGACATGAGAAGGAGCCAACGCAGAATCGTATATCCCGCGAACATTTCGATGAAGCGACCAAAAACGTCGCGAATATGCGACTTCGGTGTGAGCACGTTACAGCACGTGCGTCAGACGTAACGCACGCAGGTACGTTGCAACACTCAATACCAGCTGCACGATCAATCCCGATTTGGGGACTTACGCAGCATACCCTTGAATCGGACACCCCGTACCGATCCCTCCACGGCTGAAACAGCGCATGCCTTTACCGAAAACGCCCCGAAGCCGCGTTCCGGTCACGGACAGATGCCTTGCCCTCGCTGTGGCGGCTATCTCCAAGCGGTAGCCAACTCTCTGCGGTTGGCTTACCGCTGATAACCGTATGCACAGTAGCGACTAGGCCCAGAACTGATCCAACCAGAGATTGACGGCGTCGAATCCCGGCTTGTTGATCTGGTAGATGCGTTTCGTCCCGTTGGGCGAGACCGAAACGAGGTTTGAGTCGAGCAGAGCCTTGAGGTGCTGCGAAACGGCCGGACGACTGATTGGTAAGCCTTCGGCAAGCTCATTGACGGTCTTCGGCGCGCGCCGAAGCTCCTCGAGCAGGTAGCGGCGGTTCGGGTCTGCGATGGCATTGAAGGGTGATAGATTTGACATATTAGAACGTTATTAGAAATGCACATTATCATCAAGTAAATTGTGCGTTGCCACAACCTATTTTTCGCAACCCGCTAATACTCGCCAATTGCGAGTATGCTTTTTGGTGATTTTCTCTCGTAAGTAGAGATGCGCGTTGGGGCGGCGTGCCCTGGCATAGTTGATCCCCGACGCGCGAGCGGGTATCGCTGAGCGCACAGACAACACGCAGATGCACGCCCCCTGTGGCCTGCTGGAGCACCTTCATGAGCCTGACCGACAATCGCTGCCGCCTCGTCCTCATCGTTCCCGATATCGCGGATGCCGCGGAGCGCGCCCGCATCGTCGGCGACGCCCTGAAAGGGGGCGACGTCGCCTCCGTCATCGTGCCGCAATACGGGCTCGATGACCAGGCCTTCCAGAAGCATGCGGAAGCGCTCGTTCCGCTCATCCAGGAGGCCGGCGCCGCGGCGCTCGTCGCGGGCGATACCCGCGTCGCCGGGCGGGCCCGCGCCGACGGCTTGCATGTCGAGGGTAATCACGAGGCCATGACCGAGGCGATGGAGAAATTCTCGCCGAAGCTCATCGTCGGCGGCGGCAATGCGGCCGACCGGCATCATGCGCTGGAAATCGGCGAGGCAAAGCCCGACTATATCTTCTTCGGCAAGCTGAACGGCGACATCAAGCCGGAGGCGCATGGGAAGAACGTGGCGCTCGGCGAGTGGTGGTCCTCTATGATCGAGATCCCCTGCATCGTCATGGGCGGTGCCGACCCTGCCTCTGCCCTCGCGGTCGCGGAAAGCGGCGCGGAGTTCGTGGCGCTGCATCGGGCCGTTTTCGAGGTGCCGGAGCGGGCTGCTGCCGTGATTGCGGAGGTCAATGCACTGCTTGACGAAAAAGCGCCACGGTTTGGCGCTTAAGACCGGGAATGCTGGATCGTTCGCCCCGTCTCTGCCTTTTTTCCGTCGCCCTGTTCTCAGTGAGTGTGGCGTGCCTGCCTGCGAGCGCGCAGGACGCGCTTCCGGGCGTCGAGCCCGATACGGCCATTGTTGCCCCGGCCGAAACACCGGCACAGCCTGATGCGGAAGCGGGCGCCGAGCCGGAGGACGACGCGACGAGCGAGACCGGCGTGACGGCCAAGCGCGGCCGCATCACCCCGTTCAATGGCGCAGCCCTTCCGGAAAACGAAATCCCGGCGCTGCGGCGGCCGGGCGGCGAGGGAAAGCCTGCCGACGGCAAGATCGCGCCGTCCGGCGGCGTCAACGTGCTGGAGCGGATGGGCGTCGCCCTTCCAGCGCTTCCCGCCGAAAAGCCCTTCGAGGGCAAGGCCGACGACGCCTATGGTGCGTTCCAGCGCGGCTACTACCTCACGGCCATGGAACTCGCTCTGCCGCGCGCGCAGCTGGGCGATGCCTCGGCGCAGACGCTGGTCGCGGAAATTTTCGCCCAGGGGCTCGGCGTGCCGCGCAAACCGAAGGACGCGGCCTTCTGGTACGGGCAGGCCGCAGCCTCCGGCGATCCCTCCGCCATGTTCAAATATGCCATCCTCCTGATGGAGGGCCGGGACGTGCCGCGCGACAAGGCCCGCTCCGAGGAGTTGATGAAGAAGGCGGCCGATCGCGGCAATGCCTCCGCCCAGTTCAACTATGCCCAGCTGCTCGTGGCCGACCAGCCGGGACAGGCCGGGCTGAAGGCAGCGATGCCCTATTACGAAAAATCTGCCAGCCAGGGTATCGCGGATGCGCAATATGCGCTGTCGCAGATCTACCTGAATGTCGACGGCATTCCCGACGACAAGCGGGCGCGGGCGCGGGAATGGTTGTTGCGGGCGGCCGCGGCCGGGGTCGATACGGCCCAGCTCGATGCCGGCATCTGGCTCGTGGACGGGGTCGGCGGCAGCCGCAACCTCGAACAGGGTTTCGGCTGGATGCTGCGCGCGGCGAATTCCGGCAATGTCGTTGCGCAGAACAAGCTCTCGCACCTCTATATCAATGCCATCGGCACGCGGCCCAATCCGGTGGAGGCGGCCAAGTGGTACGTGCTTTCGCGCCGTGCGGGCCTCAAGGACGACGATCTCGAGGACTTCTACCTCGGCATCGGCGAAGCCCAGCAGAAGGCGGCCCGCGAGGCCGCGAACCGTTTTCGCGCGGTGCGCGGGTAGAGTTTGTCAGGGATAAGTGGAATCCGGTTATCTCGAAAAGACAAGCGACGACAAAGGATCCTGAGTCTGGCTGATTCAGGATGAACCTGACAGACTGAAGGCGCTTCCGGCCGCCGTGCGGCTCGGCAGGTTTGCAGGGACTTGAAATTCGCGGGGATCTGTGGTCTTGAGGCGCCGCCCGGTGGATCGTCAGAACGATCCGCCGCGTTGTCGGCTTGATCCCCGGTTTCCTCGATGGACGCCGTCGTCGCCGACCGTTCTGTGACAGCCCCGCGATCTGCCGGTCCTCTCTCCGGCGCTTTTTTCAGAGGAAGCCCGAAATGGCCCGTTCCGCCCTTCTCAACGTCATGGTCCAGGCCGCCTTCAAGGCCGGCAAGTCGTTGTCCCGCGATTTCGGCGAGGTGCAGAACCTGCAGGTTTCCATGAAGGGGCCGGGCGACTACGTGTCGCAGGCCGATCGCAAGGCTGAAAAGATCCTCCGCGAAGAGCTGATGAAGGCTCGCCCGACCTATGGCTATCTCGGTGAGGACGGCGACGAGGTCGAGGGCACGGACGGCGCGCATCGCTGGATCGTCGATACGCTCGACGGCGCCACCAACTTCCTGCACGGCATTCCGCATTTCGCCATCACCGTGGCGCTTGAGCGTCAGGGCGAGATCGTCACGGCCGTGATCCTCAACCCGGCCACCGACGAACTCTACACCGCCGAGCGCGGCGGCGGGGCCTTTCTCAACGATCGCCGCCTGCGCGTGGCCGCACGCCGCAGCCTGGCGGATGCCGTCATTTCCTCGGGCACGCCGTTCCTCGGCCGCGGCCACCACGGCAACCACCTCATCGAACTGCGGCATGTGATGGGCGAAGTTGCCGGCGTCCGCAGCCTTGGCTCGCCGTCCCTGGCGCTGGCCTATGTCGCGGCCGGCCGGTTCGACGGCTACTGGGAACGCGGCCTGATGCCGTGGGATCTGGCAGCCGGCATCCTGATGGTGCGCGAGGCGGGCGGCTGGATCGCCGATATCGATGGCGGCAACAAGCCGATCGAAGACGGCTCGATCATCGCCGGCAACGAATATATCCGCAAGGCGCTGCACGAGGTTCTGCACCGCCCGATGCCGGGCAAGTAATCGAGACCGGATGGTGCCGGCCGCTTGGCACCCCGCACGTCCTATTTCTGCCGTTTTCCCGCGTCGATATCGGTGCGTCGGCGCGGTTTTCCCGGGCCGGCCGTTGCTCTGCCCAGGTCGTTGATCTCTTGCAGAATATGTGCGCGAACCGTTCCGGTTTGGTAAATTATGCAGTAGGGTCTGCGCCATATGGCCGGGCCCGGCCGAGAGATGACCGGGCGGCCGGCTGGGAATCGAGAGAAGCGGCATGGCGAAACTGACATTGTCTGGCTGGGATGCGGAGCAGGGCGGGGACTACAATCCGAACAAGCTGACGAGCCCCATGGTGTTCTTCTGGACCATGGTGATCTTCCTCATCATCGTCGGTTTCGTCGGTGCCATCCTGTTCCGTCAGGCGCAGGCCGCCTTTCTCAGCAATCCCGGCCTCAACGGGCTGATCCTCGGCGTGCTGCTGATCGGCATCCTCCTCGTCTTCACCCATGTTCTGGCGCTCAGGCCGGAGGTGCGCTGGTTCAACAACTTCCGCGCCGCCGGCAGCGCCGACAAGGTCGGGCGCGATCCGGTTCTGCTCGCCCCCATGCGGGCGCTGATCGGCAAGCGTCATTCAATGGCGATCTCCACCGCGGCGCTCCGCTCCATTCTCGACAGCATCGCAACCCGTCTCGATGAATCGCGCGATACGTCGCGCTATCTCATCGGCCTTCTCGTCTTTCTCGGCCTGCTCGGCACCTTCTGGGGCCTGCTCGGCACCATCGGCTCCATCAACACCGTCATCCAGTCGCTGGATGCCGGCAGCGGCAGCACGGAAGATGTGCTGTCTGCGCTGAAGACAGGCCTCTCCGCGCCCTTGACCGGCATGGGCACCGCCTTCTCCACCTCGCTGTTCGGTCTTGCGAGCTCGCTGGTTCTCGGCTTCCTCGATCTGCAGGCCGGTCGGGCGCAGAGCCGCTTTTATACCGAACTCGAGAACTGGCTGTCGTCCGTCACCGATGTCAGCTCGGATGTGAACGTGCGCTCCGAAGTCGGTGCGGGCGATCGCTCCGAAGACCTGCGGCTTATCGCCGAGGAGCTCAGCCGCATGACGCAGGAAGGCGGCACGAGCCAGCGCACGACGGCGGCCATGGCCAGCCTTGCCGAGGGCATTCAGGGCCTGGTGAAGAACATGCGCGGCGAGCAGCAGATGCTGCGCGACTGGATCGAGGCCCAGCAGGAAGAGGCGCGCTCCATGCGCCGCACGCTCGACAAGCTGGCCGCGCGACTGTCGGACAACGACAGGAAGACCCTGCCGACGCCGCGTCGGGCCAGCGAAGAGACGGGACAGGACTGAGATGGCGCTACGCAGGGGTCGCCACCAGCGCACCGTGGATTACTGGCCCGGCTTCGTCGATGCCCTGTCGACGTTGCTGCTCGCCATCATGTTTCTGCTCTCGGTCTTCGTCATGGCGCAGTTCCTGCTCAGCCGCGAAATCAGCGGCAAGGACGAGGTGCTGACGCGGCTGAACAGCCAGATCAACGAGCTGACCCAGCTTCTGGCGCTGGAAAAGAGCGGCAAGCAGGATCTGGAGGATTCGCTTGCCAATCTGCAGGCGTCGCTTCAGACATCGGAGGGCGAGCGCTCGCGGCTGCAATCGCTGCTCGATCAGGGCAGCGGCAGCACGGCTGCGGCCGACCAGCGCATCGGCGACCTTACCGGACGGCTGGAAGCCGAACAGCAGGCAAGCGGCCGGGCGATGAGCCAGATCGATCTCCTCAACCAGCAGATCGCCGCCCTGCGCAACCAGATCGCCGCCATCGAAAGTGCCCTTCAGGCCTCCGAGGCGCGCGACACGACATCGCAGACCAAGATCGCCGATCTCGGCCGTCGCCTGAACGTAGCGCTGGCCCAGCGCGTGCAGGAGCTCAACCGCTACCGGTCCGATTTCTTCGGCCGCCTGCGCGAAATCCTGTCGGACCGCGAGAACATCCGTATCGTCGGCGACCGCTTCGTCTTCCAGTCGGAAGTCCTCTTTCCCTCCGGCGGCAACGAGCTGAACCCGGCAGGGCAGGAGGAGATGGGCAAGCTCGCCATGGCGCTGCTCGATCTCGCCAAGGAAATTCCGGCCGAGATCAACTGGGTGCTGCGGGTCGATGGCCACACGGACAACGTGCCGCTGTCGGGCGCCGGTCGCTACATCGACAACTGGGAACTTTCATCGGCCCGCGCCACGTCGGTTGTCAAATACCTCATCTCCAAGGGCGTCCCCCCCGGCCGCCTGGTCGCCGCCGGCTTCGGCGAGTTCCAGCCGATCGCCGAGGGCGACACCAAGGAAGCCCGCGACCAGAACCGTCGGATCGAGCTGAAGCTGACGGAGAAGTAGGGGGGAGCGGGGCACGGCGAATATTTCGGCCCGACAATAGCCCCTCACCCTAGCCCTCTCCCCGCGCGCGGGGCGAGGGGACGCGCCCTGTTCGACGTCCGATATGTGGCGGATGCGGTGCCTTAGGGTCGCTTCGCCCCGCGCGCGGGGAGAAGGTGGCGGCAGCCGGATGAGGGGCTGTGCCCCGGTTACAAACGCCCCATCAATCCAACGTCACATTCGCGTCCTTCACCACCGGCGTCCACTTGTCGATCTCCGCCTTCACATGCGTCTTCAGTTCCTCCGGCGTCGATGCGACGATGGTGGCGCTAAAATCCTTCATGCGGGCGACGACATCGGGATCGGCCATGGCCTTCTTCGCTGCCGCATTGAGGCGGGCGATGACGGGTTCGGGCGTGCCGGCCGGGGCGAACAGTGCATTCCACGTATAGGTCTCGTAGCCTGGCACGGTCTCCGCGATCGTCGGCACGTCGGGGAAGGAGGCTGCGCGTTCGGCCGTGGTCACGCCGAGTGCCCGCAGGGTGCCGGCCTTGATGTGGCCGGAGGACGAGGGCAGGTTGTCGAACATGATCGGCACCTGATTGCCGATCACGTCGTTCAGCGCCGGGCCGGATCCCTTGTAGGGGATGTGCTGCATGCTGACGCCGGCCATCTTCTTGAAGAGTTCGCCCGACAGGTGCAGCGGCGTGCCGTTGCCGGAAGAGGCATAGGAATATTTCTCGGGATCGGCCTTTAGAAGCGCGATCAGCTCGGCCACGGTCTTTGCCGGCAGTTCCGGATTGACGACGAGGACGTTCGGCACCAGCACGAGAAGCGACACCGGCGCAAAGTCCGTCTCCGGGTCATAAGGTTTGGTCTTCAGGATCAGCGGGTTCAGCGCGTGCGTGGCGACGGTGCCCATGAGGATCGTGTAGCCGTCCGCATCGGCGCGGGCGACGTTGGTCGCGCCGAGATTGCCCCCGGCACCCGCGACGTTCTGGACGATGACCTGCTCGCCGAGATCGTCCGACATCTTCTGCGCGACGATGCGCGCCACCACGTCCGTCGAGCCGCCGGCGGCAAAGGGCACGACCATGGTTACGGTGCGCTCCGGAAAGTCCTGCGCCTGCGCACTGCCCGTGGCCATTGCCAGCGGTAAGGCCAGCGGCAAGGCGAGGGCAAGGGCCGGCAGCGTTCCGGTCAAAAAGGATTTGAAGACAGACATCGCGTTCCTCCCGTCACTGTCTGAGATCTGGCCTCAGCGCAACCTCCGAAGCGCCAGCCGGGATGGAGAGTGACATCGGCGGGAGGTTAGAGACAACCGCCTCTTTGGTCGAAAGACGCTGCCTCGCCGCATTTTGCCGCGCGCGGGCTTCGTTCATGGGTAACCTTCCACCCGCCCACGGATGAGATGGGTGGAAAGATACCCAACTGGACTTAAAGGTTGGCGACGTTGAGCGCTTGGGCGCCATGGTCGAACTGCAGCCGTGCGAGGCGCGCATAGAGCCCGCCCTGGCGCACCAGCGAGGCATGGGTGCCGTCCTCGACGATGCGCCCCTGATCCATGACCAGGATGCGGTCGGCCTTCAGCACGGTCGCCAGCCGGTGGGCGATGACCAGCGTCGTGCGCGTGCGCATCAACCCGTCGAGCGCCGTCTGCACCAGCGTCTCGCTTTCGGCGTCGAGTGCGGATGTCGCCTCATCGAGCAGCAGCACCGGCGCATCCTTCAGGATGGCGCGGGCAATGGCGATGCGCTGGCGCTGACCGCCCGACAGGGTAATGCCGCGCTCGCCGACCGGCGTGTCGTAGGCGTCTGGCATGGCCCGAATGAAGGTATCGGCCTGCGCGGCGATCGCCGCCGCTTCCACCGCTGCCCGCGTGGCACCGGGCGTGCCGAAGGCGATGTTTTCGTGGATGGTGGCCGCAAAGATCGTCACGTCCTGCGGCACGATCGCCACCCGGCCGCGCAAGGCCTGCGGCGAGAGATCGCGGATGTCGATGCCGTCGAGACGGATCACCCCGCTGTCGGGATCATAAAAGCGCAGCAGCAGCGAGAAGAGCGTGCTTTTGCCGGCGCCGGAGGGACCGACGATCGCCACGGTCTGGCCCGGCTCCACCGCGAAACTCAAAGCTTTGAGGCTCTTTTCGAGCGGGCGCGTCGGGTAGGCGAAGTGGACGGTCTCGAACCCGACCCGGCCGATGGCGGGCTGCGGCAACACCTTGGCATGGGCAGGCTCGGTGATCGCAGGTTGTTCCTGCAGCAATTCGCTCAGCCGCTCGGCTGCACCGGCTGCCTGCGAAAGCTCGCCCCAGACTTCCGACAGGGCGCCAAGGCTACCGGCTGCAAAGACTGAATAGAGCAGGAACTGTCCGAGCGTGCCGGGCGAGATCGTGCCCGCCAGCACGTCCTGCGCGCCGAACCAGAGCACGGCGACGACGCTGCCGAAGATCATGGTGATGGCGAAGGCGGTCAGCGCCGAGCGCGCGGTGATTGCGCCGCGCGCAGCCCTGTAGGCGTCCTCCACCGTGCTGCCGTAGCGTGCCATGGCCGTCGCCTCGCCATTGAAGGCCTGCACGGTGCGGATCGCGCCGATCGCCTCGCTCGCATAGGCGGACGCGCCCGCCAGCCTGTCCTGCGCCTCGCGCGAGCGGCGGCGGACGTTGCGGCCGAAGGCGACCAGCGGAAAAACGATGACCGGTATCGCCATCAGCACGAGGCTCGACAGTTTCGGGCTGGTATAGACCATCATGGCGATGGCCCCGAGGCAGAGGATAATGTTGCGCAGCGCGACGGAGGCCGTCGCGCCGACCGCCGATTTGATCTGCGTCGTATCCGCCGTCAGCCGCGAAACGATCTCGCCGGACTGGTTGACGTCGAAGAAGGCGGGCGACAGCCGGGTGATATGGTCGAACACCTCGCGCCGTATATCCGCCACCACCCGCTCGCCCAGCGTGATGACGAAGAAGTAACGCCCGGCGCTCGCCAGCGCCAGCACGATGGCCAGCACCATCAGCATGGCGAAATAGGTGTTGATGAAGGCGCTGTCGGAATTGGAAAAGCCGTGGTCGATCATGCGGCGCACCGCCAGCGGCAGCGTCAGCGTGGTCAGCGCCGCGGCCACGAGACAGACGGCGGCCCCGGCCATCAGGCCGCGATAGCGTTTCACATAGGGAAGAAGCCCGGCCAGCGGCCGGACCTTTCGCGTGGCCCCTGCCGCCTTGTCGTTGTCGATCGCCACACTGTCCTCCAGTCGCCCAGCGTCTGGACGAAACATTTCACGCGTCATGCGGCCGGATCGTCGAGATCCGGCTTTGCTGACAGGCCTTGCTATGGCCCTTGTTATCTCTTGGGCCTTCATGTATAGGCACCGCATCCAATTGAAAAGACGTTGGCCGAAATGCGGTCTGCGGCTTCATTATCGTGTTCGGTCCCGCAGCCGCAAGTGGTTGCGACAAATGGACCCGGGAACTGCAGGAAGAGTGTTATGAAGGCTGATATCCATCCCGCTTACCACATGATCAAGGTGGTCATGACCAACGGCACCGAGTACGAGACCCGCTCGACCTGGGGCTCCGAAGGTCAGACCATGAACCTTGAAATCGACCCCCATTCGCACCCGGCCTGGACCGGCGGCAACCAGCAGCTCATGGACCGCGGCGGCCGCGTTTCCAAGTTCAAGAAGCGCTTCGAAGGCCTCGGCCTCTAAGATCCGCCTTGGGCGGCGCGCCGTTTCGGCGCTCTGGATGCAGTGATTTATTGGAAAAGCCCGGTTCGCCGGGCTTTTTTGCGTTTGTCGGGGTGATTTAAAGAGAGGCCTCTGGGTGCGTCAGCCCCTCATCCGCCTGCCGGCACCTTCTCCCCGCGCACGGGGCGAAGGGACGTCGGGCGCCGGTGCGGCGTTACATAGACACTTCTTTCTCGCAAACTCTGCCGATTATGAGACCGAGAAGCCCACCGCGCAGTCCCTTCTCCCTGCCTGCGGGGAGAAGGTGGCGGCAGCCGGATGAGGGGCTGCCCCAACCATTATCGGTGCGGGCATGCCGAAGAAACGCGACATTACCCGATCACCCAAACACGAAAAAGCCCGGCATGCCGGGCTCGTTTCTTCCGATAGTGACCAACTGGAACCTCAGTTCGCACCAAACGCCGTCTGAAGCAGGTTCAACTGGGCCTTCACGCCGTTCTGGTTGTCGGGCACGAAGCTGCCAGCCTCCTGGGGGCGGTAGATTTCGCGGTCGAGCAGGGCGACGCGGTTCTGGAGGCGGAGCGAGCGGTCGATGAGGTCGCGGAAGCCTTCGGGAAGGTCGGACCAGCCCGGAGCCGTGCGATCGACGTTGAAGCTGTCGAGGCGAACCTTGTTCTTTTCAGAAAGCACCTGGTCGCGGGTCATCTCGCCATTGTTCACGGCGCGCTGGAGCAAAAGCCAGGAGGCCATCTGCATCAGGCGGGTGGTCAGGCGCATGGATTCCGCCGCATAGAGAACCGATGCCATGCGCGGCAGAACCTTGGAGGCTGCGCGGCCGTGGCCATCGAGATAGCTCGCCGTTTCCTCGACCAACCCCATGCCCTCAGCGTAGAGCGCCTTGAACTGTGCCGATGCTGCGGCGTGGCCTGCAAAACTGACGGTGTTCAATCCGCGTTCGGACATGTTTCATTCCCTGGTTAGACGTATTCACTCGGTCAGGTAACGGGCGGGTCGATAAAAAGTTTCTAACGCCGCTCTTCTCAACACGAAGAATGGTCTCATAGCGCATTTCGCGCAAGTATATTCTTAAGAAAGGGTTAACATCCACACCTTGATGAAGACGTCTGGCCCACGGCGCAACGAAGGCAAAAAAAAGAGCCGCAAAAGCGGCTCTCAAGGTAAAACAGGGAGAAAATCAGACCATTCGCCGAAGTGAAATGTCTGAGTCCAGAGCGAACTGGATGTCATGATGTATAAACCGGAATGCTTAACAGACGGTTAAAAGTGTATTGTTCCGGTCTCGATCCGCAACATTTTTCATAAACTTATTGTTTCGTTCATCTTTCGATACAGCGGGCGGCATCGCGATTCGTCTGCTCTTCTCCGTCCCCTACGGATTGGGCTTTATGTCCTCCCGATCCACGGTCTCCGTTGCACCATCCCGTTCTCCGGCCTCTCCCGGTGACGGATCGACGATCGTCGCCTGCGTGGCGCGCGGGGACATCTGCAGACTTTCGGGCGTCGCCATCAGCGGTCCGTTCGATATGGTGGCGGGATAGGGGTCGCGTTGCGAGACGGGAACGGCCGCCCGGCGGCGGCTGCGGAAGAGGGCATAGGCGAAGACGATCATGTGGGCGCAGGCGGTGATCATGAACAGCGCGTAGGGGCCCATCATCGTCATCACGGGGCCGCCGACGGTCGGGCCGATGATCGTGCCGATGCCGTAGAGCAGCAGCAGGCCGCCGGAGACTTTCACGAAGTCCTCCGGTGCTGCGAAGTCGTTCGCGTGGGACACCGCGATCGGGTAGAGCGCGTTCGACATGGCGCCGTAGAGGCCGACCATGATGAGCAGCGACCCCTTGCCCGCCGGCTCGAACAGGAAGATCAGCAGCCCCGCCAGCGCGGCGACGGCGGAAATGCCGGCCAGCACGTAGCGTCGGTCCATCCGGTCGGAGAGCCGGCCGGCCGGAAACTGCATGATGGCGCCGAGGAAAATGACGGTGCTGACCATAACGGCGACATCCGCATCCGGCAGACCGGCCTGACGCCCGAAGACGGCGGCGAGCGTGCCATAGGCGCCATTGGCGATGCCGACCATGAGAATGCCGAGGAACGACACGGGAGAATTGCGATAGAGGCCGGCCAGATCGAGGCGGACCTGTTTCAACGGCTGAGGGGAAACCGCCGTCGACATCAGGGTCGGCAGCATGGCGACGCAATAGACGATGCCGCAGACCATGAAGAGCACGGCCGTGTTGGTGTCGCCGAAGGGCACGATCATCTGGCCCGCGACCACGCCGAAGAGGGTGATGGCGATGTAAAGCGAGAAGATCGCGCCGCGGCTCTCGTTGGTGGCACGCTCGTTCAGCCAGCTCTCGATGATCATCGACGTGCCCGCGGTGCAGAAGCCGGTGAAGGCCCGTAGGACCACCCACCAGATCGGATCGACATGGATGCCGGTCATCAACGCGACGATGGCGAGGATGGCCGCAAAGATGCTGAAGGCCCTGATATGGCCCGCACGTCGCACGATGGCGGGCGCCGTCAGGCAGCCAAGCACGAAGCCGCTCGCCCACGAGGTGCCGAGCAGGCCGAGCAGCGTGGCCGAATAGCCCTCCGTGGTGCCGCGCATCGGCAGGAGCAGGCTGTGAAGGCCGTTTCCGAGAAACAGGAATAGGGTTCCAAGGAGAAGGGCCGCGACGGGGAGGAGATTTCTGGTCATGAGACTTCGCTTGTTCCGGACGTGCCGGCGAACCTACTGCAAATTTCCCGAAACCGGAATCGGTTTGAGCATCAATCTCTTCCAATGTTCCAGACGGCGGCGGCATCGCCATCCGCGACAGGTTCCGGCGGCGACCGGACGGAAAGCGCGTCGCATGCCGGCCACAATTGTTCTATGGTCGCGACAATGTCCAAAGCGCTCTCCCTCCTGCTTCTCGCCCTGATGACGGTCCAACTGGTGAAGCCTCTGGGCTGGCCGGGGCTTCGCTATCGCCGGGATTTCTGGAAGATCGCGGTGGCGGCCATCGCCGTGATGATGCTGACGGTGCTGATCCGGCCGTAGGACGTTCCGGGATCGCGCGTCAGACCGTGAGGGTGCCGCGCATGACCTCCACGCAATCGCCGATGACCCGCACGCTGGCAGGTTTGCCGTCCGACATCGCGACGCGCAGGCAGATGTGGCTGGCGCGGCCCATTTCCACGCCCTGGTCGATCGTCAGGTCCACCGTTTCGGGCGCCGAGGGCACCTTGGTGGCGAGATAGGCGGCGAGGGCTGCCGAGGCGCTGCCGGTGGCGGGGTCTTCCGCGATGTTGTCGAGCGGCGCGAACATGCGGGCGCGCAGCGAGAGCGGATCTTCGCCGGAGCGGACATAGAGGAAGACCGACAGGCGACCATCGATCGGGTCGAGGCCGGCCTCGGCCGCCGAGAACAGGCTCGTGTCCGGGTGCGCTGTGGCGAGTGTTTCGAGATTGGGCAGCTCGGCGACGAGGAAGGGGAGGGCGACCGAGAGGAACAACGGGGCGTGGTTGCCTGTGGCGATCTTTGCCGGCGCAAGGCCGATCATGGGGCCGAGCGTGTCCACGGGCAGGCCGTCTGCGACGGTCAGCATCTGCGGTGCCTGAATGCTGGCACCGGTGGCAGCACCGCTGGCGTCGCGCTCCACGGTCACCTCGACGATGCCCGCCTTCTCCTCGAAGCGCAGCCGGTCGCCGACCGGCTTGCCGAAGACATGGCCGGCGCGGGCGAGCGCGAAGGCGGTGCCGACATTGGGATGGCCGGCGAAGGGCAGTTCCATGGTCGGCGTGAAGATCCGCACCTCTGCCGTATTGTCCTGGTTTGCCGGCGGCAGCACGAAGGTGATCTCGGAGTAATTGAACTCGCGCGCGATCGCCTGCATCGTCTCGCCATCGAGCCCCCGCGCATCGGCAATCACGGCCAGCGGATTGCCGCGGAAGCGCTCTTTCGTGAAGACATCGAGGGTGACGTAGTCGAACTGGGACATAGCGAACGGGCTCCGGTGATGATGCGTCAAGAGCTATCCCGGATGCCGGCAGGTGCGAAACGGCAGACTTGTGACCATGACAATTTCGACGCGCTGCTGCTTGAGCGACGCTTCGGTCCTGCAAACGGCACAAAAAAACCCGGCCGCACGAGGCGGCCAGGTCTCCTCCCTCCCAGAAGGTGTGCAAGGCATCCTGTCGGACGCCCTGAATGTGGTGTGCGAAAGGGCGATCAGGCCGCCTTTTCCAGATCCTTCTTCCAGCCGCCCTGGGCCGCCAGGCCGCACATGCGGGCGCGGTGGGTGAAGGCGCGCTGGCCGGCGGCGACGTTTTCGGCCTTGCCCTGCCAGGCGTTCAGCGCTTCGGTCTGCAGCGCGCGGCCATAGGAGAAGGTCATGGCCCAGGGCAGGTCGTAGCCGGCGATCATGGCGGAGAGATGGGCGGTCGCTTCTTCCGTGGACTGGCCGCCGGAGAGGAAGGCGATGCCCGGGACGGCGGAGGGGACGGTGCGCTTGAGAACGGCGACGGTGCGCTCTGCGACCTGCTCGACGCTGGCCTTGCGGGCCTTCTTGCCGTCGATGACCATGCTCGGCTTCAGGATCATGCCTTCGAGCGAGACGCGGGCGTCGGCGAGCTCGGCAAAGACGATGCGCAGCGTTTCCTCGGTCACCTCGGCCGAGCGCTCGATCGAATGATCGCCGGGCGTGCCGTCCATCAGGACTTCCGGCTCGACGATCGGCACGATGCCGGCTTCCTGGCAGAGGGCGGCGTAGCGGGCCAGCGCCTGGGCATTGGCTTTCACCGAGCCGAAGGTCGGCAGCGTGTCGGAGATGGCGATGACGCCGCGCCACTTGGCGAAGCGGGCTCCGGCCTCGTAATAGGACTTCAGGCGGTCTGCGAGGCCGTCGAGGCCCTCGGTGATCGTTTCGCCCGGAAACTTCGCCATCGGCTTGGCGCCGGTGTCGACCTTGATGCCGGGAACGGCGCCGGCGGCGCGGATGATGTCGACGAAGGGCGTGCCGTCGGCCGCCTTCTGGAACAGGGTTTCCTCATAGAGGATGACGCCGGAAATATGCGATTTCATCGCCTCGTCGGCGCGGAACAGCATCTCGCGATAGTCGCGGCGCGAGGTCTCGCTGGAGGCAAGACCGATCGTGTCGAAGCGCTTGCCGATCGTCGCGGTGGATTCGTCGGCGGCCAGAAGACCCTGTCCCTTTGCCATCATCGCTGCGGCAATATCTTCCAGTCTCTCGGTCATGATCCATCCTCTGCGGCGTTTTGTCTCTACCTCTGGCGATAGCAGAAGTTGAAGGGGATGCAAAATAAATTAAAATATTTAAAACGATTGAAAATAATTTAATCGTTTGAATTGCCTGTGCTTTCCAATGGTTTGTTCCGACCAGGCGAGTGCAAGCGCTTTGGATCGCGTGCACGCTGGAGGCGCATGGCTGACCACGCGCCTCCGTGGATGGCTTGGATTACTTCTGCTGGTGAAGGATATCGACGCCCGGAAGCGGCTTGCCCTCCATCCATTCGAGGAACGCGCCGCCGGCCGTCGAGACATAGGTCAGGTCGTCGGCGACGCCGGCATGGTTCATGGCGGAGACCGTGTCGCCACCGCCGGCGACGGAGACGAGCGCGCCGCTCTTGGTGCGCGATGCCGCGTGTTTGGCAACCGCCACGGTCGCCTTGTCGAAGGGGGCGATCTCGAAGGCGCCGAGCGGGCCATTCCAGACCAGCGTTTCCGCCTTGCTCACCCAGTCGTTCACAGCCGCAATCGACTTCGCACCGACGTCGAGAACCATGGCGTCAGCCGGGATCGCCTTGATATCGACGACCTCGTTGGCGGCGCCCGCCTTGAATTCGCGCGCGATGACGCCGTCCACCGGCAGCACGATGGCGCAGCCCGATGTTTCCGCCTCAGTGAGGATGCTGCGTGCGGTCTCCGCAAGGTCGTGCTCGCAGAGCGACTTGCCGACGTCGATGCCTTGGGCGGCGAGGAAGGTGTTGGCCATGCCGCCGCCGATGACGAGGGCATCGACCTTCTTCACGAGGTTGGTCAAAAGATCGATCTTGGTGGACACCTTGGCGCCGCCGACGATGGCGACGACGGGGCGCTTGGGATTGCCGAGGCCGGCTTCCAGCGCTTCGAGCTCGGCCTGCATGGTGCGGCCGGCATAGGCGGGCAGCAGATGCGCGAGCCCCTCGGTCGAGGCATGGGCGCGGTGCGCGGCGGAGAAGGCGTCGTTGATGTAGATGTCGCCGTTTGCGGCCAGCGCCTTGGTGAACTCGGCGTCGTTCTTTTCCTCGCCTTTGTGGAAGCGGGTGTTTTCGAGCAGCAGGATATCGCCGTTCGCAAGGCCGGCCACGGCCGTTGCCGCGGCTTCGCCGATGCAGTCGGCGGCGAAGTGAACGCGCTGGTCGATGATGTCCTCGACCGCGTCGGCGATCGGCTTCAGCGACATCTCAGCGACCGGCTCGCCCTTGGGGCGGCCGAAATGGGCGAGCAGGATGACCTTGGCGCCATTTTCCGACAGTTCGCGGATCGTCGGCACGACACGCTCGATGCGGGTCGCGTCGGTCACCTTTCCGTCCTTGGTCGGCACGTTCAGGTCGACGCGCACGAGCACACGCTTGCCGGCGATGTCGGTCAGGTCGTCAAGGGTCTTGAAGGTCATGTGTCGTCTCCGGTTGCGTCTGATCGGGTCAGGTTCGAATGAAAAGCGTGGGATAGTCGAGCACGAGGCCGTCCGCGTCCAGCGGAAGGTCTGCCGTGAAGCTGCGGTCGGCGGCCTCGTAGCGATAGAGCCGGTCTTCGGCAAGGCAGGTATAGAGCTGCGCATCGCGCAGCGGCTCGAACGTGTCGAACGGGATATAGAGCATGTCGAGGCTGCGGGTGCCGTCTTCGGGGCGCAGGCCCAGCCGGCGGATCGGCAGCGTGTTGGTGAAGGGCGTGCCGGCGAGATCGACGTCGATGCAGCCGTCGAAGGCCGGCAGCGCATGACCGTCGCCGTCCTGCCAGTGGCCGAGACCGTCCGAGACGAGCGAGAGGCGGATGCCGGTCGTGGTCTCAAGCGTCAGGGATGTCGTCGTCCAGTGGGGGTCGCAGTCGATCGTGTAGCGGACGCCATAGCGCGTGCCGCCGCGCGCGCCGATCACCACCGACAAGATTCGGATGCCGGGTTGCGGCCCAGACAGCGGCATCAGCGTCAGATGCTCCAGGCCCTCGTCCTCGAACGGACGCCAGCGCACGATCGTTTGCTGCAGCGGGCGAAACATCGATGGGATCCTTGCCTTACCCTGCGTTGGATATGCCGGGACGTTGCTTCAAGGCGGTCAGGCCTGCTGGCAGGCCGCAGATAGAAAAAGCCCCGGAACGCCTGTGGCGCCCCGGGGCTCGTCATGGTCTCAGAGCAGCTTGCCCATGGCGACGGCCGTGTCGCACATGCGGTTCGAGAAGCCCCATTCATTGTCGTACCAGGACAGGATGCGCACGAAATTTCCTTCGAGAACCTTGGTCTGGTCGATGGCGAAGATCGAGGAATGGCTGTCATGGTTGAAGTCGCGGGAGACCAGCGGCTCGTCCGTGTAGCCGAGAATGCCCTTCAGCTTGCCGTCGGCGGCAGCCTTGATGGCATCGTTGATTTCGGCGACGCTCGTGTCGCGCTTGGCGACGAACTTGAAGTCGACGACCGAAACGTTCGGCGTGGGAACGCGGATCGACGTGCCGTCCAGCTTGCCCTTGAGTTCCGGCAGCACGAGGCCGACCGCCTTGGCGGCACCGGTTGAGGTCGGGATCATGGACAGGGCGGCTGCGCGGGCGCGGTACAGGTCCTTGTGCATGGTGTCGAGCGTCGGCTGGTCGCCCGTGTAGGAGTGGATCGTCGTCATGAAGCCGTGGTCGATACCGATCACGTCGTTCAGAACCTTGACCACGGGAACCAGGCAGTTCGTGGTGCACGACGCGTTAGAGATGACCGTGTGTTCCTTGGTCAGCTGGTCATGGTTGACGCCATAAACGACGGTCAGGTCGGCACCGTCGGCAGGGGCCGAGATGATGACGCTCTTCGCGCCGGCCTGCAGGTGGGCTGCGGCCTTGTCGCGGGCGGTGAAGATGCCGGTGCACTCGAGCGCAATATCGACGCCGAGATCCTTGTGCGGCAGTTCGGCCGGGTTGCGCACGGCCGTCACCTTGATCGGCTTGCCGCCGTTGATGATGATCGTGTCACCCTGGACCTCGACGGTCGCGGGGAACTTGCCGTGGATGCTGTCGTAGCGCAGCAGGTGCGCATTGGTTTCGACCGGGCCGAGGTCGTTGATGGCGACGACTTCGATGTCGGTGCGGCCGGACTCGACGATGGCGCGGAGCACGTTGCGGCCGATGCGGCCGAAGCCGTTGATGGCGACTTTCACTGTCATGTGGGGGTCTCTCCGTTTGAGAAGGCACGATTGATAGAGGCGCGGTTCATGCGCCGGCAGATAGGGAAAGCGGGGCGCGTCGAACGCGCCCCGCTGGACTTAGGCCAGCTTCTTTTCGGCTGCCGCAACGATCGCGTCAGCGGTGATGCCGAAGTGCTTGTAGAGTTCCTTGGCCGGGCCGGAGGCGCCGAAGGAGTGCATGCCGACAAAGTCGCCGTCCGAACCGATGAACAGATCCCATCCCTGGCGGATGGCGGCTTCCACCGCGATCTTGACCGGTTCGGTGCCGATGATCGCCTTGCGGTAGTCGGCCGGCTGGTCTTCGAACAGCTCGAAGGACGGCACGGACACGACGCGAACGGCGGTCCCCTTTTCCTTCAGGGCTGTCGCGGCCTGAAGCGCAAGCTCGACTTCCGAGCCGGATGCGAAGATCGCAACCTTGGCGTCCGCGTCGGACACCAGCTCGTAGGCGCCCTTGGCGGACAGGTTTTCCTTCGTGTAGGTCGTCCGGGCCGGGGCGAGGTTCTGACGCGTGAGCGCCAGGCCTGCTGGCCGCTTGTGGTCTTCCAGTGCCAGCTGCCAGCATTCCGCCGTCTCGACCGCATCGGCGGGGCGATACATCACGAGGTTCGGGATCGCCCGAAGCGCTGCCATGTGCTCGACCGGCTCGTGCGTCGGGCCGTCCTCGCCCACGCCGATACTGTCATGCGTCAGCACGTGGATGACGCGGATGCCCATCAGCGCGGCCAGGCGGATCGACGGACGGCAATAGTCCGAGAAGATCATGAAGCCGCCGGAATAGGGGATCAGGCCGCCATGGAGCGCGACGCCGTTCATGGCCGCAGCCATGCCGTGTTCGCGGATGCCCCAGTGCATGTAGCGGCCGCCGAAGTCCGTCGGGGTGATCGACGTCATCTGGCTGGTCTTGGTGTTGTTGGACGGCGTCAGGTCGGCGGAGCCGCCCAGCGTTTCCGGCAGGAAGCCGTTGATGACTTCCAGCGCATCCTCGGACGCCTTGCGGGTCGCGATCGTCGGGGGCTTCTCGGCGAGCTTCTTCTTGTAGTCGTCGATCGCCTTGTCGAAGCCGGCCGGCAGCTGGCCCGCAAACCGGCGGGTGAACTCGGCCTTCTTCGTCTCGTCGGTGGACGACAGGCGCGCTTCCCAGGCCTTGCGGGCCTGGACCGAACGCTCGCCGGCACTGTGCCAGGCGTCGAGAACGTCGGCCGGGGTGTCGAAGGCTTCCGCTTCCCAGTTCAGGGCCTTGCGCGTTGCGGCGATTTCCTCGGCGCCGAGCGGCGAGCCGTGAACCTTGTGGGTGCCGGCCTTGTTCGGTGCGCCGAAGCCGATGACGGTCTTGCAGGCGATGAAGGTCGGGCGGTCGGACTTATGGGCGGCTTCGATCGCGTCGGAGATCGCCTTCTGGTCGTGGCCGTCGACTTCGATCGTGTTCCAGTGCACGGCCTTGAAGCGGGCGATCTGGTCGGTCGAGTCCGACAGCGATACGGCGCCGTCGATGGTGATCGAGTTGTTGTCCCAGAAGAGCACGAGCTTGTTCAGCTTCAGGTGGCCGGCAAGCGCGATCGCTTCATGGCTGATGCCTTCCATGAGGCAGCCGTCGCCGCAGAGCGCGTAGGTATAGTGGTCCTGCAGGTCCGAGCCGAACTCCTGTTCGAGCTTGCGCTCGGCGATCGCCATGCCCACGGCATTGGCAATGCCCTGGCCGAGCGGGCCGGTCGTCGTTTCGATGCCGGTGGCATGACCGAATTCCGGGTGACCGGCGGTCTTGGAGCCGAGCTGGCGGAACTGCTTGATGTCCTCGATGGTCATGTCCGGATAGCCCGTGAGATAGAGCAGGGCATAGAGCAGCATCGAGCCGTGGCCAGCCGACAGGACGAAACGGTCGCGGTCGGGCCAGTTGGGGTTCTTGGGGTCGAACTTCAGGTATTTGGTGAAAAGGACGGTCGCGATATCGGCCGCTCCCATGGGCAGGCCGGGGTGGCCGGAATTGGCCTTCTCCACCGCATCCATGGCCAGAAAACGGATCGCATTCGCCATCCGGTCGTGTTGTTCATTCGAGATCATGACTGTTCCGCTTAAGCTTGATGATCAGGGAACGGTCTCTATCCTCCAAAGACCGCATCGGAAGCGGGTGAGACATAGCACCTCGCCCGGTGGAGTCAACAAAGACGGCAGGCGTCGAGGTCCTGTCGAAGCACGAAAAATCGTGCGTGATCCACAGCTTCCAGCCTGAAGCTGACAGGCTGGCGTTGTGTCGCCCGATGGATTGAGTCTAATAGTGCGATTGGCTTTGACAAGGGCGCGCCTTGCCGATTCGGTGCCCCGGCCATGGATTGGAAGCAGACACGATGGCGGCAGGGAAGACAGTCAGGGCGGCAATCGACGAGCTGAAGGGGGCCGTCGCCGGTCTGGAGAGCGTGATCGACGGTCGGCTGGACCGCGAACGCGACCGGGTGGAGATCGAGGGCGAGGTTCGCCGTGTCAACACGGACAGGGCGCGGCTCGCGCAGGAACTCGACCAGTCGCAGTTCCGCGCCAATCGCCTCGAAGAGGTCAACCGCGAGGTTTCGCGCCGTCTCGTGACCGCCATGGAAACCATCCGCGCGGTTCTCGACCGGTGATCCCCCCGATATCATCCGTCAACGGGCCTCGGGCCGGGAGTTAGCCAATGGCGCAAGTCACCGTGACGATCGACGGCAAGGCCTATCGTATGGCCTGCGAGGAAGGGCAGGAGGGGCATCTGACCGATCTCGCTCTGCGCTTCGACCAGTATGTCAGCCATCTCAAGGGCCAGTTCGGCGAGATCGGCGATCTCCGCCTGACGGTGATGGCGGCCATCATGGTGACGGACGAGCTCTCCGAAGTCGATCGCCGGCTGAAGGCGCTGGAGGCCGAAGTGGATGGGCTGAAGCGGGCCCGCGACGCCGCCGTCGCCAGAGAAGCCGATGCCGAGGAGGCGCTGGCGTCCGCGCTTGGCGAAGTCACCACCCAGATCCAGAGCCTCGCCGCCCGCATCGTCAACCGCCCCGCGCCGCCCGCCCAGCCCGCTCAGCCCCCGGGCCATCCGCGGTGAGCAGCCGTTTCCGGACGTCACGTCCGGATTTCGCAATCGGCTCTGGCCCGATTTCGCAATCGGCTCTGGTATGCCGCGACGAAGCACTCTATATTGCCTTTTGCGGTCTGCGCTTCACGACAGGAACCACAATCCCTGGGGCCATACTCGATCCAACGGGAGCTGTCCCTGTCCAGGCTCGTGGGCCTGGGCATATGGCGCCCACCTACGTTTGTAGGCACCCAGGATCGTAAAAATCCATCGGTCGTGTGGATCGCACCTTATTTCCTCCCTTCAGTCCAGTTTCCCGGCAGAGCGGCGGCAACGCCATCGCCGCGAGCGACGTCCTGCGTGCTCCGCCTTTCCGCCGTGCGACATCTTGATCTCGCCCGGTAGACGGTTCAAACCGGATGGCGGATATGAGGGGATCATGACGTTACCATCCAGAGAGCAGAAGGCGCGTCTGCGGGCCGAACGGTTGGCGCTGCGGGATGCCCTGTCGTCGGCGGCGCGGGCCGAGGGTGTCGCTGCCATGCTTCGTCACATCGGCGCGCCGTCCTTTCGTCAGGCCTTCGATCTTGTAGGCTTGACGGTCTCCGGCTTCTGGCCGATCCGCTCGGAGCCCGACATCCGGCCTCTCATGGAGGAACTGCGTGCCATCGGCGCCCGCCTTTGCCTTCCCGTCGTTCTCGACCGTGAAACCATCGTCTTCCGCGAGTATCTCGCAGGCGCGCCCGTCGTAAAGACCGGGTTCGGCACCACGGGGCCTGACGAGACGGCTTCGGTGGTCGATCCGGATATCATGCTGGTGCCGCTCTCGGCCTTCGATCGCCAAGGCCACCGGATCGGCTATGGCGCCGGTCATTACGACCGTGCGATTGGCCGTCTGGACGCGCTGGGCAAGCGCCCGCGACTGATCGGGATTGCTTTCGCCTGCCAGGAAGTGGCATCAGTGCCTTTCGAGCCGCACGACATCCCGCTTGACGCCATCCTGACGGAGGAGGGCCTGATCGAGACGCAGCGGCAGCAAGTGTAACGTGTTGGAGCGACCTTGGCGCGTCATGTACGACGCGCGGTGCTCCATAGGCGAGATCGATCTGATATGAGACTTCTGTTCCTCGGCGACATGGTGGGCAAGACGGGCCGGACGGCGGTCTGGGAAAAGCTTCCGGGCCTTGTCTCCGACCTCAAACTCGACTTCGTCATCGTCAATGGCGAGAACGCGGCCGGCGGCTTCGGCATCACCGAAGAAATCTTTCTCGAAACGATCAATGCCGGTGCCGATGTCGTCACCACCGGCAACCATGTCTGGGACCAGAAAGAGGCTGTGACCTTCTGCCAGCGGCACGACCAGTTCCTGCGGCCTGCCAACTATCCCGCAGGCACGCCCGGCCGCGGCTCCGGCCTCTACTTCGCCCGCAACGGTGCGCGCGTGCTCGTCGCCAACATCATGGGCCGCGTGTTCATGCATCCCGAACTCGACGACCCCTTCAAGTCGGCCGAGGCCATTCTCGCCGCCTGCCCCTTGACGGAGCAGGCGGACGCGATCGTGTTCGACTTCCATGCCGAGGCGACCAGCGAGAAGCAGTGCTTCGGCCATTTCGTCGACGGCCGCGCCAGCTTCGTCGTCGGCACCCACACGCATGTGCCGACCGCCGACCACCAGATCCTCAACGGCGGCACCGCCTACCTCTCGGATGCCGGCATGTGCGGGGACTACGACTCGTCGCTCGGCATGGAAAAGGAAGAGCCGCTCAACCGCTTCATCTCCAAGATGCCGAAGGGCCGCTTTGAAGCCGCATCCGGCCCCGCCACGATCTGCGGCGTCGGCGTCGAGATCTCCGACCGCACGGGCCTCGCCGAAGCCATCGCCCCCTTGCGCATCGGCCCGCGTCTTGCGGAAACGGTGCCGTCCTTCTGGGCGTGACGGGAGGGTTCGTCTCGATGCGGAATATGAGATGTTTCGCATATTGACATCAGCCGGCAGAGCGCATTTTCTGTTGCCGACCAAGACCGCTTGGCGCGCTGGCGGAGTGTGTTACGATATCCATGCGGATCGTGTTCGACGAGATCAAACGCCAGAGCAATATCCGGAAGCACGGATATGACTTCGATCTGATCGAGCATTCCTTCTTCGTTGCCGCCAGGATCTTCGAGGCGAAACAGGGTCGGAGGGTTGCGATCGGACCGATCGGTCCCAATCTCATCTCCGTGATCTTCGTTCCGTTGGGTCGTGAGGGATTGTCGGTCCTTTCCATGCGGCGGGCAAGCAAGAAGGAGAGACGCGCTTATGGCATCGTCTAAACCAGCCTACAAAAACCTGTCGGACGAGGAGGAGGCCGATATCCAGGCGGAAATCCTCGCGGATCCCGATCACCCGGAACTGACGGACGAGCAGATCGCAACCGGCCGCCCCTTTGCTGAGGTCTTTCCCGATCTTGCCGAAAGCATTCGCCGAGCGGAAGCGGAACGGGAAGCGTCGAAGGAACGCGTTTCCCTCGATCTCGACGGCGACGTGCTTGCCAAGTTCCGGGCGACCGGCGAGGGGTGGGAGGCACGGATCAATCAGGTTCTGCGGGCAGCCAAGCCCTGAGTGCCAGCGCGTTGCAATGACGCGATTGTAACGCATCCGCCTTTACCGCTTCTTCGACGGTTGCGCCAGCTTCGTCGTGGGCACCTATACGCATGTTCCGACCGCCGACCGCACGGGCCTCGCCGAAGCCATCGCTCCGTTGTGCATCGGCCCGCGTCTTGCGGAAACGGTGCCGTCCTTCTGGGCGTGACGGGAGGGGTCGTCTCGATGCGGAATATGAGATGTTTCGCATATTGACATCAGCCGGCAGAGCGCATTTTCTGTTGCCGACCAAGACCGCTTGGCGCGCTGGCGGAGTGTGTTACGATATCCATGCGGATCGTGTTCGACGAGATCAAACGCCAGAGCAATATCAAGCA
>NZ_QJSR01000005.1:217334-386518 GCF_003217095.1 Rhizobium sp. PP-CC-3A-592
TTCTGTTGCCGACCAAGACCGCTTGGCGCGCTGGCGGAGTGTGTTACGATATCCATGCGGATCGTGTTCGACGAGATCAAACGCCAGAGCAATATCGGGAAGCACGGGCTGGATTTCGCAGATATAGAACTGTCCTATTTCTCGCGATCGATCATTGTTCCGGCGAAGAAAGCTCGGATGCTGGCCATCGGGCAATATGAGCATGTCATCACGGCCGTGGTCTTCTCGCGTCTTGGCACGGAAGCCATATCGATTATCTCCTTCCGTCTGGCGAGCGAGAAGGAAAGGGCAATTCATGAGCAAAGCTAGAAAATCCCTATGGCCTGTAACGGAGGCTGACGAAGCCGAAATCCAGGCGAAAATCGCTTCCGATCCCGACGCTCCAGAGGCAACGGATGAGGAACTCGCCCAAGCGCGCCCTTTTGCCGAGGTCTTTCCCGATCTTGCCGAAAGCATTCGCCGAGCGGAAGCGGAACGGGAAGCGTCGAAGGAACGCGTTTCCCTTAATCTCGATGGCGACGTGCTCGCCAAGTTCCGGGCGACCGGCGAGGGCTGGGAAGAGCGGATCAACACGGTGCTACGTTCGGCCAAGCCCTGAAACCGGCCTCCTTGCAATGACGCGATTGTGACGCGTCGCCTCTTTACCGCAATCCAGCTGCGCATATCCTGACGCCACCGCCGAACAAGGCCGAACCGGGGTCAGGATGTGCCATGCTGCGATCTGCCGTTCTCACCTGCGCCGTCCTCGCCTCAGTCGGCATCGCCTTCCTGCAGGTGCCCGCCTTCGCGCAGCAGCCGGCGGTCAGCCAGTGCCAGGCCATCGCACAGGCCGTGCCAGACGCCGGTTTCGTCAAGCTGGCGAGCGCGGATCCCTTCGCATCCTACCTGCAGCAGGCCGCAGCCCGCGACCAGACGGTCGCCATCACCTTTCTCGGCCACTCCACCTTCCTCTTGGAAACACCGGGCGGGGTGACGATCGCGACCGACTATTCCGGCTTTCACCGCCCGCCGCAGCCGCCGATGGTGGCGACGATGAACAAGGCGCATTCGACCCATTACACACTGACGCCGGGGCCTGAGATCGCCCATGTGCTGCACGGCTGGAGCGACGACGGCAATGCCGCCGATCACGATCTCGTCGTCGGCGACGCCTATATCCGCAATGTGCCGACCGATATCCGCGCCGGCTATGGCGGCGCGATGGAGCCGGACGGCAATTCGATCTTCATCTTCGAGGTCGCCGGCCTCTGCATCGGCCATCTCGGCCACCTGCATCACGAGCTCGACGAGACGGACTATGCCGAGATCGGCCGGCTCGACGTGGTGATGGTGCCCGTGGATGGCGGGCTGACCATGGGCGCGGAGAGCATGGTGCGCGTGGTCACCCGGCTGCGCTCCGCGCTGATCCTGCCCATGCACCGGCGCGGTCCGCCGGTCGAAAGCTTCCTCGGCCTCTTTGGCCCCGGCTTCGACCGCACAGTGGCCGACAGCGTCACCGTCACCGTCTCGCTGCGCACCCTGCCGAAAAAGCCGCTGATCATGGTTCTCCAAGGCCTTTGAGGGCTTTGCACCCGCGATGAGCCGGACAACAGGCTGGACGAACCGACCGGATGAAATTATAAGGCGGCCCGATCCCATCATCGGCAGAGTTTATCCAAGAGGGCGCCATGGCCGGCCATTCACAGTTCAAGAACATCATGCATCGCAAGGGCCGCCAGGATGCCGTGCGCTCCAAGATGTTTTCCAAGCTCGCGCGCGAAATCACCGTCGCGGCCAAGGCCGGCCTTCCCGATCCCTCGATGAATGCCCGCCTGCGCCTCGCCATCCAGAATGCCAAGGCTCAGTCCATGCCGCGCGACAATATCGAGCGGGCCGTCAAGAAGGCATCGGGTGCCGACAGCGAGAACTATGACGAAATCCGCTATGAAGGCTACGGCCCGGGCGGCGTCGCCGTCATTGTGGAAGCGCTGACCGACAACCGCAACCGCACCGCCTCCAACGTCCGCTCGACCTTCACCAAGGCCGGCGGCGCGCTCGGCGAGACCGGTTCGGTCTCCTTCTCCTTCGATCGCGTCGGCGAAATCACCTACAAGCCCGATGTCGGGACAGTGGACGCCGTGATGGAAGCGGCCATTGAAGCCGGTGCCGAGGACGTCACCAGCGACGAGGACGGCCACACGATCATCTGCGGTTTCGAGGATATCGGCGAGGTCTCCAAGGCGCTGGAAGCGACGCTCGGCGAAGCCGAGACGGTGAAGGCGATCTGGAAGGCGCAGAACAGCGTTCCCGTCGACGAAGAACGGGCGGAATCGCTGATGAAGCTCATCGACACGCTGGAAGACGACGACGACGTCCAGAACGTCTACGCCAATTTCGAAGTGTCGGACGAGGTTATGGCAAAGCTCTCCGCCTGATCCACAGGTTGCAATTACCTCTCGCATCGGTTGTTTTCGGTGTGAGAGTACGCCCGTGCTAACTTAATCGTAATGTCTGTCGGTCAGCATGCAGCCCGTCTGCTGCTGCCGACGCCTTGTTGTCATCGAGGCGTTTCCTGCGTCGGCCGACGGACTGGCGGAGGCCCATGTCGCTTCCGATGCGCGGTTTCCGCGCGGGTCCAACCTAATGCTGGATGGAAAGCGGGCCGGGCGATGCGTTTCGTTCACCTCAGACTGATCGGGCCGGCCATCGGCGGCGTCGCCCTTTTCATTGCCGCCATGGCGACCGTTCCCTATTACGGCGCGGCGCGGATCGACGGCGAGGCGCGGGTTCAGCAGGAGACGCTGGTCGAGCGCAATCTCGCGCTCTGGATCGCCGACATCGAATTCGCGCTGACCTCCTGGACCATCTGGGACGAGGCGATCGCCAAGCTCGACAACACGTTCGATTTCGAGTGGACCGATCGGAACGTCGGCGCCTCGCTGATCGGAACGTCGCGAACGCGCTTTGCCGCGGTTCTCAAGCCCGACGATTCCCTTCTTTACGCACGCACGGATGAGACGGTAAAATCCCGGCCTTTCTTCGCCCGCGGCGCGGAGCGGATCGTTGCCGACGCCGAGCCGCTCGTGGCCGACGTGCGCCAGCGCGAAGCCGGGCCGAAGGGGCCGGGCATCCCGAAGCCTATCGCCATCAGCCGGATCGAGGTCATCGGTCAGGATGCCGTGCTTCTGTCGGCGAGCCTGTTCCAGCCGGATTTCGGTACGGCGCAGGTCAGCGGCCCTCGCGCGCCCGTACTGATCACCGCCATGCCTATCGGCAGCAGCCTGCAGGATTTCTTCGGAACGCGGTTTCTGCTCGATGATGCCCGCGTCAGCCCCTTGAGCGAGGTCGCACCGGAGCGCGCGCGCTCGGAAATCGCCGTCGGGCCCGATGGCGAGATACAGGTCCTCTCGTGGCGCCCGCCGACCCCCGCGCGCGACATGCTCTATCAGGCGACGCCGCTCGTTCTCACGGTCTTCGTCGTACTTTTCGTCGGCGGCATCCTGCTGGTGCGGATCTCGCAGACGACCGCCCAGATGCTGGTCGGTCGCGAACGCATGATGGCGCATGCCGCGACGCATGATGTCCTGACGGGTCTGGCGAACCGGGCGCTGCTGGACGCTGCGTATTCAGAGTCAATTTCGTCGGGGCCGTTCGTCGTGGCGTGCCTTGATCTCGATGGTTTCAAGGGCGTCAACGATACCTTCGGTCACGCGATCGGCGACGATCTGCTGCGCGCTGTCGCAACCCGGCTGCGCGCGACTACACGCGAGATGGATCGCCTTTTCCGCCTCGGCGGCGACGAGTTTGCCATCCTCATGCCGTCGATCACCATTGCAGATGCCGAAGCGGCCTGCTGGCGGCTCGGGGAGGCGCTGTCGGCGCCCATGTACCTGCCGGGCGCCTATCCGCCGGGCCATCGCATCGAAATCGCCGCCTCGTTCGGGCTCTGCCACGTCAAGAGCCCGGACACGAGCCGCGATGCCGCCTTCCGGTTGGCGGACGATGCTCTCTATCAGGCGAAGTCGCTTGGCCGCGGTCGCGTCGTCGTGGCGGAGAGTGTGGATGCCGGGGAGCAGACGGCAGTCACCGGCGATCTTCGCCGCGCTGCCGCCAGCCTGCGCGGCTGAGCCTAAATCATGCCGCGGTGGCAAGCTCCTGCCGCGCTTCTGCAAAACGACGGACGGACCTCAGCCGTGCCTCCATGTCGAAGACCGGCATGGAGATGATCAGCTCGTCCGCGCGCGTATCCGAGAGGAACGCCTGCGTCTTCCGGCGCACCGTCTCCGGCCCGCCGACGATGGCATAGGTCATCGCGTGATCGACGAAGCCCTTCTCCGACGCGTTCCAGAGACCGTCCATGCTGTCGACCGGCGGCGGAAACTGGCCGCGTGCATTGCGGCGCAGCGCCACGAAGGACTGCTGCATCGAGGTGAAGAGATGGCGCGCCTCCTCGTCGGTATCCGCGGCCACGCCCATGATGCCGACCATGGCATAGGGCTTGTCGAGAATAGCCGATGGCTCGAAGCGCTCGCGATAGATCTCGAGTGCCGAAAACAGCATGTCCGGCGCAAAATGCGAGGCGAAGGCGAAGGGCAGGCCGAGCATGCCGGCAAGCTGCGCGCTGTAATGGCTGGAACCCAGAAGCCAGATCGGGACGTTGGTGCCGGCACCGGGGGTGGCGATCACCTCGCCCTCGCGCGGCGTGCCGAGCAGGCCCTGCAGTTCCACGACATCGTTCGGGAAGGCATTGGCGCTGCCTTCCATGTGGCGCCTGAGCGCTGCCGCCGTGCGCATGTCCGTGCCCGGCGCCCGGCCGAGACCGAGGTCGATGCGGCCCGGATAGAGCGCCGCGAGCGTGCCGAACTGTTCGGCGATGACGAGCGGCGAATGGTTGGGCAGCATGATGCCGCCGGAGCCGACGCGGATCGTCTTCGTGCCCGCCGCCACATGCGAAATCACGAGTGCGGTCGCGGCACTGGCAATGCCGCTCATGCCGTGGTGTTCTGCCAGCCAGAACCGCTCGTAACCCGCGCGCTCAGCCTCCTGCGCCAGTCGCCGCGAGTTGTCGAGCGCATGTGAAACGGTGCTGCCTTTGGTGATCGGCGACAGGTCGAGAATGGAAAATGGGACCATGGCGAGCGGCCTTCAATTGATGAACGTGATGGTCATGTAAGAGGCCCGCTACTCAAATCCAAGGGCGGCATCGAACGTCCTCCTTGCGGATGTTTTTGTTTTGTTCACATTTTGCTGGCAGCGTCCGGGTGCAAAGGCTAGGATATTTTCATGCAATCCACGATTCGCATTATCGGTATCGATCCCGGGCTCCGGCGCATGGGATGGGGTGTGATCGACACGCTGGGCAACACGCTGCGCTTCGTGGGCTCCGGCACCATCCTGTCGGATGGCAACGCGGATCTCGCCTCGCGCCTCTGCCAGCTGCATGACGGGCTGGCCGATATCATCCATCTCCACAAGCCGGACGAAGCCGCCGTCGAGCAGACCTTCGTCAACAAGGATGCGGTGGCGACGCTGAAGCTCGGTCAGGCCCGTGGCATCGCCATGCTGGTGCCGGCCCGCGCCGGGCTGAAGGTGGCGGAATATGCGCCGAACGCCGTCAAGAAATCGGTGATCGGCGTGGGGCATGGCGAGAAGCAGCAGATCCACATGATGATCAAGGTTCTGATGCCCAAGGCGACCTTCAAGGGCAACGACGCCGCGGATGCGCTGGCGATTGCCATCTGCCATGCCCACAACCGCCAGAGCTTCGCCGGCAGTCTCGCCCATCGCATCGCGGCGGCCACGGCGTGACGGGGTTTCATCTAGGGCGCTGTTGCTCTCGACAGCCTGCGGCGCGTCCGTCATGACGGATGGCCTGTAAGCTTTCTTCTTTTTCTCGGGGACCTGCGCGGATGATTGGCAAGTTGAAGGGCACGATCGACGAGATCGGCGACGACCATGTCGTGATCGACGTCCATGGCGTCGGTTATGTCGCCTATTGCTCCGCGCGCACGCTCGGCAAGCTCGGCTCGGCCGGCGAGGCGGCCGTGCTGTTCATCGAGACCTATGTCCGGGAAGACCAGTTGCGCCTGTTCGGCTTCCTCTCCGCGCTGGAGCGCGAATGGTTTCGCCTGCTGCAGAGCGTGCAGGGCGTCGGCGCCAAGGTCGCACTCGCCGTCCTCTCCGTCCTCACCCCCGGCGAACTCGCCAATGCCATCGCGCTGCAGGACAAGACGTCCATCTCGCGCGCACCTGGCGTCGGCCCGAAGGTGGCCGTGCGCATCGTCACCGAGCTGAAGAACAAGGCGCCTGCCTTTGCCGGCGATGCCGCTGCCGGCATCGGCTTCAAGCAGGAACTCGGCGAAGGCGCCGTGCCGGCGCCCGTTGCGGATGCGGTCTCGGCCCTCACCAATCTCGGCTACTCCCGCGATCAGGCTGCCAACGCCATTTCTGCAGCACTTCGCAACGGTGGAGAGGGTGCCGACAGCGCCAAGCTGATCCGGCTGGGTCTGCGGGAGTTGTCGCAGTAGTCGTCCACTCTTGGCCAAATTCCTCCTGTTTCCGTTTGGTCTGACAAATGCTATTTTGTCGGAAAGGAGTATCTTATGACGAAAATTCTGACCATGACGGCAAAAGGCCAGATCACGATTCCGAAAGAAACGCGCGAAGCTCTCGGTCTCAGAGCGGGCGACCAACTTGTATGGAGCGTTTTGGGGAACGAAGTCGTGATAACACCCAAGAATATCGACTTTCGCGAGCTTGCTGGTCTCCTGGGTGATCCGCCTGCTGGCAAAGCGTCTCTTCAAGAGCTGGATGAGGCTGTTCTGGAGGCCGCCGGTCAGCATGTGTCCGGCCTTGGGAACATGAGGGATGATGCCGCATGAGGCGATGCGGTATCGACACGAACGTCATTTTGCGCCTGATCGTCAATGACGACGCCGAACAGCGTCGCCTTGCTCTTCGGTTCAGCGAGCAGATGGGCGATACCTTCGTCGGCCATCTCACCCTCATTACGCTGATCGAATTGGACTGGGCGCTCCGCTCACGCTACGGATATTCCCGGGCAGACGTTGCCGAGGCCATCGGCAAGCTGCTTCGCGTGCGCGGCTTGTCTGTCGAGTCCCATGATCTCGTCGTGTTCGCCTTGAAGCTGATGCGTGGAAAGTCGGATTTTGCCGATGTCCTCATTGCTCTCAAGTGTCGCGAAGCTGGATGTGAGAAAACCGTGACCTTTGACCAGACAGCCGCCCGCTTCATTCCCGGAATGGAACTCCTCGCATGACAGACGACGCCCGCCTTATTTCGCCCGAAAAGCGGGGTGAGGATCTCGATACCGCGCTTCGGCCGCAGTCGCTGGACGAGTTTACCGGCCAGGCGGAAGCGCGTGCCAATCTGAAGGTGTTCATCGAGGCGGCGAAGCATCGCGGCGAGGCGCTGGATCACGTACTGTTCGTCGGCCCGCCCGGCCTTGGCAAGACGACGCTCGCGCAGATCATGGCCAAGGAACTGGGCGTCAATTTCCGCTCGACCTCGGGCCCCGTCATCGCCAAGGCCGGCGATCTCGCAGCACTCCTGACCAATCTCGAGGAGCGCGACGTGCTCTTCATCGACGAAATCCACCGGCTGAACCCGGCCGTCGAGGAAATCCTCTATCCCGCCATGGAGGATTTCCAGCTCGACCTCATCATCGGCGAGGGGCCGGCGGCGCGCTCCGTGAAGATCGACCTGTCGAAGTTCACGCTGGTTGCCGCCACCACGCGGCTCGGCCTGCTCACCACGCCGCTGCGCGACCGTTTCGGCATTCCCGTACGTCTCAGCTTCTACACGGTGGAGGAGCTGGAGCTGATCGTGCGGCGTGGTGCGCGGCTGATGGGGCTTGCCATTACCGACGATGGTGCGCGCGAGATTGCGCGTCGCGCGCGCGGAACACCGCGCATCGCCGGGCGGCTTCTGCGCCGTGTGCGGGATTTCGCGCAGGTCGCCCGGGCCGAGGCCGTGACGCGGCAGATCGCCGATGAGGCGCTGACGCGTCTGCTCGTCGACAATATGGGCTTCGACCAGCTCGACACGCGCTACCTCACCATGATCGCGCTCAATTTCGGCGGCGGCCCCGTCGGCATCGAGACCATCGCGGCGGGCTTGTCGGAGCCGCGCGATGCGATCGAGGATATCATTGAGCCCTATATGATCCAGCAGGGCTTCATCCAGCGCACGCCCCGCGGCCGGGTGCTCACGGTCAATGCCTGGAAGCATCTTGGGCTCGTGCCGCCCAAGGATCTCGAAGCCTCGCAGTTCCGGCTGTTCCAGGAGGACGACTGAGTGCTCTCCCGGCGCGGGTTGCTGAAGACCTTCGGCGCGTTCGTGCTGGCGGCCTTGTCCACCGGCGCCTACGCCGTCGGCATCGAGCCGCGCGGCCGTCCCCGTGTCGTCACGCACCGGATGACGCCGCCGGGCTGGCCGCAGGGGTTGACGCTGCGGCTCGTGCTGGTCAGCGATATCCACGCCTGCGACCCCTATATGCCCGCGTCGCGCATCGCCGAGATCGCCCATCAGGCGAACGGCCTTAGCGGCGACATGATCCTGCTGCTCGGGGACTTTCTCTCCGGCATGCGGCTGGGCTCGCAGGTGCCGCCGGAGGCCTGGGGTGAGGCGCTGCGGCCGTTGCGCGCGCCGCTCGGCGTTCACGCCATTCTCGGCAATCATGACTGGCTCGACGATCCCCAGGCCATGGAGAGCGGCCAGCCGGGGATCGTCCAGGCCGTGCTCGATCGTCTCGGCGTGCCGCTCTACAACAATCGCGCCGTGCGGCTCGAGAAGGATGGCCACCCCTTCTGGCTGGCGGGTCTTGCGGATCAACTCTTTCCGGCCACCGGCCTCGACGATCTCGCCGGCACGCTGGCAAGCGTGACCGATGAGGCACCCGTCATCCTCATGGCGCACGAGCCCGACATCTTCCCGACCGTCTCCAAGCGCGTTGCCGTCACGCTGTCCGGCCATACCCATGGCGGGCAGATCCGCCTGTTCGGCTTTTCTCCCGTCGTGCCCTCGCGCTATGGCAGCCGCTATGCCTATGGGCACATCGTCGAGGACGGCCGGCATCTCGTCGTGTCTGGCGGGCTGGGCACGTCCATCCTTCCTGTCCGGCTCGGTTCGCCGCCGGAGATCACCGTCGTGGAGTTGGGCTGATGAGCAAGCGCAAGATGATCCGGCTCGATGCCGGGAGCAAGCGGTTCAATTTCCGCATCGCCGGGCTCGGCTTTCGCGACGGGCATGTGCTCGTCCACCGGGCGGTGCACGAGACGTTCTGGACCTTTCCCGGCGGTCGCGCCGAAATCGGCGAGACCTCGGAGGCGACGCTTCGCCGCGAGATGCAGGAGGAACTGGGCGTCGATGTCACCGTCGGGCGGCTGCTCTGGACAGTCGAGAATTTCTTCCACTACGAGGCGCGCGACTTTCACGAGATCGGCTTCTACTACCTCATGACCGTGCCCACGGTCTTTCCGTTCCACCCGACCGAGATCGTGCATCGCAACCGCGACGGCAAGAGCGATCTCGAGTTCAAATGGGTGCCCGCGACCGTCGCCGCACTCCGGGCGCTCGACATCCCGCCTTATTTCATCACCGAGGAGATCGAGACGCTGCCCGAGACCAGCCGGCACGTCGTCTGGCACGATGGCGATCTCGACCTCAACTGACGGAACCCGTTTCCCACGCGCGCATTTCTTGAAGCGACCGACAGTCGCGTCAGAGGAGCGAGCGATGAAGAAATTTACCAACGGCACCACTGTTTCGTGGAAATGGGGGCAGGGCACGGCGGAAGGCAAGGTGGACGAGAGCTTCACCGAGGATGTCGAGCGCACGATCAAGGGCCACAAGATCAAGCGCAAGGCCTCGACCGACGAGCCGGCCTATCTCATCAGCCAGGAAGATGGCGCGCATGTGCTCAAAAGCCATTCGGAACTGAGCGCAAGCTGATGGCCGGCGATCACGTTCCCCCGGAGGCCGTCGCCAAGGCGGCGGAAAAAGGCCTCGAGCTTCGCGAGGCATTCAAGCGCGGCGGCACCCAGATCGGCGTCGCCCGCGCCCGCGACCTCAAGAACCGCGCCAATCTTTCGGCCGATACGATCAAGCGCATGTCGAGCTACTTCTCCCGTCACAAGGTCGACAAGCGCGCCAAAAATTTCGGCGACGACAGCGATCCGTCCCCCGGATACATCGCCTGGCTGCTTTGGGGTGGCGATGCCGGGCGGGATTGGACGGAGAAGCAGAAGGGAAAGATGGGGAAAGCGTGAGGGGTGAGCCATAAGCCGTGAGAAGGGCTTCGGAAGTCGGCAGTCGGGCTCTTACAGGTCGGACGTAAGGCGTTCCGCGAGGGCTGCGATGTCGGCGCGGAAGCGGGCGTTTCCGCCGGGGTGCCAGCCGAGCGAGAGCAGGCGGGTGGTGTCCATCCGGCTGAAGAGGCTTTTGTCGATCGGCTCGGGAAGGGGATGGATGCAGGCCGTGGCCTGCTGGAGTTCCGAGAGGACGTCGTGACGGCTCGTCAGGAGGTCGGAGGCGTTGAAGGCCCTGTTACCGACGAGGGCCGCATCGGCGGTCAGCAGGAGGAGAACGGCGGCGGCGAGATCGTCGCCATGCACCTCTGTCCCCACCCGATCCTCGACCGGCCAGCCGGCGAGGTGGTCGCGCGCCAGCGTTTCCCACTTGTGCGGCAGGCCGGGGAGCAGGCCGTAGACGCCGGTGGAGCGAATGCTGGCCGTTACGAAGTTATCCGAATGAAGCGTCGCGAGCGCCTGTTCCGCGTCCCATTTGACGATGCCGTAAAGGCTTTCCGGTGCGGGCGCCAGATCCTCGCTCAGCAGGACTCCCACCGGCTGGCGACCATAGACGGCGCGGCTCGACAGGAAGATGCAGCGCTGAATACCGGCCCGTTTCGCCGCTTTAAACAGGCGCACGGAGCCATCGACATTGGCGCGCCGGAAACCATCGGGGTCCTCCCCCTCGCCACCGCGATATCGGCCGGGCACGTGCTGGAAGGCAGCGTGGACGAAGGCGTCGCATCCATCGAAGGCGGGGAGGGGCGCGTCGGCGTCGAGCGAGAGGACGGTGGTCTCGGCAGGCCGCGAGAAGGGCAGGGCGGCGGTGACGTCCCTGACACCGGCCACCACTTCATGACCCTGCGCCAGCAGATGCTCCACCACGAAGCGGCCGACGATGCCCGTTGCGCCCGAGACCAGCACCCGCATCAGCCGGCCCGCTCGACGGAGAGAGGACCGGGAAGGCTCGCGATATCGGGAATGTCGGAGCCGTCGTGGAAGGCATGCCAGAGGTCGATCAGCGGTTTCAGCGCCTCCGCCTTCGGATGATCCGTTTCCCACGGCTTTTCATACTGGTAGTGCAGCACGCCGATGGAGGGCCAGTCCCACAAAGCCGGCAGCGCGAACCAGACATATTGCAGCATGTTCATCGTCACCGGCAGGCCGTGCCAGTCGGGAAAGAAGGCCTGCAGAAAACTCTGGTCGGTGCGCGACCAGAAGGCGTCCGTCCCATCCAGCCTTTGCAGCATCGCCCGGAACGTCTCGTCCGACGGCTTCGCCACGAAGACGCCGGAGTTCAGCCGATGGAAATCGGCAAGGCTTTCATAGACGTTCGGCGCGGCCGAGAATTCCGGATAGGCGAAAAGCTTGTCGATGTTCTTCAGCACCAGCGCATCCGCATCGATGAAGATACAGCGCTCGTATTCCGTCAACTGCCAGAGCCGCAGCTTGCAGAAATTGTCGAGCGGCGAGTGGAAGGCGGGCTTCCGCCCCTTGGTGAAGGGCGCTGCGGCATGCACATTGCGCCGCGCATGCCGTTCGTTGAACGCGTCCGACAGCGGCAGCAGATCGGTCTCGACCAGCCGCACGCCGAACGCGCCTAGCGGCGTGAGCGCGTCTATCGCAACGGCCGGCGTATGGAGAACGACGATATCGGCCGCCGTGCCGGTGCGGCGGATCGAGCGGCAGAGCGCTTTCGCGCCCATCGCGTAATCCGCATTGGTCACCAGCGTGACAAAGGCATGTGTGCCGCCCTCCCTCATGAAACGGATTTCAGCCGGCGCCCTTCCGGATCGTGGACGATCTTTGCGGCGATGTCCTTCGTCCAGGCGGAAACGGCGGGCACGCGGCTGCGGTCGACGCGGTAGCTGTATTTCTTCGCTACATCGACGATCTCCGACAGCAGGCCGTCCTTCAGCTTCGTCGGCGCAAGACCGAGATCGAGGAACTTGTCGTTCTTCACCACCAGCTCGTTTTCCGGCGCTTCCTTGCGCGGGTTCGGCAGCCAGGCGATCTCGGCGCCGGTCATGTCGCCGATCATGCGGGCGAGGTCGCGCACCCGGTGCGTCTCGGTCATCTGGTTGAAGATCTCGACGCGCGATCCCCGCGCCGGCGGGTTCTTCAGCGCCAGCTCGATACAGCGCACCGAATCCTGGATGTGGATGAAGGCGCGGGTCTGCCCGCCGGTGCCGTGCACGGTCAGGGGATAGCCGATGGCCGCCTGAATGAGGAAGCGGTTCAGCACCGTGCCGTAGTCGCCGTCATAGTCGAAGCGGTTGACCAGCTGCTCGTGGCGGCGGGTCTGCGCGGTGTGCGTGCCCCAGACGATGCCCTGGTGCAGGTCGGTGATGCGCAGCGCGTCGTTCTTGGCGTAGAACTGGAACAGCAGCTGATCGAGGCACTTGGTCATGTGGTAGATGGAGCCGGGGTTGGCTGGGTAAAGAATGTCCTGGCTCACCGTCTCGCCGCTCTCGGTGGTGATGCCGACCGGCAGGTAGCCTTCGGGAATGGCAGCGCCGACGGTCGAATAGCCGTAGACGCCCATGGTGCCGAGATGCACCAGATGCGCGTCGAGGCTCAGCTCCACCAGCGCGTTGAGCAGGTTGTGCGTGGCGGACACGTTGTTGTTGACGGTGTAGTTCTTGTGCCGGTCGCTCTTCATCGAGTAGGGCGCGGCGCGCTGCTCGGCGAAGTGGATCACGGCATCCGGGCGATGCTCGAACAGCCAGTTCTTCAAAAGCTCGTAGTCGCGCCCGAGGTCGATCAGGTTGAAATGGATGCGGCGCCCGGTCTCGGCATGCCAGATGCGCGTGCGCTCCTGGATCGAGTCCATTGGGGTCAGAGATTGCACGCCGAGTTCGGTGTCGATCCAGCGGCGGGAGAGATTGTCGAGGATATGAACGTCATGGCCCACTTCCGAAAGGTGCAGGGCCGTCGGCCAGCCGATGAACCCGTCTCCGCCCATCACTGCAATCTTCATGACGTCGCCTCCTGGAGAGAATGTCGGTCGGCGGCAGCCGCGTCCCGAACGAATTTTGCGCCTTCACCGCTGTAATTAGAAATCATGACAGTTGTTCAATGCTTGTCGCGATGCGTTCTTTGCGCCACAACGACCGCACAGGGATGATGACAGCGGCAAAGAGGCGGCAGGACGTGGATTTCTCGATTGCGGGCAGGCTCGGCGACGACGGGCATCGGCTCCACCAGCGGGTCTATTACGAAGACACGGATTTCTCCGGCCTCGTCTATCACGCCCGCTACCTGCATTTCCTCGAGCGCGGCCGCACGGATTACCTGCGCTGCCTCGGCGTCGAGCAGCGGGCGCTGCTGACGGCCGATGCCGAAGGCCTCGTCTTCGTCGTCCACCGCATGGAGATAGACTTTCGCCTGCCGGCCCGCATGGACGATATCCTCGACATCCGCACCGTGACGGAAAAGGCGGGCGGTGCGAAGATGGTTTTGCAGCAGCAGATCCTCAGCAGCGATCGCCTGCTGATCGCCGCGAAGGTCATCATCGCCGTCATCAATGCCGCCGGGCGTCCGCGGCGCCTGCCGGAAGCGCTGGCCGCGAAATTCCTCGCCTGAGGCGACCCATCCTCTCGGGCGTGCAGGCTGCTAACCGAAGTTTCATCCCCCACATGCTACAGAAACGGCGATGGGGGATGTCCATGAAGGTTGCCGTCAACGCCCGGGTCACGAAATTCGCCATGGGTGGCCAGCAGCGGGTTGCCGCCGAGATCGCCACGCGGCTGGGGCCAATGACGGAAATCGTGCCGGATCGCCCGCTCGGCGGCATGAAGGCGCATGCCTGGGAGCAGGTCGTGCTGCCGGTTCGCGCCCGCGGTCATCTCCTCTGGTCGCCATCGGCCACCGGGCCCATTGCCAAGGGAAACCAGGTCGTCACCCTCCACGACGTCGCCTTTCTGGATGTGCCCGAATTTTTCTCCCGGTCGTTCACGGCTTTCTACAAGGCGCTGCTGCCGGTGCTGGTCAAGCGCGTGGCGCGGGTCGTCACGGTGTCGGAATTCTCGCGCCAGCGGATTGCGGCCACGCTTCCGATCGATGAAAGCCGGATCGACGTCATCCCGAACGGCGTCAGCCGCCATTTTCGCCCCTATTTACCGCACGAAATCGCGGCCACCCGAGCAGCGCTCGACCTGCCGGCGCGCTACCTCCTGCTGCAGGCGACCGCCGACCGGCGCAAGAACCTGGCAGCGACGTTGCGCGCCTGGGCCATCGCGCAGCGCGCGCTTGATCCGGACATCGCGCTGGTCGTCAACGGCAATCTCGGGCGCGCGCATGTCTTCGGCGACGTCGAGGTCCTTCCCGACGTGCCCCGCACCAAGCTGATCGGCTATGTCGACGAGGCGCATATGGGGCCACTGATGGCGGGGGCGCAGGCCTTCCTGTTTCCCTCGCTCTACGAGGGCTTCGGCCTGCCGATCGTCGAGGCCATGGCCTGCAATACGCCGGTGCTGACGGCGTCGGCAACGGCCACGGGCGAGATCGCCGGCAACGCCGCCATGCTGGTCGATCCCACGTCCGATGCCGCGATCGCGGACGGCATCGTGGCGCTCATGCTGGACGAGGCTCTGCGGAAGCGGCTTGCAGCAGGCGGCCTCCTGCGCGCACGGGATTTCTCCTGGGACAGCGCCGCCGATCGGTACCGCACGCTCTTCCGCTCTCTCGGCGCCGATATCTGACGCGCCAATATTCCACGCAATGCCGCCTTCGCACCGTGCAGGGCCCGCAAGTGCACGCGTGGTAACACTCCCTTAACCATAATGATGTCTTATCGAGCCACGGGATTTTGTGCAGTGCACGTCATCCTTTGACCAAGATTACGCGGGAAAGGTTTGCTCGAAGCTTGGATTGCACGTGTGCGATCGGCGGCGGGCTGCCGGGGCGAACTTGATAACAATGACGTTTGAGCGACCTGGCGTCGAGCATGTGATGGCTCTTGCCGGGCGTCCGGATTCGGGGATTTGATAGCATGGAACAGGCTGGATTGGCCGCTGTGACCACGGACGTGACGTTGTGGTCTCTTTTCATGGAGGCCGGTTTCGTTGTGAAGCTGGTCATGCTCGGGTTGATGGCCGCGTCGGTCTGGACCTGGGCCATCGTGGTCGACAAGACCATTCGCTATGCCCGTATCCGCCGCCAGCTCGATAGTTTCGAGCAGGTGTTCTGGTCGGGCCAGTCGCTGGAAGAGCTCTACCGCACCCTGTCCGACCGCCAGACCTCCGGCATGGGCGCGATCTTCGTGTCGGCCATGCGCGAGTGGAAGAAAAGCTTCGAGCGCGGCGCACGGTCGCCGATCGGCCTGCAGATGCGCATCGACCGGGCCATGGACGTGACTCTGTCGCGCGAATCCGAAGCGCTGGAAGCCCGGCTCGGCTCGCTCGCCACCATCGGTTCCGCCGGTCCGTTCGTCGGTCTCTTCGGCACGGTCATCGGCATCATGACCTCGTTCCAGGCCATTGCCGGTTCGAAGTCCACCAATCTTGCGGTCGTGGCGCCGGGTATCGCGGAAGCGCTGCTCGCCACCGCCATCGGCCTGCTCGCCGCTATCCCTGCCGTTATCGCCTACAACAAGTTCACGGCGGATGCGGGCAAGATCAATTCCCGAATGGAAGGCTTTGCCGACGAGTTCTCCGCGATCCTGTCGCGCCAGATCGACGAGAAGCTGCAGCCGCGCCAGGCGGCGCAATAAAGAACACTGACGGAGACCTCGACGATGGGTATGGCAGTGGGCGGATCCAAGGGCTCGGGCGGCAGACGCGGCGGGCGTGGTCGCGGACGCGGCGGCAAGGCCGTGATGAGCGAAATCAACGTGACGCCCTTCGTGGACGTCATGCTGGTGCTGCTCATCATCTTCATGGTGGCCGCACCGATGATGACCGTCGGCGTGCCGATCGACCTGCCGGAAACGCAGGCCAAGGCGCTGAATTCCGATACGCAGCCGATCACGATCTCGGTCAATCCGGCCGGCGAGATCTTCCTGCAGGAGAGCCCGATCACCATCGAGGAGGTCGTGCCGAAGCTCGAGGCCATCGCCAAGACCGGCTACGAGGAGCGCATCTACGTGCGCGGCGACACCAATGCCGACTACGGAACGGTCATGAAGGTCATGGCGCGCATTTCGTCTGCCGGTTTCAAGAACCTGGGTCTCGTGACCCTTCAGGAAACGGACAAGTGAGCCTTTGACATGAAGGGCAGCATCGCAACCTCCGCTGTGCTTCACGGACTGGTGCTCACCTGGGCGCTGGTTTCGCTCGGCAGTCCGAAGCCTCTCGAGGTTGCGGCCGTCGAATCCGTTCCCGTGGAAATCATCAGCGAGATGAGCCAGATCCAGCAGGGCGACCTCAAGGCGCCCATGGCCGAGAAATCCGCGCCCAAGCCCTCCGAAAAGCCGCAGACTCTGCCCGAGGCTGAGAATGTCGGCGATAACGACGTCGATATGAAGACGCCGCCGAAGCCGGTTTCCAAGCCGATCGAGAATCAGGCCTCCGCCGCACCGCCGAAGTCGGAGGACGCGCCGCCGTCGCCCGATCCGGTGAAGGAAGAGGTCAAGCCGTCCGAAAAGCCGCCTGCCGAACCCGCAACCGAGGTCGCCGCCCTGCCGGCGCCCAAGGAAGAGGTGAAGCCGGACCCCAAGCCCGATCCGAAGCCGGAGCCGGAAGCGAAGGCCGAGCCGACGCCGGAACCGACGCCCACGCCCGCCGAGCCGACGCCGGCCGAGAGCCCGGATGCCGCGGCCCTGCCGCAGAACGTGCCGGCCCCGACGGCGCGCCCGAAGGTCGAGGAGACCGCTGCCGCGCAGACCGCCAAGACGCCCGATCGCAAGACGGATGCGGCGCCCAAGGAGCAGAAGAAGACGTCGTCCCAGAAGGAAAGCGACTTCAATGCCGACGAGGTGGCAGCCCTCCTCAACAAGACGGAATCCTCCGGCGGTGGCGCCAAGCGCTCGCAGGACAAGGCGGCGCTGGGCGGCAAGAAGACGACGACCGGCAATACGCTGTCCCTGAGCGAGATGGACGCCTTGAAGGGCATGATCCAGAAGAACTGGTCGATTATTCCCGGCATGGCGGATCTTCAGGGCATGATCATCACGGTCACGATCCAGCTCGATCCGCAGGGCGAGATCGTCGGTCAGCCCGAGGTCGAAGCGACGGGGGGAACGCCGACCTCGCAGCGCGCGATGATCGGCAGCGCCACGCGCGCCGTACGCCGCTCCGCACCCTTCAAGCTGCCTGCCGAGAAGTACGATTCCTGGCAGGAAGTCGTCATCCACTTCGATCCGTCGGACATGCTGTTGTGACCGCCGGCTCTATCATCGAAATCACTTCGGCCATCGCTTCGTGGGATGGCCGTCACCATACCGAATGGACTGCTGAGAGGCTCCGTAACCATGCTTAGACGCACCTTTTTCCGGCTCTTCGTCGCGCTGACGGGTCTGGTCGCTGCTGCGACCGTGCCTGCGCATGCGCGCGTCGAGATCAACATCAACCGGGGCAATGTCGAGCCGCTGCCGATCGCCATCACCGACTTCCTGCAAGGGGAGATGGGGCAGAAGATCTCGGACGTCGTGGCGGCCGACCTCAAGCGGTCGGGCCTGTTCGCGCCGGTCGACCGCAAGGCCTTCATCGAGAAGGTCACCAACCCGGACGCGGCGCCGCGGTTTGAAGACTGGCGCGTGCTGAACGTGCAGGCGCTCGTCACCGGCCGCGTCACGCAGGAGGCCGACGGCCGCCTGAAGGCGCAGTTCCGCCTGTGGGATGCCACGGCGCAGAACCAGATCACCGGCCAGCAGTATTTCACGCAGCCGGAAAACTGGCGTCGTCTCGCCCACATCATCGCCGACGCGATCTACAAGGAAATCACCGGCGAAGAGGGCTATTTCGATACCCGCGTCGTCTACGTCGCCGAAAGCGGCCCGAAGACGGCCCGCAAGCGCCAGCTCGCCATCATGGACCAGGACGGCGCCAATGCGCGCGCCATCACCAATTCCAACGATATCGTGCTGACGCCGCGCTTCTCGCCGAGCCGCCAGGAAATCACCTATATGTCGTTCGAGGGCCAGGAGCCGCGGGTCTACCTGCTGCAGCTGGAAACCGGACAGCGCGAGGTGGTCGGCAACTTCCCCGGCATGACCTTTGCGCCGCGCTTCTCGCCGGATGGCCAGCGCGTCATCATGAGCCTCCAGCAGGAGGGCAACGCCAATATCTACACGATGGACCTGCGCTCGCGCACCACGACGCGCCTGACCTCGACGCCGGCCATCGACACCTCGCCGTCCTATTCGCCGGACGGCGCGCGGATCGTGTTCGAAAGCGACCGCGGCGGTCGCCAGCAGCTCTACGTCATGGGTGCCGACGGCTCCGGCCAGACGCGTATCTCCTTCGGCGACGGTTCCTATTCCACGCCGGTCTGGTCGCCGCGCGGCGACCTCATCGCCTTCACCAAGCAGTCGGGCGGCAAGTTCTCCATCGGCGTGATGAAGCCGGACGGGTCGGGCGAGCGCATCCTCACCTCGGGCTTCCACAATGAAGGCCCGACCTGGGCGCCCAACGGCCGCGTGCTGATGTTCTTCCGCCAGGATAGCGGTGCCGGCGGTCCGCAGCTCTATTCCATCGACCTCACGGGCTATAACGAGCAGCGCGTCGCCACCCAGGGCTTCGCGTCCGACCCGGCCTGGTCGCCGCTCCTGGAATAGCCAGACCTCGCGATTGCGGCGGGAATCGTGGTAAAACGCCGCTTTCTCGCCGCAAAGTGCTGATTACGACCGCGCGATGGTCGCGCGTTGAGAGACTTTTAACCATCTCCGGTGCATGAAGATTAACCGCTTCCGGTTACAGTTCGGCAACCCTGATATTTGTTACCCCCCGACCTTTGCTTACCCAAGGAGACCGGCTCATGAGCCGCATTCACGTCCCGGCCACAGGCCGCCTTCAGTCCCTCGCGCGCAATCCCGTCGCGATCGCCCTGTTCATGTCGCTGGCCCTCGCCGGCTGCGCCTCCAAGAAGAACAACATGCCGAACGATGCCGCCGGCCTCGGCCTCGGCGCCGGCTCGGCAACGCCGGGCTCGCAGCAGGACTTCACGGTCAATGTCGGCGACCGGATCTTCTTCGACACGGATAGCTCGTCCATCCGCGCCGACGCACAGGCAACCCTGTCGCGCCAGGCACAGTGGCTCGCCAAGTACCCGAACTACCAGATCACGGTCGAAGGCCATGCCGACGAACGCGGCACGCGCGAATACAACCTGGCGCTCGGCGCCCGCCGCGCCGCCGCTGCCAAGGAGTTCCTCGCGGGCCAGGGCGTTCCCGCCGGCCGCATGCGCACCATCTCCTACGGCAAGGAAAAGCCGGTCGCCGTCTGCGACGACATTTCCTGCTGGTCGCAGAACCGCCGCTCGGTCACCGTTCTCGGCGGCGGCAACATGTAAGTCTCGATCCTGACGACAGGTTTGGAAATGGGGAAGGCGGTCTGCAAGGGCCGCCTTTCTTTTTCGTCACACTTTGACCGAACTCCGTTGCTTTTTGCAGGCAATTGGAAAACTGTGCGGCGGTTGCAGTGCGGTAGAGGCGGGACTCCTTCGCTTCGGCCTGCGACATGATCGGTATCGAACGGGACACATGACATGAAGAACATTGTCGTGGCAGCCATGATCGGTCTTGGCGCCTTCGGGTCGCTGAGCCAGCCCGTGACTGCCATGCCGCTTTCCGGCTGGCTGGACAAGACGTTCCACCGCAACGGAACGAAGCCTGTCGAACAGGCGCCGCTGCTCAAAGTGCAGGCCAGCGAGGCCGGGCGCATCGGGCAGCTTGAGGAAACGATCCGCTCCCTCAACGGGCGTATCGAAGAGATGAGCTTCCAGCTTCTGCAGATGCAGGAGCAGATCCGGAAGTTCCAGGAAGACAACGAACTGCGCTTCCAGGATCTCGAAGGCGCCAAGCCTGCGGCTCCGCGCAAGAGCGGGGCGCTCGAAACGCCGCGCACCTCCGGCGAGGCTATGGCGACCCCGGGGGCGACCACCGGTCGCACGGCGCCATCCGCAACCGTTACCGATCCCGGCGCAAGCACGGGATCGGAGACGGCCTCCGGCGTGCCCGGCGTGGCTCAGGGCGCCCCCGGCAGCATGCCGACGAGGCTCGGTCAGATCATCCTCGACGATGCCGGCAACCCGATCGGCGCCAATGCCGACAGCCTGCCAGATACCAGCATTGATCCCGGCATTGATACCAGCACCGATCCGGGCGCCGTCGCCTCGACCGATCCCGGCACGCGCGCCGCACCGGGCCTGAATGCCACGCCCGAGACCGAGCAGCAGACGGCCAGCCTCGACAATCCCGGCGATCTCTACCAGTCGGCCTATGGCCACGTGCTCTCCGGCGATTACAGCCAGGCGGAAAACGAGTTCCGCGGCTATCTCGAAGCCTTCCCCAAGGGCGAGAAAGCGGCCGATGCCAGCTTCTGGATGGGCGAGGCCCAGTATTCTCAAGGGAAATTCAACGACAGCGCCAAGACGTTCCTGAATGCGCATCAGGCCTATTCCAAGTCGCCCAAGGCGCCGGAAATGCTCTTGAAGCTCGGCATGTCGCTGGCCGCCCTCGACAACAAGGAAACCGCCTGCGCGACGCTCCGCGAAGTCGGCAAGCGCTACCCCAAGGCCTCGCCTGCCGTGAAGGCCAAGGTCACGAGCGAGCAGGGCCGCCTTTCCTGCTGATGCAGCCGCCATTGCCGGCCCGGCCAAGCCCTGACCGTGCGGCGACCGCGCCGCGTACCGCCGCTCACGCCTTCCTCTCCCGCCTGCGCCACCCGTCCACCGTGCTCGTCGCCATTTCCGGCGGCAGCGATTCCGTTGGCCTCCTCCTCGCTCTCCATCACGCCGTGAAAACCTCCGGCGCACCCCACCGCCTCGTTGCCTGCACCGTCGATCACGCGCTGCGCTCCGGTTCGGCCGAAGAGGCCGAGACGGTCTCCCGGCGCTGCGCCGCGCTCGGCATTCCCCACACGGTCGCCCGCTGGTCGCATTCCGGCATCGCCTCCGGCCTCCAGGCGGAAGCACGGCTTGCCCGCTACCGGCTCCTCAGCGCGGCAGCGCGCGACGTTCAGGCCGATCTCGTCGTCACCGGACATTCCCAAGACGATCAGGCCGAGACCATCGCCATGCGCGCCGCCCGCAGCCCACATATGGTAGACGCGGGCGAACCGCCCGCCATCGGCCTTGCCGGCATGGCGGATGCCGTGCTCTTCGATCGAACCCTCTGGATCTGCCGCCCTTTCCTCAACATCCGCCGACAGGCCATCCGCGATGACCTCACATCTCTCGGGGAAGGGTGGATCGACGATCCGAGCAATGACGATCCCCGTTTCGAGCGCGTCCGCTTCCGGCAGGCCGGCCCTGATGTCGCGGGGCAGGGCACTGGAAATATTCTCCAAGACGCGATCTCCCACCGCCTGAAGGCCGATGCCGCGATATCGGAGCGTCTTACCGATCACGTTCGCGTTCACGCAGCCATCGCGGCCGAGATCGCCCTTGCCGACCTCGATGTGACCGACATCCACTGGCAGCGGTTGCTCGCCGTGCTCGCCGCCACCCTTGCCGGAAAGCCGCATCCGATCGGGCAGGACACCGCCGTCCGTCTCTTTGCGACCCTGCAGACAGCTATGGCGGGCGCAACCACCGCCGGCGGCTGCGTTTTCGAGCGACGCGGCGGGCGGCTGTTCGTCTATCGCGAGCGCCGCAATCTCCCGCCACCGTTGACCGTCCAGCCGAGGCAGACGCTGATCTGGGACGGCCGCTTTGCGATCGACAACCACGGCGCGGCCGCGATCACGCTCGTGGCGGGTGCGGATCGTGCACTTGTCCACAGGCTCACGGCCGGCGGCCTTCCGCCGGGCGTTGCCGGGCGCATCGCGCAGGCCTCTCCCGGCATGCGCTTGCCCGACGGCGCGACCGCCGATCCCACGGCCTTTTCGCTGACGCCCATCATCGCGCCCTACGACACCTTTTTGCCGCGTTTCGACCTGATGATCGCGCAAAGCATCGCCGCGCTTTTCAACCGCGCACCGTTTCCGACATGTCCGGTTGACGATATCTCGACGAAATGATCGGGCAAAGGGCGGTTTGCCTTGGCAAGGCCTGTCGCGAACCCTATGTTAGCGAAGAAATATGGGCCCCGGTCGCGGGGCGCCAGCACCGGTTCCGGGGAATTCGATGAACCCTAATTTTCGTAATCTTGCCCTCTGGGCCATTATCGCTCTCTTGCTGATTGCGCTTTTCAGCATGTTTCAGCAGCCGTCGGAGCGTAGCGCCTCGCGGGAAGTTCCGTTTTCGCAGTTCCTGAAGGATGTCGATGGCAGCCGCGTCAAGGACGTCGTCATCACCGGCAACAAGGTGCTCGGCACCTTCAACGAGAGCGGCGCGACGTTCCAGACCTATGCTCCCTCCGTGGATACGGCGCTCACCGAACGGCTCGAAGCCAAGAACGTGACGGTCACCGTTCGTCCGGAAACGGACGGCTCCAACGGTTTCCTGAGCTTCATCGGCACGCTGCTCCCCATGCTGCTGATCCTCGGCGTCTGGCTGTTCTTCATGCGCCAGATGCAGGGTGGCTCGCGTGGCGCCATGGGTTTCGGCAAGTCGAAGGCAAAGCTGCTCACCGAAGCGCATGGCCGCATCACGTTCGATGACGTTGCCGGCGTGGATGAAGCCAAGCAGGATCTGGAGGAAATCGTCGAGTTCCTGCGCGATCCCCAAAAATTCCAGCGCCTCGGCGGTCGTATTCCGCGCGGCGTGCTGCTGGTCGGCCCTCCCGGCACGGGTAAGACGCTGCTCGCCCGCTCGGTTGCCGGCGAAGCCAACGTTCCCTTCTTCACGATTTCCGGTTCGGACTTCGTCGAAATGTTCGTCGGCGTTGGCGCATCCCGTGTCCGTGACATGTTCGAGCAGGCCAAGAAGAACGCGCCCTGCATCATCTTCATCGACGAAATCGATGCGGTCGGCCGTCATCGCGGCGCCGGTCTCGGCGGCGGCAATGACGAACGCGAGCAGACGCTGAACCAGCTTCTGGTCGAGATGGATGGTTTCGAGGCGAACGAGGGTGTCATCCTCATCGCCGCGACCAACCGTCCCGACGTTCTCGACCCCGCCTTGCTGCGTCCGGGCCGTTTCGACCGTCAGGTCGTCGTGCCCAATCCCGACATCAACGGCCGCGAGCGCATTCTCAAGGTTCACGTTCGCAATGTGCCGCTGGCACCGAATGTCGATCTGAAGATTCTCGCCCGCGGTACGCCCGGTTTCTCCGGTGCCGATTTGATGAACCTCGTCAACGAATCCGCCCTCATGGCCGCCCGCCGCAACAAGCGCGTCGTCACCATGGCCGAGTTCGAAGACGCCAAGGACAAGATCATGATGGGTGCGGAACGCCGCAACTCCGCCATGACCGAGTCCGAAAAGAAGCTGACGGCCTATCACGAAGCCGGACATGCCATCGTCGCGTTGAAGGTCCCCGCAGCCGATCCGCTGCACAAGGCGACTATCATTCCACGCGGTCGTGCGCTCGGCATGGTCATGCAGTTGCCGGAAGGCGACCGCTATTCGATGAGCTACAAGTGGATGGTCTCGCGCCTCGCCATCATGATGGGCGGCCGCGTTGCCGAGGAAATCACCTTCGGCAAGGAGAACATCACCTCGGGCGCATCGTCGGATATCGAGCAGGCCACCAAGCTTGCCCGCGCCATGGTCACGCAGTGGGGCTTTTCCGACCAGCTCGGCCAGGTTTCCTACGGCGAAAACCAGCAGGAAGTCTTCCTCGGCCACTCCGTCTCTCAGTCGAAGAACGTGTCGGAAGCCACCGCACAGAAGATCGACAACGAGGTTCGCCGCCTGATCGACGAAGCCTATGACGAAGCCCGCCGGATCATCACGGACATGAATTCGGAGTTCGTGGCCGTGGCCGAAGGCCTGCTGGAATATGAAACGCTGACCGGCGAAGAGATCAAGGCGCTGATGCGTGGCGACAAGCCCGCCCGCGACCTCGGCGACGATTCGCCCCCCCATCGCGGTCCCGCCGTCCCCTCGGCCGGCGCCAAGAAGGACGGCACGACGCCCAAGGGCGAAGCGGAAGGCGGCCTCGAGCCGCAGCCGCAATAAGCCGATTGCGCTTTGCAAAACATCGAAACCCTTCGGCTCATGCCGGAGGGTTTTTTCGTTCCCCTTCGTCGTGCTCGGGCTTGTCCCGGGCATCTGCAACGGTCTGATTTCCTTGAGGTCAGCAGATCCTCGGCACAAGGCCGAGGATGACGTCGCGCGAAAAGAGAGCCTTCTGGGCAGTTTGAACCCTTCGGCCGACGCTGGAGGTTTTTTTGTTTTCAGGATTATTTTCATCCCATCTTTTCCCCGCCCGCTTTTCCTCCATCATACTACCCTCGTCCCGTTATCGGATGCACCGGAAGGCGTTCCGGCGAGGCGGGGCCGGTGCCGGGGTTAAGGATTTTACGCAGGTCCTTATCCCCAGGCTCGCGAAAGGGCTGTCCGTCGTGACCTCGAAAGGGTCTCGGCGTGGCGATGTCATAGAAGAGGCGGCGACCGTTGAAACCGCGGCCGTCCTGTGAAACCTGGCAAGGCGGCGGCAAGCCGCGCCGTGACTGCCGGACGCGCCATCGGGTCGAGCCGATGGAATCTTCTTCGAGAACAGCCGGGCTGCGAGAAAAACCACCGAACGAGGCGCTGGAAGATGTCATCTTCCACTGAACTACCAACGCGGCAGCTTCCAGCGCCTCGTCCGAACTGCCCTTATCTCCACGGCGCTTTCGCGCGCGTGGTTATCGGCGCGTTGGGTCTCGATATCGGTAAGCTTTACGAAGGTAACGGCGTGTAATCATTTCTGATGGCCGTGAGGATGCCGTTTTCCGCCTGTCTGTGGCAGAAGGTGCCATGAGCGCCAGGGAGACCGGCGGCGTTCCGGCCTTGGCGCTGCCCTCGTCCGCGAGGTGGTCGCGCCGGGACACGAGCATCTCCCGGCAGAGCGTCTTCGCGTCGCCTTCGGACGATGCGGCAATACAAATGAGAGACAGCCGTCCGGGTGAACCCGACTTCCCGGAAACGGCTCTGGACGATGGAGCGATCATGAAGCGCAGATATTTCGGCACCGACGGCATTCGCGGGCAGGCCAACATTTTCCCGATGACGCCGGATCTCGCCATGCGGGTCGGTATCGCCGTCGGCACCATCTTTCGCCGTGGCGCGCACCGTCACCGGGTCGTCATCGGCAAGGATACCCGCCTGTCGGGCTATATGCTGGAAAACGCCTTGGTCGCCGGCTTCACCGCGGCCGGTGTCGATGCCTTCGTCCTTGGCCCCATTCCCACGCCCGCCGTCGCCATGCTGACACGGTCGCTGCGCGCGGATATCGGCGTGATGATCTCCGCCTCGCACAATCCGTTCGAAGACAACGGCATCAAGCTTTTCGGCCCCGACGGCTACAAGCTCTCCGACGATATCGAGAGCCAGATCGAGGAACTGCTCGATCAGGACCTGTCGATGCAGCTGGCGCGCAGCAACGAGATCGGCCGCGCCAAGCGCATCGATGGCGTGCATGACCGCTATATCGAGCATGCCAAGCGCACGCTGCCGCGCGATGTGACGCTGAAGGGCCTGCGCATCGCCATCGATTGCGCCAATGGCGCCGCCTACAAGGTCGCGCCGGCCGCCCTCTGGGAGCTCGGCGCCGATGTGGTGTCGATCGGCACGGAGCCGAACGGCACGAACATCAATCTGGATTGCGGCTCCACCAGCCCGGCGGCCCTGTCGAAGAAGGTGCATGAAGTCCGCGCCGATATCGGCATTGCGCTCGATGGCGATGCCGACCGCGTGCTGATCGTTGACGAAAAGGGCACGATCATCGACGGCGACCAGCTGATGGCCGTGATTGCCGACAGCTGGGCGGCGGAAGGCACCTTGCGCGGCGGCGGCATCGTCGCCACCGTCATGTCCAATCTCGGGCTCGAGCGCTACCTGCAGAGCCGCAAGCTGTCGCTCCAGCGCACCAAGGTCGGCGACCGCTACGTCGTCGAGCACATGCGCGAAAACGGCTTCAACATCGGCGGCGAGCAGTCGGGCCATATCGTGCTCTCGGATTTCGGCACGACGGGCGACGGCCTCGTCGCCGCGCTTCAGGTGCTCTCCAGCGTCAAGCGGCTGGGCAAGCCCGTCAGCGAGGTCTGCCACAAATTCACGCCCGTGCCGCAGGTGCTGAAGAACGTGCGCGTTTCCACCGGCAAGCCGCTCGAGGACAATGCCGTGCTTCAGGCGATCGCCGATGCCGAGGCCGCCCTGTCGAAGAACGGCCGCCTCCTCATCCGCCCCTCCGGCACCGAGCCGCTGATCCGCGTTATGGCGGAAGGCGACGATCGCGGCCAGGTCGAGCGCATCGTCGATGAACTCGTGTCCGTCATCGGCTCCGTCCGCCACGCGGCGTAGATTTCTCTAGGATTGACGATTGAATGGAGAACCCGGCCTCGCGCCGGGTTTTTTTCTTTCGAAATACGGTGAATTTTCTTGGTTAAACGAGCCTTAACCAATCTCCTCCATGATGCTTTCCAATAGGACGGTCGGGCTGCACGACGAAGGTGGGCTGACACAACATTCTAATGGAGTGAGCCATGAAGACTATCGTGATGAGCGTTGTGGCAGCGATGCTGACCGGCAGCGCCGCCTTCGCCGCCGACATCTACCAGCCCCCGCTCGAACCCGTTGTCGAAGCCGCCCCCGTCGAGGTCGGCGCTGCCAGCGGCTGGTATCTGCGCGGCGATGTGGGCTACGCCTTCACCAAGCTGCGCGGCGCGAAATTCTATCAGGGCTCCAATTCCTACGAGCGCGATTTCGACAGCTACGATCTCGACAATACCTGGACCGGCGGTGTCGGCGTGGGTTACCAGGTCACCAATTACCTGCGCACGGACGTGACGCTCGACTATCTCGGCAAGACCGATTTCGAGGGCTCGACCACGGGCGGCTGCGGCGTCGCCGACTTCTGCACCTCGCGCGACATTTCCTCGATGACCGCCTGGAGCCTGATGGCCAACGCCTATGTCGATATCGGCACCTACGGCATCTTCACCCCTTATGTCGGTGCCGGCATCGGCGGCACGCAGGTGCGCTGGGACAAGCTGAAGAACACCAGCTGCGAAACGGGTAACCCCGACAATTGCGACGGCGAGTTCGAGCATAGCGGCAAGCGCAAGTGGCGCTTCACCTACGGCCTCATGGCCGGCACGGCCATCGACCTCACCTGCAACCTGCAGGCCGACGTCGGCTATCGCTTCCGCCAGATCGTCGGCGGCGACATGTTCGGCTACAAGGAAAGCGGCGGCCCCGGTCGCGACAAGGGCATCAACATCCACGAAGCCCGCGCCGGCCTGCGCTACAATTTCGGCGGCTGCGAGCAGGCCTATGTCCCGGAATACCCGGTCGAACAGCCGGTCTACAAATAAGCCATTCCATCTCGTCACCTTTGGAAAGCCGCCCCGCAAGGGCGGCTTTCGTGCGTTTTCGGCACGGTTCGATGGTGCCTCGGTGAGGGGACATTAACCAGCATGGCGGGCGTAGCCGGGGGTTGCTTGTTCCCACCGCGTCGCGGGTTAGGGTCGAACCGGATGATTCGATGAAAAATTGACGGGACGCGACGATGGACAGACACTTCTGGCGGATCACCGGCCATGCCGGCATGGACCAGATCTTCGAGCGCATCGTGCCCGTGGACAGCCTGTCGGATGCCGCCGTTTGCCTGCTTCTCCAGTGCCTGCTCGCCCGCGAGGTCGATATCAACCAGTTGATCGACGGTTTCGGCCTGGCCGACACTCAAGGGGCTGGCCCGCTCGATGTGCGCATGGAGCCCGGTCCGCCGCTGCAGTACCGGCTTGCCGGCGCGGATGTCGTCTTCGAGGCGAGCGTCATGACGGAACGTCCGCCGCAGTTCCGCTCATCCTATGGCTCTGGCCTTGCCGCCTGAGCGAGCGTGTCCGTTAACGCGCCATTAACCATACCGGCCCAAAGGTTAACGCCTGTACATCGGTCGCCTGCGTGATTCGCCGGCCGGCTGCGACACCGGGCAATCGAGGGCTCCATGACGCGTCTTTCAAACTTGGCCACAGCACGGACGACCACGGCATCATCGGCAGGAGCGTACCTCGCCGGCCTGGCCTGTGCCGTCCTGAGCGCGGGTGTCGGCCTGCCGGCCGCGCAGGCCGAAGATGCGCCGCTCTCGGCACCGGAAGTCACCATTGCCACGGACACCGTCTCGACCGGCCTCTATCTGCGCGGCGATCTTGGCTATACTGCGTTTCGCGACGACGGCGCGCCCGACCTGTCGGTGGGCGGCGCCCGCCGCGGCTTCGATGACGATCGTTTCGACCGTCCCGTTTCCGGCACGCTCGGGCTCGGCTACCGGCTGACCGACATCCTGCGCGCCGACGTCACCGCCGACCTCTTCGACGGACGCTTCGAAGGCACGCAGGAAACGGCGGGCGTTTCGACGCGCTACCGGGCAGACCTGCGCGGCGTCGGCATCATGGCCAACGGCTATGTCGATCTCGCCACCATCGCCGGCTTCACGCCCTATCTCGGCGCCGGCGTCGGTGCAACCTATGTGGATTGGCAGGACGTCACCGCCCGCACCGAAGCGGGCCCGGTTGCCGGCGCCGCTTACGAGGGCGATGACAGCTGGCGCTTCACCTATGCCCTCATGGCCGGCGCATCCTACGATCTCACGGAGCGGCTGAAGCTCGATATCAGCTACCGCTATTCCGACATCGCCAAGGGCGACATGTTCGCCCGCTCCGGTGAGAAGGCCCGCGACGACGGCCTCTCCCGCCACGAGATCCGCGCCGGCCTGCGTTTCTCACTCTACTAGCCTTCCGCAGGCGGGCGAGAGGAACCTTGTCGCGGTCCGCAGGTTCTGGCTCCAGCAAAAGGAGCCCGCCATGACCGATATCGGAAACCCCATCCCCCGCGGCACGATCGACACCGACGCCCCCCTCGTCGATGAAGCGCTCGCCGCAAAAGAAGACCAGTCCTCCAGCGACGCCGCCGATACGGTGGCCGCGCTCAAGGCGGAAATCGAGACGCTCCGCACGCGCATCGCCGAGCATCGCTCGGATGCGGCGGCAAAGGTCCGTTCCACGGTCCGCGACCGCCCGCTCGTCAGCCTGACTGTCGCCGTGCTCGCCGGTTACGGCATCGCTCTTGCCCTTCACGGCGGCCGTTCGACGGGCACCGGACACGGTTGGCGATAGGGCCCGCGCCGGGCTTTTTGCCCGGCCTTTCACCAGACCTGAAAACGTCCTGCACTTTGCTCATAGCGACGGGCCGCGTCCGGAACACGGAATTTTTCCTTGCGTTCCATGAGCAGTTTCTGTAACCACGGCGGCAGGACACGCCTCCCTAACGAGGTGCTTTCTATCTGGAAGGATAGCCACCATGAATACGACTGCGACACCGGATCTGCGTCCGGCAAACACCCATTTTTCGTCTGGACCTTGCTCCAAGCGCCCCGGTTGGTCGCTGGACGCTCTCTCCGATGCACCGCTCGGCCGGTCGCATCGCGCCAAGGTCGGCAAAGCCAAGCTCAAGCAAGCCATCGATCTGACCCGTGAGGTCCTGAACGTGCCGGCGGATTACCGCATCGGCATCGTGCCCGCGTCCGACACCGGCGCCGTGGAAATGGCGATGTGGTCGCTGCTCGGCGAGCGCGGCGTGGATATGGTCGCCTGGGAAAGCTTCGGCTCCGGCTGGGTGTCCGACGTCGTGAAGGAGCTGAAGCTCTCCGACGCCCGCAAGATCACCGCCGACTACGGCAAGCTGCCGGATCTCTCCTCGATCGATTTCAACCGTGACGTCGTCTTCACTTGGAACGGCACCACGTCGGGTGTTCGCGTACCCAACGCCGATTTCATTCCCGCCGACCGTCAGGGCCTGACGATCTGCGACGCGACCTCCGGCGCTTTCGCGCAGGATCTCGATTTCTCCAAGCTCGATGTCGTCACCTTCTCCTGGCAGAAGGTGCTCGGCGGCGAGGGCGGCCATGGCGTGCTCATCCTGTCCCCACGCGCCGTTGCGCGGCTGGAAAGCTATACCCCGGCCTGGCCGCTGCCGAAGATCTTCCGCATGACCAAGGGCGGCAAGATCGTCGAGGGCATCTTCCAGGGCGAAACGATCAACACGCCGTCCATGCTCTGCGTCGAGGACTATATCGATGCGCTGCAGTGGGCAAAGTCGCTCGGCGGTCTCAACGCGCTGATGGCGCGGGCGGATGCCAATGCGCAGGTCATCTTCGACTACGTCGAGAAGACCGACTGGATCGCCAACCTCGCAGAGGTCGCGGACACCCGCTCGAACACGTCGGTCTGCCTCAAGATCGTCGATCCCGAGGTCACGGTGCTTGCGCCCGACCAGCAGGACGCCTTTGCAAAGGGCATGGTCGCGCTGCTTGAAAAGCAGGGCGTCGCCCATGATATCGGCGCGTATCGCGATGCCCCCTCGGGCTTCCGCATCTGGGCCGGCGCGACCATCGACACGGCCGACCTTCAGGCGCTGATGCCCTGGTTCGACTGGGCGTTTGCGACCCAGAAGGCCACGCAGCTCAAGGCCGCCGCCTAAACCGGACAGACGTCGGGACCGCGCCTCGTCGCGCGGTCTCCGCCACGTTCCTACGCGCATCATATCCCGTTTCCTTTCAAGACGTTCTCACCAGTGGAGGCCTCTCATGGCACCTCGCGTTCTCGTATCCGACGAACTGTCGGAAACCGCCGTCCAGATCTTTCGCGATCGCGGCGTCGATGTCGATTTCCAGCCGCAGCTCGGCAAGGACAAGGACAAGCTCGCCGAAATCATCGGCAATTATGACGGTCTCGCCATCCGCTCCGCCACCAAGGCGACGGAAAAGCTGATCGCGGCTGCGACCAACCTCAAGGTCATCGGCCGCGCCGGCATCGGCGTCGACAATGTCGATATCCCCGCCGCCTCGCGCCGCGGTATCATCGTCATGAACACGCCCTTCGGCAACTCCATCACGACGGCCGAACACGCCATCGCGCTGATGTTCGCCGTCGCCCGCCAGCTGCCGGCCGCCGACACCTCGACGCAGGCCGGCAAGTGGGAAAAGTCCAAGTTCATGGGCGTCGAAATCACCGGCAAGACGCTCGGCGTCATCGGCGCCGGCAATATCGGCTCGATCGTCATCTCCCGCGCCATCGGCCTGAAGATGCACGTCATCGCCTACGATCCCTTCCTGTCGAAGGAACGGGCCGAGGAGATGGGCGTCACCAAGGTCGAGCTCGACGAGCTGCTGGCAAAGGCCGACTTCATCACCCTGCACGTGCCGATGACCGACAAGACGCGCGGCATCCTGAATGCCGAAGCGATCGCCAAGACCAAGCCCGGCGTGCGGATCATCAACTGCGCCCGTGGCGGTCTCGTGGATGAGGCAGCGCTTGCTGAAGCCATCAAGTCCGGCCATGTCGCCGGTGCCGGCTTCGACGTGTTCGAGACGGAGCCCGCGAAGGAAAGCCCGCTGTTCGGCCTGCCGAACGTCGTCTGCACCCCGCATCTCGGCGCCGCCACCACGGAAGCGCAGGAAAACGTGGCCCTTCAGGTCGCCGAGCAGATGTCGGACTATCTGGTCAAGGGTGCCGTCTCCAACGCCATCAACATGCCCTCGATCACGGCCGAAGAAGCCCCGATCCTGAAGCCGGTCATCCGTCTGGCCGAAGTGCTCGGCGCCTTCGTCGGTCAGGTCACGGAAAGCGCGATCAAGGAAATCGAGATCCTCTATGACGGCTCGACGGCCGCCATGAACACCAAGGCCCTGACGAGTGCGGCCCTTGCCGGCCTCATCCGCAGCCAGGTGTCGGATGTCAACATGGTCTCCGCACCGATCATGATCAAGGAAAAGGGCGTCATCCTCTCCGAGATCAAGCGCGACAAGACCGGCGTGTTCGACGGCTACATCAAGCTCACGGTGACGACGGAAACCCAGACGCGTTCGGTCGCCGGCACGGTGTTCTCGGACGGCAAGCCGCGCTTCATTCAGATCAAGGACATCAACCTTGATGCCGACGTCGGCAGCCACATGGTCTACATCACCAACACCGACGTTCCCGGCATGATCGGCTTCATCGGCAAGACCTTCGGCGACGCCGGCGTCAACATCGCCAACTTCCAGCTCGGCCGCAAGGATGCGGGCTCGGATGCCATCGCGCTGCTCTATGTCGATGGCCCGGTGCCGGATATCCTGCTGGAAACGCTGACCGCCAACCCGGCCATCCGCCAGGCGAAGCCTCTGGTGTTCAACGTCGAATAAGCCATCGCAATAAGGCTTGAAGTACCGACAGACGCGCCGGACCTCGAAGGGTCCGGCGTTTTTCGGTTCGGTTCGCCCATCTCCCGATGCGCGCATCTTCACCACCGTCATCCCGGACTTGATCCGGGATCCAGTCATCCCAAGTCTTTGGGATGAAAAGACTTTCTGACCTGACGGACGTCAGGTCGCTGGATTCCGGCGCAAGGCCGGAATGACGGAGAGGGAGGCGTCCTAGACGGCAGGCATTTTCGGCCGCCCCTTTTCCGCCACCGCGATCCCCACGAGCGCCAGCAGGAGGGCGACGATGTGGAAGGTGTGGAGGGTCTCGCCGATGAGGGCGATCGACAGGAGCGTGCCGAAGATGGGGATGAGGTTGATGAACAGCCCGGCGCGGTTGGGACCGATCAGCTCCACGCCACGCACATAGAGGATCTGCGAGACCAGCGAGGGGAAGATGCCGGCATAGGCGACGATGATGCAGCCCGTCGTGTCGGGCCAGATCATGGCGCCGGAGGTGCTTTCCCAGATCATCAGGGGCACGCTGCTTAAGAGCGCCGCGAAGGCGGAGACGGCGATCAGGCTTTTCCAGTGGATGCCCGGCTTGTAGCGCAGCGACACGGTGTAGCCGGCATAGACGAGCACCGCGAACATCATCAGCGCGTCGCCCCGGTTCAGATCGAGCGAGAGCAGCGTCGAGAGGTCGCCATGCGATGTGGTCAGCGCGACGGCAAACAGCGTCAGCGCGAAGCCGAACCACTGGGCGAGCGAGACGCCGGTGCGAAACAGCACGAAGTTCATGGCGAAGATCACCATGGGAATCGCGGCCTGCTCGATCACCGCGTTGATGGCGCTGGTATATTGCAGTGCGGAATAGAGCGAAGCATTGAAGGCGGTGAAGCCGATGGCGCCGTAGCTGAACAGCAGAAGCCCGTGACGGCGGATCAGAGGCCAGTCCTTACGGAGCTGGGGAACGGCGATAGCCAGAAGCAGCGTGCAGGCGATCACCCAGCGCATGCCCGTCAGCAGCATCGGACTGACATGGCCGACGGCGATCTTGCCGGCCACGGAGTTGCCGCCCCAGATGAAGGTGGTCAGAGCAAGGATCAGATAGGCCTGGATGTTCAAGCTGAAATTCCGTCTCGGTCAAGAGGAGCGAGGGTTCGTGGCGCGTCCTTTGCGCTGCATATCGCGTAAAGAGGCATGCTGCCATGCAAAAAGCCCTGATTTCCGGGCGAACGGAATAGCTTTTGAAAAAACGAGGCAGTATAGATGCGCGGGTTTGCAGCCCCGGATCGTGGGTCGGGATGCAGCAGCATGGGTCGGTGCGGGATGCCATTGCCGGAAGAGGCAGGGCGATCGCGTGCAAGGCGAAGATGAGCGCGGATGAAAACGTGCGCTTGCAGACAGGAAAAACGAAATGACGAATGTCGTGGTTGTCGGATCGCAATGGGGTGACGAGGGCAAGGGCAAGATCGTCGACTGGCTCTCCGAACGCGCCGATGTCGTCGTCCGCTTCCAGGGTGGGCATAATGCCGGCCATACGCTCGTCATCGACGGCACCAGCTACAAGCTGTCGCTGCTGCCCTCCGGCGTCGTTCGCCCGGGCAAGCTCGCCGTCATCGGCAACGGCGTCGTCATCGACCCGCATGCGCTGATCGCCGAAATCGAGAAGCTGGACGGGCAGGGCGTGACGATCACGCCGGAAAACCTGCGCATCGCCGACAATGCGACGCTGATCCTGTCGCTGCACCGCGAGCTGGACGGCATCCGCGAGGACGCGGCTTCCAACAGCGGCACCAAGATCGGCACCACCCGCCGCGGCATCGGCCCGGCCTATGAAGACAAGGTCGGACGCCGCGCCATCCGCGTCATGGATCTCGCCGATCTCTCGACGCTGCCGGCCAAGGTCGATCGCCTGCTCACCCATCACAATGCCCTGCGCCGCGGCCTGAACGAGGCCGAAGTCAGCCATTCCGCGATCATGGACGAGCTGTCCTCGATCGCCGCCCGCGTGCTGCCGTTCATGGATACGGTCTGGCTGCTGCTCGATCGTCTGCGCCGCAAGGGCGCGCGCATCCTGTTCGAAGGCGCGCAGGGCACGCTGCTCGATATCGATCACGGCACCTATCCCTTCGTCACCTCGTCCAACACGGTTGCCGGCCAGGCCGCTGCCGGTTCGGGCATGGGTCCGGGCGCGCTCGGCTACATCCTCGGCATCACCAAAGCCTACACGACCCGCGTCGGCGAAGGCCCGTTCCCGACCGAACTGCATGACGAGATCGGCCAGTTCCTGGGCGAAAAGGGCCATGAATTCGGCACCGTCACCGGACGCAAGCGCCGCTGCGGCTGGTTCGATGCGGCGCTCGTGCGCCAGGCGGTCGCCACCAACGGCATCACCGGCATCGCGCTGACGAAGCTCGACGTGCTGGACGGCCTGAAGGAACTGAAGATCTGCGTCGGCTACACGCTCGACGGCGTCGAGATCGATCATCTCCCGGCAAGCCAGGCGAGCCAGGCCCGGGTCGAGCCGGTCTACATCACGCTGGAAGGCTGGCAGGAATCGACCGTCGGCGCACGCAGCTGGGCCGAACTGCCGGCCCAGGCGATCAAATATGTCCGCCAGGTCGAAGAACTCATCGGTGCGCCGGTCGCTCTCCTGTCCACAAGTCCGGAGCGTGACGACACCATACTTGTTACCGATCCGTTTGAGGACTAGGTTAACGGACCTGTGACGGGGTGATGACAAGGGCGTAAAGCGCGGGTTTTGTGAGAGATCCCGCGCTTGCGCCATATCAAGTATCGGCTTAATCACCCCGAAGGGTTGAAAGAAAGTTTTCGATGGCGGATTTTGTAGCAGTTATTCGCAGGACCGTGGACGGCTTGTCCGACAACAGTCCGGACATGCGGTCCAGGGTTTACGAAAAGGCCCGGGGCGCCGTCCGTCGCCAGCTTGAAAGCATGAAGCCTCGTCCCTCCGACGAGATGATCGACCGCCAGATGGGCAAGCTCGAAGCGGCCATCACGGAGGTGGAGGGAACCCACGCGCCGGCCCCTGTCGAGGATGCGCCGCCCGAGGTCGTGCCCGCGGCGGCTGTCGCCGCTGCCGTTATCCCCGCAGCCGTACCTCCGGCCGAGAACGCCGCCGCCGAGCCGGCACCAGCCGACGTCACCTTCGAGCAGCCGCCCGTTCCCTATGATGTGACGCATGTCGATCGGCAGGAGGCCGTCGAAGCCGCCCCCATCGTCCCGGAGCCTGCGCCCCAACCTGAGCCTGAGCCCGAACCTGTCGCGGACGTGTCTCCCGAGCCGGTTTACGAAGAGCCCGCTCCGGAACCGGTTTACGCCGATGAGCCTACGCCTTCGGAAGATGTGCTGCCGGAATACGCACCGGAGCCTGAGACGCAACCCGAGCCGTATCTTGAGCCCGAGCCGGTCGCCGATCGCGACGCGCTGGACGCGGCAGACGTGCTGGCCGAGGAATATGCCCAGATTCAGCAGCCGGCATCGCCCGCATGGGATGGCGTCGATGAGAACGACACGGTTGCACTCGAAGAGCCCGCAGCCGTAGAGCCGGCTCCCGCAGAGGACCCGGCGCAGGCCTGGGCCGAGCCCCGGCACTTGGAGCCTGTTGAGCCGTACGAGCCGGAACCGGCCGAACCCGCATCGATCGAGCCGGACTATATCGAGCCGGAACAGAGCTATGTGGAGCCTGCACCCTACGAGCCGGCGCCTGTCGTTGAGCCGATCGAGCCCGACGCCAGCGCGATGCCGGCGGCGAACTGGGATCTGCCGGAATGGAACGAGGCGCCGGCCGAGCAGCCCGGCACGCCGGTTGCCGCGCATATCGAGCCTGTCTGGACGGAAAGCGTCGGGACGCATTCGGCCGAAGACGTCGCGGCTCACGATGCCGGCTGGGACGATGAGCCGGTCGCTCATGACGATCACAATTATGCCGCCGATGCCGCACCCGTCGTCCTTCCCGCCGTTTCCGGCGGGCTGACGCCCGAGGGCGAGCCGTCGCATTCCTGGGCGCTCGACGAGACGGACCCCTTCCAGCACGATGTTCGCCCCGAGGGTACCGAGCCTGCCGTGTCGGACTGGTCCTGGCCGGTCGATCGCACCAACGAGACCGAACAGGCGGGGCCAAGCGATGAGCCGCCGCCGCCGCAGAACTGGGACGAGATCGACAGCCTGCTGGCTGCCGGCGGTGCTGCGGCTGCAGCCCAGAGCCGTCCTCCGCTCGATCCTGTAGAGGCGCCTCCGGCACCGCGTCGCCCGGCGTCCTATCGCGCCGAGCCGCGCAAGTCGGCCTTCAGTCTCAAGCGGATCGCCACCGTGCTCGTCCTGCTGCTCGTCTTCGGCGGCGGCGGCTATGCCTACTGGACGAACCGCGATGCGGTGAATGGCTGGGTTTCCGAGACGGTCGCCTCCCTGAACACGGCGCCGCCGACGGCCAGCAATGGCGGAACCTCGGCGACGGGTACCGGCGGCGCAGCCTCCGGCACCGCGGCCAACGGCAATGCGACGACCGACGTGGCGTCGGCCGAGCCGAGCAACAAGTTTACCCAGCGCCTGCAGACCGACGGTACCGAGATCGACGAAGGTGCGGCGCAGCCGCCGGCCGGCGCCGCTGCCGCGCAGGAAGGCAAATCCGTCGCCGCCCAGACGGAGGCGAGCCGCCCTGTCGACACCGCCGATGCCGGGGCGACGGCGACACCGCCTGCGGTGGGCACACCCGCCACGACGGCGGCTCAGGCCGATCCGTCGGCCGCGCCCGGTGCCGATGCTGCACCCGCAACGACACCGCCGGTCAGCCCGACCTCCGCTCCGAACGAAGCGACGACCCAGATGCCGGCCGGCGCCCAGAAGATGTTCCTCTACGAGGAACGCCTCGGCCAGACGGCGCCGACCGCCATCGAAGGCGGCGTCGCATGGTCGCTGAAGGAAGAAGCACCCGAAGCCGGACAGCGTCCCGAGCCTGTCATCCAGGCGCAGATCACCGTGCCGGATCGCGGCCTGACCGCGCTGATGACCATCAAGCGCAACACCGATACCTCTCTGCCGGCCAGCCACACGATCGAGTTCGTGTTCTCGCTGCCGGAGAACTTCGAGGGCGGCAGCATCGACAGCGTCCAGCGCGTGGCGATGAAGCGCAACGAGCAGGATCGCGGCGATCCGCTGATCGCGGTCCCCGCCAAGATCACCGACGACTTCCACATGATCGCGCTCAACGACTTTCCGGAGGCCGTGACCACCAATCTCGATCTCCTGCGCACCCGCTCGTGGATCGATATTCCCCTGACCTATCGCAACGGCCGCCGTGCGCTGCTGACGCTGGAAAAGGGTGCGGCCGGCAATGAGGCGTTCACGCAGGCTCTGGCCGCCTGGAGCCAGGCGCGTCCTGCTGGCAACTGATAGGATCCGGCGGTCAGGGGTCGCGTTGCGGTCCCGGATGCCATGATCGGGCGCGTTCAAGCCCGGTGATCAGGTCCGGCGATCAGGCCTGGGCAGGCTCGACCTTGAAGACATCGTCGCCCACGAACACGATGATATAGCCGTCGCGGGCCTCGGCCTGTGCGGCCCAGCGCTCCAGCAGCGCTTTGTAGGGCGCCTCCTGCCAGATCGTTGGATGATCGGGATCGACCAGCACGGTTGTCTGCGGTCCTTGCTCGTACACCATCATATGCGCGACCAGCGGGTCCCATTCCGGTTCGAGATCGGGTTTCGTCATCCACGCGCAGAGGAAGTCGCGACAAAGCATCGGGCGTTCGGCATAGATCGTGCAGCCGCGCTCCGCGACGCAATGGCGGCACCAGGCGTTGGCCGGCTTGTCCAGCGCATCGATATCCGGCAGGCGACAGCAGAGCGTGCACGTGCGGCAGCCACGCGCAGTCCCATCTGCGGGAGGAAGCTCGGTTGCTTGGAGGTCGCTATCGGAGCCTGTCACGAATCCTACCCTCCCGCCCGTGATATCCCGCCGATTTTCCATGTCTCCCGCATACGAAAAAGCCGGCTGGTGAACCAGCCGGCTTTTTGCGTTCGAGGACCGAAAGGCTGTTAGAAGCTCTTGCGGAAGCCGATGATGACGGCGTGGCTGCGGAAATCGGTTTCCGAACGCGAGCCGTCACGTGCCGTGAAGGAGAAATCGTCGGCCGCAGTGAAGCGGTAGCCGATGTCGAAAGTGGTGTTGGTCAGCAGGGCGAAGTTGGTGAACAGGCCCAGTTCCTGGATGTTGATGCCGACGCCGGCGTCCAGGTGGTAGGCGAAGCGCGTGTCGTCATCGTCCATCAGCGTGGCAACGCCGGCAACGCCCTGGCGACGCAGCTCGAGGTTCATGACACCGACGCCGCCGCCGACGTAAGGCGTGATGGCCGAAAGCTGGCCGCCGAGCGGAATGTCGAGGTAGCCGTTGACGTAGCCCTGGATGGTGCTTGCGTCGCCGAAGCTGTCGATGGAGCTGATGGCGCCGACGCCGCTGACACGGTGATTGTCCACCGACGCGTTGCCGTAGCCGACTTCCAGTTCGACGCGGGGAGAGACATAGCCCATCTCGCCGAAGCTGTAACCGGCGCGAACGCCGCTATAGTAGCCGACGTCGTAATCCGTGCCGACGCGTGCGCCGCCAGCGGCAAACGACGTGTCGTCGAGGAAGGTCAGGCTGCTGACGGAGCCGAGGTAGAAGCCGCCATTGGTTTCAACGACCACCGGGCCGACCGGCTCGGTCAGATCCGCAGCGCGGACGATGGAGCCGGAAGCCGCCAGAGCGACACCAGCGAGCAGGATCTTGGTAAAGCGGGTCATGAAGCTATCCTTCAAAAAGAGAGCGGCGCAATCAGCAAGTGTGCGTCGGATGATGGGTAAGTAGCCGTTTTTCACGCGAGCAGTAGAGGGGACCGCGCCAAAATGCGGTGTGAATCACCTCGAAAAATGGGGCTGTTGCATGAAAGTCACGAATGCGTCTTCCGCGTGTGTTAGAAAGTGCCGAAAGCCTGTTGCGTGAAAAAAGCGACACCAACGGGCTTTCGTCCGTGGTCTTGACGCATGTCGTTCTCCCGAAACCGCTTTAGCCTTTCGGGCGACATGCGAGACACGAAAACGCGAGATGGTCAGTTGGCCGGTGCGGCCCTATGTTGTCCGGCATGGTGCCCGCAGCGTATTGCCGGGTGTCGAGACTGTCCGCGCAGCGGTGCGCACGAAACCGTGAGGAAGCCTGATGATCGTGATCCGCGCCGGTGCCGCCGCCTTACCGCGCGGCCGCCCCGCCTTTCTCATCCTCCTGTTTTCTTTGCTGATATCCCTCGGTGGCTGTGCCAGCCGGCCGCCGGCCGCAGTGCTCGATCCCGTGTCCCTTGCTCGGGGCACGCCCGGAGATGCGGCCGCGTCCGGCGGCAAGGCGCTCACGCTCTTTGCCGTCACCAATCGCGAGCGGGACGGCGATGGCTTCGACAGCGGTCGTGCCCGCGCTCTGACCTATGAGCGCTACAGGCTGTCCATACCGGCGTCGCACAAGCCCGCAGCCATCGAGTACCCCTCGAAAAGGGCCGATCCGACACGGGCGATGACGGTGCGCGAGCGTCGCGCGCTCGACCAGCGCAGCATGGTGGCCGCCATCGTCTCGCAGCCCGGCTTCGACGGCACGATCGGCCTGTTCGTGCATGGGTTCAACTATCGTTATCAGGAGGGGGTGTTCCGGCTGGCGCAGATGGCGGTGGATTCGCGCAGCAAGGCGACGCCGGTGTTGTTTTCCTGGCCGTCCGAAGGCGCGCTTTCGGGCTATCTCGCCGATCGGGATGCCGTGCTCTTCTCCCGCGACGACCTCGTGTCGCTGATGGCGGCGCTCGGCGAAACCCGCAAGGTGCGACAGATCCTCGTGTTCGGCCACAGCATGGGTGGCTTTCTCATCATGGAATCGCTGCGCCAGCTGCGCCTCACGGATCGCGGCGATGTGCTCGACAAGCTGACGGTGATCCTCGCGGCACCCGATATCGATGCGGACCTTTTCCGCCGCCAGATGGACGTGATCGGCCGGTTGCGCTCGCCGCTGGTGCTGCTCGTCTCGCCGAAGGACGACGCGCTGGCGGCATCGAGCCTGCTCAGCGGTTCCCGGCCGCGTGTCGGTCGGCTGGACGTGGAGGATCCGAAGGTGCGGGAAACGGCGAAAGCCTATGGCGTCCTCGTGGTCGATATCACCTCGCTGAATGCGCCGGACGGGCTCGGCCATGATCGCTATGCGAGCCTTGCGGCCCTTGCGCCGCAGGTCAGCGCGCTCGGCCGGCCCGGCGCGGCGACGCCTGGGGATGTCGGTGCCTTCATTCTCGATGCGGCGGGGCAGGTGGTGGCAAGCCCGTTCACCGTCGCCGGCCGCATTCTCGCGCCGCGATAGCGTCGCACGCCGCGCACCAAACACCACCGACGTCATTTCCCTCAAGAGGTTCAAAGCATGCGACTGATCACGACCCTTGCCACCGGCCTCGTCCGTGCGCTCTTCCTGCTCGCGGCCCTGCTGGCCACGGTGTGGACGGCGCTGGCGCTGTGGTACCGCATTCCTGGTGACGGGCTGTTGCGCGGCCTGGCGGTGTTCCTCTGGGTCGTCTTCATCCTCGGCCTTATCCTGTTCGGCCGTCGCTATCCCCTTGCCGCCATGGGTATCTTCCTCGTGGGGCTCCTCGCCGTGGGCATCTGGTGGCAGACGATCCGCCCGCGGCTCGATCGCGACTGGGCGCCCGATGTCGCCCGCACGGTGACGGGCACGATCGGCAACGGCAATGCGGGGGGCGGTGGCAATGTCGTCACGCTCCATAATGTGCGCAATTTCCGCTGGACGAGCGACCGGGATGCCGAGCCGCTGTGGGAAACCCGCAGCTACGATCTCGAGACGATCACCGGCACGGATCTCGTCCTGTCCTATTGGGGCATGGACGCCATCGCCCATACGCTCGTCAGCTTCAGCTTTGCCGATGGCCAGCGCGTGACTTTTTCGGTCGAAATCCGCCGCGAGAAAGCGGAAGAATTCTCCTCCATTGCCGGCTTTTTCAAGAGCTACGAGCTCGCCTTCATCGCCGCCGACGAGAGCGACATCCTCTATCTCAGGACCAATATGCGCCGGGAGGATACCTATCTCTACCCGCTGGCACTGCCCCGGCAGGCGGCGGCCGCCCTTTTCCTCACCTATGTGCACGCCGCCAACGAGCGCGCCGAGACGCCGCAATTCTACGATACGCTGACCAGCAACTGCACCACCGTCATCTTCGATCTCGCCCGCCTGGTCTCGCCCGGCATTCCCATGGACTGGCGCATCCTGCTGTCCGGCTATCTCCCGAGCTACCTCCTCGATCAGGATGCGACGCTCTGGAAGCTGCCGGAAAAAGAGCTGCGCGCCAAAGCCGCCATCAGCGCCAAGGCCCGGGCGACGCCCACCAACGGCCCGGATTACTCCACGATCATCCGCGCGGATACCAAACCCTAAAGGATCAAGGCACGGTCATTCGTCGGCGCTTCGGGAGAGCCCGCCATCAGCGCCACCGCCTGTGCAGCGCCACGGCCATTGCAAGGATCACCAGCGCCGTCGGCCAGAAGTCCGTCATCTGATCGAACGACCATTTCCACATCTCATACCCTTCGAGATGCGGCGGCTTCATGTTCACACTGACCTCGAAATCCCGCTTTTCCCGCCCATGGAAATGCCCGATGGCAAACGCCAGCCCCATGAGAACAGCCACACGCCGCTCGAAGAGGGCGCAGAGCAACAGGGCCACGACCGCGGCCATGACGATGGCTTCGACGATGTGGCCGAGCCAGTCGAGGTTTGCTTGGATATAAGTCCAGTCCATGGATCGTCTATTTTCGGGAGGGCGGTGGCGTCGGAGCCATTTCGAGAATCAAGGCTGCAGCTCCGCGAGCGCGCGGCGCAACGGAGCGTCCGAAATCTGAATGGTGCCTTCGAAGGGAACATCCATGTCGAGGACGAGGTAAAATGCCGTTGCGATCAAGCTGGCGCCGACGAGCAAGGCGATCAGCGGCATCGGGATCGCGCCTTCGGCGTTTCCAACGATGCTCCACCTCTGCTCCACCAGGCGATGATACTGCTGCCGTATGTCGATCAGCAGGTTCTGATGGAAGTCATCGGCGGGCTGGATGGCCGTGATCGCGTCCCCCACGGCATCGAGCGCACGCCCACCGTCATCCGGCAGACGAACGTCTGCTGCGGCCGGATTGGCAAGAGCATGAACGACATAGTCGTGCAGCGTGTCGCGCGCCTCCTTACCCAGGAGACCGTATGTCCTCAGAGTGCGATCGAGCAAGATGATGTTCGTCGAGAACGAGTGCACGCTGGTATCGATGCTCTCATACGTGTTCTTCGCCGAATTGATCATCAGGCCGAAAACAAGAGACGACATGACCACGAAGATGTTGGCAAAAAGTCTGACGACAGCGTTCGTGTCATCATCGCGGTGCCGGACCGACATCCTCGGGGATAACAGCATGGCACCGACAGACGCCACAGACAGAGATCCGAATATCGCAGGCGCAATCCAGGTTTCGTTCATCGACATTCCATCGGGCAGAAAGTGGTGTTATTCAAGAGGATTAAACTGAATTTTGTCGCTCGTTAAGTACATGTTTTTCTTTATAAATTAACTATTTTATGCTACTATCTGACGATAAAGTAGACGAAATTTCAATCGTTTTCAGAGGGTTGGCATGTCTGAGACATCAATCGAATGGACCGATGCGACTTGGAACCCGGTAGCTGGGTGCACGATCCTAAGCGCTGGCTGCACGAACTGCTATGCTATGAGAATGGCTGCTCGGCTTGATGCTATGGGCGTCGAAAAGTACCGAGGTTTAACCAGAAAAACTGGCGGTAGAGCAAAGTGGACGGGAAAAATATTTCTGGATGACGCGGCTCTGGCCATCCCGTTTGGCTGGTCGAGGCCACGCAGTATCTTCGTAAACTCCATGTCAGACTTGTTTCATCCTGATGTGCCGGTGCAATTCATTGAAAAGGTATGGAGTGTGATGGGTGCAACGCGGCGTCATACCTTTCAGATTTTGACCAAGCGACCTGATCGTATGGCTAATATATTGAGTAATGGTTTCGATGTTCTACCGAACGTCTGGTTGGGAACGAGCGTGGAAAATGATGAGGTGCTTGGTCGACTCGACGATCTACGGGCGGTCCCAGCTGCGATCCGCTTTGTTTCATTTGAGCCACTCATTGGATCGGTCGCTGGTGGCCAAATGTCTGGCATAGATTGGGCGATAGTAGGCGGTGAGTCTGGGCCGAACTCAAGGCCACTTGATCCCGTATGGATTGATGAAATCTTCGATATGTGCTTCGCAGCGAAAACCGCATTTTTTTTCAAGCAGTGGGGCGGGACGAACAAAAAGGCGGCCGGGCGTGCATATCGAGGTCAGACATGGGATGAGATGCCTGCTTTGAGTATGTGACCCGCTATATCTGTGGCAAGTTTTACAGCGGCCTTGTGCGGGTTTGAAACCGCAAAAAACAAGGACGCCATTGGTGCGCCATTCGAGTGATACAGCCGCTTTGGTTTTAAGACGCAGCCCTTGAACTCAGTTTGCAACCTCGCTCTGACCCAGGCCTCGATCTTATCAACGTCGTACACGCGGCGAGCGCTTCCTATTAGCTCGCCAAACATGTCGTATTGGGGCTCCGGCTCCTCGTACCATTCTGTCCGCCAACTGTCGGTGCCGAGAACTCTATTCAAGGCCTCAATTTTGCTGGCATCCAGCTTGGCGGGATCCCTCGCAGCATTTCGATACAGCCCAGACAACGGAAAGAAGTACCAACAGTCTAACGCCTCGGTTTTCGCAATTGCCTGCACGGTCTGCCAAGACACTTCCATACCGTAGGGGTCAAGAAAAACGATTCCACGCATCCGTTCTGAATGCCAAGAATACCGTGCGCAGATGCGTTGTACAACATCGTTCGCGTCGCCTTCCCTAATGTGAGCGCGGCTTCCAGGATAATCTTTTACGGCGGCCCGAAGTCCGGCAATACGCGTTTGATCTCGTTCCACGAGCAGAACAAGGCTGAACTCGGGCTTCGTTTCAAGTGCGATGCGCGCCGACCCCGGCGTCGTAATTTCGACAACAGAATCTTCTCCTTCACCCATAATTGGAAGCACTGCTCGAGTCTCAGTCCTGCTGCCAGTACCGGCAAATGCGTCGATGTAGATTCGTGAGAAGTTCTTATTTTTCAGGGCAACTGAATATGCAGTAAGGTACTCTCTGAGATACCCGAGCTTTCTCTCAGTCTCTGAGCTTCCAAAATAGTGCCTTTGATTCATTGCGTTCCTTGGCTCCCGTGTCGCGCCGCATGTCGCGTGGACCAGTCGAGTGTCGCAGGAAACCGTTGGAAATCAAGGAAATTGGGTTGTAACACAGACGCACACGTCAAGCGTACAACTTGGCCGACGACCTGCCTATCCAGTTCAAATCATTGAGAATTTTTGGTAGCGGGAGAGGGACTCGAACCCCCGACACGCGGATTATGATTCCGCTGCTCTAACCACCTGAGCTACCCCGCCGCCGGATGCGACCTTTGGTCGGTCGCTTGCGGTGGGCGGCTTATAAGATGTGGGTCAGGGGGGTGTCAAGCGATGGTGGAAAAAAAGCCGGAGGATAGGCGGGGCGGGGGTCGAGCGCTTGTGGGACAGGGGCTGGCCGTCGCCGTGTTCAGGCGGCGGCGGGAGTTTCGAGGAGGTGGCGCAGGGCCTGTTCGGCGGCGGGTTCGCGTTCCGAGCGCAGGATGAAGCCGCCGCCATAAACGCGGGCGTCTTCGCCCGGGCCGGAATAGAGCGCGCAGGCCTGTCCGGGCGCGATGCCGGCTTCGCCTTCCATGAGTTCCACGGTGATGCCCGACGCATCGACCTTCAGCAGGGCCGGTGCGGGAACGCGGGTGGAGCGGACCTTGGCGTAGCAGGCAAGGCCTTCCGCCGGCAGGTCTTCGAGGGCCACATCGCCCAGCCAGTTCATGTCGCGCAGCGCGACGCGGCGGGTCTCCAGCGCCTCGCGCGGGCCGACGATGACGCGGCAGGAGCGGGCGTCGAGGTGGACGACATAAAGCGGCTCGCCGGTGGCGACGCCGATGCCGCGGCGCTGGCCGATGGTGTAGTGCAGGATGCCCTCGTGCCGGCCGAGAACACGGCCGTCGAGATGGACGATATCGCCGGCCAGCGCCGCATTCGGCCGCAGCTTGGAGACGATGTCGCTGTACTTGCCCTGCGGCACGAAACAGATGTCCTGGCTGTCGGCCTTCTTGGCGACGACGAGGCCCATATCCTCGGCCAGCGCCCGGGTTTCCGCCTTGGTCAGGTGGCCGAGCGGGAAGCGCAGATAATCGATCTGCTCCTGCGTGGTCGCAAACAGGAAGTAGCTCTGGTCGCGGTCGGCGTCCGTCGGGCGGTAGAGCGCGCGGCGACCGGGAAAGCCCGGCTGCGGATTGGCGCGCGAGCGGATATAGTGGCCCGTTGCCAGCGCGTCGGCGCCGAGGTCGCGGGCGGTCGCCAGCAGATCGGCGAACTTGACGGTCTGGTTGCAGGCGACGCAGGGGATTGGTGTTTCCCCGGCGATGTAGCTCTCGGCAAACGGATTGATGACGGTTTCGCGAAAGCGCTGCTCGTAGTCGAGCACGTAATGGGGAATGCCGAGCACGTCGCAGACGCGGCGGGCGTCGTCGATATCCTGGCCCGCGCAGCAGGAGCCGGCGCGGTGGACGGCAGCGCCGTGGTCGTAGAGCTGCAGCGTGATGCCGAAGACGTCGTAGCCCTCCCGCTTCAGAATGCCCGCGACGACGGAACTGTCGACGCCGCCGGACATGGCAACGACGACGCGGGTATCTTCAGGCTTGCGGTCGAAATCGAGGCTGTTCACGAGAGATGGTCCGATTCTGTCGGATGACCGGCGCGGCGTTCGCGCCTGCACCTTGCTTGACGCCAATATAAAAGGTCGAGGCCGGGTCTACAAGCACTGCTGCGTGCGGCTGCCGATGCGCACCGCGCAAGCCGCGGCGACGGGGCACAAAACCGTCAGATGATCTTCAGCCGCATGGCGCGGGCGATCGCCTGCATGCGGTTGACGGCGTCGAGCTTGCGGGCGGCGGTCTTGAAGTAGCTGCTGACGGTATAGGCGGAGATGCCGAGGATGATGGCGATCTCGTCGCTGCTCTTGCCGGCCGCGGCCCAGCGGAGGCATTCGATCTCGCGGGCGGAAAGCTTTTCCCGCGTGGCGACGCCGGCGTCCATGGAGCGCTCCAGCCGCTCGAACAGCTGCAGCAGGACGTAATAGAGCTCTGCCGCCTCGATGCCTTCCGGCGCGTCGCGGCTGCCGGACAGCGTGACGATGAAGGGATCGGCATAGGTCGTGTGCAGCAGCACCGCGAGGGTGAAGGCCATGGAGGAGGTGATCTCGACGGCGGTCACGGGCTTGCCGCGGAGGCCGAGAAGGGTGGCCGTCTCGTTGAACACGGGCAACTTGGTGTGGCGCAGCTCCTCCACCAGCCGGCTCAGCCGGAAAATGTCGAGCGCGTCGTAGCCCCGCACCAGATCGGAAGGCCAACTGCTGACGACCAGGCGTTCGGCAAAACTCTGCTGGTCGCCCGCCGGAGCGCGCGCGATCATGAAGTTGTCGAAGCCGAATTCGGCGGCGCATTGGCGCATGAGGCGCAGGACTTCGTACTCCGTCTGGACGGAGGACGGATCCGGGGTCGGAAAGAGCAGGCTCGATCTCCCGCTGCTCACCGTTTCATCGACGTCAGGCATTGCGTCTTCACCCCTGCCGGCTCGGCCGGCTCCTTGTTTCCGCGTCCTTCCGGCTGCAAATGCAACGGTTCCGTTGCGCGTCCGGCGTCTCGACCTCATCGGGCGGGCGCGCCGGGCGGCATCGGCCATTGCAGTCTAGCGGAAAAATACCGTGATGGCATCCAAGGATGCGCATGTGTGAAATCTCGCAGCCTATGATGGCGCGAGGCTGATATCCTGCAGTTTCCCGCTGTCATCGTGCCCCGCGACACTGTCGTGCGGACCGTCCGACGCCCCGTGACGACGAAAAATGGGGTCGACGCCCGCTTCGGACGCGCCGCATGCTGCTGCTTCGCGGCGATCTGTACGAAGATCTTACGAGGTTTCCTACCCGCTGCTTTCGCATGGCAGCTATGCGGCGGAGTCCTCGCGCAATGCAGGATTTCCACGGCTTTGCGGTGTGCGAGGGCCCGATGCAATCGGGGCGTGGTGTCCTGCCTGGAGGGCGGAAAGGGCCCTTCTTTCCGCATCGGAGGAGCCCTTTGCGGCAAGTCATTCGAATGATGGATAAATTGTGCCGTCGAGCTTAGGCAAATCTTAAATGTGGCAGGCTAGGCTCTCCGAATATGGTCTTGAGTATGTGTAGAGAGTCCAATGACCGAAATGGTACGACCCCGCGTGAAGTATGTCATCGGCCCGGATGGCAGCCCACTGACGATCGCCGATCTTCCCCCGGCGAACACGCGGCGCTGGGTGATTAGACGGAAGGCAGAAGTGGTGGCAGCCGTTCGCGGCGGCCTGCTGAGCCTTGAAGAGGCCTGTGAGCGGTATACGCTGACGGTCGAGGAGTTCCTGTCCTGGCAGGCTTCGATCAACGATCACGGTCTCGCAGGATTGCGCACGACGCGCATCCAGCAATATCGCCACTGAGATCATCAGGGCGTCATCTATCGGCTCGAGCGGTCGCGACCTTCGTCGCGGCCGCTCGATTGCGTTTTGGATTCCGGTGATGGACGCGTTTGGGTGGAGGGAAAGAGGGGCATGGCTGCGCGCGTGAGCGCCGGCGAGCCTCGAGACGTCGCTGCAACCAGGTTTGGCTGGGGCCAGGTTTAGCCGCGGGAAGGCTTCGCGCAAGCTCCTGGGCTTACCGTTCGTCACATGGGTCGTTCGGTCGCGCGAGGGAGCGCGGTCGTCGGCGAAAGACGGGAATTGAAAGCACAACGACGACGACCGCGCTTCGGAGCGAGGCGCGGCGTCGTTCGTCAGGCTGGACTGCCGGTCAGGTTCGACGGCCGGCAGATAAGGATCAGGCGCGCAGGCGCACGAGACCGTCGCGTTCTTCGAGTGCGGAGGCCTTGGCGAATTCGGCCTGGACGTCTTCCAGAGCGAGTTCTGCCGCGTCCTGCTGGACTTTCAGTTCCCGAACCGACACTTGCAGATTGTCGGCCCGCTGGCGGGCCGCCTTTGCAAAGGTCGGATAGGCAAAATGGGACGGATCCGAAATGCCAGACTTTTTCTCCTCGAATGCGATCTGATGCTCCAAATCCTTGGTCATCCTTTCGAATTCAGCCATCATCATCTGAAGCTGCTTCAGTTGACGCTGTTTGTCTTTCACCTGAAATTCCTTCAGGCGGACAAGGCTCTCACGTGACTTCATACGCAATACTCCCGCGGTGCGAGACCCGGCATCTCACTTGCAACCCTTACCGAAGGCTCATGCCTGCGGCTCCGCGAAAAAACCCCAGCGATCTTAACAAATGCCTACCGCTGGTAACGTTTCGTTTACGGGCATAGTTAATCCTAGGGACGATCATTTAAGGCCCGGTAAATGGCCAACGCGAAATGTGACGCTTTGGTGTTTTGGCGAGTCTCTGGAATCCGATAAGGCGGTTCGCTCACTTTCAGGGTGAGAAAGCCGTTTTATCAAAAACGAACAAAATCAAGGGGCTGAGAAATATATTTAACAAATGCTGTGCACCTTGCCAGAGGGAATCAGAATTTGTTAACCATTTGGTGGCAAGCTCCAAATCAGGCAACGACTGGATCCGTTTAGCGTCAGGCAGCCTTGCACTACCTTTCAGCGGCGGAAAAGGGGACAAAAACATGCGGGTTCTGCTTATCGAGGACGACAGCGCGACAGCGCAGAGCATCGAGTTGATGCTCAAGTCCGAGAGTTTTAATGTGTACACCACCGATCTCGGTGAAGAGGGCGTCGATCTCGGCAAACTCTACGACTACGACATCATCCTGCTCGACCTCAACCTGCCCGACATGTCGGGCTATGAGGTGCTCCGGACCCTTCGCCTGTCCAAGGTGAAGACGCCGATCCTCATCCTCTCCGGCATGGCCGGTATCGAGGACAAGGTTCGCGGCCTGGGCTTCGGGGCTGACGACTACATGACCAAGCCGTTCCACAAGGACGAGCTTGTGGCGCGCATCCATGCGATCGTTCGCCGCTCCAAGGGTCATGCCCAGTCCGTCATCTCGACCGGCGAACTGATCGTCAATCTGGATGCGAAGACCGTCGAAGTCGGCGGGCAGCGCGTTCACCTGACGGGCAAGGAATACCAGATGCTGGAGCTGCTTTCGCTCCGCAAGGGTACGACGCTGACCAAGGAAATGTTCCTCAACCACCTTTACGGCGGTATGGACGAGCCGGAACTGAAGATCATCGACGTCTTCATCTGCAAGCTGCGCAAGAAGCTGGCAAACGCCGCCGGCGGCGCGAACTACATCGAGACCGTCTGGGGCCGCGGCTACGTGCTGCGCGAACCGGAAGGCGATCTCGCCGAGAGCGCCTGATCTTCCGGATGTTTTGAGAGCCATCGGCGATCATGCATCCCGCAGTGCAGGATCGCCGTCATCGGCCCAGATAGTTCGCCGTAACCGGCAATGACCAACCCGCCCTTCGTGGCGGGTTTTTCGTTTTCAGCGGTCTGGAAAACGCCTGCATCTCGCGGACACGAAAAAGGCCGCCTTGCGGGCGGCCGGTCTCAGGTGAGGGGAGGGGAGGCCCGTAGGGGCTCGCTCAGGCAGCGGCGGCGTAGGCGCCGAAGACGCTGGTCAGGATCTTGCGGTCGAAGGGCTTCAGCAGGAAATCGTCGGCACCGGCGCGCTTGCCCGCCATCATCTTGCGCAGGTCCGCCTCGATGACGCAGTAGTAGATACGCACGGACTTGCCTTCGGACATCACGCGAATGTTGGCGATCAGCTCCAGCGCGCCATCCAGGCCCGCATCGACGACGATGATATTGGGAAGCTCGGCTTCGCACCGCGCCAGCGCCTCAAGGCCGTTGGCGGCTTCCGAGACGAGAAAGCCCATGCCGGAGAGAATGCGCTTTCCGACCTTGCGCACCACGTCGGAGTCGTCGGCGATCATCAAGCGCTGCATGGGAGCTCCTTGCCCTTTCATTCCCGTGAACGGAAGACCTCGACGCAAGGCCGAAGGCGGATCTCCGCCCCGGCGCTGTGTCAACGTCCAGTTGCGCACTCTCACGATCTATCATGCGAGACCGGAGGTGTACGCTCTTTTCGGGATTATAAGGCGCCGTTGGCAAACAAACCGTTACCGGAGCAGCGAAGAGTGACGACGACGTTCGATGCTAGATGGAAGAGGCCATGAAGACGATCTCTTCCGGGGTCGGGAGAATCTCGATCTTCATGCTGGCTTCGTCCGCAAGCAGCACCGTGTAATAGGGCTGGATCGTGTGGGCATCGACGGCTTCTTCCAGCGTGCCGGAGAGAAGTTCGACAAGCCTGGGTGGTACGCGCATCATCTTGCCGCGCACGACGAGCTTGAAGACGGCGTCGTATTCCGGGTTTTCCAGCGTCACATCCAGCGAGCCGCCGCGCGGAATGGCGCCGTAGGCGATGAGGAAGAGGTTCAAGAGCAGCTTCACGCGGTTCTTCGGAATGATGACGCGCGGGCCCGTCCAGGTGATCTCGGTCTTCTTTTCCACCACGGCGAAGTCACGCGCTGCCTTTTCCGCTTCCCCGGTGTCGATGGACGCGCCGACCGAGCCGGAGGCGCCGAAGGCGAGGCGGGCGAACTTCAGGCGGACGGCGGCGTTCAGCGCGCTGGTGCGGATGAGGTCCATCGCGTCGGCATCGGCGCCGCCTTCGTCCAGAAGTTCCAGGCCGTTGTTGATGGCGCCGACCGGCGAGATGATGTCGTGGCAGACGCGGCTGCAGAGCAGGGCGGCGAGGTCGGGGCCGGTCAGGGTCAGGTTCGGATTCTTTTCCATCGTCTTGTCCTTTAAGGTCGCCCTTGCCGATGTTGATCTGGCATCCCGGTGCGCAATGCCATCGCGCGGGGCTGTTTTCGGCTATGGTTTAGAGGGTGAAGATTGCGCGGACGTGGCGTGTCCGGTCTCCTGTCCAGTCCGGCCATAATGACACCATGTTTGGTAAACCAATTGTTAAGATGATGGGTTCAGAGTGGCGGAATCCCGGGCCGGGGCCTCAGACAGGCACGGCCTGCTCCTGCCGATACCCTATCGGCCTTGGGATAACGGAGGATGCGATGCTGCCGAGACCGAAATTTGCGCCATCGAAGGACCTTGCCGCGCGCGTTCCGCGGCGCCGCCTGCTGTCTGCCGTGAAAGCCGTTATGTTCGGCGCGCTGGCGCTGTGCGTCGCCGTCTCCACCGCTGCCGCGCAATCCGCCAACAACACGTCGCAATATTCCATCCAGGAAATCGTCGATGCGGGACACGGCTTTTTCGGGTCCACATCCGGCGGTCTTGCCAAGGTGGTCGAGCGGGCGTTCCAGAGCTACGGCCTTCCGAACGGCTACATTCTCGGCCAGGAGGGCTCCGGCGCCTTCGTTGCCGGCCTCACCTATGGCGAGGGCAGCCTGAACACCAAAAATGCCGGGCAGCACGGCGTCTACTGGCAGGGCCCTTCGCTCGGCCTCGATGCCGGCGGGCAGGGCAGCCGCATCATGATGCTCGTCTACAATCTTCCGAGCGTGCCCGGCCTCTACAAGCGGTTCGGCGGCGTTTCCGGGTCGGCCTATGTCGTGGCCGGCGTCGGCATGACGGTGCTGACCGACGAGCATATCGTGCTCGTGCCGATCCGCACCGGTGTCGGCGCCCGCCTCGGCATCAATGTCGGCTACCTCAAGCTGACCCAGCAGCCGACCTGGAACCCTTTCTGAGCGTGCCTGGCTTGCGCTGCTCGCCGGTCCACCGCTTGCCAATCCGGGGCCGAGCGCGAATAATGATGCGCAAGGGAAGGATGCCCTTGTCCAACCGCCTGTGAAGTGACCTCCGCGTGATCCAATTTGCACTGCTGTTCGCCTTGGGCTTCCTCACCGCGATCCTTCTCGGCGCGCTGGTCGCGCCCGTCATCCACCGGCGGATCGTGCGGTTTGCGGAGGACCGGCTGAAGGCGACGACGCCGCTGTCGCAACAGGAAGTGCGGGCCCAGAAGGATGCGGCACGCGCGATCTATGCTGCGGAAAACGTGCGCACCAGCCAGACGCTGAAGCGCGAGCGCGACAAGGCGATCTCCCTCATGCTGGCCCGCGAAAAAGCCGAGCAGGACGTGCGGACGGTGCGCGCCGAGAATGAGGAGCTTCGGGCGCAGATGGACGAGATGAACGGGGAGGCGGGAGACCTGCGCTCCGGCATCCGGCTACTGGAGCAGCATATCGAGCGGCTGAAGGATGCGCTGGGCACGCTGGAGACGGATTACGCCTCCAAGACTGAGCAGTCCGCCTTACTCGCGCGCCAGCTCGATCGCGTTTCGGCCGAACTCGACGAGGTCCGCGCGGTCTCGGCCGCGGAAGCGTCGCAGGTCGATGAACTCCATGCCCGGGCCGGTGGCCTGCGCGATGAGCGCGAAACCCTGCGCGACGAACGGCGCCGCGAGAGCGAGAAGGCCAAGGCCCTGGAGCTGAAGCTGGCGCAGCAGGAGATCCGGGCAAAGCAGCTCGAATCGCGGCTGACGACGGCCAATGGGCTGCTGGCCGACCGGGAGACCCATCTGGAACGCGGCAGCATGGAAATCGACCGCCTCACCACGCGCGTTCGCGAGATGACGGCGGAGCTGGCGGCCGCCATGCAGGCGTTGCGCGCTGCGGGGATCGAGCCGCGATCACTGGCGAAAGAGACGGCCGATGATGGTGGCCTGCCGACCGCCGGGCGAGAGGACGCGATCGCTCTTCCGGCGCCGGACGAGACCATGCTGCTCTCGCCGCCCGGCATTCCCACGCCGGAAGGCCTGGCGGCGGATGCCGGCGCCTTCATCGACCGCCTCATGGCGTCCGATCCGGCCGACGACGCGGCACTGCGCGAAGACCTTCTGCAGATTGCAGCCGCGATGACGGCTCTGACGGCACAGAACGAGGGAGAGGCGTCGCCCATCCCCGCACTGCTGGCGCGGGAGGCGGACGGCGGCGCGACGACGCTGGCCGCCCGGACCCGGTCGCTTCTGTCTTCGACCTCCTGAAACGTTAGACGAGGCCGTTGAGGCTGGCGATCCGGTGGAGGGCGATGCCCGTGGCGGTGGCGACGTTGAGGCTGTCGAGGCCCGGCTTCTGCCGGATGCGTGCCGTGCGGATCGCGGCCATGATGGCGGGCGGCAGGCCTTCGCCCTCGGCACCCACCACCAGCGCCGTGCGCGGCGCGGGCGGGATATCGTCCAGATCGGTTTCGCCGCGCGGCGACAGGCCCCACAGCGCAAAGCCGCGGCCCTCGATGGCCGCAAGCAGGTTACCCACCGTGCCCTGGCGCACGAAGGGGACCGTGAGCACCGCGCCGACCGAGACGCGGATCGCCTTGCGATACAGCGGGTCGCAGCAGGTTTCGTCCAGAAGCACGGCGCTCGCGCCGAAGGCGGCGGCATTGCGGAAGATCGAGCCGACATTGTCGTGATTGGAGAGGCCGCAGGCGGCGAGGATCAAAGCCTCGTCCGGCAGGGTCGAGAGCAGGCCGTCCAGCGTTTGCGGCCTCTGCCGCGTGCCGATGGCAAGCACGCCGCGATGCATGTCGAAGCCGGCGATGGCGTTGAAGACCGTGGCATCCGCGACGAAGACCGGCACCGTATCCTCAAACTGCGCGAGAATGTCGGCGACGCCGGCAAGCCGGTTTTCGAGAAGCAGGATCGCCTCGGCCGTAAACGGACCGCCGCCGGCAGTCGACGCCGCCAGCATGCGCAGCACCACGGTGCCCTCCGCGATGAAGCGGTTGTGGCGGCCGGTCAGGTCGCGCTCGCGGATCGAGACGAAGGCGGTGATGCGCGGATCGGCCGGGTTCGTGATGCGCTCGGCGACGCGCTCGGTGACGCGCACGGGCACGGTCAGTTCGCGGGTACGGAGATGTCGGCGACGATGCGGTTGGCGGCGATGTCATAGACGAGCGCCTTGCGGACACCGGCGAGCGTGCCGAAGAACAGGATCTGCCCGCCCGAAAGCGAGGTGTCGGTGATCTCGAAGCCTTGCGGAAGCACGGCGGTGGCTGCCAGCGGCGCATCGCTCGGCACGCCGGCGGTCGCGTTTGCCAGCGACGGCGCGGCGCTCGGGCGCGTGACCTTGTAGACAATCGCGCCCAGCACGGCCATAAGCATGACCAACATCACCCCCGCCGAGACCAGCTGCAGGCGGATCATCTTGCGGCGAACGTTTTCCATCACCGGATCGAGCGGCTTTTCGTCCTGTTCGTCGGGTTCCTGGAGCGACATGGGCGGTTTGACCTCACGGATCGAGTAAGAATGAACGACCCCTTTAACGAAGCGACAGCCCCAAGGAAAGTCCTGACGGCGCAAGACGATGCATCCGGGCGCATGGATGCGTGGCTGACCGAGCAGATGGACGGGCTTTTTTCCCGCAATCGCATCAAGGCGCTGATCGAGCAGGGCGCCGTGCGCGTCAACGGCAAGCCTGTGCTGGAACCCAAGCGCAAGGTGCAGCCGGGCGACGTGTTCGAGATCGGCATGCCGGAGCCGGAAGATCCCGAGCCCAAGGGCGAGGACATCCCGCTCGACGTGCTTTATGAAGATAACGACGTGATCGTGCTCATCAAGCCGCCGGGGCTCGTCGTGCATCCCGGTGCCGGCAACTGGACGGGGACGCTGGTCAATGCGCTCATCCATCATTGCGGCGACAGTCTTTCGGGCATCGGCGGCGTCAAGCGGCCGGGCATCGTCCACCGTCTGGACAAGGACACCAGCGGCGTCATGGTGGTGGCGAAGAACGATCTCGCCCACCGGCACCTCTCCGACCAGTTTGCCGACCATGGCCGTACCGGACCGCTGGAACGCGCCTATGCCGCCATCGTCTGGGGCCGTCCGCGGGGACTGCGCGGCACGATCGACGCGCCGCTCGGGCGCGCCGGAGACCGGATCAAGCGGGCGGTGAAGAAGCACGACGCCGACGATGCGCGCGAGGCCATCACCCATTACGAGGTGACCGAGCGCTACCACGAAAAGCCGGATGCGACGGCGCTGGCCGCCATGGTCGAATGCCGGCTGGAGACGGGGCGCACCCACCAGATCCGCGTGCACATGGCCTATATCGGGCATCCCCTGGTGGGCGATGCTGACTATGGCGCGGCATTCCGGACGAAATCGAACCTCTTGCCTGACGCCGCCAAGGCCGTCGTCGATCGGTTCCCGCGCCAGGCGCTGCATGCGTTCATGCTGGCGTTCGAACATCCGGCGACCGGGGAAACGATGCGCTTCGCCTCGCCGCTGCCCGACGACATGCTGGAGCTGGCCGCAGCCCTGAAAGCCTAAGTCCGCGAGCGTTCTTACGGGCGGTCGTGAAATCTCGCGCCCTGCATGCATCCTTTTGTCGATGCCGGCGTTTTTCCGGTATCGATAGCCAAGGAGAGACATCATGATCGATGCCAGCCAGATTAAGGAACATGCCGAAGTCATCAGCGCCGATGGCGTCCATGTCGGAACCGTCGACGGCGTCGAAGGCGACCGCATCAAGCTGACGAAGAAGGACAATCCGGTCGGCCATCAGGACCATCACCATTTCATCGCCCTGTCGCTCGTCGAGAGCGTCGATGACAACCGGGTCAGGCTCAGCGCCAAGAGCAATGAGGCGTTCCTGTCCGAGCAGGAAGATGACGGCGCGGCCATCCGCTGACGCTGTCCGGACCTACCGGAAAATCTGGTGTGAGGGGTTGATTTCAGCCCCTCGATGCCGATCTTACCGAGATAACCCGAAGCCCGAGGATGGAGTCGCAATCGCGCGGCTGCATCCTTGAATCGTGCGCTGAGCGTTCTTATCTTGGTGACCTGTGGGGTCGAAGGACCCACATGCCCGGCTTGCCAGATGGAGGCCGGAACGAGAAAGGGGTGCAAACATGGCCCGTAGTACGATGCCGACACTGACCGCCGGCGAAGGTGGTCTCAATCGATATCTCGATGAAATCCGCAAGTTCCCCATGCTGGAGCCGCAGGTCGAGTATATGCTCGCCAAGCGCTATCAGGAACATGACGACCGCAAGGCCGCCCATCAGCTCGTGACCAGCCATCTGCGCCTCGTGGCGAAGATCGCCATGGGCTATCGCGGCTACGGTCTGCCGATCGGCGAAGTCGTTTCCGAAGGCAATGTCGGCCTGATGCAGGCCGTGAAGAAATTCGATCCGGAGCGCGGCTTCCGTCTGGCGACCTATGCCATGTGGTGGATCAAGGCCTCCATTCAGGAATACATCCTGCGCTCGTGGTCGCTCGTGAAGATGGGCACCACCGCCAACCAGAAGCGGCTGTTCTTCAACCTGCGTCGCCTCAAGGGCAAGATTCAGGCGCTGGATGACGGCGACCTGAAGCCGGATCAGGTCAAGCAGATCGCGACGACGCTGAACGTCTCGGAAGCCGAGGTTATTTCGATGAACCAGCGGCTTTCGGGCGATGCCTCGCTGAACGCGCCGATCAAGGCGGGCGAGGGCGAATCCGGGCAGTGGCAGGATTGGCTGGTCGATGCCAGCGACAGCCAGGAAGACATCCTGATCGAGCAGGACGAACTGGAGAACCGCCGTTCGCTTCTGTCGGGCGCGATGGAGGTGCTCAACGATCGCGAGCGCCGCATCTTCCAGGCGCGTCGCCTGACGGAAGATCCGGTGACGCTGGAAGAACTCTCGACCGAATTCGAGATCAGCCGCGAACGCGTCCGCCAGATCGAGGTTCGTGCCTTCGAAAAGGTGCAGGATGCGGTGCAGAAGGCCGCTCTTGCCAGGGCGCAGGCCTTGCGGGTCGTCGAAGACGCTTGAGCTGACGCCACTTCAACATTTTCAAGCCCGGCTGTTCCGCAGTCGGGCTTTTTGTTTTGTTTTGGCCCTATCTCGAAAAACTGCTGAAAATGCGACCGATTGCTTTAGGATTTTGATTCCGAAAGAGGCCTACAAGACGAGATGTGACCTGCATCGCCGGGCGTGCCTGCGGTGTGGTGTCAGGGAATGTCGTTGGAAAGAGGCAGGTCATGCAAGAGACAATGGAGGGCCATGCCATGCCGATGCTGCGGCCCCCGCCTGCTCGCGGGCAGAAAAGCCGAGCGATGCGGCCGACACTGAGGATTCTGGCGATTGCCGGTGCCCTCGCTCTGTCCGCCGGGGTTTGGACCGGCGTCTACGCGCTGGTTCGCCTCGTCTGGTAAAGATGCGCGTTAATTGGCGCCGTCTGCAGCTGCGAGCAAAATGCGCAGTTCCCGATCCAGCGCGTCGGCGATCTGCCGCGGGTCGGATTCATCCGCCGATGCGGCATCAATGTCAAAGAGTTCGATAACGGCAAGGTCGATCTGCATCTCCTCGGCGGAGACAGGGTCGGGCTCTGGCTCGTAGTAGATCCGGCAGTGGTCCACAAAGTCGCGGCCGACGTCGCCGTCCAGCAGAAGCGCTAGCGTCTTGCCGTTTTCGTCACGAAAGTGAAAGACCGTGTTCAGGCCTTTCGGCGTTGTGGATAGGTGACGTGCTGCGAATGCGAGTTCCGACATAGACGACCTCGAATGTTCCCAACAGCCACAATCTACCAGACATCATGGTGCATTGTCGCTAACTTTTTGCAGTGCAGCAAAATCAGCCGGCGAACCGTTCCATGACGAAGCTGTCGGGCGATCCCTGCAGGACGCGGTTGGTCTTTTCGAGCGACATGGAGCTCATTGAGACACTCGGTGCCTCCGGCTGCGACAGCACGGTTGCCGTTATGAAGGTTGCGGTCAGCGCGATGTAGGCTGTCAGGGCTGCAAATCGTATCGACATGGCATCTCTCCTGGTTTTCGGCACAACTCACGCTTTCTTCGAAAGTTCCGTAAGCTACGGATGACTGTGGGGAAAGCGCTGCTTTGCCGGCTTTGCGCGCTTGCCGGAGGGATGCGACCGTTTAATATGACCGGGGGAGCCTTTCGACCGACGGAGCCGTCTATGACGTTCGACACCATCATTCGCCATGCCAACCTTGCCGATGACCAGATGGGCGTCGATATCGCGATCTCCAAGGGGCGGATCGTCGCGGTGGAACCCGGTATCACGGCGGAAGCAGGCGAGGTTATCGATGCGGGTGGCCGGCTCGTCAGCGCGCCGTTTATCGATATTCATTTTCACATGGATGCGACGCTGTCGCTCGGCACGCCCCGGCTCAACCGGTCAGGCACGCTGCTCGAAGGCATCCAGCTCTGGGGGGAGCTGAAGCCGCTCCTGACCAAGGAAGCGGTGATCGAGCGCGCGTTGCGCTATTGCGACCTTGCGGTTTCCCAAGGGCTGCTTGCCGTGCGCAGCCATGTCGATGTCTGCGACGAGCGGCTGACGGGGGTCGAGGCGCTGCTGGAGGTGAAGGATCTCGTGCGGGATTATCTCGACCTGCAGCTCGTGGCCTTTCCGCAGGACGGCTATTTCCGCTCCGTGACGGCGGCCCGCAATCTCGAACGCTCGCTCGACATGGGCGTCGATGTCGTCGGGGGCATTCCGCATTTCGAGCGGACGATGGAAGACGGGCGGCGCTCGGTGACCGCGCTCTGCGAGATCGCGGCGAAACGGGGGCTGCTGGTCGATCTGCACTGCGACGAGACCGACGACCCGATGTCGCGCCATATCGAAACTTTGGCTTACGAAACGCAGCGCCTCGGGCTTCAGGGGCGGGTGGCCGGTTCGCATCTGACATCCATGCATTCGATGGACAATTACTACGTCTCCAAGCTTCTGCCGCTGATCGCGGAGGCGGAGATCCATTGCGTGCCCAACCCGCTGGCCAATATCGTGCTGCAGGGGCGGCATGATACCTATCCGAAGCGGCGCGGCATGATGCGCGTTCCCGAGCTCATGGCGCTCGGCGTCAACGTCGCCTATGGCCAGGACAGCTGCATGGACCCCTGGTATTCGTTCGGCAATGCCGACATGCTGGATGTCGCGCATATGGCCGTCCACACGGGGCATATGACAAGCCCGGCTGCGGTCAGAGCCTCGTTCCGGGCGGTGACCGAAAACGCGGCCCGCACCTTCGGGCTCGAAGGCTACGGCATCGCGCCGGGTTGCCATGCCGATCTCGTGCTTCTCGAAGCGCGCGATGCGGCGGAGGCTGTGCGCATGCGGGCGAACCGGCTGATGGTGCTGCGCCGCGGCAAGGTCATCGCGCAGACGCCGCCGCGCACGGCAAAGCTGTCGCTGGCCGGGCGGCCGGACACGCTGGAGCCGTGGCGCTATGCGCCGGTCGAGGCGTCGGCACCATGAGCCTCGACATCCCGCCACCCCGCCTCGGGCAGAGCGAACGCAATGCGGCCGACAGTGCCGGCGGGCTTCCGGCGGGCGGGTTCAACGCGCTCGTGCCGGAACTCGATGTGACGGACCTTAGCCGCAGCCTGACCTTCTGGTGCGACCTCCTCGGTTTTGCCATCGCCTACGACCGCAAGGCGGCGAACTTCGCCTATCTGGAGCGCGAGGGTGCGCAGATCATGCTCTCGCAGATCAACGGCACCTGGGTCACGGCGCCACTGGAGCCGCCGCTCGGGCGCGGGATCAATTTCCAGATCGCGGTCTCCGATATCGCCGCCATTGCCGAACGGCTGGCGCAGGCGGACTGGCCGCTCTTCCGGGGCGTTCAGGATGCCGTCTACAATGTCGGGGGTGAGGACCGGGCGTCTCGCGAGCTGCTGGTGCAGGATCCGGACGGCTATCTCGTGCGTCTCGCGCAGCGCCTTCCGATCGGCGTGCGTAAGGTGGTGCGAACCTGAAAGGCAGCGGATGACGGTCATCGCCCTCAGGGCTTTGCAGGCCTTCGAAGCGGTGGGGCGGCTTGGCAGCGTGACGGCGGCGGCCGTCGAGCTTGGCGTTTCCCCCGGGGCCGTCAGCCAGCACCTACGCAAGCTGGAGGCGCATCTCAGCGTAAGCCTGATCGAGCGCCGCGGCCGGCGCATCGCGATGACGGCGCTCGGTCACCTCTACCACGCCGAGATCGCCAAGGGCTTCCTTCAGTTCGAGGCGGCGGGACGCGTGCTGGCACGGGCGCGCAATACGGGCGGGTTGACTCTGTCGGCGCTGTCCTCCGTCGTCAACAAATGGATCGGCCGCCGTATCTTCGACTGGCAGGCGGTGCATCCCGATGCGCAGATCCGCATTCTCGGGCAGGACGCGGAGCCGCGGCTCGGCATCGACGAGGTCGATTTCCGCATCACCTACGGCCTGCGCGGCAGTCCACATCCCCACAGCGCCGCGCTTTTTCGAGACTGGGTGGTGCCGGCCTGCGCGCCGGCCCTGATCGCGGACCATGCCGGGCCTGTCGGTCCCGCGGAAATCCTGCGCCATCCGCTGCTGCATGTCGCCTGGGAGCAGCATTTCTCGACCTTCCCGCACTGGCGCGACTTCGCCCACGCGGCTGGCGTCGACTTTGCGGAGGGTGGGGCCGGCCTGTCGTTCACGCTGTCATCCAGCGCCATCGATGCCGCGGTCAACAAGCGCGGCTTCGTGCTGGCGCAGATGTCGATGATCACGGATGAGCTTGCCGCAGGCACGCTGGTCGTGCCCTTCGACCTGCGGCTGCCCCTGCCGGAGAGCTATTTTCTCGCCTGGGACCGCTCCGCCCTCGACAAGCCGCATGGGCAGGCGTTCCATGGCTGGCTGACGGCGCTCGGGCGGCGGCAGGGACTGGCGTCGGCGCCGTAATGACCTTGCGCGACTGTTTAGAAAAACTCACATAGAACGTCGTTTGCCGGGCTTGTCCGCCGGCCGGTTCCCGCCATACTCCGGGCAGTCGATCACAGGAAGGCACCTCGCATGGCACGGCAGGACAAGCTCAAGCTCGGGACGTTCGTCTACACCTTCGGGTTCCACCCCGCGAGCTGGCTGCACCCTTCCAGCGATGTGACCGGGGCGAACGATATCGCGCATCTGAAAAAGGTCGCGCAGATGTCCGAAGCGGCCAAGTTCGATTTCCTGTTCATGGCGGATTCGCCGGCGGCCGGCATCGGCGATCCCGATGCGCTGGCCCGCAGCCCCACCAAGATGAACCGTTTCGAGCCGCTGACGCTGCTCTCCGCGCTGTCCATGGTGACGGAGCGGCTGGGTCTCGTGGCGACCGCATCGACCAGCTATTACGAGCCCTTCAACCTCGCCCGCATCTTCGCCTCCATCGACCAGCTGTCGAACGGGCGCGCCTGCTGGAACGTCGTGACGTCGGATCACGACGAGACCGGCTACAATTTCAACCGCACGGGGCTCGATCCGCACGAAATGCGCTATGAGCGGTGCCGGGAGTTCGTGGATGTCGTCTTCGGGCTCTGGGACAGTTTTGAGAAGGATGCGCTGCTGCTCGACCGCGACAGTGGCCTCTACTACGACAAGGCCCGGCATCACATGCTGAACCATGTCGGCAAGCACTATCAGGTGCGCGGACCGCTCAACATCGCGCCCTCGGCGCAAGGTCGGCCTGTGATCGCGCAGGCCGGCGGGTCGGAGGCCGGCATGGACCTCGCCGCGCGCACGGCCGAGATCGTCTTCAGCCTTGCCTCCAATATCGACCGGAACCGGGCGTTCTACGCGAACGTCAAGGGACGGATGCCGGCGCTCGGGCGCGATCCCGACGATCTCAAGATCATGCCGGGCGTGGTGCTGAATGTGGGGGAGACGGAGGCCGAGGCGCGAGCCAAGGTCGAGTTCCTGATCGATAGACTGCATCCCGATGTCGGACGGCTGATGCTGTCGGAATTCCTGGAGGCGGACCTGCGCGGCGTGCCGCTGGACGAGCCATTCCCGATGGACCGGCTTCCCGAACAGCCGAAGGGCTCCAAGGCGCTGTTCGAGGAACTGACCGATTTCGTGAAGAAGGGCCATACGGTGGGCGAGCTGATCCGGCTTTACGCCGAGAAGCACACCGGCAACGGCATCACCGGCACGCCGGTGCAGATCGCAGATTTCATGGAGGAATGGTTCGAGACGCGCGCGGCCGACGGCTTCATCCTGATGTTCCCGACCCTGCCGGCAAGCCTTGAGGATTTCTCTCAGTTGGTCCTGCCGGAACTGCGCCGCCGCGGGCTGTTCCGGGAGGAATATGAAGGCGCGACGTTGCGCGAGAATCTCGGCATCTCCGTACCAGTCAACCGTCATACCGCCGCCCGGCAACGTTCCGGCACCTCGGACGTTCAGGCTCGGTAAAGCATACGCGAAGATCGAGGTCCGTCCTTCGCAGTCCTGTTTTTGGTGGAAGGAAGATGTTCAGTGCATTCGGATAGACAGGGAGCCCCGACCGAGGATATGCCGTCGATCGGAATGCTCCAGATGCGAGGTGTCGTGACATGACTGCTGCCGTTTTTCCGTCTGGCGTGGACGTGGCCGGCCCCGATGCCGCGGCCTTCAAGCTCTCCATGCGCCATCTCGCCGGTGCCGTCTGCGTCATCACGGTGGGCGATGGCGAGGGGCGGACCGGGTTTACCGCGACGTCGGTCACCTCGCTCTCGGCTGAAGTGCCCTCGGTCATCGTCAGCCTTAACCGCACATCCTCCTCCTGGCCCGTGCTGGAGCGGAGCGGCCATTTCTGCGTCAACGTGCTGGCGGAAGGTCAGGACGGTGTTGCCAAGGCCTTTGCCGGCGCGGACGGACGCCGGGGGGCTGAGCGCTATGCCGGCGCCGAATGGACCCGGCTTGATAGCGGCGGATGGGCGCTTGCCGATGCGCTGACCGTCATCGATTGCGGCCTCGACGAGGCGCTGCATCGCCACACGCATGCCATCCTCATCGGCCGCGTGCGCAGCGTGCAGGTTCGGCCGGACGTGGCACCGCTTCTCTACTTCAATGGCGGCTTCCGTACGCTGCTTCCCGAATAGGACGACCCGCATGCCCGATCTCGACGCCGTCTTCGCCGCCATCACCGCGGCCGTTCCCGGCGTGGACATGCGCATCGGGGCCGATATGACAGTGCTTCATCCCGGCGAACATCCTGACAATCTCAGCGGCTCCGCCGTCATCGCGCCGCGCGATGTCGCCTCCCTTTCCACCATCGTCGGCATCTGCGCGCAGGCCGGCATTCCCGTCGTCACCCATGGCGGACGGACGGGGCTGGTCGGCGGCGGTATCTCGGCGGCGGGCGACGTCGTGATCTCGCTGAAAAATCTCGACCGCATCCTCGAGATCGACCCGATCGGCGGCGTGGCCGTGGTCGAAGCCGGGGTGACGCTGGAGGCATTGCAGCAGGCCGCCGCCGTTCACGGGCTGGAGCCGGGCATTGACCTTGCGGCACGGGGGTCGGCGACGCTCGGCGGTATGGCCTCCACCAATGCCGGCGGCGTCATGGCGTTCCGCAACGGTGTTATGCGCCATCGCATCCTGGGGCTGGAAGCGGTGCTGCCGGATGGCGGCATCTATCGCGACATGGTGCGCGTGGTGAAGAATTCCGCCGGCTACGACCTGAAACATCTGCTGATCGGGGCGGAGGGAACGCTCGGCGTGATCACCGGGCTGGTGGTCAAGCTCGATCCGGTGCCGGCGGCGAGCGCCACGGCGCTGTTCGGCCTGCCCTCGACGGACGCCGCATTGGCGCTGATGGGGCTTGCCCGGGCCACGGGCAAGTTGCGGGCCTGCGAGGCGATGTGGTCGCGCTATTTCGGCTTCACGGCGTCGCATTTCGGCTGGCGTGAAACGAGCGATGCGACGCCGGTGCATCTGGCCATCGGGCTTGGCGGCGAGACGGACGAGGCGCTTCTCACCGTCCTTGCCGGGCTCTACGAGGCGATCTGCGAGACCTATCCGGAAACGACGGCGGTGGTTGCAGGCTCCGTGCAGCAGGCGCACGAGATCTGGCGGCTGCGGGAGGAGACGGCGCTGATGTACCGGGCCTTTCCCGCAGCACCCTCCTATGACATTTCGGTGCCGATCGACCGGCTCGGCGCCTATCTCGCGCGGATCGCGCCGGCGCTCGGCGCCATCGACGGCCTTTCTCCCTTTATTTTCGGCCATGTCGCCGACGGCAACCTGCATATCGTGCTCGACCGGCCGGGGAGCTGGATGACGGAGGCGCGCCGCGATGCCGTGGAGCAGGTGCTCTATGAGGGGATCGGCGCGATGGGCGGGTCGTTCTCGGCCGAACACGGCGTCGGCTCCAAGCGCATTCATGCGCTGCTGGCGACGGGCGATCCGGTGAAGCTGGCGACGATGCGGGCGATCAAGCAGGCGCTCGACCCGAAGGGGTTGTTCAATCCGGGCAAGGTTCTGCCGGTGGCGTAAGGCCGCTTATTACACCAGCCCCTATCACACGAGCATCGAGGCGCCGCGGTCGAGATAGGTGTCGAGGAACTGCTCGAGGCGGGGGTGGCGGGGCTTGCCGAAAACCTCAGACGGCGGGCCGGAGAAGAGCAGGCGGCCCTGATCGAGAAAGCTGATCCGGCTGCCGACGGTCGCGGCAAAGCCGATCTCATGGCTGACGACGACCATGGTCATGCCCTCTGCCGCCAGATCCCGCATGACGTTCAGCACCTCGCCGGTCAGTTCCGGATCGAGCGAGGAGGTGGGTTCGTCGAACAGCATGATCTTCGGCTTCAGCGCCAAAGCCCTGGCAATGGCCACGCGCTGCTGCTGCCCGCCCGAGAGTTGCGAGGGATAGTGCCCGGCGCGGGCCTCCAGCCCCACCTTGACCAGTTGCTCCATGGCGCGCGCTTCGGCGTCCTTCCGGCTCATCTTGTGCACGGTGCGCAGGGCCTCGCTGACATTGCCGAGCGCCGTCATGTGCGGCCAGAGATTGAACTGCTGGAAGACCATGCCGATCTTCGAGCGAATGGCGCGGTTCGTGGTGGCGGGAATGCGCTCGCGCATACCGTTCGAATGTTCCGAGAAGCCGAGGACCTCACCATCCACCGTGATGGTGCCGCTCGTCGCCTCCTCCAGAAACGCCATGCAGCGCAGGAGCGTACTCTTGCCCGAGCCCGACGGGCCGATGAGGCAGGAGACCTGTCCGGGCGGAATGTCCAGATCGATACCATGCAGCACGGCGGTGTCGCCGTAGCGCTTGACGAGGTTTCGGACGGCGATGGCGGGAAGGGTCATGTCGGGGAAAACCTGTATCGGGACAAGCGATGCTCGGCATAGCGGCCGAGCTTGTCGGTGACTTCCACCAGCACCCAGTAGAACACGGCGAGCAGGAAGAGCGATTCGACGAAGGCATATTGCTGGGAGCCGATGGCGCTGACGGTGAGCGTCAGCTCCGGCACGGTGATGATGGAGAGGATCGCGGTTTCCTTCATCAGGATCACGGCCATGTTGATGGCGGGGGGCAGCACCAGCATGGTCATTTCCGGCAGAAGGATGCGCCGCACGATCTGGCCCTGGCTGAGGCCGACGCATTCCGCCGCCTCGATATGGCCTTTGGGAATGGCGGCAAAACCGGCGCGAAAAATCTCGCTGAAATAGGCGGCGCCGTAGATCGTCAGGCCGAGCAGTCCGGCGGGGATCGGATCGAGCGCGAGGCCGATGAAGGGGCCGCCGTAATAGAGAAGGAAGATCTGGATGAGGAACGGCGTGCCGCGCGGCACTTCGACCGCAAGCCCGAGCGGCCAGTCGATGATGCGGCCGCCATAGCGCCGGCCGACGGCGACGAGAAAGCCCAGTGCCGCGCCGCCGATGGTTCCCGCGATCCAGAGAAGCAGCGTGACGCCGGCACCGGAGAGGATAGCCGGGAGCTGGGCGAGAATGACGTTGATATCGAAGGTCATCGCGGCACTCCGGGCAGGGACCGCTCGATAAGGCCGCCGGTACGCGCGACCACCCAGTTGATGACGAGATAGATGAGGCCGGCGCAGGCGAAGAGCTGCAGCGGCAGGAAGGTGCTGCCGGCCAGATCCTGCGCCATGCGCGTCAGCTCGACGATGCCGACGACGGAGACGAGCGAGGAGGCCTTGAGGATCAGGATCGCCTCGTTGACGAGCGCGGGAAATGTCAGCCGCAACGCGATCGGCACCTTGATGCGGCGGAAGGCCTGGGAGGGCGTGAGGCCGACCATCTCGGCCGACTCGATCAGGCCGCGGGGCACGCTGGCAAAGCCGCCGCGCAGGTTTTCCGCCTGATAGGCCGCGGTGCAGAGCGAAAGGCCGATGATGGCGGCGACGATGCTGGGCACGTTGAGGCCGATGACGGGCAGGAGATTGTAGATCAGCAGCAACTGCACGAGGAGAGGCACGCCGCGGAAGAAGCTGATGAAAATACGGGCAGGAACCGCCAGCGCGCGGCGGCCGGACAGGAGCATGCCGGAGAGGAGAATGGCAATCGCAAAGCCGATGAGGATCGACACGAGGCTGATGCCGATCGTGTAGAGCGAGGCTTTGAGAAGGAGTTCGAACAGCTTGAAGGACATTGCCGGCCAATTCGTCGGGTGGGCTGTCGGACGCGGTACAGTGCCGTGCGTCAGATAGGACGCCCTTAGTTCGCTGTAACGCTTTACACCTGCTGCATCATTCGATCCAAAAATCGATTACGATGTCAGGAATGATGCAGTGGGGCGAGCGGAAGGGCGGGGCCGACTGTGCGCACGTGCGTCGTGCCGATTCAGCCCCGCTTTGGATCAGGGAACGGTCCTGATCAGAATGCCGGGTCCTTGACGGCATCCGGTGTGTCGAAGCTGGCGCCGAACCACTTTTCCTGCAGCTTGGCGAGGCGTCCGTCACCCTTCATCTTCAGGAGCGCTGCGTCGATCGCGTCCATCAGCGGCGCGTGGTCCGCATCCTTTGTGCCGATGAAGCCGAAATAGGCCTTCTGGCCGAAGGGCGGCATCACGACCTCGAACGTATCCTTGCGTTGGCTGGCAACGAAGGCGATGTTCGGCAGGGAGTTTGCGACACCGGCGATGCGGCCGGCTGCGAGATCGGCGTAGGATTCGGTGAAGGCAGGATATTCGCGGATATCGACCTTTGCGGGAAGCTTTTCGGAGTAGCCCTGCAGCTGGGCGAGCTGTGCCGTCGCCTTGCCGACGCCGATCGCCTTGCCGGCGATGTCTTCCGGCTTGGTGATGCTGGTATCGCCGGCCTTCTTCAGGATCGCGACCGTCGCTTCGGCCACCGGCGGCGTGAAGCGGTAGCGCTCCATGCGGGCCTTGGTGATCGTGGCCGGGCCGGCGACCATGTCGAACTTGCCGGCTTCGAGGCCCGGCAGGACGCCTTCCCAGGGGAGGGCGATCCATTCGATCTCGACGCCGAGTTCCTTGCCGAGTTCGGCGAAGACATCCACGTTGAGGCCCGCATGCTCGCCGGCGTCGATGAAGTCGAAGGGTGCGAAGGCGGTTTCGGTGCCGACCTTCATGGTGCCGGCGGCCTTGATGCGGGCGAGCGCGTCTTCGGCGTGGGCCGAGAAGGTCGCGCCGAGCAGGAAGGCCGCGGCAACGAGGCCCTTCAGCAGGAAATGGGATTTCATGATCGTCTCTCCAGTATCGTGCCGCATCTCACGCGGCGTTCCCGTCTTCAAAATTGGATCTGCAGGCTTCTGCGTCCTGCATTTTGACTATACAAATAGACAGGTCCTTGCATAAGGTGTCAACGACAAACTGCCCGCGGTGTGCGGCATCCGCTGCCCTTGTCATGCGAGTGACATGCAAGCGTCGTGCCGTGTCCGCATCGCCTGTCCGCCGACCGGAGAGCCGTGCCTTGACCTCGCTTCACCAGCGCATTTTCGAAGACATCGAGCAGAAGATCATGAGCGGCACCTGGCCGCCCGGGCAGCGGATTCCGGCCGAGCACGAGTTGGAAGTGACCTATGGCTGCTCCCGCATGACGGTGAGCAAGGCGCTCTCGGCGCTGGCGGCGCGCGGCATGATCGTGCGCCGACGCAGGGCCGGGTCCTTCGTTGCCTCGCCGCAGATCGACCGGACGGTGATGGACATTTCCGATATCGGCACGGAAGCGAAGGTGGCGGGCCACGCCTACAGCCACCGCATCCTGTCGCGGCGGATCGAGCGGCTGTCGGCTGTAGACGCGGTCGTGATCGAGGAGGCTGCCGGGGCGGAGGTGCTGCGGGTGGAATGCCTGCACATCGTGGATGGCAGGCCCAATGCGCTGGAGAAGCGACTGATCCTGCTCGATGCGGTGCCGCAGGCGCGGGACGAGGCCTTCGAGACGAGCCCGCCGGGGAGCTGGCTTCTGGATCAGGTGCCGTGGTCGGAGGCGAAACACATCATTCGTGCGGTCGCGGCGGATGCGGCAACCGCGAAGCTGCTGACGATCGCGAGACACGCCGCCTGCCTGCTCCTGACCCGCCAGACGTGGCAGAACGGCCGGACGGTGACCTTCGTCGAAATCACACACCCCGGCGACCGTTACCAGTTCGCCGGGGTGTTTCATCCGTCCAAGTAATGTTGGCCAAGTCGTGTTGGCCAAGTCGTTTCGGCTGCTATTCCCGGGCGAGCAGGCGCTTGTTGAGGAACAGCGCCAGCATGGTGCAGATCGCGCCCGACAGCAGGTAGTAACCGACGAAGGGCAGGCCGAACTTGCTCGACAGGCCGAGCGTGATCAGCGGTGCGAAGCCGGCGCCGAGGAACCAGGCGAGGTCGGAGGTGAAGGCCGCGCCCGAGTAGCGATAGCCCTGCGTGAACCGCGAGGACACCGAGCCCGCCGCCTGGCCGAAGGAGAGGCCGAGCACGCCGAAGCCGGCGATGACGAAGGACGAGATGCCCGTCTGGCCGGAGCCGAGCAGGATCGGGCCGATGAAGCTGAAGATGGCGATGATGATGGCGCCGACGACGAGCTGGCTGCGGCGGCCGATGCGGTCGGCAAGCAGGCCCGACGCAATGACCGTGAGAATGCCGAGGCCGGCACCCGCCACCTGCACCAGCATGAACGAGCCGATCGACTGGTCGCTGTTGAGGTTCGTCCACGCCAGCGGGAAGATCGTGACGACGTGGAACATGGCAAAGCTGGCCAGCGGCGCGAAGGCGCCGATCAGGATGTCGCGGCCATGGGTGCGGATCAGGTCGGTGAAGGGCACGGCTTCGAGCTCGTGACGCTCCAGCAGGTCGCCGAAATCCTTGGTCATGACGAGACGCAGGCGGGCGAAGAGGGCGACGACGTTGATCGCGAAGGCGACGAAGAACGGGTAGCGCCAGCCCCAGGAGAGGAAGTCGGCTTCGGAGGTATTGGCGACGAAGAAGCCGAACAGGATGCTGGCGAGCGCAAAGCCGATCGGCGCGCCGAGCTGCGGGATCATCGCGTACCAGCCGCGGTGCTTCTCCGGCGCGTTCAGCGCGAGCAGGGAGGCAAGGCCGTCCCAGGCGCCGCCGAGCGCAAGGCCCTGACCGATACGGAAGATGGCGAGCAGGTAGATCGACCAGACGCCGGCATCCTGATAGCTGGGCAGGAAGCCCATGCAGACCGTGGAGATACCGAGCAGGAACAAAGCGATGGTGAGCTTGGTGCCGCGTCCGTAGGCACGGTCGATCGCCATGAAGACGACCGAGCCGATGGGGCGCGCGACGAAGGCGAGCGAGAAGATCCCGAAAGAATAGAGCGTCGCCGTCAACGGGTCCGGCTCGACCGAGAAGACGAGCTTGGGAAACACGAGAACCGAGGCGAGGCCGAACACGAAGAAGTCGAAGAACTCCGACATGCGGCCGATGATCACGCCAAGCGCGATCGAGCCGGGGGATACGGGTGCGTCGCCGTGGATCTGCCGCGCGTCGCGCTCCAGGGCCGAGGATGAGGGTCCGCCGGACGTCTCTGCTATCGTTGTCATCGGGATGCCTCCATGCCTTTCACTGGCCGCGCGGTTCCACGCGTGCCGTCTTTTAAACGATGTTGATCAAACGGGCCGCGTTATCAAGTGGCAGGGTTGAGAAATTCTACCCTGCGACGGTATGACCCGTGTAAGGACGCGGTCATTTCAAGGGGAAGCCTCGACTTTCTCATCAGGACCTATATCTCGCATGTTAGCGGGCTGACGACGTGAAGTCTGACGTGAAGTCTGTGGACGACGCGCTGTTGCGAATGGTGGACCGAGCCCGAGAGGTCTATCGACGCGGCGGTGAATTTTGCCGCAGGGCATCATTTTTGCTGCGGTGCGACCAAACACCTCATATCGTTCGTGGTCGCAGGGTATTACTCGCAGGGCAAAGATAACGAAAAGAGCATTGGACCATGGCGAACCTTTATCGACACGCTTGTCGCATCCTCATGCTGCCGCTCCTGGCGGGGCTTGCCGGCTGCAACATGGTGGTGATGTCCCCCTCGGGCGACATCGCAACGCAGCAGCGCGACCTTATCCTGGTCTCCACCTTCCTCATGCTCCTGATCATCATTCCGGTGATCGTCCTGATCTTCTACTTCGCCTGGCACTATCGCCGGGCGAATACGGAAGCCGTCTATGATCCCGAGTGGCATCACTCCACGCGCCTGGAAGTCGTGATCTGGTCGGCACCGCTCGCCATCATCGTCGCGCTCGGCGCCGTCACCTGGATCAGCACGCACAAGCTCGACCCGTACCGGCCGCTCGACCGGCTCGATGCAGAACGGCCGGTGACTGCCGACATGAAGCCGCTGACCGTCGAGGTCGTGGCGCTCGACTGGAAGTGGCTGTTCTTCTACCCGGAATACGGCATCGCCACGGTGAACGAACTGGCCGCGCCGGTGGACGTGCCGATCAACTTCAAGATCACGGCCTCCTCGGTCATGAACTCCTTCTACATTCCGGCGCTTGCCGGCCAGATCTATGCCATGCCGGGCATGCAGACGCGGCTTCACGCCGTCATCAATGCACCGGGCGAGTTCGAGGGCTTCTCCGCAAACTATAGTGGCGCCGGCTTCTCGCACATGCGTTTCAAGTTCCATGGCCTCGACCAGGCCGGCTTCGACGGCTGGGTCGCCAAGGTCAAGCAGCAGGGCACGATGCTCAATCGCGACACCTACCTGAAGCTCGAAAAGCCGAGCGAGCGGGAGCCGGTTCGCTACTATGGCGGCGTCGAGAACGGTCTCTACGAGGCGGTCCTCAACATGTGCGCCCAGCCCGGCAAGATGTGCATGAACGAGATGATGCATGTCGACATGATGGGCGGCGGCGGCGAGGACAGCGAAGGCAACCGCGAGCGTCTACAGTACGACAACCGCCATGCCGGCACCGGCGAGGGCACGAGCGCTGCAACCTTCCCCGCCACCGGCCAGCCGGCCCGCTCGGAGGGTGCGCCGGAAGGCGGCAACGATCATGGCCAGCACGGTGCCGCGCCGGCCGAAGGCCAACCCGCTGACGGCGCACAGCCGATGCAGCACGACATGCAGAACATGAATGGGCACGACATGAACGGGCACCAGATGGGTGGCCAGAATCCGGAGGCTTCCGCTCCTGCCCCCGACAGTGGCTCGATGACGCCCGACAAGGGCTCGATTGCGCCCGAACAGCTGAACAACTCGAAATGATCGCGGCGCTTTTCCGCACCGCTTGCGACTGCAAGAACTGGGGTCACCATGTTTAATCAGGACATTTCCAGCCTCGTCTTCGGACGATTGACCTTGGAAGCCTTTCCGTACCACGAGCCGATCCTCGTGCTCACCTTCATCGGCGTCGTTCTCGGCGGCATCGCCGTCGTCGCGGCTCTCACCTACTTCAAGCTCTGGGGCTATCTCTGGAAGGAGTGGCTGACGAGCGTCGATCACAAGAAGATCGGGATCATGTATGTGATCCTCGCGCTGATCATGCTTCTGCGCGGCTTTGCCGACGCCTTGATGATGCGCACGCAGCAGGCCATCGCCTTCAACGGCAATGAGGGCTTCCTGCCGCCGCACCATTACGACCAGGTGTTCACCGCGCACGGCGTCATCATGATCTTCTTCATGGCCATGCCGTTCGTCACGGGCCTGATGAACTTCGTCGTGCCGCTGCAGATCGGCGCCCGCGACGTGTCGTTCCCGTTCCTGAACAATTTCTCGTTCTGGATGACGGCGGCCGGTGCTGCGATCATCATGATCTCGCTGTTCGTCGGCGAATTCGCCCGCACGGGCTGGCTCGCCTATCCGCCGCTGTCGGGTGCGGATTACAGCCCGGGCGTGGGGGTCGATTATTATATCTGGGGCCTGCAGGTGGCGGGTGTCGGCACGACGCTGTCGGGTATCAACCTGATCGCAACCATCGTGAAGATGCGTGCACCCGGCATGACCATGATGAAGATGCCGATCTTCACCTGGACCTCGCTCTGCACCAACGTTCTGATCGTCGCCTCCTTCCCGATCCTGACCGCAACGCTCGCGCTGCTGTCGCTCGACCGTTACGTGGGCACGCACTTCTTCACGAACGATCTCGGCGGCAACCCGATGATGTATGTGAACCTCATCTGGATCTGGGGTCACCCGGAAGTCTACATCCTGATCCTGCCGGCGTTCGGCATCTTCTCGGAAATCGTCGCCACCTTCAGCGGCAAGCGCCTGTTCGGCTATGCCTCGATGGTCTACGCCACGGTCGTCATCACGATCCTGTCCTACCTCGTCTGGCTGCACCACTTCTTCACCATGGGTTCGGGCGCCAGCGTCAACGCCTTCTTCGGCATCACCACGATGATCATCTCGATCCCGACGGGCGCCAAGATCTTCAACTGGCTGTTCACGATGTATCGTGGCCGCATCCGGTTCGAAGTCCCGATGCTGTGGACGATCGGCTTCATGGTGACCTTTGTCATCGGCGGCATGACGGGCGTTCTGCTCGCCGTCCCCCCGGCCGACTTCGTGCTGCACAACTCGCTGTTCCTCATCGCCCACTTCCATAACGTCATCATCGGCGGCGTGGTCTTCGGCGTCATGGCCGGTGTCACCTACTGGTTCCCGAAGGCCTTCGGCTATCGCCTGAACGACTTCTGGGGCAAAATGAGCTTCTGGTTCTGGCTGGTCGGCTTCTACTTCGCCTTCATGCCGCTCTACGTGCTCGGCCTGATGGGCGTCACGCGCCGCCTCAGCCAGTTCGAGGATCCGTCGCTGCAGATCTGGTTCATCATCGCAGCCTTCGGCGCCGTTCTGATCGCGCTCGGCATCGCCTCGTTCATCATCCAGCTGGTCGTCAGCTTCCTGCAGCGCGAGCAGTTGCGCGACCTGACGGGCGATCCCTGGAACGGCCGGACGCTGGAATGGTCCACGTCGTCGCCGCCGCCGGATTACAACTTCGCCTTCACGCCGGTCATTCACGATCACGACTCGTGGTACGACATGAAGAATCGCGGTTACGAGCGTCCGCTGGGTGGCTTCAAGCCGATCCACATGCCGAAGAATACCGGCACGGGGGTCATCCTCAGCGCGCTGAGCGTCGCCTTCGCCTTCGCCGTCATCTGGTACATCTGGTGGCTCGCCATCGTGTCCTTCATCGGCATCATCGCGGTCTCCATCGGACATACCTTCAACTACAACCGCGATTTCTACATTCCGGCGGATGACGTCGTTGCAACGGAAGGAGAGCGCACGCGGCGGCTCTCCGGGCAGGCCTGATCATGAGCGCACCGACACACAACCCTCTCGCCGACGGCGAAAAGCCGGTCTTCTACCTGACGGAAGACCATCATCCGGAAAACAGCACGGGCCTCGGCTTCTGGCTGTACCTGATGAGCGACTGCCTGATCTTCGCCATCCTGTTCGCCACCTATGCCGTGCTCGGCCGCTCCTATGCGGCCGGCCCGTCGCCGGCCGATCTGTTCGACCTGCCGCTGGTGGCGATCAACACCTCCATGCTGCTCCTGTCGTCGATCACCTACGGCTTCGCGATGCTGCAGATGGAGCGCAAGGCGAAGACCGAGACGCTGTTCTGGCTCGGCATCACCGGCATCTTCGGCGCGATCTTCATCGGGCTCGAAATCTACGAGTTCGTGCACCTCATCCATGAAGGCGCCGGCCCCGGCCGCAGCGCGTTCCTGTCGGCCTTCTTCGTTTTGGTCGGCACCCACGGTCTGCACGTCACCTTCGGCATCATCTGGCTGATCACGCTGATGGTGCAGGTGTCGATGAAAGGGTTGATCCCGGAAAATCGCCGCCGCCTGATGTGCCTGTCGATGTTCTGGCACTTCCTCGACGTCGTCTGGATCGGCGTTTTCTCGATTGTCTACCTGATCGGAGTTCTCGGATGAGCACCCACGCCCCTGTCAACACTGGCGGACACGAGGACGCGCACGAAGCCCATCACGGCCACAGCCACGGTCATGAGGCGTCGCATGGTTCCTTCAAGAGCTACATGACCGGCTTCGTGCTGTCGGTCATCCTCACGGCCATCCCGTTCTGGCTGGTGATGGGCGAGGTGTTCGAGAACAAGGCTGTCACCGCCGGTCTCGTCATGCTGTTCGCGGTCGTGCAGATCGTCGTGCACATGATCTACTTCCTGCACATGAACACCAAGTCCGAAGGCGGCTGGACCATGATGGCGCTGATCTTCACGCTCGTGCTGATCGTCATCGCGCTGTCCGGTTCGCTCTGGGTCATGCATCATCTGAACACCAACATGATGACCATGACGCCGGATATGATGCGCAATGTCCCCTGATACACCCCGGCGGCCGGACACGGCCGCCGGATCCCCCGGGAAGGCTGCACCATCTGCCTCCGGACGCAGCACAAAGGGGCGCGCGGCGGATGGCGGCGCTTCGTCGGGGCGCGGCTCCCGCAAGGGGCTCGTCGTGCTCGGGGCGGTCGCGACCTTCGTCACGGTCGTTCTTCTGGCGCTCGGCATCTGGCAGGTGCAGCGCCTGTTCTGGAAGCTCGACCTGATCGAGCGCGTGGATGCGCGGGTCCATGCCGCACCGGTCGAGGCGCCGCGTGCCGACCAGTGGTCTTCCATCACGCCCGGTAACGACGAATACCGCCATATCAGCGTCAGCGGTACCTTCCGGCATGAGGCTGAAACGCTGGTGCAGGCGACGACCGAGCGGGGGCCGGGCTTCTGGGTCATGACACCCCTGGTGCGGGACGACGGCACCGCCATCCTCATCAATCGCGGCTTCGTGCCGCCCGACCGGCGCGACCCCGCGACGCGAAGCGCCGGGAATGTTTCCGGTTCGACGCATCTCGTCGGCCTTCTCAGGCTGTCGGAGCCGGGCGGCGGCTTCCTGCGCGAAAACGATCCGTCAGGGAACCGCTGGTACTCCCGGGATGTCGCCGCCATCGCTGCGGCCCGCGGCCTGCAACAGGCAGCGCCCTATTTCATCGACGCTGACGGCATGGAAAATCCCGGAGGCTTTCCGGTCGGTGGGCTGACGCGCATCGTCTTTCCGAACAACCACCTCGTCTATGCCCTGACATGGTTCGCGCTCGCGGCGATGCTGATCGGTGCGATGCTGGTCATCGGGCGCCGGGAATGGGCGCGCGCCTCGATCGATCCCGAGGCTTGAGCGTCGTCACATCCGGTGCGCGCCCGCCTCAGGCAAGCAGCGCCAGAAGATCGTCGTGCAGAGGCTTTGGGATCTCGACGCTGCCTGCCGCCTCGCTGCGTTGGCGTGCGGTATAGCGGCGCTGCGAGGGGAGGCGCGCACCCTGGCCGATGATGGCATCGAACAGGGCCTCCGCCCGCTCGGCATTCTCCGTCGCCCGCCCGCCGGAGAGGAGGTTCGGATCGAAGGCGAGCAGCAGTTCGCCATGGCAGGGTGCGGCACCGAGGCCTGCGTCAAAGATCTGGGATTCGCGGCTCGTCAGGTCGCCGATCAACGGTCCTGCCATCAACTCCACCATGGCGGCAAGGGCCGAGCCCTTGTGGCCGCCGAAGGTGAGCATGGCGCCGGCCATCGCGGCTTCGGCATCCGTCGTCGGCACACCGTCACTGTCGATCGCCCAGCCTTCCGGGATCGGCTTGCCGGCGCGCCGGTGCAGCTCGATCTCGCCGCGTGCGGCAGCGCTGGTCGCAAAGTCGAACACGAAGGGGAACGGGCCGGGGCGTGGCCAGGAGAAGGCGATGGGGTTGGTGCCGAAGACCGGCTTGGTGCCGCCGGCAGGGGCAACCCAGCTGTGGCTCGGCGTCATGGCAAGAGCCGCAAGGCCAGCAGCCGCGATGCGCTCGACCTCGGGCCAGAGGGCGGAGAAGTGGAAGCAATTGTTGATGGCCAGGGCCGCGACACCCTGTGTCCGCGCCTTCTCCTGCAGAAGCGGCAGGCCGAGCCGGAAGGCGAGCGGCGAGAAGCCATGCTTCGCATCGACCCTGACGATGCCCGGCGCTTGGTCGATCACCTCCGGCACGGCCGTCGCGTTTACCTTCCCCTCGCGGATCGAGCGGACGCAGCCGAGCACGCGGTAGAGCCCGTGTGAGTGGCACTCGTCGATCTGGCCCGCCATGACCGTATCGGCCAGCGCCTCGCAATGCTGGGGCGAGAGGCCGGCACGGGAGAGGGCCTTCACGGTCAGGGCGCGGGCCTCGTCGAGGGGCAGTCGGACGGTTTCGGTCATGGGAACTCCGGTTCGAGGCAGGGTGTATTGGCAAGGTTTCCGGCAGGGGATGGAATACAAGATTCGCCGGCTATCGATAGATGGCTCAACCCTCGCTGAGCATTTCCGGCTCGCCGGCCAGCCGGCCGAGGAGCGAGCGTCGGGTACGCCCGGCATCGCGCAGGGGCGGCGCGCCGAACTGGCGGGCATATTCGCGGCTGAACTGCGAGGGGCTTTCATAGCCCACCTGATGCCCGGCACTGCCGGCATCCAGCATGTCTTCTACCATCAACCGGCGGGCCTCCTGTAGGCGAAGCTGCTTCTGGTACTGCATGGGGCTCATGGCGGTGATGGCCTTGAAGTGGTGGTGCAGTGACGAGACGCTCATGCTGACGCGCCGGGCGAGATCTTCGATGCGCAGCGGCAGGGCGTAGTGCTCCTTTAGCCAGGCGCAGGCGCGGCCGATCTGGTGCGACTGGCTCTCGACCATCGTCATCTGGCGCAGGCGCGCCGCATGCGGGCCGGTCAAGAGACGGAAGATCAGCTCCTGCTCGATCAGCGGCAGCAGAGCGGGTATGTCGCCGGGACGGTCGAGCAGGCGCAGGAGCCGGAGGGCCGCATCCTCGAGTTCGGGCGTCAGCGCCGCAACCGACATGCCGCGCTGCTCGGGTGGCTCGGAAAATGCGCCCGCCGGTTCCCGCACTTGCGTCGTGGCGGGCGGACGGTCGAGCAAGGCGAGAAGCGGCGGGATCTTTGCGACGTCGATCTCGAAGACCATGCCGAGATAGGGGCTTTCGGGCGAGGCCTGCACGATCTGGCTCGTCACCGGCAGGTCAAACGAGGTCAGCAGATAGTCCGAGCCGCCATAGATGTAGGTCTCGTGGCCGAGCGTCACCTTCTTCACGCCCTGTGCGATCAGCGCGAAGCTTGGCCGGTAGGCAGCGCAGGAGGGAACGGCCTGCTCGGAGCGCCGGTGCACCGTCAGGCCCGGGACCGATGTCGCGTGGTCGCCATCCTCTCTGGCGAAACGGGCAATGATCTCGACGAAAGGCTGGCGGCGGGCGGCGGAGGGATCGAACATGAGGCAAGCCTTTCCTGAAACGGGGATGCCGGACGAGACGGTTCTAACGCGAAAACCTCAAGCGCGACAACGGCTGAATGCCGGGCGGTCAGGCGTTCAGACGCACTCTCTCCTGCATTGCGTGGTGATGATGGTTTCGAGATAGGCCGGATGCGCGACGGCCACAAAGTCTTCAGAGACCATTTGCAGGATCGTGCAAGAAATTTGCAGGAATGGCGCATGCCTATGTTGGTCGCAACTTGCATAGTGCAGGCGCCGGCGATGTCTCGACCGGCCCAGATTTGCAGACAGAAGGAAACCACCCATGGCTTTCGCAAAAGGATATGCGGCGACCGACGCGTCGAAGCCGCTCGAACCCTTCACCTTCGAGCGTCGTGCGCCCAACGAAGACGATATCGTCATCGACATCAAGTATTCCGGGATCTGCCACTCGGACATCCACCAGGCCCGCAACGAGTGGGGCAACTCCAAATTTCCCATGGTTCCCGGCCATGAGATCGTCGGCATCGTTTCCGCCGTCGGCTCCGGCGTGACCAAATTCAAGGTGGGCGACAAGGCCGGCGTCGGCTGCTTCGTCAATTCCTGCACGAGCTGCGCCACGCGCGATCTCGACCTCGAACATTACATGCCCGGTCTCGTTCAGACCTATAACGATGTCGAAGCCGACGGCACGACGCCGACCTATGGCGGCTATTCCGACAGCATCGTCGTCAAGGAAGGCTACGCGCTTTCCATTCCCGACACGCTCGACTTCGCTGCCACCGCGCCGCTGCTCTGCGCCGGCATCACGCTCTATTCGCCGCTGATGCACTGGAAGGCCGGTCCCGGCAAGAAGGTCGCCATCGTGGGTATGGGCGGTCTCGGCCATATGGGCGTGAAGATCGGTGCCGCACTCGGTGCCGAAATCACCGTGCTCAGCCAGTCGCTCTCCAAGAAGGAAGACGGCCTCAAGCTCGGGGCGACGCATTACTATGCGACCAATGATCCTACGACGTTCGAAACGCTGGCCGGCACGTTCGACCTGATCATCAGCACCGTCGGCGTGACGATGGATCTGAACCCCTACTTAAGCCTTCTCAAGCTCGATGGCTCCATGGTTGTGGTCGGCGTGCCGGAAAAGCCATCGCCGATCCATGCGTTCTCGCTGATCGGCGGGCGTCGCTCGCTGTCCGGCTCCATGATCGGCTCGATCAAGGAAACGCAGGAAATGCTCGACTTCTGCGGCAAGCACGGCATCGTTTCCGAAATCGAGCTGATCCGCATGGATCAGGTCAATGAGGCCTATGAGCGCGTGCTGAAGAGCGACGTGCGCTACCGCTTCGTCATCGACGCCGCGACGATCTAATCGACGCCGCGACGATCTGAGGATCGGTGCCGCGACGATCTGAGGATCGACGCTAAATGCAAAACGACAAGGGGCGACCGGCAGCGGCGGCCCCTTTGTCATGAGGGGGGTCTTTCAGAGCGACAGGCGCTGGCGGATGTCGGCTTCGCGCTCGGGCCGCTGGATGACGACGCCGCACCAGCCGAGGCCGTCATAATCCTCGTAGCCGAGCGTGGGGGCGAAGGCGACCAGCGTTCCGTCGCTCATGTAGTAGCTGCCGCGCTTCATGCCTTCCGGCGGCGTCAGGACGAAGCTGGTATAGACGAGGGCCGGGCGCGAGGCGGCGATCACCATGCCCTGTCCGTCGAGCAGCAGCACGGTCGTGCGCTCCACGTCGGCCGGTGCGATGTTGGCCTCCTTGTGGACGATCGATTGGCCCTGGTTCGCCCAATCGAAATAGACGCCGAGCGCGCCGACCAGCGGTGCCGTGGAGACGCCACCCTGGCGGATGCCCGTGGCGTAGACGAGCGCATCGGCATTGCCGTGCAGGGGGCTCGGCTTGACCACATCAACGATATAGTCGTCGCCCGACCCCGTCTTCATCGCCGCCCTGACCCAGGGTTCGCCGGAGAGGTCGCGGCCCATGATCGTCTTCTGGAAATTCGGATTGGCCGAGGCAACCGCGCGGCCGGCTTTGTCGACCATCACGAGATCGAGATAGACCGTATAGAACCGGTTGATGACGCCTAAGCGCGTGGCGGCGAAGGCCTGCCTGTCGCGATCGGGGTTTTCGAGGGCCTCCCAGAGCGCGGTGTCCGTCGCCCACCAGCGCACGTCTGCCGTCCGCTCGAACAGGTTTCGCACGATCAGCTGAATGAGCGTCTGGGCGAGGTCGACGAGGCGCACGCCCTCCATCTCGTGCACCAACGCGTCCGACAGGGAGCGCCCGAGGTTGACGCGCTCCAGCACTTCCTGCTGGAATTTCGCGGCGATGGCGGCCGAAGCGCCGGCCAGTCGCTGCACTTCGTTCGCAACCACGGCAAAGCCCTTGCCGATATCTCCGGCGCGGGCGGCCTCGATGCTCGCATTGATGCCGAGCAGGCGGATGTGGCGGACGATGTCGTCGTTCTCCCGCCGAAAACTCTCAAGATCGTTGCCGATACGCTCGGTGACGGCACGCATGGCGCGTGGCGTTGCGCGCATGGCAGGTGCATCCGTCCTCTCAGCTTCGATCATCGCTCTGGCCCTCTACCTGGAACCGACCATGGCCCCGCACTATTAGTTTCTTCTCATATGTATGACTGTGAAACTTGTGCGGGTATTGCGCGATAGCGCCGGGTGGGCGGCAAACGCTCCTAAAGGAGCGGCAGAGGGCCGTCGTTCTTGATTTCTTCCATGACGGCATAGGTTCGGGTCTCCTTGACGCCCTGCAACGTCCAGAGGAACTGGCCGAGGAAGTTGCGGTAGGCGCTCATGTCCTCGAAGCGGGTCTTGACGAGATAGTCGAAGCCGCCGGCGACCATGTGGCACTCGATGACGGATGGCGCCTTGCGGATGGCATCGGCGAAGGTGTCGAAAACTTCCGGCGTCGTCTTGTCCAGCATGACCTCGATGAAGACGAGCAGGCCGAAGCCGAGGCGCTGGGGATCAAGGCGCGCGCCGAAGCCGGAGACATAGCCCTCCTTCAGCAGCCGGCGCATGCGTTCGCTGGTGGCCGTCGGCGAAAGGCCGACGCGCTCGGACAGTTCCAGATTGGTGATCCGCCCGTCGGCCTGGAGAATGCTGAGGATCTTGCGGTCGATCCTGTCGATGCCGCTCATCAGGCGCCCAGGCGGCTTTCGGCAAGGCGCACCCAGTAGGAGATGCCGTGGGGGATGGCCTCGTCGTTGAAGTCGTAGCCGGGATTGTGCAGGCCGGCGCTGTCGCCGTTGCCCATGAAGACGAAGGCGCCGGGGCGGGCGAGCAGCATGTAGGAGAAGTCCTCGCCGCCCATCATCGGATCGACGTTGCCCACCACCTGCGCGGCGCCCGCGACGTCCGTTGCGGCCTCCAGCACATGGCCGGTTTCCGTGGCGTGGTTGACCGTGACGGGATAGTTGCGGGCGTAGCGGACGCGGGCGGTCGCGCCATAGGCGGCGGCCAGATGCGTGCAGATCTCGTTGATGCGGCGCTCGGCCATATCCCGGTTTTCGGCCATCAGCGTGCGCACGGTGCCGGCCAGCAGCGCCTGTTCGGGGATGACGTTGTGGGCAAAGCCTGCATTGAACTTGGTGACCGAGACGACGACGGCCGACAGCGGATCGGCGGTGCGCGAGGCGATGGTCTGCAATGCCGTGACGATCTGGGCGCCGAGCACGATCGGGTCGATGGTCTTGTGCGGCTGGGCCGCATGACCGCCGCGGCCCTCGATGGTGATCGAGAACTCGTCGGTCGAGGCCATGATGGGGCCGACGCGCGAGGCGAAGTGGCCGAGCGGCATTCCCGGCATGTTGTGCAGGCCGTAGACCTCGGAGATGCCGAAGCGCTCCATCATGCCGTCCTTGACCATCTCGTTGCCGCCGCCGCCGCCCTCTTCGGCCGGCTGGAAGATGACGGCGACCGCGCCCTTGAAGTTACGGGTTTCCGCGAGATACTTGGCGGCGCCGAGCAGCATGGCCGTATGGCCGTCATGGCCGCAGGCGTGCATCTTGCCGGGGGTGGTGGAGGCATAGGGCTTGCCGGTCGATTCCGTCATGGGCAGGGCGTCCATGTCGGCGCGCAGGCCGATGGTGGTGCCGTCGCCCCCTCTGCCATCGCCAAGCCGTCCGCGGATGAGCCCGACGACGCCGGTGCGGCCGATGCCGGTCACGATCTCGTCAACGCCGAATTCCCGGAGTTTGTTTTCCACGAAGGATGCCGTATTTTCCACGGCGAACAGAAGTTCGGGCCGGCTGTGGATATGGCGGCGCCACGCGGTGACTTCGTCCTGGAGTTCGGCTGCACGGTTGAGAATCGGCATGATCTATCCTGTCGGTCGTGGTGGCGGCACGCAATCGCATGGCAAAGGTCTTTGCCTTGCCCCTGCCATATAGGTTAAATAGCGCCTCGACACGAGGCAATGCCCGAAAATTTCGAGGTTGAACTGTGGTGACTATGAAGATTCGCATGTCCGGTTCCCAGCTATTTGTTGGGGCCATCGCCGGCGTCCTGGCGCTCACGTCCGCCGCACCGACGCTCGCCAACCCCAAGCTGGTGGTGGATGTGGCGACGCTGAAGGTCTACGAGCAGGAGGACATTTTCCAGCGCTGGTATCCCGCATCGCTGACCAAGCTGATGACGGCCTACACGACGTTCCGGGCCCTGAAGGCCGGACGGATGACGCTGGAAACGCCGATCGTCATGTCCAAGCATGCGGCCTCCGAGCAGCCGAGCAAGATGTACCTGAAGCCCGGGGCGTCGATGACGCTCGACAGCGCGCTCAAGATGATGCTGATCAAATCGGCAAATGACATCGCGGTCGCCATCGGCGAGGCGGTCGGCGGTTCCGAGCCCGGCTTCGTCGCCATGATGAATGCCGAGGCGAAGCGGATCGGCATGACGTCGTCGAACTTCGTCAACCCCAACGGCCTTCCCGAGCCCGGGCAGTACACGACCGCGCGGGACCTCGCCGTGCTCGCGATCACCATCAAGCGCGAGTTTCCGGAATATGCGGCCTATTTCGCCTATGAGGGCTTCACGACGGGCAAGAAGAGCTATCCGAACTACAATATGCTGATCGGCCGCTTCGACGGCGCCGATGGCATGAAAACGGGCTTCATCTGCGCGTCGGGCTTCAACCAGGTGTCGTCGGCCACCCGCAACGGCCGCAGCGTCGTTTCCGTCGTGCTCGGCGCCGACAGCCTCGGCGGACGGGCGGACGAATCCGCCCGGCTGATGCAGATGGCGCTGACGGCAAGCCCCGCCGGCAAGCCGGGCTTGGGGCAGATCGCCGCCTATGGCGAAACGCGCGATGTGACGGCCGATATCTCCAAACAGATCTGCTCGGCGCAGGCCGCCAAGGTGCGCAGCGAAGGCCGCGACGAGGCGGGACGCCAGAAGCTGCTCTCGCCCTTCATCCACGAGATCAACCGGCCGCTCAATTTCGTGTCGGCGCAGTTGATCCCCGGGCAGGGTGCGAAGGCGGCGGATGCGGACGGGCAGACGAGCGAGGCCCAGGGCGATGTCGCCAATGTGCCGGTGCCCGTGCCGCGGCCGGTGTTCTAAAGATTCTCCTCCCTGACGCACCCCGTATCGCGGGCGTGCCCTCGAAAGCGAACGACATGATCACCCGTTTCGATCCGGTGCCGGTCTCGATCCTCACCGGCTTTCTCGGTGCCGGCAAGACGACGCTTCTCAACCGTCTGCTGAAGGATCCGGACCTCGCGGACACCGCCGTCATCATCAACGAGTTCGGCGACGTGTCGCTCGACCATCTGCTGGTCGAGTCCTCCGGTGACGGCGTGATCGAGCTTGCGGACGGCTGCCTCTGCTGCACGGTGCGCGGGGAGCTGGTGGATACGCTGGCCGACCTGATGGACCGGATGCAGACGGGCAAGATCCGGCCGCTGAAGCGCGTCGTCATTGAGACGACCGGCCTTGCCGATCCCGCCCCCGTCATGCAGTCGGTCATGGGGCATCCGACGCTGCAACAGAGCTATCGGCTCGATGGCATGGTGACCGTGGTGGATGCCGTCAATGGCCTGTCGACGCTCGACCATCATGTCGAGGCGGTGAAGCAGGTGGCGGTGGCCGACCGGCTGGTGCTGACCAAGGCGACACTCGCCTCTCCCGAGGCCGTGGCGGCGCTCAAGGCGCGCCTTGCCGACCTCAACCCCCGGGCGCCCGTCATCGACGGCGACCTTGAGGAAACGGGCCGGGCGGCGCTATTTGCCTGCGGGCTCTACGACCCCGCGACCAAGATCGCCGATGTCGGCCGCTGGCTGCAGGACGAGGCGCAGAACGATCACGACCAAGATCATGGGCATGAGGGGCATGGGCACCACGGCCACGACCACCACGGGCATCACCATCACCACGATGCCAACCGGCATGGCGACGATATCCGCTCGTTCAGCATCGTGCACGACCGGCCGATCTCCGCGATGGCGCTCGATATGTTCGTGGACCTCATCCGCTCGGCGCATGGCGAGAAGCTTCTGCGGATGAAGGCGATCGTCTGCACGGCGGAGCGGCCGGACCGGCCGCTGGTGCTGCATGGCGTCCAGCAGATTTTTCACCCGCCGGAGCGGCTCGCCGCCTGGCCGGACCCCGATGACCGGCGCACGCGCATGGTGCTGATCACCAAGGGGCTGGAGGAAGGCTTCGTGCGCGACCTGTTCGACGCCTTCACCGGCAAGCCCGCCATCGACCGGCCGGACCGGCAGGCGCTGTCGGACAATCCGCTGGCGGTGCCGGGTTTGCGGATGTGAAGTGAGCCTCGGTCGCACACCGGGACGAATGCGGTTTCCGGTTGATCGATGCCAAGCCTTCGTTTCGAGCAAACGTTCGCTCCGTCCACCGTCATGCTCGGGCTTGTCCCGAGCATCTGCGGCACTGCCCGCGATCTGAAGTACCGTGGTCTTGCGTATGCGGGGACGACAGCAGATGCTCGGCACAAGGCCGAGCATGACGGCAGGGGGTTAGCGTCGCTCAACGTCAAAACAATGCCGTCAGGCGTCAATCAACGGGCGACTGTATGTGATCCGTCAGTCTTCAGCTTTCCGGATCAGGAAGCTGTGGCCGCGGTCCGTTGCGTGCCAGCGTTCAAGGCGGTGGCCGTCCTCGGCGCAGAAATGCGGCATGTCGATGACGGCGAGCGGGTCGGTGGTTTCCACCCTGATCAGTGTGCCGGGGCCGAGCGATGCCATCCGCTTGCGCGTGCGGAAGACGGGAAGGGGGCACTTGAGGCCTTTGAGGTCGAGATGGAGCGCCGGTTCCTCAGGATCGTGACCGGGCGAAGTCGGGCTCGTATCTGATGTCATCGGCCCGCTCCGGCCTCTACCAGAGCTTCCAGAATGGCTTCTTCCTGCCGTCCGGCTGCTGCTCGGCCAGCGCCTGCGGCACCGGCATCTCGCCGGAGGCCTGGGCACCTGTCGCGTCGGCGGCAGAGGTTTGCGCGCCGGTCGTTTGATCTATGGGGGCCGCCTGTGGGCCCTTGTGGCCCGGCTTGACGGTGACCTTGCGTGTCTCCACGTGCACCGGAACACCGGCCGTGATGTCGCGGCTCGTCTTGACGGATGCGATCCGGCTTGCCGTCTGGCTCTGGCTCTGGCTCTGGCCTGTCGTGTCGGCGCTGGCGGTCTGCGGTTCGCCGAGGAGCGGGCCGGCGGCGGGATCGGTGGCTGTGATGGGCGCCGGTTTCTTGAACAGGTTGCCCCAGAAGCCGCCTTGGCCGGGGGCCGGCGAGGCGGAGGCGATCTGGGCGACCGGGCGCGGCAGCGGGTTTTCCTGCGGGATCGGCACGCTCTTGCCGTTGCGGGTGCTCTGCTCGAGGGCCGCCGTCTGGATCTCGATGGCTTTCTTGGCCTCTTCGAGTTCGGCGCGGTGGGCTTCCTGCTTTTCGAGGTCGGCGACCTTCATCAGCTTGCCGGCATCGAGCGAGGTGCCCGTCGGGGCATAGGCCAGCTCGCGGCCGGCGCGCTGCTTGGCGACCACGGCCTTGCGCTCGGCTTCGCTCGGCTCGTACCAGACGAGGCCGTCGAGCTTCTTCAGGGCCTTGCCGTAGTCGGCATCGTATTTCTTGTTGTAGTTCGCCAGCGCCATTTCCATGGAGGGCGGCGTGGAGAGCGCCGGGCACTGGCCCGTCGGGTTCATCTTGCCGACGACGCTCTTGTTGAACACGTATTTCCGGTCGCAGATCGCAAATTCCGGCGGGCGCTTGGTGATCTCGAACTGGTCGTACCCTTCCTTCAGGTTCTTCCAGAAATCGTAATGCGGGCTGTTGCGGTGCCGCGCCATGTTTTCCGCGGTCATGCGGAAGGGCAGCGCCTGGAGCTGGATGGTCGACTGGCCACCCTTGAAGGCGTCGCGGGCGAGCGCGAAGATTTCCTGCATCTGCTCGTCGGTCATCGAGTAGCAACCCGAGGACGAGCAGGCGCCATGGATCATCAGATTGGTGCCGAAGCGGCCGTTGGCGCGGTCGAACTGGTTGGGAAAGCCGGTGTTGATGGCGAGGTAGTAGCTGGAATTCGGGTTCAGCTGGCCGGGGGCGAGGGGATAATACCCCTCTGGCGCCTGCCGATCGCCTTCCTTCACCTTGGGGCCGAGCTTGCCGGACCAGGCACAGATCTTGTATTCGCGCAGCTTTTCGAAGCGATTGGCGGTATTGGCCTTCCAGACCTCCAGCGCGCCTTCCTCCTTGAAGATGCGCAGCATGATCGGCGAGGTCTTCGCCATGCTCATCGCCTGCATCTTCTGCACGATCTTGCCGGACAGTTCGTAGCCGGTTTTGCTGGTGACTTTCTTCAGGTCGACATCGACGCTATCGACGACTTCTTCCGTGGTGCAGCCTGCAAGAAACAGGCCCATGACGGCGGCGGCGAGGATATGTGTCAGACGCATCGGCAAGAGCCCATCGATAGGAAAGTCGGACGCGACTCTTCCCTAGCGGCGGAGTCTGACAGAATCAATACGGTTTTATGCTTCACAAATTGTTAACCGCGCCGCTCTCCGGAGATCGCGCGCAGATGTCACCACCAAGGCCCGACAATCATGGCCGAGATGGGGCAGGGTGCAATCGTCTCGCATCCTGTCCTCAGACCCCGGAGAGCCCGGTCGTTCTTAGAGCGAGCGGCCGATGCTCAGATACTTCTCGCGGCGCTCCTTGCGCAGATCGTCGCCCTTGCGGCTGGAGAGATCCTTCAAGGCGTCGGCGATGATGCCGCCGGTGCGGTCGATGGCGAGATCGGCATCGCGGTGCGCGCCGCCGACCGGCTCCTCGATGATGCCGTCGATGATGCCGAAGCCCTTCAGGTCCTCGGCCGTGATCTTCATGTTGGTCGCGGCTTCCTTGGCGCGCGTCGAATCACGCCAGAGGATCGAGGCGGCGCCTTCCGGCGAGATGACCGAATAGATCGCATGCTCCAGCATGTAGACGCGGTTGCCCGTGGCGATCGCGATCGCGCCGCCGGATCCGCCTTCGCCGAGCACGACGGAAATGATCGGAACCTTGAGGTTGAGACACATTTCTGTGGAGCGGGCGATGGCTTCCGCCTGACCACGCTCTTCCGCGCCGATGCCGGGATAGGCGCCGGCCGTGTCGATCAGCGTGATCAGCGGCAGGCCGAAGCGGTCGGCCATTTCCATGACGCGGATGGCCTTGCGGTAGCCTTCCGGCCGGGCGCTGCCGAAATTGTGCTTGATGCGCGACTTGGTGTCGTTACCCTTTTCCTGGCCGATGACGGCCACCGGAATGCCGCGGAAGCGTGCGAGGCCGGCCTGGATGGCGGCGTCCTCTGCAAACTTCCGGTCACCGGCGAGCGGCGTGAAGTCGGTGAAGAGGCCGGCGGCATATTCCTGGAAGTGCGGGCGCTGCGGGTGGCGCGCGACCTGCGTCTTCTGCCAGGGCGTCAGCTTGGAATAGATCTCGACGGTCGCCTCGCGGGCGCGGACTTCGAGCCGTTCGACCTCGTCGCTCGTGTCGATGCTCTCGTCCTCGCCGGCGATCTTCTTCAGCTCGTGAATCTTGCCTTCGAGGTCCGAGATCGGCTTTTCGAAATCGAGATAGTGATGCATGAGATGCGGTTCCGATCGTTTCGACGCGGGTCTCCCGTGGCATTCCAGAACGGGAGGCGAGCGTCCTAATCCTGTTTTTTGGCCTGTTTGGCAAGAGGGTGATGGTTTTGCACAAGATCGTGCAGCCTTTCCTCGAGCACATGCGTGTAGATTTGTGTGGTCGAAATGTCTGAATGGCCGAGCAGTTCCTGCACGGCGCGAAGATCCGCACCATTGGCCAGCAAATGGCTGGCGAAGGCATGACGCAGCACATGCGGCGAAATCGAGGCGACGCGGACGCCGGCCCGTCCGGCAAGCCCCTTGAGGTCGCGCGCAAAGACCTGCCGGGGGAGATAGCCGGATTCCGAACTGGAGGGGAAAAGCCAGGGGCTGTCCTCCCCCCCTTTCGCCTCGCCGCCCTTGGCTGCCGTCTCCGCCTGCATCCGCGCGCCATAGCGCTGCATGGCCGCGATGGCGCTGCGCGACAGGGGCACCATGCGCTCCTTGTTGCCCTTGCCGCGCACGATGAGGAAACGGCCGTCGCGGGCGAGCACCGAGGCGGGCAGGGAGACGAGTTCGCTGACGCGCATGCCGGTCGCATAGAGAAGCTCGATCAGGGCGGCCATGCGCAGGCGCTCGAGCCGCGGCTCGGCCACGGCCTCCGCTTCGGCCTGGGTGATGAGGCGTGTCACATCGTCGACGCTCATGGTCTTGGGCAGCGGGCGGCCCTTCTTCGGCGCATCCAGCACGCCGGTCGGGTCGTCGGTGCGGATGCCCTCGGCATAGAGGAATTTGTAGAACTGGCGGAGCGCCGACAGGCGGCGGGCCTGCGAGGAGGCCTTGAAGCCCTGCGCGGCGAAGTCGGCGAAATAGGCGCGAAAATCGTCCGGCTCCGCTTCGGTCGCCTTCACGCCACGCACTTTCAGGAAAGACAGGATGTCTTCGAGATCGCGCTGATAGGAGGAGAGCGTGTTGACGGCCGCGCCGCGCTCGACGCTCATCATTTCCAGAAAGGATTCGAGGTGTGCGGACGACAGATCCATTATTTCGGAGCCAATCTTTCGGGATCAAGCCGTTCGGGCGGTATGCGGATCGTCACGTCGCGCTCGGCCGGATCGACGAAGGTGACGAGGGCCAGCATGGTTCCATAGACGGCGCCGGTGATGACGAGGCAGATGATGAGAAACCGGACAAGGGTGGGCATGATCGTCTCCGAGGCGTCGATCACTATGGCGCCGCCTCCGCCGGATCGCAAGCAGGAGCGGGTTTGCGTGGGGATATGAAAGACGCGAGCTACCCTTGCGCGACTTGACGCTTCCTCCTGTTTTGTCGATAGAACAGAGAAATGGGGAAAGTCTTGCGGTGATGAGCGACGTGGTCGAGCCGGTTTCGGAAACGCTGGTCAAGCGGGCGAGAGCCGTGCTCGGCCGGCGCAACCTCGTCTTCGTCGGGCTGATGGGGGCGGGCAAGTCGGCCATCGGGCGGCTGACGGCGCAGGCGCTGTCGCTGCCCTTCGTCGATTCCGATCACGAAATCGAGCGCGTCTCGCGCATGACCGTTGCCGAACTCTTTGCCGCCTATGGCGAAACGGAATTCCGGGCGCTGGAAACGCGGGTGATCAAGCGGCTGCTGCAGTCGGGCGCCCGCATCGTCTCCACCGGCGGCGGCGCCTATATCAACCCGCAGACGCGCCGGAACATTCAGAAGAGCGGTGTTTCCGTGTGGCTGAACGCCGAACTCGACGTCCTGTGGGAACGTGTCAACAAGCGCGAGGGACGCCCTCTCCTGAAAACCGACAATCCCAAGGGTACGCTCGAAAAGCTGATGATCGAGCGATATCCGATCTATGCCGAGGCGGATGTCAGTGTGCTTTCGCGCGACGTCAAGAAGGAGCGCATCATGGAAGAGGTGCTGGAAGCCATCGCCGCCATGCCCCTGAAAAAGTAGGGCCGCCGAAGAAATAGCGCCGCCGAAGAACAGTCGTCAGACACCAGCCATAGAGTGAGCCGAGCGATGAGCGAAACCCCGACCGTGCGCAAGATCCATGTTCCGCTCGGCGACCGTGCCTATGACATCCTGATCGGCCCCGGACTGATCGGCTCGGCCGCGCGGGAGATCGCCGCAAGGCTGACGGGCCGGCGTATGGCTGTGGTGACGGACGAGAATGTCGCGCCGCTCTATCTCCAGCCGCTGATGGAGAGCTTAGCGCAGGCGGGGATCGAGGCTGTGTCCGCCATCCTGCCAGCCGGAGAGAAGACCAAGAGCTTCGAGCATCTCGTTCCGGTCTGCGAGACGATCCTCGGCGCGCGCATCGAGCGCAACGATGCGGTCATCGCGCTCGGCGGCGGCGTCATCGGCGACCTCACGGGCTTTGCCGCGGGCATCGCCCGGCGCGGCTCGCGCTTCATCCAGATCCCCACCTCGCTTCTGGCACAGGTGGACAGCTCCGTCGGCGGCAAGACCGGCATCAACTCGCCGCATGGCAAGAATCTCATCGGCGTCTTCCACCAGCCGGATCTGGTGCTGGCCGATACCGACGTGCTCGACACGCTGTCGCCGCGCGAGTTTCGCGCCGGCTATGCCGAAGTGGCGAAATACGGGCTGATCGACAAGCCGGACTTCTTCGCCTGGCTGGAGGCCAACTGGCAGGCGGTCTTTGCCGGCGGTGCGGCGCGCATCGAGGCGATCGCGCTCAGCTGCCAGGCGAAGGCCGATGTGGTGGTGGCCGACGAGCGGGAGAACGGCCGCCGCGCGCTGCTCAATCTCGGGCACACCTTCGGCCACGCGCTGGAAGCGGCCACCGCCTATGACGGCGCCCGGCTGGTGCATGGCGAAGGCGTGGCGATCGGCATGGTGCTTGCGCATGCCTTCTCCGCCCGGATGAACCTTGCGAGCCCCGACGTAACCGCGCGGGTGGAGGCGCATCTGCGCACCGTCGGCCTGCCGACGCGGATGAGCGAGATCCCCGGGCAGCTGCCGCCGGCGGAGGTGCTGATGGATGCGATCGCGCAGGACAAGAAGGTGAAGGGCGGCAAGCTGACCTTCATCCTCACCCGCGGCCTTGGCGAAGCCTTCGTCGCCGACGATGTGCCGACCTCGGCCGTGCTGTCGTTCCTTGCCGAAAACCATCCCGATCGCGCGGCATGACCATGGAGGCGCCGATCGCCCTCCTGATTGCGCACGGGCCGGCCGTACTGGCGATCCTCCTGATGATCGTGCTTGCGGCGTTCCTGTCCGGCTCTGAAACGGCGCTCACGGCCGTGTCGCGCACGCGTCTTCACACGCTCGACGTCCAGGGCGAGGCGCGCGCCGGCGTGGTCGATCGGCTCATCGAGCGGCGCGACCGGGTCATCGGCGCGCTGCTGCTCGGCAGCAATCTCGCGCGCGTCCTCGCGACTTCGGTCGCCACAGGCCTGTTTCTCTCGGCCTTCGGCGCACCGGGCGTCGCCTATGCGACGATCGCGATGACGATCCTGCTCGTGGTGTTTGCCGACGTGCTGCCGCGCAGCTGGGCGAATGCGGCGCCGGAGCGCTTTGCGGTGGGTGTCGCGCGGCCGGTGCGCGTGGTCGTCGCGGTCGTCGGGCCGCTGTCGAGCCTCATCAATGCGATGGTCCGGGCGATCATGCAGGCCTTCGGCTTCAAGCTGTCGCGCGAGGCGCCGATGCTGACGGCGCATGAGGAGTTGCGCGGGGCCGTGGATTTCCTTCACCGGGAAGGCGCCGTGGTCAAGGCGGACCGCGACCGTGTCAGCGGCGTGCTCGATCTCGACGAGCTCGAGGTGTCCGACATCATGGTGCACCGGATGGCGATGCGGGCGCTGAATGCCGACGACCCGCCGGCCGTCAACGTCAAGGCCGTGCTCGATAGCCCCTATACCCGCATGCCGGTGTGGCGCGGTTCGGCGGACAACATCATCGGCGTGCTCCACGCCAAGGATCTCCTGCGGGCGCTGGCCGAGCCCGACGCTCAAGCAGACACGGTCGATATCGTCAGAATCGCGCAGAAGCCGTGGTATGTCCCGGATGCCACGGATCTGGCGAGCCAGCTCAGCGCCTTCCTGCGCCGCAAGAGCCATTTCGCCATCGTCGTCGATGAATATGGCGAGGTGCGCGGGCTGGTGACGCTGGAGGACATTCTGGAGGAAATCGTCGGGGATATCGCCGACGAGCACGATCCCGATGTCCGCGGCGTCTATCCGCAGGCGGACGGTTCGCTCGTGGTGGATGGCGGTGTGCCGATCCGCGACCTGAACCGGGCGCTCGACTGGTCGCTGCCCGACGGCGAGGCGACGACCATTGCCGGCCTGGTGATCCACGAGTCGCGCACGATCCCGGACGAGCGGCAGGCCTTCACCTTTTACGGCAAGCGCTTCATCGTGATGAAACGCGTCAAGAACCGCATCACCAAGCTGCGCATCCGCCCGGCCGAGGATACGCCCGCAAGCTGATCTTCTGGCTGAGCTACCAGCGCGTCTCTTCGCCGGGGGCTGCCGGTTCGACGGCAAGGGCGTGCAGGCCGGCCTCGAGTTCCGGCTTCAGGAGGTCGTTGATCGCGCGGTGGCGGGCAATGCGGGACATGCCGGTGAAGGCGCCTGCCACGATGCGCACGCGCATGTGGGTCTCGCCGGTGCCGTTGAAATCGGCGTGATGGCCGGCATGCAGGTGGCTTTCGTTGATCACGGCGAGGCGCAAGGGCGCGAAAGCCTCGGTGAGCCTTGTGGTGATACGCTGCTCTAACGACATGGTTCTGCCCTGTTTTTCCGGCTTTTGACACGAGGTGGACGCGGCGGTCGGACCTCTGTCGCTCTACCGGCAAATCACCCTCAAAAAGCCTGCAACATTCGCATTTGTCAATTCTTGTTGTGACCCCTGCATCGCACCATAATGTGTCCCATGAAACTCGACTCAAAATACTTCGATACCATCCGGACGAAGAGACGCGGGACCACCCGGAAACCGGAGCCCGTGGCTCCGATGTGCCAGTGGGACGGCTGCGAGGAAAATGGCGGGCATCGCGCCCCGGTCGGGCGCAATGCCGAGAACCAGTATTTCATGTTCTGCTTCGAGCACGTGAAGGAATACAACAAGGGCTACAACTACTTCTCCGGCCTTTCCGACAACGAGATCGCGCGCTACCAGAAGGAAGCGCTGACGGGGCATCGGCCGACTTGGACGCTGGGCGTGAACCGCAGCGCGAAGAATGCGCCGGAGCAGGGCCAGACGCGGTCCGGTTCGGCGGGCGCCAAGGCGCGCATGAGCGATCCGTTCGGCTTTCTTCATGAGGCGCGGGGGCGCCGGGCGCAGCCCGAGCCGCGCCAGCGCAAGCTGAAGACGCTGGAGACGAAGGCGTTCGGCACGCTCGGCCTGCCGGCCACGGCGACCAGCACGGACATCAAGGCCGCCTACAAGGACCTCGTGAAAAAGCACCATCCCGATGCCAATGGCGGAGATCGTGGATCGGAAGACCGTTTTCGCGAGGTCATTCAGGCCTACCAATTGTTAAAACAGGCAGGCTTCTGCTAGGAAGATTCCCGTCACACTGCAATGCGATATGAGGCCTGGCGCGAAGCGCGGCCGCCGGAGACATGATGAGCAAGGTAGACCTCGATATTTCCAATCTTCCCGATACGACCGTATCCGTCCGTGAGGTCTTCGGCATCGATAGCGACCTGCGCGTGCCGGCCTATTCCAAGGGCGATGCCTATGTGCCGGACAATGATCCCGACTATCTCTTCGACCGGGAAACGACGCTTGCGATTCTCGCAGGCTTCGCGCACAACCGCCGCGTCATGGTTTCGGGCTATCACGGCACCGGCAAATCAACGCATATCGAACAGGTCGCCGCGCGGCTGAACTGGCCCTGCGTGCGCGTCAACCTCGACAGCCATGTCAGCCGTATCGATCTCGTCGGCAAGGATGCGATCGTCGTCAAGGACGGCATGCAGATCACCGAATTCAAGGACGGAATCCTGCCCTGGGCCTACCAGCACAATGTCGCGCTGGTGTTCGACGAATACGATGCCGGCCGTCCGGACGTGATGTTCGTCATCCAGCGCGTGCTCGAATCCTCCGGCCGCCTGACCCTGCTCGACCAGAGCCGCGTCATCCGGCCGCACCCCGCCTTCCGCCTGTTTGCGACCGCCAACACGGTCGGCCTCGGCGACACGACCGGCCTCTACCACGGCACGCAGCAGATCAACCAGGCGCAGATGGACCGCTGGTCGATCGTCACCGTGCTCAACTACCTGCCGCACGACAACGAAGTCGATATCGTCGCTGCCAAGGTGAAGGGCTTCACCGAGAAGCGCGGCCGCGACACCGTGTCGAAGATGGTGCGCGTCGCCGATCTCACCCGCGCCGCCTTCATCAACGGCGACCTGTCGACCGTCATGAGCCCGCGCACCGTCATCACCTGGGCCGAGAATGCGCATATCTTCGGCGATATCGCGTTCGCCTTCCGGGTGACGTTCCTCAACAAGTGCGACGAGCTGGAGCGGGCGCTGGTGGCCGAACATTACCAGCGGGCCTTCGGCGTCGAGCTGAAGGAAAGTGCCGCCAACATCGTCCTCGAAGCGACGGCCTGATCGCATGGCAGGGCGCGGCGACAATACGAGACCGAAACCCGGCGTCCAGGTGGATGTCGAACCGTTCCGCCGCGCGCTGACCGGCTGCATCCGCTCGATCGCCGGTGATTCGGAGATCGAGGTCGTGTTCGCCAACGAGCGGCCCGGCCTGACCGGCGACCGCATGCGCCTGCCGGACATCTCCCGCCGCCCGACGCGGCAGGAACTGTCGGTGACGCGCGGCATCGGCGACAGCATGGCGCTGCGCAAGGCGTGCCATGACGATCGCATCCACGCGACCATGTCGCCGCAGGGTGCGGACGCGCGCGTCATCTTCGACGCCGTCGAGCAGGCGCGCTGCGAGGCCATCGGCTCGATGCGCATGGACGGCGTGGCGGACAACATCTCCTCCATGCTGGACGAGAAATATGCCCGCGCGAATTTCGGCGCGATCGACAAGCAGTCGGACGCGCCGATCGAGGAGGCCGTGGCGCTGATCGTGCGCGAGCGGCTGACCGGGCGCAAGCCGCCGGAATCGGCCGGCAAGGTGCTCGATCTCTGGCGCTCCTTCATCGAGGAGAAGGCCGGTCGCGAGATGGAAAACCTCTCGGGCGCCGTCAACGACCAGCAGGCCTTTGCCCGCGTCGTGCGCAACATGCTCGCCTCGATGGATGTGGCCGAGAAGTACACGGACGAGGACGCCGAGCCGGACGACCAGGAAACGCAGACGGACGAGGACCAGCCGCGCAGCCAGGAACAGGACGAATCCACGTCCGAGGAGGATGCGGGCTCGGATGCCGCGCCGTCTGAGGAGAACGAATCTGCCGAAGAGCAGATGGACGACGGCGAAATGGACGGCGCCGAGATTTCCGACGAGGAAATGTCGGATGACGGCGACGAGGACAGCGAGACGCCCGGCGAGGTCAAGCGGCCGAACAGTCCGTTCGACGACTTCAACGAGAAGGTCGATTACTCCGTCTTCACCGAGGAATTCGACGAGACCACCACCTCGGAGGAACTCTGCGACGAGGCCGAGCTCGACCGGCTGCGCGCCTTTCTCGACAAGCAGCTTTCACATCTTCAGGGGGCTGTCGGTCGTTTGGCCAACAGGCTGCAGCGCCGCCTGATGGCGCAGCAGAACCGCTCCTGGGAGTTCGACCTCGAAGAGGGCTATCTCGATCCGGCGCGCCTCACGCGCCTTATCATCGACCCGATGCAGCCGCTCTCCTTCAAGCGGGAGAAGGACACCAACTTCCGCGACACCGTGGTGACGCTGCTGATCGACAATTCCGGCTCCATGCGCGGCCGGCCGATCACGGTTGCCGCCACCTGCGCCGACATTCTGGCGCGGACGCTGGAGCGGTGCGGCGTGAAGGTCGAAATCCTCGGCTTCACCACCAAGGCGTGGAAGGGCGGTCTGGCGCGCGAGAAGTGGCTGGCCAGCGGCAAGCCGCAGGCGCCGGGCCGGCTCAACGACCTGCGCCATATCATCTACAAGTCGGCCGACGCACCCTGGCGCCGGGCGCGGCGCAATCTCGGCCTCATGATGCGGGAAGGACTGCTGAAGGAGAACATCGACGGCGAGGCGCTCATCTGGGCGCACAACCGTCTGCTGGCGCGGCCCGAACAGCGGCGCATCCTGATGATGATCTCGGACGGCGCGCCGGTCGATGATTCGACGCTGTCGGTCAATCCGGGCAACTATCTGGAGCGGCACCTTCGTGCCGTGATCGAGCAGATCGAGACCCGCTCGCCGGTCGAGCTGCTGGCCATCGGCATCGGCCATGACGTGACGCGCTATTACCGCCGCGCCGTCACCATCGTGGATGCCGACGAGCTGGCCGGCGCGATGACCGAGCAGCTTGCCTCGCTGTTCGATGACGAGAACGGACGCGGACGACGCGCAGCCCGACGTGCGGGCTGAGCCGGTCTTGAAGGCTGCTGCCTGCCTTCGGCTCGTGCTCCTGGCCGGGCTCTGCGCGTGTGCCTTGCCCGCGCAGGCGGCAAGCCCGGAGCCGGATCGGCCGGTGACCGAGACGATGACGATCTTCTCAAAGAAGATCGAGACGTTCCGGTTCGGCTCCGACCAGCGGGTGTTCGGCAAACTGGAGTTCATTGGCGGCCTCGACCTGACCTCCAATAACGCTCTGTTCGGGGCCTTCTCGTCCATCCGTTTCCGCCCCGACGGCGCGCATTTCGTCGGCGTGCTCGATACGGCCCACTGGCTGGAAGGCCGCATCGAGCGGGATTCCGGCGGACGGCTGTCCGGTCTAGGCGATGTCACCGTCACCTCGATGAAGGACCGGCAGGGCCGCACCGAGAGTGCCAAGGCGCGCATGGATTCCGAGGGTGTCGCCCTGCGGGACGGGCAGGTGCTCGTCAGCTTCGAAGGCGACGCGCGGGTGGACATCTATCCCGACCCCGGCTTCACGCAGTCACGACCGCTGAAGACCCTGCCGATCCTGCTTCCGCGGGACAGGCTGAAGCGCAATCGCAGCCTCGAGATGGTGGCGGTATCGCCGCAAGACGGCCCGCTCGCCGGCGCCCCCGTCATCGTTGCCGAGCTGTCGTTCGACAAGGACGATCATCTTCTCGCTGCCGTGCTCGAAGGTCCGCGCAAGGGCGTGTTCGGCGTCGTTCAGAAGGATCCCTTCGCGGTGACAGACGGCGCGTTTCTGCCGAACGGCGATCTTCTGCTGCTCGAACGCCGCTTCAGCTTCGCCGCCGGCCTCGGCATGGAAATCCGCCGCATCAAGGCCGATGCCATCCGCCCCGGCGCCGTCGCGGATGGCGAGGTGCTGATCTCCGCCGACCTCGGCTACCAGATCGACAATATGGAAGGCCTCGATGTGGTCGTCCAACCCAATGGCGACATCCATCTCATCCTCGTCTCCGACGACAACCACTCGATCCTCGAGCGGTCGCTGATGCTGGAGTTCAAGCTTCTGCCGTGATGTGGGTGGCGCGGAGGTGCTGCGCTAGCCTTGTTGCGCTGCGCGCTGCCCCTCATCTGCCTGCCGGCATCTTCTCCCCGCCTGCGGGGAGAAGAGACTCGTGGTTCCCAACCACAACCGTCACTGAAGAAGCGGACGCTTCCCGCATGTCCCTTCGCCCCGCGCGCGGGGAGAAGGTGGCGGCAGCCGAATGAGGGGCTGCGACGTCCGCTAACCTCAGACGCGCGCCCCCGGCATCGGCTTCAACACGGTCATCAAGGCGCCGTAGGGCAGCAGGAGGACGAGGCCGACGAGGATCTTGACGACGAGGTCGCCCAGCGTCCAGGAGATCCAGCGGGGGGCCTCCGTGGTGAGGATGCCGAGGATCGGCGAGGATGCCAGCGCGAAGGGGTCGTTCGGGCCGATGAAGGCGAACACGGGCGCGAAGGCGAGGGAGAAGAAGATGGCGGTGTCGAGCGCCGAGCCGAACAGGGAGCCTGCGAGCGGCGCGCGCCACCAGCGTTGACGGCGCAGGCGGTTGAAGACGGAGATATCCAGAAGCTGTCCGAACAGGAAGGCCGAACCGGAGGCAATCGCAATGCGCGGCGTGGCGACCATGATGGAGATCACGACGGCGACCGCAAAGCCGCAGACGACGACGCGGCGCGCGACCTTGGGGCCGAACTGGCGATTGGTGAGGTCGGTCACCAGAAAGGCGGCGGGATAGGTAAAGGCGCCCCAAGTGAGAAGATCGCCCAGCTGCATGCCGGCGATGGAGCCGGGCAGGGGGAACTGCACAAGGACATTGGAGGCGACGACCACGAGGGTCATGAAGGCAACGTAGGTTGCGAACAGGCGTGTGTTCAGCATTTTTTTATCCTGGGTGATGCCACCAGTTGGAGGAGAGGACTTGGCTGCCCGAACGGCGGCATATCCCACTGAAATATCGATCAGACGCTCATGGAAAAGGCCCGCCCGTGAAGGCAGGCCGTGATCCGAAATGCTTGAGCCTTCGTGCCGATCAGGCAGCGATGGCTTCTGCGGTCTTCTTGACGATCTGGCGGCGCAGCAGGCGTGCGCGCTGCGACAGGTCCAGTTCGCTGGCCTTCAGCAGGAAAGCGTCGAGACCGCCGCGATGCTCGACCGTGCGGAGAGCCGCAGCCGAAACGCGAAGACGGAAACGCTGGTTGAGCGAGTCCGAGATCAGCGTGACCTGGCAGAGGTTCGGCAGGAACTTGCGCTTGGTCTTGTTGTTCGCGTGGCTCACATTGTTGCCCGACTGGACGCCCTTGCCGGTCAATTCGCAACTACGGGACATGGAATCACCTATTTCTTTTCGCCTGCGTTCAATGCGTTTGCGGGCCACAAGCCCAAGCAGCATTCCCACCGGTCATGATTGGAAAGTTGCGGTTCTATAGTCAGCGGCGCGCCGCGCGTCAAGACAAAACACCGGATTTTCCCGGAAAGTCGGGGCAGGGCCGTGGAAAAAGCGGCGGGATGGCGGCCAATACCAGATCGGGACCAGGCTCGGGCGCGGGCTCGATACCACGGGCGTAGAAATGCCGCAAACGCTTCCTATCTCTCTGTTTTTCTCCCGATCTCTTTCGGAAAGGTTCTCGGCATGGCCCTGCGTGTCGGTCTTGCGGCTCTCGCCGCAATGTCCCTGGTGACGGTTCCCACGAATGCGGCGCGGCCGGCGGATGTCGTGCACGACACGGATTATACCATCTCGCTTGCCGGCCTGCCGATCGCGAAAGCCTCGTTTCATACCAAGCTCGAGGATCGGCGCTACACGATCTCGGGAACGCTGAGTTCGGCGGGGCTCGCCGATATCCTGTCGAGCACGAGCGGGCGCACCGAGGTGTCCGGCACGATCGAGAGCGACAAGCTCGTCGCCACCGACTATTCCGTCCGCTACCAGACCGGCAAGAAGAAGCGCGCGATCGACATCGCCTTCGACAAGGGCAATGTGACCTCCGCGACGCTGACGCCGCAGCGCAAGAGGCCGCCGAAGAACTGGGTGCCGGTGACCAAGGACGACATGCGCGGCGTGGTCGATCCGCTGTCGGGGCTGATCTTTCCGGCCAGCGCCAAGGTGTGCCCGAAGACGCTGCCGGTGTTCGACGGCGAATCGCGCATGGACCTGAAGCTGAGCGCCAAGGGCACAAAGCCGTTCAAGACCGAGGGTTTCAGCGGCGACGTCATCGTTTGCGGCATCCAGTTCGTGCCGAAATCGGGCTACCGCAAGGGCCGCGAGGACGTGGATTACCTGCGCAAGCTCGACAGCATGGAGATCTGGTTTGCCAAGTCGGATAGCGTGCAGGTATATGCTCCGGTCTATGTCCGGATCCCGACGAAGTACGGTCCGGTGACCGTGTGGGCCACGCGCTTCAAGGGGTGATCCGTTCAGGGTCTCGCCCTATCGCCGCCCGCTGCAATCGGAGAGTGGGCGAATGCAGACCAGAGCGACGTTGATCGGATTTTCCGCCATTCTGATGTGGGCGCTGCTGGCGCTCTTCACTGCCGCCTCCGGCACCATGCCGCCGTTCCAGCTTTCGGCGATCTGCTTTGCCATCGGCAGCCTTCCCGGCCTCGTGGTGCTGGCGCTCAGGCCGGAGCGGCTGGCGCTGCTGCGGCAACCGCCACGGGTCTGGGTGGTCGGTATCGTCGGGCTGTTCGGCTATCACGCGCTCTACTTCACGGCGCTGCGCAACGCGCCGGCCGTCGAGGCCGGGCTGATCGCCTATCTCTGGCCGCTGCTGATCGTGGTGGGTTCGGCGCTGCTGCCGGGCGAGCGCCTGCGATGGTATCATGTTGCGGGCGCGCTTTGCGGCCTTGCCGGTACGGCGATGATCGTCGCGCGCAATGGCGTGGCGTTCGACAGCGCCTATACGCTCGGCTACGGCGCAGCACTTTGCTGCGCCTTCACCTGGGCCATCTATTCCCTGATGACGCGACGGTTCGAGGCGGTATCGACCGATGTCGTCACCGGCTTCTGCCTTGCGACGTCGGTTCTGTCGCTCCTCTGCCATCTCGCGCTGGAGACGACCGTGTGGCCGGACACCGGTACGCAGTGGCTGGCGGTCGCCGGCCTCGGGCTCTTACCTGTGGGAGCTGCCTTCTATGCCTGGGATTACGGCGTGAAGAACGGCAATATCCAGCTGCTCGGCGTTGCGAGCTACTCGGCGCCGGTGCTCTCCACGCTGACGCTCATGCTGTTCGGCTTTGCCGAGCCGTCGCTCAGCATCGCGCTGGCCTGCCTGCTGGTGACGGGCGGCGCGCTGCTGGCCGCGCGCGACGTGATCTTCTCGTCGCGCAAAGTGCAGGCCCCGGCCGAAGACCGGGTTCAGCCGGCGTCATGAGGTGCTGGCGGCTCCCATCCGGGCGGCGCCATTTCGAAGACGCTGAAATCGAAGCCGGGCGCGACGGTGCAGCCGACCAGCGTCCAGGCGCCCCGTGATTCGGCCGACTGCCATATGCCCGCGGGAACGACGCCTTGCGGGCGTTCGCCGTTTTCCAGATCCGTGCCGAGCACGATGAGGGCGGCGGGTTCCCTAGGAGCCGCAATCCGGAGGGTCAGGGCCGCGCCGGCATAATGGTGCCAGACCTCGGCGGCGTCGCGCACGCGATGCCAGTGCGACCGCTCGCCCGCTTCCAGCAGATAATAAATCGCCGTGGAATGCCCGCGCGTGCCGCCTGCATCGTCGCGAAAGGTCTCGGCATACCAGCCGCCTTCCGGATGCCGGATCATGCCGAGTGTGGTTACGATCGACCGTGCGTCCTGTGCCTCACCGTGCGCGGCCATCAGAAATTGTCCTTGCGCTTGCGGATCTCGGCAAAGACCTCGCCATCGCTGGCGGACGGCATGCCCAGATGGGCGCGGATGCCGGGGTCGGCCGGGCGCAGGAAGGGGTTGGTGCGTTTTTCGAGGCCCAGCGTCGTCGGTGCGGTGAAGCCGCCGCGCTCGCGCAGGGCCTCGATCTCGGCGGCACGGGCCTTCAGTTCGGCATTGTCGGGATCGACCGTCACGGCGAAGCGGGCGTTCGACAGGGTGTATTCGTGGCCGAAATAGACCTGCGTGTCGTCCGGCAGCGCCATCAGCTTCTGCAGCGAGGCCCACATGTCGGCCGGCGAGCCTTCGAACAGGCGGCCGCAGCCAAGGGCAAAGAGCGTGTCGGCGGCAAAAAGCAGGCGGTCGTCCGGCAGATGGTAGCAGATATGGCCGGCGGTGTGGCCGGGCGTGCCGATGACGCGGACCTTGTGGCCGGCAAAGGTGAAATCGCCGCCGTCGCCGATGGTCATGTCGATACCGGGAATGCGCGAGGCCTCGCGATCCGGGCCGATGATGGTGGCGTCGTAACGGGTCTTGAGGGCGAGGTTCGCCTCCACATGGTCGCTGTGGTGGTGCGTGGTGAAAATATGCGTCAGCGTCCAGCCGCGGCGCTCCAGCGCGTCGAGGATCGGCTGTTCCTCGGGTGCGTCGATCGAGGCCGTCTCGCCGCTTTCGGGGTCGTGGAGGAGAACACCGAAATTGTCGGTCCGGCAGAGAAACAGGTCGAGATCGAGCGCTGGCATGATGAGGTCCTCGGGGAGATCTGGGACGTGGGGTTGCCCGAGGGAATGTAAAGGCGGCGGAGGGGAAGTCCAGCGACAGCATGCGGGCGCGAAAACCCGACGGGAAAATCGGCACCGCACCGGTTCCCTTTCTCCGGGCCACGCACTACCCTCTCCCGTATGCACGCCGATATCGTCGATCTTCGTCAGTTCTACCATTCGCGGCTCGGGCGCTTTACCGAGCAGGCGATCTCCATGGCGCTCGCCTCCATCTGGGCGCGGTTGCCCGAAGAGCGGCTGGTGGGGCTCGGCTATGTCCTGCCCTATCTGGAGCGCTTTCGCACTGACACGGAGCGGACCTTCGCCTTCATGCCCGCGGGGCAGGGGGCGGTGAACTGGCCGGTTGCCGAGCTGTCCTCGACGGCGCTGGTGTTCGACGAGGAACTGCCGCTGCCCGACAGCTCGATCGACCGCATTCTCATGGTCCATTCGCTGGAGTTTGCCGAGAACCCGCGCGAGACCATGAAGGAGATCTGGCGGGTGCTCGCGCCCGGCGGGCGTCTCGTCATCGTGGTGCCCAACCGGCAGGGCGTCTGGGCGCGGATGGACCATACGCCCTTCGGCTCCGGCCGGCCCTATTCGCGCGGGCAGCTGACGGCGTTGCTGCGGGAGACGAACTTCACGCCCGGGGCCTCCTGCGAGGCGCTGTTCTTCCCGCCATCGACCACGAAGACCGTGCTGAAGCTCGGGCGCGCCTTCGAAAAGATCGGGCGGGCGCTCTGGCCGGTGTTCTCAGGCGTGATCATCGTGGAGGCGCAGAAGCGGCTCTATCAGGGGCTGCCGGTGGCGGCGCGGGCGTCGCGCCGGGTGTTCGTGCCCGTGCTCGCGCCGCAGGGGGTGCCGACCACGCGTGACGGCCAGCCGCCGGTGCGGTGAGGGGCTGATCGCCTAAGCCCTCGACAAGCCTAAACACTCGACAAGAAGCCGGCGGGGCGGTAATGGCAAAGCCATCCGAGACACCAGCGAAAGCCAGACCATGAGCTCCCTCCCGAACGCTCCGACCCCGCGCCCCGGCATTCTCGACATCGCCGCCTATGTGCCGGGCAAGGAACACGCTCCGGGCGTGGCCAAGGTCTACAAGCTTTCCTCCAACGAGACGCCGCTGGGCGCGAGCCCCAAGGCTCTGGAGGCTTTTCGCCAGGCGGCCGGCCAGCTGGAGCGTTATCCGGACGGGCAGGCGATCGAGCTTCGCAACGCGATTGCCGAAGTCTACGCGTTGAACCCCGCGAACCTGATGTGCGGCAACGGCTCGGACGAGCTTCTGGGGCTGCTCGCCCACACCTATCTCGCGCCCGGCGACGAGGCCGTTATCACCGAGCACGGCTTTCTCGTCTACCGGATCCAGATCATGGCAGCCGGCGGCACGCCGGTGACGGTGAAGGAGCGGGATTGCCGCGTCGATGTCGATGCGATCCTCGCCGCCGTGACCGAAAAGACGAAGCTCGTGTTTATCGCCAATCCCGGCAACCCCACGGGCACCTTCGTGCCCGTCGAAGACGTGCGCCGCCTGCAGGCCGGCCTGCCGAAGCATGTGCTGCTCGTGCTGGACGCCGCTTACGCCGAATATGTGCGGCGCAACGACTACGAGGCGGGGATCGAGCTGGTCTCGTCCAACCAGAACGTCGTGATGACGCGCACCTTCTCCAAGGTCTATGGTCTGGCAGCCCTTCGCGTCGGCTGGATCTATGCGCCGGCCGCCGTCATCGATGCGCTGAACCGCAGCCGCGGGCCGTTCAACCTGAATGCGCCGGCGATTGCGGCCGGTGCCGCTGCCGTTCGCGACCAGGCGTTCACGGCCGCTGCCGTGGATTTCAACGCGGAATGGGTGGCGAAAGTGAGCGAGAGGCTGACGGCGCTCGGCCTCGAGGTCACGCCGTCGGTTGCGAATTTCGTGCTGTTCCACTTCCCCGATGTAGCCGGCAAGCGGGCGGAGGATGCGGATGCGTTCCTGACCAGCCGCGGCTTCATCCTGCGGGCGGTGCGTGGCTACGGGTTCCCCAATGCACTGCGCCTGTCGATCGGCACGGAGGAGGCAAACGAAGGCGTTCTTGCCGCCCTTGCCGAATTCCTCGGGAAGAACTGAGATCTGACATGGCCAAGCTCTTCGAAAAGGTCGCGCTGATCGGCATCGGCCTCATCGGCTCCTCCATCGCGCGGGAGATCCGCGACAAGGGGCTTGCGGCCTCCGTGACGATCTCGACCCGCAGCCGCGAGACGCTCGACCGGGCGGAGGTGCTCGGCCTTGGTGATCGCTATGTGCTGTCGGCCAGTGAGGCGGTAGAGGATGCGGATCTCGTCATCGTCTCCGTGCCGGTCGGGGCGTCCGGTGTCGTGGCGCAGGCGATCGCGCCACATCTGAAGGCCGCGGCTATCGTCACCGACGTCGGCTCCACCAAGGGCTCCGTCATCGCGCAGATGGCGCCGCATCTGCCGGCGAGCGTCCACTTCATTCCCGGCCACCCCATCGCCGGCACGGAATATTCCGGCCCGGATGCGGGCTTCGTCGGCCTGTTCAAAAGCCGCTGGTGCATCCTGACGCCGCTGGCCGGCACCGACGAGACGGCCAAGGGGCAGCTGCGGGCTTTCTGGGAGGCGCTCGGCTCGGATGTCGAGGAGATGGACCCGGAGCACCACGACAAGGTGCTGGCCATCGTTTCCCACCTGCCGCACATCATCGCCTACAACATCGTGGGCACGGCGGATGATCTGGAGACGGTGACGGAATCCGAGGTCATCAAATATTCCGCCTCGGGCTTCCGCGATTTTACGCGCTTGGCTGCGTCCGACCCGACCATGTGGCGCGATGTCTGCCTGCACAACAAGGACGCGATCCTCGAAATGCTGTCGCGGTTTTCGGAGGATCTCGCCTATCTGCAGCGGGCGATCCGCTGGGGCGACGGGGACAAGCTGTTCGACCTCTTCACCCGCACCCGCGCGATCCGCCGCTCGATCATCCAGGCCGGTCAGGACACCGACATGGTCGACTTCGGCCGCCATGCGCTGGACGCGAAGTCCTGACGTTCCCCATATCTTGACGGCTTGGATCAGAGCTGCGGCAGTACGCCGATCGGGATGAAGGCGAGGAAGGCGGTGCCGTCGCGCACATTGAGCGTGACGGTGGTGTCGTTGCCGCCGGCGGCGAGTGCCGTCAGCATGTTGGCGGCGTTGTCCAGCATGTTCTCGCTCTCCGGAAAAGCCGTTGCCAGAGCCGTGCGCCACGCCTGGACATCCTGCATCGTCACCTTGAAGGCACCGGAAATCAGCCCCTGATCATCGATGGTGAACGGGCCGTTCGCCGTCGTCACCATGCCGTTCCCAAGGTCGATCGTGAGGTTGCGCACCTCGCCCGCACTGTTGCGCAGGGCATGGCGCGAGAGGCCGCCACGATCGAGCACCGTCGCACGGTCCTTGACCGTGAGGTCGATGGCGGCGTTCATCAGCGGCAACAGGCTTGCGCCATTGTGCGGCTTCAGGTCGAGCCCGGTAATGGAGAGGGCGGCATCGAGATCGGCCGCGTTCTGGCGCAAGTGCAGTTCCGTATGGCTGGTGGCAAAGCCGAGCACGTCTTCGCCCAGCGTGGGCACCAGCGTGCCGGTCAGGCGTTCGGAGACGATGGATGTGCGGCTGAGGCCCGACAACGTCGCCTGAATGCTCGCCCTGAGGGCCTGCCAGTCCATGGATGTCGCAATGCCGGGGGAAAAGCGCAGCTCGGCCGGGCCATCCACCTCGATCACGGCGTGGCCGGGCCAGTAGACCTGTGCTGCGGACCTGAGAGCACCGGCGGAGCCGGATGCGCCGAGCTTGGTGTCGTCGACCTTCACGGAATCGCAGAACAGCCCGATGCGGAAGGGGAAGCCGCGAACGGTGAGGCCATCGCACCGCGCGCTGGCGCTGCCGGAGCGGCTGGTGAGGAAGCTTGCGAGCCGGGTTTCGATCTGGTGGGCGGCCAGGAACCAGATGCCGCTATAGACCGCGAGGAAGATCACGATGCCGATGCCGAGACGCCTGATACGGATACCTGCGGCCGGCGGTGCTGTCTGTGTCATGCGGGTCTCCGGTCGGCGGTCTGGATGCGGTGAGGGATCGGCGCGGTGGACGGCGCTCCTGGGCACCGCCGGCACCCCTGCAACAGGGCTGCGTCTTGCGGGTCTTCTAGCGCATAACATCACGGATCGGAATGCGTTCGGAAAAATAGCCGGACCCTTGGACCGACGCGGTCATCGCCTCCAAAATACAGGCGAGACAATCCTCCTCGTTCCGCTGGCCGCTATTTTGCAGTAGGACGGCAAGACCGGCAGACATGCCCGGCATGTGACGATGGGATGGACCTTCTGTGACGGACCTTGTGGTAACGGATTCGGACGACGTGTGGGTGTTCGGCTATGGCTCGTTGATGTGGAATCCGGGCTTTGCCTTCGTCGAGCAGGCCCGAGCGCGGGTGTTCGGTTATCGCCGGGCGCTGTGCGTGCGCTCTCATGTGCATCGCGGCACGGCCGAAAGTCCCGGTCTCGTGCTCGGCCTCGATCTTGGCGGCTCCTGCCTCGGCATGGCGTTCCGCATCGCACCGGAGGACCACGAGGCTGTGATCACCTATCTGCGCGAGCGCGAACTGGTAACCCATGTCTACAAGGAGCGCATGCTGCCGCTGCGGCTCGCCGACGGGCGGACGGTCATGGCGGTCGCCTATGTCATCGACCGGGCCCACCTGCAATATGCGGGCGCCTTACAGGCCGACGAGGCTGCGCTGGTCGTCGCCCATGCGCGCGGTCGCTCGGGCGAGAATGTCGATTACGTCATGAACACGCTCGAACATCTGCGCGCGATGGGCATTCGCGATCACTGGCTGGAAGAGGTCGGCCGCGGCGTGCAGGTCCTGCTCGCCAAGCGCTAGTTCTTCTCCGGCACGGTCACGCCGAGTTCGGCAAGGCGCGTGCGCGCAGTGTCCGGCAGGGGAAGATGCGGGTTGTTGCGGACGGTCTCCACCAGCAGTTCGTCGCTCGCCGTTTCCGTCACAGAAATCAGCGTCTTCAGGAAGGTGTCGCTGTCCAGCCCGGGTCCGATGGGCGGCAGAATGCGGACCTTGAAGTGGCCGGGGAAGCGGAGCGTCGTGCTGCGGGGCCAGAAGAGACCGGGATGCATCGCCACCGGTACGACGGGAACCTGAAGGTCCCGATAAAGACGGGCAATGCCGTATTTATAATCCGGCGGCGCGCCGGGCGACCGCCGGGTGCCTTCGGGATAGATAATCAATTGCCGGCCGGTGGCGATTTCCGCCTTGGCGCGCTGCATGACGGCCGCCATCGCCCGGCCGCGGGCGCTGCGATCCACCGGCACCATGCGCTGCTTGGCGACATACCAGCCGAACAGCGGGATGCGCATCAGCTCGCGCTTGAGGATGAAGAACGGGTCGGAGAGCCACGGCAGCAGGGCATAGACATCCCAGAAGGACTGGTGCTTCGGCGCCAGGATATAGACGCCATCCTTCGGAATATTGTCGAGACCCTCGATCTCGAAGGTCGTGCCGACGATCACCCGCATCAGCCAATGATTGCTGCGCGCCCAGTTCTTCGGCACGAACCAGGACGTCTTGCGCGACACGAGAAAATAGATCGGCGTCAGCAAGACCATGCGCAGGATGAGATTGGCGTAGAAGGCGACGTTGAAGAGGACCGAGCGAAGGCGAATCATGGGCGGCTTTCGAAGAGCGAGCGGCGGCACGGATCGAGCGTGCCGTCCCGGGTGCCTACACCAATAAAGCCGCGACGAAAACCGGGATCTCGCGCGCGACGGCGCTCATGCCTGGAGCATTTCTGGTGGACGCAGGTTCACCAGAAATGCTCCAGGCTGCTGTTTTTGCCGCATTGTCCGACGCCGGAGCGATTCCGCTCCGGCTGGAAATGCTCTATTGCGCGGTCTGGGCGCGTTCCGTCCGCAAGCCGCTATCTGTCGGCGTGCCGAGGAGATCGCGCAGCGACGCCACCGTCAGCTTGGCATATTCGGTGAGGATCGACTTCAGCACCATGGGGTTGGCCATCCAGTTCGTGCTTTTCAGGTCGGAATTGACGACCGGATAGGGCACGAAGGTGATGCCGGGATTGGCGCGGCGAAGCTCCAGCAGGCTGCGGGGCATGTGGTAATTGTTGGTGACGACCAGAATGCTCTTGTAGCCGTTGTTGCGGATCCAGTTCGCGGTTTCGTGCGCATTGCCGATCGTATCGATGGCATCGTGGCCGATATCGACGCAGCAGCGGAAGAGATCGGCCGAGCTCTGGGTGTTGCGGCGGATCTGGCTGCTGGTGGTGGTGGGGTGTACGCCGGAAATCAGCAGACGCTGGCCGGCGCCGGCCTTCAGCAGATCAACCGCCTGATCGATGCGCTGGAACCCGCCGGTCAGCACGACGATCGCATCGGCCTTGGGATCGACCGGCGGCTGAAGCGAGGCGACCTGATCGGCGAAATAGAGAAGGCTGGCGGTGCCGCAGCCGGCAACCACCAGCATGACATAGAAGGTCAGGCGGACGAGCTGCCGCCGGAAGCTGACATGCCGGCGCGTTCGCCGCGCAAGGCGCTTGCGCTCGGTGTCGCCGGAAGTCTCCGCCTCGGAGGTTTCGTCCGCCATCATGATGTTCTTCCACCGTCACGCCGGATGTCTGCGGCTCGACGGGACGGGTGTTGCGATGCTGCGCGACCGGTGAACCAGCTTTGCGCCTTAACGATGGCTTGAGCGGCCGGAGCGAGGAAAATGGCCGGCTCGAGAAAAAGGGAAGGAGGAGAGGGCGAGCGCATGAGCTTGTCAGGAATTCGGGATGAGATCGGCCCGTGCCGGGTCGGAGCGGATGCGGTCGATTTCGTAGATGGTGCGCATGACCGTGAAACGCGCCGTCAGCGTGGTGAGAAGCGCGATGACGAGCATGATGGCGGCGATGCCGAGATAGCCCGTGTAACCGATCGTAAAGGTGCCGAAGAGGGCCGTTGCCTGATCGCTCTGGGGCGTGGCGAGCGAGCGGGACTGCCACCAGCCGGCCACGGCAAACGACAGGGCCGCCAGCAGCCCGCCGGCGCCGGCGCCCTTGAAGCTGATCTTGAGGAAATGCTTCTGGAATTCGGACGCGACGAAGCCCGCCTCCGCGCCGACGAAGTGCAGCACCTCGACGATATGGCGGTTGCCCGACAGCGTGCCGCGCGTGGCGAAGATGACGGTGAGGACCATGGCGGAGAAGACGAGGGTGAGCACACCCGTGCCGATGAGCGCCGTCGTGTGTGCCATCGCCACCAGCCGGTCAACCCATGTGCGGTGATCGTCAAGCGTCGCCTGCGGGATTTCGCCCGTCAGGCGCGCCCGCATTCCGGTGAAATCCGGCGGGTTACGCTCGTCGATGGTGATGATGACGAGGCGGGGCACGGGCAGTTCGTCGATATCGAGGCCTTCGCCGAGCCAGGGTTCCAGCAGGCGTGCGGTCGCCATGCGGTCGACGATATTGCCGTTGACGGTGCCATCGAAGGTGAGGGCGATATCGCGCGCGTCGCGCAGGGCCTTTTCCATGTCGAGCCCTTCCTCGGGCCGGATCTGGATCGTCACCTCGCGGGAGATCTCGCTCTGCCAGCTCTCGGCCGTCGACCGCACCATGGAGACCGCGCCGAGCGTCAGGCAGGCGAGGAAGGACATGATGGCGATGACCAGCATCAGCGCATTGCCCGAGACGTTGACCGGCGGCACGATGGGCGCCATCGGGCGGACGCGCATGGGCGCCTTGCGCCCTTCCGTTTCCGGCTGCGTGCTACTACGGGCGGGGCCCTTCATCGCCGCGGGCGGCTTTTTCCGGGCGTCAGTCATAGATGTCGAGCCGCCCTTGCGACAGGATCATGCGGCGCGCTTCCACCTGATCCATCAGCGAGAGATCATGCGTGGCAATGACGACGGCGGTGCCGAGGCGGTTGAGCTCCATGAACAGGTTGAGGAGCCGGCGGGCCATCGGCGGATCGACATTGCCGGTCGGCTCGTCGGCGAGCAGAATTTCCGGCCGGTCGATGAGCGCGCGGGCAATGGCGGCACGCTGTTTTTCACCGCCCGAGAGAACCGGTGGCAGGACGTTGATCCGCTCGCCGAGGCCGACCCAGCCGAGAAGCTCCAGCACGTCGGAGCGGTAGGACGATTCGTCCTTGCCCCTGACGCGCAGCGGCAAAGCGACGTTTTCGTAGGTCGTGAGGTGATCGAGCAGGCGAAAGTCCTGGAAGACGATGCCGACGCGGCGGCGCAGCATGGGCAGTTCGTCGCGCGGGATGGCGGTGATGTTGCGGTCGAACATGCGGATCAGGCCGCGCGTCGGCTGCAACGACAGGAACAGAAGGCGCAGCAGCGTCGTCTTGCCGGCACCCGAGGGGCCGGTGAGGAACTGGAAGGATTTGCGCGGGATGTCGAAGGTCAGGTCGCGGAGAATTTCCGGTCCCATGCCGTAGCGCAATCCGACGTTTTCGAAATGAATCAACTTCCAGCCTCTGAGATGGACGCTCTACCGCCAAGTGCGGGCGCGATCCGGCCAGCATGGTTAAACACTGGTTAATATTCCCTTTAACGTCGCATGCAAAAACGTCGCTTTAAGGGCCGTGGTGGCTTCATGACCTCTCGCGAGGGCGTTGTGAGGGGACGTTTCCGTTCTGTTAACCCTTCTCCTTTACCTTTCGGAAAGGATTTTCGTCGTCTTCGGGCGAGCATATGGCGGAGGACCATGCATGGCCGGCTTTTCAAGCGCTTCGCGAAGGATCGATCTCCTGCCGCCGGAACGGACACGTACGGCGCGTCCCGCACCGCGTGTGCTGCGGCAGACCGATGCGGTCGATGCCGTTTTCGAGGTGGTGCCGCTTTCCCGTGCGCCTGTGTCCCGTGCCGCATCGCGTTCGCCAATTCCAGCCCGGCCCGTCGAGCATCGGCCTGGTTTCCTGAGGTCGGTCGAGCGGACATTGCAAGCCATCTCGCCGCGCGTTTTCGCGGGGCTGACGATCGGGCTGTGTGCTGCAGCCTTCGGCCTTGCCATCACGCTTGCGCCGACCGTGCCGCAGGCCGCACCGGCACTCGGATTCGGCGATGTGCGCACGGAGCTTCAGGATGCGAGCGGCCTGAAGGTCGTCGCCGTCTACGGCACAGTGGTCAATGCGACGTCTGCACCGCGCGCGATCCCGGATATCAAGGTCGATGTCGCAGCCTCCGGCCAACGCATGACGGCTGAGGGCCAGCTTGCCGGCAGCCGCATGCTGGCGCCGGGCGAAAGCCGCGCCTTTTCCGCACGCCTGCCGCATGCCGGTGGATCGGCGCCGATCGTGCAAATTTCCTTCGGCCCAGCGGGTGCTTCGCCGCGCTGACTGTGCTAACGCCAAGCCTTGAAGGACGCCGGACGGCGTCCCGTCGCCTGGAGCCATAGCCATGCCCGTCGTTCGCGGAAAGATGATCGAGACGCTGTTTTCGCCGGACGTGATTGCGACGCGCAACACGGAGATGGCGGCCGAAATCGTCAAGGGCCGCAATGACGACCTGCTGGTCATCTCGGTGCTCAAGGGCTCCTTCATTTTCGCGGCCGACCTCATCCGCGCCATGCATCATGCCGGGCTTGCGCCGGAAGTCGAGTTCATTACCCTGTCGAGCTATGGCACAGGCACGGTGTCGCGCGGCGTGAAGATCATCAAGGACATCGACAGCGACCCGCGTGACCGCGACGTGCTCCTGATCGATGATATTCTCGAATCCGGCCGGACCCTGCGTTTTGCACGCGACCTGATGCTGGAGCGTGGCGCGAAATCGGTGTCGATCGCCGTTCTCCTCGACAAGAAGGTGAAGCGCGAGGTCGATTTCGAGGCGGATTTCGTGGGTTTCGAATGCCCTGATTATTTCGTCGTCGGCTACGGCATGGACGTCGCCTACGCCTTCCGCGAGCTGCCTTTCGTCGGCGTTGTCACCGGGGACGCCGACAAGGTCTGACGCACGGGATGTCCGCTCTTTACGGTTTTCAAAGGAAACTCTGCGCTTTGTAGGCTTCCGAATTGTAGGAGGCCATGATGGCAAAGATCCTGATCACCGAGGACGAGGATTCTCTTCGCCGCTTCGTTGCGCGCGCGTTGCAGATGGATGGGCATGACGTGGTGCAGGCCGGCGATGGCGCCGAAGGCCTCGAGCACCTGCACGGTGCCCCGTTCGACCTCCTGCTCTCCGACATCCGCATGCCTGTCATGGACGGCATCGCCCTTGCGCACGAAGCTGCTGCTGCTTTTCCCAAGCTGAAGATTTTGCTGATGACCGGCTATGCCGAACAGCGCGAACGCGCCGACGACCTCGCGGACAAGATCATCGACGTCGTCGCCAAGCCGTTCAGCCTGCCGGATATTCGCAAGGCGGTTGCGGGGGCTTTGGCGGCTTGAGGTCGCATGTTGTGTTCAACGTCCTGGTCTTGGCGGCCCCTCATCCGGCTGCCGCCACCTTCTCCCCGCGCGCGGGGAGAAGGGACTTGTGGCGATCGTCTGGTCTCTAAGTTCCGTTTTTAGAGCGAGCGGGTGCCACATCGCCCTTCGCCCCGCTGGCGGGGAGAAGGTGGCGGCAGCCGGATGAGGGGCAGCCGCAACCCCAAACACCTCACCGAATATCCAGCAACCGCTCCAGATACTGCCGCTCCACCTCCGGCGAAACGTTGTTGCCCAGGCGACGGCGGATTTCGTCGAGGATTTCGCGGGCGCGCTGGGTGTCGATCTCGTCGGGCACCTTCACCTGATCGCCGAAATCGGGGCCGGGATTCTGCTGGCGGCGGCCGAGGGGGTCGCGGCCGTTCTGGCCGTATTGCGGGATACCCTGGCCGGGACCTTGCCCCTGGCCCTGACCCTGGCTCATCTGGTTCATCATGTCCTGCGCGCCCTCACGCAGCGCCTGCAACGCGCGGCCCTGGCTGCCGACGGCCTGTTCGCCCTGGCCTTCGCCGAGCTGGCCCGAGGCGCCCTTCATCTCGCGACCGGCCTGGCCAAAACCCTTGCCGGGCTTGATGCCCATGCCTTCGAGGCCCTTCTGCAGCTCGCCGAGCTGCTTTTCCAGGGCCTGTTGCTGGCCCTGAAGGTCCTTCAAAGCCTGGCGTAATTGTTCCTCGGTCATCTGCTCGGTCGGATCGCCGCCCTGTTGCTCCTGCTGTTGGCCCTGCTGCTGGTTCTGGTCTCCGGGCTGCTGCTCGAACAGGTTCTCGTCCGTCAACGGATCGCCCATCTGCATGCGGTTGCGCAGGGCCTGATCGTGCTTGAAGGTCTGCTCCATCAGCCGCTGCTGCTCCTGCATCAGCTGGCCGAGCTTGTCCATCTGCTGGCGCATCTCGCTATTGTCCTGGCCCTGCTGCATATCCTGCGGCGTCCGACCGGCCTGGAGATTGTTCATCATGCGCTGCATTTCTGACAGCATCTGCCGGGCCTGATCCTTCGAGCCGGATTTCGCGAGGTTCTCGATCTGGTCCATCATCTTGTCCAGATCCTTGCTGCTCAGCATGTTCTCCATATTGGGCCGCGCGGCCATTTGCGGGTTCTTCATCGCCTGTTCGGCGAGCGCCTGCATGAATTCCTTCATCGCCTCGCGCAGTTCCTGCATCGCCTTGGCGATCTCCTCGTCGGAGGCGTTGCGCTCCAGTGCGTCCGACAGCTTCTGCTGGGCCTCGCGCAGATTGCGTTCGGCCAGCGACAGGTTGCCGTCCTCGATGCCGAGCGCGACCTCCCAGAGATAATCGGCGGTGCCGCGCATCATCTCGTCGTCGCGCGCGAGCGCCATGCGGCCCTTGGCGGATTGCAGAAGGAGGAAATGGGTGAGGTTGGGGATGTTGTCTTCCGGGCGGATGTTCAGCGCGTCGTTAAGCTCGATCGCACGCGGCAGGTCCTTGCTGTTCAGCGCCATGACCTGACGCTCCTCGGCGACCGCGCCGGCAAGCGGCTGGGTGAAGCGGCGGGCGGGCAGGATCATCTCCTGCGGCACACTGCGTCCCTCCTGGCCGGCGGCGTCGCGGGCGACCAGCGTGATGCGCACACGCTTGCCGGCCAGCGGATGTTCCGACAGGTTCCGGCTGGCGGTCGCCTTGGCGTCCTTGGCGTTGCGGCGGGGCAGGTCCAGGCGATATTCGGGCGCGGGATAAAGCGGCGTCGCTTCGGCCGGTGCTGCTTCGGTCGGCACGATCTCGGCGAAGGCTTCGCTGAGCCCGTAATCGTCTTTCGCAAGGAAGGGAATCTCCAGCGCGGCGTTGACCGTGGCGCGCGGGGTGCCGTCGAAGGCGATGTCCGGGACGGCATCGGGAATGACGGCGAACTGCCATGTCTCCTTTCCGACGGTCAGCGTGCCGTCGCGGGTGATCTTGTAGAGATGGGTGCTGTTGTCGACCGGCGCATTTGCCGCGGCTTCCGGAGCAGGCGGCGCATTGCCGGCCGCAGCCTCCTGCACGGGTGCCTTTTCCGGTTTTTGCGGCGGGATCGGCGTTGCCGCGGTCGCGCCCTTGTCGAGGAAGGTCACAGTGGTGTCAGTGGCCGTACCCGCGCTCGTGACGCGCACGGTGACGTCGCTGAACTGCGGGATGCGGAACAGGCTCGCCTCGGTGGCCTGAGGCTCGGTGCCTGCTCGCGGCTGGTCCTGCCGGCCGGTGAGGAAGACCGGGGCGCGGCCGGTATAGGCGGGCGGGGTGACCCAGGCGTCGATGCGCACGTCCGGCGGCGCCACGATGTTCTCGGGAATACGGAAGGCATCGGATATCAGCCCGGCGCGGTTGGAATAGGAATAGGCGAAGGCGATGGCGACGAGGAGGACCGGCAGGACGCGCAGGCCGAAGCCGTCATGACGGGCGATATCCGGCCGCGGTAGGCCGGTTTCGAGCGCACCGATCATCCGGGCCATGCGGCTCTGGTGTTCGAGCCAGAGCGCCTGCCCGAAGGCGCCGCCGGTCGCCGGCTTGTCGTCCTGTACGCCGATGGCCTGATGCGGCAGGGCGTTGCGCTCTTCGAGCAGCCGGTCGGCCTCGTGCGTATCAGGCAGGCGGACGCGGAACACCGGCACGAGGGCCGCGATGAAGGCGAGGACGAAGGCGAGAAGCAGGCCGGCATGCACCAGCGGCGGCACGGCGCGGAAGAGGCCGAACCAGGCTGCCGACAGGAAGACGAAGGCCACTGCGAGGGGGGGAAGTGCGCGGGGCGCTAAGCGCTCGGCAATGATGACGAGCCGTGCAAAGCCGCGCTTGCGCGCCAATGCGCGCGCCATGCCGGACACGCCGTCTTTATTGTCCGCACTCGTCTGCCGCCGGAATTCTGCCATCCGTACCGTCCTGCTCATGGGTCAGGGCCTGTCGTCACGCGATTCCCGCGCGCGTCTGACGCCTGTTTGCCAGCAAGGATACCATTGTTTGTGGCGAAGACGAGGGCGAGAACGCAATCGTGAACGTTCCTCGCCTGCGCGCCAAAGGGGCTTACACTCGGTATTAGTCTTCCGAGAGCCAGTCCGGCAGGCTGTCGAGGCCGATCAGGTCTTCGATGGTGGTGCGGGGCCGCACGACGTGGAAGCGGTTGCCCTTGACGAGCACTTCCGGGACCAGAAGCCGCGAATTGTAGGTGCCCGCCTGAACGGCACCGTAAGCGCCGGCCGTGCTGACGGCGAACAGATCGCCGGCGCGGGGCATGGCCATTTCGCGGTCGAGACCCAGATAATCGCCGGTCTCGCAGACCGGGCCGACCACGTCCGCCCGGATACGCGGCGCGTTGGCGGCGGAAATCCGCACCGGGCGGATTTCGTGATAGGCCTCATAGAGGGTCGGGCGGATGAGGTCGTTCATCGCGGCATCGACGATGACGAAGGTCTTCGACCCGCCATCCTTCACATAGATCGTTTCCGTCACCAGAATGCCGGCATTGCCGACGATCAGGCGGCCGGGCTCCATGACGATGCGGCAGTTCAGGCCGGCGAGCTGGTCCTTGACGATCGCCGCATAGGCGTCCGGCAAAGGCGGGGGATTGTTGTCTTCCTTGTAGGGCACGCCAAGGCCGCCGCCGACATCGACATGGTCGATGACGTGGCCATCGGCCCGCAGCGTCTCCACGAGGTCGCGCAGCACCTTGAAGGCATCCTCGAACGGCTGCAGATCCGTGATCTGGCTGCCGATATGCATGTCGATGCCGGTGACCTTGATGCCGGGAAGCGTGGCGGCATGGGCGTAGACGGCGCGGGCGCGCTCGAAGCCGATGCCAAACTTGTTTTCCTTCTTGCCGGTCGAGATCTTGGCATGCGTCTTCGCGTCCACATCCGGATTGATGCGGAAGGAGACGTGCGCCCGACGGTTGAGGCGCACGGCGCGGGCGTTGAGCACTTCGAGCTCGGGCTCGGACTCGACGTTGAAGCAGTAGATGCCGGCGGCCAGCGCCAGATCCATCTCGCCGGCCGTCTTGCCGACGCCGGAGAACATGATGCGCTCGGCCGGAATGCCGGCTGCCAGCGCGCGCGCGAGTTCGCCGCCGGAGACGACGTCGATGCCGGCGCCGAGGCGGCCGAGCGTCTTCAGCACGGCCTGATTGGAGTTCGCCTTCATTGCATAGCAGACGAGTGCGTCGATGCCCTCGAAGGCCTTCGAAAAGACGGTGTAGTGCCGCTCCAGCGTCGCTGTGGAGTAGCAGTAGAAGGGTGTGCCGACGGCGCGGGCGATGTCGGTGACCGGCACGTCTTCCGCATGCAGAACGCCGTCGCGATATTCGAAATGATTCACGGGATGGGCCTTGAGATGGCTGTCAGAGCAGCGGATCGAGGAGGAAGGGGCGCTCGGGGACGTCGGTCTGGTCGCCGGTGCGGCCGCTGCGGGCGGCTGCGTTGTCCGATCCGGGAACGACGTTCATCTGCGTGACGGCCGTCGTCTGGCTGGATGCGTTGCCGGTCACGGCGGAACTGGCCGGCGCGGCGCCGCTTGCCGGCCGTACGAGGGCGGACGGGGCGGCCGAAGGCGAACGGGTCGTGTTCCCGGCTTCTTTCGCCGCCTGCGCGCGGGCGACGCTCGGACGCTCGAGATCCCCCTTGCGGCCGCAGCCGGAGGCCGTCAGCACCGTTGCCGTCAGAAGCAGCGCCGTCAGGGCGGCAGTCCGGAATGTCATCGTCGCAGTTCCTTTGCGAAGGCAGGCGGTTCCTCTTAGCTGTTTTTCAAGGACCGCGCACGTTCGAAATTCTGATGGATCGCCCGGGAAAAATGATGGGTTTCCCCGGGGATTAAAGTCGGATCGAGACGGAATTGTCTCAGTTGCGCGCGCGCCACCAGGCGATCTGGCGGCGGACTTCGGCCGGCGCCGTGCCGCCGAAGGAGGTGCGGCTGGCGACAGAGGCCTCGACGGTGAGGACATCGAAGACCTTGTCGGTGATCGCGTCATGAATGGCCTGGAGGTCTTCGAGGCTGAGTTCGCCGAGGTCGCAGCCCTTGCTCTCGGCCAGCGCCACGGCGCGGCCCGTCACATGGTGTGCATCGCGGAAGGGGAGGCCGGCTTCGCGGACCAGCCAGTCGGCAAGGTCGGTCGCGGTGGAGAAGCCGGAGCCAGCCGCCTTTTTCATGCGATCGGTGTTGATGGTCATGTCGCGGACCATGCCGGTCATCGCGGCAAGGCCCAGCTCCAGGCTTTCCGCGCTGTCGAAGACCTGTTCCTTGTCTTCCTGCATGTCCTTGGAATAAGCGAGCGGCAGGCCCTTCATGATGGTGAGGAGCGCGATCAGCGAGCCGTTGATGCGGCCGGTCTTGGCGCGCACCAGTTCGGCGGCATCCGGGTTCTTCTTCTGCGGCATGATGGAGGAGCCGGTGGAAAAGGCATCCGACAGGCGCACGAAGCCGAATTGCGGCGTCGACCAGATGACGATTTCTTCGGCGAGGCGCGACAGGTGGGTGGCGGAGATCGCCGCGATCGACAGGAACTCCAGCGCGAAATCGCGGTCGGAGACGGTGTCGATGGAATTGCGCGTCGGGCCGGAGAAGCCGAGCGCCTTTGCCGTCATGTGGCGGTCGATCGGGAAGCCGGTGCCGGCCAGTGCTGCCGCGCCGATCGGGCTTTCGTCCATGTGCTCGATGGCGTGCCGCACGCGGGCACGGTCGCGGCCGAACATTTCGACATAGGCCATGCAATGATGGCCGAAGGTCACCGGCTGCGCCGTCTGCAAGTGCGTGAAGCCAGGCATGACGGTATCGGCATGTTCCTCGGCGCGATCAAGGAAGGCGGCGATCAGGCGCGTCAGCGCGGTCTCGACCCTCTGCAGTTCTTCCTTGACCCAGAGGCGGAAGTCGAGCGCGACCTGGTCGTTGCGCGAGCGCGCGGTGTGCAGCCGGCCGGCCGCAGGGCCGATCAGCGTCGCCAGCCGCGATTCGACGTTCATGTGGATGTCTTCGAGGCGGCGGGAAAATTCGAAGGTTCCGGCTTCGATTTCCGACCGGATGGTGTCGAGACCGCCGAGAATGGCGTCCTTGTCGGCGACGGAAATGATGCCCTGATGCGCCAGCATCTCAGCATGGACCTTGGAGCCGCGGATATCCTGGGCATAGAGCTTCTTGTCGAAGCCGATGGAGGCGTTTATCTCCTCCATGATGGCGTCGGGTCCGGACGCGAAACGACCGCCCCACATCTGGTTGGAGGTTTTCGTCTCGGAAGCGCCGTCGGCCATCGCAGATATCCGTTCCTCAAAAAAGGTACAAGTCTTGAAAACCGACATGACAGACCCGGGAAAACCCCGCTCCGCCCTGCGGCTCGTGGCGCTTGCAGCCCTGCTGGGCCTGATCGCCGGTGCGGCTGCGGTATACGTCAGGCAGAGCGGGTCTGGCAATGCTCCGGAGGTCGCTTCCCAAGGTGATGCGGGTCCCTGCACGGCGGCAGCGCCCAGGATCGCCGGTCTGACGCCGCTGATGAAGGGTCAGGTCGCCGCCATGGCGCCCGCCGACCGGCCGCGGCTTCTGGAGGGTCTGACGTTCAAAGACGGCGCGGGCAAGGACCTGACGCTTGCCGATTTCAAGGGCCGAGCGGTGCTGCTCAATCTCTGGGCGACGTGGTGCGTGCCCTGCCGCGAGGAAATGCCGGCGCTCGACAGGCTGGAGAGGGCCGAGGGGAGCGACCGCTTCGAGGTCGTCGCCGTCAACATCGACACCGGCAGCGACGAGAAGCCGAAAGCGTTCCTATCGGAAACAGGTGTCACGGCGCTGAAACCCTATCGCGATGCTTCCATGGGCGTTTTCAACGCTTTGAAGAAGGAGGGGCTGGCCTTCGGTCTGCCGGTCACCGTGCTGCTCGACGACAAGGGCTGCCTGCTCTCGGCCATGAACGGGCCGGCGGCCTGGGATGGCGAGGAGGGGCGGGCGCTGGTGCGCGCTGCCGCGTCAGCGGGTGCCGGCTCCTGAGGCCGGCGGCTTCGCAGCAGGTACCAGTCCACAAGGCCGGGCTTGAAATGGCGGCGGGCGGCGCGCTCCCAGAGCGGCGTCTGATGATCGCCGACGATGAGGATATCGGTCGGCGGCAGGTCCGGATCGCGCGCGATGACGGCCACCGAGCGGAAAAGGTCGCTCCACAGGTTCGTCAGGTCGCACACCGTGCGGTTGTCGATGGCCGGCGCCATGGTGGCGCAGCCGAGCCTGTCGATGGCGGAGGGCTGGTAGGGAATATGCGTGTTCAGCGTCAGGAAATAGACGAATTTCTGCGTGTCCGGATCGGCCTTGAGTGCCGCATCCACGACGCCGGCGACTTCCGTGTCGCAGAGCCCCTTGAAGACATTGCCGCAGCGCGATGGCGTGGGGCTTGGCACTTCTGCCGCCATCTCCTCCATGAAGGTGCTGCGTTGGAAGCCGATCTGCGGATACCAGTGATGCCGCAGGAACATGTCGCGGGAATAGCCGTGAAAGGACAGCGTGCTCAGGCCCTTTTCGCTCAGGCGACGCGGCAGGCAGTCGAAGGGCTGGTCGCTGATAAAATCGAGCCAGCTGCCCCAGTGTCCGCAAAGCTCCCGCGCGGCAGCGCCGGTGGTGGAGCCTGAATAGCGTGTCGTGCCGCTGGTGAGCTGATAGCGCCCGCCGAGGGTTTCCTTCTGCAGGATCTGGCTGAGAAGCGCCCGATCCTGCGGATCGGCAAAGGCACCGAGGCCCTCGACCATGACGAACAGCATGTTGTGCCCCGATGCAGCGATCCTTGTTGCCGTCAGGTCATTCTGGAGGATGGCGCTGTCAAAAGGTGGTTTTGCCGTCGTGAAGGGCTGGTTGACCGCGATATCGAGCCCGACCACGGCGAGCGCGGCAAAGGCCACGGCCGTGGGGGAGGCGAGCGGCACATCGGAGCGAAACCTGTTGAAGAGCCCTGCCGTGAGAAGCGCCATGCCGACCATTGTCAGGATGAGCGCGACATAGAAGGCGGATGCCGCGACATTGATGGTGGCGAGAAAACCGAGCGTGTCGATGGCATCGCCAATCGGCAGATTGAAGGCGACCATGGCGACGAGGACCATATCGAGAAGCGCGGCGAGCACGAAGACCGGGTAGGCCGCCCAGCCGGGCAGGACGTAGGCAGCGGTTCCGGCGAGCACGTAGAAAAGCGGGGACATCGTCCGGACCGCCACGTAAAAGGGCATCGCGAGCAGGAAGACGATATTGGGGACGACGAGGGTGCCGATCAACCGTACGCTCGCTCGACGAGAGGCCGGGATTCTAAGGGCTACGTTCCGCGCGCTGGTTTTTGCAGTCATGAGAACTCCGTGCCGTCAAGCAGGCGAACTCAGGATTGCATTCAATATTCGTAATGATCAATACAACGCGGAGTGGTTTAATACCAAGTGTCGATGATAGGAACCTATAGGACAGGCTTCTCGGGTTTTCTGGCTAGGAGAGGTGCGCAGATCGATGCTGTCGTATCGGTCAAGAGCCTCGACAACGCCAGAAAGCCCGAGAAGCCTGCCGAAGGTGGTTCAGTGCTGGTCTCTGGCGTTGTTGCGATGCTTGCCCGATGCGACAGCATCGCGCTGCGCACCGCGCCTAGCCAGAGATCAGCACTGAACCATCCTATAGGTCCCTATCATCGACACTTGGTATTAGCGCGTCGGAACCGGGGTTTCCCCACGATAGTCGTAGAAACCGCGACCGGACTTCCGGCCGAGCCAGCCGGCCTCGACATATTTCACCAAGAGCGGGCAGGGGCGGTATTTGCTGTCGGCGAGGCCGTCATGAAGAACCTGCATGATCGAAAGGCAGGTGTCGAGGCCGATGAAGTCGGCGAGTTGCAGCGGGCCCATGGGATGGTTCGCGCCGAGCTTCATGGCGGTGTCGATGGCATCGACGGTGCCTACACCTTCATAGAGCGTGTAGATTGCCTCGTTGATCATCGGCAGGAGGATGCGGTTGACAATGAAGGCCGGAAAATCCTCTGCAACCGTGATGGTCTTGTCGAGCGCGGTAACGAACTGGCGGGCCGAGGCGAACGTGCCCTCCTCGGTTGCAATGCCGCGCACCAGTTCCACGAGCTTCATGACGGGAACCGGGTTCATGAAGTGGATGCCCATGAAGCGCTCGGGGCGGTCCGTGGCGGAGGCGAGGCGGGTGATCGAGAGGGAGGAGGTGTTGGTGGCAAGGATGGCGTCCGGCTTGAGCACCGGACAGACGGCGACGTAGATCTTGCGCTTGATGCTCTCGTCTTCGGTGGCGGCCTCGATCACGAGGTCGGCCGGTGAGAGATCCGTCAGGTCCGAGGAGCCCTTGATCAGCGTCAGCGCCTTCTTGCGCTCGTCCTCGGTCAGTTTTCCGGAGGAGACCTGGCGGGCCATGTTGCCGTTGATCGTGGCAAGGCCGGCCTCGATGCGATCGGGCGCGATGTCGTAGAGGTGGACCTTGTACCCTGCCATCGCGGCGACCTGCGCAATGCCGCAGCCCATTTGTCCCGCACCGACGATTCCGACATTCTTGATCATCAAGCCGTTGTTCCCCAATCGCAGCCGACGTCTAGGTTCGCTATAGCGCTTTATACCTGCTGCATCATTCCTCAAATCGATTTCGATTTGAGGAATGATGCAGGCAAGGCCTGTCTGAACGTGATACCGGCTGGCAGCAGTTTTTGCCAGTGCTTTCCGTCGCTCTTTGCGCGTCTTCGAATGCAAAACGGCCGCATCGGGGGGATGCGGCCGTTCAATTATCGGTGTGTCTGGCTCACAGAGCCTTTTCGAGTTCCGGCAGGATCGTGAAGATGTCGCCGACGAGGCCGTAATCGGCGACCTGGAAGATCGGGGCGTCCTCGTCCTTGTTGATGGCGACGATGACCTTCGAGTCCTTCATGCCGGCGAGGTGCTGGATGGCGCCGGAGATGCCGCAGGCGATGTAGAGCTGCGGGGCGACGACCTTGCCGGTCTGGCCGACCTGCCAGTCGTTCGGAGCGTATCCAGCATCGACCGCGGCACGGCTTGCGCCAACGGCGGCACCGAGCTTGTCGGCGAGCGGCAGGATGACCTCCTGGAACTTTTCCGCCGAGCCGAGAGCGCGGCCGCCAGAGACGATGATCTTCGCCGAGGTCAGTTCCGGACGGTCGGACGAGGACAGGGCATCGCCGACGAAGGTGGACAGGCCGGGATCGGCTGCCGCGGACACGGGCTCGACCGGTGCCGAACCGCCAGCGGCTGCGGGCGCAAATGTCGAGGTGCGCACGGTGATGACCTTCTTGGCATCGCCAGACTGTACGGTCTGGATGGCGTTGCCGGCATAGATCGGCCGCTTGAACGTGTCGGCCGAAACGACTTCGGTGATTTCCGAGATCTGCGCAACATCGAGCAGGGCCGCGACGCGCGGCATGACGTTCTTGCCGACGGACGTGGCCGGCGCGATCAGCACGTCGTAGCTGCCGGCAAGCGACACCAGCAGGGCTGCCAGCGGCTCGGCAAGGTTGTTGGCAAGGCCCGCATCATTGGCGAGCAGAACCTTGGCCACGCCGGAGAGCGCTGCGGCGCTCGCCGCTGCGGCATCCGCACCGGCGCCGGCGACCAGAACGTGAATGTCGCCGCCGATCGCGGTTGCGGCACTGATGGTCCGGGCGGTGGCGTCCGAAACGGTCTGACCGTCATGATCCGCCAGAAGAAGAATGGCCATGTCGTATGTTCTCCTTAAAGTCTCAATCTGTCTTGGCTGCGGCACCATCCTGTCGATCTCGACGGGGCATCCGGCAGCACGTCACGTGCAAGGGCATCTGGATCGAAGGTCGCCGCCCGGCCTCTGCGGGCCGGCGGCGGAGCTTCGCCCAATGTTTAGAGCACGCCGGCTTCGTTCTTCAGCTTGTCGACGAGTTCGGCGACCGAGCCGACCTTGATGCCGGCCTTGCGGCCGGCGGGCTCTTCGGTCTTCAGCACGGTCAGGCGCGGCGTGGTGTCGACGCCGAAATCGGCCGGCGTCTTCTTGTCGAGCGGCTTCTTCTTCGCCTTCATGATGTTGGGCAGCGAGGCGTAGCGCGGCTCATTGAGGCGCAGGTCCGTCGTGACGACGGCGGGAAGCTTGATGTCGATCGTCTGCAGGCCGCCATCGACTTCGCGGGTCACGGTTGCCTTGTCGGCGCCGAGCTCGATCTTGGAGGCAAAGGTGCCCTGGCTCCAGCCGAGCAGTGCCGACAGCATCTGGCCCGTCTGGTTCGAGTCGTCGTCGATCGCCTGCTTGCCGACGATGACGAGGGACGGCTGTTCGGCGTCCACGACGCCCTTGAGGATCTTGGCGACCGCCAGCGGCTCGACGGCAGCGTCGGTTTCGACGAGGATCGCGCGGTCTGCGCCCATGGCGAGGCCGGTGCGCAGCGTTTCCTCGGCCTTGGCCGGGCCGATCGAGACGACGACCACTTCCGTCGCCTTGCCCGCTTCCTTCAGCCGCAGCGCTTCTTCCACGGAGATTTCGTCGAAGGGGTTCATCGACATCTTCACATTGGCAAGCTCGACGCCGGAACCGTCCGGCTTGACGCGGATCTTGACGTTGTAGTCAACGACGCGCTTCACGGTGACAAGAATTTTCATGGAGCCTTCCTTCATCGAATCTCGGCAGTGGATGTCAGCGGGGCGCTTTCGACGCCGGTCTTAAAGCCGCAAGCTTTTCAGACGTCCTGCATCATGGGATCGCATATTCCCTTGCCGCCCCGTCAGTCGATTGGCGACATCGATACGCGTTTTTTCCACAAATACAATCTTGCCTGAACGCGCTCCCGGTCCCGAAGCGTAAATTACTGACCTTTACGTGCACGTCAATAGTTCTGGCGAAAATTCTCGTGGAGATGTCTGGTTTGCGCTCACGGTCGCGTGCCCCAGGGGCCTGCTCCGCCCTGTGGCGTTGACGGCGGGGGCGGCGGGATCTCACGCGGTGCGGTATCCACCAGGCGCACGGCCTTGGGCACGACGACGACCCGGTCGAAGAGGGGAACGCCCTCGCGGCGCATGACGAGGACCAGGAGCAGGCCGGCAATGATGCCGCCGACATGGGCACCCCAGGAGACATCGGCCGAGGGATCGACGGCGAGCATGTAGAATTGTTGCGCGATCCAGAGAGCGAGCGGGATGAAGGCGGGCAGGGGCAAAGGAATGCGGAAGAGGACGAGCACCCAGACGCGGACTTTGGGATGCAAGAGGAAATAGGCTGCGACGACACCCGAGACTGCGCCGGATGCGCCGATCAGCGGCGCCTGCGAAAACGGGACGACCAGACCGTGGACGAGGGCGCCGGCCGCCGCGCAGGCGAGGTAGAAGATCAGGAAGCGGACGTGCCCCAGCGCATCTTCCACATTGTCGCCGAACACCCAGAGGAACAGCATGTTGGTGCCGAGATGATAAAGATCGGCATGCAGGAAGGCATAGGTGATGTGGGTCGCGGCTTCCGGCACGACGGCGATGCCGGGCGCCAGCGTCGCATCGCCGAAGATCAGTGCAGGGATGTAGCCGAAGCCGAGAAGGTCGGCATTGACGGTGGAAGCCTCCACGAACAGAGGCCCTGTGAGGAAGAAGATCACCACGTTCGCAAGGATGAGCCCGATCGTCACGACCTGCAGGCGGATGTGCTTCAGGTTGTTGCGGTCGTGAAGCGGTATGAACATCGTGTCTCCTCCGGCGCAGGCGGCGTTACCGCGTAAGCCCAGGCCTTACCACGTAAACCCGGGTCTCACCGTGTGAGCCCGGGTCTCACCGTGTGAGCCCGGGCCTTACCGCGTAAGCCCGGGCACCCAGAGCACGTCGCCGCGGCCGCGATCGTTCAGCCAGCGGGCTGCTACGAAGAGGAAGTCGGAGAGCCGGTTCACATATTCGAGCGCTGCCGGGCTCACCGTCTCGCCGTCGGTGTGCGAGAGGGCGACCATGGCGCGCTCGGCGCGGCGCGCGATGGTGCGGGCGAGGTGCAGGTGGGCTGCGGCCGGGGTGCCGCCGTTCAGCACGAAGGAGCGCAACGGTTCGAGATCGGCGTTCAAACGGTCGATCTCGCTTTCCAGCCGCGCGACCTGGCCGGCGACGATGCGCAACGGCTCGTAGGGCAGGGTTTCGCCCGTATCCGGCGTCGAGAGGTCCGCGCCGAGATCGAAGAGATCGTTCTGGATGCGTTTCAGCATCTCATCGACCTCCGGTTCACTCGACGTCGTCAGCCGCGCCATGCCGATCGCGGCATTCGCCTCATCGATCGTGCCGTAGCATTCGATCCGCAGGTCGTTCTTCAGGCGGCGGGGGCCGGCGGCAAGGCCTGTCGTGCCGTCGTCACCGGTGCGGGTGTAGATCTTGTTGAGCTTGACCATGTCAGCGTCCTCCGCCGGTAATCCAGAGCGTCAGCATGATCAGGGCGATGGCGACCGCCTGCAGCAGGACGCGGGCCTGCATCAGCTTGTTGGAGGCGTTGCCGCTGCCACCCTTGGCCATGGTGATCAGGCCACGGATCAGCACGATGACGACGAGGCCCATCACGAGCAAGGTGAGGCCGGTAAGGAAGGAACTCATGCGCAGTCTTTCTGACGGCCGCTTGCCGTCCCACCAGAGAGAATCCGGCCGCTCAGCCGAGGCGCCCGATAATGCGATAGAACAGGCCCGCCGGAAGCAGTTTTTTCAACCGTGCGCCCTGTTTGGCTGGTTGAGTCACAATATAGTGCGGTCGCGGGCGTTTTGCCGTCAAAGCTTTCACAAGAACGGCATAAACCGCCTCCGGCCCGAGCTTGCCGCGGGACGGGCCGCTTTCGCCGGTCAGCCGGCGCATCTGCCGGGCATATTCCTCACGGTGGACCGAGCCTTCGAGATCGATATGGCGACGGATATGCGTGACGGCAGTGGCGGTGAAGCGCGATTCGATCGGGCCGGGCTCGATCAGGCTGACCTGGATGCCGCTACCGGCAAGCTCCATGCGCAGGGTGAGCGACAGGCCCTCGATGGCGAACTTCGATGCATTATAGGCGCCGCGCCATTTGTAAGGCACGATGCCGAGAATGGAAGAGCACTGCACGATGCGGCCACGGCCCTGCGCCCGCATGACCGGGATGATGCGGCGGGTCAGGTCGTGCCAGCCGATGACGTTGGTTTCGAGCTGCAGGCGAAGCGCCTCCGTCGGCAGGTCTTCCACGGCCCCGGCCTGCCCGTAGGCGCCGTTGTTGAACAGCGCATCCAGCCGCCCGCCGGTGCGCGCGAGAACCGCCTCGACCATGGCCGCGATCGTTTCCGTGCGGGTGTAGTCCATCAGGAAGGTTTCGATGCCGTCGGCCTCGAGACCGACGCGGTCTTCCTCCCGGCGGACGGTGGCGAAGACACGCCAGCCGTCATGGGTCAGCGCCCTTGCCGCATAGGCGCCGATGCCGGAGGAGCATCCCGTGACGATGATGGTGGGCCGGTCCCGGTGGGGGCTGTCTGTCATAGGGCTCTGGTCGCTTCCGACGTTGCGCATGGGTATATGGACATGGGTATATGGACATGGGCAGGTGGACTTGGAGCGCTGGTTTCCCATATTCGCAGGCAGGTGACAATCTTGCGGCACTTGGCGGATCGCCAAGCCGGCGACGACGTGAATGAACGTGCATGAAACCAAATCGCGGCGCGTCTCGTATCCCGGTAGAGGGGACGTCGCGCCCTTGAGAACGGAGACCGGATGCCGTTGTTCCTGCGTATGGCCTGGAAGGTCACATTCGATGCGCTGTGGCATTTCAGCGACGATGACGGCTGGGCGATGGCCAGCCACGTCGCGCTGTCGTCGCTGCTCGCGATCTTCCCGTTTCTGATCTTCGGTACCGCGCTCGGCAGCTTTCTGGGGGCCGACCAGTTCGCGACCACGGCGGTCCACCTGATCTTCGACACCTGGCCACCGTCGATCGCAAAGCCGATCGCCGACGAGATCGTGCAGGTGCTGACGACGCCGCGGGGTGGGTTGCTCACCGTTTCGGTGCTGGCTGCTGCCTATTTCGCCTCCAACGGCGTCGAGGCGCTGCGTATTTCGCTCAATCGTGCCTATCGGGTGGCGGAGAGCCGGCCCTGGTACGTGACGCGCATCGCCAGCCTCGGCTTCGTGCTGGCCGGCGTCGTCATCCTCGCCTTCGTCAGCCTGCTGCTCGTCGCCGTACCGCTCGCTTTGCGCTATGCCGACCGCTGGCTGCCTTGGCTGGACGAGGTTCTGTCCATGGTCGACAATTGGGGGCTGGCGCTCGCGCTCCTGATCCTGACCGGCGGGCTGATCGTTTCGCACCTCTGGCTGCCGGACGGCCGGCGCAAGATCATGGACGTGCTGCCCGGTATCCTCATCACGCTCATCGCCTGGACGATTGGCGCCTTCGGCTTCGCCTCCTACCTCTCGACCTTTGCCAACTACGTCTCGACCTATGCCGGTCTCGCCTCGATCATGATCGTGCTCGTGTTTCTCTACATGGTCGGTGCCATCTTCATCATCGGCGCGGAGATCAATGCCGCGATCATGAAGTACAAGGTCAAGCGCATGGTGATCCGCCATTTCCGCGGCATGCCGGCGGTCGAAGCTGCTGCGACACGCGACATCGCACTTCCCGAAGATGAGACGTCTTCAGAGCAGAAGCGCGCGGACATGCGCGGCTGAGCGGCCGCTTTCCCTGAGCGCACCCAGCCCCGTGTCGCGATGGCTTTTCGACAGCTTGCGCCCGTCCGGGCCGAGGATGAGGCGGTGGTGGTGGTAGAGGGGTTCCTGCAGGTCGAGCAGGGCCTGGAGCAGGCGGTGCACTGCCGTCGCATGGAAGAGGTCCTGCCCGCGCACGACATGCGTCACGCCCTGCAACGCATCGTCGATTGTCACCGACAGGTGGTAGCTGGAGGGCGCATCCGGTCGTGACAGGATGACATCGCCCCAGGCTTCCGGCCGTGCCGTGATCGCGCCTGCCGCGCCTTCCGGATGGTCCGTTCCGCCTTGAGGGCGGGCGCCGGTCTCACGCCATGTGAGCGGCCTGTCGATGGCGCTGCAGGCTTTCTCCATGTCCAGACGCCAGGCATAGGGGCGTCCGGTCGCCTCTGCTGCGGCAACCGCCTCCGCCCTTCGCCGGGCGTTCCACGTTCGCTCGGGACCCGGATAGAGCGGCGCACCGTCGGGGTCGCGGGGCCATGTACCGCCGCCGGCCTCGATGGCCGCGACGTGAGCGCGGATCTCGCCGCGGGTCAGGAAAGCGGGGTAGACGAGGCCGCGGGCCTTGAGGCGGTCGAGCGCGGCCTCGTAGTCGGAAAAATGTTCGGACTGACGTCGGACGGGCTCTTCGAAGGTGAGGCCGAGCCAGGCGAGATCCGTCAAGATCGCCTGTTCGAATTCCGGTCGGCAGCGGGTGCGGTCGATATCCTCCAGCCGCAGCAGAAGCCGGCCACCTGCAGCGCTCGCAAAGTCTGCGTTGAGGAGGGCCGACAGCGCATGGCCGAGGTGGAGCGCGCCGTTGGGGCTCGGCGCGAAGCGATAGACCGGGGGCTTTGACGGGCTGTTCGGCATGGTCTTCTTCTGCCATCAATGCGCAGCCGGGCCAAGACGGCAAGGGGACCCTTACGATGCGGATTTCGAGCGATCACGATGTCTCCTTCGGCCTTGCGGCCCTGGGCACGCTCGATCCCCGGCTTGCGCCCATCATCGCTTCTGCCGGACCGGTGCCGCTGCGGCGCTCCGAACCCGGCTTTTCCGGGCTGGCCGCAATCATCGTGTCGCAAATGATCTCCAAGGCGAGTGCGGCGGCGATCTGGAACCGGATGACATTGCGGCTTGGCATGGTCGAGGCGGGCGCATTCCTCTCGCTTGCCGAGGAGGATGCCCGCGCCATCGGCCTGTCGGGTGCAAAGATCAAGGCCTTGCGGGCCGCGGCTGTTGCCGTGGAGGCCGGGGTGCTCGATCTGGAAGGGATCTGCGATATGGACCCGGACGCTGCCATCGCGGCGCTGGGTGCGTTACCCGGCATCGGCCGCTGGACGGCGGAGGTCTATCTCGTCTTCTGTGCGGGTCACCCGGATGTGTTTCCGGTCGGGGACGTCGCGCTGCAGAGCGCCGTCGCGCATGCCTTTCGTCTGGAGGCGCGACCCTCTGCGCGGTCGCTGGATACTATCAGCCTCGCGTGGAGCCCCTGGCGCAGTGTCGCGGCGCGGCTGTTCTGGGCGTATTATGCGCGCTGCATGCGCCGCGATGCCGCACCTGTTCTGGCCTGATGCGGGGCCGCCTCGTGTGGCGCGTAACCATCTGAAATGAATCTTTTGTTCCCGATTTCCTTTCGGCTTCACAATCCTGACGTAACGGGCCTAATATAGAAGTGAAGATGCCGAATCGATCAGGAGTCACTGGACTTGACGATTGCAGTCTCACCTCAGGCCTTGCCTGCGCTCGTTTTGAACGCGGACTACCGGCCTCTTAGTTATTACCCTTTGTCGCTCTGGTCCTGGCAGGACGCGATCAAGGCGGTCTTCCTTGACCGTGTCGTTATTCTCGCGGAATACGAACACCAAGTGTCCTCGCCCAGCTTTTCGATGAAGCTTCCGAGCGTCGTGTGCCTGAAGAGCTACGTTCAGCCCTCGCGCCACCCGGCCTTCACCCGCTTCAACGTCTTCCTGCGGGACCGTTTCGAGTGCCAGTATTGCGGCTCGCCCGACGACCTGACCTTCGACCACGTCATTCCGCGCTGCCATGGCGGGCAGACGACGTGGGAGAACGTGGTGGCCGCATGCTCGCCCTGCAACCTGCGCAAGGGCGGCAAGATGCCGCGCAATGCCGGCATGTTCCCGCACCAGAAGCCGTATCACCCGACGGTGCAGGACCTGCACAACAACGGCCGGCTGTTCCCGCCGAATTTCCTGCATGAAAGCTGGATGGACTATCTCTACTGGGATGTCGAACTGCAGCCATAAGGCTTGGCTGTGGTGGACCGCCGACGGGTTTTGCAGACGCCTGAACGGGCGCCCGTTTCGCGTTACCGCGCCTTGACGGCGCCGCGGACGGCAAGGGCCGCGAGCACGAGGCTTGCCAGCACGTTCCAGCCGGCAAAAGACAGGCCGAGCACGCGAAGCGCGGCATCCGTGCAGGACGGGCCGTGCTTGCTGTCGAGATCGCCCAGAAGGTCGCCGACATTGGGGGAGACGCCCTGCGCGGTGGTCGAGCAATTGGCAGGACCGGCCCAGAAGTGCCACTCGACGCCTGCGTGATAGATGCCGATGCCGGCGCCGACCAACATCATGATCGCCACGACCGCCAGCAGAAGCCGCGGCAGCCAAGCCGGCATGGGGAAGGCGGCGCTGATGATGGCGAGCACGCCGACGGGAATGCCGTAATAATAGGGCTCGCGCTGCATCAGGCAGAGCGCGCAGGGGATGTAGCCGCCGAGATGCTCGAAGCCGAGCGCGGTTCCAACCGTGACGATCATGCCGAGCGTGACGAGGACGGCGGCGGACAAAGCAGGGGAGCGTTGGATGGCTGTCACGGTTTACGGGCTCCGGAAGGCGGGTTCGCTGTGCGGGTCACGAAGCCCTTACAGCATATCGTTGGGGATCGAAATCTGTTTTGCGGCGGCTGCGTCGCGTGAAGACGTCACGGCGTGACGATCTCGGGATTGTGCAGGAAGAAGCGATAGGCGACGAAAAGGACGATCAGCGCGGCGGCGGCCACCGCCGAAATCAGGCCGAGGCGCTTCTCGATGAAATGCCGGATCTCCTCGCCATAGCGGCGCAGCAGCCAGGCAAGCAGGAAGAAGCGCGCACCGCGCGCGATGATCGCGCAGACGATGAACAGGCCGAGATGAATGCCCGCGACGCCGGACAGGATCGTCACGACCTTGATGGGCGGCAGATGTGCGAGGCCAGAGGTGATCAGCAGCAGCACCAGCATCTCGTTGCTGAAGGACGCCCGCATCGTCTCGAAGGCTTCGAGCTTGCCGTAGAATTCGAGCACCGGCCGCGCCAGCGCCTCGAAGGCGTAATGTCCGAGATACCAGCCGGCAATGCCGCCGAGCACGGAAGCGACCGTCGCGACCGCCGCATAACGCCAGGCGCGCTCCGGCCGTGCGAGTGCCATCGGCAGGAACAGCACGTCTGCGGGCACGAGGAAGATGGAGCTTTCCACGAAGGCGATGACGGCAAGCCAGACCTCGGCCGACTTGCGCGCGGCAAGCGACATGGTCCAGTCGTAAAGGCTGCGGAGCATCGGCAATTCCTCGTTCACGTAACAAGACGGGGCAACGCCCCGGACGAGGCATCCATCAGCTTCTATGCAGGAATACAGCCCCTGTAAATCACCACGGCGCGCCTGATGCTGCTCCGCACCATCGTTTCCCGATCCCGCCGTCTGCCGGTGGACCGTCTTGCCCATTCTCTCGCGCAATTGCCACGCCGACCGTGAAATCCCGGTTGACCAAGCCCGCCCCACCCGTATAAATCCCGATCCTGCCTCTCCGTGCCCCATTGGCGGAATTGGTAGACGCGCTCGACTCAAAATCGAGTTCCGAAAGGAGTGCTGGTTCGACTCCGGCATGGGGCACCACAGCACCTGAAAATTCGGATCGCCGCACGCCCGTGTCCTCGCCTCGGACCGATGTCCGCACGCTCTTTCCGCCCCTTGAACTTCCGACGGATCGCTTCATTTTTTATCGTGTAGGGCGGGAGAAGCCGGGATGGTTGAGACGCGGTATGGGATGCGGCAGGAGCGGAGCGGGGGTTGGACGGTCATCGATGAGGTGACCGGGCTGCCGGCGGCGTCGGATGGGCGGGATTTGACGGGGCTTGAGCGGGAGGATGCGCGCGATATTGCGGAGGTCCTGAACCGGGACGATCGATCGCGGCGGCGGAGTTCCTTGGTCTAGCGCTGGGGTTTAGCGCTGAGGTATAGCGCTGGGTACAGGCGCTGCGGTTTGCCTGTGGATGCGAGATCACGTTTTTGAGATGGTGGTCTGTTCTGCATCTGTCGGATATCGCGGTGCGACGGGATGCGGTAGGTTGAACCGACGATGCCGAGCAAGCGGGCCTTGGGAGTGATGATGCAGACGCCGGATTTCATACCTCGCCAATTGCTGCCGGATCCTGTCGAGCAGAGCGCCAACCGGCTTGCGGAACACGTGGCCGGCGTTCACATGGAAACGGGTGAGTTCAGCATCATGACCATCACGGTCGAAGACGTCGTCATCGACGGGGTCGATATGGGCGACTACGAGGTGGTCGTTCGCCAGGTCAAGGCGCCGGAGTTTCTCGATCTCGATGCCGAGGAATGACCGGCCAGAGCGTGTCTTCGATATCGGGAGCCTGATATTTCCCAAATGATACGCGGCGCTGTCGATGGCGTCGGCCATGAGCCGATGCCGTTCATCTCACGGGCGGCCGTGAGCGGACGGATGTCCGTCTCATGCTTCGCCCGATGCGGTGGAAATCAGGGAAAAGGGGTGCGCGGACGCTCTACAAACCGCGCGTGGCCAGACAATCGCACGGCAATCCTGAAGGCTTTGTAAAGATTGCAGGGCCTTCTGCGGTTCCGGCTCGCGCTTCTTTCAAGCCATTCATTTGCAAAGTCTTTTTTTGCTGAAGCACTGGCGTGGCCATGGCGTCCCCTTAGGACGGGGGTCTGATCGTCTCATGTCGAGACACAAGCCAAAGCTTCTTAACCGGCCTGATACAAGGCGTTTGCCGGAAGGGGACAGGGCGTGTCATTCTGAACCCGAACCTTATATATCGGAGACGCTTCCTTGGCGCAGGTATCCATGACAGTTTCCCCGGAAAGGGGTTCCGAAAGAGGCCCGGAACGCGAAGTCGATATCGTCACGAGCGCGGTCTTTGCATGGTGTGCCGAAAGGCGGATCGGCTTGCGGACACAGGCCGGCGTCAGTGCCGCGAGCGCTGCCATCGAGCTTTTCGAGCGCGGCTACCGGACGCCGGATGCGCTCTTTCATGCACTGCACGGCCTGAGCGGCACGGAGATGGCGCATTACGGTTGAGGCATGACCGGATGGATCATGTGGGCATGCTCTCTCAACGCTTGTCGTCGCGCGGCAGCGGTTGATTGATCTGCCGGCCGGGGCGGTGATAGGGTCGGAAGCTGCCGCCTTGTCGGCATCTTCTTCCAAGGCGGTTCATGCTCCCGACGTCTTCCACCTATGAAGCCCTGATCCGGGACTTTACCTGGGACATTCCGCACCGGTTCAACATCGGTGTGGCCGTCAGCGATGCCTGGGCTGCGCGGGAACCGGAGCGGGTCTGCCTGCAGCATTTCAACCCCGACGGCGATCACGAGGCGCTGACCTACGGCGCCTTTGCCGCACGATCGTCTTCGCTTGCCGCCGGGCTTCTTATGCGCGGGGCTTGCCCGGGTGAGCGTATCGCCATTCTGCTGCCGCAGGGTTTCGAGGCGGCGATCGCGCATGCGGCGATCTACAAGCTCGGCGGCATCGCCCTGCCGCTGGCGCTACTCTTCGGCGTGGAGGCTCTGGAATACCGGCTGAGGGATGCCGGAGTTTGCGTCGTGGTCACGGATCGTTCCGGGGCTTTGCGGCTTCAGGACATCAAGGCGCGGTTGCCGGATCTGCGGCTGGTCGTCTGCACGAACGGGGGCGAGGCGGCAGACGATACGATCGGGTTCGATGTCTTGGCGGCAACCGACGCAAGCGGCCTCGTTGCCGCGGATACCGGGCCGGACGATCCGGCCCTGATGATCTACACCTCCGGCACGACCGGGCCGCCAAAGGGTGCGCTGCATGGACACCGCGTTTTGCTCGGCCATCTCCCAGGCTTCCAGTTTCACCATGCCAGCCTGCCGCAGGCGGGCGATCGCATGTGGACGCCGGCCGACTGGGCCTGGGCGGGCGGGCTCCTCAATGCGCTTTTGCCTTCGCTCATGCTTGGCGTCCCCGTCGTGTCCTCGCCTGCGCAGAAGTTCGATCCGCATATGGCGTTCCGTATTCTGTCGGAGATGAATGTGCGCAATGCCTTCATTCCGCCGACGGCCCTGCGGTTGATGAAGGCGGTGGAGAACCCCAAGGCGCAGTATGCTTTCGATCTGCGAACGGTGGGGGCGGCGGGAGAGGCGCTGGGGCGCGAGACCTTCGAGCAAGCGTCTGCGGCGCTTGGCGTCGAGATTGCCGAGTTCTACGGGCAGACGGAATGCAACATCGTCATTTCCTCCAGTGCCGCCTATGGCGTTCTGAGGTCGGGATCGATGGGCAAGGCGGCGCCGGGCCATGTGGTCGAGATCATCGACGATGACGGGCAGGTTCTGCCGCGGGGCGAGGCGGGGCAGGTTGCCGTGCGGCGGCCCGATCCGGTGATGTTCCTCGGCTACTGGAGAAACGCGGCGGCGACGCAGGCGAAGTTCATCGGCGACTGGATGACGACCGGGGACCAGGCGGTGATGGACAAGGACGGCTATATCAGCTTCTTCGGGCGGGACGACGATGTCATCACCTCATCCGGATTTCGGATCGGGCCGAGCGAGGTCGAGGATTGCCTGGTCGGCCATCCCGCCGTCAGCATGGCCGCCGTCATCGGCAAGCCGGATCCGGTCCGCACCGAAATCGTGAAAGCCTATGTGGTGCTTGCCGAGGGTTATACCGCCTCGGACGCGCTGGCGGCTGCGCTGTCCGACTGGGTGAAGACGCGGCTGTCGATGCATGAATATCCGCGCGAGGTGGCGTTTGTGGATGCGCTGCCGCTAACGACGTCGGGCAAGATCATTCGGCGGTTGCTGCGGGACGGGGATCTCCGGGAGCCATCGGCACGGGAGCCATCGTCCCGTGGAGAGGGCGCGGCGTAGCAAGCGCTACATTGTTCGTCTTACCGGAAGCTCTTCGGCGTCAGCGCGCGCATCTTCTCGCGCAGCAGGCGGGCCATGTTGCGGGTGTTGCGGTAGAGGTGGAGCTGGGTCGCGACCTGGCGCACGTCGCGGTCGCGATTGGCGCGCAAGCCGATGACCAGGGTCCCCATCTCCTCGCGCTCTTTCCAGAACCGGCTCATGATCGGGTGATCGGGCACCGCACAGCTGTCGGACTTGAGGATGTTCGCATCGTCGAGATGCCACTCCGTCAGTTCGCGCAGCAGCAGCTTGCCGGGGGAATAACGGGCGTAGGTCTCGTCGTAGCCGGTTTTCCAGGTATAGGCTTCGCCGCCCATCATGAAGACCACCATCGAGGCGATGGCGACGCCGTCGAGGTCGATCGTGTGGATGCGCACGGCATCGGCTTCGGCAAGATTGGTGATCGCTTCCCGGGCGAACGCCGCGCGGTAGCGGTCCATGACGATCGCCGTGCGCTGGCGACCCTTCCAGCCGGAGGCTTCCAGCGCGAGGAACTCTTCCATGCGCAGGCGGATGTCTTCCGGCTGGCGCGCGACGGAATGGGTGACGGTGCCGAGGCGCGAGAGGAGGGTCCACTGGCGGCGCAGTTCGCGCAGATGGGCGGGGCTGATCGCACGGCGCAGATAGGTTTCGCCATCGAGCAGGCTGTCGAGGACGGGCCGGCTGAACGTATCGGTGACGGTAAGTGGCAGGTTGCGGCTGATGGCGACGGCGCGGGCGAGCCGGGCCAGCGGCCCCTTCAGGCGGATATCGGGCAGGACCAGGATCGGCGGCAGGCCCGCTTCGGGATTGGCCAGCGCATCGAACAGGTTGTCGAGCGTTTCGGCGGCTTCCTCCGTATCCAACAGCGGCGTGCCGAGCGGACCGAAGGGATTGGACCAGGCACGGATGATCGGCGAGCCGATCGCAAAGCCCGGCCTTTCCACGGAGAACGGCATCAGGAAACGCAGGCGACTGCGCGTCTCGCTGCGGTCGCGGATCACGGCGAGCCGCACCACACGATCCTCCAGCCGGGGCATGGCCGGTGCCAGGAAGCGGCCGGAAAAGAAGACGTTCGGCTCGATGGCGCGGTTGGACAGGAAATCGAGTTCCTCCTGCAGGTCGTAGCCGGCGCGGGCAGGGTAGACACAGAATTCCCGACCCGGACGCCCGGTCCGCACCAGCGTCTCGGCCGGGACGTGGTCGTTGCCCAGTTGCCCGCGGCGGGGCAGCTGCGAGGGACGGCTGTTGGCGTCTGTCGGGAACTGGGGCGTGACGCTCATGGTCGGCTGGCCTCTGCATCCATCGGTCTTGTCGTCGTCTGGTCCACATCGAGAAGGCCCATATCAAGAAGGGTGGTATCGACGGGTCCGGACTGGGGAGTGGCAAAGGCGAAGAGCCGGATGCCGAAGGTGTGGCGCACGGCAAGGTGCAGCAATGTCGCCTCGACCATCATGGCGCCGGCCGTTGCCAGGGCAGCCCCCGTCAGCCCGAAGACGGGGATGAGGGTGACGTTGAGCGCGAGGTTGGCGGCAAGGGCTGCGGCGTAGAGCTTGACGCAGAGCGCCTGCTGGCCGCCCATGGTGAGCAGCGCCTCCGCCGGGCCGATGAGCGCCTTGGCCATAATGCCGGCAAAGAGGATCGCCATCAGCGGGTAGCCGGAGAGGAAGGCGGGCCCGAACAGGGAGAGAAGGAAGCCGCCGGATGCCAGAACGCAGCCGCCGACGAACAGCGACGGCCAGAAGCACCATCGGGCGCTTTCGATGGCGATGGCAGACAGCTGCTGCCGATCGGGCTTGCCCATGCCCGACTTTCCCATCGCAGCGGAGAAACGCGGCGCGGCGGCAGCCTTGACGGCGAACATCACGAAATGGACGAGCGCCATCGTCTTGGCGGCGGCAAAGTAGATCGCGACGCTTTCCGGATCGAGCGCGATGCCGACCAGCACGACATCCGAGTTCGTCAGCATGAAGCCGAAGCCCTCGATGAGAAAGATCGGCAGGGCGACGCGCAGCCAGGTGCGGAATTCGAGGCGCAGCGGGCCGGCGCGATAGCGCTTGCGCAGGCGCCACGTCAGAATGAAGAACTGCCCGACGCTCGTGACATAGGTGGCCACCATGGCGGCGATCATCGCGGTCCTTGCTGTGGACGGCTCGCCTGCCCAGACGGCGCCGACCATGAAGGCGAGGATGAGGACGGGCCGGACGATGTAGGTGGGGCTGAGGGCCGAGACCGCCCAGCTATGCGCCCGCGAGGTGCCGTCCATCACGTCGCCGAGCGCAATCATCGGCAGGGCAAAGATGCCGAGATACAGCGGTACGAGATAATAGCCGTCGACGAGGTCTCCGAAGACGACCAGCCCGCCGATGCCGACGACCGCAAGCACGGTGGCCGACAGGAGGGCGAAGATGCGCACCGTCGCCGTCATGCCGCGGATTTCGTCCAGCGCGTTGACGGCGTGATATTGCGGCACGAAGCGGATGATGGCGGTGTGGAAGCCGAGGCAGGAGAGATTGCCGAACAGCACGACCAGCACCCAGACGAAAACGAAGATGCCGTATTCGAACTCGCCCATCATGCGGGCCATGATGATCTGCGAAACGAAGGCGATGCCGGCGCTGACCACGCGGATGGCGAAGGCGACGAGCGCCATGCGCTGGGCAAGGTGCTTTGGGTCATCGCCGGTGAGCAGCGGCTCCAGCCGGCGCATATGCGGCAGGAGCCGGTCTTTCAGACCCGTCGGCAGAATTCGTTCTGCCGTTTGACACGCTGCCATGAACACGAAACGCTACCCGACCTGTACGCAGTACGACAAGGCGGGATGATGCGGTATCGGCGTTAATATTCCGTTGGGATGGACGCTCGAATGGCAGGGATTACGCCCGGCTCAACGCCACGTTGAGGCCGAGCCCGACGAGGATCGTGCCGCCGATCTTCTGCATCAGGCGCTCGGCCCGACCCGAGGTGCGCAGCCGCGCGAGAACCGCTTCCGCAAGCAGGACGCAGACGATATCCGCCAGCGAAAACATCATGTTGACTATGGTGCCGAGCACGGCGAACTGGACCCAGACCGGGATGGCGGCCGAGGGATCGACGAACTGCGGCAGGAAGGCGAGGAAGAAGATGGCCGTCTTCGGGTTCAACACCTCGACCATCATGCTCTCCACGAACGCGCGGCGGGCCGATTTCGGCGCCAGGCCCTGCGCGGCGCTCACGTCGCCTTCGCTGTGGGCTGGTGTGCGGAACAGGACGATGCCGAGATAGACGAGATAGGCGGCGCCGGCGAGTTTGACGACCAGATAGGCCGTCGGCACGGCCTGGAAGAGCATGGACAGGCCAGCCGCTGCGGCGATCACGTGGACATAGCAGCCGAGATGGATCCCAAGCGTGGCCATGAGACCGGCCCGCCGGCTGGCCGCGACAGTGCGGGCCGCGACATAGAGCATGGCTGGGCCGGGCAGAAAGGCAAACAGGCCTGCGGTGATGAGGAACGGAAGAAAGAGATCCAGCGATGTCATGGTGCGCCCCCTTGAAGAACACGATCATGAAGCAGGCGAAGATGTGTAGCAAGGTGGTCGCGCTGATTGGCCGAACCGAACCACGTCTGTGCCCGGTCTAGAGGCCGATCATCCGAAAGCCAGTCTGCGCGCGTTCGATCCGGCCGAAGCCGTGGAGGTGGCCTCCGCCGACGATCCAGCCGTGTTGCGCGGCGTGTTCCAGCGTCGAAAGGCGGGTGGCTGCGCTCTGTGCCGGGTCGAGATCGAAGACGAGGCCGAGTCTCGGATCGGCGAGTTGCAACTCGGTGATGTGAAGCGCATCCGCCAGGATCAGGAGGTCGTGTTCGCCGCCCTGCAGGCGGTAGCCCATCTGGCCCGGCGTGTGGCCGGGGAGGGGGATGGCCTCCATGCCCTCGAGGATCGGACCGGCGGACTGGCTGCGGATTCGTGAGCCATAGGCCCGTTGCATTTTGTCAGCGACGGTAAAGCCGCCGCGGCGCGCCTCCGGTACGGTTTCGCGCAGGGCCGGATCGCCGAAAAAGGCGAGATCGGCGTGCGGCACGAGAATATCGGCGTTCGGAAAGTAGGCGGTGCCGTCATCGTTCAGGAGACCGTAGGCATGGTCGCCATGGATATGTGTCAGCAGGACGCATGTGATGCTCTCGGGCGTAAAGCCATTGGCCACCATCGCAAGGCGGGCATGGCCAAAGCCCGGTCCCCAAGCCGTACCGGCTCCCGTGTCGATCAGCATGTCGCCGTCCGGGCCGCGGAGCGCCAAGCAATTGACGTCCAGCATCGTGGATGTCTTGCCCCATCGCTCGACGGCCGCCGCACAGGCCTCGGGGCCGTCGAGGTGATGGAGGTACTCGGCCTTCGCCTCGAAGAGACCGTCGTTGAAGACGACGATCTCGTAACGGCCGATCTGCAGGGCTTCGTCCTTCATGCTGCGAACCCCTGCATCTGTTCTTTTTTCTCAGGCCTCGGTGGCCTCGAACGCGCCGTGGCAGTGCTTGTACTTCTTGCCGGAGCCGCAGGGGCAGGCCTCGTTGCGGGAGACGCGGCCCCAGGTGGCGGGGTTGGTCGGGTCGCGATTTTCCGGCGCGACCACGGCGACGTTGCGCTCGTCGGCGAATTCGTCTTCGCCCGTCTGTGCATCGATGTGGTGGCCGAACATTTCCGGCGGCTCGGGCTGCGGTGCCTGTGCCGCGTCGCGCACGAGCTCCACGCGCATCAGTTGTGCGGTGACGCCCTGGCGCAGGTTGGTGAGGAGCGCCTGGAACAGCTCGAAAGCCTCGCCCTTGTATTCCTGCAGCGGATCACGCTGGGCGTAGCCGCGGAAGCCGATGACGGAGCGCAGGTGGTCGAGATTGACGATATGCTCGCGCCAAAGATGGTCGAGCGTTTGCAGCACGACGGAACGCTCGACATAGCGCATGATCTCGGGGCCGAAGCGTTCGGCCCGCTCGGCATTGGCCTGGTCGGCCGCGGCCAGGACGCGTTCGCGGATGTCGTTCTCGTCGATGCCTTCCTCGGCCGCCCATGCGGCGATGGGCAGGTCGAGGTTGAGCGTTTCGCGGACGTCGTTGTTCAGACCCTCGACATCCCATTGTTCGGCATAGGCTTTTTCCGGGATGCGCTTGGCGACGATGTCCTCGATGACCTCGTGGCGCATGTCGGCCACGGTCTCCGACACGTCCTCACTGTCCATCATCTCGATGCGCTGCTCGAAGATAACCTTGCGCTGGTCGTTCAGCACGTCGTCATACTTCAAAAGGTTTTTGCGGGTGTCGAAGTTGCGGGCTTCGACCTTTTTCTGGGCGCGTTCCAGAGCCTTGTTGATCCAGGGATGGACGATGGCCTCGCCTTCCTTCAGGCCGAGCTTCTGCAGCATGGAATCCATGCGCTCGGAGCCGAAGATGCGCATCAGGTCGTCCTGCAGCGACAGGTAGAACTTCGAGCGGCCGGGGTCGCCCTGACGGCCGGAACGGCCGCGCAGCTGGTTGTCGATGCGGCGGCTTTCGTGGCGCTCGGTCGCAAGAACGTAAAGACCGCCGGCGGCAAGCGCCTTCTGCTTCAGCACCTGCACCTCGGCCTTGATGGCGGCTTCGCGCTGGTCGCGCTCCGGGCCCGGCTCGACGTCGTGCAGCTCGGCCTCGATGCGCATGTCGAGATTGCCGCCGAGCTGGATGTCGGTACCGCGGCCCGCCATGTTGGTGGCGATCGTCACGGCACCGGGAACGCCGGCCTGGGAGACGATATAGGCTTCCTGCTCGTGATAGCGGGCGTTTAGCACCTGAAACCCGGTAAAGCCTTCGCGCTTGAGAAGGGCTGCGAGAAGCTCGGACTTTTCGATCGAGGTCGTGCCGACGAGCACGGGCTGGTTGCGTTCCTTCGCCTGGCGGATTTCCTCGACGATCGCCTTGAACTTCTCCTCCGTCGTCCGGTAGACCTCGTCATGGTCGTCGATACGCTGGATCGGCAGGTTGGTGGGCACTTCCACGACCTCGAGGCCGTAGATGTTGCCGAATTCTTCCGCTTCCGTGGAGGCCGTGCCGGTCATGCCGCCGAGCTTCTCGTACATGCGGAAGTAGTTCTGGAAGGTGATCGAGGCGAGCGTCTGGTTCTCGGGCTGGATCGTCACCTTTTCCTTGGCTTCCAGCGCTTGATGCTGACCTTCGGAATAGCGGCGGCCCGGCATCATGCGGCCTGTGAACTCGTCGATGATGACGATCTCGTCGCCGCGGACGATGTAGTCCTTGTCGCGCTGGAACAGCTTGTGCGCCTTCAGCGCGTTGTTGACGTGGTGAACGATCGCGACGTTCTCGACGTCGTAGAGCGTCTCGCCCTTGAGAAGCCCGGCATCGCGCAGCAGGTTTTCGAGCTTCTCGGTGCCGTCTTCGGAGAAGCTGGCCGAACGCTGCTTCTCGTCGATTTCGTAGTCGGCCTCGTCCAGCATCGGGATGAAGGCGTCGATGGTGGTGTAGAGTTCCGAGCGGTCGTCGAGCGGGCCGGAAATGATCAGCGGCGTGCGGGCTTCGTCGACGAGGATCGAGTCCACTTCGTCGACGATGGCGAAGAAGTGGCCGCGCTGGACCATCTGGACCCGCTCGTACTTCATGTTGTCGCGCAGATAGTCGAAGCCGAGTTCGTTGTTGGTCGCGTAGGTGATATCGCAGGCATAAGCCGCCTTGCGCTGGTCGTCGGTCAGCCCGTGGACGATGACGCCGGTGGAGAGGCCGAGGAAGCCGTAAATGCGGGCCATGGTGGCCGAGTCGCGGCTGGCGAGGTAGTCGTTGACGGTAACGACATGCACGCCCTTGCCGGCAAGCGCGTTCAGATAGACGGGGAGCGTCGCGACGAGCGTCTTGCCTTCGCCGGTCTTCATTTCGGCGATGGATTTTTCATGCAGGATCATGCCGCCGATCAGCTGCACGTCGAAGGGGCGCAGGCCGAGCACGCGGCGGGCCGCCTCGCGGGCAACCGCAAAGGCCGGCACCAGCAGGTCGTCCAGCGTCTTGCCGGCAGCAATCTGCTCTCGGAACTCGACGGTCTTGGCCGCCAGGGCTTCGTCGCTCAGCGCCGCCATTTCAGGTTCGAGCGCGGTGATCGCGGCAACACGGGTGTTGTAGCCCTTGACGCGGCGATCGTTGGAGGACCCGAAGAGTTTGCGGGCGAGGCCGCCGAGACTGACCATTGAAGATGGTCCTTTCATGTGACGTCGGCGTTCCGCGCGTGGGTCTGAATTCCCGTCAACTGCGCCAAAACGCCCGGATCTTGTTCTGGACGCGAGGTTGCGTGACAGATAAGAGGGGGGTCGAATGATGTCAACGGGAGTTGCTGACCGACGTTTCGCTGAAAATGCCGGTTTTGCAAGGCTACACAACGGCCACATTCTGGTGTTTGTGAGGTCGGCAAGCCGGCCGCGAAGGGCGGATCCGGTACCCCATCGGGAAAGGTTTACGGAATGTTCAAATCCAGATTGCTCGCTGCCGTGGCGCTTGGCGCCGTGATCGCGATCCATGGGCCGGTGTTCGCCCAGGATGCCGCCGATCCGGTCGTCGCCAAGGTCGGCACTGCCGAGATCCACCAGTCCGAGCTCGATCTGGCGCTCGCGTCCCTCGATCCGCAGTTGGCCCAGCTTCCCGACGAACAGAAGCGTGCTGCCGCGCTTTCGGGCCTCGTGGACGTAAAACTGCTTGCAAAGGACGCCGAAGCCGAAGGCGTGCAGAACAGCGAAGACTTCAAGAAGCGTCTCGCCTATCTGACCGATCGCGAACTGCACAATGCCTACTTCAAGAAGCACGTCGTCGATGCCGTCACGGCCGACGAGGTCAAGGCGCGCTACGAGAAGGAAATCGGCGCGATCAAGCCGCAGGAAGAGGTGAAGGCCCGCCACATCCTCGTCAAGACCGAGGAAGAAGCCAAGGCCGTCATCAAGGAGCTCGACGCCGGCAAGGACTTCGCGACGCTCGCCAAGGAAAAGTCCACCGACCCGAACAAGGACGATGGCGGCGATCTCGGCTACTTCACCAAGGAGCGTATGGTGCCGGAATTCTCCGAAGCCGCCTTCGCGCTGGAGAAGGGCGCCTACACGAAGACCCCGGTCAAGTCGCAGTTCGGCTTTCACGTGATCCTGCTCGAGGACAAGCGCCTGCAGCCGCCGCCGCCGCTCGATCAGGTCGAGCCGCAGGTCAAGCAGCTCGTCATGCGCGACAAGTATCTGGCACTTCTGGCCGATGCCAAGAAGGATGCCGGCGTCGAGATCAGCGATCCCGCGCTCAAGAAGGCCTATGACGAAGCCAACAAGGCCGAGGACGCCGGCGCGACCGAAGGCGACGCCGTCGAAGGCGCCAACTAAGCTGGAGCCGAGGCTGGGAGCTTTCCGGTCCTCCCGGTGAGGATCGGGGCCGCTTTGCCCCCTCACGCTTCCTGTGCACCGGTCTGTCACGCTGCTGTGACAACCGTCCATCATGAGTGAAAATCCCGAAGGCGATCCTTCGGGATTTTCGTTTGCCGAGCCTGCCCTGTGCCGTTTCCTTATCCCGTCAGCCCTCTCAGCGAAGGTTTTTCCATGTCCGGTTCCGTTTCCCCGCTTGCTCCGAAAACCTTCGCCGAGATGCCGCCGGTGCGCGGCGTGCGCATGGCGACGGCCGAAGCCGGCATCAAGTATAAGAACCGGACGGACGTGCTGATGATGGTGTTCGACGCGCCGGCCTCGGTCGCCGGTGTGTTCACCCGCTCGCTTTGCCCGTCGGCCGCCGTCGATTTCTGCCGGCAGAACCTGTCCGGTGGCGTTGCCCGCGCCGTCGTCGTCAATTCCGGCAACGCCAATGCGTTTACCGGCGCCAAGGGCCGTGCCGCGACGGAGCTGACCGGTCAATCAGCGGCCGAGGCGGTGGGCTGCTCGACGGGCGAGGTGTTTCTCGCCTCCACCGGCGTGATCGGTGAGCCGCTGGATGCCACCAAGTTTGCCGGCGTCCTCGGCGACATGAAGGACCGGGGTACGGAAGATTTCTGGTTCGAAGCCGCCAAGGCGATCATGACCACGGACACCTATCCGAAGGTCGCGACCCGCTCGGCGAGCATCGGCGGTGTCACCGTGACCATCAACGGCATTGCCAAGGGTGCCGGCATGATCGCGCCCGACATGGCGACGATGCTGTCCTTCGTCGTCACCGATGCCGACATCGCGCCGCAGGCCCTGCAGGCGCTCCTGTCGGACGGCGTCGGTCCGTCGTTCAATTCGGTCACGGTCGATAGCGATACCTCGACATCGGATACGCTGATGCTGTTTGCGACGGGTGCCGCCGCTACCGATGGACAAGCGCGCATCGAGGATGCGTCCGATGCGGCCCTTGATGATTTTCGCGCGGCGCTGAATGCCGTGCTGTTCGACCTTGCCTTGCAGGTGGTGCGGGACGGCGAGGGTGCGCGCAAGATGGTGGCTATTACGGTGGAAGGCGCGGAAAGCGATGCCGCTGCCAAGCGCATCGGCCTGTCGATCGCCAACTCGCCGCTCGTCAAGACGGCGGTGGCCGGTGAGGACGCCAATTGGGGCCGCGTGGTCATGGCCGTCGGCAAGGCCGGCGAGAAGGCCGACCGCGACCTGCTCGCTATCTGGTTCGGCGATATCAGGGTCGCCGTCAACGGCGAGCGCGACCCTGCCTATTCCGAAGCGGCCGCGTCCGCCGTCATGAAGGAGCAGGACATCGCCATCAAGGTGGAGATCGGGCTCGGCGCGGGCACGGCGACAGTCTATACCTGCGACCTGACCAAGGAATATATCGAAATCAATGGCGATTACCGGAGCTGATCGCGAGATCTGTCCTCCGTAACTGCCGACCGGACATGCCGATGCTGGATGAGACGACACGATTGAGGCTGCCACTGGTGCGGCGGCTTGAGGCGATCGGCTTTCGGGCCTGGCCGGCTGCAACCGCGCAGTATGACGGCAGCTGGCTGGTGCGGATGACGCCGGGGCACGGCTCCCGCCGGCTGAATTCGATCAATCCGCTGGACCCGCATGACGGCAGCGACATGGCGGGCCGGCTGGAGCGGGCCGCCCGGCAGTTTCGCGATGCCGGCCTCATACCGACCGTGCGGCAGACGCCCCTGACACCGCCCGGCCTCGTCGCCCATCTCGATGCGACGGGCTGGACGCGCTTTTCCGAAACGATCGTCATGACCGCCGATATCCCGCCGAATCCGGCGAGCGACGAGCTTGGTCATGTGCCGCTGCGCGACGTCGCCCGATTCGTGGAGGCGCGGATGGCCATCGCTGGCGACCCGCCGGAGACCAAGGCGGCGCTGACCTCCGTGATCGAGGCGATCCGGGCGGAATGCGGACTGTTTCTGTTCGAGGATGTCGGCCTAGGGCCGACGGCGGTCGCGCTGGCGGTGCAGGATTACGACCTTGCGGGGCTGTTGCTGGTCGCCGTTAGGCCCGAGCGTCGCGGCGAAGGCATCGGCCGCGATATCGTCGGCGCCAGCCTGCGCTGGGCGCGGCTGAAGGGTGCGCGCAAGGCATGGCTCGCCGTCGAGGCCGAGAATGCCCCGGCGCTGGCGCTCTATCGCGGGCTCGGCTTCACCGAGGCCTACCGTTATCTCTATCGAACGCCTGCGGGAGAATGACCATGGATACCGTCCAGCCCCGTCGGCTGCTGCTCGTTGCCGCCTGTGCCCTTATCGACGGCGATGGCCGCATTCTGCTTGCACAGCGGCCGGAGGGCAAATCCATGGCGGGCCTGTGGGAGTTTCCCGGCGGCAAGGTCGAGACGGGCGAGACGCCCGAGGAGACGCTGATCCGGGAACTAGAGGAGGAGCTGGGCATTCGCACCAAGGTGGCCTGCCTTGCGCCGCTGACCTTCGCCAGCCATGCCTATGAGGACTTCCACTTGCTGATGCCGCTTTATGTCTGCCGCCGCTATGAGGGCGTGCCGCAGGGGCGGGAGGGGCAGGCGCTGAAATGGGTGCGGGCGAAGGCGCTGCGCGACTATCCGATGCCGCCGGCCGACGAGCCGCTCATTCCCTATCTCATGGATCTTCTGTAGCCGCCTGCCGTTTGCGCGGAAGGCCGCCCTATCCAAAAAACCTTTCGAACTTCTCCCTAAATGCGGAGAAGGAAAGGCATTTTCGGGGCAGTCCTATCTGTGCGTTAATGGAACATTTATCTCCAACCGGCACAATGGCCAGCACGTGATGCCGAGTCGCGCCGCCCTTCGGGAGGATGGGACCGGCGCGCGGCGATCGAGGACGGAAACCGAGCATTCCGCCGCGTCGGAAAGGCAAGAGGCAGGCCATGGTGGACGATGATTTCTGGAGAACGGTTCAGGACAAGGACCTGACGAAGGGTGAGTACCGGCGCACCGGCGTGCTCAATCTCGCGCTGCTGTTCGGGACGGCCGTCATCGCACTGACGCTGATCCTCACCCCGATGATGGCCAGCAAGAACACCACCAAGGTTCTCGCGAACGCGCCGATCGACTACGATACCATCTCGACGGGCTCTATTCCCGACGACAAGGCGACCAAGCGCTATACCGTACGCCGCAGCGTGCTGCAGGAAATGCCGGGCGCCGTCTGCATCGTCAATGGCGATGGCGGCAAGAGCGGATGCTGATGAAAGCCGGTCTGGAGAGAGCGTCCGCGATGCACCTGTTTCAGCGATTTCTCTCCGACCGCAGCGGTGCGACCGCGATCGAATACGGTCTGATCGGCGGCATTCTCGCCGTCGCCATCATCGCCGGTTTTGGGGCGATGACGCAGCAGCTGACGAATGTCTTCAACACTGCCAAGGATGCCCTCGCGAACCCGTGAGGCCTCAAGGACTTCCGTCGTTGCACTTTGCGCCGCTGCCGGATGTCCCCTCCACCTTCAAGGCATCCGCCAGACGCATCTTCGCCGAACCCGGCGCGAGCGGTTTCTGCTGGCTTTCATGCGGTGCCCAGCCCGAGAGATAGATGACCGAGAACGTCGCGCGGATGCGGCCGTCCGGATCTGCAAATCGCTCGGCATAAAGCTCCGCAGCGCGCAGGAATACGGCGCGGGAGAGCGGCTTGCGGCTGCGGGCAATCAGCGTGTTGGTCATGCCCATGGCCCGCAGATCCTTCATTAGCGCGAACAGCGAGGCATAGCGCACGGTATAGGTTTCCGTATCCGTGACGGGCAGGGCGAAGCCTGCGCGCTGAAGCAGGGCGCCGATGTCGCGGACGTCGGCGAAGGGAATGACGCGCGGGCTGGCACCGCCGGTGATCTCGCTTTCGGCGGCCAGCAGCACCTCGCGCAGTTCCTGCAATGTGCCGTTGCCGGGAATGGCCGCGAGGAACAGGCCGTCCGGCGCCAGCGCCCGCCGGACCTGGATGAACACGCCGGGCGTGTCGTTCGTCAGATGCAGGGAGAGCGGAGACACGACGAGGTTGGTGCTGGCCGGCGCAACCGGTACGGTTTCCAAGGGTGCAACGGTCACATCGTCCGTTCCACCGAAGGCGCTGTCCGTCTCGATGCGCCTGAGCGTGCCGATCTTGCCGGTCGCCATCAGGGCGCGGGCGGTGACGCCGGTATAGCCGTGAAGCTCCACCGCCGTCTCGAACCGGCGCTCCACCACCGCGAGCCGTTCGGCGAGATCCTCCGCCACGATGTCGAGCAGGAACTGCGCCTTCTCATCGCCGGCCTTCAGCGCGCGCAGGCGCCGGGCTTCCACAAGAGGCTGGTCAAATACGATATCCACGATAGTCTCCTAACTCTCGGCCACTATCATCGCCGGCGCGCGGCTGCGCAAGAGCGGGTGCCATCTTCTAACGGTCGAGAGGGCGGAAGGACGCATAGGGGCTATGGATGGCGAGTGGCAACCTCTGGAAACGACCAACCGGACGGTCGCCAGCACCGTCGCCAGCCAGGAGACGCTGGGTGGTCTCGATCCCGATCCGGCCGATCCGCTGCCGGGCTGGGGCGAGTCCTTTCGGGAACGGCTCGTCGCGCGCCTTCTTGCCGCGGGCCGGGGGGTGGCCGATCTTCTCTATCCGCCGGTCTGTCGCGGCTGCGGCCGGTTCGTGCAGCGGCATGCCGCCGTGTGCCCGGCCTGCTGGGCGAGCCTCCGTCTGATCGAGCGGCCGTTCTGTGAGGTGCTTGGCGTGCCCTTCTCTCACGATCTCGGGCGCGGCATCATCTCGGCCGATGCCATCGCCAACCCGCCGCCGTTCACGCGCCTGCGCTCGGTCGCGATCCATACGGGCATTGCCCGCGATCTCGTGCATGCGTTGAAATACACCGACCGGACGGACCTTGCGCCGATGATGGCGGCGTGGATGCTGCGGGCCGGCGAAGGGGCGGTGGACGCTGCGGATGCGATCGTTCCGGTGCCGTTGCACAAGTACCGGCTCTGGTCGCGGCGGTTCAACCAGTCGGCGGAGCTGGCGCGGGCGCTGGCCCGTCTCTCCGGCCGGCCGATGCTGGCGACCGCGCTGGTGCGGCAACGGCGCACGGTGCGGCAGGTGGGGCTGGGTGCGACGCAGCGGCAGGACAACGTGCGCGGCGCCTTCATGGTGACGGAGGCCGGCCGGTCGCTCGTCTTCGGCCGGCACATCGTGCTCGTCGACGACGTCTATACCACGGGCGCCACGGTTGCCGCGGCGACGCGGGCGCTGAAGAGGGCCGGGGCGCGCGAGGTGACGGTTTTGACCTTTGCAAGAGCCGTGACCGTGCTTATATGACCGAAGGACGACAGGCGGCAGGGCCATGACGGTTTCCTGCTGGACGTGTCGGATATCGCAGCGCACCGGCGCTCTGCCGGTCCGAAAACAGGTGTCGTAGATGGCTTCCGTCGTACTCTATACCCGTCAGGCCTGCGGCTATTGCGCCGCCGCCAAGACGCTTCTTTCCAGCAAGGGCGTCTCCTTCGAGGAGCACGATGCGACCTATTCGCCGGATCTCCGCAAGGAGATGATCGCAAAGGCGAATGGTGGCTCGACGTTCCCGCAGATCTTCATCAACGGCACCCATGTCGGTGGCTGCGACGATCTGCATGCGCTCGACAAGGCCGGCAAGCTCGACCCCATGCTGGCAGCCTGAGGACATCAGCGCCATGACCCTCCGCGTCGCCGCCGTCCAGATGTGCTCCGGCACCGCGCCTGAGAAAAACGCTGCCACCATGGCCGAACTCGTTCGCGATGCGGCAGCCAGGGGCGCCACCTATGTGCAGACGCCGGAAATGACCGGGGCGCTGCAGCGCGACCGCGCCGCGTTGCGGGCATCGCTGCGCGGGGAAGAGGACGACGTGATCGTGCGCACGGCGCGCGAACTTGCGGCCGAACTCGGCATTCACCTGCATATCGGCTCGACCGCGATCGGCCTTGCCGACGGGAAGATCGCTAATCGCGGTTTTCTGTTCGGTCCGGATGGCGAAAAAATCTGCCATTACGACAAGATCCATATGTTCGACGTCGATCTCGACAATGGCGAGAGCTGGCGCGAAAGCGCCGCCTACACGCCGGGCGAGACGGCGCAGGTTGTCGATCTTCCTTTCGGTCAGCTCGGTTTTTCGATCTGCTACGATGTGCGCTTTCCCGAGCTTTTCCGCCGGCAGGCCGTAGTGGGTGCGCAGATCATGACCGTTCCAGCCGCCTTCACGCGCCAGACCGGAGAAGCGCACTGGGAGATCCTGCTGCGGGCGCGCGCCATCGAGAACGGCTTTTTCCTCGTCGCGGCGGCGCAGGGCGGCGTGCATGAGGACGGGCGCGAGACCTTCGGGCATTCGATGATCGTGGATCCCTGGGGTCGTATCCTCGCCGAAGCCGGCCCGAGCGGCGCAGCCGTCATCACGGCCGATATCGATATCGCCGCCGTTGCCGCTGCACGTGGCAAGATTCCGAACCTGAAGAACGCCCGCGACTTTTCGGTGGCGTCCGCGGGTGACAGCGCACCCACGACCGGGGGCGTCGCCGCGTGATCCGTTATGCGCTGACCTGCGACAAGGGCCACGGCTTCGAGGGCTGGTTCGGGTCGAGTGCCGATTTCGAGGCACAGTCGGAAAGCGGGCTGGTGACCTGTCCGATCTGCGGCACGGCATCGGTCAGCCGGGCGCTGATGGCGCCGGCGCTCTCGACCGGGCGGCGCAAGGACAAGCAGCGCGGACTGATGATGGATCAGGCGCAGCAGGTGGCGATCTCCAAGATCCGCGAGATGGTGTCCACCATTCGCGCCAATGCCGATGATGTCGGCGAGAAGTTTCCCGAGGAAGCCCGCAAGATCCACTATGGCGAGGCCGACGCCCGTGGTCTGATCGGCCGCGCGACGGTGGAAGAGGCGCGGGCGCTGATCGAGGAAGGCATCGACGTCGCGCCGCTGCCGATCCTGCCCGACGAGGTCAACTGACGCCCCCGTCGTCTTCCCGCGTGATCAGTCGCGCGGGCGCTTGGCGATCATCATGTAGTTGACGTCCATATCTTGCGACAGGTTCCACTGGTTCGTAAACGGGCTGAAAAAGACGCCGGTGCGCTCCGTGATCGTCAGCCCCGATGCCGAGAGCGGCTTTTCGATCTCTTCCGGCCGGACCAGTTTTTCATATTGATGCGTGCCGCGCGGCAGCCAGCGCAGGACGTTTTCGGCGGCGAAGATGGCGAGTGCTGCCGCCTTCATCGTGCGGTTGATCGTGGCGACCACCATCATGCCGCCGGGGCGGACCATCGAGGCGCAGGTGGACAGGAAGAACTCGACATCGGAAACGTGCTCCACGACTTCCATGTTGAGCACGATATCGAACGTCTCGCCGGCCTCTGCCAGCGCTTCGGCGGTGACCGCGCGGTAATCGACGGAGACGCCGCTGCCGGCCGCATGCGTTTCGGCGATGCGGATGTTCTTCTCGGAGGCATCGGCACCGACGACATCCGCGCCCATGCGGGCCATCGGCTCGGAGAGGAGGCCACCGCCGCAACCGATATCGAGCAGGCGCAGGCCCTCCAGCGGACGGGGGGCCTTAGGATCGCGCCCGAAGGTTTCGGCAGCGCGATCGCGGATATAGCCGAGGCGGACCGGATTGAACTTGTGCAGCGGCTTGAACTTGCCATGCGGGTTCCACCACTCCGCGGCCAGCGCCGAGAAGCGATCGACTTCGGACTGGTCGATGGTCGTGCGGGCCGCGTCTGTCATGATGTCGTCTCCGGAAAACTCAGGCGTCATCCGTGAAGTCGTCCGGCGCCCGGCTCTTGTCAAGGGCTGCGACACTTGCGCGCTCCCGGTCGCTCCGGCATCGCCCAGCCGCATGCCGTGCTGGCCATTGCACGTTTCCGGCAACTTCGCTATGGAACCGCCAACTTCGGCAGGCGCGCGGCGCGCGCAATCTCTGGTACCGGTAGAGGCAGATGGCACGCATCGTGATGAAATTCGGCGGAACCTCCGTCGCGGACATGGATCGCATCCGGGTCGTCGCCCGCCATGTGAAACGCGAGGTGGATGCCGGGCACGAGGTGGCCGTCGTCGTTTCCGCGATGTCGGGCAAGACGAACGAGCTCGTCGGCTGGACGCGCGACGCCTCGCCCATGCACGATGCCCGCGAGTATGATGCCGTCGTCGCCTCGGGCGAGCAGGTAACGTCAGGGCTGCTCGCGATCGCGCTGCAGCACATCGGCATCAACGCCCGCTCCTGGCAGGGCTGGCAGATCCCGATCCGCACGGATAACGCGCATGGCGCGGCGCGAATCATGGATATCGACGGTTCCGACCTCATCCGCCGCTTCGGCGAGGGCCAGGTCGCCGTTATCGCCGGTTTCCAGGGTATCGGTCCTGATAACCGGATCGCGACGCTCGGCCGCGGCGGCTCGGACACGAGCGCGGTCGCCATCGCGGCTGCCGTCAAGGCCGATCGCTGCGACATCTATACCGACGTGGACGGCGTCTACACGACCGACCCGCGCATCGTGCCGAAGGCGCGCCGCCTGAAGAAGATCGCGTTCGAGGAAATGCTCGAAATGGCATCGCTCGGCGCCAAGGTCCTGCAGGTGCGCTCGGTCGAGCTTGCCATGGTGCACAAGGTCCGCACCTTCGTGCGCTCCAGTTTCGAAGACCCGGACGCGCCCGGCATGGGCGATCTTTTGAACCCGCCGGGAACGCTGATTTGTGATGAGGAAGAGATCGTGGAACAGGAAGTCGTAACCGGCATCGCCTATGCCAAGGATGAGGCGCAAATTTCGCTGCGGCGTCTGGCCGATCGCCCGGGTGTCTCCGCCGCGATCTTCGGCCCTCTCGCCGAAGCGCACATCAATGTCGACATGATCGTCCAGAACATTTCCGAGGACGGATCGAAGACCGACATGACCTTCACCGTGCCGGCCGGCGATGTGGACAAGGCGCTGCGCGTGCTCGACGCGGAGAAGAGCAAGATCGGGTTCGACGTCATCCAGAACGAATCGGGTCTCGCCAAGGTGTCGGTCATCGGCATCGGCATGCGCAGCCATGCGGGTGTTGCGGCGTCGGCTTTCCGGGCGCTGGCCGAAAAGGGCATCAACATCAAGGCGATCACGACCTCGGAAATCAAGATTTCCATCCTGATCGACGGTGCATATGCCGAATTGGCCGTTCGGACTTTGCATTCCGTCTACGGGCTGGATAAGACTTAAGCGAAGCGGCCGAAGTGCTGCTGGCCCGGGGTGCCTGCACCCCCACTCTTTGATCGGGGAGACGTTGCGCGATGAGAGACCTGTCCGGTCCACGCGTTCTTCTCAAGCGGCTGCGCGAACTGATGGCGGAGCCGCTGGAGCCGCAGGAGCGGCTTGACCGGATCGTGCGCCAGATCGCGCAGAACATGGTCGCAGAAGTCTGCTCGGTCTATGTGCTGCGCTCCGACGGCGTGCTCGAACTCTACGCCACCGAAGGCCTGAACAAGGACGCCGTGCATCTGGCCCAGTTGCAGATGGGGCAGGGTCTCGTCGGCACGATCGCCGCCAGCGCGCGTCCGCTCAATCTCTCCGACGCCCAGTCGCATCCCGCCTTTACCTACCTGCCGGAAACGGGCGAGGAGGTCTATCACTCCTTCCTCGGCGTGCCGATCCTGCGCACCGGGCGGTCGCTCGGCGTTCTCGTCGTGCAGAACAAGGCAAGCCGCACCTATCGCGACGACGAGGTGGAAGCGCTCGAGACCACCGCCATGGTGCTGGCCGAAATGGTCGCGACCGGCGAACTCAAGAAGATCACGCGGCCCGGTCTCGAACTCGACCTGTCGCGTCCGGTGACCATCGAGGGCTCCGGTTTCAACGAGGGCGTCGGCCTCGGCTATGTCGTGCTCCACGAACCGCGCATCGTCGTCACCAATCTGCTGAACGACGATACCGACAAGGAGCTTTCGCGGCTCGGCGAAAGCCTGGGCTCGCTGCGCATCTCCATCGACGACATGCTGTCGCGGCGCGACGTGTCCATGGAGGGCGAGCACCGCGCGGTGCTCGAGGCCTACCGGATGTTTGCGCATGACCGTGGTTGGGTGCGCAAGCTGGAGGAAGCCATTCGCAACGGTCTGACGGCGGAAGCGGCGGTCGAGCGTGTGCAGAGCGAGACCAAGGCGCGGATGATGCGCCTGACGGACCCGTATCTGCGCGAGCGCATGCACGATTTCGACGATCTGGCGAACCGGCTGCTGCGGCAGTTGACGGGCTATGGTGCGCGGGTCTCGGACAAGGATTTCCCGGTCGATGCCGTGGTCGTTGCGCGGGCGATGGGCGCGGCCGAACTGCTCGATTATCCGCGCGAGAATATTCGCGGGCTGGTGCTGGAAGACGGCGCGGTGACGAGCCACGTCGTCATCGTCGCGCGTGCCATGGGCATTCCGGTCGTCGGCCAGGCAGCGGGTGCCGTGGCGCTGGCCGAAAACGGCGATGCAATGATCATCGACGGCGACGATGCCAAGGTGCATCTGCGGCCGATGGCCGACCTGCAGCGGGCCTATGAAGAGAAGGTGCGTCTGCGCGCGCGGCGGCAGGAGCAGTTCCGCGCGCTTCGCGGCGTCGAGCCGATCACCAGGGATGGCAGCCGCATCAAGTTGCAGATGAATGCCGGCCTGATGGTGGATCTGCCGCAGCTGGACGAATCGGGTGCCGAGGGCATCGGCCTGTTCCGCACCGAGCTGCAGTTCATGATCGCTTCGACCATGCCGCGCATGGAGGAGCAGGAGGCCTTCTACCGCAATGTCCTGAAGCAGGCGGCCGGCAAGCCGGTGACCTTCCGCACGCTCGATATCGGCGGCGACAAAGTGGTGCCCTATTTCCGGGCGGCCGAAGAGGAAAACCCGGCGCTTGGCTGGCGGGCAATCCGTCTGTCGCTCGACCGGCCGGGCCTCTTGCGCACGCAATTGCGCGCCATGCTGCGGGCGTCTGCCGGCCAGGAACTGCGCATCATGCTGCCGATGGTGACGGAGGTTTTCGAGCTGAAGGCGGTGCGCGAGCTGTTGCAGAAGGAAATCCAGCGCCAGTCGAAGGTCGGCGAGCAATTGCCGCGCAAGCTGCAGTTCGGCGCGATGCTGGAAGTTCCAGCGCTTCTCTATCAGCTGGACGAGCTGATGAGCGAGGTCGATTTCGTCTCGGTCGGCTCCAACGACCTGTTCCAGTTCACCATGGCGGTGGATCGGGGCAATTCGCGCGTGTCGGACCGCTTCGATGTGCTGAGCCGGCCGTTCCTGCGGATGCTGCGCGACATCGTGCGCGCCGGCGAGCGCAACACCACGTCCGTCACGCTCTGCGGCGAAATGGCGTCGAAACCGCTCTCGGCTTTAGCGCTGCTTGCCATCGGCTTCCGTTCGCTGTCGATGTCGCCGACAGCCGTCGGGCCGGTCAAGGCGATGCTGCTGGCGACGGATCTGGCGCGGCTTTCACCGGAGCTGAACGCGCTGCTGGACGATACGAAGGGAACGCGCACGCCGCGGGAACTGTTGAAGGCGTTTGCGGCGGAGAATGAGATTCCGTTGTAGGGCTGGGGCTTTGGGGTTGGAGAGAAGACCCTCTCTGCCCGGCCGGGCAGAGAGGGTCTTTTTCCTTCCTGACATTCGATCATTCGCCGCGCAGCGGCCTGGAGTAAGCATTGGCCACATTACCTGTCGAGAAAATGCGGGAGCTGGAGCGGCGGTTCGGGGAAATCGAGGCGCGGATGTCGGCGGGGCCGGCGGCCGATGTCTATGTGAAGCTCGCATCGGAATATTCCGAGCTGCAGCCGGTCGTCGCCAAGATCCGCGAGTACGAGAAGGCCGGCGCGGAGCTTGCCGATATCGAGGCACTGCTGTCCGACAAGGCGACCGATCGCGAGATGCGCGCCCTTGCCGAGATGGAGAAGCCGGAGATTGAGGAACGGCTGGAAACGCTCGGAAGCGAGATGCAGATCCTGCTGCTGCCGAAGGATGCCGCCGACGAGAAGAGCGCCATCCTCGAAATCCGTGCAGGAACTGGCGGTTCGGAAGCCGCGCTTTTTGCCGGCGATCTCTTCCGCATGTATGAGCGCTATGCCGCCGACAAGGGCTGGAAGGTCGAGGTGCTCAGCGCCAGCGACGGCGATGCCGGCGGGTTCAAGGAAATCATCGCGACGGTGACCGGGCGCGGCGTTTTCTCCAAGCTGAAGTTCGAATCGGGCGTTCATCGCGTCCAGCGCGTGCCGGATACGGAAACGCAGGGGCGCATCCACACCTCCGCCGCCACCGTCGCCGTGCTGCCGGAGGCCGAGGATATCGACATCGAGATCCGCGCTGAGGACATCCGGATCGACACGATGCGCTCGTCCGGTGCGGGGGGGCAGCACGTCAACACCACGGACAGCGCGGTGCGCATCACGCATATGCCGTCCGGCATCGTGGTCACGAGTTCGGAAAAGTCGCAGCACCAGAACAAAGCGAAAGCCATGCAGGTTCTGCGCTCGCGCCTTTACGACATGGAGCGGCAGAAGGCCGACAGCGAGCGATCGGCCTCGCGCAAGAGCCAGGTCGGTTCCGGCGACCGGTCCGAGCGCATCCGCACCTATAATTTCCCGCAAGGGCGGGTGACCGATCACCGCATCAACCTGACGCTCTACAAGATCGACCGGATGATGATGGGCGAGATCGACGAGGTGGTGGATGCGCTGCTGGCCGACTATCAGGCCGACCAGCTCGCCCGTCTCGGCGAACAGCAGGGCTGACGGTGAGCGACACGATCGACAGCCTGCTCGCCGACGTGCGCGCGGCGCTCCGGCAGGCCGATTTCGATGATCCGGCGCAGGAAGCGCGTATTCTCGTCGGCGGTCTGCTCGGCCTGACGCCGACAGGGCTGATGAGCCGGGGCGGGGACATCGTGGCGGCGGACAAGGCGGCCTTGATCCGGGGCGGGATCGCGCGGCGGCTGGCCCGCGAGCCGCTGCACCGCATTCTCGGCGCGCGGGATTTCTATGGGCTGACCTTGTCGCTCTCGCCGGAAACGCTAGAGCCGCGGCCGGACACGGAAACGCTTGTCGAGGCCATGCTGCCCCACGTGCGGGCGACGGTCGCGCGGGTCGGGCAGTGTCGAATCCTCGACCTCGGCACGGGCACGGGGGCGATCTGCCTGGCGCTTTTGAGCGAGGTTGCCGAGGCCACAGGCGTCGGCGTCGACCTTTCCGAGGATGCCCTTGCGACGGCCGCCGCCAATGCGCAGGCTCATGGTCTGTCCGATCGTTTCCGGACCATGCGGAGCGACTGGTTCGGGACGATCGAGGGGCGTTATCATCTCATCGTCTCGAACCCGCCTTACATCCGCTCGGATATCATCGACAGGCTGGACCCCGAGGTCCGGCTTTTCGATCCCATGCTCGCGCTCGATGGCGGGACGGACGGGCTGGATGCTTACCGTATGATCGCCGCGCACGCGGCCGCCTTCCTCGAAGATGAGGGCATGGTCGGGCTGGAAATCGGCTTCGACCAGAAGGACAGCGTGACGCAGATCTTTGACGCCGAAGGTTTCGAGAGAACGGCTTTCCTGCGCGATCTCGGTGGAAACGACCGGGTGCTTGTCTTTCGCCGTGCCGATGCTGCTAAGCCATACGCTGTGGGCCTTCCAGCCTGTTGAAAACAGGCCGTTTACTGCCTTGGCAATGCGATGTTCTTTTCGCAGACGCAAAGAAAAGGCTTGGAATTGGCGGGGAAGCCGGATAGGTTGCCGCCACGCACTGAGCAGACGGTCAAAGATGTCAGGATTCGTTCCGGTCAGACCTCTCCGCAGGGAATGCTCTTCTGACACAAGAGCTTGGGTCGACAGTGCCTGGTGCGGGTACCTGTTAATTTGACGCCAACCAGCGAGATGCCTTTTCAGGCTGCTGGGTCGCGGCGTGCCTTCTCGTTCCGACTCCCCTAATGTCGGGAGCTGCGAGGAGGTGTTTACCACGATGGCCGGAGCCATGAGGCCGGACGCCATATGAACCATCATGATCAAGAGATTTCGGGTGACGATAGGATGAGGCCAGGACAGCAGAACAAGCGCGGCCGTGGGCGTAACAACAATAATAATAACAACAATAACAATGGCGGCGGCGGCGGCGGTAACAACAATCATAACCGGAAGGGGCAGAACCCGCTCACCCGGACCTATGACAGTTCCGGCCCCGACGTGAAGATCCGCGGCACCGCGCAGCATATCGCCGAGAAGTACACGACGCTCGCGCGGGATGCGCAGAGCTCCGGCGACCGGGTCATCGCCGAAAACTATCTTCAGCATGCCGAGCACTACAACCGCATCATCGCAGCCGCACAGGCGCAGATGCAGGAACGTTTCCAGCGTGACGATCGCCCCTCTTATGAGGGCAGCGACATGGACGGTAACGACCGTGACGGCATGATGGACGACGATCAGGACCAGGGCTACGACGACCAGCCCGCCATGATGCAGCAGCCGACACCCCGCCGCGAACAGCCCCGCCAGCAGCAGCCACAGCCGCAGCAGCGGGTGGAACGCAACGAACGGCCGGACCGTCAGGAACGCGCCGAGCGCAACGAGCGTCCGGTTCAGGCGGATCGCCCCGAGCGGACGGAACGTGCGGACCGCAGCGAGCAGGCGGAACGGCCCGAGCGGACGGAGCAGCGCCCCGAGCGTACTGAACGGCCAGAGCGTACTGAACGGCCAGAGCGTGCTGAACGGAGCGAACGTCCGGAGCGTGCCGAACGTGCACCCCGGGCCGAGCGTCAGCCCCGGGCCGAGCGTCCTGTCGCTGTCGAGCACCCCGTTGCCGCAACGCCGGAAACCGTCATCGACGGCACCGGTCCGCAGCCGGACATCGAAGGCACGCCCGCCGAAGTCGCCATCGAAGAGGAGGCCGCCGGCCGCGCGCCGCGCCGTCGGGCCGCCCCGCGCCCCCGTCGCCCGCGCCGCACCGAAGGTGCCGCGGAAGAGGGTGCCGCCGGCGAACAGCCGGAAGCGCCGGCTTTGGCCGACTCGGAATAATCGGTCGCAAGACCAACATGATTGGAAAGGGCGGCGGCAACGTCGCCCTTTTTCGTGGGCGGTTCTACTTCCGCAAATAGCTCTTTTCGCCGCTGTCGGACAGGCAGAACCGGCCGCCGCGGGGGCCGGTGCAGAACGTGCCGCTGCGGCAGTCGCAGGTCGTCGTGCGTGTTGCCGGTGCTGATTGGGGTGATGTCCCGAGCACCCCGAGCGGTCGATGCATTGCCGAGCAAGATTTTTTGCTGGTGCTGATCGAGCCGTCGCGGCAGATGAAGCGCTCTCCCTGACAGTGATCGATACCGCCTTTCTTGCCGCTGCACGGCGTGTTTCCGGCCGCGAATGCTTGGCCCGCGACGAGGCTGAAAAGCACGAGGGCCGAGGCAATGGCCGAGATCATGGTCCGAGACGAGGCTGGCAGGTGAGCGGGTGGCATGGATAGGGGGGTCCGGGATCGTCGGGTTGCCTTTGGGTCAAGGCTCTCTTCGACGTTGGGTCTTCCGAAACGTTTGTCAATTCTTACAAATAGGATGCAAGCTGTGGGAAACGTCGTCACAGCGACGCGAATGGGGATATGGTCGCGCTTCATCGTGAGGGGAGGGGACCGGCCATGGCTGGGAATGACGAGACCTGGAAGATCCTGCATTCGCGGTCTCTGATCCGCGATCGGCATATCGATGTCCGTTCGGATGCCTGCGAGACCCCGTCCGGGCTCCGCGTCGATCCTTATTATGTGCTGACCTATCCCGACTGGGTGGCTGTCGTCGCGATCACACCGGACAGGCAGATGGTGCTGGTCCGCCAGTATCGGCATGCTGCGGGAAAGGTTTTGCTGGAAGCGCCGGCCGGCAGCATGGAACCGAGCGATGTCGATCCGGAGGCGGCGGCGCGGCGGGAGCTTCTGGAGGAAACCGGCTATCGCTGCGAGCGGATGGAGTGGCTGAGTTCGCTCTATCCCAATCCCTCGATGCAGACGAACCGCGTGCATGCGTTTCTCGCTCGCGACGTCGTCCGCGTGGGCGAGCAACAGCTCGATCCGGAAGAAGATGGGCTGACGGTCGAGCTTCTGCCGATCGAAACGGTGCTCGCTGGTTTGCGCACCGGACTGATTGGTCAGTCGATGCATGTTGCCGCGATCCTTCAGGCGATGACCGTGCTGCCTGTGTTGAAGCCGGTGGCGGAACGTGATGCGGCTTCTCGCTCCGGCGGATCGCCTATGCCGCTGCTTTCCCAACCTGCAAGGCTTGGAGACCGGGAGACCCAGAGGGGCGGTGACGGGATGAGGGTTTTTGGTGTGGATTTCACCTCCGCGCCCTCAAGGCAGAAGCCGATTACCTGCGTCGAATGCCGGCTGGATGGCGGGATATTGCGGTTCGCAGAGATGCATCGCTGGACGACTTTCGACGGCTTCACCCGCTTTCTCGCCTCGTCGGGCCCGTGGATTGCCGGGCTCGACTTTCCCTTCGGGCAGTCGCGCACATTCATCGAGACGATCGGCTGGCCGCAGTCGTGGGAAGGTTATGTCGGCCACGTCGCCGGACTGACGCGTGCGCAGTTCTACGAGGCGTTGACACAGTACCGGTTGCCGCGCGCGTCGGGCGACAAGGAGCACCAGCGGTTCATCGATAAAAGCACAGGCGGGATCAGCCCGCAGAAGCTGCATGGGGTGCCGGTCGGTCTGATGTTTTACGAGGGTGCGCGCCGGCTGCTCGAATCCGATGTGCATCTGCCGCTTCTTCGGGCGGGCGATCCGAGCCGTGTCGTGGTGGAGGCCTATCCCGGCGTGATGGCGCGGCGGCTGATCGGGCGGCGATCCTACAAGAACGATACGCGCAGTCTGCAGACGGCGGAGCATCTGTCGGCCCGCCTCGATCTGTTCCACCGCCTCTGCGATCCCGCGTCTGATCATTCCCTGTCCGGCCTGCGGATCGAGGCACCGCGATCGCTGGCCGAAGATCCGAGCGGGGACGCGCTGGATGCGCTCCTGTGTGCGGTTCAGGCGGGCTGGGCTTATGGGCAGAGAGAGGCCGGTTTCGGCATTCCGCCGCATGCAGATCCGCTGGAAGGCTGGATCGTCGATCCAGTCCTTTTGCACGTGTCCGATCGGGACGGAACAATCTCGCCGCAAAGCGAAATGACGTGATTTCTGCTCTTTAATTCGGCAAAAACGCCTCCCATATCTCATGTCGAAGCGGGAAGACGCTGCGATCCGCAGCATCCTCTCCGCGATGCCGGGCTTGCCGATTTCGGGAGCCTGATCCCAACCGCTGGAGCGTGCCGCATGGGCGTTCCGGTTCCAAGGAGGTAGACGATGGATATCGAAAAATATTCCGAACGCGTGCGCGGTTTCCTGCAATCGGCGCAGACCTATGCGCTTTCGGCAGGCCACCCCCAGTTCACGCCCGAGCATGTGCTGAAAGTGCTGCTCGACGACGATCAGGGCATGGCAGCCTCGCTGATCGAGCGCGCCGGCGGCCGGGCGAAGGACGCCAAGCTCGCCAATGATGCAGCCCTCGCCAAGCTGCCGAAGGTGTCCGGCGGGAACGGTGGCATCGCCCTGTCGCAGCCGCTGGCCAAGGTTTTCACGACGGCCGAAGAGGCAGCCAAAAAGGCGGGCGACAGTTTCGTCACCGTCGAGCGCCTGTTGCTGGCGCTGGCCGTGGAAACATCCGCGTCGACCGCGCAGACGCTCTCCAAAGCTGGGGTGACCGCCGCACGGCTGAACCAGGCGATCAACGAGATCCGCAAGGGCCGCACCGCCGACGGCGCCAATGCCGAGGCCGGTTTCGACGCGCTGAAGAAATATGCGCGCGACCTGACCGCGGATGCACGTGACGGCAAGCTCGATCCGGTGATCGGCCGCGACGACGAGATCCGCCGCACGATCCAGGTGCTTTCGCGCCGCACGAAGAACAATCCGGTGCTGATCGGCGAACCCGGCGTGGGCAAGACGGCCATCGCCGAAGGCCTCGCCTTGCGCATCATCAATGGCGACGTGCCGGAAAGCCTGAAGGACAAGCGGCTGATGGCGCTCGACATGGGCGCGCTGATTGCCGGCGCGAAGTTCCGCGGCGAGTTCGAGGAGCGGCTGAAGGCCATTCTCTCGGAAGTGCAGGCGGATGCCGGGGAGATCATCCTGTTCATCGACGAGATGCACACGCTGGTGGGTGCCGGCAAGGCCGATGGCGCGATGGACGCCTCCAACTTGCTGAAGCCGGCGCTGGCGCGCGGCGAGCTGCATTGCGTCGGCGCGACGACGCTCGATGAGTACCGCAAGCATGTGGAAAAGGATGCGGCCCTTGCCCGCCGGTTCCAGCCGGTCATGGTCAACGAGCCGGATGTCGAGGACACGATCTCGATCCTGCGCGGGTTGAAGGAGAAGTACGAGCAGCACCACAAGGTGCGAATTTCGGACGCGGCGTTGGTCGCGGCTGCAACGCTGTCGAACCGCTACATCACCGACCGTTTCCTGCCGGACAAAGCCATCGACCTGATGGACGAGGCCGCTTCGCGGCTGCGGATGCAGGTGGATAGCAAGCCGGAAGAACTGGACGAACTCGACCGCCGCATCATGCAGCTGAAGATCGAGCGCGAGGCCCTGAAGAAGGAGACCGACCGCGCTTCCAAGGACCGGCTGGAGAAGCTGGAGCTGGATCTGACCGGGCTCGAAGAGCAGGCCGATGCGCTGACCGCGCGCTGGCAGTCGGAAAAGTCCAAGCTCGGTCTTGCCGCCGATCTGAAGCGGCAGCTGGACGAAGCCCGCAACGAACTGGCCACTGCCCAGCGCAAGGGTGAGTTCCAGCGGGCGGGCGAGCTTGCCTATGGGGAGATCCCGAAGCTCGAAAAGGAGCTGCAGGAATCCGAAGCGCAGGACGGTTCGGCCGCATCCATGGTGCAGGAAGTGGTGACGCCGGACAATATCGCGCACATCGTTTCCCGCTGGACCGGTATTCCGGTCGACAAGATGCTGGAAGGCGAACGCGACAAGCTGCTGCGGATGGAAGACGAGCTGGCCAAGTGGGTCGTGGGGCAGGGCGATGCGGTGCAGGCCGTTTCCCGTGCCGTCCGTCGCTCGCGCGCCGGTTTGCAGGATCCGAACCGGCCGATCGGCTCGTTCATCTTCCTCGGCCCCACCGGCGTCGGCAAGACGGAACTGACCAAGGCGCTTGCGCGCTTCCTCTTCGATGACGACACGGCACTCGTGCGCATGGATATGTCGGAATATATGGAGAAGCACTCCGTTTCCCGGCTGATCGGTGCACCTCCGGGCTATGTCGGCTATGAGGAAGGCGGTGCGCTGACGGAGGCCGTGCGGCGCAAGCCCTATCAGGTCGTGTTGTTCGACGAGATCGAAAAAGCGCATCCGGACGTCTTCAACGTGCTGCTTCAGGTGCTGGACGACGGCCGGCTGACCGACGGGCAGGGCCGGACGGTGGATTTCCGCAACACGATGATCATCATGACATCGAACCTTGGCGCGGAATATCTGACCGGGCTTGCCGAAGGCGAGGACACCGACAGCGTGCGCGAGCAGGTGATGGGCGTGGTGCGCTCGGCCTTCCGGCCGGAGTTCCTCAACCGCGTCGACGAGATCATCCTGTTCCACCGCCTGAAGCGCGGCGAGATGGGTGCGATCGTCGATATCCAGCTCGAGCGGCTGAAGACGCTGCTGGCGGATCGCAAGATCACGCTGGAACTGGACGGCGATGCCCGGCACTGGCTGGCGGAACGCGGCTACGATCCGGTCTATGGCGCACGCCCGCTGAAGCGGACGATCCAGCGCTATGTGCAGGATCCGCTCGCCGAAAAGATCCTGTCCGGCGACATTCCGGATGGGTCCGTGATCAAGGTGCTGGAAGGGTCCGACCGGCTGAACTTCAAGCTGCTCGGCACGGGCGAAGACCGCGTTGCGGCCTGATCGACGTGCCTGATTTAAGATATCTGGCCTTCCCGGGAAACCGGGGAGGCCTTTTGTGTGCAAGGCCTTTAATCACTCGGTAAGCCGGATCGGTGACAAATACGCCGAGGCGAAAAGAGGCGTGGATATGGCGGAGATGAAGCGAATGGGTCGGTTGGTCGTGGTCACGGCCGGCGGGCGCAATCCGCAGATCCTGATCAATGCGCTTGCCTGTCGCTTTTCCGAGGTTGTCGTCCTCTTGGAGCCGGCGGAATCGAAGTCCGTCTTCGTCAGGCGACGCGCCCGCAAGCTCGGATGGCCGGTGGCTCTCGGGCAACTCGCGACGATGGTCGCCTCCAAATTCGGCAAGCGTTTTACCGAAGGCCGTGCGCGGGAGATTCTGGAGACCTATGGCGTTTCGGATGTGCCGAATGCCGATGTCAGAACGGTGCCGATACCGTCGATCAACACGCCGGACGCGCTGCAGTGGCTGACCAAGCTTTCACCCGAGGTCGTCTTCCTCGTCTCGTGCCGCATGCTGTCGGCCACAACGCTGTCGGCGATATCCTGTCCCGTCATCAATTTCCATGCGGGCATCAATCCCAGATATCGGGGCCTGATGGGTGGATACTGGGCGCGGGTAAACCGGGATGAGGGAAATTTCGGTGCGACGGTGCATCTGGTCGATGCGGGCGTCGATACGGGCGATATTCTCTACCAGACGCGCATGACGCCCGGCAAAGGCGATACGATGCACACCTATCCGCTGCTGCAGACGGCAGCTTCGACCGGAATTGCCATCCAGGCCGTCGAGGATGCGCTGGCCGGGACGCTTCGGCCGATGACCGTCGCGGGCCCATCGCAGCAATGGTATCACCCGCCCGTCTGGACATGGATCTGGAATGGGCTGTCGCGTGGCATCTGGTAAGACGTATCGGTGCACGTCGCTTTCACTGTCGCGGCGTGTCGTGCAAGGATGCGCGGCGGGTCGAAAAGACGCGCAAGCTTTTGCCGGATGATGGCCATGATAATGGGCACGGCAATGGGCACGACGGGACCGATACAAGGCGGATACATATGACGAAACCTTCGCCCTCCGATCTCGCTCCTGCGCCCAAGCCCGACAAGGGCAATGCGCAGGCCGGCCGCAAGGCCGCGACCGGAGCCTATACGCCCGCCAGCGTCTCGCCCAACCGGCGCGGCCAGCGCAGCTTTGCGATCCGCCTTTGGTCGGTGCGTCATTCCCGGCTGCTGGAATGGGTTTATCACCGGTTCGCCTCGATTTTTCTGGCCCTGCACCCGCTCTGGCGGGCGATCGGCTATGCGAGAGCCGAGGCACCGGTGACCGTGGTCGAGCGCGGGGTGAAGGGTCTGCTCTTCGACTGTCGCATGTGCGGCCAATGCATCCTGTCGTCCACTGGCATGTCCTGCCCGATGAACTGCCCGAAGCAATTGCGCAACGGACCCTGCGGCGGCGTGCGCGCCAATGGAAACTGCGAAGTGGAACCCGATATGCCCTGCGTCTGGGTCAAAGCCTGGGAAGGTTCGCGGCAGATGGAAAACGGCGATGCGATCCTTGCCGTACAGCCGCCGGTGAACCAGTCGTTACGCGAAACGTCGTCCTGGCTGCGGGTGACGGCAGCCGAGGCGCAGGCGCGGGATAACCGTGCTGCAACGTCGGGACGCCCGACATGAGCGGTTTCCCAAGCGCTTCTGGCGATCTCCTGCCCGGCCATTCCTCGCGCGGGCGGCTGGAGCAGGTGCTTCGGCGCGGCGAGTTCGCCGTGACGGCCGAGCTGAACCCACCCGACAGCGCCGATCCGGAAGAGGTCTATGCCCGGGCCGCGGTGTTCGAGGGCTGGGTGGACGGTATCAATGCGGTCGATGCGTCGGGCGCCAATTGCCACATGTCCTCGGTCGGTATCTGCGCGCTTCTGACCCGCATGGGTTACGCTCCGATCATGCAGATCTCGTGCCGCGACCGAAACCGGATCGCCATTCAGGGCGATGTGCTGGGGGCAGCCGCCATGGGCGTGGCGAACATTCTGTGCCTTACCGGTGACGGTGTGCAGGCCGGCGACCAGCCGGGGGCAAAGCCGGTGTTTGATCTCGACTGCATGTCGCTCTTGGAAACGGTGCGGATCATGCGGGATCACGCCAAGTTTCTCTCCGGGCGCAAGCTGACCGCACCGCCGCGCGTCTTTCTCGGCGCCGCCATCAATCCATTCGCGCCGCCATATGATTTCCGTCCGTACCGGCTTGCCAAGAAGATCGAGGCGGGCGCGCAGTTCGTGCAGAGCCAGTATTGTTTCGATGTGCCGATGTTTCGTGCCTACATGGAAAAAGTGCGCGATCTCGGCCTGCACGAGCACTGCCATATCCTCGTCGGCGTCGGCCCGATGGCATCCGCCCGCACCGCGCGCTGGATCCGCTCCAACGTGCCGGGCGTCCACATCCCCGATGCGATCATCGCCCGGCTGGAGGGCGCTGCCGACCAGAAGAAGGAAGGCAAGCAGATCTGCATCGACATCATCAACGAGGTGAAGGAGATCAAAGGTGTCTCCGGCATTCACGTGATGGCCTATCGGCAGGAAGAATATGTGGCCGAGATCGTCCATGAGTCCGGCGTTCTGAAGGGCCGGCGGCCGTGGCGGCGCGAACAGGACCCGGCAGATGCCGGCGTTGCCGAACGTCTGGATGCCGCGCGCGGGGGCGAGATGCAGGATCAGGAGAGTCTTGCGGAAACGGCGGCGAAGCGGCCGCACTGATCCCGTTTCTGCCGGATCGATGGGCGCGCCATCATCGCCACGCGCTGTTACTGCGTGGCGGCGACTTCGCTGCCATTGTCCTTGGCCAGCAGCTCGTCGATGCGCTGCCGCTCTTCCTCGAACTGGGCGAGCGCCGGTCCGTCCAGCGACTTGCCGCCGGGAAGCCGGATGCGCAGCGGATCGACGCGGTTGCCGTTGACGATCAGTTCGTAGTGCAGGTGCGGGCCCGTCGACAGGCCCGTCGTGCCGATCCAGCCGATGACCTGGCCCTGCGCGACGCGTGCGCCGGGCTTGACGTTCTTGGCGATCGCGCTCTGGTGATTGTAGGACGAGACGTAACCGTTCGCATGACGGATGAGCGTCTGGTTGCCATACCCACCGCTATCCCAGCCAGCCTTCTCCACGACGCCATTGCCCGCCGCAATGATCGGCGTGCCGCGCGGTGCAGCCCAGTCCACGCCGGTGTGCATGCGCGAGAAGCCAAGGATCGGATGGCGCCGCATGCCGAAGCCCGAGCGGAACGTGCCGTTGGGAACCGGGTTGCGCAGCAGGAACTGACGAATGCTCTTGCCCATCTCGTTATAGTAGTCGACGGAATTGTCGTCGGGGTCCTGGAAACGATAGAACCGGGTTTGTGCGTCGCCGAACTTCGCATTGACGTAGAGCAGTTCCGACGTATCCGTCGCGCGACCGCTTTCATCCGCAACGGAGAAGAAGGCCTCGAGGCTGTCGGTCGGCTTCAACTGTGCCTGAAAATCGACATTGCTGGCGAGCAGCTTGATCAGCTGCGCGACCATGCCCTGGTTCATGCCGTAGGAAAGTGCGGCCCGATAGACCCCGTCATAGACCCGCGGCAGATCGCGCCCGGCCGAAATGGTCGGTGTGCCGTTATCGTCGAAGGCCGTGTAGACGGCGGAAAGTTGCGGCGGCTCCTCGCCACGGACGAAGGTGCCATGGTCGTCCAGCGCCATGGTCAGCACATGCGCACCACCCTTGGCGTAGACGCTCGCCCGCATCACCCGCGCTTCTTCGTTCTCGCCCCTCTGAATGATACCGATGCGCACGACGTCGCCTTCGCGGAAGACGTCCGAATTCAGCGCGGTCTTGAAGATGGCCGCAATATCGGCCGCCTGCGCCTTGGAATAGCCGGCGCCGCTCAGAACGGTCGCCATGTCCGTATCACGCCGGACCGGAATGACGTCGTCGGCAAATTCCGCGCTGCTGTCGTTGATCGTCTCGAACGGCGTGACCGTCATGTTCTCTTCGACCACCCGCGCTGTGATGCCCTGGATCAGGTCGAGCTCGGAGGCGTCGGAGGCAAAGCGTCGCGGATCGACATAGAAGAGCGAGGCGAGCTGCGTATTGCCTTCCGTCAGGGCCGCGCCGTTGGAGCGGACGTTCTCTTCCACCTCGTCGAGCGACATCGAAGGGCCGAATTTCAGTGTCGATCCCTTGAGAGGGAAATCGACCGTCTTCAGCGCGACTTCGGATTCGACGTCGGAGCCATAAATGGTGCCGGTGCGCACCGGGGGAGGGGCCGAGGCGGCGTCGTCATTGGAGAAGATCGCGAGGGGATCGAAGGAAGGGTAGGATTCCGATGCCTGGTGATTGGCGGCCAGCGTCATCTTCACATGCGCGAAGGGCTGGCGACGAACCACCTCCTTCTCGCCGTCATGGATCATCGTGGAGACTTCGAGGATCGTCCGGTCGGACGGCTTGGCGACGATCACGGGAGAGACGATACGACCGCCGCGCTTGGCGGTCGTTGCCGGCTGGCCGCCGCGCAAGGCAGGGTCCACTGCGGCATAGGCTTCCGCGGGGATCGCAAGCTGCTGGCGACCATCGAGTGCGGCAAAGAGTGCAACGCCCATGAGGAGACTGGATGTGATGCCGGTGAGGAATGTGCCGGAGAGCCAGCGGAGCGAAATCTCGCGGCGATCGGGCGCCCGGCGGCCATCGGCCAATATGGGCGGTTCGTTGCCCAGCGACCGTATCATGGATTTGTCCGTGATCATGCCAGCTGATCGGGTCCCTGTTGAACGCGCCGGTTCTTCTTATAGGCTGCGTATATTGTGCGAAGATGTGCATCTTTCGCGCGGTCGAGTCAAATCCGACACGGTGCGCGATGCTCCCTGAGACACTGCGATTGTGTAAAACTAAGGGCGGCGAATGCCATGAGGCAGGTTTCATTGATGACGCGGGAAGGGGAGGGGGCTCCAGCCCCTATGGCGCAAGGCTTTGTCAGAAAACTGTCATTTTTTTCAAAAACCCTGTTGACGAACTGTCTCTCCCGGATCTATAAACCGCACACCAACGAGGGCGGCGGCGCTGCTGGCGACCAACGAACTCGCTCTGAAGTTTCTTGACTTTGCGGGTGGGATTGTCGGTCTCGGGTTTAGGCCTCGGGCTCTTGTGTGGTTGAGTTTTGCGGTGATTTTGGCGGAAAGCCTTGATCATTTTGCGATGTG
>NZ_QJSR01000006.1:0-13279 GCF_003217095.1 Rhizobium sp. PP-CC-3A-592
GCAGGGTTCAGAAGAATGCAAACGCTCTGGGACATAAACCCAGATTCGCACATCTGAACGTAAATGTGAATCTTATGATTGCGTCAGTGCACTAGGTGGCTTCAAGCTACCGATCGCCTTCGAACAAAGGCGATCATTGATCGTCGCATCCTTCGGTTGGCCGCACCAGTTCTGCACGGCAAGCACGACCGCTTTGGTACAGTCTGGGAACGCTTTGAAGCATAACGAACCGTTGATCCTTCCATTCATTTTGCCAACACGCTGACTTGACGACGACCTTGCCGCATACACGTTTTTTTATGAAACTTAACAGTTTGCGCTTGTGCGAAACCAACACATCATGCGGCAGTTCGCTATGAGCAGCCTTCAGCAGTTCGTCGTCAAAAGCGAACATTCAAATAAATATCAGCTTAGCGCAAAGACTTTAAGGCATAAAACCGTAGACGTAATCTGTACGACAATCGCCGTAAAATGAATTCGTAGGGCCTACATCCAAGGCGGACACTCCCACAGTTAGTACGTTGCGGCAAGTTTTTTCAGCGCGGAAGCAATTGCCTCATTGTTAAACGGTTTTTGTAAGAAGGGCCGCCCGGCATGACGCATCGGCACGACGTCTTCGGAATATCCTGTGAGAAACAGGAACGGCACCGACTGTCGATCAAGTTCGTCAGCCAGCGGAAATACCATCTGTCCCCCTAGATTGATATCGAGGATGGCGCCCGAAACCCTTGATCCGGTTCTTAGGACTTCGAGCGCGTCTTCTACGGTTGGCGCGGGTCCAGCAATGCCGACGCCCATGGTGCTCAGCCTGCCGAGAAGATCGGCCACGGCAAGGTAATCGTCCTCCACGACCAGGATTGTGTAGTTCGACATATCAGTGAATGCTGCCGTCATCGTTGAATCCCACCGGCAATCGCATGCGATGCCTCAATCAAGCGTCATTCTGCCGGTCGCCGCCGGAATGGTAAAATAGGCAAGCGAACAGGCCCTGCTCTCTTTAGCATGCAGTGTCTATGTTGTGTGAATACCCTGAGCAATTCACGGTCTGAATTCGTGCGTACGTCCGCCGAGAGCAGCGCTGGACGAATGCGCGGCAATTGCCGCATTAAACCATAGTGGTCGATACAAACTATGAAAAAGCATTATTCCAAAGGTTACTGATTCCAACAGTGCTGTTGTCACGCCGATCGTTGCTTCGCGGCGTTTCGCAGCGATTCAATTTATTAACTCTCCAACGATAGCCGCAAGGAACTGTCTAGATCTGCCTATAATTGTCGATTTTCGCCAAGACCCTCCCGCTAGTGCTTTCTATATCTCTTTGTGGGCCTGCAAAGTGTGTTCACCAGGAGAGCTTCATGGCTGATTTATACGCAATTCCACTGAATTGGCAGGAACTCCGCATGCAAGTCCTGGCCCGGAAAACGGCCACGTACCGGCAGGTCGATCGAACGGAACGTCCGAACGCGGAACCGATATCGACCAACCATGCATCCGACAGGTTTCCGGCTTTCACCATCGCCTTCCAGCCGATCATCAATGTCGAGACCGGAACCGTGTTTGCCCAAGAGGCGCTGACGCGAAGCTTGACGGGTGGTGGCGCGGCTTCCGTCTTCGGGAGCGTGTCGCCGCGCGGTATGCTCACTTTCGAGGCTCTTTGCCGCAAAAAGGCGATCCGGACCGCTGCGGCCTGCGGCCTCGACGTGCCGTTAAGCCTGAACATTTCCCCGGCCGCATTAACACTGAACGGCCGAGGCGCCGTGGATACGCTCAGGTTCGCCGAGCAGATGGGCCTCAGGCCCGATGCCTTGATCCTAGAGGTAACGGAGAACGGTGTCATCGACTATACCGCGACCGCCAATGCCGCCATGACGCCCCTGCGGCAGCAAGGTCTTCAGGTTGCCATCGACGACTTCGGTGCCGGACATAACGGACTGCAGGCCTTCGTCGACATCAAGCCCGATATCGTCAAGATGGACATCACGCTGATCCGGGACCTTTCCTGCTGTGAAGCGCGACAGACGCTCGTACACAGCATCGTCGAATGCTGCGAGAGGCTTGGCATCAAAGTTATTGCCGAAGGCGTGGAAACGATCGATCAGGCCAGGACGCTGCGATCCCTAGGCGTCGTTCTGATGCAAGGCTTTTTGCTCGCCCGTCCGCAGGTCGAACAGCTGCCACAGACCTGTCGCGAGATTCTGAATCAGATCGAAAAGAAGGGCTGAAGGCTTTCATGACCACCTCCCCGCATGCGCTGGACGCGATCAGGCAGGCTGTCATGGCTGGCTGCCCCAAGCTGGAAGCCCCCTATCCGCCTGCCGTCCTGTTTTTCTCGACGTCGGATGGTCAAAGCCGGGCCCGCATCGTCTCCGCGACGGGTTCGTCCGTCGAAGGCGCGTGGGAGGCCGGGCTTGCCGTGCTCCAGCGGCACGGCCGTTTAGCGGCGCAGTGGCTGCGCGTCGATTGGGTCCTATCGGTTGAGCCGACGACATGGGGCGCATTTCGGGAACGCCTGCGGGACGTGAAGCGAAACTACGTCCGATGCGGACTGTCGCTCGATGTGGCGTTCGAGACAGCCTTCCAAGAGCAGGAATTGAATGCCAATGCAGTTCTCTACGGCGGTTCGGCGATCGAACATGCTGTCGTCAACGACCGCAATCTCGCTATCTATGCAGGTCAGCGTTTTGGCATCAACAGCCCGATCGATACAGACGACGCGACGCCCCTCTTGACGTTCAAGACCGGCGGTGTGTTTTCGGACGGGACGGACATCCATCCCCTGTGTGGCGAAGGCCCGCAATCCGGTCGCAGATCTCTACCCTCGCTGGACGTGGCGGACGTTGCGGGCCTGATCGAGCGCGGCTCTTCCCATCTCGCACGGCAGGTCGATGACGGCGGCGCCTTCGTCTATGGCTATCACCCTTGCTTCGACCGCCAAATCGATGCCTACAACACCCTACGTCATGCTAGCACCACCTATGCGATGATCGAGGCCTGGGAGGTCACCCGCGATCCAGTCCTCGGCGCCAGCATCGACCGGGCCCTTGCCCATCTGACGACAAGGCTGATCCGCCGTGTTGCCCTGCCCGACGGGACCGAGGCGGCGTTCCTCATCGATGTCGAAGACGAGATAAAGCTCGGCGGCAACGCGGTTGCCATTCTCGCCCTAACAAAGCATGCATTCGTCTTCGGATCGCATGAGCATGAGCCCCTGATGGACCTCCTGGCCTGCGGCATCGCATGGATGCAGGACAGGGAAACGGGTGCCTTCGTCCACGTCCTCCATGCATCGAGCCTGTCCGTCAAGGTTCGGTTCCGCACCATCTACTACGAGGGTGAAGCGGCATTCGCGCTGATGCGGCTTCATGCGTTGACCGGCAATCCGCGCTGGCTCGACCTCGTGGAAAAGGCGTTCGAACACTTCATCCAGCAGGAGCACTGGCGTCATCACGATCACTGGTTGAGCTATTGCGTGAACGAACTGACCCGCTACAGGCCGAAAGAGGCGTACTTCCGCTTCGGCCTACAGAACGTCGCCGATCATCTCGGCTTCGTGTCCACCCGCATTACGGCGTTTCCGACGCTTTTGGAACTGATGATGGCAGCGCGTGAAATGATTTCTAGGCTGATGGACAGGCCCGACCTCTCGCATCTCCTCGATATGATCGACCTTGGTGCCTTCGTCTCAGCGTTGGAGGCCCGGGCGCATGCCTTGTTGAACAGTCACTTCTGGCCGGAACTGGCCATGTACTTTCGCCGGCCGGACCGGATCGTCGGGTCCTTCTTCATCCGTCACCATGCGTTTCGCGTGCGGATCGACGATGTCGAGCACTTTCTCTCCGGGTTCATCGCCTATAAAACCTATCTCGGCATCCGCCAGAACTTCGAGATGGCGATCCGCCGTCGTGCGTCCATCGTGGAACCAGCCGGTGAAGGTGTCAGCCTGTGGCAGTCCCGCGATGTCGTCGAAGCGACCGGCGGTGCATGGCTGTCCGCGCCTCCCGCAGGCTGGGGCGCCACGGGTCTGTGCATCCATGCCGCGACCCTGCAGCCGCACCACATGGTGGTGGCGCGGATGCCCGGTGGCGAAAAGGGTATTCCACCCGGGCATCTCACCGGCTTGAAATGCGCGCCATCGGCCATTCTGACCGACGACCCGGTTAGGCTGGGGCGCATCGAGGGGCCGGTGCTGCATGTACCGAACGCGGACGACGCGATCATCGCACTCGGCGCCTATGCCCGGAAGCGAATGGCTGGACAGGTTGTGGCCGTAACCGGTAGCGCCGGCAAGACAAGCACGGTTTCCATGCTGTCGCGAACCCTCTCCGTCTTTGGTCCTACCAGCCATAACACGCACAATGCCAATCTTTGCCATGGCCTAGCCTGGAACCTGGCGTCCATGCCCCGCGACAGGGATTACGTCGTGCTGGAAATGGCGGTCGGACGCATGGCCAAGAGCGCGCGTCTAGTGCGCCCCGACATTGCCGTCGTCACCAACATCTATCCCGCACATCTGACCAATGGCAAGACGATCGCCGATATCGCACGAACGAAAAGCGCCATCGTTTCGGGCATGGCGCCGGGAAGCGTGCTCGTTCTCAACCGCGACATGGCGGAACGCGAACGGTTTGCCCAGGCCGCACAAGTGCGTCGCCTGCGGATCGTCTATTACGGCACGGCGCCGGACAGCGATGTGCGACTGATGGAGTATGACGCGGCGACCGGAAAGGTCGAGGCTCGGGTTCACGGACAGCGCGTCCTCTACCGCCTGCGCAGCAGCGGCCTTCACATGGCAATGAACAGCCTGGCCGTGCTGGCAACGGTGGCGGCGCTTGGTCAGCCGATACCGGAAGCCCTTAGCGCTCTCGCCGGCTTCGAGGATTTGCCGGGACGCGGAGCTCAGTTTGACGTGGATCTCGACGGGCGCCGCGTCTCGATCATTGACGACGCCTACAATGCCAATCCCGGCTCCATGACGGCGGCGCTGGAACGGCTGGCACAGACACCGAGCCGTGGCCGCCGGATCGCAGTCCTTGGAGAAATGGCCGAGCTCGGGGGAGATGCCGAAATGTATCACCGCACGGTCATCGACACGGTCTTTCGCAACCGGGTCGACCGCCTCTATGTGCTCGGTACGCTCTACGACGAAAGCTGGGCCGTCGTGCCCCCGGAGGTTCAGGCATTCAAAGCGCCGTCCCTGCGGGCACTCCACCACCGTCTGATCGCTGACCTGGCCGATGGGGACCTTCTTCTCGTCAAAGGATCCAACAGCACGGGCCTTCGCCAAATCGTTGCTGCCTTGGGCGGTTCGCACGACATCTGACTTGCTCCAAACGACCGGTCTCACTGTAAGGCAGTTCAGATGCCGTCGTCCGAGGTCGCTGCGGACCTTCGGGCGACGGCGCGGGTCATCGTTCCCTCAAGGCCTCGCGGGCGCGGTTGAGCGGCTTGATGAGGTATTCGAACACGGTCTTGCTGCCAGTATGGATATCGACGGTCGCCACCATGCCCGGCGAGATCGGAAAGCGGTCGCCGCGCTTGTTGACGAGGGCATCGTTCTTCGTCTCGATGAAGACACGGTAGTAGTAGACATCCGGGTCTTTTTCATCTTGGATCGTATCGGGTGAAATGGTCGTGACCTTCCCGTCGAGATCGCCATAAATCGCGTAGTCATACGCGGTGATCTTGACGCTTGCGCGCTGCTCCGGGTGAATGAAGGCGATATCTCGCGGCGAGATGCGGGCTTCGATCAGGAGCTTGTCATCCAAAGGTACGATGACCATCAGCTTGCCGTTCGGCGGTACCACACCGCCGATCGTCGAGACCTCGATGTCCTTGACGATCCCGCGAACCGGAGACCGCAGCGTTGTGCGCGCAAGCGAATCCGCACGCCCCTTGATCACAGACTCCAGCGAGCTGACCTCGGCGCTGGTCTTGGCGAGTTCCTCTCGGGCACGCACGACATAATCCGACTTCGCCTCCACCTGTTTCAGCTCAAGTTCCACCAACTGCCGCTTCAGCCTCAGGACCTCGACATTGCTGGCCGCGCCCATGGCGATCAAGCTCGTATTGATTTTCAACTCGCCATCCAGCAGGACGAGCGACTCTTTGATCCACCGGAGTGTCTCAGTCAGGCTTTGTCTGCGGGCATTGTAGAGTTCGGTCTCGCTGGCCTTCAGCTCGGGATATGCGTCCAGAACGGCGGGAAAGACGAGATTGGTGAGATTGACCTCCGCCTGAAGCCGGGCGGTGCTCGCCAATGCAGCGCGATATTTGGCGGCGCTCTCGCCGACGTCGGATGCGGTGATCGTTGGATCGAGCTGGGCCAACAATTGTCCGGGCTCGACGATTTGGTCTTGCCGGACGTGGAGCGACGACATGATTCCGCCCTCAAGCGACTGGACCACCTGCTCCCTCGTCGTCGGCACGACGCGGCCCGCGCCGGTGGAAACCTCGTCCAGCAGGGCAAAGAACGCCCAGGTGCCGAGAGCAGCGAACAGGCAGAACGCCAAGGTGACGACCCGGAGCGACTGCTTCATGCGCTGGTCGTCGAAACCGCTCGACCAGGACGTATCCGATTCGAATGTCCGTATATAAGCCATGGCATACTCCCTAAATCTTGCCGGCCTTTGTCTTCACGTTATGTCGGCAGCGCTGCGCCCCTTGCTTTTGCCGGCGGCGTCACGCCGACGCGCAGCTTCTGCAGCGTCGTGTCCTTCGCGCCATCGAGAACAATCGCGCCACCGTCAACCACGATCACGCGATCCACGAGATCCAGAACGCGCATCCGATGGGTACAGATGACGATCGTCCGGCCTTGACCCCAGACCAGAAGGTCGCGGATGAACTGGCGCTCCGTGGCTTCGTCCATGGAGGCGGTCGGCTCGTCGAGCAGGAGTACCGACGGCTGGCGGATGAGAAGCCTTGCTAGTAGGAGTGCCTGGCGCTGGCCACCCGACAACCCGAGGCCTCCTTCCATGAGGACATGTTCCAGCCCTTTGGGCACCTTGCGAATGAAGGCGTCGGCACCGACCATCGCAAGGACCTTAAGGATATCGTCTTCCGACGCATGGGCCGCACCGAGCGTGATGTTTTCGCGGATCGTTCCGTAGAACAGGCGTGCATTCTGGGTGAGGAGGTTTACGTCGCGACGCAGGTCCGCCGGATCGATCTGGGCCATGGCGACGGAATCCAGAAGCACATCGCCGGCGCTTGCCTCCAAAAGGCCAGACAGCGCCTGCAGCAAAGTCGACTTGCCGGCCCCGTTCCGTCCAAGCACCGCAATCTTCTCGCCCGGCCGGATGGTGAGATCCTTTACCGTCAACGCCGGTACGTTCTCTTCCCCGTACTTGAAGACAGCCGATATCAAGCGGAAATGCCCTGCAATGCGCGGGAGATGGATCCTGCTTTCCTCGGGCGGATGGTCGACCTCCATTTGCATCAGCTGGTTGAGGCTCTTCATGGCGATCCGTGCATGCTGGAGACGGCTGAACACCTGTGTCAGCTGTGCCATCGGCGCCATCATCCGGGAGCCAAGTACAGACACGCCCACGAGCGCCCCGGTTGTCAGATCGCCTGCTATCACCATTGGCGCACCGATGAAGATGGTCAGGGCGTAAACGCCGACCTGCACGTTGTGGGTCCAGACGTTGAGCGTGTTGGTCAGTCCCCGCGCCTTCAGCTGAGCGTCGCCGGCCACCGTGTTGAAATGGTTCCATTGTTGCTGGAACCGCTCCTCCGCCTGCAACGTCTTGATGTCCTCGATTCCCTGCACTGCCTCGACGAGCATAGCGTTGCGTAGGGAGGATTCCCGCATAGCCTCGGATGCGTGCGCCTTGATGCGATGCTGCGCCAGCAGGCCCGGCACGATCATCACCACCAGTGCACCCAGGGGGACCAGCACCATGATGCCGCCGATATGCCAGAAGATGGCGAGGAACAGCAGGAAAAACGGAAGGTCGGCAAGGGCCGAGACGGTCGTCGATGTAAGCAGGTCCCGCACCTGTTCGAGATCGCGCAACTGCGCGATGAAGGTGCCGGTCGAAGCGGGCCGCAGACGGTTCTTGATCCGGAGCGCGTGCCCGAAGACATGATCCGACATCATGACGTCGGATCGCTTGCCCAGGATGTCAATAATGTTCATCCGCAAGCGACGAAGGAGAAAATCGAACCCGATCGCCAAGAGGACGCCGCTGAACAGCACCGCCAGCGTGTGGAAGGACTCGGCCGGAATGACGCGGTCGTAGACTTGCATGGAGAACAGGATGCCCGCCAGCCCTAGTGCGTTGGCGATCAGGGACGCGATCATGATATGCACATAAGGCCGCATGTCGTGAAACATGATCCGCCGCATCCAGTTCTTGCGAAAGGGTCGGATATAGGCGTCGATCCGCCTATCGGGAACCGTTCGCGCCGGGCGCGGGATAAGAAGCACGTCGATGTCGCGGATAAGCCGGTCCAGCCCGATCGGACTTGGGAGACCCTGATCGCCACAGAAGACGACGCTTGCGTCGCCGTTCGCGCCGATCGCGTTGACAACGCCGATGCGGCCGTCGATCAGACGCACGATCACGGGAAGGTTCCACTCTCCCGCCGTAACGACTTCCACCGAAGCGGGCCGGACATTGAGCCCGATATCCTGTGCGACCTGTCGGATAGCCGCAGCTTCGTCCGCCTGATCGCTCCAGCGAAGACCGTTGCGCACGCGCTCCCTGGAGAAGGACAAGCGGTAGTGCTGCCCGACATATTCCAGGGCCTCTAGCCAGGGCTCGAGGCGAAGCAATGCGAGCTGGCGCCGGGAACGAGCGTCGCGATCCGCATCGCCCATGTTCGTGTGCGCCTGCCGCATCATATCCATCAGATGATTACTCCACGCAGCGGTTTGCCGCTCAGCCCGAAGGCGTCGCGCAAGCCGCCCGAATTAAAGAGGCAATCCGTGGCCAGACGCCGCAGATCGTAATTCGTGTTCACCGCGTCAAAGCGCGCCGTATGAAGCTCCTCTTCTGCGTTGAGCAGATCGAGGAGGGTGCGCGTTCCCAGCTGGAGATATTGTTCACGATAGAGATCGCGCGTCTCGATCATCATGGCGGAGCGGGACGAGAGCGAGGTTGCCAGCTGTTTCAGGCCGGAAATCTGCGCGCGTGCCTCGCTCAATGCCCGGCCGGCCTCGTACTTGGCCGTTTCGCGCGCCGCCTCCGCAGCCGCGACGGCAAAGCCGGCTGCCTTGCTGCGGGAAGCTGCGGCACCACCCTGGGAGAAATTGCCCGACAGATTGAAGCCGATCGAAAAATCTGGATTGCGCGTATCCGACGGGGTGCCTGCCAGCGCATAGCTGCCGTCTGCCTTGAGGGACAGGGTCGGATAGATCTCCGAGCGTGTCAGGTCGCGCTCGGCAACAGCCTGACGGCGTCCCGCATCGGCCTCTAGCACGCCAGGCAGCGTGTTCCAGTTTGGCATGCCACTGTCGCAGGCGTTTTTCCAGATGTCCGAAGTATCTTTTGCCAATGCCAGCCGACCCTCGACGCCGAGAAGACTGGCGAGAGCACTTTCCCAGCGGCCAAGCGCCGAGGACACCTCGAGAACCGTCGCCTCCGCGGCCTGGACCCGGGCCGCCGCCTGGACCTTGTCCGACCGGGTGGCGGCGCCGCTGTCGGTGCGCTGTGTCACAAGGCCGGCGATGGCCTGAACGCCGGCAAGCTGCTGCCTTGCGACATGCAGGAGGTCCGTGTTGCGCTGGACCTCGACCATTGCCTGGCTTGTGTCGCGGATCACCTGATCTACCGCTTGGAGCATGCGGGCATGGCTGACTTCGGAACCCGCTGTCCTGGCTTCGACCGTGTTGGCCACCTTGCCGAAATCGTACACCATCTGCGACACGGAAATGTTCATCGCGGGCTCCGTAGTGCGTGAGCCGGAGGTGACCAGTGCAGAGCTGAGGCCGCCTCCGATCTTCGGATAGTATCCCGCCTTAGCGACGTTGATCTCTTCATGGCTCTCCCCCAGCAGCCCTGCGGCCTGCGTGATGGCCGGACTCCAAGCAATGGCGCGCCAGACGGCATCCTCGATCGTAATAGGCCCCTCTTGGGGGATGGCCGACCCTTCCGAAGAGGCGGGTACCGGAATGGCCGCCAGCGGCGTCCCCCCTGCCTCCTGTGGCAAGGATGGTCGCGATTGCATCGATCGGCCGGTCACGGAAACCGCACCGCCCGCTTCTCTTGAACATGATTGAATTGACGAACATGCAAGCAGTACAAGAGCAATGAACGATCCTTGGTGCGGTCTTCGCATCAGATCTCCATTCCGGACGGCGTATAAACATTCTTCCGGCATTCTCGCTGGAAGAGTGTCCATAGCCGGCCGCGATGGAGCGAACCTTATGTCTCGGCTTAACCATCATCACAAAGCCGAAGCCTGGTGCAATGCGTCATCGTGAACTAACGGATCCACGGTCGAGTAGACGGGAGGATCGTAGTCTATGCTTACATATTGGTCATCGGATACTGACGGATTCGTCTCGTCGCCGTCGCCCAAATCGATGGTCAGCGGTCCGTCCTCCCCACTTTCTAGAATATTGTCGAGCGTCAGGTCCAGATGGTTGTCGAGCGTCGTTGAAACTGCGCCCAGATCGTCATCGACGTTGGTAGCGACCAAGCTGTCCAGAGCGATAACGTCCTCGCTATCGCCGAATAACCGTGCCCCCATGTTCGACGTCTCGACCGCCGAGGGATCGACATCGGGATCGCCAATGACGATGGCAAGTTCAGCCACCTGAGTGGACCCGTTGGGATGCAGCAACTGATAGGTGAAGGTGTCGGTCTGGCCGATCGACGCCAAGCTTGGAACCGGCTCGTAATAGTAGTCGCCATTGGCAAAGATGGTCAGGCTGCCATAATCCCCAACGATCACCTGCCCATCGGCGTCAGGCAACACGAAGCCGTTGCCATCGAGAACGCTCAGCGATGTGAGATCCGATCCGAGCGTATCGGCCTGCCCACCGCTCTCCGAACCATCAAGGATATTACCCTGAGCCGCTATGACGGTTCCAGGAACGAATTCCGTGAAATCCGTGGTCTGGAAGGTGGCGTCGGCCGTTATTCTCGTTCCGAGACTGATACCGCTGTTGTTGACCTCTAATCGATAGGTTCCGGAGTCGAGACCGTCGATCATCGCGCGGATGGAGCTGCCGGACAGGCCGACCAGATCGATCAGTCCGCCGGATCCGCTGGTGCCGACAAGCACCGGATTGCCACCGACAATTTCGTAGAGATTGAAGGAGAGCGTATCGAGTAGGTTGAGAAGCGCGCTGGACGACACATCGAGCGACAGGTCGGCTTGCGTGTCTTCCGCAACAGAGAAATCGTAGGTAGTGTTGCCGGTCGTCCCGAACAGCCCCCTTGTATAGTCGATCGCATTGTCGACAAAGGATGACGTCTCCAGAAACGCCCTCGAAACGAAAGCCTGGTCGATGTCGTTAACGGCCGTCATAACCGTCGCGTCTGCCGCCAGATCGGCGCTGCTCCAGATCGTGGTGGCGTCGGGGCTTTCGATGCGCACAAACAAATTCGCGGTATCGCTGTCGCCATTGGGATGCAGCAAACGATACTGGAAGTCATCTACCTGGCCCACGGCTGTTGGATTGTCATTGGCCTCGTAGCTGTAGCTGCCATCAGAATTGATGACCAGGGTTCCGTGCTCTCCGGCGACGATCGTGCCGTCGGTCACCGTGACAAAGGTCCCGTTTCCATCGAGGATCTGCAACACCGCCAGTCCGTCCGGCCCCAGCACATCCTGTCCGCCGCCCGGACCTGCATCCGTCAGCAGGTTGCCGGTCGCAGCCGGGCCGCTAACCCCGACGAAATCCGTCAAGCTGCTATCGACAAAGTTGGCGTCGAGATCGATCGTGGTCACGGCTCCGACCAGGCCGCCGCCGCTGAAGGTCAACCGGTATGCGCCTGCCTCCAGATCGGACGCCGTGATCTGCACGCCCTGGCCGGCCAACCCGATCAGATCGAGCAGCCCGCCGGATGACGAGTTTCCAACCTCCGTCCACGTTCCGTTGACATTGACCTCCAAGGAGGCAGTAGCGTTGGTGAGGACGCCCACAAGCCCGCCGACATTGACGTTGAACGTCGCATCCGATGTCACGCCATCGGCGATCTGGAAGTCGTACGTATCGGTGAAGTTGCCGATATTGAGCAGCACATTGTTCGTTTCATTATCCGAGCGCAGGGTCGTGACAGGACTGATATCCACCGTCGTGACGGCAATATCGTCATAGGCCTGAACATCTGCATCGGCGTCCGCATCGGCATCAGCGTCTGCGTCGGCATCCGCGTCCGCATCGGCATCGGCGTCAGCATCCGCATCGGCGTCGGCATCAGCATCAGCATCCGCGTCAGCGTCGGCATCCGCGTCTGCATCAGCATCGGCGTCGGCATCCGCATCAGCGTCTGCGTCTGCGTCGGCATCCGCATCAGCGTCTGCGTCTGCGTCTGCATCGGCATCTGCATCCGCGTCTGCATCAGCATCGGCGTCGGCATCCGCATCAGCGTCTGCGTCTGCGTCGGCATCCGCATCAGCGTCTGCGTCTGCATCGGCATCTGCGTCTGCGTCTGCATCAGCATCCGCGTCGGCGTCGGCGTCCGCATCGGCATCCGCGTCTGCATCAGCATCAGCGTCCGCATCGGCATCGGCGTCTGCATCAGCGTCAGCATCTGCATCCGCATCGGCGTCGGCGTCCGCATCAGCATCTGCATCTGCATCGGCATCCGCGTCTGCGTCTGCGTCGGCATCAGCGTCTGCATCGGCGTCGGCATCGGCATCAGCGTCCGCATCGGCATCGGCGTCAGCATCGGCGTCTGCATCAGCATCCGCGTCAGCATCAGCGTCCGCATCGGCATCAGCATCCGCGTCAGCATCGGCGTCGGCGTCCGCATCGGCGTCGGCATCGGCGTCAGCGTCCGCATCGGCATCAGCATCTGCGTCTGCATCTGCATCTGCGTCTGCGTCAGCATCCGCGTCAGCATCCGCATCCGCGTCAGCGTCTGCATCAGCATCAGCGTCCGCATCGGCGTCAGCATCTGCGTCAGCGTCGGCGTCGGCGTCAGCATCTGCGTCAGCGTCGGCATCAGCATCCGCGTCCGCATCGGCATCGGCGTCGGCGTCCGCGTCTGCATCGGCGTCAGCGTCAGCGTCCGCATCTGCGTCAGCGTCAGCGTCGGCATCAGCATCCGCGTCCGCATCGGCGTCGGCATCGGCGTCAGCGTCCGCATCGGCATCAGCA
>NZ_QJSR01000006.1:13376-322243 GCF_003217095.1 Rhizobium sp. PP-CC-3A-592
CGTCAGCGTCCGCATCTGCGTCAGCGTCAGCGTCGGCATCAGCATCCGCGTCCGCATCGGCGTCGGCATCGGCGTCAGCGTCCGCATCGGCATCAGCATCAGCGTCGGCATCGGCATCGGCATCTGCGTCCGCATCGGCGTCGGCGTCGGCGTCGGCATCTGCATCTGCATCGGCGTCAGCATCCGCGTCAGCGTCCGCATCGGCGTCAGCGTCCGCATCGGCATCGGCGTCAGCATCTGCATCCGCATCGGCGTCGGCATCAGCATCAGCATCCGCGTCAGCGTCGGCATCTGCATCAGCATCAGCATCTGCGTCAGCGTCGGCATCCGCGTCCGCATCTGCGTCAGCGTCCGCATCGGCATCGGCGTCGGCATCAGCATCAGCATCCGCGTCAGCGTCGGCATCTGCATCAGCATCAGCATCGGCGTCGGCATCAGCATCAGCGTCCGCATCTGCGTCAGCGTCAGCGTCGGCATCAGCATCCGCGTCCGCATCGGCGTCGGCATCGGCGTCAGCGTCCGCATCGGCATCAGCATCCGCGTCGGCATCGGCATCTGCGTCTGCATCTGCGTCGGCATCCGCATCCGCGTCAGCGTCTGCATCAGCATCTGCGTCTGCATCGGCGTCAGCGTCGGCATCGGCATCTGCATCTGCATCGGCATCGGCATCAGCGTCCGCATCCGCATCCGCGTCAGCGTCAGCGTCCGCATCGGCATCGGCATCCGCATCCGCGTCAGCGTCTGCATCAGCGTCGGCGTCCGCGTCGGCATCCGCGTCTGCATCTGCATCTGCATCCGCATCTGCGTCAGCATCGGCATCCGCGTCTGCATCCGCATCCGCGTCAGCATCGGCGTCGGCGTCGGCGTCCGCGTCGGCATCAGCGTCAGCGTCCGCATCTGCGTCAGCGTCAGCGTCGGCATCGGCATCTGCGTCAGCATCTGCGTCTGCATCAGCGTCTGCATCTGCGTCGGAATCCGCATCCGCGTCAGCGTCTGCATCAGCATCTGCGTCCGCATCGGCGTCTGCATCAGCATCTGCGTCCGCATCGGCGTCGGCGTCGGCGTCGGCGTCGGCATCTGCATCGGCGTCAGCATCTGCGTCAGCATCGGCATCGGCGTCTGCATCAGCATCCGCGTCCGCATCGGCGTCGGCGTCCGCATCGGCGTCTGCATCGGCGTCGGCGTCGGCGTCGGCATCAGCATCCGCGTCTGCATCGGCATCGGCATCGGCATCAGCGTCCGCATCGGCGTCAGCGTCGGCATCAGCATCCGCGTCAGCGTCGGCATCGGCGTCTGCATCAGCGTCAGCGTCTGCATCAGCATCCGCGTCGGCATCCGCATCCGCGTCAGCGTCTGCATCGGCGTCGGCGTCCGCATCTGCATCTGCATCTGCATCGGCGTCAGCATCCGCGTCAGCGTCCGCGTCAGCATCTGCGTCTGCGTCGGCGTCGGCATCCGCATCAGCATCCGCGTCCGCATCGGCGTCGGCATCTGCATCTGCATCGGCGTCAGCATCGGCGTCAGCGTCAGCGTCCGCATCGGCGTCAGCATCTGCGTCAGCATCCGCGTCAGCATCGGCATCGGCATCGGCGTCTGCATCAGCATCCGCGTCGGCATCGGCATCGGCGTCGGCGTCGGCGTCAGCGTCGGCATCAGCGTCAGCGTCCGCATCGGCATCCGCGTCTGCATCAGCGTCCGCATCGGCATCAGCATCCGCGTCAGCGTCGGCATCTGCGTCAGCATCGGCGTCGGCATCTGCGTCAGCATCCGCGTCGGCATCCGCATCCGCGTCAGCGTCTGCATCAGCATCTGCGTCAGCGTCCGCGTCAGCATCTGCGTCTGCGTCGGCGTCGGCATCCGCATCAGCATCCGCGTCCGCATCGGCGTCGGCGTCGGCGTCCGCATCGGCATCGGCATCGGCATCGGCGTCTGCATCAGCGTCGGCGTCGGCGTCTGCATCAGCGTCGGCGTCGGCGTCAGCATCTGCATCCGCGTCAGCGTCAGCATCGGCATCAGCGTCCGCATCGGCGTCAGCATCCGCATCAGCATCCGCGTCTGCGTCGGCGTCAGCATCCGCGTCTGCATCTGCATCGGCATCCGCGTCGGCGTCTGCATCAGCATCTGCGTCCGCATCAGCATCAGCGTCGGCGTCGGCATCGGCATCGGCATCAGCGTCAGCGTCAGCGTCAGCGTCTGCATCTGCATCGGCGTCGGCATCTGCATCTGCATCGGCGTCGGCATCTGCGTCTGCATCACCATCATCGCGTTCAGAACCACCGGATCCACCGAGTGCCATTCCGCCGGCGGCCAGTGCGCCCAAGGCCGCGAGGCCGAGCACGGACGAGGAGAGGCCGCCGCCGCCACCGGCCGCGCCTGCCAACTGATCGACGCTACCGATCTCGGAAAACTGAAAATCGTTCAGGCCGTCGCTATACTGACCCTGCCAAAGATTACCTTCGCTGTCCTGAAGCACGAGATCATTGCCGGAAGCCTTGCCGTCCTTGTCGAAGAAATTAACCAGCCGCGTTGTTTCTCCTGACTGAAGCGTAATGACCAGATCGCGTCCGACGGCCTGATATTCGGCAACATCTTTGGGCCCGAACGGAAGTTGCACGATCGTTGGAGAGGTCAGCGAGATGGTGCCGCTTTGAACGGTCTCAACACTACCATCGGATTTACTGGTCAGGATCACTGGCATCGCGCTGTCTCCGCACTCGTTACGCATTATAGACAGCGAACCACATGCGGTGACGCATCGTATTGGACAATACCGAGAATGTTAGGCTAAAATCGCGGCGCTATAGATAATACTACTCTCTGGAAGGATTTAGTTAACAAATAAAAAATGAGATTTACTGTCTTTAGAAAGATCCATTAATCGCTTGTTAACCATTTTACATTTTTAAGTTTCTAATGTTTTTCCTAATATTGAAAAACACATCTGCTTCAGTCGCGTGGTTACGTCCCATTGGGTTCCTGGACAGGTCTGGTTTGAAGCTAAACGAACCGATGCGTCGCCGCCCGTTGGACGTACCACGAGGCAAAAGCTGACGAAGCCCGGATCGAGATTCTTTCCGGTCGCACAAAAAAGCGACGGCTGCGGACCAGCAGGAGATGAACAGTTGCCCTCAGGCAGGAGACGGCTTCAGCGCCCCTTGTCCTTTCGGTAGGCGCCAGGCGTCACCCCAACCACTTTCGAGAACACGCGCGTCAAATGAACTTGGTCGGCGAAACCGCATTCGAAGGCCACCTGGACCAGCGGAATCTTGGTATTGGCGAGCAACGTGCGCGCCCGATCGACCCTGCACCGGATGACGAACTGATGGAGGGTTGTGCCCATGGTCTGTTTGAAGAGACGCCCGAAGTGATCGGTGCTCATGCCGGTACCTTCGACAAGGTCGTCTGCCGTCAGGCGCGTCTTCAGTCGCTGTTCGATCAGCGAGCGGATACGCTCGATAGCCTTGCCGCTGAGCCGCTCTCGCGGGAGCTCAAGGGTCCGGACACCAGCGGCATTGGAGTGATTCTGAATGAGACGCGCTGCGATGGCGTTGCCAAGATATTCGACATAGAGCGGAGAATGTTCACGCTGGTCGTCCATTGCGTCCTGAATGGCCCTGACCAGATGCTCCAGCACCGGGTCGAACGTACCGAAGCTTGGAAGGATCTCGATGTTCTGGGGATCGGCCCTGAGCATGTCGGCGGCGATATCGTTGATGACGCTGCGCCGCAGATACAAGTGCGTCGTCTCAAAGCGGCTCTGGGTGTCGGCTTTGAAATCGACCCGATCCGGGATGATGGTAACGCCACCGGGAGCGGCTTCCATGGAGTGCCGGCTCGCGTTAAGCGTCACTTCTGCCCGGCTGGAGCCGGTACGGATCACCGAGACGAGGATATCCGCAATTGGCGTGAACCTATGTGAGAACGGCGTCTCAACCTGTGTCGATAGGAAGCTTTTCGTCCAGCCCAGACCGACGCTAGTCGATTGAACCGAGAAGCTGGGCAGACGCGAGAAGCCGTGCGTATCGCTGACCGTGAACTCCCTTGACATGCTCCCTCCAGATTCGACGGTAGAATGCGTCCACCGTCATCCACACCGGCGTCCCAAGCACGCGCGTTCGACCACGGCCCACACCTTCAGGGGGGATTAAGATAAGGGTCTCATTTACCCCATTTCTGGAGTAAGCGCGATCGACAAACAACTTACAGACGTATGCATACACGATAACCACATGCGTGCAAAATGGTTCATGCGAAAGTTGTATAAATGTAAGTCAACGGTTAGGGATGCGATAAGATTTCCCGCGAAGTGAATGTAAGTAACCACTAACTTACATTGGCCGCTCAGACCGTTCCCCAGGCGCACGGGGACGCTATCTTGTTCAGAAGCGGATCAGCCGGGATCGTGTTCCCCTGGCGACTGGCCCAGTAGCGGTATCGCGATTTGACAGTGAACGCCGTCATCCGTGAGATCGAAGGATGTCCGGGCTTTCAGCTGGTAGGGCAGCGCACGTTCGATCAGTTCGCGCCCCTGCCCGCCTCCGAACCGTTTCCCACCGTCGTCCGTCATGACGACAGCGGATTCCCGCCAGTCGATATGCAGCCAAAGGCGCCCGCTTGCATCGGACTGTTCGATCGTCCAGCGGACGGTCAATCGGGCGTCCGGCTGGCTGAGGGCGCCATATTTTACCGCGTTGGTCGCAAGCTCGTGCAAGGCGAGCGCCAGCGTCTGGACGCTGGTCGAGCGAAGACGGATGCCGGCCGGCCCATCCAAGGAGATTGCGTCGGATCGCGTTTCCAGCACGCCATGGGCGGCGAGTTCTGACGAGATGAGTTCATCGAACGTGACGCGGTCTCCGGCGGTCAGGCGCGAAAGAAGACTCTGCACACGCGCCAAGGCGTCGAGTCGATCACGGAACTTTGTACCGAAATCAACGAGATCGCGACTGCTTTCCATGGTCTTCTCGGCCACGGCGCGCACGATTACCATCAGGTTGCGTGTGCGGTGCTGCAGTTCTCCGACAAGCACTTTCATGCGTGCGTCCGACATCTTGGCTTCGGTGACGTCCCGGCCGATCCCGCCGATCTGTTTTACGACGCCCGCTATGTCGAACAGTGGAAATTCGGCGTTGCGCAGCCAACGCACCTCTCCATCCGTCGGGCGTTGAATCCTGTATTCGAACTCGACGCGTTCGCCAAGGCGGACGCGGCCGACCTGTGCCATCGCCGCATCACGGTCTTCGGGAACAATCAGGTCACGCCAATCTTGAATATTGTCGCCACTCATCGCAGCTTCACGACTGATGCCGTAGATGGTCTCGAAAGCCGGCGTTAGATACACCCATTCCAACGTCTGAGCATCGCGGATCGCCAAGGCATCGCTCGACGCTTCCCCAAACAGGCGGAACTGTTCCTCCCCCTCCTTCAAAGCGGCCTGGGCGCGCTTGCGCACAGAAATATCAATGCAGAACTTCGCCACCGTCCCGTCGCCGAGATCGCGGCCGGCAAACAGCAGCCAACTTCGCGTTCCGTCCGCGAGAATATATTCCTTCTCGTAGGGACCCAGCCTGCCGGTCACGCGCAGCTTCTCCATCTGCGCTTCGGTTTCGGCCAGATACTCGCTTGGCGTCAGCCGTCGCCAGTCGAGCTCGTGTCGCTTGATCTGCTCGCGCGTATAACCCGACATGACCAGAAAGACGTCATTGGCATCGAGGATCAGTCCGCCTTGATCCATGAAGATCACGCCCACCGCGTCTGTTTCCAGAACGCGCTGCAGGCGTTGCTCACTGCGCCGCAGCGCCGCCTCGGCATGATAGGTGACCGTCAAATCGGTGAATGTCAGCACGGCGCCGCCGATGTAGTTGTCCACGCTGCGGTAGGGCAGGACGCGCGCCGCATAGTGCCGGTCGGATTGCATGTCGCTGACCTGCCGGTTCACGGGCGTCAATGACCGAAGGACACGCCGCACGTCATCCTGCAGCTCGGGATAGCCGACCCTTGACACGACGTGATCCAGCGGACGGCCGACATCGGTTTCCAGCAGATGGAAAATCTGGCTGGCTTCGGGTGTGAAGCTGCGCACGCGTAGGTCGTTGTCCAGGAAGACCGTCGCGATCTTGGTCGCTTCTAGCAGGTTCTTAAGGTCGGAATTGGCGCGTCCCAGCTCGGTGACGCGATGCGCAAGCTCGCCATTGACCGTCTGCAGCTCCTCGTTAACGGACTGGACCTCCTCCTTCGACGTCTCCATCTCCTCGCTGGCGGATTGCAGTTCCTCGTTAATCGACTGATATTCCTCGTTCGACGATTTCAGTTCCTCGTTGGTCGATTCCAGCTCCTCGATCGTTGCCTGGAGCCGGTCGCGCGTGACGCGCAGGTCCGTTTCAAGACGCTGGATATGGTCGTCGGTCGTCAGCCATTCCCCGTGAACCGTCGTGCCTTCACTCACCGTTCCCGCATCCTGGAACAAAACGATGAGAGAGGTGACATCGCCTCCCCCCAGCGGCTCGACCAGCAGGTTGACGACGCTCGTTAAGTCGTTGTTGCGAAACACCACGCGGGACACCTCAACGCGGACCGCTTCCGTAGCGGCACGATGCAGCGCCGCACGCAGGTCGAGCCGCAGGTCGCGATGCGCAAGACTGAGAAGATTGAGTGTCGCCGCTCCTGCCGCAGGTTCGAGATACCGGCCGGTGCGGCCGGAAAAATGTAGAATGTCATAATGCGTGTCGACGATCACATAGGCAGGCGTGTAGCGCTCTACCACGGCATCGGCATGCCGGCTGATCGTCATCGGCAGGCGTCCCGCTTGAACCGGTGCGGTGGGCACGAAGGGCTGGGCGATCCCTCTAGCCCGCGTGCGCAGCGGAAAATCCAGAATGAGACGTGTGGCTGTCTCCAGCCGGCGGAAGAGGCGATGCTTGCGATCAACTGGCGAGAAGAGCTTCGTATGCCGCGTGACATTCTCCGACGAACCGAGAAACAGGATGCCGCCCTCCCGGAGCGAGAAATGGAAGATGGGAATGACCCGGTTCTGTAACTCGCCATCCAGGTAGATCAGCAGGTTCCGGCAGGAAACGATGTCCATTCTGGAAAACGGCGCATCCTTAAGGATGCTGTGCGGAGAAAAGATGCACATCTCCCGCAGTTCCTTGATGATGCAATAGGTGTCGCCCTCGCGGACGAACCAGCGAACAAGCCTGTCGGGCGAAACCTGTGTTTCGATTCCCGTGGAATAACGCGCCGCCCTGGCAATACCGAGAGCGCGAGCATCGAGATCCGTCGCAAAGATCTGCACCTCCGGCGGATGGTCCATGGCCGCCATATGTTCTCGCAGGAGCATGGCAATAGAATAGGCCTCCTCACCGGTGGCGCAGCCGAGCACCCAGACGCGTAACGGCTCGCCTGGCCCCCTGCCCTCCAACAGTCTGGGGATTTCGCGCTCGAGCGCTTCGAACTCGGCGGAATCGCGAAAGAACTGGGTCACGCCTATCAAGAGATCCTGAAAGAGGCTTTCAACCTCTTCCCGATCGGCCTGTAGCTTTGCGATATAGGCATCTACGCCGTCGATATGGGAAACATTCATGCGGCGGTGAACGCGGCGCATAAATGTCCCTTTCTTGTAGCCATGGAAGTCATGGCCGGTGACCTTCCGCAGGATCGCAGTGACCCGCATGATCTGGCTGCGGATGCTGCCCTCCGCGCCGTCGTCCGGGGATGTCTCCTCAAGGTCATGAAGGCTTCGGACATGCCCGGCAATGTGCGTGGCAATCTCATCCGCCGCTAGGCGATAATCGACCGCGCCGAAGGGGCCGGGGCCGTCCTGCGTGGACACGGCTTCTTCGTCCTCGACCTCCCCGATGGAGAGGCCGCCAAACTTCTTTGTCGCTACCACGCCACCTGTGCCATCGCTGCCAAGGCCGCGCAGGAGAACGGCGATGGCCCGCTCCCGTGCTTGTTCCGCCAGAGAGATCAGGAGCGTGTCGACCGTTGCCCGATGCCCGATAGGTTCTGAGGCAGCGCGGACATGCAGATGATCGCCGTCCAGTGTCAGCATATCGTCCGGTCCTGCGACGAAAATCGTATCCTTGGCGACGGCCTCGCCCTCGACAGCAATTTTGACGGTCAGGTCGTTTCGTCTTCGCAGCACATCGACCACGGCCTGAACATCAAGACCATCCTGCTGGCGGACGACCACGAGATAGGCCGCACCAAGGTCACACGTGAGCCCGGAAAAGATGCGATCGAGCGAACCGAGGGATGTCGCCGACACCCCGATACCGATGATGGCGAGCGGCTCATCCCGCAACGGCCGTGCCGGATGATCTGGTTCTTCATCATTCTGATTTTGCGGTTCGTGAGCCATGTTTACCCCTTACCACGGGTAATCGATGCGAACCACTTGGCGTTTTTACCGAACCGCGATTATCATGTCTCGCCCTGGCATGGCACAGGTGCGACGCCGAGCGCATTAACGGCTGCATTCCGCAACGTCATGGCATGTCGCCGATACTCGACAGCGCGCCCATCATACAGATCCGCCACAGCATTACGACCGGTGTCGCGTGCATCCTTCGCGAGACTTTCAACGAGCGTGACCCGTTCCTCCATCACACGCATCGCGATGCGGATCGCTTCATCTATCTTGCCGAAAGATGATACATCCTCGTCCTCGAAAAACGGGACCCGGCCTGAGACGGCACCGCTGGAAAGCATTGCGCTTCCCAGCGTCCGACCTAATGCGATTTCGACCTCCAGATGCAAGTGCGCGGGTGGAGGCAGACTTGGGCCAGCGGGGGTGGCGGCCATCCGGTGGATAAGACCGCCAAGATCGCGTGCGGCCGAAATGTGATCGACATCGACCGCTCGAAGCGCGGCCAGAGGCATCTCGTCGACATCGGCGTCGATCGGATGCTGGACAATGGCAGTGCCGCCACATGCCTTGATCGCATGCAAGCCCGCGGCTCCGTCGCTTAACATCCCGGTGAGCACGATACCGACCACCTGGCTGCCGAAGCACAGCGCGGCTGAGCGGAACATCGGATCTATAGAAGGCCGCACCATGTTCTCGCGAGGCCCCATACCGAGCCTGATCCTCTTGTCGATCAACAGAAGATGACAGTTGGGTGCGGCAACATAGACATGCCCCTTTTCGATCGCCGCGCCATCGATGGCGCGAGAGACTGGAAGCTTGCAGCATCGCGCCAGAATATCGAGAAGCAATCCCGGTGATCGAGCTGGGATATGCGTGCTGACGAAGATGCTCGCGGTCAGATCGGTACCGAGATCGGCCATCAGCATTTCCAACACCGCAACGCTCCCCGATGAGCCGCCAATGACGACGATATCCTTCTTGGCGCGTGCCTGCATGATTGGAGGTCCTTTCAGATCGCAACCCGTGACTGTTTTAAAGGTTCCGGCCCGCTACGACAGCCTGCAACTGGAATGACAATCACTATTGGACGCATCGGCGCCTGACACGCTGATCTTCCCTCCGGATCGTGGTCGAGTAGCTATGCCATTCGGCTTCGCCCTCACAGATCCGGGCGGGCGGATTTCCCGCACCCGGCTCTTCCCGAGAGTAACCCGCGTCATCTCCTGGCCTGCGCCCAAGTTCGAGTAATACGTGGGACTGGCAGCGCGAAGCGTGCGGTGAGGATTTCAAATTCCAACCAACCCATTCGCCGGCTTTTCTGACTTCGCCGCCTCAGGCAGCGGAACCATATGCGGCGTGTTTGCTGATAGAAACCGTTGAGCGCGGGATAGTTATGCGGCCTGCCGTAGTAGCCGTAGTGTCCACGCAGCACAGCGGCAAGCCACTTGTGCTGGGTAGCCAACGTCATGTGCATGTGCCGCCATGCTCCCTCGCGCAACGCCTTCAGCTTTCGCGTCAGGCGTTTCCCTTCCGTCTTGTGCTTCAAGATAAACCTGCCATCACGGGTCACTCCACAGTAGTGAATGAAGCCCAGGAAGGCGAAGGTCTCGGGCTTTCGCTCGCCACGCCGCTGCCGAGTCAAAGCCGCGAACCGGCCAAACTCGATCAGCCGCGTCTTGCCTTCGTGGAGCGCTAGGCCAAAACTGCCTAGTCGCTCCTTGAGGGCCAGAAGCATATTCAGCGCATCATCCTTGTTCTCGAAGCCCATAACGAAGTCGTCGGCGTAGCGCACGATCACAATTCGGCCGCGTGCATAGCGTCGACGCCATTGATGAACCCACAGATCGAGGATGTAGTGCAGAAAGATGTTGGCGAGGAGCGGACTAATGCCAGCTCCTTGCGGGGTACCCTTGTCAGTCTCATACGTCTCGCCGCTCTCAAGGATTCCCGCCCGCAGCCACAGCTTGATAAGCTGGAGGATACGGGGATCGGCTATCCTGTGCGCCACCATCTGCAACAGCCACTCGTGGTCAACCGAGTCAAAGAAGCTGCGGATGTCGGCATCGAGCACCCAGTTCACGCGCTGGCTCATGATCGCTGTATGCAATGCATCCAGTGCCATGTGCGGGTTGCGCCCTGGCCTGAAGCCATAGGAGAACCCGCAAAAGTCGGCCTCATAGACGGCACTAAGCACTTCAGCGACCGCGCCCTGGACGATCTTATCCTCCAGGGTCGGCACTCCAAGTGGCCGTTTTCCGCCATCGGCTTTTGAAATGTAAACACGTCGCACCGGCTGTGGCCGGTAGCGACCCGTGTGGACCCGTTCGCAGAGATCGTGAAGATTTTGCTCCAACCTCTCTTCGTACTTCGCCACAGTCATCCCATCGACGCCTGCGCTTGCCTGCCGCTTTTGCCGTCTGAATGCACGATGAAGCGCATTCAGATCGACGTGATGCAGCAGTGCAGTGAACCGAGTTCGGGCAACCTGTCTGGCTGCCGCGTTCACCCGCTCGAGGTTTGGCATCAGGACAACCCGGCTCTGTGTCCGGACCCTGGCCTCCTCTTGCGAGATCCTCTCGGGCCGATCCCTTCCCTCCACGCGTTTCGTTTCCTTCAACGGTTTCATTGGTACTATGAACCAGTCCGACTCCCGACCTCAGCTCGGTCAACAACTCCGGCAGTGCCTTGTTGCTCCCCCCACCAGAGACCAGTCTGGCGGACCCGGTCGGGCCTCTCATGTTCCGATAACTGCCTTCCATACGTGATCCGGCCATCGACCCCGACGGAGCGGCATCATCTCGCATAACGACGATACTCGTGTTGCCTTCGTGTTTAGGGAACACACTCGGCCTCCGTGAACATCCACCTTTCGAGGCTCATTCCCGCACCCCGCATGGCTCCTGTCTACACTTCAGACCCCGCGTTACCGCGACGCCCGCAAGACTCGGTCCCGGCTTGCCTGCTAAGGCTTTGGCCGGATGGGACTTGCACCCACAAGCAGTTATCAGCTTGGCATGACGTACTCCCAGGACGTGGTGTAGCTTATACGACCACGGCTCATTCCGAAGGGCCGGAAGAGTATCATCGCGCCACTGCTGGCAAGCTGATGAGTGGATCATCGCTCATTTGCCCGATAGTTTCCAGCGTCATGTAGCGGGCACGTTGAACAGCCCACTCGTCGTTTTGCTCCAGCAGTAGAGCACCGACGAGCCGGATGATGGCATCATCGTTTGGAAAGATGCCAACCACTTCTGTCCGTCGCTTGATTTCACCGTTAAGGCGCTCAATGGGATTGGTTGAGTGCAGCTTGGCGCAATGCTGCTTGGGAAAGGTCATGTAGGCAGCACATCGTTCTCGGCCTCGTCCATCAAGTTGGCCAGTTTGGCACCTTCGGTCTGATCTGATCAGCGACGCTGCGCCATTGCGTGCTGGCGGCCTCCCCGCCGAAGTGAGCCCCTTTGTATTAAAACGGACGAATAGGTCACCCGTTTTCACAACGTCGCCGAGTTGTATCGAATATATGATTTTCGTGACCACGCATATCATAGCTCAACACTGACAACCACTCTGACGGAATTACCGACGGCTCTTCAGGAGTCGCTGGGATCGCAAAGCTACCAACCAGATGCTGACGACCGGAGAAACGAACCGCCGAAGACGCGGATATTGTGGCCGCCCCATTTTCGATGTCAAAAAACACCTTGTTGCAGTAATCCCGCACCCTAATTCGCAGTAACCATCAGTTCGCTCACAAACGCAGTGTTGAAATCGCCTGACCGAAATTTCGGATGGCTCAGCACCATTTTATGGAAGCCGGCTGTGTTGGTCACGCCCTCGATCACGACTTCATCGAGGGCTCTGAGCATCCTCGCGATGGCCTCGTCCCGATCCTTACCCCAGCACACGAGCTTGCCGACCATGGAATCGTAGAAGGGCGGGATGACGTAACCAGTTTCGATATGTGTTTCCATCCGCACGCCGAAGCCGCCAGGAGGATGATAGCGAACCACTTTTCCGGGCGCCGGCCGGAAATCCAGGCTTGGATCTTCCGCATTGATACGGCATTCGATGGCATGGCCTGAAAAGCGAATCTCCTCCTGCTGCAGCGTGATCGGCAATCCGCTGGCGATTTCGAGCTGCATTTTGATCAGGTCGATGCCGGTCACCATTTCGGACACCGGATGCTCGACCTGGATGCGGGTGTTCATCTCGATGAAGTAGAAGGCACGGGTGCGATTGTCGAAGACGAACTCCACCGTGCCGGCATTCTTGTAGTGCACGGCCTCGCAAAGCGCGATGGCGGCCTGTGCAAGCGCTGCCCGCAAGGTGTCGTCCAGAACGGGCGACGGTGCTTCCTCGATGAGTTTCTGATTGCGCCTCTGCGCCGAGCAGTCCCGCTCTCCCAGATGAAGCGTGCGGCTGCCGTCGGATATGACTTGGATCTCGATATGGCGGATATCGGTCAGATAGCGCTCGATATAGACGGACGCATCGCCGAAGGCGGTTTCGGCTTCCGACATGATCTCGGACAGGTCGCGCTCCAGTGTCTCGCGCCGCTCGACGACACGCATTCCCCGCCCCCCGCCGCCGGCCGCCGCTTTGATCAGCAACGGAAAGCCGATCTCGTCGGCAACCGCCAGCGCGTCCGCTGCCTCCGAAATTGCCCCGATCGAACCGGGAACGTTGGGAACGCCGGCCTGGCGAGCGATCTTCTTGGCTTCGATCTTGTCGCCCATCTGGCGAATGACGTGCCCCGACGGGCCGACGAAGATCAGGCCTTGCCTCTCGCAGGCTTCGGCGAATTCGGCATTCTCGGCGAGAAACCCGTATCCGGGATGGATGGCCTCAACTTTGTAGGCGAGCGCCGCGCTGATGATGGACTGCTGGTTGCGATAGCTGAACTTCGCCTGGGCAGGTCCGATGCAGATGGCCTGGTCGGCAAGCCTGACCGGCAGCGAACCGGCATCCGCCTCGGAATAGGCGATCACGCTGCGAATACCGAGTTCTTTGCAGGCGCGGATGATCCGCAGAGCGATTTCGCCGCGATTGGCGATGAGAACGCTCTTCATGAGGTCTGGCATTGTCCGTCTCCCGATATCCACCTTTCAAAGCGCGCCGCACGAAACAGAGTCACGCAATGCGCTTCAAGTTGCTGTTTTGATGCATGTCATCGTCCCGAAACCGCTGCACGCTCTCGGGCGACATGCCTCAGCCGTTCTTACGGATGATCATGAGCGGCTGGCCATACTCGACGGGCTGCTCGTTCTCAACGAAGATTCGGGCCACGGTTCCGGCGACGCCGGCCTCGATATTGTTCATCAGCTTCATCACCTCCACGATGCACAGCACCGTCTGCGCAGTGACCGCATCTCCCGTCTTTACGAAATTCGGCGCGCCGGGCTTGGGGCCCGCATAGAAGGTGCCGACCATCGGCGCCTTGATCAGGACCTCGTCAGCGGCAAGCTCCGCGGTCGCAACCGAGGCCGCACCGGAAACCAGAGCAGCTGACGGCGTCTCGATCGCAGGGGCCGGAACGGGCGCCGCAACTGAGACCGGCGGTGCAGAAAGGCTTGGCTGCGGCGGCGTCGCCTGTGCGTTGCGCGAGACCGACAATTCAAGATCGCCGAATTTCAGCGAGAATGTCTGGACATCCTCCGTAACGTTTACCCAGTCGATGATCGCTTTCACGTCCTTGAGGTCGATGGCTTTAGCCGACATTTTCGTGTTCTCCCTTTTCGAGGCTGATGTGCATATCGGCCGTTTTCAGGACGATGGTTCCGGTGGTCTTTTTCCGGTGAAGGCTTTTGATGAGATCGAGAAGCGTGGAGGAGCCGTCGGCGGGCCGCACCCCGGACGCCACGGCCTTCTGCATCTCGTCGACCTGCGTGCCGGCAAACATCGCGCGTAGCAGCACATGATCGATGCTGTCCTCGGGATGACGCATTTTGATGTCCGGCAGCATCGGTGGGATCGGGCTCGGCTCGGGTGCGATGCTGGACGCACCGTTCGAGACGATCCTGGAATGCAGTTCCGGCGCGATCGGTGCCAGAAGCTTGCCGTAGTAGCCGAGCGCATATTTCTTGATTTCGTTCGGCACCACGCCGTATCGGTCGCCCGAAATCATGTTGATGACGGCCTGCGTGCCGACGAACTGGGCAAACGGCGTGATCATGATCGGAAAGGCCAGTTCGGCGCGCACCCGGGCAACCTCGTAGAGAAGCTCGTCGAACCGGTGCGAGAGACCGGCCGTTTCCAGTTGCGAACGGAAATTGGACAGCATGCCGCCCGGCAATTGATGCATATAATGAAGGCCGTCATATTCGACGGGAACGCCGAGCGGCTTGCCCTCGTCCTCCGCGATCCCGATCAGTTTCTGCGAGATGGCGTCGATAGCCTCGTCATTGACATTCACCGTGTATCCGAGCGCCCGGAGATCGCGCACGATGCGCTGGGTGGACGGCTGGCCGGCCCCGTTCGCAAGCGGCGCGATCGACGTGTGCAGCGCATCGCAGCCAAGTTCTACCGCCTCCAGATAGACCAGCGGCGCGAGCGCCGTCAGACAATGGCTGTGCAGTTCGAGCGGGCGGTCACCGATGACGGCCTTGATCGCCGGCACCAGCGTGCGGATGCGTTCGGGCGTCAGCAGCCCACCCGCATCCTTGAGCATAATGGCATCGACATCGGTCTTCTCGATCAGCTCGCGGGCTTTGGCGATATAGAGCTCGTCGGTATGCACCGGGCTTTCGCAGAACGACAGGGCACCGAAGGTGGACGCGCCGAGCTCCTTGGCCCGAATGAGGCCGGGCGCGATATTGTCGATGTCGTTCAGCCCGTCGAACGAGCCAATGATGCGGAACCCGTTGGCATAGAGCCGTTCGACCCAGGCCGTAATGACGTCGTCGGCGAGGAAGTCGAAGGAAGCGATGTTTTTGGAACGTATGAGGGCGCGAAACCGGGTGTTCGGTGCAGCCTTGTGGGCGAGCCTGACCCGCTCCCACGGATCCTCCTTCAGATAGCGCACCGCAACGTCGAACTGGATCGGCGCCATCAGGTCGACCTGATCGAAACCGCCACGGTCGAAATCGTCGGCCATCGCAAGGATGTGGTCCGTGCGCATGCGCGTTGCCCACAGGCTCTGATGCGCGTCGCGCAGGGTCGTGTCGATGATCCTGATCTCGCGCCGGCTGTTGGCCGGGCGGCCGCCCATGCTCATGATGCCTGCGATCGTTTGCCTGTCCTGGCTTGTCATCTTGTGTCTCCAACCACTGTTTCGTCACGTCGAACGGGAATCATGCAGCCAGCCTCTCGACGTGGTGGATCGCCAGCGCGACGTCGGCGGCGGTTATCGTGAAGGGCAGGTTCTTCAGGTGCGGCGCGGTCATCGTCCATTCGGCGATGTCGGCGATCTCGGCGTCCGTCGCATTGTCCATGCCAAGCTGCTGCAGGGTCGTTGCCAGGTCCAGCGAGCGGTGGAACGCGATCATGTCGACAAGCTCGGCATCGGGACGGCCCTCTGCTGCAAGTTGCACCAGCACGCCCCAGGCAACATGCTGGCCGTGAATGGCGCTTTTCGCGCCACGCGCTTTGACGAGGCCCCGCGTCAGCGAATGCGAGAGCGACAGTCCGCCATTTTCGAAACCGAGCCCGCTCATTAGGATCACCGCCTCGACGGTCGCCTCCAGAGCATCGCTGACCTCGCCGCGCTCCACCGATTGCAGCGCCGCAGCCGAATGCGCGCGCAGCACGCGATAGCAGGCATCTGCGATGGCGATGCCTGTAATCAACGGACGCGTGCCGAAGGGCGTGATGCCGTGGCCGGCCAGGCATCCCTCCGCCTCAAACTTCTTCGAGATCGCGTCACCGATGCCCGCGCGAAGAAACAGTGCGGGTGCAGCGGCGATCAGCTTGGTATCGACGATCACGGCTTCCGGGCTGCGCTTCAAACGATCGACGGAAATCATGACATGCTGGTCGTCGTACATGGCAATCGACGCGCTGGTCGGGCTGTCGTTGGAGGCGATGGTCGGCACCGTAATGACGTCGATGCCGAGCTTCAGCGCCAGCCCCTTGGCCGCATCGAGCGACTTGCCGCCCCCGATGCCGATGGCAATAGCCGGAACCACGCCGCAGAGCGAGGTAATCAGCGCATCGATCGCCGGATAGGTGATCTCCCCGCCGAAGGTCAGGATAACCGGCGTTAGCCCGGCGTCCCGGAGATTGGCCTCAACGCGAGCTCCCATCCTTTCGAGAATGAAGGCATCGGCGATCACCACAGGCGACGGGCCGAAGGCTGCGGCGACGCGGCCAAGCGCGTCCAGCGCGTCCGGCCCCTGGATGTAGCGATGCGGTGCGCCGAAGATCCGGAAAACACCCGTCATCTCGTGATCCCCGCCGCATGATCGGCACCGAGCCCGATTGCCTCGTAGTGGTGGCGGGCGGCAGCAAGCTTGGTGAACACGTCCTCATAGCCGAGCGCGACCCCGTCCGGATCGACATAGACGTAGCCGCCGGTGACGTGGAACAGCGTGATCATTTCCGAAACGCCCTCGGGTACCACCAGCGTATGGGTCTCGCCCGGCGGCTCGAAGGCATAGCTCTGCGGCACCGCTTCCCAGTCGTGCTCCAGATAGGACCAGCGGCCCCGCAGGGTGAAGGCATGGACCGGACCGGCATGCCTGTGACGCGACAGGACGCCGGAAGTACGGACCCTGAGAAGGTTGACGTAATAGCCTTGGCTGACGCACAGCACGAGCGGCTTGAACCAGACGCCCTCGGCCTGCGGCACCCACAGGTGCTCGTCCGCATCGAGATCGATGGCGCCCGGCATGAAGACATCGTCCATCATGCCGAAGGGCTGCGGCCTGCGGTAGGCGATCTTCGATGTGTCGCGGCGATCCGGCACGGTCTCGTTTCGTGTTTCATTCAGCATGATTGTCTCCTGTCTCCCGGCAATCCAGGGGGAATGCGTCGCTGGGAGCACCCCAGGAGCAGTAGCCGCCGTCTACCGGCAGCGTAATCGCGGTAATGAACTTCGCCTTGTCGGAAGCAAGGAACACCATTGCCTCGGCAATATCCTCGGCGAAACCGAGCGTGCCCATCGGCGTACGCCGGCGAATGCGCTTCTCGTCGATCTTGCCGTCTGCGATCAGCTTTTCGGTCAGCGGCGTCAGCATGTAGCCGGGCGCCACCGCATTGACGCGGACATTGTGCGGACCCCATTCGCAGCCGAGCACCTGCGTCAGCATGCCTATCCCGGCCTTGGCGGCGCTGTAAGCGGTTCGAACCGGCAGGCCGAGCAGGCCGGCAATCGAATTGAGATTAAGGATGACCCCGGATCTCTGCGCGATCATCGACGGCGCCACGGTCTTCGAAACCAGGTAGGTGCCGGTCAGATGGACATCGATCAGCCGTTGCCAATGCGTCAACGTCTGGTCCACCGTCGGCGTGAAGTTGTCGGGCATGCCGGCATTGTTGACGAGAATGTCGATGCGGCCATAGCGCTCGAGAACGGCCGCGATCATGGCGCCGACATCCGCCTCGCTGGATACGTCTCCGCCCACCGAGAAATGGCGGTCGCCGAGACGAGCGGCAGCCTCTTTCGCCGCGTCCGCGCGCAGGTCGTTGATGACGACGATGGCACCCTCGCGGGCAAACGACGTCGCCGTGGCATAGCCAAGCCCGCTCGCGCCGCCGGTGACGAGCGCGATCCTGTCTTTCAGCAACATCTCTTTGTCTCCTATTGCGCGTCGACGATGGCGCGGACGAAGCGCGACAGGTCGACCCCGTACTTGGCTTCCAGATATTCCTGGGATCCGCACTCGAAGAAGCTGTCGGCAAGACCGATCTTGATCGTCGGCTTGACGATGCCCGCCTCGTAGAGCGCTTCGACGACGAGCGAGGCAAGGCCGCCCGAGGTCTTGTGGTTCTCAGCAATGACGATGCGATCGAAACGCTTCGCGAACGCGATGACGGACGCCGCATCGAAGGGCTTGATGGTACCGACATGCAGCACGCCTGCGTCGATACCCTGCTCCTGCGCGATCCGGCCGGCATCCAGCGCACGCGCGGTCATGTAACCGGTTGAGATGATGCCGACGTCGCGCCCCGGCCGCAGCACCTTGGCCTTGCCGACCTCGAAGCGGTAGTCTTCACCCAGTTCGACCGGGACCTTGCCGCGAAGGTTGCGCACATAGACGGTGCCCGGAATATCCGCCACGGCCCGGACCACCTGCTTCAACTCGGTCGCATCGCACGGATCGATGATGGTGAGATCGGCGATGCCGCGCATCATGTTCAAGTCTTCGGTGGCCTGATGCGTGGCGCCGTAGCCGTTGACGAGCCCCGGCATGCCCGCGAAGATCTTGACGTTGGCCATCGAGTGGGCGCAGGCGAGCGCCACGAAATCGTAGGCGCGCCGGGTGATGAAGACGGAATAGGTTGTGCAGTAGGCAATCTTGCCCGTTTTCGCGAGGCCGGCCGCCGTCATGATCAAGCTCTGCTCCGCCATGCCGACATTGAAGAAGCGCTTGGGATGGGCATCCCGGAACGGAAGGATGTCGCTGTACCGACCCATGTCGGCGGTGAGGCCGACGATCTCGGGACGTTCGCTTGCCAGCGCGGCCAGCGTGTGGCCGAAGGGGGCGATCTCGGTCACCTTGCCGGCGACGTCGATGAGCTCGCCCATGCCGCGCGTGCGGCCGGATACGGTCTGGGCCTCAGCCATTGTGTGTCTCCAGTTCTTGTGCAAGGGCGGTCCATTCGGAAGGGTCGATCCGCACGAAATGCGCGCGGTCGCGCGCCATGATGGTTGGGATGCCGAAGCCGGGGGTCGTACGCATCACGATGGCCTTGGGCTTGCCGTTGGCCGTGCGCGCGGCGGCGAGCGCCGAGGTCAGTTGCTCCACGCTGTTGCCGTTGATCTCCACCGTCTCGTAGCCGAACGCCGAAAGCTTGTCGGCTACGGGCTCGATCCGCACCGTAACCGGCCCATCGGCCTGGATGCCGTTGCAGTCGACAAGGACGACGAGGTTGTCGCAGTTGAAGGTGGCGCCTGCCATCGCGGCCTCCCAGGTCGATCCCTCCTGAAGTTCGCCATCTGAGAACTCGCAGAAGACCCGTGCGGAGGAGCCGTCGAGCCGGAGCCCCATTGCCATGCCGACGGCCTGTCCGAGGCCGTGGCCAAGCGATCCGCCCACCATTTCCACGCCCGGCGTCTCGTCGAAGGTGCTCATCGGCAGCCGCGAGCCGTTGAGCCCGTAGGTCGGAAGCTCGTCGGGCGACAGGATGCAGGCTTCAGCGAGCACGGCATACATGGCGATGGAATAGTGGCCCGTGGACAGGACGAAGCGATCACGCCCCGGCCATTCCGGATCCTGCGGATCGTAGCGCATCTCGTGGAAGTAGAGACTCGCCAGGCAATCGGCCATGGCGAGCCCCTGCGCGATATAGCCCTCGCCCTTGCCGCTCGCCATCGCCATCATCTTGCGGCGCAGGTTCAACGCCCGCCCCTTCAGAGCCGACAGATCGACTTCGGACGGCGGATGATTCAATATGCTCATGATCGTTCTTCCTCATGCAAGATATCGGTTGAGACAGACAAGCCGGGACGCGGCCATTCCATCGACACAAGCCGCCCGCTGCCCGACAGCGTGACGAAGGCCGTCTTCATGTCGGGCCCGCCGAAGCAGAGATTGGTGGTATACGGATCGGGAGTCCGGATGCGCTCGACCTCGTGTCCATCGGGCGACACGACCACGATGCCGCCGAGGCGCAGGGTGGCGATACAGATGTTCCCGCCCGCCTCGACCGCGAGCGAATCGTACCGCTGGAAGCCGGGCAGACCGGCCACCAGGTCGCCCCCGGTCGGCGAAGGCCAGTCGGTGCCGGCCAGCAGGCCCGGCCCCTCCACCCGCCACGACCACAGCCGGCCGGACGACGTTTCCGCGACGTAGAGCCTGTCACCGTCGGGCGAAAGACCAATCCCGTTCGGGCCGATCAGCGGGTAGGCGACCTCGCGGATGAAGCTGCCGTCAGCCTTTGCATAGTAGACGGCACCGAACCCGACCGTCCGGCCCTGGCGGTGGCCATGATCGGTGAAGTAGAAGCCGCCGAAGCGGTCGAAGACAATGTCGTTGGGCGCGGACAGGGCCACGTCGCCGCACCGGTCATAGAGCGTCTCGACCTTGCCGGTATCCGCGTCGACCCGCTGTATACTGCCGCCCGTATTGTCGGGCGCCTTGGCCAGTGGACGCCACATGCCGCCGGCGCGATCCCACGAAAAGCCGCCATTGTTGCAGACGTAGAGCCTGCCGTCGGGGCCGAGCGCCAAGCCGTTCGGCCCGCCGCCTGTCTCGGCCAAGCATGTCGTGCGGCCGTCCATGGCGATGCGCGTCAGCCGCCCCGCGCCAATCTCGCCGAGAACGATGCTGCCGTCCGGCATGGCGACCGGACCTTCGGGGAATGCCAACTGGGCGGCGATCTCGATGCTGTCCCTCATGAACGCGCCTCGACGACGGATCTTCCATTGAGGGCGGCCGTCAGTCCGGCAACGCTCGTCACCAGCACGTCCGGCGCATGGCTTTCCAGTACGGCGCGCTCATAGAAACCGTAGGTGACGGCGACAACGTCAAGGCCTGCCGCGCGCGCGGCGAGAATGTCCTGCGGCCCGTCGCCGACATAGACGGCCTCGTCGGCGCGCGCCCCGGCCCTCTCCAGTCCCAGCAGGATGGGCGCGGGATGCGGCTTTCGATCGGCGGTGTCCTCCGCCGTGACGATGGCGGCAAACAACGAGGGCTCGATGCCAGCGACGTCAAGGTCGATCAGAGTGCGTTCCAAACCCTTGTTGGTGACGACACTCGGGCGGCGACCCTGTTCGACGAGATCCACGATCATATCGCGGACGCCGGCAAACACCTTTACGTGGTCGGTGCAGCGCGGATAGGTGTCGCGATAGGCCGCGTGCAGCTCGTCGATCCGGTCGGGCGCAACGAGGGCGAACACCTCGGCCGGCCGCATGGCGAACAGGTCGGGTATGGGGAAACGCTTCGGCGGGAACTCGCTGTCCAGCCGGGTGCGAAAGACCTGCGTGTAGCACGCGACCACCGCTGCGCGCGTGTCGACCAGCGTCCCGTCGAGATCGAAAAGGACGTGTTTCCTGAGCGTCGCGGTCATGGCGCGTCCTTTTTGCAGTGGGTGCGCTCGAGGAGTGCGCTACGGAGTTTCCAGAGGGGGGCAAGGTCGCGACCCAGATCGCGAAACAGGGGATAGGCACGCGCATAAGAGGCCGCGAGCGCGGGATCGGGCGCGACCGTGCTGGCGATCCGCACCATGGCGCGGGCCGCCGCAGGCAGGGTCTCGTAAAGACCGGCCGCGCGGGCAGCGAGCAGGGCGACGCCGAGCGCACCTGTTTCCTCCGCCTCCGGCACCAGTAATGTCCGGTTCATGGCAGCGGCGCAGATTTCGCGCCAGAGCGGAGACCGTGCGCCGCCGCCCGTGATGCGGATCTCGTCCACCGGCGCGTTCATCGCGCCATAGCAGTCGACCATCGAAAAGGCGACGCCTTCCATGACGCCCCGCACCATCGCCATTGGCGTGGTCGCCATGTCGAGCCCGAAGATCGAGCCGCGGGCCAGCGGCTCGTGCCGCGGGGCGGTCATGCCAGACGTGTTGAAATACGGATGGATCATCAGCCCGTTGCTGAGCGGCGCGACGGCGCGGGCTCCCACCTCAATTTCCTCGAACATGGCCTGCGGGCCGGCGGTGAACGCTTTGGCCCCAAAGGTCGCGGTGATCCAGTCGAGGCAGAGCGAGCCGCCGCCCGTGTTTGACATCAGCCTCTGCCAGCGTCCGTCCGGCATGAGAAACAGGAAGCCGACGCCGGCCGGTTCTAGCAGAGGCGCGTCGACGGTCAGGTTGTTCATGAAGCTCGTGCCGATGACGGTGACCGCCTGCCCGCTTTCCAGAGCCCCGACGCCGATGGCGGCGGCAACGGCGTCGCCGGCCCCGGTGACGACCAGCGTGCCTTCCGCCAGCCCGGTTTCGCCGGCAGCCATTGCGGTGACGCGTCCGACGACCGCACCGGTCTCGAGAACGGGTGCCAGCCGGTCGCGCATCTCGGGAATGCCGGCAAGCGCGAACAAAGCATCCGACGGCACGCGCCTGCGGATATCGCAGGGAAAGAAGGACAGGTCGGATTCGTCCGTCGCAATGGTTCCGGTCAGCCGGTAGTTCACATAGTCCTTGGCGCAGAAGACCGTGGCGATGCGGCCGTAGAAATCCGGATCGTTCACCTTCAGCCAGCTGAGAAGGATCAGGGGGAGCCCAGGAATCGGGGCGTTGCCGGAGATGGCGAACAGCTCCTCGACCCGTCCGTCGCCCTTCCACTGTTCGAGCATGGCGGATGCGCGCGCATCCGGCCATGCGATGGCCGGGCCGGCAGGACGTCCCGTCTCGTCCAGTGTCCAGAGTCCACCCATATGTCCGCTGACCCCGACGGCGACGATGGTGTTCGCGTCGATGCCGGCGGTGGCGATCGCCTCCCGTACGGCCTCGGCGACGCCGGCATAGGTGCCGTCCATGTCCTCCTCGTGCCAGTCCGGGTGCGGCCGAAAGCTCTGGGTCGGACGACGGGCCGTGGCCACGACGCGACCGTCGTCCGCATCGAAGATCGCAGCCTTCGTCGTCGTCGTTCCCTTGTCGATGCCGATGACGTAGCTCATGCCGCCAGCGCTCCGTGCGCCAGCAGGTCGGCCCGTGCCGATGAGTATGCGCGATAGACGTCGCGGGTCATTCGATAGAGTTCGAACCAGCCCTCGTAGTCGCGCGCGGCGACCGGATCGGGCTCGAAGCGCGCCATCACGTGGGTCGTCGCCGCAGCGGCGGTCTCAAGATCCGGCCAGAGATCGACGGCAACACCGGCGAGCATTGCGACGCCGAGCGCCCCGGACTCCTCGACGGAGGCGATCTCGATCGGCATGTTGCAGATGTCGGCGAACATCTGCGCCCAGAAGGCGCTCTTGGCGCCACCGCCGGTCAGCACCAGGGATGTCGGTCGGGTGCTCATTGCCTCGAAGCAGTCTCGCGTCGCAAAGCAGAGCGCCTCATAGACCGCGCGAAGCAGGTGGTCGTAGCCGGTGTGGCTGCCGACGCCGAAGAAGCTGCCGCGTGCCCGCGTGTCGAAGAAGGGAGCAAGAACGCCGCTGCCATTGATGTAAGGGATGAAGACCACACCGTTCGCTCCGCGTGCAACGGCCGCGGCCCGGACTTCGAGCGCTGCGAAATCCGGTGTTCCCTGCCCGGTCTGCGGCGCACCGAAGCGGTCGAGGAACCAGTCAAAGGCGATGGTGCCGGAGGTATTGGGCAGGATGCGGAGATAGTGGCCGAGCGGCATGGCGAAGAGAAAGCCAAGTCCCTCCGGCGCGCGCTCGGGACCGCTCATCACCTGGCTGTTGAGGCAGCTCGTGCCCAGCACAGTGAGGGCCGCACCCGGACGAAGCGCGCCGACCCCGAGCGCGTTCGCGCAGGCATCCCCGAGCCCGGTGACGACAGGCGTCCCCTGATGCAGTCCTGTCAAGGCGGCCGCCTCGGCGGTCACCGATCCCGCAATGGCCCCGGAGGGCAGGATCGGCGGCAGCCTCTCGGCCCAGGCGGATGCGCCGCAGAGTTCCATCACGCGCAGCGAATGCATGCGCGCGTCGATATCGCCCGGAATGAACGAGACGTCCGAGGGGTCGGTGGAGATCTCGCCCGTCAGGCAGAAGCGCAGGTAGTCCTTCGCACAGAGCACGGCACGCGTGCGCGCCACTGTTTCCGGCTCGTGGCGGGCAAGCCAGCCGAGCAGCATCGCCGTGATACCGGGCATGAGTCCGTTTCCGGAGATGGCAAAGATCTCCGCCAGAAGGCCCGCCTCCTCCATCGCCACCTGGTCGGCCTGGGCGCGGCTGTCCGGCCAGCAGATGGCGTTGCGCACGGGCACGCCCTGCGCATCGATCAGCCAGGCCCCGCCCATGTGCCCGGCGATACCGATCGCGACGACATCCCGACCCGACACAGAGGCTTTCGCCATCGCCTCGCGAATGACCGCGACGCAGAGCGCCCACGTCGCCCGCGGATCCTCTTCATGAAAAGCGGGTTTCGGCTGAAGCACTTCCACGCGGCGCTGTGCGATCCCGCAGGGCTTGCCGGCCGTGTTGAAGACCACCGCCTTGACGACGGAGGTGCCTTTGTCGATGCCGAGGACGTAGCGCATGCCGGGGCCTCAGGCGTAGGTCGCCAGCCGGTCGGTCTGCGATACAGACGCGCCGGAGGCGAAGCGCAACGTGCGCTGGTTCTCGTCGTCGAACACGTAAAGCGCGTCCTCGCGGATCACGACGTCGACGGGCTCGTCGATAGCAAAACGATAGTCCGGCGACGTCATCGCCTGGATTGTCGCGTCGCCGGCCTGGACAGTCACCAGGATCGCATCGCCCAGCTGCTCGGCGACGTAGACGCGGCCCGACAGACTGAGCGCCGCGCCGCGCCGCGGTGCCTCGCCCGCCTTGTAGACGGACACGCCGCCGGGACGGCTGCCGACCAGGACGCTGCGGCTCTGTGCGCCGACATGAGGCTTGACGCAATCGGGCAGCATAACGGGCTGCGCACCGCACTGTCCGGAAAGCTCAGGCGCGTCGCGGACGTTGCCGACTGTGAACACGTTCATCGAATGCAGGCCGAAAAACTGGGCCACGAAGGCGTTGACCGGGCGCATGTAGATCTCGTCGGCCGTGCCGATCTGCTGCATCAGCCCGTCGCGCATGACGGCGATGCGGTCGGTCATGGTCATCGCCTCGATCGGATCATGGGTGACGATCACCGACGTGGTGCCCAGTGCCCTCTGAAGCCGCTTCAGCTCGCCGCGCAGCCGGGCGCGCAAGAGCGTGTCCAGGTGGGCGATGGGTTCGTCGAGGCAGAGGAGGTTCGGACGGCGCACCAGGGCACGGGCGATGGCCACGCGCTGCTGCTGGCCGCCGGACATCTGCGACGCCCGGCGATCGATCAGGTGGCCGATGTTGAGCAGCGACGCGACCTCCGCCACTTTGGTCTCGATCTCGGCCTTGGTGAGACCGCGGATCTTCAGGGGATAGCTGATGTTCTGACGAGCGCTCATGTGCGGATAGAGGGCGTTCTGCTCAAACACCATGGCGACGTTGCGCTCCTGCGGCGTTTTTGCCTCGACGGACGTCCCGTCGAAGGAGATGGTGCCCGAGGTCGGGCGCTCGAGTCCGGCCAGCATGCGCAGCACCGACGTTTTGCCGGAACCCGAAGGCCCGAGCAGTCCGAAGAACTCGCCGTCCTCGATCTTGAAGGAGATATCGCGCACCGCATGAACCGCGCCGCCATACCATTTGTTGATCCCGGAGAGGGTGACTGATGCCATGACTGGTCTCCTTACCGTCCGCCGCTGCCGACGGAAAAACTGCGAATGAGAAAGCGCTGCATGTAGTAGGAAAGGACGAGCAGCGGAGCGATTGCGACGATGCCGATGGCCCCGAGCTGGCCCCAGTTCGGCTGCTGGAACAGGAAGAAGCTCGCCAGCGCCTTGGGCAGAGTGATGACTTTCTCCCCGGTCAGGACCAGCGCGAACAGAAACTCGTTCCAAGCAAAGATCATCGCGAGGATCCCGGCCGTCAGGATGCCGGGGGCGGACAACGGAAAGAGCACATCCCAAAAGAGGCGGTACCAGGGGGCTCCGTCGATGCGGGCGGCCTCCTCGTAAGTCTTGGGGATCTGGCGGATGAACTCGGCGAGCAGCCAGATGACCAGCGGCAGGTTCATGAAGGTGTAGACGATGACGAGACCGGTATAGGTGTCGAACAGCGACAGTTCCTGAAACAGGAGGTAGAAGCCGATCACCGGCACGATGGGCGGCATCATCCGCAGCGACAGGATGGTGAAGCTCAGCTGCCCGTGCGGCGGAAACCGGCGCGCCAGCGCATAGGCGGCGGGATATCCAAGCACCAGGCACAGTACCGTGGAGATCGAGGCGACGATCAGGCTGTCGCCGATCCCCTTGCCGCCGCCAATCGCCCAGCCGTCAGAGAAATTGACCAGCGTGCCGTTGACCGGCAGGATCGAGGGCGGGCTGGTGAACAGCTCGGCATAGGGCTTGAAAGCGGTGAGCAGCAGCCAGGCGAGGGGCAGCAGGAATAGAGCGAGCACCACGACCAGCACGACATGCTTGACGATGACGGACAGGCGAGCGGCAAGCGTCTCGGTCTCGGGGAGAGAGCTGTCTGCAACGGGCGGTGAGACTGTGGTGGTCATGGCTTGGCTCCCATTGCGGACTGCGCGGCAGCGTTGAAGACCGTGGGTGGCAGGGGCGCGTCGGAGATGGGGCCCTTGTCGCGTCTCTTGGCAAAGCCGAGGATGGCCATCGTTCCCACGGTGAGAAGCACGAGCTGGATGATGCTCAGCGCACCCGCAATCGAGAACTCGAAGCGCCCGAAGCCCATGTCGTAGGTGTAGTAGGCAAGGTTCTGCGTGGCCGTGCCCGGACCGCCGCGCGTGAGGATGTAGATGATGTCGAAGACGCGGAAGCTGTCGATGAAACGCAGGACAAAGGCGACCATCATGTAGGGAAACAGCATCGGCAGCACGATGTTGACGAAGGTCTGCCAGCGAGTGGACCCATCCACCCGGGCGGCCTCGTAGACCCGCTGGGGGATCGAATTGAGGCCTGCGAGCAGCACGATCATCACGAAGGGCGTCCACTGCCACGTATCGACGACGACCAGTGTCGGCAGCGCCCATTCCGGCGATTGCGCCCAGGCCGGCGGGTTGAGACCGATGGCCTTGAGGAAACTGTTCAGGGGGCCGTAGATCGGGTTGAGGAAGAGGTTCCAGGAAAAGCCGACGACGATCGGCGCGACCATCATAGGGATCAGGAACAGCGAGGCGTAGACCTCGCGGCCGCGTGTCACACCGTTGAGCAGCAGTGCCATGCCGAGACCGGCGACGATTTGCAGCGGCACGGCGACCAGCGCGAAGATCACAGTGATGCCGAGACTGCGCCAGAAACGCGGGTTCGACATCATGCGGGTGAAATTGTCGATGCCGACCCACTCGATCGGGATCGGAATGGCCAGCTGATAGGACGTGAAGGACGCATAGATCAGGTAGGCGAACGGCCAGATCGACAGCAGGGCCAGGAACGTCATCGCCGGTCCAAGCAGGAACAGCGTGGCCCGCCGTTCCGCCGCAGTATCCCGGTTTCTCGTCGCGGGCGGCAAAGCTGCGCCCTGAACGGCTATCGTATTCATGATGTTATCCGAATCTGTATCGACGAACAAAGGCGCGCGGCAGGATCTGCCACTGTGGCCGGCCTGCAGCCGCCGGAGGACCCGGCGGCCGTGGCGGATGGATCAGGACCAGTAGCCCTGCTTGATCATCCGTTGACGGTATTCGTCGTAATGTGCGATCTGGCGGTCGCGACCGTAGGTCTCGGTCGTTTCCTCGAACTCCGACGTCATCGCCTCCAGCGCCTCCTTCGGCGTCGCCTGGCCGGTGATCGCGCGGGGGACGTGCTGCATGATCGAGGAGAGATAGCGGTTCGTGCCGGGGATAGAGATGTCCAGATAGGCCTTGGGCGCGGCCAGGAGTTCCTTGCTGACGCTCGCGAAATTGTCTGCAAAGCCGGATTCCGACTGGAGCGGGAACGTGCTCTTCGGATCGTCGAACATGCTGTTGCGCCACGGGTCCATCAGCGACTGCTCGAAGGTTTCGGCCACCCACCGGTTGGACTGTGCCGATTGCTGCATCCAGGCGATGACCTTGAAGGCGCCTTCCTTGTTCTTGGAATTGCCGGCGATGCCCATTGCGCGCCCATAGGGCAGGATCGTCACGTCGCCGAAGCTGCGGGCGCACTTGATCTTGCCGGCAACCTTGGAAATCTTGGGGTCGGCAGCGCCTTTTGGCATGTCGGTCCACCAGTTGGCCTGGGCGACGCGGCCGTCGAAGAAGATCTGCCGCCCGACGTCCCACGGCATCGCCTGGGCGAGGTCCTTGGGCATGAAGGCCGACATCTCGGTGTAGCGGCGGATCGCCTCCTCCCCGATCTCGTTGAGGAGCTGCGGCTTCATCTGGTCGTCGAACAGCTCGCCGTAGCGCACGCCTTTTTCCGAACCGAGCTGAACCAGCTGGTTGATGAAGAAGGCATAAACGAAGAAGCTCGTGACCTCGACGTGTCCATAGAGATTCTGATCGGGACGTGTGAAGAATTCCGCGGTGTCACGATACTCCTTGTAGCCCTTCGGCGGGGCCAGGTCGTAGCCGTACTTCGCCTTGAAGGTCTGCATCTCCTGCTCGTTCTCGAACAGGTCGGTGCGGTAGGTATTGATGAACATGTCGCCATCGATCATGACGCCGACAATCTTGTTCTCGTAGATGTTGAGCTGCTGGAACGGCTTGGCGATGTCGGAGAAGTTCAGCTGCTCAAGCGTGCCTACCTCCTCGAGCGGCGTTAGGAATGGCCCGAAGTCGCCGACAAAATTAGGCCAGAAATCGAACACGTCGAACCGGGCCGTGCCCTGGCGCAGCGCAAGCAGGTTCTGGTCGTACATGTTGCCGAGCGGGTAGGACGTGAAGTCCACCTCGATACCGGTCGCTTCCTTAAACTCCGGCGCGAAGGTCTTGAGGATCGGCGTGAACGCGCCGCTGTCAAGCCCGACGGTAACCTTGCCGCTGCCCTCCTGCCCCGATGCAGACAGCACGCCGCCAAAGGTGGACAGGGTGGCGGCGGCACCGAACATGGCGCTGCGGCGCATCAGTTCGCGTCGCGAAATCAGTCCCTTAGTGTCGATGCTGCCGAGGACGTCGAGATCGCGCTCCACGGACTTTGGGCGTCTATTCAGAAGATGCATAATCGATGTCTCCTCCCAGATGGCACTCTTCCGCCCCCTCTGCCCGTTGGTCCGCTGGAGCCTCCATTTCTCCAGCAGCGTGCAAATTGAGCTTCCTGAACGACCGTAGTCATGTTATTGCAATATAACAATCGAAATATTGATATACTGATATGCTGAGCAATGTGATACAATTTGGAACTAAGCCGGGCTATGCGTCGATCGTCTCGACCATTGTGGACGGCATTGCTCGACGGCTCCTCATCGCTGGTGAGAGGCTTCCTCCGCAACGTGAATTGGCTCATCAGCTCGGCGTGGCGATCGCCACCGTGGGACGCGCCTATGCGCAGCTGGAGATCCAGGGCTTCGTGGAAAGCCATGTCGGGCGTGGGACCTACATCGCCGGCGGGCGCGGAAGGGCGGATGCCGTCAGCGACCCGAGGGACACGGAAACCATCGACCTGTCGATCTACCGCGTTCCGGTCCCCGACCTCGACAGCAAGCTGTCCGATACGCTGAGGGCGATCATCGCCGAGCATCATCCCCAACAGATCCTAGGGTCGTCGCCGGCGGCTGGACATCTCGCGCATCGTCAGGCGATCGCCGGCTGGCTGCAGCGCTACGGCGTCAACGCATCGGCCGGCCAGATCATCATCACCAACGGGGGCCAGCATGCCGCGATGGCGGCGCTATCGACCCTCACGCATGCCGGCGAGACCATCGCGACCGAGGCGTTCACGGATCCGAAGATGAAATCGGTCGCCAGCCATCTCGACCGGAAACTCGTCGGCGTCGAAATGGACGCCGACGGCATGGTCCCGGCTTCGCTCGACGCGTTGTGCCGGCGCCAGTCGATCGGCGCCATCTACGTGACCACACGCGGTCACAATCCGACCAACGCTACCCTGCCGCGGGAGCGTCGGGAACAGATCGCGCAGATCGCCCGCCGCCACGAGTTACCGATCATCGAGAGCGACATCTACGGCACGACCATGACTGATCCGGTGCCGCCGATCTTCTCCTTCGCGCCGGAGCGAACGCACTTTCTCACGAGCTTCGGCCGGATCATCGGTCCGGGCATCAAGGTGGGGTGCCTCGTCTCGCCGCTGTCTGACGTCGCAACGACGCAGTCGGGCGTCAGCATGTCCACGGGCTCGGCGACCCTGATCGCGGCGGAAATCGTGTCGCGCTGGATCACGGGGAACCATCTTGAGGGAATGATCCGGTGGCAGCAGGCGGAAAATATTCGCCGGTTGTCGCTGCTTGCAACCTATCCGCTGCTCGGAACGGCGCGAACGGACATTACCACGCCGCATGTCTGGCTGCCTTTGCCCGAACAATGGCGCGCGGAAGACTTCATAGATGCCGCAGCGGCACAGCAGATCATCATCGCACCGACGCATAGTTTCGTGGTCGGGCGGGGGCTAATGCCGCACGCCGTGCGCCTTTGCATAGGCTCGCCGCCATCTGTCGAGGCGCTTCAGATCGCGTGCGAACGGCTGGAACGGCTGCTAAACGCACAGCCGAAAAGCAGTTTCGAGACATAACGGATTGATCGGGGAGGACCGATCGGAGAGGAGAGGTTTTGGAGGAAAATGGAGAAGGATCAGTCCTGATCGTCGGGGCGACGGGTGTCGTAGGGCGAGCAGCCCTGGAAGTCTACGAGAGCGACGACCACTGGGATGTCGCGATCCTGTCGCGCAAGGCGCCCGGCTTCCCGACCCGTGCCGCTTGGATCGGTGCCGACCTTGGCGATCCCGACGGATTGGCGACGGCGTTGGAGGGGGCCGGCCCGTTCACGCATGTCGTCTATGCAGCGCTTCAGGAGGAAGCCATTCTGGTCGATGGCTGGACATCGTCCGCCCAGATCGGCCGCAATGCCTTAATGCTGCACAATCTTCTGGAGTCGATGCGGCTCGGCGGACATCGGTTCCAGCATCTGACACTGCTCCAGGGGACAAAAGCCTACGGTGTTCACCACGGGCCCTACAAGATGCCGGCGAAGGAGAGCGATCCGCGGTTTATGGCCTCGAACTTCTATTACGAGCAGGAAGACATCGCCCGCTCTGCGGCCCAAAAGCAGGGGTTCCACATGACCATCCTGCGTCCACAGATCGTCTGTGGCTTCGCGCTCGGCAATCCGATGAATGCTGTGACCGCCCTCGGCGTCTACGGCGCGATCTGCAGGGAACTCGACCAGCCGTTCCGGTTTCCGGGCGGACCGGCTTGCCTGCAGGAAGCCGTCGATGCGCGTCTGCTCGGCCGCGCCATCAAATGGGCTGGCCGCGAGCCGCTCTGCCGCGGCGAGACATACAACATCGCAAATGGCGACTGTTTTTCCTGGCCTGTGCTTTGGCCGGGTTTTGCCAAACAGTTAGGCGTCGAGATAGGCATTGCGCATCCCTTTTCCCTAGCCGACGTCATGGCCGACAAGCAGCCCGTCTGGGATCGGATCGTCGCAAAACATGAGCTCGTTCCCTATAGCTACGTCGACATCGTCTCGTCCTGGCAGTTCATGGATTACCTGCTTCGCCACGGCAAAGCATATCCCCACCACTCCATCGTCTCCACCATCAAGGCCCGAACTCATGGCTTTCATGAGTGTGTCGATACGGAAGACATGTTTCGATCGCTTTTCGACGAGCTGCAGTCCTCAAAAATACTCCCGGCGCCGTAAGATGCGTCGAGACTGCTTGATCCCCGTCGTCATTCTTGTCCTTTCCATACTGGCGATTGTATTGGCGTGGCATGGAGACCTGGTAAAATATTACACGATCTCGATATCCTAAGGTAAACCCGATCGCACGCATCTCACGCCTTGAAAAGGTTCGAACCAACGACCCCGTCGTCCAGTAGCCATGCCGGTATGAGTCATCTTCTTGTTGGGACAAAAAAGTTGTTCTTTGAAATGGCTGGTATTAGGCCCTGTCAGGACGGGCCGGTTGTGGCGACGACTAGGCGGTAAGCTGCCGCTCTGCAGCCGCCCATCGACCTTCGTGAGCAATATGCAATATCTTGATAGCAGCCATCGCCTTCGGCGGGCGGCATGGGGAGCATGTGTCGAGAATTTGCGATACGTCTTCGGACATGACTATCTCGCGCGTTGCTATTGACGGTCACCAGCCTAGATCGGTTTCGGCAAAGTCGTTGCCCTTGTAAGCGATCTTCGTGCGGTAAGCCTTAGCGCAGGCATAAGTGAAGCAATCGCCCATATTCAGTTTTGCCGAGTGATTGACGATCTTCCCAAACTGTTGTGCAGCGTCAAGCGCCTTGGTCCCCACATCTCCCGAGATCATAGCCTCCTTGGCTTCAAGGTCCGCGAAGAACTGATCGACCATCCTTCGCGCCTTAGCGAGCATGTCAGGCGTAGCAGGACGGTCGCGGCCTGTTGCCTCTGCCATGCGCCGCGTCAGCGAAAGCGAGGCTTCCAAGCGAACCACGGCCGACACGTAAAAGGAGCCACCGTGCTGTTCGAGCCGCTGCATCAGCTCGCCGGCGTCCTCTTCGCCGGCAAGGATTGCGACGGCCACGGAAGCGTCCACGAATAGCATCAGTCTTCGCCCCACATTTCGTCAGTTTCGCGTTTGTGGTCCCCCGGCGCAAAGGGACCGGCGTCCCGCGCCATCGCGAGGGACTTGGCCAAGCGCTCGCGCATGGGCAAGCTGCCCTTGCGGCTGGCGATCTCGCGCCGGAGGGCAGTTTTCACTGCATCAACCTTAGATGTCTTGGTCAAGCGGATCAGCTCTTCAGTGAGCTTATCGACTTCCGGATCTTTGATGTAGAGCGGCATGATTCATATCCTTTCAAGGATATTATAATATTCCCGAAAGGATATGCTCGCAATGGCGTCCAGATCTTTCCGTAGGAAAAGTTCCTCTACCCCTTGCGTAGCCTTGCAGCGTTCTAGCTGCGCGACTTCAAAGAACGTTCTTAAATAACTCTTCATTAAGCACGAGCTCCCGCACAAGCAGGGTCGGGCGACCACCTGAAAGTTTCAAAAAATGGCTGGCCGGACCTGGAAAGCTGCGGTTCCAATCTGCGTTAACGGCAGATGGCTACTGTAGTCGGTGTTCATGATCCTGACGGTGCAGGCCAGTTGGGCTGCCGGTTTCGGAATGGAGAGCCCGGCCAAGTCGTTCGGCCTTGGCGACAATCTCAAGCGAAAGGTCCAGCAGCTCGCCATCGGGATGCTCGATACGCGCCGGCGCGACGCGGGTAGGGCTTCCTCAACAGTCATATCGGCCGATATCCTAGTTTCCTATCGTACTTAAATATAATGGATTTTGTCGATTTGCGATGGCCTTTGGCCGATCTCGGCAAAGATCGATTATGCCATCGTTCATCACCCGAGCCGCAATCGATCACTCAGTTGGAATATGAATCATAGAACCTGAGACGATCATTCCTATCGTGAGGCAAGGGGCATGCCGACCGATCATATTGTGAAACCATTATGCACATTGCTGGCATACATTTCGGGAAAAGTAAGATTTGAGTTGAGACGGTCTCAAGCGGTACATCAACAGTCGGCTGATGGTCTCATAATCGCGATGAGAGCCACGACATATCAAGATCCAGGATGTTTTGGAGGCGGACTTGTTAGACGTTTACGTAGACGGTTCTTTCCGCCCGAAGTCTTCGACAGGTGGGTGGGCGTTCGTGGTTTTCCAGAACGGGCAGGAGATCCATCGGGCGCACGGGTATGCCACCGGGATGTCGAACAACAGCTTCGAGCTTATAGCCGTTTTAAAAGCAGCGGTGTGGATCGCGACCGAACGTGCCGACACGTCCGCCACCATCTGGACGGACTCGAGCCAAACGGTGAAGGGGTGTCAGATCTCCAGGGCTATCTGGAGAAACAACGGTTGGCGCCGTATCGAGGCAAATCCCAAAAAGCGAAAACGTGTTATACGGGACGTCGCATTATGGCAGGAGCTTGACTGTCAGCTCACCGCCAACCCTCGCATTCGCATTGTATGGTGTCGCGGACACGATGACATTCCAGGTAATGAGCTGGCCGATGCGATGGCGCGGACGGCGGCAATGGCAACGGAAGTCACCATCGGCTAGATGTCACATCCTCTTTTCTGCGCCGAAGGGTTCAGCGTCCATAGCACTCGGTAGAGACCCAGCGCATGCGTGAAGCGCCTCGACGACAGCCCGCAGGTATTCCCCACGTCTGCCATCTCCCGCCTGTCCCGCTTCGCTCGACAACTCGACCCGTATCTTGTCAATGAAGCCCAGATGATCGAATGCGTCCGACCGCACGTTCACATCGACCTCTTCAACATAATGCGACACCAGCAAACCCAGATCGAGGTTCCTGTCCGCCTGGTACATCAACGCCATCTGTTGGGCGAGTTTGACCATCTGCACGTATGGCCCGAGCGCAGTGCTCATGACATTCTCCTTTTCGGCTTGCTGTCCAGATCACCGATAGGTGGCGGAAAGGACGTCGAACCCTGAAGATGGGGATGCCGGATCGCGAAGCTATCTTTGCCCGAGATAAACTTTCCGTCAGAAGCGCCGTATGCAGCCAGGCTGTCCGCACGGCAGACGCCCGTGATCGTGGAGCAGTAGGGAAACGCTCCCAGCGTTGACTTGGCCGGATCTGAGCCCCATTTCACCGCCATGTCGAAGCGCGAGAAAAATGACATCGAACTCCTGCGGACTTGGACGTTGCCGTCAGCGGCGACACTCGGCTCATCGGTGCGCGCGAAAGGCATTCTTCTGGAAATGCGCGCGCGACTGCCTGTAGCAACGAAGAAACTGCTTGTTCTGGAGTCGGGGGAGCTTGTTCTTGTGATGCCCGCCAGGGCGAAGACCGAATTCAACGCCGCCGCCAGCATTGTCTCTGCAGCGATGAAAGATATCGATAGCCTCCCGGTGATCCCGCGCGAGATCCAGGACATCCTGACGATAAAGCCAGGCGAGAGACACCGCTGGCTCGCGGACGGGCGCCTTCCGAGTGCGGGAACAAGAACAGTCCGGCTGGCAGGCCGCGCGAAGAAGATCACCTTTTATGTCTTCGATCCCAGGGTCGTCGAAGACCTTCTCAATAGCGGGAGGGTCGATGAATGGCGAGAGGACGACCTGGCCGCTGCCGCCGAAAACCGACGGCGGGCGGCTTACAAAGCCAAACTCACCCGTTCGTTGAGGAAGGGTCGGAGTGTGGTGGCGTCACCGTCCGCAGCTTTGGATGAGGCGGCTGCAAAACTGGATGATTGGGAGGCGTTCGACCGCGACGGGCTCTTGCGTTGATCTACCTCTCTTACAGTGCGGGACGATAGACATGTGCGCGACGTGATAATGGCGTCGAGCCCGCACAACCTGCTCGTGGACATGATCCCGCTCGAAACCATCCGCCTTCTCTGTCAGGCCCGCGCCGCGAAGCTGCCCGTCAATCTCGGAAACAAAATGGCTACCAATGCAGCTTTGTCAGTCAAACCTACTTTTCTTCACGCTTCAGACAGCGCTTCGGCTTGAGCCAGCGGATGTACGGCTGATGAATGTGCCCATCTCGCTGTGCATCTACCGAACCGTCGTGAGGCATCTACAGACTGCTTTAGACCCGAAGTGTTCGGCGCTCATCATATAGATTGAACTGCGATGCGGTTACCTTCGCTATCTGCAATTTTGGCGACAAACCCATTCTCGTTCAGCGGTGTCGTTGGAAACAAAATCTCGCACCCATACCCAACAGCCTTGGCCAGAACGTCGTCAACGTCTGCGACATTGAGATAAATGATTGCTCAACCTCGGGTGGGAGCATAGACATCGCCTTAGGCAAGCGCTCTGCTGGCGCCACCTCCCCGTTCTCCGAAAGGGAAATAGGCCACTCTGTTGTCGTCTCCAAAGTTCACCCGAACACAGCACTGTAACCGTGGCGCGGCATCAACCGCCTCTGACAAATACTTTCACCCTCCAGGGTTCTCTCTTAGAATTCTCTCACCTATACACCTGTGTCCATACCCACCTCTATACATCAGTCACCCCTGATAGACAGTTTGCTCTCTAGGTCTCTATGGTGCGTTGTCTGTGTGATGCTGTCTTGGTGTCGTGCTCGAATATGTTTTGACCCTTACCCCGCAGCGCTTCTGGTTTGACCCGAGGTTCGTCTGTGAGCGCGTTTGTGCTGTTCTCAGCTCTTGTTGCTCATCTTTATGCGCGGTCGCTCGCTGTGCGCTTCCCTGAGTCGATCTTAGATTGGGGATTAGCAGTCACTCAAGTTGATGCTTTTCCGGAAAACGCCAAGACGGGCCAGTTCTGTCTACATAAGGTAAACATATGTCGACTTACGGGCGTGTTTAAGCCATAAATTAACGGTTCTATGTTTTTACTTGGCCTGTCCGGAATAGCGATTTTGGCCTCCGGATCGCCTTACCTTAACACATATATTGGCAGAATATGGTTGAGTCTCAATACGGTGAAACCAACTTACGGTAGAACTATATACCGTTGCTTGTGGTGAATACCAGTGACGTCGCACTGCCGGACGTCTTGCGACCCTGATGAGATCTCCTGTCCTTCTTGATCCACAGTGCAAGAAGTCCCGCTCCCCAAATTGGTGAGGAGACAACGAATAATCCGAGAACCTGGCGAGCGATGAGAGCGAGCATGATTGATCCTCCGGTAGCTCTACGGATATGTGCTCGCTCCTAGGATCTGCAAGGGTTCACGTCAGCATGCCTCTGCTACGATGGTGTAGCCTTCGCCGTAGCAGGTGTACGGCGACTGGTTCTGAATGTTGGTAAGGACGTCCAGGGCAGCCAGCAGCGCTTGATCGCCTTTGATACCGCGCCGGAGAAGAGCCGTGTAAAGCTCCCGATGCGTCCCGAAGCCTTCGCTCTCATGCGGGCCACCTTGCTTCATGACAAGGAATCTCATTTTCATGGCATTCACCCGTATGCGAGCCGGCTGAGCAGACTTCAAAGGTTGGCTGTGGCGCCATCGAAACCGGAGACTATGGAGATCTCCGAAGATGCGTCTGCCGGATCGGGGTCTTCTGCATAGGAGAGGCGACATTTACGGATCACTTCCTCAAGGGCGTCGAAGACTTCGGGGGTGGTCCAGCCAGCGGTGACGGCTTGGTCACTGAGCGCTCTGACGGGGACGTAGAGTTGTTCCTGGCATGCCAGGTTTCTGTCCGGTCCGGTAGCTTCTGCACGTGGCGATCTGACCATGGTGCTCCCCCTGTTGGCCGGGAAAACAAGATGAGGCGCGCTTTGTTCCTTAGTGGAGCATCTTGGGGTCGTAGTCTTGGTCGGCCGTCGTCGGCGTCACGGTGAAACATACGCCCGTATCTCTGTTGAGCGGGAACTCCGGGGCTGTCTTGCTGGTGACGATGATCCGAACCCACTCCTCTACCGAGTGCTCCTTCAGGGCGCCGATCTTGGATAGAAGCTCGCCAAGGCTTTGAATGCCCATGATGGTCGTCAGCATCGGATCGCCCTGGAAGAGCACCTCGAGCCGGTAGTTGGTTCTTGATGAGACAAGGCGAAGATTCGTCTTACTGCGCAACCTAGAGACACCCATGCAAGCTCCCGGCCCATTGGTGCCTGTTAGCTTACCTTCATCTTCTTCTAGTTGTCGAGGGTGACTTACGTAGCGGGATCCGCGTCTGAGAGATCCCGGTCGAGGCTATAGGCGTCTCCAGCCCCGATCGGGGAGACCTGTGCAGAGAGGTTCCCCCAGAGAAGCTAGGCAGCCTTCATGACCATGTAGGCTGGTTGTCGGCTGCAAGATGCTGATCCGTGTCAACCAGGTATTCAGCCAGGCTCTCGAACATGGGATCAGGGGGAATCATGCCTGTGGCGGACCCGGCAATGAAAGCTGTGAGGAAGCGTTGGCAGTCAGGCCCTCAATGCCCTCGCAATACTCCCGCAGAAGCTCCGGCCTATCTGCCCGTCCCCGGAAGGCAATGTGGCCGTCTGGGCGAATAAGAATCAGCGAGGGGCGGTTGGTGATGCCGTAAGCAGCATGTGCGAGCGCGTCGAGGTCGAACAGATAGACGACGGCTGCCCTTGGAGGAAACGAAGCTGCGCCGAGCACTAACCTCGGACGCACCCAAGCCCGATCGGCCACCGTTTCCAGACACGCCTCCAGCATTGGCCTCGCATCTACCTGCCTGCCGTCGAATGCGAGGAGGGACCAGCCACAGCTCATGTCGTCCGGATTGTAGATCTGCGCAAAGAGCGTCGTCGGACAACCGTTGGCGTCGACCACCTTGCTGTCGGGCGCACGATCACCTGCGTGAGGTGACCGTCCCGGCAGCAACTCGGTGAACGTCTTGAGATGATCGACGCTAAGCGGGCTGTCAGGATAGGCGACCGATAGCTGCTGTAGGTCATCGCTGCCCTGGAGCAGGGTGCCGATGCTGGGCAGCAGCTTCGCCGCAATACCAATAGCAGCATCCTTCATATGGCCGCGGTAGACGCTGTTGCCAAAGCCCTTCCTCTGGCGCTCGTCCAGCGCGTGGTGTTCACCACCCCGTTCGGCGTCATAGGAGTTGAGAAGCGCGTCGCCTGCCTCGCCTCGTAGAACCATGGCCAGTCTCCAGGCGAGACCGACAGCATCATGCAGCCCCGCGTTCATGCCCTGTCCGCCGATCGGCAGAGTCCGATGACCAGCATCCCCGACAAGAAAGACGCGGTCCTTCGCGTAGTGTGCGGCAACTCCATGCTGGAAGCGGCTGTGGGTGAGCCATATTGGATCGCTCAGCGTTAGTGTCTCGTCTTCCGTCACCTCGCGGGCGATCGCCTGAATCTCTTCCAGCGTCGGATCGCGGTCCGGGATGCCGGTGTCGTCGGCTAGGAAGAACAGCCGGTGATAGCCGCCCCAGACCGGCAGGACGCCGCAAAAGCCTTTGGGATAATAAAAGAACCAGAGCGTCTCGAAGTCGGTGCCGCGGCGCCAAGAGAGTTTGGCGTCCACCTGTCGGTTCATGCAGTCCGGCAGCTTCTCCGGTTCGAACTCCAGCCCCAGGAGCTGGCGCACTAGGCTCTCGCCGCCATCGGCGCCGATGAGATAGCGGCAGCGCACGGTTTCTGTCGGGGCATCAGCCGCCACCGCTCCGCCATCCTCGCTTTCATCTTCTGCTTTCGAAGGTCCAAGTGTAGCTGTGACGCCGTCTTGGTCCTGCGTGAGGCCGATCAGTCGGCGGCCGCGCTCGACATGCCCGCCGCGCGCCTCGATCTGGTCCGACAAGGTTTTCTCGATGACATCCTGGCCGCTGTAGAGCACCGGGCCGAAGGGGCTTTCAACATCGGAGATGGCGACCGGATCGACCGGCTGCCCATTGATGAGCGTGCGGATTTCCGTGATCCTATAGGCCTTTTCCGCCAACGCATCGCGAAGGCCGATGCTGTGGAGCAGCTCCTGCGGCCGGGCCCATAGATTGTTTGCACGCGAATGCGGCTTAGGCTTCGAGCGCTGCTCGACGATGCGGTAGTTCAGGCCGTGATGAGCGAGTGCACAGGCCGTGACGAGGCCGATCGGGCCGCCTCCGACAATGAGAATGTCGGTGTCAAAGCTGTCCTCAAGAGGTCCGGTCATTCAAAGTCCTTTCGAGCGGAGGGCGAGGCTTTGCGAGCGCCGGCTTCGCGGTTGAGCTCCTCGGTGATGATGTCGGTTATGTCGTTCAAAGCAGTGAGCGCCATGGCCAGACGCTCAGAGCCGATCCTGTCCAGAATGCGTCGATCGACAGGGCCGGCAGCACGCTCTGCCATTTCCAGGGCGGTGCCCCCAGCATCCGTCAGCACGACGAGCTTGGCGCGCTGATGATGCGGGTTAGGCGCGAACGTCACATAGCCACGGTCCACCAGCAGGTCGACGATGCGCTGCACGGCCTGCCGGGTCAGCCCCATAGCCCGAGCGATCTGCGAAACGGACTGGGGTTCCGGTGCATAGCCAAGTGCTCCAAGCACTTGCCACCAAGCCGTCGTAAGCCCAGCCGGTCGAACGAGTTCGTTGCCCATCTCGACGAGCTGCCCATTGGCTTCGAATATCGCGATGACGAGGCTGCGGACGAGGGGAAGATCACGGTTTCGCTTCATGGAGCATGAAGATGGAACATGACAGTATGTTGTCAAGTATGCGGATCTCGAATATCCCCGCTTACGCCCTTGTGCCGCAAACCGTGAAAGCGCAGTCCGGAAACGTCTGCTCGTGCTAAAAGCCAATACCACGCCTGCTTAAGTGAACCAGGCGCCGTGGGGAAAATGCGTAGCTCCGCCTCGTCGGCGCGGCTTTCCCACTTGCTAAGAGCGCTGGAGGTACGTTGTGAGAGCGGCACCTCACGCCCTGAATCGTTCTTTGTCATCGTCAGCGTGCTCGCCCGGCGATTGTGAGAGAAATCACCCCACCGCAGACCAAGGATCTCGCCACGGAGCATCCCTGTCTCGATCAACACGATATGCGGCGTTAGGCATGCGAAGACCGAGAAGGCTTGAATTCGCGCCAACAAGCTTCCCTGAGACAAGAAACCCATATCCAGTAGTTTCAGAGGCATACGTGAATTTAATCGGCAAAGACATTCGTGATGCTCGCAAGTCGGCAGGCCTCAGTCAGGCGGGGTTAGGTGAACTGGCCGGAATCAGTCGTCATGCTGTCTCCTATTGGGAATGCAAGGTGAGCTCTCGCCCTCACGGGTGCGCATTGCAGCGTATCGCTGATGATCTTGAACGGCGGCAGAGCAGCAAAAAAAGGGCCTCCCGCCTTCGGGTCCACTGCTGCGCAAAGACGCGGAAAGGGACACTGAGTTCTATCATTGAGCGTTGGTATTACTGCACAATGTGGCTTGCCTTGCACCATATGTTCCCGACGTTTGGCCAACGCTGAGGTAAGCCTTCCCTGATTAGCGCCTCTCCAGCATCGCGGCCATCGAAGCATCCCATCGAACATCTGCAAGGGTTCAATTCCTCTCGCGATTCCGCATTGGTTGCGGACCCGAAGGATATGCGCTCCTCAATGTACCGCCTCATCTGCCGGCGAATTACTATGTGGACGGCCAGGTTTCTAACCCAAGCCAGAACCGGCTTTAGAAGTGAGAGCTGCGACACAATTCGAAATGCGGACATCAGCATGGAACTCCTGAGCATCACATCAGTTTGGCGAGCTCGAGAGGAATTATAATATGGATAAAATCCTAAAGCCCGACAATAATTGTTCGCCCGATGAAGAGCCCGTTACGGGGTTTATTCAACCTGACGATTATAAAACTGGGTCAAATATAATCGATGATCAGGAAGTTTCGAATGAAATACTCAATATATACAAACTTCTGCCGAATGCGGCGCCCGTAGATCCTCGGTGGCTAGGGGCGGCTTCGGCACCTGTTGTTTTCGTCGCCGCTTACACCTCTGGAGATGCACGTATTGTCGCTACAGAGGCGGAAGTGGATTTTCTCGACATTAGCGCCAAGCCCGCCGAAGGCGTCTCCACCGCCTTTGCCAGCATGTTTCGCGACGAGAAACTCTATACCGTCATCGAGGTGGAGCACGGTCGTACCGACCTCAAGAGAGGTGTCGTGAGTGGCGACCTCAACCCGGCGGTTACGAAACCCCAACAGACATCCTGAACGCAATACTGAAACTGACCCGCGGCGCCTTTTGGTGCTGACTTGAAGGATACCGATATGAAAGCACTTTGCTGGCACGGTAAAGGCGACATTCGATGTGACAGCGTCCCGGAACCGCAGATTGAAGACGGGCGGGACGTCATCATCAAGATGACGGCTTGCGCCATCTGCGGCTCCGATCTCCACTTGATGGACGGATATAACCCATTCATGGAGAAGGGCGACATTCTCGGCCACGAATTTATGGGCGAGGTAGTTGATGTCGGACGCGATAACAAGAAGCTTAAGGTCGGAGACCGGGTTGTGGTTCCCTTCACCATTTGCTGTGGCGAGTGTCAGCAGTGCCTCCGGGGAAACTGGTCCGTTTGCGAGCGCTCCAACAGGACGCCGGAGAATGCCACAAAGGCGTTTGGCTATTCAACGGCTGGTCTCTTCGGCTATTCCCATTTGACGGGTGCTTACGCCGGCGGACAAGCTGAGTTCGTGCGGGTGCCTTATGCCGACGTTTCTCCGGTGATCATCCCGAATGGCATGTCGGACGAGCAAGCATTGTTCCTCGGTGACATCTTTCCGACCGGTTGGATGGCTGCAGCAAACTGCGAGATTGAGCCAACCGATATAGTGGCGATCTGGGGCTGCGGTCCTGTCGGGCAGTTTTGCATCAAGAGTGCATTCATGCAAGGCGCCGAACGTGTCATCGCGATTGATAACGTACCGGAACGCTTGGCTCTCGCCCAGGCGACCGGTGCGGAAATCATCAATTTCGATGAGATCGACGGAACCGTGCTGGATTACATCAAGGACATGACCAACGGATATGGTGCTGACAAATGCATCGACGCAGTCGGCGCAGAGTCTCATGCCACGGCGTCGTTCGACGCAATTGTCGACAAGGTCAAGGCGGCGACCTTGCTCGGGACTGACCGTCCGCATGCCTTGCGCACAGCAATCATGGCGTGCCGACCGGGCGGCATTGTCTCTGTCCCGGGCGTGTATGGAGGCTTTCTCGACAAGATCCCGTTTGGAGCCGCTATGAACAAGGGTCTAACGATCCGTACAGGGCAAACCCATGTGAACCGGTACTCTCTCGACCTCCTCCGGCGCATCGAGGATGGTGAAATTGACCCGAGCTTTATCATCACGCACCGTGCCAAGCTGGAGGACGGACCAGAGCTTTACAAGACATTTCGTAACAAGAAGGATGAGTGCATCAAGGTCGTTTTGACGGCTTAGGCTATTTCGGAAAACTCTCGCGGCCGGAAGGGCTAGAATGTCACACGGCTGCGAGGGAAACCTTTGCATGAGCTACATCACCTGCGTCGTTCTTAAATTCACATATCGTCTCACGTACGGGAATCAGCGACATTATGGCCACATAAGCGGCATCTCTGCAGCAGCTTGCCACTAAGACAATGCCGATATAGCCGTCGCCATCGAAACCGCACCAATCCAGATCCGTTGGCGGGTCGTTTTCGTCTAGCTGAGTGCGGCGCCACTCACAGCGTGGCTGACAGATTTCAGGCATAGGCGGGTTAAATTTCGAATGTATTAAAGTTGAAGTGTCTTATGATTGTGAAATGGCGCAGTAATGGATGCGCTTCATAGCAGCAGGAGGTTTTGTCACTTCATAAAGTGCGGCGTCTTCTTCTTGTGACGTTTACCAGCCATACCACACATTCCCGCGTCTGGGCCACGGCTCAGCAAGCCCCTCGATGATCATAATAGCGCCTGCATCACTGCCGTCGTCAGGACGAATGCGAACCAAGGCGCGATGGTCAGAGGTTCTATCCTTTCGGCGGCTAGTTTAAGGAAGTTACAGCCAGATCAGCGAAATAGCGAGCGAGCATAGCGTTAGGTAAGACGAATTGCGGAGAGGATGGGATTTGAACCCACGGTGTCCTTGCACGCATGCCGCATTTCGAGTGCGAGAGCGGATGATGAGAGCACCGGGGGCTGAAGCCGTCCGGGTTTCCAAACAGGCTCCGACGCCATAAGATCGTCCGGCTCGCCCCTGTTGCGAGCCGTCCTTCATGCCTGGGAAAAATGCCGAGAGCCGTGCTGCCAACATCGTCGCTACGCCGGCAAGCCCGCTTTCGACCGCCCTCGATCGCGGGCAAAGTCGCACGCCCCCGGCTTCTCGATCTCCTGTCACTGCCCCGGCAACGGCGGCTGACGATCCTTGTGGCGCCGGCGGGTTACGGCAAGACATCGCTTGCCGCGCAATGGTATCACCGGCTTCTGTCACAAGGCCTCACGGCCGCATGGGTTTCGCTTGGGCCGGATGACAGCGACCAGAGCCGATTTCTGCTAGCGATGGTCGAGAGCCTGGACCAGATCCTCGACCATCCGGCCAAGCCGATCGATGCCGGCTCCGTGTCCGTCGCCACGCTTTTGTCCGTGCTCTTCACGCGTCTGCAGCGCGTTCAGCCGGAGGCGACCCTGTTTCTGGACGATTATCATGCTTCCCAGACCGATGGCACGGAGGCGCTCGTCGCGCGGCTGCTGTCGCATGACGATCTCGGGCATATCCGGTTCGTGCTCGTTTCCCGCAGTGCGCCACGATTTCCGACATCCGCCCTTCGCCTTGCCGGGGAGGTCAAGCAGATCGGGCTTGCCGAGCTCGGATTTTCCGACGACGAGGCGCAGGCCTTCTTTGGCGGCGATGGCGCCGCGCTGAGCGGCCCGCAGTTGAAAAGCCTGAACGAGCGTGCCGAAGGCTGGGCGGTCGCCCTGCAGATGATGCGTATTCTGCTGGAGGAGTCCGGCGCCGACAGTCCGGCCATTCTCTCCGCGTTCAGGGACCGGAGCGGCGACATGGGACAATATTTGTCGGAGCAGGTCTTCTCAAGCCTCTCAGCTCCCTTGCAGAGACTGCTTCTCGAAACGTCGTCCCTGCCGGCCATCAGCCGCGGGCTCGTGTCCGCGCTCTGCGACCAAACGGTCGTCGGAGCCTTCGCCTCCCTGCGCGAACAGGCTCTGCCCATCGCGGTGCTCGATGACGAGGGACAATGGTTGCGCCTGCATCCGGTTCTCACGGCCTTTCTGAAGGAGGAGGCTGTTCGTCTCGGCATCGACAGCGGCGCGATCCTTGCCCGTGCCGCACGTTGGTTTGCCGGGGAAGGCGATCTTGAGACAGCTGTCGAGCATGCCTTTGCCGCCGGCGCGCCGGAGCTTGCGGCCGAGATCATAGAGGCGGCCGGAGGCTGGCGGCGGGTGTACACGACAAATCGAGGCGGTGCCGCCCTGTTCCGCAAGCTGTCGGACGAGGCGGCACAGATCGATCTATCGGCCTACCCTCTCACCACGCTCGGCCTTGCCGTCGTCAGCGCCAAGACGGCGCAGCTCGATGCGGCGGATTATTACCTTGAGATCGTGTCCCGTGGAGCCGACACCATGGACGAAGGGCTGGCAAGTGCGCTTCGGGTCGTGCGGGTTCTCGTGTCGCTCTACACCGACCGCTGGGTCAGTAGCGCGGATCTTGGAGAACTGGAGCGCGACCTTGGCCATCACTCCGGCCGAGAGCTCGTGCATCGAGCGCTCTCGCTCAACATGCTCTCCTATAATTTCCTGATTCGCACCGACCTCGATCGCGCTTTGCATTATGGCAATCTCGCCATGCAGGCGTTCCGGGATGGCGGTGCGGATTTCGGAGCGTTGCACCTCTATACCCATATCGGCCAAGCATCCTTCTTCAGCGGTGATATGACCTCGGCGGAGGAAGCTTATGACCGCCTGATTACCGAGGTCGCTGCGCATATCGGTCGTGGCAGCGATTTCGATGCCGTCGGCCATGTGCTGAAATGCGAGGTCCTTTCGATGCGGGGGGACATCGTGGGGGCCGGACGCGCGCTTGCATGGGCGCTACCGCATGTCGAACGGCATGACACGTGGCTCGATCCGTTGGCCGCCGGCTTGCTGGCGCAGCAGCGCGTTCTCATCCTTTCGGGCGACACGATCGGTGCGCACGCGGCCATGGACCGGGCGCGGTCAACCGCAAGACGGCGTGGTTTCGACCGGCTGGTCCGGATCATCGATGGCGAGCGCGTCGCGTTGCTGATCGCGTCGGGCGATCTCGCGGAAGCCGCGCGCTATGCCGAGGCGAGCGGGTTCGGCGAGAAGGCGGCGCGGGCGGACCAGCCGAACGACCTGTCGCTGCGGCTGCGGGGAACGGTGCCCGCCCTTCTGTGGGTGCGGATGCATCTGGCGCAGGGCCGCCTCGACGTGGCGCGCGATCTGCTCTCGCGGCTGGAAACGAGCCAGGCCCGCAAGCCGCATGTTCTGCGCCAGATCGAGCTGCGTCTTCTCGGCATCCGGCTGGCGATGGCCGCCGGCGACAGCACGACCGCCGCCAGCCAGCTTTCGGATCTCGTGCTCGGCCTGCCCGTCATGGACTATCGCGCCGTGCTCCTGTCGGAAGGGCCCGCCTTTGTCAGTGATATCCTTGCGCTCGCCCGCGCGGCACCGGTGCCCGGCGTCGTCCTGCAGCGCCTGTTGCAGGCGGCCGGATCGCCGTCTCCGGTCGTCACGAAGACCGGCGGCCTGACGGAACGCGAACAGGCCGTGATGCAGCTTCTGAGCGCGGGTCTGGGGAACAAGGATATTGGCCGGCGGCTGTCCCTTAGCGACAACACGGTCAAGTTCCACCTTCGGAATATCTTTGCAAAGTTCGGCGTGACGACCCGCACGGGCGCGGTGGCGGCAGCACGCACAGCCGGCCTGCTTCCCTGACGTTCTGACCTTTGCCCACCCGTTCGGGCGGGTATTGCTGCCCGCATCCCACCCGTCTGGCTGGCTATGCCGTGTTCCCATCCCCTCCTAGGCTGTGCTTCACGAACCAAGGGGGTCCACATGCCGTCCGGACAGAACGCCGTCGATCCGGTGACGCAGGAAATCATCGAGGGCAAGCTCGTTGCCACCGTGGATGAAATGGGCATCGTGATGGCCCGCACCAGCATGAGCCCCGTGATCTACGAAGTGCTCGATTTCGCCTGCGGCCTCCTGACCCGGGATGGCGAGCTCGTGGCGCAGATGAACGGCATCACGCTCTTCACGGGCACGTTCGGCGTGCAGGTCAAGGCATTGATCGCGAAATTCGGCGGACAACTTGCCGATGGCGACGTGCTTCTGACGAACGACCCCTACGCCGGGGGCACGCATGCCTGCGACTTCGCGATCGTCAAGCCGCTCTTCGTCGATGGCGAGATACTGGCATACGCGATCAACGTCGCCCACTACCTCGATGTCGGAGGCTCCGTGCCCGGCAGTCTTGCGCCCAACGCCACGTCTGTCTTTCAGGAGGGCCTGCGGCTTCCCGGCGTAAAAGTGATGCGGGCCGATGCGTTCTGCAACGAGATCCTGCACATCCTCGCAGCCAATGTCCGGATGCCGCAGATGGCCCTTGGCGATCTCAACGCGCAAATCGCCACCGTTCGCGTCGCCGGCCGTCGGATGGCGGAGCTTGCGGCCAAGTACGGGGCCGACGTGGTCGAGGCGGCATTTGCGCATCTTCTGGCCACCAGCGAAGCCAGTGCGCGCGCAGCCATCCTCGCCTTGCCGGACGGCGTGTATACGGCAACGGACGTGATCGACGGCGATGGCGTCACCGACGTACCGATCGACGTCAGGGTGACGATCACCATTGCGGCGGATCGGATCATCGCCGACTTTACCGGCTGCCCGCCCGCCGTTGCCGGACCGATCAACTGCGCACGCGGCGCGCTGCAATCCGCCGTCAAGACCATCGTCAAGGCCCTCATCGACCCACAGGCGCCATCCAACGAAGGGTGGTTCCGCCCCCTCGACGTCATCTGCCCGCCGGGCACGGTGTTCACGGCGGAAATGCCCTCACCGACCGGCTGGTACTACGAGGGTTCGGTCCACGCGTCGGAACTGCTCTGGAAGGCTCTGGCGCCGCTCAAGCCCGGACGGTTCTCCGCCGGATCCTATTCCAGCCTTTGCGTCGTCTACATTTCCGGCCTGGACGAGACCGGCACGCCCTTCATCCACATCGAGCCGCAGCATGGTGGCTGGGGCGCAACGCCGGACGAGGACGGAGCCGGCGCACTGATCGCGCTGACGGATGGCGACACCTACAACTATTCCGTCGAGGTGATCGAAGCCCGCTTTCCGCTGCGGGTCCGCCGCTACGCGCTGAACGTCGAAGGCGGCAGCGGCGCCGGGCGCCGACGCGGCGGTTTCGGCATCATCAGGGAGTACGAGGTGCTTTCGACGGAAGCATCGGCCTATGCCAGCTTCGGCCGAACGAAAACCCTTCCCTGGGGCGTTGACGGCGGGGCGGAGGGAACCGCAAATCGGCTCGAGATCGAACGGCACGCCGGAGGCCTCGACGTTCATGGGCGCATCGCGCATCTCGATCTCGCGCGAAACGATATCGTGCGGATCGTCACCGGTGGCGGTGGCGGCTGGGGAGATCCGAGAGGGCGCGAACGGCCAAGGATCGCGCAGGATCTGCGTGACGGACGGGTGACGCGGGATGTGGCGCTTGAGATATACGGCTACGAGGAAGCGGCATCATGATCAGACTGGCAACGGATGTCGGCGGCACCTTCACCGATCTCGTCGGCTACGACGAGCGCAACGGCCGGCTTTTTACCGCAAAGAGCCTGACGACGACGGAGGATCAGTCCAAGGGCGTCCTCGACGCGATCTCCGCCTGCGAGGTGACCGACGGTCTTGCCACCCGTGATGTCACCTTCTTTGCCCATGGCGGCACGACCGTGATCAACGCGATCACCGAGCGCAAGGGCGTGCGAACCGCGCTGGTCACGACGGCGGGGTTTCGGGACGTGCTGGAGATCGGGCGCGGCAACCGGCCGGATCTCTATAACCTGCAGTTCAAGAGCCCCGAACCTTTCGTCCCGCGCCACCTGCGTTTCGAGGTCCGTGAACGGATGGACGCCAGGGGAAACGTGGTTCTGCCGTTCGAGGAGGCCGATCTGGCGTCGATCATTGCGGCCTGCAAGGCCGAGCGGATCGAGGCCGTCGCCATCCTTTTTCTTCACAGCTACGCAAACCCCCTGCACGAGGAGATGTGCGCCCGCCTGCTGGCCGCAGCGCTCCCGGATGCGACGGTCTGTGCAAGTCATGCCGTTTCCCGGCAATGGCGCGAATATGAGCGGTCGAACACCGTCGTGCTGAATGCCTACGTCCAGCCGATCATTCAGCGCTATTTCGAGAGGCTGGAGCGCGCCCTGATGGCGCGCGATCTCACCTGTCCCTATTACGCCATGCAGTCGAACGGCGGCATCTCCACGTTCGATCAGGCGACCGCGCGCCCGCTGACGCTCGTGGAATCCGGACCGGCCGGCGGCGTCGCGGGGGCAGCCTGCATCGGGCACCTCTTGGGCGAGAGCGAAGTGCTCCACCTCGATGTCGGCGGCACGACAGCCAAGTGCTCGCTGATCCATGAAGGGCGTCCGACACTGAACGTCGACTACAAGCTCGAACATACCCGCATCACCCCCGGACATCCGGTCCAGGTACCGGTGGTCGATATCGTGGAGATCGGGTCGGGCGGCGGTTCGATTGCCCGCATTGACACGCAGGGCCGCCTGCGCGTGGGGCCGGAAAGCGCAGGTTCGAACCCGGGCCCGGCCTGTTACGGTCGCGGCGGAACCCGGCCGACGCTGACCGATGCCCTCGTGGCCATCGGTATCTTCGACCCGGAGAGTTTTGCCGGCGGGACGATGCGCCTGGATGTCCCCAAGGCGTCCGAGGCGATCACATCCGTCGCCGGCCCCCTCGCCATGTCGGTGGAGGATGCCGCACTAGCCATCATCGAGATCGCGCATGCCAGCATGATCAATGCCCTGAAACTGGTGACGGTGCAGCGCGGCCACGATCCGCGCGATTCCGTCTTTATCATCAGCGGCGGCGCCGGCCCGGCGCTGGCCAGCCGCCTTGGCCGGGACCTCGCCGTCAAGGCAACGATCGTCCCGCCGCATTCCGGCATCTTCTCTGCCTGGGGCATGCTGGCCGCCGAGCCGCGGGCGGATTTCCGGTCGACCTGGTTCGCGCCTCTGTCGCACGAGGCTCTTGCAGCCCTCGCTGAGCGCTTTTCCAACCTCGAAAGGGAAGCGACCATCTACTTTGCCAAGGACGAAGACGCCCCGATCCGCTTCCTCTATCAGGTCGAGGCACGCTATCGCGGTCAGGAACACGGAGTGTTCGTGGGCTTCTCCGTCGAGGATACTGTGGAAAGCTTCTCTGAACGTCTGCACGCGGCGCATGAGCGCGCCTATGCCTTCCGTCTGACGACGACACCGGTGGAGATCACGACGATACACCTCGAAGCCGTCCTCGAAGGCCCGGTCATCACGCTGTCTGTGCAGAGCCCGGCCGGGCGATCGCTCGGGGCGGCGCTGAAGGGCGAACGACGGGTCTATTTCGGCCGGGATACCGGATGGCTGCCCTGCCCCGTCTATGATCGCTTGGCGTTGCCCATCGAGCAGGACATCCCCGGCCCGCTGCTGGTCGAGGAGGCGACGACCACCAGCCTCGTTCAACCCGATCAGGTGCTGAACCTGACCGCAAACGGCATCATGGTCATTCGCGAAGCCAGACGGGGAGGCCGCTAGATGGCGATTGCAATCGACATACAGTCCGTGAGCCGCACCTACGGCCCCATCAAGGCGCTGGACGGCATCGATCTCTCGATCAAGGCCGGCGAGTTCTTCACGCTTCTCGGCTCCTCCGGCTGCGGAAAGAGCACGCTTCTGAAGCTCATCGGCGGGTTCGATCGCCCGAGCGAAGGCCGCATCCTCTTCGATGGCCGCGACGTGATCGACGTTCCCGCCAACAAGCGGCCCGTGAACACCGTTTTTCAAAGTCTCGCGCTGTTCCCGCACATGACGGTTGCGGAAAACGTCGGCTACGGTTTGAAACTGCGCGGTGTCTCCGGGCCCTCTCTCAAGGCGAAGGTCGAGGATGCGCTGGATCTGGTCGAGCTTCCCGGCTTCGGCCCACGCACGATCGGCATGATGTCGGGCGGACAGCGCCAGCGGGTCGCACTTGCCCGGGCGTTGGTCATGGAACCGGGCATCCTCTTGCTCGACGAGCCGCTGACCGGGCTCGACGAGCGCCTGCGCCAGCAGATGCGCGACGAGTTCGGCCGGCTTCATCGGCGAACCGGCGCGACCTTCATCCTCGTCACGCACAATCAGGATGAGGCGCTCAGCCTGTCGGATCGCATGGCGATCATGCACAAGGGCCGGATCGAGCAACTGGGTGTGCCGGCGCAGTTCTTCGAGTGTCCCGCAAACAGCTTCGTGGCCCGCTTCGTCGGCATCGAAACGCTTTTGAAGCCGGAGCGGATCGAGATGCGGGACGATGGTCCCCACGCCATCGTTGCCGGTCAGTCCCTGCGGCTCCGCTCGCCGGAGGCAAGTCTGGGAGCCGATGGCCTCGTCGCCATTCGACCGGACAGGTTGCGGATTTCGGAAAACATCGACATCGCAGATCTCGTTCTGACGGTCGTGGAGACCACGTTTCGCGGGCTGCAGACGGATGTGCGCCTTACCTTTGCCGACGGCCAGAGCCTGGTGGCCGTCGTTTCCAGCGACAGTCCCACGGCGACGGTGAATCCGGGCACGCAGGTACCGCTTTCGCTTCTTCCGGATGCGGCGATGCTTCTATCAGGTTCGGGAATGCCGCCGGTCGCTTGACGCGCCGGAGGTCAACAAAAAGGGGAATGACCATGACGAGACGTCCAGTGCCTTCCGCATTCGCCAGCAATATCGGCCGGCGCCAGATCCTGAAACTGATGGGGATTGGGGGCACGGCTCTGGCAGCCGGCGGCCTCGGCCTTAGCCTTGGCGGGCGCGCCCTTGCACAGGAGGCGGGAACGGTCGCCTTCTGGGCAACCGCAACGCTCGATATCGCCGACAAGTGGCCGGAGTTCGCGACCCAGTCCGGCATCGCACCCGAGTTTACCGACAACGGCAACGACCTCGGCCCCGTCATCGCACGCCTTGCCGCGGGGAACGCCAACGATCTGTTCGACGTCGGCGGTTTCCAGGGCGGCGCAGAAAAGGAGCTCGCCCGTCAGGGTGCCATCGTTCCATGGGACCTCTCGAAAATCCCGAACTACGAAGGCGTCTGGTCCTGGGCCAAGGACATCGCCTATCTCAAGCAGGACGGCAAGCAGTACGGCATTCCCACCGTCATCAATGCGGACTCGATCATCTATCGGCCCGACAAGCTCGGCAAGATCGACAGCTACGGCGCCATCTTCGACCCGAAGCTGAAAGGCCGCGTGGCCATGGAGGATGCCTGGATCAACAGTGCCATCTTCACCGCCATGTATCTGAAGGAAAGCGAGAACCAGCCGATCAAGGACCCGGGAAACCTGTCGGAATCCGAACTCGGCCTGGTGATGGAATTCCTGATCAAGCACAAGACCGACGGACAGTTTCGCACCTTCTGGAACGGCTGGGAGCAGGGCGTGCAGCTCGTCGCCGACGAGGAAGTTGATGCCATGACCGGCTGGGAGCCGATCGTCTACGAAGGCCGCAAGCGTGGCCTTCAGGTGGAATATGCCGCACCCGTCGAGGGCTATGAGGGCTGGGGCAACAATACAGTGCTGCTGAAGGGCGCCGAAGACCGTGGAACCACCGAGGCGGCGCATCGGTTCGTCGATGGGCTCCTGGGCGGCTTTTACGGTTGCGAACTCGGCAAGGCACGCGGCTATATCGTGCCGACCGACAAGAACCTCGACTACGCCAAGGCCCACCCGACGGAATATGCACCGGAAGAGGTCGAGAAGCTTGCCGAGCACGTCAAGGCGAAGTTTGCGGGCAAGGTCTTCTGGCAGAACGCGCGGCCGGACAATTTCCAGCTTTACGAGGAATGGTGGCAGAAGCTGCGGAATGCCTGATCGCGTGACGGAGAACTCCGCGATCTCCAGAGAAGGCCGGCGGCAATCCTTGCCGCTGGCGCCGCCAACCGGATCCTGCCCATGAACCGTCGCCCGCTCGCCCTCATCGCATCGCCGCTCCTAGCCATCCTCATGCTCGGCGTCGTACCGCTGGTGCTGGTGCTCGTCTGGAGTTTCTGGACTTGGGATCCCGCCACCTACTGGATCAAGCCGGATCTGAGCCTTGCCGGGTACGGCGCCATCCTCGACGCGGGTCGCTGGACGGTGATCGTCTCGACCCTGCTCAAGGCTGCGGGAACGGCCGCCTTGTGCGTCGTTCTGGCCTTTCCCATCGCCTATGCCGTTCATTTCCTCAGTGGGCCGCGCCTGCAGACTCTGCTCCTAGCTCTGATCACGATCCCTTTCTTTACCTCCTACCTCATACGCGCCTTTTCCTGGCGGCTGGTCCTCGGGCGAACCGGCATCGTCAATACGACGCTCCAGCACCTCGGCCTGACGCAAACGCCGGTAGACTGGCTGCTGTTCAGCAACTTTGCCGTCGTGGTCGGACTGGTCGCCTCCTATCTTCCCTTCGCGATCTTTCCGCTCGTCCTCGCCTTCAGGCGCGTCTCTCCGGACCTGATGGCCGCCGCGCAGGATCTCGGCGCCGGTTTCTGGCGCGCCGTCGTCACGGTTCTTGTGCCCCTTACCATGTCCGGCATTTTTGCCGGCTTTCTGTTCGTCTTCGTCATGGTGGCCGGCTCGTCCACCGAGGTGCAGATGCTGGGTGGTGCCGGCGCCTCCATCGTCTCGGTGATGATCAACGACGTCATGCGCGTCGCCAACTACCCTCTCGCCTTTGCGATCTCGACGGTCGTCCTCGCCGTCATTTTCGCGCTTGTGCTGATCGGCAATGCCGCCTTCGGACTGGCATCGCTGTTCGGGGAGGAGGAACGATGACCGTCCACGAAGGTCTCGGCAACCGCACCGTCCTCTGGGTCATCGCCGTTCTCGGCCTGCTGGTGATCTACGCACCGCCGCTCTATCTGCTCGCGATCTCGTTCAATCCGGCGCTGCAGCCGGGCCTGCCGAGCCTGTCGGCGCTCAGCCTGGACTGGTACATGGCGCTTCCACGGGAAAAAGCCCTTATCGGCGCGCTCCAGCAATCGTTCCTAGTTGCGTTCGTCACGGCTGTTTTCGCAACGTTTCTGTCGCTTCTGGCCGCCCTCGGCTATATCGAATTACGGCTCGGGCGAACCACATGGTTTCTTGCGGTCCTCCTGCCCATGTTCGTGCCCGGCGTGGTCCAGGGGCTTGCCCTCTCCGCCGTCTTCACCCGGATCGGCGTGAAGGCCTCGATGATCACGGTCATTTCAGGCCACCTGCTCTGGGCGATGCCGTTCGCCTTCATCGTCATTCTCACGAGCTTTGCGGCCGTGCGGCAGAACGTCCTGCTGGCGGCAGCCGATCTCGGTGCCGGCCGGTGGCGGCAGTTCGTCGATATCACGCTGCCGCTCATCCGCCCGGGCCTTGTCAGCGCCTTCATCTTCTCGTTCCTACTGTCGCTGAACGAGTTCACGCGCGCCTTCTATCTCGCCGGACGTCAGAATACCCTTCCCGTCGTTCTCTTCAGCAAGATGAACTCCGGCGCCTCCCCCGTGATCTACGCCATGTCCGGCGCCATTTTCATCACCTCCGTTTTGACGGTCGTGGCACTGGCAATGTACAATCTTGTGAGAGAAAAGCGTATGAACTGACCTAGACGAAGCCTATGCATTTGGTGTTCCCGGCCAGTTGATGATGTCCGAAGAATATCCTGCCATTCCGGATGATGTTCAATCCGAGCTTAAGAAACCGGGCAGAGGGAATGACCGTGCCCCCTCACGCCGGGCATCCTCGACCGCCTGGCGCGTGAGGGGCTCACCGATCTTTCGGCCCCCACCCTGCCGGATCTGCGGCGGGTCGCGGTGGTTTACCCAGTCGCGTGGCGTTCCGCATATCAGTATTTCGCCGGGCATCAACGAGATGGGTCCTGAAGTCGATGCCTATATCCTTGAATGGATACTAACCGGCGACCGTAGTTATAGAGCGGGACCATCGTATTCAAAACATACGATAATGTTGGTTATAATAAATTACCTCTCGAACGCAGGCTCACCGTTGTGATCGACACTCTCTTGCGGCAGTAAGAGTCTGCTAATGCACGAAACAGTCATGCGCCCTCGGGATAGAGACGGGGGAAAAGAGTATCGAGCGCCTGAACCGGGAACCGCAGCGACACAGCCCCCTTATCGGTAATGGACGCAAGCAGGCCCTCATTAGTCAGCGCCTTCAGAACGCGCCTTGCCGATCGATCTGGCAGGCCGGTGATACGCGAAGCCTCTCCCCGTTCGAATTCGCCGCGGACCAGGGCCTCCTGAAGCAAGGGCGCGCATTCGTCTGGCAAAGCTTCCTGACGATGGACATAGCGCTTGAGGCGTCCTCCAAGTGTTTTGAGGTCAAACAGACTATCCATATATTCGAGCTGATCGAGACACACGCGCAAAAACCAGCTGGTGAACAGTTCCAGTCCCTTGAGCGACAGGTTTCCCCTTCCATCACGGTCGCCCTGACGCAATTCGTCTTCCCAAGCCATATGCTGCTTGTATTCAGCGCGTCCTTCAGGCCCGCCGGCCAAGCCTCGAGCCAGACCGCGGGAAACTGACCAGAGACCATGAGCTCCCACTCCCGCAGCTTGTGCCATCGCGTGACTCATCAAACGGCTGACCCGGCCGTTGCCGTCCGGAAACGGATGGATGTAGTTGAAGCGGTGATGCGCGGTCGCCATCGCAAAGAGGCGGGCACTACGGCTCGTCCCAACCGCCAGCATCGCTCCTCCTGAAGCCGGCTGGAAGGCGAACCGCTGGTGGAAATAGGCCATAAAATCGGGCACTCGATCGCTGGCGGGAGGCAGATGCCGGCCCACCTCGACGTCTTGCTCTTCCCCTCGCCGCCATTCGCCAGGCGTCATGACAAAGGTATGGTGGTTACTGACGATAGTCAGCATCTTTTCTGTTGCGCCGTCATAGAATGCGCGGTGTAGGTAACGGATGAATTCTAGTGATGCCGGATCCGGCAGCGTCCCAGCCGCCTCTCGCTCATCGATCTCCTGCTGAACACGATAGTGCGCGACGGCTTCGATCTTAAGGTCACGCCGATCGTCCTCAAGACTAATTCCCTGCAGGGCCTGCTCGATCTCGCGTGGCCGGGTATTGTGACCTTCGATCAGGTTGCTGTAGTAGGTATTCATAATCCTGACGGTGCGGGCTAGCTGGGTTGCCGTTTCAGGATGGAGAGCTCGGCCAAGTCGTTCGGCCCTAGCAACAATCTCAAGCGAAAGATCGAGTAGCTCGCCATTGGCATGCTCGATACGCGCCGGCTTGATGCGGGTGGGCGCTTCTTCGATAGTCATTTGGCCGATATCCAATTTTCCTATATTCCTTATGTATATAGGATTTTTGCCGATTTCCATCACTTTTGGCCGATCATCTGGCCGATATTCTCGTTTAAGCACGCAGCATCAATTCCCGGATCCTCTTATGCCCCATGAATGGCGCACAGCACCGGTCACCCCGCGCGACCCGGCACATGCGCATTCTACGCGCCATCCTGGATGGGGGTCATGTTGGTGAAATAGGCGCCTTGAACCAATTCAAACCTGCGACCCTCATACATCAATGCATCAGCCGCACTAAACGAGTCGTAGATTTTTGCACCAAATGGTGCTAGATCAGCTATTCATGTGCGGGAACTAGATATGCGATCCACCATAAATCTCGACGACAATCTCCTGGAACGGGCCAAGTCCCTCACGGGCACGACGGAGACTGCAGCTCTTGTTCGACAAGCGCTGGAGACGCTGGTGCGTGTGGAATCTGGAAAAAGGCTGATCGCGCTTGGCGGCTCTATGCCCGAGGCCAAGGCGTCGCCTCGCCGGCGAAGCGACGTAGCCAAGTGATCCTGGTAGACACCTCAATTTGGATAGATCATTTTCGACACGGAGACGCAGAGCTAAGAAGAATCATCAATGATGATAGTTTGCTCTGCCACCCTTTCGTTGTCGGCGAACTGGCGCTTGGTATCCTTCGAGAACGGGATGAAGTTCTTGCTTTCCTGGCAGCTCAACGCGAAGCAATGATCGCGAGCCATGCAGAGGTAATGACGATAATTGATCGCCATTCGATATTCAGCATGGGGATCGGTTACACGGACGCGCACTTGTTGACATCAACACTGCTGGAAAAGCGGTCTAGTTTGTGGACAAGAGATAAGCGCCTGGCGGCCGCAGCACAGAAAGTCGGTGCGGCGCTTCATCCATACGCGCAAGCCTCTCATTAGAACCGCAACGCAGGACCGCTCAGCAATATGAAGCCCTTGAACCAACACGAACCGGCGATCCAGATCGACACCATGGTTCATGAGAATATTGAAAGGAGCCTTCTCCCTTAAGCTGCTCGACCCCACAGATGATCTACTGAGAGGATGCGAGGTGCTGAATGCAGGGGACAGCTTTAACGCCTTTTCTAAGCCGAAAAATTCCTTATCCGCACTGTGAATAGACCGGAATGGTGACGAGTACGGGACGCTTCAGTACCGCGTCCATTATTGCGAGAGATCCACCAAGAACATTGCCAGAAGTTCGAAGCCCTGTTCGGCAGGAAGCTACGCGTTGATGCGGATCAAGCCAGCGGAAAATGGCAGGCAACGGAGCGTTCACTCGATATGGCTGTCAGCGGTGGACGAACCTCTCGACAGACAGCCTGCGCCTGCGGGCAGCGAGTTGAAAACTTGCAGCCTGCAGGCGGATCAAGCGGGCTCGGGATTTCGCCGGTGAGCAGGATCCGCCCTTGCCGGCTCCGGTTATGCGGCTGTGGAATCGCAGATAGCAAGGCTTGCGTGTAGGGGTGGCTAGGGCGTGCATAGAGTGCATCGGTCTCGCCCGTTTCGACGATAGAGCCAAGATACATAACGGCCACGCGAGTAGACACCTGGCGCACAACGGCCAGATCGTGAGCGATGAAGACGTAGGTCAGGTCCAACTTTTCCCTCAGCTCGCTGAACAGATTGACGATCTGCGCTTGCACCGAGACATCGAGCGCCGATACCGGCTCATCGGCCACGATCAGCGTCGGTTCGACCGCCAGCGCACGGGCGATACCGATGCGCTGGCGCTGGCCGCCCGAGAACTCATGCGGGTAGCGATCAAGATATTCCCGGCGCAGGCCCACGAGATCCATGAGTTCGCCGAGCCGCTCCTCGATGCCGGCGCCCTCGCGGATGCGGTGAACCTTCAACACTTCGGCGAGCACATCGCGCACCCGTCGGCGCGGATTGAGCGAGGCCGAGGGGTCCTGGAAGATCATCTGAACCTTGCGGCGTACCGGCTTCAGCGACCGCGTATCCGCCTTGGTGATATCAGAACCTTCGAAGCTGAGCGTGCCCCCGTCGATGTCGTAGAGCCGGGTGAGACAGCGGCCGAGCGTCGATTTGCCGCTGCCGGATTCGCCAACGAGGCCGAGCGTCTCTGCCGGAAAGACATCAAGGCTGATGCCGTCCACGGCGTGGAGCGTGCGCCCGGAACCAGGTTTGAACGTCCGCCCGACGGTGAAGGTCTTGACGAGCGACCGCGCCGACATCAGCGGCACCCGCGGCGAAAGGCACGTTTCACCAGTGCCGTGTATCGAGGTGTCGGGCGCAGACGGGCCTGTTGTCCGGGACGCAACGTTCGAAGGGATGGACGGCGTCATGCGAATTCCTCGGGAGACAGGACGGTGCGCCGGAGCGCGCTTCGCTCCGGCTCTTCCAGAACGCAAAGGGCAGCCTGCGTGCCGATCTTGCGCAACGGCGGCCGCTCTAGGCAGGCGGGTCTGGCAAAGGCGCAGCGGGGTGCAAAACCGCACCCTTCACCAATCCTGTCGGGCGTCGGCGGAATGCCGGGAATGGACTTCAACCGGGCGAGGCGCGGACCCGTCAAAGGCGGTATCGAGCCCATCAGGCCCCAGCTATAGGGGTGGAGCGGGCTTGCGAAAATCGCCTCCGTCTCTCCGCGCTCGATGATGCGCCCGGCATACATGACGGCGACGCGATCGGCGACTTCGGAGACCACGCCCATGTCATGCGTGATGAGGATGATGGCGGAGCCAAAATCCTTGCGCAGGCGCAGCAGGAGATCGAGCACCTGCGCCTGCACCGTGACGTCGAGCGCCGTGGTCGGCTCGTCAGCCACCAGGAGTGCCGGATTGCAGGAGAGGGCCATGGCGATCACCGCACGCTGGCGCATGCCGCCCGAAAGCTGATGGGGATAGCGATCGACCGCTTCCTGCGGATTGGAGAGACCGACCTCGCCCAGGAGCTCGACCGCCCGCTTCTTCGCAGCCCGGGCGGAGATCGCCTCATGGGCGCGGATCTGCTCGGCGATCTGCCAGCCGATCGTATAGACGGGGTTAAGCGCCGTCATCGGGTCCTGCGAGATCAGGCCGATCTCCCTGCCGCGGATGCGGCGCAGTTCGCCGGGGTTAAGATCGAGAATGCCGCGCCCGCGGAATGCGACCATGCCGTCAACGCTGGTCGTCTTGCGGTCGTGGAGGCCGAGCAGCGAGAGCAGCGTCACGGACTTGCCGGAGCCCGATTCGCCGACGATCGAGAGGATCTCGCCCTCATGCACCGAAAAGGAGACATCGCGGACAGCCTTCACCATGCCGCGGTCTGTGGCAAAGGAGACGGTCAGGCCGTTGACGTCGAGAAGGATGGGTTTTTTCGCTACGGTCATGGCTTCAGCTCTCCCGGACACGCGGATCGATGAGGACGTAGACGACGTCGACCAGCGCATTGGCGACCACCACAAAGAACGAAGCATACATGACAGTGCCGAGCACCATGGGCAGGTCGAGATTGAGGAGCGCCTGGTAGGTCAGCCGGCCAACGCCGTTCAGCCCGAACACGACCTCCGTCAGCAGCGCCGAGCCGCCGACCAGCACGCCGAAATCGAGACCGAACATGGTGACGAAAGGGATGAGCGAGGTGCGCAGCGCATGGCGGATCATGACCCGCGCAGGGCTCAAGCCCTTGGCGCGCGCGGTGCGGATGAAGTCCTCTTGGTAAGCCTCCACCAGATTGGCACGCAGCACCCGGCCGTAGATGCCGATATAGAGGGCCGCGAGCGTGAACCAGGGAATAATCAGCGTCTTGAACCAGCCCCAGGGGTCGGTCAGCAGCGGTTTATAGCCGAGCGAGGGAACCCAGGAGAAGAAAACCGTGTCGTGGAAGCGGCTCTGGGTAATGAGGTTCATGACCTCGCCCAGCCAGTAGACCGGCATGGAAACCCCAATCAGCGCCAGCACCATCAGCCCACGGTCGAGCAGCGTATCGCGCGACTGGGCCGCGACGACGCCGACAAAGATGCCGCCGATGACCCAGAGCACGGCGGCACCGGCAACCAGCGACAGGGTGACGGGCGCCGCCTGCGCGACGGCCGGCACGATGCGCATGCCCCGGTTGACAAAGGACGTCAGATCCTGCGTGACGAACAGGCGGTTCATCATGATGACGTACTGGACGGGCAGCGGCCGGTCGAAGCCGAAATCCTTGCGGATGGCTTCCACCGTTTCGGGAGACGCATTGCGACCGGCGAGACGCGCAGCCGGATCGGACCCCGGCGTGGCGAAGAAGATGAGGAAGACAAGCGCGGAGATGCCGATCATGACGAAGAGCATCTGGCCGAGGCGCTGGAGAACGGCAAAAATCATCGGCGTTCCCTCAGACCAGTTTCGTGCGCGGATCGAGCGCATCGCGGATGCTGTCACCAAGCACGTTCAGCGACAGGACGGTGAGTGCGATGGCGATGCCGGGCGCCAGCGCCACGGCGGGACGGGTGTAGAGCAGCGTCTGTCCATCCTGGATGATCGTACCCCAGCTTGCATCCGGCGCCTGTACCCCGATCGACAGGAAGGAAAGCGAGGATTCCGTGATGATGTTCAGCGCCATCATCAACGGCACGAAGACGATCAGCATAGTGGACACGTTGGGAAGGATATCGTTGACGAGGATGCGCCAGGCGGGGATGCCGAGGCCCTTTGCCGCCAGCACGAACTCGCTCTTCTTCAGCGCCATGACGCGGCCGCGCACGGGGCGCGCGACATAGGGGACGTAGATGATGCCGATGATGACGATGGGTAGCAGGAGGCTGTCCCCGGTGATCTCGATCGGCCCGATGACGATGCCGTGCGACAAAAGAACGATGGAGAGCGATATGGCGAGGAGATAGACCGGAAAGGCCCAGAGGATATCGAGGATGCGCGAGAGGATCTGGTCGGTGATGCCGCCGAAGAAGCCGGCGGTGATGCCGATGACGGCCGCCAGCATGAGACAGATGACCGTCGCGGATGTCGCGATCAGCAGCGAATTCCGCCCGCCGTAGAGAAGCCGCGCGGCAACGTCGCGTCCCTGCGTATCCGCGCCGAGGAAATACTGCGCGCCGTACGTCGGGCCGATGGGGGTGACGCCGAGGCCTATGCCTTCTGTGGAAGCCTGCATGACCTTGACCCGCTTGCCATCGACGGTGATGCGCGCCGAAAGGTTCGAGCGGAACGGGTCCGTCGCGGCGACATAGCCCGCATAGAGCGGCGCCGACAGGCTGGAGACCACGATGAGGACGAGCACGATGGCTGCAAGGACCGTCGGCTTGTCGCGCCGCATCAGCAGCCAGGCCCGGCGCCACGGGCTTGCACCCACCCGCTTGCCCGCAGTTTCGTCCGGCATATCGGGGATGAAGGCGTCGGGGGAGGCGATATCGGACGGGATGCTCATGGCACCTCCTGCAAGCGTCTGGCGATCGGGAACCACTGAAGTCTTGACGGGACCGTCCAGCGGTGTGGAGCCTTCAAGGCCACACACCGCTGGCCTTTTCTACTTCACCCAGGACTGGGCGATGTTCCAGCGGTTCTGCTTGTTGAACACGTAGTTCCCGAGGCGGGCGGAGGTGAAATTCACGCTCTTCGGTGTGAAGAGCGGGGCTAGCGGAGCCTGCTCCATGAAGCCCTTGTCGACCTCTGCCCAAAGGACGTTGGCGGCGTCCTGGTCGGTCAGCGCCGTGGTCATCGCCTGCTTCATCTTCGCGTCCAGTGCCTTGTTGCAGTAACCGGCAATGTTGACGGATGCGTCGGAGCCCTTGTTGAACGAGCTGCAGGACAGGAGCACGTTCAGGAAATTGGAGGCAGCGGGATAATCCTGGTACCACTGGCTGACGCTGATCTGGACGTTGTTGTTGGTGTTCTGGATGTAGGTGAACTGGATGTTGGGCGAGATCGCCTTCATCGACGCGTCGTAGCCGAGTTCGGTGAGGACGCTGGCGATATAGGTGCCGATGCCGCGGGCGACCGCATTGTCCTCGGCAATGACCGTGACCTTCTGCCCTTTGGTGCCGCTCTCGTCCACCAGCGCCTGCGCCTTCTCCATGTCCGGCTCGGACCAGCTTTCGCCGGGCGCCTTGGTATAGAGGCAGCTATCGACGTGGCCGGGGAAGTCCGGCGGCAGGATCTGGCAGACCGGCTGGGCGAGCACTTCGCCGCCGAAGAGGCCGACGAGCGCATCACGATCCAGCGCATAGTTGACCGCCTGGCGCACCTTCACATTGTCGAAGGGGGCAAGGTTGGTGTTCATCGGGGCATACCAGAAGGCGGCCAGCGGATCGATATGCACCTGGCTTGCATATTTCGCGCCGATTTCCGGCAGCCGGTCTGAGGGCGGCGTGTCGAACATCCAGTCGATCTGCCCGTTGATGATGGCGTTGATCGCCGCTTCCTCGGTCAGACCAAACTTGTAGACGACCTCGTCGGCATAGCCGTCCGGCTGCGCGTCGACGCTCCATTCCTTGAAGGAAGGGTTGCGCTTCAGCACCATCTCGGCGTTCGGGTCGTAGCTGGCGATCATGTAGGCGCCGGTTCCGGGGATGGGCGTGGTGCCGGCGTCGGTCAGCGGTGCGTCGGCCGGCAGGATCGAGGCGTGGGGCACGGCGAGCTTCGAGAGGATTTCGGCGTCCGGCGCAACGAGGTTGATCGTCACCGTTCCAGCCGTGTCGTCACCCGTCACGCCGCCTTCCAGCGTGCAGCTTTCCGGCGTCGCGATGCAGGCATCGGCCCCGACGATGCCATTGTAGAAGCTGCCCGTCGTCGGCCCCTTGATCTTGAAGATGCGCTGGAACGAGGCGACGACGTCGGCGGGGGTGACGTCCTTACCGTTCGAGAACTTGATGCCCTTGCGGATCTTGAAAACATAGGTCTTGCCGTCATTGGTGGGCTCCGGCAGGGCCTCGGCGATCGATGGCACGATGTCGAAGCCATCGGTGCCGGCCGCCTGCTTGAACTTCACGAGGCCATCATAGGTCATCTGGAAGATCTGCCAGAACTGGGCCGTGTAGTTGATCATCGGATCCACGGTGCCGGCGGCCGAGACGGCGGCGAGCGTGAGGGTACCGCCGCGATGCTCGGTCATGAGGGCCGCGCGATCCTGCGCCTGCGCGGTACCGCCAAGCGCCGTCTGGGCGAGAAGGCAGGTCGCGAGCATGGTGCCCGCGTGTCGTGTCAGCTGTTTCAGGCGAATGGTCATGATCGTCGTTCCCTTGTTGTTATGGTTTTGGCGTTGTCATGCGTCTTTATGCTTGTGGCTGGACCGTCAGGGTGCCGTTTCCGCGAGGAAGGCTCCCACCACGGCCATGCAGTCTTCCCGTTCCTCCACATGCGGCATGTGGCTCGACTGCTCGAAGATGGTCCAGCGGACGTCCGGGATCTCATCGGCATAGGGCTGGACGCAGGCTTCCGTCGCCTCGTCGAAGCGACCGGATATCAGCAGCGTCGGCACGGAAATGGTCGAAAGACGGCCGACGATCGACCAGTCCTTCATGGTGCCGATGACGTGGAACTCGTTGGGGCCGTTCATGGTGTGGTAGACGGTCGGGTCCGCAGCGATCGCATCGAACGTGCGCTGGACCTCCGGCGGCATGGGCACGACGCGGCAGACATGACGCTGGTTGAAGACGTCGGTCGCCGCGGCATAATCCGCGCTGTCCGTCGTTTTCGCCTGCTCGTGCTCAAGAAGGGTTTCCTGCACGTCCTCCGGCAGCTCCCGGCGCAGCCGGTTGGCTTCCGAGATCCAGGTGTGCATGGAGGCCGGTGAATTGGCGATGATCAGGGCCTTGAGGCCTTCCGGCCGGTCGACGGCGAATTCCGCACCCAGCATGCCGCCCCAGGACTGCCCGAGTAGGCAATAAGCCTGGCGGATGCCGAGATGGTCGATGAGGTTGTGGAGTTCAGCCTTGAAGAACGGAACGGTCCAAAAGTCCCCGCCCTTCTCCGGGAGATGCGTCGATTGCCCATTGCCCACCTGGTCGTAGTGGATGACGGCGCGGCCGGTGGCGGCGATGTCCTTGAAGCTGTCGACATAATCATGCGTGCAGCCCGGGCCGCCATGCGCGACGATCAAAGGCGGCATGGGCGAGGACAGGTCACCGGTGACCCGATACCAGGTCTGGTATTCGCCATAGGGTGCAAAGCCTTCGATGATCTCCATCGTATCCTCTCCTCGTCCATGTTCAGGCACCGCTGCGGGTGTGTTTGTCATTGCGGCAGATGGCCTCGGCCGCGTCCTCGATGGTCATGCCCCAGTCCATGGCAACGGAGCGCAGGCGCTTCCATGCCGCGGCCTCACCGCCGCCTTCGTTCTGGAGCAGGTGCAGGATGGCGCGCACGACGATCGGGCGCTGGCGCAGCCGGTCTTCCAGGACGCGAATATTGTCGGCCTGCGCTCGAACCTGCTCATAGGCATGGGCTGCGATCAGCAGCGCGCTGTAGGCGCCGGTAGAGCTGATGGGTTTGAGCAGATGTGCGTTCGAGCCCTGGTCCAGCGCCCATTCGATCCGTCCCGGCGCTTCCGAACCGATCAAGGCAATCATCGGCATAGGTGCAAATCCCCGCGGCCATGGGAATTGACCGTCATGTCCCATGTCGGCGTCGAAGAAGATCACATCGGCTTGCACCAGGCTTTCGTCCAAGTGCGGCCAGCAGAGCGTCACGTGGATCTGCAGGAGTTCGAGTTGCCGTCGCAGCGCATCGACAGACGGATGATCGCGATGCAGGATGACGGCGCGCCATTGCGCGAGAGGTGGTCTGTTCCGGCGCGTCATTTGACCACCTTCAGCGTTACCGGATGGGGGGCAGTCACCCTCTTCATCAAGGAACGGACGAGATAGGGATCGGCCGTGATAACCTCGTTGGCACTCTGGAGCAGGGTAAAACCACCGTCTTCGTCTGATAGACCCAGATGCGGCCGGAATGCCGCGTGATGGGTGCGGGGATCGATCCCGATCGGCCCAACGGGCGTGTCAAACAGCCTGGATGTCGCGATGCTTCGTACGGCCTCTGGTGCATCCGAGCCGGCGTCGGCAATTGACCGAGCAAGGATCGACATCGCCATATACGCCGACATGAAGGGTGTTGAGACAATCCGGCCCCCACCCTGACGCGCAGCCATACGAGCCTTGAAAGCTTGATTCTCAGGCGTTTCCAGCCGATCGAAATAGATCGACGTCGTAACGTGGCCGCATCTTGCCTCAGGGCTTAGACCATGGAGATCGCTTTCCGACATATTACAGGCAACAATCAGTGGTGCATCAGGCTGGCGTTTGCGAAAGACGCCGTAAGCCTCGATAAAGGCCGTTGCCGACTGGCCGACCAGATTGCTGAAAATGAAATCCGGCTTCTTCTCTTGGATTTCCGTGACGAGATGATCAACCTCTGTGGAGCCGAGCGGTACGTAGCGATCCGAAACGACCTGACCTCCGGAAGCCTCGGTGATTTCCCGGGCGATGCGACTGATCTCCCAACCCCAGATGTAGTTCGACCCAACGATAAATGGCCGGCGACCATGGCGCGGCAGGACATAATCAAACAAAGGCAGCAGGTGCTGGTTCGGACATGGGCCCAAATAGACAACGCTGTCGCTCGCCTCATAGCCTTCATAGGGAAAGGCGTACCACAGAAGCGCTCCGTTACGCTCCACGACCGGTAGCAGATCCTTGCGGCTCCACGACGTGAGGGTGCCGATGATGTGTCGACAACGGTAATCGCGGATCGCGGACTGGCCCAGACCGGCATATGCCTCCGCCCGACCGCAAGGATCGTCAATCTTGGCGGCAATTGTGAAGCCATAGGCGGGATCTGAATTGATCTCTGCGACCGCTGCCATTGCTCCGCTCACAGCTTCGCGGCCGACAGCCGCATAAGGGCCTGTGGTCGAATAGAGGATGGATACCGGCACGGTATTCAGAGACATTTGCAGGAAGCTCCTATCTTGATCCGTCCGTGCTACGGTTTACGTCCCATTATTCGCATCGAGGCCGCTGAAAACAAAAAAAGCCCCGGACCGCGTTGAGCGGTGTTCGGGGCTTGATTGCCAGCGGCGTAAAACGCCATTTGTTGAAGCCACGCTAAGGCAAGCATCGATTTCAGTCAAATCTATTTTCTGCTCATTTTTTACCCAGCCGCCTATCACTTTATGGCATTACGATGGGATGGTCGCGGCCGAAGCTCTGGAGTAGCGGCACGCGCGCCGTCGGCCTCCGATCCGACATGCAGCTGTACGGCTATGGAATGCAAAGGTTGCCGAAACGCGATTGGAAGCGCAGGCTAAGACAACGGAGACGCACTCTAAGTCCCGTCCACCATAATCAGAAACCTATTGTGCTTCAACAGCTTAAGGCGACGTTTCTCCTTCCGTAGGAAATATCACCGCGTTATCACGGACGGACATTTCCACTTAACGCCCTTGACAAAGGGGCGTGCCCGTATTTTAATCATGCAATACGATTAAGCAGTTAGCGTATTTCACATGGCCTTTCATGGCCACTGGGCAGTTTGGCCTCATGACGTCCCGTCTTCGACGGGAAACACGTCATGGGGCTTTTTCGTTTGGGCTTATCATGCGTGACGCGGTGAAAATTGGCATCCTGTATTCCACAACCGGTCCGTACGGATCGATGGGGCGGGACGCCTGGGACGGTGCGGAACTGGCGATCGACGAACTGCAAGATGCGTATGCGGGCCGCATCGTGCCGGTGTTCATCGATCCGAAGGCAAACATCCCGGACTATCTGGACGGTGCACGCAGCATGTTACGCGACCATGGTTGCCGGCATATCGTTGGCACCATTACCTCGCTTGCACGAAAGGAAGTGCTGCCTCTCGTTGAAAAGCACGACGGTCTCTTGTGGTACATGTGCCCTTACGAAGGCTTCGAGGCCAACGAGAACGTCGTCTATATCGGTGGCTGCCCGAACCAGCATCTGCTGCCGGTTTTCGACTACCTCATCCCGCGTTATGGCAACCGACCCTATCTCGTCGGTGCAAATTACGTCTGGGGTTGGGAAATGAACCGGTTGGCACGGGAGCTGATTGCCGCTGCGGGCGGCGAGGTTCTCGGCGAGCGGTATCTCCCGTTCGAGGAAACCGCGGTCGAGCGCATCGTCGCCGACATCGAACTCCGGCGGCCCAGCTTCATTCTCAACAATCTGATCGGCCCGTCGAGCTACGCCTTTCTCGCCGCGATCAAGGCGCTCGGCGCCCGAGACCCGGCCTTCAGGCCGGACAACTGCCCCGTTGTCAGCTGCGATCTCACGGAATGTGAACTTCCCGACATCGGGATCGGCGTTGCCACAGGACAACTCAGTGCCGCAGCGTACTTCGACAGCATACCAACCGCAGAAAATCTTGACTTCAAGCGACGCGTGGCGGCCCGTTTCGGCGCCAGCCGGCGGATTTCCAGCGTCTTCGCCTGCGCCTACACATCCTTGAAATTATGTGCCGAGGCAATCATCGCTGCCGGCACGGACGATCCGGTCGCGGTACGGCGGCTCCTGTCGGCTAAGCCTGCGCGGTCCATTCTCGGGCCGATCCTCATCGATCCGGAGACCCATCATGCGGCACTTCCGTTTCATCTCGGACGCATCAACGATGACAACGTTTTCGAGATCGTGACATCTCAGGCGGCGATTGCAGCCGATCCTTATCTGACTGGACGCAACCGTCGATCTGTGCCGCAATTGCGGGTCGTTTCATGAAGGAAACGCCAAACTTTTCAGGCTGGCACGCAGCGCTTCTGCACCGCGAGGACAGCATGACGGACCGCCTTGTCCGCCAGCTCAAACTATTGGGTTGCTCCGTGACGCAGCAATGGCAGCCGCTCGCCGCAGACGCGCTGCCCGACATCGTGCTGGTTGATGCGGATCAGGGCTGGGACGGGCTTCTGCCTTGGGCCGGCGGAACCGCACCCCGCCCGCTGGTCGCGCTTCTCGGTTCGGAAGCCCCCGGGCGCATCGCATGGGCAATCCAGCAGGGAGCAGGTGCGGTCATCGCTAAACCGCTTTCCGTATCCGCGGTCTACCCGGCGCTCGTCATGGCGCTCGGCATCCACCGCGAGCGCATCGCGATCTCCCAGAAGATCGAGCACCTAGAGGAGCGGGTCCGGCTGAGACCGCTCGTACATGCTGCCGTTCAGCAGATCATGGCCGCACGAAAGGTCGACGAGCACCATGCCTACAACACCTTGCGCAACTGTGCCATGAAACGGCGAATGGCCATGGAGCAGATGGCAGCCTCGATCGTCGGTGGCGCGGAGCCGATGCCGGAGGCCGTTTGATGCGTGTCCTCAAAACGATGATCCGCCAGCCTTCGGCGCTTTTCGGTCTGTTGATCGTCCTGCTCGTCATAGCGCTGGCCATCGCAGCACCTCTGATCGCGCCCTACAGCCCCGACGAACAAATGTTCGACGGCCTGACCCTCGAGGGCGCCCCGATGCCGCCGGGCGCGCAGTTTCTTCTCGGGACAGACACGCTCGGCCGCGACCTTTTTTCGCGGCTCCTCTACGGCGCCCGAACCTCCCTCGTGATCGGTCTCGTGGCCAACGGGGTCGCTGTGTCCATCGGCCTTCTCATCGGCATCCTTGCCGGTTACGTGCGCGGCCTCCTCGGCAATCTGCTCATGCGGTTCACGGATCTGATGATGGCCTTTCCGGCCTTGCTGCTCGCTATCGTGCTGGCGGCAGTGCTGCGGCCAAGCCTCTGGATCGTGGCGATGGTGATCGCGCTGGTGAACTGGGTTCAGGTTGCGCGGATCGTCTACACGGAAACGCGCGGCCTCGTGGAGCGCGACTTCATACTGGCGGAGCGCGCGCTCGGGGCAGGCCATCTCCGTATTCTCTTCCATCACATCCTGCCGCATCTGATGCCGACAGCGATCGTCTGGGGAACGCTCGGCATCGCAACCACCGTGCTTCTCGAAGCGACCCTGTCCTTCCTCGGCATCGGCGTTCAGCCGCCGCAGCCGTCCTGGGGCAATATCATTTTCGAGAGCCAGAGTTATTTCCAGGCCGCTCCCTGGCTGGTCTTCATTCCCGGCGCCGTGATCCTCCTGACGGCCCTGTCGTTCAATCTCGTCGGGGATGCGCTGCGCGACATCCTTGATCCGACACAGCGCGGGAGAGGTTGAGATGGTCCTGCTGCTTGCCCGCCGCTTCATTCAAACGGCTTTGATCCTGCTTGGCGTCGCTGCGATCACGTTTCTGCTGCTCTACGCGCTGCCTGCCGATCCCGCCCGCATGATCGCCGGCCGCAGCGCAACAGCGCAGACCGTCGCCAACATTCGGCATGAACTCGGACTCGACAAGCCGCTACCGGTCCAGTTCTGGGCCTATCTCCAGGGCATCGTCACGGGAGACCTCGGGCGGTCCTATGCGCAGAAGACGGATGTCGGTACGCTCATCGCTGCCCGGCTTCCCGCAACGCTCGTGCTGATGGCGGCCGGTATCTTCATAGAGGTGCTGCTCGGCGTCACCTTCGGCGTGGTCGCGGCCATCCGTCGCGGCGGCGCGGTCGACCGGGTCGTGATGATGGCATCTTTTGTCGGAGTCTCCGCGCCGCAATTCGTGGTTGCCCTGCTGCTGCTCTATCTCTTCGCCGTCACGCTTGGCTGGTTTCCGATGAGCGGCTTCGGCACCTTCGCCCATGTCGTCCTTCCGGCGACCACGCTCGGCATTCTCGGTGCCGGCTGGTACGCGCGCATGGTGCGCTCGGCGATGATCGAGGTGCTTAACCAGGATTATGTCCGCACCGCGCGGGCCAAGGGCCTGTCCTCCGCCCGCATCGTGCTCCGCCATGCTTTGCCGAACGCGTTTCTACCGATCATCGCCATGGTCGGTATCGACATCGGCCAGTTCATGGGCGGCGTCGTGGTGGTCGAAGCCGTCTACGGATGGCCGGGTATCGGGCAGCTTGCCTGGCAGGCCATCCAGCAGGTCGACATTCCCATCATCATGGGCGTGACACTGGTGTCGGCACTTGCCATCGTTCTCGGCAATCTTCTTGCCGACATCGTCGCGCCACTCATCGATCCGCGCATTCGAGCGCGCTGATAGCAAACCACAGCCAAAACCAAAAAGGGGAACTCGAAATGTTCAAACGCTGGCTTCGACAGACAACCGTAGCCGTGGCGCTCGCCGTCACGCCGGTGTGCACCTTCGCTCAGGATACCCCCGCACAGGGCGGCGACATCGTCATCACCTACAAGGACGATATCGCCACACTCGATCCCGCGATCGGCTATGACTGGGTCAACTGGTCGATGATCAAGAGCCTCTACTCCCGCCTGATGGACTACAAGCCGGGAACGCCGGAGCTCGTTCCGTCGCTGGCCGAGACCTTTGAGGTTTCGCCGGACGGCCTCACCTACACCTTCAAGCTTCGCAAGGGCGTGAAGTTCTCGAATGGCCGCGATGTCGTCGCATCGGACGTGAAATATTCGATCGAACGTGCCGTGAACCCGAAGACGCAGGGGCCGGGTGCCGGCTTCTTCGGTGCCATCAAGGGCTTCGACACGCTATCGGGCGGAACATCCGAGACGCTGGAGGGCATCGAGGTGCCTGACGACGCAACCGTCGTTTTCCACCTGTCGCGTCCCGATGCGACCTTCCTGCACGTCCTCGCCATCAACTTCGCGTCCGTGGTTCCGAAGGAAGCCGTCGAGGCCGCCGCCGGCGATTTCGGAAAGAACCCGGTCGGCTCCGGCACGTTCGTCCTGAAAGAATGGGTCATCGGGCAGCGTCTCGTCTTCGAACGCAATCCGACCTACTTCGTGAAGAACATGCCGCATATCGACAGCTTCACCGTCGAAGTGGGCCAGGAACCGCTGGTCGCGCTGCTGCGCCTGCAGAAGGGCGAGGTCGATATCGCGGGGGACGGCATCCCGCCGGCGAAATTCCTCGAGATCCGGAACGCGCCGGAAGGCGCCGACATGATCGTCGACGGCGAGCAACTGCATACGGGCTACGTCACGCTGAACACCAAGGTGAAGCCGTTCGACGATCTAAAGGTTCGCCAGGCCGTCAACATGGCGATCAACAAGGAGCGCATCACCCGCATTCTCAACGGCCGCGCGACGCCCGCCAATCAAGTGCTGCCGCCGCTGATGCCCGGATACGACAAGAACTACACTGGCTTTGGCTACGATGTCGTGAAGGCGAAGGTGCTGCTGGCGGAAGCCGGACTTGCCGATGGCTTCGAGACGATCCTCTACTCGACCAATACCGATCCGCAGCCGCGCATCGCCCAGGCGATCCAGCAGGATCTCGCCGCCATTGGCGTCAAGGCCGAGGTGCGGGCACTGGCGCAGTCGAACGTGATTGCCGCGGGCGGCACCGAAGGCGAGGCGCCGATGATCTGGTCCGGCGGCATGGCCTGGATCGCCGACTTCCCGGATCCGTCGAACTTCTACGGACCGATCCTCGGCTGCGCGGGTGCGGTGCCGGGCGGGTGGAACTGGTCGTGGTATTGCAATGCGGATCTGGACAAGCGCGCGATCGCCGCGGACGCGATGTCCGATCCCGCCAAAGCGTCCGAGCGCACCGCCGCTTGGCAAAAGATCTTCACCGATATCATGGCCGATGCGCCGTGGATTCCGGTAACGAACGAACGCCGTGTGGTCGCCAAGTCGCCACGCATGGGTGGCGAAGACAATATCTACATCGATCCGACCCGGGTGATCAACTACGACGCGATCTTCGTGAAACCGTAGACATCTTAGGATGCATCCTCTTCTCGTACCCGGGGAGAGGATGCACAGAGAACAACAAGTAAACCAATCGAGGGGAACACCATGTGTGTCGCCTGCACCTATACCATTCACCGCGCCCAGCATAATTTCGGCTGGAACAAGGACTTCGAACCGGCCGTCGTCACCAAGCCGGGAGAGACCATCCACTTCGAATGCCTGGACTCGTCGGGCGGCCAGCTCGGTGCCGACTCGACGCTCGAAAGCCTTGCAGCGCTTGATTTCGGGAAGATCAACCCTGTCACCGGGCCGGTCTATGTGGAGGGTGCTGTCCCCGGCGATGCGCTCAAGGTCACCATCCGTCGCTTCATTCCTTCGGGCGTCGGCTGGACGGCCAACATTCCCGGCTTCGGGCTGCTTGCGGATCAATTCAAGGACCCTGCCCTGCATGTTTGGACCTATGATGCCAACACCATGGCGCCGTCGCTCTTCGGGCCTGGCGGCAAAGTGCCGCTGAAACCCTTCGCCGGGACGATCGGGGTCGCACCGGCCGAACCGGGACTTCATTCCGTCGTGCCACCCCGTCGCGTCGGCGGCAATCTCGACATTCGTGACCTGACGTCGGGCGTCACACTCTACTTGCCGGTCGAAGTCGAGGGCGCGCTTTTCTCGATCGGCGACACGCATGCAGCCCAAGGGGATGGCGAAGTCTGCGGCACGGCCATCGAGAGCCAGATGGAAGTCGAAGCGAAGATCGAACTTGTCAAGGACGCGCGGTTGCAGAGCCCACGCTTCACCACGACCGAGCCGGTGACACGTCATCTCGACGGCATGGGCTATGAGGTCACCACCGGGATCGGCCCCGACCTGATGACGGGCGCCCGCGAAAGCGTCATGCGAATGATCGATCTGCTGGTCGCCGAACATGGCATGAACCCAGTCGATGCCTACATGCTCTGCTCCGTCTGCGGGGATCTCCGGATCAGCGAGATCGTCGATATGCCCAACTGGGTCGTATCCTTCTATTTCCCAAGGATCGTGTTTTCGTGATGGTTCAGGCTTCAGCTTCCGCGCCGGTTCTCGCCGTAGATAAGCTGTGCGTCGATGCGCGCACGCCGGAAGGCCTGCGGCGCGTGATCGACGACGTCAGCTTCACGTTGACGACCGGGGAGACGCTGTGCATCGCCGGAGAGAGCGGATCGGGCAAGTCCGTGACATCGCTCGCCGTCATGGGGCTTCTGCCGAAGGCGTCGCTGCAGATCGCCTCCGGCAGCATTGCGCTTGAGGGGCGGGAACTTTCGCGGCTCTCCAACAGGGCCATGCGAAGCGTGCGCGGCGGCAATATTGCCATGGTGTTCCAGGAGCCGATGACATCGCTCAACCCGGTCATGTCCATCGGCGCGCAGCTCGCCGAGGCCATCCGGGAGCATCAGGGCTCGGACGGGAAGAGTGCGGACGCCGTAGCGCTGCGCATGCTCGATGCTGTTCAAATCACCGAGCCTGCCAAGCGGCTGAAGCAGTATCCGCACGAACTCTCCGGCGGTATGCGCCAGCGGGTGATGATCGCGATGGCGCTGTCGTGCCGGCCGAAGGTGCTGATCGCCGACGAACCCACGACGGCGCTCGACGTCACGGTCCAAGCGGAGATACTCAGGTTGGTCAACGAACTGAAGCGCGAGTTCGGCGCGTCGGTTATTCTTATTACCCACGACATGGGCGTCGTCGCCCAGATGGCCGACCGCGTTATCATCATGCAGGCTGGCCGCATCATCGAGCAGGGCGAAGCCGTGCCGCTCTTCGGTGCACCGCAAGAGCCTTACACCCGCGAGCTTCTGGCGGCCGTGCCACGGCTCGGCTCCTACGCCGGCACAGAAGGCCCACCGCACAGAAGTCCGCAGCCTGCGCAACCGCAGGGCTCCGATCGGCAGCCGGTTCTGACAGTCCAGAAGCTCGACGTCGCCTATGGCAAGGCAACAGGCTGGCTGTTCGGCAAGACCCCGCCGTTGCCCGTCGTCAGCGATGTGTCCTTCGAGATCCTGCCCGGCCAGACACTCGGTCTCGTGGGCGAGAGCGGTTCGGGAAAGTCCACGACCGGCAAAGCGGTCCTCGGCCTCATTCCGTTCAAGGGCGACATCGTCATCGACGACAGAAATATCGGCGTATTGAGCCAGCGCCAGATGCGCCCGGTGCGCCGTTGTGTACAGATGATCTTCCAAGATCCCTACGCCTCCCTCGACCCCCGCATGGCGGTCGGTGCGGCGATTGCCGAACCCCTTGTCATCCACGGGCTTGCAAACAAGGGTGAGCGCGAGGATCGGGTGGCCGACCTCCTCCGCCGGGTCGGTCTCGCGCCGGAATCCGCAAGCCGCTATCCGCACGAGTTTTCCGGCGGCCAGCGCCAGAGGATCTGCATTGCGCGCGCCTTGGCGCTTGGTCCGAAGCTGATTGTCGCGGACGAAAGCGTGGCAGCACTCGACGTTTCCGTGCGGGCGCGCGTGCTCGATCTAATGCTGGAACTCCAGGAAACGATGGGGCTCGCCTATCTGCTGATCTCGCATGACATGGCGGTGATCGAGCAAATGTCCCATAACGTCGCCGTGATGCGGTCAGGCCGTATCGTTGAGATGGGGTCGCGCCGGTCTGTGTTCGAAAACCCGCGAAATGCCTATACGCAGGCATTGATCGAAGCGGTCCCTGTTCCCGATCCGAAACGCCGCCGCATTGCGTAAAGCAGCCTCGCTCCCACGTGGCACGAAATATGCGTCTCGATGGCATGTCCCTCCAATGAAAGCGACATGCCATGACGACACAGGCAAGTGGATCGCTCGATGTCCGGCTGATGCGGACTTTGCTGCTGCTCCTGACGGAATGCAGCGTTTCCAAGACGGCGGAGCTTTTGGGGCAGGCGCAACCGACCGTCAGCCTTACCTTGCGCAAACTGCGCGAGCTTCTCGATGACCCTCTTCTCGTGCGCTCGGGCAGCACGCTCGTGCCGACGGAGCGCGGACTTGCGATGCGGGACGCCATCCGTGAGATTCTGGGGACGATCGATGCGCAGCTCGCGCCGCACCCCACCTTCGATCCCGCAACGTCGAAGCGGACCTTCCGTATCGTTGCTGCCAACTGCCTCGGCACCGTCTTTTTGCCGCCGCTCGTGGGACGCATCGCGCGCGTCGCTCCTTCGGTCAATATCGATGTCTGCCCGCTGCCCAGCTATGAGGATTTCCTTGCACAGCTGGCCGACGGCACCATCGATGCCGTAATCGGTAACTGGCCGCATCCGCCTGAACACCTGAGAATGTCGACGCTTCTGACGACCGACATCGTCTGCGTCGTGCGGTCGAGCCACCGTTTCGCCGGTCGGCGCGACCGCATCGGGATGGAGGAATTTCTTCGGGAAAACCATCTTTCGCCGACCTCCGACAAGCGCGCGCATCTCAGCCCCATCGACGGGCGGCTGATCGAGCTGGGACTGAAGCGGCGGATCGGCGTGACCGTGCCCGAATACGCCATCGCGCCTTATGTCGTCGCCCAGTCCGACCTCGTGTTCACCACGGGCCGGCATTTCGCCGAGCAGATCGCCCAGGCTTTCCCCTTTGCGGTGCTGGACGCGCCAACAGAGCTCGGGCAGATGACGTTCTACATGCTCTGGCACGATTGCAAGCACCATTCGCCGGACCATGCCTGGCTGCGCCAGATGATCAAGTCGGTGGCAGCCGACGTTCGCGCGTTGGATCGCGCGGCAACGACGGAGACATGCCTCGTCCCCACCTGACACCATGTTCGCAAAGCCGCAATAGTGTCTATTGCGATCTGGTTATAGGCGTTCGTGCTCAAAAAACGCACACTTGCTGCAGTGCAAAAGAAACCGGCAAGAGGTGAGACCATGCGGCAGGGACTGACACGACGGGAAATACTGGCGGGCTTTGCTGCGGGAACGGCCGCCGGCATTCTGGGATCAACAAGTGCTGCGCGCGCCGCCGTTTCCGAACTCGTCTGGGCGACGTGGGAATCCAATGGTCATCCGGAATATGTCGCCGCTTTCGAGAAGGAGACCGGCGCCCGGATCAAGCTCTCCTTCCTCTCCAGCGAGGATGCGCAGTTCGCAGCCCTGAAGACGGGCTCGGCCTCGGACTGGGACATGATCAACCCGTCGCTTAACGGTAGCTGGCGCTACATCAAGGCCGGCCTCCTCAAGGAGATCGATCTTTCCAAGCTTCCCAATGCCGCCCACATGTACGATGTCTTCAAGACGACGCCGAAGGTGCTGGACGACAGCGGCAAGCTCTTCGCCGTCCCCTATCTCTGGGGCCTCAATCCGCTCGTCTATCGCACCGACAAGTTCGACAAGGAGCCGGACTATACGACGCTGTTCGACCCGAAATATTCCGGCCAGCTCGCCATGCGCGACTATGCGCTGGAATCCATCGCGATTGCCGGGCTGGTGGCCGGCGTGCCGCGCGACAAGGTGTTCGTGATGGATGCGAAGGAACTGGCTGAGGCCAAGAAGCTGCTCGTCGCGCAAAAGCCGCTGCTGCGGACCTACTGGCAGACGATCGGCGACCTCACCAACCTCTTTGCGACGGGCGAGGTGTCCTGCGCCTTCTCCTGGCGCGTGCCCTATGACGAGCTGAAGGGAAAGCTTCCCATGGGAATGGCCAAGCCAAAGGCCGGCATCATGGGCTGGTGCGACTGCTTCGGGATGCCCGCCTCGCTTTCGCCCGAAAAGACCGAGCTTGCCCTGAAGTTCGCCGACTACCTGCTCGGCGCACAATATGCGACCGAGATCGCCCGGATCGGCAATTACGCGACGACGTCCTCGATCATCCGCGACGATCTGACGAAGGAGCAGCAGGCCGCGATCTTCGTGGATGACATGGAGGTGATGAAGTCCTTCATGTGGCCGGTCGCGCCCGACAACTACTCGGACTGGCTGAAGATCTGGAACGAGGTCAAGGCAAGCTGATAATGCCGGAGCATGCTGCTATTGCGTCCGGTGCAGGCCTGATCCTGTCGGCCCGCGGCCTCGTCAAATCCTACGGCAAAGGCCGCGCCGTCGATGGGGTCGATCTCGACATTCCGGAGCGGGCCTTCACCACGCTGCTCGGGCCATCGGGATGTGGCAAGACGACGATCCTGCGGATGATCGCCGGATTCGAGACACCGGACGCGGGATCGCTCGTCCTCGACGGGCGCCCTCTCAAGGGCGTGCCGCCGGAGCGCCGACCCGTCAACACGGTCTTCCAGAGCTATGCCCTGTTCCCGCACCTGACGGTGTTTCAGAACGTCGCCTTCTCGCTCACCTTGCGGCGCGGGTCGGGCGATCCGTCCTCGCGGGTGAAACGCGCGCTTGATGCCGTTCACATGGGGGATTTCGGTGCACGATACCCCCACCAGCTGTCCGGCGGGCAGCAGCAGCGCGTGGCCGTGGCCCGCGCCATCATCGGGGAGCCGCACATGCTTCTCCTCGACGAGCCGTTGTCGGCGCTCGACCGGAAGATGCGCGGCCATCTGCAGATCGAGCTGAAGGACCTGCAACGCCGGCTCGGCATCGCCTTCGTCTACGTCACGCACGACCAGGACGAGGCCTTCGCCCTGTCCGATATCGTCGTGGTCATGAACAAGGGCCGCATCGTCCAGAAAGCCGATCCGCTGACGCTTTACGCACGGCCGGCGAGCGCCTTCGTCGCCGACTTCATCGGCTCGGCAAGCCTCGTGCCGGGGAAGATCATCGCAACGAGCCGGGACGAAATGCTTGCGAATGCAACGCTCGATACGCCGCTCGGCATCGTGCAGGCGCCGGCAGTCGAGGGGCTGCAGACCGGGGCGGACGCCAAACTCGTCATCCGCCCGGAGCATCTGCAGGTGTCCACCGCCCCCTCGGCCCTGCGGGCTCAGGTGCAGCACGTGGTGTTCCGGGGCGACCGGTTCCTGATCGAAGCGGAAAGCCATGGCTGCCTGCTGCGCTTCATGAGCGACACGGCCCTTAATCCCGGCACCGACATCGGGCTCGAACACGATAGAGCCCGCGCATTCATCACGCACGCGGAGGGATGAGCATGCCGTTCTCTCGCGTCCATCTCGCTTTCCCCGTAGTGCTCGCCCTCGTGCTCGGCTGCGTTCTGCCGCTCGGTCTGCTTCTCGTCTTCAGCGTTTTCACGGTGGACATGGACGCCTTCGAAATGGTGCCCGACCTCTCCGGCCACAGCTGGGCGCAGATCCTGTCCAATCCGGTCTTCGCCTTCCTGATCGGCAAGGCGGTCGTGTCCGGCCTCGTCACATCAGGGCTCGCGGCACTCGTCGGCTATCCCTTGGCGCTGGCCATGGCCCGCCTGCCGGTCGTCTGGAAAGGCGTCGCCAACATCGTCCTTCTCACGCCCCTCTACACCGGCGAGATCGTGCGCATCTATGCCTGGCGGATCGTGCTCGGCTCCGAAGGTCTCGTGAATGCCGTTCTCAAGGGTTTTGGCCTGATCGACGCGCCGCTGAAGTTCCTGCTGTTCTCGCCGTTCACCACGCATCTGGTGCTGCTCTACAACAACCTGCCCTTCATGGTTCTGGCGATCTGGATCTCGGTGGAGCTGGTGGATCACAGGCTGATCGAGGCGGCACGCGATCTTGGCGCCCGTCCGGTCGAGGCCTTTACCAAGGTGATCCTTCCGCTGACGACGCCGGGGCTTGCCGTCGGGCTCTTCGCCGTCTTCGCTCTTGCCGCCGGCGACATGCTGACGCCGAGCCTGCTTGGCGGCACCTCCGGCGCAACGCCCATGGCGATGATCGACAACCTGTTCGGCACGGCCTTCGACTGGCCGCTCGCCTCGGCCCTCGCGCTCAGCCTTCTTATCGTGCTCTTCGGCTGCGCCACGCTGATGGCGGGGCTGCTCCTGCGCATGCGGGGTGCGCGGGCCGTCTTTGCGGGGCGCCTGCCATGAGCCGAACCGTCTCCCTCGTGCTCGCGCTCGGCGTCGGCTTCTTCTACCTGCCGATCGTCGTGCTCGCGATCTTCTCGTTCAACGCGTCCAGCCTCATGGCCTTTCCCTTGAGCGGGTTCACGCTCTCCTGGTACGCAGACCTCTTCGGCAACCGGGCGTTTCTCGAAGGGTTCCTGACCAGCTTCCTCATCGCGCAGCCCGTCGGCATCCTTGGCGCGTTCATCGGGCTGATGGCAGCGCTTGCGGTGACGGCACCGGGCCTGCGGTTTCGCGCGGTCTTCGTCGTGCTCGTGATCCTTCCCTTTCTAGTACCGAAGACAGTGCTCTCCATCGCGCAGGCGATGCTGATGAACTGGGTGGGGCTCGGGCGCGGCGCGACCGCGCTGATTGCGGCGCAGACGCTGGTCGCGGTCCCTTTCGCCACCACGATCATCGCCGCGGTTCTCATCCGGCTCGATCCGCGACTGGAAGAGGCGGCGCGCGATCTCGGCGCCACGCCATGGCAGAGCTTCCGCCGCGTACTCCTGCCGCAGTTGAGCGGCGCGCTCGGGGCCGCCTATTCCATCAGCGTCATCCTCTCGCTCGCCGACCTCACGATCTCGATGTTTCTGGCGGGCCGAACGCAGCCGCTGTCTCTGGTGGTCGCGTCGGAATTTCGGCGGGAGCTCAAGCCCGACCTCAATGCCATGCAGGTCTCCGTCCTCGTGTTGACAGCCGTCATCGTTGCCCTGACCGAACTGAACCGCCGCCGCCTGCGCCGCCGTGCCTCTCCCATGCGAGACCCCGAATGATCATCTCCCCCATCACCGCCACACCTGCAACCCTTGATGACCTGGAGCGGGCCGCGCGCGCGGATCTCGCTGCCCTCGGATATCCGGCGCCCGGCTGGCTGGCGCCCCTCGACGGTCACGCGGCAGGCACCGTTGCCGATGTCATCATCGTCGGTGGCGGTCAGTCGGGGGTGACCCTGGCAGCCGGACTGAAGTGGGAGGGCCTTGCCGACGTGCGCGTCCTCGACAGCGCGCCCGCCGGCTCGGAAGGGCCGTGGCTGACGTTTGCCCGCATGGAAGAGCTGCGTACGCCGAAAACGCAGGTGGGCAACGAATTCAACGTGCCCAACCTCTCGGTGCGCCGCTGGTTCGAAACGCGGTACGGCGTCGCTGCCTGGGCGGACCTGCCGCGCATTCCGCGAACCGACTGGAAGGCCTATCTCGACTGGTATGCCGGCGTCTTCGACATCACGATCACCAGCGAAACGCAGGTCCTCGACGTCGCGGCAGACGGCGACCTGATCGTGGTGACCAGCCTCTGCCAGGGAACCGTCACCCGGACGCTGGCGCGCGCCGTCGTTCTGGCCACCGGGTTTGACGGTGCCGGCGCCTGGCGGGTTCCGGCCCTCGTCTCCGACAGCCTGGACAAGAGCCGCTACGATCACACCAACGGGCCGGTGGATTTCGCCCGCCTGAACGGCAAGCGGGTGGGCCTGCTCGGCCACGGCGCCTCCGCCTTCGACAATGCCATCAAGGCGCTCTCAGCCGGTGCTGCTTCCGTCGATCTGTGCTTCCGCCGTCCGCGGCTGCCGCGCACCAATCCGCACCGCGCCATTGAGACGCCGGGGATGATGACGCATTATCCCGACCTCTCCGACACGACCCGCTGGCAGATCGCCCGGTTCTTCCGCAAGAACGACCAGCCGCCACCGGTGCGCAGCTTCGAGACCGCGATGGCCCTGCCCGGCTTCCGCCTTCGTCCGGCAACGCCCTGGCTCGACGTTCGGGAAACGCAGGACGCCATCCACGTGACCACGCCCGGTGGCGTGCTGGAATTCGATCACCTGCTTCTGGCGACCGGCATGGCGGTCGATCTGTCGGCGCGCCCCGAACTGAAGAGCCTGTCAGCCCGCATCGCGCTCTGGGGCGAACGCTACACGCCGCCGGACGAGGAGGCGGACGAGCGCCTGGCACGCCTACCCTATCTCGATGCCTTCTATGGCTTCCTGCCGAAGCAGGCGGCCGACGCCTGGGTCGGCCGCGTCTTTGCCTTCAACAGCGCGAGCTTCGTCAGCCAGGGTCCGCATTCCACCTCGATCAGCGGACATCGCCACGCCGTTCCCCGGCTGGTGCGCGGCGTGCTCCGCCGCCTGCTTCTCGATCAGGAACAGGCGATCCTGCCGGCGCTCGAGCGCTATGCCTCGGTCGATCTCCCGGTGGCAGACGACTTCGAGGCGCGTCTGGCGGTCCTTGAAACGGAGGCGGTGCGATGACCCGTTCGTTTCTCTGGCAGGACCTGACGACGGCGGAGTTCGCCGAGCGCGATTTTGCAAATACCGTGGCGATCCTGCCGATCGCGGCGATCGAGCAGCATGGGCCGCATCTTCCCGTCCATGTCGATGCCGCCATCAACGCAGCGATCCTCAGCCGCTTCGCAGGCCTTCTGGATGACGACGCCGACGTTCTGATCCTTCCGGCCGTGACCGTTGGCAAATCGGACGAGCACATCGCCTTTCCCGGAACGCTTGCCATTTCCGGCGAAACGCTGCGTCGGGTTTGGCTGGATCTGGCGGAAAGCGTGCACCGCGCCGGAGTTCGCCGGATCCTGTTTTTCAATTCGCATGGTGGCCAGATCGCGCTGATGGATATCGCCTGCCGGGACATCCGCCGCGACCTCGGCATGCTGGCGGTCGGATGTTCGTGGTTCCGGATCACCGCCATCGACGACCTGTTCTCACCGGCCGAAATCGCCCACGGCATTCACGGCGGCGATATCGAGACCAGCATGATGCTGGCGATCGCGCCCGAGCGGGTCGCGATGGACCTGAGCGAAGACTTCGTGCCGCTGACGGTGGAGATCGAGCGCTCCGGCAGCCCGCTGACGGCCGAGGGCGCGGTCGGCTTTGGCTGGCAGGCGCAGGACCTGCATGCGGCCGGCGTCTGCGGCAATGCGGCCAATGCCACGGCGGCAAAGGGCGAGACCGTGCTGCGCCGCGCAGCAGACGCCCTCGTCGGGCTCGTATCCGCCACCGCGGCGTTCGACCTCGCGCGCCTGACGCCCGACACACGTTTTTCGCAAAAGGCCTGAGCGATGCCGCCGATCTTCACCGATAGGCCCACCGAGGCACCGATACCGGAGACAGAACGATGACCCTGCAGGAAACCGCCGGGAACGAGATCGCCGCCCTGATGGCGGAGATGCCGCATTGGGGCTCGGAGTTCGACCGTACCTTCGCCAACCACGCACCCATGGTGCTGGTGGCGCTCGCCCGCATCGGCGGAAAACCGCATCAGTTGCGCCGGTTCTTCTCGTACTATCGCGACACGAAGAAGCTCCTGCCCTTTGCGCAGGCGCGATCGCATCTCACCGTGGGAACATGGACATCCCTTCTCGGCGAGCGGCAGTGCGAGCCGGAACTGCGTCTGTTCTTCGTGGGTGAAGTCTCGCGTCTCGGGCTCGATGGCGCTTTGCGGCACTATCTCCCGCGGCTTGCCCCCGGCATCGCGGCAAGCGCTTTCCACGCGCTGATGCGCACGGCCTATGGCGTCTTGGAACAGGACCCCGGTGCCGTCGCCATCGCGCTCGGCTACTGGGCCGCCACATACCTGCCGCTTCCTGCGGCGACCGGAGAGAAACCCCGCACCGACGACCCGGCGGAGGTGCTGGCGCTCACGGCGGAGATTGCGCCGCTGCATGGTCTGCCGCTGCACGACCTCCTCTGGCAGAACATGCGCGATGCGGCGGCCGTGCCCGCCTTCGGCCCGGTGGTCGACTGGCTGGAGATCGGGCCGGACACGATGGGGCGCATGGCGGGCACGGCGCTGGCACTCTTTGCCGGAACCCAGCATTTCGCAGCGCTGCACGCCCTCACCGGGCTGCACTGGATCCGCCTCGTTTCCGCACATTGCGATGCGGCAACGACGGACACGATGCTGCGCGTCTTCTGGCAGGGCATCGCCGCGCTGATGGGTGAGCTGGGCTTCCCCGTCCTGCCGGATGCGACGGCTCTCGACCGCTGGCGCCACCTGCCCGCCCCCGGTTGGGCCGACATCCACGCCGCTGCTGCCGGGAGCTATGACGAACACGATATCAGCCTTGCCTTTTCGGCTTTCGAAGAGATGGCTGCCTATGGCGATCCGCTCTACAGGGTGGTGGCCGCCCGACGTCTCGGGATGATCGGAGACTATCGATGACCATGCCTGCGAGATCGCCTGTTTCCGACTGCATCATCGAGGCCGGCACCGTGCTGACCGGGCTCGATGCGGACGGCGGGATGCAGATGCGCCACGATGTCGGCATTCGCGTCGATCGCGGCGTGATTGCCCAAATCGGGCCGCTGGAAGCCGTCGGCTACGGCCAGGACCACCTGCCGCGCTACGGCTCGCGCGACATGATCGCCATGCCGGGCCTCGTCAACGCCCATCATCATTTCGGCGTGACGCCGCTGATGCAGGGCATTCCGTTCGCGCCGCTCGAACTCTGGCTGCCGCAATTCCGCGCCATGCGGCCTGTCGATACCCGGCTCGATACGCTTTATTCGGCGATCGAGATGCTGGAAAGCGGCACGACGACCGTGCAGCACATCAACAGCGGCCTTTCCGGCACGCCGGACGGCTGGATGGCAACGGCCGACGCCACGCTGTCCGCCTATGGCGAGATCGGGATGCGGGCCGGTTTCTGCTTCATGATCCGCGACCGCAACATCCTCGGCTATGACGACGATGCCGAGGTGCTGGCCGGGCTTCCCACAGATGTCCGCGACTGGATCGCCCCGAAGCTCGCAGCCGCCACGGTTCCCATTTCCGACCTCATGGCGTTCTACAAGGCGCTGCGCGACCGCTGGCTGCCCGCCAACGGCGACCATGTCCGCATCAACCTTGCACCCGCCAACCTGCACTGGTGCAGCGATCCGTGCCTACAGGCCATCATGGAAACGGCACGTGCGACCGGTGGCAGCGTGCACATGCACCTGCTGGAGACCGAGCGTCAGCGGGACTTTGCGCTTAAGCGCTACGGCCACAGCGCCGTCGAGCACCTCAAGGCGATCGAATGCCTCAGGCCGGAACTGACGCTTGGCCATGGCAACTGGATGAGCCGCGGAGATCTCGACCTGATCGCGGACTGCGGCTGCACCCTGTGCCATAACGCCTCGTCGGGCCTGCGGCTCGGCAGCGGCATCGCCCCTGTTAACGAGATGCGCCGCCGCGGCATTCCCGTTTCGCTCGGTATCGACCAGTCGAACATCGCGGATGATCGCGACATGACGCTGGAAATGAAGCTGGTCTGGGCGCTGCACCGCGAGACCGGTCTCTTCAACGAACGACCGGATGCAGCCGCCGTCCTCCAGATGGCGACCGAGCACGGCGCCCGGTCCGTCGGCTTCGGCGGCTTCACAGGCCGGCTCGTGCCCGGGCAGCAGGCCGATATCGTGCTGATGGACCGCCGAAAGATTTCCCGGCCTGCGATACATCCCCACACGCCGATCGTCGAAGCGCTCCTCCACCGCGGCGGCCGCCATGCCATCCACCAGGTCTTCGTCGGCGGCCGCCTCGTCGTCGATGACGGCAAGGTCGTCACGATCGATCGCGACGCCGTCCTTACCGAGATCGCCGCCATCCTCGAACGCCAGGATAGCCCGGCGGAAGCTACGGCCCGCACTGCTTTGGAGACGTTGATGCCGCATCTGGAAGCCCGGCTGCGGGCGTCCGGCCTTGGCGAGGGGCAAAAATCCTATCGCTATAATGCGATGGCGGATGGGACATGATGTGCTTTGGAGGCATCATCCCCGAAACCCGGCGCGGTTCGACAATCCGTTCCGAGATGCCGCGTTCTACGACATGCCCTGTTCCGACGGGTACACCAAGACAATCTGACGCCTGACCTCATCCAGCGTCTCCATGATGGCAATAGTTTCTTCAGGTCTCATCACCTTGGAGGCTGAACCGGACCGGACAAGCCGTTCCATCTCGAATGCCTGGAACTGCATTCCACGCCCGGTGACCGTTTCCGTGAACTCTTCCAGAATGGCGCCTTCATGGTCGATAACGCGAAAGGACGTCGGCGAATACCAGACGGATGCTATCTCGATGCGGGCCTTCGAGCCGTAGATGACGGCAGTGTTGGGCCCGGCGCAGTCCAGAGCGGACGTTGTCACGGAGATCGCGGCGTTAGCATGTTGCATGACCGTCGCTACCTCCGCGTCGACACCCGTATCTTTGAACCGTGCCGTCGCCCTGACCTCCGTTGGAAGACCCAGAATGTCGAATGCAAAAGAGATCGGGTAGATTCCAAGGTCGAGCAGAGCACCACCTCCCAGTTCCAGCGCGTTCAGGCGATGGTGCGGATCGGTCGGCAGCGACTGCTTGTGCTCCGCGGTCAAGGAGCGAAGCGTTCCCAGCGTCCCGGCATCGATGACCTCGTGAATCCGCTGCATGTGCGGCAGAAACCGTGTCCACATCGCCTCCAGGACGACGAGGCTTTTCGATGCGGCGCGCTCAACGATCTGCCGGGCTTCCGGAGCATTCAAAGTGAACGGCTTCTCGATCAGGATGTGCTTACCGGCATCGAGTGCCAGCAGTGCTGCAGCGACGTGCTGAGGATGGGGCGTAGCGACATAGATGATATCGACGTCAGGGTCGGCAACCAGATCTTCGTAGCTCCCGTGAGCATTGGATATACCAAAGCGTTGAGCGAAAGCGGCCGCCTTTTCCGGGCTTCGCGAGCCCACTGCGGCAACAGTGAGCCCCGCATCGATCAAGTCCTGCGTGAACAGTTCAGCAATCCATCCCGTTGCCAGAATGCCCCACCCCAGTGCCTTTTCCATATCATCCTCCATGACAGCGTCCATTCCGACCTTTGGAGCATAAGTGGAGGCTCCTCGCCATGGGTGGGAAGGCGCTATTTACCGTTGCTCGTTTCTGAACGCGTGATGCTCTTTCCACCTGGTTCCAAACGGTTGTATCCGCCGTCAGCCCTTCACCGCGCCCGCCATCATCGAGCCTGAGATTTGGCGGTACATAACGAGGCCGAGGAGAACCGGTGGCAAGGCGCCGAGGACCATGACGGCGGAGGCTGTTCCCCATTGGACGCCGCCACCGCTGGCGGCGAAGAAGAACGAGGCGCCGACGGTTGCGGGGACGGCGCGGCTGGTGGTCAGCATCAACCCGAAGAGAAACTCGTTCCAGGCCGTGATGAAACCGAAAATGAAGGTCGTCACCAGCGCCGGACGGACGACGGGACGAATGATCCGCGTCATGATCTGCCAGGAACTCGCGCCGTCCATCCTTGCCGCCTCGTCAAGCTCGAGCGGAACGTCGGAAATGGCATCGACGAGGATCACGAGCGCCAGCGGTATGTTGACGATGGTGAGGATCAGCCCGAGGCCGAGCTGGGTGTCGAGCAGGCCAAGCCACTGATACATCATATAGAGCGGGATCGCGAAGATGATCAACGGTACGGCGCGCAGGTTGATGACGATTGGCAGGAGCGTCCGCCGTCCGACATCGCTCTTGGCAATGGCATAGGCGGCGGGAAACGCGAGCAGGATCGCGAGGCCCGTCCCGATCAGCGCGGCGACGGTGCTGTTCCACAGATAAGCGTAGATGTTGAACCGGTCTGTCTGCGTGAGGATCCGCAGATAGTTCTCGATCGTCGGCTGGCCGATCCAGAGGCCGGGATTGACGGACAGCTCGCGCGCGCTTTTGAACGACGTGACGAGTGTGACGATGATGGGGAAATTCATCGCGAGAACGGCGACGACAAAGACGATCCAGCGCAACGTTTTCATCATGGTCTATCTCCTGCGCCGCCGGCCTGCCAGCCAGTTCAGCATGTAGAGGACGGCAAGCGAGGCCAGAAACAGCACCACGGATGCAGCCACGGCCTTGCCGATCGCCCCTTGCTTGAAGAAGGCCTGATAGATGTAGATCGAAAGCGACATCGTGGAGCCACCGGCGCCGCTGCCGGTCAGGGCGTAGACATTGTCGAACACGCGAAAGCCGTCGATGAACCGGATGAAGAAGGCGATGACGAGCGTCGGCAGCATCAGCGGCAGTTCGATGAGCCAGAGCACCTTCCAGCCCGAAGCGCCGTCGAGGGCGGCGGCCTCGCGGATATCGTTGGGTACGGCGACATAGGCCATGTAGAACAGCAGGAAGGCGAACGGCGTCCATTGCAGGATTTCCACGACACTCAGCGTCCAGAAGGCGTTGTTGATGTCGAGAAAGGCCGGACTGTCTCCGAACCATTCGTAGAGATAGTAGGGCACCGGGCCCGCGAACTCGTGCAGCACCAGCCGGTACATCAGGCCGACCATCGCCGGCGCCACCATCAATGGCAACATCAACGGCGCCATCAGCACGGGACGCTTCGTTAGAAGCGGGGCGAGGAACACCGCCAGGAACAGGCCAAGCAGGCATTCGGCAACGGCCGTCATCAGGCCGAAGCGGAGAGAGAAGGACGTTGCCCGCCAGAAATCCCTGTCTGCAAGCACGGCAAGATAGTTGCCAAAGCCGCTTATCGTCGGCGCGCGCAGCGTCTCGAACGTCACGGTCGAGACGGAATAGACCAGGTTGATGATGGCAGGAAAGCCGAGGAACAGCAGGAGAAAGCCGACCAGCGGCGTCAGAAAGCCAAGTCCCTCGGAGCGTCGTACAATGGTCATGTCGATCCATGGACGGTCCGGGCGTCGCGATGAATGCGCCGCCCGGGGAATGCCGTCACTTCTTGAGGAGGGTCTGCATTCCGGACTTGGTGTTTGCCAAGGCCTCGTCGAGGCTTTGCTGACCGGCCCAGTAGCCGGTGAATTCCTTCGCCTGAAGCTCGTAGATCGAAAGCGCGTTCGCCGACGTCGCGCCGTTCATGACGTAGCCGTATTTGCTGGCGAATTCGCCCAGCTTGACGAGATCGGGGCGTGCCTCGGCAACCTTGGCGACCACCTCCGGCACGAGGGCGGGAGAACCGCCACTGCGGGCATAAGCGAGCGCCGCCTCCTCCGTCGCCAGCCATTTCAGGAACCGGGTGGCGCCCTCCTTGTTCTTGGCATTCTTGTTCAGGCCGAGACCGAGGCCGTGAATATGGTCGGCGCGGCCGTTCGGGCCTGCGGGCGGCGCGACGATGCCGGTAACCCCGGCCACGGCTGGAGAGGTTTCCGGGTTCGTCAAATCGGCAGCGGCAGCGTTCCACTGAAGAGCGGTTGCCGCCTGGCCCGAACTGAAGGCCGCATTGGTTTCCGGATACTCGTAGCTGAGCGAGTCCTTCGGCGATGCGCCAGCGTCGTAGAGCGTCTTGTAAAGTTCGAGCCCGGTCCGGTAGGCATCGCTATCCACCGTCACGCTCCCGTCCTTGTCCGACCAGTCGCCGCCATAGGCGCGCGGGAGGGATTGGAACACCATCATGTTGAACAGCAGGTTCTTCATCTGAAGCACCGTACCGTAGCGCACCGGGCTTTCGGAATTGACCTGCTTGGAGAAATAGAGAGAGGTCGCCGCCCAGTCGTCCCAGATCCAGCTATCGGGGTCTTTCGGTTGCAGCGCCTTGCCGAGAAATTGCTGCGAAATCTCGGCGTATTTTTTCTTGCCCGCCTCGTCCTGCATCAGGGCGTCCATCAGGTCCTTGCGGTAGTACATGAAGTGCAGCGACAGATCGGTCGGCACGCCATATTGCTTGCCCTCGAACTGCATGGTCTTCAGCACGGCATCGCCGAACGTCTTTTCGGCCTCGCTGCCGAGATCGATCGGCTCCATGTAGGGCGCATAGCGCCCAATCGAGTAGGTGGCGACGAGATTGATGTCGAAAGCGGTCGAGCCCGCTGCCATGTCGGCCTGCAGCTTGTCGTAGAAACCCTCGCGGTTGAAGAACAGCAGCTCCACCTTGTCGGCATCCGCAAGGCCGGACGTGCCGTTATAGGTTTCGACCGCAGCGCGCAGGGCTGTTTCCTCCGATCCACCCGGCCAACCGAGCACCGTCACCGTTGCGTTCGAGGTGGCGGGCAGCGAGACGCTCGCGAGAAGCATGGCAAGCGCCGATAGGCATGTTCTGTTCGATGTCATCTACGTTCCCTTTGTTATCGTTGATGAAAGTTACTGTCAGGTCTGTCTCTGAGGCATTTCCGCGGCAAGGCTTGCGACGCCGACGACGCCTGCACGGCTGCCGAGCAGCGCCGGCACCAGCCGGGGCGTCACGCGGGCATCCATCCCGTCGAAGGTACGGCGCATGCGCTCGATGTAGCCATCGGCAAGCCCGATGCCGCCGCCGATCACGATCACGCCGGGGTCCAGCATCATCTGGATATCGCGGCAGAGCGTCGCGGCGCGGAATGCGGATTGCGCGACGATCTCCTTCGCCCAGGGTGCCCCCTCGCCTGCCCATGTGAAAATCTCCGCCGCCGTTGCCGCATGGCCGAGCCTCGCGGCCTCTGCGGCCATCCACCGGCCCGAGGTCAGGTCTTCCAGCGGCGATCTCCCGGCAGACGGGCCGCGGATGAGCCCGAAGTGGCCGGCGAGCCCGTCAAGCGGCCGGCCGTTGATCACGATGCCGCCGCCAATGCCGGTCGAGATCGTGACAAACACCAGGTTGCCGCCCCTATCGCCCCTGCCGCGCGGTGCCGAAGCCGCGGCGCCGAACCTGAACTCTCCCCAAGCCGCCGCCTGCGCATCGTTAACGGCAAGAACCGGCACGGCGAACAGGGCCGCCGCTCGGCTCAGCAGCGGATATCGATGAGGAATATTCAGCGTTGCCGGATTCAAGGCCGACCAATGTCCATCCTCGATGAAGCCGGTGACCGCGATACCAACGCGCGTGTAACGTCCCGTCCAGGATCGTGTGGCCTCCGCGATGCCCGCCAGCCATGCATCGGGGCCGTCTTCTCTTCGGGTGGGAACCGTGATGTCCTCGACCACCTCGCCTCCGACGACCAGGGCCGCCATCGTTTTCGTGCCGCCGATGTCGATGGCAAGCACCGCATTTTCCTGATCGGTCCTGCTCCCATAGGCCGAAGTGACAGCATCTCGGAACCAGGCCGTGACATGCTCCGTCCGAGTGATGGCGGAACCAACGACGACGGCATAAGCCCCTGCCCGTGCCGCCGCTGCCGCCTGTTCGGTCGTGCGGATGCGCCCCTCGGCGATCACGAAGGGGGTCAGCCTGCGCATGGCCGCAATCAGGTCGAGATCGGGATCGACCGGCTCCGGGCCGCCGACATAGCCCGACAGTGTGGTGCCGACGACATCGGCGCCGGCGGCCAGCGCCCGTCTTGCATCTTCGAGGCTCGAGCAGTCCGCCATCGTCAGCTTGCCCCGCGCCTTGACGGCCTGCACGAGCGCCTCCACGGAGGCCGGACGGGGACGGTCGGTGGCGTCGAAAGCGACGATGTCGGCACCTGCCGCCATCAGCGCCTCCGCATCTGCGACAAAGGGCGTGATGCGGACGGCGCTGTCGTCGAGGTCGCGCTTGACGATCCCGATGATCGGAACGGTGACCGCAGCCCGGACGGCCGCGACATAGGCCACGGACTCGATCCGCAAGGCCCGGGCGCCGGCATCGATGGCAGCTTTCGCAAAGCCGACCACAAAGTCGGCCGTGTCCGTCGGGCCATCGGGCACCGGCTGGCAGGAGACGATGAGGCTGTTCTTCAGGTCTTCGGCGAACACACGCGACACTCCGGTTCGGCATCACGATAATCGGAAAATACCAGATGGCAACCAGCCACAAACTGGTATTATCTCTGCAGTTCGAACACGAAGTCGTAGACCTCGCCCTTGTAGCGGGTCTCGCAAAACTCGACGATCTGACCGTCGGCCAGGAAGCACCGGCGCTCCGTCATCAGCAGCGGCGCGCCCACCTCGCAGTGAAGGTGTACGGCATCCTGCGCGGATGCGCCGCGCGAGCGCATGCGTTGAACCGCGCGTTGCGGCAGGAAGCCACGGGCTTCCAGCGTCTCGTACAGCGACGCGCCGACCATGTCGCCCGAGGGAATGAAGCGAACGGGAACCGTCGAGGTCTCCACCGCGATCGCGACGTCGTCAGCCGTCCTGATGCGCTTCATGCGCAGGATCTGGCTGTTGCCCGCAACGCCCAGCGCCATCATCTCGGCGGGAGACGGGCGGCCTATCTCCTTGGAAAGCCATATGCAACCGGGCACCAGTCCCCGCGCAACGATATCCTCCGAGAAGCTGGTCAAGGTGGAGAGAGATTTCTCGACGCGCGATCCGATCTCCGTCCGGAAGCCGTGCCGGCGATTGAGCAACCGCTCCTCCTCCAGAAGCGCGAGCGCCTTGCGGACCGTGACGCGGGAAAGCGACAGAGCGTCCGCGAGCGTTCGCTCGCCCGGCAGGACAGCGCCGGCCCTGACCGTATTCGAGCGGATGACGGTCTCGATCGCCGTCTTCAGCCGCTTGTAGAGCGGCTGTCCCTGAGGCGCAGCCTTCAGCTCCCTCCCGATCGATGCGAGCAGATCCTCCCCCATCCTGTTCCCTCACCTGTGCACGTGGCCGATACCTGGCCTCAAAAAAAATTTCTGGATCTATACTGGTATTAGAATTGCACGACAATACCCACACGGTCATCGCCTCGGCGCGCAGATCGGGCCGTGACCCGAGGAATATTTGAGCCAAGCCTAAAGGCTACGAGACACGGTCAAGCATATTGGCACGGCGTGGAAATTCGACCGAGTGGGGAACTGTTTCCGCCAGGAATTCGGCATAAGTCATCCCCCAGACCGGCAGGCTTGAGCAGAGACTCCAGCGCAGCCATTGCGGCATGATGTGCCTGCGCCGCGCTTAGTAGGGACACGCGACCATAAAGCGCTCGCGAAAAGAAAATTCTCTCAAGTTTCGTTCAGATTCCGGTTGTAAATTCATTCATATTTTATGAGTTTCGTTCATCCTTGCTTACATTATTCACGTTGCCGAGGATCTCGTGGCTCATTCCGTCGTAAAACGTCCGCTTTGGATCAAAATCACCGCCTACGGTTTCGCAGCCGTGCTCTTTTCCGCTGTTGCGATCGGCGGCAGCGCGTCGTACCGGCAATCGGCCTCGACAGCGGATACGCTGGCACACGAGGTGAGTGCAGACCGTGCTCTTGTCGAGATGGATATGGCAGCGCAGCGGAAGACGGCTTCGGCGATCGCTCTTGCCCTTGCCGGCGAGCCGGAAATGGCGGGGCTGATTGCGTCCAACGCGCGGGAAGCGATCATCGCGCGCTATGCCGGTGCGATGTCCTCCATCGTCAAGGAAGGCGGAATTACGCTCCTCACGGTGACCAATGCGAACGGTGAAGCCGTTGCCCGCATTCACACGCCGGACAAGTTCGGCGACGACATGAAGGGACGCCGCAAGACCATCGTCCAGGCGCTGCAGTCCGGCAGTCTGGTTGCGGGTATCGAACCCGGACGGACAGCCGTCAGCATGTTCGCATCGGCTCCGATCAAGAAGGACGGCGGCGTCGTCGGTGTCGTCGATGCGGGCACGAGCCTGACGAACGACTATTTCTCGTCCGTCGCTCAGCGTATCGGTGGTGAGATCGCCGTCTACGTCCAAGCCGATGGCAAGCTGGTCAAGCAGGCGTCGACCTTCGAAGGCGACCTGTTGCCGGAGGCAAGCCTCACGTCCGTACTGGCCGGAGAGACGATGCAAGCCAACGTTACCATCGCCGACAGGCACTATATCGTCGAGGCTCGACCGCTGACCAATTTCTCGGGCGCAACAATCGGCGTTCTCCAGATCGCGTCGGACGTCACCACGGTGGTGGATGAGGCCTCGGAAGCCTTATGGATGACGATCATGGGCACGGTGGTCGTCTCGATCCTATCGCTGCTCGGCTTCCTGATCTTTGCCCGCTCGCTTGCCTCGCTCATCGGCAGGATCACGACGACCATGACGCGTCTTGCCAAGGGTGACCTGGACGCCGACATCGACGGCGGAGAGCGGCCCGACGAGGTTGGTGCCATGGCGCGCGCCGTTCAGGTGTTCAAAGACAATGCCATCAAGACACGGGATCTCGAAGAACAGGCAGACCGCCAGCGCAGCCAGTCCGAGGACGAGCGGCGCCGCGCCACCGAGACGGAGAGCGCCCGTGCCGCAGCCATGACCCAGGCGACGAGGGGACTTGCCGACGGCCTCAAGCATCTGGCCGAGGGAGACCTGAGCTTTCACATTTCCGAAACCTTCCACCATGACTTCGAGAGCCTGCGAACCGACTTCAACCAGGCCGTCGAACAGCTCCGCACGACCCTTTCCTCCGTGTCGGAAGCAACCGCGTCCATCGACAGCGGATCACGGGAAATCAGCCAGAGCGCCGACGACCTTTCGCGCCGGACCGAGCAACAGGCAGCATCCCTGGAGGAAACGGCCGCGGCGCTCGATGAAATCACGGTCAATGTCTCGAATTCCTCGAAGCGCGCCGAGGAAGCGCGTGCGGTTGCCGTCCAGGCCAATGACAGCGCACGCCGCTCCGGTACGGTGGTGGGCGATGCCGTCAATGCCATGAGCAAGATCGAACAGTCCTCCAGCCAGATCTCGAACATCATCGGCGTCATCGACGAAATCGCGTTCCAGACCAATCTTCTGGCCTTGAATGCGGGCGTCGAGGCGGCACGCGCCGGCGAGGCCGGCCGCGGGTTCGCCGTCGTGGCGCAGGAAGTGCGCGAACTGGCACAGCGTTCCGCAAAGGCCGCAAAGGAGATCAAGGATCTCATCCGGAACTCCTCCGGCGAGGTCCAGAGCGGGGTTCACCTCGTCCAGCAGACCGGAGATGCGTTGCGGACGATCGAGGCCTACATCGTCACGATCAACCAGCACATGGATTCCATCGCGACCTCTTCGCGGGAGCAGTCCGTGGGCCTCGCGGAGGTCAACACCGCCGTCAATCAGATGGATCAGGTCACGCAGCAGAACGCCGCCATGGTTGAGGAAGCCAATGCCGCCGGCGCGACGCTGGCGATGGAAGCTGCAAGGCTCAAGGAACTGGTCGCACGGTTCCAGTTCGCTTCGGCGAGCGGGGCGTCGATGCGGCCCCGACAGGCACCCGTTGAAAGAGCACCGTCCTCTCCTCCGGCATCTCCACCGCGCGCGATGATCAAGACGATCAGCAAGGCCTTTTCAGGACGGTCCTCGGCGGCCGTGGCGCTCCAACCCTCCACAGACAGCTGGGAAGAGTTCTGAGATCCGTGGACGTCGCAAATCGTTGCCGGCGTCCGTGCGCGCTCAAGTGAACACGGACAGCTCGCTCTAAATGGCGACGAGGTGCCCCTCGGAAACGACGCGGAATTCCCGCTGCACCGGCACGTAATCTGCCGGGCGGATCTGGCTCCTCAGTTCCTCGGCAGCGGCCATCGGCGTTTCACGCCGGCGGTCAGGATCCGGCACCGGCACGGCAGACATCAGTTTTTTCGTATAGGCATGCTGAGGATTGCCGAAGACGGCGCTCCGCGGCCCGATCTCCACGATCTCTCCCAGATACATGACGGCGACACGATGGCTGACGCGCTCGACGACGGCCATGTCATGGCTGATGAACAGAAAGGCAAGGTTGAGGCTCTGCTGCAGGTCGAGCATCAGGTTGATGACCTGCGCCTTGATCGAGACATCGAGTGCCGAAACGCTCTCATCCGCCACGATGATCTTGGGAGAGAGGGCGAGCGCACGCGCGATCGAGATCCGCTGGCGCTGACCGCCGGAGAACGCGTGCGGATAACGCGACGCCATGTCCGGGGTAAGGCCGACCTTCTCCAGGAGATCGGCGACCATCGTTTTTGCCTCCTTCGAACTGCCCAACCGGTGCTCGAGATACGGTTCGGCAATCGCGGCTCCCACCGTCATGCGCGGATTGAGCGAGGCGAACGGATCTTGAAAGATCATCTGCACGGATTTGCGCATCTCGCGCAGGTCGCGCCTCGGAAGGCTCAGAACCTCGCGGCCCTCGACGAGAACCGAACCGCTGCTTGGCTCGATCAGGCGGAGAATGGCACGTCCCGTCGTAGACTTGCCGCATCCGGATTCGCCGACCAGCGACAGGGTTTCACCAGCGCGCAGGTCGAAGGAGACATTTTCGACCGCATGTACACGCCCGCTCACCTTGCCGAGAAGACCGGTATGGATGTCGAAGCGCTTGGTGAGATTGCGGACCTGCAGGATCGGCTCGCCTGAGGCAATGACGGTATCAGCGACTTCGACCGGGACGTCGGACAGTCCGGTCGCCGGATCGACCATTGGAAAACGCAAGGGCCGGAGATAGGCCTGCATGGCACCGAGCACGGGCACGGCGGACAGAAGCGCGCGGGTGTAGGGATGCTGGCCTCGGTGAAAGATGTCGGTCGTGCGTCCCGTTTCCACCTGCTCGCCGCGATACATGACGACGGTCCGGTCGGCAATCTCGGCGACCACGCCCATGTCATGCGTGATGAACAGGACGGAGGTGCCCTCCTCGTCCTGCAACATCCGAATGAGATCGAGGATCTGACCCTGGATCGTCACGTCGAGCGCGGTCGTCGGCTCGTCGGCGATCAGCAGCTTGGGCTTGGTGGCGAGCGCCATTGCGATCATCACGCGCTGCCGCATGCCGCCGGAGAAGCGGTGCGGATATTCGTCGAAGCGCGAGGCTGCCGAGGGAATACGAACCTTCTCAAGGATGCGCACGGTTTCGGCGCGCGCGTCCGCTTTGCTCATCGCCGTGTGGCAAAGGATCGCCTCCGAGATCTGGTCGCCGATCGTGAACAGCGGATTGAGGCTGGTCATCGGCTCCTGGAAAATCATCGCGACATCGTTGCCGCGCACCTTGCGCATCTCCGGCTCGGGCAAGGACAGGAGATCGCGGCCCCCCAGCATGACCCGCCCCTCGATCCGGCTCGTATCGGGCTGTAGAAGCCGCATGATCGACAGCGACGTAACGCTCTTGCCGGACCCCGACTCGCCGACGATCGCCACGGTCTCAGCGGGCGCGATGGTGAAGGAGATATCGCGGACCACAGGTTTCCACGCGCCATCGACACGGAACGACGTTCGCAGCGCCTCCACGGAGAGCACCGGTTGCGCCTCTGCCGGCGTGGTCTGACGGGTGTGGGCCTGTTGCGTCGTCATGATCATTCCCATCGTTTCTGTCTTCCACGTGTCGCGCTGATGCTCTAGTCCGGCCAACGCAGCATACCGTCGAAGCGGTGACGGCTAAGGTCTTCGATCGGGGTTGCGATCATCGCGTTGGAGGCACGCGCCTTGTCGAGTTCCTCGGCGAGACGGGTGGCGACGATATGCTCCTGACCCGGATGCAGATTGCATGGATCGAGGTAGAAATAGCGGTGCTCGACCTCGTGATCCCGGACGATGATCGGCTGGTCGCCCGATCGGAGCGCTGCCGCAAGATCCCAGGCCGTAATATGCGCCTCCTGTGCATCGATGATCACACGCATGCGGTCGAGCGGGTTGTCCGTCGGATCGGGTTCGATCAGCGCGGTGACCCCGGGGCGACCGTCGAGCGTTTCCTTCCAGAGCACGAGAGCGCCTGTTTCCCGAGCCCGGATACCCGCGTGATTGCGCGTCTCCCATGCCTCCAGCGCCGCCATTGCGCCGTAGATGCTCTCCTTACCGACCTTCATGCCGCGCCCGATGCCCATGTTCTGCAGAAAGGCGTTGCGGACCAGGTCTTTTCGACCGGCAACGATGCCGGAGGTGGGGCCCCCGAGGAATTTGTGACCCGAGTAGAGCGCGATATCGGCTCCTTGCGCGAGGAAGATTTTCAGATCGTATTCGGATGCCGCATCCACGATCACCGGCACGCCTCTCGCATGGGCGATCTCGACGAATTCCTTCAGGTTCAGCAGACCATAATCGACGACATGATGCGACACGACGTAGACGGCCGCTGCGGTCCTTTCGGTGATGGCATTTTCCATGTGATAGCGATGCGTCGATGTCGCCTGGCCGATCATGACGACCTTGCCACCCGCGATGCGGATGGCCTGATCGACCGGAGCGCCGTAGCTGACGACATGCCCCATCTGCAGGAGCACCTCGTTTTTCTCAGTGTTTGTTTCCGGCAGCCGCTCGATCGCAAGGAGATCAGGCCCCGTAATGGTTCCGGCGACGGCAAGGCTCACGCCGGCGGAGCACGACGCCGTAATGAAGCCCGCCTCCCCGCCGGTCATGCGAGCGATCACGGCGCTTGCCTGACGTTGCAGCGCGTTGATCTCCACGAAATGCGGCAGGATCGCCGCCATGGCGGCGATGGCTTCCGGCACGACGATCGACGCGCCAAGGCTCGTCATCGTTCCCGACACGTTGATCACGGGGCGAAGGCCGAGGGTCGTTCGGATATCAGCGGACATGGTCGTTCTCCAGGCTGCGCGACGTCGTGACGGCGCGGGCATCTCTTGCTCTTTCAGAGCCTATGCCATAATACTGCAATAGACGGGACGGATGTGCGGGACGATTGTTGTGAACAGGCAAGCCTCGGAACCGGTTTCCGAAACTACGGAAAAAAGCGTGCGCCGCTCGCGCGTCAGCGGGATCGACCGGGCTCTTCAGGTCATCGATCATCTCTACGAGACGGGTGCCCCGGCCGGCGCCTATGCCATTGCCAAGGCTGTCGGCGCGCCGCTCTCCACGGTCTATGTCATCATCGACGACCTTGTGGAAAAGAGCATGCTTGCTCGGAATGGCGACGGCACGTTGTGGCTGGGGTCCAGGCTCTACCACTACGGCCTTGCCTATGCCCGTTCGCTGGATTTCATGAGCGTCGCCACGCAGGAAATGCACGACCTCTGCCGGGACGCCGGCGAGACGGTGCAGGTCTGCGGTCGGGATGCAGAGCACATGCTGGTGCTCGCCATGGCTGACGGGCCGAGCCATTTCCAGGTCGCGTCGCGGGTCGGCACCCGTGTGCCGCTCAACTGGACGGCCTCCGGCCGGCTGCTCGTCGGGCATATGCCGGAAGCCGAGCGCGTCGAACTCTTCCGGCGTGGTGCCCGCATGTCGCCGACCGGCCGAGCCGCGGTCGATGCCGAGACCCTGTCGGACGCTGCGCGAACGGCGTTCGAGGAGAGGCTCTCCATCCAGGCCGGCGAATCCGACTATGCGGTCGCGTGCATTGCGTCGCCCATCGTCGATCGCAACGGCAATTGCGTTGCGACCATCTCCATCGTCCTTCCCGAACAGAAGGCCTTTGCCGACAAGGCCGGCTATGCCGACCGTGTGAAGGCTTCGGCGGCGCGGATCGAGGCACTGATGGGCTGGCGGCAGCACGGAACGTCTCCCCACGGCATCAATCCTTAAGCGCCACGATGGCTTCGATTTCCACCGTGATGTTGCCGGGGAGCGAGCCGAAGCCCACGGCCGACCGGGCATGCCGACCGGCCTCCCCGAAGACAGCGTTGATGAGGTCCGAGCAGCCGTTGATAACCTTCGGGTGATCCCGGAACTCCGGTGCGGCGTTGACCATTCCGAGCAGCTTCACCACCTGCTTTACGCGAGACAGGTCGCCAAGCGCCTCGTGCATCACGGCAATGAGGTTGATGCCGACCAGACGCGCATCGTCATAGGCAGCCTCGGTGCTGATCTCGGCGCCGACCTTGCCGGTGCGCATGCGCCCGTCCGCCTCGCGGGTCCCCTGCCCCGAGAGATAGAGCATGTTTCCCTCGATCACATGGGTCAGAAAATTGGCGATGGGTGGCGGTGCGGGCGGAAGCTCGATGCCGAGGTCGGCCAGCCGCTGATAGGGCGTGGTCGTCTTCGGATCGGCGAAGGTGGAAAGATGTGTCACGAGAACTCCTGTGTCATGCAGTTTGTCGGCCTCAGCGATACGCGTAACCGTGGCTGTGGCGCACGAGCCTGCGGGCTCTCGGAATGTATCGGCTGGCAGTGATCGCCTCGGCACCGATGACGGCGAAACGCGGCTCGAACAGGCGGGTGAGGCGCGAGACGTCGCCATTGCTGTCGGTTGCCTCGAGGTCGGCATCGACGAGGTCGAAGATCGTGAAATCCGCCCGCGCGCCGACGGCAAGCCTGTCGTCCATAGAAAGCTTGATGACGTCGGCCGGCGCATGCGTGACGGCATTCACCACCTTGTCGAACGGCATGCCGACGGAGAGCAGCTTCGACATGGTGGTTGCGAGATCCCAGACGGGGAAGTTGAGCGAATGGCCGTGAAGGTCGGTCGAGATCGAATGCGGCAGCAACCCGCGCGCGATCGCCGCTTCCGCCACCTTGAAGGAGAAGGACGCCCCACCGTGGCCGATGTCGAGCCGCACGCCTTCGGAAGCGCAGCGCTCGGCGAGATCGAACAGGTCTTCGTCCTCCATGATGCTCGAGCCGGCCTTGCCGTTGAAGCAGTGCGTGACCACGTCGCCTGGGCCAAGGATTTCGAGCACCTCGTCGTAGAGAGCCGGCGGTTCGCCGACATGCACCATCATCGGGATCTTCAGGATCTTGGCGATCTTCTTGCCAAGCTTAACCGGGGTTACGCCCCACGACCCGGTGATGACGTGGCTTGCGCGCACCTTGATACCGACGATGTGCTCGCTGTTCTCGGCGTAGCACTCTATGATCCGGTCGAGGTCGATATCCCTGATATCGCGGAGTTCGGCGACACGGTTGCAGGCAACGAGCCCGATCGAACCCAGATTGAGAAACGCCTTGATGCGTTCCTTCGAGGGCTCGATGATATATTCCCGGAAGCCATGGAAGTTCGCTTCACCGGCAGATCCTGCATCCACCAGCGTGGTCACGCCGCGCTCGGCGCCGCACTCGGACGGACGGAGCGAGATGTCGGTGCCCCCGTGCCAGATATGAACGTGAAGATCGATCCAGCCGGGGGACATCCACGCGCCTTTTCCATCGACGCACTCAGTGCCGCCGGGCACCGCGAGCCCCTGGCCGATGGCCGCGATGCGTCCGTCTTCACCGATGAGAATGTCAGTCGTTTCATCGGCTCCAAGGGTGCCGGCAGGGCCGGATTTAGGCTGGCCGAAGGCCATCGGCCTGACATTGGAAAGGAGGAGCGGCTTTTGGGTTTCGCCGGTCATGTCACAAGTCCTTCTGAAGTCTGGGGTCGAGCATGTCCCGCAATCCGTCGCCCACCATCTGCAGCGACAGGACGGAAAGAATGATGGCAAAGCCGGGGAAGTAGGTCATCCAGCCGGCCTGCCCGATATACTGGCGCCCGGCGGCAATCATCGTGCCCCAGGTCGCGACATCGGGGCTGACGCCGAGCCCGAGGAACGACAGGCCGGCTTCGGCGAGCATGGCGCTGGCGAAGAGGAACGTTCCCTGTACCAGGATGGGGGACAGGAGATTGCGCAGCACGTGCCGCGTCATGATGTGGAAGGTGGAGATGCCGAGCGCTTGCGCCGCCTCGACATACGGCAGTTCGCGGATGACGAGCGTCGAGGCGCGGACGATGCGGGCGAGCCGTGGCGCATACACAATCGACAGCGCCACGATCACCGTCGTCAACGAGGGTCCGAGCGCCGCGACCAGCGCGATCGCCAGCAGGATGTCCGGAAAGGCCATCATCGCATCGATCAGTCGGGCGATCGGCGTGTCCAGGCGCTGAAAGAACCCGGCGAGCAGCCCGAGCGTGATGCCGATTACCGCCGACAGAACCACGACGGCCGCGCCGACGAGAAGCGAAAGCCGTGCCGCATAGATCGTGCGGGAGAAGACGTCGCGGCCGAACTCGTCCGTGCCGAACCAGAACATCTCGCTCGGCGGCTTCAGCCGGTTGACGATCGACAGCTTCGAGGGCGAATACGGCGCGATCCATGGTGCGAGCGCCGCCAGAAGGACGAAGAGAACGAGGATGCCAAGCCCGACGACGACCGTCTTGCGCCGCAGAAAGCGGCGGATGAACCTCGCAGCGCCGCTGGCAGGTGGCTTTGTCGTGAGAGATACATCTGTCATCAGTAGCGTACCCTCGGATCGATCAGCAGGTAAAGCATGTCGATGGCAAAGTTGATGAGGACGTAGAGTCCGGCGATCACCAGCAGCGCACCTTGGATAACCGGGTAGTCCCGCCGCAGCACGGCGGAGACGACGAGGCTTCCGACGCCGGGCAGGCCGAACACGGTTTCGGTGACGACCGCGCCGGAAATGAGAACCGCGGCGGTCAGGCCGATCACGGTGAGGATCGGGATCAGCGCGTTCTTCAATGCATGCTTCAGTACGACCTTCCGCTCGATCAGGCCCTTTGCGCGCGCCGTGCGAATATAGTCGTCGCCAAGCACGTCGAGCATCGAGGCGCGCGTGAAGCGCAGGATCAGCGCCGAGGAAACGAGCCCAAGCGCAAAGGCCGGCAGAGTCAGGTGATACATGCGGTCGAGAAAGGTCGAGCCAGGCCCGCCATAGCCGGAAACGGGAAACATGTTCAGATTGACAGCGAAGACCTGCATCAGGATGAGGCCAAGCCAGAAGCTCGGAATACTCGCCGCCAGCATCGCGATGGTCGTTGCCGCCTGATCGACGAGGGACCCTCGCCGATAGGCGGCATAGATGCCGATCGGCAGCGCGATGACGCAGGCGATCGCCAGCGAAAACAGCGTCAGGAAGAATGTGGGCTCGGCGCGGTCGAGGAGGGCCGACGTCACGGGCATGTTCAGGAAGATCGACTGGCCGAGGTCCCCTTTGATCATCTGCCCGAGATAGAAAACATATTGCACGAGAAGCGACTGGTCGAGGCCGAGCCGCGTGCGCAGATCGGCGATATCCTGTGCCGAGGCATCGGGCCCGAGCATCACCGCAGCCGGGTCTCCCGGCGTGACGCGGACGATGACGAACACGATGGTCACGACCAGGAACATGACGACGATCATGCCGGCCAGTCGCTGGAGGATGTAACGGATCATGTCTTTGGCTCTCCGGTCCCACGAGGGACACAGGGGTGACGAACGCTTGCTGAGAGAACGCCGCCCCGCGGCGGCGTCCGGGATGCCGGTTCCGGATTACTTCTTGATCGATGCGTTCCAGAAATACGGCCACGGAGCCGGCACGACGCCTTCGACCTTCGTGCTTTTCGCTGCAAGAGCGTTGAAGTCACCGATTTTTATGTAGGGAATCTCCGCGTACATGGCCTTTTGCACATCGGCCCACAAAGCGAGCCTCTTCGTCTCGTCGGCCTCTGCGGAAAACGCCTCGACCGTCTGCTTGCGCAGCGGCGTGTCCCACCAGCCGGGCGAGCTCGGCGACAGGGATCCAATCAGCGCAGGCTCGGGAAGAAAAGGGCTGTGCGTGATGTAGATGTCCCAGAGGCCCTTGTCGGCCCGCCGCTGGGTGAGCGTCGCCCAGTCCACGACCTGCAGATCGACGGTGAACCCCGCGAGCTTCAGATACTCGGCGGCAACCTGCGCCATCTTGTAGTGGAACTCGTACTGGCGGCTCGTCAGGATGCGGATCGGCTTGCCGTCATAGCCGGCGGCCTTGGTGGCTTCTGCCGATCCTTCGGGATCGGCAAGATTGTAATGGCCCTCGACCCCGGCATCCGTGTTCCAGACGAAGCTCTTGGGATAGATATCGCCGTCGAGCGCGTAGAAATCGGTGCTGCCGAAGGCGGCGGCCAGCATGTCTTCCATGCTCAAAGCCTGGCGGATGGCCTTGCGGATGGCGACGTCCTTGGCAACACCCTCTGCCGTGTTGAAAACGAAGACCGGATAGCCGAACGGCTTCAAGACAAGCGGTTCCGATGCCGTGGAGCCCTTCAGCCTGTCGAAGGATTCGACGGGAAGGCTGTCGATATAGTCGTACTGGCCGGAGATCGCCGCCTCGACGCGCGTGTTTGCATCGGGAACCGGCACGAAGCGGATTTCATCCAAATACTGGTGACGCGCGCCGCCGTAGCCATCGGCCTCGCCGGACCGCGGCGTATAGCCGTCGAAGCGGGTGAGCTGGATGTACTGGTCGGCCTTGCGCTCCTTCAGCATATAGGGGCCCGTTCCGACGAAGTCCTTCATGGGCTCGGCCTGTTTCTCGCTCGGCAGGACGATCGCGGCGGAATTGTTGAAAGCGAGCAGCGAGACGAGCGGCGCGTAAGGTTGCTTCAACGTGATCGTTACCGTCAACGGATCGGTGGCCGTGATCTTGTCCAGGAATGCGGCTGCCTGCTTGCCGCGCGAGGCAACCTTGACCCAGCGCTCGAGCGAAGCGACGACGTCGTCCGATGCCATGTCCGAGCCATCGTGGAACGTGATGCCGCTGCGCAGCCGGATCGTATAGGTTTTGCCATCCGCGCTGATCTCGGGCAGGCTCTTGGCCAGAAGCGGCGTCGGCTTCCAAGCCTTGTCGAAAGTGTAGAGGGTCTCGAACATATGCTGGGAAACGATACCCACGAGATCGGCCGTGGAGGCCATGGGGTCGAGTGTCGGCGGCTCGCCGATCGTCGCGACATTGATGACGCCGCCCTTTTCCTGGGCCGCAACCAAGGATGGAATAGCGACGAGCGCGCTTGCAAGGAAGAACGCAGTTTTCAGGCGCATCATGAAGTCCTCCAATTTTGTTCCATTATTATGTTATTACGACTTTTATAACAGAATAGCGGAGAAGGAGGTGCTGTCAATGGGCTAGAGTTTGCCGTGCCGTCGGTGACCGAACCGGCTCACATCCCTGCCCGCCTCATGCTTGACGCCCGGCGTTTCCATGGGTCACATAGCGACGGGATCTGCAGCCCAAACTATCGAGATCGTTATGACGCAGGGACATCAAAACGACAGGCGACAGCGGATGACGATCCTCGGGGCGCCGGGCGCCGTGTCGCTCCTTTCCTGGATCCGTCGTCGTGCCGACGGTTCGGGCTATCCCAGGCGGTTTCAACAGGACGAGGTCTGACATGGGTGGCACTCTCCTCAAAAACTGCGCGGCCGTCATCACCGACGAGGGCAAGGGCCCGATCGTGCGCCGCAATGTCGATCTCTTGACCGAGGGGCCGTCGATCCGTGCCATCGGCGAACATCTCGAGGGGGAGGCTTTGCCTGAGGGCACAAGCGTGATGGATGCCGCCGGCTGGTTCGTCTATCCCGGCCTCGTCAACACGCATCACCATTTCTTCCAGTGCTTCGTGCGCAACCGCGCCGATCTCGACTGGACGAAGCTCTCGGTGATCGAATGGCTCGACCGCATCTACCCTGTCTTCTCGCAGCTGAACGAAGCCTGCTTCTACCATTCCTCTGTCACCGCCATGGCCGAGCTGATCAAGCATGGCTGCACCACGGCCTTCGACCACCAGTATAATTTTCCCCACCACGCCGGAAAGCGGCTGATCGACCGCCAGTTCGAGGCCGCGGATCTGTTGGGCATGCGGTTTCACGCCGGTCGCGGCGGCAACACCCTGCCGAAATCGGAGGGGTCGACGATCCCCGACGAAATGCTGGAAACGACGGACGAATTCATTTCCGATTGCGCCCGCCTGATCGACACCTATCACGATGCAGGGCCGTTCAGCATGCGCCAGGTCGTCGTCGCGCCCTGCCAGCCCGTCAACGCCTACCGCGAAACCTTCGTGGAATCGGTGGCGCTGGCGCGCGACCGCGGCGTCATGCTGCACACGCATGTCGGCGAAGGCGAGAGCCCCGTGATGCAGGCGCGCCACGGCCTGCGCACCGTCGATTATCTGGAATCCATCGGCTTTGCCGGACCGGATACGTTCTACGCTCATTGCTGGGAACTGACCCATGACGAACTGCGGACGATGGCCGCAAGCGGCACCGGCGTCTCCCACTGCCCGGAACCCGTCTATCTCGTCGGCGCCGAGGTCACCGACATCCCCGCCATGGCGGCCTTCGGCCTGCGCGTCGGGCTCGGCTGCGATGGTGCGGCCTCCAACGACAATTCCAACCTTATGCACAGCCTGCACTCGGCCTACATGCTGCAGTGCCTCGCATCCTCCACCCGCGCGCACCCCGTGCCGCCGCCGGTCGATTTTCTGCGCTACGGCACGAGCGGCGGCGCGAGCCTGCTCGGGCGCAGCGATATCGGCCGCCTTGCGCCCGGAATGGCCGCAGACCTCTTCGCCATCGACACCCGCCGCATGGATTATGTCGGCACACGGCACGATCCGCTGAGCCTCATTCCCCGCGTCGGCATCGGCATGGCGACGGATATGACCATGATCAACGGCCGGGTCGTGTGGGCGAACGGCGCATTTCCCGGTCTCGACGAGGCAAAGCTTGCAGCGGACGCCGAGGCGGCCCTTGCAACCATCAATGTCTGAAGCTCGACGGCGTCGCTTCGCTTGGCGAACCGTTCGAGTGGTAGGGGCGCGAGAAGATCAGCCGGTCACGTCGAATTCGGGATCGACGGGAATGCCGAGCGCCGTGACGAGGCGGTTGGTTTCCGACGCCATGCCGATCACGGCAAGGAGATCGCCATATTGCGCGTCCGTCAGGCCTTTTGCGCGCGCCGCCGCCGTATGGGAATGGATACAATAGCTGCAACCGCTGGCGACCGAGACGGCGATATAGATGAGCTCCTTCGTCAGCGGATCGAGCGCCGACGGAGCGACCATAACCTCCTTCAGGCTGTTCCATGTCCGCTCCAGCGTTGCCGGATCGTTGGCCAGGCCGCGCCAGAAATTGTTGATGAAATCCGAGCCGCGCACGGCGCGGATATCCGCAAACACCGCCTGCACCCGCGGCGCTGCTTCGGCCTCGGCATCCGTCAAAAGTCGTACCGTCGCCATGCCAACCTCCTGATGTAACCGTCGGGAAACGAAGTCGCCGCCCGCCTTAAGTGAAGTTACATAAAAAAAGGGCCGCAGGGTGACCCACGGCCTCAAGTCATGAAGGTTAAACCTCCAGAGGGGAACGGCTGGCTGCGATCGATCCGGGAGGGGAATGAGAGGGCAGCCAACCAAGGTCAGAATGACCTGTTCTACCAGCGGATTCAAAGACGGGAGACGCTGTCGGAATGGGTGGATGTGATATTTCCATCTAACCCGCGCCCCTTCGGCGCTATTTCGTTCCAGCCGGGATGCTCATCTCCCTTGCGCCCGAAAGCGCTGGAGATGCTCGACCACGAAATCGTGGTCTTCGACATCAGGAAGGCCGCTGATCGTCGCCGTTCCGATGAGATTGCCGTCCGTCTGAAAGATTGGGACGGCGCCGCCGAAGGCCGCAAAGAGATCGGGCGACAGGCCGTAGCGGTGGTGGAAGTCGTAGCCCTCCTCCTGCGCGAGAAGCCGCATGTAGAGAGAACTGTGGTGGAACCGCTCGACCACGCGCCGCTTGCGCTCCGCCCAGTGCCGGTTGTCCTCAGTAGCGTTCGCAAGGCGCGTGAAGAACACCGGTTCGCGCGCGATCGTGATCTCGATCGCCACGGCCAGGCGGCCGGCCATGGCCGATTGCCGCATCAGGCTGCCAAGTGTCCAGGCATCCTGGGTCGTGAACCGGGTGACGACCCCCTCGCGCTCGGCTAAAAGGAGGTCTGCGCATGTCCTGTTATCCGGCTGAGACATGAAGGGCATCCTTGAAGGGTTGAGATTGCGCGACATCCCGAGAAACGGTCGTTGCGCGCCTACAGCAGCAGAAAAGCCCTGAAGTCGTTGACATTCGTGCCGGTCGGGCCGGTCTCGAACAGGTCGCCCGCAAGCGCGAAGGCGGACCATGCGTCGTGTCGCGCGAGGTGGGCGCGCGGCTCCCCGCCCGCTGCCCGGATGCGGGACGCGGTTTTGCCGTCGCAGAAGGCGCCGGCATTGTCTTCGGAACCATCGATTCCGTCGGTATCGGCCGCAAGGGCGGTGATGCCGGTGGCCCCGTCGAGATCGATGGCGACGGCCAGCAGCAGTTCCGTGTTTCGCCCGCCTTTCTTTGCACCCTCGGGACCGATTGTGACGGTGGTTTCCCCGCCCGAGAGGAGAACCATCGGGCCTTGCCTCTCTCGATGGCGCTCCTGAAATTCCATCGCCAGCGCCGCATGCATGCGCCCGATATCGCGTGCTTCTCCCTCGATCCTGTCGGAGAGGATCAGAGGCGTTACGCCGGTCTCGCCGCTCAGACGCGCGGCCGCCTGCAGCGAGACACGGGCGGAGGCGATGACATGCGCCGCGTGGCCGGCAAAAGCCGGGTCGTCGGGGCGCGGGGTCTCCACTGTCGCGATATGATCAAGAATGTTTGAGGGAATGTTCATCCGGTAGTCCCGGATCGCCCGCAGTGCATCCTCGCGGCCGGCGGCATCGGGAATGGTCGGGCCGGAGGCGACGAAGGCCGGGTTGTCGCCGGGAACGTCGGAGACGACGAGGCTGACGACACGGGCCGGAGAAGCAAGCGCGGCAAGCCGCCCGCCTTTGATCATCGAGACATGCTTGCGCACCACGTTCATCGCGGAAATCGGCGCGCCGGAGGCGAGCAGCGCCTCGTTCAGGGCCACCTCGTCGGCAAGGGCAAAGCCCGGCGGCGGCGATGGCAGGAGGGCAGACCCGCCGCCCGAGATCAGCGCAATCACGAGATCGTCCGTCGTCAACCCGCGCACCGCCTCCATCAGCGCGCGTCCGCCGACGATCCCCGCCTGGTCGGGAACCGGATGGGCGGATTGCAGCACCCTAATGCGTGCGCAGGCGGCAACCGGGCCGTGGCGCGCGACGACCACGCCCTCCAGCGGACCATCCCACAGGCTTTCAAGCCCCTGTGCCATCTGGCTTGCCGCCTTGCCGGCGCCAATGACGACCGTGCGGCCTTTCGGTCGCGCCGGCAGATGGGCGCGGATCGCCTCCAGCGGATCGGCCGCGCGAACGGCGGCGTGGAAGAGCGACGCGAGGAATGCGCGCGGGGTCTCGATGGGCATCAGGGTCTGACCTTCCTGGGCGTGACGACACCTTTTTGTGGCAAAGCCGACGGCAGAATGCAAAGCCGCATCATCGGCTCAGCGAACATGCGTGCGCGCACGGGGGCGCTGGTCGTTGCGCTCGTCGGCAAAGATCGTCGCCGGCAACGGATCGAGCCCGCGAATGATGTCGGCACCTTTCTCTCCGACCATGATGGTCGGGGCATTGGTGTTGCATGAGGGCACGCGCGGCATGACGGAGCTATCGCAGACGCGTAAGCCCTGCAACCCTCGCACGCGCAGGTCGAGCCCCACAACCGCATCCGCGCCGGTGCCCATTCGGCAGGTGCCGACGGGATGGTGATCGGTCTTCGCGTTCGCGCAGCCATAATCGAAAAGCTCGGCCTCCGTGCGTACCTTCGGACCGGGCAAACGCTCGGCCAGAATATAGGGCTTCAATGCCGCCTGCTGGAAGATCTCGCGGGCGATCCGCAAGCCTTCCAGCGACATCTTCCGATCATGCGGGTCCGACCAGTAGTTCGGGTCGATCAGCGGGGCTGCGGCCGGATCGGACGCGGAGAGCCGCACCGTGCCGCGCGATCGCGGATGCAGGTAGGCCGAATTCAGCGTCACCCCGGCATTTTTCAGCCTTTCCACGCCCGCCTCGATGCCCGAGCCGAGACCGAGATGGAACTGAATATCCGGGGATCGCGCGTCCGGATCCGCATACCAGAAGCCGCCGGTCTCAAAGAGCGAGGAGGCGACGGGGCCTGTGCGGAACAGCACGTATTCGAGGCCGGCCCAGAGCGTGCGATGCAGCTTCGCAACGCCGTCATAGGTGTGGTCGCCGGTGCATTCGGCGATGACGAAGAGGTCCAGATGGTCCTGCAGATTGCCGCCGACGCCGGGCAGGTCATGCGCCACGGGAACCCCGACGGACGTCAGATGATCGGCCGGACCGATGCCCGATTGCAGCAGCAGCTTCGGCGAACCGATGGCGCCCGACGTCACGAGCACCTCGCGCCCGCAGCGCACGATCTCGCTGCCCCGGCTGGTGGCGATCTCGACGCCGACAGCCGTCGTGCCCTCCAGCACGATGCGCGACACGCGGGCGCCCATGCGGATCGTCAGGTTCTTCCGGTCCTTGATCGGCGAGAGGTAAGCGAGCGAGGCGGAAGAGCGGCGGCGGTTGCGCTGCGTCAGCTGGTAGAAGCCGACGCCCGCTTGCTGGCGCCCGTTAAAGTCGTGATTGTAGGGAATGCCGAGCTCCTGCCCCGCCCGGATATAGGCGTCGCAGATCGGCAGCGCGGACACAGGCATGGACACGCCGAGCGGCCCGCCATAGGCATGATAGTCGTCGGCAAAGCGCTGGTTGTCCTCGGCCCGCTTGAAATAGGGCAGCACGGAACGGTAGTCCCAGCCCTCGCAGCCGTCTTCGTTTGCCCAGAGATCGTAATCGGCGGCATTGCCCCGGGTGTAGAGCTGCGCGTTGATGGACGAGCCGCCGCCGATGACCTTGGCCTGTGTGTAGCGCAGGACACGACCGTTCATGTGCTTCTGCGGCACGGTCTCCCAGCCCCAGCTGGCCACGCCCTTCGTCATCTTGGCAAAGCCGGCCGGCATGTGAAAGAGAGGATTCCAGTCCCCGCCGCCCGCTTCCAGCAGCAGCACGGTGACATCGGGGTCCTCGCTCAGCCTGTTGGCGAGAACGCATCCGGCGGGCCCTGCCCCGGTGATGATATAGTCGAAGCGCATGGTTTCCATTCCTGTCACAGACGCGGGATCGAAAGGCCGCCATCGGCATCGATCACGGTCCCTGTTGCAAAGGCGAAGCTGCCCGAGGCGAGCGCTGCGCAGATGGCGCCGATATCGCCGGCTTCCCCCCAGCGCCGCATGGGCACCAGGCCCCCGGCGATCAGGGCATCGTATTTCGGCGTGACGCCGGCGGTCATGTCGGTCCGCACGATGCCAGGCCGTACCTCGAAGACCGCGACGCCATCGGCGGCAAGCCGCAATGCCAGCCCTTGCGAAAAGGCCGCAAGCCCCGCTTTGCTGATGCAATAGTCGAGGCGCTCGGGGGAACTCGCCTGCGCCGAGACCGAGGTGATGTTGATGATCGACCGGGAATGGTCGGGCGCGGTCGCCAGCATCGCCTTCACCACGGCCTGGGTGAAGAACACCGTCCCTTTCAGGTTGGTGGCCATGATCAGGTCGTAATGGTCGGGCGAAAGGCCGAGGAAATCGCCGCGCACGACAGAAGCCATGCCCGCATTGTTGACGAGGCAGTCGATGCGGCCGAATCGGGCCATGACGTCGTCGACCGTCGCTGCGTGTCCGGCGACGTCGCAGATATCGGCCTTGATGTAGATGGCGTCCGCTTTGCCATCGGCGCGGAGCTCCGCCAGCGCGTCCTTTGCCGTTTCCGGACCGCCGATGCCTGTCACGACGATGTCGTAGCCGGCAGCGGCAAGGCACGAGGCGATACTGAGGCCGATCCCCCGCCGTCCGCCGGTCACCACCGCCACCGGTCTTTGCCGCCGTTCGCTCATCATTGCAGGTCCTTCGAGACGATGTGATCTGCGACCCGCAAGGCTTGGGCCGCAACCGTTAGCGCCGGATTGACAGCGGCCGAGGTCGGCAGGCAGCTCGCATCGACGACGAACAGGTTGTCGTGGTCATAGGCGCGGCAGAAGGGATCGAGCGGCGCCGTTGCGGGATCGTTGCCGATGCGCACCGTGCCGCACTGATGGGACGGCGTGCGTTTGTCGAACGGCCTCGACAGCACGAGCGGAAAGCCGATCGAGCGGAGAACGGCCTTGAGTTTTGCCACCAGCGACAGATGCGCGTTCCAGTTGGTGCGATGCCATTTGAGGACGATCCGCTCGCCATCGACCATGACCCGGCTTTCAAGGTGCGGAATATCCTCGCTCATGGCGTAGAAATCGATCGCATGCGCCGACATTCGGTCGAGCAGCCGCTCCGGGATGCGCGGCAGGCTGCTTTTGAGGATCGCGCCGGACACGCGGCCGAGAAGCTGGACATTGCCGAGTGGCGGCCCACCCTCGCCATCCGACAGGTAGTAGTCGTTGAAGGCGAAGGTCTTCTGATAGACCGACGTGTTCCGGTAACGCGGCGACAGAGCGAGCACGGCGGACGAATTGTGGTTCATGAAGTTGCGCCCGACCTGGTCTGAGCTGTTGGCAAGGCCATCGGGAAAGCGCGCATTGGCCGAGCGCAGCAGCAGGACGGCCGACTGGACCGCGCCGGCGGCGAGCACCACGAGCTTCGGCGAGACGCTGCTTGTGTCCCCGGCCACGGTATAGACGACGCGCTCGATTCGGTCGCCGGAGGCGCCCGTTTCGAGCCGTTTGACGATCGCGCCCGTTTGCAGCGTGACATTGGGATAGCCAAGCGCGACGGCGAGAGCGGCACTTTCGGCATCCATCTTGCCGTCGTCGGAATTCGGATGGGCATCCCACGGCGTGCGCCCCTTGGCGAGCCACCGGTCGATATCGACGCCGAGCGGCAGGGAGAACGGGTGGAGCCCCTTCTGCTTCAGGCGCGCGCGGACGTCGGCAATCGACGGTTCGTCCGGCACCGGGGGAAAGGCGTAAGGCGTAGAATGTTCGGGCTCGGTCGGGTCGTCCCCCAGCGCGCCGCGCACCTGATACATCCGCTCGGCCGCCCCATACCAAGGCTCGAGCTCGTCATAAGCAAACGGCCAGGCGGGGGAGACGCCCTCCTGATGCTGCATCTCGTCAAAATCCTCGCGCCGGTAGCGCGACAGTACCGCCCCGTAGAATTTCGAGTTGCCGCCGACATTGTAGTAATTGCCCGGGTTGAACCCCCTGTGCTCCCTCTGGCTCTGGCCCTGCCATTCGTACCAGGTCTCCTTCGGGCGGAAATGCCCCCGCTGGAAGATCGCGCGCTGGTCGCGGTTCACAGGCGTGTCGGCAATGTGCTGGCCGGCCTCCAGGATCAGGATCTCGCAGCCGGACGCGGCAAGGCCGGCGGCCAGCGTCGCCCCGCCGATACCGGAGCCGATGATGACGATGTCGGGGGTTCTGCTCATCTCGGTCCCCCCGCTCACGCGATGCGCTGCTGGCTTTGCGGATCGAAATAAACGGCCTTGTCGAGGTTGAAGGCGAGCCTTGCCGTCTGTCCCGCATGGATACGGGCATCAGCCCGCAGGCGCGCGACCACTTCCTTGCCGCCGAGCCGGGTGACGGCGAAGGTGTCGGCACCGGCCGGCTCCACGACCTCGATCAGGCAATCGCCTTCCGCGATCGTGCGCGCATTGCGGTCCGCACCGTCGATGTCGGTCAGCGCCTCGGGCCGGATGCCGAAGACGATCTGGCGGCCGAGATGGCTCTCCAGTCGCTCCTGCCCTGCTGCTACCGGCAGTTTCACCAGCGCGCCGTTCGGGCGGGCAAGCGAGACGGAGAGCCCTGCCGCATCCTTTTCCACGGTTGCCGAGAGCAGGTTCATGGCGGGCGAGCCCATGAAGTCGGCCACGAACATGTTGGCCGGATTGTTGTAGATTTCCGCCGGCGAGCCGAACTGCTGCAGCACGCCGTCCTTCAACACCGCGATCTTGGTCGCCAGCGTCATCGCCTCGATCTGGTCGTGGGTGACGTAGACGATGGTCGTCTTCAGACGCTGGTGCAGCCGCTTGATCTCGGTGCGCATATCGACACGTAGCTTTGCGTCCAGATTGGACAGCGGCTCGTCGAACAGGAAGACCTGCGGATTGCGCACGAGCGCGCGGCCCATGGCGACACGCTGGCGCTGGCCGCCGGAAAGCTGGCTCGGCTTGCGGTCGAGCAGATGGCCGATCTGGAGGATATCGGAGACCTCCTTGATCGCCTTCTCGCGCACGTCCTTCGGGACCTTGCGTATCTCCATGCCGAAGGCGATGTTGCCGGCCACCGTCATGTTCGGATAGAGCGCATAGCTCTGGAACACCATGGCGATGTCGCGCTGCGACGGCGGCAGACCCGCAATCGAGCGGCCCTTGATGGCGATCTCGCCGGACGTGATCGGCTCCAGCCCGGCAATGGTGTTCAGCAGCGTGGACTTGCCGCAGCCGGACGGGCCGACCAGCACGAGAAAGCCGCCTTCCTCGATTTCGATGTTGATGTCTTTCAGGATTTCCAGCGCGCCGTAGGATTTGCGCAGATGCGAGATTTTGAGAAACGACATGATGATCAGCCTTTCACGGCGCCGGACATCAGGCCGCGCACGAAGTAGCGACCCGAAACGATGTAGACGATGAGGGTGGGCAGGGCGGCGAGGATCGCGCCGGCAAAGTGGACGTTGTATTCCTTCACGCCCGTGGACGACTGCACAAGGTTGTTGAGCGCGACCGTCATCGGCGTCGAATTGGCGCCGGCAAATGAGGCGCCGAACAGAAAGTCGTTCCAGATATTGGTGAACTGCCAGATGACCGAGACGACGATGATCGGACCGGACGAGGGCAGCAGGATGCGGCGGAAGATCTGGAAGAACGTCGCGCCGTCGATCTGCGCCGCCCGCACGAGTTCGGTCGGAAAGGCCTCGTAGTAATTGCGGAAGTAGAGTGTGGTGAAGCCGAGACCGTAGACGACATGCACCAGCACGAGCCCGGGAATGGAGCCGGCAAGGCCGAGCATGCCGAGGATGCGCGCCGTGGGAATGAGCACGATCTGGAACGGGATGAAGCAGGACAAGAGCAGCATGCCGAAGACGATGTTCGACCCGCGGAAATGCCATTTCGTCAGCACATAGCCGTTGAGCGCACCGACCACGGTCGAGATGGCCACGGCGGGGATGACCATAATGATGGAGTTGATGAAGAAGGGCTTGAGGCCTGTCGGCTGGATGCCGATCTGCGCGGTCGACCAGGCCGACAGCCACGGCTCGATGGTCCAGACCTGCGGTAGATTGACCATGCCGCCCTGGCGGATTTCTTCCAGCGGCTTCAGCGAGTTCACCACCATGACGTAAAGCGGCATGAGGTAGAACATCGCAAAGGCGATTAGCGCGGTATAGATCAGGGCCCGGGTGAGAAGGCTGTGCGACATCGCGTTCTGCGGATTGGCGGCGCCGCTCATCAGCGTTTTCCTCCACGGATTTCGGAATAGAGATAGGGAACGATGATCGAGAAGATCATGACCAGCATGATGATGGCGGAGGACGCGCCGATGCCCATCTGGTTGCGGGTAAAGGTGTAGGAATACATGAAGGTGGCCGGCAGTTCGGTCGCCTGCCCCGGGCCCCCGCCGGTCAGAGCGACGATTAGGTCGTAGGCCTTAATGGCGAGATGGGCGAGCACGACGAAGGCCGACAGGAAGACCGGGCGCATCAGGGGAATGATGATCCGGCGGTAGATCGTCACGGTGCCCGCACCGTCGATCTGCGCGGCCTTGATCATCTCGTTGTCGACGCCGCGCAGGCCGGCGAGGAACATCGCCATGATGAAGCCCGAGGACTGCCAGACGGCGGCCAGCACGACGCAGTAGATCGCCATCTTGCTGTCCTTGATCCAGGTGAAGGCGAAGGTCTCCCAGCCCCAGAGATGCATGGTGTTCTCGATGCCGATGCCGGGATCGAGGATCCACTTCCAGGCGGTGCCCGTGACGATGAAGGAGAGCGCCATCGGATAGAGATAGATCGGGCGCAGAAAACCTTCGCCGCGGATCTTCTGGTCGAGCATGATCGCCAGGAACAGGCCGAGCACCGAGCAGATGAGGATGTAGAGCGAGGCGAAGATCGCCAGATTGGCGATGGCCCGCCACCAGTGCGGCAGGGCCCAGAGCTTGCTGTAGTTCGACAGGCCCACGATGTTGTAAGACGGCAGCATCTTGCTGTCGGTAATCGACAGGAACCCTGTATAGGCGATGAAGCCGTAGACGAAAATCACGATGACCAGGAAACTCGGCGCGAGCACGATTTTCGGCAACTGGTCCTGTAGGAAGCTGCGGCTCTGCATGGCTTCGTTCCCCTCCCCTCGCCCGGAATGCGGGTGCACGGCCTCAGGCGCCGGCCATCATGGCCGGCCTTTCGGCGCACCCGGTATCCCCGGCAGTCTTGACGTATCGGATGGTGTGATGGCGGGAGCTGCGGGCGCAAAGACCCGCAGCTCTCGGCCCTTACTTTGCGGCTTCGACCGCGCTGACCAGCTCGGTCACCGCGTCGTCGGCCGTCAGGTCGCCGTTGAACTGACGGGTCACGACGTCGTAGATCGCGTTCTTCACGGCTGCCGGATTGGCGTGGCCATGGGCCATGGAGCCGATGAGCTTGCCGCTCTTGTCGGCTTCGGCCGCATCCTTGATAGCCTTCTTGCCGCAATCGTCGAAGGCGGCGTCCGACACGTCGGTGCGCACGGGTGCCGAACCCTTGACCACGTTGAAAGCCGACTGGAATTCAGGGCTTTCGATAGCCGTGGCCATCTCCATCTGTGCCGGCACCTTGGCGTCGGCGACCTTGAACATGACGAACTGGTCGGTGTTGAAGGTCACGGCACCCTGCGTGCCGGGGAAGCGCATGCAGACATAGTCCTTGCCCGGCGTCTTGCCGGCCTTGGAGAATTCGCCCTTCGCCCAGTCGCCCATGAACTGCACGCCGGCCTTGCCGTCGATGACCATGGCGGAGGCGAGGTTCCAGTCGCGGCCCGAGAAGTTGGGATCGACATAGGAGCGCAGCGTCGTCATGCGGTTGAAGGCTTCCTTCATCTTGTCGCCGCCGAGCGCCTTCGGGTCGAGATCGATGAAGGCGGACGTGTAGAAATCGACGCCGAGCGACAGCACGACGGCGTCGAAGACGGTCGCGTCCTGCCAGGGCTGTCCGCCGGCGGCAACCGGGATGATGCCCTGCGCCTTGAAGTTGTCGAGAAGGGCGATCAGCTCTTCCCAGCTCTGCGGCTCCTTGCCGCCGGCCTTGTCGAGCACTGCCTTGTTGATCCACATCCAGTTGGTCGAATGCAGGTTGACGGGCGCCGCGATCCAGTGGCCGTCATATTTCGAGAACTTCTGAAGCGCCTTGGGGATGACGTTGTCCCAGTTCTCCTTGGCCGCGACCGCATCGAGGTTGCCGAGCGAACCTTCCTTGGCCCAGTCGAGAATGTCGAAGCCGAGCATCTGCACGGCGGTCGGCGCGTTGCCGGCCGTGACGCGGGCGCGCAGCACCGTCATGGCTTCCGTGCCGCCGCCGCCGGCGACCGGCATGTCCGTCCAGGAGATGTTCTTGGCTTCGAGGTCCTTCTTGAGCACTTCCAGCGCCGAGGCCTCGCCGCCGGATGTCCACCAGTGAAGCACCTCCACGTTTTCGGCAGCCTGCACGGCACCGGCCATCAAAGCGAGACCCAATGCAGTCGATGTCAGAAACTTGCGCACGATGTTTTCCTCCCATGAGCACAGTGAAGAGCGAAACCCATTTCCGCTCCCGTGCCGCCGCCCTCCTCGAGCGTCGGCGTCAGCCGGCTTGTTCAGCCGCATCCCGTCTTCCCGACCGCGTGTTGCGCGCCCGGGCGGGATGCTTCAGGCCAGCTTTTCCGTCTGCGGCATCCACCAGTTCGTGCGGCCGCCGATATGCATGTTGAGCGTCTTGGTCTCGGTATAGTCCTCCACAGCGTGGCGCCCGAGTTCGCGGCCGAGACCCGACTGCTTGTAGCCACCGAAGGGCAGTTCGGAGGCGCCGTCCATGAAGGTGTTCATCCACACGGTCCCTGCCCGCACCTGCCTGCCGATCGTCAGGCACGTGTCGAAATCCTTGCTCCACACCCCGGCAGAGAGCCCGTAATCGACAGCATTGGCGATCTCGATCGCCTGCGCCGTGGTCTCGAAGGTGAGCACGGAGAGAACCGGGCCGAACACCTCCTCGCGCGCGACCGGCATGTCCGGCGTCACATTGGCAAGAATCGTCGGCGCCATGAACTGGCCGCGGCCGAGATCGAGCGCCTTGCCGCCATGGGCCACGTCCGCGCCACCGTCTGCTGCCCCTGAAATATAGCCGGCGATCTTCTCCAGATGCTGCGGTGTGATGATTGCGCCGACCTGCGTCTGCGGATCGAGCGGATCGCCGACCCGCACCTTTTCCGAAAGGGCGGCCACCCGCTTCACCACGTCCTCGGCGATGCTCTTGTGGAGGATCAGCCGCGAGCCGGCATTGCAGCACTCGCCGGCGTTGAAATAGGCGCCGAACACGGCGGCATCGATGAAGCCGTCGAGATCGGCATTGGGAAAGACGATCTGCGGGTTCTTGCCGCCAAGCTCCAGCGACACCTTCTTCAGCGTCTGCGCGGCATTCGCCATGGTCAGCTTGCCGACGCCGGTAGAGCCCGTGAACGAGACCATGTCGACATCGGGATGCGACGTCATGACCGCACCCACCTCGGCGCCCGTGCCCGTGACGATGTTGACGACGCCCTTGGGAAGGCCGGCTTCCTCGAGGATCTCGCCGAGCACGACGGTCGAGCCAGACGAGAGTTCCGATGGCTTGACGACCGTGGTGCAGCCGGCGGCCAGCGCGAAGGGCAGCTTCTGCCCGACGATCAGGAAGGGGAAGTTCCACGGCGTGATGATCGAAACGACGCCGATCGCCTCGCGCAGGACCACGCCCAGCGTGCCGTCGCCCAGCGTATTGTAGCTCTCGCCATGGAGATCGCGGGCAAGGGCCGCGGCATAGCGCCAGATATCGACCGAACCGGCGATTTCGCCGCGCACCTGGGAGATCGGCTTGCCGGCTTCCACCGCATCCAGAAAGGCGAGTTCCTCGGCACGCGCGGCGATAAGATCGGCGGCCTTCAGCAGGATGCCGGAGCGCTCCGACGCCGTCATCCGCGGCCAGGGTCCGGTGTCGAAGGCCTTGCGGGCTGCAGCGATGGCGCGCTCGGCATCCCCCCGCGTTCCCGCCTGGAACCGGCTGACGACGACGCCATGGCCGGGCGCGACCCGCTCGATCGGATCGGCCGCCCCCTCGCTCCACCGGCCGTCGATCAGCATCTTGAAGTCGCGCGGGACATGATCCACGAGTGCCTTCGGGTTTACCAGAACCGTCATTACCATTCTCCCTTGAACTGTGCGGCACGCTTCTCCTTGAAAGCGGAAACGCCCTCCTTGAGGTCGGCCGTCTTGGCAGCAAGAATCGACCCCAGCGCCTCCACGGCCGTCCCGTTGTCCTCCCCGTTGGCGCTTGCGATCATCAGCTTGACGATTTCCAGCGCCGCCGGCCCGCGCGCGGCGATGCCTGTTGCCATGTCTTTTGCAGCGGCAAGCGCATGTCCGGTCGCGGTCACCCGGTCCACGAGCCCGAGTGACAGGGCCTCCTGCGCCGTAAAGATCTCGCCGCCAAGCGCCATCCGGCGCACGGGCTGAGCGCCGAAGCGCTTGACCAGCCGCTGCGTGCCCGACCAGCCCGGCACCATGCCGAGGCCCGTTTCCGGCAGCCCGATCCGGATGTGTTCCTCGGCGATGCGGATGTCGGCGATGCCGGCAAGCTCAAGACCGCCGCCGAGCGCGTGCCCGTTCAGCGCCGCGATCAGCGGCATGCGCAGCGTTGCAAGCCGCTCGAACACGCGGTGCCCGTAGCGCACCCAGCCATGGCCGAACGCGTCCGGCCGCATGCCGCCCCAGGCGGTGATATCGCCGCCGGCCGAAAACCCCGACCCCTCGCCGGTGAGGATCGCGACGCGAACGCGCGCGTCCGCTTCCGCCGTATCGGCCACGGACACCAGCGCCTTCAGCATGTCGAGATCGAGCGCATTGCGCTTTTCCGGCCGGGAAACGGTGAGGATGGCGATGGGGCCTTCGATGTCGAGGCGTACCTCTCCCTTAGACATGGGCACCCTCCAGAACGCGCGGCGCCTTGGTGGGCAACGAAAGGCCGATGCGCGCCTCGCCAAACAGCGCGGCATCCATCAGCTTCAGGTCCGGCGAGACGATCAGCGGGAATTCGGACTGATCGAGCACCTGCGTCTGCAGATCGACACCGGGCGCGATTTCGGTCAGCACCAGCCCTTGCCGCGTCAGCTTGAGCACGCAACGCTCGGTAACATAGGTGATGTCCTGCCCCTGCGCGATGGCGCGGCTGCCGGAGAAGGTGACGTGCTCGACCGCCTCGACCAGCTTCTTCAGCTTGCCTTCCCTCTCGATCACCAGCTTGCCGTTGACGATCGACAGTCTGGCGCCGGCATTGAACATGCCGGAAAAGACGATCTTGCGGGCGCGGGCGGTGATATCGACGAAGCCGCCGGCACCGGCCGTCACATGCGGACGGAACGACAGACGGGAGACATTGACCGAGCCGTCGCGGCCGATTTCGAGGAAGGAGAGCAGCGAGGCATCGAAGCCGCCGCCTTGGAAGTAGGTGAACTGGTAGGGCGAGGGCATGTAGGCATCCGCATTGGACGCGCAGCCGAAGGCAAAATCGAGAAGCGGCACGCCGCCGACGGCCCCCTGCTCGATGACCCAGGTGACCGCGCCGTGCAGTCCCTCCTCCAAGAGGATACGCGGCACGTTGGCGGAGATGCCGAAGCCGAGATTAACGCAGCTGCCGGCTTGAAGCTCCTGTGCCACCCGGCGCGCGATGACCTTCTGGATGTTGAAATCCGGCACGGAGAAGCTTTCGAGCGGCCGGAAGATCTCGCCAGAAATGGCCGGATCGTAGTCCGTCAGCGTCGTCTGCTTCTGGTCGGGATCGACGATGACGTAATCGACCAGCATGCCGGGAACACGCACGTCGTGCGGCTTCAGCGCGCCCTGCTTGGTGATGCGCTTGACCTGCGCGATGACGATGCCGCCATTGTTGCGCGCCGCCAGCGCCTGGTCGAGCCCGCCGAGCGTCGCGCCTTCGTGCTCATAGGTCAGGTTGCCGTGCTCGTCGGCCGTCGTTGCGCGGATGATGGCGACCTGCGGCACGATGGCCGGGAAATAGAGCCAGTCCTCGTTCTCGAACGACACCCGCTTGACCACCGGCGTCTCTGCTGCCAGCGCATTCATGGCGCAGCCCTGCCGCTCAGGGTCGACGAAGGTTTCGAGCCCGATCTTGGTGATGACGCCGGGACGCTTGGCCGCAGCCTCGCGGTGCATGTCGAAGAGGATGCCCGAGGGGATGTTGTAGGCCGGAATTTCGTTGGCCGTGATCATCTGCCAGATCAGCGGCGGCTCGGATGTCGAAGGGCCCGACGGATAGGAGCCGGCGAGGATCCGCTTGAGGAGGCCCTTCCTTGCAATATGATCCACACCCTTGATGCCGCTCATGTCGCCGGCGGCGATCGGGTGCAGGGTGGTGATGTCGCTTGGATGACCCGTCGCCGCGAAGTGCTCGCCGATCGCCTTCAGCATGAGATCGGGGCAGCCGAGCCCGCTCGAGGAGGAGACGGAGACGACGGCGCCGTCGGGGATCATGGCGGCTGCTTCGGCCGGAGTGATGTGCTTGCCCATGATCCGTCTCAAAGCCCCGTCTCAACCGTAACGGCGCGGCCGGACCGTGCCGCCTCGACGACGGCAAGCCCTGTTGCCAGCGACCAGATGCCGTCTTCCGCCGTTGCGGCCGGAGATCCCTTGCCGGCTATTGCCGCATGGAAGGCCGCAAGGCCCGTTTCATAAAGGTTGCGCCCGTCAAGCGGCAGCGTCTGCTCGCCCTGCGCGTCGCGCAGCACCACCGTGCCAACGGGCCGCTGCGTCATGACGTTGCGGGCAACGAGCGATCCCTCGGTTCCGTGAACCTCGAAGCCGGTCTCGGCATATTTCGTGGTGAACCCGTCATGGAACTGGGCGATCAGCCCGTCCGCAAACCGCATGACGCCCATGACGGCATCTTCGAGCCCTGCCTTGCCGAGCCCGCCGGACTGGCCAAAGGCCGTGACCTCCACCGGGTCCTGCCCCAGCACGAAGCGGAGCGTGTCCGTGTCGTGTACCGTGATATCCAGAATGACGCCACCGCCCGCCTTGGGATTGTCGAGCCGCCAGCCCTGCAGATGCGGCGGCAGATAGACCGCGTGGAAGACCCGTGCCGAAAGCGGCTTGCCGATCCGCCCGGCGGCGACCGCATCCCGCATCGCGATATGGCTGGCCGCATTGCGCAGGTGGTGGTTCGTCGCCAGCACCACGCCGGCCGACCGTGCCGCGTCCCGCATGCGGTGAGCATCCTCCAGCGTCATCGCCAGCGGCTTTTCGCAGAGGATGTGCTTGCCGGCCCTGGCGGAGGCAATCGCCTGGTCGCGGTGAAGCTCGTTGGTGGTCGAGATATAGACCGCATCGATATCGGGATCGCCAAGCAGGGCATCGAGATCCGAGACGGCCTTGCCGATCCCGTTTTCCGATGCGTAGGTCGCGGCACGCTGCGGGCTGGAACTCATGACGGAGACGACCTCCCCGCCCGTCGCGCGGATCGCGCCGATCACCCATTCCCGTGCGATCGTGCTTGCGCCGATCAATCCCCAACGGTTCGTCATGCAGATCGCCTCCCCGGCTTCATTCTGTTCACGCCGCAGCTTTCCCGCACGACCAGCCGTACGGGCGTCACCACGGCCTCCGCCTCCGCCTTGCCGGCATTGATCTGCTTGAGCAGCAGCTGGGCGGCACGCCGGCCCATGCCCTGCGGATCCACCGCGATGGTGGTGAGCGCCGGCACGGATGTGCCCGCCTCGATCACGTCGTCGAAGCCAACGATCGCGAAATCGACGCCCGGCTCCAGCCGCCGCGCCCGCAATCCGTCATACACGCCGAAGGCGACGGCATCGTTGAAGCAGACCCCGCCCGTCGGCCGGTCGTCCGCCGCCATCGCCCGCGCCACAGCCTTTGCCCCTTCCGCCCGCGAGGGTGCGCAGGCAAAGACGAGGCCTTCGTCATAGCCAAGCCCCGCCGCCGCGATCCCGTCGCGATAGCCGGCAAGCCGCTCCTGAAAGATCGCGGTATCCTCGAACCCGCCGAAGAAGGCGATGCGCGTGTGGCCGAGCTTGGCCAGATGCTCGACGGCTGCGAACATTCCGGTGTGGTTGTCCGACATGAGCGAGGATACCTTGGCACCCGGCACAGGGCGCACCACGGCGACGACTGGCATGCCGGCCGAGACCAGCGCCTTGAAATTGATGGCCCGCGAGCCGCGGGCGGGCGACACGACGAGGCCGGAAATGCCGTGCTCGCGCATGGAGGCGATGACCTCCGTCTGCCGGTCGAGGCTCTCGCTGGTATTGGCGAGGAACTGCACGAAGCCCGCATCCTGCACGACAAGGTCGATGCCGACGGCAAGCTCGGCAAAGAAGCTGTTGGTCAGATCGTTGACGACGACGCCGATGATCTTCGACTTGGCGCTGGACTGCCGGAGATTGGCCGCGCCGCGATTATAGACATAGCCGAGATCCCGCATGACGGCATTGACCTTGGTCCGCGTGCCCTCGTTGACGAGCGGCGAACCCTGCAAGACGAGCGAGACCGTGGATTTCGACACCCCTGCCGCCTTCGCAATATCGATGACCGTGACCCGTCCGTTTGCCATGAACTCTCATGCGCCTCCATCTTGACCCTCTCAATATTTAGATCGTTCCAAAATATCAAGGGCCATTTCCTGAGTGTTTGCAGATTCTTTGAAAGACCTGTCTCAAAGGCATATAGGCTCTATTTGATGCGCGTTGCAGCATTTACAGCACATTTCACCCGTCATTGGCTGCAATGTCGATGATCATCCATCGGAAAATAGAGACTTGCAATTTGGATCGATCCAAATTATCCGGTTGACATTCCGAGGAGGCATCATGACCCAGGTTCTCAATCTGCCGACATCCGCAGGCGCGGTCGAAGCGTATCGCCTTGTGGGCACGCCGATCGCAAGGCCGGCAACGACCCCCGTCTTCAACCGCATCGCCTATGCCGCGGCGCATGTCGTTTCCGCGCCCGAGCGGGACGCCGATCCATGGAACCGCCCGGCCATCGACTGGGACACGACGCTTGCCTTCCGCCATCATCTTTGGAGCCTCGGCTTCAAGATCGCCGAGGCGATGGACACGTCGCAGCGCGGCATGGGTCTCGACTGGGCCGGTGCGCAGGAGCTCATCGCCCGCTCGCTCGCCGAAGCGCGCACGGTGGAGGGTGCCGATCTCGCCTGCGGCGCCGGCACGGATCATCTCGACCCGACCGATGCCCGCACGCTGGACGACGTGATCGGGGCTTACGGGACGCAGATCGAGCATATCGAAAAGCATGGCGGCCGCGCGATCCTGATGGCGAGCCGGGCGCTCGCCCGCATCGCACGCTCGGCCGACGATTACGCCAAGGTCTATGGCCGCATTCTCTCGCAAACAGAGGACAAGGTGGTGCTGCACTGGCTGGGCGACATGTTCGACCCGCAGCTACGCGGCTACTGGGGAAGCACCGACTTCGAGCCGGCGCTCGATTGCGCGCTGCGGATCATCTCAGAGAATGAGCGCAAGGTCGAAGGCATCAAGATCTCGCTGCTCGAACACGAAAAGGAAATCGCCCTGCGCGACCGGCTGCCGGAGACCGTGCTCTGCTTTACGGGCGACGATTTCAACTATGCCAGCCTCATCGAAGGCGATGGCCGACGCCACAGCCATGCCCTCCTCGGCATCTTCGACGCCGTCGCACCGGCTGCCTCGAAGGCGCTGGCAGCGCTTGCCGCGGGCGATAGCGCGACGTTCCGGGCGGTGATCGGCCCGACGGTTCCCCTCTCCCGCAAGATCTTCGAGGCGCCGACGCAATATTACAAGGCCGGCGTGGTCTTCCTCGCCTGGCTCAATGGACACCAATCGCATTTCAGCCTTCCGGCCGGCATGCAGTCGGCGCGCGGCATCAACCACTATGCCGATATCTTCCGCCTTGCCGATCAGGCCAATATTCTCGACAGGCCGGATCTGGCAACCGAGCGCATGCGCCACTTCGCCGGCGTCTACGGCATCGCCTGATGGCCGCAGGCTGCACGAGACGACAAAAGGCCGTGCATCCCGCAAGGACGCACGGCCATCCACATCGTTCTCTCCCCTCCCGAAGCCGGTGCCGGCGTCAGGACGAGCGCAGGAGGCTCAGCTCCAGGCGTGGAGCGGTGGCTTTTCGCCGTTGAGAAAATACTTGCCGAGGATGGCGTATTTCCAACGCACCGGATCGTGCAGCGTGTGGGTGCGGGCGTTGCGCCAGTGGCGGTCGAGGCCGTGCTCGGCAAGCGTCGAGCGCGTTCCCGCCAGCTCGAAGAGCGTGTTGGTGGCGGCGATGGCGATCTCGGTGGAGAGGATCTTCGCCTCCGCCGTGACGATCTGCGCTTCGGCCACCGTCTCGGCGTTGGGGTCGAGGATCGCCCGGTCGATGGCGTATCCGGCCTTTTCCAGAAGCGCCTGCGCCGCATGCAGCCGCAGCGTCAGGTCGCCCACCGCCTGGATCGTGTAGGGATCGTCCCAGGCATTGTCGACGCCGGAATCCACCCAGGCGCGGCTCTTGGTGCGCACGAAGGACACGGTCTCGTCGATCGCAGCCTGGGCAATGCCCGAATCCACCGCCACCTGGATGATCTGGAAGATCGAGCCGTCGGCTGTGGGAACCTCGTAACCCTTGTAGCCGGGCACGAGATGGGTCTTCGGCACCTTCACATTGTCCAGCAGCACGGTGCCCGACAGGGTCGTGCGCTGCCCGAAGGATGACCAGTCGTCGATGACGGTCAGGCCCGGCGCGTCCCGCTCGGCAATCGCATACCAGGCCCGGCCCTCGTCATCGAGCGCGACGATCGGCACGAGATGGGCGAGCAGAGCGCCCGAGGCGTAGAATTTCTGCCCGTTGACGACGACATGATCGCCGGCATCCACAAAGCGCGTCTCGAAATCCACCGCGCGCTTCGAGCCGAACTCGGAGAAGGCATTGCCGAAGCGGGTGCCGCGCAGCACCTCGCCAAACAGCAGCGCCTGTTGCGCCGGATCGGACACGGTGCGAATGGCGGCGACGACGCCCAGATGGTTCTGCGCGACCTGCCCGATGGAGGGGTCCGCCGCCGAGATGATCTCGATCACCCGGGCGAGCGTCGCATAGGACAGCTCCGGCCCGCCGAAGGCCTTGGGCACGTTGATCGACCAGAGGCCGCTCTGCGAGAAGGCATCCAGCTCCTTGACGGGCCAAATCCGCTCGCGGTCGCGCAGGGCCGCCTCCTTCACGAAGTCGGCGGCGAGCTGCTTGGCAATCGTGATCGCCTCGGCATCAGTCGAGATGATGTGGGCGGGCTCTGAGGGGCGCGGAACCGGTGGAACGGCTTTGGCGGCATTCTCTGTCTTGATGTTGGAAATCGTCATGTCGATATCTCCTTTGACATCTTTTAGCCGGCGAAGGCCGGGGGTGAGGGCGCTACGGATGTGGACGGCCCTGGGGCCTTGTGGCCGAGGTAGAAGGCCTTGATGTCGTCGCGGGCCTTCAGGTCCGAGGCGGTACCGGAGAGAACCGTGACGCCGTTTTCGAGCACGATCGCCCGATGCGCGAAGCGCAGCGCCACGGCCGCGTTCTGCTCGGCCACCAGAATGGAAAGCCCCTCCTCGCGGTTGAGCCGGCGCAACGTCCGAAAAATGTCCTGGACGACGATCGGGGCGAGGCCCATGGAGGGTTCGTCGAGAACAAGGAGGCGCGGGCGCGACATCAGCGCCCGGCCGATAGCTGTCATCTGCTGCTCGCCGCCGGAGGTAAGGCCGCTCAAGGTCCGACGCTTCTCCGTCAACCGGGGAAAATGCGCATAGACCTTGTCGAGGTCGCTTGCGATCTCCCGTCGCGTGGCGCCGCGCCCGAGACCGCCGGAGACGAGATTTTCCTCCACCGTCAGGCTCGGGAAGCAATGGCGGCCTTCCAGCACCTGCACGAGACCCGCGCGAACGAGATCTGCGGGCCGTGTGCGGGTGACGTCGAGGCCGGCAAAGCGGATATGGCCACCCGTGATCTGCCCGCGCTCGGCGGGAAGCAGGTTCGACAGGGCCTTGAGCGTCGTCGTCTTGCCGGCCCCGTTGGCGCCGAGCAGCGCCAGGATCTCGCCGCGTGCAAGCGTGAAGCCGACGCCGTCGAGCGCCGTGATCGCGTTCACATAGGTCGCCTTCAGGCCTTCGACGGCAAGGAGGGAGGGGTCAGACATCGTGGGCGTTCCTCTGCCGCATGGTGCGGGCCGGATGGGCGGGAATGAAGGGTCCGCGCCGTTACCGGCGCGGAGGATGGCGATCAGTTCAGCGCCGCTTCGGCCTCTTCCGCGGTGCGCAGTTTGATGCCCTTTTCCGCCGCATAGGCCTGCGAGGATTTCTCGATGATCGGCCGCAGCAGCGCCCAGTCCGGAGCGATCCAGTCGGAGACGACCTTCCATTTCGCGCCGTCCCACTGCTGGAAGGTCACGTAGCCATTGCCCTCGTGATTGTCCCAGGTGACGTTGATCGAGTGGAACAGCCCCTTGGCGCCCAGCGCCTCGACACGCGCGGGGTCGAGCTGCAGGTGCTCGAAGCCCCAGCGCACCTCGTCGCCGGTCAGCGTGCGGTTGCCGAACTTCGCCTGCGCGATGCGGATCGCCTCGACGTTCAGGATGCCGTTGACGATGCCCAGATTGTGGTAGACCGAGCCGATGCGCTTCTTGTCGTCGAGATTGCCTTTGCCGGCGTCATAGACCGTCTTCACGATCTCCTGCACCACGGGATATTCCGTGCCGGAGGCCTGGGTGGTGATCGCGGTATAGCCCTTGGCGGCGGCGCCTGCGGGAATGGCGTCCTCTTCCGAGTTCGACCAGACATTGCCGATGATATGATCGACCGGGAAGCCGGTCTTCGCCGCCGTCTTCAGGGCGACGGGGTTCATCACGCCCCAGCCGCGCAGCACGACGTAATCGGGCTTGGACCGCCGGATCGTCAGCCATTGCGACTGCTGCTCGTTGCCGGGATGGGGAACCTCGATCTGCTGCAGCTCGAAGCCGTATTTCTGCGCCAGCAGCTCATAGATCGGAATGGTTTCCTTGCCATAGGGCGACCCATGATAGAGCACGGCGATCTTCTTGCCCTTCAGCTTCTCCACCCCGCCCTCCTTGCCGGCGATGTAGTTCACGATGCCGGAGGTCTCGCTGTAGGGGTTGAGCAGCAGCGGAAAGACGTAAGGAAAGACGCGGCCGTCGGTGGAATCCGTGCGGCCGTGATTGATGGTGATCAGCGGCACCTTGTCGGCGGTGATCCGGTCGATCATCGCATAAGCAATGCCGACGGAGAGCGGGTTCCAGGCGGCAACGTTCGGGTTGCTCTTCAGCCGCTCGTAAGCCTCGACGCCGCGCTCCACCTCATACTGGGTCTCGGCCTCCGACCATGTCAGCTTGACGCCGTTGACGCCGCCGTCGCGGGTGTTGATCAGGTTGAGATAGTCGATGAAGCCGCCGAAGAAGCCGGTGCCGCCGGCCGCATAAGGCCCGACGCGGTAGCTCTGCAGCGGGAAATACTGCTCGTCGGCATGCGCGGCCGGCAGGCCGGCTGTGAAGCCCACCGTGAAGGCCAGGCCGGCGGCAAGCGTCGCGGTTCTGAATTTGCTGAGGATGGTCATGTCTGGGCACACTCCTGGTGTCGGCCGGCGCGATGCCGGTCCTGTTTGCGTTTGAAAGTCTGGTGTCGACGTAAAGGCGCGGTCAGCGTCGCCTGAGGGCCGTGCCGATGCGGCGCCGGAGGCGATCCGCGAGCGCTGCGAGGCCGTCGGGTTCCAGCACCAGAAAGAGGATGATCAGCGCGCCGAGCACGATGCGCTGGCTCATGTCGAGCACGCCGGAATCGAACACGTCGCCGAGCACGAAGGATCCGAAGCGGGAGAGCACGAGCGGAAAGGCGACGATGAGGGCTGCGCCAAAGAAGGCGCCGCGAATGGTGGCGAGCCCGCCGATAATGACGATGAAGAGGATCTGGAACGACCGGTCGAGATTGAAGCCGGCCGGCTCCACTGTGCGCAGATAGGCGAACGCCCATAGCACGCCGGCGACCCCGATGATGAAGGAGGAGACCGCAAAGGCCAGAAGCTTGGTCTTCAGCACGGGAACGCCGATGATGCGTGCCGCCGTTTCGTTGTCGCGCACCGCGATGAAGTTGCGGCCCGTCTGCGAGATCACCAGCCGGTAGCTGAGAAAGGTCAGCACGGTGACGACGGTGAGCGCGAAGAGATAGCGCCCGACCGGCCCCTCCACGGTCAAGCCCGCCACATGCAGCGGCGGCGCATCGATGACGCCCGAGGCGCTGTCGTTGGAGAACCAGCTGAATTTCGTCAGCGCCCATTGCACAAAGAATTGGGCGGCGAGCGTGGAAACGGCGAGATAGAAACCCTTCAGCCGCAGGCTCGGCAGGCCGAAGGCGAGCCCGATGGCAGCGGCCGACAGGCCAGCGAGCACGATGCTGCCGATCAGCGGAAGCCCCTCGACGCGCAGATTGAAATTATAGGCCGCATAGGCGCCGACGGCCATGAAGGCGGCGCTGCCGAGCGAGACCTGGCCCGCATAGCCTGTGAGAATATTGAGCCCAACGCCGGCCAACGACAGCGCCAGAAAGGGTAGCAGGATCGCCTCGAAGAGGTAATTCGTCGCAAGCAAAGGCACCGCGAGATAGGCCACAGCAAGCGTTGTCACGGGCAGAGCCCAGCCGGGCAGGCCGCGCGAGAGGCGGGTTTCGGGCCGGCTTCCTGGAATAAGATCGGTCGCAAAGGCGGTCATGGTCACACCCTTTCCACACGCTTCTGGCCGAACAGGCCGGCGGGCCGCACGAGCAGCACGACGAGCGCCAGCACATAGGCAAACCAGCTCTCGATGCCGCCGCCGAAATAATCGCCGAGATAGACCTCCGCCAGCTTCTCGGCCGCGCCGATCAGCAGGCCGCCGACGATGGCGCCGGGAATGGAATCGAAGCCGCCGAGCACGAGCACCGGCAGGGCCTTCAGCACCACGAGCGACAGGGAAAACTGGACGCCGACGCGTGCGCCCCAGAGAAGCCCCGCCACCAGCGCCACGAGCCCTGCCGCCGCCCACACGGTTGCCCAGATCACGGGCAGCCGCAGCCCTACGGCGAGTGCCGCGAAGGGATCGTCCGCCACCGCCCGAAAGCCGAGGCCGATGCGGGTATAGCGGAAGAAGACCGAAAGCACGGCCACCAGAGTGGCGGCGACGGCGGCGGCGAACAGATCGAACTGGCTGATGAAGACGCCGCCGACATCGAAGGGTACATCCTCGATGCCAAGATCGAGCCCGTGCACCTGCGTGCCCCAGATCAGCTGTGCCGCACCCTCGATGACGTAGGACAGGCCGAGCGTCGCCATGAACAAGGTGATCGGTGGCCGGTTCGTCAAGGGCCGCAGCACCGTCCGCTCGATGGTGATACCGAGCACGACCATGATCGCGAAGGTGATGGCAAAGGCGAGCGGAAACGAGAGGCCCCGCTCCGTCAGGCTGACGAAGGTCAGCGCGGCAAAGAGCAGCATGGCCCCTTGCGCGAAATTCAGCACGCCGGAGGTCTTGTAGATCAGCACGAAACCGATCGCGACCAGCGAATACATCACGCCGGAAAGCAGCCCGCCGACAAGAACCTCGAGGAAGAATAGACCGTCGAACCCCTCCATCACAGGGCCTCCCCGCGCGCGACGTCGTCGTCCGCATCATCGGAATCGGTATCGGCATCGGCATCGGCGATGCCGAGATAGGCATTTATGACGCGCGGGTCGCGCTGCACCTCGGCCGGCGTTCCCAGTGCGATGTTCTGGCCGTGGTCGAACACGGCGACGCGGTCGGAAAGGCTCATGACGACCCCGATGTCATGCTCGATCAGCACGACCGTCGTGCCGAACCTGTCGCGCGCGGCCCTCACGAAGCCCGCCATCTCGTTCTTCTCGGTCGCCGTCATCCCGGCCATCGGCTCGTCGAGCAGCAGGATATCCGGCTCGGCGACGAGCGCGCGGGCGAGTTCCACGCGCTTCTGCAGGCCATAGGGCAGCGTGCCGACCGGGCGATCGACAAGGGACGAGAGCTGGAAGAAATCAATGACATAGATGGCTCGCGCCCGTGCATCGAGCCTCTCCCGCCGCGCCCGGCCGAAGCCTGCGATCTGCTCGATGAAGCTGGAGCGCACCCTGTGCGCCCGGCCCGCCACCACATTGTCGAGAACGCTGAGGCCCGGAAACAGCGCGAGGTTCTGGAAGGTGCGGGCGACGCCGAGCCCCGCGAGCCTCTGTGTCGGAACCTGCCCGTAGCGCTGCCCCTTGAGGAGGATATGGCCGCGATCCGCCCGGTAGACCCCGCTGATGACGTTGACGATCGAGCTCTTGCCGGCCCCGTTCGGCCCGATGATCGCCAGGATCTCGCCCCGCCGTACCGAAAGATCGACCTCCGACAGCGCCGAGACGCCGCCGAACGACAGGGACACGCCGACGAGTTCGAGCACGGCGTCGCCCGCACCCGGATCGACGCTCGCCTGCAGTTTGGCCGCCAGCCTCGCCGCCGGATGCACCTGCGCATCGGCATCCGCATCCGGCGCAGGGCCTGGCGATGCGCGCGGCGCCTTCTCGAACGCCACGGCCGAAGCCTCCCGCGTCACACCTTTCGTTACCCCGTCGAGAACCAATGTCAGCACCTGTGTCATCGCCCCATTCCCTCGCACCGTGAGCGCGCAGGATCCCGTCCGCAACCGCCTTGCGGCGCCGCGGCTTCAACCGTTCCGATTGTCGTATGCCTGTCGCGGCGACCGTCAGCCGGCCGCCGCTCTCATGGCGTCATTCCGCCGCAATCGCGCTCGCCGCCTCGGCATCCTCGATCGCCCGGACGAGCGGAATGACTTGGCTGCCGAAATATTCGACCTCTTCCTGAAAATGGAGGAAGCCGAGAAGGATGAGATCGGCGCCGGCGCGCTTCAGGTCCACCACGCGCTGCGCCACCTGTTGCGGCGTGCCGATGAGGTTGGAGCGGAAGCCGTCATTGTACTGCACGAGGTCGTCGAAGGAGGATTTCGCCCAGTTCCCCTCGCCTTCGGGCGAGGCCTTGCCGGCATTCTTCACCTCGTGGCCGAAGGCGTTGACGGCCTCCGGATTGGCCTTCTCGATGATTTCGGCAAGCACCGCCCGCGCCTCTTCCTCGGTATCGCGCACGATGGCGAAGGCATTGACCCCGACGCGGACGCTGTGGCCGTTCTCTTTGGCCTTGCCCTGGATGTCGGTCACCTGCTTGCCGATTTCCTCCGGCGTATTGCCATTGGTGAAGTACCAGTCCGATACGCGTGCGGCCATGTCGCGAGCAGCGCGCGAGGAGCCGCCCTGAAAGATTTCCGGCTGCGGATCGATCGGCTTCGGTTTCAGCGAGTAATCGTTGAAGCGGTAGAAATCGCCATGGAAGGTGAAGTTGTCTTCCGTCCAGATGCCGCGCAGAGCCAGGATGAACTCCTCGGAGCGCCGGTAGCGCTCGTCATGGTCCAGCCAGTGCTCGCCGATGGCATGGAACTCGCCGCGGAACCAGCCGCTGACCACGTTGACCGCGACGCGGCCGTTGGTCAGATGGTTGATCGTGGCGATCTGCTTGGCCGCGAGCGTCGGGTTCCACGGTCCCGGCAGGATCGCCGCAATGACCTTCAGCGTCGTCGTCGATTCCAGCAGCGCATGGCTGAAGGAGACCGACTCGTGCTGGAACTCGGCGCCGTAGCCGGCGGTGAAGCGGATCTGGCTCAGCGCATATTCGAACCCGTTCGCCTCGGCGATCTGCGCCAGCTTCCTGTTGTAGTCGATCGACCAGCTCGTCCGCTGCTCGATATCGGAAATGACGAGGCCGCCCGAGACATTGGGCACCCAGTAGGCGAATTTGACCGGCTCTCGGGTGGTATAGGACATGGTGTTCTCCTCGATTGTTCCTATACTCTATGGATTTTATGTTTTACTGATAACAATCTCTTGCTAATGTTTCGGTCGATTGTGGAATAATGATCTCGCGCAGCAATGTCGAAAGCGGATGAATAAACTCCGCCTGCTGGAAACGGCGATGCGGGGCGATGGCGGAGCCCATACCCACCGGACCTCATGGGACCAGACGGTTTTTCGTCAAATCCCCTCCCCCCTGCGAAATGTCCGCATCGTGGCGCCCCGTCCGCACGCTCATCCCAGGGCCTTCAACATGGGGGTGATCGAGAAGCGTCCCTGTTCGGCCTTGGCGGTGAGGTCGCGCAGATAGCCGCCGGGCGAGCGGATGACGGTACTGCGTTGCAGGATAGCGGCGATGACGATGGCGGCGGCGATGTCGCCCATGCTCGCACGGGCTGCGGCCATGGCGCTGGGACTGATGCGGAGCATGGAGCGCACAACCTCGGCCGCACCGATCACGTCCTGCCAGCGGGAAACGCCGCCGCGGGCGTAATCGGCGATATCGGGGCAAAGGGCAAGAAAATCTTTCAGCGCAAGGCCTGTCGATTTCCGCTCCTGCGCAATGGGTTCTCGGGCTTCGCCTTCCATTTTTCGTCTTTGGCGGTTTTTATCAAATGAGAGATCTGATTCTGAATTCTGAATATGGTGCTCAGAATGACGGTCACTGGCGCTCATTTCTTCGTCGGTGAGAGCGTTGAGGTAGCCTGTCTCCACCTCCGCACGCAGCCGCACGAGCGCGTTGCAGCGGGCCGACAGCTGCTCTTCCGTGCCGTTGCGCTGGACGCGGCCGGAAAGGTCACGCAGCCGTTCGACGAACCCTTGCCAGGGATCGGTACCGTGTTCGGTCCGACCTTCGGCAAAGGCGGCGGCGATGGTCTTGGCGATATCGCGCAGGTGCAGCGTGATTTCGGCGCGCAGGCGGGAGATGCGGCGGGCAGCGTCGCGAGAGGTGGCAGCGCTTGCGAGAATGTCTTCGGCCCGCAGCGCCAGCGGTGCGAGATCGAAGCCGAACGCGGTCTCGACGTCGCCGTGATCGTCGCGGCGGCAGTAACGCTTGCCGTTGGCACTATCGCGGCGCAGGATCAGCCCGGCCTCCACGAGGCTTGCGAGATGGCGCCTGAGCGTGGCGGGCGACATGCCGCGTGCACGAAGCGACAACTCGGCATTGGAGGGGAAGACGATGATCGGTGCGCGGCCGTCGAGATGGCGGTCCTGATGAAAGCTCGCCAGCGCCTCGAGCACGGCAATCGCCCGGTCGGAGAGGTTCCAGACGGTGCGGGCTTCGCTGAGCGCCCGGATGATCTGGTATTTCTCCGCCTGGCCGGTCGCATTGCCGCCCTCGCCGTCCCTTAAACGCGCCTGTCGCTTCTCCAAGTCGGCCCGAAGCGCAAAATTGCGCGCAGTCAGCCGTGCGCCGCCGAAAGGCGTCGTTGCAAATTTCTCCATCTCTCCATCTCCGTTGGGAGGCAAGCCTCCCCCGGCACGGCACACGTCTTCCTTCGCTGACACCCTTGTTTTCAGGCGTTCAGGCACAAATGTCCTCGATATCAGAAGGCTTCACCGGGCAACCGAAAACGTTCGGTCATAGCTCCGCCGTTCGGCATTTCTGCCGCTGACTCTTGACTTTGATGGCTGGAAGTGATTCTCTCGAACTGCTTAGATTGAAGAGGGCTTCCATGACGGTGACGTTTTGGGGGCCTTTTTTCTTGCTCTCTTGGTCGTCCTTTGCTGGTTCATGTCGTTTGAGGCCGCCCCGGTGTTCGAGGCGGCAAGGTCGTTGCGCCTCAGGCTCAGCTTTCGCCGTCCGCCTCGCGCTCGAAGGTTTGATGCGCCTCGGCCAGAAGAGCTGCGGCGGCATCGATGAAGGCCGTCGGCGTGCCCTCGGCAAATTCGATCCGCGTTGCGCCGTTCTCCACCTTCAGTCGGGCAAAGACCCGGCCACGGGCATCGGTCAACGATCTCACGTCTCCGCTCTCGGCGTCCCCTGCCCTGCGCTTCGTCTTCATCGGCTTGCCCAAGGAATCGAGATGGGAAAACAGGATCTGGAAGCGCCGGTCGCTGTCGGCCGCCTTGAACTTCTCGGAATAGACGACAGCGGTGGCCTGCGCCTGCCGGGCATCGCTGAGCAGGATCTCGCCGAGCTTCATCCAGCGCTCCCGCCCGACCTTCGGCGCCGGGCCGATGAAGCGAATGAACCGGTCGGGCACGCCCTCGGCCACCTGCATCAGCCGTGAGAGCTCGCTCTTCTGCACGGCGAGCGCATCGCCGATCGTCTTACGGTCGAAACCGCGTTCCGTGAGGTTGCGGGCAAAGAGCGCACGCTCGATGAAGGAGAGGTTGCGGCGTTCAGCATTTTCCTTGCCTTGCGCCAGAACCAGTTCGTCGTCGGTCAGCGCGCGAATGATCGCCTTGACCGGACGGCCGAGGCGGGCGGCGGCGCGGATGCGGCGGTGGCCATAGGCCGTCTGGTAGACGCCCTGCTTCTCCGGGTGTGGGCGCAGAAGCACCGGCACCTGCTGGCCGGCCTCGCGCACGCTTTCCACCAGCGCCTCGAAATCCTCGTCCGCCGGTCCGTCGATCACGAGCCGATCCTCGACGAACGAGGCCTCGATCCGTGCGGGGTCGATGCCGACGACGTGCTCGCCCTCCGACAGGGCTTGGCGCAGCGCGCGCGCTTCCTCCGCCTCACGGGTGATGGCGTTCAGCGAGAGGCCCATGACCTTGACCGCGCCGGATGCGCTGCGCGTGTGGGGTGTGAGCGGCACACTCTCCCCCGGAGTCCCCAGGTTTGTAGGGTTCTCGGCCGATTTCTGTTCAGGCGCCGGGCCTTCGCTCGGACCAGGCTTTTGCGCTTCCGCCGCACGCACGACGTCGGCCGGGCTCAGCCCGCCCCCAAACAGCGCCTTCAATTCGCTCTTGCGGTTCCCCGCCATCATCCGATCCCTTTCCGCGTTCCCGGCCCGAAAGCCGCTCGCTCAACTCGTCTGCAACAGCGAAGCGCCCTGCGGCCGCTTGCCCATTCCCGTCCCTGACCCCGTCAGCGGTTCCACACTGCATGCACCAGCGTTTCGATCTCGCTGTTGACGGCATTCATCGATTCCACCGCGCGGTCGTAGGTCGCGCGGGTAAAGTTCTCTCGGCCGACCTCATAGAGCGTCTGCTTGGTCAGACCCGCATCCGACACGGCGGTCGATTTCACCATGGGTGCCGTCAGCACGCGCTCGCCGAAAAGTGAGCGCATGAAGCCGACGATCTGCGCCTGCGGCCCGTCATTCGGCTCGAAGCGGGTGACGAGGTAGCGCAGGAAATCGAAATTCAGCGTGCCCCCGGCGTCCCGCACGACGGACAGCAGATCGGCCGTCATGAACAGGAACTGGTTCATCGAGGCGATGTCCAGCATCTGCGGATGCACGGTGACGATGACGGAGGTCGAGGCGCAGAGCGCCGACAGCGTGAGATAGCCGAGCTGCGGCGGGCAGTCGATCACGACCACGTCGTAATCGGTCTCCACAGTTTCCAGCACCGCCTGGATCCGGGCGAAGAACAGGGGACCGCCCCCCGTTGCCCCTTCCCGGCCGGACTGCCGGTCGGCCAGCGCCTGCGGCGTTACATGCTCGAATTCCTGCAGCTCGATATTGCCGGGCACGAGATCGAGGCCGGGGAAATAGGTCTGGCGGATGACGTCGGACAAGGGCCGCTGCTCTGCATCGTAGCGGATGGCGCCATAGAGCGTGTCGTTGCCGGTCAGGTCCAATTCCGGTTGGTAGCCGAAGAGTGCCGACAGCGAGGCCTGCGGATCGAGGTCGATGGCGAGCACCCGGTGGCCGGTCAGCGCCAGATATTGCGCCAGGTGCACGGCGGATGTCGTCTTGCCGGAGCCGCCCTTGAAATTGGTGACGGAGATGACCTGCATCCGTTCGCCGGCCTCCGCATCCCGCCGCGGCAGGTAGCCGCGCGCCTTGGCGGTATTGCCTTTGGCGAGCGCCTGTTCCGACAGGTGCAGGCGCAGCGCGTTGATATCGGACAGCGAATAGAAGCGACGACCGCCCGCGCCGGTTTCCGGCTGCGGCCCCTCGCCGGCCAGAGACAGCTGGCGCAGATAGCCATCGGAGACGCCGATCAGCTTGGCCGCCTCGCCGGAGGAGAACGACCGCAACGTCTTTGTCGCGGTCGGCGGAAACAAACGCTCGCGCATCGCCTTCAACTGTTCCGACAGCGCGCTCGCATCCGCCGCAATCGTCAGATCCGCCGATGGTGTCGGCGCCGCATCTTTCGGGCCGGTGCGTGTCGTGTGGGCCGTTGGGGCCATGTCGTTTCTTTCCTCAATGTCTGGCCGGCGTGCCGCCGGCTTGCGGACGGGCTGCGTCCGGGGGATGGTCGATGTCTGCCATGTTCTCGCCCGCGCGGCGGCGATTCTCATGCGTCAGTGTATACGTCGCGCCATCACATATACAGAGGTGGCGGCCTGTTACGCCGGAGGCGCATGTATCTGCCTCCAACCGTTAGAGGTTGAGGGCTGTTGCTGAGTCGCGTCAAGCGATATTTGAAACGTGAAATCCGAATCATTCTTCCTGTCCACAGTGCCTCTTCGCGGCCATTCCGTCGTGGTGGCGCGCTGAGAATAGACGAAAGGGTGAATGCGGGGAGAAAGAGGGATAGGCGACATTGAAACGGAAGGCTGATTCCGCCCTTTTATCCCCGCCTCCTGCCGCTCGGAAACGCGAGTTGACAGCTGTCAACTTTTGAATTGGGGGTGAGTCGCGTATTATGCCAAAGTTGACAGCTGTCAACTCGCCCGCGCCATCGGCCGCAACCCCCACTGCCCCACCGTGTACCCCCGCGCCCGCTTCTGCCGGAGAAGTGCCATCATGGCCGCCGTCGCCGCCCGCTCGTCTGCGAAGAACTCGACACGAGATCGCCCCGCAGATCCGATCCGGCCCCAGCGACGAACGAGCACGATCTCGCCGAAGAGCGAGGGCTCCAGCGAGAGCGCGTAGAAACGCGCCATGTTGCGCGACGGGTCGCAGCGTTCCAAATGCAGGCGATAGGACGGGGTTTTCATGCGCGCAGAGTCTCGCTCTGGGGAGACGACGTCCAACGAGACTTATGAATCGATCCGGCTTGATCGATTCATAGCTGTGATCGAACGGACCTCTCTCATCCTCCGTGCTGCCGAAAAGGCGCGGCTAAAAGCCGGCTTGACCGCGGCCACGGCTCCATGCAACCTTCCGCATATTCACCAGGGGGGTCCCGGCAAGGGGCTGAGATACTGCTATCGCGCGCAGTGACCCGTTGAACCTGATCCAGCTCATACTGGCGGAGGGACGGTGCGATGCTTGCAGGCTCTTGGGTGGATCTCCGCCTGGTAGCCGGCATGCGTCTTCTCATCATTCCAACACTGGGACTGGGTCTCCAACCTCGGAGAGCCTTGCCATGACTGTTGCCACTTCCAAATCTGTGCCGAGCGTCTCCACCGGCCCACTGCCGGCCTCGACCAAGGTGTTCGAGCCCGGGCTGCTTCACCCCGGCATCCGTGTGCCGATGCGCGAGATCGCGCTTCATCCTACGGCCGGCGAACCGCCGGTCACGGTCTACGATCCCTCCGGCCCCTATACCGATCCGGCTCATGCCGTCTCCATCGATCGCGGCCTGCCGCGCATTCGGGAAGCGTGGCTCAGCGCGCTTGCCGACACCACGGCGTATGAGGGGCGGGCGGTGACCTCGGCCGACAATGGCTTCGTTGCGGGCGACCGCCTGACGCCCGAATTTCCCGTCCGGGCCACGCCGCTGAAGGCTGCGGGATCCCGCGCTGTGACGCAGCTGGCCTACGCCCGCGCGGGCATCATCACCGCGGAAATGGAGTTCGTCGCGATCCGCGAGAACCTCGGGCGGCAGAGGCAGTGCCAAGCTCTTGCGCGGGACGGGGAGAGTTTTGGCGCCGAGGTGCCGGATTTCGTCACACCGGAATTCGTCCGCCGCGAAGTGGCGGAGGGCCGGGCGATCATTCCCGCCAACATCAACCACCCCGAGCTTGAGCCGATGATCATCGGCCGGAACTTTCTCGTGAAGATCAATGCGAATATCGGCAACTCCGCCGTAACGTCCTCCATGGCGGAAGAGGTGGACAAGATGGTCTGGGCCATCCGCTGGGGTGCGGATACGGTGATGGACCTCTCCACCGGCCGCAACATTCACAATATCCGCGACTGGATTCTTCGCAACGCCCCGGTGCCCATCGGCACCGTGCCGCTCTATCAGGCGCTGGAGAAGGTCAACGGCATTGCCGAGGCTCTCACCTGGGAGGTCTATCGCGACACGCTGATCGAGCAGGCGGAGCAGGGTGTGGACTATTTCACCATCCATGCCGGTGTGCGGCTTTCCTATATCCCGCTGACGGTGAACCGGGTGACCGGCATCGTCTCGCGCGGCGGTTCCATCATGGCGAAGTGGTGCCTGCATCACCACCGGGAGAACTTTCTCTACGAGCATTTCGAGGAGATCTGCGAGATTGCACGCGCCTATGACGTCTCCTTCTCGCTCGGCGACGGTTTGCGGCCGGGCTCGATTGCGGACGCCAACGACGCCGCGCAGTTTGCCGAGCTGGAAACGCTCGGCGAGCTGACGAAGATCGCTTGGGGCCGCGATTGCCAGGTGATGATCGAAGGGCCCGGCCATGTGCCGATGCATAAGATCAAGGCCAATATGGACAAGCAGCTCGCCGTCTGCGGCGAGGCTCCGTTCTATACGCTCGGGCCGCTCACCACCGATATCGCGCCCGGCTACGATCATATCACCTCCGGCATCGGAGCAGCGATGATCGGCTGGTTCGGCACGGCCATGCTCTGCTACGTCACGCCAAAGGAGCATCTGGGCCTGCCGGACCGCAACGACGTGAAGACCGGCGTCATCACCTACAAGATCGCCGCCCACGCCGCCGATCTCGCCAAGGGCCATCCGGCCGCGCGCCTGCGCGACGATGCGCTCTCCCGCGCGCGCTTCGAGTTCCGCTGGGAAGACCAGTTCAACCTCTCGCTCGACCCCGACACCGCCCGCGCCTTCCACGACGAGACCCTTCCGAAGGACGCCCACAAGGTCGCGCATTTCTGCTCCATGTGCGGCCCGAAATTCTGTTCCATGCGGATTTCTCATGACATCCGCGCGGAAGCGCAGAAGGAAGGTCTGGAGGCGATGGCCGCGAAGTACAGGAATGGCGGCGATCTCTACATGCCCGTGGAAGAGGAGCAGGGGAGGGAAGGGGAGGCGTAAGACGGCTTCGGGCGGATGCCTTGGGGATGAGGGGGGGCTTCGGCATCTGCCTCTAGGGATGGTTTGAATGAGGGTCCCCGCACGCTTTGTCATTTCCGTTCCCGATCCCGTGTCGGAACCCGCGCAGCCTTGCCTTTCTCCCGTTGCGAGGGTTCAATGCTGAACGGTCCGAACCTTGCGAAAGGCTTTCATGGGAACCCTCGTCGCCGCCGTCTTCCTGCTCATCTTCCTGTTCGGCTGCCTGCGGTCTCCCGGCCAGGCGACGATCCTCGCGGGTCTTCTGATCTTTGCCGCGGGTCTCGTGCCCCTGGCGCTGATCACCGACATCCACCCCTATTTCCTCCTCGCCGTCCTGCAAGCCCTCACGACCACCCCCGCCGTTCCCATCGGCATTGCGCTGATGGCGCTCGGCCGGCTGGTCGTTCACGCCGAACGACGCGAAGCGGCGCGGCAGCGCGATCGTCCTTGAACATCGGTCGCGGACATCCGGCTTCGGCAACAAGAGGGGAGGGCCCTGCAGAATGTCTCTGTGGCAGCGCCGAGTATTTCCCCAGACGATCCACAGGCCGCGACAGACTTGTCTTACCCTAAATATTGGGTAGACAGCGCTTCATCACGTTGAGCCCCGCGTCACGTCTTGACGTCATCACGACGCGGCGGTTCCGTTAAACGTATTTCAACCAAACCTTTGTAAAACAGGGAGAATGGACAGCACTGTGCCGTCCCGACCGACTGTGTGCCCGAGTTTATCGCCGACCCGTTGAAGCAAAGATCGCGTTTGGAGACGCCGGATGTTCCCGAAAACGGCCACGGGCCGCAATATGTTCGCCATCGTCGCCACGGGTGTCGCCACCACGGTGGCAACGGCGGGCATTCTTCTCTACCTCGCCTATCACGAGGTCCGTGCGCGTTCGATCGCCGAAATGACCAATGCGGCCGCCACCAGTGCTGCCAATGTCGAGACCCGCTTCGGCGCACTGAAGACGCTCAGCTTCAACATGCGGTCGTATCTCGTTGCCGCAGCGCAGGGCGGCGCGCCCTCCCGCGAGGCGACGGATGCGTTTCTCCGCCAGCTCCTGGTCGATAATCCCGCGGCCGTCGGCGTCAGTACCGGCTGGGAGCCCGACGCCTTCGACGGCAAGGATGCCGACTACAAGAGCAAGCCGGGCCATGACGCGACGGGTCGCTACGTTCCCTATTTCGCACGCTCGGGCGAAACGATCCTGCACGATCCGCTGGTCGACTACGACAAGCCGGGTGCCGGCGACTATTATCAGGTGCCCAAGCAGACCGGCCGGGACTTCTTCACCGAACCCTATCAATACGCCATCGACGGCAAGAACGTTCTCATGACCTCCTTCATGGTGCCCCTGTTGAAGGACGGCCGCTTCGTCGGTGTCACCGGCGTGGATACCGCCCTCGACAGCCTGTCCAGGGACCTTTCGGGCCTGAAGCCGCTGGGGGCGGGCTTCGTCGCGCTGATCAGCCAGGGCGGCAGCATCGTCGCCTATCCCGACCAGACGCTGCTGGGCAAATCGCTGAAGGATTCCGGGCTCGATGCCGCGGCCTGGGATCAGGTGGTCGCCCATCCCGGCACGCCGGTGGAAATGACCAATGCCGACGGGTCGCAGAACCTCGCAGTCGCTGTGCCGGTCAACATCATTCCGGGAACCACATGGTACACGGTCGTCTCCGTGCCCGTTCCCGCCCTCTTTGCCGGGCTGAAAAGCCTTGCCATGACCTCGCTGATCGTCGTCGGCATCGCCACCGTGCTTCTGGTCGCGGTTGCCACCGCGCTCGCCAACCGCTTCCGCAACCGTCTCGGCAAGGTGATCGCGGCGACGAATTCCATTGCGGCCGGCCGGTTGGATGCGGATCTCTCGGACACGACGGCCAAGGACGAGATCGGCGATATGGCGCGCTCCCTGGAGGTGCTGCGCGACAGCAATGTGGCCCGGATGCGGCTGGAGCAGGAAGCCGCGGCCCATCGCAGCCTGAGCGAGGAAGAACGCCAGAGCAAGGCCGAGGCCGATCGTATCCGCACGGCCGATATGGCGCAGGCCACGGCGGGTCTCGGCAAGGGGCTGAAGCATCTGGCGGACGGCGATCTAACCTTCCAGCTTGCCGACCCCTTCGCAGCCGATTTCGAAACGCTCCGTGCCGACTTCAATGCCGCGGTGACGGAGCTTTCGCAGACGCTGCGGGACGTGGCGCAGGCAACGGACGCCATCGACACCGGCAGCCGGGAGGTCAGCAGCAGTGCCGACGACCTCTCCAAGCGCACCGAACAGCAGGCCGCCTCGCTCGAGGAGACGGCCGCCGCGCTCGACCAGATCACGGTCAACGTCGCCAACGCGTCCAAGCGCGCTGACGAGGCCCGCAAGGTCGCCGTTCTCGCCAATGACAGTGCCGCCCAGTCCGGTCGCGTCGTCGCCGATGCGGTGGACGCCATGCAGAAGATCGAGGCGTCCTCGAACGAGGTCTCCAACATCATCGGCGTCATCGACGAAATCGCCTTCCAGACCAACCTTCTGGCGCTCAATGCCGGCGTGGAAGCCGCGCGGGCAGGGGAGGCGGGCAAGGGCTTCGCTGTCGTCGCACAGGAAGTGCGCGAACTGGCCCAGCGTTCGGCAAAGGCCGCAAAGGACATCAAGGACCTGATCCGCATTTCCTCCAACGAGGTGCAGAACGGCGTGAAGCTGGTCAGCGACACGGGCGAGGCGCTGAGGATGATCGAGGGTTACATCATCACCGTCAACCAGCACATGGCCTCGATCGCGACATCGGCCGGAGAACAGTCCGTCGGTCTGGCCGAAGTGAACACGGCCGTGAACCAGATGGACCAGGTGACCCAGCAGAACGCGGCGATGGTCGAGGAAACCAGCGCGGCCGGCGCGACGCTTGCGACCGAAAGCAGCCGACTCCGCGAACTGGTCTCCCGCTTCCAGCTCGGCAGCACGCACCACCACACCGTCACCCTCATGGCCGCAAGCCCGGTTCAGCGGCAACCTCAGCGCCCTCTCGCCGCACCCGTCAATAGGAATGGCGGAAAGGTCACCCGCTCCATCGCCGGCAATGCCGCCGTGCAGGAAAGCTGGGAAGAGTTTTAAGAGACGGCAGCATCCGCCGGACCGCTGCAAAAACCATTGAATCAGACGTCAGAACCGCATGCCGTGTCGCACACGAGGCCGGCATTCTTCTCTATCGCGCCGGTCACAAGGTCCGGTCTCCGTCAAAACCCTCAGTCCGGACGGTGGCACAAGCTCACGGCTATCTCGGCATCCTTGCCGAGACCGAACCGTACGCCGCCCTCTTGCAGGGCATTGCGAATGGCCTCGACGTGAGGAAGCCTCGTCCGGTTTCCCGTGCCATGTTCCAGGCGCCGGATCGTCGAGACGGAGACGCCGGCCTTGAGCGACAGGTCTTCCACGTTCCAGTCCAGAAGCGCCCGCGCCGCGCGAATATGCGCTCCGTCCAGTGCCTTGACGGCATCGACGGGTGGCGCGGACACGGTCGAAGTCAGCGGTGCTGTCTCGATGAGGACACCAATCCACTCCCGCACCGACCCATCTGCGTTGCAGAGCGGCGCACCGCGCATCAGGTAGCGTCGAAAGCCTCCAGCCAGACACCGGATACGAAGATCGATGGAATAGGGTTGGCCGGTCCGTGTGCACTCGGCCCAGAGCGCGCGAATGCCATCCCGCTCATCGGGGTGAATGGCCTCCAGCCATCCCCAGTTGTCCGCCGCCTCCAAGGTCTGTCCAGTGAGGTCTTCCCATCTCAGCAAGGACAGGATCTTGCCATTGGGTAGAATGCGCCATTTCACCTCGGCAATGGCCGATATCAGGCGTTGATAGCTCTGCCATCCTTCGCCCGCCAAGATCCGCGCCTCATGCTGTTCGGTGACATCCGTCAGCATTCCGAGCGCGCGCGTGGGAACGCCGTCCGGATCAACGAGCGCCTCAGCCCTGTTTTGGATCCAGCGCAGGGTTTTATCGGGACGGATAATGCGAAATTCCCGTTCGATCGCCTGACCCGAGCGGATGATCGCCATCATATCGGCGTTCGCGCCCCGGTCGGCCGGATGGATCATCCGGATCACATCGGCAAATTCGAGCCTGGTGAAAGGCAAAAGCCCCAAGAGCCGGAAGAGCCCCACCGAACCGTTGATCTGACCGATGTCGAAATCGATCGACCAGAAGCCCACCCGGCCCTGATCTTCCAGCAGCTTCAGGAAATGCCGCGAGGAAATGCCCGACAGACGGTGACCACGCGTCTCCTGACCAAAGGCCGCACCGGTCGCGTCGTCTCCCAACAGGCTCGTCGTCGGCATACCGCTCCATCCTTCCCGGCCGCTTTGGCGTTGATGAAGGGGTGGGTGACCGTTTTTCGCTCAATTTCAGCTTAGGTCCGGCATAGTCCGTCGAAAACCACCAATTCCATGCGTCAAAAGCGCAAATCGCGTATTTTCTTAAATCAAAGATTATATGAAACACAACAAATTTATTGAATAATCAGACATTGCGTTCAGCGAGTGGCAGAGCGTTTCAAGTCGATCGCCAGAAAGACACGTCCTTTAACGTGCCCGCCGAAGCGCCTTGAAGCAGAGCCATCATTCCTAGCGAATTGCGATACGGACATGATCTCCGTGTTTCCCAAAGCCTCTGGCAGAATGATTTTGCCTCTTGGCGTTTGTCCATCGGACACGACACAGACATACCTCGACTGGAGATCCCTATGTCAGTACTGCAGAATGCCAAGGTCGGAACCAAGTTGTTCGTATCATCGGGGATCGGCATTCTGCTGATCCTTGGCATGATCACCAATCAGCAGGTCTCCAGTCATCAGGTCGACGAAGCAAACGCGGTCGTCGGACGCGAACAGACGATCCTCAATGGCGTTGTCAACGCAGAGCTCGCGCTCGCCCGGATGCGCTATGCGGCGACACGCATGAATCTTGCGCAGACAAAAGAGGATGCGGACGAGGGCCTTTCGAATGTCAAATCGGACTTCGAAGCTGGCTGGGACGGCCTCGAGCAACCCATCGCTCTGGCGATGATCCCGGACGTTCTCGTTCAGATCCGGGACGGGCTCAAAAGCTACACGGACGCCACGGAAAAACGGGCAGCTTTCGTTGTGACCTCTTTTCAGAACAAGACCGACGGTCAAATCTCGGGGGAGGACATGAACAAGGCGCTCGTCGCGTCTGCCGCCGAAAGCGGAAAAATTGCCGATGACACGGGGATAGCAATCGACAAGGCGAAGAAGAATGCCACCCGCTTCACGGCCGACGCGAAAGAAACCCTGAGCGCAACGGTCGCACAGGCAAATTCGGTGGCGCTCGGCATCGGTCTTGCGATCGTGCTCGTCCTTGTCCTCTCCGCCATCATTCTCATCAAGAGTGTCGGTCAGCCCATTCGCGTCATGACGCAGGCCATGCGGAAGCTCGCGGACGGTGATACCAATGTCGATCTCGCCCATACGGACAGGAAAGACGAGATCGGTGACATGGCCGGTGCCATCGAGGTGTTTCGTCAGGCCGCGATCAACAACAAGCGCCTCGAGCAGGACGCCGAAGGGGCCCGCCTTCAGGTGGAGAAGGATCGCGTTCGCCTGACCGCCGATGCGGAAGCCACGGCGAGAGCGCTCCTCCAGGAAGCGACGTCGGGCCTTGCCTCCGGTCTCCGTCGCCTTGCCGCCGGCGATCTCGGTTTCCAGCTCAACGAAGCCTTCGCGCCCGATTTCGAGGCCCTGCGTCACGATCTGAACGGAGCGATCGCACAGCTTGCGGAAACGATGCGGGCTGTGGTCAATGCCAGTACCCAGATCGACACCGGCACGCGCGAGATCAGCGCCAGCACCGAGGATCTTTCCAAGCGGACCGAACAGCAGGCCGCCTCGCTGGAGCAAACCGCTGCGGCGCTCGACGAGATCACCGTCAATGTCACCAACTCCTCCAAGCGCGCCGAGGAAGCCCGCAAGATGGCTCTGCTGGCCAACGAAAGTGCGGCACAGTCCGGCGCGGTCGTCGCCAATGCCGTCGATGCCATGCAGAAGATCGAGCAGTCCTCCAACGAAATCTCCAACATCATCGGCGTCATCGACGAAATCGCCTTCCAGACGAACCTGCTGGCGCTGAATGCGGGTGTCGAGGCGGCTCGTGCGGGCGATGCGGGCAAGGGCTTTGCGGTCGTCGCGCAGGAAGTTCGCGAGCTTGCTCAGCGCTCGGCCAAGGCCGCCAAGGAGATCAAGGATCTGATCCGAAACTCCTCGCAGGAGGTGCAGAGCGGCGTCAGGCTGGTGAGCGAAACCGGTCAGGCGCTCAAGACGATCGAAGGCTATATCGTCACCGTCAACCAGCATATGGACGCCATCGCCACATCCGCCCGCGAACAGTCCGTAGGCCTTGCCGAAGTCAACACAGCCGTCAACCAGATGGACCAGGTGACACAGCAGAACGCCGCCATGGTCGAGGAAAGCAACGCCGCCAGCGCGACGCTGGCCACTGAAGCCCAACGCCTGCGCGAGCTGATCTCGCAGTTCCAGCTGGGCGGAGCGCTGCGCCAGACCGCAGCTGCCATGGCGGCAAGCCCGGCCCACCGCCCGGTGGCCTCGCCGGCGAAGCGACTGGCGGGCAAGGTCGCGAAGGCCTTCTCCGGCAACGCCGCGATCAAGGAAACATGGGAGGACTTTTGATGAGCGGTTTGAACCCATCCACATCCGGCACCGGCGGCACGCTTGAGATCATCGCCTTCAGGCTGCACGGGCAGGAATTCTGTGTCCGCACGACGACCATCCGCGAGATTCGCGGATGGGGTCCGGCGACCCCGATCCCGCATGCCCCGCCGGATGTCATCGGCGTGATGAACCTGCGCGGCACGGTGATCCCGATCATCGATCTGGCCAACAAGCTCGGCATGGCCAGCACCGAGCCGACCCCACGCAGCGCCATCGTCGTGGCCGAAATACACGGCATGGCGATGGGCCTCATCGTCGATGGCGTCTCCGACATCCTGACGGTCTCCGAAAACCTGCTGCAGCCGGTCCCCGAGATCAGCATTTCCCCCGGCATGCACTATGCCGACGGCATCATCGCCCAGCCGGACGGAATGATCTGCTTTCTCAATCTGGAACGCATGTTCGAGAAGGGGGAGACTGCAGAGATGGTCGCGGCGTAAAGCCTCCGATCTGGCGAACGCCTAAGAAGGCTTTCGCCAGATTTCGACTGTGCATTCGCTACTTGTTACGGAAAAAATAGCACGCCTCACGGAAGGGGCGTCAGAGACACGCCGTTTTCTGCATCGAACAGATGCATCTGGTTCATGTTGACGGAGAGAACGATGTCCTCTCCCGCCCGGGCGCCCGCTTCCGGGTCGATGCTGGCGCAGAGGGTGGTCGTTTCCACGTCGAAATAGATCATGGTCGAGGGACCGAGCGGCTCCACAAGATCGATCCGGGCGGTCAGCGCTGCGTAGCCCGGGCGCTGCTGTGCGGCGCTCACGGCTTCCGGGCGGATGCCGAAGGTGACCGGGCGACCTGTTCTGGACGCGTAGAGGGCGGCGCGTTCCGACGGCACAGGCAAATCGGTGCCGTCTTCGAGGCGAACGACGAGCTGGCCTGCGACGTCGACAAGTCGAGCCTCCAGAAAGTTCATGGCGGGCGAGCCGATGAAGCCGGCGACGAAGCGGGTGGCCGGGTGATGGTAGAGACGCTGCGGCGGGCCGCATTGCTCGATCAATCCGCCATTCATGACGACGACGCGGTCCGCCATGGTCATCGCCTCGATCTGGTCATGCGTGACATAGACCGTGGTGGTCGGCAAGACTTGATGTAAGCGCTTGATTTCTGTGCGCATCTGCACGCGGAGCTTGGCATCGAGGTTCGAGAGCGGTTCATCGAACAGAAACACTTTCGGATTGCGCACGATCGCCCGGCCCATGGCGACGCGCTGGCGCTGCCCGCCCGAGAGCTGGCCGGGGCGGCGGTCGAGAAGTTCCTCGATGTGCAGCGTGCGCGCGGCGTCAAGGATCCGCGTCTCGATCTCGCTCTTCGGCAGTCGTTGCTGTTCGAGGCAAAAGGCGATGTTCTCGCGCACGGACATATGCGGGTAGAGTGCATAGTTCTGGAACACCATGGCGATGTCGCGTTTGCCCGGCCCAAGGCGGTTGACCACCTGATCGCCGATGATGATGTCGCCGCCGGTGATGTGCTCGAGCCCGGCGATCATCCGGAGCGTCGTCGATTTGCCGCAACCGGACGGGCCGACAAAGACGACGAACTCCTTGTCCTCGATCTCCAGATCGATGCCGCGCACGGCCTCGTAGATGCCATAGGATTTGACGACGTTTCGCAGTTCGAGCCGGGCCATCGTCTGTCTCCTACTTCTCGTTCAGCCACACGAGCATCGCGCCAGGGTCGCGGTTTGCCCAGAGATGGTAGGGAATCGCCTTGAAGGCGCGGGGTTTGAGCGCCGGCGGGGCCGTGCGGTAGAGCCCGTTCCAATCGCTCGTCTCAGCCTCCAGCGCTTCGCCCGTCAGCACGGCAGCGCCGCCCAGCAGGTTCGGATCATAAGCAACGTCGAGCCTTGCCTCCGCCGGTAGCCGTAGCCGCTGGGGCTCGGTGCCGATGTCGGTCTCCTCGACGCAATAGACCACGGGACCGCGCTTCAGCGCCACCCGACCGGCGTCCTCGCCGACGGCCGGATGCGCATAGAGCCGGTCGACCGGCATGTCGAGGGACAACCGCACCTCGTCGCCATCCGCCCAGGGGCGCCGGATCGCGACATAGCCTTTTGTGACGGCCGCTTTCACATCGACGGCCTCGCCATTGACCGTCACCCGTGCCGCCCGGCACCAGCCGGGGATGCGCAGATGCAGCGTGAAGGACGAGGGTGTATCGAGCCCGAGTGCGAGCCGGATATCGCCATCCCAGGGATAGCGCGTTTCCTGCGTCAGCCGGACGATGGTCTGCCCAAGCGCTATCTCCGCCGTGTTGGCGCCGTAGAGATGAACTGCCAGATCCGCATCCGTCGCGGAATAGACGTACTGGCCGAGCGAGGTGATGAGGCGGGCGATATTGGTCGGGCAGCAGGGGCAGTAATGCCACTTCCAGCGGCGGTTCTGGCCGTGGCTCTCCAGCACGTTTTCGTAGAAATAATGCTCGCCGTCGCGCGAGATACCGGACAGCGCGCCGTTGAAGAGCACGGTTTCCAGCTTGTCGGTGTATTTTGCATCCAGATCGAGCTGCGCCATGCGGTGGCTCCAGAACCCGAGTGCAACGGCAGCGCAGGTTTCGGCATAGGCCGTCTCGTTGGGCAGGTCGTATTCCCGCGTGAAGCCCTCGTTGGAGGCCGACGGACCAAGCCCGCCCGTGACGTAGAGCTGGCGGCCGGTGAGGTTGTCGAACAGCCGCTCGCAGGCTGCCTTCAGGGTCGGATCGTCATTCTCATGCGCGAGATCGACCATGGCGGAGAAGAGATACATGGCGCGCACCGCATGGCCGACGACCTGTGTCTGCTCGCGCACGGGCATGTGCGCCTGGCTGTAGGCATAGGTCTGGTAGACGTAATCCTCGGGGTTCTCACCGCGATGGCGGGCCTCCTCGTCGTAATAGGAGGGCATCTGGCCGCGCTCGTTGACGAAGTAGGTCGCAAGGGCCAGATGGCGCGGATCGCGCGTCACGCGGTAGAGCTTGACGAGCGCCAGTTCGATTTCCTCGTGGGCATCATAGCCGCGCAGCTTGCCGGGCTCCGGGCCGAACGTATAGATGATGTGATCGACGGCGCGGATCATCACGTCGAGGAAGCGTCGCTTGCCGGTCGCTTCGAAATAGGCGACGGCGCCCTCGAGCAGATGCCCCATCGAATACATCTCGTGAAGATCGCGCAGGTTCGTCCAGCGTTTCTCCGGCTCGCGGCGGACGAACCAGCTGTTGAGGTAGCCGTCGGCCATCTGCCCTTGTTCGAGCTTCTCGACGATCGCATCGATCTTTTTCTCGATATCGGCGTTCGGATGCGCTTTCAGCGTGTAGCTCGCGGCCTCGATCCACTTGCCGAAATCGCTGTCGAAGAAATGCTGCATCGACAGCCCGCTCGGCTGGATGCGGCGCACCAGCGGCGAGGGCGGCTTGTCGAAGTCGAGGACTTCCAGAAAGCCTTCCTCTTCCAGCCGCATATGCTGGGTGGGGATGGTCACGTCTCGCACGGTGTTCGACCAGCTTTCCCAGAACCCGCCGGTGAAATCCACGCGGGCATGATCGACGGGGATGAAGCGGCGGGGCGGGGTCAACGGCTGGACGCGCGGGGAGGCGGGCGTGGACGACATGGGAGAAGCCTTTTGGGAATGCACGATGCTCATTTCACGGCGCCGGCGGTGAGACCGCGCACGTAATAGCGTTGCAGGAGAAGGAACAGGATGATGCAGGGGACCATGGTGACGGTTACGCCCGCCTGCAGCGCACCCCAGTCGATGATGCCGTAGATGCCGGAAGAGACGTTGACCAGCATGATCGGCAGCGTGAACTTGTTCTGGTCCGACAGGAAGATCAGCGCGGCGAGGAACTCGTTCCAGGAATTGAGGAAGGCGAACATGGCGATCGTCGCGACGCCGGGGAGGGCGATCGGCAGCATGATCCGCCTGAGAATCGTCCATTGCGACGCCCCGTCGATCCGCGCCGCCTCGATCAGCGCGCGCGGCACCGCATCGAAGGCATTGCGCATCATGAAGATCGAGAAGGGGAGCTGGAAGGTCACGTAGATCAGCACGAGGCCGAACAGATTGTTCTGAAGCTTCAGCACTTTCAGGATCAGGAAGAGCGGTGTGAGGATCGACTGGAACGGGATCATCATCGTCGCCATTACCACGATGAAAAGCGCAGACTGACCGGGAAAGCGGAACTTCGAGAAGCCGTAGCCGGCGGGAACGGCGACGAGCACCGTCAGCACGACGGTTCCCAGCGCAATCATGACCGAGTTGCCGGCATAGACGGTCCAGCCGGCACCGACCGTATTCAGCCGCCGGTAGTTCTCCAGCGAGAAGGCCTTGGAAAACAGTGCGACGGGATGGGCCAGAGCCTCGGCCGCGGGCTTGAAGGAATTGGCGAACGACCAGACGATCGGCAGCAGGAAGAACAGCGCGAAGACGACCGAGACGAGGATGAAGGCTGCAAAGCCGAGCCGTTCGCGTGCCGGCATCGGCGCGGATGTGGGAAGGGTGCGGCTCATCAGCTTTCCTCCGGCCGCTGGCGCAGGAAGGCGAGCTGGATCGAGGAGATCGCGACGAGGACGACGAGCAGCACGAAGGACATGGCCGAGCCGTAGCCGAGGCGATAGGAGGAGAAGGAGGCGAGGTAGATCGAGAACACGGCGGAGATGGTGCTGTTCGACGGGCCGCCCTGCGTGATGATGAAGAACTGGTCGAAAGCGAGCATCGACGACGTCACGTTGAGCACCAGCGCCAAGAGAAGCGAATTGCGCATCAGCGGCAGCGTGATCCGCCGGAAGCGGCTGAAGACGCCGGCGCCATCGATCTTGGCCGCTTCGGTCACGTCGGCGGGAATGGCCTGAAGGCCGGTGAGAAGGATGACCATGGTGAAGCCTGCCGTCTTCCAGACCACCATGAGGATGATGACGCCGAGCGCCGGCCAGAAGCTTTCGAGCGGCCGCGGCGCGCTGTCCACGAGGCCAAGGCCCCGCAGCAGATGGGCAAAGACGCCATTGTCGGGATTGAGCAGCCACATCCACAGGGTGGAGGCTGCACCGAAGCCGATGACGACAGGCATGAAGTAGACCGTGCGGAAGAAGCCGGCAAGCCTGAGCGGCCGGTCCACCAGCAGCGCCAGGGGCAAGGCGACGGCCATGATGGCGGCGGTGACGAGCACGGTATAGAGCAGCGTGAATCCGAGGGAATGCCAGAGCTGCATGTCTCCCAGCAGTTCCGCATAGTTGCCAAGCCCGATGAACTTGCGGCGTCCGAGCAGCGGCCAGTTGTGAAGGCTCATCCAGAGCGCCATGACCAGGGGCACGACGAAGAGGCCGAGAATAAAGACGAGGCTTGGCGCCATGAAGGCGAGGCCGAGCCAGCCCTTCGGTTCGGGGTCGTTGCTCGCCGTCACCGTTTGCGTCGGTCTTTGTGCCGTCGAAGCCAAGATTTCGCTCCTTGGTTGATGATGGGACGGGGTTGATGATGGGACGTGCGGGGTGCGTGACTTTTAAAGTTTCGGTCGCAGCTGCCGCTCATCCGCCTGCCGGTACCTTCTCCCCGCGCGCGGGGAGAAGGGACTCGGAGCAACCCTATAGCACGTCCCCTCTCCCCGCATGCGGGGAGAGGGCTAGGGTGAGGGGCAGACAAGACCTCAGACCTTGGAAAAGGCTCTGCGGCAGGTCACATCCGACAGCTGGATCCCCTTACGGGTTGGTTCGCTCAAGAACCTTGGTGAAAGCATCCTGCGCGGTCTTGATCGACCCATCGACGTCTTCGCCGAAGATCGCGCCCTGGATCAGGTTAACGAAGGGTCCGGTGCGGCTGACGAAGAGTTCGTCCGAGGAGAAGGTGTAAGGTGTGCGTGCCTTCGACAGGATGTCGTAGGAGACCAGATTGCGCTTGTCGAAGCTCGCATAGGCATCGCCTGCGAGATCGGTGCGCGATGGCATGCCGGATTCCTTGGTGATGTAGACCTGCTGCTCCGGCGTCATGTAGAAATCGACGAAGTCGAGCAGGACCTTCTTCTTTTCCTCATCGATGCCCTTCATGACGGCCAGCGTATCTCCGCCGGCAAAGCTGGAAGCTCCGCCCTTGGGGCCGGGGATCGGCGCGACGGCGAACTTGACGTCGGGATATTTGCTCGTCAGCAGGTTGACGATGTAGGAACCGGTCATGAGAACGCCGACCTTACCGGAGGCGAAGGCCTCGACCGCATTGTTGCCATTGCCGGAGCGGGAGGTAGGATGGATCGCGCCGGCCTTCCACATGTCGCGATAGGCGGCGATCGTCTCGCGCAGCGCCGGCGTATCGACGGTGGCCGTGCGGCCGTCCTCGCTGAGGATGTCGGCGCCCGCCGCCCAGAGATGCGGCAGGAAGTCGTAGATCAGCCAGCTGCCGGAATTGGCGACGAAGTAGAAGCCGTAGGTCTCGTTGCCGAGCGCCGCGATCTTCTTGGCGTCGGCGGCAATCTCTTCCAGCGAGGCCGGTGCCTTGTTCGGATCGAGACCGGCCTTTTCGAAGAGGTCGGTGTTGTAGGCGATGATCGAGGCATCGGGGAGGGCCGGTACGCCGTAGATCTTGTCCTCGTAGGTCGCCAGGCGAATATGCGACGGGCTCATGGCGCTCGCATAAGGGCGGCTCTTGACGAACTCGCTAATGTCTTCCAAGCCATCGGCTGCGGCGAAGGTCGGCAGATAGATGAGGTCGAGCACGGCACCATCGGGTGCCGCGCCGCCGGCAATCGCCGCGCCCAGCTTCGGCACCATCTGCTCGGCGGTGATCTGCGTCACGACGATCTTGTCGGAATGGGAGGCATTGTAGTGATCCGCGAGACCCTGGAGGACGGCGCCGGACGAGGTGCGAACCCACAGGGTGACATCGGTTGCATTGGCCAGCGTGGTGCTGGCAACAAGCGAAAGCGCGGCGAGCGCCAGTTTGATCTTCAGCATGGAGCGTTCCCTTTTTCGTTGTCGCCAACTCTCCCTTGGACATGCCGGGACATTGACGTGACACGGACGGTAATCGAGAATATTTGTATTGTCGACAGCGTGAACACAGCGAAAGACGGATGAAATGCTAAAACCTTTTATCACTTGAGATATTTCTTGATGAAACCTTTTATCAAGCCAACTTCAGGGTGCCGATGATGACCACTTCGCATGGGCGACGAGCGACGATCCGCGACGTGGCGCTCGCTGCGGGCGTCAGCATTTCCACCGCTTCAAACGCGCTGAATGGACAGGGCCGCACGAATGCCGAGACCCGTGACCGGGTAAAGCACATTGCCGAAAAGATCGGCTTCCGGCCGAATGCACTCGCGCGCGGGTTGCTCAGTCGACGCAGCCATTCGATCGGCATGATCACCAACGACACCTATGGACGGTTGACCTTGCCGATGACGGCCGGCGTTTCCGAAGCGCTCGTCGATCATGGCGTGTCGGTCTTTCTCTGCGCCACCAACAACGATCCAAGACTTGCCCGACTTCACCTGGAAGCGTTGCTGGATAAGCAGGTGGATGGGATCATCTTCACGGCCACCCGGCTCGATCTTGCGCCTCAGGTCGATCTCTCCCGCCTGCCCATACCGGTGGTCTACGCCTTTGCGGAAGGGCCGGAAACCAGCGTCTCATTCGTTCCCGATGATCACCAGGGCGCTCGCCTGGCGGTCGAGCATCTCCTGTCGCTCGGGCATCGCCGGATCCTGCATATTACGGGACCGGAGGACTTTGCCGCCGTTCGCCGCCGTGCCGCAGCCTATCGTGCTTGTCTGGGTGGCGAGGGCGAGGTCATGTTTGGACCCTGGGGCGAAGACTGGGGGCACGAGGCCGTTCACAGGATACTCACGCGCCCGGAGCCGCGCCCGGATGCGATCTTCTGCGGGAGCGACGAAACCGCCCGCGGCGTCATCGACGCCTTGCGTGACCACGGACTTTCCGTGCCTGGAGACATGGCGGTCGTCGGCTTCGACAACTGGCATGTCGTCGCCGCCCAGACCCGCCCGGCCCTGACGACGATCGACATGGGCCTGAAGGAACTGGGCAGACGGGCGGGTTTGGCCATGCTGGACCTCACCCAGGGCAAGCCTGTGGAGTCGGGGATCAACTATATCGCGTGCGAACTCGTCGTGCGAGCATCTTGCGGCACCGACCTTGCTGGTCAAAGTTTGATGTCGTCGTAAGGCACTCAGGGCCAAAACCGCTGGAGCCGATGGCCCGTTGGTGCCCTCTGCGCTGGGGAGAGTAGGGGGGTGGGAATTCCCTGTCGGTTGCGTCGGACGCATGTCGTGTCCTGCGGCAGGAACCGGCACGATCGGCTCGAACTGATCACGGTAGGGGCGCATCACCCACGAGAGCGCCGTCCGTTCACGCCTGTTCATAAAACGTAAACGATGACGTCAAATTACGCGAGTGAAAGGATTCTACACCTAAATCGCAGTCATTTTCGTGATGTGTCTCCGCAGGGTGCGGGTTGAGATGTCGTATTGTCTGGCGATGGCGTCGATGTCTTCGCCGGCATTCATCGCTCTCAGGGCCTGTTGCACGTCGGTCGTGCTCATGGATGGCTGTCGTCCAAGATGCGTGCCTTTCATGCGGGCTGCCTCCATTCCCGCCTTTGTTCTTTCGCTGATCAGCGTTCGCTCGAACTCCGCCAATGCGCCCATGATGTGGAAGATGAGCCGCCCTCCGGAGGATTTGGTATCGATGTTTTCGGTCAGCGAGAGAAAGGCAATGTTCTGCTTTCCCAGCTGGTCGATGAAGTCGATAAGTTTGGGAAGAGATCGGCCCAGTCTGTCCAGTCGCCAGACGACAAACATCTTGCCAGGGCGGAGACTCGAAATCGCGTTACCAAGTCCAGGTCGCTCGAATACCTTGCCCGAGACGCCCTTGTCGAAGAATATCTTACTGCAACCCGCCTTTTGAAGAGCATCGATCTGAAGATCAAGGTTTTGATCGTCTGTTGAAACGCGCGCATAACCGATCACATGCAGTTCCCCTAAACATGCGTAAACGCTGGTCACAGAATCATCTTAAATCCCACTCCCCTTATTTAGTTTTTTTAGTTAAACGTATTCTAATTTTCTATAAGTCGATACTTACAGTCTGCTTTTCCGGACTGTCAATACCCTAGAATTCTCCGCCGGAGCCTTTCGAAGCCATATCAAGGGGCCTTTCCTTTGCTGAATGACCCATTGCGGGACGGACCTGCAATGGGTCGTGGCAGAGTGCGATGATCCTCGACTGAGGCGCTTCGCCTTTACATCGGACAGAGATCCGGCCCGCAATTTGCCTGCAGGGAGGCCGTACCAAAGTCTCTGGCCCTGGCGATCATGCGCCGCAGGGAGCGGAGCGAGACATTGTTTCTGATCGCCGCGTCACGAAGGCTTTCTCCGCGTTCGTTGATCGCCTTGACGATGGCGGCCAGCTCGTCATCGGTCAGGGATGGAGGGCGGCCAAGCCGCTGACCGTTGTTGCGCGCGGCCGCCATGCCGGCCCGCGTCCGTTCACTGATGAGCGTCCGCTCGAACTCGGAAAGAGCGGCGATCATGTGAAACATCAGCTTGCCGCCCGAGGAGCTCGTATCGATGTTCTCGGTCAGCGAGTGGAAATGAACCCCTCTCTGGCGGAACTCGTCCATCACCTGCACCAGTTTGATCAGCGATCGGCCGAGACGATCCAGCCGCCAGACGACGAGGGTGTCACCTCTTTCGAGCCTGCTCAAAGCCTGCTCCAACCCTGGCCTCTCGAAGGATCCACCGGAGTACCCGTGATCCGTGAAGATAATGTCGCACTCCGACTTTTTCAGAACCTGTGTTTGAAGATCGAGCTTCTGATCCTCTGTTGAAACCCGTGCATAACCAATTCTCATGACTGCGTGTTTTCTCCGACGTGGTCTTTTTCTCCCCTTCACCCGCCGGGCAATTTTTTTTGTATGCCCGGCGAAGGATTGCCGACTTAAAGTTGACAATAAAGGGTCCCTTCTGTCCGCCCGCCTTTCGGCCACTTTCCATGACCGAAACATTGGATAATCGCCGTTTTCATCACAGAAACGCCTTGATATGAGGGGATACCAGAACGGACCCCTTTATGCAGCGAAGCTGTGCGATCTCCGATCTGATCAGGGTTGACGCCCACGCCGTAAAGACGGCTGGCGCACGCACAGACACCCCCGCTTCACTGGCCCTCCCGGATGCGCTTTCCCGCGTTTCCCAGCGCGATCGGACACAGTCCGTCACGGAGGGCGCCCGATGACACAGCCCGTCGCGCTGATGACCACCGACAGGCCTGCACTGGCCGACAAGGGCACCAGAACGTTTCACTATGTCATTCAGAACATTGACGATATCGTTTCGGTTTACGGCCATGGTCTCGCAGGACGCGTCCTGGTGGAGGTGGCCGCCCGTGCGGATCTTGCGTTTGCGAACCGGTCATGGCCGGCCGTGATCGAAGCCTGGGGCGTGACCCTCGTCTGCTATGATTTCGATGACGGCGTGGATGACTGGACCATGCTCGAGTCCAGTCTTGTCGCCATCTGCGGGGACGCCATCGTCGTGGGCGGACACGCCGTTTTCGTCTCGCTGACCCTGCTGGAAATGTCGAATATCGCCCGTCTCGCCACATCGCGACAAAGAGGACGCATGGTCAACGCGTTCGAGTTTCGCGGCGATATGTGCGTGGCGGCATCGATCTATCGCGCGCTGGCGCGTTCGGGCATCTATTTTTCGGAAGGTCGCGTCACGGCCAGCGATGGTGGCGCTGATCTCTACAGGCCGCTTCTGCCGCACGTGGTCTATGGAGACGGCCACGAAATCGCTGACCGGCAGGTCAACGCCCGGGACTTCATTGTGGCCCTCGACCGGGTCGGACTGACGCGCGTGTTCGACCGGATCGTCGTTCTCGCGGCAATCGATCGCCTGCGCCATCACCCCGAGGAAACGCTTGGCTGCAGCATTTCCGCTCTCTCGGCGATCGATGACGTCTGGTGGCATTCCACGCTGGTCATTCTCTCCGCGCAACCGGCCATCGCTGCCCGCCTCATTGTCGAAATCGAGCGCCTGCATCTCTTGGCCCATCCTGAGCCCGTCGCGCTGTTCGCCGCGGCGCTCCGCGCGCGCGGGTGCAGGGTGGCGATCGGCGATTTCGACGGCACCGCGGCGGCGTTGGCGCTCGCTCGGGACGGCGTCATCGACCTCATCAAGATCGATGCAGGACGCGGTACCGATGGCCGTCCTGCGACAAGGCGCGCCGACGTCAACGCGCTGATACGGCAGGCGAGCCATCTCCAGGCGGCGGTGGTGGCTGCGAATGTGGAGAACGAGACGGATTTTGCGGAGGTGCTGGCAGCGGGAGCGCGCTGGGTTCACGGACCCTTTATCGGCTGACCCACTGTAGATCCTCTCGTTTGTTTGGCGCCTCCGGTGCCGACGTGAACATGAACCGGTTTGGAGTTTGGGGAAATGGTCCAGTACGTGAATATCTTGGAACGTGTACGAAGCGAGCAGGTCATTGCCCCGGTTCAGTTCGATCGCCGGATCTTCCGCGAGCCCTATCCCGAGATCCCGCTCAGCGACTATGAACAGGTCGCCGCGGAATTTGACGAAAGTTTCTACCAGAGCCAGGTTCTCGAACCGATCGGCCCCGAGATCGATCTCATCGAACACTTCCTGTCGACGGGGTGGAAAGAGGGCTACGATCCGTCACCGGCCTTTTCCGTGAAAGCCTATCTCAAGGTGAACCCCGACGTTCGCGAGGCCGGGCACAACCCGTTCGTCCATTACCTGCGATGGGGACGGGACGAGGGACGATCGGCACCGCTCATGCCGGACATCGGCGAACCGCCGGCCGAAACAGAGCATGCCCCGGCGGCGGCGATCGCGGCGGTCGCGCCCAGCGACTATGAATGCGTGGCCGAGGAGTTCGATCCTGCCTTCTACCTGACCTACTTCCTGCAGCCACCGGGGCCCGAGATCGACCTGATCGAGCATTTTCTGTCGAAGGGCTGGATCGACGGTTACGACCCGAGCCCGGCATTCTCCGTCTCCGCCTATCTCGAGGCGAACCCGGATGTACGAAGCAAGGGGGTCAACCCCTTCGTTCACTACCTGCAGCGCGGACGGCTGGAAGGACGGCGTTTCGCGCCGACCGCCGCGGGCCGCGACAGCGACATCGCCAATATCGAGCTCAGCGACTACGAATGGGTCGCACCGGAATTCGACAGCCAGTTCTACCTGCGGCATTTTTCCGAGCAGCCGGGAAGCGAGATCGACCTCATCGAGCACTTCCTGTCCAAGGGCCATCTCGCCGGATTCGATCCGTCACCGACCTTTTCCGTTTCGGCCTATCTCGACGCCAATGCGGACGTACGCTCGTCCGGCTTCAACCCTTTCGTCCACTATATCCGATGGGGACGACGCGAGGGCAGAGACCTTGCAAGACCGGTCAAAACCGGGGAGCAGGACCAGCGGACCTTCGATCTGAGCGATTACGAACTCGTCGCTCTCGAGTTCGATAATGCCTTCTATCTCGGCCATTTCCCCGATCATCCGGGAGAGGATATCGACCTCATCGAGCACTTCCTGTCGAAAGGCTGGTCCGACGGCTGGGATCCGTCCGCGTCCTTTTCGCTCAGCGCCTATCTGGAGGCCAATCCCGACGTCAGCGATAGCGACTGGAATCCCTTCGTCCACTACCTCAGATGGGGGCGGGCGGAAGGGCGCAGCTTCTCGGAAGTTTCCCATGCCGGCGAGCGGGAGGACGAGCGCGTGCGCGCCGCCTTCGACGAGGATTACTATCTCGCGTCATCGCCGGACCTGCAGGGCTCGGGGCTCGATCTCTTCGAGCATTATATGAACCATGGCTGGCGCGAGCTTCGCGATCCGAGCCCGACGTTCAATACGCGCTACTACCTGGAGAAGAACGAGGACATCAAGAACGGTGGTGGCAATCCGTTCAAGCACTTCATCCTGCATGGCATCAGCGAAGGTCGCCGCGCGATCCGCTACGAAACGCATCTGGCGCTGAAGAGCTACGCGCCGCTCGTGACCGCCATCGTTCCCAATTTCAACCATGCACGGTTCCTCCAGAAGCGCCTCGACTGCATCCTGAACCAGACCTATGAAAACCTGGAGGTGATCATCCTCGACGACTGCTCCACGGATGACAGCCGGGCGGTCATTGCGGACTATGCCGCGCGCTATCCGCAGATACGGACGATCCTGAACACCGCGAATTCGGGCGGCGTCTTCAAACAGTGGCGCAAGGGGATCGAGAGTGCCGCAGGCGAGGTCATCTGGATCTGTGAGAGTGACGACTTCTGCGAGCTGGACTTCCTCGAGCACTGCGTGCGGCCGCTGGTGGACGAGAGCGTCATGGTCGCCTTCGGGCGCATCCAGTTCTCCGACGCCGTGGGCAATATGAGCCCGGGCCTCGACGACTACCGCGAACGTGCCGCAGCCGGGATCTGGAGCGAACCCTTCAAGCGTCCGGCCCACCAGTTCTTCCGCGGCGGCTTCGGCAAATCCAATCTCATCCCCAACGTCGGCGGCTGCGTCTTCCGCAACCAGAGCATCCCGGAAGAGGTGTGGGACGAACTCGTCTCCTACAAGATTTGCGGCGACTGGTATCTCTACTCGATCCTGGCGGGCGGCGGTCAGATGGCCTATGCGCCCGAGGCCGTGGCGTATTTCCGCCAGCACGGCAAGAACACCTCTGTCAAAGGCTTCATTCAGCCGAAATATTATGCGGAGCACCAGAAGATCATGGTGTCGCTGCGCGAACGTTGGGGCACGCCGGATGATATCGCCCTGGAGTTCTACTTCAACGTCTACCGCCAGTTCGTCTATTCCGGGGCCGAGAAGCACATCGGTGCGCTGACGATGCACTATCATAACGAAAAGGTGTTGAGGACCAAACGTTCGACCAAGCACGTTCTCGTCGCAACGCTCGGCTTCCATCTCGGCGGCGGCGAGATCTTCCCCATCCATCTCGCCAATACGCTGGTGGAAATGGGATATCTCGTCTCGTTCCTCATCACCGATGGGTGGAAGCAGAACGCGAACGTGCGCAACCTGCTCGACCGGCGCGTCGCTGTCTACGACGCACACTGGGTCACCGAAGTCGGCATCGATCATTTCATCGAAACGGCCGGCATCGATCTGGTGCATTCCCATGTCGCATCGGTCGAGTATTTCTTCTTCGGCGCCCGGAACCGCTGCGACCACAAGGTGCGCTACGTCGTAACGCTGCACGGCTCGTACGAAGTCACGCCCATGGGCGACGACATGCTGTTTCGGCTCATTCGGGGCGTGGACCACTGGACCTATCTGAGCGCCAAGAATCTGGCCCATCTCGACGGTGTACCGCTCGATCCGAACCGGGTCACCTTCATTCCGAACGGCATGCCCTCCGACGACCGGCCGTTCCCGATCTCGCGCGCAGAGCTTGGCGTACCCGAAGGGGGTGTGCTCTTCACGCTCGCCTCCCGCGCCATCAAGGAGAAGGGCTGGCGTGTCGCCATCGAAGCGAAGCGTATCGCGCAGCGTCATTCCGAGGTGCCCCTGCACCTGATGCTGTGCGGCTCCGGGCCGGAACTTGCGGTGCTGCAAGAAGAGTTCTCGGAGGAAGAGGGCGTCCACTTCGTTGGCTATCAGGAGTGCATCAACGGCGCCTATGCCATCTCCGACGTTGCCATCCTGCCATCCCGGTTCGAGGGTGAATCGTTCCCCCTTACCCTCATCCAGGCGATGCACATGGGCGCGCCCATCATCGCCACGGATATCGGCGAGATCCGCAAGATGCTGACGGCCGCAGAGAAGACGGCGGGCATCCTGGTGCCGAACACCGCGGCGGACGACATATTCACCACCGATTTTTCCAACGCAATGATCGAAATGACCCGGAAGGACGTGCGCGACCGCTTCTCCAATGCCTCGCTGTCCGTCGGATCGTCCTACACGATCGAGGCGGTCGCGAAGAAATACACGGAAATATTCAAGAAATACCTGAAGTAAACCGACCCGTGACGTCACCCACGCGTCCGGCTCGGTGCGACGATCGTCCATCGCGTTGCCGCTACGGCTCCAGATAAAGCAAAGGAATGTCTCTTGTTCAAATCTCCTCTCGTCCTTGGAATCAACGTTCGCGGCGTCCTCAACAACGGCTTCACAGTCGAAAAGTGCCTGAGTGTCGCCGGCAACAACACCGGCAACCTCATCTTCTCGGAATCGCTCTTCCGGGTGATCCGCAACGGCGTCATCTCCTCCTACCACTTCACGCCGGAGGTCGCCAAAGGCCGGGACGCGGTCGTGGTCGCTGCGGCCAACTGGCTGAACCCACATAGCGATTTCGGCGTGCTGGCCGAGCGTCTGGAGGCCTTGAAACTCCCGGTCATCCTTGTCGGGCTCGGCGCGCAGCCGAGTAGGGGCCGAGAGCATCCAACCCTGAAGCCGGGTACGGAGCGTCTCGTGCGGCTGGCGGCCGAAAGCTCGAAGATGATTTCCGTGCGGGGTCCGTTCTCGGCCGAGGTTCTCAACGGCTTCGGCGTGAAGAACGTCGAGGTGACCGGATGCCCGTCGCTTCTCCTTGCCAGCTATGCACGCGGGCCGCTTTCGAAGGTGTCGAAGAATCCGCAGCGGGTGGCGTTCCACTCCACGCGGCACCTCATGCACGATACGAGCCCCCTGCAGGACTACTTCTACCAGGAAGCCTACCGCCAGCGCTACGATATCGTCCTGCAGTCCGAGCTTGCCGATTTCTACTATGCGCTGGGCCGCACCGTGAACAAGGAGATCATGGCAAAGGTCGATCCCATCGTCTGCAAGTCCTACGGCGACAGCGACGCGGAGGCGGTCGGGCGGTATCTCCGGCTGCACGGCAAGGTGTTCTACGACCTCGAGAAGTGGACCGACTACGCCCAGACGCAGGACCTGTTCGTCGGAACGCGCATTCACGGAACCGTCGCGGCCCTGCTGGCGGGAACGCCCGGCATCCTGATGACGCACGACGCCAGAACGGTCGAGCTCGCCCAGACGCTGAACATTCCGTTCGTGCCCGCCGAGAGCGTCGACATGACGCGAAGCCTCGACCTGCCGGCGCTTATCGAACAGGCCGATTTCAGCCGCTTCGAGGCGCGGTACGGCGCCTATCTCAGGACCTTCACGGCGTTCTTCAAGAGCAACGGTCTGGAAATGCGCGAAGAGCAGGAAATCATGGCCGCCTGAGGCTGCTTTGCATCGCATCGTCCGGCGCGCGGCGCAGTCGCTTCGCCGGACGGGCTCTGGGCTTTTAGAGCAGGATCGCTGCCACATGGGTTTCACAGCTATGAGAACGGAGACACGCCGGCAGGACAAAGTGTCTGTGCGGCGCATCGTGCTCGGCTTTACAGCCGCGCTCTGCCTGCTCATCCCGGTCTATGCCTCGGCCTTGCAGGACATAGGCCTTCAGGGTCCCGCAGTCGAGAACGAGGCGGAGTTCGCGGAGATCCGGGTCCGCCTTTCCAAAGGCCGGTCGGTGTTTCTGGAGAACCGAGGCCGCCCCTACAGGATCAACGGGACACTGACATTTGCCCGCAATACCAGCCTTCGCGGTGCGATCGGAACGGTTCTGATCTCCGAGGGCGATGGTGCCGCGTTCGACGTGCCGCCCAGTGCGACGCATGTCGCGATCGAGAACATAACCTTTCGCCAGAACGGCCGGAGCCGGACCCTCGGCGCCGTTCGTGCCGGCAATTTTCGCCTGACAGGGGGAGGCGCGGTCGATGCGGGAACGTTGGTCTTCTCCAATGCCCGCAACGGGCGCGTCGAACGCGCGCGCTTCGAGAACGGGGTGGCCGCCAACGCGATCGCCATCACCAATGGCTCCTCCGGCATTGCCATCGAAGGCAACGAATTCGAACGCAATGCCGGCTTCGGCATCCAGATCGACAATGGTGCGAACGGCAACGATATCTCCAACAACTGGACGCGGGCGAACGGCATCGAGCTCGTCGGCATTCGCTACAACGCCTTCGGCAACGTGATCGCCTACAACAGGGCCGAAGGCACGGGTGACAACGGGATCTCCGTGACCGGCGACCGCAATGTCGTGCTCGGCAACCGCGTCTCCGGCAATGCGCTGAACGGCATCGCGATCTATGGCGACGAAAACACGGTTATGGGCAACGTCGCCATCGGCAACGGGCAGAACCTCAACCCGCGATCTCCGCTGCACAACCCGCAGGACACGAGCGTCTATGCCGGCATCCTCGCCAACGGCGCATTCGGGGGCGGCGGCCGAAACAATGTGATCGTCGGCAACATCATCGCGGACGACCAGGCGCAACCGACGCAGTTGCGATGCGTCATGGTCGGGCAGGGCTATGGTCGATGGAGGGCCGCGACCCACTATACCGCGAGACGCTTCATCTATGCGGATGGCGAAATCTATCAGACGGAGAACGCCGGCACCTCCGGTACGCTCGCGCCCTCGGGCGAGGGCGTCGTCACGGACGGCCGGATCGCCTGGACGCATATCCGCACGCTTGCCGGAAACGGACGCCCCTCGGGCAACATGATCGCGAACAACCAGACGGCAGGCTGCGACCATGCTCCCGCCCGGGCGGAGACCTCCGGACAGCCGTAGCTGCCGCGCCTGCGGGGTTGCGCCGGGCGGCATCATGATGGGGCTCTTTCACATTCAGCTTTTCAACGGGGGACGAGGACATGACATTTTCCGTTGCGAACGCCATGGAATTGTTGGGGGGATCGTCGGGCATGCACGGGACGAGGCGATGACACAGCCGCGCCGCCGCATCGTCGTTACGGGACGACACGGACAGGTCGTCAGCGCGCTCCTCGATCGCGCCGCCGTCAACGCCGATCTCGACATCATTCCCCTTGGTCGGCCGGAGCTGGACCTGTCGGATAGCGGGTCGATCGGCCCGTCCGTGGCGGCAGCAAGGCCCGAGATCATCGTCTCTGCGGCGGCCTATACCTCCATCGAACAGGCCGAGGCCGACGAAGGGCTCGCAACCCTTGTCAACCAGTCGTCTGCCGGGGTCCTCGGGCAGGTAGCGGCCGCACTCGGCGTCCCGATCATCCACCTCTCGACCGCCTGCGTCTTCGACGGCACAAGGTCGGGAGCCTATGCAGAGACAGACCCCGTGGGGCCTCTCAGCGTCTACGGCCGATCCAAACTCGGCGGCGAGCGGGCTATCGCATATGCGACCGCTGATCATGCAATCCTGCGCACGGCCTGGGTGTTCAGCCCCTTCGGCTCGAACTTCCTGAAGACGATGTTGCGGATTGCCGAGGGGCGCGACTGCGTCAATGTCATCGCCGACGAGTTCGGCACGCCTACATCCGCCTTCGACATTGCCGACGCCATACTGTCGGTTGCGCGGAACCTGCTGGCGAGCGATGAGCCGGGCCTGCGCGGCACGTTCCACATGAGCGGCAGCGGGCGAACGAGCTGGGCCGGCTTCGCCGAGGAGATCTTCCGAGCGTCCAGGGCGCGCGGAGGTCCGTTCGCCGCCGTCAACCCCATTCCCTCGTACACCTATTCGAGCGCCGTCGAGCGACCGGCGAATGCGGAACTCGACTGTCGCAAGATGAAGGCCATGCACGGCGTCGCCATGCCGGGCTGGCGACCCGCGACCGAACGGGTGATCGAACGACTTTTCGACACGATGCAAGAGGCAACGCCGATGAAGGAGAGGCAATCATGAAGGGTATTATTCTGGCAGGCGGCAGCGGTACGCGCCTGCATCCGATGACGCTGGTCACATCCAAGCAGCTGATGCCGGTCTACGACAAGCCGATGATCTACTATCCGCTATCGACGTTGATGCTGGCCGGCATCAAGGACATCCTGATCATCTCGACCCCGGTCGACCTGCCGAACTTTCGGCGCCTTCTCGGTGACGGCAGCAAGTGGGGACTGAAGCTCACCTATGCCGAGCAGCCGTCTCCGGGCGGCCTCGCGCAGGCCTATATTATCGGCGCCGACTTTATCGGCTCCAGCCCCTCCTGCCTCATCCTGGGCGACAACATCTTCTACGGTCACGGCATCACGGACCTCTTCGCACGCGCCAGGAAGCGCAAGGCGGGGGCGACCGTGTTCGCCTATTACGTCAACGATCCCGAACGCTACGGGGTGGTGGATTTCGATGCCGGCATGAAGGCCGTTTCGATAGAGGAGAAGCCTCTCGTTCCCCGGTCGAACTGGGCCGTGACGGGCCTCTACTTCTATGACAGCAGCGTCTTGGAGATCGCGGCGAACCTCGAGCCCTCGCCGCGCGGGGAACTGGAGATCACGGACGTCAATCGCGTCTATCTCGAACGCGGCCAGCTGAACGTGGAACTGATGGGGCGCGGCTATGCATGGCTCGACACCGGGACTCCGGACAGCCAGCTCGACGCTGGAGAATTCGTCGCCATTCTCGAGCGCCGGCAGGGCTTCAAGATCTCCTGCCCGGAAGAAATCGCCTTCCAGAAGGGCTTCATTTCGAGGGAACAACTTCTTCAGCTGGCACGCGAACTCGGCAAAGGCGCATACGGGCAATATCTGTTGAAACAGGCCCTGCAGCCTTCCAATGTCGTGCCGTTTCCGATTGCGAATTAGCCGGTCATACAAATTGTCAGGGATTGTGGTTTTCTCGGGGGTTGCCAAAAGCCGCTGACTTTGAATCGAGGGCGCAAACAGGCACGATCAGGAGGTCTGCGTGCGCACGACAACCATCCGCGACATTCGCGGATGGCGTCCCTAAGCTCGGCAGGAGACGCACCGTGCCGATCCGCTCAGCGCCATCGTCGAGGGTCATGGCATGGTCTCGGGCCTCGTGGTCGATCGGGTCTCCGACATGCTGACGATCTCCGCAAGCCTGTAGCCGACGCCGGTTTCGGTGAGAATGTATCGGGGCTGATCGGGGCTTTCTTCTATCTTCTGCCGGAGCTGGCGGACGTACACCCTTAGGTACTGCACATCGTTCATCTCGCCCCAAACCTTCTCGAGGATGAAACGATGGGTCAGAACGCGGCCGGAATGCTGCACCAGCAGCCGCAGAATATCGTACTCCTTGGGCGTCATCTTCACTTCGTTTCCGCGAACCTTGACGATGCGTTTCACGAGATCGACCGAGAGGTCGCCCGCTTCGAAGACAGGGGCCTCGCCCTGGCTTTGGAAACGATGGCGCAGCGCCACGCGGATGCGCGCGACGAGTTCGTTCATCCCGAACGGTTTGGTGACATAGTCGTCGGCACCCAGCTCGAGCGCCTGAACGATGCCGGTTTCGTCCGTGCGGCTCGACAGGATGATGACGGGGAACGGGACGTTCTCCGAGCGCCATCGGGCTAAGAGTTCATGCCCGCTCATGTCGGGAAGACCGAGATCGAGCAGGACGAGATCGGGAACGTCCGATTGCGCCAGTTCGATTGCGGAACGGGCATTCGGCGCTCCGCTGATCGTAAATCCTTGAGACGACAGACCGACATCGAGCAGCTTGCGGATCGGCGGCTCGTCGTCCACGACGAGGATCTTGACGGTGGCATGGGTCATGCTGTCGTTCCCTTCGATGCAGGCGCCTTCGGCAGTGAAATCTGGAACATGGCACCCGCGTCGTCCAGTCTGTTCTCGGCCGTGATGCTGCCGCCCATCGCCTCGATGAACCCCCGGCATATCGACAGGCCGAGGCCGGTGCCGGCTGTGACATGGTCAGTCTTGCTGACACGGTAGAAGCTGTCAAAAATCCGCTCCAGATCACCCGGCGGCACGCCCGGCCCCTCGTCCGTGACGCGAAGGCGCACGAGGCCGGCGTCGCCATCCGCCTCGATGCGTATCGTCGTGCCGTCCGGCGCGTATTTGGCGGCGTTGTCGATCAGGTTGAAGAGGACCTGTTCCAGCAGAACCGGGTCGACCTTGATCATGGGAAGATCGTCGGGGATCGCCGTCTCCACACGGTGGTCCGCCGTGATCTTTGCAGCGCGCGCGAGAGCCGAGCCGACGATGTCGTAGACGAAGTGCGGCGCGGTGTTCAGTGTCATCGCGCCGGACCCGATGCGGGTCATGTCGAGCAGGTTCGCGATGAAGCGGTTGAGCCGCTCCGACTCCTCGATCACCGTCGTCAACAGTTCGTCCTTGGCGTCTTCCGACAGACCCGCACCAAAGTCCTTGATCGTCCCGGCCGATCCGAGGATTGCGGCCAGCGGGGTCTTCAGATCGTGGGAAATGGAGGTGAGGAGGGCCGTCCTCAGGCGGTCCGTCTCGGCGGCGAACCTTGCCCTGTCGACGTCGGCCACAAGCTGGATACGCTCGATGGCGAGCGCTGCCTGATCGGCAAGCGCATCGAACAGGCGCTGCTGATCGGAGTTGAGGAGCGGTCCCTGTCTGTCGTTGTCGAGGCCGACCACGCCGATGGCACCGCGGCCCGTGCGAAGGGGCAGATAAAGCCTCTTGGCGCCGGGCAGCGTATCGGCCGCGCGGCCTGCGGGCCGATCGTGCTCCCAGGCCCATCGTGCAGCCGCGATGTCGGCATCCACAAGCGTGTCGTCCGGCGGATAGCCGGCCCTGACGGCGATCGTGCCGTCCTCGGGCAGCAGGATGACGACGCGGACCTTCAGCATCGAGGCGATCTGATAGGCTGTTGCCCAGAGTACGTCGTCGAGCGTGCCCGTCCCTGCAAGTTTCCGCGAGAACAGGTAAAGGTCCTCCGTTGTACGCGCGCGCTGTCGTGCCGCCGTCGCCTGCCTCTGAACGGCGGCCGCCAGATTGCTGGCCACGAGCGCGGTCCCGAGAAAGAAGAGCAAAGCAACAACGCTTTCGGGATCGCGGATCGTCAGCGTATAGCGAGGTTCGAGAAAGAAGAAGTTGAAGGCGAACGCACCCAGGAAAGACGCGAAGAGGCCCGGGCCGAGCCCGCCCCTGACGGCAGATGCGAGGACCCCCATCAGGAACACGAGCGCGAGGTTCTGCACGTTGAGCGTCTGGTCGAGCAGGATGCCGGTCACCACCGCAACCGACACGAAGGCCAGACTGAACACATAGTCCTTCGGCTTGATCCTGTTCGCAGCCTTGGCCGTGCGGACGCCCCGCGGCGCGACCTCTTCGCCGCCACCCGACATGACGTGTACGCTGATGGTACCGGCGTTGCGGATGAGGTCGTGGGTGATCGACCCCTCATACCATTCCCGCCAGCGCGGCCTGTCGGACTTGCCGACGATGAGGTGGTTGAAGTTGTTCGCGCCGGCATAGGCGATGAGGTCGCGGGAGACGTTTGAAGCGGGAAGCGTCACGGTGTCCGCCCCCAGTTGCTCGGCCAGCCGCATGCAGGCCGCCAGGCGGTCCTTGTCTGCATCTGCAAGATAGGCCGAGCGAGAGGTTTCCATATGGATGACCGTCCAGGGCGCCCGCAGTCTGTCTGCCTGTCGACGGGCATAGCGAACCAGTGCCGCGCCGTTGCGACCGTGATCGAGGCAGACGAGGATGCGTTCGCCGGCGGCCCAGGGGCCCGAGATCGCGTGGGCCTGCATGTGATGGAGAAGCTGGTCGTCCACCCGTTGCGCCGTGCGTCTCAGGGCGAGTTCGCGCAGGGCCGTCAGGTTTCCCGGTGAGAAGTAGTTCTCGATGGCGCGCCGCGCGGTTTTGGGAACGTAAACCTTGCCGTCCTGCATCCGCTTGATGAGGTCCTGCGGCGTGATGTCGATGATCTCGATGTCATCGGCGCGATCGATGATGCTGTCCGGGACGGTCTCCCGCACCCGGATACGGGTGATCTGCGCGACGATGTCGTTGAGGCTCTCGACATGCTGGATGTTGAGCGTGGTATAGACGTCGATGCCATTCGCCAGCAGCTCCAGTACGTCGAGATACCGCTTCGGGTGGCGGCTTCCGGGGGCGTTGGTGTGCGCCAGTTCGTCGACTAGCGCCAGGGACGGGCGGCGTTCGAGGATGGCATCGATGTCCATCTCGTCCAGCAGCTGTCCTTTGTAGTCGATGGACGTCCGCGCGACGGCCTCCAGCCCGTGGACCAGCGCCTCTGTCTCCTTGCGCCCATGCGTTTCCACGACGCCGATGACGACATCGGTTCCGTCGGCGTGTCGGGTGCGGGCCGATATCAGCATCTCGTAGGTCTTGCCGACACCGGGTGCCGCGCCGAGGAAGATCTTCAGCTTGCCGCGGTCTTCCCGGTCGGCCCGGGCAAGGAGCGCCTGCGGGGACGGTCGCCGTTCCTGTCCGCCGTGCTTGTCGTTGGCCATCGTCCGCTCCGTGGTTTCCCGGCAGCCCCCGGTCAGGGGCTGCCGGCTGTCTCTCAGTCTCAGGGCGCTGCGTCGTTGTCCAGCGCAAGGTTCATCTCCAGCACGTTCACCAGCCTGTCCGGCGTAAGGGCGCCGGCCCGGTGAGAACGCGCTGCAATCGATGAGCTGATTGACCCTGTCGATCGACACATTGTGCGCCTGAGCGATACGCTCGGCCTGATAACGGGCGGCGCGCTCGGTTATGTGCGGATCGAGACCCGCACCCGAAGCGGCCGCCAGTTCTGCGGGTAGGGGGTTCTCAGGCGTCGCTCCAGGAGGGAGACCGCTTCCGCCAGCGCCACGACGGCGAGAATGAGAACTATGTCGACGACGTTCGATCCGCGGGAAGACGCGCGAAGGTCGATGCGCGGAAAACCGGCATCTCTTAAAAAGCGAAGCAGGGTTTCCATGGCGCCGTAGAGTTTGTCAGGGATAAGGGGAATCCGGTTATCCCGAAGAGACAAACGACGACAAAGGAATCGAGAGTCTGGCTGGTTCAGAATGAACCTGACAAAGTCTAGAAGCGCTCGGCCGCCAGAGTGCGTAGGCAAGGTAGGCCGTGACGAAGACGGTCACGCCGCCGCTAAGAATATAGTCGAATGTCATGTCGCACCCGTCTTTCGTGTCGCAACCTCGCCTGGTGTGATCGCCGAAGCCGGCCTGGCTTTGCGACCAATCTGCCTATGAATTCGAGATGGAAGACATGGAGAAGATATAAGGATCCTATGTGAATTCTCGTCCGGGAGGAGTCGCGGACACGATATTCAGACGCGTGCTGGCCAGTACAGAGCCATCATGACGGGCCCCTCATGTCGCCATGACGAGACGTGACGTGGGATTGTGTTTCCATGACCGCTTGAACGGAGCCTGTCGGCTGACATTCCCTTTCTAACGGTCGATCCTTGCATTCCGGCTTTGCTTACCCAAATACCTGTTGCGGACCGGGCCCCTCTGATCAAGGCGATCGCCTTTATGATGTCGGACCGCATCGAGCGTGCTCGGTGCGATCTTATGGCCCATTCGTAAGCTCCCCAGCCCGTTCGATGTCTTGAACCTGACGCAAGATGCGTCACTTTGGAGAGTGTTTTTATGTGTAACGTCTCACGCCGTCTTTTCCTGACCGGGACCGCTGCCTCCGCTGCGGTGGCGCTGCCGGCTGTACTTCACGCCCAGGAGGTCGGCACGGCTGCCGTGCCCTTGGCGCCTGCACCCGTCAAGGATGGAAAGTCTACGTTGACACCGGATGAAGCACTGGATCTTCTGAAGGCGGGCAACGAGGCGTTCCTGCGAAACGAACTGGTGTACCCGAACCGGACCGAGACGCGTCGGCTGGAACTCGCCAAGGGGCAGGCGCCCTTCTGCGCCTATGTGTCCTGCTCCGACAGCCGCGTTCCTCCCGAACTGCTGTTCGGACGAGGCTTGGGAGAGCTGTTCATCATCCGTAACGCCGGCAATACGGTCGATACCGTCGCTATGGGATCGATCGAGTACGCCGTTGCCGAACTCGGCGTGCCTCTTATCGTCGTCATGGGACACGAGAGCTGCGGTGCAGTGAAAGCGGCAATGGCCGTCGTGGAGAGCAATGCTCGCTTTCCCGGGCAGATCGACAACATGATCGAGCCAATCATTCCAGCCGTTCTTGAAGCCCGTGGGCAGACGGGCGACCCGACGGAAAACGCTGTGCGCCAGAACGTTCGCCGTGTCGTGCGCACCTTGCGGGAGGAAAGCGACCCGCTGCTGCTGACGCCCTTGTCCGATGGTCGGGTCAAGGTCGTCGGCGCATACTATCGGCTTGACACCGGCGTTGTTGAATTCTTCGACCAGGCATGAGGTGAGCAAAGAGCACCGACCGGGTTGACGTCAACAAACCGAAGACGTCAACGGGTCGGCCTCTCCTCATTCGCCCAGCGCGGCCATAAAGCTGATGTCGTCTCCGCTTGGCGGCGGAGAGACCCGTTGCCAATCTGCTTGCGGACAGCGCTCGCATGCATGGCTTCGGCCGGCAGGCCTCTGCGGCAAAAGTGGGACGGGAGCGATACGCTGGTCATGCTGTCGTCATCTCCCGGTGGCATGGCAGTGTCATGAACGGGAGACGACGTCGTTGCCACGCTTAAGCTTGAAGGCCGTCACCAAGCATTTCGAGCGCCATCGGGCGCTGGATGATGTTTCTTTTTCCATTCCCGACAGGGCGTTTCTGGCCCTTCTCGGCCCCTCTGGCTGTGGCAAGACGACGCTGCTTCGGTTAATTGCCGGACTGGAGCTGCCAGATCAGGGTGAGATCCTCTTCGACGATCAGGTGATGGCAGGTGGTCACGTCTTCATGCCTCCGGAGAAACGGGGCATCGGCATGGTGTTCCAGTCCTATGCGCTCTGGCCCACCATGACCGTTCGCGGCAACGTCGAATTCGGTTTGAAGGTTGCGGGTCTCGGCGCACGCGAGCGACAGCAGCGGATCGATGACGTCCTGGAGGTCGTCGGGCTGCAAGGCTTGAACGACAGGCGCCCGCATGAGCTTTCAGGAGGCCAGCGGCAACGTGTGGCATTGGCGCGGTCTCTCGCGATGCGGCCAAAGCTTATCCTTCTCGATGAGCCGCTTGCCAATCTGGATGCGCATCTGCGGGATGCGATGCTGGCGGAGTTTCGCCGTATTCACAGCCTGACGGATGCCACCTTTGTTTTCGTCACGCATGATCAGGACGAGGCGATGGCGGTGGCGACGCATGTTGCCGTGTTGGATCGGGGATGCCTGCAACAGCTTGGAACGCCGGAGGACCTCTACCGCCGTCCTGCCTCGCCGATGGTGGCCCGTTTCATCGGTCGCGGAAAAACGCTTCCCGTGCGTGTGGTGAGCGCGCAGGGAGGGCGGAACCGGGTCATGCTCGGCAGCGAGATGCTCGACCTGCCGGGTTGCGCGCCGGTTGGCGAGGGGTGGCTCTGCTTTCACGCGTCAGACCTTCACAGCGTGTCCGACGGTGGCCACCTGAAGACGGAGCTTGTCGGTCAGGTCTTCCAGAATGGCGCCTGGCTCAGCCACTGCCTGCCAAGCGAGATCGATGGCAATGTCGTCAGTCTGCCGCTGGCCGAACAGTTCGCGCCGGGCACGCGCATCAATCTGGCGATTTCGGGCGGCTGGGTCGTCGAACGCGGCCCCGCCTCGCATGGCATCTTGCCTGCCGATCTGGCGAGCGTCACGTGAAGATCATGAAACTGTAGCTTTACTGTCATCTCGCAGCGCTACGCGGAGAGGTCGCCTGCTGTCATTGCAGTCACTCCCACGTCCGGGCGGGCCGCGTCCGCCCCGTGCGCCTTCAAGCGAGGTTCCCATGTTTATCCGCACGCTTCTCGCCACCACGATCCTTGCAGGCTTGGCTTTTCATGCGCAAGCCGAAGAGACCATCACCGTCTACACCTCGCAGCCGCAGGATCAGATGACGGATGTCATCAAGGCTTTCAACAGCGAGCACCCCGATATCAAGATCGAACTCTTCCGGTCCGGAACGACGGAGATCATGGCCAAGCTTCAGGCCGAATATTCTGCCGGCAAGAGCCCTGCCGACGTGATCCTGATCGCCGATACGGTTGCCATGACGCAGCTGAAGACCGACGACCGCCTGCTTGCCATGCCGGACGCGCCGGTGGCGGATATCGATCCCGCTTTCATCGATGCGGACAAGACCTATTTCGGCACCAAGGTCATTACCACTGGCATCGTCTATAACACGAACCTCGTAAAGGCGGCCCCCAAGAGCTGGAACGACCTGCTTGCCTCCGACGTGGCAAAGAGCCTGATCATGCCGAGCCCGCTCTATTCTGGCGCTGCGGTCATCCATATGGGCACGATGACGCAACAGCCGCAATTTGGCTGGGCCTATTACGAGAAGCTGGCTGAGGCGGGCGCGGTTGCTGGACAAGGCAACGGCACGGTGATCGAAGCGGTTGCCCGTGGTGAAAAGGCTTATGGCATCATCATCGAATACATGGCCCTCAACGCCAAGAAGAAGGGGTCGCCTGTCGCTTTCGTCTTCCCGTCCGAAGGGGTAAGCTCGATCACGCAGCCGGTCGCCGTGCTCAAGGCATCGGATACCGTGGAGGCCGCCAAGACCTTCGTCGCCTGGCAGCTCTCCAAGACGGCCCAGGAGCAGGCCAGCGCGCAAGGCTATTTCCCGGTTCTACCGGGCATTGCCCAGCCGAACGGATATCCAGCCCTCGACACGTTGAAGATCCTGCCGGCCGATAGCGCCGCCATGCTCAAGGCCGACGCCGAAAGCAAGGAGAGGTTCGCCGAACTCTTCGGCGGCTGATCGGCTCGATGGTTCGTCCGACGTCACCGGGAGGCGAGCGCATGCTCGTCTCTTTTCTTGTTGTCTATGTCGCGCTGACGACGCTCTGGCCACTCGCGCGGCTCTTTGCCCATGCCTTGCAGCCGGGAGAAGATGGCACGCATCTCGGGTTGATGCTGACGACGCTCGCCAGCCGCTCCACGCTGCGCGCCCTGTCCGGGACCCTGCAGACATCGGTCTTATCCGTCCTCATCTCGACCCTGCTCGGTGTTGCGCTTGCTTTCGCCGTCAGCCTGTTGAAGCTCCGGACGCGACCGGCTTTGACCTTCCTCATTCTGATGCCGCTGATCGTGCCATCCCAGACCATGGCGCTCGCTTGGATCGAGCTCCTGGGAGCGCAATCGCCGATCCTGAAGCCGCTTGGGCTTGCGCCGCCACCGGGCGCCACCAATCCGCTGTACTCGACAGGCGGCATCGCCCTGGTGATGGGCATCGAGCACATGCCCCTCGTCTTTATCGCGGTGCGTGCGGCCCTCAGGGCGTTGCCGGCGGATCTGGTCGAGGCGGCCCGCATCCTCGGCATTCCCGCAAGTCGGATCGGTCGCGGCATCGTGCTGCCGATCGTCATGCCGTCGGTATTGGCCGGCAGTCTGATCGCCTTTACCGCTGCGATCGGCAATTTTGGCGTACCGGCGCTGCTCGGCATTCCCGGTCGTATTCCCGTGCTGACGACGCAAATCTACCAGCGTCTGAACGGCTTCGGCCCGGCTGCCTCCGGCCAGGTGGCGACGCTGGCCCTTCTCCTGGCGCTTATGGCCGCGCTTGCCATCGTCTCGCGCAATCTCGTCACGAAACGCTTTGCCGTGCCGCTTCCGGCAGGAGCCCCTTTCGTGCCGCGCCGGAGGGCGCCCGCCGTCGAGGTCCTGCTCTGCCTGGTCGTGATCGCGCTGTCGCTGGTGCCGCTCGCAGCCCTCGCAATGACGGCCCTTCTTCCGGCCGTCGGCGTCCCCTTCGGGGCCGATACCGTCAGTCTCGACCAGTTCCGCGGCGTGCTCGACAACGACGCCGTGCGGCGCGCCTTCGCCAATTCGCTCCTGCTTGCCTGTGTGACCGCTCTCCTCTGCGGGCTCGTCTCCATACCCTTCGCATTTCTCTGCATCCGTCGCCCAAATCCCGTCCTGAAGGTTCTCGACACGGCTATCGAGGTGCCTTGGGTTGTCCCCGGCACGGTCGTTGCGTTGGGTATGATCCTCGCATTCCTGAAACCCCTGCCGCTCATCGGCGTCTCGATCTACGGAACAATGACCATTCTCGTCATCGCCTATCTCGCGCGCTTCCTGCCTTTGGTGCTCAGACCGATAGCTGCGGCTGCGCAGTCGGCCGATCCCGCGCTTGACGAGGCGGCACGCGTGGCGGGCGCGGGCCTTGCCCGCCGCATCCTGTCGATCTTCTTTCCCGGCGTTCTGCCGGCAGCCGTCGCGGGTGCGATTGTCATTGTTATGACGGCGCTCAATGAGTTGACGGTCTCGTCCCTCCTGTGGTCCTCCGGTAACGAAACGATCGGCGTGATGATCTTTGCTTTGCAGTATGAAGGCAATTCGACAGCCGCTGCCGCGGTCGCACTGCTGTCCACGTTCCTGGTGACGGCTCTGGCCGTCATTGTCACAGCCACCGGAGGATGGCTGCCGAAAGGAACGCTTCCATGGGGAGAATAGAAGAGGGGCAGATTGATTGCTTCCTCAGTCTCCCGGCCTTCGCTTTGCTCGTGTGGTTACGCCCGTCAATTTCGGACATATGCTTCGAACTTTACCAAACCGAAATACCCATGACCCATAGTGTCAGCAATATCGAACGCCAATTCGTGTGGGTCATTGTGAAAAATCTGAGCGTCTCGCGAAAGCTCTTCGTCTGCTTCAGCGGTCTCGTCCTCGTCGTATCGCTTTTCTGCGGGCTGACTTTCTGGTCACTGACCGAAATCAAGAGGGCAACGGCGGAGAACCACGAGACCCAGAGCGTGCTGAAGCTCGCGTCCGACATCCTTGCAACGCTCGTCGAGCAGCAGAATGCGATGCGCGGATACGTGGCGAGCACGAATGGGGACTTCCTCGATCGGGTCAAGAAATACGGGGACGCCGTCGGCCCTCTTCTTCAGGAGCTGCAGGACCGAGCGTCCATTGGCGGCTATGCGGATATCGTCAGGCCGCTGCCGGAGGCCGTGGCGACATTCAACCGCGAGATCGAAAGCGCGCTTTCCTTAGCGAAGGACACCTCGACCCTGCAGAGCATGCGCGAAGGCATTGCCAAGACCGCTCGATTGACCAGGATCCGCGAGGTCCTGAAGGGTCTGACGGACCAGGAGCAGGCCGCATCCTTGGCCCGCAATGAGGCGCTCAGCGCTTCCTTTGCCGTCGGCATGCTGACGCTTCTTGTCGGAGGCCTCCTGACCGTCCTCATCTCGTTCATCGTCGGCATGGTTCTGGCGCGTGGCCTCGGCCGTCCAATCGTCGAGATGACGGACATCATGCGGCAACTCGCCGGCGGCAAGATCGACCTGACGGTGCCGGCACAGGATCGCCGCGACGAGATCGGCGCGATGGCAAAGGCCGTCGATGTTTTCAGGGCGAATGCGGCTGCGAATGCACGTCTTGAGGACGAGGCCGAAGCGCAGCGTACCGAGAGCGAGCGGAACCGGCTCCGGCTCGCCGATGAGGAGAAGCGGCGGGCTGCCGAGATGAGCTACGCCACGTCCGGTCTTGCTCGTGCACTCGATCGATTGGCGCAGGGTGACCTGACGACATCTCTCGATGAACCTTTCGCACCGGAATTCGAGACGATCCGGACGGACTTCAATAAAGCGGTCGCGCAACTTGGCCAGACGCTGAGCGCCGTCTCCCAGGCGACGGCCGCCATGGACAATGGCACCCGCGAGATCAGCGAAAGCACGAACGACCTCTCGAGACGAACGGAGCAGCAGGCCGCCTCGCTGGAGGAAACGGCAGCAGCCCTCGATCAGATTACCGTCAACGTTGCCAATGCTTCCAAGCGCAGCGAAGAGGCGAGAAGTGCGGCTGCAAGCGCGACAGTCAGCGCAGAGCAGTCCGGCCAAGTCGTTGCCAGCACCGTGCACGCAATGGAGCGGATCGAGAAATCCTCTTCGGAAATCTCGAACATTATCGGCGTGATCGATGAGATCGCGTTCCAGACCAACCTTCTGGCGCTGAATGCCGGCGTTGAAGCCGCGCGCGCTGGCGAGGCCGGCAAGGGATTTGCCGTTGTTGCCCAGGAAGTTCGCGAACTGGCACAGCGATCGGCAAAGGCCGCCAAGGAGATCAAGGATCTCATCAGGGCATCCACGGTCGATGTCGCCAACGGCGTCAAACTCGTCAGCGAGACGGGCACGGCGCTGAGAACGATCGAGGGTTATATCGTCAGTGTGAACCAACATATGAACGCGATCGCGACGTCGGCGCGGGAACAGGCTGCCGGTCTGGCGGAAGTGAACACCGCGGTGAACCAGATGGATCAGGTGACGCAGCAGAACGCGGCCATGGTGGAGGAAAGCAGTGCTGCCGGTGCGGCGCTGGCGTCAGAGAGCGCCAAGCTTCGGCAGCTGATCGACCGATTTGAGCTGCGGATCGGAGCACCAATGTCCGTGGTATCCGGCCGGGTCGCATCGCCACCTGTTTCAACCCTGCGAGCGGTACCTGTGCGCCGAAGCATGTCGGCTGCATCTCACGGAAACGCAGCGTTGAAGGACAGTTGGGAAGAATTCTAAACCCGGTCGCCAAGTCGGTTTACACGGTGCGCCGATCGGCGTTGCAGCGTCATGCGGGTTTCATGTCCGAGCGATAGACATTGGTGTTTATCGGCCTGCGACAGGAGACCTGCACAATGCAGAGATATTTCTTCAACATCCGCGAAAACGGCGTTCTCAAACAGGATGACGAAGGCGTTCTCTGCGTCGATGCCGATCAGGCCTGTCATGGCGCAAGCGCGGCAATGCGTGATTTTGCCAGCGATACCGCCACTGTCGTTGGCGATTGGTCTGTGTCTTTGGACATCACCGACGAGCAAGGCGTTGTGATAGCCACGATATCGACAGAAGATTGCCGTGAGACGCCGGTCGACTGCAAACATCTTTCGTTCTGCCAATAAGGTACATCTTCCCCGTCCGACCGGCTGAATGCGTGCGCTTTCGAGCTCTCCGCAGGGCAATCCGGCACGTCGCAAGATCCGCGGCAGAGCCAGCGGAACGGCGCCTGTAGCTCAAGTGTCATGATTGAAGGGTAAGCTTGAATTGACCCCTCAATCGAACATCGAGATCAATCCTGATGGCGACACGACGAATTTCTGCCGTTGCACTGCTGTGCATCCCCTCGTTCCTTATCCAGTTCATGGCGGTCTCGCCGACGGCAGCGGCATCGCCGCTCACGACCGGCGCGGTTTGCATAGGCGCATCGCCATCCTGCAACCGCTGTATTTCCAACGTGACGGACGCCGTCAATACCTTGCGGGATCATGGCGACCCCATGGGGTTCAGCGTTGTCGGCGACCCCGTCGGCAATGCGGCGTCCTACCACCACTGGCAGGGGCTGCAGCGTTTGTCGGGCAACGGCGAGAACTACCTCGTCATATCCAGATCCGACAACGGCCAGGGAACGGTACCCTTTTCGCTCGTGCGCATGACGCAGCCGCGCAGCGTTGCCGAGCGCTGGCGGTCGAACCGGCTTTCCACCAGCCCGTATCCGGCGACCGCGCCGACGAATGCCCAGATGGTCGGCGACCAGCCGATGCCGGCCTACCTCTCCAATTATGCGCATTCGGGCGGACTGCAGTCGAGCGGCAACATCCTCGCCGTCGCGCTCGACGGATCGCTAAGCGGCGGCATGGGACAGGTGCTGTTCTACAACATGTCCGACCTTGCCAACATCACGCTTCTCCCGCCGCGTATCACGACGATGACGGGGGAGGCGGGCTCCGTGTCGTTGACGCAGCTCGGGGACGGAACCTTCCTCGCAGCGACAGCCCGCAACGCAGCCGATACGCTCGAATTCTACCGGTCAACGGCGAGCGACCTCGGCCAGTCGGGAACGACATTTTCACTCGTCGGCACCTGGAACGAAAGCGCCTTGCAGACGACCATCGGCGACAGCGAATTCGGCGATTACCAGTCCCTGCACTTCATCACGCAGTGTGACGGCAGTCTTTTCCTCGCAGGCACCCACATGAACACCTCCGTCGTCGTCGGCATCGGAGAGGACTGGCTCGACCTCTTTCGCGTCACCGATGTGAACGGCCAGATCGTGCTGACGAAAGTTGCCAAGAAGCACGTCTATTGCGGCTATCCGTCGCCGAACTATGGAACGGGTGCCAATACGCAATGCAACATGGATGCCGCGGGCGGCGTGTTCGTCGATGCCGCGGGCCAGCTCCTCGTCTACGCCTCCGAACACGACAATAGCGGGCCTGGCAACAGCGTGAAGATGATGGAATTCCGCTCGATCTTCCCGGTGCCGCAGCAGAAATGCCTAACCGATATCCAGTATGCCTGGGCCGAACTCTACGACGACTCCGACTTCAGCGATCGCGGGCTGATGATCGATTACGCCGACTACACTCTCCGGAGGTACGACAACCTCAAGAACGTCGAGGGCTTCGGAGACAAGACGTCGGCCGTGCGCTGGTGCATTCCCGCGGGCTGGCGCGTCAGGCTCTACGACGATGACGGTTTCCGCGACCGCTACAAGGAATTTACCGGCACCGGAGAGCAGAACCTGAACGCGGTCGGGTTCAACGACAAGACGTCCTCCGTGCGGTTCGTCTACGTCGGGAACTGATGCAGGGCGGGGTCTGGTGCCGGCTGTGCATCGGGCCCCGCGCATCTCGGCCTTGAAACGTCATCAAAGTGTTACGGAACGACCCTATCGTGCACAGCTGTGCAGAGGATCACGTCAGTGCCGGAAAAATTTCTCCAGATCGACAATATCAGCGTTAGCTACGGAGCGAACCGTATCCTCGACGGTATCGATCTGCATATCGCCGAGGGTGAATTCATCGCTCTCCTCGGCTCGTCCGGTTGCGGCAAGACCACGCTGCTGCGCACGATCGCAGGCTTCGCCCAGCCTGCTGCCGGCGCCATTCGCGTGGGGTCGCGCGATGTCACGACGCTCCCGCCGGACAGGCGCGGCATGGCCCTGGTCTTTCAGTCCTACGCGCTCTGGCCGCATATGACGGTTGCTCAGAATATTGGCTATGGTTTGAAGCTGCGCCGTCGTTCTGCCGCCGACATTGCCGGCACCGTTGCCGAGATGGAACGCCTGCTTGGCCTGACGGGCCTGTCTGCGCGCAAGCCTGCCGAGCTTTCCGGCGGGCAGCGCCAGCGCGTGGCGCTCGGTCGAGCGCTCGCGATCAACCCCGAGATCCTACTTCTCGACGAGCCGATGTCGAACCTCGATGCGCGGATCCGGCTTCAGGTTCGCCATGAGATTCGCGCCTTGCAGCAGAAGCTCGGCATCACCACGGTCCACGTCACGCACGACCGGGAAGAAGCGATGGTCATGGCGGACCGCATCGTCATTTTGAATGCCGGGCGCATTGCGCAGGAGGGTCGGCCGGAGGCCGTCTACAATCGCCCGCAGACGGCCTTCGTCGCGGCCTTCATGGGTGCGGAGAACAAGTTGATCCTTCCGGGCGGTATTGATGGCGATATCATCGCCATAGCCGCCGGGGCGTCGAACGCAGCCTGCCGCGTGCCGAGAGGTGGACGCATGCTGTCCACAGGCCACCTCGAGGCGCGGTTCCGGGCGGAGGCCGCCACTCTCGAGGAGCGCTCGCTCGCCGGTGTTCCCAACGGCGAAGGTCTCGTGCTCGCCGGCGATATCGTCGATGTCAGCTACCCCGGCGGGCTCTGGCGCCACACCGTGCGTGTCGGGAGCGAGATGATCCAGGTCGATGCACCGCGTGCCTGCGCGCCCGGCACCGCCGTTCACGTCACCATCGCACCCGACAACCTCTTCCTTTTCGACGCGCCGGCCGGAACCATCCCGGCCGCGCTCCCTCATCCCGCAACAGTCTTGAACGAGGCTCGCGTGCTGGAAGCATCGCCGAATTAACCGACCCTTCACCGGAGCATTTCCATGAAAACGATCCTCAAGGCCGCCCTGCTCGTCAGTCTGGCAGCACCATCGGCCTCGGCCGCAGAACTCACCGTCATGACGGCCGGCGACCAGAACATGGTCGACTACGTCAACGAATATCTTGGGCCGCTGTTCGAAGAGCAGAACCCCGGCAACACGGTGCGCGTGGTCGGCACGGGCCCGGGTGACGCGGGCTCGCAGAAGATTGTAGAGCGTTTCGAGGCACAGTCCAAGGCCGGCACCGCCACATGGGATGCCGATGTCGCCGTGGTGCATGAGAAGTTCACCGGCCCGATGGTCAAGGCCGGCTATCTCGAATCCTACCGTTCCAAGATCGACACCGGCGCGCTCGTCACGCGGGCGAATGCCGACATGGCGCTCGGCAGCGATGTCAGCGGCTATGTCATGCCCATGTACAACAGCCAGGCAGCGCTCGCCTACAATCCGGCCCTCGTCGAAAACCCGCCGAAGAGCTATCCGGAGATCGTCTCCTGGGCCAAGGAACATCCCAAGATGTTCGGTTATAACGGTATCAAGGGCGGCGCCTCCGGCGTCAGCTTTGTCATGGGCTGGATCTATGCCTTCGGCGAGGGCGATGCGAAGAATCTCATGACCGGCCCGTTCGAGGAGAGCGAGACGCAGAAGTGGGGCCCGGCGCTGGCCAGCCTCAAGGACTTCACCAAGAACGCGACATTGACGCCCGGCAATGCCGGCACGCTGGACCTGCTCAGCCGTGGCGAAATTGCCATGGGTCCTGTCTGGGTCGACATGTTCTATTCCTGGCAGGCCAATGGCCAGCTGCCGCCGGACTTCAAGCTCGTGCTGCCGGCGCCCGGCATGCCCGGCCAGCCGATGCATTACGTGATCCCGGCAAAGAGCGCGAACGTGACGCTTGCCGAGAAGTTCGTGCAGCTCGCGACAAGCCCCAAGGTTCAGGCCGACGGCATCGTCACGCGCTTCAACTGGTATCCCGGCATCGACGCGAAATACGTGCAGGCCGAACTCGACAAGAAGACCTGGGACAAGCTCTTCACCGACATCTCGCCCGAGGACATCGCCACCAAGAGCAAGCCGTTCCCGATCGCGCCCTACAACAACGCGATTTTGGAAGCCTACGAGAAGCAGGTCAGCAACTGATAATGCGCCGTCTCTGAACGCAAAGACACGGGAGCCGGCCAGAGCCGGCTTCTTATCCCTCGATGTCCCTATCTCCGATGCCCTGGTTACCATGTCCCACCGACCTTTGAGCCTGCTTCTCGTCGCGCCGGCGCTCGCCGTCATCCTGCTGCTCTTCGTCGTGCCGCTGGTGGCGTCGGTGGTCGGTGCCTTCGAGGTCGGTGACGGCTTCGGGTTTGGCAATTTCGTCAAAGCCACCGAGCTCTATACGCAGGACGCGATCTTTACGGTGGTGATCGTCAGCCTGTCGACCGTCCTGATCGGGCTCTTCTCCATCGCGATTGCAGGATATCTCACCCTTGGGGAAAACCCACGGACGGTAGCGATCCTTCGCTGGCTCTATCGCTGGCCGATGTTCATTCCGTTCATCGTCACAGGGCAGGTCCTGCGCACGTTTCTTGCCAAGAACGGCCTGTTCAACAACGTCCTCATCAGCCTTGGCATTCTTACGCCGGTCCAGGCCGAAAGCTTCCTCGACTGGCGCGGCATCGTCATCGCCTTCGTCTGGAAGCAGACGCCGTTCGTCACGTTGCTGCTCGCCGGCGCCATGGCCTCGCTCGATCGCTCGACCATCGAGGCCGCGCGCAATCTCGGCGCGTCACGGCTGCGGATCCTGTTCGAGATCGTCGTGCCGCAGGTGGCCACCACGCTGCTCGTCGGACTGATCCTCTCCTTCGTCACGATGATGTCGGTGCTCTCGGTGCCCCTGATGATCAACGCGCAATCCCCCACCATGCTGACGACGGATATCGCATTCCGCATCAATGCCTATGGCGACTACGGGGTTGCAAACGCGCTCGGCCTCGTTTCGCTGCTCATCACATCGGTTGTCGCTTGGATCTACCTTCGTCACGGCGTGAGGAAAAGTCTGTGAGCACCACCAACGACGCTATGCCTGTACCACGCTCCTCTATGAAACGCCTGCCGATGATGGATCTCTGGTGGCTGCCGCGCGCGCTCGTGCTGGGCCTGCTCGCCTTCGTGATCTTCGGTCCTTTGACCAACCTTGTCCTGTGGACCGTCGCGGAACGCTGGTATTTCCCCAATGCTCTACCCATGAGCTACGGCTTCAGTTTCTGGGCCCGGGTATTCTCGCCCCGCGGCAATGCCATGGAAGCGCTTGGCAACAGCGTGCTCGTCGCCATGCTGACGGTGATCCTGGCGCTGGCGCTGGCCATTCCCGCAGGCTTTGCGCTCGCCCGCCTCAAGCTGCCGTTTCGGGGTCTCATCCTGCTTGCGTTCCTTCTGCCGCAGGCCTTTCCCAACCTGCCGGTCTACGTCAACATCGCCCGCGTCTTCTACCAGCTCGGCCTCAACGGAACCATTCTCGGCGTCGTTCTCGTCCACATGACGCACGGGCTGGTCTTTTCTGTGTGGATCGCAACGGCCGCGTTTTCTGCTGTCGACATCGAGCTGGAACAGGCCGCCCGTTCGGTCGGCGCGTCCGCCATCCGCACGTTCCGCGACATCACCCTGCCGCTCGCCATGCCGGGGCTGATGGCAAGCGCGATCTTCGTCTTTCTGGAATCGCTCGACGAATTCACCGGCAGCTATTTCGTCGGCGCACCCGACATCAACATGCTGCCTTTGCTGCTCTACACCGCGAGCGGCGGGGGCAACTACCAGATCGCCTCCATCACGGCGCTCGTGCTGCTCGTGCCCTCGATCGGCTTCATGCTGGTGGTCGAGCGCTTCCTGAAATCCGACGTCCTGTCGAAGGTGGGGCACTGATCCCATGAGCCCGTCCAAGCCGTCGCAGACACAGGACTTCGTCAGTGCCCAGCATGTGGCAAAGCTTGCGGGCGTTTCGCGGTCGGCCGTGTCGCGCGCATTCACCCCAGGGGCAAGCATCGCAGAAGAGACGCGGCGCAAGGTGATGGCGGCAGCGGAGACGCTGGGATATCAGGTCAACGACCTCGCTCGCGGCCTGCTCGCCAACAAAAGCCGCCTTGTCGGACTGGTGGCCACCAAGCCGGAACTCGGCTTCCGCACCCATCTAGCCGCCGCCCTGACCAAGGCGCTGATCGCGCGCGGCAGCATCCCCCTGATGATCAATACCGGGCAGACCGATGCGGAACTGCTGGCCGCCCAGCGCGCTTTGTTCGGCCATCGGGCGGAGGCGACGATCATCCTCTCGGGCTCCCCGCCCGCCTCCTTCGTCGATCTTGCACGCCGTAATGGCCAGCCGCTGGTGGTCATCGGCCGCTCCGAGCCCGATGCGGATCATGTCGAGATCGACAACGGATCCGCAGCACGGCAGGCGGCGGCGCTTTTCGTCGCCCGAGGCTTCACGCGTCTCGGCCTTGCCGGCTCGCAATCCGCAACGCCCAGTGTCGTCGAACGCGAAAACGCCTTCTGCGCGGAAGCCCGGCGCCTTGGCGCGCACGTTCTGGCGGTGCGTGGTGGCGACTCCGATTACGCAGGTGGGCGGGATGCCGGTCGCCAGCTCCTGGACGCACCGGAAAGACCACAGGGCATCTTCTGTATCAACGACCTCCTTGCCCTCGGCGTCATCGACCACGCCCAGCGCGAAGCCGGGCTTCAAGTCCCTCAAGACCTTTCCGTCATTGGCTTCGACGATCTGCCGGAAGCCGGCTGGCTCAGCTACGGCCTGACGACCTTCCGGCAGGACCCGACCGAGATGGCCGACACTGCGGTGGCGCTCATCGACCGTCGCCAGGCCGAGCCACACCACCCGCCAGTCCGCGTTCGGATCGCAGCACCGCTTGTCATTCGCCACAGTTTCGTCCCGTATACGTCGATTCCAAGCGAAAGAGCATGACAGCGTCCGTTAAAGTTCCCAAGCTTCCCGTTTCGTGCAGGCGCGGGCGACGAGCCTGAAAGCGGGTCAGCTGGCGGCCGTCTCGACTGGCCAGCGGCCGTGATGGTGGGTTGTGGACAGGGGCAAATCGACCCATCCGGGTATTAAGGCGCGTTCTTGAACCAAACCAAAGTCATTCACGATAAATCGTCCCAGGATCATCCACGGCAATAGCGAGCGGACGTAACGTTCACTCTGCCTTAAACAGTTTCCCCCTATAAATCGGGTGCCTAAATTCAAATGTTCGACGTGATGTTTCATTGGGGCCGCATCTGTCGTTCCCACCGAAACGGACGGCGTTTCTGCGACCGGGAGTGTCGATCCCTTTCGGGACCAACGCGTTCGTGCCGATGGTACGGCCTTCACGAAACCGCTTCCTCATGGAGCCTTGATGACGACCCGGATCTCCCTGTTTGCTCTTCTTTTAACGGCGGCCTCGACGCTTCTTCCCTTCTCTGCACGCGCGCTCGAAGTGCCGAAAGGTGACGTCATTTTGACCGTCACAGGTCGCCTCGATCATCCCAATGCGGATGGCAAGGCGCAGTTCGACCTGCCGATGCTGGAGGCGCTGGCCGGACGTTCGGGCGAGATGGAAACGCCCTGGACAGAAGGCAGGCTGACGTTTTCAGGTCCGCTCCTGCGTTCGGTTTTGGCCGCTGCGGGCGCGCATGGCACCAAGGTCAAGCTGACGGCCCTGAACGACTATTCTGCCGAGCTTCCGATGGAAGATGTGACAGATCTCGACACGATGCTGGCCACACGAATGAACGGCGCGGTGATGTCGGTTCGGGACAAGGGACCGCTTTTTCTGATCTATCCGTTCGACGAGAAACCCGAGCTTATGAATGAGAAGTATTTCTCTCGTTCGGTCTGGCAGATCCGGGACATCGAGGTCACCGAGTGATCGACCTGGATCCGGGCAGCGGCGACATCATGCAGCGGGCGAGCAAGGCGACCGTCGTGCTGCAGATCTTTGCCGTCCTGCTCCTGGTCACGCTGGTCATCCTTTTTATCGATATATCCCGGAAATACTCGGCTCTGCAGGATGGCATTCGCGAGAATGCCCTGTGGTCTGTCTATCAGCTGGATCGCGAGGCGCGACGGCTGCACGAAACGCTTTACGTGATGATCGTGGAGAAGGATTTTTCTGCTGCCCGCGTGAAGGCTTTGAGCACTCGCTACGACATTCTCTATTCCCGGATGAGCATCCTCGATAAGGCATCCTTCGATCAGAAATTCAGGGCGAACGCCACGATCGGTGGGCTGCTCACGGGAATCCGGCAGGGTGTTCTCGATCGGGAAGAGGTTTTCAACGCCCTTGCGGCCGGTCGTCCTGTCTCTCCCGCCGTTCTTGAAGACGTCGTTCGCAGCTTCGACCTGCTCATCAAAGATACCGAACAGCTTTTGCTCTATTCCAATACCACCGTCAGCACCGGCCGCGCCGATGCGCGTGATGAAGTTCTCTGGTTGCAGGCGAAATCGGCAGGCCTCGTGATCCTTCTGGTGTGCTGCATGGTCTTCCTGGTCGTCACGCTCCGGCGGCAGCTGAAGACGGTGCGGCTGGCAGGCCTGAGCCTTGAACGCGCAACAAGTCGGCTGAAAGACGCCTATCTCGATGCGGAGGCCGGCAATCGCGCGAAATCACAGTTCATGGCCACCATGGGCCATGAAATCCGCACGCCACTGAATGCCATCCTCGGTACCGCGGAACTCCTGCAGCTTTCACCGCTCCCACCCACGGTTGCTTCCGGCGTGCAGACGATCCGCCGTTCTGGCGAGTCGCTCCTCGAACTGATCAACGAGATCCTCGACTTCGCGAAAATTGAGCATGGAACGCTGACCATCGAGGAGAGAGCCGTCGATGTCGCTGCCGTTGTTGTGGCGACAGTCGATATCCTTCGCGATCGCGTCACCGAGCACAGCAACCGCTTCGTTCTGGAGATGCCGTCGGCGCTGCCGGCAGCAGTCATTGCCACGGATCCGACCCGCCTGAGGCAAATCCTTCTCAATCTGCTGAGCAACGCGATCAAGTTCACGAGCGAAGGCGTCGTGACCCTCAGGGTCATTCCAGCCGTTTTGGCTGGACAGCCGGCTTTGCGATTTGAAATCAACGACACGGGCATCGGCATCGACCAGACGGGCCTCGAGCGTCTGTTCAGGCCGTTTTCGCAGGTGGATGCATCGATCAGCCGGAACTATGGCGGAACAGGGCTTGGCCTGACGATCTGCAAGCAGATCGTGGAAGCGATGAATGGCACGATCGGCGTCGAAAGCCGGAAAGGCGAAGGCAGCACGTTCTGGTTCGAGATCCCTGCACCCGCCGCAGGACCTGCCCTCATCGATGCCCAGGCTCTCGCACGTGACACGCACGAAAGCCTGCCGTCATTGCGCATTCTCCTCGTCGAGGACAATGCCGTCAACCAGCAGGTGGCTGCGGGTTTCCTCGCACATCTCGGCCAGACGGTCGTCATCGCAAGCAACGGGCTGGAGGCCGTGGAACGGGCAGGCGCGGAGCCGTTCGACCTGATCCTCATGGACATGCAGATGCCGAGGCTCGATGGCATCGAAGCGACGCGCCGTATCCGCGGCTCCGATGGGCCCTGCAGCCAGACGCCGATCATCGCCATGACGGCCAATGCATCCGATGACGACAGGCTTTCCTGTCAGCAGGCCGGCATGACCGGCTTCCAGTCGAAGCCCGTGACGATGCGCCAGCTGCGATTGGTCATCGCCGCGGTCGATTTGCCCGAGGACACGCAGGCTCCCACGGCGGCGCCAGTGTGTGCGGACGATGCCTTCGAACTGCGGCGGACGGAAATCGTTGATGCTCTTGGGGCAGAGGCCTTCGATGAGCTGCTGGACAGCTTCTTCGATGACGCCAGCAGCCTGCTTGCCGACCTGCATGTGACGCTCGCCACGGAGGGCAGCCGTGACGCAGATCGTCTCCTGCATACGCTGAAGGGCGCTGCGAGCAGCATGGGCTTGCAGAAGGTCGCCGATCACTCCGAGAACCTCCGGCAGGGCACGCTGTCGAAGACGCTTTTGAACGAACTCGAAATGACCGTCGCCGGATACCGGCGCCACATTGCCGCGTAGGAGACGAACGAGCATGCGCATCCTGCTGGTGGACGACAACCGGACCACTCTTTCCATTCTGACGCGCCTCGTCGAGCGTGTTCCCGACTGTATCGCCATTCCCTTTCTCAAGCCGGATGACGTCCTGGCCTGTGCTGCCGAACTCGAATTCGATATTGCCGTCATCGACTTCCAGATGCCGGTTTATAGCGGCGTGGAGCTTCTCACCGAGCTCATCCGTTTCGAGCGTCATGCCGAGAAGCTGTTCGTGATCGTGACGGCCGACACCGATGCCGCGACGCGGATGGCGGCCCTCAATGCGGGCGCGATCGACTTCCTGACGAAGCCCGTCAACCCGTTGGAATTTCAGGCCCGCATGCGCAACCTGATGGCGTTGGCAGATGCCCGCAGGAAGCTTTCCGACAGGGCGGAATGGCTTCGCGCCGAGGTGGAAAGTGCCGTGGCGGAACTGCGCGCGCGCGAGGAGGAGATCATCGACCGGCTGACGATCGCCGCCGCGTACAAGGATCTCGACACGGCCCGCCATACACGACGTGTCGGCGCGTATTCCGAGGCCATTGCAAGGGCTTATGGCCTGTCCTCACGCGCCTGCTCGGACATAAGGCTTGCATCGCCCATGCACGACATCGGCAAGGTGGCGATACCGGATGCCGTTCTCCTGAAAACGGGAAAGCTCACCGAAGATGAGTTCGTGATCATGCGAAAGCACACGGTTGTCGGCTGCGACATTCTGAAAGAATCCAAGTCCGGCCTGCTGCAGCTCGCAGCCGAAATTGCCGGTAGCCACCACGAGCGCTGGGACGGGCAGGGGTATCCTTATGGCATCACCGGCGAGGCCATTCCCCTCTCCGGTCGCATCGTCGCGATTGCCGACAATTTTGACGCGCTGACGACGGCACGCCCCTACAAGGAGGCCTGGACCGTCGAGCGGGCCGTCGAGCACATAAGGCAGCAGGCCGGAGCGCAGTTCGATCCCCTCTGCGTTGCCGCTTTCGACGCAGCGCTCGGGACGATCCTGACAATCCGGGACGAGGATCTCGCTGCGGCCCTGGCGGAGCTTCAGGTGGCGCCGCCGGTCGGATCAGGTTTCTTTCGGTCGGAAGCGCTCCTCAGAGCGTGAGGCATGACATCAGAGCGTGGATTGGGTCTTGCCGCACCGCAGATTGCCCAGCGCCTGTGCCGGACCCGTTCGATGACCCTGGCTGCATCGACCGCGACGGGCGCGCTTCTCCTGCTCGCCGCAGATGCGATCGCACAGCACCTTTTCAGCCCGCTTAGCGTTCCCGTTGGCATCGTCACTGTCAGTGTGGGCGGGCTGTATATGCTCTGGCTTTTGATGCGAGACCTTTAGGAAACGGCATCCCGGGGCTTGGTTCGTATATGCTCGGGTCGTCCGTTCTTGTTCCGCGCCGCCATGGCCACGATGAACCCGTCTTTTGACACCCATTGCCGGAAGGACCAGCGGGGAATCGATGCCGACGTCATGGTCTCTTGCAGTCACGCAAGCCACCATCCCTCTGGTGTGGCTGATATTGAAATCGATTGCGGTGCCATCGCTGTCGTGGGCGTGACGGAGACGGGGCTTGCCGCCTTGCCCATCGGCCGCGATGCGTGCCGGAAACGGCAACTCGGGAAAATGATGGCGCAACTGCAGGCGCAACAGGGCATGGGCCGCAACAAAATCGCGGCGGTCTTCGGCATGCAGGAAGCGTTCCGCCCGAACCGTCTCGTGATCGCTCAGCCACGACCGGAACAGCACCATTTGCTCGACGGACAGTGCATCCGTCGACAACGTGCTGACGTCAATGCACGAACCGGAGGCCTCACCGTCTTCATGGTGATGAAGCACCAACCGTGCAATGCCGGACCATGGCAATGTCGATTCGTCCAACCGGGGTCTCCCCGCGCACGGCGTGCGATCGTTCGGTTAAGCCATGCCCGTCATCAGATCGCCGATGCAATCTTTCTCTCGATATACAGCTCGCGAAGTCGCAACGTCAGCGGCCCAGGCTGTCCGTCACCAATAGCCTCACCATCGATCTGTGTCACAGGGAGTACGAAATTCGTCGCGGACGTAATGAAGGCCTCTGCTGCGGTCTTCGCCTCTTGGACGCTGAAGGAACGCTCCTCGACGGCAACGCCGATGCTTGCTGCAATATCGAGAACACTGTGGCGCGTGATCCCGTGAAGGATCGCCTGAGACAGAGGACGGGTGACGAGGACGCCATCGCGGGTGATGATATGCGCGCTCGCCGAACTGGCTTCGGTCACGAAGCCGTCCTCGACCAGCCACGCGTCGTCGGCGCCCTGCCGCGCCGCCTCCATCTTGGCCATCGAGGGGTAAAGCAGCTGCACCGTCTTGATGTCGCAACGCGCCCACCGCAGGTCGGCAAGCAGTGCGACCGAAATGCCGGTCCGTGCCTTGGGGTTGTCGAGCACGGCCTTGGCCTGGGTAAACAGCACGAGCGTCGGCACGGGGTTTGCCGGGAAGGCAAAATCGCGATCGGCCGGGCCGCGGCTGATCTGCAGGTAGATCAGGCCCTCGCTCAGTGCGTTGCGCTGCACGATCTCGCGGTGAACACCGAGCAGGTCTTCGGCTGAGAGAGGGCAGACCAGTCCGAGTTCCGCCATCGACCGCTGCAGCCGGGCCGAATGGCCTTCATATTCCAGCAGCTTGCCGTTCACGACGCCGGTCACTTCATAGATGGCGTCCGCAAAGAGGAAGCCACGATCGAAAATGGAGACGTGTGCGTCGGCTTCGGCAAGCCAGGCGCCGTTGAGATAGACGGTACGGTTCAAAGGGTATTCTCCTCGTGGAGGCGCTTGGGTGTGTGAAAGGGGGCGATCGCGATGCCCGCGTTCGTCAATTGTGTGCGAAGGGCGCGCGCGGTCGTGGCAGCACCGGGCGTATCGCCGTGGATGCAGACGGTTGCCGGATCGACGGGAAGGCGCTTGCCGCCGATCGTCGGCATCGTCTTGTCGCAGAGCATCGACAGGACCTGATCGACGCTCTCTCGGGGATCGTGAATGACGGCGCCCTCCATCTGGCGCGGCGCGAGCATGCCGTTGTCTGTGTAGCGACGGTCGGCATAGACCTCGCAGGCGACCTGCAGCCCGGCCGCTTCCGCCGCCTTCATCGTCTCGGAAAAGGGCAGGGTGATGAAGACGAGGCCGGGATCGACGGCCCGGATGGCATCGACGCAGACCTTTGCGAGTTCTGCGTCTTCGGCTGCCATGTTGCCGAGCGAGCCATGCGTCTTGACATGCGTGATCGGCCAGCCGAGCGCAGACGCCATGCCCTGTATTGCGGAAATCTGGTAGATCAGTTGCGCTTCGATATCCTCCGGCCGCTCCCCGGAAATGCGCCGCCGGCCAAAGCCGTAGAGATCCATGCAGGAGGGGTGCGCGCCGACAGCGACACCGCGCGCCTTGGCCAGAAGGATCGTGTCGCGCATGACGGAGGGGTCGCCCGCATGGAAGCCGCATGCGATGTTGGCCGTCGTCACGATGTCCATCAAGGCGCGATCATCGCCGATCGTGTAGGCGCCGAAGCTTTCGCCCATGTCGCAGTTCAGGTCGATGGTCGCCACGGAAAATCCCCGCTGATAGGTCGGCAAAACGAGGCCCACACGAGCGCCGTGGGGCTTGACATACAGATGGTGTACTGAAATGACAAGACCTTGCCGCGCTATGCCGACAGAGGAATAGCCAGCCGGCGACGAACCGTTTCGTCCATCCGTCCTGCGAAGGGCGCGTCCAATCTGCGAAGGCCGGCATGGCACGATCGAACGAGGGAAGGCCATGGCTGTGATGACAAATGCCCCGGCGCATTTCCCCCGCATCGCCGCCTGTGGAGACAGCGCCCTGGCCGTGGAGTTCTCCGACCGGATAGACGAGGCGACCAGCGCCCGCGTCGTCGCGATGGCTGGCCGTTTGGCAGCAGCCGAGGTCGCTGGCATAACAGAGGTCGTGCCGACCTACAGATCACTTCTCGTTCACTACGATCCGGCTCTCGTTCGGGGTCGCGACCTGACCGTGCAGCTCATGGACATGCTGGAGTGCCAGGCTGACACGGAAAGCACCGCACGCCACATCATCGTCCCCGTGCTCTATGGGGGGGAGACCGGCGCGGATCTCGATGCGCTGGCCGCGTTGAAGGAGATGACGCGCAACGACCTGATCGCGATGCATGCCTCCGCCCGTTATCGCGTCTACATGATCGGCTTTGCGCCTGGTTTCGCCTATCTCGGCGGACTGCCCGAGCGTTTGCATACGCCCCGGCTTGCGGTTCCCCGTCAGAGGATCGAGGCCGGCGCCATCGGCATTGGCGGGCAGCAGGCGAGCATCAACTCGGTTCCCGGGCCGAGCGGTTGGCGGTTCATCGCGCGAACGCCGCTGAAACTGTTCGACCCATCGCGCAAAGAGCCGTTTCTGCTGCGCGCCGGCGATCGCGTTCGGTTTCGCGCGATCGAGGAGGCCGAGGCCGCGCATCTCGATGCGGCGGTCGCCAGAGGTGAGCCTGTTGAAGAGTGGGCGACGACATGAGCGTTCTCCACATCAAGGACGCAGGCCCCATGATGACGGTGCAGGATCTCGGCCGCGTCGGGCTCTCGCGCTTCGGTGTGTCCGGGGCAGGGCCCATGGACCCGCCGTCCCTGCGAATGGCCAACCGCCTGGTCGGAAATGCCGAGAGCGATGCCGGGCTCGAATTCGCGCAGGTCGGGGGAACGTTCGTCGTCGACGCACCCGTGCGCTTTGCCGTCACGGGTGCGTCCGTCGGCATGACGATCGACGGGAAACCCGTCCACGCTTGGGAAAGCCACCATTTGCTGCCTGGGCAGACGCTTCGCATCGGCGCGGTCGTCAACGCCGTCTGGGGCTACCTTGCAATATCCGGCGGCATCGATACGCCACCTGTTCTCGGCGCGCGGACGACACATCTGCGCACGGGGCTCGGCGGTTTCGATGGACGGCGGCTTGCGGCCGGCGACGGCTTGCCGCTCGGCGCTTCGGGACACGCGCCGCTCCTTGCGCTGCGCCAGCCCCTTGCCCGGCCGCGCGGCCCGTTTCGCATCGTGCCGGGACCGCAGGCCGATCATTTCGATGCTTCGGCCTGGAAGATCTTCCTCGAAGAACCGTTTCGTATCGCGACGCACCGCGACCGGATGGCGCAGATGCTGGACGGGCCTGCGATTTCGGCCTTTGCCGGACATGATATCATCTCCGATGGAACGGTCGCCGGCTCCATTCAGGTGCCGTCCTCCGGCCGGCCGATCGTGCTGATGGCCGAGCGGCAGACCACGGGCGGTTACCCGAAGATCGCCACGGTCGCCTCCGTCGATCTGCCGCGGATGGCGCAGGCGATGACGGGAAGCTTTGTCCACTTCCGGGTCATCACCCGGGACGAGGCCGAAGATCTGCTGCTCGACCAGTCGCGTGTGCTGGCCTCGGCCCTTTCGGGTCTTGAGGAAAAGGACAAAACCACAGAAACAGCAGAGACAGAGACGACATCCGGGAGGTCGAACACATGAGCCAGCCCCTTGCGAAGAAGGCCTATGGCACGATCATCGACATGATCCTTTCCGGCGCTCTGATGCCGGGAGATGTTCTGCAGGAAGCCAAGCTCGGCGAAGAATTCTCCATGTCCCGAACCCCGGTTCGCGAGGCGATCAAACGCATCGAAGCCGAAGGACTGGCGGTTCAGGAGGGGCGGTTTCTCAAGGTCCGCCGGCTGGCGGCGGAGGAGGTCGAGGAGATCTTCTATCTGCGCAGCGTGATCGAGGGCTACTGCGCGCGCATCGCGATCGCTGCCCCGGCCTACGCCCTCGACGATCTCGAACGCCGCATCAAGGTCTTGATCGCGACGGGTCCGGGGGAGAACGGAGAAGCGCTCGAGGTCGACGACGATTTCCACGTCTGGCTTGCCAATGTTTCGGGAAACCGGACGATGATACGCACGATCGGCGATCTGCGGCGGCGCACCTGCATGTTCGACCACAGTCTCGTTCCCGAACGCTTCCTGAAAGGATGCCGGGAGCACCTCGAGATTCTGGATGCCCTGCGGGCAGGCGATGCCGATGCGGCGGGAAACCTGATGAGCCGCCACGTGCTGAATGCGCGGGACGCCATTCTCGAAAAACTCGATGCCTCCAGCCGGGGATTGCCGCGATGAAATGCCTTCTCGTTCAGCCCATTCATGCGGACGGCATCGCCATGCTCCGGGACGCCGGTATCGACGTCGACCTTTGCCCGGATGCCGACATGGAAACGGTTGCGAGCCGGATCGCGGGTTGCCATGCCGTGATCACGCGGGATGCCGGTCTTTCGGCACGCGCGATCCTTGCCAGCGACGTGCTGAAGGTCATCGTCGTTCACGGGGCGGGTCATGATGGTGTCGACAAGGCGCAGGCCGCGGCGAAATCCATCCTGGTCTGCAACACGCCCGGCGCCAATGCGCAGTCCGTGTCCGAGCTTGCCCTCGGCCTTGCGCTTTCGGCCGCACGGCTGATCCCGGCTGCGGATCGCGCGGTTCGCGACGGCGCGTCCGGCTTTCGGGAAGCGGGCATATTTCACGAACTCTCGGGAAAGACGGCATTGATCGTCGGATGGGGAGCAACGGGCGCCGGTCTCGGGCGGATGCTCCACGCGGCACTCGGCATGGAGGTTCTGGTTCATTCTCCCAGAAGCGCCGATACCGGGCCTTTCGAGCGCGTGGCGACACTTGCAGACGGCCTGGGTCGGGCAGACCTGATTTCGCTTCATACCCCTCTGCGGGACGAAACGCGCGGGTTGATCGGCACGGCCGCTCTTGCCCTGACGAAGCCCGGCGCAATCCTGATCAACACGGCGCGTGCCGGGCTGATCGACGAAGCAGCGCTTGCCGAAGCGCTCTTGCAGGGAAGGATCGCCGCTGCCGGTCTCGACGTCTACACGCCGCAGGCCCCGCAGGGGCCGCTTTCGACATCGCAGCGGGTCATCTTCACGCCACACCTCGGCGGCACGACGCCGGAGGCCCTGCAGCGTGTGGCGACCGGTGCTGCCGGCCATGTGCTGACAGCCCTTTCCGGGCAAAGGCCGGCAACGACGATCGAGGCGCCGGTGGAGCAGGCAGCATGACGGTGTGGACGACGATCCATCCTCCGCAGGACGCCAGGGGTTCTGCCGATCTCGCAGCGACCGTCGAAATCCTGAAGGTCGCAATCATGGAAGGCGGTGCCCTGCATGGCTGATAAGGAAACGCTGACGCAGCAGATCTATCGCGATCTGAAGCAGCGAATTCTCGAAGGACGGTTCTCGTCCGAGGATATGCTGACGGAGCGCACACTGGCGCTGGAATCGGGTATTTCCCGCACACCGCTGCGCGCGGCCATCTCGCGACTCGAAAAGGAAGACGTGATCTCCCGGCTGCCGAACGGCGCCCTGATGGTCCGCGAGGTTACGGTCGAGCAATTGCTGGAGATCGTCCAGATCCGCCGCCTGCTCGAAGGTGCCGCCGCCGCGAAGGCGGCCACGCACGCGATCACGCCGGCGCTTCTCGCGTCGCGCGACGCGATGCGCGCCTATGCCGATGGCGGTGATATCGCGTTCGATCGGTTCTGGCTGGATGATGATGCCTTTCACGATGCGGTCGCCCACGCTGCCGGATTACCGCTGCTGGCGACGATGCTGACAGAGATGCGCGGCATTGCGCGCCGCTGCACGATTACCCGCACGCACGACCGCTTCGACCAGCAGGCCCGCGAGCATCTCGACGTCATCGATGCCATCGCGACGAAAGACGAGGCGGCGGCGCGGGCGGCGATGGAGCGCCATTTCGACAGCGTTCGGGCGCGCTTTCTCGCCTGGCTGTCTCGGACGTGAGGCGGGGTTGATGGACAACGCGGCATTTCTGAACGATCCCGCCATGCGCGGCAGCGAGGCGGCCTTCCCGAGAGACGAATACGCCGATCGTCAGGCACGCGCGCAGGCAGCACTCCGGGCGAGCGCGCACGCGGCACTGGTCGTGACCGGTCCGGAAACGATCTACTGGCTGACGGGCCGGCAGACGGCCGGCTATTTCGCTTTTCAGGCGCTGCTTCTCCCGGCATCCGGTCCCATGACGCTGCTGGTGCGGCAGTTGGAGTTCTTCGGCGCTGTCGCGAATACGTGGTTGAGCGATATCGTCACCTACCAGGACGGCGACGACCCGGCCGGCGCGCTTGTCTCCCTGCTGCGCGAGCGCGGCATGGGCGTGCCCGCGATCGAGCTGTCCGGCTGGTTCCTGCCGTCGCGGCTCGTCAGCGAGATCGCCCGTCGCCTTGGCGTCGCGGAACTGACGGACGGTTCTGACATCGTGCCGCCGCTGCGCATGATCAAGAGCGACGCTGAACGCGATGCGATCCGCGCTGCCGCACGTTATGCGGACGCCGGCATGGTTGCCGCCATCGAGGCCTGCACCGTCGGGGCCGATGAGAATGCGGTCGCCGCCGCCATGCTCGGTGCCGCGACGCGCGCAGGGTCCGAGGCCATGGCCATGGAGCCGCTCGTCTCGTCGGGCGGGCGCAGTGGGCTACCGCACATGACATGGCGCCGTCGTCTTTTGAGCGACGGCGACCCCGTCTTCTTGGAGCTTGCCGGAAGCCATGCGCGTTACCACGCGGCCCTGATGCGCACGGTCTGGCTCGGCAAGCCGCCGGCCGAGGCGCAGCGGATGATGGACTGCGCGCTCTCGGCACTGGATGCGGCGATCACCCAGATCCGGCCGGGCAACCCGTGCGCTGCGCCGCATGACGCCGCGCAGAGGATCATCGACGCCGCCGGCTTCACCGCCGCCTTCAGGAAGCGCATCGGCTATTCCATGGGGATCGCCTTTGCCCCCGACTGGGGCGAGGGCGGCATTCTCAGCCTGTTTTCCGGCGTATCGCGCGCCATCGAGCCCGGCATGGTCTTTCACATCCCGGCAACGCTGCGCAGCTTCGGCCACTGGACCGTCGGAGCATCGGAAACCGTCATCGTGACGGAAACCGGCGCGGAGCCGCTCTCGACCCTACCCCGAACACTCACCTCTCGCTGACCCTAGTTAGCCCTGCATAAAGGAGACTTACCCGTGCGTTCACTCTTCCATCTCGCCTACCACATTACGGACCTCGACGAGGCGCGTCGCTTCTACGGTGATGTCCTGGGATGTGCCGAAGGCCGATCCACCGACACCTGGGTCGATTTCGACTTCTTCGGCCACCAGATCTCGCTCCACCTCGGCAAGCCATTCGAGGTCACACGGACCGGCAAGGTGGGCAACCACATGGTCATGATGCCGCATCTGGGCGTCGTCCTGCCGCTCGATGCCTGGCTGGCGCTGGCCGACCGGTTGGAAAAGGCCGGCATCGCCTTCGATATTCCCCCGGTGATCCGCTTTGAAGGCGAGCCCGGCGAGCAGCGCACGATGTTCTTCTTCGATCCGAGCGGCAACCCGATCGAGGTCAAGGGCTTCAAGGATTTCGACAGCGTTTTCGCGCACTGACGCTGCGCGATCACGGCTTGTGCCAAAGCGATGCCGGGAAGGTTGACCTTCCCGGCACAGCTCCGATCCGGTGTTGCCGTCAGAACAGACTTGGAGACTTCGTTAGCACGTCATTGCCGTCTTGTCCGACGATGACAATGTCCTCATAGAAGGCGGCGCCCACGCCGTCGAGCGACAGGAAGGCCTCGATGCCGAAGACCATGTCCTGCTCGACGATGTCCTCCGGCAGCGACATGCTGGTCGAAATGCGCGGCAGTTCAAAGCCGAGGCCGATGCCGTGGCCATAGAAGGGGAAATTCTTCATGATCGGCGAGATCGACCCGCCGAAGGCTGCGGTGAGCCGATCACCCTCCGCTGCGATATCGAGCAACCTTGCGCCCGGCCTCAACATGTCGGTCAGCCGGTGGACGAGATCGCCGGCCGCCTCGATCAGGCGGCGCTGGTCGGCATTTGCACGACCACGCACGGCGGTGCGACCGGGGTCGAGGTAATAGCCCTGAAACAGCGGGCCATGAAGCGTGCCCGTCACGACGTCGCCGACGTCGGGCACATCGTCGCTATACCCCGTCAGCGGAAATCGCTGGTCGAAGCCGAGCGTGTCGCCGTGATTGGTGCCGATCATCTGCACACGTCCGCCGCGGCGCACGACCTCGCGCGCACATTCGCCAGCGGCTTCCCGCTCCGACATGCCGCTGACCAGGCTTTCCATCAGGATCGTCATGCCCGCCGTCGCCGTCTCCCCGGCCGTCCGGTAGGCATCCAGTTCGCGTCCGCTCTTGATCCGGCGTACCGAGCGGACGAGGTCATCGACCGGAACCCACTCGATATCGGGTGCGGTGGCTTCCAGTTGCCGGTAGTATTTCACGGGGATGAGGTTGGTGCCGACCAGTGCCACCCGGCCGGAGACGCCGCGCTCGACCAAAGCGCGCGCCACATTTTCGAAAGGGTGATTGCTCGAGCGCACGTCCTCGATGGCGACGAGATCGCGCCGCACCTCTGGTTCGTCGATATGCAGCTGCGGGTCGCGGCCCGCCTGCAGGATGACCCCCGTGAAGGAACGGGCTGTCCAGATCAGCGAGTCCATACCGCCGCTGATCGAATATTGGTTGGAGAGATAGAGCACGTCGCCACAATTGTCGGTCGTTCCGCCGCCCCGGCCGAACACCACAGCCGTCTCGAACCCTCGACGCTTCATTTCGGCCAAGAGACGGTCCCAGCGCGTGCGATATTCGTCGAGTGGGAAATAGCGGTTCATCCAGTCATCCTCATGCTCGGGCACGCTTCGTAATTTCGGTACACCGGCTGTATCCGTTCGTCAATTCTGGGCATTGCCTCAGATACGAACAGACTGGGGAAATGGTTCGAACGAGCAGTGCATGCGCATTTTTTGCTCATGCACTGCTTCGTCTTTCATCAAACTGCACATTTACCCTCCACTAAATAGTTGATTTTTCATCTTGAACTCCAGTGGTATACTGGAATAGGCTGATGGTGACAGGATGCTGCATGCGGCGAGCCTCCTTCCGCCCCGCCGCTTGCGGCGAAAAAATCGAAAGCAGCGATGTCCATGAGCCAAAAAAAGATGATCGTGCCAGCCAGCCATGGCGGGGCCTTCCGTGTGGAGGCGGGACAGCACGTTCTCATCGAAAATATCTACGGCAATCAGGTCGCGGATCTCTGGGCTTTGGCGGCAGACGATGCGCTCGAGACCTCGTCGCTCGACCATACACGCTCGGTGAACAGCAATATCTTCTTTACGACCGGCATGACGCTCATGAGTTCCCGTCGTCGCCCGATGCTGACGATGGTGGCCGACAGCGGTGACGTGCGCCATGACACGCTGCTGTGTCCGTGCAGCCGCGAGCTCTACCGGCAGCTCGGCTGCGCAGACGGCCACCGCAGTTGCAGCGACAATTTCCACGAGGCCCTGTCGGCGCTCGAACTTGCGCTGCCCTTTACGCCGGCCTCGCTCAACCTGTTCATGAACGTCCCCGTTGCCCCCAATGGCACGGTCGATCGCCTTCCACCGGTAACCGTTGCCGGCGATACCGTCGTGCTGCGGGCCGAGATGGATCTGGTGCTCGTTCTCTCGGCCTGCCCGCAGGATGTCACGCCCATCAATGGCGCCTCCCGGACCCCGCGGGACATCGCGGTCAGCCTTTACGACACGAACCCCGCCGAGGTGACCGCATGACACCGCCATTGCTGTCGCTGCGCGAGATCCGCAAGAGCTTCGGAGAGAACGAGGTTCTAAAAGGCGTTTCCTTGACGGTGGAGGCGGGGGAGGTGGTCTCCATCATCGGGGCAAGTGGCTCTGGAAAGAGCACCTTCCTGCGGTCGATCAACGCGCTGGAGGTGCCGCAATCCGGCTTCATGGATTTCGAGGACCAGTCCTTCGACTTCCGCACCGAGTCGCGCTTCTTCCCGACTGCTGCCCAGCTGCAATCGCTGCGGACCCGGGTGGGCATGGTGTTCCAGAGTTATCACCTCTGGCCGCACATGACCGTGCTGGAGAACGTCACGCACGCGCCGATCCGCCTCCTCAAGATGCCGCGCAAGCAGGCCATCGAGGAAGCGGATGCGCTTCTGTCCCGCATCGGCCTCTATGAGAAGCGCGGCAGCTACCCGTCGCGGCTGTCGGGCGGACAGCAACAGCGCGTCGCGATCGCGCGGGCGCTTGCCATGAAGCCGAAGCTGATGCTGTTCGACGAGGTCACGTCGGCGCTCGACCCGGAGCTCGTCCACGAAGTCCTCGTGCTCATGGCCTCCCTCGCCTCGGAGGGAATGACGATGCTGCTGGTCACGCACGAAATCGCATTTGCCCGCGACGTCTCGTCCCGCGTGCTGTTTTTCGACCAGGGCGTCATCGCCGAAGCGGGCACGCCCGATATTCTCCGGCACCCCGAGAGCGACCGCCTGAAGCAGTTCCTGCACCGCATCCTCCATGACGACGTCGGCCATGGGTATTCCGCCTTGAACGCGCAGGAAGGACAGTCGTCATGACGTTCATTCTCGAAGAATTGCAGCTCTACGGCCCGGGCTTCCTGCAGGCCGCGTGGACGGTGTTCGCCCTGACGATCCTGACGATCGTCGTCAGCTGGGCCTGCGGGCTTCTGGCCGCTCTCGCGCAACGGTCGCGGTTGAGATCTGTGCGGGCTGTCGCCGGCTTTTACATCTGGTTCATCCGCGGCACGCCGACGCTTATCCAGATCTTCATCATCTATTTCGGCCTGCCGCAGTTCGGCATCCGGCTGTCGCCGTTCACAGCCGGCATTCTCGCGCTCGGGATCAACAGCGGCGCCTATATTGCCGAGATCGTCCGCGGCGGCCTGACGGCGATCCCGTCCGGGCAGAGCGAGTCGGCGCTCGCGCTCGGCTTCAGCCGGGGCGAGACGATGCGCACGATCATCCTGCCGCAGGTCTTCCGCATCATCCTTCCGGCCGTGACCAACGAAGCGATCTCGACGTTGAAGAACACGTCGCTCCTGTCGACCATCACCGTCGTCGAACTGACGCTCTACGCCCAGACCCTTATCGCCGCGACCTTCCGGCCCTTCGAATTCTACATCGCGGTCGCGGTTATCTATCTCATCCTGACGACCGTCCTGACGCTTCTCGCATCGTGGTTGGAGCGCCACTATGCCCGGCTGAGCTGAGGGCCCGATACAGGCGTTTTTCCGGCAAGGCACATTCGCCGCGCCGTCGCAGTGCAGACCGAATACATCAAAGAAAACAGGGAACTCGACATGCTTTTCAAAACGCTTTTCGCCGTCACTGCCACCGTCGCAAGCCTCGCGCTGGGCTCGCTCGCCCACGCCGCCGACCTCGAACTGCTGGAACCCGGCAAGCTGATGGTCGCCACGGAAGGCACCTATGCACCCTTCAGCATGCGGGCACCCGACGGTACGCTCGATGGTCTCGAAATCCGGGTCATGTCGGAGGTCGCCAAGCGCCTGAACCTCGAATACACGCCGGTTCTCATCAAGTGGGACTCGCTGCTCGTCGGCCTGCAGGCCGACCAGTATGACGTCATCAGTGCCGCGATGGACATTACCGAAGCCCGCCAGAAGCAGGTGACGTTTTCGAACGGATGGCTGGAATCCGGTGGACGTGTCGTTGTCTCCGAACAGTCCGAGCTGAAGACCGCCGCCGATCTCAAGGGCAAGACCGTCGGCGCGCTCGTCGCCTCCAGCTGGACGAAGATCGCGGAAGAGAAGGGCGCCTCCGTCAAGGGCTACAAGGCGGAGTCGGATGCGATGCAGGACCTCGTCAACGGTAATGTCGATGCGGTCATCACGGACGCGATCGCGGCCGCCTATGCCATCAAGACGGCAAAGATGCCGCTGAAAATGACCGACGACTATGTCAGCCATGTCCAGAAGGGCTTCGCGTTCAAGATGGGCAAGCCTCACCTCGTCGAGGCCGTGAACAAGGCGCTCGCTGCCATGGTGTCCGACGGCACCTACGCCAAACTGACGACCGACCTCGTCGGCTTCGATCCGACCCCGAAAGATCCGATCAAGACGATCAAGTAAAACATGATGTTGCGGACGTCCGATGACGTCCGCAACATCATCCATGCGGGTTTCCCTCTACCTGGTTCGCGGGTCGTCAGCTCTTGACCGACCCCGATGTCATGCCGGCGAGGAAATATCGCTGGGCGAAGAGGTAGAGGAGGAGGAGCGGCAGCGAGCCGAGGACGCTCATGGCCATCATCTCGTTCCACTCGAAGGCATGTTGCCCCATGAGAAGCTGGATGCCGATCGGGACGGTGCGCAGGTCCATGGATTTCGTCAGCGTCAGCGCAAAGAGGAACTCGTTCCAGGACAGAAGAAACGTGTAGACCGCCGTGGCCACGATGCCGGGCACCGACACCGGGACGATAACGCGCCAGAGGGCTGTCCAGCTGGTGCCGCCATCGACCAGCACAGCTTCGTCCAACTCCTTCGGCAGCGTGTTGAGGTAGCCGGTCATCAGCAGGATGGCATAGGGCAGCGTGAAGACGAGGTAGGTGAGGATCAGCGCGAAGTAGGTATCGAAAATGCCAAAGGCGACCACCATGCCGAAATAGGGAATGAGGAGGGTGATCGGAGGCACGGTCTGCGTGCTGATGATGAAGATGTTCAGCGTGTTCTTGAATCGGAACGCATAGCGGCTGAAGCCATAGGCGGTGATGATCGCCACGAGCAGTGTCAGCAGGGTGACGACGCCGGCGACGATGTAGCTGTTGATGAAGAAGCGGATCTTCACCGGGTCGTCGAAGATCGAGGCATAGGCGACAAGCGTATAGACGTCCGGCAGCAGTTTCGGGGGCAGAGCGAAGATTTCCGTGTTGGACTTCAGCGAGCTGAAGAACATCCAGAGAATGGGGAAGCCCGCAAAGACGAGGCCGATCGCCAGGCCGATATAGGTCAGAACGGTCGGAAGGATGGAGCGGCTTGAGGAGCGCTTCGAGGAGCGTTGGGCCATGGGATTACCTGCCCTTCTGATGCTTGATGTAGAAATACGTCACGCTCATGGAGATGACGAGGATGATGATCGCGCTCGCCGAGGCCAACGAGAACTCGTATTGCGAGAAGGCGAGCTTGTAGGTGTAGGTGCTCAGCACCTCGGTCGAATAGATCGGCCCGCCGCCGGTCGTCATCCAAACCAGTGGGAAGACCTGCATCGTCCAGATGAAATCGAGAAGCGCGATCGAGATGATGATCGGCATCAGTTGCGGGATGGTGATGTACCAGAATTTCTGCAGTTCGTTCGCGCCGTCGATGCCGGCCGCCTCGTAGAGTTCCTTGGAGATACCCTGCAGACCGGCGAGCAGGCTGACCATATAGAGCGGATAGCCGGCCCAGATGTTCGCGAATGTCAGGGCATGGAGGGCGGTCGCGGTGGATGAGAACCACTCGACTTTAAAATCCACGATGTGGAGAGCCATGAGCACGCTGTTCACGACGCCGTTCGGGTCGAGAAGCAACCGCCAGATGATGGCGATGATGACCGCGGTGAACAGCCACGGCAGAATGTAGAGCACGCGCAACAGGCTGCGAACCGCTGGATCGATGCGCTGGGTATTGAGAAGCAGCGCGAAGGCGAGGCCGATGAGGAAGTGGAAGACCACGCTCATGACCGTGAAATAGAGCGTTTGTCCGAAGGCTTGCCAGAAGATCGCGTCCCGGAAGATCGTGAGGTAGTTCTGAAAGCCGACGAAGGCCGCGTCCTTCTTCATGATCGCGCCGTCCATCAGCGAATAGCGGAAGACCATGATCATGGGAAACAACATGAGCACCGAGAAGAGCAGGGTCGCCGGCGCAATGTAGAAATAGGGGACCAGCCGCTTTCGCGTCCGATAGGTCAGAAGGCCGCTGCTACGCTTTTTCGCCGGTTGGACGGCCAGACCTTGCACCACACTGCTCATGACGATTGCTTTCCCGGTTTCCTCAAGGGCGGATGAAGCGCCCCGGCAAGCGACTGATCGCCTGCCGGGGCTTCCGATCCTGCTTGGCTCTAGCCTGTTGTTTTGCCGCATTGTCCGACGCCGAAGCGATTCCGCTTCGGCTGGAAATGCTCTAGAACTTGGTCAGCCACTGCTTCTGCGCGTTGGCCGCAGCTTCCTTTGCCGTTTCCGAACCGTCGAACATCTTCTGTACCTCGATGCCCATCTGGCGCATCAGTTCCTCGGCCACGGGAAGGCCGACGAACTCGTTGGCGAGATGGCCGCTCTGGAAGATCGCGAAGGCCTCTTCGAACAGCGGATCGGACGTCGAGAAGTCGGGCTTTGCGTTTACGTTGCCCGGAAACGCATTGGCGATGGAGACGAGGCGGCCGTTGACGTCGGGGCTCATCAGGTACTCGACGAGCTTCCAGGCCTCCTCCTTGTGCTTGCTTCCTTCGCTGATGCCGATGCCCCAGGAGGCATAGGGCAGTCCGCGCTTGCCGGTATAGCCATCGACGGCGGGAAGGGCCGCGATGCCGAAATTGAGCTTCGGATTGCGTTCGCGGATGAGGTTGATGTGGGCCAGCGAGTCGACCATCATGCCGACGCGGCCGTTGACGAATTCCTCGACCTTGTCCTGCTCCTTCTTGGCGAAGATGCCGGGCGAGATGACGCCCGCGTCATGCAGAGACTTGATGTATTCGAGGGTGCCGACGACGGATTCGTTTTCGAGATCCGGCTTGCCGTCCTTCAGCATCGACCCGCCGGACGCCCAGGTCCAGGACATCACGTCGTTCTGAATGCCGCCGGGGTTCTGCAGCGACAGCGGCAGCACCCATCCATACTGGTTCCTGGCCGCATCAGTCATCTTCTTCGCCGCATCGGCAAATTCGGTGCGGGTGCCCGGGATCTTGTCGACGCCGGCGGCCTTGGCGAGGTCGAGGTTGACGAACACCGGATAGACGAAGGAGGCGAGCGGGAACATGACGCTGTTGCCGTCGACCTTGACTATGTCGGCGATCTGGCCGGCATCGTATTTCGCATTGGCCATCAGCGGGTCCATCGACGCGATGGCACCCTGCTTGGCAAGGCCGTTGACCCAGGCGCCATCCAGGCCGACGACATCGCTGAGCGTGCCGGACGCCGCGCCGACGACGATCTGGTCGCGCGTGGTGGCATAGGGGCCGCTGACCAGCGTCACCTTGATGCCCGGATTGGCCTTCTCGAAATCGTCCATGATGCCGCGGAGCGCGCCCGCGGGCATCTCCGGCTCCCACCACTGGATGAACTCGATGGTGGTATCGGCGAACGCAGCCGTCGAGCACAATGCCCAGAGCGCTGCGGTGGCAAGAAGCTTCGTAGCCTTCATGATCCCCTCCCAGGAATACGGTTTGTTCGATCCTCCCAGATCGATATGGCAGTAGGGTCCCGAACGCCGACACCTGTCAACGTCCATTTTCGACATGAAACGCGTTTGGCGTTCCAGCGTCTTCGAGATACCAGTCAAATCATTGATATAAATGCATTTATAGAGTGTATCTGTCGGAACAATTTATTTGGTAGAAGTTACCTGAGGATCGTTTTCTCTTTACGTCCGTAAAGAAATGAAAGCGGGCCATGCCGGATGCTTTTGGGCCTTGATCGTGCATCCCCGTATCGCCGTTGTCAGCATGCCGATCTGCGGCTTTCCCCGCATCCACGGCACCCCGCCGGCGTTCCCGGCTCAGAGCGCCAGATGGCTCTCCGGGTCGAAGAAGTGCAGCTTGGCGACATCGATCGCCACGTCGATCCGCTCGCCGGCACGGGCACTGCTGATGGCTTCGAACTTGGCGACTGCGTTCGCAGCACTGCTCAGCTCCTCGACGGCATCCGGGTCGCCGGAGTCGACGCGTACGGCATCGATGTTGAGATGGACGATCCACTCCGAGCCAAGCTCTTCGATGGATTTGACCGTCGCCGGGATCGTCGGATGCATCGCACCGGACGCGAGCCTGCTGTCGTGCAGATCCTCTGGACGAATACCGAACAGGACCGTCCGCCCCTCGAACGCCGTCAAGCCGGGGGACCGTGCGAAGGCTTCCGCCGACAGCGGCAGAGAGAAGGTCGGCAGGACGATGCGGCCATTTTCGAGGCGGCCCTGGAAGAGGTTCATCGACGGCGAGCCAATGAAGCCGGCGACGAAGGCATTGACCGGCTTGCTGTAGAGGATCTTCGGTGTGTCCACCTGCTGCAGCACGCCGCCCTTGAGCACGGCGACACGGTCGCCCATCGTCAGCGCCTCCGTTTGGTCGTGGGTCACGTAGATCGTGGTCACGGCTAGCTGGCGCTGCAGGTTGACGATTTCGGCGCGCATCTGCACGCGCAGCTTGGCGTCGAGGTTGGAAAGCGGCTCGTCCATCAGGAAGGCCGCCGGCTCCCGCACCATGGCCCGCCCCATCGCCACACGCTGGCGCTGCCCGCCGGAGAGCTCGGCCGGCTTGCTGCCGAGCACTTTGGTCAATTGCAAGGTCTTTGCGATCTCGTTGACGCGTTTCGTTCGTTCGTCCTTGCTTTTGCCCGCGAGCTTCATCGAGAAGGCGATATTGTCGAACACGGTCATGTGCGGGTAGAGCGCGTAAGATTGGAACACCATGGCGATGTTGCGGTCCTTGGGCGAGAGATCGACGACGTTTTCGCCGCCGATGCTCAGCGTGCCGCTGCTGATCTCCTCCAGCCCCGCGATCATGCGAAGAGCCGTCGATTTGCCGCAGCCCGAAGGCCCGACGAGGATCAGAAACTCGCCGTCGCGGATCGTCAGGCTGAGATCCTTGATCGCATGGAATTCCGTTCCAAAGGTCTTGCAGATTTTGTCCAGCACCACATCGGCCACAGTGTTTTCCTCCCTGTTTCCTCAGCCATCGGAACCTTGCGATGGCCCTTGTGCGACAGCGCCGATAGAAGGCCTGTCCGCACCCCGTTCGTCAACGGCCTGTCGCCGCCAGGAGCCTCCAAGATTGTCGGACGCTCGTGATGTCTGTATCCCAGGCCATTGAGAAAAAACATTTTTCTCAACATCTCCTAGGCATTTCGAAGGAAAAACTATTTTTTTACGTGTGCAATTTTTTGGCGTGCTCGCTACGCGCGCTTCAGGACATCGCCAGCGGTCGCGGCGCGCCCGCTGCCTGCATCAGCGCGGTGCACGCAGCGTGATCGGGAAGCGCCATTCGACCACCCTTTCCGGTGACGGAGATGGCGGCAGCGGCAGCCGCATATCGGACGCAGACGATCGGCGGCTCGCCCCGCGCCAGCGCCAAGGCGTAGGCGCCGTGAAAGCAGTCGCCAGCGCCTGTCGTATCCACAGCGCGAACCGCGTAGGCCGGCACGTGCCAGTTTCCGGCAGCGCCGGCCTGCCTGACGAAGGCGCCGCGATCGCCGTCGGTGAGGACGACAGCTGCCCGGTCGTCGGCCCAGAGACGCTGGAGAATGGCGGCAGGCGCAGTCTCGCCCGTCTGCGTCTCGGCATAGGCCAGCGGCAGGACGAGATGATCGGCAAGAGCGATCAGACGGTCTGTCGCCGTGCCGATCGACCATTCGATGTCGGCAACCACCGACAATCCGAGGGCGCGCGCCCGCGCGACGGTCCGCTCGGAATGCGTTGCATAACCATCCACGAGCAGAACACTGGCCTCCGACAGCGTCTCGTCGCTAAGGTCGTGGCAGGTGCCGTGGGGCACATCGTCGTCATAGGCGATGAAACGATCGCCGTCCGGCCCGACGGTGATGACGGAGCGGATGGCACGGGCATCTGCCCGGCGCGGCGCGCGGGAAACGTCCACGCCCTGCCGCTCCAGTTCGCTGGCACTCGGATCCTCGTCCGGCGTGCTGCCGAGCCAGCCGATGAATCCCGCCTGCCCGCCCAGTTTCGCAATCGCCACGAGGGCGGTCGCGACGTTGCCGCCGAAGTCTCGTGTGCGCCCTACGACCTTGCCCTTCCCGGCCTTCAGCGGGCGATCGACATAGACGATGTCGTCGATGGCGACGGCGCCGAAGCCGAGAACGTCGAGGCGGTGCGGTGCCATGGCGTCAGGCGCCTGCGGCCGTCAGGGCAGCTTCGGGCGCCATGCCGTCGTGAATGACGAACTTGAAGGCGCGGGCAGCCTTCGTCGTATCGCCATGACCCCAGAGGTTGCGGCCGACGACGGCACCGCGGGCACCGGCGCGCAGCGCGTCGCTCGTCTGCGTCAGTGCGCCCAGGAGCGTATCGGTCTTCGGTCCGCCCGCAATGACGATCGGGACCGGGCAGGTGGCGACGGTTTCCTTGAAGCTGTCGAAGTCGCCGGTGTAGCCGACCTTGATGACATCGACGCCGGTCTCGAAGCCGATGCGGACGGCATAGGCGATTTCATCCGGTGTGAAGACGATCTTGCCGCCATTGGCGTAATCGCGGGGATAGACGTGGGCGACGACGGGCATTTCGAAGCGTGCGGCGGCGTTGACGGTGTCGGTCAGCCAGCGGATGTAGTGGCCTTCGGTATCGCCGCGCACGGGAATGGCCACGGCCAGCGCATCGGCGCCGTAGCGAACCGCATCTTCCGGCGTGGCGATGAGCTGCCGGATGCGGTCGTCCGGCGTGAAGCAGCCGGCCTGGATGACGAGCGCCGCCTTGCCGGCATAGGCCGACCAGAGGTGCCGGGCGGCACCCGGCTGAATGCTGATGTAGTCAGGGCCTCCCGCCATGACCCGTTCCAGCGCGCCGGGCAGGTCCGCAAGCCCGCCTTCGCGCACATTGCCATAGCCGACGAAATGATCGACGGCGCCGCCGAACAGGTTTCCCGATGCATGCGAGAACAGGCGCGACAGCCGCACTTTGGTTCCAAGGCCCATGATGATCTCCTCCGTTGATGTCTTTCTGCGTATGCGCTGCAGCTAACTCGAAAGAAAAGAAATATTCAATATTTCGATTTCTTTCGTTTATCATTTAGTTTATCGATGACTGATTATTTATTCCGCGATATTGCACTGCATATGCTCGTTTTGGTATCAAATTGCGAATATGCATTTCGTTTTTCGAAAGTCATCCTCGTTCCCTCCTCATCGGATCCGTCATGCTTGCAGAACAAAGACGACATCAGATCATGCTTGAGCTCCAGCGTGTGGGTCAGGCAAAGACCCGCGAACTTGCGGAGCGCTTTGGCGTGTCCGAAGTCACCATTCGCTCGGACCTTGAAAATCTCGACGCGAAGAAGCAGCTCATCAAGACCCATGGCGGCGCGATCGCCTTGCCGGTGGACTCGCCGGCGGCCGCCTTCGAGGAGCGGATGAACCGCAATGTCGAAGCCAAGCGCCGCATTGCGCAAATGGCGGCGCGGCTGATCCTCGACAATCAGTCCATCGTGTTCGACAGCGGCTCGACGCTGCTGCAACTGGCGATGCAGATGCCGCCCGTCCACAACGTCGTCGTCGCCACCACCGCCATGAACATTGCCCAGCATCTGATGTATCGCCCCGGACTGGACGTTCACATGATCGGCGGACGGGTATTTCCCAATACGGTCAGCACCATTGTCTCGGATGCGGACAAGGCCGTGGGCGGGTTGGTGGCGCACCAGGCATTCGTCAGCGCGCATGCCATCGATCACGCTTTCGACGTGGTCGATGTCTCCGAGGATATCGCCCGCACGAAACGCAACCTTGTGCGCATGGCGCGGCGCGTCATCCTGGTCGCGGACTCCACGAAGTGGGACATCGGCGCGTCGTCCAAGGCCTTCTCGCTGTCGCGGGTCGACATGATCATCACCGATACCGGCATGCCCTATTCGATCCGGAGCCGTCTCGACAAGCTGGACGTGGAGGTCCGCTACGTCTGATCGCCGCCGCGCGTTACGACGCCCTGTGCCGGAAAGACCAGCCCCGCCGCACCCACCAGCCCGGCATTCGTTCCGAGCTCCGCCCGCACGATGACGACGTCTCGATAGGCTGACATGGCACGCGTCGCGACGACGCTGCGGATGCCACCAATCAGGAGATCGAAGGCATTCGAAAGTCCGCCTCCGATGACAACGATATCCGGCGAGAAGATGTGCAGCAGGTTGGTCAGTCCGATGCCGAGCCATTCCGCCTCCTTCGCGATCAAAGCGAGGGCAACGGGATCGCCGACCCTGGCCGCCTCCACCACCGCCCGCGCGCCCGGCCGTCCGATGGCCGACTGTGCCGCGGCGATCTTTTCTCCGCCCGGCCGGAGAGCGGCCTCCGCACCGCGATGGCCGAGGGCCGTTCCCGATGCCAGCGCCTCGAAACAACCGACATTGCCGCAAAGACAGGTCGGGCCGGAACCGGAAAGCGTCATGTGGCCGATCTCGACGGCAAGGCCGCGGCTGCCATGGAATATGCGTCCATGGGAGACGACGCCGCCTCCGATGCCGGTGGAGACGGTGACGAACAGCACGGTCTCGAAGCCGCGGCCGGCACCGTGGTGCCACTCGCCGAGCGCCGCCACATTCGCGTCGTTGTCCAGGAAGACCGGAAGGCCGAGCCGCGCGGACAAGCGCTCGACCACGGGAACATCGTGCCAGCCGGCAAGCGTCGGCGGCGCGATCATGATGCCTGCCACCGGATCCAGCGGACCGGGCGCGCCGAGCCCGACGCCTGCGATTTCGTCGTCCGCCTGTGCCGTGAGCTTTTCGGCAAGCGACACCATCTGGTCGAGCACCGCATCGACGCCGTCGCGGGCACGGGTGGGCACCGTCAGGGACGGCCGCACCTCGCCTGCGCGGCTGACGATGGCCGCGCGCAGATCCGTACCGCCGAGATCGAAGGCGAGTGCGACGGCGGTCATGCCGCCCTGCCGCCGAGCCCGTGCAGCCAGTCGATCCGGGCGACGAGATCGGATGCGCCGAAGGCGAGCGAGCCCAGCACGACGGTGTCCGCTCCGCCCGCGCGCAGATCCGGCACTGTCGTCTCCCGAATGCCGCCGTCGGCCGCAAGAAGGATATTGGGGCGTCCCGCCGCCTCGATGAGGCGTCGTGCTGCACCAAGCCGGCTGCAGGCCTCGGGCGCAAGCGATTGTCCCTTGACGCCGATCCGCGTGCCGAGCAGCGTCACCATGCCCACATGCGGCAGGAACGGCAGGATTGCCTCGACCGGGGTCTCGAGCCGCAGGACCACGCCGCCGACGACACCGGCCTCGCGCGCGGCCGCCAGTGCCCGAAGGCCCGCTTCGCCGTTTTCGGCATGAACGCTCAGAAGGCTGGCGCCGGCCTCGATGAACTGCGCAGCCTGCGCCTCCACGCTGTCGGCCTCCACCATCAGGTGAACGTGGATCGGAACCTTTGTGTGCTGTGCGATCTGGGCCACGAGATCGGGAAAAAACAGGTATCCCGGCGCAAACCGCCCGTCCGCGACGTCGATATGGTGGAGGTCTGCCACCGCCTCGATACGGTTCAGGTCGCGCTCCAGGTTGACCAGATCGGCCGACCAGAGCGAGAATTCGGCCAGCAGCCGGTCGCGGGGCAGGGAGGAGATGGCGTGGGCGTGGTTGTCGATCATGGCGTTCTCCGAGCGTGCAGGGCAAGAAAGTCCGCAATCGCGGCTTTGACCTCATGGTGGTGGCGATCACGGTCCAGCGCCTTCGGCACGACGCTGACGAGCCGGGCGCCGGGAATCGTGGCCGCGAGCGTTTCGGCGCAGGCCCGCGGGTGGATCGCATCGTGGTCGTTGGCGATGATCAGCGTTGGAAGCCGCAGAGCCTCGACCTCGTGCTGTGTGACGCCGGGGGAACCCGCGGCGATATCGGCCAGGACCTCGGCGAAGAGGGCGGCCTGCGGCCTGTCGGCATAGCCAAGCAGCGAGGCGAGATTGTCGGGCGCGTCGCCTGCAAGGCGCCGTCCGGTTTCGCCTGCGGAAAATTCGGCGCGGGCAGCTTCGGGCGGGAGACGCTGCAGCAGGGCCGCCATCTCGGCGATCGGGGCCATATTGTCGGGCGCGCTCGCGAAACTCCAGGCGGGCCGGACGAGGATGAGAGCCGTCACGCGCGCGGGATAGCGGCAGGCGAGATGGAGCGATATTGCGGCACCCATCGAAATGCCGGCCGCGACGAAGGTGCGATGTTCAGCCATCGCGTCGAGCGCGTCCTGCGCAAAGAGCGGGATGCCGAACGGCCGGTCGGGGCCGAGCGGCGTATCTTTGTGGCCGCGGCAGTTGACGGTCACCCGAAGCGCATCCGCCGTCTCCGGCCAGTTTGCTGCAACCTGTGCGTCGTCACCGCCCAATCCGTGCTGGAAAAGAACCGCTTGCGTCATGCGGGCACCGCAAGCAGGGGCGCGAGGAACCGCGCCACATGGGGTGCCTCTTCCGGCTCCAGGCCGTGGGTCACGACGGCGTCGTGGAAGCCGGAGGCGCGCAGGCGCGCGATGAAATCGCCGAAATCCACCACGCCGCGCCCGGGTGCTGCAAACCGGCCATCAGCATCGCGGTCCTTGGCATGCGCCATAGCCGTGAAACCGGCTGCGGTATCCACGGCGCGTGCGACGATCTCGCGGGCCTCGTTTGCATCGGCCTTCTCGAACAGGTTTGCGGGATCGAGCACGATCCTCAGCCGGTTCGAACCCATCTCCGCGATCAGCCGGCAAGCCTCTTCGGCAGATCTGACGACATTGGCCTGTTCCGGCTCGATGCCGAGCACGATCCCGGCCGTGTCCGCACGGTCGAGGGCCGCAGCCATCTCCTCTGCCATGTCGGCCCAGGCCTCCGGCGTGGCATTGTCGGTGTGGTGCGCCCACTGGTCGCTCGGATGGCGGGAGCCGGTGCAGAGCGTGACGAGCGGGATGCGGAGCGCGCCCGCGATATCGATGACGCGGCCGAGGGCCTGCCGTCCGCGCGCGCGAACTTCGGGATCGGGGTGGGCCATGTTGTAGGTACCGGACAGGGCAGCGATGCCGACGCGGGAGGCCAAGCGGGCCGCATCGATCCGCGCTGACAGCGCGGCCATGTCCTCGATCTCATCCGGCAGGGACGGCAGCCCGGCGCAGGCGAGGTTGAACTGCACGGTCTCGTAGCCAGCCGTCTGCGCCGCCTGCAGCACCTTTGCGGGGTCGGTACCGGCAAAGGTCTTTGCAAAGATGCCGAGCTGCATCAGACCGCTCCCGTGACGGAGGCGAGCGCGACGCGCTCGCCGCTCTCCACCGAGCGGGCGATGGCGACCATGGCGCGTATGGAGGCGAGGCCGTCGTGGACATCGGCGCCCCGCATCGGCGCACCGTTGAGGACCGTATCGGCAAGACCTTCGAGCTGCCGGCGGAAGAAGTGGCCGTCTGCCCCGAGCGGCCGGCGCGACGTCGCATCCTTCTCGTGGAAGATATCGACTTCGGAGGACCGGAAGTACCATGGATTGAAGGTTTTCGCGACGACCGAGCCGTTCTCGCCATAGAGCTGGAAGCCTTCATGCCAGTCCATCCGCACCGCCACCGTCAGATCGAGATGGCCGAGCGCGCCGTTAGCGAATTCGGTTTCGACGAACCAGCAGTAGGCGCCGAAGCGCGTCGCAAGACGCGCGCGGACGGCGACGATATCGCCGCAGAAGAAACGGGCGGTGTCGACCAGATGCGAGCCGTGCGCGAGCATGAAATATTGCCGGAGATCGGCCTTGGGATTGCCACCCGGGCGCTTTGCCAGCTTGCTGGAAACCGGCAGCGGCTGGATGGCGTCCGTATTGGTGTAGCGATGCGTGCTGTCGCAGTACCAGGCTTTCAGCGCCAGAATCTCGCCCATGTCGTCGCGCACGAAATCCCGTGCCGCCTCCAGCGCCGGATCGAACCGCTTCATATGGCCGACCTGCAGGATCTTGCCCGAGGCATCGACGGCACGGGCCAAGGCCTCGCCCTCTTCGATGGACACGCCGATCGGCTTTTCGCACAGCACATGCTTGCCGGCCTGGAGCGCCTTGATCGACATCGGCACGTGATAGGCATCCGACGTCGCGACGATCACGGCGTCCAGTTCCGTGTCGGCCAGCATCGCGTCGTAATCGGCAAACGTGTGCTGCGGCTCGTAGGTGGCTGCCATGCGTGCCAGAAGGTCCGGCGCCGCATCGCAGATGGCGTAGAGATCGGCATTCTCAGCCTTCACGCAGGATTCCAGATGCGCGAATTGTGCGATGGGTCCGCATCCAAGCACGCCGACACGGAGCCGTCTCTCCTGTTTGCGGATCACGATTGCGCTCCCTTGCGAGTATCGGCAATGCCCATGCGCGACAGCGTCTCGCGGTTGACGCGCACGGCGCTTGCCGGGTCTGCGCCCGCCACCTCAGATTCCTCCTCGACGACGATCCAGCCGTTGAAGTGCGGCGCCTGACCGGCGATATCGATGACGTCGGCAATGTCGCAGACCCCGGCGCCCAGCATCGCCCAGTCGCCGTTGGCATCCACATCCTTCAGGTGGACGTAGCGGATGCGATCATGGAATGCGGTGAGCGTCTCTGCCATGACCTGGCCGCCGCGCAGGATATGCCCTGTGTCGGGCACCCAGCCGACCTGCGGGTCGAGGCGCGAGAAGATCTCGTCGTAATCGCTGCGGGTGTAGAGCAGCGTCCGGTGGTGGGAGGAGGGGTGGACGGCGACCGTGACGCCGGCCGCGCGCCCGATATCGCTCGCCCTGTTGTAGATCTCGGATGCGATCCCGAACCCGTCCTCCCGCGGCGCATCCGACACCGAGGTGGCCGAGCCGAGGGAAACAAGCGCACCGGGAAAGCGGCCCACGAAATCCACCCAACGCTTGACGGCATCCAGATCGTCTTCGATCCGGTCGGGCATGGTGAAGCCGCTGTCGGAACCGAAGGCGAAGGACACGAGCGTCAGGCCGGCATCATCCAGCGCGCGCCGGAAGTCGGCGGGGCGCTCCGCATAATCGCCGATCATGGTGTTGGTGATCTCGATGCCGGTGTAACCGCCTTCGGCGATCGCCCTGATCAGATCGTCCGGGCCACCTTTCCAGCCGGCGCCGAGCATCTCCCACGTGTAGGTCTGGCAGCCGAACGCCCGTTCCGTTTTCGTCATCTGTCGCTTCCTGTCGTGGTTTCCGGGCCCATCGTTTCCGGGTCCGTCGTGCGAGCGCCTCTGCCTGTTTTTCCCGGCAGAGACCGCGCCGGTCTCTTCAGGCGAGAAGGCGGACCCGGCAGACTTGCGGGCGATCGGGCACGCGCCAGCGGCAGGCCTTGAAAGCCTGGACTTGGCCGGAAATCGTCGCGATTTTGATGGATGTCACCGTTGCCTCCCAGCTTGGTTGGTTGTACGTAAGATAAATTCTTATCGCACGTCAACATATTTTGTCTGCGTGTTTGTGAGCACGCGGCGCAACGATCAGGTTCAGGACATGACGGACACTCTTCGCCAACCACTTCGGATCGGCATCGTGGGATGCGGCAACATCTCGATGGCTTACCTGCGCAACGCGCCGCTGTTCCGCGGCGTTGACATCGTCGCCTGCGCCGACGTCAACCCGCAGGCAGCGGAGCAGCGCGCCGCGCAGTTCGGCCTGCGGGCCAGCAGCGTCGATGCTCTGATGGCGGCAGCCGATGTCGACCTCGTGCTCAACCTCACCATTCCCGCGGCACATTTCGACATCTCGATGCAGGCGCTGGAAGCGCAGAAACATGTCTTCACGGAAAAGCCGCTGGCAGTGACGGCTAAACTCGGCCGCCGGCTGGTGAGCGAAGCTGCTGCGCGCGGGCTTCTGATCGGCTCGGCGCCGGATACGTTTCTCGGTGCGGCCGGACGGCATGCGCGGCGACTAATGGAATCCGGCGCGATCGGCAAGCCGGTGACCGGCACAGCCTTCATGATGGGCCGCGGCATGGAGCATTGGCATCCGGACCCCGGTTTCTACTACCAGCCGGGCGCCGGCCCGGTGATGGACATGGGCCCTTACTACCTCACGATGCTGGTCAATCTCATCGGCCCCGTCCGGCGGGTGCAGGCCGTGGCCACCAGCGGGCAGAAGGACCGGCTGATCACGGCCGACGGCCCGAAGAAGGGAACGCGCTTTTCCGTGGGCACGCCGACGAGCGTCCTGTCGCTGCTCGAATTCGAGAGTGGCGCCACGATCACGTTCGGCGCGTCCTGGGATGTCTTTCGCCACTCCAACCATCCGATCGAACTGCATGGCACCGAAGGCTCGCTGCGCCTGCCGGACCCGGATACGTTCGGCGGCACGGTGGCGCTCTCCGAGCGGGGCGACGACTGGAAGATGACGGATACGGCGACGCTTCCCTATGGCGCCGTCAACTGGCCCGTCGATGCACCGGACAGAGCGAACTACCGCATGCTGGGCCTTGCCGATCTCGCCCGGGCGATCGAGGAGAAACGTTCGCCCCGTGCGTCCGGCGACCTTGCGCTGCATGTGCTGGAGATCATGGAAGGTATTCTGCAGGCGGGCGAAACCGGGATCGCGCAGGCCATCGAAGGCGGGGTGGACCAGCCGTCCGAACTGCGGGAAGACGAAGCCCGGAGCCTGCTTGCATGACCGGGCTCGATATCTCCGCCAAGCGCGTCCTTGATATGGCGGCCAGCGACAATGCGCCGCCCATCGAGACCCTCTCGCCGGAGGAGGCTAGGCATGGTTTCCTCGAAGGGTTCGCCCCGCTGCAGAAGCCGCTCGAAGACGTCGCGACGACGGAGGAACGCTTTCTCGGGCCATTGCGTCTCCGGATCTGGCGCGGGCAGGGCGCGCCAGTCGAACGCGCGCCGGCCCTTCTCTACCTGCATGGCGGCGGATGGGTCATCGGGGCGCCGGAGAGCCATGAGGACATCTGCCGCATTCTTGCCAATCTGGCAGGTGCCGTCGTTGTCTCGCCCGACTACCGGCTCGCGCCCGATGATCCGTTTCCCGCCGCGATCGACGACTGCGCGGCGGTCCTCGCCGACGTGGCAGCACACGGCGAGCGCTACGGCATCGACCCCGCCCGCATCGCGGTCGGCGGCGACAGTGCCGGCGGAAACCTTGCGGCCGTTCTGGCGCTGATGGCGCGGGACGGCACGGCGCCGCGGCTGACGGCGCAGATCCTGATCTATCCCGTGACGGATCAGGGCCAAGGCTCCGACAGCTATCGCCGCTACGCGCGGGATTTCGGGCTCACCGCCGCCGGCATGGCCTGGTTTCGCGCGCACTACCTGCCGGAAGATGCCGACAGAATGGACTGGCGCCTGTCCCCGCTGCTGGCTTCATCGCTGCACGGCGTTGCCCCGGCGTTCGTCGCTCTTGCCGGTCATGACGTGCTCTACGACGAGGGTGCGGCCTATGCCGAGCGCTTGCAGAGGGAAGCGGAGGTGATCGTCAAGACCTGGCCGGGCCAGATCCACGGCTTTGTCTCCATGGGCGGCATCATTCCGCAGGCGCGGGAGGCCTTGGAGGCCGCCGCCGCGGCCTGGGCTGCGTTCGATGCAGAAAGCCGCCAAGCACGACGATAAAACTCAGGCGGACTCCCGCATGACCAGCGTTGCCTCCAGAATGACCTTGTCGTCCTGCATCGGGCGGCCCTCGTCGAGATCGTCGATCCGACGCAGAAGGATTTCGACGCTCGTCGCGGCGATTGCGGTCGCGTTTTGCGCCATGGTCGTCAGGGGCGGGCATGTGTAGCGGCTGAGCGGATGGTCGTCATGGCCGGCGATCCGCACGTCGCAACCCTCTCCCCGCCCGATCTTCAGCCCGGCCGCAAAGGCCGCGGCCATCGCTCCGAAGGCGAAGCGATCGTTGGCGCAGAAGAGCGTACGGCCGGGAAGGCCGTCCCGCTTCAGGATCGTCTGCATCTGCTCGAAGCCCAGCCGTTCGAATTCCCAGGACGGCGGGGTCTCGCAGTCGATCACCAGCGGCTCGTGCCCTTCCTTCAGCATCGTCGCCCGATAGCTCTCCTGCCGTTCGCCGGAGTTTTCGTTGACCTGCGGAATTTCTAGAAAGACCGGCGGCTCGCCGGAGCGACACAGATACTGCACCATGGCCGCCACACTCTGCGCGTTGTCGTTGCCGACATAGGGCAGGTCGAAGCTTGCCGGACTGTCGAAGCAGACGACGGGGATCGTGTCCGTCAGCCTCTGGAGGGTCGATGCCCGGGACCCGGCACCCAGCGGCGCGACGATGGCGCCGGCGACCTTCAGTGCCAGGAGCGTCCGGATCGCTTCCTCTTCCAGATCCGGCCGCGTGTGGGACGAAATCTGGATGGGCCAGAATCCGCGGGCGCGGAGTTCGAGTTCAATGAGTGTGACGACCTGCACGTAGAAGGGGTCGGAGATGGTGGGAACGAGCACGCCGATGTTGCGGGTGCGTTTGCGGTTGAGATGCCGGGCAAAGAGATTGGGCTCGAAGTTCGACTTCTTCAACGCCGCCTCGATGCGTTTGCGCGTAACCTCCTTCACGTTCGACGGATCGTGGAAATACTTCGACAGCGTCGGGCGCGAAACGCCGCAAGCACCGGCGAATTCGTCCATCGACTTGTAGCTTTTCTTCGCCACGGATGCTTCCTGCTCGTCGTCACTCCGGCGGGTCTTTCCACCACCTCCAAATTCACAACGGACAAAAATTTTACAAGCGAAAAGAAAAATATTCCGCAGGGAAACGTCCGGAGACGGACGTGTTCGGGGATGATCCGGTCGCGATGAGCGGCGGCATGCTCCAGAGCATCACGATCGCCGGAGCCCTTGCCGGTCATCGGGCAATGCTGATCGCGGACGAATCCCGACGCCTATCGCCGATCCGATGCGAATGTGCGGTCGATGATGGGCATCGAGATCCGGCGCTTCCTTATTCTGGCGTGAATTGTCCGCTTGTCGTCCGGAAATGGCCTTTGTTCCCAGGATGCAAGGCATAGAATACCCCTACATCGACACCTTGGAGAAACGACAATGTCCGACACTGCACTGATTGTCATCGACGCTCAAGAATCCTTCTGGCATCGCGACTATTGGGACGACGAGATAGTACCAGCCTATATCGAGCGGCAGCAGGCGCTGATCGACGGGGCGAAGGCTGCGGGAATTCCCGTTGTTCAGGTCTTTCATGTCGAAGACAGCGGCGTCTTTTCCGAGGCCTCCGGATTTGTGAAGGCACTGCCACCTCTTTGCATCGCGCCGGATGCTGTTTTCAGGAAGCGCCGTCACAGTGCGCTTGTGGGAACTGGGCTTGACGTCTGGCTGACCAGCAACGGCATTCGGCGGGTCATTATTTCCGGCATCCGCACGGAACAATGCTGCGAAACGACGACGCGACACGCATCCGATCTGGGTTATGCCGTCGATTACGTCGGCGAGGCCACGCTCACGTTCCCGATGACCGATGCCGGCGGCCGTACGTGGAGTGCCGCAGACATCCGCGCCCGAACCGAACTGGTTCTCGCCGGTCGTTTTGCGCGGATCGCAACGGTCGAAGATGCGCTTGCCCGTCGCGCGGCGGATCGTGCGGCGTGAGGGACAAGGCGCATCCTCCGGTGGACATTCCGGTTTTCGTCGTCGTGCCGCCGCGTGTCCTGCTGCTGGACATCGCGGGGCCGATGGAGGTGCTGCGCAAAGCCAATCTTGAACAGGCTGCCGTCCGTTTCACCATTACCTATGTCGGTCCCTCGCCAACAACAGGCAGTTCCATCGGACTGGATATTGCGGGCATCGGCCCGCTGCCCGGGGACCTGCCGGATCAGGCCCTGGTCGTCATGCCCGGCAGCGCCGAAATACCGTTGGGAGGCGTCCGGTCCGATCACGAGGCGGACGCGCCGTTCGAAGACGCCATCATTGCTTGGCTGAAACAGGCGATCCGGCCCGGCATCCGGCTGGTGTCGATCTGTTCGGGGGCACTGACGGCGGCCCGTTCCGGACTGCTCGACGGATACGATTGCACCACGCATCATGCCTGCACGGCCGATCTCGTCCGGCTCGCGCCCGCGGCCCGCGTTCTGGAAAATCGGCTCTATGTCGAGGATGGCGAGCGTTTGACCAGTGCCGGGATCACCACCGGCGTGGATTTGATGCTCCATGTGGTGGCGCGGATGGCCGGTCATGCGGTGGCGCTGGCGGTGGCGCGCTACCTCGTCGTCTATCTTCGTCGCGGCGGCAGCGATCCCCAGCTCTCCCCCTGGCTTGAGGGGCGCAACCACATTCATCCGAGCATTCACCGGGCCCAGGATGCGGTCGCCGCCGATCCCGCCGCCGATTGGTCGGTCGAACGACTGGCGAATGTTGCAGCGGCAAGTCCGCGCAACCTTTCGCGCCTGTTCAACGAACACACGGGAATGACGGTCATCGATTACGTCAACCGGATGCGGATCGCCCTGGCGCGCGATCTGCTTGCCGGCTCGCAGCTCGACATGGAGACCGTCGCGGAGCGGAGCGGCTTTGCCTCCACACGGCAGTTGCGCCGCGCCTGGGGCCGCTTTCACGACCTTCCCCCGAGCCGTATGCGGGCGCCAATGGCCGTTTCGCAGCACGGGTGACCATGACTGTCACGTTCGTGGTTCGGAAAATTGGATGCCACGCTGTCGACGGGACGCCGGAGTTTTCCCATGAGAGTTTTCTTAGTCGGAGCGGAGCGCTTGATGACTTGGATGCCTAAATTATTCGAATCTCGCCCGTCTGAGACACGAGAAACGCGAGCCTAAATCTGGCGTGTTAACGTTGCAGGTTAGATCAGGAGCCCCTCACCATCCTTGCATTTGCGGTTATATGTCGATAAAAGGCAATTGTATCGACATATTTCTCCGACGTGTCGTCGCTATCGACATATACGCCTGACATGTCGACAAGTCTGCAGAACGCGAACATGTCCTTCGATCCCAAACGGCCCCATAACGACCTCTCTCCCCTTCCCCCAGGCGCCGACATTGAATCGAAACCAATCCTGCGGGCTTGTATCGGCGCGCGGGCTGCCATTGCAGAACTGAAAGTTGCCGGCCAATTGATCCCGAATCAGGCTGTCCTCATCAATTCCATCCCGCTCCTTGAGGCGCAAGCCAGCTCCGAAATAGAAAACATCGTCACGACGACTGACCGCCTGTTTCGCTTCGTCAATGATGAAGGCAACCAGGCCGACCCGGCCACAAAGGAAGCTCTGCGGTATCGTACAGCTCTGAACCGCGGCTTCCATACGCTGGCGGAGCGCCCCCTTTCTACCGCGACGGCAATCGAGGTCTGCCGGACAATCAAGGGAGTCGATCTCGATATCCGGGCAACGCCCGGTACGGCCCTGATGAATGAGGTAACTGGCGCGGTTATTTATACGCCGCCGGAAGGTCAGGATCTTCTGCGCGACAAGCTTACCAATTGGGAAAGGTTCATTCATGAAGCCGAGGACGTCGATCCCCTAATCCGCCTTGCCGTCATGCACTACCAGTTTGAAGCCATTCATCCGTTCATCGACGGCAACGGACGTACCGGTCGCGTTCTCAACCTGTTGTACCTCGTTGATCAGGGACTACTGGAAATTCCGGTTCTGTATCTCAGCCGTCACATCATCCAGAACAAGCAAACCTATTATGACCTTCTGCTCGCGGTAACCGCCGAAGCGACCTGGGAGCCATGGATACTTTTTATGCTCGAAGCCGTCCGCGCGACCGCCGAATGGTCAACCGCAAAGATTCGCGCCATCCGGGAGCTTCTCGATCAGACCGCAGAGCGTCTGCGGCGGGAAGCTCCCCGGATTTACACGCGCGAACTCGCCGAGGTCATCTTCGTCAATCCGTATTGCCGCATCGGTGATCTTGTCTCGACCGGTATCGCGCAGCGGCAAGCAGCGTCCACGTATCTGAAGACGCTTGTCGGTCTGGGGCTGCTTCAGGAGGTGAAATCCGGTCGTGAAAATCTCTACATCAATCCCGCACTGTTGACCCTGCTGTCAGACAAAAATTGAACTGATCCAATACGATTGCATGGCCTGAAGGGTCGAATTCGATCTCCGTATACACTTCGATCAAGCCGCCGTTCCAAGAAAACGTAGCGCATTCGCAAGGCGCCCTCTCTGCAAGGGCGCCCCTGCTGACCGCAACTTCCTGTTGGAAATGGATCTGCACTGAAGCGTTAGCCGCATCCGGTTCAGATCCAGCACGACAGGGAGCCCTGTCTATGCGCCGCGCCATCCATCCGAGATCGCCGTGCTCGCCAAGCCAGAGCCATGCGCTTTATGCCCGGCGCCAAACACTTCCGCGCCGCTTGCGATGAAGGATCGCAATTTCCAGTCGGCGCGCGTGCTTCGCAGGATGGAGGTCGTCTCGGCCTGCTGGAACTCGCCGGCGATCCGCCGCATCGTCTCGTTGCTCAGGTCGTCGGCTCCTTGCACCACGGCGAGCGGATTGCCCGTCAAAGGCACATCCGCGAAGACATCTATGATGCCAGCGATCAAATCGACCATTTTTCTGCCTCTCCCGAATGCGATCGCCTCTTCAGGTGGGGAGGTTTGAAGCTCCGGCGATAGGGAGAAGGTGCTCCGCGAGCCATCGACGGAGCACCGTTCCGGACAGCAGCGCCGACAGGTTACCCGATGGGCTTCGATCTGCCGGGAACTGAAAAAACCGGCTTTGTTAGCAAAAAAAGACACAAGGACCTCGATTACTGGCAGGATCTTGCGAGAACCCTGGAGCGCGGCATCTTCGACGGGATCTTTATCGCGGATGTCATCGGCTATTACGAAGTCTACAAAGGGTCGAATCGGGAAGGCGCGAAGCTGAGGTGACGGAGGCAGGCGGCGCAAACCTACCGCATCGTACGCCGTCTCGCTCATCAGGTCGGACACCACACGCCGTGCGCCAGAATATCGTGAACGCTCCAGCCCTCGCGTGCGATCTTGAGCGCGTGGGCCGAACGGGGATCCATAGGCCGACAGGGACCCGTCAAAGCGGGCCGGGTCAAGTTTCACTCCCAGCATCTGCTGGAGGTAGGCCACCCGCTATTAAAACGTCCTTCCGGTCAACTCCCGGAGCTATGTTGTGGCTGCCAAGCTGTGTTCAAAGTCGCAAAGCTCTATCCCCAGCTGTGCAATCTCCTCGAAGAACAGGCTGTTGTAGTCGTTGCGGTATGTGATGAAATATTCGAGCTTCGGCAGGCGAAGTGCGGATCTGATAATCCGAAGACGACCATCCGTGACATAGCGGCTGAAGAAGGCCTTGGGCAGGATGGTGATGCCCAAGCCGTGGGCTGCAAGCTCGGCAAGGGCAGCCATGTTGTTGCATGAGATCGTTTTCATGAAGGGCATCCGCGGGTTGTCGATGACGTCCTGCAAGATGGGGCGCAGCATGGAACCGGCCGACTGGATGAGCAGCGGGAACGTCAGCATGTCCTCGCGGCTGAGCTCGGCGCTGCCGCTGTAAAGCTTCGGGCTGCACATCCACACCAGCTCGATTTCCCCCAGCGGCATGTTCACGAATTGGGGATGCTGGATGAGGCGGGGGCAGATGACGAAGTCGATGCGCCGCTCGTTCAGCCGCTCCAGCAGACCCGATGTCAGGTCGATTTCCGGTTCGAGCGAGATACCGGGATAGCGTTCCATGATTGTTGCCAGAAGCTGCGGCAGCCACGAGAGTGCCACAAGGTCAGTCACGCCGAGCCGGAACCGAAAGGGCGGTGCATTGGCGGTGCGCGCGGTGAGCGTCAGCCGGTCGTTCAGTCGCAGCATCTGTTCAGCAATGTCTCGAATGTCCTGCCCCTTGCTCGTCAGGATCGATTGACGGCTGGAACGATCGAACAGCGGCACCGGGAACTTTCCCTCCAACTCTCCGATACGTTTGGAGATCGTCGATTGGGTCACGTTCAGATAGGATCCGGCGGCCTCGAAGCTGCCGAGCGTCGAGACCCAATAGAGAGCTTCCAGCTGCTTCAACGTGAACATGGGCACCTCGCATGAAAAAAAGCGATATGGATAGAGGCATTTTTATCGCTTTTTTTCGGAATAGCGCAAGTTTAGGTTTTCGGTTGTCGGAAGGCCTTGGGCGAGGCTTTCATAAAGGTCCAGGCCTCGAGCCTTCAGGAGGAGACATGACGATCGAAGAAAATGCAGCCCCGCAGCCGGTAGATCCTAGCCTGATCACCGAGTATCGCGGCGTCGCCACGTCCATCATCAGCGACAACCTGTCCCGCCTGCCGGGTGCAACCGGCGTGCTGCCCTATCATGCCGGCGGTCCGCTCATCGGAACGGCGCTGACGGTGAAGACGCGCAACGGCGACAATCTCGCCATTCACGCCGCACTGAAGATGGCCCGCCGCGGCGATGTCATCGTGGTCGATGGCGGCGGCGATGTCAGCCAGGCGCTGATTGGCGAAATCATCCTGACGCATGCCGAGTCCATCGGTGTCGCCGGCTTCGTGATCGACGGCGCCATCCGCGACGTCTCGGCGATCCGCGCGTCAGACCTGCCGTGTTATGCCCGGGGCGTGACCCACAAGGGTCCTTACAAGAACGGTCCGGGATCTCTCAATGTCCCCGTCTCGATCGGTGGACTGGTCGTCCATCCCGGCGATCTCATCGTGGGCGACGACGACGGCGTGGTTGCGCTGTCGCCGCAGGTGGCCGTGGATCTGCTGCCGGGCATCCGGGCGCAGGAGGAGCGCGAACGGGTGAAGATTGCCAAATTCAAGGAGGCGCGGCTGCAGCTTGTGAGAGCCTGAGCCGTCTCACCGAACAGGTCCATTCGAACGACAATGAGGAGAACGTCGTTGAATTTCTGGAAATCCATCGCGCTGGTCGCGTCGACCGCTCTGATCGCCCCCGCCAGCCTTGCGCATGCGCAGGACGCGACGGCCGTCACCATCGTGCTTCCCGCAGGTCCCGACCGGCTCGACCCCTGCGAGACGCCTCGCTCCGTCATCGGCCGCATTATCAAGCAGAACGTCGTGGAGACGCTGGTCGAGCTGGACTATGCCAATCAGAAGACGCTGCCGCGGCTGGCGACAAGCTGGGAGCAGACCGCACCGACCGAGTGGGTGTTCAAGCTCCGGCCGGGTATCGCCTTTCATGACGGTACGCCCTTCGACGCCAAGTCCGTCGTCCACTCGCTGGAGCGCACCAACGATCCAGCGCTGACCTGCATCACCCGTACCAAATATCTCGACGGCATCGCCATCAAGGCTGTGGAGGTCGATCCGCAGACGGTGAAGTTCACGACCAAGACGGCGGTGCCGATCCTGCCGACGCTTCTCGCCCAGCTCACCATTTCCTCAGTCAACACACCGAAGGGCGAATACACCGCCAAGCCTATCGGCACGGGTCCCTACACATTCGATCACTGGACGCAGGGTGAGAATGTCGGCCTGTTGAGGAACGATGCCTACTGGGGCGACAAGCCCGTGATCGACAAGGCCACCTATGTCTGGCGCACGGAGTCCTCCGTGGCGGCCGCCATGGTGGAGACCGGCGAAGCCGATCTCGCCTTCTCCATCGCGCCACAGGATGCGACCAATCCGGAGACGGACAAGGTCTATCCGAACTCCGACAGCGCGCTGTTCCGACTGTCCGTCGACATTCCCCCGCTCAACGACGTCCGCGTGCGCAAGGCGATCAATTTGGCCATCGACCGCAAGGCGTTCCTTGGCAGCGTCATCAGCGACAAGGCGGAACTCGCCATGCAGCAGGTCGGCCCGAGCGCGCTCGGCTTCAATCCCAACCTGAAGCCCTGGGCTTACGATCCGGAGCAAGCGCAGAAGTTGCTCGCCGAAGCCAAGGCGGATGGTGTGGATGTCGATCGCGAGATCCGCATGATCGGCCGCCCGGCGATGTTTGCCAACTCCAACGAATTCGTTGAGGCGTCCGCCGAGATGCTGCGGGCGGTCGGCTTCAACATCAAGCTCGAAAACCTCGAAATGACGCAATGGCTGAAGATGGCGAACAAGCCCTTTTCGCCGGACCGGGCGCCCAACATCTTCCTGACCATGCACGACAACAACAGCGGCGATGCGGCGTTCACGGCCTTCTTCAAGTATCATTCCAATGGGCGTCAGAGCGAGCTTCACGACCCGGCGCTGGACGCCCTGATCGTCAGCGCCGGCACCAAATCCGGCGACGAGCGGGTGAAGGAATACAACGAGGTCTTCCGCAAGATCTATGAGGACGTCGTCGCCGACGTGCCGCTGTTCCACATGGTCAACTATATGCGCGTGGGCAAACGGCTGGATTTCACCCCGACGATCGCCAATGCCGTCGAGCTGCAGTTGGCCCGGCTGAAACTGGCCGACAAGGCGACTGACTGATTATCCGGCGGCGTGCCTCCCCTCCAAGGGGGCGCGTCGTGTCCGACCATCGATCCACATCCGGCGGAGGAGGCTGATATGGGTTCTTTCATCTTCAAGCGATCGTTGCAGAGCGTGTTCTCGCTCGTGGCGCTGATCATTCTCATCTTCTTTCTGGCCCGCATGACCGGCTCGCCTGCGGACCTCTATCTGCCGCAGGATGCGTCCGCTGAAGCGCGCTTCCAGTTCAACGAGCAGTACGGGTTCAACGATCCGCTGATCGAACAGTTCGGCCGCTTCCTGTGGGGGCTCCTACATTTCGACATGGGCCAGTCGCTGCAGTTCTCGCGTCCCGCCGTTGATGTCGTGCTGCAGGCCTTTCCGACGACGCTGGCACTCGCGGCCATCACAATGCCGCTCGTCCTGCTGGTGTCGATCATCACCGGATCGCTCGCAGCCTACCGCCCCGGCGGCATCTTCGACCGGCTGGCCAGCATTCTCTCGTTGGTCGGGGCAAGCACGCCGAACTTCTGGGTGGCCATCGTTGGCGTCCTCGTCTTCGCCGTCACGCTGAGGGTGCTACCGACATCCGGCACCGGCACCGCCCTACACTGGATCCTGCCCGTCGGCGTTCTCATGCTGCGGCCGACCGGCGTGCTCGTGCAGGTCGTGCGGACGTCCATGATGACGGCCCTGTCCTCCACCTACATCAAGACGGCGCGCGCCAAGGGCGTCGGCTCCCGTGCCATCGTCTTTGTGCATGCGCTTCGCAACGGCCTGCTCCCGGTCATCACGGTCGCAAGTGACCAGGCCGCCGGCATCGTCAACGGCGCCGTCATCGTGGAAACCGTGTTCGGCTTTCCCGGCATCGGCAAGCTGATGATCGACTCGGTCCTGCTGCGGGACTTCGCCGTCATTCAGGCCGCTGTGCTCGTCACGGCGCTCGCCGTCTTCGTCATCAACATCATCGTGGATATCGCCTATGCCCTCGTCGACCCGCGCATTCGGTACAGCTGAGATGGCCGCCCCCATCGCGCTCACCGTCAGGCCCGCCGCGCCGTCCTCCGGCGTCCGGGAGATCCTCGGCCTACTCTGGCAGGACAAGGTGGCCACCGTCTCGGCAGCCCTCCTGACCCTCGTCCTCGCCTGCGTCCTCTTCGGACCCTGGCTGCTCGCCGATCAGGCGCGCGCTCTCAACCTCATGGCGCGCAACGCCCCGCCGTTCTCGATCGACAAGGGATGGCTGTTCGTGCTCGGCGCCGACGCGCTCGGCCGCAGCCTGCTCGCCCGTATCGTCGTCGCCAGCCAGAACACGATGCTGATCGCGGTCAGCGCGGTCGCCATCTCCGTCGCCATCGGCGGCATTCTCGGCCTCATCGCCGGCTACAAGGGCGGATGGGCGAGCGCCGTCCTCTTGCGGCTCGCGGATGCGATCATGAGCTTTCCGTCCATGCTTCTTGCGGTCATCGTGCTCTTCGTGTTCGACCCGGGCGTCGTCAACGTCATTCTGGTGCTTGCCGTCTCCCGCATTCCGATCTTCCTGCGCACGGTGCGCGCAGAGGTGCTGGAGATCAAGGAGCGCATGTTCGTCGTTGCCGCCCGCGCCATGGGCGCCCGGACCGACCGTGTGCTTCTGCGCCATGTCGCGCCAATGATCCTGCCGACCATCATCAACCTCGCGGCCCTCGAGATCGCCTTTGTGATGCTCGTGGAGTCCGGCCTTTCCTTCCTCGGCATCGGCATCCAGCCGCCCGAGGTGACCTGGGGTCTGATGGTCGCCGACGGCCGCAACTATCTCGGCTCCGCCTGGTGGCTCGCCTTCTGGCCCGGCGTCGCGATCATGCTCGTCACCATGGCCCTCAACCTTCTTTCCAATTGGCTCCGCGTCGTTACCGATCCGGTCGAACGCTGGCGCCTCCAGACATCGGTAGGCAGACATGACTGATCAGCCGCTTCTCGACATCCGCAATCTCTCGATCGATTTCCCCAACCGCCACGGCGTCGTCCACGCTGTTGCCGACGTCAGCTGGTCCGTCAATTCGGGCGAAACACTGGCGATCCTCGGCGAAAGCGGCTCCGGCAAGAGCGTCAGCGCATCGGCGGTGATGGATCTGGTGGATGCGCCGCCGGCGCTCATCACCAGCGGCGAGATCCTCTATCGCGGTCGCGATCTTTTGAAGACGCCGCGTGCGGAACGCCGCAAGATCAATGGGAAGAACATCTCGATGATCTTCCAGGATCCGCTGGCCGCCCTCAATCCGGTCTATCCCGTCGGCTGGCAGATCGCCGAGACGCTGCGGGTCCACGGCGTCGACAAGGCGACGGCACATGCCCGCGTGATCGATCTCCTCGGCCGCGTCGGCATTGCCGATCCGGAACGTCGGGCGAGGCAATACCCGCACCAGTTTTCCGGCGGCCAACGCCAGCGCATCATGATCGCGTCGGCCATCGCACTCGAGCCCGACCTGCTCATTGCCGACGAGTCGACCAGCGCGCTCGACGTGACGGTCCAGGCGCAGGTTCTGAAACTTCTCAAGGAGCTGCAGGCCGAAAGCGGCATGGGTCTCGTGCTGATCACGCACGATCTTGGCGTGGTGGAAAAGGTGGCCGACCGCGTGGTGGTTATGCAGAACGGCCGGATCGTCGAGGCGGGTACGGCAACTGCCATCATGACGACGCCCCAGCATCCCTATACCCGCAAGCTGATCGACGCGATGCCCGGGCGCCATGGATTCCAGCCGCAACCGGCCGTAGCCGGAAGCGAGCGTCCCCTGCTGGAGGTGCGCAATGTTTCGCGCGTCTATGGCGTCCTGCCAGGCAAGGTCGCCGAAATTGGCTCGAACGCCGTTAAGGCCGTGGACGATGCGAGCTTCGTCCTGAACAAGGGAGAAACGCTCGGCATCGTCGGCGAGTCCGGCTCGGGCAAATCGACCCTTGCCCGCATGCTGCTCGGTCTCGACAAGCCGACGCTCGGTACGATCCACTTCGACGGCCACGACCTCAATGCGATGTCGACGGCCGAGACGTTCAAGGTGCGGCGGCGGATGCAGTTCGTCTTCCAGGACCCCACGGCCTCGCTCAACCCGCGCATGACGGTCGGCCAGATCGTCTCGGAGCCCTGGGCTATCCATGCCGACGTTCTGGAAAAGCCGCTCTGGCGCGACCATGCCATCGATCTTCTGGAACGGGTCGGCCTGAAGGCCGATCAGATCGACCGGCATCCGCACCAGTTCTCCGGCGGCCAGCGCCAGCGCATTGCCATCGCCCGGGCGCTGGCGCTCCAGCCGGATGTCATCGTCTGCGACGAGGCGGTGTCGGCGCTCGACGTTTCCGTACAGGCGCAGGTGATCGACCTCCTCAAGACGCTTCGTCGCGATTTCGGCCTCTCCTACATCTTCATCGCCCACGACCTCGCGCTGATCCGCGACTTCGCAACCTCTACCATTGTGATGTATCGGGGTCAGATCGTTGAGCAGGGGCCAACGGAGTCCGTCTATCGAGATCCGCAACACGCCTACACGAAGCGTCTCCTTCAGGCGAGCGACGCAGACCTCTCCAACGCAGCCTGAGCGTCTGGAACCTCAAAAGAGCAAAGCCCTAGGCACATTCGCCGTTCCGTTCGCGCGACCGAGGAGACCGAATGTCCCAGCGAATTGACCCGGAATGTCGATTTTCCGTCTGAACGATCCCGCTGGGAGGGAACCCTGTGGGCCGGGTCAACACTTATACCTACGGTCTTGCGACCTCCTCGAGCTCCACTAGCGTTCCGCAGAAATCCTTGGGATGCGTAAACAAGACGGGAAGGCCATGCGCGCCGATCTTTGGCTCACCGGAGCCGAGGATTCGAACCCCGATGTCAGCCATCCTCTCGCAGGTGTCGTGAATGTCGTTCACCTCGAAGCAAATGTGGTGAATGCCGCCCGACGGGTTCTTTGCGAGGAAAGACGCTATCGGCGAATTCTCGCCGAGCGGATACAGAAGCTCGATCTTCGTATTCGGCAATGCGATGAAGACGACGGTGACACCGTGTTCGGGCAGATCCTGTGGCTTGGAGACTTGCGCACCCAGAGCCTCGTAGAGCGCGATGGCGGCATTCAGGTCCGGGACGGCGATTGCGATGTGATTGACGGGTCCTAACATGCTGCCTCACTGGTTGCGCAATTTGCCCTGCATCAGATCGATCACCGCGCGGGCGGCCTCAAGAACGTTCGTGCCCGGCCCGAAGACGGCGGAGACACCGTTTTCGAGCAGGAATTCGTAGTCCTGGCGCGGAATGACGCCACCGACGACGACGATGATATTGCCGGCACCGCGCGCCTTCAGGGCCGCAACCAGCTGCGGCGCCAGCGTCTTGTGGCCGGCGGCCAGGGACGACATGCCGACCACATGCACCCTGTTCTTCACCGCCATTTCGGCGGCCTCGTCCGGCGTCTGGAACAGCGGACCGACCAGCACCTCGAAGCCGATATCGCCGAACGCCGAAGCGATGATCTTTGCGCCGCGGTCATGGCCGTCCTGGCCGAGCTTGGCGACCATGATCTTCGGCTTGACCGAAAGCGCAGCGGCGAAGTCGCCGAGCCGGCCGACCAGCGTGGTATATTCCGGATCGTTCTCGTAGGCCGCGCCGTAGACATCGGCGACGACCTCGGGAACGGCGGTGTGATCGCCGAAGACCGCCCGCATGGCGTTGGAAATCTCGCCCACGGTGGCGCGTGCCCGGGCCGCATCGACGGCGGCGGCCAGCAGATTGCCGTGACCCTGGCGTGCAACCCCGGTCAGTGCCGCCAGCGTCGCTTCTACCGCAGCCGGATCGCGGCGACGCTTGGTCTCCTCGATGCGCCTGATCTGGGCGATGCGCACGGCGGCATTGTCGATGTCAAGAATGTCGAGCGGGTCCTCGTCTTCGAGCCGGTATTTGTTGACGCCGACAATGACCTCCTCGCCACGGTCGACGGCAGCCTGCCGGCGGGTGGCCGCTTCCTCGATCCGGCGCTTCGGCATGCCTGTCGCCACCGCCTTGGTCATGCCGCCCAGCGCCTCGATCTCTTCGATCAGTTCCCAGGCCTTGGTGGCAAGTTCGTCGGTCAGGCTTTCGACATAATAGGAGCCGGCCAGCGGATCGACCACGCGGGTAATGCCGGTCTCGTGCTGCAGGATCAGCTGGGTGTTGCGGGCGATGCGGGCGGAGAATTCGGTCGGCAGGGCGATCGCCTCATCGAGCGCATTGGTGTGCAGCGACTGGGTGCCGCCGAGCACCGCAGACAAGGCCTCGTAGGCCGTGCGGATGATGTTGTTGTAGGGGTCCTGTTCCTGCAGGGAGACGCCGGAGGTCTGGCAATGGGTGCGCAGCATCAAGGACGACGGCATTTTGGGCTCGAACTCCGCCATGATGCGCGACCAGAGAAGGCGCGCGGCACGCAGCTTGGCCGCCTCCATGAAGAAGTTCATACCGATGGCGAAGAAGAATGACAGGCGACCGGCAAACGCGTCGACGTTCAATCCCTTGGCGAGTGCGGCCCGCACATATTCCCTGCCATCCGCCAAAGTGAAGGCCAGCTCCTGTACCAAGGTCGAACCGGCCTCCTGAATGTGATAGCCGGAAATCGAGATCGAGTTAAAACGGGGCATCTCCTTCGCCGTGAATTCGATGATGTCGGCGATGATCCGCATCGAGGGTTCTGGCGGATAGATATAGGTGTTGCGAACCATGAACTCCTTAAGGATGTCGTTCTGGATCGTGCCCGACAGCTTTTCGCGCGAGACACCTTGTTCTTCGCCGGCAACGATGAAGTTGGCGAGGATCGGGATCACGGCACCATTCATGGTCATCGACACCGACATCTCGTCAAGGGGAATGCCGTCGAACAGGATCTTCATGTCCTCGACGCTGTCGATGGCCACGCCGGCCTTGCCGACATCACCCTCGACGCGGGGGTGATCGCTGTCATAGCCGCGATGTGTCGCGAGATCGAAGGCGACGGACAGGCCTTTCTGCCCGGCGGCGAGGTTGCGCTTGTAGAAGGCGTTCGACGCTTCGGCCGTCGAGAAGCCGGCATACTGCCGGATGGTCCACGGGCGGCCGGCATACATGGTCGCGCGTGGCCCGCGGGTAAAAGGTGCGAACCCCGGCAGGGAGCCCAGATGACCGACATCCTTCAGATCCGCCTCGGTATAGAGCGGCTTGACGTCGATGCCCTCGGGCGTGTGCCACACGAGCGTTTCCGCAGAGGCTTTCAGCTCGCGCTCTGCCAGTTTCTGCCAGTCAGCTTCTGTTTCCGCATCGGACATCACTCGAACTCCATGATCAGTTCATCGACCGCAAGGCTCTGGCCGGCCAATGCGGCAATGCGCTTTACCGTCGCGCGTCTTTCGGCGCGCAAGGTATTTTCCATTTTCATCGCCTCGACGATCGCAAGCGCCTGGCCGGCCTCGACCTGCTCCCCCTCTTGAACCGCGATCACGGTGATGATGCCCGGCATCGGGCAGAGAAGCATCTTCGAGGTATCGGGCGGCAGTTTGACCGGCATGAGGCGCGCGAGCTGTGCCACCCTCGGCTCTCTCACATGGGCCACCAGATCCATGCCCCGCCAGCGAAGACGAATTCCAACACCGGAGTGGGAGATCTTGACGCCGATCCGCTCTCCATCCACCGAGACATGGGCATGGCTTTGTCCCGGCTCCCACCGACCGGAGATGGTCGATACCGTCCCATCGGCGAACTGCACTGTCGTCGCCTCTGCAGAACAATCCAGCGTCAGCTCGAACGTCTGGTCAGCCACCGTCGCCACCCAGTGTCGCCCGACGATCCGCCGGTGGTTGCCGATCGTTCCGGAGATCTGCGCGGCGCGGTTCTGGAGTGTGTGGTTTATGTGCGTTGCGATCGTTGCCAGTTTCCGGGCTGCTTTCGCGTCCGGCGCAACGCCGTGGAAACCGTCGGGAAACTCCTCAGCGATGAAGGCTGTGGTGATGTTGCCCGACCGAAACCGGTCATGCTGCATCACGGCCGAGAGAAAGGGCAGGTTATGACCGATCCCCTCGACCTCGAAATCGTCCAGCGCGGCGCTCATCGCATCGATGGCCGCAAGCCTGTCCGGCGCCCAGGTGCAGAGCTTGGCGACCATCGGGTCGTAATACATCGAAATCTCGCCGCCCTCGAAGACGCCCGTGTCGTTGCGCACGACCGTGCCGTCCGGCTTCTCGCCTTCCTGCGGCGGGCGATAGCGTGACAGTCGTCCGATCGAGGGTAGGAAATTGCGGTAGGGGTCCTCGGCATAAAGCCGGCTTTCGATCGCCCAGCCGTTCAGCTTGACGTTGTCCTGGCCGAGGGACAGTTTTTCGCCCGCGGCAACCTGGATCATCTGCTCCACGAGGTCGATTCCGGTGATCAGCTCCGTCACGGGGTGCTCGACCTGCAGGCGGGTGTTCATTTCGAGGAAGTAGAAGTTTCTGTCGCCATCGACGATGAATTCGACGGTGCCGGCCGAGTGATAGCCGACGGCCTTCGACAGTGCGACGGCCTGCTCGCCCATGGCGCGGCGGGTTTCCGGGTCGAGGAACGGTGAGGGGGCCTCCTCGATGACCTTCTGGTTTCGTCGCTGGATCGAGCATTCACGCTCACCGAGATAGAGCACGGTGCCATGCGTGTCCCCGAGCACCTGGATTTCGATATGTCGCGGCTGCGTGACGAATTTCTCGATAAAAATACGGTCGTCACCGAAGGATGCTTTGGCTTCGTTTTTGGAGGACTGAAAGCCTTCACGGGCTTCGACATCGTTCCACGCGATGCGCATGCCCTTGCCGCCGCCGCCGGCCGAGGCCTTGATCATCACCGGATACCCGATTTCACCGGCGATCTTGACGGCCTCGTCGGCATCGGCGATCAGGCCCATATGGCCAGGTACGGTGGACACGCCGGCTTCCGCCGCAAGCTTCTTCGAGGTAATCTTGTCACCCATCGCCTGGATGGCCTTGACCGGCGGACCGATGAAGACGACGCCTTCCGTCTTCAGCGCCTCGGCGAAAGCAGCGTTCTCCGACAGGAAGCCGTAACCAGGATGAACGGCATCGGCGCCTGTCTGGCGGATCGCATCGAGGATCCTGTCGATGACGATATAGGACTGGTTCGACGGCGCCGGACCGATATGCACTGCCTCGTCCGCCATCTTCACATGCAATGCGTCGGCGTCCGCATCGGAATAGACGGCGACGGTGGCGATACCCATCTTCTTGGCCGTTTTGATAACCCGGCAGGCGATTTCACCGCGGTTCGCAATCAGAATTTTCTTGAACATGGGTTATCCCGCCGCTGGAGCGCTGTTGGGGTTTGGCGACCGTTCCATCATGACGGCCTTCGCGTTGATCGACGATCCGGCGACCGATGCCTCGCCCCTGGACATCCGGTAGTCCTGCAGGCGCAGGCTGAATGCGTCATCCTGCGCAATGGCGTCTCTCAGGTCCGAAGAGCTCGACATGTTGCTCACAAGGGTATCGTGTCGTGCTTGCGCCAATGCACATGGCTTTGCTTGTTGCGAAGCGAAGCGAAGGCACGGGCGATGCGGCGGCGGGACGAATGCGGCATGATGACCTCATCGATGAAACCGCGCTCGGCGGCAACGAAGGGGTTGGCAAACCGCTCTTCGTATTCCCGGGTGCGCTCTGCGATCTTGTCGGGATCGCCAAGCTCCGACCGGTACAGGATTTCGGTGGCGCCTTTTGCACCCATAACGGCGATCTCGGCTGTCGGCCAGGCGTAGTTGACATCGGCGCCAATATGCTTGGATGCCATCACGTCGTAGGCTCCGCCATACGCCTTGCGCGTGATCAGGGTAACCATCGGCACCGTCGCCTGACCGTAGGCGAAAAGAAGCTTGGCGCCGTGCTTGATGACGCCGCCATACTCCTGCGACGTTCCGGGAAGGAATCCGGGAACATCGACCAAGGTCAGAATGGGAATATTGAACGCATCGCAGAACCGGACGAACCGGGCTGCCTTGCGGGCGGAATCGATATCGAGGCAACCCGCCAGCACCATCGGCTGATTGGCGACGACGCCGACGGATTGCCCCTCTATGCGGATGAAGCCGGTGATGATGTTCCGGGCAAACGCCTCCTGGATCTCGAAGAAGTCGCCCTCGTCTGCAACCGCCAGGATCAATTCCCGCATGTCGTAGGGCTTGTTCGACGAAGCCGGGACCAGCGTGTCGAGGCGGTGCTCGATCCGGGCGGGATCGTCGAAGAAAGGGCGCACGGGCGCCTGTTCGCGGTTGTTGAGAGGCAGGAAGTCGAACAGCAGGCGGATCTGCTCGAGCGCTTCCACGTCGTTTTCAAAGGCGCCATCCGCGACGGATGATTTTGTGGTGTGGGTGCGCGCGCCGCCCAGTTCCTCGGCGGTAACGATCTCGTTGGTCACGGTCTTCACGACATCAGGGCCGGTCACGAACATATAGGAACTGTCGCGGACCATGAAAATAAAGTCGGTCATGGCAGGCGAATAGACCGCCCCGCCGGCGCACGGTCCCATGATGACCGAAATCTGAGGGATGACGCCGGAGGCGTTGACATTGCGCTTGAACACTTCGGCATAACCGGCCAGCGACGCGACCCCTTCCTGAATGCGGGCGCCTCCGCTGTCGTTGAGGCCGATCACCGGCGCGCCGACTTTGACCGCCATATCCATGATCTTGCAGATCTTCTGCGCGTGCGTTTCCGACAAGGAACCGCCGAGAACGGTGAAATCCTGGGAGAAGACATAGACCTGTCGACCGTTGATCGTGCCCCAGCCCGTAACGACCCCGTCGCCGGCAATCTTCTGACCGGCCATTCCGAAGTCAACGGCACGGTGCGTCACATACATGTCGTACTCTTCGAACGAGCCCTCATCCATAAGAACCTCGATCCGCTCGCGTGCCGTGAGCTTGCCTTTGCCGTGCTGGGCATCGATGCGCTTCTGACCGCCCCCAAGCCTCGCTTCGGCCCGCCGCGACTCAAGCTGTTCAAGAACGGATCGCATGTCATCTCCACTTCACGGCGGTACGGTGTGCGCATTTGTAACGCAGGGAAGGGTTTCACAAAACACTTGATCGTGCATCAGTATCTTCCGCTGGCTTTTTGGCGATAAAGCGCGAACTATCCGGCCTCTCCGAACCGGATGACCTGTGCCCGGCCTCTTTTCCTGCAGCGGAAGGGCGGCTCGATCGAGTGGACAGCCGTTCGGCTCAGAGCTTGCGGGCTTGAAGGCGTTGCCTGTCGTGTTCGACGTGTTTGTATCCCAGCTCGGACAGACGGAACTGTCGTTTCTGATACTCCCCGCGAATTTGGATAAAGCCTTGCTCCTCGGCTTCGCTCAACGTCTTCAGGCTTGTGCCCTTGGGGGGAGCCTGCCAATCCAGACCTTCGGCGCTGTGTAGCAAGACCATGATCTTGATCATCTTGTTTGTCCTTGGCTCATGTACGTCGCCACGCATAGCTTTTCGTTCATGCCGCTGCAATGACCGTATTTTCGCGCAAAGCCCGCATCGAAGGCAAACAAAAGATGCCGTCGTCTATTTCAAAGCCGGTCGCTTTCACCCCGGCCAGACACCCCCTCACAAATCCTTCGCCAGCCGCAGCGCATCATAAATCGCCGCATGCGTATTGCGCGCGGCCACGGCGTCGCCGATGCGGAAGAGCTGGTAGGTTCCTGAGGGGTTTCGGGTAACAGTCTGGGGGTCGCCGGCGAGGAGGGCGTCGTAGGCGACTTCGCCGAGGTTGCGCGACGCGGGGCGGAGATCGAAATAGAGGTCGTCGAGGGGGATGGTGCCGTGGTTGACGACGATCTGGTCGACGGTGCGCTCCTTGGCCACGCCGCCGTAATCGCTGCCGACATGGGCGACGATGGCGTTGCCGCGCCGCTCGGCGGATTGCAGCCGGTAGGTGACGGTGAAGGTGGCGTCGAGCGCCTGGAGCGAGCGCATGTAGGGCACGAGGTTCATCGCCATGACCTCCGGCGCGAAGGCGCGGTCCGGCGTCATGATCTCGACCTTGGCGCCCGATTTCGCGATGATCTCGGCGGCTTGGAGGCCGGCATGGTCGCCGGCGTCGTCGAAGACGAGCACGTTGGCGCCCGGCTTCACATCGCCGGAGATGATGTCCCAGGAGGAGACCACGAGATCGTTGCCGGTGGTCAGCACATCCGTGTGCGGCAGGCCGCCGGTGGCGATGATGACGACGTCGGGGTTCTCCGTCGCGATCGTGTCGGCATCCGCCCAGCTGTTGAAATGGAAGGTGACGCCGCGCTTTTCGCACTGGCCCATGCGCCAGTCGATGATGCTCATCATCTCGCGGCGGCGCTCGCTCTGCGCGGTCAGGCGGATCTGCCCGCCGGCATGGTTCGCCGCCTCGAAGACGACGACCGAATGGCCGCGCTCGGCCGAGACACGAGCGGCCTCCAGTCCTGCGGGACCGGCGCCGACGATGACGATCCGGCGCTTGGTTTCCGCCTTCGGTATCGCGTGCGGCATGGTCTCCTCGCGGCCCGTCGCGGCATTGTGGATGCAGAAGGCCATGCCGCCCTGATAGATCCTGTCGAGGCAGTAATTGGCGCCGACGCAGGGGCGGATGTCTTCCTCGCGCTTCTCGATGATCTTGCGCACGATATGAGGATCGGTCATGTGCGCCCGCGTCATGCCGACCATGTCCACCTTGCCGCTGGCGATCGCGTGGCGCGCGGTGGCGACGTCGGGGATCTTGGCGGCGTGGAAGGTCGGGAAGTTGGTCGCTGCGCGGATCTGCCCGGCGAAATCGAGATGCGGGGAATTGGCCATCCCCTGGATGGGGATGACGTCGGTGAGGCCCGGATCGGTGTCGATATGGCCGCGAATGACGTTGAGATAGTCGATGAGGCCGCTGTCGCGCAGGCGGCGTGAGATCTCCAGGCCCTCGGCCTGTCCCGTGCCGCCGGGAAGACATTCGTCCGCCGTATACCGCACGCCGAGGATAAAATCGTCGCCCACCCGGGCGCGCATGGCCCTGAACACGTCGAGACAGAAGCGCAGGCGGTTGTCGAGCGAGGCGCCGCCATAGGGGCCGTCGAGTTCGTTGGTCACGGGCGAGGTGAACTGGTCAATGAGGTGGCCATAGGCTTCCAGCTCGACTCCGTCCATGCCGCCCGCCTTCATGCGCTCGGCCGCATCGGCGAAGTCGGCGATCACGCGGGCGATGTCCCAGTCCTCGAGCTTCTTTGGAAAGGCGCGGTGGGCGGCCTCCCGCTGGTGCGAGGGAGCGATGACGGGCAGCCAGTCGCCCTTGTCCCAGCGGGTCCGTCGGCCGAGATGGGTGAGCTGGATCATGATCGCCGCACCCTCCTCGTGCACGGCATCCGTCATCTCGCGAATGTAGGGCACGATCTCGTCCTTGTAGGCGAGCAGGTTGTTGAACACCGGCGGGCTGTCCTTCGACACGGCCGCCGACCCGGCCGTCATGGTCAGCGCGACGCCGCCCTTCGCCCGCTCGACCGTGTAGGCGCGATAACGCGCCTTCGGCATGCCGTCTTCAGGATAGGCCGGCTCGTGCGACGTCACGATGATGCGGTTGCGAAGGGTCAGGTGCTTCAGCCTGTAGGGCTGCAGGAGGGGATCGCTGGACATGCCTTAAGCTCCGATAGGTGGGATGCGCGGGAGGCTAACGAGGAATGTACAGAAGTGTCAACAACGAAAACACATGTGTACATTTGGCTTGTTTGCGGCCATTGGATTTGGTAGGCATAGGCTCATGGAGCAGGCGGTAAACGACAGCGGCTGGCGGGGGTCCTACGAGGGGTGGTTCGATGCTGCTTACGCCTCGCTGCTGGAATCGGGCGTGGACTCGGTCAAGATCCTGCCGCTTGCCAAGCGGCTCGGCCTGTCGCGCACCAGCTTCTACTGGTTCTTCAAGGACCGCGAGGCGCTGCTGGAAGCGCTGATCGCCCGCTGGCGCGACACGAACACCGGCAACATCGTCCGGCAGTCCGAGGCTTATGCGGAGACGCTGGTGGAAGCCATGCTGAACGTGTTCGATTGCTGGATCGACACCGGCCTCTTCGATTCCCGGTTCGAGTTCGCCGTGCGCAGCTGGGCACTGCAATCACCGGAGATCGAGGCGGAGGTGCAGCGCGCGGACGCGGCGCGGATGGACGCGCTTGCCCGCATGTTCATGCGCTTCGGCAATGACGACGTCACCGCGGATGTCAGGGCGCGCACGACCTATCTCGTGCAGATCGGCTACATCTCCATGCAGGCCCGCGAGGATGTGGCCCTGCGGATGAAGCGGATCCCGCATTACATCTCCGTCTTTACGGGACAAGACGCGCAGCCGCGGGAGCTCGACCGCTTCTATGCCCGCCACGGCTACAGGCAGGAATAGCGGGAATGGCGACTGTTGCGACATCGAATATAGGCCCGACGGCGAATACACGGCGACCCTTCGATATCACAGCACATGCGCCGAGCACCACCGACAGCCTGTCCCATCGTGTTTTGGTCCGTCTCGTCGCGCCCTGGAATGGCGCGACAGGCCCGTCTAATCGCGCCTTGGAATGGCGCGACAGGGATGTCGATCATCCGGCCCATCCGCCACAATCAAGCAACCTCCGTAAGGCTCAGGCGCTGCGGAAGGAGAAGCTTTCGCACCGCAGGCGCCCAGAAGAGGGCGTGTCTGCAGCCATGTTCGAGGATGAGGAGACGGTCCTTCACAGCCCATGAAGCGGGTATCCGCGGCGCCCCGCTTTCCACGCCTTGCCGCTAAAAAACAAAGGGGAACGACAATGAAAAAACTACTCGCTTCGAGCTGCCTGACAATGGGCCTTTTCGCCGGCATATCGGCCGCCGGTGCCGCCGAGTGCGGCAGCGTCACCATCGCCAGCATGAACTGGCAGAGCGCGGAGGTGATCTCCAATCTCGACAAGCTGATCCTGAACGAGGGCTATGGCTGTCAGGCCGAGATCACTGTCGGCGATACGGTTCCGACCATCACCTCCATGGCCGAAAAAGGCCAGCCGGATATCGCGCCCGAGGCCTGGGTGGACCTGCTACCGGACGTCGTCGCCAAGGGCGTGGAAGAGGGCCGTATCGTCAAGGTCGGCTCGCCTCTGCCGGATGGCGGCAACCAGGGCTGGTGGATCCCGAAATACCTCGCCGACAAGCATCCCGACATCAAGACCATTCCCGACCTCCTGAAGCATCCCGAGCTCTTTCCCAACGAGGAAGACACAAGCAAGGGCGCTGTGCTCAACGGTCCGCAGGGCTGGGGCGGCACGGTTGTGACAACGCAGCTCTTCAAGGCCTATGATGGTGAAAAGGCGAACTTCACGCTCGTCGATACCGGCTCGGCCGCCGGCCTGGACGGTGCGATCGCCAAGGCCTATGAACGTGAAAAGGGCTTTGCCGCCTATTACTGGGCGCCAACGGCCCTGCTCGGCAAGTATCCGATGGTGAAGCTGGAGGCCGGCGTGGATGCGGATGCGGCCGAATGGAAGCGGTGCAACACCGTTGCCGACTGCCCGGACCCCAAGCCGAACGCCTGGCCGGTAGACACCATCGTTACGCTGGTCGCCAAGCCCTTTTCGGAGAAGGCCGGCCCCGAGGTCATGGCCTATCTCGAAAAGCGCTCCTGGAGCAACGAGACGATCGGCAAGCTGATGGCGTGGATGACCGACAACCAGGCGAGCGGCGAAGACGGTGCCAAGCACTTCCTGAAGGAAAACAAGGAGATCTGGACCAAGTGGGTTTCGGCCGACGCGGCCGCGAAGATCGAAGCGGCGCTCTGAGCCCCGTCCTTTGAGCCCCGTCCTTTAAGGTGGCGCGCCGGCACTTTACCTCTTCCGGGTATCGTGCCGGCGCGCGCCGCCTTCCGCTTGCCGTCAGAAGAAGAAAAAGACGTCGCACGGCTCCTTCCAGAGAAAGGGACCCGCATGGAATGGTTTTACACATTTCCACACATGGATGACGACGCGCTTCGCAACCTGAAGAAAGCCATCGACGAGGGATTCCGGGGCTTCACCCGCACCTATGGCGACGCGATCGAGAGCCTGTTCTCGCCGCTGCAAAGCTTCCTGCTCGCCACCGATCGCTTCATGACGCAGACGCCCTGGCCGATCATCACGGCGATCATTCTGACGATCGCCTGGTTTGCCAGCCGCAGCGTGAAGATCGTGCTTGGCTGTCTCGTGACGCTGCTGCTCATCGGCTATTTCGACATGTGGACCGACACGATGCGCACGGTCGCGATGATCTTCGTGTGCACGGTGTTGTCCATCGCCGTGGGCTTGCCGATCGGCATTCTCATGGCGCGGTCGAACACGTTCCAGCGCATCGTCAACCCGATCCTCGACGTGATGCAGACCATGCCGAGCTTCGTCTATCTCATTCCGGTCGTCATGCTGCTCGGTATCGGCCGCGTGCCCGGTCTCATCGCCGTCGTCATCTACGCCATTCCCCCAATGATCCGGCTCACCGATCTCGGTATCCGGCTGGTGGACAAGGACGTGCTGGAGGCAGCCGATGCGTTCGGCACGTCGGAGCGGCAGAAGCTCTTCAAGGTGCAGCTACCGCTCGCTTTGCCCACCATCATGGCCGGCATCAATCAGACGATCATGATGGCGCTCGCCATGGTCGTGGTCGCCTCTATGATCGGCGTGCAGGGACTGGGCCAGCCGGTGCTCAAAGCCATCGCCAACCAGTATTTCACCCTCGGCATGTTCAACGGGCTCGCCATCGTCGGCATCGCCATCATCTTCGACCGCGTCAGCCAGGCCTATGGCAAGCGCCTGCAGAAGCATCGGGAGATCGTCCATGGGTGATCCGGCTTTCGGCGGCATCGCCGTCCGCAATCTCTACAAAATCTTCGGCCCTAACGCTGGCGCCCATGTCGATGCCGTGCGCAACGGCATGACGAAGACGGAGCTCAACGCCGTGCACGGCCACGTGCTTGGCCTTCGCGACATCAATATCGAGATCGCCTCGGGCTCGATCCAGGTGATCATGGGCCTGTCGGGCTCCGGCAAGTCCACGCTGATCCGCCACATCAACCGGCTGATCGACCCGACGGCCGGCGAGGTGCTGGTGGACGGCGTCGATGTGGTGAAGATGGGCGCAGCCGATCTGCGCACCTTCCGGCGCCACCAGACGGCCATGGTGTTCCAGAAGTTCGCGCTGCTGCCGCACCGAAGCGTGCTCGACAACACCATGTTCGGGCTGGAGATCCAGGGCATTGAGCGTGGGAAATCCCGCGACATCGCCATGCGCTGGCTGGAGCGGGTGGGGCTGAAAGGCTTCGAGAGCAAGTATCCCAACCAGCTCTCGGGCGGCATGCAGCAGCGCGTGGGGCTGGCGCGTGCGCTATCCAACGACGCCCCCGTGCTCCTCATGGACGAGGCCTATTCCGCGCTCGACCCGCTGATCCGCATGGACATGCAGTCGGTGCTTCTCGACATCCAGGCCGAGATCCGCAAGACCATCGTCTTCATCACGCACGACCTCGACGAGGCCCTGCGCCTTGGCGACCAGATCGCCATCTTGCGCGATGGCGAGGTGATCCAGCAGGGCACGAGCCAGGACATCGTGCTGCGCCCCGCCGACGACTATGTTGCAAGCTTCGTGCGCGAGGTGAACCGCGGCCGCGTGGTGCATGTTGAGGCGGTGATGACACCGCTGCGGACACCCTCTGCCAGTGGTCACCTGCCCGGTGGCCGCACGATCGCCGCCGACGTAACGATCGAGGAGGCGCTCCGCATGCTTGTCGGCACGCCGGATGACGAGGCCACCGTGGTGGATGCGACGGCCAAGCCCGTGGGCACCGTCAGCTTCCGCCAGTTGGCAGGCGCCATGGTCAATGCGCACGACATCGGCCAGCAAGCGGGGGAAAGCCGGGCGAACGTCGCGTAAGCGGTGCCGGTCATTCCTTAGGCTGCCATCCGGCCGTTCCTTTCGCGAAAGTCATCCTCGGCCCTGTGCCGAGGATCTGATAAATAAACAAAAATATTCAGTTGCAGATGATCGGGGCAAACCTGGGCATGCCGAAGGTGAGCGTTCGATCACCCCGCCGTCTCGATGGCATCGAGGCGGGCGAGCACGTCGGTCGGAAGCTCAAGATCGGCGGCTGCGAGGTTTTCGCGCAGGTGCGGGCGCGACGACGTGCCGGGGATGAGGAAGATGTTGGGCGACCGTGCAAGAAGCCAGGCGAGCGCCACCTGCATCGGCGTGGCGCCGAGGTCCGCCGCGGCATTGGTAAGTGCTGCCGATTGCAAGGGCGAGAAGCCGCCGAGGGGGAAGAAGGGCACATAGGCCGTGCCGGCGGCGGCGAGTTCGTCGATCAGCGCGTCGTCGCCGCGATCGGCGAGATTGTACTGGTTCTGCACGCAGACGATCTCGGTGATCCCGCGACCTTCGGCGATCTGGGTCGGGGTGACGTTCGACAAGCCGATATGGCGGATCAGGCCCTCAGCCTGCAGCTCGGCCAGTACCGTCAGGGGCGCTTCGATCGAACCCTCGGCCGGTCCGTGTACGTCGAACATGGCACGCAGATTGACGACGGGGAGCGTCTCCAGCCCGAGGTTCTCCAGGTTTTCATGCACCGCTTTGGTCAGATCGTCTTTGGAGAAGGCCGGTTTCCAGGAGGCATCCGTGCCGCGCACGGCACCGACCTTGGTGACGATGACGAGATGATCCGGATAGGGATGCAGCGCCTCGCGGATGATCTGGTTGGTGACATGCGGGCCGTAGAAATCGCTGGTGTCGATGTGATCGACGCCGCTTTCCACGGCCTCACGCAGCACGGCGATCGCTTCCGCACGATCCCGCGGCGGGCCGAAGACGCCCTTTCCCGCAAGCTGCATGGCGCCGTAACCGAGGCGTTTGACGGTAAAACTTCCAAGCTGAAATGTGCCGGCGTTTCGGATATCGGTCATGGGACCCTCCTTGTTGATGAAGCAAAAGATAGCGCCGTATCTGTCGCTTGATAATCCGTGGTAATGCGAACAGGTTGTGCGGACTGGCGGACAATGAGGGAGAGATCGTGCAAGACAGCGCGTTTGAGATGGGTGACGTGAAGGTGTTTCTCGCTGTGGCCTCCGCCGGCGGATTTCGCGAGGCGGCACGGGTGTCAGGCAGCAGTGCGTCGGCGCTCAGCGATGCCGTTCGCCGGCTCGAAGCGCAGCTCGGCATCCGGCTTCTCAACCGGACGACGCGCAGCGTGGTGCCGACGGAGGCCGGGCGGGCGCTGATGGCGCGGGTAACCCCGGCGATGCGGGAAATCGACGCCGCGCTCCGCCATGTCGTCGGTCTCGGCGACCGGCCCGCGGGAAGCCTGAAATTGAACGTGCCGATCAGCGCGGCGCGGCTCATCCTGCCGCAGATCGTGCCGGCCTTCCTCAAGGCCTATCCGGATATCCGGCTGGAAATCATGACGGACGAGACCTTCGTCGACATCAATGCTGCCGGCTGCGATGCCGGCATCCGCTATGACGAGCGGCTGGAGCAGGACATGATTGCCGTGCCCATCGGCCCGCGCATCCAGCGCTTTGCCAGCGCCGCATCGCCCGCCTATCTCTCCGCCCGGGGCCGGCCGACGCATCCAAGCGACCTCTTGTCCCATACCTGCATCCGCAGCCGTTTTGCCGGGCGGTCCGTCACGCCCTGGGAGTTCGAGCGGGAGGACGAGATTTTGCGGGTCGATCCCACGCCGCAGCTCATCGTGCAGGCCGGCGGCGGGTCGGATCTCGGTGTCGCCGCCACCATCGAAGGCCTCGGCATCGTCTCGCTGTTCGAAACCTGGCTGCAGCCGCACTTCGACTCAGGTGCGCTGGAGCCGGTGCTGCAGGACTGGTGGCCGAGCTTCCCCGGCCCTTTCCTCTACTACTCTGGCCGGCGCCTCGTCCCCACACCCCTGCGCGCCTTTATCGACTTCATAAAGACGCGGCGGGAGGGTGGTTGAGGGTCCCTGACCCGACGGGGGCGGCTCCGGCGCCTGTCTCCGTTCAGGGGATGCGGGCGATAACCTTGATTTCGAAATCGAAGCCAGAAAGCCAGGTAACGCCGAGGGCGGTCCAGGCCGGGTAGGGCTTTGTGCCGAAATAGCGGTCCTTGATCGGTAGAATGGTTTCGAACTGGCGCTCCGGATCGGTGTGGAATGTTGTGACGTCCAGCACGTCCTCGAACGCGCAGCCGGCTGCGGCCAGTGTTTCCTTCAGGTTTTCAAAGGCGCGTTCCACCTGGGCGGCGAAATCTAGCTCGGGCGAGCCATCTATGCGGCTGCCGACCTGACCGGAGACGAACAGGAGGTCGCCGGAGCGGATGGCGGCGGAATAGTGGTGCTTTTCATAAAGTGCGTGGCGGTGTGCGGGGAAGATGGCTTGGCGGCCGTTCATGGTGTGATCCTCAAGGTTAGCGGTGTCCGGCTTCCGGTTGCGCCGGATTTCAGATACGGTGTGTATGCAGAGAGATAATCGCATACGAAGCGTATGTCAATTGCAGATACGCAGCGTATGTGAAATGAAGGGTCGATATGGCGAAAACACGGGCGGAAACGATGGAGGAAAACCGGGCGAGGCTGATCGCGGCCGGGCGCCGTGCCTTTGCTGATAAGGGTTATGCAGCCGCCTCCATGGATGAGCTGACGGCGGAGGCGGGGCTGACGCGGGGCGCGCTGTACCACAATTTCGGCGACAAGAAGGGGCTGCTGGCCGCCGTCGTCGATCAGATCGACGGCGAGATGGCCGCGCGCGCGCAGGCGATCGGCGCTGGCATGGAAGATGCGTGGGCCGGCCTTCTGGCGGAGGGGACGGCCTATATCGAGATGTCGCTGGACCCGGACGTGCAGCGCATCGTGCTTCTCGACGGGCCTGCAGTGCTTGGCGACCCCTCGAAATGGCCAAGCCAGGACAGCTGCCTGCAGGTGACGCAGCGCGCGATCGAGCAGCTAATTGGGGACGGCATCGTCAAGCCGGTCGATCCAGAGGCCGCCGCCCGGCTTCTTAGCGGCGCCGCCCTGAATGCTGCCCTCTGGGTTGCCGCCAGCGGCGATGCGGCGCGTGTGTTGCCAAAGGCGATCGAGGCGTTTCAGGCGCTGGCGACCGGGCTTCTGGCCGAGCCGCGATAACGCGCACCGGGTGCTTACCGCAGACCGACGCGGTGTTCGCGCCAGACGGTGAAGAGCCCGGCGCCGACGACGATGAGGGCGCCGATGATCATGTTGATCGTCACGGTTTCGCCGAAGAACAGGACCGCGACGCCGCCGCTCAGCACGAGCTGCAGGTAGGTCAGGGGCTGCACCTCGACGGCCGTCAGCAGGCCATAGGCTTTGATCAGGAAATAGTGGCTGGTGGCGCCGCAGATGCAGAGCGCGATCATCGCGGGCCAGTCGGCCGGCGCGATCGGCGTCCAGTAGAACGGGCCGACGAGCGTTGCCGCCAGTGCGCCGAAGACGCCGGCATAGAGGACGCTCGTCATGGCGGAGTCGTCCCGGCTCACCGCCCGGGTCGCAATGCTGTAGAAGCCGTACATGAAGGCGGCGACGAGCGGCACGAGCAGGCGAAGATCGAACGCGACCGACAGCGGATTGAGAATGACGAGCACGCCGAAGAGGCCTGCGACCACCGCAAGGCCGCGCCGCCAGCCGACGTTCTCGCCCAGAAGCGGCACGGACAGCACGGTCACGATCAGCGGCGTCGCCTGCAGGATGGACTGGCTCATGGCGAGACCCGCCGTGATGAAGGCGAAGACGACCATGACGACCTCGCCGACAAGCAGCACGCCACGAAACACCTGCAAAACCGGCCGCCGCGTCACGAAGGCGCGTCTGAGCCCGCCCGGCGCAAACGCTGCCATGACCATGACGAACACGGCGAAGGCCCAGAAGCGCACCATGACGACCATGATGGGCGGGTACTTTTCCCCGAGCAGCTTGGAGAACGCATCCTGCCCCGCAAAGATGGTGATGGCGAGGAGGACATAGAGGTAACCGCGTGTCTTGGCTGTCATGATCTTCCGACTGTCGCGCCTGCGACACGATGTGACGGATCGGTTGGGGATCACCCTGTCTACGCGCCGGGGACGGCGAAAGCCAGTGCGGGCACGACATCTGCGCCGGTAAGCGCGACAGGAATCACGACAGGCTCAGTCCCGCGTGCCGAACAGGCGCAGCAGGCCAGCCATGGTCGAGAAGAGCACGATGAGCGCGCCATAGACGAGGACGGTAGGGGCAAGGCCGAACGTGCCGATGGCGAGGCCTGCCAGAAGCGTCGGCAGGCCGAAGGCGAGGTAGCTCAAGGTGAAGAGGGCGGCAAAGAGCTCGCCGCGCTCGTGCGGGCGCACGACCGGCACGATGGAGCGCAGGACGCCATAGAAGCAGGTGCCGAACCCGGTCCCGGCGATGGCGAGCGCCAGAAGATAGGCGGGAAGGGACGTCCAGACCATTGCGGCGAGCGTGAGCGTCGTGCCGAGCGCGAGCGCCGCGGTGCCGAACAGGGTGACGCTGCGCGACGAGCGGCCGCGCGCGATATAGCAGGCGGCCGCACCCGCGCCGCAGAGAATGACGATGACGATCGCCTGCGTCGTATGGTCTTCCACGCCGAACACGCTGCGCACCAACGGCGCGCCGAGCGCCAGATAGAGGCCGCCGGTGGCCCAGCCGGCGATGACGGCCGGCGCGCTGCGCCAGAAGGCCGTCACCGCGGCTGCGGGCACGCCGATGCGCGGCCGGAGCGATGCCCAGACGCCTTCATGGCGCGGCGCGGTTTCCGGCACGCACCAGATGAGGCCGGCAAAGAGGGCGGAGCCTGTGACCAGCGCGCCGAAGACGCTCGCCTTCGCCGTCACTGTCGCGTCCATCAGCAGCCCCGCGACCAGTGCCCCCACGGCAAGCCCGCTGAGCGGAACGACGGAATTCCAGATGGAGGCGCTGCCGGGCCTGTCCTTCGGCTCGAAATCGACGACGGCGGCCGACAGCGTCGACAAGAGCAGGCCGGCGGCGACGCCCTGCAGGATGCGCGCGACGACGAGGCTGCCAACGTCCTGCGCCTGCCAGAAGAGCGTAAGGCTGAACGCCATCAGCGCAAATCCCGCAGAGATGACCGGGCGTCGGCCGACATGGTCGGACAGCGACCCCATGACGAGCAGCGAGGCAAGCAAGGTGACGGTGTAGACGGCGAAGACCGCGGTGAGCGTTATCGACGTGAAGCCGATCTCCCGCTGGAGCGTGGGGTAGAAGGGGGAGGGCGCGCTGGCGCCGGCCATCATCACCGCCATGGCGGCAAGGGTAAGGCGGAAACCGGCTTTCGGGGTTACCGGCGTCTTGAGCAGCACGTCGGTCATAGGTCCCCCGACAGTTCGAGATTTTTCGAACTTATCTCTACTGGCAAAGGCGCGTCCGTTCAACTAAATTCGAACCATGACGCCCGATATCGCTCCGATCCCGCATTTGGATCTCCCCCATCCCGAACCGTGCGACCTGAAGCTGACGCAGGTGCTTTTCGCGCTCAGCGATCCGGAGCGCCTGGCGATCGTGCGGCAGCTCGCCTTCGGCCCGCTCGATATGGCGCAATGCCATCTCTCCGATGCCTCGACGCCGAAATCGACCAAGTCGCATCTCATGAAGGTGCTGCGCGAGGCCGGCATCATCCGCAACGAGGCTTCCGGCCGGGGAAGGCGCCTGACGCTGCGGCGGGACGATCTCGATGCGCGGTTTCCCGGCCTGCTGGCCTGTGTGCTGGCCTCCGTGCTGGCCGACACACACGACGGGGCGCCATAAGGCGGGTCGTTCGCTTTCAACCGTTCTCACCCGACCGCTTCTCCCCGATGAAGGCATGATATTCGAAATGTCGAAACGCAGTTTTCTTACGACGCTGGCCTTTCTCGCCTTCATCAGCCTCGGGCTTCCCGATGGTCTTCTCGGCGTGTCCTGGCCATCGATCCGGGCGGATTTCACGTTGCCGCTCGACCGGCTCGGGCTTTTGGTTGCGGTCACCACGGCCGGCTATCTCGCGGCGAGTTTCATGAGTGGCGCGGTCATGCGGCGCGTGCCGATCGGCATGGTGCTGGCAATGTCGACGCTCGCCGCCGCCATCGGCCTTCTCGGCTTCGCGCTCACGCCGGCGTGGCCGCTGATGATTGCGCTCGGTTTCCTCGCCGGGCTCGGTGGTGGCGCGGTCGATGCAGGGCTGAACGCTTATGGCGCGCGACATTTCAGCCCACAGATCCTCAACTGGCTGCATGCCTTCTTCGGTCTCGGCACCACCATCGGGCCGCTGCTCGTCTCCGGCGTGCTCGGGTCAGGGCTCGTCTGGCAGGTGAGCTACGCGATTGTCGGCAGCGCGCAGCTGGTCCTGGCTGCCACGTTCTTCGTCACCCGGTCGCGCTGGGAGGAGGTGGCGGAGATCGGCCACGACGTTGCGGAGGAGCTGCCCGCAGCGCCGGTATCGGAGACCCTGCGCAAGCCGGTCGTCTGGTTCGGCATGCTCGTCTTCTTCGTCTATTGTGGCATCGAGGTGACGGCGGCACAGTGGAGCTACACGCTGCTGACGCTCGGGCGCGGCTTTTCGGAAACCAATGCCGGCCTTGTGATCGGCCTCTTCTGGGGTAGCCTCACCATAGGGCGCATCGGTTTCGGCTTCATCGCCAACCGGGTGCCCCTTCATAAGACGCTGCGAATCTGCATTCTCGCCGCAGCGCTCGGCGCGCTCCTGTTCTGGCTCGCCCCGGTGCCGGCGCTCGGCGTGCTCGGCCTGATGATGATCGGCTTCTTTTTCGCCCCCATCTTCGCCTCGCTGATCAGCCTGACGCCCGGGCGCGTGGGGCGCGAGCACGCCAACAGCGCCATCGGCTTTCAGATTGCCGCCGCCGGCCTCGGCGGCGCCGTGGTCACGGCCCTCACGGGCCTGATGACCCGCTCTCTCGGCCTTGAGGTCATCGGCATCGTGGTGTTTGCCGCCACAGTGCTGCTGCTCGTGCTTTATGAGCTCTTCACCCGGGAGAGGCGGCCTTAAAGCCTACTCCGCCTCCGCTTTCAGCGCCGCGAACATCTGGTCGGCGGCATCGCCCAGAGGACCCTTCGTGCTCTGGTAGTCGAACCCCTGCACCACGGCCACCGTCGTTGCATCGACCGCGATGCACTGCACGACGAAGGCGCCGCTGCCGGATGTACCACCCTGAACGGTAACGAGCTGGCCCGAGAAGCTCTGGAGAGCGGCGCCGAGGCCCACCTTTTCCGCAACGTCGGAGACGATGCTACCACAGGTGTCGATGCTGAGCTTTGCCGCTGGAATGCGCTCGACATGGTAGGTCAGCGTAAAATCCTGGTCGGCAGCCTGTGACGCTGCGGGCAAGCCGATGAACCCGAGAGCGGCGAGCGACAGTGTGACAGCTTTCATGGGGATCGTCCTTCTGGTTGGTCAAGTCCTACGGCACGGGCTTTGGGAAAGGCTTGCGTCCGCATCGTTCGGGGTGGGATCAGGGGATCGGCGGGGTATCAGCGCAGGTCGGGCGCGCTCCAGCCCCTGGCCTCGTCGATCCAGGCCTTGCCCGAGGCTTTGTCGAAGATGCAGAGCATCTTGCCATGCGCGCCCTTCAGCGCCTTTTGCGGAAAGACGCCGCTGACCAGCGTCGCCACTTTGCCGAGCGTATCGTCGAACTGGATGACCTCAGAGACATGCGCATGGTCCAGTCCGCTCGCCGCAGCACAGGTCTCCGCGACCGTCAGGTTGAGCTTCGCCCAGGCGTCGTCGGACGACGCATGAACGGCGGTCGCCGTCATCAGGACGGCAAGGGTCAGCAGAGACAAGCGCATCATGGGTTCCTCGTTGCGGGACGATCCGTAGCGTGGGGAATGGCCGCTTTTGTGGCAGCGGCGGCGCGCGTGGGTTCTCCCGGTCGTCGTGTCACAGGTGGTGCAGCACGAGTGGTTTTCCCCCGATCTGCGTCACCTGCATGCGGTAGCCGAAGATCTCGGCAAGCGTGTCGGGCGTCAGCACGTCCTGCGGCGTGCCGTCCGCGACGACACGGCCGTCCCGCATCGCGATGATCCGGTCGGCATATGCGGCGGCCTGATTGATGTCGTGGAGGACGATGATGGCCGTGCGTTCTTCCTCGTCCGCCATGCGCCGCAGGCTCTGCATCAGGTGGCGCGCATGGAACATGTCGAGGTTGTTGAGCGGCTCGTCGAGCAGCAGGTAGTCCGTGCCCTGGCAGAAGGTCATGGCGACAAGGGCGCGCTGGCGTTGCCCGCCCGACAGCGTCTCGAGAAAGCGTTCGGCGAGATCCGCCACGCCGAACTGCGCCAGTGCCTCCTCGACGCGCGCCCTGTCCTGCGGCGTCGAGCGGCCCTGGCTGTGGGGAAAGCGGCCGAGGCCGACGAGTTCGCGCACGGTCAGGCGGCCGGCGAATACCCCATCCTGGCGCAGGATCGCCATCCGTCGCGCAAGCTCCGGGCCGGGCGTCGTCGTCACCGGCAGACCGTCGATGACGACGCGGCCGGTCTGCAGAGGGCGCAGGCGCGCGATCAGCGACAGGAGGCTCGACTTTCCCGCACCGTTCGGCCCGACGAGCGCAACGATGCCGCCGCGATCGATCGTCAGGTTGATGTCCCTGAGTATCGGCGTGCCGCCATGGGCGAGGGATAAGTCTTCGATGAGGATCACGTCCGGCTTCCCAGATAGAGCAGAAGAAGGAAGGCGATGCCGCCGGCAAATTCGATGACGACGCCGAGCGTCGAGGTGCTGCCCAGCAGATGCTGGAAGATTGCCTGGCCGCCGACCAGAAGGATGATCGCGACGAGAGCGGCGGCGGGCAAGAGGACGGCATGCCGTCTTGTGCCGAGGATACGCTCAGCAAGGGCCGCCACGAGCAGGCCGAAGAAGGCGACCGGCCCCACGAGGGCCGTGGACACCGCGACCAGAAGCGCGACGATGAGGAGCAGGAGCGCCGCTGTCCGCAACCAGTCGATACCGAGCCCGATGGCGGCTTCGCGGCCGAGCGCTACGACATCAAGCCTGTACCGCTGGTGCCAGCAAAGAGACGCGGCGGCAAAGGTCACGACGCTGCCGATGATGGTGAGGTCGGCGCGCAGGGCATTGAAATTGGCAAAGCTGGCCGCCTGCACCACGGCGAAGGCGTTGGGATCGAGCAGGCGGAACAGGAGTTGCGACAGGCTGCGGAAGAGAAGGCCGATGGTGACGCCTGTCAGAAGCAGGAGGCTCATGTCGAGACGCGCGGTAAGCAGGGGACGCAACAGGACGGCGGCAAGAGCAATCATGATGAGGACTTCGGCCGCAAACTTCCAGCCGCCCCCGATCGCCGCATAGCCGAGGCCACCGAGGAGAAAGACGAGAAGAGCCTGTCCGAAAAGATAGAGCGCATCGAGGCCCATGATGGAGGGCGTGAGGATTCGGTTGGCAGTAACGGTCTGGAACAGGACGGTGGACAGCGCAACGGACACGGCCACCTGCACGAGCGCGAGCAGCTTCACCGCGCGGATCTGCAGCACAAAGGCGAGGTTTCCCCGCAGGCCGAGGGTCAGGAAGGCCGCGACCGAGAAAACCGCAAGGACGGCCAGAAGGACGAGGCGGCGCTTATGCATGTGCCGGACGCAGGCGCATCAGCTTCAGGAACAGGAGCGCACCGACGACGCCCATGACGGTCGCGACCGGGATCTCGTAAGGGTAGCGGATCAGCCGTCCGACGATGTCGCAGCCAAGCACCAGCAGGGCTCCGGACAGCGCCGTCCAGGGAATGGAGGCGCGCAGATTGTCGCCGATGACGCGGGAGACGATGTTGGGCACCACGAGCCCGACGAAGGGGATGATGCCAACGATGGACACCGTGAGCGCGGCGATGACGGAAACGACGAGAAGGCCGAGACGCAGGGTCCAGGCGTAATCGAGCCCGAGGCCGATGCTGGCCTCCCGGCCGAGCGACAGAACGGTGAGCCTGTCGGCGATCCACCAGGAGAGGACGACCATGATGCCGGCGCCCCAGAGAAACTCGTAGCGGCCGCGAACCACGCCGGAGAACTCGCCATTCGTCCAGATGTCGATGAACTGCAGGAGATCCGTTTGCCAGCCGACGAAAGTGACGATGGCGCCGATGACGCCGCCATAGACGAGGCCGAACAGCGGCACGAGATGCGGCTGCGTCACCGGAAGCCGGTCGGCCGTGGCCATGAAGATGGAGGTGCCGAGAAGAGCGAGCGCGGTTGCGCCGATCATCTTGACGCCGAGGGAGGCCGCGGGAAAGACGAGCGTCATCAGAAGGATGCCGAGTGCGGCGCTCTGCGCCGTCCCGGCCGTGGAAGGCTCGACGAAACGGTTGCGCACCAGCGCCTGCATGATCAGCCCGGCAATGGCGAGCGCCGAACCTGTGAGCAGGGCTGCAAGCGTGCGCGGCAGGCGGCTTGTGAGCAGCAGTTCCAGCGCTTCAGGATCGCTCGCAAGCTGCGTCGGCGACAGGGTATCGGCGCCGATGAGGAGGCTGAAACAGACCAGCACGACAAGGGCCGCGGCCGCGGCCACCCTGGGCAAGGTGATGCGTTTGCGCCATTCCGCTCTCATCCGTTCTGGCACCGGTTCTGGCATCGGCTCTGTCATGGGCCCTTTGTAAAGCCCTGTGTGATCGCGTCGAAAACCCGGATCATCGATCGCGTGCCGCCGGCTGCGATGTAGAAATCGCCGGCCGGCAGGTAGATGACCTGGCCCTTCGTCCACGCCGTCGTCCTGGCGACGAGCGCATTGTCGAGCGTCGCCCGTGCGTTCTGGTCCTGCGAGCCGATGGCCGCTGCCCGGTCGATCACGAGGAGCCAGTCAGGATTGGCAGCACGGATGAACTCGAAGGAGACGGCTTCCCCGTGAATGGCCGCATCGACGTCGGTCACCGCCGGGGTGAGGTCGAGCGACCTGTGGAGCCAGCCGAACCGCGAGCCCATGCCATAAGCGGTGACCTTGGGGCCGTTGGTCATGATGATCAGCGCCCGGCCCTTGCCCGCGACAGCCGCTTTCGCCCGCGCCACGGCGGCATCCAGCTCCGCCTCGACCTTGCCGGCCTCCGCCTGCTTGCTGAAGAGAGCGCCATAGGCAGCCAGCCGCCCCTTCGCCTGATCAAGAAGATCGTCGCCGTCCATCGTCATGTCGATGGTCGGCGCGACCTGCTCGGTCGCTGCCCGCTTCGGTGACGAGCGGCCGCCGAGAATGATGAGATCCGGTTGCAGCGCGCTCAGAGCCTCGAGATCGGGCTCGAAGATCGTGCCGACGGAAACGGCCTTTCGTGCGAGCGCCTGCAGCTCCGGCAGATAGAGATTGCTCGGAAGTCCAGCGATGTCGATGCCGATGCTGTCGAGCGTATCGACGGCCGCAATGTCGAACACGGCGATTTTACCGGGACGCTCGGCAACCGGCACGATGCCCGCTGCTGTCTGGATGTCAGTCGCCCGGACGAGCCCGGCCGACAGCAGGGTCAGGGCGATCGCGACGAGCCAGGAGGCTCTGCAATGTTGGGAAACGTTCATGCCGCTCATCCTCTTTGTCCGGTTCTCACGCCGCCGGTCTCCACAGGAGGGGGCCGGACGGCTCACGAAAGGCGAAACGCATAAGGTGGCTCTCGATCACGGCCTTCGTCTCGCCCAGGCTCCGATCGTCAGGAGAGCGAACACGGATGTCGAGCCCGTCGTCGCTTGCCGCGAGAAAACCCGTGCCGCAGGAGAACCGCAGTTCGCCCTGGTCGCCCACTTGGTCGACCTCGATCTTGTGGGCGAAATGATTGCACAGCTGCACGAGGTACTTCTGCCCCTCGTTCGTTTCAAACCGGCTTGTTGCTTCGAGCATTGCGGACTCCTGTTTTGGCGGATACAGCGGCGGAGCATGCCCGCCACCCGTGTCGTCGTGCCGGCCTAGAACGTGGCCTTTGCGGTGAGAATCAAGGCCCGGCCCTGTTCGTAGAGGGGGGTTACGGTGCCGAATTCCTGCCCGTAGGTAGCGCGGTCGGCGTAGGTCTGGTCGAAGACGTTCTTGATGTCGGCACGCAAGGTCAGGTTCGGCTTTGTTGGCGGCTTGTATTCGAGGAAGGCGTTGAACACCTGATATCCCTCATAAGGCCGGCTGCCGGGCGCGACATCGTCGTAGTCGAGCGCCAATTCCGCATCGGCACCGAGGGTCACGCCCAGGTCCACGAAGGTGTGGATGGCCGTGAGGGTGAAGATCTGCCCAGCGGGTGCCGCAAGGTAGCTGCCAAGCTCGGAATCCGCCGGCTGGCCGTCGATCTCGACATCAATATCGGCATATTTGACCTTCACCGAGCTTGCATTCCAGCTGTACCCGGCGCCGATCTCGAAGCCCTTCGATGTCACGTCACGCTGTTGCACGCCGAGCGGCACGGCGTAGCGAGGGGCTCTAGCCTTATCGATATTCGTGCGGAAGATGCTTCCTTCGATGGTGAAATCGTTGAATGTCGTCGCAAGGCCGAGATTGGCATTGTTCGAGCGAACCGGATCGGGACCATCGCCATAATCCCAGTTGGGGTTCATGATGAAGTTCTCGGCAAGGGGAATACCAGCCCAGACGCGAGAATACCCTGCCTTGGCCGTCAGCGTGTCTTCGATCAGGTCGTATTCGCCGGACATATTGCCGCTCAGGCCGGAATGATCCCATGTCTCGCCCGTCGTGCCGGTAAACCATTGCTGGTCGCCGCGTGCGCCAAACGAAATGCGGGTTTTCTCCCACGGCTCGATGCGCGCTTGGGCATAGATGCCGATGTCGCGCGCTTTCTCCGTCGCGGAATCGAAGAGATCGTCAAGCTCCGCCTTGTCGTTGTAGACGTCGATGCCGGCGACGATATTGCCGTTGGCAAGCGCGAAGGTGTTCTGGACTTTGCCGTTGAGGCTGCCGGTCTCGCCGAGCCCGTCATAGGGCAAAATATTGAGCGTGGGCCGGAGATAAATCTTCGTTTCCACGCTCGTGCGGCTATAGGCCAGAATGACCTTCGGATCCCACCAGCCTTCCGGCGTGCTGTCGGTATAGGTGAAGACCGTGTTCTGCCGCTCCAGGGCATAGTCGCGAACCCGCGGCTCCCACGGCGGGCGGCCTTCGATGAAACCTGCATTGGCGCGGAAGGGTCGTTCGGCATCGTCGCGCAGGCGATCATGGCTGATCGAGATCCGGTCGCCGCTGGCGAACGTGTAGGCGAGCTTGCCAATGCCGCTGATCAGATCCGTGCCGGTGCCGAGCACCTCGTCGCCATTGCCGGCATGGAATTCGTTGCCTTTGCCGAAGGTGAAAGTGCCGAGCGCCTCCAGCCCGTCCTGCATGGCATAACCCGAGAGCCCCGTGACCACTGTATCACTGTTGAAATTGTAGCTGGAGCTGACGAAGCGGCCATAGCCATCGCCGTCGAGAAGGTCGCGCGCATCCTTCGTTGCATAGGCGATGGCGCCGCCAAGCGCCCCCGGCCCGGCATCGGCCGGCGCAACGCCCGCATCGACGTTGACGGTCTTGAGAAGGCTGGGATCTATGAGGTTGGTGGCCGAGTGGTGAAAGACCTTGTTGTTCTGCCGGCTGCCGTCGATGGTCACGGCCAGATTGGTCTCCTCGATGCCGTGGACATAAACCTTCTGCGACATGGGAAGGGAGCTGCCGACCGACACGCCCGTCTCCCCCTTGAAGACATCGGCAATGCTGGCCGGGTTCTTCTGTTCTAGCTCCTGGCTCGAAATGGTGATCTGGCCGGGCCCGGTCGTGCCGGCGCCAAAGACGGTGATCGGCGCAAGAACCGTTGCACCGTTGCCCGCCACGATACCGCCATCGGTGTTTGCACCGCCAAGCCTACCCACTGTCGCGGTACCCTCAGCGATGTCGTAGGAAATCCCGGTGCCGGCAAGCAGCTCGGCCAGCGCCTGCCGCGCGGTCAGCTGTCCGCTGACGGGGCCGGCCTGCACGCCGCGCGTCGTTTCCGCCGCCAGCGTGATCTGCAGGCCAGATTGCCGGCCGAAGGTCTTCAACGCTTGAGAAAGCGGCTGCGCGGCAATGGAAAACGCATGCTTCGCCTCGGCCGTCTGCGCCGCGACCTGCGATCCCTCTGCCGCTACAAGGGTAACCAGCCCCACCGTCGCGGTCGTGGTAAGCAGGCTGAAAAGCCTGCGGCTGCTGATCTTCAGATCTGCGACTTTCTGTCGGCATATCGGCGAACGCATTCTTACTCTCGTCTCTTTGTCAGAGCATGGCCACGGCACGCGCATCCTTTCTAAGACGATCGACGTTCCTTTTTTTCTCACCCCTATCGACGTTTTTCTGACAATCGTCCTGAGAACGGATCTTTTCTGCGAAAAATCACTCAGTAGCGCGAGACGATGCGGGCATAGGGCGTGACGGCCCGCACCTTGCCGCCGAAGGGCCGGACCAGCGCATCCAGCGCCCGATCGGGATCGCGCAGATCGTAGAGACCGGTCACGCGGAGAGACCCGAGCGTACCGTCTGCGATCGTGATCCAGGCCGGGTGATAGCGCTGGATGCGCTCGATGGCGCTGGCGATGGTGACGTTGTCGACGGAGAGCTTGCCGTTTCGCCAGGCGCCCATCTCCTCGACATCGGCCTTTCCCCGGGTCGCCGCTCCGGTCTCCCGGTCGATTGCTGCGGTCTCGCCGGGGGAGAGTTCGAACGTGCTGCGCTGGCTCTCCCCGTTATAGGAGATGGCGACCGATCCGCGCGCAAGCTCCACGGTCGTATCCTGCTCGCCGGTCTGCAGGTCGAAGGCGGTGCCGAGAACCGTTACGGTGACGCCGTCGGCATCAACGGTGAAAGGCCGGCCCGCATCATGCGTGACGTCGAAGAAGGCCTCGCCCTTCAGCAGTTCGACATGGCGCTCCTGCTGGTCGATCGTTACGGCAAAGGCGGTTCCACCGCTCATATCCACTGTCGTTCCATCGGCAAGCACGACGCGCCGGCTTTCTCCCGACGCCGTCACTTCGTCCGCGCGCAGATGCAGGAGAAGAGCGGGGGCCGCCAGAAATGCCAGGGCGCAAGCCGCCGCGGCCAGGAGGGCAGTACCGGCAAGCCGGTTTCGACGCGGTTCGGACCGTTTCGTGGTGAACGGCACGACGGCCGCCGTGCCCGTTTCAGCCCTCTCCCAGTCCGCGACGTGAACTGGGCGCGTTTCGCCGAGCAGAGCCCATGTCTTCTCCACCTGGCGCCACGCAGCCGCGTTCTCCTCGGATGCCGACAACCATTGCTGGAAGGCGGCCCGCGTCTCGAGACAATCAGGATGGTTCCGCATTTCCAGGAACCAGTCCATGGCTTCGCCGAGCGTTGCTTCCGGAAAAGGTGGGTTCGTTTTCACCGTTGCGAATATCCTATGACCGCAGCATCCCGATCGACAGAGACGCGCCCATCGAAGCGTCCCGTCGCTGGCTGTTGCCTCGTGCAGGATGCACGTCGTCTAGCAAAGACGAGCAGGAGGCAATAATCTTTCATGGCTTACGGTTGAATCACGCACTCACGAGGCGAGGCCGGAGGCGAGACGAACCATCCCGGTTCGTACGTGCCGATGCACCGTCGCGACGGATATGCCCAGATGTGCCGCGATTTCGCTCAGCGTATAGCCGCCGAACCGGTGCATTTCGAGCGCGATCCGGGTCTCCAGAGGCAAGTCCTCGAGCAACCTTTCGATCAGCCGCAACTCGTCCGATGCGGCAACGATATCCTCCGGCGTCGGATGACGGGACGGCACCGACCAGTAGGGTGGATCGACGCTTTCCCTTGCTTCGAGCTTCTGCCGTTTCATGACATCGAAGGCGAGATTGCGGACGATCCGGAAGAGATAGGAGACGAGCTGTCCCGACGAGGTCTCCTGCGCATTCGCCGGCATGAACCTGAGGAAGGCATCCTGGACGATGTCTTCAGCCGTGTCGCGGGAGCCGAGAATGCGCGAAGCATACGCAACGAGTGCCGGACGTTGGGCGACATAGACCTGATGGCGGACTTCCCTGCTCGTCATTCGATCTTGCGACCTCGGTTCTGCGAACGCACCGTTTCATCGGCTAGCGGGCCGATGTCGTCATCGCATTCCAGACTTTCTCATACCTAACTCCTTTACTCATGATATCTCTGGCTGTCACCCTCGATTCTTGCGGAAGATGCCGCTCGTCGGGGCAAATCGCGACATCGAAACCGCTGCGCCTACCGCAGCACCGTCCCATCCTGCGCAACGAGCCGTCCGGCCTTGAACACGCGACGCCCCTTTGGCACTGAAACGACGGCAAGGGGGATGTGGGCGGCGTCCAGCGTGACGAAATCGGCCTTGGCGCCGATCTCGACGCCGTAGCCCTCCAGACGCAGCGCCTTTGCACCAGCCGTGGTGACCACGTCGAAGGCGGCGGCAAGCTCCGCGTCCGTGTAGAAGCCGGAGCGGTAGCCGATGATTTCGGCACGGCGCAGCATGTCCCCATCGCCATAGGGCCACCAGGAATCGCGGATATTGTCGCTGCCGCTGAAGACCGTGACGCCTTCGCCGCGCAGGAGCGCCACCGGCGGGAAGACATGGTTGCCGGGCGCGTTGGTCATGATGGCCACCCCTGCCTTCGCGATCGTCGCCGCCAGCCTGCGGGCCGCATCGGGCGCGAGATCGCCGAGACCGTAGGCGTGGCTGACGGTGACGTGCCCCTGCATGCCGAGCGCTGCCGTGCGCGCGCAGATCTCCTCAACGGTGAAGGCACCCATCGAGCCTGCATCATGCAGGTGAATGTCGATATCGACACCGTGCTTTTCCGCAAGATCGAAGACGACGTCGAGATGGCCATTCACATCCCGGTCGAAGCTTGCGGGGTCGAGCCCGCCGACGAGATCCGCGCCGAGGCCGAGTGCTGCGTCCAGCAGCTCCGGCGTGCCGGGGCTTTTGAGAATGCCGGATTGCGGGAAGGCGACGAGTTGGATGTCTATGAGATTCTTGTAGTCCTCGCGCACGGCGAGGATCGTCTCAAGCGATTTCAGCCCGACCGAACCATCGACCATCACATGACTGCGCATCTGCAACGATCCCTGAGCGATGCAGAGGTCGAGCTGATCGCGGGCACGTTTGTCCATCGGCGCCGCCGAGGCCGTGTTCTCGGCCTGGAATGCGACCCGCTCATGCACATCGAATCCGTCCGTGCATGGACGATGCGGAATCCAGCGGTCGCCGTAGAAGCTTGTATCGAGGTGGATATGCCCTTCGACGAAGGCTGGCACCAGCAGCGCACCGGCGATATCGATGCTGTCGGCAACGCGCGAAAGCGTGCCGACAGCGGAAATCGCGGTGATGCGCCCGTCGGCGACGGCGATGTCGCACAGCGAGTCATCCATCAGCCTGGCATGAGTGAAAAGCGTTTCGGAGCGGGTCATGATGTCTCTCGGCTACGGATCGAGCGGTCATGGCGGCTCGCCGCCCATCGAGGCCCGGTTTCGGTTTGGCGCGCGGGCGTCCGGGATCCTCGGCAACAGCCGCCGCATATGGGGATGCTGCGGGTTGGCAAACAGCGCCTCCGTATCGGCTTCCTTGATGACCCGCCTAGATACATCACAGCGATCCTGTCCGCCATATGGCGGACGACGGCGAGGTTGTGGCTGATAAAGAGCGAGGGGAGGCCGAACTTGCCATGAAGCCCGCGCGTCAGATTGAGGATCTGTGCTTTCGCTCAAAGCGAATGGAGCCGTCGTCGGAAGTGCGAGCTATTGCCGGTGATAGAGGGCCAGCAGGGTGATCGGCCGAGATCCGCTCAGACGGCGACCCGGCGGCCCTCTTTGTCTGCAAGCTTCTTGTTGCCGTCAGCCTGCTTCAGGATGGCGGTGGCGTCTTCCACGGAAATCCGATGCTTCTTGGCAAACGAAACGGGCTCGTACGGCTTTTCGATATTGGTCATAGAATGTCCTTTGGGAACGGTGCGCACAGGGCCATTGCCTCGCAAAGCGAGCATAAGCCTTGAGCTTTTTGGTATAGGCATGAAATAGAGAGCGATCTCGTCGAACGCAAGGCGTTCTGACGACAATACCCAACACCGCACACTCCTGTCGCTTTGCCACGGGCAGATATATCTTTGGTCCGCACGGCGTCTCTGCACAGCGAAAGGGCCGGATTGCTCCGGCCCTCTGCTAACGATCTTTGGCGTTCGTTACAGCGTGCGACGCGGATAGCGTGCGCGCTCTTCTTCGACTTCGGTCGCCCCATAGGGTGCAGCCGTATCATCGAACTTCGTCCAGCCCTGCTCGGAATAGGCATTGCGTCGCTCGACGGGATCAACCCAGTTGGACTTCTTGAGGATTGCTTCGGCCTCGGCGTGAAGGTCGTCCTCGACCTTAGCCGTGACAAGCGTGCCGCCACGACGAACGCCTTCGGCGTAGACATGCGCATGGTCTTCATCGACACCCGACGATGTCAGAGCGCCGATCAGGCCGCCTGTCGCACCACCGGCTGCAGCGCCGGCAACCGCGCCGAGCGCCGTTGCCGCAAGCCATCCGGCCGCGACGACCGGTCCGACGCCCGGGATAGCCATGATACCGAGGCCCGTCAGCAGCCCACCTGCACCGCCGACCACGGCACCGATGCCGGCGCCGGTCCCCGCACCTTCTGCAGCGTTGCTGTCGTGGTCGCCATCCTTGTAGCGGCCGTCCGCATTGTTGGAAACGATGCTGATGTTATCGGAATGGATGCCACGGGCTTCGAACGCGCTCACGGCAGCGCTTGCATCGCTATAGTCGTCGAACAGTCCTGTTACAGTCTTCATGATCATTGCCTTCCAGCGCAAAAGCGCTTGTTATTTCGAGACGATGTTGCCCTGATAGTCCATGGAAACCGCTGCCGATTTTCCGTCCTTCATGGCCTTCGCCTGCCAGATACCCTTATCGTCGAGCATCAGACCATCGAGTTCCGTATAGCCTGCAGCCTCGATGCGCTCCTTGGCCTGGGCTTCGGTGAACGAGTTCGCGCCTTCCACAGGTGCTTTCGCATTACCGGAATCCGGTGTCGCGACGGCCGGTGTGTCGCCATTTGCCGATGGCGCCGGTGTTGTCTGGGCATTTACGCCGAACGCAGAAACGGCAAGAATAGCCGTAGCGAGAAAAAGCTTCTTCATGTGTGGGTCCTCTATTCCAGGCCATGTTTCAGGTCTCGGATCGGAAACACGTTCCCATACCGAATGTTCCGCGTCGTTCGTGCGATTGTTTACTGTAACGTTTCCTTAAGACTTCACGAATTTACCTGTTGGATTGAGCCGATGCCGATCGCGGGATGTTCTGCGTTGGATGGCCGCGGCTGATGTACTGTTTCGGACTGACAAGCAAAATGTGCAGAGGGCGCGCAGAAGATGACCCTGGTGACGGTACAGACTTACGACATCTGTACCGGCCTCGGCTGCACGATTTCGGCGGAGGAGCTTCGGGAGGTGGCGTCGCTCTTACAGGATCGCTTCCAGGACGGACAGCAGGCGCAGGGAGGCCTCGCCGATCCGACACGGAACCATAGGCGCCTCCCTTCGTTGCCTGTGACATAACAGGAGACGATGCATGTCAAACGACAATGTGAAAACCCTTACCGCGACCTTCGACACGCGCGAGGCCGCCGATCTCGCCATCGAACATCTCGTCCAGCAATATGGCATCGACCGGAGCGATATCTTCGTCGAAGCAATCGGGTCGGACAACACCGCCGGGACGCAGCCTTCGGGTGGCGACGTGGAGAACAGGGAAGGAAACGGCGTTCGAATGGATGCGGCGCTCGAAGGTCAGCTTCAGGTTTCCGTCGATCTGGCGCTTGAAGATGTCGATAAAGCGCAGGCCGCATTCCGGGACGCGGGTGCCCAGGATGTTTCAAGCCGTTAGGCGGCTCCTTTCGGACGGGATTGCCTATGTCCGGCGGCAGGCGCGTTTCAAGGCCCATAGCGCAGCCGAAACCGCGAGGCAGGATCCGTTCGTACAGCAGGTGATCGGAGACCTCGCCGCGAACGCCTTCGCGATCGATCAGGCTGTCACGGCAGCCACGGCGGCACTGGACCGGACTGTCGCCGCCTTTGCCCGACGTAACGAGGCGCAAGTCGAGCAGGCGCCAGTTTCCAGCGCACTCGCAACGGCGCAGACACAACTCCTCCTCGGCCAGCTCCGGCTGCGCAGCGCCGAGCGGATGTTCGTGCTCAGTGGCGTCTTCGCCACGTCGCGCGACAACAATTTCGACCGCCACTGGCGCAATATTCGGACCGTCCTCAATCACAATCCTCTGCTGCACAAGTTGCGTGTGGCCGGTGATTACCTTCTGAACGGAACGACGACCTATCTGAAAGAGGGCAAGGTCTTCCAGGTGCGATCCGACTGGACGGGCCGGCTCCTCTCGACAGTGCGTCTGCATTCCACGGGGGTCGGGAGAGGGCGTTGTGAGATATCGTAGGGCGGCGCCTTTTCGGACCGCCCCTTCGATCCGTTACGTCAGACCCTGAAGCGCTCCGGGCGGAATGTTTCGAGCAGAGGGTGGCGTTGGCCGGTCGCCATTTCATATGCGGTGAGTTCGCCGACGATAAGGCCGAGCGTCGCGCCGCTATGGCTGAAAGCGACATGGCAGCCTGGCACGTTCGGGAGTGCGCCCAGCACCGGATCGCCATCGGCCGGAATGGGCTTGCGCCCGGCGGCATAGGACGCGAGTTCCAGCTTTGGATGACCGGAGAGCACTTTGGACGCCTCGGCCAACAGGTCTGATATGGTCGTGTCCTTCACCTCGTAGGCGCCGTCGGCATGGGTGACGACCTCGTCTGCGGCCCAATCGGCATCGATGACGAAGGCACCGCCCGGGGCGGGGCGCACGGCGACGCGCGGCGTGTTGAGTACGGCTTTCAACGGATGGTCGATCGGCTTGGTCGTCAGAAGTAGAGCGACCGGCGTGCCATCGAGGATCGTCGCACCAAGTTCGGCAGCCATGGCCGGCACGGCGGGTCCGGTGGCGATCAGCACGGCATCCGCCATGTGCCGCACGCCTGCCTTCGTCTGCACGCCGATAGCGCGGTCGTTTTCGACGATTACGCTGGCGCTGCCTTCGGTGGTGACGAGCGTGCCGCCGAGGGTGGTGACGTCGGCAAGCAGAAGGTCGATCAGCGAGGGTAGATCCACCCAGCCTTCGCCGGGATTGAAGATCGCCGCATTCCCCGTGATGGCGGTGGCATCGACGCCGGGCGTCACACCGTCCACCTCACCGGGAGTCAGTTGCTGCGCGTCGTATGCGAGCGACACTTCATGGGCAAAGGCCGTCGCGATCTCGTTGTTGGCGTCGTCCGCATCCCACGTGAGGCCGCCATCGAAGCGGAGCCAGTCCACCGGACCGATCCGGCTCGCCAATGTTCTGTACCGGTCGATGCCGGCCATGCGCAGCAGATGGTAGGGATTGGAGCGCATCCGGGCGGAATTCAGCCAGGACAACGAGCGGCCGGACGCGCCGTTGGCCACCGGGCCGTCATTTACGAGGGTCACGGAAACGCCGCGCCGCAAAAGCTGCACGGCGGTCGAGACGCCAAAGATGCCGGCGCCGATGATGACGGCGGAAGAGATGGTTTTGTCGGACATGGGAGTGTCTTTCACTGCTTGCTGATTGAATGGAAACGGGTTCCTGGTTGACGGAGACGGCGGAGCCGAAAAAGGCGTCTGTATCACGGCGTTCGCGTTACAGAACTTCGGCGAGGAAGCGTCGCAGACGCGGGCTTTGCGGGTCGTCGAAGATCTGTGCCGGCGTGCCGGCTTCCACCACGCGGCCCTCGTCCATGAACACGACCTGATCGGCCACTCGCCGGGCAAAGCCCATTTCATGGGTGACGACGACCATGGTCATGCCGCGTCCTCCGAGATCCGCCATCAGGTTCAGCACGCCCTTGACCAGTTCCGGATCCAACGCGCTTGTGACTTCGTCGAACAGGATGACTTCGGGCTCCATGGCGAGCGCTCGCGCGATGGCGACGCGCTGCTGCTGCCCGCCGGACAGCCCGCCGGGCCGGTGATGCTGGCGGCTGGCAAGGCCGACATCAGCAAGCCGGGCCTTGGCGATGCGTTCGGCTTCGCCGCGCGGCATATGCTTGATCTTGGTCAGAGACAGCATGACGTTGTCGAGGGCGGTGTGATCGGGAAAAAGGTTGAAATGCTGGAACACCATGCCGACGCGCCGGCGCAGCTTCTCGGGCTTCATCGCGAGAATGCTGTCGCCATCCAGAAGCAGGGTCCCGCCTTTCGGCTCGACGAGGCGGTTGAGGCAACGCAGCAGCGTCGATTTGCCGGAGCCCGACGGGCCGATGATGCAGGTCACGCTGCCTGGCTTGACGGTGAGATCGACGCCCTTCAGCACGTTGAGTTCGCCATAGGCCATGGTCAGGTCGCGCACCTCAATGCTGCCGCCCTTGAAGGCGGCACTGGTGTCTTTGGTCTGTTGCGCGCGGTCGAGTTCGGAGACTTCCTCCAGTCCGCTCGTGACCGTGGTCGTCTTCTGCTTGCCGATCCGCAGGCGCGTGTCGATCGTGTTGACCACATGCGTCAGCGGCACGGTGATGACGAGGTAGAAGACGCCGGCCAGCAGCAGCGGCGAGAGGTTGCCGGTGACGACGGCCTGATCCTGCCCCACGCGAAAGATCTCGCGTTCTGAGGCGAGAAGGCCGAGGAAGTAGACGAGGCTCGAATCCTTCACATTGCCGATGAACTGGTTGACCAGGGCTGGCAGCACCCGGCGCACGCCCTGCGGTACGACGATGATGCGCATGCCCTGGCCATAGCTCATGCTAAGTGCCCGCGACGCCTCCATCTGCCCGCGATCGACGCTCTGGATGCCCGAGCGGAAGATCTCGCCGATATAGGCCCCGGCAATGAGGCTGAGCGCCAGGATCCCGAGCGGATAGGGGGAGGGGCCGAACAGGTCCCGTCCGATCCGCGCGAAGCCCTGGCCGATCAACAGGATGGTAACGATGGCGGGAAGACCGCGGAAGATATCGGTGTAGAGCCGAGCGGGAATGCGCAGCCAGGCAGACCGCGATATGCCCATGATGGCGAGAATCATGCCGATGATGACGCCGAAGACAGTGGATGCGGCCGCCAGGATGAGGGTGTTCTTAAGCCCGACCGTGATCATCGTCGGCAGAACTTCGGCCATCGCGTTCCAGTCGAAAAAGCTTCGGCTGATATTGTCGAACCAGTTCATGCAGTCTTCCTTCAAAGTGTTTCAGCCCGCCGGTGGTGGCGGCGGAGGAACACCCGGCCGCGTCATGCGGCCGGCCCGAGAGCCGTTCCGGTGAGCACAGGTTCACCGGAACGGCTCTCGTCACTTGTTCTGCCGCATTGTCCGACGCCGAAGCGATTCCGCTTCGGCTGGAAATGCTAGAGGTGGCTTCACTTCTTGGGGAGATAGGCATCCGGCATCGGCGAGCCCGGGAACCACTTTTCATAGAGCGTCTTCCAGGTGCCGTCCTGCATCGCCGCGTGGAGCGCCGTGTTGAATGCCGTCCGCAGAGCGTCGTTGCCCTTGCGGATGACGAAGCCGGCCGGCGCGTCGAAGCTTGGAATATTGATGGCGACCTTCAGCGCGGGATAGCGCGCCGTGTAGTCCTTGGCGGCCTCGTAGTCGAGGAAGTGGGCGTCGACGGTGCCGTTGTTCAGGCCCGATATCGCGGAATTGTTGTCCGGGAACTTGACGAGATCGGTGCTGGTGAACGTCTTTTCCGCGTAGATCTCCTGCAACGTTCCCTGCACGACGCCGAGGCGCTTGCCCTTGAGCGAGGCTGCATCCGTGATCGCAGCCTCCGGCGTGACGATGGAAAGATAGCCGGCGAGATAGCCGTCGGAGAAATCGACCGTCTGCTTGCGCTTGTCGGTCGTGCCGATGGCGGCAACCGCAACGTCGAAGCGACCGTTCGCAACGGACGGCATCAGGGCGGAGAATTCCTGGCCCGTGAAGATGACCTGTTCCTTCGTGAACCCCATGCGCCTGGCGACGTCAAGGAACAGCTCGATGTCAAAGCCCGTGAAGCCCCCCTCGACCGTCGTGAATGTGTAGGGCTTGGCATCCCCCATCGTGCCGACGCTGATGGTTTGCGGGTCGATCAGGCCATAGGGGTTCTCGGCTGCGAGCGCGGCTGTAGACAGGCCGCCCGAAAGAGCGAGCGTGACGGCAAGGGCTGCCGTTCGCAGGCGAGATGAAAGGCCCGTTCGCAGAACGGGGGTGAGCGAGAATTTGGACAAAGCTGAAATCGTCATGATGGTTCTCCGTCTCTGGTGATTGGGGCGGATCGGCTTTGCAGGACATGAAGAGGCTTCGCCAGACAGAGGATCTCCCTCCGGCGTGACCGTGATGTCATGAGCCGATCTCGTTATGATAAAGTGTGAGACCGGTTTCTTTCCAAATGAGACCGGTCTCTTGATGCCTTTACGATTGATATATACGCGTTGACCCGCCGTCAATATCTCTTGTAAAGCTGGGTGAATGAAAGAACCTCAGCCGAAAAACATCGCTGCGACAGTGGCCGACGTAGCCCGTCTGTCGGGCGTGTCGAAAGCCACGGCCGCGCGCGTGCTCGGCGGCTATGGAACCGTGAGCGACAAGGCGCGGGATGCGGTGATGCTAGCCGCGCAGGAGCTGGATTATCGGCCCAACGAACTGGCCCGCAGCATGACCACCGGCCGGTCGGGAACGATCGGCGTCGTCGTCGGCGATATCGAGAACCCCTTCTTCGGGTCGGCCGTGCGGGGCATTTCGGATGCGGCCCGCGCAAGCGGCTTCAATGTCGTCCTTGCCAATTCCGGTGAGGATGTCGCGGCCGAACGCGCGGCGATCGAGACTCTGGTGGCAAAACGGGTCGATGGCCTGATCGTGTCGCCAGCACAGGACAGCACGATCGGTCATCTCGAAGACATTGGCCATGCGGGCCGGCCGCTGGTCCTGCTGGACCGCGCCATCGCGGCACTGGCGGTCGACAGCGTCACGGCGGACGATCGGCAGGCTTGCGAAGCCGTCACACGTCTGCTGGTCGAGCGCGGTCACCGCGAGATCGCCTATGTCACGGCCTGCGATACGCCGACGCATCTCTATCGCGACACGCGCGACATCCTGACAGCATCCGTGCGCGAACGCATCGAGGGGTTCCTTGAGGTCGGTGCGCAGGCGGGCATCGCCGACATGCCGCGATGGGTGCGGTTGGGTGCCAACACGCCGGACGCGACGCGCCGGTTGACGATCGACCTGCTGCGCGAGGCCACGCCCCCCAGTGCCATCATCGCGTCGGACAGCCTCATCGCACTGGAGATCTTCAAGGTGGCGCGCGAGCTAGGCATCGAAATGCCGGAGGCGCTGTCGCTCGTCACCTTCCACGACGCCGCATGGACGGCGGTGACGACGCCACCGGTCACCGTCGTCCGCCAGCCCGTCTACGAAATGGGAGCGGCGGCTGCGAAAATGCTGATCGAAAGGCTGAGCGGTGAGCCGTGCGCGCCGCGACACCTCGTCCTTCCGACACTGCTGGTGGAACGCTCGTCCGTTGCGGTCCGGGAGAACCAATCCGCCGGTCCCCGCATCCGGAGCCTGTAAACGACGCGGACGCAGATGTGCGGCCGCGCATCAGTACGGCCGCACAGGTCTCGCGACGGTTACATCGCCGGCAGGATCGCGATATCTCGCAGGTCGTTGTCGAGGCCTGTGATCGCACCAACTTCGGTGGCGGCACCGGTCTCCAGGTTCACCGTGTAGAGCGTCTTGCCGGCGGCGAGATAGGCGGCGTTGCCACCGGTCTCCATGCCCTGGATATCGAAGGCGTAGGTGGCCGGCTTGTCCTTCAGGCCGAGCTTGCCGATGGCTTTCAAGGTGCCGTCATTCGGCTTCGTCTGCTGAATCAAGCCGCCGATCGTTGCATCGATATTGTACATCGCCGTCTTCTCCGGCTTGCCGATCGAATTGGTATAGGCTGCCGCGACGATGTCCGGTGTCTCGCCCTTGTGCATGTCGCCATCTTCGAAGGCAAGCGTGCCATCGACGGTGACGGCGCCGGTATCCGGGTGGACGCGGTGGTTGGTGGTGCCGGTCATGAAGCGCAACCGATCGGCCATCGGGTTGAAGTCCACCACGACAGGTGCGGCCGTCACCGTCAGCATCTTGTCCATCTTGGCGACCGACGTCGCGGCACCCGTCTCAAGGTTGATCGAGACGATCTCGTTTTCCGGCGTGACGCCGATGACGGTCTTGTTTCCGGGGCGAAAGTCGATCCCGACGAGCTTGTCGACGCCGGTCACATCCATGCTCTTCGTGACGGCGGGTTCCTCCGTGTCGAACATGACGAGGGTCTTGTCACCGGTCAGGCCGAGGACCGGTGCGGCCAGAAGGCTGCCGGCGCTGGCAACGAGAACGGTGGAGGTGATCAAGGCGAAACGAACGGTCTTCATGGAAATCTCCCGTGTGTTGATCCATTTTCGGAAGGCATTCGCGCGTGGACGGCAATGCTTCCTGTCTTGAAGACACGGGAGCAGACCCGTTTGGATGCAGCGGGCTGAAAAATATTTCTACCCTGCATCCATTTCTGCCGAACGGCGGGTAGAGTATGTAAGGTCGCGCCGACGGCGCGGTTGACAGGAAAAGGTCTTGCATGGTGACGGGCGCAGCGCCGGACGATCTGACAACGGCACTTGCCGCCTGTGCGAAGGGTGATCGCACAGCATTGCGCGGCATCTTCGACCGGGAGGCCGGCCGTCTGGTGACGATTGCCGAGCGTATCGTGCGGCGGCGTGATCTCGCCGAAGAGGTGGTTCAGGAAAGCTTCATCCGCATCTGGACGCAGGCCCATCAGTATCAGCCGGATCGCGGCTCGGCCCGTGGCTGGATCTACGCTATCGTGCGAAACCGCGCCCTCAATCTGCTGCGCGACAGCAAGCGGGAATATACGGTCGAGGATGTCGAGCTACTGCGCGAGCGCGATCAGGTGGATCACGTCATGGCGGCCTGGCATCGGCTCGATCGAACCTCCCGGCTTCACGATTGCCTGGGCGCTCTCGACGACACCAAAAGGCGCGGCATTCTCATGGCGTATATCGGTGGATATTCCCATGGCGAGATCGCCGGCCGGCTGAGTATCCCACTCGGCACGACGAAGTCCTGGATCCGGCGCGGTCTCTCCGCATTGCGGGAGTGCATGGCATGAGCGAAGACCGGATCGATATCGGCGGCATCGCCGACGAATATGTGCTGGGCTTGCTGGACGCGATCGAGGCGCGGCAGGTCGAGACCGACATGGAAAGCGATCCCGACCTCAAGGCCGCGATCGCCGCCAGCCGGGATCGTTTTCTGCCGCTGGACGACACGGCGGAGCCTACCGTCATCGGTGACGACCTCTGGACCCGCATCGATGCTGCGCTGCCGGTGCAGGGTGCTGCGCCTATCGACGTATCAAGACTGACGGCAAACGACAACAGGCCGGGCGGCTGGCGGGCGACGGCGCTTGCGGCCATGGCCGCTGCCGTCATCCTCGCCGTTGCGCTTTCCGTCAATCTTATGCGCACCATCGAGCCGCTCGTCGTGGCGGTGCTCGTCAACGAGGCCGGCGATATCCAGGCGATCGTCGAGGATTTCGGCAATGAAAAGGCGGCCGTCCGGCTGCTGGCGGATTTTACGGTTCCCCAGGGTAAGACGATCGAGGTCTGGACCCTGCCGTCGCCGGAACGCGGCCCGGTATCGCTCGGGCTGATCGACGATGCCCGCTCGGTGCGACTGGATGGGCCTGCCCTTCCCAAGCCGCACGACAGCCAGCTCTACGAGCTGACCCTGGAACAGGCGGGTGGCTCCCCGACTGGCCGACCGACGGGCCTGATCCTTGCGAAGGGCTTTGCCAAGATCACGCGGTAAGGCATCGTTCTATTCCTTGATCTCGATGCCGGCCTCATGGGCGGCGGCAATGAAGGACAGACGGGCGGCTTCCGCCGATTTCTTGCCCTTCATCGCGGCCTCCAGGGTCAGGAGCGCCGCGTCCAGAGCCTCACCGTCCTCGAGAGGCCAGTCTTCGATCAGCGCCCAGGATGCCTGCTGATTGTTGGTGATGGTGGTGAACGTGCCGGGTCCTTCCAGCGCAAGCGATACGCCCTTGTTCCAGTCATTGCTCAAGTCATGGCCTCCAAATGCCGATCTGCCCGTTCCTTACGGCATAATGTCTTTTACCGAAATCGATTTAAGAATGGCATCATGCAAACGGGCGCCATGAAGGCGCCCGCTGCCTGTCTGGAACTGGCCGGATTATTCGGCTGCGACGGTCTTGCCGCCTTCCCACTTGTAGACGGAGAAGCTCTGCGAGGTGAGGTCGCCGGTTTCGCCGTAGGTCAGATCGCCGATGGCGGTCTTGATGGGCGCGCCGTCCTTCAAGGCCTGGGCGACGGCTTCGGCATCGTCCTTGCTGCCCGCCTTGGTGATGCCGGCGGCGATGACTTCGACGGCGGCATAGGCGTTCAGCGTGAAGGCTTCGACCGGGATGTTCTTGGCGGTCAGCGCGTCGGCTGCGGCCTTGGTGTCGGCGCTCTTCAGCGCGTCGGCGGCATTGGTATAGATGGTGCCGTTGGCGTCATCGCCACCGGTGGCGATGAACTCGCTGTTCGAAAGGCCATCGCCGGCGATCAGCTGTACGGTCATGCCGGCATCTTTCATTTGGCGCACCAAGAGGCCTGCTTCCGGGTGGTAACCGCCGAAGTAGAGAACCTCGACGCCTTCCGACTTCATGCGCGTCACGAGGGCGCTGAAATCCTTGTCGCCGGCCGTCAGCGCGTCGTTGAAGATTTCCGTAATGCCGGCGGCGTTCAGCGAGGTCTTGAAGGCATCGGCAAGGCCCTTGCCGTACTGACCCTTGTCGTTGAGGATCGCGATCTTCTTGTCCTTGAACCTCTCGACGACATACTTCGCGGCAACGTCCGCCTGCTGGTCATCGCGGCCGCAGGTGCGGAAGACGGTGGTCAGGCCGCGCGCGGTGAGTTCCGGCGACGTCGCGGTGGGGGTGACCATCAGCGTGCCGTTCTCGGCGAAGGCAACGGAAGCCGGGATCGATACGCCCGACGTGACTGGGCCGACGACGAAGCGAATGTCCTCGGCGATCAGCTGGTTGGCAGCGGAGACGCCCTGTTTCGGCTCGCCGGCATCGTCGGCGATCTTCAGAACGAGCTTCTCGCCGTTGACGCCGCCCTTCCTGTTCAGCTCCTCGACGGCCGTCTCGACGCCGTTCTTGATCTGCGCGCCGATGGCCGCGACCGGGCCGGTCAGCGGTGCGACGAGACCGATGGTGATGTCGGCATGGGCAAGCGTCGCGGCGAGCGGCGAAAAGGCGAGCGTTGCGGCCAGCGCCGCCGTGATGGTCTTCAATGTCATGTCCGTCTCCTTGGGACGCGGGGGACGCGGGCCTCCCAACCCGCTGGTGATGCTGCGTCGGGCCATTCCTTCGTCCGCCGCCGCGATTGGTGGCGCAAGGAAGGAGAGGGCAGGGCCCTCGACCCTCGATCCGGCCATGTTTGGCTCGCATCGTAAGCGGCGGATTTGTAAAAATATTCGGGCGTTCGCGCAAGAAGATGGCCGAGATCTGCACCGTTTCGGCGGAGGATTTCGGCTTTTCTCGCGCAGACGTGAAGGGGCTCGTCCTTCACGGGCCTCGCGTCACGCAGGAAGAGCGTTCAGCCTCGCGGCAACCATCTCCTGCAGGCGCCACAGGTTGCGGTCGAGAATGTTGCGTTCGCAAAGATCCGAAACCGTACGGTGGAGGTACTCGGCGCAGGATCCGGCAGGGCCGCAGGCCTGGGCGATCAGCACGGCGGCCTCTTCAAGGGGAATGCTTTCGGTCAGGGGACAATGCCTGGTGCTGGCCCAGAATGTGAGAACTTTTCGGGTGCCCGCCGGCGTCCTGACCGGTATCCAGCGCACCATGCCGGTCACTTCGGCATAGCGAATCTCGCGGGCGAGAAGCGTGCGGAGCTCTTGCCGCTGCGTTTCGGGCGGCAGCTTCAGGATGCGGCCGGCACAGCTTCCGCCCGGCCTCAGCGCGAGCATCAGCCCCGGTGCTGCGGAGGTCGCCCGCAGGCGCTCGATCCGCAGTGAAAACGCGCGGTGCCATCCATAGGCGATGGCGGACTCGCTCGCCGAGACCGCAAAGCCCGGGTTCCAGATCAGGGAGCCGTAGGCGAACACCCAGATGTCACCGTCTGCTTCCGCCTCGATGCGGTGGACGAGGTCATCCAGCTCAGCCGGCGAGATCGGGGTGCGGTTCGGTTCAGGCCCCTGATCCTCAACGACCCGCAACGTCTTTGCAACCAGCTCGGGGGTGAGCTGAAGGGCTGTGGCGTTGCGGGTCATATCGTTACCGTTTCGTTCGGGCGCCCCGGAGGATGATCGTCTCGCGGCGTGAAGAGGGAAAGCGTGGAGGAGGAAAGCGCCGTCGAGATCGAACAGCGGATGGTCGCGGCCGCTCGGCCGAAGGGCCGAGGGGCGACGGTGCAGGCGACGGGTGCAGAGTGCGCCCGTCGCCTCGGCATGGTCAGGCTTGCACGAAGGCCAGGAGGTCGGCGTTGAGCACGTCAGCATTGACGGTCAGCATGCCGTGCGCGAAGCCGGGATAGGTCTTCAGCGTGCCGTTCTTCAGGAGCTTCACGGACTTGTGGGCCGAGGCGCCGATCGGCACGATCTGGTCGTCCTCGCCATGCAGTACCAGCGTCGGGACCGTGATGGCCTTGAGGTCTTCGGTCTGGTCGGTTTCGGAGAAGGCCTTGATGCCGTCGTAATGGGCCTTTGCGCCACCCATCATGCCCTGACGCCACCAATTCTGGATCACGCCTTCCTGCACCGTCGCGCCATCGCGGTTGAAGCCGTAGAACGGGCCGGCCGGGACATCGCGGAAGAACTGGGCGCGGTTGGCGGCAAGCGCCGAACGGAAGCCGTCGAACACCTCCATCGGCAGACCGTCCGGGTTGCCTTCGGTCTTCAGCATCAGCGGCGGAACGGCGGAGACGAGGACGGCCTTGGCAACGCGGCCAGCCGGCTGGCCGTGCTTGGCGACGTAGCGCGCGACTTCGCCGCCGCCGGTCGAGTGACCGATATGAACCGCATTCTTGAGGTCGAGATGTTCCACGACCGCGAAGGCATCGGCGGCGTAATGATCCATGTCGTGACCCTCGGCGACCTGCGCCGAGCGCCCGTGACCGCGCCGGTCATGGGCAACGACGCGGTAGCCTTTGGAGAGGAAGAACAGCATCTGGGCATCCCAGTCGTCGGAGGACAACGGCCAGCCATGGTGGAAAACGAGCGGCTGCGCGTCCTTGCGTCCCCAGTCCTTGAAGAAGATCTCGACGCCGTCCTTGGTGGTGATGGTGCTCATGCTCGTGGTTTCCTGTGCTTTGGGTTGGGTTGGTGGGGCGTGTGCCTGTCTGATGAAGCGATTTTGTCGGAAAGCGCGGGCGCACACAATGGCTGTGATACTGTCGAGTTCGTTGCGATTTCTGCAATGATCGGGAGGCGGATCGTTCCATCTCCCGTCCTCCTTACGCAGCGCCCGGACGGTTGATCGTCAGGAAGTGACGGACGACCGGCTTTTCCGGGCCACGATGATAGGCAAGAACCTTGCCCTGGAGGTCGGCGTCGGCGTTGGAAACCCGCTTGTGCTGCCGCAGGTGTTCCGCCCAGGATTCGACCATGAACCATTCCACGATCTTCTCCGGATCGGACGAGTCCTCGGTCACGCCCCAGCCATAGGCACCATCCCGGCGACGCTCGTGGGACAGTCCGTCGATGGCGTGGAGGAAGGCACGGTGGTTCTGCTTCTCGACGCTGTACTCGATGAGGATCAGGACCGGACCGCGATCATGGGCGACGGGTTCGGCAACGAGGGGTTCTGGCCAATGGTTGGACGGCACCATGTCGGCATCGCCGGCCGGCAGCTTCACCCGGTGCATCAGGAACCCGGCGACGAGAAGGCCAGCGGCGCCGATTACCAGAGTCGAGCGGATGCCAACGGCTTCGCCGACGGCACCCCAGCCAAGGCTGCCCGCCGTCATCGCGCCGTTGAACACCGTGAGGTAGACGGCAAGGCCGCGGCCGCGGACCCAATTGGGAAGCACCGCCTGTGCGGCACCGTTCAGCGTGGTCAGGGCCGTGATCCAGGCGGCGCCGAGGAAGAGCAGGACGACGATCGCAATCGCCTTCGGCGGGGCGAGCGATAGGATACCCATGACAGCCGCTGTGGTGAGGGCCGATGTCAGGAGGAGGCCGTCGGCGCTGAGACGCTCGCGCAGCTTCGGCATGACCAGTGCGCCACCGATGGCACCGGCGCCGACGGCGCCGAGCAGGATGCCGTAAAAGCTCGCATCACCGCCGAGAAGCTGGCGGGCGACCAGCGGCAGCAAGGCCCAGACGGCACTGGCGAAGGCGAAGAAGACGGCGGCGCGGATCAGCACGACATGGAGCGGCCGGCTCGACCTCGTGTAGCGAAGGCCGGCCCGGAAAGCGCCGAAGAAATTCTCCTGCAGCGCATCGTCCGCCTTCCTGGCGCGGGGCCACCAGACGAGCGCGGCGATGACGAAGATATAGCTGGCGACGTCGGCGCCGTAGGTGATGCCGGCGCCGAAGGCCGCAAGGAGAAGACCGCCGGCCGCCGGTCCGATGGAGCGGGCAATGTTGATGCCGAGCGAGTTGAGCGCCACGGCACTCTTCACATCTTCGCGCTTGACAAGCTCGGGCACGATCGCCTGCCATGTCGGCCCCATCAGAGCAGCACCGATGCCGCCGAGGAAGGTCAGGCCGAACAGCGCGCTGACGGAGAGCATGCCCATCTGGGAGAGGATCATCAGCGAGATACTGACGGATGCGAGCAGGAGCTGGACCGCGATCAGGAACTTGCGCCGGTCGAGAATATCGGTGAGCACGCCGGCGGGAATGGCGAGCAGAAAGATGGGCAGAGTGCCCGCCGCCTGCACCATGGCGACGGCGGCAGGCGAGGCGGAGATGTCCGTCATCAGCCAGGAACTGGCGACGTCGCGCATGAAGCTGCCGGTATTGCCGAGAACCGTGGCGATCCAGAGGACGGCGAAAACGGGCTGTGCGAGAGGCGCGAAGCTGCCCCCGGTCGATTTTGCGGCTGTCATGTGCGGGCTCCCTTGTTGAGGTCCACTGCTGCCACGAGGACAAAAGCCCCTGCGAGGCCGATATGTTCGAAGAAGGCATTGGTCGCCATCATGCGATCCATGCCCGGCGCCATGTCCCAGAAACGTAAGGCGATGAACGTGGCGAGAAGTGTGAAGGCGGCAAGCGAGAGTGCGCCGGCCCAGCGCAGGAAGCCTGAGATGACCATTGCGGAGGCCGTCAGTTCAAAGACGATAACGGCAATGGCGAAGAAAGTCGCGGGCTGCAGACCGAAATGGTTCATCTCGGCAAGCGCGCCGTCGAAGTCTAAGATCTTGGTCAGCGGCCCCTGAATGTAAGCCGCGCAAAGCGCGAGAAGCGAAAGGGTCCGCGCGACCGGGGATCCGATCAGACGCGAGGCACTGCCGCGTATCGTGGCGGTCGATGAGAGGGTCATGTCTGCTCCTTGAAGTTGGCCGATGATCGGCGGCATTCGATGGAGCGATGATGCTAGGGTACACCTCGACAAACAATTGAATGAATAGTCACGATATTATATCGATTAATGAAATAATTTGGTGAAGCGCTTGGCACGGCAAAAATTCGTTGTACATTCAATGGCGGCTGGTCTTCCGATGGGACGGCGGTCGCGGCGAAGCGTCGGATGTTTATCTCGACGACCACAGCTATCGGTGAGGTGATGCCATGGTGATGACCACACGCAAGCCGGCAACGGTCGGCGAAATCCTGACGGAAGAGTTCATGCAGCCACTCGGCCTGACGCAGGCGGTGCTGGCCGAGGCGATGGGCGTGCAGCGCAAGCATGTGAACGAACTCTGCAACGACCGGCGCAACGTGACGGCGGCGACCGCGCTCATTCTGGCGCGCGTGTTCGGCAACAGCCCGGATTTCTGGCTGAACACGCAGCGGCGCAGCGACCTGTGGAACGTCATGAATTCGCCCGACGAGCGGGCGCGGGTGGATCGTGCCAGGCCCTTGGCAAAAGCAGCGTAGAAACGACAATCCCGAAACGACTCCGTCCGTGCGACGGGCGGCATGCACCGCCCGTCCTTCTCCACGGTCACACGGCCCAGCAGGAGCAGCCAAGCGCGCCGAAGAAGCCCTTGAGGTCGGAGATCGGCAGTTTCGACGTCCACGCACCGGCATGGTCGTGCCCATGGACGCCGCAATCGCTGGCGCAGCCGCAGGTGCTGATGGCGGTTCGGCGCAACGAGCGGGCACCGGCACCCTCCGGTTCGCCCCAAGCCGCATAACCACCGAACGTGCGCACCGGCGACCAGTCCGGCATAGCCGGGGGCACGTCGTTCTCGTCCAGCGCCTTGAAGTCGCCCGCTCCATAGACGATCCTGCCGCCGACCATGGTCAGTTCAGAGGTCAGGAACGAGATCTCGTCTTCCGCACACGTGAAGAAGTCCTTGTCCGACACGACGAGATCGGCGAACTGGCCCTTTTCGATGCGGCCCTTCTTGCCTTCCTCGTTGGAGAACCAGGTGACCTTTTCGGTCCACATGCGCAGTGCCGTCTCGCGGTCGAGGCAATTGGCTCTGGGATAGAGCTGCATGCCGCCGACCGTCTTGCCCGTCACCATCCAGGACAGGGAGACCCAGGGGTTATAGGAGGCGACACGTGTCGCATCGGTGCCGGCGGACACGTTCACGCCCTTGTCGAGCATTTTTCTGATGGGCGGTGTGGCTTCGGCGACGCCATGGCCATAGCGCTCGACGAAATATTCGCCCTGATAGGCCATGCGGTGCTGGGTGGCGATACCACCGCCGAGCGCGGCGATCCGGTCGATGGAGCGGTCCGAGATCGTTTCTGCATGGTCGAAGAACCAATTGAGGCCTCCGAGCGGAATATCCTTGTTGACCTTCTCGAACACGTCGAGCGAACGGGAGATGGTTTCATCATAGGTTGCATGCATGCGCCAAGGCCAACGGTTCTCGGCCAGAACCCGGACGACCTCCTCCAGCTCGCCTTCCATCTCCGGTGCCATTTCCGGGCGCGGCTGGCGAAAGTCTTCGAAATCGGCGGCGGAGAACACGAGCATCTCGCCGGCCCCGTTGTGACGGAAATAATCGTTGCCCTGCTTGTATTTGACGCTCGCCGTCCAGTCGAGAAAGTCCTGTTTCTCCTCCTTCGGCTTCTGGGTAAAGAGATTGTAGGCGAGCCGCACCGTCATCTGACCTTCATCCGACAGCTTCTGGATGACGGCGTAATCGTCCGGGTAGTTCTGGAAGCCGCCGCCCGCATCGATGACGCCCGTCACACCCAGCCGGTTCAGCTCGCGCATGAAGTGCCGGGTCGAATTGACCTGATAGTCGAGCGGCAGCTTCGGCCCCTTGGCAAGCGTCGAATAGAGGATGCCTGCATTCGGCTTTGCCAGCAGCATGCCCGTCGGGTTGCCGTTGGCGTCCCGGGTGATCTCGCCGCCGGGTGGGTTCGGCGTTTCCTTGGTATAGCCGACCGCGCGCAGGGCGGCGCCGTTCAGCAGCGCGCGATCATAGAGGTGGAGCAGGAAGACCGGCGTATCCGGGGCGATCGCGTTGATCTCCTCGATCGTCGGCAGGCGCTTTTCGGCGAACTGATGCTCGCTGAAGCCACCGACCACGCGCACCCATTGCGGGGCCTTCGTGATCGCCACCTGACGCTTGAGCATATCCATGGCGTCGGCAAGCGAGCGCACGCCGTCCCATCGCAGCTCCATATTGTAGTTCAGGCCGCCGCGGATGACGTGGGTATGGTTGTCGATCAGCCCGGGAAGCACGCGCTTGCTCTTGAGGTCGACGATCTTGGTCTCGGGCCCGGCCAGCGCCATGATCTCGCTGTCGGAACCGACCTCCAGAAACAGTCCGTCCTTGATGGCAATGGCCGTCGCATTGGGGTTGGCGCGGTCGAGCGTGGTGACGCGGCCGTTATGGAGAATGCGGTCTGGATGCATGGTGTTCGCTCCGGTCTGGTTGGGGTCGGCGGCTTTCGCCGGTGGGAAGAGGTTGGACAACGCCAAGCTCGATGCTCCCGCAAGGACGTTTCGACGCGTGGCCATCAGAGTCGCTCCTCGACAGACGATTTTAGGGCGCGGGCGACCTCGACGCGTTCGCTGCCCTTCGGCAGGTGGCCGAACACGTGCGGCTTGATCTGATGAAGCCAGGAAACGGCCGCCGGTTCGCGCGTCCAGAGCGACTTTGCGAGGGGAACGACCTGCTCGCCGACGAGAATGCCGAGAAGGCCGACAAGCGCGATGACGGGCGGTGCCGGCGAGCGGACGTTGAGCAGGCTATAGACGATGCCGACAAGCAGCCCGGCACCGAGCGACAGGAGATAGACTTTCATGGGGATATCCTCCACGATTGCGGAACGACCGCTCCGACAGGATGACCGGAGCGGTCCCAGCGGGCCTTACTTGGCGGGGTTGGGGCCGATGCGCTTGCCATGTTTGACGCGCTCTTCAGCGCCATGAACCATGGTGTAGGCGTAATCGATGCCCATGCCGTAGGCGCCGGAATGCTCCTTCACCAGTGTGGTGACGGCGTCGTAGGTTTCCTTGCGGGCCCAGTCGCGCTGCCATTCCAGCAGGACCTGCTGCCAGGTGACGGGAATGACGCCGGCCTGGATCATGCGGTCCATGGCGCGATTGTGCGCTTCGAGCGACGTGCCGCCGGAGGCATCGGCAACCATGTAGATTTCGTAGTCCGGCACGTCACGCAGCGCGGACAGGGCGAAGGTCGTGTTGCAGACTTCGGTCCAGAGGCCGGAGACGACGATCTTCCTGCGGCCGTTCGCGGCGTTCTTCGCCAGCGCATCCCGAACGTTCTGGTCGTCCCAGGAATTCATCGAGGTGCGCTCGAGGATATCGTTCTCCGGATGCACGGCCAGAAGTTCCGGGAAGGTGTTGCCGGAGAAGCTCTCGGTCTCCACCGTCGTGATGGTCGTGGGAATGTCGAAGATCTTGCCGGCCTTGGCGAGGCCGACCACATTGTTCTTCAGGGACTGGCGATCGATCGACTGAACGCCGAAAGCCATCTGGGGCTGCTGGTCGATGAAGATGAGCTGGCTGTTGGCGGGGGTCAGTACGTCGAACTTGGACATGGTCTTTTCCTCTTGGTTTCCGGCCGCTTCTGCGGGCTTATCGGTGACAAGCAGCTTTCGTCTCTGCTGCTGACATCAAACCTACGGCAAAGCCCCGGTCTGAAAAATTGCAATAAATATTGCGAATGAATTATCAGAACCGCAACAGTTCCCGGGAGGTTCATTGCGGGAATGCTCTTGAAGCCGGCGTACGAGAGCCACCATTGATCGCACGGTTGATACGCAATATTCCTCGTCAACAAATTGCCACAGGTGAAACAATGTCATGAACGACTATAAGGCTCTGCGCACGTTTCTGCTGGCTGCGGAGAAACGGAACTTCGCGCAGGTAGCGCGCGAACTCGACATGACGCCCGCTGCCGTTACACGGGCCATTGCGGCGCTGGAGGCGGAACTGGGTGTGCAGCTCTTCGTGCGCACCACGCGTCAGGTTTCGCTGACGACGGACGGCGCGGTGTTCGCCGCGCAGATCCAGCCGGCAATGAAGACGCTGGAGGACGCGCGCCGCGACGTCATGAACGCGCACAAGGCCGATCAGGGGCGCCTGCGGATCAGCGCGCCGACCTGGTTCGGCAAGGCCGTGCTGCCGCCGATCCTCTCCGGCTTCAAGAAAAAGTTTCCGAAGATGAGCTTCGAGATCTCGCTGTCGGATGGATTGGTGAACATCGTCAACGACGACTATGATCTTGCGATCCGCATCTCCGCACAGCCCTCGGACAAGTTCACCATCTGGCGGAAGATCCGTGTCGTGCCGCGCATTCTGGTTGCCGCACCCGGCAGCCGCTTCGTCGACATGGCGCATCCGAACGAGCTGACACCGGACGATTGCCTTGCCTATAGCGGCGAGAGCCGGCGGGAGAGCTGGGTTCTCTCGGATGGCGGTTCCAGCATGACGATATCGGCGGGTCGCGACTTCAGCGCCAATAGTGGCGAGGTCCTTGCCGACATGGCCGCCGACGGCGCAGGGGTGGCCATGCTCCCCGGCTTCAACATCGCCGAACACATCCGCACCGGACGTCTCGTCCACGTCTTCAAGGGCTGGGCCCCGCCGGATCTCTGGCTGACCCTGTTCTATCCGCCCTACCAGACGCTACCCCCGCGGATCGCCTCGTTCTGCAAATATTTCGAGGAGCAGCTGCCCGCCTATATGCCCTCGCTGGACTGACCCCCTCGGCGGCAGGAGGTTCGCGGCGGGGATGTCCGCGGTGCTCATTAAACGATAAACGAGTAAAAAAGCCGGACTTCGCCTGATACGACTAGCACATGCGTGCTAATGGCCGTGCCCGTTGGACTGTGTTTTATCCGCTATCTCGACCTTACCGAATTTTACCCGATTTTTGGGAGGTCAGCTTGAGCAGTGGAGATGGAAAGCATGGGACGACAAGAGCAATTGCGAAACCGGAATCGTGGCTTACGCAGTTCGACGGCATTGACCGTCACCCGCCGCTCCCTCCTGCTGCTGCCGATCTCTGCCTCGCTTCTGGCCGGCCCGGTGCTCGCGCTGGATGACAAGGATTATATCCAGGACAGTGGCAATGTCGTCTGGAGCACGGATCAGAGTTTTGCCGATGACATGATCATCGGGCTTGAAAACAAGGGCACCACGCTGACCATCAACAACGGTGCGGATGTGCTGATCGCCAATCGCGGTATCATCGCCGGGCTCGGCGGGTCGCAGGCGACCGTCACCGTCTCCGGGCCTGGCTCCGCCCTGAACGTGCTGCGCACGCGCTATGTGCTCGGCAACAGCATGACCGTCGGCGGCGGCTGCAACGGTTACTCCGTCATGTGCATCGGCGGGGGTGATGGCACGCTGATCGTCGAAGGCGGCGGTAAGGCGGATGCAAAGAATATCTATATCGGCGACGGCCAGGGTGCGCAGGGCAAGCTGCTGGTGACGGGCGCGGGATCGGTCGTCTCGGCCGACTACCTCGGCATGCAGGGTCTGCTCGGAACGCCGAGCCTCATCAAGGTCGAGCAGGGCGGTGCGATTCTGTCCAACAGCGCCTCGATCGGCCAGTTCACGACGACCACGGCCGAGAGCGGCGCGATCGTCACGGGGACGGGCTCGAGCTGGATCAATACGGGCCGGCTGGACCTCACCGGCAATCTGACGATTGCCGACGGTGGCCAGATGAGCACGTCGCTCGCAGCCCTCGACGACAGCGGCAATCTAACCGTTACCGGCGCGGGATCGTCCTTTACCGCGACGAACACGATGGGCGTCGTCGCCGACAGCCACATCGTGGTCGCCAATGGCGGTACCCTGAATGTCGCGAATGGGATCAATATCGGCACGGACGGCTATCTCGTCGTCGGCGGGCAGATCGATACGAATGCTCTGCAAGGCCTTCCGCGTGCGCTCGATACGCAAGCCGCCGGCACGGTCAGCACGGGAACCGTCGTGAACTTCGGTACCTCGGGCTCCGGCCGCCTGGTCTTCAACCACACCAATACAGGCTATGACTTTGCCAACAAGATCGTCGGCGACGGGTCGATCGTCAGCCTTTCCGGCGAGACGATCCTCTCCGGCGACCTCACGGGCTTCGCTTCGCTCGACAGCTATGCCGGCGGCGTCATCGTGGACGGAAACAGCCGGCTGGTGCTGAAGGGCGACCTCGGCACGGCCATTGCCGATGACGACACCGTTACCCCGGATCGCACGAATTTCGACGTGAAGAACGGCACGCTGGTCATCGGAGGCCAGACGGGTCAGGTCATCACCAATTTCCTCGGCAGCGAGATCTATACGAGCACCATCGACGTCTGGGGCGATACGCTGAATGGCCAGCGCAACGTGACCGGCGCCTACGGAACGCTGGCCGGCTTCGGCACCATCGGCACCACCTTTGTTGATCGCGGGGCGACGATCTCGCCCGGCGACACGGGCAATCCGCTGGGAACGTTCACCGTGCGCGGGGATCTCGATCTCGCCGAGGGCGCGATCTACGATGTCGATGTCGCCGGCAACGGTGCGAGCGACCGCATCTCGGTGGAAACCGTCAAGCAATATGCCGGCACCGACGCCGCTGGCAACAAGATCACGGTCGATGCCCTCGGGCGCGCGACGATCGGCAAGGACAGCTCGGTTCAGGTGACCGCGCTGGATGCGGCGGCCAGCTATCAGACGGGCCAGACCTACAAGATCCTGACGGCGCAGGGCGGCATCACCGGCACCTTCGCCCAGGCCGTATCGAAATCCGCCTTCCTCGACGTCGCTCTCGACCAGACCGCCAAGGATGTGGATCTCAGGATTTCCGTCAAGGATCCGGGCAACGGGCAACCCAACCCCGAGCCGCCCACCACGCCGCCGACGAACCCGGAACCGCCGACGACACCCCCCACCAATCCGGAACCTCCGACGACGCCTCCGACCAACCCGGAGCCGCCAACGACGCCCCCCACCAACCCGGAGCCGCCGACAAACCCGAACCCGCCAACGCCGGAACCGCCGACGAATCCCCAGCCTCCGACGAATCCGGAGCCACCCACGAATCCCGAGCCGCCAACGCCGGAGCCGCCGACCAATCCCGAGCCTCCGACAAACCCGGAGCCGCCCACGAATCCTGAACCTCCGGAAACCGGCCTGTTCGACAGCGTTGCCGATACGCGCAACCAGGTCGCCGTGGCGCGGTCGCTGAACACACTCGAGCAGAGCGGAGGGTCGCTGGCGCTCTACAACAGCCTGTTGCTGCTCAGTGCGGACGAGGCCCGGGGCGCCTTCGACAGGTTGTCGGGCGAGGCGCACGCGTCGGTCAAATCCGGCCTGATCACCGGCGATCGCCAGACGCGCGATGCGACCAACGACCGTCTGCGCGCCGCCTCGGGCGACGTTGCGGCCAAGCCCGTTCCCGTCAACAACTACTGGGACAACGGACGCTGGACGGACGACCCCATGTCGGCCGTCACGCCTAAGGTTGTCGATCCCGCGTGGTCCGTCTGGGGCCAAGCGTTCGGCTCCTGGAGCAATATCGACGCCGGCAACGGCGTGGCGGAAGCGGATGTCTCGACCGGCGGCCTGGTGACGGGTATCGACACGCTGGTCGGTCCGGTCTCGCGGCTCGGCGCCTTCCTCGGCTACAGCCGCACCGGCATCGACGTCGACAGCCGGTCGTCCTCGGCCGACAGCGACAACTACACCATCGGTCTCTACGGCGGCACGCAGTTGGGCGCGCTGTCGCTGCGTTCGGGCCTCTCCTACACCAACCACCAGATCTCCACGAAGCGGTCGGTGGATTTCCCCGGCGTTTCGCAGGATCTGAAGGCCGATTATGATGCCGGCTCGTTCCAGGTCTACGGCGAACTCGGCTATGAGATCCAGACGGAATTCGCCGCCTTCGAGCCTTTCGTGAATGTGGCGCACGTCAATCTGGATAGCGACGGCTTCCGCGAAAAGGGTGGCTCCGCCGCGCTGCGGGGTGAGGGGGACACGACCAACACGACGTTCACGACGCTGGGACTGCGCGCCTCGTCGGACGTCACGCTCGGCGGCCTTCCCACGGTTGCGAGCGGTACGCTCGGCTGGCGGCATGCCTTCGGGGATATCGATCCTGCCTCCCGGCTCGCCTTTGCCGGCAGCGACAGCTACGCCGTGAAGGGCGCGCCGGTCTCGCAGGATGCCTTTATCGTCCAGGTCGGACTGGACATGACCCTGTCACCGACGACCACGCTCGGCGTCTCCTACAACGGCGAGTTCGGCGACGACGGCATCGCCAACGGCGTCGACGCGAAGCTGCGCGTGCGCTTCTGATGCGCCGGCTGTTTCTTCTGTCCATCACGGCGGCGCTCGCATGCGCCGCCGTGATGGACGTTTCCGCCCAGACGGCAACGAAACCGTCCGCATTGTCGGAAAGCTATGACGACTGGACCGTGCGTTGCGCGACGCAAGCTGGCTCTGGGGATAGCGCCGGCGACCCGGCCAAGGGCGCTCGCCAAACAGGGGACCGGGGCAGCGGCCGGGAATGCTCGCTCTCGCAAACCCAAGCCAATGGAAACGGCCAGCGCGTGCTGCTGGTGGAACTTCGTCCGGCCGAGGATGGCCGTCTCAGGGGCAATCTCATCCTACCCTTCGGGCTCGCCTTGCAGAAGGGCGCGACCTTTGCCGTCGACGACCTGCCGCCCGGAAAACCGGCGCCGTTTCGCACCTGCCTGCCGGTCGGCTGTGTCGTGTCTCTCCTGTTTACCGATGGCATCACACAGTCCCTGCGTTCCGGCACGAAGCTGATCGTCAAGGCGCAGGCCAGCGATCCCGAGGCCGAGGTTCCCTTCTCCATTTCGCTCAAAGGGTTCGACGACGCTCTCCAGCGCACCATCGCGCTGTCCAAGCCTGATTGACGCAGTCGTCACAGGAGGTGCGGAAGAACCTATCTCGTTGTTTCAACACGATCCGGACTTAGCCTCCCGCACACGTTGGCCGCGAAGACGGAGATGTCTTTTGGGGGTTCGGGCTGTTAGATGTTCGGTCGTAAGACCCGGGAGATCCCGATTTGACGACAGAAACCATCATCGTGGTCGATGACCATCCTGTGTTTCGTGACGGATTGAGCGCCCTTATCGGGCGGAGGCTGCCGCTGGCGACGGTGGTCGCCAGCGATACGCTGGAGGATGCGCTCGCCACTGCAAGGCGCGGCACCAAGCCGCCCTCCATGTTCCTGCTCGACCTGTTCTTCTCTCGGCACAGCATCATGGAGACGCTTCCGGCCCTTCGTCAGGAGTTCCGGCAATCGTCGATCGTCATCATCTCCATGACCGACGAGCTGGCGACGGTGGATGCGGCGATGGCCTGCGGCATCAACGGCTTCATCAACAAGGCGGTGTCGCCGGAGGCCATGATCGAGGCGATCGAGGCCGTGCGGAACGGCGATGTGGTGCTGCTACTGCCGGATGGTGCCGGTGGCAAGGCGGAGGTGAAGCCGGTGACACTGACCGATCGCCAGTCGGCCGTACTCATGCTGATCGCCGAGGGCAAGAGCAACAAGGAAATCGGCATCGAGCTCGGCATATCCCCGTTCACCGTGCGGATCCACGTGTCGGCCCTGTTCCGCTCACTCGGCGTCGCCTCGCGGGCCGCGGCCGTTGCCAAAGGTGCTGCCGAAGGGCTGCTGGTGACGCGCTAGAGTTTGTTAGGGATAAGTGGAAACCCGTTATCCCGGAAAGACAAACGAAATCAAAGAAAACAAGATACTGTCAGGTTCAACATGAACCTGACAGTATCTAGCCGTTGGCTTCCATGGCTGCGGCCATGATGACGGAGCGTAGTTCGGCGGGCCGCACCGGCTTCGACAGGATGGGGATGTCATCGTCGCCGAGTTCGTCGCGAACGCGGCCGGGGTCGTGGCCGCTCATGACCACAGCCTGAACCCGCCGCCCGAGTATCCGGCGCACGGCCTTGATGCAGTCGCTTCCGGTCGTTCCTTCGCCGAGGTCGAAATCGGCGATGACGAGATCGCAGGGTGCAACCTCGGTGGGAACGCCGGTTTCCGCCTGTACCTTGCAGCCCCATTTCCGCAGGAGGCTTGCGGTCGCGCACAGCACGGCACCGTCATCCTCCACCAGCAGAATGCGCAGACCGTCTATGCCCGGTGCCGCTTGCGTGGTGCGGACCGCACGGCGCGGGGCTGGGGCATCGCGGGAAGAGATCGCCAGCCCGGCCAGCGTCACGCTGGTTCCGCGCCCCGGCGTCGAGCGCAGCCTGACCTTCATGTCCATCAGCTGGGCCAGTCGCTTGACGATCGACAGGCCGAGGCCGACGCCCTCAATATCGCGATCGCCCCGCGCGCGCACCTGATAGAACTCCTCGAAAACTCGTTGCTGGTGCTCCTGCGAGATGCCGGGTCCCTGGTCGTAGACCTGCACCGAGAGCATACCGTTTTCACGTCGGCAGCCGATCATGATGGCGCGGCCCGGTGCATATTTGATCGCGTTGCTGACGATGTTCTGCAGCATGGTCGTCAGAAGCGCGCGATCCGTAATGACGACACTCTTGCAGTTGCTGACGCCGAGCTTGCAGTCGTTCGCCTGCGCCATGTCGGTGTTCTGCTGCAGCACATCGTCGAGGATGTCGGCGATCGCGACGGCCTCGTAGCGTGGCACGACCTTGCCGCTGTCGAGCGTCGAGACGTCGAGGAGCGACTTGAAGAGGCGCGAGATGCTCTGCAGCGAGCGGTCGATATTATCGACCATTCCCAGTTCGCTCTGCCGCAGATCGGCATCGCGAAGGCATGCGGTGAAGAGGCTGATGGCGTGGACGGGCTGGCGGAGATCGTGGCTGGCCTGCGCCAGAAAGCGGGATTTCGAAAGGTTGGCTTCCCGCGCTGCGATGTAGGCCCGGTGGACGCGCTTCATGAGCACGAAGATGTAAGCCGGCACCAGCACGGCCGTGGCGATCAGGGTCACCACGATATAGGGGTTCTGCCGCATGTAATCATTTAACACGGCGGCAACGGCAATCGAGGCCAGCGCCATCACTGTCGAGGCGATCAGGATGCGCGGTCCGAACCGCAGCCCGTTGCCGACGGTGACCCAGAGGAGAAGTGCAAAGAGCGGCAACATGCCCGCGCCGCCATTGGCCAGCGTATAGGTCAGCGCCGGTATGTCGCAGGCGATGGCAATCGTCCGCCGCCAAGGCTGGTTGCCCGGATGCGTCTTCATCCACCACCAGACTGCACAGGAAAACGGCAGATAGATCACGAAGAGCAACAGGATACCCGGCGGCAGATCCCGCCAGTAGCCAACAAGCGTGCCCGGCACGACGGTGATGAAGGCGATACCGGAAACGATGATCCGCACCACCGCCTGCTTCAGGTCCTCACCTTCGTCTTGGCCGGTGGATGCCGCAAGCCTGTCGAGCACGCGGCCCAAGCCGGCATTCGCGCGATCCGTCGATACCATGTCGCCTCCCTGATGTCGGTCTGTCGCGGTTGTTCTCGAGCCTGCAGGGGTACAATCCATGTAAGGCGGAAGCAACCTTTTCAGGAGGGGAGGAGGACGCGTCTCGGTTTCCGATGGGATCGTGCTCAACGGCTAAACGCCTGCTGCACCGCGCGCCGAACCAAGATGGCGGCCGTGCGTTACCGGGTGCATCTTCATGACCGGATCGGATCTCACGTGCCTCTTCGCCTTCTCGTGGTCGACAGCGAAACTGCCGACCAGAAAAACGAGCGCCGCAAAACCAGCGGTGCCGCCTCTTACGAAACCTATGCAACAACGCTTCGGGCGATCGATCCGGACGCTTCGATCGAGACAGTGTGCTGCGTCGAAGGCACCGATACGGCCTCCGATCTCTTCAGGCTCGATGGCGTTCTCTTTGCCGGCTCACCCATCCAGATGCACAAGCCGACGGAGGAGACACGCTCGGCTGCAGCGTTCATGACGCGTGTCTTTGCAGCGGGCGTTCCAGCTTTCGGCTCCTGCGCCGGGTTGCAGATCGCAGCCGTTGCCGCCGGCGGGCGCTGCAAGCCCCGCGCGGCCGGAATGCAGGTTGGCTTTGCCCGCGATATCGTTCCGACGACCGAGGGCAGGGATCACCCTCTGTTCCGGGGCCGTCCGCAGGTCTGGGCCGCACCCGCGATGCATTCGAGCGTGGTCGATCAACTCCCTCCAGGCGCCATACGGTTGGCCCAGTCCAAGGCAACGCCGACCGAAGCCGCAGAGATCCGCTCCGAAAATGGCGTCTTCTGGGGCGTTCAGTATCACCCGGAACTCGACCTTTCCGAAATCGCCGCCTCCATCCGCCGCCAATCGGACGATGTGCTGAAGCAAGGGCTTGCCGATAGCGACGAGGCTGTGGAGGCCTATGCCTGCACGCTCGAGCAACTCGACCGCGACCCGGACCGGCAGGATCTGGCGTGGCAGATCGGCGTGGACGAGGAGGTCACTCTTGCCTCTTGTCGGCAGGTGGAGCTCGTGAACTTCCTACAATCGCTGCGAGGCTGAATATCTTGGTCAGCCTCCAGACCACCCCTCCTCGTCAGGGATGCAGAGTGGAAGCGGGGCGCTCAGGCGCGGCCCGATGACGCACACAGGTGCGCCGATCAGTGCGCTTTGTCGACCGTGATCGTAATCTTGCCGGGCCGGTCGAAGATCGAGACGTCGCCGTCGATCTGCCCCAGTATGACGATGCCGGGCGGGGGTACGTGTCCGTCCCGATAGTAGATGACGACGTCGCCGAAGCTCCATAGGCCGAGCGTGCCGGCGGAAAATTCCCGCTGGCGCGGGGCGGGGGGCAGGGCTCTCGGCAGGTTGCCTGTCTTTTCCTGACGGAGATGGTCATTCATCTCGATCGTCAGCGGCAACATGCCGGAAAGCGCCTCGGCAGCAACGTTGTTGGTTAGGGTCGCGGTAACGTCACCCCATTCCGACGAAATACGGATGCGATCCTGAGCCAAGGCGGTTCCTCCCATGAGAAGCGCGAGCAAGACGGAGATCCGTGCTGGCGCTGCAATGTGTTTCATCTTCGGCCTTTCTCTTGCAGTTACGTGACGTTCGACGTTGCGCACCTGGTGCGGTTGCCGGTTAAGCGACCGCACCAGCGGATCAGTCTCGCCTGCCTTCGCGTTCAGGCAAGGTGCTGGTCGAAAAACCCTTTTAGCTTCTCGAAGGGGATGAGATCCACGCGATCGTAGAGATCGACATGGCCTGCCCCCTTGACCCAGACGAGCTCCTTTGGTTCCGATGCCCTGTTATAGGCATCCTGGCTGAACTCTTTCGAGTGGGCCTGATCGCCCGAGATGAACAGCATCGGGCGCGGGGAAATCGTCTCGATATCGTTGAACGGGTAGAAGTTCATGAACTTTACGCTGCTGCTGAGAGTTGGCTTCGTCGTCGTCTCCCGGGCAACGCCGGCCGGCGTGAAGGCGCCGCGCGGCGTGCGGTAGAAGTCGTAGAACTCGCGCTGGATCGGATCGGTATCGGCCGTCAGTTCCAGCGTGGTGCCGCCGATGTACTGTACGTTTGCGCCGCCTGCTTCCGCCCAGCGCTGCTCGGCAGCCGTCGCGATGAACGCCTTGCGCTGCTCGACGGTCTGCGCCTTGTTCAGCGCGTCGCGGAAGGCAGCCCCCATGTCGTACATGCTGACGGTGGCGATCGCCTTGATGCGCGGATCGATCTTGGCCGCGCTGATGACGAAGCTGCCGCTCCCGCACACGCCGATGGCGCCGATGTTGCGGCGATCCACGAAGGCCTGCGAACCGAGAAAATCCACACCGGCGCTGAAGGCTTCGGCGTAAGCCTCGGGCGATACCAGATTGCGCGGCTGGCCCTCGCTCTCGCCCCAGAAGGGCAGGTCGATCGACATGGCGACGAAGCCCTGCTCAGCCATCTTGATGGCATAGAGATTGGCGCTCTGTTCCTTCACCGCACCCATCGGGTGGCCGACGACGATCGCCGGGTTCTTGGCCGCTCGGTCCATGTCCTTGGGCACGAAGACGTTGCCAGCGACCGTCGTCCGGTACTGAGTCGGGAACGTGACCTTCTGCAATGTCACCCGGTCGCTGGTGTAAAAATTGGAAGCGCCGTTGGTCATGTCTTGAGCCCTTGCTGCCATCATGTCGAAAAAGGAAGTCGCCCCGAGCGCGGCGACGCCTGCGCCTGTCATCTTGAGAAGGGAACGGCGATCGATGCTGGTCTTCGAGTCGTCGCGGTGGGTTTCATCGGTCATGTCCAAGGTCCTTGTTTGGGGGTAACGAAGGTCGGTGAGGAGGCTGCTTGGTGCCGGCGGCGCTCAGAATGCCAGGCCGTTGCGGCAAGAAGGGAAGAGCCGGCCAGAAGCACGGCTGCAAACAGGAAGGTGGTCCACCAGCCCGCTGTATCGAACAGCATGCCACCCGCGGACGCGCCGAGCGTTATGGCGAGCTGGATGGTTGCGACCTGCAATCCGCCCCCGGCTTCCGCATCGTCCGGCATGGTCCGGCTCAGCCATGTGCCCCACCCCACGGGTGCCGCCGTGCCGAACAGGCCCCAGCCGATGAGCAGGACAGCGGTCGAGGCGGCGGACGAGCCGAAAGCGATCAGTCCCAGCGCAATCGCGGCCATGATCAGCGGGATCGCGATCAGAACGGGAAACAGCCGGGTGCGAAGCAAAGGACTGACGAGCGTTGTGCCGATGACCCCGGCCAGACCCATCAGTAGGAGAAGCAGAGACAGGGTCGAGATCGATACCGCCGTCACGGTTTCCAGGAAGGGCCGGAGATAGGTGAACAGCGCGAACTGCCCCATAAACAGGAACAGGATCGACGCCATGCCGATCGCGACGTGCCGGCGCAATAGAAGCAGGAACACGTTGGATGATCCGTCTCCCGCCACGATGCGGCGCGGCGGCAGCGGCGGCAGGCTGATCCACTGCCAGACGAGTGCAACGAGTGCCAGGGGAACGACGGCGAAGAAGGCGCCGCGCCAGCCGATATAGCTTCCGAGCAGGCTGCCGAGCGGCGCGGAAATCGTCGCGGCGATGGCATTACCGGCATTCAGCATGGCCAGTCCCTTGGGAACGGCGTCCTCGGGGACGAGGCGCATGACGATCGAGGTCGACATCGACCAGAAGCCGCCGATCGCGACGCCGAGCAAAGCGCGCCCGATCATCAGGACGAGATAGTTCGGCGAGACCGTTACGATCACGCCCGAGATCACCAGCATCAGCGAAAAGGACGCCAGCACCAGCCGCCTGTCCACCCTGCGCGTCAGGCCGGCCACGAACAGGCTCGTGATGACGGCGAAGATGCCGGAGATGGAGATCGCCTGTCCGGCCCGGCCTTCTGTCACCCCGAGCTCGGTTGCGATGGGAGAGAGAAGGCTGACCGGCATGAATTCGGATGCGATGAGGACGGCAACGCAGAGCGCCATGGAGACAACGGCGCCCCAGGCGGCCTTGGGCATTCCGGGTGATGAGGCGCGCGTCTGCCCTGCTGTGCCGAGATCGTGGGTCGCAATGTCCTGGGTCGGTGTCTGATGGGTCATGCCGGCAAGATAGACCGGATACAATTCGAGAATTAGCCGTTGCAATTCGCATGGACTTATCGATGATGAACATCAATCAAGGACAGTGTAGCGACGATGAAGCGCGAAGATCTGAACGACATGCTCTGGTTTCTCGCCGTTGCGGAGGAACGGAGCTTTACCAAGGCGGCAGCGAAGCTCGGGACCTCGCAATCGACCATCAGCCATACGATCAAGAAGCTGGAGGCGCGTTTGGGCCTGCGGCTCCTCAGCCGCACGACGCGCAGCGTCGTTCCCACGGAGGCCGGCGAGCGCCTGATCCGCTCGCTCGCGCCGCGCATCGAGGAACTCGAAACCGAAATCGATCAGCTGATGGAGATCCGAGACAAGCCGACCGGCTCCGTCCGCATCACCTTGTCCGACTATGCGCAGGAGAGCGTCGTCTGGCCGAAACTTCGCCCGTTGCTGCGCGCTTATCCCGACATCAAGGTCGAGCTGAACAGCGATAACGGCTTCCGCAATATCGTGGAGGAGAAGTTCGATGCCGGCGTGCGGCTGGGCGAAAGTGTCGACAAGGACATGATCGCGGTTCGCATCGGCCCCGACTGGCGGCTGGTCGCGGTCGCATCGCCGGACTATCTGGCGACGGGCGCGATACCGGAAACGCCACAGGACCTCGTCGGCCACGTCTGCATCAACCATCGGCAGGCCCGCGCCGGCGGCCTCTACGCCTGGGAGTTCGAGAAGGACGGAAGGGAGGTTCGGGTCCGCGTGGAAGGCCAGCTGACGTTCAACACCTCCTACGCCATGATCGATGCGGCGGTGGCCGGCTACGGCATCGCCTATGTGCCGGAAAGCCTGGTCACCTCCGAAATCGCCGCCGGCCGGCTCGTCCAGATCCTTAACGACTGGTGCCCGTCGTTTCCCGGCTATTACCTATATTATCCAAGCCGCCGCCAGAACTCCCCCGCCTTCAAGATCGTCGTGGAAGCTCTGAAGGCATAACGGCACTTGTTCGAGGGGGAGAATCAACACGAAAAAGGCTCCCCTTTCGAGGAGCCTTTTCGTCATCGTGTCGAGTGGTGCTTACTGAACGATCTGGACGACCTGACCGGTCTGCGGATCGACAATCAGGCGCTGCTGGTCGACGATGGCGTAGGAATAGGTTGGATCCTCCGGGATGGGCGTGAGGACGACCGTCTGCGGGACGCGCTTGCCGACCACGATGGGCTCTTCGACCACGACGCGCTGCGTTGGCATGGGCTGCTCGCGGACATAGGTCACGACACGTTCCGGCGGCGGGTCGATCGCGGCGCCGGCAATCGCGCCGACCGCACCACCGACGACGGCACCCACCGGGCCGCCGACGACGGCGCCCGTTGCCGCGCCGCCGGCAAGGCCCGTGACGGTGCCGCTGCCATCAGCATAGGCGGCCGTGCCGAAGCCGAGGGACAGGACGGCAAAAGGAATGAGAAAAGCAGTTTTCATGATTCTGATCCTTGTGTTGTGGTTCGAGAGGGAAAGCTTTTGCCGGCGGCATTGGTTCCTGCCCGGGACTTCAGTCCATGGATCCCGCCTTGGGCTTCAGACTTAAGTCGGAAGCCGACGAATGGCCGCCCCGTCATTTTTACCGAAGCAAACAGTCATCTTTCGCGAACGAGACTGTGAGCGGAAGAGGGAGGACGTTTTGGTTCCGACGAACGCATTAACCACCCTCTGCAACCGCGGCTTTACGAAGACCGTGTAAGTCTGTCCCGAGGGGATCTTTCATGCGTCTTGTCACCAAACTGAACGTTGCACTCGTCGGCGTCGTCGCTGTGTCCGCTGTTCTCAACTTCGCCACGCTGCGGCTTGCCGTGCTGCCGAGCTTCTCGGCTCTTGAGGAGCAGGCGGCCGAGCGAAACCAGAGCCGCGTTCTGGACGCCATCCAGTTGCAGAAGGACCAGGTCGCCAGCAGCGCGGGCGACTATGCCATCTGGGACGACACCTATGATTTCATAAAAGGGCTGGCATCTACGTACGAGGAAAAGAACGTCACGGCGGAGTCCCTGAAGACGCTCGGCGTCAACTACTTCGTCGCGATCGACGTCGCGGGCAAGGTGGTGCTCGACAGCGGCTTTGCCTTCAACGCGGACGAGCCTCGGCCTCTCAAGCTTCTATCCACCGGCAGGCTGCCGCCCGGCAGTCCTCTTCTGTCAAGCTTGACGAATGTCGATATCCGCTCGTCGCTCCTGAAAACCTCGGAGGGGCTGGCCGTCATTGGGATCTCGCCCATCCTGCGCTCCGACAGGTCCGGCACACAGATGGGGACGCTGGTGCTGGGCCGGCTCCTCGACATGAATGCGATCCGGTCCGCGACCCGTGTCGATTTCGATCTTCTGGCAACCTCCACCTTCCCGACCCGGCCGCTGGCCGAAAGCGCTGGGACGGTCGACAGGATCGATCCGCTGCTCGGTCCGGATGGACGGGCTCTCGCAATGATCCGGTCGCACACGACGCGCGATATCACGGCCCTTGGGGAGCAGACGATCCTGACGACCCTGCTGCTGTTGCTCGCCGGTGCCACGATCCTGCTTCTCGCGCTTGGCGTCATCCTGCGCCACATCGTCATTCGCCGCATCGAGATGCTGCGCTCCCACCTTCTGTCCGTTGCCGCAGCGGGTCATCTCGACCCGATGCCGGAGGACGGAAAGGGCGACGAGTTGAGCGAAACCGTGATCTCCTTCAACGAGATGGCCGATCAGCTCGACGAGCTTCGCGACAGATTGCGGCGGCAGGATTACGATCACGGGGCCGCGGACGAGGCGGCCGGCCTTCTCCACAATGTGCGCAACGCGCTGAGCCCCATCTCGGTCGTCGCCTGGGGTCTTGCGAAGGCGAATGCCGCGCCCTGGAAGCAGAACGTGACCAAGGCCCTGGACCAGCTGAACGAGCCGGGCCTTGGGTCCGACCGCGCGGCGAAGCTCCAGCAGTTCGTTGCCATGTCGTCCGCCCGTCTGATGGACGAGGACCGAGCGCGGCAGGAGGAGGTGGGGTCGCTGGTCGCCATGCTCCGGCATGTCGATGACATCCTGAAGGAGCAGGACCGTTCCGCCCAGCGCGACCGCGTGCTGGACGACGTGGATATCGCGATATCGCTGCGCAATGCGCTGCCCCTGATCGAGCACCGTCGCGGTATCACGGTGGATGTCAGCGAGCTTCGGAGCCTCAGCGCTCTCGGCCACCGGGTTCCGCTGGAACAGGTGCTCGACAATTTGATCGTCAACGCAGCCGAGGCCATTGAGGCGTCCGGCGCTGGGGCGGGGCGGGTGCGGATCGCCGCGCGACGGGTTGAGGATGCTGCGGGAAACGCCAGCGTCGTGCTGACCGTGAGCGATGACGGCGTAGGCATCGACACGGACAACCGGGTCCGGCTGTTCGAAAAGGGCTTCACGACGAAAAGCGGCGGCAAGCGCGGCGTCGGGCTGCACTGGTGCGCGAACGCCGTGAACGCCATGGGCGGGCGCCTGTCCGTCGAAAGCGAGGGGCCGCAACGGGGCGCGACCTTCAAGATCATCCTTCCCGCTGCCCTTTCGAGACGAGATGCGGCATGACGATATCAACACGTGAGAAGCGCCGGATCCTGATCTGCGATGACGAGGCGGGCATTCTCGAAGCCTATCGCCGGATATTTTCCGACCTCGTGGCGGATACGGCCGATGATGCCGCCAGCGACTACGACGCCCTGTCCGCCGATCTGTTCGGCGACGCGCCCGAGAATGCGGCTGCCGTCATCGACGAGATCGTCACCTGCCGCCAAGGCGAGGAGGCGGTGGAGGCCGTGCGCGCCGCGAAGGCGGCCGGGCAGCCGTTCGGCGTTGTATTCCTCGACGTCCGCATGCCCCCGGGCATCGATGGCGTGGAGGCCGCGCGGCAGATCCGCGCCATCGAGCCGGTCATCAATATCGTCATCGTCACAGGATATTCCGACCATCGGCCGGCCGAGATCGCCGGTAGGGTGGGAACGGTAGACCGGCTCTTCTATCTGGTCAAACCGTTCGATGCGGACGAAGTGCGCCAGATAGCGACCACCCTCGTCAACCGCTGGACGAGCGATAGCCGCATTGCCGGCGAACTGGCGGCACAGGTCGTGGCGCTGGAGGCGCTAAACAAGGCCCTGCGTGCGAGCGAAGCCTCTGCGCATCAGGCCGCCCGGCACGACCCCCTGACCAGCCTTCTGAACCGCACCGGGCTGCAGGAATATTTCGACATGATCGCGCGGCAGGCGCATGCGGACGGTGCCGGGGTCTCGCTTCTCTATCTGGATCTCGACCGCTTCAAGCGGATCAACGATACCTATGGCCACGGCATTGGCGACCGGCTAATCTGCGAAGTCGCCCGGCGGCTGTCGATCGCCGTCGCGCAGGATGGTTGCGCCGCCCGCCTCGGGGGAGACGAGTTCGCCATTGTCTGCGGAACTGCAAAGCTCGATGCGGTGCTCGCCCGAATCCTCGCAACGGCTGACGAACCTTTCGCGACAGGTACGCATCTCCAGCCGGTTAGCTTCTCCCTTGGCTATTCCCGTGGCAGCGATGATGCGAACGTTGACCTGCCGGAGCATATGCGTCGGGCGGATGTTGCGCTCTACGTTGCCAAGGACGCAGGACGCGGTATCGCGCGGCCCTTTGATCCGCACCTCGACCAGATCTTCCTCCGCGACCAGACGCTGGCCCGCGACTTGCAAGCGGCCATCGACGGGAATGGCCTCCGTCTAAGCTATCAGCCGCTGATGTGCATCGACGGGAAGCGGGTGACCGGTGTCGAAGCATTGCTGCGCTGGGATCATGAGGCCCATGGCGTCATCTCACCCGAGATCTTCGTGGCGATCGCCGAGAAGAATGGCCTGATGGCTGAGCTTGGCGACTGGGTTCTGAAAAGGGCCTTCGAGGATGCCCGGGCGTGGCCCGAGGTCATCACCTCGATCAACCTATCGGTGCTGCAGTTTGCAAAGCCGGATTTCGCCGAAGGGGTGCTCAGGCTCGCGCAGGCGATGGAGGTCGTTGCCGAAAAGATCGAGTTCGAAATTACCGAGACGGCGATGACGAACGACATTGCGTCGCTTCTCGTCCAGGTGGAGGTCCTGCGAAAAGCCGGCTTCCGTTTTGCGCTCGATGACTTCGGCAGCGGCTATGCGAGCATCGGCTATCTCTCGCGCCTGAATTTCCACAAACTGAAGATCGACCGATCCTTCGTCAGCGCTCTTTCGACGAAGCCGGACTCTGACATGATAATCCGCTCGATCGTCAGCCTTGGCGCGGCCATGGGATTGACGATCACCGCGGAAGGCGTGGAGGATGCAATCCAGCATGACATCCTGAAAGCCGTCGGCTGCCATCAGCTACAGGGCTTTCTCTTCCACAGGCCCTGCTCGCGGAACGAGATGGAGGCGATTCTCCACCGCGAGAGCCTCGCCCACGAGCAAGCCGCGTGACGCGGGTTTACTTTCGGACGGCGCCCTTGTCGGAACCAAGCTGGCCGGAAAAGGCCACCAACGCGTCCGCGACGCCATAATTCGGCGTGCCCTTCATTGTTTCCGAGAGTGCGAGCACGTTGGCCTTGTAGTGGTCACCCTTCAGCGTGCCCGCCTGCTCGAAGGTGGCGACCAGTGCTAGAAGCTGTGCTTCATGAAGAAGATGGAACATTTCGATTTCGCGGAACGGGTCTTTTCTTTCATCCTTAGCCATGGCACGTCGACTTTCCAGCTGAAGCATTTCGGGCTCTCGCGAGCACCGTGTGATTGAAGCGATCTAGCTTGTCTTCAACGAGCTGCACGGGAGGTTCTAGGATCCTTCCTGTCCAAGCATCGTTGCGATGCGCCTCAACCCGCGCCGCGATGACCCGTTCCGGCGCTCAGACCTTTGCCCGCCACCTCGGACTTAGGTCCAATGCCAGCCTTTCGGATCGGATTGCCCGTGCGTTCGGCTTGCGCTTGCTCTTCCGACGCCGCATTCCATTTAACCGCACAGTGACGATGCTGGTGGAGGCCAGCGGATGTTGAGGACCCATGCGCCTGCAAATCCAGACAATGACGGATCGATGGAACGCGCAGTCGCTCGCGCGGCAGTTTTTCGTCGCGGGCGGAGCGGTGGCGCTCGTGGCCATTGCCCTCGTGGGGGCTTTCGTCACCAACCTGATCGAAGGCACGGTGACGCGCAATTCCGCTGCGGCGACCGCGCTCTATGTCGACAGTATCATCGCGCCCATCCTGCCGGATCTGAAGACGGCGCTGGCGCTGGACGAAACCGTCGAGCGGGCTCTCGATGAGACGCTGAGCCAGGGCACGCTCGGCCAGCGACTGATCTCGTTCAGGCTCTGGCGAAAGGACGGCACGGTTCTCTATTCCAACGACAAGGCGCTGATGGGCCGGCGCTTTGCGCCGAACGGCGATCTTCAGCGGGCATTTTCCGGCGAGATCGTCGCCCATTTCGACCATGCGGACGACGAGGAAAGCACGACGGAACGGGCAACGGGCAAGAGGCTTCTGGAGATCTACAATCCCGTGCTCCAGCCCTGGTCGGGCGAGATCGTCGCCGTGCTCGAGTTCTACGAGGTCTCCAACGCGTTCGAGAACGATCTTCGTAAAGCGCGCCTGGCGACTTGGGCGGCCGTCATTCTCGTGACCCTGCTGTTCTTCAGCGTCCTCTCCCTCATCGTCTTTCGCGGCAACCGGACGATCGAGCGGCAGCGCCTGGCGCTTGCCGACCGGATCTCGGAGCTGTCGTCCCTTCTAACGCAGAACAAGGCACTGAGCGCCCGGGTGCAGCGCGCCGCGCAGCGCACCGCCGCGCTGAACGAGAATTTTCTGCGTCGTGTGGGCGCGGATCTGCATGACGGGCCGGCACAGCTTGTGGCCTTTGCCGGCTTGCGAATCGACAGCGAGGTGCTGCTCGACCCCGCCGTTTCGCGCGAGCGCAGGGAACAGGAGATCACGGCGATCAAGGACAGCCTCGACGAGGCCATGCACGAGATCCGCAGCATCTGCACCGGCCTCGTTCTGCCCGATATCGAGGCGCTGGGGGTGGCGGAGGTGGTCGAGCGCGCCGTTCGCGCCTACCGCCAGCGCACGGGCGCGCGCGTGGCGCTGGTGCAGGATATGCCCGGCGACCTTCCGGCTCCGCCCGCCGCCATGCGCATCTGTGTCTACCGTTTTGTGCAGGAAACGCTGAACAACGGCTATCGGCACGCGCGGGCGAAAGGGCAGAGCGTCCGGCTGAGCGTGACATGGCCAACGCTGACCGTGGAGACGGCCGATACGGGGCCGGGTTTCGAGGTTGGATCGGTGCAGCCGAAGAGCCTAGGGCTCGCCGGCCTGCGCGAACGGATTGAAAGCCTCGGTGGACAGTTCAATATAAATGCCACCCCGAAGGGCACCGTGGTCACGATGCGCCTTGGGCTGGAGGAGGGAGAACAGGCATGACGCAGACCATCAGCATCGCCGTGGTGGACGATCACCCCTTGTTTCGCGAGGGGGTGGCGCGGAGCCTGAACGAGATCGGCGGCTTCCGGATCGTCGGCGAGGGGAGCAGCAGCGCCGATGCCGTGCGGCTCTCGCGCGAATGCGCACCGGATGTCATGCTTCTCGATATTTCGCTGCCCGGCGGTGGTCTCGAAGCGATCGAGCCGATCCTCGAGGACTGTCCCAAGCGCATTCTCATCATGCTGACGGTGTCGGAAAGCGCCGACGATCTGAAGACCGCCATCCAGCGCGGCGCCAAAGGCTATGTGCTCAAAGGTGTGGGTTCGCGCACCCTGGCCGACGTCATTCGAACCGTCTTTTCCGGAGAAAGCTACATCGCGCCGGCCCTGTCCTTCAAGCTGGTGGCCGACATGACGGAAGCCCATGCCAAGTCCGCAGACGAGAATGCGCTTGGGAGCCTGACGTCACGCGAAAAGGACGTGCTGACGCTCGTCGCCTCCGGCCTCAGCAACAAGATGGTCGCGCGCGATTTAAATCTGCATGAAAAGACGATCAAGCACCATATGACGCGGATTTTCTTGAAACTGAATGTGAAGAATCGCACCGAAGCCGCCCTTGCCATGCGGGATGCGAACACGCACCGGTGAAGCTTGAGGGCCCGGCTACAGCACGACTCCTTGAACCGGAATCGGTTTCTGGATGAAATTATGCAGCGGTTCCACTCTAGCGAACTGTCAGCCGCTTCAGCCGGTCCCGGTCGGCTCTCGTCGCGCGGCGATCGACGACGACACGCCCCTGGGCGTCGCGCATCACGTATCGACCGCCGGTCAATTGCTCCTTGAAGCCGTTCCTGTGCCTGACGTTGAGCGCCGGCGCGTCCGGCGCGGTGGCGTCCGGCTTGGACGTGGCCCGCGTGCCGGAAGAGGCACCGGCATTCCCGCTTCCGGTCGGATTGCCATTGCCGTTACCGCCGTTTCCGGAGTTGCCGCCTCCATTCCCATTCCCATTCCCATTCCCATTCCCATTCCCATTTCCGTTGCCACCACCGTTGCCGCCGCCATTGCCATTCCCGTTCCCACCGCCACCATTCTTGGCGAGGGCCGCGACGTGATCGAGGAGAAATGCAGTGTCGAGAGCCAGGCGAACGGGGGCCATTGCCAGAAGGCAACTCAGTATTCCCACGAGAAAGAGCTTTCGGTTCATCATTTCCATTGAGATCTCGGCTCGTCATGATCTCATGACATGATACGTAAAGCAGCACCCATCGGACGAGGCCGACGTCGGCAAACCCCGATATCAGGGATATTCGTCTAAAGCCCGGGGCCTGCCAAGGTTCCCGTCATCGGCGCGGCATCGAACCAAAGTCGGCGGTCTGCCGACAAAGGTCTGACGACACCGGGACTGAGGTCCCGGCCGCGGAACCGACGGGACGGACATCCGTTGCTCGCTCGAACATCAGCATGACACGATAAGGAGACGTTCGGCTAACCCGAAGGGTTTCGGTGCTGTCGAAAATACCCGTCCCTCATCGATCCGATCCATCCGTATGCCGCAGGACATCGCGCCGAGCCAGGAGCCCCGCCATGAGAGCAACGACCGTCCTTCCAGCCTGTCTTTTCGGGGCTTCGATCCTGTTCTGTTCGGGCTTTCTCAGCGCCTTTGCCCTGGTGTCGAAGCCCGCACCGCAGCACCTGCCCAACCTGCATAGCCCCGACCTGTGGCCGGCCGACGTTCGACGGGTTCGTGCGGCCGGGGAGGGTTGGAAGCAGCGCGTAGCGGAGGTGGAAAGGGCCGAGCGCCGCGATGCCGCCGACACACCGGCAACCCGCATCTCCCTCACCTTGATCCCCTCGGAAGTGCCTGCAGGCGACGATGGGGACAGTATCGACACGGCACGCCGGCAGGCGCACGAGACCTGGTGCAGGAGCCGTTACCGCTCCTATCGGTCGGCCGACAATGCTTACACGTCCTACAGCGGAGCCAGGAAGGACTGCATATCGCCCACCTCCGATCTCGTTGCGGCTGCAAGCCTCGACGGCGGCGAGAAGCCGGGTTTCGTTGCGGGGGTTTCAGCCGACGACAGGGGCCGTGCTGCCCGCTGCCGCGCGCAATACGCCTCCTATCGGGCGTCCGACAACACCTATCAACCCTTCAGCGGTCCGCGCCGGCTTTGCACGCTGGAGGGCTTCTGATCCGGCGGATTCAGTTTACGTTCATCTGCCAAGGGTCATATCGACGTCGGAGATACCGATATGACCGAGACGTTCGATGATCAAAAACAGCGCCGACAGCGCCGCCTGCCAAGCCTCCGGCTCAAAATCGCCGCTGGCATCCTCACGGCTTTCATCGGCATGAGTTACGCGATAGGAACATTCGCAGCGCATGCGCCGACCGATGTCGGGATCGGCGCCAGTTCCTGCGCGTCCACGCTCGAAATGCTGGGCGATGCCCATTACGACCGCATCGTCACCGCATGGAGTTCGGGCTTCATCAGCGGCTCCAACACGGAAGCGATCGGCGAATCCCGTCGACGCGATATCGCGGCGGTTTCGGAAGCCTCGATCCTGCGCCACGTCCGAACCTACTGCGCAGCCAACCTTACCGAAACATTGTCCTCCGCCGTCGAAATGCTCTTCACCAGCCTCCCGGAACATCATTAACCCCGAAGTTCCATCAGGGTGGCGACGACCCTTGGCTAACGCTGCAGGCGCTCTTGCGTCTCCTTGTCGAAGACATGGAACCTCGCGCCCTCAAAGGACAGGTGCACCTGATCGCCCGGAGCCAGTGACACGCGCGACCGCAGAACGACGATGATCTCTTGCCCACCCAGCCGCACCGCGAGATGCGTTTCGGACCCGGTCGGCTCTACCACGATCACCTCTGCCGGAATGCCATTGGCCTCTGCGATGCCGATGTCCTCCGGGCGGACGCCGACGATGACAGGTTTTCCGACTCCATGTCGATAGCCGTCGGCAAGGGGTACGCGGCCGGCACCGCCCAGTTCCAGAAAGCGCCCATCCTCGCCGATGATGACACCGTCGAGGAAGTTCATGGCGGGCGATCCGAGGAAGCCGGCGACGAAGACGTTTTTCGGGTGGTCGTAGAGTTCGAGCGGCGTGCCGATCTGCTCGATATGGCCGCCCTGCATGACGACGATCTTGTCGGCCATGGTCATGGCTTCGATCTGGTCATGGGTGACGTAGACGATCGTCGTCTTCAAGCGCTGATGCAGGGCCTTGATCTCGGCGCGCATCTTGACGCGCAGCTTGGCGTCGAGATTGGAGAGCGGCTCGTCGAACAGAAAGACCTTGGGATCGCGCACGATGGCGCGGCCCATGGCGACACGCTGGCGCTGTCCGCCCGAAAGCTGCGCCGGTTTGCGCTGAAGAAGCGGTTCCAGCCCGAGAATGCCGGCGGCATGGTCCACCTTGCGCTTGATCTCCTCCTTACGGGCACCGGCAAGCTCCAGGGCAAAGCCCATGTTCTGCGCCACGGTCATCTGCGGATAGAGCGCATAGTTCTGGAAAACCATCGCAATATCCCGGTCCTTCGGCTCCAGCCCGTTCACCACGCGGCCGTCGATGCTGATCGTGCCGCCGGTAATGGACTCCAAGCCCGCGACCATGCGCAGCAGCGTCGATTTTCCGCAGCCGGACGGGCCGACGAGGATGACGAACGCCCCGTCTGCGATGTCGATATCGACACCGTGGAGCACGGGATGGGCGCCGTAGGATTTGCGGACGTCGCGGATCTGGACGGTCGACATGGCGGTTCCTTCCTATCGCTTCGGCCGGATGCGGATGGCAAGGTTCGGCTTGCCCGGCAGTTCCACGGCAAAGGCCGCATCCGGCCGGCGCGGGCGGAGCGAAGCGCCGTGCCGGGTCGGATGGTTGGCGGGCGCATCGACGATGGTTGCAGGCGTCACCGTCATCTCCCATGTATCGATGACATCGACCTCGTAATCGCCCATCTCCTGCGGCAGGCCCGGTGCCCAGATGACGGGCTGGTGCTCGCCGAGATAGATATAGGTGACATCGCCGTCGGTCGCGCCGGACACGCGGCTCCATGGCCAGTTCGCCTCGCGCGCGATCGGGGTCAGCCCGCCCCTCACATCCTCTTCCAGAAGATCACGTAGGAAGCCGATGCGCTGCCAAGCGTCCCCATGCAGCACGCCGCCTTTTGCCCACCAGAGAATGTCCTGCGGGTGCATGAAGGTTTCGCCATGCCCAGCATAGCCGCCGCGCAGCATGGTGATCCAGTATCGGTGCACCAGTTCGCGCGCGGAGATATTGCCCCAGGAGAGCATGATGTCGCCCTCGTATTCCGGCTCGTCGTTGACGACGGGCTTGCCATAGGCCTCCCGCCATTCCTGCGTGCGCTTCACATCCCAGTTCTGGATGCAGACATGGCTGACCCACGGGCGGCGGTGGTCGTAGTTGGCGTTCACATCGCCGTTGTGAATAGATTTCAGGTGGCGGTAGGGGTCGTTCTCCTCGATGATCTGGAAGTAGCGATCCCACTGGCCCATCGGCTTGGTATCGAGGAGGAAGTCGTACTCGTTGGCCAGCGACCACCAGATATTGCGATAGGCTGCAAGACGGGCCGTGAGATAGGCGACGTAGCGATAGTCCTGCTCGGCGCTCATGTCGCAATAGCCCCAGCGATCATAGGGATGGAAGATGATGATATCAGCCTCGATGCCGAGATCGCCGAGCGCCTTCACCTGGTTTTCGAAATGCCGGAAGCTTTCGGGGTTCGGCCGATCGAAATCGAGCTCCCCTTCCGCATCCCGTTCGTAGACGTCGTGCAGCGGTTCGTTGATGTTGAACGGATAGTCCTTCGGGAAAACCCCCATGCGCATCTTGTTGAATCGCGCCTGCTTCAGCGTTTCCAGCGTTTTGGCCTGGAGGTCCAGAGGCTGGTGTGTCCAAGCGTAGCAGGTGGTGCCGAAGGAAAGATACGGCGTGCCATCGGCATGCGCGAAGTGGAACCGGTTGGTCACCTGGACCGGCCCGTGCACATCGGGTCTTGCTGGGCCGGCGGTGAAGGTGCCGGACTTTCCGTCGAGTTCGGGCGCGGAGGAGCGCGTCACATATGCCCATTCCCCTTCATTGTCAGGCATGAAACGGATCTTGTAGACGCCGTCGCCATCATAGAAGCCCGGCACGCGAACGGTGCGGCTCTTCTGGCTGAAGTGGGCCTCGAGATCGACCTCGATGAAGGGGTTGCCGGAGGAGGGGCCGTTCAGGCTGGCTTCGAACAGGTCCCATTTGGCGATGGTGGTTTCGGTCATATCTGCGTCCTTGATGTCTGTTTCAGCCCTTGACCGCGCCGGAGGTAAGTCCCGACACGAAGTAGCGCTGGAAGATGAGGTAGACGATGGCGGCGGGCAGCACCGTCATGACGATGGCGGCATTGAGCTGGCCGTAATCTCGTGAGAATTGCCCCTGGAAGGCAGACAGGCCGAGGGGCAGGGTCCACATGTCCCGATCCTGCAGGAGGACGAGCGCCATGGCGAACTCGTTCCAGGTGGACACGAAGTCGAGGATCAGGAGAGCGGCGAGCACCGGCAGAGACACCGGTAGGAAGATCCGCCGGAAGATCGTGAAATGCGAGGCGCCATCGATGCGGGCGGCTTCGCTGAGTTCCTTCGGAATGCCGCGGAAGAAGCTCTGGAGGATGAAGACCTGATAGGGAATGCCGAAGGCGAGGTAAGGCAGGATGACGCCGGGATAGGTGTCGATCAGGTGGAGGCTGTTCACCAGTGTGAAGAGCGGCGCCAGCATGACCTGAAACGGGATCATCGTTCCGAACAGAATGGCGAGCAGCAACATCTTGCGCCCTGCGAACTCGATCTTCGCCAGAGCATAGGCGGCCATGGCCGAGATGAAGAGACCGAGCGGCACCTTGATGGTGGTGATGATGACGCTGTTGAAGAAGGTGGTGTTGAAGCGGCCGCGATCCCAGGCGCTGGAATAATTGGCGAACTTCGGATCGACCGGAGGCGCGAACGCGCTGGAACTCATCACGGCCGCATTGGACTTTAGCGAAGTGAAGACGATGAAGACGAAGGGCGCGACCCAGATCAGTGCGACCAGGGCGAGCGTGGCCCAGAGCGCAACGAGAACCCAGTCCCGCTGTGGCTTTTCCAGGGTGTTGTCGTGGATGGAGGCGGACGTCATCGTCATTCCTCGTTCTCCTCGGATTTCCGCGTCCAGCGCAGGTAGGGTATGATCACGGAGAGGGTGATGAGCAGGAGGACGACCGAGATGGCGCTGCCGCGGCCGAAGTCGAAGATCTGCATGGACTGGGTAAAGGCCCAGAGCGCCAGCATCTGCGTCGATTGCGCCGGCCCGCCGCCCGTCAGGCCGTAGATGATGTCGAACGCCTTGAGCGAGGAAATGATGGCGAGCACCAGAACGATGGTGATGGTGGGCTTCAGCGCCGGGAAGGTGACGTGGCGAAACACTTTCCAGCGGCCAGCGCCATCGATGCGCGCGGCCTCGATCAGCGTCTTGCTGACGCCCTGCAAGCCGGCGAGAAACAGCACCATGGAAAAGCCGACGGTCTGCCAGAGATAGGCGACGAAGGCGGAATAAAGCGCGATGTTGCGATCTCCCAGCCAATCCTGGACCCAGGTCTGGAGGCCCATGGACGTCAGGACCTGGCCGAACAATCCGAAAAAGGGATCGTACATCCAGCGCCACATGGTGGCGACGGCGATAGGGGCGATGATGACAGGGAGATAAAAGATCGCTCGCAGTCCATTGCGCCCAACGACAGGCTGGTTGACCCCGAGCGCTAGCAGAAGCCCGACGAGCGGGGGGAAGATGGTCGATAGGATTGTCCAGATGACCGTGTTGCGGAACGCACCCCAGAACACTGGATCCTTCGAGAAGATATCGACGTAATTGCTGAAGCCGACGAATTCCTTGGTCGCATCGAGTCCGTTCCATCGCTGGAAGCTTAAGGTCACGACGTCCAACATGGGGTAGATAGCAAAGACGGCGTAGATGACGATCGCCGGGGCAATCAGCATCGCGGCCTGCGTGCGCTGGTCTGAGAAGATGGATCTGGACGTCATGAGACACTCCAAGCAGGGCGGGCCATGCGGTGCGCAAGCAGGCCGTGCGGAACGCAGGCGATGTGGCAGCAGGGAAGAAGGCCGGCCCCTCTTGCGGGACCGGCTCAAGATGACGCCTAGCGCCGATTGTCGATGAAGGTTTGAAGCTGGCCGCCGGCGTCTGCCGCCGCCATGTTGCCGCTCGCCACCTCATTGATGACGCGGAAATACTCCGTCGTCACGTCGAGCGGGAACGCCTGGTCGCCATTCATGTAGACCTGCGTAAAGGTATTGAAGATATCGACCCATTTCTGGTCGAGAGGACGCAGATCCTTATAGGCGACGTTCTTGTTGATCGAGGTCGTGCTGAACTGCCCGAGGCTTGCCTGCTGCACCGGCGTCGACATGAAATAGTCGAGGAACTTGGCAGCCGTGTCCGGATTTTTGCTTTTGCTGCTGATGTAATGATACTCGGCAAAGCCGTAGAGCCGGTTGGTGCCGGTGGGGAAGGGGAAAACGTCGTAGTCGTCAAGATTTCCAGCTTCCGCAAGCTGCTGCACCAGCCAGTCGCCCTCCAGCATCATGGCCGCGCGGCCGCCGACGAAGAGATTGAACGACTGGGCATTGTCGATGCCCATGAACGGGCTGAGAATGTAGTTCTTGCTCCACGTGTCGAGCTCGGCGAAGGAGGCTGCGGCGCAGGGCTCGGTCTTCCAGCTCGTCTTCATGTTCATCAGAGCATCATGCTTTTCGATGCCGCACTTGGATTCCAGGATGACGTCCATCAGGCGCATCAAGTGCCAGTTGACCGTGCCGCCGAAGGTGATGGCCGGAATGCCGGCGGTTTTCAGCTTTTCGGCATCCGCCACCAGCTCGTCATAGTTCTTCGGTGCTTCGGTAATACCTGCCTGCGTGAAGAGCGCCTTGTTGTAGTAGAGCGCCTCGCCCTTGAACGTGAAGGGAACGCCGTGGCGACCACCTTCGTAGATCTTGGAGAAGGAAGCGGCGGCCGGAACCAGCTCGTCGTCCCAATTGTACTGTGCGTAATATGTATCCAGCGGCAGACTGAGACCCGCCTTGATATATTCGCCGCCGAGGCCGAGGCCCGCCCAGCTGAAGAAAATGTCGGGCCCACGGTCCGACCCTGCGGCCACCCGAAGGGCCGTCTTATGGTCATCGACACCGCGCGTGACGATCTCGACGTTCACGCCGGGATTGGCAGCTTCGAAATCGGAGGCGATCTTCTGCATGGCGGCGTTCGATGCCTCCGAACTGAAATTCAGCGTCCAGAGCGTAATGTCTTCGGCCAGAGCCGCGCCGCTGCACATCGCCAACGTCGCGAGCATGGTGCCCGTCCGCAACGCGTTCGTGATCATTCTCATGGTGTCCTCCCTTGGTGTGTCCTCATCCTCGCCGTCTTTTAGACTGTCAGAGCCTCGGTTTGTCAACATCAATTATGTCAGCTATGACAAAAGTCGGATGAAAACAGAATTGTGATCAGCGTACTTATGTCATAGAAGGTGTGTGGTCGAGCGTAGGTTTACAGGTGATTTTCCGGCCGGGCGTCCTTGCCCCGACAGAATATGAGTGCTTTCAGAGATGGACGGCGGGCCCAGCCGACGGCAATCGATCATCGAGGCAGGCCCGCACGGGCAGGGGGAAAGACGCGATATGGCCAATATGATCAGCGGCGGCCTGCGGGGCCTTCTCGACGAGCGTCAGGTGGATACGCCGGTGGCGCGGGTCGTTCGCGCCCTGAGCGGGCACGGCGCCGTCAGCGCCGCGCAGATTGCCCGTACCACGGGCCTTGCCCGATCGACCGTCTCAACGATCCTCGCGGACCTCAAGCGATCGAGCCTTGTCGTTGAGGTGGAAACACGCAGCCCCGGCATCGGGCGGCCGGCGCTTGCGCATTCGCTTAATCCGGAAGCCGGAACCTGTCTCGGCGTCCTGCTGGGGCGCAACGAATTGCGGGTGGTGCTGGCCGACGTCGCCCACAATATCGTTGCGGATGTCGCCATTCCGCTCGAGCGGGATTACAAACCGGAACGAGCGACGCGCACGGCCAAGCAGGCGATCGACAACATCTACAAAGAGCACAGTCTGCCGTATTCCGGGCTCCTCGGTGTGGGCTTCGCCGTCTCCGCTCCGATCGCCGCCAGCGGACGGATCATGCGGGGCTCGCAGCTTCCGGGCTGGCAGGGGGTTGATCTGCGCGCGACGTTCGAGCCCGTCCTGCAGAAGCCGATCTTTGCGGACAATGAGAGCAACTGCGCGGCCCTGGCCGAGATGATGTGGGGTGCTGCCGCGGGTTTCGAGAATTTCGTGCTGTTCAAGCTCGACCTCGGCATCGGCGGCGCGATCGTCGCCAACGGCAAGGTGCTGACGGGGGCCGCCGGCACGGCGGGGGAATTCGGCCACATGGTCCTCGACCCGCGTGGCGATCTCTGCACCTGCGGCAATCGCGGCTGCATGGAGCTTTCCTGCAGCGGAACGGCGGTTCTCGGCATCGCCGAACGACGCCTTTCACGCAGCATCGGCATGGCGGAATTCGTAAAGACGGCGCAGGCCGGCGACGTCGGATTCCAGCGCCTGCTGGAAGATGCCGGTGAGGCCGCAGGACGCGGACTTGCGACTGTTGGAACCATTCTTAATCCCAGCCTTTTCGTCATCAGCGGCGGAATGGCGGCGGCGGGCGAAATGCTTCTCGCGCCGATCCGCTCGGCCTACGCCCGGCATACGCTGGTCAAAACCGGCGACGGCGAAGGCGCCAATCCCGCCTTCGTCACGGGCCGCTTTCTCGACAACGACAACTGCATGGGCGCAGTCGGCCTTGTCCTTCGGCATCATGGACGGCTGACGTAAACGTCCGGTGTGTTGTGGAAGGAAACCCGCGAGCCACCAACCGCTTGATAACCGCCATCCGCGCTTGCGGCCGTGCCATAGCTTGCATCCCAGACGTCCTTCAGACCCGAGGAGTGTGACATTCCAACTTTGCAGAAACAGGACACTTTAACTTTGTCCTGCTGCTCCTGGCGCTCCTTGATATAGGCCAGAACATCACCCAACCGCTTGTTCTCGGTGATCGCCGCATGCGTCACCCGCTGGTCCTT
>NZ_QJSR01000007.1 GCF_003217095.1 Rhizobium sp. PP-CC-3A-592
TGATCGATGAGCGGACCCTGTTTGTCGATCGCTGCCTTTTCCACCTGGGCAATGAGCTCGAAGCTGCGAGGTGTCAGCCCGGGCACCTCGACACCATCGCGTTTCTCGCGCTGCCAGGTTTCCTATGCCCGCTCCGCATCCAGGCGCCGGTCCCAGGCTTTCGAGACGTGGCCGATATGGGCGGCCACCGTCTTTGCGATGTCTCTCGCTTGTCTGCGCTCCTTGTTGTCGCCAAGCAGCCCCGACTTGCCACGCAGCTCCCCGAACCGCTCGGGCTGTCTGGCCATGAGGGTTGCGAGCTCCGCCCCCCTCCCTGTCTTCTCGGTGATGCCCATTCGCAGATGTCGTGTGACAGTTCCCGGATCCTGGAACACCTGCTGCACGAGCAATTAGATGGTCCCGAACTTCTGCTCGACCATAGCTGCGATTACACACTCCGATTTTGCAAGAAGCGTAGCGCCATCAGCCATAAATCAAACAGATCGCCGAAGCTTTACGAAATCATGGTTTACGGCGGCCTTGGATTGCAGCCGGTTGGCTAGCTCGGCAAATTCACGATGCTACCCGACAGCAAGACTTGCGCACTGATGAAAATTGTTGCGATTTTTCAATAGGCCTCCGGCAGGGTGTGGGTGCGTATAACAGCAACAACCTCGTCTCTCGACGCATTGGTCAAAGGCACCCCTGCCACCTAATGCCCGCCCTCACGGGCCTTGCGCGCAAAGTCGTTCAGCGCAGTCAAAGTCTCATCGAACCGCTTTTCCGCCTCGGCAAACCGCAGGAAGCCGACGTTCTTGACAAGGATTTCCGGGGGTGTTGGCTGCTTCGAGAAGAGCGACATCACCTCATCCATGAAGTCGTTCAGCGGCATGTAGCCCGACCGCGTGGACTGTCCTGGCGTCAGCTCCGTCTGCACGGCGGGCGGTGCAAGCTCGATGACCTCGACCTTGCCTTTCAACGCATCCCGCAGGCTGATCGTGTAGGAATGGATTGCCGCCTTCGTTGCCGAGTAGGTGGGCGTGGAGACGAGCGGCACGAAGGCGAGGCCGGAGGAGACGTTGATGATGGCGGCATCCGGCCGTGTCGTCAGGTGATCGATCAGTGCATTGGTCAGCCGGATCGGTCCAAGAAGATTGGTCGCGACGGTCGATTCCGTATCCGTCAGATCGCGCGACCGCGCCAGGTTCTCGAACATCATGACACCGGCATTGTTGATGAGGACGTTCAAGTCCGGGTGGTTGCGGATGACGTCGGCCGCGAAGGCCGCGATGCTCTCGGGGCTCGCAATATCCAAAGCATAGCCCACGATGCCGTCATGGCCTGCGGCGACCTCGTCCAGTCGGTCCTGCCGGCGGCCGGCGATGATGACGGTGTTGCCCTGCGCGTGGAAGCGCTCCGCCAGTTCGCGTCCGATGCCGGAAGCGCCGCCGGTGATGAGAATGGTGTTTCCGCTGGTTTTCATGCCCTGCCTCACGACGTTCGATGGGTTCACGTTGATTGTCCACCAGAGCTAACGCTGTTACTCTCCACCGAACAGAAGGCACCGAAAAGATTTATACGCACCGAAAGGAGAGTGTCGGATGCAGAGCTTACACCGCCGCCCTGCCGAGACTCTAGCAGAGACAATCCAACGAGAGATCCCTGACGTCGTGGACCCGCGCGTCGAGGCGCTCGTGCACGAGTTGATCGGGCGTGTAGCGGACAAGTGGACGATGCTGATTCTGGAAACACTGGAGGAAAAGGGCGAGCTTCGGTTTACCCAACTCAGCCGCGAAATCGGCACCATCAGCCAGAAGATGCTGACGCAGACGCTCCGGCAGATGGAACGCGACGGTCTGATCAAGCGCACCATCCATGCCGTCGTTCCGCCCAAGGTGGAATATCGGCTGACCGGACTCGGCAAAAGCCTCGGCGCGGCCTTTTGTGGCGTGTGGATCTGGGCGGAAGAGAACCTTGCTGCCGTTCATCAGGCACGGGATGCTTTCGAGCAAGCTGCTAAGGCGTAGTATTCCCCAGCCGGGCGCGAGGCCGGGCTGGGGAAATCTTTCAGATCAATGCGCAGCGACGAGCTTCATTACGTGCGCCTTGTGCATTTCGAGCTTTGGCAGCGTTTCCACCGCAAAGGTCTTCACCGCCGCGTCATCGCCGCCCTTGGCATAGGTGGCAAACAGGGTCACGGCTTCCATATGTGCAACCGTCTGCATCTCGATGTAGAGCGGCTGGAAGTCCTGTTCCGATGCACCTTTCAGGGTTTCGATCATTGCTGCATGCTTCGGCGATAGCGAGGGTGCGGCGTCATCGAGCTTGGCTGCCGTCTTCAGGCCCTCGCCGGCCTTGGTATGATCCGCGATCATCTGGCGGGCAAATTCCTTCACATCGGCATCGCGGGCTTTCTCCTCGGCCAGTTTGCTGGACTCGATCTCGAACTGGTTGGAACTTGTCACCTGCTTGACGAAGGAGGCCTTGTCTACATTGAAAGCGGCGGCCGCCGTGTCTGCGCCCGCGGGCATGGCCGCGAAGGTCGGCGAGAGCGGTACCGCGAGGAGCGCGAGTGCCAGCGAGGCAGCGGTAAATGTGTTTTTCATCATCATTCTTCCTTATTTGGCAAAGGCGGCGGCGAGGTCGGCGATCGCCATGTCCATCGCCTGTTTCGCTTCGGGAACGACCTTCGCCATGCCGAAGAACTCATGCGTCACGCCGGGGTAGGTTTTTGTCTCGACCTTCACACCGGCATCTTTCAGCTTCGCGGCATAGGCTTCGCCCTCCGAGCGCAGAGGATCGATCTGCGCCATGATAAGGGTTGCAGGCGCAACGCCGGCGAGATCCGTGCGGCCGACCAGATTGAGGCGCTGGTCTGAGGTTTCATCCATGGAAGCGAACGCGTTCTTCACGAACCACTCCATATCGGCCTTACCGAGCGGCTTGGCGTTGGCATTCTCTGTATAGGACGGCGTGTTCATATCGTTGCCGGCCACGGGATAAACGAGAAGCTGGTGCACTGGCTGCTTCGTCTTCATGGCCTTCGCCATCAACGCGACATTGGCCGCAAGATTGCCACCAGCGCTCTCGCCAGCGACCGCGATCTTGTCTGCATTTCCGTTCAGCTCGTGGATGTTCTCGACGATCCACTGATAGGCCGTCCAGGCATCCTCGTGGGCTGCGGGAAACTTGTGTTCGGGTGCATGCCGATACTCGACGGATACGACGATGGCGTTCGCTCCGAGTGCCAGGGCGCGTGGCGCACCATCATAGACATTGATGTCGGCCACGACCCAGCCGCCGCCATGATAGTAGACGACGACGGGGAACGGGCCCTTGCCGCCGGGGATGTAGACCCGCGCGGCAAGTCCGCCGGCCTTTGAGGGGATGGCGATGTCACGCGTGGTGACCTGGGCTTCAGGGTTGGTCGAGAGGCGCTTGTCCCACTGGATGGCACGGGCCGCATCCGCAGGCGTTGCCTGTGAGCGGGCTTCGGGAACCGAAAGCGTCGAGAACGGCTTTGCGTCCAGCGCCGCCAGTTTGTCGAGAACGGCTTGCATCTCCGTTGTGGGTTTCGCCATGTCCTGCGCCAGAGAGGAGGTCGCAAAGCTGAGCGGAACCAAAAGGGCCACGGCAGTCGAAAGGGTTAGGCTTCGTAAAGTCATCAACACATCTCCAAGGTTGGTGGCCTGTCAAACTGAGCCTTCATCGGTTTGTTCCCGACGAGAAAATTCCTAAATTTTACAGACTTAAGTGAAACTTTCGCGGTAGGATTCTCGTCTATAAGCCTTCGCAAAAATGCGAAATTTGTCTCGCGATGACGAAATCGCCCCATCAACGGCCAGCGGGCAGTGGCAGTGGCAGTCGGAAACACCCTGCCTATTTGTCTTGTGCCTTGTTAGCGCTGCACAGGTCCTTGGCCGGACGCAGGTTTGACAAACGCACGGAAAGGGCATGAATTTGAACAGAGAGACGACATCCCTGACGCGTGAAGACCTCGAGAAGGAAGTCGTGCTCCTGAGATCACAGATGTCCGGCGACGACGCGCTGCAGAGTGCGGCACGGCGGCGGGCGCTGTTCGAGGCCATCGACGATGGCTTCTGCATCATTGAGTTCATCGACGGTCCGAACGGTCCGCTGAGCGACTATCTTCACGTGGAGGCAAACTCCGGCTACGAGCGCCAGACCGGCATCGCGGATATCGTGGGCAAGCGCCTGCGCGAGATCGAGCCCGCGAATGCGGATGTGTGGCTGAAGCTCTATGGCGGCGTGCTGAATAGCGGCCAGACGGTACGGTTCGAGCAGGAGTTCGCGGCGATCGGCCGCCATATCGAGGTGTCCGCCTCGCGCGTCGAGCCGGAAAGTCTCCGCCAGGTCTCCGTTCTTTTCCGCGACGTCACCGCCCGCAAGCAGGCGGAACAGGCCCTGCGCGAAAGCGAGGCGATTGCGCGCGAGAACATCCAACGCGTCCAGCTGGCCCTCGCCGCAGGCGCGATCATCGGAACATGGTCCTGGCACCTGCCGACGGACCGCTTCACGGTCGACGAAGGCTTTGCAACCGCTTTTGGTTTTGATCCGTCGCTCGGGCGATCCGGGCTCAGTCTCGCGCAGGTGGTGGAGACCGTGCATCCGGACGATCAGGCGGGACTTGCGGCAGCGATTGCAGAAGCCCTGTCGCGCGGCGGATCCTATGCGCATCAGTACCGGACGCGACGCACGGACGGGAAATACTATTGGCTGGAAGCGAACGGTCGGGTCGATCTAGCCCCCGACGGCACGCCTATCACATTCCCCGGCGTTCTCGTCGATATCGAAGGCCGCCGCGCCGTAGAGGCTGAACGCGACCGCGCCATCACCGCGCTCCGCGCATTGACCGATACGCTGGAACAGCGCGTCGAGCAGCGAACGGCCGCTCTCCTGCAGGCCGAGGAAGCGCTCCGCCAGGCTCAGAAGATGGAGGCCGTCGGCCAGCTCACCGGCGGTCTGGCGCATGATTTCAACAATATCCTCGCCGGCATCGGCGGTAGCCTCGACCTGATGCGGACCCGCCTCGCCCAAGGCCGGATCGGCGATATCGACCGCTACGTCACCGGCGCCCAGTCGGCGGTGAAGCGCGCCGCTGGCCTGACCCAACGCCTCCTCGCCTTCTCGCGGCGTCAGACGCTCGATCCGAAACCGTCCGACATCAACCGGATCGTTGCAGACATGCAGGATCTGATCAGCCGCAGCGTCGGCCCGGCGATCGCCATCGAGGCGGTGGCCGCAGGCGGCCTGTGGAAGGCGTTCGTGGATGTGGGGCAGCTCGAAAATGCGCTCCTCAACCTCTGCATCAACGCGCGCGACGCGATGCCCGACGGCGGCAAGCTGACGATCGAGAGCGGCAATCGCTGGCTGGACGAGCGCACAGCCAAGGAGCGCGGCCTTGAGCCCGGGCAGTATGTGTCGCTTTGCGTCAGCGATACCGGAACAGGCATGTCGCCGGACGTCATTGCCCGCGCGTTCGATCCCTTCTTTACGACGAAGCCGATCGGCCAGGGAACGGGGCTCGGACTGTCGATGGTCTATGGCTTTGCCGGCCAATCGGGTGGCGCCGTCCGCATCTATTCCGAAGTCGGCAGGGGCACGATGATTTGCATCTACCTGCCGCGCTATTTCGGCGACGACGAAAGCGACGAGGCGCCGGTCGAAGCGATCCGCTCCGTCTCCGCGACCGACCGCAACACGATCCTCGTGGTCGATGACGAGCCGCTGGTTCGCATGGTCGCCGTCGAGATGCTGGAAGAACTCGGCCATGCCGTGCTGGAGGCGGAGGACGGCCCGTCGGCGCTGAAGATCCTGACCAGCCGCTCGGACGTCGAGCTGCTGATCACCGATGTCGGCCTGCCCAATGGTATGAACGGGCGGCAGCTGGCGGATGCCATTCGCGCACAGCGCCCTGAACTCAATGTTCTATTCATCACCGGCTATGCAGAGAATGCCGTACTCAACCACGGCCATCTGGAACAGGGCATGCAGGTCATCACCAAGCCCTTCGAGGCAGACGCCTTCGCCCGGCGGGTGAGCGAGTTGATCTCCGCGAGCTGAGATTAAGGTGGGAGCCGGGTCGCCCTCAGTTGAGGATCCGGGAAAGCTCCTTGCGCACATGCAGAAGCGGCTGCAGAAAGGCTTGCGCAACGGTTTCCATCGTTTCCGACGACGCGGGAAAGCCGGTGTTCAACGCCGCGACCACCTGCCCGCGGGCGTTGACGATGGGAACGGCGATCGATCGTAGGCCGAGCTCCACCTCTTCGCTGACAGCGGCATATCCTTGGGCTCGAACCGTTTCCAGTTCCGTCATCAACCTCTCGACAGCCGTCATGGTGTGCGGCGTTCGCTGAGCAAGCTGCGCAGCGCCGAGAAGGCTTCGTGCGATATCTTCCGGAAGAGCCGCCAGCAGCACGCGCCCCATGGAGGTGCAATAGGCCGGCAGGCGCGAGCCGGGCATGAGAGCGATCGACATCACCTTCCGCTGCGCGGCCCGTGCGACATAGACGATCTCGCTCTCATCGAGGATGGCAACCGACGTGCTCTGGCCGATCTTTTCGGAAAGGTCATCCAGCCAGGGCTGGACGATGCGGGGCAGCGGCATGGTCGCGAGACAGCCGGTCCCGAGCCTCAAGACGCGCGGCGTCACCGTGAAGAACTTGCCGTCATAAGCGCAGTAGCCGTGTTCGGCGAGCGTCAGCAGACAGCGCCGCGTCGTCGCCCGGTCGAGCCCGGCAATCGCGGCAGCTTCGGAAATGCTCAGGCGTGGCGTATCCACCGTGAAGGCCTCGATCACCCGAAGCCCTTTGGCGAGCCCGCCCATCATGTCGCTCTGCTTCGTTTCCATTGCCGGCCTCAAATGTGCGATATCGCAACAAATGCACCATATCGCACATTTGCATTGCCGTCGATGGTCCGTCGCGTTACCGTTTTCGTGTGGCCCGCCTTTCGAAGGCTGGTTTTAGGCGGAGGATACAGTGGACAAGACGGTCAGCAGCACGGCGGACGCCGTGAAGGACATCGGCGACGGTGCCACCATCATGATTGGCGGCTTCGGCGGGTCCGGCGCGCCGATCGAACTCATTCATGCCCTGATCGACAAGCGCCCGACCGGGCTGACGGTGATCAACAACAATGCCGGCAACGGCCGCATCGGCATCGCCGCCATGATCGACGCCGGCATGCTGCGCAAGATGATCTGCTCGTTTCCCCGTTCGTCCGATCCGCGCGCTTTTACCGACCGCTACCTCGCTGGCGAGATCGAACTGGAGCTTGTTCCGCAAGGCACGCTTGCCGAACGCATTCGTGCCGGAGGCGCTGGTATCCCCGCCTTCTACACGCCGACCGCCTATGGCACCGACCTTGCCGAGGGCAAGCCGATCGCCGAATTCGACGGCCGCCATTATGTGCAGGAGCGCTGGCTGAAGGCAGACTTCGCCATCGTCAAGGCGCATCTGGGAGACCGCCACGGCAACCTCACCTTCAACAAGGCCGGTCGCAACTTCAATCCGCTGATGTGCATGGCGGCGGCGACCACGATCGCCCAGGTTTCCCGGATCGTTTCGCCGGGCGAGATCGACCCGGAGCATGTGATCACGCCGGGCATCTTCGTGAACCGCGTCGTCGAAGTCGCACAGCCACAACAGGAAGAAGAGCTCATCCGAGCCGGAGTATCCTACGCATGAGCACCGGCGATATCGACGACATCAAGCTTTCCAACGCCCAGATCGCATGGCGCGCCGCGCAGGACATCGAGGACGGCGCCTATGTCAATCTCGGCATCGGCTTCCCGGAAATGGTGGCGCGCTACCAGCCGCCCGGCCGCCGGGCGATCTTCCACACCGAAAACGGCATTCTCGATTTCGGCGAGCCCCCGGCACCTGGCGAGGAAGACTGGGACCTGATCAATGCCGGCAAGCGCGCGGTCACCCTGAACCCCGGCGCTGCCTTTTTCCACCATGCCGATAGCTTCGCCATGGTGCGCGGCGGACATCTCGACGTCGCCATTCTCGGCGCCTATCAGGTGGCCCAGACGGGGGATCTCGCCAATTGGCGGGTCGGATCGAAGGGTGTTCCCGCCGTCGGCGGCGCAATGGATCTGGTGCACGGCGCAAAGCAGGTTTTCGTCATCACCGAGCATGTGACGAAGGACGGCAAGCCGAAACTGGTCGAGGCCTGCACCTTCCCACTGACCGGCGTCGCCTGCATCACACGGGTCTATACCAGCCACGCCGTCATCGACATTTCCAACGGTCGCTTCGTGGTTCGCGAGAAGCTTGCGGCTCTGTCGATGAAGGATCTCCAGGCCATGACGGGCGCGCCGCTTCATGTCGGAGCGCCGGTCGTCGATCTCATCGTGCCCGAACTCTGAAGGAGCTGAGCCATGCCAGACGCTTTCATCTGTGATTATATCCGCACACCCATCGGCCGCTTCGGCGGAGCGCTGGCCTCCGTCCGCCCGGATGATCTCGGCGCCGTGCCGCTCAAGGCGTTGATGGCGCGCAACACTGGCGTCGATTGGGAAGCGGTTGATGATGTCATCTTCGGATGCGCCAACCAGGCCGGAGAGGACAACCGTAACGTCGCCCGCATGTCGCTTCTGCTCGCCGGCCTGCCGGTCTCCGTCAGTGGCACGACGCTCAACCGCCTCTGCGGCTCCGGCATGGATGCGGTCATGACGGCTGCGCGGGCGATCAGCGCCGGCGAGGCCGACCTGATGATTGCTGGCGGCGTGGAGAGCATGAGCCGGGCACCCTTCGTTATGCCGAAGGCCGAAACCGCCTATTCCCGGCAGGCCGAGATCTACGACACCACGATCGGCTGGCGCTTCGTCAATCCGCAGATGAAGGCTCTGTACGGTGTCGATTCCATGCCAGAGACCGGAGATAACGTCGCCAACGACTTCCACGTGTCCCGCGAAGACCAGGACGCCTTTTCGGTCCGCTCGCAGGAAAAGGCCGCGGCCGCCCAGGCGAATGGCCGTCTCGACCGGGAAATCACACCCGTCAGCGTTGCCCAGCGCAAGGGCGATGCCCTTGTCGTCGCAAAGGACGAGCATCCCCGCGCGACCAGCATCGCTGCGCTCGCCGGCCTCAGGCCGGTCAACAAGGCGGGCAACGGTACCGTGACGGCGGGCAATGCGTCCGGCGTGAATGATGGCGCTGCGGCCCTGATCATCGCATCCGAAGCTGGCGCGAAGCGTCATGGTTTGACCCCGATCGCGCGCATCGTCGGGGGCGCCGCTGCCGGCGTGCCGCCACGGGTCATGGGCATCGGGCCAGTGCCGGCGACGCAGAAGCTTGCCAAGCGCCTCGGCCTGTCGCCGACGCAGTTCGACGTTCTGGAAATCAATGAAGCCTTCGCCTCCCAGGCCATCGCCGTGCTGCGGCAACTCGGTATTCCCGAGGATGCCGGGCACGTGAACCGGAACGGCGGTGCTATCGCGCTCGGCCACCCGCTCGGAATGTCCGGCGCCCGCATTGCCGGAACGGCGGCACTCGAACTGTCCCTTGGGACCGGACGACATGCTCTGGCGGCCATGTGCATCGGCGTCGGCCAAGGCATCGCGATGGCGTTCGCGCGCGTATAAGAGCCGGAGGTCTTCGACCTCCGCGCCACGCTGCACGACATGACCCCCCGTATTCATCGCTTGTCGATGATCCATCGGCTCTTCAAAACGCGCTATCGAGGACTATCTTCGCCAGCGATCGTTGATGGAGAGTGACGGATGGCGGGGAGTTCAGGCGGCGCCTCGGTGTTCGGATCGGATGTCTGTTGGAAGCGCTGATCTCAGACTACGGCATCTGGGCCGTTCTCGTTGGGGCCGGCGTCGAGGGAGAAGCAGTCGCCTTTCTCGGCGGCGTGCTCGCGCATCGCGGTCTTCTCATCTATTGGCAGGTGGCCGCCGCTGCCGCGTTCGGCTCCTTCATTGCCGACCAGCTCTTCTTCTTCATCGGCCGGCATGCCGGACACTTTCGCTTCGTGGAGCGGCTTGAGGCGACGACGGCCATGCGCCGCGCGACCGGCCTGCTGGAGCGCTATCCCATCGGCTTCATCCTCGCCATTCGCTTCATCTATGGCGTGCGCATCATCAGCCCCCTGCTGATCAGCCGGACCAGCATTTCCGCTTTTCGCTTCCTTGTGCTGAACGGTGTTGCCGCCTGCCTCTGGGGAACGGCGATCACTGCCATCGGGTTTCTTTTCGGCAATGCCGTGGAGATGCTGTTTGGACATCTGCACCTGCACATCCATCTTCTCATCGCGCTCGCAGCGCTGGTGGCTGGCGTTGCCGGGACCGCGATGTTCGTGCGCCATCGATACCGATAACCTCTCCTGCCTTGATTTTTCGCACGACCGACCAACCCCCAGCGCGCCGACCGGAAACAGATCATGCCCGAACGCCTCAAAGCGCCTTCCCTCGACCGCGACACCCTTCAGGCGCTTCTCGGCGGCCTCAGCGAGGGGGTGATCTTCCTCGATGGCAAAGGGCGCATCACCTGGGCGAACCCAGCCGCTCTGGCGATGCACCGCGTCGAGGCCATCCACGATCTCGGCGGCGACGCGAAGGGGTACCGACGGACCTTCACCCTGCGCTATCGCAACAACCATCCGCTGGAAGAGGGCCAGTATCCGATCGAGCGTCTGCTGGCCGGTGAAACGGTCGAGGACGTCACGGTGGAGATCTCGCCGGCAACGGACCTCGACACGGCTTGGGTTCACACGAGCCGGAGCATGGCGATCTCTGGCAAGAGCGATGGCGATGCGGTTCTAGCGCTGGTCATCCGCGACGAGACGCCACGCTTTGAGGCCGAGGAGCGGTTTGAGCGCTCCTTCAACGCCAACCCTGCCCCCGGCCTCATCTGTCGGCTGGATGACCACCGGTTCATCCGCGTCAATCAGGGGTTCCTCGAGATGACCGGCTTCATTAAGGAAGACATCATCGGGCGAACGGTGGAGGCCATCGGGCTGTTTTCAAATTGCGAGAGCGGCGAAGATGCACTGGCGAAGCTTGTCGAGGGCCGCGTCATCCGGCATCGCGAGGCGCTGGTTCCTTTGCCGGCCGGCGGCGACCGTCTGGTGATCGTGGCGGGAGAGCCGATCGCGGTCGTGGAGGAGCCCTGCATGCTCTTCACCTTCGCCGATCTGGATGCGCGTCGAAAAGCGCAGAATGCACTGCGGCAGAGCGAGGAACGATTCTCGAAATCCTTCCGGCTTTCGCCGGCACCCGCAGCCATCTCGCGGCTGGACGATTTCGTTTTCACCGAGGCGAACGACGCCTTCCTGCAGATCTCCGGCTACGGCCTGACGGACGTCGTCGGCCGGACGGCGGGCGAGTTGCGCCTATGGGACGACATCGCCGCGCGTAAAGACATCGAGCAGAAGCTGCGCGACAACACCTTCGTGCGCGACGAGCCGATGCGCATGAAGCAGAAGGATGGTGCCTTTGCCGAATGCCTTGTCTCGGCGGAGCGCGTCGAGATCAACGACGAACAATGTATCATCTGGGCCTTGCAGGACGTGACCGAGCGTCGGCGGAGCGAGGCGCAACTGGTGGAGGCGATCGAAAGCGTGATGGCCGACACGTCCTGGCTCAGTCGCTCGATCGTCGATCGCCTTGCGACGCTGAAACAGACTTCGAGTGCGGCTCCGACGGCGCAGCTTGTCGCCTTGAGCGACCGGGAACGCGAAATCCTCGGCCTGATCTGCAGCGGGCAGAGCGATGCCGAGATGAGCGACACCCTGCATCTCTCCAAAAACACGATCCGCAACCACATCGCATCGCTCTATGGGAAGATCGGCGTCAACCGCCGCGCGGCCGCAGTCATCTGGGCACGAGAGCGCGGCTTCACGGGACTGCCGGATGCCAAGCTCAGCAAGCGGCCGGGACGGCAAAAATAGCAGAAACCCATCTGCGACCTGAAAAAAGGTCATTTACTACCAGGCCGACTGGTATTTCCCAATCTGAAATCATCCATCCAAACCACCTATCTCCCGTTTCATGACAGCGAGATCATATCGCTGCCATCTGAACCTAAACGTCTGTTTTCAAGGAGAACCAAGATGGACAAGAACCGTATCGAAGGCGGAGCCAAGGAAGCGAAGGGTACCGTCAAGGAGGTTGTCGGCAAGCTGGTCGGCAACGAGCGCCTCGAAGCCGAAGGCAAGATCGACAAGGCGGACGGCAAGGCTCAAAGCACGCTCGGCAAGGCCAAGGACGCCATCAAGGGCGCCCTCAAATAGGCTGCTGCGGCTGCCGGCTTTCCGACATTGGAGAGCCGGGGCGCAGGCGAGATGATCCCCTTGAGAGCCCGACTGAGAGGCAGAGCCATCATGTTGTTTCCCGTTCTTTCGAACACCGCCCTCACCCCCGACCAGGGATCGACCCAGGCGACGATCGCTTGCGTTCTTGCCTATACCTATGGGCTGGAAGACTGCCGGATCGCGGTTGCAGTGACCGAGGAGCACGTCCTGCTCTCCGGCACGGCCCCGAGCCGCGAGGCGATCGACATGGCCATCGGCATTGCCGCCGACCTCTCGTCGCGCCGCGTCGTCAGCGACGTCGAAATCGTTTCGCCCGCGGCGCCGTGCTGAACCGGTGCATTTCACGCCCGAACATCGAACTGAACATCACAATCACTCTCGGAGTTATTTCATGAAGAAGACCCTCATCCTCGCCCTCGCCGCAACCCTGGCCATCGGCACCACCGCATCGGCGGCCGACATGACACCGTCGAAGAAGCACCATGGCAGGCAGGTCGCTGACGAGCCTCGCGAACGTCTGGGCACGCTGTCCTGCGAGGTTGCCGGCGGAATCGGCCTGCTCATCGGGTCGAGCAAGGCTGTGGATTGCACCTTCAGGCAGCGCGGCGGAAAGACCGAGCGCTACACCGGCACCATCGGTAAGCTCGGCATCGACGTCGGCGTGACGGGCAAGTCCTATCTCAGCTGGATCGTCGTCAACACGGTCCCGACCACCATCGGCCAGGGCAGCCTTGCCGGCACCTATGTCGGCGCATCGGCGAGCGCCGCCGTCGGCCTCGGCCTTGGCGCAAACGCCCTTGTCGGCGGCAATTCAAAGAACTTCGGCCTCCAGCCGCTGAGCACGCAGGCCGGCACCGGCCTCAACGTCGCCGCCGGCGTCTCGCGCCTGCAGCTGAACGCCGCAAACTGACCAAGGCGAAACGCGACGCCTTGCCATTGGACTGATAGGGGCGGGACCGAAAGGTCCCGCCCCTTCGCGCGTTTACAAACAGAAGCCCTTCCGACCTCCTCTACAACCGTCCAGCAGACATCGCGAAGATTCAATTTGACGACGGATACAAACAATGGAATAAACATTCCACGAGGATTTATTTTGTTAGTTTTGTACCGTTTCGGCGTACCGCCAGCGGACATCGAGGGACCCGTTTTGGGAGATCCGGATAACGGGGTGCGACCGGACACCCGCCTGAGGAGGAAACATGAAGAAGATCATTTTCAGCGCGGCGCTTGCCGTGATGCTCTCGACGGCAGCACATGCCGAGACGATCGGCGTGTCGATCGCCAAGTTCGACGACAACTTCCTGACCGTTCTGCGCAATGGCATGAGCGACTACGCGCAGACGCTGAACGGCGTTTCGCTGCAGATCGAGGACGCCCAAAACGACGTCGCTAAGCAGCAGAGCCAGATTCAGAACTTCATCGCAGCCGGCGTCGATGCAATCATCGTCAACCCGGTCGATACCGACGCGACCGCCGCCATGTCGAAGATCGCCTCCGACGCCAACATTCCGCTCGTCTACGTCAACCGCCAGCCGGCGAATCTCGATGCGCTGCCGGACAAGCAGGCCTTCGTCGCCTCCGAGGAAACGGTCGCCGGCACGCTCGAAGCGCAGGAAGTCTGCCGTCTTCTCGGCGGCAAGGGCAAGGCCGTCGTCATGATGGGCGAGCTTTCCAACCAGGGCGCGCGCATGCGCACCGCCGCCGTGCATGACGTTCTGGCGACGGATGCCTGCAAGGGCATCTCCATCGTCGAGGAGCAGACCGCAAACTGGCAGCGCACCGAAGGTGCCGACCTGATTACCAACTGGCTGTCGGCCGGAACCGAGTTCGATGCCGTGATCGCCAACAATGACGAAATGGCGATCGGCGCGATGCAGGCCCTGAAGGCCGCCGGCCGTCCGATGGACAAGGTCGTGATTGCGGGCGTCGATGCGACGCAGGACGCGCTCGCCGCGATGGCCGCCGGCGACCTTGACGTCACCGTCTTCCAGAACGCTGCCGGCCAGGGCAAGGGCGCCGTGGATGCCGCGCTGAAGCTGGTCAAGGGCGAGACCGTGGAAAAGAAGGTCTACATTCCCTTCGAACTCGTCACGCCCGCCAACCTCAAGGACTACCAGGCCAAGAACTAAGGCCTGACGACGGACTGCGGGCACCACCCGCAGTCCGATCTGCGCAGGTCCGGGCAAAGCGGCGACACCTTGCCCTCGGGGCGACACCTCGCCCCCGGACACTGCCGCAACAACCCGGAGAGAATGCCCGCCCGGTACCTTCGGTTACCGGACGGGTGGAAAGTCTTTCGAGGAGGATAACGATGGTCAGCCCGTCGACGATGGCCGCTGTGCGCAAGAGCGGCGCCATTCCCAATGCCGAATTTCTGCTGACCGCCGAGGGCGTCCGCAAGGAGTTTCCCGGCGTCGTCGCCCTCGATGACGTCACCTTCCGGCTGAAGCGTGGCACGGTCCATGCGCTCATGGGCGAGAACGGCGCGGGGAAATCGACGCTGATGAAGATCCTCGCCGGTATCTATCGGCCGGATCGCGGGCAGGTTCGCCTGAAGGGTGTCGATATCGAGCTTGCCTCGCCGCTGGACGCCCTGGAAAACGGCATTGCGATGATCCATCAGGAGCTGAACCTGATGCCGTTCATGACGGTGGCGGAAAACATCTGGATCCGCCGCGAGCCCAAGGGCCGTTTCGGACTGATCGACCACGGCGCCATGAACCGCCAGACCGCCGACCTCTTCAAACGCCTGAACATCGCGCTCGATCCGCAGTCCCTGGTCGGCGATCTCTCGGTGGCGAACCGGCAGATGGTGGAGATCGCAAAGGCCGTCTCCTACGAATCCGACGTCCTCATCATGGACGAACCGACCTCGGCGCTGACCGAGCGCGAGGTGGAGCACCTCTTTGCCATCATCCGCAGCCTGCGCGAACAGGGCATCGGCATCGTCTACATCACGCACAAGATGAACGAGCTGTTCGAGATCGCGGACGAGTTTTCGGTGTTTCGCGACGGCAAATATATCGGCACGCACGCGTCCACGGACGTCACGCGCGACGACATCATCCGCATGATGGTCGGGCGCGAAATCACCCAGATGTTTCCAAAGGAAGATGTTCCGATCGGCGAGACCGTTCTTGCGGTCAAGAATCTGTCGCTGCGTGGCGTCTTCACGGATATCTCCTTCGAGGTGCGCGCGGGCGAGATCCTCGGCATCGCCGGCCTCGTCGGCTCCGGCCGGTCGAATGTCGCCGAAGCCCTTTTCGGCGTGACCCCGGCAACCTCCGGCACGATCGCCATCAACGGCCGCGACATCGTCATCGACACGCCGACCAAGGCCATCGCCAATCGCATGGCGTTCCTCACCGAAGACCGCAAGGACACGGGCTGCCTGCTGATCCTCAACGTGCTGGAGAACATGCAGATCGCCGTGCTGCAGGACAAGTTCGTCAAGTACGGCTTCGTGCAACAGACGGCGCTTGCCGAGAAATGCGGGGACATGGCGCGCAAGCTGCGCGTCAAGACGCCCAATCTGGACGAGCGGATCGAAAATCTTTCGGGCGGCAACCAGCAGAAAGCGCTCATCGGGCGGTGGATGCTCACCGATCCCCGTATTCTCATTCTCGACGAGCCGACCCGCGGCATCGATGTCGGCGCCAAGGCCGAGATCCACCGCCTGGTCAGCGAGATGGCGCGCAACGGCGTCGCCATCATTATGATCTCGTCGGAAATGCCCGAAGTTCTCGGCATGAGCGATCGCATCATGGTGATGCACGAAGGCCGCGTCACCGGCTTTCTCGATCGTGCCGAAGCCACGCAAATCAAGGTGATGGAGCTGGCGGCGCGCTGAGCGCGCCATTCACGCCGCTTATCCATCGCGTCAGGGAGGACTATCAATGGCCAACAATGAAGCCGTGCACGGCACCTCGCCCGTCTCGCCACACTCGCGGCGAAAACTGCCGTCCGAGTTCAACATCTTCCTCGTGCTGATCGCCATCGCGCTCGTCTACGAACTGCTCGGCTGGATCTTCATCGGCCAGAGCTTCCTGATGAACACGCAGCGCCTGACGATCATGATCCTGCAGGTCTCCGTGATCGGCATCATCGCCGTCGGCGTCACGCAGGTCATCATCACCGGCGGCATCGACCTTTCCTCCGGATCCGTCGTCGGCATGACGGCGATGATCTCGGCCAGCGTCGCGCAGGCTTCCACCTGGCCCCGCGCGGTCTATCCCTCCCTGACCGACATGCCCTTCATCGTGCCGATCGCGCTCGGCATCGGCATCGGCCTGCTTGCCGGCTTCGTCAATGGGCAGCTGATCGCCCGCACGAAGATCCCGCCCTTCATCGCCACGCTCGGCATGATGGTCTCGGCCCGCGGCATTTCCAAATGGTACACGAAGGGCCAGCCGGTCTCGGGGCTCACCGACCAGTTCAATTTCATCGGCACGGGCATCTGGCCGGTCATCGTCTTCCTCGTCGTCGCGCTCATCTTCCACATCGCGCTTCGCTACACCCGCTATGGCAAGTTCACCTATGCGATCGGCGCCAATATGCAGGCCGCGCGCGTTTCCGGCATCAATGTCGAAGGCCACCTGATCAAGGTCTATGCCATTGCCGGCATGCTGGCCGGTCTCGCCGGCGTGGTCACCGCCGCACGGGCCCAGACCGCACAGTCCGGCATGGGCGTGATGTACGAGCTCGACGCCATCGCCGCGACTGTCATTGGCGGCACATCGCTGAATGGCGGCGTCGGCCGCATCACCGGCACGGTCATCGGCACGGTCATCCTCGGCGTCATGACCTCGGGTTTCACCTTCCTCCGGGTGGACGCCTACTACCAGGAAATCGTCAAGGGCCTCATCATCGTCACGGCCGTCGTGGTCGACGTCTATCGCCAGAAGAAACGTTCCAAGGGCTGACGCGCAGGTATCACACGTTCCTTAAAGGCCGGCACTGTCGCTGCCGCGCCTTTGCGAAAGCCTTTCCCCAGCATTTCAGCAGTCACCTCCAGAGCTGCGACCAAACCCATCGGGAGACAAACATGAAAGCTCTAGGCGTCGGCCTGATCGGAACCGGATACATGGGAAAGTGCCATGCGCTCGCCTGGAACGGCGTCCGCCAGATCTTCGGAGACGTTCCCGCTCCGCAGCTCGTCTACCTCGCAGAGGCCAATGCCGACATGGCGGCAAGTCGCGCCAGCGCCTTCGGCTTCCGCAAATCGACCGGCAACTGGCGTGACCTTCTCGCCGACCCAGAGGTCGATGTCATCTCGATCACCACGCCGAACGCTTTCCATCCGGAGATGGCGATTGCCGCGCTCGAAGCCGGCAAGCATGTCTGGTGCGAAAAACCGATGGCGCCGGCTCTTGCCGACGCCGAAGCCATGCTGGCGGCCGCGCGCAAGACGGGCAAGACCGCCATTCTCGGCTACAACTACATCCAGAATCCAGCCATCGCCCAGATCCGCCGCCTGATCGAGGATGGCACGATCGGCACGGTCAACCATGTGCGCGTTGAGATGGACGAGGACTTCATGGCCGATCCGGAAGCCCTCTTCTACTGGAAGAGCGAGGCGGCCTCCGGCTATGGCGCACTCGACGATTTCGCCGTCCATCCGCTGTCGCTCCTCTGGCATCTCTTCGGCCATGTACAGGAGGTCATCGCCGATCTCGGCAAGCCCTATGCCGATCGTCCTATGAAAGACGGCACGCGACGGGAGGTCGAGAACCACGACGTCGCCAGCGTCCTCCTGAAACTGGACGGCAATATTTCCGCCGTGCTGATGGCCAACCGTTCCGCCTGGGGCCGCAAGGGCCGCATCGCGCTGCAGATCTTCGGCTCGAAGGGGTCGATCCTCTACGATCAGGAGCGCATGAACGAGTTCGAACTCTACACGACCGATGGCCCCGAAGCGACGCGCGGCTTCGCCCGTGTCCTCACGGCCCCGATCCACCCGCCCTACGACCGCTTCATCCCCGCCCCCGGCCACGGCCTCGGCTTCAACGACCTGAAGATCATCGAGTGCCACCAGCTCATCAACGCCATCGCGGGCAACGCCTCCACCACAGTCACCTTCGAGGACGGCCTGCAAATAGAGCGCAGCGTTCACGCAATGGCACAGTCCTATCGGGAGCGGCGTTGGGTGGCGGTCTGAAGCCGTTCATCTGAACCTTAAAGGCGAAACGGCCCGACGAGGCGCTTGATTCAGCCCTCAGGCTTTGGAGAAGGCGCTCATCTTCTACCCGCTATCGCCGTCGATCAGTGTCATCGGCCAGAGCTGGCGATGCGCGGCATCTGGGTAAAGCGCGGCATAGGCCGGCATGCTGGCGAGGAGGGTTTCGGCGAGTGAGATGCCGAGGTCTCGCAGCGACAGATCAAAACAGGTCAGTCGCGGCGAGAGATATCGGGCCTGCGGGCTGTGGAGGCCGATGACGGCGATGTCCTTGCCGGGCGTAAGGCCGGCGGCTTCCAGACCATGAAACAGGCCGGTGACGCTGCCGTCGTTGAGCACCACGATAGCCGATGGGCGGTTGGGATGGCGGGCGAGTTCCTGCCCGATGCGATAGCCGCCCGCCTCGTTCGGCGAGGCGTTGAAGATCAGGTCGTCCTCCAGCACCAGCCCGTGCCCTGCCAACACCTCCCGGCAACGCTCCACGAAGACATGGCCAAGATTGAGATCGTCATGAGGGCGCAGCACCGCGATGCGGCGATGGCCGCGTGTCGCCAGCCGCGTCATCACGGTCGTCGCCATACCCTCGAAGTCGAGGTCGATGAAGGGCTGCCCGACATCCGTCAGACTGCGGCCGAGGGAGACGAATGGGATCTTGCGCCGGTCGAGCAGGGCGAAGCGATGGTCGATCCGCCGCGTGGCCGACAGCATGATGCCATCGGCAAATCCGCGCGCGACGACACGCTCCAGGTAGGCGTCCGGATCCTCTTCGGAGGAGCAGAGGAGCGCGACGAGGTCCAGCCCGTGTCGGGCAAACACAGTCTGCACGCCGTCGAAGACGCTCATGAAGAACGTATCGCCCTGCCCCGTGATCTCGTGGCCGGTCTGCATCATGAAGCCGATCACACCCGTGGAACCCTTGCGCAGCGCCCGGCCGGACTGGTTGGCGACGTAACCGAGGCGCTCGGCCGCCTCCAGAACCCGCCGTCGCGTCTCCTCGTTGACGTCCTTCTTCCCGTTCAGCGCGCGTGAAACCGTGCCGATCGAAATATCCAGATGATCGGCCAGCTGCCGTATGCCCTTCACCACCACAGATGTCCCACCCTTCTCGTCCGACAAATCCTATTGACACGAACCATCGTCTGTCCATAGTATCGTAAACGTTTACGGAGATCGAAAGAGGAGTTTCGGTCCCGTTCGGGAGGACTTCAGTGACAGCATACAAAGCCGTTTTATGCGGGTGCGGAGCTATGGCCAAAGGCTGGCTCCGGGCACTGGCCGGAGACCCGCTCTTGAAGAGCCGCGTCGAGATCGTGGGCCTCGTCGATCTTGATCGCGCCACCGCGGAAGCGCTTGCGCAAGAATTCGGACTGACCGATGCCGCGATCGGTACGGACCTTCCCGCAATGCTGGAGGCAACGCGGCCGCAGCTCGTCTTCGACGTCGTCATCCCCGCTGCCCGCCGCGCGGTCGTCTCCGCAGCTTTGGCGCACGGGTGCCATGTCGTCAGCGAGAAACCGATGGCCACCTCGCTCGATGAGGCGCGGGACCTTCTGGATCTGGCCAGAAAAGCCGGTCGCATCCATGCCGTCGTCCAGAACCGGCGCTTCATTTCCGGCGTGCGCCGCATGAAGCGGCTGGTCGAGAGCGGCGCGATCGGCGACCTCACCGCGGTCCACTGCGACTTCTTTCTCGCACCGCATTTCGGCGGCTTCCGCGATGAGATGCAGAACGTGCTGCTGCTCGATATGGCGATTCACACCTTCGACGCTGCCCGTTTCGTGTCCGGCAAGGTACCGCTGTCGGTCTACTGCGTGGAAACCAACCCGGCCGGGTCCTGGTACGCACACGGCGCCGCGGCAAACGCGATCTTCAAGCTGTCCGACGATGCCGTCTTCACCTATCGCGGCTCGTGGTGCGCGGAAGGTCGGCGCACGAGTTGGGAGAGCGAATGGCGGCTGGTCGGCGCAAACGGCATGCTGACCTGGGATGGCGAGGACCGGTTCGAGGTCACCGTCTCCGGCGACGAGCCGGGCCTTCTCCACGGCGCGCGGTCACTGTCGATGCCGGAGGCGGCCGACGAGGCGGAAACGCAAGGGCACACCAGTGTCCTCCTCGACTTCATCCGCGCCATCGACACCGGGAGCGAGCCCGAGACGATCGGTCACGACAACATCAAGAGCCTTTCCATGGTCTTCGGCGCCATAGAAAGCGCCCGGACCGGCCTTGCCGTCGATCTTTCAGCACAAGGACAGAACCCGTGAGCAACCCCGCAAACTCCATCCGCGTCGGCACCATGATCAGCGCGAGCACCGGCCAGGCGGCCACCCGCATCGGGCAGATCGCCGATCTCGGTTTCGAAAGCTTCGAACCGTTTTTCTGGCAAACCACCAACGGGCAGAATCTTGCTGAACTTGGCAAGCGCTGCCGGGAGGCGATCGGTGATCGCGATATCACGATCTCCACCATCGGCATGTTCGGCAACCCGCTGGAGGAGGAGGACCTCGACCTGCAGACGCTGCAGGGCTGGAAGGACTGCATCGACAACGCGCATCACTTCGGCGCCACCTGCGTTGCCGGCTTCACCGGCCGGGTTCGCGGCAAGCCGCTGCCCGAGAGCCTGCCCCGCTACAAGCAAATCTGGAGCGACCTTGGCCGGCGCGCTGCCGACAAGGGCGTGAAGATCGCCTTCGAGAACTGCGCCATGGACGGCAACTGGCAGACCGGCGACTGGAACATCGCCCACAATCCGGACGCCTGGGAGCTGATGTTCAACGCGACGCCGGAGGACCATATCGGGCTCGAATGGGAGCCCTGCCACCAGATGGTCTACCTGATCGACCCGCTGCCGCAGATCCGCAAATGGGCACCCAAGATCTTCCACGTCCACGGCAAGGACGCGACGATCCGCTGGGACGTCATCCGCGAACACGGCATCTTCGGCAAGGAGAAATTCGTGTTCATGCGCACACCCGGCTTCGGTGACAGCAACTGGACCGACATCATCTCGGAGCTGCGTCTCGCCGGTTGGTCCGGCTCGATCGACATCGAAGGCTGGCACGATCCCGTCTACCGCGATGCGCTGGAAATGACCGGCCAGGTGCATGGGCTGAACTATCTCAAGAGGTGCCGGGGCGGAACGTTCGTCACCGACCCGCAGTAAGACGGCCGGGCGCCATGGAGGTTGGCGCACGGAGGAAGACCCGTAACCAAGGAGGAGAACATGACCATGAAAATCTGGCTTGCCGCCGGTGCTCTCGCACTGGCCACCGCTTCCATGCTCGTTCCGGCAGCACATGCCGAAGACGTGAAGATCACCGTCTGGTCGCTCGACCGCGACATCCAGCCGGCGCCGAACCTGATCAAGGATTTCAATGCGCTGAAGAACGGCATCACGGTGGAGTACCGCCAGATCCAGTTCGACGACGTCGTCAGCGAGGCCATGCGCGCCTATTCGACCGGCCAGGCGCCCGATATCATCGCCATCGACAATCCGGAGCACGCCCTCTTCTCGTCACGCGGGGCTTTCCTCGATCTCAGCGACAAGATCGCGGCCTCGGGTGTGGTGAAGACGGAGAACTACTTCCCCGGCCCCCTCGCCTCCGTCATGTGGGACGGCAAGTATTTCGGCATCCCGAAGGCCACCAACACGATCGCGCTCTACTACAACAAGGACATGTTCAAGGCGAAGGGGCTCGACCCCGACAAGCCGCCACAGACATGGGCGGAGCTTTTGGACGCTGCACGCAAGCTGAACGACCCGGCCAAGAACGTCTACGGCCTCGCATTCTCGGCCAAGGCCAGCGAGGAAGGCACCTTCCAGTTTCTGCCCTGGGCGCAGATGGGCGGCGCATCCTATGAGGCGATCAACGCTCCGGGCGCCGTGAAAGCGCTCGACACATGGAAGACCATCATGGACGAGAAGCTCGCCTCGCCCGACACGCTGACCCGAGGCCAGTGGGATTCCACCGGCACGTTCAACTCCGGCAACGCCGCCATGGTCATATCCGGCCCGTGGGAACTCGACCGGATGAGCACGGAGGCAAAGTTCGACTGGGCCGTAACGCTGCTGCCCGTGCCGGAAGCGGGCGCCGAGCGCTCGTCCGCCATGGGCGACTTCAACTGGGCAATCTTCTCGACCACGCAGCACCCCGACGAAGCCTTCAAGGTGCTCGAATATTTCGCCTCGCAGGACGACCGGATGTTCAAGGACTTCGGCCAGCTTCCCGCCCGCTCCGACATCGCCATTCCCCCGACCGGCAACGAGAAGAAGGATGCGGCGCTGAAGGTGTTCGTCGAGCAGCTGAAGTATGCGAAGCCCCGCGGCCCCCATCCGGCATGGCCGAAGATCTCCAAAGCCATCCAGGACGCTATCCAGGGCGCCCTGACCGGCCAGATGAGTGCGCAGGATGCGCTCGACCAGGCAGCCGCGAAGATCAAGTCGGTTCTCGGCTAACAGACTTCCTCCCGGAGAGCATGGTGTCCGGAGGAGGACCAAGGTCCGCTTGCCTCCTCCGGTGCCGTGTTCACGCGCAGGGTCCAGCCGCCTCTATTCCCGACTTGAACCCTCGTTTCGACGCATGATCACCGCAGGGCCGCTCGCGCGCCGATGCCCGGAAAAGCTCTGATGGGAGCGACGATGAAACGCATCTTCTCCAGCCTGGCGGACGGAAAAGGCTTCGATATCGCCTTGATCGTCTTCCCCCTCGCCTTCCTGTTCGTGATGGCCGGCCTGCCACTGGTCTACAACGTCGTGATGAGTTTCCAGGAAGTGGACATGTTCAGCCTCGGCACGTTCGCGCGGCCGTTCGTGGGCTTCAAGAACTATGTGACACTCTTCTCCCAGCCGGAGACCTGGCCGATCCTGAAGAACACCGCAATCTTCGTCGTCGCGTCGATCGCCGGGCAGTTCATCGTCGGCTTCGCGCTGGCCCTGTTCTTCTGGACCAATTTTCCCGGCGCATCGTGGCTGCGCGGCCTGTTCCTCGTGTCCTGGGTCATGCCCGGCCTCGTGGTCGGCGCCATCTGGAACTGGATCCTCTCGGGCGACTTCGGCGTGCTCAATTACCTGCTGAACGCGCTCGGCATCATCGACAGCAACATCTTCTGGCGCTCCGACCCGAACTATTCGCTCTGGGCCGTTATCATCGCCAATATCTGGCTCGGCACCTCCTTCAACATGATCCTCCTGTCCGTCGGCCTGTCCGCCATTCCCAAGGACCTGTTCGAGGCGGCGGAACTCGACGGCGCCAATGCCTTCCAGCGGTTCACGACGATCACGCTGCCGATGATGCGCTCGACCATCGGCGCCATTATCTCGCTCGGGCTGATCTTCACGCTGCAGCAGTTCGACCTGTTTGCGGCCATTACCTCCGGCGGGCCGAACAATTCCTCCAACGTCACCCAGTACTGGGCGTGGGACCTGTCGTTCCGCCAGTATGATTTTGCGCAGGGCGCGACCATTTCGGTCGTCATGATCGTGTTCGTGATGATCGCCGCCATCGTCTATGTGCGTTCGACACGACATGAGGTGCGCGGATGAGCGAAGCGTCGAAACACCGCCTGATGCTGGCGATCGCCTGCATCCTCGCTGCGATCTATCTCTTTCCGCTCTACTGGATGTACGTCACCTCGCTGAAAAGCGGGTCCGCCATGTTCGCGACCCCACCCGGTCTCTTTCCCAGTGATCCGCAATGGAGCGTCTATACCTATGTCTGGGAAACCCGCGACATGGGCCGCTACATGTGGAACTCGCTGGTGATCGCGGCAGGGTCCGTCGCTCTCATCGTCCTTCTGGGCACCGGCTGCGCCTATGTGCTTGCACGCTATCGCAACCGCTGGGTCGATGTCGGCCTGTTTCTCATTCTCATGCTGCAGGTCCTTCCGGCATCGCTGCTGATCACGCCGATCTTCGTCGGTTTCTCGCAGCTCGGCCTTCTCTCAACGCCGCGCACGGCGGTCATCATCGCGATTGCCGCAAAAAGCATGCCCTTTTACGTCGTGCTCGTCCGCTCCACCTTCATGAGCGTGCCGATGGAGCTGGAAGAAGCTGCGCTCGTCGACGGCAACTCGCGCATCGGTGCTTTCTTCAACATCGTGCTGCCGCTCGCCCGCAACGGCATTCTCGTCAGCGGCATCCTCATCTTCATGCAGGCCTTCGGCGAGTTCGTTTATTCCAAGTCCATGATCCAAAGCATTGAGCTGCAACCGGCCAGCGTCGGGCTCAATTCCTTCATGGGGCCGAACACCAATGAGTGGAACAACATCCTGGCCTATGCCTCGATGTATGTGACGCCGATCCTCGCCATCTTCGTCCTGCTTCAGCGCCGCATCGTCTCCGGCCTCACCTCGGGAGCCCTCAAATGAGCAACCAGACCGAACTGCAGATCGAGTTGACAGGCGTCAACAAGCATTACGGCGCCTATCATGCCCTGAAGAATATCGACCTGCGCATCGCCAAGGGGTCGTTCGTCGCGCTCGTCGGGCCTTCCGGCTGCGGCAAGTCCACCCTGCTGCGCTCGATGGCCGGGCTGGAGACGATCACCAGCGGCGACCTCGTCATCGCCGGCGAGCGGATGAATGCCGTGCCGCCGCGCAAGCGGGATCTGGCCATGGTGTTTCAGTCCTATGCGCTCTATCCGCACATGACGGTGGAAGAGAACCTGACCTACAGCCTGCGCATCCGCGGCGTGAAAAAGGCCGAGGCCAAGAAGGCAGCCGAAGAGGTGGCGGCGACGACTGGCCTCTCCGGCCTGATGGGGCGCTACCCGCGCGAGCTTTCCGGCGGCCAGCGCCAGCGCGTCGCCATGAGCCGCGCCATCATTCGGCATCCCAAGGCGTTTCTGTTCGATGAGCCGCTGTCCAATCTAGATGCCGCGCTGCGCGTCCATATGCGCAAGGAAATCCGCGCGCTGCACGACCGGCTGGGTGCCACCTCCGTCTACGTCACGCACGACCAGATCGAGGCGATGACCATGGCCGACCACGTCGTCGTCATGCGCCAAGGCATCATCGAACAGCAGGGCGCGCCGCTCGATCTCTACGATCGTCCGGTCAACCGTTTCGTCGCCGGCTTCATCGGCTCGCCCGCCATGAACTTCGTACCGGCGGTTGCCGCTGACGATGGGCGTTCGATCATTCTTCCGTTCGGGGAAGGACAGCACCTTCCGGTCAACCGCCCGGTGCCCCGTGGGCGCTCGCTGATCGCGGGTCTGAGACCCGAGCATCTCGTCATCGATACCACCGGCGCCGGACCGATCCACCTTGATGTCGCGACGGTCGAGAGTACAGGATCGAACAGCTATATCGCCACCAACAGCAAGCCGGAAATCGTTCTGGTCACCAACGGGCGCAGTCCCGTGGGTGTCGGAAGCAGGATCTCGATCGGTATTGCCCCCGAACATATCCACCTTTTCGATGCGGAGACCGCGGCGAGGATAGCGACGGATTGTTGATGTCCCCCGGGGAGGGCGCAGCGTTCGGGGAGACCGTGATGTGGAGAAGCGGCACATTGGTATCGACACGATCGTCAGAAAAGGCCGAGGCGCGAAGATGATCTCACGGGATCACGATCTTCCGCTCATCTTCAACCCTTTAGCATTCCCCGGTCTTCCCTAGTCCGCATGTCCCACTCCTCCGGCGTCTGGGTCTTGACGTCGAACTGATCCCGGGTCCGCGTATAGGTATGGCCGCCCATGCGGCCGACGGCATCCATCATTTGCTGGTCGATATGGAGGTTGGCCGGGTTGACCGCGTCGCTGCGGACATAGACGCCGACGACTTCGCCGAGGATGATCTCGCGGGCCGGGCCGACCTGGAGGGTCGTGTGGCGGCGGCACTCCAGCGCTGCGGGTGCTGCGAGGATGCGTGGGCTGCGGACCATTTTGCCGGGCACGGTGTCGAGCCCGGCTTCGTCCAGTTCATCGACTTCGGGACCGAACTTGATGGCACAGATTTCCATCTGGGCAACGAGCGCATCATCGCAGATATGGACCGTGAATTCGCCTGTCTCGCGGATGTTGCGGGCGGTATCCTTGAAGCGCATGTCGGAATAGTTCTCGACGCCGATGGCGACGATGGCCGGATCATGGGTCAGAACGTTGAAGAAGCTGAACGGACCGGCATTCGGCCGGCCCGCCTTGTTCACCGTCGTCACCAGCGCGATTGGCCGCGGGATGACCGTCCCGATGAGGATTTTGTAGCGCTCGCGCTCGGTGAGTTTGGCGAAATCGAAATGCGTGTGTTCTTTGTTGTTGGTCATGTCAGGCGCCATTGGCAATGCGATGGGTTTCGAGCGGCGTGTGGCGGCTGAGGTTCTCGAAGCCGTCTTTCGTGACGACATACATGTCGCCGATATTGCAGCCAGCGGACAACGGCTCCAGCCATTGCGTATGCATCACGAACACCATCCCCTCCTCCAGCCTGTCGTAATTGTGCGAGGAGATGTTGAAGCTGTTCTGCCCGCCGGCCATGCCGACGGAGTGGCCCAGATTCGGGTTGTGCGGCCCCTCCGTCGCCGGGTAGAGGTGCATGAGCGTCCGGCCCTGCGCCTCCCAGTCGATATTCTTCACATATTGCCGGGGAACGAGGCGGGCGCTGCCATCCTCCATCGGCGCCCAGTTATAGGGCATACCGCGGGCCTCGGGTGAGGACAGCATACCGCGCGCGATCATCGGCGCGAAGGCGGCATTGTTGACGTCGCGCATCAGGGCGCCCGGCCGAATGAGCTTTTCCGCGCGCTTGACGCCCTCTGTGCAGGCGGCAAGCACCTCCTCCTGGCGGCTGGTGATGTCGCCGACCGCGATCATCCGCGCCGTCTGGGCGGTGTAGCCGCGATAGGTGACGTTGGAGATGTAGAGGTTGATGAGATCGCCGGGGCGGACGATGTGGCCGTAGGGCTTGCCGCAATGGGTGCCGAATTCGTTGATGCCGATCTGGTAGCCGTCACCCGTTTCGCCCCCGAGCGACATCTGCGCGACGCTGAAGGCCGCGTAGATGTCGTGATCGGTCACACCGGGTCTCGCGACATGATAGGCGGCCTGGGTGCCGATGCTGGCCAGTTGCGCTGCGGCGCGAAACATCTCGATTTCGCGCGGCGAGCGGACTTTCTGCAGGCGGTCGAGGATGGGGTTGTCGGCAAGGAACTTCGCCTTGGGCAGAAGCTCCTCGAGCCCGGCCCAGAAGGTGAGCGAGGTCCGGTCGCCGATGCGGCCGATCTGGCCCTTGGCGAGGCCGAGAGCGCCCAGCAGTTCCGCGCATTTCTCCGCGGTCTTGATGACGCTGTCGCCCGGACGATCGGCATATTCCCGGCCGATGGGGCCGATCTGCCAGATGTCCTCGACGAGCACGGGTTCGCCGCCCGGCGGCAGGAGAACGGACTGGGTGAAGAAGGACAGAAGCGTCAGCGGCTTGTCTTCATCCGTCGGAATGATCAGCACGCCTTCGCGCATCCAGTCGCAGATATAGCGGAGATAGGCATTCGACGTGTGAAACCAGCCGACGCCGCCGGTGTGGACGATGAGGGCGTCGTGCCCGGCTTCCACCGCCTGCCGGCGGATTCGGCGCAGGCGCTCCTCGAACTCCTCGACGGGCAGCGGAAGGGGTGCGGAGAAATCGAAGTCGGGCGCGAAATCCGCAAGCAGCGATCCGATGCGGTAGGCGCCTGTCTGGGTCGGACGCATGTTCATGAGCAATTTCCTTGGACGTTTGGCAAAGTTTGAAAGAGTGGATCAAGCCTGTTTCGCCGGCGCGAGCACGCGCCGTGCGACGAGCATCACCACGAGGGTCAGGCCAATGAGGATGCCGGAGATGGCGGCGACGCGGACATCCAGCGATTCCTCGATCAGAGCGAACATGCGCAGCGGCAGCACCGTCGTCTGCGCATCGGCAAGGAAGAGCGAGACCGAGACATTGTCGAGCGACTGTATGAAGACGAGGAAGGCGCCGGCGAGAATGCCCGGCATCAGAAGCGGGATCGTCACGCGGCGCAGTGTCGTGAACCAGGACGCGCCCATGACGGTCGATGCCTCCGCCAGCGACGGGTTGAGCCCCTGCGCCACGACGGATGCGGCGCGGTACATCAGGGGGCCGAACACCACGATATGGCCGGTGACCGTCAACCAGAGCGATGGCTGGAGACCGACGAAGTTCGCGACGATGAGGGCGGCGAGGCCATAGACGAGGCTCGGGAGAACGAGCGGCGCCAGAAGCAGAGGCTCGATGGTACCGACGGTGCTGCGCCGCATCCGCGTCATGCCGATGGTGGCGGGTACGGCGAAGAGGAGCGCGCCGAGCACGGCAAGGCCGGCGATCTTCAGCGAGTTCCAGGCGGCGGCATGTTCGGTCGCCGAGCGGACGGGATCGAGCAGGGCCTCGTACCAGCGGAACGAAAAACCTTCCGGCGGGTATTTGAGCGTCTGTCCCGAGGTGAACGACATCGTCAGCGCGATGACGATGGGGGCGACGAGATAGCCGACGCAGAGGCTGCCGAAGCCGAAGACGAAGGCCTTGTAGAGCAGAGCTGGAACCGGATTTTCCTTCATGTCACGCATGGCCGACCAGCCTCCTGTGGCGGGAAATCATCGTCATGGCGACCAGAAGGCAGCCGGTGGAAATAAGCAGGACGACCGCGATGGCAGAGGCGAGCGGCCAGTCGAACAAGGTGCCGACCTCGCGGTAGATGAGCTGCGGCACGTAGACATTGCGCGCACCGCCGATGACGGCTTGCGTGACGAAGGAGCTGCTGGTGCTGGCAAAGACCAGGATCCACCCGGCGAGCAGCCCCGGCAGCATCAGGGGCAGAAGCACGGTGACGAGAATGCGCCACGGGCCGGCGCCGGAAACCTGCGCGGCTTCGGTGAACTGCACGGGCGTGCACGAGAGGATGGCGATCAGCGGCAGGATGATCAGCGGCAGGTCGATCTGGCACATGGCCATCAGCAGCCCGAACTCCGTGAACATCAGGCTGATCGGACTACCGGTCAGCCCCAGCGCCATCAAGGTTTCACTGATCGGCCCCTGCCGGCCGAGAATGACGATCCAGGCGAAGGTGCGCACGACATTGCTGGTGAGCATGGGGATGAGCGTGAGGAAGATGATGACCTGGCGGGCGGTGCGGCCGCTGTGCCAGTAGAGCAGCGCGATGGGCACGCCGAGCAAGGTCGTGCCCACCACCGTTTCCAGCCCGAGCCTCGCCGTGGAGACGAGCACCCGGAAATTGAACGCATCGCCGAAGAAGCGACCGTAATGTTCGACGGTCGCCCCGCCAGGCCCGGAGAAACTGAAGCCCACGAGGACGGCGAGCGGCGTCGCGAAGAACGCCACCGATAGCAGGAGCATCGGCACGACATAGGGGAAACCGCTCGCCTTCATAATCTCTGCTCCTCAGCCGGCGACCAAGGCGTCGAAGGTGCGGATCCACGCCGCACGGTTCTTGTTGATCGCCGCCCAGTCCGGGTAGACCATCTTGGAGAGCTGATCGCGGGTAACGTAGGCTTCGATGCCCGGTGTCAGCGCGACCTCCTTGTTGGTCGGGAACATCTCGGTCGGCGGCATCTTCAGGATGTCCTGCGCGGCCTTCGAGATCGCGGCGTCCATGTAGGCATAAGCCGCGTCGAGGTTTTTGGCGCCCTTGGTCAAGTGGATGTTGACGGGGGCGGCCGGCGAGCCGGTCTCCGGCTGCACGAATTCCGCATTCATGCCGAGCGACTTCAGCCGCGCGACGTTGCCGGTCGAGCACATGAACACGGCGATCTCGCCCTGCTGGAACAGCGTCATCTGGTGGTTGGTGCTGTCGACCACTCCCTGCAACTGCTCCGGATGATCCTTGAAGAGCTTGAACACAGCATCCATGTCGTTCGGGCCGGTGCCGAAGATTTTCGCCATCTCGGTATAGGCCATGACGGCGGTGTTGGAGGCAAAGCCGGTCCAGGAGACCTTGCCCTGGTAGGCCGGGTTCTCGAACAGGTCGCGATAACCCTTGGGCTTCGGCACCATGTCCGGATTGTAGGCGATACCGTTGACCTCGATGGTGACGGTCGGGCCGTATTCGCCCTGGAAGGCGGGGTCGAGCATGGCCCAGTTCTTCAGCCGACTGGGATCGATCTTCTGGATCAGGTCGTTCTCGATGGCTGTGGCCATCTGGCCGGGCGACATCAGGAGCGTGTCGTAGGGCGGATTGCCGGGGCTCGCCATGACCTTGGCGAGCTGGTCCTGCGCCATGGCCGGGGCAACCGTCAGCCCGAAGCCCTCCGCCTCGAGAATGGGGGTCAGCGCCTTGCGGTAGCCGTCCTCCCAGTTGCCCGGGAAGGTCGCGGCGATCGCCGTGCCGCCGGCGGCGCGGACGGAAAATGGCAATGCTGCCGATGCGGCAACGCCGGCGGCAAGCATGCCGAAATGGCGGCGGCTGAGTTTGAAGTCATGCATGATGTTCACCTCTGTTGATTAGTGTTCTGACGACGGCATGGTTTCCGGCACGGCCGGAAAGACGTGACACCTCGCAGTGTCGATCTTGGCAAAGACCGTCATCCCCGGCTCGGGGATGACGGTGGCGGGACCGCGCACTTCGGCGGCGCGAAGACCGGAGCCGTCAGTGAGCACCATGTCGTGTACCAGCGACGGCCCGAGCGGCACGGAAACCGTGACGGTTGCCGGAAGCGTGTTCTCGCCCGGCTGCGACGACAGACGTACCTCTTCCGGACGGACGGTGACCGTGACTTTGGAGCCGACGGTGAAGTTCAGACGGCGCGGCAGGCGGATGGATGCCCCATTATTGAGAGCGATCCCGGTGCTTTCACCGTCCAGCCCGGCGACCGTGCCATGCAGCATGTTGGCCTGCCCGATGAAGGTGTTGACAAACAGGGTTTTTGGCCGGTCGTAGACGGCCATCGGCGTGTCGATCTGCTCGACATTGCCCTTGTTCATCAGCACCAGACGGTTGGCGAGGCTTTGCGCCTCCTCCTGGTCATGGGTGACGATGAGCGTGGTAATGCCGAGCGTCTTCTGCAGATGGAGAAGCTCGACCTGCAGGTCGAAGCGCAGCGCCCGGTCGAGCGCGCCGAAGGGCTCATCGAGCAGCAGCAGAGAGGGTCTTGCCGCAATGGCGCGCGCCACGGCCACACGTTGTTGCTGCCCGCCCGAAAGTTCGCGCGGCAACCGGTTGCCGTAGCCATCGAGGCGAACAAGTGCCAGCATCTCCTCGACGCGCGCCTTGCGCTCGACGCGCGGCACCTTCTGGCAGGCCAGGGGATAGGCAATGTTTTCCGCAACGGTCAGATGCGGGAAGAGCGCATAGTTCTGGAAGACCATGCCGATGCCGCGCGACCGCGCCGAGATATGGGCGAGATCGTCATCGCCGAGAATAATCTTGCCGGTTTTCGGCTGGATGAGCCCGGCAATGGCGCGCAACACCGTCGACTTGCCGCAGCCGCTCGGACCCAGCAGCGCGACGATCTCGCCCGCCTCGACGTCGAAGGAGATGTCGCTCACGGCGTTCTGGCCGCCATAGCTGTGGGTGACCCCGCGAACGCTGAGCCGCTTGCGATCTGCCATTGTTGCGATGTCCGGCATCGGGCTTCCCTGTTCTGGCGTTGCGACGATCGACAGCCCGTTCCACGTCCCGGTAGGGCGTGAAGGCGTTTGCGACGGGCGTGTTGCTTCGATCGTGTTCATGCAAAGGCAGCTGCAAGGGGTGTGCCAAACGCGTCAGACGCCGGAAAAAATCTCCCATCAACCTAATTTTAATACGATATTTATGATTCGCATACTTTCGCATATTTGTTCGTAATTAAAATATCAAAGATTATTTTAAATGCATATGGGCATCATTTGATCATTATTGTGTATTTTATAAGCATTTCGACACCTGCCCGAACCGGGCGCAATCATCCGTCGTCCCTCTGAAACCCCTCGTGAACGTCACATGGCAGATGCGCCAGTTCCCTGCATGAATGAACATTGCCCGGCATCCTGCCTTCAAAAACGCGCTAACGATCAAAAAACAAGCAATATCTGTGCGAATTTTTATTCGCATATATTTCCGTAACTTCTATCGTTTGCGCGACGGATTAAAATAATCGATTTAATTTCAGACCCTTACCGGCCCATATGAAAAGCTGGCATGGCATTTGCTTTGATACATTCGAGACTTAACAATCGGAATCGTCAAAGGGCATCCCATGAAAAACGTGCAGACACTTATGAAGGCAGGCCTGGCATGCGTGGTGATGTCGCTTTCGGCAGCATCCGCGCTGGCTGCGGAAGGCGCGGCCGTGAAGATGGTACCGGAGACGGACATCGCGAAACTGCCGGGCGTCGCTCTTACGCAGACGCTGGCGGATGCCCTGCCAGCAGACATCAAGAAGGCCGGCGTTCTTAAGGTCGCGACCGACCTGACCCCGCCGATCAGCTTCCACAGCGACGAGGGCAAGCTGGTGGGCATCGATGCCGACCTCGCGGCGGCCCTCGGTGTCATCCTCGGCGTCGAGATCCGGATGACCGATGTCGGGGCGGGTGCGGCGATCGTGCCCTCGATCCTGTCGAAGCGCTTCGACATCTCGATTTCCGGCATCAATGACGATCCGGAACTGCAGAAGCAGGTCGATGTCATCGACTATATGTTCGACGCAACGACGATCATGACGATCAAGGACAACCCGCTCGGTATTAAGGACATGGGCGATCTCTGCGGCAAGAAGGTCGCGGTTCCCGTCGGCACCTTCCAGGGCAAGCTGGTCGAGGCTGCCTCTGCGAAATGCGCGACGCCGATCGATATCATGTCCATACCGAAAATGCCGGACGTTCTGCAGGCCGTGCGCACCGGCCGGGCGGATGCGACCGTGAACGGCTATGCCACGAGCGTCTATACGACAGCAAACCAGACCGGCAAAGGCAAGGGCCTGCAGGCGCTGCCGGATGTGCGGCTCGCCGTCGGCTATCTCGGCATGCTGACCTCCAAGGACAATCCGGAGCTGCGCGACACGGTCGTCGCGGCCCTGCAGCAGATGGTCGACAGCGGCGCTTACCAGACCATCATGACGAAGTGGGGCCTCGGCCCGCTCGCGGTGAAGACCATCAAGGTCAACGACGCCGCCAACATGCCGGTGGAATGAGCCCATGTCCCTGTTTGCGGCTCCCCCCATCTCCCTTCACCTCGCACCCCCCGCCGTCAGGTCGATCCGGTGGGGGCAGCTTCTGACAGGGACCGGCGCGATCCTCGTGCTGGCGGTCTTCGCGATGATCGTGGCGCAGAGCCAGAGCATCCAGTGGGCTGAAATCCCGCGCTATCTCGTTCACCCCTCGATTTTGCGGGGGGTGGTGCTGACTCTGCAGCTGACGGCGGGCGCAATGATCTTCGGCATCGCGCTCGGCTGCATCCTCGCGCTGATGGCAACTTCCAAAAATCTCGTTCTGAAGGTCATCGCCGCGGCATTCGTCTGGTGGTTCCGGGGCGTGCCGCTGATCGTGCAGATCTTCTTCTGGTTCAATATCGCCCTCTTCATCCCGCAGGTCGGGATCGGCGATTACAGCATCTCGATCAACGATCTGGTCACTCCGACCTTCGCCGGCTTCCTTGCGCTCGGTCTGCATGAAGCCGCGAACATGTCGGAGATCATCCGCGCAGGGTTGGTCGCCGTCGACAAAGGCCAGCGCGAGGCGGCAACCGCCCTTGGGCTGAAGCCGCGGCAGACGTTCCAGACCGTCATTCTGCCGCAGGCGGCGCGCCTCATCGTGCCACCGACCGGCAATCAGGCCATCGGCATGCTGAAGGCAAGCGCCATCGTCTCCGTCATCGGCATGCAGGACCTGCTGACGCAGGCACAGGCGATCTACGCCCGCAACTTCCTCGTCATCGAACTCCTGTTCGTCGCCTCCATCTGGTACCTCGCCATCACCACCGTCGCCTCGGTCGGCCAGCATTATCTCGAAAAAAGCCTTCAGCCGAAGAACCGCAGCGCGACGACCGCGCCGGCACGGGCGTGATCCCCCTCACCCACGACACCCATAAGACGCCACCGAAGTGCGTGGCATCCGGAAACACAAAAAGGACGTTCGACATGAAACTCGGAATCGACAGCATCAAGCTGCCCCAATCGAAGATGCGCGGACCGCTTGCCAGCCTCGACCACGTGAAGAAGCTGGGGCTAGCCGGCATCTTCTTCAGCACCGCGCTGGACATGAGCGCGACGCTCGACCCCGGCGCCCTGCGCGACATCCGCGCCAAGGCCGACGATCTCGACCTTTACCTTGAAAGCGGCATCGGCAAGATCAATCCCTATTGCAGCGCCGAGGAACCGGCGCTGCGGGCGGCGGGCGGCGGCGATATCATCGCCGGCTTCACCCGCATGATCGAGGCGAGTGCGGCGATCGGTTGCTTCGAGCTTTGGGTCGCGCCGGGCAATTTTAAATCCGAATATCGCGGCCGGCTGGCGAACGACCGGTTTCGCACGGATGTAAGCTGGCAGGACCAACTGGACGGGATGGAGAAGGTGCTGCGGAAGCTGGCGCCGGTCGCCCGTGCCCATGGCGCGCACATGAACATCGAGACCCATGACGAGATCACGTCATTTGAAATCCTGCGGCTGATCGAGAAGGTCGGTGAGGACTGCGTCGGCGTGGTCTTCGATACGGCGAACGGCCTGCAACGCGGCGAGCATCCGGTCTTCGCTGCCCGCCGCCTCGCCCCGTATATCCGCCAGACGCATATCAAGGATGCCTATGTCGGGCGGGCGCCCGGCGGCCTCGATTTCCAGACCCGCCCCTGCGGCGGCGGCATCGTCGATTTCGCCACCATCCTGCCGATCCTCGCCGACGCCAACCCGGCCCTCAACCTCTCGCTCGAAGTCGCCCAGTCCGTCGAGGACAAGCCGCGCCGCGCCAATCCGCGTCAGTGCATCGAGATCGACGACCCGACCTGGCGCGCAGGCCATCCCGATCTGACAGAGGACGAGCTCGCCGCCTACATGGCGATGGTGGATACCTACGAGGCGCGGGTAAAGTCGGGCGCGATGCGGGACTGGGAGGCCTATGAAGCCAGCCAATACGGCTATCCGACCTATGAGAACCAGTCCTATGGGTTCAATGCCGCCATCGGCTTCATCCAGCAGTCGGCCGACCACATCCGCTCGATCTGCCGGGACAAGAGCATCGCCCTCGCCTCCCCCGAGGCAAAGCAACAAGCGGCCTGATTGTCGCTCCGGATGTCGGGCGCGCAAACGGCGTCCGACATCCGGAGCGTTCCTTTGGATTGTGCGATATGCGCAGGAACATTCTTATGGAAAATATAACGACATAGGGATATCTGGAACGAAGGGCTACCATCGTTCGGCAAGCCATACAGACGTGATGTGGAGACCCCCATGAGAAAGCCGCGCCGGCAAAACACGAAAGCCCCGTCGGGCACCAGCGGCGCTGTGGAAACGGCGGATACCGGCAATGACGACGTCTCGGAGCGCATCCGCAACACGCTGGCCGCCGCCATCGGCGAAGGCGCGCTGAAGCCCGGAACCAAGATCCTCGAGGAAGCGATCGCCGAGCATTTCGGCGTCAGCCGCACCGTCGTGCGCGGAGCGCTCGGCGTGCTCGAAAGCGATCATCTGCTGGAGCGCAAGCGCAACCGCGGCACCTTCGTCGCCGAGCCGAGCATCGAACAGGCGAAGAGCCTCTTTGAAGCCCGCCGCAAGCTGGAGCACCTTCTCCTCGACCTCGTCATCGCGCGCGCGACGACGGAGGAACTGGATGCCCTGCAGACGCTGACGGACGAGGAAGAACACATCCATCATCACGGCGACGAGAAGTCGAAGACCGTTCTCTCCGGCAAATTCCACATCGTGCTGGCGGAGCTTGCCGGCAACCCGGTCCTGACCGAAATGCTCGCCAAGATCGTCGCCCGCCTCTCCCTTGTCATGTCGCTCTACGAGGAAGAGCGCAAGGACGACTGCGGCGCCGACCACCACCGCCTGATCGTCGCCGCCCTCAAGGCCAAGAACCTGCGCAAAGCCCAGGACCTCATGGACCACCACCTCGCCGACATCGAAGCGCGCGTGCGACTGACCGAGGGACAGGGCGACCGGCATACGTTTCTGGCTGTGCTGGAAAGTTTTTCGTAAGCGCTCAAGCGCTCCGGTCAAATAGAAAACACGGGGCGCATTGGCTGCGCCCCGTATTTTAAGCTTATCGGCTTTTAGTTCAGGGAATGGGCTCGAACTTCAGTTCGCTAAGGGGCACGACCTTGTCGTTGCGGACGATCTTGTACTCCGTGTTCGGGCCGAGCCACTTGTCCCAGATCTTGCCGAGTTCGCCCGACGTGTCGAGCTTGCGCAGCACCTCGTTGATCTTGGCGGTCAGCGCGGGCTGGTCCTTCTGCATGCCGACGCCGATGGGCTGGAAGATCATCGGATCGGGGATCATGCGCATCTTCTTGCCCTGGGTCTGGGACTGGTTGACGAACTTCGTCGTCGTCATGGTGTTGGCGACCATGCCGCGCGCCTTGCCCTGCTGAACGGCGAGGTAGGCCGATGCCGTATCCTGGAAGGTCAGAGGCGTGGACTTGTTGAGCTTGATCGACATTTCCGAGGTCGAGCCCTTGGTCGAGGCGATACGCTGGCCTTCGAAGTCGGCCTTCGTCTTGCCCGGATCTTCATCGGGAACGATCAGCATTTCCTTGGCGAGGTAGTAGGGGTCGCTGAACTGAATCTGCTCGGCACGGCTAAGCGTGTAGGCAAGGTTCGCGACGGTGATGTCGACGCGGCCGAGCTTGACTTCCGGCACGCGCGCTTCGACGGACACGGGCTTCACTTCGGCCTTGACGCCGAGTTCCGTGGCGATGGCGTTGCAGAGGTCGACGTCGAAGCCGGCCATTTCGCGGGTCTTCGGATCGGGCGACGCGAAAGGCGGAACGTCGGCAAAGGTCGCGCAACGCAGGGTCTTGGCAGACAGGATATCGGCGAGCTGATCGGCCTTCGCAGGTGCTGCAAGAGCCGTCGCTGCCAAAGCGAGTCCGAGTGTGATGCGTGTCAGGGTCATGCTGTTCTCCTTTGATTATTATAGTTAGAAAGTGACGTCCGTCAGTGCCGCAGGTCGGCAAGGAAGCGCTGGGCGCGCGGATGGCGGGGATGGGTGAAGAATTCTTCGGGCGTCGCCTTTTCGATGATCCCGCCGGCATCGATGAACCAGATCCGGTCGGCGACATCACGCGCAAAGCCCATCTCGTGCGTGACGCACAGCATGGTCATGCCGTCCTTGGCGAGGCTCTTCATGACGGCGAGCACTTCGCCGACCATCTCGGGATCGAGCGCACTGGTCGGCTCGTCGAACAGCATCACCGGGGGCTCCATCGCCAGGGCACGGGCAATGGCGACGCGTTGCTGCTGTCCGCCGGAAAGCTGGCCCGGATAGGCCGTCGCCTTGTCGGCAAGGCCGACGCGGTCGAGCAGCAGCAAGGCCTTATCGTGGGCGACATCGCGGGAGACGCCCTTCACCCGGATCGGCGACATCGAGACATTGTCGACCACGGAGAGGTGCGGAAAGAGGTTGAAGCTCTGGAAGACGAAGCCGATGCGGCTGCGCAGACGGTTGAGGTCCCGCGTTTTCATCGGCGCGTGGATGTTCTGACCGTCGAAGGTGATGGCGCCGCTGTTGATCTCCTCCAGCCGGTTGATCGTGCGGATCAGCGTCGACTTGCCGGAGCCGGAGGGGCCGCAGATGACGACGACTTCACCGCGTGCCACTTCGGCGTCGATGCTCTTGAGCACCTCGTAGGTGCCGTATGTCTTGGAGACTCCGGCGATCCGGATGGCCGTCGGATCCTGTCCATTTTGCGGGCCTGTTCGATCGAGGCTTTTCATGGCTGCTCCGTTGCGATTTTGACCGGCGGCGCAACCACGTGCGCGGTGCGGCCTGCAGACAGGCCGGCGCGCCTGCGGGTGATGCGGCGTTCGAGACGATGGGTGGCGTGGGTCAGGCTCCAGCAGATCACGTAGTAGATCACGGCCAGAATGAGGAAGACCTGGAAGGGCTGCGTCAGAAGCTGGTTGTTCACCTGGCTCGCCGCAAAGGTGAGGTCAGGAACGTTGATGACATAGCCGAGCGTCGTATCCTTGATGGTGGACACGAAGGTGGAGAGGATGCTCGGAATCATATTGTAGAGCGCCTGCGGCAGAATGACGAAGCGCATGGCCCCGAGGTAGCTGTGACCGAGCGCCTTCGCCGCGTCCATCTGCCCGTGGCTGAGAGCGACGATGCCGCCGCGAACGACCTCGCTGAGGAAGGCGCCTTGATAGATGACGAGCGTGGTCAGCATGGTGACGAAGCTCGGCACATCCGCGCCGGTCATCAGCGGCACCAGGAAGTAGCTCCACAGGATCAGCATCAGCAGCGGTACGCCGCGCGTGACATAGACCAGCACGGTGACCGGCCAGCGGAGCAGCCGCCATTTGGAAAGCCGGGCGAGCGCCATGAGAATGCTGACGGGAAAGGCGAGCGCGATACTGAGCGTCGACAGGATCAGCGTGTTTGCAAGACCGCCGAGCGGGCCGTTCGGGTACTGCCCGATAAGCAGCAGCAGCCAGTAGTCCTGAAAGATCGTGACGATATCGGTGATCATGCGCGCGCCCTCCGTGAGACGTCGGTGCGCATGGTCACCACGGCGCCGGCCGCCATGATCAGCAGGGTGAAGGCCAGGTAGAGCACGGTTCCGATCACGTAGATCTCAAAGGTGCGGAAGCTCAGGTTCTCGACCTCTTTCACCGCATGCGTCAGTTCGGACGCGCCGATGACGATGCCGAGGCTGCTGTTCTTGAACAGGGAAACACTGTGGTTGATCAGCGGCGGCAGGGCGTTGCGAACCCCCTGCGGCATCAGCACGTAGCGCATGGCCGAGAGATAGCCATGGCCGAGCGCACGCGCAGCCTCCATCTGCCCCACGCTAACGGAGCGAAGCCCGGAGCGCAGATCCTCGCTGAAATACGCCGCCTGGCAGAGGCCGAGCCCCACCACAGCGAAGATCGCCTCGGCATTGTGGTTCGACAGCCAGAAGGTCAGCCAGTCCGGCAGCAGCGTGAAGATGCCGAAATACCAGAGCATCAGCTGCACCAGCGTCGGCACGTTGCGGTGATAGGAGACATAGGCCGAAACGAAGGCATTGCCGAAACGGCCGGGCGAGAAGCGCAGCGCCAGCAGCAGAACGGCGAGCGTCATTGCCAGCACCCACGAGCCGATGGCGATCACGAAGGTCATCTTGATGCCTTCGATCAGCATCGCGACATAGTCCGGATTGGACAGGATCGCCGTGATGTCGAACCCGCTCACGGCTTCTGGTCCGGCGCAGGCGCTTTGGGACGCACTGTTTCCGGGCGCGCGGTCTGCAGGCCACCCATGACCTGAAGCGTCGGCGTGATTTCCATATGGCCGATATTGACCGCGATGGGGGCAGCGATGGCAAAGGCGATGGCGTCGGCGATATCGGAGGCTTCCGGCAGTTCGAAGCCATCGATGAAGCGTTCGCGGATGGACGGATCGTCGCCGTGCACATGGGCGAAGATATCGGTCGCCACCCGTCCGGGGCAGATCTCGGTGACCCTGACGCGCTTGCCGAACGCATCGATGCGCAGCTGGTTGGACAGCATGCTCACCCCGGCCTTCGTCGCGTGATAGGAGGAGTTTCCGCCAAAATTGTAGGCGCCCGCGATGGACGAGATGTTGATCACATGGCCATTGTCCCGCGCGACCATGCCCGGCACGACCATGCGGCAGAGATGCAGGACGGCGCGAAGATTGACGTCGACCAGAAGATCGATGTCGGCTTCGTCCGCCTCCAGAAACTTCTTTGGCCTGTCGACGCCGGCATTGTTGACGAGAATATCGAATTCCGTTTCGGCGGTCAGCCGGGCAAGCGCCGCGCGGTCCGTGACGTCGATGACGTGCGGGATGCAACCCGTCTTCGCGGCAAGCGCCTTCAGCGGCTCGGCGCTGCGCGCCAGCGCATGCACCTCGATGTTCTCGCGGCACAGGCGCTCCACGACGGCGGCGCCGATGCCGGACGACGCGCCGGTAACAAGGGCTGTCCTGTAGTCGGAAAATGACATTCGTATTCCCTTCCCCGTCCGTTTTTTTCACAGTAACGAAACTGTCCGATGCTGAATAAGACCGATTATCTCTGGAGCAATAAGCAAGCCTTATGGTGATCATAAAATAAGCAGAGCGCTCCGGCATGCGCTTGCAAATGCAGCAGACTGTGCGTGCAATGCACAATGCGACGATCTGCTAAGTGATGGATTTGGCTTTGAAATATCAGGGTCGGATTGTAGAGTGCCGACAAGTGGGGCGATCTATAGGCAGAACGTGGATATCAGGCGTTTAAAATCTTTCATCGTCATCGTGGACACCGGCAGCATCACGCGGGCGGCCGATATCCTTCACGTTGCGCAGCCGGCCCTCAGCCAGCAGCTGGCCTCGCTCGAGGAGCACTTTGGCCAGAAGCTGTTGCTGCGCAGCCAGCAGGGCGTGAGCATGACGGATGCGGGCCATGCCGTGTATCGCCATGCGCAAATTATCCTGCGGCAGATGGACCAGGCGCAGGCCGATGCCTCGGCCGCCGGAAATTCGCTTGCGGGGCGCGTATCCGTCGGCCTCGTGCCCTTCAGCAGTGCGGCGACGCTGTCGGTCGATCTGCTGGCGGAAACACGCAAGCGGCATCCCGGCATTCTCCTGCATCTGACGGAGAGCGTCGGGCAGACCTACAGCCAGATGATCATGACCGGCCGCCTGGAGATGGCGCTGATCCATGGCGTCGGGCCACTAAAGGGCGTGAAATTCGAGCCGATCCTCAGCGAGGAATTCTTCCTCGTCGCGCATCCGAACTTCGCCATCGAGGCGGATGAGAAGCCCATTGCGGTCGCGGCGCTGGACGGCCTGCCGTTGCTCATGCCGCCGGCCTACAACTTCGTGCGTCGGGCAGTCGATACCGCCTTCACCCGCAGCCGGGTCAACCTGAAGGTCGTGGGCGAAGTGGAGATCGTGCGGACTCTTACCCGCGCCGTCAGCGCCGGTCTTGGCGCGACGATCATGCCGAAGGCGATTGCGGACCGGATCGTAACCGAGTCCGGCGAGCCGCTGGTCTGCCGCATGGTGACGCCGCGCATCGAGGAAACGCTGTCGCTCTGCGTGGCGGATGGGATGTCGCTGTCCGAGCCCGCAACGGCCGTGCGGGACATCCTGCTGGAACTCACCGCGCGGCTGAAACTGCCGCGCGGCTGACCTTCGGCCTCAGCAAAGACCGTTTTAGCGAAGATCGGCGCAGAACTGCGCAAGCCGGGCGCAGGCTTCGTCCAGCTTCTCTATGCTGGTGGCATAGGAGATGCGAAAAAACGGGCTCATGCCGTAGGCCGCACCCTGAACGGTCGCGACGTGATGTTCCTCGACCAGTGCCATGACGAAGTCGGTGTCCGTCTCGATTTTGCGGCCTCCCTTCGATGTCTTGCCGAGCAGGCCGGAGATGTTGGGGAAGATATAGAACGCGCCTTCCGGCTTGTGGCACCGGATACCGTCGATCTCCGCCAGTCTGCCGAGCACGAAATCGCGCCGCTGCGTGTAGATGGCGGCCCGCTCTTTCAGAAGGTCCTGCGGTCCGTCGAGCACGGCAACGGCTGCGGCCTGCACGACGGTCGCTGTGCCGCCGCCGTTCTGGCCGTTGACGTTGCTGATCGCCTTGATCAGATCCTTCGGACCACCGCAAAAGCCGAGCCGCCAGCCGGTCATGGCATAGGCCTTCGAGGCGCCGTTCATGGTCAGCACGCGATCGTAGAGACGGGGTTCGACCTCGGCGATGGTGCAGAATTCGAAACCGTCATAGATCAGATGTTCGTAGATATCGTCGGTCATGATCCAGATATCGGGATGGCGCAGCATCACCTCGGCGATCGCCTTCATTTCCTCCCGCGAGCAGGCAGCGCCCGTCGGGTTGTTGGGAAAGTTGAGAAAGAGCCACTTGGTGCGGGGCGTGATCGCCGCTTCCAGATCTTCCGGCCGGATCTTGAAACCGGCCTGCTGCGGGCAGGCGACGGGCACCGGCACGGCGCCGGCAAAGCGGACGATATCGGCGTAGCTGATCCAGGACGGCATGGGAATAACCACTTCGTCGCCGGGATTGCAGGTGGCGAGAATGGCGTTGAAGATCACCTGCTTTCCGCCGCCGCAGACGACGATCTGGCTGGCATCGTAGTCGAGATTGTTGTCGCGCTTGAATTTTCGCGAGATCGCGGCCTTCAGCGCCGGCGTCCCATCCATCGACGGGTACTTCGTGTCGCCCGCGAGCGCTGCGGCATGAGCCGCTTCGGTCGCATGGGCGGGCGTTGCGAAATCCGGCTCGCCGGCCGACAGGCTGATGACGCCGATCCCCTGCGCGGCGAGATCGCGTGCGCGCTGGGTCATGGCGGCGGACGCGGAGATGGAGACGTGTTTCAGGCGGTCGGCAATGGCGGGCATCGGGGTTGCGCTTTCGGTCTTGAGAGTTTGTCAGGGATAAGGGGAATCCGGTTATCCCGAGAGACAAACGACGACAAAGGAATCCAGAGTCTGGCTGGTTCAGAAGGAACCGGACAGACTTTGGGGAGGACGTTCTGGATCAGGCGATGTCAGACGCCGGGGCGATGGTCGCGCCGCTGGCCTCGATCTCGCTGCGGACGATCCGCGCGAGGTCGAGAGACCCGGGCGTATCGCTGTGGACGAGGATGGAACGTGCCGGCATGGCCAGCGTCGCGCCGTCGATGGTGGTCACGGTACCGTGCCGGAGGAATTGGCGAACGCGGGCGCGCAGCGCGTCCTCCTGCTTGATAACGGCGCCCGGCAGGCCGCGTGCAACCAGCTTGCCGTCCACATCGTAGGCCCGGTCGGCAAGGAACAGCAGCAGCGTCTTCAGCCCGGCGCGGGCGGCAGCTGTCGCAATGACGCTGTCGGGCATGGCAAAGACGATGAGGTTCGGATCGACGGTGTGGACGGCGTCCATCATCAGGTCGGCGAGCACGGGATCGCGATTGACCATATTGCCCATGGCAGCGTGGAAGCTGATATGCGCGACGGGCACACCCTCGCCTTTCGCGACCGCCGTCAATGCGCCGAGCTGATAGAGCATTTGCTGGCGCAATTGGTCATGCGAGGAGGGAATCTCGCGGCGGCCGAAGCCGAGCCTGTCCGGTAGGCCCGGATGCGCACCGACGCCGACCCCGTTCGCCTTGGCGAGACGCACCATCCGCGCCATCGTTTCGGGGTCGCCGGCATGGAAACCGCAGGCAATATTGGCGGAGGAGACGACCGTCATCAGGGCTTCGTCATCGCATAGGCTGTAAGGACCGAAGCCCTCGCCCATATCGGAATTTATGTCGATTTTCACGAACTCACCTCCTGTCATCGGCCTGCCATCGCCTTCAGCGCCCGCCCGACTTGTCTCGCGGTGATTTCGACGTCGCCGATATAGGCGGCAATCGCCTGGTCAAGCATCCGCGCCTCTGCATGCGACGCCCGTACGAAGCGCAGACGCGTGCCGATGCGCGCCTGACCCAGCCGCCAGAGGTCGGCCTCGATGATGCCTGCGATCTTCGGATATCCGCCCGCCGTATTGGCATCGCTCATCTGCACGATGGGCTCGCCGCCCGGCGGCACCTGAACGACACCTGCGACGATGCCGTGGGAGCGCATTTCGACCGGTTCCGTCAGACGGATGGGATTGCCCGAAAGGCGGTAGCCGGTCCGGTCGCTCTGCGCGGAGATTTTCCAGTCCTCGGCCCAGAATCGCTCGGCATCCGCCCCGAACAGATCGTGTTCGCCGGCCGGCAGCGCCCGGATCAGCAAGGCGCCGTTTTCGGCTTTAGGGAAGAGCGATGCCATCTCGCGCAGGGGAGGCACCACGCCGAAGCCGCCCGCGGGGAAGACACCGGACGCCGGAGACCCCAGCTGAAGCACGTCGCCTTTGCGTAGCGCGCTACCGTCATTGCCGCCGAACGCACCGCGCAACGAGGTGCTGCGCGAGCCCATGACCGGCGCGACATCGACGCCACCCTCGAAGGCCACATAGGCGCGGGCCGACGTTTTCGACGGCAGGATTTCAAGGATCTGGCCGGCGGCTGCAATCTGCATCCACCAGGGCGGAAGGGTTTCCCCGTCAAGCATCGCGGAGCCGCCGCCCGTGACGGCGAACGCGGTTCTCTGCTGGAAACGGATACGCACGGGAAATGTCTGGAGTTCGACCGCCGCGGCTCCCGCATCGTTGCCAACCAGCAGATTGGCGATCGTCAATGCCAGCGGGTCCATCGCTCCGCTCACCGTCACGCCGATGTCGCGGTAGCCCGGTCGCCCGAGGTCCTGGATCGTGTTCAGCGGCCCGGTGTCGACGATCTCGATCACAGCTCGATCCTTTCGGGGAGAAAGCGCACGATATCGCCCGGCGCCATCAGGGCGGGCACCTCGGCTGCGGGGTCGAACATCGGCAGATCGGCAAAGCCAATGGAATTCCAGCCATTTGGCCCGGTCAGAACGGCAACGCCCGTCTGCATGCCGCCGATGGTGACGCAACCCTTTTCCATCCGCAAAGACGGCACGGTCTTGCGCGGCATGTGAAGGCGCGGATCGAGCCCATGCAGGTAGCCGAAGCCCGGCGCGCTGCCGAGCGCAAACACCGTATAGGTGCCCTGATGATGCAGCCGCACGACCTCTCTGTCGGAAAGGCTGCAAAGATCGCAGAGGGCTGCCAGATCGGTCGCATGCGCGCCGCCGTAATGGACGGGAATGTCAATCGTCTTGCCTTTGATGTCGATACTTTCGGCGCGTTCCCAGGCGTCGAGCAGCCTAGATATCACGCTGTCGGGGTCTTCCGGCACGGCCTTGAAAACGGCCAGCAGATTGGTCATACCCGGCACGGTCTCGATCACGTCAGGCCATTGCCGCACGGTCTGCGTCAGCGCCCAGATCCGTCGTTGCGCGGCAAGGTCGAACTCGCCCGGCGCGTCGAGCAGGAATGCCCGCGCGCCGATGGCAGAGATCTTGGGGCGCGACCGGATCAGCGGTCGGCTGGCAAGGGAACGGACTGCGTGGCTCATGGGTGTGCCTCGATGTCGAACAGAGGATCGCCGAAGCCGACAAGGGCTTGCCGGTCTACAAGGCACCGCGTGACCATGCAGGCTCTTGAGGCCCTGACGGGTACCAGCACCGGCCCGACGCGCAGGCAGGCAAGAATGTCTCCGGCACGAACGGTTCGTGGCAGTTCGCTCGGGATCGTCTCGAGGTCGAAAATGCCGGCCATCAGCGCGGTGATGATATTGGCTGCGGATGCAGGGCCGGCCTCGAGGCGCATCGTCGCGCGCGTGCTCTTCCCCTCTACGACCAGCCGCAGCCTGCGCGACGATTGCTCGATTTCGATGCCGTCCACGCCTGCGGCCGTCAGGGCGGCGGCAAGCGCGTCGAGGAGAGCGGGATCGGTGAAGTCCAGCTTGCTCATGCGGCGCTCCGCTGCTTCAGCCATGTCTCGAGATAGTGAATGTCCGTGCCACCGGCCGCAAAGGCCGCGTCGTCGAACAGCGCGCGCAGCAGCGGCAGATTGGTGGCGATGCCGTCGATGCGCGTCTGGGCAAGCGCGCTGCGCATGGCGGCAAAGGCCTCCGCCCGGCTCGGCGCATGCACGATCAGCTTGCCAATCAGCGAGTCGTAATAGGCCGGCACCTTGTAGCCGGCATGGACATGCGTATCGACCCGGATACCGGGGCCGGATGGCAGGGCGATGCCGGTGATGGTGCCGGCTGCCGCCAGAAACGTTTCGGGGTCTTCCGCATTGATGCGGCATTCGAAGGCATGCCCTTCGGTCACCACATCCCCCTGCCCCAGCGCCAGCGGTTCGCCCTGCGCCACCTGGATCTGCGCCTGGACGATGTCGATATCCGCGGTCATTTCGGTCACGGGATGCTCGACCTGGAGCCGGGTGTTCATCTCGATGAAGTAGAACTCACCGTCTTCATAGAGAAACTCGAAAGTGCCGACGCCACGATAGCCGATCAGCCGGCAGGCGGTGAGGCAGGCTTCGGCAACGGGCGCGATGCGTTCCGGCGCGATACCTGGCGCGGGGGCCTCCTCCACCACTTTCTGATGGCGGCGCTGCATGGAGCAATCGCGATGCCCGAGCCAGATAGCGTTGCCGTGCACGTCGCAAAGAACCTGTATTTCGATATGGCGCGGATGCTGGAGAAATTTCTCCATATAGAGCGCCGGGCTGCCGAAGGCTTGCCGGGCTTCCTCGCGGGTCAGCGATACCGCCTCCTGCAAATGTCCCGCCTCGTGCACCACGCGCATCCCACGCCCGCCACCGCCGCCGGCCGCCTTGACGATCACGGGATAGCCGATCTCAGCGGCAATGGCCTGGACTGCAGCCGGATCGTCCGGAAGGGCCGTATCGGGGCCGGGAACGCAAGGAACGCCGGCCGCCATCATCGCGGATTTCGCGGCAATCTTGTCGCCCATGGTCGAAATCGAGGCAGCAGTCGGCCCGATGAAAACCATCCCCGCCGTCTCGATGGCAGCGGAAAAGCCGGCATTCTCGGACAGGAAGCCGTAACCGGGGTGAATGGCGCCGGCACCCGTCATGCGCGCCGCCAGCAGGATCGCATCCTGATTGAGATAGCTCTTGCCGGCGCTTGCCGGGCCTATGCAAAGGAACCTGTCGGCCAGCGCACCATATTGCGCGTCCCGGTCGGCCTGCGAGCAGATCATGACCGTCTTCAGGCCCAGATCCTTGCAGGCCCGGAGCACCCGCAGCGCGATTTCGCCGCGATTGGCGATGAGGACCGTATCGAAGCTGCGTGCTTCCTGCGTGTTTGTGGCGTCCCCGGACATCAGGCGATCTCCGCCAGCAGGTCGCCCGCCTCGATCTCGGCGCCATCCACGCCCGCGAGCCTTACGATACGACCTGCGCACGGTGCAGAAATGCTATTGAAGACCTTCATGGCTTCGATGATGAACAGCGTCTGGCCGGCCTCGACGATATCGCCAAGGGCGACGAACGGCTTTTCGCCGGGTGCCGATGCCGCGTGCAGCACACCGAAGATCGGCGCGGTCACCTGCGTCGAACCGGCCTCTCCGGCAGCAGCGGCAGGTACGGCAACCGGGCCAGCGGTTTCGCCCGTCGTCTTCGTCCGGAAGATCCGGACCGTCGTATCCTTCTCGCTCACCGTGAGTTCGGTGATGTCGGATTGGCCGACGAAGTCGATCAGGGTTTTGATTTTCGAGAGGTCCATTCGCCACCTGCTTGCAAGGTCCCGGTTCGCTGACAGACGCAGCGAAGGGCGCCATTCTTGCTACATCAGCGATGGGGCGATGGGGTCAGACGAAGTTTTGATGGAGCGCGTTTCTGGTTTCCGTCCGAGACGGTTCGTGGTGAATGGCGACAGGGAGGCCAATTCGGGAGGTTTGGCGACGGTGACTAGCAATGAACCCCGGAAAAGGCATTCTCCTCAAACTTCTAGCAGCCCTCTGCGCGACCTTGATGGCGGCGAGCGTGAAGGGGCTGAACGGTGAGATTCCGACAGGGGAAGTCGTGTTCTTCCGGTCTGTCGGCGCGCTCCTGCCCTTGGGCATCTGGCTCGGACTACAGGGAAACCTCGTTGCCCTCACCCGCACGAAGCATTTTGGCGGGCACCTCGTCCGCAGCATTTCCGGCACGGGCGGCATGTTCTTCGGCTATCTTGCGCTCGCCTATCTGCCGCTCGCAGACGCGACGGCACTGAGCTACGCCGCACCGCTCTTCACCGTCATCCTCGCAGCCTTGCTTCTGGGCGAGGTCGTCCGGGTCTACCGCTGGACGTCGGTCGCGGTCGGCTTTACCGGCGTGCTGGTGATGCTGGCGCCGCATCTCGATATTTTCAAAGCCGACGTCATCGGCGTGGGCATGCTGCTCGGCAGTGCGGCGGGGCTCGTGGCGGCGTTCTTCTCCGCCGTTTCCTCGGTGTAGATCCGTCACCTCGCAAAGACCGAACAGCCGAGCGCGATCGTGCTCTATTTTTCTCTCGTCACCACCATTATCGGCCTGGCGACCGCTGTCTTCGGCTGGACGATGCCGAGCGTGACGCAGCTCTGCCTTCTGCTCGCCGCCGGCATTTCCGGCGGCATGGCACAGATCTTGATCACGTTGAGCCTGCGCCATGCGCAAGCCTCGCTGCTTGCGCCGTTCGAATATTCGACGCTGATCTGGTCCGTGGTCATCGGCTATCTCGCCTTCGGCGAGTTACCCGTTATCACCACGATCACGGGCGGCGTCATCGTTGCGGCAGCCGGCCTCTTTGCCGCGTGGCGGGAGAGCCGGCTGAAGCGGAGCTTGCAGATGACGGAGACGGCGCTGGCTGCCGCCGAGGCCTGATACCAAGTGTCGTTGCTAGGAACCTATAGGTTTCTGTCATCGACACTTGGTATAAGATCAGATATCCGACCGGAATCCCTTGGCTTTCAGCACTGGTTCCAGATTGCTGACCTCGATCACCGATTTGCCCGCCTTGTAGGCGGCGATATAGCCGGCTTCGGCGTCTTCCCGCTCCTGCGAAAGCTTCGCCACCGCCTGCGCCTCGCCACGACGGACGACCACGAGCCCGTCGGCATCGCCGACGATGATGTCGCCGGGATAGATCAGTTCGTCGCCGACGATGATCGGATCGTTGACCGAGGTCAACGTTTCCTTGACCGTGCCCTTGATGCAGACGCTGAGCGAGAACACGGGAAAGCCGAGATCGCGGAGCTGCAGCGTGTCCCGCACGCCCGTATCGGTCACGAGGCCGCCGATGCCCTTGGCAAGGCAGGCATTGGCCAGTACGTCGCCGAAGGACCCGGCTTCCTCGTACGCGCCGCCGGAGACGACGATGATATCGCCCGGGCTCGCATAATTGATCGCCAGCTGCAACATGACATTGTCGCGCGGTGCGCTTTTCACGGTAAAGGCCGGGCCGCACAGCTTCATGCGGTAATCGACTGGCTTGATGCGCGACGAAAGGGCGCCACGACGCCCCTGAGCCTCATGGATGGTTGCCGGCGAGAAGGGTGAAAGCCCCTTGATGTCTTCCGCGCTCGGACGCTCCGGGATTTGCTTGATATGGATCATGATCGGATCTCTCGATTGTTTCAGTGATTGCGGTGGATGGAGGAGAGGAAGCCCCGCACGTCGGGATGCGCCTCCTGGGAGAAGAACAGGTCGGGGCTGGCGTCGAACGTTAGTCGCCCGCCCTTGAGGAACCAGATGCGATCGGCCACCTCGCGGGCGAAGCCCATTTCGTGGGTGACGCACATCAGCGTGATGCCGCCGCCGGAAAGCTCGCGCAGCAGCTTCAGCACCTCGCCGACCATTTCCGGATCGAGCGCGCTGGTCGGCTCGTCGAGGATCAGGATCTCGGGCTTGAGGATCAGCGAGCGGGCAATGGCCACCCTCTGCGCCTGCCCGCCCGAAATATCGGCCGGCAGAGACTGCGCCCGATCGGCAAGGCCGACGCGTTCCAGCATGAGCATGGCCGTCGGCAGTGCCTGTTTGCGCGACTGCCCGCGAAGGCGACGCAGCGGCAGCATTACGTTGTCGACGACCGTCAGGTGCGGAAACAAGTTGAAGTGCTGGAAGACGAAGCCGATGCCTGAGCGCAACGTATTCACATCGACGGACTTTGCGTGGATATCGCGCCCGGCGACCGTGATCCGTCCCGACTGGATCGGCTCCAGCCGGTTGACCGTGCGCACCAGCGTGGACTTGCCCGAACCCGAGGGGCCACAGAGCACGATGGTCGTGCCTTTCTCGACCGTAGCCGAGATATCGTGGATGACCTGCAGCGCGCCGTAGCGCTTGGAGACGCTGTGAAATGCGATCATGCCACCGCCTCCACGACGACCCGGCCGGTTCGCCGGTTGGAAATGCGCCGTTCCAGCACGCCCGTTGCTTGGCTGAGCGCAAAGCAGAGAACGAAATAGGTGGCGGCGAGAATGCCGAAGATCTGCAAGGGCTTGGTGACCTCGTTCGAGTTCACTTGGAGCATGGCATAGGAGAGTTCCGGCACGGCGATGATCGAGCCGAGCGAGGATTCCTTGATGATCGTCGTCAACTGGTTGACGATGCCGGGGATGACGTTGAACAGCGCCTGCGGCAACAGGATGCGGAACGTCGTCGGGATGTAACCGAGACCGAGCGCTTCGGCCGCCTCCATCTGTCCCTTGGGAAGGCCCTCGATGCCGGAGGCGATGATCTCGCCGAGATAGGCCGTCTGGTAGATGACGATGGCGATGATCAGCGTATAGGTCGCATCGATCGGAATGCCGATGACGACGGGAAGCGCGAAATAGGCCCAGAAGATCAGCATCAGCAGCGGAATGGCGCGCACGCAGTGCACGAAGCCGCTGGCAAGCCTTTTCAGTGGCTTGTTTTTTCCCGTCCGGGCGAGCGCGATGAGAATGGCACAGGGAAACGTCACGATCAGGCTGACGAAGGAGATGATGAGCGTCATCGCCAGGCCGCCGAGTTTGCCGTGCGGATACTCGCCGATGAGAAGAAGGACGCCGTATTCCTGAAGGATGTCCAGCATCACTTGACCCTCAGCCGGTAGCGTGTGGACAGAACCGACGAGGCCCACATGATCGCAAACGAAATCAGCATGTAGATTGCGGTGACGACGCCATAGGCCTCGAAGATCCGGAAGGATTGCTCCTCGACATAGCGTGCCTGATAGCTGAGTTCCGCCACGCCGATACCGGCAGCAAGGCTGGTGCCCTTGAACAGGATCAGCGTCTGGCCGAGCAGGGCCGGCAGCGCCAGCCGCCATGCCTGCGGCAGGATCACCCATTTCATCGCGCCGAGATAGGTAAGACCGATGGCGCGGGCGGCTTCCATCTGCGCCGGGTGGATGGAGCGAAGCCCGCTGCGGAAATCCTCCGACATATAGGCCGCCTTGTTCAGCGCCAGCGCCACGATGGCGTAACCGATCTCGGCACCGATATCGTTGAGGTAGTCGTTGACGACATCCGGCAGCACCACGGCGAAGCCGAAGTACCAGACGAACAGCTGGATCAGGATCGGTACGTTGCGGTGATACTCGACGAAGGCTGCGACCAGAAACTGTGTCGGCCGGAATTCGATGGCCCGCACGACCGTCAGGAAGATCGCGAGGATCAGCCCCAGAACCCAGGAGATGACGAAGAGAACCATCGTCGTCTGGAGCCCTTGCAGAATGAGATCGAAGTACTCGCCCTGCAGAACCTTGCTGAAATCAAGCTGATAGCCCATGGGAAAAACGTCTCGCCTCTGACGGGACGCACGTTTCCACGCCAATCACCGTCGCCGTCCTGACCTGTGGGACGGTACCGCGCTGGAAAGCCGCGGAACCGTCACTGCCGGTGATCTCTCAGTTGGTGAACCAGGTTTCCTGCGGCTTGCCGAATTCGAATTTCCGGGTTGCCTTCAGCTCGCTGTCCTTACCTAGCCACTTGTCGTAGAGGGCCTGCCCCTCGCCGGATGTTTCCAGCGATGCGAGAAAGGCATTCGTCGCCTTGACGAGTTCCGGCGATCCCTTGCGGAACGCGAAGCCGGACGGCATGGACAGGAGCGGCTCATCGAGGAATCGGAGCTTGTTGATATCGGCTCCGGCATTGCGCTCGACCGCCTTGCCTTCGGAATAGCGGTAGACGGTCGCCTTTACCTTACCCTGCTGCAGGGCGAGGAACGAAGCGGCGCTCGTCTCGAAGGAGAGAACACGGGCGTCCGGAAGCCGCTTCTCTGTGATCGGGATCAGCACCGAGCCCTTCACGAGGCCGATGCGCTGACCTGCGAGATCGTCCACCGTCTTGATGTCCGATTTATCGAGGACGACGAAGTTGAAGTCTTCGGCGATGTAGGTACCGCTGAAATCGACCTGTTCGGCACGTTGCTTGCTGTAGCTGAGCAGCGATGCCAGGATATCGACGCGTCCTTGCGTCAACTCCGCCATACGGGTCTGGGGAGAAACGGCGGTGAGCTTGGCCGTCACGCCGAGCGATTTTACAAGCTTCTGGCAGATCTCGATTTCGTAGCCGGCAGGCTCGCGTGTCTTCACATCCTGGAAACCGAGCGGCGGCGAATTGGTCAGCACGCCGCAGTTCAGGGTTCCCGCTGCTTTGATATCGTCAAGCAGTTCCGCCTTCGCTGTCGTGGATAGTGAGGCTGCGCCGATAAAGATGACGGCACCCAGAATTTTCTTCATGTTCATATCGATCCTCCCCAACAGCGCATCCTCTCGCTGGTAGAATAAGATTTACCGGTTGCCGGACATTCAAACAAATATATATTGAGCATAATAGATATACTCATTCGATATGGACTGGACGCGAGACCATGACGCTCGACCTTTTGAAGATGCGGTATTTCAGCAAGATCGCGGAACTCGGCTCGTTCACCCGCGCAGCCGGTGAACTGGGCGTCGCGCAGCCGGCACTGAGTTCGCACATGCGGGCGCTGGAGGAGCAGCTCGGGGTTCTGCTGCTCAACAGGACACCGCGCGGCGTGACGGCGACGTCAGCCGGCCAGACGCTTTTGGCCCACGCCCAGGCGATCCTCAGGGCCGTCGATCAGGCAGAGGTCGCGACGAAGGAACAGGCAAAATATCCAAGCGGCGACGTGTCGCTGGGCATTCTCGGCTCGATCAGCCCGATCCTCGGTATTCCCGTCATCGAAGCGTGCGCGCAGCGCTTTCCCAAGGTGCGGCTGACGATCAGCGAGGGGGACAGCCAAGCGCTGCGCGTCGGGGTGGACACGAAGCTCCACGATCTGGCCATCACCCTCGAGGGTGTTGCCAAACCGGCCGCCATCCCTTTGTTCGATGAGGTGCTGTTTGCGGTCGGCGCAAACGGTCAGTTTGCACCCGGTGAAACGCTGACGATCGAAAAGGCACTCGGACTACCGCTGATCCTGCCCACGCGCAGACACGGGATTCGCATTCTTCTCGAACGACAGGCGCTGATGCTCGGTCGCGAGATCAATATCGTCAGGGAAATCGAAGGGGTGGCGAGCACGAAGGCCGCCATCCGTGCCGGACTGGGCGTCACGATCCTCGGGCGTGGTGCGATCTACGCCGATCACGAGAACGAACGCCTGTCCACCGCGACACTGGTGAAGCCCGGCCTCCAGCGCCGGCTCGTTCTCGATATGCCGGTCAACCATCCGCCCAGCCGTGCCGTCATCGAGGTCCGCAACATTGTTCTCTCGGTCGTGGAGAGGCTGGGGGCCGAGGGTCACTGGAGTTGCACGGGCGTTACATCAGGGAAAAGCCGGTAACGAGGGCCGGCCTTTTCCTTGGCCCCTCCTTGGCCCTATTTGTCAGGAAAACACGATCTGCGCCTTCATCGTCCGACTGCGGTCGGAGGCGATGTCGAAGGCGGAGAGAGCATCGTCGAGCGGCACGGTGTGCGTGATCAGCGGCTTGACGTCGATCAAGCCCTTGCGCATCAGGGCGACGCCCGTGGCAAACTCCTCGTGAAAGCGGAACGAGCCACGCAGGTCCAGTTCCTTGGCGGTGATCACCGTCATTGGTAGGGTCATATCTCCACCGAGGCCAAGCTGAACGATGATGCCGCGCGGCCGCAGGGCGGGAATGGCGCCGAGCAACGCCGGTGCAGCCCCCGAGCATTCGTAGAGAACATCGAACGTGCCCTTGTCCGCCGCGTAAGGCGCCAGCGCATCGGGTTCGCTTGCCGTATTGATCGTACGATCGGCACCAGCGGCTTTTGCCATCGCGAGCGTAAAGTCGGAAAGGTCGGTCGCCACGATCTCCGCGGCACCGGCACGGCGTGCAGCCAGGATCGACAACACGCCGATCGGTCCGCAGCCGGTGACGAGCACCCGCTTGCCGAGCAGGTCTCCCGCCCGGCGCGTCGCATGCAAGACCACCGCCAGCGGCTCTGCCATGGCCGCTTCGCCGGGCGACAGATCGCCGGCGGGAACGCACTGGTAGGCGTCCGCAACGAGGGTCTCGCGGAAGGCGCCCTGAATATGCGGAAACGGCATGGCGCTGCCGTAGAAACGCATGTTCAGGCACTGATTGTGCAGGCCTTGCTGACAATATTTGCACGTACGGCACGGCCTGGATGGCGACACGGCGACGAGGTCTCCGACCTTCAGCCCGTCAACGCCTTCGCCCAGAGCCTCGACATAGGCGGAAACCTCGTGGCCGAGGATCATCGGCTGCTTCAAACGCACCGCGCCGAAGCCGCCGTGATGATAGTAGTGCAGGTCGCTGCCGCAGATGCCGCCGGTGGCAAGCCGCAGCCGGACCTCGCCGGGACCGGCCTGCTCGTCCGCCGTCTCCTCGATGCGGAGATCCTTTGCGGCATGGGCGATGATGGCTTTCATGATAACAACCTCACAGGACCGGGGTCGGAAGCGGCGCGCCGGCAAAATGCGCCTGCAGATTATCGCGAACCAACTGCCCCACCGCCTTGCGGGTCTCGATGGTGCCCGAAGCGTGATGCGGCTGGAGGAGGACGTTGTCGAGCGCGAGGAAGCGCGGGTTGAGCGCGGGCTCGCCCTCGAACACGTCAAGTGCCGCTGAGCCGAGCGTTCCCTGCTCCAAGGCGTCCAGCAGCGCATCCTCGTCGATGTTGGATGCACGGGAGATGTTGATCAGCATGCCGTCAGCCCCGAGCGCCGCGATGACCTCGCGGCCGACGATGTGGCGTGTTTCGGCGGACGCCGCCAGCGTGACGAACAGGAAATCCACGTCCCGCGCGAGCGCGACGGGATCGGCCACGAACGTCAGGCCATCGGCCTCAGGCTTGGGCCGGGTGCCGCTGTAGGAAATCTGCATATCGAAGCCCTTCAGCCGTTTCGCGACCTCCAGGCCGATGCGGCCGAGGCCAAGGATGCCGGCACGACGGCCCCAGACCCGGCGGCGCAGGGGATAGAGACCCCGCCCGGTCCAGCTTCCATCCCGCACCCAGGTTTCCGCACCTATGACGCCGCGCGACTGGCAGAGCATCATGGCGACGCCGAGATCCGCCACGTCTTTGGTCAGCACGTCCGGCGTGTTGGTCACGCGGATGCCGCGTTCCCGGCAAGCGGCGAGATCGACCGCATCGTAGCCGACCCCATAGACGGAGATGACCTCGAGGTTCGGACAGGCCTCGATCATGGCGCGGCTGGCGCCCAGTTCGCCACGCGTCGCGATGCCCCGGATGTCCGGCCCGATCTCGGCCAGAAAGGCCTGCTTATCCGCCGCCTCGAAATAGCGATGGACCGCAAACGCGGCGTTCAGGGGAGTCTCGTCCCATTCCGGATAGGGACCGACCTGAAGGATATGCGGCTTTGTCATCATGGCTCTCGCGTTCGGGGCTCTCGTGTCAGGGAATGGCTTGACAGGATATGTTATCGATAACATAAACGGAGCTAGAAGACTTTGTCGAGAGACATCAGGAGAAAAACATGTCGTTGCGGCTGTTCGACCTTTCCGGGAAACGGGCTCTGATCACCGGATCGTCGCAAGGGATCGGCCTTGCGCTTGCCCACGGCCTGCAGGCCGCTGGCGCACGCATCGTGCTGAACGGGCGCGATGCGGAGAAGCTTTCGGCAGCGGCAGCGCAATTCGAAACGCCAGTCGACCATCTCGCCTTCGACGCCACCGATCATCAGGCGGCGCGTATGGCGGTGGACCGGTTCGAGGCGGATGTCGGCCCGATCGATATCCTCGTCAACAATGCCGGCATGCAGTATCGCACGCCGCTGGAAGAGTTCCCGGCCGACGCCTTCGAGAGGCTGCTGCGCACCAACGTATCGAGCGTCTTCAACGTCGGCCAGGCCGTTGCCCGCCACATGATCGCGCGGGGTGCCGGCAAGATCATCAACATCGCGAGCGTCCAGACGGCGCTCGCCCGCCCCGGCATCGCGCCCTACACCGCGACCAAGGGCGCCGTCGGCAATCTGACGAAGGGCATGGCGACAGACTGGGCGAAGTACGGCCTGCAGTGTAACGCCATCGCGCCCGGCTATTTCGACACGCCACTGAACGCCGCGCTCGTCGCGGACGAGACCTTTTCGACATGGCTGGAAAAGCGCACACCGGCCGGTCGCTGGGGCAAGGTCGAGGAACTAGTCGGCGCCTGCATCTTCCTTGCATCCGGCGCATCGTCCTTCGTCAACGGCCATATCCTCTATGTGGATGGTGGCATCACCGCTTCGCTGTGACATGAGCCCGACCTTGAAGATAAGCCCTTTCCCATGAGATCGGATCGGAAATCGCCGACGATGAGCGACGTCGCTCGCAAGGCTGGCGTGTCCGCCATGACGGTTTCGCGCGCCCTGAAGGCCGATAGCGTCATCAGCCCGGAGACCCGCAACGCCATCTTAACGGCGGCCGAGGAACTCGGTTACATCTTCCATGCAACGGCCTCGAACCTTCGTTCGCAGAAGACGGATTTCGTCGCGGTCACGATCCCGTCGATCAACAACGCGAACTTTGCCGATACGGTCGCAGGCTTGTCGGAAATCCTGTCCGGCCGAAACATGCAGACACTGCTCGGCTATACGAATTACGACATGGACGTCGAGGAACGACTGATCGAGCAGCTGCTGCGGCGCAATCCTCAGGCAATCGTAGTGACAGGCGGGCGACATACGCCCCGCGCGCGCCGGCTGCTGGAGAATGCGCGGATCCCGGTGGTCGAGACCTGGGACGTACCGGACCAGCCAATCGGCCATTATGTCGGGTTCTCGAATGCCGATGCCGTGCGCGCCATGGTCGATCATTTCGTTTCGGTCGGCTACAAGCGGATCGCGTTTATCGGCGGCGACCAGGGGCGGGATACGCGCGGAAGCGACCGGCGGCGTGGCTTTGTCGCGGCCATGAAAGCGCATGGGCACGACGACATTCGCCTGATAGCGGCCGGCGCCCCGCCGATTTCCATGCGGGAAGGTGCCGATGCCATGGCGCGGCTTCTGCAAGAGTACCCCGATACGGAGGTCGTCATCTGCGTCTCGGACCTCTCGGCCTTCGGCGCCCTCACGGAGTGCCAGAGGCGCGGTATCGTCGTACCGGACCAGATTGCCATCGGTGGCTTCGGCAACTACGAAATTTCCGGTGTCTGCGTCCCATCGCTCACGACCATCGATGCGCATTCACGTGAGATAGGCCGGCGCACCGGCAGTCTTATTCTCGATCTCCTCAGTGGGGGCTCCGGCTCGATGCAGATCAATATCGCGCCTGGGCTGATCATCCGACAGAGCAGTCTTTGAGTATCCCGCGGCAGAGCCGAGGGTCTCCGGCTGACGTTAGCCCGCATCGCGGACAGAGGCCCGATCGAGCGGATCCTCGGCGCGCTTCAGCGTATCGAGCACGACCTCTCAGATGGCATGTGAGTCAGGGGATGGGTCCACTGCTTGCGGGTCTTCTCTTCCCAGGTGGCCGCCAATTGAGCGGAGCTTTCCCCTGTCAACGTGGAGGCATAAGGGAAGGCCGGTGTCCACCAGACTTCGGTCGACATGCCGTTGCCGAGGCTGCCCAGCGCCTCGACGGCGGAGGGGAACAGGAGGCCGGCGGCAATCGTGGCGATCTTCGGCTTGAAACCCTGCTTCGCGCACTGGATGGCCGCCGTACGCAAGTCGCCCGGAAAGACGAGCCCGCCGAGAATATCGCAGCCGGCACTCTTGAAGGCAGCGATCTGGGCGGAGAAGTCATTGGTGCGCGGCTCGAAGAGCGACGGCTTGACCACCTCGAAGCCCGCGGCGCGCAGGGCCGGCGGCAGACCGAACTCCTCGCTGCCCCAGACCTCGCCATCCGTGTTTCGCGGCAGTAGCAGACCGACCTTCTTGTTCGTCTCCGCGCTCGACCACATGTTGACGAACGACGCAATGATGTCTTCGAGGCCCCAGAAGAAATGGTAGGTCCACTCGAAGGCATCGCCGCCGCGCGGCATGATGACGGCCTGCCAGGGGGCGGTGGAGGAGACGGAGGGAACGCCGTTCAGTTCCGCCTGCTCCGAAACGGGCAATGTCACATCCGTCGTGGAGGCGGGAATGATGATCTGGACTTCTTCGTTGAGGATCAGCTCGCCGGCCACTTCCGCCGCCCGGTTGGCGTTGGACTGCGAGTCCCGCTCGATGATCTCGACGGCATAGGTCGTACCACGAATGTCCAGCCCGGCGCCGATATGCTTGCGGATGAAATCGAGCGCATAGGCATCCGTCTCGCCGAACGAGCCCATGGCGCCGGTCTGCGGACTGACGAAGCCGATGCGGATCGTCGGATTGGAGGCTGCTCGCAAATAGGATGGAGCAGAAAGAGCAAGCGCCCCGACGCCGAGCCCCTTGAGGGCTGTGCGACGCGTCAGTACCTTCGGTATCGTCATGATGGTTCCTCCCTTCGGCGTTTCGCCCGGCGAGACGATGCGTTCCCGGTGGCCGGGCTCCTCCCGCATCCCCCTCGTCAGTGCGTGCCGATATCGGTGTTAGCGCCAGAAAATCGCCTTGTCGCGGCCCGGGAATGCAATGTTCCCGGAGAGCAAAAAGCTCTGTCCTTCTCAGCAAAGCCCGATCGATCAGGATCATTATTGTAAGCATGGCGGCAGTTTTGCTGCGCGTTCTTGAAGGCATCCAGGGAGGAACACCATGCCCGAAGCAGCGACAAGCGAGTTTTGGCGCGACATCAAGCCCATCACAAAGGTCTTTCAGCCGGACGCGAAACCGGAAGTCTATCTTCCGAATGCTCCGACCGAGGACGACAAATATTACGTCCCGTTCACGGAAACGGGTTCATCGAGGCCGCTCTGGATCTCTTCGAAGAAGAACATGTGGTGCGACGTGCTCATGGCGAAGAAGGCCGGGCTCGTGAGCCGCCACTACCACCCGCACGAGGTCTTCGCCTACACGATCTCGGGCAAGTGGGGTTACCTCGACACGACTGGATCGCGACGGCCGGCGACTTCGTCTACGAGACGCCCGGTGAAGGGCACACCCTGATCGCTTATGAGAGCGACGAGCCGATGCGGGTGCACTTCAAGGTCACCGGGCCGCTGGTCTGGCTGGACGAGGATGGCGGGCCGAACGGCAATTTCAACGTGCACGACTACATCCGCATGGCACGCGAACATTACGAGAAGGTCGGCCTTGGCGCCGATTACATCAACGCCCTGATCCGCTGAGGTCTCGGGAAAACGACACCGGCTTTCTGGCTGCTGTCTGGCATGGTGCTGCGAAGCGGCGAGGTCCGCCTCGCCGTGTCCTTTTGCGGCATATGCGGCAGCTGCGAAGCCTGCCGGCGCGGCGAACACAATCTCTGCATCGACATGGGATTTGCAGGCCTGATGGGTTCCGGCGGAATGTCCTAGGAAGCCATCGTCCCCGCCTATATGCTGCATCCCCTGCCCGATGCCGTGACCGATCGTCAGGCAGCGGTGCTGGAGCCGGCGGCGGTTGCCCTTCATGGTTTGCGCAGTGGCCGCGTTCGCGCCGGCAACACCGTGGCCGTGGCCGGCGCGGGTCCGATCGGGCTTCTGATCGCGCAACTCGCCCCTGTCGCGGGAGCAAGACGGGTCGTCGTCAGCGACGTTTCCGAAGTGCGCCTCGGCTATCGGGACATCCATCCCGACCTGATCGGCATGATCGCAAGCGGCCTCTTCGATCCGTCGCGGATCGTTACGCGGGACGTCCCGCTGACCGACGCGATGACGGACGGTCTCGAGCGCCTGCGCACGCACGGCGACGATGTGAAGATACTCATCCATCCTCAAGCAAAAGGAGAGCCGTCATGAGCTTTGTGCCGGATCTGTTCAAGGAGAATCGTGATGCGATACGCGTGGCTTGGGAGGGCCATGTGAGGTGAGGAGGATGAAATGCTCGAAGGTACTCATGTCGTGCCGCGTGGCGCCAAGGCGCGTCCGGGCATAGCGTTCGATACGCGTGACGTCGCCGTCAACGACCGGATCGACTACTGGGAGGACCGTTGCGCGGAGCGCGTGGTCGGCCTGCGCTGCACCAGCATGTCCGAGAGCGGCCTGGAAGCGCGGTTCGAATATTGCGACTTCGGCTCCATCAAGATGATCGACATCACCGGCAACCAGCATGTGATCGAGCGTTCGCCGTCCCTTCTGCGGCTTTTCGAAAAAGACAGCGTCTTCCTGACCTTCCTGCGCAAAGGCTCGGCATTCGTGAACCGGGCCGAATCCTGCAGCATGCTCGGCGAGGGCGACGTTGTTATCTACGACACCAACAAGCCCTATATGCATGGCTTCCCCGCTCAGATGCGCCATGTGATCTATGAAATTCCCGGTGAGGATTTCTGCAAGAGATTTCCGCGCTGGGAACTGAACGAACCCGTCCGCTTCGATGCTCTCCTCAATCCCACGCGCATCATTTCGCGGGCGCTGCGGGAGGTCGTGGAGACCGATCTCAGTCTTGTCGAGACCACTGCCCAGCGGCAATCCCACGAGGAGCGTCTGTGGACCGTTCTCGAAACCGCCCATGCCTTTTCGAACGGGAAGGTGCGTTCGGCCTATCACACCGCCGTCCGCACGCGCGTCAGTCAACACATCGAAACCCACCTCCACGATACCGAGCTCTGTCCCACCGGCATATCGCGCGAAATGGGCATGAGCCTGCGGCAGCTCAATCGCCTGTTCGAAGGCGACGCGAGCACGCTTGCCTCGCTCATCCTCACGCGGCGCCTACAGAAATGTCGTGCCGACCTCGCGCGCCCGGACCCTTTCCCGAAAAGCGTGTCGGACATCGCGTTCAATTGGGGCTTCCGCAATCTGTCCCACTTCTCGAAGCGGTTCCGGGACGAGTTCGGCATATCTCCTTCGGGCTTTGCCGAGATGGCTAGGCGTTCGAACCCTTGAGTTTCCTGCGCTCTGCCTCACGCCACGCGCGCGGGGCACTGCCGGTATGCTTGACGAAAAACCTTGAGAAATAGGCAGGATCGGCAAAGCCGAGACGGTCGCTGATCTCCTGAACGGTTCCGAAGGTGAAGACCAGCTCGCGTTTGGCTTCGTCGAGCAACCGACCGGTCAGCAATTCGTGCGCGCCCTGCCCGCTCGTGGCCTTCACGACGCGGTTCAGATGCATCGGCGAAATGCCGAGTTCTGCTGCGTAGAAGGCAACCGACTTGTGCATGCGGAGATGGCGGTTGATCAGGGCGTCGAGTTGCTCCATCCGGCGGCTTCGGTCATCTGCCGTCCCGCCATCGCCGCCTTGGGAAAGACGGGCCGTCAGCTGCAAGGCCTGCGTGACATAGGCGTCGAGAAGATCGTTACGCCCGTTTCGCTGCCCGGCATATTCCCGACTCAGCCTCAGAAGCGTTTCCGCGACATAGGCGGCGTCCGGATCGGCTCTGTCGAGCCGGGTCACCCTTGGTTCCGCAAGCCAGGCGCCGAGGGCGCTTCGTCCGCCCGGCATCGTCTTCAGGCGAGAGGCAAGGATCGTGATGACCAGCCCGTCCGTGTCCCGGGAGAAACGGAAGCCGTGGCTCACACCGGGGGGAACGGTGATGACCGTATCCGGCTCTACGAGATGGCGTTCCTCACCAAAGACGGCATCGGCGGAACCCCTCTGAATGTACAGGATCTGGAAAAAATTCTCATGCTGGTGAAGACGAATTTCCCAGTGGTGCAGACGGCTGCGCGACGGGATGCTTTCGCAGTGCAGCCAGAGGCTTGGTACCTGACCGGACCGCTCCCCATAGAGATCGTAGGTGGGCACGGCACCCGGCATGATGCATCCCTTTCTGATGTTCGATTTGTGCAATTTTCTGCCGGGATTGTCCATTGTTGCCACGCCCTCCTCCGCCGACAATCGGGGCCGAACGTCCCTGTGGGAGGTGGAAGCGTGGGAGGAAATATGCGCACCCAGATCGCCATCATCGGCTCGGGCCCGTCGGGGCTTCTGCTAGGCCAGCTTCTGACGGAGGCCGGCATAGACAACGTCATTCTCGATCGCGTCGACCGGGACTACATTCTCGGGCGCGTCCGGGCCGGGGTGCTGGAGGAAGGCACCGTGGCCTTGATGGACAAGGCGAAGGCCAGTGGTCGGCTCCATGCCGAAGGCCTTCCGCATGACGGCTTTTCGCTGGCCTTCGACGGCCGCGATCACCGGATCGACCTTCTCGGCCTCACCGGTGGCAAGCGTGTCATGGTCTATGGCCAGACCGAGTTGACCCGAGACCTGATGGACCGCCGCGAAGCCGGCGGCGCCTTGACGATCTATGGCGCCACCGATGTGCAGCCGCACGGCTTCGATACCGGAAAACCGTACATAACCTACGAGACGGACGGCACGGCGCACCGGCTGGACTGCGACTTCATAGCCGGTTGCGACGGATTTCACGGCGCAAGCCGCAAGGCGGTGCCCGAGGGTGCGATTGCCGGCTATGAACGGGTCTATCCTTTCGGTTGGCTGGGTATCCTCTCCGATGTCGCCCCCGTCAGTCACGAACTCATCTATGCCAACCATCCGCGCGGATTTGCGCTATGCTCGATGCGCTCGGAAACGCGCAGCCGATACTATATCCAGTGCGCGCTCGACGAGACGGTGGAGAGCTGGACCGACGACCGCTTCTGGGATGAGCTGCGCCGGCGCCTGCCCGCGCATCATGCGGAAGCCCTCCAGACGGCCCCGTCCTTCGAGAAGTCGATCGCGCCGCTCCGGTCCTTCGTTGCCGAACCCATGCGCGTCGGTCGCCTTTTCCTCGTCGGCGATGCCGCCCATATCGTGCCGCCGACCGGTGCGAAAGGCCTGAACCTCGCCGCAAGCGACGTGAATTACCTTTTTTCGGGCCTGCTGGAGCATTACACCGATCGCTCGAATGCCGGCATCGACGCCTATTCACAGCGCGCGCTGGCACGCGTCTGGAAGGCCGTGCGCTTTTCGTGGTGGATGACGACGATGATGCATCGCTTTCCCGATTCAGGCCCCTTCGACCAGAAGATCCAGGAAGCCGAACTCGACTACCTCACCCATTCGGAAGCCGCGTCAAAAGCGCTGGCCGAGAACTATGTCGGCCTGCCCTACTGAGCGCGGCAGCGATGACGTGAGACCTTTTCCGGCAGGTGAAAACCATATCCCCTGCCGGTGGGCTCGGTGAGAAACTCTCCGCCATTTGGGGCTGAAAAAGCCTCTCTCAGGCCTTTGCGCCAAGGCGCGCAATCGTATCGAGCATCTGAAGAGACAGACGGAGCGATGCGGCCGTGGCCATGACCATCTGTGGAAGGATCAGCCATTCCAGCGTCCAGGCGGCGCCGGAGCGCTCCTGCTCGTGCACCAGCGACTGGTGAAGGGCGGAAACCTGAACCGCATTGAACCGGGCGAGCGCCACGAGCGTTTCTGCCGCGACCGGGTTCTGCTTGTGCGGCATGGCAGACGACGCGCCGCCGCCGGAGAGAGCGATCTCGTCGCCACCTTGCGCAAGCAGGGCGATGTCCTGCCCCATCTTGCCGGCAGCCCCCGTGATCAGCGACAGGAGGTGACCGATATCGGCGATAAACCCGCGCTGGCTCTGCCATTGCGGCGTATCCGCCAATCCCAAGTCCTGCGCAATCAGGGTGCGCACGGCGTCTGCCTCCGCACCCAGCTTTTCCAAGGTGCCCGCAGCACCGCCGAACTGAATCGGAAGGATTTGGCGCGCCAACTTTTCCAGCTCCTGCGCAAAGGGCGCGCGCCAGCTGCGCAGGCGATCCGAAACGGTGATCGGGATCGCCGCCTGCATGCGGGTTCGCCCCATCAAAGGCTGCCCGCCGAAGCTCTCGTCAAGCCCGTCCAGCTTGCGAATGAGGTCGTCGATGCGTCCGGCAAACAGGGAGAAAACCGTCTTGAGGCGGAGGACGAGGCTGCTGTCGATGACATCCTGGCTCGTCGCGCCGACATGAACATGTGCCGCTGCCGCGCCTCCAACCGCCTCGCGAAGCTGCCGGACCAGCTCGGGAACGACGACCCCATCGGTCGCTGTCGCCTGCTTCAGCTGGGCAAAATCGGGAGCGAATGTTGCGCAGACCTCGGCGATCCGCTCTGCGGAGGCTGTCGGGATCAGCCCCCGCTCGCCCTCCGCGCGTGCCAGCGCCGCCTCGAAGGTCAGCATGGCCCGGATGTCGGCGTCCACCGAGAGCAAAGCCGCAACCTCGTCATCGCCGAGAAGACCCGAGAGGAAAGGATGATCGAAGGCGGCGATGCTCATGGGTCGGCTCTTCCTCAGTTTCCGATATCGCGTAAAAACGAGTTCACCGGAAATGTTCTAAATATCGAGGAACACGGTCTCTGACATTCCCTGGAGATGGATGTCGAACGTATAGTCGTTACCGTTCCGGCTGGCGATCATCGTTTCGACACGGGCCCGATGTTCGATCCGCAGCAGCACGGGATCGGCCGCGTTGGCCTCGGCCTCCTCCGGGAAATAGAGCCGTGTGTGCAGGCCGATATTGATCCCCCGCGCGACGATCCACAGCGTAATGTGCGGCGCCATCATCCGTCCGTCCTTGAAGGGCACGCGGCCGGGCTTGATCGTTTCGAAGCGGAAGACACCGTCTTCGGCAGCCGTCGCGCTGCGTCCCCATCCGGTGAAGTTCGGGTCTGCGGTTCCCCGTCTCTCTGACGGGCTGTTGTAGAGGCCCGCACTGTCGGCCTGCCAGATCTCAACGATTGCGTCGCGCACCGGTGTGTCCGCACCGTCGAAGATGCGGCCGCTGACGGTGATCCGGTCCCCGAGCGTCTTCTCGTTGACCAGCGCAGATCCGAGATCGCCGGCATAGACGCCGTCGATGCCGCAACTGTTGGGCATGAGGCCGATATGGACGTAAGGGCCCGCAGTTTGCGAAGGCGTTTCCTTCAATATGTCGGTTGACCGGAGCATCAGTTTCCCTCCAGCCGGTTTTCGAACAGCGTCGAGCGGCGGCCCCGCAGGATGATATCGAAGCGGTAAGCACGCGCATCCATGGGGATCGTGTTGTTCCAGTCGAGCGGCGCGATCAGCTGCTCGATAGCGGCCTTGTCGGGGATCGTATTGACGATGGGACATTTCCAGATCATCGGATCTCCCTCGAAATACATCTGCGTGATCAGACGCTGGGCAAAGCCATGCCCGAACACCGAAAAATGGATATGGGCCGGGCGCCAGTCATTGACGCCGTTCGGCCAGGGATAGGCGCCGGGCCTGACCGTGCGAAAGGCATAGTGGCCGTCATCGTCGCAGATCGCGCGACCGCAGCCGCCGAAATTGAGGTCGAGGGCAGCGAGGTAGGTCTCCTTCTTGTGCCGGTAGCGACCGCCCGCATTGGCCTGCCAGAACTCGAGCAGGGCGCCACGCACCGGCTTGCCGCGCTCGTCCAGCACGCGGCCGTGCACCACGATCCGCTCTCCGATCGCGCTTTCGCCGGGCTTGGCGAAATTATGGATCAGGTCGTTGTCCTGCTCCCCGATCATCCCGTGGCCGAACACCGGGCCCGTCGTTTCCGACAGCGTCCCATCGAGCGACAGAAGCGCGCGCTGCGGCGCGCGTAGAACCGATGTCTTGTAGCCGGGGGTGAGTGCCGGGGAGTGCCATGTCCGGTCTCGTCCGAAGAAGGCGCCGGTTTCCGGCTTGTCATTGGATGGTATCGACATCTTATCCTCTCTCCCCCTGCTCCGCTGCGGCATCCATTTCGGCATAGGTCCGCTTGGCGATCTTGATGGCGTGGTTGGCGGCGGGAACGCCGGCATAGATCGCGACATGCAGCAGGGCCTCGCCGATATCCTCACGCGAGGCTCCGGTGTTCAGCGTCGCCCGAATGTGCATGGCAACCTCCTCGTCCTGACCGAGCGCCGCCAGCAGCGCGATCGTGACGATCGAGCGTTCCCGCTTCGTCAGCGTATCGCGCGACCAGACATGGCCCCAGGCCGCCTCGGTAATGAGCGCCTGAAACGGCCGATCCATGTCGGTGGCCGCAGCCTCGGCCCGGTCTACATGGGCGTCTCCCAGCACGGCGCGCCGCGTGGCCATGCCCTGCCGGTATCGCTCGGAATTCAAATCGGAATTCGACGCGGACATCGTCAAGCCTCTTGATCGAGAGTGAGGAGGAAGATGCTTATGGTCTCGGAGAGTGCGTCCGGTTGCTCGACACAGGGAATATGCCCGGCACCGGCGATGATCTCGAAACGGGCCCCCGGGATCAGCGTGGCGGTGGAGCGCACGAGGTCCGGCGGCGTCGAGCCGTCCTGATCCCCGACGATGCAGAGCGTGGGAACCGCGATGCGGGCGGCGGCCACCGTGTAATCCGCATCGCGGATCGCGGCGCAGGCGGCCACATATCCCTCGACCGGCTGCCGGACGAGCATAGTGCGATAACCGACATAGGCCGCATTTTCGGGGCTGCGAAAGGCAAGCGTGAACCAGCGCTCCATCACGGCATCGAGAATACCCTCGATCCCGCCCTGCTCGACGGCGCTTATCCGTCCGTTCCACATTTCGGGCGTTCCAATCTTGTGAGCGGTCGCGCAGAGAACGAGCGCCCGCACCAAATCCGGCCGGCGCTGGTACAGCGCCTGCGCAATCAGTCCGCCGACGGACAGGCCACAGATGACGGCGTGTCCAATGGAGAGATGATCGAGGAGACCGGACAGGTCGGCCGCATGATCCTCGATGCTTGCGGCCTCACCACCAATGTCCGAAAGGCCATGTCCCCGCATGTCATAGAGCACGATGGCGAAGGCGCGCCTCAGACGATCCGCCACGTCGTGCCAGATACGAAAATCGGTGCCGAGCGAATTGATGAAGACCAGCACCGGTTTTTTCGCCGGATCGCCAATGATCTCGTGATGAATCGTGACGCCGTTGACGGTTACAAATCGCATGGGGCACCTCCCAGCCGCAGAATGGCGCCTTGATCCGGTGCTGTAAAATGATAATTCAGGTGATACCGATAACCAAAGAGTTATGTATCCATGAGCGAATCCGGCATCAAGGTCCGGCACCTGCAGACGTTCGTCGAGGTTGCCCGGCAGAAAAGCGTCGTCAAGGCAGCGGCCGGCCTCCACGTCAGCCAGCCAGCCGTGACCAAAACCATCCGCGAGCTCGAACAGATCCTCGGCGTCGCCGTCATCGAACGCGAGGGACGCGGCATCCGGTTGACGCGGCATGGCGAGGTCTTTTTAAGACACGCCGGAGCGTCTCTCACAGCGTTACGGCAAGGCGTCGACTCGGTGTCTCGTGAACGGTCCGGCGAGGCGCCGACGATCCGCATCGGCGCGCTGCCGACCGTGTCCACGCATATCATGCCGCGCGCCATGCAGCTCTTCATGAACGAGAAGACCTGGAGCCGCGTCAAGATCGTCACGGGCGAAAATGCGGTGCTTCTCGAGCAGCTCCGTGTCGGCGATCTCGAACTGGTGATCGGCCGCCTGGCGGCCGCGGAGAAGATGACCGGATTTACCTTCGAGCATCTTTATTCCGAGCAAGTCGTCTTCGCCGTCCGGGCCGGACATCCGCTGCTGGCGCGCAAAGGCTCGCCGCTTTCCCGTCTCAGTGATTATACGATCCTGATGCCGACGCGCACCGCGATCATCCGCCCCTTCGTCGACAACCTTTTGATCGTCAACGGGATGGGACATCTCCCCGACCAGATAGAGACGGTCTCGGACGCTTTTGGACGCGCGTTCATCCAGATGAGCGACGCCGTCTGGATCATCTCCGAAGGCGTCGTCGCCAGCGACATCGAAAATGGCGTCCTGGCAAAACTGCCGATCGATACCCGGGAAACCCGCGGCCCCGTGGGGCTGACCATGCGCGCGGATAGCATGGCCTCGCTACCCCTCGCGATCCTGCTGCAGACGATCCGCGAGGCGGCGTCAGAAGCGCACCAGCTCATGTCGCGGCCAGGCTGACATCTGGGACATCGACCGACCGGTAGACATCTCGGCGTTGCTGCGCAGGCAATCAGCGAAGCCGGCGCGGTTTGAAGCAAAATCGAGACCGCGCCGATATGTGGCTATCGCATCGAGGCCCGCCGCGCGGGAGCCTCTGTGCGCTGGTAGGAGGACGCAGAGTGCGACGATGCGAGGGAGGTCGTCCTCGTCGCGTCCTGTCCGAGTTCAAAGTGCCGGATCAGGTCGCGCAGCGTTGCCGTCTCCTGCGCAAGCGTGGCGCTCGCCGCATTGGTTTCCTCGACCATTGCCGCATTCTGCTGTGTCACTTGGTCCATCTGGTTGACGGCTGCGTTCACCTCGGACAACCCGGTTGCCTGTTCGCGCGCGGAGCTGGTAATCGCCTCCATGTGCTCATTGACGACGACGATGTTGCTACGGATCGTCTGCAGCGATTCCCCTGTTTCACTGACCAGCTTGACGCCGGTGCTGACCTCGCTCGAGGAATTGCGGATCAGATCCTTGATCTCCTTTGCCGCTTGCGCGGACCTCTGCGCAAGTTCGCGCACCTCCTGGGCGACGACGGCAAAGCCCTTGCCCGCTTCGCCCGCCCGCGCCGCTTCGACACCTGCGTTGAGCGCGAGCAGATTGGTCTGGAACGCAATCTCGTCGATAACGCCGATAATGTTGGAGATCTGGTTCGAGGATGCTTCGATGCGCGACATGGCACCGACGGCATCGGCCACGACATTGCCCGAGCGCTCGGCATTCTGACTGGCCGTCGAGGCCGACCGACGCGCTTCTTCCGCACGCTTGGCGGCGTTGGAGACATTGACGGTGATCTGATCGAGCGCTGCTGCCGTTTCCTCGAGGGACGCTGCCTGCTGCTCCGTGCGCCTCGAGAGGTCCTCGGCGCTCTGGCTGATTTCGCGCGTCCCCACATCGATCTGGGCGGTTGATCGGGCAACGGCGCCGAGCGTGTTCCGCATCTGGCTGAGAGCCACGTTCATTGTGCTGCGAAGGCTTTCGAAATCGGATGCGAACGGCTGATCGAGGCTGAATGAGAGGTCACCATTCGCTAGCTTCGTCAAGGCTTCGCCGATTGCATTCACGGCCTCCACCCGTTCGGTTACATCGGTCGCGAACTTGACGACCTTGGTGACCGTCCCCTTGGCATCGAGGATCGGGTTGTAGGATGCGTTGATGAAGATCGCCTTGCCGTTCTTGGCATATCGGGTGAATTCGGCAGACTGCACCTCGCCGCGTCGCAGAGCGTCCCAGAACGCCTTGTACTCCGGCGACTGCGCGTAACCCGGCTCCACCAGGATGCTGTGCGGGCGCCCCTTGATCTCGTCCATGCTGTAATTGATGACTTTCAGGAAGTTGGCGTTCGCCGATACGATCTCTCCCTGTGTCGTAAATTCGATGACACCCTGAGAGCGGCTGATGGCGACCATCTGCGCCTGATAATCCAGATTCTGTAGTCGTTCCTTGGCATTGCTCCATTCGATGAGGAAGCCGGTCGTCTTCGCCCCTTTGGTCAGCGGCGTGACAATCAGATCGAAGGCCCGGTGGCCGATCCAAATCGTTGCCCGGTGCTGGATCTTGAGAGCCGCGAGCATATTGCGCTGGTGAGACGGGTTCTTATGAAAAATATCGATGTTGCTACCGATCAACTTGTCGAAGTCGAACTGTGGCAGTTCCTTTTTCAGGTCAGGCCCCGCTTCCTTCAGCAGATCCGTCACCGCATTGTTCATGTAACGAATGTTGAGATCGACGTCCGCGATCATGATGTTCGCCGTAATCGACTTCATCGCTTCGCGCTGCATGCCAGAAATTTTTGTTATCCCAAACACGTATTCACCCTCGTCAGTTTGTTTCGCGAACCGCCAAGCAATCGCGACCCGAACTGTGGACGAGATTAAATAAAGATGATTAAAATTTCGTTATATTTGAGAATATACAACAATCGCGTAGTGATAATTCCAACAATTTCAGATTACATCATAATAATATATGCAGTATATCTAATATGAACTTCCATTTTTAGGATATGACGAACCAGTAAACTTTACCGTCGCGATGGCATGACTTTAAGATAGCTTCCTCATCCGAAAAGCAGCCATCTGAATTTCGAGGATGAAACCTGCGCTTGGTCGCCGCATGTGATGTGGGCTGTCACGAGCTCATGAGCGGCAAGCTTATCTCCAGCTCGATCCGCTGACCGCGCTCGCCTTCGCTCTGGCAAGAGAGACACTAAACTAAGAATCGCTCCAGCATCTTCTCAAGACAGTGATTTTCGTCCGTAAGTCTTTCGACAAGACGCCTTTTGAGCTCTCTATTCTCACTCTCGAGTGCTGCCAGTTGCCGTCGCGAAACTGGCTCTGCGGACAGTGCAGGTTCGCCGCTATCCTCAGAGACGAACATTGGACCATGCTGGTGATCATCGGGTATCTGCTCGCCGTCCGATCCATACTCAAGGACATGATGTCCTGTCCCAGGTGAGGCTATCTCTTCGCTTTGCGTGTGCACAGCTTCCAGAATGCGGCCACGTCTGTCGCCACCAACTTCCCTCGTCAACGAAGGCTCTGCTTCCAACAAGGATGGTCGGCCACCGATCTCGACGTCCGCCGCAACGAGATCCTTGGTCGGAATGTGTTGCTCGGCCGGCTTCTGGTCGCCGTCGTGGTTTATGCCGGCAACGTCGCTGCTCAACTCAGGGGGAAGATTATGTTCGATCTCGCTTGCGAGCTTGGTGAAGTCTACGGCTCCCCATATCGACGTCTTCGAAGACGATTTCTGGCGCCGACCACCTTTGTATTCCACGACGAAAGTAGGTTGGGTTTTTCGCATGACGCGCGTCAATCCAGTTCGAGGCGCCGACGCAGTTCGGCGTTCTCGGCGCGAAGCTTCTCACCGAGCAACCGACGCAGCCTCTGGTTCTCTTCTTCGAGCTTGATGAGGTCGGCCAGTTCGCTCCCGACCGAGGGCGGCGCAGCGGATGTCGAGGGTGCCGAGGGCGTTGAGGAGACGCCCGCGGGCTTTTCTGCACGCTTCCACTGGTAATAGGTCTGATCCGAGATTCCGACGGCTTCAACGGCGGCCTTCAGCGAAAGACCGTCCTTTGTAAGGCTGTCTTCGATGCGGCGAATCTTTTCCGCGCGTTCCGAGGGCGTGTGACGCCGGATCTGGCGCGTGACGGGCTTTTCACTCAGGACCTTCTTAGGTGTCCTTTTCCGGGCTTTACGTCCGCCGTCATCTGATTGCTGCACGTCCGTATCCTGCGCATCCTCGGATACGTCAGTCGGTGCATTCTGATGTTCGTCGTCAATCATGGCACTCTCCAATTACAGCGCAGTCAAGCTTATCTGCTAGCGGTAACGTGCAAGTAGAGCAAGGTTGCTCCGTTGAAAGAAGCGTTGATTGCCGGCCACCCTAAAATTGCGCGCGTTCACCTTGAGCTGTCAGGCATCGTCTCCACGGCGGCGTTCGCCTTGTGCGTCTCGATGCATGTGCGCGCGCTGATGCGCTCATTTCAAGCCGGATCTCCGTATCGACCGCGATGAGCGATAAAAATTTGACCGCACCGTCTTGACCCTCCATCGCGTTCTCCTGCATATGTAACTGTATAACGTTACTAATTGGATGGATGCGATCATGGCCAAGAAACTTCCCGTCACTGTTCTCTCCGGCTTCCTCGGAGCCGGCAAGACGACGGTGCTGAACCACATCCTTTCCAACCGTCAGGGGTTGCGCGTCGCGCTGATCGTCAATGACATGAGCGAGGTCAACATCGATGCCGCGCTGGTGCGTGATGGCGGTGCGAACCTGTCGCGCACGGAAGAGCAGCTTGTGGAGGTGACCAATGGCTGCATCTGCTGCACGCTTCGCGACGACCTGTTAAAGGAAGTCCGCGCGCTCGCCGAACAGGGGCGGTTCGACTATCTGCTGATCGAATCCACCGGCATCGCCGAACCCTTGCCCGTCGCCACCACCTTCGATTTTCGCGACGAGGATGGCCGCAGCCTGTCGGACGTGGCGCAACTCGACACCATGGTGACCGTGGTCAGTGCCGCAAGTCTGCTGGCCGATTACAGTTCCGCCGATTTCCTCGCCGATCGCGGCGACACGGCGGGCGAAGGCGATAACCGCACCGTCATCGATCTTCTGGTCGAACAGATCGAGTTCGCGGACGTGGTGGTGCTGAACAAGGTGAGCGCTGCCACCGCGGAAGACCGCGATGCGGCCCGCAAGATCATCATTGCCCTCAATCCCGATGCGAAGCTGATCGAAACCGATTTCGGTCAGATCGATCTCAACGACGTGCTGGGTACGGGTCGCTTCGACCTTGCGAAGGCCGAACAGCATCCGCTCTGGTTCAAGGAGCTGCACGGTTTCAAGGACCATGTTCCGGAAACGGAAGAATACGGCATCCGCTCGTTCGTCTACCGCGCGCGCCGTCCCTTCGATCCCACGCGCTTCCAGCGCTTCATCGATCGCGCTTGGCCGGGCGTCGTCCGGGCGAAGGGCTTCTTCTGGCTCGCGACGCGTCCCGATCATGTCGGCGAAATCAGCCAGGCCGGTGCGCTCGTCCGGACAAGCCGGATGGGGGCGTGGTGGTCCGCCGTGCCGCAGGCGCAATGGCCGCGCGACCCCGGCTTCCTGCAGATGATGGAGCCGTATCTCGACCCGACTTGGGGAGACCGGCGTCAGGAGATCGTCTTCATCGGCGCGGACCCGATGGACGAGACGACGATCTGCGCCGATCTCGATGCATGCCTGGTCGATGCGGAGACGTTCTGTCCGAGCCTTTGGAAAAAGCTTGCCGATCCCTTCACGCCTTGGGAACGCAAGGCATCCTGAGCAACAGAAAGCGCGCATTCCCTCGGCCCTCAGACGTCATCCCGACCCCATCCGCATCACCGGAGATATCCGATGTTCCGCTCCCGCAAACCCATGCGTCTGGCCACCACCCTTCTCGGAACGCGGCCGAGTAAGACCTGTTTCGATACCGTCATGACGATCATGCCCCTTATCCGAATCTCGTTCTCATCCCCGATTGAGGGGATCGGCCCTCATCCGGCAGCTTGAACGAGATAGGCCTCATGCGCCGTGCTCTCTGGAGAATCTCATCCTCAAACAGATGTCAGCTCAAGGAGGTATGCGGAACGGCCGGAAAGATACCGCCCAATCAGCGCCACGTATTTCCATCGGTGGAACCGCAGCCGTAGGGCGGGGGCACGTTGCCGAATGTGACATGAAGCTTGTCGCAGCCCCATTTGCTCAACGATGCCGGCAGGCGGCTGTTGATCTCGATGCCGACCTCGTCATAGGGCGAACTTGTGTTCGAAACGTACCGGTACCAGCGTAGGCCGATAAATGCCGTGGCCGCGATGGCAACGACCAGAACGACTGAGAGAAGTCTGCGCATAGGGAATCCTTTATTCGGGTCGCCACTCGCCAATGCGTATGGCACCCTCTTCAGTCAGCTCGGTACAGAGGAAGTGTGAAAGCTCATCGCCCCGGATGACGGCGGCGCTCAGCCGGCCGGATCGATAGGCTCCCGTGTCCAGTGCGATGCGATTGGAATGAATTTCGGGTCGCAGCGACGCTGTAATCGTGTGGCCATGCAGGACGATATGGCGAAACACGTCCAAGTGGTCGAGAAAGCCGGCCCTGATCCAGCGCAAGTCATATTCATCCTGATCGATCAACTCGATGCCGGGGCGTATTCCGGCATGAACAAAGCAGAAGCACCCGATCTCCTTGAATGTGAGAGCGTTTTCCAGGACATCGACATGGTGGGGAAAGTCTCGGCGGATGTCGGCGGCGATATTTGCGAGATCGGGCACCGGTCGGTTGGAATATGCGCTCAGAGTGGCGACGCCTCCCCAGTCCAGCCAGTTGACGGCATCCTCGGATGTGAGGGTGCCGCGCAGAAGCTCCCGCAGGAAGAAATCATGATTGCCCAGAATCAGCCGGGAGCCCGGATAGAGGTCCAGTGTCCTATGGACCCGATCGATAACCTTGGGACTGTCAGGCCCGCGATCGATGAGGTCGCCCAGGAAGATCACCACCGGCTTTGAACCATGGACCGCCGCGTCTTCTGCGATATAGGCAAGCATGACATCCAGAAGATCGGCGCGTCCGTGAATATCGGCGATCGCATAGATATTGGAGGGTAGGCTCTCTGTCGTCATCACTCTCTTGCCTGCTGGAAAACATGGTTGCGTGACATCACCCTGCTGTTTGCAGGGAGCCGGACCTTGGACGAGGACGAGACCAAGGCGACACCATCCGGGATGGCAACGTCCTATAATCCACCCTCCCCCGACGCGCCACCAAAACCGAATGCCGCTGTGATATCAGCCCGTGTTAAAGGGCACGATAAATGCGCCTCCGCAGCACGTCCCACAAAGGAAGGCGACATGCCATAACGTCCGGGTCCTTCGCCGGGCAACCTGCAGGAACGCTTACAGACGCTGAAGTCAACCAGCATATTGGGCAGCAACGCTTTATCTGGATCGCCTACCAACAGATTTCAGCGTCGGTAGGAGACCTCTATCATCGCATGCCCATCCATGCGCGGCAGCGTAAAATGGACGGTGCCGTCCGCTTCCGTGAAGGAGAGATCATCGCCGGCGGGCACGCTGCGGACCGTGAACACCGGCCTTGCGGTGTTAAGCGAAACGGCGATGTCGAACAGGGGCGTGATGTCCTGGATCGGCTGGATATTGGCCTCCCAGAGATGGCCGCGCAGCGCGGGGGTCGCGTGCAGCAGATGGATGACGTCGCGCGCCTGTTCCGGCTGGCTGCGCACGGTCACCCGGCCGGCACGCGGCAGGCTGGTCGAGATCAGCTTGCCGTCGCCAAGCGCAAAGGCAATCGCGCGTTCGGCCAGCTCGGACAACGCGCTGGCAACGACCATGCTGACGGAATATCTCATCCGCATGGGCCATCGTCGCATCGCCTTCATCGGCGGCGATCCCGGCCAGTGGACGGCAGCACTGCGACGCAAGGGCTTTCGCGATGCCATGGCCGCCTCAAGCCTGCCTGTCGATCCCGCCATGGAGATCGTCGCGGATTTCAGCGGCGAGAAGGCCTATGATCAGGTCGTCCGCCTGTTGTCCCTGCCGCAGCGCCCGACAGCGTTGGTCACCGCCAGCAACCTCATGGCGCTGGGCGCCCTTCAGGCGATCAACGATCTCGGCTTCAGTTGCCCGCAGGAGATTTCCTTGACGGGCGTCGATGACGTACCCTGGAGCAACGTCTTGAAGCCACGGCTGACCATCGCTGCGCAACCGGTCGAGGAACTGGCCCGGGTCGCAGCCAACTTCCTCATCGAGCGCATGACGCACCGCGGCGGCGTCAGCCTTCCCCCGCGTACCCACATCGCCATCCCCAAACTCGTCATCGGAACCTCCTGCGCTCCGCCAAGCACGTAGCCGCACGCCAAAGGCCCGGTGTTCGGAGTGCATTCAGAGAAATGCTTCGGTCGTCTCAGCCTCTGAGCGTCGGCGGCGTCAGGACATGATGAGGCCGCCGTCGACATTGATGGTCTGCCCGGTGATGTAGGCGGCGTCGTCGCTCGCAAGGAAGGTGACGAGACCAGCGACGTCCTCGCCGGAACCGGCGCGCTTCATCGGAATGCCTTCGACCCACTCCTTCATCAGTTCGCCGGGCGCATAGGTGCCGAGCAGCTTGCCCCAGGCCTCGTCGTTATAGGCCCACATATCGGTCTCGATGATGCCGGGGCAAAAGGCGTTGACGGTGATGCCGTCGGTCGCGACTTCCTTGGCAAGGCTCTGCGTAATGCCGACGACGCCCATCTTGGAGGCGGCGTAATGCGGCGTGTAGATGAAGCCGTCGCGCGCCTGACCCGAGGCCGTGTTGATGATGCGGCCGCCGCGGCCGTGCCTGCGCATGCGGGCGATGGCTTCCTGGACGCAGAGAAACACGCCCTTGGTGTTGACCGCCATCACCTTGTCCCAGTCGTCTTCCGAAAGGTCCTCGACGCGGGCAATCGTGATCACGCCGGCGTTCTGGATGGACACGTCGACCGACCCGAACGCAGCCTCGGCCGCATCGTAGAGGGCGATGACGCTCGCCTTGCTGGTGACGTCGCCGACGAAGGAGATAGCTTTGCCGCCCGCCTTGACGATCTCCTCGGCGACGCCGTGCACGCGGTCTTCATTCGCCGAGACGACGAGATTGGCGCCCTCGCGGGCAAAGCGGGCGGCGATCGCCGCACCGATGCCGCGGCTTGCGCCTGTGATCACGACCGTCTTGTTGTCGAAACGCTTCATGGAATCCTCCTCCGTATGAACTTCGCGCCCGGTTCGTCCGCGCGCTTCTCCTCCCGCCCGTCAGACCTGACGGCCTGAGCATGAAAAAAGCGGATCACGCGGCAACGTCGCTTGCCGCACGATCCGCCCGCGGTCTCGTCAGGGAGATGCCGAAACCGCTGTTCTACAGGTCGGCTTCTACCAGCAGCAGAAGCCGCCATCGACGAGCAAATCGACGCCCGTGACGAAGCTTGCCGCATCCGACAGGAGGAAGACGGCGGGGCCGACCATCTCGTCCACCTTGGCCATGCGCTGCATCGGCGTCTGCTCTTCGAACAGCTTCGTCTGGTGGACCATTTCCGGCCGCGTGTTCATCGGCGTCGCGGTGTAGCCCGGCGAGATCGTGTTGACACGGATGCCGCGGTCGACCCATTCCATCGCCATCGACTTCGACATGTGGATCACGCCGGCCTTGGAGGCATTGTAATGCGCCTGGCTGAGGCCGCGATTGACGATGACGCCCGACATGGAGGCGATGTTCACGATCGCGCCGCGGCCATGCTTGAGCATCGCGCGCGCTTCGGCCTGGGAGGAGAGGAAGACGCCTTTGAGGTTGATGTCCATCAGCGTCTGGTACTGGTCCTCGTCCATGTCCTCGGCCGGGTTCGCATTGGCGATGCCGGCGGCGTTCACGGCGAGCGACAGGTTTCCGAGTTCGGCCTCGGTGCGGGCCACGGCATCGGCGAGGGAGGTCTTGCTGGTGACGTCGGCCGCAATCTCGATTGCGCGGCGACCCGCCGCCCTGATGTGGCTGGCCGTCATGGCAAGGCCATCGTCGGTGCGCCGGTCGAGCAGCGCGACATCGGCGCCGCACTGGGCAAGGCCGATGGCGATGCGCTGGCCGATGCCGCTTCCCGCACCCGTGACGAGGGCGACGTGGCCTGTGAGATCGAACAGCTTGGGGGCGTTCAGAGTGATGTCGGACACCGCTCTTCCTTTCTATGGTTCATCAGATCGTTGCGAGTTCCATGACGGAGACGTCATTGGCCTGCTCGCGGTTAAGAATGCCGGCCTGGTTGCCCTGGGCAAGAACCAGAATGCGGTTGGAGACGCCGAGCACCTCCTCGAGGTCGGAGCTGACGACGATGACCGCGACGCCCTGCCGGGCGAGGTTGACAATGATGTCGTAGATGCCGGCGCGCGCGCCGACGTCGATGCCGCGCGTCGGTTCGTCGAGAACGACCACCTTCGGATCGCGCATCAGCCATTTGGCAATGACGATCTTCTGCTGGTTGCCGCCCGAGAGATCGGACGCATGCTGCTCGGCACGTCCCTTGACGTTGAATTTTGCGATGGCCTTCTCGGCGAAGGCCTTCTTGACGCCGGCCGTGATCCAGCGCCCGCCGAGCTTGTCGAGATTGGCATAGATCAGGTTTTCGCTGATCTTGTGGGCGACGACCAGACCCTGGTCCTTGCGATCCTCCGGCACGAGCACGATGCCCTTGGCAATGGCGTCTGCCGGGTCACGCAGCTTCAGCACCTGCCCGTCGAGCCGGATCGTGCCCGCCTTGACGGGATCGGCACCCGCAATGGCGCGGACGAGCTCCGTGCGGCCGGCGCCGACGAGGCCGGCAATCCCGAGGATTTCTCCGGCGCGCACCTCGAAGCTGACATCGCGGAAGGCGTTGACGGCCGAGGTGAGGTTCGAGACCTGCAGCACGGGCCGCTCGGTCGGTGTCGGCACGGGCGGGAACAGGCGATCGAGCGAGCGCCCGACCATGCTCTCCACCACCGTGCGCACCGGCGTCGCGCTGTCGGCAAATTCCTGCACGCGCTCGCCGTCACGAAGAACGACGATGCGATCGGTGATCTGCTTGATCTCTTCCATGCGGTGCGAAATGTAGATGATGCCGACGCCTTCGGCGCGCAGCTTGCGCACCTGCTCGAACAGGGCCTCGGTCTCGGCACCGCCGAGTGCCGCCGTCGGCTCGTCGAGGATCAGGAGCTTGGCATCGAGCGCCAGGGCTTTCGCGATCTCGATCAACTGCTGGTTGGCGGTGGAAAGGCCGGCCACCTTGCGGGAGGCCGGGATATGCAGGTTGAGGCGCGACAACTGCTCCTGCGCGCGGCGCTCCATCTGGGCACGATCGATGGCGCCGTTGCGCGTCGGCCAGCGTCCGATGAAGACGTTTTCCGCGATGGAGAGCTGCGGCAGAAGCTTCAGCTCCTGGTGGATGAGGACGACGCCCTTGTCGATCGCCTCGCGCGGCGTGGCCGGGGCATAAGGCTGCCCCAGCCACGTCATCGTTCCCTCGGAAGGCGCCCGCGATCCGGCGATGATGCCCGACAGCGTCGACTTTCCGGCTCCGTTCTCACCGAGAAGTGCCACGACTTCCCCCGGATGAACGTCCAGGCTCACGGATTTGAGCACCTGGAGCGGTCCGTAGTGTTTCGAGATGCCTCTGAGTGACAGAACCGGTTGGGTCATGGCGTACGTCCTCCTACCGTCGCGACGCTATCAGGGATGGTTGGCGATGAACTCGGCAACGTTTTCCTTGGTGGTGAGCGTCGCATCGAGCAGCTGCACCGGCGGCACTTTCTCGCCAGCGACGATCTTCACCGCGTTCTCGACGGCGTCGCGGCCCATCTTCTGGGTCTGCTGCGTTGCCGTGACGTTGAAGACGCCCTTGCCGAGCGCTTCGAGTGCCGCCGTGTCGCCGTCGAAGCCGCCGACCACGACCTTCTGCGAGGGGTTGGCAACCTTGATCGCCTGTGCCGCGCCGAGCGCCAGGCCATCGGCCTGTGCGAAGACGATCGAGATGTTCGGGTTGGCCTGCAGCATGTTCTGCATGATCTGGAAGCCCTCGTCCTGGGCCCACATGTTGGAATACTGCTCGGCGACGATCTTGACCTCCGGATAGGCCTTCAGCGCTTCGGCGCAGCCCTTGGAGCGATCGACTTCCGGCGTCGTGCCCTTCTGGCCATGGATGATGACCATATCGCCCTTACCGCCGGCTTCCTTGAGGATGTAGTCGCAGACGCTCTTTGCCGAAGAAACGGAATCGGTTGCCAGGAACGTGTCGCCCGGCGCGCCCTCGGCGTTGCGGTCGATGTTGATGACCGGCACGCCGGCAGCCTTTGCAAGCTTGACTGGAACGGTGGCGGCGGCCGCACCTGCGGGGATGTAGATGAGCGCGTCGATGTTCTGCGTCAGAAGGTCCTGGATCTGGTTGATCTGAGTCGGTCCATCGCCCTTGGCGTCGACGGTGACGACCTCGATGCCGCGCTTCTTGGCTTCGGCTTCGACGGACTGCTTGATCTGGTTGAAGAAGTTCGCCTGCAGGTTGGCGACGGCAAGGCCGATCTTCTTGACTTCGGCGGCGTTGGCCGAGCCGAGCGTCAGGCCGAGAATGGCTGCCGATGTCAGAAGAGTGCGTGCAAATGTCATAGTCGTTCCTCCGTTGTTGATAAAACCCGGGGGGTAATCCTCCACCCCTGGGGCATAGGCTCCGCTCCAAACCTTTCGGAGGGGAATTTCTGTGGCCTTTTCGCCAGATGACGCTGGCGGCAGGTAACCGGGCTAGGCGCGCCGCCGGCGCATGGTCTCGGCACCCACCGCAAGCACGATGACGACGCCGATGATGACCTGCTGCAGGAAGGGCGAGACATTGAGCAAATTGAGACCGTTGCGCAGGACGCCGATAATGAGGACACCGATCAGCGTGCCGCCGATGCCGCCGGCCCCGCCCGAAAGGGACGTGCCGCCGATGACGACCGCGGCGATCGTGTCGAGCTCGTAGCCGAAGCCGCTGGAGGGCTGGACCGAGTCGAGGCGGGCGGCAAGCACGATGCCGGCGAGGCCCGCCAGCACGGCGCTGACCACATAGACCGCGATCGTGACCAGCTGGACATTGATACCGGCAAGCCGCGCGACTTCCGGATTGCCGCCGACGGCATAGAGCATGCGGCCTTCGGCACGATAATGCAGGAACAGCCAGGCGATCAGCACCACGAAGAGCATCAGGAACACGGTGGCCGTGAGAACGCCGAAATGGCGATCGATCGCGAGCATCATGAACCAGTCGGGGAAGCCGACGATCTGCTGGCCGTCGGTGATCATGTTGGCGACGCCGCGGGCGGCCGACATCATCGCAAGCGTGGCGATGAAGGCGGGAACCCGGAAGACGGTCACCAGAAGCCCGACGATGAGCCCGCTGACGGCGGAGGCGACGAGCGCGACGGCGATGGCAAGGCTCAAGGGAAGGCCGGCGATGTTCGCGGTCCAGCCCATGACCATCATGGAGAGTGCCAGAACCGAGCCGACCGAGAGATCGATGCCGCCGATGAGGATGACGAAGGTCATGCCGACGGCCATGATGCCGATCACGGTGATCTGGTCGAGAATGTTCAGGCCGTTGCGCAGCGAGAAGAAGGCATCGGTGCTGAAGCCGAGGAAGATGCAGAGGGCCAGAAGTCCGACGAGGGGTCCTGTCGCACCGCTGAGTTTCTTCCGCCACGTGCCGGACGGCCGGGCCTGTCCGTTGATGTCGAGCGCCACCATCATTCCTCCTCACGAGTGTCACAGGCAGAGCCCATAACCAAAATAGAATAAATATTCACTCCTGCCGGAAAATTCACTATCAAGCCATGATACAGGTGTCAACCGGATTTATCGCTGCAGCGCAGCATCCTTGCCATTCGAACAGGGGTTGACTAATCGGACATCTGTGCAAGAATATCACTACATGCATATTTATTCAGGCGAGGAAATGATGGAGATTATAGATCTTGAGCGCGTCGCGCGCCAAATCCGGCTGCGGGATCTGCAAGCCGTGTTCGAAGCCGGCGCTGGACACATCGGCGGGGAAATGTCGGTGATCGACGTGCTGACGGCCCTGTATTTCCGCGTCCTGAAGGTTTGGCCCGATCAGCCGAAGCATCCGGACCGCGATCGCTTCGTCCTGTCGAAGGGCCACACCGCCTGCGCGCTCTATGTGACGCTCGCCAAGCGCGGCTTCATTCCCGAAGAAGAGGTCTCGACCTTCCTCAAGCCCTATTCCCGTCTGAACGGCCATCCGAATTGCAACAAGGTGCCCGGCGTCGAGACCAATACCGGTCCGCTCGGGCACGGCCTGCCGGTCGCGGTCGGCATGGCGAAGGCCGCAAAGCTTTCGGGCGCCTCCTACCACACCTATGTCGTCACCGGCGACGGCGAGATGCAGGAAGGATCGAACTGGGAAGCCATCATGGCCGGCGCGCATTTCGGTCTCGACAACCTGACGCTCCTCATCGACCATAACCGCTTCCAGCAGGGCGCCTCCATTGCCGACACCAACGGCCTTGCGCCGCTCCGCCCAAAGGTCGAGGCTTTCGGCTGGGAGGTCACGGAGATCAACGGCAATGCCATGAGCGAGGTCGTGGCGGCGCTCGAACATCGTGGCACGCGGCCGCACTGCATCGTCGCGCATACCAACAAGGGTCACGGGATCTCGTTCATGCAGGACACCGTGGACTGGCACCACAAGGTGCCGAACAAGGAACAATACGAGATCGCCGTAAAAGAACTGTCGGAGGCCCTCTAATGAACGCGCATGTCCCATCCCAGAAGCTGCACGACTGCCGCGACGCCTTCGCAGCCACGCTGGAGCGCCTCGCGGCAGAAAACGAGACGATCGTGGTCGTTTGCAACGACTCCGTCGGCTCCTCCAAGCTCGGCGGCTTCAAGGCGAAGTTTCCCGAGCGGCTGATCAATGTCGGCATTGCCGAGCAGAACATGATCGGCGTGGCCGCCGGTCTCGCCAATGGCGGGCGCATCCCCTACGTCTGCGCCGCAGCCCCCTTCCTCACGGGCCGCGCCCTGGAGCAGATCAAGGCCGACATCGCCTATTCCAATGCCAATGTGAAGCTCGTCGGCATCTCGTCGGGCATGGCCTATGGCGACCTCGGCCCGACGCATCACTCGATCGAAGACTTCGCCTGGACGCGCGTCCTGCCGAATCTCCCGGTCATCGCCCCCTGCGACCACATCGAGACGGCCGCGGCCGTCGAATGGGCGGCGCAGTATCAGGGGCCCTGCTTCCTGCGCCTCTCGCGCGTCGGCGTTCCCGATCTCCTTCCCGAAGATCACATCTTCGAGGTCGGCAAGGCCAATCTTCTGCGCGAGGGGTCCGACGTCACGCTGATCGCCAATGGCACGCTGACGCACCGCATGGTCAAGGCGGCCGAGATTCTTGCGTCCCGCGGCATCAGTGCCCGTGTCCTCAACTTTGCGACCGTTCGCCCGATGGACGAAGACGCGATCGTTTCGGCTGCCCGCGAAACCGGCGCGATCGTTACGGCCGAGGAACACTCGACCTTCGGCGGTCTCGGCTCGGCCGTGGCTGAGGTGGTCGTCGATCTGGCACCGGTCCCCATGAAGCGTCTCGGCGTGCCCGGCATCTTCGCCCCCACCGGTTCCGCCGAGTTTTTGCTGAACGAATTCGGCATGGCGCCGGAGGCGATCGCCGATGCCGCGGAAGCCGTAATCAAGCGCAAATAACAGTGGACGACCTTCTGGCCGGGGTGCGCCTTCATCGCCGCCCCGGCATTTTCTTATGCTGAGGAGAGCAAGAATGCAGGCGATACTGGCGATCGACCAGGGCACCACCAATTCGAAGGCGGTGCTCGTGTCCTTAAAGGGCGAGGTTCTCGCCCGCGGGTCTGCCCCGGTCGGCATCAGCTACCCGAAGCCCGGCTGGGTCGAGCAGGATCCGGCCAGACTCTGGGCCTCGGTCTGCGAGGCGATCGCCGCCTGCCTGAACGCCGCGCCGGACGCGACTGTCGAGGCCATCGCCATTTCTAACCAGCGCGAATCCGTGACCGTCTGGGACGCCGGAACGGGCGAGCCGCTCGGCCCTGTCTTGAGCTGGCAGTGCCGGCGTACGGCGCCGGATTGCGAGCGGCTGACGCGCGAGGGGCATCTGGACCGCGTGCAGCAGATCACCGGCCTGCCGCTCGACCCGATGTTTCCCGGCGCGAAATTCCGCTGGCTGCTGGACCGCGTACCGCAAGGCCGCAGCGTCCGGGCCGGCACCATCGACAGCTGGCTCATCCACTGCCTCACGGGCGGACGGACGCATGCCTCCGATGCATCGAACGCGGCGCGAAGCCAGCTCTTCGACCTGAATGCGCAGGTCTGGAGCACGGAACTCTGCAGCATTTTCGGCGTCGATCCCGGCGTCCTGCCGGAGGTGCGCGACAGTTCCGCCGATTTCGGCACGACATCCGGCGTGCCCCGCATTGCCGACGGCACGCCGATCCGCGCGGCGATCGGCGACAGTCATGCCGCCCTTTTCGGCCATGGCGCCTTTCAGCCGGGCGACGGCAAGGTGACCTTCGGCACGGGATCATCGATCATGACCACCCTTGCCGGATACATCGCGCCGCAAAACGGCATCACGACGACGGTCGCCTGGCGGATCGCCGGCAAGCCGACCTTCGCGTTCGAAGGCAATATTCTCGTCTCCGCTGCAAGTCTCCCCTGGATGGCCGGTATTCTCGGCCTTGCCGACGTCGCCGCCCTGGTCGATCTCGCGGCCACCGCCGAGCCGGGCGTTCCCGGCTTCGTGCCGGCCTTCGTCGGCCTCGGCGCGCCTTATTGGGATTCAAACGCCCGCGCGCTGTTCTCGCAAATCAATTTCAACACCAGCCGGGCGCAGATGGCCCGCGCCGTCACCGATTCCATCGCCTTTCAGGTGCATGATGTCGTCTCAGCCATGAAGACGCAGAGCGGCGGCGTCATCGGCGCGCTCTATGTCGATGGCGGCCCGAGCCAGAACCGGTTCCTCATGCAATGCGTCGCCGACACGTTGCGCCACACGGTCATCCAGTGCGAAGCTCCGGAGGCGTCGGCGCTCGGCGCCGCCTACCTCGCCGGCCTTTCGCTCGGCATCTTTCCGGATCTCGACGCCATTTCCGCCCTGCCCCGGCAGACGACACCGATCGCGCCTCTTGCCAATGATGGCGAGGTCCGGCTCAAAACATGGAATGACGCGCTCGCCCGCTCGACGCTGGACCCGGCAACCGCTAAGAGTGAATAAAAATTCACAACGGGAACGCCCATGGGACGCCTCAACGAACTCCGCCTGATCTCGCGGGTCGCCCAGATGTATCACATCGAGCGGCGCCGGCAGGCGGAGATCGCGGATCACCTGAGGCTCTCGCAGGCGACCGTCTCGCGCATGCTCAAGCGCGCGGAAGCCGAAGGCATCGTGCGGACGAGCGTCATTCCCCCGGTCGGCACCTATGGCGATCTCGAAAGCGCGCTCCGCGAGCGGTTCAACCTGCCGGAAGCCGTCGTCGTTGAGTGCACGGAGGATCGCGACGGCGCCATCATGGCGCGGATCGGCGAGGCTGCGGCCCATCTCCTCGAGATCACGCTGGCACCGGGCGAGACGATCGGCGTCTCCAGCTGGAGCCAGACGATCTTCAAGATGGTGGAGAACATTCATCCGCAGAAAAGCGCCCGCGCCAAATTCGTGGTGCAAACGCTCGGCGGCATGGGCGACCCCTCGGTGCAGACCCATGCGACGCAGCTGACGACGCGGCTTGCCGGCCTCACGGGCGCCGAGCCAAAACTACTGCCCGTGCAGGGGGTCACCTCGTCGCGCGAGGCGCGGCTCCTGATGATGGCCGACCCCTTCGTGCGCGAGACGGTCGATCTTTTCGGAAGCATCACGCTTGCCATCGTCGGGATCGGCGCCGTGGAACCGTCAGAACTCCTAGCGCGCTCCGGCAACATCTTCTCCGCCCGCGAACTGGCCGACCTTGCAGACGCCGGCGCCGTCGGCGATATTTCGCTCCGCTTCTTCGACAAAGACGGCCATCCGGTGAAGACGCCGCTCGACGATCGCGTCATCGGGCTTCCCCTTGAAGACCTTGCCCGTGTCGAACGCGTGATCGCGCTGGCAGGCGGCGCAAAGAAAACGGCCGCCATCGCCGGAGCGTTGAAGGTCGGCGTCATCGACATTCTCGTCACCGACAAGTTCACGGCGGAGCGCCTTCTCCAGATGTAGGAGGCTGCATGTGGGTCAACAGCCGCTCAAACCTTGAATGACTCGGTGGCGATACGGAAACCGGTTTCGGCGGCATGGATTTCGTAAGTCGCAATCCGGCGGTCGTCGTCGTCCCGCGACTGGGGACTGGCGGAACAGCCCGGCAGTTGCTACCGAGGCGCAGCGTAACCCTTCCGGAGGACTGAGATGGGTGCTCTGATCGACCGGCCCGAACTGATCGCCGGCATCCTCGGTGCCCGGACGCCGATCGTCATTCTGGATGCTCCCGTCGGCATGGGCAAGTCGTCTGTCCTGGCATTGATCGCGCAGCGCATGGGAGCCGACGTCGTTCGCTCGCCCCAGCCGCCAACTGATCCGGCAGACGGCTCCACCACGGACACCGTGCTTCGCCTGTGGGACATCCCGCCCTACACGGCGCCTCTTGCCATTCCCGAGTCCTGCGTTTCCGGTAATCATCGCCTGATCATCGCGAAACGTCCGGACACGGTGCTGCCGGGCCAGGCGCGGGCACTGGCCTACGGACAGGCAACGCTGATCGGCAGCGAGGATCTGATGATGTCGCACGGCGAGCTGGAACGGCTGTTCGGGAGCGCGTCCGAAGATGTGACCGCTAAAAGTGGGGGATGGCCGCTGGCCGTGTTCAATACCCGTCTCTTCGAAGGCCCTGCAGATGTTCTGCGTGCATTTCTCGACGCCGAGGTACTGGCGACGATGCCGGACGAGGAACTCGTCGCTATGCAACTGATGCTGGTCGAGACGGTCGGTCGGACGAGCGCTGCGACACGGCATCCGTCTTTCTCCGCATCGCACTTCCCCACCACATCTCCTCTGCCGCCCACGGCGCCGTTCCTGATGCGCCCTGACGGCACAGGTCTTCCGACGCTGGTGGTGGCAGGCGTGCGTGACGTCCTGCGCGAGGCGATCGACCATGTGATGGAGCGGCGTCTGCGCAACGCCGGAAGCGCCAGGGCCATTGCCGAGGCTTACCGGGCGAGAGGTCTCGTGGTCGAGGCGATCTGCGCCTTCCAGAAGGCCGGTCTCTTCGACAATGCGCTGCGGATCTTCCAGGATGCGGGCGGGCCGTTCTTTCTCTACTATTTCGGGCCCCAAGCCTTCGACACCGTCCTTGCCGGGTTTCCGCTGACCTTTTCCCTCCAGACCGAGGTCCTCGTTCTCGCCAAGGCGCTGCAATCGCTGAAGCTCGGCGATATCGCGCGTGCCCGCCGGCTGCTCATCGACCGCTTCGGAGACGTCGCCAACGACTACACGCAGGTGTTTTCCAGCCGCTCGGTTTTCTCACGCCAGTTTCGGGCTTTCCGGCTCGTGATGCTGCTCTACGAGGACTATTTCTTCTCCGAGGAGCTGCTGGAGCGGGCCTATGCGCTGATCGCGGAGTTTCCGGTGGAAGACCATCTGTCGCGCGGCAGCTTCTACAATTCCGTGCTCGAATTCTACATCCGCAATCGGCAGTTTGCCGCCGCCGAAGAGGTGGCGCAGCGTGCGATGTTTCATTATCGCGCGGCACAGGCGCCGCTTCTCGCCTTCTACATCAGTCTCCACCAGACGCTGATCCGGCTCATGATGGGCGATGCGCTGGCCGCACGCCGTTACGCGACGCAATCGGCCGCTTTCATTGCGGAGTTGCCGTTCGAAAGCCCCAACGACGTGCGGCTGCAAGTGCTGATGGACGCGTGCGTCGAGTACGAAGCCGGGCGGGCCGAGCCGCTGGCGCGGTTCCTTAATCTCGAGATCGATGGTTTCGCCCATGGCGAAATCTGGCCGAGCCTTCTCGAATTTGCGCTCCACTACGGCAGTCAGGCGCTGGGTGAACACTTCTCCACCATGGCCGCCCGGAGCTTTCTTGATCGCTGGCGCGTCTACCAGACGTCGAACGGGCAGTTCCAGGCGATGATCTCGATCCGCGAGGCGGCAGTCCTTCAAAACGCAAACCGGTGGCAGGAAGCGGCCGACACGCTGGCGTCGATATCAGGCCGGGTCGATCGGGCCTTCGTTCTGGCAGGCGGAGAACCTCTGGCGCGCGTGCAGGAGCGCGACGAGCTGGCGCTGGCGCTCATCTGGCTACGCCAGCTCGTCTACGAGGCACCGCAACGGCCCGGCCTCGACCAGCTCGTCACCACCATCATCGCCAACATGAACCTGACAGATCGCCAGCGGATGAGCGCCGAAATCTGGCTTGCCTATGTCGCCAAGCGCCAGCGCAATGCGACGCAGGCACGCGCCGTGCTCCAGAAGACCTTCGGCGATTGTGCACGGCTCGGCACCATCGCCCCGCTCGCCGAGGAGCGCGTCTTCCTGCAGGAACTGATCGACAACCAGCGCATCGGCGGCTTCCTGTCCACCGTCACAGGCAACCGGCAGATCCTGCGCAAGCTGAGGGATTCCGGCCGCCTCGACAACCAGTCCACCAAGATGGCCAACACGCTGTCGCGGCGCGAAAGCAAGATCCTGCTGATGATCTCCGAAGGTGCCGCCAACAAGGACGTGGCCAACACGCTCGGCCTCAGCGAAGCGACCGTGAAGTTCCACCTTGGCAACGTCTACCGCAAGCTCGGCTGCCGCAGTCGCCAGGAAGCGATCAGCTCCGCTCGGGCGCTCGGCCTTCTCGGCTAGCCTGGCATGATCGGTTCGCACAGAACCTAGACCATTTAGGCAAAAACCTAGACGTGGTGACGCTTGAGGTGCATCGTCTCGCAATGCATCCTCGCGTCCAACAACGAGATGACGGTCGATAACGACCGCGCCGGGAACCTTCGACAACACGGGAGACACAATGCGCACGCTTTGCACCCTCGCCTCCACCGCCGCCATTGCACTGGTTGCCGGCTATGCCGGATCGGCCGCGGCCAAAACCGTCGTGACCATGAACACCGTCCAGATCTTCGGCACGATCGATCCGGCCAAGATCTCGGACTACACGGACTACATGTCCGCGGTGAACCTCTATGACAGCCTGACCACTGTTGACCCGACGGGCAAGATCATCCCCGAGCTTGCGGAAAGCTGGACCGTGTCGGACGATGCCAAGGAGGTCACCTACAAGATCCGCGCCGACGCCAAGTTCTCGGATGGCACGCCGGTCGAGGCGAAGGATGTGGTCTACTCGTTCGAGCGGCTCTTCCGCATCAACCAGGGCCCGGCCAACCTTTTCACCGACGTCCTGAAGCCCGGCTCGATCGTCGCCGTCGATGACAAGACGGTCAAGTTCACGCTGTCGAAGACCTTCGCACCCTTCCTGACCACCGTTCCCGCCGTCTTCATCGTCAATTCGGACGTGGTGGAAGCCAACAAGGGCAGCGATGACGCACAGGCCTATCTTGGCAGCACCGTTGCCGGCGCCGGCGCCTACAAGCTGGTCGAGTGGGACCGCGGCGCGCGGATGACGCTCGAGCGCGACCCCAACTATTACAAGGGTTTCGGCAAGGGTGCGATCGACGAGGTGCGCTGGATTATCACCAATGACGAGGCGACCGTGCGGTCGCTCGCGGCCTCCGGCGAACTGACCATGACCAGCCAGTACCAGTCGCCCGAGACCTACAAGGCGCTCGCCGACATGGGCCGCTTCACCGTCGTCAGCGAACCCACGACGACCGCCTTCTACCTCAAGCTTAACACCAAGGTGCCGCCGACCGACGACGTGCACATCCGCCGCGCGCTGGCGCTGGCGACCGACTACCAGACGATCCGCGAGGTCATTCTTCCCGGCGGCGAACTGACGACCCCGCTGCCGTCGGGTTTCGCGGAGTTCCACGCCGCCGACGTGCCCGCACCAAAATACGACTTGGAAGCCGCCAAGGCCGAAATCGCCAAGTCGAAATATGCCGGCTCCGAGATCCCGATCACGCTCGGCTATGTGGCCGGCACCAAGTTCGAGGAGGAGATCAGCCTCCTGATGCAGTCGAACCTCGAACAGCTCGGCTTCAAGGTGACGCAGCAGTCCGATCCATGGAACAGGATCACGGAGATCGCGACCAAGGTCGAGACGACGCCCGCCGTCAACCAGATCTTCTTCTCCCCAACCTATCCCTCGCCCGACTCGATGTTCTTCACGCAGTATCATTCCAAATCTGCGGGTACCTGGGCATCGGCCGAATGGCTGCAGGATCCGGCCATCGACGCCCTGATCGACGAGGCCCGGTCGACCGCTGACGTCACGAAGCAGGCCGTGATCTACAAGGATCTTCAGCGCAAGCTGGTCGAGATCCAGCCGGACGTCTTTCTGATGACGCAGACCGTCCAGCACGCGATGGACAAATGCCTGACCGGCTTCAAGGCCGTGCCCATGCAGTCCTTCGACTACGACTTCACGCGCTACAGCTGGACCTGCAACTAACAGCCCATCAGAGAAACCGGCGACCGTCCTGATCAACGGCACGCGTTACCGTTTCCATCGTCCCGGTCCGATATCCTCCCAAGGCGGATCGGGACATCTTCTCCGCTTCCTGTCGCTTAACCCTTCGAAAAGGCTGGATTCTTGGAATTCCTGCTCTTCCTTCTCAGGCGTGTTGCATGGTCGCTGCTGGTCCTCTTCGGGCTCTCGGTGGTGATCTTCATCATCGCTCGCGCCATGCCGGGCGACCCCGTGCGGCTTGCGCTCGGACCACGGGCCAGCGTCGAGCAGGTCGAGCAACTGCGCGAGACACTGGGGTTCAACCAGCCGCTCATCCAGCAATATGGCATCTATGTCGCGGGCCTCGCGCGCGGCGATCTCGGGCGGTCGCTGCTGACGGAGCAGCCGGTGGCAAACGATATCCGCCAGACCTTCGCCGCAACCTTCGAGCTCGTCCTGTCGACCATCACCATCGCCTTCGTGCTCGGCGTGCCCTTGGGCGTTGCCGCCGCCCGATATAAGGACAGATGGCCGGATAATGTGGTGCGCATCATCGCCATTTTTTCCGCCGTGACGCCGAGCTTCTTCCTGGCCTTGCTCCTCCAGATTCTCGCCGGTTACGTCCTGCACATCCTGCCCACCACCGGCCGCCTGCCGCCGGGACTGGCCTTCTCGGCCGACATGACGGGCCTGATCACCATCGATGCGCTGTTGCACGGCCGTCTGGACGTCTTTTTCGAAGGGCTGCGCTACCTGCTGCTGCCATCCATCGCGCTGGCCGCCGCCACGATGGGGCAGATCGCCCGCATCACCCGCTCGTCCATGATCGACGTCTCCAGCCAGGATTATGCGGAGGCCGGTCGCGCCTTCGGCATCCCGGAGCGGGTGCGCGTCTTCAAGTACATGCTGCGTCCGAGCTTCGTGCCGCCGCTCACCATTCTCGGCCTCGAGTTCGCCTCGCTGATCGGCAACGCCTTCGTCGTGGAACTGGTCTTCTCCTGGCCCGGCATGGCGGCCTACGGGGTACGCACGATCCTGCAGAAGGATCTCAACGCCATCATGGGCGTGGTCATCGTCTCCGGCGTGTTCTTCGTGCTCGCCAACCTCGTCATCGACGTTCTCACCGGCATCGTCGATCCGCGCATCCGCATCAGGGGGCGCCGCTGATGACCGGAACGTCCCTCGCCCCCCAGGAGGCGCGCCGCCTCTCGAATGCCTACCAGAACTGGTATCGCTTCTCGCGCAATCCGACGGCCGTGATCGGCGCCGCCATCGTGCTCATCTGCATTCTCGCCGCCCTGTTTGCGCCCTTCATCACGCCCTATCCGGAGCATGTCGGCGCCGTCGTCAACTTCCGGGCCCGCCACCAGCCGCCATCGCTGACCTTCTGGTTTGGCACCGACAATGTCGGGCGCGACATCTTTACCCGCACGATCTACGGCATGCGCATCTCGCTGCTGCTCGCCTTCGTCGTGCTCGGCACCGCCGTCCCCATCGGCACGATCCTCGGCCTTCTCGCCGGCTATTTCGGCGGCTGGGTCGAGACGGTCATCATGCGCGTGACGGACATCGCGCTCGCGCTTCCCCCGCTCGTCATGGCGCTGGCCGTCGCCGCGGTGCTGTCGCCCGATCTCATCAATTCCCTGCTCGCCATCGCCGCGCTCTGGTGGACCTGGCACACGCGGCTGATCTACGCGATCACCAGACAGATCCGCACGCAGGAATTCATCGAGGCTGCGGAAACGCTCGGCGCTAGCAAGTTCCACATTCTCTTCCGCGAGATCCTGCCAAATTGCGTTTCAGCCATTGCCGTCAAGACCTCGCTCGATTGCGGCTTCGTCATTCTGGTCGGCGCGTCTCTGTCCTTCCTCGGCCTCGGCATCCAGCCGCCGACACCCGATCTCGGCACCATGGTGGCGCAGGGCGCAGGCTTCCTGCCGGACTTCTGGTGGGAATCGGTGCTTCCCGGCCTTGCGATCCTCTTCGTCGCGCTCGGCTTCAACCTGCTCGGCGATGGCTTGCGCGACCTCTTCGACGTGCAGGAGGTCCGATGAGCTTCCCCCTCCTGCGCGTCGAGAACCTTTCGGCCTCCTTCACCACCTATGGTCAGACCGTGCCCGTGCTGCACGGCGTCAGTCTCGATGTGCCCGCCCGCTCGCAGGTGGCGTTGGTCGGCGAAAGCGGGTCCGGCAAGACCGTGACGATGAAGGCCATTATGGGCCTGCTGCGCCAGCCGCCCGCCCGCATCACCTCCGGCGCGATCTATTATGACGGCGCGGATCTCCTGACCATGCCGGAGAAGGAGCGCCTCAAACTGCGCGGCACGGCGATGTCGATGGTGTTCCAGGACCCGATGAGTTCGCTCAATCCGGTTTTCACCATCGCCGACCAGATGGCAACGATCCTGAAATATGCCGACAGGCGCCTCGGCCGCGTCCGCTCCTCCAGAGACCGGATGCAGAGGGTCTACGACACGCTGGCGCAGGTGCGCATGCGCGATCCCGAGCGGGTGGCGCGCGCCTATCCGATCGAGCTTTCCGGCGGCATGCGCCAGCGCGTGCTGATCGCCATGGCGCTGCTCAGCGAGACCGACCTGCTGATCGCCGACGAGCCGGGAACGGCGCTGGACGTGACCACGCAGGCGCAGATTCTGAAGCTCCTCAAGGATCTGGTCGAGGCGCGGGGCCTCGCGCTCCTGATGATCACCCACAATCTGGGCGTCGTCCGCGAGACCTGCAACAGCGTCTACGTCATGCAGAAAGGCGTCATCGTCGAGAAGGGCGAAACCGCTGCGCTTTTCGAAGCCCCGACGCATGACTACACCCGCAGCCTGATCGATGCCGTGCCGCGCCTCACCGGTGGGCGCCGCTTCGGAACCACCGAGATGCCGGCATGAGCGGACCGATGCTGGAGCTTAAGAACCTCTGCAAGGCCTTCCCGATCCGCAACGCCTTCGGCCGCAAGACCGGTGCGCTGCAGGCGGTCGACAACGTCTCGATGGCGATTGCGCCCGGCGACGTCTATGGCCTTGCCGGCGAGAGCGGATCGGGCAAGTCCACGATCGCCCGCATGATCATGGGACTGGAAACGCCCGACAGCGGCGAGATCCTGATCGACGGGCGCGATATTCACGACCGTTCGGACGGCATGGCGCATGGTCGCCGCGTGCAGATGGTCTTCCAGAACCCCGGCTCCTCGCTCAACCCACGCCGCACCGTCGGCCAGTCGATCGCCGTCCCGCTGGACGCGCACGGCTTTCCGCGCGGCGAGCGCCGTGCCCGTGTTGCAACGCTGCTCGACATGGTGCAACTGCCCGCAGCCTTTGCCGAGCGGTATCCGCACGAACTTTCCGGCGGACAGAAGCAACGCGTGGCGATCGCCCGGGCGCTCGCTGTCGAGCCGAGGCTTCTCGTGCTGGACGAGCCGACCTCGGCGCTCGACGTCTCGGTGCAGGCGAAAGTGATGGACCTGCTCGCCGATCTCGGCCGGCAGATGGGCCTGACCTATCTGTTCATTTCCCACGATCTGAGCCTCATGCGCAATTTCGCGCGCGAGGTCAGCGTGCTGTATCGCGGCGCCATCGTCGAAAGCGGCACGTCGGACGCCGTCTTCGGACATCCGTCCCACGACTATACGCGCCTGCTGATCGCCTCCGTGCCCGTCATCTCCGCGGAGGAAGCAGCGCTCCGGCCCGTCATCCCGCTGATCGACGGCGAACTCCCCACACCCGAACAACTGATCGCGCTGCGGCAAGCGGCGGATCGTCAGGCATGACAAGTGCAAACAATACAGGCAATGAGGTTTGAAGCCCATGATTAGGATAGGCATCGATGTCGGCGGCACCAATACGGACGCCGTGCTCATGAACGGACCGGAGGTGATCGCCGGCGTCAAATCCGCAACGACAGCCGACGTGATGAGCGGCGTCATCAACGCGCTGCGGGACGTGCTCGCAGCCTCCGGCATGGAGGCCTCCGCCGTCGATTTCGTGATGATCGGCACGACCCACTTCACCAATGCCGTCGTGCAGCGCCGCGATCTCGCGCCGACTGCGGCCGTGCGCCTCGGCCTGCCCGCCACGGCCTCGCTGCCGCCGATGGTCGACTGGCCGGAAGACCTGAAGCAGTCGATCGGCAACCATGCCTATCTCGCCCACGGCGGCAACGAGTTCGACGGCCGCGTCATCTCGCCGCTCGACGAGGACGAATTAAAGGGCATCGCCCGCGACATCGCCGCCAAGGGCATCCGCAGCATCGCAATCACCTCGGTGTTCTCGCCGGTTTCCAGCGACTTCGAACGCCGTGCCGGCGCCATCTTCGAAGCGGAAATTCCCGGCGTGCACATCACGATGTCCAGCGATATCGGCCGCATCGGGCTTCTGGAGCGCGAGAACGCGGCCATCATGAATGCCTGCCTGCGCGACCTCTCCGCCCATGTCATCGACGCTTTCCGCAACGCCATCCGCGAGGCCGGCATCACCGGAAAGTTCTTCCTGACGCAGAACGACGGCACGCTGATGGATGCGAGCTTCGCCGAGAAATTTCCGGTCCTGACATTCGCTTCGGGCCCAACGAACTCCATGCGCGGCGCGGCGTTCTTGTCCGGCGTGAGCGATGCCATCGTCGTCGATATCGGCGGCACGACCTCGGATGTCGGCTCGCTGCACAAGGGCTTCCCCCGTCAGGCGACGATTGCCGTCGAGGTCGGCGGCGTGCGCACCAATTTCCGCATGCCCGACGTGTTCTCGATCGGCCTCGGCGGCGGGTCGCATGTCGTGGAAACGGACAGCGGCATCAAGGTCGGCCCGGTTTCCGTCGGTTACCGCATCAAGACCGAGGCGCTGATCTTCGGCGGGGAAACGCTGACCACCACCGATGTGGCCGTGGCGGCGGGCCGTGCCTCGCTCGGCGATGCGGCCAAGGTCTCGCACCTCTCCCCTGATCTCATCGATCGGGTGCAGGCGAAGATCCACGCGATGCTGGAAGACTGCGTCGAGAAATCCCGCCTCTCGCCCGATCCGCTGCCCGTCATCGTGGTCGGCGGCGGCTCCATCCTGGTCGATGGCCCCCTGAGTGGCCTTGACGTGATCAAGCCCGCGCATTTCGGCGTCGCCAACGCCGTGGGCGCAGCCATCGCGCAGGTCTCCGGCGAAATCGACCGCGTCTATGCGCTGGCCGAACTCGGCCGCGACAAGGCGCTTGAAGACGCGAAGCAGCGGGCCGTCGATGCCGCGATCGCGGCGGGCGCGGCACCCGACAGCATCGAGATCGTCGATGTCGAGGACGTTCCGCTCGCCTACCTGCCGGGCAATGCCACCCGTATCCGCGTCAAGGCCGTGGGAGAGCTCCATGCCGGTTGAAGGCTATCTCCTCAAGGAAGAGGACCTCGTGCCGCTGTCCATGGGGGCCGCCCTGCTCGGCACTGGCGGCGGGGGCAATCCCTATATCGGCATGCTGCGTGCCCGCGAGCTGATGCGCAAGGGTGCCGAGGTCCGCGTGCTGCCGCTGGACGCGCTGGCTGACGATGCCTGGGTGGCGGAGTGCGGCGGTATCGGTGCGCCGGTCGTCGGCGTCGAAAAGATCGAGGAAGGCGGCGAATGCTATCGCGCGGTGCGCGCCGTCGAAGAGGCGGCTGGCGTTACCGTCTCCGCGATGATCTCGGCCGAGATCGGCGGTGCGAACGCCATCGAGCCGATCATCGCAGCCGCCATGGCCGGACTTCCCGTCGTCGATGGCGACGGCATGGGCCGGGCATTTCCCGAAGTGCAGATGACCACCTACATGATCTATGGCGCACCGGCGGCACCGGCCGCCATTGCCGACGACAAGGGCAATGTCGTGGTCTTCAAGCAGATGGTCGATATGTTCTGGCTGGAGCGCTTCGCACGCGACGCCTCCGTCGCTATGGGGGCCGGCGCCGGCTTCGCGGTCGCCCCGATGCGCGGGGATTTCGTCAAGAAAACCTCCGTGCCCGGAACCGTCACGCAGGCGCTGGAGATCGGGCGCACCATTCTGGACGCCCGCCTGAAGCGTCAGAACGTCGTGGAACGCGTGGTCGAGGCAACAGGTGCGACGCTGTTCTTCACCGGAAAGATCACCGACATCCGCCGCGAACTGACCGGTGGCTTTGCAAGAGGCGAGGCTCTGCTATCGGGCATCGGCGGATGGGCGGGGTCGCAGGCGCGGATCGCGATCCAGAACGAAAACCTCGTGCTCTGGGTGGATGGCGTCGCCGTTGCCATGGTGCCGGACCTCATCATCAATCTGGAACTCGACACCGGCGAGCCCCTCACCACCGAGATCCTGCGCTATGGCCAGCGCATCGCGGTCATCGGCCTTCCGGTGCACGACCTGATGAAGACGCCGCGTGCCTTGGAGATCGTCGGCCCCAAGGCCTTCGGCTACCCGGAACTCACCTTCGAGCCGATGGCCTACAGCAACGCGCAAGGTCGGGAGTGCCGTGCATGAACATCCTGAGAACGATCTATGCCGAAGATCTCGATGATATCGCCATCGGCGGCGCCATTCTCGGCACGGGCGGTGGCGGTGATCCCTATGTCGGCAAGCTCATGGCGAAGGAAGCCATTCGCAAGCACGGTCCGGTCGAACTGATCGACGTCGGCGAGCTTGCCGACGACGCCCTCGTCGTTCCCGTCTGCATGATGGGGGCGCCGACCGTGATGACCGAGAAGCTGCCGCAGGGCGACGAACTGCTCACCGCCTTCCGCAAGCTGGAACAGCTTCTCGGCCGCAAGATCGATGCCGTGCTCTGCGGCGAAGCGGGCGGCGTGAATTCCACGACGCCCTTCGTGGTGGCGGCCGCAGCGGGCCTGCCGCTGGTCGATGGCGACGGCATGGGCCGGGCCTATCCGGAGCTGCAGATGGTGACTTTCACCCTGCACGGCATCTCCGCGACGCCCATGGTTCTCTGCGACGACAAGGGCAACGCCCTCGTGCTCGAAACCGTCAGCAATGCCTGGACGGAGCGTCTGGCGCGTGCCGCCACCGTCGAGATGGGCGGCTCGGCGCTGCTCGCGTTCTACCCGATGAGCGGCAAGCAGGCCAAGGCCTGCGTCGTTCGCGGCACACTGTCGCTCTGCGCCAATCTCGGCCTCGAACTGCGGGAAAGCCGGCTTTCGAACGGAGACCCGGTCAACGCTATCGCGGCGAAGCTCGGTGCTTCCGTCCTCTTCCACGGTCGCCTGACCGATATCGACCGCCGCACGATCGGCGGTTTTGCCCGGGGAACGGCGCGGTTCGATGGCGTGGAGGACTGGAAAGGCCAGACGTTCCGCCTCGACTTCCAGAACGAATTTCTGATGGCCGAGCGCAATGGCGAGATCGTCTGCACGACGCCGGATCTCATCACGCTGCTGGAAGCGGAAAGCGGCAATCCTGTCACGGCGGATTCGCTGCGCTACGGCCTGCGCCTCGTCGCCCTCGCCTTCCCCTGCAATCCGCAATGGAAGACGGACGCCGGCATTGCCCTCGTCGGTCCCCGCTATTTCGGCTATGACACGGATTATGTCCCGTTCGACGCACATTGAGCGGATGACGGGATCATAACTCGCCCGAACGCACGGCCGCCATGCCGAATTTCGGCGCCGGCTTCTGACGCGCCGTGGTCACCGTCCCTTCCGTTTCATCGGAAACGCCTGAGCGCGGTGTCCACGAAACCGGCAGCAGGCGCTGTCTCCTGGCGTGTCGCCCGATACAATCGTCCCTGGCGCTCCGAAAGATCGTCCCAGAGAGGCCGGGCCGTCGGGTCGGGCGGGATTTCCTCGGCGAGGCGGGTCATGGCATTGGCTGTTGCCTTGAAGCCATCGTACCAGCCGGCGCCAACGGCCGCCGACATTCCGGCGCCAAGGGCGGAGGCCTCGTTGGACAGGCTGCGGATGACAGGGAGGCCCGTGGCGTCGGCCACCATCTTGCGCCACAGCCGGCTCTCGGCACCGCCGCCGATGACGAACAGGCGGTCGGCTTTCGCACCGCTTTCCCGCATCTTGGCAAGCGAGCGCGCGAATTCGAGCGTGATCGCCTCCATCGAGGCCCGGTAGAGATGGCCGATGCCCGTGTCCGGTCCCATGCCCGAGAAGGTCGCGCGTGCCGTGTCGTCCCAGTGCGGGTCCATGCAGCCGACGAGATAGGAGCAGACGGTGACGCCGTTCGAGCCGACCGGAAGGCGGATCGCCTCGGATTCGAGCCGCTCGAAGACGCCGGGATCGCCACGCCCGCCGGCGAAGGCATCCAGCAGCCAGTTGAAGAAATAGGCGCCGCCGCGCTGGCAGCTTTCGAGCAGATAGCCCTCCCCACTCGGGGACACCAGCGTGCGCCAGTAATTGCTGAGTTCGGGCGTTGCCGACCACAAGCCGCCGACGACGGCCGTGCCGAGGTTGAGATAGACGGCGCCCTCCTGAATCGCGTTGACACCGAGACCGGCGCAGTTGCCGTCGCCGCCGCCGGCAAAAACCGGGGTTCCCGGCCGAAGCCCGGTCGCTTCGGCGGCCGATGCGGTGATCTGGCCGATCGCCGTTCCCGGCGCGTGGAGAGACGGCAGCTTTTCCGCAGGGATCTCGAGGTGATCGAGGATCTCGCGTGACCAGGTCTTGCGCTCGATGTCGAGGATGCCGAACGGATCGGCGCTTGTCCAGCTGGCCGAGGCGCTGCCCGTTAGCTTCAGCGTCAGGAAATCGTGGACGCTGAGAATGCGGGCGGCCCTGTCGAGAAGTTCCGGCTCGTGCTCGCGGAAGTAACGCAGCCGGTAGACGCAGGGAATGACATCGATCGGCTTGCCGGAGATCGCGTGGAGCCTGCCGCGGCCGAGTTCGTTCGCCAGCACCGCGACGAGTTCGTGGGCGCGCCGGTCGAGCCAGAGGGTGGCCGGCGCAAGCGGACGGTCGTCGGCATCGACGAGGACCATCGTCTCGCGCTGGTTGGAGATGGCGATGCCGTCGATCAGTGCAGGGTCCACCTGCCGCATTAGCGACTGCAGGGCGGCGCAAGCCGCCGTCCACCAGTCGTCGGCATTCTGTTCGGCGCGCAGGGAATTCGGCGTGTTGATCGTCAGCGGGGCGCGACCCTCCGCATGGCAGCGCCCGTCCTGCGTCCAGGCGATGGCCTTGACGGACTGCGTGGACGAATCGATTCCGATGACGAAACGCTCGCGATCAGGCATGCACTGCTCCTCCCTGTGCAGCGAGATGCCGGGGCTCGACGGGATCGAGCGCACCTGCGCAAACCGGAGCTCCTCCACCGGCCTTGCGCACATCCCTTATATGAGTTCCGACTTAAACGTTCAACCTTCCCGGCATCACTGCGGCGCGGCGATCAGCGCTTCCGCGGTCGCCATGTCGGTGATGAAATGGGTGACATATCCTGCCTCCAGTGTGGCGATGATCGCCTTGATCTTCGCCGAACCGCCTGCCACGCAGATGCGGCTCGGGACGTTCTTCAACTCGTCCAGCGTGATGCCGACGACGCGCTCGTCATGCGCCCCGCCGACAGCGCCGCCATGGGCGTCGATGAAGCGGCCGATGATCACGGCCGTCGCACCGCGCGCCACATAGTCGTCGATTTCCTCCGGCTCTGCGATACCAGCTTGGCGCACCGTGCTCTTCGGCCCGATATCGCCGACGCCGAACAGGATGCGGTTGGCGGAATGAACGAGGTCCATCTGCTTGCGCAGCACCGGCTCGGCCAGAAGCAGTGCCTTCAGGGCCTTGGTCGACAGGACAGCCGGCGCCAGCAGGTTGACGCAACGCGCATGGATACGGTTGGACAGTAGTGACGTACACAGCTCGGGCGAGAAATCCGCCTCGCCGGTGGAGCTCCCCGACACCTGCACGACCGTCACGTTGCGGGCCGGTCGCGTCAGCGAGATCTGATCGGCCACAGCCAGCACCGTGCGCCCCCAAGCGACGCCGATCGTGTCGCCATCTTCCACCTGATCTGCCAGAACGCGCGCCCCGGCATCGCCCAGACGCTGCGTCAGGGCCTGATCGTCGCCATCGGGAATGACGAAGGCGCCGGCGAGATCAAACTTCGCCATCAGGGCGCGGGCAATGCTCGTGCGGCTGCCCGCCTTTGGATGGATGTTGACGGAGACGATGCCGCGCTCGCGCGCTTCCTGCAGGTAATTGACGATCGTCGCGCGGGACACGTTCAGGCGCTTGGCGATCTCGCTCTGCGTCATCTCGTCGGCATAATAGAGCCAGGCTGCCCACATGATGGAATCGTCGAATTCCATGGGGACGAGCCCGCCCTTTTCCACATCGATCCGGTCTGACGTCTTTGCCTTGGCCATGACGCTATCTGACGCTGATCCTGTCATTTGTCAACTTCCTCTGTCTTGTGTATTGACATATGCCACTACCTGTTGTCATTTGAACGAAAGGCGAGGAGGCCTCGGCAGTCATGGAACTTGGAACGACCGACACGGCGCAGAGTATGCGCCCGAACTGGACCACGCTGATCGACGATATCGTCGAGGGCAAATGGACGAACCCCGAGACGGGCAAGCTCGCCCGCGTTCCCTACGAGTCCATCGTCATCGACGAAAGCCTCGATGGCAGGGAGGCGGATCTGGTCGCGGGTCTCGGGCTCGGCGAGCGCTTCACGGTGGTGACCGATACGAATACGTGGGATGCAATGGGTGCCCGCGTGGCGAGCGCCTTGCGGTCTCTCGGGCCGGTCGAGACCGTGGTGCTCGATCATCCCCATGCGGACATGGGAAACGCGGAAGACCTGCGCCAGAAGCTGCACGGCGCGGATGCCGTTATCGCGGTCGGGTCCGGCACGATCAACGATCTCTGCAAGTTCGTCACGGCGAAGGCCGGAAAGGGCTATGCCGTCTTCGGAACGGCCGCCTCGATGAACGGCTACACCTCCACCACGGCATCCATGACGCTCGAAAGCGGGCTGAAGGTTTCCCTGCCCTCGCAGGGGCCGGCCGGCTTCTTCGTCGATCTCGGCGTCAGCGCCCGCGCGCCGCGGCACCTGTCGGCCTCCGGCTTTGCAGATTGCCTCGTGCGCTCGGTCGCGCAGGTCGATTGGTGGATGTCGCACCGGCTGCTGTCCACGCTCTATTCCGCCGTTCCCTACATCATCCAGGAGAAGGACGAGGAGGAACTGAACGCCCGCGCGGCAGGGATTGCCGCAGGCGACATCGCCGCGAACGGCTATCTCCACCGCGTCCTCACGCTCTGCGGCCTTGGCGTATCCTTTACCGGCATGTCCAATCACGGCTCCATGGGCGAGCATCAGATCTCCCACTATATCGACTGCTTTGCCGGTGAAGATCATCCCGGCACGCTGCACGGACAGCAGGTCGGTGTGGCCACGCTGACGATGGCGCGGCTGCAGCGGCATTTTCTCGACAGCGAGACTGCGCCGCTCATCCGCCCGACGCGGATCGACCCGGCCGATATGGCGCGGCGCATGGGGCCGGATATCGCGGCACAGTGCTTCGAGGAGCTGAAGGGCAAGATCTTCGACGAACGCGGCGCGGCCCGGATCAACGAGACATTCGCCGAACTCTGGCCGACCCTGCGCGGCGAGCTGAACGCCTTCGCGCTGCCCGTGGCCGAGATGGAAAAGCTTCTATCGGACGCGGGAGGCCCGAGGACATCGCAGGATCTCGGTCTTCCCGTCGCCCGCTATCGCGAGGCCGTGATCCACAGCCGCGAGATGCGCAACCGCTATTCCTTCCTCGACGTGGCAGCGGATGTCGGCATTCTCGCGGACTTCGCGGCCGGGGAGGCGTGACGCGATGCGACCGATCCTGGACATGCCCATCGAGGCGGCGGCGCGGATCAGGGTGCTTTTCGCCGACATCGACGACACGCTGACGAATGACGGCCGGCTGCCCTCCTGCGCCTATGATGCGCTGGAGCGGCTGACGGCGGCCGGCATCGCGGTCGCCCCCATCACCGGCCGTCCCGCCGGCTGGTGCGACATGATCGCCCGGATGTGGCCCGTCGCCGGTGTGGTTGGTGAGAACGGGGCCTTCTATTTCGCCTATGATGAAGAGCTGCGCCGCATGCACCGCGTCTTCGCCGTTGCGGATCAACAGCGGGCGAGCGACCGGGAAAAGCTGCAGCACGTCAAGCAGCGGATTTTGCGTGAGGTGCCGGGTTCTGCCCTCTCCGCAGACCAGCTCTACCGCGAGGCAGACCTTGCCATCGATTTCTGCGAGGACATCCCAGCGCTCGCCGTGTCCGACGTGGATCGCATCAAGAGCATTTTCGAGGAGGAGGGTGCCGTCGCCAAGGTGTCCTCGATCCATGTGAACGGATGGTATGGCAGCTACGACAAGCTGACCATGGCCCGCCGTTTCGCGACCGATATCCTCGGCATCGATATCGACCGTGAGCAGGAGGCGATCGTCTTCGTCGGCGACAGCCCGAACGATGCGCCGATGTTCGGTTTCTTTCCCAACGCCTGCGGCGTCGCCAATGTCCTGCAGTTCGAAGGCCGCATGGAGGCGAACCCGACCTATGTCACGGCGGCACGCGGCGGCTACGGCTTCGTGGAAGTGGCCAATCATCTTCTGAACGCCGGCCCCCGGAGGAATGCGGCATGAGTGCGCCGGTGTTCGATCTCGTCGTGGTGGGCGGCGGCATCAATGGTGCCGGCATCGCGCGGGATGCGGCCGGCCGGGGCCTGCAGGTCCTGCTGGTCGAGCGGTCCGACCTCGGCTCGGCGACATCGTCGGCCTCGACCAAGCTCATCCATGGCGGCCTTCGCTATCTGGAGCATTACGAATTCAAACTGGTGCGCCATGCGCTGGCCGAACGCGAGCGGCTGTGGGCGATCGCACCCCACATCATCTGGCCGCTCCGCTTCGTGTTGCCGCACCGCAAGGGCCTGCGGCCGGCGTGGTTGCTGCGCCTCGGGCTCTTCCTCTATGATCATCTCGGCGGTCGCAAGCGCCTGCCGGCGACGGTGACGCGCCGCCTGCGCACCGATCCGGTTGGGCGTCCCTTGCGCGATGTCTCCGGCATCGGCTTCGAATATTCGGACTGCTGGGTGCAGGACAATCGTCTCGTCGTGCTCAATGCAAGGGACGCGGCCGCGAACGGTGCCGACATTCGCGTGCGGACCGCGTGCATCGCGGCGCGGCGAGAGGCCGATCAGTGGCAACTGACGCTTCAGGACGAGGAGACCGGCTCTCGCAGCGAGGTCCGCGCCCGCGCCGTGGTCAATGCCGCCGGCCCCTGGGTCGACAGCTTTCTCTCCGGCGTGGCGGGCGTCAACGCCGCCGGGCGGGCGAGGCTGGTGCAGGGCTCCCATATCGTGGTGCCGAAGCTCTACGACCACGACCGATGCTACATCTTCCAGAACCCGGACGGCCGCATCATCTTCGCCATTCCCTATGAGAATGATTTCACGCTGATCGGCACGACCGATCAGGACTATCGCGGCGACCCGAAGGACGTGAAGGCCTCGCGTGCGGAGATCGCCTATCTCGCCGCCGCCATTTCATCCTACTTCCAGCGTCCGATTACCGAGGCAGACGTCGTCTGGACCTATTCCGGCGTGCGCTCGCTCTATGACGACGGCGCGGCCGCCGCCCAGGAAACGACGCGCGACTACGTCCTGTCGCTCGACCACGGCCCCGGCCGGGCGCCGCTCCTGTCCGTCTTCGGCGGCAAGATCACCACCTATCGCTGCCTTGCCGAAGATGCACTGGACAAGCTCGCCGTGGTGTTCCCCGATACGGACGGCAGGCGCGGCTGGACGGCGACGCGGGCGCTGCCCGGCGGCGATTTCCCACCCGGCACGGCCGGCGGCGTGGCGCGGGAGTTGCGCCAGAGATACGGCTTCCTGTCGGAGCGCGAGGCGCAGCGCCTTGTGCGGCACTACGGGCTGGAGGCCCGCGACATTCTGGGAACCGCACGCCGCCGCGAGGATCTCGGCCGCGATTTCGGCGGTTCCTTGACGGAAAGCGAGGTCGCGTTTCTGATGGACCGGGAATATGCCCGCGCAGCCGCCGATATCGTCTGGCGCCGGACGAAATCCGGGCTGCGCATGACACCGGATCAGATCGACGCGCTCGACGCCTTCATGGCGGAGAGACGCAGGCAGGCAAACGCGCCGAAGGCTGCGGCCAGCGGCTAGCACGAACGGGATCGGTCCCGCGCCGATCGAGAGGAACTGTTTCAGACACCGTTGGGAGAGAGCGGTGACCGACACGGGAAGAGCATGCGGCGCAGCTTGCGTGCGGTATCAGGGAGGAATGAAGCGCAATGTCCATTGCACAGGTGAAACGCATCGCGATCTCGGATTCGCCGTGGCCATGGCTGCTGCCGCTCGTCGCGCTGCTGGTGGTCTTCACCGTCTATCCGCTGATCTACAACATCTGGCTCAGCTTCCACGAATTCGTGCCGAAGCAGAGAGTGCTGAAGTATGTCGGCATGGCCAACTGGATCCAGCTGGTCAATGACGGCCGGTTCTGGGGCGCGCTCGGCGTCACCTTCCTCTATTTCTTCATCGCCCTGACGGTCGAGATCATCCTCGGCATGTCCGTCGCGATTCTGCTCGATGCCGAACTTCCGGGATTTGCCGCCCTGCGCGCCATCCTGTCGATGACGCTGGTCATCCCGCCGGCCATTGCCGGCATGATGTTCCTTTTGATGGAGGACTCGCAGTTCGGCGTGCTCTCCTACTTCCTCGGCCAGCTCGGACTGCTCGACAAATCGACGCCGATCCTCGGCACGTCGTCCCTGGCCCTTCTCGGCGTGCTCGTCGCGGAGATCTGGCAGTGGACGCCCTTCATGGTGCTGATCTTCATGGCGGGCCTGCGCTCGCTGCCGGCCGAGCCCTACGAGGCGGCATCGATCGACGGTGCGTCCTCGTTCCAGATGTTTCGCCGGCTGACGCTGCCGATGATGTCGCGGGTCATCGCGGTCGCCGTCCTCCTGCGCGGCATCGATCTGTTCCGCGTGTTCGACTACGTCTTCGTCATGACCTCGGGCGGACCAGGAACCTCAACCTACACGGTCAGCCTCTATGCCTGGCAGCAGACATTCTCGTTCCTGAAATGGGGCTATGGCGCAACGCTGAGCCTGACGAGCCTCGTGATCGTCATGGTCATGGCCAACCTCTTCATCCGCGTCGCCAAGGTCAGGTGGTAACATGCATCAGAGCAAACTCATCCGCACCGTTCGCACCATTGCCGGCTGGCTGGTGGTCGGCGCCTTCTTCTTCCCGATCTATTTCTGGACCTCGGTCGCGTTTCGCGACTCCAAGGACATCTTCAACTGGCCGCCGATCATCTTCAATTTCCAGCCGACGATGCGCAATTTCGAGCAGGTCTTCGGCATTTCCTTCGGCTTCGCCCGGCAGGACGCCGTCGCCCCCGGCGGCGGGAACTTCTACATGGCCCCCCGGCTGTGGGATTCGATCGTGGTCGCGTCGATGTCGACGGTGCTTGCCATCACGGTGGCGACCTTCGCTTCCTATGCGCTGTCCCGGATGAATTTTCGCGGGCGCCACCAGTTCGTTAACTGGGTGCTGTCGACGCGCATGATGCCGCCGGTGGCCGTCGCCATCCCGATGTTCTTCATCTTCAAGCAGTTCAACCTGCTCGACACCTATATCGGCGTGATTCTGATCCACGGGCTGATGAACCTGCCGCTGGCGGTGCTGCTGCTCAAAAGCTTCTTCGACGACATCCCCGCCGAGATCGACGAGAGCGCGCTTCTGGACGGCGCGTCCCGCTGGACGATCTTCCGGCGCGTCGTCCTGCCGATGGCCAAGGGCGGGATCGCGGCGACCGCCGTCCTCTGCTTCATCTTCTCGTGGACGGAATTCCTGTTCGTCCTCACGCTCACCCAGACGGGCCTCAAGACCGTGCCCGTGGTGTCGTCCACCTTCGTGACTTCGATCGGAACCGCCTGGGGCAATATGGCAGCCTTGGGTGCCGCTGCGATCGTGCCTGCCTTCTTCGTCGTCCTTCTGGTCCAGCGCCATCTGGTGCGGGGCCTGACCATGGGCTCGCTGAAGCAATGACTGCGGCGGGCCGGGAGGGTCTGCCGTTCGATCAATGACTCCGCCGTCAATCCCGGCAGCGGATACTGGAGGAGAGAACCGTGAAAGAGAGCGATAGAAAATCATACCTGGCGTCCGTCACCGACCGTTTCGTGCGCGGCCAGATGGACCGACGCGCCTTCCTGCGCGCAACCAGCAAGCTGGGCCTGGGCGCCGCAGCGCTCGGAATGGGCATGGGAAGCCGCCCCTTCATGCTGAACAAGGCCGTGGCCCAGGAGGAGATGCAGCCCTCCGCCGAGGTGATGGCCTGGCTGAAGGAAGTCGGCAAGCCCTTTGCCGGCACGACGCTGAAATTCGCGACGGAATCCACGCCGCCGTCGAACGCGATCAACTCGCAGCTGAAGAAGTATTTCGAGGAAGCGACGGGCATCAAGGTCGAGATCGAGGTCCTGCCGCTCGAACAGGTTCTGCAGAAGATGACGCTCGACGTGGCGTCCTCGCTCGGCACCTACGACCTCTATTACATCGACCAGAGCTGGGCGGCATCCTTCAGCCAGGACGTCTTCGATCCGCGCGAGCAGATCAAGGCCAAGGCCGACCTTGCCATGCCGAACTACAATATCGACGACTTCCTGCCGGCACTGGTCGATGGCATTTCGAAATATCAGGACCGCTGGGTCGGCGTGCCGTACGACATCCCGATTTTCATCATGATCTACCGCCGGGACATCTACGAAAAGCTCGGCCTGAAGGCGCCGGCGACCTTCGAAGAGCTTTACACCAACTCCGCCACCATCACGAAGGAGATGGGCCCGGACACCTTCGGTTATGCCGGGCAGATGAAGTCCGGCCACTATGCGCTGGAATGCGAATGGACCTCGATGCTGTGGGGGCACGGCGGGTCGATCTTCAATGCGGACAAGACCTTCGTCGGCAATGACGAACGCGGCATCGCCGCCCTCGACTACTACACGAAGCTCAAGGACATCATGCCGCCGGGTGTCAACCAGTGGACATGGGACGGACAGGGTCAGGCCGTCGCTCAAGGGGTTGCGGCATCGATGCTGTCCTGGGGCGAGTTCTTCCCCTTCTTCGACGATCCGACGCAGACCAAGGTTTCCGGCCTCTGCGAAGCCGTCATCCCGCCGCAGCCGATCGCCCTGCGCAAGGCCGAGGAGTGCGGCTACGGTGAAATCCCCGGCGTCGGTCACCAGGGCGGCTCGTCGCTGGCGGTCTCGCGCTACTCCAAGAACCCGGATGCCGCATGGCTGTTCATGCAATGGGCGACCTGCGCCGACACGCAGGCACTGGTGACGACGCTCGGCGGCGGCACCGGCCCGACCCGGGCGAGCGTCTACGACGATCCGCGCGTCAAGAGCCATGCCCGCGTGGGCGCCGGCACCACCCGGCACCTGCCGGTCGTGCGGGAAACCATCGACAAGTACATGGGCTCCGAGCCGGACCTGCCGGAATGGGCGCAGATCTCTTCCGACACGATCCCCGTGGCGCTCGGCAAGTATTTTTCCGGCAGCTACGGCTCGTCCAAGGAAGCGCTCGACGACATCGGCACCGGGATCGCGGCCGTCCTGAAGGGCTGAGCCTCGCCATGAAGCCGGGAGGTCGCGGCAAGCCCGCGACCTCCCGGACTTGATGACACTTGAGGCAGGACCAACGGAGGAAACGATGGACAACAAACCCTTGATCGCCATTACGGGCGCCAGTTCCGGGATCGGCGAGGCCGTGGCCCGCGCCTTTTCAGACGCCGGCCACCCGCTTCTCCTGATGGCGCGTAGGCTCGACCGCCTTGAGGCGCTCGATCTTCCCCGCGCCGTGTTGCGCAAGGTGGACGTGCGTGACCGCGCAAGCCTTGCCGCCGCCGTCCGCGATGCCGAGGCAGACCACGGCCCGGTCGATCTGATGTTTGCCAATGCCGGCATCGCCCGGCTCGGCGACATCGCCTCGCAACCCCCCGAGGAGTGGGACGAGATGATCGACATCAACACCAAGGGTGTCATGAACAGCGTGCATGCGGTGCTGACCGGCATGGTGGAGCGCCGGCACGGGACGCTGGTAATGATGAGTTCGATTGCCGGACGGAAGGTCTATCCGGACCACACCGTCTATTGCGGCACGAAGTTCTTCGTCCATGCGGTGTCGGAAAGCCTGCGCGCCTATCTCGCGCCCCACAATGTCCGCGTCGTCGTCGTGTCGCCCGGTATCGTCGATACCGAGGTCCTCGACCACGTCAACGATCCGCAGACCCTGGAAAACTACAAAACGAACAAGGCCGCCATCGGCGGCGGCATTTCCGCCGACATCGTCGCCGGGTTGATCCTGGACGCCTATGCGCTGCCGCAGCGCGCCATCGTCCAGGAAATCGTCATCACGCCGACCCAGCAGACCTACTGAAGAGACGCCGTCCAGCCACGGCCTATTATGGAGTACATTCAATGGCGACCGTCGAATACCAGCGCATAGGCAAGTCCTTCGGCGCCTTCACGATCATGCGCGACATCTCCTTCAAGATCGCGGACCAGGATTTCGTGGTGCTGCTCGGCCCGTCCGGCTGCGGCAAGACGACCCTGCTGCGCATGACGGCGGGGCTGGAAAGCGTCAGCGAAGGCGACCTCCTCATCGATGGCAACCGCGTCAATACGCTGCATCCGCGCGACCGCAACATCGCCATGGTGTTCCAGAATTACGCCCTCTATCCGACCATGAAGGTCTACGACAACATTTCCTTCAGCCTCGAGGTCGCCAAGGTGCCGCCGGCTGAAATCAAGCGCCGGGTGGAGTGGGCGGCCGAGACCCTGAACCTCACGCCCTATCTCGACCGCTACCCCAAGGAACTCTCCGGCGGGCAGCGCCAGCGCGTCGCCATGGGGCGGGCCATGGTGCGCGAAGCCGCGGTGTTCCTGTTCGACGAGCCGCTCTCCAACCTCGACGCCAAGCTGCGCGCCCATATGCGCACCGAGATCCGGCAGCTGCACAACCGGCTGAAGACCACCACCGTCTATGTGACGCACGACCAGATCGAAGCCATGACCATGGCCGACAAGATCGTGGTCATGCGCGCCGGCAAGATCGAGCAGATCGGCTCCCCGGACGAGGTCTACGACCGGCCGGCGAGCAAATACGTCGCCGACTTCATCGGCGCGTCCGCCATCAACTTCCTCCCCGGAACGGTCGTCGTGTCCGACGGCATGCCCGCCGTCGACACGGCGACCGGACGGGTGGCGCTGGAAACGACGACGACGGCCAAGCCCGGCGAAAAGGTCGTCATCGGCCTGCGTCCGACCGATGTCGTGGTCGATGGAGCGGGATCGCTCGCGGCGAAATCCGTGCTGGTCGAGCGTCTCGGCCACGATGCCCAGCTCTTCTGCGACGGCGCCGACGGGCGCTTCACCGTGTCGGTGGACAAGACCGCCCGCTTTGCCGAGGGCAGCGAGGTCCGCTTCTCCATTCCGCCGTCCAAGGTTCACGTCTTCCACGCCGAAACGGAAGCGCGGCTCTAGGCTCTGCGATCCATCCCTTCCATCCCATTCCATTCCATCGTCTGCCGGCCTGCCCGATTGCGCCGGCACAGAAAGGACCATCACTATGAAATCCCGCTGGTCGGATACCGAATTCAACGCCGTCGTCGATGCCTATGTCGCAAACGGCATCAATCGCGATCTCGCCATCCGCACCTATACGACGCGCCTTCTGGGGCAGGATCCTGAATTGGTGCTGCATGGCGGCGGAAACACGTCGGTGAAGACGGTGTTCACGGAGATGGACGGAACTGAGGTCGAGGTGCTCTGCGTCAAGGGCAGCGGCTGGGACATGGGCACGATCGAACCCCAAGGCCTGTCGGCCGTGCGGCTGGAGCCACTCAAAGCCATGGTCGCGTTCGACACGCTGTCCGACGACGACATGGTCATGCTGCAGCGCCGCCTGCTGCTCGATCCCTCAGCCCCTAACCCTTCGGTCGAGGCGATCCTGCACGGTCTCCTGCCGTTCAAGCATATCGATCATACCCATGCGAACGCTATCGTCTCCCTGACGAACCAGCCGAATGGGGAAGCGCTGGTGCGCGAACTGTTTCCCGATGCCATCATCGTTCCCTATGTCATGCCCGGCTTCGATCTGGCCAAGGCCTGCGATGCCGCATTCAAGGCCAATCCCGGCGGCGATGGCATGATCCTCCTCAAGCACGGCATCTTCACCTGGTCGGAAGATCCGCGCACGAGCTACGAGGACATGATCGCCAAGATCGATGCCGCGGAAAAGCGCATCGCGAAGGGTCATCCGAAGCCGTTCCAGGGCGTGACGCTGCCGCAGAAGATCGCCACCGCGGCCGAGATCGCCCCCATCCTGCGCGGCGCGATCGCACTTCCCACGGATGTGGAGGGCGCACCCCGCCGGTTCGTCCTTGAGCACCGTAGCAGCGAAAAGATCCTCGATTTCTGCAATGCGCAGACCGTTTCGTCGCTGGTCAAACGCGGAAACGCGACGCCCGAGCACGTCATCCACATCAAGCGTTTCGGCGTCGCCCTGCCGGCACCGGAGGCGGGAAAGCTGGATGCGTGGGCCGCGATCGTGACGGAGGCGGTAAAGGCCTATCAGGAGGATTACCAAGCCTATTTCGAGCGCAACAATGCCCGCGTCGGCGGCGGCAAGCGCATGCTCGACCCGATGCCGCGCGTGTTCTACGTCGCCGGCGTCGGCCTCTTTGCAGCGGGTGCCGCCCGCAAGAACGCGCTGGTGGGCGCCGATGTCGCCGAAGCGACCATTGCCGTCATCACCAATGCCGAGGGCATCGATGCGTTCGAAGCGCTCTCCGAAGCGGATCTCTTCGATATCGAATACTGGTCGCTGGAGCAGGTGAAGCTGGCGAAATCGGTCGAGAAACCGCTGACCCGGCAGGTCGCGATCGTCACCGGCGGCGCGAGCGGCCTTGGCCTTGCCGTGGCCGAAGCGCTGAAGGCGGAGGGTGCGGAGATCGCGCTGTTCGACATTTCGCCGGAGGGCGTGGCGCGGGAGGCCAAGCGCATCGGCGCATTCCCGGTCGTCTGCGACGTCACCGATCCGGATGGGGTGGATGCCGCCGTGGCCTCCGTCGCTGAACATTTCGGAGGGGTTGACATCCTGATTTCCAATGCCGGCGCCGCCTTCCAGGGTAGCCTTCTCACCGTGTCGGAAGACCTGTTCCGTCGGGCATTCGACCTCAATTTCTGGGGACATCACTATATGGCGCGGGCCGTGGTGCGGGTGATGGAACAGCAGAAGACCGGCGGCGCGCTCGTCTTCAACGTCTCCAAACAGGCGGTCAATCCCGGCGCGGATTTCGGCCCCTACGGCACGTCGAAGGCCGCGCTGATGGCGCTGATGCGGCAATATGCGGTGGAGCACGGCGCGTCCGGCATCACGTCCAATGCCGTCAATGCCGACCGGATCCGCACGGGGCTCATGACCGACGAGATGGTGGCGGCCCGCAGCAGGGCCCGTGGCGTGACGCCGGAAGCCTATCTCTCGGCCAACCTCGTCGGCCGCGAGGTCACGGCGGCCGATGTCGCAGCCGCCTTCGTGCACCTTGCCAAGGCGCGCACATCGAGCGGTGCGGTCATCACGGTCGACGGCGGCAACGTCGCCGCCATGATGCGTTGAGGCGAAGGGCACCATCGGCAGGAGGAGACGTCCATGGCCAATATTCTGATTATGGGGGCCGGCGTCATGGGAACGGCGCTGGCCGTGCCCGCCAGCGACAACGGCCACGCGGTCGTTCTCGCGGGGACGCCGCTCGACGACGCGGTCGTCGCACGCATGCAGGCATCGGGCGGAACGCACCCAAAGCTCGATGCGCCGCTACCCGGCACGATCCGCGTCATTCCTGACGCTGCGTTGACGGCGGAGGACACGGACAAGGCCGACCTGATCGTCGTCGGCGTCAGCAGTCCCGGCATCGCCTGGGCGGTCGACAGGCTGAACGAACTGCTGCGCCGGGAGACGACGGTCGCCTTCGTGACCAAGGGTCTCGACCGCAGGGACGGCGCCGTCGTCACCTTCGCCGAAACCGTGCCGGAGCGCATCGGCCGCCTTGGCACCTTCATCGGCATCGGCGGTCCCTGCATCGCCCGCGAACTTGCGCTGCGTCTGCCGACAGCGAGCGTCTATTCCGCGCGGGATGAGGCCGCCGCGGAACAGGTGGCAAAGCTCTTTCGCGCGCCCTATTACCGTCTCGCCGTCAGCGACGACCTAACCGGGGTCGAGGCCTGCGCCGCCCTGAAAAACTTCTTCGCCATCGGCGTCAGCGCCATGCAGACCCGCTATCCCGACGCGCTTCGTGTGGACGGGCAGTCCAAAAACCCGACCGCTGCCGCCTTCACCCAGGCCGTCCAGGAAATGGCCATGCTGTGCGAAATGATCGGCGGAGCCCGCGCTACCGCCTTCGACCTCGCCGGTCTGGGCGATCTGCACGTCACCGTCGGCGGCGGACGAAACAGCCAGCTTGGCCACAGCCTTGGCCGAAAGCGGACAGTCGAGGAAGCCATGACGCAGGAACTCGCCAACGAGACGGTGGAAGGCATCGATACCGCCCGCGTCGTCGCATCGTTGCTTCACGGTATGGGTCGTGACTCCGTCAGATTCCCTCTCACCAAGGCGATCATCGACGCTGTCCTTGGCAATACACTGTTCGAGTTCGATTTTGGGGAACTCTACCCGCCAGCGAACGCCGGCTGATGCCGCGGCCGAGACGTGATCGGATTTTGTTACAGCGCCGTGTGTCATTATCGGACGCACGGCGCCGTAAGGCCCTTTACCTGATGCACGATCCGAAGAGGTGCTACCCTAGGATCAATCGTCGAAGACGGGCAGTGCGGCAGCCTTCGCCGCATCGAGATCGACGACCAGACGCAGGCCATCCTGCTTGAGGCCGGAGAGTGGCACGACGCGGTTTTCCCGGCCGAGGCCTGAATTGTTGTCGAAATCGATCGCAACGCCCGTGGCAACCGTCGATTCCGCCCCAACGACATCTTCGATCTCGCCGATGCGCTGGCCTGCCGTGTTGTAGACGTGCATGCCTTCAAGATCGTCGGCGGTCACGTTCAGGCCGGGCAGCAGCGTGGCGTCGGCGACTTTGACCAAAGCGGGCGTCTGCGCAAGCGCCGCCGTGCCCGTCAGGGCGACCAGAGCGGAGGTGGCGATAAGCGTGGTAAATCGGGTCATTTCTGTACTCCATTCATGTCACGATCCCGACCCTTGGCCGGGCAGAATATTGCTTGCTCGTCTCAGACGAGGAGAAAATCGCTGGCCTTCAGGTCGGCAAGCCGCATGTCTTCGAGATGAAGTTCGTGCTGGCCAAAATCGATGACAACATCGTCGCCGCCGTCGGTGGAGCGTGCCAGCGCGAGAATATCGTCGAAGCTGGCGACACCGAGCGACTTGGAGATTTGCAGCCGATCGACGCCCGACTGGAAATCCTCGATCTCGGTGATGCCTGTCTTGAAGATGAAGGTGTCGGAGCCACGACCACCGCTCAGCTCATTGAACCCGGCGCCACCGTCGAGGATGTCGTTGCCGGTCCCCCCTTCGATCTCGTCGTTTCCGGCGCCACCTTCGAGACGGTCATTCCCGGCGCCGCCCTCAAGATCGTCATTGCCGGCTTCTCCATAGAGACGGTCGTTACCCGCGCCGCCTTCGATCTCGTCGTGGCCGTTTCCACCGTAGAGGCTGTCATTGCCATTGCCGCCATACAACTCGTCATTGCCGTTCTTGCCGAACAGCTGATCGTTTCCGTCGAGGCCGTAGAGCTTGTCGCTCGTATTCGTGCCGGTGATGAGGTCGGCCTTGCTGGTGCCTTTGCGCGTGACCATGATCGTCTCCCTTGGCTATATCCGACACGGTCTGTTCAGCCGATGACGGCTGCCGGTGTCGTTGGTACGGAGCGATAATGCACGAGGTCGCCTCTCCTGCCCTGACAGGCTTTGTCAACATTCTGTCAGCTTGGGCGTGGTAGTGCGCGGGATGTTCCATCTTCACCGACTGTCCCGCCTCGCCGCGGCCGCAACATTTTCCGTCCTGTTTCTCGCAGCGCCTGCGGTATCGGATGATGGCGACGATCTGCTGGACCAGGAAGCGGCGCGGCAGGCGCTGGCCGAAGGTCGCGTCCGTCCGCTGGAGGACATCATCGCGCATGTGCGACAGACGATCAAAGGCGACATCATCGAAATCGAATTCGAGCGTGACAATGGCCGCTTCATCTACGAGCTGGAAATTCTGCAGGAAACGGGCCAGCTCCTCGAAATCGTCGTCGATGCCCGCACACTGGAAATTCTGCCTTAGATGAACGGGAAACGGGCAAAAGCCTCAGGATATGATCGGAGAACTTTCATGCGTCGGGATCGAACAGGCTGATGCGGCTGCTTGTCGTGGAAGATGACAGGCGGATCTGTGAAGATCTGGTCGGCGTGCTCACGGGTGCCGGCTTCGTCGTCGATCTCGCCCATGATGGCGACGATGCGTGGTTCAAGGGCGATACCGAGGATTACGGCATGGTGGTGCTCGACCTTGGCTTGCCGAAGCTTGACGGCATCAGCGTGTTGAAGCGCTGGCGCGCCAACGGACGACACATGCCTGTTCTGGTTCTGACGGCGCGGGGAAGCTGGGCGGAGCGTGTCGAGGGTATCGATGCCGGGGCCGACGACTATCTGCCCAAGCCCTTCCAGTTCGAGGAACTGCTCGCGCGCGTGCGGGCGCTGATCCGCCGCTCGGTCGGTCATGGCGCAGCGACGCTCGACATCGGCGAGCTGACGATCGACACCCGCACGATGCGTGTCCTCGTCTCCAACAAGCCCGCCCGGCTCACACCGCTGGAATATCGTCTCGTCAGCTACCTCGCGCATCACAAGGGCCGGACGGTTCCGATCATGGAGCTTCAGGATCATGTCTACGGCGACGATTTCTCACGCGATGCCAACGCGCTGGAAGCCGTCGTCGCGCGCCTGCGCAAGAAGCTCGGCAGCGACGCGATCACGACCAGGCGCGGCTTTGGCTATATGATGGGCGGAGATGCGGAATGACGCGGCATTCGCTGCGTCTGCGTCTTGCGCTCGCGGGTGCCGCCTCCGTGGCGCTCGCGCTCGTCGTTGCCTTCCTCGGCCTGTCGCTGCTGTTCGAGCGGCACGTCGAGCGCCGGATCGTGGAGGAACTCAAGCTCCACCTCGACCAGGTTATCGCCGGACTCGATCGGGATCCCGCCGGTCGTCTCGACGTGACGCGCCCGCCGGCGGACCCGCGATTCCAGCGGCCTCTTTCGGGCCTCTACTGGTCGATCGAATATGACGACACCCGGCGTCAGTCCCGGTCGCTCTGGGACCAGACGCTGGCTCTTCCGGCATTGGCTCCGGGAGAGCCGAAGCAGTCGCTCGTCCAGGGCCCGGCCGATACCCGACTTCTGATGCTTGCGCGCCGGATCGTCACCGGTCCGAACCTTGGCGCACAGACAGTCCTCGCCGCCGTTGCGATCGACAGGCAGGAGATCGAGCGCGCCACGGCCGACTTTCGCCGTGACCTCGCGCCGCTGCTCGCGATCCTTGCCGTTCTTCTGTGCCTTGCCAGTTTCGCGCAGATCGTCGTCGGCCTGAGGCCGCTGAAGGTGCTGCGGAACCGCATCGCCGCCATCCGCACAGGTGAAGCAAAGCGCCTCGGCAGTGGCTTTCCCGATGAGGTGCTGCCACTGACGGCGGAAGTCGACGGCCTGCTTGCCTCACGGGAAGAGCAACTGGAAAAGGCGCGTGAGCGTGCGGCCGATCTCGCACATGGCTTCAAGACGCCCCTGCAGGCGCTCACCGGCGATGTACTTCATCTGCGCGAGGCCGGCATGGCGAGAGCCGCCGACGACATCGAGAGCGTGATCATCGGCATGCGCAGGCTGGTCGATCAGGAAATGGTGCGCGCGAGAATGGCGGGGCGCGACGTCACGGCGCGCGCCAGTCTCGCCGACGTCTCCGACCGCGTCATCAGCGTTCTCAGCCGAACGCCGCAAGGCGAGGCCATCGACTGGCACAACGGCTTGTCGGCAACCGCCTGTGTCCGTCTGGATGCCGGGGACCTTGCCGAATTGCTGGGAAATATCCTCGAAAACGCGGCGCGATATGCGGAGGAAAGCGTGACGCTTCAAGCCGAGCGCATGGGCGACCGGATCCGCTTCTCGATCCGAGACGACGGCCCGGGCATACCGGAAGACAAGCTCTCCTACGTCCTGCGCCGTGGAGAACGGCTGGATACGACCAGTACCGGCGCAGGCCTCGGCTTTTCCATCGCGCAGAACATCGTGGAAGCCGCGCACGGCTCGATATTGCTCAGGAATGCTTCCCCCGGGCTTGAGGTCATTGTTGACCTTCCCGCTGCCGATGAACGGCTGCTTCCATCATAGCGCCGGCTTGAGCTTCAGTGCGACAGCCGTGATGCGCCTGGCAAGCGTCGGCTATCTTGAGACGACGACCAGCTTGGGGAGTTGCCTGATCGGCCGAAGGCTCGTGGCGGGTGCGGGACGGCCGACATAGTAGCCCTGCATCAGGTCGATCTTCAAACGGTGCATGAGCGCGAAATGCTCTTCCGTCTCGACGCCTTCGACGAGGATCGTTGCCCCCCGATTGCGCGCCAGCCGCAAGATATCGTCGAGCATCGCGCAGCCGCGCTGGGTATCGCAATCGTGCAGAAACGACTTGTCGATCTTGATGCAATCGAAATCGATGAGGCGAAGCCAGGAGAGGCCGGCAAAGCCCGTGCCGAAATCATCGAGCCAGATCTTGATGCCAAGGGCGCGCAGGTCGCTGATGCAGCGCAGCAGGCTCGAATGGATCTCCATGTCCTGCCCCTCGGTGATCTCGAAGGCGAGGCGATCCCCGGTGAGGCAGAACTCGTCCAGAGTCCGTGCCACGAAGGCGACGAAACCGGGCGTCTTCAGCTGCAACGGCGAGACGTTGACGCTGGCGACGGGCGCAAGATTGGTGACAAGCAGCTCCTCGCAGACGCGACGCAGAGCCCACTGTCCGAGATTGACGATCGCACCGGACCGCTCGGCCGCCGGGATGAACAACGACGGGGAGATGAAAGCGCCATCCGACATCTTCAGCCGCATCAGGGCCTCATAGGCATATGTCTTGCCCGTCGCCACGTCCTGCAGTGGCTGGTAGACCATCGACACGAGGCCTTGCGGTACGGCGATCTTCAGCAAGGCGGCAATATTTTCGCCGTCGTCACGATTGTTCGGATCGTTGATATGGAACAGCTTGACGCAGTTGCGGCCGGAAGCCTTGGCGCTGTAGAGCGCGCGATCCGCCTGGTGGATCACCTTCTCGACCTTGGAAAGGTTTCGGTCCGCGGTAAAGGCCGCACCGACACTGACCGTCACCTTCGACGTTCCATCGCGTCGCTGCTCATGCAGGAGACCGAGATCCTCAACCGTTTGGCGAATGGCTTCGCAGAGTTCGGCCGTCTGCTGCTCAGATGCCACATGGGCAAGCAGGATAAACTCCTCGCCACCGAACCGGCCGACAGAGGCCTTGTGCTCCTCGGCAAATGCCCGCAGGGCCTGAGCGACCAGCACCAGACACTTGTCGCCGTCAAGATGGCCGTAGTAGTCGTTGTATCGCTTGAAGAAATCGACATCGACCAGAATGACGGCGAAGGTGCGCCCGGCCTGCTGCCAGTCCCGCCAGAAATCGCGCAGACGATTGTCGATCGCGCGCCGGTTGGCAAGGCCCGTGAGTGGATCGGTATGGGACAGCCGCAACAAGGCCTCGCCGCGCTCGGCCGCCTGTCGATGCTGGGCTTTCGCCTCGAGAGCGTTCAGGAAGACGTTGTAGCGCTCGAGGTTCAGCTTCCAGTTCACATAGGAGGTGAAGATGAAGCAGGAGAGGCAGAAGAGACCGAACGTGAACTTGTAGCTGTATCCGACATTCGGGAACCAGACGAGGCCGGCCAGAAAGATCAGCACGATGATGCCTGAGGCGACCACGGAGATCCGGAACGGGAAATTGAAAAACAGGTTCACGCTCATCATGAAGATGGCGCCGAACACCATGTAATAGGACATGACGACCGAGTGTTCGCTCATCATGCTCGGTACGAGCCAGCCGGAATAGGCGAAGATCAGCGCAATCGCCGCCGTGCTATCGACGGCGTCGGCCGTAGATGCCCGCCGCATCTGCAATTCCAGCGCGATCAACATAATGACGGAAATCGTGAAACGCGCGCCGACGACATACGGCGCGACGTCGCCGATCAAGAGAATGTCGCTGATCGAGAAGACGAGATAGACGAACACGGCAGCCCAGAGCCCACGGCGCGTCGATTGCTTGTGCGCGTTCTCGCCATGACGCTTGTAAAGCTCGCGAAGGGTTACCTTCGGTTGCTGCAGCGGATCTCTCGATGCGCCGAACTCGATGGTGTCGGTCGACTTGTGCATCATGCACTCTCCACCGCTTTCATTGCTGTGCCGACGTTATGCACCGGTACCCGGCGATCGGACCCTTGAATGGACGATACCGACAGACTGTTTCAATGTTTTATCACGCTTACAAATGCCGCGGCAAACATTAGCGAAAACGGCTTAACACTTCCTTTCCACCGCCCCGAACGCCTGTGCCGTACCGGGGCACGTGTGCCATTAACCAACAAATCGAAACGTCCATGCATTTCCAGACAATTTGAGTCATCTCTTACGCGTCTTGTTAACCCAATGGTAACCAAAGGACGTAGCGTGAAGAACCCACTCGCCGCTTTTGACGGGCAAAGCCTGATCACCCCGACCGCTGTCAACAGAGAGGTTTTCCCCACCGGAGCCCCTGCCGACGAACGGCAACTCCGGACCGCCAGAGACGAAGTGACGCTGATATTGCAGGTCGCCTCGCAGCAGATTCAGGCAGACCGTAGCCCCGATCAGATCATCGATCGCCTGATCCGCTCCCTTCACGAGAGCCGCGAAAAATACCGGGCGGTCTGGCCGGACCTCATCCCCATGGTCCAGGATCATCCGGTGGCCGCCTATTTCCACAACGATCCGTTCACCCGCTGGTCGTTCGAAAAGCCGCGCGGCTATTCCGGGGATGCGAGCCTGATCGACTTCATCTACGGCCACCCGGATATCGCAGCCGACGTCGAGCGCGCCTCGCCGCTCGGGCGCACACTCTACGAATACACGCGCAACGCCCCTTCCGCCGTGGCCGTGCGGGAACGTCGCGATCTTCTGACCCGCACCGTGGATGAAACCGCTGCCAAAGTGGGACCGGAAACGGAAGTGCTCGCGGTTGCGGCGGGACATCTCCGCGAGGCCGAGACATCCCGCGCTCTACGTGAGGGCGGGATCAAGCGATGGGTGGCGCTCGACCAAGACCCCCTGAGCGTCGGCCGCACCATGCGCGATTTTAACGGCACGCCCATCGACGCGATGGACGGCTCGGTACGCGGTCTTTTGAAAAATGCCTACAGTCTCGGGCAGTTCGACCTGATCTATGCCGCCGGCCTCTACGACTACCTGGCCGACAAGGTCGCCGTGAAGCTGACGCAGACGTGCCTTTCGATGCTGAAGCCCGGCGGAATGTTCCTGTTCGCCAACTTCTCCACGGAAGTTCCCGACGACGGCTACATGGAGACGATGATGAACTGGACGCTTCTCCTGCGGTCGCAGTCGGAGATGTGGTCGATCATCGAGGCGAGCCTCGAAGGGCAACAGGCGGAGAAGAGCGTCTTCTTCGGCGCAAACCGCAACATCATCTACGGCACCATCCGTAAGCCGCAATAAGCGCCCCGGCGCACTTCTCGTTCGGCCGCTCGCGCGGCCGAATTTGCGGCCTCTGACAAAACGAAAAACTGCCGCGTCGTGAAACTCTTTTCGATCCGCCGTCGTCTTCCTCCACTTGGTCCGGAGGAAAAATGCATATTACGAGAGCGCAGTGGCTCAACTTGGCGTCGGAACGGCACTCCATCAGGCACATCTACAGCCTGTGCCTTCTCGTCCACGGTGGCGACATCTTCAGCTACAAGGAGCGCCACCTGGCCGGTCGCCTTATTCAAAAGCTGGACGGCATCGTGCATCTGGCGATGACGGCAAGCGAAGATGCGAAAGCCATTGCAGACAATTTCTCGCTGCTGGAAACCCAGGTCGCCAAGCGACTGGAGCGCTTCCAGCCGCCCCGGCGATGACAGGGCAGATCACACACGCGTCACATGTCCTGCCGTATGCGCAGGCCTGCCGCATCGAACAGCCGGATCGCGTCCGGCGACCATGACAGCACGATGCGGTCGCCGGGCTTCACCGCACCGGGTGAACGGTACTCAACGGTTACCGTCTGGCGATCGGCAAGCTGGCAATAGAGATACTGCGTCCCGCCGAGATACTCCGAAAAGTCGATGGTTGCCGTGAGCGAGCGACCATCGACGATCTCCTGACCGACCGTGAGATGCTCGGGCCGGATGCCGAAGGTGATGTCCTCCTCGCGATCCCCCGACGCCGTTTGAAACGGCGCTGCGAGCGTCGCATCGGCCAGCTTGAGGCTTTCCGGCCCCACGCGCTTCGCTTTCAAGAGGTTCATCCGCGGCGACCCGATGAAGCCGGCGACGAAGCTGTTGGCCGGGTTCTCGTAAATCTCGCGCGGGCTGCCGACCTGTTCGATCCGCCCTTCCCGCAAGACCACGATCATGTCCGCCAGGGTCATCGCTTCCGTCTGGTCGTGCGTCACGTAGATCATCGTGTTGCCGAGTTCGCGGTGAAGCCGGGCGATCTCGATGCGCATGGAGACGCGAAGCTCCGCGTCGAGGTTCGACAGCGGCTCGTCGAACAGGAAGACGTCCGGCTTGCGCACGATGGCGCGGCCGATGGCAACGCGCTGGCGCTGGCCGCCGGAAAGCTGCCCCGGACGCCGGTCGAGAAGATGGTCGGTCTTGAGGATGGCGGATGCCGCCGCGACACGGCGCTCGATCTCCGCCTTCGGGGTGTTCGCCATCTTCAGGCCGAAGGCAAGGTTGTCGCGAACGCTCATATGGGGATAAAGCGCATAGGACTGGAAGACCATCGCAATGCCGCGATCCGACGGATCAAGATCGGTCACGTCGCGTCCCTTAATGGCGATCAGCCCGTCCGACACCTCTTCGAGCCCCGCAATCATGCGCAGCAATGTGGATTTTCCGCAGCCTGATGGGCCGACGAAGACGGTGAAGGCACCCTCCGGGATCGACAGGTCGATTCCATGGATGATGTCCAGACTGCCGAAGGACTTTCGGACGCCCGACAGGCGAACGCCCCCGGTCGCAGCGCCGTCTTCGCCGTCAGGCCCGGCTATCGCTCCGCCCGGCCAGGCAGGTAAGCGGGCATCTTGAGCCAGGCTCATTTCATCCCTCCCTTGCCGTCGCGCATCCAGACCAGCATTTCGCCCGGCTCACGGTTGTCCCAGAGATGATAGGGAACGAACCGTGCGGTCACCTTCGTGGCCTGCGGCGGCGCCTCGCGATAGAGCGTTTCGCCCCAGTCGGCCTCATCCCGCTCGGCCGAGATTTCGAGCGCGATCGCATCGTTCAGGCCGGGCATCGGACGTTCGGTCGCGGATGCCGGCTCGCCGGTGATCGTCAGCCTCTGCAGGCCGGTGCCGTTGTCCGTCTCTTCCGTGCAATAGACCAGCGGACCACGCACGAGCGCGACGCGGCCGGCATCCTGGCGGATCAACGGATTGGCCCGCAAAAGCCGCGGCGCGAGCGGCAGGTCGAGCACGATCTCGTCCTTGTCGGACCATTCCCGCTCGATCCGCGCATAGCCATCGACCATCACCTGGTCGAGATCGACCGGCACGCCGTTGACCGAGAGCATCGGCCCCTTGCACCATGCGGGAATGCGCAGCGACAGCGTGAAGCGGGCAGGCTTGGCAAGACCGACGTCGAAGCGGATGGCTCCATTCCAGGGATAGCGCGTTTCCTGGGACAACGAGACCTCTTCACCTCCAATCTCGAACCGCGCCTTGCCTTCTCCGTAGAGATGAACCGCGATCTCGTCGTCCGAGACGGCATACATGTAGGACCCAATGGAGGCGAGCAGCCGGGCGATGTTCGGCGGGCAGCACGGGCACGGATGCCAGGTCCAGCGATGGTGCTTGCCCGCACTTTCGAGCGGGTTGTCGTAGAAGAAGCGCGTTCCGTCGAGCGAAAGACCCACCATCGCGCCGTTATAGAGCGCCTGCTCCATGATATCGGCATAACGGCGATCGGGGCCGCGACCGAGCATGCGCGCAGCCCAGAACACGATGCCGACCGAGGCGCAGGTCTCGTTATAGGCGCTCTCGTTCGGCATGTCGTAGGGATCGGTAAAGCCCTCGTTCGCCGCGGAGGGGCCAATGCCGCCGGTGACGTACATCTGCCGGGTGACGAGATCGCTCCAGAGCGTTTCGAGTGCGCCCGTCAGGCTGTCGTCACTATATTCCGTCGCGATATCGGCCATGCCGGAATAGAGGTACATGGCACGCACGGCGTGGCCGACGACCCGGGTCTGCTCGCGCACGGGCTGGTGAGACTGGTTGTATTCAAAGCTGTGGAAGACGAATTTTTTCGCCTCGCGACCGTCGCGTTTCGCTTCTTCGATGAAGAAGTGCGGCTCGGTGCCACGTTCGTCGATGAAGTATTTCGACAGGTCGAGATACTTCTGCTCGCCGGTCACACGGGCGAGTTTGACCAGCGCCAGCTCGATTTCCTCGTGTCCGTCATAGCCCGGGATCTGGCCTTCGCCATGGCCGAAGACGGTGATCATATAGTCCGCGAACCGCGCCATGACATCGAGAAGCTTGCGCTTGCCCGTCGCTTGGTAGTAGGCGACAGCCCCTTCGATCAGGTGGCCGGCGCAGTAGAGTTCGTGAAAATCCCGCAGGTTCGTCCAGCGGCGGCCGGGCTGCACGCGCTGGAACCAGCCGTTCAGATAGCCATCCTCGTCCTGCAGCGTCTCATAGAGATCGGCGATCTGGTCGACGCGGGCCTCCAGCTCGGGGTTGGGCGAACGGAAGAGCGAATAGGCGACCGTCTCGATCGACTTGCCCAGATCGCTGTCCCAGAACATCTGGGTCGAGCCGTCCCAGGGCTGGATCGGCAGCACGACGCCGGGGCTTGGAAGGCTGACGTCGATGGCGGTGAGCATGCCGGCCTCGACGCAACGGTCGAGCAGCGTCTTTGCCGTCGTTGCGCAGATGGCATCCTGTCGCTCACCGAAGAGACCGCCAAGCGTGACGCTCGGGACCGGCAGCGGCCGGAATTTGCGGTCTTTGCGGGAATGCGGGCGGGTCTGGTTCTCGGTATGCACGTTGCTATCCATGGCTTTCACTTTCGGAATGAGGAGGCATCACTTGACGGCACCGGCCATGAGGCCGCGCATGTAGTAGCGTTGGAGGAGAAGAAAGATGATGAGGCAGGGGATCGTCATGACGACCACGCCGGCCTGGACCGCGCCCCAGTTGATCGCGCCGAGACGGCCGGCCCGTACCGCCATCATGAGGACGGGCATGGTGTAGTTGTCGTTGCTGGAGAGAAGCACGAGCGCCGCGAGAAACTCGTTCCAGGCATTGAGGAAGGCGAAGATCGCGACGGTGGCGGCGCCCGGAAGGACAAGCGGCAGGAGCACGCGCACCAGCAACTTCAGATCCCGCGCCCCGTCGATCCGCGCAGCCTCTTCGATCTCCTTCGGCACGGCATCGAAGGCATTGCGCATCATGAACACGGAGAAGGGCAGTTGCAGCGTGACATAGACCAGCACCAGCCCGAAGAGCGAATTGTTGAGCCCGAGCTTTGCCAAGATGATGAACAGCGGCGTCAGAATCGATTGGAACGGGATCATCAGCGTCGCGATGATCAGCACGAACAGCGTGTTCTTCAGCGGGAAGCGATAGCGCGAGAATCCGTAGCCCGCGAGCAGGCTGATGGCGACGGTGAGGACGACGGTGGCGAGCGAGACGATGAGCGAATTCAGCGTATGCTGCCAGACACCCGCACCGAACGTATCGAGCGAGCGATAGGAATCGAGGCTGAAACCCGTCGTCGGCCAAGGCGGCAACGGCGGGGTCATGCCTTCCGCACCGCTTCTGAACGAGGCGAGAAAGGCGATGGCGAAGGGTGCGAGGAAGAAGAGGACGATGGCGACGCCGGCCGTGTGGTAGGCGACCGCTCCATTGCGCTTGCGGCGCGCACGGGCGAGCTTTGCGGCCTCGTTTGCCGGGTTTGGTCTTACCTCTATGGCGTGTCCGGCCGCTGTCATGGTCGGGGAGAGTGCTGTTGGAGTCATGGTCATGCCTTGTCGTCTCCGACCTTCAGCAGCCAGAGCTGCACGATGCTGATGGCAACGAGGATGGCGAGCAACACGATGGAGAGCGAAGCGCCGTAGCCGAGGTTGAAGGACACGAAGGACTGGTTGAAGATGTAATAGACGACCGAGATCATCCGGTTCTGGGGGCCGCCGGCCGTCATGATGTAGAACTGGTCGAAGGCGAGGATCGAACCGGTGACGGAGATGATGAGGGCCAGCGCGATCGTGCGGCGCATCAAAGGAAGCGTCAGATAGCGAAACCGTTGCCAACGCTTCGCCCCGTCGATGCGCGCCGCCTCGACGATATCTGCCGGAATGGCCTGCAGGCCGGTGAGCAGGATGATCATGGTGAAGCCCGCGACCTTCCAGACGACCATGACGATGATGGTGAGAAACGCGCTGTCGAAGCTCGCGAGCAGGTTGGGGCTGCGCTCGACGATGCCGAGTGCCCTGAGGAGTGGCCCGATGAAGCCACTGTCCACATTGGCAAGCCACACCCACAGGAGCGATGCGGTCGCCAGCCCCACGACGACGGGCAGGAAGATGACGGTGCGATAGGCGCCCACGAAACGCCGCTGCTTTTCCACGAAGAGCGCCAGCGGAAAGGCAACGGCGAAGATCGCGATGGTGGCGACGACCGTGTAAAGCGCCGTGAACCGGAGCGCTGACAGGAACCGCGTGTCATTGATCATGCGGATATAGTTGTTGATGCCGATCCAGCGCTGAGCACCCATCAGCGGCCAGGCATGCAGGCTCATCCAGGCGGTCATCATGACCGGAATGACGAAGAACAGGATGACAAGCGCCATGGCAGGCGCGATGTACAAAATACCACGCCAGGCCGACGATCTCGGCTTCGGGCGTCCCGCGGCGCGCGACAGGTTGGGAACGACGGTCATGAGCAAGATCTCACACTTCACGGTCCGGCCGACGACCCGATCGACGTCGGGCGCGGTCGCTGAAGGAACCGGGCGGAGGGGATAGGCTCCCCCTCCGCCCGCGGGCGACCAAGGGGAGGATTACTGGCCGCTGTCGATGATCGACTGCATCTCGGATTGAGCCGAGGAGAACGCGCCATCGACGTCGTCGCCGAAGATCGAGGCGTTGATGAAGGTCGCCCAGGGACCGTTCGCGCTGTTGATGAGATCGTTGAACTGCAGGGTATAGGGCGTCTTTGCGACCGCGATCGCCTTCATGCCCACGCCCATGCGCGGATCGAGACCCTTCAGCACCTCATCGGCGATATCCCCACGGGTCGGCAGGCTGCCGTACTTCGCCATGATCTTCTGGCCTTCTTCCGAATAGATGAACTGGATGAAGGTCTTGACCGGCTCGAGCTTGGTCGTGCCCTTGGTCACCACGACATTGTCGCCGCCGGCAAAGGACGAGGGTTGCCCGTTGACGCCGGGGATCAGCGTGACGCCGAAATCGATCGTCGGATGCTCGGTGACGAGGGTGCCGATGGCGAAGGCGCCAAGGCTCTGCTGGCCGATCTTGCCATTGGTAAAAGACAGAAAGTTCGTGCCGTTGTCGCTGGCCGCACCCGATGGCACGAGGTCCTTCTTGACCATGTTGCGGTAGATATCGACCGCCTTGCGCATCTCCGGCGTATCGAGGGTCGCGGTCTTGCTGTCGGCTGAGAGGATATCGGCACCCGCGCCCCAGACGAGCGGCGTGAAGGTGAAGATCATGCAGCCGCCACAGCCGCCGCCCGAGAAGTAGAAGCCGTAGGTGTCGTCGCCGAGCGCGCGGATCTTCTCGGCGTTCGCAGTGATCTCGTCCCAGTTGGCGGGCGCCTTTTCGGGGTCGAGGCCGGCCTTGCGGTAGAGGTCCTTGTTCCAGGCGAAGACGGAGGTTTCGACGGACAGCGGCAGACCGTAGATCTTGTCCTCATAGGTGCCGAGACGAACATGCGACGGTGAGAGGGAATTGAAATAGGGCAGACTCTTTGCCCAGTCGGTCAGGTCTTCGAGCTGGCCCGCGGCGGCGAAGGCCGGGGTGTAGATCAGGTCCATCGAAAGCGCGTCCGGCGCCTGACCGCCCGCAATCGAGGTCGCGTATTTCTGCACGAGTTCCGAGAAGGGAACTTCGGTTAGCTCGACCTTGTCCTCATGGCCGGCATTGTAAGCGGCGACGACGTTCTTGAAGGCGTCGCCGACGCCGGTGCGCACCCACATATTGATGGTTTCGGCCGAGGCGAGGCCTGGGCTCAGAGACAGCGCGAGCAGGCTCGTCGCAGCGAGAAGCTTTTTCATCATGGTCATTCCTCCCTTGTGGCGCTCCTCAGCGCCGTTTCTCAGTCTCGGGGCTCCCGACCCCACATGATTGCCGAACCACCAACCGGCACGGCAACGTTCTCACGCCAGGCTCCACGGGCTGGCCTTCCGCCAGCGCGAGGATGGTCAGGCCCGCCTGACGCCCGAGTTCCTTCAGGTCCATGTCCACCGATGTCAGTGGCGGACGCATCTGGGCTGCGACAATCTCCCAATTGTCGAAACCGACGATCGCAACGTCCTCGGGCACGCGGATGCCACGTTCTCGAAGAGCGTCCACCGCGCCCCGAGCGATCTGGTCATTGCCGCAGAAGAGCGCATCCGGCTTCTCGCCGGGCGAAGACCAGATCCCGTCGACGGCATCCCGCCCCCAGGTTTCCGACCATTCGCCGAAGAGAACGGTTGCCCCATTCCCGATCACCGCGCGAAAGGCGCCGCTCCGCTCGCGAACCGAGAAGAAGTCCTCCGGGCCGGTCACATGCACGATCCGCCGCCGCCCACTCGCCTTCAGCCATTCCACGGCAAGCGTCGCGCCATGCGCATCGTCCGAGCGGAAGGACACGCTGTCCGGTCCGCCCTCGGTAAAGGCGTAGACCACGGGCACCGGCACATCCGACAGGTCGATCGGCAAGCGACGATCGACACGCTTTCCCGTGGCGATGATGCCGTCCACCTGCTTGTCGAGCATGGCATCCACATGCACCTGACCGAGCGCCGGATCGTCCTCGATGGCGCAGAGAAAGACAGAAACGCCGCGATCGACCAAGGCTTCCGAAACGCCCGCCATGACCGGCAGGGTGAAGCGACCGTAGGTGTCGTTCGTCAGGAGGCCGATGGTGAAGCTGCGCTTCGACAACAGTCCCTGCGCCAGCGCATTCGGCCGAAAGCCGATCTCGCGAGCGACGCGCTTGACCCGCTGGCGCGTCTCCTCGCCCATGCGGCCCGTGTCGTTCAGCGCCTTCGACGCCGTGGAAATGCTGACCCCTGCCATGGCCGCAAGATCCCGGATCGTCTGCCGTCCTCCCTTTCCGCGCATGGTGTCCTGCAACCTCCTCGCTGCTGTTGGAGCAGAGAAAAGCTTTTCTCAGGCGCGTCGTCAAATGAGAAAACGTTTTCTCATTGAAAAACTTGCGGAGGGGTTTTCGTCAGGCAACGGGGACCGTTTTGAGCAGGTGCTCTAGGTCGTCGATCAGGACCGGCTTCGTCAGATGGTGGGTGAAACCCGCCTCGAGCGCCTTCGCCTTGTCTTTGTCCTGCCCCCACCCTGTCTGGGCGATGATGGTCGTTGCCTTGAACTGGTCCTGGTTGCGGAAGGCGCGGCAGACTTCGTAGCCGTCCATGCCCGGCAGGCCGATATCGAGAAGGATGACATCCGGCCGGAAGCGCGTAGCGACGTCGAGCGCTTCGCGCCCATCATGGATCGCCTCGCACTGGTGCCCGATCTCCTCCAGCATCCAGCCGAGCGCATCCGCCACGATGACATTGTCATCCACGATCAGCACCTTCAGAGAACGCGGCGTCTGTGTCGCACCATGCTGGGGCTCGTCCGTCGTCGGCTCGACGAAGATGGCGGGCGCGGCGACGTCGTCAGGCACTTGCCCAAGCGGAAGGCGAACGGTGAAAAGGCTGCCCTTGCCGGTGCCTGCGCTCGTCACCTCGACGGTGCCGCCATGGAGAACGACGAGCTGGCGGACGAGGGCAAGCCCGATACCCAGACCGCCCTGCGCGCGCTCCAGATGACCATCGACCTGCGCGAACAGCTGGAACACGTCGGACTGCAGCGTCTCCGGAATGCCGATGCCATTGTCGGAGACGTCGATGACGGCGCTGCCGCCGAGCGCGCCGACCGCGATCCCGATTTCCCCGCCGGCCGGCGTATATTTCGCGGCATTGTTGAGAAGGTTGGCGACGACCTGCGCCATGCGGGTCGGGTCGGCATCCAGCCAGAGGGGTTCGCCGGGCAGATCCACGGTCAGCCGGTGTCCGGAAGCATCGATCAGCGGACGGCTCGCCTCGATGGCGGACCGGATGATCGTCTCGACCGCGATGCGCTCCTTGCGCAGTCCGATCTTGCCTTGGCTGACGCGGGAAACGTCGAGCAGATCATCGATCAGCCGCACCAGATGCACCATCTGCCGGTCCATCATTTCGCGAATGCCCTCGGCCGCCTCCCCCGTCGGGTTCCGGCGCAGCACGTCGAGTCCATGGCGCAGAGGTGCCAGCGGATTGCGCAGCTCGTGCGCCAGCGTCGCCAGAAACTCGTCCTTGCGGCGATCCGCTTCGCGTAGGGCCTGCGCCTGCGCCTCCAGTTCGTCGCGCTGCTCGGCGATCTGCTGGCGCTGACGGTAGAGTTCGAAGAAGACGTCCGCCTTACTGCGGAGAATATCGGTTTCGATCGGCTTCTGGATGAAGTCGACTGCACCCGCCTCATAGCCGCGAAATCGGCGCTGGCCATCCGTGCTGCCGGCCGTGACGAAAATGATGGGCACGCGGCGGGTGCGTTCGTTGCCGCGCATCAGCTCGGCAAGCTCAAAGCCGTCGAGGCCGGGCATCTGCACGTCGATCAGCGCCAGCGCCACGTCATGCTGCAGCAGGAGTTCCAGAGCCTGGTCGCCGGAGCGCGCTTTGAGAAGCGTCAAGCCGTCGCGGCGCAGCAGGGCTTCCAGCGAGAGGAGGTTTTCCTCCAGGTCATCCACCAGCAGAAAGGTAACGGGGGTCATGCGCATACGACCTTCTGAAGGTACGCCGCGATCGCGTCAAGCGGCAACACCCGGGCTTCGGGACACCGTGCGATTGCACCTTCGGGCATTGCGGCGGCAAAAGCCGTCGCCGGATCCTGAACGACGGCATGGCCGCCGGCATTCGAAATTGCGCGCAGGCCCCGGGCGCCGTCGTGATTGGCGCCGGTGAGCACGATGCCGACCAGCGCTGCCCCGAACGCATCGGCAGCACTTTCGAAGAGGACATCGATGGAGGGTCGGGAGAACATCACGGGTTCGTCGCTGGAGAGTGAAAGCGTTCTATTCCCTTCGACGAGCAGATGATAGTTGGGCGGCGCGAAATAGGCCGTGCCGCCGGCCAGAGGCTCCTTGTCCTCCACCTCCATCACCCGGATCCGGCATTTCGCCTGAAACAGCTCGGCTAGCACGCTGCGCTTGTCGCCGGGAATATGGACGACGAGCATGATCGGCACGGGGAAATCGGCCGGCAAAGCCGGCAGGATGATCGTCAGGGCCTCCAAAGCACCGGCAGAGGCACCGATGACGACGGCTTGGGGCCGTACATCGCTCATTCGCCGATCCTCTGGTAGATCTTCTCCTCCCGCACGAAGTCGCGAAATGCGCCGGCATGATCGGAAAAACGGATGCTTTCCTTCGCACCGAGGCCGAGGAACCCGTTTCGCGGCAGCGAGTCCTTGAAGAGGCCGAGCGCGCGATCCTGCAGGGTGCGATCGAAATAGATCAGCACGTTGCGGCAGGAAACCAGGTTCATCTCGCCGAAGACGGCATCCGTGACGAGGCTGTGATCGGAAAACACCACGTTCCGCCGAAGCGTCCGATCAAAGGATACCCGCCCATAGGCCGCCTGATAGTAATCCGAGAGTGACGACTTGCCGCCGGACTTGCGATGGTTTTCGGTGAAAAGCTGCATGCGATCGAGCGGATAGACGCCGGCCTCGGCGATCTGCAACGCCTCCTGGCTAATGTCAGTCGCGTAGAACAGCGTCCGGTCCTCAAGGCCCTCCTCGCGAAAGAGGATGACGAGGGAATAGAGTTCCTCGCCATGGCTGCAGCCAGCCACCCAGACTTTCAGCGAGGGGTAGGTTCGCAGATGCGGGATGACCTGTTCGCGAATCGCGCGGAAATAGTCGGGATCGCGAAACATCTCGCTGACCTGAACGGTCAGGTAGCCGAGCAGTTGCGGCAGCATGTCCCGGTCGTGCAGAAGCCGTTCCTGAAGGCCCGAAATGGTGGAGATATGAAGCTGCTCCAGCGCCTGGCGCAGGCGCCGTTTGACAGACGCCATGGCGTAGCCGCGAAAATCATAATGGTATCGGGAATAAAGAGCCTCCAGCAGAAGCCGGATCTCGATGTCCTCGACCTTTTCCAACGCGGAGAGATCACTCATCGCGGCATCCAGACGCGAACGAGCGACAGCAATTTTTCCACGTCGAGAGGCTTCGCCATGTAGTCGTTCGCCCCTGCCTCGATGCAGCGCTGCTGGTCGTCGGGCATGGCTTTGGCCGTGAGGGTGATGATCGGCAGTTTCTTCCACTGGGTGTTCTTCCGGATCTCCCGCGTCGCCGTCAGGCCGTCCATGACGGGCATCATCACGTCCATCAGCACGAGATCGATGCCGGCACCCGGCTGGCCTGCCGATTTCGCCAGCGCATCCAGCGCTTCCTGTCCGTTGCGCGCGATCTCGATCACGGCACCACGCGGCTCGAGAATGTTGGTCAACGCATAGACGTTGCGCACATCGTCCTCAACGACGAGGATGCGGCGACCTTCCAGAAGCGCGTCGCGGCTGCGGGCCTTGCGGATCATCTTCTGCTGCTCGGCAGGCAGGTCGGACACGACCTGGTGCAGGAACAGGCTGACCTCGTCGAGCAGCCGCTCCGGCGATTTCGCACCCTTGATGATGATCGACTTGGAATAGCGGCGCAGCTGCAGCTCGTCGTCGGCCGACAGCACGCGGCCGGTATAGACGATGACGGGCGGGAAAGCGCGGTCGCTGTCCTGGCTCAGCGTCTCCAGTAGCGAATAGCCCGAGGCATCGGGCAGCGACAGATCGAGAACGATGCAGTCGAAGGTCTGCTCCTGCAGGAGCTTCAGGCATTCGGCCGCCGTTCCCGCCGTCACCGTCTCGACGTCGTGGGAAGTGAGGAGGCGTGCCACCGCCTCGCGCTGGACGTCGTTGTCCTCGACGATCAGCACGCGGTGCACCCGCTGCGAAAGTTTCGCCTCGAGCTTCTGCAGCACCTCGACCAGCTGTTCGCGCTTCACCGGCTTCAGCATGTAGCCGACGGCGCCGAGCGAGAGCGCCGTTTCCGTATGGTCGTCGCCCGAGACCATGTGAATGGGAATATGACGCGTCTGCACGTCGCGCTTCAGCCGGTCGAGAACCGATAGCCCGGATTGGTCGGGAAGGCCGACATCGAGCACGATGGCGCTCGGCATGAATTGGCGGGCAAGCTCCAGTGCCTCCTGCGCCGTGCCGGCAACCAACGTGCGAAAGCCCATCTCGCGCGAGAGGTCCCGCAGGATCGCGGCGAAGGTCACATCGTCCTCGATGATCAGAAGCACGCGCTTGTTGTCGGACGGCGCGGCGCGGTCGTCGTCCACGAGGCGCGCCCTGGAAACGGCCGGTGTCTCGCGTTGCTCGATCGCGGGAGCGCCGACCGGGGGGCGCACAGGTGCAGGTGCGGCAGGCGCCGCCGCAGCGCTCTCGCGCGGCTGGCGGGCGGCGACCCGTGTCGCGTCGTAGGCTTCCGGGATGGTGATCGTAAACGTGCTGCCCTGACCCGGCTGGCTCTCCAGATGGATCGACCCGCCCAGCAGGCGAACAAGCTCGCGGGAGATCGACAGGCCGAGGCCGGTCCCGCCATAACGTCGGCTGATCGTGCCATCGGCCTGGTGGAAGGCCTCGAAGATGTTGCGCTGCTGGTCCTCGGCGATGCCGATGCCGCTATCGGTGACGGCGAGCGCGATCTGACCCTCCCCGTTGCCGTACCTTGTCCCGGCACGACGGATGGAGACGGATACCTTGCCGGCGGAGGTGAATTTGAACGCGTTGGAAAGGAGATTCTTCAGAACCTGTTCGAGCCTCTGAAGATCGGTCTCGATCACCGGCGGGCATTCCGGCGCGATCTCCACCGCGAAATCGAGGTGCTTGTTCTTCGCCACGGGATCGAACACCTGCCGCAGATTGTTGGCAAGCCGCTCGACAGAGACCGCCTCGGGGCGAATATCGATATGTCCGGCCTCGATCTTCGAGAGGTCGAGGATATCGTTGATCAGGGTGAGAAGGTCGTTTCCCGAGGATTCGATCGTCTGGGCATACTTCACCTGTTCGCCGGTCAGATTGTCCTCGGAATTGTCGGCCAGCAGCTTGGCAAGGATCAACAGCGAGTTCAGCGGCGTGCGCAACTCGTGCGACATGTTGGCGAGGAAGTCGGATTTGTAGCGGCTCGCCTGCTCCAGCTCGCGCGCCTTCAGCTGCACCGCCCCGTTGACACGCTCCAGATCGTCGCGCTGCGTTTCCAGTTGGCGCGTCTGCTCTTCCAGCTGCGAATTGGTCTGTTCGAGTTCCACCTGCTGCTGCTCGAGCCGCGCCTGGGATTCCTTCAGCGCCCGGCCCTGCTCTTCCAGCTCTTCGTTGGAAACCCGCAGCTCTTCGCTCTGAACTTGCAGCTCCTCGGACTGGCGCTGGGTTTCGGCAAGAAGGTTCTGAAGGTCGGTGCGGTAATTCGCGGACCGGACGGCCGTCGCGATCGAGGCGGCCGCCTGCTCCAGCAGAGCGAGAACGCTCTCGTCGATCGGGCGGAGGAAGCCGAGCTCGATCACCGCATTGACCTCGCCATCGATGATGGCAGGGGAAATGACCAGATGCCGCGGTTTATCGCGCCCGAGCGCAGAGCCGAAGGAGAGGTAGCCATCGGGAACATCGGCGACCAGCAAGGCCTTTTCGCCGGCGGCCGCCTGCCCGAGCAGGCCTTCCCGCAGCTTGAACTGACGCGGAATATCCGCGCCATCGGGAACGCCATAGGTCGAGGACCGCTGGAAGATGCCCCTGTCGCCGACGAAGATCGCGCCAGCCACGGCTCCGGCATAATCCGCCAGGAAGGTGAGAATGCTGTCGCCCAGCTGCTCGGTGCGCTGGTCGCCCATGACGGCGTTGCTGAGACCCACCTGCCCTGCCTGCAGCCAATCCTCCCGACGGCGCGCAAGGGTGGCGCGGCGGATGAGGACGCCGATGGCAACCGTCAGAAGAAGCCCAAGAATGCCGGAGAAGATGCTGCTGACGAGGGCGGTGCTATAGGCGTCGTCCATCTCGCTCAGCCATTGCTGTCGCTGGCGCGTCTCTTCCTGCCCCATTTCGGAAAGCTGCGATCGGATGGCGTCCATCGCCGCCTTGCCGCGATCCGAGTTGACGACGGCAAGCGCTGCCGGCAGACCTTGGCTCCGGCGCAGCTCGATGGTTTCCCTCAACTCGGCGAACTTGGCATCGACGCTGAGACGGATCGCCTCGATACGGCGCCCTTGTGCAGGATTGTTCTGCACCAGCCGGGCGATATCGTTAAGGTGCCGGGGAACGGCGAGAACGGCCACATTGTAAGGATCGAGATAGCGGGCATTGTCCGTCAGCAGAAAACCACGCTGCCCGGTTTCCGCATCCTGCGCGCTCGACAGAAGCTTACCCAGCGCCACGATCACCTCGTGGGTATGGACGATCTTGTCGTTGTTGTCGCGCAAGGTATGCAGGTTGAGATAGGCGACGGCGCCGCTGATTAGAAAGAAGACCAGCGCTCCGGCAAGGCTGAAGGCGACGACAGGGTCGAGACCGAGCTTGAGGCTCGATGTTCTGGGCTGATGGATATCTGTCATCGGAATCTCGGCAAGGTAGGAGCGGCGACGGAAAGGAAGCAGATGGCGACGGAGCTGTCGCGCAACGCGCTGTATCATTGCAGACGATCGCTGCACAACGCGTTCCGACGTCAACGCCGGCGGATGTGGATCGAAACCGCGGAAAAACAAGGACACGGGCTCATGACGACACCGTGAGATGCGCGATCAATGGCCCGATCGCGAAGGAAAGCCCGGAGGCTGGTGCGTAAGCCGGATTCTCGATCGCGTAGAGACCAAGGTGTCTTTCTCGCGTCATGGAGACGACCAAACCATCCGCATCACGGTCCGCATGGTCATCGGTGAGGACAACCCGATGCTTCTGCAGGACAACCACCAGAAATTCCCGGTCTCTGGGGTTTCCCACGTCGTGGAGCGGTGGCGTGAACGGGTTGGCATAGGCGGCGCCCGTCACCCAGACGTTGGAGACGAGGGGAACAAGTTCGCCATCGATGCGGGCATACCGACCATCCACCTCGCCGCTGATCTCTTTTACGATCACGTCTCTCTCCTCGTGCTCGCGAGCAAGCAGCGACTTTCCCGATCCTGCTATAACCCTCGGACCGGAACGAATCGACAGGCCGTCTGTTATCACCACAGCCACGTCCGTTAACGGCTTCTCTCGCAGTGTTCCATTGGTCGTTTGCGCGAGAGACCGGCACAGCGGGCTCGACAGGCGCCAAACGTCAAGAGGATCGCATCATGGAAGACAAGACCACGACATCGTCCAAGAAGATCGCCGAGGAATATCTGGCGCTCGGCGGCCGCCGCAAGGCTAAGGTGGACGACAACATCGTAAGCACGCGAGCGTGGGAAGACGATGCGCCAGAGGCGGATGCCTTCTGGAAAGAAAAGGTCGAGCCCATGAACGACAAGGAGCGCCGCGAAGTGGAACTCCACCTCCCCTCCATGTCGGATACCTGAGGCATAAACCCGTCGATACCGTCTCCCCACAGACATCAAGGTGACACTCGATCGATGGAACAGAGAACGTCGCCGAACATTCTCTTTTCAGACCATAAGCGCGGCGCTGACATGGACTTCACCGGCGAATGACCGGCTAGCGATTGTTTCAGCGCCGCGCATGGTTTTTTCTTACGACATCGACGTAGCGTTCCGCCGTACGCCGAATGCAGAGGTATCACAGCGTATCGCCACTCAGAATCGCTTCCGCCTCGTCGCGCGTCATGTCGTAGACCCTGCGGCCGATCTCGAAGCCGAAGCCGCCGCGGGCGAAAGCCGAAAGCTCTTTCATCTTGCGCTTCTCGTCCGGCGCCTCCTTGCGAAAGGGACCGAAGGCGCGCTTGCGGGCAAGGATGATCGCGGCCTTGAGGTCGTCCACATCTGCAACGGCCGCCGTTGCCGTCTCGCGATCGATGCCCTTGACGACGAGCCGCTGCGAGATCGCCCGTCTGGAGCGTCCGCTCTGCTGGCCCGAGCGCGTCGCAATATCGGCATAGGCAACGTCATCGAGCGCCTTGTTGTCGTAGCCGAACGCCACCGCGAAGGCTGAGAGAGCCGCCACCTGCTCGTCGCTGATACCCTCGAATTTTTCGCGCGCCTTGCGGGCGATGGCGTCGGACAATTGCTTTTCGGTATGCATCCGCTTGCCCAGCCGATAGGCCGCTGAGTTGCGGGCCCAGGACAGCATGCGAGGCGTGGGAACAGGAGAGGGCACGGCCTCCTCATTTTCATCACGTCCGTCCTTGTCGGAGTCATGCACCTGACGTCTTCCTCGATTAAAAAGCGGACGTGAGCGGCACACTCCGCCAATCCATTCCTTGCAAGCCGGCTTGCAAAATTCCCTGTCACGATCCCGTCCATAAACCGCAGAGGGCTCACCCATGTCAAAGATCGTCGATGACGTCGTGGTCCGGAATGCATCATTCTTGCCCAAAGGTCACGCATGATACGGCCATACCAGCTAGACAAGCGGACTGTTAAGAACGCGTTTTCCCGCGAGCATCGCTGTGCTATGGACCGGCACCATGCCTTCGACGACGCACCCGGATGTCCGGGACGATCGCGAAACGCATGTCTTGAAACGTGACGGGAGACCGGCCTTCGTGCCGGAAGAGATGGACGCATGGCAAAAGTTCCGGAAATGACCAAACACCGCGGCTTTCCGGCCGGATTGTCGGGAACGCAGTGGCAGTTCACGCTTCGCAGGGCGAATTCGAAAGTGACCGTTCTCGGGCAATGGCGCCGGCATCCGACACTCGACAAGTCGGTCGGGCTTGCCGACACCGCCTTCGTGCATTCGCTCTGGCATTATTTCGGCACAGAACCCTTCGAGCGCGGAAATCTCGATGGCGAACGCCTGTCCCGCCTGTTCGGTCGCGAGATCTTGCCAGCCGAACGCGATTTCGATCCGGCATCCTATCAGGCGCTGCTGAAGCTCAACGAGCCCCTTGCACGGAAGAACTTTCCCGACGCCTTCGTTGATGTTCTCGACGTATAAGCCCTGTCAGAGATATCCAGACATGCGAAAGCCCGGCACAATGTCCGGGCTCTCACGATAAAAGGTTCGACGTGATCAGTCGCGGTGCTCAGGCATGTCCTTGAGCTGATCCTTCGTCCACGTCGTCACGGCATGGACGTCACCGTCTTCGTCGCGCATGAACTGCAGGTCGCTCAGGGGAACACCGACCGGCTTCGCGCCGATCCCGAGGAAGCCGCCGACGTCGATGATCGCTTTTCCGCCGGCGCCCGTGCCATGGATATGGTCGAGCTTGCCAACCTTGTGGTCATCGGCGCCGTAAATCGTCGCGCCTTCCAAGACAGCAGGGGTCAGCTCGGTGGGCGAAAGGCGAACGTGGTTGGTATGATCCATGGGGTGGTCCTCCTTGATTGTTGTCCAAACGTAACCCCTTGCTTGCAATGTTTGTTCCCCAGCCGGAAGCTCATTCGGCAGTGGGTTTGAAGCCGATGACGAAGGCGATAACCTTGTCCGATGACATTTCACAAGGCTTCAGAACGGGGCCGCCGGACGCGGTTCGGTAGAGGTTGAAGCTGACGATGTCATTGCCCCCGAGGTCCCGTGCAAACAGCCAGACGCGGCGATGATCGATGGATCGGCGAACGGTCGCGCCCCATGGCCGGTCTTCGAACGCGCCTTCGATGTAGCCGCTCGGCAGCTGCGCAAGAGCCTGTGCGAACGCCACCTTGCCCGCACTCATCGCCTGCGCACCGTGTCGGTACCCTCGCGAACCCGGGCGGCGCGTCGCGCCGGCCTCAGTTCCTCGATCGTCGGCATCCACCAGTCGCCCGGCGGGTCCGGGGTCGCTTTTGCCGGCCATGTCGAAAGCAGCTCATCGAGGGACGGCGCGCGCCAAAGGCCCCAGACATGGTTTTCCGTCGCGCCCGGGTAAAAGTCGGAGATAGCAGCGGGATCGACCAGTTCGCCGGTGATCTCGGTGAAGACCACGATGCCGTAGGAGATCGCCACGGGCACCCCGGGCGGCGGCAGATCGTCAGGCAGCAAGGGATAACGATGCTTGCGGCGCTCGGTGGAGCGGGCCCTGGATTTCACGTCGTCTTCGGTGCCCTTTCGCTCTTCCGCGCGCCGCGCCCGCTCGGCCGGCTCGTTGCGGCGCGCTGCCGCCTCGATGGCGGGCCAGTGGCTGCGCAGATCTTCGAACGAGCGGAAGGGGACATGCCAGAGGCGCAAATCCCCATCCCAACGCGCAAACCGGATCTCCCGCAGCTCCTCAACCACCGTTTTCGAATAGGGCGTGCGGATCTGGAAGCCGGGGCGCCCGATCTCGAGATAGGGGCTGACGATCGGATCGAAGGCGAAGGCGTCGCGTCCGCGGGCATCGGCATGCGCATCCGCTTCCGCCTCCTGTTCCGCCAGCCACCGCCCGATCCGGCGTGACGCGGTCTTTCCCGGCACCCACCATGCCTTGATGTCGTCGCGCCAGCGGGCAAGAGGAAAGCGATGCCGGAACTGGTCGACCGTCATCCGGTCATAGGGAAACGAGACCACGCCGCCGGGGGCGGCATCATCGTCCGGTTCACGACGAGGATCCGGCTCGCTCTCCTGCGGCTTTAAGGCCATCGGCTCCATGCCCGCTCCTACCTTCTCAGCCCGGCATACGCACGTCGTAACGGACATGGATCGCGCCGTGTGCAAGGACGTCGCAGGATTTCAGAGACAGCTGGACCTTGCCCGCGAGACCCTCTTCTCCGAAAGCGATGACCCGGTCGCTGTCGGCGCGGCCTTCCAGCGCCGGTGCGATGACGAGGCTGATCTCATCGACGAGCCCTGCCGCCAGCATCGACCCGTTCACGTTCGCCCCACCTTCCAGCAGGATGCGGGTGATGCCGAGTTCCTGCCCGAGGAGTGTCAGCATGGCGTGGAGGTCGAGCGCCTTCTTGTCCGAAACGACATAGGAAACGCCGTCGCCGGCCAGTTCCGCCAAATGGCTGTCGGGCACATCGGGACCGAGCAGCACGACGATATGGTCGCCGAAAAGCTCGTCGCCTGCGAAATGCAGCTTGCCACCCGGGTCGAGTGCGATGGCGAAGGTCGACGCGCCCGGCCGGGCGAAGTGGTGCGGGCGCGCGACGTCCACAGGTCCCGTCGGCGGATGGGCCGTGGCCTTCGACATCTCCGCCATCGTCACCCGCCCGACCATCCAGGCATTGCCGGCATGTTCCGTGTGGATCTTTTCGTAAAGCGCCGTCCAGTCGGACCGCTCACCATCCGGGCTCTTCGTCCAGCGGCTCGGGTGCAGGCTGCCGTCCGGCGAGGTGATCATCAGGCAAATGACGTGAGGTTTCATGGCGCGGCGGTCCTTTCGGTGAGATCTCCTCGCCTTAGATAGGGCTGGAGCGGGCGCGCACCATGGTCCAGGCTTGACGTTGCCAGACATCCTGGCGGTTCGACGGATGGTCTCCCTTTGCCAAATCGCGCTCCAGACAGTATGCCGGGGGGGAAACGGCAGACGGATACCGGACGTGAAGACCATCGCCATCGATTTCGAAACAGCCAACGAACAACGCGGCAGCGCCTGTTCGGTCGGGCTTGCGTGGATCGAGGATGGGCGGGTCGTGCGGGTCGAGGAACGTCTCATCCGCCCGCGGGACATGCGCTTCTCCTCCTTCAACGTCGCCATTCACGGCATCCGGCCGGAGCATGTGGAGGATGCCGGGGAGTTTCCCGAGGTGATGGACGAGTTTGCCGACGACTTTAGGGGCGCGACGATGATCGCGCACAACGCATCCTTCGACTTCAGCGTCTGGCGCGCCTGCCTCGATCTCTACCGGCAGAGCTATCCCGATCTCTCCTATCTCTGTTCGGTGAAGATGGCACAGCGGGTGTGGCCGCATCTCGGCTCCCACCGCCTGAACATCCTGGCCGGCCATCTCGGTCTCACCTTCCGGCACCACAATGCTGGGGAAGACGCGGCGATCTGCGCAGAAGCGTCGATCGCCATGGCCATTGCGCTGCAAGTTGCCCATGTCAGGGATGTGCCGCTGAGGATCGGCATGCAGGCCGGCCGGCTGTTTGCCGGAGGTTACGATGCCTGCCGGTGCCGAAAGGCCTGAGATTTTGCGCCTGCGGCCGAACGGCGGGACGATCACATTGCAAGACCGCGAACGGGGTATGCCCTGGAAAGGACGATGGGATGGAGACGGTAAACGAACTGATCGTCGAGTTGGTAACGGCGTCGAATGATGTGGAGACGTTGGAACACCGGGATGTCACGCGCTTGATCGACGCGGCCCTACGCCAGATCCGGGATCTTCGCGCGCAACAGAGCATCGTCGATGACGGGGATGCGACCGGGCTGGAACGCGTGTCTTCCGGTGCGGAGCAGCTGACAGCGGACGACTGGCAGCGCGCGCTTCGCCACGCGGCAGAGATGCTACGAAACCTTCAACCGACCGTCGATCCCGAGCCGGCCTTGCCGGCCCACCAGCCGGATGGCGGCGATGGGGGCAACTACTGACGCGTCAGCGTCTATCGATAATGCATCTCACCCGCGCCAGGGATCGATCACGACGACGCCGGTGCCTTCGAAGTCGCGGATGTTGCGTGTGACGACGGAGAGGCCATGGACGAGACCCGTAGCAGCGATCAGGGCGTCCGCCTCGTTGCGCCGATCGGGAATGTGGAGATGGGCGCAGCGGGTCGCGATCGCATCGTCGATGGCGAGGATCCTTCCAGAGAACCCCGGCCGCACGTGATGATCGAGCCAAGTGCGCAGCCGCGCGCCTTGCGCCGGATCGCGGCGCTGGACGCCCAGCACGCCGCGTTCGAGCTCCAGAATGGTGATGGCGGACAGGCAGAGATCGTCGGGGTCCTGCCCTCGAACCCAATCCGCCACGTTTTCATCCGCCTTGCCGTCACCGAGTTTCCGCAGTTCCGAAATGACGTTGGTATCGAGGAGATATTTCAAGACAGATCCACGTCGCGACCCGCGATGTTTGCGCGTGGCGTGTCGAAATCGATTTCCGACAGGCCCGGCATCGAGAGAGCATCGACGAGGCTGCGGCGCGTGCCGGTCAGGCGTTCATAGGATTCGTAGGTCATCAGCACATGCGACGGCCGCCCTCGGTCGGTGATAACGACCGGTCCCTTCAGCGACGCCTTTTTGGCGCTGCTCACATCGTGATTGAGTTCGCGGCTCGAAAGTCGGGTGTGCTTCATGGGGACCTCAATGTAGAAACGTACCTACATATAGGACAGATCCGCGAAAATCGCAACGCTCGACCTCTCCGCTTCAATGCTTTAGCGGTGTCACCGCTCGGGCCAACCGCAAGGCCGGCCTGACGAGCATGGCCTGTCGGAGGATGTCGAATGTCGACAAGGATCGAGGATTACGCGCTCATCGGTGACTGCGAGACCGCAGCGCTGGTGGGGAGAGACGGCTCGATCGACTGGCTCTGCCTGCCCCGCTTCGATTCGCCGGCCTGCCTCGCGGCCCTTCTCGGCGACGAGACGAACGGCCGGTGGAAGATCGCACCGGCAGACGGCACCTTCCGGACGCGGCGCGCCTACCGCGAGGATACGCTGATCCTCGAGACGACCTTCAAGACGGGAACGGGCAAGGCCGTCATTCACGATTTCATGCCGCTCCGGGACGGGTCGAGCAACATCATCCGCATCGTCGAGGGCATAGAGGACACCGTTGCCTTCGATTTCGAATTCATGGCGCGTTTCGATTACGGGCAGACCGTGCCCTGGATGTCGTTCGAAGAGGATGGCGTGGTCACGGCGGTCGCGGGACCGGATATGCTGATCCTGCATTCGGCCGTTCCGCTCACCGGCGATGACAGCCGCGTGACAGGCGCGTTTACCGTTCAGAAGGGCGATCGGCTGACCTTCGCGCTGACCTTCTGCTCTTCCTACCTGCCGCGGCCGAAGCCGGTGGATACGGAGGCCGCATTGGAGGCAACGGAGAGCTTCTGGCGCGAGTTCACCGGGCGGTGCCCGGATGTCGATGGGTGGACGGGGCCGGTCAAGCGATCGCTGATCACGCTGAAGGCCCTGACCTACATGCCGACCGGCGGCATCGTAGCCGCCGTCACCACGTCGCTGCCGGAGAAACTGGGCGGCACGCGCAACTGGGACTACCGCTATTGCTGGCTTCGCGATGCGACGCTGACGCTTCTGGCCCTGATGAAGCTCGGCTACTACGAAGAAGCGAGCGCCTGGCGGAACTGGCTGCTGCGCGCGGTGGCGGGCGCGCCTGAGCAGATGCAGATCATGTATGGCGTGGCGGGCGAGCGCAATCTCCGGGAATGGGAAGCCCCATGGCTTGCCGGCTACGAGGGCTCGCAGCCGGTCCGCATCGGCAATGCCGCCTCCGAACAGTTCCAGCTCGATGTCTATGGCGAGGTCGCCGACGCGCTGATGCAGGCCTCCAAGGGCGGCCTTGCGCGTCACCCCCGCGGCGCCGAGATTGGCGATGTCCTGATGCCGTTTCTGGAGCGCGTCTGGCGCGATCCGGACGAGGGCATCTGGGAAGTCCGCGGCAAGCGACAGCATTTCACCTATTCCAAGGTGATGGCCTGGGTCGCCTTCGACCGGGTGGCACTGATGGCAGAAGAGGCGGGAGAGCACGACGCTTCCCGCCGCTGGCGCAAGGTCGCCGACGAGATCCATGCAGAGGTCTGCGCCAGGGCCTTCGATCCCGCACTGAACAGTTTCGTCCAGGCCTATGGCTCGAAAGCGCTGGATGCGAGCGTGCTGCAGATCGGCATGGTCGGCTTCCTGCCGCCCGACGATCCGCGCTATGTCGGCACGGTGGAAGCCATCGAACGTCATCTGACCAGCGACGGCTTCGTCCTTCGCTACCGCACCGGCGAGACCGACGACGGTTTGCCGTCGGACGAAGGCGTGTTCCTTGCCTGCTCCTTCTGGCTCGCCGATGCGCTCGACCTCATCGGCCGGCGGGCGGATGCGCAGGCGCTGTTCAAACGCCTGCTGGCGCTCTCCAACGATGTCGGGCTTCTCTCCGAGGAGTACGATCCCAAGGACAAGCGCCTGCTCGGAAACTTCCCGCAGGCCTTCAGCCATATCGGCGTGATCAACACGGCGCTCAATCTGTCGCGGCGCAAGGGCCCGGCCGACGACCGGTCGGATGGCACACCTGACGTCACGGTCGGGTTGGGCGCCTGACCTTGAAGGACGAACGAACCTTGCGACGGATGAAAGGACCATCATGGAAGGCGTGACGATTTCCCTGTTCCTGCTGCTGGCCGTGGTGATCAGCGGCATGCTGGCGCGGATGTCGCCGATCGCCGTGCCGGTGCCGCTCGTGCAGATCGGGCTCGGTGCGCTGCTGGCCACGGTGACGGGTTCCGCGATCACGCTGGAGCCGACGCTGTTCTTCCTGCTCTTCCTGCCGCCGCTGCTGTTTCTCGACGGCTGGCGCATTCCCAAGCAAGGGCTCTTTCACGACAAAGCCACTATTCTGGAGCTTGCGCTCGGGCTCGTCATCTTCACGGTTCTCGGCATCGGCTTCTTCATCAACTGGATGGTGCCGGCGATCCCATTGCCCGTCGCCTTCGCCCTCGCCGCAATCCTCTCGCCGACGGACCCGATCGCCGTCTCCGCCATCACGGCCCGGGTACCGATTCCCAAGCGTGTGATGCATATTCTCGAAGGGGAGTCGCTCCTCAACGATGCCTCCGGCCTCGTCTGCATGCGCTTCGCCGTGGCCGCCACACTCACCGGCACGTTTTCGGCAGGAGAAGCGGTGCTGACGTTCCTGTGGCTTGCGATCGGCGGCATTGCCATCGGTCTCGGAGTGACATGGCTGGTGACGCGTGCCAAGGACATCGTCTCGCGCAAGCTTGGCGAGGAAACCGGCTCGCAGATCCTCATCAGCATCCTCATTCCGTTCGGTGCCTATCTGCTGGCGGAACATCTGCATTGCTCCGGCATTCTCGCCGCCGTCGCAGCCGGCATCGCCATGAGCTACGAGGAGCAGCGCGGCAAGGTGCTCGCCGTCACCCGTGTACGCCGCGCCGCCGTGTGGGATACAGTCCAGTTCACGATGAACGGCATCATTTTCGTGCTGCTCGGCGAACAGCTTCCGGGCATCGCCTCGGGCGCGGCACGCATTGTCAGCGACACCGGCCACCTGCATCCCATCTGGCTCGGCTACTACGTCGTCGCCATCACGCTGGCGCTGGCAGGACTCAGACTGGCTTGGGTCTGGGTGTCGCTGCGCTTCACGTTGTTCAAGGCTGCCCGTCGTGGAGAGGTGATCCACAAGCCGAGCTGGCGTCTCGTCATCGCGATCTCGGTCGCGGGTGTGCGCGGCGCGATTACCCTGGCCGGTATTCTGACCCTGCCGCTGGTCATGAACGACGGTGCGCCCTTCCCCGCGCGCGATCTGGTGATCTTCCTGGCAGCCGGCGTCATCATCGTCTCCCTGGTGGCGGCAAGCATCGCGCTGCCGGCGCTTCTGCAGGATCTCGAACTGCCGCCCGAACCCTCCCACCAGCGCGAGGAGGACGATGCCCGCATCGCCGCTGCGGAAGCCGCGATCAAGGCCATCGAAGCCACCCAGCACCGGCTGGGCAACGGCCGGAACGATGCCGATCTCTATGCCGATGTCGGCACGCGCCTGATGGAGGTCTATCGCCAGCGCATCGACGGGCGGTCGCGGTCGGGCGACGAGAACGACCAGATCCGCAAGGTGGAGGAGATCGAGCGGATTATGCGGCTTGCCGGCGCCCGCGCCGAGCGCGACCAGATCCTCAAGATGGCCCGCGCGCGCAAGTTGCCCGACGAGATGGCGCGCCGGATCGTGCGCGAGATCGACCTGACGGAGGCGCGCCTGAGTTCCGCGACATGAGGGAAGCACGCTCACCATCGCCGACGGGAGGTTCCCTCGGACCCGAAACGGCCTACATTAAACCTGCCGCCAGCAACCGGCGACAGAAGCAGGAAGGTTTCAATCCAATGCAGATCGGAATGATGGGACTGGGCAGGATGGGCGCCAATATGGTGCGCCGCCTGTTGCGCGGGGGCCATGAATGCGTCGTCTACGACATCAACCCGGCAAGTGTCGCAGCACTTGTTGCCGAAGGCGCCGTGGGCGCCGCCTCGGTGGACGAGCTGGTGGCGAAGCTCGCAAAGCCGGCCGCGGTATGGCTGATGCTGCCGGCGGCGATCACCGATGAGAACCTGGAGCGTGTGGCGGCTCATATGGTGCCCGGCGACATCATCATCGACGGCGGCAACTCGTTCTACCACGACGACGTCGACCGCGCCGAGCGCCTCTCGGCCCGATCGCTAAACTATGTGGACGTGGGAACAAGCGGCGGCGTCTGGGGTCTCGATCGCGGCTATTGCCTGATGATCGGCGGGCCGGACGATGCCGTGCGCCACCTCGACCCCATCTTCGCGACGCTCGCCCCAGGCGGCGATGTCGATCCGGCCGAGGTCAGCGAAAACATGAAGACCGCGGATCGCGGCTATCTGCATTGCGGACCGAGCGGCTCCGGCCACTTCGTCAAGATGGTCCATAACGGCATCGAATACGGCATGATGGCGGCGTATGCAGAGGGCATGAACCTTTTGAAAGCGGCGAATTCCGGCAAGGCCGATCGCGCCGCCGATGCGGAAACGAGCCCGCTGCAGCAGCCGAAATACTACCAGTTCGATCTCGATCTCGCCGCCATCGCCGAGGTCTGGCGCCATGGCAGCGTCGTCAGCTCCTGGCTGCTCGATCTCACGGCCGGCGCGTTGAAGACGGACCCGGAGCTTGCAGGTTTCAGCGGCCGCGTGTCGGACTCCGGCGAGGGCCGCTGGACGGTCAAGGCGGCGATCGACACCGGTGTGCCCGTGCCCGTTCTCTCGTCTGCGCTCTACCAGCGCTTCACATCGCAGGGCGAAGCCGAGTTCGGCGACAAGCTGCTGTCGGCCATGCGCTTTGCCTTCGGCGGTCACCACGAGAAGCCAAAGAGCTGACCGTTGCTAGAACCAACCGTAGCGGGCAAGGCATCCCCAACTCGCTACGATCTATTCGAACGGTCTATCCGACCTTGATCACGACCTTGCCCTTGGCGCGTCCCGTTTCGACATAGGCCAGGGCCTCAGGCGTTTGCGCAAAGGGGAAGACCTTGTCCACGACGGGGCTGAGGATGCCCTTGTCGATCAACTCCGCAATCTGCTCCAGCTGCCGTCCATCCGCGCGCATGAACAGGAAAGAATATTGCACGCCGAGGCGCTTGGCCTGCTTGCGCACGCTGCGGCTGAGCAGCCGGATGACGAACTTCAGGAGCCCGTTCAACTTCAGCGCGTCGGCAAAGCCCGGGTCCGGCGGTCCGGAGATGGAAACGAGATGACCGCCCGGCTTCAGGACCTTCAGCGATTTCGCAAGCGTTTTCGGGTCCTGGCTGTTCAGCACGACGTCGTAGCCCGAGAGCACCTTCTCGAAGTCATCCGTCGTGTAGTCGATGACGATGTCGGCACCGAGGCTTTTGACGAGAGCCGCATTCTTCGCGCTGGTCGTCGTTGCGACGGTCGCGCCCAGATGCTTGGCAAGCTGGATCGCGATCGTGCCCACGCCGCCCGAACCTGCCTGGATGAAGACCTTTTGGCCCGGCTTGACCTTGGCGACATCGACCAGTGCCTGCCACGCGGTCAGCGCGACCAGCGGAATGGAGGACGCCTCCTCCATCGTCAGCGTGCGAGGCTTCAGTGCAACATCGTTCTCGTCGATGGCAATGAACTCCGCGAATGTTCCGACCCGATTGTCCCTCGGGCGGGCATAGATTTCATCGCCGATCTTGAAGCGACGAACGCCGGGACCGACGTCCACGACCGTGCCGGCAACGTCGTGACCGAGCACGAAGGGCGGACGGTAGGGCAGGAAGATTTTGAACTCGCCGTTGCGGATCTTCGCATCCAGCACGTTGACGGCCGTCGCTTCGATGCGAACGAGCACGTCCTTGTCCTGAACCTGCGGCTTCGGCCGATCGACCAGGCTCAAGGGGCCGTTCTTCTTGTACTTCTCTACGACAAAGGCTTTCACGCGTTATCTCCGGTCTGCTGCGCCCTTCGATAGGGCTTTAGGCGTATCTGAGGGCGATGCAGCGCCCAGTTTTCATGAGGATCTCGAGGTCATTCCGCTTTGGAGGCGGACGTGCGCGAACGGCCGACCAGAACGCCGATCGCGTCCTTTCCAGCCTGCAGGATGCGATCCGAGACCTTGGCATCGACGGCGCGTGAGAGCTGCAGCGTGCCGATCAGCATGGCGAAGATCGCCGTCGCTACATCTTCCGTGTTCTCGACATCCGCCGGAAGCGCTTGCGCAAGCTGAAGCACGAGGACGCGGGATTGCTCGGCATACATGCCGCGCGTTTCCTCCGGCTGCCGGGAAAGCTCCGGAAGGAGTGCTGCCGAGGCGCAGCCCTTCCCCGGCTCGTCGCGGTGGTCGGGCGAGAGATAGATATCGACGATCCGGTCGAGGCCGCCTTCGTCCAGCACACCGCGCAGCCATGTTGCCTGCTGGCTCAGGGCGTCCGAAACGGTCTCCCGCACCAGATCGGCCTTGGAGGGAAAGTGCGGATAAAACGCACCGTTGGTCATCCCCGCATCCTTCATGATCGCGGCAAGGCCGGAGCCTGCGATCCCGTCGGTGCGGAATCGCTCGACGGCAACATCCATGATCCGGCGGCGCGAGGCATCCTTCCGGCCTTTTTCATATCGCATGATGCGTGATCCATATTCCTATTGCATTACGATCATAATATCAATAAATTCGGATAAGGCAACAGTCTCCGGCGCTGAAATCCGGGACGATCATCGCAGGGAGAAGATTGATGGACGCTGTAAGAATAGCCATCGTGACGGGCGCATCCTCGGGCATCGGTTATGCCACCGCCGAAGGGCTGGCCGGCGCCGGTTTCACCGTTTTCGGAACCAGCCGGAAGATCAAGAATGACGGCCCGAAGGGCGTGACGATGCTGGCCTGCGACGTGACCGACGAGGCGTCCGTGGCCGCCCTCGTCTCGGATGTCGTCGCGCGGGCGGGGAAGATCGATCTCCTCGTCAACAATGCCGGCATCGGCATGTTCGGCGGCGCGGAGGAATCCTCCATTGCCCAGTCCAAAGCCCTCTTCGACGTCAACGTCTTCGGCGTCATGCGCATGACGAATGCCGTGCTGCCGGTGATGAAACGCCAGGGCGGCGGTCGGATTCTCAACATCGGCTCCATCCTCGGCGTCGTCCCGGCACCCTATTCGGCGCACTACTCCGCCGCGAAACATGCCATCGAAGGCTACACGGAATCCCTTGATCACGAGATCAGGGCCTTCAACATCCGAGCCTCCATCATCGAGCCCGCCTATGTCCGCACGGTCTTCGACCAGAACGGCATGAAGCCGGACCAGCAGAAGGCGGAATATGACGCGGCGCGCGCCGCCGTTGCGGCCCTCCTGCGCGACGTCATGCCCAAGGCCGACCTGCCCGACGTCATCGTCAAGGTCGTCATCAAGGCGGCGAACGACCGCATCCCGCGTCGGCGCTACACGGCCGGCAACGCTGCCCGCATGATCAGCCTCCTGCGCCGGTTCGCGACGTCCAACATGTTCGACAAGACCCTGCGCAAGCAGTTCCGCATCGCCTGATCGGAAGGGCGTCTGCAATGCCTTAAGATCATCCAATGATCCCGAACGAACAAAGGCCGCGCGTCGTCATCGACACGCGGCCTTTGTCGTTTTGAATGCCGGCCCCGAAGAGGCCGGCGGTTCGACTTACAGATTGACGTCCACGACCGTGCGGCCCTGAACATGCCCGCCCAGAATGCTCTCGGCCACCGCCGGCACCTGCTCCAGTCCGATGACCGTCGTCGTCCGCGCAAGCTTCTTCAGATCGAGATCACGCCCAAGGCGCTCCCAGGCTTGGAGGCGCACGGCTTGCGGGGCGTTGACCGAGTCGATACCGGCAAGCGTGATGTTGCGCAGGATGAACGGCAGAACCGTTGCCGGGAGGTCGCGGCCCTGAGCCAGGCCGCAGGCGGTGACGACGCCGCGGTACTTCGTCTGCGCCAGCACATTCACCAACGTGTGGCTGCCGACACTGTCGATGGCCCCGGCCCAGCGCGGTGTCGCGACGGGCGCACCCGGCTCCGAAAGCGTCTTGCGGTCGATGACATCGACTGCGCCGAGCTCCCGGAGATAGGCTGCCTCCTCCAGGCGTCCAGTGGACGCAACGACGCGATATCCGAGGCCGGACAAGAGCGTGATGGCGATCGATCCGACGCCGCCATTGGCGCCGGTCACGAGGACATCGCCTTTGTCAGGCGTGATGCTGCCGTGCTCGAGCGCCAGTACGGACAGCATGGCGGTATAGCCGGCCGTGCCGATGGCCATGGCATCCTTGGTCGACAGCGTGTCGGGAAGCTTGACCAGCCAATCGCCGCTCAGCCGGGCTTTCTGGGCATAACCACCATGGTGGCTCTGGCTCAGGCCCCAGCCATTGGCGACGACGCGGTCGCCAACCTTGAAATCGGGATGCGACGACGCCGATACCGTTCCGGCAAGATCGATGCCAGGCACGAGCGGGAAGCGCTCGATGACCGGAACGCGACCGGTGATTGCCATCCCGTCCTTGTAGTTCACGGTGGAGTAATCCACGTCCACCGTCACGTCGCCGTCCATCAGGTCGGCTTCGGTGAGGTCGACGACCCTCGTGGAAAACACGTCGCCATCCTTGGCGGTGAGCAGAGCTTTGAAGGTCATTTTGGTTTTCCTGTTGAAGACAATGTCAGCATGCGCCTCAGCCAGCAGTGCGGTAGCGCTCGGCAGCATGCTCCTGCCGCGTGTTCGGAAGCATCGCCTGGCGTGCCGTCTGATAGGTTTCCCACTGGGCAGCATCGGGCAGCGGCGGGATGGTCACGGCTTCACGGCGATCATAGCCGACAAGCGCGGCATCGACCAGTTCGGCGACGTCCATGACGCCGCTCATCCTGTTGACGTCGATGCCGGAATGCTCCCAGATCTCGGTGCGGGTGGCGGCGGGAAGCACGGCCTGGACATAGACGCCCTTCGGACCGAGCTCGACGCTGAGGCTCTGCGACAGGAAGGTGACGAAAGCCTTGGTCGCGCCATAGACCGACATGGCGAATTCGGGTGCAAGACCCACGACCGACGAGATATTGACGATGGCGCCCGTACCGGCTTCGGCAAAACGCGGTGCGACGGCGCTGGCCAGACGAACGACGGCGGTCGTGTTCAAAGCCACCAGCCGGGCCACGTCGTCCGGGCTCTGGGTAAGGAAGCCGCCGCGCAGATTGCCGCCGGCATTGTTGATCAGCACGCCGATCGTCGTGTCGTCGCGAAGACGCGCCTCGACGATTTCGAGGTCGGAGACGAGGGTGAGGTCGGCCTGAAGGATATCGATAGCGACGCCGGTTTCCTGGATCAGCCGCGCCGCAACGGCATCGAGCCGGGTCTTGTTGCGAGCGACAAGAACGAGGTCATGGCCGCGACGGGCAAAACGCTCGGCGTAGACTTCGCCGATACCGGTGGACGCGCCGGTGATGAGAACTGCTGGGAGTTTGGACAAGATGCACTCTCGCTTTGCGAATAGGTTCTAATGATGACGGTGGTCATCTGCGGGTTATTTATGATGATCATCATGAAACTGTCAACGGCTTTGTTCGAGAGGCCATTCGTTGGTGTTTGTGCCGGAACGCTTGTCCGGCGGGGAATGCTGTTACAAGCACCGCAGGCTGGCCATTGCCTTAGCAGGTTGCAACCTTTACAATGATGACAACAATCATGATTGCTGCCGGCACGGCGATGTGCGGCAAGGGCTGAGGAGACGATCGACATGAAGGTCAGTCGGGAACAGATGGCGGAAAACCGCCTGCGGATTCTGGATGCGGCCAGCAGGCTGTTCCGGGAAAAGGGTTTCGAAGCGGTCACCGTCTCCGAGGTGATGAAGGCCGCCGGCCTTACCCATGGCGGGTTCTACGGCCACTTCACCTCGAAGGACGATCTGGTGGCTCAGGCTTTGGCCAGCACCTTCCGCGCGCAGGCGGATGATACGCAGAATATCTCGACCTATCTGGATCAGTATCTTACCCCGCGTCATCGCGACAATCCGGGCGCCGGCTGCCCGATCGCCGGCTTGAGCGCCGAAAGCCGTCATCAGGGTACCGCGGCGCGGGCCGCAATTACAGAAGGCCTGCAGACACAGATCGCGCGCATGAGCCGGGCAGAGGATGGCGACACGAGTCCTGAAATGCGACGGGCCGTCATCGGCAGCTGGGCGGCGATGGTCGGCGCGATCATTCTCTCCCGCGCCATCGTCGATCCCGAACTTTCCGACGAGGTGTTGCGGGAAACGCGCGCCTGGATCAAGGCAGAGGGCGGGTTGACCGGGCCCGCGGTGTCCTGACGGAGCCGCTTCGCCCAAAAATGCTTCAGGCGAGCGATGCCTGGCGCGTTTCCGCATCGATCAGGCGAGCCGCGAAAGCGGCGCAGACGAGCAGGGCTGCAAAGAGCCCGACCGCCACACCGACCCCGAAGGTCACGACAAAGGTCATCAAGGTCGGGGCGATGAGACCGCCGAGCCGCGCGACGGCGCCTGCGGCACCCATGCCGGTCGCACGGGAAGCCGTGGGGTAGAGTTCCGGGGTGAAGGCATAGAGCGCGCCCCATGTTCCAAGCAGCGCGAAGCTCATCACGAGCAGCGACACCCCGATCAGGAGATCGTCCGGAGACAGGACGAAGAGCAGGCAGCCGAGTGCGGAGAGAAGGCAGAAGCCGATCAGCGTCGGCCGCCGTCCCCACCGCTCCACGCCGAAAGCGGCGAGCGCGTAGCCGGGGATCTGCGCCAGCGCCACGAACACCAGGAAGCCATAGCCGCGTACGAAGCCGAAGCCCTCGCTCGCAAGGCGCGCCGGCATCCAGGTGAAGATGCCGTAATAGGAGACAGAGACCAGAAACCAGACGGAGAGGATCAGCAGACTGCGGCGGCGCAGGGGTGGCGAGAAGACGCCTTCGGACGCCGTTTTCGGCGCCGCGACCAGCCGTTCGCCGGCCGTAAGAGCAGGCTTGCCATGCATCACCAGCATGCGGTTGACGATGGCTTTCGCTTCCTCCGTCCGGCCTGCACGCAGAAGATAGTAGGGCGATTCCGGTACGAAGACCCGAAGGCCGACGCCGATGATGGCCGGCAGCGCCGTGACCGCGAAGATGTAGCGCCAGGCATCCGCCACGCCGGCGACGCTTGCTGCCCAGGCAGCGAGCGCGATCGCAAGCGTGCCTACGGCCCAGAAGCCTTCCAGCATGACGAGCCAGCGGCCGCGGTTTCGCGCCGGCAGGAACTCCGCCATCATGGCGTAGTCGACCGGCAGCGTGCCCCCGACGGCGATGCCGGTGAGAAACCGCAAGGCCAGCAGGCTCGTGAAGTCCGGCGCGAAAATCGAGAGTGTTCCGAAGACGGCGTCGCAGGCGACGGTGAGCAGAAGCACGCGCCGACGGCCCCAACGGTCCGCGAGCCGCCCGAAGACGACGGCGCCGATGAGCATTCCGAGGAAGAAGAGCGTCCCCGTCTGCAGCGCCTGCGGCACGGTCAGTTCGAAGGTTGCGGCAATGGAGGCGGCGGTGAAGCCCACGGCCAGCACCTGCATGGCATCGGCCGTCCACACGAGACCGAACACGCCGAGCAGCCTGCGCTGGAACCGACCCGTGCCGGCACGATCCAGCGCTTCGTCCATCGTCATCGACGCCATCTCGCCATCCCCATTCCGCCGCGCCAAGGGAGATCTCCGCTGAGAGCGGAAAGATCTGCGCATTCCTGCGAGACTCTATAGACGAGCCTGCCGCGGAGTATAGTCCGGTGGGCGTGACGTAACCGCCCGAACATGCGTTTTCCACGAGCGCCGCGCATCATCCAGGACGTGCCAAGCTCACTTACGCGGGTGACCCTGCCGATGTCTTCCGACGCAGTTCCCCCTTGCAGCGTTCCGAGCACGTCTTGACGTCGTCCCAGTCGCGCGCCCACTTCTTGCGCCATGCGAATGGTCGTCCGCAGGCGGCACAGATCTTCTGGGGAAGGTTGGATTTCGTGTAGCGCGGTTCTTTCATAGGCCGGAACCTGTGGCGCGGATCCGCTTGGGTCAAGCAGCACAACCATCGACGGGCTTTTAAAGGGTTGATCTCGTCCACACCGGCGCCAGATCATGCCAATGATATACTTTACCAGCGACACGCATTTCGGCGATCCGCGCGTCCTGCGCATCGACCGCCGCCCGTTTTCTACGATGGCCGACCACGATGCCACCCTGATCGCGAACTGGAACGCCATCGTCGGAGAGGATGACGAGGTCTGGCATCTGGGCGACGTCATCTCGCCGCGGGGCGACTGCGAGACATTGCTCGACGCCTTGAATGGCCGCAAGCACCTGATCATCGGCAACAACGATCCGGAAACGACGACCGCCGCGAAAGGCTGGTCGAGTGTTCAGGCCTATGCCGAGATCCTTCTCGACGGTCACCATCTGATCCTCTGCCACTACGCGTTTCGCACCTGGAACAAGATGGGCAAGAAATCGATCGATCTCCATGGGCATTCGCACGGGCGCCTGAAGCCGATGCTGCGGCAGTTCGATGTCGGCGTGGATGCACGAGGGCTGCGGCCGGTGACGCTGTCCGAGCTGCTCATCGGACGGGGGACAAACCCGTAAGACACGCGCACCGTTCCGGTCACCGCAGGACTTGCCAAGCCGCAGCCACATCCCGATAACCAAGGGATGGCCTTCACGCTCCGCCAGCTTCAGTTCTTCGTCGCCGTTGCCGAACAGGGGTCCGTCACCCGGGCGGCACAGAACCTGTCGATCTCACAATCCTCGATCACCGAAGCGATCAAGGAACTCGAAAGCGATCTCGGCGTCGCGCTCTTTGACCGGCATCCGCGCGGCCTGCATATCACCCATAACGGCCATCAGTTCCTGCGCCATGCAACGAAGATTTTGGCAGGCGTACAGGATGCCCGCCGCTCGTTCGCCCATGCTCCGGAAACCGGCTCCGGCAAGCTCAATCTCGGCGTGACGTCGCTGGTGGCGGGCTACGTGCTGTCGGACCTACTGGCGCGCTATCGACGCGCCTTCCCCGCGGTCGATGTCAGCGCCATCGAGGACAACGGCTCCTATCTCGAACACCTTCTCGTCGGCGGCGAACTCGACGTCGCCGTCATGGTCATCTCCAACCTGCGCGATCGCATGGCGCTGCAGGCGGAGATCATCGAGACGTCGCCCTACAGGCTCTGGCTGCCCCTCGGCCACCGGCTCGTCTCGGCCGATATCATATCGATTTCTGACGTCGCACAGGAACCCCTGATCATGCTGACGGTGGACGAAATCGAGGAAAACACCGGCAAGCTGCTCACAGCCCTCGGCGCCCGTCCGCATGTGGCCTTCCGCACCCGCTCGGTGGAAGCCGTGCGTAGCCTCGTCGCGACCGGCGCCGGCATCGCCCTTTTGCCGGATCTCGTCTACCGGCCCTGGTCGCTGGAAGGCGACCGGATCGAGAGCCGCGACGTCTCCGGCGCCCTGCCCGTGGTGCAGGTCGGCATGGTCTGGCGAAAGGGATCGAGCCTGCCGCAGTCGGCGCGTGATTTCATCGGCGTGGTGGAAACCCTGCGCAGCAGCCGCGGGCGGAGCTAGCTTTCGGTAAAACCGATACCGGCTATCTGTTTAATGAATTTGCGAATGCGGCGGAAGCGCGGCACCTTTCTTTCCGGGAACAGACGCGCCGAACAACGGCCGAACCGGGAGACCACAGATGATCGAGATTCTGAAGTCCTGCACCACCCTTGCCCTCTCGCTTGCCTTCGCCACATCCGCCATTGCGCAGGAGCCTTTGAAGGCGCTTGGCACTGGTGAGGGCGAGCTGTCGATCGTGGCCTGGGCCGGCTATATCGAGCGGGGCGAGACCGACAAGGCCTATGACTGGGTCACCGACTTCGAGAAATCGAGCGGCTGCAAGGTCTCCGTGAAGACCGCCGCAACATCCGACGAGATGGTCGCGCTGATGAACGAAGGCGGCTTCGACCTCGTCACCGCATCCGGCGATGCGTCGCTGCGGCTCGTGGCCGGCAAGCGCGTGCAGCGGATCAATACCGACCTTATTCCCAGCTGGAAGACACTGGACACGCGCATGCAGGATGCCCCCTGGCACACGGTCAAGGGCACCCATTACGGCACACCCTATGTCTGGGGTCCGAATGTGCTGATGTACAACACCGAGGCCTTCAAGGGCGAGGCGCCGAAGAGCTGGAAGGTCGTCTTCGAGGAGATAACCCTGCCGGACGGTAAGTCCAACAAGGGTCGTGTGCAGGCCTATGACGGGCCTATCCATGTGGCGGATGCCGCCAACTACCTGATGGCGCACAAGCCGGAACTCGGCATCAAGGACCCCTACGAGCTCAACGAGGAGCAGTACAAGGCGGCCCTCGACATCCTGCGCGTCCAGCGCACGCTGGTCGGCCGCTACTGGCACGATGCCATGATCCAGATCGACGACTTCAAGAACGAAGGCGTCGTGGCCTCGGGCTCCTGGCCCTTCCAGGTCAACCTGCTGACGGCCGAGAAGCAGCCGATCGCCGCCGTCTTCCCGGAGGAAGGCACGACCGGCTGGGCCGACACGACGATGCTCTCGTCCGAGAGCGCCCACCCGAACTGCGCGTATATGTGGATGGAGCATTCGCTGTCTCCCAAGGTGCAGGGCGACGTGTCCGCCTGGTTCGGCGCCAACCCCTCGGTCGGTGCGGCCTGCAAGGGCAATGCATTGCTGACGGACGAAGGCTGCAAGACCAATGGCTATGAGAACTTCGAGAAGGTGAAGTTCTGGAAGACGCCGGTCGCCAAATGCGCCAGCCAGAGCGAGTGCGTGCCCTATCACCGCTGGGTTTCGGACTATATCGGCGTCATCGGCGGACGGTAACAGGAGACAGCTTGCCGACTGCCTCGTTTCTCTCCTCCGTCATCCTCGGGCTTGTCCCGAGGATCTGCTGAAGAACAGCCGCACATGACGTCGATTGCCTGTTGAATGGGCTCAGATCCTCGGGACAAGCCCGAGGATGACGTCGGGGTTGAGCGCTCGCGAAAACGGCACCCTCGGTATTGAGACGAGGCGCCTCCCGACACCTCCGCAAACGACGGACACTCAGACCGTCGCGACATTCGTCCTTGCCCAATGGAGCCCCCATGACAGCCATCCTCTTCGAAAACGTTTCGCGCCATTTCGGCAGCGTGCGCGCCGTCGATGGCGTCGATCTTGCGGTTACGGAAGGCGAGTTCTTCGCCATGCTCGGGCCTTCCGGCTCCGGCAAGACGACCTGCCTGCGGCTCGTTGCCGGCTTCGAACAGCCGACATCCGGCCATATCGAAATCTTCGGCGAGACCGCGGAAGGCGTGCCGCCTTACCGGCGCAACGTCAACACGGTCTTCCAGGACTACGCGCTGTTTCCGCATCTCTCCATCCTCGACAATGTGGCCTACGGGCTGATGGTGAAGGGGATGGGCAAGGCGGAGCGGCGGCGGGCAGCGGAAGACGCGCTGGCGATGGTCGCCCTGCCCGGCTACGGCGCGCGTAAACCGGGCCAGCTCTCCGGCGGCCAGCGCCAGCGCGTGGCCCTTGCCCGCGCGCTCGTCAACCGGCCGCGCGTGCTGCTGCTCGATGAACCCCTGGGCGCACTGGACCTGAAGCTGCGCGAGCAGATGCAGGAAGAGCTGAAGACCCTGCAGAAGACGCTCGGCCTCACCTTCATCTTCGTCACCCACGACCAGAGCGAAGCTCTGTCCATGGCCGACCGGGTCGCCGTGTTTCATGAGGGCAAGGTGCGGCAGGTGGGTACGCCGGAGGAGATCTACCGCCGTCCGAAGACGCGTTTCGTCGCCGATTTCGTCGGCTCGTCCAATGTTCTCTCCCGGGCGCAATGCCGGCAGCTCGGTTTCGACGCCCCTGCCGCCAGCCTGCGCCCGGAGTCAATCCTCCTGGGAACGCCCGCCGATGGCCAGCTCGGCCTTACCGGCGTACCGATTGCCGCGAGCTTTCTGGGCCCCATCAACCGGCTGACGCTCGATTGCGGCGGCGAGCGCATCGTCGCCTCGCTTCCGGCCGGCACGCCCGTCCCCGCCGCCGGCGAACCGGTGACGCTCGCCTTCGACCGGCAGGACCTCCATGTGATGGAGGAAGCCTGATGGCGATGGCCTCGGAGACCCACCAGATGAACGCGGTGATGACGTCGAGTAGGCATAGCGCCGCTCGCCTGTCGGATGTTTTCTGGCGGCATCCGAAGCTGTTTCTCGCTTTGCTTCTCTCCCTTCCGCTCCTCTGGCTCGGCGTGGTCTATCTCGGATCGCTCGCGATCTTCCTCGCCCAGAGCCTCTTCGCCATCGACGATTTCTCTGGCCTCGTGACCTATGAGCCGACGCTTGCCACCTATCGGCAGCTGTTCTCGGATGCGAACTTCGACATCATCCTGCGCACGGTGCTGATGGCGGGGAGCGTGACGCTGGCGTCGATCGTCATCGCCTTTCCCATCGCCTACTATGCCGCGCGCTATGCACAAGGCGTCTGGAAAGCGGTATTCTATCTCGGCGTCATGCTGCCGCTCTGGTCGAGCTATCTCGTCAAGATCTATGCCTGGAAGCTGATCCTCGCGAAGGAGGGCATTCTCACCTGGCTGTTCACCAAGCTGCACCTGCTCTGGCTTCTCGATGCCTGGCTCGCCATCCCGGTCATCGGCGGCAACTCGCTGTCGGTCAGCTACACCGGCACCTTCCTCGTCTTCGTCTATGTGTGGCTGCCCTTCATGATCCTGCCGATCCAGGCAGCGCTCGAACGCGTGTCCGGCAGCCTCGTCGAAGCCTCGGCCGATCTCGGCGCCCATCCGCGCCAGACCTTTCGCCATGTCCTGTTGCCGCTCGCGCTGCCGGGCATCGTCGCCGGCTCCATCTTCACCTTCTCGCTGACGCTCGGCGATTACATCATCCCGCAGATCATCGGCTCGTCGCGTCTTTTCATCGGGCAGGCCGTCTATGCGCAGCAGGGCACTGCCGGCAACGTACCGCTCGCAGCCGCCTTCACGCTGGTGCCCATCGTCATCATGGGCGTCTACCTCTGGGCCGCCCGCCGCATGGGAGCTTTCGATGCGCTCTGACCGTCTCGACCGGGCGCCGCTGCCCCTGAAGATCTCCGCCTGTCTCGGCCTGCTCTTCCTGCATCTGCCGATCCTGCTGATCTTCCTCTATGCCTTTACCACCGAGGAGAAGAGCTACCGCTTTCCGCCGCCCGGGCTGACGCTGCAATGGTTCGCCGTCACATGGAACCGGCCGGATGTCTGGGCAGCGCTCATGCTGTCGGTGAAGGTTGCGAGCCTTGCGACCGCCATCGCGCTCGTGCTCGGCACGCTCTGCGCCGCCGCCGTCTCCCGCTCGGCGTTCTTCGGGCGCGAGGCGGTGTCGCTGCTCGTCATCCTGCCCATTGCGCTTCCCGGCATCATCACCGGCATCGCGCTCCGGTCGGCCTTCTCGATGGCGGATATCCCGTTCTCGTTCTTCACCATCGTTCTCGGCCATGCCACGTTCTGCATCGTCGTCGTCTACAACAACGCGGTCGCCCGCTTCCGCCGCCTGTCCGGCTCGCTCGTGGAGGCGTCGATGGATCTGGGGGCCGATGGCTTCCAGACGTTTCGCTACGTCATCCTTCCGAACATCGCGACGGCGCTTCTGGCTGGCGGCATGCTCGCCTTTGCGCTGTCCTTCGACGAGGTGATCGTCACGACGTTCACCGCCGGCCAGCAATCGACGCTGCCGATCTGGATGCTGGAAGAGCTGATCCGCCCACGGCAGCGGCCGGTGACCAATGTGGTCGCCATGGTCGTCGTGCTGGTGACGCTTCTGCCGATCCTTGCCGCTTACTTCCTCACCCGCGACGGCGACCGCATTGCCGGCGCCGGCAAATGACCCGAACCTGAACAGGAGATCGACCATGGAAACGGACCTTTTGATCGGCGCGCGCTTCGAGCAAGGCACCGAGGCGGAAGAGCAGATCCTCAACCCGAAGACCGGGGCCAAGATCCTTGGGCTCGCCGAGGCGTCGCACGGACAGATCGACGCGGCGGTAGAGGCCGCGGAACGCGCCTTCACCACATGGTCGCGCACGACGCCGGCCGAGCGCTCGACCTATCTCCTGCGGATCGCCGATGCGATCGAACGGGACGCGGATGGTTTCGCGAGCCTCGAAGCGCTGAATTGCGGCAAGCCGCTGCACGCCGTGCGCAATGACGAAATCCCGGCGATCGTCGATTGCTGGCGGTTTTTTGCCGGCGCCATCCGCATGCTGAACGGCCCCGTGGCCGGCGAATATCTGCCCGGACACACCTCGATGATCCGGCGTGATGCGATCGGCGTCGTTGGCTCTATTGCACCTTGGAACTACCCGCTGATGATGATGGCCTGGAAGCTCGCGCCGGCGCTGGCAGGCGGCAACACGGTCGTCTTCAAGCCCTCCGAACAGACGCCGCTGACCGCGCTGAAGATGGCACGGCTGCTGGCCGACATCTTGCCGGAGGGCGTCGTCAACATCATACTCGGCCGTGGCGAAACGGTCGGCAATGCGCTGATCAACCATCCGAAAATCGCGATGGTCTCGATCACCGGCGATATCGCGACCGGCAAGAAAGTGCTGACAGCCGCCGCGAAGACCGTGAAACGGACGCATCTGGAACTCGGCGGCAAGGCGCCTGTCATCGTCTATGACGATGCGGACCTGGAGGCCGTGGTCGCGGGCATCCGCACCTTCGGTTTCTACAATGCAGGGCAGGACTGCACGGCCGCCTGCCGCATCTACGCGCAGGACGGCATTTACGAAAAACTCGTTGCCGACCTCACCTCTGCCGTCTCCAGCATCACGTTCGGCTCGGAAAACGATGCGGACAACGAGATCGGCCCGTTGATCTCTGCCCGGCAGCGCGACCGCGTGTCGAGCTTCGTCGAGCGCACCAGCGAGGCGCGGCATATGGAAGTGACGACCGGTGGCCAACGCGGACCGGGCGATGGCTTCTTCTTCCAGCCGACCGTCATCGCCGGTGCGCTGCAGGACGATGAGATCGTCCGCCGCGAGGTGTTCGGTCCCGTTGTCTCGGTCACGCGTTTCAAGGAACCGGAGCAGGCGGTGACCTGGGCGAACGACAGCGATTACGGCCTCGCCTCCTCCGTCTGGTCGAAGGACATTTCACGCGCGATGCAGGCGGCCGGCCGTCTTCAATATGGCTGTACCTGGATCAACACCCACTTCGCGCTCGTCAACGAGATGCCACATGGGGGCCTCAAACAGTCGGGCTACGGCAAGGACCTCTCGGTCTATGCGCTCGAGGACTACACCGCCGTGCGCCACATCATGATCGCGCACGGCTGAGCGCTGGGCCGGGTTGCAAGGCCCGGCCCGTCATGACCTGATCAAGGCCGTCACCGACCTCGACCACCTCCCCTCTTGATCAGGGCAGTATCGGCGTTGGTTGAGAAGCCGACAGTCCGGCAACGTCCTTGCAGAACGAGCGACGCGACGAGCACGGCTGCCGTGCGGTCGCGGATCATCGTCCTGCGGCGGCTTGAGGTTCTGATACTGATTGCCAGCGGATGCTGCCGCGGCGACCCGCAGGGAAACCGCGAGGTCCAAGACAACCCCCTCTCTCGAATGGCTCGCGACAGCGATACCGCGCTAATGATCCGTCTCTCCCCCGCGTGTGTCCATGCGTTGCGGGATGCGATGGCGTCCGCGGATCGTTCGGCGATATGCCGCGTCCTTCGACCAAAAAGAGCTCCCACGATCTGTGCCCGTAAGGGCGCCCGGCTGAGTTGCTTGGAAACCAGGTTTCGAGTCTGCAAATCTGCTGTTTTTAACCATGCATATTTACCAAACTCTAACATTCATTATCCCGCGTTGCGGGTGCATTTATGATTTATGCAACCAATGAATGCTGAATCGCGCCGAAAATTCTGCGAAATGATGGTAGCCAGACGATTAAGGTTCAATTTACTTATTAAAGCCGACACAGTTGAGATATTGAGTAAATTTTTAATTATTGACCCAATTTCAATCATAAATTACTTACTAATTCGTAAACCAGAGGATGTTATTGTCATGCGTATATTATCTCTCTTCATATGGATCACGTCCGCGGTAGCAATATTCGCATTTGTGTTACAGCCAGTTGGCGCTGACGTACAATTGCTCGTCTCCGCTCTTACGATCGCCTTTCTATTCGTCATTACGCGCTTCAATCGAACGGGACCGCTGCGCTATATTGCGCTGGCGACTGCAAGTATCATCGTCCTGCGCTACGCTTACTGGCGCACGACAAGCACGCTTCCGCCGATTGATGACCTGATGTCGTTCATCCCAGGAATGCTGCTTTACGTCGCCGAAATGTTCTGCATCTTCATGTTCTTCATCAGTGTATTCGTCGTCGCCGATCCGGTCGAACGCCCTCGCGCCCGTCAGCTTGCAGATGACGAACTCCCGACCGTCGACGTCTTCGTGCCTTCCTACAACGAAAGCGCCGAGATTCTCTCGCTGACGCTCGCTGCAGCCGCGGGCATGGACTATCCTTCCGACAAGTTCACGGTCTACCTGCTTGACGACGGCGGCACCGACCAGAAGCGCAACAGCAACGATCCTGAAACCGCACAGGCCGCTATCGACCGTGGTCATGCGTTGCGCACGCTCTGCCTCGATCTCGGTGTCCACTACCTGACGCGAGCCCAGAACGTTCACGCCAAGGCCGGCAACCTGAATGCGGGGATGGAGCGCACCTCCGGCGATCTGATCGCCGTCTTTGATGCCGACCATGCACCGGAGCGCGCCTTCCTGCGCGAAACCGTCGGCCATTTCAGCGACGATCCGGATCTCTTCCTGGTCCAGACCCCGCACTTCTTCGCCAATCCCGATCCGGTCGAGCGCAATCTCGGCACCTACAAGCATATGCCGGCCGAGAACGAGATGTTCTACACGATGATCCAGAAGGGTCTGGATCGCTGGAATGCCTCGTTCTTCTGCGGCTCTGCAGCCGTCCTTCGCCGCGAAGCCCTGGATGAAGTCGGCGGCTTCTCTGGGATCACGATCACCGAGGACTGCGAAACGGCGCTCGAACTGCACTCCCGCGGCTGGAACAGCGTCTATGTCGATAAGCCCCTGATCACCGGCCTCCAGCCGGAAACCTTCGCCAGCTTCATCGGACAGCGCTCGCGCTGGTGCCGGGGCATGATCCAGATCCTCATCCTGAAGAACCCGCTCTTCAAGCAGGGACTGACGCTTCCCCAGCGCCTGAGCTACATGTCGAGCTGCTTCTTCTGGCTCTTCCCGTTCGTGCGCACCGCCTTCCTCGTCGCACCCATCCTCTTCATCCTGTTCAACCTGAAGATCTTCAACGCCTCGGCCGAAGACTTCCTGGCCTATACCGTCACCTACCTCATCGCGTCCGAAATCCTGCGCAACTACCTCTATGGCAAGATGCGCTGGCCCTGGATTTCCGAGCTGTACGAATATGTCCAGTCCGTCTTTCTGGTCCGTGCCATCGTCAGCGTCATCTTCAACCCGCGCAAGCCGACCTTCAACGTGACCGACAAGGGCGTATCGCTGAACCAGCGGCAGCTTTCCAACCTCGCCTGGCCGTTCTTCGCCATCTTCGCCGGGCTCGGCATGGTCCTCTCCTATGCAATCTACCGCTACCAGACGGAGCCGGCACTCGGCGACCTGATCATCATCACCGGTGCCTGGAACCTGCTCAACCTGATCATCGCCGGCGCAGCACTGGGCATCGTCACCGAGCAGCCGAACGACGCCGACGGTATCAGCCTCCCCTCGGCTCGGGCCGCAGAGCTTGAAGTGGGCAACCAGACCGTGCCCGTCACCATTCGGCAGATCTCCTCGGAAAAGGCGATCATCGAACTGAAGAAGACCATGACGACCCCGCTGCGGGCTGGGGAATATGGTCGCCTGCTTCTCATCGATCCCCCTGCAAACGTCATCCTGCCCTCGATTCCCGTGTTCATCGGCAAGCCATCCGGCAGCGATCACCGCAGCTTCGTGGTCGAACTCGACGCGGAGACCTGCCACTTCCCGGCCATCGCCAGCCTCATGCTCGCCGATCTCGACCTGCCGCGCAGCCTGCGGGACGGTCGCCAGAAGCGGCGTTCCTACCCCGTCGCCCTCCTGACGCTGATCCGTTGGGCCATCTTCAGCCCCTTCCTCGCCGTCACGGCCGGTCTTTCGTCCAAATCGACGTCGGAGAGAACAAGCCGCCGTCGTCGTCCGACTGCCGAAAAGCCGCAACCCGTCGTCGAAGCCGCGTGACCGGAAAGCCAGAGGAAAACATCATGTTCAAGTCATCCACCCTCGCCCTCGCGCTCCTGCCCACCATTCTCCTGGCCGGCCTCTCCAGCACGGCGCTTGCCCAAACGCTGCGGCAGCCAGCGGCGCCCGCACCCGCGCCCTTCCGCTTCAACACGGCATCGCCGGCAACAGCGCCGGTGCCGCTCGCCGATGTCGGCGGCACCCTGCGCAAGATCGCGGCGAGCCCCTACGACCTGTTCTTCGACGGCGAGTTCGCGAGCCGCGAGCTGTCCTTCTTCGCCCGGCCCGACGAGGCGTCGAGCGCGTCGCGCCTGGTCCTCACGCTTCAGACGGCCATTTCGGCGGCGCCGGAGCGGTCGAACCTCGCCATCCAGATCAACGGACGGGACATCGGCGCCACCAACCTCGTTGCCGGCGACCCGCGCCGCGTCACCTTCGACATACCGGCCGGCGTCATCCAGCCGGGCTATAATGCCGTCGCCATCGCCGCCAGCCACCGGCACCGAGTCGATTGCAGCGTCGAGGCGACCTACGAGCTCTGGACCAAGATCGATCCCGCGCAGAGCGGTTTCGTCTTTCCCTCGACCGAGGCAGGCAACCTCACCATGATCGACCTGATGCCGCTCGCCGGCACCCGGGAAGGCCGCACCAACCTGCGCGTCATCCTGCCAAAGGGCGCGCAGATGGCGGACTATGATCGCGCCTTGAACGTGGTGCAGGCGCTGGCGATCACCGGCAATCTCAATCATCCCCAGGTCGAGTTCGGCGCGACGCCCGGCACAGGTGCCGGCATCGACATCTATGTCGGCGTCAGCAAGGACATCGCCGCCCTGCTCGGCGCCGGCGCGCCGGTTCTCGCTTCCGGAGAGGCAGCCATCGTTGCGGCCGGCGCGACGCCTGAGCGCAAGCGCCTGATCATTTCCGGCCTCGATACAGCCGATCTCGACGCAAAGACGCAGCAATTCGTACAGCAGGCGACACACGAACGGCCCGTCGGCACACCCGAAGGGCTGGCCGCGCTGACGAACATGAAAGGCCGGCTTCTCATTCCCGGTGAGAAGGTCGCGCTGTCGGATCTCGGCTTTGCGGCAAAGCCGTTCGACGGCCGGCTCGTGCAGTCGAAGGTCAATTTCACCATGCCGTCGGACTTCTACCCCGGCGCCTATTCCAGCATGAGCTTCCACCTCAATGCGCTGTATGTCGGCGGGCTGTCGCCGGAAGCGGTCCTCACGGTCAAGGCGAACGACAAGGTCGTCGCCAACATCTCCCTGAGCTCGCCGCGCGGTGGCGCCATCCGCGACCAGCGCCTGCCGATCCCGTTTACGGCGCTGCGCCCGGGCCAGAACACGCTGCAGATCGAAGCCCGCCTTCCCTCGAAGCTCGATGCCGCCTGCGAGTCCGTCGACAAGGCGACGTCGACGGCGCGCCTGTCGATCGACGGTAATTCCTACCTCGATATTCCGAACTATGCCCGTGTCGGTCGCTATCCGGATATCGCCGCTCTGACCTCGGGCCTCCCCGCCCCGGTCGAAGGCGAGACAGGGGCCGCAACCACGCTTCTCGTGCCGAACTACAATGCCCAAAGCATGGATGCCGCAGCAACCTTCGTCGCCAAGATGGCCTACGCATCCGGCCAGGTGAAGCCGATGCAGTACACCTCGCTGCTGCCGGCCATGGACACGACAAACCTCATCGCGTTCGGCGGATACGACACGCTGCCCTCCGAACTCGTGAGCCGCATGAACCTCGACCTCGTCAACATCCGCAACATGGCCGGGTCGGCAGCCTCGCCGTACGAAGTTGCCGCACTCGAAAACTTCGGGCCCCAGAGCGACATGCAGCGCCAGATGACAACGAGCGTCGTCGGCACGGCCGTGGACCTCTCGCAGACGGCCGGCAGCTTCCTTGCCGCCCCCGTCGAACGCTCGGCGGACATGCTGCAGGCCATCCACACGAAGGCCGTCTCCGAACTCTCCAAGCTCAACATCGCGCCGTTGCGCGCCATTCTGGGCGACGAGATCAAGCCGGAAGCCTTCTCTCCGACGGCGGAAACCACGCTGGTGATCGCCCAGAATGCCGGCGGAAATGGCGGGCTGTGGACCGTGGTCGCGTCCAAGAGCGCCAACGGCATCGTGGCGGGCACCGACGTGCTGACGGATCTCAACGTGTGGAATACGCTCGGCGGATCGGTTCAGGCATTTTCCGAAACGGGCATCAAGCTCGACCAGCAGCTTGCGACCAGCGAGACGCTCTACCGGACGCAGCCGTTCAGCCTGTCGAACATGCGCCTCGTCACGGCGAGCTGGCTCGCCAACAATGCCGCCGTCTACATCTTCGCACTGCTGACGGCCGCCATCCTTCTCGGCCTCGGCACCTACATGGTTCTGAAGACCGGACGCCGCAATCATGGCTAAGCCGCTCGCTCTGGTCACATGGAGCCTGACGGCCGCCATGACCGTCCTGCTCTCCGCCTTGCTGCCGTCGAGCGGCCTGGCGGCGGGCAAGACCGGCCGCGTGAAGGCGGCCGAGACCCTCCTCCCCACCGATTACATCGCCGGCGCCTGGTGGCTCTACAAATCCGCCTTCGTGGAAAACGGGCGCGTCATCGACCGATCGAACGGCAACGTCTCTCACAGCGAAGGCCAGGGCTATGGCATGCTGATAGCGGTTGCGGCAGACGATCGCGAGGCTTTCGACACGCTCTGGGCCTGGACGAGGGAAAACCTGCAGGTCCGCGGCGACGCGCTTTCGGCCTGGCGCTGGAGCCCGGACACGGCGATCCCGGTTGCCGATATGAACAACGCCTCCGATGGCGACCTCCTGATCGCCTGGGCGCTGTCGCGGGCAGCAACGCGGTGGCGCGAGCCGGCGCTTGCCGTCGAAGCGCGCCGGATTCTGAAGGATCTGACAGCAAAGGCGACGGTGACGGATGCGACCTATGGAACGCTTCTTCTTCCCGCCGCACAGGGTTTCGGCGGCAGCGCCGAGCAGCCCGGCATCGTCGTCAACCTCTCCTACTGGGTCTTTCCGGCCATTGAGGAGCTGGGGCTGATCGATCCCTCGTTCCCGGCGGCAGACCTTGTCGCGAGCGGCAAGGCACTGCTCGAAAGGGGCCGCTTCGGCAGCAGTCATCTCCCGGCCGACTGGCTATCGCTGACGGGCGATCACCCGCAGCCGGCACCGGCCTTCGCCGCCACCTTCGGCTATGAGGCGGTGCGGGTTCCGCTCTACACGGCCTGGTTCGGCGGTGCACCGCTGTCGCTCCTGACGGGCGTGCAGCAGCGCTGGAACGAGAATGGCGCGAACGTCATGCATGTCATGGACCTGGCAACGGCCACCACAATGACGGCGATGCCCGACCCCGGTTACCGCGCCGTCAGCGCGCTTCTGTCCTGCGGTCTCGGTAGGGCCGGCCAAGCCTCCAGCATGCCGCCCTTCGAGCCGACCGAGTATTACCCATCCACGCTCCATCTCCTGAGCATCATCGCCATCTCCGAGAGGTATGCATCATGTCTTCCAAGTCAAAACTGAAGTTGTCGCTGCTCGCCGCAACCGCCGTCCTTCTGCTCAATCCCGGTCTCGTTTTAAAGACGTTCCAGAACGACGACTCGAAACTGCGGGCACAGGAAATGGCCTGGACACTGCCGACGCCCGCAACCGAAGCGTCCAAAATGGATGCGAACGATCCGCTGCTGGCGCCGGCTGCCGGCGCGGTATCCTCGTCCGCTGCCGTGTCCGACGCAAATGCCGCCTTCGCGCCGCCGGCTGCAAGCGTCGCACCACCCACCGACCGCGTCGCCGTCAACCCGCAGGCCGCACCGGGCGACAATCCGTTCCTCCGTCCGGCCTCATCGGTGCCGGTCGCGACAGCCGTTTCCGTCGCGCTTCCCGCAGTTCAGCCGGTCGCATCGGTTGTCGAAGTACCCGCTGTCGCCAATCCTTTCGCGCCCGCCTCCAAACCTGCGATTGAAGCAACCACGGTGCAGCCGGGCTCCGTCGCATCGGTGGATATCGCAGCCCTGCGCTACTACGCCTCGACACGCGACCTGAAGCGGGTGGGCGCCGAACTCCGTCGGTTGAAGGATCTCTATCCCGACTGGCAGCCGCCGAAAGACCTGTTCACGCCCGTATCCCAGTTCGACGAGCAGCCGCTGTGGGACATCTACGCCACCGGCAACTACGCCGCGGTCCGCGCCGGCATCGCCCGTGCCCAGAGCGTCAATCCGAAATGGCAGCCGTCCGAAGACCTGGTGACCAAGTTGCAACTGGGCGAAGCGCGCAGCCTCATTGATAGCGCCATGGCGCAGAGCCGTTGGAAGGATGTGATCTTAACCGCGCAGGCCCTGCCTTCCCTCATGGTCTGCGGCGAGATGCAGGTGCAGTGGAACGTCGCGGAAGCCTTTGCGCGCCTGCGCAACTACGCCGACGCCTTCGACGTCTACCGCTATATCCTGTCGAGTTGCGACGACCCCACCATGCGCCTGTCCACGGTGCAGAAGGCGTCTCTCCTCATCCCGCCAGTCGGCTTCACCTCGCTTCTGGCACTCGGCCGCACCACGCAGGATGGCCATCCCGAGTTCGAAAATCTCGGTTTCGACGGCATCCGCCGCCAGATCGGCGCGTTCATCGAGCATGGCGACTTCTCCGAAATGCCGGCAAACGAGGAAATCACCCGCTTCGTCGATTTCATCCAGCGCAATGCCTCCGTCGAGGACGCAAACCTCATCGGCTGGTATTTCTACGCACAGAAGGAATGGAACACCGCGAATGCCTGGTTTCTGCAGGCGACCAAGTTCAAGCGGGACCCGAAGAGCATCGAAGGCCTGATCCTGACGCTGCGGCAGATGGACAAGACCGAGGATGCCCTGAAGCTTGCACGCCACTACATCAAGTTGTCGCCGGATGTCGCGCGCCAGTATATCGAGATCGTTTCGAGCGTTCTCACGGCCGACAAGCCGACCCTCACGCTCGAAGAGACCGAGAATGCCCTCTTCCAGGAGACCGTGACGTCGCAAAAGTCCGCGCTCGGCGCGCAGGCGCTGGGCTGGAAGTACCTCGCCAGCAACGACAAGGCGACGGCAAAGACCTGGTTCGCAGATTCGGTGGAGTGGCAGCCGACGGAAGGCGGCGTGGTCGGCCTTGCCGTTCTCGCAGCCCGGTCGAAGAATGGTCGGGCGTTGAACGCGCTGAAGGTGAACTACGGCAAGTCCTTCACCGCCCTGCGGGATTTCAAGGTCTACAGCCCCCGCTACGTCGCCAAGCGGACGCCCAAGACCCGTGACAAGGCCGTCTCGAACAAGCCGAAGACACTGGCAGACTATCTGAGATCTGCCTCCTGAAGACAGATCAGGAGGATTGTCAAAGACACGGGAACCCCGCCGCTGCCGCTGCGGGGTTTTTTCGTGGCTTTCCTGCCTATTTCGTGATCATGCATAATTTTTATACAATACAGTGCGCTATCGATCACAAAGCCCGCAGGAGATCAATTTCCAGCGAGAGCTGACGCACCCCTTCCTCTCCCAAACCGCTGGTGGGTTCTGTGAAACTGACGCTTCACGGGATCTGGCACGAAACATGCTTTACCTCCTTCGACCGAGCACGTGCTCGGAACTGCAAACGAGGGAACAGAATGACGCCGATATCCAGATCCATCTTCCGCAGCCGTCCGATCCTCAGAAGCGTGCGGAGCGCGATGATCGCCGGATCCGCCGCACTGGCGCTGGCTGCAGCATCGGCCGGTGCGGCATGGGCCGCCGGCACACTGCGCATCGGCATGACCGCATCGGACATTCCGCTGACGACGGGGCAGACGGACCAGGGCGGCGAAGGCCAGCGCGTGATGGGCTACACGCTCTACAACGCGTTGATCGAATGGGACCTGTCGAGCGCCGACAAAGCCGCGACCCTGATCCCAAGCCTTGCGACGTCGTGGGACATCGACCCAACCGACCAGACCAAGTGGACATTCAAGCTGCGGGACGGCGTGAAATTCCACGACGGCAGCAGCTTTGACGCCAATGCTGTCGTCTGGAACCTCGACAAACTTCTCAAGAGCGATGCGCCGCAGTTCGACAAGCGCCAGTCGGCACAGGGCAAGTCGCGCATCCCCGCCGTCGCCTCCTACAAGGTGATCGATCCCCTGACGGTCGAGATCGTGACCAAGACGCCGGATGCGACCCTGCCCTACCAGATCAGCTGGATCCTCATGTCCTCGCCGGCCAACTGGGAAGCACAGGGCAAGAACTGGGACGCGGTGGCGCAGAAGCCATCGGGAACCGGCCCATGGAAGCTCGAAAGCGGCTTCACCCCGCGCGAGCGCGCCGAACTGACGCCGAATGCCGACTATTGGGACAAAGCGCGCATCCCCAAGCTCGAGAAGCTCGTCCTCATTCCGCTGCCGGAGCCGAACACCCGCGTCGCAGCGCTGCGCTCGGGCCAGGTCGACTGGATCGAGGCGCCGGCGCCCGACTCCGTCGCGTCCCTGCGGGAGGCCGGCTTCAAGATCGTCACCAACTCCTATCCGCATAACTGGACCTGGCACCTCTCGCGCGTCGAGGGGTCGCCCTGGAACGACATCCGCGTCCGCAAGGCGGCAAACCTTGCCGTTGACCGCGATGGCCTGAACGAACTTCTCGGTGGCCTGTCGATTCCGGCGCAAGGCTACCTGCCGCCCGGCAGCCCCTGGTTCGGCAATCCGACCTTCAAGCTCAGCTACAATGTCGAGGAAGCCAAGAAGCTGATGGCGGAAGCCGGCTACGGGCCCGACAAGCCGATCACCACCAAGGTCGTTATCTCCTCGTCCGGCTCCGGGCAGATGCTGCCGCTGCAGATGAACGAGTACATCCAGCAGACGCTGGCCGAGATCGGCATCAACGTCGAATTCGAAGTCGCCGACTGGAACACGGTCATCAACATCTGGCGCGCCGGTGCCAAGGATCCGAGCGCCAAGGGCGCGACCGCGGTCAACTACAGCTACTTCATCCAGGACCCCTTCACAGCCCTCATCCGCCAGTCGCAGTGCAACCTCGCACCGCCGGCCGGCACCAACTGGGGCTATTATTGCGATCCCGAGATGGACGACCTGTTCGCCAAGGTGCGCACCACGTTCGATCCAATCGAACAGAACAAGGTGCTGCAGCAGATCCACGAGAAATACGTCAACGAAGCCCTGTTCCTGATGGTCACACACGACGTCAATCCGCGGGCGATGACGGAAAAGGTCAAGGGCTTCGTGCAGGCGCAGAACTGGTTCCAGGACTTCTCGACCATCAGCGTCGATCCCTGACATCCCTCATCTGAACACGGCTGCGCGACCGTTCGGATCGCGCAGCCGGATGTCACCAGACCCTTAGCTTCACGAGAACAGCATGCTGGCTTATGCCCTGAAGAGACTGCTGCACGTCATTCCCGTTGCGATCGGTGTGAGCATCGTCTGCTTCCTCCTGATCCATATTGCGCCGGGTGATCCGCTCGCCGCCATCCTGCCCTCCGATGCCTCCGCCGAGCAGCAGATGCAGATGCGCGTCTTCTACGGGCTCGATCAGCCCCTGCCGGTACAATACGGGCTTTGGGCGTGGCGCACATTGCACGGCGATCTCGGCGTTTCCATCGCCTCCGGCCGGCCGGTCCTCAGCGAAATCCTCGATGCCTCGGTCAATTCGATCATCCTCGCCGTCGCCGCGACGCTGATCGGCTTTACAGTCGGCTCGGTGCTCGGCTTCGTGGCGGGCGTCTTCCGTGGCGGCTGGATCGACCGGCTGGCCTCCGCCGTGGCCATGCTCGGCGTCAGCGTTCCCCACTACTGGCTCGGCATGGTGCTCGTCATCGCCTTCTCGGTCACGCTCGGCTGGCTGCCGGCGATGGGCGGCGGCCCAGGCGGTTCCGACGGACGCGCCTTCAGCTGGGAATATGTGCAGTATCTCATCCTGCCGGCCGTCACCATGTCGGTCATCCCCATGGGTATCATCGCCCGCACCATCCGCTCGCTGGTGGCCGATATCCTGTCGCAGGATTTCACCCAGGCGCTGGCCGCCAAGGGCCTGATGTCGCGGCAGATCCTGCGCCATGTCATCCGCAACGCGGCCCCCACCGCCATCTCGGTCATGGGCCTGCAGCTCGGCTACCTCCTTGGGGGTTCGATCCTGATCGAGACGGTGTTCTCCTGGCCCGGCACGGGCTTTCTCCTCAACGGGGCAATCTTCACCCGCGACCTGCCCATCCTGCAGGGCACGATCCTCGTGCTCGCTCTGTTCTTCGTCTTCCTCAACCTCATCGTGGACGTGCTGCAGAGCGCGATCGATCCGCGCATCCAGAGGAGCTGATCCATGGCCGTCATCACCGCAGACATGGTCGCGCCCAGGCCCGTCATTCTCAAGTCGCCCGGCTTCTGGAGCGGCGTCATCCGTCGGCTCTGTCGTGATCCCGTGGCGCTTGCGGCCCTGGCCGTCGTCGTCCTTCTCGTGCTGATCGCGATCTTCGCGCCCTATATCGCACCCTATGACCCCTCCAAGGGCAGCGTCATCCGCCGCCTGAAGCCCATCGGCACGCCCGGTTTCATCCTCGGGACCGATGAACTTGGTCGCGACATGCTCTCGCGGCTGATCTACGGCGCGCGCCTGTCGCTCACCATGGGCGTCATCCCCGTTCCCATCGCCTTCGTCATCGGCTCGGCCATCGGCATCATCGCCGGTTATGCCGGCGGCATCGTCAACACGGTGATCATGCGCACGATCGATGTCTTCTACGCCTTCCCCTCCGTTCTCCTCGCCGTCGCCCTGTCCGGCGCGCTCGGTTCGGGGCTTACCAATGCGCTGGTATCGCTCACCGTCGTTTTCATCCCGCAGATCGCGCGTGTCGCCGAAAGCGTGACGACGCAGGTGCGCAAGCTCGATTACGTCGATGCCGCACGCGCATCCGGCGCTCCGGCGCGCACGATCATCCGGGTGCACATTCTCGGCAATGTGCTCAGCCCCATCTTCGTCTTCGCCACCAGCCTGATCTCGGTTTCCATGATCCTCGCCTCCGGTCTTTCCTTCCTCGGTCTCGGCGTGCGCCCGCCGGATGCGGAATGGGGGCTGATGCTCAACACGCTGAGAACCGCGATCTACAACAACCCCTTCGTCGCGGCCCTGCCGGGCCTGATGATCTTCGTCACCTCCGTCTGCTTCAACCTCTTCTCGGACGGTCTGCGCACCGCCATGGACGTAAAATCATGAGCGCCGTCATATCACCCTATAATCTGGATCCGGGCGTCGGCGAGCGCGGCGGGCCGGCCCAGCCGCTGATCTCGGCACGTGGCCTGCTGAAGCATTTTCCGGTGAAAAGCAGCGGCTTCTTCGGGCCGAAGAAGGTCGTGCGGGCCGTCGATGGCGTCGATTTCGACATTCTGAAAGGCGAGACGCTGGGCGTCGTCGGCGAAAGCGGCTGCGGCAAGTCCACGACGGCGCGGCTTCTGATGAACCTCATCGTCCGCGATAAGGGCGATCTCCTGTTCGACGGTGAGACGGTGGGTGAAACTCTGCCGCTCGCGCAGTACCGGCGACAGGTGCAGATGGTCTTTCAGGACAGCTATGCCTCGCTCAACCCGCGCCTGACGATCGAGGAATCGATCGCCTTCGCGCCGCAGGTGCATGGCGTGCCCGCTGCCAAAGCCATCGCCCGCGCGCATGACCTGCTCTTCCGGGTGGGACTGGAGCCCAGCCGCTTTGCCGGCCGCTATCCGCACGAACTTTCCGGCGGCCAGCGCCAGCGCGTCAATATCGCCCGCGCACTGGCGCTCGAGCCACGGCTGATCATTCTCGACGAGGCCGTCTCCGCGCTCGACAAGTCGGTGGAGGCTCAGGTTCTCAACCTGCTTCTCGACCTCAAGCGGGATTTCGGGCTGACCTACCTGTTCATTTCCCACGACCTCAACGTCGTGAAGTTCATGTGCGACCGGGTCATGGTCATGTATCTCGGCAAGGTGGCAGAGATCGGCACGCGCGCGGCGATCTTCGGAGAGGCCCGGCACCCCTATTCCGCAGCGCTTCTGGCCTCCATGCCGAAAATGGACCCGTCCGAGCGGACGATGGAGCCACCGCTGTCCGGCGATCCGCCGAACCCCATCGATCCGCCGAGCGGCTGTCGGTTCCACACGCGCTGTCAGTTCGTGGAAGACATCTGCAGCCGCGAGGTCCCGCCGCTCGCCAGCCTGTCCGCCGAGCAATCCGCGGCCTGTCTCATGGCCGTTCCCGGCTCCGGCCACAGCCGTGCGCCGATCCTTGGGGAGACTTCGGCATGACCGATACGATGATCGATATCGACAATCTCTCCGTCACCTTCCATCGCGGCCGCAAGCCGATCAAGGCCGTGAACGGCGTGACCCTGAAGGTGCGTGCCGGCGAGGTGGTTGCCCTGCTCGGGGAATCCGGTTCCGGCAAGAGCGTGACCATGCGCTCGCTGCTGCGCATGCACCCCAAGGGCACCACCATCGAGGGCACGATGTCCGTGGCGGGTCGCGACGTCACGGGGCTTTCGACGCGAGACCTCGGCAATCTGCGTGGCGCCGTCGTGTCCATGGTGTTTCAGGAGCCGCGCCTCGCGCTCGATCCGGTCTACACGCTCGGCCGGCAGATCGAGGAAACGATCATGCGCCACGAGCGGGTTTCGAAAGCGCAAGCGTCCGCACGGGCGCTGGCGCTGTTCGAAAAGGTCCGCATTCCCTCGCCGCAACGACGCTTGCAGAACTACCCGCACGAAATGTCCGGCGGCATGCTGCAGCGGGCGATGATCGCCATGGCGCTCGCCTGCAATCCGAAGGTGCTGCTGGCCGACGAGCCGACGACGGCGCTGGACGCGACCGTGCAGATCCAGATCCTGCTGCTGATCCGCGAGCTGCAGAAGGAATACGGCCTGTCGGTGATCTTCGTCACCCACGATATCGGCGTTGCCGCGGAGGTCGCAGACCGGATCGCGGTGATGTATGCCGGGCGGATCGTCGAGGAAGGCACGGCGAGCGATATCATCCGCAATCCGAAGCATCCCTACACCAAGGGCCTGCTCGGCGCGCGCGTCGAGCTTGCCGATGGCCGCGACCGGCTCATCACCATCCCCGGCGCCCCGCCGGATCTCGCCGACATGCCGCCGGGCTGCGCCTTTGCGCCGCGCTGCGCGGATGTCATGGCGCCTTGTCGGGCGGTCGTGCCGCCGCTGGTCGGTGCTGCGGGATCGTCCGAACGTGCCGGTCAGGTCGCCTGCCTGCTCTATGCGTGAGGCGACGACAGGAGAGGGAAGATCGACTCTCGCATGAAGCATATCGTCGTCATCAACCCCAACACGTCGGCCGCCACCACCGTCATGATGACGGATCTCGTTCGCGTCGCCCTCCCGCCGCATGTGAGCGCGGAAGGCATGACCGCGAGCGTTGGCGTTCCGATGATCCTCGACCCTGTGCAGCTGGAGGCAGCGGTTTCCGGCGTCGTGGATATGGGCGTATCCGCTGCGAAGGCCGCCGACGGCCTGATCGTCTGCGCTTTCGGCGATCCCGGTCTCGAGGCGCTGCGCTCCCGGATCGACATTCCTGTTGTCGGCATCTGCGAAGCAAGCATGCTGGAGGCCGCAGCCGGCGGCCGCAGGTTCGGCATCGCCACGGTCACGCCCGGTCTCGTCGGAAGCTTTGCGGAGAAAGCTGCGGCGCTTGGGCTTGCCGATCGCTTCACCGGCACGCGCCTGACGAGCGGAGACCCGACGCATCTCACCGGCGACCCAGACCGGCTGAGCAAGGCACTGGCCCTCGCGGTTCGTCAGTCGCTGGAACACGACGGCGCGAATGTCGTCATCATCGGCGGCGGTCCGCTCGGCCGCGCGGCATCGGAGCTACAGCGGCAGTTGTCGGCGCCGGTCATCGCCCCCATTGCCTCCGCCGTCGCCTTGCTGCTGGCACGGATGGCGGAGGCGGACGCGAGGGCAGCAGGATAGGCTCTCCGGCTTCCCGGACGTGGCTCAACGCGAGCCGCGGCGGCGCAGCTGGTCGAAATAGACGATGATGATGATCAGGGCTCCGGTGATGATCCGTTGCCAGAACGAATTGAGGTTCAGGAGGTTCGCGCCGTTGTTGATCGTCGCCAGAATGAAGGCGCCGAGCAGCGGCCCGTGGATGGAGCCGACCGCCCCGAAGAGGCTGGTGCCGCCGATGACCGAGGAGGCGATCGCCTGCAGTTCCCAGCCTTCCGCCTGCGTGGCATTGCCGATGCCGATGCGCGAGGCCAGCAGAATTCCGACGAAAGCGGCGCAGGTCGAGGAGAGGATGTAGGCAAGGTAGATGGTGCGCTCGACATTGACGCCTGAGAGGCGGGCCGCCTCACGATTGGACCCGACGGCGAAGAGATAGCGTCCCCAGCGGCTGAGATGCAGGAAGACGAAGGCCGGGATCGCCACGACAATCACCATCCAGAACAGACTGGGCACGCCGAGGAAATCCGCACGGGAGAAGTTGGCGAAACTCTCGTTCGTGATCGAGATGGTCGAACCATTGGTGATGAGCAGGCCGATGCCGCGCAGCGACGTCAGGGTCGCGAGTGTGATGATGAAGGCGGGCAGGCCCATCCGCACGATGCCGAAGGCATGGAAGGCGCCGATGAAAACGCCGACGAGAAGCGTGATGCCGATCGCGGGCCAGAGCGGCACGCCATGCGCCAACAGCCATGCGATCGTAACGCTGGAAAAGCCGACCACCGCGCCGACCGAAAGGTCGATGCCGGCCGTGATGATGACGAAGGTCTGTCCGACTGCGAGAATGGCCGTCATGGCACCCTGGCGCAGCAGGTTGCTGATATTGTTCGACGTCCAGAAGCTGTTGGTCGACAAGCCCAGAAGAAGCCAGAGGAACAGGAGGAGCCCGAGAAGCGTCAGGCCGAACAGAATGTTCATGCCCTTCTTCGGCACCGGTGCCGCCTCGGTCGTGGTCTCTACGCTCATGATTGTCCTCCACCCGTCATCATTTCCGGTCTTTATCTTGGTTAGACGCCGATCGCCTGCGTCAGCACGTCCTCGTGGGACGCCGTGCGGTAGGCGTGGCTCGCCACCAGTCGACCCTGGCGGAACACGTGCAGTGTGTCGGCAAGTTCGTAGACTTCCGGCAGGTAGGACGAGATCAGGATGATGCCCGCGCCCTCTTCCAGAAGCTTGGAAAACAGCCGGTAGATCTCGGCCTTCGTGCCGACATCGACGCCGACTGTGGGTTCATCGAAGATGAACAGCTTGGCGCCATGGCTCAGCCATTTGCCGATGACGATCTTCTGCTGGTTGCCGCCCGACATGGCGGACGCGAGCACCCGCCGGGTCGGCGTCTTGATCTTCAGGTCGCTGATCTGCCTGTCGGCATTGGCGATTTCGCGTTTGCGGTTGATCGTCAGGCCGTTCGACAGCCGGTCGAACACCGGCAGGTTGATGTTGAGTCCGATGGGCAGGTTGAGGCAGAGGCCCTGGTCGCGACGGCTTTCCGGCGCCAGCGCAATGCCGAGATCCATGGCGACACGTTCATTGCGGATATCGACCGTCTTACCCTCGAACAGGATCTCACCGGCCGTGACCTTCTCGCGGCCGTAAAGCCCCAGCGCAAACTCGCTACGCCCGGCGCCGATCAGTCCGTAGAGACCGACGATTTCGCCCGCCCGCACGGTAAGGGAGATATCCTGGAAGCCCGGTCCGGACAGGCCGCGCGTCTCCACGATCGGCTTGCCGATCGGCAGCGATTCCTTGTGGTAGACCTGCTCGATCGAGCGGTTGATCATCATGGAGATCAGCTCGGCGTCGTTCGTTTCGCCGATCAGGCGCGTGCCGACATGGGTACCGTCGCGCAGCACCGAGACCCGGTCGGCCAGTTCGAACACCTCCTCCATGCGATGGCTGATATAGACGATGGTGACGCCCCGCGCCTGCAGGCGGCGGATCAGCCGGAAGAGCTGCGCCGATTCCTGGCGCGTCAGGTAGGCCGTCGGCTCGTCGAAGATCAGGAACTGCGTGCCGCGCATGGCGGCGCGGGCGGTGGCGACCAGCTGCTGCTGGCCGATCGTCAGGTCGGAGAGCAGCGCGCTGGCCGGCAGGTTGAAGCCGAGATCGTTCAGCACCGCCTGCGCCGCGTCGGTCATGGCGCGTTTGCGCATCAGACCGCGCCGGTTCATCTCGTCGCCGAGGAACATATTGGCCGCAACCGTCAGATGCGCGCAGAGCACGACCTCCTGGTGCACGGCGTTGATACCGCGCGAAATGGCCTCGTTCGGGTCGGACAGCGGCACCGACTGGCCACACCAGACGATTTCGCCGGAGGTGCGCCGGATGACGCCCGTCAGCAGTTTGATCAGCGTCGATTTTCCTGCGCCGTTCTCGCCGACGATGGCGTGGATTTCACCGGACAGGAAGGTGATGGATGCAGGCCGCAACGCTTCCACCGTCCCGTAGCGCTTGTGCAGGCCGCGCAGTTCGAGGATGGGCGCACCCTTGGCGACGGGGCCGCCCGAAAGCGCCTCGACCTCCGCGTCATGCCGGCGGCTCACATCGTTCAATCCGGTCATTCGGCTCTCCTCCAAAGGTCGCAAACAGGCGCGGCGGCCTCGCAAGAACGAGGTACGCCGCGACCGCGTATGTCGATGGACGGCAGGTCTGCTCTTGAGGGCCCCTGCCGTCCTTTATCGTCAGTTGATCTTCGGATTGAGAAGCGCGTCGATCTTGGGATCGGCCATGTTGGCCTTGGTGACGAGGTTCGCGCCGGTGTCGACGGTGGCCTCGACCTTCTCCTTCTTGGAGACGGCAAGCGCGGTCTTGATGCCGTCATAGCCCATTCGGTACGGGTCCTGCACGACGAGACCGGCAAGAACGCCTTCCTTCAGGAAGCCGACTGTCTTCTCGTCGCTGTCGAAGCCGATCACTTTGACCTTCTCGCCCAGCTTGTTCTCGGCAATGGCCTGGCCCACGCCCTGTGCCATGATCAGGTTGGAGGCGAAGACGCCGACGAGGTTCGGATTGGCGGTGATGAGGTCGGTCATGATGTTGAGGCCGGTCGAGGCCTGACCATCGGCGTACTTGTCGGCGACGACCTTCAGGCCCGGATACTTGGACTTGATCTGGTCGAGGAAGCCTTCCTTGCGCTGCTCCAGCGAGCCGGCGCCGGGGGTGTTGGTGATGATGGCGATCTCGCCCTCATCCTTGCCGGTCGCTTCCTTGATGGCCGCAGCCAAGCCATCGGCCGCAATCCGCCCGCCCTGAACGTTGTCGGTGGTCAGGAACGAGCTGAAGGCCTTGGAATCGGCGCCGGAATCGATGCCGATGATCGGAACCGCCTTGGCGGCTTCATCGACCGGCTTGCCGAGGGCCTTGAACTCCGTCGGCGAAATGACGATGGCGGCGGGGCTGCCGGCAACCGCATTTTCCAGAATGCTGATCTGGCCGTTCACGTCGGTCTCGGCCTGTGCGCCGAGTTCCGGCACGTTGACGCCGAGGTCCTTACCGGCCGCACGCGCGCCGGCAAGAACGATCTGCCAGTAGAACGAGGTCGTATCCTTGACGATGATCGGAATGGTGACGTCCTGGGCAAAGGCGCCCATCGGCATCATCGTGGCGATGACGGCCGCGCCGGCAACGCTTGCCAGCGACCGACGCGCAAACGCGCGACGCGATAGAATATGGTTTAGCAGTGTCATGGTGTTGTTCTCCTCCAACAACGTCTTGTTCCGTTCTCCTCCAACCGTACCGAAGACGCGGCGATACGATCTTTATCTATAAAAAACATATTGTGGTCGGACGCTAACCCAAGACCGACCAAGTTGCAACCGGCATCCTCACAGCAAACGGAGCCCTCCTTGGCCCCGTCGATCGCCCATCAAACGCGGACCGCTTCCGTCCCCAAAGGTGGCGCGACGAGCGTATGGGCATCGTAGGGTGCGAAGTCCTCAGGCTGCAACCGATCGGCTTCCAACGCCATGTTGCGCGTCAGGCTGGAAGGCTTGGCCGTGCCGAGAAGCACGGAGGCGACCAGCGGATTCTGCAGCGGAAACTGCATGGCCGGCGCCGCGATCGGCACGCCCTGCGACGCCGCGATCTTTTCCATGGCGCCGACCTTTTCAACAACCTCCGGCGAAGCCGGCCCGTAATCGAAATGCGCGCCATCGACCGCACCCGTCGCGAGGATGCCCGAATTGAAGACGCCGCCCACGACGAGCGAGGTGTTTTTCTTTGCACAGAGAGGCAGCAGTTCCGAAACGGCCGTCCGGTCGAGCAACGTGTAGCGTCCGGCCAGCAGAATGCAGTCGAGATCGGCTTCGCGCATCACGTCAAGGCAGACGGGAACCTCGTTGACCCCGAGACCATAGGCGGAGATGGCACCGCTCGATTTCAGTGCATCCAGCGCCTTGAGGCCGCCATCGAGCAATTGCTTGAGGTAGACGGCGTTGCGCTCGGCGCCGTGGGTGTAGACGCCGATATCGTGCACGAACAGGATGTCGAGCCGGTTGAGACCGGTGCGGGCGTAGCTGAACTCCACCGAGCGCATGATGCCATCATAGGAGTAGTCGTAATCCGTCTCGAAGGGCAGCGGATCGACGAAGCCGAAATCAGGGACCTTGTCATCGGCAACGGGACGCAACAGCCGGCCGACCTTGGTGGACAGAACATAGCTGCCGGACGGCTTGTCGCGCAGGAAATCGCCGACCCGCCGCTCGGCCAGGCCAAAGCCGTACCACGGTGCGGTATCGAAAAACCGCATGCCGGAATCCCAGGCCGCTTCCAGCGTCTCCATCGCCGTGTCGCGCGGGCAGGTGCGGTACATGCCGCCCAGCGGCGCGGTGCCGAAGCTGTATTCCGTGACGGAGAGGTCTGTCGTGCCGATCTTACGCGTCTTCATCGCATCATCTTCCGTCTGACTGTCGTCTGGTATTCGGATCGGAACCGCGCCGTCTTGGTAAGTGTCATGTCCGACTTTCAGATCCAACGTTTGTTATTTTATCTACAATAGACAGTTTTCCGTCAACTTGTATTATGCCTGCAGGAGGAAGCGTCCACGCCCTTGTCGATACCAGACAAATGAGTCTGGAAACGGCAGGCGGACGCAGAACCGGGAGACAACGGGGTGCGGCACGGCGACAGGCGGGGACACGCCTGCCCACTGCACCGGGAATGAGAATGGCGAAACAGAACACGGTCTTCAAGGACGCTTTCAACCGGTGTCTGACCCTCATCGCGGCGGCAGAGGCGCTTCCTTCGGAGCTTGAACTCGGCACGTCGCTGGGCGTCAGCCGCACGACCGTGCGGGCCATCCTCGCACGCCTGAAAGAGCTGGAGATCATCTCCTGGGACAAGCGCACCAAAGCCATGCTGCGCGCGCCGCAGCCGGCCGATTTTTTTCCGACGGAAGAGACCAGCTCACTCGCGGAGATCATAGAGCGGAACTTTATGCGGCGGATCCTCGCCGGCGGTGCCGAGCCCGGCATGCAGATCAACGAGCTGGAGCTTGCCCGGGATATCGGCACGGGCACGACCAGCGTGCGCGAATTCCTCATCCGCTTCAGCCGTTTCGGGCTGATCGAAAAGCGGCCGAACAGCCATTGGGTGCTGAAGGGCTTTACCCGCGACTTCGCGCTGGAGCTCACCGAAATCCGCGAGATGTTCGAGCTTCGCTCCGCCGCCGGTTTCGCGGCTTTGCCCGGGGATCACCCGGCCTGGAGGGATCTCGATGAGATGGAGGCGCTGCATCGCGACATGCTGGCGAACATCGACACGCGGTATCGCGATTTCTCGGAACTGGACGAGCGCTTCCACCTTCTGGTGCATCGGTCGTCGAGCAATCGCTTCATCATCGATTTCTACGACATCATCACCATCGTCTTCCACTATCACTACCAGTGGAACAAGGCGAACGACCGCGAGCGCAATGCACGGGCGGTGGAGGAGCATCTGGAGTACATCGCGGCGCTGAAAACCCGCGACCCCGTGGCGGTCGAGCACGCCTGCCGGCAGCACCTGCGCTCGGCTCGCGAAACGCTGCTGCAATCGATCCAGCAGCCGGAAACCTGAGCGAAGATCGGGGCAGCACCCGCCTCAGACGACGGCGATGTTCTCGCTATCGTCCCTGCCGCCTGCGGCGAGCAGCATGCAAACGGCACCGGGCAGCTTCAGCGCCTCGGCTGCCGCAACGCGTTCGGGCGTATAGAAACCCGCCTCGTGCAGGCAGTTGATGGTGCCGATCACGGTTCCCCCGACGACGATCGGCACGTTGATCACCGACTGGCAGCCGAGGGAATCGATGAGTTCGTAATCGCCGAACACCTCCGCGATCTCCTCGATCGTATTCGCAACAAAGGTCTTCTGCTGCGTGAGGGTGATGTCGGACCAGTGCGTCTCGTTATAGGGCTTCGTGCCGGAGACGGGATATTGCTCCGGCATATTGGAATAGACCCGCTCGGCCACGCGGGTCGTCGTGTCGCTCGTCATGATGGTGAAGAGCTTCACCCCGACCAGCGTCTGCGTCAGCGCCTCCAGCGCCGCATAGGCCGCCATCGGCTGCCCCTTTCCGGCGAGCGCGGATACGAATGCCGTGTAATCCAAGGTGGTCATGGGCTTTCTCCTTTAGGGCGCACGAACGCGATGCGGCCTAGCATCGGTCATGGCCGAAGATCAACAACAGAGCCTAAAGCACATCAAGCATTGCCGCGATGCCCTACAGGCTCGCGCCGATGCCGGCCATCCTGTGACGTCCGATCGGCAGCATCATCGGGCGTCCGGACAGGGGATCTGCGATAATGCGGCTTTCCAGGCCGAAGACCTCACGGACCATGTCTTCGGTCAGTACGTCTTCCGGGGTGCCGAAGGCGTGGATCTTTCCTCCGGCCATCGCCACCAGATCATCGGCATAGCGTGCCGCGAGGTTGAGATCGTGCAACACCATCACGACCGTCGTGCCGCGCTCGCGGTTGAGGTCTGTGAGCAGATCGAGCACCTCGATCTGGTGGTTGATGTCGAGGAAGGTGGTGGGTTCGTCCAGCAGCAGGATTTCGGTCTCCTGGGCGAGCGCCATGGCGATCCAGACGCGCTGGCGCTGGCCACCCGAAAGCTCGTCGACAGGCCTCTCGGCAAGATCGAAGGTCTTGGTCGCCGCAAGCGCGCCGTCAACGGCCTCGTCGTCCTTCCGCGTCCAGCGGGAGAACAGGCTCTTGTGGGGATGACGGCCGCGGCTGACGAGATCGGCAACGGTGATGCCCTCCGGCGCGATCGGCGCCTGCGGCAGGAGGCCGAGCGTCCGGGCGAGCTGGCGCGCCGGCGTACGATGGATCGACGTGCCGTCGAGCAGGACATGGCCCTTTGTCGGCGTCAGCAGCCTCGACAAGGTGCGCAGGAATGTCGACTTGCCGCAGGCATTGGCGCCAACGATCACGGTGATCCGGCCGGAGGGGATCGTCAGGTCCAGCCCCTTCAGGATCTCCTTGCCGTCATAGCCTGCAGAAAGCTCGGTCGCGACGAGGGAATGATCGGTCACAGCGAACCTCCGGTCCGGTTGACGCGGACGATCAGGAAAATGAGGTAGGGCGCGCCGAGAGCGCCGGTGATAACGCCGACGGGGTAGCGGCTGGGAAGCAGCACCTGCCCGACATAATCCCCGAGGAGCACGAGGATCGCCCCGACCAGGGCTGCCGGCAGCAGGAGCGATCCGTTCGAACGTACAATGCGCGCCGCGATCGGCCCTGCAAGGAAAGCAACGAAGGCGATCGGCCCGGTGACGGCCGTTGCCGCCGCGATCATACCGACAGCAGAGACGATAACCAGCATGCGGGTTTGCGAGACGCGGACGCCGAGGGCCGACGCAGTGTCGTCGCCGAGCCTGAGCGCTTCGAGATCACGAGTGCGGCTGAGAAGGACTCCGCCGAAGACGGTAAGCGCGAGAAGAAGCGGCAGAGCTTGTTGCAGCTGCGCACCGTTGACGCTGCCCGTCAGCCAGCGCATCGCCTCCTGCAGGCTCCAGGACAGTGCGGTGGAGAGGATGTAGGCGATGACGCTTTGCAGCATGGCGGAGACGCCGATGCCGACCAGGATCAGGCGCGTGCCGCCGACGCCGTTGCGGAACGACAGGCCATAGACCAGCACGGCGACCCCAAGCCCGGCGCCGACCGCCAGAAGCGACACCACCGGCCCCGACATCTGGAGAACGACGATGGCGAACACGGCCGCGGCACCCGCGCCCGACGTGATGCCGATAATGTCGGGGCTCGCCAGCGGATTGCGCAGCATGACCTGAAAGGCAACGCCGCCGAGGCCGAAGCAGAGCCCTGAGAGAATCGAGAGGACGGCGCGCGGCAGGCGCAATTGCCCGACGGTGAAGGACGTACCGGGAACGGGCTCGCCCAAGAGCACCCGGAGGACATCCATGGGCGCGATGACGCTCTGCCCGACCGAAAGAGTGAAGCCGAAGAGGACGACGACCAGCACGAGCAAAAGCCCAAGCGCGATCGAATGGCGGCGCGCCCTGCGCCGGCGGTTGACGGCAAGGAGATCGATGGTCGGCGACGGCATGCTCAAAGGTCCCGTACCCGCTGCCGCCGCACAATCCAGATGAAGAACGGCGCGCCGATCAGCGCGGTGATGATGCCGACATCGATTTCGCCCGGCCGGGCGACGATGCGCCCGAGAATGTCGGCGGCGAGCAGCAGGGCTGCGCCGCCGAAGGCCGAGAACGGCAACAGCCAACGGTGATCGACGCCGATCAGCGTTCGGCAGAGGTGCGGCACGACGAGGCCGAGAAAGCCGATGGGGCCGCAAACGGCCGTGGTCGCGCCGCAAAGCAGGATTGCGCCGAGCGACGCCACGGCGCGGGCCGTCGCCACATGCTCGCCGAGGCCAGCAGCCACATCGTCGCCAAGAGCCAGAGAATTCAGCTTGCGCGCCGACAACAGGCTGATGGCAAAGCCGACGCCCAGAAACGGCAGCACGGGAACGACGCGATCATAGGTCGCGCCGCCGACGCCGCCGATCTGCCAGGCTTGAATGCCGCCTGCGATATCGCCACGGGGCAGAACGATCGCGATGACCAGAGAGGCGAAGGCGACGGAGGTGGCGGCCCCCGCAAGCGCCAGCTTCAGCGGCGTCGCCCCGCCCCGGCCGAGCGACCCGATCGTGTAGACGAAGACCGCAGCCCCGCCCGCACCGAGGATCGCCGTCCAGATATAGGCGTGCGCCGACGTTATCCCGAACCAGGCAACGCCGATGACCACGGCAAGCGACGCCCCCATATTGACGCCGAGAATGCCGGGGTCGGCAAGCGGATTGCGCGTAATGCCCTGCATGATCGCGCCGGCAAGCCCAAGTGCTGCACCCGAAAGCACCGCAAGCAGCGTGCGGGGCATGCGAAGCGCGACCGCCGCCTGCCCGATCGTCTCCTGGCCGCCACCTAGCGCTGCCATAATCTCGGCCCAGGCGACATCGCGCGTGCCGGTGGTGACCGACAGCGCCGAGAGCAGCGCCAGCACGGCGACGAGCACGAGAAGCCACAGGCCGCGCGTCCGGTTGGAGCGGGCGACGATGCCGTGGACGCGCACGGGAATTTTGATGGAGGCCGCCGTCATTTCCCTGTCTTGGCCGCCTCGCTGAGCCGGGCGACGTAGTCCTTCAGCACCCAGCGGATCGAGAGCGGCGTCGGGTTCGCGGCGTTGCCCACAGGATCGTTGCCGAGCATGACGAGCGCTCCGTTCGCAACCGCCGGCATGTGCCGCGTCAGCGGATTGGCCTTGAGCGAATCAAACAGCGCCTGATCGCCGTAGGTCACGAGAATATCGACATCGTCGAAGGCATCGATCTGCTCGGCGCTGACGGACCCGGAATATTTCCCCGGCTGCGAGGCCTGAAGAACGCTTTTCGGCGAGGCCAGCCCGAGATCGCCGAAGAACTTCACCCGCGTGTCATTGGTCGTGTAGAAATTGATGATGCTGAGGTCCGACGCGCTCAGATGCGTGATGAACATCGCCGATTTGCCCTTCAGCTCCGGATGCCCGGCGAGCGTGCCGGCGATGTCGGCCTCGATTCCGGCGATCAGCGCCTCGCCCTCCTTCGCCATGCCAAGCCCGGCGCTGTCGAGCCGGATCGTCTCGCGCCAGTCGGTGGACCAGGGCGCCTGGGGATAGGCGATGACGGGCGCGATCTGGCTCAGCGTGTCGTAATCCGCTTGGCTGATGCCGGAATAGGCCGCGAGGATCACATCCGGACCGGTTGCCGCGACCGCTTCGAAATCGATACCGTCGCCTTCGTCGAAGAGCACCGGCGTCTCGCCACCCAGTTCGTCCAGGCGCGCCTTTACCCAGGGAAGGATCCCGTCATTATCGTCGTCTCCGAAATTGGCGCGCGCCATGCCGACGGGGACGATGCCGAGCGCGAGCGGCACTTCATGGTTCGCCCAGGCGACGGCCGCCACGCGCTCCGGCTTCTTCTCGATGATGGTCGTGCCGAACGCATGATGGATGGTGATCGGATAAGCGTTGCCCTCGGCAGCCAGTGCATGATCCTGCGCGAGCAGCCAGACAGCCATGACGATCTGCGTGGCGAAGCGGAAAAATCTCATCTCCCGATCCCTTCAACGGACATAAGTTGACCTCAACTCTCAGCTTCACTCCGTGGCGTCAACGGTAAAGCAACACCACCCCGGAAAGTGGGGATAGTTAGCCATCGGATTCTACAAAAACGGTGGATTCGACAATACTCGATAAAATGCCTCCAGTTATAGGAAAGCGGGGACGAACACGCAGTCGAGCGACCTGGACGCCGAGATATCACGCAGACGCGCGGTGCGAACCCACTCGGAAATACCGACCGGCCCTGCCGGCCGCCCTCGCGTCACGTCAATCTGGATACTGCAACATGGACATCGATAGAACACGCACCCACCGGAGGCTCGCGCCGCTTTCCCGCCGGAGCGCCATCCTTCTCGGCTGCACCGCACTGGTCGCCCTGTCGCCGGCAAAGGCGTCTGCCCAGGATGCGGCGAGCGGCGCGACGGCGCTCGAAACCATCGTCGTCCAAGGCGGGTCGAGCGGAACCGTCCTCAACACGGACAATGATTCGCAATCCATCGTCGCGACGGAAACGACCGCCACCGGCAAGCTGCCGACGGACATCCTGAAGGCACCGGCCTCGGTCTCCGTCATCACTTCGAAGGAGATCGAGCAGCGCGGCGCCGATACCGTCGAGCAGGTGGTGCAGTACACGGCCGGCGTGGTCACCGATTTCTACGGCTCGGACGACCGCTACGACTATTTCGATATTCGCGGCTTCACGCCCTACACCTATCGCGACGGCTTGGCGATCGGCCGGACCTTTGCCGGCACGCGCGAGGAGCCTTACGCCTATGAGCGGATCGAAGTGCTGAAAGGTGCCAGCTCCTCCGGCTTCGGAGCGGCCGAGCCGGGCGGATCGGTCAACTACGTGACGAAGACACCCAAGCGGGAGCGTTTCGGCGAGGTCTACGGCACCGGCGGCTCGTTCGCCCACAAGGAACTCGGCTTCGACTTCGGCGACAACCTGACCGGCGACGACACGCTGTCCTACCGCCTCACGGGCAAGTTCCAGCGCGCCGATGCCGAATACGACTATTCGCAGGACGACGAGAACTTCATCATGGGTGGCCTGACTTGGCGCCCGGATGCGGCCACGAACCTGACCGTCGTCTTCGATCATCTCGACAAGGACGGCGTTCCCGGCAGCGGCGGCCATCCGCTGGGGACGGATTTCGACCGGGACACGTTCTTCGGCGAGCCGGACTATTATTTCAGCGAAACGAACCGCAACAGCTACAGCGTCATGTTCGACCATGACTTCGGCAACGGCCTGAGCTTCGGTTCCAACGCACGCTACAGCAACCTCAACGATGGCTTCGGCAGCGCCTATATAGGGGGAACGCCGACCGACGGCTCGACCACGGCGAGCCGCTACTTCTTCGGCAGTGACAAGTCGTCCGAGCAGTTCATCATCGATGCGAACCTCGTCTATGAGACCCGCACCGACACCGTCGAGAGCCGGACGCTGTTCGGCACCGAGTATAACAAATTCGAGTCCGACACCGACAACTTCTACACATCGGCACCGTCGATCGACTGGGAGAACCCGATCTATTCCGGCGGCCCGGGCAGCCTCTCGCCCTATTCCAGCGTCAACAACGACCAGAAGACGGCAGCCGTCTATCTGCAGCAGGACCTGACCTTCTTTGACAAGCTGACCGTCAGCGTCGGCCTGCGCAACGACTGGCTGGATCTCAGCGAAACCGATCTCCTCGCCGGCTCCACGGCTTCGGGCAACCATAGCGAATTCACCAAGCGCATCGGTGCGAGCTACAAGATCACCGAGGAACTGGCGCCCTACATCAGCTATGCGGAATCCGCGGCACCGCCTGCCTCGGGCGCGGACCCGACGACCGGCAAGCAGTACGAGCTCGGCATCAAGTACCGTCCCGAAGCCTTCCCCGCCCTCATCACCGCATCCGTCTACGACCTGACCAAGGGCAACATCACCGTCTACGATCAGGTGACCTACCTGCCGCAGACGGTGGAGAAAGTCCGGCATCGCGGCTTCGAACTGGAAGCGAAGGCGGAAGTCACGGACCAGATCGACATCATCGCGGCCTATAGCTACATCGACTCCAAGATCGACGAGCCCGGCGGCGACAATGACGGCAACCGGCTGATGCGCGTGCCCAAGCACCTTGCCTCGATCTGGGGAACCTACACGCTGGCGGGACAAGACGCGCGCGGCGACATGACCTTCGGCGTCGGCGCACGCTACCTCGACTCCTATTACACCGACATCGGCAATACGACGTCGTCGGAAAGTGCCGTCGTGTTCGACGTGGCCTACACCTACAAGGTCCAGGAGAACACGACGTTCCAGCTGAACGTCAACAATGTGTTCGACGAGAAGCACATCGCGAGCACGGATTCGGGTGCGGTCTACTACAATCCCGGCAGAAAACTGATGGCGACGCTTCGCCAGACGTGGTGACCTGAAAGCTCGGACGCCCGCCTGCGTGCCCAGCGTGAGGCGGGCGTTACAGGGCGCGAAACTGTTGCAGACGCCGCCACGCCGCCGGCGTCTCGCCCTCCACCTGCCGGAACACCTTGGTCAGGTGCGCCTGGTCGGAGAAGCCAAGTTGCGCCGCAATGCTGGCGACCGGCAGGTCGCCCTTGCCGAGCATCTGCTTGGCCTGTTCGATGCGCTTGCAGAGCTGCCACTGGAGCGGCGTCTGGCCGGTCGTTTTCTTGAACACGTTCGAGAACCAGCTTTCCGAGAGCCCGACGGTTGCAGCCATGTCGGCCACCGACATGCGATAGCCGCCGACCTTATCCACATGCACGAGCAGTTTGTTCATCTGCGCCTGCGTCAGGCGGCCGCCGGCCCTCTGGTCGGCTTCCGCCGGAATATCGAGCAGCCCCGCCACGATGCTGCCGACGAGGCTCTCGGCATAGACGGCATGTTTGGTCGGAGACCGGATCTCGGTTGCAAGCAGCCGCGCGAGCGCGTCGATACCGGCGATATCGTGAAGTTCGGCAGGACGGCGAAGCGCCGCCTGCGCGCAGGAACTGCCGACCGACGGCGCGAGGTAGCGCAGAATCCGGTCCTTGTGCAGATGGAGATTGAGATGGCTGAAGCGGTGTGCGCTCCGGCTCGTGGTCCACATTGGCATGCCTGCGGGCACATAGACGGCACGCGGCATCGCGCGCGCGTTGCGGGTGAAATCATCGCTGCGGTTGGAAATGCGAACGTTCGGCGAAACGTCGTTGAAGAAGAACATGATGCGCGGATCGTCCGCCAGATAGTAGCCGCTGGCCCCGGCTTGGCTCTCCGCCTCCCAGAGCACCGTTACCATGCCATCCAGCTGCCGCCACTGCACCGGAGCCGACACGGTGATCCCGTCCGTCTTCCACGACATCGTATGCCAGAAGCTCATGATGAAATGCCCGCTTGCTTGAAACCCGTTCATCGGCTTGCAGATCGACAAACCCCCGACGCGATCGAATGCCACGCTAAGCTGACAGTTTTTGTCAGATTTACGGAGGCAAGACAAGGGCGCCGTCGTGAGCAGCCTCCGTCTCGAATATTCACACGTGCCGATTGACAACAGGATTACGATCGTAATACAAAGATATCAATGATGACAATCATCATGTTTAAGGCAACGCAACCACCAGGGTTCTCCCTGCTGTCGTGCAACGGCCACCGACCAGAAATCGAGAAGACGCACATGACCGAAGTCCGCACGCCGCACATCACCAAAATCTCGTGGGAAGACGCGCCAACGAAAAGCGTCGATATCGCAGGCACCACCTTCGTCTACCGGCAGCTTGGCGGTGGAGCGGATGTTCCCCTGGTCATGTTGAATCACTGGGGCGCAACGTTGGACAATTTCGACCCGCGCATCGTTGATGGCCTCGCCGCAACACGTACCGTGATTGCCTATAACTACCGCGGCGTCGGGGCCTCCGGCGGAAAGGCGCCGCTGACGATCGGCGAGATGACGGACGACGCCATTGCCTTCATCCACGCGCTGGGTCTGGGTACCGTCGATATTCTCGGATTTTCGCTCGGTGGGTTCGTTGCGCAGGACGTCGCCCTGAAGGCGCCGCATCTCGTCCGCAAGCTCATCCTCACCGGCACCGGCCCTGCGGGCGGACAGGGTATCAGCAAGGTGGGTGCCGTCTCGTGGATCCCGATCCTGAAGGGAATGCTGACCTTTCGCGATCCGAAATACTATCTCTTCTTCACCTCGACCGCGAACGGGCGCAGAGCGGCGAGCGCTTTTCTCGACCGGCTGAAGGAGCGCAAGGCGGATCGGGACAAGCCGATTGCCCTTGGTGCGTTCCTTCGCCAGCTGAAGGCGATCAAGGCATGGGGCCTCCAGAGGCCACAGGATCTTAGTGCGATCCGCCAACCCGTGCTCGTCGCCAATGGCGATCAGGACAAGATGGTGCCCACGGTCAACTCGAAAGATCTCGCCAGACGCATCCCCAATGCGGACCTCGCGATCTATGACGATGCCGGGCATGGCGGCATCTTCCAGTATCACGAAGCCTTCGTCGCGCGGGCGCGGGCGTTCCTCGCAAAATAGGCGAGCAGCGCCCGCGCGGGTGCGATTGTCGGGCAGCGCGTCGGCGGAAATGCCGCCATCATCCGCTTCTTTCATGAAAAGCTTGGACAATTCTGCTTTCGCGGATAGGTTAGTGTGGCTAACCAAGGAGGCAAAATTGAACCGCAACACCATTATCGCAGCCGTCGTCGCTGTCATCGTCGTCATCGTTCTCTGGAGCGTCCTGCGCACGCCTGAGCCGGCTCCGGCACCGCCCGTCACGCCGCCCGCAGCTTCGACCCCTGCTCCCGCACCGACAACGACACCGCCGGCCACCACCACGCCGGCTCCGGCACCCGCAACACCGCCGGCAAACTAATCTCAAGGCGGCCGCTTCACATGCAAGCGGCCGCCGACCAACTTGCCAAGCCGGTCGCGATCGAGGCATCAGAACCTTGCTGCGCCGGCGTCCGGCGATTCCGGGCCTGCCAGCCTGTGGCATCATCGTCATCCCGTTCCGGCACCAGACCGTCGACTGAAGTTCGACCTTGCCGTTTCCTTTCGCCGCGCGACACCTACATCGATCAGCATGGGCCAAAGGCACGGCCATGCACAGGCGCGGGATCAGAAGCTGAGATGACATCACCTATCAAAGACGATATCGAGAACCTCGTATCCTCCTCCATGCTGCATCAGGCGCGACAGTTTGCCGAGAATTACGGTGGACAGGGGCGTTTCTGGCAAAGACCTTATGCCGAGCCACGCCCCCGCTCGGCCTCCGCCTTCGCCTCGGTCTGGTTCACCGCCTACCCGCCTTCCGTGATCACGCGGGAAGGAGACTCGGTGCTGAAGACGCTGGGCGACCCCCAGCTTTGGTCGGCCCTCTCCTCCATCGGCGTGCGCGGTATCCATGTCGGCCCCACGAAACGATCGGGCGGCCTGAAGGATGGCGCCTACACGCCGACCATCGACGGCAACTTCGACCGCATCGGCTTCGACATCGACCCGGCCTTCGGCACCACGGAAGAGTTCGTGGCCATCAGCCGCATGGCTGCAGCCTTCAACGCCATCGTCATCGATGACGTCATCCCCTCCCACACCGGCAAGGGCGCAGACTTCCGGCTCGCCGAGATGAAGTACGGCTCCTATCCGGGCCTCTACCACATGGTGGAGATCCCCGAGGAGGAGTGGCCGCATCTGCCGGAGGTGCCGGAGGGGCGCGATGCCGTAAACCTGGGCACGGAAGCGGTCGATTATCTCAAGGAAAAGGGCTTCATCGTCGGCCAGCTCCAGCGCGTCATCTTCTTCGAGCCGGGTGTGAAGGAGACCGACTGGAGCGCGACGGCGCCGGTGGAGGGCGTGGACGGCAAGATGCGCCGGTGGGTCTACCTCCACTACTTCAAGGAGGGGCAGCCGAGCCTCAACTGGCTCGATCCGACCTTTGCGGCCCAGCAGATGATCATCGGCGACGCCCTTCACTCCATCGACCAGCTCGGCGCCCGCGGTCTTCGTCTGGATGCCAACGGCTTCCTCGGCGTCGAGCGCCGGCTGGACGGCCCCGCGTGGTCAGAGAGCCATCCGCTGTCGCTGACGGGAAACGCCCTGCTCGCCGGGATGGTGCGCAAGGCGGGCGGGTTCTCGTTCCAGGAGCTCAACCTGACGGTCGATGATATCGCCGCGATGTCGAAGGGCGGCGCCGATCTATCCTATGACTTCATTACCCGCCCGGCCTATCACCATGCGCTCCTGACCGGAAATACCGAGTGGCTGCGCATGATGCTGCGCACCGTGCACGAGTTCGGCATTGATCCCGCATCGCTCATCCACGCGCTTCAGAACCATGACGAGCTGACGACGGAGCTTGTGCATTTCTGGACGTTGCATGCGGACGACATCTACAGTTTCAGCGGCCAGACCTGGCAGGGCCGAACGCTGCGCATGCATCTGCGCGACGTGATCCGCGAGCGGCTGTCCGGCGCGAATGCTCCGTACAACCTGCCCTTCGTCACGAACGGCATCGCCTGCACCACCGCCAGCGTCATCACGGCTGCACTCAACATCGCCGATCTCGACACGATCGACGAGGACACGGTGAAGCTCATCCGCAAGATCCATCTGCTGCTCGTCATGTACAATGCGTTCCAGCCCGGCATCTTCGCCTTGTCCGGCTGGGATCTGGTCGGCGCCCTGCCGGTCAGCCCCGACGACGTGCAGCATCTCATGGGAGATGGCGATACGCGGTGGATCGAGCGCGGCGCCTATGACCTCACGGGTCAGTCGGATGCCGGGCAATCGGCCGAGGGCGTTCCGCGCGCCCGCGCGCTCTACGGTCCGGTGACGGAACAGCTGACGCAACCGGACTCCTTCGCCAGCCAGCTGAAGAGGCTTCTTGCCGTCCGGGAAGCCTATGGTTTTGCCGCCAGCCGGCAGGTGATGATCCCCGACACCACCGCGCCGGGACTTCTTGTGATGGTGCACGAGCTACCCGACGGGCGGGGCACGCAGGTAACCGCGCTGAACTTTGGCGACACGGCGCTGGAAGAGGTGATCGTGCTGCCAAACGTCACCCCTGGGCCGGTGGTCGACATGATCGGCGAAACGATCGAAGGCGACCTTCAGGAAGACGGAGCGTTGACGATCAACCTAGAGCCGTATGAGGGTCTGGCGCTGCGCATCGTGGGAACGCTGCCTGTTCTGGCTTGACCGGGGTCGTGATCGTGGTCGCGATCGATCTGGCCGGTCTTAGTAGAGCGCCGCGTCAATCGTGACGCACGGCGCTCTCGTCGCAGATGGCGTGTAAGGGGAAGGCTTGCCGGTCGAAGCCGACCCCGTCTTTCCCCGAGGCTTTCACGCGGTACAGGAACGTATCCGCATGCGCGATCATGCCGTCGAGTTTACTGTTGACCACAGCCCATACGCCACCGATGCTTGCGCGCACATCGACCAGGACATCCGCGTCTGTGCCGGGGTCGTGCAACGAGAACGGTGCGCGCATCGTGCCGACCATGCGGTTGGCGACAGCGACGCCCGTCTCCCTGTCGCCGGCAATGATGACGACGAACTCGTCCCCGCCTACCCGGCTTACGAGATCATCGCCACGGACGCACGACATCAACCGGTTGGCGGCCTCTTGAAGGACGATATCGCCGGCCGCATGGCCGTAGCGGTCGTTCACCTGCTTGAAGCCATCGAGGTCGATCACCAGAACGGCATAGCCGGATGATGAGGTCATCTGCGGGAAGCGCGCCTCGAGGCCACGCCGGTTCAAAAGCCCGGTCAGGCTATCCGTCTGCGAATTGCGCTGGAGGCGCTCGATCTGGCGATGTTCCTCGGTAAAATCGATCGCCATACCCACAATCTTCAGCGGCCGGCCATCCGCGTCCCGCAATAGACGACGGTCGCAGCGCATCCACCGCTCTCCGGCAATGGTGTTCAACCTGTATTCGGCAACGTTCTGGTCGATCGAGCCCTCGATCAGGGGCGTGAGATCGGCAGCGGCCATGTCCAGACGACTGATCTTGCCGAGATATGCCTCAAGGTCGAACCGCACGGCATCCGGGCCGTCGATATACTGCGCAAGACGATCGGATGTTTCGAAGGTCCGGGCGGGAATATCGAGCTGCCAGAACCCGCCTCTGACGGATTCCAGTGCCAGTTCCAGCTGTGCCGCACGTTCGGCAAGCTGCCGCTCCGCATCCTTCGCCTGGGTGATGTCTTCCACCTGCGTGATGAACCGAACGACCTCTCCTTCGACATCCCGCATGGCGGCGACGTGGATCCGGACATGGAGCGGTGCCTTATCCGGACGGATGTAACGCTTTTCGATCGTGTAGCCATCGCGCCGCCGGGCCAGGACCTCGTTGAAAAGGCGCACATCGGCTTCAAGATCGTCGGGATGGGTGAAATCTGCGAACGCGACGCCGCTGAGATTCTCGGGCGAAATGCCGATCATGCGGGAGAACGCCTTGTTTCCCCTTACGATACGACCCCGCGTATCCACAAGGGCCATGCCGATGGGCGCATGGCGGAAGGCGAAATCGAACAAAGCAAGGCGGGATTCCGCATTTTCCTCCAACGCTTCCATCATGGCTCTTCGCTTCGCGGTTCTTGCGGAAAATCTGTGCAGAAACGATGCTGGGCGGAGAACAGAGTGCGGATCATGATCCATCGATATCGAAACGTTCGATAACGGCATCGAGTGGCACGGGAAAAAGCAATGCCCCAGCAGCTTCACCCACGACGAGTCCCAGCCGCTGTGCGCGCAGCCGCTCCGTCTTCTGTCGCCGCTCCTCATCCTGCCGGCGCTGCATCTCCATAACGGCTTGCTTCGTCGCCGTAATATCACCCAAAGCACCAGCTCCGCGCGTACGCCGTTTCTTCATCATGTCGTCCATATCGACCTCCGTCGTCATGAGAAGAAGGAGATTGGCCTCCGCCGCAGGAATTCAAGTTATAGGAAGTCTAGGCAGGCGAATATTGCGCAGATATGAAAATCAATATTCGGAGAAACGACACTGCATGAGATAGTATTTCTATTCGAAAAGATGAATATTCAGATATTCCAATTTTTATTGGATTTCAAAACCCGATTTCTAGGGGTTAATACTTCAAAACGCTCTTTGCCTCTACAATCCAACGTAGCACTCGCGAGACGACGTCGTGTGCGTCAGGGCTCGCGGACACTCTTTCAAGGTGTGACATTCCCGATCGGCACACCTGTTCAAACGATGAAATCGGAGGCCAACCGAAGACCATCCCAAGCCAGACGCCCGGCTCCTGTCCATTCGCAAGACCCGACTGTCCGGCAGCGACCATCGTCAATGGCAAGTCCGGTTCACGTTTCGATATAATCCGTCACGTTAAATGACTTTCCATTGCGGCCAACTCCGTTCATGGGATCATCACCGACTGTTGCGACCTGCGCGCGACGACCCACGACCTGAAGACATGACCATGAAAAAGCCGATCGCACTGGAAAGCATCGCCGAGAACACGCTGTTTCGGAAGGGCGATATCTTCGTTCTCTTCGGAGAGCTGTTTGGGCGCGGCTACGCGACCGGGCTTCTCGATCAGGTGCGCAAGGCCGGCATGCAGATCGTCGGCATCACGGTCGGCCGGCGTGACGAGAACAACGCGCTGCGGCCTCTGACGCAGGAAGAGCTTTCGGCAGCCGAGGAGCGTCTGGGCGGAAAGATCATCAATGTGCCGTTGATGGCAGGCTTCGATCTCGATGGCCCGGACGGCGGCCCGACGCCGACGGATCTTCTGGCCGAGATGACGCTGCAGACGTGGCAGGATGCCAAGATCGACTGGAACCACATCGAAACCTGCAAGACCATCGCGACGGACCGGTTCAAAACGGCACTGGCGCAGGTCATGGCAACGCTCGACGGCATGATCCCCGATGGCCGCAACGTGTTCTTCGCGCATACCATGGCCGGCGGCATTCCGAAGGCAAAGGTCCTGCTCGTCGTCGCCAACAGGATCTACAAGGGCACCGGCACCCGCCACATGTCGTCGCAGACCCTGCTTGACAGCGACATGGGCAAGCTGATTCTGCAGAATTTCGACGAAGTCTCGGCCAACACCTTCCGCCATCTCATCGACGCCAGCGCGGCCATCCGCAAGCGGGTCGAGGCATCCGGCAGCGCGGTGCGCTACACGGCTTACGGCTATCATGGCACCGGAATCCTGATCGGCGACGAATATCGCTGGCAGACCTACACGAATTATACGCAGGGCTACGCCAAGATGCGTCTCGAGGCCATCGCGTCCGAAGCCTGGGACGCCGGCGTGACGGCGACCGTCTACAACTGCCCGGAAATTCGCACGAATTCCTCCGACGTCTTCACCGGCATCGAGCTTCCCCTGATCCCCCTTCTGCTCGCTCTCAAGAAAGAGGACGGCGGACGTTGGGCCGACGAACAGTGGGACGCGTGCGAGGCATTGCTTGCCAATGGCCGGACAGTTACGGACGTCCTGCGCCGAATCACCGAGCTTCAGGCAAGCGCCGTCATGGTGCCGTTCTACGACTTTAACGCCTGGCCGATGCCCAACAGCCAGGCTCAGGCCGATCTGACCATCGGCACCTCCAACGACATCACCGCGATGCACCGCGACGGCAAGGCCCTCATCAGTGATCTTCTGAGCACGCTGGTCGTCGAAGCGACCGGCCGGCTCATCTTCGCCGCAACATCGGCTCCGTCCGGTCCGGTGCGCTGGATCCACCACGATCTCGTCGCCCGCTGCCTGAATGCCGCGCATGGCGATACCGGGACAGCGCAGCAGACGACGCAGAGCCAGCCGGAGGCGGCAAAGCTGAACAAGGTCGCCTGATCGACCCGGCATTCCTTCAGTGGCGGTGACGGTCCGGCAATGCCGACGTCCATCGCTCGGTTGAAGGCTTCGACGTTTCGCTTGCAGATCCGGCGATCATGGCCAACGTCTCGCGGAAGAGCGGCGTCAGATGTTTCGCCCCTGTCAGGGAGAGATGATCGCCGTCGCGGTAGAGGATGTCGCCATCGGCGACGGGATGGCATCGTGTCCTGTCGCAGAGCGACACGAACGGATCGACGGTCGAGGATCCCGTTTCCCGAGCAACCGCGAAAAGCATGTCGCGGGCGAGCTTCTGCCGCTGCAGCGTGTAGCTGAGCGGCAAGCTCAGATCCCCGTTTTCGCCCGTCATTATCGCACGCGCCAGCGCTTCTGGCACCTTCACGCCCATTTCCGGAACGTCCTGCACGAGGATGACGCGCGTTCCCTGTTTCGTAAATGCCGCGATCGTCGCCTTGAGGCTATCACGGACTGGCGCGGACCAGTCGGGCAGAACGAGCGCTTCAGAGGCGTTGAAGAACACGCCCTCTTCCGGCAGTTCGGTGCGGTGGACATATTTGGGCCAGTAGCCGAGCATGAAGACGTAAGGAAACCGCTGTTTTTCGATCAGACTCATGATTGCCGCATTGGTTTCCACACATCGCGCGACGATATGATCCGGCCCAAAGACAGCCCCCGGAATAGGCGGGCACGAGGCTCGCCCGACAAAGAGACCCGAAACCTCCGCCTTTCGTGCGGCCTCGTCGATAGCCGGCGCGATGGCAGCAGCGTGCGAATCGCCCCAGACGAGAAACTTCGGCGGGCCGGCGGACGGCGAGCCCAGCGGGCAGAGATCCCCATCCCGAATGGACTGTGGATGCAGGCCATCCCCATTGCTGTTTGCGAAGCACTTCGGCGCGAAGAACGGGCTCTGGTCGTAGGTTGCCGAATAAACGGCATAGACATCTGCGGGCAAGCGCTGAGGTAGCCCGTCATATCGGGTGACGACGAAACCGAACGCTGCCGCCGCAGCCATGCTGCCCCCCATCAACGACAGGACCAACCCGCGCGACGTGAGGGCGGAGGCGTAGCGGGCGGGCTGCTCGATGAAGCGCCATGACAGGATGGCGCAGACGAAGGACAGAGCGACGACGATGAGGGTGTCGGCCAGCGTCAGACCATGCCCGGTCTCATACCGGTAGAAGACGATGACCGGCCAGTGCCAGAGGTAAAGTGAATAGGAGATGCGGCCGATGAAGACGGAGACGCCATTGGTCAGAAGACGGGCGGGGAACCAGCTTTGCGACCCCGCATGGATGACGAGAGCCGCACCAAGGACGGGAATGGCCGCGAAGGGCCCAGGAAACGGCGTGGAATCGGAATAGAGAAAGATCGCGGCCAGAATGGCGGCAAGCCCAGCCATGCCGAGCCCGGCCGCCATTCGCGCGCTGTAGTCGGGGCGGGGAGCAAAGGCGACCAGCGCACCGATCAGCAGTTCCCAGACACGGAAATGCAGGAGGAAGAAGGCTTTCTCTGGCGAATGGGTGGTCGCCCACAGGCAGGCGACGAACGAGACCAGAATGAGGCCACCCGTGATGTGCAGGATGAACTTGCGGGCGAAGGTGAAGGCGAGAAACAGCGAGATCGGGAACAGAATGTAGAACTGCTCCTCCATGGACAGAGACCATGTGTGCAGCAGCGGCTTCATCTCGGCGGAGATATCGAAATAGCCGCTTTCCTGCCGGAAGAGAATATTGGCCGTGAAGAGCGCGGCCGCGCGCACGCTGTCGCCGAAGTAGCGGAATTCCTCCGGCATCAGCCGGAACCAAGCAATGACGGCCGTCAAGGCCATCATCGTGAACAGGGCGGGAATGATCCGACGGATCCGACGGATGTAGAAGGCGGAGAAGGAGAACGTGCCCGCGACGAGATCGGACAGGATGATCCGTGCCATGAAGTAGCCGGAGAGAACGAAGAACACATCCACCCCGACGAAGCCGCCGCGGAAGACCGACACATCGGCGTGGAAGAGAAGCACCGGCATGATGGCGAGCGCCCGCAGCCCGTCGAGGTCGGGGCGATAGTCGAGATGCCTGGCACTCATTACACGTTCCGATCCGACCGGCGTGGTCATGGTCTTATCCCCCGTCCCGGCGCCCGTGCGCGTCCTGCACCGAGCGACGAAAACAAACCGGCCCTGAACGAGCCCATCGTCATTTTGAGCCGCCCCATAGCCGCCCGCGCGCTTTGCTGTCGATCCCTGCTTACAAAAAACAGCATGACATCCTGATCTGTCCGACGCGCATCCGTGTCCTATGTTGTGCGGGCATGACGGATGCCGATCGACATTCCCGCAGAGGGAAGAGCGGCAAAATGAGACTTTATCGTGGTGCCACTGGAACGGCCCGCGACTTCATGGGTGAGGCCAAGATGGATACGGAAGAGCTGCAGGCACTGAGAGAAACCCATCGCCGCTGGCTCACGAAGCTCGAGATCCTCGACAAGCCCTGGCTGGTTCTGGGATCCGCGCCCCATCCGACACTGCCCCCTGATATCGTCGCACATTGCGCCCGCATGGACGTGAACAATGCGGGCAAGACCGCCAACATGCTCGGGCTCCCCGCGGCAGACGTCACCTTTCGCAAGCGCAAGAAGTCCTGGGAAGAACATCCCGACGTGCGCACGCGCGGACTTTTGTGGCTGCACACGCGCCCGCTCTGGGTCATGCGACTGAAACTGCTGATGAAACCCAGCGTTCGCTATCAAAGCCTGATGCGAGCGACGAAGGAGGAGCGCGAGGCGATCGTCGAGGAGATGTGCGGCGGCCTGCCTGGAGATATCGGCGAAACCGGCCATGTCACGAACGGCGTCGCCGCGCTCTGCTACGCGCTCTTCGTGGGCGTTCCCTCGGTAACGCTGGCGGGATTCTCACTCACGGTCATGGGCCATTCTTATAACGAGAAGGGCAGCACGCGGCGGCAGATCGCCGAAGACACCTATGTGCTGTCGAAACTCCGGGAGTGCCCCGATGTCTTTACGACGGAACAGGGCCTGTCGGACTCCATCGGCATCCGGCACGTCTGCAGCCTTCAGGACATCCTCGGAATATCGAGAGCTGACTGTTCGTATTCGCTGACTGGAAGGCCCTGATGTCGAAACTGCCGTAGGGTTGCAGCTGATGCGAGCCGCTGATATCCAATCCAGACGGCCAAGACTAACCATGCCGCCCGGTAGAACCCCAAAAGGGGACCGACGGCATGCATGGGAATACGCCGCAGGATCGCCGGCATCGGCCGGACGACACATCCTGCAGCGTGATGGAAACGCACCTGAGGAATGAGAGAGATATGACCGAAATTGCCAATGTCTTCATCGGTTTCGATACCAAGGAAGTTGCCGCATATCACGTTCTCTGCCAGAGCATTCTGGAGAAGAGCTCCATCCCCGTCGCGTTCACGCCGATCGTGCTGAGCAATGTCAGCAACATCTTCACTCGTGAGCGCAATGCGCTGCAATCGACCGAGTTCTCGTTCTCGCGCTTTCTCGTGCCTTACCTCAGCAACTTTGAAGGCTGGTCGCTCTTTGCCGATTGCGACATGCTGATGCGCACCGACATCGCCAAGCTTTGGGAACTGAAGGACGACCGTTACGCAGCCATGTGCGTCAAGCACAACTATGTGCCGAAGGTCGAAACCAAGTTCCTCGGACAGGTGCAGACGAAATACGAGAAGAAGAACTGGTCGAGCGTCATCCTGTTCAACAACGCCAAGTGCCGCAAACTGGATCTCGACTACGTCAACACGGCCACGGGCCTCGAGCTTCACCAGTTCAAGTGGCTGGAATCCGAGGAGCTGATCGGCGAACTGCCGCCGGCCTGGAACTGGCTGGTCAACGAGTACGAGCACAGCGAGGAGGCCTCTCTGGTCCACTTCACCGATGGCGGCCCCTACTTCGAGGAATACAAGAACGACGACTATTCGGAAGAGTGGTTCGCCACGCGCGAGCGCATGCTCCACGTCCAGCAGCGTTGATCTTGCCCCATACGGCAGGCAGCCCTTCGCGGCCTGCCGTATCGATGCACCGGCCACCTGCCGCAATGCATGTGATTTCAGCACCCCCCTTAAAGATGCACCGCGATTGCTGTAGGGAGTGGCGCATGAGCCGCTCGACGGACGCAAGGTCGCAGCGCTGCAGGGTCCGCAAGGGGTCGAAATATGACGTCGAAAGTTTTGGAAGCCAGCGGTGGCGTGAAGCAGATCATCTGCATCAATTGGGGCACGAAGTACGGCCCGCCCTTCATCAACCGGCTTTATGCCATGGTGGAGCGCAACATCACCCCGCCCTTCACCTTCACCTGTTTTACCGACAACCGTGAAGGCATCCGCCCGGAGGTCGCCTGCGAGGATCTTCCCGAACTCGACGTCGTGATGCCGGTCAACTCGCGTGGAATCTGGCCGAAGGCGCGGCTGTGGAGCAAGACGCTCGGAAACCTCAAGGGCGCCGTGCTGTTCCTCGATCTCGATCTGGTCATCGTGTCGTCCCTCGACGATTTCTTCACGGTTGGGGGACCGGATGACATCGTCATGGCGAAGAACCAGACCACGCCGTTCGAGCGTCTGGGACAGACCTCGCTGTTTCGCTATCCCGTCGGCAAGTTGTTGCCGATCCAGGAGAAGTTCCGCGCCGATCCGCAGAAGGTGGCCGATGAATATCGCTACGAGCAGCGTTTCGTCACCAAGAACGCGCCCGGCGGCGTCAAATTCTTCCCGAGACGGTGGGTCCTGCATTTTCGCCAGGACTGCCGGCGACCGTTCCCGCTGAATTACGTCCTGCCGCCGAAACTGCCGAAGTCGGCCCGTGTCGTGATCTTTCCGCGCGGCCTTCTTCCGCAGCACGCCTTCGAAGGCAAGTACGGGGAGAAGCAACCGGTGATGAAGCCGGCGGCCTATTTCAAAGCGGTCGTGACAGGCAAGATACGCCGGCACACGCTCTTCAGCGACCTGCGGCACTACATCAAGCCCGCCCTCTGGGTCGGCGACCATTGGCGAGAATAGGCATCCCGCGACACGTCCTGAAAACTTGATTGCTCAGATCTGCCGCTTCACGCTGACAATCGGGCCGCGCGAACCTGGTTCCTGCCGGTCTGACAAAGTCTGGGCGACGATGGCTCCGATGCGTTTGGTCTCATTCAGCGGCGCATAGGCATAGGGTGCCAGCTCTCCCGCGAAGGCCTTGGTCAGCTTCAAGGTCTCGCGAAGGTCGTGATGATAGGTCTCGAATTTCGAAAGCCGCTCGCCGGGAACAGGCGTGAGATCGAGCGTATAGACGGGCTTTCCCGTCACCAGCGCCTCGCAGGGCATGGTGATCGAATCCTTCCCGATCAGAAACGCATCCGCAGCGGCCATGAACTCGAGGTAAGGATTATCGCCCGTCCGGTCCCAGACGGTGATGTTGGCAGACCGCAGCGTCAAAGCGGCCTGGAGCGTTTCGTCGCTCGATCTTCGGGAAACGGAGATCACGATCTTCCAGCCCGCAGCCTCCAGACCGCGCACGGCCTCTCTTATCGCCAGATGGCACCGGTCGTCATAGACATAGGCACCGTTGGAGCCGCCAAGAAAGACGGCAGCCACCCGGTCTCCAGGCGCCGCATACTTCGTCCTGCTGCCGGCATGTGCCGACAGTTTCTCGGGTGTGATCTGATGTGGAACGCCGACCATCTTGTGCACATGGTCGATGCCATCAAGCTCCGGCACCCAGTCGTGCCGCGACACGAAGACGAGATCGTAGCCATCGACGCGCGGGCGCTGCAGGTGCACGGCGAGCGGCCGGCCGCCAAAGGCGCTCTTGATGGCGAGCACGGGCTCTTCCGCCCGAAAGCCGCAGGATACCATGAAAGCGGGCTCGCTCTCGCGCACCGAGAAGAGGCGCGGGCGAAACCATTTGCGCCAGCCTCGCGGCCGCGTCACGATCTTGACGGCGGGATCGGGATCGATCTCTTTGGCGATGCCGAGGCACTGCGTCAGCGTGCCCGCCTTCTCCTCCGTGACGGCCCAAGCCTTCGGCACGGGGTGCAAGCTTTCAATGCTATCAGGATGCTCGGTCATGCGTCCGCTCCGACCGGATCGCGGACGACCCGAGATCGATTTTGTTCTGTTCGATGAAGGCGACCATGCTGCGGTCCTCGACCACGTCATGCTCGATATAGCGCGCGGTCTCCGCGACCTTGCGGATGTACTTCTCCGTGGTGTCGTCGAACGACCAGCCGCGCGCCACTTTCTCGGAAAGCTCCTCTTCCGACTTCAGGTAGTAGTGGTTGAGCTGCAGGTACTCGGCCGAGTAGAACGCCTCCGCCTTTCGATCCCGCACGGAGGAGACCATACCGGCATCGTTGGATGTCCGGTCGCCGAACTCCTTCGTCCGGAAGCGGTGCACGCTGACGCCAGTCACACGCGTGGGATCGACGATGCACTTGAAATTGCTGGCATTCGCATCCTGCCGCTCCGGATGGGCGACCCGCGCCGTATAGCTGAGGCAGACCGGCCCTTTCGGCCGGGCCCGATGCCCGCCATGCCCGAACATATGCCATGGCAGGGAAATATTCGGAAACCCCTTGGCGTGTCGCAGTGCGTCTTCCAGCGTGCCATCCCGCCGCGGAAGGAGGAATTCGTCGACATCGATGAAGGCCATCCAGTCGTAGCGCCCTCCGAAGTTGAGCAGGGCATGTGCGAAGGCGATGGCCTGACCGTTCAGCACCACCGACGTACCCTCGTCGCGCATGCGCATGATCCAGGGAACGATCGTCAGGACCTTCGCAGACAACAGCGAGCGCAGGATGTCCATCGTCCCGTCCGTCGAGCCATCGTCGTAGATATGAAAGTGCCGAACGCCGATCGCCCTGTGAAAGCGGACCCACTCCTCGATATAAGGTGCTTCGTTCTTGACGCAGGCCATGATGGCGATGCCGTGCCGATCGGCTTGCGACACCGGCGGCACGATGACGAGTTCCCGCGTGAAACTCCGTTTGCTCTTCCATCCGAACATATTGTAAGAACCCGATAACAACAGGACCGGGCCGAGCCCGTTCACATGGCCTTACTATCATCGCGGGCCGTGATTCAACAGCGTCCGTTCCGATGAACACGGTTTCACCGGATATCGTCTGAAAGTGGCCTATCTTATGGATTTTCCCGGGGATAATGAAATACCGCCGGCGGCCGCAACGACATCGGGCCTGACATCCGAACAGGCATGGAAAGCGTTCTTCTCCCGGTTTCCGCATGTCATCCTTGTCGCCAACAGCGAACAGGTCGATGTCGCCGCGCTCCAGAAAGCCTATCCGGCAGACTCCCTCTTCGTTTTCTTCAACAAGGCTTACAAAGTTCTCCGGCAACCGTTCGCCGGCCATTGCATGCTCGTATCGCGCGCGCAGCCGCGTGGCGCGAACATCGTCTACCGGGGAGAGGTCGAGCAGGTTCTCGGGCTCTTTGCGCCTTCGACGTTCTGCGGCATCGCCAACATTCGCCTCGCCGATACCGAAACGCCGAATACGCAAGCCGATTACGGTGGGGCTGCCACCGGTCATCTGGATCTGACGGAACTTTGCCGGGAGATCTATCCCTCCGACAAGCTCCCGACCTCCGGCTTCGCGCTGGCCTACTGGCTTCTGGAACAACGCGTTCCGGTCAAGGTCGTGCTCGCGGGTTTCTCTGCCAAGAGAAGCGAGGCATGGCGCGTCGTGGCGGTGCACGACTGGACGTTCGAGCAGGTGTGCCTGAAGGTCTTTGCGCAGGCCGGCAAGCTCTCGCTCCATGCGGCAGACCTCACCAATCCCTATGCAAAGCTCGCCACACGTTTTCCGGAAATCCCGCCAAGCGATATTTCCTTCACCGTTGCCGATGTTCTCTCGCAACGGCTTGGGAATACCGATGCGCAGGTGGACAAACTCATCTCCCTGACCGGCATTTTGAAGTCGGCCGACCTTTTCCTGCGCAATCTCCGCCCCAAGTTCCTGAAGAAGCGGTAGGGCACCTGCCCGTGGCAAGCAGCATGAAGGCGCTTCGATGACGAACGTAAGCAAGTGGCTCACCCAGACGCGCCAGCGCCTCCACAGGTCGCTGAAGTACCGGCTGAGCCGCCCCATGCCCCCGGCCTGCGCCCATGTCTTCAAGGGTCCCGTCGTTGTCGTCGGGTCGGCGCCGGTCATCCACAAGCCGGATGGTTGGAACGGGGATTTCAGCGTCATCACGATCAACGGGTCACAATCCGCCATTCGCCCCTGGGGGATCGATGTGCCCGATGTCACCTTCATGATGTTCAATCAGGTCGAGGGCACCAACACCAATGCCGTGGAGGTTCGCCGTGTGCTATCCGGGCAGCGGACCCGCAGCCTCTACGTCCTCCTCTGGCGCAAGAACGCACGGCAACGGCTGGTGAACGGCCTGAAGGCTTTCAACTACGGCTATGACGACCTCGTCATCGTCGATCGCTACGAGCGCATGGCGCTGCTCGAGCGCATGACCGGGCGCAAGAACACCGAAGTGCGGACTGAGGACAAATGTTCGAACGGGCTCAACGCCGTTCTTTTCGCCCTCCACCACGGCGCGCCGCAGGTCATCATCACGGGCATCAACCCGAATTCCACGGGGCACTCCTACAACCAGACGGGTCTTGCCCGTGCGCATGTGCAGATGGACAAGACCATCATCGAGCAGCTGCTCGCGGAAGGACGACCGCTCTTTACCGCCGATCCGCAGGTGTCGCGCGACCTGAACATCCCGTTGTGGACGAGGGAAACCAAAGCGCTCGCTGTTTCAAAAACCTGATCGGAGGGGTGCGACGAAAACGCCACCATACTTGATTGACCCACTCATCTTTATCCTTTAGCAACGGCGCATCGACCATAAACAGCCAATTGGTCGGGGCGTGACGGGGAGTGCATGCGGGAGGAAGACGGCTCGAGCAACCGTTTTTCGAAGGAATTCATACCCATGCGCCTCCTCAGATCAGCCGTATTGACTGCGGCCTTTGTCGCATCCGCCTGGACGGTCCTTTCCGTCGGCACGGCCGGCGCCACCGATTATCCCCTTGTCATCAAAGATCTTTCCGGCCGCGAAATCACGATCCCCTCCGAGCCGAAGCGCATCGTCGTACAGGACGGCCGCGATCTCTTCGCGCTGGCGCTGCTCGATCGGGCCGACCCGTTCGCGCGCGTCGTCGCCTGGAACAATATCCTCGCCCGCTCCGACCCGGCATCCTGGGAAGTCTTCCAAAAGCAATGGCCGGAAAGCTCGGCAAAGCTGATCGACATGAAATTCGGCGACGAGGGCCAGGTCAACCTCGAACAGGTTGCTGCCACCAAGCCTGACCTGCTTGTTTTCCAGACCCGCGTGCGCCAGGCGCTCGACGATGCGGATCTCTTCAACCGGCTGGCAAAGCTCGGTATTCCGATCATCCTCATCGATACCGAACTTGAACCGACCGTCAACGCTCCGAAGACCGTCGATCTTCTCGGCAAGGTGCTGAACCGCGAGACGGAAGCCAAGGCATTTACCGATTTCTACGCCGAGCGCCTTGCGAAGGTGCAGGCCGGCTTTGCGGGCGCCGAAAAGCCGAAGGTCTTCGTGGAAGCCAAGGCCGGACAGAAGGGCCTCGACTCCTGCTGCTTTACGCATGGCGACGTCTACTGGGGCAAGATCGTCGCGGATGCCGGCGGCATCAACATCGGCACACAACTCGTCAAGGGCCGTACCGGAGACGTGACCACCGAAACGCTGATCGCCGAAAAGCCGGATGTCTTCTTGATGACGGGCTCGCCGTTCTCGAACGAGGGTTCGGTATCGCCCGCTTTCGGCCTGAATGCCGACAAGGCGGCCATCGAGACATCGCTTCGCACACTGTCCGAGCGCAAGGGCTTCTCCTACATCAAGGCCGTCGAAGAAAACCGCGTCGTCGGCCTCTATCACCAGCTTTATGCCAGCGCCTGGAACATCTACGCCGTCGAATATCTCGCCAAGGCCTTCTATCCCGAACGCTTTGCCGATCTCGACCCGGATGCCGACCTTGCAACGATCATCGGAAGCTTCACGGGTCTTCCCACGGACCTGACGACGGTCTATGGGGCAAAAGCCGCGCCAACAGAGTAAGCGGCTGCGGAAGACCGACATTGCCGACGGGCCGCCATGCGGCCCGTCATCCCGATAGACGATCCCTGTGTCGATAGACGCGTGGATCGAAACGCGGCAGAGAACGATTTGGCATTACCCCTGACGGAAACCGCAGCGCCGGAGAGCGCCGAGGCCCATTACGGCGCTTCGGTGATGCGACGTGTGCTGATCATCGCCGCGCTCCTCCTCGTGCTAGCCTGCGCCTTCATCGCAGATATCGCCATCGGCTCGGGAACGCTCTCGCTCGCCGACGTTGCGAACGTGCTGCTCTCACCCTCGACGGCGGATGCCAGCAGTCGGTTCGTCGTCTGGGAACTGCGCATGCCGATGACCCTGATGGCGCTGGTGACGGGGATCTCGCTATCGCTCTCCGGCCTCCTCATGCAGACGATCCTCGACAACCCGCTGGCCGAACCCTTCACGCTCGGCGTCTCCTCCGCCGCGGGTTTCGGTGCGGCGCTGTCGCTCGGCTTCTCCGTTTCGCTCACATCGGCCATGCCGTGGATGCCGCCTGAACTGCTGACGGCGGCAAACGCCTTCCTGTTCGGGCTTCTGGCAACAGGCCTCGTTCTTGCGCTTACGCGCGGCGGCACGAGCGTCCAGGCGATCACGCTTCTCGGCATCGCCCTCCACTTCGTCTTTTCCTCGCTCCTGTCGCTCGTCCAGTACATGGCGAGCGTCGATCAGCTGCAGAGCATCGTCTTCTGGCTGATGGGCTCCCTGCAGCGTGCGACCTGGCTGAAGGTGTCGATCGCGGGCGGGCTCTGCGCCATCGCGCTGCCCATCGTTCTTCTCAATGCCTGGGCGCTGACGACCATTCGCTCCTTCGGCGAAGAGGCGATCGTCTTCGGCGTGCGCGTCCGGGCACTTAGGATCCTCATGCTGACCATCTCGGCGCTGCTCGCCGGCGCGGTGACTGCCGTCGTCGGCATTATCGGGTTCATCGGGCTCGTCGGGCCGCATGTCGCCAGGCTGCTGGTGGGTGAGGATCATCGCTTCACGATCGCCGCGACAGTGGCGGTCGGCGGCGTCTTTGCCGTTCTCGCCTCGCTCGCGACCAAGGTGATCGTGCCGGGCGCGGTGCTGCCGCTCAGCATGGTGACGTCGCTGACCGGCCTGCCCTTCTTCATCTTCCTCGTTCTGCGTCAATCGCGGAGCCCGGGCGCATGAGCTTCTCCGTCGAAAACTACAGCGTCACCATCGGCGCCCGCCGCGTGGTGCAGGACGTGTCCTTCGACGCCAAGCCCGGCCGGATGCTGGCCGTTCTCGGACCGAACGGCGCCGGCAAATCGACATTGCTGAAAGGCTTCTGCAGCATGCGGCGCGGCGACGGCAGCGTTCGGCTCGATCATGCCGACCTCCTTGCCATGCGTCCGATCGACCGGGCGCGACAGGTCGGCTATGTCGCGCAAGATCTGGCCCAGCTCGATGTCGCTCTGGATGTGTTCGAGTTGCTGCTGCTGGCCCAGAGCGGCGGACGACGCTCGTGGCGGGCGCCGCCCGAGGCGTTTCGCCGTGCGGAAGAGACGCTGGAGACGCTCGGCCTGTCGCGGTTTGCCCGCTGCCGCCCCGGCCAGCTTTCCGGCGGAGAGCGGCAGATGATCGGTCTCGCGCTTGCGCTCGTGCGCCGGCCGCGCCTGCTTCTGCTCGATGAGCCGACCTCCGCACTCGATCTCTCCAATCAGTTGCAGATCCTCGATGCCGTCGCCGAGCATACGCGCAGCCACGATGTGGTGACGCTCGCCGTGCTGCACGATCTCAATCTCGCCACCCGCTATGCCGACGAGGTTCTTTTGCTGAAAAACGGCCGCGTGCACACATCGGGTACCACAGAAGCGGTCATGGACCCGGCGACGATCTCGGACGTCTACGGCGTGGAGTGTCATCCCCTGCCCGTGCCAGGAACGCGGTTCACCGCGCTATATCCGGTTTCGCGAACACCGCGGATGCGGCCGACAGCAGAATAGCGCCAATAAGCTTTTCCTCACAGAGGCGCGTGTCATCTGGCGCTCGCTGATCGTCACCTGCTATGCAGCCGGCGATCCGTCGCGTGCCCACGCGCGCGCTATGCCGAAGGGATGTGGCCGATGCCGCAGGGAAAGACATTCGATGCCGGTTTCCGCGCGGAGCTGACGCAACTCCTGACCTGGCGCCGCGATGTGCGACAGTTCCGCACCGATCCGCTTCCGGCGGGAACGGTCGAGCGCCTTGTCCAGACGGCCAGTCTCGCACCCTCCGTCGGCCTCAGCCAGCCCTGGCGTTTCGTCTTCGTGGAGGATGCCGGGCGACGGGCAACGGTGCGTCACGTGTTCGAGACCTGCAACGCAACCGCGCTTGCAGGCTATTCGGGTGAAAGGGCCGAGCGCTATGCGAGATTGAAGCTCGCGGGCCTCGATGCGGCGCCCTGCCAATTCGCTGTCTTTTGCGATCGCTCGGTGTTGCAGGGCCATGGGCTGGGGCGCCGCACCATGCCGGAAACGCTCGATTATTCGGTGGTGCTCGCGGTCCACACGCTGTGGCTTGCGGCCCGCGCCGAAGGTCTCGGTCTCGGCTGGTTGTCGATCCTCGATCCGGCCGACGTCGTGGCGGTGCTCGACGTCCCGGAGAGCTGGCATTTCATCGGCTATTTCTGTCTCGGCTACCCCACCGCCGAGGACGACACGCCGGCGCTGGAGCGCGCGGGCTGGGAGCAACGCTGCGACCCGGAAAGTGTGATCGTCAGGCGTTAGGCTGAAAATGCCAGACAGACTTTTCGCAACGCGCATTCCCTCAAACTGCGCGTTGCGATGGTCTCCGTGTGCTCAGGCAGCCCGGCGCGAGGCTGGCTGGTACCGCGCCGCGGCGCTCTCCTCGCCCAGATCGAACTGTGCGAGAAGCGTGTTCAGCGCGGCCGCTTCGCCGGCAAGGCCGTGGCTTGCCGCCGTCTGCTCCTCGACCATGGCGGCGTTCTGCTGTGTGCCCTGGTCCATAGTGTTGACGGCGGTGTTGATCTCCTTAAGTCCGGTCGATTGCTCGCGGCTTGCCGTAACGATCGCGGCGATATGCGCGTTGATCTCCTGCACCTGCCCGGCGATCGCCTGAAGCGACTGGCCGGTTTCGCCAACCAGCGACACGCCGGCACGCACCTGCCCGCTCGATGTGTTGATGAGCGCCTTGATTTCCTTGGCAGCCTTTGCGGAGCGCTGTGCCAGTTCGCGCACTTCCTGCGCCACCACCGCAAAGCCCTTGCCCGCCTCGCCGGCACGCGCCGCCTCGACGCCTGCGTTCAGGGCAAGCAGGTTCGTCTGAAAGGCGATGTCGTCGATCACGCCGATGATGTTGCCGATTTCGTTGGAGGATGTCTCGATCCCCTGCATGGCGCTGACGGCCTTGCCGACGATCTCGCCGGAGGTTTCCGCACCGGCACGGGCGCGAGCGACGAGCTGGCCGACTTCTTCGGCGCGACGCGCACTGTCGCGCACCGTGGTGGTGATTTCTTCCAGCGCGGCCGCGGTTTCCTCGACGGAGGCGGCCTGCTGTTCCGTGCGACGGGCGAGATCGTCCGCGGCATGGCGAATCTCGCTCGCACCGGCATCGATGGCGCGCGCATTGCTGCCCACGGCCCGCATCGCATCATGCAGCTTCGAGACGGCATGGTTGAAGTCGGCGCGGAGCCGGTCGAGATGCAGGACGAAAGGCGTGGAGATGCGATAACCGAGGTCACCGTCCGCAAGCCGGCCGAGCCCCGTGGCAAGCGCCTCCACGGCATGCTGGATGTCCGCTGTCTCCTGGACCTTCGTAGCCTCACGCTCGCGCTGCTCGCGCGCCGACAGCGAACGCCCGCTTTCGGCTTCGGTTTCCAGGCGAGCCCGGTCGATGGCATTGGTGCGGAACACGGCGACGGCAGCGGCCATGGAACCGATCTGGTCGCGGCGCTCCTGTCCCGGGATATCGGTCTTCAGATCGCCCGATGCCAGCTTTTCCATGGCGCGGGTCATCTCGGTGACCGGACGGATGACGAGGCGGCTGAGAAGGCTCGCCAGGAAGACGATCATGGCGCCGACCGCGAGAAGCGTCGCGATGGTCGCGGCAATGCGAAAACGGTCGATGGCGGAATAGACCTGGTCGGCATCAACGGCAAAGCCGACATACCACTCGACCGTGGGAAGGCCGGCGACGGGCACGAAGCTCACGAGCATCGGCTTGCCGTTTGCTTCGGTCTCCATGATGCCGCTGCCGATCGTGGGTGTCACAGCCGGAAAGGCATCGGCGAGCGTCTTCGTCACCAGCTTGGCATCGGGATGCACGAGGATCTGGCCCGACTTGTTGACGAGGAAGGCGAAGCCGCCGGCTCCGGCATCGATCGACTGGATCATCGAGACAAGCGTCTTCAGCGAGAAGTCGCTGCCGGCAACGCCGGTCAGGGCACCGTTCTTCATCACGGGCACGGCCGCGCTGATGATCAGATCGCCGGTGGAGGCGTCGAAATAAGGGTCCGTGAGAACGTCGCCCTTCGCCTTCACCGCATCCTGATACCAGGGACGCTGGCGCGGATCGTAACCGGCCGGCAGGTTCGTCTCCGGCCATGTGGTAAAGGTGCCGGCTTCGTCGCCGATATAGGTGCTCATGAACTCCTTGACGAGAACGTCGTTTTTCAGGACGGCAAGAAGGGCGGTCTTATCAGGGGCATTGGCGGCGGCATCGGCCACCATCGCCGTCAGGGTGACGCAGCCGTTCAGCCAGTTCGCCACACTTTGTGCGGCCTGCTTTCCGGAGAAGGCGATATTTTCTTCGACGGCGTGCGTCGTCGTGCTCCGCTGCAGCGTGTCGATGTAGAAGGAGAAGCCGGCAAAGGCGGCGGCAACGACGACCGACGCGGCCACCAGAATGCGCGTCATCAGATTGGATGTCTTGGGCACAGGGTTTTTCCTAGATCGTCGGGCGCAATCGCGAGGTAGGGTTGTCGGCCAGCTGGGCGTCCACCGTGACCTGTCGACGTGCCAACAGGCATGGGAGCGTATCGCTGTGAATGTGGAACATGCCGTTTTCGGCGAACGCAGCAGGCACGCGTCATGCGGCCGGACGAGAGACGCGGTTGCTCTTCATAGATGGACACTACCGGGGCTAGATTAAGTGGTCGTTAAAGTCCCCCTCCCTGTTCAAGGGTATCTCAAGCGCCATCACACCTGATGTCGAAGGCAACCTTGGCGCCCACGGAGCTTTGCGGCATACGATCCGATATCCGTCCCGCGCGAGCGCAAAGACCGCAGCCTTGCCAATCCCGGATCCGGCTCCCGTGACAAGTGCGACAGGCTTCATGTATCGTCTTCGTCTAAGCCTTCGTCTCGATGTAACTGACAGCGGCGACGCACCGCTGGCGCTGCGAACGCGCGGAACCAAGACGTGTGCGCAGGGTTTGGCCAACATCATCATCCCCGAGGAGACATGCATATGACCTTCCGCCTTATCGGCATCCTTGCCGTCGGCCTGTCGCTCGCAGCCTGCACGACGGGCTCGACCGCGCTGGAGCCGATCCCCGGCAGCCTGATCTACAACGGCCAGCCACGGACGAAGCTGACGAAATCACCCATCGGCTCCACCTTCACGCATCGCTTCCTTGATCCGCGAGGCGACCGCTATCTGGAGACCTACCAGATTCAGGAAGACCGCAGCGTCAAGCTCATTGCCCGGCGCAAGCTCAATATCTTCGTCGGTTTGGGCAACGACCGGGATTACTGAGGCTTAGGAGGTTCCAAAGTCGTCGTCCGAGCGGCGGCATCCGACCCTCACAGGCTCGGGCATCGGCGGTGGGCATGACTTCGGACACTTCCGGCCATCTTCAAGCAGGGATGACCGGCTGCGCCCGGGTGATGACCACGGGCACGGATTTGGCCGCCGGCGTGTTGCTCCGCGTGTCCCGATGCGACAGGGACAACAGTCCGTTCGTCTCGGGGTAATAGGCTGCGCAGCAGCCTTGCGGCACATCGTAGGCCACGACCTTGAAGCCGCCTGCCCGTCGCTCGATGCCATCGGCGGCGACGGCTGCGAAATCGACGACCGTCCCTTCCGACACCCCGAGCGCCGCCATGTCCTTCTCGTTCATGAAGACCACCATCCGGTCTCCGGATATGCCGCGATACCGGTCGTTGTTGGAATAGATCGTCGTGTTGAACTGGTCATGGCTGCGCAGCGTCATCAGCTGAAGATGCGGCCTTTGCGGCGCATCCTCGTTCTGGTCCTTGAGGTCGGGATTGAACAGGAAGTTCGCCTTGCCCGTCGGCGTTGCCCAGCGCCGCTCGCTCGCGCCGTTCGGCAGGCGGAAGCCACCGGGCTTGCCGATGCGGATATTGTAGTCACGAAACTGCTCGGGAAGCACCGCCTCGATCTTGTCACGGATGCGATCGTAGTCGGCAACGAGGCCGTCCCAGTCGATGGATGCGCGATCCGCGACGGTGGCCTTGGCAAGGTTCGCGACGATCCAGGGCTCGGAGCGGCAATGCTCACTCGCCGGCGCCAGGCGTCCCGTGGAGCCGTGCACCATCGAAAAGCTGTCCTCGACCGTCACCGTCTGGGCCACACCTTGCTGCAGATCGAGTTCCGTCCGGCCGAGCGCCGGCAGGATATAGGCCTGCTTGCCATGGATCAGGTGGCTGCGGTTGAGTTTCGTCGCGATATGCACCGTGAGCCCGATCTCGGGCACCTTCTTCGCAATCCGCTCGATATCCGGGATCGCGCGGAAGAAATTGCCGCCGAGCGCCAGAAACGCATCGACGTCGCCACGCAGAATAGCCTCGCAGCACTCCGCCGTATCGTGACCATGCTCGCGCGGGCTGACGAAGCCGAAGGCTGCGTCGAGTTGCGAGAGAAAATCCTCCGTCGGCGTCTTGTTGATCCCGACAGTGCGGTCGCCCTGAACGTTCGAATGTCCACGGATCGGGCACGCACCCGCGCCGAGACGGCCGATATTCCCGCGCAGGAACAACAGGTTGAGAATCTGCTGCAGGGCATCGCCGCCGTGCTTGTGCTGGGTGATGCCCATGCCCCAGCAGGCGATGACCCGCTCGGCCTTCATATAGATGTCTGCGGCCTGCTCGAGCTGCTCGCGGCGCAGCGCCGTGTAATGCTCGATCTCGTCCCAGCCAAGCTTGCGGATAAAGTCGGCAAAGGCCGCAAATCCCGCCGTATGCTCTTCCAGAAACGCGGTATCGAGGATCCGCTTGCCCCCGGACGCCAGCGCCGCATCGTCGGCCGCGATCACCGCCTTGCAGATGCCCTGCATGGCCATGATGTCGCCGCCGGTGCGCAGCTGGAAATAGTTGGAGCTGATCGCCTGCCCCCTGCCCGTCAACATCTCGACCGGGCTCTGCGGGTCGGTGAACCGCAAAAGCGCCCGCTCCTTCAGCGGATTGAAGGTGACGATCGGTACGCCGCGCTTGGCCATGTCGTGCAGATAGGTCATCATCCGCGGGCTGTTCGTGCCGGGGTTCTGGCCGATGATGAAAAGCGCGTCGCAGTGCTCCCAGTCCTCCAGCGTCACCGTGCCCTTGCCGATGCCGATGCTCTCCGGCAGCGCGACCGTCGTCGTCGCGTGGCACATATCCGAGCAATCGGGGAAATTGTTCGTGCCGAGAAGCCGGCCGTGGAGCTGCCAGAGGAAAGCCGCCTCGTTCGAGGCTCGCCCGGATGTGTAGAACTCGACGCGCTTTGGATCGAGGTTGCGCAGCGTGCCCCCGATTTCGGCCAGTGCCACCGACCAGTCCACCGGTTGATAGGTGTCCGTTGCAGCGTCATAGCGCATCGGATGCGTCAGGCGGCCATGCGCCTCCAGCTCATGATCGCTCCAGGACTTCAGGTCCTCGACCCGGTTCGCCGCGAAGAAATCCGGCCCTGTCCGCTTCTTCGTCGCCTCCCAGGCGACGGCCTTGGCACCGTTTTCGCAATATTCGGCAAAATGCGGCTTTTCCGGATCCGGCCAGGCGCAGCTCGGGCAATCGAAGCCGCCGGGCTTGTTCATCGACAGAAGCGCACGATTGCCCTTCAGGAGAATCTGCTGCTTGCTCAGATGCTGCTCGACCGCATTCAGTGCTCCCCACCCGCCTGCCGGTGGTTGTTGTGGCGCTGCCTTGCGTCCGTCAGCCATCTGTCTCTCCTCATTGTCCGCACGGAGAAATGCCGCCGAACCCTCATCGTCTCATGATGTTCATCAGGTGCATGACCATTTGCGAATATGCAACCTGAAGTCTGGTGCCGCATCTTGCATTCCCTCGCTCGATCGGCAACCGCCAATATTCAAAGGACGAGAGATGCCCGTCTTTCAAATATGTCATACGCATACCAAGCCTTCGGGATCTTGCCATTCAGATATGCGTTACCGTCGCCGGTGACCGGAAAGCCACTTCCGTCCTGCCGGCGCATCGAGATTCGGTAAAGCCGCCCGCTGCATGATCCGGCCACGTTGGAAATGGAGCATGACAATGATTGGCCAGGCTTTCGCATCAAAGACAAACGCCTTCCGGGGCGCTGACATGACGTCCAGCATGCAGCGTCAGGGCCATAGCCGCCTGAATCGGGACGCCAATTGTCGCTCTGTAGCGGATCGAGCGCGACTTCGCTCCGACGGGTCAACAGCCTGTAACATCGCGTTCTCGGAGCCGTCGCTTCGGCTGAGCTTACGTCTGCGATGAATATCGAGCATTGATACCGGAGGCCATCCATCAATGATCGCACCATCGGCTTTCCCCGCACCCGCGACGGCTGCCGCCGTCCGGAAAATGGATGTCGAGCACGACGGCATCGAGCAGCATCAGTTCCGGCCCCGTGATCAGGCTGAGCGATTGCGCATAAGGTCGAGACGACCTGCAGCGCCTCGCCGTTCCCCATGATGACCATCAGCAGATTGTTGAAGTCGTGGGCGACGCCGCCCGTCAGCTGGCCGAGCGCACCGAGGCGCTACATCTGCCGCACCTTTCCTCGTTCGCCTTCTGCTCGGTGATATCGATGTGCAGAATGCTCCGGTTCAGAACGACACCGCTGCGGACCCTGCGGAACAGGCTTATAGATCGCTTGCAGCATACAATGATCTGCCCGGCGTGGCCGCGATCGATCTTGCAATTTTCGCCGCTTCGCGCTCGGTTTCGCGAAAGAATGACGTGAGACTGGGGGTCAAACCCATGTGCCACAGCCCGGGAGTGCTACCGACAGGCTCGCCCGCCAGAGCGGACGTGCCGTAGCCGGTCGCGACGATCACCATGTCCGGCGTCAGGCGGCTCTCATCCTCAAGGATAACAGCGTCGCGTTCGAAGGAGCGTACGCCACGAACGACGGTGATCTGTCCGCTTCGGATCGCGGCCATCGCGCCGTCATCTACGGGAATGGCGATCTTGTCGTGGACGAGCCGCGTGGCGGCATCGTGCGAACCCTTGGGAAAGCCAAGCCGCGACAGACTGCCGAAAGCAAGATGCTGCGTCGCTGCGATCATGCGATCGACGAGCGGCGTCGGTAGCGCCTGCATGACGGGAGACAGCCGATGGACCGCAAACCGAAGCAGCCGCTTCGGCAGAATGGAGGGGCCGCGGCGCACGGAGAACCAGACGGGGCCGGTCTTTACCCGGCTGAGATGATTGAGGACGTCGAATCCTGAATTTCCGCCACCCACGACAAGGACGGATCGCCCGGCATAGTCCTGAGCGTTCCCGAAATCGGCGGCATGCCGAACGTCGCCATCGTAGTGCTCCAGTCCATCCCATGCGGGAAGCTGCTTCTCCGTGTCGCGTCCCACGGCCATGATGACATGCGCCGCGTGAAATTCGCCAGCATCGGAAACGATCCTGAAAGAACCGCCGTCTTCACGCGTGACGGAGGACACCGTGACGCCGTGCCGAATGTCGAAGGCGTGCTCCCGCGCGAACGCCTGCAGGTGTCGCACGACGGCATCGCGCTTCGGAAAGGCCCCGGTTCCCTTGGGGTAACGGGCGCCTGGAAGCGTTGAGAGATCGCGGTGAGTGTTGAGCGTCAATTGCGGATGACGCCGCTGCCATGAAACCCCGATCTCAGGCTCTTGCTCCAGGATGATGGCGGAGATCCCGTTCTGCCGCAGAACGTAGGCCGCCGTCAGGCCCGCCAGCCCCGCGCCGATGATCACCACATCATGGACATTTGTCGACAAAATCAGCTTCTTTCCTACGCTTTTCGAAGTCTAGGGACTGTTCGCGTCGGCGACAAGCTGGCAATGTCCGAAGCGGTTGAGTAAGCGCATATTTGCGAACGGCATGACCACCTTCTTAACCGCCAAATTGCTTTTCCGGAGCCAAGCTGAATGCCAAGCCTACGCAAGTGGATGGACGCGATTCTGGATGCGCGCCTTCCCAAGCTGCCCGCTGCCGACCTCGATGCACGGACACGTCTCGACCTTCTGCAAAAACATGGCGATTTCTCGCTGGCCTATTCAACCTATGCCCAGCCCGATCTCCAGTATTTCGGTGATGCGGACGGCTATATCGCTTACGCAACCAAGATGGGGCACACTTTCGCGCTCGGCGATCCGGTTGCCGATCCCGCGCGTCGAGCCGACTATATCAGGCGTTTCGTTGCCGCCACAAACGCACCCTGCTTCGTGCAGACCTCGCGCGAAACCGCGGCCGTCCTCGAAACGCTCGGCTATCGCATCAATCATATGGGCATGGATACCCGCCTGTCGCTCGACACGCACTCCTTCGCGGGCAAGCGGAACGAAACGATCCGCTATTCCGAGCGCTGGCTTCTGAAGAAGAATTATCGGCTGATCGAGTGCGACGGCAGCATTGCAGACGCGAAGAAGGTGCGGGAGATATCGTCGAACTGGCGCAGCGGCCGCATCGTCAGCCGCCGGGAGATGCGTTTTCTCAACCGCCCCTTCAGTGTCGAACTCGCCCCGCATATGCGCCGGTTCCTCATCATCGATCCCGCCGGCCATCCGGTCGCCGTGCTCGATTTCGATCCGATCTTCCGGGCGGGAGACGTCGTCGGCTATACCGTCGCATTCAAGCGCAAGCTGGCAGGAACGACGCCCCATGCCGAGATCGGCCTCACCAAGTTCGCGACGGATCGCTTTATCGCGGAAGGCCGGGACGTCGTCACCTTCGGCCTGTCGCCACTGGCAGCGATCACCGAGAGCGGCTTTCTGGAAAGCCGGATCTGGCGGAACCTGTTCGAACGCGCCTACCGCTCGAAGAGGATCAACGCCCGGATCTTCAACCTGCAAGGCCAAGCCGCCTTCAAGCGGCGCTTCCATGGCGAGGAGATCCCCACCTATATCGGTTTCAAGCGCCGCACGCCGCTCGAAATCCTCGCGCTCCTGCGCCTGTTGAAGACGTTGTAGTGTCTCCTACCAGAGAACATGCTCGACCGGTTGCACCGGCTTCGATCGCCCACCGGCACCGGACAGATGTTCGAGATCGATCTGGATGGTCCGGCAGATCGACGTGAGCGGCACGTCGTGTTCGCGGTTTTCGAACGGGTCCTGAAGATCGGCCCCGATGCGATCCATGGCGAGCAGCATGAAGCCGACGATGGTGGAGGCGAGCGGGGTATAAATGGTCAGGCTGTCCACCAGGCCGACGGGCAGCAGGATGCAGAAGATGTGGACGAACAGCGTCGGATAGTAATCATATTCGCGCGGCAGCGGCGTGTTCTTGATCCGCTCCATGCCGCCCTGCGCATTGCTCATGTCGACCAGAAGCGTCTCGATCTGCACATTGCGAATGGAGTCCGTCCAGCCGTTGCGACGCGCCTCCGCCACCATGCCCGCCGTCCGGTTGAGAATGGCATTCGGCGCATTGCCCACACCTTGCAGCGACTGGATCTCGGCCTCGCCCAGAAACGGCCGGATCTCCTCCGCGTTCGGCTGTCGGCGCAGGTGGCATCGTAGCGCGTGGACATAAGCGATCTGGCGACGCACGAGTTCGCGACGGAACGCCTCGCTGCCATCGCGGCTTTCGATCAGGTGCCAGACCTCGCGCCCAAAGGACCGCGACGCATTGACCATCGAGCCCCAGAGCGTGCGCGCTTCCCACCAGCGGTGGTAGGCATTGTTGTTGCGGAAACCGAGGAACAGAGCGAGCGCCGAGCCGAGAAGCGTCATCGGCAAGGTTGGAAGATCGAGCCAGGGATGCGGCAGATAGACATAGGCCAGCGTGACGATGATGTCCCAGACGAACAGCAAGGCCAGCGGCCAGCCGATATAGCCGAGCATCTGGTGGAAACGAGCCGACTCCGGCAGAACCATTCGGGTGCTCCTTCGATACTGCTGAACGTCAGCTTCCATGCATATAAGGTGCAATGCAGCAAGTTCGAGTGCAGCGCACACCCTTTTCAGGGGTCGTCATATCGGCGCTTGCGACATCGCGTCGGTCCCGATCAACGATCCACCGAAATGACCTCGACTGCGGGGCGCATCGCCATAGATCTTCTCGGATCACCCCGCCGACGATCCGCCTTGCGATCGACAACCCGTTTCACTCTCCCAGGAGCCTCCGCCATGGCAAAGACCGCAGCCGATCTCGTGACCGAGGTTCTTCACCAGGCCGGCGTTCGCCGCATCTACGGCCTCGTCGGCGATAGCCTGAACGCGATGACGGAATCCCTGCGCAAGCGGGGCGATATAGACTGGGTGCATGTTCGCCACGAGGAGGTGGCAGCCTTTGCAGCGGGCGCAGAGGCTGCGCTTACCGGAGAACTGGCCGTCTGCGCCGGCTCCTGTGGGCCGGGGAACACACATCTGATCAACGGTCTGTTCGACTGCCATCGAAGCCGCGTTCCCGTGCTCGCCATTGCTGCGCAGATCCCGTCGCAGGAAATCGGCCGGAACTATTTTCAGGAAACAAAGCCGGAAGAGTTGTTTCGCGCCTGCTCGGACTATTGCGAATTGGTCTCCCACCCCGAGCAATTGCCCGGCATTCTCGAAACCGCCATCCGCAGCGCGCTCGGAAACCGCAGCGTCTCGGTGGTGGTGATCCCGGGCGACATCGCGCTTTCGGCCTATGAGGCTCCGATCTCTGCCGCAGCCGGCCTGCGGCTTGCGGCCCCCGTGGTCACCCCCGGCGCGACGGAGCTCGGCGCGCTTGCCGACATCCTGAACAAGGGTGAGCGGATCACGCTCTTCTGCGGCCGCGGTTGCGCCGGCGCGCATGATCGCGTCGTGCAGCTTGCCGAAGCGCTGAAGGCGCCAATCGTCCATGCACTGGGCGGCAAAGAGCATGTGGAGTGGGACAACCCCTACGACGTCGGCATGACCGGTCTGATCGGTTTCAAGTCCGGCTATCAGGCGCTGATGGACTGCGACACGCTGCTGATGCTCGGCACGGACTTTCCCTACCGCCAATTCTTTCCGAAGGATGCAACGATCGCTCAGGTCGATCTGCGGCCCGAGAATATCGGGCGGCGGACGCCGCTGGCGCTCGGCGTCGTCGGCGATATCGGCGCGACGATCGAGGGGCTTCTGCCCCGGCTGACCCGCAAGACCGACGACACCTTCCTCACCAGGAGCCTTGCCAACTACAAGAAGGCCCGCAAGGGACTCGACGAACTTGCCACGGGAACGCCGGGGCGCAAGCCGATCCATCCCCAATATCTCACCAAGGTCATCAGCGAGCAGGCGGCGGACGATGCGGTCTTCACCTTCGATGTCGGCACCGTCACGGTCTGGGCTGCGCGCTACCTGAAGATGAACGGGCGCCGGCGATTGCTGAGTTCGCTCGCCCACGGTTCGATGGCGAATGCGATGCCGCAGGCGATCGGCGCGCAGGCGGCCTTCCCCGGCAGGCAGGTCATCAGCCTTTCCGGCGATGGCGGTTTCACGATGCTGATGGGCGATTTCCTGACGCTCGCGCAGCAGAACCTGCCGGTGAAGGTCGTGATCTACAACAATGGCTCGCTCGGCTTCGTGGCGCTGGAAATGAAGGGCGGCGGCTTCCTCGAGTTCGGGACCGATCTCAAAAATCCGAACTTTGCCCTGATGGCGGAAGCCATGGGCATTCACGCGATCCGCGTGGAGGATCCGGCCCTGCTGGAAGACGCCGTCGCCAGTGTTCTCGCCCATCCCGGCCCGGCCTTGCTCGATGTCGTCACCAACCCCCAGGAACTCTCCATGCCGCCGGTCGTCACGGCCGACGAGGTGAAGGGCTTCGGCCTTTGGGGCATGCAGGCCGTGCTGAATGGACGCGGCGACGAGATCATCGATCTGCTGAAGGGCGGCAATGTCCTGAAGTCGCTGTTCCGTTGAGAGACAAGGCGACTGACGCGCTGTGCTCGCCGTCGCACGGTCGAAATCTGGACGTCAGCGGGGGCAGGCGCCGACGTTCGAGCGGCAGACCCGCGGGCGATAAAGCCGTTCGTAGCCGCCCTCCCGAGCGCGGATCGCCTGCTTGCGCTGGTGATCCAATAAAGCCTGCGACGAGCTTGCCGGTCGTGGTGAAACATCGATCGCGGGTTGCGGTGTCGAGCAACCCCAAAGCAATGTACCCATCCCCAAGAGAATCATCACCTTTGGTGCGAGAGACCGTCGTCTCATTGCATTTCCTTTCTTATCGTCGTCTCCCGCCGTAAGCAGAGGTTTCCGCCAAGGTGCGCGACGACGGCCATGATGCTGCCATTAAATGGCGCGATTTCGACCGCGTTTGATTAAAACTCTCTTAATCACGCCGCTCTACTTCTAACGCCTTCCGATGTGAATTGCAGCCGAACGGAATGCTCAGCGACGGTTCATATTGGCACATCTATTTTTCTGCCAGGGCTTGATGCTCACCTATAAACGAGGAAGTTCAATGAAGAGATTTGGTCTCCTGCTGGCGTCGCTGTTCATCTCGTCCGCGGCCTATGCCGACGACATTTCCCTCGGCGTACCCGGCTATGGCGGTAGCGGTTGCCCGTCGGACAGCGTCTCCGCCACGATCAGCCCGGACGGCAAGGCGCTGAGCCTGCTGTTCGACAACTACATCGTCCAGGCCGGCGGTGATACGGGCAAGAACATGGACCGCAAGACCTGCAACGTGGCCATTCCGGTTCACGTGCCCCAGGGCCGCAGCGTTTCGGTTCTGGCCGTCGATTATCGCGGCTTCAACCAGCTGCCGCGTGGCGCCCGCTCGCAGTTCAACGTCGAATACTTCTTCGCGGGAACGCGCGGACCGACCTTCGTCAAGACCTTCTCCGGCCCCAGTGAACAGGACTACCTGATCTCCAACAAAATCGTTGCGGACTCCATGATCTGGTCGGCCTGCGGTGAAGACGTCAACCTGCGGACCAACTCCAGCATCCGCGTGAACACGACCCGTGGCCAAGAAGCCATGGCGACCGTCGATACGCAGGACGTGAAGGCCGCCATCGTCTATCAGCTGCAGTGGAAGACCTGCCGCTAACATGATCCGGCGCGGGTGGCATGAGACTGCCGCCCGCGCTGATTGTCCTTCTTGCCCGCCTGCCTCCCTGCCTGTGAGAACCGTTCATGCGCCACAGCACATCGTTCGCCCTCTGTCTCCTGAGCATTGCGGCCACAGCGCCCGGCCGGGCCGATGCCGCAGACGGATGCGCGGATGGGACGTTCTCGAGCGTCACCTCGCCTGACGGCAATGCCACCAGCGTGCTCTTCGACGACTTTTCGGCCAGCGCCGGCGGCGGTGCCGGCACATCAAGCGCGACCAGCACCTGCCAGCTGAACATCCCGGTGACCCGAGCCGATGGCTTCAGCGTCTACGGCGTGGATTATCGCGGCTTCGTAACGACGGAAGACGGACAGACCGCGCAGATCATCACCCTCAAGGACGGCCGGCAGGTTCTGAAGTACCAGGCGGCAGGACCGCTGCAGGACGATGTCGCCACCGGCGGCAAGGTCGGCACGTCGGGCTCCGACACGCTCGGCCTGACGGTCGTCGTGGAAACGACGGCACCGATCGATCCCGACAATCTCGATGCGAGCCTGCTTCTCGACACGGTCGATATCACGCGCCTCGGCTTCACCACGCTCTCATCGGTCACAGCCTCGACGGATCAGCTTGCGCGCCAGCGACAGGCGATTGCCGCAGAACTCATCGGCACGGCGCAAGGACTGCTCGGCGAGGGCGAACGCTTCGATGCGGGCAGTGCGATCAGCCTCTTCGGATCGTCCAGCGCGGCGGCAGGCTTCAAAGGCCGATGGGAAGCCGGAAGCGGCATCACCGTTCTTGGCGGAGCGGCGATCGTCAATCCCGACGACGACGACGTCTCGGTCGATACGCTGGCGCTGCTTGCGGGCGCGGTCCGTTACACGACGCCACAGGCGACATGGCGCGCCTTCGGCGAAGTCGGCCTCTGGGGCTCGCCGAACGTCACGGCGGATCTGTCGCGCAGCTATCTCAACGTCGACAATATCGTTTCCGCTGGCGGTACGGCCGATGGCTCGCTTCTCAGCTCCTACGGACGGATCGGTGCGGTTTTCGCGCCCGACCAGGCAAACGAGATCGTACTTTCGGCACGCTTCACCAAGGCATGGCTCGACCTCGACGGCTACAGCGAGACGGCAACGGACAGAAACCTCTTCGCGGCCACCGTCCACGGGGGAACGTCGAGCGAGAACATCGTCAGCGCCGAACTTGCCTGGAGCCACCAGACCGAAGGCCGGCTGGACTACACGCTCTCCGGTGCCGTCGGCCGCATCTTCGCCGACGACAAGGCTGTTCGTGCCTCCGTCGATTGGGTCGGCGATGTCTCCGGCCGCGCCCGCGACCAGACCTTCGCCTCAGCAGGCGGCCGCATCGGCGTTCGGCTTGACGACGTCTGGCGCCTGGACACCTCGGTCGCCGCCACCTTCCGCCAGGACGACGACCCCGAATGGAACGTCGGCGCGCAACTGAAGGCTGCGTTCTAGTCGGAACCTGCCCGGCGTTCATGGTGGCCGCGCGATCCGTCCCGGCGACGGTATGTGCCTGCTGCTTGCGGCCTTCAATCTTTGCGCGAAAGCAGTTCGTCGCGGTTTCCAAGCGTTCAATCCCCGCCCGTCAGGCAACAAAAGGGACGCTCTTTCGGGTTAAGCGCTTCCATTCGAAGAAAGCAACCAGTCGAAATCCTATTTCTTCTATCGTCTTATTTACCCATTCTTATCCTATTTTCGTCATTTAGAATACTCGGCGCCAGCAGCATGCTCAGTTCTCCCTTTGCCTGATGTTGTTCTCCCGTGCGTTGCTCAGTCGTCTGTCTCACACCGTCCTCGGCAAGACATAAAATCAGCGAGCCCATGATGTCCTTCTTCAACAACCTCCAGATTCTTACAAAGATCGCCGCAACCCTCGGCATGCTGATCCTGATCAGCATGGGGGTCAGCTACTCCAGCTATGCGTCCCTCTCCAAGCTTGAGCAGACGGCGGCAATGACGGACCACACGTATAAGGTCATCAACGCCCTGAACGGCATCACCGCCAGCATGGTCGATCAGGAGACCGGCATACGCGGATATCTCGTGTCGGCCGATGAGGCATTCCTGGCGCCACAGAAGGCCGGTGTTGCTGCCTATGCCGCGGATCTCAAAAACGTCCGAACCTTGACGTCGGACAACGCGGCGCAACAGAAGCGCCTGGATACGCTGGAAGCCTTTGTCGCAACCTGGCACGAGAAAGTCTCCAAGCCGGAGCTCGCTTTCATGGCAAACCCGGCAACACGCGACCAGGCGCGCGCCATCGAGATCAGCGGTAGCGGCAAGGCCGCGATGGACGGCATCCGTGCGACCGTCGCGGAAATGGTCGAGATCGAAGCCGGTCTGCTCGATGTTCGTGCCGAGGCAGCCGAGGCGGCGGCGGCATCCGGCCGCTTCAACAATATCGCCGGCGGTGCCGGGATGCTGCTGGTCTCCGTTCTCGCCCTGATCGTTCTGAATATCGGTCTCGTTCGCCCCGTGCGCGGCATGAACGATGCCATGCGCCATCTTGCGGCGGGACGAACCGACATCACGATCCCGGGCAGCGGACGCGCCGACGAAGTCGGCGAGATGTCCGGCGCCGTGGAGGTTTTCCGTCAGGCGGCCATCGTCAACCGCCAGCTGGAGCAGGACGCCGAAGCCGCCCGTCGGCAGGCCGAAGCCGACCGCGTTCGCCTGACGGCGGAAGCCGAAGCAGCTGCCCAGCAGCGTCTGAACGAGGCCACGTCGGGCCTCGCAAGCGGCCTGAAGCGCCTGGCTGCAGGCGACCTCACCTTCCAGCTGAACGAGCCTTTCTCGCCCGATTTCGAGGCCCTGCGCCACGACCTCAACAATGCCGTGAGCCAGCTGGGTGAGACGCTTCGCTCCGTGGCGCAGGCTGCCGGTTCGATCGATGGCGGCTCGCAGGAGATCAGCCGCGGTGCCGACGACCTGTCCAAGCGCACGGAACAACAGGCCGCGTCGCTCGAAGAGACCGCAGCCGCCCTCGACCAGATCACGGCCAACGTCTCGAATTCGTCCAAGCGGGCCGACGAAGCACGCGCCGTCGCCGTGCAGGCCAATTCCAGCGCCAGCCAATCGGGCAAGGTGGTCGCCCAGGCGGTCGAAGCCATGGGCAAGATCGAAGCGTCCTCGAACGAGGTCTCCAACATCATCGGCGTCATCGACGAGATCGCCTTCCAGACCAACCTGCTGGCGCTCAACGCCGGTGTCGAGGCCGCACGCGCCGGCGATGCGGGCAAGGGCTTTGCCGTTGTTGCCCAGGAGGTGCGGGAACTGGCACAGCGCTCCGCCAAGGCGGCAAAGGAAATCAAGGAGCTCATTCGCAATTCGTCCGTCGAGGTTCAGAACGGCGTTCAGCTGGTCAGCGAAACCGGCCTGGCCCTGCAGACGATCGAAGGCTATATCATCACGATCAACCAGCACATGGACTCCATCGCCACGTCCGCCCGGGAGCAGTCCGTCGGCCTCAGCGAAGTCAACATCGCCGTCAACCAGATGGACCAGGTGACGCAGCAGAACGCCGCCATGGTCGAGGAAACGAGTGCCGCCGGCGTCACCCTGGCGAGTGAAAGCAGCAATCTCCGCCACCTCATCGGGCAGTTCGTGCTCAGTGACACCGGCACACAATCGTCGGCGCTGCGTCATGCGGCGGCGACCATGAAGGCCTCAAGCGCGCCGCGCTACGCCAGCGCACAGCCGGCTGCGCGTCCCCGCAAGGTTGCTGGGGCATCAGCCGGAAATACAGCAGTCAACGATGGATGGAGGGAATTCTGATGCTACATGCGGCGAACTCGGCAATGCTGGAAATCATAGCCTTCCGGCTCCACGATCAGGAGTTCTGCGTCCGGACCGTCACCATCCGCGAGATTCGCGGATGGGCACCCGTGACGCCCATTCCCCAGGCTCCCTCGGAAGTCCTGGGTGTCATGAACCTTCGCGGCACGGTCATTCCCGTGATCAACCTCGCGCTCAAGCTCGGCATGTCCGGTGCCGAACCGACCGAGCGCAGCGCCATCGTCGTCACGGAAGTGCACGGCATGGTGATGGGGCTTCTCGTGGATCAGGTCTCGGATATCCTCATGGTCTCCGCGGACCTGCTCCAGCCTGTTCCAGACGTCACGTCTTCCGGCGCAACGGCCTTCTCCGACGGCATCATCGTCCAGCCCAGCGGCATGATCTGCTTCCTGAACCTCGATCGTATGTTCAACAGGAGCGAAGCGGAATTGCTGCTCGCCGCGTAAGCGGGCTAGACGGTTTTGCCGGGGGGTATTCTCGCCTATTGATGGAAACGACAGGCATCTTGCCGGCTGGAACTGTCGAAAGTCTGCAACACCGACAGCGTAAAACCGACGTCCTGGCACACTGTTGCAGGGCGACCTAGCTGCAAAATTTTTTAAGTGTTATCAGCATCTTGGGAAAACTGGGTATTCTGAAAAGCACTCCTGGCTGCTCAGAACCCGTTTACCTCGTGTAAGCCACTGAATTCATTGCATCCTCGGAACCCTTCGATTGCCATTCCAGATCGCTTCGACGACGCCGACGACCGAAAGCCCCGTGATCGATGCCCGCGATCTCGTCAAGCGGTTCGAGGGGATGACGGCGGTCGACGGGATGTCGCTGCGACTGGTGCGAGGCGAGATGGTGGGGTTGATCGGGCCGAACGGGGCTGGCAAGACGACGCTCTTCAACCTCATTGCGGGCACGCTGAAACCGACATCGGGCGAGATCCGGATCGGCGGGCGCGACGCATCGCAGGATCGGCCCGAACAGCGGATCGGGCTCGGCATCGGGCGGACATTCCAGATCCCCAAGCCTTTTCTCGAAATGACCGTGCTCGAAAATGTGCTCGCGGGCGCGCAGCGCCAGGATGGCGAGAAGCTGCTCGCCAATTTTCTGCGCTTTGCCCATGTCCGCCGGCAGGAAAAGGCGGCGATCGAGAAGGCGCGTGCGCTTCTCGCTTTCGTCACCCTGTCAGATCTCGAGCATCAGCCGGCACGGGTTCTCTCCGGCGGGCAACGCAAGCTGCTGGAGCTGGCGCGTATCCTGATGGCCGATCCCACCGCCATCCTGCTCGACGAACCCGCAGCCGGCGTCAATCCGGCGCTGCTGGAGACCATCATCGAGCGCGTGATGCAGCTGAACGCCGAGGGCACCTCCATTCTTCTGATCGAGCACAACATGGACATGGTCTCGCGTCTCTGCTCGCGGGTCGTCGCCATGGCGCTGGGCAAGCCGCTTGCCGAGGGCACGCCGGCCGAGGTCGCGCGCGATCCCGCCGTGATCGAGGCCTATCTCGGAGCCATGGCATGAGCGGCGTCCCCGCTTCGTCGGTCGGTCCGGCGCTCGATATTCACGCACTCGTCGCAGGCTACGAGCCGGACCTGCCGATCGTCCGTGGCGTGGACCTCATCGTTCCCAAAGGCGATTTTCTCGTGCTGCTCGGTCCGAACGGTGCGGGAAAATCGACGTTGGTGAAGGCGATCGCCGGCGTCGTGCCGATCCATGCCGGCGCGGTGCTGCTCGGGGGCCAGGACATCACCAACGTTCCCTCGCATCGCAAGATCGCGCGCGGCCTCGCCTTCGTGCCGCAGACCGAAAATATCTTCGCAACGCTCTCCATTCACGAGAACCTGCAGCTCGCCGCGGCGATCCTGCCGAAGCAAAATCGTGCGGCCAGGATCGATGGACTCTACCGGCGTTTCCCGGACCTCGCCCGCCAGCCCTCGCGGCTTGCCGGTGCGCTTTCCGGCGGACAACGCCAGATGCTTGCCGTCGCCCGCGCCATGATCGTCGATCCCTCCGTTCTCATCCTCGACGAGCCCTCCGCCGGCCTGTCGCCGAAGATCGTCGGGGAGGTCTTTGCCATGCTGCAGGACATCAATGCCGACGGCGTCACCATCGTGCTCGTGGAGCAGAATGTGAAGGCGGCATTGGCAATTGCGCGGCGTGCTGTCGTTTTGGTCGAAGGGCGTATCCGCCATGAGGGTCCCGCGGACGGCCTGTTCGGCGATCCCCTGCTCGCCCGCCTCTACCTCGGCACATCCCACGCAGGGGAGGTCGCCGCGCCATGAACCCGCAATTTCTCATGGACGGCCTCATCGCGGGCGCGATGATCGGTCTTGGCGCCATCGGCGTGACGCTGACCTATTCCATTCTGCGCTTTGCCAACTTCGGCCATGGCGAACTTCTCTCCTGGGGGGCCTATCTCGCCCTCGCGGTCAGCGGCGGCCTCGGCCTGCTTTCGACCTCGCTGATGCGGCCGATCGGTCCGTTCTCCTTCGGCTGGTCGCTGCCGCTCGCCGCAATCGTCGCCATTCTTCTGACCGGTCTTCTGGCGCTCGCCGTGGATGCGGTGCTTTTCGGGCGGCTTCGGGCGCGCGGAAGTGCGGTCATCATTCTGGTCATGGCGAGTTTCGGCGCATCGCTTGCGCTCCGCAGTCTGCTCGAATTCCTCTTCTCCTCGAAGCCTGCTTATTTCACCAAGGCCCTGCAAATCGCCATGCCCATCGGGGCGGGACTGCGGGCAACGCCGGACCAGCTCCTGTCGCTCGGCATCGCCCTTCTCGCCGTGCTTGCCGTGCACCTCCTCATGACGCGAACCGATATCGGCCGCTCCATGCGGGCCGTCAGTGAAAACCCGGCACTGGCAGGCATTGCGGGCGTCGATGTGCGCCGCGTCATTCGCGTGGTCTGGATGCTCGGCGCGGGTCTTGCCTGCCTTGCCGGCATCATGACCGGCCTGCTCGTACAAATCCGCCCCTATCTCGGTCACGACCTCCTGCTGCCGTTGTTTGCCGCCGCCATCCTCGGCGGCATCGGCAGCGTGCCCGGCGCCATGCTCGCCGGCCTCATCGTCGGCCTGTCGGAAGCCGCTACGGTGCAACTGGTTGGCGCCGAATGGCGCGCGGCCGTCTCTTTCGTCATTCTGGTCGCAGTGCTCCTCTTCCGGCCGCGCGGCCTCTTCGGGAGACCGGCATGAGCCTCGATCTCCTCGCCTACGCCGCCTTCTTCCTGACGATGGCGCTGACCTATGCCGTCATGTGCCTCGGGCTGAATCTGCAATGGGGGCAGACCGGCCTCTTCAATGTCGGCATCGCCGCTTTCGTCGCGATCGGCGCCTATGTCTCGGCACTCCTGACCACGCCACCCACGCCGGACCGGTTCGGCGGCTTCGACATGCCGATCCTCGTCGGCTGGTTGGGGGGTGCAGCGACGGCCGGCCTTGCCGCATGGCTGGTCGGCGCCCTCACCATACGGCTGCGATCCGATTATTTGGCCATCGCGACCTTCGGCGTGGCCGTCTGCGTGCAGCTCTGCGTGCTCAATCTGCAGGGCCTCACCGGCGGTGCCTTTGGTATCGGCTTCATTCCCCGCCCCTTCTCGTACCTTGCGGGCAATGCCCTCGCCTTCGGGCTTGCCAATCTGGCCTTGATGGCGGGCCTCGTGGCCGTCCTCTATCTCGCCCTCGAACATCTGGCGAAAAGCCCCTGGGGCCGTGTGCTCCGGGCGATCCGCGAAGATGAAACCGCGGCGCAGGCGCTCGGCAAGCGACCGATCCGCTTCCGGCTGCAAGCCTTCACCATCGGCGGCGCCATCATGGGACTTGCCGGCGCAGCGCAGGGGCATTTCATCGGCTTCATCGCGCCCGACAACTATCTGCCCGTGCTGACCTTTCAGGTCTGGGCCATGCTGATCGTCGGCGGCTCGGGCAACAATCGCGGCGCCATTCTCGGGGCCATCCTGGTCTGGGGGCTGTGGGCTCTCTCGGCCGCAGCCGTGTCGGCCTTCGTTCCGCCGGAACAGCAGGCGCGTGCCGCCGCACTGCAGATCGTCGCGATCGGCGTCGGCCTGTGCGCCATCCTTCTTCTTCGGCCCCGCGGCATTCTCGGTGAGCGCAGCGCGCTCGGCCCCCGCGGAAAACACGGGCGCAGGCCCGGGAGACGTCCTGATGACCGAGCGCCCTGACCGTATTCACCTCACCCCGGAGCTGGAGATCAGCCGCCTCGTCTGCGGCCTCTGGCAGGTCGCCGATATCGAGAAGGACGGCACGACGATCGACCCGGACAAGGGCGCCGATGCCTTGCAGGCTTATGCCCAAGATGGCTTCGACACGTTCGACATGGCCGATCACTATGGTTCGGCCGAGCTGATCACCGGCCGTCTCCTGTCACGGTATCCGAACCAACCACGACCCGTCGCCTTCACGAAGTGGTGCCCGGAACCCGGCCCCATGACACGCGATATCGTGCGGCGCGGCATCGAGGAGCGTCTGACGCGGCTTGGGGTCGAGCGGATCGATCTCCTTCAGTTTCATTGGTGGACCTTCGAGCACCCCGCCTGGCTGGATGCGCTGCACGAGATGCAGCGGCTCAAGGAAGAAGGCCTGATCGGCGCGCTGGGCTTAACCAATTTCGACGCCGGGCACCTGGCGCTGGCGCTGTCGGACGGCATCGAGATCGCGACAAACCAGGTTTCGTTCTCGCTGGTCGACCGCCGCGCGGCAGGTGCGCTGTCGGATCTTTGTGCAAAGCGCGGCGTCAAGCTGCTCGCCTACGGCACGCTGTGCGGCGGGTTTCTGTCCGAGAAATGGCTCGGCAAACCGGAACCGGATGCGATCCCCGACTGGAGCCGCTCGAAGTACAAGCGCTTCATCGACACGGCCGGCGGCTGGACCGCGTTTCAGGGCATCCTCGAAGCCGTATCGCGGATCGCCCAGCGGCATGACGTCTCGCTGTCGAATGTGGCCAGCCGCTGGGTTCTGGAGCATCCGGCCGTTGCCGCCACGATCATCGGCGCACGGCTCGGGGAAAACGAGCATCGCGGCGACAATCTGAAGGTCTTCGGCTTCGCGCTCGATGCGCAGGACCATGCGGATCTCGATGCCGCCTTCGCCGTCACCCAGCCGATCCCCGGTGATTGCGGCGATGAGTATCGCAAACCGCCGTTCCTGACCGCATCCGGCGATCTCAGCCACCATCTGAGTGCGATTCCTTCAATCTACACCGCCGAGCCTGTGCCCGGCCGGCCGGCACGCAGCCGTGTCTCCTCCGGTAGCATCTGGGAGCCGATCGCCGGCTACAGCCGTGCCGTTCGCGTGGGCGATCGCATCCACGTCTCCGGCACGACGGCCACGCATGCGGCCGACCGCTGCGTCGCACCGGGCGATGCGGGGGCGCAGGCCACTTACATCCTCGACAAGATCGCCGCGTCGATCACCGCGCTCGGCGGGTCGATGGCGGATGTGGTGCGGACGCGGGTCTATCTGCGCGACGCCAGTCAGTGGGAGCCGGTGTCCCGCGCCCACGGCCGCGTGTTCGGCAGTGTCCTGCCCGCCAACACGATGGTGGAGGCGGGCAATCTGATCGGCGATTACGCGGTCGAGATCGAAGCGGACGCCATCTGCGACTGAGCCGCAGACCGCAGCCTCAGGCGCGCTTGCGCCCCGGCAGTTTCGGCAGCAGGACCGTGAGCAGGCCGAGCAGCGGCAGATAGGAGCAGAGGCGGTAGACGAACTCGATGCCGTAGCGATCGGCAAAGAGGCCAAGGACGGCTGCACCGATGCCGCCGAACCCGAAGGCAAAGCCGAAGAACATGCCGGCGATCAGCCCCACCCTGCCCGGCACGAGCTCCTGCGCGAAGACCACGATGGCGGAAAATGCGGAGGAGAAGATGAAGCCGATGATGATGACCAGCGCCGAGGTCCAGAAGAGATCGGCATAGGGAAGCATCAGCGCGAACGGGATGACGCCGAGGATCGAGAACCAGATGACGACGCGGGCGCCGAACCGGTCGCCGATCGGCCCGCCGAAGAACACGCCGGCTGCGGACGCGCCGAGGAACAGGAACAGCATGACCTGCGCATCCTGCACGCCGACACCGAACTTCTCGATCGCGAAGAAGGTGAAGTAGCTGGAGAGGCTCGCAAGATAGGCGTTCTTCGTCGCGGTCAGCACCGTCAGCACAGCCAGCGTCCACAGCACCTGATTGCGCGGCAGCGGCAGGGCACGATCGAGCATGGGCCGACCCGCCGTCGCGCGGCGGTGGCGCAGATACCATGTGCTGACGAAGGACAGCACGATGAAGCCGACGATCGCGATGATCGAGAACCAGCCGAGCGTCTGCTGTCCGCGCGGGATGACGACGAACGCCGCGAGCAGCGGTCCGATGGCCGTTCCGGCATTGCCCCCGACCTGAAAGAAGGACTGCGCAAGGCCGTGCCGCCCGCCGGAGGCGAGCCGCGCGACGCGCGAGGCTTCCGGATGGAAGACGGCGGAACCGACGCCGATGAGGCAAGCGCCGATAACCAGCACCTCGAAACTATGGGCGAAGGCCAGTGTGAACAGCCCGGCACAGGTGGCGAGCATCGCTGCCGGCAGCGAGAACGGCATGGGCCAGCGGTCCGTCACCACGCCGACCACCGGCTGCAGCAGCGATGCCGTCACCTGGAACGCAAAGGTCAGAAGCCCGATCTGGACGAAATCCAGCGCATAGTTCGCCTTGATCAGAGGGTAGAGCGAGGTGAGCAGCGATTGCATGATATCGTTGAGCATGTGGCAGAAGCTGGCTGCCGCAATGATCGAAAAGGCCATGGTATCCGCCCGGACCCCGCCTGGTGTTGTTACGCTCGCCATGATGGGGCTCCTCCCGGTTTGGGCCGTCCATTTCAGCGCGCAATGCGCCCGTTCGCTCCTCCTACAGGCCTTGACGCTGGCCTGCCTTTGCGCTCTGGTCCACTTCTTTCGTGAGTGGGCCAAATGCGTTTTACGGAATTTCCGACCATCTGCGTCGATCTCGATGAGCACCGGCAGAGCCTGAACCGGATCGATGCGGCGCAGGAGCCGCTCTATGCGATCGGCCGGAGCTACAAGGCTGGAATGCGCAGCCCCATGCACTCGCATCGAAAGACGCAGCTTTGGCACGCGCGCCGCGGCGTGGTCGTGGTCGGCACCAGCGACCGGCGCTGGATGATCCCGCCCGGCCACGGCCTGATCATTCCCGCCGGCCTGGAACACGCATCGGAGACGATGAGCCCGGTCGAGATGCTGTCGATCTACGTCGATACGCAGCTGGCATTCGTCGAGCGGCCGAAGGTGGTCAACGTCACCACGCTCGCGGCGAACCTGATGGACGAGCTGGTGCGCGATGCGCCGCCTTTTCCTAACCCGCGACGGCGGGAGCTGATCATGGATCTGTTGCTGGACGAAATGCAGCAATTGCCCGAAGTCCCGCTCGGCCTGCCCTTTCCGAACGACCCACGGCTTGCCGCTGCTTGCCGGGCCTTTCTGGAGGCACCGCGCGCGGTTGCGGGCATCGATGAATGGGCTGCAACACTTGCGATGAGCCGCCGCAGTTTCACGCGCTTCTTCCGTGCGCAGACCGGCGTCAGCTTCGTGACGTGGCGCCAGCAGGCCTGCCTTTTCGCCTCGCTGCCCCGGCTTGCCGCCGGGCACTCGATCACGAGTGTTGCGCTCGATGCCGGCTACGAGAACATCGCCGCCTTCACCACCATGTTCCGCCGGATGATGGGCAGCGCGCCGCGGCAATATCTCCTCTCGCGGTGAGTGAGCAGTTTGCGTAATCCGGCTGGCAATCTGCTCGGTTCGGCGGGAAATATGACAATCATCTGCCGTTTCCGTGAGCATTTGCGGTTGCTACCATCGTCCTCTGCAACGAGGAAACGCCCCATGTCCGCCCTGCCCTCCGAAAAGGCTCTGATCCCCTTCGTCAGCGTCGAGAACATGATGCGCCTCGTGCATCATCTCGGCATCGAGCGCGTCCTCTCCGAACTGACGGACACGATCGAGGACGACTTCCGGCGCTGGGAGGTCTTCGATAAAACCTCCCGGATCGCCTCGCATTCGCGGGACGGCGTGATCGAGCTGATGCCGACCTCCGATGGCGAGATCTACGGCTTCAAATATGTGAACGGACACCCGAAGAATATGGCCGCGGGCCTCCAGACGGTCACGGCCTTCGGGCTCTTGGCCGACGTTGCCACGGGCTATCCCGTACTGCTGACGGAAATGACGCTGCTGACCGCGCTGCGCACGGCTGCGACCTCCGCCATGGCCGCACGGCATCTCGCGCCGGAGGGCACGCGGGTGATGGCCATGATCGGCAACGGCGCGCAGGCCGAGTTTCAGGCGCTGGCGATGAAGGCCGTCCTCGGCATCACGGAGATCCGGCTCTACGACATCGACAGCCGCGCGACCGAAAAGACCGTCCGCAATCTGACAGGCTCGGGCCTCGTGCTGCACGCCTGTGAGAGCGCCGAACAGGCGATCGAGGGCGCTGGCATCATCACCACCTGCACGGCGGACAAGCAATATGCGACGATCCTGACCGACAATATGATCGGCAGCGGGGTCCACATCAACGCGATCGGCGGCGATTGCCCGGGAAAGACCGAGCTGCACCGGGATATCCTGCTGCGCGCCGACACCTTCGTTGAATATCCGCCGCAGACCCGCATCGAAGGCGAGATCCAGCAGATGGCGCCGGATTACCCGGTGACGGAACTTTGGAAGGTGGTGCGGGGCGAGGCACCCGGCCGGCGCGATGCGCGGCAGATCACGCTGTTCGACAGCGTTGGCTTTGCCGTGGAGGATTTCTCTGCGCTCCGCTATGTCCGCGCGGCGCTGGCGGGTACCGATTTCTTCCAGCAGATCGATATCATCGCTGATCCCGACGATCCGCGCGATCTTTTCGGCATGCTCCAGCGCGCCGCGGCCTGAGCCGGCAGCGCGCGGCAGCAGATCAGAAGAAGAAGTCGCCCTTGTCGAGATGGGCGAGCTTCACGCCCTTGAGCAGGATGCTGTCGCCGCCTGTGGCATCGATCATCACGTCGTTGCCGACCTGCCGGGCATGGTTCGCCATCAGGTCCTTGAAGCTGGTGATCGCCTTCACGCCGGTCAGGTCGAGGATATCATGGGCTTTACCACTGGCGACGAAATCCGTGACGACGTCGCGGCCGTCGCCGGTGGCAAAGACGAACTGGTCGATGCCGGCACCGCCCGTCAGAGTATCGGCGCCGCCATGGCCCCAGATCATGTCGTTGCCGGCCTTGCCGTCGATCCGGTTGTCGGCGCCATTGCCGTGGATCTGGTTGGCCAGCGCATTGCCTGTCGCGTTCACCGCCGCCGTCCCGCCCAGCGTCAGGAACTCGAAATTGTCCGCCAGCGTGAAGCTGACGCTGGAGATGACGAGATCGTTGCCGGCATTCTTGGCTTCGACCAGCAGAGTGCGCGCGCTGTCGATGACATAAGTGTCGTGGCCGGCACCACCCGCGACCTTGCCCATGACGGTGCCACCGCGGCCATCGAAATAGTCGTTGCCGCCGCCCAGCAGCACATCGCCCTTGATCGTGCCGCCGTTCGACAGCGACTGCTGGCCATCGCCGCCCTTGAACGCGATGCCGGACGTCGCGGACAGAACGCCGCTATTGTTGAAGCTGGCGTGATCCGCCTTGGTGAAATCGACAGCGCTGCCCTTGGAGGCAGAAATTGTGCCGCTATTGGCGCCTCGCGCCGCGTCACCGATGACGGCGATCCCGATGGCACCGCTTATCGTGCCCAGATTGTTGACGATCACGCCACTGGCGGTGACGTTGACAGCCGTGCCACCGACCGCGATCGTCTTGCTGTTCGTCACCGTGCCGTTCGCGCCGGAAAGCGCGATGCCATCGACGCTTGCCTGCAGAGCCCCGGAGTTCGTGATGACGGCATTCTTGCCCTTTGCGACGATCGCGCTGGCGCCGCTGCCGACCGTGCCGTTATTGGTGATGATCTCAGAGATGCCGGTTGCCACGATGCCATTGCCGTGCGCGCCGATCGAGCCGTTGTTGGTCACAGTCGAGCCCAGGCCATCGATGACGATGCCGGCGGCCGTGGCAGACGAGATGTCCTTGTTGTTCGTCATGGCCGCGCGGTCGCCGGAAAGCTTCACGGCATCCGTCTGCCCGGCCATCCGGCCGCTGTTCACGACCATGGCCGCTGCACCCACCACCAAAACAGCACTGCCGGCCGCCGACGAAATGATGCCCTCGTTGGCGACATTCGCTTTGCTGCCAACCACGCTGACGCCGGCCTGCTTGCCGGAAATTCCACCGCGATTGACGATATCCATGCCGACAGCCGTCGCCGATATGCCGAAAGCGCCTGCAACGATCGACCCGGTTTCCGAGACGACGACGGACCCGACGAGCTCGCCGGCATTGGCCGCGCCGAACGTCACGCCGGACACACCGGCCGAGATCGTCCCATCAACCACGACGGCGCGCGCTTTTGCGAGACCGGACGCAACGATGCCACTGTCGGTGACCGAAATAGACACGTCTTTGACAAGCACCAGCGTGGTGTCGGCTTCGGTGAAGCTGACACTGATCTTCGTGTTGCTCGTAAGGAACGTCATGGCCATGGGCGGCACGCTATCACTGCTGTGGGTTGATTGCCTCTTACACGATAAGGATGCGGAAATCGACCGGCGATACACCCGGCGGGCCTCTGATGCCGTCGGTTCTGCGATAAATACGCAACATGCTTAACGCACAAAGACCCATCTCTTGGCCAAACGCCGACGTTGAGGGAACTTACGACTCGCGAACGTCTTTACGCGGCATGAGAGTTCGCACCGGAAACCAATCCGTCATCGTGGTCGTCGTCGTGTCGGTCATCTGCATCTTGTTCGTCTACGCAGCTTCGATGCGTGTCGAGGATGCGTCGGGCCGGGTCGATCCGAAGGCGAGCATGCTGACCCCCGGCAAGAGTTGAACGAGGTAAAATAACATGGCGTTGAACCGAACGGCCCTGAGCATCGCCATCCTTCTCCTGATTGTGATCGCGATCGGCTGGCTGATCATGAGCCCATCGCAGAACGACCCGGCCGGCGGGACAGCAGGCACGCCACCCGCACAGAGCCCGATGACACCCAACAATCCCGGGCCGACCACAGGTGCGCAGTAGCGCATCGTCACGCCGATGGGCGACACTTTGCGAGCCGAGAGTCCTGCAAGGCAAGATCTGTAAACCATAAGGCGGACACGGTGAACCGTCGCCATCCTGCCCATATCCCGCGAGTGATTCGCGACGGAAGATGGTCCTCTTAGCGCTTCTGCAGACGTCAGTAGGCGCAAAACGTATCGCCCAAGCCACGAAAACGCCGTAAACGGTCAACTGCAGCGCACAAATAGGAAAGTATTAGCGAAGATTAACTCTACGTTAACCATGCGAGCGAGAAATGAGGTGGAAGAACCCTGATTCCATCACCGGATGCACGTCGCCCATGTTTGATACAGCTCTCGCAATTGCAGGAAGAACCGCCATGCAGGGCGCGTTTCTGGCCTTGGGTGCCTCGGCACTTTCTGGTTGCACGCAGACGGGCGGCCTGAAAATGACCTCGGCGCCGACCGAAGTCGCGGCCGAAAAGGCGCTGGCGTTCCCGGCGCCCGGTGGCCCGGCTATTGTGAGCGTGATCGAGCGGAACTTCTCCAACGCCGTCCAGCAGGACGTCATCCTGAGCACCGATGCCCGCAGCCGCGGCCAGAATTACATTCAGGTGCGCTATTTCGGCCCCGCGTCGACGCCGTTCGCCGGCGCGTCTCGCCTGTCGACCGGGCTGATGACGACGGCGCAGGCTGTGGGCGAGATGCGGTCGGAGTTCCCGACCATCCGCATGAGCATTTCCCCGAGCTTCGTTCAGAACAATTACGGCGCCTTCGCCTATGCTTACGGGACCAATCCGGGCTCCGGCGATGCATGCCTCTACGGTTGGCAGCAAATCAAGGCGCCTGATAATTACGTGCGCACGTTCCACTATCTCGGCAGGATCCAGACCCGTGTCCGCTTCTGCCAAACCGGTGCGTCTCGCGACGAACTGCTGTCGATGATGTACCATTATACGCTGACAGGCGCCTTCGACAGCGTCGGCTGGAACCCCTATGGCAACGTTCCGCCCCTCGACCCCACGGTCGGGCAGCTCGGCCGGCCGATCTATGCCGCAGGTACCGGCGCCCGGCTTCAGCCACCTGCGCCGGCACCGGTCGCCGCGCCTGCCGCTCCGGTCCGGCCGGCCATTCGGAGCCTCGAGAGCCAGAATACGCGACCTGCGGCCCCGCGCATCGAAAGCGTCAGGCCCATCGTTCCCGCCGTCGCCATCCCCGCGCCGGACATGGTCACGCGCTCGCCTCTGGCAAGGACGGGCCAGCCGACCGGGGCTGATATCCAACCACAAACACTGCCGGGCCCCTCGCGCCTGCCGGGTCCGACCACGACACCCGCGACGGCGCCTGCAACCGGTTCGCAAACCCCGCAGGCACCGAGACCAACGAGCCAGTTGCAGCAGCAGGGCCTGACCCACGTGTCGAGCGCCTCCCCGCTACAGGCCCAGCCCATCATTCCGGCCGTCCCCTGCACGATCTCCCCCACCAGCTCCTGTGCGGGAGAAATGTAACCATGAGCCATATCCAGCGATATTCGGGACAAGGAAACTAGGATCATGGTCAAGGCGCTCATCGTCATTGCATGGATCTGCATGTCGATCGTCATCGTGGCGATCACGACGCTGCCGGTCAGCCTCCAGACGCATCTGGTTGCCGCCTTCCTCTGCATGGCATTGCTTGCCGTGCTGAAGGTGCTGAAGGCGGAAGGCAACTGGCGCCTGATCGGGCTCGGCTTCGGCACGGCCATCGTTCTGCGCTATGTCTACTGGCGCACCACGAGCACGCTGCCGCCGGTCAACCAGCTCGAGAACTTCATTCCCGGCTTTCTGCTGTATCTCGCTGAAATGTACAGCGTCGCGATGCTGGCGCTCAGCCTTTTCATCGTCTCCATGCCGCTTCCCCCCAACCGGCCCCGCCCGGGCTCGGCGGATTATGCGCCAACGGTCGATGTCTTCATCCCGACCTATAACGAAGACGCGGATATGCTGGCCAACACGCTCGCCGCCGCGAAGAACATGGACTACCCGCCGGAAAAGCTGACCGTCTGGCTTCTGGACGATGGCGGCACCCTGCAGAAGCGGAACGCGGCCAGCATTCCGGACGCGCAGGCCGCCCAGCGCCGCCACGAGGAGCTGAAGGAACTCTGCCGCAACCTCGATGCCAATTATCTCACGCGCGACCGCAACGAACACGCCAAGGCCGGAAATCTGAACAATGGCATGCGCCAGTCCCAGGGCGATCTCATCACCGTCTTCGACGCCGACCATGCGCCGGCCCGCGACTTCCTGCGCGAGACGGTAGGGTATTTCGAGGAGGATCCGCGCCTCTTCCTCGTGCAGACGCCGCACTTCTTCCTCAATCCCGATCCGATCGAGCGCAATCTGAAGACCTTCAACAAGATGCCGAGCGAGAACGAGATGTTCTACGGCATCATCCAGCGCGGTCTCGACAAGTGGAATGCCGCGTTCTTCTGCGGTTCGGCAGCAGTGCTCAACCGGCGCGCGCTCGAAGACACCAACGGCTTCAGCGGCATCAGCATCACAGAGGACTGCGAAACGGCTCTGGCGCTCCACGCGCGCGGCTGGAACAGCGTCTATGTGGACAAGCCGCTGATCGCCGGGCTCCAGCCCGCCACCTTCGCAAGCTTCATCGGCCAGCGCAGCCGCTGGGCGCAGGGCATGATGCAGATCCTCATGTTCCGCATGCCGCTGTTCAAGCGCGGTCTGAGCATGCCGCAACGTCTTTGCTACATGTCCTCGACGCTCTTCTGGCTGTTCCCGTTCCCCCGCACGGTCTTCCTGTTCGCACCGCTCTTCTACATCTTCTTCGATCTGGAGATCTTCGTCGGCTCCGGCGGCGAGTTCCTGGCCTATACGACCACCTACATGCTCGTGAACCTGCTCATGCAGAACTATCTCTACGGCCGCTTCCGCTGGCCCTGGATTTCGGAACTCTATGAATATGTGCAGACGGTGCACCTGCTGCCCGCCGTCATCTCGGTCATATTCAATCCGTCGAAGCCCACGTTCAAGGTGACGGCGAAGGACGAGTCGATCAGCGACAACAGGCTTTCGGAGATCAGCCGGCCATTCTTCGTCATCTTCGGCGTGCTGCTCATCGCCACCGTCATGTCGTTCTACAAGATCTATGCCGAGCCCTACAAATCCGACGTGACGCTGGTCGTCGCCGGCTGGAACCTCTTGAATCTCCTCTTCGCCGGCTGCGCGCTGGGGGTGGTCTCGGAACGGCGCGAAAAGTCGTCGTCCCGGCGGGTCAACGTCAAACGGCGGTGCGAATTCCGCGTGGGCGACCAGTGGTTCCCGGGCGTCATCGAAAACGTCTCGGTCAACGGCCTTCTCGTCCACGTCTACGATCGCTCCATGCAGCCGCTGACGGTGGGGGCTATGGAGGAGATCCGCGTCGAGACGTTCAGCCCGGGCGCGCCGTCCTCCATGCCGGTCAAGATCGTGCGCAGCGGCCGGGGTGACGGCTTCGTGCTCGTCGGCTGCACGTTCGCACCGCGCGAACCGCAGGAACGGCGGCTGCTTGCCGATATCATCTTTGCAAACTCTGCACAGTGGACGGAATTCCAGATGGGTCGGCGGCGCAATCCCGGCCTTATCCGTGGCACGATCAGCTTCTTCGCCATTGCGCTCTACCAGACCAATCGCGGCCTCTTCTACTTCTTCCGCAGCCTTGGTGGCGCGAAGGAAGCAGCGGCCCCCGTCAAGAAGGAGGCAGCGAGACCATGAAGCCCTTCGTCATCGCCTGCACGCTCGCCCTCCTCGCGCCGTCGCAGCTCCTCGCCCAGACCACCCCCTTCGACATGTCCCGCGAGCGGCCGGCAACCCCGGCTCAGCCGGCACCGTCGCCCGCACCGAGCCAGCCTCAGGCCCAAACTCCGGCGCAAGTTCCGGTGCAGGCACAGCCGCTAGCAGCGACACCCGAGGCACGCCCACAGCAACCAGCAACGCAGCCGGCGCCCTTCCAGGTCTCGCCCGGCGCGCCCGCGCGCCCGGCACGCCAGCCAACACAGCCAGCGCCGGCCACACCGACCGCTCCCCCGCAGGCCGAGGCCAAACCGCGTGTCCAGACAGCTTCCGACACGGATGCAGGCCGCCGCTATATCCTGCCGTTCGGCAAGCTCAGCCTCTCCGGCGAGGCCGACCGGCGGACATGGACGATCTATGTGACGCCGGAGCAGGCGAGCGCGGCCACCGCCATCACCATCGGCTACCAGAACTCCATCGTCGTCGCACCGGAGGCCTCCACCTTTTCCGTGGAGCTCAACGGCAGCGTCATCGGACAGGTACCGGTCGCCTCGGCCGATGCGGTCAGCGATCTCGTGCTGCCGCTTCCGGCCGGCGCGCTGCAGGCCGGTGCAAACGTCGTGCGCCTCGCCACGCAACAGCGGCACCGCACCGATTGCAGCATCCAGTCGACCTATGACCTGTGGACCAACATTGATCCGAGCCGGACATATCTGACCTTCAACGCACCGGTCGGCAATCGCTTCTCCAGCATCGACGATATCCCGGCCGTCGGCCTTGACGCCACGGGTGCGACGACGATCGACATCGTCGCGCCGGCACTGACGAACCCGAGCCGGTCGAACATGCTGCTGCGTCTCGCGCAGGCTCTGGCGCTGCGCGTGCAGATGCCGAACCAGACGGTTGCCTTTCACGCGACCATGCCCACGGCACCGGTCGCAGGCACACTCACCGTGCTGGTCGGCACGCAGCTTGAGATTGAGGGACTGATCCCGGCTCTGCCAGTCGGCACCGCGGTCGGTCCGACCGTGACGTTTGCGGCTGCCGCAACGCCCGGCTTGAGCACCCTCGTCGTCACCGGCCCGACGGCCGAAGCTCTCCGGCAGGCGGTGGAAACCCTGGCGAGCCCGCTCGACGCGGCACCCGGCACCTCGCGCACGACCTTCTCCACCAAGGCGTGGAACACGCCGGATGCGCCGATCCTCGTCGGCGAGACGCGCATCCCGCTCTCGCAGCTCGGCATCACCACCAGCGAGTTCTCAGGTCGCCGGTTTCGTACGGAGTTCATGCTCGGCGTTCCCGCGGACTTCTACGCCAGCGCCTATGGCGATGCCGTGATCCTGCTTGATGCCGGCTATGCCGCGTCGGTCCTGCCGGGCAGCCGCATCGACGTCTATGTCAATGGCAATATCGCCACCACCACGCCACTCTCCACGGCCGGCGGCGGCATCCTCAGCCATCTCCCGATCACCGTGACGCTGCGCCACTTCGTGCCCGGCGTGAACCGAATCTCGATCGAAGCCGTGCTGCTGACGGAAGACGACGACGCTTGCGCCACAGGCACGCCGGCGCAGACCACACCGCGTTTTGCGCTCTTCGACACCACCGAATTCCACATGCCGGATTTCGCACGGATCGACAGCAGCCCCAGCCTTGCGGCCACGTCCTCGACGGGGCAGCCCTATCGTCGGGCGGAACAGCCGACCGCGCTCTATCTCGACCGCCTCGATCCCGAGACGCTGTCGGCCGCAGCAACGCTCGTCGGGCGCCTCGCCGTTGCCGCGGGCAACCCGCTCGCGCTGGAAACCGTGGCCTCGCCGGCAGCTCTCGGCGACCGCAACGCCTTGATCGTCGGCACGATGTCGCAGCTTCCCCCGCCCTTGCTGACCCAGATGCAGATCGGTGCAGCGCCCGCCAACTGGGGCACGCACCATGCAGGCGGGCCGGCGAACGGCGACAGCGGCACCCTGTTCGAGGAATGGCGCCATAAGGTTTCCGGCGGCAGCTGGCTTGGCCAGGGGTCTCGTCTCGAAGCTTGGCTGAAGAGCGATTTCGACCTGTCGATGGATTCGCTACGCTTCCTGCCCGGCGAGGAGGAGAATTTCTCTCCGGCAGACGACGTCAGCTTCATGATCGCCCAGGGCCGCAGCCCGTCGGGCGCCGGCACATGGACGCTCGCAACGGGGCCAACGCCGGCCAGCCTTCAGACCGGCATGAGCGCCATGGTGCAAGAGGCACGCTGGAATGGCATCGAAGGCCGGATCACGACCTTCGAGGAGGCGACCGGAAACGTGGCGATGGTACCGGTGCACGACCTGCATCTGAACCCGACGCAACCCTTCTCGATCGCCAACTGGCGCCTGATCGCGGCGAACTGGCTGTCGACCAACATCCTCTTCTTCGCCGTGATGTTCATCGCCGGCTTCGCCCTTCTCGGCATCATCACCACGCTGATGCTGCGCCTCCTGGGGCGCAGCCGATGAGGACGACAAGCGGCCGGAGCCCGAAAATATCCGCCCTGCCGGGCTCTGCATCGACGCGCGCCCCCTGGGCGTTCTCTCTTCCTCGGACAGTTCACCGGGAGTTCCCATGACAACCGCCCGCATCCTGCTTTTCTCGACGCTGGCCGCAGCAACCGCAACGGCGATCTATTACGGCCCCGCTTTGTTGCCTGAGAGAGAACTGACGACCGGCACCATCGCCGCACCGCCCGCCGTCGATGAGAAAGGCAACCGGCTGAGCCTGGTGCCGCCAAGCCCGACCGTGCGCCGTGGCGACCGGCGACCGGCCGACCTGTCGCAAGCGCTTCCGCCTGCCGTTCCCGCCGCAGAGACCGAGATTGGGACCGAGGCCGCGACACCGGATATGTCCGGGGAAGCGCCGGCAGAGCCAGCGCCGCAAGGCGCCGAACCCGTGATCAAGGCGCAGTTGCAATCGCAACCGCCCGTGCCCGCACAGACCCAACCCACTGCACCCGCGGCCCCCGCAGCGTCCGCGCCGCCGAAGCCGACCGTGGATGAAGGCGCGCTGCGCTACTTCGCGCGTTTAGGCGACACCGTGCGCCTGCAGGCCGAGATCGCGCGCCTGCGCACGCTCTATCCCGACTGGGAACCCCCGGCCGATCCGCTTGCCGTGCCGCAGAATGTCGATACGCAGCTGGAAGCCATGTGGGCGCTTTATGGACAAACGCGCTATGCAGAAGTGCGCAAGGCCATCACCGACCGACAGGCCCGCGAACCCGGCTGGCAACCGCCGGAAAACCTTCTGTCGATGCTGGCGCTCGGCGAAGCCCGCCAGCGTCTCGTCAACGCCTCCAACCTCCAGCAATTTCCGACCGTCGTCGACGTCGCCGCGGAAACGCCGCAGCTTCTCGTCTGCAGCGAAATCGACATTCTCTGGCGTCTCGCCGAGGCCTTCGCAAAAACCGACCGGCAGCAGCGGTCGCTGGATGCCTATACCTATATCCTCTCCAGCTGCACCGAGGGCCCCGACCGGCTGGCGACCTTGCAGAAGGCCGCATCCCTGCTGCCGCGCCCGATGGTCGAACAGCTGCTGACGCAGGAAAAGACCGACCCGTCCGGCAAGGGCGAATTCGAGCCCGTGAAGGACGATCTGGCCCGCCAGTTCGTCGCCGCCGCCGGCGAAGACCCGAAGCTCACCGTTCCCCCGGCCTACCTGACCCGGCTGGAGCGCGTCGCCGAGGCCGGTGGCAAGGCGTCCGACGCCCTGTTGCTCGGCTGGTACTACGTGCGCCGCAACGGTGCCGAACAGGCGGAGACATGGTTCCGGCGGGCACGGACGGCAGAGGATTCCGCGGCAGCATCGCAGGGCCTCGCCCTGACGCTGATCGCACGCAACAATCCAGGTGAGGCTGAAGCCACGCTCTATCCCTGGCGGGATACGTCCGACGACACGCGCGATACCTATCTCGCCGCCGCCTCGAACCTCCTGGCACTCGACCCGCCCATCGTTATCGCAGCGGATGTGCTGCAACGCATGGCGCAGGAAGCGATGCGCGCCCGCAATGCCGACGTCGCCCAGCAATTCGGCTGGTACGCCCGCGCCTTCGAACAGCCGCAGCTCGCGCTGCAATGGTTCTCGACGTCGCTGACCTGGAAGCCCGATACCGAAGCCTCTGCCTACGGCCTTGCGATCACCGCAAATCAGCTCGGCATGACGAGCGATGTCGCGCGAATCCAGAGACAATGGGCCGGACGCTCCCCGCGGATCGCCATGCTCGGCGAAGAAGAAGACCCGAACCGGCCTCAGCGCATGGCGCAAGCCGGAACGGTGGCCGATGAACCCGTTCGCGAGACGTCGCGGTCGCCCGCGCGGCAGCCCGCGCGGACCGTATCGGCGCAGACAAGCGCCGAGCCGGCAGCGCCGGTGCGCCAACGCACCGCTCGTGCGGCCCCTGCCAATCGTGGCGCGGCGCCGACATCCGGCCGAGGCTGCAGCACCTTCGGTGACGCTTCCGGACTTTCGGCCGGTGAAGCGCTGCGGCGCGGCTGGTGCCTGATGGAGTTGAACCGGCCACTCGAAGCCGTTCACCATTTCGACGCAGCGATACGCACCGGCGACACGCGCATCCGCAGCGAAGCCGCTTACGGCCAGAGCCTTGCCTATCTGCGTCAGGGCCTGACCGACAAAGCTTCCGTTGCCGCGACGCGTGGACCGATGGATGCGCAGAAAGCGACGGAACTGCAGATCGCCCTCCTCTCCAACCGCGCGTTGGTCGCTTTCGACCAGAAGCGGTTCTCCGAGGCCCTGATCCTCCTCGACCGCCGCGCGCAACTGGCACCCGAACGCATCGACCTGATGGTGCTGCGCGGTTACGCCCTTCTCGGGCTGAACCGCTACGGCCAGGCGATCCGGACCTTCGAAACACTGGCGGCTACGGGCAATCAGGAGGCCATTCGCGGTCTTGCCAATGCTCGCGCGGCAACACCGTCCGCCATCGCGACGAGAAACTGAGAGACGAGGCGAGAAGGTAATGCGTTTCGGCGAAGGCCTTGGGGGCTAAGTTCCCAAGGCCTTCGCCGGTTTTGGATCGAGGATATCGAGCAAATCCTTCAGGCCTCTGTTGCCTCTACTGCCGCACGACGATCCGGGCACCTTCCGGCACCCGATCGTAGAGATCGATGATATCCTGGTTGATGAAGCGAACGCAGCCAGAGGATTGGGCCTTGCCGATAGACCGCCAGTCCGGGTTACCGTGCAAGCGGTAGAGCGTGTCCTGACCATTCTGGAAGATGTAGAGCGCACGGGCACCGAGCGGATTGGTGATACCCGGCGCCTGGCCGCCATTGCCGATAGAGTAGCGGGCAAGCTTCGGCTGACGGGCAACCATCTCGTCGGGCGGCGTCCAGCGCGGCCATTTCTTGCGCCATTGGATGACGCCTTCGCCCTGCCAGGCAAAGCCATCCTTGCCGATGCTGACGCCGTACCGCATTGCGGTACCGCCTTTCTCCACCAGATAGAGATAACGGGCCTTGGTATCCACGACGACGGTGCCGGGCGCTTCGCCCGTGGGGTCGATGACGCGCTGACGATAGAAGCGCTGCGGGATGTTCTTGTAGGGAATGGCCGGAAGGCTGAAACCTTCGTCCGTGCGGGCCGCGTAGATGACGGCGGGATCGGGCTGTTCGCCGTCATAGGTTTTCGGCACGATCGCGTTGACGACGGGTTCGAAGAACGTGCCGATGCCCTGCGTGGAGCAGCCAGTGAGAAGCGTCGCGGAGGCGACACCTGCGCATCCGAGAAAGCGTCGGCGCGAAAGCGAAACGATGGACGTCATCGTGGGGCCTTGAAGTTGGACAGGCGCGGGGCGCCTCTGTCTGAGGTGAAAGCAAATGGAATGTATGGAGGAAGGACGGATTCGATGAAGGACGGGCTTCGAAAAGCTCGACCTTCGTCAGAAGACTACAGCGAAGACCTTGAGGAAGTCTTCAGCCGGCAAAAATCGTCAGTTCGGGCGGTACGATCGCGAGATCGCCGCGCCTGCGGGCAATCGCGTAGGTCAAGGCGCCGCGCACGGCTTCCGGGCTGACAGGCTTCTTCAGGACACCCATGGTGCCGGACACGCCGGTGCCGAGCATTTCCGGGTCCGCCGTGGTGAAGATGACGGTAACATCGTGATCTTCGGCCAGGATGCGCCCAATCTCCGGACCGCTCGGCCCGTCGGCAAGGTTCACATCGACGAAAGCGATGGCGGCCAATCTACCGACCTGCAAGGCATGCTTCTTGCGGCTGGCGAAGCCGACGACGCCGGCCTTCAGGCCAGCAGCCGAGACGGCATCTTCCAGATCAAGTGCGAGAAGAAGGTGATCTTCAATGATCACGACGGGATAGTCGATGATCGGACGGCTCTGCCACCGGCGGACTGTGTTCTCGGTCATGACGCTATACCCATTCGACATTGAGACTGCAGATGAAATGGCCGGCACAAGCTTTTGTTCCAATTTTATTTAAATTCGCACAATATTGCAGGTGTTAACAAAGTATTAACCGGGAAAACCCTCGCAGCTTTCCAAACTGTACTACACCGGCGGCAAAGCCGCATGATCGTGGAGGAGGCTCGATTGGCGGTTGCCGCCCGGACAAAAGCCCGGCATATGTAACCGTCTCGTGACGGTCGAGGAGGATCGTCACGCTGATATCGCGGAGCGGCACGTCTTGCTTCGCCAAAACGGGAGGACGTTCATGTTCAAGACAATCCTGAAGGCATCGACCCTGAAGGCGACGGCAGCCGCGCTTGCTTTGTCGGCTACCGGACCTCTGGCCGCGTCTGCGGCGACCGATCTGCAATGGTGGCATGCGATGACCGGCGCGAACAACGAGGTCGTCAACCAGCTCGCCAAGGAATTCAACGAAAGCCAGAGCGAATACACCATCACGCCCGTGTTCAAGGGCACCTATCCGGAAACGCTGAACGCCGGCATCGCCGCCTTCCGCTCCAAGCAGCCACCCGCAATCATTCAGGTCTTCGACGCCGGTAGCGGCGTGATGATGGGTGCCGAGGGCGCCATCATGCCCGCGGCCGACGTTCTGCAAAAGGGCGGCTTCACCTTCGACAAGTCGCAATATCTCGCAGGCATCGCGGCCTACTATTCCAAGCCGGACGGCACGATGCTGTCCTTCCCCTATAATTCCTCTTCGCCGATCCTCTATTACAACAAGGATCTCTTCGCGAAGGCTGGTCTTGACGCCGAAGCGCCGCCGAAGACCTGGCCTGACGTCTTCGAAGCCGCGAAGAAGATCAAATCGAGCGGTGCCGCATCCTGCGGCTTCACATCGACCTGGCTCACCTGGATCCAGACCGAGAACCTCGCCGCCTGGAACAACGTCGCCTATGGCACCAACGAAAACGGCCTTGGCGGCAGCGATGTCAAGCTGGAGTTCAATGCCCCGCTCTTCGTCGAGCATTTCCAGGCCATTGCCGATCTCGCGAAGGACGGAACCTTCCGCTATGGCGGCCGCACCTCCGAAGCCAAGCAGCTCTTCATGTCGGGCGAATGCGCGATCCTGACGGAATCCTCCGGCGGCCTCGGCGATATCGTCAAGTCGGGCGTGAAATACGGCATCGGCCAGTTGCCCTACTACGAAGGCCATGGACCACAGAACACGATCCCGGGCGGCGCGAGCCTCTGGGTGTTCGGCGGCAAGAGCGATGCGGAATATGCAGGCATCGCCCAGTTCTTCAACTTCCTGTCGCAGACCAAGATCCAGGCGCGGCTTCACCAGGTTTCCGGCTACATGCCGGTGACGAATGCGGCCTATGAGGAGACCAAGACTTCCGGCTTCTACGACAAGAACCCGGGCCGCGAGACGCCGATCCTACAGATGATGGGCAAGGCGCCGACCGAGAACTCCAAGGGTGTTCGCCTCGTCAACCTGCCGCAGGTTCGCGATATCATGAACGAGGAGTTCGAATCGATGCTTGCCGGCAAGCAGGATGCGAAGGCCGCCCTCGACAAGGCTGTCGAGCGGGGCAATGCGGCGATCGCCGAAGCCATCGGCAACTGATCCGCACCTGACCGTATCGCCGGCCCCGCTTTACGGGCCGGCGATACGCCTGCCTGCCGTCCCGAGGAGCACCCGGTGCACAACGTCGCCTTTCCCAACAAGATCCTTCCGTACCTGCTGGTCGCCCCGCAGATCATCCTCACGGTCATTTTCTTCTTCTGGCCGGCAAGTCAGGCGCTCTATCAATCCGTCATGCGCGAGGACCCGTTCGGCCTGAAGAGCGGCTTCGTCGGCCTTGCCAATTTCCGCGCTGTGCTCTCGGACCCGAACTATATCCACGCGCTTCAGGTCACCGTGGTCTTCAGCATTCTCACGGCGCTCGTCTCCATGGGCGTGGCGCTGCTGTTGGCGACCGCAGCCGATAAGGTCGTCCGCGGACAGACCTTCTATCGCACCCTGCTGATCTGGCCTTATGCCGTGGCGCCGGCCGTCGCGGGCATGCTCTGGCTCTTCATGTTCAACCCGGCCATGGGCACGTTTGCCTATCTGCTGCGCCGGAACGGTTTTGGCTGGGATCCGCTGTTGAACGGCGATCAGGCCATGGGGCTCGTCGTCGTCGCTGCCGCCTGGAAACAGATCAGCTACAATTTCCTGTTCTTCGTCGCCGGGCTGCAGGCCATTCCGAAATCGCTCATCGAAGCAGCGTCCATCGATGGCGCACGCGGCGCGCGGCGGTTCTGGACGATCGTCTTTCCGCTGCTGGCGCCGACCACCTTCTTCCTGCTGGTCGTCAACACCGTCTATGCCTTCTTCGACACCTTCGGCATTATCCATTCCGTCACCGGCGGCGGTCCGGCCAAGGCCACGGAAACGCTGGTCTACAAGGTCTACAATGACGGCTTCGTCAATCTGAACCTCGGCTCCTCGGCGGCCCAGTCCGTCATCCTGATGGTCATCGTGATCGCGCTGACGGCGTTCCAGTTCCGCTTCGTCGAGAAGCGCGTGCATTATGGTTGAGGCCCCGAGATGATCGAAAAACGCCCCATCGCCAATCTCGTCGGCCACTTTATCCTGATCCTCGGGATCATCGTCGTCGCCTTCCCGATCTATTATACGTTCATCGCCTCCACGGCGACGTCGGAGGCCATCATCCGCCCGCCGATGTCGCTGCTACCGGGCGGTCATTTCGTCGAAAACTACACGGAGGCGATGACCGGCGGCGTCGAGCGCGTCGTCGGTGTCAGCCTGGAACGGCTGCTGTTCAACTCCTTCGTGGTGGCCGTGGCCATCGCGGTCGGCAAGATCGTCATTTCGTTTCTGTCGGCCTTCGCCATCGTCTTCTTCCGCTTCCCGTTCCGCATGGCCTTCTTCTGGATGATCTTCGTCACGCTGATGCTGCCGGTCGAGGTCCGCATCCTGCCGACCTACAAGGTCATCGTCGATCTCGGGCTTATCGATACCTATGCGGGCCTGACCCTGCCCCTGATGGCTTCGGCAACGGCCACGTTCCTCTTCCGCCAGTTCTTCCTGACCATTCCGGGCGAACTGGTGGAGGCCGCGCGCATCGACAATGCCGGCCCGTTCCGCTTCATGCGCGATATCCTGCTGCCGCTGTCGAGCACCAACATCGCCGCCTTGTTCGTGATCCTGTTCATCTATGGCTGGACGCAATATCTCTGGCCGCTGCTCGTCACCAATGATGCGAAGATGAACACCGTCATCATCGGGCTGCGGCGCATGGTGGATTTCACCGATGCCTCGACGCCGTGGAACTATGTGATGGTCACGGCGATCCTTGCGATCATTCCCCCCATTCTCGTCGTGGTGCTCATGCAGCGCTGGTTCGTCAAAGGTCTCGTGGAGACGGAAAAATAATGGCCAATATCGTCCTCAACGACGTCCGCAAGAAATACGGCACTATCGATGCCATCAAGGGCATCTCGCTCGATATCGCCGATGGCGAATTTCTTGTCCTCGTCGGCCCCTCGGGCTGCGGAAAATCGACGCTGCTGCGTATGATTGCGGGACTGGAGAGCATCACCGGCGGCGAGATCTCGATCGGCGGCCGCGTCGTCAACACGCTGGAACCGTCCGAGCGCGACATCGCCATGGTGTTTCAGAACTACGCCCTCTATCCGCATATGACGGTGCGCCAGAACCTCGCCTACGGCCTGAAGAACCGCAACACGCCGCAGGCCGAGATCGACAGGCGCATCGCGGATGCCGCCAAGGCGCTGGAGATCGAAACCTTTCTGGAGCGCAAGCCGCGTCAGCTTTCCGGCGGCCAGCGTCAGCGCGTGGCGATGGGCCGGGCGATCGTGCGCGAGCCCGCGGCCTTCCTGTTCGACGAGCCTCTGTCCAACCTCGACGCCAAGCTGCGCGTACAGATGCGCGTCGAGATCAAGCGGCTGCAGAAATCGCTGAAGACGACGAGCGTCTACGTCACGCACGACCAGATGGAGGCGATGACGCTGGCCGACCGGCTCGTCGTGCTGAACGGCGGTGTCATCGAGCAGGTGGGAACGCCGATCGAACTTTACGAAAAGCCCGCGACCACCTTCGTCGCGACCTTTATCGGCTCACCCTCCATGAACCTCTTGCCCGGTCTCTCCAGCTCTGCCTGGAGCCTCGTGCCGGATATCAACTTACCGCAGGGCAGCGCCACGCTCGGCATCCGACCGGAGGATCTCCACCCGGCAGACGGCGCCGACACGGCCGAAGTCTTCCGGGCGGACGTGAAGGTCGCCGCGGTCGAGCTGGTGGGTGCGGAGAGCTATGTCCACGGACATCTGACGGATGGCCAGCCGATCATCTTCCGCGTCGCCGGCCGGTCCCGCATCCTCATGGATGATATTGTGCCCGTCGCCGCCAGCCGGCAGGCGTTGCATCTCTTCGACGCGGCCGGCCGCCGCAAGGACGGCTGAGGCGCCGTTCAGCCAATCCGGGAGAATGCGGCGAGGACGGTTCGCTCCGACTGGGCGAGGTAGGCCTCCAGCATCGTTGCTGCCTCCTGCGTCCGGCCGGCTTCCAGATGCTCCAGGATGGCGGCGTTCAGATCGACATAGGGGGCGTGGAGAAGCTCGGGATCGTCGAGCAGGCCGAAGCTCAGCCGGAGTTCGGCGGCGATTTGGGCGTAGAACGCGTTCAGCCGTTGGCTGTCCGCCAGTTCAACGATGGCGGCATGGAACACCATGTTCTGGCTGCCCACCATGCCCCATGCCTTCTCGCTGCGCGCGATTCGCGCGGTTTCGACGGCGGCCCGCATGCGGGCGACGGCGGGGTGGTGCGGATAGGCCTTGGCCAGCGCCTGACATTCGATCATCCGCCGGATCCGGTAGATATCGATGATCGAGGCCATGCTGGGCGTGGCGACGAACATGCCGCGATTGGGCTCGTGGCGCAGCAGGCCTTCCTTCGTCAGCAGCCGGAAGGCTTCCCGCAGCGAATTGCGCGACACGGAGAAATCCGCGCTGAGCGCCGCCTCCGACAGGCGCTGTCCCGGCTTGAGTTCGCCAGCGATCAACCTGCCCCGGATCTCCTCCGCCAACCGTGGCGCCAGCGCCGATATCGTGTCCTGCTCTGCCATCGAAAAACTCGACCCCCCGGGCGCGCGTCCGTACAAGTGCGCCATGGCCGCAGCGATATCGCGGATCACGCAGGAGGGAAACCTCCCCATGACGTTTGCAACGCACCTCCGCTTCGATTTTGAGGGCGTCCGGCTAGGAGCGCGCCGCTGTAGGGGCAGGAAGAGCCGTTTTGGATCGCCTAAAAGATGCGCGAAGGCCGCGATTTTCTGCCCGTTCTCTCAGCAAGCTGCCACGTGTTTGAACAACTTGGTAGAACGATACAGTAAAATCGTTGAACGATATTGACAGAATTGTGAAACGGGACGACGCTGCCGTCATTACAATCGCTCCCTGCAGGATATGCAGCAAAAGCGGCCAACGAAGAGGGCAACATGGCAGATACATCGGCATCCCCCGCATCACCATCCCAGAGCAGTCCCGCCCCCGAAGGCATGTCGGCAAAATCGCGCCGCGCGGCGCTCATCGCCGCCATCTTCCTGATGGCGACATCGGCCATCGGCCCCGGCTTCATCACGCAGACGGCGACCTTCACCACCAAGCTCGGTTCCGCCTTCGCTTTTGCCATCCTCGCCTCAATCCTGATCGACTTCGTCGTCCAGCTGAACATCTGGCGGATCGTCACGCTGACGAAGATGCGCGCCTCCGACATTGCCAACGCAGCCATCCCTGGCACCGGCTATCTTCTCGCCATTCTCGTCATCGTCGGCGGACTTTTCTTCAATGTCGGCAACATCGGAGGTGCCGGCCTCGGTTTGAACGCAATGCTCGGCATGGATGCGAAATGGGGTGGCGCCATCAGCGCGCTGATTGCCATCGCCATCTTCCTGTCCAAGAAGGCCGGCGTCGCAATCGACCGGCTGATCGTCGTCGCCGGCGTGCTCATGATCGTTCTGACGCTCTACGTCGCGATCGTCTCGGCACCTCCGGTCGGCGATGCGCTGTTCCAGACCTTCCTGCCGAGCACGATCGATTTCGCAACGATCACCACCATCGTCGGCGGCACGGTCGGCGGCTACATCACCTATTCCGGCGCCCATCGTCTGCTGGATAAGGGCACGGTCGGCATCGAAAACCTCGGCGCCGTCAATCGTGCGGCTCTGACTGGCATCGCCGTCACCGGCCTGATGCGCTACGTGCTGTTCCTCGCCATTCTCGGCGTGGTGGCAAGCGGCGCTGTCATCGACATCTCCGGCAAGGGCGCAAACCCGGCGGCACAGGCGTTCCAGGCGGCGGCGGGTGACGTCGGCTACCGCATCTTCGGCGCCGTTCTCTGGTTCGCCGCCATCACCTCCGTCATCGGCGCCGCCTACACGTCGGTATCCTTCATCACCGTCTTCAAGCAGGACATCACCGAACGCGCCCGCAACATCGCGACCGTCATCTTCATCGGCGTCTCGTTGCTCGCCTACGTTCTCATCACGACGCCACCTGCCCAGATGCTTGTCTTCGTCGGCGGTCTCAACGGCCTCATTCTGCCCATCGGCCTGTCGATCTTCATCTATGCGGCATGGGCCCGGTCGGACCTGATGGGCGGCTACCGCTACCCGCGCTGGCTCCTCGTGCTTGGTGTCCTCGCCTGCGCACTGACCTGGTACATGGGCTACAAGTCGATCGGTCCGATCTTCGCACTGCTGACCGCGTAAGACCATGAACCATCCGGGCGCAGCGCGATTTGCGTCCGGATGGAATGACAGATCTCTGCAGTGACCGGGTTCAAGAGAAAAAAGGGGCAAGATTGACATGAAATCCATCGATCTCAACAGCGACCTCGGCGAAAGCTACGGCGCCTGGGGCATGGGGGACGACGCGGCGATGCTCGCCATCGTCTCCAGCGCCAACGTCGCCTGCGGCTTTCATGCCGGCGACCCCGCGGGCATTCTAAGAACCGTCAGGGCAGCTGCCGAAAAGAGCGTTGCGATCGGTGCCCATGTCTCCTATCCCGACCGCGTCGGCTTCGGCCGGCGCGACATGGATGTGACCCCGGACGAGCTTATCGCCGACGTCATCTACCAGATCGGTGCGTTGAAAGGCATTGCTGCGGCCGCAGACACCACGGTGCGCTACGTCAAGCCGCACGGTGCTCTCTACAACCGCATCGCCAACGATGCGAAACAGGGCCAAGCCGTCATCGACGGCATCAAGGCGGTCGATCCGTCGCTGGTCCTGATGGGCCTTGCCGGCACACCGATCCTCGATCTCGCCCGGCACGGCGGCCTTTCCGTCGTCGCCGAAGCCTTCGCCGATCGCGCCTACACGCCGGACGGCCAGCTCGTCTCCCGTCGGGAAGCGGGCGCCGTTCTCCACGATCCGCAAGCCATCGCGCAGCGTATGGTCCAGCTCGCGCGGGACGGCACGCTGATGGCCATCGACGGCTCCACCATCCGCATCGAGGCCCAGTCGATCTGCGTCCATGGCGACAGCCCGGGTGCGGTATCGATTGCCCGCGAAATCCGGCGTGCCTTCGAGACGGACGGGTTGCGTGTCGCGTCCTTCCTCGACAATCGATAACCCCCAAGGGAGAGTGTCATGATTGCTACCGAGCATCTCCGCCATATCGACGCCACGCCTGCGCGAACGGCACGCGAACGCTATCGCGCCGGCAGCGTCGCGCCGACATCCGGCGTGGCGCCCGGTTTCACCCAGGCCAACATGATCGTCCTGCCGCGCGACTGGGCGTTCGACTTCCTGCTGTACGCGCAACGTAATCCAAAGGCTTGCCCCGTTCTCGACGTGTCGGACCCCGGTTCGCACGCGACGATGCTGGCACCCGGCGCCGATCTGCGCACCGACCTGCCGCTCTACCGCATCTGGCGGGACGGAAAGCTGGCCGAAGAAACCGCCGATGCCAGCGCCGCCTGGGCCGAGCATCCCGATCTCGTGAGCTTCCTTATCGGATGCAGCTTTACGTTCGAGACGCCGATGGCCGAGGCCGGCATCGAGATCCGTCACATCACCGACGGGTCCAACGTGCCGATGTACCTGACCAACAGGCCCTGCCGCCCGGCCGGGCGTCTCCACGGCAATCTCGTCGTGTCCATGCGCCCGATCCCGGCCGGCCGTGTCGCGGACGCCGCAACCATTTCCGGGCGCTTCCCTGCGGTGCACGGCGCCCCCGTCCATGTCGGCGCGCCGGACGAGATCGGCATCGCCGATCTTGGCAAACCGGAATTCGGCGATGCGGTGCGGATCGAGCCGGGCGAAGTTCCCGTTTTCTGGGCCTGTGGCGTCACCCCGCAAGCCGCCGTCATGGCGTCTGGCGTCCCATTTGCCATCACCCACGCGCCGGGGCACATGTTCATCACCGACATTCCGGATTCCGCCTACCACGCCTGAGGTTCACGATGCGCTTTCTTCCCGTCAGCCTGACCACACTGCTCGTCGAGCTTGCCGACCTCCAGGAAACGCTGGCCCTGTTCGCCTCGCTGGAAGCCGATCCGGTGCCCGGCATTGCCGACATGGTGCCGGCCGCACGCACCCTGATGATCCGGTTTCACCCCGGCGCGACGACGCCAAAGGCACTGGCGCGGGAGGTGGCAACGCGCGACCTTTCCGCACGAATCGCGCCCTCCGACAAGCTTGTCGAGATCCCCGTGCGTTATGACGGCGAGGATCTGGCCGACGTCGCGGACCTCACCGGCCTGTCTGTCGAGGAGGTTGTGCGCCGGCATGTGGAGAGCGAGTTCACCGTTGCATTCTGCGGCTTTGCGCCGGGCTTCGGCTATCTCGTCGGCGGAGACCCTGCCCTGCACGTGCCGCGCCGCCAGAGCCCGCGCACCCGCATCCCCGCCGGCGCGGTCGCGCTCGCCGGCGCCTTCAGCGGCGTCTATCCGCAGGAAAGTCCGGGCGGCTGGCAGATCATCGGCGTGACGCCCGAGAAGATGTGGGATCTCGCCCGCGATCCGCCCGCCCTGTTCCAGCCGGGATACCGCGTGCGGTTCTACGATCTGGCAAAGCGCGCCTACACCGCCGCCGCACCGGTCGCAACAACCGACAGCGTTGCATTGGCAGAGGCACTGGGCGGCGTCTCCTTCACCGTCCTTGCAGCCCCCATGCCCGCGCTCTTTCAGGATACGGGCCGCTTCGGCCAGACCGGTCAGGGCGTCTCGTCCGCTGGCGCGCTCGATCAGGGTGCTTTTCACGCGGCCAACCGCGTGGTCGGCAATCCGCCAGGCGCGACCTGTCTCGAGATCGCGCTCGGCGGCTTCTCGGTCGCTGTTTCCGGCCGCACCGTCATCGGCGTCGCCGGCGCCCCCTGCCCTATCGAGATCCGTGATGCCGAGGGGCGGGTGCAGCAGGTCGAGACGTATCGCCCAATATCGCTGGAGCCTGGAGACGCCGTCACGCTGGGTCAGGCGCCGAAGGGCATGCGCAGCTATCTCGCGGTGCGCGGCGGCTTCGATGTAACGCCCGTTCTCGGCAGCACATCCACGGACACGCTGGCCGTGGTCGGGCCCGATCCGGTCACCAGGGGCGCCGTGCTCAAGGTCAATGCCGACACGAGCGATCTCACGTCGGTGTCGCTTGAGGAGACGCCGGCCTTCGCACATCCCGGTTCGGACGACGTCGTGACGCTGGATGTCGTCATGGGACCGCGTAGCGACTGGTTCACGCAGGCGGGAATCGACACGCTATCGTCGCAGCTCTTCCGCATGACCCCGCAATCCAACAGGGTCGGCATCCGCCTGTCCGGCGATATCCCGCTGGAACGCAAGGACAAGGCGGAACTGCCGAGCGAAGGCACGGCGACCGGCGCGATACAGGTGCCGCATAGCGGCCAGCCAGTGCTTTTCCTTGCCGACCACCCGCTGACGGGCGGCTACCCCGTCATTGCGACGGTTGCCGAATACCACCTCGATCTCGCCGGACAGATCCCGGTCAACGCTCACATCCGCTTCCGGCCGATCGCGCCGTTCGCAGACATCGTGCCGGCCAAGAGCTGATGCGCATGCACGCGGCAGCAACACGGTTACGGCCAACCTCAGAGGGAGGATTGTCATGAAAAAAGTTCTGATCGCCAACCGCGGCGAAATCGCCGTCCGGATCATCCGCGCCTGCCGCGACTACGGCGTCGGCTCCGTCGCGGTCTATGCCGATGTCGATATCGATGCGCTGCATGTGCGTCTCGCGGACGAGGCTTACGGCCTCGACGGCGACCGCCCTGCCGACAGCTATCTCGACATCGACAAGCTGATCGCGATCGCCAAGCGCTCCGGTGCGGACGCCGTGCATCCCGGCTACGGCTTCCTTTCGGAACGCGCCGAGTTCGCGCGCGCCGTACAGCAGGCCGGCCTCATCTGGATCGGCCCCGACCCGGAGGTCATCGAGGCGCTGGGCGACAAGGTCCAGGCCCGGCGCATCGCAGCCAGCGTCGGCGCGCCGCTCGTTGCCGGCAGTGACGGCCCGGTGGAAACCGCAGCCGAGGTCTTAGCCTTTGCCGATGCCCACGGTCTTCCGGTGGCGATCAAGGCAGCGCATGGCGGTGGCGGGCGTGGTTTGAAGGTCGCCTGGAAACGCGAGGAGATCGCCGATCTCTACGAATCCGCCGTGCGCGAGGCCACGGCTGCTTTCGGACGCAGCGAATGTTTTCTTGAGCGCTTCCTCGACCGGCCGCGCCATATCGAGGCACAGGTGCTTGCGGACCGTCACGGTCATGTCGTCGTGCTCGGTACCCGCGACTGCTCGCTGCAGCGCCGCAACCAGAAACTCGTCGAGGAGGCCCCTGCCCCCTTCCTCAGCGACGCACAGCGGAATGAGATTCATCAGTCTGCGGCAAAGATCTGCAAGGCCGCCGGCTATACCGGTGCGGGCACCGTCGAGTTCCTGCTGGGCGTCGATGGCACGATCTCGTTTCTGGAGGTCAACACGCGCCTGCAGGTCGAGCACCCGGTAACGGAGGAAACGACGGGCATCGACCTTGTCGTCGAGCAGTTGCGGATCGCCGATGGCCTGCCTCTCGCCATCACGGAGACGCCGGAGCCCCGCGGTCATTCGATCGAGTTCCGCATCAATGCGGAGGATCCCGGCCGCGGCTTTCTGCCGACGCCCGGCGTCATTACCGAGTTCAGCCCGCCCTCCGGCCCCGGCATTCGCCTCGACAGCGGCGTCGTCACGGGCTCGACCGTGCCCGGCACCTTCGATTCCCTGACGTCGAAGCTGATCGTAACCGGTGCGAACCGCGAGCAGGCACTGGCGCGCGCCCGGCGGGCACTGGCCGAGTTCCGTATCGAAGGGATCGCCACCGTCCTACCCTTCCATCGCGCCGCCATCGACACCGCCGATTTCCGCGGCAACGACGGCTTCAAGGTGCACACCCGGTGGATCGAAACGGACTTCGCCGCCCTGCCAGGCGCCGCCCCCCGCCCCCTCCAGCCTGCCCCGTCCGGCATCGTCCGAACCCACATCGAAATCGACGGGCGCCTCCACGCCGTGGGCCTGCCGGCAATGCTGCTGGCGGGCTTCGGGTCGGGCAACGGCTCGAACGGCGCAACGCCAGCGACGGCACCGTCCGAAACCGACCCCGCGATCGTCGCCGCACCGATCTCCGGAACGCTGCAGGTGTGGAAGGCTGCGGACGGCGCAGAGGTTCAGGAGGGCGATCTCATCGCCGTTCTCGAAGCCATGAAGATGGAAACCCAAGTCATCGCTCATCGCACAGGGCATCTGCATATCACGGCCGAACAGGGGACATATCTGAACGCGGGCACGGCCATCGGCTCGATCGATTGACCGAAGCCCGTTCGCAACAGGCGAGAATTTAGTGAAACCTCGCGCGGGTTCCCCCTGCGCGAGACCAACGGCACGACCTTGACGCCATCATAAGCAAAGTGCGCCTGAGCGATATTTTCGGTCGCGGTCCCTATTTCCCATCCTCAAAGCACCGCTTCCAGCCTCTGCTGTCTGAACCGGCACCACGGCCGCTTTCGACTTCGTATCTTGAAGGCCTTCTGCAGCACCCCTTCGCCCGGCATCTTATTAAGCGAGCCGGAGCAGCATTGACGAATGCCGCATTCTGGCTTACGACTGACGAAATACAAAATTCGTCAGTCGTAAGGTGTTGGCAGCATGAGTATGGAAACAATCGAGATCGATAGCGCGCGGCAGGACACCGTCATGCGCATTCTCGATGCCGCCGAGACGCTGTTCCGGCATTACGGATATAGCAAGACCAACGTCGCCGACATCGCGCGCGAACTCGGCATGTCCACAGCCAATATCTATCGTTTCTTCGCCTCGAAGGTGGAGATCCATCAGGCACTCTGCAGCCGCATGCTGGGGGCCAGCTACGATCTGGCGCTGCGCAGCGCTGCCTTGCCCTTGAGCGCGAGTGAACGGCTGCGCCGATATGCGCTCGATCAGCACCGCCAGACCATGGAAACCATGATGGACGAGGAAAAAGTCCATGAGATGGTCATCGTCGCCATAGAGCGCGACTGGCATGTCATCGAACGACACATCGATCGCCTCAACGACCTGGTCGCAAGCGTTATCGCCGAAGGCATCGCTGCCGGAGAGTTTCTGGATCAAGACCCTCATATCGCGGCCAAGTGTTTCGGCGCAGCCACCGTGACGCTCTGTCATCCGCAGATGGCGGCTCAATGTGTTGCGAAGGAAAATCGCGCCCAGCCGGAAGATCTCGTCGATTTCGCGGTCCGGGCGCTGAAGCCATGACCGACCTTCACGTCCACGCCGACGCGGAACACCGGACCGCACGCCCCACACGCAACAGGAATACGACCATGTCGAAACCATTCGCCCCAGCGACCCGCCACGCGGCCATGATCGCTCTGGTCTCAGCAACGGGTTTGCTTCTTGCGGGATGCTCCGAGGAGAAGGCAGAGGTGAAGGCGGAGGTGGTACGGCCGGTGCGGGTAATGACCGTGGCGCAAAACCAGACCGGCCGCACGCTGGACTATTCCGGCTCCATCCGGGCGCGTACCGAAACGGCTTTGGGCTTCCGTGTGGCCGGCAAGGTGACGGAGCGTCTCGTGGATGTCGGAGATCATGTGCAGAAGGGGGAGATCCTCGCCCGCATCGACACCACGGATTACGCCCTGTCCGTGCGCTCGGCCGAGGCCAATCTCTCTGCCGCCGAACGACAGGTCGAGACGGCGGAACTCTCCCGCAAGCGCGCCGAAGATCTGTTTGCGGCTCAGGTCTCCCCCAAGTCTCAGCTGGAACAGACGCAGCTGACCTATAATCAGGCGGTTTCCACCCGCGATTCCGCCCGCTCCGCGCTCAAGCAGGCGCAAAACCAGGTTTCCTACGGCGCTCTACCGGCCGATCGTGACGGGATCGTCACCGCTGTCGATGCCGAGGTCGGACAGGTGGTTGCGGCGGGAACGCCGGTCCTCACCGTTGCAGCCGATGGCGAGAAGGAAGTCCTCGTCGGCGTGCCCGAGACGGACATCTTCGCCTTCACGCCGGGCAAGACGGTCGATGTGACACTCTGGTCGAGCGCCGGCCTGACGCTGCCGGGCAAGGTCCGCGAGGTCGCCGGCAGCGCCGATGCCCGGTCGCGCACGTTTGCGGTCCGTATCAGCCTGCCGGAAAACGAGCGCGTTCGCCTTGGCATGACAGCATCGGTCACGGCTGCGCAGGAGAACGGCCCTGCCCTTGTCTCCGTGCCCTTGAGTGCGCTCGCCAAGGACGGCGACAAGACGCTTGTCTGGATGGTGGATGCGGAAAAGGAAACCGTGCATGCGCGGCCCGTCTCGGTCGCCGATTTCACCGGCGTCTCCGTCCGCATCGCCGATGGCCTGAAGCCGGGCGACATCGTCGTAACGGCCGGCACGCAGTTCATGCGCGAAGACCTCAAGGTAAAACTGCCGGATGAGGCACTGGCCCACCAGGCCAGCGCCGAGGGATCGGCGCCAGCCACCCGCTGATCGCTTTCGCAAGACTGCATCGAGCCTACCGAACCCCAGCCGAAGCGCCTGGCCCCGCCTCTTACCACGCGCTGGCAACCGACAACGGAACGACGTCATGATGTCCAAAGGTCCCTTTTCCGGCCCGAAGAACGGCTCCCCGAGCGTTTCCGACGACCGGCTATCGTCCGGCACAAGCGGTCGTCAGCGGTTCAATCTCTCGCGCTGGGCCATCGGCCATCCGAGCATCGCGCGCTTCCTGTTCGGGCTGATCATTCTCTCCGGCGTGTTCGGCCTCATGAATATGGGCCAGAAGGAAGATCCCGACTTCACATTCCGCGTCATGGTCATCCAGGCGCTCTGGCCCGGCGCCTCGATCGAGGACATGCAGGACCAAGTGGTCAACAAGATCGAGCGCAAACTGCAGGAAACACCGCATCTCGACTTCGTGCGCTCGTACAGCCGTGCGGGAAGCACCATCATCACGCTGCAGGTGAAGGGCGATACGAACGCCCAGCAGGTTGCCGATGCCTTCTATCAGGTGCGCAAGAAGGTCGGCGACATCCGCTCAGAGCTACCGTCCGGCATTGTCGGCCCCTTCTTCAACGATGAATTCGGCGATACGTTCATCACGCTCCACGCCCTGATGGGCAATGGCTACAGCTTTCCCGAGCTCAAGAGCTACGCCATCAAGGCGCGCGATATGCTGCTCTCGACGCCCGGCGTGGAGAAGGCCCTCATCATCGGCGACCAGCCGGAAAAAATCTTCATAGACGTCTCCTCCAAGGCGCTCGCCGAACGCGGACTGACGCTGAACGACCTCCGGGATACGCTGGCGGGACAGAACGCGATCGATCCCGCCGGAAATGTCGATACCGGGGACCGCTCCGTGCGCATCTCCGTCGAGGGCGACGTTCGCAAAGTCGAGGACATCCAGAACCTGCGCCTGCGGTCTGGCGACCAGGTCACGCGCCTCGGCGATATCGCCGCGGTGACGTCGGGCCTGGAGGATCCCTTTGCCCGCAAATACCGGGTCAACGGGCAGGACAGCGTTCAGCTCGGCTTGGTCATGGCCAAGGGCTTCAACGTCATCGACGTGGGCAAGGCCGTGGAGGCGACCTATGCGCGTTTCGAGGCATCGCTGCCCTACGGCGTCGAGATCGAGCAGATTTCCAACCAGCCGGAGGTCGTGAACGAAGCCGTCGGCGAGTTCATGAAGGCTCTGGCGGAAGCCCTGATCATCGTCCTCGTCGTGTCGTTCCTCTCCATCGGCTGGCGCTCGGGTCTGGTCATCGCCATCGCCATTCCACTCGTGCTCGCCGCGACCTTCGCCATCATGTACGAGATCGGCATAGACCTTCAGCGCATCTCGCTCGGCGCTCTCATCATTGCGCTCGGGCTTCTGGTCGATGATGCCATGATCGTCGTCGAACTGATGGAACGCAAGCTGGACGAGGGGCTCGTCAAGATCGAAGCGGCGAGCTTTGCCTACTCCTCGACCGCCTTCCCCATGCTCACCGGCACGCTGATCACCACAGCGGGCTTCATTCCCGTCGGGTTTGCTGCCTCCACGGCCGGCGAATACGTCCGTTCGCTCTTTTACGTCGTCGGCATCGCGCTGGTGGTTTCCTGGTTCGTGGCGGTCTATTTCACGCCGTGGCTCGGCTACATGATCCTGAAGCAACGTAGCCACGCCGGCGGGCATCATGACGTCTTCGATACGCGGTTCTACCGGCGCCTGCGTGCCACCGTCGGCTGGAGCGTGCGCCATCGCCTGATCGTCATCGCGCTGACGCTCGGCACGTTCGTCACCAGCCTGTGGGCGTTCCAGTTCATCCCGCAGAACTTCTTCCCGCAATCCTCCCGTCCGGAAATCATGGTCGATCTCTGGCTGCCGGAAGGCACGAGCATCAAGGAAGTCGAGGCCCAGACCAAGGCATTGGAAGCCCGTATTATGGAGGATCCAGACAAGCGGTTCGTGGCAAGCTATATCGGCGAAGGCGCACCCCGCTTCTTCCTGCCGCTCGATCAGCAGCTGCGCAATCCGAACTTCGCCCAGCTCCTCGTCATGGCCAATGACGAACCGGCGCGCGAACGCCTGATCCTGAAGCTGCGTGACATTCTTGCGAGCGACTTTCCCGCAATCCGGTCCAAGGTCGATCGCCTCTTCCTCGGCCCGCCGACTGGATGGCCCGTGCAGATGCGCGTCAGCGGCTCGGATCGGGCTGAAGTGCGCCGCATTGCGGATGAGCTGAAGAAGCGGTTCCACGACAATCCGATGCTCGGTGCCGTCCACGACGACTGGCTGGAGCCCGTGCCCGCCATGCGCCTGATCGTCGATCAGGATCGCGCGCGCGCGCTCGGCGTCACCTCTCAGCGCATCCGCCAGATGTTGCAGACCACCACGAATGGCGCACCGCTTGGCGATTTCCGCGATGGCGAGGAAACCATTTCGATCGTCGCGCGCGAACCGGACGAGAACCGGAAGCTGCTGTCGGCCGTGAACTCCGTCTATATCCCAACCGATTTCGGCGGATTCATCCCGCTCTCGCAAATCGCCAAGGTGGTTCCGGTGCTCGAACAGGGCGTCGTCTGGCGGCGCGACCGGCTGCCCACCATCACCGTGCGCGGTACCCTGCCCGACGGCGTGCAGCCGAACGATGTGGTGAGCCAGATGTATGCCGGCATGCAGGATCTGCGCGACGGCCTGGCGCCCGGCTATAAGGTGGAGATCCAGGGCGGTGCCGAAGATGCAGCGGAAAGTCAGGCCTCGATTGCGGCCAAGGCGCCGATCATGCTGATGATCATCGTCATCCTGCTGATGATCCAGCTGCAGCACTTCGGCAAGGCCATGCTGGTGCTCGCCACGGGTCCGCTCGGCATCATCGGCGCCAGCGCGGCACTGCTGATCAGCGGCGCCCCCTTCGGCTTCGTCGCCATTCTCGGCGTCATCGCGCTGCTCGGCATCATCATCCGAAACTCGATCATCCTCATCGACCAGATCGATCAGGACATCGCGGCCGGCATGAACCGGATGGATGCGATCATCGGCGGTGCCGTGCTGCGTTTCCGACCGATCATGCTGACGGCGCTGACCGCGGTTCTCGCGCTGATCCCGATCTCGCGCGGCGTCTTCTGGGGCCCCCTCGCCTACGCCATGATGGGCGGGATCCTCGTTGCGACGGTCCTGACCATCTTCGTCCTGCCGGCAGCCTACGCCCTGTTCTTCGGCCGCGATCCGAAGCAGGCAAAGCCGGCGCCCGAGCAGGAGACAGAAGGCCGCCCGGACGACCTTAAGGAAATGCCGGCCCTTGCGGCAGAGTGACACGACAAACGTGGCTGCATCTGGCAGCCGCGTTCGTTACGGGAACGTCTTGAGATACGCGATGACGTCGCGGATCTCCGCCTCACTCCACAGACCCCAGAAACGCATGCTCGTGCCCGGCACTTTCTTCTTCGGGCTATAGAGAAAGGCGGCGAGCGCGTCGTCGTCCCAGACGAGACCCGAGGCGCCCGCGTCCGTCATCGCTTGTGAATATCGGAAATCCGGCAACGCGCCCGCCTTCCGCCCGAAGATGCCCTTCAGATGCGGACCGTACTTGTTCGTCTCGGCATCCGGCACGTGACAAGAGGCGCAGGTCTGGAAGATCCGACGGCCATGATCGATATCTTCCGCATGCGCAACCGGTGCCGCGATCAGGCACATTGCAGGCAGAAGAAGGGTGGCGGGTCGAAAGGCGTGCATGCTGTCACTCCAGATCGCATGATGGTGTTGATCACGTCACGCTTTCCCGATCATAGAAGGTCGAGGTCGCACGCCGCCATATCCTTGATGAACAATGGATATTTCGGGGACCCCTACCCCCGGTACCGGTTAAAAACGCACCATATGTTCATGTTTTTCTAATGTCTGGAACTTGTTGCGAAATCTTGCGTTCTTCGACCGCTCGCATATTTGCGATACGATCTAAAGGACCCGATCATCATGACAATCCCAGCTTCTCCCTATCGTCCGACCGAAACCGTCTACGGTGGTGTGCCTTCAGTAACTGCGTCTTTGCACAAAGTATCCTGGGGTTCCATCTTTGCCGGTGTCGCACTGGCACTTGCCGTTCAGTTTCTCCTCAATCTGCTTGGCGTCGGCATCGGCGCTGCCGTGATCGATCCTGCACAGTACGATAATCCTCAGGCCAGCACGTTCTCCATCGCCGGCGGCGCATGGTTCGTGGTTTCCGGTATCATCGCTTCGTTTGTCGGCGGTTATGTCGCAAGCCGTCTTTCGGGCCGCGCCAGCAAGTCTACCGGTGGCTACCATGGCGTTACCGCCTGGGCCGTTACCGCCCTCGTCGTTCTCTACCTGCTGACCACCTCGGTCGGCGCGATCGTCGGCGGTGCCTTCAGCGGTATTTCCAGCGTCGTCGGTGGTGTTGGCCGTACGGCTGCCACAGCGGCAACGACTGCGGCACCGGCACTTTCCGACGTCACCAACCCGATGGCCGGTATCGAGCAGCAGATCCGCAATACGACGGGCAACGACCCGCAGGCTCTGCAGAACGCCGCCGTCTCCGCCATTCAGGCTGTCGTCACCGGCGACGAAGCCAGCGCCGAAGAAGCCCGCACCCGTGCCGCCGAAGCTCTGGCCCGCGCTCAGAACATCCCGGTCGATCAGGCTCGCACGCAGGTTCAGCAGTATGAGCAGACCTATCGCCAGAACATGGAAGCTGCCAAGCAGCAGGCCATCGACGCTGCTCAGACCGCAACGGCTGCCGTATCGACGGGCGCCATCCTCGGCTTCATCGCGCTTGTCCTCGGCGCCATTGCAGCCTGGTTCGGCGGCGTTGCCGGCACCAAGCGCGATCTCGACGATGTCCGCGCCGTCTAAATCCGGCTAACGATATCCGAAAAGCGAGGCCGCTAGTCGCAAGACTGGCGGCTTTTTCGTGTCCGCTAAGCGCCGAATTCGACGGGGAAGCGCGAGACGAGCGTGCAGACGAGACCACCCGGGACATAGTCGAGCTTGACCTGGCCCTTGAAATCCGCAGCGAGAACACGGGTTATCAACCGGGAGCCAAATCCTGACCGCGTCGGCGGCACGACAGGTGGGCCGTTCTTCTCTTCCCACCGCAGCGCAAAGGCCTGAGCTCCGGAACCATTCGCATTTTGATCCCAGCTGATCACAATCTTCCCGTTCGGCGACGAGAGCGCGCCGTATTTCGCAGCATTGGTGGCCAGTTCATGTATGGCGAGGGCGAGCGAGAGCGTCTGTTTCGGCGAAAGCTGGAGGTCGGGACCGGCGATGTCGAACTGCGCGGCACCGGCCCGATGCGGTGCCAGTGCCGTTTCGATGGCCTCGCGGATGCTGCCCTTCTCCTGCGCTTCCCCCATCAGGAGGTCGTGCGCGTGAGCCAGTGTGTGCAGGCGGGCGTTAAAGGTGTCGCGCTGCTCCAGAATCGCTTCGCCCTTAAGCGTCTGCGAGGCGATGGCGCTGACCATGGCCAGCGTATTCTTGATCCGGTGCTGAAGTTCGCCGTTCAACAGGGCATATTGGCTTTCGGCGTCCTTTATAGCCGTGATATCGCGGACGGTGCCGACGAGCCGCGTTGCATCCTTGCCGTCAACAACCCGTGCTCTCGCGTGAATCCAGCGCTCCGGCCTATTCTCGCCGGACAGCACCCGATATTCGACATCGAGATGCCCTTCCTCGAGAGGATCCATGGCCTGCTCGACGGATCGGCTAAGGGCTGGTCTGTCGTCGGGATGTACGCGGCTGACGAAAGTCTCGAAGGACGGCTGCTGGTCGGCCGGCCGCCCCAGCAGAAACGACGCCTTCGCATCCTCTGTCGTCGAAACGATACGTCCATTGACGAGAACGGCCTCCCAGACACCCATTTCGGCGGAATCGAGCGCCAGTTGCAGCTGGAGTTCTCTCCGTCGCAGGGCAATCTCAGCGCGCTTCAGGTCGGTCACATCATGCCCTTCGATGAAGAGGCCGGTTACCCGGCCTTGAAGATCACGAATGGGCTGGATGACGAAGTTGAGAAAGATATCCTCCTCCCCTCCTCCCTCGACGCGCTTCAAGCGGATCAACTCGCCCCGACCTGTCATGGCCTCACCCGTGGCGTAGACACGGTCGAGAAGCGTGATGACCTGCTGGCTCTCCAGTTCCGGAAGAACAGACCGAAAGGGACGACCTACCATCGCGCGGGGGCCAATGAGGTGCGAAAAGGCGCCGTTGACGATCTTGACAACGTGATGCGGCCCTTCCAGCGTACAAAGGAAACTCGGAGCACTCTCGAAAAGGCGGCGCATGCTGTCGGCCTCCCGCAAGGCCGCATTCTGAAGATCGACGGTCAACTGTCTCGCCTCTTCCCGGGCGAGCTTCGTCTCCGTAATATCTCTGGAGATTGACAAAAGGTGTGTGGGCTTTCCATCGGCGCCGGGAACCGGCAGGACCTGGACATCCCAATAGCGTGGATTGCCTTTAACGGTGACCGCCGATCCGAAGAAACGCGACGGAATACCCGCCCTTGCCGACGCTATGGCGGCCTTCGCGACATCATTCCCCTCCCCGGTCCAGAAGTCCGGCCAAGGGCAGCCCTTGATCCCGCTGAAATCGTCCACCTCCATGACCTGCTTCCCGCCATCGCTCATAAACTGGAGATTTCCGTCGAGATCGAGGATTTTGATGCAGTCTCCGGAGCCTGAGAACACAGCGGCGAGAAGATCTGCATTTCCAACGAGTGCCGGGTCCGCGGCCGCGAGTTCACCATTCATGCGGAAGACGGCAGAAGAAACAGTCGCAGGGCCCATCGATATCAAGTCCATTATGTAGGAAGCTCGGAGAGCGAGGCGTTCAGGTCAACGCACTGTCGTTTTATGTTAGCTACCGCGAAATGGATACGGGTAACGGCAGGATTCTCCACCTCTAAGAATCGAGCAGAAGGGGGAGCGATTCTCACGTCGAAACAGGTGATGGCGAGTTTACGGGTGCCGGGACTGCGGCTCGCCTCGCAATAGGGGCAGAACGAGGGCAGAGCCACGTTTCGACCCAATACTCATCAACACACTGTTAACTATAAGGTTTTTCGGATAGCATCGTAGATCTTCCTTAGCCGGCGTGCGGCCGATTTCGCTATTTTGCTGGACGCCGCGCGAGAATCGTGGCGTAGCTTAGCGATGAATGGCCGCTAAAACGCGTATAGGCCGACAAGAGGGATAAATGGCGCTAAGAGATGACCTGCGGCGGGACACCGCCGGGCAAGAAGATGCCGCCGCAAAAATCATGCGGCATGCTGGAATGCTGTCCAACCAGCTCCAGCAATTGCGCGCCCGGATGTATCCGCCGAAGGCCGAAAAGAACCTGCGCTTCTTTCTGACCAACGAAGTCTCGAAGCTGACGTCCATTCCCGATTCGACGCTGAAGCTGCTCTCGATCGAAGGGCGCGGGCCGGTACCGAGCCGTCTTGAAAACAACCATCGCGCCTACACATTAAACCAGATCAACGAGTTGCGGAATTTCTTCGCGGAGCAAAAGCCCGCGGAGGCGCAGCGTTTCCTGCCGCATCGCCGTGGGAGAGAGCATCTTCAGGTTCTCGCGATATCGAACTTCAAGGGCGGAAGTGCCAAGACAACGACCAGCGTGCATCTCGCGCATTTCCTCGCCCTCCATGGATACCGCGTTCTTGCGATCGACCTCGATCCGCAGGCCTCGCTCTCCGCTATGTTTGGCGCGCAGCCCGAAGTCGATGTCGGCCCGAATGAGACGATTTATGCGGCGCTCCGTTACGACGAACAGCGCCGGCCGATCCGCGACATCATTCGCAAGACCTATTTCGACGGGATCGACCTGATACCGGGTAATCTCGAAGTCATGGAGTACGAGCACGACACGCCGCGTGTGCTTGCACAACGCGGCGGCGGCGGGTCCGGCGGGATCTTCTTCGAGCGGCTGAAAATGGCGCTTCTCGAAGTCGAGGCCGATTACGACGTCGTCGTTCTCGATACGCCCCCTTCCCTCGGCTTCCTCACGCTCGGCGCGATCTATGCAGCAACAGGGATGATCGTCACGGTACATCCGGCTATGTTGGATGTCGCGTCGATGAGCCAGTTTCTCCTGATGATGGGCGACTTGATTCAGGTTCTGAACGAGAACGGCGCCGAGTTGAGCCAGGATTTCTTCCGTTACCTGATCACACGGCATGATCCGAACGATCAACCGCAATCGCAAGTCGTTGCAATGCTTCGGCATTTGTTCGGTTCGGATGTTCTTCTGGCAACAGCCGTCGAGAGCACGGCCGTGGAGGCAGCAGGGCTCGCAAAGCGCAGTCTCTACGAGCTGGAAATCGGGCAGGTGGGCCGTGACACTCATCGGCGAGCACGCGAGGCGATGGATGCCGTCAATGAAAGCATTCTGGACCTCGTCCGCGACAGCTGGGGCAGGACATGAGCAAGACCAAGAAATCCATCATCGCCAATTTCGGCCTCCTGTCCGCTGCCGTCGAGGCAGACCCGCAGACGATCGAGCAACCGGCCGGCGCAAGTCCACAGGCAATGCCTGCGCTGCCGCGAGTCGGTGCCGGCGTTATCGGCGCCGCGCAACGCTCGATCGGCGAGCTGCGGGACGAGCGTGACCGTCTGAAGGCGCTGGTTGAATCGGGCTCAGGCGCGAGCCTCGAACTTGATGCGTCTCTCATCGACCCCTCGCCGTTTCCCGATCGCCTAGCCGACGACAATGATGCGGATTTTGCGGCCTTCAAAGCGACTTTTGAAGCCGAGGGCCAGAAGATTCCGATACAGGTTCGGCCGCATCCCGAGCATGTCGGGCGGTACCAGGTCATCTATGGTCATCGTCGTCTTAAGGCGGCTAAAGAGTTGAAGCTGCCGGTGCGTGCGCTGGTGGTCGAGATGTCGGACCGCGACCTCGTCGTCTCCCAAGGGATAGAGAATGCGGCGCGCCAGGACCTCACCTGGATCGAACGCGCGCTCTTTGCCGCCCGCATGGACGAGGCCCAGATCAAGCCAAGGGACATCAAGGCAGCGCTCGCCATCGATGATGCGGAGCTCGCGCGCATGCGCGGGGTCTATCGCACGGTGCCGCTGGATGTCATCGAAGCGATCGGACGCGCGCCGAAGGTCGGGCGTCCGCGATGGGGCGATTTCGCAAAGCTCTTCTCCGCGACAGAGCATGCCTCGACCATCCTGGGAAAGACTCTGCAGGCCGATGGAAAGCCTGTGGCGAGCTCAGACGAGCGTTTTCGATTGGCGCTCGCTGCTCTGAAGGCTCCGAAATCACGATCTGAAGACGCAGAGAACGATGTTCTCGCGTTACGGGATCCGGACGGGCAGGATATCGCCCGTGTAAAGGTTTCTTCGAAAGAATTACGCATTGTCCATGTCGGACCAAAAGGCGCTGCTTTTTCCGCTTTTCTGCAGGCTGAGATGCCGCGATTGGTGGAGAAATTCGAGCGTCGGGACGACGAGGACGATTAAAAACCCTGTCAAGTGACAGGGTTTCCCCTTTTTAGGGGCTATCGAAACAATGAACAGGAAAGGATGCAGTATCGGTTAAACGAAAGGCCCCCAAGCGGCGAACCACCTGAGAGCCTTTGTTGTCTTGTAGCAGAGAAACGAATAGCTCCCTTCGAATCACTTGTCAACGTGAGAACGCCGCTTTGGTGACCGGAATCGTTTGCCCTACGCTTGGAGGCAACGAAAATGGACACGAACTTTGTGACGACGCCCTTTGGGCGGCGGACGATGACGCGTGCAATGCTCACGGGACAGAGCAAGGTACGCGACGTCAACCCCGCGCATTCCGTCGATAAATGGAAGCTCTATCGCGCACTGTGCGAAGCGCGTGGGCGGCTTGGTATATCCGATCGAACATTGGCATTGCTCAACGCCCTACTCTCTTTCTATCCGAAGACGGAGATCTCCTCCGAGACCGGGCTCGTCGTTTTTCCCTCGAACCAGCAACTGTCTCTGCGTGCGAACGGCATGGCCGAACAGACCATCCGACGACACCTGGCGCTCCTCGTGAACGCCGGGCTGATTGCGCGCAAGGACAGCGCCAATGGCAAACGCTACAGTCGCCGTCACCGTGATGGCGAAATCCGCGAAGCATTCGGCTTCTCCCTCGCGCCGCTTCTTGCCCGGTCATCGGAGATCGAAGAGATGGCCCGGGAGGTCATCGCCGATCGCATCAGGCTGCAGGACGCCCGCGAAAACCTCACCATCTGCCGCCGCGATATCGCCAAGCTCATCGCACTAGCGGAGACGGAGAATGCGCCGGGGGAATGGTCCGCGCATTACCAGACATTCCGGGACATCATCGACAGCATCCCGCGCAATGCTGATATCGATCTCATCACGACAACGCTTCAAAAGCTCCGCGCTCTTCGGGTCCTGATTCTCAACATATTGGATACATGGAAACATTCGGAAATTCTGAGCGCCAATCCCTCCCAGAATGAGCGGCACATACAGATATCAGAATCCGAATCTTCTCTTGATTCTGAACCGGACGCCACAATGGAAGGCGTCGAGAATAATCGGGGCGACAGTTCGACATGCAGAACAATAAATGGGTCAATTCCGCTCTCGCTCGTTCTTTCAGCATGCCCAGCGATTACGGACTATGCACCATGCGGCGATATTCGAGATTGGCGCGACTTAGCGACCGCTGCCAATGTCGTCGGCCGCATGTTCGGGATCAGTCCGTCAGCCTATCAGGCGGCATGTTCGACAATGGGCTCAATTCCAACGGCGGTTGCCGTTAGCTGCATTCTCGAGCGCAGTGAGCATATCCAGTCGCCAGGAGGATATCTGAGACATCTGACACGACAATCAGAAGCTGGGTCATTCTCGGCTGCTCAAATGCTGATGGGAGTAATGAAAACGCGAAACCAGGCCACAGCGGAGCTGATCCGGAATTGAGATGCGCCGTATCAACCGGGATGGCAATCCAACAATATGCTCCTTAAACCCTGTCAGCTGGCAAGGTTTGCATGAGTTTGGCGAGCCAATCGACGAACACACGCACCTTGTTGCTCAGATGTCGCCGCTGCGGATAAACGATGTAAAGTGGGACCGGTTCGAGAGACCAGCCTGGGAGAACCTCGACGAGAGCGCCACTTTCAATGGCGTCGTTGATCATGAAGCCGGGTGCAACGGCGATGCCGAGACCGCCAATGGCGGCATTCACATAAGAGCGCGCATCATTCACGGAAAGAATGTAGTTCGGGATAATCTCAATGGTGCGCTTGTTGCCGATAAACTCAAGATCAAGAACACGACCAGACTGTGCCATCAGGTAACCGACCGCGACATGATCACGGGCAAGATCCTCGGGCTCGCTTGGTGCACCGAACTTCTGGAGGTAGAACGGAGCCGCGTACGCCTTCATCGACATCTCTCCGACCTTGCGGGCAATCAGAGACTGGTCGGTCGGCGTTCCCCCACGAAGGGCGCAGTCGACATTCTCGGCAACGTAATCGACAAGCCTGTCACCAACACCGATATCGAGCTTGATCTGCGGATAACGTTGATAGAAGTCGCAGAGGGCAGGGATGACGACGAGATCCGCAAAAGCGCCTGCCATCTCAACACGCAACCGTCCACTGGGCTGAGATTGGGAATTGCTCAGACTGTTGTCCAACTCATCCAGCTCGGAAAGAATCTGGATCGCGCGCTCGTAGTAGAGAGCGCCATCCGTGGTCACGATCACACGTCGCGTCGTTCGGTTCAACAGCGTGGTTTTCAGCCGCGCTTCGAGGCTCTGGACCAGATTCGTGACTGTCGTCTTCGGCATGCCCAATGTTGAGGCAGCACGGGTGAAGTTGCCGGTTTCGACCACACGGACGAAAACGCGCATGGCGGAAAGCTGATCCATTTGAACGGGTCCTGTCTATGAGCTTCGATTGTTCGGATTTCCGGAACATTGATACCGAATGACGGCAGCTTGTGAAGCTGGCACGAACAATACTAGATATCACCAACGATGAGCAAGATGCTCGCACATGGAACGATCGACATGAATGCGCCTTGGCAGACAATCGATATATCGGCAGAGGTTGGTCCGACCTTGAGTGCGCGCGTCTACAAAGGCAAGCACTCTCAGAAACCTCTTCCGCTCGTTCTCTATTTTCATGGCGGAGCGTTCCTCGGTGGGGAGCGCCCGGAAGCAGAGCGCCCTATTCCGAGGGCGATTGCCGAAACCGGCGCGGTTGTTGTGGAGGCCCAATACGGCGAAGCGTCGGATTTTTGCTTTCCTCAGGTTCTCGACCATGCCTGTTCAGTACTTCGCTTCGTAGACGAGCAGCGCAAACAACTGGGCGGAACGGCGAAATCACCGATTTTCGTGGTGGGTAACGAGGCTGGGGGCAATATTGCGGCTGGCGTCGCGCTCAAGGCACGAGACCGGTTTCCCGGGCGTCTGACGGGACAAATGCTTCTGTCACCGCTGATCGACCCGCGGATGACATCTATCTCGATGCGCGAAGCTGACATCGGTCTGCGCGAGCGGTGGGCGGATGGTTGGCGGCACTATATGCGCGCCGTCTGCGGCGGGCAGCATCCCTATGCCGCTCCTTGCGAATGCTCTCGCCTCACCGGTGTGGCCCCGGCTCTTCTGGTGACGTCGGAGGACGATCCCCTTCGGGATGAAACCAAGTCCTATGCAGAACGGCTCAGGGGGGCGGGCGTTCGTGTCCGGGAGCAGGTTTTGCCCGCGAGCTTCGGTTGGACGGGGATTTACAGAGAACACATGGGTCCGTGGATCGAGGCGGTAGGCGCCGGATTCTCGGCCTTTGTCGATGAACTCCGATCGGGAGATCGGGCAAGAGTTTAAAGCGGCTCGCTGAGAGCCAAGGAGTTGACCATGACAGCAAAGAACAACCGCTGGGCCCTGATGGGCGCCGGCCTGACCATTGCTGCGTCCGTTGCGGGGGCAGCGTTCTACTTCGAAAGGATGGAAGGGGCTGTGGCCGCCGAACCAGCCGCCGTGGCAGCGCCACAGGCCATCCCTGTGACCGTTGCAGCCGTCGAGACGCGAAACGTCGCGACTTGGCAGGAATTTTCCGGTCGTCTTGAGGCCGTCGGCCGGGTTCAGATCCGTCCGCGTGTGGCTGGAGCGATCCAGTCGATTGAATTTCGTGAGGGTGCTCTGGTCAAGGCCGGGGATCTTCTCGTCACGATCGATCCTGAGCCCTACAAGGCAGCCGTGGCGCAGGCAGAAGGACAGGTCGCATCGGCCGAAGCGCGGCTGGATTACGCCACCACCGAGCTCGATCGCGGGGAGCGGCTGACGTCGAAGAACGTGCTTTCCGATAGCGATCTCGCCCAGCGTCGCAGCGCCAGGGCCGAAGCTGTCGCTGCTGTGCAATCTGCGAAAGCTGCCCTGCGCGTTGCCGGACTGGAACTTGGCTATACCGAAGTTCGTGCACCGATTTCGGGACGGGTTGGTCGCCGGGAGATCACCGAGGGTAATCTCGTGGCTGCAGGATCCGGATCGCCTGTTTTGACGACCCTGGTGTCGGTCGATCCGATCTATGCCAGCTTCGACGTCAATGAGGATCTCATCGGCCGTACGCTCGCGCAGCTTGGCCGGAGCGGCACGGAAACACCGGATCTCGCCCTCATACCTGTGGAATTGGCGACCGGGGCAGGGGAGGGGACGGCGATCCGCGGAAAGCTTCAGCTGATCGATAATGAGGTGAACGCCCAGAGCGGTACGGTGCGGGTTCGCGCCATCTTCGACAATCCGGGCGGTCAATTGCTTCCGGGCCAGTTCGTGCGCATTCGCATGGGCGACCCCACGCCTGAAAATCACCTGATGATCAGCGAAAAGGCCGTCGGGACCGATCAGGACAAGAAGTTCGTCTTCGTCGTCGATCCCCAGAACACGGTTGCCTATCGGCAGATCGAGCTCGGCAGTGCCGTCGATGGTCAGCGGATCGTCGAGAAGGGCCTGAACGCCGGCGATCGCATCGTGGTCAATGGATTGCAGCGTATTCGTCCCGGCGCGCTGGTCGATCCGCAGACGGAAGCCAAGGTCGCGCAACAGTAGGCGTCAGACCGGAATAGCCACGATCATAGGGTGCCTCAAGAGACTGAGGTACCCGGGCAGTTTGCTCAAAACCATTAGAGCGTCGGTCCGACCCGGGACCTGCGCCGCCATACTATCCATCCATATGCCCGAACTCGCGGTCGCAACGTCGCGAGCCGGCGCCTTTCGTCTTCTGATCATTCCCGGAGAGGGGCTATGACATGAATATTTCCCGATTCTTCATCGACAGGCCGGTCTTTGCCGGCGTGCTGTCAGTCCTTATCGTCGTCGCGGGCCTGATCGGCATGCGCGCACTGCCGATTTCCGAATATCCGGATGTCGTTCCGCCATCCATCGTCGTGCGCGGCACCTACCCCGGTGCCAACCCGAAAGTCATCGCGGAAACGGTGGCAACGCCGCTCGAAGAGTCCATCAACGGCGTCGAGGACATGCTCTACATGTCGAGCCAGGCAACGGCCGATGGGGTCCTCACGCTGACGGTGACCTTCAAGCTGGGGACGGATCCCGATAAGGCCCAGCAGCTCGTTCAGAACCGTGTATCGCAGGCAGAACCGCGTCTGCCGGCAGAGGTGCGGGCGCTCGGGGTCACCACGGTAAAAAGCTCGCCCGACCTGATGATGGTCGTCAACCTCGTTTCCGCCGGCGGGCGCTACGATCTCACCTATCTGCGCAACTACGCCGTTCTGAACATCAAGGACCGGCTGGCCCGCATCGAAGGTGTCGGGCAAGTGCAGGTCTTCGGCGCTGGGGATTACTCCATGCGCGTCTGGATCGATCCGCAGAAGGCCGCCGAATACTCCCTTGCTGCAAGCGATATCACCACGGCCATTCGCCAGCAAAACGTTCAGGCAGCCGCCGGCATCATCGGGGCATCACCCACACTGCCCGGCGTCGATCTGCAGCTTTCGGTCAACGCGCAAGGCCGCCTGCAGACACCGGAACAGTTCGGCAACATCATCGTCAAGAGCGGCGCGAACGGCGAAATAACCCGGCTCCGCGACGTTGCCCGTATCGAGATGGGTGCTGCCGATTACACGCTCCGCTCCTTGCTGGATGGCGAGCCGGCCGTGGCGGTGCCCGTCTTCCAGGCGCCGGGCTCCAATGCCATCGCCATATCCGACGACGTCCGCGCAACCATGGCGGAACTGTCGAAAGCCATGCCGGAAGGCGTCACGTTCGAGATCGTCTACGACACCACGGAATTCGTTCGTGCGTCCATCGAGAAGGTCATCGATACGTTGCTCGAAGCGATTGCCCTCGTCGTGGTCGTGGTCATCGTGTTTCTCCAGACATGGCGGGCGTCGATCATTCCCTTGATCGCGGTTCCCGTCTCGATCATCGGCACCTTCGCGGTCATGTATGTCTTCGGCTTTTCGGTGAACGCGCTGACGCTGTTCGGTCTCGTGCTCGCCATCGGCATCGTCGTCGACGACGCGATCGTCGTGGTGGAAAATGTCGAACGCAACATCGAGAACGGGCTTGCGCCACGCGAAGCCACCTATCGCGCGATGCAGGAAGTGTCCGGACCGATCATCGCGATCGCACTGGTTCTGGTGGCGGTGTTCGTGCCGCTGGCGTTCATCACAGGGCTTTCCGGGCAGTTCTATCGACAGTTCGCTCTGACCATCGCGATTTCCACCGTCATTTCTGCCATCAACTCGCTCACCCTGTCGCCGGCGCTCGCAGCGCTCCTCCTGAAAGGCCACGACGCCAAGAAGGACAAGCTGACGATCGTCATGGACAAGGCGTTCGGCTGGTTCTTCCGCGGGTTCAACCGTGCCTTCGGCGCCGCATCCAACGGCTACGGACGCAGCGTCGGCGGGCTCCTGTCGCGCAAGAGCGTGGTCATGGTCATCTACCTCGCGCTCGCTGGCGCTACCTATGGCATGTTCAATGCGGTGCCGGGCGGCTTCGTGCCGGCGCAGGACAAACAGTATCTTATTGGTTTCGCACAGCTTCCCGATGGGGCAACGCTCGACAGGACGGAGAGCGTCATCAAGAAGATGAGCGATATCGCCCTGCAGCAGCCGGGCGTGAAGAACGCGATCGCCTTCCCCGGACTGTCGATCAATGGCTTCACGATCGGCTCGAATGCCGGCATCGTCTTCGCCATCCTCGACGACTTCGAGAATCGTACGACGCCGGAGCTTTCGGGCGGCGCCATCGCCATGCAGCTGAACCAGAAATATGCCGGCATCCAGGATGCCTTCATCGCCATGTTCCCGCCGCCGCCGGTCAACGGTCTCGGCTCCACGGGTGGCTTCAAGCTGCAGATCGAGGATCGCGCCGGCTTCGGCTATCAGGCGCTGGACGAAGCGACGAAGGCGTTCATCGCCAAGGCTTACCAGACCCCGGAACTCGCAGGCATCTTCTCGAGCTTCCAGATCAACGTACCGCAGCTCTTCGCGGACCTCGACCGGACGAAAGCCGAACAGCTCGGTGTATCCGTCACCGATGTCTTCGATGCGTTACAGATCTATCTCGGCTCGCTCTATGTGAACGATTTCAACGCCTTCGGCCGCACCTACAGCGTCCGGGTGCAGGCGGATGCGAAGTATCGCGCAAAGCCTGAGGATATCGGACAGCTGAAGGTTCGCTCGCAGACGGGTCAGATGATTCCGCTTTCGGCGCTCCTGAAAGTGGATGCGACCACCGGACCCGAGCGTACGACACGCTACAACGGCTTCCTTGCGGCCGATGTGAATGGCGCACCGGCACCGGGCTTCTCGTCCGGTCAGGCCCAGGCGGCCGTCGAGCAGATCGCCCGGGAAACGTTGCCGTCGGGTATCGACTTCGAGTGGACGGATCTGACCTATCAGCAGATCCTGGCGGGAAGCTCCGGCTTCCTCGTTTTCCCGCTCGCTTTGCTGCTGGTCTATCTGGTGCTCGCGGCACAGTATGAGAGCCTGACGCTACCGGTCGCCATCATCATGATCGTCCCGATGGGCGTGCTTGCAGCGCTGACCGGGGTCTGGTTGACGGGGGGAGACAACAACATCTTTACCCAGATCGGGCTCGTGGTCCTTGTGGGCTTGTCGGCGAAGAACGCGATCCTGATCGTGGAGTTTGCGCGCGAACTCGAGTTCGAAGGACGAACGCCGGTTCAGGCGGCTGTCGAGGCGAGCCGGCTGCGGCTGCGGCCGATCCTGATGACCTCGATGGCATTCATCATGGGTGTTGTGCCTCTGGTGATCTCGACTGGGGCAGGGGCCGAGATGCGCGCCGCCATGGGTATTGCCGTCTTCTCCGGCATGATTGGCGTGACCTTCTTCGGCATCTTCACGACGCCGGTCTTCTATGTGTTGGTGCGCAAGCTTGCCGGAAACCGCCCGCTGAAGATCTCGACGGACGCGCACGACACGCATCTTGTTCCGGCCGATTAACGGATCAGAGAACGTCAGAGACGACATGCCGCCGAGCTTATGGTTCGGCGGCATTTTGCATTCGGAATTCGCCCATCTGGATGACAAACCGCAAGAAGCGGTGTTAGATCCGCCAGAGAACTGGACAAACGGAATGCTGCGCTGTGAAATATACCCGAAACGCCACATCCGCGACCTATGTTCCTGACGACCTCGACAGGCGCATCATCGCCCATCTCAGGGTCGATGGTCGGGCGTCGCTGTCGAAGCTTTCGGACGCGCTGGGTGTTGCCCGCGGTACCGTTCAGAACCGGCTGGATCGTCTTCTGGAGACGGGAACGCTGCTTGGATTTACGGTCCGCGTACGCGAAGATTTCGATGCACAGACCATCCATGCAGTGATGATGATTGAGGTTGTTGGGAAATCGACGACGCAGGTCATTCGTCGTTTGCGCGACATTCCGGAGATCTACGCGCTTCACACGACCAACGGCAATTGGGATCTCGTCGCCAATATGCGGTCCGCGACCTTGTCGGATTTCGACCGGGTGCTGCGCGAGGTGCGGATGATCGAAGGCGTGTCGAACAGCGAGACGAGCCTGCTTTTAAGCAGTGTATGAGAAGGGGAGGGGAGGCGATGAGCGTCTATCGGCGGCTTGAGGAATTTGGGTTGGTCTTGCCGGTGCCGCTGGCACCCGGCGGCAATTATGTGCCGGCTAAGAGAGCCGGTGACATGCTCTATCTGGCAGGGCAGGGTGCCGCGCGTGTGGAGGGGGGATGGCACACCGGCAAGGTTGGTCGCGATGTTTCGATCGAGGAGGCCCGCGGCCATGCCCGCATCGTTGCGCTGCAGGTTTTGTCGACCGTGCAGCATGCGGTTGGCGATCTCGACGCGGTCGAGGTCGTCAAGGTTTTCGGCATGGTCAATGCCGTGCCGGAGTTCACCGAGCACCCCTTCGTCATCAATGGCTTCTCGGACCTCCTGATTGAGGTCATGGGCGAAGATGGCCGCCATGCGCGGTCCGCCATCGGCATGGGCTCGCTTCCCAACGGCATGACGGTCGAGATCGAGACGATCCTCAGGATCAAGCGCTGATGGGCTGAGCCATCGAGTTTACGGCTGGCAGACGATCCTTGCGATCTCGGTTGCCAGTTGATCCTGCGAATATGGCTTGCCGAGCCTCGGAATGTTCAGCTCGGTACCGGCCGGCAGCTCGGCATAGCCGGTCGCGATCAGGATCTTCAGGTCGGGCCGCATGGCAAGTGCCTGGCGGGCGAGCTCCGCTCCGTTCATGCCCGGCATCGAGAAGTCCGTGATCATCAGATCGAAGGCATCGCCGCTTTCCAGGACGCCCAAGGCCTGGCGTCCGGAATTGGCCTCCACGACGCTGTGACCGAGATCTTCCAGCATATCCACCGTGCTCATCGCAATCAGCGCGTCGTCATCGACCATGAGAATGCGAAGGGCCTCCAATCTCTCTGACTTTTCCATCGGTGGAACCTCCGGCGACAGGGCCTTTTCGCTAAGATCGCTCGCGCGCGCGACGGGCAGGCGCAGCACGGCCGTCGTGCCTTCTCCGGGGCGGCTCGATAGCTGCAGCGCGCCTTTCAGCTGAATGGCGAGCCCGTGGATCATCGACAGTCCGAGCCCGGTGCCCTTGCCCAGCTCTTTGGTCGAAAAGAAGGGGTCGATCGCCTTCAGAAGCGTTTCCGGGGTCATCCCCGCGCCCGTATCGGTAACGGACAGCATAAGATAACGACCGGCCGAAAGAACGTCCGTGGCTGTCGGACGGTCCTCCACATCGAGGCGAATGGTGATCGTTCCGCCGTCCGGCATCGCGTCGCGTGCGTTGACGACGAGGTTGAGGAGGGCGAGTTCCAGCTGGTTGCCGTCCGCTTCGGCCGGCGGCAGATCGTCCGCGATCTCGCTCTGCAGGGTGATGGCGGAGCCGACCGAGCGGCGCAGCAGGTCTTCCATTTCGCTCACCAGCTTGCGCAGGTCAACGGGGCCTACCTGAAGATCCTGCCGGCGGGCAAAGGCAAGCAGGCGCTGGGTCAGCGACGCACCGCGGCGTGCGCCCTGAACGGCGCCGTCGATCAGCCTGACCGCCTTGGCATCGCCATCGACATGCTTGCGGAGCAGTTCGAGATTACCGAGCACGGCCATCAGCAGGTTGTTGAAATCATGCGCGACACCGCCCGTCAGCTGCCCGATAGCCTCCATTTTCAGGGCCTGGCGCAGCTGCTCCTCCGCTTTCTCGCGTTGGGCGACCTCGCTCATGACGACGGCGTGGGCTTCCTCAAGCTCCGCCGTCCGCTTCGTCACACGCTCTTCCAGCGTTTCGTTGATCTGCCGCTGCTGATCTTCCACCCGGCGGCGCTCGGTGATATTGGCGGAGACGCCGACGAGCTTTGCAGGGCGTCCGCTCCGGTCTCGATAGACTTGCGCGCGGATCTCGGCCCAGTGCAGCGAGCCATCCGGCCAGATGACCTTGTACTCGATCGAATAGTCCTGCCCCGTCTCGACGGTCTTGCCGACGGCTGCAATCATCCGCTCCCGATCCTCCGGGTGGATGCTGGCGATCAGCTCCTCATAGCTCAGCGTATCCGACGCACCGCGCCCGAACGTGGACCGGCACATGACCGAGGTCGTCAGCGTCTGCGTCGCAAGGTCGAGCTCCCATGCGCCCAGCCGTCCCGCTTCGAGCGCCGTTGCCAGCCGCCTTTCGCCATCGTCCAGCGCCTGCATGCGCAGCCGCGCCTCGAACTGGCGGCGGCGTCCGCGCATGGCCGTGCGCGCGACGCTGATGAAGGTCGTTGCATGGAAGGGCCGCTCGATGAAGCTGACGTTTCCAAGCACCTCCGACAGACGAGCCGCCGCAGGATTGCGTTCTGGACCGCCGCCGCGTTGTGTCAGCACGATGAACGGCAGGTCCGACCAGCTCGGCTGTGCCGAAATCCAGCCGGAGAGCGGTTTCAGATCGGCGGAGCGGAGCGTCTCTTCGGTGATGACGCCGAAAGCCACGTCGTCGCCGAGCCCCTCGACGAATTGGCCCATGGTCTCCACAGACCTGGATGCCATCCCGGCTTCGGCAAGCAGGGATGCGGCAATCTGGGCATCGCGCCCGGCCGGCGCCAGAACGAGAACGGTCGCAACGCGATCAGAAATTGTCGCCACTCCCATCGGCAAGCGGTATCATCGTCTGGCCGCCGTTGGTCAGCACTGGTACGCCGCCCAGCACGCCCTGGAAGCCGGAAAGTGGCTCGCCGAGGCGGAGGCCGTCGGAGCCGATGCGGTATTCGCGGATCGTATCCTCATGTTGCCCGGTCCGTTTCTTGATGACGGAGACGGCTCGGCGCACGGTTCCCATGGCCTCGAAATAGCGCAGTAGAATGACCGTGTCGGCGAGATAGGTGACGTCGACGGGTGATTTCATATCGCCGACCAGCCCGTGCTGAGCAACCGTCAGGAAGGTGTTGGCACCTTGGCGGTTGAGGTATTGCAGCAGCTCGTGGATATGGAGGATGAGCGCGTTTTCTTCAGGCATTGCGGCCTGATAGCCGTTGACGCTGTCGATCAGCACGGTCTTCGCGTTGAAGCGGGTGACACTTTCGCGGACGCGCTGGGCGAATTCCCCCGGAGACAGTTCCGCCGCATCCAGTTGCTCGATGTAAAGGCTCCCGGCGTCGCGCATGGCTTCCAAATCTAGTCCCATGCTGCGGGTACGGGAGAAGAGCAGACCCAGTTCCTCGTCGAAAACGAAGATGGCGGCAGTTTCGCCCCGCTTGATGGCAGCGTCTACGAACTGAATCCCGAACAAGCTTTTTCCCGTGCCGGCGGGCCCGATCAGGAGCGTGCTCGATCCGCGCGAGATGCCGCCACCGAGAAGACCGTCAAGAGCGGGTATGCCGCTGCTCAGCACCGTCCGTTCGAAGTCCGTGCGATGTTCGGTTGCGCGCAGGCGCGGGAAGACGACGACGCCGCCGGTCTCGATGATGTAGTCGTGATACCCGCCGCGATAGGCCTTGCCGCGATACTTGATGACACGCATGCGACGGCGCTCTGCACCGTAGTTCGGCGCCAGCTCCTCAAGATGGATGACACCGTGGACGACGCTATGGACGGTTTTGTCGAGCGTATCGGCCGTCAGATCGTCAAGGAGAAGAACAGTCGCGCCGGATTTCGAGAAATAGTGCTTCAGTGCAAGGATCTGGCGCCGGTAGCGCAGCGAACTCTGCGCGAGCAGGCGGATTTCCGACAGGCTATCGATGACGACGCGGCTCGGGCGCACGCGCTCGAACACCTCGAAGATCAGCTTGGTGGTTTCGCCCAGTTCAAGGTCGGATGAATAGAGCAGGCTCTGCTGCTGATCGGAATCCAGCAGGCTTTCCGGAGGCACCAGCTCGAAGATCGTGATGTTCTCGCCGAGCTCCATGCCGTGCGACGTGGCGCTATTGCGCAGCTCGTCTTCCGTTTCGGAAAGGGTAATGTAGAGGCAACGTTCGCCATGCGCTGCACCCTCCAGCAGGAATTGCAGGGAGATGGTCGTCTTGCCAGTGCCGGGCGACCCTTCCAGCAGAAAAACATGGCGGCGGGACAATCCACCGGCAAGCACGTCGTCGAGGCCTTTCACGCCGATCAGGGCCATCGAGCCCAAGTCTATAGTCATCGTCTTTTCCATCCCTCGACGGCGCACGCACCGACGTCTATTTAATCTGCGGCGTCCTGAGAACGAGACTCCGGCTCTGCTCTGTTTTCGACTGAAAACGCTGCGTTCGTTGTCTGTAAATTTATCTCTTACGTTTCAAAACGTCTAATCCTATTCGTGAGAGGATGCGGTCAATTCAGCGTTGATACCGCCTCGGATGATGCTCTGTTATCGCCGTCACTTTATCAGCGCATCAATACCCCGTCATTTCCAGATATCCACGTCCGGCATAGCTTCCGCTAAAGGTGATCGGACCCTCCCAATAGGGGGTGCGGGTCGTCATCCACGCCTGCGGGTTGATGGCCGTCGTGGTGATGTCGAGACCGCGGGCGGGAAGGGTCAGGCGCCAGCCGACGGGCACCGTCCGTCCGGCGACCTCCGCGGTGCCCATGGGCGATACGGAAAGGGCGCCCGGCGGGAGCGGGGAAGGGGTGCCGTCGGCCGCAATCCAGGTGGCCGAGGTGTAGCCGGCACCGCTGTCGCGCAGACGAAAGCCCATCAGCTTCTCGCCGCTGTCGAAATGCAGGGAAAACCAGTCCCAGCCGGTCTGGTCGGCAGCGAGCGGCTGCGAGGACCATTCGCGATCGAGCCAGGCCTGTCCGGTGACTGCGACATCGCCGCCGGGGAGGGAGAGCGTGCCACGCACGTCATAGAAGGGTTGAGAGTAATAATAACTCGCCTGTCCGGCAGCCGACTTGACTGAGTAGCCCCCTTGCCCCTGACGGACGATCGGCCCCTTCGCCGTGAGGTCGAGCGCGTAGCTGAAATCCTGTCCCGCAGCTTTCAGCGTTACATCCGCCACCGCATCGCGTCCGGCCACCGGAGCCGTCGCCTGCATCCGCCAGTCGTCGATCCAGGCATCGAATGGTTCCGCCGTTACGCCGGCCTGCCCGATGCCGCCGCGGGCGAGGCGCTCGGACACGAAATGCCGCTCCGGCGTGGTCACGGCTGCATGTCCCATCCAGATCTGCGGGCTGCTCCAGCCCTCGCGCTCACCCGGCTGCAGGGCAGAGCGGAAAAGGGTCCATTGCACGCCATAGGCCTTGCCGTCGGCCCCGGTCAGATTGGCGGTGATGTACCACCACTCGATGCGGAAGTCGGGATGTGCACCATGATCGCGCGGGAAGGCGAAGGCCTTGCCGGGCTGTGGTACGGCAAAGCCTTCCGCCGTCGTGCCGAGCCCTGCGAATCCCTGAGCCGCTGCGGCGATCGGCTGGCAAAGGCCGAGCAGAAGAGACATCAAGAGCGAGATGACGGTTCGAGCGGTCATGGGCCTACCGTTCATTGGCAAAGACTTTCAGAAGGTCCGAAGGCGAGACCGCTGCAAGCTGGCGCAGGGGGATGAAGGCCGAAAGCAGGCTTGCGGCGAGCGCGAGCGCGGCGAGACGCACCCAATCGCCGGGAAAGATGTGCATCGGAAGCTGCCAGCCGAAAGCCTCGACATTGACGACGGACAGCAGCACCCAGGCAAGCCCGAGCCCGACGGGAAGGGCCGCTAGAAGCGTGATTATGGCGAGGACGACAGTTCGGGCAAGCTCCAGAAGCACGAGCTGCCGGCGCGTCAGCCCCATGGCCCAGATGGGCGCAAGTTGCGGCAGGCGCATGGTGGACAGCGTCATGAGGCTCGCAAACATGGCGAGGCCGGCGACGCCGAGGGTGAGGATGTTGAGCGCGGCGGTGACCGAAAAGGTCTGTTCGAAGATGTCGAGCGAGCGGCGCTTGAGGCTCGCCTGATCGACGAGATTTTCCGGTGGCAGGTCGAACCGCTCGCGCAGTGCCTCGGAAAGGGTGCCAACATTCTCGGACGGCAGGCGCAGACCGTAGCGCAGGCGCGCAACATCCGGGTAGTGCTTTGTCAGCGCGTCGATGCCGATCATGACCTGGGGGAGGGGGTTGCCGTAGTCGGAGTAGACGCCGGCAACCGTCGTCGTCCAGCCGCCGGGAAGCATCAGGCTGTCACCGATCATCAAGCGATCGCGGCGCGACAATTGCTCGTTGATCAGCGCACCCGTCCCCGTCGCCACGCGATCCCACGTGTCCGGCACGCGTGCAAGAAGGGGCCAGTTGTCGCGGTAGGTCGGATCGTCGGCAACGCCGAAGATCTCGGCGGGCGCACCGCGCACCTCACCGGAAACGCTCCAGATCGGCAGGACCGCATCGACCCGGCCGGTGAGCCAGGTGCGCAGATCCGCCGCTTGGGCCTCGTCGCGGGCGGTCACATAAAGTTCGGCGGCCAGCCTCTGGTCAAGCCAGCCGGTGAAGGTCAGCCGGAAGCTCGAAACCATGGTTCCCACGCCGATATTGGCGGAGAGCGCGAGGAGCAGCGCCATCAGGGCGAGCGACAGGCCCGGCAGCTGCTGGCGCGTATCCGCCCAGAACCATTCGGCGATCGGCCGCCTGGTCAGGCGCTGCATGAGGGCGAGGAACAGGGCAAGGAGCACCGGCAGCAGCAGCGCGGCACCGAGAAGCAAGCCGCCGAGCACAGAGAAGCCGACAACGAGCCCCGAGCCGAAGGCTGCGAGAGCGATGGTCGCCGCAAACAGCGCAACGGCCGCTGCCGCCTGTAGGCGAAGCCCGGACTCCGAGGCGCGGGCCCAGGCCCGCGGCTGGGCCGGTGCCAGAAGCGGCATGCGCCAGACCCGCCAGAGGCTCTGCGCGGCCGCGGCCAGCGTTCCGAAAAGCGCGATCACGAGCCCGGACGCCCACCATTGCGGTCGCAGCGTAAGGGTGCCGGGAACACTGGCGCCGTAGAGCCCCTGCAAGGTTGCGGCGACACCGGGCAGAAGGACCGACCCCACGAGATAGCCGAGGAGGACGCCTGCGATACCGGCCACGATCGCGAACCCGACCAGTTCCGCCAGAAGCAGGGCGGTTAGTGTCGTTGCCGGCAGGCCGAGCGAGCGAAGGGTGCGAAAGGTCGCGCGACGCTGCTCGAAGGCGAGGCCGATTGCGGAATAGACGATGAAGAGGCCGACGGCGAAGGCGAGAAATCCGAAGGCGGTGAGGTTGAGGTGAAAGCTGTCGGTCAGGCGCGCAAGATCGCCCTGTGCGTCCGGCGCCTTGACGACCAGGCCCTGAGCGATCTGCTCGACCGGTGGCAGGTCCAGCCGCTGCCCGGGCGCCACGATCAGTTGGCTGATCTCCCCCGGCTTGCCGAGAAGCTGCTGCGCGGTGCCGATATCGGTCATGCCGATGCCGGCAAGAAGCGACGTGGAGACCTTCAGCGGTGGCAGGGATTGTCCGGAAAGTCTCTCAGCCGTCTCTGCGGAAACATAGAGGAGGCCGGGTGGCGTGAGGAAGGCGAGGAGATCGTTTGTTGCACCGATATCTCCCGCCATCCCCTCGGCCGGCATGGTCAGAGGATCGATGCCGATGAGGTGCAGGCGTGTCGGCCCGAGACGGAGCGTTCCCTCGATCACGGGGGAAACGAGCCAGCCGGCGCGGCGAAGCGCGATGAACTCGGATTGCGCGATCGGCGCACCGGTGACGCTGACGATTCGGTCGAGACGGTCCTGCCCGAGCGTTGCGGCGGCGCGATCATAGCTTGCGCGCGCCTCCGCGTTGATGGCTTGCACGCCGGACCAGAGGGCCGTCGCCAGCGACAGGCCGAGGAGCAGCATAACCAGCTGAAGCGGCCGTCGGCGCCAGTGTGAGAGGAGCGCGCTCATCGCCGTGCGGCGCATCATGCGGCCCGTTCCACGGTCTGGTCGATACGGCCCGAGCGCAGATGGATGCGGCGATCGAGTTGTCCGGCAAGGCGGTGGGAGTGCGTGACCATCAGCAGCGATGATCCGGTTTCTGCGACGAGCGACCGCATCAGCGCCATTACGGCGTCCCCCGTGGCTTCGTCCAGATTTCCGGTCGGCTCGTCCGCCAGCACCAGTTTCGGCCGCGCGGCAAGCGTTCGCCCGATGGCGACGCGCTGCTGCTGGCCGCCGGACAGTTGTTCGGGATAGCGGGTCAGAAGCTGTTCGAGCCCGAGCCTTGTGGTCAACGCCTGCTGCCAAGCCGCATCGAAACGCCCGGCGAGGCGCGCGTGGAAGGCGAGGTTCGCTGCAACGGTCAGTGAGGGAATGAGGTTGAACTGCTGGAAGACCAGCCCCACCGTCGATCGGCGGAGAGCAGCACGCCCTTTGTCGTCGAGCCCTCCGATCTCCTGCCCATCGATCATGATTCGGCCATGGTCGGGATGATCGAGGCCGGCGACCAGATGGAGAAGCGTGCTCTTGCCGCTGCCGGATTCGCCGGTCAGCGCCAGGCTCTGACCGGCATCGAGCGAGAGGTCGATGCCCTGCAAGACGGGAAGCGGTCCTTCCGCCGTCCGGTAGCTCTTCGATACATCTTCTAGAACGACGAGCATGAATGTCCGATCAAGGGGCTTGGCACGGTTCTATTCATGCGAGGCTCGTTCTTTCTCTCGCGGTACGCCGGGCCGTGATCCGCGCGGTCATGATGACGAGCAGGCCGGCGGCGGTCAGGCATGCCGCAAGGAAGAACATCGGCGCGATGGTGCTGCCGGTCGCGTCCTTGATCCACGGTACGACGTTTTGCGCGATGAACCCGCCAAGGTTGCCGACCGAATTGATCGCGGCAAGTCCTGCGGCAGCGCCCGCACCCTTCAGGAAGCGGGATGGCAGGCTCCAGAACACCGGCTGGCCGGAGAAGATGCCGGCCGCGGCAATGCAGAGGAAGGTGAACTGCAGCGTGTGATTGGGAACGACGGCGGAGAGGACGAGGCAGGCCGCGCCGACGAAGGCGGGAATGACGATGTAGGGAGTCTTGGAAGAGGCCTTGTCGGCCATCGCCGGCACCGCCCAGAGCGAGATGGCGACGAGCAGCCAGGGGATGATGTTGATGAAGCCGTTGACCGTGTTGCTGACGCCGAACTCCCGCACGATGGTCGGCAGCCAGTAGCTGAGGCCATAGGCTGCGAGCGGAAAACCGATGTAGCAGAGCGCCATCAGCAGAACCTGAGGATTGATCAGCGCCTTGAAGCCATTTCCGGCGTGGTCGTCGATCCCGGCATTCTCCGCGGCCAGCGTATCGCGCAGCCACGCCTTTTCCTCGACGGAGAGGAAGTTCGCCTTCTCCGGGCGGTCGACGAGATAGAACAGCGTGACGATGCCGGCGATGATGGCGGGGATGCCGGTCGCGATGAAGACCCACTCCCAGCCGGCATAGCCGAGCATGCCGTCGAGATCGAGCAGGATGCCGCCGAGCGGCGCGCCGATGGCATTGGCAATGGCGCTGAAGATCATGAACAGGCCAACCATGCGGGCGCGGTAGGACGACGGAAACCAGAGCGTCAACAGGTAGAGCACGCCCGGAAAGAAGCCGGCTTCGCAGACGCCGAGCAGAAACCGCAGGATGTAAAACATCGTCGGGCTGGACGTGTAGGCTAACGCCACCGTGACCATGCCCCAAGTGACGAGGATGCGGGCGAACCATTTTCGCGCGCCGAATCGCTCGAGGAACAGGTTGCTCGGGACCTCGAACAGGAAGTAGCCGATGAAGAACAGGGAGGCGCCGAGGCCGTAGGCATATTCGCTCATGCCGAGCGCTCCGACCATGTCGAGCTTGGCATAGCTGACGTTCTGACGGTCGATATAGGCGATGAGGTACAGAATGCCGAGGAACGGCATCAGTCTCCAGGTGATTTTCGAGATCACGGTCTTTTCCACGATCAGTTCTCCCTCGTCGTCATGTCTGGCGTTCTCCGGTTTTCGCGGATGCGTATCCCGTACCAACTAGAAGCGGCCACAATCTTGTCCATGTCGCCACCGGTTTTCGCAGGTGCCGTGGCTCGAGGGCGATCCTCGCGGCCACTGATTTTTAATATTGACACAAATACTCATGTTTAATAGCTGTCGTCCGGGGGCAGGCATTCGTCTGTCAGTTCATTGTGTCGGCCACGTCATGTCATCTCCGCGGGACCCCTGCGGCGAAAGGCTTTCGTGTGTCCGCTGAAAGGAAACAACATGGTATCCCGGGGCTCGCGGTTCGTACTCCTTGCCTGCTCATCCCTTATGGTCGTCGGGGCGTTTGCACCCGTGACGTTGCCGGCCTTCGCGCAGGATACGCCGGCGCAGGGCACCGCCTCGACCCAGGAGCAGACGGCGCTGCCGACGATCATCGTCAAAGGCAAGCGCGTGCGGCAGGGCGCTCCGGAGGATACGCCGCTCGCCACCCGTACCACCGCCGAACAGATCGCCGAAAAGGACATCGACGATCTCGACGATCTCGGCGATACGACTGAGCCGGGCGTCAGCTTCGTCTCCGCCACAAAGAGCGTCAACATCCGCGGCCTGGAAGCCGACCGCGTTCTGACGACGATCGATGGTATTCCGGTGCCTTATCTGTCGGACGGCGTGCGCGGCTCCCAGGGCGGCGTCGATACCTATGATTTCGCGTCGCTCGGCACGGTCGATATCCTGCGGGGCGCAGATTCCAGCCGTGCGGGTTCGGGCGCTCTCGGCGGTGCCGTTATCCTGCGCACGCTGGAGCCGGAAGACCTCATTGCCAACGGAGCGACCGTGGGTGGTGTCGCCAAGCTCGGCTATGACGGCTCCGACCGCTCGCTGACCAGCGCTGCGGCGGTTGCCAAACGCTTCGACAACACCTCCGTGCTCTTCCAGAGCTCCTACAAATATGGGCATGAAGACGAGACAGGCGGCGATGTCGGTGGTTACGGTGCAACGCGCACGGAGGCCGAACCGATGGATCTCAACCGTCGCAACATCCTCTTCAAGGTGCGCCAGTCGCTGGAGGGCGGCCACACGATCGGCCTGACGGCCGAGCATTACGGCCAGAACACGACCACGGACCTGCGCGCGACGCAGGGTGGGACCTACCAGCCAGATGACTACGATCGGGATTCCGACAAGAAGCGCGACCGCCTGTCGCTCGACTATTTCTTCGACGCGACGAGCGGCGACAGCTGGATCGACAGCGCCTTTGCGACCGTCTATTTCCAGAGGGCGGAGCGCATCGAAGGTACGCACGGCACGCGCCTGAGCCTGCCACAGGGCTACTACATGCGTTCCAGCGATAACGAAGCACGCTCTTACGGCGCAAGCGGCTATGCCAATTCAAGCTTCGATACCGGCCTGCTCAATCATCAGGTCACCTTCGGCGGCAATATCGACTTCACCCGGACGAGCCAGTACCAGAAGGGTGACGATAGCTGCGACGAATTCTACGTTCCGACCTGCGCCAACTACCACAACAACCGCTCCGACATGCCCGACACCGACAGCCTGATGGTCGGCCTGTTCGCGGAAGACAAGATCGGGCTAGGCAATAGCGGCGTCTCCCTAACCCCAGGCCTGCGCCTCGACTGGTACCGCCACGATCCGCAGGAAACCTCGACCTACACCAGCATCGGCAACAGCCCAGATCTTCCCGAGGGCCAGAGCGATTTCCGGCTCTCTCCGAAGCTCCGCGCTGCCTGGCAGGTACGCCCGGATGTCGAACTGTTCGCGCAGGTCACCACTGGTTTCAAGGCGCCGAACGTGACGCAGCTCTACAGCAACTACGACAATGCGCCGCTCTACAGGCAGATCGGCAATCCGGATCTCGACCCGGAAACGAGCTACGGCTTCGAAGCGGGCGCAAACTTCGGCGACGAGGATTTCGGCGGGCGGATTGCGGCCTACACCACGCGCTACAAGAACTTCATCGATACCGAAACAACGCCCGAGGCAGGCTATCGCGTCGGGAGCATCGAATACTTCAACCGTGACCGCGTTCGGATTTCCGGCATCGAAGCCCGTGCGCAGAAGACCTTCTCGTCCGGTATCGACGTCCATGGCTCGCTGGCCTATGCCCGCGGAACCGATCTCGACACGGATGAACTGCTCGCATCCGTCGCACCGCTGAAGGCGATCGTTGGCGTCGGGTACAACACTGAGTTCTGGGGAACGGATCTCAGCCTCGTCACCGCGGCTGCCGTGGACGACGATTCCATCGCCGGAACCAAGCCCGGCGGCTACGGCATCGTCAACCTTACAGGCTGGTGGGAACCGGAACAGACCAAGGGCCTGCGCATCCAGGGCGGCGTCTACAATTTGTTCGACAAGACCTATTTCGACGCTCTCGAGGTCAAGGATATCGTCAACGCCTCCGAGCTCTATACGGAAGCCGGACGCTACTTCAAGATTTCCCTGACGCAGAAGTTCTGAGCCTGAGGTTCGTGCTTACAGTCTCTCCGGCGTGCCTTCGATGACACAAGGGAGATGGAATATGCGGGCAAGCCACCAGCTTGCCCGCATATCGTTTTCAGCCTGTGACGTTCTTGCTTTAGAACTCTGGCTCGATGCATGCCGGTCTTTTAAAACCGCTGCAGACTTTCGGGCGACATGCGGTAGAAGGCTGCATCGGCGTTCTGCCGAGCCGCCACACGCATATCAAGAGCCACGGCATGAATGATCTTCTCAGGCGGTTTGCTGCCTACTACCGCCCGCACCGCCGCCTGTTCCTGCTGGATTTCTCCTGCGCGATCTCGGCCGGCCTGCTCGAACTGGTCTTTCCCCTTGCCGTCAAGCTCTTCATCGACCGGCTGCTGCCGACCAACCAGTTCGGCCTGATCGGTCTCGCTGGCCTGGGCCTGCTCATCATCTATGTCGTCAATGCCGGCCTTCAGGTCGTCGTGACGTATTGGGGGCATATGCTCGGCATTCGCATCGAGACGGAGATGCGACGCAAGGCCTTCGACCATCTGCAGAAACTGTCCTTCGGCTATTTCGACAACCAGAAGACCGGCCATCTTGTCGCGAGGCTGACGAAGGATCTCGATGAGATCGGCGAAGTCGCCCATCACGGGCCCGAAGACGTGTTTATCGCCGTCATGACGCTCGTCGGCGCCTTCATCCTGATGATGTTCGTCCATGTGCCGCTTGCGCTCATCACCGCACTCATCGTCCCGCTCGCCGCTTTCGTCACCACGCGCTATGGAACGCGCATGACGGTCAACTCGCATGCGCTCTACGGCAAGGTTGCCGAATTCAACGCGCGCATCGAGGAGAATGTCGGCGGCATCCGCGTCGTCCAGGCCTTCGCCAACGAGGATCACGAGCGTGCGCTGTTCGCGCAGAACAATGCGAGTTACCAGCGCACCAAGCTCGAAGCCTACAAGTTCATGGCGGCATCGACCTCGCTCTCCTATCTCTCGATGCGCCTCGTGCAGGTGGCAGTGATGCTCGCGGGCGCCTGGTTCGTCGTGCGCGGTGAACTCACGGCTGGCGGTTTCGTCGGCTTCCTGCTCCTCGTCGGCGTGTTCTTCCGGCCGATCGACAAGATCAACTCCGTCATAGAGACCTATCCGAAGGGCATTGCCGGGTTTCAGCGCTACCAGCAGTTCCTGCAGACCGAACCTGACGTTGCCGATCGCGCCGATGCGGTGCCGGTCGATCGTCTGAAGGGCGATATCGTCTATCGCGGTGCCGGCTTCGGCTATCAGGGCGGTCGTCCGATCCTGCGCGATCTCGACCTCTCGGTGCGCGCGGGCGCGACCGTCGCCTTCGTCGGGCCGTCAGGCGCGGGCAAGACCACCATCTGCTCGCTGCTTCCGCGGTTCTACGACGTCACCGAGGGGACGATCACCATCGACGGCATCGACATTCGCGACATGACGCTGAAATCGCTGCGCTCCAATATCGGCATCGTCCAGCAGGACGTCTTCCTCTTTGCCGGAACGATCCGTGAGAATATCGCCTATGGGCGCCTTGGGGCATCCGAGACAGACATTTTCGAGGCCGCCAGGCGCGCGCGTCTCGAGGCGGTCATCGCGGCGCTGCCGGAGGGGCTGGATACGGTCATCGGCGAACGCGGCGTCAAGCTGTCGGGCGGTCAGAAGCAGCGGCTTGCGATCGCGCGCATTTTTCTCAAGAACCCGCCGATCCTCATTCTGGACGAAGCGACGTCGGCCCTCGATACGGAAACCGAGCGCGCCATCCAGCAGTCCCTTAGCGAGCTTGCGGAAGGCCGTACGACCCTCGTGATCGCTCATCGGCTGGCGACGATCGCCAATGCCGACCGCATCATGGTGGTGGAGGATGGACGGATTGCCGAACAGGGCACGCATGCCGATCTGCTGGCGATACCCGACAGTCGCTACCGTCGTCTTCAGGCGCCGCTTGCCGAGGGCGCCTGAGGATCGGCATCGCTGTAGAGGTTCTTTGGAAGCCCGGCGCCCTATGCCAGATACCGATTGAACCAGGCGATCGTCCTGTCCCAGGCGAGCTTGGCTGCAGCCTCGTCGTAGCGCGGCGTCGAGTCGTTGTGGAATCCGTGGTTCGCGCCGGGATAGATATAGGCCTCATAGGTCCTGCCCGCCGCTTTCAGGGCCGCCTCGTAGGCTGGCCAGCCTTCGTTGACGCCTTTGTCCAACTCGCCGTAATGCAGAAGCAAAGGTGCCTTGATGCGCGGCACGTCCTCGGCCTTCGGCTGGCGGCCATAGAAGGGCACGGCGGCGGCCAGTTCCGGATAGGCAACGGCCGTCGCATTGGAAACGCCGCCGCCATAGCAGAAACCGGTCATGCCGACTTTCCCGGTCGCAGCGTCGTGCGCCATCATGAACTCGACGGCGGCAAAGAAATCGTTCATCAGCTTCGTCGGATCGACGCTCTTCTGCAGTTCGCGCCCTTTCTCGTCATTGCCCGGATAGCCGCCGACGGAGCTGAGACCATCGGGTGCCAAGGCGATGAAGCCGGCCTTCGCCACACGACGTGCGACGTCTTCGATGTAAGGGTTAAGGCCGCGGTTTTCGTGCACGACCACGACGGCGGCAACCTTGCCTTGCGTCTTTGCCGGCCGCACGAGATAGCCGCGAACCTCGCCATGCCCCTTGGGGGAGGGATAGGTGATGTACTCTGCGACGATTTCGGGGTCCGTAAAGGCAACCTGCTGCGCCAGTGCGTAATCCGGGCTCATGGAGGAGAGAATGGCCGCGGCCGTCAGTCCGCCGATTGCAAACTTGGCCGCGCGGTCGAGGAACTCGCGCTTGGAGATCTTTCCATGCGCATAATAATCGTAGAGTTCCAGCAGTTCCGGATCGAAATCCTTGGCCGTCAGACGTGTCATCGCAAGGTCTCCCTCTCATCCTGTTGCCGCCGAAGGTAGAGCGGAACAGGAAGAACGTCGCTTCACAAGTTCGGCAACGAAAGGCTTGGCACTTACGCTTGGCTCTTCGCCTTGTTGACAAAATGTGCGTTGCCAAGGCCGGTGCCGATGGTCAGCACGGCCCATTTGGACACGTCGTGCATGAAGGGGATCTGCGACAAACCTTGGACGACGGCATCATTGTGCATTATCACAAAAGTCTCGTGTCCGCCGATCTCGGGAATGGCCTTCTTGATCGCGGCCGGCAGGTTGAAGATGTCGCTTTCCCAGTTTCCACCTGGCAAATTCTGCCCCCCGCGCTCGATCGAGCCGTCCGCCTGGATGATGCCCGGGCAACCGATACCGATCAGCGGCGCCGGCGCCAGCTTCTCCTTCTCGGCGCGTGCGATCAGGTCTTTCAGCATCGCGATCAGCCGCTCGACGGCCACACTGCGACTCGGACGATCATCCGAATGCCGCCAGATCTCCGACTGCCAGACAGCCGCCTCTTCCAGATAGTGCTTGTCGTCGCTCTTCGCCTTGCCGAGATCGACGACACCGGCGCGAATGTTTGTTCCGCCGATATCCACGGCGAAGATCGTCTTGTGCCCCTTCAGCATCCATGCCGGCATCAGGTGAACCGAGCCGATCAGCCCGGCATCGTCAGGATGGTGAACGACCGGGACCAGATGGACGTGCGCGTCGCGCTCGGCAAGCAGCATCTCTGTGCGTGCAATGGCAAGTTCGCCGGAACGGCTCTGACGAAACCCGCCCCCGACCACGATCCTCTCTGTGCCGGCCCAATGCTTCTGCTTCAGGAAGCGCGTGACCACATCGGCGAACTCCTGTGAGAAGTCCTCGATCGCACTCCAAACCAGCGCGGCCGCCTGCGCATCCTTACCCTTGAGCAGGGCATCGATATCGCGCTTGGGAAGATCGGCCGTGGCAACCTTGCCGATCGGGTCGATACCCACCTCGCGCATCACCTTTCGCCAGTGATGCAGCTTCTCGCGAAACTCGCCCTTCGTCGCCTTGTCGCCGATGAAGCCGTCCTTGTCGCGAATCTCGATGTTGTAATCGTCGATGATGAGGGCGGGTAAGTCGAGGGCTCCATTCGTCAGGGGGCCGGCGGCCTGATCCTGTGTCGCAGTCTTTGACGTACCCATCAATCATCGATCCCTTCATCTGCAGGTGCGGTCGCAACGTACCGCTGCCGCGGATGTTCCCGTGAAGCTCCGCCCGGCATCAACGAAACCCCTGAAATAGGATGGAAACAGCCGCTTTCGACCGTTTCGCAAGCCTTGGGCAAGGCCGTTCCTGTTAACCTTTCGTTAACCGTCCTAGCGATACATATTGTAAACGAATCCTTAACCTAGATGAACAAAGTGCCAACAGACGCCCGCTCGATCCGTATCAAGGGCCGCTCCTTTCTCGCGGTCGTTCTCTCTCCGGACCTGCCGCTCGATGCGTGGCTGATCCGGCTGGACGACCTCGCCGCGCGCTCCGCCGGCTTCTTCTTCGGCCGCCCAGCCGTTCTGGACGTCGCCGACCTGAAGCTCGACCGGACCCAGCTGAAGGAACTGGTCGATGAACTGACCCGCCGCAATGTCAGCATCATGGGCATCGAAGGCGCGCGGCCTTCCGCGATCGCGCCCGGAATGCCCCCGGCGCTGAAGGGTGGACGTCCGGCCTCCGACTTCGAGGTGACGACCAGCGATCCAGCCGAAGCCGGGACGACGAACGACAGGGAACCCGAGACCGGTGAGGTCCGTGCAGAAGAACTCCGCCCGGCGCTCCAGTCGCTCGTCATCCGCGAACCGGTCAGGTCCGGGCAATCTGTCGTCTTTACGGAAGGCGACGTCACCGTCGTCGGTTCGGTGGCCTCGGGCGCCGAGATCATCGCGGGTGGGTCGATCCATATCTACGGCGCGCTGCGCGGCCGCGCCATGGCGGGCGCCGTCGGCAACGCCACCGCACGAATCTTCTGCCGGAAGCTCGAGGCCGAACTGGTCGCGATCGATGGCGTCTACAAAATGGCCGAAGACATGGCCCCTGGTCTCCGCGGACAACCCGTCCAGCTGTGGCTGGAGGACGATGCGATCATGGCAGAGAAACTCAAGTGAGCCGGATACGGCCAAAACAGGAGAGCAAGATGGGGAAAGTCATCGTCGTTACGTCAGGCAAGGGTGGGGTCGGCAAGACCACGTCCACGGCCGCCCTCGGTGCCGCCCTGGCTCAGAGGAATGAAAAGGTCGTCGTGGTCGATTTCGATGTCGGGCTGCGCAATCTCGATCTGGTGATGGGGGCGGAACGCCGCGTCGTCTACGATCTGATCAACGTCATCCAAGGCGATGCGAAGTTGCCGCAAGCGCTGATCCGCGACAAGCGGCTCGAAACGCTGTTTCTGTTGCCCGCGTCGCAGACGCGCGACAAGGACAACCTCACCGAAGAGGGCGTCGAGCGCGTCATCGGCGAACTGAAGCAGCATTTCGACTGGATCATCTGCGACAGCCCCGCGGGTATCGAGCGCGGCGCGACGCTGGCTATGCGCCACGCCGACGTCGCCGTCGTCGTCACCAATCCGGAAGTCTCATCCGTCCGTGACAGCGATCGCATCATCGGCCTGCTCGATTCCAAGACCCTGAAGGCCGAAAATGGCGAGCGCATGGAAAAGCACCTGCTCCTCACCCGTTACGATCCGATCCGCGCCGAGCGTGGTGACATGCTGAAGGTGGAGGACGTGCTCGAAATTCTGTCCATCCCGCTGCTCGGCATCATCCCGGAAAGCATGGATGTGCTTCGCGCCTCGAACATCGGTGCGCCGGTCACGCTCGCAGACGTGCGTTGCCCGCCCGCGATGGCGTATTTCGACGCTGCCCGTCGTCTTGCAGGCGAAACCCTGCCGGTCACGATCCCCGGTGAAAAGCGCAGCCTGTTCGGCAAGATCTTCGCACGGAGGGCTGCATGAGCATTTTCCGCCTTTTCACCAAACAGAGGTCCGCGCCGATGGCGCGCGAGCGGCTGCAGGTTCTGCTTGCGCATGAACGCGGTGCCGCCGGCTCCGACCTCGTCGCCATCCTGCGGGAGGAGATCCTCGCTGTCATCGCCAAGCACGTGCAGATCGACAGCGACAAGGTTCATGTGAAGATGGACCGGGACGAACACATGTCGATCCTGGAGATTGACGTCGAGATCCCGCTGGACGCCACCAAGCAGGCGGCCTGATACCAGCAAAGCTCCTCTATCGGCGCGGCCGCGACAAGATCGCAGCCGCGCCGAATTCATTTTATGAAGTTTTCAGGCGCACCCCTGCGCAACGCCCCATGACCGACGCCCGAGCCACTGCTCCGGGCGTCGTTTTTGTTTGTGGAAACGGGCCGAAATCTCCACCGTCTGGAATTCTATAGTTATTACAGCCACTTGTCACTTTTATGAAGTTTTTCGGACGGGGGCTGTT
>NZ_QJSR01000008.1 GCF_003217095.1 Rhizobium sp. PP-CC-3A-592
CGATCCCAGACCCTTCGTCTGGACAAAATCCGCCAACGACATTTTCGCAAAGATCGACGAACTGCCTGTACCGTCTGTATGAGTCGGTGCACTAGGTCGGGGCTAACGAGCGCTAGAGCCCTAGCTGCGTCAAGTATAGGCGGCCTCTTAAGAGAATTCTGGGCCACCCCGGGTATTTCGTTTACGAACCCGACAATCGCACTCACCTGGTTCGGGTAACCCGCAGCGACAGAGGTGGCTCGGTTTGTTTGAACAGTTTCCGCCGTTTCGCTAAGTGGATTTCCGCCTCGATTATGCGGCCACCATTATTGGTGCCAGCGCGTTGAAGTAGGCCCGATCCGGCGTCTGCCGGTCAAGGGATGAATGTGGGCGTCTGCTATTGTAAAAGGTCAGATATCGGCCAATGCCGACGCGGGCCTCAGACACGGTCTTGTAGGCGTGGAGGTAGACCTCCTCGTATTTGATCGACCGCCAGAGCCGCTCGACGAAGACGTTGTCGCGCCATGCGCCCTTGCCATCCATCGAGATGGCGCTCTCAGCTTTCTTCAGCACCGCCGTGAAGTCCACCGAGGTAAACTGCGAGCCCTGATCCGTGTTGAAGATGTCGGGCTTGCCATAGCGGGCGAGCGCTTCTTCGACCGCTTCGATGCAGAAGGCCGCTTCCATCGTGATCGACAGCCGCCACGACAGAACCCTTCGGCTGAACCAGTCCACGACGGCGCAGAGCCTTACGGCAATTGCAATCAATTGCCTGACGGCCAGGGGATAGACGAAGCCGCGAGCCATGGGGATATAGGTCAGGTCCATCGCCCAGACATGGTTGGGCCGGGTGACCGACAGCTTGCGCAAGAGGTAAGGATAGATTTTGTGCCCAGGTGCCGGTTTCGACGTGTTCGGGCGGCGGTAGATCGCCTCGATGCCCATCTTCTTCATCAGCGTGGCGACGTGCAGCCGCCCAGTTTCCAGCCCGTCGCCCCTCAAGAGCCCTTGCAACATCCGACTTCCGGCAAAAGGGTAGTTGAGATGCAGTTCGTCGATCCGCCGCATCAGGGCGAGATCGCCTTCAGACACTGGACGGGGCAGATAATAGATGCTGCCACGGCTGAAGCCGAGAAGCCTCGCCTGGCGTGCGACCGACAGTTTGTGCTCGCGGTCGATCATTTCTTTCCGCCCAGCAATCCCGCCTTGCCGAGCGCACCGGACAAAAAATCGTTCTCCAGTGTCAGTTCGCCGATTTTGGCGTGCAGCGTTTTGACATCGATGGTCGGGCCCGCCGGTTCCGCCTTGGCTTCATCGCCGAAAACACCCGCCGCCCCCTCAAGGAGCTGGTCTTTCCACTGTCTGATCTGGTTGGCGTGCACATCGAACTGTTGGGATAATTCCACCAGTGTCTGCTCACCCCGGATGGCGGCGAGCGCCACCTTTGCCTTGAAAGCCGGGCTGTGGTTCCGGCGCGGTCGTCTCGTCATGGTATCTCCTGTTCCCGGCATCTAAGCCGAAGTCAGGCAGAATTTCCACTTATCCTAGCTGTGCAGATTTCCCGAGCCAGCTCTCTTGCGCACCAATCAAGATGCCCCCTAATCTCGGTTGTCACCGCGAGGCTCATAGCACCTGCAGGCATCGGCATCTGCTGTCCGCCACCAATTGGTGTAAGACCCCCTGACGGCTGGAATGCAGTTTGTGGCGCTGAGCTATTGGTTATTGGGGAATGCATCCCGCCGCTGGTAGGGGCGACGCACATGTTGTTCTCACATATGCGGTCCCCTTTGCATTGGTGTCATATTCGCATCCCTGGGCGACAGCCGCTGCCTCTGTCGAGCATAGAAGCAGCACAGTGAAGATCGTGATTTTTGTCATTTTCCCATCCCTCCGAATGTTTCAGACAAAATGAATAAATCACACCTTCAACGTGCAATCAATGCGTCCCTGTTTCTAGCTTTCGTAGAGGTTCCCCGCTTAGCATATCATCATAAATTGCTGCCGATTGTTACAGAAGCACCAACAAGAGAATCATCGCCTATTGATCTCGCGGTGGATTCGAAGCTCTTCGCGGATCCGGTCCATCTCCTCCGCAAGGCCTGCATTGGTTCGCACCGAGTCCTTGGCGACGGAGTTGATCGACACCAGCGTGAAGTTGGGCGCCTCGAGCGCTGCAATCGCCTTGTTCAGCGCGGTCGGATCAACGATGACAGCAGCCACCTGTGCGGTGGACGAACTGCTGGACGGGGTCGCACGCTCACCTGATAGCAGGCCGAGATGCCGAACCCCGAAGATGACAGCCAGTCCCAAGTCGAATGCAATGAGCAGCGGCAGGGGAAGCTTATCGAGATTTTCCATTCCTGGCTTCCCCTTGGTCATGCGCAGCACGATTGATGTTCACCAGCTCGCTAAGGGCGAACAGCGGGTAGATGGCAAGCCAAGTCGAGATGACGCCGGATGAGGCGTAGCCGTAAAAGATGCCGGACCAGATGAAGAAGCCGATAGCGGCCGATAGCTGGCGGATCGTTGGGGTCACGCTCTTTCGCGCGCCGTTGACGATGAGGCCACCGAAGCGAAGGATGCCGAGACCGACCATCACCCAGCCGAGAAGCGGGGCGTCACCGAAGATGTCCCGGAAGCCTGACCATGAGGGTTGGGTGAAGAGATCGTCGGAGTAGAGGAGAACGGCGCCTCAGAACGCGGTATGTGCGGCGAGGAACCACTCCATCATCCGCGGGCCGAAGCGGTGCTGGATGCGAATCCAGATGCCAGGGCCGGTGTAGCTGTCTGCCATCAGGCTTTACCCTCTGACAAGTCGGCCGTGATGGTCGTGGTGACGACGCCGGCAGAAGGTGTGATTGTGGTCGTCCCCGGCTGATTGGTCGTCTGCTTGCCGACGAGGAAGCCGATGGCGCCGCCGGCAAGAGCGTTCATGGCGGATGCCCAGCCGGGATCAACTGTGAACTCCTGCCCGCTGTAGAAGGTCAGCGCAGTTTGCAGGAAGCCGATGGCGATGTGGGCGACAATGATCATGAGCGAGGCATAGACGCCCGCGCGCTCGCGGAAGGTGGAAGCGTTGTCGGGCATGGGCTTAGCTCCAGATGAAGGTTGCGAGGGCCGCGAAGGCAAGCCCGGTGAGAGAGGCGAGAATGGCGATCTCAGCGCGGGTCATCGATGCGCGTCCAAGATGGCATCATGGAAGGCATAGGCCTGCTTGGCGATCGCCTCGGCTTTGTCGGTCCCGTTGATGATGCGGCGGGCGCCGATCCAGTCGGCCGACTTGCTGTTAAGGTAGTCGCTCAGCTTCTTCCCGGTGAAGCGACCATGGACCATGCCGTCGAACATGATCCGAACGGCAGTCTTCGGCTCGAGCGCGGTGTCCGGCGCACCCTCAATTCCGTAGGTCCGGTAGTTGTCGCGGCCGGTGATCTGCACGAGGCCCCTGCCCCGATAGCGCCATCCGTCGCCGCTGGCCTCGCCGCCGTTGCCAATCCGGTTGGCATAGGCTCGGTTGGCGATCTTCTCGGGCTTGCGCGCGTAGGATGCCGCCTGAGCGGCTGTGAAGTATTTCGGGACGGTGGCGCGTAGACCGGCCGCCGAATAGTTCAGGTTCTCGACCACGGGCTGCATGGCCCGGCCGGTCTCGTGGAAGGCCGTGGCCAGCATGTACGCCAGCCAGCGGAGGTCGGTGAGGCCCGAACCCTCCTATGCCGATAGGATCTCCTCCATGCCGGCAACCTGCCCTGGAGTGAGCCGCCCGTCGAAAAGTTGCGCAGAGGTTCGCACCCCCGCGAAGAAGTTCGCGTGGTTCATGATGATGTTCCTGTGGTGGAGTGGTGTGTTGTGGGTTAGAGAGTTGCCATCCGAAAAGACAGCCAGGTCACTTGTATGCGGGCGGTACTGAAAGTCTTGACCTACCCCATTCGGGCGATCATCTTCGTTGGCACGCTGATTGAGCTGTCACTTCGCCCGGCTTACAGGCCTATCGTCAGGGCCGTGATGGGATTGCAAGTGTTTGCCGCGATGGAGCGGTGGATAGGAACCCTTCCGAGGCTCGCAATCCTGGTCCTGTTTGCTGTGACGTTCGCGATAGCCGAACCAATGAAGATTGCGGCCGTCGTGATCATCGCCAAGGGCCAGTTTGCGCTCGGGATGACCATCCTCATCCTTTCGTACCTAGCGACCTTCCTGATCGTCGAAAGGATCTACCATGCCGGCCACGACAAGCTTCTGACCTACAGATGGTTCGCGTGGGCCATGAAATACGTGAGGATAGCGCGCGCCTATTTTCATCTCGCCGCTGCAACTGCTGTCAGGCGGGCGAGGTCTGTTCAGGCTTGGTTCTCCGAAAAGACGAGATGATCACCGTAAGCCTCTCTTCAGCGAGAGCGAGTATTCGAATTGGACCAGCGATGACTTCAGAAATCTTGAGCTCCCACCTTTTATGCGAAAGCTATGGTGTTCTGCGTCAATATCGGCTTCGTTTCACACGCACTGACGGTTCGACGACCGAGATAGAACGCGAGGTGTACAATCGCGGTCCGGCGACCTCCGTGCTTCCTTATAATTGTCAACGACAGTCAGTCATTCTTGTCCGGCAATTCCGTCCTGTCCCGATGGTGCTTGGGCAGGATCCGTATCTGATCGAAGCATGTGCTGGAATGCTGGATGGTGAAGACCCAGCGACAAGCGCACTGCGTGAAGCCAGAGAGGAAACAGGCGTCACTGTGAAGAACCTTCGCCTCGTTTCAACGGCGTATGCAAGCCCTGCGGCATACGCGGAGTCAGTGACTATGTACGTCGGCGACTACGATGAGTTTCAGGCCGTTCCGCGGACAGCTGGGCTAGAAGCTGAAGGGGAGGAAACCGAAGTCCTCGAGATACCTCTCGAAGATGCATTCTCAATGATTGCGGATGGGGACATCGTGGACATGAAAACCATCATTCTTATTCAGGCTTTGATGCTTGAACGTTTGCATAAAAAGCAGCAATAGCGTGGTCTGCAGTAGAGAGTGCTTACGCATTTAGACATGACCAACCCCTCACGGACAGCGTCGGCGCAACGAAAACAGCAAGCTTCGCGCAAGCCTCGCGGCCTACTGCCGCCTATGGTGGGTGTCCCCACCGTGAAAGATCATGAGGATCAAATGGCTTATGACTGGGATGGGAAACGAACCCGGCAGCTGAAGATCATTCAGGGCGTCGCCGTCGGCATGACTGTCGCGGCGGTCTGTGCAGCCTTCGCAGCCTTGATGGCGCTCAGTTTGGGCTTGCCTTTCGGTGCTCTCGTTTGACGGCGGCGCCTCTGACCCGATGCTCAATCGCCCCAGGTAGCGTCGTCGGATATGTCCAGCAACTCGCCATCGGCGAGTCGGTCTTTCAAAGTACGCCCGACCATTGGCAGCTGCTCGACTCTACGAGCATGCCAACGTCACCATCAAGACCAACCTGAGCTTCAGCAAATAGGCCAGCGTCTTTGGCAACGCCAAATGACGACCGCACTGCTCGACCGGCTTAAGCTGACCCAGGTCACTACCCCTGTCGTCTACAAGTTCATCGACGAAATGAAGAAGGCCGGACGCAGCGCGGAGACCGTGAAACGATGCGTGCAGTCCCTAGGGCGGATTTTTAAGTTCGCAAAGGGCCGCGGATTGGTAGGAAGCAATCCCGTCGTCGATGTAAAAATGCGGAGCTCGAAGCGGGGCGAAAGCCGTCCAGAAATGCCTACGCGGGATGAGTTGCGATCGCTGATCAACAATGCAGCTGGTCGGTGGCGTCCACTCATTTTAGCAGCGATCTTTACCGGGTTGCGGGCATCAGAACTGCGTGGACTTACTTGGAAGGAAGTTGACCTGAACAAGGGAACGCTGACAGTCCGGCAGCGCGCTGATGCATGGGGGGAGATTAGCTCCCCAAAGACAGCAACCAGTTTGCGTGATGTGCCGTTGGCGCCGATGGTCGTCAACACGCTTCGCGAGTGGAAGCTTTCTTGCCCCAATAGCGAACTGGGATTGGTATTCCCAACTGGTACGGGCGAAGTCGAATATCATGCGAACATCATAAAGCGAGGATGGAACCCACTCCAGATCGAATGTGGCATCAGCAATATGAAATTGGGAAGGACGACGAGGGAAGCGCGATCGAGATCCCGGTAGCGAAGTATAACTTTCACTCCCTGCGCCACGCTGCCGCGGCACTCTTCATCCAGCAGGGAATGAACCCCAAGCGTGTCCAGGCAATCATGGGTCATTCCTCGATCCAAGTGACCTACGACCTTTACGGCTACCTCTTCGAAGATGAGGATGGTGACAAGAAAGCAGTTACGGAGATTGAAGCTCGCCTATTAGGGTGACAACGCAACACGGATGCAACACAGCTGAAATTGCCGTAATAAAAACAATGGCTACCGAGGGGCTCTGACTCATTTGTCCGATGGTTTCCAGCGTTATGTATCGAGCCGGTTTAACGGCCACTTGATGGCATGGACCGCTCCCTTTCCCTCAGCGAAGATGGCGGCTGTTTTTTTAGTCAAGAAGGAGTCATCCCATGCCTGTTGTTACTGTTGGTCTCAATCTCGCAAAAACAGTCTTTCAAGCTCACGGCGTCGATGCTGCCGGCCAAACTGTTCTTCGCCGTCGCCTTGGACGGAGCGAATTGTTGGCTTTTTTTTCTAAGCTGCCGCCTTGTTCCATCGCGAAGGAAGCATGCTCAAGCGCTCATCACTGGGCTCGGGAGCTGGTGAGGTTGGGACACGACGTTCGGCTCATTCCGCCGCAATGTCAAAACCTAAGCCCCTTTGGCAAAATTTTGGAACCTTATGGATCACTTATCGGACGTCTTTGACGTGCGCGAATCTATACGGTAGAAATACATCAAAAGGTAGATTTTAGGAGCCAATCATGTCGTTGAACATCAAAAACCCGGCCACCGTAGCGCTCGTGGACGAGCTGGCACGCCGCCAAGGGATCAGCAAGACCGCCGCGGTGCACCAGGCCCTTAGCGAACGACTTCACCGCATTGGTCACGGAGGAGGCTCCCAGGACCGTATGCTCGGCGAATTGCAAGCGATCCGCAAGAGAGTGGCGCGTCTTCCGGAGCTGGACCACCGGAACGACGAGGACATCGTCGGGTTCGACGAGGATGGGATTCCGAACTGATGGTGATCGACACCTCCGCCATCGTCGCCATCCTGCGCGACGAGCCTGAAGCGGCTAGACTTGAAAAGGCTCTTGTCTCGGATCCAATTCGCCTTGTCCCCGCGACCTGCGTGCTCGAGGCTCGTATGGTCATGGTCTGCCGTCGAGGCGAACATGCCCTGGCCGAGATCGATCTGTGGCTCTCCAAGATCGAGGCGGACATTCTTCCTGTCGATGCTGATCTCGTGGAGGTCGCGACCCAGGCATGGCTGACCTACGGCAAGGGCCGCCATCCTGCGTCGTTGAACTTCGCCGATTGTTTTTCCTATGCCTTAGCAAAACGCGCCGACGAGCCTTTGCTGTTTATCGGTACAGACTTTTCGCGAACCGATATCGAGGCGGCCTGATGATGGCGGGTAACACAAACCTCAATGCAGATCTGCCAAATCCTGCTCCCTCCCCTTCTCTGCCGGGCCACCTGCAGGATCTCACCGATCGCGCTCGCAGCTACGTCGAGGCGGCGAGCTCCGCCAATACCCGCAAGGCCTATGCCTCGGACTGGAAGCATTTCGCCGCCTGGTGCAGGCGATCCAATCTGTCTCTCCTTCTCCCGCATCCGCAGACCATCGGGCTGTATATCTCCGCGTGCGCCTCCGGAACGGCGGAGCGTGGCGGAAAACCCAACTCCGTATCGACCATAGAGCGCAGGCTGTCGTCCCTTTCCTGGAATTATACGCAGCGCGGTCAACAGCTCGATCGCAAGGATCGCCATATCGCCACGGTCATGGCAGGGATCCGCAATAGTCACGCCCGGCCTCCTGTGCAGAAGGAAGCGGTGATGGCGGCGGACATCATCGCGATGATCGAGACGCTGGATCGTAGCACTCTACGCGGCATGCGCGACCGCGCCATTCTGTTGGTCGGTTATGCCGGGGGCCTACGCCGCTCCGAAATCGTTGGTCTTGACGTGAAAGCCGAACAGACCGAAGACGGCCGAGGCTGGATCGAAATCTTCGACAAGGGCATGCTCGTCACCCTGAGGGGTAAGACCGGGTGGCGTCAGGTCGAAGTCGGTCGCGGTTCATCCGGCGCCACCTGCCCGGTTGTCGCCGTCGAGACATGGATCAGGTTCGCAAAGCTCGGCCACGGGCCCCTCTTCAGGCGCGTCACGGGACAGGGCAAGTCGATCAGCGCCGAGCGGCTGAACGACAAGGAGATCGCCCGCTTGGTCAAGCGCGCCGTTATTGCCGCCGGTGTTCGCAGCGACCTGAGCGAACTTGAGCGCGCCTTTAAGTTCTCGGGCCACTCCTTGCGCGCGGGTCTGGCTTCCTCAGCCGATGTTGACGAGCGCTACGTTCAAAAGCAGCTCGGCCATGCTTCAGCGGAGATGACGCGCAGATATCAGCGCCGGCGTGACCGCTTCCGGATCAACCTCACCAAGGCGGCCGGACTGTAGGTTCCGATCAATGAACGAAAGCATCATTTCACATTGGGTATTGCGTTATAACCAGATTCCCGCGTTTCAAGTGACGACGGCACCATGAATTATTCTGACAGCGATATTTTGCGCGCGGTTGGCGCAAATGCATTTTCGGCAGGGAAAGCCTATCAGCGACAGGGGCGCGTCATTGCATTTCAGTGGCACGGCGATGACGGCATTGCTGCGCAAGTGCAGGGATCGGACCGCAAACCGTATCGGTTGAGCATATCCATCGAGCCAAACCACACAGGCCGGGTGGTCATCGAAGGGGATTGCTCCTGCCCCGTCGCCTTCAATTGTAAACACGTCGCAGCAAGCCTGCTGCATGGCCTGGTGACGGTTACAAGGCAGGCTTCGTTGCCGGCGCTGATGACACCGGTACCATCTACGGCATCGCGCAGTCCAACTGCACCGGGCGCCCCGGCTGCCCCGCTGTCACTGTCGCCAACCGTTTCCGATTGGCTCAACCGGCTGCGCGAGGTCGATGCCCGGAGCCAACGCGGCGACGACGATCTTCCGCAACGGCTGATCTATATTCTGTCCCCGGAGCGGGGCCGCACGGCCATGCCTCGCCTGCGGCTCGAGATCCGTTCCGGCCGGACCCTGAGAGATGGAACGATATCGGCGACATCAAGCGCCTATAATCTGGAGAATTGGCATACCCGCTCCGAAGCGAAGTTCTTGCGCGATGCCGACCGAAAGATCCTGCAAGTTATTACGTCGACTCCGCGTTCCGCCGTGCATGGCCATGACTTTGCGCTGACGACCGAGCGAGGCGGGGAAGTTCTAGATCAGATCCTCGCCACCGGTCGCGCCCGTTGGATGACGATCGACGGCATCGACCTATCCCAGGGTGAGGTGATCGCCGGCCACGTCCACTGGACGCCGGGACAGGGCGCATCGCTGCGCGCCGCTTTGCAGCTTGAGGATCCGTCGCAGACGGAAGAGCGTTTGCTTCTCAACGCAATGCCGCCTGTTTACGTCGATAGCGCAGCAGGTGTCGTCGGCCGGATCGAGACCGCGCTCGCGCCTATGGTCGTTTACGAGATGCTGGACGGGCCGGATATTCCGGCAGCCCAGGTCCCACTCGTCGCCGCGCAGTTGCGTGCAGCCGGGGCGCGGTTGGCGGCGACAGCACCGCAGCAGCTAGCGCGAGCTGAGATCGTCAAAGGGCCGTTCCAACCTGTTCTGCAGGTTATAACGGTCCAGATGCCCCTCCCCTATCGCCCTGGTGTTTACACCTATGGGCAAACTGAAGCCGTCGGCATCGCCCGTGTCGCGTTTCGCTATGGAAGATGGGAGGTGGCCGCAGGTGCTACGGAGGCAATTGTTTTGCATATGGACGGTTTGACGCCCGTCGAAGTCCGTCGCAGCATGAAGGCGGAAAAGGCAGCGCTGGACCAATTGCGCTTCGCAAATTTCCTGCCCGCTCCGAAAGTACGAGACGGCGTCCCTGCCGCCAACCAAAAGGATTTCCTGCCCGATGAGGGCGACAGTGGCTGGTACGACGCACTGTATCAAGAGATCCCCGCCCTAGAGCGACAGGGCTGGAGGATCGAGGTTGCGACGGATTTTCCCTATCGGCTACTGCGCGGGGATGGAGCGTTCGAAGCCCGCCTCAGCCAAGGCTACAGCCTAGACTGGTTTGAATTCGACCTCGGCATCATGGTAGCAGGCGAACGGCTGGACCTGATCGGCCCACTGAGCCGATTGCTGTCGATGATCGAGCCGCAGACGCTCGACCTGCTAGAAGAGGATGAGCCGCTCTTCCTGCCGCTACCAGACGGCCAGGTGCTGGCGGTTCCGGTCGGTAGCATTCTGCCGCTCATCAGGACATTGTTCGATCTCTTCAATCTAGCCGGACGTCTTGAAGAGGACGGCCGGTTGCGGATGTCGTTACTCGATGCCGCCAGCCTCGCCGATCTGGAAGCCGCCGCAGGCGCCGGCATCCTGTGGCAAGGCGGCGAAGGGGTGCGCGCATTGGGACAAAAGATGCGCGACCACGGCGGCATTCCCGATGTCGACCTGCCGCCTTGGTTTGGCGCGACATTGCGGCCCTACCAGGCGCGTGGGCTGGCATGGCTGGTGTTTCTCAAAAGCGCCGGACTTGGCGGTATTCTCGCCGACGACATGGGTCTTGGCAAAACGGTGCAGGCGCTCGGTCTGATCGCCATCGAGAAAGCGGCGGGGCGACTGTCGGGCCCGGTTCTGGTCGTCGCGCCCACTAGCCTCATGGTCAACTGGGCGTCGGAAGCGGAGAAATTTGCGCCCGAGCTATCCATTCTCATCCTGCAAGGGGCGGACCGCCAACTGCATTTCCACAGGATCGACACTGTCGACCTGGTGCTGACCACCTATCCGCTGCTGGCGCGCGACCAGGCCATTCTGGCCGACCGCGACTGGCACATGATTTTCCTCGATGAGGCGCAGGTGATCAAGAACGCCAATGCCGCGACGACAAAACTGGTGCACGGCCTCAAATCGGCTCATCGTTTTTGCTTGACCGGCACGCCCCTGGAAAACCACCTCGGCGAGGTCTGGTCGCTGTTTCACTTCATCGCGCCGGGGTTTCTCGGTGATCTCAAGAGTTTTACCCGCCAGTGGCGGACACCAATCGAAAAGAAGGGCGATACGGTGCGCTCCCGGCTGCTGGCGGGGCGCATCAAACCGTTCCTGCTGCGTCGCACCAAGGAAGAGGTGGCCGGAGATCTGCCGCCAAAAACAGTGATCACCGAAAAGGTGAGGTTAGCGACCGGTCAACGAACGATCTACGAGTCGATCCGTTTGGCGATGCATGCAAAAGTTCAGGCCGCTATTGCCGAGAAGGGACTTGCCCGCAGCCATATCGTTATTCTGGATGCCCTCCTGAAACTGCGTCAGGCCTGCTGCGATCCGCGCCTTTTGAAACTGACACAGACGAAAAAATCCTCATCGGCGCCGGCAGGGTCCGCCAAGCTCGAACGGTTGATGGAGTTGCTCGTCAGTCTGGTCGACGAGGGTCGCAAAGTGATCGTGTTCTCTCAGTTCACCTCCATGCTCGATCTTATCCGGCAGCAGTTGGACGACACAGGCATCGCCTATGCCTTGCTCACTGGCGATACGGTCGACCGTGCAACACAGGTAACCTCGTTCCAAAACGGAAAGCTGCCGGTCTTCCTCATCAGCCTGAAAGCCGGCGGCGTCGGGTTGAACTTGACGGCCGCCGATACCGTGATCCTCTACGATCCCTGGTGGAACCCGGCGGTGGAGGAACAAGCCATCGACCGCGCGCATCGGATCGGCCAGAACAAGCCGGTCTTCGTATACCGGCTGGTCACAGCCGACACGATCGAAGAAAAAATGGATGTCCTCAAAGACAAAAAACGGGCGCTGGCTGCTAGCCTGTTCGACCATGACGGCCAACCGACCCTCGCCATGACCGAGGCAGATTTCGACTTGCTGCTCGGGTAGTGCATCATGGCCGATCATCAGCGACGCTACCATCATTGTGGAATGCATCGGCACGTTTCGGGGGTTCATACAGAGCCTTGGACGACACACAAGCTCCGCATCTCGTACCCATCACCAGAATTTACGGTACATCACTGTCGATAGTATCTAAGTATCGATAGTGATAAATATCAACTTCCAGACGCTATAAAGTCGGGGCAAATCACGTCCTGCATGCCCTTGATGTCGGTGCCAAAACCCCTTCCCATCGAACGAGCTTGAAGATCCCATCGGAGTTGAATTTGGTTCTGCCCGCCACATCGGCGGCGGGAGCAGTTCCGGGTGAACCTGACGAAAGCTGCTGGATTATAACTTCTTTCGGTTGTTGATCCACAAATGCTCTCGATGTGCACGCAGGGTGCGGAGTCTCCGGGCCGGGTTCCACCAAAATATTGCGATAAAAGAAGCCAAAACGAGAACGAATGGATGCAATCCTAATATAATTCCAACAGGTAATGTCACTACGCCGAGGAAACACGCATATATGACATTGGATACTGGGTTACTGATCATCACCCAAAGTCCGAGCTCTATTGAAATGACAAGGATTCTGAGCAATTTTTTCAAGTCGAGACGCTTTTCCCTTCACCAAACGGTATCAATAGATGTCGTAAATCAACAGCGTCTGCCACTCGTATCGACGTGGTACCATCGCACTTTGGGGGTACGCATCGCCATATTGCACGCAGGTATCGTCCAATTATGCTGGTTGCCGAAGATAAGGACCATCATAGAGGGACACTCCGGTTAAAGATGATGGCAACCGCTAACCTCTCAGAGGATCCGGTCCCTGTAATGTTTCGGGGCCACCCAACACGCATTGCGCCGGCCAAAGATCCGGTAGCGGTGCCGGGCAATGAAGCGGTAGGCGGGATCGCGCAAGGCGACAGGTACCATTCGGAACACCCGCACGAGCGCCCACGGAAAGCCGAGCGTCTCGTAGATGCTTAGAACCGCATCGCTATCCCGCCGCATCCGGTTTCCATCCACGACGAGCAAGCTGGCAGGATCCTCCGGATCCATCCCGTGTAGGCGATAAAGAGATTTCCCGATCTCGCTCTGCATGGACGCGAACCGAAACACGGCCTCGCGATCTCGTTCAAGTACAAACCGCGCGTTGGCCGAACACAAGACGCATTCCGCATCGAACAGGATGATGGGACCGGTGGAAGGCGGCGCTGAATGAGGCATCGTTTTCATGTAAGATCTATATCCGATGTCGACCGCCTATGAGAAGTACCTTGCACATCGGGGATATCGAAAAGAACGGCGACAGCATGTCAGGCGGACCTCCCTTACCGGAATGCCTCTCACCAGATGAACCGTTTTGCCTGTTGCAAGCCTTGCTACCGCTCTTCAAGCACAGCGAGCCCAACTATCATCAGGATGATCGACGGGCCTGTCTTGACGAGGGCGCCAAGGGGTTCGACCCACATGTCAGGGGTGATGAGTGCAGCGGAGATCATGTAGAAGAGGGATAGTCCAATGCCGGCAAGGAGGCCAACGCGACAGGTTCGACGGTGGAGGATCGCAAGACCGATCGAGATGTCCATCAGGCTGGTGACGATCGTGATTGCCTTCGCTAACGGTTCGGCGAAGTCATGATCCGTAAGAATACGCGTTGCTGCATCGAAAGCGACCGTCAGCGCAATGCTGCCGGAGACAATCCAGAACACGACGAGGATGCCGATGATGAGCGCCTTGATCATGTAAAGGCGGGCGAACCAACGCTCCTGCACGGTCGCCGCCAAGGCTGCCAGCGTGCGAGGCCCCGAAAGGGGATCAAGGCTGGTTTCGCGCCGCCATGTCGCAGGATCGCCCGTGACGCCGCGCTGCATTTCCACAAGAGCCGTAGAGCGGACTGCGGGACGCCATCCGAGCCGAGATACCAAGTCGCCCGCGTGGCTTGCGGTCGCAAGCATCCAGCCCGGCACTTGGATCCGACGTTTCGGCCCGGCGAGGCGGTGCGCCAACCCCGCGAGCACGCTGCCGACGGTCGAGGCCTCCGCCTCCATAACGTCCCAGCACGCCCGCCATTCGCGCCGGCCCGTTGTCCACTCCGTCAGCACGACGTCCACGGTACGACCAAGATCGCGAACGTCTGTGATGGCGAAAGGGCGGCTGGCGAGAGCCTCTGGCAGATCGACCGGGAGAACCGCCAAAGCGCGCATCAGGGCACTGCCGCCGAAGGCTGCCTCGGCAAGAACAAAGCCCGGGCGCAGGATGATGAAGGGCAGGCCAGACCGGGCGACTATCGCTTCCGCCGCTCGCTTGTCCCGGCTGAAGTCGGTCACGTCGTCCTGTCCCTCGCCAGGGATCGACACATGGATGAGAAGCGGCGCCCGGCCGGGCTGCCCATCTTCGCGTCTTTCGCCGGTCTCGTCCTGCAGAATTTCAACGAGGGTCGTGACGAAATGCCGGTTGGCGCGCGCGGCAGGTGAATCCGGCGTATCCTGAAGCGCACCGATACAGTTGACGATCACGTCCGCCCGAAGTTCCGAGATCACCGTTTGCAAAGCGCGCTTGTCAGCATCGACGAGCGGCACTTGAACGGCCCATCCATCCCAAGCAGCGTTCTGCACGGGTGTGAAGCGCCGGGCGACGGGAATGACCTTATGGCCTTGCGCCAGAAGGTACATGCTGATCGCGTCACCGATCAGGCCGGAGGCGCCGAGAACGGCGACAATAGGTCTGCGAAGTGTATTAGGCATAGTTCGGGTTTCGCAATCATGAGCCAGAGGATGGCCATTACGGAGCCGAAGCCGGGAAAGCCGAACAGAAACCAGATGCGATAAAGCCGGTGATAGGCCGGGGATAATGCGGTTCCAGCACGGGCGGACTCAAGCGCGAGGTCGCGCATGCGCATCTGGATCCAGACGACGGGCAACCAGAAGGCGCCGGCCACGCCGTAGAGCAAGAGCGCTGCGCCCAGCCATCCCTCCCATAGTGGAACACCCATCAGCTCCGCCAGAAGATAGCCGGTCATCGGCTGAACGACCGCAGCACTGGCGGTGAACAGCATATCCGCCATGACCACCACCCCCGCCGTCTTGGCCACAAACACGGCGTCTTGAGAGCGGTGCGCCATCATCATGAAAAATGCGATGCCCGTTCCCGTCCCTAGAAGAACGATCGCGCCGAAGACATGCAAATACTTGAGTAGGAAATAATCCAAGACAGCCTGCCAGATTCTTGCTCGACCCCAGGGTGTCTTGGGCCGATAGGATCTCCTGCTTAAACTGGGAGCTTGTAGAATGTAAATCCGCGGTACTGCAACCGGCTAGGTCAGAGGGGCTTAAGAGCTGCTCCGGCGACCGGCTGGTTGATTTGCGTGACCGGGCACTGGTGCTGATGGCCTTCGCGTCCGGCGTCCGGCGGCGTTCCGAAGTGGCAGTATTGCGCGCTGAGGATCTGGTCGATGAAAAATCGGTTTGCGCCAATACCGCCGACGCGCACTCCCGTCACCTGCAGCACGAGAACCTTGATCGTGGTCTGGAAACAGCAAAGCCATACGGAATGGAAAGGGTACGAGACTAGTCTTCGAGAGCATGGTCCAGCGGACTGAATTAGGCCCCAAAAGTACGCATGAAAAGCTTTTGACGCGCGGGCTTATAGCTTGCCCTTATGAAGAAGGGTGCGAACATCTGCGGAGATCTGGTTGGCGGCGCCTAGTGTCTCGATTAGCTGCGCCTGCCGACTTCCCCTCAATCCCGCTGTCGTTAGCTCCTTGTTGCGGACATAGGTGTAAATGCCGCTTACCGCAAAGGCGGTTGCATAGCTGATATGGGCTTTTTGGTCGGCAACCGTGGCTTCGAACAAGTCGCTGCCATAAAAATGTCGGCGTGCAAGCGGGTTGGCAAACGCTAATTCCAGCACCGCAATATGTCGACGTCCCTCTGGCACAGCGTGGTCGACATTGGGAGCAGGCGGAGCAGGTTCCGCATTGTCGTAGATGTCGGGCAGGTGCAGACGCACTTTCAACGCGGCCGGATCCGCTGCGATCTTTCCCGCGAAGTTCGTCATGAACTGTTCGAACGCAACGACATCGCTTGTCCTCGAACCGAGGTGGATATGAAAGCGATCGAGGCCATCGTCTCCGTTGGGAACTGGGTCTGCGCTGCGGTCCACCAGCGTCATCGAGCCTTTCGGAAGCGCGTATGCAACGGTTGCTGCGAACAGGTTCTGCTCGTCGGCAAACAGGATCGAACAGGCCTCGTTAAATTGTTCCTGATCAGCCGCGGTCTCGAAACCAATCTCAACCCCGCCGTCCAGAACATAGTATTCGAACGGGTTTATCCCTTCGATTTGTGGCCAAAGATGCGCATCTTGTTCGCGGTTGAAATGGTTTTGGACGTACCACCCCAGTCCTGGGATTCGGGAACACAGCGGCCCATGCACATCTCGCCAATAATTCGCGAATGTCTCGTGTGGCACTTTGGTACGACGAAGGACGGTCGTGTAAGTGTTGACCGCGATAGTCGCGTCGCGCGACGCGAAATTGTTTTCGTTCGATAAGATGGGCAAATGAAACTCCGATCCGTTGTCCGGGGACAACATACGGAGGTTTCAGTTGTTCCTCTTGGCCAAAGCATTCGGGCGGACGAACCGGCTGTCGCAACGTTTCACGCAGCTGGCGGAAAGGGCCCTGACCTAATTCCACGACTGCAGCCGGAAGGGTTCAGTGTCACGCCTCCGCCGTAGACGAGGTTTCCAAACACGCGGCGTTGGGAGAGGGCGTCAATACGCTGGAACTAAACATCTCGTAGTGTGAGCACCTGCTCCTGCAACATGTTGAAACCATCGTAGCGTCGCTGATGGATAGTGGCGATATCGCCTTCGGCTGGTACGTATGTCTTGCAAGCGTGGCTGAGCGCCTTCATCGCTGATCTAGTGTCAGCGAATGAACTGCTTGCAACGGCGCCGAGGATGGCAGAGCCGAGCAAGACGGGTTCCTCCGAGCGGGTGGCCACAACCGGCTTGCCGCAGGCGTCGGCGAGGATCTGGCGCACCAGATCGTGCTGACCGGCCCCGCCGCTGATCACGACGCAGTCTACAGACGCACCTGCCTCGGTCTGCGTGTCGATAATTTGGCGAAGGCCGTAACCGATGCCGCACAGGCCGGCCACGTAGAGGGAAATGAGACTATCCATGTCCTCCTCCATGCCAAGGCCAACGATGACGGCTCGGGCGTGAGGATCGGCGAAGGGCGCTCTGTTGCCAAGAAATTCCGGTACGACATGCAGGCCCGTCGCAAGCAGCACGGCCTCCGATGCCGAGGTTGCGCGGGCGGCGGCAGCATTCGCGATGAAGACCGGCAGGGAGAGGCCTGCCGCTGCCGCTTCTAGCGTCGCCGCTGCGGCTGCGGGATGGAACGCCAGGAGATGATCGATCGCTGAGCCAGCCGCGCTCTGCCCACCCTCGTTCAGCCACATTCCAGGCACCATCGCGGAGAAATATGGACCCCATACGCCGGGCACGAAGACCGGCTCTGCCGTCGAAGTCATGGTGCAGGAGGAGGTTCCGAAGACATAACCGAGATTGACGCTTGGGCCTCCATCGATCCCGACGGTGCCAATCCCGCCAGCATGAGCATCGATCATGCCCGCCGCAACCGCGGTACCGGAGTTGAGGCCCATGGCAAGGGCTGCATCGACCGACAGTCCCTGCCCGAGCGGCGTGCCGGGTGCAACGATCTCCGTTCCGATCCGGGCGAAGCCCTCCTCTGCCAGCACGTCGAGACCGATCTCACGGAAGTAGCTCGGGTCCCACCGCTTTTCGTGAGCCAAATAGGTCCATTTGCATGTCACCGTGCAAGTGGAACGGGCAAGGCTCTCGGTCGCCTTCCATGTGAGGAAGTCCGCCAGGTCGAAGAACTGCCATGTGGCATCAAAGACGGCAGGTCGATTTTCCCTCAGCCACAGAAGCTTCGGCGTTTCCATTTCGGGCGAGATCCTGCCGCCGACATAGCGCAGCACATCGTGTCCGAGGGCGTTGATCCGCTCCGCCTGCGCGACGGCGCGATGGTCCATCCAGACGATGATATTCCGGTTGGGGTCTTCCGACGGGCCGACGGGAAGGGGTGCGCCGTCCTTCCCGAGCACGACGAGCGAGCACGTCGCATCAAAGCCGAGGCCAGTCACCAGCGCCGGGTCGATGCCGGCCCTAGCGACGGCACGGCGAACGACGTCGCAGACTGCGGACCAGATTTCGGTGCTCGACTGCTCGACCATTCCGCCAGCCTCGCGGAACAGTGTGATATCGCGTTTGGCGACGCCCAGCATTCGTCCATCGAAGTCAAACACACCTGCGCGCGCGCTGCCGGTCCCCACATCCACACCGATGACATATCGATGGGATGATTGCGTGTCGGCGCTGTCTACATGGGTCATTGTCTTGTCTCTGGCTGCTGTCTCTGGCTGCTGTCTCTGGGTGTCGCTCATGGCAGGTTGCTGCCGGTCAGAGATCGACGCTGTTGGGCAAGATGACGAGGTCGCGGATGGTGATGTTGCGGGGCCGCGACAGCATGAAGAGCACCGCGTCGGCCACCTCTTTTGGCTGCATCAGGCTGCCATTGGCGAGCGCCTCGTCCATCTTCGCCTTCGGCCAGTCATCGAGAAGGGCTGTGACGACGGGACCCGGCAGGACGGCACCGACGCGAACGCCGTGCGGCGCGACCTGGCGGCGGGTGGAATGGACGAAGGCCTGCACCGCGAACTTCGACGCGGTATAGATCGGCTCCCAGATAACCGGAACGACGCCGGCGATCGAACTGGTGAACAGGATGTCGCCGGACTTCTGGGCGATCATGTGCGGCAGTACCGCGTGGACCGAGCGGAAGGCGGCGTTGATGTTGAGGTTCAGCATCCGGTCCCAAGCATCCGGATCCCCTTCGGCAATCGCGCCGCCGACGTAGGAGCCGGCATTTGCGTGAAAGACATCCAGGCGCCCGGCAAGCTCGAGGATGCGAGGTAGGATGCCGGAAAGCTCAGTGCCATTCATAAGGTCGATGACCAGCGGCTTGGCGCGCTCTCCCAGCTCTGCACAAAGCGTGTCGAGCTTGTCCTTGGCCCGGTCGATCAGGACGACGGTGGCCCCCTCGGCGATGAGGGTCCGGGCACAGGCAAGGCCGATGCCAGAGGCGGCGCCGGTGATGGCAACGACTTTTCCGGTCATGAGGTCAGACATGAAATGATTCTCCAGTTTCTCTTTAGGCTCGGCCGTGACTGACGCGCGAGCGACGAGCCAGGGAATCCACGATGACGGCGATGGCAAGCACGGCGCCGGTGATCATGTAGCGTAGCGATGAGTTGAGGTTGAGCAGGGTCAGGCCGTTGGAAATGGCCTGGATGACGATGATGCCGAGAAGCGCGGAATAGGCGCTGCCGCGTCCGCCGAAGAGACTTGTGCCGCCGATCACGGCTGCCGCGATGGCGTTCAGGTTGACGTCTCCTGTTCCGGCCTGCTGGCTTGAAGATGCGAGGCGTGAGGCAGACAGAATACCGCCGAGCGCGCCAAGGGTCGAGCAGAGCATGAAGGCACTGGTATAGATGCGGCGCACATTGATGCCGGAGCGACGGGCGGCCTCGCGGTTGCCGCCAACAGCAAACATTGACCGGCCCCACTGCGTACGCGTCAACCCGTAGTTCAAGACCATGACGAGGGCGACGAAGAGGCCGAACATCCAAGGCACACCGCGACCGAGATTGAGGTAGTAGACGATCGCCTCGATCACGATCGTGAGGATGCCGGCCTTGACAAAGAGCGTGGTCAGCGACTGGGACGAGAGGTTGACCGCTTCGCGACGCTTGCGCACGGACAGGCCGACGACGACCATGACAAGGCCGGGAAGCAGGCCGAGCAGCGCCGACATCCAACCGGGCATGACGAGGATCTGGCCGAAGCGCACGAGCGGCGAGGCATAGGGCAGGTTGATGCTGCCAGTCGGCCCAAGAATATAGAGCTGCAGGCCGAGCAGCGCGAGCAGGCCAGAGAGCGTGGCAACGAAGCTCGGCATGCCCAGACGATTGTACATGAAAGCATAGAGCGCACCGACGAGAGCACCCGTCACGAGGGCTGCACCGATGGCGACGATCAGCGGCAGCCCCGAGTTGACCCAGAGCACGCCGATGATGGCTGACGCGAGCCCACTCATCGAGCCGACCGAAAGGTCGATCTCTCCGAGGATGAGGACGCAGACGATGCCGAGCGAAATGATGCCGACCGTCGCGCAGTCGAACAGCAGATTGACGAGGTTGTTGGGTGCAAGGAAAATCGGGTTGAGAATGCTGAAAACCGTGGAAATGACGATCAGGCCGACGGCGACCGGCAGCATGCCGAGATCGCCGGATTTGACGCGGCCGACGAGGGTGCGCAAGGCGCCCGAAAGACCCTCGGCATGGAGGACTCGAGCGTCGCTGCGATCGAGCGCCGGGCGCTTCTCTGTTGTGTTCTGGCTCATGCGGTGCTCCCGCTGGTATGGTTGACGTCTGCCTTGCGCTCGATGCGGCGCGACACGGCATTCTCCGTCGCGCCAGTGATCGAGGCGACGAGCTCATGATTGGAGGCATCCGGACTGAAGACACCGTTGTTACGCCCGAGCCTCAGCACGACGATCCGGTCGGCGACAGCGCGCACGTCCTCCATGTTGTGGCTGATGATGATGACGCCAAGCCCGCGTTCCTTGACGCGTTCGATGAGGTTGAGCACCTCGGCCGTTTGGGCAACGCCCAGCGCCGCCGTCGGCTCGTCGAGCATGATAATCTTCGGGTCAAGCAAAAGTGAGCGGGCGATGGCGACGGTCTGGCGCTGCCCACCCGAGAGCGAGGCGATCGGTTCCCGCACCGACGGTATGCGAGCGGCAAGCTCTTTCAGAAGCGTCCATGCGCGAACCTCCATCGCAACCTCGTCGAGGTTCCACGGCGATACTTCATGGCCGAGAAACAGGTTGGCGACGACATCGAGGTTTTCGCAGAGTGCCAGGTCCTGAAACACAGTGGCGATGCCGAGTTCTAGCGCCCGGCTCGGGCTGTCGAGACTGACTGGCTTGCCGCAGAATTCGATTTGGCCGGAGGTCGGTTGGTGCACCCCGGCGAGAACCTTGATCAAGGTCGATTTGCCGGCGCCGTTATCGCCTACAAGCGCGACGACCTCGCCTGCGTTCACCTCGAGATCAATGTCCGTCAGCGCGGAAACCGCACCGAAATTCTTGGAAATATTGGTCAAGCGGAGGATAGGACCGCCCACCGCGGGGGCTTCCGTCTGTCTGTTCGACATGGTGAACGCTCTCTGTTGAGAAGGGTTCGACCGGTCAAGCACGTGGTTCGACCGGCCGATTGCCGAAGGGGGCTTACTTGATGCCAAGCTTGGCGCAGCCATCGGCATATTCGCCGGTGCAGACTTCCGCCGCCGTCTGGATCTTCTTGTCGAAGATCTCGGCCTTGATGTTCTCGGCCGTCACAACGGCGGGAACGAAGAGCTCAGACGGGGTGTCGTAAAGCGAGGTCTTGGCCTCGGGTGTCTCGCCCTTCAGAAACTGCACGGCGACCTTGGCCGCGGCTGCAGCCACAACTTCGGACGGCTTGGAGATGGTGTTGTACTGGTCGCCCGAGATAATGAGCTGAAGCGCGGCGATGGTCGCGTCATTGCCTGTGACAGGTGGAACCGGATTGACCCCGGCTGCTTTGAAGGCTGCGATCGCGCCGCCGCCAGTGCCGTCATTGGCCGCGACCACACCCTTGATGTCGGCACCGAAGCGGGTGACCTGGCCGGCAGCCCATTCCTGAGCCTTCGGCGGCGCCCATTCCGGCGTGTCGAATTCGGCCAGCGTCTTGTAGCCTGAGTCCTTAAGGCCGCGGTGGATACCGTCGCGGATCAAGCCGGCGGCGGCGTCGGTGGGCGAACCGTTGATCTGAAGCACGCCAGCGCCTTCTTTTACGCCACTTTTCTTCAGATGGGCAACAAGCGACTGGGCAATGGCATGGCCGATGCCTTCATTATCGAAGGACACGTAGTAATTGGCGGCCTTGGCCGGAATTGGCCGATCGTAGGCAATGACCTTCACGTCTTGCGACTGGGCGATTTCCACCAGTGCGGCGGCTGCGGCGGAATCAACAGGGTCGAGCACGATCACCTTGGCACCCTGCGCGATGACCGAGTTGAACTGCTGCTGCTGCAGGGCCGTATCTCCGTTGGCATTTTGGTAGATCACGGTGCAGCCGGCGCAGAGTTTAGCCATTTCTGCCTTGAAGCCAGGATAGTCGTGGTTTTCATAGCGGGTCGAGGCCTGGTCCGGCATCAGGAACGCAACTGTCGCTGCCTCTTGTGCAAAGGCTGTGCCTGTAAACAGTCCAGCAATGGCGGTCGTTACCAGCATGGTCGAGCGAATAGTCATAGTCTCCTCCTTTTGAATTGTTCATCCTGTCGTCGTCCGGCAAGCCTCACAGGCATCGCGTCCGTCGTTGCCGGAGCGTTTCCGCTCTGGCATTGCGTCAGATTAAGATTGAGTGTCGTCCTCCGGCCAACCCTCCACAGTCGGCCAATTCATCGATTGCGCAAAGGTGCTCAATCGATGGAGCATGTTTGTCATACGATCGTATTGCTGTCAAGCTGGGTTTGAAATGGAGACTGATGTGAATCAGGAAAAATCAACGAAGAAAACGACTATCTACGATCTGGCGGAGTTGGCTGGCACGTCGGCCAGTGCTGTCAGTGCCGTTCTCAACGGAACCTGGAAGAAGCGTCGGATCAGCGCCAAGTTGGCGGAGCGCATTACCAACATCGCCGATGAGCAAGGCTATGCCGTCAACATGCAGGCGAGCTTACTGCGAAGGGAGAAGTCCAAGATCATCGGGATGATCGTACCCAAGTACGACAACCGCTATTTCGGCTCGATCGTTGAGACCTTCGAGACGATGGCGCGCGAGCGCGGCCTTTTTCCGATTATCACTTGCACACGGCGTGATCCGGAGTTGGAGATCGAGGCGGCGCGGACCATGCTGTCCTATCAGGTCGAGTGGCTCGTAGCGACGGGGGCAACCGACCCGGATCGCATCAGCGGCATGTGCGCGGCGGCTGGGGTCGGAAGCCTGAACCTCGACCTGCCTGGCACCAAGGCCCCCTCGATCATTTCCGACAATTTCACGGGCGCTCGTGAACTGACGCGCCGTATCATGCTGAACAGCCGCGCAAGGATGGGTGAGGCTCGGCCTCTCCTATTCATTGGAGGGCGGGCGAGCGATCATAACACGTCGGAACGCATCCGCGGCTTCCGCACGGCCCATGACGATATTGGCGTGCCTGTTGACGAAAGCCATATCCTGGCGAGCGGCTATGCACCCGAAAAGGCGGAGGCCTCGCTCGCCTCGTTGGCTAGAACGGAGGGGGCACTTCCGAACGGGATGTTCGTAAACTCCACGATATCGCTCGAAGGGGTTATGCGATGGATCAAACGGTCGGGCCACTACGGCGGGCAAGCGCCCGTCATCGGTTGCTTCGACTGGGACCCCTTTGCGGCGCTCCTAGGCGACGACATCGAAATGGTTCGTCAAGATGTCAAAAGCATGCTGGAAGCCGTTTTCTCGATTATTGAAAACGGAGTGACAGACGAAATGTTGATAGAAATTCCCCCGATCTTCCGAGAGGATTTTTCAGGATAGTTTTGCATCTAATCCAGCCAATCCAAAATCGCAACACAGTCGCCTGAAGCGTTCTCGAATATCCAGTGACACGCTCCAGAAGTTGGGCGGACAAGGTGAATGTAATTGATGTACGGCGAGATACTCTCGGCGCGGCTGAATTTTCGACGCATTCCCCAACTCGTATAAGATACGACTTTCAGATCCGTGATATCGCATCGGACGCAAGAACGAACCTGACGCAGGCATCTTCTCGCGGCTTCCGTCGAGGGCGACGAGGCGGTCAGTGGCGTTCTCGGTAAGTTCTGGCGCGGACGCTTTTTACGTTCGTACGTGACGCTGGAAAGGGCCGTTCAACGCGGAGAATTGCCACCGCTCCTCGACCACGATGCCGTCGTTGAGGCACTGGTTGGTCCGGCATGGTTCCGAGCGTTCGTCAGCAGATTGCCGATCAATCACGCGTTCCGCCGCCGATGCGTTGGAAATGCGCTCGTATGGCTAGAAACGAACTATGCGTTTCAGAATTCGGCGCGTTCCGGGAGAGGTTGATTTTTGATCATCAAATCCCTCCCTGTCTCAGCTGGGGACACAAGCTTCCTCTGCCGACGGATGTCACCTGATTTTTCGTCGCTGCGTCAGAAGCGCCTGTGCCGCGGTAGCAACGATTGTCGCCTCCTTTGCGAGACGCGCCTCACGGAGCCGGAGCGTTTTTGCCTCGCGTGTCTGCACGATGGAATCGAGCTCTTCGACCGCTTTTGAATGACCGAAGAACGGTGCCTGCGTCAGGCCGAATGCGATCTCCGCCTGCTGCCTCGATTTGGAGTATGTTTCCGACATAGATGATCCTGTTGTTGGTAGGCCCGCCAAAGAAAAAGGCCAGGCTTTTCGCCCGGCCTTTCGAATAAATCGGTTTCGTCTGTGCCAGTACATCCGTGGTCAAGGACGGAACCGTTTATGATCAAGCGGCCTGGAGATTGCAGGCCGACATCTTGCCCGACTTGTTGTCGCGCTCGAGTTCGTAGCCGATCTTCTGGCCTTCAACGATTTCACGCATTCCGGCGCGTTCGACCGCAGAGATGTGGACGAAAGCATCTTCGCCGCCATTGTCGGGCTGAATAAAGCCGAAGCCCTTGGTGGAATTAAACCATTTAACTGTGCCTGTGGTCATGATGAACCCTTTCAAAGCAATATTGATCGACCGCGGCGCTGATGCGACGCGGATGGTGAAAGCGATGTTTTTGAAAGGAAGGTTCGTTCGAAGCGCGGTGCCAGTCGCGCGGTAACCAAAGCTCAGCAAGCAAAATATCGATAAACCATTCATAGAGGCTTCTGAAATGGAAGTCAACTTCAGGTTTTCTGAATCGAAGGAATGATACGGTTTGCGGTACTTTTTGTCGCCGACGTTGGACTGATGTCATGGTGATCCTGATCTTTTCCGCCTTCGATGAGATCCTCAGCGGCTCTCCGGTTCATCTTCGGGATATCCTCGGGCCCCGATCGGCCTTTACATTGGCGATCCTCAATGTTGCGTTGCGATACATCCAGGGGACGCGTAAGTTGAGTATGACGCAATCGCACCAGAACTTACCGTATCTGCAGTTGACGTACCGCTTCGGAGCGGTGAAGCAGGACACCCTATCCCGGACCCATTGGCGGAATGACCACACTCAGACTTCACCTCTTCGCTTTGAGCGACCGCGTTCGCTCTTCCCCTGCGGTGGCCTGGGGTATCGCGTTTGCGGCCTTTGCCTGCGCCCTCTACGCGCGGTTCTTGTTCGACCATGTTCTGCCTCCGGGCTTCCCCTATCTCACGTTCTTCCCGGCGGTTATCCTAACCGCATTTCTTGCAGGTCTCCTGCCTGGAGCGGTTTGCGCCCTCGCTTGCGGCATTGCCGCATGGTACTGGTTCATTCCACCTTTCGGTTCGTTCTCGCTCAATACGTCGGTGCTCGTGGCGCTGGCTTTTTACGTATGTGTCGTCGGTGTCGACATTCTTCTGATCAGGGTCATGCATAGAGCGGTAGACGGCCTGCGCGAAGAGCAGGCGAGAAGCCGCGATCTCGTGCGCGAGCAGCAGCGGTTGCTGGGAGAACAGAAGGATCGTGAACGCCAGCAACGCATCCTGCAGCGTGAGCTTTCCCATCGTATGAAAAACACCTTGGCGATGGTTCAAGCCGTCGTCTCACAGAGCCTGCGCAATAACCCGGACCCTAAACTTGCTGCGGGGCTTGCATCAGCGCGCATTCAGGCCCTCGCCCGCGCACAGGATGCCCTGACGGCGACCGACTGGTCGGCCGCCGACGTGGAGACGCTCATCAGGACGGCCGTTTCTGCGCACGATGACGGAACAGGACGCTTCCGGATCGACGGGCCCTCGCTCTCTCTCGAAGCACAGCGTTCTCTTGGGCTCGCGCTGGCGATCCATGAGTTGGCAACGAACGCAACCAAGTACGGCGCACTGCTGACCGAAGCGGGCATCGTTACGATTCTGTGGGATTCGCCGGACGATAACCGCTTTCGGTTTACCTGGATCGAGTCAGGCGGGCCGGAAGTTGCGGAACCTTTACGGCGTGGGTTCGGTTCAAGACTGACCGAACGCGTGGTGCCTACCTATTTCAATGGAAGCGCCAAGACACGATATACGCGGGGCGGACTTGAATACGAACTGGAAGGAACGCTGCGACCGGATGAAACCGATCTCGCACCGAATTGATCATGGGACAGAGTTACGACCGCCGGCGCATAGCCGTTCTCGTCGTCGAAGACGAGCCGCTTCTTCTTATGGACGCGATGGACATGGTCGAAGATGCGGGCTTCACCGTCTATGGCGCAGGTAATGCCGACGAGGCGATCCGTCTGATGGAGAAACACCAAGAAATCTGCGTGCTTTTTACCGATGTCGACATGCCTGGTTCCATGGACGGGCTAAAGCTAGCGCATGCCGTGCGCAACCGCTGGCCTCCGGTCTCGATCATCATTGCGTCGGGACATGTCAACTTGGCCCATGAGACGCTGCCGGAAAAAGGCCTTTTCTTTTCCAAACCATACCCACCCGTCTCCGTCGTAAAGGCACTCGACGGGATCGCGGAGAGGATCATGCAGTGACAATCGAACTTGCTATTGCGGCAAGTCCTTGAGGATGAGCAGCCGGTTCCCGGGCGCGAGGGCAACAAGCTTCTCCTGTTCAAAGGCCAGCAGGACCGTCAGAACCTCTTCCTGAGTGTAGCCGGCAGCGTTCAAGGGCGCCCCCATATCGATCAGGTTGACCGTCATCTCCGGCTTGGCCTTCAATGTGCGCAGTCGCTCCAGCGTCGCGGCTTCGATGTCTTCAAATCTACTCATCGCATCACTATAACGGTTCTGCGCTGTGTTTCGGCGTGAAATATTCGGCGCCGATTGATAATTCAGGTCAACGGGTTTTACGCCGAATGCGCTGGGGATAACCCGCCGTCCCATGCGTCGAGCGACGCGTTACGAATGGAACTCGGCATCGAGACTCCATAAGGGAGTTATTCGACGTTCGCGTCCTTGATAGTCCGTCCGGTTCTGCCAGCAAGACGTTCAACGCGAGCAGCCCGCCTGCCGGTATGTCCGCGGTCACATCTCGGTGACGTCGACGTCCCTCATCAGACGCCGGGTGATTTCCAGATCCTGGCCGAGCGGCCGATCATCGGCATAGAGGGGAATGGTGCGGCGCAGGTGGCGGTGGAGGCGGTCGGTGCCGGGAGCGCGGCTGTGCGGCATGATGTGCTCGCTCTCGGGCGTAGCCGCGATGAGGTCGTGGGCTTGGACAGCAGCAGCGTATTCGATGGCAAGGATCTGTTCGGCATTGTCGAGGACGGCAAGGAGCTTGTTTGCGGCAGCGGTCGGGTGCGCCAGAAAGTCCTCCTGATTGCCCGAGGTGAGGCCGCTGTCGAGGCTCGCGGGTGTGGCGAAGCGGCGGTTTTCGGCGGCAAGGGCTGCGGCCGTGTATTGCGCGATCATGAAGCCGGAACCGGCGCCGGGGTCGGTGGCGAGGAAGGGCGGCAGGCTGCTGACGAGCGGGCTGACGAGGCGGTCGATCCGGCGCTCGGAGATGGCGGACAGCTGCGCCATCGCAATCGCGAGGCTATCGAGCGCCTGGGATAGCGCAGGCGCCACGGCGTGGGCCTGAGAGAACACGAGGGGCGCGTCCGGCGTGCCGGCAACGGCCGGGTTGTCGGTGACCGAGGCGAGTTCCCGATCGACGACGGCGGCGGTGACGTCGAACACATCACGGGCCGCACCATGGACATGGGGCACGGCGCGCAGGCTGAGCGCATCCTGTGTGCGCTTTCCCCTGGCAGCCTCGATCAACCCGCTTCCGGCCAGGAGCCGACGAAGGGTTGCACCCACGGCGAGGAGACCCGGCGACGGGCGGAGTGCCAGCACCTTTTCGTCAAAGGCGGCCATCTGCGCGCCCAGTGCTTCCAGCGTCAGGGCGGCGATGGCATCGGCCCAGTCGAGAAGGGCTGCCGCGCGGGACAGCGCCAGAGCACCGAGCCCTGTCGAGCAGGCCGTGCCGTTGACGAGGCTGAGCCCTTCCTTGGCTTCAAGCACCAAGGGTGCAAGGCTAAGCGCGGCCAGCGCATCGGCACCGCTCATGGAAACGCCGTCCACCTGCGCCCTGCCCTCGCCGATGAGAACGAGGGCGATATGGGCATTGTGCGTGAGGTAGCCAGCCGAGCCGCGGGAGGGAATGTCGGGAATGCAGTTCGTTTCGAGAAACGTGCAGAGCGTTGCGACGACGTCCCTGCGGACGCCGGAATACCCATGCGCCATGTTGGCGACCTGCGCCGCCATGATGGCGCGCACGGATGTCGCATCAAGCAGAGGCCCGACACCGCAGGCATGGCTAAGGACGATATTGCGCGACAATCGGCTCTGCGATCGGCGATCGACCACGGTATCGGCCAGCGCGCCGACGCCGGTGGTGATGCCATAGGCGCGCACGCCGCTCTCCACCAGCGCGCCGACGATGCGATGCGCCGTCTCGATCCGTGCGATAGCGTCTTTTGACAGGACAAGCGGCGCGCCGTCCGCGACGCGTGCGACCGCGCGCCAGTCGAGCCGCGTTTCCAGCATTACGTCGTCCAGGCACACCGCGTCCATGGTCAGCCCCCGAAATTTCCGATGAACTGGCGGAAGGCCGGCGATGCGTCGTCGGCAAAAACGGTGTCGGGCGCTCCGTCGCAATCGATCTCGCCCGATTTCATGAAGATTACCCGGTTCGACACGGTGCGGGCAAAGCTCATCTCGTGGGTGACAACCAGCATGGTCATGCCTTCTTCGGCAAGAGCGCGCATGACACGCAGCACCTCGCCGACCAGTTCCGGGTCGAGCGCGGAGGTCGGCTCGTCGAACAGCATCACCTTGGGCTTCATGGCCAGCGACCGGGCAATCGCCGCGCGCTGCTGCTGCCCGCCGGACAAGTGCGCGGGATAGGCATGGCGCTTGCCGGCGATGCCGACCTTTTCAAGAAGCGCTTCGGCCTCGGCGATGCATTCGGCGCGGGGCCGTTTCAGCACGTGCACCGGCCCCTCGATAATGTTCTCCAGAATGGTCATATGGGACCAGAGATTGAACGACTGGAACACCATGCCAAGTTCGGAGCGCATACGATCGACCTGCCGCCTGTCCGCTGGCACCATGCGTCCGCCACGCTGCGTCATGGTGATCGTTTCGCCATCGACCACGATTTCGCCGGAATCGGCGATCTCCAGCATGTTGATGCACCGCAGGAAGGTGGACTTGCCCGATCCGCTGGCGCCAAGCAGCGAGATCACGTCGCCGTCATGCGCGTCGAGCGAGATGCCGCGCAGCACCTGGTGAGTGCCGAAGCTCTTGGTGATATTGCGGACGGAAAGGCGGGGTGCGCCGGCCATGAGCGTTCCGATCGGGCTGGAAGGGTCTATTGTCATTGCTGGGCAGCCGGAAAGAGAGGCGCTGCGCGGCGGTGCGGGCTGAGGCGGTATTCGAGAAAAGCCATGAGCTGCAGGATGAGGAAATTGAGAATGAGGTAGATGGCAGCCGCACAGAGGAAGACCTCCATGGTGCGGTAGGTCTGGGCGATCAGCCGCTGGGCGACGCCCGTCACCTCCCAAACCGTGACGAGGCTGGCAAGCGCCGTCGATTTCACCATCATCATGACCTCCGTCGAATAGGCGGGCAAGGCATTGCGAAAGGCGATGGGTGCCAGGATGCGGCGTGTCAGCAGGAAGCCGGACATGCCGACCGCGCGTGCCGCCTCGATTTCCCGCGCAGGGATCGAGCGCAGGCCGAACCGGAAGATCTCCGCGGTATAGCCGGCCGTGCAGAGCGACAGCGACAGGACCGCACAGACGAAGGGCTCGCGCAGTGCCGGCCAAAGGACGCTGTAGCGGATGAAGCCGAACTGCCCGAGGCCGTAGAACACCAGAAACATCTGGATGAGCAGCGGCGAGCCGCGAAAGATGAAGATGTAGCCCTTGGCAAAGCCGCGCGCGACCGGATTGCCGCCGACGCGCATCCACACGACGAGCAGAGCCAGAAGGCCGCCGAAGATGACCGAGAGCGAGAACAGCGCCAGCGTCATCGGCAGGGCCGCCACCAGCGTCAGCATCGTCGAGGCCATGAAGTCGAGGTCCATTGGTATCTCCCTCAGGTCTGGCCGATGCCCGCGGGCATGCTGCGGTTGGCGCGGCGTTCCGCGCCGTTGAACACCCGGTCGGAGAGGCTGGTGAGAACGAGGTAGAGGCAGCCGCCGACGATGAAGAACAGGAAATGCTGACGCGTCGAGCCGGCCGCAATCTGGCTGGTGCGCATGAGGTCGGCAAGCCCGGTGACGGAGACGAGCGCGGAATCCTTCAGGCTTAGCTGCCACACATTGCCGATACCCGGAATGGCGAAGCGCAATACCTGGGGCGCGATGATGCGGCGGAAGCGCAAGGTCCGATGCATGCCGATCGCCTGCGCCGCCTCCAACTCGCCCTTGGGGATGGCGAGGAACGCCCCGCGATAGACCTCGGCCTGATAGGCGCCCGAGATGATACCCACGGCGAGCGACCCGGCCACGAAGGAGGGCAGGCCGAGAAAACCCTGATAGCCCAAGGCGGAGCCTGCGGCCGTGACGAGGCTGGAGCCGCCGAAATAGACGAGATAGATGATAAGCAGCTCCGGCACGCCGCGAAACACGGTGGTGTAGGCGCTGCCGAAGGCCCGCGCAATGCGGCTGCCGGAGAGTTTTGCCCAGGCGATCAACGTGCCGAAGACCATGCCGATGAACAGCGCCGCCGCCGTCACGCAGAGCGTCATCAGCGTGGCGACGAGGAGAAGCCCGCCCCAGCCCGTGGGCCCGAAGCCGATGGTTTGCAGGATTGTCATGCCTGGAATGCCCTCTTTCCCGCTGCCGGATGCGCCTGTCATGGCGCATCATGGTGTCGCTGCGTCATCCGTTTCCGCCGCAGCGCCAGCCCTCAGGCGGCTCTGCGGCGCGAGATGTCGCGTCAGGGCGTGACGTCGGTCTTGAACCATTTCATCGACAGCGTCTTGATGGTGCCGTCATCGAGCGCTGCCCGAATGGCCTTGTTGAACATGTCGCGCAGGTCCGTATCGGCCTGCCGCAGGCCGAGGCCTTCACCGCTGCCGAAGATGGTGCCGCCGATTTCCGGGCCGGTGAAGCCGAGCGTCCCATTTGCCTTCTCGAAGGCCGAGATCAGGTAGACCGCATCGTCGAAGACGAGGTCGATGCGGCCGCTTTCGAGGTCGAGATCACGCTCGGCGCCGGTTTTGTACTCACGCACAGTGGCGACGCTGCCGAAGTTGTCATAGATGAACTTGGAATAGACCGTGGCGGCCTGAATGCCGATGGTCTTGCCGGCAAAGACTTCCTTCAGCGCATCGATCTCCTTGGCGTTGGCGCCGGGATCGAGCTTGATGACGGTGCCGGTGCCGGCGGCGTTCGCCAGCGGGCTGTCCTTCGCGGTCGCGAAGGCCGCATGGGTGTGGGCATAGGGAATGGTGAAATCGATGATCTTCTTGCGCTCTTCGGTAATCGACAGCGCATCCATGATGACGTCGTACTTGCCGGCCGTCAGCGCAGGGATCATGCCGTCCCAGTCGGACGCGACCAGCGTGCACTCGACCTTCATATGGTCGCAGAGATACTTGGCGAGCTCAGGCTCGAACCCACCAAGCGTGCCGTCGGGATTGGTCAGGTTCCACGGCGCATAGGCGCCTTCGAGCGTGATGGTGACGGTCTTCCAGTCCTTGGCAGCGGCGACCGGTGCGGTCAGCGCAACGGTGGACAGAGCCGCGAGCGCAACGGCGCCCACACTTAGCATTCTGGCGATGTTCATGGTCCGGTTCCTCTCGGAGTTTCATGCATTCCCTGAGCCGATCTGCGCCGGCTTACCGTGTCCCCGGAACAGACCGGAAAACCACGTTGTATATGGTACCATATGCCTTTTGATGTGCTATGCAAGACGCAAGGCTTCGTTCGAAGCAAATTTTTCTTTGCCCAGGGATTAAGCAGATGAAACGCAAGGACGGCAAGTCCCCAGTTTTGAGCTGGGACGGGACGGAAGGCGACGGGGCGCCGCTTTATGCCGGGGTCAAGCAGATGATCCTCGGACGCATCCAGAGCGGCGAGTGGCCGCCCCGTCACCGTGTGCCGTCGGAAAACGAGCTGGTCGCCGAACTCGGCGTCAGCAAGATGACCGCCAACCGCGCGCTGCGCGAGCTGGCGAGCGAGGGCGAACTCGTGCGTATTCAGGGCGTCGGCTCGTTCGTTGCCGAGCGCAAGGGCTATTCAGAGCTCTTCGAGGTGCGCAACATTGCCGACGAGATCAAGTCGCGCGGACATCTGCACGCGGCCGAGGTGATCGTTCTCATGCGCGAGCATGCCTCCCCGGATGTCGCCGACGGTCTCGACCTCCCGATCGGCGCCGAGGTCTTCCACTCCCTCATCGTCCACAGCGAGAACGGCGTTCCCGTGCAGATCGAGGACCGCTTCGTCAATCCCGACATGGCTCCGGACTATCTGGCACAGGATTTCACGCTGGAAACGCCGAATTCCTACCTCACGGCGACGGCTCCGCTCGCTGGCTCCGAGCATGTGGTGGAAGCGGCCATGCCGCAGCCATGGGAGTGCAAGCTCCTTGTCATCCTGCCGTCGGAGCCCTGCCTCACCATCCGCCGCCGCACCTGGTCCTTCCAGAATACCGTCTCGCTCGCACGCCTCGTCTACCCCGCCAGTCGCTATCGGCTGGAATCGCGCAGCGGGAAAATCGGGTTGGACAGTAAAGACGTATAGGGAAGTGACAGGTGAGAGGCGACGGAACCATCCTGCTCGTATCTGGATTACGCGGATAGCGAACAGCCAGTAGCGAAAAACATCACGGCACCGATGTCGTGGAAGGGGGCGGCATTTCCGATACGGCACGAGGAAGGGTTCGCGTCATCGATCTGGAGACCGGCGGGAACGGGCCGGACGACGTCTGCGAGATCGGGTGGCAGGATGTGGTGCTCGGGGATGATGGGAACTGGCGCGTCACCGAAGACCGCGGTGCACGGCTGGTCAATCCAGGGCGTCCCATGTCGCCGGATACGATCGCCGTCCACCATATTCTCGATGCCCATGTGGCGGACGCACCCTTCTGGAAGGCGGTAGCACCCGGCGTGCTCCGGCCGGAGGGCCGCATCGATGCCTTGGCGGCGCATAGGGCGTCCTTCGAGCAGCGCTATTGCACGCCGAGGCTGACGAGCAGCCTCCCCTGGATCTGCACGTGGAAATGTGCTTTGCGGATCTGGCCGGACCTTTCGCGCTTTTCAAACCAGACACTGCGGTATCAACGCATGCCGGAGGGGCTGGTGCACGAGATCGGCCTGCCGGCACACCGGGCCATGCCGGATGCCTATGTCACGGCGCATCATCTGCGCGATATGCTGAACTTGGTTCCGATCGAGCAACTGCTCGCCTGGAGCGCCCTTCCCGGCCTCCTCCCACGCGTCCCGGCGGGCCCGGAACGGGGACGGAGTTGGGATCGGTTGAGCGACGAGGCACTGGGAGAGTTTGCCCGCAGCCGCGATGTCGACATCCGCTTCACGGCGAAGACCGAACTTGAGCGGCGCGGCCAGGACGGGCAAGAGCCAACACCTGAGCCGGCCAACGAGCCGGCGCAAAAGACCCTGCTTTAAGCAACTCGGCCATCGGACGACGCCTGAAAGATTTTTTGCGAAGACCCCTCACACGCGTTCCGATCGCGTTGCCGTTTCCTTGCGGCGGAACGCGCTCGGCGGTTGCCCAAGTACGGCCTTGCAGGCGCGGGAGAAGTGGCTGGCGCTGGAGAATCCGGTGGCGAAGGCGATGCTGGAGATGGAAAGCGGGCTCTGCTCCAGGAGGCGCCGCGCATGATGCAGGCGGATCAGGCGATAGGTTTCCAGGAAGCCGCGGCCGAGTTCCTGTGCGAACAGGCGATCGAGGTGGCGCGGGCTCACCCCCCCGAGCCGCGCGAGCGTTGCCCGGTCGAGCGGCTGCTCGATGGCGGCCTCCATCTTTTCAAGCACCGTCAGGAGTGCTGCGTGATACGTGCCGAACCGCTCGGCGGCCGAGCCACGCTGCGCCGCCGTCGGCTCCGCGACGGCCGTGTGCAGGTACCAGTCGCTGACGCGGCGGGCGAAGTCGGCGCCCATCCGCTCCGAAATCATCCGGTGCATCATATCGAGCGGCGCGACGCCGCCGCCGCAGGTGATGCGGTCGCCCGTGATAACATAGCGCGCCTGCCGCGGCTGGAGATGCGGAAAGGTCTCTCGGAAGATCGCCGCATGCTCCCAATGAAGCGTGAAATCCCGGTTCTCCAGAAGCCCGGCTGCGGCGAGGATATAAGCGCCGCTGGAGATGCCGCCGATCCGGATGCCTTGTCGCGCGAACCGGCGCAGCGCCGCGTGTAGCCCGCCGGGGTCGCCCCAGTCGGCGACATCCCCCCCGGCGCAGACGAAGATCGTGTGGCAGTCGGCGCCGCGCTCGGCAAGATCCGCGCAATCCACCAGCACGCCCGAGGAACTGCGCGCCGGCCTGCCACCCGGCGACAAAGTCACCGGCTCGTAGAGCGGCAGGCCCGCCAGCATGTTCGCCGCCCGCAGGGGCTCGGTCGCGGACGCATAGGACATCAGCGCGAAATTCGGCATCAACACGAAGCCCATGCGCTGTCGTGCGCGCGTGTCGGAAAACAGCATGTCCTGAATCTACATCGATCCGTCCTATTCATGCAATCGACGGATCACGGATTCTTCTATCCTCATGTCACGATTTCCCGGCACGACGGCACCCACATGCGTTACTCCGCACTCTCCCTGCTCATGAACGGTCTTCGCGGCAACAAAGCCTGGACGCCGGCCTGGCGGCAGCCGGAGCCAAAGGGGCAGTACGACGTGATTATCGTCGGCGGGGGCGGTCACGGGCTGGCGACGGCCTATTACCTCGCAAAGACCTTCGGCATCACCAATGTCGCGGTGCTTGAGAAAGGTTACGTCGGCTCCGGCAATGTCGGCCGCAACACGACGATCATCCGCTCCAACTACCTCTTGGCCGGCAACAATCCGTTCTACGAGCTGTCCATGAAACTCTGGGAGGGGCTGGAGCAGGACTTCAACTTCAATGCCATGGTGTCGCAGCGCGGCGTGCTCAATCTCTTTCACTCAGATGCCCAGCGTGATGCCTATACGCGGCGCGGCAATGCCATGCTCTTGCACGGCGTCGATGCGCAGCTGCTCGACCGCGCGGCGGTGCGGCAGATGCTGCCTTTCCTCGATTACGACAATGCACGGTTTCCCATCCAGGGCGGCCTGTTGCAGAAACGCGGCGGTACGGTGCGACACGATGCGGTGGCCTGGGGCTATGCGCGCGGCGCCGACCAACGCGGCGTTGATATCATCCAGAATTGCGAGGTCACCGGCATCCGCCGCGAGAACGGCCTCGTCACGGGCGTCGAGACCAGCCGGGGCTTCATCGGCTGCGGCAAGCTCGGGCTGGCGGCGGCCGGCAACTCCTCGCGCGTCGCGGAGATGGCGGGCATCAAGCTGCCGATCGAGAGCCATGTGCTGCAGGCTTTCGTGTCCGAAGGCCTGAAACCCTTCATCGACGGGGTCGTGACCTTCGGGGCCGGGCATTTCTACGTGTCGCAATCCGACAAGGGCGGGCTCGTCTTCGGCGGCGATATCGATGGCTACAATTCCTACGCGCAGCGCGGAAACCTTGCGACCGTCGAGCATGTCGCAGAAGCCGGCAAGGCGATGATCCCCGCGCTGTCGCGCGTCCGAGTGCTGCGTTCCTGGGGCGGCATTATGGATATGTCGATGGACGGATCGCCGATCATCGACCGAACGCATCTGGAAAATCTCTACCTCAATGCCGGCTGGTGCTATGGCGGCTTCAAGGCGACCCCTGCCTCCGGCTTTTGCTTCGCCCATCTTCTGGCAAAAGGCGTCTCGCACGAGACCACGCGCCAGATGCGGCTCGACCGGTTCGAGCGCGGATATCTGATCGACGAAAAGGGTCAGGGCGCGCAGCCCAACCTCCACTGACATTGCTCAAGGAAGCGCCCGACATGGCCAGCCTCGTCCCCTGCCCGCATTGCGGCGCGCGACCGAAAGAAGAGTTCACCATCCGCGGTGCAGCGCTCGCGCGACCGTTCGCCAATGCCGATCCGGCGGCGTGGATGGATTACGTCTACCTGCGCGACAACCCGCGAGGCCGCTATGAGGAGCACTGGCACCATACGGCCGGCTGCCGGCGCTGGCTGGTGGTGACGCGCGACACCGCCACGCACGAGATCGCGGCAAGCCGGGACGCGTCCCTCGACACCGTCGGGCCCGATACGGCGGGAGGCGTACGCCCATGACCCCCTATCGCCTTTCGGCCGGCGGCCTCATCGACCGCCGCGCGCCGCTCTCCTTCACCTTCGACGGAAGGCCGCTGACGGGCTTTGCCGGCGACAGCCTCGCCTCCGCCCTGCTTGCCAACGGCCGGCTGCTCGTCGGCCGCAGCTTCAAGTATCACCGTCCGCGCGGCATCCTCACGGCGGGCGCTGCCGAGCCAAATGCACTGACGACCATCGGACGGGAAGGCCGCACCGAGGCCAATAGTCGCGCGACGATGCAGGAACTCTATGCCGGTCTCGAAGCGCGCAGCCAGAGCCGCTGGCCGTCGCTCGCTTTCGATATCGGCGCGCTGAACGGCCTCTTCTCGCCCTTTCTCGGCGCCGGCTTCTACTACAAGACCTTCATGTGGCCGGCTCCCCTCTGGGAAAAACTCTATGAGCCTTTCATTCGCAAGGCCGCCGGCCTCGGCACGGCTGCCCACGTGGCGGATCCGGATGCTTACGAGAAGTGCTGGGCGCATTGCGATCTGCTGGTCATCGGCGCCGGCCCCGCGGGACTTTCCGCTGCACTCACGGCCGGACGGGCAGGTGCCCGGGTCGTTCTGGTCGATGAACACGCGGCGGCCGGCGGCACGCTCTTGTCGGAGACGGCGCGGATCGGCGGACGGTCGGCGCCGGACGTCGTGACGCAGACGATGGCCGAGCTGGAAACGCTTGCGAACGTCACCATTCTGCTCCGCACCACCGCCTTTGGCTGGTATGACGGCAATGTCTTCGGGGCCGTCGAGCGCGTGCAGAAGCATGTCCGCGTGCCCGCCGTCGCCCGGCCTGTGGAGCGGCTATGGCGCATCGTCGCGAGGAAAGCGCTGCTCGCAACCGGTGCGGAGGAGCGGCCGCTCGTCTTCGGCGGCAACGACATTCCCGGCGTCATGATGGCGGTCGCCATGCGCACCTACCTCAACCGCTACGGCGTTGCGCCCGGCCGGCAGGTCGCGATCTTCACCACCAATGACAGCGGTTATGCGCTGGCAGCCGATCTGGAAGCGCAAGGCATCACGCCGGTTGCTATCGTCGACAGCCGGGAGGACGCTGCCCCGCTTTATACCGGTAAGGCGCGCATTGTGAAGGGCGCCGTCGTCTCCGACGCGCAAGGTGGCAAGGCGCTCTCCTCCATAACGGTACTGCGGAACGGCCAGACGGAAACCGTGAAGGTGGATGCGCTCGCCATGGCCGGCGGTTTCAGCCCGATCATCCACCTCGCCTGCCATCGCGGCGGCAAGCCGCAATGGTCGGACGTACAGTCCGCCTTTCTCGCGCCCGGCGATCTCATTGGCCTCGATCTTGCCGGTGCGGTCGCGACGACGGCCGGCATCGCCGCCTGCCTTGCGGATGGCGCGCGGAAGGCGGCGGCTCTTCTGGATGAGATGTCCATCAACGCAACCCCGGCAAGCTTCGGTGCCGTCGAGGGCGACATCGTCTCTGCCCCCGTCCGGCCGCTCTGGACCATACCTGGCGTCAAGGGCAAGGCGTTCGTCGATTTCCAGAACGACGTCCACCGTGGAGATTTCGACCTTGCCGTGCAGGAAGGTTACGGCCATGTGGAACTCGCCAAGCGCTACACGACCAACGGCATGGCGACCGACCAGGGCAAGCTCTCCAATGTCAACGCCATCGGCCTGCTGGCAGAGGCGCGGGGGCTGTCCCCGGCCGATGTCGGCACCACCACCTTCCGGCCGTTCTACACGCCGGTGTCCTTCGGGGCGCTTGCCGGTCCTCATCACGGTCATGATTTCCAGCCCGTGCGCCGCTCGCCGCTGCACGACTGGGCGCGCCGGCTCGGTGCAACCTTCGTGGAGACCGGGCTCTGGTATCGCTCGTCCTTCTTCCCGCGCGCCGGCGAAACCACGTGGCGCGAGAGCGTCGATCGCGAAGTGCTGAACGTGCGTGCCCATGCCGGACTTTGCGACGTGTCGATGCTCGGCAAGATCGAGATCTGCGGCCACGATGCCGCGGAATTTCTCAACCGCGTCTATTCGAATGCCTTCCTGAAGCTGCCAGTCGGCAAGGCACGCTACGGCCTGATGCTGCGCGAGGACGGGATGATCTACGACGACGGTACGACAAGCCGCCTGTCGGAGCACCATTATTTCATGACCACCACGACGGCTTACGCGGCCGGCGTCATGAACCATCTCGAATTCTGCGCACAGGTCCTATGGCCGGATCTCGATGTGCGCCTCGCCTCCTCCACCGACCAGTGGGCGCAGATGGCGATCGCGGGACCGAAGGCACGTCTCATCCTGCAGGCGATCGTGGACGAGGACCTGTCCAACGACGCATTCCCTTTCCTTGCCGCCCGTGAGGTCTCGCTTTTCGGCGGCGCGCTTCACGGACGTCTCTTCCGCATCTCGTTCTCCGGCGAACTCGCTTATGAGCTGGCCGTGCCCGCAAGCTACGGCGAAAGCGTCGCGGAGGCCCTGATGGAAGCGGGTGCACCGCACGGCATCCAGCCCTATGGCGTGGAGGCGCTCGGCGTGCTGCGCATCGAGAAAGGGCACGTCACCCACAATGAAATCAACGGCACGGCGACGGCCGCCGATCTCGGTTTTGGCAAGATGGTCTCGGCCACCAAGCCCGATTTCATCGGCAAGGCCATGGTCGGCCGCCCGGGCCTCGTGGACCCGGATCGCGCGCAACTCGTCGGTGTGCTGCCGCTCGATCCGAAGACATCCTTCCGCACCGGATCACATATTCTGGCACACGACGCCGCGGCGACGCTCGAAAACGATCAGGGCTATGTCACATCCAGCGCTTATTCGCCCCATGTCGGATCGACCATCGGTCTCGCGCTGGTCAAGCGCGGCGCCAGTCGCCACGGCGAGACGGTGACGATCTGGAACGGCATCCGCAACGAATTTACAGCCGGTCGCCTTTGCGACCCGGTCTTCGTCGATCCGGGAAACGAGAAGCTTCATGTCTGATATTCGCATCACGCCCCACATCACACCACGGGCAGCGCTACAGGGCTGCACGCGCCTCGTCAGCCGAGCGATCCGGCTGGAGGCGTTGCCGGAGGGACACATCATTCACGTGCTGGGCAAGCCTGGCGATACGCTTCCCATGGCGCAGCTTGCGGCCGTTTCCGACGGCGCGCCGCATGCGGTGCGTGCTGCCGGTCCCGGTCAGTGGTTCATCGTCGGCGACCGGGCAAAGACGCATTTCGAGCTTGCCGACCTCTTTGCGGCCCTTCAGCCGGAGGCTTTCGGCGTGGACCAGAGCGCGGGCCGTGTCCGTATCCGAGCTAGCGGCCCGATGGTCGAGCGGATGCTGGCCAAAGGCATGGCGGCCGATCTCTCGCTGTCCCGTTTTCCGATAGGATATGCCACGACGACGCTCATCGGCCACATCGCCGCGCATGTCACCCGCGTGGGCGAAGACGCCTTTGAGATCATGGTCCTGCGCGGCTTCGCCCAAAGCCTGTGGGACCATCTCGCGCGCATGAGCGGCGAGTTTCTCGAAGACTGAGAGGCGTTATACCAAGTGTCGATGATAGGAACCTATAGTTTTCCATCATCGACACTTGGTATTAGCCCATGCGCTCAGAGGCGTAGCCGCCTGGGCTCGCCGGGAAGACGACGGTGCGGTTGCCGTTCATGAAGACGCGGTGATGGATATGCGCGTGGATGGCGCGCGACAGCACCTGCGCCTCGACGTCCCGGCCGATGGAAACATAGTCGGCCGCGCTCTGCGCATGCGTGATGCGCGCGACGTCCTGCTCGATGATCGGACCTTCGTCAAGTTCCGCGGTCACATAATGCGCCGTTGCGCCGATCAGCTTCACGCCCCGTCCATAGGCCTGCTTGTAGGGGTTCGCCCCCTTGAAGCTCGGCAGGAAGGAGTGGTGGATATTGATGATCCGGCCTGACATCCGCGCACACATGGCGTCCGACAGAACCTGCATGTAGCGGGCGAGCACGACGAGGTCGGCGCCGGACTGCTCGATGAGCGCGAGAATCCGCGCCTCCGCCTCCGGCTTGTTGGCCTTGGTCACGGGGATATGATGGAACGGAATATCGTGGTTGACGACCACCTTCTGGTAGTCGAAATGGTTGGAAACCACGGCGACGATCTCGATCGGCAGTGCGCCGATCTTCCAGCGGTAAAGAATATCGTTGAGGCAATGCCCGAAGCGCGAGACCATCAGCACGACCTTCATCGGCGCGGCCGGATCATGGAACCGATAGTCCATGGCGAACGGCTGCGCGACAGCGGCAAAGTCCGCCTCGATCGCTGCGAGCGACAGGCCATCCTCCGAGCGAAACCCGATGCGCATGAAGAAGCGGCCGGTCTCCAGATCGTCGAACTGGGCGCTGTCGACGATGTTGCAGTGCTTGTCGGCGAGGTAGGTCGAGATGGCGGCAACGATGCCGCGCCGTGACGTGCAGGTGACGGTGAGGACGAACGGGTTCAAGACGCGTCCTTTCGTTTGAGCAATGATGAGGTTCCACCCGTGTCGCTAGGCCGATGGGAAAATGCCGGATGCCTAGACATCGAGCGTCGTCTCCCTCTCCCAGTCCGTGAAATGGCTGCAATAGCTCGTCCACTCGCCATGTTTCAGCTTGAGATAGGCGGCGGAAAAATCCCTGCCCATCGCCACCTTTAACGCGTCGTCCTTCTCATAATCGCGCAGGGCGTCGAGCAGGTTCAGCGGCAGCCGCGGCGCGTTCGTCACCGTATGGCCTTCGCGGTACATGTCGATATCATGGTGCGGGCCGGGATCGGCGTTGGTACGCATGCCCGACATGCCCGCGGCAAGGATGATCGCCTGTAGCAGGTAGGGGTTGACGGCGCCGTCCGGCAGGCGAAGTTCGAAACGGCCGGGGCCGGGAACACGCACCATATGCGTGCGGTTATTGCCGGTCCATGTCACCGTGTTCGGCGCCCAGGTGGCCCCGGACACAGTGCGCGGCGCATTGATGCGCTTGTAGGAATTGACGGTCGGATTGGTGATGGCCGCAAGGGCCGAAGCATGTTTCATGATGCCGCCGAGGAAAGTCTTGCCGGTCGCGGAAAGCCCGAATGGCATGTCGGGGTCGGCAAAGACGTTGGTCTTGCCCTTAAGATCCCAGACCGAGATATGAGCGTGGCAGCCATTGCCGGTCAGCCCCTTGAATGGCTTCGGCATGAAGGTGGCGCGTAGCCCGTGCTTCTCGGCGATGGATTTGACCATGAACTTGAAGAACGAATGCTTGTCGGCCGTGGCAAGCACATCGTCATATTCCCAGTTCATCTCGAACTGGCCGTTCGCGTCCTCATGGTCGTTCTGGTAGGGCTTCCAGCCAAGTTCGAGCATGGCATCGCAGATCTCGGCGATCACGTCGAACCGCCGCATCACCGCCTGCTGGTCGTAGCAGGGCTTTTCCGCCGTGTCGTACGCGTCGGAAATGACCGATCCGTCGGCCGAGGTGAGGAAGAACTCCGGCTCGACGCCGGTCTTGACCCTGAGCCCCATCTCGGCGGCTTCCGCCGCCAGCCGCTTCAACAGCACGCGCGGCGCCTGTTCGAGCGGCTTGTCGTCCATCCGGCAATCGGCCGCCACCCAGGCCACGTCCTTCTTCCACGGCAGCTGGATCACCGAGGACGGATCCGGCAGCGCAAAGAGATCGGGATGGGCCGGAGACAGGTCGAGCCAGGTCGCAAATCCCGCAAATCCCGCACCATCCGCCTGCATGTCGGCGATGGCCTGCGCCGGCACGAGTTTGGCGCGCTGGGCACCGAAAAGATCGGTGTAACTGATCATGAAGTAGCGGATGCCGTGCTCTGCGGCATAGGTCGAGAGATCCAGTGTCACGTCGTTCCCCTTATGGATTATCAGACACTCAACGAGGTCGAACCGCATCCTCCCAAACGCGGTCCCGCCTTTCCTTCCCGCTGAAGCAGCCCTCGGCAAAGCTTGCTCGCTTTGTCTCAAGGTGATGCCACGAAAACAGGACGGTTTGTCAGAAGCCTCCCTTGCCCGGATACCAGCTTGTGCCGGCGAGCGGGATCTGCGCCATGGCGGCGGCTTCCATCGTCAGCGCGCAGAGGTCTTCGGGCTCCAGATTGTGCAGGTGGTTCTTGCCGCAGGCGCGCGCGATCGTCTGCGCCTCCAGCGTCATGACCTTGAGGTAGTTGGCAAGCCTGCGTCCAGCCGCAACCGGGTCGAGGCGGGCGGCGAGTTCGGGGTCCTGCGTGGTGATGCCGGCAGGGTCCTTACCCTCGTGCCAGTCGTCATAGGCGCCGGCCGTCGTGCCGAGCTTCTGATATTCCTCTTCCCACTTCGGGTCGTTGTCGCCGAGCGCCACCAGCGCGGCCGTGCCGATGGCCACAGCATCCGCGCCCAGCGCCAGCGCCTTGGCCACGTCCGCGCCCGAGCGAATACCGCCGGAGACGATGAGCTGCACGCTTCGGTGAAGCCCGAGATCCTGCAGCGCCTGCACGGCCGGGCGGATGCAGGCGAGAATGGGCATGCCGACATTCTCGATGAAGACGTCCTGCGTCGCCGCCGTGCCGCCCTGCATACCGTCGAGCACGACCACATCGGCGCCGGCCTTCACGGCCAGCGCGGTATCGTAATAGGGGCGGGAGCCACCGACCTTCACATAGATCGGCTTTTCCCAGTCGGTGATCTCGCGCAGTTCGAGGATCTTGATTTCCAGATCGTCCGGGCCGGTCCAGTCCGGGTGACGGCAGGCCGAGCGCTGGTCGATGCCCTTGGGCAGGTTGCGCATCTGGGCGACGCGGTCGGAGATCTTCTGGCCGAGCAGCATGCCGCCGCCGCCGGGCTTGGCGCCCTGCCCGATGACGATCTCGATCGCATCTGCCCGGCGCAGGTCGCGCGGGTTCATGCCGTAGCGGGAGGGCAGGTACTGGTAGACCAGCATCTCGCTATGCCCGCGCTCCTCGTCGGTCATACCCCCGTCCCCCGTCGTGGTCGAGGTGCCGGCGATCGTCGCGCCCCGGCCGAGCGCTTCCTTGGCATTGCCGGAAAGGGCCCCGAACGACATGCCGGCAATGGTGATCGGCGTCTTCAGGCGGATGGGCTTCTTGGCAAAGCGCGTGCCGAGGACGACGGATGTGTCGCACTTCTCTCGGTAGCCTTCGAGCGGGTAGCGCGAAATCGAGGCGCCGAGAAACAAGAGGTCATCGAAATGCGGCAGCTTACGCTTCGTGCCCGCCCCGCGAATGTCGTAGATGCCGGTGGCGGCTGCGCGCCGGATCTCGGCCAGCGTCGCATCGTCGAAGGTCGCCGACTTGCGCGGCGGGGTGTAGGGGTTGTGATAGCTCATGGATGATCCCTCGGGCGTTCAATATGCGTCGGCATTGTCGATGTTGAACGTGTAGAGCGTGCGTGCCGAACCGTAGCGCGTGAACTCCTCCGGCTTCGCATCGGTCGCGCCGGCCCGCTCCAGCAGCCCGCGCAACGTTTCCAGATGCTCCGGCTGCATCGGCTTTTCGATGCAGTCGGTGCCGAGGCTCTTCACAGTGCCGCGCACGAACAGCTTCGCCTCGTAGAGACTGTCGCCGAGCGCATCGCCGGCATCGCCCAGCACCACGAGATGGCCGGACTGGCCCATGAAGGCCGACATATGACCGATATTGCCATGGACGACGATGTCGATGCCCTTCATGGAAATGCCGCAGCGCGAGGCCGCATTGCCCTTGATGACGAGAAGACCGCCCTGCCCGGTGGCGCCCGCATACTGGCTGGCATCGCCCTCGATGACGACGGTGCCGGACATCATGTTTTCGGCGACACCCGGCCCTGCCGAACCGTGGACGGTGACCATGCCCCCGTCGTTCATGCCGGCGCAGTAGTAGCCGACGGATCCCCGCACCTCGACGGTGACGGGCGCATCGATGCCAACGGCGACTGCATGGGCACCGCGCGGATTGACGACGTCAAACGCCGTGTCGTTGGCGCCCTTCGAAAGCGCGTGAAGAGCACTGTTGAGCTCGCGCAGCGGCGTGGAGGACAGATCGAATGTCGGCATTGTGTTCCTCTATGGCCGGGACGTCGGACGGAAGACCGTGTCCCGTGTTCCTGGCGTCCCTCGGGTCTCAGGCGGCCTTCTCGTGATCCCAGAAATAGACAGTGGCGGGCTCCGGCTCCCACACGCGGGCGGTCTCGATGCCAGGCAGGTTGACCAATGCCCGGTATTCAGAGCCAAAAGCGACGTACTGGTCGGTCTCGGCCATCACGGCCGGCTTGCAGGCGATGGGATCGCGCACCACGCCGAAGCCGGATTTCGTGCCGACGACGAAGGTGAAGAAGCCGTCGAGATCGTCGAGCGCGCCGGTCAGCGCCTCGCCCAGATCCTTGCCCTTGGCCATCTCGGCGGTAAGATAGGCGGCCGCCACCTCGCTGTCGTTCTGCGTCTCGAAGGTCATGCCCTCGCGGATCAGCGTGCGGCGCAGATTGTTGTGGTTGGAGAGCGAGCCGTTGTGGACGAGGCACTGGTCGGCGCCGGTCGAAAACGGATGCGCGCCGAGCGTCGTCACCGCCGATTCCGTCGCCATGCGCGTATGGCCGATACCGTGCGTGCCGCTCATCGCACGGACGTCGAACCGGTCTACCACGTCTCGGGGAAGCCCCGTTTCCTTGTAGATTTCGACGCTTTCGCCGGTGCCCATGATGCGAATCTGTGGGCGGTTTTCCTTGAGGAACGCACGGACGTCCGCGACACCGGCCGTCGTTTCGACGACGGCATGCGTATCCTTCACCGTGACGCGGGCGGGAATGTTGCCGGCCACAAGCGCTTCGGAAAGGCCTGCGAAATCGATGCCCGGCTCCGCCGACTGCAGCGTCAGCTTCCATGTGCCGGCGGAGGGCGCGTTATAGATCGCGATGCCGGCTGAGTCCGGGCCTCGGTCGGTCATGATGATCAGCATGTCCGACAGCATGCGGCCAAGCTCTGGCCGCAGCGTCTCGTCTTTCAAAAACAATCCCACAATGCCGCACATGGCCACCATCCTGTTCTTTGATGGTCAATGGCTAACATGCGTATTGGCAAATATCAATCTCCAGGAAACTTTTTTTCTTTTAAGGCAATCATTGCCCGTCGCCGCCGTTGCGCTTGGTCGGGTAGGAAATGATGGACAGGTAGCGTGCAGGCAGCTTCGTCAACACGCTCGGACCATGCGGCGCGTCGGCGTCGAAGAACAGGCTGTCGCCCGCTTCCATGTCGAACGTCCTGTCGCCATGGCGATAGGTTACTGCGCCTTCGAGCATGTAAAGGAACTCCATGCCCTCATGCTGGAAGGTCGGGAAGACGTCGGACTCCGTCGTCAGGGTGATCAGGTATGGCTCGACCGTGACCCCGCTCGAATTGTTGTCGATATGGCCGAGCAGGCTGTACTGATGGCCGGCCCGCGTGCCCCGCCGTTCGATATTGACGCCCTCCCCCGCCTTGACGAAGATGGCGTTGCGCGGCTCCTCGAAGCTGCGGAAGAACGCGGTCAGCGGTACGCCGAGCGCCTTCGACAGCGATTGCAGCGTGGTCAGCGAGGGCGAGATGTTGCCGTTCTCGATCTTCGACAGCATGCCGACCGAAAGCCCCGTCGCGCCCGCAAGATCTGATACGGTGATCCCCAGGCGCTTGCGATAAGCGCGCACCTCATGGCCGATCGCCATTTCGAGATTGTTTTCCTTCGGCTCACGAACCGCATGCGGGTCCTGGGCAAGTATCACAGGTTTGGCCGGTTCCGACACATCGTCTCCCGTTGGTTGAAGAGGGTGCCGGCCCGCAAGGCCGGTGCTGAAACAGGCTCTACGGCGACAGGGGCTGTGGTCCCGAAGAGGGAACGGCTCACCATTATGACGCGCAGGGCGAACTGCGGCAATCTCTATTCGGTTTGGAAAGGGCTAACGATTGATCAGACGGTGCTCTCGAAACCCATCTTTGCCTATAAAACTTGCAAGTCTAAAAATTAAGAAGAAAATTTGTTTCTCTTAAAGAAGAACCTTTGACAAAGCGGAAACTCGGCAGCATGATCTCTTCCAAGAACCCGACAGCCGGCCCGGAGAAACACCCGACGCCGCGATAACAGGGCAAGCGCGCACGGCGTATTGGATCGCCCGGCTCCCGGACGATCTCATGCCGCACGGGGTCAGCCAGCAACAGGACCCGCTGAACATGCCAGCCGATCTCCATCGGCTCCAATAGCATTCAGACTTACTCAAAACAGAACGTGGCGGGGAACAGCTATGTCGACAACAGTCATAAGCTCCGAGCTTTCGGAGCCGGGAAAACTGCATCGTAGCATCAACTGGACAGGCGCCTTCTGGGTCGCAAGCGGCGTGCCGGCGCTGGTCCTCTTCTCGATCGGCGGGATCGCCGGGACGGTGGGCACGCTCGCCTTCGCGGTCTGGATCGTCTCCATGATCATGGGCTTCATCCAGTCCTTCACCTATGCCGAGATCGCCGGCCTCTTTCCGAACAAGTCGGGCGGAGCCTCCATCTACGGCGCCTCGGCCTGGGTGCGCTATGCCAAGCCCATCGCGCCGCTTTCGGTGTGGTGCAACTGGTTTGCGTGGTCGCCGGTTCTCTCGCTTGGCTGCTCCATCGCCGCCGCCTACATCCTCAACGCGCTTGCCCCGGTACCGGCCGTCGACAGCGCATCCGTTATCGACTGGATCGCCGCCAACGGCGCGACGCTGACGGTGCCCGACGCAGAAAAGGCGGCAGCCGCCGTCTCCGCGCTGACGCCGTCCATCCGCACCTGGACGCTCTTCCAGACGACGCTCGGCCCCGTTTCGCTCTCGCTCAACGCGGCCTTCTTCATCGGCGCCATCCTGATGCTCGTCACCTTCGCCGTGCAGCATCGCGGCATTCTCGGCACCGCCAAGGTGCAGAAATATATCGGCCTCGTCGTCATCATCCCCATGGTCATCGTCGGGGTCGTGCCGCTCGTCACCGGCGGGGTCAACTGGTCCAATTTCTCTCCGCTCGTGCCGCTCGCCACCCCCTATGCGCCGGAGCCCGGTGCCTGGAATGTGGCCGGCTGGACGCTCGTCCTCGGCGGCATGTTCATCGCGGCATGGTCGACCTACGGCTTCGAAACCGCGGTCTGCTATACGAGCGAATTCCGCGATCCCGGCAAGGATACGTTCAAGGCCATCTTCTTCTCGGGCCTTCTTTGCCTCGCGCTCTTCAGTCTCGTTCCCTTCACCTTCCAGGGCGTCCTCGGGCTGAACGGCATGCTCGCCACGCCGATCGTCGATGGCTCCGGCGTCGCCGCGGCGATGGCCCACATGGTGGGCGGCGGCGCACTGATCGAAAGCCTGCTGGTCATGCTGATGATCCTCGCCCTCATGCTCTGCCTCATGACGGCGATGGCCGGGTCCTCGCGCACGCTCTACCAGGGTTCCGTCGATGGCTGGCTGCCAAAATACCTTTCCCACGTCAACGAACACGGTGCGCCGACGCGGGCCATGTGGACGGACCTCATCGTCAACCTCGTCGTGCTGGCGATCGCCTGCGCCGATGCCACCAGCTTCTTCTTCATCCTCGCAGTTTCGAATTGCGGCTACATCATCTTCAACTTCCTCAACCTGAACGCGGGCTGGCTGCACCGGATCGACTCCGGCCACATCGCGCGGCCTTACCGCGCGCCGACCGTCCTGCTGGCCCTCGGCGGCATCTTTGCCTTCCTCAATGCCGTCTTCATGGGTGCCGGTGCCAAGGTCTGGAACCCGATGGCGCTGTGGGCAGGCATCATCACCGCCGCGCTGATCATCCCGGTCTTCTTCTACCGGCACTACATCCAGGATCGCGGACAGTTCCCGGCGCAGATGCTGGAAGATCTCGGCGTGAAGCCCGGCGAGACCATGCACCGCAAGGCCGGCATGCTCCCCTATCTCACGCTTATCGCCGGGGTGGTCGTGGTGTTCCTGTCCAACTGGTTCTTCAGCGCCTGAGACCCGCGCAACATGGCAGACGGCGCCATCCGCGCCGTCTGCCAATGGATCGCCTGACATCATTTTCGAGACACGACCATGCAGCCTTCCCCCATCAAAAGCCGCCCGCTCTACGGGACGCTCGTACCGGTTCGACAAGCGACGCGGCATATCGCCATTGCCGAAGGCGAAGGTGCGTCGGCCGTGACCGAAGCCTTTCGCGGGCACGACGCGCTCTCCCGCACGATCATCCTCTTTTCGCCCGCACCGCGCAGCACGGATTGCCAGCAGGAGACGCTTCTGGCGTCCCTCGCCTGCGAGGCCCTGCATGTCGCATCGGGGGTCGAGGACCTGCTGGCCGAACTCGTGACGACGCTCTCAGCCGCGACCATGGGAACGCGGCTCTATGTCAGCGGCAGCGAGGATTTCATCGGCCGCGTCACGAGCGAAGCCCTGCACCAGGGCATCGATGCCGACGCGATCCAGGCAGAGCATCGCGGCGCCCCCACGCGGCGCGTCCAGTGCGTTCACTGCAAGGGCTTCACGGACGGCGTGTCGGCAAGCCCTGCCCCATGCGCCCATTGCGGTCTCCACCTTCTGGTGCGCGATCATTATTCCCGCCGCCTCGGCGCCTTCATGGGCGTTTGCATTGATGCCGAGGCCCCGGGCGAGATCCCGCCGGCGGAGACCTTCGGCGCATGAGCGGCGGCGTACAATTTCCCGTGCGGGTGATCGAGACCGAGGCGCTGTCGCCGACCGTCAAGCGGCTGCGGCTGGCCCGGCGCGACGGGCAGGCTCTGCCGCCCTATTCGGCAGGTGCCCATACCGTGCTGACGCTCGATGGCGGGACCCGTCTCATCCGCAATGCCTATTCCCTCCTCGGCTCGACGCTCTCCGGCGGTGCGGCTTACGAGGTCGCGGTGCTGCGCAGCCCGCAGTCGCGCGGCGGCTCGGCTTTCATCCACGATCACCTGACCGTGGGGACAGACCTCAGCCTGTCGGCGCCGATCAATCTCTTCCCCTTGAACCGCACGGCCCGCCGCCATATCCTGGTCGCCGGCGGTATCGGCATCACGCCCATCGCAGCCATGGCGAGCGAGCTTGCGGCTCTCGGTCTCCCCTTCGAGCTGCATTATGCCATGCGCGATATCGCAAGCGGCGCGTTTGCCGCCGAGCTTGCGGCACAGCACGGCGACCGACTGCACCTCTATGTCAGCGAAAGGCAGGAGCGGCTTTCGGTTCGCGATATCCTCGCCCGCCAGCCGCTCGGTACGCATCTCTACGTGTGCGGGCCGGAACGCATGATCGAGGGCGTGATGGCCCATGCGCGGATCGCCGGCTGGCCGGAAAGCGCGCTGCATGCCGAACGTTTCCTTGCGCCGGAAGGCGGCGAGCCCTTCGCGCTCCGCCTTGCGCGCTCCGGCATTTCCACCGTCGTCGCCGAACACGAGACCCTGCTGGAGGCCATCGAGGCGGCCGGTGTGGACGCGCCCTACCTTTGCCGCGGCGGCGCGTGCGGCCAGTGCGAGACGCGGGTGCTCGTCGCCGACGGCGACCTGCTGCATGCCGACCACTATCTGACGGACAGTCAGAAATCCTGCGGCCAAACCATCATGACCTGCGTCTCGCGACTGCGCGGCCGCGAACTCGTGCTCGACCTGTGATCGGAGTGACATCATGACCCTTTCGTTCAATGCCGAGACCTTCCGCGACGACTATACCTTCGCCAACAGCCCGGAGGCGATCCGAGCATTTCCCTTTCCCTTTGAGCGCGACGACTACACCTACACGGTCAATATCGAGCAGCACGTGCCGGGGCCCGTCCAGTCGGCGACCGAATTTCCGATCCACATCGACGAGCACTACGTGGCTGAGATGCATGACCGCGCGATCACGCTGTCGCAGGACCCGCTGCGCTGCCAGTCTCTGCCGCACATGATGACGGCGGAGTGGGATCTGCTGGAGCTGCTGATGACGTCGATGGCGACGCATTATCCCGAAACATTCACTCTGACCCGAGACGGAGACGGCTGGCACTGGATGAACCGGCCGCTTGGGCTCGACCAGCATTTCACCTTCGGCGATGCGTCCACCCTGCCGCACGGACCGATGGAGTACGTCACCCGCCAGTGCCAGGGAGATTTCTGCCTGCTCGACCAGCGTGACGACAACCTCTGGATGGACGCGGGCATGGTGACGACGCAGGCCGACTGGTCGCTCGATTTCGACCTCGGCATGAACTTCATGGAGTGGCATGCGCCCGTGCCGCTGGCCCATGATCTGGGCATCTTCGACCGCGCGCTCAAGTTTCTCCTCAACCTGCAACAGGGCCGTCCAGTACGCCGGCTGAACTGGACGATGACGGTCAATCCGCGCCTTGACACCAGCCCAGAGAACTACCACCGCTGGGGTATCGACAAGGCGAGCGTGACGCCGGCGAACGTCGGCGACAAGGTGCATCTGCGCGTCGAGCTGCAGGCGCTTTGGCGGCTTCCGCGTTCCAACGCCATCGTGTTTTCCATCCGCTGCTACCTCATCAAGATGGACGAGCTGGTAACGCAGAAGAAGTGGGCGCGGCGGTTCCACCGCGTTCTCGCGAGCCTGCCGCAGCCGATTGCCGACTACAAGGGCTTGGCGCGCTTCCGCGATACGACCGTCGCCTGGCTGTCGCGCCATGACGACGGGCTTCCGACATCTCCCGGCTTTGCGCCGGACTGAACGTCCAGCGCAAGACTGAGCGAACCCACCATCGACATATGACCGGAGGACGACATGACTGCATCCTGGAGATTTTCGACCTTGGCCGACCGCCACCGGGCGCTTGGCTCGACGCTGGAAGACTGGAGCGGCATGGGCACCGCCTGGTCCTATGACGGCGATGCCAACCTCGAATATCTGGCGATCCGCACGAAAGCGGGCCTGATGGACGTTTCCGGCCTGAAGAAGGTCCACATCACCGGCGCACATGCCGCCCATGTCATCGATCTCGCCACCACGCGCGATGTCGAGAAGATCTATCCCGGCAAGTCGGCCTATGCCTGCATGCTGAACGAAGCCGGCAAGTTCACCGACGACTGCATCATCTACCGGATCTCCACCAACAGCTGGATGGTGGTGCACGGCTCGGGTACGGGGCACGAGGAACTGCAGAAAGCCGCCATCGGCCGCGACGTGTCCATCCGCTTCGACGACGACCTGCACGACCTGTCGCTGCAGGGGCCGCTCGCCGTTGATTACCTTGCACCGCACGTTCCCGGCATTCGCGACCTGCCGTATTTCCATCATCTCCAGACGCGCCTCTTCGGCCTGCCCGTGATGATTTCGCGCACCGGCTATACCGGTGAGCGCGGCTACGAGATCTTCTGCCGCGGGCAGGATGCGCCGGCGATCTGGGATCGGATTCTGGAGGAAGGCGTCGGGATGGGCATCATCCCTTGCCGCTTCACCACGCTCGATATGCTGCGGGTGGAAAGCTACCTGTTGTTCTACCCCTTCGACAATTCGCAGAAATATCCCTTTGCCGACGAAGGTCCGGGCGACACGCTCTGGGAACTCGGCCTAGATTTCACCGTCAGCCCGGGCAAGACGGGCTTTCGCGGCGCAGAGGAGCATGCACGCCTCAAGGGGCGCGAACGCTTCCGCATCTTCGGCCTGCTGCTCGACGGCAACGTGCCGGCCGACGAGGGTGCGCCAGTTTTGCAGGACGGCCGGCAGGTGGGCGTTGCCACCTGCGGCATGGTTTCGCCGATCACCGGGGCATCGATGGCGATCGCCCGGCTTGCGGTCGATTGCGCCGTGCCCGGCACGAAGCTCGAGGTGATGAATGCCAGCGGTCCGATCGCCGCAGCTGCCCACGCCCTGCCGTTCGACGATCCGAAGAAGCTGAAGCGCACCGCCAAGGGCTGAGACAGACAGCCGCCGGCGCCCCGCGCGCCCGCAAGCCGCCGATTTCCCGTCATCATGGAGATAGAAAATGAAGAAACGCGTTGCCGTCATCGGTGCCGGCCCGAGCGGACTGGCTGTTCTCAGGGCCTTCGAGACGGCCAGGCGCGCGGGCGTCGACGTGCCGGAGGTCGTCTGCTTCGAGAAGCAGAGCAATTGGGGCGGCCTCTGGAACTACACCTGGCGCACCGGTCTCGACGAGTTCGGTGAACCCGTCCACGGCTCGATGTACCGCTATCTCTGGTCGAACGGCCCGAAGGAATGCCTGGAATTTGCCGATTACTCCTTCAAGGAACATTTCGGCCGGGTCATCCCCTCCTATCCGCCGCGCGCCGTGCTCCACCACTACATTGCCGGGCGGGTCGAGAAGAGTGGCGTCCGGGCGTATATCCGGTTCTTGACGCCGGTGCGCAACGTCGTCTGGTCGCAGGAGACGCAAACCTTCTCGGTCACCGTCAAGGATCTCCAGAAGGACGAGCACACCACCGAGGAATTCGATGACGTCATCGTCGCCAACGGTCATTTCTCCGTGCCGAACATGCCCTCCTTCCCCGGTATCGAGGGCTTTCTCGGCCGGGTGATGCACGCGCATGACTTCCGCGCCGCCGACGAGTTCGCCGGCAAGAACGTGCTGCTCGTCGGCGCGTCCTATTCGGCCGAGGATATCGGCACGCAGTGCCATAAGTACGGCGCGGCGTCCGTCACCTTCAGCTACCGCACGAAACCGATGGGCTTCGACTGGCCGGATACGTTCGAGGAAAAGCCGCTGATTGCTCGCTTCGTCGGCAAGACCGCCTATTTCATCGACGGCACGAGCAAGACGGTCGATGCCGTCGTGCTGTGCACCGGCTACCAGCATTCCTTCCCCTTCCTGCCCGACGATCTGCGCCTGAAGACCAACAACCGGCTCTACCCCCTCGGCCTCTACAAGGGCATCGTCTGGGAACAAAACCCGCATCTTTTCTACATTGGCATGCAGGACCAGTATTATACCTTCAACATGTTCGACGCGCAGGCCTGGTTTGCCCGCGACGTGATCCTCAACCGGATCGCCCTTCCCGACGCGGCCGCCCGGGACGCCGACATCAAGGACTGGCGCGCCCGCGAGGAGGCGCTCACAAACCCGTTCGAGGCGATCGACTACCAGACGGATTACGTCCGCGACCTGCTATCGGCAACCGATTATCCCGATTTCGATGTTGAGCGGGTCGCCGAACTCTTCAAGGAATGGGAGCACCACAAGGTCGAGGGCATCCTGACCTACCGCAACAAATCCTATCCGTCCGTTCTCACCGGCGACATGGCGCCGGTCCATCACACGCCTTGGATAGATGCGCTCGACGATTCTCTCGAAGCGTTTCTCGGCGTGCAGGACGCCGCGGAATAGAGCATGATGGCAAGGCGGACGAGGGAGAAGACATGACACGGATCTGGACAAGCGACACGGCGCAATCCGGCATCCCCGTGCCGGCGCTTCGGCCGACATCCGCCATCGTGCGTGGCGGCGAGGCGCGTCTCTTCGCGCTTCGCTCGGGCGACCGGGTGACGCTGCGCAATCTGGAAGGCGCCCAGCCGGTCGAAGTCCACGGCTTCGGCCCGCCGGGGAGCCTGAAAGGCCTCCTGGCTACCGCGTTGCCGAAGCCTGTCATATCTGCGTCCTCCTATAGGATACCAACCGCCGTCGCGCAGATCCTCAAGGCGGAACGGCAGGCGCCACCGATATCGGCCGCCCTCTTCGACGCAGGAACGCCCGCCGGGGCAGCCGTGACGCTGGAGGCTCGCGCCGACCTCCTCTGCCTCGTCGCAGCACCCGGCCAGCCCATGGCGCCCGATGGACAGGACACGCCGACCGATATCCTGGTCGATATCCTGCCGCTCGTGGAGCGCACCGGCGAGATCCCACCACCGCTCGCCCCGCAGGTGGTGACGGACCTGCGCATCACGGCGGCGACGGCCTCGGCCTTTCGGGTGAAGGCAGGACACTATATCCAGATCATCGATGTCGACGGGCGCCAGTGCTCGGATTTCCTCGCCTTCGATGCAGGCGATCTGGCGGAAGGCGCCGAATTCGGCATCGACCCCACCACCACACGGACCTTGATGGGTTCCAGCTTTTCCGGCCCCGGTCTCCATTCGAAATATTTCGATGCGCGCATGCGGCCTTTGGTGGAGGTGGTGCAGGACACTGTCGGCAGGCACGACACATTCCTGCTGGCCTGCACGGCCAAATACTATGAGGACATGGGCTATCCCGGCCATTCCAACTGCACGGAAAATTTCAACCGGGTCCTTGCCCCCTACGGCATTGCCGAGCGTCGGGGCTGGCCGGCGATCAATTTCTTCTACAACACTTTCGTCGATGCGCACGACAGGATCTCGATGGACGAGCCATGGTCGCGGCCGGGCGACTACGTCCTCTTGCGGGCGTTGACTGATCTCGTCTGCGCCACGTCCTCCTGCGCCGACGATATCGATCCGGCCAACGGCTGGATGCCGACCGATATCCACGTCCGTGTCTATGATGCCGACTGCCCGTTTGAAAAGGGAAGCGCCCACCGCATGACACCCGATGCCGAACCCCGCATGAGCCGCGAAACCGGTTTCCACCTGAGGACCTCCGCACTGACGCGCAAGTTCGAGGACTATCGCGGCTTCTGGCTGGCGAGTTGCTACAATGATGCCGGCCCGATCGCGGAATATTGGGCCTGCCGCGAGCGCGCCGTCGTCATCGACCTTTCCGCGCTGCGCAAGTTCGAGATCACGGGCCCGGATGCCGAGGACCTGCTACAACTCGCCGTGCCGCGCAATGTGAAGAAGCTGGCGGTCGGGCAGATCGTCTATACGCCGCTGACCTACGAGACGGGCGGCATGATCGACGACGGCACGATCTTCCGGCTGGGCCCGCACAATTTCCGCTTTGTCTGCGGCGACGAATTTTCCGGTGTCTGGCTGCGGGAACTGGCGGACAAGCATGGTCTCAAGGCCTTCGTGCGCAATTCGAGCGATCAGCTCCACAATATCGCCGTGCAGGGGCCGCGTGCACGCGATATCTTAGCGCAGGTCACCGTCACCCCGCCGCATCAGGCGACGCTCGCCGAGCTGAAATGGTTCCGCTTCACCATCGGCCGGATCGCCGACCGGCCGGTCCTCGTTTCCCGCACCGGCTATACCGGCGAACTCGGCTACGAGGTGTGGTGCCACCCGCAGGATGCCGTCATCATCTGGGATGCCGTCATGGACGCCGGTGCACCGCAGGGACTGACGCCCATGGGCCTGGCCGCGCTCGACATGGTGCGCATCGAGGCGGGCCTCGTCTTTGCCGGCTATGATTTCTCCGACCAGACGGACCCGTTCGAGGCCGGGATCGGCTTCACCATTCCAAAGGACAAGGCGGACGCCTATGTGGGCGACGCCGCCATCGCGCGGCGTCGCGACCATCCCCATCGCCACATGGTCGGCCTCGACATCGCCGGCAACGAGCCGATCGGCCATGGCGACTGCGTTCACGTCGGGCGGGCACAGGTGGGTGTCGTCACCAGCGCCGTCAAATCCCCGATCCTCGGCCGAAGCATCGCGCTCGCGCGCCTCGATGTGGCCTTTGCCGAGATTGGAACGAAGGTGGAGATTGGCAAGCTCGACGGCCATCAGAAACGCATCCCCGCGACCATCGTGCCTTTCCCGCATTTCGACCCGCAGAAGACGCGCGTACGGACTGAAGCGCCCATCGTCATGCCTGGCTTAGGAGTTGCCCGTGAAGAAAGCACTGCCTCGACGGTGGTGGATGACCCGCGGGGCTCTGTTAACAGGGGGGTGTAAGTCTCTCCCCTATTAACACGTCGCCTTGTTGGAAGCCTCGCTTACTCGGGCCGGAAGCGGAACAGGGTGAAGTCCTTGTTCGCCCAGCCGGACGGGTGGAACCAAGGTGAATCCTGAATGTGGGACGCGGTGACGTAAATGAAGCCGTCTGGGCCCTGCGAGAACGTGTCGGGCCAGCGCAGGCGACTGTCGGTGAGGACGGTTTCGATCTTTCCGTCCTGCTTGAGCAGCTTCACAGCATCGGCGCCGACGGCGCTGAAGTAGATGCTGTCATCCTTGCCCGTCCACAAGCCGTCGACCGGCTCGGTCGTTGCGAACTTCTCAGCCTTGCCTTTCGCCGCGTCAGGATTGGTGCCCGCCTGCTGGAGCAAGCTGGCGTCGATGCGGTACATCGTCTTTGCCGTGACGGCCTGCCAGTAGAGTGTCGCGCCATCGTTCGACAAAGCCAGACCGTCGGCGTTGAACATGGGTTGGCGGCCATCCGGGCGTTTCAGCGGCCTTCCGTCCGTCATCACGATGGCTTCCTTTTCCATCTGTGTGGTCGCATCGTCGCTCAGCACCCTCCATGCCTTGCCAGCGTCCAAGTCCACGACCACGAGACCGCCGGGCACGCCCGAATCCGTGAGATAGGCGAACTTGCCGTCGGGCGAGAGGCGCACATCGTTCATGTAGCTCGCGGGGCCGGCGACGTCCGCTGCGAACGGGTAGACCTTCTTCACGCTGTTCGTTTTCAAGTCGATCTGCACAAGCTTCGGGCCGTCCTTTACCGTCTTTTCCGTGTTCGGCGCGGCGGGATCGACGACCCAGAGTGAGCCTTTGCCGTCGGCCACCACGCTCTGCACGGAAACGAAGTGATCGCCGGGCGTGACCTCGCTCATTCGGGCGTTGCGCCACGCATTCCATTCGTCGTTCGGGTAAGGCTTCATCGTGCCGTCCTTCATCACCTCGGCGACGGAGACCGACACATCCTCGCTCCAGCGAGGAAAATTGACGAAGATGCGGTTGTCTTCCGATACGGTCACGCCGGTGACCTGATGATCGAACTTGGCCACCTCTTCGAGGCGCTCATCCGTCGTGCCCGTGATCGGGGCGATCAGCTTGCGCGTCTCACTTTTGATGGTCTCCACCGTCGAGGATTGCGCTAACGACGGGCCGGTGCTGGTAAGTGTCGCGGCAAAGGCGATTGCCAAGATGGTGGGCAGGGCGGTCTGCGCAGACAGGCCAAAGCGGGAAGAGGTCGATGTCACAATGAGGTCTCCGGTTTCAGCGCGACGAACTGCGGCACGGACTCTTTGTTCCCGACGCGGAGAAACGGACGCGAGCCCTCATCGTGCTGGTCACTCCGCCGAGAAGGCGCGCTGAAGCGCCTGTTCCTCGAAAAGGCGTCCGCCACCGGGTTTCAGCCCCTCATAAGCTTTCGATCTCCGGGCGACATGCTCCGCAGTAAGGTGGTGCCGGATGGCGCCCGAGAGCGCAATGAAACTCTTCTGCCAGAGCCGAACAGGTCGCTCGTGGACGATGCCCTCGTAGACGACCTCGCGCCGGTTGAGGCGATATTGCACATCCGGGTAGAGATCGGAAAGGCGACCATTGACCAGATTTTCGCGCGGCAGACCGAGGGAGACGACGCCTTGCCGGTCGGCGAGCGTGGCGAGCCGCTTCAGAGTTTCCCCAAGCTCCGGCGAAATGTCCTCGTCGGCATCCAGCTGAAACATCCACGGGGTTCGGCAGAGGGCTTGCAGCGCATTTCGCTGGTTGGCGAAATGGCCGTTCAGCGGATGTGAGAACACGCTGACGAAGCCGTCGTCGCCTTCCTGTCGAGGCTCGAATGTCTCTCCGGCGCGATCGATCAGAACGATGACCGCATCCGCCCAGGACCGGTAGAGCGCTGCCGTCTCCAGGACGGCGCACGCCTCTCGTTCGCTGCACATAATACCGACCGAAACAGGTGTCGGTACAAGCGCGCGCAGTGACACGAGATCAGCCTCCGCGCAGAGCGTGCCATGCGGATGACGGAGTTCGTGCGCCTGCATCGCATTTGCTGGCGTGGCGGCGAGGCCGAACCGGGTTGCGATCGTGCGCATCGTGTAGATGTCGCAACCAAAGGGATCACCGGGATGCTTCATCGTAGGCTTCCCGGCGCAGAGATCGCGAAGGAGCGTATCGAATTGCGTGGGATCGAGCATGATGGTGGGCTCATCCAGGAGCAGGCCGCAGTGGGAGCAGGCATAGGAAAATGCACGAACGACATTGCCGCACTGCAAGGTGCGCGACGTCGGCTCGATGCCACGCGCTCGGCAGAGCGGACAGCGTACGGTAGTGGCGTCTGGCATGCGGTTTTCCTGCCTGATCCTGCGTCAGCGCTTCGCCAAGGGGTGCAGGACGAGCCAGCCGGCATTGTGAGCGGCCTCGAACCAAGAGCGTTCCGCGCTCCAGGCATGCCCGTCCCAACCATCGAAGCCGAAGCCGAAGATGTCGAACGATGAGGATCTGGAGTCCTCGACCTCCAGTGTCCTGAAACTGTAGAGAAAGCCGGAACTGAGAGCAGAGGTCGGCAGCGCGCCATGTGCCAGCAGCGACGCGCGTGCCCTGCCTTCCGTCGCCGCATCGATCCAACCGATGTCCTTGCCGAGCGGGCCAAGACGCGCGCGAAGGCCTTCGGCATGGCAATCGTCTTCCGGCTTCTCCGACGGTGGAAAGACGAGCGTGACGCGCTCTGCATCCCGCACGGCTCTCCGCTCTGTAAATGTAGGGTCGGTAAGCCATTCCGCCGGCTGTCCGCCCCGGCTGACCAACACAAGTTCGGATGTTTTGGTGCCGCTCGTAGACCCGAGCCCGGCCGTATTGTTAAACCTGACGACGCGATCGTAGCCGTCGAGATCGAGATCCGTGCCATCGAACTCCGGCGCGTTGCCAATGATTGCCGTCCGCTTCATAAGGCCCTCGCCGATCCGATGCCACGATCGCCGGCAATGGCCTGCTTGTAAACCTCCAGCGTCTGGCGGCCGAGCGTGGCGCGAGTAAAGGTTCCCGCTGCCTCAAGCGCTTTCTCACGGAGGCGCGCGCGAAGAGCGGCGGACGCCAGCATTTCGCGCAGGCGTTCCGCAATGGCTCCGCCCTCCGTCGCCGAGGCAAGCACGCCTGCGCCGGTCTGGCCGATAAATTCCCGCGCACTCGGATCGTCGGCCGAGGCGAGGATGGGACGGCCGAAGGCGATCGCTTCCTGATAGACGAGGCCGAAACTTTCGTAGCGCGAAGGCGCTAAAACGATATGGGCGGCTTCGTAAAGATCGAACAGCACCGCGTCGGGCTGCCGCCCGAGCGCATGGATGCGCCGGCGTGCGCTGGCTGGTAATGTCTTCGGCAGGTCGCTTTCGGGCACACCCAGCAGGTCCACCTGAAAATCTGGCAAGAGGCCCGCATCGGCATCTTGGGTGACGCGAGCAATGGCGTCCATGAATTCGTGAAAGCCCTTCCGTGCTTCGGCCCTGCCGACGAAGAGAATGCGGAGCGGCTCCTCAAGAGGCGGATATTCCGCCTCGCCCGCCCGCGTCAGCAGCGCTTGTGACAAGGACAGGCCAATGGTCGCGTGTGAGCGGCGTGCGTCCAGACGGTAGAGTTCCGCGATCCGACGCCCGTGATCAGATGTGTTTGATATCAGCGCCGCACTGCCGTTCGCCTGACGGCGCTCCAGCATATCCGCCACCCAGGCATCCAACCGGTTGCGGGGAGAGAGCCGGCTTTCGCGCGACCAGGAGGCAGGCGTCGAGTTGCGCGTGACGAGCGGGAGATCCCGGCGCCCGGTCAGCAGCACGGCCGGCGCATACCAGTTGGTCGCCTCCACCACGTCGAACGGCGTCGTGGCATGCGCGGTGAGCACCGCATCGCGAAACCGCCGAGGTGCCGCGAAATGGCCAATGCCGGCATAGGTGCGCAGGCGCCCAAGCCGCGAGTGCTCAGGGATAGCGCAGCCGATGATCCGCACGCTGTCGCCGACCTCCGTGCCCGTGCGGTCGCCGGAGAACACTGTGACCTCGCAGCCTTGCGCCAGAAGGCTCTCCGCGATCTCGCGGGCGGCGGTGGACAGTCCGCTTGGGGATGGTGGGTAATCCCAGGCGATCAGGGCCGTGCGCATCATCGCTGGAGCAGCCTTCGATAGATCTCCAGATAGTCCTGCGCCATGCGCCGGGCGGTGAACCGTTGCTCGAAGCGTTCACGGATCGCGCGCCGATCGAGCCGGTCAATCTGCCCGATGGCCGCCACCGCCTCCTCTTCGCTCTCGACGATGAAGCCGGTCACGCCGTGCTCCACGACCTCGGGCACAGAGCCCCGGTTCCAGGCAATGACAGGCGTGCCGCAGGCCATCGCCTCGATCATCACGAGCCCGAACGGCTCCGGCCAGTCGATGGGAAAGAGCAGTGCGCTTGCGCCGCGAAGCAAGACGTTCTTGGCGACGTCATCGACGGGGCCAATATATTCGGCGGTCGGTGAAAGGCCGGGTCTGACATAGGTATCGAAGTAGAGCGGGTTGCCGACATCGACGGTTCCGGCCAGACGGATGGGCCGGCCTGCCGCCTGTGCTACCCGGATCGCGACATCCGGGCGCTTCTGGTCGGTCATGCGACCGATGAAGGCGAGATACGGCTCTGGCGTGTCGTTTGGTTTAAAGCGCGCGGGATCGACGCCATGTAGCACGATGCCCGCGCGGTTCGATATCGGCAGCGCCTGTTCCTGCGCGCGCGAAATCGCCGCGACGGGCAAATCCTGGAAGGCAGAAAAAAACAACTCACGGTCGAGTTCATCAACGCGCCAATGGATGGTCGTCAAAGACGTCTTGCGTTTTTCGCCCATCGTCACGGCGTGGAAGAACTCACCGTGGAAGTGCACGATATCGAAGGTGGACAACGCTTGGCGCACCTCCTCCATACGGACCGTCTCCAGCACGGACGGGATCGATGGCGGCACAGAACCATATTTATTTTCAAGGAATTGCAGGCTCGGAAGCGCGCCTACCCGAGGCACGGGGCAGGTGCTGTCGGAAGGTGCAAACAGCGCCACTTCGCAGCCGAGCGCTTGCAGCTCGACGGAGAGGTCGTGGATCACCCGCTCCGTCCCGCCATGGTTGAGCGGGGGCACGGGGAAAATACTTGGTGCAACCTGTGCAACTTTTATCGGCTCACCCAGTTCACGGTCGTGGTTCGGCATTTAAGGTCCTGACTGCACGGGAGATCATGTATGTTCGTTCTTCACGTCGCACTTCAAGGGTGCCTTCGCGGAAACAATGTCGAATATGGACTGACGACGGATACAGGCGGGCACATCCGCTACCTGCTAGATCTGGTCGAAGCTTGCAGAAACAGTGGCCAAGCCGAGCGCATTGTCATCGCCACGCGCGCCTTCGAAGGGTGTGGAAAGGAATACATCAAGCCGGTTGAGATCGTCGACGGTACGACCAGCATCATCCGTTTTCCCACGACGCATCCGGGTTACCTTGCAAAAGAGGATTTGCACACCGAACTTGACAGTTTTGCCGATGGCTTGATCGCGCACATCGTGGCGGGCAACACCCGACCGGACATGCTCCACGCGCACTACGCCGATGCGGCGGTGGTCGCGGCACACGTCGAGGATGCGCTCGGCATTCCCTTCGTCTTCACCGGCCACTCGCTCGGCAAGGTCAAGCAGAAGGCCCTGCCCTCCTGCTTGTCCGATCGTGGCTTTGCCGAGCGGATCGCGGCGGAGGAGCTGGCGCTGGCCAGAGCCTCCCTCGTCATCGCATCCTCCCGCGACGAGGCGGAACTGCAATACAAGGCTTACGATAATTACGACCCCGGCAAGATCCGCGTGCTGCCGCCGGGCAGCGACCTCAAGGCGTTTCGTGGCGCGGTATCCTCCCCCGTGGTCGAACGGGAGATGGCGCGATTTCTGGTGGAGCCGGAAAAGCCCGTTATCCTCGCCATCGCGCGGCCCGTCGCCAAGAAGAACCTTGCGGGCCTGATCGAGGCCTACGGCCAGTCGGAAGCCTTGCAGGCCGCGGCCAATCTCGTGATCGTCGCGGGCTCGCGCGACGATATCGATGCGCTCGAGGCGGATATGGCGGCGAACCTACGCGAGCTCCTGCGCCTCATCGACCGCTACGATCTCTACGGCAAGGTCGCCTATCCCAAGAGCCATCGCGGCGAGGATATTCCGGCCTATTACGCCTATGCCCGGGATCGTCGCGGCGTCTTCGTGAACCCGGCCTTCAACGAGCCTTTCGGCTTGACCCTCCTGGAGGCCGCCGCCGTCGGCCTGCCACTGGTCGCGACCGACAGCGGCGGTCCGAACGACATCATCGAGACCTGCGGTAATGGCCTGCTGGTCGATCCGCGCGACGCCAACGGCATTGCCGATGCCCTGCTGCAGATCTTTCGCAGCGCCGAGATGTGGGACCGTTTCTCTGCCTCCGGCGACAGGGCCGTGAAGACCTACGACTGGGAACGGCACGTCACCCGCTATCACGGGCTCGTGCACGATCTCGTCCACCCGCCGGAAATGCCCGTCCAGCGGGCCATCCAGCTCCTGATCAGCGACATCGACAACACGCTTGTCGGCTCCGTTCCGCATCTCCACGCCTTCGGCAACTGGCGTCGCATGCAGGAGAACCTCGCCTTCGGCGTAGCGACAGGCCGCTCCTTTCACAGCGCCATGGCCGTTCTTGAACAGCAAGACGTGCCTCGCCCCGAGGTGATGATCACCTCCGTGGGGTCGGAAATCTACACCCTGTCGGAGAACGGCGTTTCCTATGAGCAGGACGAGGGCTGGCTGAAGGCGATTGCCGGCAACTGGCAGCGCTCGGCTGTCGAGAGGGTCCTGCGCGGCGTGTCCGGCCTGACGCTGCAGGCGCCGCTCGAGCAGCGGGACTTCAAGCTCAGCTATTTCAGCGACGGCACCCATGCGACCGTCGAGCGCGTTCGATCAGCGCTTCAAAATGCGGGCGTGCTCGCCTCTGTCATCCACAGCCACAAGCGCTATCTGGACATCCTGCCTATCAAGGCGTCCAAGGGCACGGCGGTCGATCATGTGCGCCGCCGCTACGGCCTGGCTGAAAATGCCGTTTTCGTCGCGGGCGACAGCGGCAACGACATCGAAATGTTGCAGGCCATTCCGCAGTCCATCATCGTCGCCAACTACTCCGACAATCTCGGCAAGCTTCCGGCGCTAAAGCATTCCTACATCGCTTCCAGCACCCATGCCGCCGGCATTATCGAAGGGGTTCTCCACTTCCGGAACAAGGCCAAGGCTGGAGGTCTGCCAGTATGATGGCAGAGGCTCCTACCAGCGTTCTGACGATCGTCCGCGGTCGCGCCGACCATCTAAGGGCGCTGATGACGGGGCTTTCGCGACAGAGCAGGCCGCCTTGCGAACTCGTGATCGCGTGGATGCAACCTGAAGAGGCCGAGGCGTTACCAGCTCTGCCCTACCCTGTCCGTCGTGTCTTCGTCGGTGGTGACGACATGCCGCTTGCTGCTGCCCGCAACCGTGCGGCGGAGGCGGCGTCGGGCGAGCACCTCGTTTTTCTCGATGTCGATTGTATCCCCTCGCCCACGACGGTCGAGTTCTACGCCCAAGCCCTGACGCTGCATGACGGCGTCATGCTCGGCGAAGTCCACTACTTGCCGGGCGGCCTGCCGGTCTTCACGGGGGATTTCACGGCGCTTGAAGAGCACGGCGTCGCCCACCCCTCCAAGCCTGCATTTCCTGATATCGGTGTTATGGAAGAGCCGGATTCCGGACAGCTCTGGGGCTTATCCTTTGCATTGCGCAAGGCGACGTGGCTTTCCATCGGCGGTATGGACGAACGCTTTTATGGCTATGGCGGCGAGGAGACGGACCTTGCACGCCGGGCCGGGCAGGCCGGCATACGGACCTACCGCGTTGGCGGCGCGCGCGCCTACCATCAGCATCACGCCGTCCATATTCCACCCCTCCAGCACTTCGACCATATCCTGCGCAACGCGCGCCTCTACCAAGCGAAGCACGGCGTCTGGTGCATGGACTACTGGCTTGGGCAGTTCGCCGAGCGCGGGCTGATCGAGTGGACGAGCGAGGCGGATGCCATTCGCCTGCTGCGCCGCCCGGACGCCCACGAAACCGAGGCCGCACGACAGCCCGACCACGTTCTCTTTTCCTGATGGGACCAAAATCCATGAAAAAACCGATCGCTTTCTTCGTCCATCATCAGGGCCGTGGCCATGCCAATCGTACGATGGCAATGGCCGAGCATTTCAGCAAGGATCGCCCTGTTTCCGTGCTCACCGCAGGACCCGAGCATTTCGCCAAGACAGATCCGCGCATTGAGGTCATCACCTTGCCGAACATGATCGGCGAAACCGTGCCGACGCCGCGTCTTTTCGCCGAGCCCACGCCGTCCGTCATGCATTGCGTACCGCTCGGTCTGCCCTCCATGCGCCGCACGATGCGCACCATCGTCGATCATCTCGATGATCGCGACGTCGGGCTGTTCGTGGTCGATGTCTCAGCCGAGATCGGCATGCTCGGCCGCATCGTCAGCACCCCGACGGTGCAGATCCGCATGCACGGCGACCGCAGCGATATCGGCCATATCGGCTCCTACGAGGCCTGCGTCGGTATGATCGCACCGTTCGATGCGCGCCTGGAGCAGAACGATTATCCGCAGGCTCTCCGTGCCAAAACCATCTACACCGGCGGGCTCTGCACGACGCGGGACGCGGTTATGACACGGCAGGCAGCGCGAGCAAAGCTCGGCCTTGCCGAGGACCGCAAGGTCATTCTGGTGCTGACAGGGGGCGGCGGTAGCGGAACGCCGCTCGCCCCTCTGACCATTGCCGCGCGCGCCGTGCCGGATGCTCTCTGGCTGGTCGCCGGACCCGTCCACCGCGAAGGCCATGAGACCGATTTCGCCAATCTCCAGGAACTTGGCTGGGTCGAGAACGTCACCGACCATATCGCCGCTGCCGACGTCGTCGTCGCCTCGGCCGGCGACAACACCGTTCACGAGATCGCCCGTGCAGGTTCCAAGTTCGTCGTTATGCCGGAGTGGCGCTATTTCGCCGAACAGCATCGCAAGGCCGAAGCGCTCGTCGCCCTCGGCGCCGCCGTCACCGCGCCCGCCTGGCCGGGCGATTATCGGGGCTGGCAGCAGCTTCTGGATGCGGCCGACGCAATTGACCCGGCCATTCTGCGCTCCCTGCACGATCCGGATGCCGCACGAAAGGCTGCAAACTGGCTGGAAACGTTGTGCGACGACCTTTGGCAGGGTGCCGTCGTCAATGAAGCGCCGCAGTTGAAGGTGGTGTAACCCGCATGGTCACGCTCACGACCGTTCTGAAAAGCGGCGGACGCTACGACGCGTACTGGGTCGAGCGTCTGAAGGGCGGCGCGCGCCGGTCGATTCCCGGTCTCGACCGCGTGGTCTGCCTCTCGGATATCGATCTCGACGTCGCAGGCGTCGATGTCGTGCCTCTACTTCACGGCTGGCCGGCATGGTGGTCGAAATTCGAGGCGTTCCGCACCGATCTCGCCGACGATCTTACGATCCTCTGCGATCTCGATACGGTCTTCACCGGAGATGCCGGGGCTCTCATTAACGACAGCACGGCCGCGATGGAGGACTATTTCCTGAAAGGTCGCCTATCGACCGCGCTTATGCGCTGGCAAGGTCGCGAATTCGATCATCTCTACGAGACGTTCAAGGGCGAACCGGAACGCTGGATGCAGCCCGGCTCCTGCGGCACGGTGCCCAATTCCGTCCACGGCGATCAGGTGGTGGTCGATCATTTGCTGCGCCGCGCCGGTCGCCTGCCGGCCTTCATCCAGAACCTTCACCCCGATCTGCTCGACTTCTACGATCCGACCCATGCGAACCAGGGTCCCATCATCGTCTTCATCGGCGAGTCCAAGCCGGATACCGCCATTCAGGCCGTTCAGGATGCGTGGCATGGGACGCGACAGATGCAGATCACCTGAGTTGACTGGCCCTTGTCGCAACAAAAAGGCCGCCAACCCGAGGGTGGCAGCCTGTGTCATCATTCCGTGAGGCGATAAGCAATCAATGCGACGATGGGGTATCCCAGCAATCTCGCCGCATTCTAGTGGGAATACACTGCGGCTTTAGCATGCCACGATTGCTCACTCTGCCGCGCAGCTTGCCGACATCAGGCAGCGCGCTTCAATCCCAGGAGAGCGATGCTCTCCCCGACATCATCAGCCCTTGTAGCCGTGCGTGTTGAGGATCCGGCGCGTCTCGTGCGAGCGCGTGAGGACGATAGCGTCCCAGATCTTCTGGCCGAATGCGATACGGTTGCGGGGGGCTTCAGTCTTCATGGTCTTTGTCCTGATAAATCCTGACCGCAATCTACGGCACCAAGCAGCCAACCGGTAGACGGGATTTCGCATGGCTGCCGTGCAGCTGTGCATGGCTGTCGAACCGAGGATCGAACTGTTCCGCTGGCGCGCCCGATAGTCTAGGTTCGAACGTCAAACCCGGATGCCGCGATGCAGCTTCCCATCAAAGCCATATTGGTCTTCCACGCCGCCGCGCGTGCCGGCAGCATCGCGCGGGCGGCCGAAGAGCTGAGCGTGACGCCCTCGGCCGTCAGCCAACAGATTCAGGTGCTCGAAGTCCAGCTCGGCGTGGCCCTCCTGACGAAGGCCGGACGCGGTATTGCACTGACGGAGGCCGGCGAGCGCTATTTTTCGATGATATCGGGGCAGATGGAGAGCATAGAGCAGGCAACCGCAACTCTTCGCGGCTTCCGCTCGGTGACCACGCTGACGGTCCGCGCGACGCCGACGCTCTCCAACAAATGGCTCCTGCCGCGGCTGGGGCATTTTCTCGAACGTCATCCGGATCTCGAACTCCGCCTCGACGGCACGAACGAGCCGACGGACTTCAATCAGGAGCTGATCGATATCGAGCTGCGTCATGGCGACGGGCGATGGCCGGGCCTTTATGTGGAGAGCATTGCCGAGGAGCAGTTCTATCCTGTGTGCTCGCCGGACTACGCCGCCGCAAACAGCCTCCGGCCGGAGGAGGTTCTGGGGCATCGATTGATCCACTCGGTGAAGTCGCAGGCGCAATGGAACAGCTGGTTTCCGCTGGCGGGCGTCACGCCGGAGGATCGCTGGCGGCGCGTTCTCTTCGACCGCAGTCATATGGCGATCGATGCCGCGGTTCGTGGCATGGGTATCGCGCTCGAAAGCACCCTGATGATGGATGAGGAACTGCAACGCGGCCGCCTCATCTGCCCCGTCATCGCACCGCCGGAAGTCCGCATCTGCACTCAGTGGATCGTCTGCCCGCGCGACCACCTCCGGCAGAAGAAGGTTCGCCTGTTCCTCGAATGGCTGCGCACCGAACGCGACCTCTGGCAGACTACCTACCCCTCAGGCGCGATGCCGCGCTGAGAGGGCCTTGTCCAACAACCAGACACGAGCCTTGTCCGTCAGGGCCTCCGGCGACAGGGCGATATCCAGTCGCAGGGCATCCTCGTCCGCCTGTGGCGTCTCCAGTGTTTCCAGCTGGCTTGCCAGCAGCGAAGCGGTTGCGAAGTGATCGCGACGGGCCTGCAAGCGCTGAAGAATCAGTGCGGCCGTTCCCTCCAAAGATATGAAGCGAGCGCTTCCGAGACGTGCGCGCAGAAGGTCGCGATAGGTCCGTTTCAGCGCCGAACAGGCGATGATCACGGGAAGGTCGTCGGGCGTTAGCGCCCGGTCGCAGACGGCGTCAAGCCAGGGCATCCGCTGTTCGTCGGTAAGCGGTATGCCCTGGCGCATCTGCGCGACGGCTTCGGGCACATGCAGCTCGTCGGCCTCGACGAAGCGGCAGCCGAGCCAAGCGGCGATCTGCCTGCCGATCTCGGACTTGCCCGTGCCCGCCGTCCCCATTACGATAACGAAGCCGGCGGGAGAGGACGATGCCGTCATCTCAGTACATGCCCAGCAGTCGGATGGGGCCGAGCGTGAGGATGGGGAAGAGGACGAGCGCGAAGATGGCGAGCGTCAGCACCGCCATCGGCGCCAGAGATCCTCTGATCACATCCTCGACCTTCATGTTGGCGACCTGCGCGGCGGCAAAGAGGCAGACGCCGACCGGGGGCGTGACGAGGCCGAGCGTGAGCGTCATCACGGTGACGATGAGAAAGTGGATCGGGTCGATGCCGATCGCCTGCACCGGTGGCATCAGCACGGGAATAAGGATGAACATGGCCGGAATGGCTTCCATGAAGATGCCGATGATCAGGAGGAAGACGAAGATGACCAGCATGCCGGACAGCGGACCCAGGTTCATGGCCTGTAAGAGCTCGGCAACCTTGTCCGGCAAACCGTCATAGGTGAAGACCCAGGCGGCGATCTGCGAGGTCGCGGCGATAAACAGGATGGTGCCGGAAATGCGTGCCGTGGAGATGAGAATTTCCGGGAGTTCGCGAACCGGCAGCGTGCGGTAGACGAGAACCCCGAGCACCCCGACATAGACGACGGCGATGGCTGCCGCTTCGGTCGGCGTAAAAAGGCCGCTGGCGATGCCGATGATGAGAATGAGCGGCGTCAACATGGGCAGGATGGCGCTGATGCCCGTGACCATGACCATGCGGAGATTGAACGGTGATGGCGGATTGTAGCCGTAATAGACCGAGTAGAAATGGTTGAACACCATGAAGGCCAGCGCGATGAATAGGCCGGGAACCAGTCCCGCGACCAGCAGCGTGCCGATCGAGACATTGGCAATCGAGCCGGCGATGACGACGAGGATCGAGGGCGGGATGATGGAGGATAGCGTCGCAGTGCAAAGCGTCATGCCGACTGCATAGCCCTTGGGAAAGCCGTGCCGTTCCATCGCCTTGATCTCGATGGCGCCCACCGAGGCGATATCGGCGACCGAGGAGCCGGAGACACCGGAAAAGATGACAGACGAGATGACGTTGACATGGCCAAGACCGCCCGGCAGCCAGCCAACCATGGCTTCGGCGAAGTCGAAGATGCGCTCGGCCACCCTGCCGCGCTCCATCACGGTTCCTACCAGAATGAACAGCGGTACGGCCACCAGCAGGAACGAGTTCATCGAGGAGAACATCGTCTGCGACAGAAGATCGAGCGGCATGGAGGTAAAAAGCGTGAGTGTCGCGACGCTGGCGAGCGCGAGCGCCACCGCGAGCGGAATGCCGAGCATGCTCAGGCCGAAGAAGGCGACAAGAAGAAAGACCGACATGGCATCAATATCCTGACGTGATGGACACGTCGGCATGGGCGATTTCGCCGGCCGGAAGTCCGAGTTCGGGAAGGGCGATGAGGTCGCGCCGATTTCGCAGCGAGTCAATAATGGCGAGGATGGCGATGACCGCTGACACCGGCATCACCATACCGATCAGCCACATAGGGATCGGCACCGTCGCGGCGGTCTCGTTCATCATGATCTGCTGGCGCATCAGCGTGAAGCCCGTCCAGCCCATGAGGCCGAAGAAGAAGACCGACGATCCGACATAGATCGGAACGGCCAGCTTCTGGAAGAAGCGCCGGCCCATTACGAGAAAGACGACGACGCGAGCGCTTTCCACCGTGCGGAAACCAGCCGCGAGCCCGAGGAACACCATCCAGATGAACAGGAAGCGCGTCGCCTCCTCCGTCCAGGGGAGCGGATGGCCCGCAAGGCGGCCGATGACCTGCAGCAGGACGACGATGAGAATGCCGGCACAGGCGATACCGGCCGCGACATCGGCGACGAGGCGAACGAATGTACCCAACAACGAACTAAGGGGAGCGCGCATGCGAAAGCCCTTCCGAATGGAGTGCGGTGCGACGAAAAAGGACCGGCACCATGCCATTGCGGCATGGTGCCGTCATGACCTCAGTTCGTGGTGACGAAGGCGCGCGTGCGGTCGAAGAAAGCCTTGTCCTTGACGAGCGCTGCGAACTTTTCCTCGAGGCCGGCGGCGACATCGACGAAGGCCTTGCGCTGCGTTTCCGTCAGTTCACTGACCTCCATCCCGTTGGCCTTGAGCGTCGCGATGGATTTCTCAATGTCGGCCGCATCGTTCGACGCCTTCCAGGTTTCGGTCTCCTTGGCGGCTTCGGACAGCGCCGTCTTGAAGGCATCGCTGAGGCCCTCGTAGCGGGCGGGATTCATGCCCAGTACCCAGGCATCAGCGATGTGATTGCTGATCGTCGCATAGGTCTGCACTTCGTAGAGCTTAGCGCTCACCGGCACGTTGATCGGGTTTTCCTGCCCGTCGACCACCTTCAGCTGCAGCGCGTTGTAGACCTCGGCGAAAGCCATCGGCGTCGGGGCTGCCCCCATCGCGCCGAAGAATTCGACCCAGAGCGGATTGTTCGGCACGCGCAGCTTCAGGCCCTTGAGGTCGGCCGGAGAGGTGATGGGAAGCTTCGAATTGGTGATCTGGCGCAGCGGCCGCGACCAAAGATCGACGCCCTTGATGCCGATCTTGCTGAGGTCGGCCTCCAGTTCCTGACCGTTCTCGCTGTCGAGATAGGCCCGCAGCTGGTCGATGTCGCGGAACTGGTAGGGAATGGCGATCGCCGTGAACTTCGGATTGAAGGTCGCGTAAAGCGAGGTCGAGTTCAACAGCATGTCGAGCGAGCCACCGGCCAGCTGCTTGACGCCCGCTGCGGGATCGCCGCCATAGAGCGTGCCGTTCGGGAAGACCTTGATCGTCAGCTCGCCATTGGTTTTGGTCGACACGATCTCGGCAAATTTTTTGGCGGCGAGCGTGATCTCGGACGTATCCGGATCGGGCGTCGACAAGGTTAGGGTCTCCGCATGCGCGATGGACGCGGTGAGCATTGTTGCGGCGGCCAGCAGGCTGCGGATCGTAAAGTGTCTCATTTTATTCCTCCCAGAAGTGACGTTGGATTTTGTCAGGCGGTACTTTCCCCGCCCGAATTTATGCGTTGCAGTTCGAGAATGACGGCGCTGTGATCGAGATCACCGTCGCCATGATCCACCATGGCCTGGAACAGACGATCAACCTCCTCGCTGATCGGCAGTCTGAGGCCGTGATGTCGGGCAAAGCCGAGCGCCGTCGATGTATCCTTCACCTGATACTTCGCCGGCCCGCCGGGCTCGAAATTGCGCTCCACCATTCGCAAACCGTGCTGTCGAAAGACGGTGGAATCCGCAAAGCCTCCGAGGAGAGCCTCGCGTACCTTTGCCGGATCGGCACCGCCGCGCTCGGCAAGGGTCAGCGCCTCCGCTACGGCACAGATGGTCGATGCGACGATCAGCTGATTGGCGAGTTTCGTCAGCGCGCCGCTGCCGGCAGGGCCCACATGGGTCACGCGACCGAGAGGGGCAAAAACCGGTGCGAGGCGTTCTACCACCTCGGCCCGTCCGCCCGCCATGATCGCAAGCGTGCCGTCCTTGGCGCCCTTTTCGCCACCCGATACCGGGGCGTCGAGGCAATCGATCTCGCGTTTTGCCGCAACCTTGCCCAGCGCGACCGCCGTCTCGACCGGAATGGAACTCATGACGAGGAGGACCGAACCCGGACGCATGGCGGCGATCACGCCGCCCTCACCACCAAGCACCGCTTCGCAGACCGGGCCGGAGCTCAGCATGCAGAGAACCACATCTGCGTGCCGGACGGCATCCTGCGCGTTGGCGGCCGTCTCAACGCCGAGCCCTTTCAGGCCCTGCGCCTTGTCGGGCGTCCGGTTCCAGGCGGTGACCGTATAGCCCGCTTCCGCCAGCCGCCCCGCCATGGGGCCGCCCATGATGCCGGTGCCGATGACGGCGATATTGCTGATGGTGGCGCCCGTCGTTGTCATGTTCCTGTCCTTCCCCATTCAGGGATAATGCGGCATCGCGGAGCGAACCGGCCGCTCCGAGACGATAGGCGGTGGAAAGGCCTTGCGGAAGCGTTACAGATCCGCGTCGAAAGCGTTTCCGGCCATCTCCAGCCCTTACTCGGCGGCGAGCTTGGAGGGATGGAAGCTCTGTTCCATCTCCTGGCGCAGGCGCACGACATCGAGGTCGTTGACGATCTCGACATCGTCGAAGGACACGATCTGGTCTTTCTTGATCGGGCGCTTCAGCTTCACATTATGCGCAAGACCGATCGGCAGGGCCTTGAGGTCCAGGCTGCGGGCGGCCGGGATCGCATTGGCCCAGACGGCATAGCCGCCCTCGCCGTCCAGCATCTCGCCCGGCTGCATGTCCTTCTTCGCCGTCGCCACTGCATCGCCGCGGAATTCCTTGGAGCAACCGGTCGGCTCGTTGCGCAGCACCGCGGAGAGAACGCTCACCGATGTTTCCAGACCGATGATGTGGAAGGGGCGCCACATCGAGGCGTACCAGCCGGAAGGATCGGTCAGAAGGCCGTATTGCTTGAAGCAGGCGCGGGCATATTCATTATGCGCCTTGAAAGTAACGAACACGCCGTAGCGGATGTTGTTGAACACCTCGCGGCCGTCCGGCTCCTGGCTGGCGGCGATATCGACGAGACCCGAGCGCGCCATGCGGCCGCCATCGGATGTCGGGCGGAAGACGCGGGCCAGATCATGCAGGCCAGCGGGCGGGAAGGCGAGGCCGTCATCCGGGCAATCGAGGCCGGTGCCGTTGGCGACGGCAGCCATCTCGATCGCCGCCTTGGTGCCATCGGTAAACGAATTGTAGAGCTTGGGGTTGAGGTTGTCGGCCTCGACCTGTTCCTCGGTCCAGCCGAAGAGGCCCCAGACCGTATCCGGCGTCGAGTAGCGGTAGCGCGGCTCGAAGTTCATGCCCTTGCCGGCCGAGGTCACCTCGAAGCCGGTGGCGCGAGCCCAGTCGACCAGCTCGCAGATCAGCGCCGGCTGGTCACCATAGGCCATGGAATAGATCAGGCCTTTGGCCCGTGCCTTTTCGGCAAGGATCGGCCCGACCATGACGTCGGCTTCGACATTGACCATGACGACGTGCTTGTTGTGTTCGATGGCACCGAGCGCATGACGCGTTCCCGCGATCGGATGACCTGTCGCCTCGATGATGCACTCGATCTCGCCGCATTCGTAGAGCGCCTTGACGTCGTCGGTGACGAAGGTCGAGCCGGTCTTGATCGCATCGCCGCAGCTGGTGGCGGAGGTGCGCTCTTTCGGCCAGCCGACGCGGGCCATGGATTCCCTAGCCTTGCCGACATCCAGATCGACGACGCCGACAAGGTGCAGGCCCTGAATGCGCTGCGCCTGAGCCATGACCATCGATCCGAACTTGCCGGCGCCGATGAGCCCGACGCGCACAGGCCGGCCATTGTCGGCACGAAGTTGAAGCAGTGAATAGAGATTCATTTCAAGATCCTCGGCTGGGGACAACTCGGTTGAAGAGAGACCGGCCGGAGACAGGGTCGGCAACAGACATCCATTTGCGGTTCGGGCATGGTTGCCCGCCCGTCAAAACGGCTTCGATTGCTTATTTCGTCTCCTCCCGAAGAGCGCGGTCCTCTGCCCGCACACCTCTCAGCCGCCTCTCAAAGCGGCCTGTGGAATAACAGTACGAGGGAAGAGAAATTAGCTCCATTTAGAATAATCGGAGAAATGATTAGAATATCTACATCGTCAGACGCCGCAGATTGCCGCCGGGATGGGCATAGTCTCAATGCGGATCAACGGAAAATGCATGAGCGCGAGGCTTTCACCCCGCGCTCATGCAAATGGCCAGATCTGTTCGTGATCGTCTGAAACCCGAGGGCTTCGGTCGCGTGCGTGCCCTTCGCGGCTGTCCTCAGGCCGCGAACTGGTTCATCGTGTTGTGCGAGCCACCAGCCTTCAGGGCAGCGTCGCCGGCGAAATATTCCTTGTGGTCGTCGCCGAGGTCCGAGCCGGCCATGTTCTGGTGCTTGACGCAGGCGATGCCTTCCCGGATTTCCTTCCGCTGGACGCCCTTGACGTAGCCAAGCATGCCGGCATCGCCGAAATATTCCTTTGCCAGATTGTCCGTAGACAGGGCCGCCGTGTGGTAGGTCGGCAGCGTGATCAGGTGGTGGAAGATGCCGGCGCGCTTTGCAGCATCGCGCTGGAACGTCCGGATCCACTCATCCGCTTCCTGGCCGAGCGGCGTCGCGTCGTAGTCGACGCTCATCAGCCGGGGGCGATCATAGGCCGAAACGTCCTTGCCCTCCTTTGTCCAGGCGTCGAAGACCTGCTGGCGGAAGTTCAGCGTCCAGTTGAACGACGGCGAGTTGTTGTAGACCAGCTTGGCATTCGGAACGACCTCGCGAACGCGATCGACCATGCCGGCGATCTGCTCGATATGCGGCTTTTCCGTTTCGATCCACAGCAGGTCGGCGCCGTTCTGGAGCGAGGTGACGCAATCGAGAACGCAGCGGTCCGCACCGGTGCCTTCGCGGAACTGGTAGAGGTTGGACGGCAGGCGCTTCGGGCGCATCAGCTTGCCGCCGCGGTTGATGATGACATCGCCGTTGAGCGAGCTGATGTCGGCGACTTCCTCGCAATCGAGGAAGGAATTGTAGAGGTCGCCGATATCGCCGGCCTCCGCACTGACGGCGATCTGTTTGGTAAGGCCTGCGCCGAGCGAGTCGGTGCGGGCGACGATGATGCCATTGTCGATGCCCATTTCGAGAAAGGCGTAGCGGCAGGCGCGGATCTTCGCGATGAAGTCCTCATGGGGAACGGTGACCTTGCCGTCCTGGTGACCGCACTGCTTTTCATCGGAAACCTGGTTTTCGATCTGCAGCGCGCAGGCACCGGCCTCGATCATCTTCTTGGCCAGAAGATAGGTGGCCTCGGCATTGCCGAAGCCTGCGTCGATGTCGGCGATCACGGGAACGACATGCGTCTGGTAGTTCTCGATCGCTTGCTGTAACTGGCGCTCCCGGGCGATGTCACCGGCGGCGCGAGCCGCATCGATATCGCGGAACAGCATGCCGAGTTCGCGGGCATCGGCCTGACGCAGGAAGGTGTAGAGCTCCTCGATCAGCGCGGGAACGCTGGTCTTCTCGTGCATCGACTGGTCGGGCAGCGGGCCGAACTCGGAGCGGAGAGCCGCAACCATCCAGCCGGACAGGTAGAGGTACCGGCCCTTGGTCGTGCCGAAGTGCTTCTTGATCGAGATCATCTTCTGTTGGGCGATGAAGCCGTGCCAGCAGCCGAGCGACTGGGTATAGTTGGCCGGATCGGCATCGTAGGCCGCCATGTCGCGGCGCATAATGTCGGCGGTGTAACGCGCAATGTCGAGACCCGTCTTGAAGCGGTTCTGCAGCCGCATGCGGGATACGGCTTCGGGCGTGACGCCGCTCCAGCTCGTATTGGCAGAAATCAGATCTTCGATCTTCCTGTAATCGGTCTTGTAAGCCATCAGAACACTCCTCAGTTTTGATGGAGCCTTGATATTCCGCATTTTCGGGATGCGTCAGAGACTTCGGTGTGCACTTGTCAAACCTTACAAATTTTGCTTGTAATGTTGTAAGGAGGGAGGAATGGCATGTCGGACAAGCAGGGTGTGTATGTCGGCGCGCGCCTGAGACGGCTGCGGCGCAATCTCGGACTGACGCAATCCGACATGGCCGCAGACCTCGAGATCTCGGCCTCCTACATCGCGCTGATGGAGCGCAATCACCGGCCGGTGACGGCAGAGGTGCTGCTGCGGCTGGCGCGATCCTACAAGATCGATATGGCGGATCTCGCCGGCGATGGCGGAGCCGATCACGCAGCGCGGCTGCAGACCGTTATGAAAGACCCGATCTTCGCCGATATCGACCTTGCCACCACCGAAATCTCGGAGGTGGCGAACGGCTTTCCGGGCTTCAGCGAGGCCTTGCTGCGGCTTTACACCGCCTATCGCGAGGAGCAGCTCGCCCTCGCCGAGCGCCTGCCCGACCAGGGCGCGCAAAGGCTGGAGACGGTCGATCCGGTGGCCGCCACACGCCGCTTCCTTGCCGCGCGGCGAAACAGCTTTCCAACGCTCGACACCGTGGCCGAGAGACTGGCCGCGACCGTCAAGGACAAGGGCGGCATTGCCCCGTATCTGCTGGAGCGGCATGGCTTGCGAATCCGCCGCCTCCCCTCCTCCATCATGTCGGACTCGTTGCGTCGGCACGACCTGCACCACAAGCAGATCCTGCTCGACGAATCCCTGGACATGGCGAGCCAGCAGTTTCAGCTCGCCCAGCAGCTTGCTTATCTCGAATTCGGCAAGGAGATCGCCGACGCCGTCGAGGAGGGCCATTTCCAGACGGAAACGAGCGCCCGGCTCGCGCGCCGGTCGCTCGCGAGCTACGGCGCGGCCGCGTTGCTGATGCCCTACAGCGCCTTTGCCAAGGCGGTGGAAACGCGGCGATACGATCTGGCCGCCCTGTCGCGCCAGTTCACCACCAGCTTCGAGCAGACGGCGCATAGGCTGACGACACTACAGAAGCCGGGACAGGAGCGCGTGCCCTTCTTCTTCATCCGGCTGGATGCCGCCGGCAACGTGTCCAAGCGGCTGGATGGCGCGCATTTCCCCTTCTCCGCCTCGGGCGGCGGCTGTCCGCTGTGGAACGTCCATCAGGTCTTCCGCATGCCGGGCGAGATCGTCACACAATGGCTGGAGTTCCCCGACGGACAGCGCTTCTTCTCGATCGCCCGCACGGTCAGCGCCGGTGGCGGCGCCTACGGCGTCACGCGCGTCGACCGCGCCGTGGCGCTGGTCTGCGATGCGCAGCACGCCGATCGCCTGATCTACGTCCGCCCCGACAGCGACCGCACCCCGACCCTCGTCGGCATCGCCTGCCGCCTCTGCCAGCGCGCCACCTGCACCTCGCGCGCGGAACCCCCGATCGGCCGCCAGATCCTCATCGATGACTTCCGCCGGACGGCGGCACCGTTCGGTTTCGCGGATACGTGATACGGTTCCGTGTCTGATCAACCGGAAACCATTTTAAAACCCCAGGGCTTCGGCCACGTCACGTTCTTTGGTGGCATCCACCACCTGGATGCCGTTTTTTCGGAATTGTTCGACCGTCTCTTGAAATGCGCGCTGCGGCAATGATTGTCCGGTCGGTCCCTCAACCGCGAAAACGATCTCCTGCGGCAGCAGTTTCTTCAGTCGATGAATGGTGAAAAGCCATTTATTGCCGTGGTCGAGAATACGCGTCGGGTCATCTTGACCCAGATAGATCGGCTTCAGAATTTTGACCGGCTCGTCGCCAGCGATTTCGACGAACGGGAACGTCGCTGAATAGATGCCATCATCGAACGTCCGCCGTTTGAAATTCTTGTCGATTGCCCGAAGCCGGAGCATGTTCCGAACATGCTTTTCCAACAGCCCCTCGCGATAGACGGAACTCGCAAAATTCCGCCTGACATAATAGTCGAAAAGCGCATCGAGCTTTGCCGTGGGATCTTCCGTCATGGCGAAGCGAACGTCGCTAAATCGGATGATCCCCTCCCGGTCTTTCGTCAAGGCGTGAAAAAGATGCTCTGCATTGTCGCTCGGCTCGAACGCGAACCGACTTTGCCCGTCAGCCCCATAACCGGCAAGGTCTTTGATGCGCGTGAGTTCCACATCGTAGCTTTTGAGAACGCCCCGAATCGTCGTAGCTTCAACGCTGTCGAAGAAGTTCGTGAGCCTGCCGAGGCGTCTCGTTTCCAGCCTGAAGTCCAAGTAGCCGACGCGAGGCGCTACGAGCACGATACCGATGTTGGCGAATTCTTCCGTCTCGATGTGAGGTTGGAAACGGATTATCGCATAGCTTACAGCTTGCTTTTTCATTTTCGTTCCCAAAACGCAGCCGCTCTATGGCGCCTTAAAGTCGCCTCGACGCGATCGAGCGACAAGTTGATATCGACCGTGCAGGCATCATCTACATAAAACCACCGCTCCGGTATGTCACGAAGGATCTGGGGCAATTCCGAAACAGCCTCCTCGAACCGCTCGGTGTGATGTTTCCGCAGATCGGCCTGGTCACAAATTTCAGATAAAGAATGACGAAAGATGTGGCTTTCTAGCTGTGAATGAAGGGTTACCTTTTCATCAAACGCCAGATTGTGATCGATGACGACGAGGCGGTGATCTGCCTCCGACCACAGAATGTTGGGATTGCCACCATTGTCGGTTAGCGTTCGATCGCCGTTCTTGATCCACCAATCGAATGCAGCAATCTCTCGCTTTAGCTCCACAGGAGCTTGATGGATGTTCAAGAACGTCATTTCGTTGGCATGCTCGATGTTTTCGGACCCGAACAGCAATCCGGCGCCCAAGTCACGCAGAGGCCCGCTCCGGCCGGCGTCATACAAGTCTTGGGATACTGCTACGATGCAAAAGCGTGGGATCGGCAGCCCTAGTCGTCGTGCAAGCTGACCTGCAACCCACTCCTTCACCAGCGAGTCATAACCCGCTCCTTTGCCTTTAACGAAATAGAGCTTTCCGTCCGAACCGCGACAAATATACGGCTGAGTAACGCCTTGCTCAGAGCGTCTTAGCACTTCGTCGATCTCAATCTGCATCGATCCTCACGGGCGTGACACAACAGCATGCTTTAGAACATACCGTCTCGGTAAGGCCAAGAGCGAGGCCGTCCAGGCAGCGGAGTGGGCCGTTTCGCCAAAAGCCTGAAGGGCACAGTCCGAGAATGACCGAGATGGCGAAAGCCACACCAACGAAGCCCCTATCGGCATGCCGCCTTTCGCCAGCGCTGGCCACCAACGCCGACCTGTCATCGATCTTTCGTCAAACGGTTGTCTGCCTGTCATCTCGAGGCGGCATACGCGCCTCGGAACAGGAGCGCATCATGTCGTCGCAAGCCATCGATCTTCGCAACATCAGAAAACGGTTCGGGCCGGACGAGGTCCTCAAGGGCATCGATCTTTCCATCCGGCCGGGCGAGTTTCTGTCGCTGGTTGGCATGTCGGGTTGCGGCAAGTCCACGCTGCTGAGAATCATTGCGGGCCTTGAAAGTCCGGATCAGGGGGCGGTCGCCATCGGCGGCGGCGAGGTGACGACTGTCGATCCAAGCGACCGCAACCTCGCCATGGTGTTCCAGTCCTACGCGCTCTACCCGCATATGAGCGTGCGGGAGAATATCGCCACGCCGCTGCGCATGCGCCGCCTGCCCATGTCGGCGCGCCTGCCGGTGGTCGGCGGCCTGTTCGGCACGTCGAAGATCCGGAACGCCATCACGGAGGATGTCGAACGCGCAGCGGGTATGCTGCAGATCGGCCACCTCCTCGATCGCAAGCCGTCGCAGCTTTCCGGCGGTCAGCGCCAGCGGGTGGCCCTTGCCCGTGCCATCGTGCGCTCGCCCGCTGCCTTCCTCATGGACGAGCCGCTCTCCAACCTCGATGCCAAGCTGCGCGCCCATATGCGCGAGGAACTCGTCGCGCTGCATCGCCGGCTCGGGGCGACCTTCGTCTACGTCACGCACGACCAGATCGAGGCGTTGACCATGTCGGACCGCATTGCGCTGATGTCGGAAGGGCGCATCGAGCAACTGGGGACGCCGGACGAACTCTATCGCCAGCCGGCAACCCTCACCGTCGCGCGCTTCATCGGCTCGCCGTCGATCAATCTGCTGCCGGTCGACGTCGATAGCGCGGGCGAGATTTCAGCTTACGGGCAGGCGCTCGGCCTGCGCTCGACGGGCGATAGCGGCCCGGCCACGCTCGGCCTTCGCTCGGAAGACCTGTTCATTGCTACCGAAGGCTTATCCCTGCATCAAGGTATCGCCGTAAAGGTGCTGCGCAGCGAAACCCATGGCGCCGATCGCTACATGACCTGCCAGCTCCTCGCCGATCCCACCGTGCGCGTGACCGTGCGACAGACGGCAACGGCGAAACCGGGCGTGGCAACCGATGGCACCGTCCACCTCGGCTTCCATGCGGAGCGGGCGCATCTGTTCGGCGCAAACGACCTGCGCCGGCCGCTTACCGCGCGCGAGCGGGTGCTGGCATGACGGCTGTCCCAACGGATATGACGTTGCCGGTCAAGCCCGGAGTCGCCTCGTCGAACAGCAGCGACCGCCGCATGTTGCGCAACGGCCTGATGTTTTCCGCCCCGGCCGTGTTCCTGCTGCTGGCGATCTACATCCTGCCCATGCTGCTGCTCGCCGTCTTCTCCGTCACGGACTACCAGCTCGGCGCCCTGTCAATCCGCTTCATCGGGCTGAAGAACTTCACCAAGGCCTTCCACGACGCGGTCTTTCTGCGGGCGCTGTCCAACACCGTGCTCTATGCCGCCCTCGTCATTCCCTTCGGCGTGTTTCTCGCCCTCGGCGTCGCGCTCCTCGTCCACGGGACGAAGCGCAGCCGGGCCTTCTGGGAAGTGGCCTATTTCCTGCCGGTCACCGCAACGCTGGTGGCCATGGCGACCGTCTGGCAGTTTCTGCTCCACCCGTCGCTCGGGCCCGTCAACGCCGCGATCAAGTGGCTTGGCTTTGAACCCGTCAGCTTTCTGTCGAACCCATCGCTGCTCATTCCGACCATGGCGCTCATCGGCATCTGGCAGGTGCTCGGCTTCAACATGGTCCTGTTCCTCGCCGGCCTCACAGCCATTTCAAAGGATCTTTACGAGGCGGCACGGCTCGATGGGGCCAAAAGCTCGCTCGACCGCTTCCTGACCGTGACATGGCCGATGCTCGGGCCGACGACGATGTTCGTCATCGTCACGACCTCGATCTCCGCCTTCAAGGTGTTCGAAACGGTGGCCGTGCTAACCAAGGGCCGGTCCGGCTCGGAGACGCTGCTGTTCGCTCTCTATCTCGAAGGGTTCGAATATTCGAACACCGGCTATGCCGCGGCGCTCACCCTCATCTTCCTTGCCATCGTGCTCGTCCTGTCCATCGGTCAGACGCTGCATCTCGACCGGAAGGTGCACTATTGATGACCGCTCTCCGCAAGCTGACCCCGCACGCTGTTCTGGCGCTGGGCGCCATCGTCATGCTGTTTCCCTTCTACTGGATGGTGCTGACCTCCATTCGCTCGCCGGCCGAGGTCTTCGACATCTCGTTCTGGCCGATCCCCAAAAGCTTCGACGCGGTAAAGAACTATTCCCAGGCCGCCGAACAGGTGCCGATGGCCCGGTTCATGCTGAACGGCGTGATCGTCTGCCTCGGCATCCTCGTCATGCAAGTGCTGACCGCGGTGCCTGCCGCCTATGCCTTGGCGAAGCTGCGTTTTCCCGGCCGCCGCCTTCTCCTGTCGCTGGTCATCGCCGCCCTTTGCGTGCCCATCCAGGCGCTGGCCCTTCCGCTTTTCGTCGGCCTCGCCAAGGCCGACCTGCTCAACACCTATTTCGCGATGATGGCGCCGTTCCTCCTCTCAGTCTTTGCCATCTTCCTCTTCCATCAGTCGTTCCGCAGCTATCCGAACGAGATCATCGAGGCGGCACGGCTCGACGGCTTCTCGGAACTGGAGATCTGCTGGCGTCTCGTCCTGCGCGGCTCGCTGCCGTCGCTGGCCGCCTTCACGGTCTTCTCCCTCGTCGCGCACTGGAACGATCTCTACTGGCCGATGATCGTCGTGTCCGACACCAACCTCGCGCCGCCGCCGCTCGGCATGCTGTTTTTCGCCGATGTCGAGACCGGTGCCAACTACGGCGCGCTGATGGCCGGCGCCACCCTCATTACCGCCCCGATGCTGGTCTGCTTCCTCCTCGTCCGACGACATTTCATCGCGGGCATCACCATGACCGGCGTCAAGTGAAGCCGCCCGAACAACCTCTCCCGAACCACGCGAACGACCCCGTCCTTATGGAGACCTCAATGACCCTTACCCGACGCACCGCCATTCGCGGCCTCGTCTTCGGCCTTGCCATCGCAGGCCTCAACGCGACGGCTTCCGCCAGCGACGAAATCACACTGAACGTTCTCTACAACCTGCCCGGCTTCACGAAATTCCATCAGCCGTTGGCCGATACGTTCATGAAGAACAACCCGACGATCAAGATCAACTTCCTGGCGCCCGCCACCGGCTATAATGACGGGCAGCAGCAGGTGCTGCGCGCAGCGGTCACGGGCAATCTGCCGGACGTCTACTTCTCGGGCTACAACCTGACGGCAGAGCTCGTCCACACGCTGGCGCCGCGCAACCAGATCACAGATCTCGGTCCCTTCATCGAAGCCGAGGGCGGCGCGGCCTTCCTCAACAAGAACTACAGCCCGAAGATGTCGGCACTCGGTCAGGTGGACGGCAAGCAGTACGGCCTGCCGGTCAACGCCTCCTCGCCGATCATGTATGTGAATGCCGATCTGGTGCGCAAAGCCGGCGGTGATCCCGACAACATGCCGAAGACCTTCGAGGAGGTCATCGCGCTGGCTGCCAAGATCCACGCGCTCGACCCGAAGATCGCCGGCATGGGCTACGACATCAATGGCTGGCCGGACGACTGGCTGTGGCAGTCGCTGATCTTCCAGCAGGGCGGACAGCTCGTCGATCCCGCCACCAAAACGGTGGCTTTCGACAATAAGACCGGTCTCAACGCTCTGAAACTCGCCCGCCGTTTCGTCACCGAGGGTGGCCAGACACTGCTCGACTGGGACCAGTCGCGCCAGCAGTTCGGCGCGGGTCTCACCGGCTTCATCTTCTCGACGCCGGCCCATGTGCAGACGATCGAGGGGCTGGTCGGCGACCGCTTCGAGCTGAAGACGGCGACCTTCCCGCTCGACAATGCAGAAAAGGGCGGCGTGCCCACGGGTGGCAACTCCGCCGTCATCCTGACGCAGGACAAGGCCCGGCAGGATGCGGCCTGGAAGTACCTGAAATGGATCACCGGCCCGGAGGCGCAGAACCTCATCGTGCGCATCACCGGCTACCTGCCGACGAACAAGCTTGCGACCGGTCCGGACTATCTCGCGCCCTATTATGTCGAGCATCCGAACGTCAAGACGGCCTCGCTGCAGGCCGATCGCTCGCTCCCTTGGGCGGGTTATCCGGGCGGGGACTCCGTGCGGATCTGGCGCACCCAGCGTGACATCATCGGCACCGTCATGCGCGGCGACGTCACGCCGGAAGAAGGCCTGAGCCAAATCGTCGCGCAGACCAACGGCCTGATGAACTGATCCGACACGCAGACACTCCAACGGCTGCGGAGCCTCGCCTCCGCAGCCGTTTTCTTTCCCGACGAGGCGCTTTTCCCATGAAAATCATCCAGCTGACCGACACGCATCTGCTGCCTCCGGGCGCGACCATCCATGGCGTCGATCCCGAAACCCATCTGCGGGTCGCCGTCGCCGACATTCTGGAGAGACATGGAACTGCCGATCTCCTCGTTATCACCGGCGATCTCTGCAACGATGGCGATCCAAGAGCCTATGCGCTGTTGCGCGACATCCTCCAGCCCTTCACCTGCGACATCCGCCTGCTGCTCGGCAATCACGACTCGCGCCCGGCCTTCACGGCTGCTTTCCCGGAGCAGCCACGCGATGAAAACGGCTTCATCCAGTCCTGTCTCGACACCCCATTCGGGCGCCTGCTCTTTCTCGACAGCCATGGGGCCGGCATCATCGGCGGCATCTACGACGCACCGCGGCTCGCTTGGCTGGATGACGCTCTTGCCGGCGCCGGCGAGAGACCGGTCACCGTCTTCGTCCATCATCCGCCGGTCCATTCCGGCATCGCGCATTTCGAGAATATCGAAATGCATGACGACGGGCAGATGTTGCAACGGCTCGCTACCCACCCCGCCGGCATTCGCCACATCGTCTTCGGGCATATCCACGTGCCGCTTTCCGGCACCAGCGCGACCGGCATCGCCTATAGTTCGGGCCAGGCGTGCTCCCACAAGTTCATCACCGATATCGATGCGCCCGATCCGTTCTGGACCGCCGGCAATCCCTGCTACCGCATCATCCATATCGACAATAACGGCTTCCGCGCCTATACGGCCGAGGTCGGCGAAACGCGGACGGCACGCACCGGTCCCTGCGAAGGGCCGTGACGTCGGCAGATTTACGGCCCGCCACATGACGGCCCGCCATTCGTCCAGACGCGCATCGTCGTCTTAGTCGAGATCATAGACCGACAGGTTGGCCGGAGGCCGGCATGGGTTTCTGTGTGATCGATGCGTCCAAGCGAGCGAGGACGCATCGATGGCGGCCTAGTCGATGCCCGGAAGATTTTGTCTGATCGCAACAGGAAGGCAGCATTGCCTTTGCCAAAGTTGGCAGTGGGCGACAGGCTAGAACTTCCTCGACTGTATTTCGACCAGATCGGGGGTACGGGGCTGAACCAGATACGGACTGATCTGTGTTTCAGGATTTAGAGATGCTTCTTTTAGAATGACCGTGAAGCGCCACTCTATGTATGATCCGAAGAGGAAAGCTTTTCCAGGCGTTTAACGACATTCCTATCGGATGCCTCTTTGTACAGCGTGTTCCAGTCATCCGGCGGATTACCGTCGTCCAGCATTCCCTTGAAGACCTTGTAGGCATTAGTCTTCGAGTTATAGGTCCGCAAGGTATTCTCGTCATTGACCCACGCGAATATGATCACCTTGCTGGTACTGGAATATCGAAAAAAGAGTCGGAAGCGAGAGTTCCCGAATTTGGCGCGGAACCAATGCTTCCTGTTACCGCCAAGGGTCGATCCCTGCCGATAGACGGTGGCTGACGGATCTAATGGAATTGTAACCGTGACGAGCTGCACAAGAACTGCGAGCAGCTTGGCATTTGCTGTCGTTTGATAATCATCTGGTCGCTTCGTTTTAATCGCATCGACGGCCTCTATCAGCGTTTCCAACTGGTCTAGAAAAAGAGGGTGGGCGAGGATGCTCCAGCCATTGATCGTCATATCAGATAGCTATATCGCCCTTGATCTCGGCATCGAGATCGACCGACATGCCTGCAGTCAGCGCAACGGCCCGATCGAGCAAGGCCTGCGGAAAGGAGACGACAGACGTCCCGGGATTGTTAGACATGTCATTCGCCAGGAAACCCAAGAAGCTATCTATCACGGGGTCTGATGTTTGTTCAGGCTTGACCTTCTCAAGGTATACACGTCGATGCTCATCGACGGTAAATGCAATACGATCGCCAAGTTCAACGCCCAGCGCTTGCCGAACAGCCTTGGGAATCGTCGTTTGCCCCTTTACACTAATGGTGCTTTCTTCTTTCAGCAATGCGCCCACGGCTTAGGCCTCCGGTTAGGTGGATATAAAGTAAAGATTATTCCTTACATGTCAAGGAATGGACTATATTAGGTCGGCGAGTATCTCGCCCGATCTCGGCGCCGCCAAAACCCATGGGTGATAGCGAGCAGCCGGGTTTATCAATCGCGATGTCGGCGCCGATCAACGGGATGTTTCAGGCCAATTTTGGTCACCATGGTAATGTGCCTCGTTGGTGGCACAGGACCGACACGGAAAACAGCCAAACGAGGCAGGGCGCGTGCCGAAGGGACGGAAAGCTCGTTCCAGGCAACAGGCGCGACGATTGCCTGCAGCACCGTCGGCGTTCCCTGCACCGGGGCGCGACCGGCTGAACCCGGCTCGATATCTTCATGAAACTGTCATTCTTCGCAAACCAAACGTTCAGTCTCCCCTGCGATGGTCGGCACAGTTGTTGTCCTGGAGACCGCCGGTGAGTGCCCTTCTCGAAACGTTTTCGCCCCTTCATCTTGGACGTGACCAGATCGTCACCCTTTCCAAGCTCGTCATCGAGACCGCCTTGCAGCCGATCGTCGAGGCGACGACGGGGACATGCTTCGGCTACGAGTCCCTGATGCGGGGTTTCGATCGTCTCGGCTTTGCCTCGCCGCTGGCGCTCCTTGACCGCGCGCATGAGAATGGCGAGCTTCTGGCGCTGGAGCACATGGTCATCAGCCGGGCGCTCGCCGCCTTCGCCGCCCTGCCGGGCTTCCAGCAGCGCACCCTCTTCATCAATTTCGACACGCGGCTGATCGGCACGCATGACGAGGCGATCCTCAACCGGCTCGACGGACACCTCAAACGCGTCGGCATTCCGCCCTCCAGCGTCTGCTTCGAGTTGTCCGAGAGACACGACAACGAGACGATCGCCGAGTTCGACACCTTGCTCGACCGGTTGCGGCAGCACGGCTTCAAGCTGGCGATCGACGATTTCGGCGCCGGCTTCAGCGGCCTGAAGCTCTTGTCCCGCGCGGCCGTCGATTATGTTAAGATCGACCGCCACTTCGTGTCGCAGATCGAAAGCCTGCCGCGAAACCGGCAACTGGTGCGGCACATCGTGACGGTGGCGCACAAGCTCGGCGCGCGCGTCATCGCCGAGGGCGTGGAGACGGAGGCGGAGTTCCATGTCTGCCGCGATCTCGGCTGCGATCTGCTGCAGGGCTATTTCGTGGCGATGCCGACCGTTTGCCATGCGGACCTGAAAGCAAGCTATCCGCACCTCGCCCAAGCCGACGACACCAAGCGGCGGACGGCGTCGGCCGACAGCGTGCTCATCCGCCGACAGGTGGAACACCTGCCGACCGTGCAGGAAAGCGCAAATCTCGACACGATCTTCGAGTTGTTCCGGACCTCGCCGCAGCAGGCCTTCTTTCCCGTACTGAACGCGAACGACGAGCCTCGCGGCGTCATCCACGAATATCATCTGAAGGAGATGATCTACCACCCGTTCGGGCGCGACCTCCTGCAGAACAAAGTCTATCAGCGACGCATCGCCAGTTTCGTCACCCCGGCGCCGGTTGCCGACGTCAACATGCCGGCCCATGAAATGCTCGATATTTTCGCTGGGGCGAACGGCAGCGATTGTCTGATCCTGACGGAAAACATGCGTTATGCCGGTGTCCTCTCCTCCGCCTCCCTTCTGCGCATCATCAGCGAGAAACAGCTGAAATTCGCACGCGACCAGAACCCTCTGAGTGGCCTGCCCGGCAACCGGGCGATCCGCGATCATGTGCACGAGGCCATGCTCGACGGCGACCGGACGCGCTTCTTCTGCTACTGCGATTTCGACAACTTCAAGCCGTTCAACGACAGTTACGGCTTTCACCGTGGCGACGCCGCCATCACTCTATTCTCCGCACTTCTGCGTCGCCACTTCATCGGCGACGGCGATTTCGTCGGGCATGTCGGTGGTGACGACTTTTTCGTCGGCCTGTCGGACCTGCCGCGGGCCGCGGTGGAGGACATGCTGACGCGGATGCTCTGCGCCTTCAAGGCCGGGGTGGAGGAGCTTTATTCGGAGGACGATCGCAACCGGGGCTTCATCATGGGCTACGGGCGCTCGGGCGTCGAGCAGGCCTACCCGCTGATGCGCTGCAGCGTCGGCGTGCTTACGCTGGAGAAGGGCACGATACTCACGGACGTCAACGCCGTCACGACCCGCGTCGCGGAATTGAAGAGCCGCGCGAAGGCCAGCCGCACGGGGCTGGTGATGGACGGACTGATCTCGGGTGCGGACCCTGAACCTCAGCCACCACGCACTGCGGCGAAAACGGTGCTGGCATCGCTGACGATCGAGACGTGATCATAGGCTGCCGTTCCGGCAGCGGTGGCGTCGGCGCGCAGAATGGCGGTGACGATCCGGTCGTGTTCCTCATAGGATTTCGAAAGCCGGCCTGAGAGGCGGAACTGCGCGTGGCGGAAGGGGGCGAGCCTTGCGCGCGTCTGCGTCGCCAGCTCCAAAAGGTGATCGTTATGGGCGCCGCGATAGAGCCGGTTGTGGAATTCGGTGTTGTAGGCGGCATAGTCCTCAGGGACACCGGCGCTGACGAGCTGCATCGACGCCCGGTGCTCGCGTTCGAGCGCATGGCGCTCGTCCGCGTCCATCCGCGTTGCAGATAGCCGGGCGCAGATGCCTTCGAGTTCGGCCATCGCTTCGAACATCGCGTGAAGATGGGCCTCCTCGACAGTCTTGACGATCGCGCTGCGGTTCGGCTCCCGGCCGACCAGCCCCATGGCGCCGAGTTCGCGCAGGGCCTCGCGCACCGGCGTCCGTGACACCTCGAAGCGGGCCGCCAGCGACAGCTCGTCCAGCCGCTCGCCGGGCACCATGATACCGCTCACGATCATGTCGGCGATCGCGCGCACCATCTGCTCGACGGTCGTTCCGGTGCGGGTGACGGTTTTCCGTTTTGCTTGCGTCACGTTCGTCTCAAGGTCAGTCTCATCACTGCATACAGATGACGGGCATCTCAAAGCATGTCAATCATCTGTTTAAGCTGTTGAAAAGATATATTTTAATCGGCGATTCCTCAAAGACGGCCGCAGACTATGTGCATCTGGCAGCGCTTCAACGACGCAACGATGGAAAAATAGGCATTCCTATGGAAAACTGCATGCACTTTTATCATGCCTTACTTGGACGCATCATGGCGCTTAAACTTTCCAATAGCTTAGGAAGTGGCATGGTCGTTGCATACACTTTCATGTCCAACAGCCACCGGCCCAGCGCCGCACGGGGAACATGATGATGACCAACCGCTTTTCCATGAACCGCCGACAGTTCCTTCAAACCTCCGCCGTCGGACTTGCGGCAAGCGCCGTGCCGGGTCTGATGGGGTCAACCGCTTTCGCGCAGGAAGCGCTCACCATCGGCTTTATCTATGTCGGCCCCAAGGATGACTACGGCTACAACCAGGCGCATGCCGAAGGTGCCGCCGTTATCAAGGCCATGCCTGGCATCACACTCGTCGAGGAAGAAAACGTACCCGAGACCGTCGATGTCCAGAAGACGATGGAATCGATGATCAATCTCGATGGCGCCTCGCTCATCTTTCCGACCTCCTTCGGCTATTTCGATCCCCATATGCTGGCCATGGCGGCCAAATATCCCGACACGCAGTTCCGCCACTGCGGCGGCCTGTGGCAGGAGGGCAAGCATCCGGCCAATACGGGATCCTATTTCGGCTATATCCATCAGGGCCAGTACCTAAACGGCATCGCCGCTGGCCACGCCTCCAAAAGCAAGAAGATCGGCTTCGTGGCGGCCAAGCCGATCCCGCAGGTCCTGCAGAACGTCAACGCGTTCCTGCTCGGTGCCCGTTCCGTCGATCCCGCGATCACCTGCCAGGTCATCTTCACCGGCGAATGGTCGCTCGCCATTAAGGAAGCGGAAGCCACCAATGCGCTGGTCGATCAGGGCGTCGATGTCATCACCTGCCATGTCGACAGCCCGAAGGTCGTGGTCGAGACGGCCGCCGGTCGCGGTGCTTTCGTCTGCGGCTACCATGCCAATCAGAGCCCGCTTGCGCCCGAGAAATACCTGACCGGCGCCGAATGGGCGTGGGGCAAGGTCTACACTGATTTCATCACCAAGGCCCAGGCCGGCGAGAAGCTCGCAAACTTCGTGCGAGGCGGCCTGAAGGACGGCTTCGTCAAGATGAGCCCGCTCGGACCCGGCGTGCCGGAAGCAGGGCGCAAAGCGTTCGAGGCAGCGCATGCCGAAGCGATGACCGGCAAGCTGTCCGTGTTCAAGGGTCCGTTGAAGGACAACAAAGGCAATGCCGTCATCCCCGCCGACAAGGCCTATGCCGAGGACGCGATCGATCTGGAAAGCATGGCCTATCTCGTCGAGGGCGTGGTCGGCTCCACCTCCTGAGACCCCCGGTATTCGGCTAACCGTTCCATGAGGGGAGACGCGTCATGTCCGTCGAAGTGAACAATCCCGCACGGTCGCTGGAACCCGGCGGAGCTGCGTCTTTCCGCCCGGCTCTCGAGTGGCTGGCGCGGCGGGCGGAGCCCGTCGTCGTCGGCCTTGCGGCGATCGTCACCGGTCTGGCGCTGTTCTCGATCTTCATCCTCGCGATCGGCAAGTCGCCGGTCGCCCTCTTCCAGATCATGTATACCGGTGGCTTCGGCAGCTGGTTCTCCATCCAGAACAGCCTGTCGCGAGCGGCTCCCCTCCTCCTTACGGCGCTTTGCGTGGCGCTGCCGGCACGCCTCGGCCTCGTCATCATCGGCGGCGAGGGTGCGCTGGTGCTCGGCGGCGTTGCCGCGGCGGCGATCGCTACGCCGCTGACCGGCATCCTGCCACCCTATCCCACCCTCATCGGGATGGCGCTCGCCGCGATGGTCGTCGGCGGGCTGTGGATCGGCGCCGTCGGGTTCCTCCGTCATTATCGCGGAGTCAACGAGACGATTTCGTCGCTGCTGCTTTCCTATATCGCCATCGCACTGATGAACCAGCTCGTGGAAGGGCCGCTGCGTGATCCCGCGAGCCTCAACAAGCCGTCCACCCTCGCCCTGCCCGCCGACTATATGATCGGCGCCATTCCGGGCATGGATGTCCATTGGGGGCTCGTCATCGCGGTTCTCGCCTGTATCCTCTCCTACGTCCTGATCGAGGCGACGCGCTTCGGCTTTGCCGCGCGGATGGCCGGCGGCAATGTTCGGGCGGCACAGATCCAGGGTTTGCCGGTCGGTCGACTGATCGTCGGCTTTACTGCGATTGCCGGCAGCTTTGCGGGGCTTGCCGGCATGCTCGAGGTCGCCGCCGTGCAGGGCAGTGCCAATGCGTCGCTCGCCGCCGGCTATGGCTATACCGGCATTCTCGTCGCCTTCCTCGCCCGCCACAATCCGCTCGCCATCATCCTGATCGCCATCCTGCTCGGCGGGTTGGAGGCCTCCGGCGGGCTGATCCAGCGGCGGATGGGGCTGCCCGATGCCACGGTCGTCGCCCTGCAAGGCACGCTCTTCATCGTCATCCTGTTCTGCGAAACCTTCTACGGCCGCTTCAAGGTCTTCAATCCTGATCTTTGGAAAGGAAGCGTGAAATGAGCGAGACGGATATCGGTCTCTGGGGCGTCCCCCTCGCGATCATCGCCGGCGCCATCCGCGTCTCCACGCCCTTCATCTTCGTGTCGCTGGGCGAAGCGATCACCGAGCGCTCAGGGCGCATCAATCTGGGGCTGGAGGGCACGCTTGTCTTCGGCGCGATGACCGCCTATGCCGTGGCGGTGCTGACAGGCTCACCCTGGCTCGGCGTGCTCGCGGCCATGGCCGCAGGCTCTGTTTTCGGGCTCATCCACGGTTTCATCTGCCGTTTTCCCCGCGTCAATGACATCGCCATCGGCATCGCCATGATGCAGTTCGGGCTGGGCTTTGCTTTCTTCCTCGGCAAGCCCTTCATCCAGCCATCCGCGCCGAAGCTGCCGTCCATTCCGCTCGGCAACTGGTCGTCCTATCCGCAGGTGCAGGCGGCGCTGAACATCAACGTGCTGTTCTTCATCGGTTTTCTGCTAGCGCTCTTTCTCACTTGGGCGTTCCGCAACACGCGCCCGGGCCTCATCCTGCGCGTCGTCGGCGACTCCACCGATGCCGCCCGCGCGATGGGAATCAATCCGGACCGCGTTCGTCTTCTTGCAACAGCGCTTGGCGGCGCACTTGCCGCCGTCGGCGGGGCCTATCTCTCGCTCTATTACCCCGGCTCGTGGAACGAAGGCATCTCGTCGGGCCAGGGCCTTATGGCGGTCGCGCTGGTCATTTTCGCCCGCTGGAACCCGATCAACTGCTTCCTCGCTGCTCTCCTCTTCGGCGGCACCGGCGCGCTCGGGCCGGCGCTCCAGTCGGTGGGCGTGACGCAAGGCTACTATCTCTTCTACGCGGCGCCCTACGTGCTGACGCTCGCCATCCTCATTGGCACATCCTCGCCCAATCGCGCACTGTCCGGCGCACCGGGCGAGCTCTCCCTGACGAAGTAAAGGAATTCGCGCATGAACGGTCTGGGTGGTCTCAACATATCGCAACACGGCGTCGGCATCGGTCTCGTGCAGCTGCAACTGCCCCTGACCGTGACGAAGGCGGACTTGGCCCGGCAGACGCAGCTGGTCGTCGATCTCGTGGCCAAGGCCCGGCGTAACCAGCCCGGCATGGATCTCGTGGTCTTCCCGGAATATGCCCTGCACGGCCTCTCCATGGACATCAACCCCGAGATCATGTGCGATCTTGACGGACCCGAGGTCGCTGCCTTCAAGACGGCCTGCAGGGAGAACGCGATCTGGGGCTGCTTCTCGATCATGGAGCGGAATCCAGGTGGTATGCCGTATAATTCCGGCATCGTGATCGACGATCAGGGCGAACTGAAGCTTTATTACCGCAAGATGCACCCGTGGGTGCCCGTCGAGCCCTGGGCGCCGGGCGATATCGGCATTCCCGTCATTGACGGGCCGAAGGGTGCCAAGCTCGCGCTCATCATCTGCCATGACGGCATGTTCCCGGAGATGGCGCGCGAATGCGCCTACAAGGGCGCCGAGATCATGATCCGCACGGCCGGCTATACCGCGCCGATCCGTGAGTCCTGGCGCTTCACCAACCAGTCGAACGCCTTCTGCAACCTCATGGTCACCGCAAGCGTCTGCATGTGCGGCTCGGACGGCACGTTCGACAGCATGGGCGAAGGCATGATCTGCAATTTCGACGGCACGATCATCGCGCACGGCACGTCGGGGCGAGTCAACGAGATCATCACGGCGGAAGTCCGGCCGGATCTAGTGCGCGAGGCGCGGCTCGGCTGGGGGGTGGAAAACAACATCTACCAACTCGGCCATCGCGGCTATGTCGCGGTCGCCGGCGGGGCGGGCGATGCGCCCTACAGCTACATGCACGACCTGATCGCCGGCACCTACCGGCTGCCCTGGGAAGACGATGTGAAGGTGACCGACGGCACCCCCTGCGGCTTTGAGAAACCCACCCGGAAATACGGCGAGAGCGCCAAACTGGCTGCGGAATAGGAGAGAAGATCATGGATGCGATGACCGAAACCGCAGGACACTACATCACCTCCGACCCCTATCCCTGGCCCTATAACGGCAAGCTGCGGCCCGACAATACGGCGCTTATCATCATCGACATGCAGACGGATTTCTGCGGCAAGGGCGGCTATGTCGATCATATGGGCTACGATCTCTCGCTCGTGCAGGCACCTATCAAGCCCATCGGCGCGGTGCTCTCCGCCATGCGTGCCAAGGGCTACCACATTATCCACACCCGCGAGGGCCATCGCCCCGATCTCGCCGACCTTCCGGCCAACAAGCGCTGGCGTTCGCAGCGCATCGGTGCCGGCATCGGCGATCCCGGGCCCTGCGGCCGGATCCTCACGCGCGGCGAGCCCGGCTGGGACATCATCCCGGAACTCTATCCAATCGACGGCGAGACAATCATCGACAAGCCGGGCAAGGGCTCCTTCTGCGCGACCGATCTGGAGCTGATCCTCAACCAGAAGCGCATCGAGAACCTCATCCTCACCGGCATCACCACCGATGTCTGCGTCTCCACCACCATGCGGGAGGCGAATGATCGCGGCTTCGAATGCCTGCTGCTAGAAGATTGCTGCGGCGCGACCGACTACGGCAACCATCTCGCCGCCATCAAAATGGTCAAGATGCAAGGCGGGGTCTTCGGCGCGGTCGCAAATTCGCAAGCGCTGATCGAGGCCCTGCCCTGATGGCCTCTTCGGAACGCGACGTGCTGCAAGCCTCGGTCTGGCGCGTGCCGGCGAGCGGTCCGGCCGATGTGTCGGGCGTGGAAGCTCTGTTTGCGGCAGGCCTGAAGCCGGAAACGGTCGTCGCCATCCTCGGCAAGACGGAGGGCAATGGCTGCGTCAACGATTTCACCCGCGGCTATGCCACGGCGAGCTTTGAGGCGCTGTTTGCGAAGCTCGGCGTCGAGGCTCCCTGCCTCGTCATGTCCGGCGGCACGGAGGGCGCGCTGTCGCCGCACTGGACGGTTTTCGCGCGCGAAGCCGTGGCCGACGCAACGGATATGAAGGACGAGCCGGCACTCGCCATCGGCGCAGCGCGCACGCCCCACCTCCCCTTCCATCACCTCGGCCGCCGGGAGCAGGTGCTTCTCGTCGCGCAAGGCGTGACGGCCGCCATGGCGGATGCCGGTATCGACGACCCCGAGGATGTGCATTTCGTCCAGATCAAATGCCCGCTTCTGACGCTTGCGCGCGTCCGTGAGGCGGATGCTGCGGGCAAGGTGGTCGCCACCCGGGACACGCTGAAATCCATGGGGCTATCGCGCGGCGCCTCCGCCCTCGGCGTCGCTATGGCGCTCGGCGAGATCGACGCAAGCGGCATCACCGACGATGTCGTCGGCACCCGCCACGACCTCTTCTCCCGCTGCGCCTCCACGTCGGCCGGCGTCGAGCTGACCGATCACGAGATCATCGTGCTCGGCATGAGCAAGACCTGGCGCGGTCCGTTCGCCATCGATCACGCCGTGATGGCGAACGCCATCGACACGGCCCCGGTCCGAGCGGCACAGGCCCGCCTGCCCGAGACAGCGCGGCTGGCGGCCGTTCTCGCCAAGGCGGAGCCCGACCCTTCCGGCATGGTGGGCGGACGGCGTCATACGATGCTGGACGATTCCGACATTGCCGGCACCCGTCACGCCCGCGCTTTCGTCGGCGGCGTGCTCGCCGGCGTCTTCGGCATGACAGACCTCTACGTCTCGGGCGGTGCGGAGCATCAGGGGCCGCCGGGCGGTGGGCCTGTCGCCATCATCGTCGAACGCGAGACCACCGGGAAAAAGGAGAGCTGACATGCCTGTCATTCGCGATACCCCCGTTCTGCCGTCCGGAACGGCGGCCGGCATCGAGACCATCGGCATGACGATGCGCTTCGGCAGCTTCACGGCGCTGGACGACGTGTCGATCCGGGTTCCCGCCGGCTCCTTCCATGCGCTGCTCGGCGAAAACGGCGCCGGCAAGTCGACGCTGGTGAAATGCATCATGGGCTTTTACCACGCGACCTCGGGTTCGCTGGTGGTCGATGGCCGCGAAGTCTCCGTCGCCTCGCCGCGGGATGCAGCCACCTTCGGCCTCGGCATGGTCTACCAGCATTTCACCCTCGTTCCCTCGCTGACCGGCGCCGAAAACCTCGTCATCAGCCGCTCGGACGTGCCGGCCGTGATCAACTGGGGACAGGAGCGCAAGGACCTCGCGCGCTTCATGGAACGCATGCCGTTCCGGATCCCGCTCGACCGGCCGGTGCGTGAGCTGGCCGCCGGCGAGAAGCAGAAGCTCGAGATCGTCAAGCAGCTCTATCTCGGCCGCTCCTTCCTGATCCTCGACGAACCGACGTCCGTGCTGACGCCGGCGGAGGCGGACGAGATGCTGGGTCTCGTGCGTGGGCTCACGGACAGCGGCGGGCTGACCGTGCTGATGATCTCCCACAAGTTTCACGAGATCACCAAGTTTGCCGATGCCGTCTCCATCCTGCGCCGCGGCAAGCTGATCGGTGCCGGCGCGATCGGCGATCTCTCCACCGCCGACATGGCAGCCCTGATGATCGGCGATGTGAAGCTCGCCGAACTCGACAGCCGCGCACCCGTTGGCGACACGGCGGAGACGGTGCTCCGTCTCTCCAGCATCAAGGCGCCGGATCGCTCCGGGCTGAAGACCATCGAGATCGACGACCTCACGGTGCGGGCCGGCGAGATCGTCGGCATCGCCGGCATTTCCGGCAACGGGCAGAAGGAGGTGACCGAGATCCTGGCCGGTCAGCGCCCACCCGTCTCCGGCACCATCGAGGTCAGTGGCGCGGCCTATGGCGCGACCCGGGCGGAAACGCGCAAAAACAACGTCCGCTTCATCCCGGAAGAACCGTTGCAAAACGCCTGCGCGCCGCGGATGACGGTGAGCGAGAACCTCTCCTTCCGCACCTTCGACCTGAAGCCGGACGGTGGGCAAGCGATCTGGCTCTCCAAGGCGGGCATGAAGGCACGCGCGACCGCGCTCATTGCCGACTTCAAGGTAAAGACGGCGTCTGCCTCGTCTCCCATCGCCGCCCTTTCGGGCGGCAATGTGCAGCGTGCCGTGCTCGCCCGGGAACTCACCGGCGATGTCGATCTGCTGATCGTCTCCAACCCCTGTTTCGGGCTCGATTTCTCGGCGGTCGCCGAAATCCGGGCCCGCATCATGAAGGCGCGCAATGCCGGCACGGCGGTGCTGCTGTTGTCGGAAGATCTGGACGAGCTTCTCGAACTCTCCGACCGCATCCTTGTCATCTCGGAAGGACGGCTGGTCTATGAGACGGCTGCGCGCGGCGCCGACATCAGCGTCATCGGGGCGCATATGGCGGGGCATCACTGATGGCGGATATCACGGCAGAACCCTTCGCCTTCCCGGCGCGCTTTGGCGAGATGGCGCTCGTCGTCATCGACATGCAGCGCGATTTCGCGGAGCCCGGCGGCTTCGGCGCGAGCCTTGGCAACGACGTCTCCCGCATCGGCCGGATCGTGCCGGATGTGAAGCGGCTGCTCGAGGGTTTTCGTGCCGCAGGCCTCCCCGTCATCCACACGATGGAGTGCCACCGGCCGGACCTATCCGACCTGCCGCCCGCCAAGCGCGACCGCGGCAACCCAGCGCTGCGCATCGGCGACGAAGGCCCGATGGGCCGCGTGCTGATCGTGGGCGAACCGGGCACCGACATTCTGGCGGAGCTTGCGCCGATAGACGGCGAGATCGTGATCGAGAAGCCCGGAAAGGGCGCTTTCTACGCGACCCCGCTCGGTGAGATCCTGAAACAGAAGGGCATCACCCAGCTGGTCTTTGCCGGCGTCACCACGGAGGTCTGCGTGCAGACCACCATGCGGGAGGCCAATGATCGCGGCTATGAATGCCTGCTCTGCGAGGAGGCGACCGAGAGCTATTTCCCCGACTTCAAGGCCGCCGCCATCGCCATGATCCGCGCCCAGGGCGCCATCGTCGGCTGGACGGCGCATATCGACGATATTTTGGAAGGACTGCCCCATGCCTGAAACCACACGCGACTTCTCGATGTCGGGCGGTTGGAAAGACCTGCCGTTCGAGGCCTTCCGGAAAGGTGTGACGATCCACTGGATCAAGCGGTTCGAAGCCGATCAGCCGGGCGTGGCGCTGCTGAAATACGAGCCAGGCGCATCCGTGCCACACCACAGGCATGAGGGGCTCGAAACGATCCTCGTTCTCAGCGGCGTGCAGTCGGACGAGACGGGCGACTACGCGGAAGGCAGCTATATTGTGAACGCCATGGGAACCGAGCACTCCGTCTGGAGCAAGCCCGGCTGCGTGGTGCTGATTCAGTGGGACCGGCCCGTGACGATCCTCAAGGAGGACATGGCATGACCGGACGTCCCTCCTCCGATCTTCTGGCCTCCCCCGATCTCCCGGCCTTCGACATCGCCTCTCTGTCGGATTTCTATCGTAATGGCGGCAGCGTCAGCACGATCGTGGAGCGCGTGTTCGCCCGCATTGCAGACGTGGATGACCCCGGCATATTCCTGCACCTTGCCAACCGGCAGGATGTGCTGGCAGAGGCAGAGCGCCTCGGCGTCTACGATCCCGCAATGCCGCTGTTCGGCATTCCCTTCGCGGTGAAAGACAATATCGACGTTGCGGGCATGCCGACCACAGCTGCGTGCCCGGATTATGTGTACATGCCGGAGAAAGACGCGGAGGTCGTCCGCCTCTTGAGAGAGGCCGGTGCCCTCGTCATCGGCAAGACCAATCTCGACCAGTTCGCGACCGGCCTTGTCGGCGTGCGCTCGCCCCATCCGATCCCGAAAAACGCCATCGATCCGGCGCTGGTGCCCGGTGGGTCTTCCTCGGGTTCGGCGGTCGCCACGGCGCAAGGCATCGTCTCCTTCGCACTCGGCACGGACACGGCGGGCTCCGGCCGCATTCCCGCCGGGCTCAACAATATCGTTGGGCTGAAGCCGAGCCTCGGTGCGCTCTCCACGACCGGCGTCATTCCCGCCTGCCGCACGCTCGATTGCGTCTCCATCTTCGCGCTGACGGTCGAAGATGCCTGGACCGTGTTCTCCGTCGCGGCCCGGCCGGACCCTGCGGACGCCTATTCCCGCGATTTGCCGAAGGGTTCTCGTGTGGCCCCGCCCGTGCTGACCGTCGGCGTTCCCGCCGGCGCGGACCTCCAATTCTTCGGCGATGCGGCGATGGAGGCGGCCTATGCGCAAGCGCTGACAACGCTGCGAGAACTTGGCCACCGCCTGGTAGAAATCCCCTTCGGCCCCTTTTACGACGTGGCCAACCTGCTCTACGAAGGTGCCTGGGTGGCCGAACGCTATGCCGCGGTGAAGGACTTCTTCGACACGCGGGAAGATGCGTTTCATCCCGTCACGCGCAAGATCTACGGCGGCGCCAAGGCACTGTCGGCGGCCGATGCCTTCGACGGGCTCTATGCGCTTCAGGCGCTGAAGAAGAGGCTTGCGCCGGTCATCGCCTCGGTGGATCTCTTCTGCGTGCCGACGGCCCCGCGCCATTACACGGTCGCCGAGCTCGAAGCCGAGCCGATCCGGGAGAATTCGCGGCTCGGAACCTATACGAACTTCGTCAACCTGCTCGACATGTGTGGCATCGCGGTGCCCACCGGCACCCGGAAGGACGGCCTGCCCGCCAGCGTCACCCTGCTTGCCCCCGCCGGTAAGGACGGCCTCGTCGCAACGCTCGGGCAAACGCTTCACGTCGCAAGCGGCCTGACGCTCGGCGCCACCGGCTGGCCGCAGCCCGCAACTGTGGCGCCTGAACCGGACACGTCCGGGGACGGCCTGATCGACCTCGTCGTGGTCGGCGCGCATCTCTCCGGCATGCCGCTCAACCACCAGCTCGATGATCTGAAAGCGCAATTCTCCCGCACCGCGTGGACCTCCTCGGATTACCGGCTCTACGCCCTTGCCGGCACGGTGCCACCGAAGCCGGGCATGATCCGGGTTGCGGATGGAGAAGGAACGCAGATCGAGGTCGAGATCTGGCGTCTGACACCGTCGGCCTTCGGCAGCTTCGTCGCCGCCATTCCCGCGCCGCTCGGCATCGGCACGATTGCCCTTTCCGATGGCACGTCGGCCAAGGGCTTTCTTTGCGAGCCGGTCGCGATCGCGGCCGGCGCTGCGGAAATCAGCGCCTTTGGGGGATGGCGCGCCTATTGCGCGAAGGCGTGACATTCCCTGCGGCGCCCACCATTTGAGCCCAAGGACGTTGATTTTCCATTGGTTTTCCCTTGATGTGTCTCACCGGAATTCAGGCTCGATAGACGTGGGACATTACTGCGGGCCACGTAGGTTTTGCGGCGCTCGAAACCCGCATCGATGATGCGCTTGGATTGGGCGGCTTTCGTGTAGTTCTGCGCCATCTTGGAATCAGACCAGCCAAAGATCGCCATCAACTGATGTTCGGTAGCATCTGCCTCGGCGAAGATCGTCGCAGACGTCTTTCTGAGGCCGTGCGCTGAGCATTTCGGCAAATCCGTGTGGTTGCACCACTGGCGTAATTTGTTGCAGAAGCCATTGCCGGCGAACGCCTCGCCCTATTCGCTGATAAGGAATATCGGCTGATCATCCGTTACTTGATCCAGGGCCTCGCGAAGTTCGCCGGTAACCGGCAGCCTGATCGACGGCGCATATTTTTCCGATCCCTTCTGCGACATGAATTCGATGCGGTCTCCGACCAGGTTTCGCCAGCCGAGCTTGACGAGGTCTGAGCGTCTGATGCCCAAATCCCTCTATTTTCACGCCGGATGGTGAGGGCCTTGTAGACTTCAAAATCCACGTCGATAGTAGCCATCATTATCTCCTTTCCTCGCTTCAAGTAAAAGTAGGAATTTCGAGAAAAAAAATGAACGCTGCCCTTTGCCTCGCGGCTCTGCAGCGAGGTCTGGTTTTGACAGGGTTCACCGCGAGCCGGTCGCGCGCGCTGCGAGCGGGGCTACAACTCAATATTTCAGCGGAAGTGCTTGGCGCTGTTGAGTTCTATGCTCAGGGCCACGAGTTTGGCACGGTCTGCGATCAGAGCCGCTACGTGATTTAACGTCAAAGAATCTGCGGCAAGTGGGGACATAATTTCTGTTAATCGGGGAATCGCGTCCCCTGTAGCATCGGTTAGTTCCCTCACACGACGGCGTACTAAGAATAAGCCGACACCTGTCTCCTTCGAGAAGGCTTGCCAACCATCAGCGTCCATATCGGCAAGCGTTGCTCGCTGGCCGATCCGCATAGCCATTTTCGGTGAAAGATCTGGATAGGTCACCGTGGAAAGCAGGTCGTACAACGGAGCCATTCTCGGCCCCTGGTCGTCATATAGAATTGAGAAGTTTTTTCCGTGGGCGTCTGCGTTTCCGACAATGAGGTTGAAAATCACAGCATCTAAGAGCTTGGCGATGTCCGTGCTCGGCCGCTCAGAGACCCGACGCAACAGCTCGAAGCAATCCTTGAAGGTCGGCCCGCCCTCGCTGGCATACTTCGTTTCGGGTGGTACACCAAGTGCTTGGCAGAAGTCCTCCTGGTGGATGCGGCGAACCAGACCTTCGGCATCGCGATAGCGATCATAACGCTCGACCAAAAGGAATGGGCGCCCATTCGCCGATCTGGGTTCGACAGGCGCAACATCCAGGCCGATCTCTGCTGCGAGCCTCATCACGAAGGCTTCATTCTCGGTTGTCCCTGAAAAGCGCGCGATTGGCGGCTTCAGAATATGCGTTGTTGCCTGTCCCGGCAATGGAAGCGTTAGTTGGCCGTCTATTAGAATAAGCGGTACCTTGGATTGCGCGCCAGCGAGCGAAAGCCTCAGGCCTCCTTGGCCGGCCAATAACGGCCGTGTCGGAAGTGCGTCCAGTATCCGAACAATTCCGGCATCGTCCAGAAATGCCAGTTGCTGGCCCGTGATCGGCCCTGCTTCTGTCGGCTCCTCATCTTCCGGCAAAAGCTGAAGCGCGCCAGCGACGTCCCCGCCCAAGCGATCGAGAAGTGCGAAGTCGTTCGCAGGTGAGACTCCCAATGCCTGCGCCGCGACCAGACGCTGGCTTTCCTCGGGCAATAGGCCACCGAAGAATGGTCTGCATTCACGACGGGAGAAGCGCTCCCGGCGCTTTGGAAGGGAGGCGGAAAGCGGAAGCGCCTTTTCATCCTCATGCCAAGCTTCGGTGTAAGCAAAGCCAATATCGCCATGTCTATCTTGGGTGAATTGCCCAACGAAGCGACCATCCCACCACACATTGAGAACCCTTACCGTCACTTTCGACGTTCCCCAGGGGCCAAAATGTCAATCGAACAACCCAATGTTTGCAGAACCTGCAAGACTTTTCCAATCTGTGCTGTCGGCTTGCCTGCTTCGAGATCGACAATGAACCGGAGGCCGACGCCTGAAACGCCGGCAAGCTCGTCCTGCCGCAAGTTTTGCTCCTTGCGTGTGCTGCGGACTAAGGCGCCGATGTCGGCTGGACTTTTAACTTGTTTAGCCATATTTATTTCCCGAGCGGGAAAATAGCAGCATATCTGCGGTCTTGTCGAGTTAAATTTCCCGATCGGGAATTTTAAGAATAACCGCATCTCATATCGGCAAAATTTTCCCGATCGGGAATATTGCCGAGTGCAGAGAGCGAGGCCGAGCGAGGAGCGAGGAGCGAGGAGCGAGGAGCGAGGAGCGAGGAGCGAGGAGCGGCAGTATTTCACCCTTAGCAAGTTCACCACGGCTCCTGATGATACTTTCTAACTCGAAACTCAGCAGGCTCTGCACAGGAGACATCACCGAAAATATCGCATCTTCAAAGGAAGGAGCGCCGAACCGATGGCGGCGGCGTCTCCACGTGTCTCGCTAAGCACAAGGCGCGCCTCCTTCGGCCCGATGCCATAGCGGTGCACCCGCTGCGAGGGAAGGTGCACCCGTTCGATCATCATCCGTCCAAGCTCCGTCGGCAACTGTCCGCCGAAGACGATGGCCTGAGGGTCGAGAACGGCGATGAGCGTTGCGACCAGCCGGTCGACCTGCGGCATGGTCTCGGCCAGCCAGTCCTCGACGCCCGGCCATGCAGGGTCGAAATCCCGTCGCAGCGTATCGACGCTGTCGATGCCGATGCCGTTTTCCTGCAGCCGTGCCAGAAGATATTGCAGCGCGGGTCGCCGTTCGGATTCGCACGGCATATAGATGCCGCTGAACTCACCGGCATTGCCGTGGAAACCGTGGAACGGCTTGCCGTCGAGGATCAGTCCGCCGCCGAAGCCGTAGTTGAACGAGAGAAACGCAAACGTCCGGCACCAGAGGCCGACGCCGCGCATGCTCTCGCCAATTGCGCCCGTCGTCGCATTGTTCTCCAGCCAGACGGGCAGTCGGAAAGTGTGTTCGAGCTCCGGTCGAAGATCCCGCAGAGACCAGTCGGAGAGCGGCTCAGGCGCGTTGAAGGCGCGATCCTCCGACACGAAGAAGCCCGACATGGAAAAGCCGAGGCCCGCGATCGTGTCCCTGGAGATATGATGCTCTGCCAGCAACGCATCGAGCCTCAAGGCAATGGTGCGCAGCGTCTCCTCCCGATCGCGGGGCTGAAGGTCCAGCCGCTCTTCCACGATGATACCGCAGGCAAGGTCGGTGATGCTGAGAATGACCGAGTCCGTGTTGACGGACAGGCCGACCGCGCTGGCCCCCTCATGCGCAAGCTCGATGGTCGGGCTCGGCTGACCGCGCGTGCCGCCGACAGGCGCGCCGGTGCGCAGCAGCCCCCGCGCAACCAGCCCTTCGACCAGCCGGTGAACCGATTGCTGCGTGAGGTTGGTGTGGCTGGTGATCGTCGAGCGCGCCATCGCGCCATGACGGCGGAGGATGTCGAGGATCATGCGCTCGTTGTCGCTGGCAAGCGGCACCCGCGACAGGGCGTCCCGTTCCGCTGCCATGTTTCGCTCTCCCGGCCGTGTTCGCTCTAACGTCATGGCGTTGGATATCGCGCGCGACCACGCCCCGCAACAATGCCGGACCGCTGCTCCCACATTTTACAAATCCGTCATAAATATTACACTCAAGGTGTAGTAATAGGTCTCCATCGGAAGCATGCATGTCGCCAAGGGCATGTCTCTCATTCACGCTTCCCCATCGGATCCCGAGGAGCCCCTATGTTCAGGACCATTCTTGCCGCCGCCGTTCTCGCGCTGACGGCCACCACCGCCCCGTGCCTTGCGGCCGAGACCAACATGAAGAACCTGACCTTCGATCTCTCGTCGGTCACACGCGACAATTTCTACGAGATCGTCGTGCCTGCCGCCAAGGCGGAAGGTACTGTGACGATGTACAATTTCGCCGGCAGTTTTGGCGACACCTGGAAGGAGTTGATCCGCCGCTTCGAGGCGAAATACGGCATCAAGGTCAGCTATTCCGACGTCAAGGGCGACCAGGCGAACCAACAGCTCATCGCCGTGCAGGCCGCCGGCCAGGATTCGCCTGTCGATGTCTATTTTGCCGGCGGCGGCGGCTATCCGCTGCTGTCGTCCAAGGGCGTCGTCGGCCAGATCGCGCTGACCAAGATCCTGCCCAATATGGATCGCTACGATCCGGTGCTGAGCGAGACCATCTTCGGTAAGCCACACGGCGGCAGCTTTCCGCTCGTCCACCTCAATCAGACGGCCATCGGCTATGACAGCGCGGTCGTGCCACAGGCTGAGGTTCCGAAAAGCTTCACCGACCTGCTCGCCTGGGCGGAAAAGAACCCCAAGCGCCTCGGCGTCACGTCGCCCGCCAAGGGCGGCTCAGGCAGCGGTTTCCTCTATTCGCTGGCGCTCGACCTGCTGACGGGTGACTGCAAGGCGCAGCTGACCGACACGAACCAGACGCTGGACGAAGCCGAGGAATGGGCCATGGGCTCGGAATGCCTCGATCCGGTCTGGGACTATTATCGCCGCCTGCTGGCGGTCGCCGAACTCACCAACGGCAATGCCGATACGCTCAACCTCATCAACAATCGCCAGCTGTCCATGGGCACCGTCTGGGAAGACCAGGTGATGACCTTCCTCGGCACCAAACAGGTGCCGGAAACGATCCGCCTGACGCTGCTTGAAAAGGGCCAGGTCGGTTCGGGCGATGCCATGTTCGTGCCGGCCAATGCAAGCCACGTCGCCGCTGCCCTGCTCCTGATCGATATGGCCATGAGCAAGGAGTTCCAGCTCTGGAAGCTCGAGACGAAGGCCTCGCGCTCGCCGCGCACGGATGTGACCAGCGATCAGGTGCCGGCGGAAACGCAGGCCCATATGCTGCCATCCAGCGTCTATCCGCGCCTCAGCGTCACCGCCTTCTGGGACATGGCGACGGCGCTCTCCGAGGCGCTGGATGAGAAGGTCCTCAACCAGTAGCCGGCTCACCGGACCTCAAGGCGGCGGCTTTCCCGCTTCCGCCCGGGGTCCCGGCCAGAGCACAAATACTATTCCTCCGATCCATCGGGAAACGGCCATGACCATGCTTGCAATCACCGATATCACCAAGGATTATGGTGCGAGCCGCGCCCTTCATCCTATCTCGCTATCCGTCGAGAAGGGTGAGTTCGTGACCATTCTCGGCCCGTCGGGCTGCGGAAAATCCTCGCTGCTGCGGATCGTCATGGGCATCAGCCAGCAGAGCGGCGGCGAGATCCGCCTCGCCGGGAAGCGCATCGACATGCTGCCCCCTGAACGGCGCGACATCGCCATGGTGTTCCAGTCCTACGCCCTGTTTCCGCACATGACGGTCGAGCAGAACCTGCGCTTCGGCCTGCGGATGAAGAACGTGCCGAAGGCCGAGCAGCAGAGGCGGATCGCCCACGCGCTCGACATCTGCACCCTCACGGGTCTCACGGCCCGTATGCCACGCCAGCTGTCCGGCGGGCAGCAGCAGCGCGTGGCGCTCGCCCGCGCCATCGTGATGCAGCCGAACCTGCTGCTCTTCGACGAGCCGCTCTCCAACCTCGATGCGAAGCTGCGCGACACGCTACGCCACGAACTCGTCGCGCTGCACCGGCGTATCGGCGCGACCAGCCTCTATGTCACCCACGACCAGGCCGAGGCGATGGCCATGTCGGACCGGATCGTGGTGATGAATGCCGGTCGCGTGGTCGAGATCGGCACCCCACTGGAGCTTTACCGCTCGCCGAAGCAGGCCTTCACGGCCGGCTTCCTCGGGCAGACCAATCTTCTCGCCGTCACCGCCTCCGGCCGGAAGGGGCAGCTGCCCTGGGGCCAGCCGGTCGATCTCGCCACGGAGGCCATGGGTCCGGCCCAGGTGTCCGTGCGGCCGGAAAGCATCGGCATCCGCGCCTGCGATCACGTCTCGAGCGCACCGGCGACAGTTGCCGACGTATCCTTCATGGGCGCAAGCGCGCTCTATACGGTGGCTGTCGGCGAGACCCTCCTGAAAGTTAGCCAGGCGGGCGGCGATGCGCTAATCGAGCCTGGCCGCACCGTGGCGCTGACGTTCCCCGATCGCCTGCCCGTGCTTGAGGACCGGGCACTCGCGGACCGCGTGCCCAGCCGGGAGGCCGCGTAATGCCCACATGTCTCCGTGACCGACGCTTTCTCCTGCCGCTGCTTCTCGCGCCGGGCGTCGGCTATCTGCTTCTATTCTTCGGCGGCCCGGTCGCCTCCGCCCTCATCGGCAGCCTGCGCATGGAGGATGGAACGTTCACGCTCGCTTGGTACGTGCGCATTTTCACGCGCCCGTCCATGCTACGAGGGCTCGGCACCTCCATCTACTACGGAGTTGCGCCGGTCGTCGTGTCGCTTCTCGTCTCGGTGCCGCTGTCGCTCGCCATCCGCCGGCACTTCGTCGGGCGCAAGCTCTTCAGCGGTCTCTACAAACTGCCGCTCGCGGTGCCCGGCATCATCGTCGGTCTGATGATCATCGTCCTCTTCGAGCGCGGCGGTTTCATCGACCGCGCGGTGGCGCCTCTCGGGCTCGGCCTGCCGAAGCTCGTGCGCGACGACTGGGGCGTCGGCGTCATTCTCGCCAGCGTCTGGAAGCAGATCCCCTTCATGACGCTGATCATCACCAGCGCCTTTGCCGCCATCCCCGAGGATATCCGCTTTGCCGGCCGCACGCTCGGGGCATCGCGCCTTGCCACATTCTTTCTTGTGGAGGTGCCGCTCGCCATGCCCGGCATCACGGCGGCCGTGCTCCTGACCTTCATCGGCTCCATGGGCTCCTATGCCATTCCCGATATCGTGGGGCCGCCGACGGCGCGCCCGCTCTCGGTGCTGATGGTCAACGAATTCAATCAGGGCCGGTTTCCCCAGGTTTTCGCCATGGGCATGGTGCTGAGCGTCTTCGCCGTGGCGGTCCTCGTCGCCTATTACACCCTGACATCGCGCATCGGCGATGCGCATGGACACGGAGATGCAAAATGACCGTGCTTGCCGAAAACACCTTTTCGCCTGCCACCCGCAAACGGCGGTTCACACGCGAAGACCGGCTTCCCGTCGCGGTCGGCCTCTATGTCTTCCTGTTCCTGGCAATCGCCCTGCCGCTCGGGCTGATGTTCCTCTGGAGCATCGCCGATGGCTGGCCGCCGCCGCATGTGCTGCCGCAAAGCTACACGACCGAGCGCTGGGCCGGCGTTCTCGGCGATAGCGGCCTGTTGCGCGCCGCCATCAACAGCATCGTCATCGCCTTTATCGTCACCTTCGCCACGGCCATCATTGCCCTGCCCACGGCCTGGGCCATGGCGCGGTTTTCCTTCCGGCTGAAGCGGGCGGTCGAGATCTTCATCCTCGCGCCGATCATCATTCCCGGCATCGTGGTGGCTGTGGGCATCGGCCAGGTGTTTCTGGCGCTCGGCCTTGCCTATTCGGTCACCGGAGTCATCCTCGTCCAGATCGTCGGCACCCTGCCGCTGATGATCCGGCTGATGACCGCCGCCCTCGAGACCATCCCCGACGACCTCCTCCATGCCGCCCGCTCGCTCGGCGCCGGCACGTTCGGCATCACTAGGCATATCGTGCTGCCGCTCGCCGTGCCGGGGCTTCTCGCCGGCGGCTTGATGTCCTTCGTCGGCAGCTTCGAGGAGTTCGATAAATCCTTCATCGTCGGCGCCCCTGTGGTCGAGACGCTGCCGATCAAGCTCTACATGTATCTCGATCCCTATTCGATGCAGCTGCCGCTCGCCTCCATCGTCTCCTTCCTCCTGCTCCTGCCCGCCCTCGTCATCTTCGTCATCGCCGGCCGCGTGCTGCGCGACGACCTGATGGCGGCCGGCATGGGCAAGATCTGATGTCCGCACACTCCAACCCGAACCGAAAGCAAGACCTTATGCCCACCTCCCAAAGCCGCCTCGCAGCCGCCCCATCGCACACGCCCGACGTCCTCGCCATGGCCTCGCGCGACAATCCCGCCATCCTCACCATCGCCCATCGCGGCTTCTGGAAGACGACGGCGGAAAATTCGATCGCCTCCATCGAGGCGGCCATCGCGGCACGCGTCGAGATGGTCGAGATCGACACGCAGGCGACCGTCGATGGGCACCTCGTCGTTATTCACGACAAGACGCTCGACCGCACGACGACCGGCACAGGCGTCGTCGCGGAACTTCCCTTCGACACCGTTCGCAACGCCCGCCTGAAGGTCGGCGCCGGTGGCCAGCGCGCGGAAGCGACGCAGGAGCCCGTGCCGACGCTTGAGGAAATCCTCGAGGCCGCGCGCGGCCGCATCGCCGTCAACATCGACACGAAGTTCGAGCGCGACCTGCCCGCCGTCATGGAGACGGTCCTGCGGCTTGGCGTCGAGGCTCAGGTTCTCGTCAAGACCGATATCGACATCGATGCGACGCGTTTTCCGATTCTGGATGCCGACTGGTTCGGCCGCATCCCGCACATGCCCATGTTCCGGGTGCGGAAAGACCGCTTTTCCGAGGATCTTCGCCGCATCGCTGCCCTCCGCGCGCCGATGATCGAGGTCAAGTTCGACGATATCGATGACATCGCGGCCGCCCGCGAAGAACTCGCCCGGCAGAATATCCGCGTCTGGATCAACACGCTCGATGTCTCCCACTGCCTCGACTACAACGACAGCCGCGCGCTTCACGACCCGCATGCGGTCTGGAGCCGGCTGAGGCAAGCAGGTGTCGGCGCGATCCAGACGGATGAGATCGAGGCATTTCGCGCCTGGGCCACGCAAAATGAGGGAGATGCGGCATGACGAACACGCAAGACCGGCTGTCAAAGGCGACCCTCATCATCGAAGAGGCCATGGAGGAAGCGCTGGCCTTCTTTGCTGCGCGCGACGCGATCGCCACACGGGAAAAGGGGTTTCAGGATTTCGTGTCGGAGGCCGATACCAGCATCGAGACCCTGATCCGCCAGCGTCTCGACGCGGCGTTCCCGGGCGAGACGGTCGTCGGCGAGGAACTCGGCGGCGGCGGCGGCGATGCCTACTGGATCATCGATCCGATCGACGGCACCTCGAACTTCCTGCGGGGCTCGCCACTCTGGGGCATCTCGCTCGGCCACGTTACCGACGGCCGGCCGGACCTCGGTGTCGTCGCCCTTCCTGTCTTCGGAGAGGTCTACAGTGCGGCCGATGGCACCGGCCTCAAGCGCAACGGCGTGACGCTTGCCCGCAGCGCTCCGCTGGGCGATGTCCGCGTCGTCTCGCTTGGCGACAGCGCACACGACGACATCGCCGAGATCGGCGCGCTGCACACCGGTCTTCGGCAAGCGGGCTGGGTGGTCGAGGCGCTGCACACCACCTCGGTGTCGTTGGTCTTCGCCGCACGGGGCATTTTCGACGGGCACCTCCAGAAGATCACCACCATGTGGGACATCGCCGGCGGCGCCGTCCTTGCCCGCGAGGCCGGCCTAGACGTGCGCATCGGCACCCGCCCCGATAGCGACATCCCCTGGATCGCAGCAGGCACGGCCCCCCTGCTGGACGCCACGGCGGCTCTCTGGCCGGAGATCATCAAGGGCTGACGGTGGGCGAGAGAACGACGGCTGCGACAGCTCGGCGAGCCTGCAAGAAACATATAACGCAAGCATTTCCGGCAACCCCACTTTTGTCGGAAAATGCTTGTGTTCACACACTTTAGCAATTTATTTATCCGACATTAACCACCTCTATGCAAACGTCAGTTGTCAAGATTGGCCCGGTTACGCGCCGGACCCTGATCCGCATGATACGGATCTCCGTGGTCGACCAATCATTTCTCATCAAAGATATCCGTGTCGCGTTTCCTCCGCATCTGTGAGGACACGTCGGCTCGATCGCCACGCTTGGGCTGCTTTGAGCTGCAGTCGTCGCGTGGATTCTGGGTCTGCGGGCTCAACGCTAGGGACAGGGCTATGACGGATCAGGCATTGCCAATCACAGCTTCGCGCGCGCGTACATGCGCTGGACAGGAGGCGCTGGTGCGCGCAGTCGTATGAGCCTGCAGCTTACCCGAAGCGACGTTTCCAGCACGTGGAACGGGCAAGACGAGATGTCCGTGCTGACCTTCAATCTCAATGGCGAAACTTTCGCCATCGACGCGACGGTGGTCCAGGAGATCCTCGACCTCCTGCCCGAAACGCGTGTGCCCGGCGCCAAAGCCTATCTCGGCGGCGTCATCAACTTTCGCGGCAAGGTCATTCCGCTCGCCGACATTCGCCTTGCCTTCGGCATGGAGGCGGGCGCAGCGACCATCGACAGCCGCATCATCGTCGTCCAGCTCGACATCGACGGCGAGCCCTGCCTCGTCGGCATCCGCACCGACAAGGTTTACGAGGTCACCACCCTTACCCAGGCATCCAGCGAACCGCCGCCCAGCGTCGGCATGCGCTGGCGGGCCGACTTCATCGACTGCCTCGTCAAGCGAAACGGCGAGTTCATCATCGTGCCAAACCTCAAGAAGATCTTTGCCTCCCACTAAGATCGCTCTCCCTCCTCCGTCTATCGGCAACATCGGATCGAAATCATGACCTTCACGCTGAAAATGAAGCTCGCCACCGCCTTTACCTTTCTTATCGTTCTGATGGTGGGTACGGCAGGCTATGCCCTGTACAGCCTCTCGAATCTCAATCAGTCGATGAGCGATGTTCTCGCCGGCCCGGTCACGCGGCTCGAGTTCGCGCAGAGTCTCAACATCGCGCAGCTTGAAGGCATCCGTCAGCAGAAGAACATGCTGACGACCAACACACCGACCGAACTTGCAGCCGCCAACACAAAGAGCACGAAGGCTTTCGCCCATATGAACGAAACGCTGGGCAAGGCACTGGAGATAGCCAGCGTGGAAGGTCGCCCGAAGTGGATGGCGATCAAGGAGCTCGGCGCGAAATCCGAGGACGTCAACCGCCGCATCTATGCCATGATGGAAGCCGGTTCCGCGGATCAGGCGCTTCGTCTGTCGATCACGGAAGGCCGCGAGCTTGCCAATGTGATCGACGCCTCCGTGGCCGAACTCGTGGAACTGTCCAAGACGCAGCTTGCCGATGCCGATCAGGCGGCAGACGCTCTTTATGAGACGACCCGGACTGTCATGATCGCCCTCGCCGCGTTCGCATCGCTGATCGCGATCGGTGCTGCCGTCTGGATCTCCATCACCATCAGCCGCGGTCTGGCCCGCGCATCCACGGCCGTTCGTGGCGTGGCGGAAGGCGATCTAACGCAGCTCGCCGTCGTCGGTTCGATGGACGAGATTGGCGAGATGCTCTCCCACGTCAACGCCATGGTCGAGCGCCTACGCGGCGTCGTCGGCGACGCGCTGTCGGCTTCCGACAACGTCTCCTCGGGCAGCCAGGAACTGTCCTCGAGCTCCGAACAGCTGAGCCAGGGCGCGACCGAGCAGGCCTCGTCCGCCGAGGAAGC
>NZ_QJSR01000009.1 GCF_003217095.1 Rhizobium sp. PP-CC-3A-592
TCTCCAACAACCTCAGTCCAAATCCCTTCCGCGGGGTGGAGCAGCCCGGTAGCTCGTCAGGCTCATAACCTGAAGGCCGCAGGTTCAAATCCTGCCCCCGCAACCACCGACACTTGTAACGCTTTCCAATCAGCCTCCGCCTCGGCGAGTACGGCACGAAAGCGCGCCAGATAATCCAGCTTCTCTTTGTTATCCCTGAAATCACCCGCCCTCACACGGCGGGCGTAGTCGTTTTTGTGCCGCTCTCGCATACCGGCGCTGTATTCCTGAAATGCATGCATCGAGGCGAGGATGGAGGCCAAGCGACCGACGATCGTCAGGTCGGCCGACTTACCATCGGCAGCCGGCTCAATCAGCACCTTCTGAACAAGTTCGCGGACGAAGTTGAAATGTCGCTGGACCTCGTCGTGTTCGGTGTTGCCGGTACGAGCGATGGTCGTCAGCGCCGCGATCGCCGCGCTGTACATCGCCGGATTGACAACAAACGTTTTCGGCGGCCCCGTGCGCCTTACCGCGACCTTTGCCAGATTGGCTTCGAGCTCATTCCGCTGTCTCTGCAGATCGTCGAGCATGCTGTTGAAGGCATCGATCTGCGGCTGTCCATTCAGGATACGCTCGGTGATCTGACCTGCAACTGCATCTTGCTTCCGCGTGACCTCCTGCAGCGTGGCGCGAAGTTTTTCCTTATGCCGTTCGCCAGTCTTGCGGGCGGTTGTCAGTTCCTTGTTGATCTCGTCCTGAATGGACGTCGTGCTTTCGACGGACAAAAGGTTGGATGGGATAGCATCCAGGACGCGGCCTTCCAGTTCAGGGCGGCTGATCGTTTTTGAGTTCGGGCAAACGATGTTGCCCAGGTGTTCGATGGGTAGTTTCTTCTGCCGGTTGGTGCAGCCATATCGATCCTTTGCCATAATGGCGTAGGGCCCTGTGCAGATGCCACATTCCAGCATGCCGCTGAGAAGGTAGGATGGTCGATGCGTCCTGTTGAGGCGATTGTCGGTCGTGTGGCTAAAGCTTGCCTCGACCTCGATCTGACGCTGCTTGACCTTGGCCCATAGCTCATCATCCACGATCCGTAGCGCCGGGACTTCTCCCACCACCCACTCGCTCGCATCATTCATGCGGGCTTCCCGCTGCTCGGTATCCGGGTTTTTGCTGAACCTGCGCCGGTTGAAGACAAGTCGACCGATGTAGGTCTCGTTATTGAGAATGCCGGTACCACGCTCCTTGCTTCCCCTGATAGCGGTATCGCGCCATCGCAAGCCGCGGGGGCCGGCGACCGGCGGAATGCGGTTATTGAGCTCGACAGCCATCTCGGATGGCGAGCGCCCGAGACTATATTGTTCGAAAATCCAGCGGACGATATTGGCTTGTTTTTTATCCACCTCGCGCGCACCGGGGATACGATCGCCCCTTTCATCATAGATGAACTTGATGCGGTAGCCATAGGCAATACCGCCTGCGGCTTTGCCCTTCTTGATTGAGGTCTTCATGCCCTCGCGCGTTTTGTAGCGTGTCTGTTCGATCTGATCGTGGTTGATGATCGACCGCAGTCCCAGCTCCATATCCGTCACCGGTGTCTTGTTCTGGACGGTCCAGAGCTCCACGCCATAGTGACGGAGCTGCTTGAGGATGCCGGAACTGTGCTCCATGTCGCGTGAAATGCGATCGACGGACATGCACAGGAGAACATCGATCCCTCCACGTTTGATCCGGCGCAACATAGCTTGAATGCCGGGTCGCGTTTTGAGCCTGGTACCGCTGACGGCCTTGTCTTCGAAATATTCGACAATCGTCCATCCGCGCTCATCTGCAAACACCCGCCCGAGAGCGACCTGCGTTTCGATCGATTGCTCATCCTGCAGGTCGGTCGAGTAGCGAGCGTAGAAGATGACGTTCTTGGACATTCAATAGCCTTTGAAAAAATGCGATGGCCTCAGATAGTGGGAAAATCAGGCATTCCAAGCCGGCCGCAGCAAAACCTCCGGCCGGCTGGGACGAGGATCATCAAGCCTCGCGAGGGCGCCCGACCGGCAGTCCCGGAAGGGTCGGCCTCCAGAGCGTCGACTCGAAGGCGGCGCTGTTTGCGAACAGGCGGCTCTGAAGGGGCGCGCTGCAAAGGATGCCGAACAGCTTCGTTGCCATCATGGCCTCATGGACGAATGCGTCGCTAAAGGTCACCCCGAAGTAGACGGCATTCTTCGTGTCCCTCCAGGTGAGGTCGATAGCACGGCCGTTCAGATCGACGAGCCAGGCATGCTGGTAGTGGATGCCCAACGCGGAATCGAGCGCGTAGCCCTCCGCGTAGTGATAGGGCACCGGGTCGTCAGCCAGATACGGATAACGTGCCCTTGTGCAATTGCAGTAGCACAGGCCCATCCGTCCCATGCTCAACCCGGCTGGACGTTCTTCGACGTGTGGATAAAACCGTCCGTACTTCAACAAGGAGGCGGCAGGGCCAAGTTCCCCTTCATGCGCCGCCATAAAGCGGAGCACCTCGAGAAGACCTTCACTTCGATCGGGGGCTTCAACCACCGGGGACTTCACAAGTGACACAGGCATAGTCTCTCCTTTACGGTTCCGCACATCAGTTTCGCTGTCTTTTTTGGAAAATGATGGCTGGACCGTGAGAGCCGGTTTGCCTGCCGCTGGCTTCTGTGACGACTTGCCGAAGTTCCGCTTGCACTCTCACATGCGCCGGGACAGCAATGTCGTGAGGCAACACATAATCGCGGGCGCGGAAAACACAAGACACCTCTTTTGCAATTACAGGCGGGAGATGGAGGAATCCGTCTTCATAGTTAACACCGCCGTTAACCATGCCAAGGTGCAAGATATGGTGTGGATCAGCGCGCAATGTGTGGTTTGGCAGAGCATCACGCTCATTGGTCTGGAAGACCGCCGGATGCGGAAATAATTGCCGGGAAACATGTCACTGAAAGTCGAAAAACACGCCCAGATAGTATTTTGATACTCACGCCAGTACGCCAAATTGACTGCGTCAGAATGTCGCACTTTAGGTCGGTTATGGTCATAACGGGCCTCCAAAAAACGTAACAAAATCAATAAAAAGCAAGTTATATCAATGTGTTGACAATTCCATCAGGCTTGACAGCACATCCGTCTCAGATGACCATGTATGTACAGCGTTGGGCTGTATAACGAAGAAAGGGTCATGCATGAGGAAGGTCATCATCAAACACGAGGACAACCAAAAGGAGCTCGGTCCGGTCCGGGTTCTCAATACGCCGGACAGCTCTGAAACTGCACCGGAGGCAAAAAGCGCTCTCGAGAGCGCGGTAGATAAAATCGTCGCGCTCAACAAGACCTCAGGGGCTCATGCCTTCGCTCTCGGAAGCGCTTTCGCCGAGGCCAAGCCGCTCGTGCCGGAAAAGGGATTCGGAAAGTGGCTCGCGACATTCTCCGACTACACCGTGCGCTCGGCGTGGAACTACATCTCGATCCACGAGCGCCTCCAGGATTATCGCGAGCAGCTTCTGTCGCACGCAGTCATGCCGACAGTGATGTTCGAGCTGGCCAAGGGCGAGCCGGCGCAGATCGAGATGGTCATCGGCAAGATGGCGGATGGCGAACGGATTCGGGTGAAGGACGTCCGTGAGATGCTCGGCAGGAAGCCGAAGGGTAATAGTGACGTAGCGACCTTCGACAGCGCCGGCGTAGCCGGGCTTCGTAAAGCCGCAGCAGCGAAGACCGATGAGGACATCGCGCGGTTCCAGGAGCTCATGGCGATCGTCCTGAAAGAGGTCGAGGAAGCTATGGAGCCTCTCGCAACGAAGAAGTCTGTCAAGAAAGGAGTGCTCTCTAAGAACGTCCATCTTCACTGCCGGCATGCCCACGATCTGCTCAATAGCATAGCCGCGCCCCTCGTTCCCGATGCGACTTCGTACATGAACTGGCGCTCGGCGAAGCTTCCTGACGGTAGCGTCTGGCGCAAAGTTCAAGACCTGCTGCATCGGATGGGCGGTGAAGATCAGTGGGCGAAAGGCAAGGCGTTCGTGCCGTGGCTTCAGGATGAGGTCGTGCCGCTGTTCCGTTTCGTGGTCCGTGGTGAGGCGTTCGCCGAAACCAATGGCGACATCCTCGTCGCCTCGGATGTTGATGAAACGGATGCGGATCACGTCGATGGCCTGGTCACTGTTGGCCAGACGCCGTCATCGACCGAGGAGGTCTCGGAGATGAGCGGGTCCAAGGGCTGGTATGCCCGCAGGAACCGGGAATACGTCGAGGAGGATGCTTCCGACCGTTACGCTGCTTAGGCCCCAAGCCCGTATTCGACCTCAAGAGCCCCGCCAATGAGCGGGGCTTTTTGCGTTTGGCGACTTTGTTGTGACGCGTTTGCCGTTAACCATACCTGGGCTCTTTGTTCCGGATGCGTTCTAACCGGCTAGCCGGAGACCGATATCCGGGATATGTCGACGGCATCTGCAAAACACCTGTTTCTGCAGATACTTAACGGCCCCCGCCGATGCGCTAACATCGAACGAGGGCCTGACCCGTAACCTTCTTAGGAAAGGACACTGGCTATGTCGACACTTACCTGCTTCGCTTCCCGATCGGAAGCATTCTCTGCCCGATCTCCTGTTGAAACACGCCTGTTCGCCCGCGCGCCGCTGCGCGTCGGTCGCACCTCGTAACCGGACGTCGGATCGTCAACGTTGGCATCCGATGCGGAAATTGTTTCCGCATGCGCGGGCATTTGTCCGCAAATTTGCCGCGTCTGGCGATCCTGTTTACACTCAGCAGGAGAACTCCATGACTACCATCAAACAGAAAACAACAGCGCCTGCTTATTCGACCGTCGCTGATATCGAGACACTAGAAGCTCGCCTGAATCTGCTGATCGACGAGACCGTCGCACCGACACTGTCCACCGACCTGCTTCGCCGCGCGCTCTCTGCCGGCATGAGCGACATCACCACCATCCTGCGGGCTGTGCCGGCAGCCGAGGGACGGCTGCTGGAACGCGGTATCGCCCTGATCGCCAGTCTCAACACGGACCTCGTCGTTCTTACAGGCAACTTGCGGCTTCCGGTGACGAAGGCGGCGACCGAGCTGGTCGAGATGAACGACCCGAAACTCTACCGGTCGCTCAGCCTCGACGCTGACAGTGGTGGACGCAAAAGCTATACGCCCGACCTCTTGATCCTCAACCGGAGGACCGAGGTCGCGCATCTGGTCGATGTCAAACGCAGCCTCGGGTCATATGAGGTATCGCGGATCGCCGAGCTCAAAAACCGCATGCTGGCTGCAGCGCTCGTTGTGCCGGACTTGCTCTACAAAGAGCATCGCCGGCTCCAGGCGAAAGAGGTGCGCGTCGTCATCCTCAACGCCGAAAACCAACGCACTGATCTTGAGGGCGGTGTCTGGCCGCTCTCGCATCTCGATCATCTGCTTGAGGTCGAGAGCGCAGGTGAGGTCATGGCCAACCTGCGCCACCTGTTCGAGACCCGGATCGAGCTGAACTGGAATGACGCGCTCCAGGACCATCGCGACGCAAAGGTGACCGATGTTGCGGAAGCCGAGCGGCTTCGGTTGCGCGGTGCGGCGTCAGAAAATGCGCAGCCGGCCGTGCCGCCGGAGATGGCGGGTCGTGGCGCATCACGCCCGCCGATCCAGATCGGTTTTGCGCAAGCGCCACGCGCTGCCCCGCACTAGCGACCGACTCCCGCCAACAAGCCACCCTGCCTATTCAACGCATGTCCAAGAGACACGCGATCAGGAGATCGTCTGCCATGACGAAAAATCCTTCCAATATTCTGTCCTTTCCGATCCGCCACGCGCCGATCCAGCCTGCGTCGCAGCCGATGGCTGCCGAGCCTGAGGTTCTTCATCTGCAGGCCACCGGCCACAAAAGCCTCGTCGCAGACGACGAGTTCCGCGAACACGTGGCCACCATTGTGGGTGTCGCCATCCGGTGCGGCCGACGAAAGGGGCGCAGCCTCTCGAGCCTGCAGCCGCAGCTACGCAAGTGGCTGATCGATCTCTGTGATCAGGGAGAACCGTCCGCCGTGATGGTGCATGACTGGCTGACCGGCAACCGTCGTCATCTGACGCCTGACTTCGATCCCGCGGGGTCAGACGGGCAGCGCACATCCAAGCGGAGTGTCGAGATGGGGGAGGGCGCGTAATGGAAACCCTCACCGATCGCATTACGCGCTATCTGCTCGCCCGCCTTCGCCGTCGCGCCGTTCTCGAACTCTATAAGGCGGCAGCCAACGTCGGGCTCCTTGAAGGATATCCCGCTGGTGAAGATGAGGAGAGCGGCACGGTATGGACTGTCGCAGACAACACCCGGCAGCTTTTAACGGGCGATAAGTACACAGACCTCAAACTGATCACGCGGCGACTTGGCACGTCGATGACGTGCTCAAGCGGCACAACACTCGACATGTTCGACTACGAGACCGATCAGGATGCGGAGCTTGAGCTTCGGCCGCGGACGAAGTCGCGGGTGAAACATATCGCTGGATCGGCAGGCAAGGACAAGGACCAGGCTGCCCGGCTCGCGATCCCGATGCCGGGACAACCGTCAATGGCGAAGGATACCGATATTCTGGCCCTTTTGCGGCAGCATGTGCCGGCACCAAGTGTCGCTCATGTCGCGGTGGCACTGCTGGTCGCCCGGGCTGTTGGATCGAGTATTCTGGATATCGAAACCTTGCGCGAACTCGTTGCACGCGCCGACATCTTCGTTTTGATCAAAGCGCCTGTTGCGCGCTTCGAACGACGCTTTGCGAAGATGTTGAAAGACGGCCTGCTGCTGCCCTACCGCGTGAAGGTTGGCGATGTCTACCACGGTGCCTCGCTCCGCGAGCAGTATCACGGTGAGCCAAGGACAAAGCCGCGCCGTGCCGTAAAACTGTTGAGCGGCAATCGCGCGCACCGTATCGAGCACACGGCGCTGTCGCAGCATCTTGCAGATGCACTCCTGGACAGATCAACGCCCGTCATCATTGTCGACGAAACGAGTGTTGCACCGTCGCCGTCCTTGGCGCTGACTGTGGACGTCTTCTTCGAATGCCAGGGTCTGGATCACGCGTTACTCGCCGAGCTGCTGCATATCACCCTCGGTATTGCCCCGACGCGATCGCTGAAAGGTATGGAAGTTTTGGCGCTCGATTTAGAGGGCCTCTCCATCGACGACCTGACGCTCGCAATCCGGCCGTCACACAATCTAGAAACAATCCTAGCCACCCTTGCCGCGCTCGCAGACAAGGCCCGAAACGGCGATGAGGATGACGACAGCAGGGAAAGCGACGGTCGTCACGGTGGCACTGGCAAAGACACTACCTCGAAGAGCAGAAAGGCCAAATCTGGAGAGACCGGTAAAACGTCCTCATCTCCTGAAGGTGTGGACATCATCCAGCCGCTCAAGCCCGCCGCTGAAAAGACGGGCGCCGAAACAGGTGTCGATGGAATGACTCTCAGCGAACCGTTGGCCGATAGCCACGCCCAACAGCCGCGGATCGAAACACTGTCCGGGTATGGTGAAGCCACACAGTGGGCGCTTGATCTGAAGGCCGATCTCCAGGTCTGGCGCGCCCGCGGTCTCGGTTGGAGCGAGATGAATACAAAGCTCCTGCTATCCGGGCCGCCTGGAACAGGCAAGACCACCTATGCCCGCGCTCTATGCAACACGCTGCAAGTGCCGCTGCTTATCACATCGGTCGCAGCATGGCTGGAGCCCGGTTACCTCGGCGATGTCCTGAAACGGATGTCGCAGGCTTTTGAGGTGGCGCGCGCTCATGCTCCATCCATCCTCTTCATCGATGAGATCGACAACATCGGCAGTCGAAGTGGCGGTCGGCGTGAGCAGCATGACGACTACTGGCGCTCCCTCATCAACCGGTTGCTCGAACTGCTCGACGGTGCTTCGAAGACCGACGGGGTGATCGTTGTCGGGGCAACCAACCTTGCAGATCGGATCGATCCCGCCCTGCTGCGGTCCGGCCGGCTGGAAAAACACGTCGTCATTCCTATGCCGGACACTGATGCCATCGCTGGAATCTTTGCACACCACTTGGGGGCCGATCTTCCAAGCGTTCTTTCCTCGGCACCGAACACACCGGTTCTGAAACGTATGGGCCCACCGAAGGCTACGGATCACGATCCTCAGCAAATGCGGAAAACAGCCGAGCGCAGAAAACTAGGCAAAGAGACGGAAGCACCACAATGACGAACGCGCAGACAAAACCGCATGATGTCCTTCGACCGCTGGCGCTGCTGGCCACAGGTCGGACGGGCGCCGACATTGAACGCCTCGTCCGCGAGGTCCGGCGCAAGACCCGTCGGGAGCAGCGTGGCATCACTTGGACCGATCTGGAGCAGGCGCTTGTAGCTGGACAGATGCGCATGTCGGATGACCTTCGCTGGCGCACGGCAATCCATGAGGCAGGCCACGCGATCGCCTTCACGTTGACAGGGATCGCCGAAGTCATCACCGCGACGATGGGCATCGACGGCGTCGGGCAGGTCAGCAGTCGGCCAAACAGTGATCTGGCTCAAACGGAAGCGTGGTTGATGGACTTCATCGCATGCCTGCTCGCTGGCCGCACCGCCGAGCTGCTCGTGTTCGGCGAATCTGTTGCAGGCGCTGGCGGCGCTGAAGACAGCGACTTGGCGCGGGCCACGAACCATGCCCTCGCGGCCGAGACGAGGCTAGGCTTCTCCAAGCATCAGCCTCTCGTGTATCGGTCTGAGGGTGGCAGCGTCAGCGAGCTAAACCTCGATCGGCAGCTGACAGAGCGGGTCAATGCACGGCTCCTGTCAGCTGAGCAGGCCGCGCGAGACACGCTGGAGGCGCGACGCGTGGACCTGATTGCCATAGCCACGCGGCTCAATGAAGTCGGGGTAATGACCGGAGACGAAGTGCGTCAGATGTTGGATATAGGTGACGGGTGACGGGCGACACTGCTGATCAGTGTCCTGAAAATCGATTCCTGTTTACGCCGATTCGATTCCGATCTCTTCGAATTCGATTCCGACGTCAGGATTATCGATTCCGAAGTCGAAGACCGCGTTGCCTAAGGCGGTCGAGGGCTGGACAGTCACAGCGACGTACGTCGTATCACGTCTTCTCAGATCGACGTAACCTGTCGGCACCTCATGCCGATGTAACCTGAATTGCGACGATGCGTGTCGAGGTGCCGGTACATCATCACGCGTCATCTCAATTTACCCTGCCGCGATTCCGATCTCGACATCCTCGTTTCCGAACTCCGGATTTGCGATTCCGGGGAAATGCCGTTTGCGTCCAGCGCATTGGTGGACAGGCGCATTAGGATTATTCTTGGCGACCGTCGTTTGTCTCTTGCATCGCCGGCGGTCACGCTGAGGCTCCATCAGCAAGGAGCGCAACATGCCAAGGAAACCCAAGAAACAACGCAATGCAGAACAGCTGATCCGCCAGCAGCGGGTGCGGGAGCAGACCAAGGCACGACGTCGGCCGACCCGGGACGACCTGGCGCGTGTATTGCTTTGGCAGATGATCACCGCCGCGCAGGCTCAGAAGGATGCCAATCGAGCACTTGGCAAAGTCCGGGATTCCATTGTCGATGACCTAGAGCGCCAAGGATTCGACGTGCGTGAGAGCGAGAACGTCTTTCATGAGCTTGCCGATCGGTACAGCGACGGTCTCTACCCCTTCCGCCCCAAGCGCCATCTCGCGCCGTTCTGATCTGGCTCTGTGTCATCCGTGCTTTGCAAACGCCGTCCGGTTCTAATGGTCGTCTTCCCCCCATTACCTCCGATCACGGCGTTTGCAGAAGAATCGAAGCACCCTGGGTCTCCACAGTAGACAGCTCTCGTGTTGCAGTGGCGGAAACAATTCACACCGAGCACCGATGTAACTGCTGGGGACAATATCGGAAGGATACGCGCTATTCGACGGCTCAGAATAACTTCGCAAAGTGATTCCTGCCAGCAGTCAGTCTGGCGGGATGCGATATCCTGAAGCAACATCTATCCCTTTTGTATGTAGAACAACGATGATGCGGGGTGCAAATGTTAGGAACCGAGGCTTGAAAGTTCCGGCGATTTCGTTTCTCAAGCTCGGCGAACACTGCCGTCGGAACGGATTTCTATTACCGGCAACACAAGCTCAAAATCAGTCGCATCCTTAGCAAAAGCATTCAGCCTTGCCTGCGACAGTGCTAGGCTCATGAGGTGCATGTCTGTTGTCTGATGCCCGCCTTCGGCGGAAAATCCTGCGTCAATTCCGACACCGCCTCGTTCGGTCAGCAAGTATCTTGCGTGGAAGTCGGCTCCACCGTTCTTCTGCTTCCAGCAAAAAAATGTGACGGCTAGACCTGCTGGTATCACCCCATTGAAAAGCGCTGCCGCACCTCTCTCAAGTTCGACCGTCGTAGGTTTGTTATCATGGTAACGAAAATGAATTTCGCAGGCTGCACCCGGGTTATCCGCTTGAACGAATGCGAGACACGCCCGAAGCGTGTTCTTGTAACGGGCGTTATAGGGATCAAAAAATGGATCGACGAACAGAATTCGAGCGCTGCAGCGAAGAAAACCACTTAGTGCCACTGCAATGGATTCACTCTCACGCGACACGGCACGATCGTGTGCTACTGCCATGTGCATCTGTTGCTCGTCGACATCGGCAGCCAACAATACAGCGGCGTTCCCGCCAGGATTTTGCTGCGCTATGATTGCATGGAACGGCGCACGTTCATGCTCGGTTAGCGCGTTATCAAGCCAGGACTTTTCGGCGTCGTAAGGTCGGCCGAAATCAACGACAGTCGACTTTGCATTTTTCAGCCGCTCGATAATGCTTGCCATCCGAATATCGGACACGCCGGCCTCTTTCGCAGCCTGTATGACCTTTTTCTCCCATTTGCCCGGCAGCCTCGAAATCAGCCGACCGCGATCAAAGCCAAATTTTTCAATCAAGTAGAGAAACGTCTGCCAGCTTGAGCCGATTGCCTTTGGCTCGACCGCATATTCGAAAAGCATCAGAACAGTTCCTCCGCGCGCTCTTCAAAGAAGCCCCTCGGCCAGCGGTCGATGAAATCTCCCTCGCGGTCAACGCGAAGTGGCCGGAAACGGACGCCCTCATCGGTGCTCTCGACATAGATCACAGCAAGATCATCCGGCGAGAGGCCTATCATGCCGGGCGGTAATTCATTCTCGCTTGCTTCGCGGATGCGACGCAGGAGTCGCAGCATGATATGCTCGCTATGCGTTTCCACGAGCAACGTCTTGCCGGGGCCAAAGATGCTATCGCTTTTCAGAACAGCCTGGATGAACAGATCGCCCAAGCCGACCTGAATGGCCGGGTGAACATGCAATTCCGGCTGCTCGATCGCAAGAATGCCCTGATGGTTTCGAAGGCAACCGACGACCACTGGGATCATTTGCGATATGCCGACACCCACATCGCTCGGTGCGACGATGATGCCTTTTCCGAAATCGCGCAGGGCGATTTCGGAACGTCCGCTCAGTGTCGCGTATAGGTCTTGCAACTCTCCAAGGTCGTCTTCGGAAAGTCCGCGCTCAAAAAGCTGGTGGAACCGGCTGGGAACCGGAACCTCTTTGAACTGGAACTTCTCAAGGCGATAGCCAGTCTTCAGCCGTTCTTCTCCTCCAAGCCACGCATTGACCTCTTCGATCAACTTGCCGGAGGGCTCGGTATAGAGCAAGTCCCAGGCCGCAAGGCCCTGTGCCCAGCGCGATTCATCCGGTGAGAGGCGCGGGCGATACCGCCGGCTTGGGATTTCACGTAGCGGACCGACATAAGTCATCGCGCTGAGATAGTCGCGGACGATGCGGATCGGCCCAAGCACAAGTTCGTCCAGCAAAGCGTTCAAGCCAGCCCTGCGGCGGCGTTCAAGTTCGTACTCATTGACCGCAGCGCGCTCCCCTTCCTCAGTTAGTCGCGGGATCGCTGCACCGGCAACATAGCGCTGACGAATAAGGCTCTGATCAATCTCAACCAGATCAAGGCCGAGCGGTCGATCCAAGTCCGGCAGCGCGCCCAGGACCGTCTCCACGGCGATCCGGAACTCCACAGTCTCGTTTTCGGTCGCGTCTGCGGAGGTTTCACGAGAGAGTTCCCATATCTCATTGCCGATTGGCGTCGAGAATGGATCGCCAAAGTAGCCTTCTTCTGCATCCTCATCCAGTTCACCGAACACTTCCTCGACGAACTCAGCGTCGTCGTCCGGGATGGTGGTCGCTTGCAGTAGTGGATGCGCAAAATTGAAGGCCGTCAAATGTGCTCGACCTTGCTGTGCTGGCGAGTGAAGCTCCGCGACGGTGGAGCCATCGATTTCCACCAACGCCTTTGCTACGAACGGCGCCTGGAGCAACTCACTCCAGCGGACTTCGACGCACAAGGCAACTTCATGGACAACCGCGTACTCCTCAAGCTCGGTATTCTCGCCGACTAGGTAGCGGATGCCAAGGTTCCTGAAATTTGGGTCGCCAAGGCTTCCGCCGGAGTTCAGCGGCAAGCGCTCGCTGCCTCGGTCATCTCGCAGGTCAATGCAAACCTTGAGCTTAATAGCGCGATTGAGGTCATGGCCGTGTACAAGCGTGGCAAACCCTCCTAGATCGATCAGTCCGCCGGCAATCGTTTGGTCTGGGTCCGCGTTGCGGCGCTCAAGGATTTCGCGCAGGTAGTGCAGCGATTGAAGGATCGTGCTTTTGCCAGCGCTGTTCGGGCCGAACAACAGCGTGATCGGCTTGAGATCGATGACCTGTGCGGCGCCAATCCCCTTGAAGTTTTCGATTTCGATTCTGGAAAGCCTCATGGATCAAACCGCCCTAAATTTGGAAAGTGTTCAGTGAATGCATTTCGTACCGCATCCCATTGGGCTGCATCGCATTGCTTTTTACTGTGGACCACGTTGAGTACAGGATAGCCCGCCGCCACCAGCGCATCCCGCAGCCGTTTTTCGAGGGCAGCCATCTTGTCCCGCACCGGCATGTGCAGCAACATCTGATCGGCACGGAGCTGCTCTTTGCTCATTCCGATTTCCGGAAAGATCGGACCGTATGAGCTCAGGTCGAACTGATCGCAGTTCTCGGGCTCTACCCCAGCCTCAGTCAGCAGCCTTCTCAGGCTGTTGGCGGCTTTGGAGAACCCAAGGTGCTGGCCCATGCGGGTGTAGGGAGCAGTGGCGCGGGGGCTGCTGCTGTCGCCGGTGCGGCCCACATAGAGCCGCTCCCCAATAGGGGTCTGGACCCGCCAGACATAGAGCCAGAACCCTCGCTGGAGCATTGGGCCGGGAAGCGTCAGGCGGTGCAGGCTGGCCGTCGCGGTGGCCCCGCTAGTGGGCCGGTCGTCCGGGAGGGGCTGGGTCGTCATGCCATGGTCCTACAGGTCACCGGCAAAGGCGCGTTGGGAGAGGGCAGCAAAGAGGTCACTTGCCATAACCTTCTGATCCAGTAGCCGATTGTTTGCCGCGACGTGCTTTTCAAAGGTCTTTCCAAACCTTGCCTGGTCATGAGGGTCCGGCCTGAGGAATTCTATCTTCTGGAACTCCCCTTTGCTTATCATCCCCTTCATTGAGTTCGTCGATGACCTCAAGACCAGTTGTTTTCCGATCAGGAACTGCACGTAAAGAAAATAGGCATTCACGTCGGGATTGGGGATGATCGCATTTATCTGTTGGTTAAACGCCACCGGACGGTTTGCAATTGCAGCCCGACCAATACTCGACGGACTTCCCGCTATGCACGTTACAAGAATTGAACCTTTGGGGACAATCCTGCCAAGTGAGCGCCCTTTGTCGGAAAGCCCTTCGACCGCTCGGGTCAGAAAGTGCTCGTTTGTGTTGACGTTGTCGGACTTGATCCACTCGATGGCGTCGCCGAAGTTTGCCGGATCAGAACGTGGCGGTGTGTTACCGGTAACGATTCTGCCAAATTTTCCCAGCGGTTGAATGGGCAACTTCTTGGGGTTTGTAAGGGGGTCACCAAACATCTCCAGGAACAATGACCGGAGGAAGTCATCCGCCAGAGTCACGGCCTGTTCGCGTTTGCGACGGACGGTATCGGCCTTATCCAGAATCGCTGCGATCCGGCATTGTTGGTCGAAGCCGTAGGCCGGAAGCTTAATCTCTTTGAATCGGTTGACATCAAGATTGGAAATGTTCGTGGTCTGCCGCCCCATGTTCCGGATCATGTGTTGCGTCGCAGGGCTGTTGAGCCAGTGATACAGGAAGCGAGGATGCGTCCGGGGTTTCGGTCGAACAATTGCTATGAACCCCCCGGCGGTGGCCCGATATGGTAGTTCCGGAACGAAGGAGCACTTCCCAACCAGCTCCCAGCTGTTAGCACTGGAAATGAGAATATCGCCCGCCCTAAGCAGCTTTTGCTCTTGCCGGACAAGGCGGCTCGGCACCGCGATGAGATCGCGTTGGTCGAGATCAGCCTGAATGTTCTTCGTCCGCATACAAACGATAGCATCTGAATCACTGATGTCGATGAGTTCGTGGGGCTTGAATGTAATGCCTCGTATAAAATCCGACGCATCCGCAACGGTGATCATGTTCATCCGAGCAGTCCTTCAAGTTCTGCCAGATCAACGCTGATTTCCTCGTTCAGTAACTTCATCCGTTGCAAAATCTCAGCGGGAGCATCTCCCTTTACAACCACATAGTCCCGCTTCTTGTATCGAGTCAGCGACAGGTCGTAGTTCGAATCCCTGATCTCCTGAGCCGACACGAAGAAGGCCTTCTGCGACCGGTCGGTGTCGCGGCCCGCATCCTTGCTCAGCCATGCGGCGAGACATCCGGGCAGGTCGTCCTTGTCAGGCGTGGCATCCCGCTTGTCGTCAAGCGTGTAGCCATCGGCTTCGACATCATAGAAAAAAACGTCATCCGTCCGACCACCCTTGGTGAACATCAAAATCCCGGTGCTGACACCAGCATAGGGTTTAAAGACGCCCGAGGGCAGCGAGATCACCGCCTCCAACTGGTTGTGGTCCAACAGCAACTTCCGTAGGGCAACGTGGGCTGTCGAAGAGCCAAACAGAACACCGTCTGGCACGATGGTTGCCGAGCGCCCACCGGATTTAAGCATGCGCAAAATGAGCACGAGGAAAAGCAGTTCTGTTTTCTTCGTCTTCACCTGACGCAAGAGCGAGGCGTGGACATCCTCAAAATCGAGCTGCCCCTTGAACGGCGGGTTCGCCAAGATGACGTCGAAGCTTTCCGCCGCAGTCTTCGGAAACTTGTCGGTGAAGCCTGCACTGAGGGTGTCCTGATAGTGGATATCGGGATCATCGACGCCATGCAGCATCAGGTTCATGGCCGCAATGCGCAGCATCGTCGCGTCGAAGTCGAACCCGTGGAACATGCCGCTGCGAATATGCTCGCGATGCGTTTCCAGCAGATCGCCGGTGTAGGTCCTTTCCGTCTTGCCCGTCTCGGGATCGGTCTCTTCCAGAACGCCCTCGGGCGAGGTGTAGGTTTCGAGGAGATACTGCATCGCCTGGACAAGGAAGCCGCCGGTGCCGCACGAGGGATCGCCGATCACGTCGGTGGGTTTGGGTTCCAGCATATCGACCATCAGCCGGATGATGTGGCGCGGCGTGCGGAACTGGCCGTTGATGCCGGCGGTCGTCAGCTTGCTCAACAGGTACTCATAGAGATCGCCCTTGGCGTCCCCTTCAGTCAGCGGCAGTTGATCGATCATGTTAACTGCCTTCACCAGAAGGCTTGGCTTCTGGATCATCAGTTGCGCGTCCTTCATGAACTCCGCGAAGGCAGTGCCACTCGTCGATGATTTCCTGAAATGCGGGAACACCCTGTCACGCACCAATGGCAGCATGGCGTCGGCACCCAGGTGCCGGAATTGCGACCAGCGCAGGCTCTGCTCCTCGTCCGAGAACCGCTTCTGAAACGACTTGCCGGTCCGCTTCAAGCGGTTCTCGTCGCGCGTTTCGTTGACGTCGAGCAGGCGCGCAAACATGAGGAACGTGATTTGCTCGATCACTGTCAACGGGTTGGTAATGCCGCCTTGCCAGAACTCGGTCCAGAGGGCGTCCACCCTGCGCTTCAGGTCTCCGGTAATCATTTAGTCTTTCGTCCTTTCAGGAGAGTCTTTTGTTGCCGCACTGGCCGCTGGGGGCGGCGCGAACACAGTCAGGATTGTAAGGAGATCGTCGATCTCCTCTGCCTTTTCGAAGACGCCATCCAGGCCGTCCGCGTCTACAACTGTGAATGGCTGCTCGTAGAGGCGGTCCACAGTTACAGACCCATAGCGGGCGATGTGGTTCTGAAGCAACCCGAGGAAACGCGTTTGCTTCGCCGTGAGGCTCGGATGTCGGCGTGCGAATTCGGCGAACCGGACGGCAACCGCTTCTGGGTCCAGCCCGACGATTGACCGGATCGCGAATTCAAGCGGAACCGCCGTGTCGGCAAAGAACTCTTCGAGCACGTCACGGCTCGCGTTCGGGCTTTGTATCAGAATGAGCGAAACAAGAGCTTGGATATCGGCTTCAGAAACGGCCTCACCCGCGTGAATTTTTCTGAGAGTGGGGTTGGTATCGAAGTGCCGCTTCAGTTCTGCCTCAACGATCTGCTGGTACGCTTTCATGTCGACTGTCTTGAGGCTCGTCGCCCGCCTATTTGTCAGGAAGCTAGCGGCATCTTCCGTCACGTCTATGATCTTGGCCGGCAGCGGCGTGGCACCCTGGCGTTCTCGGTGATGCATGATGTCTCGGAGCGGCTTTCGCACCAATTCAAGATCAGCGACGGTCACACCATCCCAGAATTTATCGGACTTAACCAGCTTGATGATTTCAGCCTTTTCCCGCACAGGGTTAAGGTGCATCTGGAGTGCAGAGAGCCGAGCAAGCAGATCAATCTTTAGGTCGGCGACATCAGCGGAATTACGCAACACTGCGATCTGAGCCCGCGCCATCAACAAATCCAGCGCATAGGCATCGCTCAAACCGCGAACGTTTCGCCATTGCATAAGGGGTGCGATAATCTGCCGTAGCATTGCAACGGTAGCGGGCGCGAAGGCTCTGAGTGTTGCCGGAACTGCTACAGCGCGCTTCTCGCGCCACTTCTCGCGAACCGAGACGGACTCCTCGGGTAGCGCCTCGATGTCCTTCGCGATGAGCTCTATCACTTCGTCGAAGATCGCCACTTCGCTGACGCGAAGCGCCGTCTCGGCGAGCAAGACACGTTCTTCAAAAACCTTTTGAAGCAATGGTTTCGACTGGGTTGGTTCGGCTGGTCGATAGCCCATTTCAAACCGTTCGAAATTCCCCCAGTGATCAAATATCCGAAAGATTTTTTTGTCCTTGCCGGGGCCGAACAGATCGGGCCTCAGGCGCGTTCCGCGACCGATCATCTGCCAGAACTTGACAGGCGAACGGACTGGTCTGGCGAAAACGAGATTCAGGATTTCTGGAATGTCGATGCCGGTATCGAGCATATCGACTGAGATTGCGATCGTTAGCTCGGAGTTTGCCCCGTCACCCTTGAAATCGTCGATAAGCTGCTCTGCGCGCGGATCGTAGTTGTCGATGACCTGGCAGAAGCGCCCGCCGTACTGTGGATACATCTCGTCGAACATCTGCCGCATGAGCACAGCATGTTGGTGGTTGCGCGCGAAGATAATGCTCTTACCTGGAAGCTGCCCGGTGGCCTCACGCAGCCCGTTCTCCATGAGGTTCCTCAGGATCGCGCGGTTGGTGTCTTTGTTGTAGATAATTTTGTCGATCTGCTCAGCTGTGAAATCGTACTGCGCCGGGTCCTCGCCCTGTTCTTCAAGCTCCTGAATCTGCTCTTTTGTAAGAATGTCGAGCCTGATTCCCTCTCGCAGGAACTGAGTCGTATGCTCGAAGACTTCAAACGGCGTCAGGAACCCGTCCTGGACTGCCTGTTCGAGATCGTAATTAGCTGTCGGCAGCTGCCCTTCGCACCCGAAAAGGCTGAACGTGTTCCGTGACACAAAATCAATCGGCGTCGCAGTCAAGCCGATCTGCAGGCAGTCGAAGTAATGAAACATGTCGCCATAGACATTGTAGATGCTTCGATGCGACTCGTCGGCAATGATCAAATCGAAGAACCCAACATCGAAGGATTGGTAGACCTTCTGCATGGCAGGATAGGTCGCGAGGAATATGCGCTCGCTCGCCGATTGATTCACGCGAGAGTTGACGATGCGAATGGGCTCAGACAGGAAATCGGCGAAAGCATTTTTTGCCTGTTTGCGAAGTTCACGACGATCGCAAAGAAACAAGACGCGCTTGACCCAGCCAGCGTTAATGAGCAATTCCGCTAGGGCGATCGCAACCCGGGTTTTGCCAGTGCCGGTTGCCTGAACGACGAGCGCTTTGCGATGGCTATCTGAAAACCTCTCGGAGACGCGTTTGATCGCCTCGATCTGATAAAGGCGATTGACGACGGCTGCATTTGGTTCAAGCGAGTTGAGCGGCTTCCGGCCTTTCCGTTGAAAATTCACGAGGTACTGCAGGCTGTCCTTCGAATAGTAGCCAAACACCTTCCTCGGCGGATAACCTAGAACGTCGTCCCACATCCAAATGTCGTAGCCATTGGTGTAGAAAATTACCGGGCGCTGTCCGTGCATCTTTTCGAGGCCGTCGGCATACAGTTTCGCCTGCTGCCTTCCTCGCTCCGGGTCCACGGCGGTCTTCTTGGCCTCTATGACCGCCAGCGGGTTCCCGTTGTCGTCCCAGAGAACGTAGTCGGCATAGCCGAGGCCCGACGCAGTGGGTTGATGTTTGACTTCAACCTCTTTACCAACCTCCGCCGTACTGGCGTTCCCAAGGCCAACATTCCAGTTGGCCGTTGCAAGCAAGCTGTCAATGATACGGGCACGGGTTGTTGCCTCACTGAACGCCAGCAGGTTGGCCGTTGCCGCGCCGGATGACGCGAGCGACTGAATCTCTTCAATCTTCTTTTCCGCGGTCGCCGCGGCTTCACGAGCGGCGTCCAGTTCGCGGAGAAGCGCTTCCATTTGTGCTTCTTGCGCGGCAAGCTTTTCCAGCACCTGACGTTTTTCGCGCTTTAGCTGACCTTTGCTTTCATCAACAGATTCCGCGACAGGTTGGACAAAAGCAGGGATCGAAGCTGCATCCCCGTGACCAAACTGAACAAAAAGCCACCGGCCCAAGTCGAACGCTTCTTGAAGCAGCCAGAGAGCACTTCGAACAGTTGCGGTCTCACCGTGCGCGGCCTTGTTACCGTGAATTCGAAGGGCATGGAGCTTGTCGAGAACCACTTTCGGCGTAATGGCAACAAAAGACTGATTGGTCAGCAGATCAACGAAGGTCGGCCGCTCGGGCTTGGGCAAGCCCAATTCATGATAGATGTTCTTGGTAAGGTTCTCGGCAAAAAGCCGCAGCTTTACGAGCGCGCTTACGGGGTCGTCGTGCGCGTACGCCTCCGCAAAGCCGCCAAGCGACGCGAGCTCCGGCCAAGCTCCGCGAAGAATTTCGAAGTTGCGAGATTTCATGGGAAAGCCTCCGATGGTGCGGATAAAACTGCTTCTTGAACTGCACTAAGTCTCGCAGCTTCGTTTCCTTCGAAAGCCAAATGAAAGCCGTTCGCCAAGCCTTTGATACTGTTTTCAACCAGAACCATAATCACTCTTTGGGGCCTGCGGTCTTCCCCCCTCCTGCTCAAAGAATTCCGCGCGTGCTAACGCCGATTGCACACCACTGTAGCTTGAAACGACTATATGTTGTCGCCGCGCGGGCTCCTTGGAGGCGTCTCCCAATAGACCGAGTCGGCGAAGAACATAAAACAGCATTGCGTATCGAACCGACAGGACACATTTGCCATCTGTCATTCCATAATCTTTAGCCACGACAATCTGCTGGCTGGCCGTGAGATTGGGATGGGGGACGATCTCAAAGCTAAAATACTCGTGCCAAAGCTTGTCATGGTCCCCCGACGCCCCTGACGCGCCCGGAACGCGGGCCTCCAGTGCCCGCGGCAATAGGAAATCTTTGAATTTACAGTCGATGTGGCAGAAGGCCCGCGCATGCCAGCGAAAGCCGTCATAACCGAACGCGTGTGGCGTAATGCGGCGCCAGACCGGATCGGGCCGTTGGTTGCTCATGGACTGGTACAGGATTTCGATCGACCGGTGGTCACGTACCGCTTCGAGCAAGGCCCTTAATACGTCTGTATTGATGTCCCGCTTCGGAGTGAGGGCGATGTCGGTCATCGGCGGATTGGCGATCCAGGACTCAACGGGCATTGACAGCCCTTCGCCCAGCGAACGCAATCGCGAAAGGTAGGAATCAGGATCGGGCTTCAGAAAGCGAGGCTCGAAATGCTTGGCGGCGACGTAGCGCTTGACGCTCTTATCGTACTCCACATTCCCCGGCGCGCGCTCCTGATAGAGCGAAAGGTCCTTTGAGGCTTGCGGCACCGACACGCCAAATACGTCGATGATGTCCGACCGGTTGACGCCGCCCTCCCAAAAAAGACGGAACTCGATGAATTCGAGCCGCTGTTCCACGCCCCACCGGATGCCGGGGTTTTCATTCTGCATTATGGCCACCATTAAAGGGTATAAAAACTATATTGACATCGAAACTAGACGGGTATAGTTTATTATCCCATCAGCAGGCCGAAGTCAACAGGATTCAAATCGCCGACAGCGACAGCAATGGCGACGATCCCAACCCCCGCGCGGATGACCCAAGCACCGAGCGGCTTACAAGGCAATCGATATGAATCAACGAGAAACATTTCCGATGAACGAACTGCCCAAGGGCATCCACAGCATCACTCGTCTGCCGAGCGCCCCGCTTGGAGAGCTGTGGGACTCCATTGTCATGGACGAGGAGATGAAGGCGAAGCTGTTGTCGCAGGCGGTGTTGAGTTTCACGCTTCGTGCAAAGGTTCCGCGTTCGGTCATTCCCCTGCACGGCGTCATCATGCTCACCGGTCTTCCGGGTACGGGCAAGACTTCGCTCGCCAAGGGACTCGCCCATCGCGTCTCGAAGTCGTTCGGTAGCAATACCTTCCGCCTGCTTGAAGTCGAGCCCCATTCGCTGGCGAGCGCCGCGCATGGCAAGACCCAGCGCGCCGTGACCGAACTATTCGGACAGGCCATCTCGGAAGCCGCGCAGGCGGGACCGACGATCGTCCTGCTGGACGAAGTCGAGACGCTGGCCGCCGACCGCGGCAAGCTCAGCCTTGAGGCCAATCCCGTCGATGTCCACCGCGCTACCGATGCTGTGCTCGTCCAGCTCGACGCACTTGCCGAACAACATCCGAACCTCCTGTTCTTGGCGACGAGCAATTTCCCCAAGGCGGTTGACGACGCTTTCCTTTCGCGGTGCGATCTAATCCTCGAGGTTCCGCTCCCCGGCAAAGATGCGTGCCTGCTTATCCTCCGGGATTGCCTGGGCGGCCTCGCGAAGGTCTTCCCCGAGATGCGAAAGCTCGTTGACGGGAAGGGTCTGGAAGACTGCGCGACTGCGTGCGTCGGACTGGACGGCCGCGCCATCCGCAAGATGGTGGCGAACGCTCTCGCGTCCGATCAGGCAACCGCGATGAACCCCGGCAGCGTCACTATGTCGGCGATCGTCGCCGCCGCAAAGGCGGCCCACAAGGCCCGGGTGAAGGAGGACCGCGCATGAGCAGCACCTATTCACGCGCTTTCCGCAGCAACCCGCATCGCGATGCGCTCGACACTTGGAAGGCGATAGTCGAGCTGCTCACGCAGGGTCACGCCGGCTCGAACCGGAACGAGCTTCTGGCGGTGGGCGGCACGGCAGCGAGCGTCATCGCGGAACAAGCCGCAAAGGACGCCGCGATCGTGGTCACCTGCGACGGTCCGCGCACGCGCGTGTACACCCTCCATGACGACGACGCCATCGACGGATCGGATGCCAAGGAAGACACCTTGGGTTACGACCCCTTGAAGGGCGACTGGAAGCTGTCTCTCCCTTGCCCAGCAGATGACCTCGACTGGGTCAACAGCTCTCTCAAGAAGCACAGCAGCCGTATCACCGCCCACGACAGCGAGGAAAGCTTCGGCAGCGAAACGACGAAGACCGCGTCGGAAAGCGCTCTTGTCCTCGATCCGAAAGGGTTCCTCGGCTCATGACCACCGTCGCCGTCAACACCTATACCCATTCTGTCACCTACGTGGCCGACAACATCCTCAAGAGCCTCAAGGACATCATCCGCCTGAGCGGCTTCGACCCCTCGGAGCTGGTCGGCAGCTGGGAAAGCAAGATGCGCGCCCTCAAGGCCTGGCTTGGAACGCAAGACCTCGAGAAGGTCGTGCTGGAAGTCTTCAACAAGAAGACCGACGCCCTCATCGTCCGCTGGGACATCGACATCGTCTACAGCTGGAATGGCGGTGGCGGGTTCTGGACCGACACCGATCAGCTCAAGTACCATATCCAGAAAGCGGGAGTGGCCCCCTCCGACGCTAGCTACCGGATCATGATGCAGGCAAAGCCGGGCCATCCTGAAGTCGATGGTTGGAGCGACGGCTATTACCGCTCGACCGCCGGGTTCGTTCGCCACAACGTCGGCTCGACGATCGACCACAATGGTCTCGGCGGGAGCGCCGCATACTGGAGGAAGAACTGATGCTTACGACCGACGAGGCCTTCCGCAAATTCAAGTCTCGGCTTGAGCTCAACGACCGCGAACAGGAGAATGCATCGAAACGGCAGAACGAGGTTAGGGACTATCTCGACACCAAGTTCTCGATCGCGAGCAGCTTCCTGACGGGGTCTTACAAGCGCCACACCAAGACCAAGCCCCTCAAGGACATCGACATCTTCTTTGTGCTCAAGGAGAGCGAGCGCTCGAAGTACCGTGACAAGGCACCCTATGTTGTCTTGGATGATTTCCACACGGCGCTCGGCGAGAAGTACGGCGAGAAGGCGGTGCGCAAGCAGGGGCGCTCGGTCAACGTCGATTTCGGCGTCGTCGTGGACGCCGAGGACAACACCGACTATCGCATCCTGAGCGTCGACGTCGTTCCATCTTTCCCGTCCGGCGACGACTACGAAATCCCGGATACCGACAAGGGCACGTGGATCAAGACGAACCCCAAGATTCATGCCCAGAAAGCGATCGACGCGCACCAAGCCTTCTCCAACGAGTGGAAGGGTCTCGTCCGCATGGTCAAGTACTGGAACAACAATCCAAGGCACGGGTCCGACAAGCCCGTGAAGCCGTCGTTCCTGATCGAGGTCATGGCGCTCGAGTGTCTTTATGGCGGATGGCAGGGCCGTTTCGACTATGAACTCGAGGGGCTGTTCTCGACGCTTGCCGACCGCATCTTCGACACCTGGGCCGACCCCGCTGGCCTCGGCCCGCCGATCACCGACGGCATGGACGCCACCCGCAAACAGCGCGCTCGCGACATTCTCCTGGCCGCTAGCCTCCAAGCGCGCAACGCCATCAATCTCGCCAAGCAGGGACGCAACGGCGACGCCTTGAAAGCTTGGCGCTACCTGTTCGGCCCAAAATTCCCGCTATCATAAGAAAGGAAGACACTATGTCCGAATGGTCTCTCTCTCAGCTTCTGTCCTCGTTGCACGAGGATATCCAGTCGCGGTTGGCCGTGGCGCGCAAGAGCTTTCAACATCCCGGGGTCAAGGGCGACGCGAGCGAGAGCGTCTGGATCAGTTTGCTGGATAAATATCTGCCCGCGCGCTACAGCGTCGCGAGAGCGCATGTAGTGGACAGCCTCGGAAACTTCAGCGATCAGATCGACGTCGTGGTGTTCGACCGACAGTATTCGCCTTTCATTTTCACCTACGAGAACCAGACGATCATTCCCGCCGAAAGCGTCTACGCGGTCTTCGAAGCAAAGCAGACCGCCGACGCGCAGCTCGTGAGATACGCACAGGACAAGGTTGCCAGCGTCAGGCGGCTCCACCGCACGAGCCTGCCGATTCCGCATGCGGGCGGAACCTATCCCGCAAAGCCCGCGATACCTATTTTCGGTGGCATTCTGACCTTCGAAAGCGAGTGGAGTCCACCCATGGGGAAGGCGCTCGAATCGATCCTTCTCGAAGGCGGCGGTGACCGCCAGTTGGACATTGGCTGCGTGGCGTCGCATGGTCATTTCGCGCGCAACGGCACAGGCGAATATGATTTTGTCTCCGAGAACAAGCCCGCCACGGCGTTTCTGTTCAAGCTGATCTCGCGGCTGCAGTTCAGCGGCACCGTCCCGATGATCGATATAGATGCCTACGGAGAATGGCTGGCGAAATGAGGGGTAGGAGCGGCGGCCAACGTTTCCGCTCTACCCCGGTGTTGGCGAACATGGCGGCCATGTTTGGAGCTGTTTTAGCTTTGAGATGAATTGTTTCCGGCACTCCGACCGAACTGGCCTTTCCGGAGATCGGACCTGCAAGGTGAATAGGGACTGCTAGGCGTATTTTATCAGCAGATCGTCTTCCAAACCCAAGTCAGTGAGCGCCGCTTTCAGCCTGTCGAACTTCAGCGTCGAATCAATATTCCCCTCGACATAATAGCTGTCCGCAATTTGCAGAGCCTGCCTTAGCGTCTGAGGATCGCCGGATAATTGAATGCGTTCGCCCAATTTGGTTTCATGGAAGGCCTCCGGCTGCAACTCGATCAGCTGCTTGAAAACTTCGGTGTACAGCTTCGTAACCTGACTGACCTGAAGGCGAGTGCCGAGAAACACGGCGTGGTCGAGACGTTTGTGACGGGGTTCCTCGGCGTCGAAGATGCTGACCTCTTCACTATCGGTAGTCACCGCAATATCAATGGCAGGCGCGGGCCATACCTTTAAGAACCGTTCGGCAATGCGATTGGCTCGTTCTTCTACCTGAGCCAAGCCCCACTCGTCATACTGTTGCAGATCGCGGTTTAGCCAAAGGCGGCTGTAGATGTAGCCCTGTTCGCCACCTTCGTCGTTCATTGCCTTCTTATCTGCAAATGGCTTGTTCCCAAGCTTTCCGTTGTTTCCGGAGAGGGTAAGATTACCGATGGTGTTGAGGTACTTTTCGCGAAGTGTTTCATATTCCTCTGCGGAAACGAGGGACTTCCAAGCGGGGTCGGGATTCTGCGGAAAGATATGCTCTGTAGTGATGCCCGCCGCCGACACATCGACGTGTTCGTTGTTCTGGTAGTTTTCCAGACGGTCAAAGAAGTACAGACGGGTGCGCCCCTTGGTGTTGTACATATCCTTGTCTTTAAGGTTCAAAACCACCTCGGCGTCGCGCGGGAAACGCTGCGTGCCGGTTCTGTGAGCCAGCGAACGCTCGATGGATTCCAAATATTCCCCCATCTCCACGCGATCATAGAGGCCCATGAAAATCTTGTTGAGCGCATTGGTTGGCAAGCCGATAATGAGGCGACGCCAGACGTAGCTTTGAACGAGCTTTAGGACACCCACGAAAACGACCTTGGCAATCAGGCCCTCGTCATAATCCTGATAAACCCTCAGCAGGAAGGGGTAAGCCGTGTTGATTTCCAACGTGTTAATATAAGCGATTTCGCGGGAAATTGTGGCGTCCGGCTCGAACGAGGGATTGAGGAGCTTTTTATATAGCTCGGACAGCCGCCGTATCTCTTCCAGTGCGCTCATCAACTCAGGAGAATTCGGGACAGGGTATCGCTCCTTGAACTTCTCGTACACAGCGCCTTTGTTCGGAATGTCTTTCTGCTTCAGCGTTAGGTAGTCACGAATGAAGTCGGAAACCCGGCTCTCGTGCAAGTCTGCATTTCGTGCATTAGCCTCAATCGGTTCCCAGAAGAGTTTGTATACCTTTTCCTGCTCTTTGCGGGGCAGGCCCATCAAAATGTAGTTGCGGATAAGGTCGGCTTGCGACAGCTCAAGGCCGGTGGAATTAAGGCTCTCGAAAATGCGCTGAGGGTTATCTTTTTGGCGGTCGAGCGCGATGTCCACGAAAATAAGCTTTGAAACGCCGCGCAAGACTGTTTCGAAGTTGTCGGCGGTGATTCGGTCTTGGAAATAGCGAAAGTTCTCAACAAGTCGCGAATAACCCGTGACCTTTACCCCCTCTTGTGGGTCGAGGATTTGCGCCAAGGCTGTCCGGTTGTTGTCGGTAGGCTTGAGCTTTAGCTTTTCTTCTTCAACCGCGAACTCGTTGATGAGGTACGTTTTGAAGATTCGCTGTGCCATCTGCGGTGTGTCGTGTTTGACCGCGAAGCGGTAGAGCGCCACGTAAATCAGGGTGAGGGTTGTGAGCCGCTGCTGACCGTCAATGATCGTCAGTTCGGTTATACCCGATGACGAATACACATCGTCATGGACGTAAACGATGCTGCCAATAAAGTGCGCGGTTTGGCTGTCGTCTTCACCGACCGAGAGAATATCCTTGAAGAGTTGAAGGCACTGGGTCTTGGTCCAGTCGTAGTTGCGTTGGTATACGGGGATTGTGAAAGCGGTTTCGCTGGAAGCTAGAAACTTATCAATACGTGTTTCAGCGGCTTTCATATTTCCCTCGTTCCCAATTGCGTTGTTTTGGTCTTACACACGGATGGATTGTCGTGCAACGCGGCAAAGGTTACTCTGCTGCATCGGCGGGCGGTGCCCGATCTTTGAACTTACCCCACCACGGGAAAAGCCCCTCCAGGTCGAATGCGAACTTCTTGCGCTCTTCCAAGGCAGGAAACTCCCTTTCCCTGACCTGCCGGACACCCCAACCGATGTATTTGTCCAGCCTCGCCGCTTTGAACGCGCCCAACAGATGTTCCTCGTTCGACATAAGCAGCAACTCGTCCAAGTCCTGAATAGAGCAGAATATCGGGTGACGTTTGTCCTCGGCTTCGATTTCAGGCGATTTGGCCGCTGCAAGCTCTTCGGCCTGCTTGATGATTCGAGCCTGCAACTCGGACGACATCTGTGTCCATGCGTCCATGGTCAGTACGACAGCGCAGGCGTCATCCACCACGTTCAGCTCGACCAGACCCAGCCGAACATGAGCAAAGAATTTCCAGAGCTGAAAGACCGCCTTGGCCATCTGCTCATAGCCCCCGCTGGCGTTCTCAACCGGATCGTCACCATATTGAGCTTCGAAAGTCAGCTTGGTGGCCTTGCATTCGAACACCGCTACAATCCGGCCCTCTTGCTTCAGCAGGACGTCCGGCGTCTCGACGGGATTTCTTTTAACCGTGTATTTGACGGCCGGAGCAGCCTCAAAGCCGGGGCAGTAGGTCACCAGCGACATGCGGGCGTATGCCTCGAAACGGGCATTGGCATCGCCCAAGATAGGATTCCCACCCTTTACAATGTCGTAGTAGAGCCCGACCGTTGCCCGCAGCAGGAGCAGCGATGGCAACGGGGCGATGTAGGTATTGTAGGTCCCCGAACGGAGTAAAGGTTTCACCCGCAGGTAGCTCGGCTGGTAGATGACGGGGAGGCTCACCCCAAGACCCTTCTCGACCTTCTGAAGTAGGGCCAGCGATTCTCTACGGACAGTCCAAATTTCTCCTGAGACGAGCGGCAGCACCTTATCTATAAGTGCGTCATCCATTCCAATCTGTGCAAGGCCGTTCAGCTTCTTCGTCCATGGGATTGTGCCGTGCGTGGACCACAGCACAAAGCAGATGGTGACGAAATCGGTGATCGAAATCCCGTTCGTCTCCTCGAAAAAGTCCGCGCACGCTCCCTGTCCGTAGATGTAAAGATACCGGTAGATATCCACGGGCCGCTGAAATCCGGTTTGCCACTGGAACTGCCGATGCCCGATCCGATGCATTTCCAGCATGATGTTTGAGCCGTCGAGGCGGTCGGCGCTCTGGTCGTCCTCCACCGCCCGAAGTGTGTTCACGATGTCGGCAACACCGTTGTAGTCGCCAGTGTTAAGTGGCCGCATTTTCCACGGTAAGAGGTTTGATTTGGGTTCATTGAGCGTCTGGGTGATGAGCGTTTCCAAGTCCCACGGGTACGCCGCATATGGGCTCATCATATCGCTCGTGGCGGCTTCCGGCGGGTAGGTGAAGGTGTTTTTCTTCACGAACTCGGCGCGGTCCTCCTGTATGGCGTGAATAGCCCAGAACATCGTCAGCAAGTCGATGTCCTTGGTGTCCGCAACCATCCTCTTCAGAACCGGAAGGGCCGGTTTAGGTACATCCCGAAATTTGCCGCGTACTCGTGCCATGTCTGCCCTCCGTCGATTCCCCATTATACTCGTAGTTGAGAAAAGGTTTTCAGTTAAGGGGAGCTGGGTCATTGTTGTAGTGTGAAGAGTTATCAACCCGCCGTAACCGAGGCCCGTCCGCAGGGTGGTTAAACGGTGTTCACGCAGGAGAAGGCCAACTCCATAGTCAACAAGCTTGCAGAGGGAAAATTCCTTCACCGTATCTCCAGGATGGAAGAGGCGTTAGCCTTTGATCCGCTTCTGGTAGAATCATCGGTTCGGCCATGGGTGGTCAACGATACAGAAGGTTTCCCTGCGCAGCGCCTGCGGTATAGGGCTTGAGGCAATTGCGAAGGAACTGTTTGATATTGCCGACGATGGCAGCAATGACCTTGCGTCAGATGGAGCATCGACAGGATCAGGGGAGGTCCGCCTTGTTTTACTACTCTCCGAAGCGGACGGTCTGGAGACGGCCCCATATTGGACAGCATGCAGCCATAGCGAATGACCGCTGTTGGCGCAAAGCGGAAATTATTTCCGTCTATAACGTTTAGACGGTGCGCCAAATTACAAGTCTCTGTGCGCTCAGGCCCCCGCAACCAAATGATCGCACAATCTCAAACAATCAAGCCCTCCCTCACCGGAGGGCTTTCTTGCGTCTGGGGCAATCGCCCCGGCTCCGCCCGTCATCGCTTCCAGAAATCCCCGCGCGTGGAGGAACGCGCGCTTCCTCTTGCCAGAGGCAAACGTCAGGCAGGGCGCATCCGCGGCGCCATGACAGGTCCCGGCGTGATGACGGTCTCCTTATCGTGCAGACAAAACGTCTTCGATACGGATCGGAAATTTGCGGATGCGGCTTCCCGTCGCGTGCCAGACGGCGTTTGCGATGGCGCCGACGGTTCCCGTGATGCCGATTTCGCCGACGCCCTTGACGCCGATCGGGTTGACAATCGCGTCATCCTCGGGGACCAGGATGGCCTCGAGCGGGGGCACGTCGGCATTCACCGGTACATGATATTCGGCGAGGTCGGCGTTCATGATCCGCCCCGTCCGCTTGTCCGTTATCGCCTCTTCGTGGAGGGCAAAGGAGATGCCCCAGATCATACCGCCGAAATACTGGCTTTGCACCAGCCGGGGGTTGATGATGCGGCCGGCCGCAAAGGCGCCGACGAGACGCGTGGTACGGATCTGTCCGAGATCGGGATCGATCTTCACTTCGGCAAAGACAGCGCCGTGTGAATACAGCGCATGGTCGGTGGCGACGGTCGGGTCGCGGTTGGACTTTGCCGTGCCGACGACATCGCTTCTTCCGGAGCGGGCGAGGATTTCTGCATAGCTTTCGCTGCGGCTCTCGTCGTCGCGACGATAGAGGCGGCCGTTGCGGGCGGTGAGGCCGATATTGCCGGCACCGAAAAGGCGTGATGCCGGATCGTTGACGGCAAGGTCGGACAGTTGCGCGATGGCGTCTCCGCCGGCCTGGTTGAGGGCGAGACCGGCGCTGGCGGTATGGCCCGATCCGCCGGCAATGCCGGCGTCGGGAAGCGTCGAGAGGCCCGAATGGAACTCGACCTGATCCGGATCGAGGCCCAGAGCCTCGGCTGCGATCTGGGCGAGTGCGGTCCATGCGCCCTGGCCCATGTCGGCCGCGCCGGTTTCCACCAGTGCCGTGCCGTCGGCGCGGAGCGTCGCCCGGGCCTCTGCCGGAAAATGCGGGCAGCCGAAGACGGCAGTGCCCATGCCCCAGCCGACGAGCAGCCCGTTTTCATCCCGCATCTGCCCGGCTGCACGCGGGCGGCGCGACCAGCCGAAGCGGGTGGCCCCCTCCTCGTAGCAGGTACGCAGTGCCTTGGACGAGAAGGGCTTTCCCGTCGCCGGCTCGGTTTCCGCATAGTTCTTCAGCCGGAATGCGAGCGGGTCCATGCCACAGGCCTGCGCCGCCTCATCGATCGCGACCTCGAGAGCCGCGGAGCCGGACGCTTCGCCGGGTGCGCGCATGGGGCCGGGCGTGCCCGTGTCGAGCCGTATCCCTTCGTGTTCGACGAGGATCGCGGGGCTCGCATAGAGCGGCAGGGATGCGTTGGCTGCGGGCTCCAGAAAGTCGTCGAACGCTGAGGTGGCCGAGAGCGAGCGGTGATGCAGGGCGGTGAGCGTGCCATCGCTCTCCATGCCGATCCGGATCTTCTGCCAGGTCTGGCCGCGGTGGCCGACCGGGCCGTACATCTGGGCGCGGGTCAGTGCCAGTTTGACCGGGCGGTTCAGCATGCGGGCCGCGAGGATCGCCAAAATCTGCGGCCCGTTGAGGATCGCCTTGGAGCCGAAGCCGCCGCCGAGGAAGGGCGAACGGATGGTCACGTTGTCGACGGGAATGCCGAAGAAGGCGGCATAGGAGGCGCAACTCAGCGCCAGCGCCTGGTTCGGCATGTCGAGAACGACGCGGTTGCCGTCCCATTCTGCGACCACGGCATGCGGTTCCATGGCGTTGTGGTATTGCGGCGGCGTCTCGACCTCGGCTTCGACGGTTATGGCGGCGTTCGAGAAACCTGCCTCGACATCGCCATGTGCCGTCTTCGGCGGTCCGCCGATGCTGACAGCTGGAGGGTCGAAGCGGATGCCGGCTTCCCGTCCGACGCGGGCCGGCTCGGTGTCGTATTGCGGATCAAGGAGGGCCGCGCCCTCGGTGGCGGCCTCCAGCGTTTCGGCGATCACCAGCGCGATCGGCTGATTGCCGTAGCGGACGCTATCGTCCTGAAGCACCTCGACGCGAAAGCCGAAGGGCGGCATCTTCTCGTGCGGATCGTGGAACAGCGGCGGACGATTGGCCGGCGTCAGCACCTCGACCACGCCGGAATGAGCCTTGGCGGCATCCACGTTCATCGAGCGGACACGGCCACGGGCGATGCGGCTGACGGCCATGACGGCGTACAGCAGGCCTTCGGGGTGATTGTCGGCCGCATAGGTTGCGCGGCCGGTGACCTTGAGGATGCCATCGCGGCGGGTGAGCGGCTGGCCGGCATTGGAGCCGTAGCGGCTGGTGGCGGGCTGTTTTTCAGGCGACATGAAGATCTCCCTTCGGTGCGGGAAGGTGCTGTTCCGGGAATGGCGAGGCGGGGAGGGCGGGCATGACCTTCGGCGTGCCCTCGTGAGCGAGCGTCAGCGCGCGGACGAGGATGCGGTGGGCGAGCGTGATCTTGAACGCGTTGTCGCCAGAGGGCCGGGCGTCTGTAAGGGCTGCGGTCGCGGCCTTCTCGAAGGCTTCGCGCGTTGGGCGTTGCCCGATGAGCGCTGCTTCCGCCGTATGCGCACGCCAGGGCTTGGCGGCGACGGCGCCGAGCGCAAGCCTTGCTGCGCGGATCGTGTCGCCGTCCATGTCGAGCATGGCGGCGGCGGACACCACCGCGAAGGCATAGGATGCGCGCTCGCGCAACTTCATGTAACGGGCATTTCCAGCGAAGGCAGCAGCCTCGGGCGGCAGGCGCAGGCCGCTGATGAGGTCGCCCGGCAGAAGTGCGGACTCCTGTGCGCTGGTGGCATCGGGAAGGCTGTGGAGGTTCTCGATCGGGATGTCCTTGCGTCCCTCGACACCCTCAATCTCGACCACGGCACCGAGGGCTGCCAGGGGCACGCAGAAATCCGAGGGGTGCGTGGCGATGCACTGTTCCGTCCAGCCGAGAACGGCGTGGAGGCGGTTTTCGCCGTGCAGCGCGTCGCAACCGGAGCCCAGTTCGCGCCGGTTGCAGGCACCGGCGGTATCCTGGAAATAGGCGCAGCGCGTTCGTTGCAGGAGGTTTCCGCCAACCGTTGCAGCGTTGCGCAGTTGCGCAGAGGCACCCGACAGCAGGGCTTCCGCGATGGCTGGATAGGTGGCGGCAAAGCGGGTGTCGTAGGCAAGGTCCGCATTGCGCACGAGCGCGCCGATGCGCACGCCGCCGTCCGGCAGCCAATCGATACGATCGAGGCCCGGAAGCCGGCTGATGTCGATGACGCGTTCCGGCCGCGTTACGCCGATCTTCATCAGGTCGAGCAGGTTGGTGCCGCCGGCGAGATAGACGGATCCCGGGACGGCTGCGGCCGTCACAGCCTCGGCGAGGCTTGCCGGGCGGATGAAATCGAAGCGGTTCATGCGGCGTTCCTCCCGTTTTCCTGTACCCCGGTGTCTGGTACCCCGGTTTTCTGCGAAAGGACGTGGCCCGCCTCCAGCACGGCCTGGGTGATGCCCTGATAGGCTCCGCATCGACAGATATTGCCGCTCATCAGTTCGCGCACGCGCTCCGGATCGTCCCCGGCATGGCCCTCGGACAGGAGGCCGACCGCGCTCATGATCTGGCCCGGCGTGCAGTAGCCGCATTGCAGGCCGTCGCAGGCGATGAAGGCTGCCTGCACGGCATGCAGTTCGGCACCGTCGGCAAGGCCTTCGATGGTGGTGACGGTGCTGCCGTCGAGGCTTGCGGCCAGCGTCAGACAGGCATTGATGCGCCGGCCGTCGAGCAGAACGGTGCAGGCGCCGCACTGACCACGGTCGCAGCCCTTCTTGGTGCCGGTGAGGTGAAGCCGCTCGCGCAGGAGGTCGAGCAGCGTGACGCGCGGATCATCGAGCGCAATGCTGTTCGGCTGACCATTGACGGTGAGGCTGATGGAGAAAGGCATGGGGTGCTCCAGTCAGGATTGTGGTGTATGGAATAGGAACCGCAGGCGCGGTGAACGCTGTAACGAGACGGGGCGGACGCTGTTGAACCGTCGCATGAGGGATGGGCGTTCGGGTCGACGCTGCCTCGATGTGATATGCAATATACGGAGGTAGCCTCCGCTTAGCAAGGGCCGTTGGCAAGTGCCAGGCGACGAATAGGCAGATGGACCAGCAAAGTACAAAAGCAAGGCGCAAGCCGCGGGCAGACTCGGTTCGCAACCGGGAACGTCTGCTGGAGGCGGCCACTGCCATCTTCCGGCTCGGCGGGGCGCAGGCGAGTCTCGAGGCCGTGGCCCGGGAAGCCGGCGTCGGCATCGGCACCCTCTATCGCCATTTCCCGACGCGCGAGGTGCTGTTCGATGCCGTCTACCGGCACGAAGTGGACATTCTCGCCGATCTTGCCCGGGAGCTTTCGACGGAGGACGACCCGGTCGCGGCGCTCAAATCCTGGCTTCAAGCCAATGTTCGCCTTGTCGCGACCAAGAAGGGGATGATCGAAGGTCTGCAGCTGGCCGTCGTCGGCTCGTCCGAGCTCAAGGCCTATTCCTACGAGCGCATGGTCGGCGCCATCGGTCTTCTGCTCGAACGGGCGGCCGTGGCGGGCATGATCCGGGACGACGTGTCGCCGGACGAACTCTTGCGGACCCTGCTCGGCATCTTCTACAGCCACGGGCCGACGGACTGGCAGCCGACGGCACTCCGGATGGTCGACGTGTTCGTGGACGGGTTGCGCAAACGCTGATCGTCTTTCGATCCGCATCTGTGCGCCGCAAAGCTTTCCGGCTATGGCAGGCAGACCCTCCTCCTTTGCGATTCGACATCATGCCCGTCTCCCAGTCTTCCCTTCGCGGTGTCGTCATCGCGTTCATCGCCTATGCCGTGTTCGCGTTTAGCGATGCCTCGGTCAAACTCATCGACGGCGCCATTCCCGCCTATCAGGTCGCCTTTGCCGGCGCCGTCTTCGGGCTGGTCATCCTGCCTCTGATCAAGGCGCGGGAGGACTCCTGGCTCGATATCGTTCGAACCTCCAACCGTACGCTCTGGATGCTGCGTTTTGCCTGCGGCGCCGTCGGCTCCATCGCGTCGATCATCACCTTCACCAAGCTGCCGATGGCGGAGGCCTTCTGTCTCCTGTTCCTGCTGCCGTCCTTCGTCACGATCCTCTCCGTCATCTTTCTGAAGGAGGACGTGCGCTGGCAACGCTGGACGGCCGTCATCGTCGGCTTCATCGGTGTGCTCATCGTGTTGCGACCTGGCTTTCGCGAGCTGTCGGTGGGGCATCTTGCAGGTGCCATCGGCGGGTTGAGTGCCGCCATCGCCATCGTCATCCTGCGCGGCATGGGGCCAACGGAGAAGCGGATGTCGCTCTATGGCGCGGGCCTTCTCGGCGTCCTCGTCGTCAGCGGCCTTCTCATGCTGTCGGATATCGCGATCCCGACGCCGATGCAGTGGGTTTTTATCGCCAGCTACGGCATTCTCGGCTCGGCCGGCAACGCGCTTCTGATGACGGCGGCGCGGATGGCACCGGCAAACCTCGTGGCGCCGCCGCAATACAGCCAGATGATCTGGGCGATCCTCTTCGGCTATTTCATCTTCGACGACACGATCGACCTGCCCATGGCAGGCGGCATCGCGCTCATCATCTTTTCTGGCCTGCTGACGCTCATGCGCGAGCGCAAGCGCGGCACGCCGCTGCCATCCGCCGTCGTCTCGCCGGACGCGCAGGCCTCGCTCGCCACGGCCGATCCGGAGCCGGATACACAGGGCTGACGCCCGGCAATGTCGCCTTTGTGATCGCCTTCCGGCCACGAGGCACACACCAGAGGACTGGTCTGCCTGACGCTCCGCCCTAGCTCCGGCTTATGGATCCGCGCAATGCCATGTCGCGGAAATCTCATAAGAACATGGAGCAGAAAATGCTAAATCAGGGCGACCTTGATCTATCCCGGAGGGATCTTCTGATGGCCTCCGCAGCGACCGTCGCGGTGAGCGGCGTCGCCTCCAAGGCCCGGGCACAGGCACAAGTGCCTGCCGGCACAAAGGTGACCGGCATGCCGGCCGGCGAGACCTCCAGCGTCTCCTTCAAGGTCAACGGCCAGGACCAGACCTTGTCGGTCGACAACCGCACGACGCTTCTCGATGCGCTGCGGGAGCATCTGCACCTGACCGGCACCAAGAAGGGCTGCGACCATGGTCAGTGCGGCGCCTGCACGGTAATGGTGGACGGACGGCGGATCAATTCCTGTCTGTCGCTCGCCATCATGCACGAGGGCGACGAGGTGGTGACGATCGAGGGTCTCGGCGAGCCCGGCAACCTTCATCCGATGCAGGCCGCCTTCGTCAAGCATGACGGCTACCAGTGCGGCTATTGCACCCCGGGGCAGATCTGTTCGTCGGTTGCGGTGCTCGAGGAAATCAAGGCGGGCATGCCGAGCCACGTGACCGGCGATCTGACAGCCAAGGTCGAATTCAGCCTGGACGAAATCCGCGAGCGGATGAGCGGGAACCTCTGTCGATGCGGGGCCTACTCCAACATCGTCGACGCCATTGCGGACGTCGCGGGGAGGCCGGCATGAAGTCCTTTACCTATGAACGCGCAACCTCCGTCGAAGCCGCGGCCAAGGCGGCGGCCAGCCATGATGCGGCACGGTTCATTGCCGGCGGCACCAACCTGCTCGACCTGATGAAGCTCGAAATCGAGACGCCGACCCATCTGATCGACGTCAACACGCTGGGGCTCGACACGATCGAGGCGACATCAGAAGGTGGCTTGCGGATCGGGGCGCTCGTGCGAAACACCGATCTGGCGGCCGACGAACGGGTGCGGCGCGACTATGGCCTGCTGTCGCGCGCGCTTCTGGCCGGTGCGTCCGGGCAGCTGCGCAACAAGGCGACGACGGCGGGCAATCTTCTTCAGCGCACGCGCTGTCCGTACTTCTACGATACCAACCAGCCCTGCAACAAGCGCCAGCCGGGCAGCGGCTGTTCCGCCATCGACGGCTTTAGCCGGCAGTTAGGTATCGTCGGTATCAGTTCTTCCTGTATCGCCACGCATCCGAGCGACATGGCGATCGCCATGCGGGCGCTCGATGCCGTGGTGGAGACCGTGGGCGCGGACGGTGCGAAGCGCAGCATTCCGATCGCCGACTTTCACCGGTTGCCGGGTGATACGCCACATATCGAAACGGAGCTGAAGAAGGGCGAGATCATCACCGCTGTCGTGCTGCCGAAGCCGATCGGCGGCAAGCAGATCTACCGGAAGGTTCGCGACCGTGCGTCCTATGCCTTCGCGCTCATCTCCGTCGGCGCCGTGATCCAGCCGGACGGCACCGGACGTGTCGCGGTCGGTGGGGTCGCGCACAAGCCGTGGCGTCTCGATGCGGCGGACGAGGACCTGCCGAGCGGTCCCGGCCGGGTAACGCGTCGCCTGCTGCTCGACGCTGAGCCGACCGAACACAATGCCTACAAGGTGAAGCTGGTCGAGCGGACGCTTGGCGCTGTTCTTGCCGAAGCGAAGGGTTGAGATCATGAAGTTCGACACACCTGCAACACAGAACCCGATCGACCGAATGACGGTGGTCGGCAAGCCGATCGAGCGCATCGACGGGCAACTGAAGACGACCGGCCGCGCGAAATATGCCTATGAATGGCACGACGACGCCTTGTCCTATGCCTATGGTTACCCGCTCGGTGCCGCCATCGCCAAGGGCCGCATCCGCGCGATGGACGTGTCGGCTGCCGCCCGAGCGCCCGGCGTCATCACGATCGTGACCAGCGACAGCATGCCGGACCTGAAGACAGCCAAGCGCAATACCGCCAAGCTGTTTGGCGGACGTGAGATCCACCACTATCATCAGGCGGTCGCGGTCGTCGTTGCCGAGACCTTCGAGCAGGCACGTGCTGCCGCGCACCTCATCAAGGTGGACTACGAAGAAACGAAGGGTGCGTTCGACCTCGAGGCGTCGATGGAAGGCGCCAAGAAGCCCGAGGATGGAGAGCCGGATTCAGCGGCGGGCGATTTCGCGCCGGCCTTCGAGGCGGCCACCGTCCAGTTCGACCAGACCTACACGACGCCCGACCAGTCGCATGCGATGATGGAGCCGCACGCCTCCATTGCCGCCTGGGACGGGGATGCCCTGACGGTGTGGACGTCGAGCCAGATGATCGACTGGTGGCGGTCCGATCTGAGCGTTGCGCTCGATATGGACAAGGAAAAGATCCACATCATGTCGCCCTTCATCGGTGGCGGGTTCGGGTCAAAGCTCTTCCTGCGGTCGGATGCGGTGTTGGCGGCGCTGGCCGCACGCGCGGCACGTCGGCCGGTCAAGGTGGCGCTTCCTCGGCCGTTCCTCATGAACAACACCACGCACCGGCCGGCAACGATCCAGCGCATCCGCATCGGGGCCGGGCAGGACGGTAAGATCACGGCGATCGCGCATGAGAGTTGGTCAGGCGATTTGGAAGGCGGCGGCCCGGAGGCGGCGGTGCAGCAGACGCGCCTGCTCTATGCCGGCGCAAACCGGATGACGGCGACGCGGCTTGCCGTGCTCGATCTTCCCGAGGGCAACGCCATGCGGGCGCCCGGCGAGGCCCCCGGCCTGATGGCGCTCGAAGTCGCTATGGACGAGATGGCGGAGAAGCTCGGGCAGGACCCGGTCGCCTTCCGGATTCTCAACGATACGCAGGTCGATCCGGAAAAGCCGGAGAAAGCCTTTTCGCATCGTGATCTCATCGGGTGCATGACGCTCGGCGCCGAGCGTTTCGGCTGGGACAAGCGCAGCACGCGCCCCGGCACCGTGCGAGATGGCGACTGGTTGGTGGGCATGGGCGTTGCAGCCGCGTTCCGCAACAACATGGTCATGCCATCCGGCGCCCGCGTGAAGCTCGATCGCGAGGGCATCCTCACCGTCGAGACCGACATGACGGACATCGGCACCGGCAGCTACACGATCATTGCCCAGACCGCGGCCGAAATGCTGGGCCTGCCGCTCGACCGCGTGGCCGTCAATCTCGGCGATTCCCGCTTTCCGGTGTCGTCGGGTTCGGGCGGGCAGTGGGGCGGCAACAGCGCCACGGCCGGCGTCTACGCCGCCTGCGTCAAGATGCGGGAGGCCATTGCCCAGTCGCTCGGGTTCAATGCCGAAAGCATCGACTTTGCCGACGGCATGGTGATCTCGGGCGACCGGCGCGTGCCCATGGCCGATGCCGTTCGGGAGGTGCCGCTGGTCGTCGAGGATACGATCGAGTATGGCGATATTTCCGAGGAGAAGCAGCAATCGACCTTCGGCGCGCATTTCGTGGAGGTCGGCGTCGATATCGCCACCGGTGAGGTCCGCATCCGGCGCATGCTTGCCGTCTGCGCGGCGGGCCGCATCCTCAACCCGATGACGGCACGCAGCCAGGTCATCGGCGCGATGACCATGGGCGTCGGTGGCGCCCTGTCGGAAGAGCTTGCGGTGGACAAGAAGCGCGGCTTCTTCGTCAACCACGATCTGGCCGGTTACGAGGTGCCGGTGCATGCCGATATTCCGCACCAGGAGGTCATCTTCATGGACGAGACCGACCCGATGTCATCGCCGATGAAGGCGAAGGGCGTGGGCGAACTGGGGCTCTGCGGCGTGGCGGCGGCGATCAACAACGCCGTCTACAATGCAACCGGCATCCGGGTCAGAAACTATCCGGTGACCCTCGACAAGCTGATCGGCGCGCTGCCCCAAATCAGCTAGGGATTGAGCTGTCTTTCGCTATCAAGGCTGGCGCTTCCTCGGCGCCAGCCTTATGTCGTTTCGACGGAAAACGGGATGAGGAGAAGATCATCGATGATCCGGCATATCGTGCTTTTGAAATTCAAGGACAGCGTGTCGGAGGCCGACAAGCAGTCGATCTATCATGACCTCGCGTCGCTCAAAGACCATGTCGATGGCATCCGCGCCTTTCACGCGGGCCCGAATGTCAGCGTCGAGACCGAGATGATGCGCGGTTTCAACGATGCGTTCTGGTTTGACTTCGACAGCACCGCCGTGCGCGATGCCTATCTGGTCGATCCGCATCACCAGGCCGCCGGTGCGCGGATCGTCGCCCATACCAAGGGCGGACCGGACGGCGTCATCGTCGTCGATCTTGAGTTCTGATCCGCTGCCGGTCAGGCGCGCAGGGCCTGACTTTGTTGAATCATTCTTTCGCCGGAGTCCGGCCGTGAATCATCCTGCAGCCTAGCGTCGTCTCCCTGTAGGAAGGCTGCGATGGCGGCGGCCAGCGGCTCGTGGACGCGTCGTTCCTCTGCCGTGATCGCGGCGGAGAGGAGACCGTTCTGGCAGGGGCGCTTGTCGTCCCAGCCGGCATGATTGACGACCGGATAGAGGCAAAGGCCTTCGAGCGGGACGCCGGCCTTCATGGCGGCCATGGCCTCCTGTGCCACATAGGTGAACCATGCGGCGCGGCGATCGTCCTCGATGCCGGTTTCCGCGATCATCATCGGCTTGCCGTAGCGGGCATAGGTTTCGATGAGAATGGTGCGGAGCGGCTTGTAGAGCGGGTGGCCGATATCGATCGGCGGGCCGCCATGAATCCACTGGTTGTTGAAATAGTAGTTGACGCCGATGACATCGAGATAGCGCTCGGCGCCACCGATCTGCGGCCACATGCGGCCGCTCAGAAGATCCCACCCCTGGAACTGTGATTGACGATGACCTTCGGCGACCTGGGCTTCCCAAGGTCTCGATGGATCGGTGATGACGTTGATCACGGGATCGCAATGCACGAAGCGGGCACGGGGATCGACGGCGAGAATGGCATCCATTCCGGCAATCGCTGCCCGGGCTAGCTGTACCTTCAGCTCGAAGCCGCGGCCGTGCGCGAAGGGGTTGAGATAGCCGGCATCGCCCGCGCCCCAGGAGAAGAAGGAGATTTCGTTGACCGGACAATAGAACGGGATCTCGTCGCTCTCTTCCCGCACGATGCGCGCGCAGGCGCCGGCGAACCGGGCGAAGCGATCGACGAAATGGGGCGTCCAGATATCGATATCGTCGGGCCAGCCATAATGCAGTACGTCCCAGATGACTTGCGTGCCCGAACGGGCGGCGGCCTGCAGCATCGGCCGGGCGCTCGACCACTCGAAGGTGCCGTCTTTCTCGATCAGGTGCCAGCGGAAGCCGTCCCGCACCGTGCGGATGCCGTGTCGTCCCAGCTGGCGGTAGTCGCGCTCGGCATGGATGTCGTGGCCGATATCGTCGATCATGTCGAGCCGGGGACCGAGTGGCTCTTCCGGCGTCGGGCGCAGGCGATGGGTCGAGCATTCGAACCCGCCCTGGATGAACGACCGAAAAAGACCGGTCGGGCCGCGGGGTATGCGCGTTGCGACGACCTCTTGGAAAAGCCGCTCCCACTGCGGTACGACGGCTTCCACGGCGTAGAGGTGCTCGACCTTCCCACGCAGAGCCGTGCCGAGTGTCCGACGAAGGCTCGGGTCCGATATCAGGCGGCGCGCGGCGGCGGCGACGGATGCCGGATCGTCATAGGGGACGATGAGGCCGGTGATGCCGTCCTCGATCTGCTGCAATGCGCCGTTGTCAGGCGTGGCGATGACCGGCAGACCGGCAGCACCGGCCTCCGCGATGACATGCGGCATGCCTTCGCCACGGGACAGCCAGACGAAGATATCGAAAGCCTGGAGCAGGTCCGGAATGTCCTTGCGGTCACCGAGAAACTGCAGCACCTCCGACAGCCCGAGGGCTGCGGCGCGCTGTCGTAGCTCCACAGCGTATTCTGGCATGAATGCATCGGGTCCGCCGACGATGACGAAACGGGCGTCGGCATTTTCAGCTTTGAGCAGCGCTGCCGCCTCGATGACGTCCTTGACGTTCTTTTTCGGATCGAGCCGCCCGACCCAACCGATCAGGATATGCCGATCGGAGATGCCGAGCTTCGCGCGCATCAATGCCCGCTGCGAGCGATCGAAGGCTGCGAGATCGACCATGGAGGGGATTTCGATCGCATCCGCCTCGCAGCCCGGCATGCGCGAAGCCGCGGCATCGCGGATGGAGCGGCAGACGCCGACATAGCGGGTGGTCAGGTGCTTCGGCCCGGCTAGGGCCTCGGAGACGAGACCGCCATGCTCGATCAGCGGTGGGCGGATGTGCAGGCGCTCCAGCGCCGGATAGATATCGGCGACGTTCTGGCAGGAGACCACAACGTCATAGCCGGGCACCTTGCCGGCGAGATAGGAGACCGTATCCTCGAACGACATCGTGTACGGCGCCGTATCGACGGAAACCCCGAGTTCCCGCAACTGCTCGTGCGTCTGCTCCGGCATGCCCGGCTTGCGGAAGCAGGCGACGACATCGATGCGGTAGCGCTCTGGATCGAGCGCCTTTGCCAGAATCCGGACTTCGGTTTCCTCACCGCCGACGACCAGCCAGGCGAAGACGAAGAGGATACGGATCGGCTGGTCGTCCGGTGCTGCCTCTTGTGCCGTCTGCATCATGCGCCGACCTTGAAGACGACCTGCAGGAAGTCGGGGCGATGCTCCACGAGATCCTGAAGGAAGGCGGGCCCATCCTCGAACGGCACCACATGCGTGACCATGTGCTCGCGGATCGCAGCGCCGTCATGCCGCAGAAGATCGACCGTTTCGTTTGCCAGACGCTGACGGTTCCAGAGTGCCGAGAGGCCACGCGGCACCCGGTTGATCTGGGCGCAGCGGATGTTGAGGCCGTTGTGGTGGAATTCCTCGCCAAGGCGCAAGTGGTCAGCACCGCCCTGGTAGAAGGCAAGGTCGATGACGGTTCCCTGCGGACGCAGGGCCTTCAGCGCGGTCTGGAGGCTGCCGGAATGCGCACGCGTCTGGAAGACGAGATCGGCGCCCCGGCCCAGGCCGCCATCGTGCCAGCGGGCCTTCGCGTGCTGCCAGGCTTGGTCCTCCGTCATGGCGGTGAGGCCCATGGCCTCTGCCTTCGCGCGGCGGAAATCCGAGGGGTCGGTGATAACGACGTCGGAGGCTCCGAGCTTGCGGGCGAAGAGGGCCGTCATCAGGCCGACGGTGCCGGCACCGATGACCAGCACGGGACGGCCGGCAACGCCGTCACCGAGTCGGGAGACCTGGGTGCCCATGGCTTCGGCGTCGGCATGGAGAATACCGTTTGCGGCGATCGGCCCCATCTGCGCGACGAAGACGCCGAGAAGCGGATCCACCTCCGCCGGCATGGGCACGAGAACGTCGTGGTAGGGGTCGGCCGTATGGCCGGTCTTGTGCGCATAGGTCGTAGCCAGCACGTCGCCTTCGGCATAGCCGCTGGCTCGGGACTCCGACACGCGCGCGACTTCCATATAGCCGAGGAAGGGCACGGGATAATGGAGGTCCGGCTCATTCTCGATGAAGACGCCCCGGCCCGCATCGAAGCGCGAACGGAAATAGGGATTGGTGTTTTTGAGGAACGTCAGTTCGGTGCCGGCGGAAAGGCCTGTATAGAGCGTTTCTAGCCGCACCTGGCCATCGGCGGGCGGGCCTTCCTCATATTCGAGAACATAGGCGCGACCCGTGGCTTCGATCCCGAGCGAGCGGATCTTGCGATGGCCGGGCGGCATTCCGCGTGATGCCTCCTCCGGTCGCGGCTGGAACTGGAGTGGCGCGAGCGGTGTCCGGGTGATCTCGGGGAGGTCGAGATGGATAGGCTCGCCGCTGCGCGACGAGGCGACGACGGCCAGCGCCAGGCGGTGCGTGGCGACGGCGTCGGCATAGGGGCAGCGGATGCGGTTCTCGCCGCCGCGCACCGCATCGATGAAGTCGCGATCCTCGCGCCAGACCGGATCGCCGTCCGCCTGACGGACGGGCCGGCCACGACCGACGTCGACCATGATGTCGCGATCGGTGAGTTCGATGGCGAGCTTGTCGGCAAAGATGTGCAGACCGACGCGATGGCTCCAGCCGAGGAGGCATGTCGAGGCGATATTGGCAACGACGCCGGACTGGAAGGTAAGGCTGGCGGTGCTGACGGTCGGCACATCGAGACCGGGGAAGTCCTGACGTTCGGCATGGCCGGCACGGCCATAGACTTCCGTCACCTCACCGATCAGGAAGCGTGCGAGATCCAAAAGGTGCGTGGTCTGCTCAACCATCTGGCCACCGGACTTGTCTTCTTTCCACCACCATTGCGGCGGAGGCGTCGAGTCCAGCCAATAGCCCGACAGGAGCTGCGCGGGGTTATCGGCCAGCAGCGCGCGGGCTTCCTCCACCGTATCGAGATAGCGCCAGTGATACCCGACCGCGGTCACGAGGTTTTTCGCCGCAATGCCCGCCGCGATCTCCTCGGCAAGCGTGATATCGAGCGAAACCGGTTTTTCAACGAAGAAGGGAATGCCATGGGCGATCAGGTCGCGCTCCGGCTCGCCATGGGCAAAGGGCGGCACGCAGACGTAGACGGCGTCGAGGCTTTCGTTCTGCAACATGTCGCGGTGGCCGGTGAAGGATTTCGCGCCGAAGCGACGGGCCGCGGTATCGGCACGGGCCGAATCCGGATCGGCAAAGGCGACCAGTTCGACATCCTCGAAGCTTGCAAGGATGTCGAGATGGCGGTGGGCGATGCCCCCGACGCCGATAAAGCCGAGACGGGTCTTTTGCATGGAATGGTCCTTTTGCAGGGATGAGTTCGGCGTGAGGAACGGCCGGTAGACGGAGGCGGTTTCCGTGGCCATTCGCGCGGCGGAGAAGTGGTGGCGGAAGCGGTGGCGCCCTGCCTGTCCGACAGCCGCGCGCTTGGCGGGATCGTCGAGAGCTTGAGAGATCATCTCGGCGAGCGAGGAGGGACACCCGGGTTCGGCGAAGAAGGCGTGATCCTCGCTCAGCGCCTCGACGGTGCCGCCGATCCGCGTGGCAACCACGGGCACGCCCAGCGACATGGCTTCCAGCACGGCAAGCGGCAGGCCCTCGAACAAAGAGGGGAGAACGAAGAGATCGGCTATCGCAACGAGATCCGCGATATCCTCGCGGTGGCCAAGGAAGCGCACGGCATGCGCGACGCCGAGGTCCGTCGCCAAAGCTTCTACCCGCGCCTGTTCTTCGCCGGATCCGACGAGAAGAAGAATGACGGTGGGGTGGTTGGCGATGATCGCGGGCAGGGCGCGGATCAGGGAGGCGTGGTCCTTCTGGGCAGAAAAGCGCGCGACCGAGAGGAGGACGAAGCGCCCTGAGAGGTTCATGGCCGCGATCGTCTGCTCCGCCATGGCGTTCGGTTCGAGCGGGAAGATTCCGTTGCGGACCACGGTGATGCGCGAGGGGTCGATATGATTGTCGATATAAGTTTCGCGCGAAGCTTCGGACACGACGATGTGGTGGGCGAGAGCAGCGGTTTCCGCGCTGTAATGGGCCTTCTGGTCCGGGTCGGTCAGCAGATAGGGTAGGTGTTCCGTCCGGATGACGGGAATGCCCGTTGCAATGCCTGAGGCTGCAAGGGCATGGCCTTCCCAGCCGATGCCGGCATGGACATGCAGCAAATCGATATCCGCCTGTTGCAGCCATGTCTCCAACGCATCGGCAGGCTTGAGATCCTTGACAGCGATACCTCGCCGCGCGGCCTTGGTCAGGAGATGACCTGCGCTTTCGGCGTCGGCTGCAATGATGACGTCGTGATCCCGCTGCAGTCCACGTGCCAGTGCCAGCATGTGCTCGCCCAGTCCCGAGGGGTCACGGCTATCGGTTGCAAGGACGATGCGCGGGCGTCTTGCGGGCTGCTCAGGCATGGGGTGTCGGCTGCTCCGGTGCTGCCAGTGCTGCGAACGGTCCGGCTGCCTCGGCAGGCAGGGGTGCAGGTGCGCCCATGGATTGCTCGATCAGCAGGCGCATCTTTCGCGCCGTATCGTCCCATGATGAGCGGGCGAGAAGAGCATCCACCGATTCCAGCCAGGGCTCGGACGACTGACAAAGAGCGAGCGCCGCGGCGCAGGCATCGACGAAGCTTGCCCAATCCTCAGCGATGTAGACGCCGGGGACGTCGCCATAGCTACGTATGACGTCCGTTATCGGGGTGCTCACGACCGGTCGGCCGGCGGCAAGATATTCCGGTGTCTTGGTGGGGCTGATGAAGCGGGTCGCGTCATTGAGCGCAAAGGGCATCATAGCCACATCCCAGCCGGAGAGGTAGGCCGGCAGCTCGGCGTAGGTCTTCTGCCCGAGATAGTGAATGTTGGCCGCGCGGGGCAGATCGTTCTGCGAGATCTTGACCACGGGGCCAAGGAAGACGAACGACCAGTCTGGACGGGCGGCGGCGATATCGCGGATCAAAGCGAGGTCAAGCCGTTCGTCGATCACGCCGTAGAAACCAAGGCGCGGACCCTTGATGCCGACCTGGTCGGGTGGTGAGGCCTGGCCGTTGCGGGCGTTGCGGAAATGATGCGCATCGACGCTCGAGGGGAAAGCGTGGACGTTGTAGTGGCGGTCTCGCTTCGATTCATAGAGGCTGTAGCCGCCGGTGAAGACGACGTCGGCACGGGCCAGCAGCGCCTGTTCCATGGCCTTCAACTGCGGTGGTGCGAATTTGAAGTTGGCAAGCTCGTCCATACAGTCGTAGACGACCGCTGCCGCATCCACATGGCGGGCAAAGGCGAACATCAGCGGGGTGTAGAACCAGAGGATCGGCTGTCGGCCGCCTTGCAGCGCCAGGAGATCATCGAGCAGGCGCGCAAGTGCGGTCTCGCGCTCACCCTCGCTCCACCAATGCGGCACACGCGGGCGGATCGCCTTGACGGTGGTGCCGGCGAAGGGATGAATTTCGAGATACGCCAGATGGTGGTCGGTCGGAATGTATTCCTCGAAGAAGAAGACCTGCCGATCGGCTGAGAAACGCTGCATGAGATGCTGCGGCCGCTGGAGCACGAAATCCCAGCGCAGGTGGGAGAAACAGACGAGCGGTGCGTCGGTACAAAAAATGCCCTCGGAAAACTTTGAAAACGCACCCAGTAAATTCATCGAGCTCCCTTCCGTCAAGCTTGCAGGGAACTGCTTGGACCTCTCTAGGTTCCAGGGGGAAACGGTCTTTTTTTGTCAGTCGCCGGCATCAAAGCTTCCAGCCTTCGGATCGAGTGCGGCCACGTCCAGTTTGCCCGGACGACAGCGCGCGGATCGAAGCTCGGAAGTGTTTCCAGCATCTCGGCGATAGCGAGGTGGAAGTCTTCCGCCGATGCCGTTCGGCCGGTCTCGGGTATGATGAACTGGCGGCCGCAGGAGAGTCCACTGTTGGCAAGAACGGGAAGGCCGGCCAGCATGTATTCCGTCAGGATCGCGGGCGCTCCGTCATCGACACCGCAGACGACGCCGATGCGCGCCGTGTTCATCAGCCGATTGACCTCCTCGAAGGGCACGCCCGGGGGGTCGATGATATCGACCGAAATACCGCGTTCGGCGACCTGCTGCCGGAACGCGTCCGTCAGCTCGCCGTAACCGCAGACGCAGAGCGCCCGCAGCGAGCGCGGCAGCTTCGCCATGGCATCGAACAGGATGTCGTGGCGTTTATAGCTTTGAGCGGCGGCGACATAGATGATGTCGTAGGTTTTCGGCATGTCGAGCGGGTGAAACGTCGTGTCCGAGGCGAATTCGGGCCCAATCGGCAGGATCGCGGTCGGCATGTCCGGGTGCCGTTCGCGCACGGCGTCCGACTGCCATTGAGCGCCCGTCAGGATGAGGTCGAAATGCCGGCTGACCTCCGGCGGAATGCGCAGGGCAGGTGCGTCGATCGAATTGTAGATCTTGAAACTGTCGCGACAGGCGAGAAGGATCTCCTCGCTCACGCCGAGGCCCCAGACGCACAGGATGTGCGGCGCACCGAAGGCGGCGATATGGCCGAGCATGTCGTTGGATGCGAAAGGGGCCTCCGGTCCGTTCATCCGGAAGACGCGGCGCTTGAGGTGCGGGCTCGGGCCGGGACGCGTCTCCGGCGGATGGCCGCCGCGCCAATGCGTCCAGATCTCGGCACTATCGACGAGGCCTGCCTTCAGACAGGCGAGCGGCAGGCGCTCGATATAGCCGCCGTCGACAGCGACATCGTCGCGGTTGGCAACCATCTCCGATCTGCCGCCGCGCCGTCCAGACGACCACGCGTCGCGCGTTTCCTCCACCGTTGGGAGGGGAGCGTCATCCGGATGCCCGTCCTGAAAGTCGCTGATGACGACGATGCGTCTGCCTGTCATGGACGGGGTTTGCCCTTCTTGTCTCGGGTTTTTTCGCGCTGGTGGATCAGTCGATCATGCAGGTGCGGCGAGGTCCGCCATAGGGCTGGTAGGTGTTGTCGGAGGCGCGATAGGACGAATAGCGTGCCTGACACTGGCGTATGTGATCGTCGGTCACGGCGTCGGAGGACGACGACATCCGGCCGATATCGTCGGTGGAAGCGACATCCATGTACGGGGAGATGCAGGCCTTCCGTTCGCCGCTATAGGCGCTGTAGCTGTTGTCGTCTGCGCTGTAGGACCGGTAGCGCCGTTCGCACCATGCCTGATGCTCGGGGTTACCAACGGCCGGGTCCTGTGCCAATGCGAGATCGGTGTTTGCGCCCAGCGCGCCCGGCTGTGTCTTGTCGATCTCGGCGGAAGCGTTGTTCATCAGTACGGCAGGTTGGGCGATCGTCAGGTTGTCGGACGACGCGAGATCGACCGGCGGTGCGGCAGGAGCACGTTCGAGCCCACGGTCGGCGGTCGCGACGCGCTTCGGCGCTGACGACCAGAGGTCGGCCACGCTGATATTGGCAAGTGCTTCCGTCGCGGGCTTTGCCATCAGGGCGGACGCACTGAGGAATCCGGCAATGAAGAGCGTCATGGCGACGGTGAGGAAGAAAGCGAACGCGGCCGTGGCTTTCATGAGGATGCTCCTGACATGCGGACAAACGTGTCGATTCTCAAGGAATCTTCCCGTCAACGCATGCTACGGCGCAGAGTTCCGACAGCTTTTGCGTGTCGAAAACATCAAATATTAGGATGATACAATAAGGCCCGCGTGTGCTCTGCTTGAACGCGGGCAAAGCCGCCGGTCAGACGCTCTTCAGATAAAGCACGATCGAGGTCGCCATGCTGCTGACGGTGGCGAGCACGACGATGCCGACGAGCACTGCGAAGATGATTTTCGCCCGGCGGGAAGGCGGGGCGTCGTGGTCGAGATCATGGTTGGACATGCCGCATCTTGGACGATCCCGCCACCTGCCGTCAATGGCAGGCGGCGGGATCGTCCAGCGACGGATTGGCGCATTGGATGATGGACGGTTCTCAGGCCCGCCACTTGAGCATGATCGTCGAGAGGGGCGGTAAGGTAAGCGACAGGGATTGTGGCTTGCCGTGGGCGGGGTGATGCTCCGTCCAAGCTTCGACATTGCCGAGGTTGGAGCCACCATAGACGCCGGCATCGCTGTTGAACACCTCTTCCCACCGGCCTTCTGCGGGCACGCCGATGCGGTAGCCCTGGCGTGGCACCGGCGTCATGTTGGAGACGGCAAGGATCATCGAGGTTCTGTCCTCGCTGATGCGCAGCATGCCGAAGATCGAATGCTCGGCATCGTCCGACACCGCCCAGTCGAAGCCCTGGGGATGCAGGTCGCCATATTGCAGGGCCGGCTCCGCGGCATAGAGGCGGTTGAGATCGCCCACAAGCCGCTGCATGCCGGCATGTTCCGGCCGATCGAGCAGATCCCAGACGATCGAGGCGTCATGGTTCCACTCCGTTTCCTGCGCGATCTCGCCGCCCATGAAGAGCAGCTTCTTGCCAGGATGGGCCCACATGAAGCCGAAATAGGCGCGCAGATTGGCGAGCTTCTGCCAGGCGTCGCCCGGCATCTTGCCGAGGAGCGAACCCTTGCCATGCACGACCTCGTCGTGGGACAGCGGCAGCATGAAGCGCTCGGAATAGGCATAGACCATGCCGAACGTCATCTGCCCATGATTGTAGCGCCGGTAGACCGGATCTTCCTCCATGTAATGGAGCGTGTCGTGCATCCAGCCCATGTTCCACTTGAAGTCGAAGCCGAGGCCCCCTTTCTCGACGGGCTCCGTCACACCGGGCCATGCGGTGGATTCCTCGGCGATCAGCAGCACATTCGGGCAACGCTCGTGCACGATGCTGTTGAGATGCTTGAAGAACTCGACGGCTTCCAGGTTCTCCCGCCCGCCATATTCGTTCGGAATCCACTCGCCGGCATTGCGGCTGTAGTCGCGGTAGAGCATGGAGGCGACCGCGTCCACGCGCAGCGCATCGACATGGTATTCCTCCAGCCATTCGAGCGCGCTGGCGATCAGGAACCCCTTCACCTCGTTGCGGCCGAAATTGTAGATGAGCGTGTTCCAGTCCTTGTGGAAGCCCTCGCGCGGGTCTTCGTGCTCGTAGAGAGCGGTACCGTCGAAGCGGGCGAGGCCCCAGACGTCGGTCGGGAAGTGAGCGGGTACCCAGTCAAGAATAACGCCGATGCCGGAAGCATGGCAGCGATCGACGAAATAGGAGAAATCCTCCGGCGTGCCGTAGCGCCCGGTCGGCGCGAAGAGGCCGAGCGGCTGGTAGCCCCAGGAGCCGCCGAACGGATATTCCATGATCGGCAGGAGCTCGATGTGGGTGAAGCCCAGCCGTGCGGCATAAGGGACCAGTCGCTGGCTGAGCTCGATCCAGTCCAGCGGACGGTTTCCGTCCTCGGCGATCCGCAGCCAGGATTCGAGATGAACCTCATAGACCGAAATGGCCGCTTCCCCGTCGCGGATCTCCGTTTTCCGGCGCATCCAGTCTTCGTCGGTCCAGGGATAGGGCGATGCGGAGGCGACAATGGAGGCGGTGGCGGGGGCTGCCTCGCTCGCGCGCGCGATCGGGTCCGCCTTCTGCGCCAGCACAGTGCCGGACGCGTCGATGATCTCGAACTTGTAGCGTTCGCCCTTGCCGAGACGCGGGATGAAGATTTCCCAGACACCGGCGGAAGGGCGCAGCCGCATGGGATTGCGGCGTCCATCCCAGGCATTGAAGTCGCCAACGACAGACACGCGCCGCGCATTCGGTGCCCAGACGGCAAACCGCACACCCTCAATGCCATCCACATCCATCACCCGCGCACCAAACGTTCGGCCGAGACTGTAATGCGTGCCCTGCGAGAAGAGGTGCAGGTCGAGATCGCCGAGCAGCGGGGCGAAGGCGTAGGGGTCCTCGGTTTCCTGCACGGCTTCCGGCCAAGTGATCTGCAGCCGGTAACGGGGCAGGTCGGTCAGGGCCGCAAAGAGGCCGGCAGGGTGCACAAGCTCAAGGCTCGTTGCGACGGCGCCGCTTGACGGATCGAGAAGGTCGATCCCGACGGCGCCGGGCATCAGCACCCGGACGATGGTTCGGTCGGCATGCGGATGAGGGCCGAGGACGGCGAAGGGGTCGCCGTGGCGTCCATCGATGAGGGCAGTGATGGCATCGTGGTCGATACCCTGGAGAAGATCGAGGCGTTCCAGCATCAGGCGTTACTTTCCGAAAGTCGGCGGACGATGGCGGAGAAGCCAGCGAGCGGGATGGGCAGCCATTTCGGCCGGTTACGGGCTTCGTAGGCGATTTCGTACGTCGCCTTTTCCAGAAGGAAGAGGTCGAGGATCTGCGTGCGGATCGCTTCCGGCATACGAAGGTGGTCCGACGTTTCGGTCACCGTGAAGTAGCTCGACAGAAATGCCGCCTCGGCCTTTTCGATGAAGGCGCGGATGAGAACCGTCCGTCGATCGTCGTTCGGGTCGGTCACCGCCTCATTGTCGAGTTCGGCCGTTGCGCCGAGGTAGCTCAGCGACCGCAACAGGCCGGCGACATCGCGCAGAGGATTGGTCTTTGCGCGGCGTTCATCGAGGTTCCGGGCCGGCTCGCCTTCGAAGTCGATAATATAGGCATCGGCTTCCGCGACGAGGATCTGGCCCAGGTGGAAGTCACCGTGGTTGCGGATCATGAGCGTGTCCGCTGCACGATCTGCGAGCGCGCCGATGGAGGCGAGCAGGGTCTCGCGCCCCTCGACCAGCCTTGAGATCTCCACGCCAAGGGCCGGATCGACGTCGCCACGTGCGCCGTCGAGAATATCAAGACCGTCCGAAATCTGGCCGATCACCTGACGGCGCATATCTTCTATGTCGTCCGTCCCGGCACGAACAGGGGCGAATGCCTCTTCGTCTGTCGGTTTCGCCAAGGCGACATGAAGTTCGCCGAGACGCGTGCCGACATTGGAGACGAAGTTCATCAGCGGCGAGAACAGGCCTTCCTGCACATCGGTGGGGGCGATGTCGGAAACGGAGGTCAGCGTATCGTCGAGCGTGCGGCGCAGGGTGCTGAGCATCCAGGTCCAGGCGTCGCCCTGATTTCGGATGGCGCCCTGAATGATGATCAGCGTCGAGCGCGTGCCGTCCGGCGCGATGCGGGCGATCTCGCCGAGCAGCGGTGCGGTGTTGGCATAGCCGACGCTGGTCAGATAGCGCGTCATCTCGACTTCCGGGTGGATGCCCGGGAAGATATGGCGGATGAGCTTGATCATCGCGATATCACCGACGATCAGCGAGCTGTTGGACTGCTCGGCCGACAGCCAGTGGATCAGCAGGTCGTCGCGCACGTCGATGCCATCGAGCTGGTCGCTTCCGATGAACTCCAGCGTGCCGCTCCGTCCGGAGATCTGCGTGCGTTCGCGCAGACCCTTGAGGACGCCGCGGGCAAAGGCTTCGACCGCAAAGCCGTCGGTTAGGAAGCCAACCCGCCGGCCCTGCCGCAGGCGGGCAAGTGCCAGCTGCTGGGCGAGGGCCGGCGGGTTGGCATCGTCCCAGGCGATCGCGAGCGGCAGCATGTAGGTTTCGGTATGCCCCTCGAGCTCGGCCTCAAGTTCGCCGAGCAGGATGTCGTGCGGGAAGCCCATGGGCACGGCGCTAACGATCTTGGCGCTATGCAGCGTCTCACCTTTCGAGCCAAACCAGCGGCGCTTGGCAAGATAGGAGGGGAGGACGTCGCGCGACAGGACGTTCGACAGACGCGGCTCCTCGACCACTTCCAGAAGGTCGCGGCGCAACACCATGGTCGCGAAATCGGGCAGCTGTTCCGGCGGGTCGTTGCGCCAGGTCGGCCCGTCTGCTTCCGCGACGAGCTGGAACCAGAAGAAGCCGTAGGGCGGCAGGGTCAGGAGATAGGTGAGCTGGCCGATGGGCGGGAAGGGCGACATACCGGTCAGTTTGATCGGTACGCGGTTCTCGAATTCGGAGAGATCAAGCTCGACCGCCTGCGGCAGGCGGGAGAGGTTGAAGACGCAGAGGATCGTATCACCCTCATATTCCCTGAGATAGGCGAGGATCTTGCGGTTGCCGGGCTTCAGGAAACGTTGCATGCCACGGCCGAAGGCGACGTGACGACGGCGGAGCGCGAGCATGTGCCGCATCCAGTTCAGGAGCGAATGGGCGTCCACGGATTGCGCCTCGACGTTCACGGCCTCGTAGCCATAAAGCGGATCCATCACCGGTGGGAGAACGAGGCGAGCGGGATCGGCGCGTGAGAAGCCGCCATTGCGATCCGGCGACCACTGCATCGGCGTGCGGACACCATCGCGGTCGCCGAGATAGATATTGTCGCCCATGCCGATCTCGTCGCCATAATAGATGACGGGCGTGCCGGGCATGGAGAGCAGGAGCGCGTTCATCAACTCGACCCGGCGGCGGTCGCGCTCCATCAGCGGCGCGAGGCGACGGCGGATGCCGAGATTGATGCGGGCGCGGCGGTCGGCGGCGTAGATATTCCAGAGGTAGTCCCGCTCCGCATCCGTCACCATTTCAAGCGTCAGTTCGTCATGGTTGCGCAGGAAGATCGCCCACTGGCAATTCTCCGGAATATCGGGCGTCTGGCGCATGATGTCGGTGATCGGAAAGCGGTCTTCCTTGGCGATCGCCATGTACATGCGCGGCATCAGCGGGAAGTGGAACGCCATGTGGCACTCGTCGCCACTGCCGAAATATTCGTTGGTATCCTCTGGCCACTGGTTGGCTTCGGCGAGCAGCATGCGGCCGGGATGGCTCGCATCCAGCGCCGCGCGGATCTGCTTTAGGATATCATGGGTTTCGGCCAGGTTCTCGTTGTTGGTCCCCTCGCGTTCGATCAGGTAGGGGATGGCGTCCAGCCGGAAGCCGTCGATGCCGGTTTCCAGCCAGAAGCGCATGACGGACAGAAGCTCTTCCAGGACTTGTGGATTGTCGAAGTTCAGGTCCGGCTGGTGGGAGTAGAAGCGGTGCCAGTAATAGGCGCCGGCGACCGGGTCCCAAGTCCAGTTGGATTTCTCCGTATCGATGAAGATGATGCGAGTTTCCGGGAACTTCTGGTCCGTATCCGACCAGACGTAGAAATCACGCTCGGGCGAGCCTGCCGGCGCGTTGCGGGCGCGCTGGAACCACGGGTGCTGGTCGGAGGTGTGGTTGATGACCAGTTCGATGATGACCCGGATGCCTCGCTCATGGGCGGCATCCACGAAGGTACGGAACTCGTCCATCGTGCCGTAGTCGGGACTGACATCGCCGTAGTCGGCAATGTCATAGCCGTCGTCCCGTCGCGGCGACGGGAAGAAGGGGAGCAGCCAGATCGCGGTGACGCCGAGCGACGAGATATGGTCGAGCTTCTCCTGCAAACCCTTGAAGTCGCCGATGCCATCGCCGTTTCCATCGTAAAACGACTTGATGTGCAGCTGGTAGATGATCGCGTCTTTATACCATAGCGGGTCTGAGGAGCCGCTTTCGGCGTGCGCCTGCGGGCGGGTGCGGCTGTCGTCCTCAGCCTGATCGGAGAGCATATCCATGTCGGTTCCTCCCTATCGAACCCGCCAGATGCCAAAGGGCATCGACGGATCGAGGCGGATGCGTTGTATCTTTCCCGTCCAGGTGAAGGCCCGGTTGGCAATGAGATCTTCCATGGGAAGCGAGCCGTTGTCGGCAAGGTTCCATGACCAGAGCGGCACCTCGACATCCGCTTCCTGCGCCGCGTGCGGATCGAGGCTGATGGCGATTAGCACCACGTTCTCGCGGCCGGCGCTGGCCTTTTCGAAGAACATGACATTGTCGTTCCAGGCCGGCAGCAGCGTCAGGCCGAGATGCGAATGAAGCGCAGGATTCTCGCGGCGGATGCGGTTAAGCAGGGCGATCTCGCCCTTGATGTGGCCCGGCCGGTCATAGTCCCATGCCCGGATCTCGTACTTCTCGCTGTCGGCATATTCCTTGCGCTTGGCATCCGGCCGGCCTTCGCAGAGCTCGAAGCCGTTGTAGACGCCCCAGAGTCCCGAAAGCGTCGCGGCGAGCGCGGCGCGGATGAGATAGGCCGGGCGCGGCGCGTTCTGCAGGAAGTCCGGGTTGATATCATGGGTGTTGACGAAGAAGTGCGGGCGGAAGAACTCCTTCGGCTCCTGCGTCGTGATTTCCCGCATGTATTCCTCAAGCTCCCACTTCTCGTTACGCCAAGTGAAGTAGGTGTAGGATTGCGAGAAACCGACTTTCGCCAGACGGTACATGACCTTCGGCTTGGTGAAGGCTTCCGACAGGAAAACAACATCGGGATGACGGCCGCGAATATCGGCGATCAGCCACTCCCAGAAGGGAAACGGCTTGGTGTGAGGATTGTCGACGCGGAAGAGCTTGACGCCCTGATCGACCCAATGCTGGACGACGTCGCGCAGCGTTTCCCACAGCGATGGCACGGCGTCCTTCGCGTAGAAATCGACGTTGACGATGTCCTCATATTTCTTCGGCGGGTTTTCGGCATAGCGAATGGTGCCGTCGGGCCGCCAGTCGAACCAACCGGGGTGATCCTTCAGCCAAGGATGATCCGGCGAGGCTTGGATGGCGAGGTCGAGCGCGATTTCGAGCCCGTGATCGGCGGCAGCCGCGACCAGCCTTCGGAAATCCTCAAGCGAGCCAAGTTCCGGATGGATCGCATCATGGCCGCCTTCCGGAGAGCCGATGGCATAGGGGCTGCCCGGATCGGTTGGGCTGGGCGTCAGCGTGTTGTTGCGGCCTTTGCGGTTCGTCGTGCCGATCGGGTGGATCGGCGGGAAATAGAGGACGTCGAAGCCCATCTCACGGATGGCGGGTAGTCGGCCGATGACGTCGTCAAACGTGCCGTGGCGGTTCGCATCGCCGCTTTGCGAGCGCGGGAAGACCTGAAACCAGCTGGCAAAACCGGCGGCTTTCCGTTCGGCATCGACGGGGATGACGGCGGAGCGAACGCTGAAGGGCCGGCGGTCTGCGCGGGCCATGAGGGCGAAGGTTTCCGGTGCCAGCAGGCACTTGGTCTTCGCGTCCGCATCCTCTTGCGTCAGCGTTGCAAGAAGTGCTTTCAGTTCGGGTTGAACCCGCTGGGGACCGTGTTCTTCTGCGGCCTTGATGAGGTTGATGCCTTCCTGGATCTCGAGCGTCAGATCGAGATTGGCCTCATGCTTCTTGCCGAGTTCGTAGCGGAAGATGGCGTAGGGGTTGCGCCAAGCCTCCACGACATATTCGTGGCGACCCATGCGCTTCAGGGTCAATTCCGCTTTCCAATGGTCGTTGACGACGAACTGCATCGGCACTTCGGTCCACTCCTGCGCATCCACCGGACGCCAGAGGAGCACGGCGGCCAGTGGGTCATGGCCGTCACCGAAAATATCGGCTTCCACCTTCACGACATCGCCGACGACGCGCTTTACCGGGAAGCGGCCTTCGTCAACCGCAGGTGCGACCTTCTCGATGGCCAGACGTGGCGTATCCGCGGCGGCACGCGCATCCATTGCAGCGCCTGCCATGAGGATTGGCTTGGAGGCCGTGCCCTCGAAGATGCGTAGCTCGCCCGGTGCAAGCCGCACATCGGCATCGAGCGCGCGTTCGGGCCGAGCGATATCGCACAGCGGCAGGAAGGCGGATGCAGCCTCGCGGATCGCATTGAACGGTGCTGCGGCGCTACGGCGAAGATCGCGGTTGCAGACGATCACACGCACGGTCTCTGCCTGACGAAGGTCCGCGTGGTCGCCCTGTACGAGAGCGCTTACGGATGTCGCGCTGCCGGCAATCAGGGTCAGCGGCGTTGCAGCCGACGGTGTCGTGGCAGCAAGCCGTTCGTTGAGGGACCGTATCTCGGAGGAGATGTCGAAGGCGCCTTGGGATTTCAGGGCGCGGATGCCGCCGCCATGACCATGCATCGGGTCCAGCGGTGTCGATGCGCCGAACTCGAAGCCCATCGGGATCAGGATGCCTTGGCCAACCGTCGCGGAGAGGCCGAGCGTGCGGATGGCGCGCCGCTTCAGGATTTCGCTGCTCTCCGTGCCGTGGGCGATGCGCTTGGCGAACGGCGCTTCGGGAAAGGCGATTTGGTAGGCGAAATTCCGCTGAAGCTCGTACTCATCGAGAAGCCAGCGATCCCTGAGGTTCCACCAGGCGAGCGATGAGAAGCTGCCCTCGAAACCGGCTTCCGCCAGGGCCTTGCGGTCATCGAAGGTCGTGCCCGGCGTCCAGGCAAGGAAGCGGACCTGCGGCTGGCGCTGGTGAACATTCGAGATCAGCGTCCGCCATGCGTCCGCCGGTATGGTGGCAAGGCCGACGCAGCGGAAGCCGCTGACGCCGGCGTCGGCGAGCGTCTGGATGCGATCCGCCCACGTTGCGACCAGCGTGGTTTCCGAGTCGGCATCATGCGCGCGAATGGCGCGGCTGCCGGCGACGGTGGGCGAGATACGCGGATCGACGGGGCTGCCGGTGTCGGAATGGGTATCAGCTTCGCGTCCGACGACGATATCCAGCATCAGGGAAAGGCCATGTTGTCGCGCGGCATCGACCAGAGCCGATACGCCCTCCTCGACGCTCTCGCCAAGCCCGAGCTCCGGGTTCAGCTTTTCGAAGTCGACCGTGACGAACACACTGGTTGCATCACCCTTCTGGAAGACGGGCGCTGATAGGACCGTGTCGAAACCGAGCGTCGCCGCATGCGCAAACGCCGCGTCCCACGCCTCTATGCCTCGCAATTGCAAGGGGTGGACATAGTAGATCCGCGGCGGCGTGATGACAGGTGTGTGTGCTTCGGCAAGCGAATGAACATTCATGGGCTGTCTCGCGTTGTTTCATCGAGAACCGTGCGAACCCCAAGCTTGTTCCACATCGTCTTGCCGATCGTGGCAGAACGATGCAATCAACTACGCGCAAACGTCATGCTACGACCGCGGGCGTTCCTCCCGCATGACCGTGGATATGGCGATGAGAAGCGGCGCCTCGGACAGGGCTTCGAGGGCCACGGAGAGCTTTGGCTTCCAGTTCGGATAGCTGTCGCTCGTTCCTGGGACGTTGGTCGGGTCCTTCTCTCCGGTCATATCGGCGAGACGCACGGCAGAGAGCGCCGATGCCGTCCTGGCGATGAAGCGGTGGGCGTCGACGACGATACTGGTTAAGGCCTGATCCTGTGCCGAACCCGAAGGCAGGTGGGGAGGTTGCGCGATACCCGCGTCGTCGAGTGCCCGTGCCAGATCCTTCCGCTCCGTCTTGCGCTCTTCCTGATGTGCCTTGGTGATATCCGGCGGCAGGATGCCATGGTCGGCGCGGGTGGTGATATCCGCACCACGCCACCAACCGGCGAGCGTCTGGTGATCATGCGTGGAGATGCAGGCGAGCGATAGAGCCGGATACTCTTCCCCCGGTTTGAAGCCATCTTCGGTGCGCTCGTAGGAGAGGATCCGGTAGGAGAGGATGCGTGCCTCCGTGAGATCGTCCTGCAGGCCATCGGGGAGCACGCCGAGATCCTCGCCGATGACGAGGCATTCATGGTGCCCGGAGGTTTCCGCGAGAATGCCGAGAAGATCCTTTTCCGGATACGCGACATAGGCGCCGCCATCCGGCTTGAGGTCAAGCGGGACGAGGAACAGGCGGCGCAGGGCCGCGGCGTGATCGATGCGGATGGCGCCGGCATAGCGCATGGCAGCGGTCACCATGCGCCGATAGGGAGAGGGGTCGCCGCTCGCGATGGCTGCCGGCTGGAAGGCGGCGAGATGCCAATCCTGCCCGTCCGCAGCGAAGGGATCCGGCGGGCTGCCGACCGTAGCCGCGGAAACGTAGAGATCGCGCTCGCCCCAGGTGGCGGCGCCGTCCAGCGCCTCGCCGACCGCGAGATCGAGATAGAGTCCGATCCGCATGCCGGCCGCTTTCGCGGCCTTGGAGGCCGCGTCGAGCTGGCAGTGCGCCAGCCATTGCAGCCACATATGGAAGTGGATCTGGTCCTCGTGCGTTTCGGCAAAGGCTGCGACGTCGGGGCTCTCCGGGTCCTTGAAGCTCTCCGGCCATGCATGCCAGCCGGCGCCGAGGCCTTGGGCCGACATCGTGAAGGACAGGGCTTCGAACAGCGCGTGGAGACGCAAAGGCGCGCCCTCGCGCGTGATGAAGGTCTCGAAATCTTCCGGGTCGGATGATCCGTTCCGCTCAGGCGTCCAGCCTGTCCAGATGTCGCGGAGAGTTTCCAGCTTCAGGCTGCAGACGCCGACATAATCGACCAGCGTGGTTTCCCGCAGTTCGGCTGCCTTGCGCTCTACATCCGGGTGCGGCTCATAACCGGGAACGCGGTCGACGGCGATGTAGAGCGGGTTCAGGCGCTGGCGGCTGGAGGGTTCATAGGGGCTGCAACGATCGGGGTCGGCAAGGAACGGCGCGTGCAGCGGCGTCAGTCCGATGAAGTCGGCGCCGAGCGGCCCGAACACACGGGCGATATCGCAGAGATCCTGAAAATCGCCGATGCCCCAGTTGCGGGACGAGCGAAGCGCGTAGGGCTCGAGCGTCACGCCCCAGACGCGGGTTTTTCCGAGGAAAGGCGGGAAGTAGGAGGCGGGCAGTGTTTTCGTCGTCGCGGTCTTCTGGCCGGCTAAGGGCTCGCCCGGTTGCTCGGGGGCATCGAGATCGACGTTCAGCGCCTCGAGAATCTTGATCTTCGTCTCGGTGGAGACCGTAACCTCATGCTTCTCAGGGCTCGGTCGTGTTTCGCCGATACCGTGCCGGCGTGCAACCTCGTCGATCGTCTCGCGCTTCATGGATGTCATCGCCTTCTGAGGAAGTCCTGATATGGGTAATTCAGGGAGACCTAAGGCGGTTCGTCCGGATGGCAAACGGCGGCGATGCGAATGTCATGACACGGGTCGCTTCCCGAAGACGGGAAAAAGCCCGGCTGCCAGCCTCAGTGGCTCGTCGCCGCCTTGGCCTGACGCATAGCAGCCAGATATTTCTCGCCTGGGCGCGAGGTCATGGCGGCAACCTTGATGCGGGTCTGTTCGCGGTGGGCCTCGGCACGCTGGCGGGCGGCTTCGCCCTGGGCGATCAGGATCCGGACGCTTTCGCGCAATTCGATCTGCTTATCCATCGCATACCTCATGCTGCTGCGAGATCGGCAACCTCGCCGAACTGGATGATCAGGCGGGGATCGCTCATGTCCCCGGACTCCTCGTCGACCTTGACCGCATAGGCTGCCACGCCGGGAAAGCGGGTGGACATGGAGGTCGCGATCTTCTCGGCGCTGACGGCATTCGACGCCTGGCGCATCTCGCCGGGGGCAACGCCGCCGCGGACCTTCTTGAAGGGCAAGACAATGAATTTCTCTGCTATTGCCATCTCGAACCATCTCCTGATTTGTTCTCTAAATGTTCTATTTTTGAGCGCATGTCAAGGGATCTGTTTTCACGGGCAGCCATCGCTGTCGAGGGGGACATCGCAGGCGTGCAGCAGGCTTGTCTTTCAGGTGTATAATCGAAGAAAAATTACTTCTCTAGATTGTGTAAAAGATCGTAAGTAAAAATATAAATTAATTGGAATGATGCATTAAATCGGTTTTAACGCTCTTGAGCGAAAGTTCTCTCTATCAGATCGGCCCGGGAAACCGGCTTCTGATCCGCATGAAGCGGATCGTCACGAGTGCCCGATCATTCCCCATTTTTTCGACCTCGGCACTGCCAGTGCCTCCTAAATGCATGAACGGTGCTCTACAGGCGCCGCCATCAACATTCCTGTCCCTCATGGGGACGCGGCTGTGGGCTCTGCCGCGCCCGTCGTTAAGGTTCTCTTCGTATGTCTGTTCAAGATCCCATGCCCTCGCTGCCTCTTGTGCTTCCGGTTGCATTGACCATTCGCCAATCCCGAGACATCGCCGAGATGCTGCGGACCGCTTTCGAGCACTCCGGCGACGTTGTCATCGATGTTCCGGACGCTGCTGAAGCCGATCTTTCGTTCATCCAGCTTCTCGAAGCTTCGCGGCGCTATGCCGAGACGCTCGGCCGCAGCTTTTCCCTCTCGAGGCCTGCTGAAGGCAGCCTGTTGTCGACGCTCGCGCGCGGCGGATTTCTCACCGACATGACCCCGCAAGACAGCCGGTTCTGGCTGCACGGCAAGGAACAGATGCAATGAGCGCCCATATTCTCACCGTCGACGACAGCGCCAGCATCCGGATGACCACCCGGATCGCGCTGACGGGTGCCGGCTATCAGGTGACCGAGGCCGTGGATGGTGTCGATGGTCTGGCCAAGGCCAAAGGCGGCCGCTTCGACATGATCGTCACCGACCTGAACATGCCCAACATGAACGGCCTTGCCATGATTCAGGCGCTGCGCGCCTCGCCTGCCCATACGGGCATCCCGATCATCTTCCTGACGACCGAGTCGGATGCCGAGATGAAGGCGCAGGCCAAGGCCGCAGGCGCGACGGGCTGGATCACCAAGCCGTTCGATCCCGAGCAGCTCGTCAAGATCACCCGGAAGGTGTTGGGCAAATGAACCTGATGGATCCTGTGCAGGTCTTTCGCATGGAGGCCGCCGAGCTGTTCGTCGTCATCGAGGAGGGGCTTCTCGACCTCCTCGGCGATCTGTCGAACCAAGCGCAGATCGACGCCGTGTTTCGCGGTCTCCATACGCTGAAGGGGTCGGGCGCCATGTTCGGCTTCGAGGCGCTGGCGGCCTTCACCCACCATTGCGAGACGGCGTTCGACCGGGTGCGCAAGGGCGAGGTGCCGGCCACGGCCGAGCTCGTGGCGGCGGTGCTGGAAGCACAGGATCACATGAAGGCGCTGGTGGACACGCCGAACGGCGACCATGAGGCGACCGGAAACGGCTTGCTGGCAAAGCTGCAGGCGGCCGTGGGCGCCAAGGCCGCGCAGGGTTGCGTCGTCGCGGCCCCGCTGCCGGCGGCCGTTGCGAGTATCTCCACTACCGCCGCGCCGGCGGCCACGCGCTGGCGGTTGCGCTTCCGCCTGCCGGTCAACGCCATGGCGAACGGCACCAATCCCCTCGGCCTGCTCGACGAACTGGCCGAGCTCGGCGACTGCACCATCAAGGCTGAGACCTCCGCCATTCCGAGCCTCGACGCGATCGAGCCCGACGACCTTCATATCGGCTGGACGGTGGAGCTGACGACGACGCAGCCGCAGCCGCGCGCCGCCATCGAGGACGTCTTCATCTTCGTCATGGACGACATGGAGATGGTGCTCGAAGAGGTCTCTTCCGCACCAACCCCGGCCGTGGCCCCGACATCCGTCGCGCTCCCTCTCGCCGAAGCTGCGCCATCCGAGCCGGCGCGCGCCGTCAACACCGCCCCTGCCATCGCCGATGCCAAGCAGACGAAGCCCGCTGCCGAGAACGTCCGCGTTCCCGCCGAACGGCTGGACGAGCTGATGGACCGCGTCGGGGAGCTCGTCATCGCCCAGTCGCGCCTGTCGCAGCTGGCCGGCGTCAGTGCCGATATCCAGCTGCGCTCGGTGTCCGAAGACGTCGAGCGGCTGTCGGGCGAGCTGCGCGATACGATGATGGTGCTGCGCATGGTGCCGGTCGGCAGCCTGTTCGGCCGCTTCCGCCGCCTCGTCCACGATCTCGCCCGCGAAACCGGCAAGGAGATCGAACTCGTCACCGAAGGCGAGACCACGGAGGTCGACAAGACGGTGATCGAGCGCCTGGCCGATCCGCTCGTCCATCTCGTGCGCAATTCGATCGACCACGGGCTGGAGATGCCCGAGGAGCGTCTGGCCTCCGGCAAGGCGCGCGCCGGCCGCGTGACGCTGTCGGCCCGTCAGGCCGGCGGCGAGGTCATCATCACCATTCGCGACGACGGACGCGGCATCGACCGCGAGCGCGTCCGCGCCAAGGCCGAGGCCTCCGGCCTCATCCAGCCCGGCCAGATGCTGCTCGACCAGGAGCTGCTGCAGCTGATCCTCCAGCCGGGCTTTTCCACAGCCGCCCAGATCACCAGTCTTTCCGGCCGCGGCGTCGGCATGGATGTCGTCAAGAAGACGGTCGAGGCGCTCCGCGGCGTCATCGACATGCACAGCACGCCGGGCGAAGGCTCCGAGATCTCGCTGCGCATCCCGCTGACGCTCGCCATCATCGACGGGCTTCTCGTGCGGGTCGGCACGGGCTCCTACGTCATTCCGCTCTCGGCGGTAGAGGAATGCCTCGAACTGTCGGCCGAGGAGGACCTGCGCTCGCGTGGTCGCAGCTTCATCTCGCTGCGCGATCATCTCGTGCCCTTCCTGCGGCTGCGCGAGCTGTTTCGCACCGGCACCCCGCCGGATCGCTACCAGAAGATGGTGGTCATCTCCACGGGCAACGAGCGCGTCGGGCTCGTCGTCGACCAGATCATCGGCGACCACCAGACCGTCATCAAGGCGATGTCGAAGCTGCATCACGACGTCGTCACCTTCTCCGGCGCCACCATTCTCGGCGACGGCAATGTCGCGCTCATCCTCGACGTCACGCATCTCGTGACCGTCGGCCAGCAGCAGGAGGCGCAGTTGCGGGCCGCCGGATGAACAAGCATCTCAGGAAACACGAGACCGACCTGCTCTGGAGGGACCGCGAGGATGTGGCCGTCCTGACCTTCAACCTCAATGGCGAGACCTTCGCCATCGACGCGACGGTGGTCCAGGAGATCCTCGACCTCCTGCCCGAAACACGGGTGCCCGGCGCCAAGGCCTTTCTCGGCGGCGTCATCAATTTCCGCGGCAAGGTCATTCCGCTGGCCGACATTCGCCTCGCCTTCGGCATGGAGGCGGGCGAAACGACCATCGACAGCCGCATCATCGTCGTTCAACTCGATATCGAGGGCGAGCCTTGCCTCGTCGGCATCCGTACCGACAAGGTCTACGAGGTCACCACCCTTGCCCAGGCATCCAGCGAACCGCCGCCCAGCGTCGGCATGCGCTGGCGTGCGGACTTCATCGACTGCCTCGTCAAGCGAAACGGCGAGTTCATCATCGTGCCAAACCTCAAGAAGATCTTCTCGGTCGATGTCACTCCGACGGGAATGTTCTTCACGGGCTAGGGCTCCGGTTACACAGATTCCGACATTCGGCCAACTCCCATATCTCGGTCACCCTTCACCCTCTCCACGAAAGCGAAATCCCGATGCGGATGACGATCAAACTGAAACTGGCCGGCGCGTTCGGCTTCCTCATTCTTCTCTCATGCGGCATGGCGGTGCTTGCCATCGTCAACCTGTCCTCCCTGAACAGTTCGATCACCGACATCATCCAGGGGCCTGCGGCAAACCTCAGGGATTCCAGCGATCTTTCGGATGCAGTGCTGACATCCATCCAGCAGGAAAAGAATGCAATCATCAACACTGATGCGTCGCTGATCGCAGGCTACGTATCGGCCGTCGCCGGACAGCGCGAAACGATCGTCCGGATCGTCAAGAACTTCGACCGTGAGACCAATCCCCTCATCCGGCAGAAGGTCGCCGATTTCCAGGCGACCTATCCGGCCTGGATCAAGATGCAGGACGGGGTTCTGCAGCTCGCCCAGGAGAACACGCCCGATAGCAATCGCCGCGCGGGCGAGATTTCCATGGGCGACGGCGCCCAGGTCACCAAGCAGTTGCTGACGTCCCTCTCGGGCCTCAACGACCAGATCGCCGTCGACCTGACCACGACCGACCAAGCAACCAACGCGCAGTATGAATTCTCCCGCAACGTGTTGCTCGGCAGCCTTGTTGCGATGCTCCTGATCTCCACGGCCGTCGCTTCCATCATTGCGATGGGCATCAATAGCGGCCTGAAGAAGATCCGGATCATGGCCGAAGCCGTTGCCATCGGTGACCTCGACCAGACCGTTTCCGTCAAGACGAACGACGAGATCCGCGATGTGGTCGATGCCGTCATGGTCATGACCGGCAATCTGCGCAATACGGCAAAGTCCGCCGACCAGATCGCCAATGGCGACCTGACGAACACGCCGAAGCCCCTCTCCGACAAGGACATTCTGGGCAGCTCCCTGCAGTTGATGGTCGAGCGCCTTCGCGGCGTCGTCGGCGATGCGCTGTCGGCCTCCGACAACGTCTCCTCGGGCAGCCAGGAACTGTCCTCGAGCTCCGAACAGCTGAGCCAGGGCGCGACCGAGCAGGCCTCGTCCGCCGAGGAAGC
>NZ_QJSR01000010.1 GCF_003217095.1 Rhizobium sp. PP-CC-3A-592
CCCAATATGGAAATCTGCATGGCTCGGCTCCTTTCTCTTCAAAAGAGACATCATACTCGATGTTCTCGGAAGGGCGGGCCATCCCATAATCAACATCGAACCCTCAAACACGTTTTCCGTGTCAGATTACCGACAGTGGAGCAAAGAGTTCCCGTATCGATACGGCGTCGATGAGAAAACAGCGAACTTGTTTTACACGTCGACGGAAAGGCTTGGCCTATCGACACCGCTGCCGGACAAGGTTGTCTTTGTCACCGACAGCAAGCTCCAGCAGCTGGCCTTCAATTTGCTCCGGGTCGACAACGACTTCGCGGGGCGAAGCCGTGCCATCGCTTCCGCGCCATCGCTCTCTTGGTTGGAAAGCGCCCGCACACAGCCGCTGCAATCTAATGGAACCAGAAAGGCATGGATTTCCGCGGATCTGGATCAAGAAGGCACGCTGAGCAGCATAGGGCGTTGGTTACAGCCAACTTTCGAGGCGAGCAATATATCCCTCAATACCGCTGCGGCGCTCCCGGAGGGCCTCGCTGGCTCGCAGCTTGTGGTGATAGCCGCCCACGGCAGCGTGGCGGATGGAGAACCGTTTTTTCACCAGGTTTCCAATGAAGGCAATTTGCGAATTCTTGCGTCTGACTTGGCAGACGCTCTTCGCAATGTAGGAGTCGTGGTTTTGTTTGTCTGCAGCGGCGGCCGTAGCGACAAGCACCCTGCGGCAAACATGACAATTGGGCTTACGCGTCAGTTGTTGGACCGAGGATGCTCCACGGTTGTGGCGTCACCGTGGCCCCTCGCTTCGTCGATTACACCGAGGTGGTTTCCGGCCTTCCTAGAACGTTGGGATGCTGGAGATCAGGTAATAGACGCGGTCTTCAAAGCCAATCAGGACGTAGGAAAAGCAACGGGATATGATCCGGCACGCTTCCTAGCCCTGCACGTGTTTGGTGATCCGTTCCGCAGAATTGTGGATGGCTGAGATAATTTAGATATCTTATCCGATCCGGTCGAAGCTCATTGTGCCACATCTTGGGATGGGCACAGATCTGGCAGGCTTCTTGAACGGATCAAGGACCATGACGCCCCGGCCCTGAAAATCCGCGACGTTGCGTGACACCATGATAAGATCATTCACCTGCGCTGTCGCGGCCAAGCCGGTATCGTCGGTATTCTTATCTGATTGACCGAGCATCTGACCCCAACGGCGTGCGACAGGCTCGTCGACGGGGAGAATACGACCTTGATAAGCCGCGAAGATTGCGTCGGCAGCCTTGGCGATCGCGTTCGCCACGACGTCATCGGTCTTACGCTTCTTCTCGATGCCTTTCGAAATCTCTCGAACCGAGATCACGCTGATGGCGAGATCGGTATCATCGATCGTATCGAGCCAAGCCGCGACATTCTCGTGCGGTTCGGGTCGACCAATCTCTTTCAGGACATTTGTATCGAGCAGGTATTTCAAGCTCAGTCATCCAGCGCGCTAAGATCGGCTGCGCGCATGGCGGCTTTTGCCGTTTGCTTCGGGTACGGCCGGCCCGCCTTCGGATGCGCCTCCGCATAGACGCGCGCCGCCACGACCTGTTGTTCCTTCAAGGAGGGATAGTCGCGAAGAATCTCTTCGACCGTGGCGCTGGCGTTGAGAAGAGCAGCGATCCGATGCGCCTCGATGTGCGTGCCTCGGATGACCGGCTCCTTCCCGGATAGGTCGACCTGATCGGTGAGCTTCTCGAGTTCCTTCAGCTTGCGCTCGACGAAGACTAGGTGCTGACCGATGTCGTAGCGCTGTTTGCCGAACACGACTTCCTTCGCGAGACTGCGCTTCAGGGATGTCGTCCGCAACGCCTCATAGAACTCGGATTGGCTCTTGGGCGTCAGCGCTAGTTTGAGTTCGTCATAGGCATGGAGAAACACCAGCTCAGCTTGACCGAACTGCCGAATGCTTCGACCACCTCGCTTCACGAGTTGCGGCTTAATCGGCGCGCGCTCGACAACCTTCTTGAAGATGTCCAGCGGCGCGCCCACCACAAAAGCCGCCTGTGCCGTTGTCAGATGTTCCATCCGATCGCCTCCTAATTCACCCCGAAAGATAGGACCGAATTAGAGATAGCGCAAGGCCCGTCGTTCGATTTCATCTCGTTCTGACCCATTCTAGACAATCCCCCACGCCCGAAACCTCCCCCTCCCCGTCATCTCGCGCAGGCCCAGCTCCAAAACAATCCGCCGCGCCGCCTGCGGCGTGACGTCCAGCGCCTTCGCCACCATGCCGGCCGACACGAGCGGCCGTGCCATGACCAGCTCCACCAGCTCCAGCAATTTCGAGGAGGCTCGCCGTCCGTCCAGTTTTCGGTCCATCATTGTTTTCGCCAGAGTCAGCCGGTCATGCTCCTTCAGCCCGATCTCGGCGGCCGCGATCAGCCCGTGGGTGATCGCCAATAGCCGCGTTTCCCGATCACGATGCCGGCGCCGATCAACGGGAATGGTTTTCAGTCCGAGATTGATCGCCGCAAGATGGGCGCCGGTGGTGACGCCGGCCTGGCGCAGGATCGACGCGGCCAGCAGCCGGCCGAGCCAAGGGGCGTGCTGAAGGACGGACAGTTCGTTCCAGGCATCAAGGGCGACAATGGCCTGCAACACCGCGGACAAATTTTCGGCCTCACGCAACACAGCGCGCCATTCCTCGAGCCGCGCGTCCTCATCCCAGTCGAGATCGTAGATCATCGGATCAGCCGGAGCCCGGCCGGGCTTTCTGGCTCGTTCGATCGCGGCGTCAGAGCGCGCAAGGATCGCGTCGATGGCGGCGTAGTCGACGCCGGGGAGATTTTCGACGTCATCGACATCGTCCCCCTCCCCTTCCGTATCCGACGTGGCCGCGCGCCGAATGCCGCCGGCCGTCTCTCCCTCGTCTGCGCCGGCCGATGTGATGTCCGACGTTTGTCGCAAAGTTCGGATACCTTCTGCAGACAAGGCCCAGGTCGGAAGCTGAGCTGCAATGCGCCGGCGGGTGCGCAGGACGTCGCGGGCAATTGTCAGCTCATGGGTCGGTGTGCGAATATCTCTCACATCGTCATGGAGGACCAGGTCTTCGAGATGGACGAGTTCGCCGTCGATCCATAGCGATGCGCAGGCATCGACGAAGTGTGTGCGTTCGATCCAGCCCGCGCCGACCGGCGAGCGGACGATGCGCTCGTCTAGGCGCGTCAGAGCGACGCCGGCGTCGAAAACCGGCCGCATCAGGGGTGTCATGCTGATATTCTCGAGATCGTAAGCCATTGAAATCATGGTAAATGATCTCCTACCGGAACTCTATATAAATCTTGCGGTTCCTCACATGGTATGATCGAAGGTTGGGGTTATAACCATCGATAAGTACCTCTTATCGGTGACGATATGTACAAATCACTTGTACGCATGCGATGGCGGTTGTATCATTGCCGTCAGAGCGATTTCCGGAGGTCCCGATGCCCCAGACCAGCTACAAGATCAGCGAAGCCCGCAAGAATTTCGCAGAAGTCCTCGAACGCGCAAACCAGGGCGAGGAAATCATCATAATGCGCGGCAACGAAGTTTATGCCCGCATCGGTCCCGCGTCCGACGGTGGCAAGCGTCCTTTCGGCCTGCTGCGTCATCGTGGCCTGCCCGACAACCTGTTCGATGCAGTTGATGCAGAGCAGGCAATGATCGACGCTGGCGACTGGAACGACGATACCGGTGTTTGGCAAGGCAAATCCAGCAGTACCGAAAGCACGCAATGAAACTCCTGCTCGATAGCCATGCTGTCTACTGGTGGACAATCGGCAGTGATCGCCTGTCCGCCAGGGCACGATCGCTGATTGAGGACAAAACAAACTCCATCCTCGTCAGCGCGGTCACGTTCTACGAGCTGGACAATAAAATGCGCCTGAACAAGCTTGATCTCAAGCCCCAAGAACTAAGGGCAGCCGTCACGGAAAGCGGCCTGCAGACACTGGCCATCACCGATTTGCATGCTGAAGTCGCAGCCGCGTTCGATTGGGAGCATCGCGATCCGTGGGACCGGATTCTTGCCGCCCAAGCCCGGCTAGAGCACTGCAGTTTCGTCTCGACCGATGTGGCGTTCGACGCGATTCTACATGAGCGGGTCTGGTAAGGGCTATGGCGGTGAGGGTATTCGTGGACATTGCAGAGGCAGCGGAGCGATTTGACGAACTGATCGACCTCGTTTTGCGCAGTGACGAGGTTGTCATCTGTCGAGCAGGCGATCCCATTGCCGCGATCTTGCCAATTTCGCAGAAAGAACAAGGCACATGGGATGAAGTCTGGGCGTTGGTGGCAAAGGGAAGGCCTGTGAACAATGACCAGACATTGAACCACGATGAACTTTATGACGAGAACGGACTGCCGAAATGAGCAGCTCGTCGTCAGGTTCGATTGAGAAACGCGGGGAGACTTTAGACACGATAGCAGCCGTCCTGCCGATCGACCGTCGAGACGAGCTGGCAGAGCTGCTGACTGACCAGGATGTCGAAACGCTCCGTCATCTCGTCAACGAAGGAATGGGCGCGAACACGCTTCGAGCGCTCACGTCGGACCTTGCCTATCTGCAGGCCTGGTCGCTGGCCACAACCGGCACTTCCATCCCCTGGCCAGCTCCCGAAGCTTCGCTTCTCAATTTCGTCGCCCATCATCTGTGGCAACCCGAGCAGCGGGACATCGATCCTCAACATGGCATGCCAGCTGATGTCGAGCAGAGCCTGCGCGAACAGCGGTTCCTGCGATCGTCAGGTCCGCATGCGCCCGATACGGTGCGGCGACGGCTTGCCAGTTGGTCGACGTTGACGAAATGGCGAGGGTTGACGGGTGCTTTCTCCTCACCCTCGCTGAAATCGGCGATACGCCTTGCCGTGCGTGCAACACCACGGCCGCGAAAAAGCAAGAGCGCCAAAGCGGTCACCGGCGATGTTCTCGCCAAGATGCTCGTTACCTGCGCCACCGGCAGCCTGCCCGATCTGCGAGACCAGGCCATCCTCATGGTCGCATTTGCTTCCGGCGGTCGCGGGCGTAGTGAGGTCGCCGGATTGCGCGTCGAGCAACTCACCGCCGAGCCGCCCGTTCCCGTCGAGAGTGGCTCTCCCCTGCCCTCGCTTTCCATCCATCTCGGCCGCACGAAGACCTCGGGCGCAGACCAAGACGAGGTCGTCTATCTCACCGGGCGGCCGGTCGACGCGCTCAACGCTTGGCTTGCAGCGACCCGGATCAAGACGGGAAGCATTTTTCGGAAGATCGATCGCTGGGGTAATCTCTCGCAGCGAGCACTGGAGCCGGGTGCGATCAACCAGATTGTCAAGTCTCGAGCTGCGCTGGCCGGGCTCGATCCCGAAGCGTTCTCAGCGCATGGGCTGCGGTCGGGTTATCTGACAGAAGCGGCAAGCCGCGGTATTCCGCTACCCGAAGCCATGGAGCAGTCACGGCATCGTTCGGTCCAGCAGGCGTCAAGCTACTACAACAATGCGACGCGGCGCAGCGGTCGCGCAGCCCGATTGATATCGTAAGTTCTTGCGCGCCTGAAGTAGCACTGCCATCGCGTTGCGGCTTGTCACCGCACTCTGCGTCCACCTACAGGATTGCTGGCGAAAGCCTTCAGCTTGCGCTCTGAATACTGCCGGCAAGCGATTAAGCGGCTCGGCGACCTTTTCGCTATGACGGCTTCTAATTCCAAAGACCTTCAGGCACTATCGGATAAAGGCCGCGAGCCTTCAGTGCCAGACCGGCGTTCCACAGGTCTCAAGCGAATTTGTCTGAAGTCCGGTCATCTCCTGCGAAACTTCCCAGAGCCGCTGGCTCGCGGCGCGATCGAGCGCCTGGGGCGGGGTCCTCGCCGGTTGCGGATGTCCGCGTGTCTCGCCAAGGCGGTTGGGACCATAGTAGCCGCCTGCCTTCGCCTCTTTCGACGTGGCAGCAAAGAGCTGCGGCAGGGCCCCTTGCGCCGCGGGCTGGAACAGGAACCACAGGACGGTTCGCGTCAGACTCTGCAGGCTGTGGCGACCTGGCGCATTATGCAGGAGATCGGTTCGCGAGATGCCGGGATGCGCCGCAATGCTTGAGACACCCCAGCCTGCGGCCTGGCTTCGCGCCTGGAGCTCAAGCGCAAACATCAAGCAGGCAAGCTTTGACTGGCTGTAGGCCTCCATGGGGCGGTATTGCGTCTTTGACTGGATATCGTCGAAATGGATCGACCCGGCGCGGGCTGCGACGCTGGACACGGTGACGACACGGGCGCCGGTCCCATTTGACAGCAACGGCATGAGATGAGCGGTCAGGGCGAAATGGCCGAGGTAGTTCGTCCCTAGCTGCATCTCAAACCCATCTCGGGTTTCCTGCCGAGTCGGCGGCACCATGATGCCGGCATTGTTGACCAGAAGATCGAGCCCCTCCCCCTCGTCCTTCATCCGCTGTGCGAACGACGAGACGGAGGAGAGATCGGCAAGATCGAGTACCTTGAACCGGACGAATGCATCAGGTGCGGCGCGCTGAACACGCGCCACAGCCTCAGCACCTCTTTGAGGATTGCGGCCGGCTATGGTCACATCGCATCCGGCCTGGGCAAGCATCAACGCGGTCTCCAGCCCCAATCCCCCCGTTCCGGTCACCACAGCGGATCGGCCGCGCTGATCGGGTATGTCGGTCGCGTTCCATTTCACCATCTGACGGTCCTTCCATTATTTCTACACTTGGTATAAAATAATTATCGCACTAAGTGTAATTTTACAAGAGGTTGTCATGCGAAAATCCGAGCGTGGCGTTGAGACGGGCGGTGGCTTGCGGGAACGAAAAAAGCGGGAGACAAAAAAGCGCATTACCGAAACGGGAATCGCGCTGTTCCTTCAGAAGGGCATCGACCGCACGACGCTCGACGAGATCGCCGAGGCTGCAGGCATTTCGCGCAGAACCTTCTTCTACTACTTCGCGTCGAAGGACGAAATTTTGCTGTCGCTGCAGAGCGGGATCGGCGAGATGCTGTCCGATGCCGTGCGAAAGGCTTCCCCGACATCGACGCCGATTGATGCTGTTCGGGATGCGGTGGTCAGCGTCTGCAGTGCCATACCGACGGCCGATATGATCGAGATGGATTGGTTGATGCGGACGAGCCCGAGCGTTCAGGCGCGCAAGCAGGTCTCATACGTCCAGCAGGAAGGCGAGATCTTCGAGGCGCTCAAGGAGCGGTGGCCCGATCCGGAGCGATCGACGGCATTGCGTATTGTCGCCATGCTCTCTGTCGGGGCGATGCGCATCGCTGGAGATATGTTCAACCGGGAGCAAGGCACGCGGCCAATGGCCGAGCTTCTGGTCGAGGCATTCGATAGCGTTGTCCGCGAGGTTCGGTTAGGCGACACCCGTGCGTGATCGCGGGGTTGTTCCGAAAGCCTGTCGATAGGCGTTAGCGAATGCGCTCTGCGATGTGTAGCCGACGTGTCTGGCAACCGCATCGACAGTATGGACGTCTTTGCGCAAGAGGGTTCTCGCAAGCGTGAGCCGCCAAGCGCGCAGATAGGCAAGAGGCGGTGTGCCGATCTGCTGGCTGAACTTTGCCGAAAACGCCGCGCGCGACATGCCAGCCACCGCTGCCAGCGCCGCAACTGTCCAGGGAGCTGCAATGTCGCTGTGGACGGCACGGAGTGCGCGACCGAGACGCGGATCGGAGAGCGCCCCGAGCCATCCGGTCCGGCTGCGATCGCCCTCGTTGGAGAGCTCCCGGAGGGCCTCGATCACAAGAACATCTGCAAGACGGGCCGCGACAATGTCGGTGCCCATAGCATCCCGTAGAAACTCTTGGGCGATGAGGTCGAGAACAGCTGCGATGGCACCGGATGCGGTCGCTTCGCGCGCGACGCGCAAGAACCCAGGGAGCATGTCGAGTAGGAAATCGCCGTTCTCGTCCGAAAAGGCGATCGAGCCGCCGATTGCAACAACAGCGTCCCCGGTCCCCACCCTTGCAACGTCGGACCCTCCTGTCGGATAGAGGGACGCTCCATCGTGTGGTTCCCCGTCGGGATCACTCGCGACGATGTAGTCGGTTCGACCGATCAGGCAGACGTCGCCCTTCTTCATGCAGCACCATGTGTGTCCCGGTATGAGCATCCACTGTTCGCCTTCGAGGACCGCCACAAATTTGAGGCGGTCCGCTGATGGGAAAGAGAAGGCCCAGGATCCGCCGGCCTCTATGCGTGTGCGCCTCAAGACATGAGCACCAAGGACGCCAAGGACATCCGACAGCGGATCTCGTGCAGGTGTAGACGATCGCGACAAAATCTTGGACCTTTTCTCATAGAGGATCTCAAGACTGTGATTTAGTTTTACCGGATTGGAAACCAATAGGAGACGGACGGTGAGCATAGATGGAAAAATCGTGGTCATTACCGGCGCAAGCAGCGGCATTGGACGGGCAACAGCGAAGCTGCTTGCGCAACAGGGTGCTCTGGTGGTGCTCGGTGCGCGGAGACTGGAACCGCTCCAGCAGGTTGCGGAGGCAATCTCGGCCTCTGGAGGCCGGGTGGCGTTCCGGCAAACGGATGTTCGCCAACGCGGCGACCTCGAAGCCTTGGTCTCGGCTGCGGTCGAGGAGGGCGGGCAGCTCGACGTGATCGTCAACAATGCGGGCGTAGGCCCGATTTCACGGTTCGACGACCTTAAGGTCGAGGACTGGGACCTGATGATCGATGTGAATTTTCGGGGAACGCTTTACGGAATCGCCGCGGCGCTGCCGGTCTTCGCCCGGCAGGGTTTCGGTCACGTTGTCAACGTGATCTCGACCGCAGGGCTCAAGATCGTGCCGACCATGGGCGTCTATGCGGCCACGAAGAACGCTGTGCGAACGGCGACGGAGGCGTTGCGCCAAGAGGCAGGACCAACGCTCCGGGTCACCGAAATCTCACCGGGGATGACCGCGACCAACTTTGGCGACAGCATCACGGATGCGGCCATGAAGAAGAAGATCGAGGCCGATCTCGGCGCGACCGCCATACCCGCGGACGCCATCGCCCGCGGCATCGTGTTTGCGATCGACCAACCGGCCGAGGTTGATGTCGGGAGCATCGTCATCCGTCCGACAGCGCAGGGATGACGTGGCTCACTGCTCATGGGTGGAAAACGACGCGAACCTACTACCGCTGCCGCCCTGCCGTCACAGATGCTTTGAGAGTGTCAGCGGCTGCAAAACAATCTCGGCCAAGGCAGACTTACCGACCAGGAACGCGGCCTGGTATTCCGGGTCTTCCACCATGTCCTTGAATGCCGTGCGTCGCGGATACTGCACCAGGAGGACGGCATCCCACCCCTCGATTTCGCCATCGGTCAGCACGTCCAGACCATCGCCGCGGAACAGGATCGTCGCGCCGAAACGTGCAAGGATCGGTTCTGCCATGCGCAAATAATCGAGATGGCGTTCGCGGCCGCCATCGGGCACAAAGCGGAGGAGGTTCAACATGACAACGGGCGCATCGTCCTCCGCGGCGAGGAACTTGGTGAAGACATCGGGTGAAAACGCAACCATAAAATTTTCCTTTCATCAGGCCACTGTGATGCGCCTGTTGAAAGTTTAACCTCGTGCTCCGCCAGAAACTGTCAGGAACGAACGCCAGTCTCGATCCTGCTCCCGCCATCGCTTTATCAGCAGGGCCCGCCGCTCAGGATAGCGCTCGTCGAGCACCCTCGCCGCTCTGACGCGATCGACACGGAAATGTCGGAATGCAGATCGGCTTTCACACCAGGCGGCCAAGACTCGAACGTCGTCGAAGTAAACGATGGCGATCGGCCAAATGATGCGCTCCGAGATTGAGCCGACTGCATCTTCATACTCGAGCGCCACTTTACGCAGCCTGCGGATGGCATCTCGCAGCGCCGAGACCTGCGTTGGGTCCAAGCGTTCAGAAACCGAGGCGGCCGTTACGAGCGCAGGAGTTTCTTCGCCTGCGGACATCCGGTCGGTTCGACCCGAACGTATCTTCGCCAAGGCACTCTCGCTGCTCTGAACGAGGGCCGGATCCGCTCTCTGCTGCACCCACCCCAAACCGAGGACGAGAGCGTCCATCTCTTCCGGCGAGAAGGCAAAATTCGGGAGAAAGAAGCCGTCTCTGAGAAGAAACCCGACGCCCGCCTGTCCATCGAGGGGCGCTCCGAGCTGACGAAGTGTATCGACGTCACGGTATACGCTTCGCTCCGAAATCCCGAGAGCCTGCGCCAACTCAAACGCGGTCACCGGCCGTCTGCGGGCGCGCAGCACGCCCAGCATTTCGAAGAGACGACCTACCCTTGACATCCCACAGTCCCCTTGTCGTTCGCCCATCCTCATTTAGGGTACCGACGGCTGCAGCCAATCATCATGCCGTCGATCCCGAGAGGCGGTTGCGTATCACAGGTGAAAAAGTGTTTCTCACTCGCGGCAGCATTGGAGAGAGCTGTTCCGACGCGGTCGTCGGGCGCGTTTGCACTGTGCGCCGTTTGCAATGTTTGTTTAGGGCAATCATGCAAGCGTTTACCGGAAACGGTACCCACCGACGTGGAGGAGATCAGGATTTGCCCTATCAATGCAGTCGATGCAACGCCGATATGGAAGAGGGTTTCCTGCTTGAAAAGGGGGACGGCCTGTTGTCGTCCGAGACATGGGTCTCCGGGAAGCCTGTTAAAAGCTATCTCTCCGGTTTGAACTTGAAGGGCAAGGACGTCTACGATGTGGTGACGTTTCGCTGCAGCGCCTGCGGTTACCTCGACTCCTATGCCTTGAGCGAGCAATCGCGTTGAAGCCCCGTGGATCGGGCGGGTCGCGAGAGATCAAAACAAGCCGGAATGCGCCTTCACCATCGCCAGCATGACAGGCGTCAACGCTTCTCCCTGTAGAAGATCATTCCGCCGTGGTGCAGGGTGTCGTTGTCGACGAAGGTGCCCTCGGCGGTAAAGCCGGTGTCGTCCCAGTAGTTGATATGCGTGGCGGTCACGCGGTAGCGTCCCCGGTAAGCGCTGCTCCGGCTGCCGCGGGCTTCGTCATAGCGGCCCGTGGGGAGCAGCTCCTGGCGGATACGGCCGTCTCCGGTCACCCACATGCCAAGATAAGGATGGCTCTGCGGCTCCGTGTCACGGCCGATGTCGGTGTTTCCCGTGGTCTTGGTATAACTGGGCATGGCGTCCTCTGCCTTTGCGCTGCGGACCACCGCGCCGAGAGACGCGGCGGTGAGGATGATGGCGACGATGATCAGGAGGGGACCGCTCATGGCCGGTTCACCTCCGGCGGCGCCCCCGGTTGCTGCCCAGCAGGGGCGCCGCCGCTCGCCTCGCGCCGTTCGCGGAAGAGATCCGACAGCACTCGCGAGGCCGCAATTGCCTTGGGAAAGCCAGCGGGCACCGTTACCATGTAGATGACCTCCTTAAGCTCGTTTTCCTGGACGCCGATGTTCAGAGCATAGCCTGCATGCACCTTCATCAGCGTCGTCTCGCCCATGGCCGCAAAGGCCGCGACCGCGGCGAGCTGGCGCGTGCGACTGTCGAGACCCGGGCGCGACCAGACGTCACCGAGAGCATAGGCCTCGGTCGCTTCGGCAAGGAACGGGAACTCCTTTCGCATGCTCTCGAGCGTCTGCTGCGGCGTGCCATTGTTCAGGCTTCGGATAACAACAGCCCCGCGCTCCCGCCTTTCCTCCGTCGTCTGGGCGAAAGCGGCGTCCGGAACGAAGCTGAAAAGCGAAACGGCGGCGGCGGCGGCAATTTGGGATCCGCTCTGCTGAAACATTGTCTTTCCTCCTTCTGTCGTGTTGCTTTGCGGCCGGTCAGAATGCCGCTTTGGTCGGACGAACGACGATCTCGTTGACGTCGACATCCTCGGGCTGCTCGATGGCAAAGCGGACCGCGCGTCCGATTGCATCGGGTGTGAGTGCAATCGCACGGTATGCCTTCATGCCTTCGATCGCGGTCGGATCGGTGATCGTGCTGGCCAGCTCGCTTTCCACGACGCCGGGATGGATGCAGGTGACGCGCAGCTTGTCGTTTTCCTGGCGCAGACCATCGGAGATCGCCCGGACGGCATATTTCGTGGCGCAATAGACGGCGGCTGTCGGCACCACCTGAAGCGCGCCGATCGAGGCAATGTTGATGATCTGGCCCGAGCCGCGCTCGGTCATTTCCTGCAGCACGGCGGCGATGCCGTAGAGCACACCCTTGATGTTGACATCGATCATCGTGTCCCATTCGTCGACCTTCAACGAGGCCATCGGCGATAGCGGCATGACGCCGGCATTGTTGACAATCACGTCGATCCGCCCGAACGCCTCCCGGGCTGCGTCCGCAAAGGCCGCAACGTCGGCACGATCGGTTACATCGACCTTGCGCGTCATGACCGTTCCGCCCGCTGCACGGATCTGGTCGGCAACGGCTTCCAGGCGATCCGTGCGACGCGCACCCAACACGACCGTGGCACCTGCCTTGGCGAGCTCCTGGGCGATACCGACCCCGATGCCACTGGAAGCACCAGTGATGAGAACAACCTTGTCCATGACTTTCTCCTCTTTGAATCCGCTCGATTGCGGTTTTCAGGAGAGTACGCTCGCGGCACTGTCGTGATAAGCTGCCTATCGGTTCATGCGAACGTAAGGAAAGCTAACCAATGCAGCCAGACTTCAACGCCCTTTCGGTCTTCGCGCTCGTTGCTGAAGAGAAGAGCTTTCGCGCCGCCGCCGACCGGATGGGCGTCACCCGCTCGGCCGTCAGCCAGACGATCCGCAGGCTTGAAGAGACGATCGGCATCGCGCTCGTCAGCCGGACGACGCGCAGCGTGGCGTTGACGGAGGCCGGGGAGCGGCTCTACGCGGATGCCGCGCCCGCGCTGCGGGATATGCGGGGCGCCATCGAAGCGGCCGCCAACCTTCGTGGCAGAGCGCGCGGGAAGCTCACGCTTGCAGTCTCGTCGATTGCCGAGAGTTTTCTGTCTGGGCCGCTGCTGGCCTCGTTTCTAGCGGAGAACCCGGACGTGACGCTGCACGTCACCGTCACCGACGAGGAGTTCGACATCGTCGCGGAAGGCTTTGACGCCGGGGTCCGGCTCGGCGAGGTGATCGCCCAGGACATGATCGCCGTAGCTGTTTCGGGCGAGCAGCGCCAGTTGGCGGTGGCGTCGCCGGAATATCTCGAGCGGTTCGGGACGCCGAACCACCCGAGCGAGCTCGCAAGCCGCCGTTGCATCGGATGGCGTCGCGCCGCAAATGTCGCGCCCTATCGATGGGAGTTCGAAGACGAAGGTCGCGCCTTCTGTGTGGCCGTGGCGGATACGGTCACGACGACGGACATGGCATTGATGATCAAGCTCGCCTGCGCGGGCGCCGGAATCAGCTTCGGAATGGAGGACAGTTTCCGCCCAGCGATTACGCGCGGCGAACTGGTGCCGGTTCTTCAAGACTTCTGCCCTCTCTTCCCAGGCTTCTTCCTCTACTACCCCAGCCGCCGCAACATGGCGCCGAAACTGAGAGCGCTGGTTGAGCATCTAAAGGGGCTGGGACCGCTTAACAGATTGGATGGGCGGTGATTTCCGCCGAGGCTGGCTGTGATGCACGTTCGCTGGCGGGTAGGGCCTTAGAATGCGCCCATAAATCGAGCGTGCAGCGGATCAAATTTTGCTCTTCGTACATCTCTGCCTAACGGCGCGGAATGTTGACCCCATATCGACGTCCCCTCTTAGCCCGTTCTACGCAATCGGCGCTTTGCCTGCACGGCGCTGGCCAAAGATACAGAGGGCAGGCCCGGTGCGATTGGTAGATATCTGTAGCTCTAGCCTAAAGAACGGGTCTTGGAGCGCCAGGAGGCTGTTCAGTTCCCACGATCTCGAAGTGATGAGTCAGGCGGTTGAAGAATGCCGTCGTCATCTTGGCATCACCAAACGCCGATTGCGCCGAAGGCGAGATTCTGAGCGACGATCGAGCCGCTCTCGTATAGTTATCAGGTGGAACAGAAGGTTACATCCTGGCTGCGCAAACTGCAGATAACCAACCTTTATCGATGGTATATATTCCACGCCGAAGCAAGTATACTTACCCGAGTGGTGCCTCTAGCTTATCCTTTGCAATGAGCCACGTGACCGCTTCCTGTACGGCTTGCATCGATGTATGCCGGGGGACGAACCCTAGGAGACGCCGCGCTTTTTCCATCGAACAATTCGGGCTGCGTGCAATATGCTCCCATGTGGCTTTCGCGTCTTCGGCATTCTGGCCAGCCGCCCATTGGTCATAGGGAAGAAATTCCAGCTCCGGTTCGTGACCGAACCAGCGAGACATGCTCTCCGCATATCCGCGCAGCGTCAGAGCCTTATCGGAAACAGCGTGGAAGGCCTCGCCGATTGCCGTTGCACGAGAGGAGATGGCCGCCATGAACAAGCGGGCGACATCTTCCGCATGGACATGATGAACAGTCTCCAGGCCGAAGTTCGGCAGGACGAGCATTTCACCCCGCGCCAGCATCGAAAACACCTGCGAATTGAAGTTGCCCTGCGGGTTGAGCGGGGCCCAGCCCGGTCCGACGATGTGGCCGGGATGAAGAATAGTCACGGGAAACCCGTCCTGATGCGCCTTCTTCAACAGGTAGGTCTCGATCTCGGCTTTCTTCACCCCATAGTCGCCGAACGGATATTTTGCTGCGTCTTCAACGGTCGGCACAGCAACAGCCGTGCCGTGGGTCCAGATCGTGCCTGTGTGAAGGAAATGATCGACATGACCACCCAGTGCTTCAACCAGCATTTCAGCGCTGGGTTTTGTGAAGCAAATCATGTCGATGACGATGTCGGGCTTCAGAGACCGTATGTCCTCGCCAAAAGTACCGGAGCACTCCAGCGCCTCCCGATCCATTTGCAGATGTTCGACCTGACGCCAAGCTGCGTGCGGCTGGTAGGGTTCGGCGAAGCCGCGACTGATGGCGACAACCTCATACCCTGCTTCAACGAGGGCGGGGACGAGGTAGGTCCCGACATGCCCCGTTGCTCCGATTACGATCACACGGGTCATAACGTCACCTGACTTCCTGGTTTATGGAGGCTCGTGTTCGGGAACGCGCATCTGTCGCTCCGGTTCCGAACGATCCGAACGGTCCGAACGCGTTAAAATCTTAAGTTGCGTGGAGCTGCGCAAGTTGAAGGACAGGATTGGGCGGTTCCAAACGGGTCAGACAGCTCCGAAACTACATTCTCTTTGTCTTATACACGCTCTGTTAACATCATCGCATTAGCAGGCGTGCCCCGGCCTCAGGCCGGCGATGTTCGACCAACTGCGGATGCCTTATGCGAAAGCACATTGCCTCACCCCAAACCCTCCAGCGCATGATTACCCAGTTCTGCCAAGCGAGGATCGCTCCCGTGGCAACACCACGAGACTGCCAGAACATTCAGCGCTTCATGCTTGCCCTCATCGCCGAAAAAGCCCCGCCGCCCATGATGAACACAGGGTGCAACGCGGACTGGCGGCAGATTGCAGATGAATGTGATCTCCAGGACGACCTGTCGCCGAGGCTTAAACGGGCGATGCAGCCAGGACTGGATGCGATCGAACGCTGGATACGCGACGTCAGCGAGGCGGAGCACGTTCCAGCTTCCTCTCAGCAAGCACGGCGGCGCCCGCGGACAACGACTATGGGCAAGACGGCGGAGGCTAAACGATCAGTCAAAGGCGCGCCGCCATCGAGATCGTCAACGTCGCAGCCAACGATGACATCCGCGTCGCAATCGTCTCGGTCAAAGCCTGGACCAGATCCGCAACCGATCGACCCCTTCCCCGAGCCACTCTTCAGCCAAGGGCAGGATCCCGCCTCTTTCCAGGAGGCAGTCAGCTACCAGATCCGTCGTTTTGGCGAGACCTACTATAGCCTGCATAAGGCCATCGTCCGTCCAGGCGAGACCTTTGACAAGAATACGCTCCTGAGCTGGATCACCGGCATGAAAACCCCGAGGACGCTGGAAAGCCTCGACATCCTCAGCCGTATCGAAGCCCGCTATCGTGTTCCCCAAGGCTACTTCAAAGCCAAGCTGCCGCATGCCGCGCGCGCAGCATCGGGCCATGACGTCGGTAGCGACATCGGTCCAGCGGAACGGCGTCGATTGGCTTGGCATCTTCCGGACGACTTCAACAGTCTGCCCCATTCCAAGCGCGAGGAGATCCTCGACTGGGTCCGCCGCGTCATCATCACTGGCGCCACCGACTACAGGCGGTATCAGGCAGCCGCCGTGCGCCAGCGATACGCCATACGCTTTCCCGGGATAGCCTATGGCGGCGGCCCATCGACCAGTCGCAACCTCCTCACAATTGTGGACGATACAGATGAAGACGATGTCACGTCGATCGAGGATCCGGACCTCCTGTCCGGCGTGATCGATGCGCCGCCAGCGCTTGCGATGGAAATGGCCGATCTGGTTAGCTTCAAAACGTCGACGCTGACGGCACTCGGGTTTCAGCGCCACGGGGTGTGGGGTGAAGAAACGGCGTCCCAGAAGATCGAGCATCTCGGCCTGATGTTCGGGGCCCTTGCCGCCTCCCCCGGCAGTGTCGTGCGCGGGCGTGGTGTGCCGTTGTCGCACCTGACCTTCGGCATGCTGGTCTTCCCCGGCATCTGGGACTGGTATGTACAATGGCGTGAACGACGCCGCGGCTTTTACACCGCCTGGGAAGTCGACATGCTGAGCGTTGCGCTGTCTTTGACCCGCGAGGGAACCGGCTGGCTGCGGCAGCATCCCGAACTCCTGCAGCGCGTTCGTGCCGTGCCCGGGCTGATCTCGCAGGCAGAGATCCATGACGCGCGCAGCGACTGGCATGCTGCCTGCGAACGGTTCTTCCAGTATGCGCGTCATCGCTCGAAAGAGATCCAGCGGGTCATGCGCGTCCACCGTGATCCGTTCGAGCCGATCATGCCGGTTCTGGAGGCGGCGAGCCCCCTTGCCGAATACCGCAAGATCACCGAGGAGATTCTTCAGCGGATGCCGGACGAGCGCCGATATCCGCGGGCCGCAGCCGAAGCCGTGCGTGCTTTCCTGATGTTGCGTCTCGGCCTGCATCTGGGGCTTCGCCAGAAGAACCTGCGCCAGCTCCTGCTCTGCCCGCGCGGTCATTTTCCGCGCTCCGAGCGGCGGCTGGAAGAACTGAAGCGGGGCGAACTGCGCTGGAACGACCGCGAGCGGGGCTGGGAAGTGCTCATTCCGGCCAACGCCTTCAAGAATGCCCACTCGTCGTTCTTCGGCTCGAAACCTTTCCGGCTGGTTCTGCCCGATCTTTTGGGTCTCTACACGCATCTTGACGCCTATGTCGCGCGACACCGCAGTGTCCTTCTTGGAAACGCGCGCGATCCCGAAACTTTCTTCGTCAAGACGGTGAAGACCACCAGCAAGGATGCGGCCTACGACCAGACGACTTTCTACGAGGCGTGGCGGCTGACCATCCAGCGGTACGGGATCTACAATCCCTATACCGGCCGCGGTGCGATCGAAGGCCTTCTCCCCCACGGGCCGCATAACGTGCGCGATGTGCTTGCAACCCACATCCTGAAACAGACCGGCTCCTACGAGCAGGCAAGCTATGCCATCCAGGATACGCCCGACATGGTCGCAAGGCACTATGGCCGGTTCCTGCCGCAGGACAAGGCGGCGCTGGCGGCGAAGATCCTCAATCAGGTCTGGCAGGCAGCGTGAGGTACATAGGCCCCTCGCGCAGGCGCAGGTCTAACATGTAAAGGGAGCGGCTGATAACCGCTCCCAATTGCAGCTTCGTCACTACGGAAACGGGTGATGCTTCCCATCCACCTGCGGGCTTCCGACGTCCGGCTATATCCGATTACTTCTCGACGATGTTTCCAAGGCTGCTCCCCGGCCCCTTCAACGCCGTACATGCTGAGAACCAAGCGTCCGGGTCATCGCCGATGGCAGTTCTCAACCAAGCAAGGGTCATGCGCTTCGTTGCCTCGAGCGCATCCGGCAACTCGACCTCTGTCTCCTTGGCGTCGAGTCCGGCAATGCCACCAAGGCCGTGGCCTACGCCATGAAGCGTAAGAAGCGCGTGTGCACCAACCGCGTCATGATAGGCATCGGCGTGCCAATCCGGGCCACGGGGCGTAAAACGCGGGTTGTCATCTGCCCCGCAAACGACCAGGCTCGGCGTCGTGAGGTGTGAGAAGTCGAGGTCAAAGAATGGAAAGCGCGCGGCGTTCTCTTCTGTCAGATCCTTTCCACCCCGTCCGGGAGCGGTGAGAAGGATCCCAGCCTTGATGCGTGGATCGCTAAAAGTCTCTCCGTGGAGTTGCGCGCCCAGGAGCAGGCTCACCGTGTGGCCACCGAGAGAATGTCCTGCCGCCGCGATGCGGCCATGGTCAAGCCGGCCAGAGACGGCCGGCGCGCGCTCTTCGATCTCTGACAGCCGGTCGATCACTGTCCGAATCTCAGCGACGCGCTCGCGCCAGAAGAACGGCGCTCCTTCGGCGTCTTCAGGAAGGCCGCCGACGCGTGAGCTCGCGTGAGTGGGCTGGATGACGGCAAAACCGCGCTCTGCCCAAAACTGCGCCATATGCGCGTAGCCGTCCTTCGACGGAACGTAGAATGAGGGTCCGAATCCATGCGACAGAATGACGATGGGGAGGCGATCGCCTTCTGCCGGTGCAGTCAAACGCAGTTCCAGAGGCGCCCGTCCGTCGATGTCGAGGCGGATCGGCGAGTAGGCTATCGTGAGGGCTCCGTCGGGCGTTGGGATACGGCGCGCGATATCGATCAGATTGTTCGTCGTCATGTGTGGTCTCCATGTGCGCCTTCAGGATGGACGACGAGAGCAGGATTATCTATATCTGAAAGTCCGCACTGATTAAGTGAAAGTCCAGACATGTCCGATCCACTCGCCGAGATCGTCTCGCTGCTCAAGCCCGTGCCATCGATCGCCAAGCTGGTTGTTGCCGGTGGGGCATGGTCGGTCGAGCGTCGCGAGCTTGGTAGTCCGTTCTATTGCGCGATTGTGGAAGGACGCTGTCTGCTGACGATCGCCGGCAGATCGCCGATCATTCTCGCGTCCGGGGATTTCGTTCTCGTGCCGCAAATCCACGAATTTACCATGAGCAGCTTTGAACCGCCTCCGCCGGGCACGCCACCGCAACGGCTGGAGACCAACCCCGGAGTCTTCCGCCTCGGCGATCCTGACGCACTGGCCGAAGTCACAGCCATGGTGGGTCACTGTTCCTTCCTGGCGAACGACAAGCAGTTGCTGAGCTCGCTGCTGCCGGACATCGTTCATGCTCGAGGCGAGGGGCGGCTCATGGATCTCGTCGGGATGATTCACGCCGAGATGGTCGGCGGACTTGCAGCGCGGGACATGATCCTGAGTCGGTTGCTGGAAGTTCTCTTTATCGACGCTCTGCGGAGTACAGGAGGGGCTGAGACATCTCCGGGATTGTTGCGCGGGCTTTCCGACATGCGCCTGGCTCCAGCGCTGCGACGCATCCATCAGGACCCGAGCGGAGGCGTGTCCGTCGAGGAACTGGCAGAGACCTCCGCTATGTCTCGGTCGGCATTCTTCGACCGCTTCCGAAGGCAGGTGGGCGTCCCTCCGATGGAATACGTGACGGGCTGGCGCATGGCGCTTGCAAAAGACCTGTTGGTTCGGCGAGATGCGCCACTGGTCGAGATCGCAACACGGATCGGTTATGCCTCCGCCAGCGCGTTCAGCGTTGCATTCACACGGCATGTAGGTGTTACGCCAGGCGTGTTCGCCCGAACAGACTGACCTCGACAGCCCTGTCTCGCCGCCTGTCTTGTGCTGGTTATGCCCTGCAATGTCTGTTTCGAAGGCGCCAAGTACAAGACGCCTGCCAGACCTTGCCTGTTCGCAGCAATTGGGCTTTCTAAAGCTACCACCACGAGAGATGCGGCTGAGCAAGTCCGCTCGTTGTCATAGGAGACGTCCGTTGCAGAGTCTTAAATATGGACGGTGGCTCAATGAGCCCACAAAAGCAGATGGTTCGGATACCGATCTTTCCGTAACGACTGACGCCAACACCGATTTTTGGCGAGAGACACACTATGGCTTTGTTCGCGACAACGGCCACTTCTACGCTTTCCAGACCGAGGGCGATTTCACCGCCCAGATTCGAGTTCAGGCAAATTTCGAGCATCTTTACGATCAGGCCGGTCTCATGGTTAGGCTCGACGAAAGACGGTGGGTCAAGACCGGGATCGAGTTCTCGGACGGATATGGCTTGCTCGGCAGTGTGCTGACGAATGAAGCCTCCGACTGGGCAACGGGGCGTTATGACGGCGACCCATCAGATTTCTGGATAAGGGTGACCGTCCAGAGCGGCGTTCTGAGAATACAAGCTTCACACGATGGGCAAACTTGGCCACTCGTGCGCCTCTGCCCATTCCCGGAAGCGGACCATTATCTCGTTGGACCAATGTGCTGTACTCCCGAACGTTCAGGTTTGGAGGTCAGATTTAGTGCGTGGCAATTGAGACCGGCCTTGGGCAAAGACCTTCACGACCTGACGTAGCCGCCAGAGCGCTTTGTTTAGCAGCCGCAGCGTCTGCTTCTCGCGCAATTTACGCAGACTTTGCCGAGGCGCATTCCTGACAGGCAATCATCCTCGCCAAAGTCGGGAGTACCGGTGGTCGCCGCCTGGGAACCTACATCATAAATCTCTGAATCACAGAGACGACTTCATACGCGATAACGCCTCGACCACAAGATTTGGTGCAGCAATCCATACGACGCCCAATCCTACATGCAGGGCTCCGATTGTCATCAGGATGCTGCGGAACGGCTCTTTGCGCGTCTTGTGACCAAGTACTTGCTGGGCGGCAAGGGCTCCAAGACTTCCACCGGCAATAGCCAGCCAGAGCAGCGTGCTCTCGCGAACGCGCCACGCTCCCTCTACCGCAGCTTTCTTATCCCACCAGTAGACGCAGTAGACCACGACGTTGATGAGAAGATAAATTAGAAGGAGTGTCAGCTGTGTCGAACGGTACATAGTCGAATATATGCATGCGGCCGTTAACCGCCGGCTAATCATCGGTTCCATGATTGACGCAATGTTCTTTGCCACGCAGCCTGCCGCGCGTCACTGGAACGGCATCAAATGGCATAGTGCCAGGAAGGGATCGTGAGCGATCTGATCTGTTCCGGAAACTCACTCCCTCATAACCGGAAAAGCTTTGGGTCCACTTGCGGGCAAGACGTTTGAGATGTGGACATGGGCAGCGCATATCTTGTATTCTACATGTACCCGTTGCTGAGTGGTGAGGATGAACGGAGGCCACGATACGATTTCTGGACCGCCTCTTGCGCCGCACGCAGGCCGCACTGGTGCCGCTGACGTCCTGGCCCGACGGCCCCGCGCCGGCGGAGGTTCCGTTATTTCCCGATGGCATGAACCCGATCCTTCGCCTTGCGGACGATTGGCGCTTACCCCGTCACGAAACGCGCATGGAAGTCTTGGCGCGCTGCGGCGTTCTGCCCGATCCGATCTACAACTGGCCAGCGCTCGTCCTCACCCACGCCGAACCTCCACCAGGCGCACTCGCGCCCTGGACGGCAAGCGCCTTTGAGCGCATCCCACCCCAGTTTCCGATCACCCGTTTTACCGCCCTTGCGTGGTTTAAGGACGACGCGCACGCCAACCTTCGACGCGTCGCTGACCATCTAACGGCATCGCTCGGGCCCGCGCCGGTCGGTCAGCGGTGGAACACTGTCGTTGCCGCCTGGCGGTCGGGGCTGGCTGAGGTCTCGCTGACAGCCTGGCCGCCGGATTGGCAGCCGCACGGCCTGCAAAACCGGTCCGAGGATCGCGACCCGCGCCTTAGGACCGCCTGCCACGTGACGGTGACGACGGGCTTCCGCCTGGCTCTCAGCGCGAGAGAACAAGAATGGGTGACAGGCTTCCTGCCTCTCGCGTTCGACGGGGATGTCGGGACAGCGCGCATGGCTCAGGCTGGCCGCTTTGCGCCGGGCGAGACGGAGCTCGAATATGTGCGCGACCCAGAAGACCTGGTCAAGGACCGGCAGAGGATGCTTGGGCTGTCAGCAGACGGCGAGGCGCTGATCGTGGTTTCGGATCAGCTCTTCGTCATGCCCCGCACCGACATTCTGCACCTTAAGGTCATCCGTATGACGCCGGCCAAGGGCGGGGGCGGCTCGTCGCTTCATGCCCATTGTTATACGCACGCACCCGGCGCGGACAGCCAGTCTGTGTTTCTAGCGCAGCACGGCGATCCAGACGGCATGACGGCGCTTGGGCAAGAACTGGGCGAGCGGCTCGATTGTTTGGTCGAGGTCAGCCCCTACTACCCGGATTGCTGACCACGTGGGGATGACGGCTTGGACCAGCGTCGATAGGATGCCGGAGCGAAACGAACAGAAGCGGGCTCGCTAATGGAAGGCAGGAGGACGGGCGCATGGCGGACAGAGACCGGAACCAAGTGGCGCGGAGGAGTGCTTGACCGTTTACGACGGCGCGGCATCTCCAAGCTTCTCGTCCTCCTTCTCGTCCTGCCGGTCGCAGCGGAGCCGCACGAGCCCGGCTACGCGGACGCAAAGATCGCCTCGCCCGCACGCACTGGCCGCGCGGGCGTCCGCCTCGCCTTTCCTGCCGATCAACTGCCGCGTCGCGGGATGCTGGTCGCGACCGGCAACGTCCTGTCGCCGCTGGCGCGCTGGATCGTCATTGATCTCGACCTCATGACGATCCGTCAGGCTACGACCCGTCTGGCCGATGCGGGAGGGCCGGTGGAGATCGAAGGCGAACGCACCGGTTCCATTTCGGATGAGGAGCGGCGCAACGTGATCGCGTCCGGGTACGAGGTCTGGATCATGCCGGATCCCGATCCGCCAGTGCTCGGTGAGCCGACAGACCACTTGTGCAGCGTCGCGCTGTTCGACGGCGATGACGTCCTGCAAGAGGTCGGCTCCGATTGTCCGAGACCACACCTTGTCGCGGTACTGGAAGCGTTGGCGGCGTCCGCTAACGGGCGAGCGAGTTCGCAGGGGCATGCGCCGGCGCCTCCTTCCGCGGAGGCGTCGATCGGCTCAGCGCATCGCGAGCCCGATGGCACGCTGGTCCTATGGCTGCGAGGGAAAAGTGAAGACGGGTCCGTTGTCGGACATGGTGAGTTGCGCTACCCGCCGAGTGACCCGCACTATGACCGTGTCCTGCGCCATTTGGGACCGATCCCGCCGGGCGGTGAGGTTCTTGTTTGGCCATTTCCACCACGCTGGCCGGACGAACCTGTGTTGCCTCAGCGACCAAGGTCGTAGGTCACGGTGACGATCACCTGGGGGCGGTCGCGACGTGCACTCGGTGCGTCGGCACGGCTGAGGACCAGCGCCAGCTTCGGCTCTTTGCGCAGTCGAAAGAATGTCGAGACCATGCCGCCTTGGCGCTCCTCGCCGATGCGCTCCCAGCGATCGGAGAAGTCCGGTGAGGCGGCCACCGCTTCGGCCGCCGGCTGGAAGTCGACCCCGCCCCCGCCCGTGATGTGGCACATCGGAATGTCGCGCGAGACCACCAGCGCGTAACCCTCGTTGGGTCCGGTAATGATCCGCCAGTAGCGGTTGCCGCGCCGGAACAGCTCGGGTGGGAGGAGCGGCTCGGGCAGGCTCTCGGTCTCGAACACCGCGCCGCCAAGATCAATGGCCGCGAGGAAGCGCGCTGGATCGTTCAGCCAGCTTGACGGGTCGAGGACCCAAATCTCGCAGCCGCGCAGTGCGCCCTCCAGACCGCTGAGCAACGGATCCGCGACAGGCCCATCCTGCGCCGATGCGGATCCTGAGATGGCAAGCAGCATCGCCGATGCGAGCAGCAGGCGGGACAAGCGTTCCATGTCGATACAGCATCGTAAGCGCGAAATCATCGGTTCTCCAGGCCCCGTGAGGCGCGCTCAACTCTGATCATGTCCGCTTCTCGGCCGATCTGGCTGCGAAGGGCCGTCAGTCCTGCACGCATCCGCTTGTGTACGGCCGGATCCAGCGAAGGATCGGGATAACGTACGTCCCAAAGGAGCACGTTGTCGATCGTCCGCTGGAGCTTGGGGATGTCGCCGAAGGCCCAACCATTGACGGGCGGTCCGAGTGTCTCGAACAGCGACGAGAACAGAGCGGGTTCACCGGTCAGGTCCGAAGTTGGGCTAGCGTTCAGGCGTGAGCGCCAGCGAAGTTGTCCGGCATAGAACCAGAACGTCGCCTCGTCGCGCCTGCCCGCCTGCATCAGGGGTGCCGCACGCAGCATGAAAGCCAATGCTGATTGCCACGGATTGCAACAACGGCTGCATCGAGATGCCACTTGTCCCCAAGCCGACCGGATGATCGACGCCGGAGTATCGTTGGCAAAGGTGCGGTCGAATTTCTCCCCGAAGCCTGACGGTCTGATGCGAGACGGTGATCCCACCGGCAGCCACCATGTCCCCGACCATTCGCAGGCTCAGAGGCAAACGGAATTAGAGCTACACGGCGTGGGCGATGACGTCAGCGGTAAAGCAGTTTCCACGACATAGTGAATTACGGTCTGTCATGGCCCGTCATGCACGCATCAAGTTTCACATTCCGTTAAGTTGGCGATGCCGGTCCAGATACCCCGCACGATTAGGCACACCGGGCAATTGCGGCTATGATGTGCCGGGAGATCACGGGAGGCGGCCTCGAGAGCCGGTGATTTGATGGGTTTTGCGGATCACGTTAAGGGGATCGAGCGCGTCGGACAGGGCAGCAATACCGGGCGCGACGCCATTGTCGCGGAATCCTGGCGGCGTTGCCTTGACACCTACCAGCTCGATCCGGCGCAGGCACGCGAGGCCGTGATCGTCTCGCAGACCCGGCTGCGCGAACATCGCCAGCAGGCGGAGGACCTCGTTCACATCGCCCGCTCCGGGCTGGAGCGGCTTTACCGCCAGGTTGCCGAGCAGAACTACGTGCTGCTGCTCTCCGACCGTCAGGGCGTCACCGTCGAATTCCTCGGCGATCCCTCGTTCAACAACAATCTGCGCAAGGCTGGCCTCTATCTCGGTTCCGAATGGGCCGAGCCCCGCGCCGGCACCTGCGCCGTCGGCGCGTGTATCGCCACCGGCGAGGCGTTGACCATCCACCAGACAGACCATTTCGACATCACCCATACGCCGCTGTCCTGCACCGCCGCGCCGATCTACGACACGCAAGGAGCCTTGGCGGCCGTGCTGGACATTTCGCTCCTGAGTTCGCCGATCCTGAAGGCGAGCCAGAACATGGGGCGCCATCTCGTTTCTTCCACGGTGCGGCGGATCGAGCTTGCCAACCTCATGGCCAACAGCCGCCACGATCTGGTGCTGCGCTTCGCCGGCGCCCCGGAGTTCCTCGACGTCGACCCGGAGGCGGCGATTTCCGTCGACGGCGCGGGCCGCATCACCGGCATGACCCATGGCGGTGCGCGGCTTCTTGCGGCCTCGCGCGGGCTCGACTGGCGCAGGCCCGAGCTTCTGATCGCACAACCGGTCACCGACTTCTTCGAAGCGGGGCTGGACGAACTCGCATCCCTCACCCGCGCCAGCCTGCCGCAGGACCGACGGATCGCCGTGCGCGACGGGTCGATCCTCTTTGCCCATGCCATCGAACCGCAGCAGCGCACGGTGAGCGTGCCCGTTGCGCGTCCGTCCCGGCAACTGCCGGCGATGAGCAGCCTGGGTGGCAACGTTCCGGCCGTCGATGAACTGAGGCGCAAGGTGACCAAACTCGCACCAAGCCGGCTGCCGATCCTCATCCAGGGCGAGACCGGAACTGGCAAGGAATATCTTGCCCGCATCGTTCACACGGTGAGCGGGCTTTCCGGCCGCTTCGTTGCGGTCAACTGCGCGGCCATCCCCGAACAACTCGTTGAAAGCGAATTGTTCGGCCATGCGCCGGGAGCCTTTACCGGCGCGCTCACCAAGGGGCGTAAAGGACTGGTCGAGGAGGCGCAGGGTGGCACCCTGTTCCTCGACGAGATCGGCGACATGCCCTATGCTGCGCAAAGCAGGCTGCTCCGGGTTCTGGCCGAGGGCGAGGTCCTGCCCGTGGGCGGCTCGGTTCCCCGCAGGGTCGATTTCCGCGTGCTTTCGGCGTCGCATCGATCGCTTAGCGACATGGTCGCGGCCGGCACGTTCCGCGAAGACCTCTATTACCGGCTGAACGCCGCTGTGCTTTCGCTGCCGCCCCTCTGCGAGCGCGAGGACCTGCCCTGGCTGCTCGAACGGCTGCTCGAAAAGCATGGCACGGAGGGCCGGCCTCTCAAGCTCTCCAGCGCCGCAAGACTGCTGGTCCTCACCTATCCCTGGCCGGGCAATCTCCGCGAGCTGGACAATGCCATCGCCTTTGCCGCAGCGTTGTGTGACGACGGTTTGGTCGAGGTGGCGGACCTGCCGGACCAGCTATCGGGCATGACGTCGATCCGGAGCGACGACAGCACGCAAGCCGACCTCAGGGCCGTCCTTATGGCCTGCAATGGCAACGTATCCGAGGCCGCCCGCCGGCTCGGCATAGATCGCACGACCTTGCATCGCCGGATGAGACGGCTAGGCATAGACCGTCTGCATTGAGCGCCACACTGCGGCACATGCCACAGCTGCTGCGCCACAGCTGTGGCATGTAACACCACCATCGGCGCCAAAAGCTGAAGGATATCAGTCATCGCCCCGGCGCAGCCCGTTGGCATGGGCATTGCTCCTCTTATGCTGTCAAAGGCAGCCAATGGAGGAAACATGCGCGCGCTCAGATTTCACGCAGCCAAGGACTTACGGCTCGACGACATCCCCGAGCCAAAGCAGCCGGGGCCGGAACAGGTTCTCGTGCGCAACCGCTTCGTCGGCATCTGCGGGACGGATCTTCACGAATACAGCTACGGCCCGATCTTCATTCCCACGGAGCCGCATCCCTTCACCGGCGCGCATGGCCCGCAGGTCCTCGGCCATGAATTCGGCGGCGTCGTCGAGGCTGTTGGCGATGACGTAACATCCGTCGCCGTCGGCGACCGCGTCTCGATCCAGCCTCTCGTCATGCCGCGATCGGGCGACTACTTCGCCGATCGCGGTCTTTTCCATCTGAGCACAAAGCTGGCGCTGGTCGGCCTCAGCTGGGATGGCGGCGGCATGGCGGAAGCTGCCATGGTCAACGAGTACAATGTCCAGAAAATTCCCGACGAGATGACCGATGAGGAGGCCGCACTCGTCGAACCGACGGCGGTTGCCGTCTATGCCTGCGATCGCGGCGGCGTAACCGCCGGCAACAGCGTTCTCGTCACAGGCGCCGGGCCGATCGGCATGCTGACCCTGCTTGCCGCCCGCGCGGCCGGCGCTGCCCAGCTCTTCGTCTCCGACCTCAACGATGCTCGGCTGGAGCTGGCCAAGAGCGTGTTGCCCGACGTCATTGCGATCAACCCGAAGCGCGACAATGTCGGCGATGTCGTCCGCGCGCTGACGGAGGGACAGGTCGGTTGCGACGTGGCGATCGAATGCGTGGGCAACGAACGTGCGCTCAAGGCGTGCGTCGATGCGGTCCGCAAACAGGGCGTGGTCGTCCAGACCGGATTGCACCCGCACGAAAACCCGATCGACTGGTTTCAGGTGACGTTCCGCGACCTTGAGGTCATGGGCTCCTGGGCCTATCCGACGCATTACTGGCCACGGGTGATCCGTCTGATCGCCTCGGGCCTGTTGCCGGCAACCAAGATCGTCACCAAGCGCATCACGCTCGACACGGCGGTGAAGGAGGGCTTCGACGTCCTGCTCGATCCGGCCGGCACCCATCTGAAGATCCTCATTGATCTTTCGAAATGAGCATCCTGGCCGCCGCCTGTCCCGGGAGAGGAGCCCGGCAGGCGGAGGCTTTGACGCTTTCCGGAACGCCCCATGCGGGCGCTCCAGGACCACCCCTAAGCATCTATGGAGGAAAACAATGCTTGATATCAGCCCCGGAACCAAGATCGACACGATGCTTTCAAAGCTCGGGCAAGCGCTGGAAAGCGGCAACATCGACGCCGCCGTCAACCTGTTTCAGGCCGACTGCTACTGGCGCGACCTGGTGACATTCACTTGGAACCTGAAGACGCTAGAAGGCCATGAGCAGGTCCGCGACATGCTCACCAGCCAGCTGCCCGCCGCCAAGCCGTCGAACTTCGTGCAGGACACGAAGGAGGCCGCCTCGGAGGCCGGCGGCGTCACCGACGGCTGGTTCGAATTCGAGACCAGCGTCGCCCGCGGCTATGGCCATATCCGCCTGAAGGACGGCCTGATCTGGACCCTGCTCACCACCATGACGGAGCTGAAGGGCCATGAGGAGCCCAAGGGTTCTCGCCGTCCGATGGGAGCCGAGCACGGCCATGACCCGGACCGCAAAACCTGGAAGGAAAACCGCGAGATCGAAGCCGCCGAACTCGGCTATTCGGTCCAGCCCGAGGTGGTCATCATCGGCGGCGGTCAGGGCGGCATCGCGCTCGGCGCGCGTCTTCGCCAGCTCGGCGTGCCGACGATCATCATCGAGAAGAACGAACGGCCCGGCGACAGCTGGCGCAAGCGCTACAAGTCGCTCTGCCTGCACGATCCCGTCTGGTACGACCACCTGCCCTACATCCCCTTCCCGGAGAACTGGCCGGTTTTCACGCCAAAGGACAAGGTGGGCGACTGGCTGGAAATGTACACCAAGATCATGGAGCTGAACTACTGGTGCTCCACCACGGCCAAGTTGGCGCAGTATGACGAAAAGACCAGCGAATGGACGGTCATGGTCGAGCGGGATGGCAAGGAAGTGGTGCTGCGGCCGAAGCAACTGGTACTGGCGACCGGGATGTCGGGCAAGGCTAATGTGCCGAAATTCGATGGCCAGGAGATCTTCAAAGGCGAGCAGCAGCATTCCTCGCAGCATCCCGGCCCGGACGCCTATGCCGGCAAGACGGTTGTCGTCATCGGCTCCAACAACTCCGCCCACGATATCTGCGCGGCGCTATGGGAGGCCGGCGCGGATGTCACCATGCTTCAGCGCTCCTCCACCCATATCGTCAAGTCCGACTCGCTGATGGAGATCGGCCTCGGCGATCTCTATTCCGAGCGGGCGGTCCAGGGTGGCATGACGACGCGCAAGGCCGATCTGATTTTCGCCTCCCTGCCCTACCGGATCATGCACGAGTTCCAGATCCCGATTTACGACGAGATCCGTGAGAGGGACGCGGACTTCTATGCGGCGCTCGAAAAGGCCGGCTTCATGCTCGACTTCGGCGACGACGGTTCTGGTCTCTTCCTGAAATATCTGCGCCGCGGATCGGGCTATTACATCGATGTCGGGGCCTGCGATCTGGTGATCGACGGCTCGATCAAGCTGAAGTCCGGCGTCGACGTGTCCCATCTGACGGAAAATGCCGTGGTGCTGAAGGACGGGACTGAACTGCCCGCCGACCTCGTGGTCTACGCCACCGGCTACGGCTCGATGAACGGCTGGGCCGCCGACCTAATCTCGCGCGAAGTAGCCGACAAGGTCGGAAAATGCTGGGGCCTCGGCTCCAACACCACCAAGGACCCCGGTCCCTGGGAGGGCGAGCAGCGCAACATGTGGAAACCGACGCAGCAGGAAGCCCTGTGGTTCCACGGCGGCAACCTGCACCAGTCGCGCCACTACTCGCAGTATCTTTCGCTTCAGCTGAAAGCCCGCCAGGTCGGCATCGACACGCCGGTCTACGGAATGGCGAAGCCACAGCACCTATCCTAACGCTGATCAAGGGCGCCGCCTTGGCCGGCGCCCTTTTGCTTCATCGGCGGCTTTTTGTATCGAAAAAACGCGATCTCCAACGGCATCACCATGCCAAAACCGCTGGGATGGCATCGAGACGGGGCTCGATCTGAAGTCAAAGTCCCTCGCCTTCCTTCAGCAGCATTTTGGGAAATCTGATCCGTATTTCTACCGCATGGCCCCTAGGATCGATGAACACGGGGTGAGACCTGATCGCATTCGAAAGTCGTAAGCGCGAATTTCCCTGCACCTTCTGTAATTGATTGAGCTCTCGCATGTGGTGTCCACTTAAAAAAAGTGGACACCAAGTTATGGGTGAAGGTCAAAAACTCGCTGTGCGGTTGGTTGGTCGGAATGGAAGGCGGCGCTTCGATCAAGGTTCGAAAGATCGCCTCCTTGCGGCCTGTCTTGAACCCGGCGCATCAGTATCGAAACTTGCGCGAGAACACGGGGTCAGCGCGAACCTCGTTTGGAAATGGATCAGGAACATTCCGCGGCACATCCATTATCGCCGTCCTCGACATCTGCGTCTATTGCGGTTCAGATTGCCGCCCCGAGCAGCGAGTTCGACCTTAAGATGCCTGCCGCGGATCGCGAAGAGCGATTGCCGATGGCAGAGAGGAGCGCGCCGCTGCCCTCTCCAGCGAAGGTAAGTGCGTCATTGCCGAATGTTGTGAGATTTACGCTGGAGTGCCGCGATCTGAACGCATTGACTGTGATCATCGGAGCTCTGGCTCATGTTTTAGGCTCGGCGCTGATCTTCAAGTCTATCTCAATCGCCAACCGATCGACTTCCGGGCCGGCATCAAAAGCCTTGCGGTCTTGGTCCAGGAGACGATGGTGGTGGGCCCGTTTGCTCCTTCAACGCTTGCCTTCTGCAACCGCCGGCGTGACCGGGTAAAGCTGCTATTCTTCAATCGCTCGGGCTTCGTGCTCATCTTGAAGCGGTTGACCATCCAGCGGTACGGGATCTACAATCCCTACACGGGCCGCGGCGCGATCGAAGGGCTGCTGCCACACGGGCCACGCAATGTTCGCGATGTGCTCGCCACCCATATCTTAAAGCAGACCGGCTCCTACGAGCAGGCAAGCTATGCCATCCAGGATACGCCCGACATGGTCGCAAGGCACTGTGGCCGGTTCCTGCCGCTGGACAAGGCGGCGCTGGCGGCGAAGATCCTCAATCAGGTCTGGCAGGCGGCGTGATGGGCGTTCTCGCGTATCCGTCAGACGTGGGTGCAGCGCCTGCTCGTCTCCACGGCATCTGCCATTGCTCGTTGCGTCAGTAGAGCAATCGCGTTCTGATCGTTCCGGGTATCTCGCGTAGCACCTGGAGGATTTCGTCAGCTGCCTGATCCACGCTCTCGACTTCGACGACCACGTAACCTGTATCGCCGTGGGTCTGCAGGAACTCGGCGATGATGTTCACACCGCGCGACGAGAAGATCTCGTTCAACCGGTTGAGCATGCCGGGGCGGTTTTCGTGGACATGGATGAAGCGCGTCCCATTCGGGCGCTCGGGCAGCTGGACCTGTGGAAAGTTGACGGCGCCCATCGTCGAGCCGATGTCGGAATACTCAACCAGCTTTCTGGCGACTTCCCCGCCGATACGCTCTTGTGCCTCTTCGGTCGAGCCGCCGACATGGGGTGTCAGAATGACATTGTCCAAGCCCTGCAGCGGGCTTTCGAAACGCTCGTTGTTGGATGCTGGCTCTCTGGGAAACACATCGACCGCAGCGCCTGCCAGATGGCCTTCCTTCAAGACTTTCGCGAGGGCGTCCAGATCGACCACTGTGCCGCGGGAGTTGTTGATGAAGATGGCTCCCTTCTTCATGCGGCGCAGCTCGGCTTCGGTGATCATATTGTGCGTCGATGCTGTTTCCGGGACGTGCATCGTCACATAGTCGGATATGTCGAGAAGCTCGCCGAGCGACGCCATCGATTCAGAATTGCCGCGGCGCAGCCTGTCGGAGAGATCGAAATAGCGGACCACCATCCCCATGCTTTCCGCGAGCGCACTCAGCTGCGAACCGATATTGCCATAGCCGACAATGCCGAGGGTTTTTCCGCGAACCTCGTGGCTGCCGACAGCGGATTTCTCCCATCCGCCCTGATGTGCAGATGCCGAACGCGGAAAGATCTGCCGCGTCAGCATGATGATCTCGCCGATCACAAGTTCGGCCACCGAGCGTGTGTTCGAATAAGGCGCGTTGAAGACCGGAATTCCACGGTGACGAGCCGCATCCAGATCGACCTGATTGGTGCCGACGGAAAAACAGCCGACGGCAATCAGCTTCCTGGCGGACTCGAAGATCTCTTCCGTCAGATGCGTCCGAGACCGGATGCCGATGATATGTGCATCGGCAATATGGGCTTTGAGATCCTTGTCATCGAGCGCTTTGGGCAGATGCACAAGGTTGGTGTATCCGCACGCCTTGAAATAATCCACGGCGCTCTGGCTGATGCCTTCGAGCAGGAGCACGGAGATGCGGTCGCGTGCAAGGGACAGCTGGAGATGCATGGATAGACCTTCGTTTTTCGGTATTGGAACGGGTGATGTCGTTTGCCGACCACTGTGGTCCGCTTCAACGATGCTTTGCGACCAGCCGGCAGAAACCACAAGCAACCGTGAGGTGCTCTTGCACACGCTGTGATAGGTGGAAGCCAACGCTGATGCATGGTTTTCCTTACATCCCATCAGTGGAATGCCGGCATAAATGCAAGGATAGCATTCGCAACAATGTAATGGAGCCGTTCAAATGAGTTATTACCTAATGGTTTTCGAACCGGCGGCTGCTCCTGCCTCCAAGGTCGAATTCCTTGTATGGTATGACAAGCAAGCCGAATGGGGAGAGAGCCACGGCTACGATGATCCGTCTGTCACCACACTAAAGTTGCGGCAGTGGTATGAAGCAATGATAGTAGACTTTCCAGCAATGAATGAACCTGACGGGGAAGAAAACGTTGATAACCCGAGAGTTTCCGATTATACGGTCGGTCAATCGATCATTTACGTTGCATTCGCATGGTCGCAGGCTGAGGTTGCGTATAAGGCTGCCAGGGCTGCTGCAGAACTAGCTGGAGTGGGGTTTTTCGATGCGAGCGGCCGTGGCGCTGAGATATGGCTGCCTGGCCAAATCGAACTTGCGGAAAAGCCGAGTTTCTGGCGTCGTCTCCTAAGACTGTCCTGGTCCTTCCGCACGCTTTTGGGCACCATAAACAGGTAGTGCCTGCCTGTTGCCTTCCGTGTGTTCTGTCTGACGCCATCTGGGCCTGGATGTGTTCGGGGGATACTTTGCTTCCATTCCAAATGAGCTTATCCGTCCGCATTACGGCTCAAAAAGACAAAAAGCCCTGAGCGTTCAGTAAATGCCTGACGATATCCCGCTTCCTGAAGCTGCAGTAGAGCCGCCTTAGAATGACGCCTCGGACCTCAGCTCTTTTGAGCAACGGTTAAGCCAGCTACGGAAGCAGATTGACGCAAACGATCTAAGCGAGAAGCAAAACATCGGGTTCTCCTTATAAGCAAGACTCGGCAACGCATTGATGTGCGCAACTGGGTAATCGTGATCGCAATCACGGTGATGGTCATGGTCTTTATGTGCTGTATCCTATGCATGCCGCACATCATTATTTCGGGGGACCCCTTGTCCTGATACCGATCGCGATGTTCAGAGCTCCTCTGGTGTCCGTCACCACAATCACGGTCATGCTGCTAATCGGCGCGTTCCGCAGGTTCAAGGATGACGACATGGACAAGATTAATATCCAGTCGCTTGCTGCTGAGGCCGTCAAATTAACGCAAGGCGCCTCACCGGCAGTCCTGGGGGTTTTGGCTTCTAACGAGATTCACCTCTGGTAAGTGCCGCGCTACGATTCGCGTGCGGCGCGACCTGATCCACCCGGTCCTCCCCCGGAAGCTGCGTTTCAATGCACCATCCGTGTGCCGTGGGTCGGAGGATCTGGCGTCGCTGTCACGTAATATATAACTGACCCCTTCGGTTCTAAAGTGAACTGAGGGCGCTCCGTTCCTGCGACGATGACATCGATCCAGCTTTCGAGCGTGGCGATTTGCAGATGCCCGGTGACATCCAGCAGCAAGCGTAAATCTGATCTCTCCATCACGGCGCTAGCTAAGCTAATCCCGCGATGGAAAACGTCGACACGAAAATTGAAAAGGGCCGTACTGGCGGCCTTTCGCGAGTTATGGATCTTCACGCTAATTCCCCACCCTTATTAGGGAAAAGCTACCTTAACGTGAACTCATATGTCCAGCGCGGCGCGACCTGATCCACCCTGTGCGCGCGGTGCGCGGGGTGCGGTGGTTACTCGACTGGGAAAGTGCCGAACTCCGGCGTGCTGCTGTCGGAGAGTGCTGAATCGTCCTACGGGTCGGGATCTTCTTCGTATGCGAGCGCCTTTGCTCCTGTGAGCTTGGCCAGCACCTTAAAGATCGTCTTGTTATCCCGGCCGGCCTGGACGGCTTCTTCGATGAGTTCTTGGATCGGCAAGTCCATGGCCTCCTCGCATTCCAGGACATACTCCGGATGGTCCTTGGCGAACTTGGGGCTGAATATCTCTTCCATGACGGGTTTGCCCTTCGAGCTGACAACCGTGAGTGATTCTATTCGTTCCGCTCGGGTAGGTCCCACGGCCACAAAGGCGTAGAATCTCGAAAACGCAAAATGGCCGCCAGACGTTTCCGTCTGGCAGGCATCGCAACGCTGTTTTGTCAGAGGCCTTAGTTCGCCGGGCAGTTTGCGCCCGTCGAGGTCGAACCGGACGTTGCAGCGCAAGGCTGGTCGCCCGTCATCGGAGCTATCTTGGCCGGCGGTGCCATCGTCGTACCCGAGGTAGCCGCCGCAGCCGAACCTGACATGGAACCACTCGTGTTGCTGCCGTCGCTCGTGGAGGGCTGGTCACCGGTCATCGGTGCAGCACCGCTTGCGGAGTTGGCGGCACCACCGGTCGCGCCAACGGCATCGGAGCCCGACAGGTTGCTCGAGCCGCCACCGGTCTGGGCAACAGCGGCACCTGCAAGGGTGAGGGCTACCAGAGCGGCGGTCAGATAGGTTTTTACCATTTTCTCATCTCCTGTTTCCCGCCAGCTATCCTGCCAGCGTTGAGGTCCGAAGAACCCGTCGGAGTCGAAGATGTTCCTTCCCACTTACGAATTGACGGCCGGAATAGCAAAGCGTTCGCAATCGGGCAGTCGAATGTTTCGCGGGAACGATCTAGAATATCGAAACGCACTTAAATACAATGCGTTAGGCTACAACCTTTGCGCATGAATTGACATCATGCCGTGCATAACCATGCGCTTGCGCTGCAAGAGCCGAAGGCGGCGGGAGGAAGCCCCCGTCGAGAGGAGCGGCACCAAAGGGCGGACCTGCGGTTTACCGCACATGCTCCAGCAGGCGCTCGCAGTTCAGAAAGTCGTACAACGCTTCCTGGAGCAGCGCCCGATCCTCGTTGTTGACGGAGGTCTTGCCGACGGAGACCTCCGGCATATCGTCGCTGCCCGCACCGAACGAGAAGAAGCAGCGGCTGGTCGGGAGCTTTGCCCGACCGACGATCTGGTCTTCGTCCGGCATGCCGATCTTCGGACGCTGCTGCGACGACATCGGCGCCTCTTCGTTGCTTGCGGCCGCAGGTGCCTCCGCGGTGGCGAGGTCGCCGCTGGCGATCGCAGCCAGGAACTTGTTGCCGTTCACTTTGAGAAAGTTCTGCACACCCTTAATCGATCTCGTAGGGTGGGAGCGTAGACCGCAACTAGAGAAGGAAGAAGCCCTTCTGCAAGTCAAGCGGATCATCAAAGTGCAGAACGAAGTCGGCCTTCTTGTCGCCGTTCGTATCAGCATAGACGATCGTATCCGACTTCAGTTTCTCATAGCGAAGTTCGCCCGCCTTCCCATGGAAGCCAGCTGTGCCGATGTATGAGAAAGCCTGATTGCCGGCAGCCTTGGTGTTTGCGTCAATGGCCGATAAGTCGATGCGGTCTCTCTCAATAAGGGAGTAATCGAATATGCTGTCGCGCGTCGCTCCCGTGCCGTAGCTGTCTTTGACAGACGTGAAAGCGAAAGTATCGGCGCCGATGCCTCCGAACAGCTTATCGCCTCCCTGGCCGCCATCTAGTCGATCGTTGCCTTTGCCGCCGCTCAATCTGTCGGCACCAGCCAGACCAAAAATCTTGTCACTACCGGCTCCCGCCGAGAGGTTGTCGGCCTTCACTGTGCCTTTGATGGTTTCTACCGCATCACTCACAGAGAGCGTAATGGTCTGCTCGGTGGTTGCTCCCTTCGCATCGAAAGCGATCACCGTGAATGTGAGAGATGGCGTGGTCTCGAAATCGAGGGGGCCATTGACCTTCAATGACTGTCCATCGACCTTCAGCCGTCCTCCAGCGTTATCTTTGAGCGCAAACTGAAAGCTGTCGCCGTCAGGGTCATAAGCGCTTAACTGGGCAATAACCGTTTCCGACGGCAGATTTTCCGTCACCGAAACTTTGTCCACCGTGATCGAAACGGGAGCCCTATTTTCAACTTCATCACCGACCCAAACGATAACGGAAGCAACGCTAGCCAGTCCCCGGTTGTCGCTCGCTTCAAAGGAAAATTGAAAGTTTCTCGCTGTTTCGTAGTCCAGCTGTTTCAGCAGAATAATCTGATCGCCGCGCAGGGAAATCAATCCACCCGCGTCATCCATAAGCTGGTAAGTGATGGCGTCACCATCCCAATCGACTGCTGATACTCGGCCGATAACAGTTCCGACTTGGGAAAATTCCGAAACGGTAGACGAAGAAAAACTAAGAAAAGCAGGTCTACTGTTTATGGAAGGTACTGTAGGGACTACGGGGACAAGAGGCGCGGTCAAGTCAACCGCACGGTCGACGAATTGAAGAACTTCAACGTTAAAAAGTGCATCGGTTCCGTCTGGGCTACCAGATCTCCCATCCAAGATTATAACGAGTGATCCGCTTCCGCTGGAATTGATCGATGAGTAGCTGTAGTCGGAACTTCTCCCTGTAAACAACGCAATGTCTCGCCCGCCTGCTGCGAAAATCGTCTGGTCTCCGGCGCCGGCGTCGAAGACTTCGTCCGCGAAAGTACCGAAAAACGTCGTAGACATTGCGCCGCCTCTAGACATTGATGAGTGAATTCCAAGACGACGATATCTACCTTCGGTCGCAAGTCAATCCTGCGCTGCCTGAGTATCGCTGTCGAGTGAAGGCGGATAGCCTTGCTTCAGTCCGCCATGCATAATGGCGCTTCGGAGCCTGGCTGCACCGTTGCCCGGTTACAGTCTCTGCGGTCCTCCTAAACAAAGCCTGCTGCCGTTAACTGAATTATTTCAAGCTACATAGGCACTGCGAATTCAGGACGCCATGAGCTGAGGTGCACCAGCAATTGTCAGTCGTTCAAGTTAAGAAAGCCTTTTTAGTAAATGGTGAGGATATGTATTGCACCAATAGTTGTTCTGTACTTCCATATAAATAAGGTTTCTTACTCCATTTTGCCATGAGCCGGTATGATGTGACCGACTTCGAGTGGTGCGCGATCGAGCCGCTTCTGCCCAACAAGCCCCGAGTCGTTCCTCGCGTTGATGACCGCCCTTGGCGGGAGGTCCTTGAACGATATGGGCCTTACACGACTTGCTATAATCGTCTTAGTCGCTGGGCGGCAGTTGAAATTTGGAGCAATGGCAGCACTGACCGGGCGGAGATCCCTTATGGCATCCCCTCCATGAGCTTTCGGGCCCTCGTGTGGCACATCAAAAGAATCAGAGCCGCCGCATCCCATGAACGACCGATCCCCCGAACGAGCCGGCCGTGTCTGACACGGGCCGGCTCTCTGGTTACGTCCGAGATCTGCGCAACGTCAAACCTGCGCAAGCCCCCCGTCTACGAAGACCTCGCCGCCCGTCATGAAGCTGCTGTCAGCGGAGGCGAGGAAGGCAGCGACGGCGCCGGTCTCCGATGGATCTCCCACCCGGCCGAGGACGGTCGTCGCGCCAATCGCATCCATACCATCGGCACCCAGCACCTCCTGCGCGAGCTCGGTAGAGATCGGCCCTGGCGACATCACGTTGACCCGGATGCCCGTGCCGCGGAGATCGAGCGCCCAGCTACGCGCGAGATTGCGCACGGCCGCCTTCGTAGCGCTGTAGATGCTGAAGGCCGGCGTGCCCATCACCCCGGTGCTCGATCCCGTGAGGATGATCGAGCCGCCCGCGCCCATCAGCGGCAGAGCCTTCTGCACGGTGAAGATCAGTCCCTTTACGTTGAGGTCGAAAGTTTCGTCCACATGCTCCGGCGTGATGCTCCCGAGTGCAGCGAACGCGCCCGTGCCAGCGTTGGCGAGGACGATGTCGAGCCCGCCCCGCTCGGCCTTCACGGTTTCATAGAGGCGATCGAGATCGGGTAGGTGGGTGACCGAACCCTGCACGGCACGCGCCGAGGGCCCAAGCTGATGCACGGCCGCATCCAGCATTTCCTGCCGCCGGCCGAAAATGTAGACAACGGCGCCTTCCTCGATGAAGCGTCTTGCCGCTCCGAGGCCGATGCCGGTTGCCCCGCCGGTGATCACGGCCGTCTTGCCTGTCAGTCTGCTCATGGTGTGCTCCTTGGTTGAGACTACGCCAAGGTGGCCAGGCGCCTTCCTGTTGACAAGTATGCACCTTTTGGTAAGTACCTCTTATGACCATACAGATGCAAAGCCCGACCACCCCGTCTCTACCGGAAGCCGGCACCTGCACCCCGACGTTGCCCGGCTTTACCTGCGGGCTGGACGCGACGCTTCGGGTGATCGCAGGGAAGTGGAAACCGCTGATCCTCTATTTTGTCGCTCAGGGCGGCCCGACCCGCTATGGCGCGCTGCGCCGTGCCGTGCGCGATGTCAGCGACAAGATGCTGATCCAGCATTTGAAGGAAATGGAGGCAGACGGCCTTGTGAAGCGCACGGACTACAAGGAAATTCCGCCGCGTGTGGACTATAGCCTAACCCCGCTTGGCCACAGCCTCGCGCAGGCCCTCGTGCCACTCTGCACCTGGGGCACGGAAAACATGGCCGAGGTGGCACGCGTGTTTGCCGAACGCGACGCCATGACGGCGCAGAACCAGCAGAAGAGAGGGGGGTAGCCGCACGAGGCGGAAAGACCGCGCCGCAAGGTAGGTCGCTTAATCTCCGACGTAGACAGAACGGGCTTTCACAGGAATAACGGCGTGGCTGATGAGGACGTGGCTACGCTGCGGCCGCATGCGGCATCGTTGCCATGAGCTCAGCCGACAGCGCCGGATCGACGCTCAGATCCTGCCGGATCAAGCCATGGCTCCATCGATTGCGGGATCGCGGTGCATGCCATGGCGGGCAGTCGACCATCGGATACCAGCAAATACCGATAACCTCGACTCCCCGTTCTTTGGCAATCTTGACCTCATCCTGCACATGCCGAAGCCAACTCCCCTTGTTCAGACCGGGATATCGTCTGTGATGAACCGAGTGACCATCGTGCCAGCTGGTCTCCGACACCATGATCGGCTTGCCGTACCGCCGCCACGTCTTGAGCAACACCTTCGATAGCGATGTGCGGGCCGTATGCGGGTAGTAATTTACGCCAATCACGTCAACGAACGTGCGCGATACGATCGCATCGGTCGCTGCAAACTGGCGATCGCCGACGCCGGTAATAGGATCGTTGACGAGAATGCTGACGGAAGGATGCAGGTGTCGAGCCTCGTCGGCCATGACGACGGCCATATCGATCGCGTGCTCTCGCGACGTGCCTGCCAGCATCGGGTAGAGCGACGGCTCGTTGACGGGACATAGCCAAAGGCGCTCTGCGCCACAGACTGCCTGTGCCTGCCGTACAATTGCTCTCACATAGGCTCCGGGATCGTCGATGCGATGATAGTGCGACAGATCCCAGATGGTCTGCACGTCCTCATCCCGCGCGATGCGCAGCCTCTCGACGGCATCGTGCCCTGGCACCAGCCCGTCACGCGCGGTGAACACTCCGTGATCTCTGGCAATTCTCAAGTGATCGCGCATCCGACCGGCCGGCAGATGGCGGGTCGTCTGCAACAGATCATGCCGACCGCCGTGAACAAGCCCGCACTCAAACCCGGCGATCATCTCGCTGTTGACCAAAGAGCGGTCTATGAGACCGAAGCCCAAATCACGCTGTCGCAAAACCAACCGCCCTCTTCCTGCCTTCATGGATGCTTTTAGAATGGTACGGCACGACCTCAGCCGCATTTCCCACGGGACTTGGCTGGATTGTATCGGCTCACGTCAGAGAGGCCGATATCGCAGAAGCACTGGCTGACGCGCTGGGGTCTTAAAAGATACCGAAGCGTCTCAAAAGGCCTCGTTGTCATCTTTGTCTGAAAACCTACCGGCTTGGCTCGAGCGATCATTCGGATGACGCGTCGTCCACGTCGGCCTCCTCAACGCCATCTAACGGTAGGGCCACATCATTCTGCCGGCCCTGCATCAGCCCGGCGTCCTCCAGCATCTCGACATCGGGCAAATCCTGCAGCGTCTCCATGCCGAAGGCGCTGAGGAAGTGCCGTGTGGTCACGTAGGTATATGGCGCACCGGGGGTGGGGCTGCGCGGGCCGGAAGCGATCAAACCAGCGCTGCGCAGGCTCGCAATGGTGTCCCGGCTGATCTCCTTGCCGAAGGTTTTTGAAAGTTCGCCGCGGGTGACCGGCTGCAGCGTGGCGATCGCCATCAGGACGGCTGCCTCCTGGCGAGATAGCGTCGCCGCCGTTGACCGCGTCTCAACCGTCGATGCACGAATGGTATCGGCATAGACGCTGCGGGTGCGATGCTGCCAGCCGCCAGCCACGGAGACGAGTTCATAGGGCCGCCCGACCAGATCCTCTCGCAGATCGTCGATCAGCAACTCGATGGCGCAATCCTCGCCGACGACGCGTGCCAGCGTTTCGCGCGTGACAGGCTCGGCGGACGCAAAGATCACCGCCTCGACCCGCATCATCCATTCCCGCCACCGCAACGCCGCTGGCAGGTCCTCGAGCTCCCGGTCAAAAACGCGATCATCGTGCCGTTTCCCGGCGCGACGGCGGGCCCCTGTGCTCGAGTCCGCCATCGTCACAGCCCGTAGATCCGAAACATGCTGCGACCAGACAGCTCCCGCACGGCACCAGAACCCTCCAACCGCTCGAACATCCGCCGGCTGGCCCAGCGCGACAGATCCGCGCCCGGAGCGGACGCCGATACCGCATCCTCATCCAGCAATCGGTGGATCACACCCTCCCCGCCTTTCGTGCGCAATTTTGGCGCCACGGTCACGAGCTGCCGGGCGCGTCGATCAATCTCGCTTGCGCTTTGCAGTGCGGCCCGTGCACCGTCCACCAGCGCCAGACATACCGCGCGTGCAAAGGCCGGCTCGCCTGGCCGCACCCGTCCGCGGCCACCAAGCGTGCGGAACGCCGGTCCGCTGCGCTGCGCCATCAGGAGAAACACCGGCCTCTGCCAGCCGAGCCGCTGCGCAATCAACCCGTCAGCAAGCGCCCAGGCCAGGCGTTCGGCATCCGGGCGAACGGCATGGATGACTGAGACGAGATCGGCCGCGGCAAAGGGCGCGGATCGAGGCGACTGCAGCGCGCCATCGAGCAGGTCGACCACGCCGGCCAGATGATCGTCCCAGCGCAGCGAGAGCAGCGTGGCGAGCTCCTGGAGGAACGCGGTGTTCATAGGACCTTTGCGGGCGCCGAGCCTCTTGTAGGCGGAATAGACGTTTCCAGCCGGCCCAAGATCACCGGCGTCCGACGACAACAGCATGGCATCCCGCAGCTCGGCTTCCCCCTCGGTACGCCCCGTCAGGCGCACGGCCGCAGCGGCGGATCGAAGGGTCAGACGCGCGCGCCAGCAGCCCGCCCACACCGGCTCGCTGCGAACCAGATCGTCCAGCGTTTTCAGGGCGATGCCGGTGGAGAAGGCCGCATCGCTTTCCGTCTCGACAGGCCGCAGTGATACGGACCATGACGGCAGGATGAAGCCGGGGATAGTGGCAGAAGCGACCGGTATGTTGCGCAAAGTCATGACAGAAGCTTAGCTCGGATGTGCGGATTACGCCATTGAAAACTTATTGACCCGCACACACTGTCGCCAAATGATTACGTCCGATAACGTTGACTTATCGGACGTCTTCTTCATGATGCGAAAATGGCCCAATGTCGTTCGCTTTTCATCGACGGACAGCCTGTTTTGCGCGTCAGGTTGACGAGAATTCACGCTTATTGAGCGGACCGCATTCGCGCTCAAACGCCGGACCTGGCTCGGCTTCGGCTCTCCCGACGCCCAGAGTATCAAATTGGTGCGATGCGACCGAGCAGACGAAATCTCGCGCATGCCATTCGCTTGCAAATTCCACGTCAGGACGGTTTGTGTTCAATTTTCCGCAGCCAACAGGCTGCCCAGACGCGCGCCTCGCAGTTTCGGCCATAGGAGGCCGTACAGCGATTTGCTCAGCGTGACGATCACGGCTCATTCTCACCCTCGAAACGCGCTCCACGGCCGTCCACGTGACTCGATAATTTGCCCGCCAGGTCGCAATTGAGTAGAAAGCCGGCCTCGCTGCTCGAATTGCGAGCAAGTGCTGCATCGACCAGCCGCGCGCGAAGACGTTGCCGTTTTCTCGCTGGCAGGTGCTCAGCTGTAATCCAGTCCGGATGCGCCAAGATATTGCGGGCCAAAGGTCGTAGTCTTCCGATGAGCGTCTCACTGCCTGATTGGAGGCCTCTTGGCGCAACGATCGAGTAGCGGAGCGGCTTGTCATTGTCGTGGCCCTCCTGACCCAGCGGGTTGCGGCGTCCGGAATTGCATCATCCACATTTGGTTCAACGCCAAAGATATCGTTCAAGGCCAGCAGCGTGACGAAGCGCCACCGCACCGGCATCCGGCCAAGCGGCGCGTCGGTACCCACGGCATGCCTGACTTCATAAGGGCAGCGCCACCCGGCTTTGCCGAACCACAGCGCCAGAACGGGGCGTGCCGCTGCGGGATGATCGAGGGGCGCCCAAAGGATCGCAAGCGCCTTCTCCACCTGTTTTCGACCGGGATCATTTTGATCGACGCTTGCCGCCACCAGCCGCTGGGTTGCCAACGCCGTCTGGACGAGCGCACGATCTCTTTGCGTACCACCCTCCCCTCCCCTGTCGTCAAGCAGGCATGCGCAATGATGACAGACCGGTCGCACGCAGCCATCGCGCAGGCAAAATGTTACGAAGAGTCGCTGATGACAAGAAATGCAGCGGTCGCAAAGCATTTGACCGTGTGCAGGACAGATACAGCACTCGCTGAGCATCCAGCTGGCCCGCAGATAGGCATTTCGACCCGCCACCCGATCGGCAGTGAAGCAGTCGAGGCAAACAGGCGGCGGTCCAGGCATCACCGAGTGGCCCCAATCCGGTCCGCGCCTCGTGAACCATGACGGAGGGCGCACCGGATAGCGCTTGCGCAAAGCCAGACGCTCCAGACGTCCGAGATCGATACCGCATGCCTGCGCCCACGCCGTTATCTGATGCTGTGCGGGCGACCAATCGTCGATTGGCAGGGGTGATGACAGGCTATTGCCGTCGTCGGCGAAATGGCCAACCAGTTCTCGTGCGGTGAGACCATAGCGGCATGCTACACGTGCCAGCCAGGAAGACAGCAATTTGTCACGATAGGGTCGCGGTGCGACTGGCAGACGCCCTGCCATTATCGGCCCACCAGCTGCGTCATCCCGCGAACTGCCCGTCTGCCGGCAGCTTGCGTCATCGACACGAGCGGCAGCACGAGATGGTCCCCGAAGCTCGTCAGGTCCAGCTGCTCCCTGCCCGACCTGATAGCTTCTTCGGCTGCGGTCTCGATCAGTCGGAAAATTCGTGAGGTGACGCCGCTGGTGAGTATGTGAATCCGTTCACGTACCGCCTGACTTTCGAGATCGGACGAACCGCGCAATGGCAGGATTCCTGCAAGGCTCTTCAGGAGCCGTGCAAAGGCATGATCGTTCTTCCAGGGTTTGAGATGAAGCGCCTCGAAACGTTCGGCCAGTTGCGCGTCTGTGAGCAAGGCCTGGCGCGCAAGATCGGTCCCGGCGCAGACAAGCGGCACTCTCAGGTCGTTTGCAAGAAACCGCAAGGCATTGAGGAAAATCCGTTGCTGCCGATAGGTGCCAGCCAGCATGCCGTTCACCTCATCGAGGATAATCATCCTGGCCCCGACGGTTCGCAGTAGTGAGCGGCAGACGTCCTTCTCGCGGGCAAGCGTCCCGCCAGCGAGCGCTGGAGCCTGCAAGCTGGCCAGCAGTTCCCGATAAAGATCGCGCTCAACCGGCTCCGAGGGCACCTGCGCCACCACGACCGGCCTTTTGGTGACCCCTGTTGACTGGCGGAATGTAGCCGGATGCGCCCGCTCGAACTTGCGGACGATCTTGGTCTTGCCCATACCGGTGTCGCCATAGATCAGCAGGCAAGGCATGCGGTCACGTGGCGGATAGGCCAACAAAGCGTTCAGACGCACAAGTGCTCCTTCCGCCTGATCGAAGCCTATCCAGCGATCGGCGTTGATCCATGCGATGCGTTCTTCCTCAGGCAGTGCTGCATAGCGCCGATAGCGCTCGTCAAGATGCTCGTATGCACCCTCCCCGCTCACGACCACTCCTCGACGGAAAAAAGGGGCACTTTGCTCCAATCGATTGGTCGGTCGTCCTCAGTTTCAGGTGGAGCGGCCGATCGGTTGGGTTTGGTAGCGTCGAGCGCGCGGTCCCGCTTCTCTACAAGTTGCCGCGCTGCCTTCGTGCGCCGGGCGGCATCATCAACCAGTGCGCGCTGGGTCTCGATGGCCTCAAAGATCAGTTGCTCGTCTACCAGGGCAAGACCGCGTTCTCTCAGGGCGGTTCGGGCACGGCGGTGCTCGCCCAGCGTTATCGGCGGCCGCCGCAGATCAGCGAAACGGATCAGCCAGCGCGTACCATCTGGAGCCCTTACGAAAATCTGCGAGAGATCACGTGGATCGTAGGAAATGCGTAGCGGCCGGTCGAGCCGACCAGCCCAGATGCTGAGCACGTCGTCCCAGTAGCGCAGACCGAACAGACGAATCCCGTCACGCCGCACCAGTCGATCGACGCTGGGGAGGAAATCGATCATAAAACCAGCGAGGTCATGAGGCTGGCGCACAGGCCGAAGTCGCCGGGCCGTAGCCTCATGCCACGCCGCCAGGGGCGGAATCTGTGTATTCCAATGAAACCGGACGAGGGTTCCGATCATTGACCGGACGCTTATTCCAGCGTTTTACCGGACGCTATTCCGAGGCAAATCCGGACAGTGTAGAGCGTCTCTGGGTCTGAGTGATCATTGTCGGCGAATATCGGGCTGGTCAAGCCTGAGTTGCATCCTCGGCTGACAGGTTTCGATGTTTGCGCAGGCTCTCACCGGAAAGTTCGATGCGGTAGGCGTTGTGGACGAGGCGATCCAGCACGGCGTCGGCGATCGTGGGATTTCCGATCATATCGTACCAGTGGTCCACGGGGATTTGGCTGGTAACGATGGTCGAGCGCTTCTCGTAGCGATCCTCAACAATCTCCAGGAGATCGCGTCGTTGCTCGTCGCTGAGCTTCTCCGGCCCCCAATCGTCCAGGATCAGGAGATCGGTTTTGGCCAGGCTCTTGAGCACCTTTGCGTAGCGACCGTCGCCTCGTCCCAAGGCAAGCTCGGCAAAGAGCCGTGGCACGCGGTGATAGGCGACGGAATAATCCTCACGGCACGCCTTATGGCCGAGGGCGCATGCCAGCCAGCTTTTGCCAACACCGGCTGGCCCGATCAATAGCAAGGAGTGCCGCTGTCTGATCCAGTCGCAGGTGGAAAGCTTGAGGAAGAGGTTGCGGTCGAGACCGCGTGCCGCACGGAAATCGACATTCTCGACCTGTGCGTCATGACGGAGCCTGGCCGCGCGGGCTCTTGCCTCGAAGCGTTTCTGGCGGCGCGTGGTCTGCTCGCGTTCGAGCAAGATCGCGAGCCATTCGCCATGCTGAAGGCTTCTCGCTTCCGGTTGCTTCTCCAGATCCTGGAAAGCGGTGGCCATGCCAGAAAGGCCGAGTTGGTACAGAGTATCGACGGTCGGATTTGTCAGCATTTTTGATTGTCTCCTAATGAAAGTAGGCTTTGCCGCGAAGATTGGCATGCTCGCCGACGGCAGCGGATTCGGCGGAATGTCTTGGTGCCTTGTAGGTACTGATGAGGGCGCTGATGCTTTTGCAGGTCAGTCCGCCGATCTCGACGGCACGGGCGGACACCGCTTCGGCCTGCATTGTGGGAATTGCCCGATAGAGCTTCAGCACGCCGAGGCAAGTTCGAAAGCCTTGTTCCGGATGAGGGCGGTTGGCCAGGATGGCAATGATCAGCCCCTCTGTGTGAGGTCCGATGGATGCACCCCAGCGCTGGAAGCGTTCAGGAGACCATTCTGCGTAACGGCGGTGCGAACTGGGCATATGGTCGGGATCGGTTCCGTAGCGGGAACCGCCGTAACGGCGTTGGTGGGCGGCAACCCTCTTGCCTCTGAAGAAGACCTCGATCGTGCGGGTCGTGGCCCGCATATCCACCTGTTGGCGGATGAGGGTATGGGGCACGGAGTAGAAATAATGCTCAAACTCAACGTGATAGTCGGTCGACACCCGTGCCAGCTTCCATTCGGCGTATTCGTAATCCTCAGCCGGAAGCGTGGCGAGTGCCGGGCGTTCCATGGTCTCGAACATCTCCTTGCGCGTTTGGCCAAGCCGCTTCATCACGTGCGTGTTGATCCGTTCGACAGCTCCGCGGATGGCGGCATTAGCTTCCTCCAACGAGAAGAAGGTCTGATTGCGCAGTCGGCCGAGAATGCAGGTCTGGGCAAAACGAACGCCGGCCTCGACTTTTGGCTTGTCTTTTGGCCGCTTCGGCCGCGCAGGAAGCACACCGACGCCGTAATGGGCCGCCATGATGGCGTAGCTGCGGTTGATCTCCGGATCGTAGAAGCTCGCCTTGTTGACGCCGGACTTCAAATTATCCGGAACGATAAGGCGCGGCACCCCGCCAAAGAAGGCGAACATGCGCACGTGCGAGCCGATCCAGTCCGGCAGGGTCTGGGTCCAGGTTGCTTCTGCAAAGGCATAACTCGATGCGCCGAGCACGCCGACAAAGATCTCTGCCTCGCGGATCTCGCCGGTCTTGCGATCGACGATCGGCAGCTTCTTGCCGGAATAGTCGACGAACACCTTGTCGCCAGCGATATGGATCTGCCGCATCGTTGGCGTCAGACGTCGCTCAAAGCCGCGGAACAGGTCGCAGAACCGGCTGAAGCCGTAGCCATCAGGATAGACGGCTCGATATTCTTCCCACAGGATTGTCAGGGTCACGCCGGGCTTCTTCAGCTCCACCGCAAGGACGCTCCAATCCGGCTCGGGTCGTCTCCGCTCCCCTTGTCTGGTGCCTTGCCGGGCGAAAAGTTTGCCTTCCAGGACGTCGTCAGTCAGATCGGCAGGCAAAGGCCATGACAGCCCTGCCGTCGCAGCTCGCCCGATCCCGTCCTGCACCGTGCTGCGGGCAATCCCGAGAAGATCGGCAATATCGCGAACGCTCACGCCGTCTGATCGCAGTCGAAGTAAATGTCGGATTTGTCTCATGGTCAGCCTTCGTCTCTTCGACATGCCATCTCCTCAAGTTCAAAAGGAAATGCATGCCAAGATTGCTGACCCAGGGGCACTGCTTACGTTGAAAAACTGTCCGGTATCAAATCGGAATCGCGTCCGGTTGATTCTTGGAATCGTGTCCGGTTTTTGATCGGAACGCCGTCCGGTAAATCATCGGAATCTACAGAATCCCCAAAGCTCCATGTCGATCCGCATGATAGCGCACGATCTCAAGCGCCATCCAACGCTGCAGTTCGTCCAAGATCATCGTCGCATTTGCCGCCGAGTCATAGCTGCCGCGCTCATCGATATCGCTGAATGTCGTGCCGGGTAGAAGATGGATAGCGCCCATCATGGTGCCGATCAGCCGTTCGATATGGCCTCCGTAATGCGGCGTGGCGATCGGGCGATGGATGAGTTCAATACCATATTCTTCGGCACCTCGCCGCAATGCGACCGATCGGAATTCCTTGGCATTGTCGAGATGGATCGCGTCGGGGAACCCTGAGATGGGCCACTTCGCATCGATCCCCAGTCCGACAAGCCATGGCTCTTTTGGTTGCACGACGTGCTGGATTGCGAGAGCAACCGACACTGTCGACGGCGCCTCCAGCGTCAGATAGAAGCCTGCGACCATGCGGCTTGCAACGTCGATGGCAAGCGTCAGCCACGGCCTCTGCAGTGGTCGTCGATACTGACGGTCAACGACGATAACATCGACCATGGTGTGATCGATCTGGACGACGTCGAATGCGCACTCAGCGGTATATTCTCCAGGGACGGGTCGGGAGCGATCGCGTGCGGCCTTAGAACCTTCCCGTGCCTTGGTGAGTTCGGCCGGATCCATCGCAGCAATTCGGGCTTTTACCGCCTGCCAGGAAGGCGCTCGCACGCCACGCAACCGGCAAAGGCCGCGGATCTCCTTATGCAGCCGATTGATGCTGGGTTTCTGACGTGTCGAGTAGAAATCCCGTACAGCTTGTGCAATCACCACCTCGGTCTCATCCGGCAGGCGGCGGCTCCCTCGCCTCGTGCCTGCTGGATTCGGGAGCAGCGAACTTGTGACCGGATTTTCCCGATAGGCTGTGATCAACTCATACAGTCGCGTTCGTCTGATTCCGAGCTCGCGGCAAGCTCTATGGAAGTCGGAACGACTGGGCCGACCAACGGCAAGCAGCCTGCGAAGTACAGCCTCTCTTCGTACTGCCTCGTCCCAGACAGCCTCTTCCATAATGTGTCTGTTAGCCCCAGGAACCACAGCGCCTCCGCTGAAAAGTTCGTCCGCCGAATTATCGCGAAAAATACGCCGGTTCGGCTAAAATCCGGTCATCAACTGCGAATATGATTCGTTCCACATCAGAAACTTACCGTCCGCCTATGAACCATGAATGACACTCAAATCATCGAGCAGAACACCGAAATCCACGTCGAGAAGACCTCAGCGCCGTCTCTCAGCACGGCGGCTGGGCATGATGTTTCAGCGTCGCAGGTATCGGGCGGAAGCCCCCTCCTCTCTCCCGCCGGCGACGATCAGACGCCAACCCATCTCGCCAACCTTGCCGATCGTGCCCGGGGCTACGTCGCAGCGGCCAGCTCCGCGAATACACGAAAAGGCTACGCAGCCGACTGGAAGCATTTTTCCGCGTGGTGCCGGCGGTCCAATCTGGCTCCCCTCCCCTCGCATCCGCAGACCGTTGGTCTCTACATCACCGCCTGCGCGTCGGGCGCGGCGACGCGAGGCATGAAGGCGAACGCGGTGTCGACGATCGAGCGACGTCTGGCGTCCCTGTCCTGGAACTATGCCCAGCGCGGCCTCCCGCTCGATCGCAAGGATCGTCATATCGCAACGGTCATGTCCGGCATCCGCAAGAGCCATGCCAAGCCTCCGGTTCAGAAAGAGGCAGTACTGGCGGAAGACATCATCGCCATGGTCGAGACGCTTGATCGCGGCACGCTGCGCGGCCTACGTGATCGCGCCATGCTGCTGATCGGCTATGCTGGCGGCCTGCGCCGCTCCGAGATCGTCGGTCTCGATCTGAAAGCCGAGCAGACGGAAGACGGGCGAGGCTGGATCGAGATCCTTGATCAGGGGATGCTCGTCACCCTGCGCGGCAAGACCGGATGGCGGGAGGTTGAGATCGGGCGGGGGTCGTCGGATGCCACCTGCCCGGTCGTGGCGGTAGAGACCTGGATCACCTTCGCCAGGCTTGCCCACGGGCCGCTGTTTCGCCGCGTGACCGGACAAGGCAAAGCCGTTGGACCGGATCGTCTCAACGACCGGGAGGTGGCGCGACTGGTGAAGCGGACAGCCATGGCCGCGGGTGTGCGCGGTGATCTCAGCGAGATCGAGCGGGCGGAGAAGTTCTCCGGGCACTCGCTGCGCGCCGGCCTTGCCTCCTCGGCGGAGGTCGACGAGCGCTATGTGCAGAAGCAGTTGGGACATGCTTCCGCTGAGATGACGCGAAGATATCAACGGCGGCGAGATAGGTTCCAGGTGAATCTGACCAAAGCTGCAGGTTTATAGCACTCGATGATGGGGTAGTGGTGACCGCTTCCAGCCCAAGGCGGCTCTGGAAACCATTCCTGCTTAAGGCAGAAAGCGGGTCTGTCCGCTTTCTGGTGCATAGTTTAAATGCCCGAGAGGAGCCCGAGGACCACCACCGGATGATCTTCCGCCACGAATTCAAAAGCGGCATTGGCACGTTCACCTCTGGTAGGCAGCTCGGCTTAGTCCAGTGCAGCGGCGACGGCGTCGAAGACGACCAGCGGGTCAATCGGCTCCTTGCCGGTCGGTTTGGGCTGGGCACCGAAGGTGACGATGACGACGTTCTTCGCCGGGTTGATGTAGATGTTTTGCCCTTGGATGCCGATCGCCGCAAAGGCGCCGTCCGCGATCGAGGGCGTAGTCCAGCCGGTCCACCACATGTAGCCGTAATCCAGCTTCGAGCCGTCCTTTAGCTTGGTCGGCAGCGAAGCCTCTTTCGTCCAGCCGTCGGGCAGAATCGAGGTGCCGCCGATCTTGCCGTCGTTCAGGAAGAACAGGCCGAAGCGGCCGTAGTCGCGCAAGGTGGCACTTATGCCGCTTCCACCGATTTCGTGCCCGTCCGGGGAATCAAGCCACCAGTTGGCATCGGCCTCCATGCCGAAGGGCTCCCAGATCTTTTCCGAAAGGTAGTCGGCCAGCGGCTTCTTAATCGCCCCTCGCACAATTTCGCTCAGCACTTGAGTCTCCCCGGTGCTGTAATTGTTCACCGTGCCGGGCTCGGCAGCACGCGGCAGGCTGGCCATCAGCTTCATCGCCGAGCCGGGCCCCTGCGAAATTTGAGACTTCAGGAGCGCCCGTCGGTCGGAGGCGGGGTCGGTATATGTCTCGTTCCAGCGGACACCTGAGGTCATCATCAGCACGTCACGTATGCTTGTGCCGTCATACGCGCTGCCCTTCAGCGCTGGCACATAATCGGCGACGGAGGCGTCGAGACCGGCGAGTAGGCCTTCTTTGATGGCGATGGCGGCAAGTGTTGAGGTGATCGATTTTGCCACCGACATCGACATCCAGCGCGTCTTGTCAGTGTTGCCGCGCTGGTAGGTCTCATAGGCAATTTTGCCGTCCTTCAGCACGAGAAGTGCAGTGATGCTGTCGAGCGCTATGAAGTCGTAGAGATCGTTTTTCTTTCCGTTGATCTCGAAGGTGACGTTGCCGAGTGGCTTGTCGGACTTTGGCAGCGGCAGCACGGTACCGCCAGCCTTGATTGCCCGGGTAGGAAACAGCCGATCGATGTTGCGAAAGGTCGCGACTGCATCATCGGGCAACAGAGTCCCGTCATATATGTCCTCGACCGTGCCTATCTTCTCGGCGGCATGGACATAGTCTGAATCCGCGGCGGAAGCCGGCGTAAGGATAGACAGCGCCGCAACTACGGCGAGCCATCCGCTCAGAAGATGGGAACTTCGAGGAAAAGCGAAATTGCTGATAGGAGCCGACATGATTAAGTTTCCTCGTTGCAGTCAGCATAGTGCCCGTCTTGAATGATAGGGCAAGCAGGTATTGAAGATTTAGCGGCTACCTGAAGCGTGAGCGTGCGTATCGGACCCAGCAACGCTCTATTGGGATTGCGTATCGAAGGGCAGCTCCTTGGCCCCCGTGCCGGGAAGCGCGCGGGGAGAATGCCGATATCCGGCTTATCGTCAGGCGCCGCGAGGCGGCGCCCATCATGGGAGAGCTGAAGGCCAAGCTCACGGAACTGAGTGACAAGGGGTCGTTGAAATTGGCGCTCGGCAAGGCGGTTTCTGCAGACAGCCAAAATGAATGATGTCGATCTATGGGCTTGGCTGACAAAGACGCTTATTCGAATGGCCAACGGATGGCTCGCGCAGGATATCGAGGCTTTTATGCCATGCAACCTCAAGCCGGACGTGGGCGGCTATCATTGCCTTGGTCGAGACGCTCGACCACGGTTCGCTGCGCGGCCTGCGAGACCGTGCCATGCTGCTCATCGGCTTTGCAGGAGGTCTTCGCCGCTCCGAGATCTTTGTCCTTGATCCGAAGGCAGACCAGACCGAAGATGGGCGCGGCTGGATCGAAATCCTCGACAAGGGAATGCTCGTCACCCTGCGCGGCAAAACTGGATGCCGGGAAGTCGAAATTGGCCGCGGTTCTTCAGACTCTACCTGCCCAATCGCGGCAGTCGAGACCTGGGTCAAGTTCGCCAAGCTTGCGCACGGTCCCCTTTTCCGTCGGGTCACGGGACAAGGCAAAGCGGTTGGGCCAGAAAGGCAGAATGACAAGGAAGTGGCTCGGCTGGTGAAGCGGGCCGCAATGGCGGCCGGCGTTCGCGGTGATCTCAGCGAGATCGAGTGTGTGTTTGAGTTCTCCAGTCATTCCCTTCGGGCAGGCCTCGCTTCTCCTGCCAAAATCAATGAGCGACACGTCCAGAAGCAACTGGGGCATGCGTCCGCAGAGATGACCCGCAGATATCAACGACGGCGCGATCGCTTCCGTGTAAACCTGACCAAGGCATCCGGGCTTAAGTTGCCCCCTCTCCGCCAAGCGCTTGCAATAAGATCGTTTGGACATTATAGTCACGATAGTCATTTTTGTTATAGGTGAGACGATGCAAGCGTCAACGCACGATGATATGAACTGGACAGTCGCTGGTGCGAAAGCAAAGCTTTCAGAGGTTATGGAGCGCGCGCAATTGGCACCTCAAACTATTAGCCGCAATGGGAAACCGAGCGTGGTAGTTGTTTCTGCAGAAGAATGGCAAAAGAAGACTGCGCGCCGGGGATCACTCGCCGAGTTTCTATTGGCATCGCCTCTGCGTGGCGCCGATCTGGATATTGAGCGACAACACGACGAGCCGCGCGACTTGTTCCTATGAGACTACTCCTCGACACGAACGTTCTGTCGGAAGTTACAAAACCTCGCCCCGATGAGAGCGTCATGAAGTGGCTCCATGGGTTAGACGAAGACCGCACGTTCATCAGCATCGTATCGATTGCTGAAATTCGCCGCGGTGTCGCTCTGATGGATAGCGGACGGAAACGCGACACCCTGGGCGAGTGGCTTGAACATGATCTGCCTCAACGCTTCGAAAATCGGATTATTCCAGTGGAAGGGCCTGTCGCTTTGGCTTGGGGTGATCTCATGGCGCTCGCCAAGCGAAGTGGTCGCGGGCTGGCCTCTATGGACGGCTTGATAGCCGCTACAGCCGTCGCTCACCAATTGATCCTTGCGACGCGCAACACGAAGGATTTCGGAGGCTTCGGAATAGATATCATCGACCCGTGGACGGCGTGATCAGCCCTCTTCGTCAACGGAAAGGATCAGTCTGAATGCTCTCCTAAAGTTTGCTCAAAAACCACGCTGGCATATTGCTCGTCGGAGACTACACATCCCTGACCTGGCTGCATGAGGTCGTCCATGATGTGAATGACCGCTCACCGCTTGTCATCGACAAAGAAGGCTCGTTTCTTGGCTTGGAGTACGATGTGCGCAAAGCGTTTGAGCGGCAGCGTGAGGTTATTCAGCCGCCAAAGCATTTTGAAGAAATTGGCGTTAGATACGGTGTCCAGATCCTTTGGCCAGTCCTTTTGCTGCAGCAAAGGCTGCTGAGGCAATCCCTCGCTTTCCTCAGCCATACGGCCAAAACACAATCTATTGCCTATGCCATGGAAGCAGTGATCGAAGAGGCGCTGCGCGAAGATTTCGGTGCGCAGACTGAGCATATTATCGGTCTTTGGCAGCGCCTTGATCCAGCACAGGCTGCAGTATTTGAGATGATCAACAGCCGCGGGGGGTTATTTTGTTCATGGACGAAAGCGCAACGTAAGGCCAGCTTTGCGTCGCTCCTTTCCAGTTTCGATCCGATGTATGACCTCTTCTACCCCATGCGACTGAGGAACGGCGAAAAGAACCTGATATCTCCTGGAGAATTCGCTGCTTGGGAAAATGCCGAATGGCCGGATCCCCGATGGTAAACTTTGGCGCATCAATCGCGATATCAACCGGATAGACGCCCTCCCCTGCTCTGTTTTTGAACCCGCAAGATCAAAAACCCAGGCAGGATACTCCACTTGGCGCTTCAATTGAAATCTAGAGCCAAAATCCACAGTGGTTCGCCACATGGTATGATCGCCGGTTGGAGTGCTAACCATCGATAACTATCAATTATCGATGATAGTCGATCTGGTGTCGCAAATCAGCAAGAATCGGAGCAAATCACGGCCGTGGAGGCCGCCGAAACCGTCCTTTTGGAGCGTCCGTGGTGAAACCCAAGACATCACTGACGGCCTTCGAGCGCCGTGCAGAAGAGCTCGACACCATCGCCGCCGTGCTGCCGATGGAGCGGCGCGACGAACTTGCCGAACTGCTCACCGACCACGACGTCGAGAGCCTGCGCCATCTCGTCAACCGTCGACCAGGGGATGGGCGACAACACACTTCGCGCCCTCACCTCCGATCTCGCTTATCTCGAAGCATGGGGACTGGCGGCGACTGGTAAGTCACTGCCCTGGCCTGCGCCAGAAGCGCTACTACTAAAATTCGTTGCGCATCATCTCTGGGACCCGCAACGCCGCGAGACCGATCCGGATCACGGCATGCCGGCCGACGTCGACGAAAGCCTTCGAAGCCAAGGGGCTCTGAAATCCGTCGGCCCGCATGCGCCGGCAACGGTGCGCCGGCGGCTGGCGAACTGGTCGACGCTGACCAAATGGCGTGGGCTCGACGGCGCCTTCGCCTCCCCTGCCCTCAAGTCGGCTATCCGACTCGCCGTGCGCGCCGTCCCCCGAACGCGGGGTCGCAGGGGCGCCAAGGCGGTCACCGGCGACGTCCTGGCAAAACTGATGGCGACCTGCGCCACCGATACTCTGCGGGACCTGCGCGAACGGGCGATCCTGATGGTCGCGTTTGCGTCCGGCGGCCGGAACAGGGTGATCATCGAGCGATCCAACGACGCCGAGTTCAACCTCTGCTCTCGGGCAGACCGTTACAGCTACGCCCGAGTCCCCGAGCCGCCGTGCCAGGTCCGGTCTTTCGTAGACCCGGTTGCCGTGATCCACGCGATCCACACGGAGAAGATCGTCTGCCTCTTCAATGTCTTCCGGCGGTCCCTCGAACCCTGCGTGAGCGGCCAGCTTGAGTCCGATCGCATGCGCCTGCTCGAAGAGCCGGACGAAGGTTCGGGGCGGATAGCCGATCTCCGCCGAGTCGATCCCAAGCGCCACGATCCCCTGTTGGTAGGGTTCCAGGGACGCCAGCAATGCCAGAGCTTCCTCCTCGTCCCGCTCGCGCATGAAATTTACGATGATTGCGGTTGAAAGACCATTGCGCCTCGCCCGGTCCCTAGCGGCGGCGAGGCCCGCGAGGACAGTGCCAAGCGCTACCCCGCGCGACGTGTGCGCTTGTGGGTCGAACATCAGCTCAACGTGATAGACGCCCTCGGCAATCGACTGGTCGAAATGGGCAGATGCGACCTCCGCGAAATCGCTAAGGTGGAGCAGTACCTCCGAAGCCTTCGCGAAAATCTCCAGGAATTCTTCCAGACTCGCCACGTCGTAAGCGGCTCGTGCGGCATCCACGCTTCCAAACAAGTCGACGCCGTTCCGTCGCCCGATCGCAACAACCTGTTCGGGAGTGACGCACCCTTCCAGATGGACGTGCAGTTCAGCCTTTGGGAGCGAGCGAATGAAAGCAGCTCGATCGGTCATGCCCCGGTCTATACGGCGTCAGCGCGATGCGGAAGGTAACTTCCGTCGATCCCATGTTCAAAACCCGACTGGCCGCTTTCCACCCATCTGAGCCAATAACGTTTGTCGCGAACGTCAGGATATTTGTGACAGGGTTATACGACTTTGCGATCCGGATAGCGCGCCTTTATTTCGTCCTCAGTGCCAAGTTCCCTGATGAAGTCAGTGAAGCTTGGCGCGACATAGCCGACATTTTCCCAGCCGTAATTTGCGTGCTTACCAAACACCTGCTTTCGGACATAGGGGAGATACAGCACGTTTCCGAAGCTTTCCGGGCGAAGATCGATCAGCAGAGTGGAGGAGTTGTCGCGTGTGAGCGGAAGCAGTTCACGCGATATACGCGGCTTAACGCCTTCGTAAGCCGGATGAGGGTTACAGTAAGCCCTGATAGCACTGATGGTCAGTTTCGCCCAAGGCACCAAGGAGATGTCCCCCATGATAACCGACTTTTTTTTGAAACTACACGGGAAGAAATACGCGCCGACGTTGATAGAGCCGCCGATGGCATAATATTGTAGTAAAAACTCCCGATAGTCTTCAGGAATACGTGTTTCCACTAAGCGCTCGATCTGCTCGATGTCCTCTTTAGTGCTGGGTTGAAAGAAATCTGGACCCCCATTCCTTTGCGATTCCCACATCTTGAAGACCTTCGGGTTGAGGCTTTCTAAATCCATGATCGTGCTCTTTAGTCAATCATTTCGTCTCAACTATATTTCTTATATCGCGAAACTCTCGACATTTGCTCGACATGATAAGCCGATTTTGCAGCGCTGCAAAATTAGGACTTCCGCGACATGAACTCGTTGTCGGGGCCGATGGCCCGATCATTGATAATAAAGAGGATTATGCGTAAATCTGGTCATCCCGCCAGATCCCCCATTATGATCGATGCCCGGTTAACGTTACAGTGCCCGAACGACCACGCCGCTGTTCGTTATCTACTGCAACATATCGTAGCTGATCAGGTCGAGTTGTGGTGCACCCGTTTTGAGGATCGTATCACGTGCAATGAAGGCATAATGTTTTCCTTCTTCCAAAGGCACCGGCATAAGTGTTGGAACAGCGTCGTTGACATACAGCACCACATCTTTGCCGTCCGGCGTCCGGACCTGCATGGCAGGACCGATGAAGCGCGAGCGTGGTTCGTTTACCGCGAGGTTACGGTCGCTCATATCAGGTGATTTGGAAACGATTGTCGCCTCGAACCGCAGGAGCTTCTGGAACACCGGGTCGTTCTTCGGATCGAACGGTATCGTACCGCGCGCGCGGTCAGTCTGGTTCTTTTGATTTGCCGCGTCATAGTCCGCAAAGCTCGGATAGCGCACATACCATTCGAATGACTTTGATTGGTTCATCACGCGGTAGGCCGCGCCCGCCAGTGTCGAACTGATTCTTTGCGCCGGCACCTTTTCAGATATCTGGTTCACAAAGCTTTGTAACCGGCGTCTTGGCGAGTCGTCGTTTTCGAACAGAACTTGCAGGCCAGGCCCCAGGGCCACACCAACCTGTTTTGTGTCTGGAGCGACGACCAGAACGGCGCCATTGCCCACATCCAATTTGCCGACCCGCATCTGGCGCATAAAGTCCAGCGCATACCGGTCAGGATCCCGACCTTGCAGATCCTTGACTGCAAGGGTGACCACCTCGACATTGGCGGCGGCCGCGAACTGGAAGGCGATCGCTTGAAGTTTTTCGCGCACAACCGGGTCGAAAACGCCGGCCTCGTCATAGACAAAACGGTCGAATTTGGATGCCGTTGCTTCCGCAGAGAGCTTCGGCAGACGGTCGATGACAGCGGGACCGATGGTCTTGGAGCCGCCATTGGGGTTAAGCGATGGCATGTCATCGAACGGACCCGGAATGTCTGGCATTTGGGCCGTATCGGTGTGATCGGATGCGATTGCCGGAGGCTCAGCGACGGCGGTAGGCACCTCCGGCACGCCCTGTCCGGCATGTCCTGCAGAGGGCTCCGCTAACGCGACGGATAGATCATCGCCGCAGCTTTCTCGCTGCTGTTCGCAAGATTGTGCCCAACCTGCCTTGACGGCATCAAGCCGTCTCTTGCGTCCGGGGTGGGTTGGTCCATCGGCCTGCGGGATCAGTGTGGCAATCGCCTTCTCCGCCTGTGGCAAAGTGGCCCCCATCTTGAAAAGAACAAAGCCTGAGAACTTGTCAGCTTCCAGTTCTATCGGAGGCTTGCTGCCGCCCGGCAAAAGCGTGTGACCGGAGAGATGATGGCCGATTTCGTGAGCAAGGATCGAGGTTCCGCTCCAGTCGTTGTCTCCCGTTACCCGCGCCACCTCCTGCATGAACTGCCGGTTGTATGCAATGACCCGCTTCGGAATCCCGTCTTGCCCCATAACGATCAGCGCGGCAGCATTCGGCACTGCGCTCTCCGTGATTGTGAAGTTCTGTGGCAGGCCGGTATAGCGCATGATCCGGGAGACAGCGGCCGTCCCGTTCGCCTCGGTGGAGGTCTTCAATGTGCTCGCGTCGACCTTTAATGCCTTGCCATCGTAGGAACAGGCTTGCAGCATCTCAGAAAGCTGCGTGGTCAGTTCGTTTTCATCGGCTTTGCTCGCGTCCTCAGTATCCTTCTTCGCCTCTTTATCTCCGGAAGATGCCGGAGGTTGGGCCTGCGCAACAAGCGTGCCTCGTTCAGCTTTATCCAGTTTCGAGAACATGGAGTTGCATATCGCCTTGTCGTCCTGCGTTGGCCAGAGACTCGCAGAATTCGCAGCAGACGTACCTTGTGTCAGTATCGATCCTGCAGCCACGCTCGCGCACAGAAATAAGGTTCTCATGGTGTCTTCCTTTCATGTCTTCACTTCAGTCAGGAAAGTTGCGCCAGGACGATACGGATGACGGCGCGCGCATAAAGATAGAAGAGACCCTCCTTTGACAAATAGAACAGAACCGCCCCAATCGCGGGCCACCACCATTGTTGTCGCCAATCAATGGCAAAAAACTGTCCAAAGGCGAAAAATACGATCCCGATTTCTATAAAGGGCATGTAATAGCCGGTGTAGAAGCGGTGGGTCTTGACCATTTGTGCGGTGGAATCGAACAGTAGCGGGGACAAATTGACGATGTTGGCGACGATGATGACAAAATGCGTATACGTCGCCAGTACCAGATGTTCGATAAAATTAAACCCGTGCCGCTTCCAGAAGACGATATTTGATGCAATCAATATTGCCAGGATGCCGAGCGAGAACGACCATTTTGACCAGGATTGCACCAATGCCACAGCTTTGCTGAGCCGCTCGTCCTGAGTGCCGAGGTAGTCAACCTCCGCAATCACCAATAGCAGCACAACAATCGCCGCGAGAAGCAGTTTCAAGGGATGTGTGTGGCTTTTTCGCTGACCGAGAACATACTCACGGGCAACACTGCCTGGCTTCAGGACGACGCGAAAGGCAGATTTTGCGATGTCGGCTTCAAACCATCGAAGTTTCTCCCAAACCTCGTCGCGCAAGTGTGAAGAGCTCAGCCGCCGGGCTTTCTTCTGTCCGCAAATATGACAATATTTATCGCGCAGTGGGTCACCGCAGTTGCGGCAGACAGGCTCCTCAAAAAACCGGTCGGATACACTGGAAATATCTTTCGTCGTAGGTTTCTTGGCTAAAGCTGATCCGATTTCCGGCGATTCTTCCATGTAGATCTCCGCGCTTTATGACGCATTTCACCGCGAAACGCGGGTGTATTCCAGTTCATGCAGTGTACAATCGCCTTCGGTAGGAATCGACCTCAGCGTTTTGGGCGGTCTGCCTAATATCCGCTACGTCGCTGAGTATCATCGCAAAAGTTGTCGCAAGGTCTGAGAATGTTTGACAGGCTATGGTCCTGGCGGAAGCAACCGCCAATCACACGCGCCGAAAGAGAACAGTTCATTGAAGGCCAGATTTGTCTAGATATCAGCGCTGATTTCCACGATCCGTTAGCGCTAAATATCACTTCGCGGCGCTGCAGGCCGTCGTATCGCAAAGATCGAGTTTCGAGAATTGCGGGTCACTTCGCATCATGGCGATGATCATGGGACAGGGGGTGTGTCGTTGACCGGATATGTAGCCCTGCTTCGGGCAGTGAATGTGGGTGGCACTGGCAAGCTGCCGATGACGGCGCTGGCACAGATGTGTGAGGCGGTCGGGTTCGAGAAGGTGAAAACCTATATCGCCAGCGGCAACGTCGTCTTTCAAACCGGGCGATCAGAGGATCAGGTGCGATCCGTGATGGAGGATCAGCTACGGGCATATGCCGGTAAGAGCGTTGCCATCATCGTGAGAACAGTTGCCGAAATAGCCGACACGTTGGCCCGCAATCCATTCGTGGACGAGCCGGGCAACCGTGTCATGGCGCTGTTCGTGGATGGGACGCTGCCGGCCGATCCGCTCGACGGCGTGACCGGGATCAAGAACGAACAGGTGCGCTTGGGAAAGCGCGAGTTGTTTGTCCTTTACCCGGACGGAATGGCGAACTCCCGGCTTCGCATACCTAGCGAGAAGCATGGAACGGCGCGAAACATGAACACGGTCGCGAAGCTCGCCGAGATGGCCGCAGCAGTCGCTTAATCCGGCGAGGTATAGCAAAACTGATAGTTGTGCCGCCCCGGGAGTGTCAGGAATTTCGTGTACGGGCGTGCGGTTGAACATTCGCGTCTACGCCCTTGCGGCCTGAAAGCGGTCCGCAAACAGAATTGAGAA
>NZ_QJSR01000011.1 GCF_003217095.1 Rhizobium sp. PP-CC-3A-592
CAGACCTCGCAGGGTTGTTTGGCAAGATCGCCTGCCTTGACGGCTCGCTGCACGGCCAGGTGCGCATCGTACTTTGCCGGATTGGCCCGGCGCCAGTTTGCCTGACGGGTATCGGTCTTCAGCATTTACTGGTTCATCCTTCAGCCGGCGACATGAACGGAAAAAATTCCGGTATGGCCTAGTCCTAGTGATACTGGCGCAACACGATACCGGCAGAAGGTCAATTCCATCATGCCATGATGTTAGTCACAACCATTGCCAAGATTTTTGGGAACGGCTCAAGAATAAAATTCTAAGCGATAATTCTATAGAACGATGATCTCTGCCGTCACTGCGGTGGGCCGCATTGATCCTGTCACTATTTTTCTTCGCAAGAGTGGAGTTCAACTGCGAAACGAAAGCATGCCGATTATCAGAACGCTCAATATTTGATGTTGATGTCCATGTTGCCTATGCCCGATGTTAACCTGATCATTTGGCAAGTCGCTCATTCGTTCGGTGGCGCAACAGACCTTTGTCCCAGGTGATACGGCATCGCGGTAAAGGAGATCAACTCGAAGAGATTTTCGTGTACGTTTATTATTGCGGAAAGCTTAATTATCGTGTACGTAAATATAGGATCTTCGTGTGGGATGAGCCAAAACGCATAGCTAACTTGCAGAAACACGGTCTGGACTTTGCAGACGTGGCTGATTTTGAGTGGGAGACAGCCTTTATCGAAGCCAGTCACACCAATCGCCTTAAAGCCATCGGCTACTTCCGGGACGGAACAGCCGTCGTTATTTTCGCCACGCTTGGTACCGAAGCCTCGTTGATCATCAGTTTTGTCCGGCAGGACGCAAGGAAAAGGAGTTTTCGGATGAGCACTGATTACCGCACAAAGGCGCAATTCGAGCCGAACAGAATGTATACCGAGGAAGACTGGAAGGCCATCGATAGCCCTCAACTTACGGATCAGGAGCTTTCGAACATGCGCCCAGCGAAAGAGGTCTTGCCGTCATCTTTTTTTGAAGGCGTCAAAGCTGCGCGACGCGGCCCGGGACGTCCAAAGAGTGACGCGCCAAAAGAGCCTCTGACATTGCGCCTCGACGCAGACGTTATCGAGGTGTTCAGGGGCAGAGGTGAGGATTGGCGCGCACAAATGAGCGAGGTGCTACGCAAAGCGGCGGGCCTTTGAAAACCGCTCAGATGATGCTTAGGTTTTGCGCTTGCCCGCTTCAGCCTTGCACTTCGCTCGGCGACAGTCATGATACATGGACTGTAATGTTCTTAGTTTGTGTTTCGTCGAAGCGTTTAACCGCGATGTAGGCGCCGATAGCTGACCCCAGTTGGACAGTAAGAACGAAAACGCATCGGGATTTTACTCGATAGCGTCTGGGGTCATCCTTCCGCGCCGAAAAGGGTCAAACTTGGAAGCCAGTTCACAAAACTGCAAGACGCGCGTTTGGACAGCCTATTGGCTGTGGGAAATTGGCCACAAACCGTTCTGACGGGGCATTTGCAGTTAACGGCATGCGCGAGATTTCGTTGGGTCGGCTGCTCCGCACGAATTTGATACTGGGCGTCGGGAGAGCCGACGCCATCCCAGGTTCGGTCCGGTCCGTGAGCACGAACGAAGTCCGCTTAATAAGCGTGAAGTCTCGTCGCTGTCAGCTGACCGTTTTTCGCGAGACTGGAATTCATTTGTGACCAATGGGTTAGCCGATTCAGATTTCGTAAGACCGTTTCGGTTTCGTGGAGACTGAACTGTCACGCGATTCAGATATGGTGAGACGCGCCCAAGTCATTAATTGTTAGACTGAGCGACAACAGGCTTCTCTGCACCAGTAGGTTGAATAAATAAATAAGATCAGAGCCATAGCAACGGTGGGCGGGCGTCTGCGGAGGATGGCGTTGCACAGGACCGCTTTGATGACGGCCGAGTCTCACGAATTCCAGTCAGTTGACATCCGCGGGTCGATTTCCGGTGTTCTGCTTGATGATCTGGACCATTCTGGCATCATGCAAAATACGTCCGATAAGTCAACGTTATCGGACGTGATTACACGGCGACAGTGTGTGCGGATTAAGAGGATTTCGATGGCGTGATCCGCACAACCGAGCTACGCTCCTGTCATGATTTTGCGCAACATACCGGTCGCTTCTGCCACTGCCCCCGGCTTCATTCTGCCGTCATGGTCCGTATCACTGCGGCCTGTCGAGACGGAAAGTGACGCGGCCTTCTGCGCCGGCATCGCCCTGAAAACGCTGGACGATCTGGTTCGCAGCGAGCCGGTGTGGGCGGGCTGCTGGCGCGCGCGTCTGACCCTTCGATCCGCTGCTGCGGCCGTGCGCCTGACGGCGCGCACCGAGGGGGAAGCCGAGCTGCGGGATGCCATGCTGTTGTCGTCGGACGCCGGTGATCTCGGGCTGGCCGGAAACGTCTATTCCGCCTACAGGAAGCTCGGCGCCCGTAAAGGTCCTTTCAACACGGCGTTCCTCCAAGAGCTCGCCGCGTTGTCGTCGCTGCGCTGGGACGATCGCCTGGCCGGCGTGGTCGACCTGGTTGATGGCGCGCTGCAGTCGCCTCGATCCGCGCCCTTTGCCGCGGCCGATCTCGTCTCAGTCATTTATGCCGTTCGCCCGGATGCCGAACGCCTGGCCTGGGGGCTTGCCGACGGGTTGATGGCGCAGCGGCTCGGCTGGACACAGCCGGTGTTTCTCCTGATGGCGGAGCGCGGCGGACCGGCGTTCCGCACGCTGGGTGGCCGCGGGCGGGTGCGACCGGGCGAGCCGGGTTTTGCGCGTGCGGTGTGTCTGGCACTGGTGGACGGTGCGCGGGCCGCACTGCAAAGCGCAAGCGAGATCGATCGACGCGCCCGGCAGCTCGTGACGGTGGCGCCAAAATTGCGCACGAAAGGCGGGGTGGGCGTGATCCGGCGATTGCTGGATGAGGATGCGGTATTGGCGTCCGCTCCCGGCGCGGATCTCTCGCGCTGGGCCAGCCGGCGGATGTTCGAGCGGTTGGAGAATTCTGGTGCCGTGCGAGAACTTTCTGGTCGCAGCACGTTTCGGATCTACGGGCTGTGACGATGGCAGACTCGGGCACAGGGTCCCGCCGACGCAGCGAAAAACTGAACGATGATCGCGCCTTCGACCGGGAGCTCGAGGACCTGCCAGCGGCGTTGCGGTGGCGGGAATGGATGATGCGGGTCGAGGCGGTGGTCTTTGCGTCCGCAGAGCCGGTGACGCGCGAAACGCTGGCACGCGTCGTCGGCAAGGACTGCGCCATCGATCTGCTGGTCGACGATCTGCGCGAGGAGCTGGTCGGGCGGCCCTATGAACTCGTCTCCGTGGCTGGCGGCTGGCAGCATCGCACCCGTAGCGTCTATGCCGATACCATTCGTGCATCGACGGTCGAGACGCGGTCACTGGCGGCGACGCTATCTCGCCAGGAGGCCGCCGTCCTGATGGCGATCGCCACGCTGCAGCCGGTCACCCGCGGCGAACTTTCAAAAGCCTTCGGCAAGGAGATCAGCCGGGACACCATTGCGAGCCTGCGCAGCGCCGGTTTGATTGCTTCTGGCCCGCGCAGCCCCACCCCCGGTGCGCCATACACCTATGTCACCACCCGGCATTTCCTCTCGGCTTTCGGCATGGAGACACTGCAGGACCTGCCGGATGTCGAGATGCTGGAGGACGCCGGCCTGATGCAGCGCCGAGAGAGTGATGTCGCCCTACCGTTTGTGATTGGCGACAATGCGGACGAGGAGACTTAACGACCCGACAAGCTTATCGTCTCGCCAGGTGGACAAGTAGATCAATGCGGCGTTCCCACTTGCGAACTGCTGCTCGATTCAGATGAGGCGATTGACTCGCTTGCTGCAGCGTTAAGCACTGTGGAGGATGGCCGTGGCTTTCTCGGAGGTTCGCAGGCGGGAATGTATCGACAAGACATTTCGGCTGCTGTCGGGCACGATGCGTGCGAGCCGGCTTGTCTTCTATTCCGTGGACGAAAGAAGAACCTCCACAATTTCGTCTACTCGCATGTGCCGTCCGATTTCCTTAGAGCCCGTCCAAGGATTAAAGGTTGAGTGATCGGGCCGTTGATGAATCCAATCGGGTGTCTAAAGCTTTAGTGGCGGCGCCGGAGGCAGTCGAGGTCATTGCCACCCGTGGCAATCCGAGGCCGGGACTACGGAGGCCGTGGCACGGGTCGCCGACCCGGCAGCCATCGCCAGATTGCACGACAAAATCGAGCAGGAGCAGAAGCTGAGAGAGCAGTGTCGTACGCAAGGCGATCCATCGCCCCGGGGGGCTTCCATCGTTGAAATACGGGACGGTCTGGTCGTTGATCGCCGGCACCCGGTGCCTTCGATATGTTTGGCTTGTTCGGCACGGGGCGGATCCGACGTCGTTCTTCCGACCTTCCGAGATAGGCTGCCCGGGCCTTTAGCGTGGCACCGGTGTCTGTCGGCCGGATTGCTCAATGAATTGGCCGCACTCGTGTGAGGATTCTCACCAACGGCGCGTCTATCAGACGGAAAGGACGCGCCATCCCAGTCCTGGACCAGACATTCAGATCAGGAGTTCGCAGTTAAGGCCCTTCTCCGTGTTCTCGCGGCAGAATGCGGCGATCATCTTGCGCAGGATGGCCTCGAACTGCACGACAAGGCGGGATACCGGGCGGTTTCGGGAGTATAGCATCGCGAACGTCAGCGGAACGGCGCGCTCATAGGCAATCGGCACGACAAGGCCCTGCGGATCGAAGGGAAGCACAAGCGGATGCGCAAAGGCGATGCCCATTCCGCACTGAACCATGTGCAGCGAGGCAATCGACTGGTTCGTCGAGATCACCTGAAGATCGCCTGCCTCACTCTGTAGGCTCTCCCGAAGGACAAAGCCCGGCGTCGTTTGGGCACCGTGTGCGATCACGGTTTCATTCTCAAGGTCGGCGGCGGTGATGACAGTGCGAGACGAGAGAGGGTGGCCCCTGGGGACGAGGCAGACCATAGACATGCGCATCAGCGGCTGGACGGCGACGCCAGCCTCGTCGAAGGGCAGGAAGGCAAAGCCGATGTCGCAATATTCCTGTCGCACCTGCCGCACGACGTCGGCCGCCGTGTAGACCTCAAGCCGCAGCCTCACCTGCGTGCGCTCAGCCCGGAAGACGTTCAGCGCCGTCGGCAGTATTCGGGCCGTGAAGGAGGGGACGGAGGCGATGGCCAGCGATCCGGAGCGAGCATCCTTCATTTCCGCCGCCTTCCCCTTCAAAGAGGTCATCTGCGCGAATAGCCGCTCCACATCCGGCAGGACGGAATTGGCTTCCACGGTCAGGCGCGTGCGGCCGTTCGACCGCACGAACAGGCTGAAGCCGAACTGCGCCTCCAGTTCTTTGAGCGTTTGGCTGACCGCAGGCTGCGAGATGCGCAGCAGCCGTGCCGTCTCCGTCACACTTTGCGTGCGGGCAAAGAGCCGAAAGGTCTCCAACTGCCGGAAGCCCAGGTTCATAATCATTTCCTTATGGCGACATAGATGCTTTGTATTAGTTCTAATGGCGAAAGTCTGCAATTCTTGCCACAAGGCCGATTTGGCAGGATAGGACGAACATTGGAAACGCTCTTCGACATCAGCGGGCTTGAGATAGACATCTCCATGAAAACCGGCGTTCTGCACGCGGTTCGCGGTGTATCTTTCTCGATTGGCAAGGCGCAAACGCTGTGCCTCGTGGGCGAATCGGGATCGGGGAAATCGCTGACGGCCCTCTCGATTCTCGGTCTGTTGCCGCAAGGCGCGACGCGCCGTGTCGAGCGCATGACGTTTCGCGGCGAGGATATGGCCGGATTGTCCGAGCGCGGCATGCAGGATCTGCGCGGTCGATCGATTAGCGTCATTTTCCAGGATCCGATGATGGCCTTTAACCCGACGATGACGATCGGGCGTCAGTTGGAAGAGGTGTATCTCCGCCATATCGCGCGGGACCGGAAGGCCGCAACGGCAAAGGCGCTCGATCTCCTCGAGCGGGTAGGCGTGACACAGCCCGCGACCCGCATGAGGCAATATCCCCATCAGCTCTCCGGTGGCCTGCGCCAGCGCGCAATGATCGCCATGGCGCTGATGTGCGAGCCGGATCTGCTGATCGCCGACGAGCCGACGACCGCGCTCGACGTAACCATGCAGGCCCAGGTGCTAACGCTGCTGCGCTCCATCCAGGTCTCGGTCGGGATCTCGATCCTGTTCATCACGCACGATCTCGGCGTTGTCGCTGCCATCGCCGATACGGTCGCCGTGATGAAGGCGGGACAGATCATCGAAGTCGGTGACGTTCGCCAGGTCCTGAGGTCGCCGCGCGAGGCGTACACGAAAGCTCTCATCGACGCAGTCCCGAAAGTAACGCCGCTGCTGGCGCGAAAGGCCGCAGCCCTTGCAGTCGGGGAGCACGTCCATGGGTGAGATGAAACGCGAGATTGCTATGGAAGCGGCTGTCGTCACCCGCGTGTTTCCGGTGAAGGGGCCGGACAAGGTCTTCACCGCCGTGGATGCCGTGAACCTCCGGCTCTACAGCAACGAAACGCTGGCCCTTGTGGGCGAGTCCGGATCCGGCAAGACGACGCTGTCGCGCATCATGCTCGGTCTTCTTCCGCCAACGACAGGCGACGTCCAGATCTTCGGCCGGGATATCTCGACCTATGGCCGGCTGGAGCGGGCACGCATGGTGCAGCCGGTTTTTCAGGATCCCTATGCTTCGCTCAATCCCCGCAAGCGGATTGCCGATATCATTGCCATGCCGCTCCTGGCTGCCGGACCCGTGCCAAAGGACGATGTGCGTGACAAGGTTCTCGATCTTCTCCAGAAGGTGGATCTGCCCGCCGCCTTCGCCGAGCGGTTCCCGCACGAACTTTCTGGCGGCCAGCGCCAGCGCGTGGCGATTGCCAGGGCGCTGATCAACCGCCCGCGCATCCTCGTCTGCGACGAGCCGACCTCCGCTCTCGATGTCTCCGTCCAGGCGCAGATCCTGCAACTTCTCAAGGATCTGAAGGCACAGCTCGGATTGTCCTATCTGATCGTCACGCACAATATCGGCGTCGTGACGGAACTCGCCGACCGGGTCGCCGTCATGTATCGCGGCGGGATTGTGGAGGAGGGACGGGTCGATGACGTTCTGTCCGATCCCCGCGCCGACTATACGAGGCAGCTTCTGTCGGCTGTCCTGCCCGTCGATCCCGATCTTGCCCGGCTGCCGACCGTGCCTCTGATGCCTCTTCCTTCCACGCAGACTTTCTAACGTCAGGAGAATACACCATGGTCAACCCTTTGATGCGAGGTGTGCTTGCGATCGTTGCGGCCGGTCTTGTCTTGCTGCCTGTCACGGCTCTTGCCGGCAAGGACGATGACACGCTCGTTGCGGCCTTTCAGGCGAAGCTTCCAAGTCTCGATCGCTACCACGCGCCCGGCCGCGAAGGATTTTTGTTGGGCCTCCTTGCCTACGACGCACTGGTCTATCGCGATCCGAATACCTTCGAACTGAAGCCGCTGCTGGCAACGGCATGGCGGCAGGTCGATGACAAGACCTGGGAATTCGATCTGCGCTCCGGCGTGAAGTTTCACAATGGTGATCCGATGACGGCCGAGGACGTGGCCTACAGCCTGTCCTATGCGGCCGATCCTGTGAACAAGGTGTTCAACCGCATGACCGGCGGATGGATCGAGCGCGTTGACGTGGTCGATCCCCTGAAGGTCCGTGTCGTCGGCAAGCAGGTGACACCGCTGGCGCTCGAATATCTGCTTCAGCTTCCGATCGAGCCAAAAGCATATCGCGAAGCCGTCGGCATTCAGGGCTTTGCTGAAAAGCCGGTCGGCACCGGCCCCTACAAGATCAGCGGTGGCAGCGGCAACGACGTGATCTTCACCCGCAACGACGATTACTTCGAGGGTGGCGGCAAGTCCAAACCCGCGATCAAGACGCTGGTCTACCGGGCCATTCCCGACGTCAACACCCAGGTCGCCGAGCTCATTGGCGGCGGTATCGACTGGGCCTACTATATTCCGGTCGATCAGGCAGGGAAGCTGAAGATGATGCCTATGGTGGATGTCATCAATGCCGAAACCTTCCGGATCGGCTTCCTGACGCTGGACGCAGCCGGCCTTTCGAGCCCGGACAGCCCCTTGAAGGACCTGCGGGTGCGCCAGGCCATCGCACATGCGATCGACAGGGACGCGCTGGCCAAGACCCTCGTCGGCGGCGCGTCGAAGCCAATTGCTTCGGCATGCACGCCCTCCCAGTTCGGCTGTATCGCGGATGTGACGCAATACGGATATGACGTCGAGAAGGCCAAGGCGCTGATGGCGCAGGCAGGCTTTGCCGACGGTTTCGATATCGATATCTACGGCTATCGCAGTCGTCCAGTCGCCGAAGCCATCATCGGCTATCTGAATGCGATAGGGATCCGGGCGAATTTGCACTGGATGCAGTACTCCGCCGTCATCCAGCAGCGCCGCGATCACAAGACCCCGATCGTCATCGACGACTTCGGTTCGGCTGGTATCAACGACGTCGGTGCCATCCTGCCGTTCTTCTTCGCGGAATCACCGGACGACCAGTCGCGCGATCCGGCGGTGACGGCTGCGATCAGGGAGGCAGGGTCCACCGCGGATCCCGAACAGCGCAAGGCGCTCTATGCGAAGGCTCTCAAGCGCATCGCCGACGAGGCCTACTGGACGCCGATGTTCAGCATGCCGGTCAACTACGTGATGTCCAAGGATGTGGCGGTTCCCGTGCCGGCCGACGAGAACGTCGAGTTCTGGCGCGCCACCTGGAAATAGGTGCCATTCCTGCGCCGGTCACGGGGCGGAGGACGTTCCGACCGGCCGAACGACGATAAGCGAGTGAACCACAATGGCTTCTTATATTGCGCGCAGACTGGGCCTTGCCGTTCTTGTCATGCTGACGATTTCGTTCCTCAGTTTCCTGATGCTGAAAATGTCCGGCGATCTTGCCATTTCGATGGCCGGGGAAGGCAGCGGGGCAGACTATGTCGAGTTTCTCCGCAAGACCTATGGCTGGGACAAGCCGCTGATCGTGCAATACTGGGACTGGCTGGTGAAGGCGCTTCAGGGCGATATCGGCACATCTTTTTACTACGGCAGCCCGGTGATGACACTGATCGTCGAGCGCATGCCGGCGACCCTGGCTCTCGGCGCCATGGCGATTGTCATGGCGCTCTGCACCGCCATTCCGCTGGGCATGGCGGCGGGCCGCTATCCTGGCCGGCTGATAGACAAAGTGGCCTTGCTGGTTGCACTTCTCGGCGTCTCCACACCGATCTTTTGGCTGAGCTTCCTGCTGATCCTCGTGCTCGGCCTGCAATTCGCCGTCCTGCCGATTTCCGGCGGCGGGTCGTTCCGGCACCTGATCATGCCGGCCATGGCGCTCGCCTTCTACTCCATGCCGGCGATCATCCGCATCTCGCGCGCAGGCATGATCGAGGTAATGCGCTCCGACTATATCCGCACCGCGCGCGCCAAGGGATTGCGGCCGCACCGGATCTATCTCGGCCACGCGCTCCGCAACACGCTTGTACCGGTGGTGGCGGTTGCCTCCGTCCAGTTCGGCTTCTTGCTCGGCGGTTCGGTGGTGGTTGAGAATATCTTCGCCATCCATGGCATCGGCTACCTCACCTGGGAAGCGATCAACCAGAACGACTATCCCGTCGTCCAGGCAGCCCTTCTTGCCGTGTCGTCCGCCTATGTGGTGCTGACCCTTCTTGCCGATATCGTCAATATGATGATCGACCCCCGCATCAGACTGGATTGAGCTATGACCATGCCCATTATCGAGGACACAGCGACGGCCCGTCTCTGGAAGCGTCCAAGGCTGCCCGTCGGACGCTTCGGACTGATCGTCGGCGCCGCGATCATTGCCGCCATTCTTTTTGTCGCTTTGCTTGCCCCCTGGATCGCGCCGCACTCGCCCTATGACCAGTCCCTGACGAACCGTTTGATCAAGCCGGTCTTCATGGATGGCGGCAGTTGGAACCACGTTCTCGGCACCGACCATCTGGGCCGCGATTATCTGAGCCGCCTCATGTTCGGCGCGCGGCTGTCGCTGATGATCGGCTTCGGAACGATCCTTATGTCCGCGCTCGTCGGCATCGGTCTTGGCCTCGCCGCCGGATATTTCGGCGGGCGCGTCGATCTCGTGGTGATGTTCCTGCTCACGGTTCGCCTCAGCCTGCCGATCATGCTGGTGGCGATCTCGCTGGTCGGGCTTCTTGGAAACTCGCTCTTCCTCATGATGGTGATCCTTGCCTGCTTCCTGTGGGATCAGTTCCTCGTCGTCACGCGCTCCCTAACCATGCGTTTTCGCGATGCCGAATTCGTTCAGGCGGCGCGGGCGGCGGGCCTGTCGGATCGCAAGATCATGATCTCGGAAATCCTGCCAAATCTCGTCAGCCCGCTCGTCGTCGTCGCGACGCTGGAAATGGCCCATGCCATTCTTCTCGAGGCTGCCCTTTCTTTCCTCGGCCTCGGCATACGCCCGCCGGACAGTTCCTGGGGTCTGATGATTGCGGAGGCCAAGGACTTCGTGTTCTTCGAGCCGTGGCTCGTCAACGTTCCCGGCCTGGCGATCTTCATCCTCGTCGCCGGCATCACGTTCCTCGGCGAGGGCCTGCGGTCACTTTACGCACCCGACGGCTCCCGCTGAAGCACGGTTCCGCCAGAAGAAGCATGCAAAGCGAAACGCATGGCTGCGCGGGGAAACGCGAATACATTCGACATCCCGTATTTTCAAATCCGGAAGAAAGATATGAACAACGCCCCGATGGGTCCGCTCGACCGCCGGCTGCTCCGGCGCGTGGCTGAAACGCTCCTTTTCGGTGTCGTGGGTGGAGGCGCCCTGCAGGCAACCGGCTTTCCGGCAGGCTGGCTCTGCGGTTCCATGGCCGGAGTCATGGCTGCAGCGCTCATGGGCCGCTTGCTGATCGTCCCCGACGGTCTTCGCGGTGGTGCCTTTATTCTGCTCGGTGCCTCCATGGGCACTGCCCTGACGCCAGAAACTGTCGAGAAGATGGAGACTTGGCCCGTCAGTATCGCCATGCTCATGCTTTCGGTCGCCGCGACCATGATGGTCGGCACGCAGTATCTGATCCGGCAGCATGGCTGGGATGTCGCCTCCGCTCGGCTGAGCTCGGTTCCGGGCGCCCTGTCGGCCGTGCTGGCGATTGCCAGCGACGTCAAGGGCGATACGGCGAGGATAACCATCAGCCAGACCCTCCGGCAGATCGTTCTCGTCTGCCTCGTGCCGGTTCTTCTTTATTTCGGCCCCGAGGCCGTATTGGTCGCAAGGCCGCCGGATGCAGATCTCGTCGATCTGGTCCTGATGCTGGCGGCAGGCAGTGCGGGCGGGCTCGTCTGCGCGCGGCTCGGGGTGCCGGGCGGGCTGCTCGTCGGTGCGCTTCTCGGCAGTGGAGGGTTGCATGCAGCAGGCGGTGTCGCCGGCGTTGTGCCACAGCCGCTGCTCGTCTTTTCCTATGTCGTCGTCGGTAGCGCCATCGGTTCACGGCTGCGCGGGACACGCATCTCGGTCATTGTCGCAACCTTGCGCCCGGCGCTTGGCAGCATTGCCGCCGCCATCGGGATCGCCGCGCTCTTTGCCGGCGCGACCTCAGTCCTGACGGGACTGCCCTTCAACGAGGTCTGGCTAGCGTTTGCGCCCGGCGGCGTCGAGGCGATGACGATCCTCGCCTTCATTCTCAACCTCGACCCGAGTTTCGTCAGCGCCCATCACGTCATCCGGCTGATCGCCCTGATGCTGCTCAGTCCGCTCTGGACGATGGGCCTGCCGCGCATCGGCAGGCCCGACGAGGGTTGATTTGTTCGCGTCGGACGTTAGACCTGCGGCCAGCGGTGAGCCCACGGGTATGCATCCTCGTATTGGCGGGAAATCGTCAGCAGATCCCAGTCGGCGCCGAAGGGGGCGATGAGCTGGAAGCCGATTGGCAGGCCATCTTCGCCGGGGTCGCCCGGAATGCTGATCGCCGGCAGTCCCGCGGCGTTCACGAAGCCGGTAAAGGCGCGATGATAGGGCGGACCGAAGTCCTCGGCCTTCCAGGGCATGGCGCCTGCCGACGGCGTCATCACCAGATCGTAGGTCTCGAAATTGCGGGCCAGTTCGGCATAGAGCGCGCGGAACGCCATCAGCGCATCGACATAGTCGATTGCGCTCAATGATTGTCCCTTTTCGATCATTGGCGGATAGGCGGGGCCGATTTTGCCGGCCCAGTCCTTGTCCTTCAGAAGCCAGGCAAGGCCGGCAGCACCGACCACCGGCCAATGTTTTTCAAAGACGGCAACGTCGAAGGGTGCCGGGCCGGTATCCACGGTAAAGCCGAGGGCTTCGAGATTGCGGGCCGCCGCGGCGCAGGAGATCCTGACGGGCTCTTCCACCGGCATGTCGGCGAGCTGCGGAACGTAGAGGATCTTCAGCGCGGTCTTTGCTGGCCCCATGCCGCCCTTTTCGAAACCATAGGACAGGCGGTCATGCGGATGCGGTCCCTCGATCGCGGCGAACGCCATGGCCAGATCGTCGACGGTGCGGGCGAGCGGGCCGATGATCTCGAAATCGTGCAGGATCGGCGGCAGGCCGTCGATGCGACCGACGCGGCCGGTGGAGGGCTTGAGCCCGACAAGTCCGTTATGCGCGGCCGGCCGGCGGATCGAACCGCCGCCATCGGTGCCGAAGGCGATCGGCCCGATGCCTGACGCCGTCGCCGCAGCCGCGCCCCCGCTCGACGCGCCGCTGGTCAGCGCGGGGTTCCAGGGATTGCGCGTGGTGCCGAAGGCAAGAGTATGGACATTGCCGCGGCCGAGCGTGAATTCGGAAACGTTGGTTTTGCCGAGAATGACGGCGCCCTGCTGGCGCAACCGCGTGACCGGCAATTCGTCCCTGTCAGCAATGTCGTCGATATAGAGATGGCTGCCCCAGGCGCAGCGCAGGCCCTTGACGGGAATATTGTCCTTGATCGTGATCGGAATGCCGTCGAAAGCGCCCAGCGGCGTTCCGGCTTCAAAGCGGGAATTGCTGTCGGCCGCCGCCTGCCGCGCACCGTCGGCATCGAGCGTCGCAAAGAGATTAAGAATTGGATCGACCGTCTCGTTCCGCATGAGAACGGCCTCCAGAACATCGCTGGGGCGCAGCGTTCCTGCCCGGTAGGCCTTGCCGAGCTGTGTTGCCGAGAGTTGCCAGAGAGGGGTATCCATCGTGCTTATCCTTGCGATGTCAATTTGGGTATCGGCTCGCAAGCTGTCCGAGGGCAGCAGGATTGTCCAATAGGAAACCCGGATATCGGCATAGGCAAATGCCAATGCCGCTTCAGACGGCCTTCGACTGGATGCCCAGAGCCTCAAGCTCGCGGCTGAAGGTGCGCATCTGTTCGCGGACCTCGGACAGGAAGGTTTTGGCCAGGCTGGATAGACCAGGCTTGCGCAGGTAGATCGCAACCAGGGTGCGCCGGATTTCCGGCCGGAAGGCGGCGACCGCTATATCCTGCCGGTTGGGCGGAGTTAGCACCAACGGCAGAGTGATGGCGACGCCGAGCCCCTGCTTGACGAGATCTGCCGAGACGACGGCATGATTGGTGGTGAGGAAACGGCCGTCGTCGTCCGTCCGGTCGAAGGCAAGGCGAACATCGAATTCCTGGCGCACCTGCTGCCCGAAGAGAATGAGGAAGTCGTCTTTGAGATCGTCGGGTGTTACCACCCGCGTTCCTGCAAGGCGATGCTTGGCTGGCAGCAGGCACACCATTTCCGTCGTCAGCATCGGACGAACCACCAGATCGGGCTGCTCTACCGGGAGGAAGGTGAACCCGATATCGGCAGACCGGTCGCAGACCTGCTTGATCACCTCGCGGCTCGAATAAGCTTCCAGCTTGATGCGTGTGCGGGGCGATACTGTGCGCACCTTGCTGATGGCCTGCGGGAGGATCCAGCCGGTCAATGGATGGACGGTGGCGATCGACAACGTCGAATCATGCTCGCCCCGGAGCTTTGCCGCCCGCTCGCGCAGGATCCGCATGTGATCGAGCACGTCCTCCATGTCGTTCAGCAGCAGTTCGGCATTGGCCGACAGCTTCATTGGACCGTTGCCGCGAATGATCAGCTCCAGTCCGAGTTGGTTTTCCAGGTCCTTGAGCGCCTGGCTCACCGAGGGCTGCGTGATGCGGAGCAGCCGCGCTGTCTCCGTCACGCTCATCACGCGGGAAAATAGCCGGAAAACCTCGAGATGACGCAGATTAGGGTTCATGGACACTCCGGTTTATCGGGAGGGAGCAGGCGCCGCCCAGCTGCGCGCGCTCCATCACCTGGAGAAGATCATAGGTATTTTCCTATGGAAATATAGAAGGAAAGAATTGGACCCGTCCCTCTCGCCCGGCTTCTATCGCAACCAATGAAGGCGCCCGCCAGGCGCCCGCGCCGAAAAGAACCACAGGGAACCGACGCCATGACGCTTTACATGACGGGCCTTCATGCCCTTTGCATCACCGCAGCTCTGGGTACGGGGCCGGCATTTGCGCAGGACGCGGCCTACAAGACCAAGCTCGTCTCGCCAGGCACGATCACCATTGCCACGACGGGCAACGCGCCGCCCATGACGACGATGGCGGCGGATGGAAGCCTTAGCGGTTTCGACGTCGAGCTTTGCGGCGCCGTTGCCAAGGGCCTCGGCCTCAAGGCGGAATTCGTCCGCGTCGATTTCGCGGCGACCATCCCCGGCCTCAAGAGCGGCCGCTTCGACATGATCTGCTCGGCCACCGCCCGCACGCCGCAGCGCCTCGCTTCCACCGACCTGTTCATGACAGACGCGACCATTCCGAACTTTTCGACCGTCCTCGTAAAGGCGGAAGATACCACGATCGCCAGCGTGAGCGACGTGAAGGGCAAGACTGTCGGCGCGGTGCGCGGCGGGCAGGAAACCAGACTGCTGGCGGATCTTTTCGGTGCCGAGGTGACGGTCAAGGCCTATCCCGGTATTGCCGAAGAAATCCTCGATCTGAAGAACGGGCGGATCGACGCGGTGGCCATGAACTACGTGACCGCCACGCATCACGTGCATCTCGATCCCAGCCTCAAGGTTCTCACGCCAGGCTTTGCCAAGGACGGCGTCTCTCCATACGACCATGCGCTGATCGTCTCGCGCAACGAGCCCGAGCTTCTGGAGGCGGTGAATGCGCAGCTCGCCGCATTGAGAAGCGACGGCACCGTCGCTGCCCTCAGCAAGACATGGATCGGTAAAGACTGAGGCCGAGGATCGGGCAAGGGGCTGCCGGCATGGACATAACATTTCTCATCGAGCATTTGCCGACGCTCCTGCGGGCAACGCGCGTCACCGTCGAACTGACAGTGGCGACGCTGGTTCTCTCCACGCTTCTTGCTCTCCCGCTTGCGGTCATCGGCATCGAGAAAACAAGCCGCGTCTCCCGCTGGCTGAACGTTTACGCCCTCCTGATGCGCTCCGTACCGACGCTCATCGTCCTGTTCTTCCTCTATTTCGGGCTGGCGGAAGTCGGGCTCGTGCTTCCGGCCTTCGCAACGGCGCTTCTGGGTCTCACCATGTCGGCAACGGCTTATAACCTCGCGATCTTCCGGTCAGGCCTGATGTCCGTTCCTCGCGGTCAGATCGAGGCCGCCCGGGCCCTTGGTATTCCTGACTGGCGGATCTGGACCTTCATCGTCTATCCCCAGGCAATGCCGGTTCTGCTGCCCATCTATCTGTCGAATGCGACGCTGGTCCTCAAGGGTACGTCCGTCGCCTCGATCATCACGATCCCCGAACTAACCGCGACGGCCAACGAGATCGTGTCCCTGACCTACCGCCCTTTCGAGATCCTTCTCGGCTCTGCCGCCATCTATGTGGCTCTCGGCGGTCTTCTGTCGCTGGCGTCCAGATATGCGGAGCGGACATGGAGAACACGATGACGCCCACTGCTCCGGTCAAGCGGCCGCGGATCGGTTTCGTCAGCCTTGGACAGGGGCCGCGCCCCGATCTCGACGCCGTGCACCGACGCATACTGGCAGCGCTCAGTCTCGACGTCGATATCGTCTGGCGCCATTCACTCGATCATCATGCCGAGGCCGTTGTGGCTCCTAGGCGGGCGGTCGATGGCATGCCCGCAATTTCCTCGAATATTCGCCAGCCGGGTACGACAGGTCCGCTGGGGGAAGGCTGGACGACGCGCTGGTTCGACCGTGACAGCTTCACTGCGCCGGTCCAGGCCTGCATCGACGATCTCGAGGCAACGGAAAACGTTGCACTGACCGTGGTCTGCGCGGCCGAGGAATTTCCCGATGGCGCCTTTCGCGCCCGTCGCCCCGTCGTCCTGCCGGCGCAGGCTCTCGCAGCCCATGCGCAGTGTGTGGCGCTTGCCAAGCCGGATGCCGTCATCGGTCTCCTGGTCTATGGCGACCGGCAGCGCCAGCAGCAGATCGACGGCTGGGCGGCAAAGCCATGGGCGCGACATCTTTCCTTCGTCTTCAGCGGAGCCGGCCGCGACCCGGCGAGGGCCGTTGCGGACCTCGCGCCGCATTCGCCGGATCTCGTCCTCGTCTGGGCCTATGGTGCGGCTTTGGGCAGTGCGGAGACGTTGCGCTCTGCACTCGGCGTGCCGGTTATTCTTGCCGCCACCGCATCCCTGTCGATGGCCGCGCATCTGATCGTCGCCCCGGCCTCGCAGGAGGTGCTCGAATGATCGATATCGGCTCTCTGTACGCTCCGCTCCTCATCTTTCTAGGGGCCGTGGGTCAGGCGCTTCTGCTCCTTTTCGTCTCCGGCGTGATTGCCGCCCTGATCGGCGGGCTCCTGACGCTTGCCGACATCGCCGGCGGCCGCCTCGTCCGCATCCCTATCGGGATCTACAGCTGGCTTGCACAGACGACACCGCCGTTGATCCTGCTGTTTCTTGCCTTCTATGGCCCATCGGCGCTCGGCTGGTTCATCCGCCCGATGACCGCCGCCATCATCGCCTTCGCCTTCTTTGCCGCCGCCTACTACTACGAGATCTTTCGCGCCGCCTTCAATGGCGTGCCGCGCGACCAGTTCGAGGCGGCGCTGGCCCTTGGCATTCCGCCGCACCGTTTCGCGCTTCGGGTGGTCATTCCGCAGATGGCCCGGATCGCCGCCGGCCCCTTCATCGGCCGCACGACGGTGCTTTTCAAGGAAACCTCGCTCGCCTCCGCCATTTCGGTCGGCGAGATCATGAACGCCAGCAGTGGCTTCATCTATTCGGGCGCCAATCCGCTGACGATGATCGCTCTCGCCGGGATGATTTACGCCACGATCAATCTTTCCATGCTCGCGCTCGAAAGCCGCCTTTCGGCAAGGTGTGGTGCGGCATGGTAACGCGCGCGAAACCCCGCGAGCCGGTGGCGGCCTTGTCGCCCCGCCTGATGGTGGAGATGCGCGGCGTCAGTCTGATCATCAATGGCAAGGCCATTCTCAACGCTGTCGATCTCGACGTGTGGGCCGGCCAGACGGTCGCCATCATCGGGCCGAGCGGCTCAGGCAAAACGACGCTCCTGCGCGCCATCAATCATTTGGCGCGCCCGAGCGCCGGTGAGATCCGGCTGGACGGGGACCGCATCGACCGGCAGGCCGCACGGCTGCGGGCGCAGCGCGCCGGGATCGGCATGGTTTTCCAGAATTTCAACCTGTTTCGCAACATGACGGCCCTCGAGAATGTCATGTTCGCCCCGGTCGCCACCGGCCGCGCCCGTGTCGCGGAGGCAGAGACGCGCGCGCGCAAACTGATCGCTCGCGTCGGCCTTTCGGACAAATGCGGATCATATCCCTCGGAGTTGTCGGGTGGCCAGCAGCAACGGATTGCGATTGCCCGCGCGCTGGCGATGGAGCCCAAGGTGATGCTGTTCGATGAGGCGACGTCCGCCCTGGATCCGGAGTTCGCCCGCGAGGTGCTGGACGTCATGTCCGACCTGTCCGCAAGCGGCATGACCATCGTCGCTGTAACACACGAAATGGGTTTTGCCCGCAAGGTCGCCGACCGTATCGTGTTCATGGAGGCCGGATCGATCCTTGCCGACGGCACACCGGACGATCTCTTCTCCGAGGCAGCGCCCCTGCGTGTAAAACGCTTTCTGACTTCATGAAGGTATCTGCATGACCATCGATCATCTTGTTCGCGGGACGCTCGTCCTGCCCGAAGGACCGCTGGAAGGCGGCTGGCTCGCAATGGCCGACGCCCGCATCGTGGCGATCGGCACGGGAGACGCGCCGGCGGCTGCAAGCGTGTTCGACGCGAGGGAGGGGCTTGTCCTTCCCGGTGTCATCGACGGGCAGACCCATGCCGGAAGCTATGGCGGTCTTTCGGGCCTGCGCTCCACCACGCGCTCGGCGGTCGCGGGCGGCGTGACGACCATTGTCGACATGCCCTACGACAATCCGGCTCCCGTCCATACGAAGGAACGGCTTGATGAGAAGATCGCCGCCATCCGTGCGCATGCACACGGCAATGTCGCGCTCTATGGAACCCTCATGCCAGGCCAGTCGGCGGGCGACCTGCAAGCGCTGATCGATGGGGGCGTGGTCGCATTCAAGATCTCGACCTTCGAGAGCAGCCCGACACGGTTTCCGCGCATTGCTGCCAGCCAGATGCTCGACATGTTCGAAGCGCTGGCTTCCAGCAACATTCCGCTCGGGGTACACAACGAGGATCAGGATATCGTCGCCGCTCGCATTCGCGCCGCGAAGACGGCAGGGCGGGAGGGCATTGCCGCGCATTCCGACAGCCGGCCACTTGCGGCCGAGCTTGCCGCGACCGCGCATTTCCTGGAACTGGGCGCTGCCGCCGGTGCTCATGCGCATATCGTCCACCTGAGCGCGGCGAGAGGCTTTGGCCTTGTTGAATCCTATGCGCGCGAGGGCTTTCGCGCGACCGGAGAGTTGTGCGTCCATTATCTGTGGTTCGATCCCGTTGCCGATGGTGAAGAGCTTGGCGCGCGGATGAAGGTCAATCCGCCGATCCGCCCGCATATGATCGAGGCGCTTTGGCGGGAGGTCGCGGCCGGGCGCGTCGCCTTCATCAGTTCGGACCATTCGAGCTGGCCGATCGACAACAAAAATACCCCGTCGATCTTTGATGCCGGCGCCGGTGTCCCCGGTCTCGAAACGCTTCTGCCGGCCTTCTTCACCGGCGCTGCGCGCCGCGGACTGGACGCCCCGTCCCTGACCGTTGCGCAGCTCTGCGAGCGGCCCGCACGCTTCTTCGGCCTCTGGCCGGAAAAGGGATCGCTCCGCGTCGGCGCGGATGCGGATATCGTCATTCTGTCCCGTCGGCCGCAGGTCTGGAATTCGGCCAATGCCCATGACGATCTGCACTGGAGCCCGTTCGATGGTCGGACATTCGATGTTCGCGTCGCGCGCACCTATGTCGGGGGAGCGCTTGCCTTTGACGGGACCGATATCACCAATCAGCCCGGCGACGGGCGCTATGTCGGGCGGGGTACGTCCGCCTGGTTTGCATGAAGACAACGGAGAAAAGCACATGTCCCTTATCTCGCCGAAAACAAGCGGCGTGTTCGTCATCGCCGTAACGCCCTTCGACGAGGCGGGCGGCATTGATCGCGACAGCATTGCCACCATGGTGGATTTCTACTTCGACAAGGGCGCTGACGGCCTGACGATCCTCGGCATGATGGGCGAGGCGCCTAAGCTGACCCAAGCCGAATCGATCCTCGTCACGCGCGATACGCTGGCCCGAGCCGACGGCCGGCCGGTCGTCGTTGGCGTTTCGGCACCGGGCCTTGCCGCCGTCAGCGAGCTGACGAAGGCCGTTATGGATCTTGGCGCCGCCGGCGTCATGGTCGCGCCGCCCCACAACCTGAGAACCGACGACCAGATCATCGGCTATTACCGCAGTGTGGTGGATGCGGTCGGTGCCGACGTCCCGCTGGTCCTACAGGACTTCCCTTTGGCGACCGGCGTCTCGATTGCGCCCCGGATCCTGGGAGCGATCTTCGAGGCGCTGCCAAGTATCGTCATGCTAAAGCACGAGGACTGGCCGGGCCTCTCGAAGATCACCGAACTTCGGGAGGCGGAAAGCAGGGGCCGGCGACGGACGTCGATCCTGTGCGGAAATGGCGGCATGTTCCTGACCGAGGAAATGCGCCGGGGAGCCGATGGCGCCATGACCGGCTTTGCCTATCCCGAAATGATGGTTGGCGTCTGCGCCTTGAACGCGCAGGGGCGGTTCGAGGCTGCGCAGGATCTCTTCGACGCTTACCTGCCACTGGCGCGCTACGAGCAGCAACCGGGGCTTGGCCTTGCCGTTCGCAAATATGTTCTGGCGCGCCGTGGCGCCATTGCAAGTGCCGACCAGCGCCGGCCCGGCGCCGTACTCGATGCGCGCGCCATCGCAGATGTCGAAACGCTGATCGCGCGTCAGACGCGCAAACTGGAGATGTGAATTATGGACTTCGGGATTTCGGGGAAGCGTGCGCTCGTGCTAGGTGCAAGCCGTGGGTTGGGAGCGGCGATTGCCGCCGGATTGGCAGCGGAAGGCGTGACCGTACTCGCCGCTGCCCGCAGCATCGACGCGATGGCGCAGTGCGATCGTATCCGGCCTTTGAAGGTCGATCTGGCCGACGTGGCCTCCGTTGCGGCCCTCATCGAGACCGTCAAGGCTGAGGGTGGCGTCGATATTCTCGTCAACAACGGCGGAGGTCCGGTACCCGGCCCCGCGCTCGGCCAGAGCGCGCAAGGCTGGAGCACTGCCTTTTCGAGCATGGCGGTGGCACTGTTCACGATCACGGACGGTCTGATCGGCGGCATGATCGAGGCCGGCTGGGGCAGGGTTATCACCATCGGATCGTCCGGCATCGCTCAGCCCATTCCTAATCTGGCGATATCGAACGGTGTGCGCAGTGCGGTTTCCGGTTGGTCGAAGACGCTTGCTGGGGAGGTCGCCCGCCATGGCGTTACCGTCAACATGATTCTGCCCGGCCGGATCGATACCGATCGCGTCCGGTCGCTCGACGCTTCACGCGCCGAACGCACCGGCATATCCGTGGCAGATGTCCAGTCTTCCTCCAGAACCGAGATCCCGGCCGGTCGCTACGGAACGCCAGAGGAGTTCGCAGCCGTTGCGACATTCCTTGCCAGCCGCCAGGCCAGTTACATCACCGGCTCGGCAATCCGGGTAGACGGCGGAATGATCAAGGGCTTGTAAGGTTCGTGCAAAGATTATTGCCGTCGCTTTTCAGCATCGCGGCCGGATCAATTTAACCTGAGCGTCACCGGCCGGCGCGGCGAGCCCGTTAGCCACGGGTCCATCCTTACCTGGCGCAGCATGTTTTTTGGAATCGCCGGACCTTCCCGCCGCACGCAGCCTGGCGTCACGTCGAAGGTCGGCAAATGGATCGGGAGGCGCTGGAGCGCGCCGGTACTTTTGGCAAGGATATCCGGTCTCTGAAGCCCGACATCGTCATCGACATGATTTGCTTCACAAAACCCAGCGCTGAAATGCTGGTTAAAGCGCTGTCTGGTCAAGGCGTGAATTTACGCCAGATGCCCAATTACTTTGTCAGCCTATAGCTCTGGGGTGGACCCCGCATCGTCATCTGTGGCTTGCAGGAGCAGAGGCCCGTCACCCGGTTAACGCCTGCCGTGCGTCAGTCGATATCGATTATCGCCCGCAGCGCGCAGGCTGCTGAGAGATAGCACGATCATGATAACATGGAACCGACGTTATAGCGCGAGCCGCACAGCCTGATAGTTTGCCCAAATAGATTGGCATCAATAGCCAGGTCTTCAGCGTCCACAAATACGCAAGAGCGGTTCGCCACGGCCCGAATGGAGTAACAATATGAGCCTGCGCATAAACGACATGGCACCCGATTTTTTAGCCGATACCTCTCAAGGTCCGATATCCTTTCACCAATGGATCGGCGAGCACTGGGCCGTTCTTTTTTCCCACCCTAAGAACTTTACCCCGGTCTGCACGACTGAACTGGGAGCCATGGCAGGGCTTCAAGGTGATTTTCGCAGACGTGGAGTGAAGATCATTGGTATTTCAGTTGATCCTGTTGAAAGTCACGCGAAATGGAAGGAAGACATTAAGACCGCGACCGGCTTCGACGTGGGCTATCCCTTGATCGGGGACAAGGATCTCAACATTGCGAAGCTTTACGACATGCTCCCGTCTGATGTTGGCATTAGTTCAGATGGTCGCACGCCCGCTGACAACGCAACAGTACGCTCAGTGTTTCTCATCGGCCCGGACAAGAGGATCAAGCTGATACTCGCCTACCCAATGACCACGGGCAGAAACTTCGACGAAATTCTCCGGTCAATCGACTCGGTTCAGCTTACAGCGAAGTACCAAGTAGCAACCCCTGCGAATTGGCGACCTGGCCAAGATGTCATCATAACTGCCGCGGTCTCCGACCAAGAAGCGGTGCAGCGCTTCGGCTCATTCGAAACCGTTTTGCCTTATCTTAGGACAACAAAGCAGCCGAAAGATTGATTTTGTGGCATACCAGCGTTGGGGGCCGCGCCGATTGCAGGCGGGTCTTCGACACCGAACTAGATTTTCCTAATCTTCGCCGATCTCTTGCCTATCAGGCAGTGGATCTGGCTGATGACGAAAAACCGAAACCACCCTTCACTCGACTGATATCAATGTTCCGCTATTGAAGGAGAATTTCCGGCTTAGTTCTCGATACGGTGAAGCAATTTAACAAGCACGACATGTCTTTCAAGGCAAACTATGAGGTCGATCCAAGCGGAGAAATTTCTCTCTGTGCTTGCTAGGTCGCAAAGGTAGAGAGCTATGGCACAGCCAGAAATCGCCGGATTTTATGATTGCCGTACAGGCAGCATCCAGTATGTTGTGGCATGCCCTAGCACGCGCAAATGCGCTATCATCGATCCAGTGCTAGATTTTGACGAAGGGTCAGGCTCGACACAGACGACCAATGCAAATCTCCTCCTCGACTATGTCGAGAGCCAGAATTTTGAGCTTGTGTGGATTCTTGATACCCATCCACACGCGGATCATTTCTCGGCCGCGAGTTACCTCCGGTCACGGACTGGCGTGCCGATTGCAATTGGCGAGCATGTCCGTCTGGTTCAGGAAATCTGGCAGGAAATCTATGACTGCGCGGATATTGTCTGCGACGGGTCGCAGTGGGATCGGTTGTTTCGCGATGGCGACAGCTTCAAAATTGGCGATCTGACGGCGCGCGTCATGCACTCGCCGGGGCACACTCTAGCATCAGTCACCTACGTTATTGGAGATGCTGCCTTCATTCACGATACAATGTTTATGCCAGACAGCGGTTCGGCTCGCGCCGACTTCCCCGGCGGAAGTGCCCTCGCGCTATGGCAGTCAATTCAGAGTATCCTGAGCCTGCCGGATGAGACACGCTTGTTCATCGGTCACGACTACCGTCCTGGAGGCCGCGAAGCCGCCTGGGCGACGTCGGTCACAGAGCAAAAGAGAACGAATGTCCACCTCGTTGATCAGTCACGAGAGGAGTTCATCCGCCTCCGCGAAGCCCGCGACAAAACATTGCCGATGCCGAAGCTGATCCTGCAAGCACTGCAGGTAAACATACGCGCTGGCGCGCTGCCGGACGTCGAGCAGAATGGACGACGGTATTTGAAGATCCCTCTTGATACATTTCCCGGATCAGCTTGGAGTTCGTAAATTTACCGGTGCTGCCGCGCAGCACGTTCCACGGGCAATTGCGTCGAGATCGCTGATTGGATGGATGCGCATTCCATCTGATCAGCGGCGGTTTGTCGATCGTTGTGACACCACTATCGATGTATGGCATTGGATACCCAAACCGCTTCGCAACTGCCGCCCGCTGCGCAAACGCCACCTTCGACTGGGTTCGGGAATGTGCATGCTCTGCTCTTGTGTTGAGCCGTTGAAACCGGTGAGACCCGTCTATTGCCTTAAGACCACGTTTGCTCTTTCGTCATGCTCTCTACGGCGCGCAGGACGATGTTACACAGCCACATGTGAGCCGGGTCATGATCGTTGCGACTATGCCATACCCCTCGGAACGTTGAGCTTGCCACCTGATAGGGCGGAAGAGCCATCTCAAAATCTCCGTCGGCCACAAGAAGGCGCGCAAGCGAGCAGGGGAGAATACTGAGTAAGGTTGTGCCTTTCATCAACGACGGTATTGCCAACGAGTGTGGGACGGTTGTGCGATAGCGCGGGGCCGCTCCGATGGCGCCAAGGGCGTCTTGAAGCGCGTTCCGGTCGAACATCTCTGACTGTCGTGCGAGGCCGCGCTCAAGAATGAAGCCGTCGACAGCACCCTCTTCCTGCCCTCCGACAGAGACGGTTAGCAACGGGTATGTTGCCATGTCCTGTAACGTCAGCTTTCGCCGCGCGGCTGGATGGCCCTTATGCATGACGATCAGGTCGCCTTCGGTCATGAGAGTAAAGAACCTAAAATGCGCAGGCACCTGCTGAAAAATGCCCAGCGCCAGGTCGATCCGGCCAACATCTATCTGCTCTGCCAAATCCAGCCGGGTTGAAGGACGTATAACCAGATGAATTCCCGGCGCCTCGTCCGCCAAGAGCTTGCTTAGTTGCGCAACGATGACCGCCGTCAGGTGGTCATTCGCGGCAACTACGAATTTCCGGATCGAAGTAGAAGGGTCGAAGTCGTCCACGCCAAGGGTCGCCGAAATCTTGTGCAGCGAGCTGCGAAGATCTCCTGCCATGGCATTAGCCCGAGCTGTAGGAATCATTCCGTTAGCGGTACGCACGAACAATTCGTCGCCGACGATATTCCGCAGTCGGGTCAACGCATGGCTAACTGCGGAAGAACTCAGGTTTAGCCGCCGTCCTGCACGTAGCAGGTTGCGATCCTCGAACACTGCGTCGAAGACCTTGATCAGGTTGAGATCGATCCGTCCGATCGCCATGGCAGCCCCCAAACTGAATTTGATGCATCAGTACCATGAAGAGCTATCGTTTCCGCTGCACTTAAATCCGTGAGAGACCTGGCAAGCAATAAAGAGTCACCCTTTAACCTGATGCATCCGACGCAGCGTCCTGCGGGATGCCGGAGCGCGCCATGACCCTGTCCAAACTCATTCTGACCACCATCTGCGCCACTGCCATGACTGGACCTGCCACGGCCAATCCGGTCGTGGGCAATCCTGCCCGCAACATCGTGTTGGTGCACGGCGCCTTCGCCGATGGCTCTGGATGGAAGCCGGTTGCTGATCTGCTTCGTGCCGATGGCTATACAGTCAGTATCGTTCAGCAACCCATGACGTCCGTTGTCGACGACGTGGCCGCCACCAAGCGAACCCTCGATATGCAGTCTGGTCCCACGGTTCTCGTCGGCCATAGCTACGGAGGTGCTGTCATCACTGAGGCAGGGCATCATCCGAACGTGGCAAGCCTGGTGTTCGTCGCAGCCTTTGCGCCTGATGCCGGCGAGGTTCTTGGCGCAGTATCCGGCGCCACCCCGCCCGCGGCTCACAGTATTTCTCCTACCATAGATGGTTATCTGCTGGTCGATGCTGCGCAGTTCCCGGCTGACTTTGCCGCTGACCTGCCTTTGCCGATGGCAGAATTCATGGCGATTTCGCAGATGCCGATCAACAGCAAAATCTGGGGGACGCCGATCGGTGCTCCCGCCTGGAGGGGCAAGCCCAGCTTTGCCATCGTCGCTACCGAAGATCGGATGATCAATCCGGAGCTGCAACGTACCATGTATCAGCGGGCAGGATCAAAAGTCACCGAGATTGATGCCAGCCATTCTGTCTTCCTGTCGCAGCCGCGGGCAGTTGCCGATGTGATCCGAGAAGCAGCCGCATCTCCGAAATAAATGTGACATTTGAGTGCACACGACTACGGAGCCCGAGCTTTCTCGGTAAGAGGGTCCCTTGGATTCTACCAATCGGCGGGCGCTGGTATGCCAGCTGCTACGCCAACAAAATCTGACCATTTGTTAGGAAAAACTATGAAGATCGGAATCATTGGAGCAGGCTTTATCGCTCGTGCTGTGACCGCAGTCGCCATGAAATCAGGGCATGAGGTCATGGTGTCAAACAGTCGCGGCCCCGACACCTTGTTCAGCCTTACCGGCACGACTGGTTGCAAGGCAGGAACCCCAGCTGAGGCTGCGACCTTTGGCGACCTCGTGGTGATCGCTATCCCGCTGAAAGCCTATCAGGCTATCCCCGTCACAGAGTTAGTCGGCAAGATTGTCTTAGATGCCAATAACTACTATCCGGTCCGGGATGGACACATCGTGGAACTGGATCGTGACCGACTGACAAGTAGCGAACTTCTTGCGCAACATTTGCCCAAATCCCGGATAGTCAAGGCCTTCAACGCAATCGTTGCTGCGGATATTGAGAAGGATGGTCGACCTGCAGGAGCGGCAGACCGCCGCGCGCTGCCGATCGCCGGTGATGACCAGACAGCGAAGCGGATCGTGAGTGAGCTCTTCGAGGAAATCGGCTTCGATGTTGTAGATGCTGGGCCTTTGAAGGAGGGTTACCGCTTCCAGCCTGACACTCCCGCCTATTGTGTTACCCTTGATGAGGTAGGCTTGCGCGAGGCGCTTAGCAGCACTCAGCCCGGAACTTCAAAGACATCGCGTTGATGAGCTGTTTACTAATGTCGCTCTGGGTCATGGCGATGGTCTTTACGCCAGATTGCAATGCACTCTCGACCATGTCCAGCCTCTAAATTCTCGACGACTGGGTGCTGAAACCACTCAACGAGCAAGCCCGTCATGATAGTCTTGAATCCTAGAAGATCGTGACGGACACCACTCCACAATTATCCCCAGCCACCGTCTGATGTCAGCCTGGCATGATTTTGCAGGCCATTCTACTTACGCTGAGGCCATCCTCGACCGCCTCGTCCGCAACGCACAGCATTGACCTATCCGGCGATCACTTGCGGCGAAATCCGCCGCGGAAACCTCATTCCAAATCACAGTAACCTGAGAGCGATTGAGATAAGCTGTCGCCCAAAAGCATTACCAATTTAGCACTTTCCTGCAAACGAGGTTCCAGTGTGAAAGCGTTGGGAAAATCATCGTGCGACAAGAGTTACGTCGTGAAAGGTATTCGCGGCTGCAGTGGAAGCTAAGCTTCTGTCAAGCAACTGAGCGCCATTAGTTCGCGCGAGGAGCCTACATGTTCAGCCCTGAACACAATCTTTCATCCAGTATACGAAATAAATTCTTCGTCGATGGAGAGTGGGTCTCGAGCGGGTCAAACCGGCGAGTCGCCCTCGTCAATCCCGCGACGGAGGTCGTCCATATTGAGTTACCGCTGGCCGACGATAAAACCATTGACAACGCGGTCGCCGCTGCAAGGCACGCCTTCGATCACGGTCCCTGGCCCCGAATGCCAGCAAAGGTGCGAGCAGACTACATTCAACGGCTGGCAGATGCTCTTGATGACCGTGTCCAACTTATGGCAGAACTTTGGACTTTTCAGGTCGGCGCCCCAATTTCTTTGACATCTGCTCTTGCCCACGTTGGGGTGAGGCGAATTGGCTACTATGCTAATCTTGCCCGGGAATATGCGTTTGAGGAAACCCGTCCAACTGAGCGCGGAACTGCCAGGATCAGACGCGAAGCAGTTGGCGTTGCCGTCCTGATCGTCCCATGGAATGCTACCTTTCCAATCCTCGCGCAAAAGCTCGGTGCGGCTTTGGCCGCTGGATGCACGTGCATTGTCAAATCTTCACCGGAAAGCCCGCTTGACGCCTTGGTCTTTGCTGAATGCGCTGAAATTGCTGGTTTTCCGCCTGGCGTGATCAACGTGGTCACCGCCGATCGCGACGAAAGCATCCGTCTGGTTGAGTCGAAAGACATCGATAAGATCAGCTTTACCGGAAGCTTCGCTGCCGGATCCCAAATTGCTGCCACAGCAGCCGCAAAGATGAACCGGTTCACGATGGAACTCGGAGGGAAGTCTGCGGCTATTCTGCTGGAAGACGCGGATCTTGACGCGGTTCTTCCTATCTTGAGCCCGCTGTCGATGCCATTTTCCGGACAATTCTGTTTTGCGCAATCGCGCATCATCGTGCCGTTTTCCCGCAAGGATGAAGTCGTCGCTAGATTTTCGGATACCGCCCGCAGTCTTGCGGTAGGCGATCCTTGGTGCAGGACCACGCAGATCGGTCCAGTCCTCAACAAAAGGCAACAGGATCGGATCGAGGGCTTCATCCAGTCAGGCATTGATCAAGGTGCGCGCATGGCCGTCGGCGAGATACGCGGCGATGTGCCCAAGCGCGGCTTCTACGTCAATCCGACCGTCTTCGACGATGTCACACCCGACATGGCGATTGCGCGAGAAGAGATCTTCGGACCGGTCGTGACAATCCAGGGCTATGAGACGACCGAACAGGCCATCTCCCTGGCAAACGACACAGATCTTGGGCTGAGCGGCATGGTGTTCAGCCAAAACGTGGAGCTGGCTTATGATGTGGCCTGCCAAATTCGCACAGGACAGGTCGGCATAAACGGGCTCGACCAGTCCCCTGCGCTCCCATTTGGCGGCTACAAAATGTCCGGCGCCGGGCGTGAGGGCGGCCCGGAAGGCCTTGAGGCGTTTCTCGAAACGAAAGCGATCATGATGCCAGCAGCAGGATGACGCTGAAGACGATACCGCGACCCGTAGTCGAATAGCGGCATTCATCGTTTTTTTGATCGCCACCGGGAGGAGCCACTTGAGGCTCTCACGGATGCTTGTGGCTGCTCGCTCTCCACCGAAAATTCCAACAGACTTCGAGGTTCACATGCCTAACAATGGTATTGCAGCCAGCAGCGAGTTACGCCCTGCTGATGATTTCGCTCGTCAGGTCAGCGAAAATCAGGACAGACTGAAGCGCGAACTGGCTTCGCATTACGACTATATCGTTTGCGGATCAGGCTCCTCCGGCTCCGTTGTCGCCCGACGCCTTTCCGACAATCCTGATGTGTCGGTTTTGCTGCTGGAAGCGGGCGGCTCCGATGCGGATGCCGCCGTGACCGAGCCGGGGATCTGGTTCACCAATCTCGGCAGCGAGCGTGATTGGCAGTTCGTCGCCGAACCCAATCCGCACGTCAACGATCGCTCCCTGCCGCTCTCAATGGGCAAGGTTCTCGGCGGAGGATCCAGCATCAATGTGATGATCTGGGCCCGGGGCCACGAAACGGACTGGGACTATTTCGCAAAGGAAGCTGAGGACGATGCCTGGAACTACAGGTCCGTCCTCGACATCTATCGCCGGATCGAGGACTGGGCCGGCGAGCCGGATCAGCGCCGCGGTGTGGGCGGGCTAGTGTTCGTCCAACCGTCGTCTGAACCGCATTCGATCGCAAACGCCATGCTCGATGCGGCCGCGTCGTGTGGCATTTCGAGTTTTGCCGACCAGAACGGACGGATGATGGAAGGCGCCGGAGGGGCGGCCCTGGCCAATGTCCGGATCCGGGACGGGAAGCGCCTTTCGATTTTCCGCTCCTATGTCTATCCGGTGATGGCACGGTCCAACCTGACTGTCCTCTGCCATGCTCATGTCAACCGGATCCTCTTCGACGGGCACCGCGCGACCGGGGTCGAGATCGATTTCGAGGGCGAGATCCTGACGATCTCAGCCAGGAGGGAGACCATCCTATCTCTTGGCGCGATCAACACACCGAAAGTCCTGATGCAATCCGGGATCGGGCCGGCAGAACACCTGGCCGAGCATGGTATCCCGCTGGTGCGGGACCTGCCGGGCATCGGGCAGAACTTCCAGGATCATATCATGGTGGCGGGGCTGGTCTGGGAAGCCGCAGAGGAAATCGTGCCGCGCAACAATCTTGGGGAAGCGACATTCTTCTGGAGCAGCGAGCCGGATTTGCCGGAGCCCGATATTCAGGCATTCATCGTTGAAATACCCATCACCACGCCGGAAGCAAACGCCCGATTTAACCCGACAGCAAATTGCTGGTCGATCCTACCAGGGCTGACGCGACCGAAAAGCCGAGGTCAGATTACGATCACGGGCCCGAACCCGAGCGATCCGGTTCGGATCGAGGCAAACGCGCTGTCGCACCCGGATGATCTGAAGGCGCTGGTGCTCGGCGTTCAGATCTCGCGTGAGATCGGCAATGCGGCGGCACTCAGTCGATTTGCAAAACGGGAAGTGATGCCCGGGGCGATGGGTGCGGCGGACTTGGAGGATTTCGTGCGCAGTACCGCATCCACGGTCTGGCATCAGTCCTGCACGGCAAAGATGGGCACGGACGCACTGGCGGTGGTCGATGCCAAGCTCAAAGTCTACGGAATAGACGGGCTTCGTATTGCCGACGCCTCCATAATGCCGCGCGTGACGACCGGAAACACTATGGCCCCTTGCGTGATCATCGGCGAGAGGATGGCGGAAATTCTGGCCGCTGAAATGTAGTCGTATCGAACATCCCGCACGTCTGTTTTGGTCATGAACTTGTCCGCGTTCGGCTTGCAGGAGCGCGGACAAAATCCGCGATCGTCGATCAGTATCCGTGTTCAAATCACACCGTCGTTCACAGGCAATATAACAGTCGATAGTGTCACTACTCAGAAAAGCCTGAATAGCAGAGCACCTTATGGTTGAAAGATCTTGGCTTCGCGCTTGAGTGGTGTTTCGTTCGCCTCTCGATGCAACACGACCCGGAAAGGGCCCTTAGATGAGTGGCAGCAAGAAGTCAGCTGACAAGCTGGATGTCCTCCTCAGTGGCACGAGTGCCGATGGCCTGCCCGATGCCGGACCGAAGTGGCACGGGCTGACCATCGACAGGCGATGGAGCGATACGTTCCGGAAGCGAGAAGAGGTTATCCTCGATCACCATCATATACTGGTGTGGGAAAACGAACCCTCCGTCTGGGAATTCAAACTTTCATCGGGACAATTTGCGAGACATGTCAAGAAAGCAGGCAGCCTTTCGGTCGGGCCGGCCGGAGTCCAGCCCGAAGTACGAGCGCATACGCCATTCAGTATGATTGCCTGCCTGATCGATCCACGTGTGGTTGCCCAAGTGGCGGAGGAAGCTGATTTGCCTCCACCGAACGAATTCCACGAGCACCTCGGGGGACACGATCCGGCACTGTCGCAACTTGTCGCGCTGTCGGCAAGCGAAGCCGTGGATGGTGGTGCTTCGGGAACGCTCTACGCCGACTCATTGTCGATGGCCATTTTCAGCCGCTTTATCAAGCTGGCTCATGACGTTCCCATCAGCCAAACCCAACATGAGCCGCATCTGTCAAAGCCTCGGCTTCGCCGTGTCCTCGATCTGATCGCCAGCGACTTTTCCGAAAATCTCAGCCTCGAAAAGCTGTCTGCGGAAAGTGGATATAGCCGGGCGCATTTCCTTCGGATGTTTCGCAGTGCGACCGGCAAAACACCCCATCGCTATCTGCAGGACGTCCGTCTGGAGCATGCCAGGCAACAGCTGCTCTCGGCATCCATGTCGATCACCGAGATTGCCCACTCTTCAGGGTTTGCAAGCCATGCGCACATGACCAAACTGTTCCATGAGAAATTCGGTGTGCCGCCGAGCGTTTATCGCGCATCGAATAGCACGAGCATGACAGGGTGACACCGGTGTTATAGCGCCAAGCGCCTGGCCTGATATGTTGCGGCCAAGAGAACGGCGTTCTTTTCCAGTGATCTAACGATCTCGGTTCCTCAACGATCGGGACCCGACATTGGAATAGGGAAAGCCCGTCTCCTTCCCAAAAAGGAGAGCACAAGATGCTTGTATCCCTCACGCAGACATTGCCTGAGAGGCGGCCTCATGCCGCCCACACGATCCCCGATATGATCGGGCGGTTCACCCGCCGCATCTGGCGGCGCTATAATCGTTGGAACAGCAATAGGCTCGCACTGCAGTCGCTCTGCGCCCTCGACGACAGAATGCTGAAGGATATCGGGATTACCCGATCTATGCTGAATTTTTCGATAGCTCAGGGTGCGAGCCAGGCGACCTGCGCGCTACAGAAGCATGCTCGTGGACAATATGGTTACGAGGTCTGAAACTCAGGCTCCGACCTCGTTACACGGCTTGTAGATCTCGCGATCTCACAGGTTCGCCCGCGTATCAGCGGCCAGATCTGACCGTCCCTGAACCGATATCATCACCTCAACGGAAAACGTCGCGTTTGCGCGACCTCAATTCGGCCAGCCGGTCGAAGAACGGAATACCATGCTCGATTCCAAGCACACGGCGGGAGCGATCAATATCCTCGGTCACCGCATCGAATTCAAGACGGGGTTTCTATCCGATTCCGGATCCTACTGCATGGGCACATCGATCATTCCTGCAGGCGTGGTCGTGCCACTGCACAGCCATCCCGACAGAGAAACACTCTATATCACTTCCGGCCTCCTGGAGGTTTTCAACGGAGCAGAGTGGCGAACGATCGGTGCTGGGGACATTTTCGATGTTATGGCTAACGAAAGACATGCCTTCCGGAACACCTCCATTCACCAGGTATCCGGTGTCCTTGTTACGACCACGTCACTGGCATCCTTCTTTGCAAGTGTCGGGCGCCCGGTTCCCGCGGATGCACCCGGCCCGGCGGATCTCCATGCCTTCGTTGCCGCTGCTTCCGAACACGGGATCTGGTTAGGTACTGAACACGAGAATGCTGCAATCGGCATTTCGATACTCGCACAGATGGCGCCCAGGATGAAGCGTCCCGCAAACCTCATGCATTGAGCGATGGCGGCCGATCCCCGCGACGTCGCGCTTCAGCCGGCGTCTTAGATCGAGGCGTCTCGGCAATTCGCCTGCCTTAAGGCGCCTTCGAGCCGATCGGTCTATCGCGAGACATCCCCTCTTAATCTTAAAGGAACTCATCTTGGTGACCAAAAACCCTCATCCGCAGCCCTCACGGACGCCGGCACGTTATGACGCCCGCCACATCGATGACGATGGAGCCGACATTTCCTACAGTGTCGATGGTGTCGGGCCAGCACTCGTCCTCGTGCATGGAACGGCTCTAAACGCACAAACGAATTGGGCAGACCTTGTCGAGCCGCTCTCGCAAATCCGGACCGTGATACGTCCAAATTATTCCGGATCGGGGAGCACCACCGACACCGGCGGAGAACTGACGGTGGCCAGGCTTGCGACCCAGGTCGTCTCGGCAGCCAAGGCTGCAAACGCGATCCCCTTTGATCTGGTCGGGTTTTCACTCGGCGCTGCGGTGGCCGTCCACATTGCCGCCCATCATCCGGAGACGGTGCGCTCGCTCGTGCTTGTCGGCGGTTTGCTGACCTCCGAAGATCCGCGAATGCAGCTCCAGCTTCGCCTTTGGCAAGGGTTGATTGGAGATGATCCAGCAGCGCTTGCCAAGATCATCGTACTGACGGGTTTCAGTCAGTCGTTCCTGGCGTCGCTCAACGAGACAACACTGGCGGGGATGGTCGACACGATTTCGACCGAAACCGACTGGATCGGAATGGCGCGCCAAGTCGCATTGGCGCTCGTTCTGGACGTGCGTGCCGAGGCAATGCGCGTCCAAACGCCGACACTCAGCATCGGCCTGTCGCAGGACCAGATCGCTCCCCCGCATCTCGCAGAAGCTCTGGCAAAGCGGATTCCAGGTGCTTCCTTCGCTCAAGTGGACACTGGGCACCTGGGCCCCTTGGAAAAGCCAGCTGAACTGGAACTTCTAATTACCAAGTTCCTCCAACAGCAGATGCCGGCTCGCGCAGCCGACCAGTCAAGTTGACGGATCCTCGTCGAGCCCACACTCGGCGAGGCCATTAATCTCCAAGACAGAGGTAGGAATATCATGTTGAAACTAAAAGATAAGATAGCCGTCATCACGGGTGGAGGCAGTGGAATAGGTCTCGCCACAGCGCAGCGCTTTGTCGCCGAGGGCGCTACCGTCATCATTACAGGTCGACGGCAGGATGCGATTGAACAGGCCATCGCCACAATAGGTGGAAACATCGAAGGACTATGCGGCGACATCGCAAACCTTGCAGATATCGATCGTTTGCACACCGAGGTCAGGGATCGCCACGGGCGGATCGACGTGCTTTTCGCCAACGCAGGGGCGGGGCAAGTGACACCGTTTGCCGAAGTTACCGAAGAGGACTTCGACAAGACGGTCGATACCAACTTCAAGGGTACGTTCTTCACGATCCAGAAGCTTCTTCCTCTGATGCCTGATGCAGCGTCGATCATCATCAATGTTTCCATGGTGACCGGGAAAGGCACCGCCGGATTCAGCACCTACGCCGCCAGCAAGGCGGCCATCCGTTCTCTCGCTCGAACTCTCACGACCGAACTCAAGGAGCGAAAGATCAGGGTCAACGCCGTCAGCCCAGGCACTTTTGTCACGCCACTGGTCGCCGCCGCCTTCCCGACCAAGAAAGCCCTGGATGCTTTCGTGTCTGATCGAGCAACCACGATACCGCTCGGTCGTGTTGGCGAAACTGAAGAAGTGGCCGCTGCAGTGCTCTTCTTAGCGTCGTCGGAAAGCAGCTACATCACAGGAACGGAACTGGCCATCGATGGCGGGGTTTCACAGATTTAGGCGCTGCGTCCGTGGGGTGGAAAGACCTCCGCGCTCTGTTGCAAGCTTCTTTTTCTGGGCTGTAGCACGGCGAGGGGGCTGCTAACGCTCAAAGAACTGGAAGAACGCACTACCGTTAGTAGCCTAGACTCCACTGGCGCTTTCGGCCAAGAGATCAGCATCATGAGGCTCGCGATAAACTCCGAAGGCTTGATCGAACGGATCGACGCAGACCTGAAGTGGAGGACCCTGTAGCTGACGTCGGACCTTGCAGCGAGTGGGTAAGATTGTTCGGCCCGATCCGCCCGTGACACTGATCCTTCAGCTATGCTGCGGATAACCTCTTCTGAGTTGCTGGCACCCGATCTGCCCGTCTGCGGACGGCCCGTTTCGGTCAGTTAATCGGAGCAAAGCTACCATTCGCTTCAGAGTGTTTAGATCGGATAGCTCTCGAAATCACAGGGTCACCCGTTCGTAACCGGTCAAGGCGTGACCGCGCTGAAATGTAAAGTCCAATAGACAGCGTCCTATATCTGGAGGTTGCCGTGAGTGGCGCTTTGGCAGCCGCTCTGAAGTGCAGATTGCCAGATCCTAACACCCGCTGCAGCCGGCACAATGCCACAGCCGCAGGTGAAGGATGACTGTAACGAGCTCTGGATACTCTTAAGGATCCTGGATAAGGTGGCAGACAGCCCAGCAGGAGATCCTGCGGGCGTAGGGAGAGGTACTTGCTACGTATCGGGAGTAGCTCAGCGGCTTGGAAGGTAAGCGCCTGCTTAGCGATGCTTGCTTTTTGCATGACAGCAGTCGAGCGCTCAAGCGCGCAGACGATTGAAGGACTTTCGATAGGCGAACCGCTTGCTGCCGAAAACGGAACCAAAGTGGCTGGACCGATATCAGTCGCCGCAAGGTCGCTTGGCGCAATGGAGAAAGGCGTAAAGCTTTCAGCCACGGTACTGCCCGGATCCCATGAGATCCTCCGGCTCGATGTAAAATGGCAAGAGCGCCCTGTTGGTGTCCCCGCCTATTTTGCGGACTTCAAGTTCGGCGTCACAACGCTTTCCGCCATCAGCAGCCGATTCGGAAGCAAAGGGCTGCTAAATGCGAAGGTTCCACCAGTTCAGGCTAATCAAGGTTACCTGAGTTTTGTAAGCAGTTACGAGGTCAAGAACAGCAAGCTGATTGTCTCGTTCACCACCAGAGTGGACAAGGCCGCGTTGGCATATTTTCGCAATATCCAAGCTAACGACCTCTACGACCAAGTGGCAGACGTCGCAGTTCTTACCTCGATTTCGCTGGCCAACCGTGACGAATTCGCGGAAAGGGCCGGGCCGGCTGTCGCCGATGTCGGCTATAAGCCTATTGAATGGGTCGCATCGTCGGCTGACGCTGTCCCTAAGCGCATTCCTAACCTCTCAAGGGTAAAGCTCTCTCAACTCCCGGTTGCCAGGATTTACACAGGGCCAAATAATGCGCCCGATTTGACCGGACGTGCGTCTATTTTTCAGACGTTCGCCTCAAGATTATCCGAGCGCATGGCAGATGGTCCGGATTACGCCGGAGAATATGCGATCGTGCGTGTGCCCTGCGGCCGAGATTGCGTCGATGTTTTCGCAGGCAACGTCCGGACTGGAGAGGTTTTTCGCTTCCCGCTTGCAGCACAACGAGTACCTGCGCTAAAGCTTCAGTTCTCGCTAAAAAGCCGCATGATGGTCACACAGTGGCGAGAAACTGTTTCACAGGCTTGCGTCGTACAGATCTTCGATTTCGAAAATGACGAATGGATCGAGCTTTTCAAGCATACGATCGGATCATCGTCGCTTTGCGCCAAATCGTTGAAAGCTAATCTTCAACCTTAGGCTAGCTAACTGCGTTTAACGGTTGTGGAACCTAAAGCCCGCCCGTATGCTCCTGTTGAGGCGGGAGTTTTGCTACATGAGCATACTATACCAATCGTCCACGGCGCTGCATTCACGGCTGCTCCCGTACGTCGCAGACACCATTACGCGGTTCAGCTATCTCCATCCGACCGTGGAGGTTTTGTTCGACGGGGAGAGCCTGAGGATATTGGGGCCTGACAGTGGTGACACTGATCTCTTCCGTGAATTGATGTTCTGTCTGTATCGCGAGAAGGTTCTCGCACAAACCTTGCCGCTGCGGCGGATGCTCATCGAAGGCGTAACCGGACGTGACCGTCGTTCCGTTTAAGTTTCGCAAGGCCGTAAACGGCCAGATCCTATTTACCGACGACGGCGGCCGGTTTTTCCGGTCGAGCGAAGCGTTCCTCGAACGGTATGTCTATGAGGCGCTGGAAGACCAAGACCTCGCTTTTCTGGAGGTAAACGGGTTCTCATACACTGATGAACAGGATCTTGCTTATGCCGGCTTTGCCTATGCGTTTGCGAGCCGCCTGTATCTGCCGCGTCAGCTCGATTATATTATTCTCGTCCCAACTCTGAGGTGCAACCTGGCCTGCAGCTACTGCCAGGTATCACGTGTCAATGAGGCCACGCCTGGCTTCGACTGGACAGACGAGACCCTTGTGAGCGTTCTCCATTTCCTTTCCGGCCTTCAGACCCGAACAATAAAGGTCGAATTCCAAGGTGGCGAACCGCTGCTTCGACTCGACCTACTCTTGGCCGTTCGCGACTTTTGCAACGCGACGTTTGAGGTCTGTGAGTTCGTTGTCTGCACCAACCTTCAGGTCGTTTCTCCGGAAGCATGGGCATTCCTCGCGCTTCCAGATGTCTCCGTAAGCACATCGCTTGACGGAAGCAAAGAGGCACACCTAAACCAACGCACCTCGACCGTTTCCGCCACCAATCGCTTTTTCGAAAACCTGATGCACGCCACCTCGCACCTCGGTGAGGGAAAAGTGTCCGCGCTGCCGACCATCGACCCGCGGCACGCTCCTTCGCCTCGGTCAGTGATCGAGATGTATGCGTCCTTCAACATGCGGTCGATCTATATCCGGCCGGTAAACTTCCAGGGTTTCGCGCGCAAGAGGTTCGACGCCCTTGCTACCACAAAGGCATGGATACGCTATTACTCGGAATTCCTCGATGCGGCGATCGTTCACAATTGGGAGGCTGTCGACCACGTCGAGGAGTATTATTTCGTGCATTGCCTGCGGCGGGTTCTCCGCGCTGGTCACGACGGCCATGTTGATCTGCGTAACCCAAATATCCTAGGCAGCGGCTATCTCGTCATAGACCATGACGGTCGCGTTTACCCAACCGACGAGGCCCGCATGGTGACACGCGTCGGCCAGATGGATTTGTCCGTTGGTCACATAGCGTCCGGGATCGACCAGTCTAAGGTCGATGCGCTAAATGAGGAAGCGAGCAACAACTTCCATCCAGATTGCGTTCACTGCGTGTACCAGCCTTTTTGTGGCGTTGATCTCATCGACGATTTGTCGAGATACGGGCGGATTGACCTGCCGAAACATCAGACAGACTTCTGCCAGCGGCACATGGCGATCTTCGACAAGGTGTTCGAGTTGCTCTATTCGGAGGATCCTAGAGTCCAGAAATCCCTGGCAATGTGGGCTGGCTCCCAGAGCATCGATCCTCTGCTCGTGAAGGCACACGCATGATCAACCTCCGCGTCGCCGTCGAGGCGCCACCGATCCTAGAACCGCTCGTGGTGAGGCTCCTGGCACACGAACCAACAATCCGGACGGATAACGACGCGGTTCTCCTGTTCGAGGAAGACGACAGGCTGGAGTATGATCTCCAAGGGTTCTCGTTAGTCGTCCACGCCCCCTCATCCAACAACATCGACGGGGATGTTCTGCTGATCGTGCCTGGACAGCCGAGCGCCCATCGGCTGATCCGTGCGTCCTCCAAGCACAATACGCTCCTCGTGACGGAACGCTGCGACCAGCTCTGCGTCATGTGCTCGCAGCCGCCTAAATCGTACCACACGGATCTCTTCGATCAGTTTGCAACTGCGGCTCTGCTGGCGCCGGAAAAGGCTATGATCGGCATATCGGGGGGCGAGCCACTTCTCTACAAGTCCCGGCTGCTTGAGATGCTGGGAAGGGTTGTCGAAGCAAGGCCCGATCTCACATTCCATATTTTGACCAACGGACAGCACCTCTCCGCAGCGGATGTACCAGCAATCGCCGAGCTTGGGCCGGAGCGAATTCTGTGGGGTGTGCCGATTTACGCTGTCGATGCCGCGGTTCACGATAGTATCGTCGGCAAGAGCGGAGCGTTCGCCAAGCTCACAGAAGGATTGACGGTTCTCATGAGGGCCGGCGCCTCGGTTGAGCTTCGCACCGTCGTGCTGCGCCAGAACTGGGATCAATTGCCGACTCTCGCCGACTTCATCAGCTCTCGTCTCAGCTTTAGCTCGGTTTGGGCGATAATGCAGCTGGAGCCGATCGGCTACGGCCGCATGAATTGGAGGAAGTCGTTCCAGGACACTTCAGAAGACTTCAGCAATGTTGCACGCGCTATTGATATCAGCATGGCCCGTGGCCAGTCGGTGTCTCTCTACAACTTCCCCCTTTGCTCAGTCCCGCATGAGTACCAACGTCACGCTCCTTCGACCATTTCAGATTGGAAACGGAAGTACCTAGACTTTTGTGACGGCTGCTCTTCGCGTCAAGCTTGTGGTGGGTTTTTCGAGTGGTATAAGCATGGTGAGGGGTTTGCACGTTTGGGGGGAACATGAAGGCGCGCATATTCTTGGTACCGTCGCTTCTTGCGGCGGGGTTCTTTCCGTCAAAGGCATCGGCGATGCCGCTTCCTGAGGGCGTAGGACCGAAAGATCATGGTCCGTCGATCCTTGAAAAGCTCAAGCTCAAGCACGTCTTCACATTGGCCGGACACCGATCGCACAGCTCGCATAGGTCGCACAGCTCACACTCCAGCCACAGGTCCAGCAGCGGCGGTGGATATACGACACGCTCGTACAGCTCACCGACGTATTCTGCGCCGACCCCGGACTACTCCCCGCCCGCTCCTTCTGTGTCTCCACCGGCATCTGTCGCTCCCGTTTATCCCTCGGCGCCAGTGGTTCCGAGGGCACTGTCGTCCTATCCGGCGGCCATCGATCCCGCACAGCCTTCAGATATTCAGGCCCCATTAAAGACGCTTCCAGGCAATACCGACAAGTTCAGGCGCATCGTAATGCAGGTCCAAACTGCGCTCACTGCCTATGGCTACTACACCGGCGCGATCGATGGCAGGGTCGGGCCCGCTTGTAAGACGGCGATTTCGTCCATGCAGACCGATTACAATCTAAAGGTGACAGGTACCATAACGCCGGAAGTGCTCAATGCCTTCGCGATCGTCGCAAACTGAGATGGGCGGCCGACCCCATGCGTTTTCTGGTTGGCGATCCAGACCGAACGCTTTGGTGACATCATCGGTGTTGGTTTTTCATTCATGACACGCGTTCAGCTGATCAAGCCGTCGATTTCGGCGGGCGAGCTCATAGCATCGATCAAGCGGATGCAAGGCCCCGGTTCTGCGCCAGATCCGGCCTTGCTTATGCCCAATACGGGCTCACTAACTGTATCGGGCGCGGGCCGTACGGCGCGCGCGGCACGACGATGGACCATTTTCGCCGGACTGGTGTCGACCTCCACTGGCATCTATCTCGCATCCGAGGTTCATGGGTTTTGGGGTTCAGTACTGTGCGTCATCGCGGCGTTCATGACGCTTCGGGCATGGACGCGACGGTCTGTTTTCAAGCAGGAACTCGCTGAGGCTCGTTCCGCGTGGGAAAAAGAAGTTGCGAGCTGGTTGGATCGGGGGAGCCCTGCGCTATTCGACAGGCGGAAAAGCGAACTGCTCGAAACCGCTGTCGCCTACAACGAGTTGCCGGTGCGCGAGCACCGAAAACTCGTAAGTCTCGATCAGGAGAAGCGCCGGAGCCAGCTCGAGCGATATCTTCAGCAGAAGTTGATCAGCGGCGCGGATATAAAGGGCGTAGGTTCCGGGCGCGTACAAAAGCTGGCTTCACACGGAATCGTCACGGCATGGGACCTTCACCAGAGACAGGTAACGCACGTCTCCGGGATTGGGCCATCCCTTGCAGAGGAGCTGCAGCGGTGGTCACGCGAGGTGGAGCGTACTTTCACTTTTGATGAAACTGCTCCTACCGATCACACCGCTATCCAGCGCGTCAAGACTGAGTTTGGCATCCAACGGGACCAACTGGAACGCGAGCTTGCGAAAGGACAAGAAGAGCTGCAGAGATTTTGCGAAGAAGCCACAATGTTGAGAGCTCAGGCTCCCCAGCCCATGGTCTCCGCCTTCATACGGCTGAAACAGGTCGAGACCGATATCAGCTACATTAAGGGTCGCGATGTCCGCACCTTACCGTGACTTCTGGATCATTGTCGGACTGACGGTCGGCGCTGTCGTGTTGGCGAGCGCTTCGTCGAAAGTTACGAGGCAGGCGGTGAGACCGAGTCAACAAGCTTCCACGCCGTCGGATCCTCCGGAAGCGAGGCAAACAAATACCAATGCGGACACGCCGGCCGTTACCCGCAACACTCCAGTTCCCGAGATGCAGATCACGGCGGTGGAAGCTACAGTCGGCGATAAGGTTTTGCTTCCAGTCCGGGACATTGACCCTGATGTCCGCTTGGCGTTCGACACGGCCGTGAGCATATTGCTTGCCGAGCCCGATACGATCAACGGAGAAGAGCTTGGAGATACCAGAAACGGGTCATATTTAAGAACGCCAGAAGAGCTAGGAGCTCCAACCGCTCCAGTGTCGATTGAATCGCCGCCGACAGACGACTCTTTAGCGAGAACAGGCGTCACCACGACGAACGTGAACGTGCGGGAAGGGCCGGCTGCTAAGTACCTCCTCGTATCAACGCTACCCGTTGGGGCGAAGGTGGCAATTCTGGAGGAGGAGGCAGGATGGCTGCACGTCCTAGAGGCAGGAACGGGTCGAAAGGGCTGGGTGAACGGCCGCTTCGTCACTGACGTCATCAACTAAGGAACCGGCACCAACCTACATAAAGACCGATGCCAAATTCTAGGGCTACTGTTGCAGAGCGACATACCGAGATGAGCCGGCTCTTCTGTACACAACTCCCGATCCACGAGCTACGAACTGCACCACGGTACCGTGCGAAGCGGCAACCGGCATTCAACCGCCGTTGAGGTCCTTTACGTTCATATTCTGATCCAGCTGTTTTATACCTTCTTGAGTGGTCGGTGCGCTACAACGTAGTGAGCTCTTGTTCGATACCCCTCAAGGCGAAGTTTAACTCCTCGAATAACATTTTAACGATCGTCGCCAATTTGTCCTTGGGGAGCTATAGGCTTTTTACTTGGCGTCACATCCCGACCGAGAAAGGTTGATGGTGGATAGTGATCCTGCAGGATCCGGCGACCGAATTCCTCCGGTAAATATTTTGCGATCCGGAACTCAACAAGTAGTTCTTTGAAGCTGCCAGACACTGCGGAAAGTCCATTGTAGCAGCAAAGAGCGACCTCATGACTCGTCAGCTGGCTGCGCAGAAGGTTTCCGTATCTGTGTTTTTCTTCCAGCTCTAGTTTCAGATCGTTCTTTATCGTCGAAAGTATCGTGTAGAGCAAGCGATAGTAAGGTGCGAATGTACTCTCGTATCGGTCATGACAGTTCGTAACATAGATCTCTGCCAGTCTACTGGAAGAAACACGTCCGGCATGCAGCTCTTCAACTTCCGCCCAATATCTGATCTCAAACTGCGCGCGTTTGAATGCCTCTGGACCGGTGACAAGTTCGTCATAGTTTTTTTCTTTCGTCCGAGTGCCTCCATCATATCCGTCAGTGTATCTGAACTCTACGTCTTCCCGGGCCTCGCGCAAAAGTCGTAGCAATTCATAAAATGTCCTTTCGAACCGCTGGAGGTGTTGATCTTGTGCAGCTTCGTCAATCTGGTTTTGCTGCTGATGGAGGGTAAAAAGAACAGCGACGAATGCCAGAGCGGAGAACAAGGCGTTCAAGCCACCGAAGGCATCCCCCCATTGTCCAATACGATCCGGCGCCCACTCCAACCCAAGAAGTGGAAAAATTGCTGGAGACAGAGCCCAAAGGAGCCAGAGAATGCTCGCGATAACAGCCACTCCGTACAAATATTTTCGGCGCATGCGGACGTACCTCTGAGCAAATATAACTAGCTGCCGGTCGACAGCTCTATTGTGGACAGGTTGCCTATAATCGGCTCAGGCTTCTCCACTATCGCCGATCGAACGCCGAACCGTGGATTCCCCCCCGGCTCGTAAATCATGCCCCTCCGTCCGGCTTCACCGGTGAGGGGGCGGGCTGCTTTTGGAGGATGCGCCCACTCATTCCTCGATCGTTATGCCGAAACGCCTGAGGTCGTCTTCGGTGCCTGCCACCTCCAGAAGCAGATTTGCCCGGCTGGTAGCGACGTAGACAAGCTCCGGTTCAAGAATATCTTCGATTCCCAACACGAAGACACAAGGGCGGGAGAGGCCTTTGAATCGTCGCACGGTGTCAAAGACAATCCGCTCAGGATGGAAACTGTCTGCCCGGCAGGTTTCAAGACCTGCAATGCGAAACAGTCCTGACTCCACATCGCTAGCTCTGCCTGTCAAAACGGCAATCTGCCCAGGTGTTGCCTGTCCGGAACGCACGAGCTGGAGCACTCGCTCGCTCACACGAGCTATTGCCAGATCCGGTCTTTTGACCTTGATTATGCCGACTGCTTCACCTTCAGGTCCCGCGGCGCGGCTCGATTTGCCCAGGTACCACTTCGACATCAGAATGTGAATTTTACGCGTATTGCGAAGGTTCCGTGTAAGTGAAATTCCCGATTGGGGCAACGCGCGGATGAAGCTGTCGTCCTGAGCGAAAAGTCTTTGGTTGTCGTCGTAAAAAACATAGAATTCACTATCGGGGACATCACGCAGGCAAAGTCGAAGGGCATTCAGCCAACTGTCGCGAAAGTCCTGTCCCTCATCCACAATGATTGTATCGAACCCGAGTTCGGGACTCTCCATGACGGCTTCAATCAGCGCTTCCGGCAACAGTGTATTAAAGTATTCCGGGCCGACATTTTTCGGAAGTGACGTTCCTGACTGTTCAGCAAGTGCACGGCAGATCGAGTGAAAACTTGCGACCACCAGGTTAGAGCGATCCGTGCAAACTTCTTTGAGGTAGTTGGCCAAAGGAGCATTGAAGCATGTCAAAAGTGTCCGTCGACCGGCTGCGGATGACCGGAGAGCCTTCTCAATGGCCAAAACAGTTTTTCCACTTCCCGCGCCGCCGGAAATTGTCATCTCGCGATTGTCTTCAAGTGAATCCAGAAGCCACGCTTGCTCGGCTGTAAGCCGCTCGATCATCAGAGCGTCCTCTGCGAGGCTTGTACCAATGTGGGCGCGCAGCTCAAAGTGGCCGGTGACAAGTTCATCAAGCGCCTGCATGCCGTCAAGGCCAAGCGGTTGCTCCCGTACGTCTCCGCCATCTTTCATGCGGTCGACAAGCCACTTTCCCAGAGTATCCATGTCATCGCCAAATGCTATGATCTCCAGCGGGCCATCCGGTCCAAGTGCGCGCGCCGGTTTGGCGCTGCCCGGAAGAACTGCGGCATGGCGGGCCCGGATAAATCGTTTCCCTAACCGCCTGTTATCATTCAGCCGTTTCAGAAAATGATGCTTGCTGCTCTTTGCCTGAGCTATGGGATTCTTGATCTTGAACCGAAAACCGTCCCTGTCTGTACTCAGCCACTGCTCATCCTCTTTTCGGCAGCTGACACGCCCTCCTTTAACTTCGATAAAGAGCAGCCCGTGCTGTGCGTGAGCCAGAATAAAGTCTGCCTCCCCATCATACTCGGCGCCGTCATCATCGGCCTGATGCCAGGACCGCGAATAATAACAGACATAGTCGTCGGGAACCTTGTCCCTGATGCGATCGTAGACACGCACTTCCGAAGAACGCTTCGGATCATTCAGCACATTTGGCGGCAAAATTTTGGGATGCATGCGAGCCATTTCAGTTCCCGTTTTCCAGAAGTTTGCGGAAGAAGCCGAGGGAGGGGTTCTGCGGTGTGCCTACAAGCATACCGCGGTCGAGATGCCGGTTGAAATGCTCGCATGAAGTCTCCGGAACAAACGTGCAGCAGTGACATGCCGCAGAGCCGGATCCTTCTGACAAGGATAAAATGCCGGTGCTGCAAAGTGGATCGGAGGAGCACCACTCCATCTCGTGAAGTGCAGCAATGAGGATCGGCGCCAGCTCGTCTGCCCGACCCTTGCGCGAAAGGCCACCCAGCGTCCCGTCAGAATCCGGAGCCGACGTGTAGAGCAGGAATCCGCACATGCCGTTCTCCCCCGTCGATACATAAAGGCGTTCACGAATGGATGCGGTCGAATATCCGCTGTCCAGAGAAAGGCGCTCGGCTAAAGCATGCGCTGTGGTATGGACCAGGAGAAATCGAGGTGAAATATCCATGGGGAAGGGCCGCTCCGATCCGTTGTGTTCTTCCCAGGATCTTTTGGCTGCGGCATGTGCAACCGCGGCACGAGTTTTGACCGCCTCGTCATTCTCCCACTCTCTGACGCTGTCTGACGCGAAATTGATGAAGATGCCTTCTCCTCTGACCTCGATTGCGGGAAGCCAGTTAAGTTTCTCCCGCGATAAAGGTGCGATCCTGGCGTTGCGATCTTCAGATTCTACCGGGCTCAGGCGTGTGAACCCCCTTAGCGCGCGCACCTCTCGCAGCCTGTCAACCGACACAAGATTCGAGAGAAAGTGCTGAAGTTGGACGGGTATCTTCTGAGGGCTGATTTTGAACTCTGGAAATTCCTCGTCACGCGGACTGCCGGAGCAAAGCATCATGTGCTCGTTCAGCCGAAGGTCAGCCGAATCGCTCGCCAGCACAGTGAGAAGGGCCTTGATCCTGGCGGTGAGTTGATCCGCTGTCACAGATTGATCGGGCCAGATCGGATGTATTCGCTGTCGCACATAGCGAGGCAACTGTTCAGGGTCGTCGAGTTCCGTTAAATCTCCCCAGAACTCTTCCAGCTGCTCACGGAAAGAACCCCCGAAAGGAGGTACATCGAGTGCAGATGCAATAACCGGAAAGTAAGCGTTGGACGCGCCTCTTTGTATGGCGACCGGTTCGTTTGTACATTCGCAACCTTCGCTCTTCAGCCAGGGCTGAAGCCCATCACAGCGGATCTTCATGGTCTTGAGGATTCCGGGGCTCAGTGCGCCGTCAAGATCTCTTTCCGCCATGCACTCTGTGCAGTGTACCCTCAGGCCTTTCAGACCAGATCCTTCACCTTTGAGTTTCAGGGGCTTCTTGCGTGTGCAGCCCTCTGAATGCCGCGGCCAGGACAGCCACGGAAAATCCTGAAGATGTCCATCGAGGCAGGTAACGACAAATCTGACAGGGACCACAAATACGCTCTTCGCACGTCTACCCCGACCCGTGCTGCAGACAGGGCAGAAAAGTTCTGGCTTATCGGTCTCGTTGCCCCACGAGCGGCTGCGCTGCAGCAAGTCGCATTTCGGGCATACATGCCAGTCGGGAAATCTGTAGGCCGGTAGCAGGCGGTCACGTTTGATGTTGCCGAAGCTCTCCTGTCCCACGGGAGGGAGCCTGAACCCGCGAACACCCAGTCGAGATTGGAGTGGCTCATGGACAATGCGCTGGTCGTTCAGCAATCCTTGTCTTGCCGAAAGCTGATCCCACGCTTCCAGTCCCGCGGCAACGACCGAAAGCGGCGCTCCGGTGTCGCCACGGAAGTCAATAATGGCGCCGGGACCGTTACCTGACAGAACCTGGCTACGCCGTATCTTTCCGATCGGTTTCATCGTTTTTCCTCTCTGCTGCGCGGATGCTCCAGCAAAACGAACGGGGTGGATGCCTCAACGGAGCGAAGGCTGTTCGGTGTCGGCTTCTGGCCTTTATATCGGCCCCTGTTGCCGCGAGCCGCCGCAGTTTCGGCCGACGTAAGCAAAGCGACGTCGAAGTCACTCCAGTAAGTCTTCAGGCCCTGGAAATCGAACCAGCCATCCAGAAAATCATTGAGCTGCTTTCTCGCTGACACGGCTTCACCGGGATCAATTCTTTCCACGCGTTGAACAATGCGTTCAAGGAGAGCTTCAGCCTCGTTCTGGTGATCCTCGATCGCTCCTGGATTAGCCATTCCTGCGATCAGATGGCGGACAAGTGCGACAAACGGTGCATGCAGCGCCCTGTCCCTTGCACGGGGAGCGAAGGGCGTGACACTTGTTGCTTCGACTTCCCGATACAGGCTCCCGTGCCAGCTGCCAAATGTCTCGTACCGGCTCCGGTCCCGTGACTTCGCAGCGTTGAACAGGGTGACGACCAGCCCGGGCCAGCGCTTGTCTCGCCCGACACGGCTTGTAGCCTGAATGTATTCGGCGATCGTTTTTGGTTGTCCATTGACGAGCATCAGGCCGAGGCGTGAAACGTCCATACCGACGGATATCATGTTGCTCGCCAGTACGATGTCTACGTGTTCCTCATGCCGCCAACTACGCTCAAGGTTCTTGAGATATTTTGGAATTTCGATTGATCTGACCCTGCTGGTGAGCTCAATCTGATTGTCGATCAGGCGTTCGCTCTCACCTGATCGACGACCGGCGTAATCCCCGATACTGCGGGTGACGTCGTCCCGCATAAGTACGAGGGCGCCACCCAGCTCACGCAGGGAGTTGAAGTAATTGATGAGCGTCCAGTACCCATCGCGAACCTGATCAGGAATTCCCTGATCAGTTGCAGCCTGCAGGAGGGAGGCTGAAACGGCCTGCTGGGTGAATTTTGCAGACCGACCGACTGTGCTGATACCGACATAACGTCGTCCGGGAAGGGATTTGTCCTCAACAGCAAAGCCCGAGTCACTATAGTCCAGACCGGGAGGCGGGAACTGGAATGACGACCTGTCGAAAAGGGCGCGTATCTGCTGGGAGGCCCGCCTGATCGTCGCCGTTGAACCTATCACTTTCGCACGATGCCCCTCTGACGTACGGCAGAGTTCGTCAACCGCGGTCTCGTAGAGGCCGGCAAGGCTTCCCAACGGGCCTGAAATCAGATGAAGTTCGTCCTGGATGATGAGATCCGGTGGAGAGGCGGATGTTCCGATCCCGAAGAGCCTGCCGGTTTCCTGATTGCGGGTAATCTGCGCATACTTGTCGACTGTTCCGATCACCAGCGTTGGCTGGCGATTATAGACATCTTCATCAACGGTCCAGACCGGAAGTCGGTCCATACCGGAGGAGACAATGCATTTTGAGGTCAGGCATCGCACCTCCACACATCTGCGATCGGGAGCGATCCTCCAGTCAAGAGTTTCACGGCAGCATGGGCAAGCGCGAAGTTGTGCCGGGGAGTTCTCGCTTTCTGACGAAAGCGCCACCTCTGCGTCCTTGACGAAATTCGGAGTGGCACCCTGACCTACCCACAGGCCGAGCGAAATCGGAGCGTCGGATGCAAAATATGAAGGATGCTGCGCAGCGCCGGATTCTGCCAGGTTCTTCCGGATCAATTCGCAGGCGATGATGAGTGCCGCGGCCCGCTCGAACTGCTGTATCGTGAGAAGGCGAAGCGTGTATCGCATAAAGGTTGTAACACCCCCACCCGCGGGGTCACCTGACGCCCGAAGCCTTCGAAGGAAGATAGTGAAAGCTGTCAGCAGGAGATATGCTTCTGTTTTGCCACCGCCGGTGGGAAACCACAGGAGATCCATAGTGTCGCGATCGTCATCGTCAGGTCGGGCGATCGAAGAAATACAAAGAAGGGCAAAGCCCAGCTGGAACGGCCGCCATATCAATCCGGACGAGCTGGCATCGGGGCGCCAGGAGTATTGCAGCGCCATTGCGGCATTCGCCATCCTGAACGCTTCCAGAGCATTCCTGTCAGTCTGAACAAGCTCGATACCGGCCCGCATACGGGCTTCTGCCGCGCGGCAGGTGCGGACGTGCAGGTCACCTTGTCCAGTGAGATTTGCAGGCAGGTCGCTGACCTGTTTTTCAGCATCCGTTATCCAGTTGCTATAGGCATCAACGAATGTCGTCAGTCCTGTTACCAGATTTTCCTGCCCTGTTCCTGCCAGATGGGACGCAGAGAGAATGTCCCTTGCAGCACCGGTGTGGAAATTGCTGGCACCGCTCGCGCTGACGACATGAACCGTGGCTTCGGGAAACCAACTGCTCGCGACCCAACCGACAGTTTCCTCAAGTGGCGCGTCCCATATTGCCGAGCAAGTATGGCCTACCGCCCATTGCTTTGTCCCACGATAGAGCAAAGCTGAGCTCGCCTTGTCCTCGTCGTTCTCGCTGGATGCTCCTGCGGGCGCGGGTTTAGGCACAAAGCGGCAATCGGCTTCACAGAACACCGTTATTTCCACTTGAAAAAGCGCTGCCTTTTCGTTTGCAGACCGGCTTGTCTTCTCCGCGGCGCCCGCGTCGTTGCTGATGGCCAGCGTTACGAGCATCACAGATTGCCATTGCGCGATCCGGGCGTGCAGTGTCACTCCGGGCTGCCCCTTGTCCGCCAAGGGTATTCCGGGGAAGCCCGGTTGCGACGCAGCAATTAGGTCGAGAAGGACCTCCGCGGATCTGGGGTCTCGCTTCCAGCTCTGGCTTTTACGACCTCCTGCCTGACTGTCAGCCTCTTCAGATTCGTGCTCTAGGTAGCGGGCACCCTCAACTCTTACCCTCAGGATGGGATTTCCATCCACCGGCTCCACTGCAAATGAAAGGCCGGCTGTGCTGGGACGAAATGTAGACGCGGCCTTGACGCCGTCCAGTGCAGTCCCGTTGACTTCGGAATCCTCGCTATCGGCCGCCTCGTCGTCCTCTTCGGCTGGGATTACCGTCCTCGGCGGAAACAGGATACCCGTGAGGTACCGATCAGTGGGCCGGTCGGATATCACTTCTTCGGGTGATTCCGGCCCCATAAGATCCACTTTCATCCGCTCAATCAAAGTGTCTCGCACATCGGACATAATTGTAGCCTCCTCGTACTTATCGTGGAATTCTGGCAAAACCGCCCAGCAAGGGCATCAGCGCCAGGGATGGCGGCCTTGTCGCTGATCCCTTCACCACGACAGTTGTAGCCCCTGTGACTGAAACGCCCGACAATACCGGCAGCTCAGACCCCTCTGGAGCGTGGATTATCTCCCGTAATACATCCGTAAATTGCTTTCCGAGAATGCCGATAGGCTTTTCATCACCGGGCAGACGAATCATCAACTGGTCGGCGCCGGATGGGACTGCCTCGGCTGTCGAAACGGAGGTCGCCGCGCGCCAGACGGCGTCGATCATTTCTTGCGCGGAGCTAAAGCAGTCGAAACTGCTAAACCTGGTCCAGTCGATCAGGTCTCCCTCAAGTCCGATTTCCATCTCGCGATAGTCTCGCCGTGCTCGCCAGTGACGTTCGGGTGTGCCGGCTGTGTAAAAACTGCCGTGAGGCGCCCAGCCGGTCCGAAGCTCATCGCTGGCACGTGTGGCTGCAACATAGAGGGTACGTGCCTCCTCAGACCAATTGACGCCTTCTTTCCGGCGTTCAGCATTCATGAGTATGAGGACGCGATCTGACTGCCGCCCCTTGATAGCGTGGATAGTCGAGAGAAGGGGCCCGGACGTGCCCTCGTGATCACTGATGAGGTCTGATGGCGGATTTTCGAGTCCCTCGGCAATCCGACCAACGGCAACCTCGCTGCTGCCTGCTCCATCAAGGTCCCGCAAAATCTCCCAGCATTCGTCGGGAGTTCGGGAAATCGAGGTTCGGTAACCATCAAACAGCTGGCCGAAGGCTTCTCTGGTCAGTCTCGTGTCCGGATCCAATCCACCAAGGCAGACACCAATCCATGGCTCAATCCGCAACGGCCTGTCACTGAGGCGAATGCGGAACGGTCTCCTCTTCATACGCATCGCTTCAGCGACTTCCAGCAGACTGGAGCGGTATCGAGTAAGGATGAAACCGCGGGTGGTCGATGGATGTCCGGTGAAATCACGGATTCCTGTTTCCGACGCGCTCGCATCGATAAGATCACGGAGCTCGAAATATTCGTCTCGTGTTACTGGATCTTTATCCCGGAGAAAATCGCGGGCGGATCGGAAAAGCAAGCGAAGGCTGTCTGTTCTGGCGCGGTGGTCCCGGGTTATCTGCATAGGACGGAATTGCGGTAGCCTTTGGACTTGTTGAAGGAGTGTGTCATTTTCGCTTCCGGGACTCTGGTATCCATAGATCGCTTGGGCGAAATCGCCGAATACGGTGATGCCGCACGCCGGGTGGACCTCACTGATCAGCGCCTCACAAAACGTCCTGCGGGATCCGACGAGGTCTTGGGCCTCATCGATGATGACGTGTTCGAGTGCATCAACCAGATTGATCACTAGAGGATCGCGTGTCCGCAGAAGTCTCGTCGCAGCCTGGATAGTTGCTTCATGGCTGCCAGCCGTTTTTGCTCCGGCTGCGAGGACAATGCGTGCCGCATATGAATCAAAAGTATGCAACTGTACCATGGCGACGCCCGGAGCGGACGAAAGGCGCTCCTTGATTCTCTCCCCCAGTTCCGCAACGGCAATGCGGGTAAAACTCAGCAGGACAATCCGGGAGGGCGCCGCTCCGTCCTCGACCAGCCGCACCACACGTTCGGCTGCAGTATTTGTCTTTCCGGCACCCGGCCCGGCTTCCACGACGATACGCTCACCACCGCCCACCGCTGCCACAAGCTGCTGCTCCAGGTCCGGAACGATTTCGCTGCCTGCTTGATCGTCATACGGAACCCCTAACCAGTCCCTCAGAAAGGCAGCATTGTCGTTTCCGATTGACCATGACCCCGACCGGGGATCGAAGCTCCCGCAGAGAGAGAGTATAATCGCCGCATTAGCCGGGATCCCGTCGCTGGACGAGTGTTGGCCATTCGCATGCAGGAAACGAGGCGCGAGCAATTCTGTTGTGCTTCGCCACGCTTCCAGTAGATCGAGAAGTGTCCCGGTAGGCTGTCCTGGGACAGTCGGGAAAAGCTCATCAGGGCCGCGATCGATAGTCTGGCCATGGTCGCCAAGGCCTATAACCCTGCCATCGGGGAGTGCGATGCGCCGGAATGGGACGGCGACAAGGACCGCTTCGCCATGCACCATGCCGCTACCGATATCCCCGGTGTCGGAAAGAATATCGATAACCGAATCGATCACTGGTCGGCCTGCCGCAAGATCCTTCTTGGCGAGAAAACCAGAAATCCATTCGCGGACAGAATATCTGCTCACCCCACGCCGGGTCCCGACCATGGTACGGATTAGATCGGCAACGACGCCACGATCCAGCTCGTCGTCCCGATAAATCCTCAATAATCTCGCTGGCGAATATGTTTCTGATTTCAATGGCTTTACTCGACAACTACACATTGCAAGGATTGGATGTCCAAGTGATTCGCGTCAATGCGATTTCAATCGGGAGATGAACAAATGTCTCTCTGTGCCAGTCTGATGTCGTTGGAAGCTTTCTATGCCGGTATCTATGCACTTGAAGGATTGTCATCAGGCGTTGGGCGATCGATTCCAACAACTTGCGTCCGCCCGCTCAGGCCTACCGGTTTTCGCAATCGAGCACGGCCTCGAGCCTGCGGCTCTCGCAGTGATCCGTCGGCAGGTTGCCAGGCAGCTGGAAATCGATGGGGATCTGGGTGGCGTAAGCTGGGGTATCTGCTACCTTCCCCTCATCATTATCGCTTCCGAGGTGGGATACAGATATCGGGGAACCGGGACTGATTTCTGGCCATTGCTTGCCCAAGACCTCAATCTTGATTCCAGATCGGTGTCCCCGGTCCATCTTTCGCGTCTCTTCGACTTGTCCCACCGGACATTTGGTCTGGCCCGACCCGGAGACAGCGCATGGGAACAGCATTTCCCCCACATCGCGTGGCCGATAGGAAACGCGGCAGTTCCACTGGAGGTGCAAGGACCTCTCGCACACGCCCTGAGGGCTGCTGTGCGCGCCGGCGTTTCTTATGACAACAAGGACAGCCTCCTCAATTACATCCGCAATGTAGCGTCGGGACAGTCAGGCCGCAGGTTTGAGAACTGGTTGCAGCGAAGTGATCTGTCGGGGGAGGTGATGACACGATTGCTCGATCCTGCGGCGGACGGCTGGCTTACCGAAACATTCGTCCGGCGGGTAGATTCGGACGTTCGTCGGGATGTTGAGTCGCGTCGGGCTATTGGCGAGGCAAGGCGATTGACCTCGCGGCGATCCGGACGGCAGGCCGATATACCAGGTTCGAGATTTTTGATTTTTCTCGACGCCGACCTCGTCACCAGGATTTCAGTGCGCGGGCCAGTCCTGACTGCTGACCTCCGTGATCAGGTGATTGCGACCCTGCGGACCCAAAGAGATGTCCTTGGTAGCACTACGTCCCCGGAGATCATCCAGCTTCGGCTTTTTCTGGCAGGTGGCGAGCTGGATCTAGGCACGACTTCCCAATGGCCCGAGGCGCCGCTGCGCCGTGGCGACGGCATCACGGTTACGTCGTCCCAAGCAGCACAGTTCCTTGAGAGTCTGCAGCCCGCGGAAACAGAATTCTTCCGGATGGAAGCTGACGGGCGATCAGCACTTGCACTCCTGCCCGGTGAACAGGTCGCGCAGAACTCAAACGTCGTGAGGATTAAAAGCGAAGGCGAGGGTTTGTCGGTTATCCAGAGGCTCGACGCATCCTTGGCCAGAGACGTCGAGATCCTGCGAAAGCACGGTTACCCGGTCCGCGACGGCCGTTTGTTGACGTTATCCGGGTTGCCGATGCCAGGCACCGGCGGAAAGTTTGCAACAGATTTTCCGGTATTGGCGGTGGTGGGATTTGATGGAGCGGCGCTGGTACTTGATCAGATAACGGCTGCGCAGGGCCACCTAAAAATCGCTGGATGCGACTGGGCGATATTCAAGCCCGGAGCCGGCGAGCATACTATAGGACCGCAGGGTTACGATGTTGCCTCGCACGTACCGTTCGAGATGGTCGATCCGCCTGACATTGAAGCGGCAAGTGTGTCGATCCACCCGGTGGGTGCTACGCTGACCGACTTCGTGGAAGGAACGATGGAAATCCGGATCAGGGCGCCTCTGCCGCTTGAGAACGTTCGTGTCCAGATCAGACTGGTCATGGCGGGTGAAGAGGATCTTGTTACCGAAAGCACTGTAGACCGGCTGCCCGCCCATCTTGCCGGACGCACGCCATTGCTGCAGGTCCTGAAGACGTCCCTCGCAAAGCGAGGGCTAGCAGCGTCGGCGGCGGCCCGGCTGCAGGTCACTGTGAAAGGACTGGTGGCGGAACAGTTCACGCTTCTGCCCAGACCGCAACTTTTCGTCTACGATGAGCGTCGCCGGTCATGGACCGCCGGGCAGGGCAATGAATCGGAACTTGCCTCCCGGGTGGCGACGCTCTCAAATCTCCTGCCTGCAAAATCGACTGCCCCGAGTGCCGAATGTACCCTTGTTCTCCCTGACAGCGACGCTTGGGGAGCCCTTGGTGCTGGTCGGGTCGTGCGTGAGAGTACTCACTTTCGCCTCGGGCAAGGTACAATTGAGCAGCCTTCACCTCCATCCACAGTAAGGGAGGCTCTTTCAAGAGATGGCGTTCCCGGTCTGAACGAAATGACAGGCGCCTATCTGGCATGGCGCCTGGCAGCGGGCGCTGATCCAATTGCGAACTGGCAACAGCATAAAGGTGCTGACAGCCTCGAGGCTGGTCTGGTAGCTCTTCTTTGCGGGGACAACTGGCGCCGAAACGAGGACGGCCTGAACCTTTCAGTCCTTTCGCCGTCCGGTGCATTCCGTATCAGTGCGCAACGTTTCGGGCTGTTGTCCGGCGACGGTCTGCCACCGGTCGTCCGCTCCGTTGATGCAGACTATCTGGCAAGACGGATCGCATTCCGGCTCCATCAGACAGTTCCGGATCATGCGACCGCTTTGGCTGAATGGACTGAGGACCTCGGCGGCGAGCTCGATCTGGCTGTGATCGAGGCATACGAGGATCTGCGGAGTCATATGCTGCAGGAAGGCCGCGACACATTCGAGGAGGTCGATATGCAACGGCCGGCAAGCAGGTGGTTGCGCGCACTCGAGGGCGCGCGGGATATCCCTCATCTGGCCATGTTCCGACGGTTTATCCTTCCGGAAGGCAGATGGCAGGCGCTTTCCGCCTTCCCCTATGAAATAACAACCGAGGACGACATCGTTGATCTGCTCGACAGATACCATGTTGACGCTTTCCGTCGACAGGGTCTGCGCTGGATCGGACGACCGGAATTGCGTGCAATGCTCGAACTGTGGATCTCACCACGTGCCCTGCTCGAGGCGGGGGAATGGCAGCGATACCTGGCAAAGAGCCTTTCTGACATCCAGACCGCGAGAGCGGTGCGTTACGCCGCACTAAGGCGAAAGCTGTCGCGGCTGGATTTTCCTGAAGAAAGCCTGGCGTGATGGATCACTACCTGCGTTTTGTAAATTGCATTCAGGCGCTGAGGCGTCGAACAGAGGCGATGACGATCGCGATGGGAGGAGCGCTGGGTGTTGCCGCTGACCCGCTCCCTCACCAACTTGCGACCGTGCGGCGTGTGCTCTTCGACACGGACGTCCGGCATCTTCTTTCTGACGAGGTGGGACTTGGCAAGACTGTCCAAGCCTTGATGATCATCAATGCCCTCAGATGGCAACATCCGAAGCATCGCACACTTATTATTGCACCTGATAATCTGCTCGCACAATGGCAGGAGGAATGTTGGATTCGCGGCCACGTAATGCCTGCGCTGGCGGGTGTTGCGTCGGATGAGGATGCGGAAAAGACCCCTGTTTTGCTGGCCAGACCCCGTGATCTTGTTCGACGTCAGGGCGAGGCGGAACGAACTGTGGAGCTCGATAGCAGTAGGTTTGATCTGCTTGTCGTCGACGAGCCCCAGACCATGCCGCGGGAAATTGTGCAGACGATTTCTCAGGCTGCTGACAGTTTCCGCCAGGTTCTTGTCCTCTCTGCAACTCCGAGACTCGGCGATGCAGTCTGGCGTGATCTCATCATGCGCATGGTCGAGCCGGCGGCGGCATTCAGGGCGCGCTTCGAGGATCGCGATATCGCAGAGGTACTGGCTGATCGTGAGATTCAGGCGCACTCCGAGAAGCAAGCGGATACTTCCGGAAAATATCTACAGTTCGCGGCGACACGAAGAGTTGTAAGGAATGGCAGGGATGGCTGGGGGGCTTACCTTCCGGTAAGACGGAACACGGAGATCAAGATCCAGCCGCTTGCGGCGGAGCGTGAACGTCATTCGATTGCTGCAGAATTGCTCCGAAATATTGAGCGCAGTGCAGATATGCAAGGTCGCCCCTGGACTTCTGTGCGCTCTTTGCAAAGAAGTGCGAGGGGGGCGAGGGACGTTCTGGCTGAAATCGCCGGCCAGGGTGGAGAACTGGCTGAAAAGGCCGAGCACGCTCGCGCCGCATCACTTGAAGATCCCGGTGACAGCAGACTGGAAGCGCTGCTGGATCTTTTGTCAGAAGAGTGGGAAAAAGACGCGACCCAAGCCCTCATCATTGTTTGTGGAGACAATCCTACAATCGACATGCTGAGAACTGCATTGCCGCGATACTTCCCTGATCTGGCGGATAGCATCGGAATTCTTAGGCGGCCGGCCACCGCGGAAATTGAGGCCGTTACCAATCTGCGCGAGGTCCAGGAAACACTTGCGCCCTTTCTGGAAGGCACTGCCCGGCTGCTACTGGTTGGCGACTGGGTACAGGCGGGGCTCAACCTGCATCACGCGGCGAGTCGGATCGTCTTCTATTCGATGCCATGGGAAATGGAGAGTATCGATCAGCTGATTGGTCGTGTTGACCGCTTGGGATCGGTATCCGGGCGTGAGAGGCGTCAACGTCAGGTTCGTATATGGCGTCTTGTCCATGATGGCGCCCAGGAGGCGGCCATCGCTGACGTTGCGTCGCGGCTGGGGGTCTTCGATGCGCCATTGCCGCCGCTTTCCGACGAGGAACGTAACGGCGTGTATCAATTGCTGTCACAAGCTGCCATCTCCGGTGCTGCGCCCGACGGGCTCGCCAAGATAAATCCTGAGGGCACCGGACTTTTTACATCCCTTCGGGATCTGGATCCGTTTACCTCGCAGAATGCGATTGCCCATTTTGAATCTTGGCAAAAACTGCCTGTTGTTCAACCGGCAATGCTGAAGCGAAAGGATCAGGGGCAAATTGAAACCTCTCAGGGTGCGATGCGCTCTTGGCTGGAAACAATTACCAGATCAGGCGATTTCGAAGTTGGCAGCAAGCCGGACAGACAGGACCCCGATTTCTGGTTCGGCACGCTATGGTATTATCGCACAGCAGGGATAGGCCGCCCAAGCTACATACCTTTCACGCTTCCCGGGACGGGAGCCGAAAACTGGATGTCAGATCACCAGCCCTACATCATCGACCGTGCTCGAATCCCAACCCCACCGCGAAAAACGGTGGTAACAGATTCCGGGGAAGATTCCGGGCGCCCGCTCCATTTCCTTGATCATGGCAGCATCCTTCACGATACCTTGGTCGAAGGATACATTTCGGAAGGCCGCAAAACGTTCGGGCAGACTCAACCCGTTCTTCATTCAACGGTGACACTGCCTGAAGGGCATCCATCAAAAGGGCAACCACCGACAATAGTGACCGTTGCAGACTTTGATCCGTTTCCTGATGAAATGCTTCCACAACTCTGGTCTTCTGCCGCCAGAGAAATTCTCGCTAGTGCTGTCTCAGATGTTCAGCGCATTGGATTGGGTGCTGATCGATTGTCACTACAATCTATGGCGCGCGCTGTTCAGCGCTGGGTTCGTTTACATGTACCAGCACAACTTTGCAGGATGGCGTCATCCGAAACCGGTGGAAAATGGGCAGATGTCCCCGCAGAGAAGATCGACGAAATCCTAGGCCCGTTGGTTTTTGGTCCCAAAATCCTGTGCGCCAAGGGTAGGACACCAGTCCGGCCTGTCTTGCGGTCCGACGTTGTGAGCGCGGTAAGGCGGAATCAGGCTGAAATGATGGCTAACCGGATCCGGGAGCTAGATAACAGCGCGCGAGCCTCGATTTCTCCGCTTGTTGCCACAATGCGTTCAAGACTTGCTTTTCATTGGATTGAAGAGTCCCGAAACCGCGAGCTGGCACTTGAACGGAGAAAAAGTGCCGCGGATTCCGGACAACTTCGGCTTGGCCAGATTGGTGCGCTGGAACGCTCTCTAGAAATGTCGCGGCTGTGCGGCAAGGAGAGCGCGCATATTCTTGAAAACTACATTGTAACAAAACGCACTCCTGATCTCATAAAGCCTTTGAGCATCGTGCTTGCGTTCGCCGAGCTGTCTTGAACGCGACAGGCCCGGCCCGAAGACTATAGCCCGCAGTTGAACCCAGGTGCCTGTATCTGCCTGCAAGTGCCGGAGACAAACAGAGGATCGGAAGTGAATGACTACGCCGCGAGCTTGGAGTTTTCTGGTTGTCGAGGGGACTAGGCAGTATGGTGGGAATGATGGCTACAATGACAGCCCAAGTGAAACCTACCATTATGACACTGATGTGGCGAACCACCTGCAGGTCGCGGAGGGGGATGTCGCCATAATTCGAACCCGGGACCATGTGAAAGGGGTAGCGGTTATCGAGCAAATCGTCACTGGCGAGGGGAGGAAGGAAAGACGGGAGTGTCAGGAATTTCGTGTACGGGCGTGCATAATGGGTACGAAGGAGATCACCCATGGCACGACGGAAAGAGCCTGTTATTTCGGATAGCATTCTGGACCAATTATTGGCCGGTTCTGATGCGAAGACAGCTTTCGAGAGCAACGGGCTTCTCGATCAGTTGAAGAAAGCCCTGGCGGAAAGGGCTTTGAACGCAGAGATGGATCATCATCTCTCTGGCGAAGCGACTGCCGGCAACAGCCGCAATGGCTACGGCCGCAAGACGGTACTGACGGAT
>NZ_QJSR01000012.1 GCF_003217095.1 Rhizobium sp. PP-CC-3A-592
GCGCCAAGCCCAATTGGGCAAGCAGTTCCGGCACTCGATAGATATTCCTAAGGGCGTCAACCAGCTGTGTCTTCTCCCGATTACTCAGGATCTGCTGATCGACGCCCAGGCCTTTTTTTAGCAGTTCATTGGCCTTCTTTAGGAGATCATGCTCGAGTTGCAACTGGCGGACATCACGCTGGAGGGCTTCGAGCTGTCGCTCGAGTTCTTCACGTTCTGGCGCTTTAGCGTTGGTTTTGCGGCGTTTCATGGATGAAGAAGCCTCATGACCGAGAAGCTGGTCTCTCCAATTATGCAATGTCGGCCTTGAGACGCCCAGCCGGTCAGCCACCTGTTGAGCGCTTTCATCTCCACTACAGAGACCTATGACCCCTGCTTGCCGGATCTCATCGGAATAGCCACGGCGCCAAGATCGACCGACCACGGATGAGCGCGCCTCCGGAAAGGCCTCCCGGACCCATCCGGTTAGAGTTCCGCGACCAGGGTAGCCAAGCGCCCTCATCGTCGAAGAGATGCAACGATCGTGAGTGCGGTAATGCTCAAGGGCAGCCTGCTTTTGGGCCTCGGAACATTTTGGTGCTCGAGCTACCGACTGAACACGCAAGTCGCGGTTCTCGACGTACTCGCGGTACCAACCCCTCAGGGCATTCTTTGTGGGATAACCCAACTGCCGAATGGTTGCCTTGAGCCTCTTGCCAAGCCGGATGTAGAGCTCAACGGCTCGAAGTCTGTCTGCATAGGAATACATGAACTACCTCCTGCTGGTGGTCCAAGTTTTCGTCCGCACCCCCGCCGGGTCAGCTCTCAGTGGAGATCAACAGGCCTGGTTCATGGCAAGGCTTGCACGATCCTGATGGCGTCCGGCGGGAGCTATACGGAGGACTCTCCCAGCCGCGATCGTGATATTGCAACCAGCTACCTCAAGCGTAAGCGGTGTTCTCAGGCCACGGCTTTGAGTTCGGGATTTGCGGCGTATGCCGAAGGCAGCAGATCGTCGATCTGGCTGTTTGGATGCCCGTTGACGATCCGGGTGAGGACGTCTGAGATATAGGCCATCGGCTCGACATTGTTGAGCTTGGCAGTCTCGATCAGCGAGGCGATGGTCGCCCAGTGTTCGGCCCCGGCGTCGGAGCCTGCGAAGAGCGCATTCTTGCGATTGAGGGCAATTGGCCTGATGGATCGCTCGACGGTGTTGGAGTCGATCTCGATCCGCCCGTCGTCGATGAAGCGGGTCAAGCCGTCCCAGCGTGACAGGGCATAGCGGATTGCTTCGGCGAGCTTTGTCTTCTGGCTTATGTGGCCGAGTTGTTCACGCAACCAGGGAGCGAGGCTGTCGATGATGGGGCAGCTCTTTTGTTGGCGCGTGGCGCTACGCTCCTCGTGGGTCCGGCCACGTATCTCGTCTTCGATCCTGTAAAGTTCGCCGATGCGTCGGAGCGCCTCGCTGGCGATGGGTGCCGGGCCGGCAGCAGCCAGCTCATAGAAGCGGCGTCGAACATGGGACCAGCAGAATGCCAGCGACACGGTATTCTTTGCCGCGAGCGGGCGATATCCACTGTAGCCGTCGACCTGCAGGATGCCGACGAAGCCGTCGAGATGGGCCATCGGCCGTTCGCCTTTGCGATCCGGCGCGTAGACATAGGCGACGCCGGGTGGGTCATCGCCCTGCCACGGCCGGTCATCTCGTGCATAGGCCCAAAGCTGTCCGGTCTTGGTCTTGCCGCGCCCCGGATCGAGCACGGGTGCTGTCGTCTCGTCGGCGAAGAGCTTGGACGACGACTTCAAATGATCAAGCAACCGCTGATGAACGGGGCGAAGATGCCAGGCGGCACGACCGACCCAATCGGCGAGCGTCGAACGGTCGAGGTCGATGCCCTGACGCTTGTAGATTTGCGCCTGGCGATAAAGTGGCAAGTGGTCAGCATATTTGGAGACCAGCACCTGGGCGACGGTAGCCTCGGTCGGAATGCCACCTTCGATCAATCTTGCCGGGGCCGGAGCTTGGACAACGACCTCCTCGCAGGCCCGGCAGGCATACTTTGGGCGGCGCACCACCAGCACGCGGAACTGGGCGGGCACAATGTCGAGCTTCTCGCTGACATCCTCGCCGATCCGGTCCAGGTCATTGTGGCAGCACGGGCAGGCATGGTCATCGATATCGACCACGACCTCGATGCGCGGCAGGTGTGCTGGCAGCGAACCCCGGTTCGTGCGCCGTTTAGCGACTTGCGACTGGTGAAGAGCATTCGACGCCTGCTCCTTCTCTTCCAGCCCGGCGGCCTCGACCTGCTCGGCCTCTTCAAGCCCCAGCAGAAGCTGGTCTTCGGGAAGGGTCTCGGCACGGCGGCCGAAGCGGTGGCGCTGCAATTCCTTGATGATCTGACGCAGGCGGGCATTCTCCGCCTCACGCGAAAGCACCATGGCTTTCAGCGCGTTCAGGTCATCCGGAAGCTCGTCTGCCGTCATCGTCATAGGTTGAGAACAGCATATTTTGCCGCTCGGAACGAGAGGTTGAATGCGGCTGATTCAATTGGTCGCGGCCGTCATCCGGCCTTAACAGGCGTGCGCGTTTGGCTCGGCGCTGCCACGCGTTTCCAGTCCAATCCTTCGAACAGAGCCGAGAACTGGGCGGATGTCAGATGCATCGCGCCGTCCTGCATTCGAGGCCAATGGAACTCGCCATCCTCAAGTCGTTTGGCGACCAGACACACGCCGCTGCCATCCCAGAAGATCAGTTTGATCCGGTCCGTGCGCTTGGCCCGGAATACGTAGATCATGCCGGAAAACGGGTCAGCACCCATCTCAGCCTTCACCAGTGCCGCCAATCCTTCCGCGCCTTTGCGGAAGTCTCCAGGCTTGGTGGCGATCATTACCTTCACCGCACCGGACGGCCCAATCACGATTGAGCCTTCAACGCCTGGATGACGGCAGCAATGGTTGTGGCATCGGTGCCCGAGGCAATGCGCAGCGTGGCTCCATCAATCTTTAATTCAATAGCCGACTCCGGAAAAGTTCTTCTTGGCAAACGTGCCTGCCGCGCCTTCTTCGGCTCCGACGTCTCGGGTGTCACGATGACCGCTGGTGCAAACATCGGCTCCTCCGCCGGCACAGAAAGAACCCCAGCTGGCTTTCGGGCGAGCCGTCGCCATGTGAACAATTGCTGAGGCATCAACCCATGCCGCCGCGCCACAGAGCACACCGTCACGCCCGGTTCGCAGCTCTCCGCAATGATCTGCGCCTTCTGATCGTCGGTCCATTCCCGACGACGGCCATTGCCAGTGAACACCTCGAACCGGCGTACCGGCTCATCCTTGGATTTAAGCGTAAGCTCTGAAATCGACATATGTCCAAGCCCTCTTTCGAGGCTGAACATCGTCAATCAAACGCCGATCCGGAAGGTGGGGTCAGGACAGCGCTTACCCTCAAGCTGATCCTCAAGGTAATCGGCATTGAGGACGTGACCGTCGTGGCGGGCGGAAACGCGAAGTCGGTCGATATGGGACAAACGACGAGAGATGAATTCCTGCAAAGGTTTGCCCCGCAGGTAGAAAAGGCAGCAGCAGCCAATTAACTTGGTCGGCTGCGCATGCGTCGAAATTGCATGACATGGAAGCGATGGCCTAAAGCAGACAGATCATCGCCACGCGTGGTCACGGTGACATGCTAGATGGACTGGGCAAATCGATGGTGGAGATGATCCGTTGGATAGGCATGACGCCAGTTCAAGTTGGCACGCAGGTTACGATGCCAGGTTAATTTCAAATGCAAAGGAGACGAAGCCGCTCAGCAACCGTTCGTATCGCCTCATCCCTGGATCGTTTCAAGGCGGATGAGCGCCTGCTGGAAGACATCGGCATCCGCCCAGGTTTCAGCCTTAAAACTTCTCTTTAGAAAATCATGACGGCGGAGGAAATCGATCTGGATGTCGAGCAGCCTCAACCGTTCAGGCGAAAGGTCCGGTGCGAGCCTATTCTGGAAATCGTGCCCGTAGGCACTTTCGATATCCTCCATGGTACCGGCCCGTGTTTCGTTTCGGACGATGGACCGCACGTCGTCCGGATTAACGCTTGCCCATTCCGCGGCCTTCAACGTCAGCGCGAGGAAGTCGATCACCCATTCCGGGCGGCTCTGGAGCAAGGCTTCGTGCACAGTGATCGGCCGCGGCGTACCATTGTTGACGCGCCCTTCCGGAACTGTCTGATGATCGAGGTCGATCAGCAGGCAGAGGCCCGCATTGCGAGCTGCCGCAATAGCGGCGGCACCTTTGACATAGGCGGCATCCGCCTCTCCTTCTACGAGAAGGCTGAGCGCTGGCCATTGGGCGATACCCTTCAGATCACGCAGTCTTCCCGGAGGGATCGTCTTGCCGGTCGCGGCCTCCACGACGGTGACGTCCTGGAAATCAAGTCCGCCAATGCGCAACGCAGCTTCAAAGCCGGCTAGCGCCATGGCTCGAGAATGGCTGGCATGCCTTTCCTTAGCCCACCCGGGAATGACGATCCGTCGATCCTTCAGCCCGGCGGGATGCTCCGTATCAATATCGGCCCGCACGACGATCGCCTGGCGCTCGTCAATCCAGGTCAGGCCAATCAACCGCGTCGGCTGCCCGTCGGATTTTGCAACGATGGCGGGAACGCTGCCGCCCTCGCGAAACAACCCCGGCAAGGCATGATCGTAGTGATGTCGCGCGATTTCGAGGGGAGCATCCTGGAGGATCCCGAGCTCCATGTCGTCTTCGGCAAATCGTTTGGCAAGCCATCCCCGTTGATGGGCAAGGCCGGTTGCGGTCGGCACGTTACAGCGGGTGTACCAAAGTTTGTCAATTTTCGACTGATCCTGCGTCACAGTGAGCCCTTTCGGTCATGCGAGACATGCCAATGCAACAGATGGCGCTCGATCGTCAGAAAGCCGAAGTTGAGGGCGTAGCCGATCACTGCGACAGTGGCCGCACCGGCGTACATTCGCGAAATGTCAAGCGTCTGCTGAGCCGTGAGAATGTAGAAACCGACGCCGGCATTCCCAGCGATCATGCCCGACGCGATCGCGATCACCAGCGAACTTGCCAGAGCTAGGCGAAGACCGACCATGATCTGCGGCAGTGCGGCCGGAAGGACGATTTCCACCAAAGTCTGCCACCAGGTTAGTCGAAAGGAGGCAGCGGTGTCCTTCAGCGCCTGCGGAACGGCGCGTGCACCGGCAAACGATGCGATCAGGATCGGCTCGGTCGCCGAGATGACGATCGCCAATACATTCATCTCGCGCCCAAGGCCGACATAAAGGATGATGACTGGAATGAACACGATTGTCGGAATCGGGCGGATCAGCTCCACGATAGGCTCGAAAATGGCGTAGATAAACCGCACGCGCGCCATCAGCACGCCGATCGTGATGCCGATGAAGGCCGCGATCACGTAGCCATATGCCATTGAGATCATCGTATTCGCGAGCTGGTCAGGCAGGTCACCCGTGGTCATCTCGGCATGCCAGACGCCTGCTATCCGGGTCGGAGCTGGCAAGCCGGGCGACGGAGCGAAACGGGCAACGATCTCCCACAGACACAGAAGCGCGGCAATCAGACAGAAGCCTATCGCGCGCTGATGATAGAACGGGGTTCGCCGGGTCTTGTGGGCGACCGGCGTGCCGGTCACCGGCGCGATGGTCGGCGGAGCTTCATGAAACTTGACGGGCACGGCGCTGGTCACGATACCACCTCTTTGCGGTCTGAGGAATGCACGTCCGAGAGGAGTTGCCGTCGATATTCGAGGTATTGCGGCAATTCGCGCGTCTCCACCTGATCGCGAGGCCGGCCGAGGCGAATGGCATAGTCGCCCTTCACTCCGAAGCCGCCTTCGTTCATCACTGCGACCCGGTCGCTCAGATAGATCGCCTCGTCGATATCGTGGGTCACCAGGACCGCCGTGAAGCCAAGCTTGCCCCAAAGGTCGAGGATCATCTCCTGCAGCGATGCGCGGCTGAGCGCATCCACCGAGCCGAAGGCCTCGTCGAGCAGCAGGATGTCGGGCTTGGACGCGAGGGCCCTGGCGATGGCGACACGCTGCTGCATGCCCCCTGAAAGCTCGCGGGGATAGCGCTTGCGTGCCGCGGTCAAGCCGACCAGCTCGATGATCTGGTCGACCGAGCCCGGCGAATGGTTCGCATCCACGGCGTGACGTAGACCAAACCGCACATTGTCGGCGACCGTCAGCCACGGAAGCAGCGATTGTGTATAATCCTGCGCTACAAAGCGTGCCTGGCGGGGAGGATCCAGAACGATATCACCGGCGATCGTGACTACTCCGGAAGATGGCGCCAGCAGTCCGCCAATGAGCCGGAGCAGGGTCGACTTTCCCGACCCCGAGCGCCCAACGATCGTCAGGAACTCGCCACGCTGGATCGAGAGGTCAACCTTGCGGAGCGCTTCGACACTGCCGCGCTTGCCTTCGTAGACGACACCGGCAGCCATCACGTTAATGTAAGGCGGGGAGGTCCGGTCTCGCCTCTGAAGCACCGTTACAGTCATGCTTGCCTCAAATGGTGGCTGCCAGCGCAGTGCTGTGGAGCAGCGGCTTCAGGTCGATGACGTTCTTGATGGTCTTGTGGGCCGCTGCGATCTTCAGCCATTCGGACGTCGCCTCCAGGTCGATCGCACCGGAATGCGAAGCGTTGGCATCGTCCATCCGCTTGATCACGCCCGGGTTTTCTTTCTCGATGGCGAAGAGGTCGACCTTGTCGTATTTCAGGGAGATCGCAGCCTTCTGTTCAGCACTGTAGCCATTGTAGCGCGAAGCGCCTTCACGGGCTGCGCGCACGAAGCGTTCGGCGCGCCCGGGCTCTTCCTTCAGCCAGGTCGATGTCGAAAAAAAACCGGCCGTCGTTGTTTTTTCCGGCACCTGCTGCCAAGGGCGGCCTTCCAGTATGATCACCCCGTACTGCTTCTCCCATTGCGCAACATTGGGGTCGGAGGCAATGGAGGCGTGGATCTGACCACCGGCCAGGGCCGCACCGACCGTATCGCGCTGATTGATGACGACAAACTCGACGTCCTCGGGCTTGATTCGGAAATGTTCGAGATACAGCGTGACGCGCAGCTTTGACTGGGCATGCGCTGCGGTGCCGATCTTCTTTCCGCGAAGATCCGCAGGCACTTTCACGCCGCTTTCCTTGGAAGCAATGATGAAATCGGAATTGCCGCGACCATTGGCCGACTGCAGGAACGTCAGGTCGAAGCCGTTGTCGAGGGCGCCGACCCAGGCGAACAGGTCGGAATAGCCGACCTCGAGCGAACCGCCCACCGTGGCGGCAAGAATGTTAGGCCCACCGGCAAGCGTGACCAGTTCGATCTCAATGTTTTCCTTCTGGAAGAGTCCCTCCTCAATCGCGGTCTTGATGCCGGGAACGCTGCCGGCGGGTGCGCCCAGCCTGATGACGGTCCGGTCGCTTGCCAAAACGGCAGGCGCCGACAGGATACCAGCGTATGTGCCAAACCCCGCGGCAAGGCCACCCGACAACAGTTTTAACCCGGCTCTGCGCGTAATCTTGGGCGCGGAAAAATTCTTCGACATTCTAAGGGTTCCTTCAGCCGGCGGCGGCGAGAGTGTTGGACTTGGGCGCCTGGACTTCCTTTGGCCACGCGTAGGGCTGCAACGGCTTCTGGGTCTGCTTCCACGCGTCGTTGAGAGGCAATAGCGGCATCACCTGATCGGCAAACCGGTGCGCTTCCTCGAGCAGCGGATTACCCGAGACGATGAAGGATTCCACGCCGATGCGGTTGTATTCGAGCATGCGATCGGCCACCGACCTGGGGCTGCCGACCAGGGCGATGCCCGGCCCGTTACGCAACAGACCGAACCCCGACCAAACGTTCGGATAGACTTCGAGATCGCGGGCATTGCCCGGGCGCTTGCCGCCATGCAGGGCGCTCTGCCGGACCTGACCCACCGCGTCCTGCTTGGCGTTGTTGGCCTGCACTTTGGAAATGGTTTCGTCCGAGGCGCTGTCGAGCATTTCCTGTGCCGCCGCCCAGGCCTCGTCGTCCGTATCGCGCACGATCAGGTTCAGGCGGATGCCGAAGCCGAGTTTGCGTCCATAGGCCGCCGCACGTTGGCTGACTTCTTTGATCGATACCGCGGTCTCTGGCGGCGGCTCTCCCCAGGTCAGATATTTGTCGCAGTGCTTCGCCGCGATATCGAGCGCGATCGGCGACGACCCGCCGAACCAGAGCGGTGGGTGGGGGCGCTGCACCGAGGGGAACTCGGCTTTCGCCCCTTCGACACGAAGGAATTCGCCGTTAAAGTTGACTGTCTCGCCTTGCATCATCCGGCGATAGATCGTCAGGAACTCGTCGCAGCGGCGATAGCGCTCGTCATGGTCGAGATGAATACCGGCGGCGGCAAAGCTGGTGTGACCGTTGACGATGTTGAGAAGCAGCCGGCCTCCGGTGTTCTGGTCCAGCGTCGTGCTCAGCTTGACGAGTTGGCTGGGCGTGAAGATCGATGGATGCACCGCCAGCAGGAAGCGCATGTTGCGCGCAGTATCGGAGAGCGATGCCGCAGTGATGAACGGATCAAGTCCGCCGTTTGGCTGCGTGGCAAACAATGCGCCGGAATATCCCCGCGCGTCGACTGTCGCTGCGAGCGCCTTGAGATAGTCTATGCTGACGGGGCGGCTCCAATCCGGATCCCACGGAAAGCGGCCGTCGCGGCCAATGATATACCAAAGAACATCCATGACCTGTTATAACTCCACTAGTCAGAAAGGCGCCTGAGAGCCGCCGAGCAGGCTCGCCCGCAGAACGAGCGCCGCGGTTTCTTCAATCGAGACAACGAGTTCTGCAGTCTTCGTCGGGGTTTCGTGAAATGCGAGCAGACCGTGATTGGCCAGCAGGACGGCGCGCGTCTCGCTATGCTCCTCAAGCAGGGCATCGAGCTTTCCGACCATCTCGCCGGTATTTCTGTCGCCGTAGGTGCTGACCGGGATCGTGACTCGCTGGCCCTTGTTCAGCAGCGGCTCGTAGTGCGCCGGAATGGGTTTGTGGGCGACGGCAAAGGTCGTTGCATAGGGTGAATGGGTATGAATGACGGCGCCGACGCCGGGCCGCTTGTAGGCATGGGTGTGCATCTGGATCACGGAGCGGACACCCTTGCCAAGCGCACCACCGATGAAGTCGCCGGAAAGCGAGACAATGCCGAAGTCGTCCTCGCTGATGTCGCGCGGAAGGCCGCGTGAAGTGACCAGTATATGGTCGGGATTTTCGGAGAGACGCACGCTGGCATTGGCCGAACCTCCGAACTGGATGGCACCTCGGTCGTGGAGCAGCAGGATTGCGGAGATCAGTTCCGCACGCTGGCGCCGTCCGTTCTCATCCAGATGCAGAGGAGCGCCCTCTAACGCGGTGATGTTCGTGCCGAATGCAACTGCCGACGACATCAAATTCTCCTCATCAGTTAACCTGACCCAAAGAGAACAGAGTCTATCAAACCTATCGAGATAATATGTTCTACAGAACGTCAAAAATCGAGTTGATCTCTGCGCCGCAGGCATGAATGGGAGAAAGCGCAGGTCAAACACACAGTATTTGTAGCCCAATATCGCGCGGGACCTTCAGCCTGCGCTAGGTAAGTCCAGCCACCCAGCGCCGCAGAACGGGACGGGACGGCGCAAGTCGGTGTCAGCCACGTTGATCTCGATGCAACCTGGCCGGTCGTTCCCCTCGAAACCCTGATCAAGTTCCCGCCGGCACGATACTCTGTGTCGGGAAGCACTTCGTCCTTGGTGAGACAATGCGGATGTAAACGGGGTGTTTAGGCGGTGTTGGTTCAATCCCATCCTCCCCCACGATGCGGTCAGAGCTTAACGGGACTGAGTGCAATGTGGCGAATATTAAGCGCCTTGAACCAGTTCGAACCGCCGACACGTTGATACTAAGTACCGAGAACCCTAACGCGTTGGCACGGTGTCAGGCCATTCCTGCGCGCCATGGAGGACGCGAAGAATACGAACTGCTGTTTCGGTAATTGCATACGCCGCAACGTACGGCGTGCCATTAATGACCAGTTCGCGGGTGCCGGCAATTCTGCCAACACGACCGCTCGCGGGGAAATCCATCAATCGGCGGACGGCAGAAACTATCCGTTCGTCAACCAGAATAGCGGCTGACGGATTTTCTGCTTCTATGTATGTGAAGATTGCATCGCGATCCGATAACGCGAACGCGGACCAGGTTAGCTTCTCGACTTGCGAGCACCCAGGTTAAGGCGGGCCGCCGCTCGACGGCCAGCGAAATGTGCCTCAACGTCATCATCCGAGACGTCCGGTCGAGTATCGTTCAGCGCTTCGAGTACCTTGGTACGAAACCAAGCGTCATGGGCCTCACTCCCTGAAAGAAGCTCCAGCGGCAGCGCACCCTCGTTGGCGGTCCGGGTGAGTAAGATTCGAACCGCGTCCGATACCGTAAGCCCCATGTTTCCGAGCACTGCGGAGGCACGGTCCCGAACCTCGGCGTCAATACGAGTTTGTACCAGTGCATTTGCAGCCATAGCTATCTCCAATTTTCGGTGAAATTATAATGCAAATGAATGACAGACGCCATAGCGCTTTTAAGACTGTCGCCGTTCTCCTTTCCTCTAGTTGCTCTTGAAGGCATACGAACCGGCAACCCTCAGTTCCAGGCGATTTCAAGGAGAATTCCACGCTCTCATCTTCGGCGCATCTTTAGTGCCCAGGGCCATCGCGCGGGTGGAGAGTTGGCTTCGGCGAATTTCGTACCCTGTCTTGGAAAGACGTATCGCCATGGCCCGCCGTCAAGCTGATCCCACATCGCGGTTAGTCAGCCTTGACCGGTCTGCCGCGAGGTCAAGCAGCCGCCTCGGCCGTACCCATCAATACATCCTCACCAACCGCATCGACCAGGAAATCCAGAACAGCACGGACACGCAGCGGAAGATTGCGGCGTGAGGCGTAGACAATGGTGATCGGCAACCGCACTGGCGGAAAGCCCGGCATCACTTTGACCAAGCGCCCCGCAGTGATGTCATCGCCAGCAAGAATGTGAGACAACACCGCCAGTCCGCCGCCGGCGAGCGCGGCGCGATGCACCGCTCCGGTATTGTTGAAGATCATCCCCGGGGTGACCTTAACCCTTTCGATGTCGGCGCCATTCAAAAACCTCCAGGACCGCCCCTCACCGCCACGATTGTAGCAGATGCAATCATGATCGCGGATCTCAACCAGATGGCTGGGCATACCCCGCCTCCGGATATAGCTTGGCGCTGCAACAAGGAAGGCTGTCGTCCAGCCGATCCGGCGACAGATCAGACTGCTGTCGGACACTTCGCCGAGGCGGACTTCGAGATCGATCCCCTCGCCGACCAGGTCCGAAGACTGTTCGCAAAAGAGGACGTCAACGGACAGGCCAGGACAATCATTCAAGAAGGCAGGAAGCCGGTCGCTGATATAGAGGCCGAGGGCTGCCGGCAGGCTAATCCTGACTTTTCCGGAAACCATGCCATCAGCCGACGCGGTTTCGCCCAGCGCTTCCACAGCATCGATAACCTTCTGCGCCATCGAAATCATCTGCTCGCCCTCGACTGTCAGGGAGAGGGCGTTGGTGGAGCGGTGGAACAGCCGCGTACTATAATGCTCCTCAAGCGACGAGACCTGCCGCGACACCGCCGGCTGGGTCAGACCGAGATCCAGTGCCGCCGCAGAGAATGACCCAGTCTCGGCTACGCGCAAGAATGTCCTCAGTGCTGAAACGACGTCCATCCTGCTCCCCTTCTGCCCCTACCATTCGGAATAAGCGTTATGCCGAGAGCTTAGGCTAGTTTCTCTTGCCTGTCCAGAAATTACGGATATTCCATATCCATAAGGATATTCAACGTCCTTAATAAAGGAGAAAGCCATGACACAGCGCCTCAACTACGCAGCCCAGTCCCCCGAGTTTTTCAAGAAGATATCCGAGCTCAGCATGTCGCTGAAAGACAGCGTCATCGAGCAGTCGATCCGCGATCTCGTCAATATCCGTGCCTCGCAGATCAATGGCTGCGCCTTCTGCCTCGACATGCATGTGAAGGAAGCCAAGATTCACGGCGAGAGCGAACTTCGGCTCTATCATGTTTCGATCTGGCGAGAATCCAACCTGTTCGTTCCCCGCGAACGCGCAGCCCTTGCTTGGACCGAAGCCGTTACCGAGCTGCCTGAAGGCGGCATTCCGGACGAGCTTTACGAGCGTGTCCGCGGCCAGCTCTCGGAGAAGGAAGTCTCCGACCTCACCTTCTCCATCATGACCATCAACGCCTGGAACCGCGTCAGCATTGCCTTCAAGGGCGTGCCCGGCTCGGCCGACAAGCTCTACGGCCTCGACAAGGCTGGCCTCAGCTGAGGTCCGCAGACATCTGCGCCGCATCAACAACCACACGATGTCAGCACGGCTGACGGAGGAACGACCATGAAAATCGTCATCATCGGCGGAACCGGCCTGATCGGTTCGAAGACCACCGAACGCCTTCGGGCAAAAGGCGTTGAGGTGATCGCCGCGTCTCCCAATACAGGCGTCAACACGATCACCGGCGCAGGGCTGGCCGAGGCGCTGGCGGGAACGGATGTGGTTCTCGATCTCGCCAATTCCCCATCCTTCGAGGACAAGGCAGTGATGGAGTTCTTCGAGACCTCCGGCCGCAATCTGCTCGCTGCCGAAAAGGCGGCTGGCGTGAAGCACCACATCGCGCTCTCCGTCGTCGGAACGGACAAGCTCCAGGAAAGCGGATACTTCCGCGCCAAGCTGGCGCAGGAGAAGCTGATCCGCGAGGCCGGCATTCCCTACACGATCGTTCACTCAACCCAGTTCATGGAGTTTCTCGGCGGCATCGCGCAGTCCGCCCTGGTTGAAGGCAAGGTGCATCTGTCGCCGGCCTTCGTGCAACCCATCGCCTCCGACGATGTCGCGGATGCGATGGCTGACGTGGCGCTTGACCCCCCGGTCAACGGTTTGATCGAGATCGCCGGACCGGAGCGCTTCCCGCTGAACGAACTGGTCGCCCGCTATATGGAAGCGACGGGAGACACCCGACAGGTCGTTGCCGATCCGCAAGCCAAATACTTCGGCGCCCGCCTGGAAGACCGCACGCTGGTTTCCGACAACAATCCGCGGCTCGGCAAGATCGGTTTTGAACAGTGGTTCGCCACCGCTCCTCGCAAGTGAATTCCACTCCGCAATCACGAAGGAAGAATGTCATGATCAGAAGAACCATTTGCGCGGTGGCGATCGCCATCGTCACGTCAGTAACCACGATTGCGCATGACGCACCGGGTGGCGGTTCAGCATCGAAGGTCACCCTCGTCTATGAACACGAGCTGCCGAATGTGCCGGGCAAAAGCCTCAAGGGCGTTCTGGTCGAGTACGGACCGGGTGGGTATTCCGACGCGCATACGCACCCTGACAGCGCCTTCATCTACGCCACCGTGCTGGAGGGATCGATCCTAAGCCAGGTCAATGATGGTCCGGTCAGGGAATACAAGGCTGGAGAACACTTCTCCGAACTGCCGGGCGACCGCCACGGCGTCAGCAAGAACGGCAGCGACACGAAGCCCGCCAAGCTTCTCGCCGTCTTCGTGGTCGATACCAATCAAAAGGAACTGACCTACCCGATCAAGAAGTAAGGATCTCGGCAAGGACCGGATGCCGTCGCCGCATCCGGTCCGTTTTGCCCTTCAAGTCTGGAGTGACCTGCCATGGCCGTTGACCTGTCCGCACTGGCATTCGCAATCGTCGATATCGTGGGCGTGATCGGCATCCTTGTCTGGCATGTTCAGGGCAAGGATCGACCAACGGCGCGCCTCATCGTCCAGATCCTGTTCTTTGCGGCAATGACCGCGACGTTCCTGTCGCAGGGGATCCTTCCGTTTCGCGTGACAACAGTTGAGCTTGAAGGCCTGACCGCCTATCTCGGGAAATCCGCGCGCGTTCTCTGGTGGGTCCACCTCGCCTGGGCAACGATCGGCTTCGTACGCCTCTACATTGCGCTCGACCGCCGGCCGCAGGAGGCACGACTGATCCAGGATCTGATCGTCGCCGGCGTTTATCTGGGCGTAGCGCTTTCCATCATCGGCTTCGTGTTCGGCGCACCGATCGGCACGCTCGTCGCCACCTCCGGCGTGGTCGCCATCATCCTTGGGCTTGCCCTCCAGAACACCTTGGGCGACCTGTTCTCTGGCGTGGCCCTCACACTTGGCCGCCCGTTCTCGATCGGCGACTGGATCCAGCTAGCCGACGGCACAGAAGGACGCGTCATCCAGAACAACTGGCGCTCGACGCAAATCCTGACGCCGGCACATAACGTTGTTGTTCTCCCCAACAGCGCGCTCGCCAAACTCAGTCTCACCAACCTGACGCGACCAGATGAATCGCACCTCGTCGTATTGCCGATCCGCATTGCCGCCGATCGACAGCCATCCGCCATTGAAGCAATTTTGGTGTCTGCACTGGAGGATTGCCGGTTCATTGTTCAGGAGCCCAAGCCCGTCGTGGCGTTCAACGGCATTGATGCAATCGCAATCGATGTCGAATTGCTGTTCCGCGTGACCAGCCCTGCCAACCGAGTGCCGGCGCGCAACGAGATCATCGATGTCGTCAGCCAACAATGCGCGACCCACGGTCTTGGCTTTGCAATGCCGGCACACGCCTATCTCGTCCTTTCCAGCCAGGGCGACAAGATGGAGAAATCTGGATCGGTCGGCGGCCTACCCCGCGCGCTTTAGCACCCAGTCGAAGGTTCCGGCCCAGATGCCCGGGTCGATCTCCTGCTCCAGCGTTTTCCCGAGGTCTGCAAACGTAGCTTTCCGGAGCGCCGTTCGCCACGCTTCGTCAGCTTCCCACATGATCCGTGCAATCGCACACGAACCGCTGTCACAGAAGCCGTTAGGCCGGCACGGGTTGTTGGCTCGGATGTTCTGACAGACGAAGGTCCGACCGCTCCCCTCCACTGCTTCGACCACATCGAGGAATGTCAGCTCTGCCGCTGCCTTTGCAAGTCGATAGCCGCCCGAGGGGCCAAGCGTCGTATCGACAAGGCCTGCCTGCGACAGGCTCTGAAGTGCCTTTGAAAGATATTCCTTTGGAAGCCCATGCAGTTCTGCCAGCGCCTTGGTCGACAGATATCGCCCGTCAGGCAGGCCCGCGAGAATGGCGCAACAGTGGAGCGCCCATTCGACTTGGCTTTTGAGAATCATGCAGTGGGTGACCTTGGACCGGAATTAAGGATACATGATATCCCTATTTCGAATCGCTGTAAATACAGTCGATTGCTGGATGGACCATTTGGCCTGGCATGCCAAATGTCCACATACGGCTATCGATCGATTTCGGTCCGATGCATCGCACCGATCCGTGTCGGAACGGTACTCGAATTTATTGGTGAAATGGTGCGGCAGAACTAATTGATGGCATCTTCGAATAGCTGACAATCTTTCGGAGATACGGCCATCCCCAGGGGAATGGCCGTAAGTTGCCTGCTCAGCCCGGACGACCACCCAGCGACATGCCGGTCAACTGCTCCGAAAGCAGCCAGAGCCGTTCAGCTGCCTGTGGATCCATGGCCCAAGGCGCCACACCCCTGGTGCCATCCGTCTCCGTTTGCGGCAAAGCAACCTCGCAATCTTCGCAATAGACACCGCCGATACCGTCGAGTTCGGGCCGCGTTGCTGCCCAGACGCTCGTTGCTGCCCCTTGTTCCGGCGTCTTGAGATCGCGCGAGGGATCGACCCTGCGATTGCCATTCTCGTCATAGACATCGAAGGAATTGATCTCGTCTTCGCTGAGATGGCGGGCAAGATCGGTCAGGATAACGCCCGGATGCAATGAAAATGCCCGTACGCCAAGCGCTGCTCCACGCCGATCAAGTCCAAGCGCGAACAAAGCATTCGCCGTCTTCGCCTGCCCATAGGCCTGCCACTTGTCATAGGGGCGAGCCTTGAAATCAATGTCGTCGAAATCGATCGGCCCGATCTGATGGCCGCGCGATGACACAGAGATCACCCGCGCGTTGCTTGCCTTGACCAGCACGGGCCATAGACCCGCAACCAGCCGGAAATGGCCGAGATGATTGGTGGCAAACTGGCTCTCGTGCCCAGCCTCATCACGGGCAAACGGCGTTGCCATGATGCCAGCGCTGTTGACCAGGATTGATATCGGCATGCCCGCCGCAACGATCCTGCCAGCAAAGGCGGCAACCGATGCTGGATCCGCAAGATCCATCGCTTCGATAACAACATTGTCGATACCGGCAAGCGTGCGTTCAGCCTTTTCGCGATTGCGGGCCGGTACGATGACACGAGCGCCGGCACTTGCGAGCGCCCGCGTTGTCTCAACGCCGAGACCGGAATAGCCGCCGGTGACAATTGCCGTCTTGCCGGAAAGATAGATGCCCTCGGTGACCTCGCGCGCAGTGCTGGCCGCACTGAAACGAGATCCAATAGGTTTTTGTTCGGACATGTCGTTGCTCCTTGATTTATGGCTCTGGTGTCCGTCCATTATATTGGATAGGCTCTCGGAGCCCCCAGCCTGCAGGATCCGGATTTCTGTCGTGATCGTCCAAAACATCCAAGATCCTCTGTCCGACGTGCTCAGCGCTATCGATGCGCGGGCGCTGTTCTCCGTGCGATTTGCCGCTGGAGGCTCGTGGTCTGTTGCTTTTCCACCACCGGGCTACCTCAAATTCAATGCGATCCGCGAAGGCGGTGCCTGGCTGATCTCGGAGGGAGACGCACCGTTGCGCATTGAAGCCGGCGATTGTCTGGTGGTCAGCGGCAAGGCGTTTATGCTTTGCAGCGATCCCAACGTTAAGCCGATAGCGGCGGCAGAGGTGTTCGCCGGGGGCAGTCTCGATGTCTCAGTGGGCGATGGTCGGGATTTCGTTCTGCTCGGCGGCAGCGTCAACCTCGACACCGTCGACGGATCACTCCTCACCGACGCCCTCCCGCCTGTCGTAGTGATCGACCGAGAAGAGGCCGGACCGATTGGCTGGCTGCTCGAACAGTTGGACATGGAGTGGAACAGCGCCGCGCCGGGTGCTCGCATCGCCTGCAACGACCTGCTAAGGTTAGTGTTTATCCATGTCCTGCGTGCCTATATGGCGCGCCAGACATCTCAGCATCCCGGCTGGCTCGCCGGACTTGCCGATGCCCGTCTGGCTCCGGCACTGCGGGCCATCCACGCCGATCCGTCGCACCGCTGGACGGTTGAGGCACTCGCGTCTCTTGCTGGCCAGTCCCGCTCCGGATTTGCCGAGAAATTTCGCGCCACTGTCGGAGCTTCGCCGATCGACTATATCGCGGGCTGGCGGATGCGGCTTGCAGCCGCTCGCCTGCGGCGTGGCAACGAGCCGCTGCCACGGATTGCTCAGTCGCTCGGCTATGCGTCCGATAGCGCTTTTGCCGCCAGCTTCCGCCGCGCCCTTGGCCAATCACCCGCGCGTTACCGTGCCCTGTATCGCGACAAAAAGCAGAGTGAGGTTGTCAGGTCGTGACTGCTGTCCTGCCAATTGGCCGATCGAGTGCGCCGGGAAATACAACGGCTAAACAAGTCGCCATTATCTGTAACCGCCTCCGGTCCGCCCCCGGCAGCATCATATCGCCTTGAATGGAGTCGAACCAACGGCCCTTTCCACATGGGTTGAGATCAAGCCGGCAGCAATCCCGCCACGCGGTAGCTCTCAATCATCGCGTCGAACAGGTCGATATCAGAACGGCTGCGGGCGAGCAGCTGCGCCCCTGCTACAGCGGCAAAGATCGCCCGCGCTCTCGCCTCGCTTGACGTGTCATCCGTCAGGCCGGCATGCACAAGCTGCTTTGCGAGCCAGGCAACATTGATGTCTGCAAAGATTTGGACCTCGGTCCGGACCTGTTCTGGGAGGTCATCGTACTCAGCACCAAGAAAGCTGCCGAGGCACAGGCGGTTGCCGTTCTCCAGCGACATTCGGAACGTCTCCGGATACCTTCGCAGACTTGCCTTCGGATCCCTCCCGGTGTCAGCGACGTCTTCGAGCCACGCCTTCGTGTCCTGCCAGTAGCGCTCGGCGATCGCTGCAGCGAGGTTAGCTTTGCTCGGGAAGTGGTGGTAGATGCTCGCGGCTTTTATGCCGACCTCGGCAGCGAGCTCGCGCAAGTTGAGCCCGCCATAGCCGTGCGCCTGCGCGCTCAGGCGTCCCGCTGCGAGAATAGCCTCTCGGGCATTGCCGCTCATAATATAGCTCCCTCGCCTTAGCCTAACAAATGTTAGATAGGGGTTGACGAAGTAAATGTAAAGCCTTAACTCCTCACAGCCTACCAACTGTTAGTTAGAGAGACCGTCATGAGCAATGAACTGATTTATTCCGACGCCACCAAGCTCGCCGAACTCATCCGCACCAGACGAGTATCGCCTGTCGAAGTCGTGCAGGCGCATCTCGACCGCATTGATGCGGTCGATCCCCAGATCAACGCGATCGTGACCCTTGCCGAAGGCGCGATGGACGCCGCCCGCAGAGCCGAGGTCGATGTCCTTTCTGGTGCCGATCTCGGCCCACTTCACGGCGTACCTTTCACCGTCAAGGATTCAATCGATACCGAGGGCGTCCTGACGCAGCGCGGCTCGCCGATCTTCAAAGGTAGCCTCCCCGACCGCGACGCCACGAGTGTCGCGCGCATGAAACAGGCCGGCGGTATCCTTCTCGGCAAGACGAACTTGCCGGAATTCTCCTACTGGATCGAGAGCGACAACCTGCTCTCTGGGCGCTCCAACAACCCATGGAACCTGGAACGGACGCCGGGCGGTTCGAGCGGTGGTGAATCCGCGGCTATTGCCGCCGGGATGTCCCCCCTCGGTCTTGGAACAGACCTTGCCATCTCAGTACGCGGTCCAGCAGCGCAGACCGGCATCACCTCGTTGAAAGCGACCCACGGCCGCGTGCCAATGACCGGCATCTGGCCCCGCGCCCCGCGCCGCTTCTGGCATGTCGGGCCGATGGCCCGTTCGGTGCGCGATATCGCGCTGGCCTTCTCGCAGCTTGCAGGGCCTGACGGAGAAGATGCCTTCGCTTCAAGCACCGTTCCATTCGATGCCGGTATTGGCCGCCAACCGTACCGCCAACTCCGCGTCGGCTGGATGGTCGGACCCGGCTTCGGTCCGGTCGATCCAGAGGTCGCGGCGACCGTCAAAGCGGCTGCAGAAGCGCTGAGGGATATTGGCCTGTCTGTCGAGCATGTCGGCATCCCCGCATTGGAGAAGGACTTTGCTCTCGATGTCTTCAACCGCCTGCATGTCATGGAGATGAAGTCGGCCTTCCAGGAGGCAACCGCGGGTCGTCGCGACAACGAACTCTACAAGATGGCGAAGACGATGCTCTCGCTCCCAGACACCTCAATGGGCGCATACATCGATGCCGAGCAGGCGGCCGAGCGGCTTCGAGACGGCTATGCCGACTACTTTTCGCGGTATGACGCGCTCATCACCCACGTCCTGCCGATCCCTGCCCACAAGCATGGCGTCGAGGAATTCGTCATCGACGGACAGGCGGTGGATGCGACATACCTCCAGGGCGCGACAGTGCCTCTGAACGTCACAGGCCTTCCAGGCGTCTCGATGCGGTTCGGCACCAGTGACGAAGGACTGCCGATTAACGTCCAGATCGTCGGCAAGTGGCAGGCAGAGTCAACGATCCTGCACGTGGCCTCGCTTCTGGAAGCTGTCAGCCCGACCCGTGGCCTTCATCCTCAGCTCTGAGTGATGTCCGATCAAGCACGGCTTTCCGCACGGGGAGGCTGTGCTCCTTCGCTACATCGACAATCACGGTACGCAGTCACCGGTATGCAGGGGTCGCTGACCACGCCGACGCCCGCGTTGCACTTACGACCGCCTCCATCTTGATGAAGTCGACGAAGGCTCTCAAGGGCGCGGGCATGAACCTGCTTGAGAAATAGAGACTAGGGCCTTCAAAACTCGTCCACCATTCCGGAAGAACAGGCGCAAGCTCGCCAGATGCGAAGGAAGGCTCGAGCCAGTTCTCGAACGTATAGATCAGCCCGCGTCCCGCGCGGGCGAACTCTATGGCGGCTGCGGCTGCGTCCACACCGACGATCAGCCGGCCTGGAGGATCGACGGTCTGCAACTCGCCATTCCGCTCGAACTCCCAAGGCACGAAGACGCCGCTAGAGAACCTGAGGCGAATGCAGTCATGGTCGCGCAGTTCAACGGGACTCCTCAATATTCCATGGCGTGCCAGGTAGGACGGTGCCGCGGCAAGCGCCGTGCGCTGTACTTTCGGGCCGATTGGGACGGCGATCATGTCTTGGGCCAGGTGCTCGCCATAGCGAATGCCGGCATCGCATCCGGCAGCCACCGCGTCTACGAGCCTGTCCTCCACCACAAATTCCATTTGCACGCCGGGGTGCGCTTCAAGAAAACGATCAACAATTGGGGGAAGGATGTCGACCATGACCGCGCCGGTCACGTTCAGCTTCAGCAAGCCACGAACTTCGTTTTGCGAACTTGCAGCTTCGGTTAAAGCGGCGCGGGCTTCCTTGTAGAGAGGCACCAGCCGATCAGCCAGTATCCGGCCCGCGTCAGTGGGCGAGACGCTCCGCGTGGTCCTCATCAGCAGCGGAACGCCGAGACTTTGCTCCAGGCGCTTCACTCTCTCGCTGACTGACGATGGAGAAAGCCCCATCCTCTGGGCAGTCGTTCGAAAGCCGCCGGTATCGCAGATGTCGAGAAACACCGACATGTCATCAAAACTGAGCTGGTCTTCATTGTTCGCCATGGCGATCAGCTTATGCAGGTTTCGGGTGGTTATCCATAGCCTTCCTCTCAGGTATTTAGACCAAAGCTTATCATCCCAGTTGGCAAGGAAAAATCATCATGCAGAAGAAAACGGTATTGATCACAGGTGCGAACAAGAGCATCGGCTTTGAAACGGGCCGTCAACTCGGCCGGCTGGGCTATTTGATATGGCTCGGCAGCCGTGACGAGGCACGAGGAGCAGATGCTGCACGCTCTCTTGCGGTCGAGGGGATTGACGTCAGGTCGGTTTCTATCGACGTCACGGACGACATGTCGGTACGCGATGCAGTGGCTCGCGTCGAAAGCGAGGGTGGCAGGCTTGACGTCCTGATCAACAACGCGGGCATTCCAGGCCAGATGGTCCCACCCTCCCAGCAGTCCGTCGATGATGTCCGTAACATCTATGAGACCAACGTCCTGGGTCCCGTTCGGGTTACTCAGGCATTTCTGCCTCTTTTAAGGAACGCCGGCCACGCCAACATCGTCATGGTCAGCAGCGGGCTGGGGTCCCTCGGCTGGCTTTCGGATCCCAATAGCCAGTTTTATGGCGTCAACTTCCTGGGCTACAACAGCTCCAAGTCCGCGCTGAATGCCGTCACTTTGGCTTTTGCAAAGGAACTGGTCGGTTCAGGCATCAAGGTCAACGCAGCCGATCCTGGCTACACGGCCACCGATTTCAACGGGCATTCCGGCTACCGGACGGTCGAGCAGGCGGCCAGTGGAATCGTGTGGTTGGCGACACTCGACGAAAACGGCCCTTCTGGCGGCTTCTACTTCGACGGTGTCTCTGTCCCTTGGTGAGGTGGCGGCGGCTGGATGTGTTTCGCCAGCCCAAGGGGATTACCGCCAGGTCGGAAAACAAAGCTTGATGATCCGTTTGACGTCATGTCAACATGACCCTTGCCGGGACGGACCAGCGATGGATGCATATCGACGCCCAGTTGCGTGCTGCAAGCCGGCGCAGAAGACAATTGCCTACGCAAGGGAAAAAAGGCCAATCGATGGAAGCCATGCCAACTCATGCAGAATACTTCGGGCATGTGCGCACAATTATTGGCATGGTGCTCGGCTTGTGTATTGCGCGGCTGGTCAATGGACTGACGCGCTTCATTCAGCATCCCGGGACCATAAAGGTTGATCCTGTCCATCTTGGCTGGGTGATATTTCTCTTGATCACGATCGTGCATTTCTGGTGGTTCGAGTTTCACCTATCTGTCGTCCTGGTCTGGACATTTCCGCTTTATGCGTTTTTGATTTTCTACACGATAATGTTCGCAGCGCTGACTGCGTTGCTATTTCCTGATCAAATGAGTGACTATAAAGGGTTCGAGGATTATTTCGAACAAAGGAAGCGATGGTTCTTCGGGCTTCTCGCCTTCGCTTCCCTGCTCGACATCGCCGACACGCTTATAAAGGGTTTCGATTATCTGCGATCACTTGGGGTCGAATACCCGATCCGCCAGACGGCATTCGTTTTTTTGTCTGGCGCGGCGATGTTTATCACCTCCAAGCGAACACAGCTGGTCCTGGTGCTAATCGCAATTGCCTATCAGATCAGTTGGATCGTAAGGCTCTACGACGTTTTATGACGGATGGCAGCCACCAGGATTGTCACCTCCCGCATGGGATGTTGGTTTGAAGGTCTGTAAATCTAAAAGGGGAAAATGCCGAGGGTACGCCTTGAACAGATACGAACCCGCGACCCGCAGACTGCTAATCTTCCATCTCGCTGATTATCCATTATAATGTCCTTTACCATAGATATACAAACCGAGCGCCGGACGCACTTAACGACACGGTATTCCATGATCGTCGAGTTCGGTAACGCAGCGCCATACAGAATAAAAGCGCTAAGTCGATGTGAGATACCGATCAGATCGGTCAACACGTCACCGATGACAACACAGGGCGCCATTGTGTTGCCCGTGGTGAATCGCGTCTGCGGGACGAGCTCTACTCCCAAATCGGCGGGTGGGACGCACCCGCCTGATCTGCATTGGCGATATATGGCCTTAATGCTCAAGCAGTGGGAACAGTCCCGCCGTCGATGACGTGCTCCGTGCCGGTGATAGACGATGCCCGATCCGAGGCAAGGAATGCGATCAGGTCCGCGACCTCTTCCGGCGCGGCTGGTCGTCCAAGCGGTATGCCACCAAGCGAGTTCATGATCACCTGCACCGCGTCGTCGTAGCTGATACTGGCTTGATCGGCTATGCGCTGGGCCAGACCATTGGACCCCGGGCTTGCGATCCAGCCGGGAGAGACGCGAACCACTCGTACACCATTCGGAGAAACCTCTTTGGAGATGCTTTTGCTGTAGGTGTTGAGAGCCGCTTTGGCCGAAGCATAGGCGGTCGTCGCCTCCGGAAGCGGCAGGTTTCTCTGGATCGAGGTGACGTGGATGACGACACCGCTTCCCTGAGCGACCATGCCAGGGATCAGAGCACGATCGAGCCGGATCGCTGGGAAGAAGTTAAGGTTGAACTCCTTGTCCCACTCCTCATCCGTTAGCACAGAAAAGCCGCCTGATGGTGCCGAAGAACCGCCCAGCACGTTCACAAGAATATCGAGGCCGCCGAGTTCTCGCTGCACCGCGTCAACGACGGTTTGAACCCCCGTCGGGGTAGTCAGGTCGGCTTCAACGAATGCCGCACCGGAGAAATCTGCCGGCCTGGTGCGAGCGCTGGTCAGCACACGGGCGCCAAGCTCCTTGAAGAGCGCTACGGCTGCAGCGCCGGCGCCCGAAGTGCCGCCGGTAATCAGGGCGCGACGACCCTGCAGCGTGAGGAACTGCGTCATACCGTGATCTCCAGTTCGGCGACCTTGTCGCCCGCGAGAACGAAAAAGAACCGCAGGTCGATGGGGCTTCCGGGGAAGTCACCGACGGCGTGGGCCGTCACAAGGGTCCTGCCGCCTTCATTGGTGATCAGAAAGGGCTCGACCGTGTAGCTGTATTGCTGGCCCTCGTCAGCCATCCACGCGCGAATGGCATTACGGCCTCGGTGGGTCTCGCCCTTGTCCTTGACGATGCCATTTTCGGTAAACGCGGCCGCCACAGTTTCGGGCCCTCCATCGCGGTCAGCATCGAAATACGCTTTAATGCCCTTGGGTAGCTTGATCGTCATCTGTGTCCTCCAATCATGTTTCCAGCCTTTACCGGCTGGAACTTCGACCCTCTTGCGGCCGACAAAGTCAATCTAAGACCAGTTGATTGACATGATAACTGGGACGAAGCAGGATGAGGAATTGCGAAAAGAGGGACAATGTCACGATCTGTTCTTACCGACCTCGATGCCGTTCTGAGCATTGCCCGCCTGGGCTCGTTTCGGGCGGCCGCGCTCGAACTCAGCATGTCCACGACCGCACTGAGCAACGCCATCGCGAAGCTTGAGCAGCGCCTGGGCATTCGTCTGTTCAACCGCACAACGCGAAGCGTCTCGCTCACCGATGGGGGAACGACCTTTGTCGAGCGCATTGGACCGGCAATGACCGACATCCACGATGCCATGCTCGCGGCTCAATCGCTTCAGGATACTCCGACAGGCACATTGCGCATCAACGCATTTGCGTCGGCAGCCCGAGAGGTAATGGAACCGCTCATCCTGACGTTCATGCGGCGTTACCCCCAGGTGCATGTTGATCTGGTCACGGAAGGTAAACTCGTCGACATCGTCGCGGCAGGCTTCGACCTCGGCTTGAGGACCGTTGATCTCGTTCCCAACGACATGATCGCTCTGCCACTCGGTCTCGATCGCAGCAATGCCGTCGTCGCGTCGCCGGATTTCTTGCGCACTCACGGCACGCCAACCGAACCAGCCGACCTTTATCGGTTCCGCTGCATTCGTGCCCGGCTCCCCAATAATGCCTTGTTTCGATGGCGGTTCGAGAAGGACGGGAATGCCATGCAGATCGATGTACAAGGCTCGATCACGCTGGACGAGCCAAGTCTTGTGAGGATAGCGGCTCAGAACGGCGTTGGAATTGGATATGTCATGGAAGCGGATGTGCGCGATGACATTGCGGCTGGTCGATTGGTGCGCATTCTCGAGGACTGGACTCCTTCCCTGGCACCGCTCGCACTGTACTACCCTGGAAGAAAAAATCCACCGGCCGCCTTCAGTGCGTTCATTCAGGCTGCGCGAGAATTTTCCCATCGGTAGTCGTCCGGTGATTATCGACGACATCGTCGTTACGCACCAACATAATTTTGACGTCCGTGTGGTTGTGAAGTTTCGCCCGGAAAACGACCGGAATCAGAACATCAAACTGTTCTGAATCTAAAGCCGCATAATTGCATCATGGAGATTGAGAGTAATGCGTTGGCTCCCGGGTTCAGCCCAAAGCGCTCAATGTCGGCCGGACGAGGACGCGCAGCTTCGCGCCCTCATCTCAGCCATTGAGCACGATCCCGACACCTGCCACTTCGTCATCCAGCTTTGAGCCGCTGCCACTTAAGATGTCGAGAGCAGTCCCAAAGCTGGTGCTATTCGAGATCCCCTACGCCATCGTGCTAGCTGCTACTCACCAACGACAATGAGGCCGTTGGAGGTTGCTGCCGTCTGTCGCATCGCTTTCAGCGGCTGATAATCCGGCGCGTCGTAAAAGTCACGAACGGCTTGACGGTTCGGAAACTCCAGCACGACAAGCCACGTCGGGGACCATTGTCCCTCAACGATTTCAGGATGAAGCTCCTTAACGAGTGGTCTGCCACCAAACCGCCCCGCCAAGGCGATCACTGCTCCCTCGTAATGGGTCATCGCGGGTAGATCATGGACAGTGAGATCGATCAGGACTAGGGCGGTCATGGTGTCGTGCCTTTATTGAGGATTGCGGCAAGGCCGCTCCATTGACAGGGTCATTAGCCAGGCGGCGATATCGACGCGATCAGGCAGCGGTGAAGTCGAGGATTACCTTGCCGCCGCGTTCGGCATGAATAGCCGCCTCGACAATAGCCGACGGCGGATAGACGCCGCTGATCGGGGTATGCAGGTCGCCACTGACGACAAGCGGCAGGACTTCTCTGACGGCGGCAGGTGCTGCTGCGGCCGAGTCCGGGTTGCCAAGGAAGAAGCCGTGGACGGTAACCTGTTTGAAGATTGGCGACCAGGCCGGGATCGACATCGTCGCGCTACCGAGAATGGAGTAAGCGACCACTGCCGCGCGAGGCGAGACGATGGTGGCTAGCAGTCCAATCGCCTCACCGCCGATCGCATCAATTCCCAGGCCGATGCGGCCGCCGTTGACCGCTTGCTCCGCGTCAGCTGCGGTGTTGTCGCCGGCGACCAGTACCACATCGGCACCCGCAGCCTTCAACTCATCGACAAGCTCGGAGCGGCGGACGATATTGAGCGTTTTCAGGCCGCGAGCCTTGGCCACACCGATCACCGCCCGGCCGACTCCCGAGTTGGCGGCATTCTGGACCACCCACTCTCCAGGCTCGAGACTGGTATATTCGCTAAGCAACAGTGCCGCCGTCGGCGGATTGATCCCCAGCATCGACAGCTGGTGCAGGTCGGCATCGGGCAGAGCAAACAAACCCTCGGCGGCAATGGTCACCCGTTCGCGCCATAGCCATGTGAAGATCGGAAGAAGCACGCGGTCACCGATAGAAAGATGGTTCACTTCCGTGCCCATACCGATCACGCGGCCGACGCCCTCGTTGCCCACGGGTCCTGGCGCAGATGGCAGAACGGGGAAGCCGCCCTTGATGACATATAGGTCGTGGGGATTGAGCGGGGACGCCTCGAGCTGAACGAGCACCTCATTCGGGCCAGGAGCTGCTGGCTCAGGGAAGTCGGCGAAGCGCAACACGTTACGGGGCTCGCCGAAGGCGGAAATCTGGATAGCTTTCATCAGGGTCTCCTTGGTCATACGGTCAGTCGTTATCGAAGCATATTTATGGAGTAATTACTCCATAAATAGTCCATGAACCGCTATCGTGCTTCAGTCAACATAAAAGTGGAGCTATCGCTACAATTATGTTAGGTGCGGTGCAGACGGAGAGACCACGCAGTTCATGCTGACAGCGACGAAGGGAATAACAATGGTGATGAAGGGCGAGGGCCAAGCGCCGAGAGCGCGAGGACGGCCGCGGCTGTTCGACCGGACAGCGGCGCTTGACCGGGCAATGCGCGTGTTTTGGGACAGAGGGTACGAGGGAGCGACCTTCGACGAACTGATCGCAGTCATGGGCCTCAACCCTTCAAGCTTCTATAATGCCTTTGGCAGCAAGGAAGCCCTCTACCGGGAAGCGGTCGGTGCGTATCTCACCGGACCAGGCGGCTTCTTCCTCAAGGCTTTGGCCGGGGCGGGCTCAACTCAGGATGCGTTCGCGCGGCTGATGATGGCTACGGCGGCCGCCTACACTGACGATGTGAGTCCTGCTGGCTGCATGATCTCTCTAGCCGGACTACACGATGCCCCGGACCGCGCAGATTTGCGAGACTTCATGCGTGAGGTTAGAGAGAGGTCGCGCACATTGATGATAGAGCGACTGAACGAGGGTGTCCGAAACGGCGACCTGTCAGAAAAGATTGACGTCGCCCAGATCGCCGAGTTTTTCGAAACAGTGTCGAGAGGCATGGCAGTCCGCGCGCGTGACGGCGCCGATCGCGAGACGCTTGAAAAGATCGGCGTCATGGCGCTCCAGGCTTGGCCGGGCGTGCGCGCCTAGTCGTCGCCCTTGTCAACCGCACTTAAACCTCGCCCGAACGAAAAATTCTCCGAGGGCAATGGAATGAGGGTCACGAACACATCGTCGGGCCTGATGCCGACATCGTCGTGGAGTCGCCCGACGATCTCCTTTAGCAGCACTCGCTTCTGAGACATCGGACGCGACGCCGGGATGTGAACGGTGATGATGATCGCACCCGCAGAGCGTTCCACATTTCCATAGGTAGGATGCAGAAAGATGTAGCCTTCGGCGTGCTCGTTGATCACGACGAACTTATCTTCCGGGGGCAGCTCAAAGCTGTCCCGAAGAGAGTGTGCGAGCGATTCCGCAATTGCCTTGCGCTGATCCAGAGAAAACAGATCCTTGGGGACGTGAACGTTGAAAAATGGCATGACATGATCCTCATTCGTGGCATTCACAGGGCGTGACGCATAACTGGAGTTATTACTCCCAAATTGCTTTGCTTGCGATTTGCCTGCGCGTCAACAGTTTATGGAGCCATGCCTCCAGAAATTTCTGGCAAGAGCCCTTCTGTCGGAAATCCATATGACAGTTGCAGCAATCGGTCACAGCGCTGTGAGGCGTTAGGCGCGGAAAACGGCTCCGCGGCACCGTCAACACAATATGGAGCAATTCCTCCATATTGTGTTGACGGCAGTCTAAACGTCTCTTAGTGCTATTTGGAGCAATCGCTCCTTAATCCATACGCATGGAGATATTTGATGACCAGAGTAGTTAGAATTCACGAGTATGGCGACGCCAGTGTACTCAGGATCGATGACGTGGATGTCCCGGCGCCAGCGGCCGACGAGGTTCAGATCAAGGTCAAGGCAATTGGGATCAACCGTGCGGAGGTCATGTTCCGAAATCACGCCTACCTGCAGGATGCACACTTTCCAAGCCGTCTTGGCTACGAAGCTTCGGGCGTCATCGGAACCGTCGGTGCATCGGTGAAAGGTTTTGCCATTGGAGACGTGGTCAGCGTTGTTCCCTCGCAGGACATAACTAACGGCGGAACCTACGGCGAGCTGGTCAACGTGCAATCGCGCTTGGTCGTCAAACATCCGGAGAACTTGTCTTTCGAGGTCGGCGCAGCGGTTTGGATGGCATATGTTACGGCGTGGGGCGGCCTGATCGAGCAGGCAAAGCTTTCTCACGGAGAGGCTGTCATCATATCCGCAGCGTCAAGCAGTGTCGGCATCGCGGCGTTCCAGATCGCTAAAATTGTAGGCGCGACCGTCATTGCGACGACTCGAACCAGCGCTAAGCGCCAAGCCCTTATTGATGCTGGCGCCGACTACGTCGTTGCGACGGAAGAAGAAGACCTTGTTGCTAGGGTTCTTGAAATCACGAATGGCATCGGCGCTCGGGTCGTGTTCGATCCGGTAGGCGGACCTTCGTTCGGGCCTTTGACGGCCGCCATGGCGCGGGGTGGCATCCTGCTTGAATATGGTGTTCTCAGCGCTGAGCCAACGCCATTCCCGCTCCTTACAGTTCTGAGCAAAAGCCTGACATTGAAGGGCTACCTCTACACCGAAGTCGTGTCGGACGATGCGGTCCTCGAACGCGCCAAGACTTTCATCAAAGACGGTTTGGTGTCGGGCGCGCTTAGGCCCCTGATCGCACGTACGTTCGCCTTCGACGACATCCAAGACGCTCATCGTTTTTTGGAATCCAACGAGCAAATCGGTAAGGTCGTCGTCACACTCTAACCCACTTGCACCATATCGACTCGACGTCGATCAGGACTAAGCAAGGCCATGAAGTTGCTTTGGGGATTGATCGCGATTTCGTCGTGACAGCCAGCACCGATCAGACATGCCCCACGTCCGCGGCCGTCGCGGGCGTGTATTCCTATTTGGCTCGATCACAGCGACCGCCACTCTACACCCTAAACCGACGTGTGCATGACATTTCAACTGAGGCGCTCAAGCCTTGGACGATGATTACTGCAATGCACTGGTCGCAATACTAAAGGGTCTATGATCATGCGCGCAATGCAAGCAGCTGCCTTCAGCGGCTATGACAACCTCGAGCTGGTCGACGTTCAGAAGCCTGTTGCGACCGACGGCAACCTGCTGGTACGGATCACCGCAGCGGGAGTGACCCCACTCGACAACACCATCTTGCACGGCCACATAGCCGTCGCTACCGCGCCACTGGTGCTCGGCAGCGAAGGCGCCGGCGTGATCGAGGGCGGTGACGCCGAGTTCCCGAACGGCAGCCGCGTCATGTTTATGGGACCGTTCGGCCTCTTTGAGAGCGGCACATTTGCTGGGTACGTCGCTGTTCCCAGGGAACTGCTAGGGCGCATTCCTGACAATGTTACCGACGTCGAAGCAGCCGGCGTTCCGGTTGCCTACCTGACCGCCTATCTTGCGCTTAAGAACGCCGGCTTTGCACCCGGCAAGGTTGTTTTCGCGCCAGCTATCGGTGGGTCGGTTGGCAATGCTGCAACGCAGCTGGCTAAGGCTCTGGGGGCCAAACACGCGATTTCCTCGACCACCAACGCCAACAAGGCTATCGAGGCCACGAAGCTCGGCTTCGATGAGGTGATAGATCAAACCAAGGAATCGCTTGTAGCTGGAATCAATCGCATCACTGACGGCTATGGTGCCGATATCGTCATCGACGCCATCGATGGCGAAGTCCTAAGCGGCACGCTGCCCGCGCTCGCACAGAAGGGATCCCTAACGACCATCGGTTATGCCGGCGGCCAGGAAGCTACGATCAAGGTCATGCAGCTTATCTGGAAGTCGGCGACGATCAAAAGCTTCCTGCTCTTTAAAGAAAGCGTCGAGGACCGCAGCGATGCATTCAAAATAGTTTACGGCCTCCTCGAGTCCGGTGCGGTCAAGCCGATTTTCGCTAGGACCTTCCCGCTTGCCGAGGCGGTTCAAGCACTTCGCTACCTCGTTAAGGAGCGTCCGCTCGGCCGGGTCGTCCTGACGATCTGATTAAAGCAGGAAGCGACTCGATTGTTGCCCCAACAGGCCTGACGGAGCCTCGCAGGGCATCGTTTGTGGAGCGCGGCACCTACCTGCCGCCGCCCGTAGCGTTGGTCATCGGCCTGATGGTAGGAGACGCGCTGGACGCTCTCGACCTGGTGGCAATGTTCCTCATTCTTACTGGAGTAGTATTACTTCAGACGGCAAACAGGCGGGTCACGCCCTTACAAGCAAAGGCGCTATGAGGGCTTTGTGCAGAGCATACGAAATGATCCAGGAATAAATCGAACCGCCATCTCAATAGCAACGCTCACAATCCGAGTTGCAAATCTTCCTCCCCTTGGGAGGGAACTGAACAGCAAATCAGCGCCTCGCCATCTTCTACCACAAAGCTAGGCTCGGAGAGATAACTGACGTCACCCTTTACGATCTTCGTTCGGCAATCCCCGCAATTGCCAGCTCGGCAGCCATAGGGCGGGCTGAGGCCGCTTTGCTCTGCGAGTTCCAGCAAAGAACCGCCGTCCGGCTTCCATTGCGCCAGTTTTGAAGATTGTGTGAAGACGACAGGCGTCGCAGCCGAAGCGGCAGGCTTGCGCGGCTGCGCGGGTACGTGAACAGCGTGATCGCGCTTCAGGCCGGAGGGACCGAACGCCTCCGCATGGATACGACCGTCTGCGATAATCAGCCCGCGCAACCCGTCATACATCGACTGCATGAAGGGCGCCGGCCCGCAGATGTAGAAGTCATAGTCGCCGAAGGGCAAATGTGCCTTCAACAGGGGCATGTCGATGCGGCCAGTTGCATCGAAACGGCCGTTGTCATCGACCCCGGGCGTACCGAGCACCTTGATGTCCCGAACGGTCCCTTCGCTACGCGCAACCAATTCGCCGATTTCGCTGTCGAACGCTCTTTCGGCAGAGGTGCGCGACGACCTGAACAACCAAACCTGCCGGCGATAGCGCGTTCTGTCACCTGTATGAACGACATGACGCAGCATCGACAGCAAGGGCGTAATGCCGATGCCAGCTGCCAGGAGCACGGCCGGACGGGTGCGTTCTGTTGCATCGATCGTGAACGCTCCAGCCGGCGATAGCGCCTCGATCTCGTCGCCTTCCCGCATTTTGTGCAGGAGCGTGGATGCCCGGCCTTCACGCTTGACACTCAGCCTGTAGGAGCCGTCCGATGGTGCACTCGATAGTGTATAGCTGCGGCGGATTGTGTCCGCCCCATCCGTGATGCTGATCGGCAGATGCTGGCCTGCCAGATGCGGGATGACAGCCTCGTCGTCGACCGGCCTAAGCTGCAGCGAACGGATCGTCGCGCTTTCCTCGATTATCCGCTCCACGCGGAAGCGCCTCCAGGTTTTTGCCTGCGCCGCGACCTTCAAGCGGCTTGCGGCCTCGCGCCAGTCTCCCGTCATCAAGCTGCTTGGCGACATGCCGTCTTCAAGAAAGCTCCAGCGCAGCGGCAGTGCATCTCTGCGCAGCACCACCGTGTGTGGCATGACGCGCCAAAGCCGCTCGGCGCCCTCGAAGGCCGCAATCTCGAGTGAATCCAGTATGATCTCGACGCTGCCGGCAATCTGCAGCATGTCACCCGTCTCATGATCGACGAACAGAAGCCCGGCGCGCGGATTGACGACAAAATTGCCAAGCGTGTTGAAGAACAGATTGCCGTTGAAATCCGGCACAGTCAGGCCACCATCGGCATCGACACGAACGAAACCGCGCCGGCCGCCACGATGGGAGACATCCACCTGCCGTCCTTCACCGTCGAGGTCCACATAAGACGCCACGAAGAAAGTGTCGGCGGCTTCGATGATGCCACGCTGATGTGCGTTGAGCCGATCTGAAACAATCATTTCGGAAGAGTGCGGTATTGCTGGATTGCGCACGAAGCTAAACTGACGATGCTGGATGTAGCGCGGACAGTTGCCGAAGCTCTGTCCGACAGCAACGGAAAAACGGCCGATGCTGCTACGGATCACCGTCCCGTTCATCCTGTTACGCCGGCGCGTGATGAGATCGACGCCGACCAGACCGATCGGGTGGCCGTCGTTCATCCCCGCTTCCGCGGGATCGTTGGGATCGCTGACGGCTTCGATAACGAGTGTCTGGGCATCCGGCGTCTGCAGAAAGCCGGGCCGGCCGCTACGGATCGTCGCCCATGGAGTGCCATCGCCATCGACAGTGCCGATGACGATGAACGGCAGCATCGGAAAGAACTCCCGATGCTGATCGAGCATGAACGTGCGCAAAACCTTGCGCCCGACGGGGTCCATTTGTTCCAGCACACCGGCGTGACGCTGTATTTCCAACTCGCCCGCATGCCAGGGCGAGGATGGTGAAAGTTCTTCAGCAGGCATTGGGACCTCCCAGGGGAAACGACGGCCGGACCAGTGCCCGGCCGCAAGGCGACGTCAGACTGCGAGGCCGACGGCCGTTTTTGGAAGAGCGACGAAACCGGGCAGCGCTTCGATCCGCGCCAACCAATGACGGACGTCAGGATACGGTGTCAGATCGACATTGCCCTCAGGCGCGCCAGCGATGTAGCTGTAGAGTGCAACATCTGCGATGGTCGGTGTATTGCCGATGATGAAACGGTGATTTTCGAGTTCGGCATTGATGAGGCCAAGAATCCGGTGAGCGCGGTCAATCACCTCCTCGGCTCTGAAGTCTGCTCCGAATACCATGATCAGGCGGGCCGCGCATGGGCCATACGAAATTTCTCCGGCGGCCACGGAAAGCCACTTCTGTATCTTTGCGACAGAGGCGAGATCGTCGGGCAGCCAGTCCTTGCGGCCAAGCTTCGTGGCAACATAGACAAGGATCGCATTGGAATCGTTGACGACGACATCCCCATCTACGAGCACCGGCACTTGGCCGAACGGGTTGAGCTTCAGGAATTCGGGCGTCTTGTGCTCGCCGTTCGCCAGATCGAGGTCGACGATCTCAGCTTTCACGCTCAGCAAAGAAAGGAAGAGACGAGCGCGATGCGCATGGCCCGAAAGCGGAAAATGGTAGAGTTTCATGGTTTGCTCCCTAGAGATCCGGACGCCATCATCCGGTGACGTTAGAGAACTAGCGGGGACCATATTTTTGTAATAGACGGATATTTATGTAACGATCCTCTCAATTTATGGAAGACAAATAATGGATCGTCTCGATGCCATGGCGGTTTTATTGTCCGTGGTGGAACATGGCAGCCTTTCCGCCGCGTCGCGCGCACTGCACTCACCACTGCCGACGGTCAGCCGTAAGATCTCAGAGTTGGAGAGCCTTCTCGGCGTTCGCCTGTTCACCCGCACCAGCCGCCGAATCCAGCTGACCGAGGCCGGAGAGAGCTATGTCGTTGCAGCGCGTGAAATTCTGGGACGGGTTGAAGAAGCCGAACGCCGCGCTATCGGAGAATACGTCGCACCAAAGGGGGACCTGACACTGACGGCACCAATCGTCTTCGGTCGCCTGCATGTCCTGCCGGTCGTTACGGATTTTCTGAAAGCGTTTCCGGACATCAACATTAACCTGATTTTGAGCGACCGGCCGATAAGTCTTGCCGACGAACACATCGATGTCGCGCTGCGCATCAGCCGCCTTTCGGACAGCAGCCTGATCGCTATCCGCCTTGGCTCCACCCGCACCACCGTCTATGCCAATCCTGACTATCTTAAGCGGCATTCCCATCCGTCCCATCCAGACGAATTGAAGCAACATGATTGCATCGCGTTCGAAGGCGTGCTCTCGACACGGTTCTGGACATTCCAGGACGGCGCAAAAGATATCGCGGTGCCGATCCGCACACGCCTTTCCGTCAACACGGCGGAAGCTGCTGTCGATGCTGCAGCGTCTGGTCTCGGCATGACGCGGGTCATGGCCTATCAAGCGAAAAACGCAGTCGATGCAGGCTTGCTGGTGCCGCTGCTGGAAGATTTCGAACGAGAGGCATCGCCGGTGCATCTCGTCCATCTATCGGACGGCCTCATGCCGCTGAAACTTAGGACGTTTCTGGACTTTGCGACGCCGCGGCTGAGGGCATTGTTGAAATAGATAAATCCCTTGGGCACTGGGAGGGTGACCTCATCATATTCGAGCGTCCGTTTGGCCAAGCCAACGTGACGTCGCTTATCGAGCGCAAAAGCCGCGATACGGTGCTGATCAAAAACCACGGTCGACATTCGCGACCGATCATGGACAAAATCGTGCGTGCCTTCTCCTCCCTGCCCGCCTTCACATGTCAGAGTTTTACTTTCGATCGCGGCACAGAGTTTGCTGCGTTCCGGGCTTTGGAAGATGGAATCGGTGCCAGGAGTTGGTTCTGCAATCCAAGCGCGCCGTGGCAAAAAGGTGCCGTCGAACACAGACCTCAGCCACATGTCGCAGGCAATGTAGAACCAGATCGCACGCATTCTCAACTACCAACCCGTTTCAGTGCGGGTAGGCGCCTAGTGTGCTAACCCGTCCACTGGGCGTTAAAGGCTCGCCGACATTAGCCCGTTTTTTCTCCACGGCCAGATCGCCCTTTTTTACCTCTCGAATACATTCGTGTGGAGTGTGCACATTGCGTCGCGACTGTGGCCCATAAAGTATCAGCAATCCTCCACTAAGCAGGCGGCTGCATTAGTTCTATGGTGATACCATCCGGGCCGGAGATGTACGCGACCATTGTTCCGCATCGGGGGCCGGCTGGTATCGGCTGCGGCGAACCGTTCACTGCCCACCCCGCCGTCTCAACCCGCGCGATCGCCGTGCGGATATCCTTAACCGTGAAGGCGATATGAGCGGCGCCGATCGCACCCGCGCTACGAGGTGTCTGGCCCAGCGTACGGCCTGTCGAATACTCGAGAAGCTCGATAGGGTAGCCATTTGGAGCCGTTACCAGCGCCATTCGGCAACGGGGGTCGTCAACCCCCGTAGCCTCCCGTAGAAACTCCCCACCCATCTCTCCTCGGCGAGCAAGGTCGAAACCCATCGCCTCAGTCCAGAACTGGATCGCCTCCTCCAACGAGGCGACCGAGAATCCCGTGTGGTCCACAGCTATTACGCCGGCATCTTCGGCCATCCTTGATACTCACATATCTACCAGTTACGTCTGCCCGATCTAGCGACGGCTCGATAGCCTTACGAACTTTCTTTCGTCTCTCGACACAGTTGGGAGCATCACTTCACGTCAAATAATTCAGCAAAATGAAGATAATAAGTCGCATGTTCCGCCTACCATCGAAATGAGAATTAACCCAGCCAGCAAAAGCAGGGACGGAGTATCCACCGGAGTGGCTTTGGACGAAATTCGTTATGCCAGGCAAAAAAACTACTCCTTTTGTCCTTCAGCAGGTGCAAATTTCTTTCTTCGATGAAAGGCAGAAGATATCGTTCTTTTTGAAGAGCGAAATTCTGATGTTCCCGCTCAGCCTTGTGCAGGCACCATCGCATCAGTGGTGGCTTTCTCTTTCCTCTGCTGCGTATCCAAACACCAGAACACACGACTATCTGTGCGACGACCTTCCAAATCAATGAATATCGAACGGTCCCGTGGAGCCGACGGCTTATTTCGAATGTCTCCCTTTGGCGCGAAGGCGACGAGTCGTCGCTGCGGACTATGGCCGCTTTCAGGAACGACAAACGACGACGTGAACGGCCGACTTGAGGGCGCAAAGCTGCCATGGGCGGCGGCCCCTGTTGAGCAACAGGTCGGACCAAGATTTCAGGTCTTGAAGGGGTTCGAACCCACGACCCTCTTATTTGAATGTAGCTAACGCGCTGGACTTCCACAGAGGGGACCGTCGTTTGTCTTAAAAGGGATCGGCGGATATGGGGCCGCAAGCGGACGGGCGGCTTTCAGGTGATGGAGCCGGGAAGCGGACGAATTCGGGCGAGGAGAACATGTTTGATGCATCGAAGCTGCATTACTCCGCAGCCCCGCAACGGCCCTTAACACTTCATCGGCCACGTTCTGCCCTTTCACATTAAAACGCGTAGCGCCTCCACAACGACCTTAAACGCTGGGGAGTTCTGTCGTCTGCTTGGGTAATAGAGGTAGTAGCCCGGAAACAGCGGCGTCCAGTCATTGAGAATCTGCACTAACTCACCAGACGCAAGCTGCTGTTGAACAAGGTTTTCGGGTACGTAAGCAATTCCGTAGCCCTTCACGGCAGCATCGATCATCGCATAGGACGTATTGAATGTCAGTTGACCCTCTACACGGACCCGAAGCTCCCTGCCGTCCTTCTCGAATTCCCAACTATAAAGCCCTCCAAGGCGCGACTGCCGATGGTTGATGCAGTCATGAGCGACAAGCTGCTGTGGCGTTTCAGGAGCAGGCCTCCCAGCAAAATATTCCGGAGAGCCAACGACGATTAGTCGCCAGTCCGGCCCGATGCGCACGGCGATCATGTCCTTATCAACACTTTCGCCAAGCCGCACACCGGCGTCGAATTTCTCTTCCACGATATTCCGGAAGCCATTGTCGCTGTTGAGCTCGACCTTAATGTCAGGGTAGTCTCGCAGCACTGAGCGCAGCTTCGGCCAGACGACGCTTTCCAACGCGTGATCGGAAAGGGTTATGCGTACAGAGCCTGACGGTTTGTCCCTGAACTCCATCAGCGCGTCGATCTCGGTCTCAAGCTCCTCGATGCGCGGCGCCAGTGAGCGGATCAATCTCTCTCCCGCTTCCGTAGGAGAAACGCTGCGGGTTGTACGGGTCAGAAGGCGCAGCCCCATCCGAGCTTCTAGCTTCTTGATGGTATGGCTGATCGTCGATTGCGACGTACCGAGTCTCGCGGCCGCTTTTGTAAAGCTCCGCTCCTCTGCCACCGCCAAGAACCAAAGCATGTCATTGAGATCTTCCCGCTTCATGGTCCGCCTCCAAAGCATCGGTGATTGATGTCATAGGGCGATAGGTCCAAGCGAATTGCAATGACTAATCTTCGAACTGGCCGTTGCGTATATTGCCGCCATGACACAACAAGCTCTCATACAGCCCGACTTCAAAAACGACGACGACGCAGCCGCGGTCACGACTACCGCCAATTCGACTGTACCAGTTGCGGCCTGGGGCGCAGTCATCTCGATGGCCTTGTGCGTTGCCGTCCTGATCGCGTCGGAGTTCATGCCGGTCAGCCTTCTGTCACCGATTGCAACGGAGCTCGGTGTAACGGAGGGTCGGGCCGGCCAGGCGATCTCGATCTCCGGGATCTTTGCCGTCGCGACCAGCGTTTTCGTAGCTGGCATGACGCGTCGGATGGACAGGCGTCTGGTGCTCGCATCGTTCTCGGCAATCCTGGTGATCTCTGGAACGATCGTCACATTCGCCCCCAACTATCTCGTGTTGATGATAGGGCGCGCCCTGCTGGGCATTGCCATCGGCGGTTTCTGGTCGATGTCGACCTCGATCGTCATGCGGCTGGTTCCGGCCGACTCGGTCCCCAGGGGTCTTGCGATGCTGAACGCCGGCAACGCCGTCGCGGCGACGATCGCGGCCCCGCTGGGAAGCTTGCTCGGCAGCTATATCGGCTGGCGTGGCGCCTTCTTCGCCGTTGTTCCCCTGGCACTTCTGGCGCTTGTCTGGCAGTGGATCAGCCTTCCTCCCATGCCTCCGCGTTCCAGCGAGGGCTCGTCGAATGTCTTCCGGCTGCTTTTGCGCCCGCCGGTGGCGATCGGGATGGCCTCGATCATGCTGCTGTTCATGGGCCAGTTCGCCCTGTTCACATACCTTCGGCCCTTTCTGGAAACAGTGACGGCGGTTTCGATATCGACACTGTCTCTCCTGCTTCTGCTGATGGGTCTGGCAGGGGTCGCAGGCACCACGATCGTCAGTCACCTGCTTCAGAAACGGCTGTTTGTGATCCTCGCAGCAATCCCGCTGATCATGGCGTTCATTGCCCTGGGCCTGATCGCATTCGGATCATCCTCGACAATCACCGCCGTGCTTCTGGTCGGCTGGGGTCTGTTCAGCACGGCCGCTCCGGTCGGCTGGGGAACCTGGCTCAGCCGGACAATGCCCGACGACGCGGAGGCCGGCGGCGGGTTGCAGGTGGCGACCATCCAGCTTGCAATTACCCTCGGCGCGTCCGTCGGCGGCGTCCTGTTCGACGGCTATGGCTGGTGGACAACCTTTCTTTTGGCCGCAGGGCTGCTTTTCGGCGCGTTTCTTCTCGCCATCGCCGCTTGGCGTTCAACACGCCGATGAACGTGCCGCTCGTTTCAACAAACCCGATTTCCATCGCTTCATCGCTCAAGGAGACATCCATATGACCACCCAGAACCAGGACGGCACGCAGACCGCGAAGACCGGCATCGATCGCCGCAACCTGCTGAAGATGACGGGTGCGGGCATCGCAACTCTCGGGGCGATATCGGTTTTCGACACGCCGCCTGTAGGGGCTCAGGACATGTCCAGAGGCGCCGCCAATTTCTATACCAGCGACAAGGTGACCTCGCACAAGGTCACCTTCAAAAGCCAGTACCAGACATCTGTGGCCGGAAACCTCTTCCTCCCCAATGGCCTCGATCGAACCAGCAAGGCAGCCGCGATCATAGTCGGGCATCCGATGGGTGCGGTAAAGGAGCAGAGCGCCAATCTCTACGCAACCAAGATGGCTGAACAGGGCTTTATCGCCATGTCCCTCGATCTGCCGTTCTGGGGAGAGAGCGAAGGGCAGGCACGCAATCTGGTGTCCCCAGAGATGTATGCAGAGGCCTTCAGCGCAGCCGTCGATTTTTTGGGTTCGAATGCGTTCGTCGATCGCGCCAACATCGGTGCAATCGGCGTCTGCGGCAGCGGCAGCTTCGTCATCAGCGCCGCCAAGATCGATCCGCGCATCAAGGCGGTCGCCACTGTCAGTATGTACGACATGGGCGCTGCCTTTCGCGACGCACTGAACAAGTCGCAGACGATCGAGCAGCGCAAGCAGTTCATCGCAACGGCTGCCGAACACCGATGGGCAGAGGCCGACGGTGCAGAGACCCAGTACATCGGTGGCACCACACTGGAGCTGACGGCCGATACGGATCCAATACAACGCGAGTTCTATGACTTCTATCGCACGCCTCGGGGTGAGTTCACGCCTGCCGGCGTCACCCGGGAAACGACGACGAAGCCGACCCTCAGCAGCAGCGTCAAGTTCATGAACTTCTATCCCTTCAACGACATCGAGACCATCTCGCCGCGCCCGATGCTGTTCATCTCCGGCGACCAGGCGCATTCGAAGGAATTCAGCCAAGATGCTTACAACCGGGCGTCGGAGCCCAAGGAACTGGTCTGGGTAAAGGGCGCCGGTCATGTCAATCTCTACGACCGCGTTGATCTCATCCCGTTCGACCGGCTGACAACCTTCTTCGGTCAACATCTCGCCTAATCGGAGCGGAACGGGTCCGCAGGCGTTGCTTGCTGCTTTGGTCCGTTCATCTGTCTCGGCCGTCATGCGGCGACTGAGACAGCCTTGCAAGCTCTGGAACACGCCTGCGCACTGCGAGGCTTCGAGCCCCGTTTACGAGCCAGCATGAGGAATGACAAATATGAAAATCTTTCGCTGGTCTGGCTTGATGGCCCTACCCTTTGTGGTCGTTCTGACGGGCTATTTCCTGGTCGAAACCGAGCTTTCTCCGACTCCAGCACTGGCGGCCGCCAATTCCGTGACATTTCCGCCTCTCGACCAGCTCAAGCATTACACGACGGTTAGACGAGGGATTACACGGGAACACATGCTGACAAGCCCTGAGGCCCTCATTGCTCTAAAGGCCGGGCAGCCTGTTCCAACGGGCACGCACATGGTTCTTGTCGATTATCAGAGCGATGTCCTGACGCGCTACCTCGTCGGGCAAAAGATCGGCGATGGTGACAATGAGTGGGAATACCAGTGGTTCTGGCCTGATGGGAGCGTCAAGGCAGACGAAAATGTCGCTCGTTGCTATTCCTGCCATCGATCACGTCAGTCAGAACAATTCATGTTCACGTTCGATGGAGCCATCTCAGATGATGATCTCCTCTAACGTAAACGGGTGTCGCGATGCTCCGACTAGCAACCAGTCGTCTCCTGCTTCCCGCAGTTATGGCCGCGTCCTTGATCCTGTCGCTTGCCTACTGGTGGCTCGACAACGGCCCACACGAGATTTTTGGGACGGCGATGTTCGGTCTCCTGGTATGGCATGTTTACACCAACAGGCGCTGGTTCGTAACCATTCGTATCGGCCGCTACGACGCACGCCGCTGGGCGGTCGTGATCATCCATACCTGGCTGGCAATCAACATTACCGTGCTGTTCTTTACCAGCGTGCTGATCTCCCGCTCAGTGCTGAGCTTCATCCAATTGACGGATAACGTCAGCGTCATCGAACTCCACTGGTTCTCGGCATACTGGGTGGTGTTGATCATCGCCATCCATATTGGAAGCCATTGGAAACGTGTAATGGCGACGACCGCTACAGTACTCAGGCTTTCTCCCTCGCGGATCAGGACCAACTCGCTCAGGCTTTTTTCCGCGCTCTTGCTGGCGTCTGGAACCTGGAGTTTCGCTGTCCTCGGCGTCTCGACGAAGCTGATGTTTGGCTACAGTCTGGAATTCTGGGAGTTTACCGCATCGGTGACGCCATTTTTTGCGCATTGGACAGCGGTCATTGCCGGTGTCGCCGTGCTTTCATATTACTCGATGGCTGCTCTGAGGTCCGCTGGAAAGCCCCGTTCTCACTCAAATAATTGTGCAACATGAGATATCTCGCAGGAACCGCGTTCGTCATCGCCTCGCTTACAATGCCAGTTGGAGGATCCGCCATGGCCCAAGATCTTATCAAGATTTCCTCCGACTGGGGCACGGTCACGGCCGAGCTTGCGGACAACGCGGCTGCTCGTGCCCTGGCCGAAATGCTGCCTTTGACCATTGAGATGGACGATCATCTGCGCCAGGAAAAGACAGGCGACCTGCCGGCTGCCTTGCCGACGGCTTCACGACAGCGCGAATTTTCAGCGGGAACGCTTGGCCTTTGGAGTTCGGGCGACTTCGTCATCTACTACCGTGAGGGACGCGTGCCGCCGCCTGGCATCGTCATTCTGGGTCAGGTTCAAGGAGACGTTTCGATCTTTGATCGTCCCGGCGAGGTCAGCGTCAAAATCGAACGAAGTAAGTGAACGAAGTAAGTGAACGACGCTACAGCGTCGAACCGACGGTCCTTTGGAGCCACAAGGGGAAAATGCGATGAATAATGCAATCACGCGCATGCCCCGGATCAATTGTGCACGCCGACTGACGACCATTTGTGTCTAACTGTTGCGGTATCGACCGTTACGGTCACGCTTCAGATTTCCCGGCCACCGCATCCTGTTGCCGAGACTTTAAGGTTGTTCCGAGATATCAAAAGCGGAGCATCCAGAGAAAAAACTGCATTCATGATATGGGCTCATAAGTTCTATGAAAGATCGGCCTCTAATTTCGAGCGGGAGCAGTTTTATATCGATCAGGCAGCCACTGCTTCAGTGGATGCACCCATTCGAAAGGACCCCGAATTATGAAGCAGCATCTTGCCGCTACGGCCTTCTCCCTCTCGCTTGCAGCAGCGCCGGTTCTTGCTGATGATAAGACATACCCTCTCGCAACCTCGCCTGTCACACTCGAGGATATGAGGGCGGTATCGCCGGCACTTGCAAAGTACACCGAGGCATCCGTCATCGATGGGTTATGGAAACGTCCGGGTCTCTCTCCGCGAGATCGTAGTGTGATCACTGTTGCTGCTCTGATCGCCCGAAACCAACCTGTTGAACTGCCCTTTCATCTCAATCTGGCACTCGACAATGGGGTAACGCCGGCGGAGTTATCGGAGATCATCACCCATTTAGCCTTCTACTCCGGCTGGGCGAACGCAACCAGCGCCGTCGCGGTAGCAAAGGACGTTTTCGCCGCAAGGGGTATAGGGCAGGATCAGCTTCCTGAAGCTACTCCGACCTTGCTACCTCTGGATGGTCAGAAAGATGCGCCACGACAGGCTACCGTCGAACAAACAGTCGCGCCGACATCCCCCGGTGTCGCGGAATACACCAACGGCCTGTTGTTCAAGGACGTATGGCTGCGGCCCGGATTGAACCCGCGTGACAGAAGCCTGATCACGGTCACATCCTTAATCACGAACGGGCAGATCGCTCAGGTTACCTATCACCTCAACCGGGCGATGGATAACGGTCTGAAAGCAGCGGAGGCATCAGAAATGCTGACGCAACTCGCCTTCTATGCGGGTTGGCCAAACGTATTCTCCGCTGTGCCGGTGGTGAAAGATGTAATCGCAACACGTCCCTCGTGAGCCCTGCGCACAAAGGATTATTACTTTGCTAGGCGCGCTCCCGGAGAGCCGCGAGCACTATGGAGAAGGCTGCCGAGGGCTGCCTTCTCGACGGATAGTAAAGGTGATATCCCGGATAGTAGGGACAGTAGTCCCCCAGCACCTGATCCAGCCGGCCGTCCCTCAGATCAGCGAGAACCAGCCCCTCTGGCAGGAACGCGATCCCGTAACCGTCGCGGGCCATCTGCAGGATCTGATGGATGCCGTTGGACGTCATCTGGCCATCGACACGGACGTTAACGTTCTGCCCGTCCTTTTCAAATTCCCAGGCATAAAGCCCGCCCTTGGTGGGAAGTCGTAGATTGATGCAGTCGTGCCCTGTCAGATCGAGTGGTGACGCAGGTGCTTTTCGCTTCTCAAAATATTTGGGTGCCCCAACAGCGACCATCCTTTGATCGCCGCTGATCCGCGCCGCAATCATTCCCGGTGAAACGATCTCGCCTAGCCTGACACGGCATCAAAACGCTCGGCAACGATATCCGTCAGGCCATAGTCCACGATGAGTTCGACTTTGATCTCGGGATAGTGCTGGAGAATTTGTCGTAGCTTGGGCCACAAGACATGATCTATGGCGAAATCATCCGCGGTGATGCGGATCGTGCCTGCCGGCTTCCCCCGTGAATCGCTGAGCAAAACAAGCTCTTGTTCTATCTCCAGCAATCGTGGCGCCATTGTCTCAAGAAGTCGCTCGCCCTCCGGTGTTGGCGCTACGCTACGGGTGGTTCTTGTGAGAAGGCGCAAGCCGAGCCTCTCCTCAAGTCCTCGGATCGAGTGGCTCAATCCGGATTGGGAGATGCCAAGCTGTGCCGCAGCCTTCGTGAAGCTGCGCTCGCGAGCGACCACCATGAACGCCATCAAGTCGGTCACGTTTTCTCTTAGCATCCGTCATCTCCACACTACCTGGCCTACCGTAACGACACGAGCCACCGGCGCCAGACACTTATGAGTGAGCCCCATATATCCTTTCGAATTTCGATCTCTAATACCGCAGTAAGTTCATCCCATTTGTTTGTAGCCAGCGCGTTCCTCGTTACCAGGGGGAAGCGTTCAGGCAAGGTTCAAAAGACACGACAGAAGGACGATAAGATGAAACTGCTCGCCACAACTGCCATGCTCTTCTCCATTTTCACAACGACACAAGCCTTCGCTGAATCCACCGAGGTCTTTGGAGCTGGATCTAGGCTCAGGACTCATTGTTTCAAATCCAGAAGATGACGGTTGCAGCGATGCAGATGGCTGAGAAGAAAGTGTGGGCGCATCGGTCGTATCGTGTAGCAATGCGTCGCCAGTCCTTGAGCTTGGCGAAGAGGTTCTCGACCTTGTGGCGCTGGCGATAGAGTGCCTTGTCGTAGGGATAAGGAATGTTCCGGCTTCGGCTCGACGGAATGCAGGGTTCTATGCCCTTGGTTACGAGCGCCTGCCGGAACCAGGTGCTGTCGTAGCCGCGATCGGCGATAAGGACGTTGGCTGGCGGGAGGGCGTTCAGCACGAGACGGGCGCCTTTGTGGTCACTCATCTGACCTTCCGATAGCAGCATGACGACGGGACGGCCTTTGTCGTCGCAGACGGTGTGGAGCTTGGAGTTCAGGCCGCCCTTGGTGCGTCCGATACGTCGGGGAACATCCCCTTTTTAAGCAGGCTCGCCGCCGTGCGGTGGGCCTTCAGGTGTGTCGCGTCGATCATGATGCGCTCGGGCTTGGGACCTTCGCCCGCCAAAGCCGCAAAGATCCGGTTGAACACGCTGAGCCGACTCCAACGGATGAAGCGATTGTAGAGCGTCTTGTGCGGGCCGTAGTCCTTCGGCGCATCCTTCCACTGCAGCCCGTTGCGGATCACATAGACGATCCCGCTCACCACCCGCCGGTCATCGACCCGAGGCACACCATGCGCCAAGGGAAAGAACGGCGAGATCCGAGACATCTGACGCTCGCTCAGCAAAAACAAATCACTCATCACGGCCTCCTCAATGGAGACTGTGAATCACATCTCAAATCAGATTAATAGGTCCTGAGCCTAGGCCGACTGCCAAAGGGCCGGAAGCCAACTTCACGGGATCTGTCATGGTCGACATGCTTTACTCGAACAACGAGCACACCGGTAATTCCGGGGGCCAAGTGACGTTCGAACCTGGCGCGCGGTCGGCCTGGCATACACATCCCGCCGGACAGGTCCTGATCGTTACATCGGGATCCGGATGGGTTCAGGAGGAAGGTGGCGAAAAGCGCTCCATTCGGCCCGGCGACGTGGTCTGGACGCCGCCCGGCGTAAAGCATTGGCACGGAGCTACAGACCAAACCGGCGTCAGTCATATCGCGGTCTCGAACGTCAAGGATGGCAAGGCCGTCGACTGGATGGAAAAGGTCACGGACGAACAATACCTAGACTAAAAGAGAATGCCGGGGACCCAACGGGCGCCCGGCATCCACACTCGTCCTTCACCGTCTTCAGCGCTCACGTTGACGTCTGAGCCTCAGTGAGCCCGGCGTCACGAAACTACTTGTCGTAGTCTTCGTCGGTGACGTGCTCAAGCCAATCGACAACCTTGCCATCCAAGTGCTCCTGAATGGCAATATGGGTCATGGCCGTCGTGGGCGACGCGCCGTGCCAGTGTTTTTCGCCGGGCTCGAACCAGACGACATCGCCCGGCCGAATCTCTTCGATTTCACCACCTTCGCGCTGCACACGACCAAATCCTGCGGTGACAATGAGCGTCTGGCCTAGCGGATGCGTATGCCAAGCAGTACGTGCGCCCGGCTCGAAAGTGACGGTGCCGGCAGCGCCGCGACGTGCATCGTTTGCTGCGTAAAGCGGATCGATCCGGACCGTCCCGGTAAACCAGTCCACTGGTCCTTTCGCAGACGGCTGCGATCCATTCTTCTGAATTTTCATCTGGTACTCCTTGGCAATTTTTTGACGCGCCACGTCATCCTATCGGCGGAGCCGGATGGTTGATGCAACGCTGAAGAATCCTGGTTTTCCGTATGTCTCAGGCGGCGGCTCACTTGGAACCGCCGCCTGACCACGTCACGCAACCTCGGGGAGCCCACCGATCAGCTTGTCGAGCGTGACCGGATAGTGCCGCGCACGCACGCCCGTCGCATTGTAGATGGCGTTGGCGATGGCGGCGGAAACGCCGCAGAGGCCCAGTTCGCCGATGCCCTTTGCCTTCATCGGCGATGACATCGGGTCGGTTTCGTCCATGAAGATCACTTCCTGGTGCGGAATATCCGCATGCACGGGCACTTCGTAACCGGCGAGATCATGGTTGACGAAGAAGCCGCGGCGGGTGTCCACCGCCAGTTCCTCCGTCAGCGCACCGCCGACACCCATGGTCATCGCACCGATCACCTGGCTGCGTGCGGTGATAGGGTTGAGGATGCGGCCAGCAGCGCAAACTGCAAGCATGCGCCGGATGCGGGTCTCCCCGGTCGCTACGTCCACGCCGACTTCCACGAAATGCGCGCCGAAGGTCGACTGCTGGTGCGTTTCTGTGAGGTTCCCCCACTGCATGGTGTCCTCTCCCACCAAACCTTCAGGCCCTGCGGATCCGGCCAGTGGAACCGAGCGGTTGCCGGAGCGCACCTGGCCGCCCTCGAACACCGCATCTTCGGAATTGAAACCCAGCTTCTGGGTAATCGCTTCCCGAAGCTTGACGCATGCGGCGTATACACCTGACGTTGACGAATTGGCACCGAACTGCCCGCCTGAACCGGCCGATACGGGGAAGCGCGAGTCGCCCAGTTGGACCGCAACCTTGTCCATGGTGACACCCATCATCTCGGCGGCCGTCTGGGCGATGATCGTGTAGCTGCCCGTTCCAATATCGGTCATGTCGGTTTCGACAGTGACTATCCCTTCGTTGTCCAGGCGTACCCTTGCGCCCGACGGCAGTACCATGTTGTTGCGAAATGCGGCGGCGACGCCTGTGCCTATCAGCCAGTTGCCCTCGCGCCGTGTGCCGGGTTTGCCGCGGCCGTTCCAACCGAATGTCTCGGCACCCAGCTTGAGGCAGCCGTTCAGGTCGCGGTGCGAGAATGGGCGTTCCGGCTTTTCCGGATCGACCTGCGTGTCGTTGATGATCCGGAACTCGACCGGGTCGAGCCCAAGCTTTTCCGCCATCTCGTCCATTGCAATTTCGAGCGCCATCAAGCCCGGCGCCTCGCCGGGAGCGCGCATGGCATTGCCTTCCGGAAGATCGAGCGTTGCAAGCCGCATCGCCGTCATGCGGTTTTCGCCGGCATAGAGCAACCGTGTCTGCAGCGTAGCCGCTTCCAACTGACCACCGGGCTGGTCACCCGACCAGCTTTCGTGACCAATTGCCGTGATCTTGCCATCCGCCTGAGCGCCGATCCGGATGCGTTGGGAAGTCGCCGGACGGTGAGTTGTGTTGTTGGCGATGAAAGGTCGTGGCAACGCGACTTTCACAGGTCGCTTGGCGGCCTTCGCACCGAAAGCCGCAAGGACCGCATCGACGCGCAGAAACAGCTTGCCGCCAAAGCCGCCGCCGATGAAGGGCGACATCAGATGGATCTTCTCCTTGTCGACGCCAAGCGTCGTTGCAAGATCGGACCTCCACCAGTCGATCATCTGGCTGGATGTCCAGAGAGTCAGTTCGTCACCGTCCCACGCGGCGATCGAAGCATTTGGCTCCATCATCGAATGGGACTGGTCTGGTGTCTCATAGGTTTCTTCCAGGGTTACGGCAGCATCCCGGAAGGCGGCATCAAAATCGCCAACGGCGCTGTCAGTTGGCGCGCCGCCGGCATCTTTAGGCTTGACCGCATCCTTGACGGCCGCCGAAAGATTGAACACGCCCTCCTCGGCCGTATAATCGACCTTTACGAGAGCAGCGGCAGCACGCGCCTGCTCAAAGGTTTCGGCTACCACCACCGCGACCGCTTGATGATAATGCTGGATTTTGCTGCCGCCGAAGAGGTTGGCAGTGTTGAACTTGCCCTTTCCTCGTTCACCGACGTCCAGTGTCGTGACAACGGCGATAACGCCTGGCGACTTCTTGGCGGCTGCGACGTCTATCCCGTTGATTTGCCCCTTGGCGATGGCAGCACCGACCGGATAGCCATAAGCATAGTGCGTGTTCTGATCGTGCCATTCGTAGGCATACATTGCACGGCCGGTGGTCTTCAACTGGCCATCTATGCGCTGGATCGGCTGGCCCACCACCTTGAGCTGATCGATGGGATTGGTGGTTGCTGGTGTGTCGAACTTCATGGCTCAGCCCCTCGCTTCGGCAATCACGGCACCGAGCGTACGCTCGACGAGATCGACCTTGAATCGGTTTTGCTCGGTCGGACGGGCGTCCGCGAGAAGAATGGTTGCCATGGCGCGTGCGCCCTTGGGCAATTCGGCCTCTGCCGCTTCGACGCGCCAAGGTTTGTGGGCAACGCCACCCACTGCGACGCGACCCTTGCCATCCGGCTGGATGACGGCAGCAATCGAGATCAGTGCGAAGGCGTAGGATGCACGGTCGCGCACCTTGCGATAGATCTGCTTGCCGCCGATCGGAGCCGGCAGCACGACGGAGGTAATGAACTCGCCCTGTTGCAGGGTCGTCTCGATATGCGGCGTGTCGCCCGGCAGCCGGTGGAAGTCCGCCATCGGGATCGAGCGCTTGCTGCCGTCCGGCTTCACCGTTTCGACCTCGGCATCGAGCGCCCGCATGGCAATCGCCATATCGCTCGGATGCGTGGCGATGCAGGCATCGCTGACGCCAACCACGGCATTCTGGCGGGAATAGCCGTCGATCGCCGAACAGCCACTGCCCGGCGTCCGCTTGTTGCACGGCTGGTTGGTGTCGTAGAAATAGGGACAGCGCGTCCGCTGCAATAGGTTGCCGGATGTGGTCGCCTTGTTGCGCAACTGCCCGGAAGCACCTGCCAGAAGCGCGCGCGACAGCAAGCCGTAGTCTCTACGCACAATCTCATGCGAGGCCAGATCGGTATTGCGAACCATCGCGCCGATCCGCAGGCCCCCGTCCGGGGTCGCCTCGATCGTGTCGAGCCCAAGCCCGTTGACGTCGATCAGGTGAGCCGGCGTCTCGATCTCGAGCTTCATCAGGTCGAGGAGATTGGTGCCGCCCGCGATAAACTTGGCATCCCGGTTGCCGGCAGCCGTCTTAGCCGCAGCTTCGACCGAGGCGGCCCGTTCATAGGTAAAGGCTCTCATGCTTCGATCCCCGCAACTTCGGATATGGCGTCGAGAATATTGGAATAGGCGCCGCATCGACAGATGTTGCCGCTCATGCGTTCCCGAACCTCGTGGGCCGTCATCTGTGCCTGAGCCGTCAGGTCGCCGGTCACATGGCTCGGGATATTCGCCTTGATCTCTTCGATCACGGCGATGGAGGAACAGATCTGCCCAGGCGTGCAATAACCGCACTGGAAGCCGTCGTGCTTGACGAAAGCGGCCTGCATCGGGTGCAGGTTGCCGGGTTCGCCGAGACCCTCGATCGTGGTGACCTGGTCGCCATCATGCATGACGGCAAGCGACAGGCAGGAATTGACGCGACGGCCGTCCACCATCACGGTACAGGCCCCGCACTGGCCATGGTCGCAGCCCTTTTTCGTGCCTGTCAGGTGAAGATGCTCGCGCAGGGCATCAAGCAGCGTGGTGCGGTTGTCGATATCGAGTTCGCGCCTCTCGCCGTTGACGGTGAAGGATAGTTTCGTTGTAAGGTTCATGGCTTGCCCCGCGGGCTGTGCTGCCGCTTTGCCGGCAACTCCGGTCACCGCGACAGTCGCGGCTGACGAGACAAGTAAATTCCTTCGGGATATTTCCAGTTGGATTGGGTTTTGCATATCCGGCTCCACTTCCTTCTTCGGTGTTGTCGAGCGCGGGTAGACCGCACCATGCTTAAGGATAGTGGCGGGGATACAAAATGATTAGGTGGCATTCATCGCTTGGACATATCGATCCTGAACATCAATCAATTGGATCGGTTCTTCAGCCGCGGAGGATAGCTCGCAAGCCAGTGATCGACAGGGCTACCGGAGTTTGGGCAATTTTGCTTAAAGCTGCTGGGCAGTCGGTCGGAAAATAATCTCGTTCACATCGACCTCCTCCGGCTGACTGATGACAAAAGCCGCTATACGCGCATAGCTATCTGCGGAGATGCCGATTTCGTTGACGTAGTCGCTATTCGCCGTCTTGACCGTCTCGTCAGAGATCTTGTCAAGCAACTCGGTCTTGACTGCTCCCGGGCTTAAAATTGTCGTGCGGATGTTATAGTCCTTCACCTCTTGGCGAAGACCTTCGCAGATTGCCCGGACGGCAAACTTCGTCCCCGAGTAGACAGATGAGGCTGGGAACACCAGATGACCTGCTACCGAGGCCGTCGTGATAATATGGCCAGACTTCTGCGCCTTCATATGAGGTAGAGCCGCGGCGATCCCATAGAGGACGCCCTTGATGTTGACGTCGATCATTCGGTCCCATTCCTCGACTTTAAGCGCTTCGAGGGCGGAAAGGGGCATAATGCCGGCGTTGTTGATCAGAACATCAATGCGACCGAAAGCCTTGACTGAAGCATCGAGAAGGGTGGCGACATCTGTGCGGTTAGTAACATCCGTCGCGACAGCCAACGCTTGGCCTCCGGCAGCCTCGATGTCGCTCACTAGAGCTCCAAGACGTTCTACTCGACGGGCGCCAAGCACGACTTTCGCGCCATGACCTGCGAGGTGACGAGCCGTTGCCTCTCCGATCCCGCTGGAAGCGCCTGTGATGACTACGACTTTGTTTTCAATATTATGGGTCATGTATCTTCTCCGAGAGCTTGAGGCGGTGGATCGCCGGATGGAGTTTAATAATCGTGCCGCGAATAGAGGAACGTAACCCATCTACATGGGGCCTCGAAGACACGTTTGAGGGCTCGGGTTCCGACGCACCTAAAGTGTAGTAACAACGGTCAGTCTTGGCTTTTGATTGCATGCAGACGGTGCGTTGCCGAATGCCATTAGGCGGCGCAATTCCGGATATGCGCTACCCACCCTATGCTGGAAACAAGTGCAAGCACGCAGTAGGCGCACGATTGGAAGCCTGAAAATTTCATGGTGTTCTCCTTTACATTGAATGGGTCGTTTTACACCGGATCCCCCAACGGGATTAGGTCATCCATTCCGCATACGGTTATGTGCAATTTGGACCAATCGTTAGGTTTGCGTGAACGGAATCGAACCGCTGACCCGTTGTTACTTTGCGCCAATGGAAGACATGGCTCCGCATATCAGTCATGGTCGTGTTTCGGCCCCATCGCTGCAACGATAGGACCGATCCATGTCTTGGTGAAGCGTCAGTGTCCCCCCACCTTTGCGTTGCAGGTGCGTGCTCCTGGCGTAAATCCGCGCGCCCGTCCGAACCATACGATCAAAAGGGCGATGACGAGCAGAACGGTCAGCGCCCATGGAAACGCCGTTGGGCCATAGGCGTCCAAAAGAATACCGCCCATGATTCCACCGCCCGCGATGGCGCCATTCCATGCGACGACGTTCATCGACAGGGCTACGTCTGCACCATCACCCGCGGTGTCTGCCAGGGCGGTTTGCAAGAGCGTTGCGGC
>NZ_QJSR01000013.1 GCF_003217095.1 Rhizobium sp. PP-CC-3A-592
TCCTCCGAACGGGCAGGGGTAACCGCAAATCGTGTGTTGTATGACTCCATGAAATCCGGCAGGAACGCATTGCCGGCCTCCATATTGTCGATGCCAGCCAGCCGCAAATCCTTGACCAGCCGGTCCTGCAGCGTTCGGTTCATCCGCTCGACCCGACCCTTGGCCTGGCTTGAATTTGCACAGAGAATCTCGATGTTTAGCTCGCAAAGCGCACGCCCGAACTGGGTCATGCCTTGGCCACCCTTGGCATCTTGTCTCGCCACCCGGAACACCGAATGCTTGTCCGAATAAAACGCGATCGGCGCGCCGTGACGCTGGAGATAGAGCGCCAGCGCCTCGAAGTAGGTGAAGGCACTTTCGGACCGCACGAAACGCAGTTGCATCAACTTGCCCGTCGCATCGTCGACGAACACCAGCAGCGAACATGGCGGTCCGCGATCCTCGAACCAGCGATATTCCGACCCGTCGATCTGCACCAGTTCGCCATAGGCCTCACGTCGCAACCGCGGCCGATGAAACGTCCGGCGCTGCTTGCGCGACAGCCACAGTCCGGCATCGACCATCCAGCTGCGAACCGTCTCGCGCGAAACCCGCAAGCCATCCCGCTCGGCCAGCTTCTCCGTCGCCAAGGTTGGCCCAAAATCCGCATAGCGTTCGCGGACCAGCGTCATCGCATAGTCCCGAACACCATCGCCGATCCGGTTGTTCGATGGACGACCGATCGCCTTGTGCCGGATCGACGCCGCACCACCCGTGCGTATCCGCTCCAGCAACCGGCGAACCTGGCGCTCGCTCAGGTCAAGCACATGCGACGCCGACACCCACGTCATCCGCCCCGCGATGACCTTCGACAAAATCTCGATCCGCTGAAGATCGCGTTCGCTCATCGTTATCAATCCCATCGGCAATCTCCCAGACGTCCTTCAGACCCGGGGAGTGTGACATTCCAACTTTGCAGAAACAGGACACTTTAACTTTGCGGTGGAGAAGCTAACCCAAGTGCATCATGCCTGCTTTGGAGGATATTGGATCAGCTGCCTTCCTGCAAATGCGCCGTAAACACCTCGGTTGGCGTCCTGTATCCAAGACATTTGCGCGGCTGATTGTTGATATGGTGCGTGAGGTGTAGAAGGTCGCGCTGTGAAACAACTGCCAGATCTGTGGTGCCAGGCAGGTAGCGCCGAATGCGCTTGTTGGTGTTTTCGACGGTGCCTTTTTGCCAAGGTGCACTTGGGTCGCAAAACCAACTACACGCTCCGATCCCATCTTCCAAAGCCCTGAACCCGGCAAACTCGGTACCGCGATCAAATGTGAAGCTTTGACGTGCGAATGCCGGTAAAGGCGAAAACGCTCTGATGATCTTGTCCATGATCGGGCGCGAGTGTCGGCTCGGATTCTTGATGAGAACGGCATAGCGGCTCTTTCGCTCCACGAGAGTGGTGACATTGGCATGGCCGAATGGGCGTTGGAAGATGAGCAGGTCGCCCTCCCAATGCCCAAACCGTGATCTATCTCCAACAAAATCAGGCCGTTGGGATATGCGGTGCGTGGCTGGAAACGCACCGTCGCGTGGCTTTCTTGATCGCATAGGACGACGTTTGCGGCGTGCCTCCGGTAGATATTGATAGAGACCAAGCCCATAATCTTCCTTGCTGTAGATGAAGCGATAGATTGTCTCCTTACAAACGCGAACGAGACTGAGGCCGTCTGACAGCAGGCGTCCGGCAATCTGTTCCGGTGACCAGCGAGCCTCCAACTGGTTGACAATCTCTGCGCGCAAAGTCGGGTGGCGCTGCAGCTTTCTCAACCGCCGGCGCCGCTCTTTGGCAATACCCTCGGCAACCGTGCTGTAATAGCCGTCGTAGTCCGGGAGTTCGCTATCGTGAAACGTGTTGCGCTTGATCTCGCGGTATATAGTTGAGCGATGGCGACCAAGCTGACGTGCCATCTCGTTGATGGGAACGTTTGCCGCCACTAGGTGATGCAGGCGCCGGCGATCGGCGAGGGTGATCTGCGTATAGGATCGCGACATGCCAAAATCTCCAAAATGAAACCCCCTGAAATCATTGGCATGTCGCAGTTGGAAATAGAATGTACCCGGCTACACCACCAGATTAGATAAGATATCTTATGGAACTTAATGCCTAAGTTGTGGCGGCCGGAGCGTATTTTCTTTTGACATCGCCGCTGGAACAGCCGGGAAAAGCAAGTTGCGATTATCCGCGTTCTTCTTCCTTTGTTCCCACCAATTTCGCGGCTGCATTATTTGCCCGAACCAGCGCATTGCGCATCGCTGACCCGGAAGCGATGTCCGCAGCAAGCACTCCAATGAATTCGTCTCCGGCGCCGTGCGTGCTCTCGACATGAACTTTCACAGCCCCGATCTGGATCGCTGCTCCATTCTTGCTGGCATAGGCGACACCGGCCCCACCTGCGGTAACGACCACCTCTGGAAACATCGCAGACAGTTTCCTTGCAGCCTCCAGCGCGCCTTCCAGCGTTTCAACGACCGGAACCCCGGCGAGCATTTCAGCTTCGATGGCGTTGACGACGAGGATATCGACGAGCGGTTGGAGATCGCTTGACAGGGCTCTGGCCGGAGCAGCGTTGATAAGAACACGACCCCCGGCCCGCTTCGCGGCTTGTGCAGCGACGACGTTGGCGGCGTCAGGGATTTCATTTTAGAGAACAAGCAGCGTTGTCTTGGACAAGACCTCACGAGCTCCGATGACATCCGCTTCACCGAGCGTGAGATTGCTGCCGGAGACTATAACGGCACCGTAGTCACCCTCATCATCGAAGATTGCCACGCTCATGCCAGTAGACTGGGATGCATCGCGCCTGACATAGGTGTGATCGACACCTTTGCGTTCGAGATTGGCAAGCAGGAAACGCCCAAAGTCATCGTCTGCAACTGCTCCGATCATCGAGGTGGCAATGCCGGTGCGTGCTGCCGAAACCGCCTGGTTGCCGCCTTTGCCACCGCTTTTGGGATGCCATGACGTACCGGTGACCGTCTCGCCCTTACGTGGCCGTGATGGCCCCATGACTGCAATATCATAATGCAGACTGCCAAAGACGGTGACGAGAGGTGAAGGCGTCATGAAGGTTTATCTTTCCGTTTGGATTTGACCGCAGACATGGTCCGGTCAAGATTTCGTTCGGCCGATTGATAGTCGCGTTGTGCAACTGCCATAAAGACGGCATCGAGAATATTCAGCTGCGCGATGCGTGCCGCTGCGTTCTCCCCCATGAGGGGAGAACCCTGTGCCGTGGAACAGAGGACGACATCTGCAGCCTGGGCCAATGCGGATGAATTGTAGTTAGTGACCGCAATCGTCTTCGCGCCATTTCGCCGGGCAAGCTGAATGGCTTCGATAACGGCGGTGGTATTGCCGGAATGGGAAAAGCCGATGGCTATATCGTCGTCTGTAAGCAAAGCTGCCGACATCAACATCATGTGCACATCATCGAACACGCTGGCACGCACGCCGATGCGCAGGAATTTATGAGACACATCGCGTGCGATCTGCGCCGAACCGCCCACACCGTAGAAATCCCGGTGTTTCGCGCCGTGGATAATGTCTGCCGCCTTGTCGAAGGCTTCCATGTCTAGAATGGAAAGCGTCTCTTCCAAGGCGTTTATCGACGTGCGAAAAACCTTCTGGACGATTTCCTGCGAGGTATCGTCTACCGAGAGTTCCTGATGCATTTCGGCTGTCGGCTGTCGGTTATACTGGCTGACGGCCGCGCGAAAATCGCGATAACCGGCAAAGCCAAGCTTCTTGGTGATTTTCACCACCATGGCTTCGGAAACACCCGCATCATCTGCGATCTGCTTCAGGGAAGTGTCATCGCTGAAATCGCGCAGCGCAAACACCGTATCGACAACCTTGGCTTCGAGCGGCGTCAGCAAAGGCATCATCATGCGAATGCGCGGACCGACCGCCTTCATGGCCAGGTTTTCAGTATTCATTCTCGTCCCCTTGTCGCACGATCGATCATCATTGCGACGAGGATTATAAGGCCGGTGGCAAGCAGTTGATAGAAGGCCTGAACATTCATCAGCGTCAAACCGTTGCGCATAGCGCCAAGAATGATAGCCCCTAGAATGGTACCGAGAATACTTCCCTTGCCGCCCATTAGCGAGGCACCGCCGATGGCTGCGGCTGCAATCGCGTCCAGCTCCCAGAGATTGCCAAGGATCGGTTCGGCGGCTCCGAGCCGCCCGATCAGGATTAGCGATGCGAGCGCCGCAAGACTGCCGGAAATGACATAGGCCGTGATTTTCGTCCGAGCGATTGGAACACCGGCGACATACGCTGCCTCCTCGTTGCCGCCGACGGCCATGAGATATTCGCCGATGGGGGTCTTTTTCAGAAGGACGGAGGCTGCGATAGCGACAACCGCGACGATAAGAACTGGTGTTGGAATACCGAAGAGAGTGCCGTTGAACAAGGACCGGAAACCGGGTGGAATGCCGAGGACAGGATTGCCGCCCGTATAAATTAGGGCAATTGCCCGGTAGGTACTGAGCGTTCCGAGCGTCACGATGAACGGTTGCAGGCCGACATAGGCGACGAGTGCGCCATTGATGAAACCGCAGACGACGCCCACTCCGAGACCGGCAAGTACAGCCAGAGGAATCGGAGTGCCGCCCAGCAACAGGGTCGCGGTGATCACGGCGGAGATCGCAGCCGTCGGGCCGACCGACAAATCGATGCCTCCCGAAATGATGACCAGCGTCATGCCAAGCGCCAGACACGCATTTATGCTCGACTGCTGCAGAATGTTGACGAGATTGCGCTCGGAAAGGAAGCCCGGAACGAGCGCGGCGAACACTGCCATAATGACGACGAGGCCGATGAGCGTCCCCGCATCGCGGAGCGAAAATGAGAAGCGGCGAAAGGCCGGTGCGGACGTCTCGGGTGGGTTGGAAAAGCTGGTCATAGGTTGTCCTGTAGGTTCACACGGGCTGCGCAATAGGCGCATTCGTCGCATCGGCACGGGCCCCTAGAATGGCATGCGCGACGATCGCGCTTTCTGTCAGTTGGTCGCGTGGAATGGTCGCCGCGATCCGGCCCTCACGCATGACCAGCACGCGGTCGGAGAGCCGGATAACTTCCGGCAGTTCCGAGGAGACCACGATAATCGAATGACCTTCGCGGGCGAGGTCTTCGATGAGATGATAAATTTCCGACTTTGCACCGACATCGATGCCACGCGTCGGCTCATCGAACAGGAGGATTTGCGATCTGGCCGCCAGCCAGCGAGCGATGATCGCCTTTTGCTGATTGCCGCCGCTGAACAGCCGGATGGGGCGATCCAGTTGGAACGGTCTTAGATTGACGCGTTTCAACAGATCCCGCGCGGTGGAGCGCAGCTTGCCGGTGCGTATCATGCCTGCCGAAGAGAAGCTTGAGAGCGAGGCGAGCGCCATATTGGTGCTGACCGGGCGCAAGGGAATGATGCCTTCTCGCTTGCGTTCTTCCGGCACAAGTCCGATCCCCGCGGCAATTGCCTCTCGTGGACTGGTAAAGTTCATGGTCTTGCCGTCGATGGTGATGGCACCTGCGCTCAAACGATCAGCACCAGCCAGCAGTCGCAAAAGTTCCGTCCGGCCGGAACCAACCAGACCGGCAATGCCGAGCACTTCGCCCTTGTGAAGCTTGAAAGAGACGTCCTTGATCTTGCTCGATGAAGAGAGGTTCTTTGCCTCCAGCTTGACCGTTGTGGTGACAAACGAATTGTGCTCCTCCCGCATCAACTCGCGCCCGACCATCATCGCGATGACATCCTTCTCGGACGTGCCCTTGAGATCGACCATGCCGACAAGCTTGCCGTCGCGCATCACGCTGGCGCGCTGGCAGATGCGGAACACTTCGTCCATCTTGTGGGACACATAGACGATGGAGACCCCGCTTGCCGAAAGCCTCGCGATCACTTCGGCCAGCCGGTCGAATTCGCTCGGTGTCAGACTCGATGTCGGCTCGTCCATGGCAATAACCCGCGCCTTGTCGAGAAGAGCACGGCCGATCTCGACGATCTGGCGCTGAGCCACTTTAAGCGATGAAATAGGAGCAGACGGATCAATTGTGTCATCGATCATCGAAAGCGCTTCGGCGGCGCGCGCTTCCTGCTCGCGGCGGGAGACGAGCAAGCCGCCAAGGCGCGTTAGCGAATGGCCGAGAAACATGTTCTGGGCGACGCTCAAATGCGGCACCTGCTGGAGTTCCTGATGAATCATGGCAATCCCGGCTTCGCGGGCGTCCATCGGCTTTCGGAAAGCCACGGCCTGACCATCGACGAAGACCGTTCCCGAGGTCGGGCGGAACACTCCGGAAAGGATCCGAAGAAGTGTAGACTTGCCCGCGCCATTCTCGCCGAGAAGTCCGTGAATCTCTCCCGGCGCGACCTCGAAAGAGACATCCGTCAGCGCGTTGACGCCCGGAAAACTCTTGGAAATCGTTTCGAACCTCAATCGCGGCATCATCGTTCCACTCCCTACAGTATGAAGATGCCGGCATTGACGCCGGCATCCCCCTTCGCCGTTCGTTACTTGGCAGCCTTGGCATCTTCCATCAGCACGGCGCGGACATCGACCCCCTCGCCCTGGTAGCGGCTAAGGTTATCGGCGGTAATCAGCGCCTGCGGGGTCGCGACGACGCGCGGCAGTTTCTGGCCGGCAACGAGGCGTAGCGCGGTTTCGAGTGCCACTTCACCCGTCAGGACCGGAAAGCTATCAACAGTGCCGGTCAACTCGCCCGCCTTGATCGAGGCATAGGCATCGGAAATGCCGTCCGTGCCAAACACGGCGACCTTGCCGGCAAGACCCGCAGCCTTGACGGCTTCGACGATGCCGAGCGCCATGCCATCATTGTTGGCGTAGAAGCCGACGAGGTCGGGATGCTGGTTGAGGATATTTGTGGCGGCATCATAGGACGTCTGCCTGTCCCAATTGCCTGGAACGCTGGCCACGACCTTAAACTTGCCGCCTTCGCCGATGGTTGACTTGAACCCGTCGGTGCGCTGGACAGCGGCGTAAACGCCGGCCTGCCCTTCGACGATCGCGACCTTGCCGCCCTCGGGCCGCTTCTCGATAAACCACTTGGCAACGCGTACGCCGTTGTCGCGCTGAACGTTGCCGACATAGTGCTCCGCCTGCGGGATCACGGCGTCGTTGACGTTGACAACCGGAACATTGGCGGCCTTGGCCTGCTCGATGACCGGCTGCAAATTGGCGTCGGTCTGTGGCGAAACGAGCAGGACATTGTAGCCCTGCGTGATCAGGCCTTCCGCGATCGTCAGCTGGCCGAGTTGGTCACCTTCGCTCTGTGCTGCCTGATAGACCACCGGCACACCAACCTTCTTGCCGAACGCCTCGTAGCCTTCACCCAGCGAGCGCCAATATTCGTTGGTCAGCGTCTTGGAAACAGCACCGGCCTTCGTACCCTCGGGCAGCTTGGGGAAAGCGCCGAGCTTGGCTTCAACTTCCGACCAGTCCATGCGGTCTTTTTCAGTGTCGGAATTCAGCGGCGCGAGGTCCTGTGCGAAGGCAGCACTGAGCAGGAAACTGGCGGCGACGCCGGCAGCAAAGGTCGTCTTCAAAAAGGTATTCATCGGTTCCTCCCGGATGGGCACGCCTCCGGCATGCCTTTGATTGCAAAGGGTTTCTGGAGTTTTTAAAATTCAGGCGTTCGGGTAGCTCAGCCGAGCATCAACTCTTGGATCACGGCTTGAGCGGAAACGGCATCCTGTCGGTCAATCGCGCCCGAGAGGCGATTGTCTTGCTCGAGGCGATCAACAACCTTCAGCATCCGCTTGACGGTCTGGATATTGACCTCGCATTCGTGCACCGGGTCGAGACCGGTCATGTCGGGGAATGTGTCGAAATAGATCGCACCGTCATAGCCGTCCTTGCGGATCTGGCGCAAAAGCTCGATCGTCTGCTGGGTATGCACCGCACCGACCATCAGGCCATCGTCGCGCTTGGCATAGCCGTCATTGAGATGGACGCCGAGGACGCGGCTGTAGCGGGCGATCAGCGCCGCGGCAAAGGCCGGCTGCTCGTCGGCATAGAGCACATGGGCAAAGTCCAGCGTCACGCCGAGATTGAGCATATCGACGTCCTTGATCGCCAGAAGCGTCGTTGCCGCATCGGGCATCAGGCTGTAGGAACGCGGCTCGTTCGGCTTGTATTCGATGCTGATCAGGCAATCCGGATCATGGGCGCATACTTCACGAATGCCATTGATTTCGTGTTGCCATAGCACATGGTAATCGGCCTGGAAGGCGTAATCGAAACCGTCCTGGCCAAGCCAGAGCGTCATCAGGTTGCTGCCAGCGGCGCGTGTCGCGTCTATGCCCTGCTTCGTCAGATCGATCGCTTCGCGCCGAACTGCCGGATCAGGATTGGTGAAGGCGCCGATCTTGAAGGCTGGGTTGGTGTAATAGCGCATGGCAAAACCGTTGATCGCCAAGCCAAGATCGCCGATCTGACGGGCCAGAAGCGCCGGATCCTCGGCAACATGATCGGGATAATTGAGATCGAGATCGGTCAGGCCATCGACTTTGGCGGCACGCGTCGCCATTTGCAGCATCGTTGGCTTGCCGGAAAGATCCGGCCATTCGGCCTCTGGCTTTGAGGCGAAAGAATTGAGGCGGGTGGCAAATTTCAGTTGGGTCACGGCTCTGGCTCACTTCGTCGTTACGCCCCTTACTTCACAGATTAATCTGTAATTGTAAAGTTATTAATGTTGTGCGATGCACCAATTCGTCGTGGCGGCCGCGTTGTGCGAGATAGAACTTCTTTCATTTTCCGGCGAGAAACGGGCGCGCCGAGGCGCGCTGCTTGATCTGACAGTCGGCTGCATGGATCATGAAATGGTCTTTTGACGGGTCTGCCGGCAGGAGGGGCAAAAGACTGCGTCAGCCCGCCATCACATCCTCGATCCCCGTGAAGTCATGACATGGGCCGTGCGGACAGCCCGCGATGGACTTGCTGGTTTATTCCGCACCGGTCCTGCGCCGGATGAAAATGTTTCCGCATATGGCCCAGCGAACTTCTATTTGACGGCGCCTGCCGTCAGGCCTTTCACGATATAGCGCTCCAGGAAAATGCCGACGAGGATCAGCGGCATGATGGCGGCCGTAGCAATGGCCGCCATCGACCACCAGTTGATCCCTTGCGAACCTGTCTGGCTCGCCACCATCACCGGCAGCGTCTTGGCATTGGAACTGGTTAACAGCGCGGCGAAGAAATACTCATTCCAGCAGAGAATGACCGAGAGAATGAACGCCGCCACCATGCCGGGCAGCGCGATCGGCAGCACGATGCGCAGAAATGCACCCCAAATCGAGCAGCCGTCCACCAGGGCTGCCTGTTCCAGCTCGACGGGGATCGTGTCGAACTGGTCGCGCATGATCCAGATCACGATCGGCAGCACCATCAGCGTATAGACCAGCACGAGGCCGGTGAGCGTGTCGAGCAGCATCAGGTGCTTGTAGAGAACCAGGAACGGCATGGCGAGCACGACAGGCGGCAGGATCAGTTGCGACAGGAAGAAGAACGAGATGTCCTTGTTCTTCATCCAGAGGAACTTGTAGGAGAAACGGCTGAGGCCATAGGCGGCGAGAGAGCCGATGATGACCGCAAGAAACGATGCGCCCGCGGACGCTGCGATGCTGTTGAAGAAACGTCGAATGAACTCGTCGCGCACGGTCGATTGCGCGAAGATCGTATCTGGCGACAGCCCGAGTGAACGCCATCCTTTCCAGTCCGGCATGAAATCGACAAAGGGAATCAGATGACCCTGCGTAACGTTGACCGCGGTCTTGAACGACGTCGTGACCGTCCAGTAGATTGGAAACAGCGATACAAAGGCCCAGAAGACAAGAGCAGCATAGATCAGCAGGCTGCCCGTGAGGAATTGTGGCCGGCGCGACCACAGGCTTCCTGGCTCCTCGTATGTTTGCGCAATGATCGTCATCGGCTAGGTCCTCAGTTGTCGCGTTGCATCCACCGGCTCGCCCCTTTGAGAATGAGCGCGACGAAGATGATGATGATCACGAGATAAAATTCTGCAAGCATGGTCCCGTAGCCGACATTGGAACGGTCACGGTATTCGCGGAAGATGAAACTGGATACCGTGTCCGTCGCCCCGCCCGGTCCGCCCGCCGTCACGTTGATAACGATATCGGCGAGCTTCAGCTGGAAAATAATGCGCAGAATGATCACGGTCATGCTGACGGGAAGCATCAGAGGAAAGGTGATTTCCTTGAAACTCTGCCAGCCGGACGCCCCGTCGACCCTCGCCGCCTCCTTAATTTCGGATGGCAATGCCTGAAGGCCTGCGAGCAGCAGGATCATCATGAACGGGATCGACACCCAGGCATCCATCGCCATGATGGAGGTCCGCGCCAGCCAGGGCGTCGAAAAGAATGCCGGATTGTCCCAGCCGAGATGGCGGGCAAGTGTCGCGGCCGGGCCGAACCGGTACTCCATGAGCGATTTGCCGATCATCCAGCTGACGGCCACCGGGCTGAGCATCAGCGGCAGGAGAAAGGCGACGCGGAAGAATTTTCGCGCCTTGATCTCGGCGTTGAGCAAGAGCGCCAGCCCGAAGGCGACGGCATATTGCACGAGGACCGCCAGCACGTAATAGACCATGTTTAGAAGCGCATTCCAGAAATAGACATCGGCAAACAGCGTACGCAGATTGTTGAGTCCGTTGAATTGCCGGCCGGCGGCAGCGCTTAGATTCCAGTCGGTGAAGGCGATGTAAAAGCCAAAGACGGTGGGAAACACCACCATGGCGACCGTGAAAAGCACTGCGGGCAGCACGAATACCGCACGTTGCCCATCCTCCCCCCGGATCAAGATCTGGGCGGCGCACAAGGCGCCCGCCCAGAGGATGTAGGCAAAAAGCAGTGGGCGCCAGCTGACGAGCCCCATGGACGTTATGCCGGAAGCTTCGAGCACCTGCAGGAGGAGCGTGGCAAGCAGCAGCACGGTTGCGGACCACAGAAGCAATTGGCCGTGACGTGCCCCGCTTATCTGACGCGCCGTTCTCGCTGGACGGGTCGAGGACGGCGGAACCGCTGCTGGCATGGTGGTGTGAGACATCGACAAACCCTTGACGCATGCTCTTCAGGCATGAATGACAGAACCAGGCGACGCGGGCGCCGCCTGGCTTTTTGGCTCAGGCCCCCAGGGAAGCCTTGTAGAGCGCGATCTGCTCTTCGCGTCCAAGTTGGTCTGTGATTTTGTCCCAGGCAGCAGCAATGGCATCTGCCCCAGCCTGTGCCGTCGCGTGCCCGGCAAAGACTTTCGCCAGCTCGTCTTCCGCCACGCTGTAATACTGGAAGATGCCGGGAATGCGCGGCTCGATCGCAGCATTCGGATGATTGTAGGAGTTGGACTGCGAGTTGAGATAGCTCGTGATGAACGCTTCGTCGTAACCGGCAGATACCCACTCCTTGATGTCGAACTGGCTCTTGCGATAGCACTGGAAGCCTGACGGGTAAGCTGCGGTCCAGAGCGCAAGATCCTTGCCGCCGAGATGGGCGGCCGCGCTCCACGCTGCCTTCTTTTTCTTCTCGTCACTATCGACGCGCGCCATGACGTAGACGCCCCAGCCGAGATAAGCCATGTTCGGGGCATGGTTCGGGCCACTCGCCAGCTTGTCCCACTGGCCGGTCTTCGAATTGTAGACGTCATCCGAGCCCGGGAGAATGTCGAAGCCGATCGTATCACCGACAACCGAACTGTCGCTCGTGCGTGCGCCAGCACCAACATCGCCCCACCAGGAGACCATCGAGCCGGTGCCCGCCAGGAACTGCTGGAAGGCCGTCGTGCCCGGATCGGCATTGAGCTGGTCGCCCGATTCCGACGGCAAGGCGTCGATAACGTCTTGGATCGCCCGGACCCAGGCCGGATTATTGATGCGCGGCTTCATGGTGTCGGTATCGAACAGCCATGCCTTGTCGTCGGGATGTTTTGCATACGCTGTGGCGCGGCTGCCGAGAAAATAGAACCCGAAACCGCCCCAGGCCTTTGGTGCATCGAGATAGCCGATTGCATCGATGCCACCGACGGTCTTGCCCTTGAGGAATTTAGTGACTTCCTGAACCTTTTGCCAGGTCTTCGGCACGCCCCACTCGCCCTCGTGGCCCTCGTCCTTCCAGGCCTTGGCAAGGTCGGCATCTGTGAAGTAGTCGGTGCGGTAGTTAAAGTTGTGGCAGTCGCCGTCGACCGAGATGCGGTAGGTCTTGCCGTCCCAGGTGCCGACCGGCGCCTTGAGGTAGTCGACATAGTCGTCCATGTCGATCTGCGCCCTGACCCAGTCCGGCATTTCCGACGCCAGCCCCTTGCCGCACACGTCGCCCTCGAACGGCGCGCCCATTTCGAGAAGATCGAAATCGACCGTTCCGGTTGCGATCGCCTGCTGCAAACGCGGATTGTAATCGGCCTGTGCTAGGTCGATCCAGGAGATCTTGGCGCCGGTATAATCCTCCCAGGGTTTCAGGAAGCCGCGGAATAGGACATTGTGGAGGTTCTGATTATTCAATCCCATGAACGAGAGTTCGACGCCGGCGAATTCGCCCTGCGTAACGCTCTTCTTCGTGGCCTCCAGGCACATCTCGCCGACCTTCTGCCAGTCAGCGTCCGTTGGCGATCCTTTGCCGACACCGGGAACTTGCAGGATCTGACTGCGCAGCGATACATCCTGAGCGAAAGCTTCCCCGAACGACGCAAGAGCGCCGCTGGCCGCGGCGACGGCGCCAAGGCTTGCGCCGGTTTTCAGGACGGCGCGCCGGCTTAAGCCAATCGCCATCATTCTCTCGAAATCACTGACTTTCATGTTAGTCTCCTCCCGTTGATAAACTGCCACGGTGCGTGGCGGCCAGCGCTTCCTCCTTGAAGAGCCGGCTAGATCTCAGTCGATCCTCAACCCACTGTCACTGTCGAACAAATGGACCAGACTGGCATTTGGCGTCATCGCGATCGTGTGGCTGGCTGGTTCCTCGACCCGGTCACGAAAAACGCCGATGATTTTCTGCTGTCCGAGCGTGGCAAAAACCTGCGTTTCCGACCCTGTCGATTCCACCACCGTCACATGGGCGCTGACGTCGCCGCCGAGCGTGAAATGCTCTGGCCGGATACCGTAATAGGACGGACGTCCGTCCGATCCGGCAGGCGTACGCTCAAGCGGTAGACGAATGCCGTCATCCGTTTCGAAGTACGGCGCCGGCGATGCGCGAATATGGCCCTTGATCAGATTCATCGACGGCGAGCCGATAAACCCCGCGACGAAAGTGTTGGCGGGCCGGTCGTATAATGTCAGCGGCGACCCGATCTGCTCGACGCGCCCGTCGCGCAGGACGACGATCCGGTCGGCCATGGTCATGGCTTCCACCTGATCGTGTGTCACATAGATCATCGTCGTTGCCAGCCTGCGCTGCAGTTCCTTGATCTCAGCGCGCATCTGTACCCGTAGCTTTGCATCGAGATTGGACAGAGGTTCGTCGAACAGGAATACTTTGGGATCGCGGACGATTGCCCGACCCATGGCTACGCGCTGCCGCTGCCCGCCGGACAACTGGCGGGGGTAACGCGCGAGGTACGGCACGAGATCCAAAATCTCGGCTGCCTTGCGCACGCGCGCCTCAATGTCGGCTTTCGTTTCGCCGCGCATTTTCAAGGCAAAGCCCATATTCTCCGCCACGGTCTTGTGGGGATAGAGCGCATAGCTCTGGAAGACCATAGCGATATCACGATCTTTTGGCGGCAGATCGTTGACCACTTTTCCATCAATCCGGATGTCGCCGAACGTAATCGGCTCAAGGCCGGCGACCATGCGCAGCAGTGTCGATTTTCCACAGCCAGACGGTCCGACAAGGACAACGAATTCGCCGTCGGGGATTTCCACGGAAACGCCGTGGATCACCGTAAGGCCACCATAGGCTTTTCCGACATTGTCGATGTTCATCGATGCCAAAAGTTAGTCTCCTCCAAACGGCGTCGCGCACTCCTCGCGACGGTCGTCCACCCCTGAAAGGCCGTGGCAGGCGGAGCCTCCCGGCGCGACCTGCCACGGCTAGCTTGCCTTGGGAGGACACCATCCGTTCATTGAAACTTCACACATTTATATTTTGTTGTAAAGCGTTCCCTTGAGATTTAGTTTTGAATTTCATGTGACCGCTCCTTACCATAAAATAGACGCGGAAACTTCAGCGACTTCATAGTGATTTTTCAAACCGCTGCCGGGGAAAACAGCATTTGGAACCCGAACAGAGATTGTTGGCATTACAAATATGATATAATTCGTAAAGAAAAGTATCGCGGCTAGAGGGAGGCAACGGAATGCTTAAGGGGATCGATCCAATCTTGAACGCTGACTTGGTGCATGCGTTGATGTTGATGGGACATGGCGACCAGCTGGTCGTGTGCGACGTGAACCACCCTGCGCAAACGATAGCCGAGCACACCACCTATGGACGCCTCATCAATGTCTCCGGTTGCGGCCTCGAGCGTCTCGTGGAGGCTATCATGACGCTTTTTCCTCTGGATACCTTCGTTGATGCACCGGTTAAGCGCATGCAGGTGGTCGGTGACGCGGATGCTCAGATGCCGATCTTCTCGGTAATCCAGAAAGCCATAGATCGGTCGCAAGAGAGACCGGTGGTGATGGAGGCATTGGAACGCTTTGCCTTCTATGAAGCCGCAAAAAGCTCGTTCGCAATCGTCAGAACCTCTGACCCGGGGCCTTATGGATGCTTCATTTTGAGCAAAGGCGTGATTTGAGGTCGCCCTCCAGAGTTACCTTATAAAATCTCTTGGCGTTTTCGCTCAGGACCGTCTTCTACGGATCGGTCCCAGCGAGCGAGTTTTTTCTGTCGGCCGGAATATCTGGCGGCTATCGCAGAAGTGGCGTCGACAGGCAAATCCTCCAACCTCAAAACGGCATCAAGCAAATATTCGATCACAAATATTGGTACGGTGTCTTACGTAGACCAGTGGGACCGGAGCTGAAACGTGTGTTCGGATTGCGCATCGAGAGACCTTCCTTGATGCACGTCAGATAGCAGGGATTGCTTTCAGCCAAATTGTCGCGGCAATAGCTCCGCCGTCTGCGTGGCCCAAATTTTAGTCCGCCATGTAACTCGCCCGACCAAGCCGAGGGTGCACCGATTTCGTTGCCGATGCCCCGGCAATTCCGGCAGCCAAGGCATCTTGCCATGCCGCCATAGTCAGCTTTCCTGAAAATACTCCGGTATCGGACAAACGTCGCTTGACCTTGCTGGTACAAGCGAGATGCCGCTTTGTTGTAGCGTGTGGGAGCCGAAAACGACCTTTTGGTTCATCGCATCAGGCGGCGCACTGCTCTTCCACCTGCTGAGCAAGCTCTACGAACACACCAGCGTCATCATCACGACCAACCTGAGCTTCAGCGAATGGGCCAGCGTCTTCGGCGACGCCAAGATGACGACCGCGCTGCTCGACCGGCTTACTCACCACTGCCACATCCTGGAAACGGGAAATGACAGCTTTCGCTTCAAGAACAGCTCGGCCCATGAGCCGAAAACAACCAAGGAGAAACGCAGGAACTTGACCACCACGACCAACACGAACGATACCTAAGGCGGGTCACTTCTCGGTGGAAATGCCGGGTCAGCTCTCAGTGGAAATCAACAGCCCTGCGTTTGCGGGTGGCCGGGAGCACCGTGGACCTGCTCGATCTTGTATTTGTCCAGCCATTCACCGAGATCGGAGGCGACGTAACACGGAACGTTCTCGGACAGCAGGCGCGGCCGGTGTTGGACCTTGACCCTGTCGCAGCCTGAGGCGGCCAGCGCCAGATCGAGCGTGTCGGTGACGTCGTCTACTTTTATGCTGGTGCACAGCTTCCAGGCAGTGATGTACCGGGAATAATCGTCGAGGATGCTTGCGAGGAATGGCACACGTGATTGGTTCTGCTAGTGAAAGTTCCGCGCCTTCACCTTCAGCGTATCGATATGCAGATCCCGCACGAAGATGTCCCTTGGCTGCGGCACTTTCTTCGGTCGATCACGCGCATCTCCTCCGCCTACCGAGCCATGCGCGAATTCGTCGCCACGCCCTGACGTGACCTTGAATGCCGCATCCATGTCGGCCAGAGCGGAGAGATCGCCTGAGAGATCAAAGAGCTGCTGTGCCACGAGGTGAACGACTTCGCCTTCCCGTTGGATGCGCCCGTTGATCGCCATCATCGAAGCCCCCAGCACCACGCGCCGGCGTTTCTCAAACAGGCTCGGCCAGACCACGATGTTGGCCGCCCCCGTCTCGTCCTCGATCGTGATGAACATGACGCCCTTGGCTGATCCCGGCTTCTGGCGGACGAGCACGAGACCGGCGGTGTAAACCCAGCGTCCGTCCCTGCCCGTCATTGCCTCCTCGCAGGTCACCATGCTGCGCTTTGTGAGTTCTTTCCGCAGAAACGCGACCGGATGCTCCCGCAATGTCAGGCCGACATGACCATAGTCCTGGACCACATTGTGCCCCTCCGTCATCTGGCGCAGCGCCACCTCCGGCTCCTGCTGTTCGGCAATCGCTCGCATCTCGCGCTCTGTCGCGGCAGCAAAAAGCGGGAGCGGCTCGTCGCGCAGCGCCTTGATTGCCCAGAGCGCGTCACGCCGCTCGAGCTCGAGACTGGGCAGAAAGCCATCTGCCTCCGCCAGCTCGACCAGCGAGGCCGCCGGCACACCGGATCGCCTCCACATGTCGTCGACGCTTTCGAAGGGATCGTCCATCCGGGCGGCGACGATCCTGGCGGCATCGGTGGCGGCCAGCCCCCGCACCATGCGCATGCCGAGACGCACAGCTCGCATCTTGGTGCCAGATATCTTTTCCAGCGTGCAGTCCCAGCGGGAGCGGTTGACGCAGACCGGGCGGATTTCGACCCCATGGGCACGCGCGTCCCCGACGATCTGCGCTGGCGCATAGAAGCCCATGGGCTGGGAGTTGAGGAGGGCTGCGCAGAAGGCATCGGGATGATGGCACTTCACGAAGTTGGAGGCGTAGGCAATGAGCGCGAAGGAGGCGGCATGGCTTTCCGGGAAGCCATAGGAGCCGAAGCCTTCGAGCTGGCTAAAGGTCTTTTCTGCAAACTCCGGCGAGTAGCCGTTCTTCACCATGCCCGAGACCAGCTTGTCCTTGAAGCGCGAGACACCGCCTGTGAACTTGAAGGTCGCCATGCTCTTTCGAAGCTGGTCCGCCTCGCCGCCAGTGAAGCCCGCGCAGACCATCGCCACCCGCATGGCCGATTCCTGGAAGAGCGGCACGCCGAGCGTCTTGCCGAGCACGGATTCGAGTTCAGGGGTCGGATATTCGACCTTCTCCTTGCCTTCCCGGCGACGGAGATAGGGATGAACCATGTCGCCCTGAATGGGGCCGGGCCGCACGATCGCCACCTGCACCACGAGATCATAGAAGGTCCGGGGCTTGAGCCGCGGCAGCATGGCCATCTGCGCCCGGCTTTCGATCTGGAAGGTGCCGAGCGTGTCGGCCTTGCGGATCATCGCATAGGTGGCAGCCTCTTCCTGAGGGAGGCTGCCGAGGTCGAGATCTTCGTGCTTGTGCTCGCGGATGAGGTCGAAGGCCTTGGACATGCAGGTGAGCATGCCGAGCGCAAGCACGTCGACCTTCATCATCCGCAAAGCCTCGACATCGTCCTTGTCCCACTCGATGATCTGCCGGTCAGCCATGCTCGCTGGCTCGATTGGCACGAGATCATCCAGGCGATCGTGCGTCAGCACGAAGCCACCCGGATGCTGGCCGAGATGGCGCGGCGCGCCCATGAGCTGTTGGGCAAGCGACAGCGTGAGCACCAGCCGCCGATCGTCCGGGTTGAGGTTCAGCTCCTTGACGTTCCTCTCGCTGACCGCCTCCGACCACGACCACATGCCGGACGAAAGCGCCTTGATCAGATCCTCCGGAAGGCCCAGCGCCTTGCCGACATCGCGGATCGCGCCCTTGGCCCTATAGCGTGTGACGGTGGAACAGAGCGCTGCCTTCTGGTGCGTATAGGTCTTGTAGATCCACTGGATGACCTCTTCGCGCCGCTCATGTTCGAAGTCGACGTCGATATCCGGAGGCTCGTCCCGCTCCTGGCTGACGAAGCGCTCGAACAGCAGGTCATTGGTCTCGGGATCGATCGAAGTGATGCCGAGGATGTAGCAGACGGCGGAGTTTGCAGCCGATCCCCGCCCCTGGCAGAGGATGCCTTGCGACCGCGCAAAGCGCACGATCGAGAAGACGGTGAGGAAGTAGGGCGCATAGCGCATGGTGCGGATGAGATCGAGCTCATGGCGCACGGTCTTCAGGACACTCGGTGGCAGACCTTCGGGATAGCGATCGGGGATGCACTCCCAGACATAGTGCTCGAGGGATGCCTGCGGTGTCTTGCCCGGAATGATCGCCTCTTCCGGATACTGGTAGGTTAGTTCCTCCAGACTAAAGGTGCAGCGGGACACGATCTCCATCGTTCGGGCGAGCGCCTCGCGGTGGCGCGGGAACAGACGCTCCATCTCCTCGGGCGGCTTGAGGTACCGGTCGGCATGGCGCTCGCGTTCGAAGCCGACCCCGTCGATGGTGGTGTTGTTGCGGATGCAGGTGACGATGTCCTGGAGCTGCCGACGGCCGGGCTCGTGGAACAGCACGTCATTGGTGACGACGGTGCGCACCCGGTAGCGGTGGGCAAGGATCCCAAGCTCATGCAGCCGCATCTGGTCGTTCGGCCGGCGGCGCAGCGACAGCGCGAGATAGGCGCGATCACCGAAGACCCCCGACAGCTTGCGGAGCTGCACCGCGCAGGTCTCGTCGGGCAGATCGGGCACGAGCACGGCAATGAGGCCCTCGGCGTAGAGCTCGAGATCCTCAAACGACAGGATGCAGTTGCCCTTGCCGCCACGGCCCTTGCCAAGCGTCAGAAGACGGGTAAGGCGGGAATAGGCGGCGCGGTCGGTCGGATAGACCAGCACTGACATGCCGTCGGCAAGATCGAGCCTGCAGCCGACCACCAGACGGATGCCGGTCGTGCGCGACGCCTCGAGCGCCCGCACGATGCCCGCGAGCGAGTTGCGGTCGACAATGCCCAGCGCCTCGATGCCGAGCGCATGGGCGGTCGCAAACAGCTCTTCTGCGGAGGACGCGCCGCGCAGGAACGAGAAGTGGGTGGTGACCTGGAGCTCGACATATCTCATAGCGCCCACCTCATGCGAAGATCCCGTGCAGGAACCAGCGGTGCGAGCCGGTCGCCAAGTTCTCGCCGTCGCCGCTGCGGAACACCCAGAAGCGTTCGCCGGCCTCGTCCTCCAGCGTGAAGTAGTCGCGCACGGCTGCAATCTCGCTGTCGCGCTTCCACCATTCGCCAAAGACACGTTCCGGTCCATCCGCCCGCTTGACGCGTCGCCGCTTGCCCCGCCAGGTAAACGACACCGGCGGCTGGTCGGGCAGAAGCGCGATGACGTCGATCGGGTCGGGGTGGGACAGTAGACGCGTCGGGCGCGGCCAGTGCAGGGTCCAGGTCTCCAGCACATCGGCGGCAGTGGCCGCAATCCGGCGCACGCTGCGTTCCGGAACGTCGCTGGCAACGGCGGCATAGCGATAGACCCTGTGGCCGCGATTGCCGAAGATGTCGATCAACGGCGTGATGTCGCGATCGGTGTCATCGACGAGCGTTGATACACTCTGCGTCTCCTCCAGCGGCTCTGCCATGACGGCGGCCAGCGACAGCTTCTCGATACCGAAGCCCGGCTCGATCTTCTCGGTGCGGTCACGGAAGAGTTTTGTGAGCCAGGCGATGTCGCGGGCGGGCTTTGCCGTGCCGGCCCGGATCGCCTGACGCGTGCCATCGACCTTCTCGACAAGGAGATCGGCGCGCCGGATGCCGAGGCCCCTCTCCTGCAGCTTCTCCACGAGCGCCACCACCAGACGACCGACATACTTGTCGATGGTCTCGGCGGCTCCAATGGGTTCGGCAAAGGAGCGCGAGACGACGATGAAGTCGGGGTCACGGACCGGATCGATCGGTTCAGACACGCGGCCGTACATCTGATCGAGCCGGCGGCCGATCTCGGGGCCGAAGCGAAGCGCCAGCGGTGCACGCGGCGTGGCGGAGAGTTCGCCGATCGTGCGGAATCCGAGCGTACGCAGGTCGGACACCGTCTTCTCGGGCAGACGCAGCCGCGCGATCAGCAGGCGTTCGACGGCCTTGACCGTCTGGCCCGTGGGCACGATCACGGTCTCGCGCGCGATGGTGCGGGCGCAGGCGTGCGCGGCCCCCCAGGTATCGGCGATGGCGACGCGTGCCGTGAGGCCCTTTGGGCGGAAGCGGTTGGCGATCCCGGAGATCATCATCGCCTCGCCGCCCTGGAGATGATCGGCGCCTTCCGTGTCGAGCACGATGCCGTCGGTGCCATCCACGGCAACGACGGGCGAGTAGATCTTCAACGCCCAGAGCGACAACCGCTCGAGCGCCCGTGCGTCGGCCGAGGGATCGGCATCCACCATCATCAGCCCGGAGAACAAAGCCTGCGCCTTGGCCGCCGCCATGCCGACCCGCACACCGGCGGCAACGGCTGCCGCATCCGCAGACGATACCCAGCGCTTGGCACCGCTTCGCGCGATCACCACCACCGGCTGCTCAGGCGGAATATCCGGATCGTCGCGACGGATGCGATCGGTCGGCAGCGTCGGCAGATAGATGGATACGACCCTGGGCATCACAGGCTCCGACAATAAATTCCGCGCATTCTCCCGATTTGACCCGCATCAGCTCTAGGAACCATTGCGGCCGGCCGACACCGGGAACCGGCAGCGCCACCGACGGCAGCACGCTGACCCGCCAGCGGGTGGTGGATGCCGTCGGCTGGCCGAAGTCATTGGCCTCCGTCTGCCGTCGCCATCGGCGCACCACTAAGCCGAGCGTGCCGGACTTCTCGGCGGCAAGCTGGAGCCGACGCGAGGCGGTCATTGGTAGGCGCACGAGTTCGCCGACCACGGCACCGAGACCGCCATGCGATAGGCCCTCTTCCATCGAAGCCAGCACGTCCTCCTCACGATCAACTTCCACGAAGACCACACGGTTGGCATCAAGCCCGACCTGGGCAAGCGCGGGGAAAAACAGGTCCGGCCGCGTGAGGCACCAGACGACCTTGCCCTTGGTGCGCGCGGCAATCCCCGCAGCAAACAGGGCTGCTGCCGCACCATCGACCGTGCCCGATCCGCCGCCGGCGATCTCGTGCAGGGCACCACGGGCAAGACCGCCGCCCGGCAGAACGGCATCGATGGCGAGCACGCCGAACGACAGCCAGCCCGCTTGTCGCGGAACGCTGCGCTCCAGCGTCGCGATCCGGTCGCGAAGCTCGGTGAGAACCTGTGCGCGGGCAGCCGTCATCGATCACGCACTCCTCTCAAGGTTTTGCGGGTTACAAGCGCGGCATCATGCCGCTAACGAAGTTGATGTTCATGACTTGTTCTTTTCGCGATAGGAGTCAAGTCCGCCTTCAATAGGAAAATAGTCGGAAAAGTGCAGACGCTGGCGATTCCGCTTTTGATTCAGAATGGTAAGTCGCAGACCACCTTCCGGATCATCAACAGGAAATGTACCGGCCTGTGGCGCACGCGTCATCGCCCATTCCCCGAATGGTCGTTACTCGTAAAATCTCGTCCGCATGGTAGGATCGCCCGACCCTATCTCTCGATCAGCCATCCCATTGGGAAGCGACAGATGTGTAACCTCTACAACATCACAACGAACCAGGAAGCGATCCGTGCCTTTGCCAATGCTGCCCGTGACATCATCGGCAACATGGAGCCGTCGCTCGATGTCTATCCCGACCGGATGGCGCCGATCGTGCGCAATGCACCCGATGGGGTACGCGAGCTTGCGTCTGTGCGATGGGGAATGCCGAGCTCTTCCCAGGCGCTTTATGAGGCCGCGACGAAGCGAGCGGACAAACTGCGCGCCAAGGGGAAGGACGTGGACTTCGACACGCTCCTCAAACACGAGCCGGACGGTGGCACGACCAATGTGCGCAATACCGCAAGCCGCCACTGGACGCGCTGGTTGGGGGTCGAGAACCGCTGCGTCGTGCCGCTGACCCGCTTTGCCGAGCCGAACCCTGCCGCCAAGGTCGAAGGCGGACGCACGCTGAATGCATGGTTTGCGGGCAACGCGAGTGAGCCGCTGATGTTCTTCGCTGGGATCTGGGTCAAGGACTGGACGAGTGTGCGCAAGGTCAAGGAAGGCCTGATCACCGCGGACTACTATGCCTTCCTGACCTGCCCGCCCAACGCGGTCGTCGGGCCGATCCACCCGAAGGCAATGCCGGTGATCTTGACTACACACGACGAGGTCGAAGCGTGGCTGACGCTGCCTTGGCCAGAGGCGAAGGCGCTGCAGCGTCCGCTGCCGGAAGATCGGCTGGTTCTCCTCAATCCTCCTTCTGTTGACAGCGAACTTGGTTCCGCTGACGCGTTATCGTAAAGATTGCGTCGGCTTATCGCCTTCGGCCCTTTGCAGTCGTGGCGACATGAACGAGAGCCGCCGTCGATAGCAGGATCGAAGAAACCAGCACCGCCACAGACAGCAGTCCGCGGTTCGTGATCTCGGCCGTCGCACGCAAGCCGCTGTTTTTCGTCACCATCAGTGATACCTCGGCCCGCTGAACATCCCGGCCGCCGAAAGTCGCGCTAAGATCATGGCTTTTGGTCTCACTCGGACCGCTCGAACGATCTTCGCTCATTTCTCGAGCTTGTCCTCGACCCTGCTTCGGCTGTTGCCTACGGCTTTTACCGCATCTTCGACGTCGTCTCTCGAAACGCCCTCCTTTTTAGCCTCATAGGCGACTTCGTGATCCTGCCCTGCTGCGACACGGGCCCGGTCTTGATTTCTTCCGCGAGTGGTCGTGGCCATCTCGTATCTCCTGATGTTGAATCACAGAGGTAACTTGCTACGATTCCTGATGTTCCTTCATTCTCGCGATCATCAAGATCAGTATGGTGCCGGTCGATCTTTAACCTTTCAATGCTGTCATCGCCTAATGGCGAGCAAACCCATCAACCGTCCAAGACCAACGCACCTCAGGACCGAGGCTGAAGCACCGCTTCGCAGCCAACGGCGAAACCCTCGTGATCCCGCACAGCCCCAGTTGCCGCTCGACCCAATGCCAGAGCGGATCGAACCGTGCCTTGCCTTAATAACAGCAAAGCCGCCGGAAGGGCCGGACTGGTCCTACGAGGTGAAATGGGACGGCTATCGCGTTCACGTCCACTGCGAGCTCGGCGGTAACATCCGCATACTGACCCGTGGTGGTCATGACTGGACACATCGGTTTCCCGCAATCGAGAAAGCCGCGCTAGAACTTGGTCCGGCGACCATGATCCTCGATGGGGAAGTCGTCGTCCTCGACGAGCAGGGTCGCAGCGACTTCAACGCTCTCGTCGCCTCGCTCGGCGGCCGTGGAGGCAAAAAGGTCGCAACGGACACGGTAATGTACGCGTTCGACCTGCTTTACCTCGACGGGTACGACCTATCCAAGCTCTCACTTGAGGAGCGCCGAATGCTTCTCGATCCGCTTCTCGAAAAGGCCGCCGGCGCTATCAGGCTTTCCGAGATGCTCGTCACCGATGGAGCGGCCCTGTTCGCGACGGCATGCGAACTGGGCCTCGAAGGCATCGTCGCAAAGCGCCTCGATGCCCCTTACAGCTCGGGACGTGGCGGCGATTGGCGAAAGATCAAGTGCGTCCAGTCGGACACCTTCGTCGTGGTCGGCTATGAACCTTCGACCTCTTCTCCCGGCGCGATAGCCAGCCTCCTGCTCGGCGCCCGCAAGGGTGACAGGCTAGTCTATGTCGGCTCCGTCGGAACTGGTTTCAAGGACAGGGATGCACGCGATCTGATAGACAAACTGGATGCCATCCGGACGAAGCGGCCGGTCGTCGGCGTAGAGGGAAAGTCGCTGGTGTTCGTAGAGCCGATACTCACAGCCGAGATTGAGTACCGTGCCTGGACGGGTGACGGGAAACTTCGTCACGCGAGCTACAAGGGTTTGCGAGATGTCGAGGATGCTGCCGACGTGTACATCATCGAAAGATGACGTATCGGCATCATCGGATTGGCGCTTTCCATCCGTTGGACGGAAATTCCAGTTAGACCAGATCGGCAGGCGCGGTTTTGTAGCATCTATGGACAGGACACGAAGAGCTAGGCGCGGTCCAGAACATGAGCCGCAACTGGGTGATTGACAAGTTCAGGATCACCGTCGGCTACGACACCGACCTCGAGAGGGCCCGCAAGATCACCAGCGGATCGGCGCGGACCTTCAGGCGGATGTGGCGCCGATATGCCTTCATCCGATGCCCTCACGACCCGCGACCGAAGATCAACACTCAATGCCTTGCCCGTTCTCCACCTCCGTGCAGGTGAATGTTGAAACAGAATGGTCTACAGCTCATTTCGGAGCGTTGGTCAGATCAATCCGCGCTCAGCGCTCACCTTGATGCCGTCGACACCGTGGCGTTAGTCAGCCGGTGGCGAGGTCGGATGCGCGGAGATATTCGCAAGTACGATGCCTCGAACGAACGTGACCTCCTGACATTACAAGACGGAACGCGTCCGTGCAGGCCAGAGAAGAGGCTTCCGCCTTGCGCCGACAGCAGGCATCGCGAAGAAAAGGTGGTAACTTTTTGCTTCGCCTTCCCGCCTTTCTGCTTTGATGTAGGCGGCGCGAGCTTGATCAGGATGACGTAGCCGCCAATTCTGTGTTCGACCAACTTCTTCGATCATCGCGGCCCCGAAAAGGTCAGTGGGCTTGGCTTGCGAACGCTGTAGGATTGCAGCTGCTCTCGTTTGTTCTTCCGAGCATCTTGTGGAAAACCCCTTGGGAGACACAGAGAGTGGCAACTTTCGGTGAGTGTTCGCATTACTTCGCCATGAACAGTACCAACGACGACCGCCGACCTTTCGCCCTCGTCGTTGACGACGATCCCCTGCTCCTCATGGATGCGGCTGATATCCTTGATGACGCAGGCTTCCGCCCGCTGGAAGCGGGCAATGTAGACGAGGCCGAACGGCTGCTTGTGGAATACGACGGTGAATTCACCCTGCTGTTTACCGACGTCCAGATGCCGGGTGGCCGGGACGGGTTTGACCTCGCCCGCCTGACCGCCGAACGCTGGCCTGATATCGGGATACTGGTCGCGTCCGGGCTGGCCAATCCTGAGCCGGGCCTGATGCCTGAAGACGCTATGTTCCTACGCAAGCCTATCTCTGCCGACCTTATCTATGATCGTCTGCAGGTGCTGCTGCCGGACGGACGAAAGCCCGAACCGCTGAAGCAAAAGACCCGCGCCCACCAATCTTCTTGAAACCAATTCCTGCGACATTCCGTATGACCCGGTGTTCACGGACCGGTGAGGCAGACGTTACAGATGGTGGGCCAGGTAATGCTGGCTCAGCCGCAACGCGCGCCTTATAGGAAACGGTGCTGAGAACAAAACGTGACTGCCAACGCGAACCCGCCCCGCGCATTCGGGTGTTGATCGAAGAGCTACATGCAAGACCCCTCCGAAGAACAGCGCATCGACCGCGAGATCCACAGCACCCAGTCTGGAGCCGACCCGTTCGCCGCAGCCATGCGCGCCACGCGCATGCCGATGGTCATCACCGATCCACGACTTCCCGACAATCCCATTGTCTTTGTCAACGACGCGTTCGCACGTATGACCGGCTACAGCCGCGAAGAGACACTGGGCCATAACTGCCGGTTCCTGCAGGGGCCGGGCACTAACCTTGACGATGTGGAGAAGGTGCGTCAGGCGATCAGAAACCGTGTGCCGATCGAGATCGACCTGCTCAACTATCGCAAAGACGGCAGCCTCTTTTGGAACCGCCTGCTGGTGTCGCCGGTCTTCGACGGCGGCGAACTGACCTACTATTTTGCCTCTCAGCTCGATGTCACGCGGGAGAGAACCGCAGGTTATCCTGCAGACCGCGACGTCCTTGAACAAGGCATGCAGCAACGCATTGCTGACCTGACCGCGAGCGAGCAGCGGCTACATTTTACCCTCAAAGCCGGTGGCCTCGGCACCTGGACCTTCGATGTGCCGAACCAGAGGCTAGTGTCATCAGCACTGTGCAAGGCCAACTTCGGACGAGGCGCAGCGGAAACGCTGACTTTCACCGAGTTGCAGGAGATCGTTTATCCCGAAGATTTTCAAAGATGGAAGGACACGCTCAACGCGGCGCTGGCAACCGATGGCAACTTCCATATCGAGTACCGGGTGTTTTGGCCGGACGGTTCTCTGCACTGGGTCGAGATCCGTGCCGAAACGCGGTTCGATGACGACGGTGCGCCGCTGCTGATGAGCGGCATCTCGATCGATATCACCGCGCGACGCGAGGACGAGGCTTACCGTGACCTGATGAACCGCGAGATGGGACATCGCATCAAGAATATTCTCGCCACCGTTGGATCGATCGTTAGCCAGTCGCTCCGCACGGAGGCTCCCGCGTCCAACATGCGCGATACTGTTGCCGAGCGCATCCGCGCGCTCAGCGCGGCCCATGACATCTTGACCGGCAAGGAATGGGACGTTGCGGGTTTGCGACAGGTCGTCACGCAGGCGGTGCAGCCATTCAACGCCGAAGGCAGGATCCGGATCACAGGAGCGGACTTAGACATATCGCGTCGCGCCAGCAGTGCCCTGACGCTTGCCCTGCACGAGCTTTCCACCAACGCTGTCAAGTACGGGTCACTGTCCGCCGACAGCGGCTCCGTCAGTGTTGTCTGGTCGGTCTCTGGAGAAACCTTCGAGCTGACCTGGCAGGAAACCGGCGGTCCACCGGTTCGAGTTCCCGCTCTCTCGGGGTTTGGATCACGCATGATCGAGAAAGCGCTGACCTCCTCGGTCAGTGGCGAAGCCAGAATTCACTACCATCCGGAAGGTGTCATGTTCCGTCTGATGACGACAACTGCTGAGATGCGAACCTCTGGTCGGGAAAACTGATCCCACATTGAGACGGGAGCAGGCCGGCCCCTGTGTCTCTGGTCGTGACTGTGCCAACAATCGCTCTGCTGTTGTCGCTGATCTGGATCTCACCGAGCATGAACAACGCAGAGACCATCTGATCTCGTAGACAGCATATCTTTTGCCCGCTCAGAATCTCGTGGCTGGTCTGATTCAAGCCACGAGGTTTGAGGACTTCATGGCATCGCCGCCGGACGTGCTCGCGCTCCCTCCGGGATTCGGCAAGCCGATTAAACTTGAGGATGCGGTTCTCTATGCCGAGTGGCTACGCGACAGGCACGCTTCGGGAACGGCGCTTGGCTCCATATGCAAGGGTGCGTTTCTTCTCGGGGAAACGGGCCTCTTGTCGGGCAGGACGGTAACAACGCACTGGACCTACGAGGAGGAGTTCCAGACGCGCTTCCCGCAGGTTCTCGTCGATATCGACCGACTGTTGATCAACGACGGCGACATACTGACCGCGGGAGGAGTCATGGCCTGGACCGACCTTGCGCTGCGACTGGTGGACCGCTTCCTTGGTCCCGTGGCTATGCTCGACACGGCGCGAGCGTTTCTGATCGACCCTCCTGGCAGGGAGCAGAGCTATTACAGCGCCTTCTCGCCGCGGCTGAGCCACGGCGATGCGTCGATCCTGAAGGTACAGCGTTGGATGGAGGAGTCGGATGCGCGGCGCTTCGACCTTACGGTACTCGTCGAGCAGTCCGGGCTGGAAGAGCGCACTTTCCTCAGGCGATTTCAGAACGCGACGGGAATTACCACGACAGAGTACGTGCAGAGGCTGCGCGTCGGCCGAGCAAGGGGACTGCTCCAGCGAGGCGGCCTCACTGGAGATCAGGTAGCATGGGAAGTCGGTTACACTGATCCCGGCGCCTTCCGCAAGGTGTTCACCAGGATCGTAGGCCTGACTCCTGCAGACTATCGCAAGCGTTTTCGGATGCATCGCCGACCAACAGTACGGCCTCGAGCGAAGGCTAAGGATTGCCTTGCAGTTTGTAACCTTCGGCTCGGACCAGCGGTCCGTTCAAAAGAAAGCCAGCGATATTCCAGCGCGTTCGAGCACATCGCCAAGAAAATGGTGAGCTGTACAGATGATGGTCGTTTTGAGATGGTGGGTGTAAAGGCCTGAACCGAGCAGTTTATCTTGCTGTTGCGGTCACTGAAGCTCCGGATCTGATTAGAAAACCTGTCGCAGGATGACAAACAGGATGAACGACAACGCGATGGATGCCGGCAGAGTCAGCACCCAGGCGGCGAGCATGTTGCGGACCGTCGACCACTGGAGGCCGGATCCATTCGCCGCCATTGTGCCTGCAACACCCGAGGACAGGACGTGGGTCGTTGAGACAGGCAAGCCGAAGTGATCGGCAGCACCGATCGTTGCCATGGCGACGACCTCGGCCGCTGCGCCCTGCCCGTAGGTCAGATGTGTCTTGCCGATCTTCTCGCCAACTGTGACGACAATACGCCGCCATCCGACCATCGTCCCGAGTCCCAATGCCAAGGCAACCGCGACCTTGACCCATAAGGGGATGAACTTCGTCGCGTTGTCGACCGCCTGATGGTACGTCTTAACGGCCGCCAGATCCGGCTCGTCCATCGCCAGCAGCTTCTGCTTGTCGATCAGCTTCAGCGCCTCGCCGATGAGATAGATATCGTTACGGATGTTGCTTACCAAATTGGTGGGTACGGCCTCTATCGTCGGAAATGCAGCCACCTCGGCACTCGTGGCGTTGATGTAGCTCTGAAGGGCGGCCGTGGTCTCGTCGGACCAAGTCTTGGTCCGGACGGCCTCGCTGACAGCGGCCTTGTAATCCGTCACCGGCGTACCTGCCTTTACGTATTTTCCGAGCGACTGCTCGACCTGGACCGAGGCCGTCTTGTAGGCTTCGAGGTAGTTGACGTCGGGCGTACGGTTGAGCGCGAAGGCCGTTGGCACCAAGCCGATAAGGATGAGCATGATCAGACCCATGCCCTTCTGCCCGTCATTGGAGCCATGGGCGAAGCTGACCCCGGTACAGGTAAAGATGAGGAGCGTGCGGATCCACAAGGGCGGAGGCGCATTGCCGACCGGCTCTCGATAGAGCGCCTTGTTGTGCACCAGCCGCTTCATGATCAGAAGAAGCAGAGCCGATAGGCCGAAGCCGATGAGCGGCGAGATCAGAAGCGAGAGGCCGATAGTAGTCGCCTGCGACCAGTCCACGCCGCTGGTCGCACTTCCGGCAGGTGCTAGAAACTCGTTGGCGAGGCCGACACCGATGATGGAGCCGACGAGCGTGTGGGAACTCGAGGACGGGAGCCCGAGATACCACGTGCCGAGGTTCCAGATGATCGCCGCCGTCAGGAGCGCAAACACCATGGCAAGACCCGAACCGGAGCCGACCTGCAGGATGAGTTCGACCGGCAGCAGCGCGACGATGCCGAAGGCCACCGCGCCACTCGAGAAGAGAACACCGAGAAAGTTGAAGAAGCCCGACCAGACGACGGCGATTTCCGCCGGCATCGAGCGGGTGTAGATGACCGTCGCCACGGCATTGGCCGTATCGTGGAAGCCGTTCACGAACTCGAAGCCGAGCGCGATCATCAGTGCCACGCCCAGCAGGATCCACGGAACGGACGTGGCGTTGGTCAGATCCTGGCCGAGCGCATAGGCGACATAGCCAAGTCCGCCCACGATGAGAACGCCGAACACGGGAAGGAACCAGCGACCCATCGATCTTTTGTCGAGGGGATGTTCCCGTTCGGAGGAAGATCCATGAAGTGCGGAGAGCTCGGCCATCACAATTTCCTGATTGAACTTTCATCCCCTATTCCGGCATCGTGAACCTCTCGTGACAGCCGGATGCCGTCCCCCTCGTTTAAGATCCGCGCTTCATCCGACTGTCACCACTGCTTCACAGACGCTCGCTATTCGCCTCTTGCGATCATCACGGATGCGTGAAGCGGAAGCTTCAGCCGCGGCGACGTCAACGGAAACGGGGCATCTCCTCTCATGAACATCACGCGTTTTCTCATCGCCAGCGCTGCGGCATTGACAAGCGGTGGGTCGGTCCATGCTGCCGATGCGATCGTAGCAGCCGATCCGGAAGCCTTGAGCTACGTTCGCGTCTGCGATGCGTTCGGCAAGGGCTACTTTTATATCCCCGGCACGGAAACCTGTCTCAAGGTGGGCGGATATCTTCGATCCGACTCGCTCTTCGGCGAAAGCCCCTACACAGGCGTCAACGACGGCTGGGTTCCTCTTACCCGTGCAACCCTGCGCTTCGATGCCGTCTCCGACACTGAATACGGCGAACTGCACGGCTTCATGGAGCACCGCTATCAGGTGGTCAATGGCACTCAGACCTTCACGTTGATCAGCAGCTACATAGAGCTCGGTGGCTTCCGCGCAGGCTTTTCCGACTCCCGCTTCGACAAATGGCTGGATTCGGCAGGGAACATCGTGAACGACGACGTTATCGACTTCTCTCCGCCGCGCACCAACCAGATCAGCTATGTCTTCAAGGCCGGAAACGGCATCAGCCTTCTGGTTGGGGCAGAAGAAGGCAACGGCTCATACAAGACCAACTATACGCCAGTCCCGACAGTTCCCTACGATGAAGGCGACTGGCCGCACCCTCTTGTCGGTGCCAAGATCAAGCAGGACTGGGGCGGCTTCGCTATCATCGGCGGCTATGATGCACATGCCGAGACCTTTGCTGGCAAGGCGCGCCTCGATCTCGTGCTCAACAAGACCTTTTCCGTCTTTGCGATGGGTGGCTACCAGTCTGACTGGGGCAACTCGGATGGCCCTGGCGGTTCGCGTCGCCGCAATTTCTTTGCGTCCTGGAATGGCGAATATGCCGCTTGGGGCGGCTTCACGGCCAAGATCACGAAGAAAGCGTCGCTGAACACCCAGGTAGCTTACGAAGAAGACGGCACGTTCGCCGGCGCGGTGAACGTAAAATACGCCGTCGTTGACGGGCTGAGCCTGCAGCCGGAATTGAACTACACCAAGTTCGGCGGCAGCCGCGGCAACGAACGCGCATTTGGCGGGACGGTCCGCCTACAACGTGACTTTTGAAGTATTCTCACCGCACCGATGCCGAGGGATCGACATCGGTGCGGTCGTCCGCCAGAATCTCCACGTCAGGGGTTCGCAGTAGCCACTATGACGCTGGGATGCGCTCATGCAATGAGGCTGGCAGGACTGACGTCCGCCGCCAGCTTCTTGCGGGACTTCTTTAAAAGCGCGGGCTCAGCCTTCGCGGGCGCTTCCTCCTCATCGTCTGTGTCGATACCCAGACTGTCGAGACGATGCCTGATGGCCAACGCGTAGATGACGTCGAGCACGTGCTTGTTCGTGACATCGGGATCTGTCAGGGCCAGCAAAGCAGCCCGAACGATCTTCTTGCTTGAAGTCTTCGGCACCTGCTTGGCGACATAGTCAAAGAGCTGCTGGCCGCTGAGGCCATCCGTCGCTCCGTCGACCAGGGCATGGTAGATCTTCTTATGCTTCTCGCTCATTGCGTTCGCTCCAACGACCGTCCAACATCGGCACGGCTGACGATAATAGCGCACACGGCGGAGCGTTCCACCAATACCACAGCATTTGTTTTAGAAGCATCTAAGTTATCTATGCCGATAGCAGTTATGTTCAGCGTCTGTCACTAACAGAGGCCAATCTGTTTTTCGTCGCTGAGCTTCCGGCAATTCTTTAAGCTGCCATAAAGTCTGTGATCTTAAAGTGGATCCAGCAGTGATCGAAGCTGACGTTTGTCGCTGATACCGAACTGATACCAGTCAATCGGCGATCTGGCTTTGAGCTGAGCGTCCTCGGTGGAGCCGTCGACCCTCTGGGCGACACGTCGTTGTCGATCCAGAGTCGCCTGGTGCTCGAGCTCGCCTTGAGCGTCATTGTTCATCCGCTCAACGTCGTCCCGCCCGTGAATCTAGACTGCGCTACGGCGACCATACGCTCCCTCAGATATGATCTTGCTCTCGCTAATCGACTTTAGGATGAACGAAGGAAGGTCGTCTTCGAGGATTGGTTTGCTGAAAAAGAACCCCTGTAGCTGGTCGCAATGCAGCTCGGCCATCCTGATTGCCTGCGACTGGGTCTCAACACCTTCGACTGTCACCGACATCGACAAGGCGTGCGCGAAGTCTATGATGGAGCCAATGGTATCCAGCGCATGCCTTCCCCGGACCGTCCGGTCACTGAGGAATGACTTGTCGATCTTGACCTTGTCGAATGGAAACTTCCAGAGCGACGAGAGTCCGGAATATCCCGTTCCGAAGTCGTCCATGGCAATGGAGACTCCGAGAGCCTTAAGTTCGTTCAACTCGTCGAGCACGGCTGTCGTGTCCTCTAGAACCGCACTTTCAGTAATTTCCAATTGAAGCCGGGCCGGCATCAGACCGCTTTCGCCGAGCGAATGCGCCACATCTCCGACAAGCCGCTCTCTGGAAAGTTGAAGCGGCGAGACATTTGCCGCAATTACGATGTCATCCGGCAGTTCAGCCGCTGTCTTGCATGCCTGCAGCAAAACCCATCTGCCTACTTCACAGATCAATCCGAGGGATTCTAGAACGGGAATGAACTCGACCGGTGAAACTGGCTTGCCATTGCCATCATTCATTCGAAGCAGTGCCTCAAACCCGGTGATCTTGGAGCCGTCGGAGCTGTACTGCGGCTGATATGCGAGCGTGAACTCAAGCCGAGCAGCAGCCTCACGAACGCGCTCTTCCAGCTCGACCTTTCTGCGCTGCTCGGCTTCCATTTTGGCATCGAAAAGGCGTGCTTGATTTTTTCCCAAACGTTTAGCCTCATAAAGAGCGAAATCCGCCGCCTGCATGAGCTTGGCTTCGCTGTCGCCGTGGTAGCCGAAGATCGCCGTCCCGACGGACGCGCTCAAACTCACGGGTTTGTCTGATATCACGACCGGGTCTCGCAAAGCCTTCAGGATCCGCTGGGAGAACGTCTCGACGCTTCCAGCCGTATAGCCGTTCTGCAACACGACAAACTCGTCGCCACCCCGTCGCCCGACAATATCCCCGTTCGAAACCAGTCCCAGAAGACGCACTGCCACATCCTGCAGAACCTGGTCCCCAACATGATGACCCAACGTGTCGTTAATCCCCTTGAACCCATCGAGATCGACGGCATGAATGGCGAACCCTCCACCGTTTGCCTGCACCTCGGCAATCAGGATCGACATCTCGTTCGAGAAGGCGGCCCGGTTCTTCAACTGTGTCATCGCATCGTGATGGGCGAGAAAGACGATTCTTTGGTCCAGCTCGACAATGAGCGAACGGAACACGCTTAACCCTATGAAGAAGACCACCACGGCGGCGACGCTCGACAACTGTAGTGCCAGATTGCGTTTCCCTCGCAGGCCATCCAACCGTTGCTCTATTAGGCGCTCCAGATTGTCGCTCATCGCGCTCCAGGCCTGGATGACAAGCTTCTTCTCGGCCTTTCCATCTGTCGGCACGAAATCCTCGCCCCTGCGGAACGGCCCCTCGAGAAGGCTCGCCCTGACCCTGTGTCCGGAGATAGACATGAGATGGACCGAGCGCATGGCAAGTTCGACCTTGGTCGAGAGCTTTCTCTCGAGTGATCCGTCCAAGTTGGCAGCCAAGGCATGTTTGTATGTCTGTCGCATGCCCTTGAGCGCATCTTCGAGCCGCATCGTTTCGAGGAACAGCCACGACGCGTTCTGGGACAAAGCTGCGGGAACCGCCTGGCTGGAAGACATCATCTGCGATAGCGCGTCGATCGACGCGATGACCTGCGGCGTCTGGAAGATCATCGTCTGTATGAGATAATAGCTATCGATCTCCGGATCGATTGTAAGACCGGTTTCGTCGCTGATAGCGGAGATCAACGCAAGCAACGCATAACGGACCGCTTCCGGATCGACGCTTTCAGCGGAAAGTGCGACTTTGACCGCGTTGGAAAACGGGCTTGAGCCAAAACGCGGATCCATTTCGGCGCGGACCGCATCGAATGTCGTGAGATATTGGGTTCCGGCAGACGAGCTGCCGCTTGACAGGTCTTCGAACAGGGGGATGACAGCTCGGAGATATTCGATGCCGGCGCGTTCGGTAATAGCAAACGTGATCGCCTTCTGACTTTGCGAAACGAACAGCCAGCCAAACACAATGCTTGGCACTGCGAGCAGGACAACGACCAGCAGGAACCGATACTTTGTCATGCGCGCATTCATGATATATGCTCTTTCTGACAACGTAATCAGCAGTCCTGCGTCAGGAAGACTCAAGTATTGCCATCAGCCTCAGGCGAAGAGCCACTCTAACTTCATTGGATTACGGGTAAGTTAAGAGGAACGCTTGCACACTGACTCAGCTTTCGGGGCAAGGCTCCTTAACCAGCAGTACCTCTCTTGAGCCAGTCACATCTCTCCCCTTTACCGAATACACTCGCGCAGCAATGAACATTGACAAAGAGAGTCATACGCCTGGGAAGAAGGCTCAATTCACCCAGCACGCGCCAGTGCTGTCACATTCGCCTCCGTGCGGTCGCGCCCCAGGCTCTTCGCACGGTAAAGGGCTTCATCGGCCATCTTGACGATATCAGATGAGACAAGGGTGTCCGGCGGGTACTGCATACAAACCACTCCGATGCTCGCGGTCACGATGCCAGCCTCGCTTGCCACATGGGTGACTGCAAGGGTGCGGATGGCGTGGCGCAGATCGTCTGCAATTCTCATGGCTTCCTCCAGCGCCACGCCAGGTAGAACAAGGCAGAACTCCTCCCCTCCATACCGTGCGGCGGTATCGGACTTGCGGCGGGCCGCCTTCCCGATGGCGCCGCCGACCAGTTTCAGGCAGTCATCGCCTGCCGCATGGCCGTAGGTATCGTTGAATGCCTTGAACCTGTCGACGTCGAGGAGAAGGAACGAGAGTGGAGAACCTGAACGGCGGCTATCGGCAAGGTCTCCAGCGATGGCCTCGTCGAAAGCCCTCCGGTTGGCAAGACCGGTCAGCGCGTCCGTCGTCGACAAGCCTTTCATCTCCAGCGCCATCTGTCGTAGGCCTTCTTCGGAGCGCTTCATGAGCGTGACATCCGAAGCCACGACCATTGCGGAACCATCCTCAGCAACGCGGGTCCGCAGGCTCAACCACCTGTCGTCGCACAGGTGGATGAGTTCGTCCTTGGCAACCTGCAGCGTCGCGGCCAGGTCCTGGATCTGTTCTTCGCTGGCATCGACAGGCAGACCTTTCCGTTCCCCGTTTCTTACGACGGCACGGATGATGTCAGTGATGTGCGCTCCGGGCACGCGGGCGTAAGCCGAGCGCGGAAAGATAGCGCGGTATTGTTCGTTGCAGAACAGGAGCGTGCCGGCTCGATCGAACATAGCCAGACCGTCAGACATCTGCGCCATGGCTCGGGCCATGAGGTCCCGACTGTCTTGAAGATCCTGGGCCAGTCGCTTCCGCTCGGTAATATCCGTGGTGACACCCGCCAGACCCACCAGATGGCCCTGACGGTTCCTGAGCGGCACCTTCGACGTGGAGTACCAGCGCCTCGTCGCCTCTCCTCGGTCTATGCACTCTTCGAAATCGACGAGGGCTTCGCCGGACTGCAGGATAGCCTGCTCGCGCTCGAACAGCGCCTGTGCCCTGTCTGCAGGCTCCAAGTCGAAGTCACTGAGGCCGATCATCTCGGAGGATCGGCTTCGCCCATGATGATGGGCAACGTTCCTGTTCGTAACAACGAACCTGCCCTTCAGATCTTTCACATAATGGAAGTCGGGAGCCTGCGTCAGAGCTGCATGTAGAATATCCCGCTCAAGCGTGAATGAGCCGAAATACCGGATTGCAAGCCCCGCCGCGGCCGTCGCAGCGAAGTTCGCAAGGGCGATCGGAACGGCAAGCTGGCTCATCGCGCGTTCGAAGAGATCATTCGGCAGCAAATTCAGGACAGCGACAGACAGTCCCGCTGCCGCAAGGGCGCTGACGATCACGGACAGTCGGTCGGTCGCCTTACAACGGTCAAGGACGGTCCCGAGCGCCAGCGCGCTGATGGCCATGATCGCGATTGCCAGGATACCGATGCCCGCTGCTGCACCTCCGAGGAAAAGCCGGAACGCACCCGCGATGAGCACTGTCACCAGCAGCGATACAGGGCCGCCAAGCACGCCCGACGTCATGATCATCGACAGACGAAGATCCAGATAGACCCCTTGATCGAAACGGATCGACAGCGCCATGGATGCGATGGATCCCAGACCAAGCACGGCCCCCAGACATGCCTGCTGCTGGAGCTTCGACAGCCCGTAGAGCCGGTATCCTACATGCATCCACGCTGAGATAATGAGCGCGACGCATGCGAAGTTGCCTACAAGTGTCTGCCATTCTGCCGTCATCATTTTATCCCCAACCGATTGCTTCTTAGCAAAATTTTATTGAGGACGTGTTGACGTGAATCACCCAGCCACATCTGAGAAGCGCAATATTCATATAGCCTCGCCTCCGACGATCTGAGTGGACCTGTTGGGACCCCCGTCCCGAACTGCTTCATCGAGCGTGTGCATGTGCCGGTTCGCCGAGTCAAAGACCGCTGAAGAAATCACCAGGTCCAACTGCTGTCGTTCGTCGAACCCGACATCGCCGAGCGCTCTCGCGTCTACTTCTGTCGCCTGTTGCGGGGACCGTGGAAAGTTTGGCAGAAAAGTCGAAGATCGCCTGGAGATGCCCCTCAAGTTCGGCATCGACTCCGTTCTCGAAAATCGCATCAATGACAACTGCCCGCTCGGTGCGAGTGATGAGCTTCCTGCGAAGTCCTGGGTTCCCCCCGCGTGTCATTGGCGATCAGCCGATCATCGACGTCGTCATTCTGGGCGGCGGCTTGGCAGGGATTGTTGCTTCCGGCATGCTGAAGCGCTCGGGCGCGATGCACGAAGGTGAACCGCGCTTCTGAACGGACATAGGACTTCCAACGACCTTAACCGCCCGGAAACACGATGCAGCTACCACCGAACTTAAAATCTCTCGCACCGATAGCTAATCTATTTGCCGACCCGCGTCTTCCGTTCGGATTTTGGGCCGGTGGTGAGATTGCCGACGGCATCGGCCAAGTTCCCTGCTATATACTCTCGCCTGAAGCGCAAATCTTCGTTTCCGCGGTCGATGCTGGAAACTGGGTACGACCTGAAATCAACTGGTCGGGCGCGGACGAAAGAGAACGCTACAGGCGGCTCTATACGGCGGCAGGTGCTATCGAGACCGCGACAATCGATGATCTCGTACATCTGCTGACGACGTTGATCCGCGGCGACCGCTTCAATGAAGGAATGCTCGCCAAAGCCTTTGATGATGGGGTCATCCACCGCATACTGGCTAGATCTGTGACACTGAGCGAGACCAACGATTCGTGAGAGAACGGACACCGAGCTATTGCGGCAGGTTCTTGTAGCTGAACACCGCCAAGACCTCCTCCCCCGACAGATCCAATCGCTCCAGCAGGTCCTGATGAAGCCGTACGGATGCGCCCCGATGACGCTCGATGATATCCTTCGCCCGAGCAAGCTGCTCCCGCAGAACGCCGTCCACCCTGACCATCAGGTGCGGATCGAGATGCTTGATCTCATCCAGCCGCCTATCGCCGACATCGCCATAGGAAGCCAGGTACTCTCCCATTCCATGGCTACGTTCCATGTCGACGGCGATCCAGATCGCACGATGAAGATCCGACCCCTCGCCTGCTGACGCTCCGTCATTTTGCTGACCTAGAAAAATCTCTACGATGGCGATGCCGGTCATGAACAGCGCGATCATGTCCAGATAACGCCGACGCGTCCTGCGGATCCAAGGTTCCGTGGCAAAACGTGTGCCGCCCAAGGGCTGCGCGCCCCATGTGATGGTTGCCGCCGAAGAGATCGTCACGCGTGCCAACTGCAGTCCAAGTTCGAGCCCGACCATGCGACGATGGAAGTAAACTTCAGCGGGCTGAGCGGATTCTTCGACCGACAAAGTCGCCGGGCGTTCATTGTCGCAGAAGGCTACAGGCTCCTGGCGGTCGGGCTAACCGACTTCAGCAGATGAAGGCGATTGCCAGCGACGTCGATGATTTTCTGCCGCTGTAAGAAGTAGAGGCCTTGAAGGATCTGATCCTGGGCGAAACCCTTTGCGGTGAGAGGTGGTCCGACCTCGTAGAGGCTTATGTCCGTTGCCGGCTCGATGGCGAGGTCCCGCAGGAGCGCGATGATTGCTTGATCGGCAGTGACCATTTTCGTTCCTTATGCAGAGGATAAAAAAAGAGGTTGATGGCAGGTAGCTGACGCATGTCGGCGTTCTTGTTATGTTCTCCACCAAACGGCTCCTTGAGTCAACGCTTGCTGTGGTGACCTTGAGGCGGAGGCGGAAAACGCTCAAGCCTATGAAGATGAGGACGCATAGAAGAGCCTTTGCTAGTCAAAGGGCAATGTTTTGCAAAGCCAGTCATTACGCATTTGTCCGTAATTAGGTAGCAAATGCCACAAAGTTGATTACTGGCGAAAAATTCAACCTTTAATGGATAGTTAACCAGTTAGCAACACCTCGATCGACTCTCGCCCTCGCGCCTGGTATGAGATCGACATGGTTACGAGAGCAACACGAATAGGCTGACGACTTCACCCCGCCCCAGAGGCGGACGTCAGCATGTGTTTCTTGTTCTGAGGTGACCATTGTCCTCCATCACTCTCCCGATCCTGCGTCCCAACGCCTACGACCCCTTCGAAGACTAGGCAAGGAGGTTGGAAATACGAGCGTTGCCTTTGGCCTGACCCCAAGGACGAATACGGTCAGCACTTCCTGCTGACCAAGAAGGCGCGCAACGTCGATCCCGAGGCCGTCTGGGGACTGAGCGAGGCGGAGGCCTACGGCCTGTTCTGCGGTTTCCGCTGGTCGGCCAACGGCGGCGAGCCGTTCTGTGTTGATTTCCACTGAGAGCTGACCCGGCGGGGGTGCGGACGAAAACTTGGACCACCAGCAGGAGGTAGTTCATGTATTCCTACGCAGACAGACTTCGAGCCGTTGAGCTCTACATCCGGCTTGGCAAGCGGCTCAAGGCAACCATTCGGCAGTTGGGTTATCCCACAAAGAATGCCCTGAGGGGTTGGTACCGCGAGTACATCGAGAATCGCGACTTGCGTGTTCAGGCGGTAGCTCGAGCACCAAAATTTCCCGAGGCCCAAAAGCAGGCTGCCCTTGAGCATTACCGCACTCACGATCGTTGCATCTCTTCGACGATGAGGGCGCTTGGCTACCCTGGTCGCGGAACTCTAACCGGATGGGTCCGGGAGGCCTTTCCGGAGGCGCGCTCATCCGTGGTTGGCCGATCTTGGCGCCGTGGCTATTCCGATGAGATCCGGCAAGCAGGGGTCATAGGTCTCTGTGGTGGGGATGAAAGTGCTCAACAGGTGGCTGACCGGCTGGGCGTCTCAAGGCCGACATTGTATAGCTGGAAAGACCAGCTTCTCGGTCATGAGGCTTCTTCATCCATGAAACGCCGCAAAACCAACGCTAAAGCGCCAGAACGTGAAGAACTCGAGCGACAGCTTGAAGCCCTCCAGCGTGATGTCCGCCAGTTGCAACTCGAGCATGATCTCCTAAAGAAGGCCAATGAACTGCTAAAAAAAGGCCTGGGCGTCGATCTGCAGATCCTGAGTAATCGGGAGAAGACACAGCTGGTTGACGCCCTTAGGAATATCTATCGAGTGCCGGAACTGCTTGCCCAATTGGGCTTGGCGC
>NZ_QJSR01000014.1 GCF_003217095.1 Rhizobium sp. PP-CC-3A-592
CGGCTCAGCCGCTCGGGCGTCAAGGAAACGACGCTCGACTACACCGAGGACTTCGCCCATCGCCGGGGGATTGCGGAAGAGGCTGGCATTCGCAGCGAGATCGCGGTGGATCGTGCCGACATCGCGCGACAGGCGCGCAATGCGTCCAGGGAGCGAGCCGAGCACTCCACAGTGTCCGAACGCCCAGCACCCCTCGTGCCCGCAATCACCCGCTACGACCGCGGTATCGAGGACGTCGCGCGCGAGAAGGCCGCATCGGTGGTTGAGCAGAAGTTCGGGACCGTCGCATCGCTCGTGCAGCAGGTGTTCCAGGATCCGGAAACCGTCACACGACAGCTGCGAATGGGCATCAATGAGAAGACAGGGAGGGGGGCGGAACTCGCAACCCTCATGGCCAGACAGCCCGAGCGGTTCGGGGAGCTGCGCGGCAAGGCGGGGCTGCTTGGCGACAACAGGGAGCGCAGACAGGCAGCGGAGATCGCAAAGGCGGTGGCCGCCCATATCGGCCACGTCTCGAAAGCCTGGGACCGGCGCCTGGATGCGGAGCGGGCATCGGAAACGTGGCAGCGGGAGAAACGCGATGGCGTCGAGGTGCCCGGGCTGACACCTCGCAGCTTCGAGCTTATTGCCCAGGTGGAAAAGACAGGGATCGACAAACAGGGTCCGCTCATCGATCAGTTGCGGTCAACGCCGGAGGGGAGGATCGCACTGAAAGAAGCAAAGCGAGTGGCCGATGCGCTCACGCATCGGTTCGGGCATTCCGATCCGCGGAACTTTGCCGCGGAGCTTGAGAAGCGGCCTGAGCTCGAAAAACAGGCCGAGACGATCAAAAGCGTTGCCCGTATTGTGGAGCGCACCCGCATGGCGGAGCTCACGCGGGATCATACGTTGAAGCAGCGGCTCAGCCGAACGAAGGGGCTCGGGTTGAGCCGATAGGATGGTGAGCGGTCATACGGTCCGAACAGGGAACATGTCCTCGCCATAGTGATGCAAGCGGGTGTGATGACGGCGGCAGAGCCAGCGCACGTCGAGAGGGTCCTCGTACTGGTCGTGATGGGCGTCAACCGTGTCGATGCCACAGACCTCGCAAGGTTGTTTGGAAAGATCGCCTGCCTTGACGGCTCGCTGCACGGCCAGGTGCGCATCGTATTTTGCCGGATTGGCCCGGCGCCAGTTTGCCTGACGGGTGTCGGTCTTCAGCATCGCTGGTCAATCCCTTGGCAGGCCGCTGCCTACGACTGGCTAAATTTGTGCAGGTTGTCGTTTGTAAAGTCTATCTAAGGGGAAACTGGTGCAATATTTATTTGCTTGCAAGTTCATACTCAAGGAAATGCACGGATGACCATGTTGGAACTAGGGTTCGGACCCAATAACAGGATTTCCACGGCGATCCGATTGTGATTCATTGCCTCCGGGAGGAGGCGTTGAGATGTCTGATTTCTTTTGGTTTTCCGATGCGCAGTGGGCTCGGATCGCGCCGCTTTTGCCAACCGATGTTCGCGGCAAGCCGCGTGTGGATGATCGTCGCGTGCTGAGCGGGATCGTCCACGCGCTTCGCTGCGGCGGGCGCTGGGCTGCACAGCCGCCACCGGCGAAGACATGAAGAAGTCACTGCCATCGGTTGCGGATGGGTTTCAGTAGATTAGGAGCGCCATCGCGATCCTCGATATCGGCACTAGGCACCACAAGGTCGACGATCAGCCCGAGCGTATCGACGGTGATGTGACGCTTGCTGTCATTGGTCTCAGTGCAAACGACGTTTGTCGCCGTCTTACCCGCGTCAGAGCCCCGGATGCCGCCGCTTTCAGTCGTTTTGACGCGTTGGCTGTCGATAGCACCACCCGTCGTAGAAGCTTCTTTCCCCTCCAGTTCGTGTGCCTCCATGACGAGGTGATGGTTGATGCGAGACCAAAGCCCGTGGCTCGCCATTCATAAAAATACCGCTGTACTATCGAACAGGGCGGAAAGGCCCTTGGCAGCATCCGCCACTGGCAGCTTGTCGGAGCGGTATAGAGAAGTAAGTTTAAAACATCGCGTACATCGGTCTTGCGCGGCCGGCCGAAAAGCCGCGGCTCGGGCATGACGGTCGCAACAGAATCCCATTCGCGATTGGTAACATCACTTGCATATCGGCTCGTCCGACGGACATAATTCCGCCGGGTGGTTTCAGTCCAGGCCATGCACTCCATCGAATCTTCGCAAATCCGACGGAATCACCAATTGCTGAGAGCACTAAACTCTTTTTTGGGCAGCCTCTAAAGAGCTCACGCGGGGATCAATATCCCAGAGCCTTGTGGGGTTGAAAGGGTGTCGGTCCTCGTTGCGAGTGAAAAATGCCCAGCGTGCGGCTGTGGCCGAGACGTGGCGGCATGGCTAGGCGGTATCATGAAGATCCGAAAGGCCTGCCAACAGCTCACTGTATCCAAGTATTGCCTTTATCAGGTAAGAATGATCCTATTGCGGTTAGTTTCTGCGGTAGGAGGAGGATACCGGACGGCATCCAGGATCGTGAAACGCATGATGCAGGCGAGTGAAATCCCAGTATTTATCGATACTGTCATTAATGCTGGTTGTGGCATATGTGGATGTGGTGATGATCTTTACACGATCGGAGATGCCGACCTGTCGTGTGAAGAGTACGAGACAATAGCTCTCCAGCTACGGGCACCCCACGAACTTTTTGGCGATCGGGATCCTGTCAGACAACAAATTGTTGCATATCTACGTGCTATGGGTCAGTACCTTGATACCGCTGACGTGGGTCACCGGACCCTCAAATTTTCATTGCAGTAAGAAAATTGATGGCATTCGAATAGTAGAATGTTCCTTCCGAGATTGGCTAGCAAGCCTGTCTGAAATGGTGCAAGCGATTCCAATGGCCGATTTTCACGAATGACACCTATTAACGCCTAGACGCTCACTCAGTTATTTCTTATATAGAAATATAAGAAATTCTGGGGTTGGCTGATGCTTGATATGCAACCGGATTTGAAACGTCTTTCTGGGGTTCTCGACGCACTTAGCAACGGTGCACGTATCCGGATGATTGAATATTTGCTGCTGCAGGGTGAATCAGATGTTAGTACGATGGTCCGCGAAATTGGCTTGTCGCAATCTGCTCTCTCTCAGCATCTGCGCGTAATGTACAATATGTCGATTGTCCGCTTCCGTAAGAAAAGCCAGTTCCGGTATTACAGTATCTGCGAGGGGATGGATGCTATCCTAAGCAATCTTATCGAAATCGCGTATTCCCATTCGGATCGCAGACTAGACCCAAGTAAGGCTGTTCCGGAAGAGCCTTCTCATGTGCTGAAAACAGGCGCGATAAAGGCCGCTAAGCGACGACTGGTCCTTAACCGGAAGGGACACCCGCTCTGGCGACGGTGAAGTAACAGTGAGGGAGGGCCAAGGATCTGCGTCGCAGTTGCTGACCTCTCTCACCGTATGAGACGTCGACCTGAAATTCAATTACCATTGCGTTCGTTCTAGAAAGTGGAGTTATCCTCTTTAAGGCCACAACGCTGCCAAGCCTCAAGGTATGTTGCGCTCTCTGGTCTTAACCCGAGGGCACAGCCGCGGCAGGGGCTGGGGAACAGGAAGCCCCCGCTGTGGGCTTCCTGGCTTATCGACTACGGGGGTGTGCAAACACGGCCACGCCGATCGCGGGCAGGGGCGGAAGCGGCGGAAGGTCATGTTCATCGTCGGCGGGTTCGATGAGATCCAGTATTGAATCGGCGCGGCTGTGGGCCGCCCCGGCGATCCCACCTGCCATACCATCGCCATCGCTTGCGATAGTTGATGCAGCAGCCGAGGATCAAGGGCGGCACTTGGCGGAATTTGACGATCGTGCGCGTTAGCGGCAGGCGCTGAATATCAGCCGGATCAAGCAGCCAGTAGCCGCTCTCGGACCGGCCCTGTTGCCGGTTACGTGGCGACCAAGCCTCGCCGGACTGTTTGACGCTGGTCGAGCTGGAAAGGGTGGTGTTGCCGACCATCGTGGCGACGGACTGCGCGGCTTCGTTGTCGTTGACCCCGAAGAACAAGCGGGCGGAGGAGCGTTGTAGGATGGGTCACAGAGAGAGCGGCCTTCAATCTTTAACGCATGCGATATGGGCTGCTGCCGGTTTCATGGACGTCGAGCTAAGATGTTCCTCCTGAAACCGGCAGCAGCCCAGTTCCACCTGGGAAGCGACGCTGGCATCTTGGTTACTCTAGGATAGCAGCGGCAGCAGAGCCTTGCCCTGACGGTCGCTCTCGGCGCGGTACGGCGTATCCGAGAGGATGAATTGGGAAATCCCGAGGTCTTCGTATTTTCGAAGCGAACGGGCGACGTCCTCAGCGGTGCCGACGAGCCATGTGGTGCCGGCGCTACCGCCGCCGTGTCGAGCGGGGGCGGTGTATAGGTTGTCGTCGAGGACGTCACCGCGGGTGACGACATCGTTGAGGCGCTGCTGGCCGTGAGCGACGACGGTGCGGTGGTCCTGCCAGTCGCCCGCCTTGCCTGCCGCCATGCGGGCGACTTTCGCTTCGGCGTCCGCCCAGGCTTCCTCCCGCGTATCACGGATGAGGGTGGTGATGCGCAGGCCGAACGCGAGCGGCGGCAGGTCGCGGTCGAGTTTGGCGCTGAGGGCTTTGAGCCGGGCGATGCGTTCGGCGATATCGTCGCGCGGCTCGCCCCAGAACAGTTGCACGTCGGCTTCCGTGGCCGCCACCTGCTCGGCTGCCGCCGATGCCCTGCCGAAATTAGCTTTGGGTGAAGACGATCGCCCCGTGCCAAGATGCGCGGCTGTACGGTGCAGCCGGAGACGTGGAAATAGCGCCCCGCATAGGTTACCTCCTCCTCCGTCCAGAGACGGCGTACGAGCCGCATGAACGCCTTCGTTCTCGCGTAGCGGTCTTCCTGGTTGCCCTCACTGTCGCCATAGGCGGCAAGATCGTCCTTGCCGGAGACGATGTTGATGCGGATGCGGCCCCCGCTCAAGCGGTCGAGCGTGGCGGCCGACGCCGCGAAATGGGCCGGCGACCAGTAGCCGGGGCGCACCGCGATCAGCGGCTCGAAGGTCTTTGTTCGCGCAACGAGCGCGCTCGCCACCGTGAAGGTATCCGGACGACCTCAGCCGGTGCCGATCAGCGCGCCCGTCCAGCCACTCTCCTGCAGACCCGTGGGCTGTGCCGTCAGGGCCTCTAGACTGTCATGTCCCTCCACCGCCACATCCCCGCGATGCCCGGCCTTGGTATCGTTCGGAATGTACCAGAGATAGTCGGTTCCACGCCCCATCATCCGCCCTTCAAGCCTCGGGACAGGCCCGATACTTTCGCTATTCGCTCTTCGCTATTCGCTATTTACTGCCGACTGCCGACTGCCTACGACCTAGATCCGGCTCACCAACCACCTCGATCCCCACAGATCCCGGCCGCCCGCCATCCCGCGCCAACCGGGCAACGGCCTGCTGCAGCGCCTCGTTGAGCGGCGCGGGGATGCCGTGGAGGCGGGCGAGACGGACGATTTCGCCGTTGAGGTAATCGACCTCGCTGGAGGAGCCGCGGGTAAAGCTTTGCCACGTGGATTGCTGTCCCTGCTCGATGCCGCTGTCTTCGGCTACATGCCAGCCAGAGATATCGACCGTCCGCTCGGACGGGAGAGCCGGGTCAAGGCCCGCGGCGTGCAGCACGGTGCGCGCCTCGTCGGCCACGCGGGCGGCAATGGCTGCACGGGCATCCGGAGCGGCGGCGAAGAGTTCGGTGGCGTTGGTCACGTTGTGGATCAGTTTTTCCGCCTTCCACCGCGTGATGTCGGCCCGCGTTTCGGTGAGGTAGCCTGCCTTTATCAGGTCCGCGGCGATTTCCCGGGCGGTATCGTCGAGGCCGTGAGGATAGCGGCCGAGCGTGACGATGCCAAGGTTCGGGGCACCGCCAACCACGACTTCGCCAGTCTCGGTGTAGCGCGCGGGGATTTTGACGCTTGCGGCATAGACGCGGGAAAAGCGCCGCAGCGCGATATCCTCGGCCGCAAGTCCGTTCTGCACCGTCACCAGCGGTAGATCGGCGGCGAGGCCACCCCCTTCCACCGGTAGCCACGCCCAGAAGGCGGTCGCCGCCTCCACATCCTGCGTCTTCACGGTGAGAACCAGAATGTCGTCAGGCTTCAGCGCCGGTGGCGTCGCTGTGTCCACGGCCTGAAGCCGGATCTGGCGCGTGCCGTGCGGGCGGCGATAGGTCAGGCCGTGCCGGGCGATATGGTCGATCTGCGCGCCACGCCCGACGAGGACATAGGCGATGCCGTGGGTTTCGAACTCGGCGGCAAGGCTCGCGCCCACGGCGCCGGCGCCAATGATGATGTAGCGGGTCATGGCGGTCCTGTTCGCGTCAGGCGGTCTTCAGGGAGGGGAGGGGTGCGGCCGTTGCCGTTGGGCTTTCGGCGTCCGTCTTCGCCCAGCGGTCAAAAGCGCTTCGGCCGAGCAGCGAGAGGGAGGTATCCTCCTGCGGGGCATGGACGAGCACGGACTGGATGTCGCGGAAGTGCCGTTCGAGCCCGAGATCGGCGCCGAGGCCAGGATTGCCAATGCCGCGCACGGCGATCTGCACGGCATCGCGCAGCTGCCGGCCGGCCAGAAGGCGGGCGCGGATCAACGCTTCAGTCTCGTCGGCCCGGTGGGCGAGCGCGTCGAAGATCAACTGCCGGGCACCGGAGACGAGCAGATCGATCTCCCCCGAGAGCGTCACGAAGCGCTCGGTGCGGGCGATGGGATGACCGAGATTGGCGGGCACGCGCTCGTGTGCAAAGTGGATGAAGGCCTCCTGCGCGGCTTCGGCCACGCCGAGATAGAGCGCTGTGAGCGCGAGCGTCATGCCGGCATGGGCGCGATTGTCCTGCTGGGCGACGGAGGGATCGACCAGATCGAGCACGTTTTCGGCCGGGATCACCACATCGGTGTAGGCGACATCATGCGAGCCGCTGGCGCGCATGCCGAGGCTGTTCCAGTTCTCGATGACCTCGATGCCCGGCAGGCCGTTTTCCACGACGAAGGTGCCGACGCGCGAAGGCGTCTCGTCCGTATGAGCCCAGACGAGGAAGTAGGTGAGGCCATGAGCCCCGGTGACGAAGCGCTTGCGGCCGGAGATCGACCAGCCGGCGGCCGTGCGCCGGGCGACGGTTGCAGGCAGGCCGCCGCGCGCCGGCGAGCCGAGTTCGGGCTCGACGCGGGCCGCGTTGATCAGCAGCGGGCGGTCTTTTGCCTGATCGAGCAGCCGCCGATAGAGATCGTCCGGCCAGTGGCCCTTTACTGCCTGACCCAGATGATTGAAGAGCGTCATGGCGCTGATCAGCGCGACGGAAGGATCGCCCCTGCCGAGCGCTTGAAGAATGGTGGCAGCATCCAATAGCGTGCCGCCGGGTCCGCCATAGCGCGTGGCCACGGTGTGTTCCAGAAGGCCGCTACGGTGCACGGCCTGGATGCCTGCCCAAGGGAACCGGCCGGATGTATCCGCCTCCGGCGCGGCGTCCGCGACCGCTCGGACGGTGGCTTCGGGAACGGTCGGGTTGGACACGGGGACCTTGGAAACATGGGCCGGGGAAGCTTGGGCCGGGGAAACGTTGAGAGGACGATGCAGGGGGGTCGCGGACATGGGGTCGGGGCTTTCTGGCTTTCGTAGAACATCCGGCATGGCGCACCATAGTGGACGCGGAACGGCGCGCTTGCGGCGTTTGCAAACCGGACGCCAGCGGCGCTCGGTTTGCAATCCTTGAGGTCAGGCTGCCACTTTCTTGCCGCCGCCTTTGCCGGCCTGTTCGCTCGCCTCTTCCCGGGCGCGAATACCCTCGCGCACCAGCGGCAGAACATAGCGGCCATAGTCCACGGCGTCGTTATAGTTGTCGTAGCCGCGGATCGAGATCAGGTCGGCGCCGAGATCGATATAGTCGAGGATGGAATCCGCGATGGTTTGCGGCGAGCCGACCAGTGCCGTGGTGGCGCCGCTCGCATTGGTGGCCGTAACCGTAGGGTACCAGAGCGCCCGGTCGTGCACATGGCCGCGCGCGGCGATATCCAGAAGCCGCTGCGAGCCGACATTGGCGGGCGGCGCCGACGAGACGGGCTTGCGGGAGAGACCCTTTTCGCGGTTCGCGTTCAGCTGGTCGAGCACCTTGTGGGCCTTGACCCAGGCCAGTTCGTCCGTCTCGGCGATGATGGGGCGGAAGGTGACCCAGATGCGGGGGCGGTCGGTGCGGCCGGCCTTGGCGGCTTCCTCGTAGACCCGGTCGATCTGCTGCTTCGTCTCGGCCAGCGGTTCGCCCCAGAGGCCGAAGATGTCGCAGAGCGCGCCGCCGATGCGGTAGGCGGCATCCGACGAGCCGCCGAGCGAGATCGGGATATGCCCCTTGGTCGGGCGCACATTGCTGATGAACTGCTTGAACTGGTAGTATTTTCCGTCGAAATCGAAGGGCTCGGTCCCGCTCCACGCGAGCCGCAGGATGCGGATATATTCCTCCTGCCGCTCATAGCGCTCTTCCTTGTTGAGAAAGTCGCCCTCACGTGCCTGCTCGTCGTCGCTGCCGCCGGCAATGAAGTGGACGACGACGCGTCCGCCGCTCAGCTGGTCGAGGGTGGCCAGCGCCTTCGCGGCGACCGTGGGGTAGACGGTGTTCGGCCGCAAAGCGACAATGATGTTGATGTTCTTGGTATGCGCCAGGATCGTCGCGCCGATGGTGAAGGGATCGAAGGACGACGACGCATAGGGGATCAGCGTGTAGTTGAAGCCGTAATCGTCCAGCGTGCGCGCATAGCGTTGCAGATAGGCCGGATCGATCGGTGCCTGCGGCTGGGGATGAAGGTCGTTGGATTCGTTCGGAAAGGTAACGCTGATGAATTCTGCTGGCACGAGGCGTGTCTCCCATACGGTAGGTAGCCGGCGCATACGGCGCCGGTCAATGCTGTCAGCCTAAGGCGCGATATCGGGACAAGGAAGACAGGTCGTTCTATTTCTAGTGATTCTATAGAATATCTTCCTCAAGTCGGTCCGATCGCCGCGAGTCCAACGTCCGGACATCACCACGAGGCCGACCAACCGAGACTGGGCGCGACTGTCTGGGCAAAATCGGTGAGGATGCGCAGGTTTTCCGGAAGCCCGAAGCCGGGCGGCAGGAAGAGAATGATCTCGTCGGCAGCGCTGAGGCCGGGATCGCTCACGATCGCCTCGACAACCCGGTCGGGCGTGCCGTGGAACACCGGCGAGATCTGCGAGCCCTGCGGCTGCACGGCTGCGGGTGCCAGCGCGCCCTTGGGCCGCGACGCCGCAATGCCAAGCGTCCGGCGTTCGAGATCATAGGCAGCATAGGTTTCCAGAAGGTCGGGCGAGGTCGCCGGGAGAATCGAGGCTGCGACCGTGACCGGCTGCGGCTGCGTGCCCCAGAGCTCGTGCCAGCGGGCGCGGAAGGCGGCGATGCCGCGCGCCTGATAGGCGCCGAAGGCCTCGCCCTCGTCATGGTCGTGCTGAACGGTACCGCAGACGAGGCCGATGCCGAGTTCGGCCGCCTGCACGGCGGAGGCAAGGCTGGCCGAGCCTTGGCGGATGCGGGCGGCAAGTGTCGGGCTGTGCGGCGTCACCCGCAGCTGCGTCCCCTCCGGCGCGGCTTCGCCGGGACCGGCCACCGTGTGCAGCACCTCGCCGCGCACGGCAGCCAGAAACCGCGCCTGCCGGCGCTTGGCTTCCGTCCGCGCATCCGTGCCGACCGTGCCGAACACCGCGTCGAAGGCGGCATTGGCGCCGGTGGCGATCGCCAGCTCCAGCCGGCCGTCGATCAGGAGATCGGTGGTGCCGGCGGCCTCGGCCAGAAGGATCGGGTCCTGATAGCGCATGGGAATGACGGCGGAGCCGAAGGTGATGCGCCGTGCGTGCTGGCCGGCGGCGGCAAAGAAGGGCAGCGGCGACGACAGATAGTGATCGAAGTGCCGCTGGTATGCCCAGCCCGACTGGTAGCCCAGCCGCTCCGCTGCTGTATAGAGCGCGATGCCGTCGCGCAGTCCCTGTGCGGGGCCTGCCGCGTCGTTGAAGGCGACGCGGGTGTTGAAGCCGATCCGCGTCTTCGGCCGGAACGCGGCGTCGGCAACGGGTGCGAAGGATGTGGCGGCAGCGGCGGTCATGCGATCTGCTCTTGCCCGAACACCGGCAACGCCGCGGGCCGCACGGTGCGCGCCCGGACGGGCGAGGCCGCACCCGAGGGGATCGATTGCAGCAGCGCCACCGTGTAGGGCTCACGCGGGGTCTCGAAGATGTCGGAGACCGTACCATGCTCAACGATGCGGCCGTGGCGCATGACCGATACCGTGTGGGCGAGCTGGCGCACGAGCGCAAGATCATGGGAGACGAACACATAGGTGAGGCCGAGCTTCGCCTGCAGCTCAAGCAGCACCGCCACGATATCGGCCTGCACGGTGACATCGAGTGCGGAGGTCGGCTCGTCCAGCACGATCACGTCGGGCCGCAGCACCAGCGACCGGGCAATCGCCACCCGCTGGCGCTGCCCGCCGGAAAGCGCTTGCGGCTTGCGCGTGATCAGATGCGCACCGAGCCCGACATCGACAAGCGCCGCGCGCACCCATTCGGCCCGCTCGGCCGGTGTCCCGATCTTGAACCGGTCGAGCGGTTCGCGCACCAGACGCTCGACCGTCCATGTCGGATCAAGCGAGGTGAAGGGGTTCTGGTAGACGAGCTGCAAATGCCGCCAGATGCTTTGCATCGAGCGGCGCGTGCGCCCGGTGATCGCCTCGCCCGCGACCGTGATCTCGCCGCTATCGGGCTGTTCCAGCCCAAGCAGCAGCCGGATCGTCGTCGTCTTGCCGGAACCGGACTCCCCGACCAGCGCATGCGTCGTACCGGAGGGTACGGAAAAGGAGACGTCGTTGACAGCTGTCAACACGTTGCCATCGACCTCGAAGGTCTTGGTGAGGTTCTGGACCGAGATTTTCAGCGCCGGCCCGTCATCGACAAGACGGCGGAAGCCGGGATCGCGGAGCGTCGCATAGCGGTGGGGATTGAGCGCCGGCACATCGGCATGCAGCTTCTTCGCGTAAGGCGAGGAGGGAGACGCGAAGACCGTGGCCGTGCTGCCCGCTTCCTGCACCGAACCGTCCTTCAGGACGACGATGCTGTCGGCCCGCTCGGCCGCGATCGCAAGATCGTGGGTGATGAGCAGCAGGCTGATATCGAGGTCGTGCTGAAGGCGGGAGAGGAGGTCGAGGATGCGCTTCTGAATGGTGACGTCGAGCGCGGAGGTCGGCTCGTCCGCCACCAGCAGCAGCGGCCTTGGCAGGACGGCCAAGCCGATCAGCACGCGCTGGAGCATGCCGCCCGAGAGCTGGTGCGGATAGGACTCATAAACGCGCTGTGGATTGTCGAGCCCGACCTGCGCGAAGGTTTCAAGGATGCGTTCCCTTGCTATACGCGGATCGCGCTCGTCTGCGAGCGCTGCGGCCTCCAGCGCCTGCGAGCCGATGGTGCGGACGGGATTGAGCGCATTGCCCGGGTCCTGTGGCACAAAGCCGATGGCCCGCCCGCGCAAAGGCCGGAAGCGGCGCTCCGACAGTCCCAGAATCTCCTCTCCGTCGAACGAGACACGACCCTTGACCCGGGTCGATCCGGGAAGAAGGCGCAGCACGGTGCGGGCGATGGTGGACTTGCCGGAGCCGGACTCGCCGATGAGCGCCAGGCTCTTGCCGCGACCGAGCGAGAAGCCGACGTCAGTCACAACGCGGTTCGCACCATAGGAGACGTTGAGGTCTTCGACGTGAAGGAGCGGCGTGGGTCTGTCCACCTGAACGTTGTGGGGGAAGGCGGTGGTCAGTCTGTCGTGCGGAGCCATCGGCTGATCCTGTTTACTGAGAGGACTGTGGCAATCGTGACGAGGGCGGGGGCGTAAACCAGCCAGGGCCATTTGGGGTAATCCTTGCCGATCGAGATCAACAGGCCCCAGTCGGAAGCGGGCGGTGGATCGCCGTAGCCGAGGAAGGCGAGGCTGGCGATGACGAGGATCGAGTCCCCGAAATGCAGCACACCGAGCGGTAGCACGGAGCGCGAGGCATTGGGCAGCACGTGGCGAAGGAGGATGTGCCAGCGCGAGCCGCCCGAAAGGAACGACGCCTCCACGAAGGTCGCCTCCCGCGTCTTGATCACCTCCGAGCGCATGACGCGAGCGAAGACGGCGACGGCGGAGACGCCCGTTGCAATGGCCGCATTGATGGTGTCGAAGCCGATGGCCGTGACGACGATGACAGCGAGCAGGAACTTCGGGATCGCCAGAAGCACATCAACGAAGCGGGCAAGCACCGTGTCGACCCAGCCGCCGAGAAATCCCGCAACGAGCCCGATAAGGCCACCGGCGAGAACGCCGATGACCACGGCGATGAGCGCGCTGGTGACCGAAGAGGCACTGCCGAAGACCACGCGGGCAAAGAGGTCGCGGCCGAGATGATCGGTGCCGAACCAGTGCGCAAGGCTCGGCCCTAAGAGCTTGTCGGCCGGCACACCAGCGATCGGGTCATGGCCGGTGAAGAGGCCGGGCACGAGCGACCAGGCAATGACAAGTGCGACGAAAACGAGCGACAGGACGACGGGAAGCGGCGGAAGCGCCGCTCGCCGGCGTGCCGGGGCGAGGTGTGCGGCGGTGGCCGTGGAGAGGAGGGTCATGGTGCCGTTGCTCCCGCGGGTTTGGACGCGGGTGAGCGCGGGGTTTTTGCCCCCAGCAGCTTCACGCGCGGATCGAGCAGGGGATAGACGAGATCGGCGATGAGGTTGGCGAGCACGAAGACAACGGCGGCCAGCGACACCACGGCCTGCAGCACCGGCAGGTCCTGCGTGCTGACCGAGCGCTGCACGAGGCTGCCGATGCCGGTACGGCCAAAGACCGTCTCGGTGATCAGCGACCCGCCGAGCAGCTCGCCGATGGTGAGTGCAATAACGGTGACAACGGGCAGCGAAGAGGGTTTCAGCAGGTGGCGGGTGAAGAGGTGGAATTGCCGCAGTCCGCGCCCGCGTGCCACCGCGATGTAATCCTGGCCTGCTTCATGGTCCAGGCTGGCGATCAGCACCTCGGCGATCTGGGCCGAGATGGGAATGGCAAGCGTGACCGCAGCAAAGAAGGTCGCCCAGGCGCTATCCGGATTGATGACCCGGAAGAGCCCGAGCTGGAAGCCGAAGAGATGGATGAGCACCAGCCCGATGACAAAGTTGGGCACCGAGAGGAACAGCGAGGGAAAGGCCCGCAGCAGGCCCTGCCCGTAGCGCTTCGGCAGAACCTGCGTGCCGTAGGCGACCACCACCGCCAGCACCAGCGCGAGGAAAAGCGCCGATGTGGCGAGAATGAGCGTCGAGGGTAGCACCTCGGCGATCATCGTCGTCACCGGCCGGTGGGAACGCATGGAAAGCCCGAGATCACCGGTGAGGAAGCCGGACAGCGACGACCAGAGCTGTTCCAGAACCGGTCTGTCGAGGCCCTGCGCCGCCACGATCTGTGCGATCTCCTCCTCGGAAAATCCGTTCTGGGGATTGCGCAGCACGCTGGTGATCGGGTCGCCGGGCAGGATGCTCACGACCACGAAGGTGAAGACGTAAGCGAGCAGGATGACGATGGCGGCCTGGGCCAACCGCTTGCCCGCATAGGTGAGATAGGCGCTGTTCATGGCACGACCCCTGCGACGGCTGATGTCACTGCCCGACCTCGCTCTTGGTTGCGGTGTAGTAGCTGGCATAGGCAACGCCGTTGTAGACCTCGCCCTTCAGTGCCGGCGACTGGACGTAGATGCGCTGGACGATTTCCGTGCGGGGAATGAAGTAGCCCTGTTCGAGCACGTATTTTTGCAGCGCATCGAGCAGCGGCGCGCGGGCATCGAGGGTGTCGGCGCTGGCGATCTTGTCCCGCAGGTCGTTGATGACGGTATCCCGCTCGTCGAGCGCGAACCAGTTTTCGCCATTGTTGGCATTGGTGAGGATGCCGGCGACGGTTCCGGCATCGATGAAGCTGCGCGTGACCTCATAGGCCGGAACGGCAGCACCGCCGAACTTCACCTTCTCGCCGAAGGTCACCACGTCATAGGCCCGGATCACGACCTTCCAGCCGATCTTGCCGAGCTGCTGGGAGATGAGCTCGTCGATGGACTTGGAGGCTGCAAGATAGGGGTTCGAATGAAGCGTCAGCAACAGCGGCTTGCCGTCCTTGGTCCGCACGCCATCTGCGCCCTTGACCCAGCCGGCCTCATCGAGAAGCTTCTCGGCCTTTTCCGGATTGTAGACGAGCAGATCGCTGTGGTCGGTCGCGCCGGGCACGTTGCTCTGGATGAAGGAGGTCGCGAGCTTCCAGTCGGGCGTATAGACCGTGTCGATGATCTCCTGCCGGTTGATGCCCGCCTGCAGCGCCTGACGCACCTTCACATCGTCGTAAGGCGCGAGCTTGGTGTTGATGGCGAGGCCGTTGACGAAGCCGAGATAGCGCGGCGTGGCGACCGTGAAACCCTCGTCCTTCAGCGACGATAGCTCCTGGGGCGAGGCGTTGTAGGCGACGTCGGCCTGGCCGGACTGGACGGAGGCGATGCGCAGCGACGGCTCGGAAACGAGCTTGTAGGTGATCGTATCGAGGAAGGCCGGACCGGTATGGCCGACGGCGGCCGGACCCCAGTTATAGTCCTTGCGCTTGGTAAGCGTGACGTGATCACCCTCCTTCCAGGACTCCACGACGTAGGGTCCGCTGCCCGAGCTCTTGCTGAGATCCGCCTGCTCGGTCGCAGGCTGCGCGATGGTCTTCGGCGAAATGAGGATGGAGCCGTGATAGCCGAGCGTCGGGATGAAGCCGAGCGTGGGCTTCTTGAAGAAGACCTTGACCGTCGCGGCATCCACGGCCTCGGCCCGCTCATAGGTCTTCGGGAACAGGAAGATGGGGTTGATGCCCTCCTTCTTGTGGCCGGCCGACCAGATGTCGAGATTGGCGATAACAGCGGCCGCATCGACCGGCGTGCCATCCGAGAACGTCACACCCTGCTTGAGATGCAGCGTGAATTCCGTCGCCGTGGCGTTCTGCTCCCAGCGCTCGGCAATCCAGGGGCTCGCCTGGCCCTGCGCATCGACATAGACGAGCTTGTCGGCCACATGGCCCCAGATATGGCCTTGGAAGCTCGAGATCGCGCTGTTGTTGGGGATCCAGGTATCGCCGAGCGAGTCGATGAGGAAGGTGATATCGCCACCCTCTTTCTTGGCGTCATCGGCGAGCGTCGCGGCGGGGCCGGCCAGCGTCGCGAGAAGTGCCAGCGCCGTGACGGCCGAGGTGGCACGAAGCAGGCGGCGGCGGGTGGGGGAAAGCAGGGAGGCGCGGTCGGTCATACGGGGTTCCTGAAAAGGTTCGGGTTCTCTAGAGCCCGCTGGCCGCCTTCAGCTCTTGCGGGATGTTAATCGTTTGGCTGGCTAATGATCGGATGCCGGACAACAGATGCGGCTGATGGCAAGGCAACGAGCGGCAGCCTGCGCTGAAAAGCTTGTTGCGGGTCCTGGAACTGAGGGGGCTGTCGTCTCTCGGGTCACGGTGTCAGGCTCTCGTTTCTTGAAGCCTAGACTAGGGGTGTGTGTGCGCGATGAGAAAGACCAGTTGTTCTTATTCGATCGAATTTATAGATTATTTTGGTCGGTTTTCGCTTCAGCTGGGATCAGCGTTTCAGGCGGGGATCAAGATGATGCCAGTACCGTGGCAGTCGCACAGGCTTCGGGAGGCTCGCGGGGGATCATAACCGTAGCTTGGAGATCTAACTAGCAGGCCTATTATCAACAATGCCCGCATAAACGTCATGCCAACCCTGCGGTGATTGGCTTCTTCATGAGTGCGACATCAAATATTCTACGGGTCCTCGGACGGCATTTTAACGTGGCCCGTCGTCTACCCGCTGATCGCCGTGCGTGAGGTGGTGACAATCGTTGTGCCGCACATGACCGAGAAGACGTCAAGAATAGAAAATTCTGATTTTCCTTGGTAATGCTCATTGCATGCGGATTGTGGCTTCGGTCATTCCGTATCCATCGCGAACTCGATAGGAGCTGATTGAAGGCGTCTCGCGATCGTTACGATTTAACCTTAACTTAAGAGTGTTCTTACACAGGTCATTTCCTGTGCTAACTAAGCCGTCTTTTTAAGTTAAGGATTTAAAGAATGCTTTCCTCGAAGAGAAGTGAACGGTCTCTCCTAGCTGATCTGCAGTCTGAGATTGCAAATTTGAAGGCGAAGCTCGTCGCCTTTGGTCTTTATGACGAACGGGACTATCTAGAAGCAAACCCTGACGTTCGAAAGGCTGTCAGAGATGGCGTGTACAAAGACGGGCTCACCCACTTCCGCACCAGCGGTCTTGATGAGGGCCGCTTCCCTGGATATGGCAATTTCGACTGGGATGCTTACCTCCGCGCCAATGGCGACTTAGCAAATTTCCGGAATGAACGTGATCCCGAGAGCGCGGCGCGTCAGCATTTCCGCGAAGCGGGATACAAGGAAGGTCGCACGTTCAGGGAAACTTGAACCAGGCTTCACCTGCGTCCGGTGAATCCTACCTCAAAAGTCATGAACCATTACAAAAGGCAGTTCTGAGCCATCGTCGGCGATGGTCTCAAAACCCATCCTATAATCTCGGGGCAGATCAAGTCCGCGCGTTCTCTGCTCTGATCTTCGGGATGCCGGAGCGACCACGAAGAACATCAGATGGCAGGAGAGCGGCACATCCTAATAGCCCGGCGGCGATCGCTGCCAACGGCCGGCTTCAGCCGAAAGAAAAAGCCGCCGCCCTTCATAGAGCGGCGGCCATTTAGCCGTTATCGAATGACCAGACGGAAGACTTCCGGTGCGTAGTAGTAACCGTCGGAGTGGCGGCGGTAGCCACGACGGGCCTCGCGGTAGCCGCGGTGGCCGCGCCAGTAGCCCCGACGCTCTTCGCGACGTTCCATGCGGCGCTCATGCCTGCGATCCTGGCGCTTCATCCAACGGGGGCGGTCGTCGCGATGACGATACTGAACCTGCTGTGTGTCAGCGGTCAGCTGAACGGGCGCCGGCACGACCGGTGCGGCAGAGGCCGAGAAACTTGTGAGGCTCAGCACGACCGCAACAGCGGCAGCGCCGAAAACGTGAGTGAACTTGGTCATTGGGGTATCCTTGCTAAGTAAGTCTTACTATTACGCAGCAAGGGATGAACCTAGGGTGAATAGTCTGTTCATCCAGAGGGGGCCGTGCGTCATCGTGTTTTTCTGCTGGTTTTGGCGCGTGGCACCGATGACCACCATTATGAACGGTGTGCAAACCTAATGGGCTCGAAGATCCGTACCGGCGGCGGGGTGCCGGCGAAGCGCTCGATCTCGACGCGGGTGAGCTGCCCCGTGCAGCCTTGGGCGAGTTGAGACGTGCCGATGTCGCGGGTAAGGATGTTCGGGTTGCCATGGATGCACGTGGCCTCTTCGGCTGTCGGATCGTGCGGCTCGAACCAGGCGCCGGTGGCAAGCTGCATCACGCCGGGGCGCAGGGCCTCGCTGAGGACGGCGGCGGCAAGGCAGCTGCCACGGGCGTTGAAAAGGCGCACCACGTCACCATCCTGAATGCCGCGCGCGGCGGCGTCTATAGGATGAATGCGCAAGGCCTCGCGTCCAGCGATCTTGGTTGCGCGACTGACGGCGCCGTAGTCGAGCTGGCTGTGCAGGCGCTGGTGCGGCTGGTTGCAGACAAGGTGCAGCGGAACGGGGTTCGCGCCCTCGGCTTCGGCATGCGGTGGATACCAGCGCGGATGGCCCTGGCAATCCTCATAGCCGAAGCTCTCGATTGTTTGCGAAAAAATCTCGATCTTGCCCGAGGGGGTGGCGAGCAGGGAGGCGTGCGGATCGTCCCGGAAGGCACGGGCGGGGCCGCCGGTGTCTGGCTTGACCGGCAAAGCGAGCTCGCCGCCTGCCCAGAAGGTCTCGAAATCGGGGGCCTCTTGGCCACTGGCGGCAAGCGCTTTGCGCGTCGTGTCGTAAAGGACGGCGAGCCAGTCGCGGGCGCTGCGGTTTTCGGTGAAGGCCTCTGCGGTTCCGAGCAGGCGGGCAAGGCCGGAAAAAATGGCGTAGTCGTCGCGCGCCTCGCCCACGGGCGCGATCAGCTGTTTCATGGCGATCATCAGAGGATCGCCCGAGGCTGCGCCGATATCGTCACGCTCCAGCGTGGTCGTCGCCGGCAGCACGATATCGGCGTGGCGGGCCGACGACGTCCAGGCCGTTTCGTGGACGATGATGGTTTCCGGACGCCGGAACGCGGCGCGGAGCCGGTTCAGATCCTGATGGTGGTGGAAGGGATTGCCGCCGGCCCAGTAGACGAGCTTGATATCCGGATAGCGCCGCGCCTGCCCGTTATAGGCATAGGGGGCACCTGGTTGCAGCAGCATGTCGGCAATGCGCGCGACGGGGATGAAGTCGGCGACCGGGTTGCGGAACTGATCGAGCGTCGGCAGGGGCACGGTGAGATCGTGCTTTCCGGTATTGCCGAGCGCCCCGAGCGAATACGCGTAGCCGCCGCCGTCGAGCCCCATTTGCCCGAGCATGGCGGCAAGCACAATGCCCATCCAGACCGGCTGCTCGCCATGGTCTGCCCGCTGCAGCGAGTGGCTGACGGTGACAAGCGTTCTTGACCGCGCCATGTCGCGGGCGAGCGTCCGGATCGTCTCCGTATCGATACCGCAGAGGGCGGAAGCCCAGTCGGGGGTCTTTTCCACGCCGTCGGATGCGCCGGTGAGATAGGCCTCGAAAGTAAGGTAGCCGACCGTGTAGCGATCAAGGAAGGCGCGGTCGTGCAGATGCTCGGTGGCAAGGACATGCGCAATGCCCAGCATCAGCGCGACGTCCGTTCCCGGTATGATCGACAGCCATTCGCCGTTCGCTTCCGGCGGGAAATCGTCCCTCAATGGGCTGACGAGGATGAAGCGGCAGCCGCGCGCGCTGGCACTGCCGATCCTGTCGCGCACGATATGCGCGCTGTTACCGCCGCCATGCACATCCGCATTCTTGATGGCCATGCCGCCGAAGGCAACGACCATTTGGGAGCTGCGCGCGATGGCATCCCAGGTGACGCTCTTTCGCTCCACGTGATCATAGGGGCCAAGTACATGCGGCATGATGACCATGGCAGCGCCAGAGCTGTAGGTGTTGACGGATTTCACATAGCCGCCGAGCAGGTTCAGGAACCGGTGGACCTGGCTCTGCGCATGGTGGAAGCGCCCGGCGCTCGCCCAGCCATAGGACCCGCCGAACACGGCCTGCGGGCCGTGGGTGTCGTAGACCCTGCGAAGCTCAGCTGCGACCAGCGCCAGCGCCTCGTCCCATTCGACCTCAATGAATTCGTCTGCGCCACGCGCGGCGGCTGCACCGGGTCCGTGCTCCAGCCAGCCGCGCCGCACAGCCGGGCGGCGAATTCGCATGGGGCTGTCGGCGCTCGCCGGCAGGTTGCCGAGGAGCGGCGAAGGGTGGGGGTCGCAGGCATGAGGGCGGATTTCGAGTACGCCGTCCCGAACGCGGCCGGAAAAGGCGCCCCAGTGCGAACTGTGAGTCTTGAAGGGCGTCATGGGCAAATTTCTCTCTTCACGGACGCGTGGGCATCACGGCCGGCTGGGGAAGGCGTCGCCGGGCAGGATCTTGCCGGGGTTCATGATGCCCTTGGGATCGATGGCGGCCTTGATGACGCCCATGAGATCGACGCCGCCGCCGTGCTCGCGTCTGAGATAGCCGATCTTGCCGGTGCCGACGCCGTGCTCGCCGGTCGAGGTTCCGCCAACGGAGATGGCGTGGTGGACCATCGCCTTGTTGATGGCAGCGACCTCGTCGAGTTCGGCTTTGTTTTGCGGATCGACGGCGAAGACGACATGGTAGTTGCCGTCGCCGACATGGCCGAGAATGGCGGCGGGAACGCTGCAGCCCGTCAGAAGTTCGCGCGTCATTAGGATGCAGCCGGCAAGCTCCGATACCGGCACGCAGACATCCGACGACCAGCCCTTGGCGTTCGGGCGCTGGGAGACGACGGCATAGAACGCGTTGTGCCGCGCCTTCCACAGACGGTTGCGCTCTTCCGGCGTGCTGGCGAAAGCGAAGTCGCGGCCGCCATTCTCCTCGACGATGGCGGCGACCATCTCCACCTGCTCGGCCACGGCGGCCGGCGAGCCGTGGAATTCGAAGGCGAGCGTGTCCTCGACGTCGAGCGACAGACTGGAATAGCGGTTGACGGCGTCGATCAGCCCGCGATCCATCAGCTCCATGCGGGCGACGGGAATACCGAGCTGCACCACGGAGATGGCCGCTGCCACCGCTTGCTCGACGCTTGGAAAAGAGCAGAGCGCGGCCGAGATGGTTTCCGGCACGCCGTACAGCCGGAGCGTCACCTCGGTGATGATGCCGAGCGTGCCTTCGGACCCGACGAAGAGGCGGGTGAGATCGTAGCCAGCCGACGATTTTCGGGCCCTGCCACCAGTGCGGATGATTTCCCCGCTCGGCAGCACCACGGTCAGCGACAGCACGTTTTCGCGCATGGTGCCGTAGCGCACGGCATTGGTGCCGGAGGCGCGGGTGGCGGCCATGCCGCCGAGCGAGGCATTGGCGCCGGGGTCGATAGGGAAGAAGAGACCGGTGTCGCGCAGATGCGTATTCAGCTGCTCGCGCGTCACGCCTGCCTCGACCGTGCAGTCCAGATCTTGCGCACCGACCCGCAGGATCTTCGTCATGCGAGAGAGGTCGATGCTCACGCCGCCATGAAGCGCTGTGAGATGACCTTCGAGCGAGGTGCCCGTGCCATAGGGAATGACCGGCACGCCGGCCGCCGCGCAGAGACGGACGATATCGGACACCTCCTGCGTCGTTTCCGCAAAGATCACAGCATCCGGAATGGACGGCGTGTGGTGGGACTCACCACGGCCATGCTGCTCGCGCAGCGCCTGCGATGCCGAAAACCGGTCCTCGAACTGCGATTTCAGCCATTCGAGAAGCGCGGCGAGAGGCGCCGCCTGTTCGCGGGTCTGCGGGGAAAGAGCGGGGGATGAGGGCATGGGATACTCCGGGGCTTCGTGTGATCGCAGGTCATCTGCGGTCAGGCGATCGGCGCTTCGCCGTTCAGGTGGCGCTCGAGAAAGGGAAGGCTGTCCTGGCCCCAGTAGAGTTCGTTCTCGAAGCGATAGGTTGGCAGGCCGAAGACGCCTGCGGCCGAGGCGACGTCCCTGTTCGACGCCCAGATGGCGCGGATCTCGTCCGATTGCGCAAGCTTTTCGAGCACCGCGCCATCCAGTCCGGCTGCGTCGGCAATGGCGATACGCACTTCCGGCTTACCGATGTCGGCGGCATGGCTCCAGAAGGCTTCCTGCAAGGCGGCGGTCAGCGTCAGCCAATCCTTGCCCGTCTCGATGGCGGCCATCACCAGCAAACCGGCCGGGGTCGGGTCGGAGAGGGCGGCGCGGTTTTCGAAGGTCAGCGTCTTGCCGCGATGGGCCGCCCAGCGTTTCAGGTCCTTCGTCCAGTAGGTCCGGCGCGGCTCGGGACGGTTGCGCGAATAGATGCCGCCATTGTCCTCGATCAGGGGGATAAGATAGGGGCGGATGGTGGCGCCGTGGCGCTCGGCAAGCTCGCGGAACGGCGCAAGGCCGATGAAGGCGAAGGGAGAGCCGATGCCGAAGAAGTAATCGATGGTCTTGCTCATGCACTTTCTCTTTCGTTGAGATTTCGGGTGTGGAGACCGGGAGATATCGCGGCGTCAAAAACGGAGAGAGCGCAGTCGCGTGCGACAAGCACCGCCTGCGGATCGCGCCCGACGGCCACGGTGGACAGGGCGCCCTCGTAGAGGAGGGCAAGGTGTGCAGCCGGCTGCTCCGGCGCAGCTGTGACAGGACTGAGGATCCTGCGGAAGATGTCGCCGACGGCGGCCTTGTGGGTGCGTGCGATCGTCGTGACGCGTTCGGATTCGCCGTGTTCCGCAACGGCAAGGGCGAAGGCGCAGCCGCGGAACTCCGGGCTGTCGGCCTTTTCATACAGCCGCAGGAAGATCGCCTCGACCTGATCGCGCGGGGGGCCGACTGTTGCGAGCACATCCTGCAGCGAGCGCAGCACGCGTTCGTGCCGATCCTGCAGATAGGCGGCAACCAGATGATCCTTCGATGGGAAATGCCGGTAGAGCGTCGCCTTGGCGACATTGGCCTCCTCAATGATCCGGTCGATGCCGACAGCCCGAATGCCCTCCCGGTAGAAGAGCGTACTGGCGGAGGCGAGGATCTGGTGGGCGATGGATGCTTTCATGGTGACGCCTTGTGACGCTATTTGCCGGAACAGATTTGCGAGGATAATGGGCTGGGGGCTGGGGGCTGGTGCGGATTCTCGTGACCTTTGCGGAATCGAGGAGAAAGACAAGTCTTTCTGAGGCGGATCGAAAAACGGCGCTTTAATGGATTGCTCTCCGTCGGGCCCCTAGTTCCCCGTCATTCCGGACGTGTTCAACTGCGATGAATTGTGGTCATGCGCAACGGTATGACATTCTGAGAATGCATGCAGGCTTGAGGAAGTGTGTTTTCCGACCTGACAGACGTCAGGTCGCTGGGTTCCGGCTCAAGGCCGAAAAGACAGAGGAGGGGATCCGTGCGCCTGAAGAACGAGGCTGGATCTGAAGCCCTCGTTCCCGTCTGCCTGTCATACGCCGCCATCATGTCCGCCCCTTCCACGGGACGAGTGCGGTCTCCAGCAGACGGATAGCGGCGGCGGAAGAGAAAGCGCAGGCCGCTATGATGAAAATGCCGACGAAGACGACGTCGGTGGCGAGGAATTGGCCGGCCGACATGATCATGAAGCCGATGCCACGCGTGGAGGCGATCAGCTCGGCGGCCACCAGCGTTCCCCAGCCGATGCCAAGCGCGATGCGAATGCCGGTGAGGATTTCCGGTAGGGCCGAGGGAAAGACGATATCGGTAAAGAGCTGGAAGCGGCTGGCGCCGAGCGACCGCGCCGCATTGATGCGCTCAATGGGCAGCGCCCGCACGCCGGCCTGTGCGGAGAGGCAGATGGGTGCGAACATGGCGAGCGTCAGCAGCGTGATCTTCGACGTTTCGCCGATGCCGAGCCAGATGATCATCAGCGGCAGGTAAGACAGCGGCGGAAGGGGCCAGTAGAATTCGATCGGCGTGTCGAGCACGCCCTTGGCGACGCGATTGACGCCCATCAACAAGCCGATGGGAATCGCCAGGCTGATGGCGATGGCGGCGGCGGTGAGGATGCGGAACAGGCTGGCGAACAGATGCTCGCCGAGCGACGCGCCCGCATAGCCGTCGCGGTAGATGTTGGCAAATTGCGTCACCACCTCCGCCGGTGCGGGAAGAAAGAGGGGGGAAACGAGGCCGAACTGTGATGTCGCCCACCATGCCGACAGGATGACCACGGCGGTGACAAGGCTGATGGCCGCCGTTGGGCGGCCCAATATGCCGAAGCTCGTCATTTCCACCGTTCGGACCGGGTGGGGGCGGACCGGGCGTGGGAGGGGTGGTGACTGGGTGTGCGTGTGGAGCTGGTCGGGGCAGAGGACGGTGTCCTGGGTGATCTCGCTCATGCGGCGTCTCTTCTCACAGTGTCCGTGGCGTGCAGCATGGCGCGGATTTCCTCGCGCAGTTCGGCGAATTCCGGTGCGGTCTTGACCGCGCGCGCGTCGCCGCTTTTCGCAAACTGACGCATGAAGGGCGGATCGAACCGCCCGACGATGCGGCCCGGCCGCGGCGACATGACGAGCACGTGCGTGCCGAGGAACAGCGCTTCCTCGATGGAATGGGTGATGAAAAAGATGCGCTTGCCGGTCCGCGTCCACACCGACACGAGCAATTCCTGCATCTGCTCGCGCGTCAGGCTGTCGAGGGCGCCGAAGGGCTCGTCCATCAGCAGGATCTCCGGCTCGGTGGCGAGCGCCCGCGCGATGCCGACGCGCTGGCGCATGCCGCCCGACAGCTCGTAAGGATAGGCCGCGGCAAAATCGGCAAGGCCGACGAGGCGTAACAACTCCTCGACGCGGTCCAGCCGCTCAAGCCGCGACACGCGGGCGAACTTCAGGCCGAGGCCGACATTGTCGGCGATCGTCTTCCAGGGCAGCAGCGTATCTTTCTGAAAGACGACGCCGCGATCTGCACCGGGGCCCGAGACCGGCCGGCCATTGAGCGTGATGGTGCCCTCCGACAAAGGCAGGAAACCGGCGATGGCATTGAGAATGGTGGACTTGCCGCACCCCGACGCGCCCAGCGCCACAACGAAGCCGCTGTCGGGGATATCGAAGGATACCCGGTCCAGCGCCTGGACGGTTCGGCCGTCGCGCGTGGCGAAATAGACGCTGGCCTGATCGACTGAAAGCATAGAATGATCTCATGCATACAACGCCAGAGCGGGGAGCGCCGGCGTCTGAGGTTATCGGGTCAGACCCGTTTTACGGGTCTGTACCCTGAAGAGGCGATCAGTTGCTGGCGTTGGCCAGCGCCTCCGGCGTGACGAAGGCCGCGTAGCTCGGTAGGACCTGTGAGACCTTGCCCTGATCTTTCAGGAACTTGGCCGTATCTTTCAGAATCTTGGCCGCACCCGATGCCTCGCCGCCGCCGAGCCATGCGGCCGATGCCTGCACGTCCGGCGTCAGGAGATTGAGGTTCTTCAGCGCTGCCGCATGCTGCTCCGCCGTGCCGCCGAGGATTTTTGCAAGCGCTTTGGCATTCTCGCTTTCCGGCCCCCAAGCGGCCTTATCCGTGGCGAAGGAGGCGTAATATTTGTTGATCACGCCGGCATAGTCGCGCAGGAATTTCGGATTCTCGCTCGCAAAGTCCGAGGCCGCGACCCAGGCGGAGAAGGTCGGCGCGCCGCGCTCGGCCACGTCCTTGGAGGTGATCAGCACCTTGCCGTTCTTCTTCAGCTCGGTCAGAGCCGGATCCCAGACGAAACCGCCGTCGATATCGCCGCGCGTATAGCTGGCGACGATTTCCGGCTGCGGTATGGCGAAGACCTGCACGTCCTTCTCCGAGAGGCCCAGCGACTTGATGAGGGCAAGCAGCTGGTAATGATCCGTGGAGACGGGGGCGGCGGCGAGCTTCTTACCCTTGAGGTCGTCGAGGCTCTCGATGACGGAGCCATTGCGCACGACGAGCGCCTCGTCGATGCCGGAGATAGAGGACAGATAGAACGCCTTCACATCGAGGCCGCGCGACGTGGCGGCCGCAAACGGGCTGGAGCCGACATAGCCGATCTGCACATCGCCCGAGGCGATGGCGGCGAAGATCTCGGCGCCGGAATTGAACTTGCGGAAATCGATCTCGGTGCCGGTGGCCTTGGCGAACTCGCCATTGGCAATCGCAACCGAGGACGGCAGCGCGTCCGTCTGGTAGCCGACGACCACCGTCTTATCCGCGGCGGCGGCGATGGACGCGAGTGAGAGACCTGCAAGACCAACGGCCGCCGCAAGGAATGATTTCAATGTCATAAGTGCCCCCTTCACACGGAAGACCTCCTCCGCGCCTTGAATTCGGCCTTCAGGATGCGCGAGCGGAGCACGTTCCGACAGCAATAATCTACTAATTTACTTGGGTAACGGGCAAGGACGTGCTCTGTTTGCCGGCACAAACGCAGCCCTCCGACCGTGATGCATGATGTCGCCCCTCAAGGCGAGCATGTCGCTTCCTCGGGCGCGCGGCTGGCCGGCGCGTGGTCTGCTGGTGCGTGTCCATGGAGGTGCTGCGGAGGAGCGGCAGGGCGTGAGGAAGGCTTATGCCACCGCCAGGGAGAGCCAGCTCGCGCGGATGCGATCGACGGTGCGCTTGATCCTAAACGAGCGCCCGTCGCCACAGCCGGCGGCACAACACAGATGGAGGAGCCAAGACATGAGCAAGAACCGAGGCGTGGTCTACCTGAAGCCGGGCAAGGTCGAAGTGCGCGACATCGACGATCCGAAGCTCGAGGCGCCCGATGGCCGCCGCATCGAGCATGGGGTCATCCTCAAGGTCATCTCCACCAATATCTGCGGCTCCGACCAGCACATGGTGCGCGGCCGCACCTCCGCTCTGCCGGGCCTCGTGCTCGGCCACGAGATCACCGGCGAGGTGATCGAAAAGGGCGTCGACGTCGAGATGCTGGAAGTCGGCGACATCGTCTCCGTGCCCTTCAACGTCGCCTGCGGCCGCTGCCGCTGCTGCAAGTCGCAGGACACCGGCGTGTGCCTGACGGTCAATCCCGCACGCGCCGGCGGCGCCTATGGCTATGTCGACATGGGCGGCTGGATCGGCGGGCAGGCCCGTTACGTCACCATTCCCTATGCCGACTTCAACCTCCTGAAATTCCCCGACCGCGACCGAGCGATGTCAAAGATCCGCGACCTCACCATGCTCTCCGATATCCTGCCCACGGGCTTTCACGGAGCGGTAAAGGCAGGCGTCGGCGTCGGCTCCACCGTCTATGTCGCAGGCGCCGGCCCAGTGGGCCTGGCTGCCGCTGCCTCCGCCCGTATCCTGGGTGCGGCTGTCGTCATGATCGGCGATTTCAACAAGGAGCGGCTGGCGCATGCCGCAAAGGTCGGCTTTGAGCCTGTGGACCTCTCCAAAAGCGATCGGCTGGGCGACATGATCGCGCGAGTAATCGGCACGGATGAGGTGGACAGCGCCATCGATGCCGTCGGCTTCGAGGCCCGCGGCCATGCCGGCGGCGAGCAGCCGGCGATCGTCCTCAACCAGATGATGGAGATCACCCGCGCCGCCGGCTCGATCGGCATTCCCGGCCTCTACGTAACGGAAGACCCGGGTGCCGTGGACGATGCCGCCCGCCGCGGCAGCCTGTCGCTGCGCTTCGGCCTCGGCTGGGCCAAGGCCCAATCCTTCCACACCGGCCAGACGCCGGTGCTCAAGTACAACCGCCAACTTATGCAAGCCATCCTCCACGACCGCCTCCCTATCGCGGATATCGTCAACGCAAAGATCATTCCGCTGGATGATGCGGCGCAGGGGTATGAGAGCTTCGACCAAGGCGCTGCGACAAAATATGTGCTGGATCCGCATGGGAGTTTGGGCGCTGCGGCCTAGGCGGGTCGATGGAAGGGGCTGACCTCTTTTCTAGGTATCCGTTCGATCGTGTCCCAGGGAGTGGTGTAGCTTAGATGGCCACGGCTCATCCCAGAGGGCCGGATGAGTGTCAGCTTGTTGCTGGCAGGCTGATGAGTGGATCATCGCTCATCGTAGCGATTGTCTCAAGGGTCATATAGCGAGATCGCTGGACGGCCCATACATCATTCTGTTCGAGCAGCAGGGCACCGACCAGGCGCACGATGGCGTCGTCGTTGGGGAAGATGCCGACGACCTCTGTCCGCCGCTTGATCTCGCCGTTCAAACGCTCAATCGGGTTGGTCGAGTGAAGTTTGGCCCAATGCTGCTTGGGAAAGGTCATATAGGCGAGTACGTCGGGCTCGGCATTGTCCATCAGACTGGCAAGCTTCGGGACCTTTGGCCTGATCTGGTCGGCGACGCTGCGCCACTGGGTGCTTGCGGCCTCCGGTGTGTCCTGAGCGAAGGCCGTGGCAATGAACGCGGATACGACCCGCCGTCCGCTCTTGCCCGCATGAGCCAATGCATTACGCATGAAGTGCACCCTGCAACGCTGCCAAGTGGCGGAAAGCACCTTCGATACGGCTGCCTTGATGCCCTCATGGGCATCGGAGACGACGAGTTTGACGCCGCGCAGCCCCCGCCCGGTCAGCTTTCGCAGGAATTCCGTCCAGATCGCCTCGGCCTCGGACGTGCCGATTTCCATGCCGAGCACTTCGCGTCGACCGTCGGTGTTGACGCCAACGGCGATGATGACTGCAACACAGACGATGCGACCGCCGCGCCGGACCTTCAGGTAGGTGGCATCGATCCATAGATAAGGCCATTCGCCCTCGATAGGCCGGTCGAGAAAGGCCTTCACCTTCTCGTCGATCTCCTCGCAAAGCCGTGACACCTGGCTCTTGGAGATGCTTGACATGCCCATGACTTTCACAAGATCATCGACGGAGCGCGTCGAGACGCCCTGGATGTAGGCCTCCTGAATGACCGCCGTCAGGGCCTTCTCCGCCATCCGGCGCGGCTCCAGGAAACTCGGGAAGTAGCTGCCTGTGCGGAGCTTGGGAATGCGCAGTTCGACGGTTCCCGCTCGCGTTTCCCAGTCTCGATCGCGGTAGCCGTTGCGCTGGGCAAGTCGGAAGCCGTTCTTCTCGCCATAGCCCGCGCCGGTCTTCGTGCCGACCTCCAGCGCCATCAGCTTCTCGGCAGCAAAGCCGATCATCTCGCGCGAGCCAAATCGGCATCAGCGCTCTTCTCAACGAGTGAGCGCAGGTTCATCATATCGTCCGTCATCGGTGGTGTCCCTCAGGTTGGTTCTAATACCAACCTCCATTGATGCTGACTCTCGGGGTTCCCAAAAGCCGACGAATCTTAATCGGTAGCGCAAACAGGAGGTTTGCGATGGATTCAGCAATTTCTTTGCGATCAGACTTTCGCGGGGACGGGCTGCGGATTCTGGCCCGACAGACAAAGGATGCGGACTAGGCGCGGCGGCTCCTGGCGCTTGCATCGATCTATGATGGCGGCTCTCGCGCTGATGCTGCGCGGCTCGGCAGCGTCACGGTGCAGATCGTGCGCGACTGGGTGGTGCGGTTCAACGCGCGCGGTCCCGATGGGTTGATCAACGGCAAGGCTCCGGGCAAGCCGTCACTGTTGAACGAAGATCAGCGCACGGCCTTGGCGCAAGCCATTGAGCGAGGCCCTACACCCTATCTCGACGGCGTCGTGCGCTGGCGTTTGTGTGATCTGGCCCAGTGGCTTTGGGAGGAATTCCGTGTCTCGGTGAGTGAGCAGACTTTGGGCCGCGAAGTGCGCTCGATGGGCTACCGCAAACTCTCGGCTCGCCTGAGACATCATGCGCAGGATGCCGAGACAGCCGAGGCGTTTAAAAAAACTTCCCCGCCGCAGTGGCAGGGGTCGCCGTCGGTCCCGCCAAGGGCAAGGTGATCGAAATCTGGTTTCAGATGCTATGAGGGCGGACACCAGCTGACCCTCAGGTCATAATGCGGCGTCCTCAAATTAAGGAGCCGATCATGTCATTTACCAGTGATACTATCCTTGTTGCCCTGGAACTCAGTAACTCTCTCTGGCTTGTCGGAACTCGACAGGCGGGAGCCCGGAGCAGCCAAATGCACCGTGTCAGTGCTGGCGACACAGCGACGTTAATGCACTTAGTGGACGGGCTGAAAGCAAGCGGACGGGAGCAAGGTATCCCGCCGTCGATTGCAGTTTGCTTCGAGGCAGGACGTGATGGATTTTGGCTGCACCGTCTGCTGACAGCCCAAGGAATTCCGACGTATGTCGTGGAGCCCACAAGCATTCTGGTAAACCGAAGGGCGAAACGCGCAAAGACAGATCGTCTCGATGCTGAAGGGATGCTGCGTGTCCTCGCCGCCTATATCGCGGGTGACAGCCAGATATGCAGTATGGTGCACGTGCCCACTCCTGACGAAGAGGATGGCAAACGGGTGCACCGCGAGCGGGAATATCTTGTGCAGGAGCGAACGCGGATCGAAAATCGCATCTCTGCTCTTCTTGTCACCCAAGGTATCCGCTCACGGCCATCACTGCGCAGCTGGGAGCGAGACATGGCACTGCTTGAGACCGGCGACGGACGCAAGCTACCCCAACATCTTAAATCGGAGTTGAACCGATTGCGCCGCCGCCTGGTCCTCGTTCGGGAACTAGATGTTTGATCCCGGACTTTGATGGTGCAATCATGTCCACGGAATGGAGGGAGGCACTATGGGCCAGGTTTTGCATGGGAGCGCCACGACGACAGAGGCAGTCCGTCGAGCAATTCTTCCAACTCGTCAACGCCCGATATGAACGAGGTGCGATGATCCTGACATCAAACCGCGGCTTCGCTGAATGGGGCGATGTCTTCGGCGATCCAGTTGTCGCCACCGCGCTTCTCGACAGACTGCTGCATCACGCCGTCGTCGTGCAAATCGAGGGGTCGAGTTACCGATTGCGCCAGCATGCCGAACTGATGCCGGAACATGTTCGCTCCAAAGCCCTCATTGCTCCGCCCGCATTCGCTCCACCTCAAAAGCCACGCGGGCGCCCGCCGAAAAATCCCCAATTCTCCCTGGCATCCACGTCGGCATAAATGAGGAATTTTACTTCGGCACTTCTGGGGAAAATTCACGCGGCATTGACAGCTATCGATGATACCGCCGCCCAGCGCGATGAGTGTTCGGCTTCATGTTCCGTTACCATCCGAACGGCGCGGACTTCAGGAGAAAATTTGTTCGTCGTTTTGCTTGTCATAGACCCTACTTCTCACGAGTTGGGGTCCCCGGCAAAGCCGGGGCGGTTCAATACCGTGGACGGAGCTAAGGCCAGTGCCGTCGTCTACAGCCTCATGCTGACCTGCCGCGCCTGCGGCGTGGAGCCCTTGGCCTAGCTGCGCCACATCCTCACGGAATTGCCGCAACGTCCAACCGACGCCGACATCACCGAGCTGCTACCATTCAACTTCGCCAAGACCGCTGCGGTCTGATCCCATACGAGTGGCCCACAAGCGCCCCGGTCAAACGGGGCGCGTCAATGCGCATGTAAATGAGCGCTTACGGAAAATTCACGCGGCATTGACATTATGGACGTGAAACACCCGCTTTGCTAAGTCCAGGCCGACGATGCTAACTTCCTTCATGGATGCTCCCTTTCACTAAGTGTAGTTCTGACGAACATCACTTCGGCACATCGCGATGCCGTCGAGAGGGGCATCCAACCCATCAGCTCTCAGTGGAAATCAGAAGTATTCAGCCCTGATTTGATAGCGCGTCCAACTCCCACTGCTCGCCGAAGTACTCCTTAATTGGATAACCACTATGTTTTTGTATAATTTGGGTCCGAGCCTTCGACCAAGGGCCGCCAACGACAACAACAGGAGGCTCGAATATACTTGGCGTAGTATTGACCTTGCCAGAAACTACGCTGTAAAAATTATATAGACCAATCAACTCCTTTCTATGTAAGCCGGATACTGGATTTGTCAATATAACTCTCAATAGAACATCGTAATCTTCAAGTACTTCCAAGGATGTGTCATAATGAAGGATCGAAGAATCTAAGATAGAGGTATTAAACATATAAGAGTGAAGCGGTAAAAAATTTTCAGATAACAAATCCCGTTTTGACTTACGTGATATACTATATACATCTCGTAACTCTTTCACATAAAAACTATTGTTGTAGTATAAAAGATTTGCGCAATGTATATCGGCATAGCTTAGAGCAAATGGCCCATAATTAAAACTATCTATAAGTGTCGAGATTGCGTGAGAAAACCATATATCATCGTAGTCTATAAACGCGAGAAATCTCCGCGAACTGCCGTAGTGATGATCTACGATAGTATTCAGAAGTTTAGATCTAAGATCTAACTTGTCTGGATTTGCAACATTTATTATCTCATATGCAAACCCTGAGAGTTTTAACGTCGCCGCTAACAGGCACTCGACTGTCGCGACATTGGCGGCATCAAAGCCCTGGCAACTCAAGATCACATGAACACCCGCATGCGTTTGCCCAGCAACGCTATTTAGGCATCTCTCAAGTAGATCAATCTTCGAGATATCGTGGAATCGAATCCCGACGGTTACATCGTCGCTACTCATTGCCTACCTACCTATAATGTTTCAGTTCCAAAAACGTGATGGAGCGAAACGGTCAAGCCGCATACTTTGTCTAATGGAGTCGGGTACATTTCTAACTCTTTTCTCAGCTTTAAAGTCCCTCAGGCCCATTCCGCGCCGCATTAGCTCAAGACGCAACCTATCAGCTTTGTCGAGGCACCCCCATTTTTCGGAGAGGTACCAAGCACCCAATAGCATAGCATTGCTCCGCGCCTGATTGAGCTCTCGCATCCTTGGCGTCGTATCGTGATAAAACAACGCTTTGCTCGCAACGTATGTTCTGAACCCCTTCGCTCGCACGGTAAAAGAAAAGTCTACATCCTCACAATAAAGCGGAAACTCATCATCAAACCCGCCGCTCGCCAGAAAAACTTCCTTGGCAACAAGGAACGATGCGCCAGACACCCAGTCGGTCTCCCCGGTTAACGGGTCATACCACTTGGGGTGGCAAAGCGGCTCATTCTTTAGCTCGATTAATGCCGGAGCCCGAAGCTCCTGAGCAAACAGAAGCGCTTCGGTCAGTGCATGTCCCAACAAATATCCATCTGGATTCAGCCCAAGATAATAGTCGGCCCCACCTGAGAATGCTTCACGCATAAGTGCATTCTGTCCTCTAGCAAACCCACAATTATTTCCATCATGCGTGAGAGCCGGTTCATAGGTTAAACTTGCAAACACGCTCGAAAGATCGAGCGCGTCTGGACTATTGTCCCATAACGAAACTTTTACAGTGAAGGTTTCTGGGCTTAAATTTAGTTGTATTGAGTTTAGCAACTTACTAATTTCGGAGAGGTCGTTTTTGAACAAGACTGAACCAATATGCAGCGACACTCCCTTCGTCAAATTCCTTCGAATAGCAGGCAAAGGAAGTGTAGATACGTTAGCGTAGTCAAGTGGCCGATCTCTACTCTTCAGGAAAGCAGAGTCATTTACATCGTCGGCTACGTTTAGTAAAGCCGTGTCGAGAATGTTACAAAACCTTAAACGATTCTCTTTCAGACCATACCAAAATAGGTGCTCAATAGGATGCAAAGATTGCGAACTTGCGATATCGGGATAGAACGCCGCATATTGGCTTAGATCCACCAGGAAAACATCTTTTAGAAAGTCTTTACGATCTATCAGGCGACTCATCAGGTCTGAGAACGAAATAGGCGATTTCATTAGGGGATTCATAATGGTTCCCCTCTCAACGAGGCTCAGGAAGCCATCTATCGAGTTGCCGATATCTCGATCAATTCCCTTTATGAATTTTGTATACACGAACGGGTTTGGATCCAGGTTTTGGTAGAATCCTACGGTGAAAAAGTGTTCAACAGGATCAATGCTGCCGCTCATCCGAGCGTGGTGACTTTCCATATAAAACACTGGATTTACGACCGCTTTTAAACGTTCCAGCATAACCCCCGGCACGAGTATCTTCTCAGGTGCCGGTGAATGCGAGAGATTGTAAATCGATTCTGACTCCAGCTGAGCGACGAATGCGTTACTATCTGTACTAGCTTCTCTGACAACCTCTTGATTATCGAACGCTCGCAGCGAACGCCCCTCGTTTACTCCATAAAATACAAAATGGATAAGCGGATTCATCTCGCTGTCAGCCACGTCGCCGTTTATTAGCAGATATTCGCGCGAAGAGAACGCTGGCGATGGATCGTAACCAAGCTTCCATCCTATGTCCATATAATGATTCATCGCAGAGCTAACGCTGGCAAAGTCAAACATGTATGTAGCGTTGTAAAAAAGAAGATCAAAATAGGTCGAAAGCGATTCAACTAGCTCTTCCCCAACTGGTAAACCCAGTAGATCTTCATTCGTCATAAGATCAGTGCTCATATTTCCACCCAGCTTATTTGCCCTTCATTTGGTATTCGAGGGTCTATTTTTATTCTACAGTTACCGATTTTGCGAGGTTACGAGGCTGATCTACGTCAGCGCCTAATATAACAGCCGTGTGATACGCAATCAATTGAATAGGCAATGAAAATAACATTGGTGCAATAATTTCGTGCGATCGCGGTATAACGATTGTTGCGAGCGTCGGTAACTTGTTGGCTTTTGCGCCGTCTTCGTCAGTTATTAAAACGATCCGGCCGCCGCGCGCAGCGACTTCTTGCATGTTAGAAACTGTCTTTTCAAACACGCTATCAAATGGAGCAATCACTACCACGGGCATTGCTTCATCTATAAGCGCTATCGGGCCGTGCTTCAATTCCCCTGCTGCGTAGCCCTCAGCGTGGATATAAGAAATTTCCTTTAATTTAAGCGCGCCTTCCAGCGCCAAAGGGAAGTTTGTGCCCCTCCCAATGTAAAGTACGTCTTTACACTTTGAGAACTCACGAGCGACTTTCTCTATCGAGGGCCTAATCGAGTTCAGAACGCTGTTCATAATGCGCGGCATCTCAATTAGGTGCCTAACTAGCTCCCGTTCTCGATCTGGCGAAATCGTCCCTCGCTCCGCGCCAGCTTTTATTGCAAGGACAGCAAGTACGGTAAGTTGGCAAGTAAATGCTTTGGTTGAAGCGACGCCAATTTCAACTCCAGCTACGATAGGAAACACCCAATCTGACTGACGAGCGATAGACGACTCACTTGCGTTTACAAGAGAGGTAATCGTCATATTTTGGTCTTTGCAATAGCGTAGGGCAGCTAACGTGTCTGCGGTTTCGCCAGACTGCGAGATGAACAATGCGGCTGTATCAGCAGAGAAAGGTATATTGCGATACCTAAATTCTGAGGCTACATCAATTTCCACAGAAAGGCGCGCGAATTTTTCAAACCAATACTTTCCAACTAAGCCCGCCAGATATGCAGTGCCACATGCTGAGATGGCAAGCTTACTTGGTGTCTTCCAAGCATTGATTTCATGCGTCAAACTAACGGTCTCGCTGGAGAAGTCGATATACTGACCAAGTGTATGACTTATCATCTCCGGCTGTTCATAGATTTCCTTTTCCATAAAGTGCCGATAGGTACCCTTGTCAATCACATACGCCGAGCGAGTCGATACATGTCGCGGTCGGGCTACAGAGGCGTTAGTGGCGTCAAAAATTTCGACACTGCTAGATGAAACTACAGCCCAGTCTCCGTCATGCAGGTAAGAGACTTCTTCTGTGTATGGTGATAAAGCAACGGCATCAGATCCAATAAATATCTCTCCATTCCCATAACCTATGGCAAGTGGCGGGCCGGATCTGGCGATAAAGATGGATTCTGGTTCATCGTTGAACAGCACTGCCAGAGCGTATGCCCCCCGAATCGTTGTTAACACGCTTTTGAACGCTTCCGTTCCATCTAGCCCTAGCTTACGAAAACTGGAAAGAAGCTGTGCTATTACTTCCGTGTCTGTTTGTGATGTAAATATGGAGCCTTCGGCCACCAATTGGCGTTTGATTGATGAAAAATTTTCAATTATCCCGTTATGTACCACTGCGACGCCATCCACTACGTGGGGATGTGCGTTTGCTTTAGTTGGTGCGCCGTGTGTAGCCCAGCGAGTGTGAGCGATCCCTATGTGACCGTGAACCGGATTAATCTTGATTTTTTTCTCAAGATTGAGTAATTTACCTTCCGCGCGGCATCTATGTATGCGTCCATTATCAAGAGTAGCGAGGCCGGCTGAGTCATAGCCACGATACTCCAGCAATTTCAGACCAAGCAACATGCGGTCTGCAACTTCAGTTGAGCTCGCAATTCCGATAATGCCACACATGCTAAACCCTTAAAAGTAAGTACTATCTTGCGAGCCATCGATCAAGCTGGCGAGGCATTTCGACTTTCATGAGATGCGCTAGCGCTATCCCATCCATCACTGTCTCACCGGTGCATTCGATTTCTACGATATTGTCAGAAGCTTTGTGAGGATAACGACCTTTTTTGATAAATGCCGCTTTGTTCAAAAATGGTAATGCAACGAATTTGTCTAGGTGCTCGGCAGTAAAACCATCTCTATCGCAAATTTTAACAAACAGGTCAGCATCATTTCTTGGTAGTCTCTGACATCGACGTATCCATTTTTTCTTTGCTTCATCCCTGTCCAGATAGTGCATGAATTCGATTTCCACGTCCCCTCCTAAAAGCCCAACTGGGTAAGACCGCTGGAGTGTTGATGGGAACTCAAGTTCAGCACTGATATACAACCTGAAACTCTGCAGGAACCTTAAGTAGTGATCAGCTCCGATCCACAAGCCAACGGTTGGTGTATCATATGGTACTCCTGCTTCTCCATAGAAATAGCCAGCCCAACAGTTGTTAGATATCAAAGAGCGCATTTATGCTACCTCCACGCGTTTTAGAAATATGCGCCAAATGCTTCTGTAGGCTGCCCTTCAGTAAGCGGAACATGCGATAGAAAGCGGTCGCCTTCGAGTGGCTTGATAAATACTTCACGGTTGATCTGATTGACAAAGAAGGGAGTCTCGTACCGACGACCCATAATTCCGAAATACATTTGCATAATACCTCCTAGGTATATTGCCTTTCGCTTCAATACGTCTCTTATATAAACCCCCAGTGGCATTGCGTATGATCCGCAAGAGAGCAAAGCAATATCGAATTCAATGTTCGAGACTTCGTTCTTCATTCGTTCGAGTGTGTCGTGCCAACTCTGATCTGGATAAAATTCGGCAGGTAACCCCGAGTATGTGATTGGAGTCTCATACGTAGCCAAATGTAGATCTGGATAGTTGTAATTCTTGAAGAAGCGTTTGTTCCGCAAGAAGGTAGATTGTATGCTCTCTGAGAATGGCGATATAGCGAGAACCTTCCTGTCGTCCAGGAGTACAGAGAAATCACCAAATAATGATTTGCCGCCATAATTCATACGTTCGACATAATTATAGGGGAGCGCGACCGTCTCTTTGTCTCCAGATGTAACAAATTTCATTAGATTTTCGTACTGCTCTAAAGATTCTGGTGAGGCGGTGCATTTGTCTATTAGGTGGGGAAAATAGAGGTGATTAAGTTCCTGACAGACGATGAAAACACTATCGGCCGCCTCGTAAGCGTTTCGGAGAACGTTCAGGTAAGATTCAAAGTCCTTCAGGGAGTCGTCATTTTTTGTGTAGAATCCATTATAGCGCTCGACTAATGCCTTGTAATCGTTAATTTTATTAATTAGGGGAGAGTGCTTTGATATCTCGATTTCGGCGAGTGCTGCTAGGGCATCGGTATCGCTTCCGCCAATTCGCGCTAAGAAGCACGGGTCACGCTGTGTGAGCTTATTGTGAACATAAGTGCTGCACTCATCTGGATCGGATATGATTGATAGAGGCATAATTTTACTCCTTCCTCAGAGTGTCGTCACATGGACCCTAATTATAAGATGAGGCGTAACGTCTGCTCTGTCAGGTGCGGAACAGCTTGAGTCGCCTAGGTTCTTACGCATTCGCCGCGCAACGCGCAACTACTTGCAGTAAGATTTGGGGCGCTCGTTCCTGAGGTTGTGCGGAGTGTGTGGTCAAACTTTAGTCGTTAACAGGCGCTTCCATTCGCCTTGATAACCTGAGACCCGACTTCGCTTCAATCCTTTGGAAAGCCTTGGATTGTCATTCTGGCCTCATGCGGCCTATTTTTCGACAGCCATTTTCATTGCGAATTCGCTGGGTGTGATATTGCCCAGCGGATAATGGGATCTGCTGCTGTTCGAATTCTCCTTAAATGCGGTAATGGCGACAGGGTCTGAGCCAGTGACGATGACCTGCCACTGAAGTCTCATCCGGCTGAGATTGGAGCTTCGGCGGTTTTGAGAAGTAAAATGGCAGGGTGCCAGCAACCGGCGGAATGCGAATCTTCCATACTGCGTGGCGTTGGAGCAGGTTACAGCGATGATCTCGGCGTAGTCCGCCAGAGTCTGGAATCCAGGCGATGAGTGGGGCCGGAAACTGTTGTAGTCGTCAGTCCATTCCGCAATGATGTTGCGTGCCTGCTTGATGGTGCGCCGGAACGGCGTCAACTTGAACACCTTGTCGGCCACCAGCCCGAGCGCGAGATCCTTCTCGCCCAGGGGGATGTCGAGCACCAGTATGCGGGTGTGCGGCGTGCGCACGGTGGGTGTCATGCCCAACCGCAGGCGCAGGTCGATGATCGGTACGCCCTGACCGCGCACGTCGCGCAGCCCCATTAGGTAGTCGGGGCCGTGCGGGATCTTGAACGGGTCCTCGTGGTCCAGGATCTCCCGGACCACGGTGACGGGAACGGCAAACAGCTCTTCCCCGAGGCTGAAGGTGACGAACTGGGACTCCGCCGGCATATGATCCATATCAGGCGCTCTGCTTGAAGTCGGCGTCGTCAGCGTCGGGGCCGCCCATCGACATATCCAGCGCAAAACCCTTCACGCGGGCCTGCTGGGCAGAGACGCTCTGGCGAAGGGCGCCGGCTGCCGGTTTGCGCGGGGCGGCGGCCGGGCGTGCGGTTGCCGTGTGATGCGCCGCATGATGCGCGGCCCGCTGGGGCGCGGCGGCGACCGGGGCCGGCTTGTGAGAGACGTTGTCCACCCGGAAGAAGGCGATGGAGGCCTGAAGCTCCTCGGCCTGGGCGGCCAGCTCTTC
>NZ_QJSR01000015.1 GCF_003217095.1 Rhizobium sp. PP-CC-3A-592
GCCCATTCTCCACCTCCGTGCAGGTCGATGTTGAATCAGAATGGTCTGCAGCAGTCACCTCACAATCGATTCATCGATCACAGGACGCGCTCTAGCTGCAGGAGCGACCTTCGCTCATGATTGCCCTTAGGTCGTCCTGTTAATAAGGCCAAGGAAAAGGAAGTAGTCTTGCAAGTCTATAACGGTGCCAACGTGGTGCCATGTCCCGAAGCGAGGCTGAAGCGTGATAACACCGCTTACGCAGGCTGCTAGCGCCTGAGTTTTTCCTATATCACTGTTTTATCAATTGACGACGACAAGTAAATGTCATCCGTTAGAGGTAAACCCATAGGAACTTGGGTTGTGCATTAGCGGGATCCGAGGTTCGCATCTCATCAAGCCCAACGATGGGATGTTGCAACAACTCGAAATATTTTATTTTCGTCAAGGAAATTCGATGTGGGCACGCTGAGGTGAGCCCAATTTGTTTTTTCCGACTTAAAATCTCTTCACTATTCAATTGGATCCCGTTACGCTTTTAACAGACGCAATCAACAGGTCTACGAACGCAGAGACCTTAGGCGGTCTAAAGCGGGCGGCCGGGTATACCGTATAGACACCACCCGATGGTAGATGCCAGTCCGGAAGGACACGAACCAGCCATCCGCTCGCTATGTCTGCGGCCGTTAGGAAGTCCGGCAAAACTGATAGCCCGCCGCCTTGCCGCACAGCTTCCATCACGGCCGGCGTTGTGTTGATCGCAATGTCGGCCTTGAAACGCACAGTTCGTGCCTCGCCTCCTTCGTTGCGGACAAAGGTCCACTCCAAGGGCTCCTTTAGCGCGTTGTTGGCGACGAAGGGCAGGAATGGCAAATCGCCAGGCTCGTTAAGTTTGGCCACCTTGCTCACGAGTTCAGGTGCGCCAACCAGATATTGTCGAAACGCGCCAATCCGGCGGGCTTGCAGGCCTGAATCGGCCAGCCAGCCTACGCGAATAGCGAGGTCCATGCTGTCGGCGACGAGATCGACCATTTTGTCGCTGAGGCTGAGTTCGACCTTGCAGTCCGTATATCGGGCAGTGAAAGCGGTCACCAGGGGCACAATCACCGAGGTGCCATAGTCGTATGGCGCGGTGATCCTCAGCAGACCCTTTGGCTCTGTTCTGGCTTGAGCCAACTCTCTCAGGGCATCCTCGGCCTCGCGCAAGACGAGGACGCAACGGAGGTGAAACATCCTTCCTGCCTCGGTCGGCTGGAGCCGTCGTGTAGTGCGCATCAGCAGCGTGGTGCCAACCTCTTCTTCGAGCTTGGCAACCTGCTGGCTGACGACAGCCTTGGTAATGCCGAGATATTCGGCTGCGCGCGTGAAAGAACCCGCATCGACGACAGCGACGAAATAGGCCAGCCGATTGAGATTGGTCGCTTCCTGCATGCTTGCGCTCCAAATTGATTGTTTGCTTATAACATACATTCTGTCGTCTTCTACGGACTTCTCGCTCTAATTCTCTCGTGTCATCTATAGCTCCTCAAGGAGCGAGAGATGAGCGACAAAGCCCACGTTACCTACCTATTCGATCCCCTCTGCGGCTGGTGCTATGGCGCGTCGCCTTTGCTTGCACAACTCGCCGCGCTGCCAAACCTTATCGTCGCACTGGCGCCGACGGGTCTTTTCTCAGGGACAGGCGCACGAGTGGTAGACGAACATTTTGCGAACTTTGCCTGGTCCAATGACGTTCGCATCGCAAGCTTAACGGGGCAGCAGTTCACTAAGGATTATCGCGTAAAGGTGCTTGGCAGTGGCGGTTTGCTAAATTCTGGCTCGGCGACGCTGGCAGTAACAGCCGTTTCTCTGACAGATCCGTCTCGCGAAATTGATGCACTTCGGCTCATCCAGGAAGCGCGCTATGTCGCTGGTCGCGACGTTACCGACCTGTCGGAACTGCGCGATATCCTGGAGAGGGCCGACCTCAGTGCCGCCGCCGCTTGCCTTGCGGAACCGGATGCGGAGCTGCTGGCGGCAAACCGCAAGCGCGTGGAGCGGTCCCGGTCGCTGATGCAGGAGTTCGAAGCCGGTGGCGTGCCAGCGTTGATTGTCGATGACGGGGAGCGAACCGAGCTGGTCAGAGCCCACGAGCTGTTCGGCAATGCCGATAATCTCATAGCAAGTCTTTCCGCTCTTGGCAGGGCTCGGCCCTCCCTTTCCTAAAGCCCTAAACCTGGAGACAATCATGTTCACGAGGAGAACTATCATGAAAACCACGCTCGCCGCTGGCGCTACTGCCGTCTTTGCACCCGCTGATCTCGGCCATGCCGCAGGAAGCCTCACCTGGAAGCATTTTCCCGCCGGGCAAAATGGCTTCTTCCGCGCGCCTGTTCTGATCTCTGGCCCCACCGAAGCCGTACTGATCGACGGCGGCTTCACGCTTCCCGACGGCAAGGCTGTTGCGGACGCGATCAAGGCAACGGGCAAGACGCTGACCAGGATCTATATCAGCCAGTCAGACCCGGATTACTACTTCAGCCTGGGTCCGATCAAGGCCGCTTTCCCCGACGCCAAGGTAATTGCTGCCTCGGCCACAGTCGATGCGATCAAGGCCAGTGTCGAAAAGAAGCTCGCCGTTTGGGGACCGCAGCTCAAGGAAAATGGGCCGCAGACGCTGGCCGATGTCGTCATGCCCAATATCTTCGACGGCAAGACCCTGACGGTTGACGGTGAAACGATCGAGATCGTCGAAGCGGACGGCCTCGCCAACCGGCGTTATCTCTTCGTTCCATCCCTGAACGCCGTGTTTGGCGGTGTGATGATCTTCAACGGTGTCCATGTATGGACGGCAGACACCAACAGCGCCGAACTCCGGGCTGCTTGGATTGCCAATCTCGAAAAGATCGCAGCACGCAAGCCGGCGATCGTGGTTGCCGGTCACATGACACCGGAGGCCACGACCGACCTGTCCGGCGTGGAGCACACCATTGCGTACCTGAAGGCGTTCGAGGAGGAACTGGCCAAGCATAAGGACTCCACCTCGCTCAAGGCTGCGATGGAAGCACGCTTTCCGGGTCTCGGCATGGGTGTGGCACTCGACATCGGCTCCAAGGTCGCCACCGGCGAAATGAAGTGGGGCTGATCGCGATGGGCGCCAATCTCGATCTCATCAGGGCCACCTATGAGGGCTCATCCGAGGATAACGGCCGCAACCTGCTTGCGGCCCTGGCGCACGATGCGACGTGGACGGAAGCCGAAGGCTTCCCCTATGCCGGCACCTATGTCGGCCCCGACGCCATTGTCGCCGGGGTATTCCACAGGCTCGGTACGGAGTGGATCGGCTACAACGCGAAAGTCCATACCCTCATGGAGGACGGCAATCGTGTTGCAGCGTTCGGCATCTACTCCGGCACCTACACGGCGACAGGCAAGTCGATGACGGCGCACTTTGCCCATCTCTACGAGGTCCGCGACGGCAAGATCGTCAGTATGGTCCAATATGTCGATACGCTGCTGGTGAACCGGGCCATCGTCCCAGATGCCTGACAGCCGGATGACTGAGAATTCTGTATGGTTGGGGGCTCGCCAATGTGGAACGCCCCCACTGAAATGTTGCGGGATTATTAAACCCACGGGCCGGCAAACGTGGGGCTCATCGCCATTCATTTTGCAGATGCCAATCAGGCCGGCAAATCGGCCCAATTCCGCCCGCCATGCGTCGACACTTCCGGGTCGAAGGTTCGTATCGGTTCAAGGCGGCTAATCGTGGAAGTGATCCGCCGGCGTGGACCTACTTCGTCAGTATGCACGCAACACCCCAAGTCTATCGGCTGCCCCTAATTTTAGTTCTTTTGCGATCATCGCGGGCGCTGTGTCACAGGATCACAGAAGGGCAAGGTGCTTGCGCGGCGGATCGCCTGGGCGAGCCGATCGTTGATTTCTGCAAGCGTCGGCACCTGTCCGTATTTCACCGCGCCCCGGCTGATGGTCTCGTCAACGATGCGCATCGCTGCCGCAACTGTAGCCGCGCAGAGCCGCACCTCAAAATCCTTCGGTGAAAGATCCAAGCGGGAGGCGATGACGATGGCCATTCGGTCCTCCGTCATCCGGGTCGACATGAACCAGGGTTCGAGCAGCGCGGGCTCTTCCTCAAGCCTGGCAATCAGATGCACGACAAGTGCGCTGTCCTCTACCTCCTGCTTCTCTATTTTGCTCAAGTCGTAATTGATCTCCAGAAACCGTTCGACGGAGATATCGAACGGCCAGTTCTCCAGTCGGGCGGCAAAGCGCTGCGAGGTCAGCGCGAAGAGCGGCTCGACGCAACTCTCCTTGCTGCGGAAATAACGCCACAGTGTTCGCTTTGATATTCCCGCCGCCTCGGCGATCTCGTCGCCACTCGTGCCGGCCACACCCTTTTCCAGGAACAAGCGCGCGGCACTTCGCGCCACTTCGATATGCGCCCCGTCCCGTATCGTCCTGCTCATCTGCGTCTCCAACTCATGATATGCGCACTTTATATGACGCTTAATGCCACTTGCTTTAGGCCAAATACCGGCTATCAGCCCGCACTTCTGTAAATTTACATCACAATAATGACACTAAGTGCCATTATTTGATCCGCCCATGCAAAGACGCTCAGACTTTCCGACACCAATCTATTCCCGCTGGGGTTTCCGATGAGAACACCTATCGCAATTGCCATCTCCTTTTTTCTCCAGATTCACAACGTGTCCGCCCAACCAATGGAGGATAATTTGCAGAAGAACATTTATCCGAAAACCGAACGCATCGACGTCACCGAGGAGTATTTCGGCCGAACCGTCGTGGATTCATATCGCTGGCTTGAGAATGATGCACCGGACGATCGCGCGGTGTCGGCCTGGATCGAGGCGCAGAAAGCGGTCACGCAGAAGCACCTGGACGCGCTTCCCGGCAGGGACCATTTCCGCAAGCGGATGACGGAACTGCTGGACTACGATCGATACACCGTTCCGCGAAAACGCGGGGACCGATATTTTCTTCAACGTCATCAAGGGGAATGAAAACCAGCCATCCCTCTATGTCCGCGACGGCGTCTTCGGCGAAAGCCGCGTGCTCATCGATCCCAATACGTGGTCGGAAGATGGTGCCGATGCGCTCACCGACTGGAGCGCGTCCGATGACGCCCGCTACGTGGCGTTCGGCGTCCAGGAGGGCGGCACCGACTGGCGAACCATCAAGGTGCTCGATGTCGAAAGCGGCAAGGAACTCGACGATTCACTCGATGGCGCACGCTTCTCCCGCCTGGCCTGGGCGCCCGATGGATCGGGCTTCTTTTATTCGCGTATGCCGAAGCCCGCTCAGGGCTCAGGCAGGGGCGAGGTCGTCGCCAATCACGCTGTCTTCTTTCACAAACTGGGCACGAAACAGGCAGACGACCGGCTGATCTATGCCACTCCCGATCGCCCGGACCTGTTGCACGGAGCGGACCGGGTTTCCGGGGGACGCTATCTCACCATTTCCTCGACACCCGGTACGAACGAAAGCGCTCTCACCGTCATCGACCTCCACTCACCGGACTGGACCCCGAAGACGGTCGTGCCGGATATGGAATCCTCATGGTATGTCCTCGGCAATCACGGAACCGAGCTGCTGCTCGCGACCACGCTCGGGGCCGAACGTGTGCGCATCGTCTCCCTGGATATGGCCGAGGCGAAGCCGGAGCCGAAGGAAATCATCCCCGAGGCCACCGATGGCGCGGTGCTGGACTCCGCCGTCATCGCGGGCGACACGCTGCTGGTGAGCTACCAGATCGACGTCAAGACGGAGATCCGCCGCTTCACGCTCGATGGAAAGCCGGATGGCACAGTTGATCTGCCGGGGGTCGGAACGGCCCGATTTCTGGAAGGCGATGCCGGAGAAGCCTTCTTCGTCTTCACCAGCTACGATGCCCCGATAGCGATCTATCACTACGATCTCGCCTCAAAAGCCGTAACGCCGTGGGCGGAGCCTAAGGTGCCGATCGATCTGGACAGCATCCGCGTCGAGCAGCGCTTCTTTCGCTCTAAGGATGGCACCGAAGTGCCGCTTTCCCTGATCAGGCGCAAGGATGTCACCTCTGCGGCGCCGACCCTGCTTTATGCCTATGGCGGCTTTGGCATCAGCCAGATCCCGTTCTACAATCCGATTCAGCTCGCATGGGTGGAACAGGGCGGCGTGCTGGCGGTCGCGAACATTCGCGGCGGCGGCGAATATGGCAAGGCGTGGCACCGCGCCGGCCAGCTCGAGAACAAGCAGAACTCGTTCGACGACTTCATCGCCGCCGCCGAATTTCTGAAACGAACGGGCGTCACCTCACCAGACGGCCTTGCCATCCAGGGCGAGTCCAACGGTGGCCTTCTGGTTGCCGCCGTCACCAACAAGCGTCCCGACCTGTTCGACGTGGCACTGCCGGGCGTCGCGGTCACCGATATGCTGCGCTACGACAGGTTCACTGGCGGCGGATTGTGGAAGGGCGAGTTCGGCAGCCCTGCCGAGGAGCGGCATTTCCACAACCTCATGAGCTATTCCCCCTATCACACGATCCGGCAGGGCAAGGATTATCCGGCGATCCTGGCGACGACGGCGGATGCCGACGACCGTGTCGTGCCTGCCCACACGTTCAAATACATCGCCGCACTGCAGTCTGCCGATCTCGGTGAAAAACCGCGCCTCGTGCGCATTGAGACCCGCGCCGGTCACGGCGCCGGCATGCCGATCGACAAAGTCATCGCCCAGCATGCCGACATGTGGGCCTTCGCCGCCTACTGGACCGGTCTGAAAACCACTCTCGCGAAATGAAGTAATCGAAAGGAGATTTATGATGATGATGACAAAGTTCAATCCACTCGGGAAACACCTCAGATCCATATTCGGAGCGGGCCTCGCTGTCCTTACGCTGGCCGGATGCACGTCTGCCGGAGCAGGCGATTACGCCGACGGGCGACGGTGCTCCGAATACCGGCATCACCGCGATTGCATGTATATGCAGCAGCACCGCGACCGCGAGCAGCTCATCAATCAGGAAAAGGCGCTCATCAATGCCGAACAGGCCCGTGAGAACCTGCGGATGCTCCGTGAGATCCGAAGGAAACGCGGGGATCATCATTGAGCGCTACCGCTTTTGCATTCAACAGCAGGAGGGAAATCCGATGAATGCGCAGACCCCGGCCGATGCCGCAGACCAGACATCCGAGATACTGAGACGAAATGAACAGGCCATGATGGCCGCCATCTTCAACGCCTGCGACGACGCCGCGCGCACCACCGACGACGAGCTGAGGTCGGCCGGCATCAATCCAATCAGCATGAGGGACGGCTATTTTCTTTCGGTCGCGCTGCATCTCCTGTTTCTCAACCGGTGCGGTGCAGACATGGAGACGAGCGAGGGCGGCGACCCCAAACGCGCGGCCCATCTGCTGCGAGTCGGGCGAAGAATTTCCGCCTATCGGTGGGAAGGCATCGACGAGGAGCAAAAAACGAGAAGGAGCGATATCGCATTGGACGACGACGAAAGACGCGAGCTCGCCGACGGTGCACAGAGAGCAGCATTCAAGAGAGTCATGCGGGCTCTGGTCGATCACGCAAGCACGGCCGATCCGGATCTGTGTACCCGCATCACGGCCGACATCGAGACCTACATCACAAGGCTCGCGCCGCAGTCGGAGACGGATCGTTATTTCGCCGAGCGATTGCGGGAAAGCGTTGCGGTTCTGCTGCAGCCGCCTGAAGATTGATCCCAGCAGTAGTTTTTGGCACGATCGTCAGATTTGTTCAGTCGCTTTCGACGTGACAATTAGAACGGTTTTCCTTGTACTCAAGGGTAATCCCGCCGAACGGGTTGTAGGTTCATATCTGTTCAAGAGCTTGGGTTCCCGTTCCATGCCGGTATCGCTCTCCGATGGGACACGCATCGCCCACTCCCGGGTCGGTGTGAACCTAACCGCTATCGCTTCACCGCGACGCATTTCACCTCCGCAAGCAAGCCAGGATGAGCAAGTTCGGATACGCCGATGCGAGTCCATGCGTAGGTTCCTTTTGGAAAGACTTCGTTCTTTGCCGTCCGGAAAATATCCATGTGCTTCGACATCTCCACATGATAGCTCGTCATCTCCACCACGTCGTCGAAGGTGCAGTTTGCGGCCTCAAGGACGATGCGGAGGTTCTCCCACATGGCCCTGAACTGTTCTCGCGGGTCCTCAATCACCTGCAAGTCCCTCGTACGGCCGACTTGCCCGACGACGTAGATCGTATTGCCAACCTTAACCGCCGGGGCATATCCTGCGCGGGCGACGATTTCGCGCATTTCCTCCGGAATAATGACTTCGCGATCCATAATGCTGCACCTTTTCCTGCAAGAGAGAGGCGGCCCAATTCGAGAAGGGCGTCGCCACGACATCATGGCCATTTACCTAGCGTCAGAAAATATCACTTGCAATAGGAACCGAATGGTTCCATATTATCGTCATGGTGAAAAGCACTCAGATATTCCCGTCCGTCGGCCGTCCTCGCGAATTCGAACTCGACGACGCAGTTCGCAAGGCAATGGGCGTGTTCTGGGACCGTGGATATCACGATGCGTCTTTGCCTGACTTGCTCGAAGGTATGGAGCTATCAAGAGGTAGCTTTTACAAGGCGTTCGCGGACAAGCGGGGCGTCTATCTCCGCGCGCTTGATCTCTATATCGAAGATGCCATTCGTAAGCTTGGCGAAATCCTGCATGCCAACCCGTCACCAAAAGCCGCAATTCGAGAAGCTTTTTCGCGGCAGGTTGAGGAGTCCTCCGGCAAAGAGGGCCTGCGCGGATGCTTTGTCGTACTGTCGGCCGTCGAAATGCTTCCAGCGGACGAAGAGGTTTCCGCCCGAATTGCACGACTGTTTCGGCGACTGCAGGATCTTTATGCGGCTGCCATCATAAGGGCTCAAGCTCAGGGTGAGATTGATCCCGAGCTGGACGAGCGAACTCTGGCGAGGTTCCTCGTGTGTCAGATCCAAGGAATGAGAGTTTTAGGGAAAACAGGAGCGGATCGCGACGACGCCAGGGCGATGGTCGACTTCGCGCTGAAGCCGCTCGACTGACTTCAATTAGGAACCATTCAGTTCCGAAATTGCGCATTTTGCTACCCGCTTACGCGGTTTTGCTTCTCGATATGGAGAGAACGTTGATTCAATCCCATGATGCCAAGGACAGACTTGATCCACGCAGGTGGACGGCATTAGCCATCTTGTTGACCGGTGCTTTTCTGCCTCCGCTGGATTTCTTCATCGTCAATGTGGCGCTACCCTCGATCCGGGAGGACTTTCAGGCCTCCGCCTCGACGATGCAGCTGATAATTTCAGGCTATGCCACCACCTACGCAGTCATGCTGATCACCGGTGGCAGGCTTGGCGACCTTTATGGTCGAAGGAACGTCTTTCTGGCTGGAATGGTCGCGTTTGCTGCCGCCTCCGCCTTGTGCGGCTTCGCCTGGTCCCCCTCGGTCTTGATCACCGGTCGTATCCTCCAGGGGTTTGCTGCAGCAATCATGGCGCCGCAAGCTTTGGCGTCAATCAATGCGATTTTTCCCGAACACGAAAAGTCGAAGGCACTCAGCTTTTATGCCCTGACATTTGGGGTGGCATCGATGGCTGGCCTGTTTCTCGGTGGGGCGCTGATTGCACTGGATGTGTTTGGCCTCGGATGGAGAGCCATTTTCCTCATCAACCTTCCCGTGATCGCGATAGCCGCGCCGGCCGCGCTGGTAATGTTGCGCGAGACCCGATCGGAGTACGCGAGGGACCTGGATCTGGGTGGAGCGACGCTGATTGCAGTTGCGTTGTTTGCGCTGATCTCGCCGCTCATTGAGGGTCGTGAGCACGGGTGGCCGATCTGGTCGATCGTGATGCTATCGGCTTTCCTGCCACTCTTTCTCCTGTTTTGGCGCTACGAGCAGAAAGTAGCGGCGGCGGGAGGAGATCCTATCGTCGAACCTCGACTGCTCCAGGTTCCTGGATTGAAGCGCGGGCTGCTTTCAGCCCTATTCTTCTATGCCTTTGCGGCTTTCTGGCTGACATTCTCGGTCTACCAACAGGGCGGCCTTGGCCGCACGCCTTTCGAGGCTGGAGTTGCAATTCTTCCCGCGGCCCTTGGGTTCGTTTTGGGGCCGTTTGCAAGCGGGAGCATCCTTCGCGTCTTCGGCAGGTATTCCGCCGCCGCAGGCATGACCCTGGAAGCGGCTGGATTGTTCGCGACCGCTGCCCTGATCTCATTCGGGGCGCCAGAGTTCCTGTTCGCTGCCCTGTTCCTTATTGGCGCCGGTCAGGGAATTGCACTCCCAAATCTCGTGAAGACTGTCGTTCAGCGGGTTGACCCTGCGCAGTCGGGTTTGGCCTCCGGCCTGGTCAGTTCGATGCTCCAGATAGGGGGCGCTTTGGCAACAGCGCTTATCGGCGGATTGTTTTTCTCAATCCTGGGTTCAGCATCCGACGAGAGATCCATCGGCCATGCCTACAGCGTCGCTGCCGTCGCAATTGGTCTTTGCCTTCTCGTTGCAGGTTGGCTTTCTGCTGGCGTTCCATCGAACAAAGAAGCCCACCGATGAGTGCGAACGTTGAAAAACCTAGCCATCGACGCGTCCGTTGACGGTGTGACCATCCTTCCCCTCATTCGGCTACCCGCGGCCAATCCATTCTCTCCCAATTAAATCGCAACATTTTGAGGTAAACCCCATGAACAACATTCCCACTCCTCCGCTTGCGGGAAAGCGAGCGCTCGTGACCGGTGCGGCACGCGGTATCGGGGCGGCCATCGCTTTGAAACTGGCCGAAGATGGTGCCGACGTCGCAATCACCTACGAGAGGTCGGCGGAAAAGGCCGAAGCCCTCGTCGCCGAGATCCGAGTCATGGGCCGCAAAGCCATTGCCATTCAAGCTGATGCCGCGAGCGCGGACGCTGCTAAAGCTGCGGTCGAGCGGACTGTCGCTGACCTCGGCGGCCTCGACATCCTTGTCAACAATGCCGGCGTGCTGTTTGCAGGTGAGTTCTGCTCGCAGCCACTGGACGAGATCGATCTTCAACTGAACATTAATGTGCGCGGCGTCATTTTGATTACTCAGGCAGCGCTCAAGCACATCCCGGACGGAGGCCGCATCATCAGTACCGGCAGCAATGCAGGCCTGGCTGTCCCCTTCGCGGGAATTGCGGTCTATGCAGCGACCAAGTCCGCTTTGGAAAGTTTTACACGTGGTCTCGCGCGCGAACTGGGGCCGCGAGAAATCACCGTCAATCTGGTCCGGCCTGGCCCGATCGACACAGATATGAACCCAGCCGATGGCGCTCTAGCACCTACGATCTTGCCGAGCCTGTCGATTGCCCGATACGGTCGGCCCCGAGAGGTCGCAGAGGCCGTTGCATTCCTTGCAGGGCCGGGCGCAGGATACATTACCGGCTCGGGCATTCTCGTCGATGGCGGCATAAGCGCTTGAACATTAAGCAAGCGCAACCTGCCGATTGGAAAATCAGGTTCTCGCTGCGAAACTGGAGATAGACATGGAATATACGCGCCTTGGAAATACCGGCCTTGAGGTCTCCCGTCTCTGCCTTGGATGCATGAGCTATGGCGAGCCCTATCGCGGGAGCCACCCCTGGACGCTAACCGAAGAACACAGCCGCCCTTTTATCCGCAAAGCCGTCGAATTGGGGATCAACTTCTTCGATACTGCCAATGTCTACTCGGATGGAACGAGCGAGGAAATTCTCGGTCGCGCCATCAGGGACTACTCAGCGAGAGATGCCGTTGTCATTGCCACCAAGGTGAACGGCCGAATGAGTCCTGGACCAAATGGCGCCGGTCTGTCCCGCAAAGCCATTCTTTCGGAGATCGATGCCAGCCTGAGGCGGTTGGGGACTGACTATGTCGACCTCTACCAGATCCACCGCTTCGACCATAATACGCCGATCGAGGAAACGCTGGAAGCTTTGCATGACGTCGTCAAGGCGGGCAAAGCCCGTTACATCGGTGCGTCGTCCATGTACGCGTGGCAGTTCTCAAAAATGCTCGCTGTCTCGCAGGCAAACGGATGGACACGGTTTGTCTCCATGCAGAACCACCTGAACCTTCTGTATCGCGAGGAGGAGAGGGAAATGCTTCCACTCTGCAAAGCCGATCATATTGGCGTTATCCCGTGGAGCCCCCTCGCGCGCGGCCGTTTGACCCGCGACTGGAATGCGCAAAGTGATCGCTCGGATACCGACGAGATCGGAAAGAGCCTTTATACGTCGATGACCGCCGATGCCGATAGGCGCGTAGTAGAGGCAGTGGCAAAGATCGCGAAGGAAAGAGGGGTCCCCAGAGCGCAGATCGCACTCGCTTGGGTTCTTGCGAAATCCGAAGTGACGGCTCCTATCGTCGGCGCGACCAAATTGCATCACTTGGACGATGCTGTCGGTGCGCTGACCATCGGGCTCACGGATGCTGAAATCCGAGATCTCGAAATCAGTTACATTCCTCACTCTGTCGTTGGGCTCTCCTGATGATAGGGGTTGGCGGCAACAGGCTGAAACACGTGAAGATGGGCCAAGAATTTGAAGACGATCGGCATATTGGGCGGAATGTCCGCGACTTCGACCCAAATCTATTACCGGGAACTCTGCAGGCTTACCCGCGAGAGCCTGGGCGGACTTCATTCTCCTGAGCTTCTGATCAGGTCCGTCGACTTCGATGAGATCGAGAAGTTACAGGCATCCTCTGATTGGGACGCGGCGGCAAATATCCTCCATGAAAAAGCCGTTGCCCTAGAGCGCGGTGGTGCCGACCTCCTCATTCTAGCGACGAATACCATGCACAAGGTGGCGGACGAAATCGTTCTCGGGATGTCGATCCCATTCGTGCACATCGCGGATGCAACGGCGACTGCTATCCTGGAAGGCGGCTTCCGTAGGCCGGGGCTTATGGCGACCGCCTTTACGATGGAACAGAATTTCTACACCGACCGGCTAACTGTGCGAGGACTGTCACCAACAATTCCTGACGCTGATGATCGAGCGGAAACCCATCGCATCATCTATGACGAGTTGTGTCGCGATCTGGTTCGCGAGGATAGTCGCGTGACGTATGAACGGATCGCGCAGGGACTGATCGATCAAGGCTGCGACTGTCTTATCCTTGGATGCACCGAGGTAGGCATGCTGTTGAACCAGGGAAATGTCGGCGTCCCCGTCTTCGATACGACCCTGGTTCACTGCGAAGCCGCCCTTCGAGCTGCCTTGCAGTGACATGCTGCCCATCTGGAAACTGGTTTTCCGGAGCGTGCCAGAGCATGGGTTAGCCCTGCTCACCAAGATGCTGGCGGACCCACTTCGCCTCTTCCGACGCAGTGCGTCCAAAATGCCTTCTAAAATCCCGGCTGAATTGTGCAGGGCTGACGTAGCCGACCGACGCAGCTACGTCTGCAATGTTTCCGCTCTGGCGGGCGATCATAAGTCGCGCCTCATGGAGCCGCATCGCCTTTACATATTGCATCGGACTTGAGCCGGTCAGGTTCTTGAAATGGACGTGATAGGAAGGAACGCTCATGCCCACCTCTTTGGCCAGATCCGCCACGGCAATTTCGTTAGCGTAATTCTCCCGCAGCCACGCCACGCTCTTGACCAGTTTTCCCGATGTTCCTTTGCGCTGAATGGCCGCGATCACCGTGTCACCCTGCGGCCCTGACATGATCCGATAATGCAGTTCACGCAGGATGGAGCTCCTGAGCACGGCGATATCTACCGGGTTGCCGAGCACAGTCAGCAGGCGAAGCAGGACATCCTCGATATCGCGATCCATTCTGCTCGAGAGGAGCCCTCTCGGTTTGGCGTCTGAGGGACCTGCAAGTTCTTCCACCTGGAGAGCAATCTCGGCCGCCATCTGCATATCGAACTCCAGATAGACGGCAAGCAATGGCCGCTGTGGACTTGCTTTTGAAGTCATCCGGAATGGAACGGGTACTGAGACAGCGAGATAATGGTCCTCATCATAGAGGTAGACGTCGCCCTTGAGGATGCCCTGCTTCCTCCCCTGCAACACGAACACAGCCCCCGGCTTATAGAGAACCGGAATGTCATCAAGTACCGTTTCTGTGCGCAGGATACGGACACAACTGATCCCGGTCTGATTGTAGCCGAGGAGAGGAGCCGCTTGCCCGGCTAGGACAACAAGCCGGTCATTTGCGACGGCCCGTTCTTCAGTATTCATATGATTAGGCAAAACACTCAAAGGATCCGCAATCGAGTTCAGGTCGCCTTCAGATTATCTGTCATCCCGGGTTAATCAAGGAGTTTCAAAAATGTCGATCAGAACGTTTTTCATCACAGGCGCGAATTCGGGCTTTGGATTGGCGATCGCCACTGCCGCAATCGAAGCCGGTCACACCGTCATCGGGACCGTCCGCTCCGAAGCCTCGCGCGAAACGCTGGCAAAGAGCCTCCCGGAACTGCGCCCGGTCCTTTGCGACGTCACCGATTTCGACCGCATCCCTGACGTCGTCCAGCAAGCGGAGGACGAACACGGGCCAGTCGACGTGCTGATCAACAATGCCGGATACGGTCACGAGGGCGTGCTCGAGGAATCGCCACTTGAAGAGATGCGACGTCAGTTTGACGTGAACGTGTTCGGCGCCGTGGCTGTGGCCAAGGCATTTCTTCCGAGGTTCCGTGAGCGCCGCCGTGGTTTTATCGTGAACGTCACGTCGATGGGCGGTATGATCACCATGCCCGGCATCGCATATTACTGCGGCAGCAAGTTCGCGTTTCAGGGCATTTCCGAGGTCATGCGCTCGGAAATGGCGCCGTTTGGAGTTCACGTGACAACGCTTTGCCCTGGCTCGTTCCGGACAGACTGGGCCGGGCGTTCCATGGTCCGCACAGACAGGTCGATTGCAGATTACGACAGCCTGTTCGATCCGATCCGCGAGGCGCGTCAGGCCGTAAGCGGCAAGCAGCTCGGTGATCCCCAAAAACTGGCCGCCGCTGTGCTTACTCTCATTGGATCGGACAATCCTCCGCCGCAGCTCCTTCTTGGCAGCGATGCCCTCAGCCACGTGACGGCGCGGATCGAACGTTTGCAGCAAGAACTCGCATCGTGGAAAGCTCTTACGGTCTCCACGGACGGCTAACAAGAAAACGAACCTCTTGCTATTGACGATCTGCCTACTAGAAGGTAGATAGATCCTATGAGCAATCTTTCGAACACTTCCGACGAAATTCTGGCCTCTGCGCGCAACCTCATTATGAGTGGGGGGTACAACGGGTTCAGCTATGCAGATATCTCGGAAGTGGTCGGCATACGCAAGGCCAGCATCCACCACCACTTCCCCAGCAAGGTCGATCTGGTGCGTGAGCTGGTCAAGCGTTATCGGGAAGACGGGCAGGCGAGCGTTGTCACTCTCGAACAGAACGTTCCAGACGCATTGGACATCCTCAAAGTGTATGCGAACCACTGGGCAAAATGTATTGAGGATGCGAGCAGGCCCTATTGTGTTTGTGCTTTGCTTGCCAGTGAACTGCCATCCCTTCCGCCGGAAGTCGCAACCGAGGTGACGGCATTCTTTCGCTTCATCTCCTCGTGGCTGACGGCGGTGATGGAGCGTGGAAGCAAAAATGGAGCGCTCAATCTCACGAGCGAACCGCACATTGAAGCCGAAGCATTTCTAGCGACAGTGTACGGGGCGATGCTCTCATCGAGAGCCTACGGGAAACCGGAGGTCTTTTCGACGATACTTGGACCTGCTCTCAGCCGCCTTACGCCGACTGTCTCTCACTAATCCTGCGTGGCTAAGGCTACGAAGGTAAACTGCGTCCATTAAAGCTACCAACTAGTAGGAAGATCAAAATGAAGAATGTATTCCCCGCTCTGGCCCTCGGGCTGACCAGCATCCTTTCTGTAACAGTCCTTTCGACACCCGCATCTGCCGAAGATAAGAAAGCCGCGCCGATCCATGTCCGCGGCAGCATCGTTGACTACCAGGGTTCAACGCTCAAAGTGAAGACGCGCGAAGGCGAGACAATCGATGTCGCGCTTGCTGACGACTGGAAGGTGGCTGGCGTCGCGGATGCGAAGGTCACCGACATCAAGCCGGGCGATTTCGTGGGAATCGCATCCTTGCCAAAGGCCGACGGGGGCGATGGAGCGCTTGAGGTCGTCATTTTCCCGCCGGCAATGAAAGGCCTTGGCGAAGGCAGCTACGGCTGGGATCTGAAGCCCGACAGCAGCATGACCAATGCGACGGTCGCGGATGCCGTTAAGGGCGTCGATGGCCGGACCGTCACGGTCACCTATCATGGGAAGGAAAAGAAGATCGCCATTCCGGATGGGACACCTGTCGTGACCATCGCTGGAGCCACCAAGGATGATCTCGTTCCCGGCGCCGTTGTCTTTATCACCGCCGAAAAGGCTGCAACAGGCCCGATCGCCCACCAGGTGGTCGTCGGCAAGAACGGCGTGGTTCCACCCATGTAAGCCACGCCGTCACTGGCCGGAGCAGCCGCCATACTGCTTCGGCCGGTGACTACAGATCGAGGTTGTTCGATCTGCAGCCGTAAATGCCACAGATGAAAGACGCTGAGATGAGCGCAAACGCTTCCAATGACAATGTTGAATATCCTCGGACGATCTTCATCCGCCGCCACTCCGTTGTAACCCGGCTTACGCACTGGCTGAACGTGTTTTGCCTAAGCTTCCTTCTTTTGAGCGGGCTGCAGATTTTCAATGCCCACCCGGAGCTTTATTGGGGTCATTATGGCGCGAACGGCGACCCCGCCGTTCTGACAATCGGCTCCGACGACGATGGAGGTACGCCAAGCGGCTTCGTGCGTGTCGCACGGCTTCAGATCCCCACAACCGGCGTCCTTGGTGTTTCCAATGTCGATGGGGAGCCGACTGCGCGCGCTTTCCCGTCCTGGGCAACTGTTCCGTCGTTTCAGGATCTCGCGGCCGGACGTCGCTGGCATTTCTTTTTTGCCTGGCTGTTTGTAAGCAACGGTATTCTATACCTTGGCTTTAGCCTGCTGAGCGGACACTTCCGCCGAGACCTGGCGCCGAAGGTGCACGAACTCTCGCCTCGTCATCTCGGCCGCGAGGTTCTCGACCACGCCCGTCTCCGCTTCCCCGGAGGCGAGAAGGCGAGGCATTACAATGCGCTTCAAAAGCTTACCTATCTGGCGGTTATTGTCCTCCTCCTGCCTCTGATGGTTTTGACAGGCCTGACCATGTCACCGGGCGTCGATGCCGCTCTGCCGTCCCTTGTCGATATTTTCGGCGGACGCCAGTCCGCACGCACGATCCATTTCATCACAGCGTCGGCGCTTGTCATCTTCGTCATCGTGCATGTGGCAATGGTGATCCTTTCCGGGACTTGGAACAACATCCGTTCGATGATCACCGGACGCTATGCGATCCAGGAAAAAGGCCCGCGATCATGAGCAGGCTCTTTACTCGACGCCGATTTTTGATTGGCGGCACACTTGGCGCTAGCGCTTTGACGCTTTCCGGCTGTGACTTGCTGGACCAAAACGCAAACGTCGCCAATGTCCTCCGTTCAGCCGAGCACCTGACGCTGAAGGCGCAGAGACTGCTTCAGGGCCGTGATGCCCTGGCCCGTGAGTTTGAGGAGAAAGATATTTCTCCGTCGTTTCGCGTAAATGGAACGAGTGCTCCCGACAGCGACGAATACATTGAATTGGCTGAAGGTAATTTTTCCGCCTGGCGATTGAAAATTGACGGACTTGTCGAGCGCCCGCGAGAGTTTTCGCTCGCGGATTTAAAGACGCTCCCGGCGCGCACGCAGATCACCCGCCATGACTGTGTCGAGGGCTGGAGTGCCATCGGCAAATGGACTGGCGTTCCCCTCGCCAGTCTGCTGCAGCTGACTGGGCTGAAGCCGACGGCGCATTATGTCGTACTGCATTGTGCCGACGAACTCGAAAAGACACTCGATGGAAGCGGCCGTTACTACGAGAGCATCGATCTTGTCGATGCGTTTCACCCGCAAACCATCCTAGCCTACCAGATGAACGGCCAGGACCTGAGCGTCGGCCACGGCGCGCCGTTGCGTCTCAGGGTAGAGCGACAGCTCGGCTACAAACAGGCGAAATACATCATGCGTATCGAACTGGTGGATAGTTTCTCCGGCCTGTGGGGCGGGAACGGCGGCTATTGGGAAGACCGCGGGTACGAATGGTACGCCGGCATCTGAGGCAGTCAAACAGCAAACCACAGGATCAAAGCTCATGAGCAGACGCCCAGTTCAAAAAGTAATGGCCATCTCAGCGATCGCTTCTTCGCCACCGGTTGAGATCGGCCAAACCAACTCGATCCTCTCTGACCCCGACGGCCGATGGGTCGCAAAGCGGCAGGGGGAGATCAACGAGGCATTCGAGAGGCGCATGCGCTTGGAGAGCGATCACGGCACTGATTTAGTGACGCCGTGGCACGACGGCGCACAGAACGTCGAGCTCTCAGAGAAGCCAGCTGGGAAACTCTCCGGCGAAAGCGATCGGATCGGCCGTACTGAATGGGACGAGAACACCCTCTTCGGCAAACATGTCGTCTTCATCTGACGACGCTAGCGCGAACCATCAATCAACCAGTTCACAAAGTGGAAGAAAACAATGTCGAACAACCAGACCTCCCGTGCCCCGCGCGGCAACGACCAGTGGCTCAAGCAGTATTACTTTACCAGAGCGGCCTTCTCAGTGCTGTGGGTCGCGGCTGTGTTGACTGCCGGACGGCATTCCCTTGCGGTGGCTGCCGCACTGCTGATCATCTATCCCGCTTGGGATGCAATCGCGAACGTTATCGATGCCGCAAGGAGCGGTGGTCTTGCCGCCAACCGGAGCCAAGCGATCAACGTCGCAGCGAGCTCGGTTATGACGATAGCCGTGATCCTGGCGTTGACAATGAACATGAACTGGGTTCTCGGCGCCTTCGGTCTATGGGCTATCTTCTCAGGGCTGTTGCAGCTTGGAACTGCTGTGCGGCGCCGAAAAACGAGTGGAGGTCAGTGGGCGATGATTTTGAGCGGAGGCCAATCCTCTGTGGCCGGTGCTCTCTTCATCTTTCAGGCGCAAATGCCTCAGGAGCCTTCTATCGCCACGGTTGCGGGCTACGCTGGCGTCGGAGCATTCTACTTCCTGGTTTCGGCAATTTGGCTGACGATCGCCCTGTCGCGTCGCAGTATGCATCCCATCTCATAAGCTCTACCTCGCGCCTATGAAACGACTTGGAAGATATTCAAATGATGACAGATGATGTGGCACAGCAACTCGCTTCCTACCGGAGGACCATCGACAATTTGGATTCAGCTCTCCTCTATATTCTGGCCGAACGCTTTCGCTGTACCGAGCATGTCGGCCACCTGAAAGCCGAACAGGCTTTGCCGGCGATCGATAATGAGCGAGAGCGACGCCAATTGGATCGAGTGATGAGTATCGCCAATGAGGTTGGCCTCAGTCGCCACTTCGTCGAAGGGCTGATGACAATGATCGTGGGCGCTGTGGTGGAGCGGCACAGAGAGATTGCGGCCAGCAAGTAAATTGTCTGTCGCGGCTGTCCTACCGCGGCCGTGGATCGGCGGGGAAAATCGATCTTCTTCGCGCGGCTTACCATGCAGGGGCATTGGTGATGTGGTCCGAGACGGTCGAGATAAACGCCCGAAGACGCTGAAGACGTCGCAGGTCCCGATGATATCCCATCCAGATGTCTCGCGCGGGCGGGAGCTTGGGTAGTTCAAGTCTGCGGATACCCGGGATTTGGTTGCCCACTGCGCGGGGCAGGACTGCGATCCCAACACCCTGCCTGCACATTCGCCCCTGGACGTTTCGGTTGTTTGATCGCAGCACGGGTCGCGCGTTCGGAAAACTCTCGGAGAGCCAGGCTATGTCGGGGAATTGACCTGTCGAAGTGTCGTGGGTGATCAGACGGAAACCAGTCCCGTCGCCGAATTTAGGGTCGGGCGACTCCTCGGCGATGTAGACGCCGTATTCGAGCCTAAAGAGCCGCCGTTGAATAACATCGGCAGTGTCGAACGGAACGATGCGAAAGGCAACGTCGGCCTCCCTCTGGGCGAGGTTGAACAGGCGAGTGCCGGTCAGGATCTCGACGTCTACATTGGGGTAGACTTTCGAGAAACCCGCCACGATGGGAGGCAGGACATGAGCCCCGAACCAGTCTGCCGATGAGATGCGCAGATTGCCTTTGAGATTTTGCTCCTGCCCGGCGAGTCGGCGCTCCATTGCAAGCGCGCCTTCTTCCATCTGCTCTGCCAGGGCGATGATCCCATGGCCCTCCTCGGTCAGCACGAGACCGTCCGCGGTCCGCTGGAAAAGCGTATGGCCGATGGCATCCTCAAGGGCACGAAGCCGCCTGCCGACGGTCGGATGGCTTGTATGAAGAGCACGCGCAGCGCCGCCGAGCGTGCCGGACCGCGCAATCGCAAGGAAGATTTTTACGTCACTCCACTCCATGGCCATGCCCTTACAAAAGTGAACAGTGAAAATACAAAACTGTCACTTCAAGTACAATATAAACATCTAGATTCAAGTCATCGTCTGAATACACGCGGAGAAACGTCATGAAAACATGGTTCATCACAGGCTGCTCGAGCGGCTTCGGACAACGGCTGGCGATCGCTGCGGCACAGCGGGGCGATCAGGTTGTCGCGACTGCCCGCAACGTCAACTCGATCGAAGAAATGGCTGAGCCTTTCGGCGACCGCATGATCACTTTGCCGCTCGACGTGACGAATGTGGCGGCAGCCAAAGCCGCAGTCGCAAAGGCGGTCGAGACATTCGGCGGCTTTGACGTGCTTGTGAACAATGCCGGCTACGGATTGTTTGGGGCGCTTGAGGAAGGCAAACCCGAAGAATATCGACCGATGTTCGAGGTGAACGTTTTCGGTCTCATCGAAACCACCAGAGCAGCGCTGCCGACCTTGCGACGTTCGGGCGGAATGATCGTCAATATGTCGTCCGGCGCAGGGATCGCGGGCAGCGGCGGCGCAGCATACTACAATGCCGCCAAGTTTGCGGTTGAAGGGGTTTCCGAGGCGCTCGCCGGTGAGCTGAAGCCGTTCGGCATCCGTGTGCTGATCGTCGAGCCTGGCCCGTTTCGCACCGATTTCCTCGGCCGTTCGATCACGATAGCGGTCAACGAGATGCCGGAATACGCCGCGAGTTCGCGCAGGCACTATCGGGAAACCAACAACGGCAATCAAGCAGGGGATCCCGACAAGGCGGTTGCAGTGATCCTGCAAGCGGTCGACGCCGATAATGCCCCGCTTCATCTGCCGCTTGGGCCCGTCGCGCATTCAATCGCTGAGCGAAAGCTGGCTTCGTTTCGCCGCGATATCGACACCTGGCGCGACATCTCGATTGCCACCGATTTCGATCAGCCCTGATCTGATCGCTAGCTCTGCTTGAACGTCACGTCGATTGGAAAGTCATCATGATCCCAACATTGAAAGGGTTTACCCAGCAATTGGTGCCGGTGAACGGCATCAAGATCAATGCCGTCACGGGCGGCTCCGGCCCCCCGATCCTTCTGCTTCACGGTTGGCCGGAAACATGGTGGGAATGGCACCATGTGATGCCGCTGCTGGCGGAGCAGTTCAGCGTGGTGGCGATTGATCTACGCGGCGCAGGCGGAACAGCCCTTACGGCACCACGAGCTATTCCCTACGCAACCGAAAAAGGTCCTGCAAACAAGGTCTGCTATTGCCGAGCGCCGTGGGGCACGATGATTGAGTTTATCACCACGCCTGATCGCATGGCCTATCATGACCAGACGGATCTGCGCAGATGGCAGGACGAGGAATGAGCGTGAGCTTTGATACCTCGTTATCCCGCCGCAGCCTCCTGTCGCTTTCGGTGATGGCTGCGGTCTCGGCCCTGGCAGGGTGCGTCTCCACCGCCGGCAAGAGCCGGATGGTGGGGCGACAGTCGACGCCTCTCCAGGATCCGATCGGCCCTGTCCACATCGCTCCTGCGCCGACAGATGCCGAACTGGCTGTCATGTACGGTCCTACCGAGGATGGCGGCTTTCTGATCCCGGCGGTTCCCTACAAGCAGATCGATCCGCGCTACTATCGCCAGCAGGTCCTCGACCCGACTGGCGAGGCGCCCGGCACGATCGTCGTCGACACCCCCTCCCGCTTCCTCTATCTCGTCCAGCCGGGCGGGACCGCGATGCGCTATGGTGTCGGGATCGGGCGCGATGGCTTTGCCTGGCAGGGTAACGGCATCATTCAGTGGCGTCAGAAATGGCCGCGTTGGAAGCCGCCGAACGAGATGGTCGCCCGCCAGCCGGAATTGGCCAAATATTCGATCGAGAATGGCGGCATGGAGCCGGGCCTGAAAAACCCGCTGGGGGCGCGTGCGCTCTACATCTACTCCGGCGGCCAAGATACACTCTATCGTTTGCACGGCAATCCGGAATGGCGCTCGATTGGCAAGGCCGTTTCGTCCGGCTGTGTGCGCCTGCTCAACCAGGACATTATCGACCTCTATGAACGCGTGCCGATCAAGGCGCCAATTGTCGTCAAGCAGTAAGCGCAAGCGATCATGTCCATCGCTCCCTGGACCAGGAGAGACATGTCATTCAGCGCTTTCAAAGCCTCCGCAATTCCACGCACAAAACTCAAGGAACTACCGACGATGTCCAACTTTAGTAAAGCGGCCGTTGGCCTCATTGCCGCGCTTTTGTCTTCTGCTGTCCTAACAGCCCCAGCCTTAGCGGAGGCGCGCAACATCGTGCTTGTCCATGGCGCGCTCGTAGATGGTTCGGGCTGGCGCGGCGTTTATGACATCCTGACCCGCGACGGCTATCATGTCAGCATCGTCCAGCAGCCACTGACAAGCCTGGATCAGGACGTTGCAGCCACGAAGAGCGTGCTTGATCAACAGGACGGGGACGTCGTTCTCGTCGGCCACAGCTATGGGGGCACGATCATCACGGCAGCAGGTAATGATCCCAAGGTCAAGGCACTTGTCTATGTTGCGGCACTGCAGCCCGAAAAGGGCGAAAGCACCGCACAACTGCTCCAATCGATGCCGTCACCCACCAATGATATCAAGCCGACAAAGGATGGCTTCCTGCTTATCGACCCGGCAAAGTTCGCAGCTGATTTCGGGGCGGATCTACCCAAAGAGCAGGGCGAGTTTATGGCCCGGTCTCAGATGCCCGTCGCCGTCGCGGCCACCAGTGCGCCGGTGTCTATTGTCGCTTGGCACGACAAGCCAAGCTACGGGATTGTTGCGAAGGATGACATGACGATCAATCCGGACCTTGAGCGCTGGATGTACAAGCGCGCCGGTTCGACGGTGACAGAGGTAGAAGGCAGCCACGCTATCTACATCTCGCAGGCGGCTGCGGTCGCAAAGGTTATCGAGGAAGCAGCCAAAGCTGCCAAGTAGCGGCGGTATGCATTCTGCAAAAGTCGTTTGTCTTGATGAACTTGCTAGCTGGGTCACATCCGGGGGCGTGACCCAGCTATTTTGAGACACGTAACTGCGCCCGGGAAAGAGCCGTGCCGGCGAGCGAAGTAAAGGACTGTCCGACATCGCTGGCCGTTTGTACTTTTTCATCCAACGGCGCTTGAAAATTCGCGACGCTTGTATCAGTGCCGCTAGCAACCAGCAAAGATTGCGAGGACCACTATGGATCGAGAGATCATTATACCCGACGAGATGCAGGAGATCGTCAGCCGAGCAGGCTATGCTCCCGCGGTTAAAGTCGGAGACACAATCTACGTCGTCGGCCAAGTTGGGCGGACCAAGGATCTCAACATCATTCACGATCCTTTAGAGCAATTCAGAGCTATGTGGGACAATTTACGAGTTGTCCTCGAAGCCGCTCATTGCACGTTCGATGACATTGTGGAAATGACAAGCTATCATGTCGAAATGTCCAAGCACATGGACGTGTTTCGGACTGTCAAAAACGAGGTTTTCCCGAAGGGAACCTATGCGTGGAGCCGGATAGGCGTCTCTGAGCTCGCGCACCAAGGACTCCTCGCTGAGGTGAAATGTGTTGCCGTAAAACGATGATGGACCCATGTGTCGCGACCGACCTTTCCGCGCTGAGGATAAAAGTTACAGCAGCTTAGTGTATCGGAGCGGCGGGTATTGGTTCGAATCCTTTCAAGGCGAAGACGGCTGTCAGGCCGCTGGTTCGATATGGCATCGCCTATGTGCCGGATAGTCTCGTGGAGGATGAAATTTCTTCGGGGCAGCTTGTCCAGGTTCTTGATGATTGAACGCCATTGTTCCCGGCTACTATTTGTGTGATTCGAGCCGACGGCAGAATTCGCCGGCCTTCAGAGTTATTGTCAAAGCATTGAGGGTCTGAAGATCTCAGCGATCCGCGGAACTCATCTTCACTCATTTCTTCGGAATAGCTTTCGGTTTCGGTTGATAAAGCCGCCGTTTGACGTTCGCCCGTAGAGCATTGCGGACATCTTTATCCGTCTTCGGAAGGTCGAACCATTCGGGATCAAAGTGGCCACCGCACCACCGAATGGTTTCGGCGTATTCAGGATCCTCCCGGTCGGTAATAATTTCCAGAAACCGCTCATAACCCGACACACCGCCGACATCCTCGGGCGGTCGCGCTCTCTTGCCATCGACGCAAGTCCCGGTCCTGGGTGAGGTAGCGAGCGTTAAGAACTCCTCGACGGTGACGGTGTGCCGCCAGCCATCACCGAAATCGTAGTGGTAGCTGAAGACCGAACCTTGTTCGAAGTCCAGCAATCGAACCTCTCTCTGATCGAAGACCCGAGGATCGTCGTCGGTCGCGTCCTCTGTCAGGATTTCGACATCCCCGTACCGCAGGCCGCCAATCCGGAACTCATAGAGATGATAGTTCCACCAATTGAATGCGGCCTGAATCCCGAGATGAAGTTGCTCCAGGTTCCAATGGACCGGCAGGATAAGACGGCGCCAGACGTCCGGCTCGATCTCATCGATGGAAACTCTGACCTGTACAGCGTTTGCTTCGAACATTGCCTGATGAACGAGTTTGGTGGAGGATTGCTGAGAGTAGCCCCGAAATATGCCCGGTTTCAAGCTACTGGGGTTCAAGACGATAAGGAAGGACGCGACAGCAGCACCAGTCAATGATGATCCTGTTGACATGGTGCGCTTACGCCAGGAGCCTGCGATGAAACACACGGACGGAGAGAAGGCATGGTCCAGTCGATCGTCGAATTGCGGAATGTAGTGGGCACGGAAGCCGCAGTTGGTTGGGCCGGAGGCCATACCATCATAGTCGATAGGCCCGAAGGCAAGGCCGGTGGTTCTGGCCTCGGCTTCAACGGCGGGCAGTTACTCGCTTTGGCGGTGGGAGGTTGCTACTGTAACGACCTTCGATATGTTGCCCATGATCTCGGCGTCGAGATCGGAGGAATAGCCGTGACGGTACACCTGGAACTGGACGGTGTGCCGCTTGTCGCCACCAGCGCCGTCCTTTCCGTGAAATGCACGACATTGGACGGGTCCGATCCAAAGACCTTGATCGATCAAGCATGGTCGATCTGCACGGTAGCCAATTCTCTCAATCGTGGCGTCCAGACCATGCTGAAAGTGGTGTGATTTCTGGAGCGGAGTGATCCGTTGCCCTTTCGGGGCGCTGGCAGCAGCGCGTCATCATTGCCATGTCGCCGGCTTTGGAACCGCATCGTCGTGCTGTTTCACGTCGGTTCAATTCCTATCAAGACCGTCAGGTTCAGATCAAAACCCAGAAATTTCCAGGTCTCGGTTCTGCACACAGTGTCCGAATATTGTTGTCTCTCAACATGATCCGGCCGCCCCAGGTGACATAACTTCAGAGATCCAGAACCTCGAAATATCCGGCACCCTCCTCTGTAAGGAGCGGACGAGCATCTTTGAGGGGAACCGTCAGGAGCTCGTCGGTGCAGGCGAATATGACGTGTGGCAGGCCCTGCAGGGTGAAAAGGAGATCACTGGTGGTGAAGTAGACTGCGAGATTGCTCCGGATGAGGTCTTCATAACCACACCCTTTCTCCGTCTCGTCATCGAATTTCTGGCGGTTTTTAAGAATGAATTGAATCAGGCTCTCGCTCGGGCCAAAGCTTAGCAACGAGGGATCCGCGACCGTAGAAGGATCGACCACAGTTCCGTCGCCGTTGGTTGCGGTCCAGCCGCGCAGCAGGGTTTCCGGCACGAGTGCCTTGCCCGTTCGCGCATCGGCGAGACGATAATCCCCGAAATTACTGGGATGAGCGCCACCGCACCAATAGCTGCCACCCTCTGCAATACCGACCAGGCGCGAAGTCAGATGTTCAACCGTCACAGATCCACCGCCGTCATATCCGCTGGTACCTTCCGCATCCTGTCCCGACCAGCCGAAGCCAAGATAGGCCCTTGCCATGCAGGAAAAGGCGGACAAGGCAAGCTGCAGGCGCTGTTGCGCCAGGTAGCGGTTGATCGGTGCTGGATCGACTTTTCCAATCGAAAGGACAACCGGATAAGAAAGTCCGGTTCGGCTGTCTTCATCCATGCGGTAGCTTCTGTCGCCAAGATTGGTCGTGACGCCTTGTTTGAAAGGGCGATCCATCTTCAGGAAATCGTAGGGCAAGCTGTCTTTGCTCAGCACCATCGGCTGGTCGGTCCCGGTGAGCGCGTAGTTTGGGTCGAGAGCAGCGAGCAGGTCTGGTTCGCTATCGGAAATCGTCCGCTTGCCCTTCTTGACGAGCTTGACCTGCAGCGTCTTGCCACTCTCTTTGTCCCGCCATGTCCCCAAAAGTCGCTCGCCGCTGCCTTCGGTTTTCAAGTTCCATTCAGCGGCGATAGGCGCAACATCGATGACGTCACCATCGCTGGTTTTGCAGAGCTTTTCGGTACAAGACTTTTCTTCGGAAAGTAGCATGGCGTCAGGATCCCTAACCTTCATGCCATGCAAAGGGATGTCACCGCCTTTGGCAAGAAAGGCATAACGTCCGGCCCGCAAACCATCGGCACCCGGCAACGCCAATTCAAGGATGATTGGCAGAGACCCGATGGAGCCGACGTAGGTAACCGCCTCAGCCGAATGCGCAACACCGGTTCCGAAGGAAAAGACAATCAAAGCAGCAAGAGGAAGGCGCATGTCTGATCCACATCCGGTTGTGATCGTTCATCTTTAACGCCCACAGCCGCGGTTCGCCAGGGATATGATTGTTCCTAATAAGACGCTGATTGGTGTACGAACCCAAGATCTTGACTTCTGGGCATGCATGGTGCCGTCGGTTCGGATTGGTTTGAGGCGGTTTGCAGGCTTGACATCGGAGCTACGGCAATCACACATGCCCGCCTTTATAAGGGAGGTTTATCGAGATGCGTCATAGGCTTATCACGGCGACGACCGCCATTATTATGGCTTTTACCACGGGCGCGTCCGCGACCGATATTAGCCAGGACAGCGCCAACAACATCCGTGACACTCTCAATCACCTGCTGCCCAAGGACATCGCCAAGCGTGCGCCCGTTACGGTCACGCCGGCCGGATCGCGCTACGAGATCGGCTATGACTTCTCCAAACTCCTGGCGCAGATCAAGAAAACGGATTTCGACATCAAGGGCCTGAAACCCTTCAAAATCTTCGCCACACCGCAGGACAACGGGCTCTGGGATCTGGAAGGCAACAACAAACTCAATGTCACTGGGCATTTCATCGGGCCTGACAAGAAGCGCTCGGACTTCACCTATTCGGTTGCCGACATGGTGTTTAACTCGGTCTTCGACCCGGCAATCAGCTACTTCCGCTCCGGTGATTTCAGCGCCAAGGAACTGAAATTTATCTCATCAACCGATACCGAGGTGATCAAGGCCAGCTTCGGCAACATGATCTACAAGTTGACCTCTGCCGAAAGCGTCACTGCCGGTCGCCTGGATTTTGCTGCCAACGGCAAAATGAGCACCTTTGTTGAGCAGGTCAGCGGCAAGGAAATGCCGCCGATCCAGATCTCGGCAGACAGTCTGGATTTCGATACCAAGGTCAAAGGCGTTGCAGCCAAGGACTTGAAGGAAATGGTCCTGTTCGTGCTCGATCACGTCGAGCAGAAGCCTCTCACCAAGGAGAGCGAGACCAAGTTCAAGGCCATGCTCGGCAAAGCCTTTCCGTTGCTGAGCTCGCTTGAGGAAACCATCAGACTCAACAACCTCGCCGTCACCAGCGCCGTCGGAAGCGGCGGCGCCAAGTCCTTTGGCTATCACTTCACGGTCGATGGGCCCAGCAACGCGACGCGCGTTGGCGTGGCGATCGATGCTGGCGACTTGACGCTCGACAGCGTGCTGGTTCCTGAGGGTTACACCGCCTTCCTGCCTCAAGCACTCGATATTCAGTTCGGCGTCCCGGGCATGGATTTCGCAGCCCTTGGCGACGAGTTCATGAAGACGGATTTCACCACGTCAACGGGCGACAGCAGGATGGCGGGACAACAGGCGGCCGCGAAGCTTTTTCCGGGCGGCATCCTGAAGGTTGATTTTCCGAAGGTCAGCGCCGAGTCTAGCGTCTATAACATCGAGGTATCCGGGGAGATGGAAGGCCGCGTCGATACGCAAAAAGACTACAGGGTGAACGCATCGATCGTGGCGCGCGACTACGACAAGACGATCGCGGCCGTGCAGAAACTGGCAAAGAGCAATCCGGATCTGAACAATGCCTCCTTCGGATTGATGATGATCAAGGGTTTTGCCAAGGCCGACCCCGATGGCGCGCAGCGTTGGGACGTAGCGGTCGCCAGCGACGGCTCGGTCAGCGTCAACGGCCAACAGATCAAGGGGCCGGACGCACCGGCCACTGACGAGGCAGCGCCTTCGGACGAGGTGGCTCCCTTGGACGAGACAGCGCCTTCCGACCAGACCAAGCCCTGAATTTCGTTCGGTGACAATCGCGGAGAGCCGGTTACTGGCGGCACGCCCTGCCGCAGACGATCGGAAAGTCCGCGATACCGGCCTCGCAGGCATTAGGGAAGGTTCGCGTCCGGCGGCAGAATTGAACAAATGTCCGATCTGACACAACGAGGCCCTCAGAGGTCATAACAGCGGAAAGTCGTCGTGAAAAAACTTATTTCTATCGTGATCGTAGCGAGCTTCGCGTGTTTACACCAATCCTCTCCAGCGTGCGCAAACGGTGCCGTAACTGAGCTCTTTCAAAAATATCTGTCCAATGGACGCCTTGATGAGGCAGACGAGCAGATGTTGTCCACAGCTGCCGCAGCCCCTAACAATGCTGACGCACAGTTGGGGCTCGGTCTGGTGCGATCGGCCCGTGCATTCGAAAAACTATCTCGGTCGCTGTACCGCTATGGCTTTGGCTCCAAGTCCGACGGCTATGAGATGTTTCTAGGCCGGGGCTCCGGCGAAATTGCCCGAAACGAAAATCCCGAGGCAATCACATACGACCAGTTTCGCGGCATTCTGGCGGCCTTCATCGAAGATCTGGATGTCGCCGACAAGGCCCTTGCAGCCGTCGGTGAAAAGCCGGCAAAATTAAAACTCGACCTCTCCGTCGCGCGCTTTGACTGGAATGGCGACGGCAGGGTCGGGCCTGAAGATCACATTGGGCGGGCCTTTTCCAATCTGGACGAGAAAGGTGGGGCGCTGCCTTTCGTCGTCGGTTTTGACACTGCCGACGCTTAATGGCTGCAAGGCTACGACAATTTGCTGATGGCTGCTGCCAAGGCTTGGCTGTCCCATGATTTTTCCGAAAGCTGGAACGGGAGTTTCGGTGTCATCTTCCCACGGGCCGTCTCGACATTGTCGGTGGCCAATGGCAAAGGCGCGGATGACATGACGATGTTCGGAGTCAATAAGGCGCAAGCTGATGACATCGCCGACTTCGTCACGCTTATTCATACGATCCGCTGGCCGGTTGCCGACACGGTAATGTGGGGCGAAGTGCGCGATCACCTGAAGAAGGTCATTGTACTCAACCGGGAAACCTGGGCACTCATCGACAAGGAAACCGATGACTATCATGAATGGTTGCCGGGGCCAAAACAAAAGAGCGGGGTTCTGCCGTCCTTTAACGTCACGCCTGAACGCATTCAAGCATGGCTCGCGGTCCTCTCGCAGTTTGAAGCCGCCCTCGATGGCAAGATCCTTGTCCCGCACTGGCGCTTCGACAAGGGAATCAACCTTGCAAGAGTTTTCACAGAGCCTAAGCCTTTCGACCTCGTGCTCTGGGTAACGGGACCGGCTGCGTTACCCTACCTGCAGGATGGCAAAGCCATGAGTAGCGGGGAGTGGAACCAGATTACCAATATCTTTGAGGGGAATTTCGCGGCCTACGCTTTCTATTTCAATTAGTTTGAACCGGCGAGGGGTCGCGATGCCGATACGAATGATAACCCACTATTATTGCTCACGTTGACGGGGCATGCCTGTATGCGGGAACACAGTTTCCAAGACGAAGTGGCCCTGTCCGTCGTTCAAACGCCCCAGTATCATTTATTCATCAAGATAGAAAAGTCCGTGCGATTGACGACTCCCCGCCGCAGCTGCCTTCCGCAGTCAGACCTTATGCGCCGAGGGATGAGGCGACCGGACCGGCTTCCAAGCCCTCATCCGCCAGCGCCCGCCGTGCATGCGCAGCAGCGAGATAGCGGCCGACGAGTTCAGAAAACACATCGGCCTTCATGCCGCGAATACCGATGGCGTCCAGCTCGATCATCCGGCGCTTGGGCTTGACCTTGTTGTAAAACGAAAACCGCGTCCGGTTGGGCAGCGGCTCGTTTTCCCCGAGATACAGCTGGAGAGCAAAACGGGTTGTGGCATAGACCTGATAACCGACGACAGCGTCCCACCGCACCGGCTCGCTCAACCATGGGGACCGGAGTGTCTCCGGCGTGAACACCATCAACGGGCGGGCGCCGCGGCGGCGATAGAAGACGACGGCCGCAAGGCACAGGAACATACCGGCGCCGAGCACCGCGGCCAAGATGGCCTTGAAGCTCTCATTGCCCCCGAAGCCCATCTGGTAGGGGAAGACATAAGTGCAGGCGATAAACAGGCCGAACAGCACGATGATGAATATCATTGCGCCTGCCATCGGGCCGGTATTCTCGTGCACCACCAGTTCCGGCTGGGCGATCCCGGCGGCTGCCGTCTTCAGCTCTTCGCGGTATTCTGTCCGGACAGTGCTGGCATTGATCAGGAAGTCGGCCGACAGGTCGTGGCAAAGCTGATCCCAGTCGGAAAACGCACGCCGGCCGAAGGATGCAATGCTCGCGTCCGGCAAACGCGTGGCATGCGCCAGAAGCTTATTGTCGATGGCGACGCCGAGCGCTTGGATGCGCTGGATCGTCGGCGGATGGCTGTCGGTCGGATGGGCCTGGCGGTCTTCCAGATGCGCGGCTGGATCGTCAAAGCTCTGCTCGGCGGCCACCGTCGCGATGGCCGCAATAAGATCCGGCCCATATCGTTCATTTCCTCGAAAGGCATCGCATAGAACGAAGTGCACGCCCGGGTCGGCGACGTGAACGCGAACCAGAGCCGACGCGGCGCCGGCCGGGCCGCTGACGGTGCTGCCGTGGCGATCCGCTTCGAACTCGCGCAGCCGGCTCCAGTGGGCAACGGCGGTATCGAAGCGCGACAGTGCGTGGTAGCCGAGGCGAAGGCCGGCGGCGATGCCGAAGTCACCGTTGATATCGGCACGATAGAGTGCGTCCAGCGAACGCCGCAGGCTGGAATAGATCGGCACGAACCTCTGCGAATATCGCGTATCGTCGCCGGCGAAATGCGCAAGCTCGTGTCCAACGATGGCGGCGATCTCGGCGGTGTCTAGAAGTTCGAGGAAGGGGGCCGGCATATAGAGGGTCCGGCCTTCGATCAACCGGTCTTCGGGAAGCAGCAGAAGCCGGCTCTCGGTCACGTAGAAACTGCTGGTCAGGCCGACGACGATCGTGTCGGGCGCGCCGGCCTGCATCCGCCCAGCCAGATTGCGGACGAATGTCCAAAGGCCAGGCGCGTCCTCCTCCGTGACGACGCGGGCCCGTTCCACTATTGGCTCCGGCTCGACCAGAGCGAAGACGCGGCGCAGTCCGCGGACAGCGGTGACGGCGCAATAAAGCGCGACACCGGCGAGGATAATGCCGGCGAGCGCAAGTTTCACGGCATTTCCCGAGATATCGCCCCAGAACGGCAGCGTCATCGTTTCGAACATGGTGGCCCCGCCGCCCGCAAAGCCAAGTCCTAGCATCACTGCGGCGAGGAAAAACGGCAGCGTGATCCTCAGCCAGGTGAAACTGCGCACCAGCTGATCACGCGAACGGCGAGCCGACAGGCCCGCAAGGCTCGAACCAAGCAGTCCGACCGCGCCGCCGAGAAAGGCAAGCGCTCCGCCGGCAATCGTGACATAGGCGAACGGATGCCGGACGTTCGCGACCGTCCGGAGAAGATCGTTCTCGCCGACCGCATCCTCCAGTTCCGCAAGCGCCACCGAGGCCGGGTAGGATCGCCCACCCTCGAAGCGGATCAACGTGCCGGGCGCCTGGGCGGCGATCGGGCGGATTTCATCGAGTGCGCGGGCCATGTCCAGTCCGTTGGCTTGGACCAGCCGGCCGGCTTCGACGGACCGATCAAGCTGCCAGATCCCGAGCCCGGCGAGCGCCAGCGGCAGCAGGATCAGCCAGAAGGCCAAAACCACGCCCGGCGGTATCTGGCGCTTGGCTGCCTCGGTGGGTGCTTGCGCGTTGGTCATGACGTCCTCCCTATCCCAGTGTCTTGCAAAAGCCTTCCGAAGCCTGGTACCGGCTCGGGAGGCTTCTATCCGCGGTGATTACATCACCCGACAGCTCTTTTAGAGAGCCGCTTCCAGCGCATCGACAATCGCCTTCTTTCGATCGTCGACATCTGCGGAATTGGTGAACGGCCGGAAATTGACGTCCAGGGTGCCGGCTTCGAACTTGACGCGGTCCTTGTAGGCGGATGCAGGGCTGCCAGCCTCCGTGTAATGGACGGTGATCGTCTTGAGTTTTTCGCGAAGCGCCTGCTTGCCCATCTCGTCCCGGGCAATGTCTCTCATGGCATTTTCGAGCGGCGTGAACACCGTTTTGACCAGGTAATCGTCCTGCCCGTAAAATTTGTCGTCACCTGGCAAGGCGAGGCTGTTCCAATCCACCTCAATCGGCACCTCGAAGCCTGCAGCAGTTTGAACGCTCTTCTGCAGCGCTGGAAAATTGTCCTTTTCGAAAGCCGCGATCGCCCGCCTTTCCGCAAGGCCCGGCGAGGTTTGCGCCACTGCCATTGAAGTAAAGGCTACCAAGGCGGTCAAAGTGTAGGCGGTCAGAGTTCTTCTCATACTGCTGTCTTCCCTCATGATCCGGTTGTTTTGATAAAGAAGGTCTATAGAACGGTGGTCATCTGTCTACCTGCTATGACAGTTGTTCAGGTGCTACCTCGCATGCCGCCAAGGGCGGCGAAGGGGTAGGTAGCACTGGTTGTCAAAAAGGGTAGAAAGGCCCAAAGATTTCGCGATGAGCAAGTTATGGGACCTATACGCCCACGGCACGAACGTCGATCCTGCGGTGCACCGAACGCTGCTACGGCAAGTCAATTATGGTGTCGAAAACCAACTGGCATAATGGACATTCCGTCCCTCAATCCTTCTTGGATTGGCACCGCGGACAAGGAGCGATCTCTCTAAGTCCTTCGGTTTCAACGTGATCATCGGACTTTCAACGGACCAATAGTTCGAGTTGGTTTTGGGCGTGTTAAAGCCTTCTTCCAAGATCGTTACTCTGATCGCGAATGAGAAAACACTGAGAAAAAACAAGTTCGCCAGCCAGATGCCGACGAACCGTAATAGTCGCTTTGAACGCAAGGACGTTATTGATGGTATCCTTCGCCAGGATCGATCTTGCCGGGAAAAGACCCAGTAGGCGTAGGGGGTAGTAGCAACGGAACGTAAAACCTACATAAGGTTCAGCTTTTCCGTACCGAAGATGCGTTACACGACGAGAGATTGTTGAACAGGCGGCTGCATCAGCTCTATGGTGATACCATCCGGGCCAGAGATATACGCGACCATTGTTCCGCATCGGGGGCCAGCTGGTATCGGCTGCGGCGAGCCCTTCACTGCCCACCCAGCCCTCTCAACCCGCGCGATCGCCGTGCGGATATCCGTAACCGTGAAGGCGATATGAGCGGCGCCGATCGCACCCGCGCTACGAGGTGTCTGGCCCAACCTAAGGCCTGTCGAATACTCGAGAAGCTCGATAGGGTAGCCATTTGGAGCATTCACCAGCGCCATTCGGCAGCGCGGATCGTCAACCCCCGTGGCCTCCCGTAGAAACTCCCCACCCATCTCTCCTCGGCGAGCAAGGTCGAAACCCATCGCCTCAGTCCAGAACTGGATCGCCTCCTCCAACGAGGCGACCGAGAATCCCGTATGGTCCACAGCTATCACGCCTGCGTCTTCGGCCATGTTTTAATCCTCACATATCGAACAGTTACGTCGCGCTACAGTACGCCGTTCGCATAACAAGTCGTAGCACTTGCAATCCCTTTAGTCCTTTTTTGGTGCTGATCTCGGGTTCGATGCCTTTCAAGAGCTTAGCTAAACACAATTGGTCTGCAGTCGCCCCGAAGCAGTCATCCAGTACCGCCCCTTGTCCAGGCGACCCTCACGTCGCCATGTGCCGATCCCATATCTGCATCAATGCTGTCACAGCTTCGTTGATATCGCCGCCATCAGCACCGTCCCGTGCTTCAAATGCGATACCCATCAGGAAGGTATGAAACAGGGTCGCCAACCCACGTACATTCGTGGTGCTGACAAGCTCTCCTCCATCGACTGCACGCCTGATGCAGGTTTCGATGCCCGCACGATTTCGCATCCGGTCGGCTGCGAGCACATCATCTACGTGACGATTTTCGGGCGCACAGTTGTTGGCCCCCAGGATCATTAAGCATCCTGGCGGGTGTGTCTTGTCGGTTTGCATCCTTGCGGAAAGCCTCATAGCCGTCTCGATAGCTTCGCGTGGTGGCAGAGCCTCATTCTTTAGGCTTGCAGTTACGCGCCCGTAGGAGGCCTGATAGCGCAGGACGACCTCGTCGAAGAGGGCTTCCTTAGACCCGAAGGCCGCATAAAAACTTGCCGGAGAAATGTCTCCCATCGCGGCTTTCAGTTGATTGAGAGAGGTCGGCTCATAGCCCTGCTCCCAGAATAGGATCATCGCGGCATCCAGTGCCTTGTCTCTGTCAAACGCCCTTGGCCGCCCAGTTCGAGCCATATCGTGCCTCCGTGATTTATTCTGTACTATTCGATCCAGAATATCTTGCCAAGGGTGCCTGATCTCGATATCTGGATCGTCCGATCCATATATCGAGGTTCATGAAATCAATGAAAACTACCGAATCTGAAAAAGACACCCAACGATTGCCTGTTGCTGGGTTGCTGGCACTGGCGATGACGGGCTTTATCTGCATTCTCACAGAGACGCTCCCCGCGGGGCTACTGCCGCAGATCACTGAGGGGCTGGGCGTTTCTCCATCCCTCGCTGGCCAGATGGTGACTGTCTATGCCCTCGGCTCGCTGCTCGCGGCGATTCCTTTGACCATTGCCACAAGCAGTTGGCGGCGCAGGACAGTCCTGCTGTCCACCATCATTGGGTTTCTGATCTTCAACTCTGTGACTGCGATTTCGTCCAACTACACGCTTACCTTAGTCGCACGTTTCTTTGCTGGCGTTGCCGCTGGTTTGGCCTGGAGCCTTTTGGCAGGCTATGCACGACGCATGGTCCCTTCACATCAACAGGGGAAGGCGATGGCGATCGCTATGGTAGGAACGCCGATCGCGCTGTCGCTTGGAGTCCCGATGGGGACATGGCTTGGTGCGCAGGTCGGC
>NZ_QJSR01000016.1 GCF_003217095.1 Rhizobium sp. PP-CC-3A-592
GTTGGCTGGCTGCTCACCGCGATCCAGGAGCGGGTGAACGAGCATGATCTGCCTGACTGGCAGGCGCTCAACCTTCTCGTCGATGATGTCTTGGAAATGTTGGGACTGGTGGAGATGACAGTCCATTGAAAAGAAAGAGAGCCCTCTCAGGTGACCGTGGACTCGGTGTCGTCTCCTCCTCTGCGGTGCTTTGGCTCTGAGAAGCGAACGCCTTCCCCTCCCCCGTTCTCTGGGATGAACTCCAGCCCCGCAGCCTCAAACGCGAGGCGTATTGCGTCCAGCGTCGCGTCGTATGCCGGCTTACCGGCTTCGATCCGAGTGATCGTCGCGGCAGTGATATTCGCGCGAGCTGCTAGATCACGTACGCCCCATTTAAGGGCTGCGCGGGCCATTCGCACCTGTGAAGCACTCAACACATTATAGCCTTGACATAATCTAGTTTTGATTCAAAGTCGGTCCGATAATGCAGCCAAGCTGGGTGCTCGTAACACCCGGCCTGGCCTAACCGCAACCCAAGCTATCAGGAGCTCGGATCATGGCTGATTCTGAGAATAGCAGAACTCTGCCCAGAATTTCGATTGAAAAGAGCGCCACAGCAAGTGGCAAGGCCGACGACGCGCCGACCATCATCACTCGACGAAACCTCCTCTCGCACACAGCGCAGGTTTTGCACCAGCGCTTCACGGACTTGCCGCCGCGGACGGAGGCAGGACCTGCTCCGGTACGAGAAATCTGGTTGCGTTGGTGGAGCCTCCATCAGCAGCATTTGCGCCAAAGTCGCAGGGTACGGACGCTGCGCGACAGGCTATTGGCAGACCTTGATGGCTATCCGTCTGTAGCGATCGACGGACTTGTAGGTGAGCCGCCTCAAATTGCGACGACATACGCGGAGATCCGACACCTGTCCTCCAGGATCGACGCAGGTCGGCTCGACGCCGCACGATCGACGCTACGCCAAAGGCGGCAAGCTTGGAAAAAGGCCGACGCTCGCATAGGGTACAGCGCTGCCGTCAGGCGGGAAAGGGACCTCGATCGCTCTGCGGGTATTTCCGCTAACGTGGTACTACTGATGCCGCCGTCCTCCCTCATGGAGGTCGCTGCCAAGCTCCACTGCTTGCTTGTGTTGCACGACCCACGGCTCATACATGGGCATGAGCCGTGGCCTCAATTGCGCAGGATGCTAAAGGAACTCGTCGAGCCTCGTCAACGATCCGGTTGCGGGCGTTGATGTTTTACAAAGGTATCCGGATCCACTCGCTCAGTTCGCTGCGCACGGTTCCACGCCGGGGAACGTGATCATGGTTCGCAAGCTTCTCGTTGTCGCTGGTTATAGCTTTGCTCCTTGTGTGCAACCAACGGTCAAAAGAGAGGCGACTTCCACTGACGCGACAAGCAGTCCTCACATCATGGATCGCGGTGTAATTCCGCAGGATCAATAACAAGCTGCGGTCGTCGTCGATGACGAGCAATCAAAACATGGCTGCCGAACTGAGATTGTTTTCGATTACGAACACCTCTAAGGATCCGAGATGGCGATGGGAGCGTTTTCTATGGATGGCAAAGCTAGTTACGTAAGGCTGGTCAGCGGAGCCTTTGCTCTACTTTTATCGTATGCTGCCGCGCCGGCTTACGCCGCCTGTCAGCGCGCTGATGTCGTGGTATATGGCGGAACGCCCGGCGGGATTGCGGCGGCCATTCAGGCGGCGCGTCTGAAGAAGAGCGTTATTTTGCTTGAACCTACGCTTCACGTCGGCGGAATGCTGTCGAGCGGTTTGACCAAGACCGACGCATCCCCCCGCAAGAATGTCTATGGCGGCATCACGACCGAGTTTCTCAACAAGGCGAAGGCGCATTATGGCACGCCGGATCCGATCCGGATCTACTTCGAATCGAAGTGGGCGGAGTCGACCTTCAACGCGATGCTGACGTCGGCGAAAGTGAAGGTCGAGCTGCAGCAGCGTGTCTTGAAGGCAACGCGGGTTTCAAAAGCGCTGACCGAAATCACCATGCTATCGGGCAAGGCTTACTGCGGAACAGTTTTCGTCGATGCCAGCTATGAAGGCGATCTGACACTGAAATCTGGCGCCGAAACGATCGTCGGTCGGGAAAGTCGTGCAAAATATGGCGAGAGCGCTGCAGGCGTCCAGAAGTTGAAACGGCCCGAGATTGAAGGAAAAGCCATCCTCGTCGATCCCTATGTCATCGCCGGCAACCGGAACAGCGGCCTCCTACCGGGCGTGATCGATGTCGGTCAGAAACCGCTCGGCTCTGCAGACACGAGCATGATGGCCTTCAACTACCGGCTCTGCGTGACAGAAGAGGCCGGCAACCGTATCCCCTTCACAAGGCCTGCCGACTATGATCCGCTCCGATACGAAACGACGGCAAGGTTCCTGCAGGCCTTGAAGGCAGCCGGCAAAGGCGTGGACGCGGCCCATTTCCTCGGCCGTGGCATGACGGTCAATGGCAAGCTCGACGTTAATTCCACGCGCTATTTCTCGACCAATGTCTGGCACATCGGCTACGACTATACCACCGGGACGGAAGCCAAGCGCGAGGAGATCCGTGCAAAGGTGCGCAATCACATCACAGGCCTGATGTGGTTTGCGCAGACGGATCCGCGCGTTCCTGCGAATGTCCGCCAATATATGACGAAATTCGGATACTGCGCCGATGAATTCAAAGACAATGGCGGCATCCCGTACCAGATGTATGTCCGCCAGTCTCGGCGCCTTGTCGGCCAGTTCGTCCTGACGCAGAACAATCTCGCCAAGAAGACAACGTATAACGACGCGATCGGCCTCGGCTTCTATCCCATGGACGAACATGGCATGATCAGAACCGTTCTGAGTGGTTTCATCGCAGACGAGTCCCGCGAAAGCATCGGCGTTGGCCCTTACCAGATCCCCTATCGCGCCATGCTGCCGAAGACGTCTCAAGTGACCAATCTCATTGTCCCCGTCGCCCTTTCGGCAAGCCATGCCGCCTTCACATCGGTACGCGTCGAGCCGACGTTCATGGTTCTCGGACAGGCGGCAGGCGCGGCTGCGGCTCTTGCGCCAAGTGGCCGAGTGAGTGAGGTCAATATCAATAAGCTGCGGAGCACGTTATCCGCTGCCGGTCAAATTCTGAAATTTTAGGGTGAGACCAACACTAGCAGTTTAGGTAGCTCGACATACATTCGGCTGCATCGAAAGCGCTTGGCTGCCGAGAACCAGGTAAGCGTCGAGATGATAGAAGCGGACGCTAACCGGCGATCTCAACGGGACTTTGGTCTGAGACGACTAGCTTCTTCGGCATGTAGTCCCTTCTCCCGTCCATCAGCACCTTTGTATATGGGTGCGTCACCGTGCCATCGAGGATCTACTTCTTTGTCACCGTCTCCACAAAGATGGGGCTTCGCACGACCACTACACGGTCGCAAAGATGCGCGACGACCGCCACATCGTGACTCACGAGAATGTAGGTCGGGTTCTCGCGTTTCCTGAGGTCCTTGGGAAGGTTCAGGATTTCTGCCTGAATGGAGACGTCGAGAACGGAGGTCGGCTCGTCGAGCAGGAGAATACGGGGGTGCAGAATAACTGTGCGGGCGATGGCGACGCTGCAACTGGGCGGTTATTCGAAAATACCTCATGCAAGCAGCCAATGGGAAAACCGCCAAAGGCAAGGGACTGGCCGACATGCTCTACATCCCGGGATTCTTCGACGCCGACAAGGAAACCGACATCGCCGCACGCCGCGACACGTTCCTTTGCCAGGCCGTCCGGTCGCAGGGCAAGCGCCGCTCTTTGGCGCTGCTGATCGGCGAGGTGAAGGAGGTTGCTCCGGCACGGGCCGGCGTCCGGATGACGATGAAACACGCGCCGCGATACCCGTTCATGCTGCCGGACGACTTTCATCGTCGCATGAACCGGGTCTTCGAAACCGAACTGTCGCTGTGGAATGCGACGGAAGGCAGTCACCTGATGGCGGTGGCAACCTTCGGCATCGACGCCGCCGGCATTGCGGGGGTCGAGGAGATCGCGCTGATGGTCGTCACCGATCGGTGGATTCCGTTCGACAGCCGCTATGAGCTGGCGCTAATGGACGCCTTGACGTTGCGCGGCGCAAGCATCGTAAGGAGCCTGCGCTACAACCCGCCGCGCTCCACGCCGATGGCTAGCCTCCTGCTGCGTCCCGATCAGGCGCCGCCGATCGCCATGTACATCGTTCCAGACGATACCGACAGTGCCTATTGCGAGGCTCGCGAAGCCCGCGCCGAGGAAAGCGGGATGACGTCCTGGGTCTAGAATGTCAGGGACGGCGCCATGCCGGACCTGCCCGTGTAACGATTGCTCGTCGAGCGGCCGGTTTCGGCCCTTCATTGCAGTGCTTGCCGTGACCTTAGCATCTCGCATCGGACATTTGCAGCGGACGACCGCCCCCTCTCAGCGCGGGCAGAGACCGCTCCGCTGGAGAGTCGGAACAGGGACGCCGCCTAGGCCCGTGCGGCGGAAGGCGCCAGTGACTGTATCGCGCGGATCAAACAACTGCGCGTCCAACCGGCGGCAGCACCGTCCCGACATGGGAGGGGAGGCTTACGCCTCCGCCTCCTTCGCCTGCTTGATGAGGATCACAAGGCGCTTCAGGCTCTCAGCGCGCTCGCGTTTGGTCAGGCTGCAGGAAGCCAGCTCGGCGCGCAGTTCAGCGATGTCGAGGAAGATGTCGTAGGTCATGGGAAGCTCCTTCGTTGATAACGAGGTCCGGCGACGTATGAGAAGGAAGTGGGTCAAGGATCGCGGCACGCGACCGGCGGAGCCGGCGCATGGGGGAGCCGAAATGCGCAGCATTTTGGGGGAACCGTGCGTCCTTGAGGCGCGACGCCGAGCCGTCCACTGCCGCTCTATCAGGGAGGGAAAGGTCCAGTGTGGCACCCGTCGGCACCCCTGCGACGCGGAGCGGCGCCACTGAGAAATTGATCATGATCTCCGCCAAATACGGATCCGGCGTTCACGGTCGCATCACTCGGCTCGGGGGGTGAACGGGCGCCGCCACCGAGCGCTGGGACGACGGGGGTGAGCTCAGCTCGTCGAGGATCACGAGTTCACGCAGGGGCACGGTATCCTTCAGCAGGACGACCTCGTAATCGTCGGACTTCCAGTCGAAGTCGCGGCGCCAGACCTCACCGAGGTGAGCCCAGGCGCCGTCGGGCCAAGAGGGGATGTCCTCGGCGTTCGGGGCGCGGGTGGGTGTGGATGGTTCGGCCATGTCAATGCTCCAGTTGCCAATCTCTCGGAAAGGTGGCCCCGCCCTTTGGGGGCGAGACCTTTGCGCTGTCAGGCGTCGCGCTTCTGGCGGGACCAGACGAGCGCGTAGTCGCCGTGGGTTTCACTCGGCCATAGAGCGGCGGTGATCGGGGACGGAAAGCTCGGGTCGTCCAGCTTGACCGAGATGTAGGGCTCGCCGTCGCTCGACGTGGCCTTCCAGGCGGCGCCCACCTCGGCCGTGCCGCTCATGATCCGGAAATCGGGCGCGTCCCGCGAGGTGCGGTCGATGGGGTTGAGGCGGGCCTTGAAGCCGACGGTGAGGGTGCGGACGGTGCCCAGGATGGTGTTGCCGCTGGTGGTGAATTCGCCGATGACAGCCATGATCGTGATCCTTTCGGTTTGCTCGGGCCGCGCCCCTGCGCGACCTCGATGGGGTGTCAAAGACCGCTGGCGATTGGCACCGCATCCCGAAGGGACCGAAATGGAATGCAGGACGGCCGAGAGCGGCTTTCTTGGATCGCGAGGAATGCGAGCCCAGCGAGCAGGGGAAGAAAGTCGCAGAAGGCCGTTGCGGTCAGGCGATCGAGACGCAGTCGTCCTGCGGTCACACCCATACATCGAGGACGTGCCGGGGCGCGCCGATCATCAACGCAGAAGGATCCCGACCGTGGTGTGTCTATTATCGACGGTTTGAAGCACAACCAGCGGGGACACCGCCATTGATGCAGGCTCTTGCTACCGCTGCACGACTGCCGAACTCGATTCCGTTGAACGTACCGTCGACACCGCCCCTTCGGACAATGGCAGGCGAGAGCAACGCTCCCCCGAAACCCCTCGAACGCGCAACATGGCAAGCAACCTTGCCGGGAACTCAAGTCTCCCACCTCAACATCGGCTAACTGCGAACGAGGCCGACGGTGGCGCGCGCCCTGCAAGGTTCAGCCCGAAAGGTGCGGCGGTCGACACGTCGGCCTCGTCGAGAGGAACCTCCGAACGGTGGAGGTAGACCTCGCCCCGGAGACCGCGCAAGCCGGTGCTGATCGCCCGATCGACCGCGACAGCATCGGATCAGACTTCGGGATCCTCGTCGCGCATCGTCCGCCATACGGCTTCGAAATCAAACGGGCAGCCGATGCAGGCGCTCTTCGGTGGAAGGGGATAGCCGTGCCGGTTGAGCCAGCGCAGGCAATCGTGCCTGGTCATATGCCGCTCGATCAGCGGCATCAATCGACCTGCCACGCCTCGCGCGAAGGTTTCATGGTACGACCTCGTCCAGCGAAATTCCGAGCCATTGCTCGTCGACGGGATGCTGGGACGAGCGCTGGCGTGTCAGGCCCGCAAGCTCGCGGACCTTCATGCGGATCGGCACAATCTTGACGTCGCCCGCGCCTTGGCGGCGGATCATGCAGATAGAGATCGTTTCCGTTGGCGTGCGCCGTGTGGAAACCTCGACCAGGTCGCCGTCCTCGTCCTCGTCGAGGATGGGCACCTCGGTTCATGCAGGCGTCACGATCTTCGTGAAAGCCGGGATCGACGCCCAGCCTTCTCCGCTTGCGGCCTCCATGAGGCTGTCGCGGATGTTCCCGGCCGAGACGATATGGACCGGGAACGGCAGGACGTTCGGCGACACCAGCAGGCGAGATGGTCTTAGTCCGTTCGCGGCTCCCAGCCGGTATCGACGAGATGGCGCAGTCGGGCATTGGCCCGATCTCGCCACTGGCCGCCATCAGCGCCAGCGTCGTCGATTGCACGCCAGCGCCGAGGCTGAGAACGCGCAAGTAAGGAGTCGGAGGTGTGAGGCCCCGCCCCGGCGGTGGACCTGCCGGTAGGAAAACCTTGGATGCGTTTGCTCCCATCCGTCTTGCAGGAGCGTGCCGTGCCCCGCGGGAAGAGGATGCGAAGCGCGCGGGTCGCGTCAAGAGCCCGTCAACGTCCCGATCAGCGCCTCTGACGAAAGCCTGTGAGCCGCAGGGCGCAAGGATATCTGGGTTGCAGCCTACGGCACGACGTCCAGATCGGTCTTTTTGAACTCGTCGGCCGTCGCCAGGATTGGCACGCGATAGTATTTGGCGCAGGCATAGTGCAGGCAGTCGCCGAGATTGAGACCATGCCGCCCGGCGCGATAGCGCTGCGCCGCTGAAAGCGACAGGGCGACCGTGCGTTTGGCCGGCGGCAGATCCCGGATCTCGATTCCGCGCGCCTCCAAGAACTCAAGAACGATCGGCTCCACCGCCTCGACGCTCAGCCCGAACTTGTCCGGACGAGCGAGGCCGAGAACGGACTCGAGAATGGCGACCGGTGAGGTGATGCGCTTGGAGGCGCCTGCCAGCGATGTGGACACCCGCTCCGCCTCGGGCTCGTCGGACAGAAGCGCGATGATCGCGCAGGCGTCGACATACATCAGCGGTCCTCCCACATCTTGTCGAAGATTTGGCCGTCGAGCGGCTTGCGTGCCTCCTCCGTCAGCGCGACACCGTGCTTCTCACGCAGCCGCGCGGCCGTCTGAAGCGCCGTCTCGCTGTTGCGGCGGCGCTCGATCGCTTCCTTCATGGCGATGACGATCGCCTCGGTGATGCTGAGGCCTGCCATCTGCGCGAACTTGCGCGTGAGTGCATCGGCCTCCGGATTGTTGACGTTGATCGGCATGAGGCCCTCTATGTAGATCAGCTAAAACTGAATGTAGATGATTGCGTCTACAATGCCAAGAGTGCTGGAGAGTGCGGGCTTTGTCAGAGCGAGAGCGCCCAGTGGACTGGCGGGGCCGAAGCCCCGCCCGCGTTGGCTTAGGCGAGCACCGCCATCTGGAGATCGGCAGCCTTGCGATCGACGGTCGCACCGGCGTTCTCGATCTGGCGCTCGAAGGGCTTCCAGCGCTCGCCGACGATCTGCTCGTAGGCCGCGACCGCGCCCTCGGCGGCCATGCGCGCCCTCGATCCCGCGATGGCCTCCCGGCTGCTTGCGGATCAGATGCACGGCATTGTTGGTGTTCTCCCAGAGTGCGAGCTTGCGCCTGTGATGCACCGGCGGTCTTGCCGTACCGTCGGCGTAGCAGATGATCGCGCCGAGTAGCGCGAGGTCGTGGATGTGCTGTGCGGACATGAGGTCCTCCCTGGTGTGGCGCGATGCGCGTGAACTTGAAACGGAACCGCCGCCGGCTTGCGGCCGGCGGCGGGTATTCGTTCGGAAAAAAGAAGAGGGAAACGCGCGGCTACTCGGCGGCCTCGCGGAAGGCCTCGGCCACGTCGGATGCCGCCGTGCCATCCTGTTCGTCGTCGGTGACGATGCTGGCGTCGTCCGCACCTTCGTCGCCCGCCGCGTCGTCGCCCTCGAATTCGGCCGGATCGTCCGGCAGGCCGTCAACATCGACCTCCCCGTCTTCCGATGCGCGGTTTCGCGTCATCCATTCGGCAAGCGCCTCCGCCTCCGGCGCAAAGAGCGCGGACGGGTGGACGAACGGCGCCTCCCCGAAATGCTCCACCAGAGCCGCACGCGTGTCGCGGACGCGGGCACGCGGCAGGACGGGCGTGTCCTTGCAGGAGCCTTCGAGCGCGCCACCCGACAGGCACGATAGGAAAGCCTCGGTGCCCATGTCCGGCAGGAACGTGGCCGCGCCGATCGCCTCGCCGGCGATTTGCGCGACGATCCCGCTGTTCGTCTGGTTCACTCGAGCCAAGAGCACATCGATCAGCATCTAGCGGTCCGCAACGCGCAGCGTACCCGGATCGAATTCCAGCGTGCCATCCTCAATGACAAGCTGCACGGCATGGCGCGCGAGGCGCTTGCTGCCATAGCTCGTCGCGCTCGAGCCCGACTGGACCTTGCCGCTTCGGTCGAGATACCAAGCGCTACGGTCGGACTTGGAAGGCTTGCCGTAGACGCGCTCGGCTTTGGGCGGCAGCTTCACCTCGCCCCACTGCGTCGTTTCCACGATCGCGCCGCGCTTCGGCAGATGGTTCGCCATCCACTCGTTCTGCACCCCGAGAAACGCCTCGACATCGGTGGTGTAACGGCTGTCCTGGTCGGCGGGCGCGAACAGGTCCTCCTGCCAGACAATGCCGAGGCCTTGGCGACAGCGTCGTCGAAGCTCGCATCCTTCGCCAGCATGCGCGTCTTCGTCAGCCCCTGCGCGACGCTCCACCAGGTCACCTTGGGATCGCCCTTCTTTAGCTTGTGCTTCTTCCAGACCTCCACCTGCTCCTCGCGCGAGGCTGCGGCGATCGTACGCAGCTGCCGCTCGTCCGGCATGTCGCTTTTGGCCATCTGGTCGAGCATGGCAGGTAGAACGGTAGCCAGAAGCCGGAGCTTGCGGATCTGGCGCGCAGGAAAGCCGAGGGCGACGCCGATCGCCTCCTCGGTCCAGCCAAGCGCGACCAGCCGCTCGATCGCGCGCCACTGGTCGACCGGGTTGAGCGGTTAGGTTATGCGTCAAGTGTCCTTTTGGCTGGATTACACTGATTCTAAGCACTTTTCAGCTGTGAGCGGTAGTTCGATTGTATCTTTGGCTTCGAAACCCTCTCGGGTCTGTCAATTACGAGCTTCGCGACGGAACCGGTAGCCGCCCTTTGATGCGCGCATGGCCTTGGCGATCGCGTTGTTGATGTCATCGAGATTACAGGTCTCCGGGTGGAACTTGCGACCCACCCACCGGCGCATGGCAGTATGTTCCTCGTGGTCAGGATCGAGCCAGGCTTCGAGGAAGTCAGCATAGCCTGAAGTCCCACCAACATCTTCGGGAGGTCCGGAACGTTTACCTGCGATACAGCGAGGATATTTGGCATTCTCCTCGCGCGCGACGCGCTCCAGGCGCAGCAGATGACGCCAATTATCGCCAAAGTCGTATTCATAGAGGATCGTAAGAGGGTTTTCCTCGGGATCGTAGGGAAAGTGAAGGTCGATCATCCTGACCTCGGTCGCCTCGAAGGTCCGGCTGTCGGACAGACCATCCTCATCGTACTCTGGTGCCCCGTAGATAAGACCTCCGATATTGAATTGATGCAAATGACTGTCAGTCCAGCCAAAGGCGGCCTGCAGCAACTCGTGGAGTTGAGCGAGGTTGAGAATGATGGGCAGTTCGAGCGTGCGGCTGATCATGGGCTCGATGCCGAGGATATGAACCTCGGCGCGCACGATGAAGCTGTCTGGATCGAAGGGGTCAAGCATGCGGCAGATCATGCCGCGCACGAATGTTGCGGGCAATAGATAGGACGACAATTGTCCTTCGACGAGCGCGGTAACCATCCTACAATCGCAGACGACATCAGGATTTTGGCCCGCGCGGGAGAGGCACCGGTTTCATGGCGCGATCGCGCTCAGTGATCAGGCAGGCATTATGACGCTTCTGCCGCTCGACCTCCGCCTCGGCGTCGAGGATGCGCTTCAGCAAGACGGCATTTTCCGTCACCATATGCCGTTCCTCGATCTGCAAGACCTGGATCAGAGCGCGCTGCTGGGCGAGCTTGTCTTCCCGGGCCGCCAGGAAGATCGAACATGAACTGCATTTCTCGCAGAACAAGTCGTTATCGGCATATGCAAGCGAAGCATCGACCCTTTCACGGATCAACGCCCAGCCTGCGAGCACGTCATCTTCGGATGGCGCCCCGTTCTTTCGCCTACGTGCATTCTCGATACAACTCGATCGACGGCGCGTGCGCATCGATCATCTCTCGGACCTTGCCTGCAATCGGCAGGTTGGCTTTCTCCGCCTCCCAAACGGCGTGGAAACGCTCGACCGTCTCGCGTGCCGTGTTGAGCACCAGCTTTCTGACAACTCCGTCTTGGCCGCGAGATGCGCCAGTTTATTGGCGCGCTTAATGATGGCCTTATAGTCGGTAAAATCCGCATGTTCGATAAGCGGCGACTTTTTGGCACGCTGCTTGATATCTACTTCCCTTTTATCAATCCATCAATCGAGCATGCTTTCATGCAACTTTAGATTGCGGCAATCCGTTTCTGGCCGCGATTCCATGGGTTTTGGCAGTGACTGAGCAGTGGTCGGAAAATGGAAGAATGGCCTGAGCCCTATCAAAAGATCAGGACCTTTTCAGGCGAGACCGAGAGAAAAACGATGTCTGCATCCTTAGGCAAGCGGGCTGAGGTTGCGCAGGTCAGCGGTTGGTCAAGACCCTCGACGGCAAGGATGACGTGCTCTGTTGCACCGAGAAAGACGCGTCGCCGGATGCGCGCGCGGATGGCACCGGGAACTGTTGAAATATCGATGGCATCCGGTCGGATATAGAGCGTCGTTGCGCCCTCCGGCGCCAGAGCAGGCGGCGCGGCGAAGGTTCCAAGACGGGTTTCTACCCTGCCGCCGCGCAAAAGGCCGGGCACAGCATTCAGCGCGCAGAAGAAAGCCGCCGTATAGGCATCGACCGGCCGGTCGTAGAGATCGTAGGCTGTTCCTACCTGCACGATGGCGCCGCCACGCATCAGCACCACGCGGTCTCCAGCCGACAGGGCCTCCTGCGGATCATGCGTCACCATGATAACGGTGGTGCCGGAGGCACGCAGCACGGACAGGGTTTCGTCCCTTACGCGCTGGCGCAGACCCTGGTCGAGGTTGCTGAACGGCTCGTCCATGAGGATGATGCCGGGCTCGGGAGCCAGCGCCCGGGCAAGCGCTACCCGCTGCTGCTCCCCGCCGGATAAAGCATGGGGAAACCTGGCGGCCAGATGCGCGATACCGAGCCGGCCAAGCAGATCTTCTGCGCGGGCTGCCGCCTCGGTATCCTTGCGTTTCTTCAAGCCGAAAAGGACATTGTCGCGAACGCTCAGATGCGGGAAAAGCGCGTTATCCTGGAACATGAAGCCAACGTTGCGGGCTTCCGGCTCGATGAAACCATCACCATCAACGGGGCGCCCACTGAGGAAGACATGTCCGGAATCCAGCGTTTCCACGCCGGCGATGACTCGAAGAAGCGTCGATTTTCCGCAGCCGGAGGGCCCAACGAGCGATAGGATCTCTCCTTGGTGGATATCGAGGGACAAATTATCGAGGGCAGCGGTGCTCCCGAACTCGCGTCTCGCCTTTTGCAGCCGTACGGCCGGTTCCGTCATGTTCGTGTATCCTCGATCGTGTCGTGTTTCCGCGCCGACGTCGATGATGCCGACCCCGCGACACCGACGCGGGACAGCAAGACAACAGGCAGGACAGAGATGGCGACGATTGCGAGCGCTGCGATAGAGGCTTCCTCATAGGTGCCGCGCGCGGCCTCGCCATAGAGATGGGTCGCGAAGGTTTCGACATTGAGCGGACGCAGTAGGAGCGTAGCCGGCAGTTCCTTGACGCAATCGACGAAGACCAGCAGCGCGGCGGCCGCTATGGCTGTCTTCGACAGCGGTAGGTGAACATGCCGGAACGTTCCCGAAGGCGACTGCCCGAGCGTGCGGGCGGCATGGTCGAGCGAAAGCGGGATGCGCGAAAGCCCCGCTTCGATGCCTCCGGCCGAGATGGCCAGGAACCGGACGGTCAGGGCATAGACCACGGCAGCGCCGGAACCTAGGAACACGAGGCCCGTGGAGATGCCGACCCACTGGAGCGCAGCGCGGTCGATAAGCTGGTCGGCACTGCCGAGCACGATCAGAACGCCGATGGCAACGACAGTGCCCGGGGCGGCATAGCCGAGGGTGGACACGCGCAGGAACCAGCCGGTGTCCGGGCGCAGGCGCGCCGCATAAGCAATAAGAAGTCCCAGCGTGATCGTGACGGCCGTCGCCAGCGTTGCAATGACGATTGTGTTGACGGCTTCATGGAGGAGGCGAGCGGACAGCGACGCGAACTGGTAGCGTTTCCACGCTTCTATTGCGAGGTAGATGGCGGGCGCAACGAAACCGAGCAGCACAGGCACAAGCCCGGCGGCAAGCAGCAGCACGCCCTTCGACGGTGCGACCGAAACCGGTGTCATGCCGCGGTTGCGTCGCGTGTCGCCGGCGTAGCCCTGCCTGCGCCGAGCCCATCGCTCGAGCGCTACCAGTCCGACGACGATAAGGAGCAGCATGAGCGCAATCTGCGCAGCCCCGGGCAGGTCTGTGCGGGTGATCCACGTCGTGTAGATCGACACCGTCATCGTCCGCACGCCGAGAAACTCGGCCGCCCCCACATCGTTCAGGGTTTCCATCAACGCCAGCGCGATGCCGACGGCCACGGCAGGCCGTGCCATGGGCAGGGCAACACGCCAGAAAACGGCACGCCTCGATATCCCGAGCGTTCGGGCGGCATCGATCAGATTGCCGGGCTGCGTCAGAAACATCGCTCGCGTCGGAATATAGACATAGGGATACAGGACGAAACCGAGAAGCAGAATGCAGCCTGCCATGGATCGGATATCTGGAAGGCGGAACTGCCGAGGGCTTTCATAACCGAGCATCCAGCGGACGGCGTCTTGGACCGGGCCGATCGGGTGGAGAATGTCGAGATAGGCATAGGCGATGATGTAGGTGGGCACCGCGAGCGGCAGGAGCAGCGCCCCTTCAAGCACACGCCGCCCGGGAAAGGCGTAGGCCGTGACCAGCCAGGCAGCGGCGGTACCCAGCGTGGCGGTGACAAGGCCGACGCCGGCAAGAAGAATCACCGTATCCACCAACGCCACCGGCAGGATGCTCGATACCAGATGCGCCCAAAGCCCGGGAGATCCCTTCAGCGCTTCGAGTGCGAGCCCTACGAACGGCAGCGCGACGACAAGCGCGACGACACCGGCGCAGGCCAGCCAGCGCCTGCCGGAACGTCTGAGAAGGCCGGCGGCCGGTGAACTGGCGGGCATCGCGGTATCCAGGGGTATCGGAAGACGGCGCCCACATGAGCGCCGTCTTCGCGGGTCAGTTGTCGAAGCCGACCTTGTCGACCAGCGCGCTTGCTTCCTTACGGTGACCGACGATCTCGGACAACGGTGTCTTGTCGATCGTCAGGGGACCGAACGCGGCGATGATAGGATCGACGGCAACGCCGGCTTTGACGGGATACTCATAGTTCGCCTGTGCGTAGATCTTTTGCGCATCGTCGGAAACGAGATATTCCAGCAGCTTCAAGGCCTCGGCCTTGTTGGGGGCATGCTTGGCGACGGCTGCGCCGCTGATGTTGACCTGGGTGCCGCCATCCTTGAACGTGGGCAGCACGACCTTGATCGCCTGCACCCATTTCGCCTGCTCCTCGCCACCCTTGCCCGACGTCATCAGGCCGACATAGTAGGTGTTGGCGATGCCGATATCGCAAATTCCGCCGAGAATATCCTTGGCGACATCGCGGTCGCCACCGGCAGCCTTGCGGGCAAGATTGTTCTTGACGCCCGAAAGCCATGCCTCGGTTTCGACCGCGCCATGATGGGCGATGTAATCGGCAAACAGAGCGGTGTTGTAGGGATGCTGGCCCGAACGGATACAGACCTTGCCCTTGTACTTCGGGTCGGCGAGATCCTCGTAATGGAAGGTCGTCAGGTCCAGGTCTTTGGCGGCGTAGAGCACGCGGCCACGCATGGACAGGCCGAACCAGTGCCCCTTGGCATCACGCAGCTGCGCGGGAACGGCGGCGGTCAGCACGTCGGAATCGACGGCCTGTGTGACGCCCCGTTCGGCCAGATCAACGAGGTTGCCGGCATCGACGGTCATCAAGATATCGGCGGGCGAGCTTTCGCCTTCGGACGCCACGCGTTCGGCAAGGCCGTCCTTGAGGAACACGGTATTGACCTTGGTCCCCGTCGCTGCCGTGAAGGCTTCAAGAAGCGGGGCGATCAGCGCGGGTTCGCGGGTCGTGTAGACATTCAGGTCGGCAGCCACGGAGGTAGAGGGAGACAGCGCCAGGAGGGCGGCGACGGCGGTCGCGGTGAGGAAGGAATGCGCGTGCATGGAGTGCTCCTTGGATAAGGTTCGGGAGAGCCGCTAGGCGACTTCCTGCGATGCTTCGATAGGGACGACCCGGCCAGGCTTAATCTGTTCTCGATCACTCCACTTAAACGGATGAGCAGGCCCGATCCATGCGGACCAAGGTCCGTATCGGGAAGCCTGCGGGACAATTCCGTGGGAACGGCGACGAGCGATGTCTCCACGTCGGGAGAGAATGGCGGGGCCAGTGTCGAGACGCCGCTGCATCTCGACACATTCATGGCGCACTTGTCGCTTTATCAGGCATGCGTCCATGGATACGATGCTGCTTCGTTCAAAGCTTTCCGCCCTGCTGCCAGTCGCGCAGGACCATCGCAGCTTCTGTTCTGTTGCGCGCCCGGAGCTTCCTGAGGATGCGGGTCATCACGTGTTTGATCGACTTTTCCTGGAGAACCAGCAGTCGCCCGACCTCCTTGTTGCTGTGCCCTTCTGCGACGAGCGACAGAATCTGCTCTTCCCGCGGAGTCAGTTTGGGCATCGCGTCAGCAGCAGGGAGGTCTGTGTCGGCACGTAACGTCGTGACCTGCGCTCGGCCCGGCGGGCGGAGAGCTAGGCTTTCCGGCACGCAGGTCTTCCCGTTCGCAACGCTGCGCAGCACCTGATGCAATTCGTCAACCTCGACACCCTTTAGCACGTAGCCGCTGGCTCCGGCCGAGAGCGCATCGACAACGTCCGTTTCTCCGGCAGACGCCGTAAGGATGACGATCAAGGCGTTCGGGTCGATCTGGCGAATGGCGCGAATGGCGGCATGGCCGCCTCCCGGCATCGAAAGGTCGAGCAGACTGATGTCGGGCCTGTGCGTCCGAAAGAGCGCAATGGCGTCGTCTGCGCTGGCGCCCTCTCCGACGATCTCGATGCCGGCCTCGTCTTCCAGACCGCGAACGACGCCCATGCGGAACATCGGGTGGTCATCGACGATGGCGACGCGAAGCGCACCTGTCTCTATTGCAGTGCCTCTCATGGCAGGAACATCCTGACCAATGTTCCCGAAGGCATGCCGTTCGATGCCCGGGTGATCTCCATGCGTCCGCCGAGACTTACGATCCGTTCTCTCAGGCCGGCCAGACCGAGCCCCGGCCGATCCGGGTCCGGCTCGCTGGAAAAACCGATGCCGTCGTCTTCGACGCAGGCCATGATGCCGGTGTCATGGGGAGAAAGCTCGGCCCTGATGCGGCTTGCACCAGCGTGCCGTGTCGCATTGCTCAAGGTTTCCTGCAAGAAGCGGTAGAGGCAGATCTTGGCACCCTGCGTTTCCACCGCGACATCGGCAAGCGCCGACTCGACTGTCGCGCCCGAATGAAACGCATGCGCCTTTATGGCGCGCAGTGCGACCTCCCGACCTGACAAGCCTTCCAGTTCCGGGAGCCGCAGATCCTGGCAAAGGCTACGGATCTCGGCAATGGCATCATCGATGGAGCGGCGAACAAGCGTTTCATCGTCGGGGCGCCCCTTGCCCTTGCGGATGGCCTCCAGCCGCAGGACGGCAAAGGCGAGAAGCTGGGCAGGTCCGTCATGGAGATCCGCGGAGATGCGGCGGAGGTAGCGCTCGTTGAGGGTCACCGCACGTTGCGCAGCCTCGTCCACCGCGTTGCGCAGCATCGTATTGGCGGCCAGCAATTGCGAGAGATGTTCCACCTGATCGTCGAGCCGCCGGCGCTGGCGGTCAATACGGTTGCTGCCGCGCGCGACGATGACGAACAGAAGCGCCAGCATGGCGATGGTCACGCTGGCAACCACCAGCCAGCTCCGAAGGCGGGCGCGGGAAAGAGCCTCTCGGATATCCGCCGAGGGCCTGTAGAATTCGGCAACACCGATGATCCGGCCGGTTCCGGCATCGCGGATAGGGCTGTGAATTTCCAGAAGCTCCTGGCCGCTATCCCGCTCGACAAGGTGCTCTGCGCCGGCCATCTCGTCGAACGCCGCCACGACCTCACCATCCAGAGCAGCGAGCATTTCCGGCTGGAGAGCGAACCGCTGTCCGACCAGCCCCCGATCACTGCTGAAGGCGACGTCTCCCTCCGGCGTCCAGATCTTGAACGAGAAGAAGCGTTCAGACAACGGCCCGGTCTCTACCGCCGCCAGCAGGCTTTTCTGCGCGGGGGGATCGAGCGCACTCTGATGCGCCAGTGTTTGGGAAAGCGGCGATACGATGCTGTCCACGAACAGTGCCGTCGCATCAGCCCGGTTCTGCACAATCGCCATTTCGATATTCGCCGTGACCCAGAGCCCGATGAGTGCCATGCCGGCGATCAGGACGATCAGTCCGGCAATCGAAAATTGCCAAGCGAGACTTAGCTGTGCGCCAAGACGTCGAAGGGAGAGAGGAGTCGCTACCGGGATGGTATGTGCTCCCTCACGTGTGGGACCATTGGCCGTGGTTGGCGAAGGTCTAATAGCAAACGTCCCAAATCGAGAAACATTGACTGCAATCCTAGCCCTGCCGCAGCCGACACGAAACCGGCAGCAGGCCAGTCATTCGGAGCGCCCATTTAAGCCACGGCAAACATAACGATTGCAGTACGGAAATCCATTCTATGTTATGTTAGTAAAAATAGAGGTAACCCGTTATGTCGCAGCTGGAATTTTTCGACAATGACCAGGCCAATGATTTTATCAGGAGCGTTGCGGGCCCTGTCAATCTGGAGCCTACGGATAAGGACAAATTCCATATCAAAGGTCGGATCGAGCAAATCGGTGGCCTGACGATCTTCGGATTTGCGTCGATCACGGGATACCATGCAAGATATATCCGCGCCTTGGATGATTTCGTTTTCGCCGTCCAGCGCAGAACCGTTGACCTCGATGAGCCCTTGCGGATCAGAGGCCTGAATGTTCAATCTACCTTCGTTGTCGACCGCATGACTGCGGATGGGAAATCCATAATGCCTATGTCGTCTCAGACAGGCGTCAGCATTGAGGCTACCACATTGTTAAAAGCAGTTTCTGACCGACTTGGTGAGGAACAGGTTGCCCGTATCGCCTTCGCTCCAGGCGGGATGTCCCTACCCCTCCACATCACCTGCGAGAACATCTGCAACACGTTACAGATGGGACTGTCCGAACACGGCGGACTTGCTGGGACCCCACTTGTGATCGCTAATCTCCAGGACGCGTTGATCAACACAGTCTTATACGGCGCACGGCATTCCTATTCAGCAGCGTTGCTGAACGGGTCGATCGAGTTGCCCCGCCTCGTCCGTCGGGCCATGGAGTTCATGGACGCCAATGCCCATCTGCCAATTACAACAACGGATGTGGCTGTTGCCTCGGGGCTTAGCATACGCTCCCTTCAGCTGACATTCAGGGAGCGATTGGAGACCACGCCACAGCACTACCTTAGACGGATACGGCTCAAGCGTGCCTATGCTGATTTAAAATCAGGCCGGGGGTCGGGGGTCGGAGAGATCGCGCGGAGATGGGGGTTTCACTCGTCTGGCGAGTTTGCCCGGCTCCTCTTTGCCGAGTTCGGTGAGAAGCCCGGCAACCTTTTTCGAGAGGGAAGCCGACGTTAGATTTGGCTAGAAGGACACGGATACGCAACGAAGATCGAAATTCCGCATATCTACGTTAGCAGTTCCTACCGTTTACATATTCTAAATTTTTTACCCTACTTTTAGTGTGCAGGCATAACTTTTCGCACGGCAGATCACACGATCGTGCGAATGCCTTGTTGCCAGCTAAGGGGGAGATCTGCATGTTTGGCGTGAATTTCGGAGCAGGAGCAATTTTGGATGCTCTTCAACGATCGCAAGCTATTATCGAATTCAAGATCGACGGGACCGTCATAACAGCTAACGCCAATTTCTGTCAGACGCTGGGTTATGAGCTGTCTGAAATTGTTGGAAAGCACCATCGTATGTTTGTTGATCCCGTCGAAGTAACAACGCCCGACTATCAGGCTTTCTGGGCAAAACTCGCACGAGGGGAGTTCGATCAAAGGCAGTACAAACGGATCGGCAAAGCGGGTAAGGAAGTATGGATAGAAGCATCCTACAACCCGGTGTTCCACCGCGGCCGGCCGGTCAAAGTCGTGAAATTCGCAACCGATATTACGCAGCAGAAGCTTCTAGCCGCAGAGCATGCAGGTAAGATCGCGGCGATCTCACGTGCTCAGGCAGTGATCGAGTTTACACCTGAAGGTCAGGTACTTGCGGCCAATGATAATTTCCTCACCTTACTTGGCTACTCGGCCAGCGAGCTTGTCGGGGGCCATCATGCCATGTTCTGCGAAGCCGCTTTTGTTGGAAGCGATGAGTACCGGCATTTCTGGTCGAACCTTGCCTCAGGAAAGCTGATTGCGGACGAATTCATGCGCATCGGAAAAGGTGGCAGGCGGGTTTTTATCCAGGCCTCATACAATCCCATCTTTGACATGAATGGCAAAGTCTTCAAGGTCGTCAAGTTCGCAACGGATATCACCGAGCGGGTCAACAATGTCGAACAGTTGGGCCTTGCACTTAAGGCGCTTTCACAGGGTGATCTGACGCAATCCATCTCTGTACCTTTCCTACCGGCTCTCGAGCAGCTGCGGGGCGACTTCAACCAGACTTCCTCTAGCCTCTGTTCTGCCATGCAGACCGTCTCGCAAAACGCAGCAGCCATTGCGTCCGCCTCTCGGGAAATACAGTCCGCATCGGACAACCTTGCAAGACGCACGGAACAGCAGGCCGCTTCTGTCGAGGAAACGGCCGCCGCGCTTGAGCAGATCACGACGACTGTTGCCGACTCCAGCCACCGTGCCAAGGACGCCGGGCAACTCGTGCGCAGCACCAAAGGCAACGCCGAGCAATCGGGGCTGGTTGTAAGTCAGGCCGTTTCCGCCATGGAAGATATCGAACGGTCCTCCTCGGAAATCGCCACCATCATCGGGGTGATCGACGGGATTGCCTTCCAGACCAACTTGCTTGCGCTGAATGCCGGCGTCGAAGCGGCCCGTGCAGGTGATGCAGGCAAGGGCTTTGCCGTTGTCGCTCAGGAAGTTCGCGAACTCGCCCAAAGGTCGGCTGTGGCTGCCAAAGAGATCAAGGATCTGATCGCTAAGTCGGGCGGGTTCGTCAAGAACGGGGTGGCTCTGGTCGGATCGACGGGGAGCTCCCTGCAGAACATCGTGGAGCAGGTGGTTGAAGTTGACCGCAATGTCAGTGCGATCGTGGTGGCCTCGTCAGAGCAGGCAACCGGCCTGAAGGAGATCAGCACGGCTGTCAATACCATGGACCAAGCGACACAGCAGAATGCAGCCATGGTCGAAGAGACAAGCGCCGCAGCCAGCCAGCTTGCAACGGAAGCAGGCCAGCTTTTCGAACTGCTATCGCGGTTTAAAGTCGGGATAAACAACGAAGAGACGCCGTTCGGCGCCGGTGCGATGCGACAGGTCCCCAGTCCCAGCGCTTTACAGAGTGCAACGCCAAACAGATTGGTGGCGACCCATCGAAGGATGGCATGAATTCTGATCGGCGTGAAAGGGCGTTTCGTCCCTGCATTTTTGGAGATGACCCGTTCATGACGGATCGTCTCCAACCCCAGCAGCAGAACGATGGCGATACTGTCTCTCATGGTGGGTGCCGTTACGCTGAAGCGGATCATGGAAGACGAGACACTGTCGCAAGGCGTATTCGCCGCCGCCGCTGGCGAGGTCAGACGCATTGCGCATAGTGAGAAAGACGCCTGATGGCGAAGCCGGGTTCGCTAACCTGGCGTGGATAAGGGCCGAAGTTTAGCTCCCGACCTTGCAAGGTGAGAACGTCTTAGGCTCCAGCTTAACCGCATGTCTAGACAGAAAGCCCCTGGCCGCATCGTGGGACGGGCTGCCGAAGGCATGCCTTTCTATCGGGAAGACAGGTAGAAACAAAATGCGTGGTATCGTGGTAACGGGAATGGGAGCTGTCACCCCCCTTGGTGCGAATGTCGGAATCTCATGGTCGCGCTTGCTTTCGGGACAGAGCGGTACCCGGCGGTTGGCCGACAATATCGTAAGTGACCTGCCATCCAAGATAGGGGGCGTTGTCCCCTCCTTCACCGAGGACCCCGAAGGCGCCTTTGATCTAGATACAATTATGCGTCCCAAGGATCAGCGCAAGGTTGACCGGTTCATCAGCTTGGCACTGGCGGCCGCCGAAGAAGCCCTCGCGCTGAGCAACTGGAAGCCGATCTCGAACGGGAACCGGCGAAGGATTTCCACTGCGATGCAAGTAGCTTTGTGTAACGGCAGCGGGGGACGCAGTCCTGCGAGGCAATTTTTGTCGTCGATTAGGCGAATGTGCCGAAACCGGAGCCGCTTCCGAGGCGCCAAAGCAGCAGTCAACACCTCAGTCGACCCCTCATGGTGCCGGTCGCGTGTCACGCTGCCGAGCGGATGTCTGTCTCTGTGGAATCGTTGCCCTTAGATAGCAACGGCTCATCAAAATGCCTAGCAAGAGCGTACGCAAAGCAGTCGCCGAAATTCAGTCCAGCTTTATGTCTGCCCTTCCCGAAGTCAAGAAACGCCTGTCGGGCCAGATGGCCCTGCTCAACTATCACGGGTTCTATGTCAATTACTGCACGGCGGAAGAAGGCATCGGCCTGCCTCATGCCTTCCGACCCGAGTTGCTTTTCGATTACCATGGACAGTTCCAAGTAGTTTGCCACACTGATCCGACTGGTTGCGGAATCATAGATCAGTCACGTGAAGGCAACTGCTTCCGGCTCGCCGTAAAGGATCGCCACCATGGCGGATGTGTCTATAATCATTTCGGCAGGCCGTCCTCGTCATAAAGGAGTTCGGTGTGATCGGCATAAGGCCGCTTCACATGGACCGCGGCCCGGTCGGCGATGGCCAGAAGTTCTTCGATAGAAGCCCTGCCTGTCTGCTTTTTAAGCTGCGCATATCGCTCACGTAGCGCATCGGTCACAACGCGGCTCATACTTTGCCCGGTCGCCTGGGCGATCGCCCGAGCGAGGCGGTGTGCTTCGGGATCTTTCACGTGGAGGCTCATGTGGAGATACTCCATTCTACCCAGTCATCCGATTTTCTACCATTCTACCCATCCACACTACCTTGTCCAAATGAGCATGCAGCTGTTGATTTACACTGAGAGCTGGTGGCGTGGACGCTACACTGCAAGTCGGCGCACAATGTTAACCCCGTATCGGCGTCTACTCTTGGCTCTGACGCAGATTTGCGAACTGCGACTGAGGAACGAACGGCTTGGCAAGATTTCTAAGCCTGGCAATAAGCCGTTACGGACTGATCCTGATCGTCGGTGCACATCGATCATGAAACAGGCTCGCAGAGGTCCAAAGATGCTTGATTGGCTTATATCAATCACGGTGAAACGCCCCCACAAAGTTGCAGGGGTGGCCTTGGCCAACAAGATGGCACGCCCAATATGGGGGATCCTCGTCAAGGGCGGTACATACCAAGCGCCAGCGATGGCAAAGGCCTAGAAATAGGATCGTGCCAGCGTGCCGGTCCGTACTGCTCGTCTCACAAAGACAGACGCTCGCTGTTGGACGGCTGGTGGCTGCTTCGGGAGATATCCCCAACGTCGTGGTTGCCCGGAACGGCTATCCGCAGCCGCATAGCCATCGTGTACTTGGCCGAATGGCCGGGTTACGTTACAGACCCCTCTATCTGAGGGGGAATGTTCATCCATCGGAGCTGAGAGGAATGTCCCATAGGCGCCAATTAACCACCAAGCCATTTGCGGTAACGTTTTCCGCTGAGGCTCGGGTGATGCGTGGCCATATGATAGCCCCACCGTAAGCATTGAGACCAAACGCGTCTTTCCGGCCCCATTGTGTCCGAGAAGAACGATCCTATCGTCCTAGCAGATGAGGAACTGGCCGGCCTTGAACAGCGGCGTCCCATCCGACGTTTTGCCCGGCACGTCCTTCAGCGTCACCAGACCTTTTGCATGCGTGCTGCAAACGTCCTGTCTTTGTTTGAAGGCAACGGGTGATCCAGGACTGAAGTGATCAGGCGCTCGATATCGCCGGGCCGTGGAACTTCCACGTCATCTTTCAAGGATCTTGATCCTCAGTAAAGCCAAATGTTACAGTTCGAAAGAGAAGGACGCTAAGCGCTGGGTCCTGCTAATCCGAAACGTGCCTGACCTGCTCCAAGGATTCAATGTGACCGCAAAGCCTAACGTAACCGATGTGTCTCCGGCAAACCCATCCCGTCTTGGCATGCGGCTGCGGTTGTCGCGGCAGACGCGGGGTATGACGTTGAAGGCATTGGCACTGGCGGCGAACTGCTCGGAAAGCTTGTTGTCGAAGATCGAGAACGGAAAGGCGTCCCCTTCGTTGCCTATGTTACATCGACTTGTCGGCGCGCTCGACACCAATATCGGGTGGATGTTCGAGGAGTCGGATGGCGAGGAAGGTATTATTTTTCGCGCGGGAACGCGGCCAATGATTGCTCTCGATCCATTGCGGCGCGGAGAAGGAATTTCGCTGGAGCGGATCATTCCCTATTCCGCAGGTCATCTCCTCCAGTGCAACATACACCACATCGAAGAAGATGGTGAAAGCGCCGGCCCCATTCAGCATGCCGGCGAAGAGGTTGGCTATCTCCTTGCCGGCGAGATCGAGTTGATCGTCGAGGGGAAAAGCTATTACCTTTCCGCCGGGGACGCCTTCGTTTTCAACTCGGAGCTTCCGCATCATTACAGGAACACAGGAAAGGAACGGGCCAGTATTTTCTGGGTGAACACCCCCGCGACTTTCTAATTCCCCATACGCCAGTGCATAGATATTCTCATTCAAGTCACTTGACAAATAATCAAGTCTCTTGAACTATGATCTCGCGCTTTAATGAGGGGAAGGTCGATGGGCCTTCTCGAAAACAAGGGGAACCCGAATGCGCCTTTCCAAATTTCTGAGCAGCAGCGCTGCAGCCATAGCCCTGACATTCGTACTCGGCGCGGCATCCGCCAGCGCGGAGACCTTCGCTCTCGTCACCATCAACCAGCAGGCCCTATTCTTCAACCAGATCAACGATGGCGCTCAAAAGGCTGCAAAGGCTGCCGGTGCAGAGCTCGTGATCTTCAACGCCAACAACGTGCCGGCTGCGCAGAACGATGCGATCGAGACCTACATCACCCAGAAGGTCGACGGCATCATTCTCGTCGCGATCGACGTCAACGGCGTGAAGCCCGCAATTACGGCGGCAAAGACGGCCGGCATCCCGGTCATCGCCATCGATGCGCAGATCCCGGGCGGCGACAACGTCTCCTTCATCGGCGTCGACAATGCCAAGGCCGGCGAGGACATCGGCAAGTTCTTCGCCGATTACGTCAAGTCCGACATGTCGGGAACGGCGAAGACCGGCGTCGTCGGCGCGCTCAACTCCTTTATCCAGAACCAGCGTCTGGACGGCTTCAAGAAGGCGGCGGTTGCGGGCGGCGACGGCGTGACCTTCCTGGATACGGTGGATGGGCAGAACCAGCAGGACGTCGCGCTCGGCGCGGCAGAAAACCTGATGACGGCCAACCCCGACATGACGGCGATTTACGCCACCGGCGAGCCGCAGCTGATCGGCGCCGTGTCCGCTGTGGAAAGCCAGGGCCGCCAGAAGGACGTCAAGGTTTTCGGCTGGGATCTGACGGCACAGGCCGTGAAGGGCATTGAGGAAGGCTGGGTCACTGCCGTCGTCCAGCAGGACCCGGCCGGCGAAGGCAAGGCCGCCGTCGAGGCGCTGGTCAAGCTGAAGAAGGGCGAGACCATCGAGCCCGTCATCAACGTCCCCGTGACCATCGTCACCAAGGACAACGTCGCTCAGTTCAAGGACATGTTCAAGTAAGGCAGCGCTTTCGCCCGGCTCCCGTGCTCCGTCCGTCGTCGGAACACGGGGACATCCGGGCATGCGGCCGCAGCGCGTTTCTCATGCCGGCTGCGGCCCCTGCTCCTCTACCCACAAGGACATTGCATCATGACCGACGGTCACCCCTACCGCGTCCGGATGACAGGCATATCCAAACGCTACACACCCATTCAAACGCTTGATAACGTGACGCTGACGCTGAAGCCGGGCGAAGTTCTCGGCCTCGTCGGCGACAACGGAGCGGGAAAATCGACGCTGAGCAAGGTGCTTTCCGGCGCCGTCATTCCCGACAGCGGCACGATCGAGATCGACGGCGAGGTCGTTTCCTTCTCGTCTCCGGCCGATGCGCGCGCCGCGCATGTGGAAATGGTCTACCAGGACCTTTCACTCTGCGACACGGTCGATGTGGCCGGCAACCTCTTTCTCGGGCGCGAGCCGCGCCGCCGCGTGCTCGGCGTTCCTTTCCTCGACACGAAGGCCATGCATGCGCAGACCCGCGACATGCTCGATCGTCTCGGCATCGTCATCGCCGATACACGCCTGAAGGTCGAAAACCTCTCGGGCGGCCAGCGCCAGTCGATCGCCATCGGTCGCGCCGCCTCGTTCGAGCCGAAGGTCCTCATCATGGACGAACCGACGGCCGCACTTGCGGTGGCCGAGGTCGAGGCGGTGCTGGAACTGATCCGCACCGTCAGCGCGCGCGGCGTCAGCGTCATTCTCATCACCCATCGCCTGCAGGATCTGTTCCTCGTCTGCGACCGGATCCAGGTCATGTACGAAGGTCGCAACGTCGCCGAGCGGCGGATCGAGGACACCAGCATCGAGGAGGTCGTGAACCTCATCGTCGGCCGCAAGTTTTCCGCCCGCTCCGCAAGGCACGGGCTCGATCGCGATACCGAAACGGGAGTTTCCGCATGAGCCCCTCTTCTCCTCTCGCGGACGCTCCGGCCGGCTCCCCTCACGCCGGCGTGCACACTGCAAGCTCTCGCCATCGCAAGCCCGGCCTTTGGGATAAGCTCTTGGAAAACGGCAGCGTCGTCTCCATTGCCCTGTTCTTCATCGTCGTCTGCGTCGTCTTTTCCGTCATCACCGGGGCATTCCTCTCCGCGCCGAACATTCTCAACATCATCCGGCAGTGCGCGCCGCTCCTGATCGTGGCTGCCGCGATGACCTTCGTCATCACCACCGGCGGGATCGACCTTTCGGTCGGCTCCGTGCTGGCGCTGGTGGCCACTCTGTCGGCCACGGCTCTGCAGGCGGGCCTGCCCTGGCCGCTGGTCATCCTCATGATGCTGGCCCTCGGTGCGGGTATCGGCGCGATCCACGGCTTCTTCATCGCATATGAGAAGATCCCGTCCTTCATCGTCACGCTGGCGGGTCTTTCGATCATCCGGGGCCTCGCCCTGCTGATCACCGGCGGCTACTCGATCCCCGTCGATCCCGCCAGCACCTTCACCCTCATCGGCCGCGCCTGGTTCCTCGGCGTGCCCGTTCCGGCACTGATCGCGCTGGCCGTTCTTGGCGTCGCCTATGTGGTCTTCAACCGCACGCCCTTCGGCCGCTATGTCACGGGCATCGGCGCCAATGCGGAGGCCGTGCGCCGGGCCGGCATTGATACGCGCTTCACCACGCTGTTCGTCTACATCCTCTCCAGCAGTGCCGCAGCGCTTGCCGGCATCATCGTGACGGCGCGTCTGGGTTCCGGCTCGTCCAATGCGGGCCAGGGCTTCGAACTGGAGGTCATCGCGGCGGTTGTGCTGGGCGGCACCAGCCTCTTTGGCGGACGGGGCACCATCGTCGGCACGGTTCTGGGCGCGCTCACCGTCGCCGTTATCGCCAACGGCCTCATCCTTGCCCATATGTCGCCATTCCTGACACCGATCGTCACCGGCACCATCATCCTCATCGCCGTCTGGCTCAATTTCCGCCTGTTCCGCGGCGCGGTGAAAGGGCGATGACGATGGACCACCTTTTCACCTCGGCGCGCCGCGAGCGTGCCGAGATCGGCGTCGCCTCGGGAACGGTGATGACCGTGCTCGGTCCGATCCCGGTCGCCGATATGGGCGTGACGCTGATGCACGAACATATCCTGCTCGACGGTGCGAAGTCGTGGCGCTGCCCCTGCCATCCGGAGGCGCAGGCCATCGGCACGCAGCCCGTCAGCATGGAAATCATCGGCGAGTTGCGAATGAACCCCTACATGAACCGCGACAACGTCTCGCTGGACGACAGCGATCTCGCATTGTCGGAGCTGAAGCGCTTCCAGGCTCTGGGCGGTCATACAGTGGTGGATACGACAAACATTGGCATCGGGCGGGAGCCGGCAAAGCTCGCGCGCATCGCCCGGATGTCCGGCCTGAAGATCGTCAAGGGCACCGGCTTCTATCTCGAGTTCAGTCATCCCGAATGGCTGAAGGCAATGGATGTGGACGATGTGGCCCGCTTTATTGTTGACGATGTGGGCGGTGGCGAGACGCAGCCCGAGGTGATGGCAGGCATTATCGGCGAAATCGGCGTGAGCAAGGATTTCACGGCGGAAGAGCGCAAATCGCTGCGGGGTGCGGCCCGAGCCTCGAAGATCACAGGCGTGCCGCTCTCCATCCACCTGCCCGGCTGGGAACGGCTTGCCCATGAGGTTCTGGACATCGTTGAAGACGAGGGCGCCGATCTCCGGCATACCGTGCTCTGCCACATGAACCCGAGCCACGAGGACTTGCCCTACCAGAAGGCACTGGCGGAACGCGGCGCTTTTCTGGAATACGACATGATCGGCATGGACTTCTACTATGCCGACCAGGACGCGCAATCGCCCTCCGACGAGCAGAACGCACGCGCCATCCGCTCGCTGATCGACATGGGCCACGCCGACCGTATCCTGTTGTCGCAAGACGTCTTTCTCAAGATCATGCTGACCCGCTATGGCGGTTTCGGCTACGGCTTCATCCTGAAGCACTTTCTGCCGCGGCTGAAGCGCCACGGCGTCGATCAGGCCGCCATTGACCGCGTGCTGATCGACAATCCCAGATCGGTCTTTGCCAGCGCACGCTGAGCATCATCAACGTCCAGGAGTTTTCATGTCACCGTCTAAGTCTAAAGTCCTTCTCGCAGGCGAGTCCTGGGTGTCCACAGCGACGCATATCAAGGGGTTCGACCAGTTCCCGACCGTTACCTATCATACCGGCGCCGATGAGTTGCTCGCCGCGCTGAAAGAGGGGCCGTTCGACGTGCAGTTCATGCCGGCACACGAGGCCCAACGGGATTTTCCTCAGTCTCTCGAGGCGCTTCAGGCCTATGACGCGATCATTCTATCGGATATCGGCGCCAATACGCTGCTGCTGCATCCCGACACTTGGATCCATTCCAAGACCACGCCAAACCGTCTCCGTCTTTTGCGCGATTACGTTCGTGAGGGCGGTGCGCTGCTGATGTTCGGCGGTTACTACAGCTTCCAGGGCATCAACGGCGGCGCCCGCTATCGCAGGACTCCCGTGGAAGAGGTTCTGCCGGTCGACTGCCTATCCGTGGACGACCGCGTCGAGGTTCCCGAAGGCTTTGCGCCCGTCGTCACCGGCGACAGCAAGCATCCCATCCTGCAGGGTCTCGGCACCGATTGGCCCATCCTGCTTGGCTACAACGAGGTCACAGTGAAGGACGGAGCGGAGGTTCTGGCCACCGTTTCGACAGACTACGGCTCGCAGCCCCTGCTCGTCATCGGCAGCTATGGCAAGGGGCGCACGATCGCTTGGACATCGGATGTCGGGCCGCACTGGCTTCCATCCTCCTTCATCGCATGGCCGGGCTACAAGACATTGTTCGAACAAATGCTGTCCTGGGCGACATCCAGGACCTGAACGATGACCGTTCATGTCGTCGGCAATGCCTGCATCGACACGACTTTTCGTCTCCCCAGGTTTCCAAACGTTGGGGAGACGTTAAATGCGAGCGGCCATTCGCAGGGCCTCGGCGGCAAGGGCGCCAACCAAGCCGTGGCGGCTGCGCGTACCGGCGCAAGCGTAACGCTCTGGACCGCCGTCGGCCGTGACGCGGACGGTTTGCGCGTCCGGAATATGCTGGACGGCGAAATTACCGCGTTGAAGATAACAGAGCTCGATCGCCCAACAGACTGTTCCACGATCGCCGTGGATGCCGTCGGCGAGAACATGATCCTCAGCGGCATAGCCTGCGCAGAGGCTTTCGACCCCATGCACCAGACATCGCTTGCAACAGAGGTTCGACCTTCTGACGTGGTCGTGCTGCAGGGCAACCTGTCTCTTGAGGCAACGATCTCCTGCCTTGTTATGGCAAGGGCCGTAGGGGCACGGACCATTCTCAACGCCAGCCCGCTCGCGGTAGGCGCCGTGGTTGATCTTGCATGCGTCGATGTCGTCATCGTCAATGAGGACGAGGCCATGTCGATCTCCGGAAAGACGACCGCGCAGGAGGCGGCCTCGGTCCTTCTGGAACGTGGCGCGGGGTCGGCTGTCGTCACGCTCGGCGCTCGCGGGTGTCTGCTTTTGTCGGACAGGCAGTCCCACCCGATCGTCATAGCAGCACCCGTGGTAACGGTGGTCGATTCGAGTGGTGCGGGAGACGTGCTTTGTGGTGTGTTCGCCGGTTACGTCTCAACCGGCATGTCGCCGCTGTTGGCATTGACGATTTCGGTGCGAGCTTCTGCGCTGGCGGTGACCCGAGAAGGCACGACGGCATCCTGCCCGAGGCCGGACGACTTTGCCGACATAATGGAAACAATAAGATTGGAAAAGAAATGGTAGGAGCTTTAAAACCCGTTGGACCAAGCATAGGCGATGCGTTGACCGAGTTGTTCGGGAAGAGCAAGGCCGTCATCGGTGTCGTCCATCTGGCACCGCTTCCCGGCGCACCGCGGTACAAGGGCGAAGCGGTCGAGGATGTCTATCAGCAAGGCCTGGACGATGCGCGCGCCTATCTGGAGGGAGGCTGCGACGGCGTCATCATCGAGAATCACGGTGACATTCCTTTCTCCAAGCCCGACGATATCGGCCCGGAAACCGCCGCCTACATGTCGGTGATCTCCGATCGCATCCGCCGTGAACTCGGACGTCCCATCGGCATTAACGTCCTTGCCAACGCCGCAGTCCCCGCACTCGCGATTGCGAGTGCGGCAGGCGCCGGTTTCGTGCGGGTTAACCAGTGGGCCAATGCCTATGTCGCCAATGAAGGTTTCATCGAGGGTGAGGCCGCACGTGCCATGCGTTACCGGGCAAGGCTCAGAGCGCAGGGTATCCGTATCTTCGCCGATGCACATGTGAAGCACGGTGCACATGCCATCGTTTCCGACAGGCCCGTGGAGGAACTGGTGAAAGACCTCGTTTTCTTCGACGCCGACGCCATTATCGCCACCGGACAGCGTACTGGTCACGCTGCCGATCTCGGTTACATCAAAATGATCAAGGAAGCTGGGGGTCTGCCGACGCTGGTCGGAAGTGGTGTCACGCCTGAAAACGCGCGCGATATTCTCGACATCGTCGATGGCGTGATTGTCGCGAGTTCGCTGAAATATGACGGCGTCTGGTGGAACCGCGTCGAAAAGTCCCGCGTCACTGCCTTCATCAACGGCCTTAGGGGATGACAGGATCAATCGACATAAACGGTGCGCGTCTCTTGCAGCGTCTCGAAGAATTCGCAGCGATTGGCGCAACCAAGGCTGGCGGTGTCAACCGGCAGGCCCTGAGTGTCGAGGATCGGCAGGCGCGATCACTGCTTGCGGAACTCGCGGTCGCGCGCGGGTTTCGCGTCTATCAGGACCCGGTCGCAAACCTCTTCATTCGCCGCGATGGAATGCGCGACGACCGACCTCCGTTTCTGATCGGCAGCCACCTTGACAGCCAGCCGACCGGCGGTCGGTTCGACGGCGCCCTTGGCACGCTTGCGGCGTTCGAGGTCCTCGAAAGCCTGCAGGACCGGGCCATCGTTACGAATGGGCCGGTCGAGGTCGTCGCATGGACGAACGAAGAGGGTAGCCGCTTCACGCCGGGCGTCATGGGCTCCATGGCATTTTCGCTCGGACACGTCCTTGATGCATGGCAGAACATCCAAGACGCAAAAGGCACACGGCTCCAGGATGCTATTGCCGACACACTGGCGGCTCTGCCGGAGGCCGAATTCAGGGCGCTCGGAACACCGATTGCCGGTTATCTCGAACTTCATATCGAGCAGGCGCCCACTTTAGAACGCGACGGCATTCCGGTTGGCATTGTGACTGGCGTCCAGGGCACCCGTTGGCTGGAGATTCGCGTGACGGGGCAGGCTGCCCATGCAGGCACGACGCCTCTTGTCTACCGTCGGGATCCTGTCGTCGCGGTAACGACCACCCTCAGTGCACTCTACGCCAGTATCATGCCGAACGACCCGGAGGCGCGCTTTACCGTTGGTCGCATGTCGGTCGATCCCGGCTCTGTGAACGCCATCCCCGGCTCGCTCAGCCTTACCATAGACCTGCGTCATCCCGACATCCAACGGCTCGATGCTATCGAGGCGCTGATCATCACGCTCTTCCAGTCTGCGTGCGACACGAACGGCTGTACGCTTGAGACCCGCAGAACGTTCGATGTCGCCCCAGCGATCTTTGATGAGACTATCATCCAGGAGTCCGAAAATGCAGCCCGTCGCCTCGGCCTTCCGTTCCGGCATATGATCTCAGGCGCTTTCCACGATGCTCTCTATATCTCCCGTGTCGCCCCAACAGCCATGATCTTCGTGCCGTGCCGGGATGGGTTGAGCCATAACGAAGCCGAGTATGTGGAGCCGGAACATTCGATTTCAGGTGCAAGAGTGCTGTTCGAAACGGTCCGTGGCCTCTTATGACAACCAGCTATCGGTCTCCCGCTAGTGCACCGACTCATACAGACGGTACAGGCAGTTCGTCGATCTTTGCGAAAATGTCGTTGGCGGATTTTGTCCAGACGAAGGGTCTGGGATCG
>NZ_QJSR01000017.1 GCF_003217095.1 Rhizobium sp. PP-CC-3A-592
CGGTCGGTAGTCTCGTCCCGCTCTTCGTTCCCGCCGAATGTGCAAACTACTTCAGGGCTGCCGGATATGACCCGGATTAAACAGGACGCGCTCTAGACGGTGACGAGATGTACACCGACCTGTTCGGAAACAGGTCGGTTCAATATTCCGTCACCGCGGTTCGGTTTTATAGGCCGCTTGAAGCGCTTGCCGGCACTGGCGTGTTGAGGAGTTGCTGCTCCCACAGGTAGGCGATACCACTGCCGCCTGCGTGCTGGATAATTACATCGGTCAACGCGGCAGCGGTGTCTTCGCGGGCCCAATCGCGCTGCCATTCGGCGGCAAGTGCCAACCACGTCATCATGTTGCAGCCTGCGGCGATCATGCGTTGTATCGATACTTCGTGGGCTTCAACCGAAGTGCCACCCGATGCATCTGTGATAACTGTGACGTCCCAGCCTTCACCGGCCGCCTGGATTGCCGGCATGGCGACGCAGATCTCGGTCCAGAGACCTGCGATGATCAACTGTTTGCGCCCGGTTGCCTTGACTTTCTCAACTACGTTCTTGTCCTCCCAGGTATTGATGAACGTACGGTCGATTACTTCTTGCCCGGGGAAGACATCCGTCAGATGCTTGAACAGCAGACCACCCCGGCCCGCGACAACGCTCGTCAGGATGGTGGGAACGTCGAAAACCTTCGCGGCTTTGGCCAGCGCAGTCGTATTGTTGACGACCGCCTGCGGATCGTGACTGTTCAGGTTTGCGAGCTGATAAGGCTGGTGGTCGATCAGAACGAGAATTGAGTCTTCGGGACGAAGAAGCGAGGCGAGGCCGTTACGAAAGGTCATGGATCGTTCCTTGTGAGTGGTAGATGGGGACGCATATGCAACGTCCGGCGGTGCAAGTCCGGACGCGGACGCGACCTTGTCATCGCCTTACGCAATGCGGTAGTCCTGAAGAAGGGAAGCTGTGTCGCAATAAGAGGAACGTTGATTGAACATCGAAGACCTGCGAACTTTCGTGGAAGTGGCCGATTCAGGAGGAGTAACAGCTGCTTCGTTGCGTCTTGGAATATCCAAGTCGATGGTGAGCAGACGTCTATTGCGACTGGAAAAGGAAATGGGTGTTCAACTTCTTGCAAGATCAACGCGCGGCGCTTCGGTCACCGAGGCCGGCGCGACATTTAGAGACTATGCTGCTCGGGTCTGCGCAGAGATTGATGTCGCAAGGGATACTATCCTCCCGGCCGGAGAACTCCGTGGCCGTTTCCGCGTAGCAGCGCCTCTGACCTTTGGCCCGACGCATTTTGCAGATGTGATTTCCAAGATGGCGCTACGCCATCCTCACCTTCAGATTCAGACTTGCTATAGTGACCGGTTCGTCGATTTGATTTCCGAAGGATACGATTGCGCAATTCGCGTCGGAACGCTGCAGGACTCCAACCTGATTGCAAGACGCATTGGGCCAATTTTCGGGAGCTTTGTCGCCAGCCCTGATTACATCAAAGTAAACGGCTCGCCGCAAACACCTGACGAACTCATCGAGCATCAGGCGCTCATGCAGGGGACGGAAACCTGGCAGGTGGTGGACGGCGACAAGATCGTTAGCGTCCGCCCACAAGGACGATTCAAGGCCGACAACGGCGTTGCTCTTGCTGTCGCTGCAACTGCTGGCCTGGGTATTGCCGCTCTTCCTGATGATCTCATCAAAACGCATCTGGACTCAGGTGCGCTGGTCAGGGTCATGACACGCCATCCGCCGCCACCGGCCGCGATTTTTGTGGTGAGACCTCCCGGTCAGCTACCGGTTCCGAAGGTTCGCGTTTTGACCGAGATGCTGATCGAATGTTTTGGTGAGGGGCCAAGGTGAACTGCGCGCGCCGGTCCGGATGGATCGGCAGCATGGCCTTCGGTTTACATCGCCCACACTGCGGTTCCGTAGTGGAAAGCTACCGGATCTTGAAACTCGCGTCACCCGGCCCGCATCTCCACTCGGCCCAAAGCTAACGCATGCCGCTCGGTCAAATCTCGGGCCAGTGTCCATGCGAGCGGCTCAATGTCGAGCGCTGTTCTCAGCCAAGCAAGCGTCAGGCGTTTCGCGGCCTCCAGGACGTCAGGCGCCTCCGTCTCGGTCTCCTTGGCGTCAAGCCCGGCGATGCCACCCAGCCCGTGCCCGACACCATGCAACACCAACATCGCTTCTGCACCCGGCGCATCGTTAAACGCATCCGCATGCCATTCAGGGCCACGTGTCGTGAAATGCGGATCGTCGGTTTCACCGCAAACGACAAGGCTGCGTGTCGTGAGCGTCGAGAAATCGACGTCGAAGAACGGAAACCTGACGGCGTTCTCCTCTGTCATATTTTTACCGCGTCCGGGCGCAGCCAGCAGAATGCCCGCCAAGATGCGTGGATCGGAGAAATCCTCGCCATTCAATTGCGCACCGAGCAGGAACCCGACAGTATGACCGCCGAAAGAATGACCGGCCGCGCCGACGCGCGAATGATCCATCCGGCCCGCAACGGAGGGCGCCTGTCGTTCAACCTCGGGCAGTTGATCGAGGATCGCCTTCATCTCCTCGACGCGCTCGCGCCAGAAGAATGGTGCACCGGGCGCATCCGAAGCGAGGCCACCGACCCGCGAACTCGCATGGGTCGGCTGGATCACTGCAAAACCCCTTTCCGCCCAGAACTGGCCCAGCGGGGAGTAACCGTCTTTCGAGGGAATGTAGTTGGACGGGCCGAACCCATGCGACAGCAGCACGATAGGAAGGTTGCCGCCGGTCGCCGGCGCAGTCAGGCGCAGTTCAAGGGGCTGGCGGCCGACCATCGGCAAACGGATTGGAGTATAGGCAACAGTGAGCCTGGCTTCGGGCGTCGGAATATGTTTGGCGAGATCGATCAGATTGTTCATGGTCGGGATCCTAAGCGATGGTTTCCGGGTTATCGTCCTCAGGCCAGCGCGTGGCCGGCCTTGCGAAACCATGTTCGCGCATCCGCGCCGGCTGGAGTTTTCATCGGTGATTCCGTTTCCGTCACGGCACGCCAGACGGCGTCTGCGACATCATCCGGCGTCGTGAATTCTGTGCCGGAGCGCAGTGTTGTCAGGCAATCCTGGACGAATGCGCCATACGGCTCGGGAATATTCATTCCCATGCGGGCGACGGCATTCTTGCCAAACCCGGTCGTCGGCGCCGAACCTGGCAGAATGAGTCTGGCGCGGACGCCGAAGAGAGCGGCTTCAAGAGCGAGACTTTCGGTGAAAGCGTTCAGGGATGCCTTGCTGGCGCTGTAGACGGAGAGTGCAGGCAGCGGCTTGATCGTCACGCTGGAGCTGACATTGACGATGACCCCGGACCGACGGAAGCGCATCTGCGGAAGAACGGCTTCGGTCATCGCCATTGCGCCGAACACGTTTGTCTCGAACAGCTCGCGGATTTTCGACATCTCTACGCCTTCCAAGACATTGAGCATGCCGACACCGGCATTGTTGACGAGCACATCGATCGGCCCGGCCGCTTCGATCGCCTTCGTGATGCTATCCGCGTCTGTCACGTCCAGTGCCAGGATCTTGAGCTTTTTGCTGCGGGGTATCAGCTCGGTTTGCGGCGTGCGCATGGTCGCAACCACGTCCCATCCCTCCGTTACAAACCTTTGCGCGATAGCGAGACCGAAACCGGATGAGCAACCGGTGATGAGGACGTTTGGCATATTCTGTCTCCTGACAATTGACTTGCCAGAGATGGACCAGCTAGCTTGGACTTGCTATGCGTCATTGTCCGGTTATTTTTAGCAAGAGTCCGAGACTATGAGCGATCCAGTCGCCGAAGTCGTTTCCCTGCTCAAGCCAAGGCCGTCGATCTCGAAGCTGGTGACGGGCGGCGGTCAGTGGCTCGTCGAGCGCACGGAACTTGGAAGCCCCTTTTATTGCGCCGTGGTCGAAGGCGATTGTCGGATGACGATCACCGGTCGTGAGCCGATGCGCTTGACTGCCGGCGACTTTGTTCTGGTTCCGGAAATCTACTCGTTCACGATGAGCAGCCTGGAACCGCCGCCGCGCGGAGCGCTCGCCCGGCGCCTTGAGACCAGTCCGGGTGTCTTCCGGCTCGGAGACCCGGAAGCGCCCGCCGAAATCAAGGCGATGGTCGGCTATTGTGCCTTTGGCTCGGACGACAGAGCGCTTCTCGTCTCGTTGCTCCCGGAAGTCATCCATGTTCGAGGCGAGGAACGGTTGATGAGGCTGGTCGGAATGATCAACGACGAAACGAGAGCCGACCGTACCGCCCGTGAGATAGTGCTCCACCGATTGCTTGAGGTTCTAATGATCGAAGCCTTGCGATCGACAGCCACTGCTGCGGCCTCGCCCGGTCTCCTGCGCGGTATGGCCGATCCGCTGCTCGCCCCGACCTTACGCCGGATTCATGCAGATCCCGGCCGCAGCATGACTGTTGAAACTCTGGCGCGGGATGCCGCGATGTCCCGTTCCACCTTTTTCGAACGGTTTCGCAAAGAGGTTGGCGTCGCTCCGATGGAATACGCGACCGGCTGGCGCATGGCGCTGGCGAAGGATCTGCTCCGCAAGGATGTTGCCACAGCCGAAATCGCGCAACGGGTCGGGTATGGCTCGGCAAGCGCCTTCAGCGTCGCGTTCAGTCGGCATATCGGAATGCCGCCCGGCGCTTACTCGCGCACAAGAACGGTCGCGCCGCATGGTGACATGATCGCAACAGCCAGCATCGAGTAGTCCCGAGATGTGTTCCTGCATGGGCATGGCGACACGTCGATCTGCCCGCGGCCGCGAGCTCGCATGCATCCCGACCTGCCTCAACCAACCCTTCGTGCGCGACTTAGCAGACTTCGCCTGCAATTTGATCCCGAGTTCACTGCGGCACGGTTTGGGCACTGGCTGCTGGGTCATTCGAGCGAGCTGGCGACGGTAGGTGTAGGTCCTGTCACTCTGCTGCAATACCGGCTCCACGGAAAAGGTTTGAAAAGGCCACCGCTTATTTGTCGACCGGATGACTGTCGCTGCTCGCCTCAAGGAGCAGGCATCCTCTCAAAAAATGAAAGAAGCAAGAAAGCAGCCGCCTTTGGTCACATCGGACCAACGCAGTTCTCAGATCGCATGTGATGGGCTTGAGTATGGAAATACGAGAGCGCTTGCCACGGCAATGTTCAGCCGGCCGTTCCCCATCTGGCGACAGAGCGTCCCAGGAACGAGGGCTACCGTGCCGCCTGCAGAGATGACACGTCAGAAATCTCGAAAGCAACCTGTCGTATGCCTGCCTACGAAGACAAACTGCTGCCCGCAAAACCGCTACATGACGAGGGGCTGGAACCAATGGTCTTTGCTGGCACCACGCACTCTTGGAGGCCTCTATATGGAAATTGGTATTGACAGTTTCGCAGCTATCCTCCCCGATCCGGCAACAGGCAAGGTTCCATCGGCCACCCTTCGGATGGCGGAACTGATCGAGGAGGTCGAAGTGGCCGACCGAGTGGGACTGGACGTCTTCGGCATCGGGGAACATCACCGCGGCGAATTTCTTGACTCGGCACCCACGATCATACTCGCTGCTGCAGCAGCCCGGACAAGCCAGATCAGACTGACAAGTGCGGTAACGGTCTTGAGTGCCGCCGATCCGGTGCGGGTATTCCAGGAGTTCGCAACTCTTGACCTGATCTCCAAGGGTCGTGCCGACATCGTTGTCGGTCGCGGGTCGTTTGTCGAGGCCTACCCGCTGTTCGGTCTCGACACGCGCGACTACGACGACCTTTTTGCCGAAAAGCTCGATCTGCTGCTTGCCCTGCAGGCCTCCACACATGTCACCTGGGAAGGGCGCTTTCGTCCGCCGCTCACCGGACAAGGCGTCTATCCGCGTCCCCATCAACAGCAGCTGCCGATATGGATCGGCGTGGGCGGCACGCCGCAATCCTTTGCCCGCGCCGGCGCGCTCGGGCTTCCCTTGATGATCGCCATCATCGGCGGCAGCTTCGAGCGCTTTCGTCCGCTTGTCGATTTCTATCGGGAAGCCGGCAAACGCGCGGGGCACAGCCCGGAAATGCTCAAGGTCGGCATTCACGCGATGGGCTTCGTCGGCGAAAGCAATGCCGCAGCCAGGGACGCGTTTTTTCCCGGCTGGGCGCATCTGACGGCGAATATCGGTCGCGAGCGTGGCTGGTCGCCGCCGACGCGTCAGCAGTTCGAGATGATGGCGGGTCCGGAAGGGGCATTTCTGGTCGGTGACCCGGCGACGGTGGCGGCCAAAATGCTGCAGGCCAGTGACACATTGGGTGGCGTATCGCGCATCACGTTCCAGATGAGCACAGCCGCTCTCAATACGGCAGCGATGCAGCGATCGATCGAACTGCTGGGCACGGACGTGGCGCCGGTGGTCAGAGCGGCATCCCGGACTTGAGAGCGGGGCGGCATGCAATGAAGCCTCATCGCACAGGGCGCAATCGAGAGACCCGTCCAATCGCCACGAGAATGGAAAGGAAGCCACATGAGCTGGAACCCCGCAATCGAACCAGGCTGTCCGGACGAGGTCGGCATCGACGCGATCGAGACCCTCATCATTCCCCGCGCCCGCGATCTTGGCGGCTTCGAGGTTCGCCGTGCCCTGCCGGCCCCGAAGCGACAGATGGTGGGACCCTTCATCTTCTTCGACCAGGCGGGACCGGCCGAGCTCCTGACAGGCCAGGGCATTGATGTCCGCCCTCACCCGCATATCGGGCTTGGCACGGTCACCTATCTCTATCGCGGCGACTTTCATCACCGCGATAGCACCGGGGCCGACCAGATCATCCGTCCCGGTGCCTTGAACTGGATGGTCGCGGGCCGCGGTGTTTCCCATTCGGAGCGAACATCCGCGACGGCCCGGACCGGCCCCAACAGCCTGTTCGGCATCCAGACCTGGCTCGCGCTGCCGGAAAAGAACGAGGACATGGCCCCGACATTCAACCACTACGGCGAGGAGATGCTGCCGGTCATCGAGGATCACGGGGTGTCGGTTCGCCTCATTCTCGGCAATGCCTATGGCAAGACCGCTCCCGCGGCGATGTTTTCCGAGACCTTCTATGCCGATGTCACGCTGGACCCGGGTGCTCGCCTGCCGATGCCGGACAATCACGAAGACCGAGGCATCTATATCGTCGAAGGCTCGATCTCGATTGCCGGCCAGGATTTCGACGCACCGCAGATGATGGTCTTCCGCCCCGGCGACAGGATCACGGTTGCAGCCGGCCAAAAAGGCGCTCGCCTGATGATCCTCGGCGGCGCTACATTACCTGGACCGCGCTATATCTGGTGGAATTTCGTCGCCTCTTCGAAAGAGCGCATTGAGGAAGCCAAGGCTCAGTGGCGGGCGCAGAAGTGGGGCGAAGGCCTGTTCGACCTGCCGATCGACGATCGCGACGAACATATTCCACTTCCGGAATGACGACAGTGGCGCGATCGCCCAGGCGTGGTCGATCAACCGGAACAGCATTCACGACCCTGCCGTGTTCAGGCAGAAACGGAGACAGCAAATGAGCACCCAGTGGCCCCGCCTCGACTACCTCGGCTGGCGCGAGACATGTTCCGCCCTGCACCTCTACCTGCAGATCGTCGGCAAATACCGGCTCGCTCACACACCGTGGCTTAACCACTCCTGGAACGCGACCTTCTACGTCACCCCTGCAGGTCTGACATCGTCTCCGATCCCGGATGGCTCCGGCATCGAGATCGTCTTCGACTTTCACGAACACGCGGTCATCGGTTCGAATGGAGACGGACTGCGCGCCTCGTTTGCCTTGGGACCATCGACGGTTGCGGAGTTCCACGCCGATTTCGCCCGCCTGATCCTGGAACTCGGCGGCAAACCGGACTTCCACGGCCGACCCAACGAAGTCGCGGACCCCGTGCCGTTCGATGAGGACCATCGGGACCGTCCGTATGACCGCGACGCCGTCCGCAATTTTCATCAGGCCCTGATGGCGATAGACCGGGTATTCAAGGCGTTCCGGACATCCTTCATCGGGAAATCCAGCCCCGTTCATCTTTTCTGGGGCAGCTTCGATCTGGCCGTCACACGTTTTTCGGGCCGGCAGGCGCCGATCCATCCGGGCGGCGTACCCGCCCTGCCCGACACCGTGGCGCAGGAGGCCTACGACCGTGAGGTGTCCTCGGCGGGCTTCTGGCCGGGAGGCGGCGGCCTCGATTATCCCGCATTCTATGCCTATGCCTATCCGGCACCGGGCGGTTTCAGGGCGGCATCGGTTCAACCGGAGGCGGCGTTCTGGCACGAAGGGCTGTCGGAGTTCATCCTGCCTTACGAGGCTGTCCAGGCTGCGGCCGATCCTGAAGAAGCGCTGATGGCATTTCTCGTCTCGACATATGACGCTGCCGCGGAGCTTGGAGGTTGGGATCGCGACAATCTCGAATGCACGCACGGTGAGCGCGGCAAAGTCCGGGAACTGGATGTGAAGGTTCCAAATACTGTCGCGGCATCGGTAAGCGAGACGGTGGAGCGGGAAGACGGGGCGTCGAAGGGGCGGTACCGGATCGTGGTGGAGGGCGTCGAGGCGGAGATGACCTATAGCCGGGCCGGCACGCAGCTCGTCATCATCGACCATACGGATGTTCCTGCCGCTTTGCGGGGCCGGAAGGTCGGCGAGCGGCTTGTGCGCCAGGCGGTCGAAGATGCGCGACGCGAGGGTGTCTCCATCATTCCGCTTTGCCCGTTCGCGAAAGCCCAGATCGAGCGGCATCCTGAATGGCAGGATGTCCTTCGCAAGTGAGGAGATTTTGGCATTGAGGAATAGCCCGCTGACAGAAATCGACCCGGTCTCGGAGGCCGACAAGATCCTGATGGCCGCTGTCGAGGAGGCAATCGACACCGCTGTCAGGACCGCTGGACCTGAACTTCGGGCGGTTGGCTCACGCGCCTCGCCCCATGACTATTTCGCAGATGGCGTGTTGCGCCACCTGTTCCTGCGTCTGTGCCGAGCCGACCCGACATCGAACACGGGCGGCGATCCGGAAACGGCATGGAAGATCTTGTATGCAGGGCGCATCGCCGCCCGCCACTGGGAGAGGGAAAGCGGCAGGCCGTCGGTGGGAGGGACGAAGAAAGACCGCCCGGAGGATGTCGAAAGGGACGAAAGTGAACGCCGGCAACTGGCACTCTCGGCAGAGAAATTCGCGCTGACAACGGTCATTCGAGCTCTGGTCGATCACGCCCGCGCTTCGGATCCAACGATCGACGAACGCCTGGAAGCCGTCATTGACGCACGCCACGCGAGACTTGGGTCCGCAACCGATACGGACCGCGAATTCACACAGAAGGCAAAAGCCTCCCTGTCGCTGCTCGCCCGCCGACCGGACTAGGCGGTCGCGCGCAACCGGACCCTCAGCTGTTTATGGAGTTGGACATGAGAGAAACTCGCCCTGTTCCCACCCCCTCCGAAATGCGGATCGTCGACGTGATCAAGAGTGCGAATCAGGCCTTGGCTGAAGCGGTATCTCTGGCGCTGGACCAGGCGGTCAAGAAGGCTGTCGAGGATATGAGAGCCATCGGCCAGGAGAAATCCGCGCCGGCGATGGAGTATTTTGCGAGCGTCGTACACCAGAGAATGTACTGCCTGATGTGCGGCGCGGACCCGGACACACTGCAGGGCGGCGACCCCGATATCGCGTATCACGTCATCCGCAACAGCCAGAATATCGCGAGACATTATTGGGCTGCGGATATCGAACCCTACCCGCCCAGGTGAGGAGATCTGCCGCGTCTGGTCGCGATCGCAAACCGGTGTCATCGAACGTGCGAAGCGATGCCCTCGGCGCAGCCGGCAACGACACGCGTTCGTTGCCGGCTGCAGATGCTTTCGAGCCGGTGTTCCCAGCAACCGATGGCTCTCGCTTCAGAGGCGGTCCAGTTCCACTACAGCGCCGCCAGCGGCTTCCAGACGGTTGAGATAGGTTACCGGATCGAGCAACTGATAAGGGAAGTAAAGACCGGGTGACGCGGGATCGCGTCCGTCCAGTCCTGTCAAGCGTTCAAGGATCGTCGCAACGCCGAGCGCCGTCAGAGGCGCCGCCCCGCCGGGGTGAAACACCGCATGTCTCGTCAGAAGCGTCTGACCATCACGCCCTTCCCCGGACAACTCGATGATGATCTCAGTCGACTTCGGTCCTCCGCGACGCCGTGTTGAACTGAGGCCGGTCGCGAGATTGAATTGTACGTCTGTAGCGCCGGTGGCCGCGGCAAGGCCCGCGACGTCGATCGACGAAAAGCCCGACGCTTTGATTTCGGTACCGTCGATCGCTCGAAAGCGCGCTTCAGCGTCATCACCCGCGCGCCAGATGTAGGTGCCACCGCGGAGCGTGAGCGCTGCCGGCATCATTCTGGACAAGCGTTCGAAATCTTCCGCGACAGCCGGACCGCCGCCATCCTCCTCGTCCACCAGCGCGCCGATCTTGATGCTGTCGACACGATGGAAGCTCTTGGCGAGTTCGAGTGTGGGAACCGTTGTTGCGCCCACCAGCCACTCATAGCCGAGCACCACTGCCCCCGCCTCGGGTCTGTGCATGTAGGTCGCGATCTCGGGAGCGATCTCGAAGACGCCGGACGAGATGTTGAGGTGGGGTAGCGAACGCGCACGCGCAAACCTGAGACCGGCCAGACGGTTGTCGGCGTAGAAGACAGCCACGGCGCCGATGGTCCGGTCCCCCAGACCGAGATCTTCGGCGGAAGGGTCCAGTGTCACGGCATCGGCATTGCCAAGTTCGTCGGCGGCGGCTTGCGCTTTACCGAGATCCCGGCCGGCCAAGACCAGCGGGACGCCGGGATAGAGGCTGCGCAGGGTTTCAGCGCTGAGGCGTCCAATCGCACCGGAGCCACCCATCATCAGGATCGGTTTGACGTGCATGATCTCTTTCCTTCCATCATCTCGTAAGTTACCATTGGTAGGCAATGCCGTGATAACCTACTATTGGTAGGATAGCAATGAAGGATCGATATGGAACGGAGCCAGACGACCGCGAAGCCGGGGACGATCATAAAAAGGCTCTCAAAGGCCGAGCGTCGGCGGCAACTTCTCGACACCGCTTTGTTGATCGTTCGCGAGGAGGGTGCGGACCGCCTGACGCTGGGTCACCTCGCTGTTCGCGCCGGTGTGTCGAAGCCGGTTGCCTACGATCATTTCGAAACCCGCTCCGAACTCCTGATTGCGCTTTACAGGTGGATCGACACCCAGAAGGTCGACGCCTTTCGCAACGCGATGGCAGGCAATCGGCACAGCGGCGCCGAGACGGTTGGTCTGCTTGCAACCGCTTACATCCAGTGTGCCGCCGAGATAGACGGCGAGTTCCATGCGGTTGGCGCAGCGCTAGCCGGCAGCGAAGAGAAAGCTGCCGTATTCCAGGAATTGCTGGCCCTCAGCGTGGCGATGTTTGTCGCAGTGCTGGCGCCGCACAGCCAATTGCCCTCGGATGAGTTGAAGAGGCGCTGTGTCGGCGTGGTTGGCGCCGGTGAAGCGCTTGCGGCGGCAAAGCTGCGTGGCGACTGCGATGAAGGTGAAGCAATCGCCACGTTCACCGGGATAATTGCCGGGGCCGTGCTAAGCACAAGACCTTCTTGAGTCACGGACGGCAGAGGCGACTTACGACGTCAATGTCCGGGGAAACAGTACCTCACCAGGGTATGTTTTCATCCCGCCGACATTCACGGGCGCTTGGTAGTGCAACGGCACTTCGATGCCGAGCTTGGCGTGAAGTTCAAAGGCCGCTTCCGGGATGAACGGCAAAAGGCAACGCGCCACAAGCGCGAGACCATGCACCTGCTCTGCCAACGTTGCTTCAAGCCGTCGCACGACTGCCTCGCGCTCCTTGCCTTCAACGGTGCCAAGCAGGGCCTTCGCGTGCTTCCAGGGCGCATTCTGTGTGAACACCCTGTTTGCTTCTCCGAGATAGGCAAAAATCTCGCTTAAACCGACATGGAGTTCATAGCGATCGAAGGCCTCCTTTGTCTTGTCGAGCAAACCCTCGGCTTGATCGACTAGCCGGCTGTCCGGCACCGCAGGCGTCACACCTTCAAACACGCTGGATACAAGCGAAAGCACGCGGCTCGCCAGATTGCCGAGCTGGCCGGCCAGTTCGCCTGCCCAGGCGGCATGCAATTTCTCTTCGGAGAAATCTCCGTCGTCGGCGGACCGGATATGGCGAAGCAGGTAGTATCGCAGCGCATCCGGTGTGCCGTATGCCTCGATCAGACGATCCGGTGCGATTCCATTTCCGGCAGACTTTCCGATCTTGCGCCCATCGACCGTGAGGTAGCCATGGACGACAATGGCGGAGGGCAGCGGCAGACCGGCGGATAACAAGATCGCCGGCCAGTAGATGGCATGAAACTTCGAGATACCCTTGCCGACGAAGTGGACACGTTCGCCGTCGCCCTCCCAGAATTGCTGGTAGCTCTCACTGTTTGCGCCATGGCCGAGCCCGGTCAGATAGTTGGCCAGCGCATCGAACCAGACATAAATGACCTCATCGCTGCCCGGCACTGGGATCCCCCATCCGCGCGCCCGTTCTGCGCTGCGTGAGACGCTGATATCAGCAAGTCCCCGCCGCAGCAGGGCAGTGATTTCATTGCGCCGATGCGCGGGCGTGACCTGGAGGTCTCCGGCTTCGATCAGCTTCAGAATCCGGTCGCCATAGCGCGAGAGGCGAAAGAACCAGTTTTCCTCCCGAATGACCTCGAGCTCCACGCCGTGCTCAGGACATTTTCCATTGTCGAGTTCTGACAGTTCGTAGAACTGCTCGCAGCTCACGCAATAAAAGCCTTTGTAAGCCTTCCGGTACAGGTCATCGCGGCTTGCACAGGCATTCCATAGGGAATGAACGCAGGCCAGGTGCCTCGGATCGCGCGACGTGCGAACGAAGGCGTCGTTCGAAATGTTGAGTGCTTTGCCTAGTTGTTCGAACATGTCAGCGTTGGAGCTCACGAAGTCAGCGACATCCTGGCCCGCCGTTTCCGCGGCGCGAACATTCTTGAGGCTATTATCATCCGTTCCGCATTGAAACCGGACGTGCCTCCCCAGCAGTCGATAGTGGCGAGCATAGGCATCGGCCTGGACAAGTTCGAGCGCGAACCCGACATGCGGCAATGAATTGACGTAAGGGATCGAGGTGGTGAGATAGGTCGAAGGCTGTTTCATCGGGATCCTCTACAAGGTTTGAAATCCTTGAGACGGATCGACACAAACAACCGCCTCAGGGCGGTCTGTGGTGCATTGGATACGCACGAAAGCCGCCACGCTATGAGCGCAGCATCATCATCGTTACGTTGATCAGGTTCCAGTTCATATGTAACCGAGTATCAGCTGTAGAAGTTCTGAACAAGATCTTTCGCGTTCCGCTTCGGGGAACTCAGTGTTGCATAACATCGTCCCGCAGCCGTTCAAGTGCAACGGAGGGATGTCGCGACAGTGAACCGGCAGGCTGATGTGGCCGGGACCGGTGCAAGCCAAGTCTGCCTGGAAACAGCAGCAGACAGATAGGCATGAACTTGGCTTCGAGATCGACAGATGTTGCCGATTGGACCGGGCTCTCCCTTCCTCCGCGACGGGCCGCGCTCGAGGCCGGACGCCGTCGGGCATGCACCATCGAGCGCTTTCTCAGGGTGAAAGATATGTACGCTTCAGATAATCGATAATCGCTCGGAAGGCAGGGGCTGTGCGTGCCCTGTCCGGATAATACAGGTTGAATCCGGGCAGGTTACTGAGCCAATCCCCCAAGACCGGCACCAGTCTTCCTGTGTTTATGTCGCTATCGACTTGCGACCGGAACAGATAGGATAATCCGAGCCCGTCCAAGGCTGCAAGGCGGATCGCCTCGCCATCGTTGAACACCAGAGAGCCATCTGTCGCATATTCGGCTTTCCTGTCCCCCTTCGCCAGCGGCCACCGATACAATCTGCCGGAGGTGGCATAGCGGTAACCGATGCAGGTATGACCGGCGAGGTCTTCGGGCTCGAGCGGTACACCCCGCTTTTCGAGATAGTCTGGTGAGCCCACAATCGACACGGCGGTAGACGAGGTCAGAGGCACCGTCACCATGTCCTTTTGAATCAGCGTATTGAACCGGATACCTCCGTCAAAACCGTCGGAAACGATGTCGCTCAGTCCCTCGTTGATCGAGACTTCCACGGAAACCTTCGGAAACATCTCCCTGAATGGTCCCATCACAGGTCGGAGGATCGTCTCGTAGGCGATGGGCACCATCGTCAATCGGACCGAGCCGGCGACTGTCGTGCGCATGTCCTGCAAGCCTGCCAATCCCTCTTCGATATCCTGAAGGGCCGGCACTAGCGCATCGAGAAGTCTTTGGCCTGCTTGCGTCGGTGATACGCTGCGCGTGGTTCGGGCAAGAAGAGCCATCCCGATGCGGCCTTCCAGCTGACTCACCGCGTAGCTCAGGGAAGACTGTGAAATCCCGAGCTCCGCGGCGGCGGCCGTGAAGCTTCTGTGCCTCGCAACGGTCTCGAACACGGCCAGGTCACGAAGAACAAGACGATCCATTCATTCAACTCATCGATATCTTCATGCGGATATTACGGCCTAATCGATAACAGCAGCAAGAGCTATCTCTCAGCCCATCATCATCGAGACCCGAGGGAGATACGATCATGCGAAAATTCCTGCTTATTCTTTTCGCCGGCATGGCAATCTGCGGCCCCGTTTATGCCGCTGCACGGAACGTGGTGCTTGTTCACGGCGCGACGATGGACGCATCCGGATGGCGACGCGTCTACGACATTCTGACAGCGAAAGGACTATCCGTCAGCGCGGTTCAGCTACCCCATACGAGTATTGCGGATGACATTGCGGCAACCCGTCTTATCATTCAGCAGCAAGGTGGTCCGACCGTCCTGGTCGGGCACAGCTACGGCGGGGCGGTCATCACCGAAGCCGGTAGCGAGGACAAGGTCCGCGCGTTGGTCTATGTCGCGGCGCTCCAACCGGACGCAGGTGAAAATCTCACCGAGCTCTCCCAGCGCTTTCCCATGAAGATCGACATGAAGATGCTCGACAAGCAGAACTTCGTTCCGTCTCCCAGCTCGTATCGCGAGACTATTGCCGCAGATCTGCCGGCAGACGTTACCGGCTTCATGTCGGCATCGTCAAAGCCGATGACACTCGAGCCGTACCAGACCCGGTTCAAGCACGCCGCCTGGCACGACAAGCCTAGCTTCGCTATCGTCACGACGGAGGACAAGGTGATCCCGCCGGCCCTGATGCGCTGGATGTACAAGCGCGCCGGGAGTGTCACAACTGACATCACGTCCAGCCATATGGTTTACATGTCTCACCCTGACGAAACGGCAGATGTCATTCTCAAGGCGGCAGCATCGGTGGACTGAATGAACGCTCGTGCGTCGCGTGGCCTGTCTCTATGAAGCTGACAAGAGAACGAGCACGGCTGCGCTCTTCTCAGCTATTCAGCGACATCGGTTTTGTTCCTCCACCGGGCAGACCGAAACGGTGTCTGACCCAGTTGAGAAATGCCCCGTAGGGCCGCCCGAGAACCAGCATCATGACCGCGGCGCCAGCGATCCCACTCAGCAGTCGGGCACCCTCTGCGCCGCTAAGCGCGATGATGGCCGCGTAGATCGGCACCTGGAACGTCATGAGAGCAGCACTGTCCCACAGCAGTCGCGACGGCCTCGTCTCGTTGGCACGCTGCATGAGCCAGTCACGCCAAAGGCCGTACGGCCGCGCGAGCGGCACCATGAGTACCGCGCCAAGCAAACGAGCGTGGAGGACCTGCTCCCACGTCATTCCGGCAATGAAACGCTCGTTGATGACCCCGGTCGTCGTGAAGAACAGGAGCAACGCCAACGTGTCGGCGATGAAAGACCGCCGACGGGCGGTTTTCGCTTCCACACCAGTATTCATGCGATCGCCCTTCTGTTTCGCGCACCTTCTGACTTGGACAACTCGAACGTTTTTCGCCAAGGTTTGCGTTCTCCGGATTTGGTGCGCGTCTGCCACGAACTCCGGTTCCGAAACCATCACCACATGCGATGCTCTTTCAACGACGACAATTCGTTTGGAGTCTGCGTGCCGATAGATGATCCGGATTCCTTGGTTCGCAGAATTTCCTCAGATCAGCTAGGGGGGTCGGCGTTCCCCTATCCGCGACAGACTTTCGCAATCCACGCGCCTATCCAACCCATCTCTGCACGGTTACGGATCGCGGTGAAACGCGGGGGACATCGCACCAATCGGCCGGTCCCGTTGGTCAGGCTCGCGAACCCGGAGGTAAATGATTGGCTGAAGGCAGTTTGGGGCAGACGATAGGACCTGCGATCGTTCTGATGGGAGCAGCTGTTGTTGCAGTGCCGCTATTTCGGCGACTTGGCCTGGGGTCCGTCCTCGGCTATTTCGCTGCCGGTGTGCTGGTCGGCCCGTCATTGCTCGGCCTGTTTGCCGACGCCGTGTCCATCCTGCATTTCTCCGAGCTCGGCGTCGTGATGTTCTTGTTCGTCATCGGACTTGAATTGCGCCCGCTCAAGCTATGGGCGATGCGTGGACAGATTTTCGGGCTTGGATTGGCGCAGGTCGCGTTGGCAATCGCAAGTCTTTCGCTGACGGGAATGCTGGTTTTCGGCCTGTCCGGCGCGGTGGCTTTCGTTGCAGGCGCGGGCTTCGTTCTGTCATCGACCGCAGTCATCATGTCGGTCCTGCAGGACAGGGGGGAGGTCGCAAGCGTCGAGGGTCAGAAATCCGTCTCCATTCTCCTGTTCGAAGATCTGATGATCGTCCCGCTTCTGGCGCTCGTCGCCTTTTTGTCGCCCCTGTCGCAGGGCCAATCGGGCTGGACGGAATTGCTTTTGGCGTTCGGCGCCTTATTGGCCCTTCTCGGCGTATCGAAGTGGGGCCTCAACCTCTTTTTCGCCCTGCTTGCACGAACGCGGACGCGCGAAGTGATGACGGCCGGTGCATTGCTGGTTGTCCTTGGGGCGGCACTGCTGATGGCAGGCGTTGGCCTGTCCATGGCAATGGGTGCATTCCTTGCCGGGGTCATGCTGTCAAGTTCCAGTTACCGTCACCAGATCGAAACCGATATCGAGCCCTTTCGCGGCCTCCTGATGGGGCTGTTCTTCATGGCCGTCGGCATGTCGCTCGATCTTACCGTCGTTGCCGCGGAATGGTCGCTTCTCATCGCCATGCTGGTCGCCTTCACAGTCGCCAAGGGTGCGGTCGTCTATGGGGTGGCGCGCGCGTTCGGCAGTTCCGGTCATCAGGCACTCCATCGCACCTCGATGTTCCTGCAGGGCGGTGAATTTGCCTTCGTGCTTTATGCTGCCGCAACAAGCGGGGGCGTGATCGATGCGCGCGACAATGCGCTGTTTACCACTGTGGTGATCTTTTCCATGGCCTTGACTCCAATCCTGATGATCGCCGCCGAACGGTTGCTGAGGCGCGAGGCATCGATGGAGGGCGTGGAGGTAGCTCGGGACCTGCATGGACGTGTGCTGATCATCGGGTTTGGCCGCTTCGGACAGATTGCTTCGCAACTCCTTCTGTCCAAGGGCGTCAGTCTTTCGGTGATCGACCGCAATCCCGATCGTATCCGCGAGGCATCACGGTTCGGCTTCAAAGTCTTTTTCGGCGATGGCACCCGCCTCGACACGCTGAGACATTCGGCAGCGGCCTCGGCCGAGGCATTGCTGATCTGTATCGACGACCCCAAAGCCGCCATGCAGATCGTCGAACTAGCACAGCACGAGTTCCCGCAGGCAAGGATCCTCGTGCGCAGCTACGATCGCGCTCACGCTGTGCAACTGATCCGCGCCGGCGTTGGCTATCAGATCCGCGAGACGGTCGAATCCGCCTACATGATGGGAGAGGAAGGATTGCGCGCTTTGGGTTACGCCGAGCTGGATGTAGAGGAGGCAGCAGAAGATGTGCGTCGGCGTGACAATGAACGGCTGTCCGAGCAGGTACAGGGCGACGCCATGTCCGGCCGCGACTGGCTGCACGTTGAACCTGTTCCGGAGCCCTTCGATAAAGCATCCAAGGGGAACTGGCAGCGAAAGTGAATGCACATGCGTACGGTAAGGGTTGCTATTGCCGGGTTTGGGGGCGTGGGCCTGGCCACGGCGAGCCTTCTCCTGTCGCGGCGCGCGCGTTATCGCGAGGTCCATGGTGTTGACATCCGCCTGGTAGCGGTCTGCGGATCGCGGGCCGGCCTCCACGATGATCGTGGCCTTGAAGAACATCAGCTGGGCGCGCTCGAGGACGGTCTCTCCGGCCCCTCCTTCCTCGAAGCGAGCGGCGCAGACCTTTTGATCGAAGCCGGGCCGAGCGACTTCCGCACCGGCGGCCCGGGGCTTGGCTACATCCGGTCCGCCCTGGCTGCCGGGCGTGACACCATCGTCATATCGAAGGGCGCGCTCGTCCACAGCGGAGAGGAGCTTCGTCAACTTGCAAAACGATCGGGCGCCCTCATGAAGCTCAGCGGCGCGGCGGCGGCCGCACTGCCGACAATCGATCTCGTGGATCACAGCCTCAAGGGCTGCACGGTGCTTGAGGTTGAAGGCATACTCAACGCCACGACCAACTACCTGCTCGACGCCATGATGACGCGTGGGATCGGCTTCGATGCCGCGTTGCGCGAAGCGCAGCTCGGCGGCTTTGCCGAAGCCGATCCGCGTAACGACACCGAAGGGTGGGATACCGCATGCAAGCTGCTGATCCTTGCCAATTTCGGCCTCTACGCCAACCTGACGATGGCTGACCTGGCCGTCGAGGGTATCCAGGCGGTGACCAGCGAGCGTATCGAGGCATGGCGCAGGAAGGGGCTCGTTCCGAAACTGGTTGGCAGCCTTGCACGGACTGACGGTACGTTCCGCGCATCGGTTGGCATCAGAACCTATCCGCTTGCCGATCCCTTCGCAAACATACGCGGAAAGGACAAGGCGATCCGCATCGTCACCGACGCAATGGGCGAAACGATTGCTATCGGATCCGGCAAGGAGCCTCTCGCGACGGCAGCCGCTGCGTTGAAGGATCTCGAGCACATTCTAACGGTGCGGGCCGCATCACACCGAGCCGAGCAGAGGGCTTCACAATGACAAGACCCAGCTTGCAGGCCATTCGCCATGTGGGATTCGAAGATCTTGGCAGCTTCGAAGCTCCCTTGCGGAATGCCGGCTACGAGATCGAGTATGTGGATGTCGCGGAGAACGATCTGGCGCGGCTCGATCCGCTGGGCGCCGACCTTCTCGTGGTCCTGGGTGGTCCGATCGGCGTCAACGATCAGGCCGCCTATCCTGTCGTCACGCAGGAGATCGAATTGCTCGAAACACGGCTGGCCGCCGACCGTCCGACGCTTGGCATCTGCCTCGGCGCGCAAATGATGGCTGCCAGCCTCGGAGCCCGTGTCTATCCAGGATCCGAGAAGGAGATCGGCTGGTCACTGCTCGAACTGACGGCGGTCGGCGCCCCCAATCCCCTTGCCGCGCTCCAGGATATCCCGGTTCTGCATTGGCATGTCGACACGTTCGATCTGCCCGACGGGTGCGAGCGCCTCGCCTCGACGCCGATCTGCCTCAACCAGGCCTTCTCGCGCGGACCGAACATTCTCGGCCTGCAGTTTCATCCCGAGCTCATTGCGGCACGGTTCGAGCACTGGCTTCTGGGACATGCGAGCGAACTTGGCACGTCTGGCGTGAGCCCTGTGATGCTGCGCCGCGATACCGACCTCCACGGCAAAAGGCTCGAGGAGGTAGGCGTCCGTCTGCTGACCGAATGGCTGGCGCGGCTCGCCTGAAGGGGGGAGGCATCCTCTCAACATACAGGAAAAGCAAGCGAAATCAGCTGTCGTAAGGCGAGATAAAGAGCACGGTAGAGCCCCGGAGGAAGAGCAGCGATGCTCCCCTCCTCGCGCTGCGGTCCTCTTCCGTTCGTGGACCCCAAGGGTGAGATTGATGCGCGATCAACTCCACAGGCGATGCATTGATCTGCCTTTCTACAGCTGAAATTTCCGCTGAGGACCGACAGAAACATCCTTGTGGGAAGCGTTGTATCGCGCTTTCCGGCCAACGTCTGCTTGCTGCCTATGCAAGCGCTCCGCCGTCGACGGTTACTATCGTTCCGGTAATTTGGCGGGCAGCAGGGGTCGCCAGGAATGCGACCATCGCTGCGACATCTTCAGGTTGACCAAAACGACCCAGCGGTATCAGGCTGCGCTGGAAGTCGGAGAATTCGCCCGTCTCAGGATTGCTGTCGGTATTTGTCGAACCCGGCTGAACGAGATTGACGGTTATGTCTCGCGATCCAAGCTCTCGCGCCAAGCCGCGGGTATAGGCCTGCAGCGCGGACTTTGTCATGTAGTAGACCGTGCTGCCTTCACCAACGCTGCGGTCGGCCCCTGCCGAGCCGATCGTTATGACCCGGCCACCTGCTTTCAGATGCGGAATCGCGGCCTTTGCCGCAAGCACCGGCGCTCGAACGTTAACCGCGAACAGCGCGTCGAAATCTTCAACGTTGAAATCCGCGATGGCGCCATACCGCGCGATCGCGGCATTGTTGACCAGAATGTCGATACCGCCCAGCGCGCGGACAGCGTCGTTGACGGATCGTTGTATTGCTTCCGGATCTGCGCTGTCAGCCTGGATCGAAACAGCCTTGCGCCCCATTGCCTCTACCAACCCGACGAGATGCTGCGCGCTGTCAGCCGACCGTCCATAGGTCATCGCGACATTTGCACCCTTCTCCGCCAGTGCAAGCACGATCGCCGCCCCGATGCCGCGCGAACCGCCGGTCACCAGAGCATTCTTCCCAGCAAGTTCCTGCATGATTGAATCCTTTCGTCGTGATCTCGCCCAGACCTGCAATCTTGTGTGATTCACTCGATAAAGGTGATCAGGGCATTACATCTGCGGAGCTTTACATAGGTGAACGTGCGCACCGCTGCACTCCCGATTTTCCCAAAGCCTTGCCTGATCCTGTCAAATCACTAGACTTGTTAGATGCTGATCGATCCTGTGAACCACACCTCGCACCTTCTGACCGCAGTTGCTCCCTTCACGGCGAACTGCAACGGTGCTATCGGCACGCCGACCCCCGTGCCGCGCTTGACGGTCTGGGGCAGTACAGTCATCACCTCACCTACGCCAGCAGTGTTCGAGCCCATGTTTTATGTGGTTCTACAGGGCATCAAGGTCCTGACGATGGGCTCCAATCGCTTCGAGCTATTGCCCGGCGCCTGCGCGGCGTCATCCTTCGGCCTGCCCTATGCTCATCAACTGACAGGTGCCAGACCTGGACTGCCATACGTTGGGATAAGCCTTCATCTCGATACCGACATGATTACGCGCGTTATGCTCAATATGCCCAAACGCGAGGACCGATGGGCATGTGCGGTAGCGGCAGGCGAGCTCAGGGGGCCGGTTGGGGATGCGTTCAGCCGCATCGTTGGCTTGGTAGATACGGCTGACGACATCAACATACTGGCCCCGCATTACGAATTCGAGCTCTATTATCGTCTGCTACAGAGCTCGATGGGCGATACCTTGCGGCAGGTCAGCCAGCGAAACGAAAGGTTTCAACAACTCAAGGCGGCGGCCGATTTGCTTGCAAAAAAGCACTCGGAAGCGATCGTGATTTCGGAGCTCGCGGCATCGGCGGGCATGAGCGTCACTTCGTTTCATAGGCACTTCAAGTCCGTCACAGGATTCAGTCCTCTCGCCTTTCAACGTCATATACGTCTGTTGGAAGCGCGAAAGCTTCTCACCGCCGGCAACACTAACGTGTCGAGCGTCGCGTATGAAGTAGGCTATGCAAGCCCCTCGCAGTTCAGCCGGGAATATAAAGCCATGTTTGACACGGCTCCCGTGTCCGATCTGCATCGATGATGCCGCTTCTGGAATTCGCCGTAATTACGTGGCTTGTCTCAGCACCAGTGACCTCCCACGGGGAACTACATTTGGCTGTAATTAGAGTAACGGCAGACTTGATATGCTTTTTGACGGCAGGAGAGCGACGTGAGCAACCGGCGTAACGCATCACTTCCACATTAAACAGCGTTCGTACCGGCTGCGGTGGCGACCAAGTTTCGGTTGGGGGCCCAGCACACCGCGGCTATGAATCGGTTACGCCTTGAAAGGATTCGAACTCACGGTCCTGGTTTTCAACCCCAGTCGCTGTTTTCGTTGTCTCATGTCAACTAAAACAAGAAGCTAGTTCTTTCAGACCAGACCCCGACATTATGCCTACCTGTAGAACGGGTTTGACCAGGCAATCCGCCCATCGGCGTCGATTATCACCACGCGCCACCAATCTCCATCGAACTTTGAGAGAGAAAAGCGCGCCGCCGTCAATGCGGTACCGGACAGCCCTGTTTGACATCAGCCGACGCATCATGAAGCTGAACGACGAGGCCGAGGAGCTGCTGACCAACAGTGGCAAGCTGATGACCGGTGAACTCCGTGTCGCCGCAGTCGGTCCCTTCCACGCAACCGAGATGATCGCCCGTTTTCTTGCCAAATACCCGGGCATCAAGGTTGGGATGCTGCTTGGCAATTCCGACCGGACACTACAACGGATACTCGAACTGGAGTCGGACGTAGGGATCGTTGCACACGTTGTGGACGACCCGCGCATCTACACGGTGCCATATAACCGCCACGAGGTCGTCGTCTTCGTCAATGATGACCACCCCTGGTTCGGTCGAGACAGCATAGGCATCGCCGAGCTTGCCGATCAGCCACTTATTCTCCGAGAGGTTGGTTCCACCACCCGGCGCTCTATTGAAATAGCCGCCAGGAAAGCCGACGTCGCGATCAAACCTTTCATCGAGATCGGCAGCCGCGAGGGTGTTTGGAAAGCAGTCGAACAGGGCTTGGGCGTCGGTGTTGTCGCAGATTTTGAGTTCGTCTCGCATCCGAGGCTAAAGACAATCCGTATTTCCGACGCTGAAGTCTCCACTGAATACCGTCTCGCATGCCTGCTGGAGCGACGGCATTCTCCCAAGATCTCGGCCTTTGTCGAAGCAGCTCAGGCCCGATAGGCTGGCTTCAATGTTCAGTTAGGCTGGGGCCGCTCGCCATTCTCGAGCCGCTGTTCGATTTCGGCGAGCACGGGAAGAAGATCCGCAACTGTATCTATGATGTAGTAGGGACGGTGACCGCGCAGTACGACCGAGGCTTTTTCCCGGAGGCGATCCTTTTCTTCTGCAGTCATCTGAGCAAGCTCGCCCGGCGTGACACCGGCTTCGTTGCCACTCAGCGTGACGGCGACCGTCCAGCAGCCGGCCTCACGGCCTTCGTCTATGCCTACCCCCGTATCATCGACTTTCACCACGGCATGGGCCGGCCAGACACCGAGATCGAGGAAGCACTTGTACATGTTCATCGGCGTCGGCCGGCCCTGCGGCAGATCGCCGGCGCAGACGAGATTGTCGGCCTCGTAGCCCTGCGCCTTTGCAAGCGGAAGGATGCGCTCCATGATTGACCGCGTGTATCCCGTCGTCGAACCTATCTTGAGACCGCTCGTCCGCAGGGATTTTACTGTTTCGGCAGCACCCGGAATAAGGTCGGCATATTTATGCACCACGCCCTCGTTGAGGGGCACGAACACTTCATAGATTGCATCGATATCCGCCTGCGTCGGGACATGGCCGTGTTTTTCCTGCCATGCAGCTCGGATACGTGGCTGGGAGACCATGGCTTCGATGTGATCCCGCTTTGGACGACCCATCGGTTCACGTGCCTCTGCTATTGAGACATCAATTCCGAAACGTGAGAAGGCCTCAACGAAGACGCCCATCGGCGCAAACGATCCGAAGTCGATGACAGTGCCAGCCCAATCAAAGACGGCTGCCTTTAGGTGTCTCATTTTTTGCTCCCGACCATCTCGTCATCCTGGAGACGCTCTCCTAACGGGGAGAGGCCCAGGTCTCGTATTTACAGGATGCTATTCATGACCGGGGAGCGAAGATTATTCCAATTGGTATTCCAGCCGACGGGCATTGAAAAAATCTATGGAGAGTTCCGAGCGATAGATCATGATCCCAAACCTTGAACGGAATCGAACCGCTGACCCGTTGTTACTACGCGCCAATGGGAGACATGGCTCCGCATTTCAGTCGCGGTCGTGTTTCGGCCCCATCGCTACAACGATGGACCGATCCATGTCTTCGTGCCCCGTCAGTGTCCCCCCACCTTTGCGTTGGAGGTGCGTGCACCCGGAGTAAATCCGCGCGCCCGTCCGGACCAGGCGATCAAAAGGGCGATGATCAGCAAAACGGTCAGCGCCCATGGAAACGCCACAGGTCCGTAGGCATCCAAAAGAACACCGCCCATGATTCCGCCGCCTGCAATGGCGCCATTCCATGCGACGACGTTCATCGACAGGGCTACGTCTGCACCATCACCCGCGGTGTCTGCCAGGGCGGTTTGCAAGAGCGTTGCGGC
>NZ_QJSR01000018.1 GCF_003217095.1 Rhizobium sp. PP-CC-3A-592
CGGTCGGTAGTCTCGTCCCGCTCTTCGTTCCCGCCGAATGTGCAAACTACTTCAGGGCTGCCGGATATGACCCGGATTAAACAGGACGCGCTCTAAACGGGGATTGGAACCTTCTGTCATTATCTTTGCATATTAACGCTTTTACGAAACCTGCTGCAGTGATTAGTAAGAACGCTGCTGACGAACGGCTCGTCCAACCGCAAGGCTTGCTACGTCACAAGTTCCTGTCAGACGCTATGCATCGTAGATCGTCGCATGCCGCTTTATTGCTCTATCGCTCAATGACAAGATCGCTCAGGGGCTTGGAGCAACAGGGCAAGAAAAGCCCAGCGTCGATCTCGCGCTGGCGGATCCCTCCGTTGTGGGTCATGTTCACCTGACCGCTGACAAGCTTCGATTTGCAGGTGCCGCACAGGCCTGTCGCGCAAGAAGAGGGGATCTTGATGCCGGCCTTCTTCGCGCACCCAAGAATCGTCTGCTCGCCGGAGACGTCAATCGAACGGCCTTGCTTGGTGAAGATCACCTTGAAGGACGCGGGAACTTTCTCCTCGCTCAACGGTGCCGGGGCATCTTCGATTACAGCAGCGTCGAAGTTTTCCTCGACGTAGTTGTCAGCGGGCACACCAAGGTTTGCACAGAGCGACCGGGCGGCCGCCATGAATGGAGCCGGCCCGCAGCACAGGACCGTTCGTCCGGCTATATCAGGAACAGCAAGGGCGAGAAGGCCTTCAGAAATCCGCCCGCTCAACCCGTGCCAGCCGGGCTCCCCCACCAGGGTTTCAGGGAGGAAGAAGAGACGTAAGCCCTTCAGCCTCCTGGCGATCGTCTCCAGCTCCGCTCGGAAGGCGAGGTCCAGTGGAGTGCGGCAGGCATGCAGGAAGATGACATCCACCGGCAGGGCTTGGTCGGCCAGATCACGGACCATAGACATGACGGGCGTGATGCCCGACCCGCCACTGAGAAAAAGGTACTTTCGATTTTCCGGCCTTGCAAAATGACCTAGAGGACCGGCAGCCCGCAGGATCTGTCCGGCCGTAAGAGTGTCATGCAGCCAGTTGGAAACGATACCACCGGGGACACGCTTGACGGTGATCGAGACGGCGCGTCTGCGGGAGGGCGAGGAAGAGATACTGTAGCACCGGGTTTCCGTGCCGCTTTCCGTTTCGACGTCAAACGCAAAATACTGGCCGGCCGTGAACGAGATCTCCTTTCCGCTGGCAGACACAAACGTAAAGGTTTTCACGTCGTGTGTCTCTAAATGGACATCGATGCAGAGCAATTCCGTGTCGATCTCCGGATCCCAAGCAACAGGTCCGATCGATGGCGCCGTTACCATCTCAATATCCATGGGCTCGCATCCTCTCGACGTACCAGGTCGCGAAATTGTCGAGCTGGGATTCCGTGAAGCGAGAATAAGGACCAGGTTCGTAGGCCGGATCCTCGACACCGCGCTGCGATCTGGCGACCAATTCTGCATCTTGGTCTGTCGTTGCGATCCAGACGTCCGTCAGCTTGTCGAGGTCGTAGTCGACACCTTCGACAGCATCCTTGTGGACAAGCCATTTTGTCCTGACGAGCGTCTTGTTGGCCGACAACGGTATGACGATCGCGGTCACCGCATGGTCGCCCATGAAGTGGTTCCAGGAGTTATGCCCCCAGAGATGCGTGTCGCCGAGATCCTTCCGCGTCATGGTGCCCATAAGCTTCGATGAGGCGGCCATTGCGTCAGGTGTCTGGGATTCGCCAGCGCCTGCGATGATGAGGCGTTGGGTGCGGAAATTCGTCTCGTTGCCTGCCAGTTGCTCGACCGCGCTTGATGGAAAGCCATCGGCCTCCCAGGCGGATGTACGCTCCGCATATTGGCGCATGTGATCCTCCGCCTCGGCACGGTCTTCATTGCTCAGCGTCTCAGGGTCGAAGCCGAAATCTAGATCGATGAACGAGACGCAGAGCTCCGGGTGGTTGGCCGCGCAGTGATAGCACTCACGGTTATTCTCCATCGTGAGCTTCCAGTTGCCGTTTTCGATCACGTCCTTCTGAAACGCGATCTTTGTGTTTCGGATATCGTAAGGCGCCAAACGCTGCTCCATCACGCGTTCGAGTAGCGCGACATCCGTTGGAGGCTTGTCCGACAGACAGACATAGATGAGGCCCCCGATTGACTTAAAATGGACAGGTTTCAGGTTGTGGCAGGCCTTATCGAAATCCTTGCCCATGTGCGGCGCGTGGATCAGTTCTCCGGAAAGCTCATAGGTCCACTGATGGTAAGGACACACGAGCTTCGAGATAACCGTTTGTCCCTCGTCCAGAAGGCGCGTGCCTCTGTGCCGACAGACATTGTGCACGACACGGATCTGCTCAGCGTCGTCCCGAAGAAGGACGAGACTCGTTGTCCCAATGTCGATGACGCTGGCATCGCCCGCTTCGGGCACATCGCATTCAAGTCCGACATAGATCCAGTGCTTGCGGAAGAATACGTCCAGATCAGCTCGAAACACGTCGTCCTGCGTGTAGAGCGCTGCTGGAAGCGAATGACCTTCGGCACGTTGATCGAGAATGGCTGAGATAGGTGACGGAAACGTGTTTAGCATGATATCCTCTGATGCCTGTAGTTCAGAGAATGCTCCAAGTTGCGCTGGTTTCAATGGCATAAATACTTGTATGTGGCATTACAAAAAGTCACTCTAAGAAAAAGGTATCGACCTTTGCAGTACCGTAAGAAGCTCCCTTCGCTAACCGCGCTTGTGGCGCTGGAAGCTGCTATACGCCATCGAAGTTTTACACTTGCGGCCAATGAGCTCGGTGTCACGCAGGCAGCGGTCAGCCGGATGATCGCGCTCCTGGAGGACGACTTCGGACGGCCGCTATTCACGCGAGGTCATCGGTCGATCGAGCCGACGCCTGCCTGCCTGATCCTCGGCGCGTCGCTGGCTGATAGCCTTTCCAACATCGCGGACAGTGTGGATGCCATACGAGCCAGCTCTAACGATGTGGTGACGATCGGCGCAACGATCGCTTTCTCGTCCTTCTGGCTGCTCCCGAGGATCGCGGACTTCCGGCTCCTTCATCCCGGCATCCAGATCCGCGTCGTCTCGCAGGACGCAAAGTTCGACCTTGGACAGGGAGGCGTCGATATCGCGCTGCGATACGGTGTTCCGCCTTTCAATGACGGCATGGTCCTCGCGTCCTGCTGCGATCGCATCTATCCGGTCTGCTCGCCGAGCTACGCTAAATCCGGAAAGGTGGAGGATTTTCCGAATGGCGATTGCGAGCTGATCGAAAGCGATGTCCCCAGCCGAAGCTGGTATCGCTGGGCGGACTGGTTTGCACGTGTTGGACGCAAGCCCGACCGGCTTCGTGCCACGCTAAGGTTCAGCCACTACACGGAGACAATTTCGGCTACGAGGGCTGGTCAGGGTGTCGCGCTGGGATGGGACACGCTGGTCGGCAGCTTTATCGCAGACGGCAGTCTGGTAAGGGTCGGGGACATCGAGCTAGATGCTGAAGGGCGCCACAATATCCTCGTGCCCGGTAATACCCGGCGGACGGCCGCTGCAGACCTAACGGCGGCATGGCTGACGCAGGCTTTGCAGACGTCCGTCTGAGTCTTACCGGCCAGAACGAACCACAGAGGATGCGAGTTCCAGTGGAAAGTCGGCTTTCATGTCGCCAGGCGCGACGTAGAGCTCCATGTTCTCGCGCGACAACTCCCAGTGCCTAAACACGAGATCGACGACGCCGGCCTCGTCGTGCGCTTTCAGCGCTTCGATGAAGGCATCGTGATGTTCGACCGCAATCTTCAGGCGCTGCCGCATGTCATCGTTGCGGGGGTGGAAGAAAGTGTGGCCGATGCGAGCGTGGTCCACCAGCAGCCGCCTGAGGCTTGGCTGGAGGTAGACGTTGGCCGACATCTCGCCCATGATCTCATGGAATTTGTTGTTCTCCAGCACCATCGCAAGCGTTTCAAAGTGCAGGCTGGCGCGCCGAAACCGTTCCTGAGTTTCGACAAGGTCGGCTAACTGCTTCGGCTTGAAGTTCTGGACCGCGAGCCTACCGATGGCGGCATAGATCATCGGCGCTACGAGGAAGAAGTTGCGCAGCGTCGCATGGTTGAGAGGGATGACCCGTGCGCCGCGGTTTTCGCGGATGTCGATGTAGCCCTCCCCGGCCAGCCTGCGAAATATGTCGCGCACCGGAGTGCGTGACAACCCGTACTTCTCACTGATGGTCACTTCATCCAGATCCTCGTCCGGATCGAGCTCCATTGTCAGGATCTGGCGCTTGAGATCGTCATAGAGACTGCTCTTACCACTCTTCATTTCGAACCTTCTTAGCCTTCGCTCGCTGGATTTAACGCCGGCGAGCCGGCTTGGCAAATATCCAGAAAGCGCATTCGGTCTCATATGTATTTTGTCCGCACAATTAATGTGTACTTAGAAAATACAATTCTGTTGACAGGTTGGAATGCTCATGCAAACTTCGCAGTCAACAGCCTCGGCAGTACGACCGGGCCGAGGATCAAGCGGAGGATCAAGCGATGAAAGGTGGCAAGGGCGAGCTCTACGATCATCTGAAACGCCGGATCCTGACCATGGAGCTTGATCCCGACGAAGACCTCGACGAAGCGAGCCTCAGCGAGCAGTACGGACTGTCGAGGACGCCCGTCCGGGAGATCTTCAGGCGCCTGCAAGGTGAAGGATATGTCGATATCCGCACCAACCGGGGAGCGCGCGTCATCCCTATGAACCACGCGACGCTGCGGCATTTCTTCCTCGTTGCACCGATGATCTATGCCGCGATCGGAAGGCTTGCCGCTCGGAACTTTAAAGCGAAGCAGATGCTCGAACTTCAGGCGACGCAGGACCGATTCAGCGCTGCGAGCGCCGCGCAGGATCCTTTGTCCCTCACGCTCGAGAACAACCGCTTTCACGAAATCATCGGCGAGATGTCGGGCAACGAGTATCTGCAGCCGAGCCTCGGCCGCCTACTGATCGACCATGCCCGCATCGGTCACACATTCTTTCGCCCGCGCAACAACGACATGCACGAGCGGCTCGGAAAGTCAGTCGCGCACCATGACAGCTTCATCGCGGCCATTGCCGCGCGTGACGAGGATGCGGTCGTCGATCTGGTTTTTGAACACTGGGAACTGTCGCGCGAGAACATGGAGATGTTTATCGCCCCACAGGCCCTTAAAGCGGACGCGCTGGTCGAGACGCCGATGCAATCGATGGAGAAGTCACCATGAAATTCGAAGGCATCTATACTCCGGCGATCACGCCGCTCAGGACCGACGGGAACATCGACCAGACAGCCTTCGCGGCGGTCCTTGAATCCCTGATCGAGGCGAAGGTCCACGGCATCATCGTTGGCGGGTCCACCGGCGAGTACTATGCCCAGAGCGCGCAGGAACGGTTCGAACTTGGAGCCTTTGCGAAGAGTGTCATCGGCACGCGACTTGCGCTCGTCATCGGCACAGGCGCGACACGCACCGAAGACTCTGTCGAGTACGCCAAGGCAGCAAAGGAAATTGGTGCGGACGCGATCCTCGTATCCTCTCCGCCTTACGCGCTGCCGACAGAGCAGGAAAACGCTATTCATGCGCTGACGGTCGACCGGGCCGCAAACCTGCCGATCATGCTCTACAACTATCCTGCCCGTATGGGCGTCACCATGCGGGAGGAATACTTCGCCCGCGTCGGCAAGTCGCGCAACGTCGTAGCGATCAAGGAAAGCTCGGGTGAGATGGCGAACGTCCATCTCCTTGCCCGCAAGTTCCCGCATATCGGACTGTCCTGCGGATGGGACGACCAGGCGCTCGAATTCTTTGCGTGGGGGGCGCGTAGCTGGGTCTGCGCCGGCTCGAACTTCCTGCCGCGCGAGCATGTCGCGCTCTACGAAGCTTGCGTGCTGGAGAAGAATTTCGACAAGGGCCGCGCCATTATGACTGCCATGCTGCCGCTGATGGACTTCCTCGAATGCGGCAAGTTCGTCCAGTCCATCAAGCACGGCTGCGAGATCATCGGGCTGAAGACCGGTCCGGTGCGCGCGCCGCTTCGAGGCCTGAAGAACGAGGAAAAGCGCGCACTCGAAACAGTTGTCACCACCCTGAAGCGCACGGTCGCTGGGATCACGTCGGGAGCCAACCATGCATGAACCTCTGACAGCCGCCGAATACCGGGCTATCGCGAACAACATCACGCTGCCGACCTCCGCCTTCATCGATGGTGCGTTTCGACCGGCGCAGTCTGGAAAGACGTTCGAGACAAAGAACCCGGCCACCGGCGACTTGCTCGCAGAAATTTCCGCTTGTGACTCAAGCGATGTGGATTTTGCCGTAACGAAGGCCAGAGCGGCGTTCGAAGACGGCCGCTGGCGGCTCCTGTCGCCTGGTGAACGAAAGAGCGTTCTTCTAGGATTTGCGCGCCTGCTCGAAGACCACCGCCATGAACTGGCCGTTCTCGAAAGCCTCGACAGTGGGAAGCCGGTGCGGGAGTGCCAGACGGTAGATGTTCCAGATACGATCCACACGATCCGCTGGCATGCCGAGCTGATAGACAAACTTTACGATCACACCGCACCGGTCGGTGCAAGCGCCTTGACCATGGTCGTACGTGAGCCGATCGGTGTCGTCGGCGCCGTGCTTCCGTGGAACTTCCCGCTCCTGATGCTCGCCTGGAAGATCGGACCAGCGCTGGCTGCAGGCTGCTCCGTCATCGTCAAGCCCGCTTTGGAAACAACGCTCACAACGCTTCGTGTCGCCGAACTGGCCCATGAGGCTGGCATTCCTGCAGGTGTGTTCAACGTCGTCACCGGCGGTGGCCAGGAGGTCGGCGAGCCGATCGGCCTTCACATGGACATCGACATGGTCACCTTCACAGGCTCCACGCCGACCGGCCGCCGCTTTCTGCGCTACGCCGCCGACTCCAATCTCAAGCGGATCGTGCTCGAATGCGGTGGCAAGAACCCCGCAGTGGTCATGGACGATGCCGAGGACCTTGATCTCGTTGCGGAACAGGTCGTGACCGGCGCGTTCTGGAACATGGGCGAGAACTGCTCGGCAACGTCGCGCCTCCTGGTGCATGCTGATATCAAGGATGACCTGCTTGCCCGGATGGGCGCATACTTGCGTGAATGGAAGACCGGCGATCCTCTCGACCCCGAGAACCGCATTGGTGCGTTGGTCAGCCCAACCCACTTCGCCAAGGTCAAATCCTACCTCGACGATCTCACCAAGGACAAGCTGGTCGTAGCTCACGGCGGAGAGACCCGTGACGGGGTCTACGTCGAGCCGACGATCATCGACGGCGTCTCTCCTGCGAGCCGGCTGTTCCGGGAGGAGATCTTCGGACCCGTCCTTTCGGTTACGACATTCTACAGTCTCTCGGAGGCTATAACACTCGCAAATGACACGCCCTACGGTCTGGCCGCGTCTGTCTACACAGGCAGTCTGCGCAAGGCGATCAGACTGTCGCGCGAGATCCGTGCCGGTGTTGTAACCGTCAACTGCTTCGGCGAGGGTGACGCGAGCACACCCTTCGGCGGCTTCAAGGAGTCCGGGTTCGGCGGGCGCGACAAGTCAATCTTCGCCCACGACCAGTACACCGAGCTAAAGACGATCTGGATCGACGTTTCCGAACGGTCCGTGGACGAGACAGTGCGATGAGCGAGCGGGTCATCAAGCGTCTTCCGGCAGTGTCCGGAACCTCGGGGTGGGAGGCGATCAGCCGTCGCAGATTTCCCCTCCGTGCGCTTGACGGTCCTGTCGCAGCCGACTGGCTGATCATCGGGGCGGGCTTCGCCGGGCTGTCGGCCGCGCGTCGGCTGCTCGAGCTACACCCCGCGGACAGGATCGTTCTTCTTGAAGCGGGAGAAGTCGCCAAGGGAACATCGGGACGCAATTCCGGCTATATGATCGACGTACCGCACAATCTCTCCTCCGGCGAATATTCGGTCGGGAGCGAGGCGGCTACGAAGTCCGAGATCGCGCAGAACCGCTTCGCCATATCCTTCGCCGCCCATGCCGCTGCAGACTACGGCATGTCACGCCGAACATTTGATCCGTCCGGCAAGATCAATGCGGCCGCATCCGAGCGTGGCACCGAGATGAACGCCGCCTACGCTCGTTCGCTGGGCGCGATAGGGGAGAAACACCAACTTCTCGATGCGCGCGGGATGCGGGAGATAACCGGCTCCTCCTATTATCACGGAGGCCTCTACACACCCGGCGCCGTCCTCATTCAGCCAGCCGACTATATTCGCAGCCTTGCAGAGGGCCTCGCGGGTCGTGTTGACATCTTCGAGCAGTCCCCTGTCGTCAGGCTCGGCCGTGACAGGGGCAGTTGGACGGCGACCTCGCACAAGGGCCACGTCACGGCACCCAAGGTCATCGTTGCCGTTAACGGTCATATCGAAGACTTCGGCCACTTTCAGGGCCGGCTGATGCACATCTTCACCTATGCCTCGATGACGGCGCCCTTTCAGGCAAAGGCCGGCAAACCCTCCTGGGCACTGCTTCCTGCCGATCCGATGGGCGCGACCGTCCGCCAGATCGAGACGGACGAGGGTTCGCGCATCGTCATTCGTACCCGCTTCACCTACGACCGCACCATCCAGGTCACCGAGCGCAGGATGGCGCGGATAGCCGCGGAGCAGCGGAAGTCCCTCGACGCGCGCTTTCCCGATCTCTCAGGCGTGCCTTTCAACTACAACTGGGCTGGACGCCTGTGCCTGAGCCGAAACCATGTCGCCGCCTTCGGCGAGATCGAAGAGGGTCTTTATTCCGCCTGCTGCGAAAATGGTCTCGGCACGGTGAAGAGCACGCTTGCAGGCGTCATGGCCGCAGATCTCGCCACAGGTACGCATTCAAAAGTGCTCGAAGACTACATGGATCAGCCGAAGCCAGTGAGGCTTCCGCCGGAGCCCTTTGCGTGGCTCGGCGTCAACGCGGTGATCCGAATGCAGGAATTGCGTGCAGGCCGCGAGGGATAACCTCCCGGAGCGCAATGGAGGCTCACGCCACGTGCGTGGCTTTCAAACAATATCGGGAACAAAAAACAGGAGCCAAGAGCATGAACATCCTATGGAAAGCCCTCTGCGCCGCCGCCGTGGTCGGCATGAGCCTGACGGCCGCGCATGCGGAAGAAAAATCGATCACCATCGGGACGATGTCCTGGGAAGACCTGACGCCGATCACCGGCATCACCAAGAAAGTGCTCGAGGACTCCGGCTACACCGTCAAGGTCGTACCATTCTCCGAATGGGGTATCGCCTATGCAGCACTTGCCAAGGGCGACGTACAGATCCTAGCCTCCCAGACGGATTACGTTGCCCAGGATTACTGGAACAAGAACAAGAAGCGGCTGGAAAAGATCTCGCCGGTCTCCCACGGCCTGTTCCAAGGCGTGGCCGTGCCGAAGTACGTACCCATCGATTCGATGGACCAGTTGAACGACAACGCCGAGAAGCTCGGCGGCAAGATCGTCGGCATCGAGCCTGGCGCTGGCCTGATGAAGGACACCAGCAATGCGGTCAAGGACTACGACCTGAAGCTTCAACTCGTCGAGGGCAGCACGGCCGCTATGACTGCGGCACTAAAGTCAGCCACCGATCGCAAGGAATGGATTGCCGTGACGATCTGGGAGCCTTCCTGGATGGCACAGAAGTTCGATATCAAGTTCCTTGCCGATCCGAAAGGCGTCTTCCCGCCGCCGCAGAGCTACTACTGGATCGGCCAGAAGGGCTTCTCCGCAGAGAACCCGCATGCGCGCGAAGTCATTGCAAGCGTCTATGTGCCGTTGGCTGACATCACTGCGATCAACAGCGCCGTCAACGAAGGCAAGACGATGGACGAGGCTATCAAGGGCTGGACCGACACCCATGCCGACCTCCTGAAGCGCTGGGAGAACATCAAGTCCGAATAGAACTGGACTCCGGGCAGCCGCAAGGTCGGCTGCCCAACTTTCGGATCTACAACCAAGAACGTCCGTGCAAAACGGCCCGCGGGGAACGTAATGACCCATTCCAAGCAGCATGAGAGCGATGTCCTGATCGACTGCCAGTCGGTTTGGAAAATCTTCGGTGCCCGCGCGAAAGCGGCCGTCGATGCCGTCCAGCGAGATGGCCTGAGCAAGACGCAGATCCTCAACGAATATGATTGCGTGGTCGGCGTTTCCGACGCGAGCCTTCAGGTCAGACGTGGTGAGATCTTCTGCATCATGGGCCTGTCCGGTAGCGGCAAATCCACCCTGGTACGCCTCCTCAACAGGCTGATCGAGCCGAGCCTGGGACGAATTATGGTCAAGGGCAAGGACATTTCCGCGCTGAATGCTGCCGAGCTGCGCGACATGCGTGCCCGCCATATCGGCATGGTGTTTCAGAGCGTCGCGCTCTTGCCCAATCGCACGGTTCTCGAGAACGCGGCATTCGGCCTCGAAATCCGCGGGGTCGGCAAGGAAGAGCGCTTCAAGACGGCGCGTGCCGCGCTAGACAAGGTCGGCTTGTCTGATTGGACCGGGCGATACCCGTCCCAGCTATCTGGCGGCATGCAGCAGCGCGTCGGACTTGCCCGCGCAATCGCGGCGGATCCCGAAATCATTCTCATGGACGAGCCCTTTAGCGCGCTCGATCCGCTGATCCGCCGCCAGCTTCAAGACGAGTTCCGGCAGTTGACGAAATCGCTCGGCAAGTCTGCCGTTTTCATCACCCACGATCTCGAGGAAGCCATCCGCATCGGCGACCGCATAGCGATCATGAAGGATGGTGTCATTGTCCAGGTCGGCGATGCCGAGGAGATCGTGACACGCCCGGCCGACGACTACGTGGCTGAATTTGTCGGCGGCATTTCGCGGGTTCATCTCGTTAAGGCGCACTCGATCATGATTCCGGTCGCACAGTACCTCAGTGGTCCGCACACTAACATCGGGGCGCTGGTACGCACCACACCGGAAGCAGACATCGGCGCGCTCATAGACCTCACGCTGCAGTCGGGTCGTGATACCATCGCCGTGGTCGATGACGGCGAAGTGGTCGGCATCGTCACGACACGCGCGCTCCTTGGTGGAGTCTCCGGAAGCCAGATCGCTACGCTGGCTGCGGCTTAGTTCGGGAGGACGCCATGGATACCACTGTCATCACCGACGTCTTCGACGAGCGGATCGACGATGCTCTTATCTGGATCGGCGACAACGCTGCCTTTCTCTTCGAGGGCATCAGGGCAGCTCTCGAAGGCACATATGAGGCCATCCTCTGGCTTGTCTCACTGCCACCCTTCTACGTGATGGCGCTGCTGGTTGGGGTCCTCGGATGGCGGCTGATCCGCTGGCAGGCAGGTGTTCTGGCTGGAGTGGCGCTTGTCGCCTGCGCCGCCATGGGCCTCTGGTCGGAAACAATGAGCACGCTCGCGCTCGTCGCAACGGCTACGATGATGGCGCTCCTGATTGGTATTCCGCTCGGCATCATTGCGGGCTTCGTTCGAACCTTTGACAGAATCCTACAGCCGTCTCTCGATCTCATCCAGACGCTGCCGCCCTACATCTACCTTCTACCAGCCATCGCACTCATGGGATACGGCCCCGCCACGGCTTTGTTTGCGACCGTGATCGTGGCGATGCCACCGGTGGTCCGGCTGACCTCACTTGGCATCCGTCGCACACCGCACGCCTTCATCGAACTCGGTCATGCGAGCGGCCTCACGCCTTGGCAGATGTTTGCGAAGATCCGCATGCCGTTTGCCGTACCGAGCATGATGGCCGGGATCAACCAGAGCCTGATGATGGCCTTCGGCATGGTGGTCATTGCCGGGATCGTGGGCTCCGGCGGGCTCGGAGAGACGATCTACAGCGCGGTGCGAACCCTCGATATCGCCACATCCATCAATGCGGCGATCGCCATCGTCATCCTGACCATGATCATCGACCGGCTGACGCAGAGCGCGGCAGCCCTTGCCAAGGGAGCCGCATCATGAACACCGATCTCATTCGGTTTTCGCCTGGCGCCTTTCTCGCGCCGGTCGTCGACTGGTTGAACGCCAACTTCCACCCTTTCTTCGATCTCGTGACGCGTATCATCGAGACGACGCTCGGCGCCCTTGAGACCATCCTCCTCATCCTCCCGGCCTACGCCGTCATCGCAATCGTCGTTATTTTTTCTGGTCTTCTCGTCAACATCCGGGTCTCCATCGTCAGCGGCATCGCGCTCGGCTTCTGTTTCTTGTCAGGTCTTTGGGAGGCTTCCATGCAGACGCTGGTGCTCGTCACCGTCTCAGTCTGTATATCGGTCGTTATCGCCTTTCCGATCGGAGTCCTTGCCGCACGCAATCGCACCTTCGAAGCCGTGATCCGCCCAGTACTCGACGTGATGCAGACGGTTCCGCCGTGGGTCTATCTGATCCCCGCCGTGATGATCTTCAGCCTCGGCCGCGTGCCGGCCATCATCGCCACCATCGTCTACGGAATACCGCCCATGCTCCGACTGACGACACTCGCCTTCCAGCAGGTGCCCAAGGATCTTCTCGAACTCGGACAGGCGACGGGGGCATCCCCACGCTCGATCCTCTTCAAGATCGAGATCCCTTCAGCGACCCCGACACTTCTCGTCGGCCTTAATCAGTGCATCCTGCTCTCGCTCGCTATCGTCGTGCTTGCTGGTCTCGTTGGCGCGGGAGGTCTGGGAGCGGAAGTCACGCGCGGTCTTACGCGCATGGAGATGGGTCTGGGCCTTCGCGCGGGCCTTGCGATCGTGGCGCTTGCCATTCTTCTAGACCGACTGTCGCGCGGCGCGCTGCAGCAGCGTGACATGACAGAAATTCAGTGAAAGACGAGGTTCCCAATGCGACGCAGCTTCTTCTGCATCGACGCCCACACTTGCGGTAACCCGGTGCGACTGGTGGCAGGCGGCGGACCAGTCCTGCTGCATCTTCCTATCGCCAAGAGGCGGGACATCTTCGTTGCCAAGCACGACTGGGTGAGGCAGGCGCTGATGTTCGAGCCCCGCGGCCATGACATCATGTCGGGTGCGATCCTCTATCCGGCCTATCACGAAGACTGCGACATCGCCGTGCTCTTCATCGAGGTCAGCGGCTGCTTGCCAATGTGTGGGGCGGGCACCATCGGCCTTGTAACCGCAGCGATCGAGGAAGGGCTCCTCGTGCCCCGTGTCGAAGGCCGCGTCTCGCTCGAGACACCCGCCGGAAAAGTCAACGTGACCTACGAAAAAACTGGCGACGCCGTGGATTCTGTCCGCATGTACAACGTCCCGAGCTACCTGCATGCGAGCGACATAGAGGTCGATGTGCCGAACCATGGCCGACTGACAGTCGATATCGCCTACGGCGGCAATTTCTACGCGGTCGTAGAACCGCAGTCATCCTGGTCCGGCCTTGACGGGATGAATGCTGGCGAGATCGTTGATCTCAGTGTCAGGCTACGGGACGCGCTTGCGGAGATCTGCGACCCCGTGCATCCGGAGAACTCCAGCATTCGAGGCGTACACCACGCCATCTGGTGCGATGAAGCCACGAGCCCGAACGCGGACGGTCGCGGTGCCGTCTTCTACGGCGACAAGGCTATCGATCGTTCTCCTGGAGGAACCGGCACGTCGGCACGAATGGCGCAACTCCATGGCAAGGGCCGTCTTCCCATCCGCAAGATCTTCCGGCAGGAAAGCCTCATCGGCACGGTGTTTGAGGGTCGGTTGGAAGAGCAGGTCAAGGTAGGGCCATTCAGTGGCGTACGACCCAGCCTATCAGGTTGGGCAAGCATTATCGGCCACAATACTATCTTCGTAGACGACCGTGACCCGCTGAAGCATGGCTTCCAGATCAGATGAGTGAACTGACATGATGGACCTCGGAAAGGTTGGCCTCATCGGAGGGGCCGGATGGCTGGGCGGCGCCATCGCCAATAGGCTGGTTGGTACCGGGCGGCTGACACCCGACCGGTTAATCTGCTCCTATCGCATTACCCGACCGGACGACGATCTCGGCTGCGCATGGACGACGGACAACGTCGCACTGGCAGGCGCTGCCGATATCATCATCCTTTGCGTTCGGCCGGATGACTGGCCCACCATCCGAATCGAGGCTGCCGACAAGCTCGTTATCTCCGTCATGGCCGGAGTGGCGCTCAGGCAGATAGCAACAAGAACGAAGTCCCGACGCGTCGCGCGTGCCCTGCCGAATGCAGCCGTCGGGATCGGCTTTGGATACACGCCATACCATCTGGCGAGCGAGGACGCATCGGACGCGGCGAGGATCGAGGCCATATTCGAATGTGGAGGCCTGGTTGACCGCGTCCTCGACGAGGATCATATTGATTACTTCACGGCAATGTCCGGCTCGGGAGCCGCCTTCCCTGCACTCCTCACCGATGCCTTGGCAGCAGCCGCAATAAAGCATGGCATCCCTAAGACTGTCGCTCATCGGGCGGCGCAGCAGGTGCTGATTGGAGCGGGCCGGCTTCAGGAGACGTCGGACGCCTCGGTGTCCCAGACAGTTCAGTCCTTCATCGACTATGAGGGCACAACGGCGGCAGGTATACTCGCGATGCGTCGAAACGGTTTCGACGAAATGGTGGACCGAGGCCTTTGGGTCGCCTATCGGAAGGCGCTGTCGATGTCTTCCGGCCGTTGAACTTGGAGTCGCCATGACATCGTCGGATCCTGAAGGGCCGCGTTTGAAGATAGGCTTCGTGCTGGCCAAGTCCTTCACGCTGTCTGCCTTCGCATTGTTCATCGACACGTTGCGGCTCGCCAGCGACGAATTCGACCGCTCGGGACGCGTGCTTGCGGACTGGGAGGTCCTTGCGAGCAGTCGCAATCTCATCGCGTCAAGCTGTGGCGTGAAGGTCTCTCCGACCTCCGACTTTACCGATCCTCGACAGTTCACCTACATCGTCGTTGTCGGTGGCCTCCTCAACAGCGAAGTTACGATCGACCGGGTGACGATGGACTTCCTCAAGAAGGCCGCCATTGCGAACGTGTCACTGATCGGCGTCTGCACGGGCTCGTTCATCCTCGCCGAAGCAGGCCTGATGAAATCGCATCGTACCTGCGTCAGTTGGCTACACTACAACGCTTTCCGCGAGCGCTTCCCTGACCACGAAGTCCGTTCCGACCGAATTTTCAATCTCGACCGCAGCCGGGGCTCATGCGCTGGCGGTAGCAGCGCGGCCGACATGGCCGCGATGATCGTCCGCAAGCACATCAGTCGGGAAGCCGAGCGCAATGCGATGGAAGTCCTGCAGATCGACAAGGCACGCACCGCGCTCGCGATCCAGCCACGCCGCCCGCTTTCGCTTGAAAGTAAGGATCCTCGCATTCAGGCCGTGCTCATCGCGATGGACCGCCACATCGAGGGCAAGGTGCCGATCGAAGAACTCGCCGCGTCCGTTGGCTTGTCCCGCCGTCATCTGGAACGCATGTTCCTCGCTGAACTCGCTATGAGTCCCGCCCTCGTCTATCGCCGCCTGAGACTTGAGCGGGCCAAGCAGCTACTGCTGGAGACAGATACTTCTATGATCGAGATCGCGCTTGATGTCGGCTTCGAAAGCGCCTCCAATTTCTCGCGCGCCTTCCTCCAGGTGTTCGGCCAGACACCGTCAAGGCTGCGAGCGCTGAGCTCAGTTGGCGTGAGCTGACGCGGCGCCCCTCAACGTGCTTCATCCATGATGAATTCCGAAGAGGTTCGGTTCCAATTCTCCTTCTACTCCCAGCGCCTTGAACAGATTATTCGGCTTCGGCGTCCGTGGATGTACCCCAAGGACCGCAACAGCGCCCGCGCATCGAACTCCCGCAGTGCATGTATCGCAGGATCTGGATAAGACCCAGTACTTGCCGGGCCACGGCAGTAAAACTCTCGCCGCGTTGACCGTCATGATCGTCGGAAGATGGTGATAGATGATCTTGCCGTCCATTTGAAATTCCAGCGGGATCAGCAAGCCGGTCGCCGACGAACGGAAGCCCATCATGACAGGGGCCTCAAAGATCGTCGAAGTTGCCTGGCTGCCTATAGCGCTCGATGTATGCTGATGACGCGCAAGTTACCTCACCCAGCATCGCTTGACGAAACCCGATCATGTCACCGTGTTGCCGAGCGGACCCGTGACGTCGCCATGGCGCCTTCCCGTGACCAAATCCGACGGCATCACCTACAAGGCGCTGGCAGACACGCTCAAGCGCTCAAAGCGGAACAGCCTCCTCAAGCATACGGTTCTCCCAACGACACCTATCGGTGTCGAATACACGATCACCCCGCTCGGGCATTCCCTGCGGGAGAGGTTCCAGGAGCTTTTCGCCTGGGCTCTCGAACGCTTCCCCAGCTTCAGCGAGCACAGGCCGACTTCGACCATTGAGACGAGTAGAACTTGCTCCGGTGCACGGTTCGTGGTGAATGTCGCGCGATGGCCGCGCTCAACGCGACAGCCCTCGCGGGACTTTTGTTTAGCGGAGGGTGACCATAGCGTCCTTCGCGTCCAACGCGGTCCGCAGAAGCGGCTCACCGGGGCCAGCAAGCCAGTCGCCGAACCGGGTCAGCGTCCCGAAGTCCTGCTCGAGTGCCGCAATGTCCGCGTTCGCGGCGAGCCGGCCGTCGTCGATGATGCTCGCGAGTTTCCCGAGGAAGGCGTTCTCCCGGAGCAACGTATCGGAAAAGCGGTAGTACTCTATCGGGCGACCCGCGGCGTGCGTGAGCTTCTCCCCAAGGTCCTTGCCCGTCACCTCGTCGCTTGCGATCTCGATTGTCCGTCCGGCAAACCGTTCGGGATCGGCAAAGACCGCAGCGACGATCTTTCCGATGTCACGGACGGCGATGATTTGCCCCGCCTGGTCCGGCAGGAGGAAGAAGTTGTAGGCTCCTTGGTCGAGTCCCATGCCGGGGAGCAGGAGGAGCTCCATGAAAGTGGCCGGTCGCACGATCGTGCTGCGCAGGGCGAGGCTGCGGACGTGGTCCTCGATCTCCAACTTGCTGTCGAAGTGTCCCAAACCCGTCGGTCCCTCTCCGGAAATGGCGACCGAGGTGTAGACGAGGTGCCGGACCCCTTCGGCCAAGGCCAGGTCCGCCACAACCTTTCCGTAACGCACCTCCTGCTCGTCGGTGATCCCGTATGCGGCGCCCTGACCGGAGCTCGGTTGGATGCTAAAGACGCCATGAACGCCCTTCATCGCAGCCCTGACAGACAATGGGTCGGCAAGATCGCCCGCAACCAAGCTCGCTCCCAGGCTGGCCAGTTCCTTCGCCTTTCCGGCGGACGGATTGCGAACGAACGCGCGAACCGACCACCCATCGGACAGGAGCGCGGAGGCGACCGCACCGCCCTGTTGCCCGGTGGCCCCGAAGACGAGGACAGTCCGGCTTCCATTTTCGTTGGCGGTCCGGATGGTGTTGTTTTCGGTAAGTTCTGACATGTCGGTCTCCTTTGCAGTTGAGACCAACTAAGTATATATATGAAACCTGAACGCAATAAGGCACCGCTGAGCTACCAGGTTGCCCGGAGTATCCCTTCTATGACGACGTCGTCGCCCGAAGACCTTGAGCTCAACCGTTTGGTGCTTGAGGAGATCACCAGCAAGTGGACACTGCTCGTGCTCAACGCTCTTTGCAGCGGCCCGTTGCGGTTCAACGCGTTGCGGCGCGCCAACAGGGGTGTCACACAGAAGGCGTTGACTCAGTGCCTGCGTAGGCTGGAAGCGAGCGGCTTCATCACACGAAAGGTGGTTAGTACCGCGCCCGTCGCTGTCGTCTACGAGATCTCTCCGCTCGGACGATCACTGGAGCCCCATCTCGGCGGCATCCTCGAATGGGCGGCAGCGCACAGGCAAGACGTGTTGGAGGCACAGGAAGCGTTCGCCGAAGCATCCCGGAACGTTCAGTGAATTGGTGAAAAACGGAGTGGTCTCCACCTCGAGGGCGCACTCGCGGGTCACGACATTACCGTTGTAACGCAACCGATCGGCATAGAACGCGCTCGTTTGGGCATTCAATGGAGGGGCGGTAACGGGTCTTAAGATCTTTGTTTGGCATGGAGCGCCCTTCATCTGTCATGCGGGCGCGTCGATGAATCATCCGAGTGATCGGACGTAGCCGCGGAGTTCTACCGGGCGCCGCGACTTGCCGAGTTATGGCGATGAGATGTCGAACAAGTGACGGCTGGCTGGCACTGCAATCCATCCGGGTATCTCTCCAGTGCAGCAAGCCGCGAACGCTCGGATTAGCGGCCATCTTTCAGCACATCGATAAACGCCCGCAGAGCGGCCGGGACGTGGCGGCGTCCAGGGTAGTAGAGGGAGAGCCCGGGGTATGCCGGGCACCAATCCTCCAGAAGGGCGACGAGGCGCCCCGCTTGCAGCTCGGCCACGGCGAAGGACTCAGCCACGAACGCGATCCCGAGTCCGTCCGCAGCCGCCCCGACCATCAAACGGTTGTCATCGAGCGTCAGCGAGCCGGGCACGTCGACAACAATTTCCTCCCCCCGCCTTTCAAACTCCCATCGGTAAAGTTTTCCGCTCGGCATCCGGTGGCGGATGCAGTTGTGTCCTCGCAGGTCGTCCGGTACGACCGGGTTTCCACGACGCTCCAGATAATCGGGGGCCGCGACCGCCAAGAAGCGGACGTTGCCGCCGAACGGAACCGCTATCATGTCCTGTGGCACAGTCTCCCGGAGACGGACGCCAGCGTCGAACCCCTCCTCGACGATATCGATCAGGCGGCCGTCGGTGACAAGATCGAGCGTGACCCCGGGACAACGCTTGATAAAGGTAGGAATGGCGGTTCTCAAGAGCAGCTCTGCGGCTGCGGTTCCGCAATTGATTCGCAAGGTCCCGCTTACGGCACCAGCCTCTCCCGTCACAGCGTCCAGCGCCTCATGGAGGTCTTGAAGCACCGGGACGAGGCGACGCAGGAGATCCCCGCCCGCCTCGGTCGGCGATACGCTCCTCGTTGTGCGATTAAGGAGACGCACCCCGAGGGTCTGTTCGAGACCGATCAAGGTGTGGCTGAGCGCCGAGCGGGACGTGCCCAGCGCGTCAGCCGCCTTTCGGAAGCTCCGATGGCGGGCGACGGCGGCGAAGGCCGAAAGCTCGACGAGGCTGGGCTTGCGCATTCGTGTCGTTCCTTCACCGGCTCATACTCATTTGGCTAACTTATCTCACCTTTCGGCAATCGCTAGATCAGCTTCATCAATTCAGATGGAGATGAAGATGAAGACATGGCTGATCACAGGCGCCTCTTCCGGCCTCGGCCGCATCATGGCGGAGAAGCTGCTCAATCGCGGCGACCGTGTCGTGGCAACGGTCCGCCGGGCGGACGCGCTAAGCGATCTCGCAGCGAGGTACGGGGAAAGGCTGGAAGTTGCGGTACTCGACGTCACTGACACGCATGCGGTCCGCAGGACGATCGACAGTGCGTTCGCCTCGCAGGAGCGGATCGACGTCGTCGTCAGCAACGCGGGATACGGACTGTTCGGTGCGGCCGAGGAGGTAAGCGACGAGCAGATCGAGCGGCAGGTCGCGACGAACCTCGTCGGATCAATCCAGGTGATCCGCGCCAGCCTTCCCCATTTGCGAACGCAAGGCGGCGGACGCATCATGCAGGTGTCCTCGGAGGGCGGTCAGGTCGCCTACCCGACGTTCGGCCTTTATCACGCGACAAAGTGGGGCATCGAGGGGTTCGTCGAGGCTGTAGCGCAGGAAGTCGGGCCGTTCGGTATCGACTTCGTGCTCGTCGAGCCAGGACCGACCGCGACGAACTTCGGCGAGGGCCTCGACCAAGCCGAGGCAACAGTGGTCTACGACGCTACGCCGTCGGGCGACATCCGCCGCGGTCTGGTCACTGGCAGCTTCACTATCAAGGGTGATGCCGGGCTCACCGTCGATGCCATGATCAAGGCAGGGGACGCGCAACACCCGCCACTGCGGCTCGCCCTCGGCAGCACGGCTTACGAGAACATAGAAGCCGTGCTCGTCCGCCGCCTTGAAGCAGTCCGCGCGCAGAAGGACATTGCACTCGGAGCCGACAAGCCAGCCTGACTTTGAAGGCGGATTGGTACTCAGTCCCGGCTGTGTCGACAACGCCTGTCAAGCTGCGGCCGGGGCTCGCATCGCCTCGAGAAAAGCCTGGAACGCTGCGCTCGGCTGGCGACGACTGGGATAAAAGAGGTGGTTGGGCGGCAGGATCGGCGCCCAGCCCCGCAGACGTCGACCAGTGCACCGACTTCAGATCCGCATCGACGTGGAAAGCGGGCAAGCAAGCCACGCCCACACCCGGAGACGGCGGCGTCCCGCATGACGTCCACGCCGTCATGTCGGCGAAGAACTTGTTGGAGTCCGGCGTGTCGCAAACGGCTCCACCGAAGAAGTCAGTTTCGATAGCGCCGGGCGCGACGATATTGACGGCTGACGGTGGCCGCGACGGCGGAGGCTGTTGAAAACTCGCGGCTCGAACCTTTGGACGCGAACGCCGCCGCGGCGGTGTTGCTGAAGTCGCAAACGGCCAAAGCGGGCTCCCCGATAGTTTTTAGCTGACTGGCTTGCGTTAGCTCCGTGTAATTGAGGCACCGCCATCGACAAGCATTGCCGTGCCACTTACGAAACTGGAATCGTCCGATGCTAGGTAGAGAACAGATCGGGCAATTTCTTCCGGTAGCGCGACACGCTTAAGCGCATGCAGACTTGTAGCGCGCCATCAACGTCTGATCCGGCGGGGGTGCGGATAAAAAGTTGGACTGTTTTTTTATGAGATCAGGCCAAGACTTCTGCGATATTCGACCGGGCTGAGTGAGCCCAGCGATATCTTGATGCGCTTCTCATTGTACCAGCAGATATAGGCATCCACCTCGCCGACGAACTGTTC
>NZ_QJSR01000019.1 GCF_003217095.1 Rhizobium sp. PP-CC-3A-592
CCCAATATGGAAATCTGCATGGCTCGGCTCCTTTCTCTTCAAAAGAGACATCATACTCGATGTTCTCGGAAGGGCGGGCCATCCCATAATCAACAAACCGGCGTCACCACGCGCATCGCCGAGTTCGAATGCCCGGAGACATTTGTCGGAAGCAAACTTGCGGATCTGTCGCGCGCGTATGATCTGACGACGTTCGAGGCGTCCGAGACGGCAAGACCGGTAATCGAAAATGTCCTCTTCGAAAGTGGCAGGCCTCTGCTGCTCTTTCCAGCCGTCAACTGCGCCTGCAGCTTCGACACGATCGCGATTGCGTGGGACGGAAGCCCGACGCTGGCGCGGGCGCTGACGGCTGCCCGAATATTTTCGGGCGTTAGCACGAAGATCCTTCTGATGACGGTCACGGATGACAAGACGATCGAAACGCGCGATCGCGACCGGTTCGAAGCCGTGCTCCGCAACGCCGGACTGTCTGTCGACGTTGTTTCCGTACAATCCTACGGTGCCTCGCCTGCAGGTATCCTACAGTCGGAGGCGGCGGAGAGAGGTGCGACATTGCTGGTCGCCGGAGGGTTTGGTCATTCGCGATTCCGCGAATTCATCCTGGGAGGCGTGACACGGTCGTTGCTGCAGACGCTAGAGATGCCCGTCCTCATATCTCACTGAGGGAGGCAAACTTCTCAATCATCCACTTAGAGCGTTTCCGCTTTTCTACGGATCGCGAAATTTGCTGAAATTGCTCTCTTCTTGCCGATGATCCCGCCCGATATCAACACGCAAGCGATATCGACAGTAGCAGGGCGGGAATGGCAGGATCGTCTGCGTCCGTGACCAGCCGAACGTCCAGGCGATCACCGTCCACGCGGACAGCGATGCCCTCTACCTTCAAAGGCCGATCAAGTGGCTCCAGCGAAACAAGCCGTCCGTCATTGCCGATGATTCCGATGGCAGCGCCGACGCAAGGGCCATCTGCCACGGCATCGCCGGTATTTTCCGCAACGGCGCAGAACACCATGTCACCATTCGGAAGAGCTGCTGCGTCTGTAAAGCAGAGAGGAACATCATAAGTTTCTGGAAGGGTGATCCGGTCGATGGCAGACGGCCTGAGCGTATCGCCTTGACCGTTCCGCACGGCATCGAGCACGCGAGATAGGGGATAATGGACGATCGCATTTTCGGCATGACGCGCATTGCCGCGCTGAACCAGTCGGAGATCATCGCCAACGACGACAGCGCCTTCGATATTGAGGTCTGGGAACAGGTCAGTAAGCGGGCCGAGAATGGGAGACGCGTCGAACACCTGCGGCGAACCGCAGACGACACCTTCCGGATCGAGGCTAAGGACAGCGCCGCGACGCCGGTTCGGTGTCGAACCGGAACCAAGCGCCAACAAGGCACCATAGGGAAAGCGCGTTGTCGCGGGAAGAAGGGTCAGGGTCTCGAGATCGGGTTTGCGTCGCTTTCGCTCCTTCTTGTCATCGGGCAATACGCCGTCGAACACGCGGATCAATCGTCCGGGTTCGGAGACTGCCGATGTGAACTGGCCGATGTGAAGCTCGTCGTCGGCGACCACGTAATAATGCGACCCCAACCACACGAGCCCGCTGGCCGCGCTGAGATAGAGGTACGGCCTCGCGCCATCTTCCGCAGAAACGGTAAGCTCGCGTATCACGGTTGGGGCAATCACGTCTGTGTCCTCTCGATATAGGCAAGGTTAGAGCACGACCGCGATCCATTTGCTGTAGACCAGGGACATCTGCCGCCATGCCGTTTACGACGATGCTGAACCGCAGTAAGCGTCCCATATTCGATGCCTTGGGTAACGCCAAGGGCCAGAATAGCCGCAACCGGCAGCGTGCGGTCATATAGACTTGAGGCTCACGCGCTGCTCCAGCTTCTCCGCCGCCTCTTTCCGCTCGCTGTAGCGATCGGTGAGATAGCCGGATGCCTCCCGTGTGAGCAGCGTGAACTTGACGAGCTCCTCGCAGACATCGACCACTCGATCGTAATAGGATGAGGGTTTCATACGACCATCCGGGTCGAACTCCTGGAATGCCTTGGCGATCGAGGACTGGTTGGGGATGGTGATCATCCGCATCCAGCGGCCGAGCACGCGCAGATGATTGACCGTATTGAACGACTGGGAGCCGCCGGAGACCTGCATCACCGCGAGCGTCTTGCCCTGAGTCGGCCGGATCGAACCGACCGCCAGCGGAATCCAGTCGATCTGTGCCTTCATGATGCCGGTCATGGCCCCATGGCGCTCGGGCGAGATCCAGACGTGGCCCTCGGACCACTGGGTCAGATCGCGCAGTTCCTGCACCTTGAGGTGCGTGGCCGGTTCGGCGTCCGGCAGCGGCAGACCTGAAGGATCGAAGATCCGCACTTCGCAGCCCAGTGCCTCCAGGAGCCGGCCCGCCTCGAACGCCAGCAGGCGGCTGAAGGACACAGGGCGCAACGATCCGTACAGGATCAGGATACGCGGCTTGTGGGTGGAGAACGGTGGGCGGAGGGCATCCACGTCCGGCTGGCGGAGAAGGTTACGGTCGAGGGCGGGCAGATCAGCCAATGCGCTTGCCCTCCGCATCGAGTACCTGCTCGCCGTCTTCCTTGGTAAAGGCCCCCTTGTGGGTGTCCGGCAGAATGTCGAGCACGACTTCGGAGGGACGCGACAGGCGGGTGCCCAGAGGTGTCACCACGAACGGGCGATTGATCAGGATCGGGACCTGCAGCATGGCGTCGAGCAGCTGATCCTCGGAGAGATCCGGGTTGTCGAGACCGAGATCCGCATAGGGTGTGCCCTTGTCGCGGATCGCCTCGCGCGCGGTCAGGCCCGCGTCGGCGATCATCTTCGCCAGCCGGTCGCGACTTGGAGGCGTCTTCAGGTACTCGATGACCGTGGGCTCGATCCCGGCATTGCGGATCATCTCTAGGGTGTTGCGCGAGGTGCCGCAGGCGGGGTTGTGGTAGATGGTGACGTCCATGGTCTCAGACCTTTCTGATGGTGGCGGCATGGGTGCGGACGGCGGCACCGCGCTCGTACCAGCCCTTGCTGCGGTTGACGATCCAGACCACCGATAGCATCACCGGCACCTCGACGAGGACGCCGACGACGGTGGCAAGGGCCGCGCCGGAAGTGAAGCCGAACAGGCTTATGGCGGCCGCCACGGCCAGCTCGAAGAAATTCGAGGCCCCGATCAGCGCCGAGGGTCCTGCCACGCAATGCTCCTCGCCGCTCACGCGGTTCAGCAGATAGGCGAGACCTGAGTTGAAGTAGACTTGGATGAGGATCGGCACGGCCAGAAGTGCGATAACGGTCGGTTGCGCAATGATCTGCTCACCCTGGAAACCGAACAACAGTACAAGGGTGGTGAGCAGCGCCACCAGCGAGACGGGTTGCAGGCGACCGGCCATGCGATCGACATCGGTGCTAAGGCGCAGGAGCTGGGCCACGATCACCGGCAGGACGATGTAGAGTACGACCGAGAGGATCAGCGTATCCCATGGCACGGTGATGGCGGAAAGTCCCAACAGGAGGGCAACGATCGGCGCAAACGCAACGACCATGATCGCGTCGTTCAGTGCGACCTGGCTTAGCGTGAAATGCGGCTCCCCCTTGGTGAGGTTGGACCAGACGAACACCATGGCTGTGCAGGGTGCCGCCGCAAGGACAATCAGCCCGGCGATGTAGCTGTCGATCTGCGTTTCGGGCAGGTAGGGCCGGAACAGCCAGCCGATAAACAGCCAGCCGAGCAATGCCATGGAGAACGGCTTGACCGCCCAGTTGATGAACAGCGTGACACCGATGCCGCGCCAGTGGCGACCGACCTGCGCCAAGGAGGCAAAATCGATCTTCAGCAGCATGGGAATGATCATCAGCCAGATCAGCACCGCCACCGGCAGGTTGACCTTGGCGATCTCGGCTCCGCCGATGGTCTGGAAAACGCCGGGCATCAGGTGTCCGAGAGCAATGCCCACGACAATGCACAGGGCGACCCAGAGGGTCAGGTAACGCTCGAACGTCGACATCAGGCGACTTTGCCTTGCGGGCGGGTGCTGCCTTCGAGCGTGCCGATCTCGCGCAGGCGGGTTTCCAGCGCCAGCTTGTCGATCGACGTCAGTGGCAGGCTTAGGAACGCAGAGATCCGGTTCTTGAGGAAGCGCGCGGCCTTGGAGAACGCCTGGCCCTTCTTCATCTCGGTGCCTTCAACGGCAGCTGGATCCTCGACGCCCCAGTGGGCGGTCATCGGATGGCCGAGCCACACGGGACAAGCTTCGCCGGCCACGTTGTCGCAGACTGTGAAGACGAAATCCATCTGCAGAGGAGCGGATCCTGCGAACTCGTCCCAGCTCTTGGAGCGGAAGCTGGTGGACCCGTAACCCAGCGCGCGCAGGGTCTCGAGCGCCAGAGGGTGTACCTCCCCCTTCGGCTGGCTACCGGCCGAATAGCCTCGGAAGCGGCCCTTGCTTTCACCGTTGAGGATGGATTCCGCAAGGATCGACTGCACGGAATTGCCGGTGCACAGGAACAGGACGTTGTAGACGCGGTCGGTGGTCATTGCATGTTCTCCGGAGCGAACGGTGCGCAGCAGGGGGTGAGAGCGGTAATGAGCGGCGCACACAGCGCGGGGTTGCCGCCGCAGCAATCCTTGACGAGGTAAAGCGTCAGGTCGCGCAGACGGTCAAGCTGGGCGCGGTAGACGATCGAGCGGCTATGGCGTTGCCCGTCGATCAGCCCGGCGCGCGACAGGATCGCCAGATGGGCCGACATGGTGTTCTGCGGCACACCGATCAGTCGGGCGAGTTCTCCGGCAGGCAGGCCGTCCGGTTCGTGGCGGACCAGCAGCCGGAACGTGTCCAGCCGGGTGGATTGGGCAAGAGCGCCAAGCGCTTCGATAGCGTTTTCTGATTCCATATATCCAGATAAGCAGATATATTTGCTCAGTCAAGGTCGATGCGTTTGGGGAAGTCCATTCCGACGTGACGCCGATGCCGGTTGCTACAGCCTGCGCGATGCCGTGCCATGGTTCTGCCAAGTGTATAGCTGCGGCCGACGGATCGCGTCGAGGTCGAGAGCGGACAAGTCGCGGTGTGGCCAAACTGGGAAAAAGCAGATCATGATCGAAGCGCCCTCAGTGCGTTCAGAATCGGCGACGTCGATGACCTCTTGCGTCAAGACCCCCTGAACCGGCGCGAGGTAGCCGAAACTCGCGAACGCCATGGCGCCAAGCGACAGTCTCAGGCCCGCCACGACACTTCCGAGCGCTATCGTTCGACTGCGGCGCGCAACTGCCATCGCCTTTACGAGCGGTACGAGTTCATCCACCAGCAGGACAACCCCGGCCGCCTCGGACGATGACGCCGTCCAATGCGCGCCCATTGCGACACCTACATCTGCTGCTGCAAGAGCCGGGGCGTCATTGACACCGTCGCCGACCATCATAACGGGCCCGTTTACGACCTCACTTCGGACCGCTGCGGCCTTGGCAGCCGGTGAGAGATCGCCCAATACGAGATCGAAACCTAGGTGTGTGCCTACGCTCTCGGCAATATTGCTCCTGTCGCCTGAGGCCAGAACCAGTCGCTTGACGCCTGCCCGACGCAGATCGTCCAGAAGCGCCGACGATTGAATGCTGAACCAAAGAAGTTCCCCTTCTTATAATCCGCAGAACCGCCGCAACGGTCGTATCTGTTAAAGGCAAACGACGTGCCAAAGTTCGAATGGCTCCTTTGCTCGGCAAGTTTTGTGATTTCGGAAGTGACTCTTGACTGTTGCGGAACGGCTTGATCATAAAAATAAGTGCTCCGGCTGATTTAATTTCGCTCAAGCGGCAAATTCGCCGCTGCAATGGGCGGAAGCCGCATGCTGTAGGCGATTGATGCGTATGCCAACTCAAACGCTGCTGCAATCGCCTGTTTGACCCGGCGGTCGTCGGCAGCGATCGGGCTTTCCGCCATCTCGTCCATAAGTGACCACTCTGACGGCCCTGATGGTCGCGAGTAGAAGCGCGTCGCATTTCGGCGATGCTGGAGTGTAAAAAGGCACCTTCCCGCCTGACATTGATCGATGACGAAAATCGGCTATCGATATAGCGGGGCGCTCAGCAATCATAGACCGCCGAGGCCGTTTTGGATGAAAAGGTCCCACGCGACACTGTGGCTGTTTTATATAAGCCGACGATCAGTAAGCGTGACAAACTACGCATCCTTGATGCCTCTTTTGGGGGGATCCATTAAACGCCGCCGTTTGCCGTAGTCTACCAACTAAAGGCAATTCCGGCACAATAGATTCCGTTTTGAAGAGCGATTTCTGCTCAACAGACCGAAGGGATCTTTACCAATAGCTCGTCGTAGCGTGAAAGATCGGGTCCGTCAGGTTCGCTGGCGAACAGTTTGTTGGCAACGCCTCGGATCACCGGCTTGCTCGCAATGTTGAGGACGGTGTGCAGAAGGTTGATACCAAGCCGGCTGTGGGGGTTCATCATGCGAGGAGCAATCTTCGGTACGCCTTGCCCTTTCTCGACCATCGGCCGCATCGCTCCTTCATAGGCCGATAAGGCTTGCCCGATATCGCTGCCTCGCTGCAGTTCGCTGGCAAGAACATAGCCGCCGGTCACGGCGAGTGTTGCTCCTATGCCTGCAAGTGGTGTTGCACACCATGCGGCGTCGCCGGTTAGCACGACGCGCTCCTTCGACCATCGCTTCATGCGCACCTGACGCAAAACGTCGAAGTAGAAATCTTCAGTTTTTTCCATGGCGGCCAGCACTCTGTGCGCCTGCCATCCGGCGTCCGTGAAACGCTGGTGCATATAGGCCTTCTGCTGCTCGACAGTCCATTCCTGCTCGCCATTCGGTGGCTGCTGGAGCGACAGCATGGCTCGCGTCGTTCCATGCGTGTCCGGTCGCAGCGATATGCTTCGGCCATCCGTCGCATTGTACCAGCGCCACATACGGTTGTCGTCGGCCTGCCGCGGTATGGTGAAATAGGCGATCGTGAGATCCATCCATCGCGGGTCGTTTTCCTGAGGGAAAACAAGTTCGCGGGTCGATGAGCCTACGCCCTCCGCAACGACGACCGCATCATACTGTTCGATCTGCCCGCTGGCGAAGGTGACCGAAACCGCGTCTGCGCCCTCCTCGATCCCATCAACGCGATCGCCGAAGCGAAACGTCGCGCGGTTACGGGCTGGCTCGTACAGGAGGCGCGCGAGATCTCCACGCAGGATTTCCATCTCCGCCGTCGGGCCATCCCTACCAAGTTCGACGGTGACGAACTTAGCGACTTCTCCACCCTGCTCGTCGATCCATACCGTTCCCTCTTCGCCTGTCCCATGATCGAGCGCTGTCTGTTGCAGCCCCATCCGGCGCAGCACGTCACGCCCGACGCCCCGGATGTCGATATTCTGGCCACCGTCTCGAAACTCCGACGTGCGTTCGACGACTGTCACGTCGAAGCCGTAATGACCTAGCCACCATGCGGCCGTATTGCCAGCGACGCTTGCGCCTGTGATGAGGATGCAACGGGACATGAAATGATCTCCTTCTCGTAAAGAACATCATGCATGATATATTTGTTCCACTGTCACTGTTCGAAATTATCGATCAGTCGTTGGAAGAGATGAACCATCGACGTTGCCTCTTCGGGCGAAAAGCCTTCCAGACCTTTGGCATTGGCAGCCAGAAGCGCGTCGCGGCCACGCAAAGCCGCCTCCTGACCCTGGCTCGTCAAGTCCACCATTGCCGCCCTGCGATCGGTTGACGAAGGTGACCGGTGGATCAGGGTCATCGCTTCAAGCTTGTCGAGGAGCGCCACCATCGCCGGCTGTTTTACTGCCGATGAGCGCACAAGGTCGCGCTGCAGCATCGGACCTTTCCACGACAGAAGCATGATCGGACCGATGAGAGACAGCGAAAGCCCGTATGGTCGAAGTGCCGTATCCACCAACCGGTTAAACACGCGGGCAGCGTGGTTGGCGAGATAGCCGGGAGCAACTGCCGCCTCCGGGTGAATATGGTCGTCCTGGTCTGGCATGCATGTTTTCTAGATCAAGGACGATAAGGTTACCAGCGCAAGATGTTCTCACACTACACGGGAATCGCTATCGACGAAGGAATCACATCGAGGACGGACGCCTCGTCGTAGCAACTTCGTGATGTCGCAACTCTTGATGCGTCAGGCGGGACCGCCTTGAACGGATACGAACCATTGCTTCCTATACCGTCACAGCTTCCTATTAATTTCACTTGCTTTTCGGGTGGGCCTGATGTCGTTCAACAGCACTGTGGTCGCTTTCTCACCCAAGACAAGCCAGCATTGGCCGCCGGAATTTTGAACGACGCAGAGAATCAGCATGAAGAGCTGTGTCAGACAAAGGTTAGGCCGAGCGCGACTTGATGCGAATGAGTATTGTCATAAGGCCTTCCTTTCGAGCAGGCCTAACCTTTATCTTTTGAGAAGCCCGACCATTCGATTGATAGCGCCCCAGTATTCCTTGTGCATGGTTTCGGCTGCTTCCGAGATCGCCAGCTTCCAAGCAGGTCCGCGATCCCATGCCTCTTCCAAAGCGTCAGCCAGTGATGGCCCATGGCCCGTGATCGGCAGGGCGTCGAATAGTATTCCTGCCTGTCTAAGGTCTTTATCCCGTTTGGCCTGGCCGCCGGCGTCATTCTGGCGGCGGCCGGCAATGATAAGCTTGTGCACCGCGTACCTGCAAGGATCAGGGATAACAACTGAGATACCGGCACCATGTAGCAAGATCGAACGAACGGGATCGCGGATCAAGAAATCCATGAATCTCAGCGGTTCGGCTGACGCGCCGCCCAGAGCGGGCATGGTGGCGGGTTTGTAGAAATATTCTTCGGCTCCTCTGTTTGTCGTTACGAACTCGACCCTGTAACCGCTCTGATTCCGGAAGGTATGAGATCGAGAGCTGCCGCTGATATGCGGCACTGCGCGGAACGTTGGATCAAGCCCTTTTAGGAGATCGAGGATCGGCGGCAGCGAATCTGCCACCTCGGCGGAGTTCGCGAAATCCTGGGCTAGGTCTGCATCACCTGTTAGGATCGCCGCCGAAGGCAGACGGATGCCAAGATATGCAGAGTAGCATTGAAAAGCTACGGTGCCGATGAGAACACCGCGCAGCCGGAAGAGACCGGCTTTGGCGAGCGCCTGTACGATATCGCCGGTAAAGCGATCAGCGGCAATCAAACCGGCTTCGCGCGTTAACGTGGAAACGTACTTGCGGCGAGCCTTATAGTCTGACTTCTCACCCTTGAAGGTTTCGACCCGTTCCGAGATCAAGGGGTCGTCGGCAGGCCCGACATAACGGCGCTTCTGCCCACCCTCACCGTCGGGTTGGTCGAAATACCAGTAACGTCGACCATCAACTGCCACCGGCACGAATCTACCTGATGGGGGGAAGTCTTCTGCCCAATCATCATCAAATGCCCGTTGCTGGAGTTCCGCGACCATGGTGCGAAACATGAGGTCAATCTGCTTAATCACGTCGGCCTCTATATCTTTTTAGCAAATCTAGTATAGTTACCGCTGGGAAGCAAGCTTTGCGACCTTGCCCGGTGGACGCTGCCCGCCTTCGTTCCGCATATGCATGGCACAACCCACCGTGATCCTCGCTATACTACCTTCTCGAACATAGTATAAACCTGCATTCGAGACTCCCGCCTTGCCCAAGTTCGAACCTGCGACCCTCATACATCAATGCATCAGCCGCACTTAACGGGTCGTAGATTTATGCACCTAATGGTGCTAAATCAGCTGTTGATTTACGGGAACTAGATATGCGATCCACCATAAATCTCGACGACAATCTCATGGAACGGGCCAAGTCGCTCACAGGCACGAGGGAGACAGCAGCTCTTGTTCGACAAGCGCTGGAGACACTGGTGCGTGTGGGATCCGGCAAAGGGCTCATCGCGCTTGGCGGCTCTATGCCCGAGGCCAAGGCGTCGCCGCGCCGGCGAAGCGACGTAGCCAAGTGATCCTGGTAGACACCTCAATTTGGATAGATCATTTTCGACACGGAGACGCAGAGCTAAAAAGAATCATCAATGATGACAGGTTGCTCTGCCACCCTTTCGTTGTCGGCGAACTGGCACTTGGTAGCCTTCGAGAACGGGATGAAGTTCTTGCTTTCCTGGCAGCTCAACGCGAAGCAATGATCGCGAGCCATGCAGAGGTAATGACGATAATTGATCGCCATTCGATACTCAGCATGGGGATCGGTTACACGGACGCGCACTTGTTGACATCAACACTGCTGGAAAAGCGGTCTAGTTTGTGGACAAGAGATAAGCGCCTGGCGGCCGCAGCACAACAAGTCGGTGCGGTGCTTCATCCAGATGCGCAAGCCTCTCATTAGAACCGTAACGCGGGACCGCACAGCAATATGAAGCTCCTGATGGGATCAGAACCGTCGACAACTTGAACTGGTTTAGCTAAGCCGCTGGTTTGTTTGAAACTCTTTTGGCATAAGACGCTATTATGGAACGACTAGCTTCGGCGCTTGAAGGCCGTCTCCCGCTACCTGTTGGGTCCAGTGTTGCTGTCGGCGGAACCTGGCACAAGCGTAATTTGCAGCGGAGGGCGTAAAGCGCTATATTCGAGACAAGGAAAGGAGATCTACGATGCTTTTGAAGAAGTACCGCGAAAACAAGGAAGCCCTGAAGCAGATTGGGCGCGAAGCTCTTGCCGAGAGCCGTCGCATGGGTTTGTCGATCTCCGCCAAGGACAAGCAGAACGAGGCAAAGGATCGCTCGACAACCGAGCGCAAGGATCGCGCCCCGGCGACGGTGAGATAGCAGTCGCTTCATGCCGGAATTGTCATGCATCCTCCTCGCAGGGCCGAATGGCTCCGGCAAGTCTTCCGCGTTCGCGAAGCTCGATCTCGAAGGTGTCTGGATCAACGCAGATGAAATCGCCAAGTCGATACCCTCGGACCACGATGGCAGATCGACCGGGCATCGTAACGTTAACCCCTCGGCGATTGCCCTGTGCGATTTTGCGGCATGACCCAAACCGTTCGTGATCCCCTTTATCGCCGCCACCGGTTCCCAGCTGAAGTGATTGCTCATGCCGTCTGGCTTGATCTTCGCTTCCCGCTCAGCTTGCGCATGGTCGAAGACTTACTGGCGGCGCGCGGGATAACTGTCTCGCACCAGACAGTCCGCCTTTGGGCCGAGAAATTCGGGCGGCGCTTTGCCAATGAAATCCGGCGGCGATCGGCCGGAAAGCTTGGCGACAAATGGTATCTCGATGAAGTCGTCATCTCCATTGGCGGCAAGAAACATTGGCTCTGGCGCGCCGTCGATCAGGATGCTTTCGTCCTTGACGTCCTTGTCCAGAGCCGCCGCAATGCCAAGGCTGCAAAGCGTTTGATGCGAAAAATCCTAAAAGGACAAGGCCGTTCGCCTCGCGTGATGATCACCGACAAGCTCCGGTCCTACGGTGCGGCGAAGCGGGAGATCATGCCCGCCGTCGAGCATCGTTCACATAAGGGACTGAACAATCGGGCAGAAAACTCTCATCAACCGATCCGAAGGCGGGAGCGGATCATGAAGCGCTTCAAGTCGGCACGACATCTTCAGCGTTTCGTTTCCATCCACGACCCTATCGCCAACCTCTTCCAAATTTTCCGCCACAACATTTCATCTCTTCATTATCGCGAGCTGCGAGTAGCCGCGAAGCAGATGTGGAGCGAGATCGCTCATCTTCAGGTAGCCTGATTGCAGACCTCGTGCCCTAACTTGACCCGAGGTCCATAAGTTTACAGTGCCCTTTGTACTTCCAGGACCGATCCCGCGGATGTTTCCAGAGTCCCGGCGACTGGTGCCCTACGCAATTCATGTCAAAGGCGTTAAACCATATCTGCCTGGTCATCGATCCGCTCCGGATGCACGTAGGTGTTGGCCGACAAATTATCATCAGGAACGGTCAATGCGTGAAACTGGCTATTGTATATAGATTTGTTTGAAACAATTTTCCTAAATTATGGTCGTTTTAGAGGCGCGGTTCAGCACATTTTCGAATCAGATCGAACCGCTGGCCGTCGTCCGCTGGCCGGAGGACAAACATTCGTCGACGATCCGAAGCCCTGGCGCATCATAGGGCACCCAGACTTGTATCGAACAATTCTCGGCATCGACGGCGCGGTCGGAAACCACTACGCGAAGATGGAATCGGTCACCGTTCATACGCAACCTCAGATGCGTCGCGTAAAACCTCGGCTTTGATGAGACTCGAACCAGCAACCCAAAATTCCAAAGGCTTAGGCGACCCAAGGATTGATAACTCTCAATCCGGCTGCCTCAAATGGGCTTGTATCTCGCGTTGCGACCGCGAGATGGTTTTCTGCTGCCGTAGCAGCAATGTATCCATCAGCCTTCCCGATCGCCTTTCCTGATATTCGGCCGCTAGCCATCAGCTTCGCGTAGAATTGCGCGGTGCCTACGTTAAAAGGCAGAACGCGCCCGTCAAATATGGGAAGAACTTCACCTTCAAGGCGATCTTCGAGAATTGTCTGACGCTTTCCTGAGGGCATTGAGGCAATCCCGAAACGAAGTTCGGCAATTGAAATCGCAGAGATGAATAGCGTCTCGATGACCTGTGCATCCAGCCAAGTCAGCACAGCAGCATCAGGAGCCGGCTTCCAAGGCTCCGATACTACATTAGTGTCTAGCAAGATCATTCGAAAATCATCGGTTCTGCCGGGGTCCTATCGCGCTGTTGTTGCAGCGCTTCGACATCACCGTCTGACAGTTTGGCGTCACGACCAATGGCCGCCAGCAATGATCCGAGTTTCACCCGTCCAGATGGACGAACAGCGGCTTCTAAAATGTCGCGAATTTCGGCCTCGGTACTACGACCGTGGTGAGCTGCTCTTGCGCGTAATGCCCGATGTGTTTCATCAGAGATGTTTCGAATGGTCACAGCCGCCACTGGCTCAATCCTATCCAAATTTGCCTTGATATCAAAATAGTAGGAATGATAGCGTTTTTCAAGTCGTTCTGCGAGGAATAAACAGATACTAGTAAGCGCTCTTCGCCTTGAACAGATTCGAACCTTATACATCAAAACCCGAAGTTCCATCGTGGCACTACGTTGATATATCTGTCCAATCTTCATGCTTATGGCGAATTCGCACTACGAAAATTCTCTCATCGTCTTCAACCTGATAAACGATGAGGTGCGCTTTGAAAGGATGTATTCTGACGGGCGGCTCGATCTCATTCCGCTCGCGCGCGATGCGTGGATTGGCAGCTATCAGATCAAATAGTGCGTAAAGCTCATCGTGGTAGCGTTTTGCCTGGTCTACACCGAACAAACGGGTACCCTGCGCGGCGATCGCAATTATGTCTTCTTCCGCTTCGACAGAAAGCTTAAAACTCATGGCTTGCTGGCACGTGTCATCGCTTCGGCAAAGAGCTCATCCTTTGATCGAGTGCCAACGCCACTTTGGAGCCCGGCCTCGACGAAACTTTGCATGGCGGCAATCTTGTCATTTCGTGCCTGGTCGCGTCGGATCAGGTCGCGTACGTAGTCACTCGCGTTCGAATATCGCCCAGTCTTGGCCTGCGCCTCCACCCAATCTTTCATCGGGTCTGGAAGAGAAACGTTCATAGTCGCCATCGGAAACCTCCATTTGACGGCATCATATTCGATTTTGGCAAAGTTTGTCAAAATCTCCTACATCTAGAGCGCGTCCTGTGATCGATGAATCGATTGTGAGGTGACTGCTGCAGACCATTCTGATTCAACATCGACCTGCACGGAGGTGGAGAATGGGC
>NZ_QJSR01000020.1 GCF_003217095.1 Rhizobium sp. PP-CC-3A-592
TTCTCAATTCTGTTTGCGGACCGCTTTCAGGCCGCAAGGGCGTAGACGCGAATGTTCAACCGCACGCCCGTACACGAAATTCCTGACACTCCCGGAAAGACTGCGATGCCCGATATGCTCGGCGACAAATATCAAACGACGAGCAACTCTCCTGCCTGCTTGGAGATGCAAGAGCCAGCACGCTTTTGATGAGCCACTAAGCCAGTGGAATACCATCTCAACCTACGAGGCGCATTACGCCCAAACTTTTCAACCCGTTGGGGCGAGTTTGTCAGTTGATGACCTGCACCGTGCCGTGATCCGCCCAAGTGATCAAATGTCGATTAAGGAAATCGACCTAGCGCGCTTGGAAAAAGTATTTCTGGCCGTGCCCTCACTTAGGCCAATCCTGACCGGGTATGCAAAACGTCTGTCTCTCGAACCTAAACGTTCCCATAATGATGACGAAGTCGGGAAAATCATTGAAGCTCGGCGAACTGTACTTCGCGAGATTTCCGTTCGCCGTGGGCAACCGCAGTTTCGAAATCGCCTGATTGCGCGATATGGCATGCAATGTCAGATATCCGGCTCTGCGTTTCCAGGATTGCTGGAAGCAGCGCATATCAGGCCATACGCCATGTCATCAGACAATAGTGCGACTAACGGTCTTTTACTTCGTAGCGATCTTCACACTCTCTTCGATCTCGGTATCCTTTTAATAAATCCACAAACTTTCAAGGTAAAAATCGACGCACGTTTACTCGGGTGCGGTTATGACGATTTGGAGGATAGAAGCTTGTTTCTGAATGGCACTATCGGTCCGGACAAGAATGCTTTGCGGGATCGATGGCAGTTTTTTGAAGGTGCAGCATCAAGTGGATAGAGAGTGTCTTTAATGTTGGTTTCCACGCAGAACTGAGCCGGTTAGGCAGGCTCAGTTCCGCATGGAAACCAACACCCATGGCCATCCAGTCCCTCGAGTATGGTGGAGCCGGGCTAGTTTTTCGACCGCGACATCTCGACCCTGCGTGCACTCGTAAACCTCGAACATGGTCAAACCAGTCTGACGCATGACATCGGGCACGCTGATATGGAGGCTCCGGAGGCGCTTCGCCTCTTCAGTCAAAGCTGGATCGTGCATTGTTGCCCTTACCCGCAGCTCGTTGGCGAATGAAGCACTTTCACGCCATCCGAATCATACTTCTGGTAAGCAGTTGAGTATTGGTTTTCGCCGTATACGATTTCCAACTTGTGCCTGTCGACGAGCCACTCATTCTTACCTCGCCGCTTAGCAGAAACGCAAACGTCCACGTTTTCGTAAGCACTACCGATAGCTTCTCGCTCGTATCGCTGCTGCTTTTCCATAAGGCTCTCATAGGTATGTCTATAAATCTCGCCATCCTCTTGAGACCTTAGAACGACAAGAACATCTTCGAATTGGAAATTCGTTTCGTTATCGACCAGTACGCTAGAGCCTGAAGGTATGTGGAGCCAGTCATTATTGGTCGTCGGATGGGAGGCGGTATGCAATAGATACAGATCAAATTTAATCCACTGATCGGCCGCGAGAAGAAGCCGCGACGTGTCTGCCTTGATTTCGCGGGTTGTGGTTTTGATCTCGGCCACATCTCGCTCAACGATACCGACCACGAGCTGTATTTCCTGAACTTTTTTATATTGCGAGGCGATAATTCCACCCTCATCGGCCGCTTGGGCCGACAGATCCGAGAAACCGTACATAAAGGTTGCGAGAATGAGGCAGGTCGCACCGAAAAAACGTGGTGTGAAGCCTGGGGCTACTTCGTTGTGCAGCCAGCCGCACCATACTCGGTCGACAGTAATTGACTTGGGAAACACGATGCATGATGCCCCAAGAAGCAGGAGACCTATAATCACACCGATGGTCACGGTCTGGTTCTGGATGATGTCACCCAAAGCCGAGAAGAAACCCGCCAGCCCCAAAAAGGTTGGATAAGTGAACTTGGTAATATTCTTCATTGCATGTCCCCATGTCGAGACGTGCTCTACCCCGCAAGCCTCAAAGCAGGGATAAAAAAACAAGATTAAGAGCAACTTAATGTATGGAAATCATGCTTTTGCTCAATGAAATCTAAACAAATTCCGGGCAGATCTTGGGCGCTATATGGGGGCCTGTCCGTGAATTATCGCAATCTCTTCTTGTCCATGTCATTCGCTTTCATCGCGTCATCTGCGTACGCTGAAGAGCGGGACCCGTATGTCGGTGAATGGGGCGGCAGCTGCGGGAAACAATACCAGTGCTGGCTTGAGATCATTCAAAAGGACGCTAAAAACTACAACGTTCGCTTGGTCATGGCGGAGGGGCTGAACGCTAAGAAGGTGTTTTGCGAAGAAAAGATCGCGATGAAACGCCGCCCGCTAAAGTTTGATGCGAATAATCAGTATCCAGACAGCTTGGCTGGTTCGATGAAGTCCGACCCGTTTCTCTTCATTCTGCCTGGCGAGGGCAGCGTCAATTTCGTTACGGAATCTTTCTGCAGGGGCGAACGGTTTGGCGGCGAATACACGGCGATCGGGGACTGAGGTAGGATGACGATCCCCATGAAGCCTATGCTGGCACCGCAGTTCGTTAAGCCCTTGATGAGCCAGCCTCGTCGGACGGAGAGAATTGGTGGAAAGACATTCTGGGCCATAAGGATCTCGTCCTGGCCGTGCGACAAAATTCTTGAAACGGCTCTCACCGAGACGCATCGATCTTCCGGATCGATTGGAAGGCGTCCAAGATAGTTCCTACGGTAGACGTCAGTACCTTATTTGTCCGTCCCAATCTTACGTATCATTGAAAGACGGTAAGTTCGCGCATTCAGGTGAGGCACCATTTTTTTCATCACATGATGGACTGAAGACCCTTAATGACCTGAGACCCAAAACTTCCTCGAAAATTTGGTAAGTCCGATCATACTACGAGATGGCACAGTTGAAATATCCACAGCTGAAGATGGAGTATCCTGGCATTCGCAGCGCGGCCAACACATGGGAGCTTTTCAAAAACGTGAACCGGTATCGTCGCGTAGATCTGGTTCACGAGTGGATGTCGATTGGATGCGAGTTGAGTATCCCGAAAAACGACGTCGATGCCATTCGCCAGGCAATCGTTCCTCTCCTCGAAACAGGAATGACGTTCAAGCCGACAAAGACAGTAGCTTATGTCAACCTTCGGTCCACGCCGATAGACCATTTCGCCGACTTTGAAAGCCTGGTCCCTGCAGTAGAGGAAGCCCTGCAGAAGCTGGAAAGGCTACGGCTCTTTTCAGCAAAGGACGCCGTCGATAACGTGATCCGGCGATATGCGAAGCCCTAGCCCGCCACCCGATCAGATATTTGCGAGCTATGGCAGGATTGCAGGAGGAGCGTCGATCCTGACGTACGAGGCATAACAATTTTCCCGATCCTCCTCCTGCTGGGTGCCTTGATAACACCTGTCCTCCGGCTTCTCGGGTCCCAGCAACGAAGCACGTGGATTATGGCAGCGGGCGCACGGTTGATCGTTCTTGGTCTGGAATTTGTTTTTGGCCGGTGACACGAGGGAGCAGAACATCTCCTTGCCGCGCTAACTTCTCACGCACATAAGCCGGTCCTCCGGAGAAGACCCCACGAACACTGCCGTATCCCCGGCTTGATCGCGACGCGCGATCCAGCAGAAAGACGAAGAGTACCGGAGAAATCAGCATAGCGACGCCTTTGGCGGGATTTCGGGAGTTCTCGACACGCCACGGACGGTAGAGGACAGCCGCAGGAGCCTCAGCATAGCGCCCGCAGGGGAGGCGGGACCGACTGGCCACGCCCGTGGTGTTCTGCCTAGAACTGCAACTCCCCGCCCCGTAATTAATCTGTTCATCCACTAGCGACTTTCAGGAACATATCCGGAACATGGATTGATCGCTAGGGATTTTCCTGCCACTTTGTCAAGAAATGACCCAGCAGCGATTCGAGGACAGCATGCGCCACAAGACCCGGACGGAATTTACAGCTCTTCGGGAAAAGGCGGGGATGACCGTCGCGCAGGCAGCTGAGTTACTGGACGTATCACTGAGGACGGCCAGACGGTATGATGACGGTGAAAGCCAGCCCCGCCGCCTTGAGATCAAGGCGCTCGAGAAAATCGCGCAAAATGGAGCCAAGGAACCACCGACACAGTTTCGTTTCATCGACCTGTTTGCCGGGATCGGTGGCCTGCGTCTGGGTTTCGAAAGCATCGGCGGTCATTGCGCCTTCACATCCGAATGGGATCCACACAGCCAGAAAACCTACGCCCTGAACTATCGTGACAACCACCAGATCGGTGGCGACATTCGCGAGTTCTCGCAGGATCCGGGAAAGATACCGGAGCATGACGTCCTGCTTGCAGGCTTTCCTTGCCAGCCATTTTCGATCGCAGGCGTTTCCAAGAAGAATGCGCTGGGACGCCCCCACGGTTTCCTCTGCGATACCCAGGGAACGCTGTTTTTCGATACAGCCCAGATAATCGCCCATCACCGGCCTGCTGCTTTTGTCCTCGAAAACGTCAAGAACTTGGAAAGCCATGATGGCGGGCGCACTTTTGCGACCATCATGAATGTTCTGACCAATGAGCTGGGCTACCACGTCCAGCACAGGGTGATCAGCTCGGAACCGTGGGTTCCGCAAAAGAGGGAGCGGGTCTTCATAGTCGGTTTCAGGGAGCAAACAGATTTCGACTTCAGTTCGCTTGTCATTCCTGACCCGAAGAATGGTCCCAAACTGGGCAGCATTCTTGAGCCGCACGAGGAGGTCGACCCGAAATATACCCTTACTCCCCGGCTCTGGGAGTATCTCCAGAACTACAAGGCCAAACATCAGTCCAAGGGCAACGGGTTTGGCTTCAGCCTCTTCGGCCCCAATGATGTTACCCGGACACTTTCGGCGCGCTACTACAAGGATGGGTCCGAAGTCCTGGTCGAGCAGCCGGGGAAAAGACCGCGACGCCTGACACCGCTTGAATGCGCCCGCCTGATGGGTTTCGATCGGGGTGACCGGCGTTTCAAGATTGCTGTTTCTGATACCCAGGCGTACCGGCAGTTCGGAAATGCCGTCGTCGTGCCTGTTGTCGAGTTTGTCGCGCAGGCCATGGAAAAGCATATCATGGCGGCACTGCGAAAGGCTGAGATTGAGCCGGCGGGCATCGAGGCTATTCGTTCTGTGACGAGACCCGACAGGATGCCGATGACCGCGAATGGCTGATACCGTTTCTCCCGAGACCAGAAGCCGGATGATGTCGGGCATCCGGGGCAAGAACACAAAGCCCGAGATGATCCTGAGGCGAGGACTTCATGCCCTCGGTTTCCGTTTTCGTCTGCATGACAAACGTCTCCCCGGGAAACCGGATCTCGTCTTTCCAAAGTACCGGGCAGTGATATTTGCGCACGGTTGTTTCTGGCACGGCCATGACTGCCATCTGTTCAAGTGGCCGTTGAGCCGTCCGGACTTCTGGCTTGCAAAGATCAACCGGAACAGGGAGGTCGACGTCCGTTCGGAGTCCCTGCTTGCTCAGGATAACTGGCGCCAGTGCATCGTATGGGAGTGTGCACTGAAAGGGAGGACCCGGCTGCCCCTGGACGAATTGATTGAGCAATGCGCACTCTGGCTCAGGACCAATGAGCCTAGACTTGAAATCCGGGGGAAGACTGCATGAAGAGAGGAACTCTCTCGGATCATTTCCAGGGGATCGTCGTCAAACGGCTCAGTGCTGTCGAGACAACTCCCGCAACGTCCAACCAGCATGAATTCAATGGATCAGCTTCGCTGCGACAGCTGCTGGGTGATGCGGACAGGAGGAACATTCCAGCCCGCTTCATCTGGCTGGGTGAAGAGCAGGAAGCCATCACCATCGAGGGTATGGTCAGTTGGTATGATGCAAGGAGAAGCCACCCTACCCGTACCGAGTATCGCCTCTACTACTACGGGAATGAAATCACCGCTATGATGTCCACCGGTGACGTCTTCGTTCTGGCCATATGCCGGGACGGATCGGCAATGGTCATTGTGACCCCGTCAGGCACAACGATACAGAACCAGCTTGTGTGGCTGTTTGGTCTTGAAGACCAGCCGGAGTTCCAGTTCACTTTCAAGCAAGTCGAGGGCAACAATGACGCGGAACTCGACTTTGCGGCTCGATATATTCTCGACGAGCTCGGGCTTGAACTCGAGGAGCCCGAAGCTGACAGGCTTGATGATCTGATCGAGCCATTCGGGCTGAAATTTCCCAGAACCAGGGATTTTTCCGACCTTGCCCGGGCTTCACTTCCGGGCGTTTCGGCACGCGACGATGCAGACGGCGCTCTCGTGGCATGGATGGAGCGTGAGGAGCAGCTGTTCCGCAGACTGGAAAGACGGATAGTCGCCGAACGTATCAGCAGCGGCTTTCAGGCAACTGATGGAGCTGACGTCGACGGATTCCTCAGCTTTTCTCTCAGCGTCCAGAATCGCCGGAAATCGCGCGCCGGTTCAGCACTCGAAAATCATCTCGAGGCCGTCTTCACCGATCACGGGATTGCCTATGTGAGGGGGGCTGAAACAGAGAACCGGAACAAGCCGGATTTCCTTTTCCCCGGCCAGAGTGAATACCGCGACCTCACCTTCCCCGCCGAGCGGTTGACGATGCTTGGATCGAAATCAACGCTGAAGGATCGTTGGCGCCAAGTGCTGTCGGAAGCCGAACGCATTCCGGACAAGCATTTGTTGACACTCGAACCTGGCATTTCGGAAAACCAGACTGACGAGATGCGAACGAAGCATCTTCAGCTGGTTATCCCGAGAAGCATCCAGAGTTCGTTTCGACCGGCGCAACGGGATTGGCTGATGAGCGTCCGCGATTTTATGAGTATGGTAAAAAGTCGACAGGTCGGGATCTGAGGGAGACGTGTTGTCGGTACCATGCCAAATGGCTCGAATCTTCCGACAAATGATGAACTGCGTTGGCTTATTGATAAGGGCGCCGGCCGAGCTATGGCGCGAAGACCGCTGATAATCTCCTTCTGCGCAACGGTTACCTGATTGCGGATTCCGCTCTGAAGCCGGCCGCCATTCCGACCATTAACCGGCACCGTTCCAATTTGAAGCCGGCCACCATCCCAATCAATAACCGGCCAGTTTCCGGCACTCAAGTTCCACTGGGTCAGCAACCTTGGCATGTGTCCCCTCGATATCCACGAGGGGAATTTAATGCCTGCAAAAAGAAAGCTGACCATGCGACACATACGACAAATGCTGCGGCTGGCGGAACGGCTCTGCGCCGCCGGGCGTGGTGTTCCATTATCGGCCCGGACGGAAAGGCGAATATGCCGCAGAGATCCTCGATGGGTTTAACGGCACAATCCAGGTGGATGCCTACGGCGGTTACTCTCACCTCGCCACGCCGGACCGGGTGGGTGGCGATCCCTTGAAGCTGGCATTCTGTTGGGCGCACGGACGCAGGAAGCTGATCAAGGCCACGCCAAAGAGTGGATCGCCCATCGTCGACAGCGCTGGTGCGGATCGCCGCGCTCTACAAGATCGAAGACAGTATCCGCGGTTCAGATCCCGAACATCGCCGGGCTGTTCGACAGGACTTGTCCCTTCCACTTGTGGACGCGTTCTTTACCTGGATCGCGGCCTAGGTTTCGCGTGTCTCACGCAAGTCCGACCTCGGAAAAGCCCTCACCTATACGCTGACGCGGCAGGAGGGCTTCCGGCTGTTCCTGGACGATGGCCATGTCGATATCGACTCCAACCTAGTGGAAAACGCGATCCGCCGACCGGCCATGAACCGCCGCAACGCGCTCTTTGCCGGGCACGACGAAGGGGGCCGCAATTGGGCCCGGTTTGCCAGCCTGCTCGGCACGTGCAAAATGAACGGCGTCGAGCCCTATGCCTACCTGTGCGACCTCTTAACCCGTCTCGCAAACGGCCACCTCACCAAGGAAATCGATGCCCTGATGCCCTGGGCCTACGCCGCCCGCATCAAGGCCTCACAATGAGCTTGTCAGATACTATCCGGTGAGCTCATATCCGGCCCTCAGGCTGCCTTACCCGGTAGCCGAAATTGTAAAATCGATGGGGCGTGGACGGCGCATACAGCGGTTCAATCAGTCCCGCGTCATGGGTGCCCTGCTTTCCGCCGCAGCTCCCAGTCAGGCCAGTACGCTTCACTAATTCACGCCAAGTTCGGAAGCCCTGCCGATATGCTGTTGTTTGCCCGCGGCTGAATTGGAATCCATTGTTTTTACCGTCTTCCCTGTCAGAAGTAGCGACGAAACAGATCCGTCTTATCGACTTTGGTGACAGCACGCGGTTCCGCGTAAAGGATACTTAAGTCGTTTTCCTCCGTAAGTTCCGCTGCCTACTCTCGAGGCGGAGTTACGCTTGATTCCGGCATTTTTTCCGGAAACGGGTATAATGGTGGGTTTCTTTCCTCCGCGTATTCGTCCCACAGTCGAGTGTTAATATTCCCAACTAACTCCTTGGTAAAATTTTTCTGTCCTTCTTTTCTTGAAAAATCCTCGAAGGACGCGCCACTAAACACCAATTCAGCTATACCTGATTTTGATTTTGCAAAAACAATATTTGGTTGATGCTCAGTATCTCCCAAGGATCTGCGAAAAACTCGATAAAATGATCGTGTCGTGTTACCATTGAAGTCAACATGCATAGTCACTGTATGGTTTTCGTTCACTGTAAATTTAGCATATACCGGGTTACAAGTTGTTTGATCACTTTTTACGTTATTTTTAAATAGTATATTTCTTATGTACTCATTGGGTATCATGAAGCTATAACTAGAGTATTTTTGATGTCTACTTTTTAGTAGACCTACTACATGCATATTGTAAATGATCGGACCTCCGCTCTCACCGAGCTCAGCGGTGGCGGGCGTAACCGTAACTAGTGGCTCAAACCCCCCGTCCTTTTCCCCTATATCAACTGTGGTCCCCTGTGGATCTATGTAGAGGCTACCGGGAATTCCGAACTTTATGCCGCCTGACTTGCCAAATCCGTCACCGTCAACGAGCAGAGAACAAGGAAGCCTATTATTTGTAATGACACTGTCGAAATGGAGAAGAGCAACATCGTTGGAAGTATCGGCTCGTGTTGCCAGCCATTGTGTCTTTGCCGGAAACGATCTCAGTAGAATGACGATGCCTTTGCATCGGGGGTCGACATCAAGGACATGGTTTGCAGTCACAGCATAGTTCTCATTTACTAGAAAAGCCGTTCCAGCCGAGTTACAGAGGTTTGTATTGTTTTCGTCAAAAACGGGAATATTTGCAGTTACGTCAACTTTGAGAACGGCTCCTTTTAGCGAGCGTTTTATGATGCTCGATATTTCATTGTCCGCGGAAGCTGGCGAAACCATTAGGGAGGTTAGAAGCGCAGTGAGGAAACGCACTTTCATGAAAGCACTTCTACGAATTTCATGAAACGGCTTCCACTTTTTATAGACAGATTCGCGACTGTGATCGCTCCACCACTTTTATCGGACTGATTGCCACCGATTACACGAATTGCGTTTTCGCCTGCATTACGACTGGAAGAATGCAACGTGTCCAGTGCCACGGCAGGAACTGGTCATCGTGTCAGTTCCGCTGTCTTTGAAAACTGCGATATTGCCTCTCTCGGGGACGCTTATTTCATTCCAGCAACGAAATGAACCCGATGATGCGCTATTCGTACTATATCGCTTCAAATTCTCTGATGGGAAAGCAACGCCATCCTTGGAAAAACTTCCTGGGGATTTACCAATCATTTCTTTTACTGACGACTTCGACCGTAACAGACACCAATTCATAAACGCTGCGCACCAAGCTGTTTGGTCGCCCGCGGGCTGTGTTTGGGTGGATGAAAAAAAATGGAATATCATTGGATTTGCTCTTACTGGCCATTCACGAGCATACTGCCGAAAAGAATCTCCAAATGCGCCTGCGCCAACGGCGACGAAATAGAGGGCAATGTCTATTGGCTCGGCACCATCGTATGGTGATCCATAAAGCACATCGTACGCATCATCTATTTCCGATTTCGAGGGCTTGGCCGTGCCCACATTCTCGGTTTCCTCGTAAGCCGCGGCAGGCATGGATTCCATTGACATAAGATCTGATGGCAGCGGCGGAATAGGCGAGACTACCTTTGTGCCTTCCTCAAAGTTTTGGGCAAATCCAAATTTCGTCATGAGTAAACACGATGCTGATCCCGAAAGTAACGTTCTTCTCCGCATGCCTATCCCCTCCACGACAACGAAGCTGTGATATTCCTAGACAATTAATCGTTTTGCAACCCGTGAGTTATTTATGTTTCCGTTGAATCTCATTAATTTATCCGCCAAGATCTGAACTCGACAATTCGCATTTAAGTCGTTTCAGGCAAAACCCCTTGCTAAAATTAAGAAATTTCAGAACGTTCGAACAGCTCTCGATTACTCCTGACTTGCAAGATGAGCAGAAGAGTATGGGCCAACGGGAGCAGCGCTCGTGTGATAACAACGCTTCAACGTTCGATGTTGCTACAAGATGCGAACGCTAAGTCGGCATTGCCTTGTCAGCATCAAATCTGGGTTCAGCCAGATGGCAGTCTTGCTTTCACATCTCCTTCCAGCCATCTAATATGTGTGATGAAAAAATCCTGTTCCCGGGAGAATTTTTCGGATACATTGATGGTTTCTACTGAGAAATCAAGAGAATATACAGTCTCTAGTCGCAACTATGTTGTATTCACGCCAGCATGCGAACAAATTGCTTTTCTAGATGAAACGCTATACCAAGATCGCCGATCTTGACCAACGGCCGGCCAAGGAATGAACGAGCGATGCTGAAGACCGACACCCGTCAGGCGAATTGGCGCCGGGCCAATCCGGCAAAGTACGATGCGCACCTGGCCGTGCAGCGAGCCGTCAAGGCAGGCGATCTTGCCAAACAACCCTGCGAGGTCTG
>NZ_QJSR01000021.1:2550-5050 GCF_003217095.1 Rhizobium sp. PP-CC-3A-592
AGAGAGAAGAAACCCGATTGCATCGGCTTTATGAGCCTGATGCCTGTTCTGATACATTGTGAAGAGAAGATATGTCTGGAGGCTTCCAGGTGTTGTGACGGATCATCGAAAGGTGGTTGGTTATGGCGTCCGAGCCCAGGCCCGTTTGAAACCGTATGAAGGTCTAGCCGATCCGATGCGGTTGAGGGTTTGGGGAAGGTGGGAAGCCTGCAACTCAGGCAGATGCCTTGTTGGTGGTTTGGAATATCGAGCTTCGTGTCCTTAGGGATGCGGGGATCTTGGTGTTTCCGATCACTTCTGATGGTCTGCTGGTGAGCGTTGCCTGACCGCGCGCTCTCAGACATTATCTCGAGAAGCTGGTCTTAAAGATCTGACCTTGCAGTGCACCGGCGTGCCTGCGGATAAGGCTCAGATCGAACACGTCGATGGCATCGTTGAAAGACGAGGGTTGTAAAAGGTAACCCTTGTCGTTCGGATCTCGCATATCGTTAGCGAGAGCCGGTCTGTCCGACGCACTTTGAAAGAGGTGTGGGGATGGTCAGGTTGGGATCTTAACCTTTGAGCGTCAAGCGCAGAGGATAGGGTATTCCAATCAAACAGATGATGAGCATAGGCAATGAGAACGATCAAGTGAATTAAGGGCAATTGGTGGATGCCTTGGCATGCACAGGCGAAGAAGGACGTGATACGCTGCGATAAGCTAAGGGGAGCTGCGAATAAGCTTTGATCCTTAGATGTCCGAATGGGGAAACCCACCTTAAATGCTTGGGAAATCGAGCGTGCCGAAGGCACGCGCGAATAGTTTTTGGCGAATAGCGAATAGTTGGTCTCCTTCTATTGGCTACTCCCTATTGGCTATTCGCCGCGTCAAGGACGCGCTCGGTTTCCAAGCATTATCATAAGGTATCTACACCTGAATACATAGGGTGTAAGAGGCGAACGCAGGGAACTGAAACATCTAAGTACCTGCAGGAAAGGACATCAACCGAGACTCCGCAAGTAGTGGCGAGCGAACGCGGACCAGGCCAGTGGCGATAATTGATAAAGCAGAACGACTTGGAAAGGTCGGCCATAGTGGGTGATAGCCCCGTATGCGGTGACGCAATTATCGTCCTAGAGTAAGGCGGGACACGTGAAATCCTGTCTGAACATGGGGAGACCACTCTCCAAGCCTAAGTACTCGTGCATGACCGATAGCGAACAAGTACCGTGAGGGAAAGGTGAAAAGCACCCCGACAAGGGGAGTGAAATAGAACCTGAAACCGGTTGCCTACAAACAGTCGGAGCCATTATTGGTGACGGCGTACCTTTTGTATAATGGGTCAACGACTTAGTGTGACATGCAAGCTTAAGCCGATAGGTGTAGGCGCAGCGAAAGCGAGTCTGAATAGGGCGAAATTAGTATGTCGCATTAGACCCGAAACCGAGTGATCTAGCCATGAGCAGGTTGAAGGTTGGGTAACACCAACTGGAGGACCGAACCCGCATCTGTTGCAATAGATTGGGATGACTTGTGGCTAGGGGTGAAAGGCCAATCAAACTCGGAGATAGCTGGTTCTCCGCGAAAACTATTTAGGTAGTGCGTCGAGCGAATACCTCAGGGGGTAGAGCACTGAATGGGCTATGGGGACTCACCGTCTTACTGATCCTAATCAAACTCCGAATACCTGAGAGTACTACTCGGCAGACACACGGCGGGTGCTAACGTCCGTCGTGAAGAGGGCAACAACCCTGACCTCCAGCTAAGGTCCCCAAGTCATGGCTAAGTGGGAAAGGATGTGAGGATCCCAAAACAACCAGGATGTTGGCTTAGAAGCAGCCATCATTTAAAGAAAGCGTAACAGCTCACTGGTCTAATTAAGGGTCTTTGCGCCGAAAATGTAACGGGGCTAAAGCCATGCACCGAAGCTGAGGATGTGTATCTTAGGATATACGTGGTAGCGGAGCGTTCCGTAAGTCTGTGAAGGAGGACCCGTGAGGGCCTCTGGAGATATCGGAAGTGCGAATGTTGACATGAGTAACGATAAAGAGGGTGAGAGACCCTCTCGCCGAAAGACCAAGGGTTCCTGCTTAAAGTTAATCTGAGCAGGGTTAGCCGGCCCCTAAGGCGAGGCGGAAACGCGTAGTCGATGGGAACCACGTTAATATTCGTGGGCCTGGTGGGAAGTGACGGATTGCGTAACTTGTTCTGACTTATTGGATTGTCAGGGCGGGGAAGCGGTTCCAGGAAATAGCCCCACCGTATAGACCGTACCCGAAACCGACACAGGTGGTCAGGTAGAGCATACCAAGGCGCTTGAGAGAACTATGCTGAAGGAACTCGGCAAATTGCACGCGTAACTTCGGAAGAAGCGTGACCCTTTTGTACGCAAGTATGATGGGGTGGCACAGACCAGGGGGTAGCGACTGTTTATCAAAAACACAGGGCTCTGCGAAGTCTTTAAGACGACGTATAGGGCCTGACGCCTGCCCGGTGCTGGAAGGTTAAAGGGAGAGGTGC
>NZ_QJSR01000022.1 GCF_003217095.1 Rhizobium sp. PP-CC-3A-592
TCCAAGACATCATCGACGAGAAGGTTGAGCGCCTGCCAGTCAGGCAGATCATGCTCGTTCACCCGCTCCTGGATCGCGGTGAGCAGCCAGCCAACGCCGGCAAAGTCCGCTCTCGCCTTATAACCGTCGAACGCTGCAAAGCAGGCCACGATTCGCGGCCGCGCCTCGCCATTGCCCGTTGGAATATCCGCCACCCGCTTCTGTGCTTTCCGATACGCTTGAGCGATCCGGAGTCTGTCCGCTGGCTCGCTTTGCAGCACCATCCCGGCCGCCCAGATCAGCGTTCTCGCCATGTCGTCGAACTCGTTTCTCATGCCGGATCAAACGCGCCTGCGAACTCCGGATCGGAATGGTAGACGAGCTTGCGGGCGACGATCGGACGTTGCCCGGCAAGGAACAGAAGCTCGACCTCCTTTGGCAGATTGCGCACCTCGTCAGGTGTCATGAGAGCACGGCCCGTGTGCTGCTGGCTGAGCGAGATGCCAAGATCGCTCGCATCGAGATTGCGGCCCATCGTCTGGAAGACGACCGTCTCCTGTCCAAGGAGATCGGAGATCAGCCGGGCACTCTCGTGATCGTTGACGCCGAACACCTGGAGGACGCCGGCATTCGACAGGAACGTGCCGGCGCGCTTCTCGTATGTGGCGCGCAGCTGATGGATGTCCTGCAGGATCGGCCAAAGCTGGACGCCGTAGCCCGCCATCAATCCCATGGCCTGACTGACGGGCGCGAGATACCCAAGGCTTGCGAACTCATCGAGAAGATAGAGCACGGGGACATCCGGCTTTTGCCGATCGCGCGCCATGTCCGTGAGGCTCTGGGTCACGAGCAGGCGCAGCCAGCGGGAATAGGCCGAAAGCCGATCCGGCGGCAGCACGAGGAACACTGTGGCGTGGCCCGCCTTAAGATCGGCAAACCGGACATCGGATCGTGCGAGAACAGCCGTCATGCGCGGACTGTCGAGGAAGTGCGTGTGACGTTGGGCGGATGACAGAACACCGGCCGCCTCCCGGTCGGATTTGGCAAGATGACGGTTGGCGGCACGCGCAACGAGGTTGCCGGCAGGACTGGCGCCTAGGGACACCTGCATGGTCTTCAAAAGCGCTGCAAAGGCATCGGGATCAAGGGTCAGATTGTCGCGCAGGGTGGCAAGCGTTCGCCGGGCTGGCGGCTCGTTAGTGACGATGTGAAGGAGGAGACCGGCGATCAGCGCTTTTGCCTCTTCGTTCCAGTGCGCCTCGCCGGACAGGCCCGGTTCGTCAAACACCAATGCATCGGCAAGCGTGCTTGCGTCCTCGGCGACATCGACGCTGTCGGGATCGATCTGGTCGAGCGGATTGAAGGTCGAGGACGGTCGACCTGTGACACCGAAGGGATCGAGAACATGAACCGGTCCGAAGCGTTCGCGCGCACGCCCTGTCACCATCGCGTTCTCGCCTTTCGGATCAATGCAGATCACCGAGCGATCCGCCGTCAGCAGGTTCGGGATGATGGTGCCGACACCTTTGCCAGACCTCGTCGGCGCCATGGTGAGGAGATGGGCCGGTCCGTCATAGCGCAGAAGCTTGCCCGTTCGAGGATCGCGACCGATCAGCAAGCCCGACGGCGCCTTGATGAGCGGCGCGATGTCTCCGGCGGTCGCAAGCCGGGCCGAGCCATGCGTGGCATCGTCGCTCGAGCCGAAGTGCAGGATCAACGGTTCACTGATCACGCGGAACACGAAGGCGAATGCAACGAGGGTCAAAACGATGTTGCCGAGATACCAGAGGGCGTCATGCGTCACACTGCCGGCAAGCCGTAGCAGATAGTCACGTGCGACAACCGCAGCGAAGAGAACGATCATCAAATAGACGGCGGCCCTTGCGACCATCTTTGAATAGCGGAAGGGTGCCGCGATCAGAGCGACGATCGCCCAGAGCGGATCACGGGCCACCTGCCGCATCATGTTGCCGAAGGCGTCAAAGGTGCGGGTCATCCTGTTCATGGCGCCACCTCGCCTTCCGTCTCACCGTGCATGTCCGAGGCGTTGCTGCCCGTGGTCGTAGAGGGTGTCGTCACTTGATCTGATGGAAGCGGGCTTGATGGAAGCGGATCCGGTTGCAGCAGATCGGCAAAGAGCGCGTGATCGGCCTCGCGTGTCAGGAAGCCTGGCAGCTCGCGTCTCAGCCAGTCATCGAGCTGCCGTGTGAACGTGCTGTTGCCGCTGGTCTGAAGCCGGTGAAGCACCAGTGCGCCCAGCAGGATCTTGCGCCTTGTCTCTTCCGATCGCTCCTGCTTTCCCAGGCGGGCTTTGAGCGTTTTGCGCTGGGCCTCGATCTGGGCCAGCCGTTCCCCAATGCTCTTTCGCGCCATGCCGACGTCCTTTCTGATCCGGGTCTTCCACATCAGGGGCGAGGCTACGGAGCGGCTGTCGCATCGGCAATTTGGTGAATCCTACAAATAGCGGCACCCTGTGAGATCCCGTACGAAGAGAGCGAAGCGAACGAGGCACAAGGGCGCACTTACGAGTTGCTGCGCAACTCAAGTGGCCGATGGCGCACCGGGATAGGCGACCACGGATATGGCGATCTACCATTGCAGCATGAAGCCGATCGCGCGCAGCAGCGGCCGCAGTGCGGTGGCCTCGGCTGCCTATCGCGCGGCCGAAAAGCTCACCAACGCGCGCGATGGCCTGACCCACGACTTCCGCGCCAAGCAGGGCGTCGAGCATGCCGAGATCGTCCTGCCCGAGCCGGGTGCCGGCACCATTGGCGTGAATGCCGCATGGGCGCAAGACCGGTCGGCCTTGTGGAACGCGGCCGAGAAAGCCGAGAACCGCAAGGATGCCCGGGTTGCCCGCGAGTTCGAAGTGGCCCTTCCGCACGAGCTATCGGCGAAGCAGCGGATTGAACTTGTGCGGACGTTCGCGCAGGCGCTGGCGGACCGTTACAGTGCGGCTGTGGATTTTGCCGTGCATCGGCCGCATCCAGACAGCGATGTGCGCAATCATCATGCGCATCTCCTGATGACGACGCGAGAGGTGACAGAGCGCGGTCTTGGCGACAAGACGGCGATCGAGCGGGAGAACAAATGGCTGTTGTCGAACGGGCTTCCCACATCGCAGATGCAGCTTCGCGATATCAGACAATCGTTCGAGCAGATGACCAATCACCATCTGGCCAAGGCCGGTCTCGATATCCGGGTCGATCATCGCAGCCATGTCGAACGTGGACTGGAGATCACGCCGACGGAACATGCCGGCGTCCATGCGACACAGATGGAGCGGCGAGGGCTCGATATCTCGCGCGCGCGACTGGATGAGGATGCCGCCAGGCGCAACGCCGATCTCATTCGCAAGAAACCGGAGGCGGTGCTGGCGATCATCACCGGCGAGAAGAGCGTCTTTGATCGCCACGATGTCGCGCGTGCCCTGCATCGGTACATCAACGACGATGCCCAAGCGTTCCAGAACGCGTTCGCAACCGTCATGGCCTCGCCGGCGCTGGTCGCGTTGCAGGCGGAACGAACGGATCGTGCGACCGGCAGGATTGCGCTCGCGCGCTATTCGACGCGCGAGATGGTCGAGATGGAAAGCGGGATGGCGAAGAGCGCCGAAAGGCTGCAGGCAGCGCGCACCCATGGCGTCGATCGTCAGCATATCGATCATGCGATCCGCCGCCAGAACGCGGCCCTTCGAGCAGGCGTTGCCAGCGATACGGCAGCAAAGGTCGAGCGTGGTGAGCTGGGCACCGCGGAGCGCGACCGGCGCCTTTCCGCTGCGCGACTGTCCGCAGAGCAGCAGGCGGCGATCGAACATGTTACGGGACCTGAGCGGATTGCGGTTATCGTCGGCTATGCCGGTGCGGGCAAGTCGACCATGCTGACGGCCGCGCGGGAAGCCTGGCAGCGCCAGGGCTATCAGGTGCAGGGTGCGGCACTGTCGGGGAAGGCGGCGGAAGGGCTGGAAGAGTCATCGGGCATTGCCTCCCGCACGCTCGCCTCCTGGGAGATGCGGTGGCAGAACGATCGTCATCTGCCTGGCCGCCGGGACGTGTTCGTGATCGACGAGGCGGGCATGGTCGGCAGTCGCCAGCTTGCTCGGGTTCTGCGCGAGGTCGAGCAGCGCGGAGCAAAGATCGTTCTGGTTGGCGACCACGAACAGCTGCAGGCGATCGGAGCCGGCGCGCCGTTCCGGGCGATCGCCGAGCAGATCGGGCACAGTGCGCTCTCCGACATCCGTCGTCAGCGCGTGGACTGGCAGCGCGCAGCATCCGTGTCGTTTGCCACGCACAAGACGGCAGAGGGCCTGGCAGCGTATCGGCGGCATGGCGACATCCGGTTCAGCCAGACGGTAGATAATGCGCGGTCCGCCATCGTGCGCGACACCGTTGCGGACCTGGAGGCCCGCCCGCAGGGTAGCCGGGTTGCCATAGCGCATCGCCGGGCCGACGTCTCCGCCATCAACACCGATATCCGTTCAGCGCTTCAGGAGACCGGTCGTCTGGCACGCGGCGGGGAGAATGGTGAGCTGTCGTTCCAGACGAGCAACGGTGCGCGCGCCTTTGCACCCAGTGACCGGCTGGTGTTTCTGGAAAACGATCGGGATCTCGGCGTGAAGAACGGGATGCTCGGGACCGTGCGGACCGTCGAGCCGGACGCACTACAGGTTCAGCTCGACGGTGGTGCTGGTCGCGGTCAGAACAAGGACCGCATTGTCACCATACCCACCAAAAGTTACCAGTCCTTTGATCACGGCTATGCGACCACCATCCACAAGACGCAAGGCGCCACCGTCGATCGTGCGTTTGTGATGGCGTCGAAGACGATGGACCGTCACCTGACCTATGTCGCCATGACGCGGCATCGCGACAGCGTCCAGCTCTATGCGAGCCAGGACGCGTTCACAGACGCGAGCGCCGGTCGGCTGGTGGCGTTCGGTACGGCACCCTATGCCCACGATCCCAAAAACCGCGACAGCACCTTCGTCACGATCAAGACGGACAAAGGCGAGACGCAGACGGTCTGGGGCACGGATCTCAAACGCGCGATGGAAGCCGCAGCGCCAGAGGTTGATGCAGCAATACGGCTTGAGCGCACGGGCTCGGATCCGGTTCGGCTTCCCGATGGAAGCACCGTGACACGCAACCGCTGGAGCGTGCTCACCGGGGAGGATCTGGCATTCCGGCAGCTCGAGGAGCGGCTCAGCCGCTCGGGCGTCAAGGAAACGACGCTCGACTACACCGAGGACTTCGCCCATCGCCGGGGGATTGCGGAAGAGGCTGGCATTCGCAG
>NZ_QJSR01000023.1 GCF_003217095.1 Rhizobium sp. PP-CC-3A-592
GCAGGGTTCAGAAGAATGCAAACGCTCTGGGACATAAACCCAGATTCGCACATCTGAACGTAAATGTGAATCTTATGATTGCGTCAGTGCACTAGCTGGCGAGCTCGCCCTTACCTACCAAGCTCATAACCCGTCTGTTAGGCAGCTGCTTGCCGCAAATCGCGCCTTAGTGATCGCTTGGCTCAGGGGGCAGTAGTCGATTAGTTCACGTACCTGAGGCGAACTGTCTTGTGGCGCGACCGGAGCCACCCCGCGCGTATTGTTCTGCGGGGTGGGATCGCTGCGCCTGCATCTGGGTTAGCTTGCTTCTAGTGGACGCCACACTATCGTCTCTCCATTCGGACAAACGATCGAGCCTCTCTCGCTGTCCTGTAAGAACGCCGCCAAGAACAGTCGACCGCAGTGTCTTTCATCAACCAGAGCTGACAGCTCCTTGGTCGTCACGGGTCGATCTACGGTAATGATGCCATCGGTGCTCGCAATCATGACGCGATGGTCGTAGCTCAAGCGTCGCTGCCCTGTTCAAACGCTTCGGTCCCAAGTTCTGCCTCTCTTGGCGCGTCTTCTGACGTCGAGTTTTTCCTATTTATAGAAGCAATAGATAAAATTCGTGCGTACGCTTGTTCGGCCGCGTCTGCTGCGAGAAGATGCGAAGGGGCTTGGCCAGCTACCTCGTCAGCCTTAAAGCCCTCATGGTGTACCGTCAGTTCCCAGTGCCAGTTCTCATTCAGACTGACGTCCGAGACCGCTAGGTGGATACGTGCGACGGCCTGATCCATATCGAAGCCCTTGAAGTCCCGGTGACTGATTGGATTGGCTTTTCGCCACTGAAGAGGATTTGCAGCGGGAATTAGACTGTTCGTATTCATGGCGCGACAACTGCAAAATGGCTCTCAGTGTTCCGCCCCGACATCACCTGGCTCCAATACGGTCGCCGTTGGCGATGCGCGCGTCGATCATTTTGAGAAGCAGCGTCAACCTTTTGATCATCTGCTCATAGTGACGGGCAAGGTTTTCAGTATTTTCATCTAGCAGTACCTCCGAACAGTCCTTTCCATCAGTTTGATGCCGTCTGCTCCGAAGGTCGGCTAAGTGCTCCTTCGCGCGCGCGATGTTTTCTTCATAGTAGGTCTTCGAGTCGGTCCAAATGCTATTTCCCATATCCCCTCCCAAGGTTACCGCGATCACTATGAACAGGAAAACAGGAAGAGCAAGAACAACAAATAGCTGTTTAAGAATGATCGATATACCCGCGCGCGGGTTGCACCTTAGCTCCAATCTCTCGCTGCGGCACGGGTCCCGCTTAAGCTTGTGGTGCACGCTGTTCTCTCGGGGGGCTAACCGGACTGTTCCCGGCTACAGAGCCTCTGGTTCCACAAATAAAGACTCACGCCCCTTGCCCCAACCTGCGAGGGGGGCTTTTTCGTCAGCCTTTCTTGCCGCTTCAAATGCGTCAGCTTTGGCTGCACCCAGCGTCTTGCATTCGCCATCGAACGAACTAAAGGCGCTGACGCTGCCGACGGCCCATCGGTAGGATCTAGGTTTCAAGTATTTGTCAATATCGGCCCAGGCTGTTGCCCTGGCGTTAAGGGGGGTCTTGCCATCAAGAACCCATAGGCCTTCATGTCCTTCGACTGCAGCCCATTCCCACTCTGAATTACTCATCGATATCTCCCCCCTCTTGCGCCATGCATGTGCCACGTTATTCCCGCAGACCTCTTTGTGTCGCGCCGCAAAACCCGTGGATTTTCTGAGTGTCGCAGGACGCTATCGGAAAGCAATGGGAACGATTGCGGAACGAGCTAAGCCCTTCCCCCGTCCTAACCAAGGAGGGTGCTTTTTCATTTCATCTTGCAGGGTAGCCCGCGCGCCCGGGCGTCCTAAATCTAGGGGTATGAATTCCTACGAAAGCCGGTTCCGCGTCATTGTCGGCGAAGACTTCGACCCATCACAGGATCTCGGGGCAGAACAGACGCGTGCACTTTCTGCTCTCATCTTCGGTATGCCGGAGACGCAGATCACAAGAGATGGTTTTTTTATCCAGTACGAGGGCTGGAGCTTCGATCAGGACATCTTTCTGTCGGTTAATGTCGCCGATGATCACCAGAGCGGCACGCGGGCGCGATGCGAGCCGAATTTCGGTCTCGACAATGATATCGCGGCGGATGCCTGATCCACCCCGTGCGTGCGGTGCGCGGGTGGGAGCGGTCACTCGACGGGGAACGTACCGAGCTTCGCCGTGCTGCTGTCATTCCGATGAAATGGCGCGCTGCATGAGCACTCCACCCGCAGATTCCCGAGTGCGCGCGCGGACTGTAGCAAGAATGCCGTATGCGTGCTTGCTCATATCACGGGGTTCTGAAAATCATTTGCAAACGCCTAGTTTCAAACCCCTCCGGTTTCTAGGCCGTTCATTCGATCGCAGTGATAAAGGATCGAGCATTCTGGGAAACAAGCTTGAAGTGCTGCGGGGCTATTCAACGATGAAACTAAAGTTGCCCAAGCTGGACTGAAGCCGGTGGAATGACTCAGAATCGAAAGCTGCTCAACGCTTAACCATTCAGGGAGATGTGCAATCCCGAAAGTGCCGTAGCTTAGAATCTGAATGTCGCAGTAGAGGGCTCGGAAATAGGTAAAGACGACATTATCGAAAGCGTGCCAACCAAGGGCTCCGTAAAAGCCCTTCTGACCGCTGTGAACTTCGCCCATGTAACTGAAGAACCGCTGAAGGTCGTCCAGCCTGTAGCATGGGGGGTCGAGAAACCACGTGTATATCCGTTCCCAGCCAGATGTCCGCACCCTTGCTTGATCCTGGTCCGAGAATAGCTGAAGCGATTGTTCGTTAATTTTGGGATATGCGAGGGCATCAAGCTCCGCGACAAGGGTCGCTCCCCACTGAACGTTCAAATCGTAAGCGGCTGCGACCTTGCCGACGAAGCTATCTAGGTCGAAAGCAGGAAGACACAGGATGTCGCAGTCCATTACAATCAAATACTCAAACTTCTGCATGGAAGCCCAGTGCAAGGCTAAAAACTTTTTCCGGTTGATGATTGCTTGCCCTGCATTCTCCAGCGTTTTATCGACCTCCTCTTGGCCAAAGCAGAAGCGGGCATGATGCTCGATGTTGATCAGTTCAACTAATCCATCGAGTTTAAGTGAGCCTAATGTTCGGGCAAAGAAACCGACATCCAGATGGTTTGAGCAGGCAAAGACTACCCGTGTCTCAGATTTGTGATGAGATAGGCGTAGACTGTTCAGGAACGATATCGCCCAAAATATTTTCGGTGGATGTACGGGAATTATAATGGCGTTCAAGGGAGTTCCACCAGTGTTGATGTTTGATGGAGCCATCCTAGGACATGAACCTTGCGCGACTATGTTCGACGTGGCCGGGTGCCCTGCGCCTCATTTACGTCTGGGGCAGCCTCGCTCCAGCCGATCGTGCATAATGGCGCTTCGGAGACTGGCTGCACCGTTGCCCGGTTACAGTCTCCGCGGTCCTCCCAAGACCTTACATGCACGCCCGTTGCCTTAAAAGGCGACGATGCGCCTGACACGGAAAGGCCCGTGTCGAGCAGGCCTCTTTTGTATTCGGCGTTCGCAGGGGCAGTGGCTTCAGCCACAGTTCTTGCTTTTCAGGGAGTGTCAGGAATTTCGTGTACGGGCGTGCATAATGGGTACGAAGGAGATCACCCATGGCACGACGGAAAGAGCCTGTTATTCCGGATAGCATTCTGGACCAATTATTGGCCGGTTCTGATGCGAAAACAGCTTTCGAGAGCAACGGGCTTCTCGATCATTTGAAGAAAGCCCTGCCGGAACGGGCTTTGAACGCAGAGATGGATCATCATCTCTCTGGCGAAGCGACTGCCGGCAACAGCCGCAATGGCTACGGCCGCAAGACGGTACTGACGGAT
>NZ_QJSR01000024.1 GCF_003217095.1 Rhizobium sp. PP-CC-3A-592
CTAGAGCGCGTCCTGTGATCGATGAATCGATTGTGAGGTGACTGCTGCAGACCATTCTGATTCAACATCGACCTGCACGGAGGTGGAGAATGGGCAAGGCATTGAGCGGCGATCTTCGGTCGCGGGTCGTGAGGGCATCGGATGAAGGCATGTCGGCGCGGCAGGCGGCAGCACGGTTCGGGGTCGGTGTATCGAGCGCGATCCGCTGGATTGCGCGGGCCAAGATGGGTGAACTGGCACCGCGACCGCAGGGTCGCCGCCGGAGTTCCAGCCTTGATGGGCATGAAGTCTTCATCGTCGGGCTGATTGAGGAGCGCAAGGACATTACGTTGAACGAGATGGTGGAACGGCTCGTGGGCGAGCAGTCAGTGCGGATCAGCCGCAGCGCCTTGAGCGCCTGGCTCTGCCGTCGGGGCTGGACGTTCAAAAAAAGTCCGCACATGCACTGGAGCAGGACCGCCCCGACATCCTGAAGCGTCGCCGAGACTGGTTCGACGGCCAACTCGATCTCGATCCGGCAAAGCTGGTGTTCATTGACGAAAGTGTGCTGCAGAGCAGCGGAAGGAGTTCAATATGAACTGAGACCGTGGCGTAAAGCTGCGTAAATGATGGGGGACGGCCCCCCGAGATCGGCTTTCAGGAGCGGGTCTCAAACCAGTCCGAGCTGCTGCGGTAAAGAGCCGTGGTGGTGAGCGTCGGATGAAAAGTTCGGACGAGATCCGAGCAGGTGAGTGTCCGAAAGACGAACGAAAGTGAACCCTCCGAAGACGCGCCGTTATGAATTTAAGCGTCGTCGAAACCAGGACTGTTTCGTCATCCTGGGACAAGTCCGCCGGGTGCCTGATGACTGGGCGGGCGGCGACCGGCGTAGAGGGGGCGTGAGTCGGATGCAGGCTTTTACGCGGAACTGCAGGAACCAGGCTCCTGATGCCAAGGGAGAAGCCCAAGCGGAGAAACCGCAAGGCGAGAGTACCGATGCAGGAGACTGGGGCGGACCGATCCGTACGAGCGTTGAGGGCACTGTAATGGGGCCGGAGCAAAGGGATCGGATCAGGTGGTCGTATTGTTTGGAACAACTGGAAGCAGGATGACTTCGACAGGTACGACAGACAAGCCGTTTCGAATTGAGAAACGGCAAGTGTACGAAGCTTACAAAGCGGTCAAAGCCAACCGTGGCGCAGCCGGGGTGGACGGTGAGACCTTGGAGATGTTCGACAAAGAACTTGCGAGAAATCTCTACAAGATCTGGAATCGGATGTCGTCCGGGACCTACTTTCCGCCGCCGGTGCGTGCCGTCTCCATTCCGAAGAAGGCTGGAGGCGAAAGGGTTTTGGGTGTGCCAACGGTCAGCGATCGGATCGCGCAGATGGTGGTCAAGCAGATGATTGAGCCGGATTTGGATTCTCTCTTTCTTCCGGACTCCTATGGTTACAGGCCCGGAAAATCGGCTCTGGATGCCGTCGGAGTGACGCGCCAGCGGTGCTGGAAGTATGATTGGGTTTTGGAATTCGACATCAAAGGGCTGTTTGACAATCTTCCGCACGATCTCCTGCTGAAGGCGGTCAGAAAGGACGTGAAGTGCGAGTGGGCTTTGCTCTACATCGAAAGATGGTTGACAGCGCCGATGGAAAAGAACGGAGAAGTCGTCAAGCGGTCACGCGGCACCCCGCAAGGGGGCGTGGTCAGCCCGATCTTGTCGAATCTCTTCCTGCATTACGCGTTCGACGTCTGGATGACGCGGACACACCCGGACCTTCCATGGTGTCGGTATGCGGACGATGGTCTCGTGCACTGCCGGACCGAGCAAGAAGCGGAGGCCCTTATGGCCGAGCTCCAAGCGCGGCTGGCAGAATGCGGACTTCAGATGCATCCGACCAAGACCCAGATCGTCTACTGCAAAGATAATCGGCGTCGGGAAAGGTATCCGACCGTCAAATTTGACTTCCTTGGATACCAGTTCAGGCCGCGACAGGTGGCGACGTCACTGCGGAATGAGTACTTCTGTGGCTACACCCCTGCGGCCAGCCCGACGGTGCTCAAGTCGATGCGGGCAACGATCAAGAGCTTGAACATTCCGCGGCAAACGCCCGGGACGCTGGCTGAAATCGCCAAACAGATCAATCCGCTCCTCCGGGGATGGATTGCATACTATGGACGGTTCAGCCGTTCGGCCCTGTTCTCTCTGGCTGACTATGTCAATCGGAAGCTCAAGGCCTGGATCATGCGAAAGTACAAGCGCTTTCGATTCCACAAAACTCGGGCTTCGCAGTTCCTGCGGCAACTTGCCCGAGCTAGGCGGGATCTCTTCGTACATTGGCAGGCGTTCGGAACGAACCCATTTACCTGATGGGAGCGGTGTGAATCGAGAGGTTCACGCACCGTTCTGCGAGAGGCCGGCAGGTGAAACCCCTCCGGCCTACTCACCCCGGCCTCTCGACAAAGTTGGCCCGCCTGCGTGGAAGAGCACCGCGCGGTGAGCGCTGCCGGGCCGGTGTGCCGCATGGTCATTGGAAGACGACGACCTTCACCGGAGCGCTTCGGCTGACCGGTATGACGGCACCCTTTGTCTACGACGGCGCCATGAACGGCATCGTCTTTCTCGCCTATGTCGAACAGGTGCTGGTGCCCACCCTCCATCCCGGCGACGTCGTGATCATGGACAATCTGCCTGCCCATAAGGCCGCCGGCATTCGCAACGCAATCGAGACAGCAGGCGCAAATCTGCTCTACCTCCCGCCATACAGTCCAGACTTCAACCCCATCGAAAACGCCTTCGCAAAGCTCAAGGCGCTGCTGCGGGCACGGGCCGAAAGGACGGTCGACGCTTTATGGGACACGGTCGGTAGTCTCGTCCCGCTCTTCGTTCCCGCCGAATGTGCAAACTACTTCAGGGCTGCCGGATATGACCCGGATTAAACAGGACGCGCTCTA
>NZ_QJSR01000025.1 GCF_003217095.1 Rhizobium sp. PP-CC-3A-592
TGTTGATTATGGGATGGCCCGCCCTTCCGAGAACATCGAGTATGATGTCTCTTTTGAAGAGAAAGGAGCCGAGCCATGCAGATTTCCATATTGGGTGTCGACATTGGGAAGAACAGCTTCAGTGTCGTTGGTGTTGACGGCCAGGGTGCCGTGATTTTGCGTCGAAAAATGCGGCGACAGACATTGATTGATTTTGTCGAGAAGCTGCCACGCTGCGTCATCGCGATGGAAGCATGCTGCGGCGCACATCATCTTGGTCGGCTCTTTGCCGCTGCTGGTCATGAAGTGCGGCTTATGTCGCCGGAATATGTCAGGCCTTACGTAAAAGCACAGAAGAATGATGATCGAGATGCAGAGGGAATTGCCGAGGCGGCGTCTCGCCCGACGATGCGGTTCGTGGACCTGAAGAGCCAAGAGCAACTTGATATCCAGACGCTGCATCGGGTTCGATCACGCCTGGTTGCTGAGCGCACGACCTTGATCAATCAGCTCCGCGCAATTCTTCTGGAACGAGGTGTGGTGTTCCCTGCCGGGCGCGTGAAGTTCGAAAGTGCTCTTGATGACCTTATTGCCGGAGGCAACGACGTATTGTCGCCGCGCATCCGAAGCCTGATCCTGGGATTGCGAGACGAATGGCGAAGGCTCGACCAGAAGATTGAGACGTTGAACACGGAGTTCGTAGCGCTCGCCAAGCAGAACAGCGCAATGCGTCGTCTGACTTCAATACCTGGGATCGGTGTCTTGAATGCGACCGCGCTCGTTGCAGCGATCGGAGATGCCGGCAGCTTCCAGCACGCCCGAGATCTTGGAGCATGGTTGGGACTTGTGCCTCGTCAGTTCACGACCGGTGGCAAGGCGCGGCTGCTTGGCATAACCAAGCGCGGCAATACATATCTGCGAACCCTGCTCGTTCATGGTGCTCGAGCGGCGATGCACACGCTCAGTCAGAGCGACACGCCGATCGGCCAATGGCTCAGAGCGATGTTGTCCAGAGGCGTGGCGCGTAATGTCGTCATCGTGGCCTTGGCGAACAAACTGGCGCGTATCGCGTGGGCGGTGTTGCGCAAAGGTCTGCCATACGAGCGGTCCTATGGCGTCGCGGTAAATTAGGTAATTGGCTGCTCTGATGCGCAGCCTACGATGTTTGCGAGTGGAATGGAGATGGCCTGACAGTTGATCGGCGTTCAGATAGCCCAGCAGTGGAAATGGTTCTTGGAAACCGTGTTGATTATCGTGGCGCTGAACGTGCGGATATCCATCTTGGCCACGGTATGACCGTGAGACCGAATACGTTGAAGCAGACTGTTCAGGTATCAAAAAATCACTTGCAAGCAGGGCGGGCCATACGTTTCCACTGAGAGCTGACCCGGC
>NZ_QJSR01000026.1 GCF_003217095.1 Rhizobium sp. PP-CC-3A-592
CTAGTGCACTGACGCAATCATAAGATTCACATTTACGTTCAGATGTGCGAATCTGGGTTTATGTCCCAGAGCGTTTGCATTCTTCTGAACCCTGCCGATCGCCTTCAGCTTGAAGCGATCGTGTCGGATCGCAATCGTCCGCTCAAGCACGTGCAGCGGGCCAGGATCATTCTGTTTTCGGCGGAGCGCCTGGCGGTGCAAGATGTTGCCCGGCGCGTCGGGGTCAGTCGGCCCTGCGTCTGGCGCTGGCAGCAGCGGTTTGGCGAAGAGGGGCCAGAAGGCCTGATCCGCGACAAGACACGGCCGCCCGGCAAGGCTCCCCTTGGCACCAGTGTGACGGCGCGCGTGCTGGCGCTGACCTGCTCGGAGCCACCCGGTTCAATCACACAATGGACCGGGCGTGCTGTCGCCGGCATCATTGGTATCTCGCTTCGGTCTGTCCAGCGCATATGGGAGGTTCATCGTCTCCAGCCCCATCGCCTGCGCACATTCAAGACATCCAGCGACCCCACCTTCGCGCAGAAGGTGGAAGACATCGTCGGCCTTTATATGAGCCCGCCAGCCCATGCGATTGTCGTCTCCATCGATGAGAAGAGCCAGATCCAGGCACTCGATCGCACACAGCCAGGACTGCCACTCAAACCCGGCAAATGCGCCACCATGACCCACGACTACAAGCGCAATGGTACCACCACCCTGTTCGCCGCCCTCAATGTCCTCGATGGAACCGTGCTGGGGCGATGCATGTCCCGCCATCGCCATCAGGAATTCATCCGCTTTCTCAATGCGGTGGAAAAAGCCGTACCGGCAGGAAAGGTCGTCCATGCCATCCTCGACAATTACGCGACCCACAAGCACCCCAAGGTGCTCGAATGGCTGGCCGACCATCCCAGATGGACCTTCCATTTCACCCCGACATCCGCATCGTGGCTCAATGCGGTCGAGAACTTCTTTTCAGCTCTCACCAGAAGAGCACTGCGAAGGGGCGTGTTCAAATCCGTGCCTGATCTGCAAAAAACAATCCGCGATTATATCAAGCGACAGAACGCCGATCCCAGACCCTTCGTCTGGACAAAATCCGCCAACGACATTTTCGCAAAGATCGACGAACTGCCTGTACCGTCTGTATGAGTCGGTGCACTAG
>NZ_QJSR01000027.1 GCF_003217095.1 Rhizobium sp. PP-CC-3A-592
CCGGGAGTGTCAGGAATTTCGTGTACGGGCGTGCGGTTGAACATTCGCGTCTACGCCCTTGCGGCCTGAAAGCGGTCCGCAAACAGAATTGAGAATTGCGATTTTGCCATCGCCCATTCTCTCGGCGGCATCTTCCACTCTTTCTCGGATCTGTTCAAGACGAGGTAGAGCAGTTTGGTCGCCGCGTCGTCGCTCGGGAAATGACCTCTTGCCCGCACAGCGCGACGCAGCTTGGAATTCAAGGCTTCGATGGCGTTCGTGGTGTAGATGATCCGGCGCACGTCCTTGGGAAAGGCAAAGAAGGGGATGACCTCCTGCCAGGCGCGCCGCCAAATCTGGGCGACGGCCGGGAATTTCCGGCCCCAGAAGCCACCCTCGAACGTCGTCAAGGCTGTCTCCGCCGCCTTATCGTCAATGGCGCCGTAAATCGATTTCAGCTCTCGGGCCAGGTCCTTGCGGTCTTTCCACGAGGCAAAATCCAGCGAATTTCGCAGCAGGTGAACAATGCACGTCTGCACCGTCGTTTCTGCGAAGACGGCATTGATGGCCTCTGGAAAGCCCTTCAAACCGTCAACGACGGCGATCAGAATGTCCTCGACGCCGCGGTTCTTCAGCTCGTTCATCACCCGCAGCCAGAACTTGGCACCCTCGTTGGTTTCGATCCAGAGACCGAGAATTTCCTTCGTACCATCCCCGCGCACGCCAAGCGCAATATGCACTGCCTTGTTGCGAACATGGCCTTTATCCCTGATTTTGACGCGCAACGCATCAAAGAACACCAGCGGATAGACCGGCTCCAGGGGCCGAGCCTGCCACGTCGCAACTTCGTCCAGCACGGCATCGGTGACAGCCGAGATCAGGTCGGGCGACACGTCGATGCCGTAAAGCTCCTGGATATGCCCGACGATCTCGCGCGTGCTCATTCCACGCGCATACATCGAGACGATCTTCTCGTCGAAGCCCGGAAAGCGCCGCTGGTATTTGGCCAGCAATTGAGGATCGAAACTCGACTGCCGGTCGCGCGGGATGGAAAGCTCAAGCGAGCCGCTATCCGTCAGTACCGTCTTGCGGCCGTAGCCATTGCGGCTGTTGCCGGCAGTCGCTTCGCCAGAGAGATGATGATCCATCTCTGCGTTCAAAGCCC